>NZ_JAMSHN010000001.1:0-4811868 GCF_040147015.1 Halomonas sp. SCS19
GCAACGAGTTCTGCCGCGCTTCCCCTTCGCTCCGCCCTGTCAGCGGCACGACACCCAAGAGCCCAGACCACGGCTGCGACGTCCTTGATCTTCGTCAGGACGACGCAGCGTGGCGACCTGTACTTTCCCCCTTCCTGATCTACAGCAGCGTTGCGCCGCGTCCACATCGCTAGGCTGTTCGCCCAGCAGATAGCCCGTGGTTTTCCGTCCTTGAAGGTTGCCCCTGTGGCACACCGATGACTCATCGACCGCCAATTCCTCAACGCTCGATCAGGACTCTCCGATGTCACCCTCTCGGCTACTACTTCTCGGCCCCATCGCCTTGCTGCTTCCCGGGGGCTTTACTCTGTTAGGTGGGCGTTCCCTGCATGCCGCCCTCGTCTTCCTTGCCTGGCTGTCACCACTGGCCGCATCAGCACTGGGGCTGATGAGCCTGGTCGTCGCCCGCCTGGCGGAGTCTTTCAATCTTGTTACCCATGGCCTGGTCCTCAGCATGCATCTGGCACTGTGGAGGCCGCAGCGGTGACCGATCACGACAGCCAACTTCCCGCGCTTTCCTATCGGCGCGATGATGAGATAGACCTGCGCGACATCGCCCTGATGTTGCTTGACGGCTGGAAGTGGATCCTTGGCAGCGTGGCCACCGCCGTGGTGCTGGCCCTGGTGTTTGTCGCCATAGCCCCGCAAAGCTTCCGTGCGTCGACCAGTTACACCCCCTCGTCGGAAGGACTGCGTCTTCTCAACGAGATGCCCGACATCGACTACTCGGCAGCCTCCACTCAGACAGAACTGGAACTTAAGCTCGGTAGCTTCGGCAACCTGCGCGACTTCATCGACGACCATCCCGAGTGGCAGTCCATCGCCCAGTCGGAGGCCGACGAACAGGAGGTGACCCTGGATGAGCATCTGCGCCTTCACTACTTCGACAAGCTAAAGGTTACGCGTCCCGGCAAAGACGGGACAGGCCCGCACCAGTTGAGCCTTGTGTATCCAGAGTCGCTGCAGGGGGCTGCTCTACTCAATGACTATCTGGCATGGACGGAGAGGCAATATGCCCAGGTTCTGGCGCAGCGCGCCGAACACTCACTGGAAACGGCGCTGGCACGCAATAGTGAAGAGATGCAGGCACTTCTGGAAGCCTACCGGGACAGCGTGAACGTCGAGATCACACGGCTGCAAGAGCAACATGACGTTCAGTTAGCCGAACTCGATGACCAGCTTCAGGCCGAAAAGAATGCCGAGCGCAAGGCTCGCCAGGAGCGCATTCGCACTCTGACCCAGGCTGAGGCCATCGCACAGAGGCTCGGCATCACCCAGCCCACCTCACCGCCGGCGTTCGGAGAAAACGGACAAACCCAAGTTAGCCACGGTGACAGCGGCAACGCGACAAACCTGCCGCTCTACTTCATGGGCACCCAGGCACTGGCCGCAGAAAAAGAGGTCGTCGAACAAAGCCTGGAGCAGGAAGCCAGCACGCCTGCCATCCGCGAAATCGAGAAAGAGCTCGCGCAATTGCGGCATCAGCGCCAAATCGAAGCGTTGCAGCAACGATCCGACGACTCGTCGTTTGTCGACGCCTACAATCAGTTGAGCCAGGAAAATACCCTGCTGCGGGCCAACCGCGTCACCGCCGACGATATCGACATCATCGAGGTGGTCAACCTGGCCTATCGTCCGAACCGTCCGGAAGGCCCGGGCAAGGCCCTGGTGCTGGCACTTGCCGTGATACTGGGGGGCATGCTGGGCGTCATGCTGGTGATGTGTGTATCGTTCAGCCGAAGCCTCAAGCGCTACAGGGCCCAGCGGGCTTGATCTTGCCAACCCGACCTGGCAGCGCCAGCGCTGCACCCTTAGCCACGATCCGCTGGCTCTCACCGTCCTCCAGCACTAGCCCCGAGTCAGATCATGGCCTGACTCGGGGAAGCGCCTCGTCCCTACCCACCTTGCCTGTCACGCTTATTGGTTGAATTCAGGTGCCAAAGGGAACAACGGATCACTCCTTGCACCATTGGCCGTGCTGGACACCACCCCGGCTTCACCCACTACCCTTGGTTCCCTGAACAGGTGCGCGCCAACCTGGGCATCATGGCTTATCCTGCATAGCGCCTGCGAACGTCAAGCTGGCATCAAGTGGGAACAATATGCCTACCCCACTCTGGAAACCACGCTGCCTCAGTGCCATTCGTGTTGTCAGACCTTGGTTGGTCATGTTTTACAGAGCACCTCGGTGATCAATCGAATCAGCACATAAAAAATCAATTAAACTCATATCAGCATATAAACGTTGTATTTTTAATAAACCGACCAGTCCTTATGCGCATTTCAAGTTAACATAGACTTACATACTTACATTCTCCCTGCTACTTTCAACCGCAATATAAAGTGCATATAAGCACTATCCCTTGGCTCACGCAGGGCTGATAAACGCCATGTCAACACTTAAACACCTGGTGGCATCCCCCATGATGCTGCTGCTTCCGGGCGCTCTGGCGTTCAGCGAACGACGCTATATCTCAGCGGCCATCATGCTCGCCGCGGCACTTGCGCCCATCTTCCTGCTGTATCTGGACCTGGTCGACACCTCTCATTTTCTTCTTGCGGAAGTGTCTGTCCTGCTCGTTCACCTGCTCGCTCTGACGGCGAGGCTTGCTGTCTGGAATCCTCACGCATGAACTCTTTCAACCACCAAGCCGTCGATCAACCTGAGCATCCTTCCTCTGACGAGATTGACCTGCGAGACATTGCCATCATGCTGATCAACGGATGGCGCTGGATCGCCGTCAGCATGGCAACCTGCCTCGCACTGGCGACGCTCTATCTGGTGGCATCCACACCGTCATACCATTCTTCGCTCGCCTACACCGAGACCAGTGATGGTCTCAATGTGATCAACCGCATTCCGGGGATTGCCATCACTCCCCAGCAAGCCGTTTCCGAACTGGAGATCCGCCTGGGGAGTTACGAGCGCTTCCGCGGCTTCCTCGACCAGCACCCCGACTACGCCGACATGCTGATGCAGGATAGCGCTCCGGAACTCGAAGGCACGGTGCTTCGCACGCAGTTCCGAGAGCTGAAGGTCGCGCCTGGCGACCTCGCCTCCGGTAGCCCCGGGGAGGTTAGCTTCTCCTATCGTGAAGATATCGACGGCGCTGCATTGCTGAACCAGTACTTCCAGTGGTCGCAGCGGCAGTACACCGAAGACCTGCTCGCGCGCGTCGATCGTAGCCTGGCCAGCGCCATTTCACGCAATGAGGCAGACATGGAAGCCCACCTGGAGGCCTACGACGCCGAGCTTGACGCGACCGTCACGCGGATGAGCGAGGAGCACTCGATTCGCCGGCTCGAGCTCCAGGATCAGCTTGCCGCCGAACGCGCCGCGGAGCGCGCTTCCCGCGAGGAGCGCATTCGCACCCTGGAAGTAGCAGAAGAGATCGCCGGCATGCTTGGCATCACCAAGCCGACGTCCCCACTATCGCTGGGAGACGCCGATGACGCCGCCCGTATCGTCTACGACAACGTCAGCATCGGCAATGATCTACCACTGTACTTCCTGGGTACCGAAGCCCTGGCGGCCGAGCACGAGGTATTGAAGCAGGGGCTCGACCAGCCCATCTCCTCGCCGGCCATCCGTCAGATCGAAAAGCAGCTCGAACAGTTGCAGCACCAGCGACGTATCGAGGCTTTCAAGTCTCGCGAGAGCGACTCGGCGTTCATTGACGCCTACAACCAGCTACGCCAGGAAAACACTCTGCTGAGGGCCAACCGCATCACCGCCGACGACATCCACGTCGTCGAGGTGGTCAATGTGGCCTATCGCCCAATACAGCCCGAGGGCCCCGGCAAGGCCCTGGTGATGGCGCTCGCCGTGATCCTCGGGGGTATGCTCGGCGTGATGCTGGTGATGCTGGTGGCGTTCAGCCGCAGCCTCAGGCGGTATCGTTCACAGACAGCCTGATCTTTCCACCACCGTCTCAGGGGCCGCCATCGCGGCCCCTTCGCTTTGGGCGAAAGTGGCGGTATGGTGTCGCTCGTTTTCCCATCGACGGTTGCCGTGCTCCATGACTCAAGCCTTGCCCTTCGCCAATCTGCGCATCGTTCTCGTCCAGACCTACCATCCCGGCAACATCGGCTCCGCCGCTCGCGCGATGAAGACCATGGGCCTGACCGATCTGGTGCTGGTCAATCCACGCGTCTTTCCCGATGAAGAGGCCACCCGCCTGGCCGCAGGTGCGGCAGATGTGGTCGAAAACGCCCGCGTGGTGGAACGTCTCGAGGACGCCATCGATGACTGTGTCAGGGTGGTCGGGGCCAGCGCCAGGCTGAGAAGCCTGCCACTGCCTCACTATGACGAACCGGACGAGATGGCCCAGGCGCTGGTGAAGGACGCGGTGCATGACCCGGTGGCACTGGTCTTCGGCCGCGAGCGCTTCGGCCTGACCAACGACGAAATCCGCCTGTGCTCGCATCAGGTCAGCATTCCGGCCAATCCCGACTACGGCATCCTGAACCTGTCCCAGGCGGTGCAGGTGCTGGCCTACGAGTTGCGCCGGGCCTGGCGCCGACTCCCCTGCCCTGATGTCGATGCCGCCGTCGATAGCGATGCCGACACGGATACCGACACCGATACCGACACCGACAACGTCGCCACCTCGGGGACACCGTCCCGGCTGCGCCAGCCCACCCGCGAGCAGATCGCCCACTTTCAGGCACATCTGGGCCGGGTGATGCGCGACAGTGGTTTTATTACCCAGCCCCACGCTCGCACCGAGGAACAGCTCCAGGCGCTGTTCGCCCGGGCCACGCCCACGCGCAAGGAACTCTCGCTGCTGCGCGGCCTGCTGTCATCCCTCGAGGCGCACCTGCCCCCTTCCAGCGACGATCGCCAGGACTGACGTCACTACAGCAAAAGGCCCCGCCTGAGCGGGGCCTGGATGGCCATGTCGGGGGTGGCGTCGATCAGCCTTCGATGACGCCACAGGCGACGCGGGCACCGCCACCGCCGAGCTTGGGCTCGTCGGAGTAGTTGTCACCACCGGCGTGAATCATGATGGCGTGACCTGCCAGGTCCTCCTCGCTGATGCGCGGCGCCAGGGTCGGCAGTGTCGCCTCGCCCTGCTGTCCCACCGCCAGCGCCGGCAGGTCACCCAGGTGGCCGTCACCGTAGGGGCCCTGGTGGGTGCCGGTGTCCTCCGGGTCGAAGTGGCCTCCGGCGCCAGCCGCCGCAACCGTCTCGCCGTCCTTCTCGGCCGGCTCGCAGCTCGGGTTCACGTGAACGTGAAGGCCGTGGATGCCGGTGTCCAGACCCTCGAGGTCGGGCGTGATCCTGAGACCATGCTCACTATCCTCGAAACTGATGGTGCCGAGGGAGTCGCCAATACCGTCGGTGCTGACGCTGTGCATCTCTACCTCCGTGGCGGCGTGGGCGGCGCCAGTTACCAGCAGGCCTGCCCCCAGCAAGCACGATCCGGCAAATACGCGTGCCTTCAACATCTTGTCGCTCCTGTCCATGTGTCGATCCTCTCCATCTGTGAACAAGTGTCCTGCTGCGCCCTGGGCTCGATAACTCCTTCATCTTCCCGGGAGCGCCACGACCCACCGGTCGATGAGTCTCCCCCAGCGTGGACCATATCGACGGATCTGCACAACCCGTAGCACTCATGTCTCACTATTGCGGCGGCTCACACGTCGATGTTCGGGCCGGGCCTGGCGCACAAAAAAACGCCCGCGCGAATAGCGCGGGCGTCTGGGCTTTCCGGTGGGCGATCACAGCGTCATCGCCGCCAGCCAGCCAAAGCCGATCAACGGGATGTTGTAGTGCACGAAGGTCGGCACCACGCTGTCCCAGATATGATCATGCTGACGATCCACGTTGAGGCCGGAGGTCGGCCCGAGAGTGGAGTCCGACGCCGGGGAGCCGGCGTCACCCAGGGCGGCGGCGGTGCCGACCAGGGCCACCGTCGCCAGATCGGAGAAGCCGAACTGTACCGCCAGCGGAACGAAGATGGCGGCGATGATCGGGATGGTCGAAAACGACGAGCCGATGCCCAGGGTGATGAACAGCCCCACCAGAAGCATCAAGAGCGCCGCCAGGCCACGGTTGTCGCCGATCACCTCGACGCTGGCGCTGACCAGCGTCTCGATCTCGCCGGTGGCGGTCATCACGGCCGCGAAGCCGGAGGCCGAGATCATGATGAAGCCGATCAGGGCCATCATGCGCATGCCGCTGGTGAACAGATCATCGGCTTCGCGCCAGCGGAAGATGCCGCCCATGGACAACAGCGAAAAGCCCACCAGGCCACCCAGGATCATCGAGCCGGTATAGAGCTGGATGCCGAGCGCAGCGACGATCGCTATCACCGACATGATCAGGCCCAGGGTGTGAGGCTCCTCGATCTCGCTGTGGTCGTGGCCATGGCCGTGGGCCGGCGCATTGCCAAGCTCCACCTCGTCATAGACCCGAGGCTTGCGGTAGGACAGGAACACCGCCACCAGAAGCCCGAGGAACATGCCGGCGACCGGCACGCCCATGGCCATGGGGACCATGGCGCGGTCGATCTCGAGGCCCAGTGCGGCGCCAGCCTCGTTGATGTTGGCCAGCAGGATGTCGTTGAGGAAGATCGCCCCGAAGCCTACCGGCAGCAACATGTAGGGCGCGGTCAGGCCGAAGGTCAGGGTACAGGCGACCGCGCGGCGGTCCATCCTGAGCTGATTCATCACTTTGAGCAGCGGCGGAATCAGGATCGGAATAAAGGCGATGTGGACCGGGATCAGGTTCTGGGAAGAGATCGCCACCAGCAGCACGCTACCGATCAGCAGGTACTTGACCGTGGCCTGACGGGAGGCGCTGGACTCCTGCCCCAGCAGAGTGATCAGGCGGCGTGCCAGCAGGTCCGGCAGGCCCGAGCGAGAGATCGCCACGGCGAAGGCACCGAGGGTGGCGTAGGCCAGCGCCACCTTGGCACCGCCACCGACACCGTCGTTGAAGGCCGCCAGGGTGTCCTCGATGGACAGACCACCGGCCAGGCCGCCCACCAGCGCCCCTACCACCAGGGCCAGCACCACGGAGACCCGCGCCAGCGACAGTCCCACCATCACCAGCACGGCAAGGATTACAGCGTTCATAGACGAATCCAGGTTTAAGTTCGAGAGAGGGTTTGCGCAATCAAGGCTTGTCTGAAAAGCGCCTGCGCTCGCCGGCTTTTCGTGCCAAGCCTGGTGCCTGGCGAGACGGCCTCGACTGCCGTACGTGACGGCGCCTGGGCATTTCGCCGGTAACAGGCGGCGCGAATGGTACCAGAAAAGTCCTGTGGCCGGGATGTCACCAAAGGGTCATGAGGCGGTTATCTGAGTGACACACGCCTGGCCGATACTACCTCTGTGTTCAGGCGACACCGGGCAAGGGACACTGCCCCTCGAGCGTCACGGAGGCGACGGCGCGGGAAGCGCCAAGGGAGCAACACGGGCACAGGGAAGCTGCCCCAGGGAGGAAAGACGGCTAGCTGCGCCACGACTCAAGGGTCGTGGCGCCTTTCTTTGTGGCCATCGTGCAGCCGCCTGGTTGTGTAAACCGACCTAGTCGCTGTCTGTGTCGATATCCACTTCGTTATCCGTCGGGACCAGGTTCAGCCAGTCGGCGTAGCGCGCCAGGTCATGGCGATCTCCGTTGGTCGCCGGTGACAACCGACCTCGACAGACGTCGCGATACAGTCGCTGCAGTCTTGCCGTCAGGCTATCGACGGCTATCGGCTCAGCGACCCCGGGAGCTCCCGCGCGGGCGCCGATATGGCGACCATCGAGCTCCCGCAGCGGCAGTATCTCGGCGGCGGTGCCGGTAACAAAGGCCTCGTCGGCGATGTACAGCTCATCGCGGGTGATGCGGCGCTCCTGCACCTCCACGCCCAACACCTCACGCGCCAATCGGATCACGCTGTCCCGGGTGATCCCCTGCAGGCAGGAGGTGACCTCCGGGGTGTGCAACACCCCGTCTCGATAGAGAAAGACATTGGCCGCGCTGGCCTCGGCCACGTAGCCTTCGGCGTCAAGCATGATCGCCTCGTCAAAGCCCGCCTTCACCGCGGTATTCAATGCCAGCATGCTGTTGACGTAGTGGCCGCTGGTCTTGGCCCGACAGGCGCTGATATTGACGTGATGGCGCGCCCAGGACGAGGTCAGGGCCCTGAGCCCGACGGCAGCGGTCTCGGCGCTGACGTAGGGTCCCAGGTCCCAGGCCACCACCATCATCTGACAGCTCAACGCCTTGGCGCGCAGCCCAAGGCCCTCGGGACCGAGAAACACGGTGGGCTTGAGGTAGGCATCGGTCAGTCCGTTGCGGACCAGGCACTGGCTCTGTGCCTCGATCAGCTCTTCATGGCTCCAGGGCACCTCGAGGTCAAGGATATGGGCGCTGTCCAGCAGGCGTCGGGTATGCTCGTGGACCCGAAACAGCCGGGCATTGCCGTTGTCGTCACGATAGGCGCGCACCCCCTCGAAGCAGCCCATGCCATAGTGCAGCGAATGAGTCAGCAGATGGGTCGTGGCCTCCCGCCAGGGCAGCCATTCGCCGTTCTTCCAGATCCAGCCGTCGCGCTGGTGCAGTCCACTCATGTGCCTGGCTCCCTGTCCCTGTTCCTGTTTGCGTCGCTGTCCCTGCCACAGACGCAGGCGATAGCCTCTTCAGCCTGGCTGTCGTCGCGGGCCTCGGTGATCTGCCCAGGCCAGTCGCGCCGCCAGCCATCGATCAGTTCACGCTGGTGGGGCTGCAGTGCCTGATAGCCCCAGGCGGCGATCTCGTCGTTCTGTGGGTCATCCACGCCGATGTCGCTGTCGGCCAGCGCCTGAATCACGGCGTGGCCACACAGCGGGACATAGCCTTCCGAGTAGCCGCCTTCGTGGACGACCACCAGGCGCCCTTCACAACATCGCTGAGCCAGCGCCTTGACCGACTGGGCCATGCGTCCGAAGGCATGGCTATTGAGCAGCATCTTGCCCAGCGGGTCCTTGGCGCAGGCATCATAGCCACAGGCCACCACGATCAGATCCGGCGCGAAGGCCTCGATGGCCGGCAGCACCAGGCGCTCGAACGCATAGTCGTAGGCGCCAAGCCCCGAGCCCGGCGGCAACGGCAGGTTGAGACAGGACCCCGACGCGCCCTCACCGCCCTGCTCGTCGAAGCCACCGGTCTCGAGCGGATAGTTGCCGGCCTGGTGCAGCGATACCGTCAGCACCTCGGGGTCGTCCCAGAAGGCGCTCTGCTGGCCGTTGCCGTGGTGCACGTCCCAGTCGAGGATCGCCACCCGCCGCACCAGCCCCAGCGCCTTCGCTCGCATCACCGCCACTGGAATGTTGCCGAGCAGGCAGAAGCCGCGACCGCGATCGGCTTCGGCGTGGTGCCCCGGTGGACGGCACAGCGCATAGGCGCTGGTGTGGGTGCCACGGGCCACCGCCTCCACCGCTGCGATGGCAAGCCCGGCGGACTGCTGGGCGCTGGCAAGACTGCCCGGGCGATAGGGCGCGGCCTCGCCGGCATCGCCACCCAGGCCCGCATCACCCGCCTCCAGCGCATCAAGGTAGTCTTTCGTGTGGAAGCGCTGCAGGTCCTCGCGGCCGGCCGCCGGCGGCTTCACCACCTCAAGCTCGTCGATCAGCCCGCTGACCTCCAGCAGGTTCTTGAGACGGCGCTTGCTCTCCGGGCTCTCCGAGGCTGGCTGGGGCTGCAGCCAGGGCCCTGGCGCCGAAAATACCCCGATCGCCCCCTGGTCGTGCCAGAAGCAGCGCTCGTGCCAATAGAAACCGGTCGTCTTGCTGTGGCTCATGGGCGACCTCAGGCCTGGGGCAAGGCGGCCACCACCATGATCTCGACCTTCCACTCCGGCCGGGCCAGGCGCGCTTCCACCGCGGCACGCACCGGCGGACGACCGGGGCTGACCCAGGCGTCCCAGGCGGCATTCATCTCGTCAAACTCGGCCATGTCGGTAACCCACACCTGGGCCGAGATCAGTCGATCCTTGGAGGTCCCGGCCTTGGCCAGCAGTTCGTCGATTCGCGCCAGCACCTGCTCGGTCTGGCCGCGCATGCCTTGGCTGGCGTCAGCCGGTACCTGGCCGGAGAGGTAGACGGTGCCATTGTGCACGGCGATCTGGCTCATGCGGTCGTTGCTGTCGTGAAGGGTCGGGCTCATGGTGTTTTCCTTGTGGGAGATCATCCGCGGGATGATCGTTGGGCTAAGTATTGAGCTGTTCAGGGCTGTATCAGGCTTTATCAGGCTTTATCAAGCTATGGTCAGGCGTCGTTGAATCCGCGCAGGAAGGCGGCCAGGTTATGGCTCAAGGCCGCGGTCGGATAGCCGCCCTCCTGCACCAGCACGGTGGGCAGGCCCAGTTCACCGATCTGGCGACCGATGGCGACGAAGTCCGGGGTTTCAAGCGTCAGCCCCGCCAGCGGGTCGTCCTTGTGGGCATCGAGTCCCAGCGCCACGACCAGCGCGTCCGGGCTGAAGCTCGCCATGGCGTCGAGCAGCTCATCGAGACCGGCCTGAAAGGCCTCGATACCGCTGCCCAGTGCCAGCGGCACATTGAGGTTGGCGCCGAGTCCAGGACCGATGCCTGTCTCGCCGGCACCGCCCCAATAGTAGGGATAGAAGTCGCTGGGATCGACGTGCAGCGATCCTGTCCAGACGTCGCCACGGTCGTAGAAGATGTCCTGGGTGCCGTTACCGTGGTGGAGGTCGATGTCGAGGATCGCCACCTGGGACACATGCTCGCGCAGCACCGTGGCCGCCAGGGCGGCGTTGTTCAGAAAACAGAAGCCCCCGGCACGATCGGGACCGGCGTGGTGCCCCGGCGGACGACACAGAGCGTAGGCGGTGCCGCCGCCGGCGACGATGCTTTCGGCGGCGGCCTGGGCGGTAGCGGCACTGGCCAGGATGCCCTGAAAGCTGGTCTCGGTCATCGGACAGGCCATGTCGTGCATGTGCCAGCCCACCTGCCCCACCGGATGGCGCGGGTAGTGCTTGCCGCCGCCGCAGGGATGGACGTTCGGCGCCACGAATTCGGTGGCGTCCGGCAACGCCTGCCAGCGGGCATGGATGGTCTCGAGAAAATCCAGGTAGCGCTCGCTGTGGATCTCCTTGAGACGCTCCCTGAGCGTGGGACTGTCGACCTCGGCCGGCGCTGTCAGGGCCAGGCCGACCTCGGCCAGGCCTTCGCTCAGAAGCTCCGCCCGGCGGGGCCCTTCGGGGGAATCGGTAAGGGCTCCACGCTTCAGGAACTGAGGCGGCGCGTGACGTTCCTGGTCAGGATGGTAGAAAAGTTTCATCTGCATCTGTCTCCGGTGATGACGCTCCGTCACTGCTCACATCAGTCGAGCAGCGAGGGGATCCATGTCGATAGTGCCGGAAAACCCGCCAGCAACACCACTACCAGGATAAAGGCGGTATAAAACGGCAGCGACGCCAGGATCGCCTTTTCGTAGGGGACCTGGGCGATTCTTGCCGCCGTCATCAGCGTCATGCCCACCGGTGGCGTGACGTTGGCGATGTTGAGGGTGACGATCATGACGATGGCGAAGTGCAGTGGATCGAAACCCAGGCTGACCATCGCCGGCACCACCACAGGGCCGATGACCACTAGCGCCGGCAGTACATCCATGACCGTGCCGATGACGATCAGCAACAGGCACACCAGCAAGATCTGTACGAAGGCGACATCGCTCAGGGAGGTGATCAGGCTCGCCGCCTCCCGGGCGACGCCAGAGCGGGTGACAAACCAGCCGAGCACCGCCGAGGTCGCCAGCAGAAAGAACACGACACCGGAAAACTTGACCGTGGTCACGAGCGCCTGGGCCACCTTGGCCAGGGTCAGGTTGCGATAGAACAGCATGCCGATCAGGATCGCGTACACTGCGGCAAAGCCCGAAGCTTCGGTGATGGTGGTCATGCCCGAGAGTATCCCGCCGAGGATGATCAACGGCACCAGCATGGCCGGCAGCGCCGAGAAGAATGCCAGCAGAGCCATCTTCAGCGGTGTCGGCGCCTGCTTGGGGTAGCCCCGCCGCCAGGCCAGCACGATGCTGGTGGCCAGCAGCGCCACGGTCATCAGAATACCCGGCACGATGCCTCCGGCAAACAGGTCGATGACCGAGACGTCCCGCAGCAGGGTGGCGTACACCACCATCACCACGCTTGGGGGAATGATCGGCCCGATGATCGAGGAACAGGCGGTGATCGCCGCCGCGTATTCGGCGTCGTAGCCCTGCTTCTTCATCTCAGGAATCATGATCTTGCCGATCGCCACGGTATCGGTGATGGCGGCCCCGGTCAGCCCGGCGAAGAACAGCGACACCGTCACGTTGACGTGAGACAGCGCCCCCCTCACCCGGCCGAACAGCGCATTGTTGAAGGCGATCAGCTTCTGGGTCAGCCCGCCCTGGTTCATCAACTCGGCGGTAAAGATGAAGTACGGCACGGCGATCAGCATGTAGCCGGAGACACCGGAGAACATGCGATCGGCGATGATCCCCACCAGGCGCTCGCCGCCCAGCTCATAGACCCCGGCAACCCCCGAGATCGCCATGACCACTGCGACCGGGGCGCCGATCGCCAACACCAGGATAAAGGCCAGAATCGCGGCGGTCATGAGCGTGGCTCCCGGGCGACAGCGTCGCCTTGTGGTGAAGAGGGATCGGAGGATTCGACACGGCTGTCGACCGCCTGCTCGGCATTGCTGCCGGTGCCATTGTCATTGGAATGGATCGCCTGCTCGATCACCGCGTCGCTGTCGATGAAGTGCTCGAGCAGTGCAAAACCGTGCACCAGATGCAGCGCGATGATGGCGCCGGTCAGCGGCACCGCGAAGGTGGTCCACTTGTAGGAAATCTGAATACTGTCGGACACCATGTAGCTCTGGCGGGCGTTGGAAAAGAAGTCCCAGCCGTAGAACATCATCAACACCGCCAGCGTGCCGATGACGGCCAGGGTCGCGCCGGCTGCCAGCACCACCAGCGGGCGCGGCAGCAGCTTGACCAGCAGTGTCATGGCCACGTGCTCACCGGAATGCAGCGCGATGGTCGAGGAGATGAGCCCGATCCACGGTAGGAACAGGCGGGCCAGGGAATAGGTCCAGCTGAGCGCCCCGCCGGTAAACAGGGTGTACAGAAACCCGGTGAACGAAATACCCAGCATGGCCAGGACGCAGCCGACGCAGAACACGATGGCGAGGCGATTGACGCCGTCGCTCAGGCGCTGGAGCCAGGCCTGAAGAGATCGCAGTGATGACATGACAGGAGAACTCGGGCAAGGCGGTGGGCACTGGCGGGGCGGCCTGGCCGCCCCGCCGCGACAATCACTGGCCGTAGCGGCTGTAGGCCTCTTGCGGCAGCGACTGGCGCAGGCCATCGACCTCGGCCAGCAGGTCGTCGATCAAGGCGGCGTCGAGTCCGAAGTCGTCGACGATCCAGCTCTTCCAGGCCGGACGCGCCACCTCTGCCATGCGCTGGCGCTCTTCTGCCGGCATCAGGTAGCACTCCTCGAAGATCTCGCAGGACGTCTGCCAGCTGGCGGTCGCCAGCATGCCGGAAGCGCCATGGCTCAGGCTGACCGCCTCACGGGCGGCGTTGGTGATGACCCGCTGGTGCTCCTCGGGCAGCTCCTGAAACCAGCTCTCGCTGACCATCCAGCTGGCGCTGTTGTACACGTGCCCGGTCAGGGTGGTGTAGTCGGTCACCTCGTCCAGGCCGAAGGTGGTGTTGATCACCGGCGCGTTGAACTGACCGTCGGCGAGTCCGGTCTCCAGAGCGGTGATCAGCTCGCCCCACGGCAGCGGTGTGGCGGAGGCACCCAGCGCCTCCATGGTGGCGACGTGGGCCGGGTTTTCCTCGGTGCGGATGTTGAGCCCCTCGAGGTCATCCACGGTCTTGATCAGCCGCTCGTTGTTGGTGAAGGCGACAAAGCCGCCACCATCATCGAAGGTCCCCAGATAGCGCATGTCCGCCTGTTCGATGGCGCCCTGCATGAAGTCGGCGAACCACTCGCCATCGAAGAAGGCCCAGGCCTGGCGCCAGTCATCGAACAGGAAGGGGGCCGTCACCGCCTGATACTCGGGGTAGAACGACGACATCGCGCCGGAGGTCAGAATGGCGGACTGCAGCGCCCTGCCACCGGCCTGGACCTGGGAGCCGGTCTCGACTTCGGAGCCCATCTGGCCGCCACCGAAGATGCTGACGGTGACGTCGCCTTCGGTGCGACTTTCCACCAGTTCCTTGAAGTGGACGAGGGCAGGATAGATGGCGTTGTTGGTCAGGTTCTCGGGGATCAGGGTAGCGATGGCCATCTCGTAGGACTGAGCCTGCGCCTGGGACGCCATCAGCGCCAGCGGCAACGCCGCGAGCGCCAGCATCGGCGCTCGTCGCCGCTGTCTGGACTGTTGGCGACGGCCACGGCCACGCCGGGCGCCTACCTCGTGGTTATCGTGCGAGCGGCGGTCAGCCGCAATGCGGTCGTCAGTGCGGGCGGAGGCAGGAAGGGAGGTCGAAGACATCGGTAACTCCGGTTGTTGTCATGGTTGTTGTCATTGTTGATGGCGCCGAATCGAGGCCGGCGCCGAGAGACTCCTTTTCAGGCTATGCGCGAAACCCATCGTCAACTTGCCCGAGACTACGAAAACCTTGCCCGGGACTCAGGCAAACCGTGTCGTCGGCCACAACGTCACCGCGACGAGAGGAGAAAAGTGACAGGTGGCTGAGCGCGAGAGCGGAGAGAGGCTGAATCGCTGTTTAGAAACCTGTGCGCTCCTGGGAGGGCGCCACCCCATGAACCCTGCGATAAGCTCGGGAAAAACTGCCCTGGTCACGAAAGCCCACCAGCGCCCCAATCTGCCCCAGCGGCAACTCGCTGTGACGGATCAGCGCCTGGGCGTGGCTCAACCGGCGTCGGCGAACATAGGCCTGCGGCGTCATCCCGGTGGCCTGGCGAAAGCTGGCGTGGAAGTGACCGGGGCTAAGCGCGCACAAGGACGCCAGGTCATCCACGCGAATGTCGCTGGCCAGGTGCCTATCGATCCAGTCGTCCAGCAGACGCAGATCGAGCCGACCGCTGACGCCCGTCGATCGTGTTGGGGCACAGGTTTCGCTGGAAGCCTCCAGATGGAGATAGAGCGCGCGCAACAGAAGCGCTGCGATATCGTTGCCCAGGGTGGGGAATTGATCCAGTTGCCGCATCAGGCTGTCGGCAAGTCGCTGCAATTCGGGGGGCACCGCAAAGAAACGCGGTCGCTCGAACAGTCGGGCCACGTCGACGTCTGGCAGCCCGAAGACCACCGGCACGTCGAGCACGAAGGTACGATTGTTGCCGTCTCCCAGGTAGTCGTGATGGCAGTTGCCTGGAATCAGGCAACCACGCTCGGCGGTGACCCGTTGCTCCCGCCCCTCAAGGGATAGTTCGGTACTGCCGCAGGTGGGCAGAATCAACTGGTGGTAGCCGTGCACGTGGGAGACGTGCTCGTTGGCCAGGGTCTTGGTCCTGAGATCGATCCGGCTCACGATCGCCTCGCCTGAAGAAGATACCTCTACCATGCCGCTCACCGAACAGCCTGACAAGCCGGGGCGAACGCCCGGCTTCACGCGACCTCAACGCTTGTCGCCTGGGCATCCTTGTGGCGGGGGCATGGCGGCCGTTGTCAGACTCGGCGTCTTCTCAACAGCGACCCTTCTTGGCCTGTCCCGGCGGGCAGAAGTCGCCACGCCGATCGTGGTCGTCGTAATAGCGATCATGGTCATGATCGTGATCATCGTGGCGATGGCGGTCATGGTCCCAATCGCGATCATGCCAGTCGTCATCACGGTGGTAATCGCGGTCACGGTGGTAGTCGCGGTCACGATGGTCGTCGACGACGATCAAGGGCTCTGCACTGATCCGTGCGGGATCGTAACTGCATCCCGCAAGACCCATCAGCACGAGCAAAAGTACGGCTGTACTCACTGTCTTCATGCGCACTTCCCGGCCACCTTCAGCAACGACCCTTCTTGGCCTGTCCCGGCGGACAGAAGTCGCCACCGTCATGATCTCGATGGTCGCGATGATCGTCATCGATGATGATCAGTGGCTCCGGCGAGACCCGTGCGGGGTCATAGCTGCAGCCCACCATCAACACGGCCATCACCAGGAAAACAATCCATCCAGCGGTTCGCATATGCATGACTCCTTCCGTTCAAATTGACACCAGCCTAACGCAAAGGTCGCCTTTTCGCCGCTGTCGACGCCCTGCAACACCCGGTGTCTGCCAACAGCGACAACTACTCTCTGGATCCGGCGCCCAGAAAAATGCCGCTCCCGGGGGAGCGGCATTCACACGGTTGACAGTGGCAAGCCTGTCAGAACAGTTCGTCGGGTTGCTGCTGGGGCAGGCCCTGCAGATCCAGCGGATCGACCACATCGGGCACTTCCTGCGCAGACTCACCCTGCTCGGCGGCCACGGTGAAGCGCGACGATGGCACCACCTGGTCGGTTTCCTCCGGCGGGACACCGTTGCCTTCGTACATCGGCTTGATACCCTCGATAACGAACATGTTGTCGTTGTAGTCGAGGTTGGATCCGGAATAGTCCTGAAGCACCAGATAGGTATCAGGAATCTCGTTACCTTCATCGTCCAGCGCCTTGAACACGCGAACGTAGTAGCCACGCTCCAGATCCGGCGAATCCGCCGGTGGCTTGCCCTTGCCGGGAGGATTCAACGAGGGATCGGAGGACAGGGTGGCCACCTCGAGGCCGAACAGATCGTTGCCTCCCCAATTGTCAGGAATATCGTCTCGGGTGAAGGTGGCTGCCGGTTCCTGACGATCAAGATAGGTCAGCGGCAGAAAGGACTGGTTCTGGTCCGCATCGTGGCGGATCAACTTGATATCCTGGGAGGTATTCTTGAAGGCGTGGAGTCCAAAGGCAGCCACACCCGCCCCATGCAGTGCGACTATCTGACTCACCTTGGCTTCATCGACCCCGTCGGCCAGGGTCCAGTAGCGCGACAGCACTTCCTCCTCGCTGACGGCGCGATAGAAACCGTAGTCATCGAAGGCCGAGCCTCTGGCGCCACCGTCCGTCGGAATACCGCCGATCCGGTTGCCGAATCCCGCCACATTCCAGACCTCGTCGACGGTCGGTTCCCAGCCGCCCTCATCCTGAGCCTGCCAGAACCCGGCAAGCGTCAACTCCTGGACAGGGGCATCGGCGTCGTTGGTCACCAGCCTCAGACTCCCGAAGAAGCTGCCGTCATCGGCGTTGCTGGCGGGCGGACGATAATTCGCTCGATCAAACAATACATTGATCTCGAGCGATTCCCCCGGTGCCAGTGTCACCCCTTCAAGGACCGCCGCGTCAGCAAGCACGAAGGGGCCATCCAGTGAGACATCAAGAATAGTCAGCGGGTCGCTGCCATCATTGGAAATGACGGCGGTAGCACTTTCCTTGAAGTCCCGATCCGGGCCACCAAAGTTGTTTTCATCGAGATAGTTGAACAACAGGCGATCACTGAAGTAGTTGACGTCACCACTCTCCAGGTGGGCCACGGCCTCGGCAGTGACGGCGACTGGCGTCACGTCCAGGTAGTCGATGCGCTGACTGCACAGATCATCGGAGACCATGTGCAGGCGGTACTCGATCCCGGGCTCCAGCTCGACGTAGTAGGACTCTTCACCCGCCGTTCCTGCTCCGGGAAAGGACATCACGGTCAACGGCTTGCCATTGAGACTGAGGGCCAGATCCTCGCCACGCAGCACACCGGCATTCGCCGCCAGATCGAGCCGGTAGAGGCCTCGAGTATCGACCTCGAAGAAGAAGTCAGCGCTTCGCGGGTCGACGCTGAGCGCCGAGATGCGATCCTCAAGCTCGATGCGCACGCCATCGGTGGCGTCGGCTGGCCCGAGAACGGCGGCCCGAATCGCTTCCAACGACTGGTCGGGCACCCACAACAGGTCCATGTCCGGCCCAACCGCCGCCGGCGCGGTCACTACCAGGGTATTGATCCCCGCCTTCAGGCTGACCAGCACGTTATGATAGATCCAGTCAGCGTTATTCTCACTCAGCCCTGCGAAGTCGAGTTCATCCTGGGCGACACCGTTGATACTGAAAGACAGCGGTCGATCCGCCTTGGTCTGAGAAAGGTTGTAGCGGAAACCGATTTCATAGGTTCCCGCTTCTTCGACACGAATCGACCAGGTGATGGTCTGGTCTTGCGTGCCCCTGAAGTCGGCGTAGGCGTTCTCCGAGACGTCGCGCACGTCACCCACTTCGATCACTCGAGGACCGTTGAGCAGTGCATCCTCGGCCTCGTAGATGCCGAAACCGGGCGAAGGCTCGTGCACCACTTCCAGCTGATCCACGTTAGGCCCAGCCCGGGACACCGACTGCAAACGCACCTCGACATCGCCCGGCGTCAGGTTCACCTCGATATCCTGGGTCATCCAGAAACGCCAGCGGTCGGAACCCTCGAGGCTGTCCGGTGCCGGTGGAAAGTCGGCGATACCCACACTCAGGCCATTGACGAAGACCTCGAGAGGTCGATCCGAAAAGCCACCATTGGCATAGCGCACCCGCAGTACGGTGTCACCACCATCACCGGCTTCCAGGGTGAAGCCAAAGGTGATGGCATCGTCCGAGTTCCTGCCGAAATCAGCGTAACCGCCACCGACCCCGTCGTTGTCATCCAGATTGCCGTCATTACCAAAGCTGCCCGGCTGTAGCCCCGGCACCTCACTGGCGATCCCTTCACGGATGATGATCTCGGCAGCGCCGCCCTCGCTGATGGTGGCGCTGGTGCCGTCGTCAGGGGTGTTGTCCTCGGCCTGGATGGTTGCCAGTATCCTCATCGAGTCAGTGCCAGCCCCTCCGGACGACATGGGTTCGACGGGATCCAGGCGGACCAGCTGACTCTCGCCGGTCCGGCGGTTCAGGGTGACCAGATACAGGCGCCCTGTGGCGGGGTTCTCGATGATATCCAGAGGATCGGTATAGGTGATGACCTTGCCGGCGGCATTCCGAAGAACGTCGTCACCGATGACCTTGCCTTCGGCATTCACCGTGATCCAGCGAATGTCGTCTCCTCCGGAATACTCGGTGATCAGCAGACTGCCCTTGAAGGCATTGCCGAAGGTATCACCGACGTATTCGGTCGCGCCGTTGGCAGAGCGGTTCTCCCCCAGCGAGTAGGCATCGTCGATGCGATAGTTGGGGTCGGGCTCGATGCCTGGATCGTAGGACGTGACCTCGTTGATGTCCTCCAGCCGGGTGGGGTTACCGCCGTTAAGGATGTACTCGTCCTGCAGAGGATTCGGGTGGCCGTAGTACCCCCCCTGCTCGACCTTGAACAGATAGTCATCCTGCTTGACCACGTTGGTCGCCGATTCGTCGATCAGCGTCGAGGGGTCATCCGGCACGGCACCGCCCGCCGCCGAGCCATTGGTCGGCGTGTACAAGTAGCCATTGGAGTGCCAGACCAGATCGTAGGCGTTGCGGACCCCGGTGGCGAAGATCTTGACCACGGCATCATCGACGAAGGGATCGTAGAAGCTCTCCAGCACGAGGCCATCAGCGTCCTGGACGCTGGCGACACCCTTGTCGTCAAACACCAGAAAGCGCCCTTCCTCCATGGGAATGGGGGCATTTTTCAGGTCATTGTCGACGTCGAGGAAGCGTGTCTGGTCTTCCGGCAGGGGCTCGGTGGTGACATCGAAGCCACCAGCGGGCGGCGAGCGCGTCGGATCCACCTCCAACACCGCCGCAGACAGCAGACGTTCGGGCCTATTGCCCCAGGCACTGTCGCCGTCCCCCATGGCGGTATTGGACCCCTGGGTCAGGTAAAGCAGATGCGAGGGTTCAGTGGGCGACGCCTCTGCATCAAACGCCGGATTTTCCCGAAACTCGATGCTGTTGGTGACGTGGTCCGCCACCGAACGGGGAAGTCCGGTCAGGTAGACTTCGGCACTACCGCTGAAGTCGTCTCCCTCGTCCAGGGTAATCTTCAACAAGCGCCCGCTGAAGTCGGGGGTCGAGGTGTCGCGTCCGGACAGCGGGATCGGATAGTTGTCGGTCACCCACAACACCTTTGGATCGGTCGGGTCCACCGCGATGCCGATGATACCCCGCCGATTGTTGAAGGCGTCGGCGTCGGGCTCCATGAAGGGATCCAGGGCCAGCGACAGGGCCTCCCCGGGGCCCAGCGAGCCGTCCTCAGGGTCCAGCGCGTAGCGCACGATCTGGCCGCCCATGCTGACCACGTACAGCGCATCACCCCCGGCGCTGACCTCGAGGGAGGTAAAACCGAAGGCTCCGTCGACGGAACCGTTCAACTCCACCGTTCCCTCGAAGGCCACATCACTGGGCAGGATATCCGGTTCCGGCCCGGTAACGAAGGTATTGGTGTACTTCAGGAATTCCCGGGTCGGCAAACTGCTGTCGCTGTTGTCGCCACGATCCTGAAAGCCATCGATCACCAGGCTATAGCTGGTGAAAGGCTTCAGCGTTTCCTTGGGGGAAAGGGTCAGTGAATCGAAACCGCCGGTGGTGTTGATATCAAACGCCACCTCGATGCCGGTGACGGTCTCGAACAACCGTACCGAACCATCGCTCAGGCTCTTCAGGAGTGCGCCTCCTCGGCCCTCGACCACCTGAACGCCGACGAAGATATCGGAGGTGGGATCGACTCCGGTGGGCAGGCTACCGTCTTCCCTGTCCAGATCCACGACAACGGTATTGGTAGCAACACCGGCGATGGCCCGGGCATCGGTAAAGTGCGCATAGTCGAGGCTCGCTGGCTGGTCATCTTCCGGAGTCAGGTCCGGCAGCGGTCGGATCTCCAGATACTGCAGCTTGACGTTCTTGCTGTCGACGTCGAGCGCATCCAGCGTCAGACGACCATCGGTCACCTCAACCACCCGAGTGACCAGATCCGAACGCAGGCCCTCGGTGTCATTGGTCGGCGTCGCATCGATGGAAAAGTCGTCTGGACGCCCTGGGGCAAAGGCATCGGTGAAGGCAACACCCTCCGCATTGACCCCGTAGAAGGCGTCGAAGTTGCCGGAAGCGTCGCCCACCGACATGGTCACCTCGTAGAAACCGGGCTCCAGCTCAATTTCCCAGCCTGCATCGACGAAGCCGTCGCGCTCGCTGGTCATCTGGGCAAAGGTCGCCTGGCGCGGGTCCAGGCCGACGAAGCGCTCGGAGCGATCCACCAGGGTAAAAGCACCCTGACTCGCCAGCGACAATGGATCGGTGCCGTTCTCAGTTCCGTCGGCAATGCTTTGCTCGGTGACCCAGCCGTAGCGGTAGGTCTTGCCGTCCACTTCCAGCATCTGTGTTCCAAAGGCCTGGCCGGTGTCCGCGACATAGCCCTCGGGAACGTCGGCCCCCTGTGGCTGGAAGTTGATCTTCAGTGTCGGACGCTCGCCGGGCTCGACGACGAGCGGAGACAGCTTGACCAGGTCAAGGTTGGCCCCCCCTGACGTGAGATTCTCAAGGCGAACAGAATGGGTCCCGGCTTCGAGCTTGAGTTCAAGCGACTCTTCCCGCCAGCGTTGCCAACCATCATCACCAGCCCCGGTGGAAGCAAACTCGAACTCGCCTACCCTGACGCCATCAATGTAGAGCGCCATGGGGCGATCAGCGTTGCCTCCATTGGCGTAGCGGGCGTCCAGTCGGAAATTGCCGCCTTCCTCCACGGTGACTTCGAATACCCCGGCATCGCCGACATCGTTGCCCAGGTCAAGGTAACCCTCGCCACTGTAGCCAGGCCTGAGCGAATCCACGCCATCGGCTTCCAGGCGCGCCGTCGTATCGGCCGGGCTGCCTGGATCCGACTCCTGATCGTCGATGGTAAAGGTTTCCGCCTCGAACGACATGATGCCTGTTTCCGGCTCCGGATCGGGATCGGGATCGGGATCGGGATCGGGATCAGGATCAGGATCTGGGTCAGGGTCGGGATCTGGTTCGTCTTCCACCTTTACCAGTGTCAGCTGATCCAGGTTGGGTCCCTGGCCCACGCCACCCTGTTCCGCCGTGGGGATCGACAAAAACAGCTGATGCGAACCCGGCTCAAGCTCAAGTTCGACCGTCACCTCCTGCCAGCTGCTCCAGCCACCGGTTCCAGGAAAGCTCACCGACGTCGTGACGCCGCCATCCACCTGAAGCGCCAACGGACGATCACTGTTGCTGCCGTTGGCATAGCGCAGGGTCAATTGGTAGCTGCCTGCCGTATCGACACTGATGTCATACTGGACACCATCACCGGGATCCCTGCCAAGATCCACATAGGCATTGTCGACAGCACCGGGCCTGGCGTTGCTACCCGACACCACTTCGGTGACAGCGCCGGAGGGTCTACCGCCAACGTCGATGATGGTGCCCTCTTCCGCCTGCCAAACCAGAAGATCGGCATCCTGTGGCACCACCAACATCTGGGCGGTTCTTCCCGTGATCGGGCTGACCATCTCATCGTTACTGCTCATGGTGACTCCATATATTTTCTACATGTCATACCCCATGAAAACCGTTTTACATTCGGAAACAAATAGCAAATATCTTACACCAACATCAGAAGTTGAGGGTTTTTTTTGATCCAACTACTTCGTCTTGATCAACTCGCCCTTCCACAACAGAACTTTTTTGACGCATCTAAAAGCGGCCGAAAACCTATTTACTCCCTCTAAAAACAATGACTTCAATATTCCTCACAATAATCGTCGACAAAAACAGCACAGAATTCTTCAAAAATTCAACAAAAGAATACGGAAACATCTATTGAGATTCTTCATTTTTATGCCGTTTTACATAGATTTGTAAGCTCTAAAAAAGTCGTTTCGGCGAACTTCTCCCTAGCCTCTCACTCCCTGCCAACTCCATACTTCATTCCATCAGATTTCGGACACCCTGCACGACAAGGTGCTAAACGACATCAGGCATCGCTCTTCGCTCCGGCTGCCAACACCACCAGAACTTCGCCGCAAATCCAGAAAACGAGACGCCTTTACATGACCCCCACCCGTTACAATATTCGGGAGGCGATACTTCGCTGCCGACGCGGCCTCTTCGACGTCGGACTGTTCAGCCTGTTCATCAACCTGTTGATGCTGGTGCCTTCGCTATACATGCTGCAGGTGTATGACCGGGTGCTGGCCAGTCGCAGCGTCGAGACCCTGGTCATGCTGACGTTGGTCGTGGTGTTCCTGTTCGCCGTCATGGGCGGACTCGAGTGGGTTCGCTCGCGACTGCTGGTGCGCATCGGCAATGCCCTGGATGAACGGCTCCAGCCGGCTATCCATCAGGCCATCTACGATCAGGCCCTGCGCCGTCCGGGTGCCACCTCGACCCAGGCGCTGGATGATTTGGCCACGCTGCGCCAGTTCGTCTCCGGCCCCGCCCTGCTCGCCTTCTTCGACACGCCATGGATCCCCCTCTACCTGGGGGTACTAACGCTGTTTCATCCGCTCTACGGGCTCTTTGCCCTGGCCGCCGGCATCCTGTTGCTGGCCCTGGCCGCGATCAACGAGGCCTGCACCCGGGGTCTGCTGAAACAGGCTGGCGCCCACCAGGTCGCCAGCCGTGATGAAACCGCCGCCAACTTGCGCAACGCCGAGGTGCTCCATGCCATGGGCATGCTGGAGAGCGTAAAGCGACGCTGGCAGTCGCAGCACCGTGACTCCCTCGCACTGCAATCCCGGGCCAGTGATCGTTCAGGTGTACTCACCCACCTTTCGAAGATACTAAGGCTGCTGTCCCAGTCGCTGATCCTCGGCCTGGGGGCATGGCTGGTACTGAAGGCGGAATTGACCCCAGGAATGATGATCGCTGGCTCGATCCTGCTGGGGCGAGCTCTGGCCCCCATCGATCAACTGATCAATGGCTGGAAGAGCTTTATCGCCGCCCGTAACGCCCGCGAACGCTTGGGCCAACTCATCGACAGCGAGGCGCCATCACCACCGATGCCGCTGCCCGCCCCGAAGGGCCAGCTTTCCCTCCAGCAGGTATGTGCCGGCCCGCCTGGAGCGACCGTCGCCTCACTCAACGCGATCAGCGTCGACCTCAAGGCTGGCGAACAACTCGCTATCGTCGGCCCGAGTGCCTCGGGAAAATCGACCCTGGCACGGGTAGCCCTGGGCATCTGGCCGAGTCTCGACGGATGCGTACGCCTCGATGGCTCCGACATCCTGCGCTGGGAACGCAGCACCCTGGGGCCCCACCTGGGCTATCTGCCCCAGGACGTGGAGCTGTTGGCCGGAAGCATTGCAGACAACATCGCTCGCTTCGGCCCGGTCGACGCCGACGCAGTACTCAAGGCAGCCCACCTGGCCGGCGTCCACGAGTTGATCCTCAAGCTCGACGAAGGCTACGACACCACCATCGGACACGGCGGCACGGGTCTATCCGCCGGCCAGCGTCAACGCATCGGCCTTGCCAGAGCCCTGTACGGCGAACCATCGCTGGTGGTGCTGGACGAACCCGATTCCAATCTGGACGAAAGCGGTGAGCGAGCCCTGGTGGAAACCCTGGTCCGCCTGCGCCGGCTCGCCACCACTACCCTGGTGATCACCCACCGACAGCGCCTGCTGGCCCAGGTCGACCGGGTAATGTTCCTCGACAACGGCCGAGTGACGTCCCTGGCTCCTCCCTCACCGGCCGGCGGGGCAAGACTCAAGGGAACGGTGTCCTCGGCACGGGTGGTGAAGCAAGTCGCCGGTGCCGGCACGCCCTCTTCTCAACGAGCCCCGTTCGGCGTTGCGCCATCGAACCCGCTGCCAACGGATCCCCCTTCATCCAACAGCTCGAGGACACCACGATGAGCGCTCAAGTCTCTACTTCGGTGCCCGTCGAGACCGCCGCCATCGACTCGAGCTCGGCCACCGCCGGTCCTGAGAATCTAGTACCGGTGGACCTTCGGCCCTATCGACGCTGGGGCCTTGCCATCCTGCTGGTGGCCTTCGGCGGCTTCGGGGTCTGGTCGGTCACCGCTCACCTGGCAGTGTCGGTGGTCGCCCCCGGTTCGGTCTCGGTGGAAAGCTTCACCAAGACGATCCAGCACCTGGAAGGCGGCATCGTCGCCGACGTGCTGGTCGAGGACGGCGATCACGTGGAAGCCGGCGACCCACTGATCGTGCTGGACGACACCCAGGCGCTGGCGCAGCAGCGCATCGCCGAAACCGAGTACCTGATCACTCGGGCCAGCGAGGTGAGGTTGCTGGCGGAACAGGCCGACAGCGACAGCCTGGTCTTTCCACCGGAACTGATCGCGTCCAGCAATTCGCGGGTTCAGGAGGTGCTGGGCGTGCAGCGGCGGCTGTTCGAGGTACGCCGGCAATCGCTGGACGATACGCTGGCCGCCCTGGACCAGCAGATTCTTCAACTGGAAGAGCAGATCACCGGCCTGGGGCAAACCCGTTCGATCACCCAGCAACGCATCGACTCGCTGGAGGGTGAGGTCGCCAACCACCGCAAGCTGTTTCGTGACGGCATGATCAGCAGCCAGCGTCTGCGTGAGCTGGAGCGCGAGAGCCTGGAGTACCAGAGTGACAACGCGGGACACGCCTCGGAGATCGCCCGACTGCGCGCCCATATCAGTGAAAACACCCTGAACAAGCAGATTCGCCTGCAGGAATTTCAACAGCAGGTGGGCGAAGCGCTACGTCAGGTCCAGGCCGAGGTCGCCGACGCCGAAGAGCGCCTGGTCGCCCTCAATGACACCCTCGCGCGCACGCGAATCACGGCCCCTGTGGCGGGTACCGTGGTGGACCTGCAGGTACATACCCTGGGCGCCGTGGTACGTAGTGGCGACCCGCTGCTGGACCTGGTCCCGGCCGGCGACGGTTTCGTGATCGAGGCCCGCGTCCCCAACCACGATGTGGATCACCTCTACCCCGGCCAGTCGGCGGAAATCCGCTTCAGCGCCTTCAACCAGCGCCTGTCCAATGTCATCGACGGCGAGGTGGTCCGCGTCAGCGCCGACAGCTTCGAGGACGAGGCCACCCGCCAGCGCTACTACAAGGTCCGCGTCGGCGTGACCGACCTGGGCAAATCGCAGCTGACCGACAACATGCGTCTTGTCGCAGGCATGCCGGCAGAGGTGATGATCCTCACCGGGGAGAGAAGCTTCGCCAGCTATATCACCAAACCGATCAACGACATGCTCGCTAGGGCAATGCGCGAGGAATGACGAAAGACCAATCACCAAACCACTGATTCAATGGCGACATGCTCGCTAGGGCAATGCGCGAGGAATGACGAAAGACCAATCACCAAACCACTGATTCAATGGCGACATGCTCGCTAGAGCAATGCGCGAGGAATGACGAAAGAGCAATCACCAAACCACTGATTCAATGGCGATATGCTCACTAGGGCCATGCGTGAGGAATGACGAAAGAGCAATCACCAAACCACTGATTCAATGGCGATATGCTCACTAGGGCCATGCGTGAGGAATGACGAAAGAGCAATCACCAAACCGCTGGTTCGATGGCGCCATGCGCACGCGCAGACTGCCAGTTCCAGGAAGGCCCCCCCCAGAGGGATCAAGCAGTAGGATCAAGTACTGGGATCAAGCAGAACAAAATGACGAGGACCGAGTTGGACCACTCGGCTCGATGATGGCAAGAAAAAGAACTGCGCGGACCAAGGTTCAGGGGGGGGACGGTCCGCGCAGGGCCAGCTCCCTGCCGGCACGGGACTCCATGACAGCGACTCTGCTGCATCTTTCTGGAGCAGAGGGTGGCCCCCCGGCCATCCTCCCTCCTCCATTTTTCTTGTCGTCAGACCCCGTTGCCGGGGCCTGACATGGCTTCCTCCCTCGTTTTTCTGTTCAGCCTTGGCTTGTTCTCCAAGCCTCAGCCTCAGAAGCCGGCGTCGTCCTGCTGAACGCCCTGGACCCCGACATCGTCGCTCATCGGCTGACTGTCGATACCATCGTCGGCCTGGCTGGCGAGCGGATCGTCCGCCAGCAGCAGACTGGCGCTGGCCGCGTTGGCCGCCGCCGCGTCCGGATCACGGGTCAGTTCGAAGGACGCGATGTCCTGGGAACCGCCGTTGAAGGTCAGTCGCAGCACCTGCACGCCTGCCTCCAGATCCAGGGTCATCGACGCCGTATCGACGAACACGCCCCAGTCGCTGGTCACCGGCGTGTCGACGCTGCCCTGCTCGTAGACACTGCCGTTCTGCTCCACCGAGGCGGTGATACTGCGTCCGCCATTGGGGCCAGAAGTGACGAAGGACAGGGTGTGGCTACCGGCCTGCTCGACGTTGATGGTGTACTCGAGCCACTCGCCATCCTCGATCCAGCCCACGGCCTCACCCTGGCCGACGATATCCACCGGGGTATCGCGGAAGTCGCTGCCGAACTGCGCCGCACTCAGCTCGTTGAAGGCCTCGCCCTGCTCGCCCTCGTCGAACTGCACCGCATCAAGCGCAAGGCCATCGTCGGCGTCCACCAGCCAGGGGGTACCACCGGCGTTGAACGCCTGCTGGCCATCCCGTGACAGCGAGAAGCCCTCAAGGTCCATGGACCCGCCGTTGAAGGTCAGGCGCAGCACCTGCTCGCCGGCCTCCAGCGTCACCTGGGTGCTTTCGGTCTCGACATAGTTGGTCCAGCCACCGGTGGGCTCGACCCCCACCGGCGTGGCGGTGGCGTAGGGCGTGCCGTCGTCCTTGGTGAAGCTGGCGGTAATCGAGCGCTGCCCACCGCCGGTGGTACCCAGCGAGGCCAGGAAGGCCATGTCGTAGGTCCCCGCCTGCTCGATGTTCAGGGTGTACTCCACCCATTCGCCATCCTCGATCCAGCCGATGGCGCTGCCGCCGTTGGACAGATCCACCCCCTCGCCGCGCACGTTGCTGCCGAGCTGCGCCTCGCTGGTGTCGTTGTAGGCGACGTCCTGTCCGCCCTCGTCATAGTTCACCGCATCGAGGCTGAACTCGCTGCCCACCTGCCAGGGCTGGCCATCGTCGGTGAATGCCTGCTGGCCATCGTCCACCGCTCCCACCGGCGCCAGGGTAAAGCTCGCCAGATCCATGGAGCCGCCGTTGAAGGTCAGGCGTACCACCTGTTCGCCCGCCTCCAGCGCCACCTGGGTGGTCTCGGTCGGCACGAAGTTGCTCCAGCTACCGGTGTCGTTCACCGCCACCGGCGAGGCGCTCACGTAGGGGCTGTCGCCGCCCTTGGCAAAGCTTGCGGTGATGGTGCGCGGCCCGGGGAAATTGGTGTCCATCGAGGTCAGGAAACCAAGATCATAGAGCCCGTCCTCGGCCACGTTGATGGTGTACTCGACCCACTCGCCTTCGGTGATGTAGCCGATGGCCAGTGACGGCGTGGAGATGTCCACCGCCTCGTCCGAGCGGAAGCCGTTGCCCTGATGCGCCGCGGTGGAGTCGTTGTACGACACCCCCTGACCGCCGCTATCGAACAACCGCGCCTCCAGGGTCAGACCGTCGGCGTCCACCAGCCACGGGGTCTGGGTGTCGTTGAACGGGTCCTGACCGTCGTCCACCGGCTCCACCAGATCCAGGCTGAACGATGCCAGATCGAGCTGACCGCCGTTGAACGTCAGCCTGAGCACCTGCTCACCCTCTTCCAGATCGAAGGTCAGGGGACCCACCTCGGTGAAGCTGGTGAAGCTGCCGGTGTTGGGCAAGGCCTGCGTCTGGGCATCGGTGTAGAAGCTGCCATCCTGCTCGAAGGCCGCGGTGATCGACTTGCCACCTGAGACCGCCGAGGTGGAGAAGTTCAGCGTATAGGTGCCCGCCGTCTCCACGTTCAGGGTGTACTCCAGCCACTCGCCGTCGGCCACATAGCCGATGGCCAGGCTACCGTTGGAGATGTCCACCGCCTCGTCGGAGCGGAAGCCATCGCCCTGGTGCGCGTCGGTGGTGTCGTTGTAGGCCACTCCCTGACCCCCGTTGTCGAAGAACCTCGCCTCCAGGGTCAGGCCGTCTGCTCCGACGGCCCAGGCGCTCTGGTCGTCATTGAAGGCGGTCTGCTCCACCGGCGTCGGATCGTCGAGGAAGTTCGGGGTACCGTCGCCATCATCGTCGTCGTAGAGGTCCACGCGGCCATTGCCGTCGGCGTCCTCGGCGCCGGTCGGATCATAGGTGGTGACGTTCTCGACAAGGAAGATATTGTCGTTGTAGTCGTAGTTCACCCCCGCGTAGTCCTGGATGACGATATAGGTGTTCGGGATCACGTTGCCGTCGGCGTCCTTGGCCACGTACACCCGGATCAGGTGACCGTCGTTCTCGTCCCAGTTGAGGTTGGCCCCCGGGATACCGATGGCATCGATGGTGTCCTCGTAGAGGTTGGCATCGGGATCGGACCAGGAGATGTATCCCGGACGATCGGAGATCTCGGCATAGAAGCCGAAGGGATCGTCACGATCCAGGGTCGCCACCGCCAGGTTGTCGCCGTCATTCAGGGTACGCGGCAACAGGGTCTGACCGTCGGCCTCGTCATGGGCGATGATCTCGTCGATGTCGCGGCTGTCGACGTCGTGGATGAACAGCCGGGCGATGTCACCCTGGCCATGGTAGGCCGCCAGCTGGGTGATGGTGATCGGCGAGGCCCCGTCGGCGCGCTGGAAGTACGGCGCCAGAACCTCGTCGCCGTTGGCCTCCACCAGGCCGCCCTGGTTCATCTGTCCCTGGGCCACGTCGGTGGAGTAGCCGAAGGCGTTGACGATCTCCTGCACCGTCGGCTCCTGGCCGCTCTCGGACTGGTTCTGGCTGATGCCGGCCAGTTCGATCACCTTCTCGGCCTCGTCGGCGTCGCTTGAGCTGATGATCAGGCTGGCCTCGTAGAGCGAACCGTCGTTGGGGTCATCGGCGATAAAGCGCACCGTCACCTCCACCGACTCGCCCGGCGCCAGGGTCACCGCACTGAACGCCTCGGTCAGCTCGAACAGCGAGGTATCGCTGACCTCGACGTCGTCGATGGTCAGGGCATCGAAGCCGTCGTTGGACAGGGTGATGGTGACCTCGTCGTGGACCTCCTGGGCATCATTGACCGGGTTCTCGATGCGCGACATCACCAGGCGCTCGTCGGAAGGCACGCCGTCGTTGTTGGTCACGGTCAGCGAGCCACCGGACACCGGCTTGACCCCTTCGATCACGAACATGTTGTCGTTGTAGTCATAGTTGATGCCGGTGTAGTCCATGATCCCCAGGTAGGTATTGGGGATCACGTTGCCGTCGGCGTCCAGCGCCCGGAACATGCGCACCGTGTAGCCCCGCTCGATGCCGTCGGCGTCCGCCGGCGGCGTGCCTCCACCCTGGGGGTTGAGCGACGGATCGGTGGAAAGGCCGGCCATCTCGATGCCGAAGACCTCTTCGCCGGCCCAGCCATCGGGGATGGTATCCCGGCTGAACGTCGCGGTGGCAAAGTCACCGTTGTTGACCAGCGGCAACAGCGTCTGGTTGTTGTCTCCCTGGTGGTTGGTAAAGATGATGTCCTGGTTCTTGTTGCCCGGCGCATGGATACCCAGCGTCGCCCCGCCACCACCGTGGTAGGCGGCGATCTGGGTGATCTTGGCCTCGCTTACGCCGTCGGCCAGCGACCAGTAGCGCGACAGCACCTCGTCGTCGTTGACCGGCCGATACAGGTCGAAGTCGTTGAGCACCGAGTTCTGGCCGCCACCGGTGGTCGCCAGACCATCGATCTGGTTGCCGAAGCCGAACACCTCCCAGACCTCGTTGACGTTGGGTTCCCAGCCACCCTCGTCACGAGCCTGCCAGAAGCCGGCCATGTGGATCTCGGCCACCGGCGAGTCCTGGTCATTGGTCACCAGTCGAATGCGACCCTCGAACACGCCATCCCCGGCGTCGGTGGTCGGCGCCGTATAGGCGTCCCGGTCGAACAGCACCGTGACCGTTAGCGACTCACCGGCAGCGAGGGTCAGGCCGTCGAACGCGCCCGGATCGGCCAGCACGAAGGGCCCGTCGATATCGGACTCGAGAATCTCCAGCGGCTCGCTGCCGCTATTGGAGATCGTCACCGTGGCGCTGTCCTTGAACTCGCGATCATCGTTCGAGGCGCTGTTGTTCTCCAGGTAGCTGAAGTGCAGGCGGTTGGCGAAGTAGGCAGCATCGCCGCTCTGCACCTCGATATCGGCGTTGTCGTTACCGGTCAGCGGCGACACGTCGAGGTAGTCGAGGTCATCGGCACCATCGGCGCTGGATACCGCGCGCAGGTTGTACTCGACGCCGGCCTGAAGCTCGACGTAGATGCCCTGCTCGCCGGCGTCACCCACCCCGGGATAGGCCAGGCTATCGATGGTCTGCCCATTGAGGGTCAGCGCCAGCGAGCCACCGTCATCGGCACCGGCGTTGGCCGCCAGGTCCAGACGATAGAGACCGTCGCTGTCCACCGTGAAGTAGAAGTCGGCGGTCAGCTCATTGACGGTACGCGCACTGTTGCCATCCTCGAGCTCGATGCGGCCACCATCGGAGACATCGGCGTAGACCGGGATGAAGATGTCACCACTGTCGTCCGGCACCCGCAGCAGGTCGATATTGGGGCCCACTGCATTCGGCGCGGTCAGCACGATGGTGTTGCTGCCGGCTTCCAGGTTGACCAGCACGTCCTGGAAGAACCAGTCGGTCTCGTCGTCGTTGCTCTGGCCGACGAAATTGAGCTGGCCCAGGTCATTGCCGTTGATGGTCAGACCCAGCGGACGGTCGGCCTTGCTCGCGGCCAGCGCGTAGCGGAAGCCGATCTCGTAGCTGCCCGCCTCGTCCACGTTCACCGTCCAGGTGATGGTCTGGTCCCCGGCACCGGCAAAGTCGACGAAGCCGTCACCGGAGGCGTTACGGTCGTCCTGGCTCTCGGGGACTACTACCGCCCCGCCGAGCGCGGCGTCCTCGGCCTCGTAGAGGGTGAAGCCGGGCGTTGCATCCCCTTCTTCCTGGAGGATCGCCAGCTGGTCGATGTTGGGCCCGGTGTTGTCGGTGGCCTGGAAGCGCACCGTGTTGAGACCGGCTGCCAGATCGGCATCGATATCCACCGTCAGCCACTCGGCCCAGCGCGAGTCTGCGTCATCAAGTGCCGGGTCCTGGGGCGGCGGGAAGGATACGACGCCCACCGAGACGTTGTTGACGAACACCTCCAGAGGACGATCGGCATTGCCGCCGTTGGCGTAGCGCACCCTGAGCACCGAGTCGCCGGCCTGGTCGGGGTCCAGCTCGAAGCTGAAGGTGATGAAGTCCTCATTGGTGCTACCGAAGTCGGCGTAACCGCCGGGCACACCGTCATCGTCGACGTCATTGCCATCGACCCCGAAGGCGCCGGGGCGCAGGCCGTTGGGCAGATCTGCCTGGTTCGGCTCGGGGTTGTTGATGTCGCGGATCTCGATCTCGGCGCCAGCACCGGAGGCCACGACCACCGAGGTGCCGTCATCCGGGGTCATGTCCTCGGCCTGGATGGCCAGCACCATGACCAGATCATCGACGGGGTCGGGATCGGGATCCGGATCGACGGGACCGGTGGTGCCACCCGGGGCCGGGTCGAGGCGAATGATCTGGCTCTGGCCGTTGCCGCGGTTGAGGGTCAGCAGGTAGAGCTGGCCGGTAGCCGGGTTCTCGATGATGTCCAGCGGGTCGACGTAGGTGATGACGTTGCCGTCGGGATCACGCAGCACATCGTCACCGATGACGTTGCCGTTGGCGTCCAGGGTAATGGAGCGCACGTCGTCACCGCCGGAGTACTCGGTGAACAGCACGTTGCCCTGGAGGTTGCCGCCGAACACACCGCTGGTGTATTCCACCGCGCCGTTGGGTGAGCGGTTCTCGCCCAGCGAATAGACCCCGGCGATGTCGTAGGTGCCCTCGGGAATGGTGCCCGTCGGGTACTTGTCGACCTGGTTGGGGTCGTTGGCACCGGTGGGATTGCCGCCGTTGAGGATGTACTCGTCACGCAGCGGGTTCGGGTGGCCGTAGTAGCCGCCCTCTTCGATACGGAACAGGTAGTCATCCTGCTTCTCGACATTGGTGTAGCGCTCGTTCTCCGGCGTGGAGGGATCGTCCGGCACGTTGCCACCGGCCGCCGAGCCGTTGGTCGGCACGTAGAGGAAGCCGTTGGAGTGCCACACCAGGTCGTAGGCGTTACGCGCCCCGGTGGCGAAGATCGTCAACACCGCGTCGGGGGCGTAGGGGTCGTAGTAGGCCTCCAGCACGTTGCCGCTGGCGTCCTGGACCGTGGCTACGCCGCGATCGTCGAACACCAGGAACTCGCCGTTGCCCATGGGGATGGGATCATCCTTGGGATGACCGTCGGGGTCATCGAAGCGCCGGTTCAGGCCATCGTCGGGCAGCGGTTCGGTACTGACGTCGAAGGGCCCGTTGGACACGTCACGGGTTGGATCGATTTCCAGCACCGCGGCGTTCAGAAGACGCTCGGGACGGTTGCCCCAGGCGCTGTCCGGCTCGCCCATGGCGGTGTTCGAGCCCTGGATCAGATACAGCAGATGGCTCGGCACGTCCGGGTTGGTGTCCGGGTCGTAGTCCGGGTTCTCGCGGAACTCGAGGCTGTTGGTCACGTGGTCGCCGTTGGAGCGCGGCAAGCCGGTGATATAGGCCTCGGCGGTACCGGAGAAGCCGGGTCCATCGTCCAGGGTGATCTTGGTGATCCGTCCGCTGAAGTCCGGCACACCGTTGTCACGTCCGGTCAGCGGGATCGGATAGTTGTCGGTGATCCACAGCACATTGGGATCGGTGGGGTCCACCACCAGACCGATGATGCCGCGCTGCTGACTCTGTCCCGGCTGGTCGAAATAGTCGTTGGGCAGACTCAGATCCTGGCGATTGGACAGCGAACCGTCGATCGGGTCGACGTCGTAGCGCAACAGTTCACCGCTGATGGTGGCGATGTACATGTAGGCGCCATCCGGGCTCATCTCCAGCGAGGTGAAGCCGAAGGCACCGTCGGCGGCGCCGTTGAGTTCCACCACGTCGTTGAAGGCCACGTCGCGCGCGACCACCTCCGGCTCGGCGCCGGTGACGAAGGTGTTGGTGTACTTCTGGAACTCGCGGGTCGGCGCGCTCGCATCGTCGTTGGGGCCACGGTCCTGGAAGCCGTCGATCACCAGGGTGTAGCTGGTGAACGGCTTGAGGGTCTGGCTCGGCGAGATGGTCAGCGAATCGAAGCCGCCGGTGGTGTTGGCGTTGAAGCTGACTTCCTGACCGGTGACGGTCTCGAACAACCGGATCGAGCCGTCGCCCAGGCTTTCGAGCAGGGCTCCACCACGTCCGTCCACCACCGAGATGCCGACAAAGATGTCGGAGGTCGGATCGACCCCGGTGGGAATGGCACCGTCATCCGGATCGAGATCCACCTCCACCTCGTTCTGGCCGACCCCGGCGATCGCCCGGGCGTCGGTGAAGAAGGCGTAGTCTTCGGCGGCGTCGCGATCGTCCCCAGGGGTCAGGTCCGGCAGGGCCTGAATCTCGATGTACTGGATCTCGGTGTTCTCATTGTTGAGCCCCATCGAATCCAGGGTCAGACGACCGTCGGTGACCTGGACGATGCGGGTGACCAGGTCAGAGCGCACGCCGTCGGTGTCGTTGGACGGGTTGGTGTCGGCCGGGAAGTCATCCGGGCGGAACGGGGTGAAGGGGTCGTTGAACAGCTCGCCCTCGGCATTGAGCACGTTGTTGCTGTCGTAGGGCCCACTGGTATCACCGATGGAGATGGTGACCTCGTAGAAGCCGTCTTCCAGCTCGATCTCCCAGCCGGCCCGCACATAGTTGGGTCCCGGCTGGTCGAAGTGGGCGTAGGTTCCCTGACGCGGGTCGAGGCCGGCGATGTCATCGGTGCGATCATTGACCGCAACGCTGGTCAGCGAACTGATGTCCAGTGGCTCGGTGCCGGGATCGCCATCGTAGATCGACTCCTCGGTGACCCAGCCGTACTGGTAGGTCTGGCCGTCGACGGTGACCGACTGGGTGCCAAAGGCCTTGCCGTTGTCGGCGATGTAGCCATCCGGCACCGCGGTGCCCTCGGGCTGGAAGTTGATCTTGACCGAGAAGCGATCGCCCGGCTCCACCGGACGATCCGGTGCCACCCCGTCACGACTCACCGTCAGGCTGTCGATGTTGGGGCCAGCGTTGCCGATATTGGCCAGACGAATGGTGTTGTCGCCGGCCTCAAGCTCCACCTCGATGGTGGTGGTGGTCCAGTTCTCCCAGCCGGCCGCGTCGGTTCCGGTGGAGGCAAAGGCCAGGCTGCCCTGGCTCTGGCCGTCGACCAGGATATCCATGGGACGGTCGGCGCCGTTGGTGCCGGCGTTGGTATAACGCACCTCCAGGGTGTAGGTGCCGGCCTCATCGACGCTCACCTGAAACTCGGCGGCGTCACCGGCGTCGGCGCCCATGTCCAGGTAACCGCTACCGGAGAAGCCATTCCATAGACCGTCGGGGCCGGCTGCGGTGTTGGTTTCCGGATTGTCGGCGTCGCGCACCTGGGTGTCGCCGTCGGCGTCGACGATGGTCAGCGCCTCACCCTCGATGGCGAAGTTGAACGCCGGGGTGCCGACGTCGGCCTCGTTGAAGTCGAACACCACCTGGTCGATGTTGGGACCGCCGGTGGCGCCCGCGGGCATGGTCAGGGTGAAGGTGTTGGCGCCCTCGACCAGCTCTACCTCGACTTCCAGGGTCTGCCACTCGTTCCAGGCGTCCGCGCCGGTGGCGTTGGGGAAGCCGAGCTGGCCCTGATCATCGCCGTTGACGGTCAGATCCAGCGGCCGCGGGGCATCACCTCCATTGGCATAACGCACGGTGGCGGTGTAGCTGCCGGCCTCCACCGCGTTGACGTTGAAGGTGATCTGGTCGCCGGGGTTGGAGCCGAAGTCCAGGTAGGCGTCACCCACCGCGCCGGGACGATGATTGCCGAAGTCGTCGGGATTGTCCGCATCCACCGGCCGGGTGACCTCGCCCTGGGCGGTACCGCCCACGTCGACGATGTCGGCGTCTTCGCCCTGCAGGGTGATCGGCGCCACCACCACGTCGTCGTCCTCGAAGCTGACCACTTCGGTGGCGCTGGCCTCGTTGCCGGCGGCGTCGGTGACAAACAGCGAGACGGTGAGATCACCGCTCTGGTCGTCGAGCTGGCCGCTCAGGTCCAGGGTAATGTTGCCCGAGGCATCCGGCGTCACCTCGGTGCGGGTCGCGCCACCGTCGAAGGACACCTCGACGGTGGTAACGTCGTCATCGACACCCGAGACATTGAACACCGCCGCCGCCAGCTGGCTGGCGTCGAGGGTATCGTCGTCGGCGACGATGGCGAGATCGCCATCCTCGTCAGCGCTGACGTCTTCCGCAATCGGGCCGCTGCCGCCCTCGGTCACCTCGATGCGATCGATGTTGGGACCGGTATTGGCACCTGCCGGGATCGCCAGGGCGATGGTATTGCTGCCCGCCTCCAGGGTCACGGTGACGGTCTCGAACAGCCAGTGGTCGAAGCCTTCCTCAGGCCCGGTGCCGTCCGGGTCGGTACTGACCATGGCCAGGGCGAGCGGATCACCGCCATTGATCACCAGATCCAGCGGGCGATCGGTATTGGTGGCGTAGCGTACGCTGATGTCGTACTGGCCGGCCTGGGCCACGTCGATCTGCCAGCTGACGTTGTCTCCCGGGGTGTCACCGAAGTCCAGGTAACCGGTGCCACTGAAGCCCGGACGCAGTCCGGTGGGCTGGTTCGGCTCGGGGTTGTCCGGGTCGCGGACCTGGGTGTCGGTGTTGTTGGGGTCGGTATCGAAGCTCTCGACCACACCGTCCTCGGCCTGCAGGCTCAAGGGCGAGAAAGGCGCTTCGTCGACGTCGTTGACGGTGACCGACACCAGCTCGGTGGTGGAAAGATCACCGTCGCTGACGCTGACCTCGACCTCGTAGACGTTGTCTTCGTTGGCGTCCGCCGCCAGCTCGAAGTCACGCGCCGAGGTAAAGGCCAGCGCTCCGGTATCAGCGTTAATGGTGAACAGCGGCGCGTCGACACCACCGGTGATGGCAAACACCGGCGCCGTCAGGGTGGCCGGCTGACCGTCCTCATCGAGCACCGCGATGGACCCGATCTCGGTCAGGTTCTCGTCGATGGCAAGTGCGGTTGCACCGATCGAGAGACTCTCGTTGACGTCGTTGACCGTGACCAGGGTCGCCTGGGACACGCTGTCTTCGCCGTCGCTGACGATGACCGTCAGCTCATAGACGCCGTCTTCGTTGGCGTCGGCGGCGAGCTCGGCGTCCGGGGCATTGACGAAGCTCAATACGCCGGTATTGGCGTCGAAGCTGAACAGCGCGGCATCGGCGCCCTCGAGGGTCACCGTCAGGGCGTCACCGTCCAGGTCGTCCAGTGTCAGGGTCGCCACGGCACTGGTGTTTTCATCGACACTGACGCTGTCGTCGAGTCCGTCAATCGTCGGGGCGTTGTTGACCGGCTCCTCGATGCGCAGGAGGTCCAGCGAGTCGATGCGCATCAGCTCGCCGCCCTCGCCTCTAAGCTCCAGCGACAGCAGCGAATCGGCGGTAATCTCCACCGGGGTCTCGAACACGATCTCCTTGCGATTGCCGCTCTGACCGGCGTTGCCCCGGCCACCACTACCCACCAGGGTGCCGAAGTCGTCACTCAATACGACGTCGGAGGTCAGGCTGTCGCTCGACAGATTGCGCGCCTCGAGAGCATTGCCATCGATGGACAGGGTCAGTTCACCCTCACCGTCGGTCTCGTCGAAGACGTAAAGGGTAACGCGATACCAGCCCGGCTCGACGCCTGCGGCGGCAAGCTCGGTGCCCACGGTGGCGGGCGTGTTGCTGGTCACCCGTATGAGCTCGTTGCCCGAGGCGCTGGCGTTGCCGGTGGCGATGACGTTGTCGGCGTCCAGGTCGGTAAAGGCCTCGGCCTCGATGGTCACGACGTCACCGATATCGGTGCCCTCGATCTGGAACTCCAGCACCTGGGTCGCGGACAGACCGCCGGGATCGGTGGCGCGCAGGGTCACACTGAAATTGCCGCCCTGGGAGGGCGTGCCCTGGATCACGCCATTGACCACCTCGAGTCCTGCCGGCAAGTCTTCGACCGTCAGGGTCAGGTCGTCACCGTCGGGGTCGGAGAACAGCGGCGCGAAGTCGGCGATCGCCACCTGACCGAAGGCCTCGCCGACTTCACCGAAGAACGGCTCCAGCGCCGCCGGTTCCGCTACCGGGGCGTCGTTGACGTTGTCGATGGTCAGCACAAAGCTGTCGGAGGTCTCGATCTGACCGTCATCGGCAAACAAGGTAACGGTATAATCACCGGGTTCCAGCCCATCCAGGCTGCCGCTCAGCACGCTGCCGTCGATGGCAAGACCAGCGGCGTCGACAGGCGCACCATCGGCGTCGGCCACCTCGAAGCGGTAGCTCAGATCGTCGCCGTCGGGGTCCTCGAAGGCCAGGTCGACCTCGAGGGTGGAACCTTCATCGAGGGCAAGGTCGGCGACGCCACCACCGACCACCTGCGGCGCCTGATTGACGTCGCCGGTGGTGGCCTCGCTCAGGGTCACGTTGGAGAAGCGCGCGCTGCCCTTGGCGCCCAGGTCGTCGTCGTTGACGAACACCAGCGAATCGATGGTGGTGCCAGCGTGGGCCGACAGATCGATGGTAAAGCTGACGATGCCATCACCGTCGTCATCGACGCCCTGGCCACGCAGGTCGACAAAACCACCCTGGCTCTGGGTGCCGGCCAGCTGGTAGGCGCTGTTGCCACCGTTGAAGGGGTTGTCGTCGAGGTCAAAGCCGATCGCGATGATCTCCGACACCGGGGTGTCAGAGGCGCTGAGTTCGAGCGTCAGGCGTGTGTCGGCGGTGATCTGGTAGCTTTCGCCCAGGGCCACCCGCTTCCACACGTTGTCGGTCAGGGCAAGCGTCGCGCCGGCGTCTTCCACCGCCGCACCGGTGCCCTGGGACGGGTTGTCCTGATTACCGCCGTAGGACGAGATCGCCCCCGCCGAGAAGTCCACCGTCAGCGGGGCATCGTCGGCTTCCAGGGTGACCTGGGTGCTGGTGCTGGCTTCGTTGCCGGCGGCGTCGGTGACGTAAAGGGTGACGTCCAGGGTGCCGGCGTCCTGGCCGGACAGGTCCAGCTGGACGCTGCCGCCATCGACGCCTACCGGGGTGCGGGTGGTGCCGCCGTCGAAGCTTACCTCGACGACGTCGGCGTCGGTGTCCAGCCCCGCCAGGTTGAAGGTGACAGCGTCGCTGTCATCCGCGGCTACCGGATCGACCGGGCCGCTGAGCGCCAGGTCAGCACCCTCGTCGGCGGTGGTATCCAGCGTCAATGACAGCTCGCGAGTCGCACGGTTGCCGAAGGCATCCATCGCGATCAGGCTGGCCGCCAGCGGCCCATCGGCCTGGCCGGACAGGTCGAGGCTGAAGTCACCGTTGGCGTCCGGGGTGACCTCCTCGACGTTGACGCCGCCATCGAAGCTGACGCCGACGAAGACGATGTCATCATCCAGCCCCGTCACGTTGAAACCCGCCGAGGCAGCGGCGTCGGCATTGATCAGGGCGGAAGCGGAGCTGAACGACAGGTCGTCACCTTCGTCGCCCTCGACATCGCCGACCGGACCGGTACCCGCCGTGGTGACCTCGAGACGATCGACGTTGGGTCCATTGTTGCGGCCAACCGGGATCGCCAGGGTGATGGTGTTGTCGCCGGCCTGCAGGCTCGCCGTCAGGGTCTGATAACCCCAGACATCGAATCCCTCGGGATCGACATTGCCGGCGTTGGGGTCGGTGCTGGCAAAGGCCTGGGTCGAGGCGTCTCCCCCGTTGATCGACAGATCCAGCGGGCGCGCCCCGTTGCTGGCGTAGCGGAAGTTCAGGTCGTAGTCACCCGCCTCGGCCACGTTGACGGTGAACGTCAGGCTGTCGCCGGGTGCACTGCCGAAGTCCACATAGCCGGTGCCGGAGTAGTCCGGGCGCAGCCCGACAAAGCCGCCGCTCTCGGGGTTCTCGGCGTCGCGCACCAGGGTGGCGGCACCGTTGTCGACGCCGAGCTCGGCGTCCTCGGCCTGCACCACCAGCGGGTCGATCACTGGATTGGTGACCGCAGCGCTGACCAGGGCCAGCTCGATCTTGTCGATATTGGGGCCATTGGTATAGCCGCCGCCCAGACGCAGGGTATTGGAACCGGCAGCCAGGTCGACCTCCAGGGTCTCGACGGTCCAGCCTTCCCACTGGCTGCTCTGATTGGGCCGGTTGGCAGCGTCGAGATCGGACTCGACATCGTCGGGGTAGTAGTCCGGCGCCGTGGTTGTCGCGAAGGCAAAGGTGCCCAGGGTGGTGGTGGTCGCGCCGTCCACCAGTATCAGGTCCAGCGGACGGGGGCTGGAGGTAGCGTAGGTGACGCTTACCGTGTAGGTGCCGGCGGTGGCCACGTCCAGGGTGAAGTCAGCGGTGGCATTGGCATTGTCGAACGCCCAGTCCAGGTAGCCTGCGCCTTCGGCGCCGACCCGGAAGGTCTCGTTGCCGTTGGTGAAGTCAGCGATGCTGTCGAGCGTCGCCACCCGGTTGGTGCCGCTGTCGTTCACGTCCTCGGCGGGCGACAGCAGCATGTCCTCGCCTTGCACCACGTAGCGATCGGGGTCCGGGGCGGTGATTTCCAGATAGTCGATGTTAGGCCCGCTGGCCCCGTTGGAGGTCAGCGTAATGGTGTTGGTGCCCTGGGCCAGGGTCACCCGTACCGGCTGGGTCAGCTCGAAGTTGGTGAAATCATCGCCGGTGGCGGGCAGGTCGAACATGCGGTCGAACAGCTCGCCATTGACGTCCAGTCGCAGTGGACGGTTGCCGTCGCCCATGGCGTAGCGCAGCACCAGGTCGTATTCACCGGCCTCCGGCGCCTCGAAGGTGAAGGTCAGGCTCTCGCCACCGGCCACGCCGTTGCCGTAGTCCACGTAGGCGTTGCCCTCGGCGTCGGCGGCGTCAGGGTTAGCCGGATCACTGACCACGGCGATTCCGGTATCGCCGGCAATACTGGCCGAGGCGCCGTCGCTGGCGTCATCGTCCTCGGCCTGGATACGCAGCGAAAAGCCGATCGGTGCGGCCGCGGTCACTATTGAGGGGGTGGCTGAAGGGGTGGCTGAAAGCGCTGCGGCTGGGGTGGTAGAAAGCGCTGCTGGGGTTGCTGCCGAGCTTGATGCTGGGGTTGCTGCCGAGCTTGATGCTGGGGTTGCCAAAGGCGCCGCGCTATCGGACGCAGCAGGCGCGCCTGGTGCCGACGCCGGCGCTGCATCTACCGGGATACCTTGATCACCAGACCCTTGTTCCGATGCTTCCAGACCTGCACCGTCCTGCCCCGCTTCCACCTGGCCACTCGGGCCTGCGACTTCATCGTCACTGGCAGCCTCGGCGTCCTCGATAAGCACATCGAAGGCAGCACGAAGCCCGCCCAGAGCCTGCCCTTGCCCATCGAGGGCATCGATCACCATGGCCAGCTTGCCCGGTTGCGGCGTCGGCAGATGGTCAAACACGAAGGGCCGTTCGAAACGCTCGAAGACGCTTTGTGCGCCGGAAGCATCCTTCCAGGTCATCCGCACGGCTTCGACCGCGTCCCGCCATTGGCCAGGATGCGGTGCGACCACCAGATCATGCATCTCGAAATCTTTTGACCGAAATTCCGCCTTATCTGCCAGACGCTTTTGAAATGACTTTTGCCCACGGCTCACAAATGACATGGAAAACATGGCCTGCCCCCTGACGATTATTTTGGATAGTGATTGCCACCAACTGCCAACAAGAACTCATCGACTTTCTTCGAAGATCTCTCTCGCCGCTTTACAGTCCGCCCAGACGAATCCCCAACTTCCGCTGAGACAACAAACGAACCGGTAGCCAGAAAGAGATGGCTCTCTCTGATTCTATAACCCGACGGAGGTACATCAAGATTTTTTTGACAGCGCTAACCATGCGGAATAAACGGTAAAGAAACTCTCATCAACGGTGATCTATATCGTTGTTTTTACTTGTTTTATTAGATTATCAACCTCTCTAAATGCAGTATACCCACCACTCCAAAACCAAAAACAAGGCACCTTGAAGTCCAGCGTAACAACACTCCAACATGAGACTTTTATTATGCCAACATCGGATATATATTCAGATTTCCACTATTAAAAAATCAGAGATACAGCCCGCAGATAACTGGGGAATAAAATCCAAAGAATAACTAGGCAAAAGCCCCTGCAAAGTAGTTGCAAGGTAGAAAAAACCGCATAACATCTTTAGTCATTCGTCGTCCGCATTGACCCACGACATTCACCATCTACAGGCAAATAGCTCAGCAGCTTTTCAAGAAAAACGGCGCAATGTTCGCCAAACAAGAAAAATGACGTAACGTCCAGGGGGAGAGGGAAGATGTCTGCGGAACACAACGATCTGCGCAAGGTGCTGGCCTTCTGCCGGCGCAGCTTTGGCTATGTGGCTCTGTTCAGCCTGTTCATCAACCTGCTGATGCTGGTGCCGCCACTCTATATGCTGCAGGTGTATGACCGGGTGCTGACCACCCGCAGCCAGGAAACCCTGTGGATGCTGACTCTGGTGGTGGTGTTGCTGTTTCTGGTGATGGGTGGGCTCGAGCTGATGCGCTCACGCATCCTGGTCCGGGTCGGCAATCGCCTCGATGCGCTGATCAGTCCCCGGCTCTACAGCGCCATGTTCAAGCGCACCCTGTCGAGTCCCGGCAAGCCCTCCGCCCAACCGCTCAACGACCTGACCAGCCTGCGTCAGTTCCTCTCCGGCAACGGCCTGTTTGCCTTCTTCGATGCGCCCTGGGTACCGGTCTACATCGGGGTGCTGGCACTCTTTCATCCGTGGTTTGGGCTGTTTGCCCTGGGCGCCGGCGTGATCCTGGCCACCATCGCGGTCATCAACGAGCGTATGACCAAGCAACTGCTGACCGAGGCCAACGGTCGCCACGTACAGTCCCAGGACCTGGCCAACAGCAACCTGCGCAACGCCGAGGTGCTGCACGCCATGGGCATGCTGCCCGGGATCCAGGGCCGCTGGGCGGCGCGCCATCGTGAATACCTGGTGCTGCAATCCCAGGCCAGCGATCGTTCGGGCCTGCTGACCAATACCTCCAAGGTGCTGCGGCTGATGTTCCAGTCGCTGATCCTGGGCATCGGTGCCTTTCTGGTGCTCAGGGGCGAGCTGACCCCTGGCATGATGATCGCCGGTTCGATCCTGATGGGCCGCGCCCTCGCCCCCATCGACCAGATGATCAACGGCTGGAAGGGCTTTTCCGGGGCACGCACGGCCAAGGGACGACTCGAGGCGTTGCTCGACGAGGTGCCCGCCGATCCGCCGACCATGCCGCTGCCCCGGCCCCGGGGTCAGCTCAGCCTGGAAGGTGTCAGCGCCGCGCCTCCCGGCGTGCGCCTGCCGACCCTGACCAACATCGACCTCAAGCTTGCCAAGGGCGAACACCTGGCCGTGGTCGGCCCCAGCGCCTCGGGCAAGTCGAGCCTTGCCCGGGTGGTGCTCGGGCTATGGCCGGCTCAGCTTGGCTGCGTGCGCCTGGATGGCGCCGATATCAACAAGTGGGATCGCACTGCGCTGGGCCCCTACCTCGGCTATCTGCCCCAGGACATCGAGCTGTTCGACGGCAGCGTGGCCGAGAACATCGCCCGCTTCCAGGAGGTCGACCCCGAGCAGGTCGTGCGTGCCGCCCGCCGTGCCGGCGTGCATGAACTGGTGCTGAAGCTGCCCGAAGGCTATGACACCTATCTGGATCACGGCGGCACCGCGCTGTCCGCCGGTCAGCGCCAGCGTATCGGCCTGGCCCGAGCGCTCTACGGCGACCCCGCGCTGATCGTGCTGGATGAACCCGACGCCAATCTGGACGATGCCGGTGAGGCCGCCCTGGCCGAGTGCCTGCTCCAGCTGCGCCAGCAGGGCACCACCGCGCTGGTGATCACCCATCGCCAACGCCTGCTGAGCAACGTCGATCGTATCCTGGTGCTCAAGGACGGCCAGATCGCCTCGCTGACGCCGCCCCGCCGCAACACGCCGGCGGCCGCCGTGGCCACCGCTGGACGGCGCTCGCCCGGCGTCACCACCCTGCACCCCAGCGCCCGGGGGCGCTCCCCCGTCAACCGCCGCAGCGGCGGTGAGGAGACCTCATCATGAACAGCCCCTCCCCTTCCCAGGACGACCTGCCGCTGCAGGACACTCGCTATCGGCGCATGGGCCTGATCATCCTGCTGGTCGCCTTTGGCGGCTTCGGCAGCTGGTCGGTGATGGCCAGCCTGGCGGTCTCGGTGGTGGCTCCAGGCTCGGTGTCGGTAGAGAGCTTCACCAAGACGGTGCAGCATCTCGAGGGTGGCATCGTCGAGCAGATCCACGTCGAGGATGGCAGCCAGGTCGAGGCCGGCGCACCGCTGATCACCCTGGATGACACCCAGGCGATGGCCCAGAGTCGTATCGTCGAGACCGAGTACCTGATCGCCCGCGCCAGCGAAGTACGCCTGCTGGCCGAACAGTCCGGCGCCGAAACGCTGGTCTTCCCCCAGGCCCTGATCGATTCGGACAACGCCCGGGTACAGGCGGTGCTGGAGGTTCAACGACGGCTGTTCGAGGTACGCCGCGACTCGCTGGAGGGCACCCTGGCGGCGCTCGACCAGCAGATCCTCCAGCTCGAGGAGCAGATCACCGGCCTCGAGGAGACCCAGGTCATCACCCAGCGACGAATCGACTCCCTCAACGGCGATGTCGCCAACCACCGCAAGCTGTTTCGTGATGGCTTGATCAGCAGCCAGCGCATGCGCGAGATGGAGCGCGAGAGCCTGGAGTACCAGAGCGACAACGCTCGTCACGTCTCCGAGGTGGCCAGGCTCAGGGCCCAGATCAGCGAGAACACCCTGAACAAGCAGATTCGCCTGCAGGAGTTCCAGCAGCAGGTCGGCGAGGCGCTGCGCCAGGTGCAGGCCGAGGTGGCGGACGCTGAAGAACGCCTGGTGGCGCTGAACGATACCTTGAAGCGCACCCAGATCACCGCCCCGGTAGCGGGCACCGTGGTCGGGCTCAAGGTGCATACCCTGGGCGCGGTGGTGCGCGGCGGCGACCCGCTGATGGACCTGGTGCCCATGGGCGACGGCTTTATCGTCGAGGCCAAGGTGGCCAACCACGACGTCGACCATCTGTACCTTGGCCAACCGGCGGAAATCCGCTTCAGCGCCTTCAACCAGCGGCTGTCCAACGTCATCGACGGTGAGGTCGTCCACGTCAGCGCCAACAGTTTCGAGGACGAGGCGACGCGCCAGCGCTACTACAAGGTACGCATCCAGGTCACCGAACTCGGCGAGAAGGACATGACCGAGAATATGCGGCTGATGGCCGGCATGCCGGCAGAGGTGATGATCCGCACCAGCGAAAGAAGCTTCGCCAGCTATGTGGCGAAACCGATCGTGGACATGCTGGCCCGAGCGATGCGGGAAGAGTAACTAGTGAGACCGCCTTTTCACGCGACACCCTTGCGCGCGTGAAAGGCGGAACACCAAGGATCACCGACCTCGCATCAGGCGTTGAAGCGAATCGTCCCGATCCGCGACACCTCGTAGCCGCCAAGGCTTTCCGCCTGGTCCCGTAAACGCTCACCCCGGGCGAAGGCGAACAGCCGCTGCAGGGCATCGCTGAAATAGCTGCGTCGCCGCAACAGCAGGTCGAAGGACTCCTGGTGCAGGGGCAGGAAATGAAGCCCCTGGCGCCTTGCTGCGGCCTCCACACCAAGCCCAACGTCCGCCCTGCCCTGGGCAACGGCAAGCGCCAGGTCGTCCTCGCTTGTCGCCGGATGCTCCACCATATCCAGCCGCTCCATCTCGATGCCCTGCCGCTCCAGCAGCCAATCCAGCAAGCGGTGGGCGCCGGCACCCTCGGGTCGCCGACCGATACGCAGCCCCGGCCTTGCCAGGTCACCCAGGCCTTCGAGGCAAAGCGGGTTGCCCGGCGCCAGCATCAGCCCCTGGGTACGTCTGGCCCAGTGCACCACCACCAGGTCCCGCATGCCACCGAGGCCAAGCTCCGAGGGCACATTGTAGCGCCCCGCCCCGTCCAGCAGATGAGCACCCACCACCATGGCCTTGCCCGCCAGCAGCCGCTGGATGCCGTCGCCGCTGCCCAGGCAAAGGCTCGCCAGACCACAGCCGCTCTCGCGCATCGCCCAGTCCAGCAGCGGGTCCTGACTGCCGGCCATCACCTCCAGCGGCTCGGTCGCGGAAGATTGGTCCCCCTCCAGGTGGTTCATCAGCCACAGGTCGATGGCATGACGTGGAAACAGCAGTTTACCGGTGGCACGGGTGCAGGGAATCTGCCCCTGGCGGACCAGATCGTAGACCTTGCGTGGCTTCAACCGCAGATAGTCGGCCACCTCTGCGGTGGTGAGGTAGCGAGGCAGGACGGGTTCGACCATCGGGTTACCTCCAAAAGGTGTAGAGGGCCACTTTGCAGGAAGTGGTCTATGGCTGCATATTTTACAGCCATGGGGTGCGCGCCGCAGTAGATCATCACATCATGCCGGTAGACCGGAAAACGGCAAGCACCCGACGCCCCCAAATCGACCGAGACACGATGACCGACTCTGCCTTCCTTACTGCCCTTGAACTCGTCATCGGTCTGGACGCCGACCTGCTCGACGTCGTCGGGCTATCGCTGAAGATCTCGCTGACCGCTGTCGCCATCGCTGCCCTGCTGGCCTTTCCATTGGGGGCGGCGCTGGCGCTGTTTCGCTTTCCAGGCCGAGCCCCTCTTATCGTCACCCTCAATGCCCTGATGGGCCTGCCGCCGGTAGTGGCGGGCCTCGCCGTCTATCTATTGCTGTCCCGGGCAGGGCCGCTGGGTTCTCTGGGCCTGCTGTTTACCCCCACCGCCATGGTCGTGGCCCAGGTCATCCTGGTGCTGCCGATCCTGGCGGCCCTGACCCGTCAGAAGGTCGAGGAGCTCCACGGCGAGTACGCCGAACAGCTCGCCTCCATCGGGGTTTCTCGGCGGCGCCGTATTCCGACCTTGCTGTGGGACGCCAGGCTGTCGCTGATCACTGTGGTGCTGGCCGGCTTTGGCCGCGCCAGCGCCGAGGTCGGGGCGGTGATGATCGTCGGCGGCAACATCGACGGCGTCACCCGGGTCATGACGACGGCCATCGTGCTGGAGACCAGCAAGGGCAACCTGCCCCTGGCGCTGGGCCTGGGTATCGTGTTGCTGACACTGGTGGGGGTCATCAATGCATTGGCGCATCTGCTGGGCGAAGCGACGCGGAGGCAGCTCGGATGACCCATTTGACCCTTTCGGTGCCGGCCACGACGCCACGCCTGAACTTCGATCGCGTCAGCTACGCGTCCCGTGGGCAGACGCTGCTGGGGCCGCTGTCGCTGAACCTGGAGGGCCATCGCCGGACCCTGATCATGGGGCCCAATGGCGCCGGCAAGAGCTTGCTGATGCGCCTGGCCCATGGTCTGCTGCAGCCGACGTCGGGTCGCCTGGTGTGGGAAGGCGCGGCGCCACGCCAGGCCATGGTGTTCCAGCGCCCGGTGCTGCTCAGACGCTCGGCCCTGGCCAACCTCGAGTATGCCCTGGCGGTGCAGCGGGTGCCCCGGCGCCAGCGTCGCGAACGGGCCAGGGAGGCGCTGGCGCGGTTTGGTCTGGAGGCACTTGCCCGGCGACCGGCCAGGGTGCTGTCCGGCGGCGAACAGCAGCGCCTGGCGCTGGCCCGGGCCTGGCTGCTGTCGCCCGAGGTGCTGTTTCTCGATGAGCCCACCTCGGCCCTGGACCCCGCCGCCATTCGCGCCGTGGAGGCCGCTATCGGCGACTTTCACCGCCAGGGCGTACGCATCGTGATGACCAGCCATGACCTTCATCAGGCGCGCCGACTGGCCGACGAGGTGATCTTGCTGCACCACGGCAGGCTGGTCGAACAGAGCCCGGCGGCGACCTTCTTCGACGCCCCGGTCACCGCCGAGGGCCACGCCTTTGTCCACGGCGAGCTGCTCGATTGAGCGGCCTGCCCCATCCAGAAGTCCGATCAACCCACGCAAGGAAGGCCCCCATGACAAGATATCCAGACTCCGCTCCTGCCAGTGCTCTGCTCTCCGGCGCCCTGCTGATCGCCGGTCTGGCGGTGTGCGCCACCAGTGCCCAGGCCGAGGATCGCTTCATCACCCTGGCTTCGACCACCTCGACCCAGAACTCGGGGCTGTTCGACGCCATCATCCCGAGCTTTACCGAGGACTCCGGCATCGACGTCCGTGTAGTCGCCGTGGGCACCGGACAGGCCTTCGAGATCGCCAGGCGCGGGGACGCCGACAGCCTGCTGGTGCACGACACCGCCGGCGAGGAAGCTTTCGTGGCGGACGGCTACGCCACCGAGCGCGCCGACGTCATGTACAACGACTTCGTGCTGATCGGCCCGGCCGAGGATCCCGCAGGCATCCGTGACGCCGACAGCGCCGCCGAGGCGCTCAACCTGATCGCCGACAACGAGTCGCCCTTCACCTCCCGTGGCGACGACAGCGGCACCAACCGGGCGGAGCTGCGGCTGTGGGAGTCGGCGGGGGTCGAACCCGGCGGCGACTGGTACCGCGAACTGGGCAGCGGCATGGGGGCCACCCTCAACACCGCGGCGGGCATGGGTGCCTACGTGATGTCGGATCGTGCCACCTGGGTGGCCTTCGACAACCGTCAGGATCTCGAGCTGCTGTTCGAAGGGGACGAGGTGCTGTTCAATCAGTACGGCAGCCTCAAGCTGTCACCCGAGCGCCATCCGGAGCTCAAGCACGACCTGGCCGACCAGTGGCACGACTGGCTGTTGTCCGAGGCGGGCCAGCAGGCCATCGGCGACTTCGAGGTCAAGGGACAGCAGCTATTCTTTCCCAACGCCGACAGCGAGTAATCGCTGGCTTGCGCTGAAGCCGGCGGCCGCGCCCGAGGCAGCAACGTCAACTGACCGGGGTCGTAGCAGGGTCATATATCTCGGTCTAGGCTGATACGAGGATTGACGCGAGACGGGCGAAGGCACGCGATCGGCGTGCTTCGTTCGTCCCCATGACCGACAAGGACCCTCAATGCGAGCTCGCATCCTCTCTCTGTGCCACTGCCCGATCCCCCGCCAGGACCACCAGCACGGTGACAAGGTCGATGCCAAGATCATCAACCTGACGCCGGTGCTGGGCATGCGCGACCTCGGCTGTCGCCGAGTCACCCTGGCACCTGGCTGCCACGCCTGGCCTTTCCACTTCCATCACAACAATGACGAGATGTTCATCGTGCTCAAGGGCAAGGGCAGCGTGCGTCTGGGTGAGAAACGCTACCCCATCGTCGAGGGGGAGCTGATCGCGGCCCCCGCCGGCGACGCCGACTGCGCACACCAGATCATCAACGACTCCGACGAACCCCTGACCTACCTGTGTATCAGCAGCATGAACGCTCCGGACGTGATGGAGTATCCCGACTCAGGCAAGTTTGGTGTACTGGCCGGCAGCGCTCCGGGCGGCGACAAGGCCGAGCGCAGCTTCGAACACTACGGCATGCGCCAGGACGCGGTGGACTACTGGCAGGACGAAGGTTGATGGGACGGGCGTGCCTGGAGGCAGACGGCTCACCCTTGCCGTATCGCTCCATGCCTCGTGCCAGGCGCGCTTTCTCAGACGTTGCCGATCTCGTCCCTGAATCTGGCCTGGCATTGAACCACTGCCATTATCCTGATCTCGACCTGAACCGCACGGCCCCCCTGTTCACCCCATCGCCCTGACCCGAAGGCGTTGTCTGGCGCTTTTGGTGGCTACCCACTGCCGGGCACCTGCCGCTCGACTACCCGCACCTATCTACCAACTTTGGTCGCAAGCATCACAAGCTGCACTTTACGTTAACGTAAACCTTGCCTAATCTTCTTGTCATCCCGTGAACGCTCACCGCCTGCGGTGCCGTTTCACCTCGTCACCAACACCATCAATAAAGATGGTCCGGCCCCCTCCTGGCGCCGTATCGACCATCAAGGATGCCCCGGAGCCCATCATGTTCAGCCCCTATACGCCCCTCGATTTCGGCCTCGACGAAACCCTGGTCATGCTGCGCGACCAGGTCAATGCCTTCGCCCGCGACGAGATCGCCCCCCGCGCCGGCGAGATCGACGAGAAAAATGAATTCCCCGCCGACCTGTGGCAGAAGTTCGGCGACATGGGCCTGCTCGGCATCACCGTGTCCGACGAGGACGGCGGCACCGGCATGGGTTATCTGGCCCACTGCATCGCCATGGAAGAAATCTCCCGGGCCAGCGCCTCGGTGGGCCTGTCCTACGGCGCCCACTCCAACCTGTGCGTCAATCAGCTCAAGATCAACGCCTCCGCCGAACAGAAGGCCAGGTACCTGCCCAAGCTGATCTCCGGCGAGCACGTGGGCGCGCTGGCCATGTCGGAGCCGGGCGCCGGTTCCGACGTGGTGTCGATGAAGCTGCGCGCCCGCAAGGACGGCGATCGCTACATCCTCAACGGCAACAAGATGTGGATCACCAACGGCCCCGACGCCGACGTGCTGGTGGTCTACGCCAAGACCGATCCCGACGCCGGCTCCAAGGGCATGACGGCCTTTATCATCGAGAAGGGCTTTGCCGGCTTCTCCACCGCCCAGAAGCTCGACAAGCTCGGCATGCGCGGCTCCAACACCTGCGAACTGGTGTTCGAGGACTGCGAAGTCCCCGCCGAGAACGTGCTGGGCGAGGTCGGCAAGGGCGTGCGCGTGCTGATGAGCGGGCTGGACTACGAGCGCACCGTGCTGGCTGCCGGCCCCATCGGCATCATGCAGGCGGCGATGGACGTGGTGGTGCCTTACATCCACGAGCGCAAGCAGTTCAACCAGTCCATCGGCGAGTTCCAGCTGGTCCAGGGCAAGGTTGCCGACATGTACACCACCCTGAACGCCTGCCGCGCCTACCTTTATACCGTCGCCGCCGCCTGCGACCGCGGCCAGACCTCGCGCAAGGACGCCGCCGGGGTGATCCTCTACTGCGCCGAGAAGGCCACCCAGGTGGCGCTGGACGCCATCCAGCTGCTCGGCGGCAACGGCTACATCAACGAGTACCCGACCGGGCGCCTGCTGCGTGATGCCAAGCTCTACGAGATCGGTGCCGGCACCAGCGAGATCCGGCGCATGCTGATCGGGCGTGAGCTGTTCAACGAATCCAAGTAAGGGGAGCCGGTCATGGCGATTCTGGACACCAAGATCAACCCGCGCTCCGAGGACTTCCAGGCCCGGGACGCGGCCATGCGCGCCGAAGTCGGCAAACTGGCCGAACTGACCGCTGCCATCCGCCGTGGCGGTGGCGACAAGGCCCGTAGCCGTCACGAATCCCGCGGCAAGCTGTTCGTGCGCGACCGTATCGACCACCTGCTCGACGAGGGCTCGCCCTTCCTCGAATTGTCGGCGCTGGCCGCCCATGAGGTGTACGACGCCGAAGTGCCGGCGGCCGGCATCGTCACCGGCATCGGCCGCGTTTCGGGCGTCGAGTGCGTGATCGTCGCCAACGACGCCACCGTCAAGGGCGGCACCTATTTTCCGCTGACGGTGAAGAAGCACCTGCGCGCCCAGGAAGTCGCGCGCAAGCATCGCCTGCCCTGCGTCTACCTGGTCGACTCCGGCGGTGCCTTTCTGCCGCGCCAGGACGAGGTGTTCCCCGACCGCGACCACTTCGGCCGAATCTTCTACAACCAGGCCACCCTGTCGGCGGAGGGAATTCCCCAGATCGCCGTGGTGATGGGCTCCTGCACCGCCGGTGGCGCCTATGTGCCGGCCATGGCCGATGAATCGATCATCGTGCGCGAGCAGGGCACGATCTTTCTCGGCGGCCCGCCGCTGGTCAAGGCCGCGACCGGCGAGACCATCAGCGCCGAGGACCTGGGCGGCGCCGACGTCCATACTCGGATCAGCGGGGTCGCCGATCACTACGCCGACAACGACGCCCACGCCCTGCAGATCGCCAGGCGCTGCGTGTCCCGCCTGAACTGGCAGAAGCGCGGCGAGCTGGCGATGGCCGCTCCGCGCCCGCCCAGCCTCGACCCCGAGGAGCTCTACGGTATCGTCGGTACCGACCTCAAGAAGCCCTTCGAGGTGCGCGAGGTCATCGCGCGGATCGTCGACGGCTCCGACTTCGACGAGTTCAAGCGCTACTACGGCGATACCCTGGTCACCGGCTTCGCCCATATCCACGGTCATCCGGTGGGTATCGTCGCCAACAACGGGGTGCTGTTCTCGGAGAGCGCGGTCAAGGGCGCCCACTTCATCGAGCTGTGTGCCCAGCGCAAGATTCCGCTGGTGTTCCTGCAGAACATCACCGGCTTCATGGTCGGCTCGAAGTACGAGCACGAGGGCATCGCCAAGCATGGCGCCAAGCTGGTGACCGCGGTGTCCTGCGCCAAGGTGCCCAAGTTCACGGTGCTGATCGGCGGCAGCTTCGGCGCCGGCAACTACGGCATGTGCGGCCGCGCCTTCGAACCCAACCTTTTGTTCATGTGGCCCAACGCCCGCATCTCGGTGATGGGCGGCGAGCAGGCCGCCGGCGTGCTGTCCCAGGTCAAGCGCGAGCAGATCGAACGCGCCGGCGAGTCCTGGTCCGCCGAGGACGAAGAGGCCTTCAAGAAGCCGACCCGCGAACAGTACGAACACCAGGGCCACCCCTACTACGCCAGCGCCCGACTGTGGGACGACGGCGTGATCGACCCGGCCCAGACCCGCGATGTACTGGGCCTGTCGCTGGCCGCCGCGATGAATGCCGAGATCGAACATACGCGCTTCGGCGTCTTCCGCATGTAATGCCCTCAAGGATGGATCCCATGTCAGACATGTCCCAACTACGGATCGACGACCGGGGGGTTGCCTGGTTGACACTGACCCGCCCCGAGGTGCACAACGCCTTCGACGACGCCCTGATCGGCGAGCTCAACGCCCACCTGGATCAGGTACGCCAGGCCGCCGACAGCGGCAAGGTACGAGTGCTGGTGCTGGGTTCAGAGGGCAAGAGCTTCTCCGCCGGCGCCGACCTCAACTGGATGAAGCGCATGGTCGACTACAGCGTCGACGACAACCTGGCCGACTCGCGTGAGCTGTCTCGCCTGATGCACGGCCTCGACAGCCTGCCCTGCGTGACGGTGTGCCGGGTCCAGGGTGCGGCCTTCGGTGGCGCGGTAGGCCTGGCCGCCTGCTGCGACATCGTGATCGCCTCCGACAGAGCCAAGTTCTGCCTGTCCGAGGTCCGCATCGGCCTGTCGCCGGCGGTCATCAGCCCCTACGTGCAGCGCGCCATCGGCAGCCGTCAGATGCGCCGCTACGCGCTCAGCGCCGAAGTCATGGACGCCGACACCGCCCAGCGACTGGACCTGGTCCACCTGGTGGTCGCCGCAGAGGAACTCGACGCCGCCATCGACGCGATGCTCGACACCCTGCTGGCCACCTCGCCCCAGGCCAGCCGGGCCACCAAGGGCCTGCTGGCGGAAGTCGCCAGGGACACCGACAGCGACGCCACCCGCGAGCGCACCTGTCAGGTCATCAGTGAACTGCGCACCAGCGCCGAAGGCCAGGAGGGACTGGCGAGTTTCCTCGAGAAGCGCCGTCCGGCCTGGGCCGACACCGCCTCTTCCACCAGCCCCCCTTCATCCGCCAGCCCCCCCTCATCCACCAACAAAAAAGGGAGCGCCTCATGAGCTCGAATCCGTCAGACCGCCAGCCGCGCTTCGACACTCTGCTGGTGGCCAATCGTGGCGAGATCGCCTGTCGTGTCATGGCCACCGCCCGGGCCATGGGCCTGAAGACGGTGGCGGTGTACTCCGACGCCGATGAAGGCGCGCGCCACGTGCGCGAAGCCGATGAGGCGATCCGCATCGGTCCGGCGCCGGCCCGGGAAAGCTATCTCGATGTCGACAAGGTCATCGCGGCGGCCCGCCGCAGCGGCGCCGGCGCTATCCATCCCGGCTACGGTTTCCTGTCGGAAAACGAGGCCTTCGTCAGCGCCTGCGAAGACGCCGGTATCGTCTTCGTCGGCCCGCCCGCCTCCAGCATCAAGGCCATGGGCGACAAGTCCGCCGCCAAGGCCCGCATGATGGACGCCGGGGTCCCGCTGGTGCCGGGCTACCACGGGGATGATCAGGACGACGACCTGCTCAAGCGCGAGGCCGACGCCATCGGCTATCCGGTGCTGCTCAAGGCCAGCGCCGGTGGCGGCGGCAAGGGCATGCGCGTGGTCGAGAACGCCGACGAGTTCCAGGCGGCCCTGGACGGCTGCCGACGGGAGTCCCGCGCGGCCTTCAACGACGACCGCATGTTGATCGAGAAGTACCTGACCCAGCCTCGCCACGTCGAGGTCCAGGTGTTCTGCGACAGCCACGGCGGCGGCGTCTACCTGTTCGAGCGCGACTGCAGCGTGCAGCGTCGTCACCAGAAGGTGCTCGAGGAAGCCCCTGCACCGGGCATGACCCTGGAACTGCGCCAGGCCATGGGCGAGGCGGCGGTGCGCGCGGCCCAGGAGATCGGTTACGTCGGCGCCGGCACGGTGGAGTTTCTGCTCGACGCCTCACCGGGGCAGGACGGCTCCTTCTATTTCATGGAGATGAACACCCGCCTGCAGGTGGAACACCCTGTCACCGAGATGATCACCGGGCAGGACCTGGTCGAGTGGCAGCTGCGCGTGGCCATGGGCGAGCGCCTGCCGCTGAGCCAGGATGAGCTGACCATCAATGGCCACAGCTTCGAGGCGCGGCTTTACGCCGAGGACGCCGACCAGGACTTCCTGCCCGCCACCGGCCTGCTCAGCCACTTTTCGCTGGACCTCGAGGGCGCCTCGCTGGACCCGGCCAGGGTGCGCCTGGACAGCGGGGTCGAAAGCGGTGACATGGTGTCGATGCACTACGACCCCATGCTGGCCAAGCTGATCACCCACGGCCCCGACCGCGCCTCGGCGCTGGCGACCCTGAACCGCGCCCTGGCGGCGCTGGACGTGCGTGGTGTGGTCACCAACCGCGGCTTCCTGCAGCGCCTCGCCACCCACCCGGACTTCCAGGCGGCCAACCTCGATACCCGCTTTATCGAGCGCCACGAGGACAGCCTGTTCGCCTCCCGCGGCCTCGACCAGGACAGCCTGGCCAGCGCCGCCCTGGTGGCGCTGCATCAGCTGTCTCGGGAGTGCGAGAGCGACTCGCCCTGGGACCGCCACGACGGCTTTCGCCTGAACGGCCCGCGCCAGATTCGTATCGCCCTGTGCGACCCGCGCGAGGCGCTGGACGCCGAGCCTGCGAGCCTGGCGCTGGTCGAGGGACGTCATGGGGCCAGCGACGACGCCTGGCAGCTCAGCATCAGCGGGGCCAATCGCGACGAGGTTCAGCAGGTATCGGCGAGCCTCACCGATCTGCCCGGCGACGCCGTGGCGATCACTCTGGACGGCCACCGCCGCCGCCTGCAGGCGCGCCTGGTGGGCGAAGGCAAGGAGCGCAACGAGATCGTGCTGTCGAGCCCCGAGGGCGAGGTCCGCCTTTACTGGCGGCGTATCGACGCCATCGACCACGGCCAGCACGAGGTCGAGTCGACCCTGACCGCGCCCATGCACGGTACCGTGGTGGCGCTGCTGGTTGCGCCCGGTGCTGCCGTTGCCAAGGGTGACGCCCTGATGGTGATGGAAGCGATGAAGATGGAGCACACCCTCACCGCCCCGGCCGACGGCGCCGTGGCCAGCTTCCACTTCGCCGCCGGCGACACCGTCGGCCAGGGCGACGTGCTGCTGGAGTTCGACGCCGGCGCGTCGCCAACAGAGGCGCAGTCAGAGACACAGCCCGAAACCGAGCAAAAGGAGTCCCGCTGATGGCCCTTCCCGCCAGCGTTCGCATCGTCGAAGTCGGGCCTCGCGACGGCCTGCAGAACGAGCCGGACCCGATCACCACGGCGACCAAGCTCGAACTGGTCGAACGCCTGGCCAAGGCCGGCCACCGCCATATCGAGGCGGCCAGCTTCGTGTCGCCCAAATGGGTGCCGCAGATGGCCGACCACCGCGAGGTGATGACCGCCCTGATGCGAGAGGGCAAAGGCCAGCCAGGGGTGCGCTATTCGGCGCTGACTCCCAACCTCAAGGGACTGGAGGCGGCCATCGAGTGCGGCGTCGATGAGGTGGCGGTGTTCGGCGCGGCCTCGGAGTCGTTCTCGCAAAAGAACATCAACTGCTCCATCGCCGAGTCGCTCGAGCGCTTCGCCCCGGTGGTGGAACGCGCCCGCGATCAGGGGATCCAGGTGCGCGGCTATGTGTCCTGCGTGCTCGGCTGCCCCTACGAAGGCGACATCGCCCCCGAGCAGGTGGCGGCGGTCGCCCGGGCGCTGGACGAGATGGGCTGCTACGAGGTGTCACTGGGCGACACCATCGGCACCGGTACCCCGCTCAAGGCCCGGCGCATGCTCGAGGCGGTGGCCCGTGACGTTCCGGTCGAGCGTCTGGCCGCCCACTTCCACGACACCTATGGCCAGGCGCTAGCCAATCTGGCCGCGGTACTCGAAGACGGCGTCCAGGTGATCGACAGCTCGGTGGCGGGCCTCGGGGGCTGCCCCTACGCCAAGGGCGCCAGCGGCAATGTCGCCACCGAGGACGTGGTCTACCTGCTTGAAGGCCTGGGCATCGAAACCACGGTGGACCTCGAGCGCATCGCCGCCGTGGGCGACTGGATCACCCGCGCCATCGGGCGTCCCAATCGTTCCAAGGCCGGTGTGGCGGTGGTTGCCAAGGGCTGACCAATGCCGAGGGGGAAGGAGGAAAGCGAGAAACAGGGCCTGAGCGATTCTTCCCTCCCTTTCCTCTCCCTTCCGCTTCCTTTCCATCCCGCGACATACATCGCATCGTGCTATTCTCAGTGTCAGTCCATGAGAGGAACAGGACATGAGCGCACAGGGCCAACGCATTCTCGAGCAGATTCAGCAGCAGCTGCAGCAATCTACCGAGGCGGCAGAGACGGCAGGCTGGGATGACGTGGATATCACTGCCTCGGGCACCGTGGTGGTGCGCAGGTACGCCAGCAAGGACGCCGCCGAGCTCGAGCGCCAACGCATCGACCAGAGCTTCCCCCTGGCTTCCCACGACAGCCAGTAGCAGCGTAGCCGCCCACCATGATCGGGCTGCTCATCTTTCCCGTGCTGGTGTGTGGCTATATCTACCTCACCGAAAGCCCTGCCGAGCGCATCCGTATCAGCCTCTACCATGGCTGGTCGCTCTACATTCGTGCCGCGCAGTTCGGCATTCTTATTGTCGCGGTGGTCGCCTTGCTGTTCGGCTATCTGCTGCCGTGGCTCGGTGTGCTGATCGGCAGGCTGACAGGCATCACCCTCCTTCCTCACACTCACCTGTTCATGCTGCTCGCCCAGCTGATGGCAAGCGGACTCTACTCTGCAACGCCTCCTCCTCCCGCCACCATGGCATCGCTTCAGATTGCGTCCCTGTCACTGTGCTCAATCGCCTTTACCTGGTCCATTGCCTGGTCATGCCAGCGATTCACCTGGCTGGGAGCAACACGGCTACAACAGGCGCGCCGCCACCATGTGGTGAAGCTGCTGCGAGACCAGGCGCCTATCGAGCACCACCTTGTCACCATCATGACCCAGGCCAAGATCGACCTGGCCCACAACGCGGCTATTCTCGAGGCCCGAACCGGACTGTCCGACAACCTGCGCAAAGGCACGATCGATCGACACGACCGGATGAGCCGGTCGTCCTTGCTGGAGACGCTGAAACAGCTTAAATATCGCAAGATCACCTATGCTCTGGTGACCCTGGAAAATGACAAGGTCTACATCGGCCTACCGACCATCGTGCCGGAACCGGACGAGGAGAGCGTGGTATCCAATGCGATTCGTCTGATACCGCTGCGCTCGGGCTACCGTCATGAACAGAACAAGCAGGTGATCCTTACCACCCAGTATGACTTCGACCTGGCCGCGCCAAGAGCGGAGTTCGAAGTCTCGCTTCAGCGCGACAAGATCATCAGCGTTTCCGGCTTCACGTTCAATCTTCGTCACCCGTCCTCGGCGTCCGTGCGGCCGGCGTCGACCGGCCCGCGGGCTGACGCGAACACTTCCCCGCCCTCGGTAGTGCGAAGGCTCCTTCAATGCCTGCGTGGCGCGGGCCCCTGAGTCTCCGGGCAACTGTGCCGATCGGGTCGCAAGCGTTTACAGGGTTGGTTGTGAATGCAGCGGGCGCCGCCTAGCGTTATGCCTTGTAGGAAAAGTGCCTGCGCTCGCCGACGTTACCTCGCCAGCCTGGCAAGCAAAGCACTGATTGCACCGATTGGACCACAGGGAAGCCCCTCATGACCCCCGTTCTCGTCTTCTGCCTGATCGCGGCGCTCGGTATCGGCGCCCAGTGGCTGGCCTGGCGCTGGAAGGTGCCGGCCATCGTCCTGCTGCTGCTGAGCGGCGTACTCATCGGCCCGGTAACCGGTGTACTCGACCCACGCTCGGTATTCGACGAGTTGCTCGAACCGCTGATCGCGGTCGCCGTGGCGATGATCCTGTTCGAGGGTGGCCTGACGCTGAACCTGACACGGCTGAAGGGCGCGGAGCTTGCGGTGAAGCGCCTGGTGTTCTTCGGCGGCCCGCTGGTCTGGCTGCTGGCGACCCTGTCGGGTCACTACATCGGTGGGCTGACCTGGGCATCGGCCTCGGTGCTTGGCGGCATCCTGATCGTCACCGGCCCCACCGTCATCATTCCCCTGCTGCGCCAGGCCAGCCTCAAGCGACGTCCGGGGGAAATCCTGCGTTGGGAAGCGATCCTCAATGACCCGGTGGGCGCCCTGGCGGCGGTGCTGGCCTTCGAACTCGCCATCGTCCTCAACTCCTCTCACTCGCTGTCGATGACACTCGGCCATATGGCGCTGGGCATCGCGGTGGCGAGCGCGGTGGGACTGGCCACCGCCTGGGGGCTGATCCGCGCGATCAAGGGCGGCCATATCCCCGAGTTTCTCAAGGTGCCGGTGATCATCTTCTTCGTCATGGCCACCTACGCCCTGCCCAATGCCCTGCTGCATGAAAGCGGCCTGCTGGCGGTCACCGTGATGGGCGTGGTGATCGGCAATTCGTCGCTGTCGTCGCTGGACGAGATTCGCCGCTTCAAGGAGAACATCACCGTACTGCTGGTCTCCGGGGTATTCATCCTGCTGGCCGCTCAGGTGGACCTGGGCACCCTGGCCACCCTGACGACCCGCGAAATCCTGTTCGTCGCAGTGGTACTGCTGCTGGTCCGCCCGCTGGCGGTCTTCATATCGTTGATCAAGGTCGACCTGCCCTTCGGCGAAAAGCTGATGGTCGGCTGGATCGGTCCACGCGGGGTGGTCGCGGTGGCCATCGCCGGTCTGTTCGGCGCGCGCCTGGTCGACATCGGCATCGAGGACGCCGCCCTGCTGTCGCCATTGGCCTTTGCCATCGTCGCGGTCACGGTGCTGCTTCACGGCTTCTCGCTGCAGCCCCTGGCCCGTCGCTTCAATCTTCAGTCCACCGATACCAAGGGGCTGTTGATCATCGGCGCCAACCCCTTCACGGTCGCCCTGGCCGAGGCCATCCAGTCCACCGGGCGCCCGGTGCTGATCGCCGATCGCAACTACAACCATCTGCGCCAGGTCAGAGGCCGCGACATTCCCACCTACTACGGCGAGGTACTCACCGAGGAGGCCGAACTGACGCTGGAGTTCAGCCGCTTCGACAGCATGGTGGCGCTGACCGACAACGACGACTACAACGCCCTGCTGTGCATGCACTATGCTCCCGAATTCGGCCACCATCAGGTGTACCGCTTCGCCCCGGGGGGCGGTGCCGGTGGCGATCATCTCGAGCAGACCCTGGGCGGGCGCTTCTTTGCCAAGGAACTCGACTTCGAACAGGCCACCAACTACATCCGCGAGGGCTGGTGCGTCCGTCTGACGCGCCTCAGCGAGAGCTATTCGTTCGAGGACTATCGACGCGACAACCCCGACGCCCGGGTGATATCGACCTACAGCGAGGATGGCGAAGTACGCGTCATGCACAAGGATGAAAGCTTCGATGCCGGTGACGGCGAGACTCTGCTAGCCCTGGTGCCCGACGACACCCATCAGGACAAGGCAGAGCGCCACGCCAGACGCCAGGAGCAACAACCGACGGATGTCAGCGTTGACGACGGGGCCCATGACGATAACGACGGCGACTCCCGCGGCAACACGACTCCCGGACGCGAACCGCCTGAGCAGGGCTGATCCGGCGAGGTATCGTGGCGGGTGCGGAACTTGTGTAGCCTGGGAAGGCCTAACGCCAGGCGAGCCTTTTCCACGGCTCCCTTCATATGACAAGGAGATGTTTCATGAACGCCAGCTGGATCCCTGTTGCCGCCTTCACTGCGCTGTTCACCGCCCTGGCCGGCTGTGCCGGCGGCAGTGGCCATGATGACAGTGCCGACGCCGCAGCCTCGCCCTCCGCCGACTACATCTGCCAGGATGGCAGCCAGTTCACCATCGTCTTCGACAGTCAGGACAGCGCCGAGGTACAGATGCACGGCGACAGCTTCCCGCTCGAACGCCAGCCCGCCGCCTCGGGCATGCACTACGCCTCGGAAAACGGCCAGCACGTCTTCCGTGGCAAGGGCAACGAGGCCACCTGGACCATCGGCCGGCGCATGCCGGTGCAGTGCGAAGTCAGCAGCTGACGCGCGCACTATTCCCGGACGCTCTCCGCAGTCACCCGACAAACGCATTTCCGCCGCCTGCTTTCCGCAAGGAAAGTCGGCGGCATTCGCCAGACATTTCTCCAGCGGCACAGCGACCAAGCCGCAGCAGGAGGCAAGATGGCACGCTACTTCAACGACCCCACCCTACCCAGCCCCGAGTTTCCGGGCTCCCATCTGGTCATGGACGAACACTACGTCCATCTGTCGGGGCTGACCGCCGCCGATATCCAGGGCAGTGACGCCATTCTCGGTGACGCCGCCGAAGAAACTCGCTGGATCCTCAGGCGACTGTCTCACCTGCTCGAGCAGGCGGATTGCACCCTGGCCGACACCGTACGTGTTCAAGTGCACCTCACCGACCTGTCGCTGCAACAGGCGGTGGATGATGTCTATTCCGAGTGGTTCGAGGCTGCGCGCTATCCGGCGCGTACCTGCACCGTGTCGCCACAGCTGCATGGCGGCGCCGCGGTGGAGATCACCCTGACCGCCCGGCGGCCCGAGGGGGCATCGCCAGATGAGCCCAGCGAGGGCTGAGTCTTGTCGACCAAGCCTTAGGCGCTGTCCGAAAAGTCGACGAGCGAAGGTTAGACAAGGCAAAAATCGGTGAGAAAGCGCAGTTTACGGGGTGTAAATGAGCATTTTGACCGGGCTGGCGCACCAGACGATTTTTAACGCCGTATTACCGAGCGCAGGCACTTTTCAGACAAGCCCTAAGCTCCGATCGCGCCAGGCTGAATGGTTCAGGCCAGGATCATCACCACGCAGGCCGCGGTGAGCGCCCCCATCACCCCATTGAACACCCGCCAGGATCGGTCGCTCTTCAACAGGCGGCCGATGGCGGTGCCAAACCCTGCCCACAGAGCGATGCAGGGCAGCCCCACCAGTTCCGCCACGCCCGCCAGCAGCAGGGCGTTGACCCAGGGGTTGCCGCCGTCCGGCAGGAACCCCGCCATCAACGCGATACCCATGACCCACGCCTTGGGGTTGGCAAACTGGAACGCCGCCGCCTGCACGAAGGACAGCGGGCGGGCATCGCCTACCCGCAGGTCCGGCGGCGGGGCCGTCGCGATCTTCCAGGCCAGGTACAAGAGGTACAGGCTGCCGACCAGCTTGAGTCCGCCCTGCACCACCGGATAGCGCTCGAACACCACCCCCAGCCCGAGCGCGATCGAGGCGAACAGCACAAAACAGCCGCCCAGGATGCCGAACAGATGTGGCAGGGTACGCAGGAAGCCGTAGTTGGCGCCGGAGGCGGTCAGCATGACGTTGTTGGGACCCGGCGTGATGGTCATGGACACCATGAACAGCGCTGCCGGAAGCAGAAAGGCGAGCTGACTAGCGGTCTCTTCCATGATTGTACCCCTACAATTTTTGCATTATGGTGTGAAACAAGGTGAATTGACCCCGGTTTTTAAAGCATACTCAGGCAACAATTGCCGTCAAAGAGTTTATTGTCACCATGACAATCTGGACTCCCTCCCTCGAATTCGACTCCCGCTCGGCCCGCTATCGTCAGATCGCCTCGGCCATCGGCGATGCCATCGACCAGGGCCAGCTCGCCGCCGGCGATCGACTGCCCCCGCAACGGGCCCTGGCCGACGCGCTGGGCGTCACCGTGGGCACCATCACCCGCGCCTACAGCGAAGCCCAGCAACGGGGCTGGGTATCGTCCCGGGTCGGCAGTGGCACCTACGTCAATGACGCCGCCGCCGGCAACAGCCCCTTCGATGTACACGTCGCAGCCGACTCCGATGGCGTGGTCGACATGAGCCTGAGCTTTGCTCCGCCGCACCCCTGGCGTCACCAGTGTCTGCAACAGGCCCTGGCGGAGGTGACCGAGGACCCGGCCTGTCTTGCCATGGTCGCCGCCTACCAGCCCGACATCGGCACCCGGCAGCACAGAGAGGCGCTGTCATGCTGGCTTGAGGATCTCGGCTTTCCCCTGCACGAGGTGCTGGCGATTACCCAGGGCGGCCAGCACGGCATCGACCTGTGCCTGAGAGCCCTGACCCGCCCCGGCGACAGCGTGGCCGCCGACGCCCTCACCTATCCGGGGTTCAACGCCGCCACCCGCCACGCTCACCTCAAGCCGATGGCGGTACCCCTGGACGACGACGGCATGGACATCGATGCACTGGCACGCCTGTGCCAGCGCCAGGTGCCCCGCCTGGTCTACCTGACCCCGGACCAGAACAACCCCACCAGCGCGGTGCTTTCGCCGCAGCGCAGGGAACAGCTCGCCGCCCTGGCGCGCCGACATGACTTCTGGCTGATCGAGGACGCCGTCCAGTACCTGCCGCGGGAGGATCGCGGTGTGTCTCTGCTGGAGCTGGCGCCGGAACGCACGCTGCAGGTATTCAGCACCTCCAAGGTGCTCTCCGGTGGCCTCAGGGTCGGCACCCTGCAGATGCCGGCCACCCTGCGCGAGCGCATCGGCAGCCTGCTGCGGGCGCAGTCATGGATGTGTCCGCCGCTGATGACCGAGGTGGCGCGGCGCTGGATCGCCTCGCCCCGCTACCCCGAACTGCTGGCCTGGCAGACCGCAGAGCTGGCCGCTCGGCAGCGTCTGGCACGGGCAAGCTTCGAGGCCCTGACGCCCCGCCATCTCATACATGGCGCCAACTTCTGGCTACCGCTGCCCGAGGGCCGTCGGGCCAGCGAGGTACAGGCCCTGCTGAAGAGCGAAGGCGTGCTGGTGGCAACGCCTGAACCCTTCTGTACCGGCAGCGAGCCGGCGCCCCAGGCCATTCGCCTTTGCGTGGGCGCCCCCGACAGCCGCGAGTCCCTGCAACAGGCCCTCGCCACCGTGCGACGTGTGCTGGAACAGGGGGACACCAGCCCATGGGCAACACTGTAGCGACGGTCCGACACCTGCCTGAATTCGCTGACGTTGTGAACCAGGTCCAGACGTCCATCGACCCATCCCTGCGCTAGCCGACCCAGTCGCCCACCCCGCTCATGTCAGTGGCGAAATCTGTATAGAAGATCAAGCACAGTCTGTGACACACATCGTCACTCCCCCTGGCGATTCCTGCCTGCTGTTCGACGATAGACGCCTTGACGCCGCGCCGTTGCCCTGCTGTTAATGTATATACATTAAAGTTTTCCCATCATGTTCGGCCACGTCTCGGGAGCTCGCCACCATGCATCGACTCGTCATCACCCCAGGCCAACTCACCCTCCAGGACATGCGCCGGCTCCTCACGTCACCGACAGTGGTGTCTCTGGAGCCCTCGGCATACGCCGCCATCGACGCATCGGTGGCGACGGTGGCTGGCGTCATCGACGAGGGACGCACCGCCTACGGGGTCAACACCGGCTTCGGCCTGCTGGCTCAGACCCGCATCGAGCGCGAACGCCTGGAGGACCTGCAGCGCTCGCTGGTGCTATCCCACGCCACCGGCGTCGGCGAACGCCTGGACGACGAGCTGGTGCGGCTGATCATGACGCTGAAGGTGGCAAGCCTGGCACGCGGCTACTCCGGCATTCGCGGCGAAGTCCTCGACGCCCTGATCACCCTGATCAACACCGAGGTCTGGCCGGTCATCCCCGCCAAGGGCTCGGTAGGTGCCTCGGGCGACCTGGCGCCACTGGCCCATATGAGTCTGGTACTGCTGGGCGAGGGCCAGGCACGCCACCGTGGCGAGACCCTCTCGGGACGGGACGCCCTGAACGTGGCTGGCCTGTCGCCCCTGACCCTGGCACCCAAGGAGGGATTGGCGCTGCTCAATGGCACCCAGGTCTCCACCGCGCTGGCGCTGCGCGGTCTGTTCGAGGCCGAAGATCTGTTTGCCAGCGCCACAGTGTGCGGCGCCCTTAGCGTAGAGGCGAGCCTGGCCTCGCGGGTTCCCTTCGACGCCCGCATCCACGAACTGCGCGGCCAACCCGGGCAGATCGACGTTGCCAGGGCCTATCGTCACCTGCTCGAGGACACCAGCGAGGTGGGGGCCTCCCACGCCGACTGTGACCGCGTCCAGGACCCCTACTCGCTGCGCTGCCAGCCTCAGGTCATGGGCGCGGTGCTCGACCAGATCCGCCACGCGGCCAGGGTGCTCGAGATCGAGGCCAACGCCGTCACCGACAACCCGCTGGTGTTCGCCGACAACGGCGACATCCTCTCGGGCGGCAACTTCCACGCCGAGCCGGTTGCCCTCGTGGCCGACAATCTGGCGCTGGCGCTGGCGGAGATCGGGGCCCTGTCGGAGCGACGCATCTCGCTGATGATGGACACCCACATGTCCCGGCTTCCCCCCTTCCTGGTGGAAAACGGCGGCGTGAATTCCGGTTTCATGATTGCCCAGGTGTCAGCCGCCGCGCTGGCCAGCGAGAACAAGGCTCTGGCCCACCCTCACAGCGTCGACAGCCTGCCTACCTCGGCCAATCAGGAGGACCATGTGTCCATGGCGCCGGCGGCGGGACGGCGACTCAAGGAGATGGCGGCCAATGTTCGCGGCGTGCTGGCCATCGAATGGCTGGCAAGTTGCCAGGGCCTCGACATGCGCGAGGGGCTCGCCTCGACACCTTTGCTGGAGCAGGCCCGTCAGCGACTGCGTCGCCGGGTGACCCACTATGACCACGATCGTTACTTCGCACCGGACATTGAGGCCGCCACACGTCTGCTGGACGAAGGCGCATTGTGTGACCTCGTTCTCGACGATCTTCTGCCCAGCCGCGCGCCCTGACTCGACAGGCTTCGCTGGTTCGGACTAAACCGAAAGGATCAATGAACTCAGCCCCAGGTGCCACAAACCCGCCACCAGCGAGAGTCAGCCGATGAATCATGACAAGATGGCCGCGAGACCACACGTCGAGCAACAGAGGCCGCTCCCCCACGCCTTCGTCATCCTCTTCTTTCTCGCCCTGCTGGCGGCCATCGTCACCTGGTTCGTCCCCAGCGGAAGCTTCGAACGCATCACCAACGCCGACGGGCGCTCGGTCATCGTCGCCGGCACCTACCAGGCCATCGACTCCCCGGGCATCGGTCCCTTCGAGTTCTTCAACGCCTTCTTCGAAGGGATGAAGAGCGGCTCGTCGATCATCTTCTTTCTGGTCATCGTCGGCGGTACCTTCGGGGTCCTGAGGCGCTCCCGCGCCATCGAAGGGCTGGTCCACTTCCTGCTGGTGAAGCTCAAGGGCCGCGAGATCCTGATCATCCCGCTGATGATGACCTTCTTCGCCCTGTGTTCCGGTACCTACGGCATGATCGAGGGCAGCATCGTCTACATCTTCATCCTGCTGCCGCTGGCGCGACGTATCGGCTACGACGCCGTGGTCGCCGCCGCCATCCCGCTGATCGGCACCGCCATCGGCTACACCGGCTCCTTTCTCAATCCCTTCAACGTCGGCGTCGCCCTGAGCATCGCCGAATTGCCGCTGTTTTCCGGCATGGGCTACCGCTTCGTCTGCTGGCTTGCGTTCGTCGCCCTGAGCATCGGCTACGTGATGTTCTACGCCCGTCGCGTGCAGGCGAGGCCAGAGCGCAGTGTGGTCTACGGCCTGGCCCCGCCCGATGAAGAAGGACCGGGTGATCACGTCGACCTGACCCCTCGCCACCTGCTGATCCTCGGCGCCTTCGCCCTGGCCCTGGTGGCGATCATCGCCGGGGTCAGTGCCTTCGGCTGGTACCTCAAGGAGATGGCCGGCGTCTTCCTGCTGCTGGGTATCGTCACCGGGCTGCTCGCCGGCATGCGAGCCAACACCATCGCCGGAGCCTTTTCCACCGGCTGCAAGGACATGATGGACGGCGCCCTGGCGGTCGGCCTGGCCTTCACCATCGTGGTCATCGTGCAACACAGCGAGATCATCGACACCATCATCCATTCGCTTTCCACGCTGATCGGCGACACCTCGGCGTCGGCCGCAGCACTGGGCATGTTCGCCATGCAAAGCGCGATGAACTTCATCGTCACCTCGGGCAGCGGCCAGGCGGCGCTGACCATGCCCATCATGACGCCCATCGCGGACCTCGCCGAGGTACACCGCCAGGTCGCGGTGCTGGCCTTCCAGTTTGGCGACGGCATATCCAATGCCTTTACTCCTACCGCCGGCTGGTTGATGGCGGGGCTCACCATCGCCGGCATTCCCTGGAGCCGCTGGATGCGTTTCATGCTGCCGCTGATCGCCCTGCTCTATCCCCTCGGCGCTGTGCTCATCCTGCTGGCGACCCTGGTGGTCTGGCCCCTCGCCTGACGGTCTGCACTCACGGAGCCTCGTCTTGACCAGCAACACGCTACCCTTCAGCCTTGCGATGATCGAACGCCTGGTGGCCTTCGACACCACCAGTCATCGCTCCAACCTTGAACTGATCAACGACGTCGCCGGCTGGCTCGAGGCGCGTGGGGCAGCGGTGACCCTGCTCTACAACGACAGCGGCGACAAGGCCAACCTGATCGCCGAATTCGGCCCCCACGACGCCCCGGCCCTGCTGGTTTCCGGCCACACCGACGTGGTGCCGGCGAGCCCCGCAGACTGGCGTGTCACCGCCCCGTTCACGCCGAAACGCCACGCTGAACGCCTCTACGGTCGCGGTACGGCGGACATGAAGGGATTCATCGGCGTGGCCCTGACCAAACTGGCCGCCTGGCAGGCAGAGCACTCGCGTCACTCGGTGTTGCTGGCGCTGTCCTTCGACGAAGAGGTCGGGTGCCTGGGTGCCCCGCTGATGCTGCCGTTTCTCGAGGCCCACAAGGAGCGCCTGCGGGGCATCATCGTCGGCGAGCCCACCGCGATGCGCATCGCCAACGCCCACAAGGGCCACGTCGGCATGCGCGCCACCATCGAGGGTGTGGGAGGCCACTCGGGCTACCCAGGGCGAGGCGTCAACGCCATCGATGTCGGCGCGGGCGTGGTTGCGCAGATCCGCCAACTGGCACGGGAAAAGCGCCTGATGTCGCTCACCGATCAGCGCTTCGATCCCCCCTACTCCACGGTCCACGTCGGGCTGATCGAGGGTGGCAGCGCGCTGAATCAGATCCCCGAGCACTGCCGCATCGACTTCGAGATGCGCCCGCTGCCCGGGCAGCCCGCCATGGAAATCCTCGAGCGCCTGCGCAAGGACTTTCCCAGCGGCCTGGATCGCGACCTGATCGGCCTCGGCCGTCGCGCCAGACTGACCCTGGAATGCCGCGGCCAGTACCCACCGCTGGACGAACGCCGCCAACGCTACCTGTCATGGATCGCCGAGCTGGCCGAATGCAGCGTCGAGCCGTTGGCGCTCGGCTTCGGCTGCGAGGCCGGGCTGTTCGCCCAACTGGGCGTCCCTACTGTGATCTGCGGCCCCGGCAGCATCCATCAGGCCCATCAGCCAGATGAGTTCATCGCCTTCGATCAGATCGCGAAGTGCGAGGGCTTCTTCGACCGGCTGTTGTCACAGCTGTCCTTTCCTCTTCCTGACTTCCACCGCCTGGAGGCCCCATGAACCTGCGCATCCATCCCGACACCATGGTCAGCGACGAAGACGTCGCCGCCTTCCAGCGCGACGGCGCCATCTGTCTACGCGGCATCTTCTGCCCCCAGGAGCTGAAGCGACTGGCGGAGGGCATCGAGGACAACCTGCGCGATCCCAGCCCCCGGGCCAAGGTCGCCAGTCGACCCGATGACCCAGGCTGGTTCTTCGAGGACTTCTGCAACTGGCAGACCAACGAAGCGTATCGGGGTTTCATCTTCGACTCGCCGCTGGGGCTTATCGGGCAACGCCTGATGGGCTCACGCCAGGTACGCCTCTACCACGACCATCTACTGGTCAAGGAACCGGGCACGCGCCAGCGGACCCCCTGGCACCAGGACCAGCCCTACTACAACGTGGAAGGCAGTCAGAACGTCAGCATGTGGCTACCGGTGGATCCGGTATCCCGGGCGGCCACCCTGGAGTTTGTGGCCGGGTCCCACAAGGGGCCCTGGCTGATGCCGCGGACCTTCATGGACCACCAGGCCAGCTGGTTCCCCGAGGGCAGTCTGGCCGAGCTGCCTGACATCGAGGCTAAGCGTGAGCGCTACTCCATCCTTGGCTGGGCGCTGGAACCCGGCGACGCCGTCTTCTTCAACATGCTGACCCTGCACGCCTCAGGTGGCGTCAGTGGCCCTCATCGCCGTCGCGCTTTCTCGGTGCGCCTGCTGGGTGACGACATGGTCCACGCACCGCGGGCCTGGACCACCTCGCCGCCCTTTCCCGGCCTCGCCGACGAACTGCCCGCGGGCAGCCCCATGGAGCACCCGCTGTTTCCGCTGCTGGCAGGATGATCTTTCGCGCCGGCCAGCTTGGCGGAACATAGTGGCAAGACGCCCTCGCCTACCAGCGCGGGAGACGTTCGGTCGCGCCACAGACGTCACTCCACCGGGAAGGCGAACGCCAGCGCGATCCGGTTCCAGGCGTTGATCGAGACCACCAGCGCCGTCACGTTGACCTGCTCTTCGGGGGTAAATTCCGCGGCCAGGCGGCTGTAGTCGCCGCCGCCGATCTCCTGGCCGCTGACCAGCGTCAGCGCCTCGGTCCAGGCCAGCGCTGCCTGTTCACGGCGACTGAAGAGCTGGGTCTCTCGCCACGCCGACAGAACATCCAGACGCGACTGCTGCTCACCGTCCTCGCGTGCTTCCTGGCTGTGCATGCGCAGACAGAAGGCGCAACCGTTCAGCTGGGAGGCGCGCAGCTTGATCAGGTGCACCAGCTCAGACTCGATGCCGGCCTCGGCCACGGCACGCTCGAGTTCCACCAGGGACTTGGCCAGCATCGGCTGGTGGCGAAAGACGTCGGCCCGGGTCAGACGTTGATCTTTCATTCGGGACTCCTCACAGGACGGTAAAGGAGGTAGTCTTTGCGCGTTTGAATTCCTTACCGCTGGCCGCCTGATGGCGCCTGTCTGCCTCGAGCGATGGCCCTGCTGCACAGGGGCTTTCCTGCACAGGGGCTTTCCTGCGCAGGGGCCTTGCCCTGCCATGGCCTCCAGCGTCAACGCCGACAATGAGACCGTCCTAGATGTGGTTCCAGAGCACCCTTCGCCTCGCTGCCCGCCCCCGGGGCTTTCACCTGATCACCGATGAGGTCGTTCAGGCACTGCCGGACCTGCCGAGCATGCGCATCGGCCTGCTCCACGTCTTCATCCAGCATACCTCGGCATCGCTGACCATCAACGAAGACGCCGATCCCACGGTACGTGGCGACTTCGAGCGTCACTTCAATGTGATGGTGCCGGAGGACGCGCCCTACTACCGCCATACCCAGGAGGGCAGCGACGACATGCCGGCCCACCTCAAGGCCAGCCTGCTGGGGCCCTCACTCAGCATTCCCGTCACCGAGGGGCGCCTGGCGATGGGCACCTGGCAGGGTATCTATCTGTGCGAGCACCGCGACCACGGCGGGCATCGCCAGCTTGTGCTGACATTGAACGGCGAACGCACCCGCTGGCGCCCGGAACAGGCGATGCCCGACCCCTACCGCCGTCGCGACTAAGTCACCCTGCTGTCGCCATCAGCGGGCCCCGCGTGCAGAGCTTCGGCTGCGCACCCTGCACGGCTGTCACCGGTCATCCTCGCTTCCGCGCCTTCCTTGCCTTCTCGGCTTGCTTGACCCGGTTCAGGACTTCGCCAGGCGTCGGTAATCCGGTTGTTCGTTGCAGCGCCACAGGTACCAGGACGCCACCGAGCGCCAGGGCCTGCAGGGTTCGCACAGCTCGCGGGTCTCCCTTGGCGTCGGCATGCGTTCCCAGCCGAACAGGTAGCGCGCGCCGTCGCGGATGCCCAAGTCATCCACCGGCAGGATATCGGGACGTCCAAGGGTGTTGATCAGCATCATCTCGACGGTCCAGCGGCCGATACCCTTGATGGCGGTGAAACGCTTGATCAGCTCCTCATCCTCCATCTCGGCGGCCTGTTCGCGGTTGGGAATTCGACCGTCCAGTGCCGCCTCGGCGAGGCCCTGGAGGGTCGCCTGCTTGCGTGCCGAGAAGCCACAGGCTCGGAGCTCCTCCGAGGAGAGCTCGGACAGTTGCCGGGGACTGGGGAAATCCTGCCCCGGGAACAGCGCTGTCAGACGGCCGACAATCGCCGCCGCCGCCTTGCCATGGAGCTGCTGATAGGCCACCGCCCTGGACAACGACTCGTAGGGGCTGCGATCGAGGGCGGTGGTCAGTCCGCAGTCGCCCACCCGATCGATCAGCCCCGCCCAACCGTCGTCCAACTGGCGCAGATGGGCCTGGGCAGGACCCAGGTGTACGGCGATATCGTGTACTTGCATAGAGGTTCCTTGTCGTCAGGGCGCTCGCTTGAACCGAGCGACACACGCCTTTGGTTTCAGACCTTTGTCGTAGACAAGCCAGGCGCCTGTCAATCCTCGCCCACGCGCTTCAAAAAAAGCGACATCCGGGATGTACCCGCACCGCGACCCGCGTATACTTTGTTGCACTGCGAAACGCCGATATAGCCGACTCGCGTCTCACGCGTCGAAGGCCTTGATGCCTGGCTTCAGCGCCTCCGAGCATGACGCCGCAGATGCTGACCGCCGGGACATCCGTATCCAGCGTACAGGCGCTGTTCGCAAGCCCAATTTGCAAGACCTGTTCGCAAGCCCTATCCGCTCCCCCTGGCCCAACCGGCCAGGGCGTAGCACACCACGCTCAGGACCGAACTCCCGCGATGGACACGTCACAATCGCCTCCCCCGTCACACCAGCGCCTGACCTCCTCAGGCGATGCGACGGGCCGAGCCGATGTGCCTGCTGCTGCCCCCCTTTTACGGCCTCGAGCCAGCGCTCGAGCCGACACGACTCACCCATCCTACCTAGAGGCCTCCCTCCATGTCGGTGTACGACACCCTTTGCCTGCTCGCCGCGATGGCGATGGTGATCTCCCTGATCAACGGCAAGATCGGAAAATTTCAGACCACCATCGCGATCACTGCTGGCGCTCTGATACTGTCGCTGGCCATCGTCATCGCCGGTCACGCGGGCTGGTTCGCCCTCGATGAAACCGCTAAAACCGCCATCAATCAGTTGAATTTCGAGGATTTCCTGCTGAAGGGCATCCTCGGATTTCTGCTGTTTGCCGGTGCGCTGGGGATCAAGCTCCCCCACCTGCGTGACCAGAAGTGGGAAATCGCCATCCTTGCCATGGGCAGCACCCTGTTCTCGACCTTCTTCATCGGCTACAGCCTGTGGCTGCTGGTGGGCTGGCTGGGTATCGACTTCGATCTGATCTACTGCCTGCTGTTCGGCGCCCTGATCTCTCCCACCGATCCCATCGCGGTGCTCGCCATCGTCAAGAAGATGAACGCGCCCCGGCGCATCTCGACCCAGATCGAGGGCGAGTCGCTGTTCAACGACGGCTTCGGTCTGGTGCTCTTCGTCACCCTGTTCGCCGTCGCCTTCGGCGGCACCACCCCCACGGTGACCAGCGTCGGCCACTTGTTTCTGCAGGAAGCGCTCGGCGGCATCGTATACGGCTTCGTGCTCGGTCAGCTGTTTCACCAGTTGATCCGTCACACCGACGACCACTCCATGGAATTGATGCTGACGCTGCTGGTGCCCACCACCGGCTACGTGTTCGCCGAGTTTCTCGAGGTCTCCGGGCCCCTGGCCATGGTGGTGGCCGGCATCATCATCGGCAACCGTACCCGTCGCAAGGGCTTCTCCGAGGAGTCCCGGCAGCATCTCGACCACTTCTGGGAGCTGGTCGACGAATTCCTCAATGGCGTGCTGTTCCTGCTGATCGGCATGACCATGCTGTCGTTCAGCTTCCACCCGGAGGACTGGGTGCTGATGATCGCCGCCGTGCCGCTGGTGCTGCTGTCGCGCTATCTGAGCGTGCGCCTGGCCTACCTGGGCTTCCGGCGCTTTCGTCGCTACAACCCTTACTCGGTGCGCATCCTGACCTGGGGCGGACTGCGTGGTGGCCTGGCGCTGGCCATGGCGATGTCGATTCCGTCGGGGATCACCGTGATTCCCGAAAAGAACATCGACGTGCGCGAGATCATCCTGGTAATGACCTACTCGGTGGTGGTGTTCTCGATCCTGATCCAGGGATCCAGCATCACCCCCTTGATCAAGCGCGCCAAGGTCTGGGAAACCGAGCAATTCAGGCGTAGCAAGCGCAGCTGATCCGGCGTGCGGCGCCAGCCGAGCTATCCCCTCCCTTGAAGAAAACACGGCCCCGGACACTTCAAGTGTCCGGGGCCGTCTCGTCTCGACCACCCGGCAGCGCCAGTACCCGGGTTTTCCGCGCTTGCGGGAACGTCGTGACCGGCTGGTTATCACGCGGCCTTACGTCGGTTGCGCCACCAGGGCAAGATTACGCGGGGTCAGCGCGCGCGGGCAGAACTGGCTCAGACTGACCTCGAAGCCGGCCTCCTCGAGCCACAGGGCCCGGTCCAGCACCAGCCACACCTCCAGCGGCCGGCGAAACAGATGGCGCACCAGCTCGAGTCGATTGACCCGCTGCAGACACGCTTCGCCACGACGTCGATAGGCGTCCCAGTCGATCCCGTCGGGCACTGTCAGTCCCTTCTCCCGGGCGGCCCAACGGCAGAAGTCCTCGAAGCGCTCCGGCATCCTGCCGTAGGCCAGACTCGGCACCGCCAGATAGTCGTCGACTCCGCGCAGCCGGCGCTGAAGAGCATCGAAACCCAGTCGCCAGGCGTTCGCCTGTTCACGCTTGCGTCGCTCTCCCTGGCTGGCGGTCACGGTCTCCTGCACCGACAGCGCCAGCGCCTCTCGATCCAGCGACAGACCATGGCGCTCTGCCTGTTGCTGCGCCTGACGCGACAGGGGGCGATAGATCTTGTCACGGGTACGCTGGTAGCAGCAGGGAGCCAGACTGATCGCCACCTTCTGTTCACGTGCCAGCTCCAGCAGGCGCACGTGAAGATCGCCACAGGCATGCAGCGCCACCACCCGATCGGCGTCACCGAGGTGTCGGCTCACGCTGGGCGCCATCACGTCCTGCTCGACCAGCGTCACCTCCAGTCCCTGCCGCTCGGCCAGCGCCTGGCCGCTTTCGCACAGCGCCGGTTGCCACTCCAGCGCGCAAATGGAGCCGTCGTGTCGGCGCGCCAGCAGACGCGAAAGATGTCCCTTGCCGGCACACCACTCGACAAGCCGCTGCCCCTGGCCGACCGCCACCTGGGGCGCAAAGGCCAGCATCTGCTGCCACTTGCGACCTCCCACGTGGGCCGCCCACACCTCGGGCGCCTGGATCGGCGGCGCTCCCGCGGGAACCCTGACCAGGCGCGCCAGTTCATCCACCGGTAGCCAGGCGGCCAGCGGCGAGGCATCGAAAGGCCTCTGCTGCAAGCGCTGGCACCGAGCGTCGTCCAGCGCCTGCAGGCAAGCGGCGATATCGCCGGCGGGCGCCCGCTCGGGCCAGGGAGTCCCGGCATGGGTAAAGGGCGCCGGCGACCAGAGCCAGTGCCAGTCGGCGAGCAATCGGGTCAAGGCCTCGAGGCGCTCGGCGTGGAGCGAGGGAGTGTTCATGCGGTCGCGAAGATCATGGTAGCTAAAGGTGGGTGTTGGGCGATGGACAGTGGACGGCGTGCGTCATGGTACCAGCAGGCCGCAGGCGGGACATCGATCAAGCGATGGGCAGACCACACTGGATCGTCGGCGCCGGGGCGGCTAGCCTGAACCTTTTCGACTCTCGCTTCGGTCTGGTTTCGGCGTCGTTCCGGTCCGAAGCTGCGCTGGTTCCGCTCTTGTTCACTCTTGGTTCTCTCTTGATTCACGCTGGATTCACGCTGGCTCCGCTCATGCCCCTTCTGCGATTTCGACCGTCACATCGCTGCTCTCTCCCACGCCGATGGACGATGCCGAGGCTGGCTACTCTGACGATGCTGTTGGTGCTCGGCCTCGATGCCCAGGCATCCTGCACCAACACTGCAACAGGCGCTGGCCTAGCGCCCGGCGACTGGATCACGCCCGGCGACTGGATCACGCCCGGTGACGCTCGCACCCATACGGCGCCGACGATGGGCTGGCCGATGCTCGCCCGCCAGCAGGTGGTCCTGCTGGGTGAACAGCACGATCGTCCCGACCACCATCGATTCCAGCTGGCGAGCCTGGCCGCCCTGCACGCCCATCAGCCGGATCTGGCCATTGGCCTTGAGATGCTGCCGAGAGAAAGCCAACCGGCACTGGACGCCTGGATCGCCGGTGACATCGATGAGGCCGCCCTGCTCGAGCAGAGCCAGTGGTACCGCTACTGGGGCTTCGACCCCGAGCTGTACCTGCCGGTGCTGCGCTTTGCCCGGGACCAGGCGCTGCCGCTGAAGGCACTGAACGTCACCCCTGAGCTGCGCCAACGGCTGGTCGAGGATGGCGTCTCCACACTGCCGCCGGCACAACGCCACGGCATTCCCGAACCCGTACCGGCCATGCCGTCCTACCGTGAACGGCTCGAGGCGAGTCTCGAGGAACACGCCCTGGAACTTGCTGGCGAAGGCTTTGGCGAGGGCTTCGACGACGACATGATCGACGGCTTCGTCTACGCCCAGCAGGTGTGGGACATGGCCATGGCCCAGGGGCTCGCCGCCCTGGTCGAAGATGGCCACCTGGCGGTGGGCCTGGTGGGAATGGGTCACGCCAGCCACGGCGAGGGAATCGAGGCACAGCTTAAGAGCCTGGGTATCGCCGATGTCGCGAGCCTCTTGCCGCTGTCTGCCGACGACGCCTGCGAGGCCGAAGCGGGACTTGCCGACGCCGTCTTTGTGGTACGCGAAGACAAGCAGAGCGAGGGGCCGCGACTCGGGGTAGGTGTCGAATCAAGCGAAGACCGACCGGGCCTGGTGGTGACCGAGATGGTACCGAACAGTCCCGCCGAGGCTGCGGGGCTGCGCGTCGGCGACCGCATCCTGAACTTTGCCGGGCATGGCATCGCGCATCCCTACCAGCTCAAGGCACTGGTGCCTCGCGTACTGCCAGGCACCCAGGCCAGCATCACGGTGACGCGCGATCACCAGCGCCAGACGCTAACGGTGCGTTTCCCGATCGTGGAACCCGCTCTGGACGTCGAGCGAGGTGAAGGGACTCGACAGCACCAGCGACCCGCACTGCAACAAGAGCAGCAACAAGAGCAGCAACAAGAGCAGGAGCCCCAAGAATAGCGCTCCGACATTCAACGCCGCCGGTCGGTATCCAGCTCGACCAGACGGCGAGCCAATTCCTCTAGCTGATGCGGGGCGAAGACCTCGATGCCTGCATCGCGCAACAGCGCGGCGGTCACGCCTTCACCGGCGATCCTGCTGCCACTGAAGCGGCCATCGTACACCTGGGTGCTGCCACAGGACGGACTGGCATCGGTCAACAGCGCCAACCGGCAGTGGTAGCGCCTGGCGGTGGCGAGCGCTCGCCTGGCGCCCGCCACAAAGGCCTCGGTGGGATCACCGCCGTCGATATCGACGATCCTGAGCTCGCCTGCCAGCACCTGAGCGCCGCTGCCTCCTGCGATCTCCGCCGCGGGGCGCGGTGTGGGCAGGCCTCCCGCCACCTCGGGGCACACCGGCACCAGCCGCCCCTGGTCACGCCACAGCGCCAAACGCTCGTCGCCGAGCCACTTGTGCCCGGCGTCATATCGCACCGGATCCCCGAGCAGGCAGGCGCTGACCAGAAGTGGGGTCAGTTCTGCGGCGGCGGATGATGATTTCGGGTCCATCGTATCTACTCGTTCTACACAAGAGAGGGCGCAAGGGCGGCGACGACAGTCCCATGGTGCACCGGACCTGGACACAAACCAAGCCCGGTGCCGCCTCGGCGGCACCCGTGGTAAGCTCGCGTCTCGCAACATCAGCCAACCTTCAGTGAAGTTCAGGAGTCATCCCATGGTCCAGGCCACCGCCCGCCACATCCTCGTCGACAGCGAAGAAAAGTGCCAAACCCTCAAGACCGAGATCGAGAACGGTCGTGATTTTGCCGAGGTTGCCCGCGAGCACTCCTCCTGCCCGTCCGGCCGCCAGGGCGGCGACCTGGGCAGCTTCGGCCCCGGCCAGATGGTGCGTGAGTTCGACGAGGTCGTCTTCTCCGCCGACCTCAACAAGGTGCAGGGCCCGGTGAAGACCCAGTTTGGTTATCATCTGCTGGAAGTCACCAGCCGCGGCTAGGCTTGCCAGAAAGGCGCCTACGCCTGGCGACCTTTCGACCGAGCCTCAGACCCGCCTGGGTAGCAACGACAACGCCGCGAGAGATCGCGGCGTTGTCGTGTCGGCGTGTCGAATAATCCGCAGGGCACGATCCGAGCGGGGCTATCAGAGCGGGGCTATCAGAGCGATACCGTCAGAGCGACGCTATCAGAGCGACACTGACAAGGTCATTCCACCCGGGTCAGGGGGTCGCCACGTGTGTGGATCATCACCACAATCAGTTCCGCCGGTGTGTCGTCGCTGGCATTGACCAGCTGTACGTGGCGCACGCCCTCGGGCTCTCGCCATTCGTCTCCGGGGCCAAAGCGTTCTTCTTCCCCGCCTTCAAGCTGCGAGATCACCTCACCGGTGGCCACCTTGACGTAGGCCGGCCCTGCGTGACGGTGAGGCGGCAGGCTGGCCCCCGGGTCCAGGGTGACCAGCACCATGGTCGAGATCAGGTTCGAGTCATCGGACACCCACTTCTGCTGCATGATGTTCTGGGACACGCTCGGCGTCACCTGCTCGCCCGCCTGCGCCGACGCCTGGGGCGAGACCGCGATCATCAGCGCCAGGCCGAGCCCCAGCAGCACCAGCGATCGCCAGGGTGACTGCGCCAGCGCCACTGCCCTGCTCGCCATTGGCTGACTTGCCAACGCACCGCTTGCCATAGCACCGCTTGCGATTGCTCTGCTTGCCATTGCTTCAGCCACATTTTTTTTATACGTCAGGGGAGACACTCGAGTCATAGATCGTTCCTCTTGCTGAAGACGCCGTCGAATTGGGAATCCTTGAGTAGCGCGGCTGCGGCCTTCCTTACACCAGTCTGTCCAACGCACATCGTCGAACACCGTGTTCCACGCGTGACTGCCGGTTCTTGCACAGTCTCTTGGGAGAATTCACCCGCCTGGTCCGCTGGGCTGGGTTAGCCTAGGCAAAAAAACAAAAACCCATGGACCGCGACGCTATCTGTTACCCGATGATGAGGACACCCCTATGCCGATCACCGACACTCCCGACCGTTACGGCAGCATCAGCCGTTTCTTCCATTGGGCCATCGCCGCGCTGGTGGTGTGGCAGCTCGTTACCGCCAGCGCCAGGTTCCTGTTCGAGGACTCCTGGCTAGATGAACTGCTGTGGGGCAGCCACAAGCCCGTGGGATTGACGATTCTGGTACTGATGCTGCTACGCGTGAGCTGGGCGCTGATCAACCAGCGGCGTCGCCCGGCACGGGTCAACCTGGCGTCGCACCTTGGCCATGTCGCGCTCTATGGACTGCTGATTCTCATCCCCTCCATCGCGCTCCTTCGCCAGTACGGCTCCGGCCGCGCCTTCTCGCCTTTCGGCATCGAACTGATGGCCGGCTTCGAAGGAGACGAGATCGCCTGGATGGAGGCCCCCGCCAACCTGCTCCATGGCTGGCTGGGCTGGGCCCTGTTCGCCCTCGCCCTCGGCCATGTGGTAATGGCAGTGCTCCATCGCGTCAGCCGCCACAGTCCCGACGTGCTGCCCCGGATGACCAACGTCACCCCACGCGACTGAGACGCGCCGGGACGGCGCCCGACTGTGTGCAGATCAGAGCGGTCGCGCTAGGATGGGCGGGGTCAATCGATAAGGACGTCTCCATGCCTCGCCCGCATCCCTCAGCATCTCTATCCGCCCGGGTCGCACCCGGGCGGCCTGTACCTGCCGCCGAAGGGGCCCAGACATGAGCGCCCCGATCATCGACGTCAAGGGACTGACCAAGGTCTACAACGGCGGTTTCGAGGCGCTCAAGGGCATCGATCTGGAGATTCGTCGCGGCGAGATCTTCGCCCTGCTCGGACCCAACGGCGCCGGCAAGACCACCCTCATCAGCGTCATCTGCGGCCTGGTCAATCCGTCCTCCGGGCGTGTGCTGGTCGATGGCCATGACATCCTCGACGACTTCCGCGCCGCCCGCTCGCGCATCGGGCTGGTGCCCCAGGAGTTGACCAGCGAGGCCTTCTCCACCGTCTGGGATACCGTCTCCTTCAGCCGCGGCCTGTTCGGCAAGCCGAAGGACCCGGCGCATATCGAGAAGGTACTGCGCCAGCTGAGCCTGTGGGAGAAACGCAAGAATCGCCTGATCACCCTGTCCGGCGGCATGAAACGACGAGTACTAATCGCCAAGGCGCTGGCCCACGAGCCCCAGGTGCTGTTTCTCGACGAACCCACCGCCGGGGTCGACGTCGAACTGAGGCGCGACATGTGGGAGGTGGTACGTGGACTCAGGCAGAGCGGCGTCACCATCATCCTCACTACCCACTACATCGAAGAAGCCGAGGAAATGGCCGAGCGCATCGGCGTGATTCGCGCAGGCGAACTGGTGCTGGTCGAAGACAAGCAGACACTGATGGCGAGCCTGGGGCGCAAGGAGCTGACCCTGCACCTGCGCGAACCGCTCTCCCAGTTGCCCGAGGCGCTCGCCCACCGCAGCCTGACCCTGGCCGATGACGGCCACGCCCTGGTCTATCGCTACGACGGTGCCGACGACGGCGAAGGCGCCATCGCCGACCTGCTGGGCGAGGTCGACGCCGCCGGCATCACCTTCAAGGACCTGCACACCCGTCAAAGCTCGCTGGAAGAGATCTTCGTCAATCTGGTCAAGGAACGGACATGAACCTCACCTCGGTCAAGACGCTGTATCGGGCCGAAATGGCCCGCAGCCTGCGCACCATCCTGCAGAGCGTGGTCTCTCCGGTGCTGTCGACCTCGCTGTACTTCGTGGTGTTCGGCTCGGCCATCGGGTCACGCATCAGTGAGGTCGAGGGCATTCCCTACGGGGCCTTTATCGTGCCTGGATTGATCATGCTGATGCTGCTGACCCAGAGCGTCTCCAACGCCTCTTTCGGGATCTTCTTTCCACGTTTCTCCGGCTCCGTCTACGAAATCCTGTCGGCGCCGATCTCGCCGCTGGAGATCGTGCTGGGCTTTGTCGGCGCCGCTGCCACCAAGTCGATCGTCCTGGGGCTTATCGTGCTGGGTACCGCCAGCCTGTTTGTGCCCTTTACCATCGAGCATCCACTGATGATGCTGCTGTTTCTAGTGCTCACCGCCCTGACCTTCAGCCTGCTCGGCTTCATCATCGGTATCTGGGCCGACGGCTTCGAGAAGCTCCAGCTGGTGCCACTGCTGGTGATCACCCCGCTGACCTTCCTCGGCGGCACCTTCTACTCCATCGACATGCTGCCACCGCTATGGCAGACGGTGACCCTGTTCAATCCGGTGGTCTATCTGGTGTCGGGCTTTCGCTACAGCTTCTACGGGCTCGGTGACGTCAGCGTGTGGATCAGCCTGGGCATGATCCTGTTGTTCATGGCCGTGGCCCTGGTGGTGATCCACGCCATCTTCAGAAGCGGCTATCGACTCAAGCCCTGAATCCAGGGACCCTTTCGACCCAACGGAGCAAGGGAAGCGCTGAAGAAATGTCGCGAGCGAAGAGAGGTCAGCTGCCGCCGGAGCGGAAAGTTTCGATTTTACATATAGTTAAATGAGAAGCTTGAGCACCGCCGGCGGCCGAGATGTCGAGCGCAGCAATTTATGCAGTGGTTCCCAATTGCGTTATCATCTGCCGCCGCCCCCTGCCCACGAGGTCCCCATGCCGATATCCGCCTGTGTCATCCAGCGCCTCGACAAGAGCGCCAGCGACAGTCCGGCAACCCTTGTGCCCGCAAGCGAACTGCATCCCGACAGTGACGCTCTGGACAGCCTGGTCACCCGCCTGACCGATGCCTACCACGGCAAGGCCAAGCGCTGGGGACGGCTCAATGAGCATACTGTCGCGGTGAGCGAGGTAGAGCAGGACGCTGTGGGCGCCAGCGATGCCCCTGTTGACGAGACCCCGGTTGATGATACCCCGCCCTGGGACGACGCCGCGGCTGAACCCACCGGCCCGGTCGCCACGCCCAGCCGCTTCCCGGCCGAGTTCAAGGCCTACCTTCAGGATGAGCGCGACCTGCAGACGCTCGCGGCGTCTCTGGGAGAGGCGATCAAGACACTGGTCGACGACCACCTGCCCACCGGTGGGCACCTGATCCTCGCCGACCAGCGCCAGGGCGAAACCCGTCACCTGTTTCTGGCGCTGGTGCACCATCGTGACGGCTTCGTCATCGGTGACGACGGCCGCGTCGCCATTACCGGTCAGGTCAACCACAGCCAGATGTCGCTGGCCTTTCGCCTCAACCTGACCCAATGGCAGGAAGGCGGCCCGTCGAGCCAGTACCTGTCACTGCTGGCCGACCGTGGTGCGCGCAAGCTGGCGGACGACCTGCAGGCGCTGCTCGGCGCCAGCGAAGGGGTCGACCCGAAGAGCGAGACCCGCACCCTGCTCAAGGCGTTCAGCGATTACGTGGAGCGCGAGGACATGGCCGAGGAAACCTCCCGCGAGAAGACCGACGCGCTGATCGACTACGCCCAGGATCAGGCCAGCCGTGGTGAGGCTATGACCCTGGACGAGCTGTCCGCGCTGGTGGACGACGACAAGCCGCGGGCCTTCTACGAGCACATCCGCAACGCCGACTACGGGCTGTCGCCGGAGATTCCGCCGGACAAGCGCACCCTGAACCAGTTCCGCCGCTTCACCGGCCGCGCCGAGGGCGTCTCGATCAGCTTCGACTCCCATCTGCTCGGCAACAGCATCGAGTACGACGAGGAGCGCGACCGGCTGATCATCAAGAAGCTGCCCAACAAGCTCAAGGAACAGCTCCAGGGCGGCTAGTTCAGGCCTGCCGGGATTCCGACGCCATGCTCTCGACCTCGACCACACGATCCAGGCGCAGGTCATCCTCCGGGCGCTCGCCGGGATAGCCGCCGGGCACGGCCACCACCCGGGTGTCCCCCACCGTCAGCATCACCGGGTCGTGGACATGGCCGTGGACCCACAGCGCCACGCCCTCCATCAGCGACTCGAGGCGCGAGGCGAAGGCCGGCGACAGCGGGTCGCCCTGATAGTGGGCAGGGATGCACTCGGCCAGGGGGGCGTGGTGGCTGACCACCACCGTGGCACCGTCAAACGGCCTGGCGAGCTCGGTCTCCAGCCAGGCCCGGTTCTGGCGGTGCAGCTCGACGCTGCGTTCCGGCGAGAAGACCTCACCTTCGGGTTCTTCGATGACCGCGAAGTCGGGCATCTGTCGCAGTGCAGCGGACAGCGTCTCGGTGGGGATGTCCTGCGGGTCGGGACGCTCATCGTAGAGCGCGAAGTCGGACCACAGTGTCGTGCCCAGAAAGCGCACGCCGCCGAGCTCCAGCCGTGCATTGTCGAGCAGGTGAATGCCAAGCTCCCCGGCCCGTGTGGCCATCTCCCGGCGCAGGGCGCCCATGCGGTGCTTGTAGAATTCGTGATTGCCGGGCACGTAGATCACCGGCTGATCCGCAAAGCGCCTGGCCGCCCACTCGAGCCCCTTGAGCCCGAGGTGGATATCCCCGGCCAGGATGACCGCGTCGGCCTCGACTTCCGGCAGCTCACGATCTCCGTCGAAGTGTTCCAGGTGCAGGTCGGACAGTATTCTCAGGCGCATGGTGTCGCCTCCCGGTTCCCGGCTAAAGGTTACGCTCAGTCAGGGCAAGCCTCGCGCCCAATCCCACGAACAAGGCACCCAGCCCTCGTTCACACCATAGCCCAAGCCTGCGACTGCCGCGCAGGGCCTTGGCCAGCCTGGCCCCGGCGATCACCAGCGGAGGCTCGACCACGGCCGCCACCAGGATGATGGCCAGCCCGTGCAGTGCCAGCTGTAGGCTGACGGGTCCCGCCCCGGCCACCACGAACTGGGGCAGGAAGGCCAGAAAGAAGATGGCGACCTTGGGATTGAGCAGCGAGATCATGATTCCCTGGCGGTAGATGCGGGTGCCGCTGGCAGGAACCACAGGCGCCGTGGCGGCGTCCTCTATTCCCCGCGCCAGCAGCGACTTGAGCCCCAGCCACACCAGATAGGCGGCGCCCAGCCACTTCACCAGACTGAAGGCCAGCGCCGAGGTGGCGAGGATCGCCGACAGACCCAGCGCCGCCATGACGACGTGCAGCCCCGCCCCGCTCCACACCCCGAACATGGCGGCAAAGCCACCACGGCGGCCATGGCGTGCGGTCTGGCCCAGCACGTAGGCCATGTCCGGCCCCGGGGAAAGGTTGAGCAGCAGCGCCGCCGACAGAAACGTGACCCAGTGGGCCAGGGAGTACTCGAGCATCGCGGTCTTGGCCTGGATAGAGATAGAGGTGGAGTATCGAATAAAGGAACACGCCAGACGCCCCGATGGGGGCATGGGGTGAATCCCCAGACTAGGTCGCGCGTCCGGGCGCGTCCACACTATCAGTTGAGGGAGCACGACCGACTGACGCATGCTAGACGCTTCCCCCCACTCACGCCCCCCCCTGGCACTGGCCAACCGGGGTGTCACGACCACCCGCCCCTGCACAGGAGTTCGTCATGCCGCTTCCCCGCTCGACCACATCATCTGCGCTGCCTCGCCTCGGCTTTATCGGTATCGGCCTGATGGGCGATCCACTCAGCCGCCGGCTGGCCGAGGCCGGGCATCCGTTGACGCTGTATAACCGCACCCGGGCCAAGGCCGAGGCGGTGGCCGCCGACACCGGTGCCCGGGTGGCCGACAACGTCGCCGAGCTGACCGCGGAGGTGGACGTGATCCTGAGCTGCGTGGCCAATACCGAGGTGCTGCGCGAAGTGATGCTCGGCAGCGACGGCGTCATCGCCCGGGCGCGACCGGGACAGCGCATCATCGACATGACCAGCGCCGACCCCGCCGCCACCCGGGAGCTGGCCCAGGCCGCCAGCGAGGCGGGCGTGAGCTGGGTGGATGCGCCGGTCTCCGGCGGCGTGGCCGGCGCCGAGGCGGGCAGCCTGGCGATCATGTGTGGCGGCGACGCGGCGGACGTGGAGGCGGCCCGAGAGGTCCTCGCCCCGCTGGCCTCACGCATCACCCACATGGGCCCGGTGGGCTCGGGCCAGGTCACCAAGCTGTGCAATCAGCTACTGGTCGGCTGCACCACCGCGGCCATCGCCGAGATGGTGGCGCTGGCCGAGGCCAGCGGGGTCGACGCCAGTCGCTTGCCCGACGCCCTGGCCGGTGGCTTCGCCGACTCGACGCCCTTTCGCATGCTGACCCCGCGCATGGCCAGTCGCGACTTCGAAGCGCCGAGCTGGCACCTGCGCACCCTGCTCAAGGACGTCGACATGGCCACCGCCCAGGGCCATCGTCAGTCCAGCGCCACGCCCATGGCGGCCCTGGCCGCCCAGCTGATGCGCAGCCGGCTCGCCCGCGGCGAGGGTGAAAAGGACCCGGCAACGCTGATTCGCCTGTATCGAGACGACGACGCCCAGCACTGACGCCGAGGATTGTTCCGCCCACGGGGCTACCGTACACTCGTTTGAAATCACTTCGTTGCCACTTCGTTATTCAGGATCCTCGCCCATGGCGTTTGACTCGACTTCCACCTACGTCGCCACGGATGCCCTCAAGCAGGCCGTCAATGCCGCGGTAACGCTGAAGCGCCCGCTGTTGATCAAGGGTGAGCCGGGCACCGGCAAGACCTTGCTGGCCGAGGAGCTCGCCGCCTCGCTCGGCACCCGGCTGGTCACCTGGCACATCAAGTCCACCACCAAGGCCGCCCAGGGGCTCTACGAGTACGACGCGGTCAGTCGCCTGCGCGACTCCCAGCTTGGCGTGGAAGGCGTCGACAACGTCGCCAACTACCTGCGTCCGGGCAAGCTGTGGGAAGCCTTCACCGCCGACGAACGGGTGGTGCTGTTGATCGACGAGATCGACAAGGCCGACATCGAGTTCCCCAACGACCTGCTGCAGGAACTCGATCGCATGGAATTCTTCGTCTACGAGACCGGAGAGACCATTCGCGCCCGTCACCGGCCCATCGTGGTGATCACCTCCAACAACGAGAAGGAGCTGCCCGACGCCTTCCTGCGCCGCTGCTTCTTCCACTACATCGAGTTTCCCGACCGCGCCACCATGGAGCGCATCGTCGCTGTGCACTTCCCGGATATCGCGCCGCGACTGGTCAGCCAGGCGCTGGAGGTGTTCTTCGAGCTGCGCGAGGCGCCGGGGCTCAAGAAGCGCCCGTCGACCTCGGAACTGGTCGACTGGCTGAAGCTTTTGATGGCCGACGAGGTCGCCCGCGAGGCCCTGAGCCAGCGTGATCCGGCCAAGAGCCTGCCGCCGCTGGCCGGCGCCCTGGTCAAGAACGAGCAGGACACCGCTCTGCTGGAGCGCCTCGCCTTCATGGTGCGGCGTCAGGGTCGCTGATGTTTCTCGATCTGTTCGACACCCTGCGCCGCCACCAGGTGCCCGTCTCGTTGCGCGAGCTGCTGGATCTGCACGCCGCCGTCGAAGCCGGCGTAGTATTCGCCGATATCGACGACTTCTACCAGCTGGCGCGTACCGTGATGGTCAAGGACGAGCGCCACTTCGACCGTTTCGATCGCGCCTTTGCCACCTGGATGGGGTCGGTGGAAGGCCTCGATGCGGCCATCGATGCGTTGATCCCGGACGAATGGCTACGCCGTGAATTCGAGCGTCAGCTCAGCGACGAGGAGAAAGCTCAGATCCAGTCGCTGGGTGGGCTTGAAAAGCTGATCGAGACCTTCAAGCAACGCCTGGCCGAGCAGAAGGAGCGCCACGCCGGCGGCAACAAGTGGATCGGCACCGGCGGCACCAGCCCCTTCGGCGCCTACGGCTACAATCCCGAGGGCGTACGCATCGGCCAGGATGGCTCGCGCCATCGGCGTGCGGTCAAGGTCTGGGACGAGCGGCGCTTTCGCGACTACGACGACGACCAGGCGCTGGGGCCGCGCAACATCAAGATGGCGCTGCGTCGCCTGCGTCGCTTCGCCCGCCAGGGGGCGCTCGAGGAATTCGACATCGACGCCACCATCCGCGATACCGCACGGGACGCCGGTCTGCTCAACCTGCGCATGCGCCCGCCGCGTCACAACGCGGTCAAGGTGCTGCTGTTTCTCGACGTGGGCGGGTCCATGGACGACCACATCCGCGTCTGCGAGGAGCTGTTCTCGGCGGCGCGCTCCGAGTTCAAGCACCTGGAGCACTTCTACTTCCACAACTGCCTCTACGAGGGCGTCTGGCGCAACAACGCCCGACGCCACAAGGAGCGTTTCTCGACCTGGGAGTTGATGCGCACCTACGGTGCCGACTATCAGGTGGTGGTGGTCGGCGATGCGTCGATGTCGCCCTACGAGATCACCCATCCCGGCGGCAGCGTGGAGCACTTCAACGAGGAACCGGGCGGGGTCTGGCTCAGGCGCCTGGCCGAGCGCTACCCGCGACTGGTCTGGCTCAACCCCAACCCACCACGCTATTGGGAGTACACTCCTTCGACCCGGCTGATTCGCGAGCTGATCCACGAGCGCATGTATCCCATGACGCTGGAGGGACTGGATGAAGCGATGCGCGAACTGGCGCGCTGACCATGGTGTTGCTGGGGGACCGGACAGTTGGCACCACCTAGCCGTCGCCCGCAATAACCACATCAGGCAATTTCGTGAGAAAATAGCCGAAAAGAGCTATAAATAGGCGTAATAGGTCTCTAGCGCTATCCGCGCTCACCACGGAGCCATCCGCGTCATGTCCGATCCCATCATCGCTGTACTCACCGGCGACCTGATTGCCTCTCGTCAACGTGATCGCGAGGCCCTCTACCGCTGCCTCGATGACACCCTCGGGGCCCTGGCCAGACGCCACGACGGCGACTTCCACCGCTTTCGTGGCGATGGCTTCCAACTGGCCATCCGCCAGGGCGACCGGGGCCTTGAGGCGGCGGTGGCATTGCGCGCCAGCCTGATCGGCCAGAGTCCAGCCCACGAACGCTGGGACGCTCGTGTCGCCGTCGCCCGGGGCCCGGCGGACTGGGCCCCTGGCGCCCCCCTGGCCGACGCCGATGATCCCCCCTTCATGGCCTCAGGGCAGGCCCTGGACGGTCTGTCCGCCAATGGCGCTCACCTTGGCTTCGCCCCGTCCGGGACCACCGCCGAGTCGCTGCTGATACGCTATCTCGACGAGATGATCGACGCCTGGTCCAGCCCCTCCGCTCAGGTGGTGGCCCTCAGCCTGGCCGAGCCCGAGCTGACCCAGGCCGAGATGGCCGGCCGACTGGGCATCCGCCAGCCCAGTGTCCACAAGCGCCTGAAAACCGCCCGTTGGGCACTGCTGAGCGATACTCTGGCCTGTCTGGCGTCGGCGGCGCAGGAGCGCACATGAACACTCTGGTCCTGGATCTCGCACCAGCGTCATCGTCGTCGCTGTCGCTTCTACTGGCCCTGCTGCTGGCGCACCTGCTTGGCGACTTCGTGCTGCAACCGGACCGCTGGGTAGCGGATAGACAGGCCCGCGGCATACGCAGTCCCAGTCTGGCACTGCATGCTCTGGTGCATGCTGCCCTTGCCTGGCTTGTGCTGTGCGCCTTGCGGTCTGTCGCCGGTATCGACGACGGCATCAACGCCACCTTGGCGGCCATGATGCTGGGGCTCGCCCACTGGACGATCGATGCCGCCAAGGCCGAGGCAACGCGACGCTGGCCCACCCGGCAACTTGGCCTGTTCATGCTCGACCAGGGCCTGCACGGCGCGACCATCGTGGTGGTGTGGCTGTGGCTCGTCGGTAGCCTGTCGCCACTGACAGCGATGCTTGCACACCTGAGTACACCGTCCTCGCTGCTCCTGCTGCTCGCCTATCTGCTGGTCACCCGGCCCATGGCGGTCGCCATCGCCCTGGCCATGGCCCCCCTGGCTCGACAACTCAAGGCACCCGGTACGCTGGATCGGGCCGGCGCCCGCATCGGCATCCTCGAGCGCCTGCTGGTACTGACCCTGACCCTGCTCGACCAACTCACCGCCGTCGGCTTTCTGCTGGCGGCCAAGTCCGTGCTGCGTTTTGGTGACCTGAAGGAGAGCCGAGACCGCAAGTTGACCGAGTATGTGCTGCTGGGAACCCTGGCCAGCGTCACTAGCACCCTGGTGCTTGGCCTGCTGGTGCGACTGTGGCTCGGAGGCCAAGGCGGATGACAGAACGGATGCCAAAGTGCATGACCAGGTGGCTGACCGGGTGGACAGGGAAGTGCACAAGGAAAAACGCCACGGCCTTCGTGACTCCGCCGGGGCATCTCCGCGATCGACGCAGGCCTGGGCTGATCGCCGGTACCCTGCTGGTGTCGCTGCTGGGGCTTGCCGGCTGCGACCTTGCCGGCGGCCTGGCCACCGAAGCGCTGATCCAGCGGGGCCCCGCCCTGGAGCCGCGCGACGGCTATGTGGTGGACCATCGCCATCCGGCCCGAGGCCACAATAGCCGCGTGCACTTTCTGATCCTGCACTACACCGACGAGAACCAGGCCGACTCCCTGCGCGCCCTGACCGGGCCCCGGGTATCGAGCCACTACCTGGTGCCGCTGCCCACACGCCGCCTGCAGAATACCCCGGTGGTGTTCCAGCTGGTGCCCGAGAGCCGCCGTGCCTGGCACGCCGGCGCCAGCCGCTGGGGCAATCGCGTGGGGCTCAACGACACCTCCATCGGCATCGAGATCGTCAACCAGGGGCCCGATCGCCCCTGGGTCGGCAGCGAGCTAGACGCCCCCGAGGGTCCGGTGCGCTGGGCAAGCTACCCCGATGACCAGCTCAACGCCTTGATTCCGCTGGCCCGGGATATCATCGAGCGTCACCGGATCGCCCCGGAGCACGTGCTGGCGCACTCCGACGTGGCACCGCTGCGCAAGCTCGACCCGGGGCCGGCCTTTCCCTGGCGCAAGCTTCACGAGGCCGGCATCGGCGCCTGGCCCGAGGCCCCGCGCGTCGCCCACTACCGCAGCCGCTTCGAGCGTGAACCACCGGCGCTGATCGAATGGCAGCGGGCGCTGGCCGCCTGGGGCTACGGGATCGAAGCCAGTGGCGTGTGGGATGACGCCAGTCGCGCCACCCTGCGGGCCTTCCAACTGCACTTTCGACCGGCGAACTTCGATGGCCAGCCAGACGCCGACAGCGCGGCAAGGCTATGGGCCCTGCTCGAGCGCTATCGACCCGAGGCGCTGGAGCAATTGGAACAAGGAGCGCAACGGAAAGCACTCTGACGACGTGACGGGACGAGCTTCAACCGGAACCGTCGCTGGCCGCGCCGGGTAGATAGTGGATCACATCGTGAAAGCGCAGCGTCCCCGGCCCCTCATTGCGCATCAGGTGGGGACGATCGGCGAAGAAGCGCAGCCCCTCCCCCGCCTTCAACAGATGCCAGTCGTCGTCGATGGCCAGCACCAGCTCGCCCTCCACCACCACCAGATGCTCCACCACCCCCGGCGCATGGGGACTCGAAGCGCTCTCGGCACCTTCAGCCAGCTCGATCTCGAACATCTCGAAACCCAGCATGGGATCGTAGGGAAACAGCAGCTTGGCGCGCATGCCGGCGCTGTCCCTGCCCCATACCGAATCGTCGATGCTCACGCGCCGTTCTTCCAGAGGGCCGTCCATGGCCCGTGTCGGGCTCCCGAACAGCGACGAGAAGCTGACCCGAAAGCCGCTGGCGATGCGCCATAGCGTGGCGACGGTGGGACTCGACTCGCCACGCTCGATCTGGCCGAGCATGGCCTTGCTGACGCCGGTTTCGCGAGCGGCACGCTCGAGACTCCAGCCCTGAGCCTGGCGCAGTCCCTTCAGGGTGGTGGCGATATGGTCGGCAATATCCTGCATGGCGGCCTCCAGAAAGGTCGGCCCAGTATACGCAAGGTTTACGCCCCTGGCCCGCCGTCGCTTGCGGTCTGCACACCACACCTCACGCGCCACGACTCCTGCCTCTTGTTCCTCTTCTCTTGTTCCTCGTCTCTTCTCTCTTCTCTCACTTCAGCATGCTTGTGCGTTATAACGTCCACTACTAGCCTTGGACGTTATAACGCACAAACACCAATGTACCCGCTCCGCGGTTTCCCCTGGCTTTTTCTGGACCGTCTCATGAAAGCTTCGCCAAGTTCACTGGCCGCCAAGGCTGGCCAGACGCATCGCCCGAAGATGCTCGACGACCTTCATCCCTCCACGCTGGCCGCCGGGTTCGCCGCGGTCTTGATCGGCTACGCCAGTTCCGCCGCGATCATCTTCCAGGCGGCCCAGGCCGCCGCTATCGATCAGGCCCAGATCGGCTCCTGGATGTGGGCCCTGGGCATCGGCATGGGTGTGACATCGCTGGGGCTGTCCTGGCGCTATCGCATGCCGCTGCTGACCGCCTGGTCGACGCCCGGGGCGGCGTTGCTGGTGACCCAGTTGCCCGGCGTGCCCTTCGACCAGGCCGTCGGTGCCTTCCTGCTGTCATCGCTGCTGATGCTCGCCGTCGCCGCCAGCGGCCTGGTCGAGCGCATCATGGCGGTGGTGCCGGCGTCGATCGCCTCGGCCATGCTGGCCGGCATCCTGTTGCCCTTCGTGCTGGAAGTCTTCACCACCGTGCAGACGGACCCCTGGCTGCCGCTGGCTCTGCTGGGTGTATGGATGCTGTGCCGCCGCCTGGCGCCACGCCTGGCCATCGTCACGGTCCTGGCCGCGGGGGTGGCGCTGTGCCTGGGCCGCGGCGACTTGAGTCTGGCGGGTGTTGCCGTGAGTCTGACCCGTCCCGCCTGGGTGACCCCGGCCTTCGATCCTGTGGTGTGCCTGGGTATCGGCATACCGCTGTTCGCGGTCACCCTGACCACCCAGAACCTGCCGGGGTTCGCCATGGTCAGAAGCGCGGGCTTTACGCCGCCGGTGGCGGCAAGCCTGGGGGCCACCGGCCTGGCGTCGCTGCTGATGGCACCCTTCGGTGGCCACGGCGTCAACATGGCGGCGATCAGCGCGGCCCCCTGCCTTGGCGAAGAGGCCCACCGCGAGCCTGGGCGACGCTACACCGCCGGCATTGCGGCGGGAATGGGCTATCTGCTGCTGGGCGCCCTGGGGGCGACGGTGGCGTCGTTGTTCGACGCCCTGCCCAGCGCCATGATCGCGGTGGTGGCGGGACTTGCGCTGATGGCCACCCTGGGCGGTGCGCTACGTACCGCCTTCAGCGACGGCGACAACCTGGACGCGGTGCTGGTCACCTTCGCCATCACCGCATCGCCATTGACCCTGGCGGGCATCGGCTCGGCCTTCTGGGGCCTGGTGGCGGGGCTGATCGTGCTGAGACTGCAGCGCAGGCGCTGAGTCGGGGGCGGTAGAGATTGCGGGAAGGATGCTGCGGGGGCGGCCGCTCAGGCGGCGATGGAAGAATCACAAGACAAGGGAAGAACCACAGGAGCAGCCGCCGGGTGCTGCGCGCGCACCCGGCGTGATCGATCTCAGCCGTCCAGCGACACGCTGTCGGGCGAGGTACTGGCTGGCAAGGCACGGGCTGGCAAACCACGGCCAGCGTGGGTCGCCTCGTCACTGGCCATGCGCACCATGGCCAGGGCCTCATCCAGGCTCTCGACCTGCTCGACACGCACCAGCTCGTCGCTCAGCTTGACCTCGGTACCGACACGTTCGCTGACCAGCCGCTCGAGGCTCGCCAGATCGCGTCCCTCGCCCATGGGCAGAGAATCGACGCTGGCGGAGCCCGTACCCGGCAGGTAGATGGTGCCGTTGGAGAAGTCCACCGCGTAGGCGATCACCCCGGGCACGATAAAGAACAGCAGGCCGACGCCGTTGGCCACCGCCACCACCGGGTCGATGCGACCACTGATCTGCCCCTTGCGTTCAGGGTGAAAGACGGTGCCGCAGCCGACGAGCGAGGTCAGGGTGGTGGCAAGCACCAGGCCGGTAAGCAGACGGGGCGGACGCAGCATGAACAACTTCCTCTTGCAGTAATCTGGCATAAATGACGGAAAGCGGTGCCGACAACGACTCGACCGCTGCCCAGCATGATAAAACTCATGCGCATCCTACCACGTTCGCCACCCTTCGCTCCTTGTCGCCACCAACGGTGGCGGTTGCTTTTGCCGGCATGACACCTTCCCCGTACAATGCACGTCACTTTCATGGCCGGATGCGAGTCGCCGAGGATGCCCCTCGACGGCCATCGACGGGACAGCCCGCTGCCCTGCTCGCCTCCAGCGCTTACCAGACTCGATGTGAAGGAACCTGCGGACCCATGCGCGCCACCGAACTTCTGATCAGTACCCTGAAGGAAACTCCTGCCGACGCCGAGGTCATCAGCCACCAGCTGATGCTGCGCGCGGGCATGATTCGCCGCCTCACCTCCGGCCTGTACACCTGGCTGCCGCTGGGCCTTCGCACCCTGCGCAAGGTGGAGCGTATCGTGCGCGAGGAGATGGACCGTGCCGGCGCCCAGGAGCTGCTGATGCCGGCGGTGCAGCCGGCCGAGCTGTGGCAGGAGTCCGGCCGCTGGGAGCAGTACGGTCCGGAACTGCTGCGCCTGAAGGATCGACACCAGCGTGACTACTGCGTCGGCCCGACCCACGAAGAGGTGATCACCGACCTGGTACGCAAGGAGATCGCCAGCTACAAGCAGCTGCCGGCCAACTTCTACCAGATCCAGACCAAGTTCCGTGACGAGATCCGTCCGCGCTTCGGGGTCATGCGCTCGCGTGAGTTCATCATGAAGGACGCCTACTCCTTCCACCTGGACGAGGCCTCGCTCAAGGACACCTACCAGAAGATGTACGACGCCTACGTGCGCATCTTCACTCGCCTGGGTCTCGACTTCCGTCCGGTGATCGCCGACAACGGCTCCATCGGCGGTACCGGCTCCCACGAATTCCACGTACTGGCCGACTCCGGCGAGGACGATATCGTCTTCTCCACCGAGTCCGACTACGCCGCCAACATGGAAAAGGCCGAGGCCCTGCCTGCGCCCCTGGACAGCGATGCCCGCCGCGCCGAGCCCGCCGAGGAGCTGAGGCTGGTCGACACCCCCAATGCCAAGACCATCGCCACCCTGGTCGAGCAGCACGGCCTGCCCATCGAGAAGACCATCAAGACCCTGATGGTGCACGGCCACGAGGGCGGCCTGGTGGCGCTGCTGGTGCGCGGTGATCATGAACTCAACGAGGTCAAGGCCGAGCACCTCGAGGAGGTGGCGACGCCGCTGACCATGGCCAGCGAAGAAGAGATCCGCGCCGCCGTGGGCGCCGGCCCCGGCTCGCTGGGCCCGGTGGGGCTCGAGATGCCGATCGTCATCGATCGCAGCGTGGCGCTGATGAGCGACTTCGGCGCCGGTGCCAACGTCGACGGCAAGCACTACTTCGGCATCAACTGGGAGCGCGACGTGGCCCTGCCCAAGGTCGCCGACCTGCGTAACGTGGTCGAGGGTGACCCGTCACCCGACGGCAAGGGCGTGCTGTCGATCAAGCGCGGCATCGAGGTAGGCCACGTGTTCCAGCTCGGTCGCAAGTACAGCGAGGCGATGAACGCCACCGTACTGGGCGACGAAGGCAAGGCGGTTCACCCCTGGATGGGCTGCTACGGCATCGGCATCACCCGCGTGGTGGCCTCGGCCATCGAGCAGAACCACGACCAGGGCGGGATCATCTGGCCCGACGCCATCGCCCCCTTCCATATCGCCATCGTGCCGATGAACGCCCACAAGTCCCAGCGCGTGCGCGAGACCAGCGAGCGCCTGCACGACGAACTCAGCGCCGCCGGCTTCGACGTGCTGCTGGATGATCGTGATCTGCGTCCCGGCGTGCGCTTCGCCGATCAGGAACTGATGGGCCTGCCCCATCGGCTGGTGGTGGGCGATCGCAGCCTCGACAAGGGTGAGCTCGAGTACAAGGGTCGCCGTGACAGCGAGGCCACCATGGTGCCCGCCGACGAGATCGTCGAGTTCCTCAAGCAGCGCATCGCCCTTTAAGGCCCCGCCTGGCGCGCCGCGGCTTGTCGCGGCGCGCCTGGCAGGCGGGTCCAGAGAAATTCATGCGAGTTCAGGTGCGCTCAGGTGCAAAGAACCAAAAAAAAAACCGACCCCGAAGGGTCGGTTGAAAAAGGGGGATGACTCCCCCTCCCCTGACGCTGGTTGACGGCTATCGCTTGCGACGGTGAGCGTCGCGGATGATAAAAGCGATCCAGCCGGCCATGAAGGCCACAGAGAGAGCGACGGCACCCAGCCCGAAAATGACGGCGTTGTCGACGTACATGGCGCTGCCCTCCTGTCTCTGTGTCGATGAATTCATGGTACCCGGTCGGCCCCAGAATTGTGCTGACCTGCGTCAAGGGACGCCATGAGACATCGGCCCGCCATTTCTTACGAAAAAGCCGCCTACAACAGGCGGCTTTTTCGTCGTCTGTGGCACCCTTTCAGCGAAAGCGCCTCCAGGTACCGCTACCGGGCCTTGTGCGAAACGTCGACGAGCACAGGCACTTTTCAGGCAAGCCCTAGAGGACCTTGCGGTCCTCCACCTCGGAGGCCTCGGTGCCGGGCGGCAGCGGGTGCCCCTTGGCCAGTTCGGCGCGGGTGGCCTGGCGAATTTCGAGCACCTCGAGGCGATACGACAGGGTCTCCCCGGCCAGGGGGTGGTTGGTGTCCACCACCACGCTGTCCCCCTTGACCTCCACCACGCTGACGATCTGCGGGCCGGCATCGCCGGGAGTCTGGAAGCACATGCCGGGGCGCAGATCGGTGCCGGGAAAGGCCTGGCGCCCCACCTCGCGCACCAGCGACTCGTCGCGCAGGCCATAGGCCTCGGCCGGGGACAGGGTGACGCTGAGGCGGCTGCCGACCTCGGCGTCGACCAGGGCGCGCTCGAGGCCTTCCATCAGGTTGCCGTGACCGTGCAGATACTCCAGCGGCTCATCGCGCTTCCAGGAATCGTCCAGGACGTCGCCCTGCTGGTTGCTCAGGACATAGTGCAGACGCACCACACACTGGGGAGAAATTCTCATCTCGGGCTCCTTGGGGTCGACATCAGTCCTGGCGCTTGAGCGCGGCGACGGGCATTTCCAGGCGCTGCTGGCGATGCAGCATGTTGAGCAGCACGATCGCCCGCTCTTCGCCCTTGTGGCTCTCGAACACCGCCTTGAGGTCCTTGAAGGGTCCGTCGGTGATCTCCACCGACTCTCCGGCCCGGAAGTAAAGCTGGCCAGGATCGTCGTCCTTGGCTTCGCCGTGCTGGCGCAGCAGGTCGATCAGCTCATCACTGACCGGCACCGGCATCGACAGCCCGAAGGTCACGATCTTCAACACTCCGCGGGTCGAGCGAATCGGGCGCCAGTTGCTCTCGACCTGGTCGAGCCGCAGAAACAGATAGTAGGGGAACAGCGGCTCCTCGACCCAGGTCAGCTTGTTGCGGCGCTTCTTCTGCACCTCCAGCACCGGATGAAAGAGCTCGTATCCCTGGTTGGCCAGATGCTCGGCGGCCCGGAACGACTCTCCGCCCTTGCACTGGACCACGTACCAGCGCGGGGTGGCATCGCCCCCCAGGCCCGCCTCGATATTGCTGTGACTCATGTGACTCCTTCCAGACTCAACCACCACCAGCCACCAAGCCGGCAGTATCGCCTGTCATTGACGCGGTTCCCGGTGCGTTGCCGACGGCCCTTGATGATCACCGCTGGTATCGCCCCTGCGGCTTTGCAACAATTCGTCGAGCCGCACCGAGATGTTGCGCGCATTTTACCATTCGGAAGGCGGCCTGTGGCCGACCAACTGCAAGGAGGCTATCCATGCCCACCTCGTCCGGCCAGCATCCCTGGGTCGACGCCCTGCGCGTCTACCTGCGACTACCCGTGCTGGCCATGCTGTTTCTGGGCTTTTCTGCGGGCCTTCCCTTTCTGCTGGTGTTCTCCACCCTGACCACCTGGCTGCGTACCAGCGGGGTCGAGGTTGCCGCCATCGGTTTCTTCTCGTGGATTGGACTGCTGTACTCGATAAAGTTCTTCTGGGCACCGGTGGTGGACGCCTTCCGCCTGCCGCTGCTGACCCGCCTGCTGGGCCAGCGGCGCAGCTGGATGCTTGCCGGCCAGGCGCTGATCATGGGCGGCCTGCTGGGCCTTTCGTCACTCGACCCGGCCTCCCAGCTCGGCGCGGTGGCGCTGTTTGCGCTGATGGTGGCCTTCGGCTCGGCTACCCAGGACATCGCCATCGACGCCTTTCGTATCGAGTCGGCCGAGGACGAGGTCCAGGCGGCGATGGCGTCCACCTACATCATCGGCTATCGCGGCGGCCTGATCATGGCCGGTGCAGGGGCGCTGTATCTGGCGTCGGCCTTCTCCTGGCAGGTGTCCTACCAGTGCATGGCGGCACTGACGGCGGTGGGCATGATCACCGTACTGCTGCGCCCCGAGCCGCCGCGCCAACCGCTGGCCAGTCGCCTGGCCAAGGAGCCCCGGGTGCGCGCCTTCCTGCGCGCCAGCCGCGGCCGGCCCGCATGGGTCCGGCGCACCGGCGCCTGGTTGATCGGCTCCGTGGTCTGCCCCTTTCTCGACTTCTTCGGCCGCTTCGGACTGGGCGCACTGGGACTTTTGCTGTTTATTGGCATCTATCGCATCAGCGACCTGGCGATGGCCTCGATGGCCTATCCGCTGTACGTCGACCTGGGCTTCAGCCTCGACACCATCGCCACCGTGACCAAGGTGTTCGGCGTCATCATGAGTCTCATCGGCGGACTGGTCGGCGGGGTACTGGTGGTGCGCTACGGCATCGGACGCATCCTGGTGCTCGGCGCTACGGCCACCGTGCTGACCAACCTGATGTTCGCCTGGCTGGCGCTCAGTGGCGCCCAGCACTCGCTGCTGGTGCTCACTATCGTCGGCGACAACCTCAGCAATGGCCTGGCAAGCGCGGTGTTCATCGCCTTCCTGTCGAGCCTGACCTCGCGGGCCTACACGGCCACCCAGTACGCCCTGTTCTCGTCGTTGATGACGCTGCCCGGAAAGTTCCTGTCAGGCTTTGGCGGGCTGGTGGTGGAGGGAATGGGCTACCCGAGCTTCTTCGTGCTGGCCTCGGCGCTGGGCGTACCGGCCATCCTGATGGCGCTGTGGGTCTGGCGACACCATGTGCGCGACCCAGGGGATCACGCCGTCAGCCTCGACAAGACATGACGCCATCGATGCAGCGTGCATAACCAAAAGAGGGCCGACGTTGTCGGCCCTCTTTTTCCATGATGCTTCAGCGTTTGGCCCCGAAACTGGGGGTCTGAGTAGACCTTCGGCGCTACGCGCCCCCAGGCTCAGCCGGAGCCGTCATCCAGCGCAGGCAGCGATCACCCCCCATTGCTGAAGCCGCCTTGTAGTACGCCCCTTGAGCGGGGCTTGCGATCAACCGCGCCGTCCGCTGCGCTCTTCCAGCCAGGCCAGTGCGCCCGGTGTGCTGCGCCACTGATCGCGCATCAGGGTACGGTACTGCCAGGCCTCGGCGCGGGTGCCGGGCTCGGCCAGCTGGCCATTGCCGGGGATGGCGCCACGTTTGGGGTTGTCGCTGCAGAGAAGCGCCACCGCGTGGGCGTTGTGGCGCTGGGCGCTCTCCAATGCCAGGGCCGCGTCGTCGAGCTGGCCCAGTCGGTACAGCGCCAGCACCTGCCCCATGTACATGCCCAGCAGCGGCGTCTCGTCATCGGCAGGACCGACCTCCAGGGCCTGGCGGCTGATCTCCAGCGCCTCGTCGTCGCGGCCTTCACGCAGCAACTGGTCGAGCACCAGCTCGCGCAGCCCCAGACTGTCCTGCTCGTCCAGCGACAGCAGCAGCTCGGCCAGTTCCCGCGAGTGCTGGCGGGAGCCGCGTTCCATGCCCACCACCAGCGCAAGCCCCGCCCGCAGAAGCTGGGCGTTGTCTTCCTGGTCCCACTGGAAGGCGCCGTCGCCACTCTGACGAATCTGCAGAAGCCAGCGTTCGAGACGCTCGGCCAGGGGCTCGAACAGACTCGGGGCCATCCACGGCAGACTGCCAAAACGGCTGGTCAGCGCCAGCGACACCGACTGCAGTACCGCCGGTGAATCAAGCTGTTCGGGGTTGGCGCACAGCGCCGGCAACCAGGCTGCGGCATTGAACCAGGGATCTCCGAGAAAGCCCATCGGCGCATCCGGGTCCACGTCGACCTGGAAACCCTCCTGGAAGGCGGCGAACAGCGTGTCCTCCCGCGCCGTGGAGCGATACAGCAACTGCCCGTCTTCCTCCACCACCTTGATCGGCGGGGGCGGCGGCAACTCCGCCAGCAGGGTCTGCAGGCCCACCAGGGGCTCGCCGAGATCCTCTTCGGCGCACAGCAGCTGATCGGCCAGGGTGGCGCCGGGGTTGTCGGCCAGGTCCGCCAGGAACTGCAGCTGGTCGGGGTCCAGATCACCCTGGCGGGTCAGCCGCCGTAGCCAGAAGCGCGAGCGCTCCATGGCTTCCTCGTCGTGACCTTCGTGGAGCAGCAGCATGGCCTCGATATAGGCCAGGGTCGGCGAATCGGGAAGGGCCTGCTGGGCACGCACGAAGGCGGAGCGAGCACTGTCGAGATCGTCGTTGTCCAGGTGCATCAGACACAGCCGCTCCAGCGCCACGCCACGCAGGAACATCGGTCCCCGCTCCAGCACCTCGTCCAGCAGCGCCTCGCGCTTGCGGTGGAAACCGCGCTCCTGGAAAAGGTCCAGCAGGATCTCGAAGGCGGGCTCGGCCTGTTCCGGCAGGCGCTCCCAGTCGGCATTGTCGAACAGTGACTCGAGGATCTGCTGGGCACGTCCCCGCTGGCCCGATTCGGCGGCGATCAGCCCTGCCTCCAATAGCGCCTGGGCAGGGGCGCGACCACTGGCCAGGGCAGCCTTCAGCGTCTCCCCTTTCCACTCCCTCAGCGACAGCATCCACATCAGATGAGGCGGCAGGTGACCGGGCAGGCAGACGGCGCCGCAGCACTGCTTCATCTTGCGTCCAGAGTCGCACCAGCAAGGTTCGTTGCGGCCAGGGCGTGCCAGGGTTTCACAGGCGAAGTCGAGACGTGCCAGGGGCGTCTGGGACCACAGTTCGGGAGCCAGCGCCTGGGCCAGGGCCTTGTCACCGCCCACGCAGGCAGGCCCCTCCTCGCGCGCCCAGCTCATCAAGCTCGGATAGCGTTCATCCTGCCGAATGGCTGCCAGGGCGCCCGCGGCAAAACCCAGCAGTTGATCCACCCATAACGCCAGCATCGCTATCTCCCCGAAATTGAAAACGGCACAGTCTAACAGTGCATGCACCGGCTGGGCAGACCCGCGCCTCAGACGGCGTAGGCATCCAGCAACTGTGCACTCCGTGAATGCATGTCCAGGCGCCCCTCGAGCCGCACCAGGTTCCAGTAATGACCATTGAGCGTACGCGCCAGCAACAGCATGCCGGCAGGGGGCTGCAGGCGGTCCAGCGCGCCCCATACCCGGGGGCTCAGCTCGCGCAGACGCCGATGCACCCGTACATCGCCGAAGTCCTGCTCACCGGGCGCGAACAGCGGCGACACCGCTTCCGCGGATTCGCGATACAGCGCCAGCGGCGCGCCCTCTCCCTGTCGACCGCCGAGCCCGCGCACGGCCTCATCCATGGCCATGGGGTCACCGTCCAGGGTTGCCCCAAGCAGCGCCACCAGACCGGCCAGCCGCTCCCGGGGGACCGCGATCACGGCGCCCAGGTCATACACCACCAGCCGGCCCTGTTCATCGACGGCAAAATTGCCGGCGTGGGGATCGGCGTGCAGTTCATGGTGGGTGAACAGCTCCTCGGTGATCCAGTCCGCCAGGGTGCGCGACACCCGCTGCCGCAGGGCATCGTCGGCACTTTCGAGGTCACGCAGGGGCGTCCCCGGCAGATACTCCATCGCCAGCACCCTTGGACCACTGAGCTCCTTCACGGGCTTCGGCATCACCAGGTCGGGGTGATCGGCATAGCGCCGCCGGTAGCGCTCCAGTGCGTCCGCTTCGGCGCGATAGTCGAGCTCGCGCCGCAGTCCATCGGCGAGTTCGTCGAACAGAGCATCGAGGCGTGCCTGGGACACCTTGAGCCAGCGACCCAGTCGCAGCAGCCTTCTGACCTGCACCAGGTCCTGTTCCAGCACCCGATCAAGCCCCGGGTACTGCACCTTGAGCACCAGGGTACGACCGTCCCGGGTCCAGGCTCGATGCACCTGTCCCATGGAGGCGCTGGCAAAGGGCTCGGGCTCGATCTCGTCGAACAGGGCATCGAGGTCGCCGAGCTCTGCCTCAAGCGCCACCTTGATCTCGGCCCAGGGCGCCGGTGCAGCATCCTTCTGCAGCCGGGCAAGCTCTTCGGCCAGGGCCGGGGGCAGCAGGTCATCCCACTGGGACATGACCTGAGCGATCTTCATCGCCGGCCCCTTGAGCTCGGAAAGGCCTTCAAACAGCGACTCGCCGAGCGCCTGCCAATCGGCCTTGCCGCCGATTCTCGAGCGCAGCAGGGTCGATCCGGTACGAGCGGACAACCCGAGCATCCGGCGTGTCCGGCCTGACTGACGCATGCTGCCTCCTGCCCGTACGGGCGCCCTGCAAGATGCTGGCAACGCTGGCCTCACCGGGAGGATAGCGCGTCACAAGACGGTCACCTTACCCGCATCTGCACACAAAAATGATATAGGACTTGTACACTTTTCACTCCATGGTACACCTGGCATCTCATCACACATACTGGAAGAATATCCAGACGATTCACCCGCACCGGTGCGCTATGCGATTGATCATTGCGGAAAAACCGAGCCTGGCTCGCTCCATCGCCGAGGCGTTGCCCGGGGCAGCACAGAAAAAAGACGGCTACCTGTCCGTCGGCGACACCGAGGTCACCTGGTGCCTCGGCCACCTGCTGGAACAAGCCCCACCGGATGCCTACGACCCGGCCTTCAAGCCCTGGCGACGCGACCACCTGCCCATCGTGCCCGGTCAGTGGAAGCTGGTGCCCAGGCCCAAGGCCCGCGGTCAGCTGTCGGTGATTCGTGCGCGCCTGAAACAGGCACGCCAACTGGTGCACGCCGGCGACCCCGACCGCGAGGGCCAGCTGCTGGTCCAGGAGGTGATCGAGCACCTGGGCTGGAAGGGGCCCGTCCAGCGTCTGCTGATCAACGACCTCAACCGGCCTGCGGTGGCTCGAGCACTCGGGCGGATCGAGGACAATGCCAGGTATTACCCGCTCTACCGCGCCGCCCAGACCCGCGCCCGCGCCGACTGGCTGTACGGCATCAACCTGACCCGCGCCTGGACCCTGATCGGCCGCCAGGCGGGCCACGATGGCGTGCTGTCGGTGGGGCGCGTGCAGACGCCGGTGCTCGGCCTGGTGGTGCGCCGCGATGAGGAGATCCGTCATTTCACGCCCTACCCCTTCTATGTGCTGTGGGCTCACCTGCGCGTCGGCGCCGGCACCTTGAAGGCCTGGTGGGTCCCCGGCGAGCCCCATCGCCTGGACGAGCGCGGTCGGCTGCTCGACGCCGCTCCTGCTCAGACGCTGGCAGAGCGCCTGCCGGGTGCTGAAGGCCAGGTGAGCAGCGTGGACTCCCGTCGTCGTCGCCAGCCGCCGCCCTTGCCTTACTCTCTGTCGGCGCTGCAGGTCGATGCGGCACGCCGCCACGGGCTTTCGGCCAAGGCGGTGCTGGACATCTGCCAGCGCCTTTACGAGCGCCATCAGTTGATCACCTATCCGCGCTCGGACTGTCGCTACCTGCCGCGTGAACACCTGGCGAGCCTGCCGGGCCAACTGGCCAGCGCCTGTCGCGATGACACCACCCTGTCCGGTTGGCTGGCCAACGCCGACATGGGGCTTCGCTCACGCGCCTTCGACGACGCCAAGGTCGGCGCCCACCACGCCCTGGCACCCACCGGCAAGCCCTTCGCTGCCGAGCGACTGTCGCGTCAGGAAGCCGACGTCTTCCGTCTGATCGCGCGCAACGTGCTGGCCCAGTTCTATCCGGCGCTGGAAACCCAGGAGGTGAAGGCCGAGTTCCGCCTGCTGGACGAGCGCTTCCAGGCCTCCGGCCAGACGCTGCTGGTGCCCGGCTGGAAGCCCCTGTTCACCACCCGTGACGAGCCACCGCCGTTGCCGGCGCTGGTCGAGGGCGAAGCCTGTCAGGCACTGGAGGCCCAGGTCGAACAGCGCGAGACGCGCCCACCGGAGCCGTTTACCGATGCCAGCCTGATCAAGGCCATGATGAATATCGCCCGCTACGTGGAGGACCCCGAGGTACGCCGCACCCTCAGGGAAACCGACGGCCTGGGTACCGAGGCCACCCGTGCCGGCATCATCGAGACGCTGCTGGAGCGCGGCTATCTGGTGCGCAAGGCCAAGGCGCTGCGCGCCACACGCCTGGGGGTGGGTCTGATCCACTCGCTGCCCGAAGCGGTCAGCCGCCCGGAGCGCACCGCCCTGTGGGAACAGCGGCTGGAAGGCATCGCCGAAGCCCAGGCCGAACCGGAACCCTTCGTCGCCCAGCTGGTCGAGGACCTTCGCACGCTGGTGGGCAGCGCCGACAGTCAGCGGCTGAGTGCCGCCCTCGGCGCCGCCCAGGGCGAGTCGCCGGAAGCCGGCCCCGCCAGCAAGCGAGGCCGCCGCACCAACTCGCCACGCCGCAGCGCCGGGCGTAAACGCCGCCCCTCCCGTAAAGGCAGCACCACATGACCACACTGATCATCGGTCCCGGCGCCATCGGCCGCCTGCTGGCCTGTCGGCTTGCCGCTGGCGGCCAGAGCGTGCGCCTGCTGGGGCGACGACCGCTGCCGACGATCCAGACCCTGACCTCACCGGATGGCACGACCCAGCGCCTTGAACTGGCCACCACCACCGAGCCACGCCTTGCCTGCGTCGATGTCGACCAGGTCATGCTGACCACCAAGGCCTACGCCGCCAGGGCAGCCTTCGCTGCGGTGGCCGACCATCTGCCTGCCGCCACACCGCTGGTGCTGTGGCAGAACGGGCTGCGCGTGCAGCGACCCTTGACCGATACCTGGAGCGGGCCGGTGCTGTGCGCCTCCACCACCGAGGGCGCCTTTATCAAGGCGGACGACAGCGTCGTCCACGCCGGCCAGGGTCAGACCGTCATCGGTCATCTCGACGGCGGCCTCGACGGCCATCCAGGCGAAGGCCACGGCCCCCATACCCAACCCCTCCGGACTGACGCTCTCCAGACCCAAGCCCTCCAGACCCAAGCCCTGGCCAGATCACTGGCCACCACCCTGAGCGCCGCCGGCCTGGCCACCGAGGCGGTGGACGATATCGCCACCCGGCTGTGGCACAAGCTGGCGGTGAACGCCGCCATCAACCCCCTGGTGGCACGCTACCGACTACGCAATGGCGAGCTGCGCGGGCATCCTTACCGCGACATGGTCGACGCCACCGTCGACGAGGTGGCGCAGATCCTGGCGTCACTGGAGATCCCTGCTCCCGCCATCGACGTTCCCTCCAGCGACGTTCTCTCCAGCGACGTCAACGATGGCACCCACGCCTGGCGCGCCCTGGTCTGGCAGGTCATCGAGCGGACCGCCGCCAACCGTGCCTCGATGCTGCAGGATATCGAAGCCGGCAGGCCCACCGAACACGACGCCATCCTCGGCCCGCTGCGCGAGGCCGCCACACGCCTGGGCCTCCCTTGCCCCCAGCTCGACGCGCATTGGCGCTTTCTGAATGCCTGAAACGAGCAAGCCCAGGCTGGCGGTACACAAAAGCGATTGCTATTTTAACGGTTGGCAGTGATTCGACTCCCACCTGAATATCGACTCGAATCACCTTGCCGGGCCGGCCCTCGAACAAGTCCGTGTCCCCGCATACGGTCTTGCCTTTGTGAGCCATGTTCACTACGAGCAGCGTTCACACTGCGCCGTGTTCTCGATCAGCCTCGTTCAAAATGAGCCGCGTCAAGATTGAGAGCCAAGGTGAGAGCTGAGGTTGCTGAGATTTAAGTTGGCTGAGTCTAGAATTGAGAGCCGAGCCCTTGAATAAAACCGAAGCATGATCGATCAGGTGCCACCCGCGGAGGCTATTCCGCCAGGACAACCATGATGACTGCTTGTCGCTTGCCCTCTCTCCCCGCTCGACACCCCACGTCGCACACCTTGCTGGCGGGCCTGCTTGCGGCACTGACCCTTGTCGCCTTCTCGGCCCCTGTCCTGGCGAGCGAAGACGCTGCCGACCCGCTGGCCGACAATGACGCTGCCCACTCGGCCACCCCGGCCTTCTCCGGCATGGGCCAGGAAATCGTCAGGCTCGACAGTGGCGTCCTGGTGCAGGGCGACAAGGTCCACACCCCCGACGGCTACACCTCCGGCTTCCGCCTGACCGCCGGCATGGCACCGCAGCAGGAAAGCGGCTGGGACCTGGGGGCCGAGTTGCGCTATCGACAAAGCGATGACGTCCCCATGTCTTCCAGCGACAGCCAGCATGTCCAGGACGTGACCAGCCTGGGGGGCAGCCTGGTCGCCGGCTTCCGTGTCGGCCACTTCGGCGTCTACGGCAAGACCGGCATGGCCCAGTGGGTCAGCGATCCGGTCACCGGTCGCAACACCTTCGATTCCACCAGTGGCTCCACCCGGGTCCAGGGTCTCGGGGCCCGCTGGATGACCCGCAGCTGGATCGGCCAGGTCGAGTTCGAGGAGGTCAATGACCCCGAGCTTGAGCATCTGAATATGATTACGGCCTCGTTCCACCTCCCTTTCTAGGGCTCGTCTGAAAAGTGCCTGCGCTCGGTAATACGGCGTTAAAAATCGGCTGGTGCGCCAGCCCGGTCAACATGCTCATTTACACCACGTAAACTGCGCTGTCTCACCGATTTTTGCCTTGTCTAACCTTCGCTCGTCGACTTTTCGGACTGAGCCTAGCCCCGCCGGCAAACCGAGTCGAAATCGACTCGCTCGCGTTACACGCAGTGACTCTTGACGTCGCCTTGCGCCATATCTCATCTTTATGCGCTTGTTTTAAAGACATTTTTCTGAGTACGGCATGAGAATAGCTTGGTGGTTTGGCATAACACCAAATCACAAGGAATCTCCTGCCATGTCATCGATCCCCCACCGCTCCATCGATATCGACGCCAACCGCCTGTGGGACAGCCTGATGCAGATGGCCGAGGTCGGCCCTTCCCCCAACGGCGGCAGCCGCCGCCTTGCCATGACCCCTGAAGATGCCGATGGGCGCCGTCTGCTGCTGAACTGGGTCGAGGCGCTGGGCTGCACCTGGCAGCGTGACAAGGCCGGCAACCTGTTTATCCGGCGTGCCGGACGCGAGGACCACCTGCCCCCGGTGTCCATGGGTAGCCACCTGGATACCCAGCCGCTGGGCGGACGCTTCGACGGCGTGCTGGGGGTACTGGCGGGCCTGGAGGTGCTGCGCAGCCTTCACGACAACGCCATCACCACCCGCCGGCCGTTGTCATTGATCGTCTGGACCAACGAGGAAGGCAGCCGCTTCGCCCCGGCCATGGGCGGCAGCGGCGTCTGGACCGGCCGCCTCGATGAGGCGACCTTCTTCGGCGCCAGCGACAGCAAGGGCGTCACCTTGGGCGAGGCCATCGCGGCCTGCGGCGAGGCCGGCGATCTGCCCCTGGGCGAACCCGAGCTCGACGCCTACTTCGAGCTGCACATCGAGCAGGGCCCGGTGCTCGAGGAGCAGGGCCATCCCCTCGGCATCGTCACCGGGGTCCAGGGCATCCGCTGGTACGACCTGAGCCTGCGCGGCCAGTCGGCCCACGCGGGCCCCACGCCGATGAGCTATCGCCGTGACCCATTGCTCGCCGCCACCGCCATGATCCAGCGCATGCGCGAGGTGGTCATGGCGGACCCGGACGGCGCTGCGCGCCTGACCGTGGGCGACTTCCAGGTGGTAGAGCCCTCGCGCAACGTGGTCCCCGGCGAGGTCCGCCTGCTGCTGGACCTGCGCCACGTCAGCGACGAACGCCTCGATGCACTGGATGCCGAACTGGAACGTCTGGCCAGGGACGCCGCCGACGCCGAGGGAGTGGAGCTGACGTTCGAGCGCCGCTGGCATTCTCCGGTCACCCCCTTCGACGACGCCCTGATCGACTCCCTGCGCGAGGCCGTCAAGGCGCGCGAGCTCGACGCCCCCTGCATGATGAGCGGCGCCGGGCACGACGCCGTGCACCTGTCCCACGTCACCCCCACGGTGATGATCTTCGTGCCCTGCCGCGACGGCATCAGCCACAACGAGGCCGAATACGCCGAGCCTGAGCACTGCGCGCTGGGCACCCAACTGCTGTGCGACGCGGTGCTGGCACGCGCCGAGCGCGGCTGAGATCGCCATCAGCGCCCTGAACAATCCACAATGAATCGATTTCGATTCACCGAGTCGGAATAGCATCAAAGGCCCTTTGCCCGATCAGCCGACTCGCTCCCCGGACGCTCAGGCCATTCACAACAAGAGATACCTTATGGACATCAACTCCCATGTGCTGCTGCTGTTTGCCAACGCCTTTCTGACCACCGCCCTGTCGGTGGTCATCGTCGGCGTCATCCTGCTGCGCGAATACCGGCCGACCATTCGTCGCCTGAAGGACGAGGCGGCGGCTTCCTCCTCGGCCGACACCACCAACCACAACAAGACTTCATCTGACCTGAGAGACCTGTCATGACCCTGGCCATCTTCGCCATCGTACTGACCGCCTACGTGGCGGTGGCGGCCCTGCTGGCACGCCGTATCAAGAACAAGGACGACTTCTACGTCATGGGTGAGCAGGGCTCGACATTGCTGATCGTCGGAACCCTGGCCGCCACCTTCCTCAGCGCCGTGACCCTGATGGGGATCGCCGGCATCTCCTACAGCGAAGGCCCGCTGGTGATCGCGGCGCTGGGCTCCTTCGGCGCCTGGGTCGGGACCCTGATCGCGGTGGTGTTCATCGGTCGCAAGCTGAAGGCGCTGAACTGCCGCACCATGATGGACTTCTTCGACTACCGCTTTAACAACAAGTGGGTCAGCGTGGTCGCACTGATCCTGATGGTGATCGGCCTGCTCGGCTACGGCATCATCCAGCTGATCGGCGCCGGCCTGGTGCTGGCCGAGATCATCGATATCCCCTTCCCGGTGATCATCGTCGCCTTCACCCTGGCGCTGCTGGCGTTCTGCTCGCTGTCCGGCATGTACGGGGTGGTCTACACCGACACCATGATGTTCTTCACCATGCTGGCCATCGCCTTCGTCATCGCACCGATGTTGATCGGCGACGCCGGCTTCGAGGCGATGAAGGGCCTCGGCGAGACCCTGCCCGGTTTCTGGACCGTGGGGGGCGCCAACGACCGCCCGCTGGGCTGGTCGATCTCCCAGTTCCTGGTGTGGATCCTGTTCTTTGCCTGCACCCCGGCGCTGGTGTCCCGCGTCTTTCCGGCCAAGAACGACTTCGTCATCCTCAAGGTGGCGGTGATCGGCGTGTTCTTCGCCCCTGCCATGCAGCTGCTGGTGTTTCTGGCGGCCAGCGCCATGCAGGTGATCCAGCCCGGCATCGAGCCCACCGACCGCGCCATGATCGTCGGCTTCATGGAGCACACCAACCCGACCCTGGCCGGTATCGGCCTGGCCGGCCTGATGGCGTCGATCATGTCCACCGCCTCGACACTGTTCGTGCTGACCGGCTTCGCCCTGGCCCGCGACCTCTACGAGAAGTTGTTCGACCGTGAGGTCAGCGAACGCAAGGGCGTGGTACTCGGCCGCATCTCACAGGCGGTGGTAGCGCTGGTAGTGTGCGCCGTGGCGATCTCGCGCCCGGCGGGCATCTACTGGATCTCGATCTACGCCGGCGCGATCTTTGCCGTGGCCTGGCTGCCGACCATCGTCGCCGCCATGCACTGGCGTCGGATGAACGCCAACGCCGCGCTAGCCTGCATGCTGGTGGGCTCGATCACCTTCATCGTGGTGGGCGAACTCGAGCGCCACGGTCTGGTCAGCCTGCCGCTGCATATCGATAACCTGCAGGTGGCCATCCTGCTCGGCACCCTGGCGCTGATCGCGGTGGGACTGAAGAGCCAGCCTTCCGAGTACGAGCTCAAGGTATTCGACGACATTCGTGCAAGGCGACTGTCCGATACCACCATCCGCGACATCCTGGCCCGCCCCGATGGCGCCCGCGAGCTGGTGCGCGAATACCGCCAGGTGTGGGGCATCATGGTGCTGTTCGTGATCATCGCAGGCGCGCTGTGGGGCTATCTGTTCAGCAAGCTGGGGACCTGAGCCCACCGTCACCGCTGCTGTAACTGATCCACCAGGCCGGCGCCGTGAGGCGCCGGCTTGGCTTTACTAACACGCGCTCCCGGCACACCATTGACGTTCTCGACCCTGCCTGGAGCCTCGATGAACCACGGCCCCCTCATGCCCCGACAGCTACTGGCCATCCTCAACGCCCTCGAGGACGGCATCTTCATCACCGACCTCAAGGGACGCCCGCTGTGGGTCAACCAGGCGAGCCTGTCGCAGCTCGATGCCAGCGCGGAGCACCTCTACCAGAGCGACGTCTACCGGCTCGAGGAGGAAGGTGTGTTCTCGCCCTCGGTCACCCGCTTCGTGATCGAGGAGCGGCGACCGGTCAGCGTGGTGCACCGTTATCGCGGCAAGGACTACCTGGTCAACGGCAGCCTGTTTCACCTGGGCGGCGACCCCTCCGGTGAACCCGATGCGGTGCTGGTCCAGGCCCGCAACCTGGACCGCGACGTACTGGCCTCGCGCTCGCCGGACACCACCCAGGCGCTGCTCGATCACGTCATGCATCAGCTCAAGCGCATCCGTCAGGAACAGGTAGCAACGGAGGCCAGCCCCGCCTCGTCCAGCCGCAGCCCACGCTATCGCCGGTGCCTGGAGCGCCTCGAGCGCGCCGCCGCCAGTGACACCACGGTACTGCTCAGCGGCGAGACCGGCGTCGGCAAGAGCTGGCTGGTCAATCGCCTGCACCAGTTCAGCCCGCGCTCGGACAAGCCGCTGATTCACGTCAACTGCGCGGCGATCCCCGAGGCCCTATTGGAAGCCGAGCTGTTCGGCCACGAGAGCGGCGCCTTCACCGGCGCCCATCGCGACGGGCGGGTCGGCTATGTGGCCCTGGCCGAGGGCGGCACCCTGTTTCTCGACGAGATAGGCGAACTGCCGCTGACGCTGCAGCCCAAACTGCTTCAATTGCTGCAGGAACGTCAGTACCACCCGCTGGGCGGCAAGCCGCGCAAGGCCGAGGTACGTATCGTCGCCGCCACCAACGCCGACCTGGCCGCCCGGGTGCGGGATGGCAGCTTCCGCGCCGACCTGTACTACCGACTCAATATCGTGCCCATCGAGATCCCACCGCTGCGCGAGCGCGCCGAGGACATCCCCGGTCTGGCCAATCAGCTGCTGGCCAGGATATCCCGCCGCCACAAGCGCCGTATCAGCCTGGAGCGCGACGCGCTGAGGGCGCTGACCCACCACTCCTGGCCTGGCAACGTGCGCGAACTGGAAAACCTGCTCGAGCGGCTCAGCGTGTTCTGTGAAGACGACACCATCGGCATCGACGATCTCGCCCTCGACCACCCGGAGCTTGTGCCCGCTAGCCTTGCCGACCGCGTTTCCCTCAACGGCTCGCGCAAGAGCTCCAGGCAAGACGACGGCCCAAGCGACGGGGCTCTGTCGCTGCCACTGGACGATTCCCGCCCCCTGCCCGAGCGCTTGGCCGAGATCGAACGCCAGGCCATCGATGACGCTCTGTCCCGCGCCGGCAGCACCCGCAAGGCAGCCCAGGACCTTGGCGTCAGCCAGTCCTGGTTGATGCGACGGCTCAAGCGCGATCGGTCGAGCTCGTCCGACTGAAACGTCGGCATCCACAACACATCCCGAAACGCCCGACCGACACACCCAACCGATACGCTCACCCAAGACGCCAGCGCCCGGCCATCTGGCCGGGCGCTGGGTGTTCAGGGTATCGCTCGCGGTGGCGTCAGCCGGTGTTGCGAAGGCCAGCGGCGATCCCCGCCATGGTCACCATCAGGGCGCGGGACAGGTCCGCGCTGATGGCGCCGTCGGCGTCGCGGTTACGCTGCAGCAGCTCGGCCTGCAAGCCATGCAGCGGGTCGATGTAGGGGTTTCGCACCTCAATGGCCTGGCGAATCAGCGGCGTCTTCTCGAGCAGCTCCTGCTGATCGAGGATCTTCAGAAGCTCCTCGTTGAGCCTGCCGAAACGCTCGCGCAGGCGGTTGCCCAGGGCCTCCAGACTCGGCTCGTCCACCAGGCGATGCTCGTAGTAGGCGGCCAGTTCCACGTCGGCCTTGGCCAGCAGCATCTCGAGCATGTCCAGGTAGGTGCCGAAGAACGGCCACTGCTCGCGCATCTCCTGCAACACCTCGAGTCCGCCGGGCTCGGCCAGGCGGGTGGCGAAGGCCTCGCCGGTGCCGAGCCAGGCCGGCAGCATCAGACGGATCTGGGTCCAGGCGAAGATCCAGGGGATCGCGCGCAGGGTCTCGACACCGCCGTCCTGACGCCGCTTGGTCGGCCGCGAGCCCAGCGGCAGGCGGCCCAGCGCCCCTTCCGGTGTGACGGCACGGAAGTACGGCACGAAATCGGGGTCCTGGCGTACCACACCGACGTAGGCACCGTGGGCGATCTCGGCCAGACGGTCCATCTCGTCGCGCCAGGCCGGCTTGGGCTTGGGCGGCGGCAGCAGCGACGCCTCCAGTACCGCGCAGGCGTAGATCTCCATGGAGCGCAGGGCGATGTCGGGCTGGCCGAACTTGAAGCGGATCATCTCGCCCTGCTCGGTCACCCTGAGGCTGCCGTTCACCGAGCCTGGGGGCTGGGACAGGATGGCGGCGTGGGACGGACCGCCGCCACGGCCCACGGTGCCACCGCGGCCGTGGAACAGGGTCAGGTCGACACCGTGGCTTTCGCAGACATCGACCAGCGCCTCCTGGGCGCGGTACTGGGCCCAGGCCGCCGCCAGCTGGCCGGCGTCCTTGGCCGAATCGGAGTAACCGATCATCACCTCCTGGCTATCACCGGCGAACTGGCGGTAGCCGGGCAGCGCCAGCAGCCGATCGATGACGTCGCCGGCGCGATTGAGGTCGTCCAGGGTCTCGAACAGCGGTGCGATGGGCATGCCGACACGGCCCCCCACCTCCTTCATCAACAGCGCCACCGTGAGCACGTCCGAGGGCTGCGCGGCCATGGAGATGATGTAGGTGCCCAGCGCCTCGCCGTGCTCGGCGGCGACCACCTGGAAGGTGTCCAGGGTCTCACGGGTCTCGGCGGAGCACTCCCAACGCCGCGGGATCAGCGGCCGGGTCGACTCGAGCTCCGCCAGCAGGAAGGCCTGACGCTGCTCCTCGCTCCATTCGCGGTAGTTGCCCAGGCCCAGGTCGTGGGTCAGTTCTTCCATCACCAAGGCGTGGCGGCTGGCCTCCTGGCGCAGGTCGAGCTTGGTCAGGGTGACGCCGAATACCGCCACACGGCGCAGGGTATCGAGCAGCACACCGTTGGCGATGGTGTCCAGGCCGACGTCGCACAGCGAACGGTAGCAGGCCAGCAGCGGCGCATAGAGCTGGTCCCGGGTCTCGATGATCGGCCCGCCGTCATAGCTCTTGCCGTCGAGTTCGGCCTTGGCCCAGTCGCGGGTGGCCTCGACCTTCGCCACCAGACGCTTGAGCAGCTCGCGATAGGGCTCGGCGACGTTGCCGACCTCGGCACGCAGGGCACTGTTGGTGCTCCACATGGACAATTCGATCTTGAGCTGCTCGAGATCACGCAGGTACAGGTCCGCCGCCATCCAGCGGCCCAGCAGCAGCACCTCCCGGGTGACCCGGGCGGTGACGTTGGGGTTGCCGTCGCGATCGCCACCCATCCAGGAAGCGAAACGTAGCGGCGCGGCGTCCAGCGGCAGACGCTCGCCGGCGCTTTCCAGCAGCAGGTTATCCAGGTCCCGGTGGAAGTCCGGCACCGCCTGCCACAGCGAATTCTCGATCACCGCAAAGCCCCACTTGGCCTCGTCCACCGGGGTCGGCCGGTCGTGTCGGATCTCGTCGGTGTGCCAGGCCTGGCTGATCAGCTCCTCGAGCCGACCCTTGGCCCGGGCCGCCCGCTCGGGGTACTCGCTGGAGGACTCGATGGCGCTGAGGCAGTCATCGATGGCGTCGTACTTCTGAATCAGGGTGCGCCGGATGACCTCGGTGGGATGGGCGGTCAGCACCAGCTCGACGCGCATGTTGGCCAGCGTCTCGACCAGGGTGCGCGACGAGTGGCCTTCGCGCCGGGCGCGCTCGAGCAGCTCACCGAGCACCGGCTGCATCCCCGGCTTGTAGTCCTCGACCCGACGAAAGCGGGCACGGTAGTGCTGCTCGGCGATGTTGGCCAGGTTGAGGAACTGATTGAACGCCCGGGTCACCGGCAACAGGTCTTTCTCCGGCAGCCGGCGCAGGTACTCGATCAGCTCCTGCTGGCCGGCCTCTTCGCCCTGGCGGCCCCGCTTGGCCAGTCCGCGAATCGTCTCGATGCGTGACACGAACTCGGGTCCGAGATCATCGGCGATGGTGCGTCCCAGGCTGTCGCCGAGGATGCGGACGTTATCGCGCAAGGATTCGTGCAGATCGTGGCTCATGGGGTCTCCTTGGGTGTGGTGTCCAGCGGGTCCCGAGCGTGCGGCCCCGCCTTGTTATCGATAGGGTCTGGCCGGCCTCGTCAGTCCATGGTCGGATCGAACGGATCGGACGGCTCGGCGCGTTCGGCACGCTTGGCCTGCTGCCAGTGCTCTTCCATGCGCTCCAGCGAAGCCCGGCCGAGCGGCGTGTCCTGGGCTTCCAGGGACCGCTCCATATGGCGAAAGCGGCTCTCGAAGCGCTGATTGGTGCCTCTCAGGCAGGCTTCCGGGTCGACTCCCAGGGTGCGCGCCAGATTGACGGTGGCGAACAGCAGGTCGCCCACCTCGGTGGCGGCGTGGTCGCGATCCCCGGCCGAGAGCGCCTCGCGAATCTCACCCAGCTCCTCTTCGAGCTTGTCGAGCACCCCGTCGGTGTCCGGCCAGTCGAAGCCCACCCGGGCCGCGCGCTTGGACAGCTTGGCGGCGCGACTAAGCGCCGGCAGGGTCCGCGGCACGTCATCCAGCGCCGAGACAGAAACCACCGCTTCGGCCTCGCCCTGCTGCGGGCCGCTGCGCCCTTCCCGTTCCTCGGCCTTGAGCGCCTCCCAGCGGGAGTGGACCTGACGGGTCTCGACCTCGGCGGCACTGACGCCCTGGCGGCGGGATTCAAGGGTGCCGTCGGGAAACACGTGGGGATGGCGACGCAGCATCTTGTCGGTCAGCGTGTGCACCACGTCATGGAAATCGAAACGCCCTTCCTCGCTGCCGAACTGGCTGTAGTAGACCACCTGGAACAACAGGTCGCCGAGCTCCCCCGGCAGCTCGTCGAAGGCGCGTCGCTCGATGGCGTCGGCGACCTCGTAGGCTTCCTCGAGGGTGTGGGGGACGATGGTGTCCCAGTGCTGCTTGACGTCCCAGGGGCAGCCCTGCTGGGGGTCCCGCAGCACCGCCATCAGGGTCAGCAGGTCATCGATGGAATAGCGCCGGCTCATGTGCGACGCCCTCCCTGACCGCGCTTGCGCTTGACCTCGATGATATTGGGCAGCTGCTGGATGCGGGAGAACAGCCGGCCCAGTGTCTCCAGGCCGTCCACCTCGGCGGTGATCGAGATGCGCGCGATGCCGTCGTCGGTGTTGGTCAGGGTGTTGACCGAGAGCACGTTGACCTTGTCCTGGCCGAGCACGGCGGTGACGTCTCGCAGCAGGCCGGAGCGGTCCCAGGCCTGGATCTCGATATCTACCGGGTACTGGCTGCTGGAGCGCGCACCCCACTCCACCTCGATCACCCGCTGGGGCTCGTCGACCCTGAGCTGCAGGATGTTGGGGCAGTCCTGGCGATGGATCGACACGCCACGGCCCTGGGTAATGAAGCCGACGATCGGCTCGCCGGGGACCGGATGACAGCAGTTGGCCATGTTGGTCTTGAGGTTGCCGACGCCCAGCACGGTGATCTCGCCGTCCGGGGTCTTGGCCGGCTTCTGACGCGGCTTGGCCAGCAGCCGGTCTAGGTGCTCTTGCTCGTCGCTGTCGCCGAACAGCTGCTGGGCCTGGTGCAGCACCTGACCGATACGCAGGTCGCCGGCGCCAAGCGCGGCGTACATGTCGTCGGCATTGGCGTAGTTGACCTTCTGGGCCAGGGTGGCGAGGTCCATGTCGTGGACGTCGAGACGCTTCATCTCGCGCTCGAACAGCGCCTTGCCCTCTTCCAGGTTCTGGTCACGCGCCTGGTGCTTGAACCAGGACTGGATCTTGGCCCTGGCCCGGGAGGTGCGCACGAAGCCCAGGTTGGGGTTGAGCCAGTCACGACTCGGGGCGCTCTTGTTGGCGGTCAGGATCTCGACCTGCTGACCGGTCTTGAGCTTGTAGGTCAGCGGCACGATGCGACCGTTGACCTTGGCGCCGCGACAGCGGTGGCCCACCTCGGTGTGCACGCGGTAGGCGAAGTCGATGGGGGTGGCCACCCTGGGCAGGTCGATGACGTGACCGTCCGGGGTGAACACATAGATGCGATCCGGCGCCACGTCGCTGGTCAGGCCCTCGCGCAGGTCGCCGAATTCGCCGATCTCCTCGTGCCACTCGAGCACCTGACGCAACCAGGCGATCTTTTCCTCGTAGCTGTCGCTGCGGGCATTGGTATCGTGGCCCTTGTAGCGCCAGTGGGCGCAGACCCCAAGTTCGGCCTCTTCATGCATGGCGAAGGTGCGTATCTGGATTTCCAGCACCTTGTTCTCGGGGCCGATGACCGCCGTATGCAGGGACTGGTAGCCATTCTTCTTGGGGTTGGCGATGTAGTCGTCGAACTCGTCGGGCACGGTGTGCCAGCGCGAGTGGACGATGCCGAGCATGGTGTAGCAGTCCTGCACCGTGGGCACCAGGATGCGCACCGCGCGTACGTCGTGGACCTGGGAGAAGTCGATGCGCTTGCGCTTCATCTTTCGCCAGATGGAGAAGATGTGCTTGGCCCGACCGTCCACCTGGAACTGGTGGATGCCCTGGGCCGACATCAGCGACTTCAGGGTCTCCACCACCTCCTGGATGTAGCGATCGCGATCCAGTCGCTTCTCGGCCAGCTGCCGGGCGACGGTCTTGTAGTCGTCCTCGTGGAGGTAGCGGAAGGACAGGTCCTCGAGCTCCCACTTGAGGTGGCCAATGCCCAGGCGGTGGGCCAGCGGAGCGTAGATGTCGAACACTTCGCGGGCGACCCGCACCTGCTTCTCGCGCGGGGCATCGCGGACCTGGCGCAGGGCGCAGGTGCGCTCGGCGATCTTGATCAACGCCACCCTGACGTCGTCGATCATGTTGACCAGCATCTTGCGCAGGTTGTCCTGCTGATCCTGCTGCTGCAGGCCGGCGGTGGTGGCCTGGGTATTGCTGATCGCGGCCATCTGCAGCACGCCTTCGATCAGGCTCGCCACCTCGCGGCCGAAACGCTTGGCCACCTGCTCGGGCTTGATCAGGTTCTCACGCACCGCGCGATACAGCACGGCGGCTTCGATGGCGGTCTGATCCAGGCGCAGCTCACCGAGGATATCGGCCATCTCGAGGCCCATGCGAAAGCTCGAGCCGTCCTTCAACCAGGACTTGTGGGGCCGCTCGGAGGCCTGCTCCAGCGACTGCGCCAGCTGGCAGGCCTCGACCAGTTCACCGGCGTCGGCCAGCTTGACGTCGTCCTGCAGCCGCGCGACCCACTGATCGATATCGACCCGACCATCCGCGGTCAACGGCTGGTCTTCCCGCACTTTAACCATCTTTCCTGACTCCTTGGCGTGGCGACGGCCCCTGGCGTTCGAACAGTACCATCGACTCGAGGTGCGAGGTGTGCACGAACATGTCCGCCATGGCGACCCGTTGCAGACAATAACCCCCCTGCAACAAGTGTGCCGCATCGCGAGAAAGCGTGGCGGGATCACAGGCAATATACAAGACCCGGGACACCGTACTTTTGGCCAGTGCCCGGCACAGCGCCTCGGCCCCTTCGCGCGGTGGGTCCAGTACCACCACCTCGGCATCATGGGTACGCAACAGCCTCGCCACCTGCCCTTCGTCATGCAGGTTGCCCTGGAGGGCAGCGACGTCCAGATCCGCGCCCGCGGCGTTGTCGGCCAGGCGTGAGGTCATCTCCGGCGAGCCTTCCACCGCGCTCACCGCGTAGCCCGACGCCGCCAGCGGCAGGCTGAAATTGCCGATCCCGGCGAACAGATCCAGCAGGGGTTCATCGACCCGGCGAGGTGTTCCCAGCCAATCCAGCGCGGTCTCGATCATGCGCTGGTTGACCTGGGCGTTGGCCTGCAGGAAGTCGCTCGGTCCGACGCCGAGGCTGAGCGGGCCACGCGCCGACGGGACCGTCACCTGGAGTCCTCGGGGCGGGGTCACCAGCCACTCGAAGCGAACCTGTTCACGGCCTGCCAGCACGCCGACGGCGATGCCTCGCTCATCGGCCCATGCACGCCAGCGTGCCAGGTCCGCGGGTTGCTCGCGCAGTTGGCGGATCACCAGGGTCACCTGGCCGTCGCTGGCCAGCAGTTCCAGATGGCCGACCTGGCGTGGCGCCTCGAGGCTCGCCAGCTGCTGGTGCAACGGTGCCAGCAGCGACGACAGCTCCGGCACCAGAACGGTGCAGCTCTCCACCGATACCAGCCGGTGACTGCGCCTGGCGCGAAAGCCCAGATGGATGCCGCCGTCGGCATCGACCCTGACCCCCAGCCGAGCACGGCGGCGATAGGCGACGTCATCACTGGCCAGCACCTCGATGCGTTCGAGGTCGACCTCGACGCCCTGACGGGCCAGCAGCTCCGACAGTACGACGGCCTTGTGACGACGCTGGGCGTCGAGTTCCAGATGCTGCAGATCACAGCCGCCACAGCGCTCGATGTAGGGACAGGGCGGCGTCACCCGGGTCGGCGCGGCCTCGATCAGCTCACGCAGGTGGGCCTCGTCGTAGCGCTTGCGGGTGCGATGCACCGCCACCCTGACCCGCTCGCCGGGCAAGGCCCCCTCGACAAACAGGGTCTTGCCGGCGGGCGAACGGGCAATCCCGCGGCCATCGTGGGACAGCCCCTGAATCTCGAGCTCGTCGGGCAGCTCATCGGACGTGTCGGTCTGGTAGGCCCGGCGAGTGTCCGACGGGCGCTTGTGAGCAAGCCCCGAGACACCGGAGCGCTGACGCGGCGGGCGGCGTTTTCCCAGTCCAGCCACCTCAGGACTCCGGCGCCAGCAGACCGGTGGAGAGATAACGGTCCCCCCGGTCGCAGACGATGAACACGATCACCGCGTTCTCGACCTCTTCGGCCACCCTGAGCGCCCCGGCCAGGGCGCCTCCCGAGGACACCCCCGCCAGGATTCCTTCTTCCCGGGCCAGTCGGCGCATGTGTTCTTCAGCCTCGTGCTGGCCGATGTCCAGTACCCGATCGACCCGCTGGGGTTCGAAGATCTTCGGCAGGTAGGCCTCGGGCCAGCGACGTATCCCGGCGATGCTGGCGCCGTCCTCGGGCTGCAGGCCGATGATCTCGATGTCGGCGCGCTGCTCCTTCAGGTAACGCGACACCCCCATGATGGTGCCGGTGGTCCCCATGGAGCTGACGAAGTGGGTGATCCGACCGTCGGTCTGCTGCCACAGCTCGGGGCCGGTGGTGCGATAGTGACCCAGCGGGTTGTCGGGATTGGCGAACTGGTCCAGCGACTTGCCCTCGCCTCGGGCGACCATGGTATCGGCCAGGTCCCGGGCCTCTTCCATGCCGCCTTCCTTGCTGACCTCGATCAGCCTGGCACCATAGGCCGCCATGGCCTGCTTGCGCTCGCTGGAGGCGTTCTCCGGCATGATCAGCACCATGCGATAGCCCTTCATCGCCGCGACCATGGCCAGGGCGATGCCGGTATTGCCGGATGTCGCTTCGATCAGGGTGTCGCCGGGGGCGATCTCGCCGCGCTTTTCGGCCTCGTCGAACATCGACAGGGCCGGCCGATCCTTGACCGAGCCCGCCGGATTGTCACCCTCGAGCTTTGCCAGCAGCACATTGTTGCGCCCGGCGCTGATGCGCTTGAGGCGGACCAGCGGGGTCTTGCCGACCAGCTGGTCGAGGTAGGGGAATTCCATAAGACTTTCCTTGTAACGTCATCTGACGCCATTATATCGACGCCCCTCGCCACTGGACAGGCATGGTCCCATGGGGTGACATGGAGACGTACGAGGCGGCGGTGGCCGCTCTTCGTCCGCGCCTATTCCCGGCCAGGAACGCAGCGCCTATGAGTTTGAGAACACGGTTGATGCTAGCCCTCGTGGGGCTGCCGCTGCTGCTGCTGGGGCTGGCGATCAGCCTCGCCTTGTATCAGGACCATGCCCTGCGCGAGGCCGCCATGGAAGAAAACCTCTCTACCGCCACGCGGCTGGTGGCCCCGGAGCTGGGCGAGGCCCTGTCGCTGGACGATATTGCCGGCGTTCAGGCCGCTGCCAATCGCCTGATGGATATTCCCAGCGTCCGTGCCCTGCGCCTGGTGCAGCAGGATCAGGTGGTGCTTGAACTCGGTCGACTGCGGGCCGAAGCGCTGAACGTCGAGGCTCCCGGCCAGGGGCTGTTGACCCAGCACTATCGCCAGTGGGTGTTGACGACACCGATCACTGCCGTGGACGGCGCCTACCTGATCCTCGATATCGACGCCTCGCTGCTGTTGCTCGCCACCTACAGCGATATCGCCAGGGGCGCCATGATCCTGCTGGTCTGCGGCCTTCTGCTGTTTCTGGTGGCCTTCACCCTGGGCCGCCGCCTGACCCAGCCGCTGGATGACATCGCCCACCTGCTCGACCAGCTGGCCGCCGGTCGTCAGCCCCACCACCTGCCGCTGGACCACCCGCTGGAGCTGGCCGAGCTGGGGCGCCGGGTCAACGCCCTGATCGACCACCAGGCGCGGGCGCGCGAAGACCTGCAGCAGCAGATCGAACACGCCACCTCGGAACTTCAGGAGTCCATGGAGACCATCGAGGTGCAGAACATCGAGCTCGACATGGCCCATCGCCAGGCGGTGGAGGCCAACCGGGTCAAGTCGGAGTTTCTGGCCAACATGAGCCATGAGATCCGCACGCCGCTCAACGGCATCATCGGCTTCTGCCGGCTGCTGGGGCGCTCGTCGCTGGACCCGCGTCAGCGCGAGTGGCTCGACCAGGTGCAACGGGCCTGCGACAACCTGATGTCGCTGGTCAACGATGTGCTCGACTTCTCCAAGCTGGAAGCCGGTCGTCTGGTGCTGGAACAGGTGCCGGTGGACCTCCAGTCGCTGGTCGACGAGGTGCTGGGGCTGCAGGCGCCACTGGCCCAGCAGAAGGGCCTGCAGCTGCTCAGCCTGATCTATGACGACGTACCGGCGGAAATCACCGGTGATCCGCTGCGACTGCGCCAGATCATCACCAACCTGGTCAACAATGCCATCAAGTTCACCGACCGCGGCGAGATCATCGTGCGGGTCATGGTCGAACAGTCCCGTCACGAGCGCTTCACCCTGCGCATCAGCGTCAGCGATACCGGCATCGGCCTCAGTGACAGCCAGCAGCGTCGACTGTTCCAGGCCTTCCGCCAGGCCACCGCCGGACACAGTCGCCAGTACGGCGGCACCGGCCTAGGGCTGGCCATCTCGCGGCAACTGATCGAGCAGATGGGCGGCACCATCGGCGTGGACAGCACCCTCGACCACGGCTCCACCTTCCACTTCACCCTGCCCCTGACCAGCACCGCAAGCCAGGTGCGTGCGCCCGAACTGGCGCTCGACCAGGCCTCGATCTTTGTCGAGGAACCCCACGGCCCCACCCGCAGGGCCCTTTTGCATATGCTCGAACAGTGGGACGCCCGGGTTGTGGCGAGCCCTCAGCAGGCCGCGCTGGCACTGGAAGCCATCGCCATCGAGGAGCTCGAAGAGGGCCGCATCGGCGAGCTGCGCACACGACTCAGGCAGCGCAACTGCCCCACCCTGCTGTTGATCAATGCAGGACTTCCGGATGTGCCCGGACTGGGTCTGCCCGATGGCTCGAGCGTACTGTCCAAGCCGTTGGCTCGCCAGACCCTGGCGGAAGCGGTGGAGGGCGCCCTCGCCGGTACTCGCCACAGGCCGAGCCTGCCTGCGCCGACGTCCCCGCCGGCGCTACCGTCTCGCCAGCCCTATGTGCCCGACGAGACGTCGACAGCGGCCCCGGCTGCACCGCCCCAGTGGAACAACTCACAGACCCCGCCGCCTTCGCCGGACACGCAAACCTCTATGGCCAGCCTGCTGATCGTCGATGACAGTGAGACCAACCGCCTGCTGCTGCGAGAACTGGTGGAAGGCCCGGAGCGTCGCGTGACCCTGGCCACCAGTGGGGAAGAAGCCCTGGCACTGGCCCAGCAGCAGCTCTATGACATGGTACTGATGGATATTCGCATGGGTGGCATGGATGGTGTGGAGACGACCCAGGCGATCCGCCAACTCAGCCCCGCCTGGGCGAAGAGACCGATCATCGCGGTGACCGCCCACGTGCTGGAACACCAGCGCCGAGCGCTTCTGCAAAGCGGCATGGACGATGTGCTGATCAAGCCACTCGACACCGAGTGCCTCGACCGCCTGCTTAGAGAAAGGCTGGGCAGCGGACTGACGGAAACGACCCCGGCGCCGAACTCACCGGTCACCGACAAGTATCGACAGGACGCCGGTGACGCTGATGACTCGGTCGAGCCGGCCGTCCCAGACCAGGCCCATGGCAAGGACCAGGGCCAGACCCGTGACAACAGCGATGACCAGGGCAACGACCTGCCCGACATCGACATCGCCCTGGGCACCCGCCTGGCGGGTGGGCGCGAAGCGCTGGCCAGGCAATTGCTGGCAAGCCTGGGGGCATCGCTGGACGAGACCCGTCGAGAGATCGAGGCGGCGCTGGCGGCCGAGGACGAAGAGGCCCTGCTCGATAGCATCCACGCCCTCAACGGTGCCTGCCGCTACTGCGGTGTACCGCGCATGGCGCTGCTGGTGGAAACCCTCGAGACCCGACTTCGCTCACGCGGGATCGACGGCGTTCGTCCGCTGCTGCCCACCCTGGAGCAGGCCATGACCCAGGTCGAGCGCTGGCAGCAGGACAGCGGAGAAACCCCACTGAAGGGACCGGTTTAGCCGACGCGGACAACTGTCGCTCGCAACTTTCGCTCGCAACTATCAACTATCGCTCGCACTTCGGGCGCCAGCGCCTGATCGTGCAACGACCGATCTTGCAGCGCCCCCCGTGCAGCGGCGCCCCCCGCAGCGATCAACGCCTTTCGAGCACCACGAAGGCCAGTGCCACATCGCTCTCGTCGCTGAGACTCAGGTGACAAGCGCCGACACCCGCCTGGTCGGCCAGACGTAGCGCTTCCCCCGAGACCACCAGCTCCGGCCGCCCCAGGGGATCGTTGACCACCTGTATCTCGGTCCAGCGCATGCCATGGCGAAGACCGGTGCCCAGTGCCTTGAGCCAGGCCTCCTTGGCGGCGAAGCGCTTGGCCAGAAAGGCCGAAGGCCGTGGCGCCTCGGTATAGCGCTCGGCTTCCAGCGGCCCCAGGATACGCTCGGCGAAGCGCGCGCCATGGCGCGCAATGGCCGCATCGAAGCGTTCGATCCGCGCGATATCGGTGCCGATGCCGAGGATCATGCCAGGGCTCCGACAGACCCGGTATTCCCGGGCAAGGCCCCGACAGACAGACCTCCTCGAGCCGGCGCTGACATCGGCAACGCCTCAGTGCTGATGGTCGTGGTCGTGGTCGTGCTCATGCTCGTGCTCTTGCTCAAATTCGTCGATGGCCGCGACCAGCCCCGCCTCGTAGCCGGCCAGCATCAGTCGCTTCATCTCCGCCACCGCCTCCTTGAGGCCGACGAACAGCGCCCGGGCGATGATGGCGTGACCGATATTGAGCTCGTTGAGGCCGGGGATGGCGGCGATGGCCTCGACGTTATGGTAATGCAGGCCATGACCGGCATTGACGATCAGATCGAGCTCGACGCCCATTTCGGCGGCGGCCACGATGCGCTGGTACTCGCGCGCCCGATCGCTGTCGTTATCGGCCTCGGCGAAGGCGCCGGTGTGCAGCTCGATGGCCGGAGCACCGGCGCGCCTGGCGCTGGCGATCTGATCCGGATCGGGATCGATGAACAACGATACCTCTGCCCCCACGGCGGCCAGTCGGCGACAGGCGGCTTCGATGGCGTCGAACTGGCCGACCACGTCCAGGCCACCTTCGGTGGTCAGCTCCTCGCGCTTCTCCGGCACCAGACAGACGTGGGCCGGACGTACCTCTTCGGCCAGCGCCAGCATCTCCTCGGTCACGGCCATCTCGAGATTCATGCGGGTGTTGAGAACCTCGGCCAGCAGGCGCACATCGCGTTCCTGGATATGACGGCGGTCCTCCCGCAGATGGACGGTGATGCCATCGGCGCCGGCTTCTTCGGCGACCAGGGCCGCCTGAATCGGGTCGGGATAGCGGGTACCGCGGGCCTGGCGCAGGGTCGCGATATGGTCGATGTTGACGCCGAGCAGCAGTCGAGGGGGATGCATCAAGGTTCTCCGTCATGGGGATGAAAGACGAGCCCTATGGTAGCACCGCCGACAGGCCGGCGGTCACCCGCGGCCAGGCGATATCAGCGCGCTGAAGCGTCAGCGAGACTGGCGGCGACGCTCGGCCATGGCGACCATCAGCGCACGGGAGCGCAGCGGACGGTCGCCCAGCAGCGGCGCCAGGGCGACAAGGGTCAGCGCGCCTGGCGGCGACGCTCGGCCATGGCGACCATCAGCGCACGGGAGCGCAGCGGACGGTCGCCAAGCAACGGCGCCAGGGCGACAAGGGTCAGCGCGCTTGGCGGCGACGCTCGGCCATGGCGACCATCAGCGCACGGGAGCGCAGAGGACGGTCGCCAAGCAACGGCGCCAGGGCGACAAGGGTCAGCGCGCCTGGCGGCGACGCTCGGCCATGGCGACCATCAGCGCACGGGAGCGCAGCGGACGGTCGCCCAGCAACGGCGCCAGGGCGACAAGGGTCAGCGCGCCTGGCGGCGCCGCTCGGCCATGGCAACCATCAGCGCACGGGAGCGCAGCGGACGGTCGCCCAGCAGCGGCGCCAGGGCCGCACGCGATAGCGCCTTGGCCGGCCCCGCGAGCCCGGCCTCGCCCCAGTCGGCCCCGGCCAGCAGGCGCAGGGTGCGCCCGTCGATGCCGCGCTCTGCGACGACAAAGGCCCGACTGCCGGGCTCGAAGCGGTAGCGCCGCTGGGGATCCAGGCCGCCACCGTCGGGCGTGGTGAAACGCGGCGCGGCGTCCAGCGCATCGAGTAGCGCAAATTCGAGCCGACGCAGGGCCGCAGCGCGGGAGGCCGGCGTCGCCAACTCGTCCAGCGCCGAGGTGTAGAAGGCGAACACCTGCCCCACCGGCAACTCCACCGGCAGCAGGCGGGTCAGCAATTCGTTGGCGTAGAGACCGCACAGCAGCCCCTCGCCGGCGAGCATCGCCGCCGGGCCACGGGACTCGATCAATCGCAGCCGCTTGAGCTCGCGATCGCCCTGCCAGGTCAGGTGCAGGGGCGCGAACGGCTGCATCTGACTGCGCGAGCGACTACCGGGACGCTGCACGCCCTGGGCCACGGCGCGCACACGACCGTAGTCCAGAGTCAGCAGTTCGACCAATGCACTGGTCTCGCGGTAGGGACGCTTGTGGAGCAGAAAGGCGGGCTGGGGCTGCATGGGGATCCCGACGTCGGGGCAACAGGATCACAACAGGACCATCGTCGTCGATGATCCTGCCGGGGCGCGGGGGAACGGCTCAGTCGAGGTCGTAGCCGAGGCTCTTGAGGGCGCGTTCGTCGTCGGACCAGCCACGCTTGACCTTGACCCACAGGTTGAGCATGACCTTCTTGTCCAGCGCCCGCTCCATATCCAGGCGTGCCTCGCGGCCGATCTTCTTGATGCGATCGCCGCTGTCGCCGATCAGGATCTTCTTCTGGCCCTGACGCTCGACCAGGATCAGCGCGCTGATGTGCACCACCCGGGCCTCGTCACGAAACTCCTCGATCTCGACGGTCATCTGATAAGGCAGCTCGTCGCCGAGCTGGCGCATGACCTTCTCGCGTACCATTTCGGCAGCCAGAAAACGCATGCTCTTGTCGGTGACCTGATCTTCCGGGAAGAAGTGGATACCCTCGGGCAGGTGCTTGTCGATCTCGGCCTCGAGCTCCGGCACATTGGTGCCGTGCTGGGCGGCGATCGGCACCACCGCGGCGAACTCGCGCTTGTTGCCGAGCTCGGCCAACCACGGCAGCAGGGTGGCCTTGTCCTGCAGGCGGTCCACCTTGTTGACCGCCAGGATCACCGGCGCCTCGACGTTGGCCAGGCGGTCCAGCACGATCTGGTCTTCCTCGGTCCAGCGGGTGCGGTCGACCAGAAAGACCACGCAGTCCACGTCCCGCAGGGCCTGCACCGCCGCCTGGTTCATGAAGCGGTTGATCGCCTTGTTGCGGTCCTTGCCGAGGATATGGATACCCGGAGTGTCGACGAAGATGGCCTGAGCGTCGCCTTCGGTCTTGATCCCCAGCACCTGGTGGCGGGTGGTCTGCGGCCGCCGCGAGGTGATCGAGATCTTCTGTCCGAGAATACGGTTCATCAGGGTGGACTTGCCGACGTTAGGACGGCCGACAATGGCCACGAATCCACAGGTCTGACTCATGCGCTGACTCCCTTGGGATCGAGGCGTTGCAGGGCGCTTTCGGCGGCCATCTGTTCGGCGTGGCGGCGGCTGGCGCCGGTGCCGACGGTGTGTTCGTCGAGCATCTCGACGTGGCACTCCACGGTAAAGGTCTGGGCGTGGGCCTCGCCTTCCACCGAGGTCACCTCGTAGCGAGGCAGCGGTGCCTGACGGGACTGCAGAAACTCCTGCAGGCGGGTCTTGGGGTCCTTCTGGGACTGCTTGAGGTCGATGCGCGCCAGGCGCTCCTCGAACCAGGCCAACACCCGCGTGCGTACCGCGTCCATGCCGGCGTCCAGGTAGATGGCACCGATCACCGCCTCGACGGCGTCGGCGAGGATCGATTCACGCCGATGGCCGCCACTTTTCATCTCGCCGGAACCCAGGCGCAGGCATTCGCCAAAGCGCATTTCCCGGGCCAGCTCCGCCAGGGTCTGGCCCTTGACCAGGCGCGCCCTCAGGCGCGAAAGCTGGCCTTCACGGGCCTCGGGAAAGCGCTCGAACAGCGCCTCGGCGATGACAAAGTTGACGATCGAGTCACCCAGAAACTCGAGGCGTTCGTTGTTGCGCCCACCGAAGCTGCGGTGGGTCATGGCCAGTTCCAGCAGACTCGCGTCCTGGAATTCATGGCCGATGCGGCGACTGAAGGGGGTCAGGGAATTGCTCACGACGCTCCTGTTAACTCTTTGTGCTGGCGATGGAAGAACCAAGCGGCGTTGAAGCGATCACGGGATCGTCCTCACGCTGGAAAAGCTCGGCAGTCCACCGTCCCAATGCATCCATACCGCGAAGGCCTTGCCGACGATGTTGGCTTCCGGGATAAAGCCCCAGTAGCGGCTGTCATTGGAGTGGTCCCGGTTGTCGCCCATGGCGAAGTACATGCCCTCGGGCACCACGACGTCGTGGACCAGCGGGCCGCGATCGCGGGGATTATTGTAGATCTGATGCTGATGTTCGCCCAATTGCTCGGAGAACAGCAGCTCACCTGGCGCGCTCTCCGGAGCGTCGTCGAGCAGCGTCTTGGGCACCGGCTCGCCGTTGACGTAGAGCTGTTTGTCGACGTAGCGCAGGGTATCGCCGGGCAGCGCCACCACGCGCTTGATGAAATTCACCGCCGGGTCCTGGGGATAGCGGAAGACCATGACGTCACCCCGCTCCGGCTCGTTCAGATCGAGGATCTTGGTGTTGGCCACCGGCAGCCTCAGGCCATAGGTGAACTTGTTGACCAGGATGAAATCCCCGACCTCCAGCGTCGGGCGCATGGAGCCTGACGGAATCTGAAACGGCTCCACCACGAAGCTTCTGAGCACCAGCACCACCAGCAGCACCGGAAAGAACGACTTGGCGTAGTCGACCGGCCAGGGGTCCTTGCGCGAAAGCTCCCGAGCGGACAGATCCACGCCTTCGGTGGTGCCGGTTTCGGCAGCTGCGGTGACGGCTTGACGCCGGGGGCGCCACCAGACCAGGTCGAGCAGCCAGATCAGACCGGTGACGGCGACCGCGATCACCAGCAGCAGGGAGAAGTCCATATCAGTGTTTCCAGGTGGCTTGTAAGTCGGTATCTGAGGGAGGGGCAAGCCGTCCCGGCGTCACACCGGGACGGATCGACCGCCGCTGGGGCATCAGTCGTTCACCTTGAGCACGGCGAGGAAGGCGTCCTGAGGGATCTCCACGCGACCGACCTGCTTCATGCGCTTCTTGCCGGCCTTCTGCTTCTCGAGCAGCTTCTTCTTGCGGGTCATGTCGCCGCCGTAGCACTTGGCGGTCACGTTCTTGCGCAGCGCCTTGACCGTGGAACGGGCCACGACCTGGCCACCGATGGCGGCCTGGATCGCCACGTCGAACATCTGACGCGGGATCAGCTCTTTCATCTTCTCGACCAGCACACGACCACGGCTGTGGGCGTGATCGCGATGGATGATCACCGCCAGGGCATCGACCCGGTCGCCGTTGATCAGCACGTCGAGGCGTACCAGCTTGGCCGCCTCGAAGCGCTCGAAGTTGTACTCGAGCGAAGCATAGCCCTTGGAGATGGACTTGAGCCGGTCGAAGAAGTCCATGACGACTTCGCTCATCGGCAATTCGTAGGTCAGCTGGATCTGGCTACCCAGGAACAGCATGTCCTTCTGGGTGCCGCGACGCAGCTCGCACTCGCTGATGACGTTGCCGACGAATTCCTGGGGCACCAGGATGCTAGCGCGCACGATGGGCTCGCGCATCTCCTCGACGTCGGCCATGTCCGGCAGCTTGGACGGGTTGGAGACGTAGCTGACGTCACCGTTCTTCATCGCCAGTTCGTAGACCACCGTCGGCGCGGTGGTCAAAAGGTCCAGGTCGTACTCGCGTTCCAGACGCTCCTGCACGATCTCCATGTGCAGGGTGCCGAGGAAGCCGACGCGGAAACCGAAGCCCAGGGCGTCGGAGTTTTCCGGCTCGTAGTCCAGCGAAGCGTCGTTGAGCGCCAGCTTCTCGAGCGCATCGCGGAAGTCTTCGTAGTCGTCGGCGCTGACCGGGAACATGCCGGCGTAGACCTGGGGCTTGACCTTCTGGAAGCCCGGCAGGCGCTTGACGTCCGGCGTCTTGGCGTGGGAGATGGTATCCCCCACCGGAGCCCCCTGAATGTCCTTGATACCGGCCACCACGAAGCCCACTTCACCGGCGCGCAGGATGTCGGTCTCCTTGCGCAGCGGGGTGAAGATGCCGACCTCGTTGGCCTGCCAGTCACGTCCGGTGGACAGGATGCGAATCTTGTCGCCCTTCTTGAGCACGCCGTCGAAGATCCGTACCAGCGATACCACGCCCAGGTAGTTGTCGAACCAGGAGTCGATGATCAGCGCCTGCAGCGGCTTTTCGGGGTCGCCCTTGGGCGGCGGAATATCGCGCACCAGCCGCTCGAGCAGCGCATCGATGCCCAGACCACTCTTGGCCGATACCTGACAGGCGTCGGTGGCGTCGAGACCGATGATCTCCTCGACTTCGTGGGCGACCTTGTCGGGGTCGGCCTGGGGCAGGTCCATCTTGTTGAGCACCGGCAACACCTCGAGACCCTGCTCGATGGCGGTGTAGCAGTTGGCCACCGACTGGGCCTCGACACCCTGGGCGGCGTCCACGACCAGCAGTGCGCCCTCGCAGGCATACAGCGAGCGCGACACCTCGTAGGAGAAGTCGACGTGCCCCGGGGTATCGATGAAGTTGAGCTGGTAGGTCTCACCATCGTTGGCGTGGTAGTCCAGCGTCACCGACTGGGCCTTGATGGTGATGCCGCGCTCGCGTTCCAGATCCATGGAGTCCAGCACCTGATCCTTGAGCTCGCGCTCTGACAGGCCACCGCAACTCTGGATCAGGCGATCGGCCAGGGTGGACTTGCCATGGTCGATGTGAGCGATGATCGAGAAGTTACGTATATTATTGATTACCTTGCGGTTATCAGGATCAGACATGCAGGATGATTCCATCTTGAGAACGCACCGGACAGCGACAGGCTCGCCCTGCCCCGATGACGCGGAAAAAAAAGTTGGCGCTATTGTACCGGCATCCCCTGCCCCGCGCATCCCAAGCCGTTGCGGCGGCTCGATTCGATATCACAGGACGACAACGCCCGAGGGCCATGGCGGCCCTCGGGCGTCGTCGGTCAGCGGGACGCGCCTCAGTCGTCGGCCAGGCGCAGCGCCACGAACAACGAGCGGCCGTCACGGTACAGACGAACCGGCACCGCCTGATCGGCAGGCAGCTCACGCACCAGCTGGCTCAGCTGGCGACCGCTTTCCACCGCGACCTGGTTGACGCTGACGATGATATCGCCACGCCGGATGCCGGAAGCCGCCGCCACGCCACGCGGGTCGACGTCGCTGACCCGCACGCCGGCGTCGATGCCGTACTTGTCACGCTCGGCGTCGGACAGCGACTGCACCGCCAGACCCAGGCGTGCCGGCGACGCGCTGCCGGACGACTGACCGCTGCCACCGGCCAGCTCCTCGGGCCAGTCGCCAACGGTGACGCTGAGGGTCTTGCGATCCCCGGCGCGCAGCACGGTCAACTCGACCTCGCTGTCCGGAGCGACACGGCCGATCAACCGCGGCAGGTTGCTGGAGCGCTCCACCGTCTCGCCATTGACCGCGAGCACGATGTCACCGGCCTGGACGCCGTCACGCGCCGCCGGCCCGTCGGGATCGACGTCGGCGATCAGGGCACCCTCGGGGCGGTCCATGCCGAACGACTCGGCCAGGTCCTTGGACACCGGCTGAATCATCACACCGAGCCAGCCCCGGGTGACGTGACCTTCGCTTCGCAACTGGTCGGCGATGTCCATGGCGACATTGATCGGAATGGCGAAGGACAGCCCCATGAAGCCACCGCTACGGGTGAAGATCTGGGAGTTGATGCCGATCACCTCGCCGTCGAGGTTGAACAGCGGTCCGCCGGAGTTACCTGGGTTGATCGCCACGTCGGTCTGGATGAAGGGCACGTAGGCATCACGCGGCAGAGTGCGGTTGATCGCCGAGATGATGCCTGCGGTGACCGAGTGATCGAAGCCGAACGGCGAACCGATGGCGGCCACCCACTCCCCCACCTTGAGGTCGTCGGAGTCACCCAGGGATAGCGTCGGCAGATCGCTGGCATCGACCTTCAGTACCGCCACGTCGGTCTTCTCGTCGGCCCCGACCAGCTCGGCCTTGAGGTCACGACGGTCATTGAGGCGCACCATGATCTCGTCGGCGCCCTCCACCACGTGGGCGTTGGTCATGATGTAGCCGTCCGCGTCGATGACGAAGCCGGAGCCCAGCGACTGACGCTCCTCGGTGCGACCACCGCCTCCGCCGGGCGGTACCGGGAAGCGATCACCGAAGAAATGACGGAAGATGTCGGGGATTTCCTGGCCACCGAAATCGCCGAAGGGCGTGGAGTAGCCCTCGGTGTCCCGGGTCGTCGAGATGTTGACCACGCCGGGGGCGGCCTCTTCGACCAGTTCGGTAAAATCAGGAAGATCCCTGGCCAGACTGGATTGGGCGACAACCATTCCCACCACCAGCGTCATCCACATGGACAGGGTGCGAGTCATTGGCTTCATGCAAGGCTCCTGCGTAAGACTCAGATAGGACTCAGAGTGCATTTGACGCAACCTCGAGGGTCGCTTCTTGTAGTACCGTCACGCCGCCAAAAGGTTCAGTCATTAGCGGGCAAAATAACGCGACAAGGGCCCGCAAAGTGCTCGGGCACAGGGCTATCACAACAGGGCTATCACAACAGAGCTATCACAACGGGGCTAGAGCACCAAGGTCGGCCGATACGCCTCGGCGCGGCGGCGCAGATGCCGACGCAGCACCACGCCGCCGAGGGCCAGGCCCGCGATAAATACCAGCGGCAGTGACCAGTGATCCGGCGACTGGACGTTGACGGCAAGGGTCGCCCCCAGCGCCAGCCACAGCGGCAGGCCGTAGACCAGCACGCTGGCACGCACCAGGCTCGTCCGGGACAGGGCCAGGGTCACCGTCTGCCCGATGGCGGGACGCTGCTCGGTATCGATCTCGAGCTCACGCCGATCGTCGCTCCTGCGCAGCAGCCAACGCGCCCCGCAGCCGCCCCGAGCAGCGCAGCGCCCGCAGCCGCCGGTTGCCGCCAGCGCTACCCTGACCCCTGCGGTCGTCCAGCCCACCACTCGTGCCTCTGCGGTCGCGCAGTCGGTGCTCATGACGACGCTTCCTGGTGGACGTTGCTCACTGCCTCAGGGCGCGCACCATCGCTCACACCCTGCGACTGCCCCTCGGCCAGCTCAAGGGTTTCGGCCACCTTGACCAGCACGCTGGGGGGCAACTCGCCTACCGCCACCACCTGAAGCAACTGGCCTTCACGCTGCACTCGGCGCACCGCGGCGTGACTGGCACCCAGTCGATGGACACCCGGCCTTAGTACCCGTGAACCCGCTACCGGTTCGACGAACAGGCTGATGGTCGACAGGCCGTCGCTGTACAACTTGTGGCGGCGAGGCCCATCGCTGTCCGATGCCATCGCCATCAACGGCTGGGCAACAAAGCCGCGAGGCAGCCAGCCTGCGCGCCAGTCGAGCCTGGCCGAGGACGGCGGCCGGCGCAGCTCCACCTTGCCGTCGTAGCGTTCCGGCGGCGTCATCGCCACCAATTGGAAGGTATCCAGCACCTGGCCCCGCTCGTCGATCAGGGTGCGCTTCAAGGGGATGGCGGTCTCGCGGTCGAGCCAGATGCGATAGCCGTAGCGCATGGCGTCAAGCGGCAACAGTTCCAGACGGATCGCGTGACGATTGGCGATGCGCTCCTCGCCGTCGAAGCGCAGCCGATAGAAGCGTGACAGGTGCTCGACCAGCGCCTGGGGAGAGGCCGGCGCCGCCCCCTGGCTATCACCGAGCTCGAAGCGAAAGGCGCCCCCCTCTCGCAGCAGCGAGCGACTGGGGCCATCGAGGAAGTGGAGGCGATCGCGCTCGACGCCCTGCTGGATGTCGCGAGCCACCGACAGCGTCACTACTTCCTCATCGACGATGCGAACGGCGCGCGCCTGATACTGGTAGCAATGGGAAGCCCAGACACTGCGCTCGAACCAGTCTCCCGGAGACTCGGGAGGTGACAAGGCGGTCAAGGCGCTGCAGTCGTAGACGCTCTGGATACTATTCGGATCAGCTACCGAGTCAGCCGAGGCCTCGGCGTTCGCCGTTACGGCGTCGACACCAGGGTCGGCAACGGCCTGGGCGGGAAGAGAAAGACAGACAAGGGAAAGCGTCAGCCAGCCGGCCAACGCTGCAAGCGACCCCTGATGTGGCATAGAAATCATGTCCTGACAGGCACTGCTGAGAATGCGCTCGGCCCCACAGGGCCGAGCAGATCATTGCTATCTCGATGCCAGATCGATCACCTCAACGGGCTTCCGCCGGGGTGCTGCGCAGCATCGGCATCCAGTTGTCGGCACTGCTGAAGGCCGCCCCCTGGGCATGACGATCGAGGTACGACTGCAACAACTGGGCCTGCGCCTGGTCACTGACCCGCGACTGCTGGGCAGATGGCGACAGCATCATCGGAGAGGCCACCTGGGCGCCGACGGTCATCAGGCCATTGCTGGAGCCTGTGCCGGACTGAAACATCGGCAGATCCATCAGCGAAGGCCGAGACGCCGCTACGCTGGCGAGCTCTGCACCTGGCACGGCGGACGCTGTCTGTGCTGCGCCGCTATTTACGCCGCCGCTTACGCCACCCGCAGCCCCGCTGCTGGCCACACCGGCACCGGAACCGTCGATGGAGCCATCGAAGGCGCCGTTATAGAACTGAACCCCGCTGATCACCATCAACGAGACCGCCGCGGCAATACCGGCACCGCGTGCGAGCCCCATTCCGCCGCGCTTGGCGACCGCGCCGTCGGCGGGAGCCTCCATCTGCGGCGCAGGCTCATCCTCGAGGCGAGCCAGGATACCGGCGGACAGATCCACCGAGGGGTCACTATCGGTCTCGCGGCGCAGCGCGGCACGCATCAAATGGTAACGACGCCAGCTCTCGGCGCTGTCCTGGTCGCTCTCGAGCGACTTCAGCACTCGACGCAATTCCAGCTCGTCACCTTCATTGTCCATCAGGGCTGAAAGCGATTCCCGTGCGTTCAGACTCATTCTCCACACCTCATTTCGACGAAGCGTCGCGCCTCCAGCTCCATAGACCACCGGAGATGCGCCAGGTTCCGCCACCGATTCTCGGTTACTCGCCACCGGCTCGAGTGCCAGGTGACGACCGTCGTTGATTGTTGCATCGGGCCGGTCACTGGGTAAGACGCCCAATCTGGCGAACAGTTCATCCCAATTTGAAAAAAATGGGGAATTCGACAACCAACAGCTTCGCCCAGCCCCACCACGGCGCCCACGACCAGCTCACAGGCTCACGATAGCGAATCAGGAAAGTGACTCGGCGTTTCGCGAGGTCGTCATCAGCGGCTGAATATGTTGATCCACCGCCTCCCTGGCGCGAAAGATGCGCGAGCGCACGGTACCCACCGGGCACTGCATGATCTGGGCGATGTCTTCATAGGAAAGACCATCGAGTTCGCGCAGGGTAATGGCGGTGCGCAGGTCATCGGGAAGATTCTCGATCGCCTCGAATACCGCCGCCTCGAGCTGGTCCCTGGCGATGGACGCCTCCGGTGTCTCGATATCGGCCAGCCGGCCACTCATGTCGACGATCTCGGCGTCATTGATATCCAGATCGCTGCCCGGCGGACGACGCCCGCGGGACACCAGATGATTCTTGGCGGTGTTGATGGCGATGCGGTACATCCAGGTATAGAAGGCGCTCTCGGCGCGAAACTTGCCAAGCGCCCGGTAAGCCTTGATGAAGGCCTCCTGGGCCACGTCCTGCACCTCGGCGTGGTCGCTGATGTAGCGGCCGATCAGGCCCAGAATCTTGTGCTGGTACTTCTTGACCAGAAGGTCAAAGGCTCGGGTATCGCCCTTCTGCGCGCGCGCCACCAGCTGCTGGTCCGTTTCCTTGGGCGTCATGTCTCTCCTCCCCGACGATGTCGGGCTGACGACGCCGGACCCTCGGTCTGGCCCTTGGCAACAGGGTGCCACCTTTCGCCTGTCGGCGATGTATAGGTCATGGGTCTCGTCATGATAAAAGGCACAAGTGTTCCTGTTTCCTTGGCTCGCATCAAGCGTTCTCTGAGTGCATCTCTCGACGCCGCTCCGACATCGGGTGCGCGACAAGGTTCCCTCAGGCGATTGAATTTACCCCTCCCTCAAGGGATAGTAGAGCCACGCAGAAACGTCAGCGCTGACACGATACACACAGGTAGACCTCATGTCCGACAAGCAGGTGAACAACCTCAACGTCCTGGCCCAGGATGTTCTCGTCACTCCTGAGCAGTTGAAGCAGGAAATTCCTCTTTCTCCCGAGGCCGAGGCCACGGTGATCGAGGGCCGCAAGACCGTGCAGAACATCCTCGACGGCACCGATCCCAGGCTGCTGATGGTGGTGGGCCCCTGCTCGATCCACGATGTGGACGCCGCGCTGGACTACGCACGTCGCCTGCGCCGCCTGGCCGACGAGGTGAAGGACAGCCTGTACATCGTGATGCGCGTCTACTTCGAGAAGCCGCGCACCACCGTGGGCTGGAAGGGTCTGATCAACGACCCCCACCTGAACGGCTCCTTCGAGATCGAGGAAGGCCTGCACATCGCCCGTCGCCTGCTGGTGGAGCTCTCCGAGCTGGGCCTGCCGCTGGCCACCGAGGCACTCGACCCGATCTCGCCCCAGTATCTGCAGGACTGCATCAGCTGGTCGGCCATCGGCGCCCGCACCACCGAGTCCCAGACCCACCGCGAGATGTCCTCCGGCCTGTCATGCCCGGTGGGCTTCAAGAACGGCACCGACGGCAGCCTCGACGTGGCCGTCAATGCGCTGCAGTCGGTCGCTCACCCGCACAACTTCCTGGGCATCGACCAGCAGGGCCAGGTGGCGATCATCCGCACCCGCGGCAATGCCTACGCTCACGTGGTGCTGCGCGGTGGCAACGGCAAGCCGAACTACGACAGCGTCAGCGTAGCGCTGGCCGAGCAGGAACTGAAGAAGGCCGGGGTCAAGCCCAACATCATGATCGACTGCTCCCACGCCAACTCCAACAAGGACGCCGCCCTGCAGCCGCTGGTGCTCGACAACGTCACCCACCAGATTCTCGACGGCAACCGTTCGATCATCGGCCTGATGGTCGAGTCCAATATCGGCTGGGGCAACCAGAAGATCACCGAGGACCTGAGCGAAATGGCCTACGGCGTCTCCGTGACCGACGCCTGCATCGACTGGGACACCACCGTGGAGGCCTTCCGCAGCATGAACGAACGCCTGGCCCCGGAGCTGGCAAAGCGGGTGAATTGATTCGCCCCTGGTGCGGGGCAAGGGGCTGAAAGGCCCCGACGCCAGGCGCCAGCGACGCCGTCATCCCCAGCGCCAGCAACGCCTGCAGAAGCAACGCCCACGACAGCAAGGAGCCCGCCAAGTTGGCGGGCTCCTTGTTTTTGGCCGGTGTATCGCGCCTGCTCGCGAGGCGCGGCTTCCCTCAGCCGGCCTGGCTTACGCCGTCGATCTCGCGCACGAAGGGCGGCAAAGCGTCGAGCAGCGCGCGGCCGTAGCGGCGAGTCAGCACGCGGCGATCCAGCAAGGTGATGCGGCCACGGTCGGCCTCCTTGCGAATCAACCGACCACAGGCCTGGACCAGCTTGATCGAGGCATCCGGCACGCTGATGCGCATGAACGGGTTGCCGCCCTGGCTCTCGATCCATTCCGCCAGCGTCGCTCCCACCGGGTCGTCCGGCACGGCGAACGGCAGCCGCGTGATCACCACATGGGTCAGGTAGTCGCCGGGCAGGTCGATGCCCTCCGCGAAGCTCGCCAGACCGAACAGGATGCTGCCCTCGCCGGCGTCGATACGCTGGCGATGGCGGCTGACCAGCTCACGCTTGGGCAGACGGTCCTGGGCCAGCACTCGCTCTCGGCGCTCCCGCGACAGGGCCTTCTCCACCCCGCGCAGCTGGGCCCGGGACGAGAACAGCACCAGCACCGCTTCCTTGTCGTCGAGTGCCTCGACGAAGTCGACGATGGCGCGCTCGTGGCCGTCGCGGTCGGCGGGGTCCACCGCCTCCCGGGGCACGCTGAGCACCGCTCGGGAATAGTCGAAGGGACTCGGCAGACGCTGGTAGCGATAGCGGTTGGCCAGCCCCGCCCTCTCCTGCAGGCGCTCGAAACGACCCAGGGCGGTCAGGGTGGCCGAGGTCACCACGGCGCCGTGACAGCGCCCCCACAACGAACGCGCCAGGGTATGGGCCGCGGATACCGGACTGGCCGAGAAGATCAGCTCGGGCTCGCCCTGGAAGCGCTCCAGGGTCAGCCAGCGTGCCCGCGGCGGCGCGTCCGCCGGATCGCCCTCGGCAAAGGCCTGCCACAGGGCGTGGGCCTCCAGCGCCCGGCCGTGCAGCAGCGCCAGCAGCGGCAGCCAGGCCTCGGCCTGCTCCCGGGCAAGGCCGGTGGACTTCTCCGGGTCCAGGCTCTCGCGCAGGATGTCGGTCATCGACTCGAGCAGACGGCAGAGCTCGGCGAAGGGCACCACCAGCGCCTCGGCCTGGGCCCGGAGGGCCTCGGGCACACGCCCCATCTCGAAGCGGTGCTGGGCACCGTCCTCGTCGTCATTGAGCCCATGGGGCCGCTCGGCCAGCTGGTGGCCCAGCGCAAACACCTCGCCCAGGCGTGGCTCCAGCGCTTCCATCGCGGTGGGCAGTGCGCCCAGCAGTCGCGCCAGGGTCGGCTGCACGCCCAGGGCCGTATTCAACTCGGTCAGCGAGCCCCTGAGGTTTCTCAGCCAGCGCAGCCCGCCGCCCACGCTGAAGCGATGGGTGAAGTGGGAGATCGCCTTGTCCGGCAGGTGGTGGCCCTCGTCGAAGACGTAGATACAGTCGGCAGGGTCGGGCAGCACCAGGCCGCCGCCGAGCGCCAGATCCGCCAGCACCAGGTCATGGTTGGCGACGATGACGTCGGCCTGATCCAGGTCGCGCCGGGCACGAAAGAAGGCACAGGCACCGAAGTGCCCGCAGCGGCGATTGGTGCACTGGCGGTGATCCACCGTCAGTCGCCGCCAATGGCTATCGTCGATGGCCTCGCCCCAGCTGTCGCGATCCCCTTCCCAGCGACCGTTGCCGTAGGCGTCTCCCATGGCGGCCACCAGCGCCTTGAAGTCATCGCCGGTGGCGGCGTCCAGGCTCTGCTCGAACAGCGACAGGGTCGGGTTTTCCTCGGCGCCGTCCATGGCCGCGTCGAGCTTGGCCACGCACACATAGCGCCCGCGCCCCTTTGCCAGGGCAAAGTCGAAGGACAGTCCGCTGTGGGCCTTCAGCGACGGCAGGTCCTGGTGCAGCACCTGCTCCTGCAGCGCCACCGTGGCGGTGGCCAGCACCAGGCGCTTGCCGCGCGCCTTGGCCACCGGCAACGCTGCCAGCAGGTAGGCCAGGGTCTTGCCGGTACCTGTGCCCGCCTCCAGCACGCAGACGTGCTCGTCGCTCACCCGCTTGCCATCCTCGTCGGTCTCGATGCCGGCCAGGGTGCGGGAGATCTCGGCGATCATCAGCCGCTGGCCGTAGCGCGGGGTCAGCTCCAGCGCCTCCAGCACCCGACGATAGGCGCTTTGAATCTCGCTCTTGAGGGCGTCGTCTAGCATGGCGGGTCCACGACAATTGAGAAAAAGGACAAGGGGGAGAGACGCAAAGGGCCGGCGCTGGGCCGGCCCTGACTGCGTACAAGCGTCAAACGCCTGACGGGCTTACAGAAGCCCTTCCGGAGGATGCTCACAGGGCAGCTTGTCGCCGATGAAGCGCTCGATCTCGGGCAGCGAGAAAGCGTCTTCTTCACCCACGAAGCTGATCGACACGCCCTTGGCGCCGGCACGGCCGGTGCGCCCGATGCGGTGGACGTAGTCCTCCGGATCCTCGGGCAGGGTGTAGTTGATCACGTGGCTGACGTCCTCGATATGGATGCCACGGCCGGCCACGTCGGTGGCCACCAGCACCTGAATCTCGCCCTCGCGGAACTGCTCCAGGGTGCGGATGCGCTGGTTCTGCGGCACATCGCCGGACAGCATGGCCACATTGATGTCGGCCTTCTTCAGCAGATCCAGCAGCTTGCGCACCAGATCGCGGCGATTGCCGAACACCATCACCCGGTCGAACGACTCCTGCTGCAGCAGGTTGACCAGCAGTCGCTGCTTGTCTTCGTCGCCCACCATGTACACCCGCTGATCGATATCGGCGGCGTTATCCACGGTGACCGCGATCTCGACGTGGGCCGGCTGATGGGTCCACTGGCTGGCCAGGTTGAGGATGTCCTCGGTGAAGGTCGCGGAGAACAGGAAGGTCTGCCGCTCTTCGGTCTTCGGCGTGTAGCGGATGATGCGCTTGACGTCGGGAATGAAGCCCATCGACAGCATGCGATCGGCCTCGTCCAGCACCAGCACCTCGACCTGACCGAGGTCGATGTCTCGCTTCTGCTGGAAGTCCAGAAGGCGGCCCGGAGTGGCCACCAGGATATCGACGTTGCCGGCAAGCCCCTCGCGCTGCTTCTGGTAGTCCATGCCACCGACGACGCTAGTCACCTTGAGCGAGGTGAAGCGCGCCAGGGCCTTGGCGTCCTTCTCGATCTGCAAGGCAAGCTCGCGGGTCGGCGCCACGATCAGTGCGCGCGGCGTCCCCGGCTTCTGGCCATCCGGCACCTCCTCCTCGAGGAAGTAGGCCATCATGGAGATCAGGAAGGCGGCGGTCTTGCCGGTACCGGTCTGGGCCTTGCCCACCACGTCTCCACCCATCAGGGTGTGGGTGAGGGCCTCGGCCTGAATCGGCGTGCAGTACTCGAACCCGAGCGCATGGATGGCGCGCATCAGCGGCAGCGGCAGATCGAAGTCGTGGAACCGCCACTTGCCCGCCACGGCGGGCACCTGAAACTGGCGCAGATCCCAGTTGGACTGGCGGCGCCTCGGCTTGCGGCGACGACGCTTGGGCTTGCGGCTCTCGGCCGGTGCGGTGGTCTGTTCCGACTCGCTCATAGGCTGTGCTGTGTGTCCGTCTCGAAGAGAAGTTGAAGGAAAGCGGAAAGCATCGAGGCAACGGCACAGGGCCCCTCGAGTTTCCTCAAGCCGGGTATTGTACCAGCGTCTGGCCGTTTGGGCTTGCCCGATGCGCATCGAATCGTGTCTGGCGGCTGTCCTGGCGGCCCCGCACTGATAGAATGTGCCCATTGAATACAGGAGCCCCGCGTCATGACACGCCGCAAGAAGACCCGTTCCCTGGCCGACAAGGTGACCATCCGTACCGGTCGGCGCAAGGACTACAAGCAGTGGCGCCACGAAAATCCCGATGAGGTCACCTCGTCACGGCGCTTCTCCGCCAAGAAGCGCCAGCAGCGCAAGGCCCAGGCCGCGCGCCGGCTGGAGCGCATGCGCGCCGCCCCGTCGATCGAGATTCACCCCGAAGGCAAGGGGCCGGACAGCAGTAACAGCGATAGCAACAAGGGAGAGCAGTAATGCGCCTGGTGTGCTTCAACATCAACGGCATCCGCGCACGCCTGCACCAGCTCGAGGCGCTGATCGCCTCCCACCAGCCCGACCTGATCGGGCTGCAGGAAACCAAGGTCCAGGACAGTGAATTCCCCCGCGAGGCGGTGGAAGCCATGGGCTATCAGGTGCACTTCCATGGCCAGAAGGGTCACTACGGCGTCGCCATGCTGACCCGCGAGGCGCCGGAAGAGGTTCGCTACGGCTTTCCTGACGACGGTGAAGACGCCCAGCGCCGCATGATCGGCGTGCGTCTGCGCGCCGCCGACGGCGAGCCTGTATGGGTCTACAACGGCTATTTCCCCCAGGGCGAGAACATCGAGCACCCGACCAAGTTTCCCCACAAGCGCGCCTTCTACGCCCAGCTCCAGCGCCTGCTCGACGAGGACCACTCCCCCAGCGAACGCCTGGCCGTGATGGGCGACTTCAACATCTCGCCCGCCGACATCGATATCGGCATCGGCGAGGCCAGCCGCAAGCGCTGGCTGCGCGAAGGCAAGACCAGCTTTCAGCCGATCGAGCGCGAATGGCTGGATGGCATCAAGGCCTGGGGCCTCGAGGACAGCTATCGCCGCCTCTACCCCGAGGTGGACGATCGCTTCAGCTGGTTCGACTATCGCTCGAAGGGCTTCGATCGCGAACCCAAGCGGGGCCTTCGCATCGACCATATCCTGACCACGGCATCGCTGTCCGAGCGCGTCACCGACGCCGGCATCGACTACGACCTGCGCGCCATGGAAAAACCCTCGGACCACGCCCCGGTGTGGACCGAACTGAATCTTTAGAACTTCACAACACCACGCGCGGCACCAGAGACTGCATCAAGCTGCCACGCAGCGAGGCGTGAAGGCGCGTTACCATCGAGACGCGAAAGGGCCACTTCAGGTGGCCCTTTGCTTTTCCAGCTGCATTTTTGCAAGAAGATGGGGACCTCTACCCCTTCTCCACCAGCCTTCGGATGTCTGCGGCGATGGAGTCCACCGGGTCGGTGTCACGCATCAACAGACGGGCGTCGCCGCCAGAATCGAAGGCGAAGATGGCGCTGGAATGATCGACGTCGTAGCTGCCGTCGGCCTCGGGTTCGCCTAGACGATAGCTGACGCGGTAGCGGTTGGTGACCGCGTCGAGGGCCGCCTTGTCGCCGGTCAGGCCGATAAAGCGCGGCCCAAAGGCTTCGGTATAGGCGTCGAGCACCTCGGGGCTGTCGCGCTCGGGATCCACCGAGACGAACAGCACCCGGACGGCGTCTCTAGTCGGCTCGTCGAGTTCACGAATCGCCGCTGACAAGCGCGCCAGCGCGGTGGGACAGACGTCCGGGCAGTGGGTGAAGCCGAAGTAGACCAGGGTCGTCTTGCCGGCGTAGTCACCCTCATCGACCTGCTGGCCGTTCTCGTCGATCAGCTCGAAGTCCAGCGCCGGCATGGCGTCGGAGATGTCGGTGCCACGCCAGTTGACGTCCTCGCAGCCGGCAAGGGCAAAAAGCGCAGCCGTCAGCAGCAGTGCCGCACCAGCCTTGGCGACTGCCTGGCTCGCACCAGCTCCCCTTCTCTTCACCTTGCCATTGCCGCCGGTCCTGCCCTGTCGCATTGCCAACCTCGTAGCTTTCATTTCATGGGCCGTTATCTCGGCTCTACTTTGCAGCCCCTGCTCCCGACACCGTTCTCTCGACATCACTTTGCCGAGCTAACTGTCTCAGCTGTCTCAGCTGTCTCAGCTGTCTAAGCTGTCTCAAGACCGTCGTTACAGCGCCGCCGGCGAGACCACCTCGAAGGTCGTCTCGACGCGCTCGTCCCCTTCGAGGATCAGGCGGACCTCGACTTCATCGCCAACGTTCAGCGACTGTTGCGGCTTCATGAACATCAGGTGATAACCCTGGGGGGCGAACTCGCGGGTCTCGCCGGGGGGCACTTCGAAGCGCTCGACGCCGTGCATCATGGCCATGCCGTCTTTCTCCATGCTCATGTGCAGCTCCACCGAGGCGTAGGCGTCGGCCTCTGCTCCGACCACCGCTGCCGGCTCGTCGCCCGCATTGTAGAGCTTGAAGTAACCGGCACCAGGGCGGTCGCCGGGCAGCATGCGCAGCCTGGCGTCGCTGATCTCTAGCTCGGCGGCAAGTACCGGGGTAGCCGCGAGCAGCGACAGCAGTCCGGCAACCAGGGTGCCCTTGAACATGCGCATGAAAACGTCTCCTTGAGAAAGTGCCGGCACGAGCCTGTGTCGACGAAGGTGGCTCAGTCGTCAAACGCCAACCAACACCGGTCACCGTCGATGGAAACCATCAGCACAGCGCCGACAGGCCACAGTGGGTATTGAAACGACGGGAGTTGACGTCCAGCTCCACCTCGCCGCTCTGGGTATCAAGATAGAAGGAGGCAAAGCCTTCGTCCGATGCCAGCCGATAGGAGCCGCACACGCCATAGCCGTAGCGCACCTCCTGCAAGTTGGCGAGCTCGATCGGTGCCGAGGTCTGAAGTGACGCCGCCAGGGCGGCGCGCGCGTCATCGTCCAGACGGCTGTCGGACATCGCCTGGGAGCCAAAGATGGCCGCCCCGAGCAGCACCACGGCCACCGCGGGAACGATGACCAGCAATATGAGGCTTCTGGAATTCTTCATGGGGCGAATTCTACGCTGAGGGTCATTTTTGCCACAAGGCAGCGAGCCGCCTCAGCCAGCGCCTTCATCGGAGGGTCGAGGTGAATCCGTGGCGCCGGAGCCAGGTTCAGCGGCCGCGCCCTGCCCCGTCTGCGAGCCCGCAGACAGCGCCCCCAGCCAGGTTTGCGCCTCGGCCTCGCCCTTGGCGAGTGCGCGGTTCAATGCCTCGCGCGCGGTCTGTTCGCGGCCCCAGCCTGCGGCAATCTGTCCCAACCGAAGCCAGTCTGCGCCGGCGTCGGAACGCTCGGCAAGAGACTGCCAGGCGTCCAGCGCCTGGTCATGGTCACGTGCCTGAAACCAGGCCTCGGCCAGCAAGCGGCGACGCTGCTCGCTGTCTTCGAGGACGCCGTCCACCAGCGCCCGTTCGAGCAGCTCGGCGGCGCGGGCGGGAGTCCCGGCGGCCAGGTGGAGCTCGATACGACGCTCAAGGTCATCGTTGCCGGACAGGGCGCCCTGACGCCAGCCGGCCTCCCACAGTGCCGCGGCCCGGACCGGATCACCCAGACGCTGGGCCATGGCCGCGGCCCGGCGCCAGGCATCGGCATCGGCCGGATCGGCGGCAAGCCGCGCCTCCAGGGCCGCCAGGGCCTGATCGAGACGACCGCTCTTGTGCATCACGCCACCGGCGAAATCGAGCCGCGCCTGGCTCGGCTGCGGGTCCGCCGCCTTGGCCCGTTCGACCCCGTCGGCGGCGGCCTCCCAGTCCTCATCGGCGGCCGCCAGCTCGGCCAGGGTCCATAGCGCCTCGGCATCCTCGTGGCGCGATAGCCAGTCTTCCAGCAGCGTTCTCGCCTGCTGACGTTGCTGCGCCTGGATGCGCTGCTCGATCTCCTGGCGCAGCCAGCGATCCCGCTGGGCCTGCTCGACCCCATCGATCCGGCGGGCGCTGGCCAGGTGATCGGCGGCTTCCTCTGGCCGGTTCTGGGCCGACGCCGCGCCGGCGGCAAGCTGCAGGTACAGCGCCCTGGCCCAGCGGTCCGAGGCGTTGCCACCGGCGAGCCGCTCGGCCTGGCTCTCGGCCTTGGCCTCGACCCCTGCCGGGTCATCGGCCAGGCGCTGCTCTAGCCCTTTCAGGTCGGCGATGATGCCACCGGCCAGGGTCGGCGCGGCGCTTGCCGCAGGACTCGCCAGCGTGCCGGCCAGTCCTGCGACCAGGCCCAGCGCCAGGGCGACGCCGGCGCCTTGCAGATTGCGCCCCAGCGGGGTGGTCTTCAACACTACTGCCATGGCGATCGCCCCCTTTGGTGTCTCGCTTATCTCAACTGGAACTCAAGACGTTGGCGCGCTCGACGAAGCCCTGACGCCGCCTCGAAGCGCCAGCCGGCGATGGCCTGACGCGCAGCGTCCTCGAATACCCGGCGGGGGCTGGCCTCGAGTACCTGAATGCTGCCGCGATCGACGCTGCCGTCGGCGCGGATGATAAATTGCATCACCACATAGCCCTCGAGCCCACGACGCTGGGCCCGGCGCGGGTACTCCGGCGGCACCTTGCGCGTGGCCCGGGCCGAGGTGCCCACGTCCACCGGCTCGTTGGAGGCAGGCGCGGCGGCGCCGGCCCCCGCCGCGCTGGCGCTGCCCGTGTTGCTGGTCGCATTGGTGGCCACGCTGGGCGCTGGCGTTGGCTGTGGTGCGGGCTCGGGCTGCGGTGCGGGCTCAGGCTGCGGCGTCGGCTCCGGCCGGGGTTTCGGTTCGGGCCTGGGCTCGGGTTCGGGCTCAGGTTCAGGTTCTGGCGGCGTCTCGGTCAACTCCGGCAAGGCGCTGTCCAGTGCCTTGGGCTCTCGTGGCGGCGGTACCACCTCGGGGTCCGGCAGCTGGATCTCGCTGACAGCGGTCTGGGCCGGGCTCGGCGGCGGCGGCGCGGCGGCCACCGGTGGTGGAGGTGGCGGCGCCGATGCCGAAGCAGCGGAGGCCTCCGCCGGGGCCTCGGCCTGGGGCGCCACCGCCTCGGCCAGGCTCAGGGTGATTTCCTCGCGCAGCTCAGGCTCGGCCTCCGGTGGCACCACCAGCAGCGCCAGCAGGGCGAACAGTACCAGGGTCAGCAGGCTACCCGCCGCCAGAGAGACCACTCGCCTCATGCGTCGGAGCTCCTTTCGGCGGCGACGGCAACCTTGTCGACACCGGCGTCGCGCAGCCGGTCCATGGTCTCGATCAGCACCCCGGTAGCGGCGTTGCGATCGGCCTGGATCACCACCGAACCATCCTCGGAGAGCATGCCGGCGACGGTGGTGCCGACGCGATGGATGTCCACCGGCTCACCGTCCACCCACAAGGCGCCTTCCGGCGTGATCGCCACCAGCACCTGGACGTCGGGACGGGAAGAGGCGGCGCTGGACTCGGGGCGCTCGATCTCCACCCCGCTCTCCTTGATGAAACTGGTGGTCACGATGAAGAAGATCAGCATGATGAAGACCACGTCCAGCATCGGGGTCAGGTTGACCTCGCTGGCCTCTTCGGCGCCGGCGGACAGTCGACGTCTACGCATGTGCATCCTCCGCGGCGCGGGCAAGGCGGTCGTGCAGCCGCTGATCCTCGCGCCGAATGATATGTTCGAGCCGTGTAATGAACAGAAGCCCCACCACCGACACCGCCATCCCGGTCAGGGTCGGCAAGGTGGCCCGGGCAACGCCGTCGGCCATGGCGCGGGCCTGGTTGCTGTCGGCCATGGACAGACTGTCGAATACCGTGATCATGCCGGTCACGGTGCCGAGCAGCCCGAGCAGCGGGCAGATCACCACCAAGAGCTTCAACCAGGGCAAGGGGCCACGCAGGCGCCTGATCAGCTCCGTCACCCAGACCTCGCGCAGGGTGCGGGCACTCCAGCTCTGGTGGTCGGGCCTCTCGACCCAGCGGCGCATCAGTTCGGCCCGGGCCGGGCGATAGTGGAAGCGAAAGAACCACCAGCGCTCGAGCCCCACCGAGAACAGCAGCATGGCCACCACGGCGATCACCACCAGCACCGGCCCGCCGGCGTCGATCAGCCGGACGAGGGGATCAAGCCAGGGGTGCATCGGCATGGCGCCTGCTTCCTTGCTTAGCGTCGGTGGCCGGCTGCAGGGCCTTGCGATCGGCTTCCAGACGGTCGGCCAGCACGGCGCTGGCGCGGCCTTCCATGGTGCCGATCAGGGCGCGCGAGCGTGACGACATGGCGGTATGGGCGAACAGCAGCGGTACCGCGGTGATCAGGCCCAGCACCGTGGTCACCAGCGCCTGACTGATACCGCCGGCCATCAACTGGGGGTCGCCGGTGCCGAACACCGTGATCGACTGGAAGGTCACGATCATGCCGGTCACCGTGCCTAGAAGGCCCAGCAGCGGCGCCACCGCAGCGAGCATCTTGACCAGTGCCTGGCCGCGCTCGAGACGCGGCTGCTCGGCCAGCATCGACTCGTCCAGACGTGCCTCCAGGGCTTCGGGGGCATGGCCGGCACCGAAGGCATGGAAGCGCTGGAGCACCCGGCCCAGGGGGTTGTCATTGGACAGCTCATCCATGTTGGCGAGCTGGCGACGGGTGGTCATGCTGACCCGCAGCAGGTACAGATACTGGCCAAGGGCGATCAACAGGCCCAGGGCGCCCAGGGCGACCACCACATAGCCGACCGCACCGCCCTGATGGAAACGCTCGAGCAGCGTGGGCTGGCGCGACAGCGCCTCGATCACCCGTCCGTCAACGGGATCCACCGGCAGCAGCTGGCCATCGCCTGACTGATAAGCGTCGAGCACAGCGCCGACGCGCTCCGGGGTGTGCTCGAGGGCGGAGAGCCGCCCTTCTTCGCCGACCCGCTCGAGCAACTGGCCACCGCCAAAGGCCATCAGGTCACCCACACGGGTCACCTGACGTGGGGCGACCTCACCGCTGCCTGCGGCCACCGGCGCCTCGAATCGACGCACCAGTCCGGTCTCTGCGGTCAGCCCCATCAGGCTGTCGGCCAGGGTCTCGATCTGGGCGACGGTCAGGATGGCATCGTCGTCCAGCCGCGGCGGCAAATCGACGTCGGCGCCCAGGGTCAGCAGGCTCTGGCCGAGATCGTCTCTCAGTTCACCGCTGGTGCCGGCCACCGCGCTGAACACCGCGTTGAGGTCGCCGCCCTCGGCGTCACGCTGGGCACCGATCTCGTCCAGCGCCTGACGCGCCTCGGCCATCTCGGCCTCCAGCCGCTCACGCTCTTCCCGGGCGGCGTCACGACGGGCCTCGGCCTCCTCGAGCGCGGCGGACAGCGCGTCACTGTCCTCCACCAGCTCGGCCAACCTCGCCTGATCACGCGCCTCGGCGGCCTCTCGCTCCAGCTTGAAGCTCGACAGTACGCTGTCGCTATCGCTGTGCTGCTGGGCCATGGCGGCAGGCGCAGCGGCGGCCAGCAGCGCGGTCACGGCGGCACCCAGCACCAGCCTGCGGGCGAGGCCCTTGCCCATCGAGTTGTGCCGGTTCAGCGACACCGGGAAATCCGTCAAAGACACCATCAGGAACGCTCCTCGATCGGTTGGGTCAGCGGCAGCGTCAGCAGTTCCGGTGCACGCTGGTCACGCACGATCTGCAGGCCCTTCTCCACCTGGTCGCGCTCGGCAGCGGACAGCGACTGCCAGCCTCCGTCGTTCCATACGCCACCGTTCTGGCCATCCGGGGTCAGGTAGTACCAGCCCACGCGTCCCAGACGCAGGAAGTCGACCTCGCGGGTCTGATCTCCCTCTTCCAGGGTGCCGCGCCAGGCATCGAGATCGCGCCCATAGTCGAGCTCGGCACGCCAGGCCGCCAGCACCCGCTCGAGCTTCTCGGCTGCGGTCAGCTCGGGGTTGCCCAGGGAGGCCTCGAGCGACGCCACCCGGGCCTTGCGCTCGCCATGGAGGAATGGCACGTCCTGATCGACCCAGGCGTCGAGGCGGCGGGTCATGTCGTTCAACAGTCCCGGCAGGGCGTCGCGGGTCTCGGCCATGGTCGCCATGCCCTGACTGCGCTGCTCGAGGGTCGCCTTGAGCTGCTCGAGCTGGGGGGCCAGCGCCTGGTTGTAGGACTGAAGCCGCTGGGCCTCCTGCTCGGCCTGGCGCAGCGCCTCGATACGCTGACGCACCTCGTCGTCGGCCTGGTCGATCCGCGCCTGCAGCTCGGCCTGGGTGGTCTGTGCCGCCAGGGCCTCGTCGCCGAGATTGTCCGCCGTGTTCTGTGCCTGGGCTACCCCGCTGTGCCCCAGCGCCAGCGCCAGCGCCAGCGCACAGGAGACACCCAGCAGGCTGTTCCTTGCCGCTGCGCCAGCCGTCACCACATCGCTGGGGCTAGCCTGTGATGGCCCGGCGAAGGGCCGCCCGTTGATCTGCTTGTTCGCCATTCCAAGGCCTCCGACCTGCTCTCGCGCCGCCTTGGGGCGCCGCGTCAAATGCCACGACAGTACCCGAAACACGAATTGTTATCAATGCGAGCAAGGTGCCTCTACCCCGAGTTCATCGCTGTCAACACCTCTCGGGCAAGGGCATCGACGCCCCTGTCCGACAGCGGATCGGCACGCCTGGCGAGGGGTTGGCGGCCATGCACATCGATGCCAGACACCCACCAATAAAAACGCCGTGGCGTTGGCCGCCACGGCGTTTGTCAGCGTTGCCGGCCTAGCCGGCACACCGTTTCTACATCTTGCACTCAGAGCTTGCTGTCGAGCTCCGGAATGGCCTCGAACAGATCGGCCACCAGGCCATAGTCGGCGACCTGGAAGATCGGCGCCTCCTCGTCCTTGTTGATGGCGACGATGACCTTGGAGTCCTTCATCCCGGCCAGGTGCTGGATGGCACCGGAGATGCCCACGGCGATGTACAGGTCCGGCGCCACGATCTTGCCGGTCTGGCCGACCTGCATGTCGTTGGGCACGAAGCCGGCATCCACCGCCGCACGGGACGCACCGATGGCAGCGCCCAGCTTGTCGGCGATGTTGTCGAGGATCTTGAAGTTCTCGCCGCTGCCCATGCCGCGACCACCGGAGATGACCACGCGGGCAGCCCCCAGCTCGGGACGATCGCTCTTGGCCAGCTCTTCACCGACAAAGCTCGACAGGCTGTTGTCGATGCTCGCCTCGACCGGTTCGATGGCAGCGGAGCCACCCTGGCCGACGGCGTCGAAGGCGGTGGAACGCACAGTGATGACCTTGAGCGCGTCCTCGCTCTGGACGGTGGCGATGGCGTTGCCGGCGTAGATCGGACGCTTGAAGGTGTCGGCGCTCTCCACCGCGATGATCTCGGAGATCTGGGCCACATCCTTCAGTGCCGCCAGGCGCGGCAGCACGTTCTTGCCGGTGGTGGAGGCGGCCGCCAGCACATGGCTGTAGTCGTCGGCCAGGGCCACCAGCAGGTCGGCGGTGGGCTCGGCCAGCAGGTGAGCGAAGGTCTCGCTGTCGGCGACACGCACCTTGCTGACACCATCCAGCTTGGCTGCGGCCTCGGCCACGGCGGCCACGTCCTGACCGGCGACCAGCACGTCGATATCACCACCGATAGCCTGGGCGGCGGCCACCACGTGGGCGGTGGCGTCGGCCAGCTGGCCGTCGTGGTGTTCTGCCAGAACCAGAATGCTCATGAAATCACCTTCGCTTCATTCTTCAGTTTGTCCACCAGCTCGTCCACCGAGCCCACCTTGACGCCACCCTGGCGCTCGGCCGGCGGCTCGACCTTGACCAGCTTGAGACGGCTGGCCACCTCGACGCCCAGATCGGCCGGGGTCATCACGTCCATCGGCTTCTTCTTGGCCTTCATGATGTCCGGCAGCTTGGCGTAGCGCGGCTCGTTCAGGCGCAGGTCGGTAGTGACCACCGCCGGCAGCTTCAGCGACACCGTCTGCAGTCCGCCATCGATCTCGCGGATGACCTTGAGGGTCTCGCCTTCGACTTCCACCTCGGAGGCGAAGGTGCCCTGGGCCATGCCGGTCAGCGCGGCCAGCATCTGACCGGTCTGGTTGTTGTCGGAGTCGATCGCCTGCTTGCCGAGGATGACCAGCTGCGGCGCTTCCTTCTCGACCACCTTGGCCAGTGCCTTGGCTGCGCCCAGCGATTCAACGCGCTCGTCGCTCTCGACGTGGATGGCGCGATCGGCCCCCAGCGCCAGGGCCGTGCGCAGCTGTTCCTGCGCCGCCTTCGGCCCCACGGTCACCGCCACCACCTCGGTCGCCACGCCCTTCTCCTTCAAGCGCACCGCCTCTTCCACGGCGATTTCGCAGAAGGGATTCATGGCCATCTTGACGTTGGTCAAGTCAACGTCGCTGCCATCCGGCTTGACCCGGATCTTGACGTTGTAGTCGATGACGCGTTTGACCGCGACGAGTACTTTCATGTTGTCCTCGCTTGGTTCATCTGGGGAACCTTGAATGTAAGGAAGGAACCATCAACACGTTGGCGGTGACGGGCACCGCATCGATTTACGCATCGCGTGTCCCGAGAGGACACCACGATTGAGAACTTTTCGCTATGCCCTTATGCGTTTCATGCAAGCGTTTGATAGGGGCTCGGTGCGTACCTTCAATGTGCCACAGGCCGGGCCTTGGCAACAATCCCCGCATGCCGAGTCGACCATTGGGGAGGGTCGACCATCGTAAGGATGACCCGACGACGCTATTATGCCTATCATGGGACACACCGTGAAGCAAACGACCGTTTAAAATCTGTACGACGTTGGTGGCACCCCGACGTCACGCCGAGGAGGAAAGCACCCGATGGCAGAACAAGTAGAACGCGACACCATGGAGTTCGATGTGGTCATCGTCGGCGCCGGTCCGTCTGGACTGGCCGCCGCCTGCCGACTGATGCAGCAGGCCAACGAGGCCGAGCAGGAGCTGACCGTCTGCGTGGTCGAGAAGGGCTCCGAGGTGGGCGCCCATATTCTGTCCGGAGCGGTGCTCGAGCCCCGCGCGCTATTCGAGCTGTTCCCCGACTGGGAGGAGCGTGGCGCCCCGCTGACCACCCCGGCGGTGCGTGACGAGCTTTACCTGCTCAAGGACGCCGAGAAGGCCCAGAAGCTGCCCAACGCGCTGGTGCCCAAGAGCATGCACAACACCGGTGGCGACATCACCCGCTATGTGATCAGCGCCGGCAACCTGTGCCGCTGGCTGGCCGAACAGGCAGAGTCCCTGGGCGTCGAGATCTTCCCGGGCTTCGCCGCCCAGGACGCCATCGTCGAGGACGGCGTGGTACACGGCATCCTGACCGGCGACATGGGCGTGGCCGCCGACGGCAGCGAGAAAGGCGGCTACGCACCGGGCATGGAGCTTCGTGCGAAATACACCCTGTTCGCCGAGGGCGCCCGTGGCCACATCGGCAAGCGCCTGATCCGCGAATTCCGCCTGGACGAGGGCAAGGATCCCCAGCACTACGGCATCGGTCTCAAGGAATTGTGGGACGTACCGGCGGAACAGCACGAGCCAGGGCTGGTGCTGCACGGCTCCGGCTGGCCGCTGGACAAGAACACCCACGGCGGCTGGTTTCTCTACCACGCCGAGAACCAGCAGGTGGTGGTCGGCCTGATCATGGACCTGGCCTACCAGAACCCCTACCTGTCGCCGTTCGACGAGTTCCAGCGGATGAAGCACCACCCGGTGCTCAAGCGCTACCTGGAAGGCGGCAAGCGGGTGGCCTACGGGGCCCGTGCCATCGCCAAGGGCGGCCTCAACTGCCTGCCGAAGATGACCTTCCCCGGCGGGCTGCTGATCGGCTGTGACGCCGGCACCCTCAACTTCGCCAAGATCAAGGGCATCCACACCGCCATGAAGTCCGGTCTGGTGGCGGCAGAAAGCGTGTTCGAGTCGCTCAAGGACGGCAACGAGGGCGGCGACGAACTCAAGGCGTTCGAGGCCAGGTGGCAGGACAGCTGGGCCTACAAGGAGCTCGAGCAGACCGCCAGCTTCGGTCCCGCGATCCACAAGTACGGCACCGTGGGCGGTGGCGCCTACAACTTCGTCGATCAGTTGCTCGGAGGCAAGTTGCCCAGGGTCCACGACACCACCCCGGACCATGCGGCGCTCAAGCCCGCCAGCGAGTTCGAGAAGATCGACTACCCCAAGCCCGACGGCAAGCTGTCCTTCGACAAGCCCTCCTCGGTGTTCCTGTCCAACACCAATCACGAGGAAGACCAGCCCTGCCACCTCAAGCTCGAGGATTCGGAAATTCCGATCCACAAGAACCTGCCGGAGTACGCCGAGCCCGCTCAGCGCTACTGCCCCGCCGGGGTCTACGAAGTGGTCGAGGGTGACGATGGCCAGCCGCGTTTCCAGATCAACTTCCAGAACTGTGTCCACTGCAAGACCTGTGACATCAAGGACCCCGCCCAGAACATCACCTGGGTCGCCCCGGAAGGCGGCGGTGGTCCCAACTATCCCAATATGTGATCGCGGGCGGGCCGCGTCGCTGCCGAACGCGCCCCAACCATGACCCAGGGCGTTGACACGCCCGTTAGCCAACACCCTCAGCGGACGGGCCCAGCCCCGTCCGTTTTTTTATTGCAGGGCATACACTTAACGTCATAACAAATCGGTCTATTGGGCTTCTTGCCAAGACATCGCCGAGCCCTAATAGTGTGCCCCCTTATCGATCGCCCCCCCCTGCCGAACACCCGCCTTGTCATCGGCCTATCCGGCCGAACTCCAGGCCAGGGCCAGGGACAGCGACAGGGCAGCCGTCATCGAGGCCGCTACAGGGAGATACCATGGCCCACACCCGTCAAATACTGCTGGCCCTGATCCTCGGGATCCTGGCCGGCGGCGCCGTCAATCTGTTCCTGCCCCAGTGGGCGGGAGTCCTGGATACCCAACTGCTGACCCCGCTGGGTCAGGTATTTCTGCGCCTTCTGCAGTTTATCGTGGTGCCTCTGGTGTTCTGCGCTCTGGTACTGAGCTTTACCCAGGTCGATCGCAGCGAAAGCGTCGGGCGCTACGCCGGCAAGCTGCTGATGCTCTATGTGCTGACCAGCGCGGTGGCCCTGGCCATCGGCATGGGCATGGCCGCCTGGCTGACCCCGGGCCTCGGCGTGGACAGCGCTCAGGCCGCCGGCGTCGAGGCCCGCGACCCGACCCCGCTGGCCCAGTGGCTGGTGGGCCTGGTACCGAAAAACCCCTTTGAGGCGCTGGCCGAGGCCAACCTGCTGCAGATCATCCTGGCCGCCGCCCTGGTCGGCGTGGCCGCCCGCCAGCTACCGGAACAGAGCCGGCCGCTGGTCTCGCTGCTGCAGAGCGGCTACGACGTGACCCTCAAGATCCTGTCGATGGTACTCAAGCTTGCGCCCATCGGAGTGTTCGCGCTGATCGCCTCGGTGGTGGCCACCCAGGGGTTCGACCTGCTGTTGAAGCTCGGCCTATACGTGATCGGCCTGCTGGCGGCCATCGGCGCCATGGCGGTGTTCTATCTGGCCCTGCTGGCGATCACAGGTGCCCGGCCCCTGGCCTACCTGCGCCACTTCGGCGAGGCCCTGAGCTTTGCCCTTGGCACCGCCAGCTCCAACGCCACCCTGCCGATCGCCCTCAACAATGCCCGGGCCTACGGTGCGCCACACCAGCTCAGCGCCTTCGCCCTGCCCTTCGGGACCGCCCTTAAACGTGACGGCGCCGCCGTGCTCCAGGGCTTCAATGCGCTCTTCGTGGCGCAGCTGTTCGGCGTCGAGGTGACCCTGACCCTGGCCGCCACCATCTTTACCACCGGCCTGCTGGTATCCTTCTCCACCGCTGGCGTGCCGGGCGCTGGCCTGGTGGCCATGAGCACCGTGCTGTCGGCTGCAGGGCTGCCGCTGGAGGGCGTCGCCGTGGTCGCCGGGGTGGACCGCTTCACCGATGGTTTCCGCACCTCTCTGAACGTGATGGGCAATACCGCCAATGCCATGCTGCTGAGCCGTCTGGAGGGCCGCCACCACGCCGCCCACCCAGCCGCTCACCCAGACTCTGGCCAGACAGGCGCCAGCGAGGCAGGCCGCTAGACGATGAATCGACAGGGCCCGGCTGCGCAGGAGAGCCAGGCCCCACCTCGACCAGGTACTGATGATTCAGCGCCATGCTGATAGTCCAACGAGCACGGCCCCGTCACCTGATGACGGGGCCGTGCTCGTTGATGGTGTTGACGCTGAAGGACCGCTGTAGGCGCCACAAGGCGGCGCCGTCAGCAGTGGCGTCAGGAAGCGGTGGCGGGGCCGGTCTCGGCCGGGCGTGCGGGATCGCCGCTCCACTCGCTCCAGGAGCCGACATAGAGCCGCGGGGCCGGCAGACCCGCCAGGCGATAGGCGAGAATGTCATGGCAGGCGGTAACGCCGGAGCCGCAGTAGGCAATCACGCCAGGATCCTGCTGCGACTTCTGGGGCAGTTCTCTTGCTAAAGCCTCCGGCGACTTGAAGCGTCCATTGTCGTCGAGATTGAGGCTACAGGGGCGATTGACCGCACCAGGGATATGCCCGGCTCGGGGGTCCATCGGCTCGACCTCGCCGCGATAGCGCTCACCGGCCCGGGCGTCCACCTTCAGCGCCGCAGTCGACGCCATCTCCTCGAGGACGACGAAACGACTGTCGTCGAATTCGGGTGTCCACTGCGACGGCGCAGGAGGCGCACCCTCCCCCACCTCCCAGTCGCCATTGATGCTCTCCCAGGCGGCGAGGCCACCGTCGAGCAGGCGCACCCGCGGGTGGCCGGCCCACTCGCTCAGCATCCACCAGGCCCGCGCCGCCGCCAGCTGGCCGCCGGCATCATCGAGCACCACCACCTCGCGCTCAGGCGCGACGCCCAGTCGCTGAAGGGTCGCGGTGAAGTCGGCGTGGCTCGGCAAGGGGTGTCGTCCGCCTGCCCCGGAGCCAGCGTCCCTGGGCCCGGACAGGTCACGGTCCAGATCCAGGTGCAGACTGCCAGGGACATGCGCCTGACGCCACAGCGCCGCCCCGGCCTCGGGGTCGTTCAAGCGCACGCGGCAGTCCAGCACCAGCGGCGGGGTGTCGCCGTCTAGCGCGTGTCGCAGGCTATCGGCGTCGATCAAGGGATGGGTCATGACGAACTCCTTCTCATGTCAGAACACTGTCTGGTGGCGCAAGGCTTTATCGCTTCGGAGCCTTATCGTATCGAAGCGCTTTCGCGCGTCTCGACAAGTGGCCCGCGCCCTGATCAGGCGCTCGACAGCCGCTCGATCGGGGCGCGATGGGCGATCAGGCGGCGCTTGCCGGCACGATCGAAGCGCACCTCGATGACCGGATTGGCGGGGTCGCCTTCCACCAAGGAGACCTCACCGTCACCGAAGACGCCGTGGCGAATGCGCTCACCCACCTGGTAATGGCCATTGCCTGGCGCTCGCTCAAGCGCCTTGATCGGCAGCGGCTGCCCCAGGGCATTCAGATAGCGCCCCACCAGTGCCGGCTCGGCGACGCTCACCTCCTCGGGGTCGGCTCCGTCAGCGCATCGGTACAGCGCCCTGGCCACGGCGCTGGCGTCGCGGCAGGCGCTCTCCTGGATAAAGCGGCTGGGACGATGATCGCCGCCATCGTGGAGGATGACCAGGCGTTCGATGGCCCGGGTGATGGCCACATAGTAGAGCCTGCGCTCTTCCTCGAGACGCTCGGGGGACAGGGGGTTGTCACGACTGTAGTGGGGAAAGTCCTCTTCATTGACCGCCCCCACCATCACCAGCGGCCACTCCAGGCCCTTGGCGCCATGAACCGTATTGATCAACACCCCTTCGTCGCGGTTCTGCACCGGGCGTCGCAGCAGCTCGATGAAGGTGGCGATGTCGCCGACCTCCCGAGCCTGCTCGATCAGGACGTCGAGCAGGCGCACGTCCTCCTCGCCCTTGTCGCGGCGGGAGGCGGCGCGCTTGAGTACCTTTTCCGCCTCGACCTCCTCGACCACGTGCTCGAGCAGCGCGTCGGCGGAAAGATGGGCAAGCTTCGGCAGCTCGCACAGCAGTTGCCAGCGACGCTTGAGGGTGCGCTTCTGGTGCGGCTTCAGTCGCGCCAGCAGCGCATCGCCCGGCCCTGGCCAGGTCTGGGTGTCGGCCAGGCGCTGCACCAGGCCAGCGAGCACTTCACGTGGTACAAAGCAGGTCGGCTGGGCAAACATCGGCATCAGCGCGCCGGGGTCGCGCAGCTGCTCGGGCGACAGCGCCAGCGATAGATAGCCGGCCAGAGCCTCTACCAGCGGCAGGCGAAAGACGAAGCGATCCTCCCGGGCCAGGCGAAAGGGAATGCCTTCGCGCAACAGCGCCAGCTGCATCGGCACCGACAGGGTCCAGCTACGTACCAGCAGACAGGCTTCGTCGAGACGACGGCCGGCTTCCACCCAGCGCTTGAGTCCATCGAGGAAGGCACTGGCGCCCCGTGCCACCTTGAGCTCGGTACGCGGATTGGTGGGCGCCGCCAGGCATAGCTGGTCCGGGCGACGCGGGTTGCCGGCGATGGCATGATTGGCGGCCAGCGCCAAGGCGTGACCATGGCGAAAGGTGGTCGACAAGGGGTAGTCGGTGGCGGCACCGAAGATCCGGGTAAAGTTCTCGAGCATGGCCTCCGGGTGGGCACCGCGCCATTCATAGATGCACTGGTTGGCGTCACCCACCGCCATCACCGAAGCCTGGTCGCCGGCCAGCACCGCCAACAACCGCTGCTGGGCGGCATTGATGTCCTGATACTCGTCGATGATCACATGGTCGAGGAAGCCCTGAACCCGCTGGCGCAGCGCGGGATCACCTTCGAGTGCCAGCAGCGGTCGATACAGCAGATCCGAATAGGTCATCACGCCGTGATCGGCCAGCAATGTCTCGAGACACTGGTGGGCGACGACGAAGTGGCGAGTCCCCTCGCCAAGCTCGAGCCGCTCATACAGCAACTGGGGGTCGATCACCTCGGCCTTGACCAGCGAACAGAAGTGGGCGAGTTCCTCGATGCGATCGGGCTCGAGCGCGGCGTCGCGATCCTCGTCGACCTGGGCCAACGCCTCCAGGGTCGCCTGGCGCAGCAGTCGCTCCTGCTGCCAGTCTGCGGTCAGCAGTTCGCGCCGTGGCAGCGCGCCCCAGCGGGTCAGGCTCTGACTCAGACGATGTCCGAGAGAGTGAAAGGTACGCACCTCCGGCAGTTCCATGCCGGGTTCGGCCATGGCCACCAGACGGCGCTGAAAGTCTTCCCGGGCGGCGCGGTTGAACATCAGCACCATCATGCGCCGGGCGCTGACTCCGTGGGACAGCAGGTGCAGCACCCTGGCCACCAGGGTGGTGGTCTTGCCCGCTCCGGCCACCGCCGCGACCCTGGCGTGGCCTGCCGGGTGGGCGACAACGCAGCGTTGTTCGGGCGTCAGCGCGAGCCGCTCCAATGCAGGTGAAGCCATCAGTGCGCGTCACCCTCCAGGCGTCCCAGCGGCTGCCACACGCCGTCGCTGGTAAGCCCCAGCTCGCCGCGCTCGGTGCACGCTTCGGCCTGCTCGACCAGACGGTAGAAGACGTTACGCCCGAGTCGAGCACTCACGCCGTAGGGCAGGCACACCTGGGGCACCTCCTCGCCCGCCGGTGTCGTCGACAGCGATAGTCGATGCTGCTGCCCCAGGGCGATACGCTCGCCGACGTTGGTGGTCAGCCACCAGCGCTTGTCTACGTGGTCTTCTGGCTGGTCTTTTGACTGGCCTTCCAGCCGAGCGTCTGCCTGCTCGGCCTCCAGTACCACGAATGCGGTGTCCTCGACGCTGATCCGCCACTTTTCGATAGGCGTGACCAGGTAGTGGTGGCCGTCGTCCTCCCGTCGCAGGATGCGCGCGAACAGGCGCACCAGCTCAGGACGCTGGATCGGACTGCCTTCGTGGATCCAGCGCCCGTCCCGGGCGATCACCAGGTCCATCTCGCCGCTCGGTTCGGGCTGCCAGTCAGACAAGGGCGGACGCTCACCAAGCTCGGCGATGCCGTTCAGGATGTGATCGAGTTGCATGGAGGCTACCTCGTCGAGTTATCGCTCAAGGCCCGGCCAACAGACCGGTGCCCGTGCCGACCGGGGCCATGGGCCCTGTTCACAACAAAGCCTGCTTCGCCCTGGTCCACAACGCCCGCTTAGCCCTGGTCCACAAAGCCCGCGTCGCGAAGGGCCTGCTTGAGGTCCTCCGGGGCGGCAGGCTGGGCCTTGGGAAACAGCCGGTAGAAGTTGGCGGTGGTCTGCATCGCCACCTCTTCCACGCTGATTCCCCGCTCGTCGGCAATGCATTGGGCCACGTCGACCACCCAGGCCGGCTCGTTGGGCTTGCCACGGTGCGGCACCGGCGCCAGATAGGGGCTGTCGGTCTCGATCAGCAGACGATCCAGCGGTACTTTTCTTGCCACCTCGCGCAGCGACTCGGCGGTGCGAAAGGTGACGATCCCCGACAAGGAGATATAAAAGCCCAGGCGCACCGCATCCCGCGCCATCTCGAGGTCCTCGGTGAAGCAGTGCAGCACCCCGCCGACCTCGGGATCGCTGTACTGACGAATCAGCGAGAGCGTGTCCTCCCTCGCTTCCCGGGTATGCACCACGATCGGCAGCGACAGTTCGGTGGCAGCCTGCAGATGGCGAGCGAAACGCTCGTGCTGCACCTCGGCGGGAACACTGTCGTAATGATAGTCCAGTCCCGATTCGCCGATGGCCACGGCACCATGCTCCTTGGCGCAGGCGACAATCTCGGCAACGCCGGGTTCGTGCTCCACCTGATGCAGCGGATGCACCCCGGCGGAGATCACCACGTCGTCGTGGGCCTGGCGAATTGCGGCCAGTTCGGGCACGCCGTCGAGGGTCACGCTGATGGCCAGGAACTGCTGGACGCCGCGCTCGCGGGCGGCGTCCAGGGCCCGCGACAGATCGCCGCCATGGGTATCAGGAGAAAGGCGATCGAGATGGCAGTGGGAATCGACGAACATGAAGATCTCTCGGGGCTTGAATACGGATGTCAGGGACGAATACCGGCGACGATGATCAGAGACGCCAGCGAGCCTCCGGGGAGGACGTCTGGGCACACGACGTCGCTCAGGAACGCAACAGGGCCGCCCAGCGGACCAGCCAGGCCTCGAGCACCAGTTGCGGGTTGGGATTGCCGCCTTCACTGAGCAACCGACGCTGCTCACGGGCGTAGTCGAGCAGGCGGAACCAGTCGCGCACCCGGCCATTTTTCACCGCCTGACGATAGAGCGGTGCCAGGTCGGGGTTTCTGAGGCCTTCAGGCTCGCCGGAAAGCCCCAGGCGAATCAGATCCTCCAGCCAGGCGATACCGTACCACAGGATGGCGTCGATGGCCTGGCGGTCCAGCCGGGCCGCCTCGGCCACCGGTTCGGCGCCACGTACCAGGGCGTCGAAGGTCTCGTGCAGCTGTTGACGCAGCGCCCGCGAGCCCGGCTCGGCCAGCTGTCGCGCTGCCAGCGGCAACCCACCGGCGGCTCGAAACCAGAAGCGTGCTTCGTCCTCGGAACCGAGTTCCTTCGACAGCCAGTCCAGGCAGTCTTCGAGTTCCGGCGGCTTGAGCGTCCACTGCTGGCAGCGCGAACGGATCGTCGGCAGCAGGTGGGACGGCATGTCGGAGACCAGCACGAACAGGGTGTCCTGCCCCGGCTCCTCCAGGCTCTTCAGCAGGGCGTTGGACGCGGCCACGTTCATCGCCTCGGCAGGACGGATCTCGATGACCCGGTGCCCACCCTGCTGAGCGGTCTGGGAGACGAAGCCATTGACCTGACGGATCGGGTCGATGCGAATCATCCGCTTGCCCTCCTCCGGCGCCACCCGAAGCAGGTCAGGATGGTAGCCCGAGGCCAGCATATGGCAACTGTGGCACTCACCGCAGGCGGTCTCGCCTGGGCGGGCACACAGGGCGCGGGCAATCAGTGCCTCGGCCAGGGACTGCTTGCCGAGCCCGCGGGGGCCCGACAGCAGCACGGCATGGGGCAGACGACCGGCGTCCATCAGCCGCACCAGTTCGTGCCAGCGCGGCGCCAGCCAGGGCATCGGCGGCTGGGCGACGCTACTACTCACGTCCATTGCGCCACCCGCTCGTCCAGTACCCGCGTGATCCGCCGCTGCACCTCTTCGAGGCTGGCGTCAGCGTCGATCCTGACCATCCGCTGCGGTGCCTGCTCGGCCCGGGCCAGGTAGGCCAGGCGCACCCGCTCGAAAAAGTCGCGGCGCTCCTGCTCGAAGCGATCCTTGCGCGTGCCGGTGCGGTCCAGACGACCCGCCAGGCGACGCTCCGCCGCGTCCAGCGGCATGTCCAGCAACAGCGTCAGATCCGGCGTCAGTTCTCCCTGGACCAGACGTTCGAGCTGGACGATGCGCTCGAACGGCAGGCCTCGACCGCCACCCTGGTAGGCAAAGGTGGCGTCGGTGAAGCGGTCGCTGACCACCCAGGCGCCGCGCTCCAGGGCCGGGCGAATACGCTGGGCAAGATGCTGGGCCCGTGCCGCGAACACCAGCAGCAGCTCGGCGTCACTGTCCAGCGGCTCGTCGCTGGACGCCAGCAGCAGTTCGCGAATGGCCTCGGCCCGAGGCGTCCCGCCGGGCTCGCGGGTCTGTACCACCTCGATGCCACGCGCCTCGAGGGCGTCGACCACGAAGGCCAGGTTGGTGGACTTGCCGACGCCTTCTCCGCCCTCCAGGGTAATGAAGCGCCCGCGCGCGCCGGAGGTGGGCTCGGCCGGTTGTGTCTGCGTCATGGATACCACTCCTGGTTCGGGAGACGTCCGCGTCAACGGCGCCGAATATAACGATTGACGGCGTTATTGTGCTCACGCAGCGTGCGGGAGAAGTGGTGGGTGCCATCTCCCTTGGCGACGAAGTACAGGGTGTCGCCCTCCTGCGGGTCGACGGCGGCCTCCAGTGCAGCCCGCCCCGGCAATGCGATCGGGGTCGGCGGCAGGCCATCGATCACGTAGGTGTTGTAGGGGGTGGCTTCGCGCAGGTCGGCCCGAGTGATATTGCCCTCGAAGCGATCGCCCATGCCGTAGATCACCGTTGGATCGGTCTGCAGCCGCATCCCACGCTCCAGGCGGCGCTTGAACACCCCGGCGATCTGACGCCGCTCTTCGGGGGCGCCGGTCTCACGCTCGATCAGCGAGGCCATGATCAGCGCCTCGTACGGCGTATCGATGGGCAGATCCTCGGCGCGATCGGCCCACACCTCCTCAAGCAGGGCTTCCATGCTCTGATTGGCCTGGCGCAGAATCTCCAGATCCTCCACCCCCTTGTGGTAGGTGTAGGTATCGGGGAAGAAGCGTCCTTCCGGATGCTCGCCCTCGTGCCCCAGCGCCGTCATGATCTCGTCGTCGCTCATCTCGGCACTGGCGTGGGCCAGCTTCTCGGCCTCGGCCAGGGCCGCGCGCATCTGCTGGAAGGTCCAGCCCTCGGGAATGGTCACGCTGTAGGTGACCACCTCGGCGCTGGCGAGCTTATCGAGTACCTGCATGCCACTCATGCCTGGCTCCAGCGAGTACTCGCCGACCTTCAGCGACGGCACACGATCAGGCTCCACTCGCGTCAACAGCTTGAAGGCCCAGGCGTCGGCCAGCACACCCTGGGCCTCGAGATCATCCACCACCCGATTGAAACCGGCCCCGGGCGGCACCTCGTAGAGCATCGGTTCATCGAGGGTGATCGGGGCCTGCAGACGCGTCTGCCAATAGTGATAAGCGCCGTAGCCGCCAATAGCGGCAATGACGACAAGAGTGAGCAAGACCTTGAGCGCGGTGCGCATGGAAGTTCCTTAGTCTGGTCGCGCCGGCGCACGGCGCTTGTCTGAAGCGGTCAGAATAGTACGGCAAAGCGGATGCAGGCACCCCGGCTGGAAGCGCCCGGGTGACTCAGTCGGCCCCGGCATACCCCAGCAGGCGGTGGGCTCGGTGCTGAAAGGCGCGATGGACAGCATTCAGCTCCCAGCCATGCTGGGGCTGCCCTTCGCTGTCGTCGAGTCGCGCGACGGGCCACACGCCCTGGACGCTGTTGCCAAGCCATACAGCCTCGCAGGACGAAAGCTCGTCGGCCAGCAACGGCGCCTCCACCACCGCGCCCTGTTCCAGCAAGGCGGCTCGCAGGGTACCTGCCACGCCACACTGATCCAGCGGCGGGGTCGATACCTGTTCGGCGCCCCGGGCGAGAAAGAACACGTTCATGGCGGTGGCTTCGACAAGCTGGCCTCGATCATCCTCGAGAAGCCCCTCGGCGATAGCGGGGTCCCGCCACTCGGATCGTGCCAGCACGTTCTCGAGACGGGCCAGATGCTTGATCCCGGCCAGCACGGGCTGGCGTGCCAGGCGCAGGCGGCAGCGACGCACCCTGACCCCGTCTGCCCAACGCTGTTGATCGGGTGCGAAGCTCGACCACAGCGCCTCAAGCCTGGGGTCTGAGGACGCCGGCGGCGCGTAGCCCCGTCCACCGCTGCCCCGGGTGTAGACCAGCTTGAGCACACCAAGCCCCGGCCCCGCGCCAGCGAGGGCGGATGCCAGGGCCTCTGTACGGGGCGGGGGCAGGTCGAGCACCCGGCAGCCCTTCAGCAGTCGTGCCAGGTGCTCAGACCACAACAGCGGCGTGCCGTCGCGCACCAGCACCGTCTCGAACAGGCCATCGCCGTAGGCCAGCCCCCGATCACTCAGGGGCAATGTCGGCTCGGACGGCCTATTCATCCATCAGGCCTTCTTGAACACCAGGGTGCCATTGGTGCCGCCGAAGCCGAAGGAGTTGGACAGGGTCACGTCGACCTTGGCATCGCGGGCGGTATGCGGCACGTAGTCGAGCACGCACCCTTCCTGGGGATTGTCCAGGTTGATGGTGGGCGGCAGCGCCTGATCACGAATCGCCAGGATGCTGAAGACCGCCTCCACCGCACCGGCGGCGCCGAGCAGGTGGCCGATCATCGACTTGGTGGAGCTGACCGCGACGCTTTGGGCGGCGCTGCCCATGACCTTCTCCACCGCGCGGCTCTCGGCCAGGTCGCCGGCGGCGGTCGAGGTGCCGTGGGCGTTGATGTAATCGATCTCGCTGGCGTCGATGCCGGCGTCCTTGATCGCGTTGGCCATGGAGGCCGCCGCGCCGCGACCGTCTTCCGGCGGCAGGGTCATGTGGTAGGCATCATCGCTCATGCCGAAACCGATCAGCTCGGCGTAGATGGTCGCCCCACGTGCCTTGGCGTGTTCGTACTCTTCCAGCACCACCACGCCGGCGCCGTCGGACAGCACGAAGCCGTCGCGATCCTTGTCCCAGGGGCGGCTGGCCGCCTGGGGATCGTCATTGCGGGTGGACAGCGCCCGCGCGGCGGAGAAGCCGCCCAGCCCCAGCGGTGTGGTCGCCATCTCGGCACCGCCACAGACCATCACGTCGGCGTCGCCGTATGCGATGGTACGGGCGCTGTAGCCGATATTGTGGGTGCCGGTGGTGCAGGCGGTGGTGATGGCGATATTGGGACCACGGAAGCCGTGCTGAATCGCCAGATTGCCCGAGATCATGTTGATGATGGAGCCGGGCACGAAGAACGGCGAGATACGCCGGGCGCCGCTCTTGTTGAGCGCGTTGTGGTTGTGCTCGATCATCGGCAGCCCACCGATTCCCGAGCCGATGGCCACGCCGATGCGATCGGCATTTTCCTCGGTGCACTCGATACCGGCGTCCTCGATGGCCTGAGCCCCCGCGGCAATACCGTACTGGATGAACAGGTCCATCTTCCTGGCATCCTTGGGGTTCAGGTAGGGGCTGATATCAAAGTCCTTCACCGAACCGCCGAAGCGCGTGTTGAAGCCGCTGACATCGAAGTGCTCGATGGGCGCCACACCGCTCTTGCCGGCCAGGATGCTGTCCCAGCTTTCCTTGACGGTGTTGCCCACCGGTGTGACCAGGCCGAGGCCCGTCACCACTACCCTTCTACGAGACATCAGCTTTCCTCCAGACATCCAAAAAGTTACGGCCCAACTGTGGAGGACCGTCGGTTGCGCGCATTATACCCGAGACACAGGCCGCTGTGCTCCCCCCGGCGCCGAGGCTTTACCGGGAAGGCTGGCACAGGACCCTGCCTTCGAGGCCTGGACACGCAAAAGCCGCCCTGGCGAACCAGGACGGCTTCCGCGGGGATTGCATCCCCGCCTTTCAGCAAGCGGCCATCGCCGCCACCGGCAGACTGACTCGGAACACCGAGCCGGTCTTACTGGTTGGCGTTGACGTAGTCGATCGCTTCCTGAACGGTGGTAATCTTCTCGGCTTCTTCATCAGGAATTTCGGTATCGAATTCCTCTTCCAGCGCCATCACCAGCTCAACGGTGTCCAGGGAATCAGCGCCCAGGTCCTCGGTGAAGGAAGAGGAGTTCTGAATATCTTCTTCCTTGACGTTCAGGCGCTCTGCCACAACTTTCTTCACGCGCTCTTCGATGGTGCTCATTTAGACATACTCCAGTCGTTCACGTTAGCCGTTCTGATGACCAGCTGGTTAATTCCGCAAGTAAACTGCGGGGTAGTTTATAGACCCCTTCGGGTCGACGCAACACACGCAGGAAGCGCATTCAGCGCATGTTCATCCCGCCATTGACGTGCAGGGTTTCGCCAGTGATATAGGCTGCGCTATCGCTGGTCAAGAACCCGACCGCCGCGGCGATTTCCACGGGCTGCCCCAGACGCGCCAGAGGCACCTGCCCCTTGAGCATCGTCTGCTGATCCTCGGACAGCGCCTGGGTCATGTCGGTGGCAATAAAGCCAGGCGCCACGGCGTTGACGGTGATGGCACGGGAGGCCACCTCGCGCGCCAGCGCCCGGGTGAAGCCTTCCATGCCCGCCTTGGCGGCAGCATAGTTGCTTTGGCCGGCGTTGCCCATGGTGGCGACCACCGAACTGACGGATACGATACGGCCCCAACGGGCCTTGCTCATGCCACGCAGGCACGCCTTGCTGAGGCGAAAGACCGACTTGAGGTTGGCGTCGAGTACACCATCCCACTCATCTTCCTTCATTCGCATCAGCAGATTGTCACGGGTGATACCGGCATTGTTGACCAGGATGGTCGGCGCACCAAACTCGTCATTGATCGACTTCAGCAGTGCTTCGACGCTGGTCGGATCGGTGACATCTAGGCGGCGCCCTGCGCCCTGAAACCCCTGCTCCTTGAGGTCCGCATCGATGCGGTCGGCACCGGCATCGGTGGTGGCGGTGCCGATCACGATGCGACCCTGCCGCCCCAGCTCGTGGGCGATGGCACGGCCGATACCGCGGCTGGCCCCGGTAATCAGGGCGACTCTAGGCTCGGTTGTCATGGTCACTTCCATTGCTTCGTCGTTGTCGCCCGGCACAGCGCCGGGCCAGGAGGCTTTCGATCAGTTGATCTCGCGAGCCAGCTCAAGGGCTGCACTGAGACTGTCGGGATCATTCACCGCCAGTCCGCGACTGCCCCGGGCAATACGCTTGTTGAGGCCGGTGAGGACCTTGCCGGGCCCGCACTCGATGAACACCTCGGCACCGCCGTCGACCATCTTCTCGACGCAGGAGACCCAACGCACCGGCTGGTAGAGCTGCTCGATCAGGCGAGTGCGCAGGGTGGCCACATCGGCATGGGCCTGGGCATCGACGTTCTGCACCACGGTATAGCGCGGCGCCTTGAGCTCGATATCACCAAGCGCCTGCTCTAGCCGCTCGGCGGCCGGCCGCATCAGGTCACAGTGGGAAGGCACCGATACCGGCAACGGCATCGCGCGCTTGGCCCCGGCCTCCTGACAGGCGGCGATGGCACGATCCACGGCGGCCTTGCTGCCGGCGATCACCACCTGCCCGGGAGCATTGTAGTTGACAGCAGAGACCACGTCCCCGTCGGCCGCCTTGGCGCAGGCCTGCTCGACGGCCGCGTCGTCCAGACCGAGAATCGCTGCCATGGCGCCCTGCCCGGCCGGCACGGCCTGCTGCATGGCTTCGCCGCGCAGGCGAACCAGACGAACCCCTTCCGCAAAGGAAAGCGCGCCGGCGCACACCATGGCGCTGTATTCGCCGAGACTATGGCCGGCCATGGCACCGGGGCGCGGGCCCTCGAGTTCCTGCCACACGCGCCAGATCGCCACGCTGGAGGCCAACAGTGCCGGCTGGGTGCAGGCGGTGGCATTGAGCGCCTCCGCAGGACCTTCCTGGACCACCTGCCACAGGTCGTAACCCAGCGCCTCCGAGGCCTCCTCGAAGGTCGTCCTCACCACGCTGTAGCGTTCGGCCAGATCGCGCAGCATGCCGACCTGTTGCGACCCCTGCCCAGGGAAGATAAGGGCAAGCGGTTGAGTCATCTTGATCACCTATAGCTCTTGTTGGCCATCATCCATATCCACACTGCCCCCTGACAAGGGACCGGAAGATGGACGACGATGGTCGAGCTCGGCCTCCAGCCGGCTCGGCAAGTCACGGCTGACCTCCTGGGAGGCGCGCTTCAGGGCGTAGTAAAAACCCTGAGCGTCACAGCTGCCATGACTCTTTATCACAATACCCGCCAGCCCCAGCAGGCTGGCGCCGTTGTAGCGAACCGGATCCAGTTCACTCTTCAATCGTCTGAGCGCTGGACGGGCCAGCATCCCCACCAGCCGACTCCCCCAGTGCGCCTCGAAGGTCGCCTGGACGCGACCGACCAGCATCTTGGCCAGGCCCTCGCTGGCCTTGAGCAGCACATTGCCGACAAAGCCGTCACAGACCACGACGTCCGCCTGACCGGCAAACACGCCATCGCCCTCGATAAAGCCAAGATAGTCGATCCCGGCCACCTGGCGCAGTGCCGCATCGGCCTGCTGTACCGCCAAGGAGCCTTTGGTCGACTCCACCCCAACGTTGAGCAGGGCAATCCGCGGAGCCGCCAGACCGTCGACGTGGCGCGCCATGATATCGCCCATCAGGGCGAAGTCCACCAGGCGCTCCGCCGACACATCCACATTGGCACCCAGATCAAGCAAATAGCAGCGTCCGTCGCCTCGCGTCGGAATCGCGGTACTGATGGCCGGGCGCGGCACGCCCGGAACCATGCCAAGGGCGCGGCGCGACAGCGCCATCAAGGCGCCAGTATTGCCGGAACTGACGCCGACATCGGCCTCACCCGCCGCCACACAGTCAAGCATGCGAGCCATGCTTGAAGCATGACCTCGGCGCAGCGCCTGAGAGGCGCGCATATCGGCGGGGATGATATCGGGTGCGTCACACAGGTGCAGATGCGACGCCGCCGCGGCCAGAGGCCGCGGCAGGCGTGAAATCTCGTCATCCAGCAGGCCCGCAGGGCCAAACAGCTGAATGTCGAGCTGCGGGTCCTCGATGACTGCCCTGGCCGCCCCCGCCACGGTGGCGCGGGGACCCTTGTCCCCGCCCATGGCATCTACGGCAATCCGCATCCCGGCGGCCAGGCGCTATCGAGGCGTCGTCAACTTATACGTCGACGACCTTGCGACCGCGATAGAAACCGTCCGGGGAGACGTGGTGACGCAGGTGAGTGGTGCCGGTCTCCTTGTCCTGGGACAGGGTCGGTGCACTCAGGGCGTCGTGGCTACGACGCATGCCGCGCTTGGAACGGGTCTTACGGTTCTGCTGAACTGCCATGGGAAATCACTCCACAAAAAATCGATCAGGTATCGGTGTTGCCCTTGAGGCGCTTGAGCACGTCAAAGGGACTGCCAGAGGGCGCTTCCGAGACTTCGGCATCCGCCCCGCTGCTCAGCTGGTCGCGCGAGACAGGACACTCTGACTCGTCGTGGTAGACCACCTGGGGCAGACTGAGGATAAGTTCATCCTCGACCACGCCCAGCAGGTCCAGCTGTTCATTCTCCACCAGCACCGGTTCATGGGTGCTCGGCAGATCGGCGGCCAGGTCGTCACTGCTGACGAGCCCGAGCAGGAAGTCGCTCGTGACATGTTGGGCCATGGGCTCGAGGCAGCGGCGACACGGCAGCTGCAGATCGGCCTCCAGGCGCCCCCGGATCACCCGACGCCCCTGAGCGTCGATGGCGAATTCCAGCCAGGCGCTGGCATCGCCCTGTTGAGCGCCGACCTCTTCGGTCAGGCGGCTCATGTCGGCCAGCGCCACCAGGCCTTCGAGGTGTTCGGCTTGGGCGGCGAGCTTGTAGGGCTCGACCCGGCCGGGCAATCGTGAGGTCAACATAGGCGCGCAATGATAGGCACTCGTTCCGCCCCTGTCAAAGCCCTGTGCTCAATAGGTTACCATGTCCCGGGATCCGCTCGAACCCGACGAGCACAACCTGCCCATAGCGGGCCTCCCCGACACGACTCCACACATTGCAAGGAAGGACGCATGACCCCACTGGTGCTTGCCTCCAGCTCACCCTGGCGCCGCGAACTGCTTGAACGGCTGGGCCTGCCCTTCTCCTGGGCGAGCCCGGACATCGACGAGACCCGCGGCACGGACGAGACGCCCACATCATTGGTGCAGCGGCTGTCGCTGACCAAGGCCGAAGCGCTGGCCGACGCCTACTCGCGCCACCTGATCATCGGCTCCGACCAGGTAGCCCTGTTCGACGACCAGATCCTGGGCAAGCCCCACACCCAGGAGCGCGCCTGCGCACAACTGCGAGCCTTCTCGGGGCAACGGGTGCGTTTTGTCACCGGACTGGCGCTGCTCGACACCGCCGAGCATCGCCATTGGGTCGGCTACCAGCACTATGACGTGGTCTTTCGCCGTCTCACCGACACCGAGATCAGCACCTACGTCGCCCGCGAGCAGCCGCTTCAGTGCGCTGGCAGCTTTCGCATGGAGGGTCTCGGCATCACCCTGTTCGAGCGCCTGGAGGGTGACGACCCGAACAGTCTGATCGGCCTCCCTCTGATTCTGCTGTGCCGGTGGCTGCGCGAGGCTGGCGCCGACCCCCTGGCGGCATCCGCCACCGATGTCGCGAACGGCGATCAGGGCAACTGATAACGCACCGGCGATGACGCCTGCGGCAGCCCCATCCACTGGGCCACGCCCACACCGAAGCGCCGAGCCAGGCGGTCGAAGGGGTCCTGGGATGGGGTGTAGTCCTTGATTCGTGGCTGGTCGAGCCATTCATGGGCCTCTTCGTCCAGGGTACCCAGGCGATCCACCAGGCCCAGCTCCAGCGCCTGCTCTCCGGTCCAGATCAGGCCGCTGAAGATCCGGGGATCATCGGCCAGACGATCACCGCGCCCTGCCTTGACCGCATCGATGAACTGCTGATGGGTCGTATCCAGCACCTCTTGCCAGAACGCCTGCTGTTCGGGACGCATCTCGGAGAAGGGATCGAGAAAGGCCTTGTTGTCGCCTGCGGTGAAGACGCGCCGCTCCACACCCAGGTCATCGATGGCCCCCTCCAGCCCGAAGCCGGCGTAGATGACGCCGATAGAGCCGACCAGACTGGACGGCGCAGCGACAATCTCGTCCGCCGCAGACGCCATGTAATAGGCGCCGCTGGCCCCCAGGTCCTCGACCACCGCGACGATCGGCTTGTCGCCGCGCTCGCGCAGGGCCATCACCGCCTTGTAGACCCGCTGGGACTGCACCGGACTGCCGCCCGGACTGTTGATATGCAATACCACCGCGGCGCTGCTGGGCGACTCCCAGGCGGCTTCGATACCTTCGATCAGGCGCTCGGCATTGGCCGGCGACTCGCTATCGATCACACCGTCGACCTTGACCACCCCAAGATGCCTGGCCTGCTCTCGCTCATCGCCAGGCACCATCAGCAGTGCAAAGCCCACCAGCGCCGCCACTCCCAGCAGCAGCGCCAGCCAGGCGAAACGAAAGAACAGCTTCCAGCGCCGACTGCGCCGCTGCTCGACCAGTACGCTCTGGATCCAGCGGTCCATGCTCTCGATCTGGGCAAGGCGCTGGCGCTCCCGCAATACTTCGGCGCTGTCGCCGGACGATTCAGCCGGCCCGCTGCCGCCGGGTTCAGCCGGCCCGCTGCCGCCGGACGATCCAGCCGGCCCGCTGCCGCCGGGTTCAGCCGGCCCGCTGCCACCGGGTTCAGCCGACCCGCTGCCGCCGGACGATCCAACCGGCCCGTTGCCGCCGGGTTCAGCCGGCCCGCTGCCGCCGCTCTTGTCCGGCCCACTACCGCCGGCTGCCGCAGCCGCTCCCTTGCCGCTGGAAGACGACATCTCCCCCTGGGTCCAGGGGTCATCCTTGGGGGTATCCGACATCCCACCACTCCTTGCAAGCCTGGCGACAACCAGGAATAGAAAACGATTTGCCAGACGATCGACGCGATTCAGCCAGCCAGATGATCCAGCACCTGATCGAAGCGATCCGCCACCAGCAGCGGCTCACTGCGCGACAGCCGCTGCACATCGTGCACACCATACGAGACAGCGATGCGCGGCATGCCGATGGCACGCGCCATCTCCATATCGTACTCGGTATCGCCGATCATGACGGCGCGGGAGGCGTCGACGCCGCACTCTTCGAGCAGCTCGACCAGCATCAGGGGATCCGGCTTGGAACGCGTCTCGTCGGCGGTACGACTGGCACGAAAGAAGCGACCGGTGTCGCTCTGGCGGAAGATACGATCGAGCCCGCGACGGCTCTTGCCGGTGGCCACGGCCAGCACCGAGGTCGAGGCCAGCGAGGCCAGCCCTGCCTCGACGCCGGGGTAGAAGGTGACCGGGGTGGCATCACCCTCGACGAAGTGCCAGGCATAGCGTGCCTTCAAACGCTCGGCCTGCTCCGGCTGGATACCCGGACACAGTGTGGCGATGGCTTCCGGCAGACCGAGACCGATGATATCGCGAATCTCTCCCTCCCCCAGCTCGCCCCACTCGGCCTCGCGGCCAGCGGCCTGCATGCAGGATACGATCCGGGCGATGGAATCCATCAGGGTGCCATCCCAGTCAAAGATGGTCAGGTCATAGCGCAAGAGACAACTCCTCGAGAGACGACGGCGTCCACGCCATCGCCCATGGATAAATGCCTCTTCCCCGATGATGGGTCACTCAAGCACGCAGGCCGGCTCGGCGCAGCATCAGAGAACCAGACGCCACGACTAGCAGTGACAGCGGCATGCGCCCGCCAGGGCTAGTCGGCCAGCCGAGTCACCACCCTGGCCTTGCCCTCCAGCGTCAGATGCACCGGACACAGGTCAGCGATGGCCAAAAGCTTGTCGCGGGCTTCCTGGTCGAGATCCCCCGTCAGGAAAAGGACACGTTCGAAGTGGTCGATTTTGCCACTGGTCGCCTCGCACTCGCCACAATCCTTGGCGTGAATCTTGTCATGGGAGACGTCCACGGTGACATCATCGAGCGGAAGCTTCTTGCGCCTGGCGTAGCTGCGCACGGTCATCGCCGTGCAGGAGCCGAGCGCCGCCGCCAGCAACTGGTACGGCGTAAAACCGAGATTGGTCCCACCGTAGGAAAGCGGCTCGTCGGCCAGCAGGTGGTGCGCACCCGCGACCACGTCCTGACGAAAACCTGCAGGATCGGCTTCGGATACTCGGGTGACGCCTTCAGGCGCTCCCGCGGGGGGCTTCGGCGCCTCCAGGCCCAGATAGCGCGACGCCCAGCCGACGATGACCTCGGCGGCGTACTCGGCGTCCTGGGGCCGGGTCAGCAGATGATCGGCGTCATCCAGCGAAACAAAGCTTCTGGGATGACGAGCGGCGGTGAAGATGGCCGAGGCGTTTTCGATCTCCACCGTTTCGTCGTTGGGCGCGTGCAGCACCAGCAGCGGACGCCCCAGGTTCTCGATGCGCTCGTGCTGACGCTGACTCTGGAGATCCTCGATAAAGGCCTTGCGGATGGTAAAGGGACGGCCTGCCAGGACCAGCTCGGCCTCCCCTTCGCGTTCGATGACGTCGAGGTTCGAGCCGAAATTGTGCACTACATGAGCCGGGTCGTAAGGCGCCCCGACGGTGGCCACCGCCTTGACCCCGGGCAGTCGCTCGGCGGCGGCGATCACCGCCGCACCGCCCAGCGAATGACCGACCAGCAGAGACGGTGACAGCCCACGCCCCTCGAGATGCTTGGCGGCGGCCACCAGGTCATCCACGTTGGAGCTGAAATGGGTATTGGCGAACTCACCCTCGGAATGACCAAGACCGGTGAAATCGAAGCGCAGTACCGCCACGCCCCGCGACACCAGTCGTGCCGCGATACGCTTGGCGGCGAGGATATCCTTGGTACAGGTAAAGCAATGGGCGAAGATCGCCACCGCCTGGGGCTCACCCACCTCCGGCCGGTCGAACCTCGCCGCCAGCTGGTTGCCGTCGTGACCGGGAAACTGTTCTCTTTCGCTGATGACACGCATGACCGTCCTACCCTCCGAAGACTCATGGGCGCATCGCCGGCACAAACCGCCGATGCCTTACCTGAATCCTTGGCCGAGGACGATCGTTTGGCAACCTGGCTCGCCTGCCCGGCGCGGGCTCACCATGTCCGCCAGACACAGCGATTCACCCACACTTGCTCATTTAGCGCACTGTAATTTCAGTCTTTCTTGCCACAAGGCCGGCACCAGGCAAGGCCGCAGGCGACATCTTTCACTGTCGCCGCCGAGCCTTGTCGAGCACAGTTTCCAGGGCATCGTCGAGGGGAGCGCGAATCTGCACCGGCCGCTGACTGGTCGGCTCGGGGAAGGTCAGCGAGGCAGCATGCAGAAACAGGCGATCCAGCCCCAGTTCGCACCCGAGGCGAGCGCCCTCTCGGGTACCGTACTTGTCGTCGCCCAACAGCACGTGTCCGGCGTGGGCAGCGTGGACGCGAATCTGATGGGTACGCCCGGTGATCGGCTCCGCCTCCACCAGGGTTGCACCGGCAAAGGTCTCACGCACACCAAAGCGGGTCCGAGCCACCTTGCCCTGCGGATCGACCCTGACTCGACGCTCGCCGTTGCCGGCGTCGTAGCGATCCAGGCGGGCACTGACGAAATCCCGACGGGCTGGCCAGCGGCCTGCCACCAGCGCCAGATACTGCTTGTTCATCTTGTGCTGCTTGAGCGACTGGTTCAGCGCAAGCAGCGCCGGCCGGGACTTGGCCAGCAGCAGACACCCTGAAGTATCCCGATCCAGCCGATGCACCAGCTCCAGGAAGTCCAGGTCCTCGCGCACCTGCCGCAGCGCCTCGATCAGTCCGATCTTGACACCACTGCCGCCGTGCACCGCCAGTCCCGACGGCTTGTTCAAGACCATCCAGTCAGGCCCTTCCAGCAGCACGCTGCCGGCCAGCAGATTACGCAGATTATCGCTGACCTCGCGCACTGCCTCCTGCGGTGCCAGCTTGAGCGGGGGAATACGCACCAGGTCTCCAAGCGCCAGACGGGTATCCGCCTTGACCCGCTTCTTGTTCACGCGCACCTCACCCTTGCGCACGATGCGATACACCAGCGAACGGGGGGCGCCCTTGAGGCGACTCATCAGAAAATTGTCGACGCGCTGGCCGACCTGGCCTTCGGTCACTTCCACCCACTGCACTTCACGCCCTTCGGCCACGCTGTCACCCCACTCGAAACCCGCAATAAAGCGCCATTCTAGCGCAGCTTGTCGCCAATTGCTGACCCCTGGCATTGCTGTTATATTGCTTGTTCGCTCCCCGGGTCCGATTGACCCCTGCAAGCGCCTGCACGACTAGACACGCAGGCCCGAGCGAAACGTGACTGACACAGCGTTTGCCACAGAGGCCGCGACGACCCACAGAGGTCCCGCCGCCGATGTCAAGTGACAACACCGAGCCCGGCGCGCCCCACCCCAGCTGGATACCTTTCCGAAGGGGTGGGCCGTCGCCGGGAGACGTACAACACCGTGCCGGAGGCCGGCAGCGGTGAATCGATGAATGCCAGGTGTTGGCGGTGACGGCAGGACCGGATGGGCAAGGCCCCACCGAGACACGTCCTCCCTCCGCCCCGTACTCAACATGATCATGCCGTGACGTTCCTGATGAAGTAACGTCGCGGCCGGGCGCAGCTTCCGCGACATGCGCTGAGCACAAGCACGCTGCACCAACGGTTCACCCTTGCCGTTGCCCATGGGCGCCCTCCGGCGCGCCCATATTGCGAGACAACATGAAACGGATGCTCATCAACGCGACCCAGCCCGAAGAGCTGCGTGTCGCCCTGGTGGATGGACAACGCCTGTACGACCTGGACATCGAATCCGGTGCCAGGGAACAGAAAAAAGCCAATATCTATCGCGGCAAGATCACCCGCGTGGAACCCTCCCTCGAAGCCGCCTTTGTCGATTTCGGCGCCGAACGCCACGGTTTTCTGCCCCTCAAGGAAATTGCTCGCGAGTACTTCGTCAAGGAGCCTTCCGGCCGCCCCAGCATCAAGGAAGTACTGAAGGAAGGTCAGGAAGTCATCGTTCAGGTCGACAAGGAAGAGCGTGGCAACAAGGGCGCCGCCCTGACCACCTTTGTCAGCCTGGCCGGTCGCTTCCTGGTGCTGATGCCCAACAACGCCCGCGCAGGCGGCATCTCGCGTCGCATCGAGGGCGAGGAACGCGCCCAGCTGAAGGAAGCCATGGGCCAGCTCAGCGTGCCCGACAAGATGGGCCTGATCGTGCGCACCGCCGGTATCGGTCGGTCGCCCGAAGAGCTGCAGTGGGACCTCGACTACCTGGTACAGGTGTGGGAATCCATCACCGAGGAAGCCGGCAAGCGCGCCGCCCCCTTCCTGATCTACCGCGAGTCCAATGTCATCATTCGCGCCATGCGCGACTACCTGCGCCAGGATATCGGCGAGGTACTGATCGACAGCCCCGAGGTGCACCAAGAGGCGCTGGCCTTCATTCGCCAGGTGATGCCGTCCTACCAGCAGAAGATCAAGCTGTACGCCGACGAGGTGCCGCTGTTCTCGCGCTTCCAGATCGAGTCGCAGATCGAGACCGCCTACGAGCGTGAAGTGAAGCTGCCCTCCGGCGGCTCCATCGTGATCGACCACACCGAGGCACTGGTGTCCATCGACATCAACTCGGCGCGAGCGACACGCGGCAGTGACATCGAAGAGACTGCGCTGCAGACCAATCTGGAGGCGGCCGACGAGATCGCTCGCCAGTTGCGCCTGCGTGACATCGGCGGCCTGGTGGTCATCGACTTCATCGACATGGGGCCAGCACGCAACCAGCGCGAGGTCGAAAACCGCGCTCGCGACGCCCTCAAGCTCGACCGTGCCCGGGTACAGATCGGCCGTATTTCGCGCTTTGGCCTGATGGAAATGTCGCGTCAGCGTCTGCGCCCGTCCCTCGGCGAAACCAGCGGCGTGGTATGCCCCCGCTGTGACGGCCAGGGCACCATCCGTGACGTGCGTTCGCTCTCGCTGTCGGTCATGCGCCTGATCGAAGAAGAGGCCATGAAGGAGCGCAGCGCTCAGATCCGCGCCATCCTGCCGGTGCCTGTCGCTACCTATCTGCTTAACGAGAAGCGCGCCATCCTGGCCGATATCGAGCGTCGCCAGGGCGTCCGCGTGGTCATCCTGCCAAGCCCGGACATGGACACCCCCCACTACGACGTCCAGCGTCTGCGCGACGACCACGTCGACGAGGAAGGCACCGCCAACGCCTCCAGTTTCGAGCTGTCCACCGACACCGAGGTCGGCAAGGAGCCCGACGCCGCCTTCGGCAAGCCGGTGCAACGCGCCGAAGCCGCGGTCAAGAGCGTGGTCCACAACGCCCCTGCCCCCGCTTCCTTGAGCCAGGAAGAGGCCGCCAGCGAGGACAAGCCCGCACAGCCCAGTCGTCAGCCCAGCGCTCAGGGCGCTCAATCCGGTCGCCAGGCCTCGTCGTCCAGCCGCAGGCAGAGCAGCCCTCAGGCTAATCGCCAGTCAGGCCGTCAGAGCCCCGCAGAGTCTCGTCAGGCGGTTCAGAACGCCGGCCTGTTCGGTCGACTGGTCAAGGGCTTCGCCCGCTTCCTCGGCGGCGAGGAAGAAACCAGTAACGGCGCCGCGAGCGGCAGCCAAGGCTCGAGCAGCACTCGCACTCAGTCCTCGAGTCGCGACGACAATGCTCAGCGCGGCGCCCAACAGCGCAGCGACAGCGGCCAGCAGCGCGGTAGCGACACGCGACAGCGCAATCGCCGTGGTGGCAGCCAGAACGGCCAGCGTCAGAGCAGCAACAGATCCAACCGTAGCGATGGCAACAGCCAGGACCGTCGCCAGCAGGATCGCCGCCAGCCGGCCGCCAAGAGCGACGGCCGCAGCGAGACTCGAAACGACGCACGCACCGACAGCAAGGCAGACACTCGAGCCGACAGAAATGACGGCAACGACAACCGCCAGCGCTCTCGCCGTGACGACAATCGTCAGCAGGACAACCGCCAGGCTGAAGGACGTCAGCAAGAGGGTCGTCAGCAGGAGGGTCGTCAACAGGAAAGCCGCCAGCCGGATAGCCGCAAGAGCGACGACAACAAGTCGCCCCGTTCGGCCAGCCGCGGTGAAACGCAGCAGGCAGATGCTGCCAGCAGCGATGCTGCCAAGGACAGCAAGCCCAAGCGCACCCGCAACAATCCGCGCAACCGCAGCCGCAAGCAGGCCATCAACCCCGAGGCGCTGAAAGAGCAGCAACGCCTGCAGGCGGAAGCGGCCGCGGCTCAGGAAGCTCAGCCCGAGGCGGGCCAGGCAAGCGCTACGGAAGCTACGGCCGAACAGACCCAGCCCGAAGCAAAAGCCGAAACAAAAGCCGAAGCCAAGGCCGAAGCCCCCAAGGCTGACGCCAAGACTGACGCCAAGGCCGAGGCTCCCAAGGCTGACGACAAGCCCGTCGAGAAAGCTGCAGAGAAAGCCAAGCCAAAAGCCGAAGCCAAGGCCGAGACTTCCAAGGCTGACGACAAGGCCGACGCCAAAGCCGAAGCCCCCAAGGCGGATACCAAGCCCGTCGCCAACGCCGAGGCTCCCAAGTCGGACGACGCCAAGCCCGTAGAGAAAGACGAGCCGAAGACCGAAGCCAAGGCCGAGGCTCCCAAGGCTGACGCCCAGCCTGAAGCTGCAGCCAAGGCTCCCAAGGCTGACGCCCAGCCAGAAGCAGCAGCCAAAGCTCCCAAGGCTGACGCCCAGCCTGGAGAGAAAGCCGAAGCCAAGGCCGAGACTCCCAAGGCTGACGCGCAGCCTGCAGAGAAAGCCGTCGAGAAAGCTGCAGAGAAAGCCGTCGAGAAAGCCGAACCGAAAGCCGAAGCCAAGGCTGAGGCTCCCAAGCCCGAGGCTCCCAAGACTGAGGCCCCCAAGGCTGACACCAAGCCTGCAGAGAAAGCTGACGAGAAAGCCGAGCCGAAAGCCGAAGCCAAGGCTGAGGTCCCCAAGGCCGAGACGCCAAAGGCCGAGACGCCAAAGGTCGAGGCTCCCAAGGCTGACACCAAGCCTGCAGAGAAAGCTGACGAGAAAGCCGAGCCGAAAGCCGAAGCCAAGGCCGAGACTCCCAAGGCTGACGCCCAACCTGCAGAGAAAGCCGTAGCGAAAGCTGCAGAGAAAGCGGAGGCACCCAAGGCCGATACCAAGGCGGAAGAGAAAGCCGAGGCGCCCAAGACTGACGCCAAGGCCGACGACGCCAAGACAGAAGCCAAGGCCGAAGACGACGCCTTGAGTGGCGCCACTGATGATGGCCAGGCGCCTCGCCGCCGTCGCCGTCGCCGGGCCCACAACGACCCGCGCGAGCGTCGCAAGCTCGAGGCCGAAAAGGCAAGTGACGGCCACAACAGCTGATCACTCGCCGGAAAGCAAAACGCCCGCGTCCAAGGACGCGGGCGTTTTCATTTATGCGCTTTCGATACTCACACAGCGCCTTCGGCGCCGGCCAAGTCAGGTGCTACAAATCAGGCCAGGCGCGGCTCTCGTTCGAGCGTCACACCGAAGCGTTCGGCGACCCGCGCCGACACCTGGTCGGCGAACGCCAGCAATTCCGTGGCATTGCCGCCACCGTGGTGCACCAGCACCAGCGCCTGACGATCATGGACGCCAAAGTGACCCTGTCGCCAGCCCTTGAGGCCGCACTGATCGATCAGCCACCCCGCCGCCAGCTTTACCCGTCCGTCTTCCAGCTCATAGGCCGGCATACCCGGATAGCGCTCGCGCAGTGCCCCGGCACGCGCTGCCTCGACCACAGGATTCTTGAAGAAGCTGCCGGCATTGCCGAGCTGCTCGGGGTCGGGCAGCTTCTCGCGGCGCACCTGGCAGACCGCCTCGGCCACCGCCAGAGGAGCGGGGGCCTCCCCCACCCGGGACGCCAGATCGCCGTAGCCAAGCTTCGGCGCGCCGTGACGGCTGACCCTCAAGGTGAGGTCGGTGATGATGACCTTGCCGTCCCACTCCCCCTTGAAGCGGCTCTCCCGATAGCCGAAGCCACAGGCACCAGCCGGCAAGCTTTCCACCGCACCACTGTCGCGATGGACCAGGGTCACCGACTCAAGCACATCGGCCAGTTCGACCCCATAGGCACCGATGTTCTGTACCGGTGCCGCACCACAGTGCCCGGGTATCAGCGCCAGATTCTCGATGCCCCACCACCCCTTCGACGCCAGCGCCATGACCAGTCGATGCCAGTTGACCCCGGCACCGACATGCACCAGCGCATCCTGTCCGCGCCGCTCGACCCACCAGTAATCGAGCAGCGGTCGCAGCGTCATCCCCGGCAGATAGTCGGGCAGAATCAGATTGCTGCCGCCGGAGAGCAGGGTCAATCGGCGGTCTCCGACCTGCCTGATCAGGGAGGCGAGCTGATCACGACTGAAGACGTCGACGACCTCTTCGGCGACACAGGGCAGCCCCAGGGTGTTGGCTCGGGTCAAGTCCTGATCGAGGCCTATGACGGGCCTCAAGACGACGCCCCCAGACGCTGCGACAAGGTGGCCACCAGGCCATCGGCGGCACGCTCGATCATCGCGTAGACACCATCGAAGCCGCCCTCGTAGTAGGGGTCCGGCACCGCAACGCCGGGCTCCCCGGCGAACTCCATCAAGAGGCCGATATGGGCCTGGCAATTCGCCGGCGCCTGGCGCTCGAGCACGCTCAGGTTGTCGGCGTCCATCGCCAGCAGGTAGTCACATGTTTCGAAATCGGCGGCCTTTAGCTTGCGACCGCGCAGCTTCGATAGATCGATTCCCCGCTTGCGCGCGGCCTGCTGGGCGCGGGCATCCGGTGGCTCACCCACGTGCCAGGGCCCGGTGCCGCAGGAATCCAGCACCACCCGGTCCGCCAGACCGTGCTCCTCGAGTCGCTGCCTCACTACCCCCTCGGCGGTGGGCGAGCGGCAGATATTGCCCAGACATACGAACAGTACCCGCATGCTTGTCTCCTGATCGTTGGCCTTCACTGGTCCGGCGACGTCTGCTGGCCGGCGAAATGGGCGCGAACCCGCTCAAGATCCTCGGCGGTGTCCACCCCCGCCCCGGGCGTCTGCTCGGCCAGCGCCACCTGGATGGCGTGCCCATAGTGCAGCGCGCGCAACTGCTCGAGCTGTTCGAGCTGCTCGATGGGAGCCGGCAGCCACTGGCTGAAGGCCCGCAGAAAGCTCGCTCGATAGGCATAGAGGCCGATATGGCGTAGCCAGGCGTCGGTGGTGAGCAGCGCTGGCGGCTCACGAAAGCCCTCCCGGTCCCAGGGCATCGGGGCGCGAGAAAAGCTCAGCGCCCTGCCCGATGCGGCCCGGGTCACCTTGACCACATTGGGGTTGAACAAGGTATCGACGTCGCCAATGGACTCGGCCAGGGTCGCGACCGAGGCGCCCTCGTCGCGCATCAGCCGCCCCGCCACCTGATCGATCAGTTCGGGCGGCAACAGCGGTTCGTCCCCCTGGACGTTGACCAGCACCGCCTCGTCCGGCAGCGCCAGGCGCTCGACCACCTCCGCCAGCCGATCGGTCCCGGTGGTATGGTCCTCGCGGGTCATCACTACCTCGGCGCCCAGCTCGAGCATCACGCTTTCGATGCGCGCATCGTCGGTGGCGATCACCACTCGGCTCGCCGAGGAGCGCCGGGCCTGATCCCAGACCCGGGCGACCATGGGTCGGCCGGCGATATCTGCCAGCGGCTTTCCGGGCAGACGACTCGAGCCGTAACGCGCCGGTATGACAACGATAAAATCCTGCATCGTCTAGCGCTCCTTCACGTCTCGTCCGTGCTGGAGGTGCCCCGCCCGGGGTTGGTCTTGAGGGTCTCGTCGACCTCCATGACCCGCGCCTCCTCGACCAGCATCACCGGGATGCCGTCACGGATCGGATAGGCCAGGCCATCGAACTGGCAGCACAGCTCGCCGGCATCGCGGTCGTAGCGCAGCTTGCCCTGGCACTGGGGGCACACCAGCATCGCCAGTAGTTCCTTGTCCATCATCGTTTCTCCTGTTGAATTTGAGCCTTCGGCGGCAGTGCTCAGTCACTCTGCCGCTGCGCGATCCCGGTATCATGAGCGACCTGCGCATCGTCGGTGCCTCGCCAGGCGGACACTCGCCGATCGAACCAGGCCACGAAGGACGCCTCGGGTCTAGCCTCGACATCCAGGGCCCAGCAATCGTCGGGAACAAAGCTTCGACACTTGACCGCATCCTTGGCGGTCATCACCACAGGTCGCTGGTCGCTGGTCGTCAGGTCGGCCGGGCTGAACCGGTGATGGTCGGAAAAGGGGGCCGGTCGATGGGCGACTCCCAGCTCCGACAGGGTGGTAAAGAAACGCTCCGGATGACCGATCCCTGCCACCGCGGTGACCGGCGTGGCGAAAGGCAGCGGCGTCAGTGGACGCCGCTCGTCGTCACCGACCCTGCGCCAGCAGGCGGGCTCCAGTTGCATGGTGAAGCCGTCGGCGGCAAGCGCGCTCGACGATTCGCCGTTGACGATCAGCGCGTCGATGCGCTCCAGCCGCTCCAGCGGTTCGCGCAGCGGCCCTGCCGGCAGGCAGCGCCCGTTGCCGAAGCCTCGCTTGGCGTCCACCACCACCACCTCGAGATCACGCCCCAGGGCATGGTGCTGAAGACCGTCGTCGGTGACGATGACGTCACAACCGGCGTCGATCAGGCACTGGGCCCCACGCGGGCGGTCCGGATCGACCACCACCGGCAGCCCGGTCTGATCGGCCAGCATTCGCGGCTCATCGCCGCTGGCCGCTACTGGTGTATCGGCGGCAAGGTGCAGCGGGTAGCCATCGGCCTTGCCACCGTAGCCCCGTGACAGAATCCCGGGGCGAAAGCCGTGTTCGGCCAGGTGCCGCCCCATCCAGGCGACTAGCGGCGACTTGCCGGTGCCGCCGAGAGTCAGGTTGCCGACCACGATGACGGGTACCGAAGCGCGCCACACCGGTTTGTCGCCACGCGCAAAGGCGTCGGCTCGCCGGCGTACCTCGCGGCGATAGAGCGCCTCTAGCGGCCGCAGGACGGCAAGCCAGGGAGCCCCACGATAGGCCGCCTCGAGCCAGCGCTGCCCAAGCCCCATCTACGCCTCCTGGAATTGCAGCTGGTGCAACGCGGCGTAGGCACCGCCGTCGCGTTCCAGCAGCTCGGCGTGGGAGCCCTGCTCGATGATCTCGCCCTGCTCCATGACCAGGATGCGGTCGGCCCGTTCGATGGTCGACAGGCGGTGGGCGATGACCAGGGTGGTGCGGTCCTTGCAGACCTCTTCCAGGGCTGCCTGGATATGGCGCTCGGACTCGGTGTCCAGCGCCGAGGTCGCCTCGTCGAGGATCAGGATGGGAGCATCCTTGAAGATCGCCCGAGCGATCGCCATGCGCTGACGCTGACCACCGGAGAGCATCACGCCGTTGTCTCCGACCAGCGCCTGGTAGCCGCCGGGCATGCGCTCGATGAACTCATGGGCGTGGGCGGCGCGGGCCGCCGCCTCGATGTCAGCAGGATCGGCATCGGGGACCCCGTAGGCGATGTTCTCGGCGATGGTGGCGTTGAACAGGGTGACCTGCTGGGACACCAGCGCAATCTGCTGTCGTAGCGCCGTCAGCTGGTACTCCTCGATGGGGGTGCCATCGATCAGGATACGCCCGCCCGTCGGTCGGTAGAAGCGCGGCAACAGGCTGACCAGGGTCGACTTGCCGCTGCCCGAGCGGCCGACGATGGCCACCATCTCGCCCTTGCGCACGTCCAGGTCGATGCCCTTGAGCACCTCGGGCTGATCATCTCCGTAGGCGAAGCGCACCTGTTCGAGCTGTATCCGCCCCTGCAGGCGCTCGGGCATCAGGGTTCCGGTATCGCGTTCCTCAGGCTCGTCGAGCAGCCCGAACAGTTCACTGGAGGCAGCGATGCCCTTCTGGATGGTGCCGTTGATCTCGCTGAGCGAGCGAATCGGCTTGGCCATCAGCGAGGCGGCGGTGATGAAGGCCACGAATTCACCCGGCGTCATGTTGTCCATCAGCGCCGGTGACATGGCAAGCCACACCAGCAGCGCCAGCGACAGTGCCACCAGCATCTGGATGACCGGAGTGCTGGTGGCCTTGGTCAGGGCCTCCTTCAGGCTCTGGCGACGGTTGACTTCACTGGCGTCGTGGAAGCGCCCCATCTCGTATTTCTCGGCGCCGTGGGTACGCACCACGCGGTAGCCGGTCAAGGCCTCGGAGGCGACGTGGGTGACGTCCCCCATGGAGCGCTGGATGCGCTTGGAAATGCGCCGAAAGCGCTTGCTGGCGTAGCTCACCACGCCACCAATCAGCGGCGTCACGGCCATGAACAAGAGCGTCAGCATCCAGTTGGTCCACAGCAGATAGCCCAGCAGGCCGAGTACAAACAGGCCCTCCTGGAGGATTACCGTGATCGCCTTGGTGCCTGCGCCGGTCACCTGCTCCACATGGTAGGTCACCCGCGAGATCAGGTGGCCGGAAGAATGATTGTCAAAGAAGCGCCCCGGCAGGCGCAGCATATGGTTGAAGACGTCACAGCGCAGCGCGTGCACCATGTTGCGTGCGACGTTGCTCATGAAGTAGGTGCCGAGAAAGGTGCCGACACCCCTGGCGCCGAACATGCCGACGACGAACAGCGGCAGAAACAGACGAAAGGCGGCGTCGGGATTCTGGATGCCATCGATCAGGCGCTTCATCATCTCGGCCAGGGCGGTACTGGACGCCGCGTAGATGGCGTAGCCGACCACGGCGACGAGAAAGGACTTCCAGAAGGGTTTGACGTAACCAAGAAGACGCTTGTAGAGCGTCCAGCCGGAGTATTCGATCACGTTGGCTCCAGTTGCGAGGGAATCGGTCCTGTCTGGCCGCCGCGGATGGTCCAGGTGGCGATCACCCGGGCCCGCACGGCCGTCTGCCGCCGACAGCGGACGCGGCGTCGCTCCTGGCCGGCCGACACACAGGGCAGTGAGATTCAGTGCCGCGATTCTACCCCATGGCAGGGGCCTTCGACACCGCCACCGGTCAGACGGGGATGGATACCCTGCGCCGCCGCTATCCCGGCCTGGGACAAGAGGATGTTCACTCGCCCATCCACAGCGGTGTCCATCAGGCAACTGCCGGCGCGTCGCAGGCGACGCACCACCTGGTCGGCAGGATGACCGAAGCCATTGTAGGCACCGCGGGAAATCACCGCCAGGCGGGGCGGCCTGGCCGTCACCAGGGCCTCGCCGGTGCTGTCCGCGCTGCCATGATGCCCCACCACCAGAACCGCAGGCGCCAGCGGCAAGCGCGGGATCAGGAAGCGCTCGACGCGTTTTCCCGCATCGCCGGTAAGCAACACGCTGCCACCGGCGGTACTCACCAGCAGCACGCAGGAGCGATCATTGCTGCCATGCCCGGCAACGTCGCTTGCCGTTGCGCTGCCGGCCGAGGCAGGCGGCCACAGAAAGGTGAAGTCGACACCGTCCCAGCGCCAGCCCTCCCCGGCATGACAAGGGTGTCGCGGCGCGTGCGCCGACAGCGCCAGCGTCTCGCCCTCGGGGTGCCACCAATGAGCCACCCGGTGATCGCGCGCCAGGCTGGCGAGTCCTCCTGCGTGGTCCTGGTCGGCGTGGCTGATCACCACCTCGTCGAAGGCTTGCGGAGCTGCCCAGATGGACGCCAGCGGCGTAAAGCCGGAGCGAAAGCGAGGACCGCTGTCGTACAGCAGTCGATGACGGGCGGTGATCAGCTCCACCATCAGCCCCTGCCCCACGTCCCAGACCATCAGCCGTACCTCGCCCGGTCCAGGCCTGCCACCGAAGGCCGGCATCATCGCCATGGCCGCAACAAGTGCCAGGAGGCTTGCTGATCGCAGCCCGGCACCCAGGCCAGGCAGCAACAGCAGCGCGCCCAGGCCCAGCAGCAGAATGCCCAGCGTCCAGCGCCCTCCTTCTCGCAGTGACAGACCGGGTGACAGTTCGGCGAACATCCGCAACGACGCCAGCATCACCTCGAGGCCCGCTTCGAACAGCCACCAGCTCGCCATCGCCGCCTCAGACGACACCGTCGACAGCACCCAGCCCAGCATCCCCAGCGGCACCAGCACCAGCGTCACCAGGGGTACCGCGACCAGATTGGCCAAGGGGGCCAGCGGCGACATCGTGCCCAGGGCCAGCAGCACCAGGCCCGCCATGGGCAACGCCAGCAACAGCTGGGTGCGCAGCAGCACCGTCAAGGCGCCCTTGATGCCGGAGGTCGCCTGCCTGCCCTGCCACATCAGGATCAGCAGGGCCACAGCACCGAAGGACAGCCAAAGCCCGGGGCGCCACAGCGCCAGAGGATCCCACAGCACGACCACCGCCCAGGCCAGTGCCCAGCCCTGCCACGGCGAAGGAGAATGCCGCCCCCCGGCCACCCAAAGGGCAATAAGGACCATCACCAGTGCCCGCAGCGCCGGCGGTTCGGCGCCGACCAGCCAGACAAAGCCGGTGGTGGCCGTTGCGGCGGCCAGCCACGGCCAACGCAACAGCCGCCAGCGCCCCGGCTGAATCAACCGCGCCACCAGGCGCGACAGGGTCAGCGCCAGCGCTGCCACCAGGCCCACGTGCAGCCCGGACACCACCGCCAGATGGGTCGTCCCGGTGGCGTTGAGCAGCGCCCAGTCGTCGGCCTCGAGCCGCTCGCCACGGCCCAGGGTCAAGGCCGCCAGCCAGCGCTGCGTCGTCTCATGCAGCGGCTGGCCATCGAGCTGTCGCAGCAACGCCCGGCGTGGGTCCTGGGGGGCGGCGGCCAAGCGTTGCGGCGGCGGTTGTGCGAGGACCGATCCGGTGGCGTGAATCCCTTCACGCCACAGCCAGCGGCGATAGTCGAAGCGCCCGGGATTCGCGAGGCCACCAGGTGGGCGCAGTCGTACATCGAACCGCCAGCGCTCACCGACGGCCATCATCGTGTGCGCTGTTGCCGACGCGGCCCCGACCTCGCCGTCCATGGGGCTATAGCGACTGACCCGTATCCGCTCGAGTCCCGAGCAGTCAGGCAGTCCGGCTTCCAGCGGACGGCAGCTCTCGACCCTCATGGTCAGACGCTGCAGGCCATCGCTCTGGCGACTTGCCAACACCCGCCCCTCGACCGTCAGCGGTACCCCGGCAAGCCCCGAGGGCAAGCGGGCCGCCTGCTGCTGCAACAGACAGCCAAGCACCCACAGCCCGGCCAGACACACCAGCAGCGGCGCTGTTCGACGCAAGGCCAGTGATACCAGTGCCGCCACTGTCAGCAGATTCAGGCCGAGGGCGGCCTCGGGCAGCGTCAGACCGGCGCCTCCAAGGACGCTGCCCAAGGCCAGCGCCCATGCCAGCGAGAGGGAACAGGTGCCTTGACAGGAGCGGCCTGGCGGCCGACGTATCGATCGTTGCCAATCTTCGTCAGATTCCATCGCCCTCTCTCTGGAGCCCTGGAGCATTAGAGCCCTGGAGGCTTGGGGCCCCGAAGCCCTGGAGCATTAGAGCCCTGGAGCCCTGGAGCCCTGGAGCCCTGGAGGCTTGGGGCCCTCGAGCCCGACAGCCTGTCGACGGCGTCGCGCATGCCCATCGTTGGCCGACGTCATGGCAAGGGCGGCGGCTTGTATGGATAATAGCCACGCATCCGCAGCCTCGAGCTGATTCGCCATGCCGCGTCGACTACTCAAGCGCTATCTGCCCTCGCCGGACGCCCTGCGCCGGCAGCGCTCGCTACGCTTCATGGCGCATCTGATCGCCGACCCCGCCCTGTGGGTGCTGACACGCCGTAGCGTGGCCAACGCCTTCAGCGTTGGCCTGTTCAGCGCGCTGCTGCCGATCCCGTGTCAGATGGTCGTCGCCGCCCTCGGCGCCCGTGTCGGACGCTGCAATCTGCCGCTGTCGGTGGCTCTGGTGTGGATCACCAACCCGCTGACGATGCCGATCATCTTCTACGCCAACTACTGTCTCGGCGCCTGGCTGATGCAACGCCCGGCGCTGGAGGCGCCCCACCGGCTGACCACCGACTGGCTGCAGTCCCAGTTGCTGGACATCCTGCCGTCCCTGCTGATCGGCTCGCTGGTGGCGGCGATCGCCGTGGGAGGCCTGGCCAACCTGGTGATACGCCTGCTGTGGCGCTGGCAGGTGGCACGCAGCTGGAAGGCACGCGCGCGCCGGCGACGCCGCAGGACCCAGCCGCACTGACCCAGCCGCACTGACCAAGCCGCATCGACCCAGCGGCATCGACCCAGCCACAGGCTCTGCTAGGCCCGACGCTGTTCCCGCTGGTCTGCCGAGAAAGCCCGGACGAAAAAGCCGGGACGAGAAAGCCCGGACGAGCAATCCCCGACGAAAGAAGGCCCCGATGCGATTGCATCGGGGCCTTCTTCTGGCTTCTTCTGGACGCTGCGAAAGACCTACTCGGCGTGCAGCTTGCCGTTGTCGAGTCTCAGCACGCGGTCCTGATGGGCGGCCAGGGCCGGGTCATGGGTGACGATGACGAAGGCGCAGCGAGCGCTGGCGGCAAGCTCATCCATCAGCGCCAGGATGCTGGCGGCGGTGTGCTTGTCGAGGTTGCCGGTGGGCTCGTCCATCAGCATCAGGCTGGGATCGGTGACCAAGGCCCTGGCGATCGCCGCACGCTGGCGCTCACCGCCGGACAGCTCGCCGGGCTTGTGTTCGGCCCTGGGGCCCAGCCCTACCTTGTCCAGCAGAGCACGCGCCTTGTCCTCGGCGTCACGCTTGCGGCTACCGCGAATGATCAACGGCAGCGCCACGTTCTCCAGCGCCGAGAACTCCGCCAGCAGATGGTGGAACTGGTAGACGAAGCCGATGTGGCGATTGCGGAAGCGCCCGATCTCGGCGTCGCCCATCTTGTGCAACACGGTGTCGGCCACCCGTACTTCGCCGGCGCTGGGGCTGTCGAGGCCACCGAGCAGGTTGAGCAGGGTGGTCTTGCCGGAGCCGGAACTGCCGACCACCGCGACTCGCTCGCCGGCGTGCACCTTGAGCTCGAGCTGGTCGAGCACCACCAGGTCGGCGGGACCTTCATCGTAGACCCTGGACAACTCGCGGCACTCGAGCATCAGGTCGTTGCCGGCGGGGGTCGACGCCTCGACACCAGGCTTGGCGATTACCGAATCATTCATAGCGCAGCACCTCGGCAGGCTGGACCCGCGCCGCGCGCCAGGCCGGATACAGGGTGGACAGGAAAGTCAGCACGAAGGCGGCCCCCACGATCTGATAGACATCGCTCCAGATCAGCTGGGACGGCAGGTCACTGATGAAGTAGACCCCCGCGTCGAGGAAGTGGATACCCAGGGTCGACTCGACGAAGGCAATGATATCGGACACCGTCAGCGCCAGCAGAATACCCAGCGCGACCCCGATGACGATACCGATCACCCCGATGGCGATACCCTGGACCATGAAGATGCCCATGATCGAACCCGGGGTGGCACCGATGGTCCGCAGGATGGCGATGTCGGCGTGCTTGTCGGTCACCACCATCACCAGGGTCGAGACGATATTGAAGGCAGCCACGGCGATGATCACGGTCAGCAGCAGGCCGATCATGCGCTTTTCCATCTGGATCGCCTGGAACAGGTTGCCCCGGGTGAAGGTCCAGTCGTAGCCGCGATAGCCACCGCCCAGCTCATTGACGATGGCCTGGGTCTCCTGACCGGCCAGGAACAGATCGTCGAGCTCCAGACGCAACCCGCCAATGCTGTCCCCCATGCGCGCCAGGGTCTGCATGTCCTCGATGTTGGCGTAGGCCAGGTTGGCGTCCAGGTCGGCACCGACACTGAAGATGCCGCTAACGGTGAAGCGCTTGAGCCTGGGGAAGACGCCTGCCGGGGTGATCGAGGCCTCCGGCACCAGCAGGGTCACGCTGTCCCCCACGTCGACGTTGAGGTTGTTGGCGAGGATGGAGCCGAGCACGATGTGCCACTCCCCTGCCTTGAGGTCGTCCAGCGAGCCACGCGACATGTTCTCGTCGACGATCGACACCCGGCTCTCCCACTCGGGCTCGATGCCGTTGACCATGGCGCCCTGATTGCGCCCGGCCACCGAGAACATGCCCTGCTGCTGGATATAGGGCGCCGCCCCGATGACATGTTCGCGCTGGGTCAGGCGCTCGGCCAGGGGCTGCCAGTCGGTCATCCCACCGGCCTGTTCGATCTGGGTGTGGGGCACCATGCCCAGCACCCGCTGGCGCAGCTCCCGGTCGAAGCCGTTCATCACCGAGAGCACCAGGATCAGCACCGCCACGCCCAGGGTAAGACCCAGCATGGAGGTCAGCGAGATGAACGAAATGAAGTGGTTGCGTCGCTTGGCTCGCACATAACGCAACCCGATCAGAAAGGGCAATCGATCAAGCATGGACTCGTTCCTTGTCGGCGGGCCGTCATGGTACGGTTTTTTGCGAGCGACTGCATCGCCACGGCAGAGGAATTGCGAGATCCTTGCATCTTCGGTCACAGCCGCCTACATTTCGCCGTTTCTTGGCCCCAGGACATCACCCATGCCCCGCCTGCTACCCGAATGGCACCCTCAGGATGCCGTCCAGCTGACCTGGCCCCGCCGCGACAGCGACTGGGCGCCGACGCTGCCCGCCATCGAGGCGATGCTCGAGCAGCTCGCCCTGATCATCAGTCGTTATCAGAGCGTGATCATCGGGGTGCCCGACCACGCTACCGGCGAGGCGCTGTCAGGCCGCCTGGTGGCCCGAGGCGCGCCACCCGAGCGTCTGCGCCTGACCGTGGTCGACGCCGACGACACCTGGGCCCGGGACCATGGCCCGCTGGCGACCGGTGACGGCAACGGCGTTACCTTCCATGACCTCGGCTTCAACGGCTGGGGCGGCAAGTTTCCGGCCGATCGCGACAACACCCTGACCCGCCAGCTCAAGGATGCCGGCTTGATCGCCTGCGCGACAAGCGATAGCGCGGTGATCATGGAGGGCGGCGCCCTGGAGACCGATGGCGAGGGGACGCTGCTGACCACCGAGGCCTGTCTGCTCAATCCCAACCGCAACCCCTCGATGTCACGGGCCGATATCGAGACCTGGCTGGCCGAGACGCTGGGCATCCACCGGGTGCTGTGGCTCTGCCACGGACATCTCGAAGGCGACGATACCGACAGCCATATCGATACCCTGGCGCGCTTCTGTGATCCCCAGACCATCGCCTATGTGCGCTGCGATGATCCGAGCGATGCGCACTACGCCGAGCTCGCCGCCATGGAGCGCGAGCTCAAGGCGCTGACCCGCGCCGACGGCTCGCCCTATCGCCTGGTACCGCTGCCCTGGCCTGGCGCCTGCCATGACGCCGAGGATGGCCACCGCCTGCCGGCCACCTACGCCAACTTCCTGATCATCAACGGGGCGGTGCTGGTGCCGGTCTACGGCGATCGTCACGACCTGGCGGCACTCGACGCCCTGGCCGGGGCCTTCCCCGACCGGGATATCATCCCGGTGGACGCCAGCGCCGCCATCGTTCAACACGGCAGCCTGCACTGCCTGACCATGCAGTGGCCCCAGGGGGCTCTCGCCGCCGCCACCACCACCGCCGAAGGAGACCGCCGATGACGCGCCAATTGACCGTAGGCCTGGTCCAGCAACCCGCCTGGCCCGACAAGGCCAGAAGTCTCGACGCCAGTGAGGCGAGTATCCGCGATCTCGCAGGCCGTGGTGCCAGACTGGTGATGCTGCAGGAACTCCACGCCACCCACTACTTCTGTCAGTACGAGGATCCGGCCCTGTTCGACCTGGCGGAGCCGCTGGACGGGCCCACCGGCACACGACTGGCCGAACTCGCCGCGGAGCTCGACATCGTGCTGATGGGCTCGCTGTTCGAGCGCCGCGCGCCGGGCATCTATCACAACACGGCGGTGGTCTACGACGGCGCCAAGGGCGCGGTGGGTCACTACCGCAAGATGCATATCCCCGACGACCCGGGCTTCTACGAGAAGTTCTACTTCACCCCCGGAGACCATGACGCCACTCTCGGACAAGGGTTCACCCCCATCGACACCTCGGTGGGCCGGCTCGGGGTACTGGTGTGCTGGGATCAGTGGTACCCGGAGGCCGCGCGCCTGATGGCCCTGGCCGGTGCCGAACTGCTGCTCTACCCCACCGCCATCGGCTGGGCGCCGGGCGACGACGACGCCGAAAAGACGCGCCAGAAGGACGCCTGGACGCTGATCCAGCGCAGTCACGCCGTGGCCAACGGTGTCCCGGTGCTGGTCGCCAACCGGGTGGGCCACGAGGAGGATCACTCGAAGGTCAGCGAGGGCATCGACTTCTGGGGCGGCAGCTTTGTCGCCGGGCCCCAGGGGGAGCTGCTGGCCCACGCCGGCACCGAGCCCGAGACCCTGCTGGTGACCCTGGATCTCGACCATGGCGAAAACGTGCGGCGGATATGGCCCTACCTGCGGGACCGGCGCATCGATGCCTATGGGGACCTGACCCGCCGCTACCGCGACTAGGGCTTGCCGCCAAAGAGCCGGGCTTCGTCGACTTCTCGCATAAAGCCCAGGGCTTGTACGAAAAGCGCCGACGCTCGTCGAGCTTGAGAACAGAGCCACGCGGCAATGGAACGACATGCCCCTGAACGCAAGAAACCCCGCCAGGTCTCCCTGGCGGGGTTTCTTGCATCTGGTAGCTAGCGGCCGGTGCTGGCCCTTTTCGCCAACGCCTTAGCGCCAGAAGTCGCGGATCGAGGCGATCCCCTGGGCCCCCACGGCGCGGGCATGGCTGGCGTCGTGGCGCGTCATGCCACCCAGCGCGTAGACCGGCATGCCGGCGCGTTCGACCAGTTGCTGGAAGTCATGCCAGCCGATCGGTGCCACTTCCGGATGGGACGGAGTGGTGCGCAGCGGTGACAGGGTCACGAAGTCGCAGCCAATGGCGTGGGCCTGGTCGAGCTGGGCCTTGTCGTGGGTCGAGGCCGCCAACCACTTGGCCTCGGCGATGGGGCGACGCTCCAGGCCCATCAGCCGCTCGCTGGTCAGATGGATACCATCGGCATCGATCCGCTCGAGCAGCTCCGGTTCACCGTTGAGCATCAGTTTGGCACCGTAACGACGGCACAGCGCCAGGGCACGCTCCGCACGGGCCACGTAGGCGTCCTCGTCGAGGGTCTTGGCGCGCAGCTGAACCAGACGCACGCCATCTTCCTCGAGGGCCCGCTCAAGCTTGGCGTCGAAGGCGTCCTCGTCGGCTTCCTCGTCACTGATCAGGTATTCCGAGGGCAGCATCACCGCACGCAGGATCGGCAGGTTGGCGGCCGGGAAGGGATAGCCAATCAGTTCGCCCATGGGCACCCAGCGTACCGCCTGTCCTTCTCGACCGAAGGGCTCACCGGAGAAGTCCTTGACCTGCCAGACGTCGAGCAGAATGTGCTTGTCGGAGTACTCGTGGTGGATGCGAATCAGCGGTTGGGCGCGACGAATTTCGATGCCGAGTTCTTCGTGCAGCTCGCGCTTGAGCGCCTCAAGCCCGGTCTCGTAGGGCGCCAGCTTGCCACCGGGAAACTCCCACAGGCCGCCGTGGTCCACATTGGAAGGACGCCGGGCCAGCAGCACTTCGTCACCGTTCGGGCTGATGATGGCGGCCGCCGCCACGTGCACCCTTCTCTTCACCATAGTGTTCATTCAACAATACCAGCTTCGGTTCGCGGGCCAAGCCCGCACCAGTTTTCAGTCGGGAGGGCGATAAAAGTCGGCATAGGATACCGATTCGCTCGCCGAGATTCATCTGCCGCTGATGCATCGCCGATGGATCGGCTCCACCGCTACCCGCCGGACAGGCAAAAAAGACGACACAGGATACCGATTCACCGGCCGAGATTCATCTGCCGCCGACGAACCCATGCGGAATCAACTGCGGTAGTCGGCGTTGATCGATACATAGTCGTGGGACAGGTCGGAGGTCCACACCCGCGCGGCAGCGTCACCACGCCCCAGATCGATGGCAATGGTGATCTCTTCTCTTGCCATCACCGCACTGCCGGCGTCCTCACTGTAGCCCTCTGCACGCCCACCGTTCTCGACCAGGCGCACATCGCCCAGATCGATGGTCACCCGATCGACATCGAAGTCCTCGACCCGGGCACGCCCCACCGCAGCGAGGATACGCCCCCAATTGGCGTCACTGGCGTACAGCGCGGTCTTTACCAGCGGCGAATGGGCCACCGTAAAGGCCACCTCGCGCGCCTCCTCGACGCTCAGGGCACCGCTGACATTCAGGGTGACGAACTTGGTCGCACCCTCGCCGTCGCGAATGATCGCCTGGGCCAGCTCCACCAGCACCTCATCGAGGGCCTGACGAAATATCCGCTCGTCATCGTCATCGCCGAGTGCTGCGCCCTGGCCGGTGGCGATCAGCATGCAGGCGTCGTTGGTCGAGGTATCGGAGTCCACGGTGATGCTGTTGAACGAGCGCTTGACGCCCTCCCTGAGCAGGGCATCAAGACGCTCGGACTCGATCGCCGCGTCGGTGGCGACAAAACCCAGCATGGTGGCCATGTCGGGACGGATCATGCCCGACCCCTTGGCGATGCCATTGAGGGTGACAGTGCCCTGCTTGAGCGCCACCTGGCGGGTCGCGCCCTTGGTCCGGGTGTCGGTGGTGAGGATGCCTTCGGCCGCCCGAGCCCAGGCATCGCCACAGTCGTCGAGCTGATCGAGCGCCTCTGGCAGGCCACCGAGAAGTCGCTCCATCGGCAGCGGTTCGCCGATCACGCCGGTGGAGAACGGCAGCACCTGGTCGGCCGACACCTCGGCGAGTTCGGCCAGCGCCTGACAGGTGGCGTGGGCGTCGCGCATGCCGATCTCGCCGGTGCCGGCGTTGGCATTGCCGGTATTGATGACCAGGTAGCGTACCGCGTCGCCCGCGGCCAGATGCTGGCGGGCCACATGGACCGGCGCCGCGCAGAAGGCGTTGCGGGTAAAGGTGCCGGACACCCTGGCGCCCGGGGCCACCTCGATCACCACCAGATCACGCCGGCCCGGCTTCTTGATGCCCGCCATGGCACTACCCAGGCGAACCCCGGGGATCGGCCCCATTGCCGGAAAAATGCTGTCACCGACTGCCATTGTTTTCTCCTTGCGTCAAAGACGACCCCAGGCCTTGAAGCCCGGGGTCGCCGTCGTCATGGGTTGCGAGGCTTGCTCAGCTGAGCTTGCCGCAGCACTGCTTGTACTTCTTGCCGGAGCCGCAGGGGCAGGGATCATTGCGGCCAACCTTGGGGGCGTCTCGACGCACCGGGCGCTGATCGGCAACCTCGTTGACGTGACGCTCGCCGCCCTCGTCGGCCATCTCGGCGTCCGTCGCGGCAGGTGCGTCGTGGCGACTGGCCGCCTGGGCGCTCTCGCGGGCCAGGGCCTCGCGACGCTGACGCTCCAGGGCGTCCACCTCCTCGGGGGCACGCACCTGCACGTGACTGAGGATACGGGTGACGTCGGCCTTGATATTGGTCAGCAGGTTCTGGAACAGCTCGAAGGATTCGCGCTTGTACTCCTGCTTCGGATTCTTCTGAGCGTAGCCACGCAGATGGATACCACGACGCAGATGGTCCATGGACTGCAGGTGTTCCTTCCAGCGGGTGTCCAGCACCTGCAGCATGACCTGCTTCTCGAAGCGCCGCATCAGCTCCTCGCCGGCGATGGCGACCTTGGCCTGGTAGGTCTCGCGATGCTGGGTCTGCAGTCGCTCACGCAGCTGCTCCTCGTGGAAGCGCTCGTCCTCCTCGGCCCACTGCACCACCGGCGCGTCCAGCTGGTACTCGCTCTTGAGGTGAGCCTCGAGCCCCGCCAGGTCCCACTGCTCGGGCAGGCTCTGGGGTGGCACGTAGGCACTGATGGCCTCGTCCAGCACCTCTTCACGAATGCCCATGACGTTGTCGGAGACGTCGCTGGCGGCCAGGATCTCGTTGCGCTGCTCGTAGATCACGCGACGCTGATCGTTGGCCACGTCATCGTACTCGAGCAGCTGCTTGCGGATATCGAAGTTGCGACCCTCGACCTTCTTCTGGGCACGCTCGACGGCGTTGGACACCATCTTGTGCTCGATGGCCTCGCCCCGCTCCAGGCCCAGCGCCTGCATCAGCTTCTGCACCCGTTCGGAACCGAACAGACGCATCAGGTTGTCTTCCAGCGACAGGAAGAAGCGGGTCGAGCCCGGATCGCCCTGGCGGCCACTACGACCACGCAGCTGATTGTCGATGCGCCGTGACTCATGGCGCTCGGAGCCGATGACGTGCAGGCCACCAGCGGCCAGCACCGCCTCGTGGCGCTCGCGCCAGGCCTCCTTCAATGCCTCTCTCTCGGCGTCGCTGGCGTTCTCCAGCTTGGCCGCTTCGGCCTCCCAGTTGCCGCCGAGCACGATATCGGTACCACGACCGGCCATGTTGGTGGCGATGGTCACCGCACCTGGGCGCCCGGCCTGGGCGATGACCTCGGCCTCGCGCTGGTGCTGCTTGGCGTTGAGCACGTTGAAGTCGATGCCCGCCTTGCGCATCAACTCGGCCAGGTATTCGGACGTCTCGATGGACGCGGTACCCACCAGCACCGGACGGCCGGCTTCGACCTGAACCTTGACGTCCTCGATGATCGCCTCGAACTTCTCTTCGGCGCTGAGGTAGACGAGGTCGTTCATGTCCTTGCGAGCCAGCGGCCTGTTGGTGGGGATAACCACCACATCGAGCCCGTAGATCTGACGGAATTCGAAGGCCTCGGTATCGGCGGTACCGGTCATCCCGGACAGCTTCTCGTACAGGCGGAAGTAGTTCTGGAAGGTGGTGGAGGCCAGGGTCTGGCTCTCGCGCTGGACGGTCACGCCCTCCTTGGCTTCCACCGCCTGGTGCAGGCCCTCGGACCAGCGACGGCCCGGCATGGTACGCCCGGTGTGTTCGTCGACGATGACCACCTGTCCCTCGCTGACAATGTAGTCGACGTCAGGGTGGTACAGGTGGCGCGCACGCAGCGCCGAGTGCATATGCTGCAACAGGTTGAGGTTCTGGGCGGCGTAGAGCGAGTCGTCCTCGCCGAGCAGTCCCTGGGCGCGCATCAGCTCCTCGACCTTGTGGTGGCCGCGCTCGGTCACCTCGACCTGCTTCTGCTTCTCGTCGAGGGTAAAGTCGCCGCTTTCGGGATCTTCTTCGTCGCTGCAGGGCGTGAGCTCCCTGGCGAGCCGATCCACCACCTTGTACAGCTCGGTGTTCTCGTCCACCGCACCGGAGATGATCAGCGGCGTGCGCGCCTCATCGATAAGGATGGAGTCCACCTCGTCGACGATGGCAAAGTGCAGTTCCCGCTGAACCTTGTCTTCCAGCGAAAACGCCATGTTGTCGCGCAGGTAGTCGAAGCCGAACTCGTTGTTGGTGCCGTAGGTGATGTCGCAGGCGTAGGAGTCACGCTTCTCCTCCGAGGTCTGGCCGGAGTAGATCACGCCTACCGACAGGCCGAGGAACTCGTACAGGGGGCGCATCCAGTTGGCGTCACGCCGGGCCAGGTAGTCGTTGACCGTGACCACGTGCACGCCCTTGCCGGGCAAGGCGTTGAGGTACACCGCCAGGGTCGCGACCAGGGTCTTGCCCTCACCGGTCTTCATCTCGGCGATCCGGCCGCGGTTCAAGGTCATGCCGCCGATCAGCTGTACGTCGAAGTGACGCATGCCCATCACCCGCTTGCTGGCCTCGCGCACGGTGGCAAAGGCTTCGGGCAACAGGGCATCGAGCGACTCACCGGCCGCCAGACGCTCACGGAACTCAGCGGTGCGGGCGGCCAGCGCAGCGTCGTCGAGGGCTTCGAGGCTCGGCTCGAGCTCATTGACGGCGCGAACCTGGCGGGACATGCGCTTGACGTCGCGGTCGTTCTTGGAGCCGACGACTTTACGCAGCAGAGAATTGATCATGAAACTTCCTGAAATCTGGAACCTGAAAAAGAGGCCGCCAGGCATTGGCGACCGTCACGCTTCATCGAATTCAGGCGATGTCAGGAGGCCCCCGGCGGGACACCACGTCGAGGGCGGCCACCGGCACCAGCATTGGCGCCGACCAGGCCACCGACGGGGACGATGGTTTGGGCAGGGTCTTGAGGGGATGTCGGGCCAGCCGATGGCGGCAGGCCTTGAGCATGGTATGGGCCCGGATGACCGCCGGCGCCATGATGCAGATCTGCACCAGTCGCTCGGTGGCTCGGGGAGATTCGGCGGCGCTCAGGCTCGCCGGCAGCAGGCAACCCACCAGCAGCCCTGCCAACCACCATCTGGCCACCCGACGGGCACGAGCCTCGCGGGGGCAGCAGCGATGTGGGTCGATGGCAGTCATGCTGTCGGGGAACTCCCTGGCGTGCTAGTCTCGGGCCGGCGCCATGCCGGCTGCCCATCACTCGAGCGGCCATCATGCAAACGGCCATGACACCTGCGTTCCACAGACGAACGCCGCCGAGCGACAAATTCATTGATCCTGGGGCATCCCAAGACACAAGCACATGAGTATAAAGGTTAAGCGGTTCCGCGCCCAGTCCATGACAGGGCTTCTTCAGGGCCGCGGCGAACTGGGCGGACTGATGCGCATGGCGCGCCTGATCGAGCGCGCTCAGGAGCATCTGCGCAATGAACTCTCGCCCACCCTGGCGGAACACCTGTTTGTCGGTGGCTTCCGTGACGGCCGTCTGACCCTGATCACCGACGGCGCAGCCTGGCTGACCCGTCTGCGCTACGAACAGCCGCGTCTGCTCGACTGCCTGCACCAGTTGCCGGAGTTCCAGGCAGTGACCGGCTTCCACCTCAAGGTACGTCCGGTGCGCCCGGCCAAGGTGGCGCCGCGCCAGATAAGGCGCCTGCCCGCCCAGGCCGGTGACGAGCTCTCGAGCTGCGCCGCCGATGTCGAGGATCCGCGACTCAAGCGCGCCCTGGAGCGCCTGGCGGCCCACGCCGAATCGCCCTCAGGGAAAGACGACGCCTAGCCCCATCGGCGCTCCCCGCGCATGAATCGCCGCGGCCTCCCGACCCTGCCCGCGCCGCTTGGCGACGCCGAACACGACGTGAACATGAGGCGAACATGAAACCCCAGACAGCAGAACGCCGCCCCGAGGGGCGGCGTTCAAGCGAGTGATGGCCGAAGACAAGTTGCTACGGAAGACTGGCGATCTGCGGGGCTAACCTTGGCCTGGCCATCACCGAGGCTCGCATCACGCCATGGCCGGTGCCGCGTAGGAAATCGGCGCCGATTCGGCTTCGCTCTCGTAGGTCACGATCTCCCAGGCCTCGGGCTGCTCGATGAGCGCACGACACAGCTGGTTGTTCAGCGCATGGCCGGACTTCACGCCACGGAACTCGCCAATCAGGCTGTGACCGAGCTGGTAAAGGTCACCGATGGCGTCCAGCACCTTGTGCTTGACGAACTCGTCGTCGTAGCGCAGACCACCATCGTTCACGATGCGGTAGTCGTCCACCACGATGGCATTGTCGAGGCTGCCACCAAGCGCCAGGTTGTTCGAGCGCAGGTACTCGAGATCACGCATGAAGCCGAAGGTCCGCGCGCGAGACACCTCCTTGACGAAGGACGTCGTGGAGAAGTCGACCATGGCGGTCTGCTTCTGGTCCTCGAACACCGGGTGATCGAAGTCGATGGCAAAGGAGACCTTGAAGCCCTGATGGGGCAGGAAGACGGCTTCCTTGTCGCCTTCGCTGACCTTGATCTCACGCTTGATGCGGATGAACTTCTTGGCCGCGCTCTGCTCCTGGATTCCGGCGGACTGGATCAGGAACACGAAGGGTCCGGCACTACCGTCCATGATCGGCACTTCGGGCGCACTCACATCGACGTAGGCATTGTCGATGCCGAGACCCGCGAAGGCGGACATCAGGTGCTCCACGGTCGCGACCTTCTCACCATTCTGAGACAGGGCGGTGCAGAGAGTGGTGTCGGTCACATTCAACGCCTGGGCGGGAATGCGGACCTCCGGCTCGAGGTCGGTGCGCACGAACACAATGCCCGTGTCCACCGGCGCGGGGCGAAGCGTCAGGTAGACCTTCTTGCCGGAGTGCAGTCCCACGCCCGTGGCGCGGATGACATTCTTGAGGGTACGTTGTCTGATCATTGTGCAGTCGCCAGGCAGTCGTTGGTTATCAAACACCGTTCACTATAACACCAAACGGACGTTTCAACAAAAAAACATCGCCTTTCGATCCCTGCACCCCGGAAATTTCGCGCACTCTGCTCTCGATCAGTCCGCCTGACGCCGCAGGAAGGCGGGAATATCGAGATAATCGTCCAACTCCTGAGACTTGCGCTTCTCGGCCTGCGGTCGCGGTGATTCCTGCGCCTCTGGCTTGCTCGCTGCGGCCACACCGGCGCCGCCCTGGGCGCGATTGATCGCACTCTGCTGAGGACGCTGGCGCGCCTCGGGACGACGAACCTGCTGCTGCGCCGCCGGCTTCTGCTGGCGTGACACCTGATTGTCGAGACCCGCCGCGACCACGGTGACCCGCAGTTCGTCGGTCATGTCCATGTCGATGGAGGTACCCACGACGATGGTGGCGTCCTGGGAGGCGAACTCCTGCACCGTGGCGCCGACGTCGTTGAACTCACCGATCGACAGATCCGGCCCAGCGGTGATGTTGACCAGGATGCCGCGAGCGCCGTGCAGATCGATATCCTCGAGCAGCGGGCTGCGGATCGCCTTCTCGGCGGCCTCGCGTGCGCGATTTTCGCCGGTGGCACCACCGGTGCCCATCATCGCCATGCCCATCTCTGACATCACGGTGCGCACGTCGGCGAAGTCGACGTTGATGATGCCCGGGCTGGTGATCAGCTCGGCGATACCCTGTACGGCACCCAGCAGGACGTCATTGGCGGCGCTGAAGGCAGTCAGCAGTGTCGCGCTCTTGCCAAGCACGGACAGAAGCTTCTCGTTGGGAATGGTGATCAGCGAGTCGACATGCTCGGACAGCTCCTTCATGCCCTCTTCCGCTGCGCGCATGCGCTTGGGGCCTTCGAAGGGGAACGGGCGGGTGACCACCGCGACGGTCAGGATGCCCAGCTCCTTGGCGACCTGGGCGACCACCGGTGCCCCGCCGGTGCCGGTACCACCACCCATGCCGGCGGTGATGAAGACCATGTCGGCGCCACCGAGCAACTCGGCGATCCGCTCACGATCTTCCATCGCGGCCTGACGACCCACTTCGGGGTTGGCACCGGCGCCAAGCCCCTTGGTGATCTCGCTGCCGAGCTGCAACACGGTCTTGGCGGAGACGCGCTTGAGCGCCTGGGCATCGGTATTGGCGCAGATGAACTCCACCCCTTCGATGCTGCTCTCGACCATGTGATTGACGGCATTGCCGCCGCCGCCACCGACGCCGATGACCTTTATGACCGCGCTGCTTGAGGGCGCGCTATCTACGACTTCGAACATTTGCCCCGTCTCCTGAGCCGCTTGTGCGGCCCTTTCAGAAATTTCCTTTGAACCAGCCTTTGATCTTTTCCAGCGCCGGAGTCCTTTCCTCTGGTCCACGCCGGGAGACGTCCTCGCGTCTCGATTGCGACGAGATGGTGCCACCCTGCCCCTGGTGGACACGACCCTGACGGGCCTCATGTAGAGCGTAATGTAACAAACCGACACCCGTCGAATAAATCGGATTTCGCACCACGTCGGCCAGGCCCCTCACATTCTGCGGACAAGCGACCCTGACCGGCATGTGAAATATCTCTTCGGCAAGCTCCACCACACCTTCCATGCGTGATGTGCCACCGGTCAACACCACCCCTGCGGCGACCAGATCCTCAAAGCCGCTGCGGCGCAGTTCGTCGCGCACCAGGGTGAACAATTCCTCGTAACGCGGCTCGACCACTTCGGCCAGCGACTGTCGAGACAGGTCTCTGGCGGGACGGTCGCCGACGCTCGGCACCTTGATCATTTCGTCGCTGGAAGCCAGCTGGGTCAGCGCACAGGCGTACTTGACCTTGATCTCCTCGGCATACTGAGCCGGGGTACGCAGCGCCATGGCGATATCGTTGGTGACCTGGTCACCGGCGATCGGTATCACCGCAGTGTGGCGGATGGCGCCCTCGGTGAATACCGCGATATCGGTGGTGCCCCCGCCAATGTCGACCATGCAGACGCCCAGCTCACGCTCATCCTCGGTAAGCACGGCATGACTGGAAGCCAGCTGCTCGAGGATGATGGCGTCGACGTCGAGCCCACAGCGACGCACGCACTTCTCGATGTTCTGTACCGCGTTGAGTGCGGCGGTCACCAGATGAACTCGCGCCTCCAGACGCACACCCGACATGCCCAGCGGCTCACGGATACCGCCCTGGGTGTCGATGGCGAACTCCTGGGGCAACACGTGCAGCACCCGCTGCCCTTCGGAAATGGCCCTGGCCCGCGCCGAGTCGATCACTCGCTCGATATCGGAAGGCGCAACTTCGCGCTCCTTGATCGCCACGACCCCGTCGGAATTCATGGAACTGATATGACTGCCGGCAATGCCCACATAAACCGAATGTATGTCGCAACCGGCCATCAACTCAGCTTCTTCAACCGCACGCTGAATCGACTGGACCGTGGATTCGATATTGATCACCACTCCCTTCTTCATGCCACGGGAGGGATGAGAGCCGATACCGGCAATTTCGATACCACCATCGTCGGTGGGTTGCCCCACGATCGCGACGACCTTGGATGTTCCGATATCCAGCCCGACTACCATATTGGACACGTTGGATGGACCTGCCATGAGCCGGGAAATCTCCTTGAACGGATTCCGTTACCTCGGAACCTGCCTCTGTTATAAAAAAACCTGGGACGATTATAGGAACAATAGCGCTTGTTCGACCAGCCCGGGGCGTACATTCATTCCACGATACGGACACATTTAAACAAAAGAAACCGAGAAAACTTTGCCGATGGCCGGAAAAGTGTCGCCATATAATTCCGTTCTCGCGTCTGATCCATGCCGTCTTTTCGTTAACCGCGAGTCGCGGCCTCATCATCGACCGGCTCCGTCTCGCCATGCCAGGCCACGGCGACGCCGTTGGGGTAGCGCAGATCGATGTAGCGAATGTGCGACGCGACCTCACCCAGTTCACGCCGCCAGGCCGCCTCGAGGCGCCCGAGGCGGGCGTCCAGATCTCCACGGCCGAGCATGATCCAGACGCCGCTGTCCAGCTGAAAGCGCCAGGCGCCGCGGGCTTCCAGACGTAGCTGGTCGATCCCGAGCCCCATCTTGTCCAGCCGCTGCCCCAGGTCATCGAAGTAGGCCAGCACCTCGGGACCAGCGCCACCGGGTCCCGCCATATCCGGTAGTCCCATGGGCGGCTCCACCGGGGCAAAGACAAAGGGCTCGCCATCGCCGTTGAGCAGTTGATCGTCGTTCCAGCGCGCCACCGGGCGCTGCTCCTCGAGCTCGAAGGTCAGTGCATTGGGCCACTCGCGACGAATACGCACCTCCTTGAGCCAGCCCACCTGCAATGCCTGCTCACGCAGCGCCTCCAGGTCCACCGACAGCCAGGTCCGGCCCCTGACCAGCGGCGCCAGCTGGCCCTTGAGGTAGCTGGCGTCCACGTGGTGCAACTCACCACCGATGGACACTCGCTCGATGGGCCGATCCAGCCACAACCACAGCGCCTTGCCACCGGCGCCCACCAGGGCAGCCAGCAGCACGACGCCAAGCCAGGTGCCGCGCCTGGCCATCTCAGCCGCGCTCCCTGGCGGTATCGAGGATACGCAGGACCAGCTCGTCGAAGTCGATGCCGGCATGGGCCGCCGCCTGGGGCACCAGACTGTGATCTGTCATGCCGGGCACGGTATTGACCTCGAGCAGCCAGAACCGACCTTCAGCGTCGCGCATCACATCGACGCGGCCCCAGCCCTGACAGCCCACCGCCTCGAACGCCGCCAGGCACAGCTCGCCCAGCGCGGTCTCCTGCTCGGTATCCAGACCACAGGGCAGGTGGTAAAGCGTCTCGTTGGACAGGTACTTGGCCTCGTAGTCGTAGAAGCCGCTGGGCACCTCGACGCGAATGGCCGGCAGCGCGCTGTCGCCAAGTACCGACAAGGTAAATTCGTCTCCCGACACAAAACGCTCGGCCATCACCCGAGTATCGAAGGTGGCGGCCTCACGATAGGCGGTTTCGAGTTCATCACGGCTGTTGACGATGCTGATGCCGATGGTCGAACCTTCATGGACCGGCTTGACCACCAGCGGCAGACCCAGTCGGTCGGCCACCTCGTTCCAGTCGGCTTCGGGCGACAGCAGCACGCTCTCGGGCGTCGGCAGACCCAGGGTCTGCCACAGCGCCTTGGTCCTGAGCTTGTCCATGCCCAGCGCCGAGGCCAGCACACCGCTGCCGGTATAGGGGATTCCCGCCAGTTCCAGGGCCCCCTGCAGACAGCCGTCCTCCCCTCCCCTGCCGTGCAAGGCAATGAACACCAGATCGGGGTTCAGCGCCTGCAGCCCGGCAACGCCGCCCTCGGCAAGGTCATAGCCGGTCACTTCAAGGCCCTGGCGCTGACACGCCGCCAGCACGGCGGCACCGCTGTTCAGCGACACTTCTCGTTCGGCACTATGGCCACCGTAGATGACCACCACATGGCCGTAGGACTGTACTTGTCGTGTCACAGGATCACCTCGTCGAACTGAAGCTGGGCATCCGCCAGACGCTGGGAGATGCCACCCACGTCACCGGCGCCCTGGGTAATCAGGATATCGCCGGGTCTGAGCACCTTGGCCAGCAGCGCCGGCAATTCCGCCTTGTCCTGGGCGAAGATCGGATCGACTTCGCCACGCTGACGGATGGAACCCGCCAGGCTGCGACCATCGGCGCCGGGCAGCGCGGCTTCGCCGGCACTGTAGACGTCGAGCAGTACCAGCGTATCGACGCCGGACAGCACCCTGACGAAGTCCTCATAGAGATCGCGCGTGCGCGAATAGCGATGGGGCTGGTAGACCATCACCAGCCGGCGCTCGGACCAGCCATCGCGCACCGCCTTGATGACCATCTCCACCTCGCGGGGGTGGTGACCATAGTCGTCCACCAGCATCACCTCACCTTCACCGTTGGGCGCGGCGAAGTGACCGTGTACCTGGAAGCGACGGCCAACCCCGGCAAAGCTCGCAAGTCCCCGCAGAATCGCCTCGGCGTCGACCCCGGCGTCGCTGGCCACGGCGATCGCCGCCAGCGCATTGAGCGCATTGTGACGGCCCGGCATGGCCAGACTGACATCGAGATCCTCGAGGTTGCCGGGTCGCACTGCGGTAAAGCGGACTTCGCCGGCACTCTGGGTGAAGTTCTCGATGCGATAGTCGGCGTCGTCGGAGAAGCCGTAGGTGACGAACTGGCGATTGATGCGGTCGAGCAGGCCACGCACGTTGTCGTCATCGATGCACAGTATCGCCAGACCGTAGAACGGCAGGTTATGCAGAAACTCGATGAAGGTGTGCTTGAGACGCTCGAAGTCGCCACCATAGGTGCTCATATGGTCGGCATCGATATTGGTGACGATGCTGACCATCGGCTGCAGGTGCAGAAAGGAGGCATCGGACTCGTCCGCCTCGGCCACCAGGTAGTCGCCCTGCCCCAGCTGGGCGTTGGTACCGGCGCTGGTCAGCTTGCCGCCGATGACGAAGGTCGGGTCGAGCCCGCCCTCGCCGAGCAGAGTGGCGGTCAGGCTGGTGGTGGTGGTCTTGCCGTGGGTCCCGGCCACGGCGATGCCGTGACGGAAGCGCATCAGCTCGGCCAGCATCTCGGCGCGACGTACCACCGGCACGCGATGCTCGTGGGCCCACACAAGCTCCGGGTTGTCCGCGTCCACGGCGGTGGATACCACCACCACATCGGCACCGGCAGCGTGCTCGGCAGCGTGTCCGATGAACACCTGGGCGCCGCACTGTTCGAGTCGCGCCACCACCGACGAATGACGCAGATCGCTGCCGCTGACCTGGTAGCCCTGATTGGCCAGCACCTCGGCGATGCCGCACATGCCGGCGCCGCCGATGCCGACGAAGTGGATACGACGAATGCGCCGCATGCCGAGACCGGGCCTGGTGGCAGCGGATGAGCTCAGTTGGCCGGGGACCGGCCCTTGGGTCGAATTACTCAAAACCTGTCTCCATACAGCCCGCCACCAGCCGTTCCACAGCGTCAAGGTGGGCCTCGGCCCTTGCCTTGCTCGCCATGGCCGCCAGGGTGTCGGGCTCAAGCAAGGTCCCCAGGCGCTCGGCCAGGGACGTCGGATTCATGTCACGCTGCTGAATAAGCGCCGCGGCACCGGCACCGACCAGCGCCTGGGCGTTGGCCGTCTGATGATCATCCACGGCGTGGGGAAAGGGTACGAACAGCGCCGGCTTGGCCGCCGCCGCCAGCTCCGCCACGGTCAGCGCGCCAGAACGACAGACCACCAGGTCCGCCCAATCATAGGCGCCGGCCATGTCACCGATAAAGTCGCTGACCTCGGCCTCCACGCCCGCGGCACGATAGCCTTCTCGGGTCGCCTGGTCCTTGTCTCTACCGGCCTGGTGGCGCACCTCGGGACGCGACTCGGGGGGTAGCTCGGCCAGCGCTCTGGGCATCTGCTGGTTAAGCGCCAGCGCCCCCAGGGAGCCGCCGACCACCAGCAGCCGCAGGCGTCGTCCGCGCATCTGGTCGGCCACGCGTGCATGCTCGCCAAGGGCGGCGATGTCGTCCCTGACCGGATTGCCGACGACCTCGGCGCGGCCACCGAAGGCCTGGGGAAAGGCGGCGTAGACTCGCTTGGCCAGGTGCGACAGTGCACGATTGGTCAGCCCGGCCACGGCGTTCTGCTCGTGGATGACCAGCGGTCTGCCGCACAGTCGGGCGGCAAGCCCGCCGGGGCCGCTGGCAAAGCCTCCGAGCCCAACCACCAGCTGTGGGTCGAACTCGCGAATCACGCTTCTCGCCTGGCCCACGGCGCGTCCAAGGCGCACCGGCGCCTTGAGCCAGCCCGCCAGACCGTTGCCCCTGAGGCCGCTGATGGCGATCTGGTGAAGCACTATGCCGGCCTCGGGCACCAGGCGATTCTCGATACCTCTGGGACTACCCAGCCACGCCACCTCGACGCCCTGCTGCTGCAATCCCCTGGCCAGCGACAGCGCCGGGATGACGTGCCCCCCGGTGCCGCCGGCCATGATCAGCGCTCGCCTTCCCTGTGTGTCACTCACGGCTTCACTCCTGCAGCCTTGGTTCTCCTGGGCGCTTCGCGGGCCTGGTCACGCCGCGCCGCCGGCGACTGCCGACGCTGGCGCTCGCGCGTCTCGATGTCCACCCGCAGCAACAACGCCACCATGATACAGCTCACCACCAGGCTCGACCCACCGTAGGACAACAGCGGCAGGGTCAACCCCTTGGTCGGCAACATGCCAGTACTCACCGCGATGTTGATAAAGGCCTGGGCGCCGATCACCAGGGCGATGCCATAGCTCAGGTAGGCGGCAAACGGTAGCCTCGCAAGCTCGGCCCGACGCCCAACCGCCATGGCCCGCCACACCAGCAGTGCGAACAGGCCGACCACGGCGATCGCGCCGACCATGCCGAGCTCTTCGGCGAGCACCGCAAAGACGAAGTCGGTGTGGGCCTCCGGCAGGTAGAACAGCTTCTGTACGCTGTTGCCGAGGCCCATGCCGATCAAGTGGCCGCGACCGAAGGCGATCAGCGCCTGGGTCAGCTGGTAACCGCTGGCGAACTGGTCCGCCCAGGGATCGATGAAACTTGTCAGTCTCGCCATGCGGTAAGGTTCGGCCACCGCCAGGATGGCACCCAGGGTTCCCACCAGCACGAACAACAGCAGAAAGCGCCCCCAGGGCGCCCCGGCCATCAGCAACATGCCCATGACGCAGCTGGTCATGACCACCACGCCGCCGTAGTCGGGCTCGAGGATCAGCAGCACGGCCACCACTCCGACCACTACCAACGGGCGCAGGAAGGCCCCCCACTGACGCCTGACCTGTGGCAGAAAGCGCTCCAGATAGCCCGCCATGTAAGCGATCAAGCAGAGCTTGGCGACCTCCGAGGCCTGTAGATTGAAGGGCACCCCGGGGATCGACAGCCAGCGGCGGCTGCCGTTGACCTCGCGCCCCACCAGCAGTACCAGCAACAGCAGCACCAGTCCCACCACTAGCAGCAGCGGGCCATTGGCCTTCCACCAGGCCAGGGGGACGCGCAGCGCCAGGCACCCCACGGTCAACCCGCCCAGCACGAAGATGCCGTGGCGAATACTGAAGTACCAGGCGTTGCCGGTCAGGCTCGACGCCACCTCGGTGGAGGCCGACGTCACCATCACCCAGCCGATCAGCAGAAGCGACAGCGTAGCCACCACCAGCCAGCCATCGAAGGCATGGTCGCGGGTGGAAAGACGCTCGCGCAGGGCCCCGAGGCGCTGGCGAGATCGGGCGAGACGACTCATGGCTTGGCTCCGCTGGAAAGATCCTGCACCCAGGCGCGAAAGGCGTCTCCCCTGGCCTGATAGTTGACGAACTGATCGAGACTGGCGCAGGCCGGTGACAGCAGCACCGCATCACCGGGCCTGGCCACCTCCCGTGCGCGACACATGGCGGCGTCCAGGTCGTCGACGCGGGTGATGGCGACCGCTCCCTTCAGGGCCTGGGCCAGCGCCTCGACGTCGCGGCCGAACAGCACCACCTCACGGGCGTAGCGCGACAGGGGGGCGGCCAGCGGCGAGAAATCGGCACCCTTGCCGACACCGCCGGCCAGCAGTACCAGACGCCCATCCAGGGTCGGGCCGAGTCCGGCAATGGCGGCCAGGGTCGCGCCCACATTGGTGCCCTTGGAGTCGTTGATCCAGTCGACGTCGTCGATGGTGGCGAGCCACTCGCTGCGGTGGGCAAGCCCGCTGAAACGTTCGAGCACCCGGGCCATGGCCTCCAGCGGAAAGCCCAGACGCTGCCCCATGGCCAGGGCGGCCAGCGCATTGGCCTGGTGGTGACGGCCACTCTGGCGCATGCGAGCCACCGGCAACAGTGGTTGGTCCGCGTGGAAGAACCAGGGCTCGCCCTGGTGCTCCACCACGCCCCAGTCGTCGCCGGATTGCGGCGCCGTCACGCCAAAGCGTGACAGTGCAGGCAACGCCTCGTCCGGCCAGGTCAGGGGGTCCTCGGCGTTGACCACCGCGTGCCTGGCACCACGAAAGATCGCGAGCTTGGCGCGGCGATAGCCGGCCATGTCGCCGTGGCGATCGAGGTGGTCCTCGCTGAGGTTAAGGAAGGCGGCACTGTCGGCCCCCAGACACGGGGTCGTCTCGAGCTGAAAGCTGGACAGCTCCAGCACAAAGAGATTCGCCTCGGGTTCCTGCACCAGCAGGTCCAGCGCCGGGGTACCGAGGTTACCCCCCACGGCCACCCGCCGCCCCGCCTCGCGGGCCATCTCGCCGACCAGGGTGGTCACGGTGGACTTGGCGTTGGCACCGGTGATGGCCGCCAGCGGCGCGCGACAGGCCCGCCGGAACAGCGCGATCTCACCCACCAGACGGGGCTCGCCGGTGTCTGGATCGATGCGCCTGGCCGGCGCCTCGAAGCACGCCTGATGGGGGTCGATGCCGGGGCTCAGGATCACCTCCCGCGCGTCGTCCAGCACCAATCCATCGAGCGGCCCCAGGCGCACCGGCACCCCCGGAAAGTCCGCCAGGAAGACGTCGAGTCCCGGCGGTGCCTCGCGGGTGTCCACCACCATGAAATCGCGGCCTTCACGCTTGAGATGGCGACAGATCGCCATCCCCGAAAGGCCGAGCCCTACCACCACGCTCAGGTGGGCGGGCACGACATGGCGTTGCGGCAGTCGCACATCCTGACTGGCGTCCATGGCCACCTCAGCGGATCTTGAGGGTGGCCAGACCCAGCAGGACCAGCACCACGGTGATGATCCAGAAGCGCACGATCACGCGAGGCTCGGGCCAGCCCTTGAGCTCGAAGTGGTGATGCAGCGGCGCCATGCGGAAGATACGACGACCGGTCAGCTTGTAGGAGCCGACCTGCAGGATCACCGAGATGGTCTCCATGACGAAGACGCCACCCATGATGAACAGCACCACTTCCTGGCGCACGATCACCGCGACCACGCCCAGGGCCGCACCCAGCGCCAGGGCGCCAACGTCACCCATGAACACCTGGGCGGGATAGGTGTTGAACCACAGAAAGCCGAGTCCGGCGCCGGAAATGGTGGCGCAGAATACCGCCAGCTCGCCGGCACCGGGGATCATCGGAATCTGCAGGTACTCGGAGAATACCGCGTTGCCGCTGGCGTAGGCGAAGACGCCAAGGCCCATGGCGACCATCACCGTGGGCATGATCGCCAGGCCGTCGAGGCCGTCGGTCAGGTTGACTGCGTTGGAGGAGCCGACGATCACCAGGTAGGTCAGCAGGATGTAGAAGCCACCCAGGGGCAGCACGAAGTCCTTGAGCAGCGGCAGGATCAGGCTGGTCTCCACCGGCGAGGCCGCGGTCAGGTAGAGCACCACGGCAGCCCCCAGGCCGATCACCGACTGCCAGAAGTACTTCCAGCGAGCCGGCAGTCCGCGCGGGTTCTTTTCCACCACCTTGCGATAGTCGTCGACCCAGCCGATGGCGCCGAAGCCCAGCGTGACGACCAGCACCACCCACACATAATGGTTGGTCAGATCGCCCCACAGCAGGGTACTGACGGCCATGGCCATCAGGATCATGGCGCCGCCCATGGTCGGCGTACCGGCCTTGGACAGGTGGGACTGGGGACCGTCGTCGCGCACCGCCTGGCCGATCTGACGCTCCACCAGACGGCGGATCATCAGGGGGCCAAACCACAGACACAGCACCAGCGCGGTGATGGTCGCCAGAATCATCCTCAGGGTGAGGTATCCAAAGACGTTGAAGGCGCTTTGATAGTTCGCCAACAATTCAGCCAGGAAAAGCAACATGTATCAGGTTCACCTTGAAACATCCGGCCGCAAGGCCGCCACGACGCCTTCCATCCCCGCGGCGCGGGAGCCCTTGACCAGCACGCTGGCCGCCTCGGGCAGATGTTGACGCACATGGCGGACCATCGCCGCCTGATCAGAAAAATGGTACCCGCCTTCGCCGAAGGCTCGGGCGGCGGTCTCGGCCGCCTCGCCCAGAGTACCGAGAAATGTGATGCCGCGTTCCCGCGCGTAGCGTCCGATCTCTGCGTGCAGATCGGCAGACGCTTCGCCCAGCTCTCCCATGGCGCCGAGCAGGCACCAGTGCGGGCCGGGCAGTCCCAGCAGGGCGTCGATGGCCGCCTTCATCGCCCCCGGGTTGGCATTGTAGGTATCATCGAGCAGCCGCGCACCGCGTAACCCCTCCTCCACGGTCAGGCGTCCCGGCGTCGGCACCACCTCGCCGAGTCCCGCCACCACGTCGGCGGCGGGCAGTCCCATGGCCAGCGCCCCTGCCGCAGCCGCCAGGGCATTGGACACGTTGTGACGACCCATCAGCGGCAACTCGACACGCCCCAGCACCTGAGCGTCGAAAGTCAGCGTGAAAGCATAGCGCCCGAGCGTATCGCAGACCAGTTCCCCGGCATGGAGTCGCGCCTCGGGCGTCAGTCCGAAATCGATCACCTCACGGGGCGACGCCAGGCGCTGCCACAGCGAGAAGTAGCGATCGTCACGGTTGAGTACGGCGACGCCCTCGGGGCCGAGTCCGCCGAGAATCTCACCCTTGGCCTGGGCGATGCGCCCCATGCCACCGAACTCGCCGACGTGGGCCCCGGTGACATTGGTGATGATGGCGACCTGGGGTTCGGCCAGCGCTACCGTCCAGGCGATCTCGCCCAGGTGGTTGGCGCCGAGTTCCACCACGGCTCTCTGGTGATCCGAGGCAAGCGCCAGCAGCGTCAAGGGCGCTCCGATATCGTTGTTGAGGTTGCCGTGGGTGGCGAGGGTCTCGCCCTGACGAGCCAGCAATGTCGCCAGCATCTGCTTGACCGTGGTCTTGCCACTGTTGCCGGTCACCGCCACCAGCGGACCACCCCAGGCCCGGCGCCGCTCACGGGCCAGCAGCCCCAGCGCCATGCGGGTATCGCCCACCACCAGCTGGGGCAAGGGGTCGTCCACCGGGTGCTCGACCACCGCCGCCACGGCACCGCCTTCGCGGGCCTTGGCAATAAAGTCATGGGCATCGAAGCGCTCGCCCTTCAAGGCCACGAACAGCGTGTCCGCCGCCACCCGACGGGTGTCGGTGACGATGGCGGCTATCGGCGAGATGGCGGCTATCGGCGAGTTGGCAAGCCCCTGAACGCCACCGCCCTCTTCATCGACACCCAGCGCACGGCACACCGACCCCAGCGACGCGAGCCCTGGCGCGCTCATTGGTCCCGCCCCTGTCGACGCTGGTCCAAGGCGACTTCGGCCTCGGCCAGGTCGGAGAAGTCGTGGCGCACGCCCTGAATCTCCTGGTAGGCCTCGTGTCCCTTGCCGGCGATCAGAATCACGTCATCGGCGCTCGCCTCGGCGATGGTACGGGCGATGGCGTCACCGCGACCGGCGATGTCCCATGCCTGCTGGCGGGCCTGGCCCTCCAGCCCCGCGAGCATCGTCTGGCGAATGGCGTCCGGGTCCTCGCTTCTGGGGTTGTCGTCGGTGATCACCAGTCGATCGGCCTGGCCTGCGGCCGCCTGGGCCATCAGCGGGCGCTTGCCGCTATCGCGATCACCGCCGCAGCCGACCAGGCACCACAGCGCCCCGCGTCCGGGCAGGTGGGCGCGAAGCGCCGCCAGGGCGTTGTCCAGCGCATCCGGCGTGTGGGCGTAGTCGATCACCACGGTGGGAGCCCCGGGCCGCGTCAACGCCTGCATCCGTCCCGGCACCGGCGTCAGGGTCGCGGCGGCAGTCACCAGCTCGTCGATGCCGACACCCAGACCGTAGAGGGTGGCCATGGCCAGCAGGACGTTGTCGAGATTGAAGCGACCAAGCAGCGGCAGCACCACCACCTTCTCGCCTTCCGGCGTGGCGATCAGCGCACGCTGCCCACCGACGTCGGGCTCGACATCCAGCACCCTGAGCGAGACGGCATCGTCTTCACCACAGGCCAGCACCCGGGTGCCCTCGCCGATGCCCGCCAGCATCAGCCGAGCCAGGGGATCGTCGCCGTTGACCACGGCCAGGCTGATCTCCGGGCGCTTGAACAGCTTCGCCTTGGAGGCGGCGTAGGCGATCATGCTGCCGTGATAGTCGAGGTGGTCGCGGCTCAGGTTGGTAAACACCGCGGCAGTAAAGCGACAGCCCGCCACCCGATCCTGCTCCAGGGCGTGACTGGAAACTTCCATGGCTACCCGAGTGATGCCCTGGTCGGCGAGCTCACCCAGCTGGCGTTGCAGCGCCAGTGGCTCGGGGGTGGTCAGCATGCCCTGGGTCAAGGCACCCGGGCGGCCGTGACCCAGGGTACCGATCAGGCCACAGTCGCTGCCCGTGGCGCGGGACAGCTCGGCAATATAGTGGGTCACCGAGCTCTTGCCGTTGGTGCCGGTGACACCGATCAGCTCGAGCCCATCAGGCACCTGATACAGGGTGCGCGCGAGCTCGCCGAGTCGGGCGCGCAGCCCGGGCAGCCACAGCACGCGACCATCGACCCGCGGCGGGGCGTCTTGCGGACCTTCCGCCAGCACCAGGCAGGCGCCGGCATCCAGTGCCTTGTCGATGTAGTCGCGGCCATCGGCGGCGACGCCGGGGATCGCGACAAAGGTCGCGCCGGGCGACACCTCGCGGCTGTCGGTAGTGAGCCAGGTCGCCATCTCGCCGGCGACCGCGGCGTTCGGCGCAAGCTCACTCCAGAACTGGGTCAGCACGTCGTCAAGACGCGCCAGGGATAGGGTCATGGCGGATTCCGTCGCCTTCTGCGTCATGGGCTGTCGCCCTCCTGTTCGGGGCGATCCGGCGGTACGTCGAGGATGCGCAGGGCACTGCCCGCCACCCGCGAGAACACCGGGGCAGCGATGGCGCCGCCGTAGTAGGCGTCGCCCCGGGGATGGTCGATCATTACTACGGTGATGATGCGTGGATCGGAGACCGGGGTAATCCCGACAAACAACGACCGGTAGGCGTTCTGCTCGTAGCCCCCGCTGCCGCTCTTGCGCACGGTGCCGGTCTTGCCGGCCACACTGTAGCCGGGCACCAGCGCGCGTCGGGCGCCGGTGCCTGGTGCCACCACCTCATCCATCATGGCCAGGACGCGGTCGGCGACCTCGGGCTCGATGACCGGCTCGCCCTGGGCGGCGCGGTTGAGGCGCAGCAGTGACGGCGGCAGGCGTTCGCCATGATTGGCGATGGAGGTATAGGCACTGGCCAGCTGCAAGGCGGTGACCGACAGACCGTAACCGTAGGACAGCGCGGCCCACTGACTGCTCGACCACACCGCCGGCGCCGGCATGTTGCCGGTGGCCTCTCCGGGGAAGCCGGTGCCCGGGGCCTGGCCGAAGCCCAGCGCGCGGTAGCGATCTGGCACCACCGGGTCGTCGAGCTGTAGGGTCAGCTTGGCCATGCCGATGTTCGAGGACTTGCGCAGGATCCCGGCCAGGGTCAGCTCGCCATTGTTGGAGACGTCGCGGATGGTGTAGCGGTCGATTCGCATCCAGCCTGGCGACGTATCCACCACGGTGTCACGTGGAAAGCGACCGGTCTCGAGCAGCGCCGACATGGCCAGCGGCTTCATCACCGAGCCCGGTTCGAACACGTCGACCATGGCCCGGTTGCGCAGCCCCTGGGGGTCCAGGCCGGCGCGATTATTGGGGTTGTAGGAGGGCTGGTTGGCCATCGCCAGGACCTCGCCGCTGCGCGCGTCCATCATCACCAGTACGCCGCCGTCGGCGTCGTTTTCATCCACGGCAGCCTTGATCTCACGGTAGGCCATGTACTGCAGGCGCTGGTCGATGGACAGCGTCAGGTTGCCGCCTGGCTCTGCCTCCTGCAGCACCTCCAGGTCGCGCACCAGACGTCCACGGCGGTCCTTGAGCACGCGGCGCTTGCCGGGCTCACCGGACAGGTAGGATTGATAGGCCAGCTCCAGTCCTTCCTGGCCCTGGTCATCGACGTTGGTGACCCCCAGCAGCTGGGCGGTCACCTCGCCGGCAGGATAGTAGCGCTTGTACTCTTCCCGGGCGTGGACGCCAGGCACCCGCAGCTTGAGAACTTCTTCGGCCTGGGCCGGGGTCATGCGCCGACGCAGGTACATGAATTCCCGTTCGCTGTAGCGGTCGATACGCTCGTTGAGGGCATCGAGGTCCTGGCCCAGCGCCTGGGCCAGGCGCAACCGCTGGATGTCGTCAGCGGGCAGGTCCTGGGGGTTGGCCCAAAGCGTCACCACAGGGGTCGAGATCGCCAGCGGTTCGCCGTGACGATCGGTGATCATGCCCCGGTGGGCGGGGATCGGATCGGTTCTGAGGGTACGGGCGTCCCCCTGCACCTGAAGAAAGTTGCGATCGATGACGTGAAGATCGACGATCCGCCCGGCCAGCAGACCCAGGCCCAGCAGGATCAGCGTCATCATCACCACGTAGCGCGCCCGCCCCATCGGTTCCATCGGCGGCGGGCGGCGAGGTGTCACGCCCCGGGGAAGTTCCGCGGTCATGGCGTGATCACCTCGATGTCATGGATATCGGGCAGCCGCATCTCCAGACGCTCCACCGCCAGGCGTTCGACACGCGACGGCGTCGACCAGGCGCTCTCCTCCAGCAGCAACTGCCCCCACTCCGTCTGCAACTGCTGCTGTTCACGCTCCAGCTCCTGGAGCCGAGCATACTGCTGGCGAGTCTGGTGACTGACGCTGATCACCGCCAGCGCCGACACCAGGCATGCCAGCAGCAGCGCCACCACCAGCAAAAGGCGTGGCGACATGGTGCGCGGCAGCGGCCAGCCAAAGGCGTTGATATCCAGTCGTCCTTGAGCCATGGAAGGTCCTCAGTAGCGCTTGCGCGCCATGCGCATGACGGCGCTGCGGGAGCGTGGATTGGCCTCGACCTCTTCGGCGCTGGCCTTCATCGCCTTGCCCAGTGACTCCAGCCGTCGCGCGATCTGATCGTCGCGTAGCGGTATACCCCGGGGCACCTGGGTATCGCCCTTGACGTGATCGCGGATAAATCGCTTCACCCGTCGATCCTCCAGCGAGTGGAAGCTGATCACCACCAGATGCCCCCCGGGCGCCAGTGCCTCCAGCGCGGCTTCCAGCGCCTGATCGAGCTGATCGAGCTCACCGTTGATCTCGATACGCATGGCCTGGAACACGCGAGTGGCGGGATGCTTGGCCTTCTCCCAGGCGGGATGGGCGGCCTTGACCACCTCGGCAAGATCGGCCGTACGGGTGAAAGGCCGTTCCTGGCGCCGAGCGATGATGGCCCGCGCCAGCCGACGAGCGTAGCGCTCCTCGCCGTAACGCTTGAACACCGAAGCCATCTCGGCCTCGCCCACACGCGCAATCCACTGGGCCGCGCTCTCGCCCTGGGTCGGGTCCATGCGCATGTCCAGCGGGCCGTCGCGCAGAAAGCTGAAACCGCGATCGGGATCGTCAAGCTGAGGCGAGGACACGCCAATGTCGAGCAGGATACCGGACAGCTTGCCATCCAGGCCGTGATCGCGGGCGACCTCTCTCAGCCGCGCAAACTCGGCACGTTCGATGGTAAAGCGTGGGTCATCGATGCTGGCCGCCTCGGCGATCGCCTGGGGGTCGCGATCAAGGGCCAGCAGGCCGCCGTCTTGTGCAAGGCGGGAAAGGATGGCGCGGGAATGACCGCCTCGTCCGAAGGTGCCATCCAGATATACGCCGGCGGGATCATGCACCAGGGCGTCGACGGCACCGTCGAGCAGGACGCTTTCATGAGCGAAGCCGCGCACGGAGGATTCAGGGGAAGGTGACGGCATGCGGGTCTCGTTCGACGGCGGTGTTCCTACGCGCGGCCAGCCGTCAGCGCCGTCAGCGGTGGAAAACCCTCACGCCACTGGACTCCTGGCCGCACAAACTAGTGATCGCGCCGCTCGAGCCAGGCCCGAGCGCGCAAGAAAAATGGGGAGTCGGCCGATAAGCCGGGTTCTGTCGAGGACAGTCATTCCTCTAGGAGCAGTGTCACCACTACCCTCAAGCAACCTACCCGAACCCAGCGCGGGCCACGCCAACGGGTTCCTATTTGGTCTTGCTCCGAGTGGGGTTTACCGTGCCACGCACTGTTGCCAGGCGCGCGGTGCGCTCTTACCGCACCCTTTCACCCTTGCCGGCCTCCCGAGGGAGACGTAGGCGGTCTACTCTCTGCTGCACTTTCCGTCGGCTCACGCCGCCCAGGGGTTACCTGGCACTCCGCCCTATGGAGCCCGGACTTTCCTCCCCCGCATCAAGCGGCGGCGACTGTCTGGCCAACTCCCGCGGCAAGCATACCAGTGCCCTGCCACCCCCTCAATCCCCGCCTTGCCGTGACGGGCCTGGGACAACCCCCAGCCTCTTCAGGCGATCGATCCCGATGCCCTCTCGACGCCCTCAATCCCCGCCTTGCCGTGGCGGGCCTGGGACAACCCCCAGCCTCTTCAGGCGATCGCTCCTGATGCCCTCTCGACACCCTCTCGACACCCTCTCGACGCCCCCAATCCCCGCCTTGCAGCGACGATCACAGGGCGTCCTCCAGTGCACCAGCGGCTGGATTCAATCGGCGTCCTTCAACGCCTGTGCCTGGGCGTACCACTGCTTCTTCGGACCGCCGAGCACGCGCGCGGCCACGGCCGCGGCCTGCTTGACCCCCACCCCTTCGGCCAGCAGCGCGCGCAGCAGCGCTTCATCATCCACCGCTCGCTGGTCCGGTGCCGGCCCCGAGGCCCCGGCCACCATCACCACGAATTCGCCACGTGCCTGATCAGGGTCAGACTCCATCAGTGTCAGCAGCTCCGCGGCGCTGCCGTCGAGGAAGGTCTCGAAGGTCTTGGTCAACTCACGCCCGAGCACCACTCTGCGCTCGCCCAGTACGGCGGCCAGATCGGACAGGGTGTCGCGGATACGATGGGGAGACTCGTAACAGACCTGGGTGAAGGGCGAATTCCTCCAGGCCTCGATGCGCGCTCGCCGCCCCGCACCCTTGGCCGGCAGGAAGCCATGAAAACTGAAATGATCGGTAGGCAGCCCGGCGGCACACAGCGCAGTGACCAGGGCGCAGGGACCGGGGATCGGCACCACCCGAAAACCCGCCGCCCTGAGCTCACGCACCACGACGTAGCCGGGATCGCTGATCAAGGGAGTCCCGGCATCACTGATCAGCGCCACGTCGTCGCCCTGGGCAAGCCGCTGCATGAGCGTCTCGACTCGGGACGCCTCGTTATGGTCGTGCACGGAAATCATCGCCGGCGACAGACCGAGATGACGCATCAGGCGGGCACTGTGGCGGGTATCCTCCGCCGCGACCAACGCCACCTGGCCCAGCACCTGGGCGGCGCGGGGACTGAGATCTTCCAGATTCCCAATTGGCGTGGCGACCACGTACAATGAACCAGCTTTCGCTTCTGACATCTTGGCTCCCTGGGCTGCCATCCGGAACACGGACAAGGAAGGATTCATGAGGACTTTGACTCGCGGCCCCGTGGCCGCCGCTGTACTGGCCATCACGCTGGCCGGCTGCAGCTTCACGCCGAGCATCGTACAGCGGGCCATGGACGACGACCCGGACCAACTACTGGCGCAAGCCGCCCAGCAACAAGGCGCCGAAGCCGCGCAGACCCGGCTGAGGGCGGCCGACATCCTAGCACGCTCCGGACGCCGCCCCCAGGCACTGGAAGTCCTCAACAGCCTGGACGACAGCCAGCTCTCCGGCGACAGCCGGCTTCAGTGGGCACTGCTGCTGTCCGAACTGGGGGACAGTGAGGGCGATCCCCAGGCGGTCGTCAGAGCCGCCAGCGTGCTCGACGAGATGCAGCTGCCCAACGACGAAGCCAATCTGCTGCGCCTGCGCCAGGGGCTGGCGCTGGGCCAGCTGGGCGAACCACTCGAGTCGGCTCGCCTGCTGATGCAGGTGCAGAGCGCCACCGGCCGCGAGGACATCAACGACGCCATCTGGGACCAGTTGAGCGCACTCAACGGCCGCCAGCTCGAGGCACTTGAAGAGCCCGGCAATGCCATCGTCACCGGCTGGCTCGAGCTGACCCGCCTGGTCAACCAGAGCGGCGGTGACATCCAGAGGCTATTCGCTCGTCTCGATGACTGGCGCGTGGCCAATCCGGACCACCCCGCCAACCGTCGCCTGCCTACCCAGATCACCCAGTTGCGTGAACTGCGTGGCAAGAGCGTGCAGAGCATCGCGGTGCTGCTGCCCGAGTCGGGCCCGCTTTCCGGCGTCGCCGACGCCATCGAAAAGGGAATTCGCAGCCACCAGGCCAATGTGGTCAACGGCGGCGGAAACGGGGCCCAGCTCAGCTTCTTCGACGCCTCCAACGGCAATCTCGACGAACTCTATCAGCAGGCCCAGAGCAGCGGCGCCCAGGTGGTCATCGGCCCGCTGGACAAGAGCGACGTGACCCGTCTCGAAAGCCGCGCCGAGGTGCCCCTGCCGACCCTGGCGCTGAACTACGGCCAGTCCGCCTCAAACCAGACCAAGAACCTCTACGAGTACGGCCTGTCGGCAGAAGACGAAGCCCGCCAGGCGGCCCGCCGCGGCTGGCAGGACGGCCACCGCAGCGCCTCCATGCTGGTACCCGACAACGACTGGGGTCAGCGGGTCGGCGAGGCCTTCTGGAACACCTGGAGCGAACTGGGCGGCGATATTGCCACGGCGGTGCGCTACAACCCCGGCGCCTCGGCCACCGACAGCACTCGCCGCGCCATCAGCAACCCGCGTCCGGACATGCTGTTCCTGCTGGCCCTGCCGGACTTCGCCCGCCAGGTGCCGCCGACACTGGAATACTATTCGGCCTCCGATCTGCCGGTGTACGCCACTTCTCACCTCTACGAAGGCACCCCTCAGTCGCGCCTGGACCGCGACCTCGACGGCGTGCAGTTCCCTGATATTCCCTGGAACATTCCCGACGCCGCCGTGGGCGGTGCCGAGGCTCTCCCCTTCTACGACACCTATCGAGAGCTCAAGGCCGAGGACAAGCCAGCCATCTTCCGCCTGATGGCGATGGGCGTCGACGCCTACGAACTGGCACGCCGCATGCCGCAGATCCAGGCACTGCCGGGTTCACGCATGCAGGGCGCTACCGGCACCCTGAGCGCCGCCGGCGATGGCCGCATCTACCGCGAACTGCCATGGGCGCAGTTCAGCAGCGGCGTGCCGGCACCCGTGTTCAGTGACGGCCTCGGTGATGCGGCGCCCTGACGCCATAGACGCCGTCGCCCGCGGCCAGGCCATCGAGCGTCACGCCGAGGCCTGGCTGTGCCAGCGTGGACTGATAGCGATCTCGCGCAACCAGCGCGCCAAGGGAGGCGAGATCGATCTGGTGATGCGTGACGGCGAGACCCTGGTGTTCGTCGAAGTGCGCCACCGCCGCAGCATCCGCCACGGCCATCCTGCAGAAACAATCACCATCACCAAACAACGCCGCCTGATCCAGGCGGCGCGTTTTTATCTCCACCGCAACGGGCTATCATGTCCTTGCCGCTTCGATGTCCTGGCCGTTACCGGCTCGTCACCGAGCCTCGACATCCAGTGGATCGCCGGTGCATTCGAAGCAAACTGACACAGCGGGCTCCCGGCGAGCCCCCATGGACCAGGAAGGCAGCATGGATTTCCAAAGCCGAATTCTCGGACAGTTCAACGACAGTATCGACACCAAGACCTACGCCAGCGAAGTGCTTCCACCGTTCATCGAGGTCGCGAGCCAGATGATGGTCCAGAGCCTGGTCACCGACGGCAAGATTCTCGCCTGTGGCAACGGCGGCAGCGCCGGCGACAGCCAGCACTTCTCCTCCGAACTGCTCAATCGCTTCGAGCGCGAGCGCCCCAGTCTGCCGGCCCTGGCCTTGACCACCGACACCTCGACGTTGACCTCCATCGCCAACGATTACAGCTACAACGAGGTGTTCTCCAAGCAGGTGCGCGCCCTGGGCCAGCCTGGCGACGTGCTGCTGGCGATTTCCACCAGCGGCAACTCGGCCAATGTCATCCAGGCCATCCAGGCCGCTCATGACCGTGACATGACGGTGGTGGCCCTGACTGGACGGGACGGCGGCAACATGGCCTCCCTGCTGGGACAGGACGATTGCGAGATCAGGGTGCCGGCTACCTCCACGGCCCGTATTCAGGAGGTTCACCTGCTGGTGATCCACTGCCTGTGTGACCTTATCGACGAACAACTCTTTGGTGCGAGTGAATAACATGACGCAACGCGATTCCCGTTCGACACGCCCCCTGATGACCGCCCTGCTGCTGTCCGCCCTGCTGGCCGGCTGCACCACCGTAACCTCGGTGACCAACCCCGGCACCATCGACGAGGATTACGGCGAACGCACCCTGGGCGCGACCGTCGAGGACGAGAGCATCGAGACCAAGGCCGCCCACAACCTGGGACGCGTCGATGCACGCCTGAAGGACGCCAGGATCAACGTCGACAGCTACAACGGCGTGGTACTGCTGACCGGCCAGGTCCCCAGCGAAGAGCTCAAGCAGCGCGCCGAAGAGATCGTCAGCCAGGTGCGCAACGTTCGCCGGGTCCACAATGAACTCAGCGTGGCGGCCAACCTGCCCACCAGTCAGCGCCTCAACGACGCCTGGCTGGACACCAAGGCACGTACCGCCCTCGCCACCAGCGATCAGGTCGACTCTGGCCGCATCACCGTGGTCACCGAGAACGCTACCGTCTACCTGATGGGCCTGGTCACCCACGCCGAGGCCGACCGTGCGGTCAATGTGGTATCCAACGCCGGCGGCATGGAGCGTATCGTCAAGGTATTCGACTACATCGACTGATGGCGACAGGCGCGCCCTCGCAAGACGGCGCGTCCCTCAAGCGCAAAAGATGCACAAAAAAGCGGCGAGCCTGAGGGCTCGCCGCTTTTTTGAGATACTGCTTGTGAAGAGATCACGCTCGTGAAGAGGTCCCGCTTTTCCAGCAGATCAAGCCGACGACAGCTCGCCGCCGACCACCTTTCGAGCGGGATGCGCCCGATGGCCTTACTTGATCACCCTGAGGGATGGACGCCCCTTGCGAGGCGGCTTGGACCTCTCGACACCTTCATCCACGCCATCGCCGCCATCGGACTCACCGCCTGCGTCCTCATCGGAAGCGGCAGGAGACTCCTCCTCTGACGAATCCTTGACGCTCTCCAGGGCCGGCGCATCGACGTCGTTGGCCTCTTCGACGGGAAGCTCAGGCTCGTGACCAAAGACCATGCCGACGCCGTTCTCGCGGGCGTACAGGGCAATCAGTGCAGGCAGCGGTACAAACAGCAACTCCGACTTGCCACTGAAGCGCGCCGAGAAACGAATCACGTCGTTGCCCATGTCCAGATCACGCACGGCGGTAGGGCCAAGGTTCAGCACGATCTGGCCGTTCTGCACGAACTGCCTGGGAACCTCGACGTTCTCGTACTCCGCATCGACGACGATATACGGCGTCAATTCATTATCCAGCAGCCACTCGTACAGCGCCCTGGCCAGGTAGGGACGGCTCGACTTCATGATATGGCCCTCTTGGTTGGCGAATGGGAACTCGGGCGACTCCGGTGGCGACCGGACACACACGGCTCAGGCATTCCGTTCAAGCAAAACATCAGGGACGAATTTCGCGCTCGGCCTCGGACAGCGCAGCACGGAAGCCATCACGGGCGAACACGCGCTCCATGTAGCCCATCAGCGGCCGTACCTGCTTCTCGGGCAGCTCGATATTGAGCGCTGGAAGACGCCACAGGATCGGCGCAAGGCAGCAGTCCACCAGGGTGAACTCCTCGCTCATGAAGAAGGGCATGTCCTCGAAGATCGGCGAGATACCGATCAGGCTTTCACGCAGCTCCTTGCGCGCCTTGTCGGCTTCCTTCTTGCTGCCGGACAGGATGCGATCGACCATCGGGCACCACTCGCGCTCGATACGATGCATCCACAGTCGGCTCTGGGCACGCGCGACAGGATAGACCGGCAGCAACGGCGGGTGCGGGAAACGCTCGTCCAGATACTCCATCATGACCTTGGACTCGTAGAGCACCAGGTCACGATCCAACAGCGTGGGGACACTGTTGTAAGGGTTCAGGTCCGCCAACTCCTCGGGATGCTTGTCGTCGGTCACCTCGACAATATCCACGGCCACGCCCTTCTCAGCCAGCACGATCCGTACACGATGGCTGAAATGGTCCTCGCCACCGGAGTAGAAGATCATCGACGACCGCTTGGCCACTACACCCATGAAACAATCCTCGCATCAGTTCAAGCCGGGATGATAACACGACAACCCCCTTCTCGGGGGGGCATCAGGGGCACATCTTTGCTCCCGCAGCGGGTCCGCCCGGGCGCAACGATGATACCAGAAAAGGCAACGGGCGCGTGGTCATCGACCCCGCGCCCGCCATGGTGGACCAATCGGTCAGTGAATGTCTCGCCAGTACTCGCGCTTGAGGAAGTAGGCGATGATGCCAAACAGCAGGATGAAGATCAGCACCTTCGGTCCCAGCGCCTGGGCATGCAGCTTGGACGGCTCGCCCACGTAGGCCAGGAAGTTGGTCAGATCATACACCGCCTGCTCGAACTCCTTGGGCTCCATGCTGCCCGGCGACGTCACCTGCAGGGTCTCGCAGGACTGGTACTTGCCGGTCAGCGGATCGAGTTCGGCGTCACCGACCGCATGGTCGGAGGCTGCACAGACCTTCTCCTGCACCCCCTGCAGCGGCTCGAGCACGTTGGGCATCCCCACCGCCGGGAACACCACATTGTTGACCCCGGTGGCACGCTCGCTGTCACGATAGAAGCTCAGCAGATAGCTGTAGATCCAGTCGGTTCCGCGCAGTCTGGCCTCCAGGGTCAGATCCGGCGGCGCCTTGCCGAACCATACCTCGGCATCCTCGGCGCTCATCGCCTTGTGCATCTGGTCGTTGTACCCCAGTTCCGGCGAGAAGATCAGATTGTCCTCGACCAGATCCTGGGGCATCCCCAGATCCTCGGCCGCGCGGGAGAAACGCTGGTACTCCAGGGAATGACAGCCCATGCAGTAGTTGACGTAGAGCTTCATCCCGTTCTGCAGCGAGGCCTGGTTCTCCAGATCCGGCGACATGCTGCGCAGGTGCACCCCCTCGCCGCCCGCGGCGAAGGAGCAAAGCGGGACCAGCGCGAAGAGCAGTGCGAACAGTTGCTTTTTCATTAGCCAGTCACCCTTTCAGGAACGGGTTTGGTCTTCTCCAGCCGCGTATAGATGGGCATCAACACGAAGAAGGCGAAGTAGATCACGGTGCAGATCTGGGCCAGCAGTGTCCTGGCGCCGGTCGGCGGCAGCACCCCGAGCACCCCGAGGATGACAAAGCTGATCGCGAACAGCACCAGCATCACCTTGGAGATCCAGCCCTTGTAGCGCATGGAGCGCACCGGAGAGCGGTCGAGCCAGGGCAGCACGAACAGCACCGCGATGGCCGCCCCCATGAAGATGACCCCGAGGAACTTGGCGTCCAGCCCAAACAGCGAGAAGGTGATGGCGCGCAGGATCGCGTAGAAGGGCGTGAAGTACCACACCGGGGCGATATGATCCGGCGTCTTCAGCGGGTTGGCCGGCTCGAAGTTGGGCTTCTCGAGGAAGTAGCCGCCGCCTTCGGGGAAGTAGAAGATCACCGCGCAGAACACGAACAGGAACACCGCCACTCCGACGATATCCTTCACCGTGTAGTACGGATGGAAGGGAATGCCGTCCAGCGGCTTGCCGGTCTCGTCCTTCTTGGCCTTGATATCGATGCCATCGGGATTGTTGGACCCCACCTCGTGCAAGGCAATGATGTGCAACACCACCAGCGCCAGGATCACGATAGGCAGCGCCACCACGTGCAGGGCAAAGAAGCGGTTCAGCGTGATCCCGGAGATCAGATAGTCACCGCGCACCCACTGGGCCAGGTCGGGACCGATACTCGGGATGGCGGAGAACAGCGAGATGATGACTTGGGCACCCCAGTAGGACATCTGTCCCCAGGGCAGCAGATAGCCCATGAAGGCTTCGGCCATCAGCGCCAGGTAGATCGCCATGCCGAAGATCCACACCAGCTCACGCGGCGCCTTGTAGGAGCCATAGAGCAGGCCGCGGAACATGTGCAGGTAGACCACCAGGAAGAACGCCGAGGCGCCGGTGGAGTGCATGTAGCGGATCAGCCAGCCGTACTCGACATCACGCATGATGTACTCGACGGAGGCGAAGGCACCCTCGGCGCTGGGGTTGAAGCTCATGGTCAGCCAGACACCGGTGAGGATCTGATTGACCAGCACCAGCAGCGCCAGGGAGCCGAAGAAGTACCAGAAGTTGAAGTTCTTGGGCGCGTAGTACTCGGACAGATGCTCCTGCCACATCTGGGTGGCGGGGAAGCGATCATCGACCCAGCGCATGAAACCGCGTTCGGCCTTGGCCTTGTTGGGATTCGCCATTATGCGCCCTCCCCGTCTTCGCCGACCACGATGACCGACTCGTTGACAAAGTAGTAGGGTGGAACTTCCAGGTTCACCGGAGCGGGCACATTGCGAAACACCCTGCCCGCCAGGTCGAAGCGCGAACCATGGCACGGGCAGAAGAAGCCACCGGGCCAGTCATCGACACCGACGCCTTCGGCGTTGGGCTCCGGCTTGAACAGCGGTGAACAGCCCAGATGCGTACAGATGCCGACCAGCACACCGATCTCGGGCCGAATGGAGCGCAGCGAACCGCCGGCATAGTCCGGCTGCATCGGCTTGGCGGAATCCGGGTCTGCCAGCACCTCGTCGGTCAACGCCTCGGTACGTTCGATCATCTCCGGCGTGCGATTGATGACCCATACAGGACGGCCCCGCCACTCGACGGTCATTCGCTGCCCGGGTTCGAGCTTCGAAATATCCGCCTGAACGGGCGCACCCGCCGCCCGAGCCCTGGCACTAGGCTGCCAGGAAGCCACAAAGGGTACCGCTACCCCGACGGCGCCGACTGCTCCAACTACGGAGGTCGCCCCTACGAGGAAACGGCGTCGCCCTTTGTTCACGCCGTTGTCTGCCATGATCTGGTTTCTCCCATCAGACTTTATCCGTTGTTGTTTTCACGGCCCCTTGAATGTCCGTGACCACGGATACAAGTGGATTGTATGTTAGGAAATCCCCCCCACCGGCACAAGAAGCCGGCTGACCCAGACCCCCTGCGCAAGCCCCAGACAATTGACGTGGAACAACTTTATACCACTGTGCCTGTTCGCCTTGAGGGACAGGGCGGCTCAAAAGGCATAGACGATGACAGATTAACGAGGGAAACAAGCGCCGCCAGGCGACCCGATGATCCCCACCACCAGAGCACTACAGCACACAATTTTTCGAACCCCGGACACGACAACGCCCGGGCCAATGGCCCGGGCGTTGTTGATCGGCAAGCGTGGGTGATTAACGCTTGGAGAACTGCGGGCGACGACGCGCCTTGCGCAGACCGACCTTCTTACGCTCGACTTCACGTGCGTCACGAGTGACGTAGCCGGCAGCACGCAGCGGCTGACGGAAGTCCTCGTTGTACTGCATCAGGGCACGGGTGATGCCGTGACGAATGGCGCCGGCCTGGGCGCTGCCGCCGCCACCCTTGACGGTGACATAGACGTCGAACTGGCCGAGGGTCTCGGTCAGTTCCAGCGGCTGGCGAACCACCATGCGGCCAGTCACGCGACCGAAGTATTCGTTCAGGTCACGGCTGTTGACGGTGATCTTGCCGGTGCCCGGCTTGAGGAAGACGCGCGCGGTTGAGGTCTTGCGGCGCCCGGTACCGTAATACTGCTGTGTCATGGCGAAGATCCCCTCAGATGTTCAGTTCTTGCGGCTGCTGGGCAGCGTGCGGATGTTCGGAACCGGCGTAGACCTTGAGCTTGGCGTGCATGGCACGGCCCAGCGGACCCTTCGGCAGCATGCCCTTGACGGCACCTTCGATGACACGCTCGGGAGCGTGGTCGATCAGCTGGCTGAAGGTCATGGAACGCAGGCCACCCGGGTAACCGGTGTGACGATGGTACATCTTGTCGCTGGCCTTGTTGCCGGTGACCTTAACCTTCTCGGCATTGATCACGACGATGTAGTCGCCGGTATCAACGTGAGGAGTGTATTCCGGCTTGTGCTTGCCACGCAGGCGGCGAGCAATTTCGGTAGCCAGACGACCGAGCGTCTTGTCCGCGGCATCGACGACATACCAGTCGCGCTGGACGGACTGCGGCTTAGCACTGAACGTCTTCATGGATGAAATCACCAATTCGATGTGTTGGATCCCTTTCGTCGTGTTGTGGACACCCGACAGGTGTTCAGCGAGACCACGCCGCGAAGAGATCATCCCTATTTTTCTTGGTTGCGCGGCACCCGGAAATCCGGACGATGCCGCCACAACGGTCGAGCGAGCGCGCATTCTACATGAGCGAAAGCGTGCCGTCACCCCCTCGGACACACGCAATCACCGTCGGCTCAAGGCTTGTGGGGCAGCGCCAGGTACTCCCGGGACTGCATCTCCTGAAGCCTGGACAGAGTGCGCTCGAACTCGAACTCCAGCTTGCCACCCTCATAGAGCGCCTCTGCCGGCGCTTCGGCGGACATCAACAGCTTGACGCCACGGTCGTAGAACTCGTCGACCATGTTGATGAAGCGCCTGGCCTGATCGTCGGTGGCGGCGTCCATGCGCCGCACACAGGACACCAGGACCGTGTGGAACTCGCGAGCCAGCTCGATGTAGTCGTTCTGACTGCGCGGCCCGTCGCACAGCTCGAGAAAGTCGAACCAGACCACGTCCTCGTGCAGTCGACGCGCCTTGAGGATGCGATGGTTGATCTCCACCGGCACCTGCTCTTCCCCCGCCTGACCGGCGATCTCGCGAAAGCTGCGCTCGAGCTCCTGATCCGCCGCCTCGTCCAGCGGCGAATGGAAGATCTCGGCGCGCTCCAGCGCCCGCAGTCGATAGTCGACGCCGGAATCGACGTTGACCACCTCACAGTGGCGCTTGAGCAGATCGATGGCCGGCAGAAAGCGAGAGCGCTGCAGGCCATCCTTGTACAGATCGTCCGGCACGATGTTGGAGGTGGCGACCAGCACCACACCGCGCTCGAACAACGCCTCGAGCAGATTGGCCAGAATCATGGCATCGGTGATGTCCTTGACGAAGAATTCGTCAAAACAGATCACCCTCGCCTCCTCGGCAAACTTGCCGGCGATCAGCCGGAGCGGGTTCTTCTCGCCCTTGCAGTGATCCAGCTCGTTGTGGACACGCTGCATGAAGCGATGGAAATGGGTGCGCATCTTCTGGGGAAACGGCAGCGCTTCGTAGAAGGTGTCGACCAGGTAGGTCTTGCCACGACCGACGCCGCCCCAGAAATAGAGCCCGGAGATGGCTGGCAGCGCCGGCTCCTGCTCTTCCTCCTTGCGCCCGAACAGGCCCTTCACCTTCGACGCCCAGCCGTCGCGCGCCGCCGCCGGCGCCTTGGCCTTGGGCGCTGCCACCAGCTCGTCATACAGTCGCTGCAGATGCGCCACGGCATTGGCCTGGGCGGCATCCTCCGTGAAATCATCACGTTGGAGGTCGCGCCGGTAGCGTTCCAGCGGAGTTTCTGGCCGACCACTGCTCGACGGGGAAGAGCTCATGTAGCGTCCTGACTGTCAACAAGTTCGGAGCCGCATTATACGCAGACCACACAGGAATGGCAGGTCCCAGGCCGCGACCGGCAACAGCGCATCACGCCAGCACGACAAGGGAGGCCCCAGGCCATTGACCCTTTATGAGCCAACGCCTCTATAATGGGCCGTCGGCCAGGCCGTCGGCCAGGCCGGCGGCGGCCGCGGGTCGTCCGAAAGAGCTCAGGGAGAACTACGTGGAACCAAGCAACTTCAACATGATCCTGGCGGCGGCTTGCCTGGTGGCCGGAATTGGACTCGGCGCACTGGGCTACCACCTGCTCAACGGCGGCGCACGCAGTGCCCAAAGGCTGCGCCTCAAGCTGACCGAACGGGAACGCCAGCTGACCGAGTGGAAAGACGGTGTCGACGACCACCTGCAACAGATGGACGACCTGGCCCGGCAGGTCTGCGATGACGCCCTCACCCTGCAGCGCCAACTTCACGAGTCGGCGCGCCAGCTTGGCAGCAAGGCCATCGGCGGCGAGGTGACACCGCCCAGCGAACCCGGCGAGACCAGCGATGATATCGCCATTCCGCGGGACTACGCCGACGGCAACCGCGGCACCCTGTCAGAGGACTTCGGTCTGCGCCAGGCCAATGACGACCAGAACGCAGAACCGCGCCCGCCACGTTACTGACCACCCCGCCATGACAGAGCCCGCACACTGGTGCGGGCTCTGGCGTTGGCAGCGACACAAGCGGTCGATGGCGCTTGCTGCTCAGGCAGGGTTGTCGATGTCGACGAAGCGGTGCTCGACACCAAAGCGCTGCGCCAGCCATTCCCCCAACGCCTGGACGCCGTAGCGCTCGGTGGCGTGATGACCCGCTGCCAGATAGTGGATCCCCATCTCCCGCGCCAGGTGGGTTGTGCGCTCGGATATCTCGCCCGAAACGAACACCTCGGCACCGGCCTCGGCGGCCGGGATGATCATGTCCTGAGCGCCGCCGGTACACCAGGCGATTCGACTCACCGCGTCGGTACCAGGCGCCTCGATCACCAACGGCTCGCGTGCCAGCGACGCTCCTACCTGGGCAGCCAGCTCGGCAACGCCCATTGGCCTTTCCAGCCGACCGTGCCACAGAAGCCCTTCGCCCATGGGCGCGTCCAGCGTTCCCTCCACCGTCCACCCCAGGAGCTGCGCCAGGGTCGCATTGTTGCCAAGCTCGGGATGGGCGTCCAATGGCAGGTGGTAGGCCAGCAGGTTGATGTCGTTGGCCAGCAGAGTCGACAGCCGCCGGCGCTTCATGCCGGTAACCGCCACCGGCTCGTTCTTCCAGAAGTAGCCGTGGTGCACCAGCACCAGATCGGCCTGCCAGCGCACCGCCTCGTCAAGCAGCGCCTGACAGGCGGTGACGCCGGAGAGCACACGGGTGACCGTGCGTGCGCCCTCCACCTGCAGCCCGTTCTCGGTGTAGTCCTTGAAGCGCCGGGCCTCCAGCAGCTGCTCGCAGGCCGATACCAGTTCGTCGCGGTCTATCATGAGATCTCCTGAAATAGCTCCAAACAAGCATCAGGTTGGCGATGCTACAATGGCGCACATTGTACGCACCGCCCCGCCGGCCCGCGACCGCCTCACTGCCAAGCGCCAAGGATCATCGCCGCATGCGACGCACCCTCTCGACCTATATCTGGCCGGTCCTCATCGGCATTCTGCTCGCCATCGTGCTGATCAATGCCTTCCCCGAACGGCTCGGCAGACTACCGTCACCGAGCGGTGACAGCCTGACGGTAGTTCCCGCCACGCCACCAGCGACAACCACCGAGCAGCAGGCACCGCAACGTCCTGCCCCCGAGGTCAAGGAGGCTGCGCCGCTGGACCGCCGTGGCGGCCCCGTGAGCTACGCCGAGGCGGTGGAGAAGGCCGCGCCCGCGGTGGTCAACGTCTACTCCTCGCGGGTCGTGGAACGGGAAACCCACCCGCTGATGTCAGACCCCTTCTTCCGCCAGTTCTTCGGCAACAATGACGTGCCGTCGCGCCAACGCATGCTTTCGAGCCTTGGCTCCGGCGTCATCGTCAGCGAGGACGGCTACGTGCTGACCAACCACCACGTCATCAGCGGCGCCGACCAGGTCCAGGTGGCGCTGCGCGACGGCCGCGAGACCCTGGCCCGGGTCATCGGCACCGATCCCGAAAGCGACCTGGCGGTACTCAAGATCGATCTCGGCGACCTGCCGGTGATCGAGCTGACCGACTCGCGCAAGGTCGCGGTGGGCGACGTTTCGCTGGCCATCGGCAACCCCTTCGGGGTCGGCCAGACGGTGACCATGGGCATCATCAGCGCCACCGGTCGCAGCCATCTGGGACTCAACGCCTATGAGGACTTCATCCAGACCGATGCGGCGATCAACCCGGGCAACTCCGGCGGCGCCCTGATCAACCCCGACGGCGCCCTGGTCGGCATCAACACCGCCATCTTCTCCCGCTCGGGGGGCTCCCAGGGTATCGGTTTCGCGATCCCGGCCAACCTGGCCCGCAGCATCCTCGACGAGCTGGTCACCCACGGCCGGGTCATCCGCGGCTGGCTCGGCATCGAGGCCCAGGAGCTGAACCAGGAACTGGCCGCTTCCTTCGGCCTGCAGGCGCCAGCCGGGGTAATCATCGCCGGCGTGGTGTCCCAGGGACCGGCCGACCGGGCGGGACTGAAACCCGGAGACGTACTGCTCGAGGTCGACGGTCGCGCGGTGATCGATCCGCGTCGGACCATGAGCGACATCGCTGCGGTGGCTCCCGGCACCACCCTGACCGTCAGCGTCGCCCGCGACGGCAAGCCGATCGAGGTGGAACTGGAAGTCGGCGAGCGCCCCACGCCCCAATCCCAGTCGCAGCAGACCGGCAGCAGCCAGTCAGCCCCCTGAGACGCACCCCGAGGTGGGTAACGCAGAAGCAGTGTCCAAGCGTGCCCCACCGTCCAGACATGAAAAGGCCCGGAATTGCTCCGGGCCTTTTCATGTCTGGATGCCTGTCTGGGGCCGGGGGCGCTCGGTCACAACGACCACCGGCCCTGCGTCGCTTCAATCCTTGATGCGGTACTCCGCCGAACGCGCGTGGGCGGTCAGCGATTCACCACGAGCCAGCACCGAGGCGGTCTTGCCCAGGGTAGACGCCCCCTGTGGCGAGCAGTGAATGATCGAAGAGCGCTTCTGGAAGTCGTAGACGCCAAGCGGTGACGAGAAGCGCGCCGTACCCGAGGTCGGCAGCACGTGGTTGGGACCAGCGCAGTAGTCGCCCAGCGCCTCTGCGGTATGCCGTCCCATGAAGATGGCTCCGGCGTGGCGCACCTGCTCCGCCAGTCGCTCCGGGTGCTCCACCGACAACTCCAGATGCTCCGGCGCGATGCGATTGATCAACTCCAGCGCCTCGCCCTCGTCACGACAGGCGATCAGCGCACCGCGCGTACGCAGCGAGGCCCCGGCGATGGCTTCGCGCTCGAGCGTCGGCAGCAGCCGTTCCATGGACGCTTCCACCGCCGCCAGATGCTCCACGTCCCAGCTGACCAGGATCGCCTGGGCGTCTTCGTCGTGCTCTGCCTGGGAGAACAGGTCCATGGCCAGCCAGTCAGGATCGGTCTGGCCGTCGGACACCACCAGGATCTCGGAAGGCCCGGCGATCATGTCGATCCCCACCTGACCAAAGACCGCGCGCTTGGCGGTGGCCACATAGATGTTGCCCGGCCCGACGATCTTGTCGACCCTGGGCACGCTTTCGGTGCCATAGGCCAGCGCCGCCACGGCCTGGGCACCGCCCAGGGTAAACACCTTGTCCACCCCGGCTAGATGCGCCGCCGCCAGCACCAGATCGTTGACCACGCCGTCGGGCGTGGGCACCACCATGATGATCTCCCGCACTCCCGCCACGTGGGCCGGCACAGCGTTCATCAGCACCGATGAGGGATAGGCGGCCTTGCCGCCGGGCACGTAGATACCGGCGCGATCCAGCGGCGTGACCTTCTGCCCCAGCACGGTGCCGTCGTCTTCGGTGTACTGCCAGGAAGTGGGCTTCTGGCGTTCGTGGTAGACGCGGATACGCTCGGCGGCGGTGGCCAGCGCCTGACGCTGGTCGTCGGGCAGAGACGCGTAGGCGGCCTCGAGACGATCAGCCCCCAGGGTCAGATCCGCCATGCTCGAGGCCTCGAGGCGATCGAGGCGACAGGTCAGCGCCACCAGGGCGGCATCCCCCTCCCGACGCACCTGGCTGATGATCTCGGAGACCGCCTGCTGGACACCATGGTCCGACACGCCTTCCCACGCCAGCAGGTCGGTGAGACGGGACTCGAAATCCTCGTCTCGGGTCGAGAGTCGGGCCACCAGGGGCGTGTCTTGGCTCATGTCGGAAATCTCCGCTTCTGTCTTGGCCATACGTTGAGAACCCTCGGGTTCCGTTGGCTGGTGCGCTCAGCTTGCCGCCTGCCGCCGCGCCTCGACGGCGTCGCTCAAGCGGCGCAGCAGCGGTTTGATCTGATCATGCTTGATGGTCATCGAGGCCTGATTGACCACCAACCGGGTGCTAATATGGGCCATCAGTTCCCGTGGCTCCATACCGTTGGCACGCAGCGTATTGCCGGTATCGACGATATCGACGATCTCGTCGGCCAGGTTCATCAGCGGCGCCAGCTCCATGGCACCGTACAGCTTGATGACCTCGGCCTGGATGCCCTGCTCGGCGTAATAGCGCCGCGCCACATTGACGAACTTGGTCGCCACCCGACGCCGGGCACGGGCGGGCTCGGCACCCTGAATACCAGCCGTCATCAGCTTGCAACGCGCGATATTGAGGTCCAGCGGCTCATACAGCCCCTCGGCACCGTGCTCCAGCAGCACATCCTTGCCGGCCACCCCCAGGTCCGCCGCCCCCAGCTGCACATAGGTCGGCACATCGGTGGCACGAATCACCACCAGCTTGACGTCTGGCAGATTGGTGTCGAACAACAGCTTGCGACTCTTGCCCAGGTCCTCGGCGGGCCGGATGCCGGCATCCGCCAGCAGTGGCAGCGTCTCGTCGAGAATGCGCCCCTTGGAGAGCGCCACTATCAATTGCTTGCTCATGGTCTCGCCCGGTTGTCGGGTTGGAAGTCAATGTGGCGTGTTTCCCCGCGCCGGCTCGGGCAGTCCGAGCCGGCTGGGCGAAGAAAGCTCAGCCCGGGACGCGCTTGATCCGAGCACCCAGCAGGTGGAGCTTTTCCTCGATGCATTCGTAGCCGCGATCGATGTGGTAGATACGATCGACCAGGGTCTCGCCCTTGGCCATCATCGCCGCGATCACCAGTGAGGCCGAAGCGCGCAGATCGGTGGCCATCACCGGTGCACCGGACAGATGCTCGACGCCTTCGATGACGGCAGTGTTGCCTTCCAGGGCGATGTTGGCGCCCATACGGTTCAACTCCTGCACGTGCATGAAACGATTCTCGAAGATCGTCTCGACCACTCGCGAGGAGCCCTCGGCCACCGCATTCATGGCCACGAACTGGGCCTGCATGTCGGTGGGAAAGGCCGGATACGGAGCGGTCCTGATATTGACCGCCTTGGGCCTGCGCCCTTCCATGTCCAGCTCGATCCAGTCCTCACCGGTGGTAATCCTGGCCCCCGCCTCCTCGAGCTTGGCCAGCACCGCCTCGAGAATGTCGGCACGGGTACGACGCACCCGAACGCGGCCACGGCTGAGCGCCGCTGCGACCAGGAAGGTGCCGGTCTCGATACGGTCCGGCATGACGTCATGGCGAGCCCCGTGGAGCCGCTCCACCCCTTCGATGGTGATGGTGTCGGTACCGTGACCACGGATATCGGCACCCATCTTGATCAGGCACTCGGCCAGATCCACGATTTCGGGTTCCTTGGCGGCGTTCTCGAGCACCGTGGTGCCGTCGGCCAGGGTCGCGGCCATCAGCAGGTTCTCGGTACCGGTCACGGTCACGGTATCGAAGAAGATGGTCGCCCCCTTGAGGCGGCCCGGCGTGGTAGCACGGATGTAGCCACCCTCGACCCGGATATCGGCACCCATGGCCTCGAGGCCACGAATATGCAGGTCCACCGGACGCGAGCCGATGGCGCACCCGCCCGGCAGCGACACGTCGGCCTTGCCGAAGTGGGCGAGCAGCGGTCCCAGCACCAGGATCGAGGCGCGCATCTTCTTGACCAGCTCATAGGGCGCGTGGCAATCGCTGACCTGGGCTCCGTTGAGCTGAATGCACATCTTTTCGCCCATCACCGCCTGCACGCCCATGTGGCCGAGCAGTTCCAGGGTGGTGGTGATGTCCTGCAGATGGGGAAGATTGCCGATGGTGACCGGCTCTTCGGACAGCAGGGTGGCGCACAGGATGGGCAGCGCTGCATTCTTGGCGCCACTGGCCCAGACGTCGCCCTCGGCGGGTCCGTTGCCGGTAATGATCAATTTGTCCATGAAGGCGGTACCATCAGGCTCCGGTGTTTTCGGCGGCAGCCTGCCACTGTGCGGGGGTATAGGTCTTGATGCTGACCGCATGAAGGGCGCCGGAGGCGATTTCCTCGGACAGCGCACCATAGATGACCTGCTGACGCTTGACCGGTGACAGCTCGGCGAAGCGTTCGCCCACCGCAATCACCTGAAAGTTGCAGCCTTCACCCTGGATATGAAATTCACAGCCGTCGACACGGCTCTCGAGCAGCGCTTTGACGTCGCTGGGTTGCATGCACCTGCTCCTTGACCAGACCAATGACGGGAGACGCCCACGGCCTCGCCGTGACGTCCCGAAAAAACTCAAAGGGCATATGGTAAAGAAAAGCGGCGCGCTTGGCGATGACGCAGCGAGGTTTCCATCTATACGTCCGTCACAAAAAAGACACCCCCGGCCACCTTGCGGTGGTCGGGGGTGCCGGAAGGGCTAGCGGCGAGGGCGAGCAGCCCGGATCAAGGCGCTGGCTTCAGACGTCGAACCGGGCGCATCGCGGACACCAGCAGCCAGACAACCGCCGCTAGGCGGTAACGGTGCTGGAAGGCAACAGATCATCCAGACCGGCCAGCTCGGTCAACTGCCTGAGCTGCGCCGACAACTTGATGCTGTTGAGCGACAGCCCGATCCGGCGAATGGTACGCGCCCACTCGAGCATCATGGTCAGCGCCGCGCTGGAGACGTGCTCCACCTCGCTCAGGTCGAGGCACACCGAGGTGCCCGATGCCCGACTCTGGAGCCACTCACGACCTGCCTCGGCCATGTCCGCGGCCCCGTCGAAGTCGACCTTGCCACACACCCGGAGTGTACTTCCGTCCTCGAGCAGGCGGGCCGACGCCACTTCCATCAACACGCTCACGCACCGCGCTCCAGTTCGTCGACGCCGACATCCGGCGACCAGTTGTTGATCACGGCGTCGTAGTCACGATTGTGGTCACGCATGGCCTGATCGAACTGGTTGCGGAAGGTCAGACCGAGATTGATGCCATTGACGATGACATTGACCACCCGCCACTGGCCGTTGGACTTGCGCAGGGTGTAGTTGACCGGGTAGATGGTGCCGTCGGTGGCCACCACTTCCATCTCGACGCTGTCCTGATCGTCATAGCGTGAGGCGGACTGGTTATCGAGCACGCGAACTTCCTTGTACTCGAAGGTCACCAGGCCCTTGGCATAGGTGTCGAGCAGGGTCTGCTTGAACACCTCGACGAAGCGCGAACGCTGCTCCGGCGTGGCATTGTTGAAGTAGCGGCCCATCACACTGGCGCCGATGTAGCGAAAGTCGGCGACGCCACGCAGACTCTCGTCGACCATCTGCTTGAGCTCGTCGGGACGGTCCATGAAGTAGGCCTCTCGGCCGCCGATCATCCCCATCAGATCATTGACGCTGTCGCGAATCAGTTGCTCGGGGGATTGTTGGGCCATGGCCGGCAGACTGGCCAGCACCATCATCAGCGCCATCAACCAGCGGCGCAGGTGAACCATTGCGGGCAAAGAACGGGTCATGGGTTGCCTCCTTGTATCTCCGGAAACTGCCGGATCAGTCTTTCGTCAGATTGGACACGAACTGCTGGATCAGTTCCTCGAGCACCAGCGCGGACTGGGTATCACGAATCGCCTCACCCTCGGCGATCATCTCCGGTGACCCCCCGACCGACAGCCCGATGTACTGCTCGCCAAGCAGGCCCGAGGTAAGGATCGCCGCGGTGCTGTCATCCGGCAGCTTGCCGGCCAGGGAGCTGTCCAGCGACATCACCACCACGGCATCGTAGAACTCGGTATCCAGCTCGATGCTCTCTACCCGTCCCACGGTCACCCCGGCCATCGTCACTCGTGCCCGCGGCTTGAGCCCACCGATATTCGCGAAGTTGGCCCGGAGCTCGTAGGTGTCGTCGGCACGTTGCAGGTCCAGGCCGCTGACCTTGAGCCCCAAGAATACCAGCCCCAGGATACCGGCCAGCATGAACAGGCCCACACCAAACTCCATCGTCTTGCTGCGCTTCATGGACAGTCTCCGCAGAATCAGGAAAGCCCGCCGAACATCACGGCGGTAAGAACGAAATCCAAGCCCAGCACGGCCAGGGAGGAATACACCACGGTACGGGTGGTGGCCCGCGAAATACCTTCCGAGGTCGGCACCAGATCATACCCCTGGAACACGGCAATCCAGGTGACCACTATGGCGAACACGATGCTCTTGACCACGCCGTTGCCGATATCAGTAAAGAAGCCGACGCTGGCCTGCATGTTGCCCCAGTACGAGCCTTCGAACACCCCGAGCCACTCGACCCCGACCAGGTAGCCGCCGTACACGCCGACCACGCTGAAGCCGATGGTCAGCAGCGGCAGCGAGACGAACCCCGCCCACAGGCGTGGCGCCACGATACGACGCAGCGGATCGACACCGATCATCTCCATGCTGGTCAGCTGCTCGGTGGCCTTCATCAGGCCAATCTCGGCGGTCAATGCCGAGCCCGCGCGCCCGGCGAACAACAGCGCCGCCACCACCGGCGCCAGTTCACGCAACAGGGCCAACGACACCATCTGGCCGAGCGCGTCCTCGGCACCGAACCCGACCAGGATGGTGTAACCCTGAAGCGCCAGCACCATGCCGATGAACAGCCCCGACACCAGCACGATGGCCAACGACAGCACACCGACCGCATAGACCTGGGCCACCCACAGGCTGAACCCTTCTGCCGAGGGGCGCCCCAGCATGGACTGGCCGAGAAAGATGCTGGCCCGGCCGACGGCCTCCAGCAGGTCGCAGCCGCGCCGTCCCATATGGGTGATTCGTTCGATCATGGACGGCTCCCCTGGCCCAGAATGTCATCGTGGAAATCGTTGGCCGGGTAGTGAAACGGCACAGGGCCGTCCGGCTCACCATGCACGAACTGACTGACTCGGGCGTCCTGTTCCACGTCCAGCGATGCCGGCGTGCCGTGGGCCATGACCCGCCCGTCGGCGACCACGTAGACGTAGTCGGCGATGGACAGGGTCTCCTTGATATCGTGGGAGACCACCACCGCCGTCAAGCCCAGCGCCTGATTCAGCCGCCGAATCAACTGGACCAGCACACCCATGGAGATCGGATCCTGGCCGACGAAGGGCTCGTCGTAGAGAATCAATTCAGGATCCAGCGCCACCGCCCGCGCCAGCGCCACACGCCGTGTCATGCCGCCGGACAGCTCTGCTGGCATCAAGTCTCTGGCCCCACGCAGCCCCACCGCCTCGAGCTTCATCAGCACCACGTCACGCACCATGCTTTCCGGCAGATCGGTGTGCACCCGCAGCGGAAATGCCACGTTCTCGTAGACACTGAGATCGGAAAACAGCGCGCCACTCTGGAACAGCATGCCCATGCGCCGACGCATCTGGAACAGATCCTTGCGCGACAGGCGATGGACGTCCTGACCATCGATCAGGACGCGTCCGCCACTGGGGTTGAGCTGCCCCCCGATCAGTTTCAGCAGGGTAGTCTTCCCGGTGCCACTTGGCCCCATGATGGCCGTGATCTTGCCGCGGGGTATGGAGAGATCCACGCCGCGAAAGATATCCCTGTCGCCGCGCGTGAAATGCAGATTCTCCACCTCCACCAAGGAGGAAGCCGTCATCGCAGTCCCTATAGAGTCAGTATCACCGTGAACCGGCGGTTCAGACCGGACGCCCGCCCCGAATCCTCGGATTCGACGCCTGGCCAGACCTGAGCCCGAACCTTGAGAATAGAGCGCCTTGAGCCGCGCTCGGTTTTCGAACATCGTATCTTAACTCAAATGCAGCATGCCAGTGCCCCGGTTGCGCGCTTGCGCGCAGGTTTATCTAAGGGTTCAATGGGCGCCCTTTCTGCAACCAAGTCGTTCTCCATGCTGTTACCGTCTGTCGTCGTCGCCCTGGGCCTGGTGGGCCTGCTCTGGAGCGCGGATCGCTTTGTCGGCGCCGCCGCCGCCACCGCCTACCGCGCCGGCATGAGCATCATGCTGGTCGGCATGACCATCGTCTCCATCGGCACCTCTGCCCCGGAAATCGTGGTCTCGGTGATGGCCTCGCTGGATGGCGCCCCCGACCTGGCCACCGGCAATGCGCTGGGCTCCAATATCGCCAACATCGCGCTGGTACTGGGCGTGACTGCACTGGTGGTGCCGATCCCGGTGCGCTTCACCATCGTGCGCCGCGAGCTGCCACTGCTGTTGGGCGCCACCGGCCTCGCCGGCTACGCCCTGGCAGATGGCAGCCTCGAACGCCTCGACGCGGCCCTGCTGATCGCGCTGCTGGTATTCAGTCTGTGGTGGCTGTTTCGCGCCGACGAGGCCGAACAGGAGATGGCCGACGACATTCCCGGCATGGCACTGGGCAAGGCCATCGGCTGGCTGGTGCTGACCCTGGCGGTGATGATCGCCAGCTCCCGCGCCCTGGTCTGGGGCGCCACTGAGCTGGCACGCACCTTTGGCGTAAGCGAGCTGGTGATCGGTCTGACCGTCGTCGCCATCGGCACCAGCCTGCCGGAACTCGCCGCCTGCGTGGCCAGCGCGCTGAAGCGCCACCACGATCTGGCCATCGGCAACGTCATCGGCTCCAACCTGTTCAATATGCTGGCGGTACTGCCGGTACCGGCGCTGCTGGCGCCGGGAGCCACCGATCCCGCAGCCGCCGGCCGCGACTTTCCGGTAATGCTTGGCCTGACGCTGCTGCTGGCGGCGCTGCTGCTGTGGCAACGCCGAGGGCGCCTGGGGCGCTGGATCGGCGCGCTGCTGGCCTGCACCTATGCGCTTTATCTGACCTGGCTCGGCCTTTCGGTCGCGGCAGGCCCCTTGTGACAACGGCAGTAAACGGCAACAATCATGGCCATGAGCAAACACCCCTCCTCGGCGCAGACGCCGACCCTGAGCGTCCGCGATATCGCACGACGCACCCTGGAGCTGGAACGTGACGCCATCGACGCCCTGATCGGGCGTCTCGACGGCGACTTCGACCGTGCCTGCCAACTGCTGCTGGCCTGCCGCGGCCGGGTTGTCGTCACCGGCATGGGCAAGTCGGGACATGTCGGCGGCAAGATCGCCGCCACCCTGGCAAGCACCGGCACGCCGGCCTTTTTTGTCCATCCCGGTGAAGCCAGTCATGGTGACCTGGGCATGATCACGCCCGGCGACGTCGTCCTGGCACTGTCCAACTCCGGCGAAACCGCCGAGGTCACCGCCCTGCTGCCGCTGCTAAAGCGCATGGGCATTCCACTGATCAGCATGACCGGCCGAGCACAGTCGACACTGGCCCGCCACGCTGAGGCCCATCTATACGCCGGGGTCGAGCGCGAGGCCTGCCCGCTGGACCTGGCCCCGACCTCTTCGACCACTGCAGCGCTGGCGCTGGGCGACGCCCTGGCGGTGGCGCTGCTCGAGACCCGCGGCTTCACCGCCGAGGATTTCGCCCTGTCCCACCCGGGCGGCAGCCTGGGCAAGCGACTGCTGTTGACCGTGGCCGACCTGATGCATACCGGCGACCGGCTGCCCTCGGTGCCGTCGGGCTCGCCGCTGCGCGATGCCCTGCTCGAGATCACCCGTCAAGGACTCGGCTTTACCTGCGTGGTATCCCCCGACGGCACCCTGGCCGGGGTCTATACCGACGGCGACCTGCGCCGCACCCTGGATCGTCATCAGGACTTCAGCTCGCTTACCGTGGATGACGTGATGACCACCCCCGGGCGACGCATCGGCCCCGCCACCCTGGCGGCGGAGGCGGTCAAGCTGATGGAGGAAGGCCGGATCACCGCCCTGGCGGTGGTCGATGACGAGCAGCGCCCAGTCGGTGCACTGCATATGCACGACCTGCTGGCCGCCGGTGTCATCTGAGCCTCATTTATCCCTTTACAAGGAACGCCGTCATGTCTCACGAGCTTCTCGCCTCCCTCGCGCCGGAACTGGTGGAGCGCCTGCGCCACATCAAGCTACTGGCGCTGGACGTGGACGGCGTACTGACCGATGGTCGACTGTACTTCCACGCCGACGGCTCCGAGTTGAAGGCGTTCAACACCCTGGATGGCCACGGCCTCAAGCTGGCCAAGCGCGCCGGCATCCAGGTAGCCCTGATCACCGGGCGCAGCTCCCCCATGGTCACCCAGAGAGCCAGAGCACTCGGCATCGAGCACGTACAGCAAGGGGTCGAGCGCAAGCTGCCCGCCCTTGAATCGCTGTGCGATTCGCTGGGCCTGACCCTCGACCAGGTCGCCTACTGCGGCGATGACCTGCCGGATCTGCCCTGCATCCATCGCAGTGCGGTCGGCATCACCGTGCCAGGCGCCCCCTGCTACCTTCGTCAGCACGCCGACTGGGTCACCCAGGTTGCCGGCGGACATGGCGCGGTGCGCGAGATCACCGACACCCTGCTGATGGCCCAGGGCCGCCTCGACGATATCATCGACAGCTACCTGAGCAACGGACCGCTGACATGAAACTGAGCGCACTGCGTCCGGGCTTTCGCTTCTGGCTGGTCATCCTGCTGCTGGTACTCGGTGGCGGCCTGACGTTGCTCGACCCCCGCGAGAGCAACGTCCCCGACCTGGTACCCAATGACAAGGCCGGCGAGCCCGACTACTACCTGGTGGATGCCCGCCTGACCCGCTTCGATGCCCAGGGCACCCCCCATCAGCGCATCGATACGCCACGCCTTGTGCACACACCGCTCGACGACGTCACCCGGGTGGACCAGCCGGACCTTGCGCTGATCGACGACAGCGGCCGAGAGTGGATCGCCGACGCCGACAACGGTGAACTGGGTCCGGACGGCAACCCCCTGACCCTGTCGGGCGACGCCCATCTCGAGGCCCCCGCAGAGCGTTGGCAGCTTGATACAGAGGTATTGGTCTACGACAGCGACAGTGGCCATGTCTGGAGCGAAACGCCAGCCGTCCTACGCCAACCCCCTCAACAGATGCAAGGGGAGCGCTTCGACGCCTGGATCCATGACAATACCGCTCGCCTGACCGACAATGTCACCGGTCATCATCCGCCAGAGCCTCAATAAGGAGCCCCTTCCATGATGCGTCCAAGTCCCGCCCTCCTGCTTGCCCTGGCCCTTGGCCTGGCCGCCGGCGCCACCGGCAGCAGTGTCCTGGCGCTGGAAAGTGATCGCAGCGCACCGATTCAGGTGGAGGCCGACCAGCTGGATCTCGATGATCGCGCCGGTACCGCGGTCTATACCGGCGACGTGCGCATTGTGCAAGGCAGCATGATCCTCACCGGCGAACGCGTCGAGATCCAGCGCAACGACCAAGGACAACTGTCACTGGCGACCGCGACCGGCTCACGTGCCTACCTCGAGCAGAAGCCATCCCCGGAAGAACCGGTGGTCAAGGGCTGGGGCCGCAAGGTGATCTACCACGTGGCCGAACGCCGCATGGAGCTGATCGACCAGGCTGAGCTGCACAAGGCCAATGACACCTTCGACGGTGCCTATCTGGAGTACTTCCTCGATCGCCGCGTGGTCCAGGCCCGCTCCAGCGCCCAGGGCGTCCAGGGCGAGCAGCGCATTCGCATGACCCTCGAGCCGGAAAGCCAAGGAAACTGATGAAGACTCTCCACGCTCGCCATCTGGCCAAGAGCTACAAGAAGCGTCGCGTCGTCCAGGACATCAGCCTGTCGATCGAGCAGGGCAGCATCGTCGGTCTGCTGGGCCCCAACGGGGCCGGCAAGACCACCTCCTTCTACATGATCGTCGGCCTGGTCAGAGCCGACGCCGGCAGCATCAGCATCGATGATCGGGACCTGAGCCGCGCGGCCATGCATCAGCGCGCGCTGGCCGGTATCGGCTACCTGCCTCAGGAGGCTTCGATCTTTCGCAAGCTGTCGGTGGCCGACAACATCATGGCGATCCTCGAGACCCGCAAGGACCTCGACCGCGAGGGCCGAGAAGCACGTCTCGAGCAACTCCTCGAGGACTTCCACGTCAGCCATATTCGCGACAACCCCGGCATGAGCCTGTCCGGCGGGGAGCGGCGCCGGGTCGAGATCGCCCGCGCCCTGGCCACCGAGCCGGCCTTTATCCTGCTCGATGAACCCTTCGCCGGGGTCGACCCGATCTCGGTGGGCGAGATCAAGTCCATCATTCGTCAACTCAAGGCCCGCGATATCGGCGTCCTGATCACCGATCACAACGTGCGCGAGACCCTCGATATCTGCGATCGTGCCTACATCGTCGGCGACGGCCAGATCATCGCCGAGGGCAGCGCCGAGTCCATCCTCGCCAACCAGCGCGTCAAGGAGGTCTACCTGGGCGAGAACTTCCGCCTTTAGACCGCAGGGCCGCCCGACAGCCGCAGTCGCATCAAGCGGCCGCAACACTTGCCAGCATCAGCATCCAACCGCCGGCCCCGAAAGGGTCGGCCTCACCTTGCACACAGGGCCTCCCTCGAAAGAAGCACCTCCCCCCCTACCAAGTTGTTCCACATCGACCTTTTCACTCCCTCCCACAGGTCAAAAAACACCAACTTGGCAAGATGCTTGCATGTCTGATGACTCGTCGTTAGGGTAAAGCCTTTCGACAACACTGGTGGATCCCGACCCATGGCCCTCAAGGCGTCACTGCAGCTGCGCATCGGTACCCAGCTGACCATGACCCCGCAACTGCAACAGGCGATCGGCCTGCTGCAGCTTTCGACCCTGGACCTGCGCCAGGAGGTCCAGCAGGCGCTGGAGGCCAACCCCATGCTCGAACTCGAGGACGAGTTCGGCGAACAGCAGACCAGGGAAGCCGTGGAAGATGACTGGGCGGATCAGATCCCCTCGGAGCTCAGTGTGGACAGCGACTGGTCCGACACCTACCAGGACCTGGGCACCACCCCCGCCGGTAGTGGCGAGGCGCCGGATTTCGAGCGCCAGGCAAGCTCCCAGTCACTGCACAGCCACCTGAGCTGGCAACTGGCGATGCTCGACGTCAGCGACCAGGAGCGCCTGATCGCCGAGAGCCTGCTCGACGCGGTCAACGCCGACGGCTATCTCGAGCAGACACTGGATGACATCGCCCAGGGGCTCGAGCAAGACGGTCGTCGCCCCCCTCCCCTCGCCGAGGTGGAGGCGGTGCTGGTTCGGCTGCAACAGTTCGAACCGACCGGAGTGTTCGCCCGCGACCTGCGCGAGTGTTTGATGCTGCAACTGGATAGTCTGCCTCGCGATACCGTCCTGCTGCCCCAGGCCGGACGACTGGTAAGACAGTTTCTCGAGGCGCTGGCCAGCGGCGACCGACGTCTGCTGAAGCGCCGGCTAGGACTCGATGACGACCAACTCGACAGCGTCATCGAGCTGATCCGAAGCCTCGACCCACGTCCCGGCAGCCAGTTCGGTGACAGCGATAACGACTACGTCATTCCCGACCTGGTGGTACGCCACACCGAAGAGGGCTGGCGCGTTGAACTCAATCCGGATGCAATGCCCCGACTGCGCATCCAGCCCGACTACGCTGCGCTGATTCGGCGCGCGGACAAGAGCCAGGACAACCAGTTCCTCAAGGACCACCTGCAGGAGGCGCGCTGGCTGATCAAGAGTCTGTCCAGCCGCAACGACACCTTGCTGAAGGTCGGCCGGGAAATCATGGTGCGTCAGATCGACTTCCTCGAGCAGGGAGAAGCGGCCATGAAACCGTTGGTGCTGGCCGATATCGCAGACAAGGTGGAGATGCACGAGTCCACCATCTCCCGCGTGACCACCCAGAAGTTCGTGCACACGCCTCGCGGCGTGTTCGAGTTGAAGTATTTTTTCTCGAGCCAGGTCGGCCAGGATGGCGACGCCCATTCCAGTACCGCCATTCGCGCCATGATCAAATCGTTGATTCAAAAGGAACCTGCCCGCAAACCTCTGTCGGACAGCAAACTGGTGGAATTGCTGGCGGAAGACGGCGTCAATGTCGCCAGACGCACCGTGGCAAAGTACCGGGAAGCCATGAATATTCCGTCTTCCAGCGAGCGCAAGCGACTGCGCTGAGGCCTTGCGCTGCGGCGTCGCTAGCCTAGTTATCGGGAAAGCGCAAGCACTTGAAATTTCGCATGACATCTGCGTCTTTCTGCGTAGCGTCGAGGGGGTTTGCAGGATCGGAAAAAGGGTTACAATCAAGCCACCACCCGAAAGAGCAAGGAGCCTGTCATGCAAGTCAACATCACCGGCCACCACGTCGAATTGACCGATCCCCTGCGTGACTACGTACAAGAGAAGCTCGCCCGTGTGGAGCGCCACTACGACAACATCACCAACGTCCAGGTGACCCTCTCGGTGGAAAAGGAACGCCAGCTGGCCGCCTGCACCCTTCACGCCGCCGGTGCCGACCTGCATGCCGAAGCGCAGGACGGCGACATGTATGCTGCTATCGACGCCCTTGCCGACAAGCTGGACCGCCAGCTGGTCAAGCACAAGGAAAAATCCCAAGCCCGCGCCCAAGGCGCCGGAATTCGCTGACTCTCATGACATTGGAAGCCATTCTCCCTCCCGAGCGCACATTGTTCGATGTCCCGGGAGGCAGCAAGAAGAGGGTGCTGGAGTTTTTCAGCACCTTCATTGCGCAGAACACCCCGAGCCTGGACAGCCAGGAGGTCTTCAGTCGGCTGATCGGACGTGAGCGCCTGGGCAGTACCGGCATCGGCAATGGCGTCGCCATTCCCCATGCCCGCAACCCCCACTGCAAGGCGCCCATCTCCGGCTTCCTCAAACTCGCGGAACCTGTCGACTTCGATGCCATCGATGGTGAGCCCGTCGATCTGGTGTTCGTGCTGCTGGTGCCGGAAGAGGCCGACGACGCCCATCTTGCCCTGCTCGGCCAGGTCGCTGGCGTCATGAACGACGCCGACACACGTCACCGTCTGCGCCACGCCAGCTCCCAGCGCGAGCTTCACGAGCGCCTGCAGGAAGCCATCCGCCAACAGGCGCCAGGGGACGACACTCCCTCCTGATCGCGGCCTTGCCTAGGCCATCAGCAATGGACGCCTGCCCAAGGAGACAGGACATGCAGCTCGTGATCATCAGTGGTCGCTCCGGCTCGGGAAAGTCCGTGGCCCTTCAGGCCCTGGAGGACCTGGGGTTCTACGCCATCGACAACCTTCCCGCGACCTTGCTGGGCGCCTTGGTGGACGAGCTGGAAAACGGTCATTCCCGCCGTATCGCCGTCAGCGTCGACGCCCGCAACCTGCCTGAGGCGCTGGAACGCTTCCCCGCCCAGCTGGCGTCCCTCAAGCAGAGTCCGATCGACTGCCAGGTGGTCTACCTGACCAGTGATGCGCGAATTCTGCTCGAGCGTTATTCCCACACGCGGCGCCGTCACCCGCTGACCCGTGATAGCGACATGACCCTGGCGGAAGCCATCGAGTCCGAACAGAAGGCCCTTTCGGGCATTCGAGACCTGGCCGATCTGGTCATCGACAGCTCTCGCCTGTCGGTACACGAACTGCGTTCGCGCATCGCCGAACAGGTCGCCGACCACCGCAGCGGCCAGTTGAGCCTGACCGTGGAGTCCTTCGGCTTCAAGCGTGGCGTGCCGCCGGATGCAGACATCGTGTTCGATGCCCGCTGTCTGCCCAACCCCTACTGGGAACCATCGCTGCGTGATGCCAATGGCTGCGATCCCAGCGTCATCGACTTCCTCGAACGCTATCAGGACGTCGCCGACATGAAACGCGACATTCTCGCCTGGGTGCGCACCTGGCTACCGCGCTATCAGCAAAGCCAGCGCAGCTACCTCACCGTGGCGGTGGGCTGCACCGGAGGACAGCATCGTTCGGTCTACCTGGCCGAGGGAATCGCCTCGGCCCTGGCCGACCAGCATCCCCGCGTCCGTCTACGCCACCGCGAACTCGGCCAGCAACGCCGACTGGACAGCGGAGGACTCTAGGCGTGGCCCGACGCACCCTGACCCTGACCAATCGTCGCGGCCTGCATGCACGCGCCGCGACTCGCCTGGTCACCTGCTGCCAACCCTTTGACGCCACCGTCACCGTCCACCATGGCAGCCGCTCGGGTGACGCCGCCAACATCATGTCGCTGCTGATGCTGGCCGCCCCCTGCGGTACGGAGCTGACCCTGGAGGCCGAAGGCAAGGACGCGGACGCGGTGCTGGACGCTCTGGAGGCACTGTTCGACGCACGCTTCGACGAAGACGCCTGACGTCTTACCTCTCCTTGTTTTGACCGCCACCCCCTGCCTGCCAAGGACGCCATGCAACTAATCCAGACCGGCAAGTACACCGAGGTCCACTACGACGCGGACCAGGACGCCTTCATCAAGACCTTCACGCCCAAGACCAGCGATCGCTGGCGCTACCGCCTGGGCATCCGGCGCTACCCCGGCCACAATTTTCGCTATGTCGCCGGCCGACTGGAGCGACTGGGTATCGCCACACCGAAAATCCTGTCGGCAGAGCGCTATCGTCTGGTCACCGCCAACGTGCACGGCATCGCGCTTAAAAAGCTGGTCCTCGACTCTCCGGAACTGCAGAACCGCTACCTGGACATTCTCGAAGCCTTGTACCGTGACCGTATCCACTGTCGTGGCCTGCACACAGAGAACTTCCTGGTCGTCGACGGAGAGGTGATCGCCATCGATCTGGATGCCTACAAGGCGCCGCGGGTCTTCACCTATCCGCGCCGAGAGTTCATCGACTGCCTGAGTCGCTCGCTGAAAAACGACGAGGCGTTTCTGTTCGAGCGCTTTCTCGAACGTGTCGACGCCCAGCATCCCTGAGCCCAGCATCCCTGAGCCCAGCATCCCAGAGCCCAGCATCCCTTAGAAAGCACCGCTCCGCCTTGTACCCTCGCCTGCCCCGCTCTACCCCGGTTTTCCGGGTACGAGCGCTGGCATTGGCGACGGCAGCAGCAGCGGTGGTAAACTTTTAGCTCGTCACTCAGTTTACCACCAAGCGTCCCTCAGGAGCCGACATGACCTCTCCGGTGTGGCATCCCTACGCCCATCTCAAGACCCAGGCCCCTACCCCCCGGGTAGTCGGCGGCCAGGGCACCCGCTTTACCCTGGACAGCGGCGAATCATTGCTCGACGCGACCTGCTCCTGGTGGTGCATGATCCACGGCTACGGACATCCACGGCTGGTCAAGGCGATTCAGGAGCAGGCTGCCACGCTGTGTCACGTGATGCTTGGAGGACTGACCCACGATCCCGCCGACCAGCTCGCGCGGGAACTGGTTCGCGTCACGCCAGAGGGCCTCAACCACGTGTTCTTCTCAGACAGCGGCTCGGTGGGCATGGAGGTGGCGATGAAGATGGCGGTGCAGTACCACCATCTGCGCGGCCGCCCCAACAAGCACCGCATGCTGTCGTTGATGAAGGCCTACCACGGTGATACCGCCGGCTGCATGGCGGTGTGTGACCCCGAAGAGGGCATGCATTCGCTGTTTTCCGGCTTTCTTCCGAAACACCATTTCGCCCCGGCGCCGACGGCCCCCTATGCGGCCACGCCGGAGCAGGTCGCCGCCGACCTCGACGCCCTGCGAGCGGTGCTGGAAGCCCACCACCACGAGATCGCCGCGCTGCTGATGGAACCCCTGCTGCAGGCCGCCGGAGGTCTCAACATGACCTCACCGGACTATCTGAAGGGTGCTCGCGCCTTGTGCGACGAGTTCGACGTGCTGTTAGTGTTCGACGAAGTGGCCACCGGCTTTGGACGCACCGGGCGCATGTTCGCCGCCGACCATGCCGGTGTCAGTCCGGACATCATGGTGCTGTCCAAGGGGCTGACCGGTGGCTACCTTGGCCACGCGGCGACCCTGGCCAACGACCGTGTCCATGACACCTTTATCGGCGACAGCGAGCTTCACGCCTTTATGCACGGCCCGACCTTCATGGGCAATCCGCTGGCTTGTCGCGTGGCACTGGAAAGCCTCAGGGTCTTCGAGGAGGACGACTATCTGGGCCGTATCGCTCGGCTCAACGCCATCCTTGTGCAGGAACTCGCCGGCGACAGTGACCTGCGCGCCCACCCTGCGGTGGCCGACATCCGTGTGCTCGGTGCCACCGGCGTGATCGAGGTGCACGACAGTAAAGCGCTGAAAGGTGCCGCCGCCATCGCCCGTGAACAGGGCGTGTGGCTGAGGTCCTTCGGCAGATGGCTTTACACCATGCCGGCCTATATCACCTCGGATGACGAAATGCGCCAGATCATCAAGGCCATGAAGGCTCCTTTCACAGCAAACGCATAACTTTCACAGCAAACGCATAATTAGTGGGCAGGGTCGGCGCTGGCTGGCTCTCTACCAGCCCGCCGGCCTATATCACCTAGGATGAGGAAATGCGCCAGATCATTGCGGCCCCGCTTTACCAGAGACAGGCCCCTTTCACCGCAAACGCATAATTAGTGCGGTGGCTGGCTCTCTACCAGGCGATACCACGCTCTACCAGCCCCAGAACAGCAGCCACCAGGCGCCGATCACCGGCGCCTGGGCGGCGAGCATGGGCAGCATGGCCAGAAGTCGACGCGGGCCACTGGCGTAGCGTCCGAGGATGCCCCATCCAAGCCCCGCGCTTGCCAGTACGCCAAGCCCCAGCAACAGCGCCCTGGCGTCATTGGCCCAGTGGATCAGCAGGCCATCGCCTCGCAGCAGGGTCAGGGTGGTCATCGACAGGCCCAGGAAGACGCCGACCGCGGCCAGGGGTATCAGGGCGTAGGACAGGTGCCACAGGCGCTGCCAGCGCCAGCGGCCAAGCAGACGGTTGGTCAGCGACAGCGACAGCGAGACAAGCCCCCCCAGCACCAGGGTAGTCACGCCGATATAGCCCAGCAGCAGGGCTCCATCGAGCAGGGTGAAGACGTCGTTGTGTTCGGGATAGTGGGTCAGCAGCCACCAGGGTGCGCTGGTTTCCAGCGGCCATCCCCAACCGTGCTGATAGAGCCAGACGGCCGCCTGCTGCTTGGCGGCCACGAACCAGGGGCTCGCCGACCAGTGGAATGCCCCCACCGCGATGCCCAGCAGGCCGAATACCACCAGCACGAACTCCCACAGGGTCGCGGGTCGCTGAGGCGGTGGCGACACCACCTCGATGCCGGGCGCCCTGAGCTCGAGATGGATAGCATCCTTGTAGCCTGAGCAACGCGAGCACAGATGGCAGTCACTGGCGCTGTCCAGCTGCTTCAGCGGGATCAGCACCGGGCAGTCCGGAGCCCGGCTTCTTGACACCTCACGCCGGCGCTGGCGCCGTCCGTGTTCGGTCCATACCTCGGGGTCGGCGCGGTAGTGCAACGGCGCCAGCTTGGCCAACAGCGCAAAGACGCCGCTGACCGGACACAGATGGCGACACCAGACGCGCTTGCCCTTGCCGTAGACCAGACCGATCACGGCCGCCGCCAGGGTCGAGCCCCCCAGCACCAGCAGTGCGGCCTTGGGATACTGGTAGACGCTGACCAGCTGCCCATAGATCGTGGTCATGGCGAAGCCCACGAACGGCCAGCCACCCCAACGCATCCAGCGCGGTATCGCCCGACCCAGGCCGACACGGCTGGCGGCTTCCGTGATGGCACCCTCCGGACACATCATCCCGCACCATAGCCGCCCCGCCACCACCATGCTGACCATGACAAAGGGCCACCAGATACCCCAGAACACGAACTCGGCGAACACCGTGAGGTGATCGAGGATGCGTGCCTCATGGTTCGGCAGGGGCAACAAGGGCGGCACCAGCAGCAGCACGGCGTAGAACGCCACCACGGCCCACTGCAGTGTCAGAATCCAGCGCCGATGATGCTTCAGCCAGGCTCCCAGACGTGCCCAGCGTCGGGTCTTGCGGGCGCCTGGATGCCGATTCTCAGCCACGGTTGGCCGAGTCTCCTTGCCAGGCCCGCAGCGACGATCGCTGGCTTCTGGCATCACTGCTGGCGTCACTGTTGCCGTCCCTGTTGCCGTCACTGCCGCCGCCTCGTTCACGACACCGCTCCCTCGACGACGTTGTGCGACGGGCGCTGCCCGCCCACCCACCAGTAGACGAGGCCCCAATAGCACAGGTAGCCGAGCACCAGCGTCGAGGAAGGCCAGGCACGGTAACCGGCGATACTGGCCAATAGTCCGCCGACTCCCTGGCCATCATCCAGCCAGGCACTGGTGTCCCACAGCGGATCGATCCCGACCGGCAACCAGCCCAGATTCATCAGCCGCTCGAGCGCCGCTACCCACAGGCCCGCCGCCACCAGCAGCAGCAGGATCTCGCTGGCCCGGAAGAACCCGCGCCAGGCCAGTCGTCGCGAGGACCACTGCAGCATCACGAAGCAGGCAGCCGCCGTGACAAAGCCGAGACCTGCGGCCAGGGCGAAGGAGGTCAGTTGTCCGCCTCGCCACTGGGCCAGACCCAGACCGTACAGAAACACCAGGGTCTCGGCGCCTTCCCGAGCCACCGCCAGGGCAACCAGGGTAGCAATGCCCCACAGCCGTGAGCGCGACAGACACAGCATGGCGTCACACTCCATGGAGCGTTTGAAGGAGGCGCCGCGACGGCGCATCCACGCCACCATCTGCACGATCAACGCGGCGGCCAGCGCCGACATGGCGGTCTGAAACAGGGTCTGGGCGTCACCGGTCAACCAGCGCCCTACTCCCATCAGCACAGCACCCAGCACCACCGCCAGGGCGATACCCGCCGCGACACCGCCCCACAGCCAATTCAAGGCATCGCGACGCCCCTCTCGGGCGAGCCAGGCGTAGACAAGGCCGACCACCAGGATGGCCTCCAGGCTCTCGCGCAGGACCACGATAAAGGCCGCTTCGTTCATGGGTGAGCCTCCTCGGAGGCTTCCCGAGCGATGATCACGCCCTGGGCATCGGGCAGGTGAAACTCGTCGAAGTAGTCGTAGCGCCCCGGCTTCAGCGGGTGGACCACGACGAAGGAGTGAACGCCGGGGCCCATCACCTTTTCCTGGCGAAGCCGGCGACTCTCGAATTCCACCGGCGTACTTCCGGCATTATGCAGTTCGATCTTGAACCGCTGCCCGGCGACGACCTCGAGTTCGACGGGATCAAGCCTGCCGTCAACAAGGGTCAACCGGTAGGTAGGCAGCGCTCCGGCCTCTGCCTGACCAGAGGTGGCGCACAGTGTCATCAGCGACAGCGCGACCAACGGCGCCGTGATCAGCGCGCCCGAGAGACGGGAACGACGTAGCAGCAACATGACCGCCTCCTCTCAGTAGCCGCCCTTCTTGCCCACGCCGGCGTAGACAAAGTCATACTCGACGTCGAAGGGCGCATACCAGGGTGCCACGCCGGTTTCCTTGTCGATATGACGCATCAGGTGCGGCGCTTCGATGTGGAAGCTCAGGTGATAGCGCCCCATGCCTTCGAGCGCCACATTGACACCATAGTGGGTGCCGTCGCTGGCGATCATCGGCATCAGGCTACCTTCGATCACACTGTCGCTGCCTTCCTTCTGCAACCGATAGTCAATGTGCAGAAAAGGAATCCAGGCGCCGGGAGGAAAACCGTTGTCGTTGTCCTCGAGGGCGTGAATATCCGCCTCGAGATGAATATCGGCCTCGGCAGCGGCCAGCTCACCGGCAGGCTCCATGACCACCGGCTGCAGGTAGACCGCGGCGACTTCCATGCCGTTGACCAGTTCGGGCTCGCCGATCGGATACTCCAGCGCCGAGGCACTGCTGGAAAAGACACCAAGACAGAGGGTGGTGGCCAGGGCGGCCAGGGCGGAGCGGTCAAAGATCGGCGATGCAGACATGCGAGAACCTCGGGATAGAAAATGGCGAGAACCGTTCGCGCTTCAAGAATCATTTCCATGACGAAGTTCATGAAGCACCGCCCGGTGTCGCCACACTCTAGCCTGTGCCGGCAGGCACGCCTGTGACGTGCATCAAAGTCTCGAACCTCTGTTGCACTGGCCGCGCTTTTACGTGACGCTGAACCATCGGTACCAAAGGCCCCTGACGAGATAGCGAAAGCCCATGACCAGCCTCAGCAAGACCCGCACCAGCTTCTATCGACGCCTCTACCTGGCCCATCTGGTGGCCACCGGCATCGATAGCGTGCCGGCCATCACCGCCGCCACCGGCATGCCGAGACGTACCGCTCAGGACACCCTCGCCGCCCTCGAGGAATTGGATATCCGCTGCCGCTTCGAGCATCAGCCAGGCAAGCCTCACAATATCGGTCACTATCGCATCGATGACTGGGGGCCGATCGACCCCGACTGGCTGTCGCTTCACGCCGAGCGCCTGGGGCAGTTGCTGGGCTACCCCTCCCTCGCCAACGCGCACCCTTGATCCCTTCACCGCGCAGGCAGCGAGCGCCCATGGGCGGATATCACGACGACTCAGTCAACGGGGCGTGCATGCCCGAAGCTCTCTCGAAGTGCATCACTGGCACTGAGCGTCGATACCTCCAGCCCCAGCCTCTCCACCCATTCAAGCGTCGTCTCGACCCAGCCCTCCCGTGAGACCATGAGCCGGTCACCACAGCGGCGGCAACTCTCCACCAGCAAGCGATGCTCTCCGCGCCGTTCATCCGTGAGCTCGAGCCAGTCCGCCCCTTGCGTCAACTGCAGCGCTGTCTCCGGCCACCAGGCCAGCCTCAGGCGAGGATCGACGGCCTCGGGTTCACCGGCGACCAGCAGCGCAATGGCGCCGCAGCCACACTCTGCCCTGGCGTAGAGATTGTTGCTCATGGTGTTCTCCCTGTTGATCCACGCCCTGTGATAGCCGACGCGAACGCCCCGGCTGGTGCCAAACGACGCCAGCCCCTATAGTCGAGCTTTCCTCGACACTGCATCGGATCATGGATTCACGACTCGAACAACGGGCCCTGTCGCTCTCGATCATCACCACCCTGGGCGTCGCCCTGCTCGGGGTCAGTTTCGGCCTGCTGGCCGGCTCCCAGTCGATCCTCTTCGATGGCGTCTTTTCCACCATTGACGCCGCCATGTCGGGGCTTGCGCTGGCGGTATCGCGGCTGCTCGTGCGCGAGGCGACCTCACGCTTCCAGCATGGCTTCTGGCACTTCGAGCCGATGGTGGCGGCGCTCAACGGTGGCATTCTGCTGCTCTTGTGCTTCTACGCCTTTCTCAACGCGCTGCGGGAATTGCTGGGCGGCGGCCACGCCCTCGCCTTCGGCGCGGCCACCCTCTACGCCGCCGTGGTGCTGGTGATCTGCAGCACCATGGCGGTGTATCTCAAGAAGATCAATCGCAGGGCCAACTCCGAGTTTCTGCGAATCGATCAGAAGAACTGGCTGATGGCGGCGCTGATCACCGGCGCGCTGCTGGTGGCCTTCGTGATCGCCCTTATGCTGGAAGGTACCGCGCTCGACCACTGGACACCCTACGTCGATTCGGCGCTGCTGGTGGTGCTGACCCTGGTGTTCATGCCGGTGCCCATCAACATCATTCGGCGAGCCGCCAAGGACATCCTGCTGATGGCACCCAGCGCCATCGATCGTGAGGTGCACGCGGCGATGAAGGAGATCATGCAAAGAGAGGGTCTCAGCCACTACTACAGTCATGTGGCCAAGAGTGGCCGGGGCCACTTTATCGAGATTCATATCGTCACCGCGCCGAACTTCGCCGCCGGGCGCGGCATGGTAGAGATGGACGAGATCCGCGAGGAGATATCCTCACGACTGAGCATTCCCCCCGAGCGCCGCTGGTTTACCGTCGCTTTTACCGCCGAGGAACGCTGGGCCTGAAGGCGAGGCCGTCAGCCCGGCGCGGGGTCACCGGCAAGACGCGAATAGACCACATGGGACAGCGCCCGTCCGCCGACCCATTCGCACTCGCGCAGCACGCCTTCCTGCTGAAAGCCGAGTCGCTCGGGGATAGCGCGACTACGGCTATTGCCTTCGGCACAACGAATCTCGAGTCGATGAAGCTCGAGTTCGTCGAAACCCCATTCCACCAGGCTTGCCACGGACTGCGTCATCCGGCCCCCACCCTGGAAGTCGCTGCGCAGCCAATAGCCCAGCGACGCCCAGCGGTGACGCTCGACGATGCGGTTGAAGCCGACGACGCCGATCAGCTCGTCGTCCTCGAGCAAGACAAAGTGTCGAGCGCTGCCCAGACGCCGCTCAGCCATGGCAGCGGTGACGAAGACCTCGCAATCTCCCGGCTCGCGGGTGGCATCGACCCACGGCAGCCAGGGCCTCAACGACTCCCGGCTCGCATCGATGGCGTGCCACAGAGCGTCACAGTGTTCCTTGCCGATCGACGCAAGCCACAGCCGCTCGGACACCCTCAGCATGCTGCCGGCACCTCCTGCCTGCCAGGTCCGGACCCGCGCAACCTCCAACGCCGACACACCATCTGATACTGAGTCAGAACGCCCGTCACTCGGCGGCCTCCCAGCGATCTCGCCCATTGCGCTTGGCCTGATACAACGCCTGGTCGGCGCGATTCATGGTCTGCTCGTAGGTCTCGTCATGACGGTGCTCCGCCGCGCCGATGCTGACGGTCAGCGTCAGGGAGTCGTCGCTCACCACCTGGGTGGTACGCAGCTTGGCCTGGAGCCGCTCGAACAGGGGTTCAGCCGCCCACAGCGAAGCGCCGGGCAAGGCGATCAGAAACTCTTCGCCCCCCCAGCGACCGACGATATCGCCACCACGCAGGGTGTCGTCGAGGACCTTGGCCACTACCAGCAGCGCCTGATCGCCGACATCATGCCCATGCTCGTCGTTGAAGCGCTTGAAGTGGTCGATGTCCACCATCGCCAGGGTAAAAGGGCGTTGCTGTCGGCTGGAGGCGGCCATCAGTCGACGCAGCTCGGTGTGCAGGCCACGACGATTGGGGATCTTGGTCAATGGATCGAGCATGACCTCGCTTTCCAGCGTCTGCTTGCGCTCGAACAGCAGCTCCTGATAACCATCGGCGATGCGTGACAGCTTGTGCTGGCGACGCTGCTGTCGCTCCAGCCGGCGTTCGGCGGTGGACAGGTCGCTCTTGACGTTGCGCTGAAAGCCATCGGAAATGGCAGCCATGCGCTCTAGCCGCTCAAGCTGCTCGGTATGCCGCCGGTAGAGCGCTTCGAGCGGTGCCTTCAGTGGATTGTCCTGATGCTCGGACGAGGCCAGCAGCGCCTCGATGTCCCGCAGCAGCTGACGATCCCTTTCGGTCATGAACTGGGATCCTCGACGGGGGTGATCGCAAACGGAAAACTGCAGTCTTCCTTGAACTCCTCGGCCAGCTCGGCGATGCGTTCGTTTCTGACATCGTAGCGCCAATCCACGCTGCAGGCCTTGCCTTCCAGGTGAGCCTCCTCCATCAGGTCGAAGATGTCCATCATCGCCTTGACCGAGCTGGTGTTGAGGTAGACCAGTTCCAGGCACACTTCGAGGGGGCTCTCGCCGTCTCGCAGGTAGTGATCTACCCAGTTCAGCACGCCACTGTAGAGCTCGAAGGTGTTTTCGGGATAGGAATCGCCACGCATGGTCAGCGTTCCGGCGTCCCAGTCAGAACGAATGTCAGGGGTCGACTGGGTCCCGTCAATCGCAATGTCGTTGATCATTTTCTCGACTTTCCGTCAGATAGTGGCGGTGATGCAGAAAAAGCTCTGTTGATCGGAGAGCGGCGTCAGGTTCGACTGAAGCGGCTGGCAGGACTTGCGCGCCATGTCGATCAACCCCAGCCCTGCTCCCCGGGAGCCGTCTTCACGCGGCTTTCTGAGTTGCTGCTTGTAGCATCGCTTGAGCTCGACCGCGTCCATCTCACCGAGTTCCTCGACGGTCGCCATCAGACGCTGGCCATCGGCATGCTCGACCACGTTGCCCGCCGACACCAGATAGTGCCCCTGCTCGCCCCGCGCCACCGCAACGGTGGCGGTGGCCCGCTGTTCGTCATAGCCCATGGCGGTGGCGTAATGGCTGATGTTCTGGGTCATTTCGATGTAGGTCGAGAACACGTCCATCGCCGCCGATGGTGCCGCAGATTCGTTGTTGAGGTAGTTGCGAATGGCCTTGCCGATCTCTTCGATCAGGCTATGGGAAATCGGGCCATTGAAGCTTAGCAGCACGCGCTGTTTGTCGAATTGGTCGCGCAGCGTCAAGAGGTCCATGGAATTCCCTCATCGTGACCGTGGTGAATGTTGGACGTCGCGGACGCGGTGCCGTCCTGCTCGTCCTCGACCGCCGGCTGGAAGCACAGCAGAGTGATATCGTCACGCTGGTGCGCCTCGCCCTGGAATCGCGCCAGCGCATCCAGGAAGGCCGCGACCTGTGCCCTGGGATCGAGCCCGGCGTGCTCCAGCAGCATGGCCTCGAAACGCCGCCTGCCGAAGCCGAACCCGTGCTCGCCGCCTGCCTGATCCAGGAAGCCGTCACTGCACAGCGTACAGGACCAGCCAGGTACCAGTGCCAACGTTTGATTGGTGAACTCCCCACGACGCTTGAACGCCAGGGCGCGTCGGCCACCGGCCAGTACCTCCAGGCGCTGGCCATCGGTGGCATAGAGATCCAGCTTGGCGCCGGAGAAGGTCAATTGCTGCTGGTCGGCGCCGACCCACACCAGCCCCGCATCCATGTGCGGCGTCACGCCGTGAGCCTCGCTGTCGGCCTCGAGCGTGCGGCGAATGCGCCGGTCCATCTCCTCGAGGATACCCGCCGGATTCTCGGGCCCCACCTGGTTGACCGAGTTGTCGAAGGCCGCACGGGCGAGCATGGTCATCAGGGCGCCGGGCACGCCGTGTCCCGCGCAGTCGATGACCCCCAGCAGATAGCCGCGGTCATGACCGAAATCCCGGAACACGAAGATGTCGCCGCCGACCGTATCCTTGGGACTCCACAGCACGCCGTGCCTTAGCCCGGCGCAGCGTTGCATGTCGCGGCTGGGCAGGATCGCCTGCTGCAATACCCGAGCGCAGTCGAGGGAATCATCGATCTGACGCTTGGCCTCGCTCATCTGCCGATTGGCCAGGGTGAGATCCATGGTGCGCTGACGGATGCGTTCCTCGAGCTCCTCGGTATGGGCCTGAACCTGATCGGCCATGCGCTGGAAATCCCGTGACAGATCGCCGATCTCATCACCGCGGTCACTGTCGAGCCTGGTGTCATAACGGCCCTGGGCCAGCGCCTGGGCGGATTGACTGAGGCGACGCATCGGGTTGACGATCAGCCGCCGCAGGGCGATCACCACCACCAGCAGCACCACCCCGAGGCTGGCCACCAGGGCGAACATCAGCGGCCACAACCAACGCTTTTCCAGCAAGGTGGCGGCGTAGGGATCGACCGCCGACACCAACCACCAGTCGAGCTCCGGCATGTAGCTGACCGCCACCACTCGCTCCTCACCGGACCACTCGAGGGTGCGGGTCACCACATCTCCGCCGCTCTCTCGGGCCGATGCCAGCATCTCGGCGAGGGCCTCGGGATCCTCGACCGCCGCATCAAGCACGCCGCCGCCTTCATCGACCTGGCTCAAGTCGGTCGCCTGGAGCTCTCCGTCCTCTGCCATCGCCAGCACCCGACCCTCGCGGCCGAGCAGGAAGGAAGCCACACCCAACGGTTGATCGTCGAAGCTGCTGGCCAGTAGGCGGTTGAAATTGAGGCCGCCACCGACCATGCCAAGGGGCCCGTTCTCGCCGTCGACGCGAACATTGATCCACACCCGGGTGATGTCCAGCGCCGGACTATAGGCGACCTGAACCCGGGTAGGCGCCCCACTGTCCATCATGCGGAAGTACCAGCTGTCTTCGCTGTCACTGCGTGACAGCTGGTTGCGGGGGGCACGGCTCGGACTCATCTTGCCGTCGTTGAAGTAGAACTGGCGGCTGTCGTGATGCACCACAAAGTAGTCGTCACCGTCGAACTGCTGGCGAAATCCCTCGGACTCGGCGAAGAAACGGGCCTTGAGTTCCTCGTTGTCGATATCCGAGAGCCAGTCGCGGGTGACCGTCAGATCGCCGAAGCGCCTGGCCAGGGCCAGCTCGGTGGAAAGCGGCGTCAGCATGCGCTGGGTATGCAGTTGGCTGTACTGCTCGGCGAAGCGTTGTCCGAAGTGGCGCTCGACGTCCTGAAGCGCGTGGCTGCCGATCCACAGCACCGGCACCAGTGCGACCAGAAAGGACAACAACGGGATAAGTAACGACTTGACCCCCAATCCCAGGTGGCGGCTCATGATGCCTCCTTGGCGAGAATCGACAGATGGAGAGAGTCTTGCATCACCTTCACTATAAGAATATGCGTATCGGCGCATCATGCCATGAAACCCGTATGGCGGCTAATGAAGTGTCTCAGTCTTCTGCTCCGACAGACGCATCCCCCGGGCTCGCTTCGCCTCGATAAAAAAAGGGCGGCGAGCCAGGCTCGCCGCCCATCAACGATCAGTCACCCGATCGAGAGAGCTCAGCAAAACATCGTGTCGACAGGCAGTCCCGTCTACACCTCGAAACCAAGGCCGAAACTTTCCGCGTCCATCGCCATCAGGCCCTCGGCCCCTGCCTGCATCTGGGCGGCGTGGGTACGGGTGCGCGGCAACAGCCGTTCGAAGTAGAAGCGCGCGGTGTGGATCTTGGCCTGGTAGAAGCTGGCGTCGCTGGGCGAGTCCGCCAGCGCTTCCCGGGCGCACTTGACCGACCGGGCGAACAGATAGGCCAGGGTCACGTAGCCCGAGTACATCAGGTAGTCCACCGAGGCTGCCCCCACTTCTTCACGATCGCTCATGGCCTTCATGCCGATGCCCATGGTCAGCTCGCCCCATTGACTGTTGAGCTTGGCCAGCGGGCCAACAAAGGGCGCCATGGCCTCGTCGTCGGCATTGGCCTGACAGAACTTGTGGATCTCCTTTGTGAAGACCTTCAGGCTCTCGCCCTGGTTCATCAGCACCTTGCGTCCCAGCAGGTCCAGCGCCTGGATCCCGGTGGTGCCTTCGTACAGCCGTGTGATGCGTGCATCACGCACCATCTGCTCCATGCCCCATTCCTGGATAAAGCCGTGGCCGCCGAACACCTGTACCCCTTCATTGGTGGCCTCGAAACCAAGCTCGGTCAGGAACGCCTTGACGACCGGGGTCAACAGGCCCAGCAGGGTCTCGGCCCGCTCGCGCTCCTCGCCGGCCGAACACTGCTCGACCACGTCCACCAACTGGGCGGTATACAGCACCAGCATCCGGCCGCCTTCGGCGATAGCCTTCTGGGTCAGCAGCATGCGCCGCACGTCCGGATGGACGATGATCGGATCCGCGGCTTTTTCGGGTGCCTTGGGGCCCGACAGCGCGCGCATCTGCAGTCGATCCCGGGCGTAGGCCAGGGCGTTCTGGAAGCTCGCCTCGGCGAGCCCCAGGCCCTGGATACCGACCCCGATACGCGCGGCGTTCATCATGGTGAACATGCACGCCAGACCCTTGTTCGGCGCACCGATCAGGTAGCCGGTGGCGCCGTCGAAGTTCATCACGCAGGTAGCGTTACCGTGGATGCCCATCTTGTGTTCGAGAGAGCCGCACACCACGCCGTTGCGCTCCCCCGCTTCGCCCTGGCCATCTGGCAGAAATTTCGGGACCAGAAACAGCGAGATGCCCTTGGATCCCTCGGGTGCATCCGGCAGCTTGGCGAGCACCAGGTGAAGGATGTTGTCGGCCAGATCATGCTCACCGGCGGAGATGAATATCTTGGTCCCGCTGATGCGGTAGCTGCCGTCATCCTGGGGCAGCGCGCGGGTCTTGATCAGCCCGAGGTCGGTACCGCAGTGGGGCTCCGTCAGGCACATGGTGCCGGTCCAGCTCCCCTCCACCAGCTTGGTCAGGTAGACACGCTGCTGCTCTTCGGTGCCGTGGTGTCGCAGCGCGTCTGCCGCCCCGTGGGACAGACCCGGATACATGCCCCAGGCCAGGTTCGAGCCACAGATCATCTCCGACAGCAGCATCGACAGTGACGGCGGCAGGCCCTGGCCACCGTGCTCGGGCTCTGCGGCAAGGCTTGGCCAGCCACCCTCCACGTACTGTCGATAGGCTTCGCGAAAACCGCTCGGCGCCTTGACCTCGCCACCTTCGAGACGACAGCCCTCGCGATCACCGCTCTGGTTGAGAGGCAGCAGCACCTCGCGGGCGAAGCGCGCGCCCTCCTCGAGGATCGCCGCCACCACGTCGGGCGAGACATCATCCCCCGCAGGAAGACGAGCATAATGGCTCGGGTAGTCGAACAGTTCGTCCATCACGAAGCGCATGTCGCGCAGCGGGGCCTGATAGTCGGGCATGGGGCACTCCTGGATTCGGTGGCTGCGCCTGCGATGGACCTCGCCAGGACGCACTTTCAAACATGTGTTTGAAAGTAGCGACGACCGCCCTCTAAGTCAAGCGTTCGTTTCAGGGCAGGATTCACTGCATGCGAATACCGCCATCCAGGCGAATGACTTCGCCATTGAGCATGCTGTTGGTGATGATCTGCTCCGCCAGGCGGGCAAATTCATCGGGCTTGCCCAGCCGCTTGGGGAAAGGCACCGCCTGGGACAGCGCGGCGACGGCATCCTCGGGGATGTCCGCCATCATCGGCGTCTCGAACACGCCTGGCGCGATCGCCATCACCCGGATGCCGTGACGCGACAGTTCCCTGGCGGCCGGCAGGCTCATGCCTACCACCCCCGCCTTGGAGGCGCTGTAGGCGCACTGCCCCACCTGGCCATCGAAGGCGGCGACCGAAGCGGTATTGATGATGACCCCACGCTCACCGTCGTCTCCCGGCGGGTTCTGGCTCATGGCCGCCGCCGCCAGGCGCATGACGTTGAAGGTCCCGACCAGGTTGATCTGCACGGTGCGTGCATAGGCGTCGAGGTCGGCTGGGTTGCCGTGGCGATCCACCAGCTTGGCCACACTGACCACACCGGCGCAGTGGATCACTCCGGCAAGGCCGTCACCGTGGGCCTGGGCCGCGTCGATCACCGCCTGGATGTCATCCGCCGAGGTGACATCGCCCTGCACCGCGATGGCAGCGTCGCCCAGACGTCTGGCCTGGTCCTGCACGCCCTCGCTCAAGTCGCACAGCACGACTCGACCACCGGCGGCCACCAGGCGTTCGGCACAGGCGGAGCCAAGGCCGGAGCCGGCACCGGTGATGACAAAGGTCGCGTTCTCGATACGCATGCGAATTCTCCTGATCAATCATGCAACAAGCCCCGAGCACTCGCTCGGGGCGTAAGGTAAAAACGTCTATCTGGATGCCTGGCCCGACACCATACCGACGGCTCGTTCAGGCCTTTTCGGCGGCATCGGCTCGCAGCTTGAAGCGCTGAATCTTGCCGCTCGGGGTCTTCGGCAACTCATCGACAAACTCGATCACCCGAGGGAAGGCGTGGGTCGACAGGCGCTCTCGCACCTGCTGACGAATTTCGTCGGCCAGGCCATCGCTGGCCTCGAAGCCGTCACGCAACACCACATAAGACTTGATGATCTCGCCGCGGATCTCGTCCGGCTGCCCCACAGCCGCAGATTCCGCCACCGCGGGGTGGGTCAGTACCGAGTTTTCGACGTCGGTGGGGCCGACCCGATAGCCGGCGGTGGTGATGATGTCGTCGTCGCGCCCGGCGAACTGGAAGCTGCCGTCTTCGTTGCGCACCACCACGTCTCCGGTCAGGTAGTAACCCTCGGCGAAGGGATGCTTCTCCTGCCAGGTATAGCCGGGGAAGAAGTGCGCCGGCGAGCGCTCGATATCCACCGCCAGCACGCCGGGCTCACCGGGGGGCAACTCCTGGTACTCGGCATCGAGGATCACCAGGCGGTAGCCGGGCATGGGTACGCCCATGCCGCCGATGTGCTTCGGGTGCTCGAGCCGATGGTGGTTGTTGCAGGTCATGCCGGTCTCGGTCTGGCCGTAGTGATCCATCACCGGACAGCCCAGCGCCGACTCCACCCAGCTCACCACTTCTGTATTGAGCGGCTCGCCCGCTGAACTTGCCGCGCGCAGCGACAGCGTCTCATGGGCATTGTCGAACAGACCCGAGGCCTTCATCAGTCGATAGGCGGTGGGCGCCGCAGCAAAGTTGGTGATGTCATGGCGCTGCATGAAGGCAAGCGCTCCCTCGGCGCTGAACCCCGCCTCGCAGAAGTGGGTGGTGACGCCCAGCAGCAGCGGCCCGGCGATGGCGTAGTAGAGGCCATAGGCCCAGCCTGGATCGGCCATGTTCCAGAAGCGATCTTCGGAGCGCAGGTCCACGGCCAGCTCCATATACAGCGCAAAGGCCGGCATGGCCGACAGCGGCACCGCCACCCCCTTGGGCTTGCCGACGGTGCCGGAGGTAAACATCTGCAGAAAGGGGGCGTCTGGCGACAGCCGCGGCGGCGAGTCCTGAAGCGCTTCGCTGGCCAGCGCCTCATCCCAGGACAGGTCCTGCGGGTGCGTCTCGCTGGCCCCACCCAGCGCCAGCACCGGGGGACAGCTTTCCAGGCCGTCGAACTTGTGACGATTGGCCGCGTCGGTGATGACCAGGCGGGTGTCGGCGCGTCCCAGACGATAGTCCACCGCATCCGGCCCGAAGGCGGTAAACAGCGGCTGGTACACCGCACCCAGACGCCAGGTCGCCACCACGGCGACCAGCAGTTGCGGCGAACGCGGCAGCATGCAGGCGATACGGTCACCGACACCCAGCCCCCGAGCCGCCATCCAGCCCGCCAGACGCGCGCTTTGCTGGTCGAGCTCACGATAGGTCAACCGGCTCACCTGACCGGCGGTGTCCTCATGCACCAGCGCCAGGACGTCGCCCCTGCCCTGCCCTAGATGTCGACCACAGCAGGCATGATAGGCGTTGAGATATCCATCCTGGTGGTCGTCCAGACGATCGATCACCTGCTGGATGTCGAAGGTCTCGCGATAGCTCTCGGCATCGACGGGCGTGACGTGGCTCATGACGGGCCTCTTGCGTTGTGATTGTTGATGAAGCTCTCCAGGGTGACCCCGGCAGCAATATTCCGTTGACGTAAGCGTCAACCTAGCAAGCGCTAGGGTTGAAGCTAGAGGCTTCAACGTCATGACACAAGCAAGAGTGCGCTAGACCATCGTCTAGGAATACCTCGAAGTACCGCACCGACCGAGCACGACGGACGTGCCCGCGCCCTCGGCGAAAGGATGAACCTCATCGAGGCAACGACAACGCGGGAATGGGAAGAGGAGAACAGCAGAAAAAGAGAAAGAGAAAAGACGAGCAGAACCGACTACCAGGCACACGGCGCGCCCCAGCTGTCCATCACAGGGGGCGGCCCGCTACTCTGCCCTTGGCAGATCAAGGACGGCGGGTGATCATCACGACCAGTTCGTGGGCCAGCTGTTCGGGGTCACGCGGCCCGTCCGGGTCGTACCAGCGCACCGTCCAGTTCAGGGCGCCCAGCACAAAGCGCGAAACCAGGGCGCGATCGCCGGTGACCAGATCCGCTGCGATGGCGTCATCCAGCACCTCGTTCCACAGCGCCTCGTAGGCGTCACGCAGGTGGGTCAGGTGGTCCCGAGCGCCATCGTCGAGGCGCCGCCACTCATACAGCGCTACCACGTGGGCGTTGCGGTCGGTCAACAGCGTATCCAGATGGGCCCGCGCCATGGCATGCAGCCTGGACAAGGGGTCGGGCGCACTGTCCTTGAGCGCGGCTCGAGCCAACGTCAAGGCGTTCTGGGTGCCCTCTTCGATGACCGCAGCAAGAATCTCCTGCTTGTCACGAAAGTGGTGAAAGAGGCTTCCTGACTTGATCCCCATTTCCTGTGCCAGCATGCGCACGGTGGTGCGATCGAAGCCTTCCTGGACAAACAGCTGAGCGGCGAGCCGGGTCAGCTCCTTGCGACGGGGCGAGTCATTCATTACATTCATCGACAGTTACACTAGCGCTTGCTTGGTTTCGTTGAGAAAAGCATAGCCCACCCTCGGGGTCAACGTCGTTTGCTGACCTTGTCGTACGCGATTCGCGTCGCGAGCGAAACCCCGGGGACTGAACCACACTGACATCACAGCGCCGTGTCCACGGCCCACACAAACACAACACCTTGCCGCTCGATCGCAGAATCGACATGCAACGGTTTCAGGAGTCACGCCATGAGTCAGTCCGATATCGTCTTTCTTGCCGCTGCCCGCACCCCCATGGGCGGCATGCTGGGCTCCCTGTCCAGTCAGACCGCCCCCGAGCTGGCCGCCTGCGCCATTCGCGCCGCCATCGAGCGTGCCAAGATTCCGGCAGACGCCATCGAAGAAGGGATCTTCGGCTGCGTGCTGCCGGCCGGGGTCAAGCAAGGGCCGGCCCGTCAGGCCATGCGCCAGGCCGGCATTCCCGACCACCGCGGCGCCACCACCATCAACAAGCTCTGTGGCTCGGGCATGAAGGCCACCATGCTGGCCCACGACCTGATCAGGGCCGGCACCGCCGAGGTCATGCTGGCCGGCGGCATGGAGTCCATGTCCAACGCCCCCCATGTGTTGACCAAGGCCCGTGGCGGCTACCGCCTGGGCCATGGCGAACTCAAGGACCATATGTTCCTCGATGGCCTGGAGGACGCCGAGACCGGCAAGCTGATGGGTGGCTTCGCCCAGGAAGTCGCCAGCGAGCGCGGCTACGAACGCGAGCGCATGGACGACTTCGCCATCGCTTCGCTGGAGCGGGCGATGCAGGCCACCGAGGCCGGCCACCTGGCCGCCGAGATGGCCCCCGTCACGGTCTCCAGCCGTCAGGGCGACACCCTTGTCGAGCATGACGAGCAACCCTTCCAGGCTCGTCTGGACAAGATTCGCACCCTGAGGCCGGCCTTTGCCAAGGACGGGACCATCACGGCGGCCAATGCCAGCTCCATCTCCGATGGCGCCTCTGCCCTGATCCTGTCCACCCAGGCAGCGGCGGATCGCCTCGGCGCCACCCCGCTGGCCCGCATGCTCGGCCACAGCACCCACTCGCGCCACCCCAGCGAGTTCACCATTGCCCCGGTGGGCGCCATCGAGTCACTGATGAAGAAGCTCGACTGGTCGGTGGATGATGTGGATCTGTTCGAGATCAACGAGGCCTTCGCCGTGGTCACCCTGATGGCCATGGACGATCTGGGACTGCCCCACGACAAGGTCAACGTCTTCGGCGGCGCCTGCGCCCAGGGTCACCCGGTCGGCTCCACTGGCTCACGGATCATCGCCACCCTGATCCACGCCCTGCGCACCAAGGGCGGAAAACGAGGGATCGCCAGTCTGTGCATCGGCGGCGGTGAAGCCACCGCCGTGGCGGTGGAACTGATCGACTGAGGCCGGCCATTGATCGAATGAGGCCGAGAGCTGATCGACTGACGTCGAGACCTGGTTAGCCAACGTCGTAGTCTGAAAGGCAGGCGCGACGCTTGCCTTCCACGCCGATAAGCGGTCAGCATGGCCGGGGGCGCTCACAGGCGCTCCCGGCCATTTTTTTGACCTCAGGTCTGGATCCACAACAGGACTCACGCATGGAGCGCTCTCGCCTGGCCCTGCCGCTGATCGTGCTGGCACAGTGGTGCGGTACATCGCTGTGGTTCAGCATCAACGGCGTTGCCGCCTCGCTGGGAAGCGACCTCGGCATTCGCGAGGCCGAAATCGGTCACCTGACCCTGGCAGTGCAACTCGGCTTTATCGTCGGCACCCTGACGATCGCCGCCAGCGGTCTCGCCGATCGCTACCGCGCCAGTCGCATCTTTCTGAGCGCTAGCCTGGCAGGCGCTCTGGTCAACCTCGCCTTTATCACCGTTGCCGAGCAGCACGCCCTCGCCCTGCTGCTGCGCTTCGCCACCGGGCTCTGCCTGGCCGGCATTTACCCGCTGGGCATGAAGCTGGTGATCGGCTGGACCCCGCGTCACACCGGGGCCGCCCTGGCCTGGCTGGTGGGCATGCTGACACTCGGCACGGCCATGCCCCATCTGCTGCGCGGCGCCACCCTGGACCTCCCCTGGGCCTGGACCCTGATCCTGTCCTCGGCCCTGGCGGTGGCCGGTGGCATCGCCGTGGCGCTATTGGGCGACGGCCCGCACCTGCCAGCAAACGCGTCTCGCGCCAGACTGAAGGATGGCCTTGCCGCCTTTCGTGATCGCCACTTTCTCAGCGTCGCCGGCGGCTACTTCGGCCACTGCTGGGAACTCTACGCCTTCTGGCTGCTGGTGCCCTTCCTGGTCGGCCGTGAGGTCACGCGCCTTCAGGCGCCAGCCGACTGGGCGCCCTGGCTGAGCTTTTCGGTCATCGCCGTGGGGGCACTGGGCTGCATCCTGGCCGGCGCCCTCAGCCGACGCCACGGCAGCGCCAGTGCGGCCAACCTGGCGCTCGCCACCTCCGGCGCCCTGTGCCTGATCTACCCCTGGCTTGGTCAGGCCAGCCCCCTGCTGCTGCTGGGCCTGCTGTACCTCTGGGGCTTCAGCGTCATCGCCGACTCGGCCCAGTTCTCGTCACTGGCCTCGGCCACCGCCCCCAGGGCACACATCGGCGCGACCCTGGCAGTGATGAACGCCATCGGCTTCACCCTTACCCTGCCCGGTATCTGGCTCGGTGCCAGCCTGTGGCAGGAGCACGAACTGAGCGTGCTGTGGCTACTGTTGCCCGGACCGGTGCTGGGACTGTGGTCGATGCGTGGTGTCGCCGCCTACGTCCGCCGCCAGCCCGCCAGTTCCTGATGCCAGCCCCCTGACACCAGACCCCTGCACCAGACCCTGACATCAGATGCAGACACCAATCCTGCCACCAGAGCGGGCCACCACGGCTACTGGCCCCGGTTCACAGGTAGTAAAAAGGGAGGCCCGAAGGCCTCCCTTTGCTACCGCGGTGAACGCTACCACGCTGACCGACGCTTTTCGGCCTAGCCGTAACGACCGGTGATGTAGTCCTCGGCCTTCTTGGTATGCGGGGTCGAGAACATGGTCTTGGTGTCGTTGTACTCGATGACCTCTCCCAGGTGGAAGAACGCCGTGTAGTCGGCGACACGAGCCGCCTGCTGCATATTGTGCGTCACCGTGATGATGGTGTACTGCTGCTTGAGCTTGTCCATCAGGTCTTCGATGGTGGCGGTGGAGATCGGGTCCAGCGCCGAGGTCGGCTCATCCATCAGGATCACGTCCGGCTGGACCGCGATGGCACGGGCGATGCATAGACGCTGCTGCTGGCCACCGGACAGCGAGGTGCCGGGCTGGTGCAGCTTGTCCTTGACCTCTTCCCACAGGCCGGCGTCACGCAGGGCGCGCTCGACCAGCTCGTCCTGGTCGGCCTTGCGGCTGACCAGGTCATGCATCTTCGGGGCATAGACGATGTTGTCGTAGATCGACTTGGGGAAGGGGTTCGGCTTCTGGAACACCATGCCGACCCGACGCCGCAGCGCGACCTCGTCCATCTTGGGCTCGTAGACGTCGCGGCCGTCCATCTCGATCAGGCCCTTGACGCGTACGCTCGGGATCAGATCGTTCATGCGATTCAGGCAACGCAGGAAGGTCGACTTGCCGCAACCGGACGGGCCGATCAGGGCGGTCACGTTCTTCTGGTACAGATCCATGTCGATCGACTTCAGCGCGTGGAAGTCTCCGTACCACAGATTCAGGTCGTTCACTCGAATGCTCAACTCGTGGTTGGCATCCTCGTTGCGAGTGACCGGCTGGCCGGGCTGGTCCTGCTTCATCACGCTATCTCCGCGCTGGGCAACTTTCATGTTCATGGCAACGTATCCTGTTTGGGGGCCGGTTTACCAGCGCCGCTCGAATTTCTTGCGCAGCACCACCGCGGTGGCGTTGAGCGTGATAAGGATCGACAGCAGCACCAGAATGCCGCCCGACGTCTTCTCGATGAAGGCCCGGTCAGGCTCGCCCGCCCAGGTGAATATCTGTGCCGGCAGCACGGTGGCCGCCTCGGTAAAGGAGTTGGTCACATCGGGGATGAAGGCCACCATGCCGACGATGATCAACGGAGCGGTCTCGCCCATGGCCTGAGCCAGGCCGATGATCGAACCGGTCATGATACCCGGCAGCGCCACCGGCAGGACGTGATCGCGCACCATCTGCCAGCGTGAGCAGCCGACGCCGAAGGCGGCATGACGGATGGAGTCCGGCACGCTGCGAAGCGCGGTCCGGGTGGCGATGATGATCACCGGCAGGGTCATCAGCGCCAGGGTCAGGCCACCGACCACCGGGGAAGAGCGCGGCACGCCGAAGAAGTTGATGAAGATCGCCAGGCCCAGCAGACCGAACAGGATCGAGGGAATCGCCGCCAGGTTGTTGATGTTGATCTCGATCAACTGGGTAAAGCGGTTGTCCGGCGCGAACTCCTCCAGGTAGACCGCCGTCATCACGCCGATGGGAAAGGCCACCGCCAGGGTCACCAGCAGGGTCAGCACGGTGCCCATGGCCGCCGAAGCAATACCGGCGAGCTCGGGCATCTTGGAGTCACCGCTGGAGAAGAAGGTCGAGTTGAAACGCAACTCGGCCCGCCCATCCTCTTTCAGCCGATCGACCACCGCCATTTCCTTGTTGCTGAGCTTGGCGTGGTGGCCCTTGAGGTACTGGTCCACCTGGCCGTCGGCCAGCACCCACTCCATGCGGGTGGTGCCGAGCAGGTCCGGGTTGTCTTCCATGCGGCCGGGGATCAGGCGCAGATAGCCGCGACTGACCAGCGGGCGGACGTCTTCCTGAACCGCCGCCAGGGGAATCTGGCTGGCCTGCTCGGAGTAGTCCACCTCGACCTGGATCTGGGCCTGCTGGAAGGCCGGCAGCCCCTTGACCAGCATGTCGGCAAAGAACAGCACCAGGAACAGGCCGGCAAGGCCGAGCGCTCCCATGGACGCCCACTTCAGTCGGGCCGACCTGCGGTGGCGAGCGCGGAGCTGGGCGCTGATGTCATCGAAGGATTGTCTCATTGGCTTTGGCTCCACGGCTTACAGGTTGTTGACGCGATACTTTTCGCGGAAGCGACGGATCATGATCACCGACACCAGATTCAGGCTCAGGGTCACCACGAACAGCATCAGTCCGAGTGCGAACGCCGACAGCGTCTCGGCACTGGCGAATTCCTGGTCACCGGTCAGCGCGGCGACGATGCGCACGGTCACGGTGGTCATGTCTTCCAGCGGATTGAAGGTCAGGTTGGGGCGCATGCCTGCCGCCATCACAACGATCATGGTCTCGCCCAGCGCCCGGGATACCGCCAGCAGCGAGGCCGAGATGATGCCCGGCAGGGCTGCCGGCACCACGATGTCGCGAATCATCTCGCCCTTGGTCAGGCCCAGCGCCAGCGAGCCTTCGCGCATGCTGTTGGGCACCGAGTTGATGACGTCATCGGACAGCGAGGAGATGAACGGAATGATCATGATGCCCATGACGATGCCCGGGGCCAGGGCGTTGTTGAACGAGGCCTCGAGACCGAAGAACCCGGCCACGGCAACGATGATCGGCGCCACCGTGATGGCGGCGAAGAAGCCGTAGACCACGGTCGGAATGCCGGCCAGCACCTCGAGTACCGGCTTGGCGATGGTGCGCACCTTGGGCGGCGCGAACTCGGCCATGTAGATGGCCGCCAGCAGACCGATCGGAATCGCCACCAGCATGGCGATGAAGGTGATCATGAAGGTACCGGCGAACAGCGGCACCGAACCGAACTTGGCGGCACTGGCCCCTTCCTCGGCGCGACCGGCGGCCTCGAGGAAGCTGGCACCAGGGTTCCAGGTGGTGCCGGTGATAAAGTCCCAGAAGCTCTGCATCTGGAAGAAACGGATCGCCTCGAAGACGATGGACAGCAGGATCCCCAGGGTGGTGAAGATGGAGATCAGAGCCGCGCCGGCAAGAATGAAGCGGATGACCCGCTCGATCGCCTGACGCGCGTGGAAGTCGGGGCGCACCATCGCCACGCCCAGCACCAGGCCGATGCAGGCGATGACCAGGCAACTGGCCAGCAGCAGCAGCGGCGGAATCTCGGCACCCACGAGCAGCATGATGAAGCCACCCACGGCACCGACCACCAGTGCCGGACCCGCCGTTGACATGACGGTGAACCAGCCGTACTGATCGGGTTGGGCGTACATGGAGGTGCCGGAGGCTCGGACTCTGGCGGCCTTGCCGCGGGCCAGGAAGAAGGCGATCAGACCGAGCAGAAGCAGCGAGCCGCTGAACATCGCCAGGAGTTGATTGGTCTGCATGGGTGTCTCTCGGGGTTCTGTGCTCAAGCAAGCATGGGCTTGCCGGAACGTGTACCGGCCGACACCCGTTGCAGGATGCCGGCCGGCGTGATCAGGACCGTGTCCCTTACTTCAGGTCGGCCAGCTCGAGGGTCTCGTGGTTCTCGACGGCACTACGAGCCTCGGCGCGCTCGTCTTCCGGCGCCGGGATCAGGCCGATGCCCTTGAGGTAGCCGAGGTCACCGACCATCTGCTCGCTCATAAACATGTTGGCGTACTCGTACATGGCCGGCACGTCTTCGGCGTGCTGGTTCTTCACGTAGAAGAACATGGAGCGAGACACCGGGTACTCACCGCTGCCGATGGCGTCCGGAGTCGGCTCGACGCCGTCGATGCTGGAGCCGATCAGGGTGTCGGAGTTCTCTTCCAGGAAGGAGTAGCCGAAGATGCCGAAGGCATCGGTGTTCTCGGCCAGGCGCTGAACGATCAGGTTGTCGTTCTCGCCGGCGTCGATGAAGGCACCGTCGGCGCGCACGTCGGTGTAACCTTCACCGCCGTAGGCCTCCATGTCCTCGGAAACGGCTTCCATCACGAGCTCAGCGAAGGCATCACGGGTACCGGAGGTGGTGGGCGGCCCATAGACGGCGATCTCGCGATCCGGCAGCGAGGAATCGATGTCGCTCCACTTGGTGTAGGGGTTGTCGACCAGCTCACCATCGACCGGCACCTTGGCGGCCAGCGCCAGGAAGATCTGCTCGCGGGTGACGTCCATCGCCTCGTTGTCGCCGGACTGGGCGAAGGCGATGCCGTCATAGCCGATGAAGGCTTCGGTGATGTCGGTCACACCGTTGGCTTCACAAGTCTCGAACTCGGAAGTCTTCATGCGACGCGAGGCGTTGGTGATGTCCGGGGTATCGTCACCCAGACCGGAGCAGAACAGCTTCATGCCGCCACCGGAACCGGTGGACTCGATGACCGGCGTCGGGAAGTCGGTGGTGGCACCGAACTCTTCGGCCACGTAGCTCGAGAACGGGTAGACGGTGCTGGAACCAACGATACGGACTTGATCGCGGGCTTGAGCGACACCCACCACGCCCATGACGGCGGCGGCGATAGCGGTGGTCTTGAGGATGCGGTTCATGGAGAAAGCTCCTGATGATGAGATGGTCAACCTTCGCGAAACACACAATGCCGCAGAAAAATGACAGCTTCATGACAGCACACTCCGGTTGACGCCTTCCCGATACCTCTTACGCTTCCCCCCTTCCCCTCCTCCTGCCCGGCCATGTCATGACGGCGTCACGGCCCTGTCACCGCGACCCCGGTCATTGCCACGCTTTTACAGCCGACGGCAACCTGAGCGGACACAAAAGAAGGTGCCGCAAAAAAAGGCCGCCCGGCTTTGCGCCGGACGGCCAATCTGGTGTCGCTTCGATAGCGACAACATGAAACAACCGGGTCAGCTGATCAATAGCCCCAACGCCGCCGCGGCGCACAGGGTCAAGGACGCCGCCTGCAACAGTCGCCGAGGCAACTTCGGCGCCAGCACCGCCCCCAGGGCGTGGCCCGCCACCACCATGGGCATGAAACTGAGGCTCACGCCCAACAGCCACAGCGGCACCCTGCCCACGGCCGCCAGGCTCGCCAGGGTCATCAACGACGAGATAAGAAAGAACGCCGCCAGGTTGCCCCGCAGGCGGTCCATCGGCATGCCGTGCATCAGCAGCACGATGGGCGGTCCGCCGATCGCCGCCACGGCACCGAACACTCCCGACAGAAAACCAGCACCAAACAGTGACGAGCGGTTGACCGGCAGGCGCAGCTTGAACAGCGTCACCACCACCGCAAACAGCACGATGCTGGCGATCATCACCTCCAGCGTCGCCATGGGTGCCACCAGCAACAGCCAGACCCCGAGCAGGGTTCCCGGCACCTTGCCCACCAACGCCATGGAGATATCGGTCATGGCGACTTCCCGGCGATAGCGGCGCACCACCAGACAGGACACCAGAAAGCCGTAGACCACCAGCACCACCGGCACCAGGGACGGCGCCTTCAACAGAATCAGTGGCGCCCCCACCACCGCCATGCCGAAGCCGGTGGTACGCTGGACGAAGGTCCCCAGCGCCAGTACCGCCCCCACCCACAGCCACGAGCCGAGGGTCAGCTCGCTGAGCACCCACCACTCCCTTGCGCAGTCCTGCACTGCGGCCAGCAACGACGCCATCATGACGCCGCCTCCTCGACCCGAGGCGGACGTCCGGCGAGCACGCGCAGGCCGACGTTGCCGATCAACGCCACCGTGACCATGGCGATCACCATGGGCCAGGCAGAGTCGATTTCAAAGGCGGTGACCAGGGCACCGGACAGTGCTGCACTGCTGAACTGAATACTGCCGAGCAGCGCCGTGGCGGTAGCGCTCATATGACTGAACCGCTCCAGCAGCGATGAAATGGCGTTGGGCGAGATCAGCCCCACCACGCCCAGAAACGCTATCACCAGAGGCACCACCGTGAACAGCGAGTCCGTCCCTGTGGCGACTACCACCAGCAGGCCACTGGCGGCGACCAGCTGAATGGCGAGACCAAGGCGCAGGTTCTGCTGGGGTGTACGCCGACGCAGCAGGCGAATATTGACCCGGTTGGACAGCGCCATCACCACCACATTGGCACCAAAGACGAAGGGATAGGCTGCCGGCGACAGCCCGTAGTGCTGCATGTAGAGAAACGGCGACGAGGTGACGAAGGCAAAAATGCCGGCGAAGGAAGCCGCCACCGCCAGGATGTAGCCCATGGCCTGACGGTCGGTCAGCACACTTGCGTAGTTGCGCAGCACCTGACGGGGCGAGGCCACCGGTGCCCCTGCAGGCCGGGTCTCCGGCAGAAAGGCCCCGAGCAGCCACATCAGGAAGGCGGCATAGACCGCCAGGAAGACGAAGATCAGCCACCAGTCGGCCAGGTACAGCAGCAGGCTGCCGACCATCGGCGCCACCAGCGGCGCCAGCATCAGGATCATCGCCATGGTCGACATGACCTTGGCCGCCTCGCGGCCACTGAAACAGTCGCGCACGATCGCGGCGGAATTGACCACGCAGGCGCCGCCGCCGAGCGCCTGGACAAAGCGCCAGACCAGAAGCTCCGTCAACGAATCGACGCTGACGATCACCAGACTGGCGATCAGAAACAGGATCTGTCCGGCCAGCAGCACCGGCTTGCGTCCGATGCGGTCGGAAAGCGGCCCGCAAGTGAGCTGGCCCACGGCAAAGCCGACCATGAACACGCTGAGTGAAAGCTCGGTGTGATGAACACTGGCCCCCACCGACTCGGCCAGCGCCGGCATGGCCGGCAGATAGGCGTCGATGGCGAAGGGGGCAAGGGCGGTATTGGCGGCCACCAGCAGGGCGACACGCCGGGCATTCAGGGACACAGGCGCTCCATGAAGAACAAGGTTTGAAAAATTGTCATCGGGTTGATCGTGACGCCGCTGCGGCTGTTGTCCACATCGACGCCTTGGTACAGTAGGTCCAGCTCACCACCGCCCAACTACGGAGATTGCCACATGGCAGACGATCTGCTGACCCAACTGAAGGCGATGACCACGGTGGTCGCCGACACCGGCGACCTGGACGCCATTCGTCGCTTCCAGCCCACCGACGCCACCACCAACCCGTCGCTGATCCTGCAGGCCGCCAGCCACGCCGATCGTCGCGCCCGCCTGGCCGCCATCGCCAAGGAGGCCAACGACATCGATGACGCTCTCGACGCCGTGGCGGTGGACATCGGCAGCGAGATCAGCGAGCTGGTGCCTGGCTATGTGTCGACCGAGGTCAGCGCACGGCTATCGTTCGATACCGAAGGTACCCTGGCCCGCGCCCATTCACTGATCGAGCGCTATGCCCGCAAAGGCGTCGGCGCCGAGCGCATCCTGATCAAGGTGGCGTCCACCTGGGAAGGCATTCGTGCCGCCAAGACGCTGGAGCGAGAAGGCATCCGCACCAATCTGACGCTGCTGTTCAGCTTCGCCCAGGCCCAGGCCTGCGCCGACGCCGGGGTCACGCTGATCTCGCCCTTCGTCGGCCGCATCCTCGACTGGCACAAGGCCCAGCAGCCGGAGGCCGACTTCAGCGGCGACAACGATCCCGGCGTGCAATCGGTCAAGCGCATCTACGACCACTACAAGGGCCACGGCTACTCGACCATCGTGATGGGCGCGAGCTTCCGTAACACCGACGAGGTCAAGGCGCTGGCCGGCTGCGATCGTCTGACCATCTCGCCGGCACTGCTCGAGGAATTGCACGGTCAGCAAGGCGCTCTCGAACGCCGCCTCGTCCGCAGCGACGCCGAGACCAGCGCACCGGAGCCCCAGACCGAAGACGACTTCCGCTGGGCGATGAACGAAGACGCCATGGCCACCGAAAAACTGGCCGAGGGCATCCGCAAGTTCATGGCCGATCAGCGCAAGCTGGAAAGCCTGCTGACCGAACTGCGCCAGGGATGATCACGGGCGCACCACCGGCAAGCCTGGCTGGGCCTGGCTGCAGATGATCAAGAGGGCGATCCATGGATCGCCCTCTTGCATTATGCGGTTGCCAGCTTGCGGCGATCTGACACCGCTTTCGGAGTTCGCCATTTTCTACGCCTTCGGCGCCTTCTGCTGGACACGCCTTCGGCGCGTCGACGTCAGGCCCGGCACGGGCTGGATCAGGCCTTGTGCGAAGCGTCGTTCTGGGCCTCGAGCATCTCGACCAGAGGCTGGAACTGTTCGTGGTTATGCTCGTTCATGCGCATCAGGATACGATGCGCTTCGAGGATGCGCTCCCGCAGCCCCTCTTCATCGGCGGGCACTTCGGGGAGCTCCTCGAAGTCGTCGACCTCGGCGATGGGACGCTCCAGCAAGGTAAAGAAAGCGCCAAAGCCCATCACCTCGAGCATCCGCTTGACGTCGGGATTGTCGGCCACGATGGTCGGCGCCTGCTCGAGCTTGCCGCGCAGCGCCATGGCCACCTTGGCCAGGAAGCCAAGCGCCGTGGAATCGACGTTGCTGGCCTCGCGCAGGTCGATCATCACCGCCTTGAGTCCCGGCGTGTCGGCCAGTTGCTGGGCCTGGAGATCCAGGGTGGCACACAGGGTCAGGCGCACGTCGCCACATAGCTTCAGGACGAACACACCGGCCTCGAATGCCGCCTTCAGTCGACCTTCATGCACTTTCATCGCCAAACCCGCTCACCAACATGATCGTCAAGTCGTCGGGCAGCTCTTCGCGCCCCGAGGTGGGGTCCTCCAGCGCTTCTTCATCGCTGGAGAGCGCCCCCAGGGCCAGCCCCCGACGCATCGTATCCAGGGAATCGCTGTCTTCGACCCGCTGCCTGAGATCGTCAAGGCGCGCCTCGAGACTGTCCCCCGGCAAGCACTCCAGCACTCCATCGGAGCAAAGCCAGAGCGAAAAGTCATCGGGCAAGTCACATCCCAGTGCCGGATAACTGACCTCCGGAAACAACCCGACCGGCATGCCCTCTCCCGCCAGCGTGGTGACGCCCTCGTCGGACTTCAACAGTGGCATCGGCAGCTGCGCGCCGAGAGAATAGTGCAGATAGCGCTTCTGCTGGTCGATCACGCCGACGAACAGGGTGGCGTGCTTGCCGATCCCCGTGTCCAGCAGCTCCCGATTCAACTGGGACAGCCAGCGCGGCGGCAATGCCTCGGGTGCCTCACCGTCCCACTCGCCTTGCCAGCGATTGAACAGATACTTGAGCAGCACCGTCACGAAGGCGGACGAGGCTCCGTGGCCCGACACATCAGCGAAATAGAATAATGTATAGCGCTCATTGTACGCCTGGATATCGAGAAAGTCGCCTGACAGATACAACGAGGGCGCAAGCCAGTAGTCACAGCCGATCGCCCCCAGCTGCTGCGGCCTCGGCGGCAGCATGCGACGCTGGATCTGGCCGCCGGCCTGCTGGTCGAGCCGGAGCATCGCCAGGTGGGTCTCCAGGCTCTCGTTGAGCTCTTCCAGTCGCGCTCGATCCTCTTCGCGCTCCCGGGCCAGACGATTGACGTCCACCACACGCCGGATCATCCGCCTGAGCAGATGGGCATGGCGCAAGGGGTCGATCACGTAGTCGACAAGGCCCGCGTCAACGGCCTTGAGCAGATCGTCGTCTCGCCGGTCCTCGCTGACCACCAGGGTGGGCCAGCGCTCGGCCAGCACCATCCACTCGCGACTCGGTACCGCCAGCGAATGTGCTACCACCAGCGCCGTGGAGCCGGGAAGCTCATCGGCGCTGGCGGCGGCAAAGACCGCAAGTCCGTCGCGAGCAATCGCGTCCACCAGGGCGTCGCGGTGCTCGCCCGGGTGGTCGATTACCCCGATCAGAGGTTTGGCTGCTTGCATGCAGATGCCACCTTACTCGGCGAAGGCATCTTCGTCGTAGTCAAAGCCATCGTCGATAAAGCTGTCGTCACCAAGCTCACCATCGGTGACCTCGAAACGACGACGCTGTAGCCAGGCGTCACGAATGAAGCTGTAGCGATCACCGCGAATCAGATCCTCCTGATCGAGAAGGCTGGCACGCGCGTCGAGCAGCTCGAGACCGCGTAGCGAGTAGCGCACGGTGTCGTCCTCGACGTAGGTCAGCGGGTAGGTGTACCAGTCGACCGGCAAGGCGCTGGTGTCACGCACTGTGCTGGGGCCGAGGAACGGCAGCACCACGAAGGGCCCCTCGCCCACGCCCCAGGCAGCCAGAGTCTGGCCGAAGTCTTCCTCGTCGGCGATAAAGCCGGCGTGGGTCGCCGGATCCAGAAGACCACCCAGACCGAAGGTGGTGTTCATCAGAAAGCGCATGCTCGAGTTGCCGGCATTGGCACCCTTGCCCTGCAGCAGGCTGTTGAGCACCGTGCGCACTTCGCCGAGGTTGTCGAAGAAGTTGCTGACACCGCGCTCGAGCGGGTCCGGGGTCACGTAGCGATAACCCTGGGCGGCAGGCTTGAGTGCATAGCGATCCAGCACATCGTTGAAGGCGAAGACCCTGCGATTGAAGCCCTCCCAGGGGTCCGCTGGATTGGGCTCGCTGGATACGCCGCTGCTGGCGCAGCCACTTGCCGCCAGGGCGACGGCCATGACCAGGACACCCCTCTGCATGCCCTTGCCCAGGGCACCGCTGTAGTTCGCGTTCATCGTTCGACTGCCTCCCTTGCCTGTCCTTGTCACGATCGTCAATCTATCGGCGCTGTTGTCCGGGGTTGGACTCCGGGTAGCGTCAGCGACGACGCCTCTGCGTACGGCAGTCGTCTGGTTCCGCCGACGAGTCAGCTGTCGGTTCCACGGAGGGTCGGCCTCAGTCCCTGCGAATCACCACGCAGCCCGCACTGTAGCCCGCGCCGAAGGAACACACCACCCCGGTAGCGCCCGGTTCCAGGTCTTGATGATGCAGATGGAACGCGATGATCGAACCGGCAGAACTTGTATTAGCGTAACGGTCAAGAATAATCGGCGCTTGATCCGGAGCAGGCTCCTGGCCCAGCACCCGTCGTGCGATAAGATCGTTCATGTGTCGATTGGCCTGATGCAGCCATAACCGCGACAGCGTACCAGGCGCGATATCCAGGCTCTCCAGGTGGTCAAGGATCAACTGTGCCACCATCGGGCAGACTTCCTTGAAGACCCTGCGGCCTTCCTGCACGAACAGCTTGTCGGCTGCCTGGGGGTCGGCGTCGGTGACGCGGTTGAGAAAGCCCGCATTATTGCGAATGGCGTTGGAAAACTGCGTCACCAGTCGGGTCCCGAGCACCTCGAACCGTGTCTCGGCTGTCGCCACCTGGTCGCTTTCCAGCACCAGGGCGGTACAGGCGTCGCCAAAGATGAAGTGGCTGTCACGGTCGCGGAAGTTCAGGTGTGCCGAACACACCTCGGGGTTGACCACCAGGGCGCGGCGCACGCCGCCGGAGCGGATGGCATTGGCGGCGTTGTCGATGGCGAAGGTGGCCGAGGAACAGGCCACGTTCATGTCGAAGGCGTAGCCCCCGGTGCCCAGCGCACGCTGCAACTCCACCGCCACCGCCGGATAGGGGCGCTCCAGGTTCGAGCAGGCCACGATCACCAGGTCGATGTCGGCGGCCTCGACCCCCGCTGCGGCCAGCGCCTCGTGCGAGGCGGCCAGCGCCATCTCGCACTGGATGCCGGGGCTGTCGTTGTCGCGCTCGTCGAGCTTCGGGCGCATGCGCTCAGGATCAAGGATACCCTCTGCGTCCAGCACGTAGCGGCTGTGGATACCCGAGGCCTTGACGATGAATTCACTGCTGGAATGGGCCAGGGCGTCACGTTCCCCGGCCTCGATCGCCTCGCGGTGGCGGGCATTCTCGGCATCCACCCAGGCGTTGTACGACGCCACCAGGGCGTCGTTGTCGATGGCGTTGGCCGGGGTATACAGGCCGCTGCCGGTAATAAGCACCTTCGCTGGGGTCATGCCCTTCTCCTTCATGCGGCACCTCGGTGCCGCCGGTCGATCGCGACCGCCCGGGGCGGTCACTCACTTTCGTCATCTTTGGCGCGGGGGCCTTACCCCCGCCCGGTCAATTCCGCCCAGCGTTTCTCCAGGCGCTTCTCCGATACCGGCATGGCGGTACCCAGCTGCTGCGCAAACAGCGATACCCGCAACTCCTCGATCCACCAGCGAAACTCCACCAGCGATGGATCTTCGACGCCGCCTCGGTGCTCGGCCTGTCGACGCGTCTCGAGGCGCGTCTCGAAGTCCTGCACCGTCTGCATCAGCATCTGGTCGCGCATGCGCTCGCGCGGGGCCTTCTCCAGGCGCACCTGGGCGGCCTCCATGTAGCGCGGATAAGCCTCGAGCCAGGCACCGGCGTCGGTCACGAACCCCGGGTACACCAGCCGCTGCATCTGTGCCTTGAGATCACTGTATACCAGCGCCAGCGACAGGCTCAGGTTACCCTTCAACGCCTTTGTCACCGCCAGATGTCCCTCCAGTGCCGGCTTGAGCACCGCCACCAGCTTGTCGGCATGGGGAACGATATCCTGGCGAACCGCCTGAATGCGTTGTTCCAGGGCCTCGGCACTGCGCGGCAGCGGGTCCACCGCCACGACCTGCCGGAAGACGGCTGTCACCACATCTTCGGTCAGTGCACGCTTGCTGCCTACCTTGGCGAACAATAGAGCACAGGTCGACAGTCCCTGGGTACGCTCGATAGCCTTCACTTGATCTGGCAGCCGTTCCATCGCCGCCTTGACCACCCCGCGGCGATGCGCTTCATGGGCCTTGGCCGGATGATCGAACAGCTCGAGGCTGAGCCCGCTCGACGAAGGCACCAGCGCCGGGAATGCCTCGACACGAATCCCGGCCTGGGAGGTCACCCGCGATTCCGGCAATGCCTGCTCGGGGAAGCCCGACAGCTCGGACTGGCTCTCCACGCTCTTGGCCAGCGCCCGGGCACCCTGACTGGCGGCAGCCTCGAAACGCCGCTCCAGCGCCCGCAGGTCGCGGCCCTGGCCCAGCACCTTGCCGCTGTGGTCGACCACCTTGAGGTTCATCACCAGGTGGGGCTCGAGCTGATCGAGGCGCCAGTCGTCCGGCGATAGGCGCAGCCCGGTCTTGACCCGCAGAAATTCACCGAGCGCCTCGGTCAGGCTGCCGTCCCCGGGTACCAGTGCCTCCAGCGCCGCGTCGACCCAGTCGGGTATCGGCACCACCTGTCGGCGTATCGACTTGGGCAGCGACTTCAACAGGGCGATGCACTTGTCCCGGAGCAATCCCGGCACCAGCCACTCGAGGCGAGACGACGACAGCTGAGACAGCATCGCCGCCGGCACCGTCATGGTCACACCGTCATCCTCGGCCCCCGGCGCGAAGTGATAGGCCAGCGGATAGCGCACACCGTCGATCGAAAGCTCGTCAGGATAGGCGTCACCGGTGACGTCATCCGCCTCCCGTGCCAGCAGCGCCTGACGGTCGAACTTGAGAAGCTCAGGGTCACTGCGCTCGGCCTTGCGGCGCCAGGCCTCGAAGCCCTTGCCGTTGACGATATCCTCAGGCAGGCGAGCGTCGTAGAAGTCGAATAGCTGCTCCTCGTCCACCAGAATGTCGCGCCGCCGTGCGCGATCCTCGAGGTCCTCGACCTCGTCGATCAGTGCCCGGTTGTGGGCGAAGAACTCGCCCTTGGTGCGAAACTCGCCTTCCACCAGCGCCCGGCGGATAAACAGCTCACGGCTTTCGACCGGGGCGATGGGGCCATAGTGGACCTTGCGCCGGGCCACGATCGGCAGCCCGAACAGGGTGACCTGCTCGAAGGCCACCACCTGGGCCCGCTTCATCTCCCAATGGGGCTCGCTGTAGCTGCGCTTGACCAGATGGCCCGCCAGAGGCTCGATCCACTGTGGCTCGACCTTGGCCACGCTGCGCGCGAACAGCTTCGAGGTCTCGACCAGCTCCATCGCCATCACCCACTTCGGAGACTTCTTCGAAAGCCCCGATGCCGGATGAATCATGAACTTGCGATTGCGCGCCCCAAGATACTCGCGGTTCTCGGTCAGGGTGCCCAGATGGCTCAGCAGACCCGTCAACAGCGCCTTGTGCATGGCCACCGTCTGCTGACGCTTTCGCTCCTTGGCCTGACCATCGTCATCTTCACCTTCGGCGGCGATGGCGGGCCTGGCCGACGGCACCTGGATATCCATGTCCTTGAGCAGCTGACGCAACTGGCGGAAGGTATCGTGCCACTCGCGCAGGCGCAGGTAATTCAGGAAATTATCGCGACACCAGCGACGCAGCCGGTTGCCCGAGAGTTCCTCTCGGGCGGCTTCGAAGCCGTGCCACAGATTGAGCAGGGCCACGAAGTCGGAATCCGGATCCTGCCAGCGGCGGTGGGCCTGATCGGCAGCTTCGCGCTTGTCGGAGGGTCGATCACGCGGGTCCTGCACCGCCAGCGCCGAGACCACGATCAGCACCTCGCGTAGGCTCTGCTGCTCGACCCCGGCCAGCACCATGCGGGCCAGGCGCGGATCGATGGGTAGTCGCGCCAGCCGTCGCCCCAATGTCGTCAGGCGGCTGTTGTCGTCGACCGCACCCAGCTCATAGAGCAACTTGAAGCCATCGGTGACGAAGCGCGAGTCAGGTGGATCGACGAAGGGAAAGTCCTGGATGTCGCCCAGTTTCAGCGACAGCATCGACAGGATCACCGAGGCCAGGTTGGTGCGCCGGATCTCCGGATCGGTAAACTCAGGGCGCGCCAGGAAGTCGTCTTCGTCATACAGACGGATGCACACGCCTTCCGCCACCCGGCCGCAGCGGCCCTTGCGCTGATTGGCGCTGGCCTGGCTGACCGCCTCCACCGGCAGGCGCTGAATCTTGGCGCGATAGCTGTAGCGACTGATGCGCACCAGCCCCGGGTCGATCACGTAGCGGATACCCGGCACCGTCAGCGAGGTCTCGGCCACGTTGGTGGCGAGCACGATGCGCCGCCCGCTGTGGGGAGCAAACACGCGGTTCTGCTCGGCGTTAGAAAGCCTGGCGTAGAGCGGCAGTATCTCGGTACTCTTGAGATCGGCGCGCCGGAGCACGTCGGCGGTCTCGCGGATCTCACGCTCACCGGGCAAAAACACCAGGATATCGCGGGGACCATGGAACCAGCGCTTTTCGCGCTCGATGGTCTCGATTTCCTCCACCGCGTGAAGGATACCCTCGCTGAGGGTGCGGTCTTCCTCGTCATCTTCGTCGCGAATCAGCGGACGATAACGCACCTCCACCGGGTAGGTACGACCCGAGACCTCCACCACCGGAGCAGGGCGCACGCCGCCGTCCTGGTCTCGGCTGGCAAAGTGCTGACTGAAGCGCTCCACATCGATGGTGGCGGAGGTGATGATGACCTTGAGATCCGGGCGGCGATCGAGCAGGCGCTTGAGGTAGCCGAGCAGGAAGTCGATATTGAGGCTGCGTTCGTGGGCCTCGTCGATGATCAGGGTGTCATAGCGGCGCAGGTCCGGATCCTGGCGGGTTTCCGCCAGCAGGATGCCGTCGGTCATCAGCTTGACCAGGGTGTCGTCGTTGGTCTGGTCGGTGAAGCGGACCTGATAACCCACCTGCTCGCCCAGCGGCACCTGCAGTTCTTCTGCCAGACGGGTCGCCACCGAGCGCGCCGCCAGGCGCCGCGGCTGGGTGTGGCCGATCAGCCCGCGACGGCCAAGCCCCAGTTCCAGACACAGCTTGGGCAGCTGGGTGGTCTTGCCGGAGCCGGTTTCGCCGGCCACAACCACCACCTGATGGGACTCCAGTGCCTTGAGGATATCGGCACGCCGCGCCGCCACCGGGAGCTGCTCGGGATAGTCGAGCGTGACCGGGCGCGCCTGGCGCGAGGCCAGGGTCTGACGGGAGCGCTGCCAGTGGTGCTCGACCTCCTTGAGTCCCCGGTCGATGGGCTTGCCGTCGCGTCGACGACGCTCGAGACCGGCCAGACGCTTGGCCAGCGTCGGGCGATCGCGAAGCATCACCTGTTCCAGTCCTTCGGTCAGAAACTTCAGGCGAGAGGCGTCGTCGGCGTTTTGCTGGGCGGTGGGCGTAGAACTACTCACGTTGGGGTCGAAGGCTCCGGGTGGATCATGGGCGCCGCGTCGCACGGACGCGGGGCGGGAAGGCTCCCGCAACGCAAAGGGCGCTATTGTAACGCCGCAGCCAAGGCAAGGGCCAATCGCCGGCCCCTGCCCTTCCCCGGACCTTGTCGGCGGGCGTCAGCCGTCGGTGCCGGTCCCGGTTTCGGTGCTGCCTTCGTCACGCAACTGGCGCCGGAGCACCTTGCCGACGTTGGTCTTGGGCAGTTCGTCACGAAACTCCACCAGCTTGGGCACCTTGTAGCCGGCCAACTCCTGCTTGCACCAGGCGCGCAGCTCGTCACTGGTCAAGGAGCTGTCCTTGGCCACCACGAACAGCTTGATGACTTCGCCGCTGGTATCGTCGGGCACCCCGACGGCGCAGGACTCGACCACCTTGGGGTGGGCCGCGACCACGTCCTCGATCTCGTTGGGATAGACGTTGAAGCCGGACACCAGAATCATGTCCTTCTTGCGATCGACGATACGCACGTAGCCATCGTCCTGGATGACCGCGATGTCACCGGTGTGGAAGAAGCCATCGGCATCGATGACCTTGGCCGTCTCGTCATCGCGGTTCCAGTATCCCTTCATCACCTGGGGGCCGCGCACGCACAGCTCGCCCGGCTCGCCCGGCTCGGGGTCGCCACCGTCAGGGTTGCACAGCTTGAGCTCGGTGCCGGCGACGGGGCGGCCGATGGTGCCCAGCTGTATCGCCTCCACCGGGTTGAAGCTGACGATCGGCGAGGTCTCGGTCAGGCCGTAACCCTCGGCGATGGGGCAGCCTGTCACCTCTTCCCAACGCTTGGCCGCGGCCTTGGTCAGCGCCATGCCACCGGAGATGGTCAGGTGCAGGTGGGAGAAGTCCAGCGCCTTGAAGTCGTCACGATTGCATAGCGCATTGAACAGCGTATTGAGCCCGACGAAGCCGGTGAAACGCGTCTTCGAGAGCTCCTTGATAAAGGTATCGAGGTCCCGCGGATTGGTGATCAGCAGCGAATGGTTGCCGCCTTCCAGCATGAACAGGCAGTTCACCGTAAAGGTATAGATGTGATAGACCGGCAGCGGCGCGACCACCACCTCACTACCCTCGCTCAAGCCACCCCCGATGATCTGCTTGGCCTGAAGCATGTTGGCCACCAGATTGCGGTGGGTCAGCATGGTGCCCTTGGCAAGCCCGGTGGTCCCCCCGGTGTACTGCAGCGCGGCGATATCGTCGAGTTCGCGTTCTACCTCACGGTGCTCGAGGGAGGCGCCTTGCTTGAGCACCTGACGCAACCCGACCGCCTTGGGGATCGAGTAGCGCGGCACCATCTTCTTGACGTACTTGACCACAAAGTTGATCAGCGGTCGTTTGGGGAAGTCGTGCAGATCACCGATCTCGGTGATCACCACATGCTCGATGTCGGTCTTGTCCAGCACCCGCTCGAGCTTGTCTGCCATGTTGGCCAGGATCAGGATCGCCTTGGCGCCGGAATCCTTGAACTGGTGGGTCATCTCGCGCTCGGTGTACAGCGGATTGGTGTTGACCACCACCATGCCGGCGCGAATGGCACCGAACACCGCTACCGGGAACTGCAGCAGATTCGGCAACTGGATCGCCACCCGATCACCGGGCTCAAGGTTGGTCTCGTGCTGCAGCCAGGCGGCGAAATCACCGGACAGCCGGTCAAGCTCGGCGTAGGTCAGGGACTTGCCCATGCACGAGAAGGCCACCTTTTCGTCGTAGCGCTTGACGGAGCGGTGGAAGATATCCATCACCGAATGATAGTCATCGAGCCCTTCCAGGGCCTCCCCCCGAACGATCGATGCAGCGGCGTTCTCACTCATGGGCGTTCTCCATTCGGGGGACCAGGTCCCCTCTTATTATCAAATTGTGGTGTCGACACTGGCTACCATAGCCCAGTCCCGCAGCGACTGTAATACGCCTGATTCAAACTTTCGTTTAAAACCCGCTATTCATCGCTTAGATAACGGGCTACGATCTCGCCTTCCCGCCACACCAGCAGCTCACCCGGCTGCATGCGCACCCACTCTTCGTTGTCGGTGAGCGGTTCGGTGGCCAGCACCGAGACCACATCGTCGGGGGTGGTGTGCTCGACAAAGTTGACCACCATCTCGGCGTCCGACAGGTTGGCCTCGCCAAAGGGCGCGCGGCGGGTGATATGGGCGAGCTTGGTGGAACAATAGGTGTACAGGTACTCGCCGTCGGCCAGCAGCAGGTTGAAGACCCCCAGACCTCTGAGCTTCTCGCACAGCTCGTGCAGCGACGACCACAGACCGCGACGATCCTCCGGCGGGTCTGGATAGCGCCGCCTGAGCTCACCCAGCAGGTGGCAGAAGGCGTGCTCGCTGTCGGTGGACCCCACCGGTCGATAGCTGTCGAGGTCCAGCGTCTCCCAGCCGGACAACTGGCCGTTGTGGGCATAGCACCAGGGCTGCCCCCACATCTCGCGCACGAACGGATGGGTATTGGCCAGCTTCACTCCGCCCACATTGGCCTGGCGGATGTGGCTGATGACGATATTCGACTTGATCGGGTATTCGCAGATCAGCCGGGCGATTCGCGAGTGCACCGAAGGATGAGGGTCGCGAAATTCGCGATAGCCCCCCTCTTCGTAAAAAGCGATGCCCCAGCCGTCACGGTGGGGGCCGGTGCCGCCGCCACGATGCAGAAAGCCGGTAAAGCTGAAACAGATATCCGTGGGCACATTGGCACTCATGCCCAGAAGCTCACACATGGGGTTCCTCTCTTGTTGACCCGGCCGCAGCCAGGCGAGTGCGCCGGCGACGCCACAACAGCCAGGCGATCACCACCACCGCCAGGATAGCGGCCACCAGCCAGCTGCGCGGATCATGTCGAGCACGCTCGAGGGCGGGTTCAAGACCGGGCCTTCCCTCGCGCCACCACTGCACCAACCGCTCGGGGCCTTCATTCACCAACGCCACAAACTGGTCGGCCAGCGCCTCGCCAGCCTCCTCCTCGGCCTGTCGCTCACTGGCTTCGGCGAAGCGTTCACCAGAGAGGGTAGGGCCGGCCAACGCCCGATCCAGGGCCACCTCACCATCGCGATTGATCCACAGCGGCGGCAGGTTCCAGCGGGTCTCGCTGCCGTCGATCGTCGCCACCGCCGAGATCCGCAGCGGACGGCTGACCTCATCCTCCTGGGGCGGAATTTCCAGGCTCCAGCGCCTGGCGTCTGCCGGGGCCACCTCCAGCGACTGGCCCAGCAGATCGGCCTCGAAGCGGGTGTTGTCGTGGCCAAGGCGCGGATGTTCGGCCACCAGCGTCACCCGACGCCCGGATTCGTCCAGTGCCGCGCCGACGGCCGGCAGCACATTGACCGCCTGCACCCGTCGGCGATGGAAGTCCTCGCCCTCGGCGGTGATCACCAGCTCAGCCGCGCCGGTGCCCGACGGCGACGGCAGCCGCCCGCGAAACACGCCATCATCGTTGCCAAGCGCCAGGATCTGCAGGCCGTCCACCGCCTCGCCGGACAGCTCCGCCGTCACCTTGAGCCCCTCGGGCACCGTCACCTCGCCGTCACTTTCGACACGCACCGCCAACGGCACCTCGAAGCCGGAATACAGCGTCGCGGGCAGCGCCTCCGTCACCAGGTGGCGATCGCTGTTGACGGTAATCCGCGAGTCCGCCGCCAGAGGACCTTCGATCCGCCACTCCCCCTGCGCAGGGTCGGGTACGCGGATCAGGTCGAAGCGCGGTTCCCGCTGCCAGCGAACCTCTGCGGGTGCGGTGTCGCGGGTGTAACGGGTGCCGTCCGGCGCCACCAGGGTCACCTCTCCCTGGCCGGGGTCGTGGAAGATCAACGCGGAAAAATCGTCGACGCCGGCATCGACGGTGAAACGGCGGTCCTCAAGCGGCACCTGATCCACCGGGAAGATGCGCTCGACGATATCGAGAAAGGCGCCCAACAGGGCGTCCGGTGTCTCGACCACCGCCGCCAGTCCCCCGGTGCGCTGCGCCAGTCGCTCGACCAGGGCAACGTCGGCGCCTGGCGAAAAGGCGATGGCGTGGATGGCCACCCCCTGGTTGGCCAGGTCCGGCACCATCGCCTCGACCAGGCGTTGGCGAGAGGCAAGGTCCACGTCGGGCTTGGCACCCCGGCCCGGCGACAAGTCGATCACCCCGTCGGTCAGCAACACCAGGTGGCGCCAGCCGTCACCCTCGGCTGCAGCCGCGGTGCGCAGCGCCGCCTCGATATCGGTATGCTGCTGATACTGTTCCAGCGCCGGCGGCAGCGCCAAGGCCCGCTCGCGCCACTGGGCGTCGACCTGCCCCAGAGGCAACGGATTGTCGATCGACTCGCCGAAGGTCCAGATGCCGGCGCTGACACCACTCGGCAACAGCGCCACCAGCATGTCCAGCGCACTGCCTGCCAGGCGATTGGGGTCATTGGTCTTCATGCTGCCGGACACGTCCACCACGACGCGAACGTCCGGTGGCTCATCCGAGCCCGCTTGCCCAGTCGCCGACTGGGCAAGCGCCGTCAGCGGCGACAGGCACAACGCCACGATTGTCGCCATCATTACCCCTTTCCCGCAGCGTTGCTGGCCCCGCTTGGCCATGTGTCCTCCTTGGAACTCGCCCGGAATCTCCAGGCCGTGGGCGGTGGACGTCTTTTACATCCCCCTTCGACGTGTTCATCGATGGTCCACCGTTCACGGTGACCAGAGCGACGTCGCCGGCAGTTTCTAGCCGAACAGTTTCTAGCCGAGCACCGGCTCCTGACGCTCCCGCCCTTCTTCACGCGACGTCCCATGAGCCTCTGCGTCCTGGTCACGCGCCGCTGCAGCGGCCTCGGCCTTGCGCAGACGGCGACGACGGCCACTCCACCACAGTGCCAGTCCGAACAGCGCACCGATCGCCGCGCCGACGATGACGCGCGTGGCCGCCGGCACCAGCACGCCATTGTTGCCGTCCATGAAGGCGACCGCTGCCACCATGATGGCCGGCGCCTGACCGCTGTAGACCTGGCCTTCCTCGATCAACGGCAGTTCGAACATCGACGGCATCCACATCACGCCGGCCACTGCCCAGGTCAGCACCAGGCGTGGCAGGCGCGGTAAAAAAGCCAGTCCAAGGTAGCCAGCCAACAGTACGACCAGCGACAATGCGCCATAGATCAACCACAGCGTGGACATGGAATCCGAAATCAACATTGCATGCTCCAACCTGACGTGCGCGCCGCGCACAGATGAAATTTCTCTTGAGTATGGTACATCTCGCACCATGAAAGCACAGCCGCCAAATGCACCGGCCGCAGCAACTCGGGGCCCCGCCCTGGACTTCACGCGTCAGGACGATAACGCCTGGCACTGGCTCGAGAATCGCGACGATCCCGCCGTGAGTGACTTTCTCGAGGCCGCCAACCGCCAGGCCGACACCTGGTTTGCCCCTCTGGAATCCTTGATCGAGCGACTCTACCAGGGCCACCTGGCGCGGCGAGAGCTGGCCGTCAAGGGGCTGCCCAGTCGCCTGGACCACTTCACCCTGTGGAGCGAGACCGCCGCCGACGCCGACTATCCGGTCTGGTGGCGCCATCCCAACGATGCCCCGCAGTCGCGCGAGGTGTTCTTCGACCTCGAGGCCAGAGCGCAGGAGCACACCTTCCTCGAACTCGGTGACATGGCGCTGTCCCCGGACGAGCAGTGGCTGGCCTGGACCGAGGACACCCAGGGTGACGAGACCTATCGCCTGTTCATCAAGCGCCTGCCCGATGGCGCCGAGCATCGACTGCTGGACGACATCGGCCCTGAGCTGTGCTGGGCCGAGGACGGCCAGACCCTGCTGTTCACCCGCTACGACGCCACCCAGCGACCCGACAGCGCCTGGCGGCTCAGCCTGTCGCTGGATGCGGCCAGCGCAGACGCCAGGGTCGAGACCGACGAGCTGGTCCTGCGCGAGGACGACGCCGAGTTCTGGATCGGTCTGGGCAAGACCCGATCGCGGGCCTGGCTGACCATCGAGTCGGCCTCCAAGGACACCAGCGAGACCCATCTGGTTCCGGCCCACGCGCCAGCGACTCCCCCGCACTGCTTTCAGCCCCGTCGCCCGGGTGTCGAGTACGCCCTGGATCATCGTCCCGGTCACTTCTATGTGTTGCACAACGAAGGGCTGGTGCACTTTCAGCTGGAAGTGGAGAACGAAGACCGCTCCGGTCAGCGGCAAGTACTGGTGCCCCATCGCCAGGAGACCACCCTGGAGGGTGTCGATGCCTACGCCTGGGGCCTGGTGATCGCCGAACGCGACCACCTCGAGGCCCAGGTGCGCCTGCGTCGCCTCGAGTTCGACAGCAACCACAGCGTCACCCTCGACGCCCCCCTGCCCTGCTCGCCCGCACCGCTTAGCCTGGGGCTCGGCGACAGCCCACACTTCGACGACCGGATACTGCGCCTACGCGAGGAATCCTTCTGCACCCCGCCAAGCTGGTGGTCGCTGGATCTTGATAGCGGCGAGCGCCGACTGCTCAAGCGGCAGCCTCTGCACGGCGATCTGGCACCGGAAGACCTGCACTGCCAACGGTTGTGGGCCGAGTCCCACGACGGCGAGCGGGTGCCGGTGTCAGTGGTATGCCGCAAGGACCTGGCGAACCAGCCGCTGCCGACGCTGCTGTATGGCTACGGAGCCTACGGCGAGGCGCTGGATCCCTGGTTCTCGGTGTCTCGACTGGAACTGCTCCAGCGTGGAGTGGCCTTCGCGGTGGCCCACGTGCGAGGCGGCGGTGAGCGCGGCGAACCCTGGTACCTGGCCGGCAAGCTCGAGCACAAGCCCAACAGCTTCGAGGACTTCCTGGCCGCACGTGACGCCCTGGTCGACGCGGGTGTATCGAATCCCCAGCGTATCGTCGCCTACGGCGCCAGCGCCGGCGGTCTGCTGGTGGGCGCCAGCCTCAATCGCGCGCCACAGGCATTCTGCGCGGCGGTACTCGACGTGCCCTTTGTGGACGTCCTGCGTACCATGGAAAACCCGGACCTGCCGCTGACCACGGCGGAGTACACCGAATGGGGCAATCCCAGCCACGCTGCCGACGCCCGACGCATCGGCAGCTATTCACCGCTGGACAACCTCGATGCCGAGGCCTGGCCGCCGGTATTCCTGCAGGGTGGCTGGCACGATAGCCGTGTGCCCTACTGGGAGCCGGCCAAGCTCTACGCACGCCTGAGCCTGGCGAACGCCGAGCAGGCGGCACTGTCCAACCGGACAACCCTATTGAAGACCGACATGACGTCCGGTCACGGCGGCGCCTCGGGTCGTTTCAAGGCCTGGCGCGAAGGGGCACGCCAGGATGCCTTCGTGCTCTGGGCCCTGGACTTGCTGGATGCAGACCTGGTGAATGCGGACCTGATGGACAACTCTCCGGTCGAATCACCAAGGCCCCATCCCTGCTCCACCGACGAGAGCCCGCAGGCCTGACCGCACCTTTGGACGCCCTTGGCCGCTTTAGCGGCCACTTTCAGAATAAGGAATTTCATGAACGCCAAACCGATGCTCGCCCTCACCGCTGCGCTATGGCTCGGCACCTCCCTCGTCGGCTGCTCCGACGACAGCGATTCCGAGACGTCCGAGGGCGCGTCACAGCAGAGCGAAAACGTCACCTCCGGTAACGGTGGCGGCAGCAACGAGAGCGCGGACTCAGCCAGTGAAGACGACACCAGCGGCGAACAAGGCGACGACATCTCGGAGATGAGCCAGGCGGATCGCCGCGAGGCACTGGAGCAGTCCCTGCGCGCCAACTTTGATCCCCAGCTCGGCGAGATTCGCTACCTGGTCGGCTGGAGTGACCTGAACGACGATGGTCAGGACGAGGCCGTGGTCCACGTGGTCGGCCCGATGGTCTGCGGCACCGGGGGTTGCGATACCCTGATCCTCGAAGCCCAGGACGACGCCTACCGCGTCATCAGCGCCCAGCCCACCACCCAGCCTCCGATCCAGCTTGGCGAAGCATCTCACGAGGGCTGGCGAGACCTGGTGGTCAAGCGCCACCTGGCCGCCGATCAGCCGGCTCAGGCCCTGCACCTGCGCTTCGACGGCAGCAGCTACGTCGAAGCAGAGGGCAACGAAGGCGAGGCCGAGAACGCCACCGTCCTGATCGAAGACTTCAACAGCCTCGATGACGCCCGTCCGCTGTTCACCGGTGAGGGGGCCATGTCGGGGTCTCTCGAAGGTGACATGGAAGGCGAGATGGAAGAAGCGATGGAAAGCGAGCGTTCAGAGCCAGCGGTCGACCCCGACGCCGCCGCTACAGCCGCCGCACCGCAAGGTAGCGATGACGATCAGGCTGACCACGAAGGAGAAAGCACAGAAGAAGGCGACGACCGGCAAACGGACGCTAGCCACAGCGGCAATTGATCGCCAACACTCGGCGAAGCCTTCTTTGCCGACAAGGCGCCGGGCCTCTTCACGAGGCCCGGCGCTGTCGTTTCCCTATCTAGCCGGTCATAGCCGGTCAGGCGGCGGTGGCTCCATGCCTGGCCAGACCACGCCCCAGGACATGGATCCCCCAGGCCACCACAAAGGTCAGCGGTGCCGAGGCTCCGGCCAGACTCGGCGACAGCATCAGCGCGATGCCGACAATCGCCGCCAGGGCCCAGGCCGCCAGCCCCACAGGGTTGAAGGCGCTGATGTCAGCATCCAGATCGACCTCGAGACGCCCCTCCGGCGACAGGATATGGGCCAGTGCCACCCCCACCCAGGCCACCACGAACACGCCTTGATAGGCCAGGGCCGCCAGCAGGTAGCTGAACACGTCCGCCCGCATCAGCAGGTAGGCAAGCCCGCCCACCAGACAGCCGGCCAGGATCTTGTTGAGCTTGAGGCCCGTGAGCTTGCCGACGAAGGCCTCGAGATTGACCGTCGCCAGATAGAAGTTGGCGGTATTGATGCGGCTCTGGGTCACCCACACCAGCGCCAGCCCGCCGAGCCCCATCAACTCGAGCAGCCCCAGCACGATGGACGCCTCCGACAGGCCGTCGGTAGGTAGGCAGGCGTCGAGCAGGATCCCCACCACTCCGCTGAACACAAAGGTCATCAGATAAAAGGGAATGCCGAAGGTGACGCGGGCATGGAAGCGGCTATCCTCGACGCGACCGAAGCGGGCGTAGTCGAAGGTAAACATCATCAGCACCCAGACCCCCATGTAGTAGGCAAAGGTGGACAGCCAGCCGAAGGGACTGGCGCCTCCTTCGGGCACCCGGGAGAGCCAGCCGGAGGGATAGCCGAACTCGGCCATCGCCATGCCCACGGCGATCAGCATGCCGACGATGTACACCGGCAGCAGCACGCCATTGAACTTGTCGAGCCAGTGCTGGACGCTGCCGAAGATCAGCGAGACCCCGACCACCACCACGATCAGGGTAGCGCTGGCCATGCCGAGCGAGGGCGACCACTCGGACAGCACCAGCGCCATCACATAGCCTTCGAACACCGCGTAGTAGAGCGCGGTGGCAAAAAAGATCAGGGTCGCGATCATCGCTCCCAGATGACCGAACAGGACCCGGGAAAACAGCGCCACGGTCAGCCCGGTACGTATCGCATAGCGGCTGATCACCGCATTGATGACGCCGTAGCAGACCACCGTCAGGGCGATCCCGATCAGCGCGTTGGTGGTGCCGTAACTGCGGGCCATGGCGGCGGCCACCACCATGTAGAAGATGGCGCTGCATACCGCCCACCAGGCCATCATCAGATTGCCCCTGGGCATGCGTTGGTCCAGGGGCATGGGGCGGTCGGCGAAGTCGCCGGCGCCTTGCCCAGCCTTCTCGTGGGATGTCGTGTCGTTCATGGTTGTTGCCTCGTGCTGTTGTTGTGGTTGGACGAAGCCCCTTGGACCAAAAAGCCAGCCCATACCTCGGTGACAGGGCTCGAGTGACGTTCCGGGGAAGGGGAGCCCGGGCGGAGTCGACTGACTCCGCCGGGCAAAGTGGCAATTGCGGGAGTAAGTGAGACGGGATCGAAGCACTCAGGCTCTTGCCTTCGATCCTTTTCAGCCGGCTAGTCGAGCGCCTGACCCTGGGCCTGGCCCAGGGCGATGCGCAGCGCCTCCAGGCGCCCGGCGTAGGCCTTGCGTGCCTCCAGCGCCTGTTCGAGGGACACCTGTACGAAGCGCACCTTCTGGTGGGGCTGGATCTGGCCCACCAGATCCATGTCGGCGCTGATCACCGTGCCAACCATGGCGTAGCCACCGCCGGACACGGCGTCTCGGTGGAGAATGATCGGCTCGCTGCCGGCGGGCACCTGGATCGAACCGATGGGATAGCAGGCATCGACGATGTTGGACGGGTCGTCACCGGCCCCGAAGGGCGGCTCTCGCTCGATGAACCGAAGCGGTGTACCGCCCTTGAAGCGATAACCGATGCGATCGGCCTCCGAGGCCACGCTCCAGTCCTCCTGATAGAAGCGTTCCCTCGCCTCTTCCTCTAGCAGGTGGTCGTAAAGTCCGGGTACAACGCGCAACTCATAGTGCTTGGCAAAGCGCGGCACAAAGGCCTCGGGAAGACGCCGACCGACTGCCGCGCGGGTTGCGGCGTTCGATTGACCGACGGGCAGCACATCGCCCGCCTTGAGCGGACGCCCCTCGTAGCCACCGAGGGCGCCGAGCGCGTAGGTGCTGCGGCTACCCAGACGCTCGGGCACATCGATGCCGCCCTCCACCGCCAGGTAGAGCCGCGCCCCGGCGCGCACAAAGTCGAAACTCAGCACGCTGCCGGCGGGCACCTCAAGCACCTCGAAGTTGGGATGGGGCTGGCCATCGATCTTCGGCACCATTTCCGCGCCGCCGGTGGCGATACGGCAGGCCTGGGTAAAGCGCAGCTCCGGTCCCATCAGGGCGCACTCGAGCACCGCGGCGTCCTCGGCGTTGCCCAGCAGCAGGTTGGCCGAGCGCATGGCGAACTGGTCCATGGCGCCAGAGGGCGGAATGCCCAGGTGGTAATGACCGGCGCGTCCGGCATCCTGGACCGAGGTCGCAAGCCCCGGCTTGATCACTTCAATGCTCATTGAGCACCTCCTCGACGCGACGGGCCACGGCTTCGGGTGCATCGCGATATTCATCCAGGTCGAACACGAATGGCGCGGTTTTCGGGCGGAAGCGCCCGGCCTCGGCAGCGGCCACCATGGCGTCGTACTCGCTGCGATCGACGGGCCGATGCTTGACGATGTCCCCGGGGCGGAAATAGATCATCGAGTCGTCGATGTGGGGCTGGCTGCCGCTGGGATCGTAGATCGGCATGGGGGTCACCCCGAACATCTGATAGCCCCCGGCGCCGCGCACCGAGTAGATGCAGCTGAAGCAGCCGCCATAGCCGACGGTCTGCTTGGGCGTATCGGTACGAGGCCGCACGTACTTGGGCACCTCGATCTGGCGCTCTCGGGGCACCATCTGGTACATGAACGGCAGGCCGGCGACGAACCCCACCATGGACACGAACCAGGGACTGGCGCTGTGGGCCTCGATAAAGCCATCGACGCTGGCAAAGCCGTTGATCCTGGCGGCGTACTCCAGGTCGGTGCCTGACGGGTCCTGGTGGCGATCGCGAAAGCGCATCAGCGTCTCGTGGGTCCAGGGGTCGTTGTAGAGCACCGGCACCTCCACCACCCGGGTCTCCAGGCGCTGAACCTGCTGGCCGAGCACCTCGGCATCGATCTGCTCCAGAGTCTCGATCAAGCGTGACAGCGGCAGCCGGTCAGGATCGTAGCGAACCTGATAGGAGGCGTTGGCGGGACAGATCTCGGTCACCCCGGGGATCTCGCGCTCGGCAAGCCGACTGGTGATCGACACCCCGCGAAAGAAGGCTTCCAGGTTCATCGCCTCGGACAGTTCGACGAACAGAAACTCGTCACCGGCGGCGCTGTAGCGTGCGGGCTTGGCCTGCCCGGGGTCACGCTGGGAGGATGGTTTCATGACGCTTGCTCCTGTACTGATGGCGCTGACGCCGCCGATGCTGTGTCTAGCCAGAGCTCCAGGGTGCCGGTATGGAAGTCGCCGCGACGTACCGCTTCGTCCGAAACCAGCCGACGATGCAGCCCCGCCGTGGTGGTGAAGCCCTCCAGCGTGAACTCGTCGAGGGCACGGCCGGCACGGACCAGCACCGAGGCGCGATCCTCGTCCCAGACGACCAGCTTGGCCACCAACGAGTCATAGAACGGCGGCATCCTGTAGCCCTCGTACAGGGCGCTGTCGACGCGTACTCCCGGGCCGGTGGGCCAGATCAGTCGCTCGACCTGCCCCAGCGACGGAAAGAAGCCATTGTCCGGGTCTTCCGCGTTGATACGCATCTCCACGGCCCAGCCACGTATCGCGATATCGTCCTGGACTACCCCCAGCGGCTCACCCAGGCATACCCTGAGCATCGCCCGCACCAGATCGACCCCGGTGATCATCTCGGTGACCGGATGCTCCACCTGGATGCGGGTATTCATCTCGATAAAGAAGAACTCGCCGCTGTCATCGTCGTACAGGTACTCAAGCGTCCCGGCGGCCTTGTAGCCGACGTGCTCGGCGAGCGCCACCGCGGAGGCGCAGAGGCGCTCGCGGGCGGCATCACCCAGCGCCGGCGACGGGCTTTCCTCGAACACCTTCTGACGCCGTCGCTGCAACGAGCACTCCCGCTCGTACAGATGCACGGCACGCTCGCCGTCGGCCAGGATCTGCACCTCGATATGCCGCGCATGCTCGATAAAGCGCTCGAGATAGACGCTGTCATCGCCGAAGGCGGCTCGCGCCTCGCTCTGGGCCAGAGGCAGCTGGGCGCGGAGTTCCGCCTCGTCGGCGGCGGTACGAATACCGCGCCCGCCGCCACCGGCGGCGGCCTTGATCAGCAGTGGATAGCCGACCTCGAGTGCAACCTTCACCGCCTCCTCCACGTCGGCTACCGCCGACGGCGACCCCGGCACCACCGGAACACCTGCGGCCAGTGCGGTGCGCCTGGCCTCGGCCTTGTTGCCCATACGCTCGATCAGTTCGGCGTCGGGGCCGACGAAGATCATGCCAGCCTCGACCACACGGCGCGCGAAGTCGGCGCTCTCCGACAGGAAGCCGTAGCCGGGATGGACCGCCTCGGCACCGACTTCCCGGGCTGCCGCCAGGATCGCCTCGATGTTCAGATAGCTCTTGGCGGCCTGGGCCGGGCCGATACATACCGCCTCATCGGCCAGTTTGACCGCCAAGCTGTCGGCGTCGGCCTCACTGTGGGTGACGATGCTGGTCAGGCCGAGTTCGCGGGCGGCGCGCACCACCCGCACGGCGATCTCACCGCGATTGACGATCAACAGACGGGTCGCGTTCATGCCTCGCCCTCCGACACGTCGATGACCAGGATGTCCTGACCGGCTTCCAGCACATCGCCGTCATCCACCTCGATGGACACGATCTGGCCTGTCACCTCGGCCTTGAGTTCGCAGAATTGCTTCATCACTTCGAGCAGGCCGATGGTGTCGCCGGCCTGGACGCTATCACCCGGGGACACGAAGGCCTCGGCCTCGGGCGAGGGACGGCGATAGAAGACGCCGGGAAAGGGGGCTTGCTGTGTTTGCTGGGACATGAGGTCTCTCGCTTGTCATTGGAATTAATTTGCGCTGAACACGATCAAGGTGAAGATGGCTGTGGCCAGGCGGCCGCAGGCTCAGGGAGCCTTGAGCTCGATGCCGGCATCGGCCAGCCGGCGGCGGATGGCGTCGAGCATCTCCAGCGCCCCGGGGGAATCGCTGTGCAGACACACCGACTGAAAGCTGACCGGTACACGCTTGCCGCTGGCGGTCTCGACCACGCCCTCGCGGGCCGCCAGCAGCACCTTCTCGGCCACCGTTTCGGGGTCGAGGCGCTGCACCTGCCGGACAAAGACGATGGAACCCTGATCGTCGTAGTCACGATCGGCGTAGAACTCGTGGACGCGCTGGATGCCTTCGGCCTCGGCGACGCGATCGATCACCGACCCTGCCAGGCAGTAGATCGGCAGATTGGCGTCGATGGTCATCAGTGCGCGGCATAGCGCCGTGGCGAAGCCCTCGTCCCTGGCCGCGTGCATGAACAGGGCCCCGTGAAGCTTCAGGTGATGAAGGCCTAGGCCCTCCCGGGCGGCCAGTTCGCGCAGGGCGCCGAGCTGATAGATGACGTCATTGACCAGTTCATCGGCGGCGGCGTGAATATGCCGGCGACCAAAGCCGACCAGATCGCGAAATCCTGGGTGGGCCCCCACCGCGACCCCGTGCTTCGCCGCCTGACGCAGGCTATGGGACATGATGGTGGGATCGCCGGCGTGAAAGCCGGTGGCGATATTGGCGGAACTGATGCCGGCCATGATGCGATCGTCGATGTCTCCGCCGATGCGCCAGGCGCCGAATCCCTCCCCCATGTCGGCATTGAGGTCCAGTGTTGTCATTGTGGGTCTCCTCGCGGGTGTTCCATCGTTGTATATGAGAGACGCCACTGATTGGAAATACCAATTCTTGTTTGGCATTATCAAAAAATCCGAATAACAGGTTCGAACAACAGAACTTGAGGGAGATCTCACATGGCGCGCAGTCCTTCCCTTCGCAAGCTGCGCTACTTCGTGGCGGTGGCGGAAAGCGGCAAGGTGACCCAGGCCGCGGTGGACCTGAACGTGTCCCAGTCGTCGATCACCACCGGGGTGCGGGAAATCGAGGACGAGCTGGGCGTCAAGCTGTTCGACCGACAGGCCCAGGGCATGGTGCTGACCCGCGAAGGCACGCGTTTTCTCGACCGGGTCAGACACGTCTTCCAGGCGGTGGACGAGGCCTTCGACTCGACCCGGGTGCACTCGCCGACGCTGGAGGGACGCCTCGATCTGGCCATGAGCTATACCGTGGCGGGTTACTTTCTTCCGCCGCTGCTGGCACAGTTTCAACGTCGCTATCCCGGTGTGACGGTACGCCTGCACGAGGCCTCGAGGCCGACGATCCAGGCCGGCCTGCTCGGCGGGCGCTTCGATCTGGCCATCATGTTGATCTCCAACCTTGAACCGGGTGCCCCGCTGGCCCAGCACCTGCTGATCCGATCGCCCCGCCGCCTGTGGGTCGCCAGCCACCACCCTCTTCACGGCAGGCGCGACGTTGGCCTGGCCGACGTCGCCCGCGAGCCCTATATCATGCTCAACGTCGACGAGGCCGAGCAGACCGCACTGCGCTACTGGGCACCATCGGGACTCGGTCCACAGACGCTGTTCAGCACATCCTCGGTGGAAGCGGTGCGCTCCCTTGTCGCCAGCGGCTCGGGCGTCAGCATCCTGTCGGATATGGTCTATCGGCCCTGGTCGCTGGAGGGCCGACGCATCGAGCACATCGACCTGGCCGACCCCATCCCGACCATGGACGTGGGCTTCGCCTGGGACCGCAAGAGAGCACTGTCGCCGCCGGCCCAAGCGTTTCGCGACGCCCTGATCGAGGCCATGGCGGCGGGCTGACGGCACGCCAGGTACCAGGGGCATGCCACAACGCAAGCGACCTCCCGAAGGAGGTCGCTATCAGAGATTGCAGGTGGCGTTGCCACAAGAGGCGTTCAGCCCTCGACCGGGATCACTGCGATGATGTGGTCCTCGAGGTCGGCCTCGTCCACCTCGGTCTCGGGGATGGCGAAGCTGCGCACGCTGATACCCTTGCGGTGGACCCGCTCGGGATCACCGCAGATCAGATGGTGCCAGCCGGCGAGCTTTCGTCCCTCGGCCAGCCGTCGGTAGGCGCAGGAGTGCGGCAACCACTTGAACTGGTGGGCGAGCTCGGGCGTCAGTTGGGTGCAGTCCGGCACCTTGGCGAGGCGATTGTCATAGTCGCTGCAGCGGCAGCTGTGGGTATCGAGCAGCCGGCAGGACAGGCCCAGCACCGCCAGATCGCCGGTGTCCTCGTCCTCGAGCTTGCGCAGGCAGCACTGGCCGCAGCCATCGCACAGCGCCTCCCATTCCTGCTGGGTCAGCTCATCGAGCGCGTAGCGCTCCCAGAAACGTTCTCTCAGCTCGGCCATGACGTCAGTAGCGGGCTTCGGTGGGGGTGCGATACAGGTCCAGCAGATACTCGTCCTTGGCCGGCGGCATCTGAAAATAGAACCCCTTTTCCTCGATCGCCGCCATCACCTCGGCGCCGCTGGCGCGCGCCAGCGCCTTGTCGGCGGTGAGGATCATGGTCATCACCGATACCGGCGTGCCGAAGCGCTCCATCAGCGCTTCGGGGACCCGCTTGAGCCCCTCGCGCTTGTCCACGTAGAGATACATCTCGTCCTTGCGCGAGCTCTTGAATATCTCGCACAGCATCTTGCCCTGCATCGTCGTCATGTCGGTCTCATCGGGCGCCACCTGGGCTGCCCTGTCGGTCTGGTGGGCGTCCTTTCGATTCATCGAACGCCTCGTCGTTGCTGTTAGTGTTTCGTCAGCCTGGTCGAGTCCTTCTTTCTAGCCGGCTTGGGCCAACTCCCCCAGGGCTCCTTCAAGGCGCTCATTAAGTCGTTCGCCACGCCAGCCACTGGGCAGCGGCAGCGGCTGGTTGCGCAGGCTGGCGGTGACCAGGGCTTCCAGCTCACGCCGGCGCAGCAGCACCTCGGGGGCGACGCCCAGCGACTCGGCGTCGAGATTGACCACCTTCTTGAGCGCCTTCATGCGCGCCTTGAACGGCGGCAAGGTTGGTGCCAGTGGCGCAGGTGCGAGCTCCGAGACCTCTCGGTGGGCGGCCTGCTTGACCATCGCCAAGAGGGTGTCGCCCTCTCGCTTGATCAGGGTCGGCTTGACGCCCTCCACCGCCGCCAGGTCATGACGGTTGGCCGGCATCTTCTCGGCGATGGCGTAGAGCACACGATCCTGAATCACCCAGTTGCGCGGCAGGTCCCTGGCCCGGGCCTCGCCCTCGCGCCAGGTGGTCATCAGGCGGTAGGCCTCGACCTGACGCGGGGCCAGCCGCCATAGCTGACGCTGGCGCAGGTACCACTGGCCGTCGCTTTCGCTGGAGCGCTGCGACTGGGCCACCAGGTCGGTACAGTCCTCCAGCACCCACTCGAGTCGACCGTGGCGCTCCAGCGACTCACGCTGGTGCTGCCACACCATCAGCAGGTAGACCACGTCCAGCGCCGCGTAGCTCAGCTGGGAATCGCTCAGGGGGCGCTCCAGCCAGTTCGAACGGGTCTCTTCCTTGGGCAGCGTCTCGCCCACCCAGAACTCCACCAGCCGCTGGTAGCCCATGGCGGCGTCTTCGCCCAAGAGCCCCTGGGCCACCTGGGTGTCGACCAGCGGCGTCGGCGCGACCCCGGCCCAGTGGCCGAATACCTCGAGGTCCTCGCTGCTGGCGTGCAGGAGCTTCAAGGCGTCATTGGTCAGCAGTTGCCGGCAACGCTCGGTGCAGGCGACCTCCAGCGGGTCGATCAGATAGGTGGCGTCGCCACCGTAGATCTGGATCAGTGCGGGAACCGGGTGAAAGGTCTTCTCGCGAAAGAACTCCGTGTCCAGCGCCAGTACCGGTGCCTGGGACAGCGCCTGGCAGGCGTCGTCGAGAGCGTCGGCGCTATCGATCCATCGAATATCAGGGATTACAGGCATTCAAGCATCCATTTGAGGCAACAACGTTCGCCCGACTTATTCACTGTCGAAGGGCAGGCGACCGGAAAAGGCGCGGCTCAAGGTCCCGCCGTCGACGTACTCGAGCTCACCCCCCATGGGAACACCATAGGCCAGACGCGACAGACGTGCACCGTGGCGCTGGATCTGGGTGGCGATATAGTGGGCGGTGGCTTCGCCTTCCACGGTGGGATTGGTCGCCAGCACCACCTCCTCGATCAGACCTTCTTCCATCAGGGTCTCGAGCTGATCGAGACCGATGTCCTCGGGCCCGATACCGTCCAGCGGCGACAGGTGGCCGTGCAACACGAAGTAACGTCCCTGAAAGCCGCCGGCCTCCTCGATGGCCAGCATATCCGCCGGCGACTCGACCACACACAGCAGGCTGTCGTCCCGACGCGCGCTCTGACAAAGCCCGCACAGCGGCTCTTCGGTCAGGGTCCGGCAGCGCTGGCAGTAGCCTACCCTTTCGACCGCCTCACGCATCACCTCGGCCAGACGCTGGCCGCCTTCACGCTGGCGCTCCAGCAGGTGCATGGCCATGCGCTGGGCGGTCTTGGGCCCGACGCCCGGCAGCACGCGGAGTGCGTCCATCAATTGCTCGACCAGGGGAGAAAAACTCATGGGCAAACTCGTCCAGCGCCGGGCAAACACTGCGTCCGGCGGATACACTCTCGCCCAGGCCAGTCGCTGGCCCGGGTCGCGTCAGGGTCGGCTTAGAACGGCATCTTGAAGCCGGGCGGCAGGTTGAGGCCCGAGGTCACCTCTTCCATCTTGGCCTTGGAGCTGGTCTCGACCTTGCGCACGGCGTCGTTGACCGCAGCGGCCAGCAAGTCCTCGAGCAGTTCCTTGTCCTCTTCCATCACCGACGGGTCGATCTCGACCTTGCTGACGTCATGGCGGCCGTTCATGGTCACCTTGACCATGCCGGCGCCGGCTTCACCCAGCACCTCGGCCTTGGCGATTTCTTCCTGGACCCGCTGCATCTTGTCCTGCATTTCCTGGGCCTGTTTCATCAGGTTACCCATTCCACCTTTCATCATGGTCCGATCCTCTCGTTTTAAACTGTCAGGCGCAGACGCTCAGCGTCTGGCCTTGCGGGTCTCGCCGGCGGGGGTCACGGTGGACTCCACCAGCCTGGCGCCGAATGTCTGCTGCAATTGTTGAATATGGGGATCACGCTTCAAGGCCTCAACCGCTTCGGCGTGGCGTTCCGCTGCCAGGCGTTCGGCCATCTGCCGCGGAGTCTCGACGCTGGTGTCGAGCTGACGCACCTCGATCTCGAGTCGACGGGGATACCCCAGGGCCTCGAGGGCATCGCGAATCCGGTTCTGGTGAACCTCGGCGTTCATCGCCGATTGCGACGGGTCCAGATGCAGATGTAGCCGTTCACCGTCGTCGGCGGCCACCACGCAGTGGGCGGCAAGGTTACGGGTCAGGCCCGACACGCCAAGATCATCGAAGTGGGCCAGCCAGGCGCTGTGAGTCAGCGCCCCTGTCGGCATCGCGGTAGTCTCGCCAGCGGCGGGCTCTGCGGCGTGCTGCTGGTGCTGCGAGGCCTCGTCGACCATCGCCTCGGCCGCCATCGCCTCTGCAGCCATCTCCTCGACCTCGGCGTCGGGCTCAAGGCTTGGCTCGGGGCTGGGCTCTGCGCTTGGCTCTAAGCTTGGCTCTAAGCTTGGCCCAAAGCTTGGCTCAGGGCTGGGCTCTTCGCTACTCGCTTCGCTCCCGGCGACCGCAGGCGTTTCGGCCAGGTGCGGTTCAACCGGGTGCGGTTCGGTCGGGAGCGGTTGGTCCTGAGTGGACGCCATCGCTTGCCCGGCCTGGGCCTCGGCGGACGGCGTCTCGGCCAGGCCGACCGGCTCATTCGAGGCGGTCGGTGCCGGCTCGCTGGCGACGGCGGTGGGCGCCTCAGCGCCCGGCGTAGGGTCCTCGGGAGCACCGCCCTCCCAGGGCGGCGGCACGTCACTGGCGTGGTTGTTCGCACGATAGTCGGCTTCGCCGCCACTATCATCGCGACTGTCTGGCGCCTCACCCGGCATGGGCGCAGGCCCATCGACGGGCGCCGGCGCGGCATCGACACTGGCCTCGACCGGCGCCGCCGTGTGCGCCTGGGTCTCGGACGGGGATGGCGCACCAGGCTCGGGCTGTGATTCAGGCTGCGGTGCGGGCTGAACGTGAGGTTGAGCCTCGGGCTGAGTCTGAGCCTGGCCGTGAGGCTGAGCTTGGTTCTGGGCTTGGCTCTGAACTTGGGTCTGAATTTGGCTCTGAACTTGGGGCTGCGGTTCGCTCCGAGAGTCAGGCTGCGCGGCAGACGGTGAACCCGCCTGCGGCGCTGCCTCGCCGCGCATCGGCAGCGGCGTCCGGGCGGGCCTGGGCACGCCCTGGGGACGAAACGCCAGCATCCGCAGCAGGGTCATTTCCAGGGCGGTACGCAGGTCTGGGGCGTGGGCCATGTCGGCACGTCCCTGTACCCCGATCTGATAGTAGAGCTGCACGTCCTCGGCGGCGAAGCGCCCGGCCAGTTCAAGCAGCGCCTGACGGTCGCCGTGACCGTTGTCCAGCGCCAACGGCACCATCTGACCGATCGCCAGGCGGTGCAGCACCGCCGTCAGATCGTCGAGCACCGCACCGAAGTCCGGACCCTGCTCGGCCAGGCTCGCCACCTCCTGGAGCAGCCGCGCGGCGTCCACCTCGGCCAGCGCCTCGATCAGCGCCAGCACGTGGCGATGGTCGAGGGTACCGAGCATGGCGGCGACGTCGGCGTGGCGGACCTCACCCTGGCCGAAGGCGATCGACTGGTCGGTCAGACTCATGGCATCGCGCATGGAGCCGGCGGCGGCCTTGCCCAGCAGCCACAGTGCAGACTCCTCGAAGGGTACCTGCTCGGCTTCCAGCACCTTGGACAGGTGGCCGACGATACGCTCCGGCGGCATATGCTTGAGGGTAAACTGCAGGCAGCGCGACAGCACCGTGGGCGGCAGCTTCTGCGGATCGGTGGTCGCCAGCAGGAACTTCACATGGGGCGGCGGCTCTTCCAGGGTCTTCAGCAGCGCATTGAAACTGCTGGTGGAGAGCATGTGCACCTCATCGATGAGGTACACCTTGTAGCGCCCCTGGGTCGGCGCGTACTGAACATTGTCGAGCAGCTCGCGGGTGTCCTCGACCTTGGTCCGGGAGGCGGCGTCGACCTCGATCAGGTCGACGAAGCGGCCCTGGTCGATGGACTGACAGCTATCGCAACGGCCACAGGGGGTCGAGGTCACGCCGTCGTCACCTTCCCCCTTGTCGGTGCAATTGAGGCACTTGGCCAGGATACGCGCCAGGGTCGTCTTGCCGACACCTCGGGTCCCGGTGAACAGGTAGGCATGGTGCAGGCGGCCCTGGTCCAGGGCATTGACCAACGCCCGCTGGACATGCTCCTGCCCCACCAGTTCATGGAAGGTGCGAGGCCGCCATTTGCGGGCCAGTACCTGATAGCTCATTGAACGTTCTTTCCTGCGGCTGGGCTTTGGGCCAGGCGACCCGCTGAGACAACGCGGCGGGAGCGAGGCGGCGTGGCGGTCACGCGACGGTGTTTCCCGCCCGATGGTCGTGGCATTCTACCGGGTGGGGCCTTGGGCGCAAAGGCCAAGGGGGTTCACGCCGTTGAAGCGGCACCTCACGCCTGTTCGCCCGCCTGGCATTACTCGCATCCGCCACTGGTGAGAGGTACCCGCAGCCAACCGACGGTCGCGTCCCGCCCTCTCTTGTCACAGGACCCTTCATGCCTGACTCCGTGCTCACCTCCTCTGAGACGCCCCCCACCGCGAAGCGGCGGCTATCGCCCTCACGGCGACTGAAGGTGCTGCTGACGCTGGCCATCGTCGCGGTGATGGCGCTGTCCTGGCTCGATGTGCTCGACCGTGCGACCCAGCGCCAGGTCGAGGGCGCCACTACCCAGGCGCTGCTCGCCTTCGCTGCCGCCCGCGGGCTCAATGCGGGCATCTCGGTGCTGCAGTCCACCGAGATGGGCGTTGGCGTGTCGACCCATCCCTTCGAGGCGCTGGACCCCTTCAACGACCTGGTGGAGGACTATGCCAGCGTGATGAAGCTGGCCATCGGCTCACTGATCGGCCAGATCCTGCTGCTGGAAATCACCGGCTCGCTGATGTTCAAGATTGCCTTGAGCCTGGCCGGGGCATTGCTGATCCTGTGCCTGTGGCGAGATTGGCGGCTGACGCCACTGGCGTGGAAGGCCTTCGCACTGATCGGACTTGGCCGGTTTCTGCTGCTGTTGACACTGGTGGCCAGCACCCTGGTGGACCAGGCCTTTCTCGATGAGCGCACCAGCGCCAGCATGGCCGAGGTCCAGGGCCTGTCCGAAGAGGTCCAGGCCACCGGCCTGGCAGAGGCCGGCGATGCCCTGACGCCACAGCAGCGCGAGCGGCTTGAGGCCGAGATGGCCGATACCGACCAGCGGCGCCAGCAACTGCGCGAATCGCTGATCGAGACCAATCGACAGATCGGCAAGGCCGAGGACGCGGTGGACCAGAGTCGCGGTCGGCTGTCGCTGTTGACCGCCCGGCTGAGTCTGACCGAGCGCCTCAACCCCTTCCACGACAACCCCGAGATCGAGCGCCTCGAACAGCAGCTTGGCCAACGGCGACAGCGCCTGGCCGAGCTCACCGACGAGCGCGAGAATCAGCTCGCCGAGCTCGCCGCCGTGGACCGCGAACGCGATACCCTGCGCCGTCGCCTTGCGGGCGAGGACCCGGACGAAGGTCTGTTCGACGGCCTGGCCGAGCGCATCGGAGCCCTCACCGACGGCCTCAGCATCAGCGCCATTCAGAGCCGGATCGAATCCGGCACCAACGCCATCCTCCAGTTGATGGCGCTGTTTGTGATGCGCACCCTGGTGATTCCGCTGCTGTTTCTATGGCTTGGGCTGAAGCTGTTCAAGGGGCTGTATTCGCGGCCCGGGGCATCCCTTCGCCTGCCGCCACCCAGGCAGGAGCGGGTGATCCATCCGCCGCCCCAGGCAGACGTCGAGTCGCGAGACTGAACGCCGCCCCCTGGAAGCCTAGGCGCCCTGGAAGCCCTGGAGCACCTTGGCCACATTAATACCGATCTCCTCCACCGCGTAGCCGCCCTCCATCAGGATGACGGTGGGCAGGCCCAGGCTCGCCAGCCGACGCCCCATGTCGAGGAAGTCATCGCTCTTGAGGCGGAAGCTCGAGATGGGGTCGCCTTCGAAGGTATCGACACCCAGCGACACCACCAGAAGGCTTGCCTGCTTGTCGCTGATCTCGGCCAGGGCAAGCTCCAGGCGCTCGCGCCAGGTGGCATAGTCGGTACCCGGCGGCAGCGGATAGTTGACGTTGTAGCCAAGCCCCGGCCCCTCGCCCTTCTCGTCGGCGTGGCCGAGATAGTAGGGAAAGCACTGGTCCGGGTCGCCGTGGATCGACTGGGTCAGGACATCGTCACGGCCATAGAAGATCTGCTGGGTGCCGTTGCCGTGGTGGAAGTCGACGTCGAGGATCGCCACCCGAGCGTGACCATCGTCGAGCGCACGCTGGGCCACGATGGCCGCATTGTTGAAAAAGCAGTAGCCGCCGAACTGATCACTGGCGGCGTGATGACCCGGCGGGCGGCACAGGCCAAAGCTGGGCTGGCCGCTGGAAGCGGTGTGCTCGTAGGCCGACAGCGCCACGTCCTTGCTGGCCATCGCCGCCTCGAAGGTACCGGGGGAGATCGAGGTGTCGCCACCGAGGGCATAGTAGCCGAGCTTGCCGCCGACATGGCCGGGAATACGATCTTCGCGCATGGTACGCGTCGGCCAGATGGTAGGGATGGCCTCGCCGCCGTGACCGGCGGCCTGCCATTCGTCCCAGCAGGTCGAGAGAAACTCGACGTAGGCTGCATCATGCACCGCCAGCACCGGCGCCAGGCCGTGCTCCCTCGGCGCGGCGACCGGTCCGACACCGCTGTCACGGAGCTGTGCGAGCACCAGGTCGACCCGCTCGGGGCACTCGAAGGGGGTCATCAGCTGGCCATCGTGGAGTTCGGTCCTGGCACGACGCAGCTTGGTCGCTTCACTGTGGTACACCTGCATGCTTGCATTATTCCTTTTGTTGACCGGCGACGGGTTGACCGACAACGCCTTCAGCGCAAATCGGCCGAACGTATTGTGCCGCCGGGCCCGTCAACAAGGGAAGCCCGGCGACCGGCGCCGGGCTTCATCATCAAAAGGCTTTTCTGTCAGGCCTCTTGTCAGAGCTTGTCCGAGGGCTTCTCAAGTGGTCGTGCGTGACGGTGGCTCAGCCCTGCCCCTCGAGCTGACGTTCCAGTTCGCGACGCACGTTCTCGTCCAGCGACAGCGCGGTGCCCAGCTCGTCCAGCCAGGCACGCTCCATGGCATTCTGGTCGTCGATCACCGCGGCGCTGGCCAGGTACATCTCCCGCGCCGCCTGGGGCGAGTCGGCCTGACTGGCCAGGGCCTGGGCGTCCAGCGGTGCCTGGAGCTGACGCTCGACCCAGGCATGCAGCTCATCATCGGCCCCGAGCTGCTGAATCTGCTCGCTGATCAGGGCGCGCTCCTGGGCGTCGATGTGGCCGTCGGCCCGGGCCGCCATGATCACCGCCTGCAATACCTCCAGGCTACGCCGTTCCTGGGCCTCGCCGCCGAGCTCCTCCAGCGGAGCCCCTTCACCGGATTGAGCCCCCTGAGACGCGGGGGTGGCCTCGTCACCGCCACGGGACTTCTGCCAGGCCTTCCAGGCCAGCATGCCGACGCCGGCGATGGCACCGTACTTGATCGCCTTGCCGCCCATGCTGCGGCCGCGCTTGGACCCCATCAGCATGCCTAGCGCACCGCCGCCGAGCAGGCTCTTCATGTCCATGCCGCCGCCACCGCTGGACGACGACGATCCCCCGGACAGCTGGGACGAGACGCTGTTGATCAGCCCCTGCACGTCGAAGCCGCCCTTTCCGGAAGACGAACCGCCGGCCTGTTTCATCAGTTGGTCGAGCAGGTACTTGGCATTCATATCGCACTCCTCCTTGGTCGATGGTCATTGGAAAGCTCGACGACGGCGAGGTTCCCTGGATACGAGCCGCCATCTCGATTCAACCGCGGACAAGGGCCCATGGCGTCACCATAGACACTGGCACCAGCCTTGGCCTCCTGTTTTGTCCTCGCGGATCGAGTCCTCCTGAACGCAAGAACCCGCCAAGCGAACTTGACGGGTCCTTGTCCAGCGGCGCATCGCGCTGTCGGCTCAGATGTCGGCCCGGGATCAGCGTGCCATCTTCACCATCTGGCGGTTGACGAACTCATCCATGCCATCCTTGCCAAGCTCGCGGCCGAAGCCGGAGCGCTTGACGCCACCGAAGGGCAGCTCGGCTTCACTGCCGGGCGGCTCGTTGATGTGGACCATGCCCACCTCGAGACGATTGGCCAGCTCGAGCGCTCCCTCCGGGTTGGAGGTCTGGATCACCGCGCCCAGGCCATAGGGCGTGTCGTTGGCCAGGTCGATCGCATCCTCCAGATCGGCGGCGCGGTAGACCACGGCCACCGGTCCGAACAGCTCCTCCTGGAAGATGCGCATGTCGCGGGTCACGCCGGTCAGCAGGGTCGGGGCGTACCAGGCGCCCGCGCGATCCAGGCGCTTGCCGCCGGTGACCAGGGTCGCGCCCTGGCGGATCGCATCCTGGACCTGAGCATCCAGGTTGGTAAGCGCCTGCTCCGAGGACATCGGCCCCATCACGGTATCGTCCGCCATGGGATCGCCGACCTTGATCTGCTCCACCGCCTCGTGGAAGGCCGCCAGGAAGTCGTCGTAGACGGCGTCGTCGACGATGATCCGCTTGGCCGCGTTGCAGGCCTGACCGCAGTTGCCGAAACGTCCCTGCACCGCCTGCTTGACGGCCTGCTCCAGATCGGCGTCGGGCAGCACCAGGAAGGGATCGGAGCCACCCAGCTCCAGCACCACCTTCTTGAGCTGGCGACCGGCCTGCTCGGCCACCGCCGCGCCGGCACGCTCTGAACCGGTCAGCGACACGCCCTGCACCCGCGGGTCGGCGATCAGCTCACCCACCTGCTCGTTGCTGGCGTAGAGGTTGGTGTAAAGCCCCTTGGGCGCCCCCGCCTCGGTGAAGATGTCCTCGATGGCCTTGGCCGACTCCGGACACTGGGGAGCGTGCTTGAGCAGGATGGTGTTGCCGTTGAGCACGTTGGGACCGGCAAAGCGCGCCACCTGATAGTAGGGGAAGTTCCAGGGCATGATGCCCAGCAGCACCCCGAGCCCCTGCTTGCGCACCTCGGCCTTGGCGCCGCCGGTGACGATGGGCTCCGGCTCCAGCCAGGCCGGGCCGTTGTCGGCGTAGTAGCGGTATATGTCCACCACCACCGACATTTCGCCCAGGGCCTGGGACTTCGGCTTGCCCATCTCGCGCACGATGATATCGGCGAGCTGGTCACGGCGCTGTTCGTGCAGGTCGGCGACCCGGTGCAGCAGCGCCGCACGCTCGGCGGGGGTGACGTCACGCCAGGCCAGATACGCCTGATGCGCCGACTCCACGGCCTTCAGAATCTCGCCGTCGCTGGCGTCGGGGTAGGTGGCTTCGACCTCTCCGGTCGCCGGGTTGGTAACCTTGTAATGGCTCATGGCTGTCTCTCCTTGCGGCATGGCTGTGCGACCAGCCTTCGCATGGCGAAGGCTCTCGGCAGATTCAGGGGGCTAAACAGCATAGCGCCGGCCCGCCACGGTGGACAGGAGGATTCGACCAGAGTTCGGCGTGGCTGCCGAACAAATTTCTCCCCGAGGCCTGTCGACGCTTCAGTGATCCCCGTCGCCACGCGCCGTTGCAAACTCCTCGGTGTCGATATCCGCCTGCTGGGCCTCGCTGTAACGCGCACCGACCACCTGGTCCGCCGTCATCATGGCGTTGATCAGCGCAAGCGTGCCGGCATCCAGCGTCAGCGCCTCGGCAGCCAGGTTCTCTTCCTGGTGGGTGGCTGTACGTGATCCGGGGATCGGTATCACGTCCGCCCCCTGCCCTCTCAGCCAGGCCAGCGCCAACTGGGCGGGGGTGCACTCGCGCTGGCGCGCCAGCGCCTCGAACTCGGCCAGCAGGGCAAGATTGCGCGGGTAGTTGTCGGCACTAAAGCGCGGCATGCCTCGGCGCATGTCGGCCTCCTCGAGCCTGGCGGGGTCACGCAGGGTACCGGTCAGAAAGGCGCGGCCCAGCGGGCTGAACGCCACCAGCACGGTATTCGACTCACGGCAGGCGTCGAGTAACGCGATCTCGGGGTTGCGCGTCCACACCGAGTACTCCGACTGCACCGCCGCGATGGGATGCTCCTGCCGGGCCTGCCTGAGCGTCGCCGCCGACACCTCGGACAGCCCGACCCCACAGATCTTGCCTTCCTGCTCGAGTCGTCCCAGTTCTCCCACGCTCTCCTCGATCGGCACCTGACGATCCCGTCGATGCAGGTAGTAGAGATCCAGATGATCGGTCTTCAGTCGCGACAGGCTCTGCTCGCATTGGCGGCGCAGCGTCTCAGGCCGCCCGTCGATGCGCTTGGCACCGATCTCCGGGTCGAAGGCCATGCCACACTTGCTGGCCAGGAAGACCTCTTCACGGCGACCGGCAAGCGCTTGCCCCACGACTCGCTCATTGGCCGTCTTGCCGTAGAGGGTGGCGGTATCGAAGTGGCGGTAGCCCACCTCGAAAGCGTGCTGCAACACCCTGACCGCCTCGGCTTCCGGCAACGGACTGCCATAGGCGTGGGACACGTTCATGCAGCCAAGGCCGATGGCTGGCGCCCGCAACCGCTCGAGCCGACGAAGGACGTCTGACATGCAATCTCCCGATCATGTTGATAAAAAACTGACAACCCACATCGAAACGACGGGATTTCCGCTTCTAAGCGTCATCGACAACCACTACTATCGTATTAGCCCGATTCAGCATACCTGTTTAAGGCTACACCAGTATGCCCGCGAGACGGCCATCGTTTCTGGTAACCCGGAAGCGATTCCCAGCACATAACGATAACCCCTAAAAAGGATAGACAACGCAGTGGACAACCTATCGATTGGCGTGGACATCGCCACCAGCCTGGCGATCCTCGGTGCCTTCGTGTCCTGGACGCTGGACAATCACCGTCAGCGGCGCATGGCTCGCGAGGTCGGCATCAATGACCAGGCCCGCGCCATCGCCGTGACCAAGGTCCAGGAAACCACCATCCAGCTGTCAAAAGACTTCAACAGCATGATCACCAACGCCGGCAAGATCGAACGACGCCTCAACCGACTGTGGAAACAGGATGGTGTGGATGCGGTCCAGCGGCATATCGAGCAGAACGACGACTACCTGGAAGAGGTCGGCGAATACCTGCAGGCGTTCAAGGACGAGGTCTCGCGCTACTACGAGAGCTGCCACGTCCACAAGTACCTGCTGTTCCCTGTCCTCGGCAGCCTGCCCGAAGGCGACGGCATGGTCGCCAGCATCAAGAGCGACTTCGACGATATCGCCCGCTGCCATGACGAGATCAACTCAGGCTACGCCCACCTGCTGCGTGAACTGGAAGGCGCGGTCAAGATTGCCGACCGGCTCGCCAAGGTCGACGAGCAGGATCCCGAGCACGCCGCCCTGAAAAAGAAGCTGGTCAACGCCGTCAGCAGCATCGCCTACGACCCCGACTACAAGGAGTTCATCCACTACTTCATCCCCGACGGCCAGGAAGAAGCCTTCTACCGTGAGTACGACAATCGAGAGATCCAGGACCAGGAGCTGAGTGGCGTGGTCATCGGTAACCTTTACGGCACCCTGATCAAGCGCCCTGCCCGCGCTCAGGCCATGTGCCTGCTGCTGGCGCGCCAGTCGATCCAGCGCACCCGCACCGAATGCAAGGAGGTGCTGTGCTCACTGAGCGCCGTCGCCAGCGTGCTGCTGTCGCGCAACGAAGAATCCACTCTCTCGGCGGAGATCGCCAAACTCAAGTCCGATGACTACTTTGCCCTGGATCGCGAGATCCGCTAGGCAAGGCAGTATCCGCCTGGGCGAGGAAGAGCCGAGACGAGAAAGACAGGTAGGGGCGCCGAGCAAGGCGCTCCGCTGTGTAAACAGGAAGTTCCTGGTATCGCAGCGCGGGCGGCGCATCAGACCGGCGAATGCCACATCGAAGGGGCACCTCAATACCGACCCACAAATGCGGGAATAAGGAATACTCAGCGCAAGATAGCAGACACGGTTGTACCACCTCTTTGTACCACTGTTGTGCAACAGCGGGATCAATGAGGCAGAAGGTCCTGCAGGATCAAAGGCATGGCCTGAAATGGAGGCGGCCCCGACAGCCACATCCCGGCACACGCGTCCACCACTACCGTTGCTCCCTTCCGGGCCTGGCGGGGTTTGCGGTCTAGCGTTGCGGGAGGACCGACAGGGCCACCACTGCAAGGCGAGCTCGACAACAAGGAAATGTCGACTGCCTGAAAACGTCACCGGGCAAGGCCTGAAAAATCAGCCTCTTGCTCAGGACGCGGGCACTATACCAAGGTCATGCCCGGGCCACAAGGGCAAACCCAGTAGACTTTGCCTCAACAGTCATGCAGCGCTCGAAATGTGAGACTTCTACACTGAAGCTGTATGGTGGAAGCACCTTAACGCCTGGGAGCTCATACTCACCAGGCGTCACTTTTTGAGGATGACGACCACGAACAACCAGCACCATTACGCCCACCAACGCCCATTCCAAGGAGGCGCTGCATGAACAAGGATCCCAACAAAGGCTACATCGCACTACTCGGCTGGAGCCTGAACGCCATCGAGGCCGCCGAGAATTTCGACCGTCGCTACGTTGTCGTGGCCCCGGACTGGGCCGAGGACTACTGCAAGCAGCACGATATCCCCTACGTCTCCTGGAACTTCGAACGGCTCAACGACCGCTCACTGGAAATCGCCGAGACCCTGCGCGACATGGGCGTGGACGTGTCCATTCCGCTGTTCGAGGAAACCGTGGAGTGGGCCGGTGCGATCAACTCAGTGCTACTCGACAACCCGCGCCTCTACGGCCAGTCGCTGCTGCTGCGTGACAAGGCCCTGATGAAGCGGCGTGCGCAGCTCGGCGGTATTCGCGTCGGCATCTTCGAGGAAGCCCACGACCACCAGGACGTCATCCGCTTCCTCAAGCGGGTCAACCAGACCCTGCTCAAGCTCGACGGTGACCCCAACGACCCGATCCACCTCAAGGCCTTCGACAAGGCTGGCTGCCTTGGCCACCGGGTGATCCGTACACCCGACGAGGTCGACACCATCCCGGAAGAGGAATTTCCGGTGCTGATGGAATCCCACCTGGACGGCTGGGAGTTCGCGGTGGAGGCCTGGATCCATGACGGCAAGATCGCCTTTCTCAACATCTCCGAGTACGTGACCCTGGGTTATTCGGTGTTCGTGCCGGCCTCGCCGGAGCTTGAGCGCTACCGCGAGCAGATCCGCGTGCAGATCGAGAAGCTGATCAAGGCCTTCGACATCGATTTCGGCCTGATCCACCCCGAGTACTTCGTCACCAGCGATGGCGAGATGTACTTCGGCGAAGTGGCCTATCGTCCGCCCGGCTTCAAGGTGTTCGAGCTGCTCGAGCGGGTCTATGGCTTCAACGCCTACCAGGCCAGCATGCTGGTGTTCGACCCCAAGACCACGCCCGAGGAAGTCGCTGAGTTCTTCCCGCGCGAAGTGGTCGACGCCAACGGCTTCGCCGGCTGTTTCGGGGTCTATCCGCGCCGCCGTGTGGTCAGCCGCCTGGAAATCCCGGAGTCGGTGGAAGACCACCCCTACTTCGAGTCACACGAGCTGACCGCGCCGCTGGAAGAGACCGTCACCAAGCGTACCGCCTTCGGTACCCACTGGGGCCTGGTCTACTTCAAGGGCGACGACGCCCATACCTTGCGCGACCTGTTGAAGGCACAGGAAGACGAGGACTACTACATCTAGGCCTGCCTGTTAAGCGCTGCCCCGTCGGGGCAGCGCCGCCGGATTGGCGACGCCGCCGCCCGAGCATGCGTATACTGGCGTCGTCCGCTCGACGTGACACGACTCGACCCCCTGATGTAGGGACTGCTGCCGGAACTCCTCCGGGAGCCAACTTCAGGACGACAAGGAGCCGGTGTGACCAACCCAGACACTCCATCCCCCGCGGATAACGACAAGCTTCGGGGCCTGCTGACCAAGCTGGACGACGCGATCGCCAGCCTTGGCGAGTCCCGGGAGTTCGCCAAGCCGGCCAAGCTGCCTCGGGTCATCGATACCTGCCGCCGTGTGCTGATGCAGCCAGGAGGCTGCGCGGAAATCGAGCAGCGCGCCGAAACCCTCGAACAGGCTGGCGCCTTTCTGGGATCGGACTGGGCCAGCCCGCATATTCTGATCCCCTCCCTGACCACCCAGTCGCTCAAGAGCGCCGACAGTTCGCTGGTGGTTATCGAAGCCTTGAGCGAGTTGCGTATGCTGGCAGTCGCCAAGGGACGCTATCGCCACCACCTCATTTCCGATGAGGGGGCCCACCACTACCTCACCCAGGTCATGGCGATCAATCTGCCGCTGCTGTTTTCCGCCCCGTCGGAAGCCGAGCGTGAGACCCAGGGCCGTCTGGCCGAGATTCCCCGTCAGCTGTTTCAGTACCTGGCCGAGCGCATCGGCTATGAACACGTCATCGACGAGCTGATCAGCGAGATCTGGCGGATCCTGCAGCAGCGCCCGATCCAGGTCGATCCGGTCAAGCAGATGATCACCCAGATCGCCTTGTGTCAGGCCAACCCCGAGATCGACCTGGGCGCCAGTGGCCAGGGCGCGGACCGCCTGGTCAGCTCGCTGTTTGGCCCGACCCAGGGCTGCCGTGAGGACCCCGGCATCGAAGTCTACCGCGAACGGCTAGCCAGCATGGACGCGAGAGGCCTGCAGTACGAAGCCAGCGGTTTTGCCAGGGCGATGCACGACACCGGCCTGGTGTCGCCCTATCACCCGGTGCTGCTGCGCCACCTGCTCGACTTTGGCGACAACCTGCTGTCCGAGGCGCTGGGGCTTTCGTCCACCGGCCGCGATTGCCTGCTGTGCTACTGCGATCTGGTCCACACCATGGTGCGCACCGCCATCTATCCAGAGACCGCCCAGGCCGTCTATGGACTGGCGCTGACCCTGGAACGTGGCATCCTTTACCAGCCACCGGTGGCGCCGGCACTGTGGCGCCAGCTTGGCCTGAAGCTATCCGACTGGTCCGAGGCGCGCCTCCACGCCGCCTTCGGTGATGGCGTGTCCTATCGGGCCCGCCTGATGGAAGGTGTGCTGTGCATGCTGGGCCTTCCATTGGGGGTCGGCCAGGGCAACAACCCGACCTGCCAGTCGGCGCGGGCGCTGTCCATGTGGGCCTACAACGACCCGGACTATCTGCTGCAGATGGTAGCCTGGGCCGCCCGCGACGATGAGATCCTGATGCACTTCGAAGGCCAGCCGATCTCGTCTCAGGAGAGCCTCTCCGGCGTCGCACAGACCCTGCCGCTGGACCTTGATCCAGTGTCGCTGCTGGTGGTGCCGCATCTGGACCGTATCTACGCCGAGATGGGGCGTCGCTGCCTGGGCCGTGAGGGAGACCCCCACCGCTGGGTCAACCCGGAGTTCCATGGCTGGTGGGCAGGACGCGGGTTTCGTATCAATGTCGACGTGGCCACCGGCCAGCTCACCGACCTGGACACCTTCCTGCGCCATTTCTATGCGAGCTACCACCCCTACTACAACGGTAACCAGCCGCTGATTCACCCCCAGCCCGCCGGCATCGCCGTCACCGACAGCGCCGGGCGCTTCATCGGCTGGCATGCCATCACCGTGTTGCGGGCCTCGCTGGACCCGTCGGGACAGATGCGCATCTACTTCTTCAACCCCAACAACGATAGCGGCCAGGACTGGGGCATGGGCGTGAAGGTCAGCACCTCCAGCCACGGCGAGCGCTTTGGCGAGGCCTCTCTGCCCTTCGAGCAGTTCGCCTCGCGTCTGTACATCTACCACTACGACCCGCTGGAGCACGGCGAACTGGCCCAGGTCGACCAGCAGGAACTCGACCGCGTCGTCGCCATGATTCAGGAAAGCTGGGGCGCCGACCGCATCCCGGCAGGTGGCCTACAGGCCAACGAGGGCGTCTAAAACGCCACTGGCCCGGACTTGGCGGAAGAGTGCTTCCTTCCGCCAAGTCCGGGCCAGTGCCCTTCCCTCTACCTGTGTAAACCTTTTTGAATCGTCGTCCAGACACAACAGACACCGACCACACGGTGTCAGAGGACCTGCTACCCTCGCCGCCACCCGACTCGGCTTGCCGGGACTGCCGGTGCATGAATGTCTGGATTCAAGGTCGTCTAGCGCATTAACGTCGCCATCATGCGCTTACCACGTGCAATTCTCAGCTAGCCATTGCTGAAGGGTCGCTTGCCAGTCGACAATACATCGCCGAGTCAGAGACAATGCCGTTGACTTCCCAACGCTGCCTCAACAAGCCTTCTCGGGAAAACCCGAGTCTCTCAAGCGCTTTTGCAGAGGACTGGTTGTCCGGGTCAATCTCTGCCTCAATTCGACGAAGCCCCAGTGAATTGAAACCATACTGAATTAATGCCTCTCCTGCCTCACCAATGTAACCCCTTCCCCAAGCAGAGCGACCCAACCCAAATCCGATCTCGGCACGCCTGGATTCCTTGTCATAGCTGAACAACATACATTTACCAGCCAGATCACCCGTAGACTTCAGATATACGCCAAGTACGAGCGATGTTTGACGTCGTATCGCATCATTACTCGCATTAATGAAGTCAATGGCGTCCTGAAGGGTTTCCCAAGGCGCAGTATTCCAATACCGCATAACCTCAGGATCAGAGAAAATTCCCAGCAGGCTTTCCGCGTCCTCAATCACTATAGGCCTAAGTACCAATCGTTCAGTTTCCACAACTGGAAAAAATAACTCTTTCGACATTCACCCCTCCACTTTTGCGTATAACGCTGAGCACAGCGACGCCACTTCAGTGGCAGCCAACGGCCCCGTACTGATGCGATTCTTATGCAGTGATCTGTTGCACAAAGCCGGACTCATCCCGAACTCCAACTCGGTTGCCATCAGGATCACTGATATTGATGGTTCTTCCCCATGCACTCTCGGTAATAGAAGCTTCGATGCCCCATGACCTAATTTCCCTCAGCGCATCTTCCAGGTCATCAACGTTGAACCGCAACTTGAAACTGCACTCTTTTGGCGACTTGATTCCCTTCTTCGCCTTGCCCCCCTGTTCAACCATCAGGTATCCGCTTCCATACTCGAAACAGGATAGTTTAAAGTCATCCTCATTTTTTTCGAACAGTAGAGGAAGACCAAATAGGTCGCGATAAAAAGCAACGCAATCCGAATAGTTTTCGGAGTTCAGGATAATTCCGTAACGGGACACATTCGCGTACACAATTCCCCCTACTGCTTGACGTTTAGCGTACCGGCGAAATATGGAGCGCAGCGACAAAGCTTGCCCGCGTTCACGCAGTGGTTAGGCGAGTTTACTCCATATCGAAAAGATAACCGACATATCGACCACAACATGGAAGGAATGGGAAGTGTTCAACCTTCTTGCGGCTTCAGCCACTTGTCACACCGCAACTAAGCCTCATTAAATGCGTGCTCGCAGCTCAAACACTTAAAATTATCAAGAATATTCTCGTCTACTGCCCTACCCGTCATCGCTCCAGCCGTGGCACCTACTGTACCTCCTGCCAAGGCACCCGCGATAGCTCCCGCCACTGTTCCAATCGAGGCTCCCGCTGCCGCACCAAGAGGGCCAGCAATCACGCCAACTGCCGCACCTGCCTTTCCTCCTGCAGCAGCGCCAGCAACGGCGGTTGCCGCCCCACCGGCTGCTCCACCCATCCCCCCGATGGTAGCCCCGGCTCGCTTTCCATAATTCCGCTTGTCAATCTTTAAAGATCCACACTTTGGACACTGCATTGTCACTCTCCTTCTGCATAACGCCCAGCGTAACCGGTTGGCTTTTCAGCGTCACCGGAAAAGCCAGTCCGCGTTGATGCTATGGTTAGGCTCTTATTCATGAAGCCATGGCGCATAACTCAGACCTACCAACACTCCCTCGGGGCTCATAAACCTTGCAACTGTCTGCCCCCAGGGTTCAGTCCGGGATTCATGAACGAACTCCTGCCCCCTTTCCTTCAATTCTTTCACTGCCGCTTCCACTGCAGCTGCGTCCGCCAACTCAAATTCAATTGTAGCTGTCGGCTCAAGAACATGGTCAGGCCATTCCTCCTGCCCAAAACAAGATTGGGCCGCCATAGCGAGGGGCCATACCCCGAAATGATTCGCTCCTGGGAATTTATCCATGAAACGATAATCGTCCATCTTTTCTAGCGGCAGACCTAGCGCATCCTCATACAAGGACGTACTTGCCGCAGGGTCTTTGGTAATTGATGCAAAGCCTGCAATACACTTGATTTCCACTCAATTCCTCCGTGGCTCATGGAGCCTAACACCTAAACTCAGGGGCATTTGCGCTTTGCGATAGCAAAGCGGGTGACGGGTCAAATGTCCCCTACAGCAACTGGTTAGGCCACACTGGCTCAACCTTTGATGATTGTGAAAAGAAGCGCGACGATTCATCGGCGGCCTATTCTTCAACACGGCTCGTGGGGTCACGATCTTGGGTGTAGCGCCGGACAGATGGAAACGCCGGCAACCAAGACTCTCGACGGCTCGTCCAGAGTTCGTAGGTCGGGGTTAGTTGATCAGGAAAGTCCAGCGAACCTAGATTGACCTCGATTTCATCTCCGCTGCACGAATAGACCGATGAGCCGCATTGTGGGCAGAAATGACGCTCCTCATAGTTTCTGGTCTCGCCATCGATCATGACTGCGTCTCTGGGAAAAACGGCGGAAGCGTGAAAGAGGGCACCATGGTGCTTGCGGCAGTCAAGACAATGGCACAGGCCGACCCGATAGGGCGGGCCTGATGCCGTAATTCGAATGGCACCACATAGACAACCACCGTTGTATGTGGTCATTCATTGCCTCCAGCGAGCAGTACGCATCCGTGCGGCCTAACGCCGCGCTCTGCGGCAAATTTTGAGCGCAGCGGAAAAATTGTCCGGCAGCAGCGCTTTGTTATGCATCACCGTGTTCCAACAGCTGAATTCCTTTTCTAGCTTCCCTGATAATCACGTCAATCTCACGAGTGCCACTATAGTCCGGATACCTGGCTAGATTCTTAGCATTGGTGATGTATAGCTCAGCGCCGACTGCGAATCTCAGAAATCTATCCTTTTCCTCTGCCGATTTTCCAGTCGGCTCAAACGCCAACCACATGGTTGGATTCTTAGTGTGAGTGATACCAATTCGAAGCCTCGCAGCATCGAAGTATGAGTAGATCTTTGTCTTATTGCTCTCACCGAGATCCGGCTCAGTAAAACCCACATCGAGTTCTTCCTCCAGCGCTCGCTTAATCTCCAATGCGAACGATACAGTGTCATTTTGTTCGCGAGCGCGAATCATGGCGCTAGAATATTCTCCCGATTGGCGGTAAGCCCGCCTCGGGATATCTATGCCTGGAATCTCGTCCATAGCTCCGTTCGGGCGAATCGTAGAGCCACCATGCCCTCCCTGAACATTCGTTAAACTGTAAAAGCCGTACACCCAATGTATAAGTGTGGCTTCGACAGCATACGCCTGTTCCTCGGTTTCATACCTACCGATGACTATTGCTAGCTCTTTCTCTCCGGCCGCCCGTATCTCGCGGATTCTGGCTAGCTTTTCGTTGTGATCAGTTGATGTTCCAGCTTCAGCGCCGTGGGCCAAAGCCCGCTGCCCCTTCCCCTTGCCGACGTAAAAGGTAGTTCCGCAACGTGGATCGACGAGTTCGTAAACATAGTAGGGCTTTAGCAGCGGTTCACTCATTCTATGGTCACTATCAGTCAGCTATCGGGATGCATAACGCTGGCGTAACGGGTCGGTTTGGAGCGCCAGCGGAAAACCGATCCCGTTGACGCATTGGTTATAAGAAAGTCTCAACGGATCTGGTCAATCGAGAAGGTCTGCCCTAAAAAACGATCATCTTCTTCAAGATATCCATCAAGCTCCATAAAGGCCTGACCTATATTATTCAGTGATAATCGTAAACTGTAGGTGGCAATTTCTCCGTCCTCGTAACAAGGAACAATCTCCTCAGGCGTACCGTACCATTCCTCGAAAGATTGGGAATAAATAGCCCTACCCTCTTCCTTGTCATACATCATGTAACACTCAGCATCCCATTGAGACTCACTGCCTTCCCTATGGGACTCAACATCCATTTCGAAATCTGCCCAAGGTAAAAAATGGGCCAACGCTTCCTCGATGCCCATGCCTGGTGCATAAACCATTGGCCAAACTTCAGAGTCAGATTCACAGAAAAGCCTAATTTCGTAGCGTTTTAAGGACTTATTTATCCAGTCATCAAAAGAAACGTAGACTTCCTCACGTTCATAAAGTTTTTGAATCCAATACTTATCTATACGCAGCTTGCTTAGCTTCTGAATATACTTCTCAGGCTGCACAATTTCCGCTAACTCTCTACAGCTACTCGCTTCCAGAAGATTTGATTTAGGTACTTCAACCTTCCATCCTTTACCTGTTTGGGTTGCCGATTCATCAGAGATAGCGACCCAATAAAGCTCATCTTTTTCCGGGTTATATAGCACCAAGATTACAGGCAAGGCATGGCTTTTCCAGTAATTTATGTGCTTCTCATCTGTGCGAAATATAAAGGCATCTCCGATTTCTTCATTAAAGAAGCTTTCACCAGATTTAACCTGTATCGCTATTAGTGCACCAGTAGGGTAACCCCCGTTGACTATTTCAACGTGTGCATCAACACCATAATCATGAATAGTTTGTTCACGAAATAGCCATCCGACTGATGAAAAGAAAAAATCAGCCTTGGCGACTCCTAATCTCTCTGTCTGGACCTTCATTTCTTGCTACCAATATTCTTATAACGCAAAAACGAAGCGGCGCGTCTCACGCGTCCGCCTTCCGTGTCTTGTTAGTCACTGCACGCATGAACAACAGGTCGCCCGTAGATTCTGATTCCACAATCAAGAACCCAAGGCTCTCGTATAGAGAACGCGCAGCATTGTTATCCCGATATACACGAAGAGTAACGTATGCGGCACCAGTTGACCGAATCGCCTTTTCGATCAATTTCTCGCACAGCAGACGACCTGCACCTATTCCCCGAGCTTCGGGTGAAATAATTATTCTGCCCATGTGCACCGCACCTTGCTCCGCCACCCAAAACTGACCAAAACCAATACACTTGCGGTTGCTAGTGGACAAGCAGTAGCTAAAGCATTCCTCCGTCTTGAGTAGTTCAGCTAATCTCTCCGGCGCAAACGGAAACGGCACCAATGGACCAGCCCAGCGAGCACAAGCCTTTTCATCGACTACCCAGGAAGCAATAGCCTCATAATCGGTTTTCTGTGGGATTCGCAGAGTTGCTTCCATATGACTAACATTTTTAATCGTATGCATGCTCGAGTTTGCCGCGACGGATACGGCAAAGTCTTCGTTTATCCAATTGAAACCTCACGGGTCGTTTCAGATCTGCGGCAATTCGCGAAATCTGAAAACGTGCATGCTCATTTGTCCCGGTAACCATGCTGCATATCGCTTCGACGCTTTTCTCTAACATCTTGTTTTTCTGTCCAACACCTTGATGCTGTGCGGAATAAGTGAGCACTCACTTTCGGCGTTCCGTGCACGCTCTCGACGAGCGGCCAGATACACTGTGTATAAAACCATTTCTGGTGCGAGCGCTGCGGCCCCATCAGGAGGCCCTTGTTGACGTCCCTCCAACGGGCAATCAGTCATTGTTGATCAGGTGGCGGAGAGATAGCGGTGGAAAGCGGCGAGACAAACCGTTCGGGCACCCTACCGGGGGGACATGCCATCCGTGCAAGTCCCTTCCCTGAACATCACGGTGGCGACGTCATCACTCTCTGTCGGGGAGATATCACAAGTTTCGTAGGCTGGAACTGGGTGCTGCGCGTGGTGTGACATGACGTATTAGCAGCCAAGGTTGTGGCTTTGTCTTGTCACCCGTTGATGCCGTTCGAACAGCATTCCCTCGCCGTACTGCTTGTCTCGCCGCCACTTGTCGCAACTCCGCACAGAACCTGACGCCTTATGCAATCCTAAGTAATCTTGTTGGTTTTTAGCATAGCCTGCGATCCTGGCCATTTCGACCGGGAGGTGGCGCTAAAACTGGATAGTTTTCCTACGGTGTGAGAGCCCAGGCGGTGTCGAAAGGCGACGATAGCTAGCCAGAGGCGAACAACAGGTTAGCGAGTAGAAACTGACAGAATATGATGGAAAGCTGTGGTGGACGACTGTGGTGGGCGGCTCAAAGCGCTTGAGACTGGTGTGCGCCCCCACGGGGGCCTCGCCGTGGCATAATGCGCCGGCATTTTCTGCTTGAACTCCAGACGGCCCGACCAAGGCGCCACAGGACACCCCATGCCACGTCTCGACCAACTCCTCGTCAGCCAAGGCCTGGTTCGCTCTCGCACCCGCGCCCAGCGGTTGATCCGCCACGGCCGTGTCTCCCGCCGGGATGACGGCAAGGTTTTGACACGCCCCGGGGAGAAGTGCCCCGACGACCTCGCTCTGGTAGTCGCCGAGGACCCGGAGGAGCGCTACGTTTCCCGCGCCGGACTCAAGCTGGAGGCGGTGCTCTCGGCGTTGGAACTGTCACTGGATGGTCGCCTGGTGCTGGACGTGGGCCAATCCACCGGGGGCTTTACCGACTGTGCCCTGGCCGCCGGCGCGCGCCACGTCATCGGCGTCGAGGTGGGCCACGGCCAGCTCGACGACAGCCTGCGTGGCGACGCCCGCGTCAGTTGCCTGGAGGGGCTCAACGCCCGCCACCTGAGTGAAAGCCGCGAACTGGCGACGCTGATGGAGCGGATAGGTCAGCCGGAGGTGGCGGTGATGGACGTGTCCTTTATCTCGCAGACGCTGATCCTGCCGGAACTGGCGACGCTGCTGGCACGGGACGCCCTGCTGCTGTCGCTGGTGAAGCCCCAGTTTGAGCTGGGGCCGGGTGCGGTGGATCAGCGAGGCGTGGTAAGCGACCCCCGCCGCTACGCGGAGGTCGAGCAGCGCATCCGCGACTGCTGCGCCTCGGTCGGTTTCGAGATCCTGCACTGGCAGGAAAGTCCGATCCTCGGCGGCGATGGCAACCGCGAGTTTCTGCTACAGGCCCGCCGGCGCTAGCGATAGGCTGTGCGACGTGTCATGCGACGGGCTGTGCGACATGCCATGCAGCAGGCCTTACAGCAGACCCTGTAGCCTTTCGCCAGCGACCGCGGTCGGTCGCCCTCAGCGCCCGCCGGCGTCTCCGCCCCCATCGCTGCCGCCGCCATCCCCGATACTGACGTCACCCGGGTCACCCTTGGCCCCGGGGGGCGGATGGCCTTCCTGAGGGTCGCTCTTGACCCGATGCACGCCCTTCCACACGTCGCGCTGCCCCGAGCGGCGGATGTGCACATCGAGCTGGTCGAAGGCGATACGGATGCCATGCTCGGAGAACATGTCGCCGATGCGGCCATTGAGCTCGTCGGTGGCCAGTAGTCGATCCCCCAGGGCATTCACGTAGATGCGCAGTTCGTACTCCATGGTGCTGGCGGTGTAGGCCATGAAGTAGATCTCCGGGGGCGGATCGGACAGTACCCGCTCGTTCTCCTCGGCGGCCTGCTCTAGCAGGCGATGCACCAGGCTGCGATCGGCGTCGTGGCTGACCCCGTACTTCAACGTCACCCGCGTCACGCTGTCCGACAGTGACCAGTTGATCAGCTGGTCGGTGACGAAGGTCTTGTTGGGGATGATGATCTCCTTGCGATCGAAGTCGGTGACCGTGGTCGCGCGGATACGAATCCGGCTCACCGTGCCGGTGAGGTTGCCCAGGGTAATGGTGTCGCCGATGCGTACAGGCCGCTCGAACAGGATGATCAGACCCGAGATGAAGTTGGCAAAGATCTCCTGAAGACCGAAACCGAGACCCACACCAAGAGCCGCTACCAGCCACTGCAACTTGGCCCATGACACCCCGAGTGCGCCCAGGGTCATCACCGTACCGGTGCCGACGATGGTGTAGGACAACAGCGAACTGATGGCGTAGGCGCTGCCCTGCTTGAGCTCCAGGCGCGACAGCACCATCACCTCGAGCAGACCCGGCAGGTTGCGCGCCAGCATCATGGTCACCCCGGCGATGAACAAGGCCACCAGCACGTCGCCGACACTCAGGTTGTCCTCAAGCGCCTCGCCACCCTCTCCGGTGGCGCCTTCCACCAGGGTGACGTTGTCGAGGTAGCCGATGACCCCGAGGAAATCGGTCCAGACCAGATACAGCAAGGCGGCGAAGCCGATGGTCAGCAGCAGCTTGGACAGCCTCAGCGACTGCTGGTTGACCTGCTCCATATCCAGCGGCGGCTCTTCGACGATATCGAGGCCACGGTCGTTGTCGTCCTGGGCCAGGGCTCGCCGGCGAGCCAGCGCACGACGATAGGCCAGGCGTCGGGCAGCCACCGCCAATCCGCGGACCACCGCTGCCTCGACCAGGATCCACACGCCCAGCAGGTACAACGAGATCACGAAGCGGCTGACCAGACTCAACGCCGAGTAGACGTAGCCATAAAGCACGGCACCACCCAGCACCACCGGCACCATCGCCAGCGCCAGCCCCAGCACCAGACGAAAGAGCTTCACCCCGAAGAAGGGGGTGTGGGCCATGATCAGCTTGCTGAGCGCCACGCTCATCCCAATCAGCCCCAGCAGCAACAGTCCGAGCCCCAGCGGGCGCTGGTTGAAGGTCACCGCAGCGTCCCTGGCAAGCGGCGCGATCAGCAGCACCGGCGCCATGCTGACGCCAAGCCACAAAAGCCACCAGCGTAGCTTGCCCACGTACTTGACCGGCCAGTGGAAATGACGTGTCGCCACGCCGTCGCTGACCAGCAGGCGACGCGACCAGGCGACCACGCCCCAGGCCAGCGAAAGCTGCAGTACCGAGTAGCCGACATCCGCTGCCACCTCGGAGCCACCGAGGGTCAACAGCAGGCCGAAGGCCACCAGGCACAGCGGTCCCGGTGCGGCCACCAGGGCGTTCAATGCCACCGCCTTGGGCGTATGCAGCTGAGAATCGTAGCGAAGTCGACCGATCTGGTCGTGCAGGGTGACCAGGCGACGCATGATCGCGCGCCTGAGCGCCAGCAGCAGCAACACCACCAGCAGTACCGGGACCGCTACCCAGGCACCAGGCCCCGGCCAGCGCCAGTTGTGAGGCAGGATCTGGCGCCACTCGCCTTCCCGCCACTCCATCATCAGGTTCTGGGGGATCTTCATCAGCCAGCCGAGATCGATGGGCCTGGCGTTAGCCACCCAGAACAGCTGTTCGTCGATGCTGGTGCGCAACTGCGCACTGATGTCGAGCAACTGCTGCTGGTTGAGCTGCATATCGATGGCAGCCGTGAGGATCTGACCGTAGGTGGGCTCTAGCTGGCTGATCAGCTCACGCCGAGAATTGAACAGCTGCACCAGCGGCTCCACCAGGGGCTCGGGCTCGTCCACCTCGGCCTGCGCCAACACCTCCCTTGCCAGTGCCTCCGGGGAGCGCAAGGCGTCGCGTTCGCTGTCGAGTTCGAACTGCGCCAGGCGTACATCGGCGATCTCGTCACGCAGGCCCGGCCGTGGCTGCACTTCGGGCAGCGATCCTCGCTGCTCACGCAGGATGCGCGACAACAGTACACTGCCGCGCACCGCCTCGATGTTCTGGGTCAGCCCCTGCTGCAGGCGACGCACCCGTTCGAGCTGGCGACGCACTTCGAGTCCGTCACGCACCAGATCGTTGGCTCGCGAGGTGGCGTTGAGCAAGTCCTTGGAGAGCTGACGGTTGGTGGTCTGGGCCGCCTGAATCACCGGATGCCGTGAGATGGCCTCTGGCTCATCGCGTACTGCCTCGGCGATGGCCCGCTCGGTCTGCTCGCGGCGCAGTCGATCGAGCCGACCCTGCAGCGCGGAGACCCAGGCCTCCTCGCTTGCCGCCTCCAGTTTCAACAGCGCGAGGCGCTGCTGCAGCACCTCACGCATACGTGTATTGGTATTGAGCTGACGCTGGTGCAGCTCGAGCTGAGCCTCGGCCAGAGCCTGGCGCGCCCGCGCCGCCACCCGCAAGGGGGCATCTTCCGGCACGTCACGACGATTGAGGTCTTCGAGCTTGACCCTCGCCTCATCCATCTCCCGATTGGCCTCGGTGATGGCCTGTTGCGCCCGCTCCGGCAGCGTCTGGGCCCCCAGCAACTGGCTCTGCACACTGGTCAGGGTATCCTGAGTCGACTGCAGCACTCGGGTGGCGTCGCTCAGGCGCTGCTCGACGGCCGGCATCTTCAGCCCCTCGAGCTCAGCTAGATTGTGCGACTCGCCTTCTTCACTCTGGCGCAGCGCTTCCTCAAGCGCCGCCAGCCGTTCGGGTGCCTCCTCGATACGCCGCTCTAGACTCTCCAGGTCACGCTCGACCTCGGCCAATTTCTCCACCGCATCGATCGCCTCGGACAGCGCATCGATCTCTTCCTGCGCCGTGGCGCTTGGCGGATCGCTGGCATTGGCGACGCGCTCGTCAAGGCGCGACTGCAGCTCTTGCTTGTCCGGCAGCCTCTTCTCGGGCGCTTCCTGGGCCACCACCGCAGATACCGACAGCAGAGACAGCAGCAACACCAGCAAGAGGGGGAGTATTCGGAACAACGAAGAAGGCGAGCTGGGCATCTTAAGAGAACTTCCTGTCGCAGCGTGGAGGAGGCGAGATTCTCAACCCAGTGTGTCAGTATGGCAATCCAGTGCAAGATTCTTCCACGAAGTTGACTCGCTGCGCCGCCATGGTAGAACAACGCCTCCACCTGTCGAATGGATTCACCCTATGACCCGCCCCGCCGTCCGTTCCTCCCTGTTCCCTTCCCTGCTGGCGCTTGCCATCAGTGGACAGGCCGTCGCCGACGGCGGCCTGACCGACGCCGAGCGCGCGGCCAAGGAGGCGCGTATCGAGGCCCTGAAGGCTGAGCTCGCCAAGCTGGAAAATGAACTCGACGATGACGAGGCCCAGCGCGAGGGTGCACAGGCCGTGGCCGTCAGTAGCGCCGGCACTTCATCGACGGTCAACGCCGAAGCCCCCGACACCACCGGTCTGCCCGCCTCCGAGGAGATCGTTGCACGTGCCTCGGGCAAGCCCATCGAGGAGACCGTCGAGGAGCGTCGTCAGCTAGAGCAGGAGTCCGAGAGCAACCCGTTCTCGATCACCACCCACCGGCGCAACTACATCCTGCCGATCAGCTACAACACCAACCCGAATTCCGGCGCCTTTCGTGCCGGTGAAGACGATGCTGACATGGACAACACCGAACTCAAGTTTCAGTTCAGTGCCAAGTTCAACATCGCCGAGGACGTGCTGTTCGACAACGCCGACCTCTACTTCGCCTACACCCAGAAGAGCTGGTGGCAGGCCTACAACAGCGACGAGTCCTCGCCGTTTCGCGAGACCAACTACGAGCCTGAGTTCTTCATCGACTTCCAGAACGACACCACCCTGTGGGGCTGGACCAACGTCAACAACCGCATCTCGCTCAATCACCAGTCCAATGGCCGCTCGGACCCGCTGTCTCGCAGCTGGAACCGGGTCATCGGCACCACTTCCTGGATCAACGACGAGTGGGCGCTGGCAGTCTCGCCGTTCTGGCGCATCCCGGAAGACGATAGTGATGACGACAACCCCGACATCGAGGACTACGTGGGTTATGCCGACGTCACCGTGGCCCGGCAGATGTTCGATACCCACGAAGCCAGCCTGCTGATGCGCGGCAACCCCGACGAAGGCAACTACGGCACCCAGCTCGACTACTCCTGGCCGCTGTTCGGCAAGGTGCGTGGCCACGTGCAGTACTACTATGGCTACGGCGAGAGCCTTATCGACTACGACGAGCGCGTCAATCGCCTGGGTATCGGCTTCAGCATGAACCCGCTGTTCTCGGCGGGCGGCTTCAATCCGTGATGCCGGCGGCGGCCAATTGTGCTTCTTTGCACGGTCGGCCGCCGGCCATTGCCGTGACTGCTATTCTGATGCGAGCATGAACGGGTAAAGATTCATCTTTGGTACCGTTAATCCACCTGCGTCAAAGGAAGACACGATGGCTACACGAAGCTCCAGCACCACCGCCAGCAAGTCCAACGCCAAGAGCGCTGCAAGCGACGCGGACACCAGCAGCTCCAGCGCCTCCACCGAGCAACTCAGGGACGACCTCAAGCAGCTGTCGAGCACCCTCGAAGACCTGCTGAGCGCCACCGCCGACGACTCCAGCGAGACCGTCAAGGAATGGCGCAGCAAGGCAGAGGCACGACTGAAGGATACCCGTGCTCGCCTCGAAGCCACTGGAGAGCGCGTCTACCGTCAGACCCGCGACAGCGTCACCGACCAGGTCGATGCCTGTGATCGCTACGTCCACGACAACCCCTGGAAGAGCATCGGCATCGGTGCTGCCGTCGGCTGCATCGTCGGTATGCTGATCGGGCGGCGCTGATGGCAGACAGCCAAGGACCGGCACAACGGCTATTCGGGGCGGGCAAGCGGGTCCTCTCGACCTTGATCGCCACCGGCGAGACGCGCCTGCGTCTCGCCGTTCTGGAACTCGAGGAAGAACGCGCTCGACTGGTAACCCTGGCCCTTTTGCTGGGGCTGAGCATGGTGCTGTTGATGCTCGGCATCGCCACCCTGACGGCCTTCGTCGTGGTCCTGTTCTGGAACTCCTTCCGGCTTACCGCCATCGCCGTATGCGCGGCGGTGCTTCTGGCAGGAGGCGTCGGGCTGGCCCTGGCGGCGATGCGCCTGGCACGTCGTCGCACGCTGCTGGTCAGCACCTTGAAGCACCTGGCCCTGGATCGAGAGCTTGCCGAAGAATCGATGCGGCCCGACGTCGATGAGCCACATCGTCGATGAGCCGCCATCTTTCTGCCGACACGTCAGGGAGCAATGCCATGAGCCGCGATGACCGCCGTGCGAGCCCCTCTCGCGCCGAGCGCAAGGCCGAACTCGAGGCCACCATCGAACAGCAGCGGCTGGACATCCTGCTGGCCTCGCGCCGTTTCCATCTTGCCGGAGAGCGCATCGACGCCGGCTGGCAGGCGCTTAGTCGCTATCGCACGCCGGCCCTGCTTGCCGCCGGCACGGCGCTGATTCCCGTGCTGCGCCACCCCGGCCGACTGGCTCGCTGGGGTCGCAAGCTGGTGGTGACCGGTCTCGCCATCCAGCGCGTCAGGCGCCTGGTCAAGCGCTGACAGGACACCGCCCCCTCACTGTCCGGCCCCTCTGCGCCCAGCCCCTCTGCGCCCAGACCTTCAGCGCCCAGAACTTCAATCAAGAAAGGTTGTTGTTGCAGCGACTACCAAGACCGTATACAAAACAACGTCAATATCCCCTGGCGAACAACGCCATTCACTGCACAAAGCTGTGCTAAAGTCGTTGTTCTAGTTCATCAAATTCACGGGGCGAATTGCGATGCGGATGTTGTCGCTTTACAGCATCAAGGGGGGCGTGGGCAAGACGGCGTCGGCGGTCAATCTAGCCTGCGAAGCCGCCGCCTGTGGCCACAGGGTGCTGCTGTGGGACCTGGATCCCCAGGCGGCAACGACGTTCTATCTGAAGATCAAGCCCAAGATCCGCGGTGGCGTCGAGAAGCTGGTCAAAGGCAAGGCGGCCTTCAACAAGGTCATCCGCTCGACCAACGTGGATGGCCTCGATGTGCTGCCGGCCTCGCTGGACTCCCGCGAGATGGACCAGCTGCTCGAGCATCATGGCTCCAGTCATCTGCGTCAGATCCTCGGCAAGGTACGCGACGAGTACGATCTGGTCATCCTCGACTGCCCACCGACGCTATCCCACATGTCCGAGAACATGTTCACCAGCGTCGACGCCCTGCTGGTGCCGGTGGTGCCTTCCACCCTTTCGCTACGCACCCTGGAGCAACTCGAGACCTTCCTCGACGACCAGGATCTGGTCTGCCCGCTGTGGCCCTTCATCACCCTGGCCGATCGTCGCCGCACCATGCATCGCGAGGTGATGGAAAGCTTCGGCAAGCGCTGGCCGCTGCGGCTGTCCAGCGTCATCCCGGCGGCCAGTGCGGTGGAGCGCATGGGGCTTGAGCGCGCCCCAGTACGCCACTTTGCCCCCTATACCCCAGCGTGCCGCGCCTACGCCAGCCTGTGGAAGGAGATCGAACAGCGCCTGGCCTGACTGAACGGCCCGAGGCTTGTTCTCGGGCGCGCCCTCAGGGCCGCCCTGGGTCTTTTTCAGCGCTATTGCGGAGCCTTCATCAGTGTCACGGCCTCATTGATCCGGGCCTCGAGACGCTCCAGGCGCGGCTTGCGACATAGCGCCTGCACCCGCTTGAGGTTCTGCTCTGTCTGCGCCTCGTGGTGCGCGTGCAGCAGCATGAAGCCGCGAAGATGGCGAGGCGCGGTGGCCCTGGGTGAGGCCTGCTCGAGCGCTGCCTCCAGGCGATCCAGGGTTTCTTCCTCGGTATGCAAGAGCGCCGCCGTGGTCAGCACGTCGCCCCTCACCAGGTCGTCGTGGAGATCGCCAAAGGCATCCTGAAAGGTCTTCAGCTCTTCCTCGAGCTCGGCGAAGACCTCGCCCTGCTCCCGCCAGGGACGCAGCAGGTAGCGCAGCCGCTTGCCGGTGATACGCGGCCGGTGCAGCGTCTCTTCTTCCTCGCGCCCTTTTACCGCTGCGAGCTCCTCAAGCCAGCCCTCACCAAGCCGGGCCAGCACCTGGGCCGAGGCGTCACCAAACCGAGGCTCCTTGCCGGCCTTGTTGCTGCCTTTTTTCTTGTCCTTGTTCTTGTCCTTCTTCTTGCTGTCCTTGTCTTTGCCCTTGTCCTTGAGAGCGGCCTTGCCGGCAGCCTCGCGCAGGCGGGTGTCGAGCAGCGGAAACCCCGCCACACTGGCGTCGATGGAGGCGTACTCCTGTTCCACCTGCGCCGCCAGGCGCTCCCGCCACCAGCCGATGGCGCCACGCTCCGGCGCTCCCGTCGTCTCGGCCACACTATCGAGCCAGGCCAGCATCACCTCACCGTCACGAGCGTCGTTGGTGGCTCGCGCCAGCGCCGTCAACTGGCGCAACAGCGCCTTGTCGATCGCAAACCCCGGCTGATCGCCAAACTCCTTGATGGTGCTGCGCAGGCGCCTCAAGGCCACCCGAAAATCGTGCAGCCCTTCGCTGTCCTCGGGGTCCTGGATGCGCGGATAGGCCTGACGAGCCTCATCGAGCATCTCAAGGATGACGGCTTCAAGCACCGTCCCCAGCCGCCGTTGTCCCAGCGCCTTGGCCATACACTCTCTCCTGCACAAGAAATAGATGATGCATTCAAGCGTAGCGCAGAAACTCAGCGATCCGACAGTCCGCCGGCCAGGCGCATCAGGCGTACCGCCTCGGCGCGATAGCCGTAGCGATCCTTGCCCTTGCTGGCCTCGGCCAGCGCGATAGCCTCATCCCACCCCCAGTCGCCCAGGTAGCGATCGTCACCCAGCAGCTGGCCGAAGCCTGCGATGGCGGCGGCGAAGGACGCCTCGCTGTCGGCTGTCGTCAGGCCTGGCGAGATCGGCGTCTCGATCAGGCGGCTTTGCGACTCCCCTGGCACCTTGTAGCGCAGCGCCACATGCCCCAGCTCGTCATGCTGGCCCCCCGTCACTTGCTGTCCCTGCTGATAGCGGGATGGCCGGGTCAGGGCAGCGCTCGAGCCCACCGGGGCAATCTCGTAGAGCGCCGTCACCTGATGACCCGCGCCGATATCGCCGGCATCGACGCGGTCGTTGCGGAAGTCCTCTCGCCTGAGCGCTCGGGTCTCGTAGCCGATCAAGCGATACTCCTGCACCCGCGCCGGATTGAATTCGACCTGCACCTTGACGTCGTTGGCGATGGGCTCGAGCGACGCCGCCAGTTGGTCCACCAGCACCTTCTGCGCCTCGGCCAGGCTGTCGATATAGGCGGCCTGGCCGTTGCCATGCTGGGCCAGCGACTGCATCACGGCGTCGTCGAGATTACCTCGGCCAAAGCCCAGCACCGACAGATACACTCCGCCCTCACGCCAGTCGGCGATAAAGCGCTCGAGCGCCTCGGGATCACTCAGGCCAAGATTGAAATCGCCGTCGGTGGCCAGCAGCACCCGGGTCGTCTCGTCCTCGCCGTTCATCTGCCCCGCCAGCCGATAGGCCTGGCTCAGGCCGGCTTCGCCGGCGGTACCACCGCTGGGCGCCAGGCTCTCGAGCGCTTGCATGATCTCCTCTGAGTTCGATGCCGCCGTCGGTGCCAGTGCCACCCCGGCGCTGCCGGCGTAGGTGACGATGGCGACCTCGTCGTCGTCATTCAGCTCACCCAGCAACAGCGACATGGAGCGCTTGAGCAAGGGCAGCTTGTCTGGCGAGCGCATCGAGCCGGAGGTGTCGATCAGCAGCACCAGGTTGACCGGCGAGCGGGGCCCAGGCGTGGCCGCCCTGCCCTGCAGCGCCACCCGCACCAGCTGACGCTCGGGATTCCACGGCGAGGCAAAGACGTCGACCATCGGGCGAAACGCCTCGGCGTCCGGCTGGGGGTAGTCGTAGCCGAAGTAGTTGATCATCTCCTCGATGCGCACCGCCTGGGGCGGCGGCAACTGCCCCTGCATCAGCGAAGAACGCACCACCGCGTAGCTTGCCGTGTCCACGTCCACCGAGAAGGTCGACACCGGCGTCTCGGCGGTCACCCTGACACTCGAGGCGTCGAACTCGGGATAGGCTTCCGAGGAGGCGGTGGGCATCTGGACCGAAGGTTCCGGGCTCGGCAAGGGCGCTATCCGTGCGACCTCCTGACTCGGCATCAGGCCGCGCATCTCCATCGATGTCGAAGGAGAGAGCGACGTCGATGGTGAAGAAGAGAGCGCGGGAGATCGCGACCCAGAGAGCCAGGGAGCCTCGGCCAACTGAGTGACCTGCCCAGCAGACTTGCTTTCCGTCTCGATAGCCGTCTCGACAGCCGTCACGACGGCCGTATCAAGGGGCATGTCACCGGCCATCTGGTCCGCCACCGGTCCTGTCTTGCTCGCCACAATCGCCAGACGTTCGCCTTCGGTCGACTCAGGGGCAGACTCGGGCTTGCTGGCAGTTCGAGGTGGCGAGACGGCCATCTCGGCATCCTGGCTCGGCTCGGGCCCTGTCATGGCGTCGAAGTCCTGGGCCTGGGGCCACAGCAGGTAAAGCCCCAGTGACAACGCCGCCAGCGAGGCGGCGGCAGCCACTGATGGTCGACGATGCAATGGGCGACGGTGTGACGGGCTGTGGCTAAGCGATCGGTTCATGCTGGCATCCCTCCGGGGTGAACGCGGCCGCGACCTGATGTCATCGCGACCTTCCCCCGAGAGACGTGGCTCGGCGTTGGACTCTTGGTCGGCGGCCTGACGTTGATCGAACCGGTCAAGCGCCGCCTTTAGATGCCCGGACTTCACCTCCGCCTCCGGCGCGGGTGCCGATGACAAGGCCCGTTCGAGGCGCTTCAGCTCATCACTCATCTTTCCTCCTCCGCCTGGGCCAGCGCGCTCAATTGTCGTTTCACCTCGCTCATGCGCCAGGCCACGGTACCTTCTGAAACCTCCAGCACCTCGGCCACCTGCGCCTGGGTCATGCCTTCGCCCAGGGACAGCGCCACGGTGTCACGCAGGTCAGTCGATAGCGTCGCCATCGCCCTGGCGAGCCAGCGCTGTTCATCGTCGCGCTGTCGATTGCGCTGGTGTCGGCCACGCTCCCAGGCCTCCCAGCCCTCGGCAGCCTTGCGCCGCGTGGCTTGCTGCCGGCGACGATCGTGGGCGGCGTTGACCGCGACCCGATAGAGCCAGGTGGTAAAGGCGGCGCGCCCATCGAAGCGGATTAGCTTGTCGGGCAACGCAAGACAGATGTCCTGGGTCAGATCCTCGGCCTCGGCGCGGCTGCCGGTCAGCCGCCAGGCCAGCGCATAAAGCCGGTCGTAGTGGCGAGACAGCAGGCACGCAAAGGCCTCACGCTCGCCTCCGGCGGCGCCCTTCACCAGTTCTACATCCGTTGGCGCCCGGGTTTCGGGCTCTTGAATCGACAAGTGGCCGCTCCTCGCGGTCGGGCTCTCGGAAATACACATCAGCCCACAGGGGGGCATCTACATGTAAAGACGTCGCTGGTAGCCGATTCCTTGGGCGGCTGAGAAAAAAAGTGGCGGACAGGGATCGCTTGAACAGGAAGCCTCCACGTCTGCAAACGGTAGTAGCACAAAAAGAGGCGGCCCGTAGGCCGCCTCCCCCGCGATTTACCACCTGGGCTTGCGCTCAGGTCCAGGACGCCAGGTACCGCGGCGTCCTGGCTTTGCTGCCTTGCGCTCCTCAGGAGGGCAGCGTACCGGCGCTCTTGTGGCGCCAGCGTTGCACGCCCCAGATCGCCGCGCCCAGTCCCAGGCCGATCAAGTCGGTGACGAGGCCACCGGAGATCATCGCCAGGGCGGCTGCCCCAAGCACCACACGCTGGAGCAGATTCGCCGGAGCCGCCAGGAAATAGCCCTGAAGCGCCGCCGCCAGCAGATAGATGCCGATACCGGCGGTGATCGCCACCCTCAGGATCGCCCACCAGGTCCCCTGCATCAGAAGCTCGGGGCTGTAGAAGAACATGAAGGGCACGATGAACGCCGCCAGGCCGAACTTGAACGAAGTGGCCGCGGTCTTCAGCGCATTGGTGTTGGAGATCGCCGCCGCCGCGTAGCCGGCCAGCGCCACTGGTGGCGTGATCGCGGACAGAACCGCGTAGTAGAACACGAAGAAGTGTGACACCAGCGGCGAGATACCGATCTGCTGAAGCCCCGGCGCCACCACCGACGCCGCCACCGCGTAGGCCGCCGTGGTCGGCATGCCCATGCCAAGCAGAATCGAGATGCACATGGCGAAGAACAGCGCCAGGAAGTGGCTGGTGTCGGCCAGCCCCAGCAGCATGGAGGCAAAGCGCGCACCGACGCCGGTCAGCGAGATCACGCCGACGATGATGCCGGCACAGGCGCACACTGCGATCAAGGGCACCGACATTCGGGCCCCCAGTTCCAGCGCCCGCAGCAAGGCCTTGGGCCCCATCCAGTGCGGCGTCAGCCAGGACACCACGGCGGCGCTGGCCATCGCCAGGGTACCGGCACGGATCACCGAATAGCCCATGAACAGGGTGGTGATCAGGATGATGATCGGCAGGAACAGATAGACCCGCTTGAGCATCTCGGTGACCAGCGGCAACTGGTCCTTGGGCAGACCCTGCATGCCGTCGCGTCGGGCTTCCAGGTCCACCATCAGATAGATGGCGAGGAAGTACAGCGCCGCCGGAATCAGCGCGGCGAAGGCGATCTCGGTATAGGGGATGCCGGTGATCTCGGCCATGATAAAGGCGCCGGCGCCCATGATCGGTGGCACGATCTGGCCACCGGTGGAGGCTGCCGCTTCGATGCCGCCCGCGCTGAGCGGATGGTAGCCCACCCGCTTCATCAACGGGATGGTCAGCGAGCCGGTGGCCACCACATTTCCCGCCGAGGTGCCGTTGATCATGCCCATCAGCCCCGAGGCGAATACCGCCACCTTGGCCGGGCCACCGCGCGAACGCCCAGCCACGGCGAAGGCGAAGTTGACGAAGTAGTCCCCGACCTTGGAGGCCTGCAGAAAGGCGGCGAAGGTGATGAACAGGATGATGTAGGTGGACGACACCGCGGTGGTCGGCCCCAGCACCCCGCTGTCGGTGTACAGGTAGGTGAAGAAGCGCTTGGCCGTGTAGCCGTCATGTTCGAGGATGCCCGGCAGGTAGGGCCCGGCAAAGGCGTAGAGCAGGAAGACACTGGTGATGGCGATCAGCGCCAGACCGGCGATACGCCGGGTCAGCTCCATGATCAACAGCACCCCACTGGCCGAGACCAGCAGTTCAGGCGTGCCCACCAGCGGAGTGCCCGCCGCCATGCGCCAGCGTCCCAGTACGAAGATCAGAAAGGCCGCCACCACCAGCGCCGATACCATCAACGCCAGATCCGGCCAGTGAATGCGATCACCACGACTGGGAAAGCACCAGCTCGATACCACCCCCGCCACGCTTGCGATCGCCAGCGCCACCGCCAGATGCAGCGGCAGCCAGTTGGTCACCGCCACACCGGGGCCTTCACTCAGCCCCCACAGGGCCAGCGCGCAGGCACCCGCGTAGCCACTGGCGAGTGCCGTGATCAGCGCAGCGAGACGTTCGAGTCCTGCTGGCCTTGAGCCCTTGCCGGCCCCGCCTTCAGGGTCCACCGACATCGCTGCGGTGATGGCAAAGCCGACCATCAGTCCACCGGCGATGTGCAGAATGCGAAAGGTCCAGGTCTCGATCGGCGCGATATTCAGCGCGTAGAGGTGCATCGCGGTAAACAGCACGCAGCCGAGCATCACTGTCCTGCCGACCAGCCCGCCGAGGACGCGCTCGTTGTGGGCACGGGGCAGCTCGTCGGCGCCATCCGCCACCACCGTCTGAAGCGGAGCCACCTCGTCGGCGGGCTCCGGTTGTCTTGTCGTTGTCATCTCGCTGTACCTCAGGTCACGAGGGCCGAGGCCCTGGCGGACCCCGGCTCACGAGCTTCAAGGGCCGACCGTCTCAGACGGCCGGCGCCATAGCACTTCAGCCTTCCAGATCGTCCGGAATGTCGTAGCCGTTCTCCTCGAACCAGCGCACGGCGCCCGGATGCCAAGGCATGAAACTGTTCTGGGAGAAGTTTTCCGGCAGCGTTTCCTTCGCCGAGCCATGGACCTTGAGCATGCGCTCATGCTCTTCCATCACGGCCTTGGTCACCTCGTAGACCAGCCCCTCCGGCATGTCCTTGTGGGTGATGGCGAAGTTCCAGATCGACACCGCCGGTGTCGGCTCGTCCAGCGACTGATAGGCGCTGGCCGGGATCGACGAGGCGCTGAGTGCCGGGAAGTCCTCAAGGAACTGCTCACTCTCCTCCGGCGAGAACGAGAAGATGTTGACGTCGGCCTGGGCTTCCAGCTGACTGAACGCCGATACCGGAATCCCCGAGGCGAAGGCGAACGCATCGAGCAGGCCATCCTGGACCTGACCGGCCTGGTCGGCAGCGCCGCCGTTGCGGGTATCTGCCTCGATCCCGAGCTTGTCGAAGATCTGCGGGAAATACAGATCACCGGTACCACCGGCCGGCCCGATACCGACGGTCTTGCCGTCGAGGTCATCGATGGAATCGATGCCCGAGTCCTTGAGCGCGATCACCTGCAGCGCCGTCTGGTACATCGGGAAGACCGCGCGCACGTCGGTGTGCTCGACCCCCGGTGCCAGCTGGCTGTTACCCTGCCAGGCCTGATAGGCCGGTCCCATGGTGACCATGCCGAACTCGTGCTCGCCCATCTGCACCATGGTGACGTTCTGCACCGGGCCACCGGTGACCTCGGCGCCGAACGAGATGCCGGTGCGCTCACCTACCAGGTTGCCCCAGCCGCTGCCGTAGATGTAGTAGGTAGCGCCCTGGCTACCGGTGCCGATGGTGACACTCTGGGGCCAGTCACTCTGGTCGTCGGCGGCCATGCTCGGACTCGCCGCCACCGCGGCGATCACTGCACTGAAAAGAAGGGTTTGGGATTTCATGGCGTTGCTCCTTGGCGTTGTGATTGTTACTGCCAAGCCTCTCGATGGGCTCGTGGAGCGGGGAGTCTCTGCTCGGAAGCCGAGCCTCCCCGAATCCCGCGTCGGTGTTTCGGCATCGATGCCATCCGACGGGGACAAGGTCATCGCCTCCTGCCCGCAGGGGGCAGGAAACGACGGGGATCTCAGACTCAGCCCTGGGCCTCGATGTCGGCGCAGATGGCCGCCGTCACGTCGCGGGTCATGGCGTCGCCGCCCAGGTCCTTGGTCTGCATGCCGGACTCGGTCAGGCGCTCGATGGCCGCCATCAGGCGCTCGGCGGCGGTATTCTCGCCGAGGTATTCGAGCATCATCGCTGCGGTCCAGAACGAGCCCACCGGATTGGCGATCCCCTGGCCCGCGATATCGAAGGCAGAGCCATGGATCGGCTCGAACATGGAGGGGAAGCTGCGCTCGGGGTTGAGGTTGGCGGTAGGCGCAATACCCAGGCTGCCGGAAAGCGCTGCCGCAAGATCCGAGAGGATGTCGGCGTGCAGGTTGGTGGCGACCACCACATCCAGGGTCTCGGGCTTGAGAACCATGCGGGTGGTCACCGCATCTACCAGCTCACGATCGATCTCGACCTCGGGGAAGTCCTTGGCCACCTCGAAGAACACCTCGTCCCACAGCACCATGCCGTGACGCTGGGCGTTGGACTTGGTCACCAGAGTCAGCTTCTTGCGCGGGCGGCTCTGGGCCATCTCGAAGGCAAAGCGATGAATCCGCTCGATGCCCTTGCGCGAGAAGATGGAAAGCTCGGTGCCGATCTCGTCGGGCAGCCCCTGGTGAACGCGCCCGCCGTTGCCGGAGTACTCACCCTCGCTGTTCTCGCGGATGATCACCCAGTCGATCTTGTCGGCGCCCTCGAGACGACTCTTCACGCCCGGCAGCACCCGAGCGGGGCGCACATTGGCGTACTGATCGAAGCCCTGGCAGATGGCCAGGCGCAGATCCCACAGCGACACGTGGTCGGGCACGTCCTGGCTGCCCACGGCGCCAAAGTAGATGGCGTCGAACTTCGCGAGCTTCGCGAGGCCACCCTCGGGGATATACTCGCCCTGTTCCAGATAGCGCTTCGAGCTCCAGTCGAAGTCCTCGAATTCGAAGTTGAAGTCGCCGCTCTTCTTGGCCAGCGCCTCGATGACCTGCTTGCCTGCCTCGATGACCTCAAGGCCGATACCGTCACCGGGAATCACCGCCACCTTATGCGTTCTCATCTGCTGTCACCTCACTGAAGATTCTGTAAACCGGAGGTCTTGCCGGGTTCACGAAGGCTAGGTGACAGGGACAATTGGCGGCAATAGACTGGCGGTTGAAGCTACCATGACGCCTGGGTTAACCATGAAATCGCTTGCCGACCTCGAATTCTTTGTCATCCTGTGTGAAGCGGGCAGCCTGTCGCGCACCGCAAAGGATCTCGACATCACCCCGGCTGCTGCCAGCAAGCGCTTGGCAAATCTGGAAAAATGCCTGGACACCCAGCTTTTTTACCGCACCCCGAGAGCCATGAGTCTGACCCCGGACGGGGTCGTCATGTTGCGCTACGCGAAGCGCATGCTGGCCGACATGGAAGCGCTTCACCATGCACTAAAGGTGAACGCCGACGAAGCCTCGGGACAGATAAGAATCAACGCCCCCTTCGGATTCGGTCGACGTCATATTGCTCCTTTCGTCGCATCTTTCGTCGAACAATTCCCCGATATCGACTGTCAGCTTCACCTCTCGGATCACCCGCTTAATCTGGTGGCAAATGCCTTCGATATCGGTATCCGATTCGGCACCCTTCCCGACTCGGGACTGCATGCCAGAAAGATCGCCTCCCACCGACGTCTGCTTTGTGCATCACCCGAATATCTGAAGAACCACGGGCATCCCGACACCCCGGAAGCATTGAGCGAACACAACTGCATCGTGCTCAGACAGAACGAGGACACCTACGGCAACTGGCGCTTCACCCGGGGAGAGCGTCACCATCAGGTCAAGGTCCGTGGCAACCTGTCGGCCAACGACGGCGAGAGCGTGCTGACCTGGGCCATTCGCGGCCACGGCATCGCCGTGCGCGCCGAGTGGGACGTGCACGAACATCTGGAGCAGGGACGCCTGGTACGGGTGCTGCCGGACTACCAGCTACCCAACGCCGACATCTACGCGGTCTACCCCTACGCCGATCACCTGCCGATCCGCATCCGCCGCTTTATCGACCATCTGGTCAGCGAGATGGAGGCCTTGCCGTCGCACGAGTAGGCAGGGGGGGACGAAGCGTCTACACCGACTGGCCGCAGGCCACGGCCGACGCCCAGGCCCACTGGAAGTTGTAGCCGCCGAGTTCGCCGGTGACATCGAGCACCTCGCCGATAAAGCGAAGCTGGGGCAGGCCCTGGACTTCGAAGGTCTTCGACGAGATGGCGTCGACGCAGACGCCGCCCATGGTCACCTCGGCGGTGCGCCAGCCTTCGGTGCCGGAGGGCTTGATGCGAAAGCGGTTGAGGAAGTCCGCCCAGGCCGCAAGGCTTGCGTTGGAGCGCTCGGCGAGTACGCCGTCATCGCCCTGCCACTCCACCAGGGACTGCGCCAGGCGCTTGGGGTAGTGCTCGGACAGCCAGGTGGACAGGCGACGCTTGGGGGTATCGCGGCGGGCCTGACACAGCGCCTCGAAGGCGTCCTTGCCGGGCATCAGGTCGATCTCGAGGTCGTCGCCGGGCTGCCAGTAGCTGGAGATCTGCAGCATGGCGGGACCGGACAGCCCACGGTGGGTAAACAGCAAGGGTTCACGATACTCGCCCCCGCGACAGCGGGCGACGACGTCGGTGGACACCCCGGCAAGCGCCGCCGCCCGCTCCTTCCACTGCGAAGTGAGGGTAAAGGGCACTAGCGCCGCCCGGGTATCGGTGACCTCCAGGCCGAACTGACGGGCGATATCGTAGCCAAAGCCGGTGGCGCCCATGCTGGGGATCGACAGCCCACCGGTGGCGACGACCACTGCACCGGCATCGATGCGCCCGGCGGAGGTGGCCAGGCGCATGCCCTCGCCCTGGCGTTCGATGCGCTCGACACTGGTCTTCAGGCGTAGCTCGACGCCGGCCCAGTCGCATTCGGTCAGCAGCACCTGGAGCAGGTCCTTGGCGGAGTCGGCGCAGAACAACTGTCCCGGCGCCTTCTCGACGTACTCGAGGCCGTGGCGTTCGACCAGCTCGACGAAGTGCTCCGGGCGATAGCGCTTGAGCGCCGAGATGCAGAAGTGGGGATTGGCGGAGAAGAAGTTGGCCGGGGTCGTCGCCATATTGGTGAAGTTGCAGCGCCCGCCGCCGGACATCAGGATCTTCTTGCCCGGCTTGTTGGCGTGATCGATCACCAGCACCGAGCGTCCGGCGTAGCCCGCCGTCAGCGCACACATCAGACCGGCGGCTCCGGCACCAATCACTACCACGTCAACCTTCATGGATCATTCCCCTCACCGCCCGTTGTTCGCATCACGCCCTGGCGCCCTCGTCGGCAGCGCCTCACCCTGGGCTGGTCGCCATGTGCAAGCGCGCTGCCGAAACCCTTGGCGCAACAAAAGCCCGCCATACTAGCAGAGCCGTCCACTCGATTCGCCCTGAAACACCGTGGCATGCAACGGCCTGTTGTTACTCGGCGAACGACTTGCGAAAAGATTGTGCAACCCGCACCTTGCTCAAGCCAGCGAGGCCATGTCTCAGGCATGCTGTCGCTATCCTCGGACACTTGTGTACGACCATCGTATCCGATCGTTTACGCTGTGCGTCGGCCACGCCTCGAGCGCCGTCCACCGTAGAATGCCCAACGCAGGAAGCTTGCCATGCCGTCAGTTCGTTGCCCCAGGACCCTATCGCATCGCACGTCGAGACCAGGGAGGATGGGGGTTCGCCTGGCCCTGGCTCTGGTGTTGGCCCCGGTGCTGGCGGGTGTGGTGTCGCCCAGCCTGGCGCAGCAGCGCGGTGCCGGCACCCAGGGGCCTCCCCCCACCCCGGTGATCGCCGCCGAGGTGACCCAGGAGGCCTGGTCCGATCCGCTGGAGTCGCTGGGGACGCTATCGGCCAACGAGAGCGTGACCCTGTCGGCCACGGTGACCGACACCGTCTCGGCGCTCAACTTCGAGGGCGGCGAAGAGGTCAGCCAAGGCGATGTGCTGGTGGAGCTGTCCGATATCGAGGAACGCGCCGCCCTGCGCGAGGCCCAGGCACTGCGCACCGAGCGACAGAACGCGGTCAATCGCTTCGCTCAGCTCGAAAGCCGCAATCTGGCGCCCCGCGCCGACGTCGAGGACAGCCGTGCCCAGCTTCAGCAGGTGGACGCGACCATCGCCGGGCTCGAGGCGATGCTCGAGAACTACCGGGTCAAGGCGCCCTTCGACGGCGTGGTCGGGGTGCGTGACATCAGCGTCGGCACCCTGGTCACTCCGGGCACCGAGCTGACCACCCTGGACGACGTCTCCCACATGAAGCTGGACTTCGACGTGCCCGAGGTCCAGCTCGGCTCGCTGTCGCGGGGGCTTACGCTTACCGCCACCACCGCGGCCTATCCGGATCGGGTGTTCGAGGGCGAGATCGCCACCATCGACTCGCGCATCGACCCGATCAGCCGCAGCATCTCGGTGCGCGCCCTGCTCGACAATGAAGAAAGGCTGCTGCGTCCCGGCATGCTGATGCGGGTGACCATCGCCAGAAGCCCGCGTCAGGCGCTGGTGATTCCCGAGTCCGCGCTGGTCCCGGAAGGCCAGCGCCAGCGGGTCTGGGTACTGACCACGCGTGAGCCGACGTCGACCGAGGCCGGTGAGGTGGTCCGCCGGGATATCGAGGTGGGCTCGCGGCGCGAAGGCGACGTGGAAGTTGTCAAGGGGCTCGAGGCCGGCGAGCTGGTGGTCACCCACGGCAATGACCGCCTGCATGAAGCCTCCCGGATCACGCTGATCGGCATCGAGGACGAGACCACCAGCGTCAGCGACATCCTGCTCGAGCAGCGCCAGGGAGACGACACCTGATGCGCCTGTCCGACGTTTCCGTCCAGCGCCCGGTGCTGGCCACCGTCCTCGCCGCCCTGATCGTCGCCTTCGGCCTGCTGGCGCTGACCCGTCTGCCGCTGCAGGAATACCCGACCATCGATCCGCCCATCGTCAGCATCCGCACCGCTTACCCCGGGGCGTCCGCCGACGTGGTCGAGACCCGTATCACCCAGGTACTGGAAGAGCGCATCGCTGGCATCGCCGGCATCGAGGTGATCTCCTCCACCTCCACCGACGGCAGCTCCAATATCAACGTCGAGTTCAGCCTGTCCACCGACATCGATGCCGCCGCCAATGACATGCGCGACCGTATTTCCGGCGCCGCCGACAATCTGCCGGACGAAGCCGACCCGCCGGAGGTGCGCAAGGAGGACACCAGCTCCGAGGTGGTGATGTGGCTGATGCTGTCCGGCGAGGGCTATACCACGGCGGAGCTGACCGACTACGCCGAGCGCTACCTGGTGGACAGCTTCTCGGTGCAGGAAGGTGTTTCCGGGGTGTTCGTCGGCGGCGCCAAGGAATACGCCATGCGGGTGTGGCTCGACAACGACGCCCTGGCCGCCCGCGGGCTGACCGTCAGCGACGTGGAGTCCGCGCTCAGGGCTGAAAACGTCGAGCTGCCCGGCGGCGCGGTGGAGTCACAGGATCGCCAGTTCATGGTGCGCCTGCCACGAAGCTTCTCGACCCCGGAGGACTTCCGCGCCCTGGTGCTCGATCGCGGCGAAGGCGGCTATCTGGTCCGGCTGGCCGACGTGGCCCAGGTGGAACTCGGCACCGTGGAGGAGCGCTCGCTGTTTCGCGGCAACGGCCAGACGGTGGTGGGCCTTGGCATGGTCAAGCAGTCCACCGCCAACGTCATGGCGCTGTCCAAGGCGGTGCGCGCCGAAATGCAACGGCTGTCCCCTCGCCTGCCGGACGGCATGAGCCTGTCACTCAACTACGACGCCTCCACCTTCGTGTCCGGCGCCATTCGCGAGGTGGTCAGCACCCTGTTGATCGCCATCGGCCTGGTGGTGGTGGCAATCTTCGTGTTCCTCGGCAACCTGCGCACCACCCTGGTGCCGGCGGTCACCGTGCCGGTCACCCTGATCGGCACCTTCGCCGCCCTGGCGGCCATGGGCTTCACCATCAACCTGCTGACCCTGCTGGCGCTGGTGCTGGCCATCGGCCTGGTGGTGGATGACGCCATCGTGGTGCTGGAGAACATTCATCGACGCATGCATCTGTATGGCGAGACACCGCTGGTGGCGGCCTTCCGCGGCGCCCGCCAGCTGGCCTTTGCGGTCATCGCCACCAGCCTTGTGCTGATCGCGGTGTTCGTGCCCCTGAGCTTTATTCAGGGCGACGTCGGCAAGCTGTTCACCGAGTTTGCCCTGACCCTGTCGGCGGCGGTGGCCATCTCCACCCTGCTGGCGCTGACCCTGACCCCGATGATGGCCTCCAAGATCCTGTCGCCAAGCCTTCACGAGGGGCGCCTGGCCCACTGGGTCGACCAGGGGCTGAACTGGGCCCAGGGCGTCTACCGGGCTTGCCTGGAGGTCGTGCTCAAGGCGCGCTGGCTGGTGGTAGCCTGCTTTGTGGCGATGCTGGCCGGGATCGCCTGGCTGTATCCTCAACTGCCGGCCGAGTACACCCCGCGGGAAGACCGCGGCACCTTCTTCGTCATCATCAGCGGCCCGCCCGGCGCCACCTTCTCCTATATGGAGGACTACATGGACGAGGTCGAGGCGCGGCTGTTGCCCCTGCGCGAGACCGGCGAGGTCGAACGGGTGCTGATCATCGCTCCCCAGGGACGCGGCAACACCGAGAACTTCAACTCCGGTTTCGCCATCGTCGGCCTGTCGGACTGGGCCGAGCGCCGGCCCGCCTGGCCGATCATGAACGAGGTGCGCCAGTCACTGGCCGACCTGCCCGGCATCCGAGCCTTCCCGGTGATGCGCCAGGGCTTCGGCGGCGGCACCGAACAGGGCGTACAGTTCGTGCTTGGCGGGGGCAGCTACGAGCAGCTGGTGACCTGGCGCGACGCCCTGATGGACCATATTCGCCAGACCAATCCGAGACTGTTGAACCTCGAGAGCGACTACGAGGAAAACCAGCCCCAGCTCAACGTCAATATCGACTACACCCGCGCCGCGGATCTCGGCGTCACCGTCAGCGAGATCGGCCGCACCCTGGAGACACTGCTGGGTGGCCGCACCGTGACCCGCTTCACCGACCAGGGCGAAGAATACGACGTCATCCTCGAGGGCGAGCGTGGCTCCACCCCCACGCCGAGTTCCCTGGACAACGTGCGGGTGCGCTCGGACCGCACCGGTGAGCTGATCCCGCTGTCGAGCCTGGTCACCGTCGAGGCCTTCGCCGGGCCCAGCCAGCTCAACCGCTATAACCGCCTTCGGGCGATCACCCTGCAGGCCGATCTGGCCGACGGCTACTCCATGGGCGAGGCGCTGGACTACCTCGAGAACGCCGTCAGTGAGGTGTTACCGGCGGGCGTGCAGACCGACGTCAAGGGCGCGGCCCGGGACTATCGCGAGTCCACCGGCGCCACCACCTTCCTGCTGGTACTCGGCACCCTGGTGGTCTTCCTGGTGCTGGCGGCCCAGTTCGAGAGCTTCGTCCATCCGCTGGTGATCATGCTGACGGTGCCCCTGGCCATCGGCGGCGCCCTGCTCGGCCTGTGGCTGACCGGTCAGTCGCTGAATATCTATAGCCAGGTGGGCCTGGTCATGCTGGTGGGGCTCGCCGCCAAGAACGGCATTCTGATCGTCGAGTTCGCCAACCAGCTAAGAGACGAAGGCACCGAGTTCCGCGAGGCGCTGATGCGTGCGGCCATGACCCGCCTGCGTCCCATCGTGATGACCTCGGTCACCACCATCGCCGGCAGCGTGCCCTTGATCCTGTCCAGCGGCGCCGGCGCCGAGACGCGCATCGTCATCGGCACGGTGATCTTCACCGGCGTCGCCGCCGCCACCTTCTTTACGCTGTTCGTGGTACCGGTGGCCTACGATCTGATGGCCCGGCGCACCGGCTCGCCCGGCGACGTGGCGCGCAAGCTGGAGCGAGAGATGGAACAGTCGCCGGACGCCCACTGAACCGTAGCCCTGGAATCCAGCGTCTTAAAAACCTGCGTTCTCCAGGCAGTCGGCCAGGGTCTCCAGCGCCGGGAGACCCTGGACGTCGGTGGCGAGCCAGGGCACCCGCGGACGCGGCAGGTGGGCAAAGGTCGCATCGATACGCGCAAGGTAGGTCTCTTCCTGCACGCGACGGGCGGCAAGAAAGTCGCCGTCCGCCTCTACCGGCAGTACGCGGTTGACCAGGGTGGCGGCAACGGGAATCCCCGCCTCTTCCAGTGACGTCACGGCACGGGCGGTCTCGAGGATCGGCAGGCGCTCCGGCGTCAGCACGAACAGGAAGCCATTGTGACTTGCGTCCTGGATGCGCCGGCGGGCCTGGTGAAACAGCCGCCGTCGCGCCAGCAGGGTCTCGGCGATATCCCGGGTGCGCGGGTCCTGATCCCGGGACGCTGCCTCGTCTTCCGACTCGAACGGCGAGGTCACGTCGCGCCGAGAGCCAGGAGTCAGATGGGCCAGCACCTTGCCCAGATGCTCGGACTTGCGGCTGTGGGCGAGCAAGCCGTCGGTCCAGGCGGCCATGGCCTCGGGCAGGCTCAACAAGCGCAGCGTATGACCGGTGGGCGCGGTGTCGAACAGCACCAGATCGTAGGGCAGGCTGTCGTCGGTCATCAGTCGCGACAGCCGCTCCAGCAGCGCCGCCTCCTGGGTCCCCGGCGACTGCCGCGACAGGCGCATCTGACGTTCCAGCTCGTCCATCATGGCCGGCGCCGCATAGCGCCGCATCTGGGCGGTCACCCGCGCCAGATGCGCCTCGACCTCGCGATCAGGATCGATCTCCATGGCGTCCAGGCCGGGCAATAGCCGCCGCGGGGTATCCCCGAGTTCACTGGCAAAGACGTCGCCCAGGCTATGGGCGGGGTCGGTGGAGGCCACCAGCACGCGCTTGCCTCGGCGTGCCGCCAGCACGCCCAGCGCCGCCGACATCGAGGTCTTGCCGACGCCGCCCTTGCCGCCGACCCACAGTCGGCGACGATCCAGCAGTTCCTTCATGGTCTTCCCTTGTCCATTCTGGTCCCTTGTCAGCCCTGCCCTTGTCAGCCCGGTACAGCGTTACCCCCTGTCCAGCGCACGCTCGGTCCCGGCAATTGTTGCTAGAGGGTGTCGTGATCGTCCTCCGCCCCCGGTTCAACAGCAGCGGAAGTCGTCCAGCGGCGAGCGCTCCATGCCCATGCGCTGGTGCCAGTCATGGAACCGTTCCATCAACAGTGGCTGAAGCTCCAGAGTGTAGTAGCCCACCGGATTGGGCATGCCCATCAGCTCCGAGAACACCAGCAGCATGAACAGGTCGTCCTCGTCGCGCCGGGCGCGGGCGATGGCGCCGCGATACGGCGCCGAGTAAGACTCCTCGGCGAAGTGGCGCGCCGACGACAACCAGCGACGCCACTTGGCCAGACCCTCGTCGTGATCGCTCACGGCGCCTCCCCGCGCACTTCATGACGCAGCCGCTTGAGCGCCGAGGCGCACTCCATCGCCACCAGCACCGAGGCGATCAGCACCACGATATCGAGCGCCAGCAGGAAGTAGTTGCCTGCGACAAAGAAGCTCTTGAGCTGGGCCAGCAGCGCCAGCACCGTGACGATCAGCAGGAACACCAGGGGAATCAGGGTGTAATAGACCGGGCGATGGTTGCGCATCAGCATCACCGTGACCACCAGCAGGGTCAGGCCGGCCAGCAGCTGGTTGGTGGTGCCGAACAGCGGCCAGATGATCAGGCCACCGGAACCGTCTGCCCCGGCGCCGAAGGCCAGCACCAGGCACGACAGCACCGCCAGCAGGGTCGCCACCGCCGGCTTCTTCATCCACGGCTGGTCGTAGATCTCGCCCCACTCCTGGAAGATATAGCGCTGCAGGCGCAGGCCGGTGTCCATGGTGGTGCCGGCGAACAATGCCGCCATCACGGTGAGCAGGGTCGCGGCGGTGGCCTCGGGCAGGCCGATGCCGTTGTGGATGATAAAGGCACCGCCCTCGACGAAGGCGTTGACCCCACCCTTGCCGAAGGCGTCGTACATGGCCTGCCAGTCGCCGAGGGTGGCAAAGCCTGCGGTGGCCGCCAGGATCGACCCCAGCGCCAGCATGCCCTCGCCCACCGCGCCGAAGTAGCCGACAAAACGCACGTCGGTCTCGCGATCCAGCTGCTTGGAGGTGGTGCCGGACGACACCAGACCATGGAAGCCGGAAATCGCGCCGCAGGCGATGGTCACGAACAACAGCGGGAACAGCGACGGTGTACCCGCGGGTACATCACTGTTGAAGCCCGGCGCCACGATGTCCGGGTTCAACAGCGCCAGGGCGCCATAGAGGATGATCAGGCCGATGAACAGCTGCAGGCCGTTGATATAGTCGCGCGGCTGCAGCAGCATCCACACCGGTAGCAGCGAAGCGATGGCGGCGTAGCCGAACAGCAAGAGGATCCACACCGCCTGACCGGACAGCGCGCCGACCTCGGTGGGCATCTGGATCGGCACCGCCGGCCCGATGCCGATCAGGGCGTAGAGCGCCACCACACCGATCACCGATACCAGGCCAAGGCCGATGATCCGGCGATAGATCAACTGGCCGATGACCAGCGCCACCAGGATGGCGCCCCACACCGGGATAACCGCCGAGGGGAACTTCATCATCAGGCCGGCGATGACCACGGCAAAAACCGCGTTGACCATCAGTAGCAGCAGGAAGATCACGATCATGAAGATGCTGCGGGCGCGGGTGCCTACCACTTCTCCGGTGAGCGCGCCCACCGACTTGGCCTTGTTGCGCACACTGGCCCAGATCGCGCCGGCGTCATGCACCCCGGCGAAGAAGATAGTACCGAAGATGACCCACAAAAAGGCCGGTACCCAACCCCAGATGACCGCGATGGCCGGGCCGACGATGGGAGCCGCTCCGGCCACCGAGGTAAAGTGGTGGCCCCACAGCACATAGCGGTTGGTCGGCACGAAGTCGACGCCATCTTCGAACTCGTGGGCGGGGGTGACGAAATCCCTGGACAGCTTCAACACCTTATCGGCGATGAACTTCGAGTAGATGAAGTACCCGAGGGCCATGGCGGCCAACCCCAGGACCAACACGATGACTGCACTCATGAGCGACTCCCTTGCGGCAGGTTATTGGTAACGGCCTTGCGTCGAGGGTCCCTTCCTGAAAGCACAGCACCCGTAGCCACCAGGCTCTCCTCGACGTCCTACCCCCTGCTTAACAGCATTGTTTTTATTGGAAAAACAGCATCCTGGATATCCGCCAGAACGTGGACCGAGATCAACTATCGTTGCTGGATCTGGCCTGGGGTTCGCCCGGTCCAGGCCAGAAGAAGGGATTGTGGGCCACCTCCCAGAGGTGCCCGTCAGGGTCGGCAAAGTAGCCGGAGTAGCCGCCCCAGAAGGCCTTCTGCCCAGGCTTGAGCAGGTTCCCGCCCGCTCGTCTGGCCTGGATCAGCACCGCGTCCACTTCTTCGGGGTCCTCGGCCATGTAGGCCAGGGTCACGCCGCGAAAGCCCTCGCCACCGGCGTTGACCATCAGGTCATCGGCCAGATCGTGCCAGCCGTACAAGGCAAGCCAGGTACCCTGCAGCGAAAAGAAGGCGATCCAGGGGGCGCTGTCCTCCAGGCGTGGCCAGCCAAGCCCCTGTTGATAGAAGTCGATGGCCCGTTCGAGCGAGTGAACACCGAGGGTGATCATTCCGATACGCGGCTTGGGCGCGCGGGGTTCGACCTTTGCCATCTGGCCCTCCTGACGCTTTGGCGTACGACAGCTATTGCTGAGAGCCTAGACGGGAAAACTCTGATGCTGGAGATACAAAAAACCCGCCGTGTCGAAACGACACAGCGGGTATCAAGGTGGTTAAGCTTTTTCGTCGGCGGCGTAGGCGATCGTCAGGTGTCGCGATCCTGTGGGTCTGAGGCACGCGCGCACTGACCGGGGTCTAGTCTAGCCTGGCTAGAATTGACCTGGCCTCGCCTCGCACCCGCCGTCGACAATCGCAGGCACCTTTCAGACAAGCCTCGGGCTTTCTTCGGAAGGTCGGCGAGCACCGGCACTTTTCGCGCAAGCCTTCCGCTTTATCCTTGGCCTTCGACAACCAGCTTATAGTCCAGGGTCGGATTCAGCGGGCAGGAGTAGACGTATTCACCGGGTTCCAGGCTGACGGCGAAATCCCCGGTCTGACCGGTGCCGAGGCCACCGCCGGACACGCTGGGTAGCCGAGCGCGGTTGAGCAGGCCGTCGCCACGCAGCCAGAAACCCAGGTCATAGGGCACGCCCTCGTTCTTGACCCGGAACACATAGTCTCCGGCGGGCACTCGCAGCACCCTGGCCTCTGCCAGCCGCGCCTCACCGGTGTCGTCGTTGAAGGCCTCGCAGTCGGCCTTGCTCTGGGGGTGAATGCCGTGATCGGTGCCGTTCTCGCTTCCCAGGAACTGACAGCCGACCTGGGTCAACTCGATGACGGTTGCCTGACCGGAGGGCGTGTCGGCTGCCTGGGCTTGCTGTGAATGGGCCGGCGCGACCCAGCCCAGTGCCCCCACCAGGCCGAAGGCCAGGGCCCAGCTCGCCCACCCCACCGTCTGGCCTTTCTCTCCATCCGCTTGCATGTTCGCCACCCTCCTTTGCATGATGATGCCTGGTCTGGTCGTGGCGCCGACATTGCTGTGTTCACACCTGTATCTATCGCTACGTTCGAAGCAAGGTCGGGGCCTACCTGTCGTTGTCGCTATCGTTACGTCAGGCCTTACGACCGAGTGCAAGGACGGCAAAGCGTTGGCGTCGAACACGGAAGATCGGCCGCCATGGATGCCACAGCGACTATGCTGAGAAAATCCCGTCACGCTGCATCGCGACGTGAGTCCCGCCGTCCCCGACAAGGAGATTCAAGATGCTCGAGCAGATTCCCCACCCGGCCGAACACGTGGTCGCCATCCGCGCCGGCGGTACCGTGACCGCGCAGGAACTCCAGCAAGCCATCGACCTGATCGAAATGACCAAGAAGCGCTGCCCCAAGGTCAGCCTGGTGGCGGAACTCGACAACCTGCGCTGGATGACCCTGACCGCGCTGCTGCGTGACCTGGGCTATGGACTAACCCAGATCGGCGAGCTTGACCACTACCATCGCGCCGCGGTGATCACCGACAAGGAGTGGATCAAGCACATCGCCCATCTCGAGGACAAGCTGGTCAGGAAGATCGAGATCCGCACCTTCTCCCACAAGGAGCACAGCGCGGCCATGGAGTGGGTGGCCGAACTGCCCGAAGCAGCCACCGATGACGCCGATGAAGAGCCCGAGCAAAAGGGCTACCACGGGGCCTGACGCACATCAGGCGCGAGCGGCTCAGTCGGATGCCTTGTCGCCGGTCTCGACGCCTGCCCCGACACCCGTATCGGCGGCTGTCGTGGCACCCGCCGTGCCACCTTCCCTGCGGCGCAGCAGGTGGGGGCCGAGCTGGTCGATGGCGGTTACCCCGAGCAGCGCCATGTTGCGCTCGATCTCCTCGCTCATCAGACGAATGGCGTGGGCGACCCCTGCCCCTCCGGCGACGCTCGCCGCATAGTTGAAGGGCCGGCCGACGAACACGAAGTCGGCCCCCAGCGCCAGCGCCTTGAGCACCTGGCCGCCGCGGCGAAAGCCGCCATCGATCATCACCGGAACCTTGCCCTCCACCGCCTTCACCACCTCGGGCAGCATAGTCATAGGCGCCACCGTAGCGTCGAGCTGGCGGCCGCCGTGGTTGGACACGATAAGACCGTCGGCGCCCGCCTGGCAGGCCCGGCGTGCGTCGTCGGGATGCAGGATCCCCTTGACCACCAGCTGGCCGGGAAAGCGCGAGCGCACGTGCTCGAGGGTCGACCAGTCAAGGTGACGCCGGCCGGCGAAGTCGCGCGCGGCGTGCTTCGCCAGCACCGGCACCCCGCGCGTCGCCGCGTTGTTCTCGAAGTGGGGAACACCATGACGCAGCAGGGTGCGCAGGAAGGTACCGGTGAGCCAGCGCGGACGTGTCAGTCCATCCCAGGCCAGCCGCGCGCTCGGCTTCAAGGGGCTCGAAAAGCCCGAGCGACGATGGTTTTCCGGGTTGGGCGGCACCGGGTAGTCGACGGTGATGACCAGACGCTTGTAGCCGGCCTGGATGACCCGCTCAAGCAGGGCGTCGATGCCCTCCAGGGTGCCGGGCAGGTAGGCCTGGAACCAGTCCGCGCCGGTGGCCTCGGCGAGTTCTTCCATGGGTATCAACGAGGAGGCGCTGACGATCATCGGGATCTCGGCACGTTGGGCCTGTTCTGCCAGCACCATGTCGCCCCGGTAGGCGGTCAGCGCGCTGATACCCATGGGGGCGATACCGAAGGGCTGCGAGAACCGTTGCCCCAACAGCTCCACCTCGGTGGAAATCGACGACACATTGACCAGCGCCCTGGGCAGCCAGTGCACCTCGTTGAAGGCCTCGCGACCGGCCCTTGCCGTCTCGCCCTCCTCGGCCACGCTGGCGACATAGCCGAACAGGGGCCGCGGCAGGTGGCGACGCGCCGCCCGCTCGAAGTCGTCCAGGCTCAGGATGCGCTCGAGACGTCGCTTCATGATGCCCTCCCTGCTCGCCAGGACGCCTGGTTGACGGCGTTGACCGGGCCTTCGCCGACCAGCGCACCGATCAGGTTGTCCACCGCGCGCCGCGCCATGGCAGCACGGGTCTCGTGGGTGGCCGAACCGATATGCGGCAGCACCACTACATTGTCCATGCGCGCGAGCGGCGAGCCGGCGTCCAGCGGCTCCCGGGTAAAGACGTCGAGCCCGGCGGCGCGGATGGTGCCCTGTTCCAGCGCCTCGATCAGTGCCGTCTCGTCGACGACCTTGCCCCGAGCGATATTGATCAGCGCGGCGGAGGGCTTCATCCGGGCAAGGGCGTCGGCGTCGATCAGGCGATGGGTGTCATCGCTGTAGGGCACCGCCAGACAGACGATGTCGGCACGCGCGAGCAGCTCGTCCAGGGTGCAGTGTTCAGCGCCGAGGTGTTGCTCGAGCTCAGGCTTCGGTGCCCGCGCGGTGTGCAGCACCGACATGCCGAAGCCCAGCGCGCCGCGCCTGGCGATCGCCGCGCCGATACGCCCCGCGCCGACGATGCCCAGTGTCTTGCCGTGCACGTCGTGACCAAACTGGTCGGGCCCGACATGGGACGTCCAGCGTCCTTCCCGCACCATGCAGGACAGCTCCACCAACCGCCGCTGAGTCGCCATGATCAGGGCAAAGGCGGTATCTGCGGTGGTCTCGGTAAGCACGTCCGGGGTATTGCACAGCAGGATGCCCCGACGATTCATCGCCTCGAGCGGCAGCTGGTCGTAGCCTACCGAGATGGTCGACACCACCTCGAGATGGGGCGAGCGCTCGAGCATCGCCTCATCGAGTTCGAGCTTGCCGCCGATCAGACCGTGGGCGCTGGCCATCGCTGCCTCGAAGGCCTCGCGATTGCCCTCGTTCAGATCCTCGAAATAGTCCACCTGGCCCACCTCGTTCAAGGCCGCGAGTTCCTCCTCGCCCAGCCGCCTCAGGGCGACGATACGAGGCGCCTGCCCACGATCGCGGGCAGCGGGTGCTTTATCCATGTTGTTCCTCCTTGAGTCCCGGCATGGCGAAGTCTCGCTCTTCCAGCGCCGCGATCAGCTCCTGGCGGCGCCCTGACTCCAGTTCAATCAAGGGCGGGCGTAGCGTCGCCCAGGACGGCTGTCCCGAAAAGTGTGCGGTAGCCGCCTTCATCGCCGGTATCAGCGGATAGCGCTCGAACAGATCACGCATGGCGTTCAACCCTGCCTGGCGTTCATCGGCCTCGGCTGTCTGCCAGTCGGCGGCGAGCCCGGCGATGGCCGCCGGATTGACGTTGGCGGTGGCACTGATGCAGCCCGCTCCCCCGCCGCGCAGCGTATCCAGCAGAAAACGCTCGCTGCCGGCGTACACCGCAAAGCCGTCGGCGCCGAAGGCGTCGATCAGTGCCTGGGTGTTGGCGAAGTCGCCACCGCTGTCCTTGATCCCCGCGACCATCTCGGGGAAGGCCTCGCGCAGCCGTGCGATCAGCTCGATCGACAGCGGCACCTGGGCCACCGGCGGAATATGGTAGAGATACAGCCGCAGGCGCGCATCGCCTACCCGCTCGATGACCTCGGAATAGTAGCGATAGAGGCCCTCGTCGCTGACGCCCTTGTAGTAGAACGGCGGCAGCATCAGCACTCCGGCCGCGCCCATGTCTACCGCGTCGCGGGTCAGCGTGACCGTATCGTCGATGGCGCAGTGGCCGGTGCCCGGCATCAGCCGTGAGGGATCGATGCCCGCCTGCCCAAGCTGTGAGAGCAGCTCGCGCTTCTCGCCAAGGGTCAGCGAGTTGGCCTCGGAGTTGGTGCCGAACACCGCGAGTCCGACCCCGTGGGAGTCAAGCCAGCGGCAGTGGGCAACGAAGCGCTCGGTATCGACGGCGAGATCCGACGTGAAGGGGGTGATCACCGGCGACCAGGCGTCGCTGGCATGTGCCAGGTTGGTGGCTGTCATGATGCGATTTCCTTAAATGGAGTGGAGCGCTCGATCGAGGTCGGGCCCCGCCCGACCAGCGTCCGATGACGACGGGTCACGACCAGGGCTCGCTGGCGTAGCGCTCCAGCGCCTCGCTGTCGAAGTTGAAGCCAAGGCCCGGGGCGCTTGGCAGCAGCAGGTTGCCGTCGGAGAACTGAAGCTGGGTGTCGATCAGCCGGCGGAAGTTGAGGACCTGGTCATCGGCGAAGAACTCCACCATGCGCGCGTTGGGCGCCGAGGCCACCAGGTGCACGTGCAGGTCATGGAACCAGTGGGGATAGACCTCGACCCCGTAGCTCGCCGCCGTGGCGGTGATACGGCGAAACTCGGTGATGCCGCCGCACACGGCGGCGTCGGTCTGCAGGATCATCGCCGCCTCCTTGTCCAGCAGCTCCTTGAAGCGCCAGCGTCCGGCCTCGATCTCGCCGGTGGCGACCGGCACCGGGGTGCGCTCGGCCAGACGGCGGTGGTTGTCGATGTCGTCGGGGCTGAACGGCTCCTCGATCCAGAACGGCGAGTACGCTTCGGCCATGCGCATGAACGCGAGCGCCGAAGGCAGGTCGCGCCAGGCGTTGTTGGCATCCATCATCACCGCCACATGGGGGCCGACGGCTTCGCGCACCGCCGCCAGTCGCGCCTCCTCCCCGGCCAGGTCCTCGCGTCCCACCTTCAGCTTCACCGCCTTGAAGCCCTGCGCCACGTAGCCGGCCATTTCCTCGCCCAGCATCTCCGGCGTCTTGCCGTCGAGGTAGTAGCCGCCGCTGGCGTAGGCCGGGACGCTGTCGCTGTCACTCGCCCCCAGGTACTTGTACAGCGGCAGCCCCGCCGCCCGGGCGTTGCGATCCCACAGGGCGGTGTCGAGAATGCTGATGGCCCGCATCACCGAGCCGCAGCGACCATGCAGCAGAGACTCCTGATACATGGCCTGCCACAGGCCTTCGGTGGCGTGGGCGTCGGCCCCCAGCAGTACAGGCCTCAGCAGTTCGCGAACCGTTTGTGATACCAGCAGACCGGCATTGTTGCCGCCGTAGCAGAAGCCGATCCCGACCACGCCGTCGTCGCCTTCGACCTCCACCAGGGCGTAGTCGCGCTTGAACACCTGACGATTGGAGAAGCTGGTGGGATGGTCCAGCGGAACACTGATGGTGCGGGCACGGACGTCGCTGATACGCGTCATGGTGGGCTCCTTTCAAGACATTGTTGTGGTTGTCGCTAGCGTGGTTGCTGGCGTTGATGAAGCGCTGTCACCGCTATTCAGCCGGTGCGTGCCCCGCGCCGCAACGAGCTTCTCAGCCAGCGGAAGACCGGCGTGGCCTGGAGGATCGACAGCACCGCGATGCCGAGCAGCACCATGGCGATGGGGCTTTCGACGAAGATCATCGGGCTGTTCTGGCCGATCAGCATCGACTGCTGGAAGCTGGTTTCCATCACCGGCCCCAGGATTAGACCGATGACCATCGGCGCCGGTGAGATGCCGGCCTTGTTCATCCAGTAGCCGAACAGGCCGAAGCCGAGCATCAGCCCCACCTCGAACAGACTGTTGTTGATGGCGAAGGCGCCGATCACGCACAGGGTGATGATGGCGCAGGCGACGAAGCTGTCCGGCACCTTGGTCACCCCGACGCACAGCCGGGTGAACATCAGCCCCACCGCCAGCAGGCCGACATTGGCGAAGATCACCGCCCAGATCAGGGTGTAGGTGACATCTCCATAGTCGGTGAGCAGGTTGGGGCCTGGCAGGATGCCCTGGACCATCAGCGCCCCCAGCAGGATGGCGGTGGACGAACTGCCGGGGATACCGAGGGCGATGGTCGGAATCAGCGCGCCGCCGACCACCGCGTTGTTGGCGGCCTCGGGGGCGGCGACGCCGGCGATGTCGCCCTTGCCGAAGCGGCTCTTGTCCTTGGCAAAGCGTTTGGCCTCGTTGTAGGCAAACCAGCTTGCGGTGTCGCCGCCGGTGCCGGGGATCAGGCCGGTAACGATACCGATGCCGCCGGAGCGCAGGATGTTGGGCATCAGCGTGCGCAGCTCTTTCAGCCGCGGCACCAGCCGATCGGTGATCTTGCTGGCCACCTTGTCGCTGTCGTGGGCGTTTTCGATCAGGATCAACGCCTGGGGAATCGAGAACAGCCCGATCAGCGCCACCGTGAATTCGATGCCGGAAAACAGGTTGATGTTGCCGAAGGTCATGCGCGGTGTGCCGGTGATCAGGTCCATGCCCACGGTGCTGAGCAGCAGCCCCATGATGCCGGACAGCAATCCGCTGACGATGGAGCCCTGGGACAGCGAGCCGATGATGGTGATGCCCAGCACGGCGATGGCGAACAGCTCCACCGGGCCGAACTTCAACACCAGCACCCCCAGCAACGGTGCGGCGGTCAGCAGGGCGATACCGCTCATCAGGCCGCCAAAGAAGGAGGCGAACAGCGACACCCCCAGCGCCTTGCCCGCCTGCCCCTGCTGGGACAGCGGAAAGCCGTCGAGCACCGTGGCCGCCGCCGAGGGCGTGCCTGGGGTCCGCAGCAGGATGGCGGCGATGGAGCCGCCGTAGGAGGCGCCGACGTACAGCGAGGCCAGCATGCTGAGCCCCGTCGCCGGGTCCATGGTAAAGGTCAGCGGCAACAGCAACGCCAGCGCCATGGTGGCGGACAGCCCCGGCATGGCGCCGACGAACAGCCCCAGCAGGGTGCCGCCGAGGATCAGCGCAATATTGGTGAAGGTGAGCACGTTGCTCAGCCCCACCATCACAAGCGAGTCGTTCATAGGGTCAGGCTCCAGGTTCGCGCGGGTGCAATGACGACCTCAGCGAAGCCGATCGGTGTGGCGAAGCGCACGACAGGACTTAAAACAGCGGTGGCAACAGCGGCACGGGCAGGCCCAGAAAGCCGATGAACACCAGGCAGACCACGGTGATCAGACCGGCGATGCCGATCAGACTGAAGCGCAGCGACACATGGCGCACCAGCCACAGCGACAGGCCCATGAAGGCCGCCGTGGCGACCACATAACCGAGCCAGGAGATGCTGTAGATGTAGACGGCGGCGAACACGAACACCGCCATCGCCTTGAGCGGCCTGGCGGGCGGCGCGGGCGCGCTATCGCCTTCGGTGAGTTCGCCCTCGGCCAGCTGACTGCCCTCGAGGGTGGGCGCGGCGCTCGATGAGGCCTGGGCCCGCGCGCGGGAATGCGCGGTCAACTCCTGCACGATCATGGCGATGGCAAATAGCCCCACCACCACCGCGTAGATCAGCGGCATCCGCGCCGCGGCGTCGGGATAGCCCAGCGAGGTGACCCCGAACAGCGTGGCCACCCCCAGGGCGAAAAGACCAAACAGCAGGCGACTGAGTTTCATCAGTATGACTCCCTCGGTCGCTTGCCGACGGGCCTGGCCCGTCGGCAAGCGCACCGATCAACCGTTGATCTCGTCCTTCACGCTGGCCCAGATCTCCTCGAACTGGCCTTCCATGTCCTCGATCATCTGGCGATAGTCGTCGCCGGTCTGGATATCGAGGTTCATGGCCCGCTCCTCGGCGACCTTCTTGAACTCCTCGTTGGTCTTGAGTGCCTCGAAGGCGTCGATCAGCTGCTGGCGCGCCTCATCGGGGATGCCGGCCGGTGCGCTGTAGCCACGTGAGGAGCCGGCCACCACCTCGATGCCCTTCTCGCTCAGGGTCGGCACGTCGGGCAGCATCGACAGGCGCTCGCGGGCAAACACCGCCAGCGGCCTCAGGCTACCGGACTGAATGTGCCCGTAGACGTTGCCCAGGTTGTTGAAGCTGGCGTCGATCTGCCCGCCCATGGCGGCGGTGGCCGAAGGTCCGTCACCCTGGAACGGCACCTTCTGGAAGCTGATCCCGGAGGCCTGCTCGATCAGGATGGTGGAGAAGAAGTCATCACCGCCCACGCCGGAGTTGCCCACGGTGATGGTGCCCGGGTTCTCTTCGGCGGCGGCCAGGAACTCCTCCACCGTCTCGTAGGGGCTCTCCGCCGGGACCACGATGATGCCCGGGTCGGTCACCACATTGGCGATCGGGGTCAGCTCGTCCACCGAGTAGGTGATGGTGTCGTTCATGATGTAGTTGGTCATCAGCATCGGCGTATTGGTGATGCTGATGGTGGTGCCGTCGGCCTCGGTCTGCTTGGCCAGACGGGTCCAGGCGATGGCGCCGGTAGCCCCCGGCAGGTACTCGTTGACGAAGTCCACTCCCAGCGACTCGCGCAGGAACGGCTGGGTCAGCTGGGCCAGGGCGTCACTGCCCCCGCCGGCCTTGAATCCCTGCAGCACCTTGATCTCGTCGCCGGCGGAGTACTCCGCCATGGCGGCGCCGGGCAGAAGCAGGGTCGACAGAAGGATGGCGGCGTAAGCTCCACGATGTTTCATGGCTGCACCTCTTGTGCGGTTGTCGTTGTCTTTATCGTTGTCTTGCACTGGTACGTGCGACGGGCGCGGTCATCGCGCACCTGCTCAGGCGCTGTCTTCGAGCGCTGGGCCCTGTCTCAGGACGCTGGGGCGCTGTCTTGGGGCGCTGAGTCGGGGCGAAGGCGCCGGGCACGTCGTGACTGCCAGATTCAACGTAGACGGTCGCCAATAAAATTGTCAATAATCTTGTTAACCATCTTTTCTCGTCCTAACCTAGCTAGCGAACCACGACGCAACGCCCTCCTGCGAAGGGGCTGTTCGGCGCCAGCGATAAAGATACGAGGACCGATCGATGAGCCAGGACTCAGACAACAACCACAACAACGCCACCCGGGGCATGTCCAACCGCCTGACCAACTACGGTGACGCCGACTTTTCGCTGTTTCTGCGCAAGGCGTTCATCAAGGGCATGGGCTATACCGACGATGCGCTGTCGCGGCCGGTGATCGGCATCGCCAACACCTACAGCGGCTACAACGCCTGTCACGGCAACGTGCCGGGGCTGGTCGAGAGCGTGAAGCGAGGGGTGATGCTGGCCGGCGGGCTGCCGGTGGAGTTCCCCACCATCACCCTGCATGAGTCCTTCGCCCACCCCACCAGCATGTACCTGAGAAACCTGATGGCGCTGGACACCGAGGAGATGATCCGTGCCCAGCCGATGGATGCGGTGGTGGTGATCGGCGGCTGTGACAAGACGGTGCCGGCCCAGCTGATGGCGGCGGCCAGCGCCGATATACCCACCGTCCAGCTGGTCACCGGGCCCATGCTGTCGGGCTCCCATCGCGGCACCCGGGTCGGCGCCTGTACCGACTGCCGTCGCTACTGGGCGGCCTACCGCGGCCAGGACATCGACGACGCCGAGATCAGCGAGGTCAACGACAAGCTGGTGCCTACCGTGGGTACCTGTTCGGTGATGGGCACCGCCAGCACCATGGCCTGCCTGGCCGAGACCCTGGGCATCATGCTGCCCAACAGCGCCACCGCGCCGGCGGTCTACGCCGACCGCCAGCGCATCGCCGAGCAGTCCGGGACCGAGGCGGTACGGCTGGCCCGTGATGGGGTCACTCCCTCCCAGATCCTGACCCCCAAGGCCTTTGAAAATGCCCTGCGGGTGCTGCTGTCACTGGGAGGGTCGACCAACGGTCTGATCCACCTGACCGCCATCGCCGGTCGGCTGGGCATCGACATCGACCTGGACGCCTTCGATCGCATGAGCCGCGAGACGCCGGTGCTGGTCGACCTCAAGCCCTCCGGCGAGGGCTATATGGAGGATCTGCATCGCGCCGGCGGCCTGCCGACGCTGCTGCGAGAGCTGAAGCCCCTGCTGCACCTGGACACCATGACGATCAATGGTCGCACCCTGGGCGAGAACATCGACGCGGCGGTGCATCTGGTCGAGCAGCCGGTGGTGCGCCCACGCTCCCGCCCTGTCTACGCACAAGGCGGTATCGCCGTGCTGCGCGGCAACCTGGCCCCGGCCGGCGCCATCATCAAGCAGTCGGCGGCGTCTGCGGAGCTGATGCAGCATCGCGGACGGGCGGTGGTCTTTCATTCGCTGGAGGATCTGGCGACGCGCATCGACGATCCGGACCTGGACGTCAACGCCGACGACGTCCTGGTGCTGGCCAACATCGGCCCCAAGGGTGCTCCGGGCATGCCCGAGGCCGGATACATTCCGATCCCGAAGAAGCTCGCCACCCAGGGCGTCAAGGACATGGTGCGCATCTCGGACGGACGCATGAGCGGCACCGCCGCCGGCACCATTGTGCTGCACGTATCGCCGGAGGCCGCCGAAGGAGGGACGCTGGGGCTAGTGCGCGACGGCGACATCATCGAACTCGACGTCTCTGCCAACCGTATTTCGCTGGAGGTGGACGAGCAGACCCTGGAGAGCCGCCGCCAGCAGACCACGGCCCCGCCGCGTGAGCAGCCACCGATGCTGGGCTATCGTCGGCTGTTCATGGAGCAGATCCTGCAGGCCGACCAGGGCTGTGACTTCAAGGTGTGCCGCCCCGAGTCCCACTGTCGCGTGCCGACCCAGGAGTGAGGAAAGTCATTCGAGCCGATGAAGGCGGTGAGCGCTATTGATAGACTTGAGTCGGCGACGGGACCGTCTCGTCGCCGCTTCACCATCGTGATCGCAGAGGATGCGAGATGAGCCAGGTCAGCGTGCAGGACCCTTCCAACAGCACCCGTCGTCCCAGCGCCACCAGCGTGGCGGAGGACATCGTCGGCAGTGTCGAGGAGGACATAGTGCTGGGGCGTCTGCACCCCAGGGAGCGGCTGGTCGAGGAGGACCTGATCGAGCGCTTCGACTGCAAGCGCCACGTGGTGCGTCAGGCGCTGTTCCAGCTCGAGAGCATCGGCCTGGTCGAACGCATCAGGAACCGCGGCGCCTTCGTCAAGGCCTACACGCCCGAAGAGGTCGAGCAGCTCTACGCCATGCGCGAGATCCTCGAACTTGCCGGTGTCGACGCCCTGCCACTACCGGCGCCGGAGCAGTGGCTGAGCGAGCTCGAGGACATCCATCAGCGCTACAGCGCTGCCGTGGACGCCCATGATCTGCGACGGGTATTCCACCTCAATATCGCCTTTCACCGCACCCTGTTCGCGGCGACCGGCAATCCCTACCTCTACGAAACCATCAACGAGTTCGCCCAGAAGGCCCACGGCATTCGTTTTATCGCCATCGCCGACAGCCACAGCCTGTCCCGGGCGCGCCATGAGCATCAGGCGATGATCGAGGCGATCCGACAGCAGGACCGCCACGCGCTGCGCGAGCTATGCCGTCAGCACCTGCTGCCCTCCAAGAATCGCTACCTCGAGCTGCATCCTTCCAATCGCTAGGCGCTGACATCCGTCGCAGGCATCCCTTGAAGGCGCCCCTTGCAGGCGCCCCTGGCGACCTCCGGGAACTGACGCGCCATTCGCCTCTTCCAGCGCGTCCTCCAGCGCATCTTCCAGCAGCCGACAGGACGAGCCTTCAGCCTTGCTCGCAGGCGCCCTTGGCGACCTCCCAGGACTGACGGATATGATCTTCGAGAAGGTAGCGGGCATCGTGGATACGCCGGTCCAGCGCCAGCTCGACCAGCTCGCCGTGCTGGGCATCGAGGCGGTCACGAATCTCCGGGTTGCCCGGGGCCAGACGACGATAGCGATCGAACTGATCGTGCAACTGCTCGATGAAGCGCAACAGCCAGTGCGAACCACAGGGCGCCAACAGGGTGCGGTGAAAACGCTGGTGGGCCTGCTCCCACTGTTCGATCTCGCCCTGGGCCTTGTTGGCCCGCGACAGACGATGGCTGGCGGCCAGCAACTGCGACTCCCACTCGGCGTCACCCTCCTGGAAGGCCTGGGTCAGCGCCATGCACTCCAGCTGCATACGTAGCCGAGAGATATCCTCGAGTTCTTCCGCCGACAGCGGCGGCACCCGGAAGCCGCGCTGATTGTGCTGCTCCAGCAGGCCGTAGGCGGCCAACCGGTTGAGCGCCTCCCGCAGCGGGCTCAGCCCCACCTCGTAGCGCTCTTTCAGCGCGCTGATGGCGAGCTTCTCCCCCGCCGCAAAACGCCCACGGATCAGGTCCTGCTTCAGCGCACTGAATACCTGGCTCGCCGCCGTCTCGCCGCTCGCCGCCACCTCGGCTGGTTGGGAATTGATCATGACAACACTCGCAAATAACAGGCTTGCAGAGTACGTCGGCAATTGACGTTCGCCAAGCGCTGGGCCATAGTTTTTAGAAAAAATCGATATTAACAACAGTAGACGATATTTCTTACAACGATCGAGATATTTCTTCCACAAGGGTCGATATCTCTGACAAAACAGGCCCTGGCACAGAATGCCCTGACACAGAAAGCCCTGACACAGAAAGCCCTGACACAGAAAGCCCTGACCCAACAGGGCGGAGCCTGTCCCCTTCACCACAACAACAGCTTCGGAACACGCCCATGTCCCAAGACGCTTCCCCTTCGACAGCGCCCGCTGTCTCGCTGTCTGGCCCTCGCCATCTGATTCTGCTCATCGCCGCCATCGGCAGTCTGCTGGTCGGCATCATGGGCCTTGGCATTCCCACCGCGGTGGCGCTGATCGTCGCCGGCGCCATCGCCATGACGCTATGCCTTGCCTGGGGTATCGCCTGGTCCCGTCTGGAAAGTGATCTGCTCAAGGGCATCCAGGCCATGCTGGTACCCATCCTGATCCTGATGAGTGTCGGCATGATGGTGGGGGTATGGATGCTCTCCGGCACCATTCCTGCCATGGTCACCCTGGGCCTCGAGTCGCTGACGCCGGGGCTCTTTCTGGTCGTGGCCTGCCTGTCATGCTCGCTGATGTCGGTCATGGCCGGGACCTCCTGGGGCACCCTCAGCACCATCGGCGTGGCGCTGATGGGGGTCGCGCTGGGACTCGGCATCCCCCCGGCCTACGCCGCCGGTGCCATCGTCACCGGCACCTTCTTCGGCGACAAGCTGTCGCCGCTGTCGGATACCACGGTGATGGCCTCGGCGGTATGCGAGGTCAATATCATCACCCACATCCGTCATATGCTGTATTCGACCCTGCCGGCCTACCTGATCGCCCTGGCGGTCTACGCCTGGCTCGGCAGTGACGTCGCCACCTCCGGGGCGACGCTCGCCGGTGACGGCATGTCGACCCAGACCCAGGCGATCATCGACACCCTGGCCGCCACTTTCAGCGACAATCTGCTGACCCTGTTGCCGCCCCTGGTGGTGTTCGGCTGCATCCTGGCCAAGAAGCCGGTGCTGCCCGCCTTCATGCTCGGCATCGTCAGCGCGGCGCTGATCGCGGTGGTGCTCCAGGGCGCGAGCCTTTCCGAGATCGGTTCCGCCATGAACGCAGGCTTCGTCGCCGATACCGGGGTCGCCATGGTCGACAAGATGCTGTCCCGGGGTGGCCTGCAGGGCATGATGTCCACCGTGGCGGTGCTGATTGCCGCCGCCGTATTGGGGGCCCCGTTCAAGAGTGCCGGCACCCTGGACGCCGCCATCGCCTCCCTGGCCCGACGCCACGCAGGGCGCCGCCAGGTGCTTGGTGGCTCCATGGCGCTGCATAGCCTCGCCTTTCTGCTGACCGGCAGCTACTACGTGACCTTCTCGCTGCTTGGCCCGCTGCTGCGCCCGCTGGTCGCCAGCAGTGGCAGCCCGACCAGGAACCTGTCACGTATCCTCGAGGACACCGGCACAACCCTGTCGCCGCTGGTGCCCTGGGGCGTCACCGGCGCCTTCACCGCCGCCACCCTGGGGGTCGCCACCGCCGACTTCTTCATCTACGCCATCCTCTGCTACGGCGCCATCGCCTTCTCGTTGCTCTATGTGCTCACCGGCCTGACCCTGGGTCATGGCAGCGACGAGCGCCAGCCGGCCGGCTCCGCCTCCGGGGCCTGATATTCCGCCAGGGCCTGCGTCACCGCTGGATCGCGGCCACGATGAACATCACACCCGCCATCATACTCGGGGCCCGCCTTGCCGGGCCCCGAACCGTTGGATCGCTCTTCAGGGGATTGACGGCCTTTCGAGGGCGCGGCATAGTCGGGTCATAAAATCGATTTTTAACACCAATAACGATTGACCCGATCCAGCTTGGATCAGCGACCTCGAGTCAGCCACCTTGAAGAGAGACGCCATGTCTTCCCAGCGCGCGAACCCCAGCTCCCTGTCCACTCCCTACCCCGATGCCACGCCCTACCCGTCCCGGCGCAGCCCGACCTATTCTCGCGATGGCATGGTGGCGGCGTCCCAGCCCCAGGCCGCGCAGATCGGCCGCGATATGCTCGCCCGCGGCGGCAACGCGGTGGACGCCGCCATCGCCACCGCCGCCGCGCTGACGGTGGTCGAGCCCACCGGCTGCGGCATCGGCGGCGATGCCTTCGCGCTGGTGTGGATCGCCAACGACGATCAGGGCAACGGCGTGCTGCACGGGCTCAACGCCAGCGGCGTGGCGCCCCAGGCGCTGAACCGGGAAGCGCTGGTCGAGGCCGGCCACGACAAGGTCCCGCTCTACGGCTGGACCCCGGTGACGGTGCCCGGTACGCCATCCGCCTGGGCCGAACTGTCGCGCCGCTTCGGCAAGCTGGACTTCAAGACCCTGCTCGAACCCGCCATTCGCCTGGCCCGCGACGGTTTTCCGGTGTCACCGGTCATCGCCAGCCTGTGGCAGCGCGACACCGCGACCTTCCACAAGCATCTCGAAGGCGAAGCCACCCAGCCCTGGTTCGACACCTTTACCTTCGATGGCCGCGCTCCCGACGCCGGTGAGTGGTTTCGCAACGAAGACCAGGCCAGGACCCTGGAGGCCATCGCCGAGAGTCAGGCGGAGAGCTTCTACCGGGGCGAGCTGGCCGAGGCCATCGACGCCTTCTCGCGTCGCACCGGCGGCTATCTGCGCAAGGACGACCTGGCGGCCTACCAGCCCGAGTGGGTCACCCCGATCTCGGCCCGCTACCGCGACGTCGACGTCTGGGAAATCCCGCCCAATGGCCAGGGCCTGGTGGCGCTGATGGCGCTGCGCCTGCTCGATGGCTATCCGGCGTCCCACCGCGACGACCCGGAACTGCTGCATCGTCAGCTCGAGGCGATGAAGCTCGCCTACACCGACGGCAAGACCCATATCAGCGAGCCAGAGGCCATGACCTACACGGTCGAGGAGCTGTTGTCCGACGCCTACACCGAGGCCCGTCGCGAGCTGATCCAGGACGCGGCCATCGACCCGCAGCCGGGCAAGCCCAGGGCCGGTGGCACCGTCTATCTGGCCACCGCCGACGCGGACGGCAACATGGTGTCCTTCATCCAGAGCAACTATCACGGCTTCGGTTCCGGCATCGTGGTGCCGGGAACCGGCATCGCCTTGCAGAACCGCGGCCACGACTTCAGCCTCGACGAGAGCCACGACAATGTGCTCAAGCCCGGCAAGAAGACCTTCCACACCATCATCCCGGGCTTCTTGACCCGAAACGGCAAGGCGTTGGGGCCCTTTGGCGTGATGGGCGGCTTCATGCAGCCCCAGGGCCACGTCCAGGTGGTGATGAACCTGGTCGACTTCGGCCTCAACCCCCAGTCGGCGCTGGACGCACCGCGCTGGCAATGGATGGGCGGTCGTACCATCGGTATCGAGCACGGCTATCCGGCACCGCTGGTACGTGCCATGGCGGCACGTGGTCATCGCATGCAGGTGGATACCGACAACCGCAGCTACGGCCGTGGCCAGGTGATCCTGCGTGACCCCGATACCGGCATCTACTGCGGCGGCACCGAGCCCCGCACCGACGCCACCATCGCGGTGCTCTGACCCATGAGCGTACAAGCTTCGCTATTTGCGGCCTTCTTTCGCATCGGCATCTTCGGCTTCGGCGGCGGTCCGTCGATGATTCCGCTGGTCCACCAGGAGGTGGTCAAGCGCCACGCCTGGATGGACGACGACGCCTTCGCCGATGTACTGGCCATCGGCAATACCCTGCCGGGGCCCATCGCCACCAAGATGGCCGGCTACATCGGCTATCGGGTCGGCGGGGTGTTCGGCGCCATCAATGCAGTGGTGGCGGTGATCGTGCCGGTGATCTTCGCCATGATCGCGCTGCTCGGCCTCTACAGCCGCTACGGCGACCAACGCTGGGTGCAGGGCATGGGGCTGGGCGTGGTGCCGGTGGTGATGGTGATGATGGCCCAGCTGACCTTCGACTTCTTCCAGAAGTCCCGGGCCGGGCTCGGCGTGGTCGCCACCCTGATCATGGGAGTGGCCGCCGGTGGCCTGATCTATGGTCTTGGCGTACACCCTGGGCTGATCATCGGCGCCATTCTGATCGCCGCTCTGCTCAGGCCCGAGAAGCCCCGCAACGCCCCTGAAGGAGGTCGCTCCTGATGATCTACTGGCAGCTGTTTCTGGCCTTTTTCATCCCCAATATCGTCGGCTACGGCGGTGGGCCCGCGATCATTCCGCTGATCGAGAACGAGGTGGTCGGCACCTACGGCTGGATGACCCATCAGGGCTTCGCCGAGACGCTGGCGCTGGGCAATGCCCTGCCGAGCCCCATCGCCACCAAGATGGCCGGCTATATCGGCTACGAAGTGGCCGGCGCCGGCGGTGCCATGGTGGCAGTGCTGGCCACCGTCGGTCCCTCGCTGCTGTTGATGCTGGCGGCCCTGGGCACCCTCTATCGCTACCGCGACTCGATCAAGGTCAAGTCCATGAGCCAGTGGGTCCGTCCTGTCGTCATGGTGCTGATGGCCTACCTGACCGTCAGCTTCCTCAAGGAGGGCATGGCGACCTCGGGCCTGGTGCACACCCTGATCATCGCCGCTGTGGCGGCACTGCTGCTGCTCAAGACCCGCGTACACCCGGCCCTGGTGGTGTGCTTCGGGCTCGGCTACGGCGCCCTGCTGCTGGGCTGAGAGACGACACGACACCACCGATCCATCCACAACAACCACGCGTGACCTTCGATCCACCCATAACAATCAACCCGACCACCCAATCCAACAATCACTGACAAAAGCCCTCAACGCACAGGACAATCCCATGACCCTGCACCGTACCCCGTCAAAGACCGTTCTTTCCCGCCGCTCTTGCACCCGGACCGCGCTGGCCCTGGTGGCCTCTGCCTCCGCCCTGGCCGCCGCCAGTGTGGCCGTGGCCCAGGATGCCTACCCTGACAAGCCGGTGGAATTCATCGTGCCCTGGTCGCCGGGCGGCGGCAGCGACACCCTGATGCGCCTGGTCGCCAACCACGCCGAATCCCAGCTTGGTCAGCCGATCCCGGTGATCAACATGCCCGGGGTCAGCGGCACCACGGGCCTCAAGGAACTGTCCCGGCGTGACGCCGACGGCTACACCATCGGTCAGGTCCACGAAGGCCTGATGGTGGCCCATCACACCGGCCTGACTCCGCTCAACTACGATGACTTCGAACCGGTGGCCGGCGTCACCCAGTCGCCCCAGTACCTGACGGTTCCTGCCGGCGCGCCCTACACCACCTTCGAGGAGTTCGTCGAGTACGCCAAGGCCAATCCGGGTGAGGTCCGCTTCGGCGTGACCCTGGGCGGCGTGCCGCATATCCACGCCGCCATGATGGAAGAAGCCGAAGACCTGCAATTCCGCTACGTCGGCTTCGAGGGCACCGGCTCGCGCATCCGCGCCCTGGTCGGCGGCCACATCGACGCCGCCATCGGCGACATCTCCTCAAGCGGCGAGTTCGTCAAGAACGGTGACCTGCGATTCCTGGCGGTGGGCAGCGAGGAGCGCCAGCCCGAAGCGCCGGACGTACCGACCTTCACCGAGCTCGGCCATCCTGAGCTCAAGCTGAACATCATTCGCGGCATTCTGGCACCCAAGGGCACCCCGGAAGAACGCATCGACACCCTGGCCGAGGCCTTCGAGGCCATGAGCCAGGACGAGGCCTTCGCCCAGTCGGTACACAACGCCGGCGCCAGTGTGGTGTTCGAAGGCCCCGAGGCGTTCGCCGAGTACCTCGAGACCAGCAACGCCACCATCGAGCGTCTGTCAGGGAAGCTTGCACGATGAGCCAGAGCACCACCGACCGCTCCCCTTCCGGGGAGCGGCACGCCCCGGGCCGGGGTGGTCCCCTGGCCCATGTGCTGTTGAACATCGCCCTGGCGGCGCTGTTCACCGCGCTCTTTGTCAGGGCCCAGGCGCTGCCATCGTCGATGTGGGAACCACTGGGTTCGGGCAGCTTCCCGCGGCTGGTACTGGCGGCGCTGGTGGCATTGAACCTGGCCATCGCCTTCAAGGAGGCGCGTGCCTTCCTGCGCCAGAGCGCCGGTGAGCGCGGCCAGGTCGGCGCCTGGATCTGGCGTCACCGGCTGGCCTTCGCTGTGCTGGCGCTGTTTGCGGTGTACATCATCGCCCTGCCCTGGCTGGGTTTCAGCCTGGCCTCGCTGGCCTTCCTGCTGGCGGGTCAATGGCTTCTGGGCGCGCGCTCGCTCAAGGCCCTGGCCATCGCTGTGGTGGTCGCCCTGGTGTTCTCGCTTGGGGTCGACACCCTGTTCCGCGACGTCTTCGTCATCAGCCTGCCCCGCGGCCTGTTCGGCTGAGGCGGCAACGACTCCTCGAGGAAATTGCTCATGATGGATGCGCTGCTGTCCGGCATGGACCAACTGTTTACGCTCTCGACCATGATCGCCATGCTGCTGGGTGTCATCGCCGGCGTCATCGCCTCGGCGATTCCTGGCTTCACCATCACCATGGCCATCGTGCTGACCCTGCCGCTGACCTTCACCATGGACCCGCTGCAGGGCGTGGCCACCATGCTGGCGGTCTACGTCGGCGGTTATACCGGCGGCCTGATCTCCGCCGCGCTGCTCGGCATCCCCGGCACGCCGTCGTCGGTGGCGACCACCTTCGACGCCTTCCCGATGGCGCGCAAGGGCGAGCCTGGCCGCGCCCTGGCGCTGGGTATCTGGGCCTCCTTCTTCGGCGCGCTGGTCAGCGTGGTGGTGTTGATCATCGCCGCCCCACCGCTGGCGCTGATCGCCGTCAAGCTGGGCGCCTGGGAGTACTTCTCGCTGATCATCTTCGCCATGACGGTGGTCGCAAGCCTGGTCGGCAAGTCCATGCTCAAGGGCCTGATGACCGGCCTGCTGGGACTGTTCATTGCCACCGTCGGCTCCGACCCGATGATGGGAGTGGCACGTTTCACCTTCGACTCGGACCTGCTCGCCAACGGCTTCCCCTTCCTGGTGGTGCTGATCGGTATCTTCGCCGTCAGCCAGCTGCTGTCCGAGGTGGAAGACGCCGAGGGTGTCAAGCACGGCAAGGCGCTGATGCCCGACGACGTCAACTTCAACCCCATGGCGGCGCTGAAGGAAACGCTCAGCTATCCGGTCAACCTGGTGCGCTCTTCCCTGGTCGGGGTGTTCATCGGTGCGGTGCCCGGCGCCGGCGGCAGCATCGCCAACCTGCTGGCCTATGACCAGGCCAAGCGCGCCTCGAAGACCCCGGAGGCATTCGGCACCGGGACGCCGGAAGGGGTGATCGCCTCGGAGTCCGGCAACTCGGCCACCTCCGGTGGCGGCCTGATTCCGATGATCGCCCTCGGTATCCCCGGCAGCGCGGTGGACGCGGTGTTGATGGCCTCGCTGATGGTCCATGGCATCGGCGTCGGTCCGCGCCTGATCATGGATCACGGTGATCTGGTCTACGGCATGTTCATGGCGATGCTGGTGGCCGCGCTGATGGTGCTGGTGGTGTGTCTGTTCAGCATGCGCTGGTTTCTGCGCGTCACCGAGGTGCCCAAGTCGATCATCGTGCCGGTGGTCCTGGTGTGCTGCGTGATCGGTGCCTTCGCGCTGAACAACCGGGTCACCGACGTCTACCTGCTGCTCGGTGTCGGCGTCTTCGGCTATGTGCTCAGCAAGCTGGACTACCCGCTGGCACCGCTGGTACTGGGCGTGATTCTCGGCCCCATCGCCGAGACCAACCTGCGCCGCGCACTGATGTCCGACGAGAACTGGACGCTGTTCTTCACCCGTCCTATCTCGCTGGGCCTGCTGTTGCTGGCGGCACTGTCGGTCGTGCTGGCGGTACGCCACCACCGTCGCACCAAGCGCCTGCAGGCGGCCTGACGGCCTGGGTGCAACTCACCCGACAGCCCCTCGACGGGGCCCTGCTGGCCCCGTCGACGGTCACCATAACGATAACCCCTCCCCCTTCTTCCCTGACGACAAGGTTCCCCATGCGCTCTTTCTCCCAGCGTCTGCTGTCCCCCCTGGCCATCGCCTGCGCGACGATGCTGACGATGCCCGCCGCCTTCGCCGACGAGGCTCGCCAGGTGCGTATCGCCGTCGATGTGCCTTATCCACCGTTCGAATACCGCGATGCCAACGGCGAACTCGCGGGCTTCGAGATCGATCTGGGCAACGAGTTGTGCAAACGCGCCGAACTGGACTGCGAGTGGATCGTCCAGGGCTGGGACGGCATCATCCCCGGCCTGCTGGCACGCAAGTACGACGCCATCCTGTCGTCGATGCGCATCACCGAAGCGCGTGAACGCCAGGTTCGCTTCAGCGAGCCCTACGCCATGTCGCCCAAGGTCTGGGTGGCCCGTCGCGGCGAGGCCGTCGACCCAGAAGACCTGGCAAGCCTCGAGGGCATGACCGTCGGCGTCCAGCGCGGTACCACCCAGGACACCTACATCACCGGGCGCTATCGCGACACCCTCGATATCCGTCGCTACGCCACCGCCGACGAGGTCGCCCTCGACATGGAAAGCGGTCGCCTGGACCTGGCCTTCATCAACTACCCGGTGGCCATCGAGGCGCTGGATATCAAGGCCGAGGATGGCGACTTCACCCAGGTCGGCGAGCGTATCAATTCGCCGGAGTCGATCTTCGGGCGCGGCAACGCCATCGCCGTGCGCCCCCGCGACGAAGCCCTGGCCGAGACCTTCAACCAGGCTCTAAACGAGGTCTACGCCGACGGCACCTTCCAGCGCCTGATGGAGCAGTACTTCGACTACGACCTGCGCCCCGCCAGCCGCCTGTAACCGGCATGGCAATCACAAGGGCCCGCCTGAGCATGGCGGGCCCTTGTCGTTTCCTTCGTGGTTTCCCTTGTAGCTTCCCTCGATGCTTCCCTTGATGCTTTCCACGTTGTTCTGACCGGCGTCGGCTCAGCTTTCCGCCTCACCCCGCTTTTCGCCGTCGCTTTTATTACCGCTTTCGTTGCTGTTTTCCGGGCCGCTGTCAGGGCCGGCCTCGCCTCCGTCGACACTAGCACCGCCGCCGTTGTCGTCACTCGCTTTGCGGGCATAGCGTGCCAGCAACCACCTGACGCCTCTCTCCCACGCCCAGGTGGGTAAAAGCCAGTGCAGGAAGATCAATATCCTGGCGTCCCGAGGCCGCGCGTAGCGTCGACGTGGGCGACTGGCGGTCAGGGCATGGACCACCGCCTCGGCGATCATCTCGGGGGTGCCGGCCCGGGAGTGATCGGCAAGGATGGCGGCCATGCCGCGCTTGATCCGCGCATAGGGCGCCTCGGGAGGGTCCTCGCACAAGGGCTTGCGGGCAATCGCCGCCCATTCGCTGCGAATCACCCCGGGCTGGATCAGGCTGACGGACAGGCCAAAGGGGCGCGTCTCGACCCTCAGGGCATCACTCAGCGCTTCCAACGCGTACTTGGTGGCGTGGTACCAGCCACCCACCGGAAACCAGATACGGCCGGCCATGGAGCCAATATTGACGATGCGACCGCGCCGTCGACGTCGCATGCCGGGCAAGACCTCCCGAGTCAACGCCATCAGCCCGAACACGTTGACCTCGAACTGACGCCTGGCCTCCTCGATCGGGACTTCCTCCAGCACGCCATAGCTGCCGTAGCCTGCGTTGTTGACCAACCCATCGAGCTCGACGCCGTCGCGCTCGATACGTGTCAGCACCGCGGCAATGCTGTCGGCGTCGGTGATATCCAGCGACAGCACCCGGGCGCCCTTGTCAGCCAGGTGGCTCATGCGCTCGACCCGCCGAGCGCCTGCGTAGACGATAAACCCCTGCTCGAGCAGCGCGGTGACGATCGCCTCGCCGATCCCTGACGACGCCCCTGTCACCAGCACGCACCTTTCAGTCCCTTGATGGTTCAACGGCCAAGCTCCCTATTTCATGGATTCGGTTACCACGCTAGCGCGTTTGAATTCGAAGATGGCACTCACCTTTCGAGGTAGGTGCTCGATCTTGTGCTCTTTTAGCCCCGACCATGGTGAAGAGGCACAGGCCTCGGAGAGAAGGCACAGACTCGAGCTTTCATCACGTTATGCTCAAACATGCTTGGACAATCCAGGGGGGCTTCTTATCGGGTAACGCTGATCTAGAGTATGAAGTGCCTTTGAAGCGACTGGCCTCGGCCCTCGGCCGGCCACCGTCTCCCATGTCAGCACCGCCGTTGACACTCGTGCCTGCGCCACCGCCATCACGACCGTGCTCATCGGCGCCAGCGCTATCGATAACCGTCCCAGGAGCCGCCATGCCCATCCGCACGATCAACGCCCTTGCCCTGTCGCTCGCCCTTGCCATCACACCGCTTGCCGTCACACCACTTGCGGCCTTTGCCGACGAGATGCCCGGCCGCCAGTTTGCTGATGTAGGAGACTTTCGCGTCGCCTATCGCGAATGGGGCGAGCCTGGTGACCCGGCGGTCATGCTGATCCATGGCATTCCGCTCAACAGCGTGCTGTTCTCCCGGGTGGGCCCGCTGCTGGCGGAACAGGGCTATCACGTCTTCGCGCCCGGCCAACTCGGGCTCAGCTACACCGACGGCCCCATGGATGCCGACCACTCGCTCAAGGGCCAGGCCGAAATCATGACCGACTTCGCCAATCAGGTGATGCCCGGCCCCTACATCCTGTTCGGCCACGACCTGGGAGGCGGCATCGCCCAGATCATGGTGACCGATCCCGAGCTCAAGGAGCAGAACCAGGTCCGCAAGATCGTGATCGGCAACTCCGCCGTGCTCGACATGTGGCCGGTCCCTGAGGCCAACGCCGCCATCGCCAAGGCCAAGTCCGCCGAGGCCAGCCAGATCTTCAGTGCCGACAACGTCCGCGAGATCGTCAAGAACTTCGCCTCGGCAGGTCTCATGCAGCCGGAGGAGACCCTGACCGACGAGATCCTCGAGGACCTCTACGGCAACTATGCCGAGAACGAGTCGACCCGCAACCATTTCATCGAGTACCTCAAGGCCATGGATAACCGCCTCACCCTTGAGGCCTCACCTCAGATGGTGATGTGGAACAAGCCTGCGATGCTGCTGTGGGGCGTGCATGACCCCTTCCAGCCGCCCTACGTCTCCGGCGTGGCGCTGGCCCGCATCATGCCCCACGCCACCTGGGAGTACCTGGACGCCAGCCACTTCTATCCGCTGGAGCGCCCCCAGGAGGTGGTCGACGCCTTCGTTGCGTGGGACCAGCAGTAGGAGGTTCCGCCCTTGTCAGCGCTGCTCGCCGGGAGACCCGACCTAGGGTCCTGAACGGCGGCGGCGTTCACCATGCCGATCACGCGCCCGCTTGATGCGGGCGCGTGCTGTTTCGCCAGCCGCTTTAATTCCCCTGGCGGTAAGCGAGCCCTCGCTCTCTCGTGGCGGGCGCCAACCTGAGGCATAGTGGACGCTCGATAGATTTCTTTCGCATCCATCATTTGCCCCTGGTCGACTTGCCTGTACTGGCTACCCGGGGCCCTGCAACGGAGGTCAGACATGGCTCGCATCCACGACGACAATGCCCAGGCAATCGGCAACACCCCGCTGGTGCGGCTGAACCGGGTCAATGAAGGCGCCACGATCTGGGCCAAGATCGAGGGGCGCAATCCGGCATACAGCGTCAAGTGCCGGATCGGTGCGGCGATGATCTGGGATGCCGAGGAACGCGGCGTGCTCAAGCCGGGCATGACCATCATCGAGCCCACCAGCGGCAATACCGGTATCGCCCTGGCCTTCGTCGCCGCCGCCAAGGGCTACCCGCTGACCCTGACCATGCCGGCCTCCATGAGCCTGGAGCGGCGCAAGGTACTGAAGGCCCTGGGCGCCGAACTGGTGCTGACCGAACCGGCCAAGGGCATGCCCGGCGCCATCGCCAAGGCCGAAGAGATGGCCAAGTCCGATCCGTCGACCTACTTCCTGCCCCAGCAGTTCTCCAACCCGGCCAACCCGCGCATCCACGAGACCACCACCGGCCCCGAGATCTGGAACGATACCGACGGCGAGGTCGATGTCTTCGTAGCCGGCGTCGGCACCGGGGGCACCCTGACCGGGGTCTCGCGCTACATCAAGAAGACCCAGGGCAAGGCGATCACCACCGTGGCGGTGGAGCCCACCGACTCCCCCATCCTGACCCAGGCCAGGGAAGGCAAGGAACTCAAGCCCGCTCCCCACAAGATCCAAGGCATCGGTGCCGGCTTCGTGCCGGACAATCTGGACATGGATCTGGTCGATCGCGTCGAGACGGTCACCAACGAGGACGCCATGGCCATGGCCCATCGACTGATGCGTGAGGAAGGCATCCTCTGCGGCATTTCCTGCGGGGCAGCGGTCGAGGCTGCGGTGCGTGTCAGCAAGCTACCCGAGTTCGCCGGCAAGAATATCGTGGTGGTACTGCCAGACAGCGCTGAGCGCTATTTGAGCTCGGCGCTGTTCGCCGACCTGTTCACCGAGCAGGAACTCAACCAGTAACGTCGCCCAGACGGTCAACAGGCGAGCCGGCCCGTGCCGGCTCGCCTGTCATTTCGATCCCGCCTTTCATCGCTGCCGCTGGAGAGGCGAGTCGCGCAGCCTCCCGCGGCATCTCAGGTATTGAGCACCACGCCGCCATTGAGGTGCAGCGTCTGACCACTCATGTAAGACGACTCCTCGCTGGCCAGATAGACATAGGCGGGCCCCATCTCGCTGGGTTGGCCTGCCCGATTCATCGGCACCTGACCACCGAACTCGGCGACCTTTTGTTCGTCGAAGCTCGCCGGGATCAACGGCGTCCATACCGGCCCCGGGGCCACTGCGTTGACGCGAATCTCGCGATCCATCAGGGTCGCCGCCAGCGAACGTACCAGTGCCTGCACCGCCCCCTTGGTCGCGGTGTAGTCGAGCAGGGTGTCATTGCCCTTGAAGGCATTGATCGAGGAGGTAGCGATGATGGTATCGCCGGCGTCGAGGTGGGGCACCGCCGCCTTGGACAGATAGAAGTGGCTGTAGACATTGGTGCGGAAGGTCCGCTCCAGCTGCGCATCATCCACCTCGGTAATATCGGACCAGTCATACTGTTCGGCGGCGTTGTTGACCAGGATATTGAGCCGTCCAAAGCGCTCGATGGTGCTGGCCACGGCCTGACGACAGAAGTCGGCATCACCGACGTCCCCCTTGAGCACCAGGCACTCACCGCCTTCCTTCTCGACCATCTGGCGGGTGGTCTCGGCATCCTGATCTTCTTCCAGATGCACGATGGCGCAGTGCGCGCCCTCACGGGCATAGTGCACCGCCACGGAGCGACCGATACCGCTGTCGCCGCCGCTGATCAGCGCCACCTTGCCGTCCAGCTTGCCGCTGCCACGGTAGCTGTCACGGATCACCTCCGGCTCGGGCTGCATGGCCGACTCGCTGCCGGGCTGACGATGCTGTTGCTGAGGGGGTTGCTGTGTAGACATGGATCCACTCCTTCGGCTCATCGACATGGCGAACGTCATGGCCCCCGCCACCACGGGCATCCCTGGGGGCCGGCGGTACGCAACAGGCGTCTGCGGCAGAAGCCCTTTTCTGCACGTGACGTGAAGGTTGTGTACCACTTTTGTACAGAGTGGGACAGTCAGCGACTGACTTCAAGGGCCAAGCAACGACTCTCTACTTTGCACCGTCAAGCATCTCGACCTCTCGCCGCCTTCATGTCGCTCACACTGGTCCATAGGCGCTGCGTGCCGACGTGCCCCCTATCCCCATGGCTTGAAAAGGAACACCCATGCCCCATCGCACTCCTCCCAGCGTCAGTCGCCAACGCAACAAGGTGGTCAGTGCCGAGGAGTCGGTACAGCTGATCCGTGACGGCGACAGCCTTGCCACCGGCGGCTTCGTCGGGGTGGCCTTTCCCGAGGCACTGGCGGTAGCGCTGGAGCAACGCTTCGTGGAGTCCGGCCATCCTCGTGACCTGACGCTGATCTACGCCGCCGGCCAGGGCGACGGCAAGGGCCGTGGCGTCGATCACTTCGGTCACCCGGGACTGCTCAAGCGCGTCATCGGAGGCCACTGGGGGCTGGTACCGCGCTTGCAGAAGCTGGCCATCGACAACCAGATCGAGGCCTACAACCTGCCACAGGGCGTGATCTCCCATCTATTTCGCGACACCGCCGCCGGCAAGCCGGGCACCCTGACCAAGGTGGGGCTCGATACCTTTGTCGACCCATGCCAGGGGGGCGGCAAGATCAACGAGCGCACCACCGAAGATCGCGTGCGGCTGATGCCCATCGATGGCGAGGAGTACCTGTTCTACCAGGCTCAGCCGATTCAGGTCGCGCTACTGCGCGGGACCACCGCCGACGCCGACGGCAATGTGACGATGGAGCGTGAGGCGCTGTTTCTGGAGATGCAGGCCATTGCCATGGCGGTGCACAACTCCGGAGGCATCGTCATCGTCCAGGTCGAGAGTCTGGCCGAACGAGGCACCCTCAAGGCCAAGGACGTGAAGATCCCCGGCGTGCTGGTCGACGCCGTGGTGCTGGCACAGCCCGAGCATCACTGGCAGACCTTCGCCACCCAGTTCAGTCGTGCCTTCGCCGGCGAACTGAAGGCGCCGATGAATGACATCGCCAGCCTCTCGCTGACCGAGCGCAAGGTCATCGCTCGCCGCGCCGCCTTCGAGCTTCGGCCCAACAGCATCGTCAATCTGGGCATCGGCATGCCCGAGGGCATCGCCAACGTGGCCAATGAGGAAGGGCTGCTGGAGTACCTGACGCTGACCGCCGAGCCCGGCGTCATCGGCGGTCTGCCGGCGGGCGGGCTCGACTTCGGCGCCGCCATCAATACCCAGGCGATCATCGACCAGCCCAGCCAGTTCGACTTCTACGATGGCGGCGGCCTGGACATCGCCTTTCTCGGTCTCGCCCAGGTCGACCAGGAGGGCAGCGTCAACGTCAGCCGTTTCGGCCCCAGGCTTGCCGGCGCTGGCGGCTTTATCAACATCAGCCAGAACGCCAAACGGCTAGTGTTCGTCGGCACCTTCACCGCCGGTGCCCAACTGTCCATCGAGTCGGGAAGACTAAAGATCGACGCCGACGGCAGCCAGCGCAAGTTTGTCGAGCGCGTCGAGCACCGCACCTTCAGCGGTCCCCTGGCGGCGAAGCGCGGCCAGCCGGTGCTCTACGTCACCGAGCGCTGCGTGTTCGAACTGCGCGCGCAAGGGCTGACGCTGATCGAGATCGCCCCGGGGGTGGAACTGGAGCGCGACATCCTGGCGCTGATGGACTTTCGGCCCCACATCGACGCGCCCCTTGCCACCATGGATCCCCGCCTGTTCGACAGCGCCTCCATGGACCTGCTCGAGACCCTGCTGGAGCGCCCGATCGCCGAGCGCTTGAGCGTCGATCTCGACACTTACCAGTTCTTCATCAATTTCGAGGGACTGGCGGTCAACGACGATGACACCATCGCCACCATCGAGAGGGAGGTCGAACGCCTGCTTGAGCCCCTGGGCCGTCCTGTCTATGCCATCGTCAACTACGACAACTTCACCATCGCGCCGCACCTTGTCGAGCGCTACACCGAAATGATCTGCGGATTGTCCGAGCGCTTCTACGAGCGCGTCACTCGCTACACCACCAGTGCCTTCCTGCGCCTCAAGCTCGGCGACGCGCTGGAGCGCCGTGCCGATGCACCGCACATCTACGAAAACCGCAAGGACGCCCTGAGCCACCTGCTCGACGAGCAGCAAGACAGCTGACCATTCTGCGGCTCAACTGCCTGTGCATCTGCTTGCGAAGAGGCGCCACGACTACCCCCGAGCCAGCGATTCACGCTAGCCATGCGGCAACGGGGGACCGTGTCCCCCGTTGCCACCTGCCGGGCAAGTCGGCGAATCAGATGTCCACGTCGATACCATCCTGGATCTTGAGCACGGCGTTGCCGTTTCCATCGTAGACGTTGTAGGTGATGCCATCTTCCTGCACCTGATTGCCGGTGGCGGACCATTCATCGGCTCTCAAGGAGACCCTGTCTCCGGCGTCACCACGCACAAACAGCTCATCACCACTGGTCATGTCGAGCACATCCTGTGCACTCAAGGTAACGTCATGGTCCTGGCCCTCCCCCATCAGGTCCAGTGTCTCGATATTGCGCACCTTGCCGGGATCGATGTCCTCGCCAAAGCGCAACTCGACCACATCGTCACCACCGAGACCATTGATCGCCTTGCCGCTGTAGAGCAGCGTATCGTCACCGGTCGTCGGCTCCACTGCGCGGATATCGAGGTCCACCTGGCCTTCATAAGGCGGGTCGAGGGTATCCTGACCGTCCACGGTGGCCAGGCTGAAGTCCAGGGTGACATTGCCATCGGTCGCCTTCTGCACCAGCGTCAGCGCATTCAGTTGGTCGATTGAGATGTCATCGATCACATAGGTATCGGTTCCGGCGTCGTAGGTCCAGTCCAGAAGATTGTCGCCACTGAAGAAGCTGGCGTGCTCCCCCAGCCCCTTGAGGGTCAACGTCACCTGTTCGGAACCGTCTCGATCCAGCACCGAGGCGTTGAGGTTGAGCGGAATTCTGTCGCCCTCATCGCCGAAGCTCAGCAACGGATCGGCCTCGATCGGATCGGCCACGGCGTCCACCAACACCGAGAACGCCTCGTCACCGATGTAACGTTCGCCATCACGGCCGGCGATGGCTGTCACCGAGAGGCTATCGGCGCCACTGAGGTCTCCGCTCCAGTCACGTGGAGGGATCAGGCCGACGTAGGCAGGCAAACTCCCGTCAGGCTTGAGAATCGACCAGCTGCCCTTACCCATATTCTCCGCCAGGGTCGCGGAAGCCGCGTCGGCTCCGGTCATCACCAGCCAGCCGTTAGGCAGGCCATCGATCAGCACCGCTTCCAGGGTCTGGGAGGGGTCGAGCAAATCAACCTCGAGACCGCTGACATCGATCAGGCTGTCCTCCTCTCCCCGGATGTCGTTGACCGACACTTCAGGCGGCGGCGGCGGTACCTCGACGCTGGCCTGGTCCTGATCGGCTTCCCGATTGGTCGCGTCGGTTTCCTGGGTGGAGCCTTCGGCGACAAGCGAGACGTCTCCCCAGACCCCCACCGCCGGACGGTAGGTCAGATTGACCGTGTCTCCGACTGCGACGCCGTCGATGACGTAGCGACCATCTGATCCTGGCGTCAGCGCCTGGCCGTTGTAGAACAGGGTACCGCCTGGCGCGGCACCACCATCGGCATCGGTTGCTCCACTCTCGTCGAGGGTCAGAACCAGTTGACCGTCCACCAGCGTAACGTCCGGGCTGTCGGCAGGGCTGGTGACGCCGACCTCGAAGTCAACATCACGACCATTGTCGGCCAGCTCGCCCGATACGCTGACCTCGGGGGTATCCGTCACCGGAGTAACCGGGGGGTCCACGGTGACAGAATGTGAGTTTTCCTTGCCACTGGATGAGCGGGTGGTCAGGGTGGCGTCGAAGGTGAAATCTTCGCCATTGTCATTCCAGTTGGCCGGTGGCGTCACGCTGATCGACGCCATCAGGTCATCCAATGCGGCCTGACCACCGCCGTCGGTACTGGCGTACCACACCGATTGGCCGTTGACCGTGGTCTCCTCCATGCCCGTAACCACGGTCCCCGGCGGCAGATTGCTGAGGGTGATGGAGCTGGCACCGTCGTTCCCGGCGATCTGGGCATCGATCAGCTGCGACAGCGGAGACGCCGAGTCCTCGGTCATGGCAGCACTGGAGTCGTTGTCCCAGCGCTCGATATCGGAGGCATCCTCCCCGTCGTTGTCATCGCCACTGCCGCTCAGCGTCCAGCTTGCGCTGGCGCTCTGCTCCAGGGTGTTGCCCCCGGCGTCCTGGGTCACCGCGGTGATAGTGATGGAGTGGTTGTTGATATCGTTCAGTTGCCCCCCTTCCCCCAGGACAAAGACGAAAGAGTGCTGCTGCGGAATGGGGCCGTCGAAACTCTGGGGCGGGTCCAACTCGATTCGCCACTGGCGGCCGCCGCTGTCACCGGCCACCACGCCGATATATTCGGCCCCTTCCACACTGACGCCCTCCGGCACACCATCGATCAGGAAATAGCGGAGCGACTCACTGCCGTCCTCGTCGGGCTGGTTGCCTGCGTCGGCGTCGGCGGACTGATCGACCGCGACATTGACCTGAACGCGATCACCGGTCCCGGCATTGACGTCATTGCCGGTGATGCTGACACCACCGCCCGAGAGGTTGACGATGCTGGTGATATCGATGGTCGGCGTGTCGGTGACGGCATCGATGACTACCTGATGAATGGCATCCCTGGGTGCCGACGTCACGTCATCCACCTGACCTTCGTAGCCGGCGTTCGGTGTGTCGGTCACCTGGTAGCGCAGCGCCAGTTCGGCGCTACCCGCACCGAAGTTGGCATCTCCCTTGGCGTAGAGACGCTCCCAGGCGCCATTGGTCAGCTTGTACTCGCCGCCCTCCAGAGTGACATCCGGGTCTGTGGCCGCCGCCTGGGCGAGCGTGGTGCTCGTGGAATTGCCGACGTAGATGGTAAATGGCGCCTGGAGCACATCAGCGGCGTCGATCCACACCGTCTCGAGCATCTCGTTGGTGTCGCCATTCTGTGTTACCAGACTGAAATCGAGCTTGCCCAGGGTATCCTCGACAAGACGCGAATCGGTCTCGATCACCCCTTCAGGACTCGGCGTCACTTCGAACGAGACCTGATGCTGGTCCCCATCGCGTGAATCGCCATCATCTTCGGTCACCACCGGGGTGACACTGAAGTCGACACGACCGCTGAAGTTGTCAGGGGTGGTGATGCGCACGTCGGCAAGCTCTCTGGTGACCCAGACCCGCTCGTCGCCCTCGGCATCCTCAGGACTGATGAGCACCGCTCCGGCCACGGCGAAGCCTTCGTCCAACCCGCTGATGCGGTAGGCCAGTGATTCAGAGTCATCACGATCACCACTTTGCACCGTGACAAGATCGCTCAATCGTACCTCGGTCACGCCATCGTCCAGCGCCTGCTCCACGTAGGACTCGACGCTGGTGGTCACCTCGGGAGCGTCTGCGACTCCCTTGACCTTGACCAGGATATCGCGTGCTTCACCGGTGAACTCGCTGGTGACGCCACCGAAGGTGTCCACGCTGACAGGTGTTGCCTTGATGGAAAAATCTTCGTTGCTGTCCGGTGGAGGTGTAATGGTGAGAGGCACACTGGCATCGAAGTTGTCGATGATATAGTTGCCATTGCCGTCATCGGCCACCTGCTGACCATTGTAGTGAAGCACCGCCCCATCCGGCAGATCGGACAGGGTCATGCGATAGACCTCGTTGGGATCATCGCTCTGGGGCCGAAGTTCAAGCGCCACCGCCGTGTCTTCATCGGTCTGGGCCACCGGCTCGTAGCCCAGGGACACACGATCCGCTACTGGTTCCTGGACGCGGATGCCGGTCAACAGCGCCTCGCCGGACACCGCAGTGTCCACGTTGCCCTCTCCATCGGTATCCACCGTCTTCGCTTGCACGCGGATCTGGAAGGTGCCCTTGCGATTGGTCGGCGGGCGAAACTCCACGCTGGAAAGATGCTGGACCGGAATTTCTACCGGGGTCCCGTCGTAGGACTTTTCTACCCACTGACCAGCCTCATCGAGATAGCGGAAGCTGGCACCGATCATGTCTCCGGCCTGACCATCCAGCTGCTCTGGCGTCAGTCGGGCGAAGGTCTTCTCCGAACCATCGCTGTCCTGATTCGACCAATCGTCCTTCAAGTCGAAATCATCATTGGTCAGCTTGAACCACTCGTCCTCGGCGACACCGTCGCTGGCGCCATAGGTATGCCCACCGGTCATGGTGAGATCGGCCTTGCCATCGCCATCGCTGTCGCTGACGCCGCTGGCGGCAATGACCTCCGCCTTGGGCGCGACCTTGGGCGAGTAGGTCACCTCCTTGACCTCCTCATCGCTGACAGTAGCGCCATCGATGGTGGCCGTATCGGTGACCCCGACCTTGAGCGTGAGGCTTGGGTCATCGCTCTCGTGGGCCGGCCCGGTCAGGCTGTAGTTCTTGAAGGCACCGCTATCCACGTCACTCTTGGGTACGCTGAACCCGTCGCTGCCGTTGCCGGTGTGCACCAGGTTGCCGTCGGCGTTGCGGATCTCCCAGCCATCGGGTACCACGGCGATCTCGATCGAGGTGATCGTCTCGCTGGTCGCACCACCACCGTCGTCATCCCCGACCTTGAGCGAGGCGAGAAACTTGAAGGCCTCATCTTCAGTACCGCGCGCGCTGACGGAAGGCTTATCCACCACTGGAGTCACATCGATGTCCAGAGTGACTTTGTCTTCCTTCCAGGCGCCGGTCGGCGAGGGACCATCGGCGTCGCCATCCCGCGCTCTCAAGGTTACCGAGACTCCCTTGATTTCACCGCTGAAGTCATCCGGCGGCGTAATGGTGATCTCGGGGAAGTCGGTAGTCGAAGCACTCAGCCCACCGGCGGGTACCCGCACCTGGCCACTGGCGCCAACGACTCGCGTCAGGTTGTCGTTGACGGTAACCACGGTGCCCTCGGGCAATCCCTCGAGCAGCAGTTCACGATACTCGCTGCCGTCCAGATCCTCGAAAGACGCCTTCAGCGTCTCGCTCAGGTTGAAGGCGACGTCTTCCGCGGTCTTGAAGACCTTGTGATCGGTGTCGTCAGCGAAGGTCAAAGTCACGTCATCGGTGACCGCCTGGACCGTTACCGGGACACGAATCGCCGAGGTGGCTCCCGGGATGCCGCTCAGACGCTCGCCGTCGGCGTCGACCTCATAGCTCGAGACCTTGATCGATAACGAGAAATTGCTGCCGTCCTGTGCCTTCGGCGCTACCTTCAGCCCCTCGAATTCCGCACGGGTCATCACCAGGTCAACGTCACCGTCGCCCAGGGTCGAAAGATGGGAGCCATCGGACAGCTTGATGGTCAGCGTGCTCTTGCCCTTGGTGTCAATAACGCTACCGTCGGCCTTCAGCAGCTTGGCTCCAGAGGGAAGCCCGGACACGGTAATGGCCCCCAGCAGTTCGGGGTTGTCCCCTGCTGCCCCCATGTTCTGATCGGTGGTGTCGGTAGGCGATGGTGCGGCAAGACCAAGCGCCACCGATACATCTTCGTCGGTCGCCGCCGATGATGACGGAAGATCCGGCTTGTCTGCCACGGGGGTGACGGTCACGTCGACGTCGACCGAATAGGTGGTGCCGCCCTCTGTGTAGGTATAGGTAAAGGCATCGGCGCCACTGTAGTTGCCGTCGGGCTTGTAGGTCAGTCTGCCGTCGGCACCGATGGTGACACTGCCATACTCCGGCGCGTCGCTGATCGCCAGGGTATCTTCGGTAGCGTTGGCGGGGGTGGAGAAGGTTTTCTTGCCATCTTCTTTCAAGGTGATGCTCTGAGACTCCTGCGCCGGGTCATCGACCACGGTCACCTGGAAGTCGTCTTCATCGATATCGCCGTCGCTGTCGATCACCTCGAACGGTAGCGTCAGCACGATATTGCCGTTGCTATCGACCACCGAGGTCACGTGATCCAGCGGGCCCTCCAGGGTGAAGCGGTAGCTGGCATCGTTGCTACCGGCATCGAGCACGCTGATGGTAAATACCGTTTCGCCGTCTGCACGGGCGGTCAAGGTGTGCCCATCACTGGAAAGCGAATAGCCGATCGCCTGATTCTCGGAGGTCAGCCCAAGCTGATTCAGGGTCGCCACGGTATCAGCGGTGAACCGGGTATCGATGCTGTCCTGACCTTTGTTGACATCAAGATCACCGCTCACCGAGCGTTTGCTGGTGTTCGGCTCGGAGCCAGATGCCAGATACTGTTCGTCGAGGCGTCCATCGGTCGGATCACCGATGCTCGGTTCGGTGTCTTGGACCAACACCGGCTGCTGCGCGGTGTTCGACCGAGAGCCGTCTGCATCAATCAGCACATAGCTGAAATCGTCGCGCAGCGTATCGCCGCTGTCATTACCCTGCGGGCGAGGATGGGCGGCGCTGGCGACAGGCGTATAGCTCCAGTTTCCATCACTTGCAACGGTCAGGCTGCCGTAGCGAGTCTCCACAGTAACACTGCCGCCGTCGGAAATGCTGCGGGCGGTCGTGGCACCGCTGCGATCGATAAAGGTGATGCTCTCGACCCGGGCCCCATCGGCGCCCAGGGTGTCGTTGACCAACAGGTTGGTGCCGCTTGTACGCGCGTCGCCCTCGGTGGTGGTCTGCAGAGAGTCGCTGGTGGCAGAGGGACCGTCGTCGCGGATCAGGATATCCAGATTATCTTGACGGCTGTCACCGGAGTCATCGGTCACCTTGACCGCTAGCGAATCCACCACCGAACCACTGGCGTGATTTGCTGGTTTCGTCAACGTATAGGTGTAGGACAGTTCATCGGCAACCGCGTCGTACCCTGTGATCGACAAGGTTCCGTAGGCCATGTCGATAGAGATCGGCTGGCTGGCGCTCGCTGCCTGAAGCTCTGCCAGGGACTTGCTGATGGAACCGAATGCAACACTGGCCACCTCGTCGACTCCGCCCGAGCCCACGGCGATGGCTCCCGACACCACATCGCTATCGTCAGCCAGCGAGCCTGATTCGAGGCCGGCTTCGCTGACGCTGGCGTCTCCTGCCACAGTGGGACCGTTGTCATCGGGGATCGTCAGTTCGGGGACATCGCTATGGACGATGACCGTCTTGTCGCCCCCGGCAACCAGCTTCTCGTAGTTACCCCCCGTCAAGGTATCGATGCCAATGGTCCAGGAAGCGGTATCATCGGCGCTTTCGCCTGGCCCCAGATTCTGGTCCTGATCGGGAGCACGCAACGTCACCTGGGCACTGGTGGCGCCCTCGGCGATGACCACTTTGGTGCCATCGTCGAGCGTAATCGTCAGAGGGCCGCCTTGGGGTGGTTCCTCGACGGTCAGTGTGACGCTGACCGCCTGTCCTTCATCCGCATCGTCAGGCGCACTCAGGGAGACCACCACTTCATCGATGGTGTCATTCACCTGAGTGCTGACCGTGGCGGAGTCGACCTCGAGCTTCTCCAGCATGCCAATACCGCTGGCCGGCTGGCCATCAGGCTCCACTTCCTTCGCCTCACGGATCGAGTTGACCACCTGGCCGGGATCGACGTAGACATCGTCTGATGGCGCGGCCACCGTGACCGAGGCGCTGGTCTGACCCGCCGGTACAGTCAGCGACTCGCCGTTGGCCAAGGTCACAGCGATCGCCTTGTCGGCGCTACGGGGCTGGCCCTGAGGATCCTGCAACTCCACCGTGTAGGTGATCGCGCCACCTTCCTTCACCTCAGGAGTGGCCTTGAGCACCAGTCGAGTAATGTCGTTGTCGTCCACCATCAGGGTAGTGACGCCATCGCCAAGATCGACCTGGTCGTAGCCGGTGGGCGTGGCCGACTCGATGGAGAAACCCCGGCTCGTCTCCCCCTGATTCACATGCTCATCGGGTCGGCTCGCCACCTGAATACTGGCACTGCGCTCGCCCTCGACAATGGTGATGGTATTTCCGTCTTCGAGCGTCACCACCACATCGCGATCGGCCACATTGTCCATGGTCGCGGTTACGGTAATGAACTCACCCTCGACGACCGTGCTGCTGGCGCTCAATTCGATGCTCAGCGCTACCGGCTTGCGATCCAAGGCGTCGTCGGAGTTGCCCGCCGGATCGGTGACCCGAGCATTTGCCTGAACGTGGGTCTGACCGGCCACCACCGGCACTTCGACGTCGAGCCCATCGCTCAGGTCCTGGGCGGTGACGCTACGCTCGAGCAGCACGTTGCCTTGACCATCGGTCACTCTCAGGGTGTCGCCCACTTCGGTGCCGGCACCCAGGTTCACCCGCGCGGTAACACTGTCGTCGTTGCCGATCTCGCTCTGCTGGTAGGCACCATCATCACCGGCCCCGATCAGTGAGATCGTCACGCTCGGCGGCTGGTCGTCGATGGGCTTGGTGTCGTCGTCGCTGTCGCTGTTGCCGGCGGGATCGGTGACGGTGGCGGTGACGCTCACGCTTTCGTCACCCGTGGCGACAGGCACCTCGACGTCGAGCCCATCGCTCAAGTCCTGGGCGGTGACGCTACGCTCGAGCAGCACATTGCCTTGACTATCGGTCACCCTCAGGGTGTCGCCCACTTCGGTGCCCGCGCCCAGGGTCACCCTGGCAGTAACACTACCGTCGTCGCCGATCTCGGCCAGGTTATAGACACCATCGCTTCCGGCGCCGGACAGATTGACCTCCACCGTCGGCGGCTGGTCGTCGATCGGCTTGGTATCGTCGTCGCTGTCGCTGTTGCCGGCAGGATCGGTGACGGTGGCAGTGACGCTCACGCTTTCATCACCCGTGGCGACAGGCACCTCGACGTCGAGCCCATCGCTCAAGTCCTGGGCGGTGACGCTGCGCTCGAGCAGCACATTGCCTTGACCATCGGTCACCCTCAGGGTGTCGCCCACTTCGGTGCCCGCGCCCAGGGTCACCCTGGCAGTAACACTGTCGTCGTCGCCGATCTCGGCCAGGTTATAGACACCATCGTCACCGGCGCCGGACAGATTGACCTCCACCGTCGGCGGCTGGTCGTCGATCGGCTTGGTGTCGTCGTCGCTGTCGCTGTTGCCGGCAGGATCGGTGACGGTGGCGGTGACGCTCACGCTTTCGTCGCCCTTGGTGACCGGCACCTCGACGTCGAGCCCATCGCTCAAGTCCCGGGCGGTGAGGCTGCGCTCGAGCAGCACGTTACCTTGACCATCGGTCACCCTCAGGGTGTCGCCTACTTCGGTGCCCGAACCCAGGGTCACCCTGGCAGTGACACTGCCGTCGTCGCCGATCTCGGCCAGGTTGTAGACGCCATCATCACCGGCGCCGGCCAGATTGACCTCCACCGTCGGCGGCTGGTCGTCGATCGGTTTGGTGTCGTCGTCGCTGTCGCTGTTGCCATCGGCGTCGGTCACGGTCGCCTGGACACTGACACTGTCATCGCCGGGCGCAACAGGCACTTCCAGATCGACGCCTTCCGTTAGATCAGTCACCGTGACCGGGCGATCCAGCAGTACACTGCCATCGGCGGCAACCACCACCAGGCGATCACCGACCTCCGTATCGTCACCAAGAATCACTCTGGCGGTGACGCTGCCATCATCGCCGATTTCCGCCAGAGAAAAGATGCCGTCGGCTCCCGCGCCCAACAGTTCGACGCTCACGCTGAGCGCATCATCCAGCAAGGCACCATCATCATCGTCGATGGGGTCACCGTCACGCACTTCAATGCCCACCTCATCCGCCAGTGGGAAATTGAATGCTAGCGGATCCACGTTTTCGACGATGCGCAAAAGGCGTACGAAACCGTGTCCTTCATTACCGCTCCCTCCAGCCGATGAGCTACTACCCGCCTGGGGAGGATTCTCCTCGAGTTCAGCCAGCAGCTCATTCAGGGTTTCGTCACCGATCTCCTCTCCCGTACGACTGAAATCCCCTTCACCGAGGGGCGTGTCATCATCGGGCCCGCGGTAAAAATCGCCCGAATCGGATGGCGAAGGGCTCTCACTCAGCAGTCGAGAAACGAGCACGCCATCCGTCGTCATCAGGTTCAGTCTAAGGGCTGGGTCTCCTTCGAGTACCAAGGTGGCGGCTTGGGGAGCCGAAACAACAGCATCGGTAGATAGGCTTTCGCCTACTCTCAGCAGACGCAGTTGACCGGAGTCATCACGAATCCAGACCTCCCCTTCCATGTCGAGAATTCTAACCCGTGAATTCATAGCACCAAGCCCCTGTCGTAGATCGATTATCATTGTCACTGGCCAGTCACCCAGGCTCCTGGACCGAACCCTCGGAAGGAATGCAAACCGACGTATCGCAACCGGTGAACAAGGAGGGAGACCACATTGATCAGTGCCTTAACACCGGTAAGATGCATCCAAGAAACCTTGCCCGAGTTATAGCACTTTGGAACATTTTGTTACATTTTTAGCTAAAAAACGTCTCAAGAATGCACGAAACTGCATATTAGGTAACACTCACGCCTCTGCGTGACACCATGCTTCTCGATTCCAGAAACCACTATATAAAACACCTTATATTATTATTCTAGATATTAAGGTATTATAATTATAACTATTAAAGTACGTTTCTCATCATTCTTTTTTACTAATCTTTTCAGGCGGGCCGACTTGGCCAGGCTGCACCCACCTCTGCCTTGTGGCATAGAGCGCTGGATATTCGGCGAAGCTACGGAGGTAGCACCGTTGAAGGCATTCGCTGGGTGGAGCGCTGGAAACCTGGTCCGCCGGGGCGCCACTCCGACACGCCCGGTCCTAGGCGCTGTCCGAAAAGTCGACGAGCGAAGGTTAGACAAGGCAAAAATCGGTGAGACAGCGCAGTTTACGGGGTGTAAATGAGCATGTTGATCCGATTTTTAACACCGTATTACCGAGCGCAGGCACTTTTCAGACAAGCCCTAGAGTCCTGTCACGCGACAAAGGGCGCCGGAGTTTCCTCCGGCGCCCTTTATGCAAGCGGCTTGGAAAGCGTCTGCCTTCAGCCGGCTTCCCGATCCTGCATGTCCTGCAGGTACTCTTCGGCGAGGTTGGCCTTGGTGGCATCGTCAAAGGCGCGTCCGGCGAGCTGGAACACCTCCTGCTCTTCCTCGTCGAGGTGATGAGTGACCAGATGCTGCAGCTTCTTGGCGCTGGCAAGCCAGCCCGGTGAACTGTAGTCGGTCGTCTCGAGCGCCTCGATCAGCTCATCGATCTCGTGGTGCTCGGCCACGCTGTGCCGCGCCTTCTCCTGGGTCATGTCATGCTCCATCATCGGCATGTACAGGGCCCGCTCTTCTGCGCCAGCGTGGTTCTCGAGCTCCTTCTTGACGCGTTTGAACAGCTCATCACGCCCGTTACTGTCGCCTTCGGTCTCCACCAGCAGTTCCAGCAGGCGGCGCTGCTTGTCGTGGCTCTCACGCAGGGCTTCAAAGATGGTCACGGATCTCTTCCTCCTTGTCGAAGCGAAGCCAGGATCGCGCCGTCGACGGCGTCTGTTCCATGGCGATGTCACGGCTCTTCCATATACCAAACTTGTACAAGGATGGTTATATTGTTCAAGATCCGCAACCCGAAGCCTACGATCGCCTAAGTCTACCGAGTCTTTTGCCCAATTCTGCTCCACTCCTGCTGGGCTTTACTCCCAGGCCAGACGGCTACGGGAAGAAAGCTTGCTCAGGGAACCCGCGGGAGCGCTTTGCGAACGCTTGAGGACGCTAGCCGGTCGGGCTCGTCCAGGAGACGCCAGGTAGCGACCGCCAGCATTGGGACAGACGTCATTTTCGGGCGGACCCAATTGGCAAATTCTTGTTCGGTACGTGCCAAATCGGGCGGCTTCGGGAACACCTCGAGTCGCACCGACAGGTTGTCGATTAGCATCCGACAGAGGCTACGTCGACTGACTACAAACTCGGCCGTCGGCCGCCCTGAGTCGGCAATTCCGGCTACAGTGTGTGGGCACCAAGGAGCCGGGGGTGGACGATGGTAGCTTGCCCAGTCACTCGGAAGCTGCGTTACTGTACATGGACACGCAATAGCGGGAGGACACCCTGCCTTGAGAGCCAGCATTCGACTTGCCGTCATGGCCTCATGCATCGTGCTTTCCGCCCGAGCCGCCGACTCCCCTCCTCTGACGTCAGGACAGACCCTCTACCAGCAGGGAACCCACGGCGAGTCGCCTCATACCTCCTGTGCAAGCTGCCACGGTGTCGATGGCCTGGGGATCGATGGCACTGCGCCTGCTGTCCATTGGACGGCATTGACCAGCGAAGACCACCAGCCTGGCTATGATCGAACGAGTCTGCTGAAGGCACTGAGTCAGGGCATCGCTCCCGATCAACGCCGACTGTCTGCGCAGATGCCACGTTATGCACTGGACGACGACGTTCTGGACTCGCTGATCGACCACCTGCAACAGCTCTCGGCGGCGACGGACACCGGCATCGAACCCACACGAGTGCTGGTGGGCATCTCCGGAAATTCGGACCTGGATATCGGCTTCAGCGCGGCCATTGCTGCCTTCAATAGCCAGGGCGGCGCTTTTGGTCGACGTATCGAGGTGACGACGCGGCCTGACGTGTTGACGACCCTGACCGAGATCGACGACCGGCTGGAAGAGCGCTTGCAGACGGCCTGCCTGGTGGCCGCCGTCAGGGAAGTGCGCAATACCAGCGCACAGCGCGTGGGCCTGCTCGGCCGCCATGGCGATGAAATTCGCTTTCGGCTGATGACCATGAGTCTTCCGCTCTCGGCGGCAGCCGATGTGACCCTGGTCGCCAGCGACAATATTGTCGACGAACTGGAAAATGGTGAACTGCTGGACACCCCCAGAACCCTGGTCGGTTGTCTGGATCATCTCGGCGAACACGCCGCTGCCCTGGCAGAAGCCGGCCATGAGGTTATCCTCGCCATACCGCACCAGGACGCCCTGAGCTGGGCCGCCCTCCACGATCAGGGGCCCGAAGCCCTGCGCGGCTACGCCCTTGGCGCCCTGCTCGGAGAAGCCCTGGCTGCAGCGGGGGCCGATCTGACACCGGAGCGATTGAACAAGGCACTCGAGAGCATTGCTCTGACGGCCCAGACCGTCTATCTGGAACCTCGCTTCACCCCAAGGTATCTGCTCAGCCCGCCGTGATCAGACGCGCCGTCAGATACATGCCCAGGGCAAAGACGATATGGCCCACCACGTTGTTCATGCGGGCGAGGCTCGGGTTGGGAGCGCCCGAGCAGGCAACCCCCACTCCCATGCCAGGCTGCAGGATGAACCAGCCCGCGCCTACCGTCACCAGGCCTACGATCAAGGCCGGGCCAAAGGTCGGTGCCAACGCCCAGCCATCTCCCCACACCAACAACAGCGCCAGGGCAAAGCTCACGCCCACGACGTAGTGCATGATCCAGCCGATGGCGAGCTCACCGCCGATCGCAGGCGAGGAAGCGATCCCCTGGCGATGGACCAGTCTCCCCTTGGGCAAGCCCGAAAACCAGCGGCCGACCAGATGCCAGGGTGGCAGTGGTTGCCCTATCGACTTGTTCAACAGCCAATTCCACAGATCCAGCAGCGCCGTCCCGCCGACACCGATCACCAGGGCAAGACCAAGCGTATCGAACATCCCTTTCTCCTGACACTGGACTCCATCAATCGCCCTGGAGCCGAAGGCATAAGCGCCCATCACACGATCGGCGTCACCACCGACGCGCGCAGGCCAAGCTGAAAAATACAGGCAAGACGATCGCCGTGCCGAGATAGCATCGACCTGCCCCGCCTTCTTCATGCTGCTTCAAGCAATCCTAAGCGCCTGATCGAGATCCTCGAGCAGGTCTTCCACGTCCTCGAGCCCTATCGACAATCTCAACATGCTGTCCGAAATACCTCTGCGCTGGCGTTCCTCGTCGCTCAAGTCCACGTGGGTGGTCGTGCGGGGCTGAGTCACCAGACTTTCGGCGCCACCCAGGCTTGGTGCCAGGGCAAACCAGCGAAGCGATTCCGCGATCTTCTCCGTCAACGAAAGGTCCGCCTCCAGCTCGAGCGTCAGCATGCCCCCGAACCCACGCATCTGCCGCCTGGCCACCTCGTGCCCGGGGTGACTCGTCAGACCAGGATAGTGGACACGACGTACTGCCGCATGCGATTGCAGCGCTTCGGCGATCGTCTGCGCCGAACGGTTGTGCTGCGCCACTCGAACCGACAGGGTCTTGAGGCTTCGCGACAACAATGACGCTGTCTGCGGCGATGGTGCACTGCCCAGGGACTGACGCCACCAATCGATAGGCTCCAGCAACGCCCGAGTGCCCATCACCGCCCCTGCGGTGAGATCACTGTGCCCTCCCAGATATTTGGTGGCACTGTGCACCACCAGATCGGCGCCGAGTGGCAGCGGCAGCTGGTTGACCGGCGTGGCAAAGGTATTGTCCACCACCACCAGTGCGCCATGGGCGTGCGCCTGCCTAGCCAGCTTTTCGATATCGGTGATGGCAAGGGTCGGGTTGCTCGGTGTCTCCACGAAGACCAGACCGACGCCCTCGCATAGCCTCCGCTCGAGAGCGTCGCCTTCATCGCCCAACACCAGGTCGACGGGATAACCGAGGCTTGGCAACCCCTTCGCCATCAGCCCCAGAGTGCCACCGTAGATCTCACCGTAGCCCACCACCCCTTTCTTGCCGTGGGCCAGCAGCAAGGCGCTGATGGCCCCCATCCCTGCACTGAAACTCAGGGCGGCCTCGGCCCCCTCCAGTCCTGCCAGCACATCCTCGAGGGCGTACAGCGTCGGATTCATGCCATAGCGCGAATAGAATCCTCCACGCTTCTTCCCTTCTCCGACCTCTCGCAGTGAGGCCGTATCATCGAAGGCGAAGGTCGTGGTGTCGTAGATCGGCATATGGGGACTGCCGAAGGGATCACGTTGTTGCTGGCCATGGATGGTGCGCGTCGCCAGTCCGTAGCGGTCGAGACGGGGCATGCTGCCTCCTTTGTGAGCTTGCAAGCCAATCACCGTCTGACCAACCTAGCGTGAAAGCAGACACTTCACCAGAGACGCATGCCCAAGCACCCGCGCTCGCTAACGACGTCGATATCGAAGTCGCTAACGAAAGGGCAAGGCCCGCGGAAGCATCACTGGATGATATTCACCGGACCCTATCGGCAAGCGCCCGCCGCAGGGATATTCATGGACTCCGCTCTCGGAGGCCGTTCTCAGCTGCCGTCACCGCGCTTAAAAGGCGTTCAGCGGGATCTTGAGGTAGCGACGGCCGTTGGACTCTGCCTTGGGCAAACGTCCTCCCAGAATATTCACCTGGAGTGATGGCAGCATCAGCGCAGGCATCGGCAAGTCCTGGTCGCGTCCATTGCGCATGGCGATGTAGCCGGCCTCGTGCTGACCCTGGAGATGGATGTTGTCACGGCGCTGCTCAGCCACCGTGCTCTCCCACCGGGGCTCTCGGCCTCCAGGGCGATAGTCGTGCCCGGTAAATATGCGGGTATCTTCCGGCAAGGCAAGCAGATCCTGTATCGACTGCCACAAGGCCTGAGCGTCGCCACCGGGAAAGTCTGCCCGGGCCGTGCCGAAGTCAGGCTGAAACAGGGTGTCGTGGACGAAGGCAGCATCACTGACGCGGTAGGTCACCGACGCCAGGGTATGCCCGGGAGAGAACATCACTTCGACCTCGAGACTACCGATGGAGAAGCGATCCCCCTCGGCCCACAGCCTGTCCCACTGGCTACCGTCGCAGGCGAGCTCCGGCCAATGATAGATATCCTTCCACAGCGCCTGTACCTCGGTGATCTTCTGCCCAATCGCCGTCGGCGCCCCCGTCTGCTGCTTGAGATACTGCGCCGCCGACAGATGATCGGCATGGGGATGGGTATCCAGCACCCACTCGACTTCGAGGCCGTGCTCCTTCACGTAGCCAAGCAGTTCATCCGCGCTGGCGGTGGACGTCGCACCGGAGGCCGCATCGAAATCAAGCACCGGATCGATGATGGCACACCGTCTGGTATCGGGGTCCGTGACCACGTACTGGACGCTCGATGTCGCGGTATCGAAGAATCCCGTCACCTGTGGCCGCCCCTCGGAATGACGAATTCGTTGCATCTGGCACCTCCTTCGCTCTGTGTACGATGAATATGCCATTTCGATCTTTCTTTAGCACCTTTGTTCCATCCAGAGCAGCATTCCGCATAGGAAGCAGAAACGAAAGAAGCCCAACTCCTCTCGGAATTGGGCTTCTTCTAAAGAAAATCCTGACGATGACGCTTAGACAGCAAGGTCGCTCGCATGGGGGTGAGTCACCCCAGCGCTCTTTACAAGGGCTGCAGCGAAGCTGCAAGGGGGGACGAACGACGCGAGCTTGCCCTTGAGAAGAGCCAGGCCGGACCGCGCCGAGGGGGTTATCGGCGCGGCCCCACATATAAAGAGAGGGGCTGAACTTGTAGAGAGACCATGCATGCGCTCTTTACAAAAAGAAGGCCCGACTATCTCTCGATAACCGAGCTTCTTCTGAATAAATGCCTGATGGACGGTCCCGCCTTCTGCTCTACAGCGCCCGTCCGTCCTGGCCGCCGCTCTTCCCTGAAGACTGCCGGATGACGCCACCAAGATAACAATGTTTCTCGCATGGGGGTGAGTCACCCCAGGGTTTTGCGGCAACGCCGCAAGGGGTGACGAACGACGCGAGCTTGCGAGCGGCCGGACCGCACGCAGTGCGGCCCCACATATAAAGAGAGGGGTCTTCCCCATGCATGCGAAAAAGCCCAACTCCTCTCGGAATTGGGCTTCTTCTGAATAAATGCCTGACGATGACCTACTCTCGCATGGGGAGACCCCACACTACCATCGGCGCTGAGCGGTTTCACTTCTGAGTTCGGCAAGGGATCAGGTGGTTCCCACTCGCTATGGTCGTCAGGCGGAAAAAGGCAATGTATATCATGCTGACGATACGTTTCATCGTATCCGTCAATTAATTCGAGACATCATCGACCAAAACCCTTTGGGTGTTATATGGTCAAGCCTCACGGACCATTAGTACCGGTTAGCTCAACGCCTTGCAGCGCTTCCACACCCGGCCTATCAACCAGCTGGTCTTGCTGGGTCCTTTAGGAGGCTCAAGGCCTCAGGGAGATCTCATCTTGAAGGGGGCTTCCCGCTTAGATGCTTTCAGCGGTTATCCCGTCCGTACATAGCTACCCGGCAATGCCACTGGCGTGACAACCGGAACACCAGAGGTACGTCCACTCCGGTCCTCTCGTACTAGGAGCAGCGCTTCTCAAATCTCCAACGCCCACGGCAGATAGGGACCGAACTGTCTCACGACGTTCTAAACCCAGCTCGCGTACCACTTTAAATGGCGAACAGCCATACCCTTGGGACCGACTTCAGCCCCAGGATGTGATGAGCCGACATCGAGGTGCCAAACACCGCCGTCGATGTGAACTCTTGGGCGGTATCAGCCTGTTATCCCCGGAGTACCTTTTATCCGTTGAGCGATGGCCCTTCCATACAGAACCACCGGATCACTAGAACCTACTTTCGTATCTGCTCGACGTGTCTGTCTCGCAGTTAAGCACCCTTATGCTCTTGCACTCACTGCACGATTTCCAACCGTGCTGAGGGTACCTTCGTGCTCCTCCGTTACTCTTTGGGAGGAGACCGCCCCAGTCAAACTACCCACCACACACGGTCCTCGAACCGGATTACGGTCCTGAGTTAGAACGCCAATGATGCCAGGCTGGTATTTCAAGGTTGGCTCCACCCCATCTGGCGACAGGGTTTCAAAGCCTCCCAGCTATCCTACACAAGCAACATCAGCGTCCAGTGTGAAGCTGTAGTAAAGGTTCACGGGGTCTTTCCGTCTAGCCGCGGGTACACAGCATCTTCACTGCGATTTCAATTTCACTGAGTCTCGGGTGGAGACAGCGTGGCCATCATTACGCCATTCGTGCAGGTCGGAACTTACCCGACAAGGAATTTCGCTACCTTAGGACCGTTATAGTTACGGCCGCCGTTTACCGGGGCTTCGATCAGGAGCTTCGCGTGAGCTAACACCATCACTTAACCTTCCGGCACCGGGCAGGCGTCACACCCTATACGTCCGCTTGCGCGTTTGCAGAGTGCTGTGTTTTTAATAAACAGTTGCAGCCACCTGGTATCTTCGACCGCGTCAGGCTCCGGTCGCGAGGACCTTCACCCTAATGCGGCGTGCCTTCTCCCGAAGTTACGGCACCATTTTGCCTAGTTCCTTCACCCGAGTTCTCTCAAGCGCCTTGGTATTCTCTACCTGACCACCTGTGTCGGTTTGGGGTACGGTCTCACAGTATCTGAAGCTTAGAGGCTTTTCCTGGAAGCGTGGCATCGATGACTTCCTGACCGTAGTCAGTTCGTCTCGCCTCTCGGCCTTGAGGATCCGGATTTACCTGAATCCTCAGCCTACCGGCTTTCACCAGGACAACCAACGCCTGGCTCACCTAGCCTTCTTCGTCCCCCCATCGCAATACTGTGAGGTACGGGAATATTGACCCGTTTCCCATCGACTACGCCTTTCGGCCTCGCCTTAGGGGCCGACTCACTCTGCTCCGATTAGCGTCGAACAGAAACCCTTGGTCTTCCGGCGGGGGAGTTTTTCACTCCCCTTGTCGTTACTCATGTCAGCATTCGCACTCGTGATACCTCCAGCATGCTTCTCAACACACCTTCATCGGCTTACACGACGCTCCTCTACCGCTCGCCATTCGGCGAACCCGTAGCTTCGGTACCTGGTTTGAGCCCCGTTACATCTTCCGCGCAGGCCGACTCGACTAGTGAGCTATTACGCTTTCTTTAAAGGATGGCTGCTTCTAAGCCAACCTCCTAGCTGTCTAAGCCTTCCCACATCGTTTCCCACTTAACCAGGATTTCGGGACCTTAGCTGACGGTCTGGGTTGTTTCCCTTTTCACAACGGACGTTAGCACCCGCTGTGTGTCTCCCACGCTTGCACTCACCGGTATTCGGAGTTTGCCTCGGGTTGGTAAGTCGGGATGACCCCCTAGCCGAAACAGTGCTCTACCCCCGGCGGTGATACGTGAGGCGCTACCTAAATAGCTTTCGAGGAGAACCAGCTATCTCCGGGCTTGATTAGCCTTTCACTCCGATCCACAAGTCATCCAAATCTTTTTCAACAGATCCTGGTTCGGTCCTCCAGTTGATGTTACTCAACCTTCAACCTGCTCATGGATAGATCGCCCGGTTTCGGGTCTATTTCCAGCGACTGGTCGCCCAGTTAAGACTCGATTTCTCTACGCCTCCCCTATACGGTTAAGCTCGCCACTGAAAATAAGTCGCTGACCCATTATACAAAAGGTACGCGGTCACCAAACAAGTTGGCTCCCACTGCTTGTACGCATACGGTTTCAGGATCTATTTCACTCCCCTCTCCGGGGTTCTTTTCGCCTTTCCCTCACGGTACTGGTTCACTATCGGTCAGTCAGGAGTATTTAGCCTTGGAGGATGGTCCCCCCGTCTTCAGTCAAGGTTTCACGTGCCTCGACCTACTCGATTTCACAACACTCAGGTTTCGGTTACGGGGCTATCACCCACTATGGCCAGACTTCCCAGTCTGTTCACCTACCAGTTGTGTTGCTTAAGGGCTGGTCCCCGTTCGCTCGCCGCTACTAGGGGAATCTCGGTTGATTTCTTTTCCTCGGGGTACTTAGATGTTTCAGTTCCCCCGGTTCGCCTCTCATGTCTATATATTCAACATGAGATACCCAAGTTACCTTGGGTGGGTTTCCCCATTCAGAGATGTCCGGGTCGCAGGTCGTTTGCCACCTCGCCGAACCTTATCGCAGGCTTCCACGTCTTTCATCGCCTCTGACTGCCTAGGCATCCACCGTATGCGCTTCATCGCTTGACCATATAACCCCAAAGGGTCTGTCAATCGATGATGTCACGACAATTGCCGGATACGCTTGAAACGTATCTTACTTTGTCAGCATGATATACATTGTTAAAGAGCATTAGAGCACAAAACTCTAAGCTGGCGGCTTGTGGCTTGCTAATGAAGCACAAACGTCCAACTTAAAGTTCCGTTAACCGCTCTATCGATCAGGTAATTCATTGTGAGCACTTACCGACAGTCAGATGACGTGTCGTTTAAGGAGGTGATCCAGCCGCAGGTTCCCCTACGGCTACCTTGTTACGACTTCACCCCAGTCATGAACCACACCGTGGTGATCGCCCTCCGAAGTTAGGCTAACCACTTCTGGTGCAGTCCACTCCCATGGTGTGACGGGCGGTGTGTACAAGGCCCGGGAACGTATTCACCGTGACATTCTGATTCACGATTACTAGCGATTCCGACTTCACGGAGTCGAGTTGCAGACTCCGATCCGGACTGAGACCGGCTTTATGGGATTAGCTCCACCTCGCGGATTCGCAACCCATTGTACCGGCCATTGTAGCACGTGTGTAGCCCTACCCGTAAGGGCCATGATGACTTGACGTCGTCCCCACCTTCCTCCGGTTTGTCACCGGCAGTCTCCCTAGAGTTCCCGACCGAATCGCTGGCAAATAGGGACAAGGGTTGCGCTCGTTACGGGACTTAACCCAACATTTCACAACACGAGCTGACGACAGCCATGCAGCACCTGTCTGAGAGTTCCCGAAGGCACCAATCCATCTCTGGAAAGTTCTCTCGATGTCAAGGGTAGGTAAGGTTCTTCGCGTTGCATCGAATTAAACCACATGCTCCACCGCTTGTGCGGGCCCCCGTCAATTCATTTGAGTTTTAACCTTGCGGCCGTACTCCCCAGGCGGTCGACTTATCGCGTTAACTGCGCCACAAAGCTCTCAAGGAGCCCAACGGCTAGTCGACATCGTTTACGGCGTGGACTACCAGGGTATCTAATCCTGTTTGCTACCCACGCTTTCGCACCTCAGCGTCAGTGTCAGTCCAGAAGGCCGCCTTCGCCACTGGTATTCCTCCCGATCTCTACGCATTTCACCGCTACACCGGGAATTCTACCTTCCTCTCCTGCACTCTAGCCTGACAGTTCCGGATGCCGTTCCCAGGTTGAGCCCGGGGCTTTCACAACCGGCTTATCAAGCCGCCTACGCGCGCTTTACGCCCAGTAATTCCGATTAACGCTCGCACCCTCCGTATTACCGCGGCTGCTGGCACGGAGTTAGCCGGTGCTTCTTCTGTGAGTGATGTCCTCCCTCGAGGGTATTAACCTCAAGGCTTTCTTCCTCACTGAAAGTGCTTTACAACCCGAAGGCCTTCTTCACACACGCGGCATGGCTGGATCAGGCTTTCGCCCATTGTCCAATATTCCCCACTGCTGCCTCCCGTAGGAGTTCGGGCCGTGTCTCAGTCCCGATGTGGCTGATCATCCTCTCAGACCAGCTACGGATCGCAGCCTTGGTGAGCCGTTACCTCACCAACTAGCTAATCCGACATAGGCTCATCCGATAGCGCAAGGTCCGAAGATCCCCTGCTTTCCCCCGTAGGGCGTATGCGGTATTAGCCTGGGTTTCCCCAGGTTATCCCCCACTACCGGGCAGATTCCTATGCATTACTCACCCGTCCGCCGCTCGACGCCTCCTAGCAAGCTAGGATCGTTTCCGCTCGACTTGCATGTGTTAGGCCTGCCGCCAGCGTTCAATCTGAGCCATGATCAAACTCTTCAGTTTAAAGTCTGATAGTCCGTTAAGCGGACCAAACTTGGCTCAAGGTTCAAACGTCTCGTTTGACGAGTCGCTTGCCTTGATATTTCAGTGACAGTGTCACTGACTCATCGGCAAGCGCCCACATGAATTACCTGATCAATTTTTAAAGAGCTTTTCGCTTTGCAGCGCCTGTTGGCGCAGCGCCCTGCGAGGAAGGCGTATTCTACAGAATCGAAGCGTTTCGTCAAGGCTTTCTTTTTTCGCCGTGCAAGCGATGCCTGCAGGACTCAAGAGCCTGCAGGACTCAAGAGAAAGCGAAGCGAGCCTGACGCGCATTCTGCGATGCCGTCCTGGCGACTCCGATCGAGTGGCGAGCATTTTACCGATTTCTCGTTGCCCGTCAAGTGGGGAATTTCTCGAAGACTTGAAAAAGCCTTTTCAAAACAATCACTTTTACCACCCTTTACCGCCTGTGACGTTTACTCGTCGCCGGCAGCGGATGCGTACTCTACGGATTGGGACCGGCCTTGGCAAGCACTTCGTGTAAAAAAATTTCACGCCACCGTCATCTGCATGACATCCCCGACAAGGCAACGAGGAAGGCGCCAAGAAACTGCAGCAAACCGCCGGGGCTTTCTCTGCTTACCCGGCTCGTCATGGAGCATCCACTGACGTATCGAATCGGCCTAGGCGTCGCCACCTTCCGCGATGCCGCCGAGCTCACAGGCGATCCCTGCCGGAATCTGCTCATCTGGGTTGGCAAGCCGCATGCCCAAGGCGAAGGTCCCGCTCGAAGCGTCGATCACCGGGTCCACATGGATGACCTCCGCTGAATAGCGTTGCCCCACCGGGCTCGATAGCGTTACCTCGATGACATCTCCTGCAGCGATTCTTCCGTAAGCGGCCAGCGGCAAAGCGGCCTCGATGCGTAGCGGATCTAGCTGAACCAGTTCAAGCACCGGCGTGGCGTCAACGAATTCACCCTCCTCCGCCAGGCGTTCGCTCACCCACCCATCGAAGGGAGCACGCGTCGTGAGCTGTTGCAGACGTGCATTGGCGAGATTGACCTGCAGGCGGGCCAGGCGAAGCTCGGTATCGATCTCGTCACGTTCGCTCTCGCTGAGCATATTGCGCTCGATCATTCGCTGGTTTCGCTGCATGCGTCGTGACGCATAGGCGGCGCGAGAACGCTCCAGTTCGACACTGGCGGATTCGACATCCCGCATCAGCGAAAACAGCGGATCGCCATCCGCCACCCGCACGCCCGCTTGTACGTCGATTCGCTCGATGACGCCCGGCACCTGGCTCGACAGAGCAGCCTGGCGACCTGGCTCCACCAGGCAGCTTATTTCACCAAATCCCGGTTCTTGCAGATCCGTGTCCTGCGCCATTGCCGGCGCGGCGATGCATCCCAGGGCGACGATCAGTGATCTCGCTGCTTTCATGCGCACTTCCTTTCCATGACGGAGACAAGGGTTAAACAACGATCGGCTATCAGCGCAGACCATGGCCATACAGATCTGCCAGTGGGAAAAACCATAGAGCGAATTAAAGAAATGAACGCGCCTCTTTCCGCGCCATGCCACCTTCGCGCCATGCCACTTCCGCGCCACGCTACTCCCCTCTTCCGCTGAAACCCAGTTGGTCATCTTCACGCCAGTCGGCTTCGAGCAAACGTGCCCGCTCCCGGGCGTGGCGACGCTCCCTGGTCTGCTGCGCGCGGCGCAGTCGTGTGGCAAGCCTTCCAAGACGGCGTTGCCAGCCATCCAGTTCAGTCAGCAATTCATCCTCTTCGGACAGCACCCACTCGACGCTGCCCGGATCGCCCTGGCGAGCGCAGCGCCCCATGATCTGACGATCTATCCGCGCAGCGTCGTGATGGCCCGCCAGGATCACGTGCAGGCCGCCCGCACCACGAGTCACCGGATCAAGCGGAATATCGGTCCCGCGTCCTGCCATGCTGGTGGCAAGGGTGACCGCCCCTGGCGCCCCGGCTGCGGCGACGACCGCCGCTTCGTCGGCGTCCTGGCGAGCGCTCAGTATTCGGTGTGCAATGTCGTTGGCCTTGAGTCTCGCCGAAAGCGCTTCGGCATCAGCGAGGCTGACGGTGGTCACCAGCACAGCACGCCCTTGCGCGACGAGAGAAGGAAGACGTTGGCAGATCCATTCCCACTTGGCCGCCTTCGTGTCGCAACGCATCACCTTGCCGAGACGCCGCCGGCCAGGCCGATGAGGGGGCACCGTCACCACCCTCTGACGGTAGGTAGTCCAGAGTTCGCGCCGCACCTCCCTGGCCGTACCGGTCATACCCGACAGGTGGCGATAGCGGCGAAAGAAACGCTGGTAGGTCAGACGCGCCAGGGTAATGTTGGGATCGCTGGGCTCGCACCCTTCGCGGCGCTCGATCATCTGCTGCAGCCCCTTTTCCCAGCGCCGATCCTCCATCACCCGGCCGGTGTGCTCGTCAATGATCAGCACCTTGCCATCCCGTACCAGGTAGTGGACGTCACGTTGAAAGTGGTGCTGCGCCAGCAGAGCCTGCTGGATCAACCACTGCTGACGGGAACGTCCCTGCCAGTGTCCGGCCATCGACTGGCGGGACAGTCGTTCGACCTGCGATTCCAGATAACGCTTGCCGCTGTCGGTCAACAACAGCTGCCCCTGTTCCCGCACGAAGTGCTCGTCCTCGACAAAGCGCTTCGCCATGGCGATGGCCTCATCGACAAGCGCAATATCCAGTGCACCCTCGCCGGCGGGGCCAGACAGGATCAAGGGAGTCCGCGCCTCGTCCATCAGCACGCTGTCGGCCTCGTCGACGATGGCGAAGTGCAGCCCTCTGAGCAGCAGCCTGTGGCTGGTGAGACGCCCCTGCAGTCGTGCAGCGTGGGCGCTCAAGGGGTGACGCCTGGTGCCCAGCTCCTGGGTGTCCCGCAGGTAGTCGAATACCAGTTCCTTGTTGGTGCAGTAGACCACATCCGCCGAGTAGGCCCTGCGCCTTTCGGCGGGCGTCATGCCGTGGACCACCGAGGCCACCGAGAGACCCAGGCGGGCGTAGACGGGGCCCATCTTGTCGGCGTCCCTTGACGCCAGGTAGTCGTTGACCGTGATGATGTGCACCGGGATGCCGGCCAGGGCGGCGGTAGCAGCCGGCAGAGTGGCCGTCAGGGTCTTGCCCTCGCCGGTCTGCATTTCCGCTACCTGCCCCTTCAGCAGGACCATGCCCCCCAACAGCTGCACGTCGTGGTGTGCCATGCCCAGTTCACGTCGTGCCACTTCCCTGACCAGGGCGAAAGCACGTGGCCATAGCCACCCAACCACGCCGCGACGGCGCAACGCCTGGCGCAGAAGGCCAGCCTGCGCATCGAGCGCGGTGTCGTCGAGTCGTGACAGCTGCCGCGCATGCCAGTGAAGGACGGGAAGACGGCAACGCAAGACCCATCGTCTGACCGAGGAGGGCCCGCCGAGGCTTGCCCTCAACCCATGCCAGGCCCGTTCCAGTGCACCAGGTGCTGACACCGGGCGCTCGGCGCGGCTGATGACGTCTGCGGGAACTCGTGTCAGCATCGACTCAGCGCTCGAACAGGCGCAGGAAGGAACGCCGGACCTGCCGCCACACGCGGAATCCAATCGGCTCCGGTGTGTGCTCGATACGCACCTGGACACCTTGACCCAGGCGCACCCTTGCAGCGCTCTCGATCAGGCTTGTGGCGCTGAAGTCCGCCAGATGATGCCGACGAAAGGCCCTCAGCGGCTCGCCTTCCCCCGACGCCGCCGTGGGGTCCAGGGCAACATCGCCTCCGCCCTTCTGGGTGAGACTCAGGCTCGGCACCTCATGACTGGCGCCAGGGGACAACCGCAGCAGGTGCGAGGCGACGGCCTTCGCATCACCGCCGGTACGCACGCTGACGCTGCGCCGGTCGTCGCGCACGAGTTCCGCCTGGTGGGTCGGCACCAGCGTCCGCACTCGCAGGTCACCGGATTTGACCAGCACCCCGAGGGCCTGGCCGCGGCGAACATGGCTACCCAGGAGGGGCGCCCCTTCGGGCATCATCCAGCGTCCATCGTGGGGGCTCGTCAGCAATGTCGCCGCCGCTCTGCGCCTGGCATCGACCAGCTGACCATCGACCAGGCGTTGAGTCTCCGCCAGCACCGACAGCGCCTGCGGGTCCCGAATGTCGGCCTGCTGCTGCTGCTGGATTTCCCGTGCCCTGGCCTCGAGCAGCCTCACCTCGGCGTCGAGTTCCGGTGCCGCGATACGGGCAATCGGGTCGCCGGTGCGAAGTGGCTGCCCTTGTATCGCCATCAGTTCGACCAGCTCACCGCTGACACCGGACCGCAGGCGCGCGGGCTCGGCAGAATCGATCACCCCCTTTAGGGTGGTGGCGTGAGGCGCGGGCACCAGCAGCAGGCCCGCCAGCAGCAACGCCAGGCCGCCGAGCAACCAGCTCCAGGCGCGAGTGCGAGAACCTTCGAGTTGGCTATCCACAGACATGGCCTTCAACAGCTTGAACAGGGGCAACAGCAGCGTCATGGTCACCGACCACAGCGCCAGCAGGATACCGATGAACAGGTACTGGGTGGCGACGAAGGTGGCGATGACCACCATGATGATCAGTCGGTAGACGAAGGACAGCACCGCATAGGCCACCAGCCACCAGGCCTCCTTGAGCGAACCGGCCTGACCGCTGACATCGCGACGTCCCAGCAGGTAGCGCTTGACCACGTAGGTGAGCTGCTGGTTGGCGCGGGAAAACAGATTCGGAATTTCCAGGTAGTCGGCCAGCACGTAGTAGGCGTCGAAGCGCAGCAGCGGGTTGCCGTTGAACATCAGGGTCGAGACACCGCCGATCAACATGACGTTGAAGGCCAGCGAGCGAACAACGCCAGGCTCGGCCATGGCCCACACCAGCATGGCCGCCGCCGCCAGCCAGAGTTCGACCAGCACCCCGGCGGCCCCGACCAGCATACGCTTGCCCTTGTCCGGGCAGGCCGCAGCGGCGCTGGCGTCGACGTAGGGTACCGGGAAAAAGACCAGCAGCATCACCCCGATCTCGTGGACCTCGCCGCCCGCGTCGCGGGTGGCCCAGGCGTGCCCCAGTTCGTGCAGGGTCTTGATCAACGGGTAGACCAGTGCCATCAGCAATAGATTGTCGACCCCCAGCACCCGATCGGCCAGGTTGTCGCTCAGCTGCGTCCAGTGGATGCCTGCGACCACCAGCGCCAGCACCACGGTCGCCAGCCACAGCACCGCGCCCAGCGGGCCCAGCAGCGGCCTTACCAGCGGGTAGCTCGCGGCGACGAAGCGCTCCGGATCCAGCAGCGGGATGCGGATGCCCAGCGGCGACTTGATCAGCTGCAGCCACTTGCTGCGACGCTGCCGCGTCTGACGCCGTGACAGTTCCTCGATATTGATGTCTTCGTGCCCCGAAAGCAGATTGGCACGATGCAAGCGACCGATCAGGGTGACCAGTTCCTGCTGTGTCGGCATGGCTTCGCCCAACGACCGGCTGACCTGATGCCAGATGTCGTCGAGGGTGCGTCGTCCATCGAGTCGCCCGATGATCTGATAGGACTCCGGCGTAAAACGATGCACCTGTCCAGTCAGCGAATCGTGCAGCACGTACCACGGCTCGCCGCGATACTCGTGGCGTGACAAACGCGCATGCCGGCGCAGGCGCAGGCGTAGATCGGCGACTCGGTGCCAGTGCTGGCTGAACAGTGCAGTGGTCATGATTCACCCCCACCAGCGCCACAGCGTCAGCTTGAGCCAGTCTCGCAGCCCGCGGGTCCAGATCTCGATCAGCGGACCTTCGCCGACCTCGACCCGCGCAATACCCGACAACCCTGGGCGCAGCAAGCGTTCCACCTGCCGGGGGTCAACCTCGCCGGCGTTCATCTCCAGGCGAGCCTCGACGATAAAGCGGGTCTGACCTTCACCGCTGGTGCTCCGGGGTGTGATCCGCTCGACCACCAGCGGCCAACGCTTGCCGGTCATCGAGGCGAGCACCATCGAGCCATGCTGGGTCGGCGCCAGATCATCGATACGGCCCTCGGGCACGGCCAGGTCCAGGCGAAACCCGTCCAGCGGAGAGACGCGAAACAGCTCCTCGCCCTGCTCGGTCACCGCGCCCAGTCGCTGAGTCAGGTCGCCACTGACCACCACCCCATCGAAGGGCGCGACCAGGGTGGCCCGATTGAGCCTGGACTCGACCAGCGCAACCCGTGCCTCGGCCTGCTCTCGCTGAGCCGCCAGCACGTTGAGCCCGGCGCGATCACCACGCGCGCGGGACTCCTGCTCCTGGCGTGACAGCTTGGCGATTTCGCTCTGCCATTGCAGCCGTTCCAGCAGCAGCTCCCGGGTTTCCATGCTCGCCAGCACCTGCCCGCGCTCGACACGATCACCGGCTCGCACGCTGGTTGCCTCGAGATACCCCCGGAACGGCGCCGAGATCACCCGCTGCACACGACTTTCGACGGTCACCTCCGCCGCCACCTCTTCCACCGTGGTGATCAGGGTGGAGGCGACCAGCAGAGCCACCAGCGCCAGCACCGCCAGCTTGAGCCCGAGATGTCCCGGTCCAAGCAGGCGCTCCAGTTGCTCGCCAGCCGATGCCAGCGCCTTGACCACCAGCGGCCGGTCGTTGCGCCTTTTCTCCTCCAGCGCACGGGTGCATAGCGCCAGCAGACTCTCCAGCGCCTCGATCTCGTCGAGGGTAAAGGGTCGATCGCGTTCCAGGGTCACGGCGCCACGCGCCACCCCATCGTCGAGGCAGGGTACGCTGACCACCGAAGGAACACCGCCGAGGGCGACCAGCTCCTGATGGGCCAGCTGGACACCGCCATCGTGCCGCCCTGCCGCACCTTCCACGGGAGGACAGGCCACGCTGGCCAACTGGTCGAGCGCCTCATCCATCGCCGCCGCCGTGGCCTTCACTCGATTCATCTTGCGATTGAACTGGGCGCTGTGGGAAATCTGCAACACGCGACAACTGGCACCACGGCGCCAGCCGAGGCTTACGCGTTCGGCACCGAACTGCTCGGCCAGACGGGTCACCAGCTGTGCCGAGGCTGCGGCGAAGGTAGCCTCCGACAGCACGCCGGCCAGCAGGGACAGGCGGTCCCCGAGTACCGCCTGGTGTCGCAGCATGTCTTCTTGCCGCTCACTCATCAGGTCCCGTTCCAGCGCAGCGACACCTTCCTCGAGTCGCTGCATCAGTGGCACCAGGGACTGACGTGCCCGCGCCACACCGTCGTCGGAGGTGTCGCGCAGGCCAGGCGGAATCGCCAGGCTCAGCGCTACCGCGCCTGCCACCTCGCCATCCATGCTCACCGGATAGCCGATGCCCAGGTGCGCCTCATCCAGTTGGCTGACCATGCCACTGGCAACCTCGGCGACCTCACTTGCCAGCGCCAGCAGTGCCTCGCCGGCGCCCTCGCCCTCGCTGAAGCCCGGCCACAGCGCCACTGGCTCGATGCCGGATGGCCCACGCCACGCCACCAATCCCTCGACCAGCCGCACCTCATCGACAGCGCCGCTGCGCTCACAGTGCCGGGCCAGCCAGTGCTGCATCCGTTCACGCATGGACGCTTCAACGTCGCCCCTTGCCTCGTCTAGCAGCATACCGCTCCCGCTGGCCCGTTCAGGCCCCTCATCAAGGTGTCAATCAAGACGTCTCCTCATCGTCATCCTTGCGCAGCCGACGCCATTGCTCGGCGGCCTGTTCACGTCGAAGCGTCTTGAGTCTATCGGTGTGGTCGGTGGACGACGTCATGGCTCGGGCGACACCCCAGCCAGCGCCGGCCAGCGCCGCTGCCAGGCCACCCAGTGCCGAACTGCCCATGGCACCTTGCTGTTCGGCAGGAACGGACGCATCTGCCTCGCTCGACACCTTGGGCGATACCTCGGTCGACGCCGGTGAGCCTGCCGCCTGTGGCGACTGGTCCAGGGTTGCGTCATCGACCGACGGTACCGCCTCGAGCGACTCACTACCCTCCGCAGCGTCTGGCGCCGTTGGCACGCTGCCGGCAGCCGGGGGAGCGGCGAACAGCGGCAAGCCGCTGATGATGCCACCGCGACTGTCATGGTGGGCCGCCCAACCAGCGACAACACCACGTAGATCCTCGAGTCCCTGACTCGGAGCCACCGCTGCCGGGCGGTTGTTCGAGACCATCGCCTCGCCCAGGGCGAACGCGGTGCGATCCATCCAGCTCCAGGCGGCCAGGCGGCCGCCTGGCTCCTGCTCACGGTAGAGGTTCTGCTGCGCACCGCGCACCAGATCCAGCTTGCCCTGAGCCAGGGTCACGATGGAGGTGACACGCTCGACCTCCGGCACACTCGTCGAACCGGCAGAGGCCACACTCAACCGTACTCGGCCATATTCGCCGATCAGGATGTCGAAGCCGTAGTCACCACCGAAGCCGTCGAAGCCGGCGCCGCCCATCGCCACATCGTGGCCCAGTCCGGTCAGGATGACGTCGTCGCTACCTTCGAAGTTGTCGATGGTCTCGATGGTGATCAGCCCTGGCACGCGAGTCACCCGAGCGAAATCGCCCATCAGAATATCGTTACCGGCACCGCCCTCGAGCGTGTCCTGGCCGCCGCCACCCAGCAGCACATCGCGATCGATGCCGCCAATCAGGTGATTGTCGCTGCGCAGGGCAATATTGCCGGTTTCCGCCAGGCGGTAACGGCCGGTGGTATCACTGAGAATGCGGCCGTCATCGGCGATGGCCACGGTCTCGCCGCCGGCGTTGACAAGGGTATCGGCGCCGACACCGCCAATCGCCTGATCCCGGCCCACTCCCAGCAGGATGACGTCATCCCCACCGGTGCCCTGGCGCCGATCGAGGCTCTTCACCTCCTGGCGAACACCATCTTGTGCGGTGATCGACCCATTGTCCCCAATGACCACGTTGTCGCCGCCAAGGGCACTGATGCGTTCACCACCAAACCCGCCGATGATCCAGTCATCACCTTTGCCGGTAGTGATGGTATCTATCCCGCCGATGGCGAAATGAAGGGACGCAAAGGACGTCACCACGCCATTGGCGTCGAACAGTACCTCGGCGTGATCACCCGCTACCTTGTCAGCACCAGCGGCGGAGGTGATGACATCGTCGCCTTCGGCGCCGATCACCAGGTTGCCGCCGCTGCCGACACTGACGCTATCCGCCGCGCCGTGACCGTGCGCCAACGAACGCGCGCTCACCAGATGTCCCGCTGCGTTCCACTCCAGGCGACCGAGGTCGGCAAGCACCGTGCTGGTCTGATCACCCGTGGTGATGGCATCGCTGCCCGCACCACCGACGATCTCATTGCGACCGGCATTGACGCCGATGCGATCCTGTCCCGCCACCGCCGATGCGGTACTGGTCATCGTCCTCAACACCGAGGTGTCGTCCCACTGGAGTCGCCCATTGTCACCGATCAACTGGTGACGACTGGTGGCCGAGGCGGCGGTGATCGAAATCCGATCATCGCCAGCGCCGCCGATGGCCGTGACCGAACCGGCATTCACCTCGAGGGTGTCGTCGCCGCCGATGGCAGTCGCACTGGAGGCGGCGCTCAACAACACTCCGCTGGCACTCTGGCGCAGAGAACCGTTATCGCCAAACAGCAGGTGACGGGCGTCGACCGATGCTGCGCTGATCTCGATGGTGTCCGCACCGGCACCGCCCACAGCGGTGACCGAACCCGACTCGACAGCCACACGATCGGCGCCGCCGACGTTGGGCGTCAGACTATCGCCGTTGACCAGAACGCCGACGTCGCTCCAGCTCAGGGTGCCGCGATCCGCCAGCACCACATGGCGCGCCCCGTCGCCAGCCTTGACGATCTCGATCAGGTCACTGCCCACCCCACCGATGACCACGGAGTGGCCACCGCTCAAGCGAATGCTGTCGTCCCCGCCGCGGGTATTCAGCATAGCCGCCGTCTCGCTGGCGGCAGTATCGGACGCCAGGCGGGAGGTCGCAATGACCAGGACACCCGCAGGGTTCCACTCAAGCAGACCATGGTCACCGATCGCCACGCTGGCACTGCGCTCAGGCGAGGCGACAGTCACGCTGTCATTGCCACCGGTGCTGAGGCTGTCACTGCCTTCTCCGCCAATCAGGACGTTGCGACCATCACCACCGTCAAGACGATCCGCTGCCCCATTGGCGCTTGGCAGCGTGACCAGTTCACGCACCTGGGTGCCCACCACGTCCAGCCGGACGTAGTCGCCCACCAGCAGGTCATCACCGCTGCGACCGCCGCTGGTCAAGCTGCCACCGTAAAGCACGTCAGACCCGCCCCCCCCCAGCAGCAAGTCATTGCCCTCGCCGCCGAACAGTCGGTCGCCTCCGTCGTGGATACTGTCCTTGAGCACCAGCGTGGCACCACTGGACAGATCGTTCACCACCTTTAAGGTAACCTTGGCGTTGTCACCGATCAGCCAGTCGGAAGCGCCGCCTCCGCTCAGGACGTCGTTGCCACTGCCACCGATCAACAGGTTGTCGCCACCGCTGACGCTCAAGCTGTCATCGCCGCCCGACGCCATGTCGACGCCTTCCACCGCGAGCACCCGCTGACTATCGAGCAGTCGCAGGCCCGCCTCTCCGGGGCGAGCCTCCAGCTGGATCACGCCGTGGTCCCCCAGCAGGATGTCGTTGCCTCCCCCAGTACTCAGCACGTCATCACCGGCTGTGAGGCTATCTCCGGTCGGATGGGCAATCGCTGCGGCGCTGGCATGCACCGTCATCACCGTATCGGCCAGACTGAGGCGTCGGGAAACATCCACGTCGATGCCACCATCACCGTACAGATGGTTGTTACCGCCCTTTTCATCACTCAGACGGTCATCGCCGGATCCACCAAACAGCTGGTCATCACCGAGGCCGCCAATCAGCGTATCCGCGCCGGCACCACCCACCAGCACCACGCCACCGATGGCCTGACTGGCGTCCAGCAGGTTATCACCGGCCTCCAGGAACGGCTGAGCCAGCAGCGTCGGCCGGCCGCCGACGGCGCTGTAGCGCTCGCCACTGCGAGAGGTATCGCCGAACACCACCAGCGGCATCTGCCACTGATAGCCACCGCTCACCCGGATGTGGTCATCACCGCCGCCACCGTGGACCACACTGAGCGGCATTTCACGAATCACACGGCCACTGCTGGCACTCACCACTCCGTCGAGCACCAGCGCCCCGGCGCTGGTGATGTCGCGAATCAACAGACGCTGTTCGCCGACCAGTACGCTGTCACCAGCACGGAAGCCATCGGCGTACCAGCTGCCGGCACTACGATTCAGCTGGGAAACACCCGCCACCGTCTGTGCCTGCCAGTCGCCGTCGAAGGCCACCGGATCGGCATCGATGGCAAGCTGATCATTGCCTGCGCCCAGCAGCGCCTCGAAGACCTCGACACCGTGGAAATGAACCCCTCGCTCGGTATCGATGGTACCGCCCACACCGTTGTCCTGGGACAGCATGCCTTCACCCATGCCGAGCCCGCCGATCCGCTCGGCACCGATGACACCGGACAGGTCGGCCACGCTGGCATCCACGTGCAGCACCAGGCTGTCGCTATCCTCATGCGCGGTGCCGGAGGTCTCGGCGGCCAGCGCGCTGACACCTTCAGAAGGCAGCATCAGCGGCACAGACGGCACCGGCGTATCGGCGACAGTGCCCCCTTCGACGATCAGCGGTCCCTGAATGTCGGACAGACGCCGTTCGGTGACAAACTGCATGCCCGCCTCGACCGGAGCCCGATATCGGGTCTCCGCCACCACCTCGACGGCCACCTTGTCGGCCCAGTTGCTGGCGTCGAACACCACCGCAGGTGTGGTGACGGAGGTCAGCGTCAGGCTGTCACCGACCCAGCTTCCCAGGGTATCGTCGGACATCAGGTGCAGCCTTCCCTGGGCATCGATGTGGTTGATCCGCAGACGCCCGGCAATGCTCGATCCCGAGCCATCTTCCAGGCTCAGGTAGCGCCCGGTCTGGGCCCCCAGCGATGCCCAGTCGCCACCTTCCAGGACCAGAATCGCCCCGGCTCCCTGCGCGGCCAGCACCGTCACGCTACGCTCACCGTCGAACAGGGTATCCAGCACGATGCGCCCACCCAGGGGGAACTCGGTCTGGCCATCGCTATTGAGATGGACCCTGACCTCAGCGCTCGGCGCCTTGGTCAGCCTCAGCGTGTAGCTGTCGCTGCCGCCCAGGGTCGAGACTCGGGTACCGCCATCCGACTGCTCCACCACCAGCCCAGCGCTGTCATCGTCGTGGACGCTGACGTCGACCTTGCTCGTGGCGCGCTCGGCAAACGAGCTGGCCTGCCCCAGATTGCTGGAGATATCGAAGCCCAGCTGGGCGTCGATCCGGTCTTCGATGTCGGTGTTGCCGAGCGCCTCCAGCACCAGCGTCTGGGGCTTGTCCCAGTTGGAGGCATCGAAGCTCAGGGTGGCGCCGTGCTTTGCCACCAGACGACCGCCGAAGGCCGACAGATCCACGCTGACCGTGATCACCTCACCGGACTGGGGCGCCACCGACAGGCGCACTTCGAGGCTGCCGGACTGAGCCGACGCACCCTCGCCTTCGATCACCTGGAGTCGATCCTGGGCCGTGGACACCACCACATCTCCGCGCGTCGCATCGAATACCGTGATCTCGGTATCGGCGATGGGCTGATCCAGCAGCGAGGCCAACGCCTGGGGCAACGGAGACGACGAGGGCGTCTCGACCTGGGCCAGATAGCTGATCGCCATCTGTCGAGTCCCTTCGGCCAGACCATCGGTCGGCGCCTTGACGAAGATCTGCTGGCGCGGTGACCAGCTACCCCCGGTGAACACGAAGTCCACGGTGATCGCCTGGGTAAACTCGCCCAGAGCGTCGAGTGACAGAAGCAGCGTCTCGGCCGACGCCGCGCCCGCCGCGTGACGGTCCTGAGTCGACGCCATGCTGGCAGACAGTGTCAGCGTCACCCTGGTGCCCTCGGCGATACCGGAGATCGGCAGGTTCGTCGACAGCCAGTAAGCGGCAGCGTCGCCGCCTTCCACCACCCGCGTCGCCCCACCGGGCTGCTCGACCAGGATGGCACCGTGCTCGGGGCTAGCCACCTGCACCGTCAGCGCCTCGGCCAGAAGATTTGCGTAGGCCTCGTCAGCGGACACCGTGCCATGGCCCACCAGACTGCTGGCACCCCTGGCGTCAATCGCCTTCACCTCGCCGCTGACGTCCCCCGCCACCTGGATCTGGTCACTGCCGAGACCACCGATGACCTCAGTCAGTACGCTTTCGCGGGTGCTCAGCACCTGAATCCGATCGTCTCCCGCTCCGGCCTCGACGCGCACACGCTCGAGATCGTCATGGGACAGATTGAGCCCAGCGCCAAACACGGCACCCGCGGTGATCACGAAGTTGTCCTCGGCGCTGCTGCCGAAGGCACTCAGACTGTCGTAGCCGTCTTCGCCATCAAGTGCCAGAGGCGCCTGGGTGGCGTAGACCTGATACTGATCGTTGCCCTGGCCCCCCAGCACGCTCATTGCCTGGCCGTTGCCTCGACTGACAAAGCCGTCGCCAGCCCGGGTCACCGCGATCTCGTCGCCCACGACGACGCCCGAGGCGTAGACGCCAGCGCTGGCCGTGCCTACAGGGTTCGGATGCTCGCCGTACTGCTGGCCAATCTCGAAGCGATCGTCGCCGCGACCTCCGTCCAGCGTCATCACGGTCGATGAGCCATCGACCACGAAGCGGTCGGCGCCATCGTGGCCATTGATGGTCACCCGGGCATTGATGCTGGCCCCCACATCGATACGCTCCACGGCGCTGCCAGCCTCGGCCAGACGCGCAACGAAGTTGTCGCGGACCAGGAACAGATCGCCCGTGGTAGACGCCGTCGTCCGGGCCCGGACCATACTGCCGTCATAGTTGTCGTAGCCACGACCTTCGATGAACAGGGAGTCCGCTCCGGCATTGCTGGCACCGCTGTCGAGAACGCGAATGCGGTAGTCGCCCTGATCCGCTTGGCGCGTGACAATCCGGTGCTCGTCGCTGCCGGAACCACCATCCAGGGTCAACAGCGCCTGGCGATCATTGAGCTCCACCACGGTCAGACGATCCTTGCCGCCGTCGCCGGCCACCAGCATAGCGCCCACCAGGGTATCGGCATGGATCAACATGTCGTCGTTGCCGCTGCCACCCCGGAAGCCCATGTTGTTGGTCACCGCGATATCGCCGTGCACATGCAGAATATCGTTGTCGTCTCCCAGATCGACGGCGATTGACCCTGCGCGATGCCGGCCATCGAAGAGCAGACGATCGTCTCCCGCCCGGGTCACCACCGTCAGGCTGTCGGCAAACTGCCATTGGCCCAGGAAGGACACCAGATCGTCGCCATCCCCGCTGTCTACCGACAAGGTGTCGGCCCGGTGATCGCCATTGAAGGTAACAGTATCGGTACCGGCACCGGAAGTGACCTTGGCCGCGGTGGTGACGGTCAGGTCTTCGGTCACGCCCAGGGTATTGGCGCCCTCGCCCATGGCGAGGGAGAGCGAGCCGGCCTGGATGCTGGCGTCGAAGGTGATGCGGTCATCGCCCTCTCTGGTCGTCACATCAAAGGCGTTGGTCACGCCCAGTGAGTTGTTGACGGACAGCACGTTATTCCCGGCGCCTAGCGCCAGACTCAGCGAGCCCGCCTGATGGGTGCCGTTGAAGGTGACGGTGTCCACACCCGATCCGGCGGTGACACTGGCCGCTGCGGTGACCGTCAAGTCTTCTGTCACGTCCAGGGCGTTGGCACCCTCGCCCATGGCGAGGGAGAGCGAGCCGGCCTGGATACTGGCGTCGAAGGTGATGCGGTCATCGCCTTCTTCGGTCGTCACATCGAAGGCGTTGGTGACCGTCAGGTTGTCTTTTACGGACAGCACGTTATCGCCGGCGCCCAGCGACAGACTCAGCGCGCCGGCCTGATGGGTGCCGTTGAAGGTGACGGTGTCGACGCCGGAGCCGGCGGTGACACTGCCCAGGCCGGTGACGGTCAGGTCTTGGGTCACGTCCAGGGTGTTGGCGCCCTCGCCCATGGCGATGGAGAGCGAGCCGGCCTGGATGCTGGCGTCGAAGGTGATGCGGTCATCGCCCTCTTTGTTCGTGACATCGAAGGCGTTGGTCACGCCAAGTGAGTTGTTGACAGTCAGGAAGTTATCGCCGGCGCCCAGCGACAGACTCAGCGCGCCGGCCTGGTGGGTGCCGTTGAAGGTGACGGTGTCGACGCCGGAGCCGGCGGTGACACTGGCCGCTGCGGTGACGGTAAGGTCTTGGGTCACGTCCAGGGTGTTGGCACCCTCGCCCATGGCGAGGGAGAGCGAGCCGGCCTGGATGCTGGCGTCGAAGGTGAAGCGGTCATCGCCCTCTTCGGTCGTGACATCAAAGGCGTTGGTTACCGTCAGGCTGTCTTTGACGCTCAGCACGTTATCGCCGGCTCCCAGCGACAGACTCAGCGAGCCCGCCTGATGGGTGCCGTTAAAGGTAACGGTGTCGACGCCGGTGCCAGCGATGACACTGGCCGCTGCGGTGACGGTGAGGTCCTCGGTCACGCCCAGGGTGTTGGCACCCTCGCCCATGGCGAGGGAGAGCGAGCCGGCCTGGATGCTGGCGTCAAAGGTGATGCGGTCATCGCCACCCGTGGTTTCGACATCGAAGGCGTTGGTCACGCCAAGTGAGTTGTTGACGCTCAGCACGTTATCGCCGGCGCCCAGCGACAGGTTCAGCGAGTCCGCCTGATGGCTGCCGTTGAAGGTGACGGTGTCGACACCGGAGCCGGCGGTGACACTGGCCAGACCATCGACGGTCAGGTCTTGGGTCACGTCCAGGGTGTTGGCGCCCTCGCCCATGGCGAGGGAGAGCGAGCCGGCCTGGATGCTGGCGTCGAAGGTGAAGCGGTCATCGCCTTCTTCGGTCGTCACACCAAAGGCGTTGGTCACCGTCAGGCTGTCTTTGACGCTCAGCACGTTATCGCCGGCGCCCAGCGCCAGGCTCAGCGCACCCGCCTGATGGGTGCCGTTAAAGGTAACGGTGTCGACGCCGGAGCCAGCGGTGACTTCAGCCAGACCATCGACGGTCAGGTCTTGGGTCACGTCCAGGGTGTTGGCGCCCTCGCCCATGGCGAGGGAGAGCGAGCCGGCCTGGATGCTGGCGTCGAAGGTGAAGCGGTCATCGCCTTCTTCGGTCGTCACACCAAAGGCGTTGGTCACCGTCAGGCTGTCTTTGAGGCTCAGGACGTTATCGCCGGCGCCCAGCGACAGACTCAGCGAGCCTGCCTGATGGGTGCCGTTGAAGGTGACGCTGTCCACACCAGCGCCAGCGGTGACACTGCCCAGGCCGGTGACGGTGAGGTCCTCGGTCACGTCCAGGGTGTTGGCGCCCTCGCCCATGACGATGGCGAGCGAGCCGGCCTGGATACTGGCGTCGAAGGTGATGCGGTCGTCGCCACCCGTGGTCTCGACATCGAAGGCGTTGGTCACGCCCAGTGAGTTGTTAACGCTCAGCACGTTATCGCCGGCGCCCAGCGCCAGGCTCAGCGAGCCCGCCTGGTGGGTGCCGTTGAAGGTGACGGTGTCCACACCAGAGCCGGCGGTGACACTGGCCGCTGCGGTAACGGTAAGGTCTCGAGTCACGTTCAGGGTGTTGGCGCCGTCGCCCATGGCGATGGAGAGCGAGCCGGCCTGGATGCTGGCGTCGAAGGTGATGCGGTCATCGCCCTCTTCGGTCGTGACATCAAAGGCGTCGGTCACGCCCAGTGAGTTGTTGACGCTCAGGACGTTATCGCCGGCGCCCAGCGACAGACTCAGCGCGCCGGCCTGATGGGTGCCGTTGAAGGTAACGGTGTCGACGCCTGCGTTGCCGTCGATTCTCAGGCTCACCGCCTTGACGTCGCCCTCGACAATGACGTGATTGTCACCATCGCCGCCGGCAATATTGAGTTGCTGGGTGATGTCTAGGCTACCCTGCTGGGTCAGCGCATCATTGCCGGCGCCCAGCGCCACGCTCATGCTGTCGGCTTTCAGGCTTGCACCCGCCGCGATCAGTACCGTCTGACGCTTGTCACCCCCTTCCAGAGTGATATCACCGGCAACCGTCCAGTCGCCACGCAGTTCGACCTTGGCCTCCGGCGTATCACGGAAGGTGGGCTGGTCTTCATCTGGCGTGTCGACCTTCATCACCACATGGCGCGCGGCCTTCACGATGATGTCGTTGGCCTTGAATAGCAGATCGTCGCCCGCGGTCATCAGGATGTCGCGACCGGCATCCAGCGTCACCCCTGCCTCGATGTGCAGGTAGTCTTCGTTGTCATTGGCGTCAGAGGTGTTTTCCCTGGCCGTCAGCACGATATCGCCATCAGCCGAAACGATATCCTCGGTCACCGTGATCGGACTGTTGGCGGTTATCTCGATATCGCCGGTGGCCGTCAGTCCCAGACCATGGATGGTCAGATGTCCGGTGTTGTTGAGGTAGACCTTGCCGTCGCGGGACTGGCCTTCCAGGGTACCGATACGGGAGGTCAGCACCTTGCTCTTGGTGCCCACGTCCTTGACCGCGATCAGACGTACCCCGGCGGTCAACAGGTTGAACGTCTCGTTGGCACCCAGGGCGCTGTAGATGGCGCCCTGCGAGAACACGAACGCCAGTGCATCGGTGGAGCCCGCCGGCCCCGCCTGCACGGTTCCCAGCCGCAGATCACCCTTCACCTCGCGCACGAACACGGAATCGGCGCTATCGATATCGACGCGCCCCGCGGTGTCATCGGTGACCAGCGCCAGCAGGCGATCGGCGGCGCCGACTCCGCCGAAGCCGGTCTCGAGCTGCAGCGTTTTCGCCTCGATGTCGCCGCGGAATTCATCGGTATGGGTCGCGAGGATGGAGTTGAGCGCGCTGAGTTCGACCCGCTCTCCCCCCTTGATATGGCCGACCCTGAGATTGCCATCCACCGCCGCCAGGTAGACGTCTTCGCCGGCATCGACGGTGACGACACCATCGCCGCGCGTGGCCAGCTCGATGGCGTTGGTCGCCTGGCCCACGCTGTCGCCGGCGATCAGGGTGATATTGTTGGCCAGCACCTTGAGCAGGTCGTGGTTCAGCCCGTCGATGATGCTGCCCGCGGCCTTCAGCCACAGATCGCCGCGCTCGGTGAACAGGGTCGAGATCGCCAGATCCCCCTCGATCTCGTGCAGCGAGATATCGCCCTGAGCGCGTGCGGTCAGGGTAGCGGCATCGGTCAGGGCCAGCTTGAGCGGTGCACTGGCGCCGGAACCGATCTGCCCGCTGGCCGCTTCCAGCACCAGATCCGAGGTGCGTATGACCAGGTCGGCACCGGAGGACGTGGCCGCCAGGATCGATCCGGACACCTTGACCCTGGCGTCCTGTCCGGCCACCAGCTTGGCTAGGCGAATATCGGTCTCCGACACCACGTAGGCCGAGTTGGCGGCGGTGATAAAGGTATCGCCTGCGTTTTCGATGGCGAAGTCATCGATCAGGTTGATCGAGATGTAGCGAATCAACTGCTCACCGCTACTGACCTGGGTCTGGGGGTCCAGCAACACCGTTGCCAGCTCCACCTGGGCGCCAAGCTCGCCGACCACCTCCAGCGCGGTGGACAGCTCCAGCGTGCCGCCGCTTATCGCGGTCACGGTGTAGTAGCGTCCATTCTCGGTCACATTGAGCGACTTGCCGGCAAGATCGACGGCCTCGCCCACCTTGAACACGCTGGTATCCCAACTCTGCCCGTCGGTGCGCACCAGCTTGACCGTGGTCACACCCTGGTCGCGCTGGATATCAAGGAAGTCCACCACGGCGCTATGTGGCGCCTGCTTGAGGTAGGTGACATCGGCCCGTTCGGCGGCGGACAGCAGTACCCGCTGCTCGTCGGAGAGCCCGGTCAGCCCACCTGACATGTCGAGCAGCTCGCGTCCGCGGGCCACACCGACACTGTCGCCGGCGATCAGGGTGATATCGCCCCCGGCAATCACGTTGGGTTCCTGAATCTCGGTGCGAGTATCGGTGGTTTCCTGCAACAGGCCCGCGCCGATCAGCGACAGCAGCTCCTGCTCGGTCCACACCTTGATGCTGCCGCGCACCTGCTCCTTCTCTGCCGCGCTAAGGGTGACCTTGAAGCTTGCGTCCTGGTACTCGGTCGCACTGCCGTAGACGTCATGCAGCTCGTGGTAGATATCGGTGCGATCGGACTCGATGCCCGTGAGGCGAGCCTCGATCTGGGCGTCGTCGAGACCCTGGTCGGCGAAACGCTGACGATAGGCGTCACGCTCCGCCTGGGACAGCCTGATCACCTGATCGCTGGCGTAGAACGCCACACGACGGTAGGTCAAGGTGTTGCCCTGGGCCACGCCAGCCCCGGAGGCCAGGATCAACCCTTCTGCGCTGAGGTCGGTCAGACTGTCGATGGTGAAGTAGCTGCCATCGGCCCGATAGAAACGATGCTCGACGCGGGCATCACCGGCGACGATGTCCGGCGCGCTGAGGCGCAGCTCGTCACGTACTTCCAGGGTGCCGCCGCTACCATCGCTGATCTGACGCACAAGACCGAGCAGGATGGCCCCGCTGTCGACGCTGAGCACACTGTAGCTGGTGCCATCGGCCAAGCCGCCGATCCAGTCATCGGAGGTTGCCTGGCGGTAGTTCCAGTAGGTGTTGTACTCCTGGGTCTTGCGGGTTGCCAGGTCGTCCTCGGCGTCCTGAATCTTCTGCTCGGCGGCGCTGCCGACCAGATTGAGCTGTGACCAGACGCCGTCACGCAATTGCTCCACCGTACGCTCATCGACCGTGGCGGCGTCATTGCGGTCGAGCAGATCCCCCGCGGCACGCACCCAGACATCGCCCAGGCGGCTTTCGACCCGTTCGATCCCCAGGTCCCCGCTGAGCTGATCGATGGCAATATCGCCACCGGCCAGGGCATTGAGGCGGCCATCGGCGTGCTGGGCCAGGGTCAGGGGTGCGGCCAAGGAGCCGATCGCATCGCCGGCCGCCAGACTCAGGTTGTTGCCCTTGACGTGGACACCGCCAAGGGCACTGCCCGCCTTGAGCGAGCCCTCGGCAGACAGGCTGACGTCGCCCCAACCGCTGTGGGCGCGTAGCACGATCAGGTCAGCGTTTTCGTGCGCCAGATTCAGCGGACCACGCTCGGTCACGGCGTCCACCGTCATGGTCATCGCCGCAGCGCCGCCAGCGCCCTCGATGGACAGGAGCTTCAACGCCGAACCGTCACCGATACCGTCCGCTGCGCGCAATACCACGCTGGCGCCGGAGACCCGCACATCACGGGTCGGGTCATTGTAGTGAAGAATCTGGCCATCGCTGTCGATGCGTGTCTCGCCGTTATAGTTGGCCAGATCCCCGAGCACCACCACGTCGCCCACCGAATCGATATTGATCGAACCCGTAGCCTGGCCGAAGAAGCTGATATCCACCGACTTGTTGGCGGCCACCGAGTGGGTGTGCAGGATCTGACTCGACTGTTCCTGGACGAACTTGGCGTAGTGGGTCTTCTTGCCATACCAGGTGCTGGTCGACCACTTGTCGACGAGCTGCGGATCGGTCCACTCGCTGGCGTTGACCTCGCTCTTGTTGTACTGATAACCGGTCTCGCTGCTGGTATAGAAGTAGGACAGCGAATCCTGCAGGCGCCCAGGCGATATCTCGGATTCGCCCCAGTTCAGGGTATCCGGGTCGGCGGCAAAGGCGTCGATTCCCGCCCAGGCGCTGGAGGCGGTCTGAGCATAACGCCGCTTGGAGCTGTCCTGGACCACGCTGAAGCCGTAGCGCACATCACTGTCCGGCGTATAGGTGTAGGTCTTGCCAGGATCGGCGAAGTCGTAGCGATACTCGGTCACCAGGGGATTGGTACTGGAGCCCTTGTACTTGTCGGCGATCCGTAGATAGCCCTCGCCATGACGGCTGACGTCGAGATCCCCCACCGCCAGGGTGTAGGAAGTGTTGTTGGTGATATTGATCGCACCATAGCCCCCCAGCACCTCAAGCTTGCCGTTGCCGGTATTGGCGATGTGACCGGTGATATCCAGCTTGCCGCCGCTGATGGCAAGGCCGGTGACCTCGATCTGGCGAGTATGGCCATTGAAGATCACCAGGGCGTCGCCGGAGGACGCCGACAGCGTCAGGCTACCGCTGGAGCCGCTGCGGATGTGGTCGGCGATACGCTGGGCATCGGCGGCGCCGATGGTCAGGTCGTAGCCGTCGACGCCGGCACGAATATAGCCGTTCAAGTTGACATATTCGGCATCGATGACGATGCTGCGCGCCTCCACTTGTGGGCTCGCGCTCGCGCTGTTGGCGATCGCGGACAGCGCATCGGCGTCCAGCGCCCCTGCGCCATCGTCGCCATCGGCTCGCACCGCCGCGGCATCCGCGTTACCCCCGGGGTTGAACTGTGACAGCCCCTTGATCGTCAGCTCGCCCGGCGAGCTCAACAGGATGCTTTCAGCGCGCATCTCGTTTTCCACCGAGATGGATCCCTTGGCGTAGCCGATCAGCTCGCCGGAAATATTGCGGGTCAGCCCACCGAACACCAGGCTCGAGGGCGGAGCGGTGTCGAAGGAGCGACGATCGTAGAGCGACTCCGCGTCGCTGTAGCCAAGCGCCCCCATCAGCACGTCGCGGATCTTCTTCTGGTTGGCGTCGTTTTCATCGAAGGCAACACCGTAGCTGTTGACCACGGTGATGCGCGGCTGGCCATTCTGGGCGCCAGGGTCCCCCTCCACCGACAAGCCGGCGCTCTCGCTCGCGTTGATGGCGTCGATCTCGGCGCTGGAAGCCACCTGGGTCAGGTTCAGGTAAAGCCCCCCGGTAACCTGGGGAATCTCGATATCGCCCAGTACCATACGCGAGGGCGCCTTGTTGAGGATGGTGATGCTGGCGTCGGTGGGCGCCTCGACATCGCCGCCGCCGCTCAAGTCGTCGGCGTAGACGTAGACCGCCCCCGCCTGGGCCCAGACGTCATCCAGGGTGATGGTCAATTCGTCCACCCGACTGACGATCAGCTGGCCATTGACCTTCTCGCCATAGCCTTCATCGACCAGGGCCTGCTCGAGGCGCGCGATCTCGCCCTGGTAGAAGTCGACCAGCCGGGTATTGCCGGAGTTGCGATAGACGTTGTATGCCTCGCGAATGCGTTGAAGCTCGTCGACCAGTCCGCTCTGACCCGGAGTGACGCTCACCGCGAAACCAATATCGTCGTGGCCGGATTCAGCCACGATATAGTTGCCACTATTGGCCACCTTGGCCGCTAACTGGTCCTCGAGGGCTGCCATTTCGGCTTCTTTCTGGGTGCGCTCGGCAGGGGTCAGGCTGGTGCTGTTGAGCGCTTCTGCGAGGGCATTGATGCGCGAATTGAGATCCGCGATGTCTTGCTGTTCCTGCGTTACATCGATCACCCCGAGCACCAGCGTCTTGTGGCGCCCAAGGCCGGTTTCCACCCGGCCGTCGATGATCACGTCGGCGTCGGCGTCGGTCTCGACATCGCCGTCCACCAGTTGAGCGCCGCCGCTGCCGAGGGCTGCGTCGATGGCACTGCCCACCGCCGACAGCCAGTTGACGCCCTTGGCCCGCGCCTCCATGTCGCTGAAGCCAAAGCGCTCGGTAAACAGCAGGATATCCCGCGCACCGATGACCTCGGCCCCGCTTGCCACCTCGATGCGGTTGGTCTGGTCCATCTTGGCCAGGGCGTTGAGGTCATCGATCGGAATGATGCTGCCGGCAAAGCTGTCGAGCACCGCGCTGACCGCGTAGCGATCACGCTCGCCCTGGGCACTGCCACCGGCCACGATATCGATATTGCCAAGCGCGGACACCTTGGCACCACCGCGCACGGTGACCCTGTTGTCCGGAGTCACCACCACCTTGGCGCTGCCCACCCCGACGGTGGCCGCGCCATAGGTATCCATCAGCAGGGTCGCCGCCAGGTCGCCGCCGCCACGGGCCGACATCAGCAGTTCGCCCTGGCTGACCAGCTCGGCGTTGCTCTTGATCTCGACGCTGGCGGCCAGATTGGTGGTCAGGATGTCCACCGTGATACCGGCGCCGGAGGCCAGGCCGCCGGCGGTCAGGTTGACCTTCTCCTTGAACACCACCTGGTTCTTCGCCGCCAGGCGAAGATCACCGTCACTGGTGTGCAGGTAGGCATCTTCGCCGACCACCACTCGGGTATTCAGATCGAGACGGGCGACGCTGGAGGCGCCGGCGCCGGCCACCGCACCACCGGCCACCCCACGGATATTGCCATCGTCGGTGCCTGCCAGACGCTGCTTGTCCAGCCGGGTATCGCTGAATACGTCGATCGCCGCAGCCTTGACCAGCGCCTTGTCACCGACCTCGGCCAGGGTATTGGCGGTAATCCAGTAGCGCGACTCGGCGCCGCTTCCGGCGAACACGCCCCCGGAGACACTCATGATGCGGGCGTCGACGTCGAAGCTCTGATCGGCGTGCACGGTCAGCAGGCCGCTGTTGCCGGCAGCCTTCACCAGCAGCAGTTCGGCGGCGCCGATCAGCGCTTCGGTGGTGGCATGCTGGGTGACGTGGGTGGCGGCGCCGGCGCCGGCGGCCACACCGCCACTGCCGGCCAGGGCGTCGAGGGTCGCTTCCAGCTGCCCGTTCGCACGGACGCTGGCGTCTCCGGCGAGGATGCCATTGCCGCTGCCGATGCGTGCGCGACTGACGGTCCGCTGTTCGACGGTAACCTTGGCAGCCCCCGCCGCCACCAGGCCGCCGACGATGCTGCTGGACTTGCCAGAGAGGCGCGAGATCAGGTCGCTGGTGACGTCCAGCCGCCCGGCGATGGCAAGATTGGTGCTCTCGCGCAGGCTGCTGCCGCTGCCGTCCTCCAGGGAGGTGTCGGCGATCTCTGCCACCACCTCAGTGCTGTCCTTGAGCGTCACCAGGGTCGCATCGACGCCCAACAGCGCCCCCCCGGCGGAACCCAGGGCCTCACCGCTCAGGCTGTTGCCATTCGCCAGGGTATTCAGGGACGCGGCAACGTCCATGGACCCGGCGGTGATGCGGATATCATGGGCCGCGCTGGAGTCAGGCGTGCCGACCCGCGCCAGCACCTTGGCCTTGAGCTCTCCTTCGACCACCGAGACGCCGATGCCGACGCCCGCCGCCACCGATACCCCCAGAGTCTTGATCTGTACCGCAGGCGTCAGGCTGGCGTTGATGCTCAGGGCGTCAGACAACGAGATCCGCGCGCCGTCACCGATCCACGCCTGCACCTCCTGGGACAGGGTCACCAGGGCCACGTTGGCGCTGCCGCCGGCCATCCCGGCGGCCACCGCCACCACCTCCAGCGCGACCCGATCGATACTCGTGGCCGAGACGTTCAGCGAACCGACGCTCTGGTTCTCGCCCACCCTGGTATGCTCGCCGACCCAGGCCCTCGTCGCACCGCTGATCTCGACGGTGCCCACCGACACGCCTGCGGCCACCAGGCCGATGGCCCCACCTGCAGCCCTCAGTGAATAGTCGCGATCGGCGCTGGCCATAATATCGACGCGATCCGCCGCCTTGATCAGGGTGCCGCCAGCGGCGCTCGTGGCGCCTTCCAGCGAGGCAAGCTGCTGGGTGCGATCCAGCAGGATGGCCACCTGGCCACCCACCGCGATGCTGGGTGCCGCCGAACCGCCATAGGCGCTGATCGACACGTCACCGTCGTAGTCGCTCGCCACCTCGATGGTGTCCGCCGCATCCAGGGTCGAGCCGCGGCCCACCTGGGCGGTCACCGCCCCGTTGAGCTCGACCACCCCCACCGACAGGCCGACACTGGCAACACCGCTGACCGCACCGGAGCCGGTCAGGGTCTGCACCTTGAGGGCTTCGCTGGCCTTGACGCTGACGTCCCCGCCGGCGGTAATCACCACGCCACGTCCCAGGGTCGCGGCGGTGTCACCTACCTTCAGAGGCGACTTGACGTCGAACAGCTTGTCACCCGAGAGACCACCGGTCAGGGTGCTCAGGGCGCTGTTGGTCGAGGTGCGGTTGGCCTTGTTGTGGTTTCCGGCATCGTCGGGACGATCGAAGTCACCGTCGAACGCCGCCTGCTCGTCGCTGTCCAGCGGCGTATCGGTGCCGGAATCAGAGTCTTCGGCCTCGGCCTTCATGGCGAACTCGCCGCTCTGGAAGCCGGCGAAGGTATCGCTCACCAGGTCTTGCAGGTCCTCGACCCGCTCGAAGCTCTCCTCACTCAGCCCCTTGCCCAGACTGATCACCGAGATGGCGCCACTGAGGCTCAAAGAGCCGGAGCCAGCAAAGGCGATCACCGTGGAGTTGAGGGTACGCGACAGCCTGGCCTCGGCGGTCACATCGCCCCCCGCGATGATCTGCGCACCATCCGCCACACTGACACGGGTCTGCTCGCGCAGCACCATGACGTCCACCGAAGCACCGAAGCCCGCCGCGCCGACGGCGGCAGCGCCGACCCCCTGCAGATAGCCGGCCAGGCCACTGCGCTCATTGACCAGGGTGGTGGTGGATGCCTCGAGCAGCACGTCATTGCCGGCGTTCAGTTCGCTATCGCCGGACACCAGCACCTGCGTCACCGAATCCGCCGTCATCACCGATACCGCGCCGGCCACACCGACCGCACCGCCACCGGCGGTGGCTACGGTGATGCCCAGATCCAGGCGCTGGCTTGCCGACACCGCGATATCATTGCTGGCAGTCACTATTGCCTTGTCCAGCGACACTCGTGCCTCGGGGTTGAGCAACCCCAGCGCCAGCGAGGCGCCAAAGCCGACGGAGCCACCGGCCACCGCACCGACGATAAAGCGGCCGTCCACGTCGTTGTCGGCACGTACCGCCACGTTGGTGCCGGCGACCTCCACGTCCTTGAGATAGGCCAGGGTCTCAAGCGACAGATCGACCACGCTGGCCGATCCCGCACCGGCGACGCCGTTGAGGCCCACCGCCGCCCCCATCACCGTGGACAGGAAGCTCACGTCGGCGCGGGCCTCCACCGCCACGTCGCCGCCAGCCTTGACCATCAGGCCGTCGCTTTCAGCCGAGTGGTCGAAGCCGTCACCGCTGATGAAGGCCTCGGTCTTGTGCTGGAAAAGGGTGACATCGACACCAGCGGCGCCGGAGCTGCCCCCACTGACCGCCGCCGCGCCACCGCCACTGTCGGCGTCGCCACGATGCAGGGCCCGTACCACCACGTCGGCGGTGCTGTCGATGCGCGCCTTGTCGATGTAGGCGCGGGTCGCGCCGGTGACACCATCCACCACCACATTGGCCGCCAGGGCATTGCCGGCGGCGCCCGCCGCGGTCACCGCCACGCTGGTGAAGGACACCTCGCTGGTGGCCAGCACCACCACACCCTTGTGGCTGTCTGTCGTCCAGCCATTGTTCCAGTCATCGCGCACCGATACGGCCGCACCGCCGGCGCCGGCGCTGACGCGCGCACCACCACCGATCCAGGCTTCAGAGGTGCTGCCCAGCAGGTCGACCCCGACACCGCCGCCCAGCGCCACCGCACCCACGCTGACGGTGCCCAGGGTAATAGTGCTGACGTCCTTGCTGTCGCTGACCACGCTGACGTTGCCGGCGGCATCGACGCTGCCGCCGTCGATGCGCGCGACGCTGGTGTTGTTGATCAACGAGCTGCCGGCGTTGCCGGCACCTGCGCCGAAGGTGCCGTAGCTGACACCGGCTATCACGATCAGGTTGGTGGAGCGCGAGCGGGCATCAATGGCGATATCGCCGCCGCTCGAGTCGAGCGTGGCGCCCTGGCTACCGGCCAGGATGCTGTTATCGATGTCCAGGTAGGCCACCGAAAGACCGGCCGCACCACCCTTGACCGCCACGTTGACCTGGGCACTGGCCGCCGAGATCGCGCTGGTGTCGCTGGCGCTTACCGCGATGCCGCCGGCGCCACTCACCTCGGTGGCGCTGTCGCGAATATCGGCGACCACGTCCTTGCGGGTGAAATTGAGCGAGGTGGTACCGCTGAGTGCGGCGAAACCGGCCACGGCACCACCCAGGGAGTAGGCGCTGATGCTCGAGGATGAGACCGCTGAAAGGCTGACCTTGCCGTCGCTGGACGCCACGCTGGCGCCGCCCTTGATCAGCGCGTGGATACGGTTGGCGCTGTCGCTGGTGGGGTCGTCCGGATCACCGCCGATATAGTTGTAGGCCAGGTAACCGGCCAGGGCGAAGGCCCCGGCACCGGACCCCGCCACGGTAAAGGCATTGAGGCCGAGATCATCGCTGGCCGACAGGGCAATGTCTCCCGTCGCCGAGACCGTGGCCTGGTCGATCACCGCCGTGACGCTGCCGCGCAGCCAGTTGAGCGACAGCGCCCCGGCCACCGCCACCTTGCCGGCACCGGCACCGGCCAAGGCAAAGCTCCAGACCTGGTCACCCTGCCCGGGCGTCGCCGGGCGATTCTCGTCTGAGTCTTCTGGCGGTATCAGGCTGTCATCGACCTTGACCGAAGGCACATCGGTGATCCGAATCAGCTCGGCCTTGACGTCGACGCGCCCACCCGCCGTTACCTCGGTGCTCGCCCCGAGGATGCTCGCGCTCAGCGCCGACGCCATGTCGTTGGTCGCCGAGGCGCCGGCAAGACCGACGGAGCCGGCACCAGCCGCCGCGCCGGCCACGTTGATCATGATCGGCGCCACCGAGGCATGCACGCTGACGTCACCGGCGCTGGCCCTGACCACGGCACCATTGCCAATCGATGCCAGCACATCGTTCTGCATGAAGTTGATGCCGATGGAGCCGGCCAGGGCCACCGCCCCGGCGCCCGCACCGCCGGCGGTAATATTGAGCATGCTGGCTTCGGAACGGGCGTCCACCAGCACGTCGCCACTGGTGGCGGTCACACTGGAGGCATCGATCAAGGCGGCGATCTGGCCCACGCTGTAGCCGTGGTCGCTGCGCTCGCCCTGGAGGATGAAGGCGTCTTCGCTGGCGTCTACGTTCTGGTCGCTGGAGTTGTCGACGGTGCGCGAGGGATCGCTGGGGTCGCCTCCCAGATAGTTGAAGGCGATCGCCGCGCCCCCCGCCGCATTGCCGGCACCGGCGGCGCCGAAGGAGAAGTTGACCAGGCCCTTCTTGTCCTGGGCCAGCACGCTGACACTATCAGCGGCGGTGATACTGGCGCCCCCCGAGACTTCGGCCAGCACGCTGGAGCGCAGCCAGTTGAGCCCCACCGCAGCGGAGCCGGCCACGCTGCCGGCGCCCGCACCGGCGATGGTCAGGTTGATCACCCCGGCGGTCCAGTCCATGTTGGACATGTCCCGGGCGGCAATATCCGATGATCCCGTGCTCGGATTGGTCTCGGTGCCCTGGGTCGCCGGGTCCACCTCAAGTCCCAGTGCCGACAATTCCAGCGCGGCGCGACCGCTGCGCTCGGCCAGGCCCGCCCAGACGGCTACGTCACCACCGGCGATCAAGGTGGCCCCCGTCACCCGGGCCACAATGGCGTTGTCGACCTGAACGGTGCCGCTGCTGACCCCACCGGCCACGGTGCCGGCGCCCGCGGCGCCGATGGCCACGACTACCACCTGGGCACTGTCGGTGGCCTGGATGCGAATATCACCGGTACTGCTTTCGACGCGCCCACCGTCGATCAGCGCCTCCACCTTGCCCTTGATCAGGTTGACGCTGACGGCACCGGCGAGGCCCACCTTGCCGGCCCCGGCACCGCCAAGAGCGACCGACACCACCAGGCTGCTGGCCTCGGCGTCCACCACCACATCGCCGCCGGCCGAAACGCTGGCGTTCTGGATCAGCGCCTGGCTGTCGTTGTCGATCAGGTTGACCGAGACGCTGCCGGCCAGGGCCACCTTGCCGGCACCGGCTCCTGCGCCGCTGATCGCCACAAGCTCAGCGCGATCGCGGGTGGCCACCAGCACCTGGCCGACCGTCGAGACGTTGGCGTTGCTGATTGAGCTGCGCAGGGTATTGGCGATCTGGTTGACCGAGACGCTGCCTGACCCGGCGAACTTGGTGCTGGCGCCGACCCCCAGGGTCAGCGATCGCACCAGACCGGTGTTGGCCGCTACCACCGACACCGCGCCGGCGTTGGCGATGGCACCGCCACTGATCAGGGCCAGCGTTTCATTGGACAGACTGTTGACCGACACCCCGGCACCAAAGCCGGCGGTGCCACCGACACCGACGGCGCCGGCCAGCGTCCAGACGCTGCTGTTGTCCTCGGCGTTGATCTCCACTTTCGGCGCCGGCGCAAGGGCGTCACTGCCCTTGTCCAGAAAACTGTCGACCACACGCGCCTGGGTGGCATTGTCGATCAGGTTGACCGCGGCGGTCCCCGCAAGGCCAACCCCCTTGGGCCCGGTACCGATGCCGGCCGAACCGGCCAGGCTAATGATCAGGGTATCGCTGAGCGCCTGAACCGAGAGTCTGCCGATCACCAGCGACTCGCTGGCACTGCCCAGTGCTTCAACGTGGGCGTCGACGTCGTGGCTGATATCGGCGAAGGCCGCCGCCCCGCCGACGCCGGCCTTGCCGGCGCCAGCCACCGCGCCGGCGATCAGTACCGCGTTGGCGGCGTCACGCGCCACCACGCTGACGTCCCCGAGATCACCGGACTGGATGTTCAAAAGCCCCGCATCGACGGTGCGCGCGGAGGTCAGCACACTGGCCGCCCCAGCCACACCAAAGCCCTTGGCGCCCGAAGCGACGGCGACACCGGCGGCAGCGACCACCGTCCAGCCCTCACGCGCCGCGCTGAGTGCCAGACCGCCCGTATCAAAGGAGGTGACGCGATCGATCCGCGCCCGGGTGATGCCGCTGTCGAAGGCCAGGGCGGCGGCCCCGGCCACCGCCACCTGGGTGCCACTGCTGCCCAGCGACAGCGCCGCGCCACCGGCCAGCATGCCAAGATGACTGCTGTCCTTGGCGGCCACCGACGTCTTGCCGGTGATCTTCAGCGTCTCGATCCCCTGGATCAGGGCTTCGGTACGATAGTCGGCGATATTCACCACCACCGAACCCGAGACACCGAGGCCGAAGCTACCCTTCTGGTCACCGCCGGACGAGGTGGAAGACGTGCCGCCGCTGCCGCCGGAAGACGCCTTGGCGGCACCGCCGAGCTTGCCACTCAACTCCTTGAGCACGCTGTCATAGTTGCTCTGGTTGTTGGGCCACTTGTTGGGGTCGTCCTTGGTGGCGCTGCCCCCAGCCGAACCACCACCAGCGCCCGAGCCGCTGGCGTCACCGGCCGAATCCAGCCCGCTGGTACCGCTGCTGCCCGCCTTGGCTCCGGCCAGGGCGAGGTTGGCTACCACCCCGCCGTTATTGGCCTCGACCAGCAGATCACCTCCTACGGTGATGTTGCCGTTGGCGCTGGCTGGCGTGGTCACACCACCGATCACCGCTCGGGTGTCGCGCTCCATCACCGAGACCACCGCCGACACACCGACGCCAGCGCTTTTGCCGGAAGCGACGCTGCCGCCGATACCAAAGGCGTAGGTGTCGTCGTTGGCGCCGACCCTGAGCGCCGGCCCACTGGCCCCGTCCACCGAGACGGCACCAATGTTCAGCGATACCCCGTCCTGAATCTGCGCCAGGGTGGTGTTGTCGACGATATTGGCCACTGAGGTGGCGTTGAAGGCGACCTTGTCGGCCTTGCCACCGGACACCGCCGCCCCGATCAGCAGGGTGTCGCTGTCGGCGCGCACGTCCAGACTGCTGGCGACCAGCGCCACACCGGTCTCGATGACCGCACGAGTATCCGCGCCGAGCAGATGCACGCCGATGGAAGCACCGATGGCGCTGCCGTCGGACTGGATGCCGGCGAACCCGGACTTGATGGTATCGATATCGCTCTTGAAGGCGTCACGCCAGGCCTCGGCGCTGGCCTCGTCGGCGCCGGCAAAGGTCGGCAGGCTGAGATTGCCGACCAGCGACAGCAGGTGGTTGTCGCTGCGAGCGATGACCTCGACCTGCTGCTCGTCGCTGGGTGTGACGCTGGCCACATCGGTGGCGCCCCCCAGATTGATCCGGGCACCCTCGCGGATGCGGGCCTCGCTATCCTGATTGACCAGGAAGACGTTGGCGGCACCGGCGATGGCGAGCTTGCCCCCCTCGGCGGTGGCCACGGTCCAGCTGTCGAAGCTGCCGCTGATCCCCAGATTGCCGGTAGTAAAGGCGTTGAGCGCCTCGACGAATTCCTCGATACGGGTCTGCAACGGCGAGCTCAGGGCAGTCCAGCGGCTGTCGTCGCTGAAGTCTTCACTGGCGAGATCCACACCGCTGACGTCGGCCCCCTCGAACTGATAGATCAAGCCGGCCTCGCCCCCGCGCTGGTGGTCATCGGCCACCAGCACCTTGTCGCCGTTGGCCAGGTCTGCCGTACCTTCCGCGCTTGCATGGTCGTAGGTGCCATCGAGTTCACCCAGGGCCTTGCCCGCCACATACAGGTGACGCCCCCACAGGCTATCCATATCGACGCTGTTGAGGCTCTCGGCGGTGACGCTGATGGCATCGCCGGCGTCCAGGTCCACCAGGCCCTCGACCACCGCATCGGCGTGGTTGTTCTGCAGCGCAAAGACGAAGCCGCCGGCGACACCGACATCGGCTACCTGGCTGTCTTCCTTCTGATCCTTGGCGCTGTCGGTGCCCTGGACCTCGGACTCCGCCGCGGCGTCTCGCAGCTTGCCGATCAGGGTGTTGCCCAGCACCTTGTCGGTGAAGCTCTCTTCCTTTTCCTTCTTGTTGGGGTCGACGCCGGTAGCCGAACCCTCTGCACTGACCGCCGGGCGGTGGGCGCTGGTGGCGCTGACACTGACCGCGCCGGCCACCTCGATGTCGCTGCGCTGGGAGGCGATGGCGCCCAGTCGCGTCACGTTGGTGCCAAGGCGGGCCTCGGCACGATTGATGTCCACCGAGACCGCCAGGGCGGCGGCCACGTCCAGGGCGTTCTTCTGCTGGCCCTGGGATTCCTTGAAGTGCTCGCCGATGGAGGCAGGCCCGCGGTCGGCGATGCCTTCCTTGATCTTGTCACCGATGACGCCGCTGAGCGCCTCCTGAAAGTTGCCGATCACCGATGTCGGCGACAGGTCCTCGGCGCTGGCCGTGGCCCCGTCGACAAGGCTATCGGGGCCACCACCGGGGGCGGTACCGGCGCTGGCGCTGGTACCGCCATGGCCTTCGCCCTGGGAGGTCTCGGCGCTCAGCGTCAGATCGCCGCCCACACTGACGTCACCGGCCAGTTGCGCCTCGGTGTTGCTGGTCTCGACGTTGATCGCCAGGGCGATGCCGACCTTGCCCTTGTCAGGGGCGGAACTGGCGGAGGTTTCGTTTTCCTCCACGCTGGTCGCCGCGACCACCAGATCATTGCCTGCACTCAGGCTGGCGTCTTCCCACACCATCACCCGGGAATCGCTGACCAGCACGCTGACCGCTACCGCGCCGGCCACGCCCTTGAGGCCATCCGGTTCAGCAGAGACGCTCTGGGCGGTGCTGACACTGCTGCTCAGGTTGATGTCATTGGCGGCGCTCAGGGTACCGTGGACGTGCACACTTGAGCGGGTGATCAGGGTGCTGACCGACACACCCAGGCCCCAGGCCTTGCTGGCGCCCACCTCGGTACTGATGTCGAGCTCGGAGGCGACGGTGATGTCCCCGCTAGTGGCGGTGATGACCGCGTCAGAGCCGATATCGATGGCGACCTCGGCCACCATCACCGAGACACTGCCAAACAGCGACAGCCCCTGAAGGAAGTCCAGCGCCGTATCGATGCCCTGGTCGAGGAAGGCCACGCCGGTGCGCAGGTTGAACCAGTCGCGATCGGGATCCACCAGACGCGCATCGATGGTTACGTCCCCGCCCTTGAGCGTGGCCTTGTCGATATCCACCGACAGGTCGAACAGGCCCACGTCGACCAGGCCATTGGCAGGCGCCAGCAGGGGTTGAAACAACTGCGCGCCAAGGTGCAACTCGCCGCTACCGGCATCGATCACACTATCGCCACCGATCGTCAGCTCACGCGCCAGGATCGACAGATCGTGTCCCTGCGTCGGATCACTCATGCTCAGATCGACGTTGTCCAGGGTCAAGGCCCCGTCGGCACGCAGCTCGACACTGCTGGAGAACGTTCTGGTCACGTTGGACAGGGAGGCGTCGCCATCCCAGTAGCCCACCAGGCTGGCGCCCTCTCTGACGGTCACGTCGTCGAGCCGGGCGAGGCTCCCCGCCGCCAGTTCCACCTCGACCTGATCGCCAGGCTTGGCGTTCACGATGGTGTCGGTCGCCGCCTCGGCGATATCGATGGCCAAAGCGCCGGTAAAGGCAGTGGCCGTCAGGGTCTTGTCGGCGCCTCCGGTCAGGCTCAGGCGCGCCGCCTCGATCCCGGACAGCGTGGTTGTGGCCGAACCAACGACCAGACCGGTATCGGTCAGCGTCATGGAGTCGCCCGCCGCCGCCAGCAGGCTGTCGGTGCCGGCGCCGCCGGCGACACTGGCGGCGCCGGACACGACGACGATACGGTCATCGCCACGGCTACCGATCAGGGCATCGCTGCCGCCGGCACTGGCGTCCAGCACCACGCCGGTCCCGCTCAAGGCGGTGCTCTGCCATTTGTCGGCACTGACGCCCATGCCGAGTGCATCGGTCAGGATCTTCGCGGTGGCGTCGGCGCTGACGGCGAAGCTCGCGCTTCCCGTGGTGGTGTCGGTGACCACAAGGCGCCCGCTGGCACCATCGAAGCTCGCGGTCAGACCTTCGACGTTGTCCAGCAGCACCAGCAGGTCGCCTAGGGTGCGGGCGTCGGCCACATTGAGCACCCGCGTCTCGCCATTCTGCAGGGTGAAGCTCAGGTACGCGCCGGAGTTCTCGAGTTCGCTACCGGTGACGTAACGCGCCAGATAGGACTCGTACTCCGCCTGGCTGGCGAAGTCTTCTGCACCGGGAATCGCATCGCCCAGCGCCGAGAGGAAGGTCTCGATCTTGGCGTTGGAGGCGCCGCCAGCGGCCATCAGCGCAGTGACCCGGGTCTGTTCGCCGACCCCGTGCCAGCCACTGGCATCGAGGGTGTTGGCGCCGGCGTTGCCGACCAGCGTCAGCGCCTCGATATCGCGATAGCTCGAAGCGGTCCCGCCGTCGATGCTGAAGCTGTCCCCACTTACGTTGATGGCGTTCTGGCCATCGGCCAGGACGATTTCCAGACGATCCTGGCCGACGCCGCCGCGGATCTCGTTCTGCCCAGACCCGGCACGAATGACGTTATCCCCGGCTACCGCCACGAACTGGGTCGTGGCCTCGCCACCGATCATCAGGTCGTTGCCGCTGCCCCCCTGGAGATAGACACTGCCGCCAAAGCCGCTGGCGTCGAGCACGGTGTCGCCAAACTCGGCACGCAGCATGCCGTGCTCGATGCCGACCAGGCTCTCACGCCCCGCTTCCCGAGCGCGCACCTGGGTCGAGGTCACCGTGGCGCTGGCCCCGGAAGCTCCCAACGCCAGACCACTGCCGACCAACGCCTTGGCGAAGGCACCGTCGTCGGCCACGGCCATGAAGTCGCCGATAAAGCTGACGCGCCAGCGTACCTGCTGCTCACCAGCGGATTCGAACAGCTCGCGGGCCACCTGCAGGTTGCCTTCGCCCACCGCAGACAGTGCCTCGAGCGCCTGCTGTACCGCCAGGGCGTCGGCGTCCCAGGCCAGCGCGTCTGTCTGCTCGCCGGCGAAGTGGAAGACCACCGTCTCACCGGCGCTGCGCGACCACACCAGCTCGCGCTCCTCGGCGACGTCACCGCGCACCAGGGTGGCGCTGCCGCTGCCGCCGAACAGACGTAAGCTGTGGGAAGTACTGCCCAGCACCGAGTCGCTGCCGCTGCCACCATCGAGGCTGTTGCTGCCGCGATTGCCGAACAGCACGTCGTCACCGACACCCCCGACCAGGATGTCGTTGCCACTGCCGCCCAGGAGTACCGCGTCGCCGGCGCCGGCCTTGAGGGTGTTGTCACCGGCGACGCCTTCCAGCTGAACCGAACCGCTGAACGCAGAGGCGTCCAGCACATTGGCAGAAGCACCGCCCACCAGGGTGGCGAGTTCGACGTCGCCCAATACCCAGTTGGTCCAGCCGGTCACGCTCAGCGCGGTATCGGTCAGGGTCATGTCGGCGTCGGCGCTGGCCTCGATGCGGTCGTTGCCGCCACCGGCCTGGACACTGCCGCCCCCGGCGCTGAGCACGAATCGGTCGTCCTGCGCGCTGCCGACAAGTTGGCTATTGCTGGCGCCATCCAGGCTCTGGAAGGTCACGCCGGAAAGCGAGTAGCCGCTGGCATTCAGCGTCTGGCCGGTCCCCGCGGCGGACAGCACCAGTTCCACGGGCTGGCGCTGGAAGCTCAGGCTGCCGTCGCCGGTGGTGATCGTGGCGGTGGCGCCAGCGCTGGTCAGGGAGATGTCCCCGGATGCGCGCTGCACCACATAGGTCAGCTCGGCCTCCTCGGGGGTGAACTCACTGCCCAGCTCGCTCTGTTCGAAGCGATCGCTGCCGCTCACCGACACCAGGGTACTGCGACCGGCGCCGGCTTTCAGGGTATCGTCGCCGCCGCCCCCGACGATCAGGTTGTTGCCATTACCCCCGTCGAGGATAGTGTCGACCTGCGAGGTGACATCACCGATCAGGCGGTCGTCGCCGCCGGTACCGATAACGTGATTGAAGCCGTCGATACCGACGAAGCCGGTGGCCTTGCCGGTCCCCAGATCGACCTCTACCGAGGTGGAGAAGTCGCTGAAGTCGAGGATCTGGCCGGCCCGACCGTCGAGTCGGTCGATGCCGTTGAACGCGATATTGCCAAGCCCCAGACTGCCCTCGTCGTAAAGCGACCAACGCGCCCCGTCCTGGCTGCTCGAGAGCCGGTGCTGGGCGGCATCGTCCGTGGCTGACAGCACGCCGTCGTCGCCCTGGCGATAGGAGGCGGCGTTCACCGTCTCGATGCCCGTGAAACTGAGCCAGCTATCGTTGCGCGCCGCCGTGGTGGTGCTCGACCAGTCCACGCTGCCCGCCCCATCGGCGCTCACCTGCCACTCGGTGTTGCCCTGGATGCCCTCGATGCGATCATCGCCCTCGCCCCCCGCGAAGGTGATGGTCAGCCCCTGGCTATGCTCGAGTGCCAGAACGTCGTCGCCGTCGCCGCCCTGGAAGCTCACCAGCAACCCATCCGCCTTGCCCAGCAGGCTCTGGTCCACGCGCAGGATGTCCTGGGCGTCGCTGCCCTGGATGACCACGCCGCCACTGGCCTTGGCCTCATCGAGACCGCGTGAGGCCACCACCTGACTGACGCCTTGCTCGTCGAGTTCGACCACCTGCAGCACCTGCTGCTGGTTCTCCTCGACCACCCGCAACGTCATCTCGGCACCACCGGCCACGCTGGCGGTCAGCGGGTCCGCCGACATCAGCATGCGTGGCTCGAGTCCCTCGAACACGAACCGGGACGGCTCTGCCTGGGCACGACGAGCACGCCTGGGCTGGCGGAGAAGACGAGCGATCAATTCGGACAGAGGCTTGCGCTGGTGGCGACTCATGGGGGGACTCCGGTGGCGAAAAACGTCAAGAGGCGCATCGCGGCGACGATACGCCCCCTGATCTCGGTCGATCAGTGAACGGGAGTGTCCTGTTCGGCGTCGGACGCGACCGCCTCCTCGGCGGGGTCGCCCTTGGCCAGAGCACCCAGCCGCGAACCACCCTGCGCCTGACGGCTCAGTCGATTGAGATTGCGCAGCGACTGCAGGTGGACGTAGAGCAGCTCCAGTTCGTCACTGTCCAGCAGCGCCTTGAGGCTGTCCTCAGGCAGCGCCTTGAGCTTCTGACGGTTGACCGCCTGGAAGCCGGTCAGGGTGCGCTGACCACCTTCCGGCAAGCGAATCTGGGCCTCGACCGACTCGAGCAGGTCGAGCTCGACCAGACGGGCGCAGAAGGCGTGGGTGCGCTGGAAGTGCGCCTGATAGTCCTGAAGGAAGTCCAGCACCTTGCCCAGGTACTGGGTCTGCTCACCGTCGGCGTCGAAGAAGCGCTCGCCGCGACCGTCACGATTGAGCCCTTCGTAGTCATCATCGATGCACAGGGTGAAGGTCTTGTCGTTGTCGGCGGAGGCAAACACGAAGGGATAGCGGCGGAAGAAGGCCGGCACGTACTCACCGCGCCACTGGCCTTCACGGTCCACCAGCAGATTCTGGTCCTGCTCGAGTCCCAGCACGGCGACCGGCAGCACCCCGTCGTCGGCCTGGGTGAAGACGATCGGCAGGTCGGTGGCGGCGGTCGGAAATTCGGCCGCCATCAGCGGCACCGAGTTCACCCCGCTGGCAAAGCCGAAGTCCTTGCCGACCTTGAGCGACAGCTCGCCATGCTTGTCGCGGGTGATCGGCTGAACGTTGCGATAGATAAGAAGTTGAGTCGCCATGAAAGAGTCCTCTAGTACTTGAGTGTCGTCCCTGGGCCTGGACGTCAGCGTCGTTGCGCGGCCAGCGCGCCGGTGGAAGTCGGGGAGACCAGAGTCACCCCGTGGTAGAAGGTCACGAAGGGTTCGCCTTTCGCATCGAACCCCAGAGAAAGGTTGCTCAGCGGCTTGTCGCCGTGGGCGGCAATCCACTCGATCGCCTGTGCGCGCGACGTACAGCGCCACTCGCGAGCCAGCGACAACAAAAGGCCCGCCAGTTCGCCCAGACGTATCTCGGCCGGATGTAGATGCAGATTGAGGGAATCGCGGCCGGTATCGCGACCCTGGCGCCGTTCCTCGATCCTCACGGTCAACGGTGGCCAGGGCTTTCGTGCCAGCGCGTGGCTGACCTCGAGCTGTTCGATCACGTCGCCGACGAGCGGGGGCATCGCCGCAAGCGTGCTCGCCATTGCATGGCGCACCGCCTCGGCGCTCTCGAGCAGGACATAGTCGGAGACACTGGCGTCGACGCCAGGGCGCCACTTCCACGCCTGGTACAGCGGGAAGCGACGCCCCGGCAGGGCCTTGTCCGGCAGCGGCGCTTCCCAGTACACCTTGGTGGTCGCGGCCTCCAGCCCGAGATGCAGATAGTGCGCCATCGTCTGCGTCGACAGTCCGGCGACAAAGGCCCTCCGGTCGCCAGGCGCCAGCGCCAGCGACTCCAGCAACCCCTCGAGGCGCACCGCAAGATCGTCGGCGTCAACGCCCTCGAGCGGCACACTGTAGAGCCTGCGCTGAGGAGCCCAGCGGGCGGGAGCGCACTTGACCGAGCGCTCGGCACTGTAGGGACGCGCGAGGCTATCGAGCCAGGACTCGATCAACGCCTGACGCTCGGCGAAGGGCCGGGGTTCAGTGCTGGAAGGCAAGGAGGTCCATCCGGTCATTCATATGGGCGTCGATCTCCGCCAGGTCTTCGCCATTGATGACGCCGGCGGCATGCTTCAGCCGCAGCACGCTGATCAGGTAGTCGTAGCGCGCACTGGCAAGTTCGCTGCGGGCGAAGAACAGATCGCGCTCGGCGTCGAGCAGTTCGAGCACCGGCATGACTCCGGATTCATAGGCCACCTGGCGGTATTCGACGATGCGCTGGTTGGCGGTCAAGGACTCGCTGAGAGCCCTGACCCGGGACATGGCGGTGACGATACCCTCGAAGGCCGCACGTATCTCGCGGTCGAGTTCACGCCGCACCTGTTCGAGTCGAGCCTGCCCTGCCTCGATCAGACGGGTCCCTTCGCGCACCTCCGACGACACTCGCCCACCGCTGTAGACCGGCACATCGAGGCCGACCCGAATGGTCTGGGTCTCGACCTCGCTGCCGCCGCCGAACAATGAGCCCTCGGTCTCGTCGTTGTCGTAGTCGAGACTCAGATCGAGGGTCGGATAGTGCCCACCGCGACTCACCTTGACCTGCTGATTGGCCACTTCCACCGCCAGCCGTGCGGCTGACAGACGAGGATTGCGCTGCATCGCCAGCTCGATCCAGGCCTCGACTGACGACGGTTCCGGGCTTGCCAGGGTCAGGTCCTCATCGACCAGGCTAAGCTCCACCGGACGCACGCCGCTGACCTCGGCCAGGGCATTGAGGGCATCGCGCAGACGGTTGGCCACGTCCAGCTCGCGCGCCTCGACCTGCAGAAAACGCGCCTGGGCGTCGAGCAGATCGATCTCGCGAATCAAACCGTCCTCGAAACGCGCCCTGACCTGCTCGAGATTGGTCTGGACCTGCTTCTTTTCGGCCTGCAGGAAACTCAGGTTTTCCGACAGGGCGAGTACCGCAAAGTAGCGTTCGGCCACCCGCAGGTAGAGATCCTGGCGCGAGACCTCGAGCTCGGACGCGGCCTGCTGGATCTCCAGCTTGGCCTGGCCAAAGGCTGCCCAGCGGGAATAGTCATAGATCGACTGCTCGAGCGAGACACCGTAGACGGTGGTCGGGTAGGACGTGCTGCCGCTGCCGTAGACCTCGTTGTCGGTACTGACGATGTCCTGGGAGATCTCGCTGCGCTCGACATTGACATTGATCTGCGGCAGCAGCGCTGAGCGCGCCTGATAGTAACGCTCATCGGTGGCCTGCTTACCATAAAAGTCGGCCTGAAACTGAGGATCGCTGTCCACCGCGAGCTCGTGAAGTTCCAGCAGACTTTCTGCCAGCACGGACGGAGCAAGCAGGCACGCCCACCCGCCCAACGCCAGGCCGAACGCAAGCTTGTTGAGATGCATGATGATTTTTCCCCTGCGCACCGGTGGGACAAACACCGGCATTACGCAACTGCTTTGTAATATTTTATTAACAACGGATGTACGATATTACCCACATCTTTTGTAGGAACACAGCTCCTATCTACTCTTTTGCAGGCAACATGATCAACGCAGTATCGACGCAGTAGGAAACTACATCGCAAAAGATGAGAAAGTTCATACCCGCCATCGCATTCCGCCACCGAAGGGAATCGGGTAACACATTGAAACCTGAAAAGTTCAGGAACTACGCCTAGGCAGGAGGCACTCTTCGGGGCCGAGGGTGTGGTGAAAATCCCGTTACGGGAAGTTGATGCCAGGGCCTGCCAGCCGCTGCAACCTCGACCAAGACGCCTGAGATCACTCAGCCAACCAAAGCAGACCTTTCGGCCTGATCCGTCAGCACGAGCAAAGCCCTACGTCAGCGATGACAACGCTGCACCTGGCGATACCTGGGCACTATTCATCCAGGCTGGCAATGCGGTTGCGACCACTACGCTTGGCGCTGTACAGGCGCCGGTCGGCGCGCTCGAACAGCGGTGCAAACCCCTCCCCCTTGCGATACTGGCTGACGCCGATGCTGATGGTGATGCGAATCGCCTGTCCATCCGACAGGGTGATTTCCCCCCCTGCCACCGCGCGACGCACCCGCTCGGCCGCCTTGATCGCCTCGGGCAAGGCGGTGCGCCGCATGACCACCACGAATTCCTCGCCGCCGGTGCGCGCCACCAGATCGCCATCACGCAGGCAGTTGGCTACTGTTTGCGCCAGCCAGGTGAGCACCTGGTCACCGGCCGCGTGACCGAAACCATCATTGACCTGCTTGAAGAAGTCGATATCGACCGCGGCCAGCGAGAACACCATCCCGCCACTGTCGCATTCCTCGATCAGGCGGGTGACGTGGCGATCCAGCTGGCTTCGATTGGGGAGTCCGGTCAAGGCATCGGTCATCGCCTGGTCTTCCAGCTGATCACGTTCGAGGCGAATACGCTCGACCTCCATCTCGTTGGAAATGACACGTTCGACGGCCCCGACCAGTAGCCGGACCAACTCGATGTCGACCTCACTGAAGGCGTGCCGGCGCACCGACGGACTGGAGAAGTTCAGGGTTCCCCAGACCTTGCCCTGGATCCGCAGCGGTGCACCGATATAGGTCTCCAGCTGAAAGTTCTCGTAGCAGGGGTGGCCCTTGACTCGCTCGTCCTGCCCGGCGCGGTGGGAATGGAAGACGTCATCGGCGTCGAGGGTCAGCCGACAGTAGGTGTCACCCAGTGCAAAGCTGTCGCCGGCCCCTACTGGCGCATTATCCGAGGCCGCCCAGCGCACCGTGTAACGCTCCCCCTCGACCTGACTGACCAGCGCGATATCCAGCCTCAGATAGCTCAAGGCGTCACGCAGCAGCATGTCGACGATCTCTGATACTCCGATATCGGTGCGATTTACCCCGGTATGGACATCCCGTAACAACTGGATCATCGAGCGATACTCGGAGACGTCCTGGATGATGGCGTAGAAGCCCATCACCTCATCTTCCACCAGGTCCGGCAGATAGTGGACCTTGAAGTAGATCTGGCGACCATCCTGGAGCACCAGGGAATCCTCGTAGCTGACCTCCTGCCCCGCCAGTGCCAGATCGAAACGTGGCCGGATCTTGGCGTAGGAGTCTGCATCGAGCACCGAAGACACCGGCTGCCCCATCAGCGCCTCGGCAGGCAGGCCGATGAAGTCGAGGTAGGCACGATTGTTGAAACGGAAGCAGAAGTCGCGGTCGACGTAGGCCACCATCACCGGCAGGTGGTCGGCCATCCGCGCGATGACACCGCGGCTTGCCTTCTGCCGAGCCGACAGTCGCAGCACCAGCCCACCATCGGCCAGGCGACAGCAGCTACCATCACCCAGTTCCAGCGGCATCGAAGGCTTGGCAGCGTGAGCGGCACCCCGGGAGACCCAGGCTTCAGCTACTGCCGCGGCCTCGCCAGGCAGCTCTGCCAGCCCCCGCCCGATCCAGACCTCTCCGGGCTCGCCCAGCACGCGCACGGCATCACCGACCACGTCGTGCACCTGCAACTCCGGCGTCAGGCGTACCAGCACCGTTCCGGACGACACCAATGCCTCTTCCACCCAGGCAAAACGCTCCATGAGGACATCTCCTTGCGTAAGCCCTGCCCTGGACCGGCAGCAGGTCAATACCCTGGCGGCTCGCGTGCCGTCTTCTCTAGCCTATAAAAAGATGCTTATAGATGCCGGATTATTTCGCTTGCCCGCTTCCACGTTATGCTGGCGTCGCCGACACCGCCGCGGGAGCTGCCCATGAACCACCAGGACCTTGTCGCCATCGAACACGCCCTGACGCTGGCCAATCGCGGGGATACCAGCTGGCTGTGCACGCGCCTGGGCACCCCTGCTCCCGCCTTCCCCCACCTGAGCGTCACCAGCGATGCCGATGGCCCCGGGTACGCCGGACAGCCCATCTTGCTGACCCAGGCCCGGGACGGCGGCGCCTGTCTGGTCAATATCGACAACAACGCCAACGATGGCACCCCCTGCCTGGTCGAGCGCCTGTCACCGAGCAGCGAGACCCTGGTGCACCTGGAGGTCATCCATGCAACGCTCGCCGGCCAGCCATCGCTGATTCGCCGCGTCAGCCTGGGCAGTACGTCCATGAACCTGCAGCGACCCACGCCAACCAATCCGCTGGTCCAGATCGGCGACGACGTCGTCGAGGTGCTGATCCAGCCGGCCTTGCGTCTGGTGCTGACCGGCCACTCCCCGGTCAATGCCGACCTGGCGCGCCAGGGACAACGGCTCGGCTTCGAAGTCATCCTGTGCGCCCCGGACTACCCCGACACGCATCACTCGACAACGCCCCTGCCGGCAGGCGTCGAGTTCCAGCGCGCGCCCGCAGCTCCCTTCCTGCGCGGCGGCGGCGGGCACCGACGCACCCTGGTGATGGACGCCACCGACGCCTCGACCATTGCGCGAGCGAGCCGCGAGGCCTGCTGTCATGGCTATCTGGCGATGACTGACATCGATCCAAGCCGAGCGGCGAACTGGCTTTACGATGGCTGGCACAGCCTGCGCACCTCGCCCACCGTCTGACGCCCCGTCGCTGCGGCCAAAGCGCCAATTGACAGCCATCGGAGGCGGTCCTACGCTGTGCGCATTCCTGGGGGAGCCTGACGGCTGAGATTCCGCATCACGCGGTAACCCTTTGAACCTGATCCGGGTCATGCCGGCGAAGGGAAGGATGGTTGCGTTATCTCCTCTTTCTTCCTGTCCGCCGCTCGTCCCGCCTGTCCACCGGTCCCTGCGGACAACGACAAGAAAGAGGTCTTCTTTCGATGATGCTCGATCCCACCTGGACGGCGCTGTGGCTTCTGCTGTGCGCCGCCATCTTTGCCATCCCCGGCCTGATCTATGCCCGACGTCGTCAGGGCGGCCTGGATGACTACATCTCGGCTCGCAACAGCCAGAACACCCGCGCCACGGTGTTGACCCTGGTGGCCACCACCCTGGGCACCTGGATCCTGTTCGGCCCCGCCCAGGCGGCCACCTGGGGCGGCATCGGCGCGGTACTGGGCTATGCGCTGGGTTCCATGGTCCCGCGCCTGGTGATGATCCCGCTGGGACGACGCATGCGTGAGCTGATCCCCGAAGGCCACGGCCTTACCGAGTTCGTGATCCATCGCTACGGGCGCACCATGTACGCCTTCACCCTGACGATCATGCTGTTCTATCTGTTCATTTCGCTGGCGGCAGGCCTCACCGCAATCGCCCATATGGTCACCCTGCTGGCGCCGATCCCGCTGTGGCTGACCGCCTGCGTAGTGATGATCGCGACCCTGCTCTACACCTTCTACGGCGGCCTGCGCACCACCATCTTCACCGACAAGGTACAGATGCTGGTGATCCTGCCGTTGCTGGCGCTGCTGCTGGTGTTCGGCTGGCAGGCCGCCGGCGGCGTCGCGCCGACGCTCGAGGGTCTGCAGGAACGTGCGCCCCAGTTGCTGGATGTCACCGATGCCGGTGGCCTGCGTGCCGGCCTGACGTTCTTTATCGCGGTGATGCTGACCGGCCTGTTCTACCAGGGCACCTGGCAGCGCATCTACGCCGCCCGGGACAGCAAGGTGCTGCGGCGGGGCTTCTGGATCGCAGGGCTGTTCAACTTTCCGGTGATCGTGCTGATGGGCCTGTTCGGCCTGGCCTTCGTCGGCCTCGGGCTCGAGGGAGACGGTTCGGTGGCGCTGTTCAGCGTGCTGCTGTCCGAGGTGCCGCTGTGGTTCGCCCTGGCCTTGATTCCGCTGGGTCTGGCCCTGGTGATGAGCAGTGCCGACACCACCGTCAACGCCACCTCCAGCATCATCGCCGTCGACATGCACCGGCTGCTGCCCCAGGCCAGCGAAGCCACCCTGATGCGCCTGGCACGCTGGCTGATCGTCGCCGCAGCGGTGCCGGTGACCTGGGTGGCGGCCCAGGGCTACAGCGTGCTCTATCTGTTCCTGCTGGCGGACCTGCTGTGCTCGGCGGCGGCCTTCCCGGTGTTCTTCGGTCTGTTCAATCGCCGCTACGACGGGCGCAACGCGGTCCTCAGCACCGCTGCAGGTCTGGTCGCCGGGCTGGCGATGTTCCCGTCCCCCAGCGGCGGTACCGCCACCCTGCTGGAATCCTTCCTGCTGGCGGCCTTCGTGCCGGTGCTGGTCTCGCTGGTGCTGATGAAGCTGCTGCCATCCCGCCAGGACTATGACTTCACCCGCATGGGCAGTCTGGTGCGGCGTTTCCAGAGCTGACACCGCCACGCTGACAGCCTGGCAAGGCGTGATAAAAAACAGCGGGACGTGCTGACGCGTCCCGCTGTTGTCGTTTCAAGGCCTGGCGATCAGGGGCCCTGGCAGTTCCGGCTCATCAGCGCCCGGGCCGCACCAGCCCCAGGTGATCGCGCAGGGTGCGGCCCTGGTACTCGCGTCGAAACAGCCCGCGGCGCTGCAGTTCCGGTACCACTTGTTCGACCACGTCCTCGATGCTGTCCGGCAGCGACGGCGGCATCAGGTTGAAGCCGTCCGCCCCGCCCTGCTCGACCCAGCGCTGCATCTCGTCGGCGATACGCTCCGGGGTGCCGACCATGGTGCAGTGGCCGCCACCGGCGGCGAGCCGTCCCAGCAACTGGCGCAGCGTCGGTCGTTCGCTCTCGATGATCCGCAGAATCGTGGCGTAGCGCCCCTTGGGCCCGCTGAAGGCCTCCAGTGGCGGCAGCTCGGGTACTGGGGCATCCAATTCCCAGTCGCTCACGTCCTGACCGATGAACTGACTCAACTGGCGCCGGGAGCTGTCCACCGGCAACAGTTCGTCGAGCTCCCGCTGCTTGCGTCTGGCCTCCTCTTCGGTGGAGCCGACGTAGGTGACGAGCCCCGGCATGATCGCGACCTTCGGTCTGCCAGCGGCCTTTACCCGGGCCTGAAGGTCGCTGTAGTAGGCCTGGGCCGAGGGCAGATCGTAGGCCACCGCGTAGATGGCCTCGGCGCAGCGCGCGGCCAGGTCACGGCCCTGATCCGAGGCGCCTGCCTGGAACAGCACCGGGTGGCCCTGGGGCGGACGCGGCACCGTCAGCGGGCCATCCACCAGAAAGTGCTCGCCGTGATGGTGAACGGGTCTGACCCGGCTGGCGTCGACGTAATCGCCCTGGCGATCCCTCACCAGGGCGTCGTCACACCAGGAGTCCCACAGCGCCAGCACGGTATTGGCGAATTCCTCCGCCCGGGCATAGCGCTCGGCGTGGCTCGGCATGGCCTCGAGCCCATGATTGCGCGCCTCGCTGTCGAACATCGAGGTCACCAGGTTCCAGCCCAGGCGTCCGCCGGAGATATGGTCCAGCGAGGCCAGCATGCGCGCAGCGTGAAACGGCGTATAGAAGGTGCTGGAGACGGTCGAGATCAGCCCGATGTGTTCGGTGGCCCGCGCCATGGCCGCCAGCATGGTCAGGGGCTCCAGGGTCCACAGCGGACCGTCGGCGACGTTGCCCGCGGCGTGACCATCGGCGAAGAACACCGCATCGAAGCGACCCCGCTCGGCGAGCCGCGCCAGTTCCTCGTAGTAGCGGATATCGGCCAGGCGCTCGACGCTGGAACGGGGATGACGCCAGGCCGCCTTGTGGTGGCCACAGCCCATGATGAACAGATTGAGGTGCATGCTGGCCATCAGTCCTTCACCAGTCCGCCGTCGACCACCAGGTTCTGGCCGGTGACCGCTCGCGACCAGGGCGAGGCGAACAGTAGCGCAGCGTCGGCAAACTCTTGCGGCGTGGTCACCCGTCGCAGCGGTGTGCTGGCGGCGATCAGGTCGAACACCGCCTCCGGCGTGGCGCGGGAGGCATCGGTGGTGCGCAACAGGCCCCCGGAGATCATGTTCACGGTGATGCTGTCCGGGCCCAGATCGTGGGCCAGGGTGCGCGTCAGCGACAGCAGCGCCGCCTTGGCGGCGGTGTAGTCGTGGTAGGGCACAACCGGGTTCTGGAACAGGTTGGTACCGATATTGACGATGCGACCAAAGCCGGCCTCACGCATGCCGGCAAGCGCCGCCTGCACCGTGTTCAGCGCCCCCCGGGCGACGCCCTGAAGCTGATGATCGAGGTGCTCCCAGGTCAGCTCGTCGGGACCGGGACGGGCGTCGCCGTTGAAAGCGAAGTCCGGCAGCGCATTGTTGATCAAGGTGGTGACCGGCACGCCGAAGTGCTCGCGGGCACGCGCGAACATGGCATCGACGGCGCTGCGATCACAGACGTCGGCGGCCACCGCCAGGGCTTGCTCGGGATAGTCGGCTACCAGCGCGTTGGCGCCCTCTTCGCTGCGTCGATAGTTGACCACCACCCGCGCGCCCTCCTCGAGGAAACTGCGCGCCAGGCTGACCCCGAGGCCACGTCCGGCGCCGGTGACGACGACCAGCTGGCGGGAAATGGGAAGCGCGGGCGGGCTTGCGGAGGTAGCGGGTGAGGCGTCGGAAAGGGTCATCTGGCGGGTCCTTGGTCGAGGCGAGGAACGCACGCCGACCCCTGGACTGACGACTGCGCTGACATCCCTTCGCCGGTATGAACTGGATCAGGTTCGACGGGTGTTTCTCAGCCCCGCTATCGTGCGGGACACCCCGTGCCATGCGCCTTCGACCTTAGCCCATCGGCGCAGGGCGGACAAGCCGCGCAGCACCTGGAACATCACCGCAGCCAGGGCATGCAGATGGGCGCTTCAGACCCGACGGTCAGCCCGGTGCCTGGACGGCTTGCATCAAGTCACTTCCTTCCTCTCCCGCCCGATTGACCCTGGTCGAGACCGGCCATGCCTCGAAGACGCCAGCGGGTAGATGCCGCACCGTCTGGCGCATGACGTCGCGATCACTCAGCTCAGGATCGAGCCAGGGTTCAAGGCTGGCGTCGTCCAGCGCCAGCGGCATCCGGGCGTGCACCTCACTCGCGCAGCCCCGGGCGGGTTCGGTGAGGATGGCAAGGCCCGGCCTGCCGTCGGCCCTTTCACTGAAGATCGCCGCCAGCCACAGCGGCGCGCGATCTTCACGACACAAGAAATAAGGCTGCTTGCCGGCCTCGCCCGGCAGCCACTCGTACCAGCCATCCGCCGGCACCAGGCAGCGATGGCGGGCAAAGGCCCCACGGAAATAGCGCGAGGTGGCGACCTTCTCCACGGTGGCGTTGATCGGCTCCGGCGCCCCGGCCTGGGCCCAGTGGGGTCGATAGCCCCACCACATCGAGGTAAAGGAAGGTACAACCTCCCCGTCCATGGCGAGTGACGTGATCCAGGTGCCCGGCGCGACATTGTAGCGAGGTGGCGGCTCCTGCTCGGGCAGGCGCGGCGCCACCGGCAAGCGCATCAGCGCCGCAAGCTGAGCAAAAGGTGTGTAACAGGCGAAACGGCCGCACATGGATACCTCCTTTACCGGACCCTGCAGGATCAGCCTAGCACCATCTCTTGCGTCCACTCAGGCCACCTGTGCGCGCTACAGGTTAGTCATCTGCGAACGTTAAGTTTTCGCTAAGCTAGGCAGCCTAGCCTTGCCATCAACTCCTCTTTCAAGGACGCGATGACATGGCCCCGGCAATCGCAGCATCGGCCTCGAAGACGACAGCCCACACGGCTGCTCCCGAGCCGGACATGCCCTCGGGACTATGCTGGGCGTCCCCGGAGCGGCTGGGCGAGGCAAACGCCTTCATCTCCGACGTCTATCGTCTCCATCACAATGCCTCCATCAGCAACCCCTACCAGCGCTTGCTGACACTGCGAGACCACCATGGCGCGCTCATCGCTACCACGGGGCTCAGGCGTGCCGATGAAGGCCCTCTCATGGTGGAACACTACCTCGAGGCACCTGTCGAGATGGTGCTCGCCACTCGTGGCCTCTGCGACCTTGCGCCGCCGCGCCACCAGGTCATGGAGGTCGGCGCCCTGGCCAGCGCATCGCCAGGCGCCGGCCGACGGCTGATGCTGTCGCTGGTGGTGGTGCTCGAGCGACTAGGCATCGACTGGCTGGTGGTGACGGCATCCAGGGACGTGCGCAACGGCCTCGCCCGGCTCGGCATCGAGATGGACACGATCGGTCGCGCCCATCGCCACTGCCTGGACAACCCTGTGGACTGGGGACGGTATTACGAGCGGGACCCCAGGGTCGTGGTGATTCGCCCCCTCGAGGTGGCCAACAGCATGCGCGCCACTCCGCTCGGCGCTTTGCTTCTCGCCGGCGCAGCACAGCTTGCCCCGGAGGCGGCAGATCCCGTACCGGCGCTACCCCATGTCCACGCCTGCTCCGCGGCCGGGGACATGCCCCATGGATAGGCTACACCAGCGCCTGCGCCAAAGGGCGAGGCTGTCGCCGGATGTGGAGAGCCTGATCGGGCAATCCCCGGATGGCGCCGACATCCGCCTTACCGCCCGGCAACTTGAGGCAGCCATCGAAGCTGTCGCTCGCCAACTCGAGCAGGCAGACCTGGCTCACCTGGGCCTGCTGGGTCACAACTCTCCCGCCTGGCTGATTGCTCAACTGGCCGCCTGGCGGGCTGGCCTGCCAATCACCCCGATTCCTGCGTTTTTCAGCGAACAACAGATCAACCATCTGCTCGACACCACCGGGCTGGACGGTCTTCTGCTCGCGCATGACAGCCGACTCGACACTTGGCTGCCCTCCGACTGCGCCAACGACTTCATGCGCCTGCCACTCGACGCTCCGGCCGGCCTGTCCATCGCCTTGTTCCGACGCCCCTCGACGCCCGCACCACTACCGGACGGAACGCGACTGATCACCTTTACCTCCGGCACCACCGGCACCCCCAAAGGGGTCTGCCTGTCCGGGCCTCATCTCGAGTCGGTCATTGAAGGGCTGGAACAGCGCCTTGCAGGTGTTCCCCTCCATCGTCACGGCGTGGTGCTGCCCATGGCGGTGCTGCTCGAACATCTGGCCGGCGCACTCTTCGCGCTCTGGCGAGGAGCCACGATCGTTATCGATACGCCCAATCTGACCGGGCTACATGGCAGCGGTACGCTAGACCCCGACCAGTGGCAACGCTGGCTGGCCAAGCGCCGACCCGACAGCCTGATTCTGGTGCCGGCGCTGCTCAAGGCGCTAACTCACCTGGCCTCACATCATTCTGCGGCAAACGGTTGGCAACAGGTGTTGTCGCTAGTCGCCGTAGGCGGTGGCCAGGTGCCCCGCCGCCTGCTCGAACAGGCAACCCAGCTGGGACTCCCTGTCGCCCAGGGCTACGGCATGTCCGAGATGGGCTCGGTGGTCTGTCTGAGCCGCCCGGACGAGCCCCAGGATGGCCGTGTCGGGTGCCCCCTCAAGGGATTGCGCCTAAGCACCGATGAGCAGGGGCAACTGCTGGTCCACGGTCGTTGCATGCTCGGCTACCTAGGGTCCGATCATCACCTTCCATCAACCGAGATGCCCTGGCCCAGCGGAGATCTCGGTCACCGCCTGGCGGACGGTCATTGGCGCCTGGACGGGCGTCAGCGCAACGTCATCATCCTGTCGAACGGACGCAATCTCTGTCCCGAGTGGCTCGAGGCGGAGCTCGAGCTCATCGACGGTATCGATCGTGCCTTCGTCTTCGGCGAAGGCTTGCCGGGGGTGCTGGCGCTCCTTACCCCTTCAGCCGCTATCCAGCCCCCCCGCCTGGAAGCCCACATTGCCGCGCTCAATCAGCGCCTGCCCGACTACGCCAGAGTCTGCGGCTGGCAGTCGTTGATGCGGCAACTGCCAGGGGTCGCTGCACCGCTTTCGATTGCCAGCAACGAACTGACCGCCAACGGACGCCTGCGCCGGGCCAGCATTCAGCTCCGCCGTCGCTGCGACATCGAGCGGCTTGTCGCCAGAACCTTCCCTGGCCATGAGCAGGTGTCAGCAGCGCTTTCCTCCGCCGCCGACGGCCTCCCTTCATACCCACAGGAACCCCCACCCCCATGAACACGCTGACCGATACCCCGATCGTCACCTCGCCACCTGTCGACAACGACAAGCCCGATGGCTTCTACCGCCACCTGCTCGCTGCCACCGAAGACGAACGCCAAGCCTTGATGGGAGGGGAACTGATCGGGCGCGCCCAGGGTGGCAAGATCACGCTGCCCGAATATCGCGCCTTTCTCGCCCAGGCCTATCACCATGTGCGTCACACCGTCTCACTGATGATGGCCTGCGGCGCCGAGTTGTCCGCTCCGAACTTCGTGCTGCGCGAAAACCTGCGCATGGCCATCGCCGAGTACATCGACGAGGAAAAGGGCCACGAACATTGGATACTCGATGACCTGGAGTCCACCGGCGTCGATCGGCACCACGCGCGTTCACGCCCACCGCTGTTCGAGACGGAATGGATGGTGTCCTACGCCTACGACAGCATCAGACGGCGCCATCCGCTGGCCATGTTCGGCATGGTGCTGGTGCTCGAGGGTACCAGCACCTCGGCGGCCAGCGCCGCCGGCAGGGCCATCCGCGATAGCCTGGGCCTGACCGATGACGCCTTCCACTACCTGTTTTCCCACGGCGAACTGGACATCTCCCATATGGCCTTCTTCGCCGAACTGATGGACACCATCACCGACACCGAGGAGCAGGCCCAGATCATCCATTCGGCCCGTGCCTTCTATCGCCTCTATGGCGCGGTCCATGACGCCGCCCTGCGAGACGCCGACCACTGGACGGACGAAGCGCTGGAGGCAAACTCATGCCATCACTGAGCGAGCGCAGGATTCTGGTGACCGGCGCCACTGGCGGCATCGGCTCGGCGCTGGTAAAGCGGCTTGACGCCGAAGGCGCCAGCTTGTGGCTGGCAGGGCGTGATAAGGGCAAGCTCAGCGCCCTGGCGGGCGAGCTTGGCAAGGCTGCCTCGAGACACACCCTCGTCGCTGGCGTCGATCTGACCACCGCGATGGGCCGCCAGCGGCTACTCGACCAGCTAAGTCAGACAGTTCCCGAGCAACGACCTTCGACGCTGGTCCACCTGGCCGGCATCAATCACCTGGGCTGGTTTCGCGAAGCCTCGCCAGACGACGTCACCCGGGTGCTCGATACCAATCTGACCTCGACCCTGCTGCTGACCCAGGCCCTGCTGCCCTTGTTTCTCGGACAACCCAGCGCCAACCTGCTGTTCGTTGGCTCGCTGCTGGGGCATATCGGCCACCCGGGCTATGTCGCCTACTGCGCCAGCAAGGCCGGCCTCAAGGGCTTCGCCGAAGCGCTGTCGCGGGAACTGGAAGACACCTCGGTCCGGGTGCAGTACCTGGCCCCCCGCGCCACCCGGACCGCCATGAACGGCCCCGACGCCGAAGCCATGAACGAGGCCCTTGGCAACACCGTGGACAGCCCCGAGCGCGTGGCCGATGCCATCATCACGCAGCTGAAAAGTGGCCAACGTCGCGCCGCTCTCGGCGGCAAGGAGCGCCTGTTCGCCCTGATCAACGCCATCGCCCCCACCCTCGTCGATCGCGCTATCGCCCGGTCCCGAGCCGATATATCCCGCCACCTGGATCCCCCTGCACAGGTTGTCCAGGACTAACCAGCCGATGACCGTATCGCCTTGACCCTTGTGCTGCACAAGGGTTTTAGTCTGTGGTGAAGATGCTCGAACTTGCACAGTAGTGACGGAAGCCTCAGGGGCCACCACCCTGGCCTGTCTGGGCTTTTCTCAACCACCACAGGGAGAGGAAATGAGCACGAACACAGCAAGCCCGGCGCAGCGGGCCTCATCCAGCACTGCCCGCCTCTATCGCATGAAGACCGCGGAGCACCTCTGCCCCTTCGGCCTCAAGACCCTGTCGCTGCTCAAGCGCAAGGGCTACCAGGTCGACGACCACACCCTGACGTCACGTGAAGCCATCGACCGCTTCAAGCAGGAAGCCGACGTGGACACCACACCCCAGGTGTACATCGGCGACGAGCGCATCGGCGGCTACGAGCAGCTGCGCCGCTACCTCGGCATGAGCGTGCCCGGCGACAAGGAAGTCAGCTACCGTCCTGTCATCGCCATCTTCGCCACGGCCCTGCTGATCGGCCTGGCGGTGGGCTGGGTGTCCGGCCAGTCGCTGGTCTCAGTGCGCACCATCGAGTTCGCCGTCGCCTCGGCCATGGTTCTGCTGGGCCTGCAGAAACTGCAGGACGTGGAAAGCTTCAGCACCATGTTTCTCAACTACGACCTGTTGGCCCAACGCGATGTACGCTACGGCTACATCTACCCCTACGCCGAAACACTGGCCGGGATACTGATGCTGGCAGGCAGCCTGATCTGGCTCGCCGCGCCTGTGGCCCTGTTCATCGGTACCGTGGGGGCCATTTCGGTGTTCAAGGCGGTCTACATCGACAAGCGCGAACTCAAGTGCGCCTGCGTCGGCGGCAACAGCAACGTTCCCCTAGGCTTCGTTTCCCTGAGCGAGAACCTGATCATGCTGCTGATGGGCCTGTGGATGCCGGCCAAGGCACTGTTAATGTAAGACACGCTTGCCCTGACGGCTCCAGACGTGCAGCAAAAACCCGCCAGGCATTGCCTGGCGGGGTTTCCTTGAGTGGCAGCCATGTCCGCAGAGGGATCAAAACCAGACGCGTAGCCCGGCAACCACTGCGGTGTCCTCCACTTGCCCTCCTTCATCACGCGCCATATCGGCAGTATCGCCATAAAGTTTCTGCCAATAGGCGCCGATATAGGGCGCGAACTTGCGATGTAGCTCATAGCGAAGGCGCAGGCCGGTGCGCAAGGAATTGAATCCCTCCCCTACACCGAACTCCTCGGCATCATCGAACGCCACTTCCATTTCCAGGCGAGGCTGCAGATAAAGCCGCTGGGTCAGTCGCAGATCATATTCCTGCTCCAGGCTCAAGGAGGTATCACCATCGTCACTGACACGAAGATCCAGCTCGGTTTCCAACCGGTAGGGCGCCAGCCCCTGCAGACTGATCACGCCGAAATAGCGCTCGGGATGGTCATCGCTGCCAAGCCCGCCCTGGTAGCCAAGCCCTCCCTGTAGCTCCCAGAAGTCGGCAATCAGTCGGCTATACAGCAGATCCAGTGATTCAAATTCCGCATCTTCGCCATCCCCTTGGGTATTGTCCCCTTCCCCCTTCAGGTAGACGCGATGAACGTCGCCTCCGTACCAGGCCTGAAAATCCCAGGTTACTGCCTCGCTGTCTTCAGACGGCCAGACGTATTCCAGACGGTCGACCAGCACCGAGCCACGCAGATGTTCCTGCATGGGCGACGGCCAGTGATCTGGCGCGTCGTAGCCATCCTCAGCCAGCGCCAGCGACGACAACCCCAGGCCCGATAGCGTTGCCAGGCAAATACGGCCCACACGAATTTCCATGCGTCATCTCTCCTCAGGCAACCTTGACGACGCGGAACATGCCGGCGTCCATGTGATAAAGAAGGTGGCAGTGGAACGCCCAGCTGCCCTCGGCATCCGCCGTGATCAGTGCAGAAAGGCGCTCGCCAGGCTTGACGTTCAGGGTGTGCTTGCGCGGAATCAGCTCGCCGGCACCATTCTCCAGCTCCATCCACATGCCGTGCAGGTGGATCGGGTGCTCCATCATGGTGCGATTGACCAGGATGAGGCGCAGACGCTCGCCCTTGTCGAAGTGGATCGGCCCCGAGACCTCACTGAATTTCTTGCCGTCGAAGGACCACATGTAGCGTTCCATGTTACCGGTCAGATGAAGCTCGAGTTCGCGACCAGGAGGACGACGGTCAGGCCATGGCGCGATGGCCTTCAAGTCCTGATACACCAGCACACGACGCTCGCGGGCATCCAGGCCGATTCCAGGCTGATCGAGGCGGGAGCCAGGCTGCGCCACGCCTACCGGCAGCATGGCTGTACCAGTGGCGCTCTCCGTACTGTCCATCGGGCGGTGATCCATTCCCGCCATGCTCGAGTGGTCCATACCGGTCATCGAGCCATGATCCATGCCGCCCATGTTCGAGTGATCCATACCGGCCATCGAGCCATGATCCATGCCCGTCATGCTCGAGTGATCCATGCCCGCCATGCTCGAGTGATCCATGCCCGCCATGCTCGAGTGGTCCATACCGGCCATCGAGCCGTGATCCATGCCGTCATGGGCTCCCATGGCCTCCATTCCTCGATCGGCGATACGTCGGCGTTCCGGCACCGGCGCCACCATCCCCATACGCGGCGCCAGGGTCCCCCTGGCAAAGCCGCTTCGGTCCATGGACTCGGCAAAGATGGTGTAGGCCACATCGTCTTTCGGCGTCACCAGAACGTCATAGGTTTCCGCCACCCCGATGCGGAACTCCTTGACGGGCACGGGCCGGACCGGCTGGCCGTCGGCCGCCACCACCGTCATTTCGAGCCCCGGAATCCGCACGTCGAAGTAGCTCATGGCGGAGCCATTGATGACACGTAGCCGCTGCGTCTCGCCGGGGCGAAACAGGGCAGTCCAATTGTCATCGGGTGAATGACCGTTGAGCAGATAGGTGTAGGTGGCGCCGGTAACATCGGCGATATCACGGGAGCTCATGCGCATCCGGCCCCACATGGCACGCGCTTCCCAGGTGGAGGCGAGCCCCTGACGATCCACATCGGCGATGAAGTCTCCCAGGGTGCGCTCCTGGAAGTTGTAGTACCCCTCCCCGGTCTTCAGGTTGTGGAAGATGGTCGAGGGGTCCTCGAAACTCCAGTCGGTCAGCAGCAGCACGTGCTCGCGGTCATAGCGAAAGGGTTCGCGCTGTTCGGCGTCGATGACCAGGGGGCCCACATGGCCAATCTGCTCCTGCAGTCCTGAGTGGCTGTGGTACCAGTAGGTGCCGCTTTGACGGAGGGGAAAGCGATAGGTAAAGGTTTCGCCCGGCATGATGCCGGCAAAGCTCACGCCGGGGACGCCATCCATCTCAGGCGGCAGGAGAATGCCGTGCCAGTGAATCGAGGTGGGCTCGTCCAGCAGGTTGGTCACCCGCAGCGTCACGTCCTGCCCTTCCTTGAGCCGGATCAGGGGGCCAGGGCTGGTGCCGTTGAGGGTAATCGGCCGTGCAGACTGGCCAGCGATGGGCACGCTCTGGCGACGAATGGCCAGCGAGATATCCGGACCGCTTTCCACCCCCTTGGGGTAACTCGAGGTCTGCCCCCAGGGGTTGGCCCAGGCAGGCGCCAGACCGAGGGCGGCGGTGCCGATTCCCAGGGCTGCGCTTCCCTTGATGAATCCTCGTCGTGATAGCCGATGTGGCGGCAGAAGTGTCGTCGACATGGGTGCTGTCTTCCTGTGCGATGAACTTCTGCCATCTTCCATCGCCAAGCTGAAAGCCAGCTGAATCCTTAGGCGCTGTCCGAAAAGTCGACGAGCGAAGGTTAGACAAGGCAAAAATCGGTGAGAAAGCGCAGTTTACGGGGTGTAAATGAGCATTTTGACCGGGCTGGCGCACCAGACGATTTTTAACGCCGTATTACCGAGCGCAGGCACTTTTCAGACAAGCCCTAACGCACGGCCTCTCTCTCGGAGGTTGACGCCAGCGCCAACGGCAAGCGGATGGTCACCTCGAGTCCACCACTGGGCGCCGCCTGAAAGCCGACCTCTCCCCGGTACTGCTCGACCAGTTCAAGCAGAATCGACAGGCCAATGCCGTTGCCTGGCCGCCCTTCATCCAGCCTCTGCCCTCGCCGGCCCAACAATGGCAGCAACTCCGCCGCCACTCCGGGGCCATCATCCTGGATCTTCAGCTCTAGACATCGCCCCAACGTCATCGCGAGCCACACCGACTGGTTGGCCCACTTGCCCGCGTTGTCGAGCACGATGCCGATCATTTCCAGGAAGTCCTGTCGCTCCATCTCGATGCAGGCATCCTCGGCGTCCCCGAGGGCCATGACGAAGCGCTTGTCGGGGTACAGGCTTCGAAACATGTCAAAAAGCTGGTCGAGTTCCCGCTTTACCCGGGTGTGCTGGCCGCCACCGGGGCCCGCCAGACGCGCCTGACGCAGATGGGACTCCATCAGCTCCTGCATCAGCGTCAACCGCTCCAGCAGACGCTCACGGCGGGATTGATCAAGCTCACGCTTGCTGCGCAGCGCCTGCATCACCGCGGTCAGAGGGGTCTTGAGCGCATGGGACAGGTCTGCAACGGCGTTACGCGAACGCACCAATCGGCGCTCCTGGCTGTCCATCAGACGGTTGAGTTGCGAGACCAGAGGGCGGAACTCCTGCGGCACCTTCATTCTGAGGCGCTGTCGCTGACCACTTCGCAGCTCGGCCAGCTGGCGCTGCAACAGATCCAGTGGTCGCAGGGCGGCATTGACCGCCAAACCGTTAAGCAGCGAAAGAGCCAGCAGCACCAGACCTGCGATGGCGCCAATCCACCAGTGCAGTGCCGCAAGGCCTTCCTCGACGCTGTCGAAGGATTCACCGATGAGCAGCACCCCAGGCCTACCGTCCACCGTAAAGGTTCGCCTCAACACCAGCAGGTGACGCCCCTCCAGGTGCACATCCAGCAGCGACCTGTCAGGCCCATCCAGATGGGGCGTCAGCGCCGACAACCAGGTCGGATGGGAGGTGGTGACGATCTCGCCGCGCTTGAGCACGTACAGGTGATGAAAGACCTCGGCCGACAGGCTCGAGGGCAAGGTGGGGGCCGGTACCGGGTCTGCGGCTTGACGCAGTTGCGCCAGGCGATACTCCGCCTCCTGCCGCAGTCGATCACCCAGAAAGTCCCGCGCGGTCTCGCGCAGCAGCAGGCCATGCATGAACCAGGTCAACCCCATGACCAGCAGGGACACCGCCCCGAGGCTGACCAGCAGGCGCAGACGGAGACTATTGCGTCTAATGCGAAACAAGCACGTACCCCTGGCCTCGGCGGGTCTGGATGACATGCTTGCCCAGCAGACGCCTCAGGCGCGCGATATAGACCTCCACCAGATTGGGCGCCGGGGCATCCTGCTCCAGGGCGTAGAGCTGATCGAGCAGCTTCGTCTTGGAGTGCACCCGGTCAGGGTGGTGCATCAGGTAGCGCAGCAGGCAGAACTCGGTGGCGGTAAGCGTCTGCCATGGGCCTCCCGCGCAACTGACCTGGCGCTGCTCCTCGTCAAGGCGGATGCCATTGACGATCAGCCGCGCCGTCAATTCGGTACGCCGCCGCAGCAGCGCCTGTACCCGCGCCAGCAGTTCCTGTTCGTGAAAGGGCTTGGTGAGGTAGTCATCAGCCCCCCGACGAAGGCCGTCCACCTTGTCCTGCCAGGCATCGCGAGCCGTCAGGACCAGCACCGGAAGGCCTAGGCCGTGTTCACGCTGGAACTCGAGCCAGTCGAGCCCCGAACCATCGGGCAGGCCGATATCCAGGATCATCAGTGCATACTCTTCGCTGTGCAACAGCGCCTTTGCCACGCTCAGTCGCTCGGCAACGTCGACGCGATAGCCATGATCATCCAGCGTATCCTTCAGACTCTCGCAGAGCAGGTCATCGTCCTCGACCAGCAACAGCTTCATCACCATCATCTCCCTGCCAGCGGGCCCCGGCATGCCACGCCTCACTCGAGCCGGACGGGGTGGCCCCGTCCCAGGCTTGCCGCCTATTCTCCCACACTCAGGGTGCCATGCATGCCCGCTTCAAAATGTCCGGGTACATTGCAGGCGAAGGTCAGCGATGCCCCCTGCTCCGGCGCCTGCCAGACAAGCGTCCTGGTCTCTCCCGGCGCCAGAGTCACCGCCGGCATGTCCATGGCGCCTTGCATCTGACTCATGTCGTGGCCGTCACCGTGCATGCCATGCCCTCCCCCCGAGGCCATCTCACGCATCATCTTGCGGTGTTCGTTCTGAGCCTCGGCGGAGCCGATCACGAACTCGTGCTCGAGCTGACCGCTGTTGGTGACCTCGAAGGCCACCACCTCCCCGGGGGCAACGCTCAAGCTTTCCGGGTCGAACCAGATATCGCCGGCCTCGACGGCGATGGTGCGATCCGCCTGATCGGGGTCCATGGCCTCCGATTGAGCGTGGCCGGGACCTGCCAATGCCTGGGTCGACAATAGGCCAAGAGCGACCACCATCAGTGTGCTGCGCATGACGTCATCCTTCCGTTTTGGGTGTCTCCCTCTGTTTGTAGCGCAAGAACCTGAATCCATACTGAATCGGCGATAGATGGCCACGCTGTTCACTGCGCCTACGAATGCTTCCACTGTTCCAGCAGCAGATCGATAAACAGCTGGGCGGTGCCCGAGATACTGTGCACGTTGCTGCGTACCAGGCCGATGGTGCGCTGGATGCGTGGCTCCGGCAGCTCCCGCGAACACAGGATCTCGTGATCCGGGCCCGGCATGGTCATGCGCGGCAGAATCGCCACCCCCAGGCCCGACTCCACCAGCCCCAGCGAGGTGGACAGATGCTGTACTTCGTAGAAGCTGTTGAGGTGGATGCCCTCGGCGGACAGCGCATTGTCCAGCAGGGTGCGATTGCCGCTGTCGCGACTGACGGTGATCAGCCGCACCTGCTCGAGGTCTGACCACTCGATTTGCTCCCTGGCCGCCAGAGGGTGATCGGAGCGCAGCGCCAAGACGAAGGGGTCTCTCATCAACTGGGTGAAAGACACCTCAGGCCGCTGGGCGCTGAACATGTTGATGCCGAAGTCGGCCTCGCCGCTGATGACCTTCTCGAGACCCTCGTTGGCGCTGACATCCAGAATACGAATACGGATGCCCGGCCAGGCCTCGCTGAACCCCCTGATCACGCTTGGCAGAAAGTAGAAGGCAGCGGTCGGCAGGCAGGCGATGGTCACGGTGCCGGTCTGGTGGGTGGCCAGCTCGCGGATACCGAGGATCGAGGACTCGTACTCTTCGATCATCCGTCGCGCCCGAGGCAGAAAGTCGGCGCCTATCGGCGTCAGCCGCGTACGCCGGGTGGTGCGCTCGAGCAGGCCCACCTCCAGCAACTCTTCGAGCTTCTGGATTCGCCGTGACAGCGCAGGCTGCGACAGGTGCAGGCGCTGAGCCGCCTCATGGAAGGAGCCCAGCTCCGCGACCTGGATGAAGGCCTGCAGATCGAGAAATTCAAGACGGTGCTGCATCGGGTCACTCTTGCATGAAGGCTTTTGGACTAATAACCATAGCGCATTAATCCTCATTTCGCATTGATAGACGCCAAACTTTGCATTTGAAGCATCAATAGACGCCTGACAAGCTGATACCACGACCTCCAACAACGGCGTGGCATCACGATGATGAACAGCATCCCCTGCATGATCATGCGCGGCGGCACCTCCCGCGGGCCCTTCCTGCGCATGAGCGACCTCCCCGACGACGAGCCCGCCAGGGCGGAAATCCTGATCAGCCTGATGGGCTCCGGCCACGCCCTGCAGATCGACGGGATCGGCGGCGGCGACCCGCTGACCAGCAAGGTGGCCATCGTCGAGCGCTCCAGCCACCCGGACGCCGACGTGGACTACCTGTTCGCCCAGGTGGACGTGCTCAACCGCCGTGTCGACTTCAACCCCAACTGCGGCAACATGCTGTCTGCCGTCGGCCCCTACGCCATCGAGTCCGGCCTGGTGGAGCCGCAACCGGACTACACCCTGGTGCGGGTACGCAACCTCAACACCCAGCGACTGATCGAGTGCCACGTACCCACCGACGCCGGCCAGGTCCGCTACGACGGCGACACTCGCATCAGCGGTGTCCCCGGCAGTTCCGCCGCCATTCAACTGAGCTTTCTCGACATCGTCGGAACCAAGACGTCGGGACTGCTCCCGACCGGCCAGGCCGCCGACACCATCGACGGTGTCACCGTATCCTGCCTGGATGCGGCCACCCCGATCATCATGATCGACGCGCGAGAGCTTGGACTGAGTGGCCGCGAGACGCCGCTCGAGCTGGACGCCGACAGCGACCTGCTCAAGCGTCTGGAGAGGATCCGTCGTCATGCAGGAGAGCTGATGGGGCTTGGTGACGTCAGCGACAGCGTGCTACCGAAGCCAGTGCTGGCCTCGCCCGCCGAGGATGCCGAGCGCACCCTGTGCACCCGCTACTTTGTCCCCCATCGCTGTCACAAGGCGATCGCTGTCACCGGTGCCATCGCTGTGGCGAGCGCCGTCAGCGTCCCTGGCACCGTCGCCAATCGCATCGCCATCGATGCAGGGCAACTCAAGGCCGGTGACCTCAAGGCGGCCGTCAGCCTGGAGCACCCGTCGGGCTTCATCGACCTCCAGGTAGAGCACCGCGACGGCGACCCCGGCGATATCGCCCGAGCCTCATTGATCCGCACCGCCAGAAAGATCATGAGCGGCACCCTGTTCTACGCCCTGCCCGACCCTACTCTGCCCGGCACGTCTTCCAGCCGCCCCGGCCCGGACTGATCTGCACCGACAAGGACGCTGCCGGCTGCGCCGAGCGCCGCCGCGCCCGACAACCACAACCGCCATAACAATCACCACCTCCCCAACCGACATAACAATCGTCACAACGACCGTCAGGAGACACGCCATGAAGACCCGTAAACCTTCCTCGTTCACCGCATCACGCCTCGCCTTGTCCCGCGTTACCAGGGCCGCGGCACTCGGCATCGCCATCGCAGGCGCCAGCCTCGCCGGCAATGCCCAGGCCGCAGAGGTCGAGGTACCCGCCAATATCAAGTGGACCGTGCCGTTCGGCGTCGGCGGCGGCACCGATGTGTGGGCGCGCTTCTTTTCGCCCTGGCTCAGCGACTATATCCCCGGCGAGCCGACCATCATGATCGACAACGTCCCGGGAGGCGGCTCGATCAATGGCGCCAACCTGTTCGCCATGCGCGCCAAGGCCGACGGTTCAAACTGGCTCGGCACCTCGGCCTCCACCCAGTACCCGGCGATGCTGGATGATCGCCGCGTACGCTATGACTACAGCGAATGGACGCCGATCCTGGCAACCCCCACCGGCGGGGTGGTCTATGGCCAGCCGAGCCTTGGCGACACCGCCGACGCGGCGATCGATGCCCTGCTCAGCCAGCCGGTCAAGCTGGCCGCCCAGAATCCCACCGGTCTCGAGCTGCCCGTGCTGATCGCCCTCGACCTGCTAGGCGCCGACGTCCAGGCGGTGTTCGGTATGCGTAGCCGCGGCGAGGGACGACTGGCCTTCGAACGCGGCGAAGCGGACATCGATTTCCAGACCAGCTCGGCCTACCTGAGCAACGTCACCCCGCTGGTCGAGTCCGGCAAGGCAGTGCCGCTGTTCTCGCTGGGCCTGCTCGACGACGACGGCAAGATTGTTCGCGACCCGGCCTTCCCCGACCTGCCGACCTTCAACGAGGTCTACCAGGCGCGTCACGGCGAGGCGCCCTCCGGGCCTGCCTATGAGGCATTTCGCAAGTTCTTTGCCTCTGGCTTCGCCCTGCAGAAGCTGATCATGGTGCCCAGGGACACCCCTCAGGAGCTGGTCGACGCCTACCGTGACGCTGCCCGCGAGTTCGTCGCCACCGATGAGTTCAAGCAGGACGCAGAAGCCCAGCTCGGCCCCTATACCCCGGTCATCGGTGACGTCATCCAGCGCCACCTGGAAGACGCCATGTCGATCGATGAGGCGACCCGTGAGTGGCTGGCCAAGTGGCTCGAGGAGAAGCACAACGCCAGGATCTGACACCGTTCGGGAAGCGCCGGCCACGACGGCCGGCGCCTCCTGGCTCAACGACTTCAACAAGACGCCCTCGGGCGTCACCAACAACTCGAGAGCCACACGCCATGCTTGATATCCTTCTTTCCAGCCTGGGACAGCTGTTTACCCTGTCCCATCTGCTGTTCATGACGCTGGGGGTGCTGGTCGGCCTGGTCGTCGGCATCATTCCAGGCCTCGGCGGCATCGCCGGCATGTCACTGCTGCTGCCCTTTCTCTACGGCATGGAGCCCACGGTCGCACTCGGCATGCTGATGGGCCTGGTGGCGGTCATCCCCACCGGCGACACCTTCGCCTCCGTGCTGCTGGGCATTCCCGGCTCCAGCGCGTCACAGGCCACCGTCATCGACGGTTTCTCCCTGGCCAAGAAAGGCCAGGCCGCACGGGCCCTGTCCAGCGCCTTTCTGGCATCGATGATCGGCGGCCTGATCGGTGCCGTGGTACTGACCGGCTTTATCCTGATCGCCAGGCCGCTGGTGCTGTCGTTCTCGTCATCGGAACTGTTCATGCTGACCCTGCTCGGGCTTTCCATGGTGGCAGTGCTGTCGGGTGCGGACCTGTTCAAGGGTCTGGCCGCCTGTGGCCTGGGTCTGCTGGTGGGCGGTATCGGCATGGCACCGGCCACCGGAGAATTTCGCCTGAACCTCGACATCGACTACCTGTTCGATGGCCTGCCGCTGGTGGTCGTCGGCCTCGGCATCTTCGCCCTGCCGGAGATCATCGATCTGCTGGTCAAGCGAGGCGCCATCGCCGAAAAGCCCTGCCGTCTCGGCGAAGGCTGGCGTCGCGGTATCCAGGACGTCGGCGAGCAGCGCGGGCTGGTCGCACGCTGCGCCGCCATCGGCAGCCTGGTCGGCACCATTCCGGGGCTCGCTGGCTCGGTGGTGGACTGGCTGACCTACGGCCATGCGGTGCAATCGGCCAAGGACAGCTCCGAGTTCGGCAAGGGGGATATTCGCGGCGTCATCGCCCCGGAGTCGGCCAACAACGCCTGCGCCTGTGGCGCGATGGTGCCGACCTTGCTGTTCGGGGTGCCCGGCTCGGGCACTGCGGCGGTGTTCCTCGGCGGCCTGCTGCTGCTCGGCCTGCAGCCCGGGGTGGGCATGATCGAGACCCATCTGGACCTGACCTACACCATCATCTGGTCGCTGGCCCTCGCCAATATCCTCGGCGCCGCGCTATGCCTGATCCTGGCCCGTCCCGTGGCCAACCTGACCCGGGTGCCCTTTGCCACCCTGGCGCCACTGATCACGGTGCTGATCATGTTCGCCGCCTTCCAGGCCACCCGCGCCACCGGCGATCTGCTCGCACTGGGTGCCATCGGCGTGCTGGGCGTGCTGTTCAAGCAGGCCAACTGGTCACGTCCGGCCTTCCTGATCGGTTTTGTGCTGGCACCGGGCGCCGAGGCCTACTTCTACCAGGCGGTCCAGTTCCAGGGCACCGACGCCTTCCTGCGCCCCGGCGTGCTGATCATCGGCGCCATGATTCTTGCCGCCATGTTCATTCCGGTGATCGGCAAGCAGATCAAGAAGCGGCGTCAGCCGATGTCGGTGGGCGCCGCGGCCACCGAGTCTAAGCCCGACGCTGAATCCCATCGTCTGGGGATCATCGATATCGTGCTGCTGGGAGCCCTGCTGGCGCTGGCGGCCAGCGCCTGGGTCAACGTCTCGGAGTTATCACTGATCGGCGGCATCATGCCACGGCTCGCGATTGCCATCATGGCCCTCGCCTGCCTGGCCGAGATCGTCCGCAGCGTGGTACGTCGCCCCCGCTGGGAGCGTCAGACCTTCGCCCGAGAAGCCATCTGGCTGGTCGGCTTCTTTGCCCTCGTCGCCGCCATGCTGACGCTGGGCTTCATCACCACAGCCACACTATTCACCCTGGTGTTCCTGCTGGCCATCGCCAAGCTCAAGCCCTGGGTCGCGGTGCTGATGGCGCTGGGAGTACTGGCATTCCTGCTGGCTATGGCAGAGTTTCTGACCCTGACCTATCCCCAGGGAATCCTCGACCCGCTGTTGTTCTACTGACCCCCGCAGCGACCCGCAGCAGCCCTGCAAGTACGAAAGCCACCGCTGTACCACGAGGCCCCGCCAATTGAACTTCACCCCGAAAGTTGGGGGCCAGTTCATGGCAGGGGCCTACCTGATTGAGGTCTACTCCCGATACCTGCTCGCCGCCTCCGCACTCAGCGGATAACTTCACAATGTGGCGGACGCCGTCGATACACCAACTCTCCATTCCGATCGCTCATCTTGCCAGCCGACTGTCCCGCACCGCCGGTCAACACCCAAAAGCTAGAAAGACTGGCACGTAGCGCATTCACATGTAGACACAAGTCGTCTAGAAAAAGCGCGCTGACATAACCCTCGAAGCACCTAAGAACTCAAAAAAATCGGAAGCGGATTCTAACTACCACATTAGCAACCTGGTGCGATGTTGAAAAAATTCACAAAGTATTGAGCCAGGTTAGTATAACGTGCCTACGACACCACGGCGGCATGCATGTTTTTCAGCACAGTTTCTAGTAAAATTTCGGTTAGTCACCACGATTAAAGGTAGTCACGTAGCCATATAACGCATACCTTGTGCAGAATATTATGATGCGTATTGTTAAGATTTTCGAGCATGGGGTAACCGCGAGACATCTTAAGAATGCCAACAAGATTTAAAAGAACAGAAAAACTCATGCAGAGATAATTCTGCGCATAATAATTAGAATCTTCTAATTACGCAAGGAATATACAATGGAATGCCCACATTGCGAAATTAGCATTGGCTTTTTTTCAAAGGCGATAAATGGCTTCGAAAAAAAACGATGTCCTCATTGCAAAAAAAAGGTAAAAACCAGGATCAGCTTGAAAATGGTCGCCATACTGCTGCCTCTAGCATACCTATTCCATTTTTTCATATTGAAACCCATGGCAATTATTTCTGGATTTAGCGGTCCGGAAATACTATGGATATCGGGGACGTTAGCAATGGCGCTTTCATTAAGGCTTTACAGCGATGAATCGGCATAAACGTTACATAACAATCGAAGACTAGGCGATGTGTAACGCTCGCTTTATTGAAGCGTTAAGAGAATCAGGCCAACTGTAGTCTATTTGCAAAAGGAGTCATCTATGAAAAACGTGTTAACACGGGTCGGCATTTCGTTTATTGGTATTACTGTCCTTGCAGTCGCACCTGCATGGGCGCAAGAACTAACGAACCCACAAAAAAATGCTGTCCGGTCAGCGAATCAATACCTCAGCATGCAAGGTTTTTCTCGACAAGGACTTATAGACCAACTTTCATCGGATTTTGGGGATGGTTATGAGGTTTCCGATGCAACCGTAGCAGTTGATAGCCTAGAAGTTGATTGGAACAAGGAGGCGCTGGATTCAGCGAAGCTGTATCTCAGCATGCAGGGGTTTTCATGCAAAGGTCTAATTGATCAACTTTCATCGGAGAGCGGAGACAACTTTACCGAGAGCCAAGCCACCTATGGGGCACAACAGGCAGGCGCTTGTTAACTTGACACTACCTGCTTTTCTTACGCAGGTAGTGTCAACAGTAATTTATGTAATAGCGTCGGCGAACCCAACAAGGAAAAGCAGTACAGAAAAATTCTGCTTCGCACAAGCTTGCTTTTTCATCAGCGTTATACCTTACGGTAAGTCGGAAAGAAACCAATTGGAAGTGAGAAAACCATGAAGTTCATATACGCAGGGGCAGTCATTGTTGCGGCCACAATTCTTGGCGGATGTTCTCAGTCGGCACCCAAGTGCTCTGATAACGAGACCGTCGCCTTGGTTAAAGAAATCACCAGAGACGGACTGGTTTCTCAATTCGGACAAGAAGTCTCGGACAGTATCCAGTTGGAAGTTGACGCCATACGCACCACTGATTTCAACGATAAAACCGGTTCACAGCAGTGCGCGGCTCAGCTTACGATAAAAAGTCAGGGGGATACCGAGACGGCAGATATCACATACACGAGCGAGCTGGCAGATAATGGAGAGAAATTCTACGTCACCGTCTATGGGCTGTGATACTTAACAAAGGAATGGATAGGGAGGTTTTCTTCGCCATGCGCTCCACACCGCCTCCCCTAATGCACGGCGTCGTATGTCAATTTAAAACACACCCTGACACGCCATAAATCTGCGGTTACCAACATTGGCAAGATTGATACAAATCACGACATTGACATAAAAGTTCAATATCATAGTAAATCGTTACGTTAAGAAACTTAAAATGGAGATGATAAATGTTTTGTAGTGGTTGCGGAAATGAAATTCACGAAACAGCCAGAGCGTGCCCTAACTGTGGAGCTCAACAAAAAAGTATTCGAGGAGAGAAAAGTAGAGTCGCAACAGCGATTTTAGCTTTTTTTCTTGGTGGATTTGGCGCACACAAGTTCTATCTAGGAAAAATAGGACAAGGCATCATTTACTTGATTTTTTGTTGGACCCTAATTCCTGCGATCATCGCTTTTATTGAGTTCATCATTTATCTTTGTGAATCAGATGAAAGATTCGAAACAAGATATCAAAATCAATAAAATGCTTTGTCGACCGCACTCCATCATCAAACTATAGCCTACAACACATTTATTTTTACAATAACGCTAGATAGCAAGTTCTTTAGGTATGGTTCGCAACGCGTGAAACCTTTTCCATGCGTTGCGTTTCCCACTCCATGGGAGTGCGTTATGGTGGCAGCCGCTTATGCCACCCTCTGATCCTTAACTGGAGCGACCGCCATGACGTCGATTACATCATCGCATCGCCGCGAACAAGCGTCTTGATTTTACCCAGCAATCGTGGATACCGATCTAAGAGATCATTCGGGCATTGAAGGCCTCGGACTGGACATACCAACCGCACTGTGCCGGCTCTGCCGATCGTAATCCGGCTCAACGTACTCGAAGACCTGCGTTCATATCGCCCCCTAGGCGCTGTCCGAAAAGTCGACGAGCGAAGGTTAGACAAGGCAAAAATCGGTGAGAAAGCGCAGTTTACGGGGTGTAAATGAGCATTTTGATCCGATTTTTAACGCCGTATTACCGAGCGCAGGCACTTTTCAGACAAGCCCTAGTCTCGAAACACTCTCCGTGGATAGCCTCGATCTTGTGTTGCGGGTACGTTGTTTCTTCTTTGGAATCGCTAGCTCTGTCATGAGCCACCTCATTCAGATTAGTTCCTCAACCGGGTCTCCACTGCTACTGGGCAAGATCACATCTGACCACCCCGGTGCAGCTTTTGAGCTAGCCATCGAGTTAACTCGGACTGCCCACAGGAGTTGCACTGAGAGCCATGGGACTAAAACCACCTAATAACCTGGAGCACCGCCCCCCCTCAGTGGCTCCCCTCGAACATGCGATGACGGGCGTTGTCGATATGGGCGCGCATGGCGGCTTCGGCGCGCTCGCCATCCTTGTCGCTGATCGCCTCGACGATCGCCAGGTGCTCATCCTGGACCAGCTTCAAGCGCTCCTGAGAGGCCATCAATGACAGCCCCCGGGTCAGGTTCATGCCTTCCTTGATGCTCTCGTTGAGCGACTTCAGCACGGTGATGTAGTAGTGGTTGCTGGCCGCCTCGGTGATCGCCAGGTGGAAGCGATAGTCCTCGTCGGTGGCCAGATCGTGGCGGGCGTTGGCCTCATCGATGATGTCGTAGCAGCGACGGATCTGGTCGAGCTGGTCCTGGGTGCGTCGCAACGCCGCCAGGTGCGCCGCCCGCGCCTCGACATTGGTACGAAACTCGAAGCAGCGCTGGATATCGGCGATGCTCGAGATCGGCGCGAACTTGAGCACCGCACTGTCGGGCTGACGGATCACGAAACTGCCGGAGCCCCGCCGGGACACCACCAGTTCGTCTTCTTTGAGCCGGGCCAGGGCATCACGCAGCACCGGCCGGGACACTTCGTAGCGCTGGCACAGTTGCGCTTCGGTCGGCAGCTTCTTGTTGACCGGATACTGGCCCTCGATGATCGCTTCCAGAATCTTCTCGTAGACCGCCGAAGCCAGTGAAAATTTTTCGTCTTGTGCCATCTTGCCCTGCTCCGGTTCTCTGTTCCCTGGAAGCCGCCTGGCTTGCACCATCAGGCGCCACCTCCCTTTTACCACTGCAAAAGGCGCCCCGCATTGGGCCTTTAGGCCACACAGGGCGCCTCTCGCCTCTTCCTGCCCTATCCGGGCGGATCACCACCGCCCGCGGACCAGGACGCCTCGGTCGTGACTCCGCCGCCCTTGCCGGCCTTGCGGCCCTTCCACACCCCGTTGGCGATGATCAGGGTCCAGGTCAGGATCGCCAGCCCCGCCAGCACCATGGCGATGGGCCGGTCGACGAAGGCCATCAGGTCGCCGTCTGACTTGAGGATCGAGCGCATGAAATTGCTCTCGATGATCGGGCCGAGAATAAAGGCCAGAATCAGCGGGCCTAGCGGGAAATCGTTCTCCATCAGGAATACGCCGACCAGCCCCAGGCCGAGCATCACCCAGACATCGAACATGCTGTTGTTGGCGGAGAAGGCCCCCACGATACAAAACATCAGGATCAATGGGTAGAGAACGCCAGTGGGCACGGTCAGCAGCCTGCCGGCGCCCTTGATCGCCATCAGCCCCAGCGGCAGCAGCAACAGGTTGGCCAGCACGAACACCATGAAGATGGCGTTGACCAGAGCCCCCTGCTCGGTGAAGACGTCGGGGCCCGGGGTGATGCCCTTTGTGGTCAGCACACCGATGATGATGGCGGTGACGGTATCACCCGGGATGCCGAACACCAGGGCCGGGATATAGGCGCCGGACAGGGCCGCGTTGTTGGCGGCGCTGGCCGAGACCAGCCCTTCCGGATGGCCGGTGCCGTACTTCTGCGGCTCCCGCGACAGCTTGCGACTGATGGCGTAGCTGATCCAGGAGGCGATGTCGGCGCCGGCGCCCGGCAGTGCACCGATCATGGTGCCGAGCAGCCCGCCACGGGCGACGCCGCCCTTGTAGCGCCAGGTGGTACGGGCCACGCCGTCGAGCAGCTTGCCCTTGGGCGTTTCCACCCTTGAGGCGCGCTGCCCGGCGTTGGGCAGGCTGCGCAGCAGTTCGGTGATGGCGAAAAGGCCAATCAGCACCGGCAGCAACGAGATACCCGCGAGCAGGTCATAGCTGCCCATGGTGAAGCGCATCTGGCCGGACACACTGTCCATGCCGATCATCGCCAGCGACAGTCCGATCATCATCGAGATGGCGCCCTTGAGCGGATCACCGCCGGCGACCAGAATCGCGCAGGACAGCCCCAGCAGCGCCAGCCAGAAGTACTCGTCGCTGGTGAACTGCAACGCAAATTCGGCGATCCGCGGGGCAAACAGCGCCAGCACCGCGACCCCGATGATGCCACCGAGCATCGAGCAGGTGACGTTGATACCAAGCGCCAGGCCAAGCTTGCCCTTCTTGCCCATCAGGTAGGCTTCGTCGGCGTAGACCGCCGACGCGGGCGTCCCCGGCATGCGCAGCAAGGCACCGGGAATGTCACCGGCGACGATCGCCATGGCGGTGGCGGAGACGATGGCGGCGATGGCCGGCAGCGGCTCCATGAAAAAGGTCACCGGCACCAGCAAGGCGGTTGCCATGGTGGCGGTGAGACCAGGGATGGCCCCCATGAAGAGTCCGAACAACGAGGCGGCGACAATCACCAAAAGCACCTCGCCGTCGAGCACCATGGCAGCGGCTTGCATCAATTCATTCATCAGTAGAGCACCCGTTCAAGCAGTCCTGCCTCCAGCGGCACGTGCAGAAGCTGTGCGAACAGCATCCAGATCACGGTCGTGGCAATCACCGCGATCAACAGTGCACGCCCCCAACCACGACGGTGATAGGCGCGAAACAACAGCGTCAGAAGCGCCACCGCAACGATCGGAAATCCCAGCAGCGGCGTGAGCACCACGTAGGCGATGACACTGGCGACCACCGCCGCCAGCGCCAGTACAAACGCTCGGCCGGTTACCTTGGAGGTCCAGCGCGCCCAGGGCTGGCGTTGGCGCAGGCCCTTGAGCACCAATAGCCCTCCCATCAACAGCAGCAGGGCCCCCACCACCTTGGGGAAGGTGCCGGCGCCATAGACCTGGCGCGGCAGCGGACTCAAGTCCGCGGAAGCGACGATGAGGGCGGCCCCGAGGGCCGCCGCCATGGTTCCCGATACCGCGTCACTGGTACGCATGATGACGATCTCCCGGGCGTTACCGCACCTTTGTCAGTGCGCCGCCGATGCGGCGCTCAATCGGGTGTATTGCAGACTGTGCCAGCCGACCGCTCGGTGAGCTTTCTGTCACCGAGCGATCTGTCACTGGGCCCTCGGTTACTGGGCCTTCAGTTACTGGGCTCTCGGTTACTGGGCCTTCAGTTACTGGGCTAAGCCAAGCTTGTCGATGATGGAGGCGTTGTTGGCGTCCTGTTCGGCCATGAAGGCCTCGAAGCCTTCCGGTCCTTCCCACACGGCGCCGAAGCCGCGGCCTTCCATGAACGACTGGAAGTCCTCGGAGTTCCACACCGTCTCGGCTGCGCTCAACAGACGCTCGGAGACGTCTTCAGGCAGACCCTCGGGGCCGACCAGCCCACGCCAGGAACCGTGGGACCAGTCATCACCGGTCACCTCGCCGGCCGCCGGGATATCCGGGAAGGCTTCTTCGCGTTCACTGGACAGCACCGCCAGAGTGCGGACGCGGTCGGATTCACGCATGGACTCGGTCTCCGGCAGCGACGAGAAGACGATGTCGACACCGCCCGCCGCCAGCTCCTGCAGGCCCGGCGCGGCGCCTTCGCTGGGTACCAGATTGACGGTATTCGGATCGATGCCCTGCTGGTCGAGGAAGCCGGCGAACGACAGGTGGTAGGCAGCACCTGGCGCAGAACCCGATACGGTGTACTCGTTGGGTGACTCGGCCAGGTCGGACAGGGCGTCTTCCAGGTTCTGCCAGGGCGACTCGGCGTTGACAGTGAAGGCCGCATAATCGAGGTTGAGCAGCGCGATCGGGGTAAAGTCCTCGTAGGACAGGTCGGCGGTGCCGATATGGCGATAGGTCGCGATCTCGGCGGTGCCCAGGCCCAGGGTATAGCCATCGGGACGCGCCATCTTCATCGCCATGTGGCCGACCACACCCGAGCCACCGGTACGGTTGACCACGTTGACCGGCTGCCCCAGCTCTTCCTGCAGACCGGCGGCAAACTGACGACCGACGGCGTCGGTGCCGCCACCGGCGGACCAGGGCACGATCAGGGTGATCGGCTTGGAGGGATAGTCGTCACCGACGGCAACCGTGGAGGTGGCCACCAGCAGGGAGGCGCAAAGCAGGCGTGGGAGCGTTCGCATGAGTTATCTCTCTTGTCGTCGAGCGTCTGGGGATCCGGTCAAGGTCGTGGCGACCCGCCACCGGAAAGAACGCTTGCAAGAGTGCCGCCACGGCGCCAACTAGACAAGTTATTACAACTTATACTTTATGCTAACGGACCCCGTAGACGAGCCTTCCCCGCCACCTGCCGAGAGGAAAAATCGATCGCCGACACCCCACTAAAACCTTTTATTTACAATACTTTAACAAAACCATCAATCGTAAGCACTGCGCTTTCCAAAATTCTCTTTGACAGCAGCTCCCTGCCCACAAGACCAAAGTACCATGCCCACTTGTTAGTATTTGTTTGAAGTCCATCAGGCGCTAGGCTAAGGTTTATCCCACAATCCCAGGCTGGTCGCGCTGCGCCCTCCTTTCTCCTATCAACATCCATGATGCGGCCTGTTGCAGGCCCGATTCGTTCAGGAGCACTTCATGTTCGCCGATCTCAACGACAAGACCGTCCTTATCACTGGCTCCACCAAGGGCATCGGTCGTGCCGCCGCGGTGGCCTTCGCCCGCCAGGGTGCCATCGTCGGCATCAACAGCAGCCAGAAGGACAGCGCCGCCGAGGAGCTGATCGCCCAGCTGGAGTCCGAGGGTGCGCGCTTCGCCTACTATGAGCGCGACCTGACCAAGAGCGGCGAGTGCGAGACCCTGGTCAACGAATTTGTCGATCAGTTCGGCAGCCTTGACGTGCTGGTGAACAACGCCGGCGGCCTCGGCGTGCGCAAGGGCCTCGAGTCCCTCGAGGACGACGACTTCAACCTGGTGATGGACCTGAACCTGCGCTCGGTGATCATGACCACCCGCTTCGCCATGCCGCACCTGAAGGCCTCCGCCGAGAAGCGCGGCGAGACCGCCAGCGTCATCAGCACCGGTTCCATCGCCGGTCGCGAAGGCGGTGGCCTCGGCGCCTCTCTGTACGGCGGCTCCAAGGCCATGCTGCACAACCTGCATCGCAACTGGGTGAAGGAATTCACCAAGGACAACGTGCGCTTCAACATCGTCGCACCGGGCACCATCGACACCGCCTTCCACGCCGACAAGAGCGCTGAGGTGAAAGAGAAGATCGCCTCCACCATCGCCATGGGCCGCCTTGGCACCTCCGAGGAGGTTGCACCGTCCTTCCTGTTCCTGGCCTCCCACGCTGCCAGCGGCTACATCACCGGCCAGGTGATCGATGTCAACGGCGGCCAGATGTGCCCCTGAGGCATATCGCAGCATCCCGGGCCACCGGCGTGACGGCGCTGTCGACGCCAGCCCGCTAGAGCCCCGAGCGGCCGGACATGCTTCCGGCCGCTTCGCTATCCACTCCCCTACTCGGCGTTCGTGCGTACAGCGATCGCAGGTTTCGTGCGCGTCGACCCCGGTTTGGCAGCGGCCGCCCCTTGCCACCTTTCATCATCTTCACTGCGCAATAACAGGAGTCGCCATGACTATCGAAGGTCATCATCTGATCGGCTTTTCCTCGGTGGCCGGTGCCACCGACGGACGTACCATCTCGGCGGTCAACCCCGCCTCCGGCGAGACCCTTGCCCCGGCCTACCCCCTGGCGGGCCAGGCCGAGGTGGAGCGCGCCTGCCAGCTGGCCGAGGACGCCTTCCTGGCCTACCGCCGCCTGCCGCTTGCAGACCGCGCGGCCTTTCTCGAGGCGGCAGCCGACAATATCGATGCCCTCGGCGACACCCTGACCGAGCGCGCCATGGCCGAGACCGGCCTGCCCAGGGCACGCCTTGAAGGCGAGCGTGGCCGCACCTGCGGACAGCTCAGACTGTTCGCCGAGGTCCTGCGCAGCGGCGACTATCTCGACGTACGCATCGAGGACGCCCTGCCCGAGCGCGCGCCCATGCCGCGTCCCTCTCTCGCCCAGCAGCAGGTGCCGCTGGGTCCGGTGGCGGTGTTTGGTGCCAGCAACTTCCCGCTGGCGTTCTCGGTGGCCGGCGGCGATACCGCCGCCGCGCTGGCCGCAGGCTGCCCGGTGATCGTCAAGGCCCACTCCGCCCACCCGGGCACCTCGGAGCTGGTCGGACGCGCCCTGCAACAGGCCGCCAAGAGCAGCAACATGCCCGAAGGCGTGTTCTCGCTGCTCTACGGCAGCGGCAGCGAGCTCGGCCAGGCCCTGGTCAAGGACCCGCGCATCCAGGCGGTGGGCTTCACCGGCTCGCGCAACGGCGGCACCGCCCTGCTGCGCACCGCCCAGGCGCGCCCCCAGCCGATCCCGGTCTACGCCGAGATGAGCAGCATCAATCCGGTGCTGCTGCTGCCGCAGCAGCTGGAAGCCAACGCCGAGGCCCTGGGCGACGCCTTCGTCGCGTCGCTGACCATGGGCGCCGGCCAGTTCTGCACCAACCCGGGGCTGATTCTGGCACTGTCCGGCGCCGCGCTTGAGCGCTTCGTCGAGCAGGCCGGTGCCGCGGTACGCGAAGCCGCCCCACAGCTGATGCTGACCCCTGGCATCCACGCCGCCTACGAGCAGGGAGTCGCCCAACTCGTCGACCAACCGGGCGTCAGTCTGGTCGCCAAGGGCAAGGCCACCGGCCATCTTGCCTGCCCCTGCCAGCCGCACCTGCTGCGCACCAGCGCCAGTGACTTTATCGGCAACGCCGCTCTGCATGACGAGGTCTTCGGAGCCTGCGCGCTGATCGTCGAGTGCGACTCGGTGGCACAGATGCAGCAGGTGCTGACCGCGCTGGAAGGCCAGTTGACCGCCACGGTCCACCTCGAGGAAGCCGACTACGCGCTGGCCGACCAGTTGCTGCCGCTGCTTGAGCGTCGCGCCGGTCGCATCCTGTTCAACGGCTGGCCCACCGGCGTCGAGGTGTGCCACTCCATGGTCCATGGCGGCCCCTGGCCCTCGACCTCCGACTCGCGCACCACCTCGGTGGGCAGCGCCGCGATCCAGCGCTTCCTGCGCCCGGTGTGCTACCAGGCGATGCCCGAGGCCCTGGCCCCGGACAGCCTCAAGGCCGACAACCCTCTGGGGCTGACCCGCCAGGTGAACGGCAAGCGCTAGCCCAGCGTTCTTTCTTTTTCTCCTTCTCTCCTTCTCTCCTTCTCTACAACAGGCGACGCCAGCCCACCGACGTCCCTGGCGCACCATCAACGAGGCCCTCGCCACCGGCGAGGACCTTTTTTGATGATATCGATCTACGCTCCAGCGGGCCCCGGCTTGTCGCGTCTGCCCTGAACTGCCCCCAAGATGCCCCTGAGACACCCCGGAGATGCCCTTTAACGAGCGAGCTCGCCTAGGCTAGGCACATCCTTTACATAAAAGAGGCTCGCCACGATGAGTAAAGGCTACGTCTTTCCATCCAACCGTTCCCAGGCGGTACGCCTACCAGAGGCAGCCGCTCTTGCCGAGGACGTAAACAGGGCTGTTTTCGTCTCCACAGCTCAAAGAGGCGCTCTCACTCCTGCCGACAAGCCCTGGGACGAGTGGTTTGACGCGGAGGGAGCGAGCGAAGACTTCATGGAGGATCGTGGGCAACCAGGCCACTCGCCCGACCCTTCCGCTCGGCATCATGAACCAAAAAAAGCGCCTGCCCCGGGCGATATGCCGTCGGACAGGCGCTGAAGTTTCCTGCTCTGGAATCTGTACGGGCCTCAGGTCGTGTTCTGGCTACCCTTCAACTGCACCGGCTTACGGATCGCCAGGAAGTACACGAACACCCCGGTCAGCACGATGAAGAACAGACTGTCGGGCTGGGTCACGAAGACCGTCAGGTCACCGTTGGACAGGGTCAGGGAACGGCGCAGGTACTCCTCGAGGCCCGGGCCGAGGATAAAGCCGAGCAGCAGCGTTACCACCGGATAGCCGTGCTTTCTCAGGTAGAAGGCCAGCACCCCCATGACCAGCGTCATCATCATCTGGAAGGTCGAGTAGGTCGCCACGTAGCTGCCCACCACCGCCAGCATGGCGATCGAGCCAAACAGCACGTCACGGCGAATGCGCACGATGCGGATAAAGTAAGGCCCGAGCAGGTACATGGTCAGCGGAATCAGGATCAGCGCGCTGAAGATCAGTGCCGCCAGCATGGGCGCGATCAGCCCGGCCTGGGATTCCATCAACTGCGGCCCCGGCTGGATGCCGTTGATGACCAGCACGCCGAGCACGATGGCGGTGATCGGGTCGCCCGGGATACCGAAGGTCAACATGGGCACCAGGGCGCCGCCGCAGACCGCGTTGTTGGCGCTTTCCGCCGCCGCGATTCCCTGGGGATTGCCCTTGCCGAAGCTGTCCGGCTCGCGCGAGGTACGCACCGCTTCCACGTAGGCCAGAAAGCCACCCATGGAGCCCCCGGCCCCGGGCAACGTGCCTACCAGATAGCCGATGGTGGAAGACTTCAGATAGCAGGCCGCGCCGATACGACGGATCGCCGAGCGCGACGGGATAAAGTCGCGGCGACGAATCTTCGCCACTCCCTTGAGCTTATCGCGAATGGCCTGGGCCTTGTCGTTCTCGGCAAGCTGGGTCAACAGCTCACTGATGGCGAAGGTACCGATGATCACCGGCATCAGGTCGATTCCCGCCGCCAGGTCACCCATGCCGAAGCTGAACCGGGCCACCGGCACCATGGCGTCTAGCCCCACGGTGGCGAGCATCAGCCCCAGACAGGCGGCGATAGCCGCACGGCGGACATTGCCCCGCTGGGCGATGACGATGACGATCAGCGCAAACAGGATCAGCGCACACTTGCCGGTGGTCTGCACCAGCAGCGACAGGTCGGCGATCAAGGGCGCCAGCAGCACCAGCAGTACCGCCCCGAACACGCCGCCGATCATCGAGGCGAAGGAGGCATGGCCCAGCGCCAGAGGCCCTTCGCCGCGCTGCTGCATTGGGTAGCCTTCCAGCGCCGTCATCATCGACGAGGGAGCACCGGGAATATTGATGGTGGTGGCGGTGATGCTGCCACCGCACATGCCGGCCATATAGATGCTGGCACAGGCCATCAGCGCCGTGGTCACGTCCAGGCTGTAGGTCAGCGGCAGCAGCAGCGCCAGCGCCAGGGTCGCGGTCAGACCGGGAATCGCCGAGAACACGGTGCCGATCAGAAAACCGGCCACCACATAGAACAGCACCGTGGGATTGAGCAGCAAACCGAAGCTCGCCAGCACCTGGGTCAGGAAGTCCATGGGTCACCCCCGGCGTGTCGCCCGGCAGCGAGCGCCGAGCGGGTTGCATCAGTCATCATGGCTCACCCCCAGAGTGTCGGTAGACGGACGTTGAAGACCTGGTTGAACAGCACGAAGCCCACCGCGGTGATGGCCAGCGCGATCAGGGCCTTGCTCAACCACTTGTCGAGCCCCGAGAACAACAGCATCACTCCCAGTACATAGACCAGGGTGGACAGCACATAGCCGAGTGACTGAAACACCAGTACATAGACCAGAGTCGCCAGCATCAGGGTCAGCTCCGGCGAAAGACGACGGCCCCTCGGCCTATCGCCTTCATCGGCCGCGTTGTCCCGATCCAGGGCAGCGGCGCTGCGCACCGAGGACCACCACTGCAGCACGCACAGCACGGTGGCCAGCACACCGATCAGCAACGGAAAGAAGGATGGCGTCAGCTTGCCGGCCTCCAGCGGAGGCCCCATCGCAAGGCCACCGATCAGGTAGCCCAGGGCCAGCAGCGCCAGCACGCCGTGGAAACGGATCGCGCCAGCACTGGAGCCAGGGCCAAGGCCAAGCGCACGCGCCAGCAGAGATGAAGATGAACGAGACATGCGAAACCTCTCTCGGCCCCCAATGACGGGAGACCGACAACACAGTGTTCGTTGGAAGGGAAGTGAAGCGGGCCGGCAGAGGCAGGTGCTCTACCCGCCCGCTCCAGATGGAGGCAGGAAGCGGAAGGTCGCTGCGTGAAGCTCAGACATGTTTCACCGGACCTTCCTCCCCGGACCTTGCACCCCGGACTTACAGGTCCAGCTCATCCATGGCGGCGAAGGTCCGCTCCTGGTAGCTGCCGATCCAGTCGTTGACTTCCTCGCTGCCGAGCCAGCCCGGCGTGACACCGATACTGGTGACCCACTCTTGGAACTCGTCGCTCTGGTAAGCCTCGTGGTAGGTCGACTCCAGGGTCTCGATGGCGTCTTCCGGGGTATTGGCCGGCGCCGCCAGCACGATGAAGCTGCCGGTCTCGAGATCCACGTCGAATTCGGAGATCGGCGGCACCTCGGGATAGGCCGGGTTCTGCGAACCGGACAGCTCGACCACGCCAAGCGCATCACCCGAGGACAGGATTCCGGAGAAGTCCCCCAGGCTCGAGATGGCGGCGTCGATCTCGCCGGACAGCAGCGCCTCGGCCTCGGCGGTGGACGACCCCGGATAGGAGATCACGTTGAAGGTGACCCCGGTGGCCGCCTCCAGGCGACGTACCGCCAGGTAGGGACCAGAGCCCTGGGGCGCCACACCAATGCGCACCGTGCCGGGATTTTCCCTGGCCGCCTCGATCAGCTCCTCGTAGGAGGTGAAGCCCGACTGCTTGGATACCACGATGGCGTCGGCTTCCTGGGTCACACGGGCGAACGGCTCGAGCTTGTCCAGCGAGTAGCCGGGCACCATGTTGCCCCGCGGCAGGGTGACGACGCTGTCGTAGGTCAGCACACCGATGGTGTGGCCGTCGGGACGCGCCTTGGCCAACTGCATCAGGCCGGTGGCGGTCACCGCCCCGCCGATGTTCTCGACGTAGATCGAGGTCGGCAGCGACTGCTCGGCCAGGTTGCTGATCTTGCGCGAGATGGCATCCGCGCCGCCGCCGGCAGGCCAGGGTACGATCATGCGGATGTCACGCTGGGGGAAGTCGGCCTGGACCGTCGGCACGGCGACGACCGCGGCCAGCGCCACACCGGCCAGGGTAGCGCCGGTCGCGCCCTTGATCAGGCGCTTGCGCAGGGTCGTGCTGAGGGTGGCGTTGAGGGGAGTGAGAGCAAACATGGCGACTCCTGGAATTATTTTGTGATTGTGTGGGGATAGATGAAGCGGCGCTTGTCTGGCCGCGCGACTCCTGCTTCAGCCGCGAGACTTCTGCTCGCGCAGGTAGGCCTGGTACTCCTCCTGGGCCTGTTCGTTGGGCGGATAAAGACCGATGACCGCCGCGCCGTTGTTGACCTTGTCCAGCACGTAGGCTTCGAAGGCCTCCATGCCACTGGCTTCTTCGGCGATCTCGTCGGCCAGCTCGAGCGGCACCACCATGACGCCGTCGCCGTCGCCGACCAGCACGTCGCCGGGATAGACCGGCACGCCGCCACAGCCGATGGGCTGCTGGATATCCACCGCGTGGTGCTTGGTCAGGTTGGTCGGGGCGCTGGGCTTGGTGCAGAACACCGGCATCGACATGCTCTCGGCGTACTCCGAGTCACGCACACCGGCGTCTGACACAAAGCCCGCGCATTCGCGCACCTGCAGGCGGGTCAACAGGATGCTGCCGGCACTCGCGGCGCTGGCGTCCTGACGGCAGTCGGACACCAGTACGCGGCCAGGCGGCACACTTTCCACCGCCAGACGCTGGGGGTGCTCCGGATCACGGAAGGCGGCCACCACGTCCAGGTCTTCGCGGGCCGGGATATAGCGCAGGGTGTAGGCCTGCCCCACCATCTTGACCAGGCTCTTGTTCATGCGACCGACGTTCTGGATATAGGTGTTCTTCAGACCCCGCTTGTGCAGCAGGGTGTGCAGCGACGCCGTCGAAGCCCGCATCAGTCGCTCGCGGGTCAGGTTGGACAGCTCTGCGTGGGGGTAATCGTTGATGATGCTCATGGGCTCCGCCTATCGCTGGCAAACTGGGTTGTTCGTTGACGGAGTCACTATAGGAAGCGCCGGAAGGCTTTTCAAACAACTTTTTACAACTTGGCTTTCACCTTGACCTTAACACGGCACTCGAGACCACACCGAGAACCCGAAACATTCCATTTAAACGTTTTATTTCAATTATTTGAAAAACAACTTCCACTCAGGATCGATCAATATGCCTGCTCCTTAGACATAGGTCTAATAAGAAAGAATTTGTCTTTAAAAGGTACAAGATGTGGTCGAGACGGAGCACTGCCATCCGCACGATGCCCCTCCCCGGCCTTTCCCGCGCCCGGGATGCCCACTAGGCTGATACCCCCCGTTGCTATACATGCCTGTCCGATCACTCAGGAGATTTTCGATGGCTGTACTGACGACCTTTGCACTCGACGGCAAGACCGCCCTGGTGACAGGCGCGAGACGCGGCATCGGCGCGGCCATGGCGCTGGGCCTGGCCGAAGCCGGTGCCGACATCATCGCCGTCAGCACCAGCATGACCGCCGACGGCGGCGACCTGGGCGAGCGAGTTCGCGCCCTGGGGCGAGACTGCACAGGGATCGCCTGCGACCTGTCGGACCGCAGCGCGCTGATGGCGATGGTCGAGCAGCTTGCCGACCGGCGTATCGATATCCTGGTCAACAACGCCGGCACCATCGAACGCGCCCCCGCCACCGAGCACACCGATGCGCTGTGGGACAGGGTCATCGACGTCAATCTGAGCGCCCCCTTCGTGCTGACCCGGGAGATCGGCAGGCAGATGGTCGCGCGAGGCAGCGGCAAGGTGATCTTCACCGCCTCGCTGCTGTCGTTTCAGGGCGGCATCACCGTGCCCGGCTACGCCGCCAGCAAGGGCGGCATCGCCCAGTTGACCAAGGCCTTCGCCAACGAATGGGCCGCCCACGGGGTCAACGTCAACGCCGTCGCTCCTGGCTACATCGCCACCGACAACACCCAGGCACTGCGCGACGATCCCGAGCGTTCTCGCGATATCCTCGCGCGCATCCCCGCCGGTCGCTGGGGGGACGCCGCTGACTTCAAGGGACCGGTGGTGTTTCTGGCCTCCAGCGCCTCGGACTATATGCACGGCAGCGTGATGACCGTGGACGGCGGCTGGATGGGGCGATAGGCAGGAGGACGCACCATCGCGCCCCCCCTCAAGCAAACGCCCCCGACGAAGACGTCGGGGGCGTTGGTTGTCAGGGGCGCAACGTGTCCCCTTGCCTGCTCGATGCTAGGGCTTGTCTGAAAAGTGCCTGCGCTCGGTAATACGGCGTTAAAAATCGGATCAAAATGCTCATTTACACCCCGTAAACTGCGCTTTCTCACCGATTTTTGCCTTGTCTAACCTTCGCTCGTCGACTTTTCGGACAGCGCCTAGCGATAGATCAAGGTCGGCAGCCACAGCGAGATGGAGGGCACGAAGGTGACCAGCATCAACACGATCAACAGCGGGATCAGGAACGGCAGGGTCGCCGAGGCGCAGCGTTCGAAGGGCACCTTGGACACCTGCGAGAGCACGTAGAGCACCAGTCCCACCGGTGGCGTCAGCAGGCCAATCATCAGGTTCAGCACCATGACGATACCGAACTGCACCGGGTCGACGCCGAGGTTGACCGCGATCGGCAGCAGGATCGGCACCAGGATGGTGATCGCCGCGATGGTTTCCATGAAGCAGCCCACCACGAACAGGATCAACGTCATCAACAGCAGGATGATGGTGGGGTTGGAGGTGACCGCCAGCATCCAGTTGGCGAAGTTCTCGGCCACATGGTGACTGGTCAGCAGCCAGGAGAAGATCGACGAGGCGGCGATGATCATCATGATGATCCCGGTGGTCTCGATGGTCTCCATGGTGACCGCCAGCAGCCTCTTGAAGGTCAGGGTGCGATAGACCACCGCCCCCAGCAGCATGGCGTAGATCACCGCAGCGATGGCGGCCTCGGTCGCGGTGAAGATGCCAAGCACGATGCCGCCGACGATGATCACCGGGGTCAGCAGCGACAGAAAGGCACGACGGAAGGTCAAGGCGATCCAGCCCAGGGCGAAGCCGACGTCACGCGGATACTGATAACGCACCGCGTACCAGGCCACCATCAGCATCAGCGAAAGCGCCATCAACAGTCCCGGCACCAGGCCGGCGGCGAACAGCTGACCGATCGAGGCCGAGGCCATCACGCCGTAGATGACCAGCGGCAGGCTAGGCGGAATGATCGGCCCGATGGTGGACGAGGCAGCGGTGATACCCACCGAAAAGCCAGGGTCATAGCCCGCCCGGCGCATCGCCTTGATCTCGATCGCGCCGAGCCCACCGGCGTCGGCCACCGCGGCACCGGACATGCCGGCAAAGATGACCGAGGCGCCGACATTGACGTGGCCGAGCCCCCCGGGCATCCAGCCCACCAGGGCCCTGGCGAAGTCGAAGATGCGACTGGTGATGCCGGCCGAGTTCATCAGCGCACCGGCCAGGACAAAGAAGGGAATCGACAGCAGCGGAAAGCTGTCCATGCCACCGACCATACGGTGCAGCACGATAAAGTCGGGGACGCTGCCATCGACCAGGATCGCCGCCAGCGACGAGGCGCCAAGCGCCACCATCACCGGGAAGCCCATCACCAGCATCAGCAGCAGGCCGCCGAACAGGACCAGTAGCGTCATGATGCCTCCTCGCCGGTGGTCTCAGCTCGCTGCGCCGCCAGCCACTGCTTCGGGCCGCTCGCCCGCACCAGCTGCCAGGCCTGCCGCAGCGCCATGATGGCGATGCTCAACAGCACCACGCTGTAGAGTGTGTCCATGCCGACTGCCATCGAGGTCATCTTCTGGGCGCTCATCAGCGGCAGGATCTTCCAGGTGACCCACCCCAGCAGCACGAAATAGACGAGCTGGCCCAGGTCGACCAGCCAGATCATCGCCGCCGAGGCACGCAGGGGAAGGTAGCGATACAGCAGTTCGAGGCGGATGTGGCTGCGCTTGCGCACCCCCACGGTCGCCGCCAGAAAGCCGACGCAAATCAGTAGATAGCGGGCGACCTCCTCGGTCCAGCCCAGCGGCGAGCCAAGCACGTAGCGACTGAAGAACTGGGCGAACACCACCGCCGCCATGGTCCAGAAGACCACCAGGGTGAGCGCGTCCTCAAGCCCGATGTCGCGCCAGGCGAAGGTCGGGCCGTCGTCGTCAAAGTCGATATCCGGGCCTTGCGGCCCCTCACGGGCATCCTCCTCGGATGCCCGTGCGGAGCCCAGGGCCTCGCTGTCAGTGTGGTTCATAGCGTTATTCCCGAGGCGTTACAGCGCCTGCAAGCGATCGAATTGTTCCTGGGTCCAGGTCGCCTCGTCGCCGTTGAGCACCGGCAACGTCTTCTCGCGGAAGGCCTCACGCTCGACCTCCAGCACCTCCACGCCCTGCTCCTTGAACCAGTCGATGGAAGCCAGCTCCTGCTCGCGTACATCGTCGGAGACCTTCCTGGCCACCTCGCCGAGCACCTCGCGGAAGATCTGCTGATCCTCCTCGGACAGGCCGTTGAAGAAGGGACCGCCGGCAACGATCACATTGGAGCCGGTCACGTGGCCGGTCAGGTTGATGTAGTCCTGGACCTCGTAGAACTTCTTGGCGCGGATGGTCGGCAAGGGGTTCTCCTGGGCGTCCACCACCCCCTGCTGCAGGGCCAGATAGACCTCGGAGAAAGCCACCGGTGTCGGCTGGGCGCCGACCGCACGGGGGAACAGGCTGTAGATGGGCGCATTGGGCACCCGAATCTTGAGGCCATCCATGTCGGCGGGCTCGACGATCGGCGTATTGGAGGTCACGTGGCGCTGGCCGTAGTAGCAGTCACCCAGGATCACGTTACCGCCGGAGGCATCACGGTAGCCGTCGGCGAATTCCGCGAACAGCTCGCTGTCGGCGTAGACCTTCCAGTGTTCGTAGTCACGGAACACGAAGGGGGCGTCGGACAGCGCCAGCGGCCCGTAGGTCTGGGCGGCAAAGCTCTGGCCGGTGTAGATGATGTCGACGGTGCCGAGCACCAGCCCCTGGTTGATCTCGACCTCCTTGCCCAGGGTCGAGGCGGGAAAGACCTCCACTTCGTAGCGACCGTCGGTGCGCTCGGCGATCTGCTCGGCGCCCCACTCGGCCCAGTGATGGTAGGCCTCGGAGGGTTCGTACACATGGGCCCACTGGACGGTGTCGGCAGCCTGGGCAGCACTGGCTGCGGCGGCGAGACCTACGCTCAGGGTCAGCGGCAGAAGAGTAAGGCGTGTCATCGGATGCTCCTTTTTCATTGTTGCTATTGGTTGCTGTCGGTTGCTGTCGGTGCTTGAAAATCCGTTCAGTAAGTCAATGCATCGCCGCCCCGGTGGCCTTCGCCTCGGGCGCTGCAGCGTCGCGCCGGGCGTCCTGCCCCAGGCCCGCATCCTCGCCGATAAAGTCGGCGCAGCGGCTGCCCAGCATCATCGCCGGAGCGGTAGTGTTGCCGGCGGGTATATCGGGCACCGCGGACATGTCGCAAACCCTCAGCCCGCGCACCCCACGAACCCGCAGGCGCGCGTCGAGCACCGCCATGGGGTCGTCATCGGCACCCATGGCCGCAGTACCGGCCGGGTGGTAGTTGGTCTTGACGAAGCGCCGGCAGTGCTCGAGCAGTTCATCGTCGCTGGCGCCGCTTCCGGCGAAGGGCAAGGCCACACCGTGCAGGTTTTCCTTGAGCGGTGACTGTTCGAAGGCCCGCAGAAAGAACTTCTGTCCTTCCACCATCGCCTGCATGTCGTCGGGATGGCCGAGCAGGTTGGGCGACACCCGCGGCATGTCGCCGGGGTCGGCCGAGCGCAGGCAAACGCTGCCTCTGGCCTTGGGCTTGACCACCACGGTGGTCACCGTCAGGCCGTAGTCGTCCTTGAGCGCGTCCCGGGTATCCCGGTCCAGATAGACGATCGGTACGCAGAAGGCCTGGATGGTCGGTGCCGCCTGAGGATCGATGGGGTTGACGAAGGCGCCCGCCTCAACCCCGGCCGAGGTCACCGGGCCACTGCCGAACAGCTTGAACTGGAGCCCGTTGGCCAGCATCCGCCAGCCGACGCCCTGGCGATAGTAGCCACACGGGGTCCTGGCGTAGGCGGTGATCGGCACCTCGGGATGGTCGATCAGGTTCTGCCCCACGCCCGGCAGGTCCGCCTTCACCGCAATGTCGTGCTGCGCCAATTGCTCGGCCGGCCCGATACCCGAGAGCATCAGAAGCTTCGGGGTCACCAGCGCACCCGCCGCCAGGATCACCTCGCCCTGCGCGCGCACCCGGTGCACCTTGCCCTTGCGGTCGCGGTACTCGACGCCCACGGCGCGCCCGTCTTCGACTAGCACCTGCTGGACCTCGCAGTCGAGCGCGACCTCGAGCCCCGGGTGTGCGCGCAGCGGCACCACGTAGGCGTAGGCGGCAGAGCAGCGCTTGCCCGCCCGATTCATGAACTGATAGAAGCCGACCCCGGTCTGACGCTCGCCATTGAAGTCGCCGTTGTAGGGCAGCCCCGCCGCCTGGGCGGCCTGGATAAACCAGCGCGAGGCCACATCCACATGGCCGGGGTCGGAGACCTGGAGTGGCCCGCCGCGCCCGTGGCGATCATTGACCAGACGGTCGTTGTCCTCCATCCGGCGAAAGTGCTTAAGCACCCCTTGCCAGGACCAGTCGGCCCTCGCCGCGTTGCCGGCGAGTCGCCGATCCCAGTCGTCGTAGTCCTCGGGCCGCCCGCGCATGTAGACCTGGGCATTGACCGAGGTACCGCCGCCGAGCACGTGACCCTGGGGAATGTCATGGACCCGTCCCCCCAGATGAGCCTGCGGCTCGGTCTGGTGATAGCGCATGAACTTCGAGCCATTGATCATCTTGAAGATGCCCGGAGGCATGTCGAGCAGCGGGTGGTGGTGGGACGAGCCCGCCTCCAGCAGCAGCACCCTGGCACCCTGCTCGCGCACCAGGCGGGCGGCTACCACGCACCCGGCGGCCCCGCCCCCGACAACAATATGATCGACGTCGCTCACTCGTTCTCTCCTGCAAAGAAGGTGCTTCGCACAAACTCCCATGAGGCCTCGAGGTGATCGACCAGGGCGCGCTCCGCCGCGTCGGGATCACGCATCAGGATGGCCTCGTAGATCGCCTGGTGGGCCAGGAAGTTGTCGTGATTGCGCTGCTCGCTGCGTGGCATCCGGCTCCATTGGGGCGCCAGCCACTCGACAAAGCCGGCATGAATGGCCGGATAGGCCGGGTTGCCCGAGATGGTGTAGAGCACCCGGTGAAAGGCCACATCGGTGGCGTAGAAGCGCTCGGAATCGCAGATCGCCGCCTGGTTGTCGTCCAGTGCATCCTTCAGCCGCTTGAGGTCGTCCTTGCCCGCCCCGGTGGCGGCGTCCCGCACCAGCACCCGCTCGAACAACACCCGTACCTGGTAGAGGTCATGTACACCTCGAGAGTTATCGAGCAGGTGCTTGATCACCCCTCCCGCCGCCTGCATCGCCGAGCTCGCATCCGGGCGACAGACGATCGGGCGATAGCGCGGACGACTCTTCAAGAATCCCTTGGCGGTGAGCGCGGTGATCGCCTCGCGAATCACGGTGCGACTGGCGCCGTACTGCTCCATCAGCGCCCGCTCAGCGGGCAACGGACGTCCTTCCTCCAGCTCGCCGGCAACGATGGAGCGCTCAATATCCAGAGTGATCGAGTCCGCACTGCGTCCGCTCATACAACACCTCACTTATCGTCGTACCAAACTAATCATTAAATTCTCAACCAACAACTACAACCAATGGCTAATATCGCCAAAACAACCCATAAAATCTCTATATTTCATAATCTTGAAGCAAATATAGACAATGGTCGTAGCACCTTACGCTTGCCAGCCACCTCGACCATCAACAGTATATGGTCGTACCAAACGTCATTTCAGCGTTATCCAACAGACGTTCTGATCACCCCAACGTTGTTCTGGCGTTACCCAATAATCGTTCTGGCCTTACCCAACAGAGGACGCCCCATGGATTTCCAACAGTTCGGTGCCACCCCCCTGGAAGGCCGCATGTGGGTCGATGGTAGCTGGTTTGAGCATGCCGGCTCCCACGCCATCGAGGTGGACAACCCGGCCAGCGAGGCGCTGCTTGGCCAGGTCCCCGCCGGTGACGCCGCCGCCGTGGACGCCGCCGTCGCCGCGGCCACCAGAGCTCAGTCCGACTGGGCCAGGCGACCGGCCAACGAGCGTGGCAAGCTGCTGACCCGCTGGGCCGAGGAGATCGATCGCCATCTCGAACCCTTCGCCCGGCTGATTGCCCTGGAGCAGGGCAAACCCCTGTCCCAGGCTCGCGGCGAGGTCGGCGCCTGCAGCGAATTTCTGCGCTACAGCGCCCAGTGGGCCAGACGCATCGAAGGCGACATTCTGCCCTCGGACAATCGCCACGAGGAAATTCAGATTCGCTCGCTGCCGCTCGGGGTGGTCGCCGGACTGACCGCCTGGAACTATCCGGCGGCTCTGGCCACGCGCAAGGCTGGCCCCGCCCTGGTGGCGGGCAACACCTTTATCCTGCTGGGTCACGAGATCACCCCCTTCGCCGGACTTTACCTGGCGGCGCTGTCCGAGCGCGCCGGGTTTCCGCCCGGCGTCTTCAACGTGGTGACCGGCCAGGGACCGGTGGTGGGCCAGGCGCTGGTGGAGCACCCCGACACCGATCTGATCACCATGACCGGCAGTACCCGGGCGGGGCGCCAGATCTTTCGCAGCGCCGCCGAGGAACTCAAGATCGTGCGGCTGGAGCTCGGCGGCAAGGCGCCCTTCATCGTGATGGAAGACGCCGACGTCGACGCCGCGGTGAAGGCCGCCGTCACCGCGCGCTATACCAACTGCGGCCAGATCTGCACCTGCAGCGAGCGCATCTACCTGCATCGCCAGATCGCCGACGAGTTCATCGACAAGTTCATTGCCGCCTCGCGCGCACTGAGCATCGGCAATCCGCTGGATGACCCCGACATGGGCCCCAAGGTCAGCCGTGGCGAACGCGACAAGGTCGCCGCCATGGTCCAGCGCGGTATCGCCCAGGGCGACAGCGTGCTGCTCGAAGGCGGCCCGCTCGACTCAGGCGACTACGCCAAGGGCTACTGGATCGCCCCGACCATCGTCGAGACCCGGGACAATCGCTCGCCGCTGATCGACGACGAGGTGTTCGGACCGGTGGTGCCGATCCAGCGGGTCGACGACTTCGAGCAGGCCCTGGCCTTCGCCAACGACACCTCCTACGGCCTTTCGGCCTATGTCTTCACCCGCGACCTCAAGCGACTGATGCGGCTGCCCTCGGAGCTGCGCTTCGGCGAGATCTACTTCAATCGCGCCAACGGCGAGCAGGTCCACGCCTATCACTCGGGCTGGGGCCACTCCGGCGTCGGCGGCGAGGACGGCAAGTACGGTTTTTCCGCCTACTTCAAGAAGCAGACGATGTACGTCAACTGGGGCGATTGAACGCCCCCTCCCTGCAGCACGGAGCACTGCCGACGCGGTGCTCTTTTGACAACAAGCACAATAGCCCAGGAGAACACGATGCCTTCGACCCACCACTCCCCGACTGCCCGTCACCCCCGTGCCCGCCGCCTGGCGGGGCTTGCCACCGCCGCCCTGCTGGGACTTTCCGCCATGCCCGGCTGGGCCCAGCAGTTGCCGCCGCTGGAACAGAAGGACAGCTACCGGGTGGGCTTCGCCCAGATGGAAAGCAACAACCCCTGGCGCATCGCCGAGACCCAGTCGTTTCGGGATATTGCCCCCGAGTGCAACTGGCAGCTGACAGTGACCGACGCGGCCGGTTCCGCCGCCAAGCAGGTCGCCGACGTGGACAGCATGATCGCCCAGGGCGTCGATGCGATCTTCCTGCCCCCGCGCGAGGAAAAGGCGCTGATCCCGGCGGTGATGAAGGCCCGTGCGGCAGGCATCCCGGTGTTCCTGGTCGACCGTATCGTCGATGACGAGGTCGCCAAGGCCGGTGAGCACTATGTCAGCTTCCTCGGCTCCGACTTCATCGAGCAGGGGCGCATCGCCGCCCAGTGGCTGGTCGATAACTTCGAAGGCGATCAGGCCCACATCATCGAGCTCGAGGGCACCACCGGCGCCTCCTCGGCCAATGACCGCAAGGAAGGCTTCGATGCGGTCATCGCCGAACAGGACAACATGGAGATCATCGCCTCCCAGTCCGGCGACTTCGCCCGCGATACCGGTCGTCAGGTGATGGAGACGCTGCTCCAGGCCCATCCTGAGGTCAACGTGGTCTACGCCCACAACGACGAGATGATCATCGGTGCCATCCAGGCGCTGGAACTGGCCGGACGCACCCCAGGCGAGGACGTGCTGCTGGTCTCCATCGACGGCACTCGCGACGCCCTGCAGGCGATCCTCGACGGCAAGCTCGGGGTCAGCGTCGAGTCGTCGCCGCGCTTTGGTCCGATGGCCTGCGACGTGCTCAACCGCTACGCCGCCGGCGAGACCATCGAGCCCTGGGTGCGCGTCGAGGACCGTGTCTTCACCCAAGACAACGCCGCCGAGCATATCGACGACGCCTATTGAGCCACGCCGGTTGATCCCGACCTGACATTCCAACCAGGTACCACGTCATGACAGCGCTTATCGACATGCGCGACATCCACAAGCGGTTTGGAGGCACCGTCGCCCTCGACGGCGCCTCACTCACGATCGCGCAGGGTGAGGTGCACGCCCTGATCGGCCAGAACGGGGCGGGCAAGTCCACACTGATCAAGGTACTGACCGGGGTCTACACACCGACCAGCGGCCAGATCCTGCTCGACGGCAAGCCTGTGGCCTTCTCCGGCCCGCGCCGGGCGCAGCAGGCAGGCGTTGCCACCATCTACCAGGAGCTCAACCTGGTGCCGCTGCGCTCGGTCACCGAGAACATGATGATGGGCTTCGAGCCCCTTCACTGGTGGGGCGGGATCGACTGGCCCCAGGCCCATCGACGGGCCCGCACGGTGCTCGAGGAGCTGGGGCTGGACATCGACGTCCGCCGTCCGCTCAGCGAGTACTCCACCGCCATCCAGCAGCTGGTGGCCATCGGCCGAGCGGTGTCCCAGCAGGTCAGGCTGGTGATCATGGACGAGCCGACCAGTTCGCTGGACGAACGCGAGGTCCAGCGGCTGTTCGAGGTCATCCGACTGCTCAAGTCCCAGGGCACCTCGGTGCTGTTCGTCTCGCACTTCCTCGAGGAGCTCTACGCGGTGTGCGACTGCGCCACCATCATGCGCAACGGCGCCACGGTGGAGCAGCGTACCCTCAGCGAGACACCACGCCTGGAGCTGGTGGCCTCCATGCTTGGCCGCAAGGCCTCGGACATCCAGGCAAGCGGCACCACCAGCTTTCGTGAGATGGAACTCGACACCGACGAGACGCTGCTCGAGGTCGAATCCCTGGCCACCGACAAGGGCCTGCGAGGCGCCTCGCTGGAGGTGCATCAGGGCGAGATGGTGGGCCTCGGTGGTCTGCTCGGGGCCGGTCGCAGCGAGCTTGCCCGCGCCCTGTTCGGGCTCGATCGCAGCACCCGGGGCAGCATGCGACTTGCCGGCCAGCGCTACGCCCCCCGCCACAGCCGCGACGCCATCGCCGCGGGGGTGGCGCTGCTCAGCGAAGACCGCAAGGTCGAGGGCATCATCCCCGAGATGAGCGTGCGCGAGAACATGACCCTGCCCCTGCTCGGTACGCTGAGCCGTCGTGGCGTCATTCAAAGGCGGCGCGAGCGCGAACTCGCCGCACACTTTATCGAGGCGCTCAAGATCAAGACCGCCTCCATGGAACAACCCATCGGCCAGCTGTCCGGCGGCAACCAGCAGAAGGTACTGCTGGCGCGGTGGCTGGCGACCCAGCCGCGACTGCTGATCCTCGACGAGCCGACCCGTGGCGTCGATATCGGCGCCAAGCGCGAGATCCAGCGCATCGTCCAGGACTATCAGGCCCAGGGCGGCGCGGTGCTGATGATCAGCTCGGAATTCGAGGAACTCGCCGAGGGCGCCCAGCGGGTGGTGATCATGCACGAAGGCCACTCGACCCGGGTGCTCGACAACCCCGGGCTCAGCGAAGACGCCCTGGTCACCGCCATCGCCACCGCCCAGCACGACCGAGCCGACGGCGCGGCGCGTGACGACGAGAGATCCCCCGCTACCGCCACCGACCACCAGGAGACCGCACCATGACGTCGCTCCACTCCTCCCGTCAGGCGACGCCCCGGTCGGCCAGCCCGCGATGGCGCCAGGCCATGCCGGTGAATCCCCGCAGCCTGGCGCTGCTCGTCGCCCTGCTGGCACTGATCCTGTTCAATGTCGCGATCACCCCCAACTTTCTCGAGTGGCAGACGCTGTCGGTCAACGTCTCCCAGGTGTCGACCATCGCCATCGTCGCCATCGGCATGACCCTGGTCATCGCCACCGGTGGCATCGATCTGTCGGTGGGCGCGGTGATGGCCCTGGCCGGCGCCCTGGCGCCGCTGATCTTTCTGTCGGAGTTCGGCCAGCAGGCGCCGCTGGCGATGACCCTGGTGGCCATCGTCGTGGCCCTGGCGGTCGCCGTGGCCTGCGGGCTGTTCAACGGGGTGCTGGTCAGTCGCTTCGGCGTGCAGCCGATCATCGCCACCCTGGTGCTGTTCATTTCCGGTCGCGGTCTGGCCCAGATGCTGACCAACGGCAACCTGCAGACCTTCGACAATCCCGCCTTCGAGTTCCTCGGCGCCGGTCGGCTACTCGGCCTGCCCTTCCAGGGCTGGCTGGTGGTGGTCATCGCCCTGGTGGTGGCCTGGGTCATCGCCCGCACCCGCTACGGCCGCTACCTGCTGGCCACCGGCGGCAACCCCCAGGCAGCACGCATGGCCGGGGTCCCGGTGACCCGCGTCAAGCTCGCGGCCTACACCAGCTGTGCCCTGCTCGCTGGCCTCGCCGGGCTGATCACCGTGGCCATCAATTCCGCCTCGGACGCGGCCAAGAACGGCAACCTGATGGAACTCGATGCCATCGCCGCGGCGGTGGTCGGCGGCGCCCTGCTCAAGGGCGGCAAGGCCCCCATCGCCGGGGTCATCCTCGGCGCCGCGATCATTCAACTGGTGCGCTACACCCTGCTCGCCAACGGCGTCGCCGACGAGGTAGCGCTGGTGGTGAAGGCCGCCATCATCGTGCTGGCGGTGTATCTCCAGACGCCCAGAGGAGCCCACTGACATGACCACCGTCTCCTGGCGCCAGCGCCTTGCCGACAATGGCCAGGCCACCGGGGTCTGCGTGATCCTGCTGGCACTGATCTGCCTCGGCCTGATCCGCTACGACAATTTCGGCAGCGCCTACAATCTTTCATCCTTTCTCAACTACAACGCCATGTTCGTGCTGATCAGCCTGGGCATGTGCCTGGTGATCATCACCGGCGGCATCGACCTGTCGGTGGGCACGGTGGCGGCGCTGTCCTCGGTCACCGCCGCCTACGTCAGCCCCTACGGCCTGGTCCCGGCGCTCCTGGCCGGGCTCGCCACCGGACTGGCGGCGGGTCTGGTCAATGCGGTGATGATCACGCGCCTGCATATCCCTCCCTTTATCGCCACCCTGGCGAGCCTGCTGGCGGCCAAGGGCACCGCCCTGATCATCAGCGGCAACCAGACGGTGCCGGTGGACTGGGCCAGCGGCTTTACCCGACTGGGGATGGAGTCGATCGGCGGCCTGCTGCCCTGGAGCTTCGCCATCACCCTGGTGGTCGGCGCCGGTCTCTGGTGGCTGCTGGAACAACGCCCCATCGGCCGCACCATGCTCGCGGTGGGCGACAACGAGGAAGCCGCCCACCTGATGGGCCTGCCCGCACGCAAGGCCAAGACCCTGGCCTACCTGATCAGCGGTGGTTGTGCCGGGCTCGCCGGGGTCTTTCTGGCCTCGGGCTTTGGCGCCGGCCAGCCGCTGGAGGGACTAGGCTGGGAGTTGACCGCCATCGCCGCCGTCGTCGTCGGCGGCACCCTGCTGACCGGCGGCAAGGGGTCGCTGGTGGCGACGCTGATCGGCGCCTTGATGCTCGGTCTGATCTTCAACCTTTTGAACTTCGAAAACGGACTCGGCACCTTCAACCTCAGCGCCTACTGGCAGATGGTCATCCGCGGCGCCTTTCTCTTCGTCGTGATCGCGATCCAGGTGCAGATCACGCGCACACGCAACACAGGATAATCCTCCCATGTCGACGATCACCTCCATCGAGCTCGACCTCTACCGACTGCCGCTGAGCGAGCCCATGGGCGATGCCAAGCATGGCGTGCACACCGACTTCGAGGTCGTGACCGCCACCGTCACCACCGCGGATGGCCACAGCGGTACCGGCTACACCTACACCGGCGGGCGCGGCGGAAACGCCATTCTGGCACTGCTTGAGCACGACCTGGCGCCGATGCTGCTGGGGCGTGACGCCGGTGACATCGCCGGCTGCTACGACGACATGCTGTGGCACATCCACTACGTGGGCCGCGGCGGCATCGCCGCCTTCGCCATCTCGGCGCTGGATATCGCGCTGTGGGACCTCAAGGGCCGCCGCCTCGGCCAGCCGCTATGGCAGATGGCCGGCGGCCAGGGCCGCCAGTGCCAGGCCTACTTCGGCGGCATCGACCTCAACTTCTCCCTCGAGCGGCTGCTTGCCAACGTTCAGGGCTACCTCGACCAGGGCGCCGAGGCCATCAAGATCAAGGTCGGCCGCCCGACCCTTGCCGAGGATGTCGAGCGGGTGGCGCGGGTACGTGAGCTGATCGGCCCCGAGCGTCCCTTCATGGTGGACGCCAACTACGCGCTGAGCGTCGATGGCGCCATCGAGGCTGCCAGGGCCTTCGCGCCCTATGACATCACCTGGTTCGAGGAACCCACCCTTCCCGATGACTACCAGGGCTATGCCCAAATCGCCGAGGCGACCGGCATGCCCCTGGCCATGGGCGAGAACCTGCACACCTCTCACGAATTCGGCTACGCCTTCGAACAAGCGCGGCTATCCTTCATCCAGCCCGACGCCTCCAACTGCGGCGGTATCAGCGGCTGGCTCGATGTCGCCCGCCAGAGCCGCCACTACGGCCTGCCCATCTGCAGCCACGGCATGCAGGAGTTGCACGTAAGCCTGGTGTCGGCCCAGCCCAACGCCGGCTGGATGGAGATCCACTCCTTCCCCATCGATCACTACACCCGACGTCCGCTGGTCCTCGACCAGGGTCGCGCGGTGGCCCCGGACAGCCCCGGCATCGGGGTCGAGTTCGACCGCGACCGGATGGCCCCTCATCGCACCGGCGGTGCACGGCTCGGCAGCGACAGCGGCGCCGAGCGCCAGCAGCACAGCGCCTGAATTCTCCCTCTTCACAACGCCCCGACGACACGAGGAACCCCCATGGAAGCACTGGTCTATACCGGCCCCCGCCAGGTCGAGGTCACCGAGGTACCGGAGCCCGCCGAGCGGGCCGGCGCCGTCAAGGTTCGCATGCTCTACTGCGGTGTCTGCGGCACCGACATCGGTATCTACTCGGGCAAGCACCCGCGCGCCCAGGCGCCCCTGGTGCTGGGCCACGAATTCGTCGGACGCGTGGAGCAGACGCCGCCGGACTCGCGCTTCGCGGTGGGCGACCGAGTGGTGGCCTACCCGCTGATCTCCTGCGGCGACTGCCATCCCTGTCGCAACGGCACCCCGCATGTCTGCGCCAACCTGCGGCTGATCGGCATCGATCGTGACGGAGGCATGACCGACCATCAGTGGATCGACGAAAGCGTGCTGTTCAAGGTGCCGGACAGCCTGTCCGATGAGGTCGCGGCCCTGGTGGAGCCCCTGGCGGTGGTGGTCAGGACCCTGCACCAGGCGCGCTTTGCGCTGCTCGACAGCGCAGTGGTGATGGGCGCCGGCCCCATCGGCCTGTTGACCGCCATCGTGCTGCGCCACTCAGGTGCCTCCCGGGTGATCGTCTCCGACGTCGACGAAGGCCGCCTGGGGCTGTGTCACCAGCTCGGCTTCGATACCGTGGACGTGCGCAGCGAGAGCCTGGTCGAGCGGGTGGCCAGCGCCACCGGCGGCGACAGCGCCGACGCCGTGTTCGAGTGCTCCGGCGTCGAGAGCGCGGCGCTGGAGATGACCAAGGTAGTACGCGTCGGTGGCACCATCTGCCTGACCGCCACCCACAAGGCGGCCCACGCGGTCAATCTGATCGACGTGAACTTCAAGGAGCTGACCCTGATCGGTTCCCGGGTCTACACCCACAAGCAGTTCGGCGACGCCCTTGCTCTGGCCGACACCCTGGCCGATGAACTGCGCCAGACCATCACCCAGGTGGTGCCGCTGTCCGACGCGGCCGGTGTCTTCGAGATGATCGCCACGCCCTCCCTCAACACCGTCAAGGTTCTGGTGGACTGCCAATCATGAAGCTGTTCGATCTACACGGCCGCAAGGCCATCGTCACCGGCGGAACCCGGGGCCTCGGCCTCGGCATGGCCGAAGCCCTGCTCGAGGCAGGCGCCGAGGTCGTCATCCTGGGCTCGTCGGACAAGGTCCATGAGGTCGCCTCGGGCCTGTCCACGTCGACCAGCGCCTGTCATGGCGTGGTCGTCGATCTGGCTAGCCGCCAGCAGCGCAGCGAGGGCTTCGACGCTGCCCTTGCCAAGCTCGGCGGTCGCCTCGACATCCTGGTCAACGCCGCCGGCGTCCAGAGCCGCCACCCTTCCGAGCACTTCCCCGCCGATGACTGGGAGGCGGTGCTCGAGGTCAACCTGACGGCGGTGTTCGAGCTGTGTCAGCTCGCCGCCCGGCATATGCTCGAGCGCGACGTCGAAGGGCCCGACGGCCAGGGCAAGATCATCAATATCGCCTCGCTGCTGTCGTTCTTTGGTGGCATGACGGTGCCGGCCTACGCCGCCAGCAAGGGCGGCGTGATGCAGCTGACCAAGGCCCTGGCCAACGAATGGGCAGCCAAGGGCATCAACGTCAACGCCATCGCCCCGGGCTACATGGCCACCGACATGAATAGCGCTCTGCTGGCCGACGAGGGTCGCAACGCCGAGATCACCGCACGCATTCCCGCCGGGCGCTGGGGCAATGGCGACGACATGAAAGGACCGCTGCTGTTTCTGGCCTCCCCTGCCTCGGACTATGTCCACGGTGTCACCCTGCCCGTCGATGGCGGCTACCTCGGCCGCTGACAGGAGACTTGCATGAAGATCGTCTTTACCGACCTCGACCACGCCAACCACGACGTGGAAACCGAGATCTTCAAGCGCGTGGGCTTCGATGTCCCGCTGCTTGAATGCCAAAGCGAAGATGCGCTGATCGAACAGCTCCAGGGCGTCGATATCGCCCTGAACCAGTACGCCCCCTTCACCCGCCGGGTATTCGAGGCCCTGCCCGATCTCAAGCAGATCGTGCGCTACGGGGTCGGCGTCAACAACGTCGACCTCGAGGCCGCCAGCGCCGCCGGGGTCCAGGTCTGCAACGTCCCGGACTACGGCATGCACGAGGTATCCGATCACGCCCTGGCCCTGAGCCTGGCGCTGATTCGCAAGCTGGTGCCGATGAACGCCGGCTGCCAGGCCGGACGCTGGGAGTACGCCGATGCCATGCCGATCCGACGCCAGACCCGGATGACCGCCGGGGTGGTCGGCCTGGGTCGCATCGGCCGGCTCTACGCCCGCAAGATGGCGGCGCTGGGCTTCAATGTCATCGCCCACGACCGCTACCATCAGCCCAACGCCGAAGATGGCACCGACGAGATTCGCTGCCTGGAACTCGATGAGTTGTTCCAGGAGGCCGACGTGATCGGACTGTTCTGCCCCTTGACCGAGGAAACCCGCCATCTGGTGGACGCCGCGGCGCTGGAGCGGATGAAGGACTCGGCCTATCTGATCAACACTTCCCGTGGCGGCATCATCGACGAGACGGCCCTGGCCCAGGCCTTGAAGGAAGGCAGGCTTGCCGGCGCCGCCCTGGACACCACCGAGCAGGAACCGTTGCCCGCCGACAGCCCGCTCAGGGGCATCGACAACTGCCTGATCACGCCGCACATGGCCTGGTATTCAGAAGACGCCGCGCAAGAGCTCAAGCGCAAGGTGGCCGAGGAAGCGGTGCGCTTCGCCAGTGGCGAGAAGGTGCTGTGGCCAGTGAACCGACTGCCCACCTGAAGGCCTCGCCGGCCACCGAAAAGCCTGCCTGTAGAGAACGCGTGGAGAGAACACGTGGAGAGAACACGTGGAGTGAACGCCCGGACACCGCTCCGGGCGCCTTGGGCGTCGTCCGAAAAGTCGACGAGCGAAGGCCAGACAAGGCAACAATCGGTGAGAAAGCGCAGTTTACGGGGTATAAACGAGTATGTTTACCGGACTGACGCACCAGCCGATGTTTAACGCCGTGTTACCGAGCGCAGGCACTTTCTCAGACAAGCCCTAGTAGTCGACCCCGGTCATCACCCATACCACCCTCGTCTCGATATCGCCGGGGTTGCGGATAAGGTGGGGCTGATCGCCGGTGATGGAGAAGCTGTCGCCCGCCTCCAGCAGATGGCATTGATCACCGATGGTGAGTTCGAGCTGCCCGGCTTCGACGTAGCCGGCCTCTTCGCCCTTGCGCTGCCTGGGCACCTCACCGCCGCTGCCGCCTGGTTCCAGCCGCGTCATGATCAGAATCAACTGGCCGCTGAGACGCGGCGACAGCAGCTCTTCACGGACGCCGATGCCTGAAAATTCCATGGCCCGGCGGCCGGAGGCGCGCACGATCGCGTCCCGCTCGTGCTCGGGCACGTCATTGTCGGCCTCGAAGAACCAGCTCACCCGCACCCCCAGCGCCTCGCTGATCGCCTGCAGCACGCCGATGGGCAGCGACGACGCGCCCCGTTCGACCTGACTCAGATAGCCCACCGAGCGGTTGACCCGTTCGGCAAGCTCGGCCAACGTCATCTGACGCGCCTTGCGCAGATCGCGGATCTGCTGACCGAGCCGCAGGGCGTCCTGACCCTCGCGGGTATCCCGGGTGGCCTCCTTGCTGGCCTCCTTGCTGGCCTCCTTGCTGGCGTCCTTGCTGGCGTCCTTCGTCCTGGCCATCGCTTTTCCCATCATTATTGGCGTGGACCTAGACTACCAGAGGCTCGACCGGGGGCTAAGGCATCGCACGGGGGATAAGGCGTCAACTGGGGTCAAAGGCGGGACGCTGCTTGCGAAACGCCTGCTTGCGGGTGATCTTGCCATCTCGCACGCTGAACAGATCGACCCCGTCCGCCTCGACTCGCTTGCCGTCTGGCTGGGTGGCGACGAAGGTCGACTCGGAGACGATACGCTCGCCGCCAGCGCCTGGCCCATCGCTGCCACCGTCGGCGACGCCGCCCGTGACGAAATAGTGCCTGCCGTTGATCCACTGCACGTCAGGCATGGTCCCCCAGGTGTTCTCGAAGGCGGCCTTGACGGCCTCCCTGCCCACGATGCGGGTGCCATGGGCCTGGTCCCCGGCGACGGTATCGAAGACGATATCGTCGGCAAAGTAGCTCATCACCGCGTCGATATCGTGGGCGTTGAAGGCCGCGAAGAGGCGATTGAGTGTCTCGTTTGTCATTGTCGTCATGGGGTGTGTCTCCTGTCGGGACATGTTGGCCGCTGTGAGGCGCGGTCGTTGCGAGTCACGGTTGTGCGTAGCAGTTGTCGTGAATCGTGGTGGTGAGAAGAGGACGCCAGGCCTAGGCGGCGCCCTCCATTGCCATGGCTATCGCAGGCTGTCGAGCACCTGGAAGTACCGGTAAAGGGCACGCTGGCCCAGGCGACGTACCGGCCTCAGCGGGTGCCCGGGCAAGGGCGAATTGAAGATCGGCAGGTCGGCCTCCTTGAGCGATTCGCCGGCGATCAGCGCCGCCATCTTTTTTGAGGCATAGGCAGAAAATGCCACGCCATTGCCGCTGTATCCCTGGGCGTAGAAGATGCTGCTGCCGGGGTCCGGCTGCACGATCCTCGGCATCATGTCGTGGGAGATATCCATCCAGCCGTGGGAAAACCAGGGCGTCTCGATACCGGCGATGGCCGGGAACTTTCGCGCGATGGCATCGTGGACCACCTTGAGGTGGCGCGGGTTCTGGGCGTCGGCACCGCTGATCGCGCTACGGGTGCCGATCTGCAGGCGCCTTTCCGGCAGAAAGCGATAGTAGTAGCGCAGCTTGCGGGTATCGGTGGTCAGCACGGTGGAACGAAAGCCGCAGGCCTCGACCTCGTCGTCGGTCAAGGTCCGGGTCCACACCGAGTTGGCCATGATCGGCATATTGCGATAGGCCGTGACCCGGTGCAGCTGGGGGCTGGTATAACCCGCGGTGGCGATGCCCACGGCACGCGCCCGCACCACACCCCCCGGGGTCCTGAGGTGATGCACCCCACCCTCGGTGGTCCAGCCCTCGACGGGGCTTGCGGTGTGAATCCTGGCTCCGAGCCGCCGTGCCACCCGGGCGTAGCCGTAGGCCAGCTTGAGCGGCTGAACGGCGATTCCCACCGGCTCCAGCATGGCGCCCTGGGCCTCCTGGTCGCCGATGTAACCCTCGAGCACGTCATCACGACCGAGCACCCGAGTCGGGTAGCCCAGCAGCCGATTGCACAGCCGTGACTCCTCCTTGAGTCCATCGAGTGCCTTGGCGCTGTGAGCGATCAACAGGTTGCCGTGGTTCTGCGGCTCGCAGTCGATCTCGGGGTCCTCGGCCATCGACTGGAATACCTCGAAGCCCTCGAGGCTATTGGCGTGAAGACGCCGGGCGACGTCCTGGCCCCAGCGCTTCACCCACTGGCTGCGACTCAGGCGGCCCCAGGCGAGATGCCCCTGGCCGCCATTGCGGCTGGTGCAACCCCAGCCGATCTGGTTGGCCTCCAGCACGGTCGCCTTGATGCCGTACTCACGCGCCAGAAAGAGCGCAGTGGCAAGGCCTGTAAAACCAGCGCCGATCAGCACCACGTCGACGTCCATGTCGCGATCCACCGGGCCGTCGTCCTGCGGTGGAGGCCCGGCGTGATGGCGCCAGTAGCTCGGCGCGTAGTCCCGCCCGACACCGGGAGTGGCGTCTTTCAACGGGTCATAGCTGGGGTCGAACGGCGTGAGTACTGACATCAGACACTCCTCCTCGATGGTTGGCGGCAAAGGACGACGACACGGGGTTCAAGCTCGATCATCACTATGCCTCTCGCCATTGGCTCCCTGGCGGCCGATTTTGTAAGGCACCATGCCTCGGTAGAAGACGCCGATCCTGTCGTTGTGCACACCGCCTTTCTTGGCGGACTTGAGCATCCGGTAGACCGACACCATGTAGGCGATACCAACCACGAAGAAGGGAGCGCCGACCACGATGGCGAGGCTTCTGATCGCGTCGAAGCCACCGGTCAACTGGAACATGATGCCGGTAAACCCGATCACCACGCCCCACAGCAGGCGCATCGACACCTTAGGGTTTTCATCGCCGTTGGAGACCTGCATGGCGGCAAAGAAGGACGCCGAATCGGAGGTCGTCACCGCGAAGATGACGATATTGAAAAGCACCCCCAGACTCAGCCACCAGCCACCCGGCATGCTCTCGAGCAGGGCATAGATCCCCGACTCGGGCTTTTGCTGCACGCCTTCCCATAGAGGCGCGATACCGGTGACCTCGACGTAGCCGGCGGAGCCTCCCCAGATGCTGAACCAGCCGATTGCCAGCAGCATGGGCACCAGGATCACGCCGACGATGAACTCGCGCAGGGTCCGGCCGCGGGAAATCCGCGCGATGAAGCCGCCGCAGAAAGGGATGTAGGAGATGTACCAGAGCCAGTAGAACACGACCCACCAACCGAGCCATTCACGCTGCTCGAAGTTGCCGGCATCGCTCCAGAACTGCAGCGCAAAGACCTCGCCGAAGTAGTCGCCGACCTGCTGGGTGGCAAGGTTCAGCAGATACTGGGTCGGTGCATGGCCGAAGAACAGCAGCGCCAACAGAATCGCCCCAGCCATCACCATATTGGCCTGGCTCAGCACCTTGATGCCGCGCTCGACGCCGGTGGCTGCAGAAATCACGTAGGCCACGATCACCACGATCATCACCAGGGCCTGGCCGACGGGACCAAGGTCCCATCCGAACAAGGTCGCCAGACCGTAGTTGATGGAGGCCACCCCGAGCCCGATCATGGTGGCATTGCCGCCGATGGTGCCGATGATCCCCAGGGCATTGGCCAGGCGCCCCCAGACACTGGTGTTGCAGCGCTCTCCCAGGATGCCGTAGAGACCGGTGGCCACCGTCAGCGGCAGGCCCAGGCGGTAGGCCGGAAAGGCGATCGCCCAGGCGGCGATGGCAAACACCGCCCAGCCGTGCATGCCCCAGTCCAGCAAGGTCAGCTGGACGGCCTTGGCAACCCCGGCGGCTTCTCCCGTCGCCCCCATGTCGATGACGTGGGAGGACTGATAGAGGTGGGTCAACGGCTCGGCCACGCTGAAGAACACAAAGCCGATGCCAAAGCCGCAGCTGAACAGCATCGAGATCCAGGCACCGTAGGAGAACTCCGGCACCTCATCGTCGGCGCCAAGCTTCAGATCACCATAGGGGCTGATCACCAGGTAGAGACAGAACAGCAGCGCGCCCCTCATCCCCAGCAGAAAGCCCCAGCCGAAGTTGAAGATCAGAAAGTCGCGGGTCGAGGACAACACCTGACCGGTCAGGGTCGGAAAGAACAGCGCGCAAGCCATGATCAAGCCGTAGATCAGCAGCACAGGCCAGAACAGCGAGCGATCATACTGGCCGAAGATGCGGCTGACCGGTCCCGCTGGCGGATGGCTTTCGACATTCGTTATCGATTGTTGGGTCATCGAAAACTCCTTGGTGGGGGACACCCGAAGGCGGTGGCGCGCCGCCAGGCCGCAATCCCGGCCTCCGCGACAACGCCGCCGACTTCGAGCAATAGCTGGCGTAAAACGCTTTGACTTCACAGAAATGAAAAATAGCAGCTATTTTTTCACAACAAGAAACATAATGGATTTATTTTAAGAATCTCGACCAAAGTTCTAGCCTGGCGTCCATCACTCAGATGCCATCCAGCGCGCCAGGAAAGCGGCCCATATGCCGGAACATCAGCACCTTGGCGAGACAGGGGCGTCTGTCCCCGAGCGTTGTACGAAGCGCAGACGAAAACGCCCCCGACGAAGTCCGTCGGGGGCGTTGGTGTTGCAGGCCATCGGCGCCTGGCCGTTACACCGGCGCCGGTGGCTGGGCTGATCAGCCCTGGGCTTTAGCCAGCTGAGCCCTGCGCGCGTGCAGTTTCTTGTAGCTCTCGATCAGGCGCTGGTGCTTTTCCAGCCCTTCGAGCGCCATGCTGGTCGGGGTAAGGCCAGGGAAGCGCAGTTCGCCGCTGACCACACCGACCACGCTGTCCATGGTCTCGTCCCCGAACATGCGGCGCAGGTTGTAGAGGAAGTCGTCGAGCTCTAGCTCGTCGTCCAGGGTGATTTCCAGCACCGCCCGCACCGCCTGGTAGTAAAGGCCACGCTCGACGGTGTTGTCGTTGTACTGCAGGAACATCTCGACCCGATCCAGCGCCTCCTCGTGCTGACCGAGCGCCAGGTGGAGCATCAGCTTGAGCTCGAGGATGGTCAGCTGGCCCCACACGGTGTTCTCGTCGAACTCGATACCGATCAGGGTGATGATGTCCATGTGCTCGTCGATCTGGCTCTCTTCCAGCCGCTCGAGCAGATCCGCGAGCTGGTCGTCGTCGAGACGATGCAGATTGAGGATGTCCTCGCGGTAGTCCAGCGCCATGTTGGTGTTGTCCCACACCAGGTCCTCGACCGGATAGACCTCGGAATAGCCCGGCACCAGGATGCGGCAGACCGGCGCACCCAGGTCCTCGTGGACCATCATGTAGGCTTCCTTGCCCATCTCCTCGAGGATGCCGAACAGGGTCGCCGCCTCCTCGTCGTTGCTGCCGGAGAAGTCCCACTCGACAAACTCGACGTCGGGCCTGGCGCTGAAGAAGCGCCAGGACACCAGCCCGGAGGAGTCGATGAAGTGCTCGACAAAGTTGTTGGGCTCGGTCACCGCCAGCGAGTTGAAGGTGGGCGGCATGAAGTCATTGAGGCCCTCGAAGCTGCGCCCCTGCATCAGCTCGGTCAGGCTGCGCTCGATGGCGACCTCGAAGCTCGGGTGGGCACCGAAGGAGGCGAACACGCCGCCGGTCTTGGGGTTCATCAGGGTCACGCAGGCCACCGGGAACTGGCCGCCGAGGGAGGCATCCTTGACCAGCACCGGGAAGCCCTGGGCCTCCAGCGCCTTCACCCCTTCGACGATGTCCGGATACTTCGCCAGCACCTCCTCGGGCACGTCTGGCAGCGCCAGCTCCTGCTCGAGGATCTGGCGCTTCACGCCGCGCTCGAAGATCTCCGACAGGCACTGCACCTGGGCCTCGGCCAGGGTGTTGCCAGCGCTCATGCCGTTGGACAGGTAGAGGTTCTCGATCAGGTTGGAGGGGAAGTAGATCACCTCGCCATCGGACTGGCGCACGAAGGGCAGCGCGACGATGCCGCGCTCGACATTGCCGGAGTTGGTGTCGATCAGGTGGGAGCCCTGAAGCTCGCCGTCGGGATCGAAGATCTCCAGGCAGTAGTCGTCGAGGATGCCCTTGGGCAGCTCGTCGTTGGGCCCGGGCTTGAACCACTTCTCGCAGGGGTAGTGGACGAACTCGCTCGAGGCGATCTCCTCGCCGAAGAACTGATCGTTATAGAAGAAGTTGCAGCTCAGGCGCTCGATGAACTCGCCCAGCGCCGAGCACAGCGCGCTCTCCTTGGTCGAGCCCTTGCCGTTGGTGAAGCACATGGGCGAGGCGGCGTCGCGGATGTGCAGTGACCAGACGTGGGGCACGATGTTGCGCCAGGAGGCGATCTCGACCTTCATGCCGAGCTCGGCCAGCATCCCGGTCATGTTGGCGATGGTCTGCTCCAGCGGCAGGTCCTTGCCCTCGATCCAGGTGCTCTGGCCCTCTTCCGGCTCCGCCATCAGCAGCGCCTGGGCGTCCTCGTCGAGGTTCTCCACCGTCTCGATCTGGAATTCGGGGCCTGTCTGCACCACCTTCTTCACGGTGCAGCGCTCGATGGAGCGCAGGATGCCCTGGCGATCCTTGTCGGACAGGTCCTCGGGCAGCTCCACCTGGATCTTGAAGATCTGGTTGTAGCGGTTTTCCGGGTCGACGATGTTGTTCTGCGACAGCCGGATATTTTCGGTGGGGATATCCCGGGCGACGCAGTAGACCTTGACGAAGTAGGCGGCACACAGGGCAGACGACGCCAGGAAATAGTCGAAGGGGCTCGGCGCCGAGCCGTCACCCTTGTAGCGGATAGGCTGGTCGGTAACGACGGTGAAGTCGTCGAACTTGGCCTCGAGCCTCAGGTTGTCGAGAAAATTGACCTTGATTTCCATGGAGTCAGCACCGGAGTAATGGGTTTGGGTCGTCGGACACTCGCCACCGACAACGCCTTTGGGGCGCATTATCCAGTTTTCCCCCGGCGACGTCTTGGCCAGCCGGATGAAATTTGCTCGTGATGGCGTGGCGAGTCGACCTCCTGCCGCCCCCAGCCCCTCAACGTCTGAGGAGCCGCGAGATTATCAACTGACACACGGCCACGATCATAAAGAAGCCTGCGCCGAGCCAGGTATCGGCCAGCACCGCCAACAGCAGCGATACCAGCGCGACGTACCGCACCAGTCGCGGCGCCAGCTTGCGCGACGGCCCACCGCTGTCCGGCGTGGTGTCCGCGGCCACCGGACGCTCCAGCCGGGCAAACAACTCGTCGACCTCTGCCTGGCGGGCGGTGCTTCTGGGCGGCGCATGGACGAAACGCGCCAGGTAGACGAAACCCACCACGCTGACGACCTGCAGCATCAGCGAGACCGCCAGCTTGATATCGACCAGTTGGGAGGGATGGATCGACGGCAGGCCGAGCCATTGGCCCAGGGCTTCGACGTCGAGCCACAGATAGCTCGTGGTGGTCACCAGGATACCCACCAGTACCCCGCCCCATCCGGCCCAGTCAGGGGCGCCGGTCCTGGCGATGGACAGCATGGCCGGCAGCGCCAGCGGCATCTGGAAGATCACCCCGAACATCACCATGATGTCGAACAGGCTGAGGTGGTGGACCTGGCCCAGGGCGATGGCCAGCGTCACGATGATGCTGCCCTGAAGCACCCCGAAACTACGCCCGATGGCCACCAGGCGCTGGCCAAGCCGTTCGCTCGCCCCCAGCAGCGGCGTCAGCAGGCTGATGATCACCCCTGCGTCGCGGTTGAGCGAGGTGGTGATCGGCGCCACCGTGACCGCCAGCATCGCCGCCACCACCAGCCCCAGCACCCCCGGCGGCAGGAAGTCACGGATAAAGTGGACGTAGGCGGCGTTGGCGGCGTCCTCGCCAAGCGCCGGATAGAGCGCGGCCAGATCGATGCCCGCCTGCCCGATCATCCAGGGCGGAATAAACCAGCTAACCGGCCCCACCACGAACAGGATCGAGGCCAGGGAGGCGGCCTTGCGCGCATCGCGATCACCATTGGTGGTAAGGAAGCGATAGCTGGAGGTGGCGTTGTTGATGCTGATGCACTGCTTGACCAGCATCGCCGCCGACCACACGACCATGATGCCCAGGCTGTAGTCGTCGCCGCCGATCCAGAAGTCACGGCCGTCGCCGATCACGCTCATGTCGGTATCGGCGGCAAGCCACAGGCCGAAGCCACCGATGACGAAGGTCAGCACCGCCAGCTGGACCATCTGGATGAAGTTGTTGGCGGACACCACCCAGACCCCGCCGATCAGCGTCACGCAGATGATGACGGCGCCGATCACCAGGGTGACGAAGGCCACCCGAACATCGAAGACCGCGCCGAGAAACAGCGACACGCCATAGAGCGCAATGGACGCGGTCATCAGGGTGAGAAGGATCTGGCTCACCACATAGAAGAGCTGGGTGAACCTGCCGTAGCGCATCCGAATGATCTCGGAGTAGGTGGACACCCGCAGACGCCGAAATCGTGGTGCAAAATAGAGCGCCGCCAGCAGAAACCCAAGCGCGTTGCCCCAGAAGATCATCAGCACCGAAAAGCCGTCCTCGAAGGCCTTCTGGGCGGCGCCGGTAAAGGTCCAGGCGGAGAACTGGGTCATGAAGGCGGTACTGCCCGCCATCCACCAGGGCACCCGCCCTCCTCCACGGACGAAGCCGTCCGGCGTTTCGGCGCGGCGGCGATAGGCGATCACCGTGCCGACGATGACCATCAAGGCGAGCAACAGCGCGACCCTGTCGAGGGTAGGCATCGGGTGATTCTCCGCGAAAAAAGAGGCCGCCCGAGCCGAAACTTCCTCGAGAGGTCGGGTCCCGGAGGACAGGCTCCATTACAGGGTCGGCCCTGGACGGCAAGCGGCCTTGCGAGGTGAAGGCCGTCCTGTGGGTAGCAATAATCGAACGACCGAGCGAAGCGAGTGCTTACACGGCGACATTCTCGTGCACTATCTCACTTCGCCCGGCAGCGTTTCAGTAGTAGTACTTGAGGCCCACCCGAGTGCGTAGCTGACGCGTATCGGAATCGGAGCTGACGCCGACATCGGACAGATCGAAATACGGCATCCAGGAGCCGAAGCGCCGTCCAGCCCCGAAGATCGCATCGTAGGCTTCCCGGCCGTTGTCGAAGATGTCCCGGTCCTCGTTGTGGTTGTAGTTCAGCTCCAGCCAGTAGCGATAATCCCCGGGACTATAGCTCATCACAAAGGTGATCTTGTTCTGCACATAGTCTTCGCGATCGTCGTCACTGTAGCTGGTGTACTGACGGCGATAGCGCAGCGTGGTGGTCAGCGGCAGGCTGCTGGCACGATAGCCGATGCGAAACTGCGGCTTGAGGCTGTTGTTGCCGTCGCCGAAGGTGATCGGCATGCCGGGCTGGATGTACCAGTTTTCATCGAGGGGGTACTTGATGCCCCAGTCGATCTCGCTGTCGCCACGGCCGAGGTCGGAAAAGGCGCCCTGGGTGCCATCATCTTCGCTCTGCCCAGCGAACTTGGCCTCAAGTCCGTAGTAGAAGATGCCCATGGAATCGCTGACCTTGACCCGGTTGGCGTGCTGTTCGGTGTGATGCTTGTACTCGTGTCGGTAGTCGAGGGTGATCGCTTCAACGCTGGTAGAAATGACACTGGTGGACATGAACGCAGCGGAAGACAGAACACCGAGGATAAATTTCTTGCTCATTGGTTCACTCATTGTACTTGTTGCTTTGACGTCGGCTTTTTCGGTAGAGACGGCCCATCGGTCCTGAACGTATCTGGCGCCCTGCAGGGGCCGATGTTCAGACGATCGATACAAGGCCCGCTGGATAACGACCTACCCTCTTGAGGGAAGCGAAAGTGGCCATGGTCCAGCGTCTCGAGCAAGTGATGGGCGGGGTACCGAGCCTCGCAGAGGCTCGGGTCCAGGACCTCCGACAGCAGAAGTCCGGTCTTCCTGCTGTGGTCAATATTGAGTGGCATGATGGATCTCCTTGTTGCTTGTTGTGTCTTCAAGGGTGCTAGGCGTATTCCTCCTTCTTGCTGCTGTTGGTGGTCTTCTGAATGGAGCCGATCAGTACCAGACCAATCGCCAGGATGATGCCGCCGCACACCACAAAGGTGACGCGGCCCCACAACGGATTGGGCAGCAGGAACATCAGGGTCACGCCGAGGCCGGCGACGATGATCAGGTAGCCAAGGATGTTGCGCTGACGGTTGTCCACCTCGACCTGTTCGTCCTTTCCGGTGACCACCGGGGTGTCGCGGTTGGTAAAGAAGGTGTCGACCTCGACCTGACGCTCGGGGCTGTGGCCGCGGTAGAACAGGCAGGTCGAGACGAAGAAGCCACCGGTGATCACGACATGGGAGATGATGCCCACCGCGACCTTGAGATCGGCCCATTCACGTCCGGTCAGAGCGGTGTCGAGCTGGAAGGTGTTCTGGATGAATTCCGCCGTCATCACCACGCCGACCAGGTAGGACACGATGCCGCCGACGATCAGGGTGGCCCAGGCCGACCAGTCCGGGGTCTTGCGGATAAAGAAGCCGAGCAATGCAGGAATCGTCATCGGCAGGCCGATCAGGGCGCCGACGTACATCATGGCGTCGAACAGGCTGAGCCCCTTGAGCGAATTGATGAACAGGGCAAAACCGATGATGGCCAGACCGAACACCGTGGATGAGATCTTGGAGACCAGTACCAGCTCCTTCTCGCTGGCGTTGGGACGCAGGATGACTTCATAGAAGTTCTTGACGAAGATGCCGGAGTTGCGATTCAGACCGGAGTCCATGGAGGACATGGTGGCGGCGAACATCGCCGAGATCAGAAGCCCGAGCATACCCGCCGGCATGTACAGCTCGACGAAGCTCATGTAGGCGAAGTCGGCCGCCTTGGCGCCGGCTTCGGGATACAGCGCCCCCAGATCGACGCCTTCACTGGCCATGAACCAGCTCGGCATGAACCAGATGAAGGGCCCCATGGTCATCAGCACGCAGGCCAGCAGACCGGCCTTCCTGACGTTCTTCGAGTCCTTGGCGGCCAGGTAGCGATAGGAGTTCAGCATATTGTTGGTGATGCTGAACTGTTTGATAAAGATACAGAAACCCCAGATGGCGAAGATCGACAGATAGTTGATGTTGTCGCCGATAAAGAAGTCGACCGGGAAGTTTTCGACGATATTGGTGGCACCACCGGCTTGATAGACGGCGACGATGGCGCAGGTGATGGTCACCGACATGATGATCACCATCTGCATGTAGTCCGAGGCGATAACTGCCCAGGACCCACCCGTCACCGACATGAACAACACCACCAGACCGGTGATGATGATGGTGGTCTCCATGTCATAGCCGAACAGGCCCGACGCCACGATCGCCAGACCGTTGAGCCAGATGCCCGCCGAGATGACGCTGTTGGGCATGCCTGACCAGGTGAACACTTGCTCGTTGACCTTGCCGAACCTGAGACGAATGGCCTGGATCACGGTGATCACGCGCAGTTGACGGAAGCGCGGCGCGAAATACAGATAATTCATCAGATAGCCAAAGGCATTGGCCATGAAGATGATGGCGACCGCAAAGCCATCGTCATAGGCCTTGCCGGCGGCACCGGTAAAGGTCCAGGCGCTGAACTGGGTCATGAAGGAGGTGGCGCCGACCATCCACCACAGCATCTTGCCGCCGCCGCGAAAGTAATCACTGGTATTCGAGGTAAAGGTCCTGAACATCCAGCCAATCGCAATCAGAAAGAGGAAATAGACCCCTATGATGACCGTATCGATATCTAGACTCATGTTGGCGAACTCGTGTTGTCGTTGTACTTCCACTCGGAAAACTTGAGCCAATCACTTCCGGGACATGGCGTTGTCTGAATTTCGGGCATAAGGGGGCCATGCCCGGAGAGCCGAAATTTCAGCTTTCCGAACCACTAACGCTTTTATTTCGAGGTATTTCTGAACGGAACGAGGCGTTATTGCCTCAACATGGAACGATCATTTCATATATCCCCCTCCCTTCAGACTGACGTAGTCGGAGCCGGAGGCAGCGTTCGGGTCGATGACCAGCGTCTCGCGCCTCCAGGGGAAGGTAAGCCTTACCTCGATCCGCTCATCGGCCAGGCGGTCGAACTCCACCGACTTGAGGGTCGGCCTGGCATTCAGACAGGCTTCATGGGCTTCATCAAAGTGACCGTGCTGCTCGAAGACATTGACGAACACGGTCGCCTCGGCGTGGCTTCTCGCCATGACCTTCTTCTCGTGGCGCAGATTGCGCTCAGGATCGTTGGCGCCGACCAATAGCTGCATGGCATTCGTCGGGTGCTGCGAGCGCTGGTGCCAGGTGATGAAACGGTCGCCATCCAGCCAGGTCATCGCGTGGCTGCTGGGGCCATCCTGGGAGCCCCGCTGCTCGCCCACCACCCACAGGTGCTGATAGCCATCGGCCTCTCCCAGCACCTCGAGGGTGTCGCGGGCGGCGTAGCCCCCCCACCACTTGATGACCTGGCCGGTGAAGTTGAACACGTAGTCATAGCAGTGACGCTCATGGCCGCTGGCTTCGACGATATCGACCAGCAACGGATGCTCGCTCAGCTCGGTCGTCAGCAGCAGGCAGTGGCGACGCAGACTGACTCCCGGATAGGCGTCATCGGTCGAGCAGCACACCGCGGTGACACCATCCACGTCGCTGCGATCGACGAACTGCTCGATGCGCCCGGCGCTCTGATCCGCCAGGCGATGGTCGCCCCGGTGCTGACTGGTTTGGTCTACCACCACCAGGTTGTGGGCGACCGACTGCTTGGCGTAGCCCTCGTTCTCGGCCAGGTAGCGCCCGCCGAACTTGGGCTCCACGTTGACCCAGCGGCAATAGCCATACTCGTTGAGGCGCTCGCGCCCACCGCTGAACAAGGACAGGCCCAGCAGATCGAAGTGCCCATGCCCCATGCCGTGCTGGCCGGCCGCCACCACCAGATGGTGGCGCTGCGCCCCCTCCCCCTGCTTGAGGTGGGCCTGTCCCCCTGCGCCATCACTCAGAAGTGCGCTGGGTATCGTGGCCGAGGCCGACGACCGAGCGACGGCCTCGGCCAGATCCACGCCGAAACCATGGGCCCAGGTGCCGCGCTGCTGGGCCGCCATGGCGACGAGTTCCGGGTCGGCACCGTGGCGGCCAATGTGTACCGCCAGCGCGATCCGCACGCCTTCGTCGTCGATGTCCATGGTGCGCGAGGCGTCATTGAGGGCGGGAAAGGTCCCGTCCGGGTAGGCGGTCGCCAGCAGCGCCCGGATGGACTTGCCGATTCGTCCGTCCGACCGTTCCTGGATCGCCAGTTCGGGCCGATGCAGCGCCAGCGCCTCGGCGAACAGACACAGCGGGTGGATGGCAAAGCGGTGGTAGTAGGGCCCTTCCACGTAGTAGCCATCGGCCGAGAACAGAGTGTCGATCTGGGCCAGAAAGCCGCCGGTTTCTCCACTGCCATCATTGCCGAGGATCGCCTTGTTGACGACGTCCTGGCGGCCGATGACCAGCGCGCAGATACCCGCCGCGGCCACCGCCCACAGGCCGTGGTTGTGGATGCGATCGAAGTCGTGCTCGTAGGTAACGGTGAACATCTCGAGCATGGGCTCGAAAAGTCCCTGCTCGATGCGTGTGCGCTGGTCGTCGCTCAGGTCTTCGCGCAGCAATGAATAGCCGAGCGAGGCCCCCAGCAGCCACATCTGCTCGTTGAGAATCTGGTGGAACAGCTTGCCCGGCGGGTTGGTGTTCCTGGCCACCTGATAGGGCATGCCCCGATAGACCTCGGCGTAGGCCAGCAGCAGGTCCCGGGCAACGTCCAGACAGGCGGAATCTTCCCTCACCCGCCCCACCAGCGCGGCCTGCTCGATCAGCTTGCCGTTGTGCTTGTGGGTGTTGTGCTCGAAACTGCCCGCTTCGCCCTGCCCGGGCACCACGATCCCTGCGGCGATGGCGTCATCGACCCGCTCGCCAAGCTCGTCCAGGGTCACGCCGAGCCGGCTCGCGCTACCGATGTGCTCGGCCATCCGCGCCAGATCGTTCCGTGTCCACAGTAGTCCCATCATCGTCTTCGACATCTTCTGACTTCTCACTGATTGTTGCCGCGGCGATGCGTCTCGCCGGTCAGACTTCCTGACGCACATCAGGGGGCGTTCTCGACGGCGCTGAGGCTGACCCAGCCATCCCAGGCCAGGCTGTTCCCGTCGATGTTGACCTGGTGATGACCACCCTGCTGTCGCGCCCAGGCCAGGTGGTAGGCCTTACCCGAGTCCAGCGTCAGGGTCACGACCAGGTGAGTCTCGTCGGCGGCCGCGATGGCCACCCGCGCAAGGCTCGGCCGCGCTCCGCGCGAGATCTCGCGCGCCTCGTTGAAGTAGCCGTGGGTCTCGATGACCGTGGCGAAGATATGCCCACGCCCCAAGGAACGCGCCATCAGGTAGGGTTCGTTGCGCAGGTTATTGTCGGGGTCGGCCGCGCCGATCAGCCCGTATCCCACGCTGAAGCGGTTGCTGGACGCCAGGTGGGCGGTGGAGAAGGTGTCACCGTCAAGCCAGGTGACATGTGCACATTGGTCGGGCTCGATCGGCGCGCTCTCGGACAGCTTCCACAGGTGCTGGTAGCCGTTGGCGCTGCCCAGCGCCGCCGGCGCCGCGACCGGCTCGAGTGTCGGGCGTGTGGTCATCAGCTGGCCATTGATGTGCAGCGGGCTGTCGTAGCGATGCGTCTGGTCACTGTCGGCGCACTGGATGTCGACCAGCAGCGGTTCAGCGATCTCGGGCAGGCTCACCAGCGCCACGCTGCACTGCAGCTCGACGCCTTCGTAGTAGCCGCTCAAGCGCGCGCTGACGGCCTGAACCTCCGGCCGGGAGGTCTCGAAAAACACCAGCTTGCCGTGGTTGTCACAGGCTCGCGGGGTGCTGAAGCCGTGCTGGGACTGCTCATCGACGACCAGCGTATTGTGGGCCACCGTTTGCTTGGCATAGCTCTTGTTCTCGGCGGTATAGCGCCCGCCGAACTTGGGCTCGATATTGACCCAACGACAGAAGCCGTAGTCGGTGAGGGTCTCGCGGCGTCCGTTGTAGAAGCCCAGATGCAGGCCGTCGAAGTGGCCGTGATCGAGGGCGCTGTGCAAGTTGGGGTCGCTGCCGTGCTGACCGAAGGTCAGATAGGCCATGGCCTCGTGCCCCGCCTCGGTGGCGGCGCGCAGCACCCCGATGCCACCCAGGCCGCCGTCGCTGCCATCGGTGATGAACAGGCTGTCGCGCGGGGCATGCGCCTGGCCGCCGCTCTCCAGGTAGCTCGCAAGTTGCGGCAGCGTGGCGAGGTAAGAAAGCGGTGTCGACTGGTCGAGCAGGATCTCGCGCAGGGCCAGCGGCAGATCGCTCCGACGGTAGCGACCGACCAGGGTCATCGCTCCGAGGATGGCGCCCTCGTCGGCAAGCCCCATCGTCCTGGAGCTGTCGTTGATGGCGATGAATCGTCCGTCCTCGAAGGTCAGCTCATTGAGACAGGCGATCGCCTTGCCGATGATACCGTCGCGATAGCCGAAGATGCCGGTGTCGTTGCCGCTCTGATAGAGCGCCTCGGCCAGCAGGATCATCGGGCGCAGGGCAAAGCGGTGGTAGTAGGGCCCTTCCAGGTAGTAGCCGTCCGGCGAGAACAGCCGGTCGAGCTGGGCGTAGAACCCGCCCGACACTCCGTCACCGGCGTTACCGTACAAGGAGCGATTGACCAGCTCCTTGTCGCCCAGCACCAGACCGGCGAAGGCGCCTGCGGCCACCGACCAGATGCCATGATTGTGGATGACGTCGAAGTCGTCGGCGTTGTGATCGGCGATCAACTGGACCATGGGCACCAGCAGGCGCTGTTCGATATGCCGCCGTTCCTCTTCGCTCAGCGCGTCGCGCACGTTGCTGTAGGCATCACTGCCGTACAGCAGCCACATGCTCTCGTTCAGACACTGATGAAACAGCCGACCGGGCGGATTGCTGTCCTTCGACACATGGGACGGCAGCGACTCGTAGATGTCGGCATAGCCCAGCAGCATCGACCTGACAAAGGCCAGATAGTCGGGATGTTCGGTCAACAGCCACAACTGCGAGGCAAGATGCAGCTGCTGGTAGTTCTGCTTGTGCCGGGTGTGCTCGGCGCCCCCCGCCTCCCCCTGCCCGGGGATCTGGGGGGGCTCGCCAAGACATGGACGCAGTCTTACCTGATCCAGAATGATCTGCTCCTGATACAGCGCAGGCAGGCGCTTGCTTTCGAGCGCTTCGCGCAGTTCCTGAATCTCGCTTGTGGTAAACAGCAAGGCGTTATCCATGTTCTCGACTCACTTCATCTATTCGCAGGGTGACGGTGTAACGCGGGGGCAAAGGGTCACCGAGTCGCTACGCCGTCTGACGAAGGCGACTCAGCCTGGATGGCGGGTGCCATCAGGGGCACATCTGGCCGCCATTGACGTCGAGCACCTGACCGGTGACGTAGCCGCTCGCCGTGTGGGAGGCCAGGAAGACATAGGCCGGGGCCAGTTCAGCCGAGGAACCGAAGCGCCCCATGGCGATGGTGCCGCTGATCTTGTCCCGCGTGCCCTGGTCCTTGTCCTCGTGGAAGGCGGTGTCGATGGTCCCGGGCGCCACCGTGTTGAAGCGGATGTTGTCCTTGGTGAACTCCTTGACCCAGTTGCGATGCAGGTTGTGGACCATGGCCTTGCTGCCACCGTACAGCGATGCACCTGGACCGCCACCTTCACGCGCGGCGATGGAGCCGGTGCTGATCACGCTGCTGGTTTCCCCGCTCTGCTCGGCGGACTGGCGCAGGTAGGGAATGGCGTACTTGGTCACCATCACCACCGAGCGAATATTGAGATCCAGCACCTGATCGAAGAAGGCATCGTCGATGCTCTCGAGTCCGTTGCGTCCCCCAAGGCCACCGGCATTGTTGATCAGTACATCGATGCCACCGAGATGCTCCGCGGCGGACTCGACCAGCGACTTGCACGCATCGCTTGAGCGCACATCGGCCTGAAAATAGGCCACATCGGCGCCTGCCTCGAACTGCTCCAGCACCGCCTGGGCGGTATCGGCAGAGCGGCTGCCATGGATCGCCACCCTGGCGCCGGCGCTGGCCAGCGACTTGGCGGCTTCCAGTCCGATGCCAGCGGTCGAGCCGGTTACCAGAATCTTCTTGCCTTTCAGATCGTCAAACATGGACTTGCCTCATGGGTTGTCATGGGAGGAGCGTCGGCCGCCATTGCCAATATTTGTCATCAAGTGTCGTGAAAAAATCGCCAAACCCGCCCATAGCGTCTGTAAATAAGCATTTAGCGGCAGTCGCCAGAAACTCAATTTGTAAATATTTGGATAGCGTTTCAGCAACGCTAGCAACGATGCATATTTTTTAAAACGCTATTTCAGATACTATTTAACTATAAGCTTATTCTAAAAACGAATTTGTAGATTTTGCGCGGGTTCCCGTTGTAGGAGATTGCAGACATACGACAAAAGACGTATAACTCGAAACCAAGAGATAAAACCCTATTTCACAATTTCTGGAATCTTGGCCCTATGGCTACTGAAGCGAAGGTCGACAACGTCACAGCGGTACTCAAGGTCATGGCGATCCTGGAGGCTCTGGATGAGGGCGGAGAATCCAGCCTGGCGGTGCTGTCCCAACGCGCCGTGATGTCAAAGAGCACCGCCTATCGCTTTGTGCAGACGCTCAAGAACCTGGGCTACGTCGCCCAGAATCCGGAAAGCGAGAAATACCGGCTGACGATGAAGGTCTTTGCGCTTGGCAGTTCAGCGCTCGGCAAGGCCGACCTGATCAAGATGGCCGATCCCGACATGGCGGCACTGTCCGAGCTGACCCGCGAAGCCGTGCACCTGGGCACCCTGGACACCTCCACCGCCGAAGTGATCTACGTGCACAAATACAACTCTCACTTCAACCTGTGCATGCACACCCGCATCGGCGACCGTAGCCCGGCCTACACCAATTCCATCGGCAAGGCCCTGCTGGCCCACCTGCCCCCGGCACAGCTCGACGCCCTGCTCGCGAACGTCAAGTTCGAACCACGCACCCAGAACACCGTGACCACCGAAGCGGCACTGCGCGAAGAGCTGGCCGAAATCGCCGAGAGCGAGCTGTCCGAGGATCTCGAAGAGATGGATGAAGGCGTCTGCTGCTTCGCCACCCCGATCTTCGATCACACCGGGCGCGCCATCGCCGCCCTGAGCATGTCGATCCCGAGCATCCGCTACCACCAGGACAAGACCTCGGAGTACAAGCGCATTCTGGTCGAGGCCGGTCGCAACATTTCGGGCAACCTGGGCTACCTGGCGCGGCGCTGACGCGACCTCCCTGCCCTGCCGCCTGCCGTAATGAAAGAAGCCGCCCCAAGGGGCGGCTTCTTTGGTTACGGCCTGTCCCTCGCATCGAGGGCAGGTATCGCAACGGGTCAGTGCGAGTTGCGTCTCACACCAGGGTGCGGTGGCCGTTTTTCGCCTCACGACGATCGCGGGCAACGGCGCGGCAGATCAGCAGCAGCACGCCCAGGGTGAGCGCAGGCCAGATCAATACGTAAAAGCCAAAAAGCAGGGTCATGGGGAATCTCCGTCGGTGGGCGCCGCCAGCCTGCGGCGCCCGTCAAACAAGGGTTCAGCGCTGGGTCGCAAGTCCTGCCGGAGCGGACTTGGACGGGCGCTCGTCGGCTACCGTCACGTCCTCGGCGGCATCATAGTTGCCGACCCGCTCGGCGATGGTGTCGAAGTCGAACCGCTCGCGGCTGGCGAGGCTCATCACCACGCACACCAGGGTGCTGGTGCCGTAGGCGGTCAGCGACGCCAGCAGCACCGTGTACTCCCTGAGGAAACCGGTGGCGAACACCAGCATGGCGACAAAGGCAGCGAGCCCGGCGACGGCGCCGGCCACGCGGCCGAGGAAGCCGAACACCATCAGCGCGATGATGATGCCGCCACCGATGCTGGCCAGGAACTCGAAGCCAAGACCGGCCACACCGGTCATCGGCAGCCATTCAAACCGCGCCACGCAGAAGGTCACCATGGCCACCAGCACCGAGGTGGTGAAGGCCGCGTTGGTGACCCGGCTCCAGAAGCAACTGGCGATCACCGGGAAGACGATGGCTCCCCACAGTGCCCCGACGAAGACCAGCATCACCAGGATATCCAGCGAGAAGCTGGCGAAGACGATACCGATGGCGGTGGCCACGATCATGGTGATGCGCCCTACCAGCAGCATGCGGCGGGGGTCGGCCTTGCCTCGAGCGATGTTCTTGCCGTAGACGTCGGCCATCATGATCGCCGACAGCGCCGACAGGTCGGAATCGGCGGTCGAGGACAGGGAACCGATCACCAGAATAAAGAAGGCAGCGATGAACACCGGCGGCAGGTAGCTGGACACCATCTGCGGGATCAGGTTGTTCATGTCACCGTTGAGCGGCTCGACCCCCAGGGTCAGCGCCATCAGGCCAATCATGCCAAGGCCGATGACGATGGCCCCGTAGCCCACGGTGGCGGTGAGGAAGGTCGGCTTGATGTGATCCTCGTTCACCGCGAACAGACGCTGGGAGATGGTCTGGTTACCGATGGCATAGGCCAGCACCGCAACGAAGAAGGGTGCGCCCTGATTGAGGATGGCGTCCATCGAGAAGAAGTTGGCCTGCTCGGCGGTGAGGTTGTCGAGCCCGGCCACCAGTTCAGTGGGCCCGCCCATGGCGAAGAACACCGCCGGGATGATCACCACGGCGATCGCCATCAGCGCCACCAGTTGGGCGAAGTCCGTCAGCACCGAGGCGCGGAAGCCCGACCACAGCGTGTACAGCAGCACCCCGACACCGGCGATGATGACGCCGGCCTGGAACGACAGCGGCGAAAGTACCGATACCAGCGCCCCGGCGGCGGTGAAGTTGACCATCAGGCTGATGATGCTGCCCAGCAGGTTCGATAGCGCCAGGATCAGCTGGCTGGAGGAGCCGTGGCGCGCGTGGATCAGCTCGCCCAGGGTGTGGGCGTTGGGCGCCAGCCGCCGGAAGCGGCGGCCGAACGGATAGATGAACAGGATCATCAGCGCGCCCCAAAGCCCGTAGTGGATCGGGCCGGACACACCATAGGTATAGCCGGAGGTGGCAGCGGCGTAGAAAGAAGCGGCCCAGATCCAGGTGGCCGTCATGCTGGCGGCACCAATGCCGAAGCCGACCCGGTGGTTCGAGACCATGAAGGCGTCGGCGTCTTCCTTCTTCTTGCGGATGCTCAGGGTCAGCAGGTAGGTGCCGCCATAAAAAGCGATCATCAACAGGATGACCGTCAGGGTCGAAAACTGGTGGAGGGAGGCGCTATTCAAGGGCAATTCTCTTGTTGGTGGAACACAGGCGAGCGACGGTTCATGCGAACGCATGCCGGCACTTCACCGCGAAAAATTCACTAGACGAGCACGACAACGCCACAGGAAAACCGCCCACGAAAAGGACGAAACTTCCTCGGGATCATCGAAGTCTCAAGGGCCGAAATAAAACGGATTACTGCCGCTTTTTCGGTACAGAAAGGCGTCGGGACGCGCCGCAGCACATGGCCAGCCATTGCAGCAGGGGCAGGCGGGCCGACATTGCGACAACCGGCGGGGCGTATCGAAGACGCCAGCAGACCACTGGTGGGTCAGGGGGGCGGGCGGCGCGGCATGCAGCGGCCCTGGTCGGTGTAGTGGGGCGACATCTCGGTCCTCTCCAGCGACAACGCAGGAACAGCATTAGACAAGACAAACAGGTCCCCGCCGGGCCATTGGCCCCGGGGTAATCCAGTCGGGAAGGTGCCACATCCATCCAGCGATGGCACTTCTCCTGGCGGTATAACGCCAGCTTGGCATCGGATCGCGAGCCAGGATAAGGGCTCGGCGTCCAGAGCGACGTGAGGCCTGTAAAAGGCGGGATAAAACCATCGCTGCGGCGCACATACCCTACTGTGCTGTGCAGAAAATGTCCAACCTGACGGACGAAGGATAATTTACCCATTTTCGACCAGACGTCAAGATAGCGGAATTCTCTCGGATGGTGGCGTAAAACCTTCGGCAATCTCGCTTTTCCCTTCCACACGCATCGCCTCCGGTAGCCGATCGAAAATCCAGACAAAAAGAAGCAGGTACTGCCTGGCCATTTTCATCAGCGACACGCTTTGCGTTGGTCCCTATTACTGAAGGCTATCCTGCCCATCTACGCGTCAGTTGCCCCATGTGAGGTCAACGAGGAGAAGCGGCAAATGATAATCCTTACCAATTATTCACTCACCAACTTCCAATGTGCGAAGCAACAAAGTCTGCTTTGATCGGGAAAGGGGCGGGACAGGGCGCCGGGAAAAACCCAACGATCGGTGGTAGGCTTTTGTCGATATCAGACGCCAGTTTCGGAATATCGACGTGAGAATCCTGTTTATTGAAGATGACGATATCCTCGGAGATGGACTCTCCGAGGGGCTATCGCTGCTCGGCCATCAGGTCGACTGGTTGACCCGTGGCGACACCGCGGCCCACGCCCTTGCCGACAACGCCTTTGACGCGGTCATCCTCGACCTGTCCCTGCCGGGCTTTACCGGCATGGAGCTGCTTAGGCGCTGGCGGGACGAGGGGTTTCGTGAACCGATTCTGGTACTGACCGCCGACGAGGATACCCGTCGCTGCGTCGAGGCCCTCAACGAGGGGGCAGACGATTACATCACCAAGCCCATCGACCTGGACGAGCTGGACGCTCGCCTCAAGGCGCTGCTGCGCCGAGCCCGTGGACATGCGGACAATTTGCTGGAATGCGGCGACCTCCGTCTCGACCGAAGCGACAGGCTGGCATGGCTCGGTGGCGAACCGCTGGACCTCTCGGCCTACGAATACGTGGTACTCGAAAGCCTGCTGGAGCGACCTGGCCGCGTGGTCGCCCGCAGTCAGCTCGAAGCGCGTCTGTACGGCTGGGGCGATGGTCCCGACAGCAACAGCCTGAGCGTGCTGATCCACAAGCTGCGCAGCAAGCTCGGTGACAACAGGATCGAGACGTTGCGCGGGCTAGGGTATCGGGTGTCGCCATGAGCGCCTTCTATACCGGATTGCGCAAGCGCGTGGTGCTGCTATCGAGTCTGCTGATCGTGCTGACCTGGATCGCCAGCTCGCTGGCCACCCGCACCGGTATCGAGCAGGCCTCCGACGAACAGCTGGCCCAGCGGGCCCAGGCCGTGGCCTGGCTGATGTTGCGCGCCGCCAGCCAGACCGACGAGCCTGTCACCGGAGACGCCCTGATCCGCCAACTGGAACAGATCGGCGACAGCCTGGGCGAAACGATGGCCTACGAGTTTGGACGCGCCTCCGACGACCAGGCGATGCGCTCTTCCTCCTTTCCCGAGCTCTCGAACGAAGCCGCCAACGGCTTTTCGCGTCACTCGGACGACGGCGGTGACTGGCGTGTCTTCACGGCGATGAGCGAGGACCAGTCATCCTGGTCCCGGGTTGCCTTTACACCGACCGAGCCCAAGCCGCTGACCGAGATGTTGCTGCTGACGCTGCAGCAGCCGCTGGTATGGGCCATCACGCTTCTCGGTCTACTGGCGATCGCTATTCAGAATCGGTGCTTTACCCCGCTCAAGAAGGTCGAGGACGCACTCGCAAATCAAGACCTGCTCAACCCTCGCCCCCTGGCGTTGAATCCGGCGCGACTGCCCCGCGACGTGCGCCCACTGGTGACCCAGCTCGACCGGATTCTTGACCAGACCAAGAACCTGCTGGAAGAGCAACGCACCTTCGCCTACGGCGTCGGACATGAGCTGCGCACCCCCCTGGCCGGCTGTCTCAGCCAGGTCCAGGTGGCCCAGCGCATCGAAGACCCTTCCCGCCTCAAGCAGTCGCTTGCCAAGGCCGAGCGCGCCCTGTTGCAAATGACCCAGCTGGTGGATCAATTGCTGCTGCTGGCCCGCACCGACCCGTCTGCACCGCTGGAGAATCCTTCCCGCATCACCCTCAGCGCTCTGGTGCAAGAGAGCATCGAACGGCGTACCGTCACCGCCCAGCGCGAAGGAGTGGTGCTCAAGTGGCGTGTCGACGGCCCCCACGACTCCGAGATCGAGGCCAAGCCTGAGCTGGTGCGCACTCTGCTGACCAACCTGATCGACAACGCCATCCGCTACTCGCCTCGCGGCGGCGAGATCCTCACTCGGGTGGACTGCAGTGACGACAGGTGGCTGGTACTCAGCGTGTCCGACCAGGGCTCGGGCATCGATGCCAAAGAAAGTAACCAGATCTTTTCGCCCTTCTATCAGAGCGAGACCGGCAAGAGCAGCGGGCTGGGCCTGGCCATCGTGCGCGCCATCGTCAAGGCCCACGGCGGTGACGTCTCCGCCCACCGCAGGCCGATGCTGGGCACCGAGATCCGCGTGGTCCTGCCCCGGGCCTGAATCTGACCTTCGGCACCAGCCCTGGGCACGACACTGTGGATGTTCGCCGCGAAACGTGCGTCTTGCGACCTACACCTTGATGGCGGTACGCCTCGCTAGAGGCGCAACGTGGCGGGTGTTCAGCTTTCCAGGTTGGGAGTTTCCATCAATAGCTGATGCAGGGTCTCGATGGCCAGATCCCCCTCGCCTTCCAGCACGCCGTCGAGCCATAACAACGCCGCCTGCTGGTTGGCGGTTTCAAGCCCCCTGGACGCCAGGTAGGCCTTGGCCAGCGCCAGTCGCGCCGAGCCGTGCCCCTCGAGCGCCGCGTCGACCAGATACTCGGCACCACGCTCACGATCCTGCTCGAGCGCCTGGCCTCGCAGCAGCTCGCGCCCCAGGGTCGCCTTGGCCCCGGCATGGCCGGACTCGGCGGCGGTGGTCAGCCAGCGCCGGCCTCGCTCGGCGTCCACCGACAGCGGTCCCTCGCCACGTACCAGAGCGGTGCCCAGGATCTTCTGGGCCGAATCGCTACCCGACTCGGCAGCCTGGGTCAGCCAACGGTCGGCCCGCTCGCCATCGGCGCTCACGCCCTGGCCGTCAAGAAAGGCCCGGCCGATCAACTGGGCCGCGTAGGCGTTGCCGGCAGTGGCTGCATCGCGCAGCAGCGACAAGCCTCGCTGGCTATCGGCCGCCACGGATTCCCCTTCCAGATAGGCCTTGCCCAGCGCCAGCTGAGCCCCCAGGCGGCCGTGTTCGGCGGCGCGTTCGAGCCAGGCGACACCCTGTTGCGGATTGGCCGCGACGCCGTCTCCTTCGAGCAGGGCGCGCCCAAGGTCGACCATGGCGTGGCTGTCGCCCGCCTCGGCCGCCTGGCGCCAAAGGTCCATGGCCCTGCCGGCGTCCCTGGCTACCCCGATGCCCTCCATGTAGATGCGGCCCAGCGGCGCCGCGGCGCTGGTATCGCCACTACTCAGTCCACGGGCAAGCCAGGTACGCGCCTGTACAGGATTGCGAGCGATCCCATTGCCCGCCAGGTAGGCCTGGCCAAGCTGGGTCATGGCACCGGCGTGGCCGGCCTCGGCGGCACGCCGGAGCTGGCGGATATTGCCGGCGTCCCCCTGGGCCAGACGGGTCCTCATCAAGGCCTCGCCAGCGGAGGTGTGGCCGGCCTGCTCGGCACGTTTAAGCCATTCGGCCGAGCGCGCCAGGTCGACGCCGACGCCGGTACCCTTGCGATAGGCGCGCCCGAGCACCAGCATGGCGTAGGCGTCGCCTTGCTCGGCGGCCTGCTCAAGCAGCGAGACGCCCTGGCCTCGGCCACCGCCCCCCGGCAGCTGGCCGGTGAGTCGAGCCTGACCGAGCAGCGTCATGGCACGCACGTCGCCCTGCTCGACCGCCTGCGTCAACAATTCCTCGGCTCGCGCCGGGTCTGCGTCCAGCACCTCACCTTCGAGCAACGCCGCGCCCAGGGTGCGTCGCGCCGCCGCGTGGTCCTTGTCGATGGCGTCCTGCAGCAGTGTCATCGCGCGCAGCGGGTCCTGGCCGACATGATCGCCTTCCAGGTAGGCCTTGCCGAGCTGGTAGCTCGCCCAGGGGTGGCCAAGTTGCTGTCCCTGGCGCAGGTGCTCAAGCGCCAGTTGCGGTTGGGCAGGCACCTTGTCCCCGTCCAGATAGAGGCTTCCGAGCACGGCGTGGGCCAACGGGTCGCCCTGTTCGGCGGCCCGGTTCAACAACGCCGTGCCCTCGTCCAGATCTCGCTCAAGGCCGTTGCCTTCCACCAGGGCTCGCCCCAGTACCACCATGGCGTTGACGTCCCCGGCGGCCACAGCGCGATCGAGCCAGCGAAGGGCGAGGCGCGCATTGCCGTCGCTGGCCCTGAGGTGGTCACGTCCCAGCGCGGTCATCGCCGACACCTCACCGGCGTTTGCCGCCCGCGACAGCCATTGCCGACGCCGTTCACTGTTGCCTGGATGCCAGCCACCCTCGGCGTAAAGCTCGGCCAGGTCGACCATGGCCGCGGGTTCGCCGGCCTCGGCCTCGCGCTCAAGGGCCCTGAGCTGACGCCGGCGATAGTCTTCCACCAGCTCCGGCGCCTCGGCCAGCCAGCCGCCCGGCGCATGGGCCTCGGCCAGCGCCGCCATGGCCTCGCTATCACCGTCATCGGCCAGTTCCTGGTACAGCGTTCGAGCCTTCGCCGGATCGGCACGCACGCCATCTCCTCCACGGCTGAGCAGTGCAGCCAGCCGGGCCTTGGCGTCGCGCCCGACGTCCTCCTCGATGGCCTGCTGGAGCAGGTAGTAGCCCAGCAGATCATCCCGCTGCACGCCGTCGCCTTCCAGGGTCAGTCGCGCCAGGTTCAGCGACGCATGGCCGCGAATCCAGGAAGGCGTCGCCACCGCCTTGCGATAAAGCTCGGCGGCTCGCTCGGCATCGCGCGGCACGCCAAGCCCCTGGTCGTAGATCTTGGCCAGCTCGTAGTAGCCCTGGGGCAGCCCCTGATGGGTCAACCGCTCCAGCGCCCTTATCGCCTGCTGTGTGTCTCCGGCGGCCAGGGCTCGGTCGGCCTCCTCGACGCGGTTCTTGTGCATCCACAGAAGGTTATTGGCCTGGCCGCCGTTAAACAGCGCCTGGTCCTCGGCGGCAAGCTCGCGTGTCCCGTGGGGCCCCAGGTCGCTTGCGGTGGTGACACAGCCGGATAACAGCAGTGCCACGCCGGCGGCGCTGCCCCAGTGCCTGACATTTGTGATCAATCTGGGTGTTATCATGGTGGGCCTCCGTTATCGGGTATCAGCGAGACGCCATCGGCCTCGTTGAGTGCCTCCAGGGTCTGCTGCTTGCGCGACTGATCCTCGAGCTCCAGGTGTTGCTGGGCTCCTGGCGCCATGAAATAGAGCGTCACGTAGCCCCCGGCGCTGCGGTTGTAGATCGGCCGACGCTGCTCGAGAAAATCGGCGATGCGTGGGTCGTCGAAGCGCGACTGGTAGACCTCCATCCACGAGAAGTACTGGGGGTCTGTCAGAAAGCCGCGGTACTGCTCGCTGGGGGCCATATCCCCCAACACGCCAGGGTCATCGATGGCGCTCATGGTGAAGTCCACTGCGTCATGGATCGTCTTGCCGTCCACCTTCAGCGAGAAGATGTCGTAGCCCTGACGGGCGATCACCTGCATGTTGGTAATCAAGTACAAGAGTGCGTAGTTCTGGTAGTGGGTGGCGCGACGCCCCCGCTCCATCTCGAGCGGAAAGGCGCCTTCCTTGGTCATGTCATTGAGCGCCGAGTGGATGGCGCTGACGCCGAAGCGAAACAGCTCGTCGTTTTCCACCAGCACCCCCACCGTGCTGGCGTACAGCGCCCGCCGGTAGAAGTGGTTGTTGCAGCAACTGTTGCCGGCGTCGCCGGGGATCGCCGAATGCTCAAGCGCCAGATCCTCGAGCCAGCGCTCGACCCTCTGCCTCGGCTCTTCCAGACCGTCCACCTCGGGGCGCACCACCGAGTAGGCCAGCGCCGCGGCGAAGATCATCGACTCGGTGGCAAACCAGGCCTGGGGCTCCTCGGGCTCGTAATGGAAGCGAGTCAGGGCGTCCTGGCTGGCCCAGTGATCGAGATAGCGCACCAGACAATTGGCGTAGTAGTCATCGCCGGTGGCGACGAAGGTTCCCGCCAGCAGCGACACGCTGTCCTCGAACTCGAACAGCGGCGCCGAGGCTTCACGCCACTCCTCGGGGCTCGGGTAGAAGCCGGGAATGCGCATCTGCGAGGTGATGGGCGGCGGCTGCAACAATTGACGACAGCTGACACCCTCACCCAGGGAATCCTGTATCTGCGTCAGGATGCTGTTGTCCTGCTCTTCCAGCAGCGCCATGCGCGCCTCGACATCGAAGTAGGAGGCCTGTGGGTCCGAAACCCGGTAGTCCTCGAGGTCAAGCGCCTGGCGCTGCTCCAGGGTCAGGGCGCTGGCCACGGGCAGCCAGCCACCCAGCAGCAACGCAAGGCCGCCTGCTCGCGCCAGGCGCGGCAGTGTTATCGCTACATTCAGCATCGTGTCTCCTGGCCGGCAGCAGGTCGCTACCGGCGATAAAATTCGAAGTCGGCAAAGTCCAGGTGCTGGTCTCGCGGGGTGCGCCAGGACTCGCCGGTGCCACCGAAGAAGGTGGAAAACATCAGGCCGTCGATGTAGCCGTCCTCGACGTCGCGAAACTCCACGCCGGATACCTCGAGTCGAGGCTCGCCGTCGATCCACACCCGCATCAGGCCATCCTGACGGCTCGGCTCATTGAGCCGGATTTCCTGCTCGACGGTGACCCAATCGCCACTGGCGAAGTGCCAGCTCCCGCGCCCCAGCGAGGCGCCGTAGGCCGTATCCTGATTGACCACGTAGGCGTAGAGCTCACCCTGACCGTCGCGCCGCCACATGAAGCGGGCGCTGAAGCCGTTGTCACCGGTCGCCTGGGTGCCGCCACTGGGCGCCTCGCCCCCATAGAGCCCGGGCAGCTTGCCGCCCTTGACAAAATCGAAGCCGTCGGGAACACGCAGCCGATAGCGCAGGCAGGCATGCTCGGCCCCGGCCAGGGCCTGGGGCGCGGCGTAGAAGCCCGCACCGCCACGTTTACCATCGCTGGGTGAAGAGGTGCCCGCGGGATAGAAGGCCCGCAACACGGCTCCCGCCTCGGGGTCCTCGACCAGGCTCAGGTTCTCCAGGCCCCAGTCGCGATGGCTACCGAAGCGCTGCTCGATGATGTCGTCGATCTCCCCCTCGACGTCGTCGAGATCCGGCGCGAATACGGGTCGCAGCCGCTGCGAACAGGGTGCCGCCGAGACGTCGCTGGTGACCTCCATGGTGTCGGCCCCTGCCCCGGGGGCCAGGATGGCAAGCGAGAGCCCCAGGGCGAGCCCGACATACAGCGTCGGCCCGGTCTGTGACTGCGTTGTGTCGATGGTCTTGTCGTGGTGCATCGGTCGCTCCCGTCGGCCCGTTCGGGCCCTCGGTGGCGGTCATCACCGTGACGGGGTCTGGTCGGCCCCGCCACAGGGGCGTCTCGAGTGCTGCGCTAGACGTTCTCGCGCACGCTCTCTTCTACCTGCTCATAGAGGTCCTGAGCCTCGTTGAACACGGTACGGCCGCCCTGCCAGACCCGCTCGACGGTCTCGCCGATGATTGGGGTCTCGTTGAAGCGAACGTCCACCGGGGTACCGACGCTGCTGGCAGGTAGCGGTTTCTCGGGAATCAACAGCACACTGGCCACGTTCTTCTGCTGGCGAACCCAGCCAGGAAAGCCGGCGCGCGGCTCGCGCTCGACATCCAGCGCCACGCTGCGCACCCGAGCGTCGATCATGCCGGACTCGTGGGGCAACGAGATAAAGGCCTTCTGGTTGGGCTCGATTCGCTCGATATCGCTCATGTGAACCAGTGCCTCGACCATGATCTCGTCGTCACCGGTGCGCACCAGCGTCATGATCCGCTCGCCCTGGTCGATATAGGTGCCGTCGGCGCTGGACAGCGCCCAGGCCACCAGGCAGTTGCAGGGACTGAAGATCTCGTTCTGGGCCTGCTCGGCCTCGAGCGCGGCCAGGCGCGAGCTCTGATACTCGCGGGCGGTCTCGAACTGGTCGATGCGGGCCCGCGCCACCGCCGGTGACACCGTGTCGTAGCTCACCGAACTGCGCCCGGCCGGCTTCGACGAGTTGGCCACACTGACCGGGCCGGAGCCCGCGGCCTCGAGGCTCTGCTCCAGGTTGTCGATCAGCTGGTCGTTATACTCCTGGGCGGCCTGGGTCAGGATCAGCCCGGACTGCAGCTCGTGGTTCCTGACACTGGTGAGCTTTTCATCGCGCTCGACGCGATCCCCGGCGCGCAGCCCGTGCTCCATCAAGACGCCGGGCCCGGGGGCGCGCACCTCGATACGCGGTGCGCTGACCGCGGCAAAGCTTGGTTCGATCAGCATGAAGTTGCGATACAGCGCCGCCGTCAACACCAGACCGAGCGCCGCAATACCGGCGACCAGCAGCAGATAGCGGCCCCAGCGCCGACCACCGCCCCCCTTGTGGCTGGCGCCGGCACCTGCGCCACCCTTGCGCTTGCGCGGTGTCTGGGCGTTCTCGCTGCCGACCATCGACTGGGGATCGAGGTGGCGGCCGCTCAGGCGTGCCCGGACGATGTCCTTGACCAGCGCCAGGTGCTGCGGCTCGATCGAGGTGAATTCCCAGCCGGTCAGCGGCGCTTCACCCTGGTGGGCTTCGGTCTTGTGGCGGCACACCGCCGAGAAGGGCACGATGAACTCGCGCCCGGCTTCCTGGATACGCAACTCCGCCTGGATCCAGTCGCCGGGGGCGTGGCGCTGGTCGCCTCGCATGGCCATGCCGCCCAGGGAAAGATCGATGCCCCTGGCGTGCTCGCCCTGCGGCATCACCACCTCGAAGTCGGGTGAGACGCGAATATGGTGACGCTCGCTGCGAGCTTCATGGCTGACCTGATCCATCCGGCTCGCGGTGTCGTCACGCCTGTTGCCGTCGTTGTCTGTGGTCATGGTTGATCCGTTGTGCTTGGTGTCCGAAGGGCGCGCCCGCCTCTCGGGCCGGGACGCGCTTGCTTGCTGTGGTGTCGTTAAGTTGGCGAGTGGCAGGCACTCTGCGCACGTGGTGGCGCGCGGGCGGTGTGACGGTGGCTAGAGCACCTGCACCTCGAGGCGTTCCAGGGCGATCTCCTGCCCGCCCAGGGACAGCGCACAGCCGGCATCGACCGGGCAGCTCACCCTGGCCTCGCGGCTCGCGGTCAGTCCCGGCAGCCTGAGTGCCTGGGCGGCGAATTCGGGGCTCAGCGACAGCACGGTGGCGTCGCCGTCATCGGCGCCGAGCAGGCGCTCGACGCGCACCTCGTCCTCGCTGCCCAGTTCGCTGGCCAGCTGATGGTCCAGTGCCACCACGCCGGGGGGCAGGCGCAGCGCCGTGCCTTCCGGTGCCCGCACTGCCGCCTGGGACAACCAGCGGTTGTCGCTGCCAGTGTCGACCTGGTCGGCGGCAAGCTGCTTGCTCAGCAGGTTGGCGCTGGGCAGATCAGGGGCCTTGAGTGCCCCGGTGACCAGCACCAGCACCAGCACCAGTGCACCCATATGGAAGCCATGCAGCAGGTGGCCCATGCGCCGCTGGCGACGTGCCGCCCGTGGATCGTCGGGCTCGCCGGCGGCGATGCCCTGGCGCGACCAGGCCTGACGGTTGAAGCGAAAGCTGACGTAGGTCTTCAGCAGCGCACCGAAGATCTGGTTGTAGTAGAGCAGCGGCAGCCACAGCACGCTGAAGCGGCGACGCTGCAGGGCCAGCACCAGAGTCGCGATACCGCGGGTGAACAGGATCCACAGCAGGTAGGCGAAGATGAACGAAGGCCGCACGAACAGCGTGACCAGGATCGCCACCGTGGGACCGATCAGGGTGGTCCACATCGACAGCCGCTGATCGACCAGACACCACCAGGTGAACCAGCCCATGGGCCTGGGGCCGAGCTGAATAGCCCTGCCACTGGTGCGCAGCATGTTGCCGTACCAGCGACGCATCAGATCCGTGGTGGAATGAAAGAAGCGATGACGATCGGGCAGCTCCTCGAAACCACTGACGTACACGTCCGGCACGTACAGCATCTTCCAGCCGCGCTTGAGCAGGCAGAACCAGGTGGACTTGTCGTCCCCGGACAGAAACTTGAAGGTGCCGAAGCGCCAGTGGTCGATATGGTCGCTTTCGACCGTCTGGATAAACTCCCGCTCCACCGCCACATCGGCACGAAACACGCTGTAGCGACCGGTCAGCACCAGTTGGCGCTCGGAGATCGACATCGAGCTCATCATCAGGTGACGCTGGGCGTAGCGCAGGTCGTACCACTCGCGGGTAGCGTCGCCACCGGTCACCCGGGCGCGGTTGTTGGTGGTGATGGCGCCCAGGTCCGAGCGCATCAGCAGAAACGGCAGCGAGCGCTCGAGGGTGCCGGGTTCCAGCAGGATGTCCCCGTCCATCGACACCAGCAGCGACGAGGGCCCGGGCATCTGGCGCGAGATGGCACGCAGCACCTCGGCCATGGCCGAGCGCTTGCCGTCTCCGCGCTGAAACATGTAACGCACGGACACGTTGGCCGGCTGGCCGCATACGTCCATCACGTGCTGGATCACGTCGACGTCGGTGCGGTCGGACACCGAGGCGAAGATGGTGGTCGGCACGCCGTAGTTGGCGCACTCTTGCACCAGCGCCTCATAGACCGGGAAGCTCACCTCCGGCTCGATGCGAAAGGAGGTGCACAGTACGAAGAGTTCGTCCGGCCGTATGGCCTGGGCCGTGGCGTCGGCGTCACGGCGCAGCTGCGGAAAACGCACTCGGTTGTACCACAGCGAGCGCGCCGCATGGATGAACCACCAGCTGTAGCGCCAGGCACCGATGGCCCCGATGGCAAAGAAGAAGCTCTGCGACTCGGGGGAAAAGACGTCGTCGGGCAGCTCCAGTACCAGGATCGTCAGCAGCGCCAGCAACAGAAGCATGGTTGCAAGCTCGGTGACGCGGCTGGCCCTGGAGGAGGCGAAGGTCGCCTTGCTCATGCCTCCTCCTCAGCCGTTGGCCACGTGACGGCGGCCGATGGCGTGGTACTGAAGCCCCGCCTCACGCACACGGCTCGGCTCGAACAGGTTGCGTCCATCGATGATCACCGGACGCTTCAAGCGCTCGCGGATGGTGGCAAACTCGAAGCCACGAAAGCTCTTCCACTCGGTGCAGATCACCAGGGCATCGGCACCCTCGAGCGCCTGTTCGGCGGAGTCGGCCAGCGCCAGGTCGTCACGCTCTCCATACAGCCGCTGGCATTCCGCCTGGGCCTCGGGGTCGTAGGCGCGAACGCTGGCGCCGACCTCCCACAGCGACTCCATCAGCACTCGGCTCGGCGCCTCGCGCATGTCGTCGGTGTTGGGCTTGAAGGCGAGCCCCCACAGGGCGATGGTGCGCCCGGCGACATCGCCGTCCAGGGCCTCGTCGAGCATCCGAAACAGACGATGCTTCTGGCCCTTGTTGACCTGCTCGACGGCCTTGAGCAGCGCCACCGGCTGCTGGACTTCGTTGGCGGTCTGGGCCAGCGCCTTGACGTCCTTGGGGAAGCAGGAGCCACCGTAGCCGCAGCCCGGATAGATAAAGTGGTAGCCGATGCGCGGGTCGCTGCCGATGCCGTGGCGGACCTGTTCGATGTCGGCGTCCAGCTCCTCGGCCAGATTGGCCATCTCGTTGATGAAGCTGATCTTGGTGGCAAGCATGGCGTTGGCGGCGTACTTGGTCAGCTCGGCGCTGCGCACGTCCATGAAGATCATCTTGTCCTGCTGACGGCTGAACGGGCTGTAGCACTCCCGCATCAGGCGGCGGACCTCGTCGGAGTCGGTGCCGACCACGATGCGCGCACCACGACTGAAGTCATCGATGGCCGCCCCTTCCTTGAGGAATTCGGGGTTGGAGCAGACATCGAAGGCCTGCTCGGCGCCACGTTCGGCCAGGGTCTGCTCGACGGTCTGGCGAACCCGGTCGGCGGTGCCCACCGGCACGGTGGACTTGTCGATGATGACCTTGTAACCCTCCATGTGTTGACCGATGGTGCGCGCCACGCTCAACACATAGTGCAGGTCGGCACTGCCATCCTCATCCGAGGGCGTGCCGACAGCGATGAACTGCAGGGTAGCAAAGGCCACGGCCAGGGCCGGGTCGGTGGTGAAGTTCAGACGGCCGGCCTCGACGTTGCTGGCGATCAGCGTTTCCAGGCCAGGCTCGTAGATCGGGATGTCGCCTTGTTCAAGACGCGCGACCTTGTCCTTGTCGACGTCCATGCAGATCACATTGTGTCCCGCGTCGGCCAGACAGGCGCCTGTCACCAGGCCGACGTAGCCCGATCCAAAGATGGTGATATTCATGCGGTTCTATGCTCCAGCGACGAGCCGCCTCGATGCCTGGCAACGCAGGTCGACGCGTCGGTCGTTGTCGTCGAATGATCTTCCACTGCAGACCGGCGCAAGCCGCGGGCTCGCTTGAACACTGCGCGGTGGGCTCGTCGCCGGGTGCGAAAACGGGTGGTCGGGATGCCTTGCCAGTCCCTTCATCGGGCGTCCCTGGCTTGGGACGCCGAGGGCATCCCGACGCAAGGAGTGGTTCCGTCCAACTCCGAGGGGCACGTTAGGCGGCGAAGATTAATCCAGTATTAGCGGAAGGAAATTCTTTGCCGACAACCACTTGCTGACCCGATCGAGGCGCCCCTTGCCGATCAGCGGTACGCCGGACACACTGACGATTAGCGGCGGCGGCGATGGACTGGCGCCGCGGTACCCCAGACGACAACAGACTTCCGTCGCCCCCTCCCCGGACAAGCGAGGCCGCCGTGACCACATCGACTCCCACTTCCACCCTGTCGGCGGCCTGGAGCCTCTGGGCGCTGCTGCTCGGCGTCGGCCTGCTGATGCTCGGCAATGGCCTGCAGGGCAGCCTGCTCGGGGTGCGCGCCGCCGAGGAATCCTTCGGCAACACGGTCACCGGCCTGGTGATGTCGGCCTACTTCGTCGGCTTTCTGGCCGGCTCCACCCTGACCCCACGCAAGCTTCGCGACGTCGGCCATATCCGGGTGTTCGCCGCCCTGGCCTCGATCACCTCCATCGCCATCCTGGTCCACGTCATGTTCATCGACCCCTGGGTGTGGGCGGCGATGCGTTTGATGACCGGCTTCGCCTACGCCGGGCTCTACGTGGTGACCGAAAGCTGGCTCAACGGCCACGCCAGCAACCACCTGCGCGGGCGTCTGCTGGCGTTCTACATGGTCATCAGCTATCTCGGCATGGGCGGCGGCCAGTTGCTGCTGAACGTGGCCGACCCCAGCGGCATCCTGCTGTTCTTGATCGTCTCGATACTGATGTCGCTGGCGCTGGTGCCGATCCTGTTGAGCTACACCCCCCAGCCGGACACCAGCCAGCCCGAGGCGATGAACCTGCTGCGCCTGTATCGACTGTCGCCGCTGGGCACCCTCGGTTGCCTGCTGACCGGGATCGCCAACGGCACGGTGTTTGGCATGGGCGCGGTGTTTGCCGCCAACCATGGGCTGGAAACCCACCAGATCGCCGCCTTCATGGGGGCATTCATCCTCGGTGGGGCGCTGTTTCAATGGCCCCTAGGCAAGCTCTCCGACAAGACCGATCGCCAATGGGTGATCCTCATCGTCGCCGCCCTGGCCACCGCCTTCTCGCTGGCCGGGCTGCTGTTCGACCAGGGCGCAAGCCATGCGCTGACGCTGCTCGGCGTGCTGCTGGGTGGCACCACCCTGACGCTCTATTCGCTGTTTCTCGCCTGCGCCAATGACGTCCTGACGCCACAGCAGACGGTGTCCGCCAGCAGCAGTCTGGTGCTGGCGCTCGGCATCGGCGCCATCCTCGGCCCGCTAAGCACGGGGCTATTGATGGACCTGCTGGGCTCAGCTGGCTTTCTGTGGGACCTGGCGCTGATCCACGCGCTTATCGTGGTCTTCGGCGGCTACTGCCTGTGGCGCTATCCGAACCAGCCCTCGGACACCCACGGCCACTATGTCGCGGTCCCCGCCGGCACCGCCTCCCTGGGGGCGACCTGGGTCGAGGAAGCGGCCGACGATCCGGTGCAGCTCGACCTGGAACTCATGGACGCGGACGAGGAGTCCTCCCTGGAGGAAGGTCAGGTGAGCGCCGCCGAACCCGGGCGCAGCTGACAGGCCCCTGCCGAACGCGCCCGCCAGAACACGCCTACCGTCGTTTTTCCCCGCCAGTGCCTTGCGCTGGCGGGGCCCCGCATCACCGCCAATGTCCCTTCCCACCTCCAGCGGCGTCTTCTACCGCCGGCCGCCTTCTGCCAGATCGTCTTGCCCCTGGTCGTTCGCGTCAGGGCTGCTCTTCTTGCCTGGTTTCCTTTTCTTGCCTGACCTTCTCTTGGTTCCTGACCTTCTCCGCTTGCCCGGCCCCTGCACCAGGCCAATGGTGCCACTTCGCCAAAAAGTTCTGCCGTTTTGTGCATTTGTGGCATCTCGCATAGACAACTTGGCAGCGCTCATAAACACCCACCAATGGAAACGTGAATAATTTGCATTCTTAAAACATAAACAGGGAACCCCTTTCGTGCCGTACCATTCCGCTCCCCTCACCTGCCTTGTTCCAAGCCGTCTCGTTCCTGGCCACCTCGTTTCTGGCCACCTCGTTTCTGGCCACCTCGTTTCTGGCCGCCTGGCTATCGCCATTGCCCTGGCCTCCGGTGCCGCCCTGTCGACCCCGGTGCTGGCCCAGGACGCCGAGCAACTCGCCAGCATGACCGTGGTCGGTGACGACCTGCGTGCCACCACCGAATCGACCAAGAGCTACCAGGTGGCCTCCAGCACCAGCGCCAACGGTCTGACGCTGACGCCGCGCCAGACGCCACAGTCGATCAGCTTCCTGACCCGCCAGCAGATGGACGACGAGGCCATCACCAGCACCACCGAGGCGGTGGAACGGCTGCCCGGCGTCTCGGCGATCCGTCTGGACGGCACTCGCACCAGCTTCCAGTCCCGCGGCTACACCATTCGCAACTTCCAGTTCGATGGCCTGCAGAGCAATACCAGCGCGTTCTGGCCGTTCGGCGACGCCGAGTGGGACACCGCCATCTACGACCGGGTCGAGGTCGTGCGCGGCGCCACCGGCCTGATGACCGGGGTCGGCGATCCTTCCGCCACCGTCAACTTTGTGCGCAAGAAGCCGCTGGACGAGGCGGCGGGTAGCGTGACTGCCGCGGTGGGCCGCTGGGACCGGGGGCGCGGCGTGGTCGATGTCAGCACTCCGCTGGACAGCGAGGGGCGCGTCGGCGTGCGCTTCGTGGCGGCCAAGGACAGCTCGGACAGCTTCATGGACGGCGTCGAGAACGACCGCGAGACCCTTTACGGGGTGATCGCCGCCGAGCTGACCGACAACACCGAGCTCAGCGTGGGCATCGAATACCAGCACTACGACCAGGATGGCGCCTACATCGGCGTACCGCAGTACTACCTGGACGGTGGCCGTACCGACTTCGACCGCTCCACCGCCAACAACACCGACTGGGCCAACTTCTTCACCGAGAACACCCGCGCCTTCGTCGACCTGACCCACCACTTCGACAATGGCTGGTCTGCCCGCGCCGCCTACAGCTACGGCGACGCCAACTATGGCCTGACCTACAACTACCGCGGCGGCTATCCGGATCGCGAGACCGGTGTGCTCTACTACACGCCCAGCTACGCCACCGAGTCCTACCTGGTCGACTATCGCGGCGATCGCACCCAGAAGAATCTGCATGTCAGCGCCGAAGGTCCCTTCACCCTGTTCGGCCGCGAGCATCAGCTCGGCTTCGGCTACATGGACCTGCACGAGGACTACCAGATCAACAGTCGCGGCCCGGCCGGCGACGTGCCGGCGCTGGGAAGCTTCAGCGACCGCAACGACCCGGCCCTGGCAGAACCGGTCTGGGGCGAGTGGGGCCTGACCGATGACACCGTGACCGAACAGCAGGGCTACTACGCGGTATCCCGCTTCTCGCTGGCAGACCCGGTGCACTTTATCGTCGGCGCGCGCATGACCGACTGGAAGATCGACCAGGACTATCGCGGCGAGCGTGAGTACGAGTACGACAACGAGTTCACCCCCTACGCGGGTCTGATCGTCGACATCACCGACGACCTCAGCGCCTACGCCAGCTACACCGAGATCTTCAACACCCAGAGCGAGCGCTCGCCCAGCGGCGCCCTGCTGGATCCGCTGGAAGGCATCAACTACGAGGCCGGTCTCAAGGCCGAGCTGTTCGACGATCGTGCCGACGTGTCCTTCGCGGTGTTCCACAGCCAGCAGGACAATCTGGCGGTGGAAATCCCCGGGGTCTTCGTCGCGGGCACCACCGACCAGGCCTACACCACCACCGACGGCGCCGAGGTCGAAGGCTTTGAGCTCGAGATCGCAGGCGAGGTGGCCGACGGCGTCAACCTGTCCGCCAGCTACGCCCTGGTGGACGCCGAGGACGCCGACGGTCAGCAGCTCAACACCAGCTATGCCCGCCAGCAGGCCAAGCTGTTCGCCAGCTGGCAGCTGCCTGGCCGCTGGTCGAACCTGACCCTCGGCGGCGGTGCGCGCTGGCAGGGTGACACCTACCGCGACAACGACACCCCCAACGGCACCGAGAAGATCGGTCAGGGTGACGTCTTTGTCGCCGATGCCATGGCCCGCTATCGCATCAACGACAGCATGAGCGCCCAGCTCAACGTCACCAACCTGTTCGACGAGGAGTACTACTCGCAGCTCGGCTTCTATAGCCAGGGTATCTATGGCGAGCCGCGCAGCGCGCTGCTGAGCCTGACCTACGACTTCTAGCGCCCTGGAACGCCGAAACCTCGACATCCGCGTCGGGCGCTGTGCGCCCGACCGGCACTCGCGACACCACTGTCAAACCGGCTCTCCTGCGAGAGCCGGTCATCGCCTCTACAAGGAAGACCCCCATGCCCCTGATCCACCCACGCTGGCCGCTCGGCCTTGTGTTACTCGCCGCCGTCCAGCCTGTCCTCGCCGCTGGCGACGATGGCTATCCGATCGAAATCGAGCACGCGCTCGGCGTCACCGTGATCGAGGAAAAGCCCGAACGGGTCGCCACGGTGGCCTGGGCCAACCACGAGGTGCCGCTGGCACTGGGAGTGGTGCCGGTGGGGTTTCCCGCCACCACCTTCGGCGATGACGATGGCGATGGCCTCTGGCCCTGGGTGGAGCAGCGTCTTGACGAACTCGACGCCGGCCCTCCCAACCTGTTCGACGAAGGCGATGGCATCGACTTCGAGGCGGTGGCCGCGAGCCAGCCCGACGTTATCCTGGCGGCCTATTCCGCCCTCAGCCGCTCCGACTACGACACCCTTAGCAAGATCGCCCCGGTGGTGGCCTACCCCGAAGCGCCCTGGTCGTCGGGCTGGCGTGACATGATCCGGCTCAACAGCGCGGGCATGGGCATGGCCGAAGAAGGCGAGGCCTTGATCGCACGCCTGGAGGCCCAGGTGGAGCAGCAGATCACCGAGCACCCGGAACTCGCGGGCAAGAGCGCCATGCTGATCAGCCATATCAAGCCCACCGACCTCAGTCAGATCAACTTCTACAACGACAACGACGCCCGGGTGCGCTTCTTGCACGAGATCGGCCTGATCTCGCCCCAGTTCGTCACCGACAGCTCCGTTGACGGCCGTTTCGCCGGCTCCATCAGCGCCGAGCGTATCGACGAGATCGCCGATGTCGACATCATCATTACCTATGGTGGCGAGCCGCTGGTGGAGCGACTCAACGAGCATATGCTGACCTCGCGCCTGCCCGCGGTGGAACAGGGCTCGCTGGTGCTGCTCGGCAACAATCCCACCGGAACCGCGGCCAACCCGACGCCGCTGTCGATCCCCTGGGTGCTCGACGACTACGTCGAACGACTGGCCGAAGCCGCTCGCAAGCGTCAGCAACCCTGAATCAAGCGTCAGCAACCCTGAATGGAGCGTCTGGACGGGATGGATACGCACAAATGAGCAGGAAGGGAAGGATATGAAGGCAAGGCCGCTGGCGCCTGGCAGGCCACGCCATTCGCGCCCGACCGGCGTCTATCTGCTGCTGGCGGCGCTGGCCGCCAGCGTCATGATGTCGGTGGTCATCGGCGCCAGGCCGACGGATCTGACCGCGCTCATGGGTCTGCTGGATGGGCGTATCGACTCCATCGACGAAGCGGCGATCGCCAGCCGTCTGCCCCGCACCCTGCTGGGGTTGCTGGCAGGGGCCGCGCTGGCCGTGGCCGGGGCGACCATGCAAGGCCTGACCCGCAATGCTCTGGCCGATCCAGGCCTGCTCGGGGTCAACGCCGGCGCCGCGCTGGCAGTCGTCATCGGCATCGCCTGGTTCGATATGCAGCAGGCCTCTGGTTACATCTGGGTGGCCATCGCCGGCGCCGGCGCCAGTGCACTGCTGGTCTACCTGGTGGCCAACCTCGGACGAGGCGGCGCCACCCCTCTCAGGCTGGCGCTGAGCGGCGCGGTGGTGACCGCCGCCCTGACCTCGCTGACCTCCGCTGTGATTCTGCCCCGCACCGACATCGCCGGGCTGATCCATTCCTGGCTGATCGGCGGCGTCGGCGGCGCTACCCTCGATCGCATCACCCCGGTGCTGCCCTTTCTGGCCCTAGGCATTGCCGCGTCGCTGCTGGCGGCGCGCAAGCTCAACCTGATGGCGCTGGGCGATGAGGCGGCGACCGGCCTCGGCGAGCGCGTGGCCCTGGCCCGAGCGCTGGCCGCGGTGGGGGCCATCCTGCTGTGCGGGGCGACCACCGCGGCCTGTGGTCCCATCGGATTCGTCGGCCTGGTCGTGCCCCACGCGCTGCGCCTGCTGGTCGGTGCCGACTACCGCCGCCTGCTGCCGCTGTGTGCCCTCGGCGGCGCCCTGCTGGTCATCCTCGCCGACACTCTGGGCCGGGTGCTGGTCCGTCCGGCAGAACTCGACGTCGGTATCGTCACCGCCCTGCTCGGCGGTCCGGTCTTCATCTGGATCGTCCGCCGCCATACGCTGAGGTCACTGTGACGACGACACCGACCACCTCCCCGCGAGCGACGGCCACTCAAGCCATGTCCTGCCGAGCGACGTCCTCTCAAGCCATGTCCCCCCGAGCGACGTCCTCTCAAGCAAGGTCCACCCAAGCAAGGTCCACGCCGTCGACCGTCAGGCAACTGCGACGGCAACGCCAACGCCAGCGCCGGCGGATCATTGCGCTGCTGCTGTGTGCGCTGCTTGCCGGGGTCTGCCTCACCCTGATGCTGGGCCAGTCGTGGATCGACCCTGCCACGGTGATCGCGGTGCTGTCCGGCGAGCAGGTACCCGGCGCCTCCTTCACCCTGATGGAGTTGAGGCTACCCCGGGCGCTGATTGCTGTGCTGGCCGGGGCCTGCTTCGGCCTCGGCGGCGCCGCCTTCCAGACCATGCTGCGCAATCCGCTGGCCAGCCCCGACGTGATCGGTATCAGCGCCGGCGCCAGCGCAGCGGCGGTCTTCGCCATCGTCATGCTGTCGCTGCGTGGCGCTCCGGTGGCACTGGTGGCCATCGTCGGCGGTCTTGGCGTCGCCGTGCTGATCTATGCCCTGTCGTGGCGCCGCGGCGTCGCCGATACCCGCCTGATTCTGACCGGCATCGGCCTCGCCGCCATGCTCCAGAGCGCCATCGCCTACCTGCTGACCCAGGCCCCGGCCTGGCCACTGCAGGAGGCCATGCGCTGGATGACCGGCAGCCTCAACAGCGTGCACCTGGATCAGAGCCTGCCCCTGCTGCTGGCGCTGATCGTGCTTGGCCTGCCGCTACTTCACTTCGCCAGGGACCTGGAGGCGATGCGCCTGGGCGATGACATGGCCCGGGGGCTCGGTGTCAGGCTGTCGCTCACCCGCCTGGGCATCGTGGTCGCGGCGGTGGGGCTGGTCGCCTTTGCCACCGCGGTGACCGGGCCGATCGCCTTCGTCGCCTTCCTCAGCGGCCCGGTCGCCGCCTGGTTGATCCGTCACAACGGCTCGGTGCTGATCCCCGCTGCCCTGGTCGGCGCCCTGTTCGTGCTGCTGGGTGACTTTATCGGCCAGCATCTGCTGCCGGCCCGCTATCCCGTGGGGGTGGTCACCGGCGTGATCGGCGCCCCCTACCTGATTACCCTCGTCATGCGCGACAACGCCCGAGGATCCACCTGATGACGCCTACCCGACTCAGTGCCCGAGGCCTGACCGCCGGCTACCGTGACCGAGCGGTCCTCGACAACATCGATCTGGAGGTCAAGCCAGCGGGTATCACCGCCATCGTCGGCGCCAACGCCTGCGGCAAGTCGACCCTGCTGCGTTCGCTGTCACGCCTGCTGGCGCCGCAGCGCGGCCAGGTATTGCTCGACGGCCACGACCTGCACCGGCTGCCCGCCAGGCGCCTGGCCCAGCGCCTGGGCCTGCTGCCTCAGGCGCCACTCGCCCCTGAAGGCATCACCGTGCTGGAGCTGGTCAGCCGTGGCCGCCACCCCCACCAGGGCATGTTTCAGCGCTGGAGCCGCGAAGACGATGACGCCGTCAGCGAGGCGCTGGAAGCCACCGACACCACCGGCCTCGCCGAGCGTGTGCTGGAGGAACTGTCGGGCGGCCAGCGCCAGCGGGTGTGGATCGCCATGGCCCTGGCCCAGCGCACCGAGGTGCTGCTGCTCGACGAACCCACCACCTATCTCGATATCCATCACCAGGTCGAGGTGCTCGATCTGCTCGAGGACCTCAACCGCCAGCGCGGCACCACCATCGTCATGGTGCTGCATGAGCTCAACCTTGCCGCGCGCTACGCCGATGAGTTGATCGCCATGGCCGCCGGCAAGGTCTACTCAAGCGGCCCGGCCAGTGAGGTGATGACCACCACCATGGTCAGGGAGGTATTCGGACTGGACAGCCACGTCTTCGCCGATCCCGTCAGCGGCCGCCCGATGATGGTCCCGCTGGGTCGACAGGACCGCAGGCCACACTCGCAGGCAAGGGCAGTGCACAAGGATCGTCGATCGACGGTCCCCGACACCGAAGCGTCATCATCGTGACATGACCTCGGCAGCACGCTGGGACTCGCGGTGGCGACGGTCGGCCGCCCTGATCACGATGCTGGCCATGATGTTGGCCAGGATACGGGCCAGGGTGCCGACGCGATGCTGGCGCGATGGTTGAGCAGCGCCGCCGCGGCACGTTAGGGTCCCGGGCTGACAAATGCCCAGAGGCAAGCGCCCAGTGGCAAGCGCCCAATGGCCTTGCCAGGCGCTACGCCCAGGCGTGCCGCGACCGTTCCTTTTCCCAGACAGGAGCACGATGATGAAGACCATTCTGATCACCGGCGCCGGCAGCGGACTCGGCGAAGGTACGGCACTGGCCCTGGCCAGGGCGGGACACAAGGTCATCGCCACCACGGAGATCTGGCCCCAGGTCACCTCGCTCAAGGAAAAGGCCCGGCAGCAGGAACTGACGCTAACCGTCGAAAAGCTCGATATCACCGACAAGCGCGATCGGGACGCGGTGTTTTCCAGCTACGGACACCAGGTCGATATCGTGGTGGCCAACGCCGCCATCGGCGAGACCGGCCCGCTGGCCGAGATCCCGGTGGACCGGGTACGCCGGGTGTTCGAGACCAACGTCTTCTCGACCCTGGAATTCGTGCAGCCCTACGCCCGCGAGTTCGTCGAGCGAGGCAAGGGCAAGATCGTACTGACCTCCTCCATCGCTGGTTTCACCACCTTCCCCTACCTCGGTCCCTACGTCGCCTCGAAGCACGCCCTCGAAGGCATGGCGCAACTGCTCTACGAAGAGCTCGCCCCGCTGGGCGTCAAGGTGGCCACCCTCAACCCCGGCCCCTTCCGCACCGGCTTCAACGACCGCATGTACAACACCCTGGACCAGTGGTACGACCCCGACGCCTGCTTCACCCCTGAAAAACCGATTCGCTCGGTGCAGCAGCAGTTTGCCGGCGACGACCTGCAGCAGGACCCGGCGGCGATGATCGACGAGATGGCACGACTGATCCCGCTGGACGAGCACCGCTTCCGCAATGTCTACCCGGACAGCTTCGAGGCCAGTGCCAGGGAGTATCAGGATGGGCTATGGGATCGCCTCATCTAAGGCTTGTCCGAAAAGTGCCTGCGCTCGGTAATACGGCGTTAAAAATCGGATCAACATGCTCATTTACACCCCGTAAACTGCGCTGTCTCACCGATTTTTGCCTTGTCTAACCTTCGCTCGTCGACTTTTCGAATAAAGCCTGGGCGCCCCTGTTGATCGTGTCCCGGGGCCTGTAAGGTTGGTTGCCCTGCTAACGACCAACCCGGGACACCTTTCTTCAGGAGTAGAGGCCGACATGCCCACATCCCCAGATAGCCACGACAGCGACACCACCATCACCGTCGACATCGTCTCCGACGTCGTCTGCCCCTGGTGCATCATCGGCTACCGCCAGCTCGCCGAGGCGGCGCGCCAGAGCGGGATAGACATCGAAGTGCACTGGCACCCCTTCGAGCTCAATCCGCAGATGGGCGAGGAAGGCGAAAACCTGCGCGAGCATATCGCCGCCAAGTACGGCACCAGCGATGAGGACTCGCGCAGCGCACGGGAACGGCTCACCCAGATGGGCGCCGACCTCGGCTTCACCTTCAACTACACCGATGACATGCGCATGGTGAATACCTTCCGCGCCCACCAGTTGATCGACTGGGCGGAGCAGCGCTCTCCAGATGAAGGCCACCGCATGAAGCAGGCCCTGTTTAGCGCCTTCTTCACCGAGCGCCGCGACCTCCACCGAATCGACGTACTGGCCGATGTGGCGGCGAGTCTCGGCCATGACTGCGACGAGGTCGTGGCGATGCTCGAGTCGGGCGAGCGTGGCGAATCGGTACGACAGCGCCAGGCCTTCTGGCAACAGCAGGGCATCAGCGGGGTACCCGCCATGGTGTTCAACCGCCGCTACCTGGTCACCGGCGCCCAGGGCGTCGAGAACTACCAGGAAGTCCTTGCGCAGGTGGCCGCCGAGCGAGCCGAAGTGACGTCATGACGACAACGCCGGGTGCCACAACACCCGGCGTTATTGGTCAGGCCCGCGGGCCTGACCCTACGTTCTGACGAACGGAAAGGTCAGTTCAGCCCAACCCGGGATCATACACCTAGATGGCTCTGAGACTCTTCGAGCGGAAGATCGACCGAGGCATGTAGAAGGACACCACCCAGTTGGGCTGATCGACGATCTCGCTGACCCGTAGCCGCCCTGCCACGCTGCAAAGCGCGTAGGCCAGCTGCTCATCCATGCCGGCCTGACGGTGCAACCGATCGATCATGAAGCGCACCGCGTCACGGGCGCCCTGCATCAGCTCCGGCCCCACCCCGGTGGTGACCAGAAAGCCCGCATCTTCCTCGCTCGACGCTCCCGGCGGCACGTCGAACATCGGCGCAGGAATATTGCCCGCCTTGTGCAGACGCAATGTGGCCGTGGCGGCCATGCGGGTCTCTACCGCGGTTCCGCAGACCTCTCCGTCGCCCTGGCAGGCGTGGGTATCGCCGATACTCAGAAGTCCTCCCTTGACCTGCACCGGCAGGTACAGCCGAGCTCCCTTTACCAGGTCGCGGATGTCAAGATTGCCGCCGCAGATGCGCGGCGGCACGATGGAGTGCTGCCCCGGCTCGGCAGGCGCGAGCCCGATGGTACCGGCGAAGGGCCGAAACGGAATCACGATGTCCTCGTCGAAGTACACCGACTCGCTGTCGTACTCCGACACCTTGAGCCAGGGCGAGGTGAAATCGTCGGCCAGCAGCCCGAAACCCGGGATCAGCCCCGTCCAGCCCCACTGCCCCGGTTCGAAGTCGACCAGTTCCACCTCGATCACATCGCCGGGTTCAGCATCCTCCATATAGAGGGGGCCACACACCGGATTGAGCTCCCCTGCCGGCAGTCGGGTCAGCGCGTCGGCCTGGCTGTGTCGGGTAATCAAGCCACCGCTGGCATCGAGAATATCGAAGCGCCGAGTATCACCGGAACTGATCGTTTCCTGCGGCTCGAGGGCGTGGTCAAAACAGTGATGAACGTCGTGTATCGTCTTGATCTTCATTCTTGTGTCTCCACCTCGAGGCGCCGGTCGTCTCCGCCGACCGACGCCTCGAGTGTTTTCAATTGGCCCTGGGCGCTGTTCTCAACATCGACTAGCGCAGGCACTTTTCAGGCAAGCCTTAGATTTCCATCTGCACGGCACGTCCACCGCGCTTGGCAAAGGCGTAGACGCCGACACCGACAACCGCCCAGGCCAGCCCGATCAGCACGGTATAGGACTCGAACCCGCTCCAGATGTAGCCGACCACGGCCAGGCCGAGCAGCGGACACAGGATATGCAGGAAGGGATTGGCGGCCTTCTTCTTGAACACGAAATAGTAGAGCGTGGTGATGTTCAGAATGATGAAGGCGGTCAAGGCGCCGATGGTCACGATGGAGGTCAACAACGCCAGCTGCTGCATGAAGGCGATCCCCGCGACGATGGACACGGCACCGACCAGCAGCGCACTGACGTAGGGCGTCTTGAAGCGCGGGTGAACGCGAGCCAGCGGCGCCGGCAGCAGCCGATCACGGCCCATGCTGTAGAGGATTCGCGCGGTCGCGATCTGGGCCACCAGGGAGTCAGCGACACCCCAGGCGATAGCGGTGGTCGCGGCGGTCAGCACCGCCAGCCAGCCGCCCCCGGCGATACGTGCGGTTTCATAGAAGGCGGTGTCGAGATTGTTGAACGAGGCGGGATCGGGCTGGATCAGCGCCGCCACCCAGGTCTGGGCGATGAACAGGCCACCGATGATCAAAAGCACCAGGAAGATCGCCTTACTGACCGCCTTGCCACCGCCCTTGGCCTCTTCTGCCAGGGTGGAGATGCCATCGAAGCCGAGAAAACTGAGCACCGCGATCGGCACCGCAGAGATGATCAGCCCCAGCGAGAAGTCATCGGCATCGTAGACCGGGGCCATCGAGAAGACCGCACCGTTGACGTTATTGCTGATGGCCACCACCCCCACCACCAGAAACACCGCCAGCACCAGCAGTTCGGCCACCAGCATCCAGCGGTTGAAGGCGGCGGTAAAGCTGATGCCGCGAATATTGATGTAGGTGTTGAATACGACAAAGGCCACCACCAGCAGGATCGGTGACAGCGACGGGAAGATGTCGTGAATCGCCAGCGCCCCCACCACGTACAGCAGCGCCGGAATCAGGATGTAGTCCAGCAGCATGATCCAGCCCGCAACGAAGCCGGCAAAGCTGCCCGCCCCGCGGGACACGTAGGAGTACACCGAGCCTGCTACCGGGAATTCCTTGGCCATCTGGGAGTAGCAGATGGCGGTAAACAGCATCCCAACAAGGCCGATGACATAGGCGGTGACGATCATGCCACCGCTGGCGCTCATGACGTGGCCGAAGATTCCGAAGGGAGCAATCGGCACGATGAAGATCAGGCCGTAGATCACCAGATCTCTCAGCTTGAGCGTTCGTGAGAGTTCCTGGGTGTAGCCCAGACTCTCCAGGGTATTGTCACTCATCGGTGACCTCCTCTTGTTGTAGTTGGCAAGGCGGGGATCTCCCGCCATCGAGCGGTCGTAGACGTCCACCGGGGGCGAGGCTGCCTGCGTGGCGACACTGGGCGGCCTCTTGCTGTGCATTCCCTTGGCCGGTCAAGAATCTGACGGCGCCGTGTATACTCGAACCCGCCGGTAGACCCGGACGCGGCTCGCGACCGGCGACAGTGCGCCTGACACAGCGACGTTGACCGCTTCATTTTTAGAAAATCACACTTAAAGGTATTGTGACAATACCTTTTGGAGAGAATCCTATGCTTGAACCGTCTCGAACCGACCTGCCAGGCGCCGGCGGCGCCCGCTCTGCCACCCAGGAGCTGGCGGACCGGATCGTGACGGCGATCGCCATCGGCGCTTACTCCCCCGGGGATCGCCTGCCGCCGGAGCGCGACCTGGCGGAGCGCCAGGGGGTCAGTCGCGTCACCGTCCGCGGCGCCTTGAAGATCGTGGGCGAGCTTGGCCTGATCGAATCCCGCCGTGGTCGTGATGGCGGTACCTTTGTCACCTTCAAACGGGTCGACGAGGCCTCGCCCAACACCGCCCAGCGTATCCTCGGACAGGAGCTGCCCCAGCTCAGGGACTTCTTCGACTATCGCTGTCTGGTGGAGGGGCTGGTGGCCAGAACCGCCGCCGAGCGTCACGACGAGGCCCAGGCCAAAACGTTGCAGGCGCTGCTGGACCGCTTCTGCGACACCGACGACGCCTCCGTCGCCCGCCAACTCGATGAGCGCCTTCACGACTGCATCATGGCGATGGCCGACAATCACCATCTGGTCGCCCAGTCACGTCAGCTGACGGCGCGAGCCACCCTGGGATTCGGCTCCGAGCCCTACCCTGCCGAATCATTGCCAAGGGCAAGACGGGAACATCGTGAACTGGTCCAGGCCATCCTCGAGCGACGCGCAGACGACGCCTTCAGCGTCGCCCAGCATCACTTCACACTGACGCTTGCGATCATGGAGCATTCACTGGATGGGCGACCGCTCTAGCCCGACTCCCGGGAAAGCGGCTTTGGTGAGCGCCTTTGATAAAGGACTTTGCAAGCGGCTTTGGCGAGGGGTTTGATGAGGGGCTTTGCTGAAGTGCCTTGGCAAAGAGTTCAGAAATCAAGGAAGAGAACCGGTGGACGAACGAGCCGGGCAGGCCCTCTGATTCGCCTAAAAAATGGCCCGCTATTCGCGGGCCATGGTCGTCTCGGTGCATCCGTCTTCAGGCTTCGCAGAACTGCGCCACGCCATCCCTGAACGACCAGTCGATGTCCTGGTTCTCGGTGATGGTGATCATGACGTTGTGCGGGGGGATGCCGGGGTTTTCGGCAAGTGACTCGACGACCCTGGCGTAGAACGCCTTCTTGTCGGCGTCCGGACGGCCACTTCGCATCACCAGGTGCATCATGACGCGATCCGAATCACGCCGTTGCAACTGCAGGTTCTCCGGCTCGCACTCATTGATCACCTGATAGCGATCGTCGTCTGGGAAGCCCATGGTATCGATGACGGCGGCGTTAACCTGATCCGCCACGGCCCTGACGTAGTCTCTCGACTTCCCTTTCACTAGATTGATCGTCACAAACGGCATCCACCCCTCCTGCCCCGGTCAATGATTGACGCTCTGTATTCGACGCTGTTGGTCGTCTTTCGTCGCTAGCTCGGCAGACGTCTAGCGATGGCGGAAGACCGGCGCACGCTTCTTGACGAAGGCATTCATGCCTTCCTTCTGCCCCTCGGTGGCAAAGGCCGCCTGGAACAGTAGACGCTCCTGGCGCAGGCCTTCCGCCAGCGGGGTCTCGAAGGCCGCGTTGACCGCTCGCTTGGCCATCTTGACGGCTGGCGCGTTGTAGCCTGCGATGGTGTGCGCCGCCTCGAGGGCAGTCTGCATCAGCTCATCCTTCGGCACGACTCGCGCCACCAGCCCGATCTCCTTGGCCTCCTGGGCGCCGATGTTGCGACCGGTCAGCACCAGGTCCATCGCCATCGCCTTGCCGACCGAACGTGCCAGTCGCTGGGAGCCACCGATGCCGGGCAGGATCCCCAGCTTGATCTCGGGTTGCCCGAACTGGGCGTCGTCGGAGGCGATGATCATGTCGCACAGCAGGGCCAGCTCGCAGCCGCCGCCCAGCGCAAAGCCGGCCACCGCAGCGATGATGGGCTTGGAAATCTGGCGCACCTCGTCCCAGGGGGCCAGGAAGTCATCCATGTAGAAATCGGTGAACGACTTCTCGGCCATCTCCTCGATATCGGCGCCGGCCGCGAAGGCTCTCGGGTTACCGGTAATCACGATGGCACCGATGCCGGGGTCGGCGTCCAGCTCGCGCAGTACCGCGAGCGTTTCTTCCGCCAGTTGGCGATTGAGTGCGTTCAAGCTTTTCGGGCGATTCAGGATGATCAGCCCGACCCGTTCACGGCGTTCCACCACGATCATCTCTGGCTCACCGTCACCTGCCTCAAACGAAGCCTCCGAGGCGACATTCTGTGTTTGTTCTTCGACCTTCTTGTTCATCTCTTGTCTCCTGACGTTACCCGTAAACCAGCTGCGTATCGGTTCAATACGCTCCCACCTGCGGCCGCCACCTCGCCTGGTCGTGATGCGACCTGACAGCGCCGCGCCACACCGGATATTCACGACCCGGTATCGCCAAGCGGCGTACATCTGATGAAAAAACGCGTCTGACGACTATGGTTTTCCGACCCGCTTGCCCAGATCTCGAGCGGGTTCTTGACCCTGTTTGTCGGAGGCCGACTGGCCACCCTTTATCCGGGTGGCGGCGCTGCCACTCGCCTTGCGCGAGTCTTGCCTGGCCATCGCTGCTTGATCGCTCTGGGCTCCTCGACGTTGCCCCGAGGATGTCGCGTCGGCCTTGGCCGACCGCGCCTTGTCGGCTTGCCCTGGCGTGGAAGGCAGGCAATAGGAACCGTGACGTGCCATCAACTCATCGAGAATGGCCTGTCGATGTTGACCCAGGCCTGGCGCCACAAGCGGTGTATCGCTGCCAAGGTCCACCCTGCCGGTCATCTTTATCGGGTTGCCCGCTGTCCTGAAGGGCTTCCCAGCGCTTCCCTGGACCTGGACGATCATGTTTCTCGCCTTCAACTGGGGATGATCGAGCAGTTTGTCGATGGTGTTGATCGGCGAGCAGGGAACGCCTTCCTCGTTGAGCAGGTCGACCCAGTGCTGCACGGGCCTGGTCGTCAGGATGCGCTCCATCTCCTCCACCAGCGCCGGGCGATTCTGGCAGCGAAGATCATTGGTGATGAACCGGGGATCGAAGGCCAGTCGCGAGGCGCCGATGGCATCGGCCATCAGCAGAAACAGGGTGTCGTTGCCGGCGGCGATGACCAGCTTGCCATCCTCGGCCTTGAAGCTTTCGAAAGGCGCCAGCGACGGGTGGCAATCACCGGTTCTATTCGGCACGACGCCTTCGATGTCGTAGCGTGCCAGCGCCGTTTCCATCATCGCCGCCTGGCAGTCCAGCATGCCGATATCGACACGGGTCCCCTGGGCGTCCTTGGTTCGGCTATACAGCGAAGAAATGATGCCCACCGCCGCAAACAGGGCCGCGCTCAGGTCGCCAAAGCTGGTACCGACTCGGGCCGGTTCACCGTCCGGCCAACCGGTCAGACTCATCACGCCGCCCATGGCCTGCACCACCATGTCGTAGCCTGGCAACTCGCTGAACGGGCCGGTGTGACCGAAGCCTGAAATCGAGGAATAGATCAGGTGAGGATGGGTCTGGGCGAGGCGCTCCGGACCATAGCCAAGACGCTCCATGACCCCGGGTCTGAAGTTCTCCACCAGCACATCGGCCTCGTCCAGCAGGCGCTCCAGCAACTCGCGATCACGCGGCGACTTGATGTCCAGTACGATGCTTTCCTTGTTTCTATTGAAGCAACTGAAGTAGGCACTTTCGTTTTCGACAAAGGGGCCGAACTCTCGTGTGTCGTCACCGGTGCCGATCTTCTCGACCTTGATGACGCGGGCGCCAAGGTCCGCCAGGACCATGGTGCAGTAGGGCCCTGCAAGCACCCGCGAGAAGTCCAGTACCGTCACGCCGTCCAGAGGCCCTTTCTTTGGTTCGTCCAGTGGTGTGTTGGCCATCAACTTGTCTCCTGTGTTGTTGTATCGAGCGCCAGCGTCAGCTGGCGACTGGCCACACCGGAGGCACGGTGGCAGGCGTGCTGATGGCCCGGAGAGGCAGGTTCACCGATCTGGCCAGCGACGAGATGGGAAGCGATAGCGGTCATGGGGATCGGCCCTTTATAAAATTTGTTTAATCTGCACCGAGGGGAATCGACCCTTAGCGGGGCTCCTTCTTGGTTATGCCTCAGAATATGGGGACCACAGACCAGTACAATTCAGTTATTCGCAACCCAGATATAAGTTTTGAAAATATCAAAACCCACTAAGTGAGAACCCGATACGGTACTCACCGCCCGAGGCGCGCCAGCATCACGATGGTGTGCCCAGCCGATCGACATCACGACGACATCTCCCGCTGGTGAACATGTCCTGGCGTTGCATCTAAAGTTGAAGCTACAAACAACGACGCCCGGGGGACCGGACAGTATTGGGCGTGCACGGGTTAGGGATGGTGTTCGAGTGCCGCTGCCTGGCCATCGGCGTGCAGGGGGCGGACAACTACCGCAAGGGGCTTGAGCTGGGGTCGGTCGAGCAGGCCGATGAGGCGTCATGGCCTGAAGTCGAGCGCGGACGGTCTGAAGAATCGCTTTCAGGCCCCAGCCGCGCCCTGTTGCAGATCTTAAATCGCCTGCCATGCCTCCGGCAGTTCCACATGCCCACTCAGTGCCGATCCGACAAAGGAGGCGGCAGCCTCGAGTCCGGCCAGCGCCATGGCGCCACCTTGCCAGCCGAAGATGCCGTTGCCCGAGTCACGAGAAGATTCAGCGCTGAAGGAAGCCTCGTCATCGAACAGGTCACCAAGGTGAAGGGCGTCATCACGGGCCCCGACCGAGGAGACGCTATCGCCGGCATCGGCAAGCGAGACCTCTTCCCTCGACCACTCGGCGCCTTGGCCGTCCTGAGGTGCATCAACGAAGGCAATATCGCGATCGAACCAATCGAATCGAAACTCGTCTTCCAGACGATCGTCTTCGATAACGTAGCGCAGGCCGGGACCGGCACCGCGAAAGCCGCCGCCGTACTCGAACTCGATGCGCTCGATGCCGCTCGCCAGGGTCAGGGAATCATGGCCGGACACGCCAATCCGCCCATCGTCCAGCCGGTAGACCTCGTAGTCGTCCGCCTCTCCCTCGAATAGCAGCGTGTCAGTGCCCTGCCCCCCTTCGACCTGATTGGTGCCGGTCGAGACCCGGATCTCGTCGTCTCCGGCAAAGCCTTCGATGTAATCATCGGACGCGCCGTCACGCAGCAGGTCGTCAAAGACACTGCCGACAATAAAGGCCGGCTGGCCCGCGTGATTGGATGTCGGCGAGTCGACGTCGCCCACCCAGTGTATCGCGCGCCCGGCAGCACCAAGCGAGGACACCACCACTACGCAGTCCTGACTCATCAGCTCATAAAACGATGAGGAGACAATGCGCGCGACCGCGTCCGACGTGATGCCACCGAGATGCGCGCCCCAGGCGAAGGGATTCAGCCCGCTGTCGCTGGCCAACAGCCAGGGCGACTTGCTGTAGACGGCATCGAACAGCACCAGATTGTCCACGGAGCTTGAGTAGTTCTCATCGCTGTTCTCCAGAAAGCCATCGAAGCCCTCGAGCGCCGACTTCAGATCCTCGTGGTCACCGACGAAACGATGGATGACGTCGTTCTCGAAACCGATATTGAGTACGTTGTCGGCTTCGAAGATCAGCGGTGACGCATGGCCAAGATAGTGACTGTCAGCGAAGAACCCGCCCGCCAACTGATCCGAGAAGCGCGCCTGGATATTGGCCAGCGCCCCACCCAGGCTATAGCCGGTAATGATGGCGTCATCACCCTCAAGCCCATGCTGGTCCATGAACGACGCCACCCCGGACAGCACGGGTGCCATGGTCTTCGCGATCTCCTTGCCGGAATTCAGAAAGGAGTAGTCGACGATATCTACCGGGGCATTGGTACCGGCATAGGCCACGCTGACGCGGCTGATGTTGCCCAGGGCGTCCTGCTCGGCCAGGACCTTGAGCTGGGGGCCACGGGAGACATTGCCGAGCAAGGGGCTCTGAAGCGTGATGTAGCCATCGACGTCCACCAGAGAGGATGGCAACCCCAGTTCGCTGGCCGAGACTTCTCGCCAGCCACCCGGCAGGCCACTGGTGACCTGATTGGCTGAAAAGGTCCCCGGTCCTGCGATGTTGTCCAGGGTCACCAGCATCTGTCCAAGGGGAAGCCCGAGCGCACGGTCTGTCTGCGAGTAGGTCGCCAGCGCATGCGAGGTGACGGCGAGCTCGGCAGAGGCCGACGAGTCAAGCCCGGAGATCGTAAAAAGTGGCATAGAACATCCTCACCTGTGAACTTCCGCACAAGAAAAGACAACAGCCTAGCCCAGTTTCTACGCTTTCCGACCCCATCATTGCTTCACCGACTTTTCAGGCAAAGCAGCTGCGATAAAGCGTCGAAAAAAGAAGCGATATGGAAAGAAGATTCCTCCCATCCATCTTGTATTTTACGAGCTATCAAGACGGTGAGTTTTACCGGACCACCATGCCCGAACCAGTGTCGATCGCTGCGTAGATGTGCCCGAACGGTGCCCTGGCAATGGCCCGCCAAGCACCTGGCCGGCTAGCGCTCACGGGCTATCGCGCTGCCGGACCAGCTATGGTTAAGCCAAGGTTCAGCCAAGGTTCAGAAGAATGGAGAGACATCGCTCTACGGGCGTACGACGGGCGCAACTCTCACTCAGTCTTGGTCCGATGCCTAAAGCACGCGAGTAGCCCCTGAAGCGGATGTGGCAAGTGGGCGCCAGAAAACCGCCGAGCCTGGCAGCGACAGGAATAGCCGCTGGCCAACAGGCGTCCCTGAAGATCCGGATCCTCGACTCGGGGCTGCCAGGATTGCGCATAGATAAGCGCAGACGTCTGGCGATGCTCCACTTCATGGCCGTAGGTACCTGCCATGCCGCAACAGCCGCTTTGCAGCACCTCGAGCGACAGACCAAAGGCTTCGTACAGACGCTGCCAGTCCTTGGCCGCCCCGGACACATGGGTCGCCTCGGTGCAGTGAAGCAGCAACCGATAGTCCGGGTCCTTGACGACCGACGACCGTGCGGCTTGTTGCGCCGCTCGCGGCCTGCTCGTCAGCCACTGCGCCAACCAGGAGCCCAGCAGTTGCACCTGGGGCACCGCAGCGGCGCCCAGTGCCTTCACGTACTCCTGGCGATAGGTCAGCGTCATGGCCGGGTCGATGCCGACCAGCGCCACCCCGGCCTCGGCCAGCGCCCGCAGGCGCTCGGCCTGCCTTGCGGCGGTGCGTTCGAAGGCTCCGAGAAAGCCCTGGACATGCAGCGGCTTGCCGTTGGGGCCATAGGGGGCCACGAACACCCTCACCCCGAGCCCTTCCAGCAACTCGACGGTATCCATCACCAGACGGGATTCGAAGTAGCTGGTGAAGGCGTCCTGTACCAGCACCACGCTGTGCGCCTTTTCCGCCTCGTCCAGGCGCTTGAGCGCCTCTGGCGTGGCCCGCTCGACCCCATGGCGATCGAGCCAACCATCAAGGCGCTCTGGCGACAGCCGCGGACTGTCGACCACACCGAACACACCGGCCATCAGGCACGAAACTCCTGGTATTCGCAGCGTGGCGTTGTACAGCGGCGCAAACCGCGAAAGTGTCGGCAGCATGACTTCCAGCCCCCCGACCAGGTAGTCCCGCGGCGCGCGCAGGTAGCGGCTGTGATAGAGCTCGAGGAAACGCGCCCGGAAGCTCGGTACATCGACCTTGATCGGACACTGGCCGGCGCAGGACTTGCACGACAGACAGCCGGCCATGGCCTCATGCACCTGATGCGAGAAGTCTCGCTCGCCGCGACGGCGCCCTAGGCTTCGCCCCAGCCTTGCGGGGAAGGCCTTGAGCGCCGCCCAGGCGCTGCGCTTGCGCAGCCGCCGGGACACGTCCAGCACATCGACACCCGCCAGTTGCTGCTGGCGTAGCCATTCACGCATCAGGCTGGCACGCCCCTTGGGTGAGTGGATGCGCTGCCGCGTCGCCTTCCACGAAGGGCACATGGCGTCGTCGGGATGGTAGTTGTAGCAGGCGCCGTTGCCGTTGCAGTACACCGCCTCGCCGTAGGCCTGCCACACCCGCTCGTCGATCTGGCGATCGAACTGACCACGCAACGCCACCCCATCCACCGCGAGCAGCCCCGGGTCGCTCTCACGGCCCGTCGTCTGGTCGGCGTGGTCGAGCGGATCGGTGGGGGGATCAGTGAGCGGTGTCGCGATCTTGCCTGGGTTGAGCTGATTGCAGGGGTCGAAGGCGCCCTTGAGCCGTTGCAGGCTGGGGTAGAGCGGCCCGAAGAAGGCCGGGGCATACTCCGAGCGAATGCCCTTGCCATGCTCGCCCCACAACAACCCACCGTACTTGTGCGTCAGCTCAGCGACCTCATCGGTGATCTCGCGAATCAATGCCACCTGGGCGGGGTCCTTCATGTCCAGAGCCGGACGCACGTGCAGGACCCCGGCATCGACGTGCCCAAACATCCCGTACTCAAGCCCCCTGGCGTCGAGCAAGGCGCGAAATTCCGCGATGTAGTCGGCCAGGTGCTCGGGTGGCACGGCGGTGTCCTCGACAAAGGGCAGCGGACGCCTCTCGCCGGCCACATTGCCCAGCAACCCCACCGCGCGCTTGCGCATGGCATAAACCCGGGTAATCGCCTCGCGTCCCTGGGCCAAGGTGTGGCCCAGACGCCTGACACTCGAGTCTTGGTCCAGATACCGGCAAAAGGCCTCGACCCGGCGCCCCAGCCGTGCCGGATCATCATCGTTGAACTCGACCAGGTTGATGCCCTGGGTCCGGATATCGCCGGCATCGGGGAAGAACTCGCTGACCGAGTCCCAGACATAGTCACCACGGGCCAGCTCCAGCACCCGCTCGTCCACCGTTTCGATGGAAGTGGGTGCAGCGTCGCTGGTCATCAACGCCCGAGCGTCACCCAGCGCCTCCATGAACCCGGCGTAGCGAACATTGACCAGGGTCGAGTGGGCCGGGATCGACAGCACCCGGAGCACCGCCTCGCTGGTGAAGGCCAGCGAACCCTCGGCGCCGCACAGCACGCTGTTGAGGTCGAAGCGGCCATCCGCCGTGGTCAGATGGGCAAGATCGTAACCGGTGAGGCAGCGATTGAGCGGCGGAAAGGTCTCGTCGATACGCTCACCTTCGCACTCGAGAATGTCGCGGACGACGCGGTGCACGCGGCCCACACCGTCCTTGCGAGCGCACAGCGCCGCCAGCTCGAACTCGTCCACTGGCCGGCTGACCAGGCGCTCGCCGCCCAGCAGAACGCTCTCGAGTTCCAGCACATGATCGCGGGTCTTGCCGTACTCGCAGCTGCCCTGGCCGCTGGCATCGGTGGCGATCATGCCCCCGAGGGTGGCGCGGTTGGAGGTGGACAGCTCAGGGGCAAAGAACAGTCCGTAGGGCTTGAGCGCGGCGTTGAGCTGATCCTTGACCACCCCGGCCTGGACGCGCACCCGGCGGCGTGCCACGTCGATCTCGAGGATGGCGTTCATGTGCCGCGACACATCCACGACCAGACCATCGGTCAGGGATTGCCCGTTGGTGCCGGTGCCTCCTCCCCGGGGCGCCAGCACCACCTGGCGGAAAGCTTCGCGCCCCGCCAGCTCGGCGATACGCACCAGATCCTCGGTCCCGCGAGGATAGAGCACCGCCTGGGGCAGGCGCTGGTAGATCGAATTGTCGGTGGCCAGCACCGTGCGATTGGCGTAGTCAGGGGCGACCTCCCCTTCGAAGCCCTGGCCCACCAGGGCTTCGAGAAAACGCCGATAGCTCGTGGCCACGTCCATCCCCGCATCATTCCAGGCGTGGTGGCGGGAGTCGTGGCGGGCGTCATCACGGAGGGCGATCCGGGCAATCATGGCGTGAGCGTCGCCAACGCGCGCTCCAGCCGCGCCATACCTTCTCTCAACACCTCAGGCTCTGCGGTCAGCGGGGCCAGCAGGCGCAGCACGTTGCGGCGACGCCCACTCGGCATCAACAGCACCCCCGCCTCGCGTCCGGCGGCCAGCAACGCGGCCAGGTGCTCGGCGCCGCTGGCCCCCGCGGTATCGTTGAACACGATGCCGCGCATGGCACCTACCCCGGTCAAGGCCCCCACCATCGGAAAGCGCTCCTTCAGGCGGGCGTGGGTCGCCACGATCAGTGACTCCTGGGCCTCGCTCCAGCCCGCCAAGCGCGTCTCGCTCATCACCTCCATCACCGTACGAGCCGCCGCACAGGCCACCGGGTTACCGGAATAGGTACCGCCGAGCCCACCCTTGGGCAGGGCATCCATGAATCGGGACTTGCCGGCCACCGCCGCCAGCGGCAGCCCCGCCGCCATGCTCTTGCCCATCAACAGCAGGTCAGGCTCGACGCCCAAATGGGTGAACGCAAAACGCCTACCGGTACGCCCGAATCCGGACTGGATCTCATCGAAGATCAGCGCCATGCCGTGGCGGTCGCAGAATTCGCGAAGGTGCGCGGCGAAGGTCGCATCGAGCAGGCGGAAGCCGCCCTCGCCCTGCACCGGTTCGACGATGATAGCGGCGATCTCGTCAGCGGGCAGCTCGACCTCGAGCAGACGGTCGAGGGCGTGTATGGCCTGCTCGGTGCTGACATCGTTGTCCCGGCTCGGGAACGGCAAGTGATACACCGGCCCCGGCAGACTGCCGAGCCCGGTCTTGTAGGGCTTGACCTTGCCGTTGAGGTTGAGCGCCGCGAGGGTGCGGCCGTGAAAACCGTCATCGAAGGCGATGACCGCCTGACGACCGGTCGCCCCTCGCGCCACCTTGAGGGCATTCTCGGTCGCCTCGGCACCGCAGTTGGTCAGCATGCACGACAGCGGGTAGGACACTGGCACGAAGGCATCGAGCGCCTGGGCCACCTCCAGATAGCCACGGTGGGGCAAGGCGTTAAAGGCGGAATGCATCAGCCGATCCACCTGGGCTTTCACCGCTTCCACCACCGCCGGATGTCCATGCCCCAGATTGAGCACGCCGATGCCGCCGATAAAGTCGACGTAGTGTCGACCGTTCTCGTCCCATAGCTCGGCGTTGCGCCCATGCTCCACACACAAGGGGTGAACGATGCCCAGCGAGGCGCTGACGTGAGGAAAGTCCATGTCCGGTACCTGTCGAATCGTCGAGGAATTCAGGACGACGATGTAACCAGCGGCACTGGAGCTCTTCAAACGAAAAAAAGCGTCTTATGCATTCCAGAAATGAATACCAGGCGCGTCGATATCCTCTCGAAAAACTGCGGCATCGGCACGTAAATGAGCAAAAGGAATAGATCGAGTATTAGATTTCTTTTGTGGGTGATAAAGGCTCGTGGTAACAATGCCCGCCGCTCTGCTTGCGCCAGCGACAATAGCCAAAAAAACATGGCCAGAGAGCCACGACATCACCTCAACGACAGGAACGTCACATGACTCATCCCCTGAAGCCGGCCGCGATCGCCATCGCCGCATCCACTCTTCTCAGCGCCTGCAGCGACGGCGCCTCCTCTACCCCGAACGTGGCGATCGGCCCGCCCGCCAGCACCACCCAACTGGTGTCAAAGCTGCTGCTCGACGCCCACGGGGTGAAGGAAGATGACTACAGCGCCTATCAGGAAGGTTTCGGCGCGGCGCTCGACGGTGTCCAGGACGGCAATATTGACCTGTCGATCGGCATCCTCGGCTTGCCGTCCGGAAGCATCGAGAACCTTCAGGCAGCCGCCGGTGACGTTCGCATGATCGGCCTGAGCGACGACGCGGTGGACTATATCGAAGCCAATAGCGAGTACCGTCGCTTCGTCATCCCCCAGGACAGCTACGAGTTTCTTGACCAGGACGTGACCACGGTGACCGCCTACGCCGTGCTGGTGGGCAACACCCACAGCATCGACGAGGAGCTTGGCTATGAACTGGCTCGCCTGATGCACGAGAAGGCCGAAGAAAACACCCACGCCCAGTCCGCCTTCATGACCCTGGAGAACGCACTGAACGGCTCGGCTGGCATCCCGATCCATCCGGGTGCCAAACGCTACTACGAAGAGCAGGGACTGGAGGTGAGCAACCCGGTGGCTCAGCTCGAGATCCAGGGCGACAAGAGCGAGTACATCCTCGGTACCGGCAGCCAGGGCGGCACCTACTACCCGCTGGGTGGCGAGATGGCCACCATCTGGAACAACTATCTCGACGGGGCCAACTTCACCAACATCGAGACCGGCGCCTCCATCGAGAACCTCGTCAGCATACGTGACGACCGCATGGACCTGGGCATGACCGTGCATGCACCGGCCAAGGACGCGGTATCCGGCAACGGTGAGTTCGACGACAACGCCATCGGCAACGTCGCCTTTATCGGCCACATCTATCCGGAAGTCATCCAGATCGTGACCCGCGAAGACAGCGGTATCACCAGCCTCGACGACCTCGCCAAGTAAACCATGTCATCGTCAGGCGCCGGCGTGTCGGCGCCTGGCGATCATCGGGAGATTCACGCCATGGTCGAAAAAACAACGGCCGATGCCCCTCGGCAATTGCTCGAGAAGTACGACCGGGAGTCCAGCGTTCGCGCTCACCTGGGCCGCTGGGGCTGGGCGGTGTCGCTGCTCGGCATCGCGCTGACATCCTTTCACCTCTATACCGGCTACTTCGGTACCCTGCCATCGCAACAGCAAGGGGCGGTACACCTGGGCCTCGCGCTCGGGATGATCTTCCTGCTATTCCCCGCCTGTCGCGGCGAGCGCGCCCGCCGAGCGGTGCCCTGGTACGACGTGGTACTGGCCTTCACCGCCACCTTTGGCGCCTACTACAAGATCCTGTTCTACGACGAGGTGCTGCGCGCCCGCATCACCGGCTATTCCACCCTGGACCTGATCGTGGCCGGCGCCGGTGTGCTGTTCGTGCTGGAAGCGACGCGTCGCACCGTCGGCTTGCCCATCGTGATCGTGGCCCTGCTGGCGCTGGCCTATGCTCTGCTGGGCAACCATATTCCAACGGCGCTGCTGTCCCACCCCGGGTTCTCGCTCGAGCAGGTCGCTCCCTATCTGTGGTTCCGCGAAAGCGGCGTGTTCGGCACGCCCCTGCAGATCTCGGCGAAGTTCATCTTCCTGTTTCTGTTCTTCGGCGTGGTACTGATCCAGACCGGGGTCGGCCGCTTCTTCAATGACCTCGCCTTCGCCGCCACCGGTCGCTTCACCGGCGGGACCGCCAAGGCGGCGGTGATCGCAAGCTCGCTGCAGGGCATGATCTCGGGCAGCTCGGTCGGCAATACCGTGGCCTCGGGCTCTTTCACCATTCCGATGATGAAGAATGCCCGCTTCCGTCCCGAGGTCGCCGCCGCCACCGAGGCGTCGGCCTCCACCGGTGGGCAGATCATGCCGCCATTGATGGGCGCGGCCGCCTTCATCATGGTCGAGTACGTCGGCGTGTCCTATCGCGAGATCATGTACGCCGCACTGATACCGGCGCTGATGTACTTCACCGGTATCTTTATCGGCGTGCACTTCGAGGCCAAGCGCAGCCGTATCCTGGGCATCCCCAAGGACCAGCTTCCCAGCAAGCGCAAGCTGTTGATGCGTCAGGGATACATGCTGCTTCCGCTGGCGGTGATCGTGACCACCGTCAGCGTCGGCTTCACCGCCCAGCGTGCCGCCCTGCTGGGCATCGCCGCAGCACTGGCGGTCAGCCTGCTGCGCAAGGAGACCCGACCGTCGCTTGCCGACCTGGTACGCCTGCTGGACAAGGGCGCCAGGGTCGCGCTGCCGGTGATCGCCGCGGTGGCCACCGCCGGCATCATCGCCGGGGTGGTGGGCATGACCGGGCTGGGCGCCAAGTTCGCCGCTGGCATCATCAGCCTGGCCGACGGCACCCTGATCCTCGCCCTGATCTTCACCATGCTGGCCTGCATCGTGCTGGGCATGGGCCTGCCGACCACCGCCAATTACGTCGTCACCGCGACCATCGCCGCGCCGGCGCTGATCAACGAGTTCGGCCTGGCGCCCATGGCGGTGCACCTGTTCGTGTTCTACTTCGGGATCGTGGCCGACATCACGCCACCGGTCTGCCTGGCGGCCTACGCCGGCGCAGGGATTGCCGGGGCCAATCCGATGAAGACCGGAGTGACGGCGCTGAAACTGGCCATCGGCGCCTTCATCATCCCCTACGCGCTGATCTACAACCCGGCGCTGGTGATGATCGACGCCACACCGCTGGGCCTGGTACGCGATGTCGGCTTCCTGCTGGTGGGCCTGGTCGGCGTAAGCGCCGCTTTGATCGGCCACTTCGTGCGTGATGCCTTGATGTGGGAGCGGGCGGTGCTGCTGGCAGCGGGCCTGGCCATGGTGGCCCCGGCCCCCATCACCAGCAGCCTGGGGCTGGTGGCCCTGGCGCTGGTGGCATTGTGGCAGTCACGCCGCCCCGAGGCGCCGCTGGATACGGCAACGTCGGCCCAGCGCTGACGGCGACGGTGTCGATGAGCGCCAGTTCCCGGCGGCCCTGTTCTGGGCGCCCCTGTTCCCGGTAGCCCAGTGGCCGCCGGGAACTTAAATGAGCACCTCAGCAGGAGGTCGTTTCGAAAAACGTACCGGCAACAGCGGTAGTTCCTCGGTTGGGGTAGAATGGCGGTTTTTTACGCTGGAGTCAGCGTTCGATGAAGGCCCGTCATCTCCCCTCGACCACCACGCTTCAGTGTTTCGAAGCCGCCGCCCGGCACCTGAGTTTCACCCGGGCGGCGGATGAGCTGAGCATCACCCAGAGCGCCATCAGCAAGCAGGTGGCCCAGCTCGAGGACTACCTTCAGCACAAGCTCTTCCGTCGACTCAGGCGCACCCTGGTGCTGACGCCGGAGGGCTCGCTGTACCTGACCGAGGTGCGCAAGATCCTGGCCCACCTCGAGATGTCGGCCAACGCCATCATGACCTACAGCGGCCACGGTGACGTGCTCAAGGTGGCCACGCTTCCCACCTTCGGCACGCGCTGGCTGTCGCTGCAGCTACCGGCCTTCTTCGAGGCTCACCCCGGTATCACCCTGCACCTGTCCGACCGCGTGGAGACCTTCGATCTGGAAAACGAAGGCATCGACATAGCGATCTTCCACGGCCACGGCAGCTGGCCCAACCTCGAATGTCACAAGCTGTTCGAGGAAGAGGTGATGGCGGTCGGCGCACCCGGCTATCTGGCGCGCCAGCGCATCGTCAGCCCCGCCGATCTGGCCAACTGCCGGCTGCTGCACCTGTCGACCCGCCCCGACGCGTGGCACCGCTGGTTCGACGAACAGGGCATTCGCACCGATCGCAGCTACCACGGTATCCGCTTCGAAACCTTTCAGACGCTGATTCGCACGGTCATGGCCGGCGGCGGCCTTGCCCTGATTCCACGCTTCATGATCGACCATGAACTAGAAGCCGGCGCCCTGGTCCCCGCCTGGCCCACCCTGTTGCGCGGTCCCGACGCCTACTACCTGGTCTATCCCGAGCACCTGGGCGAGCTCGCCAAGGTGCGCCAGTTCGTCGACCACCTCAAAGGCTGCGCCGCGCCACAGGCCCCGTCCGAGCAGGCCCGGTCAAAGTAGGCCCGGTCAAAGTAGCCCCCCGCGAGTAGTCCCCGTCCGAGCTAGCTCCGCCCGAGTAAGCCCCATCCGAGTAAGCCCCGCCCGAGTAGCTCCCAGGGGGGCAGCCGGCTGAGACCCTCCGTTTTCGGTGGCTCGGCACATGGCCTGGCCCCTTCCCTGCTCCTGCACGAAAAGTTTTCTTCTGGCTGTAAGGTCCCGCTTTCAGATGCGACACAGCCTCCCACGGCGCTCGCCCATCGAGCGCCATCCCCTAGAAGACGACCAAGGAAGCTCAGATGCACACTGAAGGAAACGAGATGGCGGGCCTCAAGGGCGGGCTGCTGGCGATGCGTATCGGCATCTTTCTGGTACTGCTGGTCTGGACCCTGAGCAAGTTCATCAATCCAAGCCAGGGCAGCGGGATCATGGACAAGTATTTCGGCATCGCCGGCGTCGGCACCGCCGTCGTGGTGGCGCTAGGTGTGCTCGAACTGGTGCTGATCCTGGCCTTCGTCAGCGGCAGCTTCAAGCGCATAAGCTATGGTGGCGTGCTGCTGGTACACGGCGTCTCGACACTGGTGACCATCCCGGCGATGGTGACCGATCCCTTCGGCCATATGCTGTTCTTCGCCGCCCTGCCGATGCTGGCCGCCTGCTACACCCTCTATCGACTGCGCGACCAGGACACCCTGCTGACCCTGGAACGCCCGGCGCCCCTCGCCACCGCCTGAGGCGACGTCGCCAGAACAGACGCGCCCCTGGTAAGCAACCACTTGCTCACCAGGGGCGCTTGATGTAGCGACTTCGCTAGCTCACTACTGGTGCACTGCGAGGCTCCAGACGCCTCTCGGGCTCACTGAGTGGTCACCCCAGGCACCCAGGTCTTCCGCTCGACCCAGCCAAGCAGGCTTGCCACACTGGACGTCAGCACAAGATAGATGATCCCCGCCCAAAGAAACACGTGGAAAAAGTCCAATGTTCGCGAGCCGATATCCTGAGCAATTGCCGTAATCTCAACCACGCCGATGGTATAGGCAATGGAAGTGAACTTGAGCTCGATGATCGCTTCGTTGGACCACTGAGGTATCACCCGCCGTAACGCCTGCGGCAACATGACGTGTCGGATAGCCTGCCATTTGCTCATCCCGCACGCCCTTGCGGCGGTCAATTGCCCTGAAGGCACCGACAGGATCGAACCACGAAAGTACTCAGCCTGGTAGGCGGCACTGTTCAAGGTGATGGCGATCACCGCGGAGGTGAAAGCATCAAAGACAATGCCTACGTGGGGGAGACCCAGATAAATAAAGAACATCTGGACCAGCATCGGCGTCCCGCGAAAAAGCTCTATATATGCGGTACTGATCCAGTACCAGACTCGCCCGCCGTAGACACGCGCCCAACACAGCGCAAGCCCGAGAAAGAAACCGAGCGTGATCGCAATCGCCCAGAGGGCGAGGGTGATCGGAACCCCTGTGAGGAGTTGCGGCAGCCACTCAAGGCCAAAGCTCAAAAAATCCATCATAGCGCTCACCCATGCTCTGCGATGACGTTGAGGAAAGCCCTGGTTCGCTCATTCTCTGCGCCTGTGAACAGGGTCTGAGGGTCACCCTGCTCAACGATATAGCCCTTCTCCATAAAGATGATCTCGTCGGCAGCCTGACGTGCAAAACTCATCTCGTGAGTTACCACGACCATCGTCATCCCGTCACTGGCGAGTTGCTGCATGACTTTGACCACTTCCCCCGTCAACTCCGGGTCCAACGCTGATGTAGGTTCATCAAACAGCAGCACGTCAGGGTCCATCGCCAGCGCCCTTGCAATAGACACACGCTGCTGCTGACCACCCGAGAGTTCTGCCGGATAAGCATCTGCCCTGTCCGACAACCCCACTCGCTCCAACTCCTCGTAGGCGCGACGAGTCGCCTTATCTCGCTCGACTCCATTTACCCTGATTTGGCAAATTCGTACGTTGTCCAAGACGGTCAGATGGGAGAACAGGTTAAAATCCTGGAAAACAAAGCCGATCCGCGCCCGCATCTTGTCGATATTACTGTCGGTGACTTCTTCTCCCTTGAGGTAGACCTTGCCATCGTCGGGGTGAGTGAGATGGTTGATACTGCGCAAAAGCGTACTTTTTCCTGATCCGGATGGACCAATAAGAACTTTTGTTTCACCCCGATGAAGAGAAAAGCTGATACCTTTCAGGACCTCTACACCGCCATAGCTTTTCTTCACACCTTTTACATCGAGAACCAGATCGCTGTCCATATCATTATCTCTCATCTTATTTTTCGAACCCCGGAACCGACAACTTCCTTTCAAAAGCATAAAGGGCACTATTCCCGGCTCTATTTAGAATAAAATAGAGAAGGGCGACTACCGCAAATACGATGAGGACGTTTCCTTGGGTACTGGTAATTATATAGTGAGCTTGACGCGTCAGTTCGACAACACCGATCACGTACGCAAGCGACGTTTCCTTTATCTGAGATGAAAACTCGTTTGTCCAAGGCCCTATTGCGTGTCGTATGGCTTGAGGTAAAACGATATATGCAATCGCCTTGGAACTAGACATTCCCATCGCCCTCGCAGCCAGCATCTGGCCCTCAGGAACAGACTGGAAGGCACTACGAAAAATCTGAGATTGATAAGCAGCAGATCTTAGCCCCATTGCCAAAACTGCCGCAGCGAAAGCGGAGATATCGTATACACCAGATAGTCCATAGAAAAAAATGAACAGCATTATAATGATTGGAATACCACGAAAAATTCGCTCGTAGACGATCAGCGGCCACTGAACAAAACGAGAACGTGGCCCGTACAGCTGTATCAAGCATATAGCCAGGCCAAGAAATAAACCTATAACCAAAAGACAGAGCAAGAGGACAATCGCGACCCCCAGCCCTTTCAAAAGAAAGGGAAAGTCTCTAATAAGTACATCATAGATATCCATGACATCGGCCCCGATGAAAAAAGGCGCTTCCGGTCGAGGAAGCGCCTACAGCAATATAACGCCAGATTTATTCGTTTCCGAGCTCGGGAAGTCCACTCACCGGCTTGTCATAGGTATCTACGAAATCCGGCATATGGCCAGGAATGGCAGGCGCCACAACCCCGGGGATATAGCTGCTTACGATTTCCTGCCACTCACCAGAGTCATAAATATTCATGATACCCTGGTTCAACTTTCCAAGGACCTCCTGCGGATCATCCTTGGTGACAGCCAGCGCCAAAGGAGCACGAATATAGATCTTGCCAGCCATCTTTACCGGTCGGCCAGAGTTGATATATTCCTGAGCCGACGTATCGTCCACGATGACCGATGAAATCCTGCCGATCGCCATGTCATCGACAGCGGTCACATAGCTGTCGTACTTGGAGAGAGAAACGTCAACATCGCTATTGTTGATAACGTTCTCTTCCATCCATGCCTGCTGGGACGAACCACCTTGAACGCCGACACTAGCGCCACAGCAGACTGCCGTAAAGACATTGGCGTCAGAGTCTTCAGGAACCAACACAACATCGTTGGTTTCCCACCAGGGTATACTGAAATCGATAGCCCCTGCCCGCTCCTCTGTCACAGTCAGTCCGGTCGCCAATATATCAATTTTTTGAGCCGCCAGCGCTGGAATCAGAGAAGGGAAAGGCATGTCCTGAAATTCAATCTCAAAGCCTTGATCTTCAGCAATTGCACTCATCGCATCGATGGCAATGCCCTTGAACTCACCACTTTCTACATATGCCCAAGGTGGAAAAGAGGCTTCAATACCCACCGTGTATGGATCTTGAGCCAATGCCGTCGAGGAAATTCCCGTTCCTGCAAGACCTACTGTTGCTAGAGCAAAATAGGTGACCCAGGATGGCTTCTTGTTCTTCATAATTGCCTCATATTGTCTAACGAATTTATCGATTAACCAATCCAATATGGTGGCTATTAAGGCTGCATGTCAAGCCAGCATCCCTTCGTTAAAAATGAGTTGATGCATAATCGCGAATCAAACAAAAAAACCTTAGCCCTCCCGCTGAATACAGAAAAAACCCATATTCATTGCTGCTCCGACAAAAAAAATGGCAGGCAGGCGCCCCTTGCCATCTTCTCGGGCATTCACTCACGGTGACGGCCATCCCCCGGATCAGTTCAGCATCCGGCAGGCCCTGCCCTACCCCCGCCGTGCCGCCCTTTCCGCCAGCGTTGCCACCACCGAGCGCACCTGTTCGTAACCGGTCCTCAACAGGAAGGTGGGGGCGCGGCCGTAGCTCTTGATGCCCAGGATATACAGTCCCTGCTCCGGATGGCGGAGCTCCTCGGCGCCGTGGGAGGGTACCGAGCCACAGCTGTGTACGTTGGGATCGATCAACGGAGCCAGACGAACCGGACTCTGGGTGGCCGGATCCAGCTCGAGGCGAAGCTCGGTCAACAGCGACAGATCCGGCCGGAAGCCGGTAGCGACGATGACCTCGTCTACCGGCGGCAGGCTCTGACCTTCCCCGTGGATGAGCAGACCATCGGCCCCCTCCTCAAGTCGCTCGATCCTGACCCCGGGATAGACCTCGATCCTGCCATCGCTCACCAGGCGCTGAACCTCCAGCCCGAGCCGACCACGTTCCTCGAGAGGATCGTCGGCGCACCCGCAGAACATCCTGGCCAGTGAATCACCACGGATCGCCCACAGCACCCTGGTATCCGGGGCTGCCTCGCCAAGCTCGGCCAGATCGCGGAGTAGATTGAAGGCCGAATGCCCGGCGCCGACCACCAGCACACGACGGTTGGCGTAGCGATCGCGCCCCTCCTTCAGCACCGCCGGCAGACCGTAGGTCACTCGCTGTGCCCGTCGCGCTTCCCCCAGCGCTGGCATGCCGTGGGCTCCCATCCAGTTGGGCTGGCCGAAGGTACCGGAGGCATCTATGACAGCATCGGCCAAAAGGTCGCGCTCGCCATCGGGGGCTTCGATCCTCAGGACGAACGGCGCCTCGAAGCGCCCCTTGTCCTTCAGCACATCGATCCCGGACCGACTCACGCCCACAACTCTACTTTGCAGGTGTACGCGGTCTCGGAGCTCAGGCAGGTTCGCCAGCGGCTCCAGATAGTGCTCCACAAGCTCCTGCCCGGTCGGGCAAGCATTGCCGCCTGGTGGCTGCCATCCCGAAGCCTTCAACAGTGTGGCAGCGTGATCGTCGAGGTTGCATTCCCAGGGCGTGAACATTCGCACATGCCCCCACTGCCGCAGATGCTCACCGACGCCCGTACCCGCTTCGATGACTACCGGATCGAGTCCATGCGCTAGCGCATGGGCGCAGGCGGCGAGCCCGATGGGGCCACCTCCGATAATCGCGATCCTGCCGCTTGCCTGATTCATCTATCGCTCCTTCAATGAGTGGCATCTAGGCGGGAGTGCCTCGAACCCGACATAAGTTGTTAGTACCAACGATATAGGCAAAAAAAACTCAGGTCTCGTCCTCGACAGCACTCAGGGTCCCAGGCCCCGGACCACAGCGCCGTTGCGCGGCCTGGGTCAACTGCCGTATCAGGCTCAGCGCCGCCTGACGCATATCCGGGGTGAGTCCTTCGAGCATCGCCCGCTCTTCAGCGATCAGGTCGGCGCGTATCGTCTGGTACAGCGCTTCTCCCTGCACCGTGGGGCGAATCAGTGCGGCACGTCGATCTACTGGATCAGCAACCCGGTCGACATGTCCCTTGCGTACCAGGGCGTCCACCACGCGACTCGCCGTGCTCTTGTCCAGGTACATTTCGCTTGCCAGCCCCTGCAGGCGCAATGGCCCTTGATGGACCAGGGTCTCCAGGGCATAGCACTGGGCCACCGAGAGGTCATAGCCGCAGATGCGATCGCGATCTCGAAACTGGTGGACCCGAATCAGCTGATTGAGTGCGTCATAGAGCGCTCGAGCATCCCGATCGAGGTTCTCGCCGCTCGGGAGGTCGAGAGGGTTGTTGCTATCGCTTTGGTTGTCGCTATCGCTTTGGAGAGGCATCGTGTCTCAGGCAGTTTAGTTGGTACCTGCAACGTAAATGACGGCCCTGCGTGGGTCAAGCCGCTCTCTTGCCCCTCCTTCTCCCCTTTTCTTCACACCGGGCGCCTGTTGCCGGTCCTGCGCCCCCCGGGCCGAGCTACGCACTGATGATTCGATAGCTCCGCGCCTTCGGCGAGCGGCATCGCCATATAGAAGGGAACGAGAGAACGCTCAAGCAAGCTGCTACGACCTCATTGACAGCCGGTCACCTGCGGGATAGGTTGGGGTCTGCGCCGATTTGAATCTCAGCTTGCGGGCGCTTTAAAAAATGCAGCTAAAGCGACGCCAGAGGCCCGCTTTAGCTATTGCTGAGCGGGTTTTTTGTTGCCCAAACACTTTTTATTGCCGAACACGTAACGCCGCCGATTTAAGCACCAACTTGCGGGCGGAATACAAGTGCAGCTAAAGCGGCGTGCGACTCCTAACCCCTGGGTCGGCGCTTGCCGACTCACAAGGGGACCAGGAGACAGACATGACCACTTCCACCCGCCCTGCTCGAAGCCTCACCACCTCTTCCAAGCCGTCCGCCCAACTCAAGACACTGTGTCTGACACAGGACGATCTGGTGCGCGCGGAATTTCACAACGACGTGATTCTTGCGGGTCTCGACAGCCGCTTACGCCACCCCTCGACACCGGATAACACTCGCGACAACTGGCGGCCGTAGAGAGCTGTCGCCTGGAGCCAAATCCAGGTTAGCTTGACGGCCACGAACCCATCTGTGCGTATTACAGCGTCTCCCTCAGGCGTCCGGTACTGCCGGGCGCTTTGCCATCACGGGTATAAAGAAAATGCATGGTGGAGGATAAGCCAGCGCCTCTACTCCGTCGCCGGGAGATGGCTCAGCATGCGCGCCGAACGCTTGCCAGACACCGGAGACCCGCGATGCGAAAGCCAACCTCCCGCCCTGAGTTCGTCATCCAAGAACAGCCCCCGGCCGTCGTTGTCGTCGACGGCCAGCAGTCCCGCGAGGTCAGCCCGCTGTGGCTGCGCGAACGTACCCAGGCGCCGGATCAACTGGAGCCGATGACCCAGCAACGGCTGTTCGACTCCCACGCCATCGACGCGAATCTGGCGCTGACCCAGGCGACCCAGGTCGATGAGCAGCAGGTGGCGCTGGCCTTCAGCGACGGCCATCGCGAGACCTACGATCTGCGCGTCCTGGCCGAGGAACTCGGTGAGAGCGAGCTGTTTCCGGCCGCCGAACCCTGGGACGCCTCGCTCGATCAGAACAAGGTGCGCTTTGACTGGACCCAGGTGCTTGACGACCCCGACGTCTTTCGCGAGTCACTGGATGCCTATCTACGCTACGGCTATCTGGTGCTTTACAAGGTACCCACCGACCCGGAACGCATCCTTCAGGTCGGCAGCCACTATGGCTACGTCAAGGAAACCAACTTCGGTCGCTATTTCGAGGTCTATTCACGCCCCAGCGGCAATGACCTGGCCTATCGCAGCGTGGCGCTTGGTCCCCACACCGACAACCCCTACCGCAACCCGGTGCCGGGTATCCAGCTGCTGCACTGTCTGGTCAACGAGACCAGCGGCGGCCTGTCCACCCTGGTCGACAGCCTCAAGGTTCTCGAGCGGCTACGCCAGGAGACCCCCGAGGGCTACGAGCTACTGAAACATACCCCGGTACGCTTTCGCTTCGTCGACGCTGGCACCCAGCTGGTGACCCAGCGCACCATGATCCAGACCGATGACGACGGTCGCCCCACCGGCGTTCACTACAGCCCGCGCCTGGATGGCCTGCCGCTGCTCTCCGACGCCGAGACACGGCTGTTCCACCGCGCCCGCCAGCGCCTTGGCGAGCTGTTTTCCGACCCGACCTACGAGGTACGCTTCGCGCTCGGCGCCGGCGAACTGATGCTGTTCGACAACAGTCGCGTACTACACGGCCGCACCAGCTATGACAGCAACGAAGGACAGCGCCACCTGCAGGGTTGCTACCTGGATACCGACGGCCCGCGGGAGCGTTTCGCCAGTCTCTTGAAGCAACATGCGTCCATCGAGGAGGTCGCCTGAATGGAAAAGGTCACGTTTCGCCAGATGAAGGACGGGACTCGGGAGGAATACGTCTTTCTCGAGCAACTCGAAGATAACTTCAACCAGGGATTGGTCGACCGCCTGCTGGACGCGCTGCGCCGACTCGAGAACAGCCTGAGCGGCTACCAGGTGACGCGTCTGGAACACTCGCTGCAGTCGGCGGCACGGGCCGAAGCCGACGGTGCCGACGAGGACATGATCGTGGCCGCGCTGCTGCACGATCTCGGTGACGACCTGGCGCCCTACAACCACTCCCAGCTAGCCGCCGCCATCATCCGGCCCTATGTGCGCGCCGAAGTGACCTGGGTGATCCATCACCACGGACTGTTCCAAAAAGTGTACTATGCGCACCACTTCGGAGAGGATCCGCACGAACGCGATCGCTACCGGGACCATCCCTGGTTCCAGAGTTGCGTGGACTTCTGTGAACGCTACGATCAGGCGGCGTTTGATCCGGACTATCCGACGCCACCACTGGAACACTTCGAGCCCATGCTGCGGCGCATCTTCGCTCGCCAGCCCTTCGATCCGGAGGTGATCGGCGAGGAGCATCCGCTGGAGCCATGAGCCACAGGTCTGACGCGGCGGCTCGCCCCGAGCCGCCGCGCCGACAAGGCCGCTCACGGTAGCGGCAGCGGGATCGCCGGCCCGAGGTCCGGCTCAAGAGGACACAGACTATCGCTACTCCAGAATCATCTTCCCCGGGGTCTCCCCCCGACGACAATCCCCACGCGGTAATGGGTACCGACTACAAGGTGACCGAACTCGAACAACGCGGCCCCTTCCAGGGCATGCACCGCGGCATGACGATCACGTCAGGGGCACTGATCCTGCTCTTCGTACTGTTCACCGGTCTCAGTTCCGACACCGCCGCCGTGGTCTTCGGCACCGCACGCGCCTGGATCGAGGGCACCTTCAGCGGCTACTACCTGGTGACCGTGGTCGCCCTGCTGGTGGTCTGCGCCTTTATCGTCTGCAGTCGCTACGGCAGCATCCGCCTGGGCACCGACGACAGCCGACCGGAGTTCAGCAACTTCGCCTGGTTCTCGATGCTGTTTTCCGCCGGCATCGGTATCGGCATCCTGTTCTTCGGTGTCGCCGAGCCGATCTTCTATCTCGATAATACCGACTCCTTCGGCTACCCCAACAACCCCCACGCCGACATGGCCGGGGCCACCGCCATCGGGCATGAGCGCGCCATCGACGCGCTGCGGGTGACGGTCTTCCATTGGGGGCTGCACGGCTGGGCGATCTACGTCATCGTCGGCATGTCGCTGGCCTACTTCGCCTACCGCAAGGGCCTGCCGCTGGCGTTAAGATCGGCGCTTTACCCCTTTATCGGCGATCGCATCTTCGGGCCCGCCGGGCATCTGTTCGACATCTTCGGCGTGCTGGGCTGCGTGTTTGGTGTGGCCACCTCGCTGGGACTCGGCGTCAGCCAGATGGGCGTGGGACTGGAAAAGCTGTTCGGCATCGACGATGGCCTGCCGACCCAACTGGTGCTGATCGCGGTGATCTCGACGCTATCGATCATCTCGGTAGTCAGCGGCGTGCAGAAGGGCATCCGCATCATCTCGGTGCTCAACATCTGGGTATCCGCGGTCGTGATCGGCATCTTCCTGTTCGGCGGGCCGACCCTGTGGCTGATCCAGACCTTCGGCGAGACGCTGGCGGACTACGCCACCGAGGTCATTCCCATGGGCCTGTGGTACGCCGAGCAATCCGGTACCAGCGAATGGCAGCAGGCCTGGACCATCTTCTACTGGGGCTGGTGGCTCGCCTGGGCTCCCTTCGTCGGGCTGTTCATCGCTCGCATCTCCAAGGGCCGCACCCTGCGCGAATTCGTCCTCGGTGTGCTGCTGGTACCGACGCTGCTGGCCTTTGTCTGGCTGGTCATCTTCGGCGGCAACGCCATCCACCAGGAGCTGAACGCCGCCGGTGGCGCTGGCACTGCCGGCATCATGGAGATGGTGCGCGCCTGGGATCTGCCGTCTGCGCTGTTCGCCACCGCGGACGGGATCGTCGGCTCTGGCGTCTTCGGCTGGGTGCTGTCGGCCATGATGGTGTTCCTGCTGATGAGCTGGTTCATCACCTCATCCGACTCCGGCACCCTGGTGCTGACCACCATCCTGTCGCTGGGCGATGACGATCCGCCCAAGCTGTTCCGCGTCTTCTGGGGTGTGGTGATCGGCCTGGTGGCCGCCGTGCTGCTGGTGGTCGGTGGGCTTTCCGCCCTGCAGACCGCCCTGATCGCTGCCGCCCTGCCGGTCAGCGTGGTCATCCTGGTCATGACCCTCGGCGTGCTGCTCTCGCTGTTCCGCGAACCCGGCGATCCCTATCGCCAAGGCTTCCGACTGCGCCCGCGCCGGCGCTGACAGGCCGCCCCGTGCCCACATCGGGCACGGGGTCCTGGGCCCCGCCTCTCTCTATCCTCGTCACCTCTCTTCCTCTCTTCCTCTCTTCCTCTCTGCACCTTTGCCATCACCATGGCGAACGCATCCACGCCCAACGCATGCCCTGCTTTGCGTCAGTGCGTCTTATCAGCCCCGATCTGGCGCCCCCTCAGCGCAACCGCCCCGGGTCTCCCGAGGTGGCACCCTCACCACGATGCACCGCGTCCAGCAGCCAGTCCCTGACCGGCTCCGTGACCGCGCTGCGCTGGTGCTTGACGCTCAGCCAGTAGCCATAGTCTTCCCGCGTAACCTGCGGTCCCAGGGCTGTGAGCTGGCCGGTGACCAGATACTCCTCGACCAGGTTCGACCAGCCCAGCGCCACGCCCTGATGCGCCAGCGCCGCGTTCAGCAACAGCGCGTAGTTGTGGTAGGCGAAGATATCCTCCGCCGGGGGTGGAGTGAGCCCCGCATGGCGGCACCACTGGGCCCAGTCCAGCCAGCGCGGATTCCTGATGTCCTGGTGCAACAGCGAGAGCCGTGACAGGTCCTGTGCTGACAGGGGGCCGGATAGCCCATGTGCCTGCGCGTAGTCAGGGCTGCACACCGGAAAGACCGCCTCCCGGGCCACCAGCCGCCCTTCTTCCTGGGGCAGATAAGGCCCGAAACAAATCGCGATGTCGGCGGCCAGCAGCTGCGGATCGTCCGAGCGGTCGATCGGCATCAGGTGAAAGCTGAAGTCGGGAAAGGCCCGCTTGAGCGCCGGTAGCCGAGGCAACAGCCACAGGTGGGTAAAACCCGCGTCGGCTGCGATGACGACCGTTGGCGCTGGCCCCTGGCCGTGGCGCACGAAGCGATCACAGGTGTCTCTGAGGGTGGTGAGACTCGGCGCCATCTCGCGGTAGAAGCGCTCGCCCTCGACGGTCAGGCTCAGCCGGCCGCCGTGCCGGTCGAACAGTACCAACCCCAGGTATTCCTCCAGCCCCCGGATTCGCTGGGAGATGGTCGGCTGGGTGGTTCGCTCGGCCTCCGCAGCGGCGGTCATGGAGCCGAGCCGGGCCGTGGCCTCGAAGGCGATCAGCGACTTCATGGAAGCGGGGTTGGGGTTCATAGGCAGAAGATGTGATGGGCCGGGTAGTTTGCAGGGACGCCCCTGGGGTGACAGACAGCGGCAGACAATGGCAGATAGCACCAGCCATCCAGTGCAAGGCAGGCGGTTGGCGAGCGCGCCGCGAAGGGTGCGGTGATCTGAAGGGGATATGGTGAGGGAATCGGCAGGAAGATGCCAGGCAAGAGGGGCGCTCGGCCAAGTACCACCTGGCCGAGCGTTTGGCATGGGGAAGACGGGTGAACAGCGCTCGATACCGCACCACCACACGGGTGGCGCGGTATCATTCAGCCGTCCAGGGACGCTAGGCGCTGTCCGAAAAGTCGACGAGCGCAGGCACTTTTCAGACAAGCCCTAGAGCTTGACCGTCACGTTCTTGTTCCTCAGGTAATTGTCGAGTGCCAAAAGGCCCTTTTCTCGGCCAAACCCTGAGTGCTTGGTGCCACCGACCGGTGCGTATATTCCGCCGGCAAAGTACTGGTTGATGGTGACCTGACCTGCATCGATCTCGGCGGCAAGTCTAAGCGCCCTGGCGACATCGCGGCTGTAGACACAGGCGGCAAGGCCGTAGTCGGTGCCATTGGCAATCGAGAGGGCTTCCTCATCGCTGGCGACCACCTGTACCGCCAGGACCGGACCAAAGATCTCTTCCTGCACCAGTCGGTCATCACGCTCCAGTCGATCAATCACGGTGGGCTCAAAGAAGAGCCCCTTGCCGCTCTCAGGGTCACGGGTAACATTTCCGCCACAGCGGATGGTCAAGCCGCGCGCCTTGGCGTCATCGACGAAGGAGGCAATCTTGGCCAGGTGGCCGGCGGAGTTGATAGCGCCGATGTCTCGTCCCTTGAGGCCATGTCCCAATGTCAGCTCCGCCACTCGCGGCAGAAAGGCCTGCATGAAGGCTTCGTGCTGGGACTCGTGGATCACCAGGCGTGAACCGGCGGTGCATACCTGGCCGGCGTTGTAGTAGATCGCCCAGACCATGTCCTCGGCGACCTTGTCGATATCGGCGTCGGCCAGCACCACGGCAGGGGACTTGCCGCCCAACTCCAGCAGCACGCTGGAAACATTGTCGGCAGCCGACTTCATTACCTGCTTCCCGGTCGCAACCGAACCGGTAAAGGTCACGTGCTGAACCAGACGATGGGACGTCAGGGCATCGCCAATATCGTGACCATAGCCGGTCACGACATTGACCACACCGTCGGGCAGGCCGGCTTCGCTGAACAAGGCCGCCATGACCAGCGTGGACAGCGACGTCAGCTCGGACGGTTTGACGACCGCGGTACAGCCGGCCGCCAGTGCCGGGGCGATCCCGCGTACGGCGGTCAACAGCGGAAAGTTCCACGGAGCGACGTGGGCGGTCACCCCCACCGGCTCGCGGCGATTGATCGAGACAAACCCGTCGCCCAGGGGGGTGGTGCTTCCCTCGATCTTGTCGGCTAGCCCTGCATAGTAGGCGAGCTGTGACGCTGCCCCCTGAATATCAGCTTCGGCCTCGGCGTAGGGTTTGCCCGAATCCAGACACTCGATGACCGAGAGCAGTTCGCTATTGCGGCGCACCGTGTCGGCGAGACGAAAGAGGTGCTCGGCCCGGTCGGCAGGCGCAAGGCGGCGCCAGTGTTCGAAGGCACGCTGGCTGCCGGTTACTGCAGCCTCGACGTCTTCCGGGGTGCCCCTGGCGATGTGCGCAATCGTGCTCTCGCTGCCGGGATCGGTAACCTCGATAGTCTCGCCCGAGGTAGACGTATGCCACCGCCCGTCAATGAAGTGCTGCGGCGTAAGGTGCGGCGTCGGATCGATCACGCCGGCTTTCTCGCAAAGAGTCTTGAGTGCTGTCATGTCAATTCGCTCGCTCGGTAGTGGGCGGATTCCAGCCAGTCCTGGCGCACGCGGATGCCCCAGCCTGGCTCGTCGGGGATGGCAACCTTGCCATCCTTGGCCACCGGGAAGTTGTCATAGATGCCGTACTGCCAGGGATAGTAGTCGTCTTCCTCGATGGAAAACTCGAGATAAGGGCCAGCATTGTCGATGGCCCCTTGAAGGTGCAGGGTGAAGATGGTCACCAAGCTGAGATTCGCGGTGTGAGGGGTCACGACACGCCCAGCCTTGCGGGCCATTTCCACCACCTGAAGGGTGCGTGTGATGCCGCCCATATAGCAGATGTCTGGCTGCAGCACGTCGACCACGCGGTCATCGATCATCTTCTGCCAGGCCGGCAGATAGTGATCCTGCTCGCCCCCTGTCACGTCCAGCGACAGCGCGGCCGTGACATGGCGAGTCCACTCCATTTCCCAATAGGGGCAGGGTTCTTCGAAATGCTGGATGCCATTGTCCTGCAGAAGACGCCCTACCTCGATGGCGCGCTCCGGTCGAAAGCAGCTGTTGGCGTCGGCCAGCAGGTCGACGTCAGGCCCCATGGCTCGACGAATGGTCGGGATGATCGCCTCCGTGCGCCCCGGCCATTCATCCTGGTTACGACCGCACTCGGCGCCCACACGAAACTTGAAAGCGTCATAGCCGTGGCGATCACGCAAGCGTAGAAAGCGTTCAGCTTCCTGCTCGGGGGTAATGTCGCGCTTCATGCTGGAGGCATAGACCCTGAGCGGTCGAACCGTACCACCGAGTAGCTCGCAGACCGTCTTGTCATGAGCCTTGCCGAGCCAGTCCCACAGCGCCGTCTCGACACCGCACAGCGCGCGATAGAGATATGAGCCCAGAAACTTGTGCTGGCGTTCCAGCACCAGGGCCACGCTGTCAGCGATATCATCAATCCCGTTGATGTCGCGCCCCTCGAACCAGGGAACCACCTGACGATGCATGATCTCGACACTGATGTCGGCGTTGTAGGTGGACACCTGGCCCACGCCCTGGCTGCCGTCGGCCATGGTGACGCGGACGATACCAACGTCCTCGCTGTAGAAAGATTCGACCTTCTTGATTTTCATCTAAGTGTTCCAGGACTGGCGAATGATGTCGGCGGCCACCTCGGCCACCATCAAGGTGGGGGCTTGGGTATTGCCGGAGGTAATGTTGGGAAAGATGGACGCGTCGACGACCCTCAGGCCCTCGGCTCCGTGAACCTTGAGTGACGGGTCGACGACCGAATTCTCGAGCCGGGTACCCATGGCGCAGCTTCCGCAGAGGTGGTAGATCGACCCGCACGACGCCCGGAAGTCGTCGAGAATGGCCTCGTCACTGTGCATATCGGCGTAACCGCGGTGATCGACCAGGATGTCCTTGAGCGGCCCCGCGCTGGCTAGACTGCGTACCTGACGAAAGGCCGCGAGCAGTTCTGCCTTGTCACGAGCATCGGACAGGTAACGATTGTGAATTGCCGGCGCATCGTCGGGGTCAGCGCTCTTGAGCGTCACGGAGCCGCGACTGTAGGGTCGGCAGACATTGTAGAAAAGCGACACCTCGGCGTGCCGATGCAACACCAGGCGCCCCCCGGCCTCTTCCGGCAGGGCGTAGGAGATGGGATTGAAGAACACCTGCGCCTTGGCGTGACCATCGCCACTCCCTTGCACCGGGTGCTCCCCGTGACCCGACACCCCCGTCCCCTCGAGGGGGACAAAGGCGCCAGCGTGCTTGACGCCAAAGGCCAAGGGACCCTGGCGGCGACTCACGTAGTCCCAGCCAGCCCGCAACTTGCCCGTCAGCCGGCCAAGCGTCACGTTGAGTGTCGGCTCGCGACTCTCGAAGAACAGACTGCCGCACAAATGATCCTGCAGATTCTGCCCAACCCTGGGGTTGTCGATGACACTATCGATGCCCAGTCGAGCCAATGCCTTGGCGTCCCCAACGCCAGAAAGCTGCAACAACTTCGGAGAATCCACCGCTCCGGCACACAGGATTACCTCCTGGCGGGCCTTGATCGTGCGTCGTTCGCCACCGCACGCGACCTCGACACCGACGGCACGTCGCCCCTCGAACACCAGTCGCCTCGCCTGCGTCTGCGTCATCAGCGACAGATTCGAGCGCTTCAGCGCCGGGGTCAGGTATTCCCGAGCGCTCGATGAACGCAGACCGGCCCGAACATTCATGTCGTAGAAGCCATAGCCATCCAGGCGCTCGCCGTTGAAGTCATGATTATTCGGCAGTCCAGACGCGTCACAGGCAGCGAAGAAGGCATGGCAAAGCTCGGGGGCACTATCCCGGGTGGAAAGGACCCCAATGCTGCCATCACGACCGTGATACCTTGTGTCCTCGCTATGGTGTCGCTCCAGGCGCCGAAAATAGGGCAGGACAGCGTCATAGGACCAACGTGGAGAGCTGACCGCAGCCCAGTCATCGAAGTCTCGCCGATCACCACGCACGTAGATCATGGCGTTGATCGCACCGGAGCCACCAACCCCCTTCCCCCGGGGCTGGTAAACCCGCTGCTGCCCCAGCTCGGGCTCAGGTTCGGAGCGATAGCAGTAGTTGTAGCGAGGACTGTTGAAGTGATGGACGAACCCCGCCGGCACCGAGATTGTCGGCGTCTTGCCGCGGGCTCCTGCCTCAATCACCAGCACCTGTCGATCGCAATCCTGTGACAGCCTTTCCGCCAATACACAGCCGGCGGAGCCTGCTCCAATGATGATGATGTCGACCTCTGAAACCATGCGGGCTGCTCCAGCCAGGAAAGGTGATGACTGACCACAATCTAACATTCTAGATTTGGTGTTGTGAAGACACGAAATAGTCATGCGCATCACAACAGCATAGACTTTTGTCGTAGCGAAAAACCTTTAACCAAAACACAACAAACCTTCATATGTTTGTTTTTAATGGAAATTAAAGGGCTCACTCAGTGACATCTCTCGCTCTGACACGACATCACCTTCGCACAGCAGTTGAAAGACAACCCCTAAACTAGCATTTTAGATAGCCACAACACGCCTGCCCCCTGCTTCGACAGGGTTTTTGTTTTCACCTGCAAAGGCTTCGCCCATGCGCTATCAGAAAATAAGAAAGGAAATCGCCGGCATCGATCCAGCGGTGTTCATGCCTGCACTCCTCCTCACCCTGCTACTGGCTCTGGTCTTTTCCCTCTGGCCCGAGCAGAGCGGGAGCCTCCTCCATCAGATTCACGCCTTCACCACCAACGAACTTGGCTGGTTCTTCCTGCTGGCCACCATCGGCGCGATCAGCTTCTGCCTGTATCTGGCGATGTCGCGTTACGGCAAGGTGGTTCTGGGAGACCGCGACACTCGTCCAGAATTCTCGACCCTCACCTGGCTGGGCATGATCTTCACCTCGGGCACCGGCGGTAGCCTGCTGTACCTCAGCGCCGCCGAATGGATCTGGATCATGCAGTCGCCTCCCTTCGGCGCCGAGCCCGGTACTGCAGAGGCGGCACGCTGGGCCAGCGCGTTCGGCATGTTTCACTGGGGCCCCTCGGCATGGGCCTGGTATATCGCCTGCGCGATACCGATCGGCTATGCCATGTACGTCCGCAAGCAACGCAACCTGAAACTCAGTGAACTGACTCGCCCGGTGCTAGGGCGCTGGGCCGATGGCCTGGTCGGTCACGCCATCAACTTTCTGTATATGTTCGGCATCATCGGCGGCGTCATGACGTCGATCGCCCTTGGCACGCCGCTTATTTCGAGCACCTTCGCCTACGCATTTGGCATGCAGGCAGGCAACCCGGTACTCGACGTCTTCGTGATATTTCTGTGGACCGCCATTCCGATGATGGCGCTGATCCTCGGCCTGCAGAAAGGCGTCGCTCGCCTGTCCAATTTCAACGTCCGCCTGGATATTGCCTTGCTGGTGGGCGTCCTGGCGTGTGGCCCGCTGTCTTTCACGCTCAACCAATCGGTAGACGGGCTGGGCCTGATGCTCCAGAACTTCGTCTACATGAGCTTCGCCACAGACGTTATTCGCAATACCGGCTTTCCCCAAGCCTGGACGATCTTCTACTTCTCCTGGTGGGTCGTCTACGCCCTGCCTTACGGACTTTTCATCGCCAAGATATCGCGTGGCAGGACCATTCGGGGAATCGTCTTCGCCGGCCTGGTGGCCGGGTCGCTGGGCTGCATGGTGTTCTACATGGTCTTTCCGGCATTCGGCATCCACCTCCAGACCAGCGGCCAACTGGACCTCATCGCGGTGATGAACGAGGCGGGTCGCGGCGAGGTGGTGAAGGCCATGCTCGAGCAACTGCCTGCCGCAGGACTGTTCATCGTGGTGTTCGGTCTGGTAGCCCTGCTGTCCTATGTCAGCGGTCAATGTGCGGTCGGCTATTCACTAGCCTCGGCGACGCAAAAGACCCTGCTTCCCGAGCAGGAGGCGTCACGCTATAACGCGTCTTTCTGGCTGGTGCTGGTCGGGCTGGTCTCCACAGCGCTCTACTTCCTCAATCCAGAAAGCTTGACGCCACTACAGACGATATCGATCCTGACGGGGTTTCCGCTGTGCTTCGTCATCGCCATCGTTGGACGTAGCTTCATGCTGATGCTGAATCGGGATCTGTTCAACGAAACGGCGGTGCGAGATATCGATGGCAAGAAGTATCTAACGCCGACCACCACTGGCATCGATGCACCAGTCAATACCGGCGCAGTATCGCCAGAACTGGACTAAGTCCACGATCGACAGTAAAACACACGGGCTTGGTGTCATTGGCACCTCGCCCGTTGTCACGGCGGAACGGATACGGTCTAAAGAGCAAGAACAGGAGAAGAAGGATGGCCGACGGTGCCGAGTCGATGTCGCAGCAGGCATATACCATCATCAAGGATCGCGTCCTGAAAGGCACCTATGCCCTGGACCAGAAGATCTCGATCAAGGAATTGACCGAGGGCCTCGGGATTGGACGCAGCCCGGTAGGCGAGGCGTTGAAACGCCTGCAGCATGAAGGGCTGATCACCATTTCACCCAAGAGCGGCAACAGGATCTGGAACCCCACGCTGACCGAGCTTGAACAGCTCATGGCGTACCGAAAGATGATGGAGATTGGCGCCCTGCACATGTCTCGAGATGTGTTATCCCTCTCAGACAGTCTGTTGACCCTGTGCCATCAGATGGATGAAGCCATCTCGAAAGAAGACTGGCTGAGCTATGAAGCGTTCGACTACCAATACCACATGACCTTGATCGAATCTTCCGGCAATCAATACCTCATTGACTCCTATCGCCTGGTAGCAGACAAGATCCGCCTCGCTCGCAACAACATGACCCGCACCTTCGATCTATCCAACGCCGGCCACTACGATATTGCCAACGCCCTGAAGCGCAACACCTTCCTGGCCGAGCGGGAGCTGGACAAGCACTTGACGGTATCACGAGACCGCTTCACCCGTTTACACACGCCCACCAACACACGAGGCTAAACCGAGCCTGCCACCCCTCCCCTCTCACGACGTACCGCCAAGATTCACTCCACGTTTCAAAGGCCTTCCCTGCCCCGCCGGCCGGCAGCTGCCGGTGCCGCCCGGTTCTCGAGTAGCTAGCCACCGGGTCAGACGCGTACAATGCGCCCTCCACTTTGGTCGAAGCCCCTTGCCGTGCCGGCCCAAGTCTCTCATTCATGTTCATCCCGCGAGATACTCTGCCGTGCTCTCTACCGCCAACATCACCATGCAGTTTGGCCCCAAGCCGCTGTTTGAAAACGTTTCTGTCAAATTCGGCCAGGGCCACCGCTACGGTCTGATCGGGGCCAACGGCTGTGGCAAGTCGACCCTGATGAAGATCCTCGGGGGCGACCTCGAGCCGACCAGCGGCCAGGTGATGAAGGACGCCACCACTCGCCTGGGCAAGTTGCGCCAGGACCAGTTCGCCTTCGAGGACGAACGTGTCATCGACACCGTCATCATGGGCAACGAAGAACTGTGGAGCGTGACCGCTGAGCGCGAGCGCATCTACTCCCAGGCCGAGATGAGCGAAGAAGACGGCATGGCGGTGGCAGACCTCGAAGTCCGCTACGCCGAGCTCGACGGCTACACCGCCGAGGCTCGTGCCGGTGAGCTGCTGCTGGGTCTGGGGATTCCGCTTGAGCAGCACGACCAGCCGATGAGTGTGGTGGCACCGGGCTGGAAACTGCGCGTACTGCTCGCTCAGGCGCTGTTCAGCGACCCCGACGTGCTGCTGCTCGATGAGCCGACCAACCACCTGGACATCAACACGATTCGCTGGCTCGAGGACATTCTTCGTGCGCGCTCGTCGACCATGATCATCATCTCCCACGATCGCCACTTCCTGAACAGTGTGTGCACGCACATGGCAGATCTGGACTACGGCGAGCTGCAGCTGTTCCCCGGCAACTATGACGAGTACATGACCGCGGCCACCCAGGCGCGTGAACGTCTGCAGTCCGAAAACGCCAAGAAAAAGGCAGAAATTGCCGAGTTGAAGCAGTTCGTCAGTCGCTTCTCGGCCAATGCCTCCAAGGCCAAGCAGGCGACCTCACGCCAGCGCAGGATCGACAAGATCCAGCTCGACGAGATCAAGCCGTCATCACGGATCAGTCCGTTCATTCGCTTCGAGCAGAACAAGAAGATCCACCGCCAGGCGCTGGAAGTGGAAGCGCTGTCCAAGGCCTGGGACGACAATGTCCTGTTCGAGCGCTTCGGGTTGCGCATCGAAGCCGGAGAGCGGGTCGCCATCATCGGCCCCAACGGCATCGGCAAGACCACCCTGCTCAACTGCCTGGTCGGCGCGATGGAGCCCGATGCCGGTGAGGTCAAATGGACCGATGCCGCCGAAGTGGGCTATTTCGCCCAGGACCACGCGGCGGACTTCGAGGGGGGCGAAACCCTGTTCGAATGGATGCAGCAGTGGACCACCGCCGGTGAGCAGATCGTGCGCGGCGCCCTCGGGCGGATGCTGTTCTCCAATGATGATATCGGCAAGTCGGTGAAGGTGATTTCAGGCGGTGAACAGGGACGCATGCTGTTCGGCAAGCTCTCGCTGCAGAACCCCAACGTGCTGGTGATGGACGAGCCCACCAACCACCTCGACATGGAGTCCATCGAGGCGCTCAACCTGGCGCTCGAGCACTATCCCGGCACCCTGATCTTCGTCAGCCACGATCGCGAGTTCGTCGGCTCACTGGCCACCCGCGTCATCGAGATGAAGGACGATGGCATCGTCGACTTCAGTGGCAGCTACGACGACTACCTGCGTAGCCAGGGCGTGCTCGGATAAGTTACCACTCACACACGCAGGGCGGCGGATGCTGCCCTGCGAGCCGGATTTACCGCCTTCAGCGAGATCACCTCGTGGTCGACCCAATATCGATACCCATCGCAGCGGGCAAGACAATGGCGAGCAGGTATTACGCGCTCGGCGCCCTCGCTTGGGGCTCTCCCCCTGAAACCTGAATGCCTGCCACTTCTCTAGCCCCTGGCAAGCGCCTGGTATTGGCTCCACTGCTTGGGGGACTTTCCATACAGTCGTTTGAACTCTCGACTGAATTGCGAAGCACTTGCGTACCCGACCGCCATTGACGCTTCGCTCACGTTCATTCCCGTAGCAATCTTCATGGCGGCGCTGTTCAGCCGCATCGTTTTCACGAACTGAATGGGTGACATCGTGGTCGCCTGCTTGAATTTCCGATGAAAAACAGCACGACTCATCCCCACATACGAGACGATTTCGTCAATGGTGACAGTTTCATCGAGGCGGGACTGTAAATATTCGATGGCTCTGGCAATCTCGTTGCCGACTCCAAAAGCGAGCCTCGCCGAAGCCCCGGCATCTCCCATCAAAACGGCATAGTACAACTCGCGAAGGCGCCCTTCTCCGAGAACCTCGGTCTGCGTCTTGCTATCACCTAATTGCAACAAGCGTAACAGTGCTTCAGAAAATCCATCATCCCATCGGGCAAGCGATACGCTTTGCGACAAAGAATCCCCACGAGGTTTTTCAGCCCCCGCTGCAGTGCTTTCTACCTGAATAACTATTTCTTTCATCACTTTTGTATTCAGGGAAATAGACACACCCAACAAGGGATCTTCTGGGGAGGCAGCCGGGGTACCTGCCTCGACCGGCAACGAAATGGGGCAACACATGTATTGGCTGCTGTCATACACATATCGCCTGCCATTCACGATGGCTTCCTTGGAACCGCCTACGATCGCGATCACGCTAGGTTCGTAGACGGCAGGAGTACAATGAAGCGCCTCAGTAACACGGAATATCTGAACGCCCGATACCCCCGTTTCCATCACCCCATCTTCGTGAAACTTGCTTTCGACAAGCGCTTTTATCTTGTGCCTGCTCATTCGACAAAACTCGAATAACTTAGTGGAAGAAAACTATCAACCAAAAGAGACAAAGTCAACGAAGTGATACGAATAGGCATGTTTTAGAGATTATCTGGTCTACATTCACGCATGGCCGAGAGTTATCATTGGCACCACAAACTTCAGACACTGTTTGACTAGTCGGTCTGGCTAGAATTGGAGACACGAAAATGTGTACAAAAAAATCCCTAGCGAAGGGCTGGACACCAGATCAACTCGAGTCCCTGCAGGGAAACACCTATGTGATTACTGGAGCCAACTCAGGTACGGGCTTTCAGGCGGCGCGCATTCTGGTGTCCAAAGGCGCCGGGGTGGTGATGATGAATCGTAGTGTCGAAAAATCGGAAGCAGCGATAGCAGCACTGAAACAAGAATTCGGTAGAGAGGTACAAGCAACGTTCGTTCGACTGGATCTTGCTTCGCTTGACTCGGTGCGTAAAGCATCGGCAGAAGTACTGGCAACGCTCCCCCGAATTGATGCCCTTATCTGCAACGGTGCTATTGCACAGGTCGCCAGGCAGGAATTTACTCAGGATGGTTTTGAAAGTCACCTCGGCGTAAACCACTACGGCCATTTCCTTCTTTGTGGACTGCTCTACCAGCGAATCGATGATTCGAACGGGCGCATAGTCGTAGTTGGCAGTGAAGGCTACAAGATGGGCTTAAAAACCATCCAGTTCGATGATATGAACTGGATCAATAATTACCACCCCAACAGCACTTACTGCCATAGCAAACTAGCTCAGATGATATTCGCCTACGAGTTACAGAGAAGAACAACAGAGGCAGGGAAAAACATAAAAGTATATGTGTGCCATCCTGGTGCATCCCGGACTTCCCTGATAAACGAAAAGGCCAATGTGGCGTCACGTTTGATCTTTTCGTTGATGGCAAAATCACCGATGGTGCAAACAGCGGAAAGAGGCGCCTACCCGGAAGTGATGTGTGCCACCACTAAAAACCTCGAACAGCAAGCTTATTATGGTCCTTCCGGCTTATTTAACTGGATAGGGCCAGTCGGAAAATGTGAGATCAAACCATTTGTCTGGGACAGGGCCGTCGCCGAGAAATTATGGGCAGTCTCAGAAAAAGAAACATCTATCGGATGGCAAATATAAAAATCTCGACAAGACGAAAAAACCAGAAAAAACAAGAGAGCAAAAGCAATGCATATCATGACCCTTCCGATCGCGACGGTTCTATTCCTTGCGCCAACCATGGGGGCCAGCGATACGCTACACTTTGGCATCGGCATCGCAAATTACAACAACGAACAGCTACACTACTCGGACAAGGCATTTTACGAAAACTTCAGTGCAGAGCTTGGCGCCCACACAGACTTTGACGACTCATTCATGCTTCATCTGGATGCGCACCTGTACACATCACCCAAGGACCTGCTAGCACGTATAACTCCCATCTTCTACGCCGGCGCAGGGATCATGTTTCTCAAAGGACAAGAAGACTACGGCTTCGAGAACAAGAGCAACAATACCAACGAACGCTGGGGAGTCAGGCTTCCCATCGGCATTGAGCTGATGACGCCGATCGATATTTCGGTCTTCTCGGAGGTCGTCCCGAGCTACGTATTTTCCCCGGATGAAGATTATGAAAGCATCTTCACATCGGGAATACGCTACTACGTGTACTGACACCATTGCCATGGCGAGTATTCAACCGGAGAGAAAGCACTCACCTTGCATGGAAGGCCATGCGTCCCTCTGCTCCAAGCAGGACGCCCCCTGCCGACGCACCGGCAGGGAGGCCTGGCCCTTTGTCAGCTCAGGTAATCTGACCCAGGAAGTTCTGCAGACGTTCGTTCTGCGGGTTGGTGAAGAACCCGGTCGGTTCGTTGATCTCGACGATCTTGCCCGCGTCCATGAAGACGATACGATCGGCCACAGCCTTGGCAAATTCCATTTCATGGGTCACGCACATCATCGTCATGCCCTCCCCGGCCAGATCGATCATCGTATCCAGTACCTCCTTCACCATCTCCGGATCGAGCGCAGAGGTCGGCTCGTCAAACAGCATGATCCGTGGCTTCATGCACAGAGCCCGTGCGATGGCCACGCGCTGTTGCTGCCCACCGGAGAGCTGCGCCGGATACTTGTCGGCCTGCTCGGGGATCTTGACTCGCTCGAGGTAGTGACGAGCGGTCTTCTCGGCTTCGGCACGACTGACCTTCTTGGTCTTCATCGGTGACAGGATGCAGTTCTCCAGCACCGTCATATGAGGAAACAGATTAAAGCTCTGAAACACCATGCCGACGTCTTCGCGTACCTTGGCAACGTTCTTGCCTCCCGCGGTAAGCTCGATCCCGTCGACGACGATCGTGCCCGAATGTATCTCTTCGAGCTGGTTGATGGTGCGGATCAGGGTGGACTTCCCTGATCCGGATGGGCCGCAGATGACGATACGCTCACCCGACTCGACGGACAGGTTGACGTCTGTCAGGGCGGCAAACTCGCCGTAGTACTTCACGACATCCTGCATCACGACAGCTTGTGCAGACATTGGCAGTCCCCAATTATTGGCTTACTTGTTCAGGTAATCCGGAAGCGGCTCACCCAGCCACTCCTGGTGGATGTCGTTCAGGGTGCCATCGGACTTGATCTGGGCGAGGTAGCTGTTGATCTGCTCCAGCAGCTCGTCGGAGCCAGGCGCCACGCTGATTCCCTGGAGCTGGTTGGACAGATCGAGCTTCTTCTCGAAACGGCCACCGGTGACGGCGATCACTTCTCCCATCACTACGTTGGAGGCGCCTAGAAGGTCGACCTGGCCCGACATCAGCGCCTGTACTGCACCGGCACCATCATCGAAGCGACGGATTTCCGTGCCCTCCGGGGCCGCCTCGACGACGCCCTTTTCCTGGGTGGAGCCCCGGGCTACGCCCACGATGTAGTCGGCCAGGTCCGCTTTCGATTCGACTTCCTTGGACGCATCGCCGTACACGGCAATACTGATGGCCGCGTAAGGGTCAGAGAAATCCACCTTCTCAGAACGAGCCGGTGTAATGCCAAGGGACGCCACAAGAACATCGACCTGGCCAGACAGCAGGTAAGGGATACGGTTAGGCCCTGTCACCGGCACGATCTGCAAATCGACGCCGAGGCTTTCCGCCAGTTCAGTTGCCACGGCGGCATCATAGCCATCGGGATTGCCTGAGGTATCGAGCACACCGAAGGGGGGAAAATCAACCAGCATGCCGACACGTAGCTTGCCGGACTCCTGGATGTCGGTGAGTTCAGCAGCGACGGCGGACGCTTGTGTCCCGACGGCCATGAGGGTCAAGGCGGTGCTGGCGACAAGATGTTTTATTTTTATCATCTTTTTATGCTCCTTAGGGGATTATCGAACGGTTGAGAGTCTCATCCGCGCTTCGAGTCGCTTGGCGAACATCGACAGCGGACAACACAACAGAAAATAGAAAATGGCAATCGTGCCGAAGACCAGAATCGGCGAGAACGTGGCGTTGTTGACGATCTGTCCGGCGCGGGTCAACTCGGTGAAGCCGATGATCGAGGCGAGCGAGGTGCCCTTGATCAGCTGTACCGAAAAACCGACGGTGGCGGGCGTGGCGATCTTGATCGCCTGGGGCAGGATGATATGACGCATCCGGTTGACGTAGCTGAGCGCAAGGGCCTTCGACGCTTCGGTCTGTCCACCCGGCACGGCCTCGATGGCGCCTCGCCAGATTTCACCAAGGAAGGCGCTGGCATGCAGGGTGAGGCCCACCGCGGCAGCGGTGAGGGGGCTGACCGGAAAGCTGGACACCGAGAAACCGAAGTAGATCAGGAAGAGTTGCATGAGCAGCGGAGTGCCCCGGAACAACTGGATATACAAGGCTGCAGCAGTGCTCACCATCTTGTAGCCGGAGGTACGCATGGCGGCGATCAGCAAGCCCCCAATCGCGCCGCATCCAAAGGCGATAAGCGACAGCAAGAGCGTCCAGCGCACGGCGGAGGCCATGAAAAGTATGTCGGCGGTCGAGAATTCACGAATCATGGCGTCAGCTCACAGGGTAGGTGAAGAGTTTGCGACGAATGAGCGCGAATACGCCCGAGAAGCCCAGCGCCATCGCCAGGTAGGCGGCGGTCAGCACCAGATAGACCTCAAAGCTTGCGAAGGTCGCGGCGTTGATGTCGGCGCCGACAGAAGCGAGGTCGCTTGCCGAGATGACCGAGACCACACTCGACATCAGCATCAGGTAGATGAACTGGCTGGTCAGAGAGGGATATATCGTGCGAAGCGCAGGCTTGATGACCACATGGCGAAAGATGTTGAACGGGCTGAGTGCCAACGCCCGCCCCGCCTCGATCTGGCCGCGCGGAATCGCTTCGATACCGGATCGTACGATCTCGGTGCCGTATGCGCCGACGTTGATCGTCAGCGCCATTAGCGCCGCGGTGTTCGGGGAAAGCGTGATGCCAGCCGCCGGCAGGCCAAAGAAGATGAAATAGATCTGTACGATGAAGGGCGTGTTGCGGATGACCTCGACATAGGACGCCACGATCATTCGCAGGGGTCGAACATGTGACGTGCGGGCGACGGCACCGAGAATCGAGATCCCCAGCCCGAACACCATCGCGGTGGCCGATAGCCGAATGGTCAGCAGTGCCCCGACGAGCAGCGCATCCCAGCTCGCGAAGACTGGCTGAAAATTGAAATCGTACATGTTTGTCCTCCTTGTTGTTTATATCGTTCTAAATTGCACCTTACACAATGTCAAGGTAGGAGGCCGGTTCACGCCAAGGGCCATCGCTGCCGGCACCTTCGCCAAGCCATCCGTTAGCGTTGTCGAATATGAATCTACAACACTGTTAAACATGGATATTTCTAGCGTATTCGAGAACTTCTTCGACGCCGGAACAGCAGGAAATTCCGCGGGCGCCAGGCTTGATATCAATAGTCGTAGAAGCCGACATCTCAGGCTTCCTGGCGCTTGGGTCGTCGATACCGCAGCAAGCGCCGACAAGGGGAGACTACCGGGAGGGCGAAGGAGGATCGCACTACCACTCGCCGGTAGCATCGAGCCGCTCCAGCGAGAGTGATTTAGACGAAAAATAGCAAGCAGAAACAGCGAAGTAGCCTGTAAGTACTACCGTCGACTGTCCACTACAGGGCGAAGGTACTACCGCGAACCACCAGGGAGGGAACGGTAAGAACACGCTCGAAAGGCGCATCCGGCTTGCCCAGACGGCGCGCTAAAAGAGTGGATGCGCTCGATCCCGTGTTGCCGGGATTCGTTGCCACCGTCGTCAACTGCGGATACGCCATCCGCGCCACGGGCAGATCGCCAAAGCCGATGATGGCATGCGTCTCGCCTGGTACTGCGCCGCTCTGGCGTAGCCCCTGCATCACCCCAGCAGCGACGATATCGTTGAAGCAGATGATCCCAGTAGCGTCAGCGGCTTCGTCCTTGATGCGGGCCCCCGCCTCGATGGCGCCGTCGAGCGAGAACTCGGTCTCGATGATGGTTCCCTCGACTCCGTCGGCCTCGGCCAACCCTTGATGGAAGGCGCCAACCCGCTCGGCCCGCGCCGACGACCTGGACGAAACAGACACAAAAACAATGCGTTGGTGTCCAAGGGAGGTCAGATGCCGAACGGCGCTAAGCATGCCGCTGGCGTTGTCGGTCCCGGCATAGTCAGACTCGGTCGGAGAGACCGCGCGCATGGCCTGGATCACCGGAATGCCCCAGTTGGCGATGCGTGAAAGCAGCTCCGGTGGGGTGCCTACGGCCGGACACAGGATGATGCCATCGACCGAATGCTCCCGGAACCTCTGCAGGATATCCTCCTGACGATCGGTGTCGTCATAGCTGTTGGCCAACAGGATGACCCGACCTTCGTCGGCCATGGTCCGCTCGGCGCCCGCCAGGAAATCGATGAAAAACGGATTGATCAGGTTTGGAACGATCAGCCCCACCGTACCGCTGCTGTTGCTGCGCAGCCGGGCGGCCGCACGATCAGCGACATAATCCATATCTTTCATGGTCTTGGTGATCAGCTCGCGAGTCGCATCCGACACCAGTGGCGAATTTCGCGCGACAAGCGAAACAGTCGCCCGAGACACACCGGCCGCCTTGGCCACCATCTCCATCGTCACTTTCTTACGCATCGGACCTCCTTTTTCTCAATCATGCCGCTGTCCTGCCACAAATACTAGCTCACTTGACACCTAGTTAGATCGTTCTATTGACGTCTATCCAAATCTCGCTCTACAGTCATCCATCACGCATGCGAGGAGAACAATATGGATAAGCAACCCAACGTGATAATGATCCTGGCCGACGACATGGGCTTCTGGAGCCTGGGAACGCGCGGCAATCAGGAAGTCCAGACCCCCCATATCGACGCTCTGGCGCGAAGCGGAGTGGATTTCGTCAACTGCTACTGTGTTTCTCCGGTGTGCTCCCCTGCCCGCGCCTCACTACTCACCGGGCGCATCCCGTCGCAGCACGGTGTGCTCGACTGGATCCGTCAGGGCTCCGAGGACAAGAATGGCGACAGGTCCGTCGAATACCTGCAAGGCATGCTGGGATTCAGTGACGCGCTTCATGACAACGGCTACGACTGCGCCTTGATCGGCAAGTGGCATCTGGGTGATAGCGCACGCCCCCAAAAAGGATTCACCCACTGGATCACCATGCCGAAAGGCTCCGACAGCTATTACGGCGCCAGAATGTACCGCAACGGCGTCGAAGAGATAGTCCCGGGTTATCTTACGGACTTCCTGGCCGACGAGGCGACCCACTACCTCGAGTCCCGTGCCGGAGAAGACCGTCCCTTCTTCCTGTCCTTGAATTTTTCCGCTCCCCACCGGCCCTGGCACAAGTCACAGCATCCACGCGAGGTCTGGAGCCAGTACGACGATTGTGAGTTTTCCACCTTCCCTCGCCAGCCGCGCCATCCCGATCAGATCAACAACGGCGTCTATCCCCAGGAAGACGTCAACGAGATGATCCAGGGCTACTGCACCTCACTGACCGCAGCCGACGCGGCGATCGGACGGGTCCTGGCCAGGCTCGAGGATCTCGGTCTCACCGAAGATACTCTGGTCATCTTCACCAGCGACAACGGCATGAGCCTTGGCCACCACGGCATCTACGGCAAAGGCAACGCGACCTACCCGCAGAATATGTACGACCAGGCGGTTCGCGTGCCCTTTATCATGGCCCAGCCCGGCAAGATCACACCAAGAGCCTCGACGGCACTCGTCAGTCACTACGATTTCTGCCCGACCTTGCTCGAGTACCTCGGCATCGATGCGAAGGTCGGCGACAATCTGCCTGGAAGGTCATTTCTGCCCATCCTGACGGGGCCAGATGACACGCAAGACCGGGATGTCGTGGTGTTCGACGAATATGGACCCGTGCGAATGCTCCGCGACAGCCGTTGGAAGTTTATCTGGCGCGTGGGTGACTGGCCCAACGAACTCTACGACATGACCGAGGATCCGGACGAACTCAACGACCTCATCCACTCCCCCGAGCATGCCGATATCGCGGCAGAGCTGGAACAGCGCATGGTTGCGTGGTTCGAGCAGTACGTCGATCCAGCAAGAGATGGCACCAAACAGCCGGTATTCGGCCGCGGTCAGATTGCCCGCGTCGATGCCAACGATACCGATGGTGCACCCTTCGCCGATGATTGGTTCTACCAGAGCAGCGGTGGCGAGGATTCCGGGCCGACACTCTAACCACTGGCTGAAACACCAAGGCACCAGGGCGAATCACTCACTCGGTGCTTGGCCATCGGGCCGAAACTGGGTGACAACGGCGGTCAGGCTCACGCAACCGGTTCAGCCTGATTGCCGCTTCAGCCAGACAAGGGAACGACACCACCATCTGTTGGCTCGTTGAGTCCGCTGTCATGGTGGAGCGCCTCACGTCTTTGGATAGACGGCATTGCATGGCGCGCCCCCTTGGCGATCGTCCCCGCCCGCAATGCGAGGACACGCGGTCTTCCCGACACGAAGCTCACTGGGCGATTCTGGCAGTTCGCCGGCGGGCACGGCCAGGAAATAAAACGCAGTGTGAAGCCGCTTCATCGACCCACGGTCCCCGACATCAATTCCCCAGTTCGACAAAAAGCTCCTTATCTCGGTGAGAAAAGGAGCCCATTGCCATATCGAAACATATATTCGAATCGACTAGAAAGTATTTCCATCAAAAGTCGATCACATCAAAAGTCACTATTTCCTATGTACTACCCTTCGACCTTCTTTACATGAAAGGGATCAAAGAAAGGCGCGGCGACGAGTATCTTGTTCTCCTGGCTGACCAGGTACCCCGCCTCGGCGCTTTTCGCGAGATATTCTTTCCACTCCGGGTCTGCCTGTAGCTTCTGGCGCTTGGCTGCGCGGTCGGCCGAATCCTCGTACATCCACACATGAACATAGGAGTTGACATCACCCGTTTCAACCGCCCCATAAACAACGGGATAACCCAGGTGTTTACTCTGTACCTTCCACCCGTGGTCTTCATAGAGCTTCATGTGTTTCTTGATGGTACCCGGGCGGCATGTGTATGTTCTTAGATCGTAGATCATCTTACTTCTCCTTCATCATGGTAGAAAATGGCGCTTTAACGTCCGCGATCGATTCAAACAGATCACGCAATGAGTAAATCATCATCAATGTTCCCGAGATGGGGATAGCGGCATAGAAAAGCCCCGTCGGAAGGTTCAGTACAGGCGTTACTGCACTGCTCCGTGCCGTCAGCTCCCATCCGTACCACGTCATGGCGAGCATGAACCCAAGGGATAGAAATGCCAGAAAGGCCCTGAGCAAAGGTGCCGCACGCTTTTGCCCTATCACCTGCTCGAGCCAATCTACTCTGAAGTGTGCCCGCTCTCGCCATAAGGCAGCGGAGCCCATGAATACCATCCAGGAAAACAAGCCCCTTACCACCTCATCCAGCCATGCGAAGCTCGCAAGTTGAAAGCTGCGCGCAATGACGCTTGAAAACAGCAGGATGAACAACGCTGCCAAACAGAATGAGGCAATCGCGCGCAGGAGTTGGCCCACCACTCGATCAAGTTTATTCATGAGTTCATCACCAGATCAGGCAGCCATGTCGATATCGCTGGAATCATGACGACGGCCATCAACACCACGAAAAGACCAATCAAGTAAGGCGTCAAGGCACGCGACAAGCGGCCGACGCTGATTTTGGCAATCGACGATGTTGCAAAGAGAACCATACCCACGGGAGGCGTCAGCAAACCGACCATTGAACACATGATCATGATCACGCCGAAATGCACCGGATCAACGCCAATCTGAGTTACGACAGGAAGAAACAAAGGCACGGTTAGTACGATGACCGCGATACCTTCCAGAAACATCCCCAGGACCAGCAAGATAGCAACGATAATAGCCATTATTATTGCTGGACTCTCGGAGAGGGAAAGCATGGTCTCCACCAACTGATTGGGAATGCGTTGGTGTATCAACAGCCAGCCAAAGAAGCCGGCGGCAGCAATAACGAACATGACCCGTACCGTATGGACCAGTGTTTCCCAGATTATCTCGGGAAGGTCGGCTACCTTCACTTCACGATAGACAACCATTGATAAAAACATGGCGTAGGCACTGGCCATGACCCCCGCCTCGGTCGGTGTAAACACGCCACCAAATATCCCCGCAATAATGATCACCGGCGTCAGCAACGATAGAAGTGCAGACAGGAAACTACGGCCGATTTCGGCCCAATCGACATGATCCCGTCGGGACATCTTGTGGCGCAAGGCGTGAACGTAAACCGCCAGCATCAATGCCAGCGCCATCAGGACACCTGGCACAACGCCTGCAAGAAAAAGCTGGGCTACCGACACCCCAGTGATCGATGAATACAAGACGAAGGGTATGGATGGCGGAAACACAGGCCCTATGGTGGATGAGGCCGCCGTGATTGCCGCAGAAAAGTCCGGATCGTAGTCTCGATCCGCCATCGCTTTAAGCTCAACCTGCCCAAGCCCGGCCGCATCCGCCACAGCGGCCCCAGACATGCCGGAAAAGAAGAGTGACGCCAGAACGTTTACCTGCCCCAGGCCACCACGAATATGCCCGACACACGCATCGGCGAAACGAAAGATCCGGTGAGTAATCCCTCCCGTATTCATGAGATTACCGGCCAGGATGAAAAACGGTATCGCTAGAAGCGTAAAACCGGTGGTTGCCGAAAACATTCGTTGCGGCAACATCGCCAGAATATCAAAGTCCCCCTGCAGGGCATAAAAACCAACGGAAATCAGGCCCAGCGCAGCAGCAACCGAAAGCCCGATACCAATCAAAGAGACAAGAGCTCCGAGGATGACGAATGTCAGCATATAGCACACCCCATACGGGATGGAGCGCAGTCCAACGCTCCAACCCGTGCCGTAGAGATTAATCCAGGAAGCTCAGGAATGTTTGCATGTTTTCCTGACCGACATACTCTGAAACGCGATCTCTGGCCGGCCCCATCAGCTCAACAAACATCGCCGAGTCGGGATCCGTCACTTGCATGCCTCGCTCCTTGAGGGCAGCAATATCTTTCTCCTCTTGTGCGATGACGGCGTCCCGCATCATCGTCGAGGCCGCGACACTCTCCTCACGGACAATGGTCTGCTGATCTTCGGAAAGAGAATCCCAGGTGTCCTTATTGACCACGTGGACCATGGAGTTGTAGACATGGCGTGTCAGAGCCAGATGGTCCTGCAACTCGTCAAAGTTGAAGTGGTAGATAACGCTGATGGGATTTTCCTGCCCGTCAACGACCCCTTGATTGAGAGCATTGGGGAGCTCGGGGAAGGCAATCTGCGCGGTTGATGCACCAAGTGCCTCAAGCGCTGCGACGATCTGCAATTCTGGCGGGGTGCGCAACTTCAAGCCGTCCACATCTTCGGGGCTCTCGATCGGCCTGACACTATTGGTGATATTTCTGAACCCATACTCCCAGTTTGACAGCATGACCAGCCCCTCCTCTTCGAGCTGTGGCGCTACCCACTCAAAGAAGGGACCGTCAAGGACGCTGTGAGCCTCTTCGTAACTTCCGAAGGCGAAGGGTGTCATTACCGTACCAAATGCTTTTACATACTTGTCCAATCCCCCCTGGGTCGGCAAGTTCATATCGACGACACCGAGAACGGTTTGCTCAAGCTGCTCGGGAGGTGAGCCAAGCTCGTTTGCGGGATATAGCTCGACAGATACCGCACCCTCTGTTCTTTCTTCAACATTTTTCGCGAATGCCAACGCCGCCTGATGGGCAGGATGAGATTCTGCAGCAAAATGTGCCATTCGTAACGTAACATCCTGCGCTTCAACCGAGGCTGACAGAATGCAAGCGAGCGTGCCGAAAAGGATTTTATTATAATACATAGTACAACCTTCCTCTCATTATAGTTATCAGTTCTGTTTCATTACATCAGTGAGCGCCTACTCCTTCAGGCAAGCTTCGATGCCAGAAAGCTCTTCATATGCCTTGATCACGGCTGTGCAGCCTTCGCTACCGTGCCCCATTATCGAAGCGAGGGCATAGGTGTTGTGCACCGACTGCGCCATGAAAGCCGGAAGACCTGCCTGTTCCAACCACTCGGCATAATAACGAACGTCTTTCTGAGCATTTTCCAATGACATGTGTGGCGTAAAATCACGCTGGAGCGTCAGGTTGCCATAAAGGTCCATCATCCCAGACTTGCCACCAGCCGCCGAGATAATCCCGATGACCTTTGACATATCGAGCCCCTCTTTCGCGGCAAGGGCGAAGCCTTCGCACCAGGACGCCACATTGGCGAAGGCAATGTAGTTATGGATCAACTTCAAGCGTGTCGCGTGTCCGGCGGGACCCACATGAAAAATGTTTTCAGCATAAGCACCGAAGACGGGGCGCAGTCGCTCCAGCAGTGCCTCATCGCCACCAAACAAGACGTTGACCTCACCACGTTCAGCATGAGCGGGAGTGCGGGTCATTGGGGCTTCTGCGTATTGAACAGAGGCCTGCTCACACGCTTTTCGCATCAGCTCGACATGCTCGACCGAGACCGTCGTGTGGTCCAGAAAGATGGCATCCTTAGGCAACTTGGCCAAGGCGCCATCGGGTCCGAGGGCGAGCGCCTGGACCGCTTCTGCGGTGGTGATACAGACGGCAAGAACATCGGACTCTGCGGCGATCTCGCCGACCGAGCCTCCTTTTACCGCACCTTCATTGACCGCTCTGGCGACCCTTTCCGGATCCAGATCGTAGACCGTAACCCTGTGGCCCTTGAGGCAGAGATTCTTGACGAGCCCTCTCCCCATGCCACCCAGACCAACAAACCCGATACGTTGCCCTGCCATTACCTTCTCCTTGTTGCTCTTGTGTTCTGTGGACCTCAAGCTAGTTCAAGCCTGTTTGTCTGACAACTGTTTTTAGTGCTACCTTTGTCGCACTAGCCCCTTGCAGGTCGCATGGCCTACGCTTCAACGACGCGTCGCGGCTTGAGCTGTTCAGACGATCAGGAAGACATCCCAATGCAGGATTTTGAAATCTATGGGCGTATTGATCGCCCTCGCCGGCTACCTGATGAGGTCGCGGTAGCCCTGACCAAGGCGATCGAAGGAGGCCAGCTTCGGCCTGGCGACCGCCTTCCAACCGAGGCGGTACTTTCCAAGAAATTTGGCGTCGCGCGCACGGTGATCCGCGAGGCGATTTCGCTTCTCAAGTACGATGGCGTCGTCGACTCACGACGTGGCGTCGGCACTTTTATTACGGAAACCACCAATCGGTCGGCGTTTCGCATCAGCCCGGGATGTTTCGAAAAACGCAAGCAGATCATAAAGTTGCTTCAGCTTAGAGCAGAGGTGCAGGCAGGAGCCTCGGCGCTTGCCGCTGGAACACGCACGGCTGAGCAAATGCAGGCTTTAGAAGAACTCTTTGCAGAAATCGAGCGACTCGACGCACTCGGTCCAGATGGAGCGCTTGAGCAAAGAGTCGACACCGAGCTCGAATTCTATCGGCGCATTACCGAAGCTTCTGACAATGAATATTATGTCGAGGTTATCGGCATGATTGAGGGGAATATACAGAGCAACCTGCGCTCGGCCTTTCTGAAGAATGCAGCGGCTTCTGAATTCGGCCCTTCCATTCTGGATGAACACCGCGCGGTGAGAGATGCACTGGCAATACAAGACGCATCGCTAGCTCGCAGCGCGACACGCCTACGCTTCGAACGCGCGGCTGAGCGCCTGGCAGCTCGCGAAGACTTTCTATAAGAACAAGGGTCTAGATTTATGAGTGAACAACCGTCACGTCATGGTGGAAAAGTTCTCGTCGAAGCCCTCGAGGCACAGGGGGTGGAGCGGGTATTTTGTGTGCCTGGAGAAAGCTACCTGGCCGCTCTTGATGGGCTTTTCGATTCCGGCGTGGACACCATCGTGACGCGACACGAAGGCGGGGCCTCGCTGATGGCCGAAGCCGATGGGAAACTTACCGGGCGTCCTGGCATCGCTTTCGTCACGCGGGGCCCCGGCGCCACCAACGCTTCCTGTGGCGTACATGTCGCCTACCAGGACTCGACGCCCATGATTCTCTTCATTGGGCAGGTGGCGAGCGATCAGCGCGACAGAGAAGCTTTCCAGGAAGTCGACTACCGGGCCATGTTCAATCCATTGGCAAAATGGGTCGCGGAAATTGATCGCGTCGACCGGATTCCTGAGTACGTAAGCCACGCCTTCCATGTCGCTCAAAGCGGCCGTCCGGGTCCTGTTGTGCTCGCACTTCCCGAGGACATCCTCTCATCAGACTACACTGGCGCCCCGGCTGTACCGGCTGCCACGCTACCTTCGGGCAAGGCGGCTGAGAGCGATGTCGGCGCCATTGTCGACATGCTGGCGAAGGCCGAACGCCCGTTGGTTATCGTCGGCGGTGGGCCCTGGTCCCAGAAAGCCGCCAATGCGCTCGGACGATTTGCCGACAAGGCCGCGCTACCGGTGGGAGCCTCTTTTCGCTGCCAGGACTATCTCGACAACCGACATTCACACTATGTTGGCGACGTTGGTATCGGCATCAACCCCAAGCTCGCGGAACGCGTCAAGAATGCCGATGTCATTCTCTCACTCGGTGCTCGACTGGGTGAAATGACGACCAGCGGTTACACCTTGCTGACGCCTCCCCTGCCGCGACAGACCCTCATACACGTCCACGCAGACGCTGCGGAAATTGGTCGTGTCTATCGACCGGCCCTCGGCGTCGTCGCGAACGCTGCTGAGCTCGTCTGTCAGCTGGCCGATGCAGCAAGGTCGCCGGAGTCACCGCGTGATCAATGGATCACCGGCGCGCGCTCGGACTACGAGGAGTGGCAGCAACTACAGCAGAGCCCCGGTGACCTGAAGATGGAACAAGTCATCTCTCACCTCAACGAGGCGCTCGGTGAGGATGCCATCCTGACAAATGGTGCCGGGAACTACTCCGCGTGGCTTCATCGCTACTATCGCTATCGCAACTGGCCCACCCAGCTTGCCCCCACCAGTGGCTCAATGGGCTACGGCTTGCCGGCAGCGATCGCCGCCAAATTGCGCCACCCCGAGCGAGACGTGGTCTGCCTGGCAGGGGATGGCTGCTTTCAGATGGTGATGCAAGAGTTTGGTGTTGCCTGTCAGTACGGCGCAAATGTCATCGTTCTGGTGTCCAACAACGGCATGTACGGCACCATTCGCATGCATCAGGAACGAAAGTATCCGGACCGCCCCTCGGGAACACGAATGCACAATCCCGACTTCGCTGCATTCGCCAGAAGTTACGGGGGCTTTGGCGCAACCGTGACAAGCGATAGCGAATTTCCAGCCGCACTGCAGGCAGCCAGAGAGGCAGGGGTTCCCGCGATCCTGGACTTGAAGGTAGACCCACACGCCCTGTCGCCCAAGCTGACCCTGGCCCGTCCATGAAGGCAGTAGCCAAGAGATACCCGCACGGACAGGAAGCTGCCCTGCCATCGCCAGGGTAGGCTTGATTCACCCCGACACCCCTGCCGGGCCGCAGCAGCATCTCAGTATCAAGCTGCACTTAATAGGAACCAGCTGCTCGCGCAGAAAGCTGCGCTCGCGGCCCGGGATCGGCTAGCTTGATGGCATCTGATGCACAACTTGGGCTATGGCAATGCGGCGAGCGAGGATGGTATTTCACAGACCTTTCACTGGTAAGTGATCCACCGCCAAGGCGAAAAGCTCGCCACACGTATTTCGATAGCCGGTGATCTTGCGGTACGGGCAATACGCACCATCAGGCCGGTTTGACGCGCCTTTCCACACCACCGCGGGGTGAGATCAGCCCCCTCGTCAGGCCTCTCTGCGCAGGGCGTAGACGTAGGCCTCGACCCTACCGCCATCATCGAGCCTGACGGTGACCGGGGTACGTTGGTACTCGGGCCCCTCGAACTCGTCCAGGGCCGCCCAGTGTTCCGGTAGTGCGTCGGACACGAAGACGTGGCCTCGGATATCGTCGCCGGCGTCATCCAGCACCAGGCCCGGGAAGCCCATCTCGGCGCCCCAACCCGCCTGGTGCAGCCGTCCCTTGATGCTGCCCGGTTGCCAATGGCCGCCGATGGCCTGCATGACGTGTTCGTTGGGTCCGCCCGGCCCCAAGGTCCCGTAGATAAACAGGTGTGCCAAAACGCACCTCCCTCTCAATAGGTAAACGACTAATTTTCTCCGCTAGCCCCTGGGCTGGGCAAGCCCGGCCTGCTGCCAGCGTGCTGTGCCACGCGGTGGAGATCTGCCGTTTGAGAGTGGGAGGTATCGTCAATTCCGGTGCTGTGAAGCGAGGCTTTACCGCTGCCAGATGGATCAGGCTGGCGAACCTGAGGAAGGACAGACACCCTGCATGGATTGGGGTGGGGTCAACGCGGATAGAATTCACATAGAAAAAAGCCGCTGATTTCTCAGCGGCTTTCTCAAATTCTGTGGCGGAGGGGGAGGGATTCGAACCCTCGAAGCCTTTCGACTTACACACTTTCCAGGCGTGCTCCTTCGACCACTCGGACACCCCTCCGCATTGTCATCTCGAGAAACATGATGCCCGCGTTGCGCGGTGCTTATCCCTCAAGACGGCGCATACTTTATCGCCTTAAGTTCTCGATTGCAAGCCGTTTTTCGGCTTACATCAGATTCGTCGTGTGGCAGTTCGGGGTCTGATGGCAAAGCGGCGCGATGGCGTCAGCGTGCTGCGATGGGAGGTTCGCTGGCCAGCACGGCGTAGTCACCCCTCGCTTCCAGGCAAAGGGTGTCGCCGCACCACAGCTGCTGGACCAGGGCTATACGGCCCTTGCCGCGTTCCGCCAGGCGCTGCTCCAGCGCCGCTTCGGCGCCTGTTTCCCTGCCGACCTGCCCGGCACTACCCTGCCCTGCCGCACCACTGGCATCAACGTCTGAGGAGCCGCTTGCCTCGGGTCGGCAGATCAGGCGGTAGTCGCCGGTGACCGGTGCGAGAAAGCGCTGGCTGGCCTCGGCCACCACTACGTCGCGGTTGTAGCCTCGACGGCGCAGCCACAGGGTGGTCCAGCACCAGCCGAGCAAGGTGGTCTGGGCGGCCAGCGAGCCGCCAAAACCGGTGCCCTTGTCGTTGAGGTTAGGGGTCAGGGCAAGCTCCCAGCGCAGCGAGTCCTGGTCGCGCGCCATACGGGTGATGCCAAGCGACCCGACCAGGGGGATGGCCTCACCCAGCCAGTCGAGAAAGGCCCCGGGGTCGTCCTCGCCTCCCTCGGGCGGCAAGACGGGCCGCGGGTGGGCCGTGCCAACGCGTCTGATCAATTCATCCATGAGGGGTTAGTCCCAGCGCTCGACAAAATCCTCACTATCGTGACAGGCGATGGGCTTGTGGCGGCCTCCGAGCTGGCCGATGTAGATAAAGGCGACCAGTTCGTCGTCGTCGCCGAGCCTGAGGCCCTTGCGCACGGTGTCGTCGAAGGCGTACTTGCCACTGCGCCACATGGCGCCGAGCCCCAGGGCGTGGGCGGCCAGCAGGATGCCGTGGGCAGCGCAGCCAGCGGAGATGACCTGCTCGATCTTCGGCACCTTGGGCACGTCCGGGTTCACCTTGGCGACGACGCCGATGATCATGGGTGCGCGCTTGGGCTTCATTCGAGCGCTATTGAGGCACTCGTCTGTCGCCTTGGGGTCTTCGCGAAATTCGGCCTCGGCGAACAATTCACCCAGGCGATCGAGCCCCTCGCCGGAGAACTCGATAAACCGCCAGGGTCTGAGCTCCTTGTGATCCGGTGCGCGCAGGGCGGCGCAGTAGATCGCCTCAAGCTGCTCACGGCTGGGCGCCGGCCCCATCAACTTGCCCATGGAGCTGCGCTCGTGCAGCAGTGTCATTGCATCCATCGTGTCACTCCAGAGGGTCCGAGCCCTGTCACTGTTCAGCGATCGAGAATTCTTCGCATTACCCTACCAGATCACTCGGGTATTGTCTGTGGCGCTGTCGCTATCGCCCTGAGCCATTGCCGACTACTGGCGCGCCAGGCGCAGCGGCGTAGGCGGTGTCTCGCCGGGGGTACCGCGCCAGGGGCTGATGTCGAGACCGCCGCGGCGCACGTAGCGTGCCAGCACCAAGAGCCGTTCTGGGCGAGCCTTGTCCATCAGGTCCATGAAGATATGCTCGACGCAGTGCTCGTGGAAGTCTTGGTGCTGGCGATAGCCGACGATGTAGCGCAGAAGGCCTTCGCGATCGAGCCGGGGACCGCGGTAGCGGATCATCACGCTGCCCCAGTCGGGCTGGCCGGTCACCGGGCAGTTGGACTTGAGCAGGTGGGACGTCAGCGTTTCCTCGACGATCTCGTCACTGACCGAAAGGTGCTCCGGGCTCGGCGTATAGTCGCTGATCTCGATGTCCTGATCGTCGATGCACTCCCCCGGCAACGGGCGCGGGTTGAGCTCGGCGTCGTCCACCGCCAGGATCTCCACGCTGAGCTCGGCACCGGCGGCCTCGCTCAAGTCGCGCTTCAGCGTTTCGATCAGTTCGTCGTGGCCAGCAAAGCGGGTCTGATTCAGGCTATTGAGGTAAAGCTTCCAGGACTTGGACTCGATCAGCCGGGGCGAGCTTGCCGGCAGGCGAAAGCGTGCCACGGCGACACAGGGCTTGCCCCTGGGCGTCAGCCAGGACAGCTCGAAGGCGTGCCATTCATCCTCGCCGACGAAGGGCAACGCGCCCTCCTCGATTCCCAGCGGTTTGCGGTTGGCGGCGCGTTCGATGGGAAACAGAAGCTGCGCATCGTAGCGCTCGGGATAGTCCGACTCCCGTCCCAGGGGCGCATCGGTCAGGGTGTCGGGGCGGTGGTGGGGATCCCGAGGGATAGTGGACATGGCGATACCTGAACAAGAGAGAGTCCGAGAGACAAACGGCGACCGGCCGCCCGAGGCGGCCGGAGCGATCAACTGCGAATGCCCTTGCCGTTTTCCAGCATCCACAGGGCAATGGCGAACAGCACCACGATAAAGCCGAAGATAGCGGCGAGCGCCCAGCCGACCGGGATGTCGGAGACGCCAAGGAAACCGTAGCGGAAGACGTTGACCATGTAGAGGATGGGGTTGAGCATCGAGGCGCCCTGCCAGAAGGCCGGCAGCAGCGAAATCGAGTAGAAGACCCCACCCAGGTAGGTCAGCGGCGTCAGCACGAAGGTCGGCACGATGGAGATATCGTCGAACTTCTTGCCGAGCAGCGCGTTGATGAAGCCGCCGGTGGCGAACAGTGCCGCGGTCAGGATCACCACCCCGATGGTCAACAGCGGGTGGGCCACCTCGATACGGGTGAAGAACAGCGACACCCCGGTGACGATAATGCCGACACCGAGCCCGCGCGCCATGCCACCGAGGATAAAGCCCGCCAGTATCACCCAGTTGGGCATCGGCGAAACCATCATCTCCTCGACACTGCGCTGGAACTTGTTGGAGAAGAACGACGAGGCCACGTTGGAGTAGCTGTTGGTGATCACCGACATCATGATCAGCCCCGGGACGATGAAGTCCATATAGCTGTAGCCGTCCATCTCACCGATGCGTGAGCCGATCAGGTTGCCGAAGATGATGAAGTACATCGTCATGGTGATCGACGGCGGCAACAGGGTCTGCGGCCAGATCCGGGTAAAGCGCCGGACTTCCTTGGCCACCAGGGTCCACAGGGCGATCGCGATCTGACTCGGGTTCATCCTCTCAGCTCCTTGTCGGCGTTGCCGCTTTCCACCATGGACACGAACATTTCCTCCAGCCGGTTGGCCCGGTTGCGCATCGACAGCACCCGCACGCCGTCTGCCTTGAGGGCATCGAAGACGTCGTTTAGGCACTGCCCGCGATGCACCATCACCGATAGCTGGGCGCTGTCCACCTGCTTGACCTCGAAGCCTTCGATGGCGGGGGCATGATCGATGGGTTCGGCCAGATCCAGCAGGAAGGTCTCGGTGTCGAGCTCACTCAGTAGCTCGCGCACGCTGGTGTTCCTGACGATCTCGCCGTGGTTGATGATGCCCACGTTGCGGCACAGGCTCTCCGCCTCTTCCAGATAGTGGGTGGTCAGGATGATGGTGGTGCCTTCCTCGCGGTTGATACGCCGCATGTACTCCCACATGCTGCGGCGCAACTCGATATCCACCCCGGCGGTGGGCTCATCGAGGATCAACAGCTTGGGACGGTGCATCAGCGCGCGGGCGATCATCAGGCGGCGCTTCATGCCGCCGGACAGCATGCGTGCGCTGCCGTTGCGCTTGTCCCACAGGCTGAGATCCCTGAGCAGGCTTTCTGCCCGAGGCAGGGCTTCACGGCGAGGCATGCCGTAGTAGCCGGCCTGGGCCAGCACGATATCGATGACCCGCTCGAACTGGTTGAAGTTGAACTCCTGCGGCACCACCCCGAGATGGTACTTGGCCCGGGCAAAGTCCTCGTCGATATCGATGCCGAAGATCTTTACCTGGCCGGCGGTCTTCTGCACCAGCGAACAGACCACGCCCAGGGTGGTGGACTTGCCCGCCCCATTGGGGCCAAGCAAGGCGTAGAAGTCGCCCTGCTGGACGTCGAGGTCGATGCCCTTTAGGGCCTTGAAGCCATTGCCGTAGACCTTGGTCAGGCCTCGAATGGACAGAGCCGGTTCGGCCATGAGGGATCCTTGGTGTCAGGGTTGAAAGCTTGGGCTTTGAAGCATGAGATCGGACGCCAAGCGCTGCACGCCTTCGCTAGCTTGCCTGTCGCGGGTGACTCGACGTTGACGGTTGGCATCAGCTTGCCCAACCCGTCGCGATCGCGCCGTGCCGAGCGACGGGATTCGCTATTCGATAGAAGGCTTAGCATATGGGGTCGGTCGGGAGCATCTTCAACCGGACAAAGCGGCAAATGCGGCGTCGACGCAGGGGGCACTCGATGGTCTTACGCCGGACTCGCTTCGCGCAAGCACAAAAAAATCGCCGATCAACGCGATGATTCGCGTCGCTCAGGCGACTGTTGCTGCTTCTGGCGATGTGCTTTTCACAGGTATTTGAGACGCTTCTCGATACTGGAGCGGGAAACGAGATTCGAACTCGCGACCCCAACCTTGGCAAGGTTGTGCTCTACCACTGAGCTATTCCCGCTTGATCGATGCAGTCCAACGATGTCTTCATCGTGTCCTGCCTGCGCTGCGAAGTGGCGTCCCATAGGGGGTTCGAACCCCTGTTCCCGCCGTGAAAGGGCGGTGTCCTAGACCACTAGACGAATGGGACGCATGGAGCGGGAAACGAGATTCGAACTCGCGACCCCAACCTTGGCAAGGTTGTGCTCTACCACTGAGCTATTCCCGCAAACGCATCGCAAATTGTACCGGAAAGTGGCGTCCCATAGGGGGTTCGAACCCCTGTTCCCGCCGTGAAAGGGCGGTGTCCTGGACCACTAGACGAATGGGACGCATTGGAGCGGGAAACGAGATTCGAACTCGCGACCCCAACCTTGGCAAGGTTGTGCTCTACCACTGAGCTATTCCCGCGCTGCGCACTACTGCCGCATTCCGGCCTCGAGATTCGAGTTGGCGTCCCATAGGGGGTTCGAACCCCTGTTCCCGCCGTGAAAGGGCGGTGTCCTGGACCACTAGACGAATGGGACGCATCCGCCTCGTCTCATCTCGAGGTGGCGCGTATGTTACTGAGCACCCTCAAAAGTGTCAACCCCGGCTGAAGGATTTCCTGCTCGATTCAGCGCCCTTCTCTATATAGGCTCTTTCTATACGCATTCGCTCTCCATCGACGCTTTAGCCACCCTCCCCTGCATCGTGGAACGCAGGAGTTGGTCAAACTGCAGCAAACGTCTTAGCTTGAATACCGAGGCTGCGACTTTGATGCAGTCGTGGGTGCCGCATCGACGCGAACCACGATGCGCAAGCCTCGACCGAACGTCACGGGAGACCGTCCATGCGCAAGAAGATCGAGAAGTCCGACGCCGAATGGCGAGAGCAGCTTACCCCGGAGCAGTACCACGTCACCCGCGAAAAAGGCACGGAACGTCCCTTTACCGGTGACTACCAGATCACCGAGGTGCACGGCATCTATCACTGCGTGTGCTGCAACGCCCCCTTGTTTGAAAACGAGCACAAGTTCGACGCTGGCTGCGGCTGGCCCAGCTTCGACCGCCCGCTGTCCTGCGAAAGCGTGCAGCGCCACGAGGACACCAGCCACGGCATGCACCGCATCGAGGTCACCTGCCATCGCTGCGATGCCCACCTAGGCCATGTGTTCCCCGACGGTCCGACCAGCACCGGAGAGCGCTTCTGCATCAACTCGCTGGCCATCGACTTTCATGAGGGGGAGTAGGCGTTGCGCCATCCCCTGGCCTACGCCCCAGACGTCTCTCTCCCCTTGCCCCTTTCCTTCTCGCTGCAAGCCCCTGTGCCCGCCGCCAGGTGTTTTTCGGCGGGCCTGGCGCGCTTGTCGCCCGGACCTTGCGACCTCGCCTCCCACCGTGTGCGACCCTGCCCTCCATCATCTGCGACCTTGTCATCCACCGCTCGCGACATTTGCCTCGCATTTCCATAAGATGGGGAGCCATTTGCGCAACACCCTTTAGAGAAGGCAGGAGAACGAGATGCTGGGCTGGTTTCCGGGACACATGAACAAGGCGCGACGCCAGATTCTCGAGGCGCTGCCGGAAATCGACGTGGTCATCGAGGTGCTGGACGCGCGCCTGCCCTATTCCAGTGCCAATCCGATGCTGGCGAGCCTGACCCGCCACAAGCCGGTACTCAAGATCCTGTCCCGAGCCGATCTGGCCGATCCTGAGGGTACCCGTGCCTGGACCGCCCACTTCGACGCCCAGCCAGACACCCGCGCCCTGGCGGTGACCACCACCAATACCCGCGAGCTCAAGCGCATTCCCAAGCTGTGCCATGAACTGGCTGGCCAGGTGCGTGCCGACCGCGACGTGCGGGTGATGGTGATGGGCATCCCCAATGTCGGCAAATCGACGCTGATCAATGGTCTGGCGGGACGCACCATCGCCAAGACCGGTAACGAACCGGCGGTGACCAAGCGCCAGCAGAAGGTACGCATCCAGGGTCGCGTGGCGCTGACCGACACCCCGGGCGTGCTGTGGCCAAAGATAGAGGATCAGGCCAGTGCCTATCGTCTGGCGGCCAGCGGCGCCATCCGCGATACCGCCATCGACTATGTCGATGTGGCCCTGATCACCGCCGCCGAGCTGGCCAAACGCTATCCAGAGGCGCTCAAGGCACGCTATAAACTCAAGGCGCTGCCGGCCTACGAGGCCAATCCCGACGCCGACAAGGTCGAGGCCGACGGAGACGCTCGCCCGGACCTGATGGCGCTGGCCGGCTTCGACGGCCACGCCATCCTCGCCGAGATCGCCGCCAAGCGCGGTGGCCTGCGCGCCGGTGGCGAGATCGACCTGCACCGCGGCAGCGAGGTGCTGTTGCACGAACTGCGTGACGGCAAGCTCGGGCGCCTGACCCTGGAGACCCCGGAGGACATCCCGGCGCCTGAGGAAGCCGCTGTCGACGCCGCAAACGATGCCTCGGAAGACGGCTCGCAGGATGTCACAGAAGGCGCCTCGAAGGCAGCACCTCACCAGGGTGCCCAGGGCGGAGCGGCGAGCGACGACTAGGCCGCACGCCCGGCCACCGCCGCCCCGGCAACGCATCGACAGGACTCACCAACAACGACACTCCCGCCCCGGCGGGCACGGACACACGGACCCAGCGAGACCCGCGCCATGGACACGCCCACCCTTTCCAAGTCTCACAAGCTCGACAACGTCTGCTACGACATCCGCGGGCCCGTGCTCGAGCACGCCAAGCGGCTGGAGGACGAAGGACAGCGCATCCTCAAGCTCAATATCGGCAACCCGGCGCCGTTCGGCTTCGAGGCGCCGGAAGAGATCCTGCAGGACGTGATGCGCAATCTACCCACCGCCCAGGGCTACTGTGACTCCAAGGGTCTCTACTCGGCGCGCAAGGCGATCATGCAGGAGTGCCAGCGCAAGGAGATCCCTGGCGTAGGTATCGAGGACATCTACATCGGCAACGGCGTCTCCGAGCTGATCGTGATGGCCATGCAGGCGCTGCTCAACGACGGTGACGAGGTGCTGATCCCGGCCCCCGACTACCCGCTATGGACCGCTGCGGTGAACCTGTCCGGCGGGCGTGGCGTGCACTATCTGTGCGACGAACAGGCCGACTGGGCGCCAGCGATGGACGATATCCGCGCCAAGGTGACCAGCCACACCCGCGCCATCGTCATCATCAACCCCAACAACCCCACCGGTGCGGTCTATCCCCCCGAGGTGCTGCGCGAGCTGCTCGACATCGCCCGTGAGCACAACCTGGTGGTGTTCTCCGACGAGATCTACGACAAGATCCTCTACGACGACACCGTGCACGTGGCCACCGGGGCACTGGCCAGCGAAGACCAGCTGGTGGTGACCATGAACGGTCTGTCCAAGAGCTACCGCTGCGCCGGCTTTCGCAGCGGCTGGATGACCCTGTCCGGGGCGGTGGCACGCCAGCGCGCCAACGACTTTATCCAGGGCCTGACCATGCTGGCCTCGATGCGCCTGTGCGCCAATGTGCCCGCCCAGCACGCCATCCAGACCGCACTGGGGGGCTACCAGTCGATCAACGACCTGATCCTGCCCGGCGGGCGCCTGCTGGCCCAGCGCGACATCACGGTGGAAAAGCTCAACGCCATCCCAGGGGTCAGCTGCACCACGCCCAAGGGCGCACTCTACGCCTTTCCGCGCCTGGACCCCAAGGTCTTCAATATCCAGGACGACCAGCAACTGGTGCTGGACCTGCTGCTGCAGGAGAAGATCCTGCTGGTCCAGGGTACCGCCTTCAACTGGCCCGACCCGGACCACGTGCGCATCGTCACGTTGCCCTGGGCCGATCAGCTCGGCGACGCCCTGGATCGCTTCGCCCGCTTCCTCTCGCGCTATCGCCAGTAAGCGGTCACGCCGACGTCATCGCCGGGTGCCAGCATCGAATCCGCTATCTCGACGCTGGCACGGTGATAGCGTCATCCGCGCCCGGGCGCTTGAAACTTGTCGCTCCAGGGCTTATCTAAGCATCTGATTCCTCCCGTCGAGCCGATTGGCTCGGCAGGTTTCCTTCCTTACGGAGAATGTCGGCAATGATGAGAATCCTGCTCTTCCTGGGCACCAACCTGGCGGTGATCCTGGTGGCGAGTATCACCCTGCGCCTGCTCGGCGTGGAGCCCTACCTCAACGCCCAGGGCATCAACTTCAACAGCCTGCTGATCTTCTGCTTCGTGTTCGGCATGGCGGGTTCCATGGTGTCGCTGTTCATCTCCAAGTGGATGGCCAAGCGCTCCACCGGCACGGTGATCATCGAAAATCCCTCCAACGCCACCGAGCAGTGGCTGGTCGACACCGTCGCCGAGCTGGCCCGCGAGGCCAACATCAAGACCCCGGAGGTCGGCATCTTCCCGGCCCAGCAGTCCAATGCCTTTGCCACCGGCTGGAACAAGAACGATGCCCTGGTCGCGGTGTCCGCCGGTCTGCTCAATCGCATGCAGCCCGAAGAAATCAAGGCGGTGCTGGCCCACGAGATCGGCCACGTCGCCAACGGCGACATGGTCACCCTGGCGCTGATTCAGGGCGTGCTCAACACCTTCGTGATGTTCTTCGCCCGGGTGGTCGCCCAGGTGGTCGACAGCTTCCTGCGGCGTGACGACAACGAGGGCCTTGGCTTCTTTGGCTACATCGCCGTGGTCATGGTCGCCGAGATCGTGTTCGGCATTCTGGCCTCGATGATCGCCGCCTGGTTCTCGCGCTTCCGCGAGTACCGCGCCGACGCCGCCGGGGCCAAGCTCGCCGGTTCCGGCGCCATGATCAATGCCCTGGCTCGACTCAAGGCCGAGACCCAGATGCCCGACCAGATGCCGGACACCCTGACCGCCTTCGCCATCACCACCGGCCAGACCCGCAAGCTGATGGAAAAGCTGTTTGCGAGTCACCCGCCGCTGGACGACCGCATCCGCGCGCTCAAGGAAGCCGCCTACCGCCAGTAAGCGCACACTTGATGCGCTCGCAACGCCCCCGCCCGGCCCTGCCTGGCGGGGGCGTTGTCGTTGGAGCCGGCTTTCACTTACTCCTCTCGGCACACCCAGGATCGCTTCGCCATTTGCGCGTACGCCTCGTCACGACAATAGTTAAGCAGCGTACAACGAGGCGTTCTGGCCGCACGGCCAGCGGCCTGCAACGATCTACCGAAAACACGAGGGTATGCCATGTCAGTCTCTTACTCCCTGCGCGGGGCAATCGCAGGCTCGGCGCTAGGGCTCGCTCTGGGTCTCGTCTCGACCTCGGCGCTGGCCGACAGTCAGGCGATCCTGGAAGGCGAACGCTTCCATCCTGAGGTCAGCACCCGCGGCATGGTCGCTACCAGCCACTTCCTGGCCTCCGAGGTGGCCCGAGAGGTGCTGGCCAACGGCGGCAATGCCGTGGACGCCGCCGTGACCGCAGGCTTTGCGCTGGCGGTCACCCAGCCGCGTTCGGGCAATATCGGCGGCGGCGGCTTCATGCTGATCTCCGACGAGAACAGCGATGAAGTCATCGCCATCGACTACCGCGAGAAAGCGCCCAAGGCGGCCTACGAGACCATGTTCCAGGACGACAACGGCGACGCTGTGGCCGAGCTGTCCCGCTACACCCACAACGCCGCCGGCGTACCCGGCACCGTGGCAGGGCTGGCGCTGGCGCTGGAGCGCTACGGCACCATGAGCCTGGCCGAGACCCTGGCCCCGGCCATCAAGCTTGCCGAAGAGGGCTTCGCCGTGCCCCAGCGCTTCGTCGACGGCATCGACAGCGCCAGCGAACGCTTCGAGCCCTGGGAGGCCAGCCGCGCCAAGTTCTTCAAGGAGGATGGCTCGCGCTACCAGGTCGGCGACATCTACCGCCAGCCGGACCTGGCCGCCACCTTGAAGCGCATCGCCGAACAGGGCCCCCGTGAGTTCTACGAGGGTGAGACCGCCGAGCTGATCGCCGCCGAGATGGAGCGTCACGACGGCCTGATGACACGGGAGGATCTGGCCAGCTACGAGGCCACCGTGCGCGACCCGGTGCATGGCAGCTACCGTGGCCACGACGTCTACGCGATGAGCCCGCCGTCCTCCGGTGGCGCCCATATCGTGCAGATCCTCAACATCCTCGAGGACGACGATATCGGCGAGCTGGGCTTCAACTCGGCCCGCACCATCCACCTGATGGCCGAGGCAATGAAGCGGGCCTACGCCGATCGCTCCCAGTATCTGGGTGACACCGACTTCGTCGAGGTGCCCCTGGCCGGGCTGACCTCCGAGGAGTACGCCGCCGAGCTACGCAGCGATATCGCCGCCGACCAGGCCACCCCGAGTGCCGATATCGCGCCAGGCAACCCGCTGCCCTACGAGTCCAACGAAACCACCCACTTCTCGATCGCCGACGGCAACGGCCTGGCGGTGTCCAACACCTACACCATCAACTTCAGCTATGGTTCGGGCATCGTGGTCGACGGCGCCGGCTTCCTGCTCAACAACGAGATGGACGACTTCTCGGCCAAGCCGGGGGTACCCAACGCCTACGGTCTGATCGGCGGCGAAGCCAACAAGATCGAGCCGGAGAAGCGCATGCTGTCGTCGATGACGCCGACCATCGTCAAGCGCGACGGCAAGAACTACCTGATCACCGGCAGCCCCGGTGGCTCGCGCATCATCACCACCACCCTGCAGGTGCTGATGAACGTGATCGACCACGACATGAACATCCAGGCAGCGGTCAGCATGCCGCGCATCCACCACCAGTGGCTGCCCGACGAAATCCGTATCGAACAGGGCGTCAGCCCCGACACCCTGGACCTGCTGGAGAGCATGGGCCACACCGTCAGCCAGCAGGAGGCCATGGGTGCCGCCCAGTCGATCCTGATCGAGGACGGCGTCTTCTACGGCGGCGCCGATCCGCGCCGTTCCACCTCCTCGGCCATGGGGCTGTAACCTGCTGACACCCAGGCAACGCCAAGACTTGGCCGCGACGCCAAGACTCAGCCGCGCGATGGAAGTCGCAGTAGAGGATGTCCGCCCCAACAGACAAGGGCCCGGCGCATGGCGTCGGGCCCTTGGGGTGTCCATGTAGCTGGTCGGGAAAGACCACTTGGACGGCGGTGCCGTCTGTGTCAGCGGTGCCGTCTGAGTCAGCGGCAGTCCACTTGAAAGCCGGCCCCGGACAGCAGGGGCGCCAGCTCCTGCGCCTGGCCGACAAGCTCCAGCGTCAGGGTCGAAAACTCACGACGCAGCGGATAACTCGCCCGACACTGATCAAAGCCCTTGCCCGGGTCATCGACGGCCATGGCTCGCAGCAGTCGATCATGATCGCGCCGCGGGTCATACACCGCCCGCATGCAAAGCGCCAGCGCCTCCTCCGGCGACAGGCCGCCATCGAGCACCAGGCGTGACAACGCGGGAGCGGGCAGCAGCTCCGCGAGGGAAACCCTTTCCCCCAGCCCCAGGTGGGCCACCAGCGCCTGATGGATCTGATGGGTACCGCGCAGCTTGCCGTCCAGGCTATGCCCCGCGATATGGGGCGTGGCCAGGGCGACCTGGTGCGCCAGTACCTGGTCGATGGAGGGCTCTTCCTCCCACACGTCGAGCAGTGCGGTGAGGTCATCACCGCGAGCCAGGCGTCGGCTCAGCGCCTGACCGTCGACGCAGTCGCCACGTCCGGCATTGAGCAGCAGCGTACCGGGCAGCAGCTCCTCGATGCGCCGGGCGTCGAGCAGGTGGCGAGTAGCGTGGCATCCCTCGCGCACCAGCGGGGTATGCAGGCACAGCACGTCGCAGCTGTCGATCAGGGCGTCCAGCTCGACAAAGTCCTGGCCGTTCTCGTCACCGGCTCTGCTGCTGGCTTCCCTCTCGGCCCTTGGCGGGTCGCACAGCCGGTGCTCGATGCCCATGGCGGCCAGACGGGTCGCCAGCCGGCCGCCCACATTACCGACACCGACGATCCCCACGCGACGCTCGAGCAGCGACTGGCCACGACGCTCGCAGGCCAGCATCAACGCCGACAGCACGTAGTCCACCACCGGCTCGGCATTGCAGCCCGGGGCGCTGGCGAAGGTGATGGCATGGCGCGCCAGGGCGGCCTGGTCGACATGGTCGGTGCCAATGGTGCAACTGCCGACAAAAGACAGCGGCGAGCCCTTGGCCTTGGTGGCCTCGATCAAATCGGCGTCGAGACGCGTGATCGAGCGAATCACCAGGGCATCCACATCGGCCAGGCTGTCGGCGTCGATCTCGCGCCCCGGCCGGCGGCTGACCTGGCCAAGCGGCGCAAAGCAGGCATCGGCGGCGGGCACGTTGGCATCGACAAGAATCTTCATGGGGTTCCCCGGGTCGCAGGTATCGGGCTCCCGGTCATGCAACCGGGCTATTTGTGGATTAGCCTCAAGGGCTTACAATGCCCATGATAACCATAATGGAAACACTGCAAAGGCTTTATCAGCGTTTCCAGAAACGGAGCCGGCGCCCGCCCTCCGTAGCCACCAAGTGATATGACGGGAGTCGCCGTGATCGTCCGCTGGGAAACCGACCATGACTATGTCCTCGTGCACGTGCACCAGGACATGTTCGGCGACTGGATCTTCAGCCGTGCCTGGGGCCAGATCGGAACCCAGTTCGGCGGGCTCAAGCATCAGCTGGCCGATGACTACGGTCAGGCAATGATGTGGCTGGAAGACGAGAAGACCATCCTCGGATCGCGAGGTTTCACCAAGGTCCTGGAAGCCGACGACCATAGCCCGGAAGGCCGTGAAGCCATGGGGCAACTGTCACTGCTGGACGAGCACTGAGCATGGCGGACACCTCCCCTGCCAGCCTGGCTCCCCGACTGCGTGCCCTGCTGGAGAGCCTGCCCGACAGCGCCCTGCCGATCACCTACCAGCAGGCCGCCGAGGCTCTAGGGCTCACCCCGCCACGCACCATCCGCCGGGTGGCCGAAGCCCTGGAAATCACCATGCGCGAGGATGTCGCGGCCGAACGACCGCTGATCGCCGCCCTGGTGGTCAGCCGCCAGGCACCCCAACTGCCGGGCCCTGGCTTCTTCGAACTGGCGGTGGCACTTGGGCGTCTTGACGAGGAGCCGACCTCACATCTCGAGGCCTACCAGCGAGAGCTGGCCGCTGCCCTGGCGACCCGCCGCTAACGCGGTGGCCGCCATGGCGACGAGGCCACCACTACGGGCGCTCTCGCCATAGCCCTTGTTACAGTCATCCTACAGCCATCCCGGCACCCGCTCAGAGCTTGCCGAAGACGCGGCGTCCCTTCACCCGGGACGCTGTTACTGCGGGAGCCTCCCTCCCCTGGCTCGCCGAGTCCGCTTCGGCTTGCACAGCGACCACTTGCTCGCTCAACCACCCGCGTGTCGCCAGCCAGCGCATGACGGCATCCGGCTCCACCCGCCCCTCCAGGACGTCATCGGGACGTTCAGCGTCGATCAGCACCGGGATCCTTTCGCCGTAACGGCGAAGCAGGGTGTCGTCTTCGCTGATCTCGATACGCTCGATGGTGAACTCCACCCGGGCAAGGGCACGCACCAGGGCTTCCATCTGCTCGCACAGATGGCAGCCCAGGGTGGTGTAGAGCGTCAGTACCATCACGACGCCTGCCGATGGCGGATGAGGAAGCAGTGGTGCAGGTCCGGCCGGCGGCTGAAGTCAGGGTCGAAGGTCTGACGCGAGATGTCCTTGACCTCGAAGTCGACGGCAAGCTCGTCATCCATCTGAAAGCGCCGCTGGTTGTTGGAGAACACCAGGGTACCGCCCGGCGCCAGCCGAGCCATGGCCAGGCGCACCAGGCGCGGGTGGTCCCGCTGGACATCCAGGGTGTCTTCCATCTTCTTGGAGTTGGAGAAGGTCGGCGGGTCCATGAAGATCAGGTCGAACTCGCCGCCTGCGGTCTCCAGCCAGCGCAGGCAGTCGTCGCGCACCACCCGGTGGCGCGACGGGTCGAGCCGGTTGAGCGCGAAATTGTCCCGCGCCCACTCCAGGTAGGTGTTGGACATGTCGATGCTGACACTGTCACTGGCGCCGCCCTCGGCCTCGCTGCCGAGCGCTGCCTGCACCGTGGCCGTGGCGGTGTAGCAGAACAGGTTGAGAAAGCGCTTGCCGGCAGCCATCTCGCCGAGCATACGGCGCACCGGGCGATGATCGAGAAACAGCCCGGTGTCCAGATAGTCACGCAGGTTGACCCATAGCGTCGCGCGACCTTCGGTGACCTGGAAGCGCTGGCCGCTGCGACCCTGCTTCTCGTACTGAGACTTGCCCTGCTGACGCTTGCGCCGCTTGATCACCACCTTGCCGGGGTCCACTTCCAGCACCTCGGGAATCACCCCGAGGGCATCGAACAGACGCCGCTGGGCCTGGGACGGATCGATGGACTTGGGCGCGGCGTACTCCTGGACGTGGACGTGATCGCCGTAGACATCGATGGCCAGGGCATACTCGGGCATGTCGGCGTCATACAGCCGATAGCAGCTCTCGCCGCTGCGCTTGAGCCACTTGCGCAGCTTCTTCTGGTTCTTTTCCAGACGGTTGGCAAACATCTGGGCGCCCTCGCTACGAGGTGCCGTGGATGTTGCCTGGGTATCGGAGGACGCCGCCTCCAGGCTTGCCCGAGTGGCCGGGCTAGCCTGGCCGTCGACCGCCGACGTTGCCTCAGCGTCATGGCGGCGACCCTGGCTCCGATCCTGGTTCTGATCCTGGTTCTGGTTCTGGCCATCGCGGCGTGCGATATCGATCAGCAACAGCTTGGCCTCGAGCGGGCCGTTTCTCAGCGCGTACTGCTTGTGGGCACGCATGCCGAGACGGTGGCCAAGGTCCGGATTGCCGGTGAACAGCGCCAGGCGCCAGCCACCGAAGTCGGCCTTGAGCCGCTCGCCCAGGTCCGAATAGAGCCGCACCAGCTCCGGCAGCTCGCCGATACGCTCGCCGTAAGGCGGGTTGCTGATCACCAGCCCCGCAAGCTCGGGGTCGAGCACCCGCGGCCGCGCCAGGCGATGCACGCTGGCGCCATCGAGGTGGATCAGCGCCGGGATGCCGGCGCGCATGGCGTTGGTCTTGGCCGCCGACAGCGCCGGCGGGCTCTGGTCGAAGCCAAAGATCACCGAGCGCGCGCGTTTTCGTCCGATGCTCGCCCGGGCCTCGGCCTCGCGCAGGACCTCGCGCCACAGCGCCGGGTCGTGGCCGGCCCAGCGGGCAAAGCCGAAGCGCTCCCGATTCAGGTTGGGCGCCATGTCGGCGGCCATCAGCGCAGCTTCGATCAACAGCGTGCCCGAGCCACACATGGGGTCAACCAGCGGCGCGCCCTGCTTGGCCAACTCCGGCCAGCCGGCGCGCACCAGCAGCGCCGCCGCCAGGTTTTCCTTGAGCGGGGCGTGGCCGGTATCGCGACGATAGCCGCGCCGGTGCAGGCTGTCGCCGGACAGGTCGATGCCCAGCGTCAAGCGGCCACGGTGCAGGTGGGCATAGAGGCGAACGTCGGGATTACGGACGTCGACATCGGGACGCGCCTGGCCGGCCGCACCAAGACGGTCGACCACGCCATCCTTGACCGTCTGGGCGCCGAAGCGGGTGTGTCGAATCTCGTCACTGCGACCATGAAAGTCCACCGCAATGCTGGCACCGGCAGGCAGATGGCGCTGCCAGTCGACGGCGGCGGCGGCATCGTGCAAGGCATCCGGCGTTTCGACGCCTTCCGTCCGCGACAGACACAGGATGACCCTGTTGGCCAGGCGCGACCACAGACAGGCCCGGTAGGCACCCTCGAGATCGCCCTCGGCGTTCACGCCTGCCACGGTGGTCTTGCCCGGTGTCAAGCCGAATGTGACTAGCTCGTCGGCTAACAGTTGTTCGATGCCCCGCGGACAGGTTGCCAGAAGGTCAAGCTTCTCAGGCACTTGCTTCTCCTACATTAATGATGACTGCGAAAGCCATTATTCGGTTAACCATTTCATGACGACAAGGTGAACAGGTTGTTACAAAACAACAGTCGACAATGCCGAGCGGCTTACGCTATCAATGGAATGGTAGCTACGAGATACGACACATGTGTCCCTGTCAACAAGCCTTCATTTCGTGCGACTCGGGAGAGCCTGCACATCGCAGGGCTTGGGCATCACGGGCCTGCCGCTTGCATCCCCCGAATTTCCCGCAGGGGCAGGTCAGATTGGTACCTTTGTCACGAGGTAGACCCATGAAACGACAGAAACGTGATCGCTTCCAGCGTGCCTATGTACATGGCTACAAGGCCGGTCTCTCGGGTAGATCCCGCGATGACTGCCCCAGCCAGGACATCAATCTACGGGAATACTGGATGAGCGGTTGGCGTGAAGGTCGTGGGGACCAGTGGTCGGGCATGACGGGAGTGTCCGGCATTCACAAGAACCCCATGGTGCTCTGATAACGCAGTACTGTCGAGGTAAAGGAAAGACCCGCCAAGCCCATGGCAAAAGACGCCATGGGCTTTTTGCTGCCCGCCCTTTCAGCGCGCCGACGCCAGCGCCCTGGCGCACTCCCGGACCAGCCCCGGTCCGCGGTAGATAAAGCCCGAATACACCTGCACCAGATCCGCCCCTGCCTGACGCTTGGCCACCGCCGCCTGGCCACTGTCGACGCCGCCGACGCCGATGATCGGCATGTCGGGCAACGCCTGGCGCAGCCGCTCGATCACAAGGTTGGAGGCATCGAACACCGGGCAACCCGACAGTCCGCCCTGCTCATCGGCGTGCGCAAGCCCTTGCACCGCTTCACGGGATACCGTGGTGTTGGTGGCGATCACCGCGTCGATGCCATTGTCCGCCAGCGCCCGCGCCACCAGAACGACCTCTTCCTCGTCCATGTCCGGGGCGATCTTTACCGCCAGCGGCACACGACGCCCACTCTGTTCATCGAGGCGAGTGCCTGTCGAGCGCAGGCGTCCGAGCAACTCATCGAGGTGGTCGCCGAACTGCAGGTTGCGTAGCCCCGGAGTATTCGGTGACGAGATATTGACCGCCACGTAGTCGGCGTGAGCGTGAACCCGCTCCAGGCAGTAAAGGTAGTCGTCACCGGCGTCCTCCACCGAGGTGGTCAGGTTCTTGCCGATATTGATGCCGATCACCCCGCGGTAGCGGCTGGCCTTTACCTGCTCCACCAGGTGATCCACGCCGAGGTTGTTGAACCCCATGCGATTGATGATGGCGCCACGCTCGGGCAGGCGGAACAGCCGGGGCTTGGGGTTGCCGGACTGGGCCCTGGGGGTCACGGTGCCGACCTCGACGAAGCCGAAGCCCAGCGCCCCCAGGGCGTCGAGGTGATCGGCGTTCTTGTCGAGCCCCGCCGCCAGGCCGATACGGTTGGGGAAGCTCAAGCCCATCACGTTGACCGGATCGTCCACGCGGGCACCTGCCAGCAACCGCGTCGCCTTCACGCGCGCCGCCCAGTCCAGCGACGTCAAGGACAGGCCGTGGGCCCGTTCGGGATCCAGGCGAAACAACAGGGAGCGGGCGAGATCGTACATGGCGTCTCCGAGGCGAAAAAGGACGAGGGCGCGCGGCCGGGCGCGAGTATAGCGCAGCCGCGACGCCACGACGACTTCCTGAATCAGACCTCAGCCGTTTTGCCCAAACGGGCTTTCATCCCAGGTCGTCAGTGTCCAATGTCCCCTTCGGTAAACAGAAACTCGCGTAGATACTTGTCCATGGCGGGATCCTTGCGGCGCAGCCACTCCAGGGTCATGGCCGCGTGCTCCTTTTCCTCATCACGGTTATGTTCGAGGATCTTGCGTAGATCTTCGTCCTGACAGGCGTCAACTCGCTGGTTGTACCAGTCGACTGCCTCCAGTTCCTCCATCAACGACACGATGGCGCGATGGTAATCCCGGGTCTGCGCCGTCAACTCTTCCACCGGTTCGTGGTAGCCCTCGCTCGATCCAGCCATTCGCCACTCCTTTTCTTTGTAAATAGTTGTGTTCTACTAACTCCATCAACGTAGGACACGATCGTTGTCTTGTCAGTCAGCGACATATGCCGGGAGGGCCCATGACAGAAGTGACCGAGACGTTTGAAAGCCAGCTGTCGCGCATCCACCTGGCCCTGGAAGACGAGAACCCCCAGGAGGTCTCCGAGGCCCTGGAGGATCTCGAACCCGCCGAGGTCGCCCTGCTGCTCGAATCGCTGCCGCTGAGCGAGCGCATCAGGCTATGGGAACAGGTACCGGCGGAGGACGACGGCGAGGTCCTGCTGCACGTCCATGACGAGGTGCGCAGCACCCTGCTCGAGGACATGGACCCCGAGGAGATCGTCGCCGCCACGGCAAGCCTGGACACCGCCGACCTGGCAGAGCTGTTCGAGGACCTGCCCAAGCAGGTGGCCGAGGACATGCTGCGCACCATGGACGAGATGCAGCGCACTCGTCTGCAGGAGACCCTGTCGTTCGAGGAAGACAGCGCCGGGCGCCTGATGCGCACCGACGCCATCGGGGTGCGCTCCGACGTCACCCTCGAGACAGTGCAACGCTTCCTGCGCTGGAAGGAGTCGATCCCGGACAACACCGACAACCTGATGGTGGTGGACCGCATCGGCCACTTCGTCGGCGTGCTGCCGCTGGCCCGGCTGGTTTCCCATGATCAGGAGACCTCGGTGGCGGAGCTGATGGACGCCGACGTCGACGTCATCCAGGGCGACATGAAGTCCCGCGACGTGGCCACCCTGTTCCAGACCCACGACCTGACGTCGGCCCCGGTGGTGGACAACGACGGCATGTTGATCGGCCGTATCGTCATCGACGATATCGTCGACGTCATCCAGGAGAACTCCGAACAGGCGCTGATGAACATGGCCGGCCTCGACGAGGAGGAAGACCTGTTCGCGCCGGTTTTGCCCAGCGCCAAGCGTCGTGCGGTATGGCTCGGCATCAACCTGCTGACCGCCTTTCTCGCCGCCTGGGTCATCGGTCAGTTCGAGGATGCCCTGGAGAAGGTGGTGGCGCTGGCGGTACTGATGCCGATCGTCGCCAGCATGGGCGGCATCGCCGGCAGCCAGACCCTGACCCTGGCCATTCGCGGCCTCGCCCTTGGCCAGATCAGCAAGACCAACAGCAACTGGCTGCTGCGCAAGGAGGTCGGCATTGCCCTGCTCAACGGTATCGTCTGGGCACTGGTGGTGGCGGTGCTGGCGGTGCTCTGGTTCAAGAGCGTGGCGATCGGCGTGATCATCGCCGCCGCCCTGGTCATCAACATGCTGGCCGCCGGGGTCTGCGGCATCGTGATTCCCCTCGTGCTCAAGCGCATGAACATCGATCCAGCGCTGTCCGGCTCGGTCATTCTGACCACCGTCACCGACGTGATCGGCTTCATGTCCTTCCTCGGCCTGGCGACGATCTTCCTGCTGTAGCGCTTCGCTGAGCGGATTCATCGACCGGCCATCACTGCCCCACGGGCACTGATGGCCGATCGGTGGTCCCGCCACCTCGTCGCCTATCTACCGATTCCTGCCTCCCGCTTGGTACGCCCCTCGTCTGCTGTCGCTTATCTACCGGCTCTTGTCTACCGACTCTTGCCTCCCGCTCCGTGCGCCCCCTCATCTGCTGTCGCTTATCTACCGGCTCTTGTCTACCGACTCTTGCCTCCCGCTTCGTGCGCCCCCTCATCTGCTGTCACTTATCTACCGGCTCTTGTTCGCCGTCCCTTGCCGGCCGTCTCCTGTCTGCGACACCCCCCGTCGCCGGTACGCTACTCTTGTGCTGCTGTGCTGATTCGTTAGCATGGTCAGCAAGGCGCGGGTGACAAGCGCCCATCCCTGCTGGAAACAGGGATCCCCGAGACGGAAAAGGAGAGACCGCATGATGATCAAGACTCGCCCCATGATGCTTGCCCTCGGCGCCATTGCCGCCCTCGGCCTTGCCGGCTGCGCCAGCGACAGCGCCTCGATGGAGAAAGAGAGCACCGACTACATCGTCACCGGGCTCGGCGACGATCGCCAGGAAGCCCTGGAAGAGGCCAAGGAGCGCGCACTGGAGCAGTGCGAGGCCCAGGATCGCGACGAATTCATCATCGAAGAGCAACAGGTGCTTGGCCCCAACACCAGCCCGGAAAAGCGTGAGCGCGCCGAGGCCATGGTCGAAGGCGGCACCGTCAACGAAGACACCAACCTGGCGGCGCTGAACGACGATAGCGAAGGCTTCAAGGCGATCTGGAGCATCAGCTGCCGCTAAGCCTCGGTCCGTTGGTTGCCGACAAGGCATACGAAGGCCAGACGCAAGAAGGGCGCCCCCAGGGGCGCCCTTCTTGCATTGTGTGAACCGCCACCTGGTGTGAACCGCCACCTTGTGTGAACCAACGTCACGGATTCACTCGATCGGTGTTGGCTACGACGAGGACGCCCGTGGGCGTCCTCTAGTGGTCGACTCACTGACCCGGGGTCTAGACCTCGCTGTTGCTCTCGGCCAGATCCACCAGCTCACGCACCGCCACGGCAAACAGCGGGAAGCCGCCCTGGGCGCCACTGTCGACCTCGTTGATCAGGCGGCACCAGCGCTTGTGCATGGACTCGTGGTGCTTGAGCCACTGATCGACACGTCCGGCGGTATCGCGGGCGCCGCTCTCCATCTTCATCACGCTGGCGGTCAACGCCATCTGCTGACGCTCGATGTCGTCGCGGAAGGTCTCCCGCGCCTGGGCCTGCCAGCTATCCTTCACCGGCAAGGCGGTAACCTGCTGGATCATCCACGGCAGCTCCAGACGGGCGCCGATCTCGTAGCAGACCTCGGCCACCTTCTGCGGCTTCTCGTTGACCTGGCGGGCGGTCTGGATGATGCCCAGCGCCGCGTACAGGCTATCGGCCGCGGCCACGGTGGAGGCCAGCGCCTCGGGCACCCCGGCGTCGACGAGTTCGTCACGGCGGGCCTGCCAGGCCTCGAGTTCCTCGCCACGCAGACGCTTGCCGATATTCTCCTGCAGCTGGGCAATACGCGGCTGGTAGTACTCGATGCAGTCACCGGCAGCCTGGCCCGAACGATGGCGCAGGAACCAGCGTGAAGCGCGGCGAATCATGCGCATCAGGTCGAGCATCATTCCGTACTGGATATCGGTCGAGACCTGATTGTCGAGCGCTTCGATCTGCTCCCACAGCTTGGGCAGCTGGAAGCTGTCACGGGCGATGACGTAGGCCCGCGCGATGTCCGCACGCCCCATGCCGGTGGAGTCGATCAGCCGGCGGGTGAACACGATGCCCATGTGGTCGACCAGATCGTTGGCCAGCTGGGTCGCCACGATTTCGCGCTTCAGGCGGTGGCTCAGGACCTGGTCGCGGTAGCGCTCCACCAGGCTCTGGGGGAAGGCCCGGGTGGCGTGCTGGGCGATGATCTCGTCGTCGGGCACGTCGGAGGCGATCAGGTCGCCCTTGAGCGTGCTCTTGGCGTAGGAGATCAGCACCGACAGCTCCGGCAACACCATGCCCTGGTCATTGGCGGAACGCTCCTGGAGCTCCTCGTCGGAGGGCAGGAACTCGAGTTCGCGATCGATCTGACCGGCCGCTTCCAGTTCGCTGATAAAGCGGCGATAGGGCCCGATCCCCTGGTGGGACAGCCGCTCGGACAGATCCAGCGCCAGGGTCTGACGATAGTTGTCGGTCAGCACCAGCTCGCTGACTTCCTCGGTCATGTCCGCCAGCAGCTGATTGCGCTGCTTGTCGGTCATGTCACCGTTGGCCACCACCTCATCGATCAGGATCTTGATGTTGACCTCATGGTCGGAGCAGTTGACCCCGCCAGCGTTGTCGATGAAGTCGGTGTTGACGCGCACACCACGCGCCGCCGCCTCCATGCGCCCGCGCTGGGTCAGGCCAAGGTTGCCGCCCTCGCCTACCACTCGGCAGTTCAGTTCCTTGCCGTCGATGCGCAGCACGTCGTTGGCCTTGTCGCCGACCTCGGCGTCGGTCTCGGTGCTGGCCTTGACGTAGGTGCCGATGCCGCCGTTCCAGATCAGGTCGACCTTCGAGCGCAGCATCGCCTGGATCAGCTCATTGGGCGGCAGCTTGTCTTCGCTGATGCCGAAGACCTCCTTCATCTGCGGCGTGATCTTGATCGACTTGGCCGCACGGGAGAAGACACCGCCGCCTTCGGAGATCAACGAGGTGTCATAGTCTTCCCAGCTGGAGCGCGGCATCTCGAACAGGCGCTTGCGCTCCTTGAAGGTGCTGGCCGCATCCGGCGTCGGATCGACGAAGATGTGCATATGGTTGAAGGCACCGACCAGGCGAATGGTCTCGGACAGCAGCATGCCGTTGCCGAAGACGTCACCGGCCATGTCACCGATACCGACCACGCTGAACTCGTCGGACTGGGTATTGATGCCGAGGCCACGGAAGTGACGTTTGACCGACTCCCAGGCGCCCTTGGCGGTGATGCCCATCTTCTTGTGGTCGTAGCCGTTGGCGCCGCCGGAAGCAAAGGCGTCACCCAGCCAGTGGCCATACTCGATGGAAATCTCGTTGGCGATGTCGGAGAAGGTGGCGGTGCCCTTGTCGGCCGCCACCACCAGGTAGGGGTCCGCCTCGTCGTGGCGTACCACGTTCTTCGGCTCGACGACCTCGCCACCGACCAGATTGTCGGTCACGTCCAGCAGCGCGCGGATGAAGGTCTGGTAGCAGGCGATGCCTTCCTTCTGGGTGGTCTCGCGATCGGCACCTTCCGGCATGCGCTTGCACACGAAGCCGCCCTTGGCCCCCACCGGCACGATCACCGAGTTCTTGACCTGCTGCGCCTTGACCAGCCCGAGCACCTCGGTACGGAAGTCCTCGTGGCGATCCGACCAGCGCAGGCCGCCACGGGCGACCTTGCCACCGCGCAGGTGAACACCCTCGACCCGCGGCGAGCAGACGAAGATCTCGAACATCGGGCGCGGCTTGGGCATGCCGGTGACCTTGGACGGTTCCAGCTTGAACGACAGGTAGTCCTTGAAGCCGCCGTCTTCGGTCTTCTGATAGTAGTTGGTGCGCAGGGTCGCCTGGATCAGCTCCACGTAACGACGCAGCAGCCGGTCGTCGTTGAGGCTGGCGACGTCGTCGAGCAGGCCATTGATGCGCTCGACGCAGGCCTCGATCTCACCCTCGGCGGGACGATCCTCGGGATCGAAGCGCAGCTCGAACAGGGTCACCAGCTCGCGGGTGATCTGCGGGTGGGCCACCAGTGCATTGGCGATGAAGTTCTGGGAGATGCCGAAGCGGATCTGCTTCAGATAACGCGCGTAGGAGCGCAGCATCGCCACTTCACGCCAGTCGAGGTTGGCGCCGATGATCAGACGGTTGAAGCGGTCGTTGTCCGCCTCGCCGGCCCAGATGCGCTGGAAGGCCTCGATGAACGGCTTGCGCATCTCCTGCAGGTTGACCTCGGTGTCGGTGTGATGCTCCAGATCGAAGTCGTGGATCCAGTAGCTCTCGTCCACCGCCTCGACCTCGTAGGGGCGTTCACCGATGACCCTGAGCCCCAGGTTTTCCATCATCGGCAGCACGTCGGACAGCGGAATCGGCTTGCGCTTGTGGAACAGCTTGAGGTTGACGCCGCTGCCCTCTTCCTCGATCAGTCGGTACAGCGACAGCGCCAGCGGCTTGCCGTTGTCCAGCTCGCCGATGTGCTGCAGGTCGTAGACCGCGGTGCGGGCACTGAAGTCTTCCTGGTAGCTGGCCTGGAAGGCGTCGCGGAAGCGATCCAGCAGCTGGTTGGCGTGTTCCTCGCCGAAGCCTTCGATGGCGGCATTAAGCAGATCATCGCGCCAGTTGCGGGCGAGCCGCGCCAGCTTCTCTTCCAGCGCCTTGATGTCGTAGTCGGTCGGCGTGTCGCCGTTGAAGCGCAGGATGAACTGGATCCGCGCCAGCACCGATTCGGACAGGTAGGTGTTGAAGTCGCCGAAGGTGGCGTCGAGTTCCTCGCACAGCAGGTTCTGCAGACGCAGACGAAGCTCGGTCGAGAACACGTCGCGCGGCACGAATACCAGGCACGAATAGAAGCGACCGAAGCGATCCTCGCGGATGAACAGCCGCACCCGGCGACGTTCACGGATATCGAGGATACCCAGCGCCGTCTGGGCCAGCTCGTCTGTGTCGATCTGGAACAGGTCGTCGCGGGGATAGACCTCGAGGATCTGGGTCAGCTGCTTGCCGTTGTGGCCCTTGGGGTTGAAGCCGGCGATATCCATCACCGTCTTGAGCTTGCGCCTCAGGATCGGAATATGACGCGGCGAGTCGTTGTAGACCCCAGCGGTGAACAGCCCCAGGAAGCGACGCTCGCCGATGACGTTGCCCTTGTCGTCATAGCGATCGATAGTCACGTAATCCGGATAGGTGGGACGGTGGACGCGGGCGTGGAAGGCACTCTTGGCGAATGACAGAAGCTGCGGCACCAGCACGTAGCGATCGCCCTCGACCCCCTGGTCGGTGCGGATACGCTGGCGATACTGGGCATCGGACAGACGGAACAGACCGAGCTCGCTGCCGTCGACCTGATTGAGGCTCTGGCCACCGTTGTCCTTGTCGACGGTGAACTCGTCATAACCGAGGAAGGTGAAGTTGTCTTCCAGCATCCATTCGAGGAAGGCCACCGCCTCGTCGTGATCGGCCTTGTCGATCGGGCCCGGGCAGCAATTCTTGAGCTCGTCGATGGTCTCGCGGATGCGCGCGCGCATCGGATCGAAGTCCGCCACCGCCGTGCGCACTTCCTTCAGCACCTCGTGGATGCTCTGCTCGATGGCCGACAGCTCCTCGGGGTCGGAGTGACGATCCACCTCGATGGCGATCAGCGACTCACGATGCTCGGGGGCGTCCTTTTCACCCGGAGACGACACACGCTCGACCCGGTGCTGCTTGTCACGAGCGACCGACAGGACCGAATTGTGGATGGCGTGGACGGTCATGCCACGACGGTTGAGCTCGATGCGCACCGAGTCGACCAGAAACGGCATGTCTTCGTGCAGCACCGCGACAAAGGTGTGGGTCGACTGCCAGCCGTGCTCCTCGAAGTCAGGGTTCATGACCTTGACCTTGGGTGAGGCCGGATCGAACTGCTGCAGGAAGTGCCACACCGACAGGGTGGCGCCGTACAGATCATCCAGGCGCCGCTCGCTGAGATCCTCCAGCGGCACCGTGGAGTAGAAATGGCGAGCGAAGTCACCCACCAGACCGGCCTTTTCCTGATCGAGGCGTCCTTCCAGCTTTTCCTCGAGTTGCTTGAGCAGATCCTCGCGACTGTCATCCTGTGCGACGTGTAACATCCTCACCTCGGTTGGCGGCGGCCACTTCACTGTGGCCTGTGTAAAGGTAGTGACGAGCGTGCTGCGCGGCGCTACGCATCCGGCGCTCCCGGCGCATTCGGCAAGCTTACGCCAATCCCCACCCCACCCCCATCCAGATGCCCGCCTTCTCATGGAGCATGACGGTTACGCATCCCCCCTTGACAGCACGCTTGCGTTAGGCTCGTTGGCGCCTCAGGAGCGCCGTTCCAGCAAGACCCCGCACTCACAGTGATGGGTGAAGGGGAACTGGTCAAACAGAGCGAAACGAACGATGCGGTGCGTCCTGGTGAGCTGTTCGAGATTGACGGCCAGGGTGTCCGGATTGCATGAAATATAGACGATACGCGGGTATTCACTCAGTTGATCACAGCTGTCGGCGTCCAGACCGGCCCGCGGTGGGTCTACCAGCACTGTGGAGAAGTCATAGTCACCCAGGCACATCTCGTCCACTCGCCGGCCTGTTTTCTCCCCTTTGAGCGCAGAAGAGAAGTCTTCGGCAGACATCCGCGCGACAAAGGCATTGGTCACCGCGTTGGCCTCGAGATTGACCCTGGCGCTGGCCACCGAGGTGCGCGAGATCTCGGTGGCCAGAACCCGGCGAAAATTCTCTGCCAGGGCGATGGTGAAGTTGCCGTTGCCGCAGTAGAGCTCGACCAGGTCCTGCTGCTGGCTGCCGGCGGTCACCTCCCGTGCCCAGGACAGCATGGAGGCGCAGATGCGCGCGTTGGGCTGGGTAAAGCTGTTTTCCACCTGCTGGTAGTGCAGTACCTGTCCGTCCACCTCGAGACGTTCCCACACGTGATCACGGGTCAGCACCAGCCGCTGCTTGCGTGAGCGGCCGATGATCATCACCCCAAGCTCGCGCTCGAGTTCCCGGGCATCCCGCTCCCAGTCTTCTTCCAGCGGGCGGTGGTAGATCAGGCTGATCAACGTCTCACCCGCCAGGGTGGTCAGAAACTCCACCTGAAACAGCTTGCGCCGCATCACCGGGTTGTCACGGATGGCGTCGAGCAGCGCCGGCATCAAGGCATTGATGCGTTCGCTGGCCACCGCGAACTGGTCCATGCGTACCAGTCGCTTGTCGTCGGGGTCCTCGGGATTGACCTCGAACATCACATAGTAGAGATCGTCGCCCTCGTGCCAGACGCGAAACTCGCAGCGTTGCCGGTAGTGGCTCGGCGGTGACGGATACACCTCGAGTTCGGGCGGAGAAAACCGCGCAAACTGCTCGACCAGGCGATCACGCTTGGCGGCGAGCTGTTCGGCATAGCGTTCGGGTTCAACGACGGGTATGGCCACGGAAACTCCTGGAAAAACGATGAACAATAAACAAATGACGTGGGCGATGACGGCGTGGTCAGCGCCGGTGCCGAACGGTGTACAAGAGATGGGTCAAGCGCTGGGCACGTCCAGCAGACAAGGGGCCGCAAAGCCGAAGGACGCAAGCCCTCGCGTCAGCCTTTCCGAGGCGTCCGTCGCACCTGACGAATCCCGCAATAGACTCGTGACCCAGGCCGCATCGAGGCCCTGTCGGGCGTCCGGGCCCACCGCCACCTGGGCCGTCCGTCGGGCAATGGCGTCGCCGGAGTCTACCCAGGTGACGGCCCGCGGCATGGCCTCGTCGAGCCAGCGACGCAGCAAGGGAAAGTGGGTACAGCCCAGCACCACCGTATCGATACGGGCATCCTCCACAAGCGCTGCCAGCGCCTGGCGAACCACCGCAGGATCGATAGCGTGCCCCTGGATGGCGCGCTCCGCCTCGGCCACCAGCGCGTCGGCGGCCACCTTCTCGACCTGGCAGTGCGGCGCATAGCTGTCGATCAGCCGCTGGGTGTAGGGCCGGGCGACCGTTGCGCTGGTGGCCAGCAGTGCCAGATGCCCACTGCGACTGGCCTGGGCGGCCGGCTTGATCGCCGGCACCGTGCCCACCACCGGCACGTCCAGGCGCTCGCGCAAGGCCTCCAGTGCCAGGGTGCTGGCGGTATTGCAGGCCACCACCAGGGTATCGGCACCGGTACGATTCACCGCCGCCTCGCACACCGCGACGATCCGCTCGACCAACCAAGGGTCCGGCCGCGTACCGTAGGGCAGCATGGCGTTGTCGCAGCAGTAGGCAAGCGCCGTATCGGGCAGATGGCGTCTGAGCGCCGCCACCACGGAAAGCCCGCCCACGCCGGAGTCGAACACCAGCACAGGTCCGGCCATCAAGCCTCCTCCCTGACGGGCAAAGCCCATGCCCACCGCCACTGCCGGACGGCGGGGAAATATCCCCCACGATCGGATCGGGCCGCCATCGAGGCCGACCGGAGACGGGGAAGGAGGAGGGGCAAGAGGCTGAGCAAGGGAAACGGCACCTGAATCAACATGGGCGCCATTCTACCCGACATTGGCGGACCTGCATAAGCGCAGCAAGGGCGCCCACGGATACGCCAGCGCGCCGAGGTGAGCGCAGACGTCATGCGGCCCGAACCGGAGTTCGGGCCGACGACGTGATGCTCGAGAAGCAAGGAACGAACGAGGGAAAAACCGATCAGGCGGGTACCGGCTCCTCGCGTAGCTCGGCATAGAGTTCAGGGTAGGCCGCCTGGAGTCGCTCAAGTTCGGCGGTGGCGTTCTCCGGCAGGGCGTGGGCCAGGCGATCGAGATCTTCGTCCGAGAAGTGCTCGCTGATCAGCGGGAAGAGTTCCTCACGCTCTTGGCGCAGGTAAGCACGGTGGCTGTCCAGGTACTGCTTGAGGTCATCGGCAAACTGGTCCATGGGGATGGCGACATCCATCAGGATCATGTCGATGTCACGGGACAGGCGCGTCAGCCGGGCCTTGAGCTTGCGGTAGTCGCCGGACAGCTGCTCGGCCACTGCCTCGCTTTCGGGGGCCAGCTCCTTGAGACGGTCGGTACAGATCTGCTCCAGGGGCAGGGTGAAACCCGCCATGTAGTCGAGAATATAGTCAACCACCTCCCTGACGAGCTGGAAGTTGGGCCGCTCTCCCTGCGCGAGGGTCTTTTGCTTGAGTTGCAGGACGTGCAGTATGCGCGCCATGTTGGCATGATCCCGTCGCAGTTGCTTTAGCATGGGCATGACGGAAACCTCCTGTGGTCAGCATGAGCTGAAGGCACCCTAGCTTAGACTGGCCTTCTCGGGTCAGGTTCCGGATCGTGCGGGAACCGGAATGTATCACCCTAGACGCATAATCGAGTTTTTGCCCGACGAAAATTGCCACATTCAGAAGGGTTGATTTCCTACAGACCGCCTGAGCGTTGACGTCTGGCGCTCAATTCATTCTTCTCAGGAGTCGTCGATGGACATGTTCGAACAGGCCCACCAGGAAGACGCCGCGCCCCTGGCCTGGCGCATGCGCCCGAGGTCCCTGGACGACTACGTGGGCCAGCCGTCGCTGGTGGGGCCAGGCAAACCATTGCGGCGCATGGTAGAAGCCGGCCAGGTACGCTCGATGATCCTGTGGGGGCCACCCGGCGTCGGCAAGACGACCCTGGCCGATATCCTCGCCAGCGCCTCCAGCGCACGGCTGGAGCGCTTGTCGGCGGTCATGGCCGGGGTCAAGGACATTCGCGAGGTGGTGGAGCGCGCCCGGGTGGCCCAGGGCCAGGGACAGACCACGGTATTGTTTCTCGACGAGATCCACCGCCTCAACAAGAGTCAGCAGGACGCCCTGCTGCCCCACGTCGAGTCAGGCCTTCTGACGCTGATCGGCGCCACCACCGAGAACCCCTCCTTCGAGGTCAATTCGGCGCTGTTGTCCCGGGCCCGTGTCCATGTGCTCAAGGCGCTGGACGAGGCCGCGCTGATCGAGGTCATGCGCCGCGCCCTGGCCGACCCCGAGCGCGGCCTTGGTCACCGCGACATCCGCGTCGACGACGAGGTGCTGGCGATACTGGCGCGCGCCTCGGCCGGCGACGCCCGGCGCGCCCTGGGCCTTCTGGAGACCGCCTGCGACTTCACCCAGGCTGAAGGCGGTGCCGAGCGTCTGCCCCGCGAGGCGCTCGAGGACGTCATCGGCCACACCGCCAGCGCCTTCGACAAGCAGGGCGATCACTACTACGACCTGCTGTCGGCGCTGCACAAGTCGGTACGCTCATCGCGCCCCGACGCCGCCCTTCTGTACATGGCCCGCTTTATCCAGGGCGGTGGCGATCCGCTGGACGTCATCCGTCGCCTGGCGGCCATCGCCTCGGAGGACGTCGGCAACGCCGACCCGCGTTGCCTGCCACTGGTCATGTCGGCCTGGGATGCCTACCTGCGTCTGGGCGACTACGAAGGCCAGCGCGCCATCGCCCACGCCGCCATCCACCTGGCGGTGGCGCCCAAGAGCAACGCCATCGACCAGGCCTGGAAGAAGGCGCAGGCCTTTGTCGCGGCCCAGCCGAGCCTGGAGGTGCCGACCTACCTGCGCAACGCACCGACCAAGCTGATGGCCTCCCTGGGCCACGGCGAAGGCTACCGCTACGCCCACGCCGAGCCCAACGGCTACCCGGCGGGGTCGGCCCACGACTGCTGGCCCGAGGCAGTGCCGACCGAGCGCTTCTACCACCCCACCGATCATGGCCAGGAAGAACGTTTCGCGCGTATCATGGCCTGGCGGGCACAACTCGATGAGGCCGCGGATGGCGGATGAGATAACAGCGGAGGTGGCAGCTCAGATACCACTTGAGAAAAACCATCTGTCTTCGACGTGGGAAGGAAATAGGCCGCTGCAGCACAACCACGCATCGTAAGGAGCGAGCCGACATCGCGACTACACAGGCCTTCAGTGCCCATGGTGGGCACCCGATGCTCCGGAGGGACTGTCATGTCGGCCACCCAGCTACAGCAAGCTCGTCAGATCCTGGTACAGAACGCCCGTCACCCCAACCATCACGACGTGCTGCTGGCCTACGCCCGCCAGCAGGCGACACCCGCGGTACGTCGTGCGCTGTTCAAGCTGCTGTTCGGACCGAACTGAGGCCCACTGTCTGCCACATGTTGACCGCTCAGGCCGGCGCCTCTTGCCTGCTCTGGGCCGCCCACGGCGACCCAAAGGGACAAGTTCGCCGGCCACGTTGATCAGCCCTTGGGTGCCTCGCCCGGCTCAGCCGCCGACGGCGACTCCTGCTCCCAGCCGGGTTCGACGGGCGTTGGCTCGATAGCGGCGGCGTCTTCATCAGACTCGTGATGGTTCACCTCGAGCACGCCATCGTGGTAGCCGTCCTCATCGAAATAAGGCACGTACTGACCTTCCTCCGCTGGCGGCCCCACCATGGGCTCGGCCACGTCCACGTCCGGCACCACGTCGGACAGGTCTTCCATATGCTCGTGCTCCTTGGCGCCCGCCACCCACTCGTCGGTGACCACGAATTCCGCACCCACCGACGACAACGGCGTCGCCGGGGAGAACGGCACCACCGGCACCGGCGCCGGACGCACCAGGCGACGCCAGGCGAAGAACAGCACCAGGGCGCCACCGAGGGCGCCGAAGGCCATGAACAGGGCGGTATCGCCAAGCGCCGCCATCACCGGGCTGACCAGCGGCGGACTGACCGAGGAGCCAAGCGCGCTGATCAGCAAAAGGCCCTGACTCATGGGCACCAGGGCGCCGGCGGGGGCACGGTCCGCCGAGTGGCTGACCGATACCGGATACAACGAGAAGACGCCACCGCCCAGCAGGAACAGCAGCGCGGCTAGCCCCCAGCTCGGCAACGGCAGCAGCAGCACCGCCAGCGAGATGGCCAGGCAGAACAGACCGATCAGGATCAGCACCAGCTGGCGGTCGTGACGATCCGACCAGCGGCCCACCGGATACTGCAGCAGCATGGCGCCGAGTACCGTTATCGCCATCAGCTGGCCGACTTCGGCCAGATCAAAGCCGGTACGCTGCAGATACAGCGGCATCAGGGCGTACACCGCGGCCGCCAGCATGCCGGAACCGAAGGCCCCCACCACCCCGGTGGGGGTGAGGATCATCAGGCGCAGCGGCGACAGCGGCTCGACCTTGTCGAGCAGTGGCGTGACCCGCGGAATCATCGCCATCGGCAGCACCGACAGCGAGGCCAGGGCACCGATGACCATAAAGGGGGCCGTTTCGCCCATATCCTGGGTGATGCCCAACAGCAGCTGACCGAGCACACCTGAGCCGTACAGGGCGATCATGTACAGCGCCAGCAGACGCCCGCGCACCTTGGAGTCTCCGGAGGCCAGCAGCCAGCTCTCGATCACCAGGAAGACCCCGACCGTGGCCCAGCCACCGATCAGACGCAGGCCGAACCAGGCCACCGGATCCAGGATCAGCCCCTGCAGCAACACCGTCACCGCCACCAGCGAGGCGAAGCTGCCGTAGGCACGAATATGGCCGATGGCGAGCAGCAGCCGGTCGTTGAACAGGGCACCCAGGCCAAGACCGATGAAGTAGGCGCCGGAGACCCAGCCGATGACCACCGGCGATTCACCGGCGGCGTCCAGGCGCAGGGTGATAAGCGAAGACAGAAAACCGTTGCCGATGCCCAGAATGAATAGCCCCAGAACGGGGGGCAGGGCCATGGCCAGGAGTTGGGGAGACATGAGGAGTCGGGCTCCAGCGATGCGGACGACGCGGACGGCGGCGGCGGGTGGGTGTTGATGTTTCGAGTCCGTCCGTCGCGGTGCGTATCGACGACTCTTGGGCGGCGAATATACCCCCCTTTTCGCGCCTGTCAATGTCTTTCGAAGGGTGTCACCCATGCATCTGTAACGCATTGTTGGCCAAGCATAAATTTGGCCTCAGTGACTCGTGTCACGGCGCATCAGAACCACATCGGCCGCGGGGAAGTCGACACTCATGCCAAGTGCCTCGCCCAACCAGCGAAAGCTCGTCTCGCTGAAGAACACCACATGGGTGGGATCACGAATATAGTGCCAGCGGGCAAAGTCCTCCGGCGTGCGCTTGGTCATCAGCCCCAGCCAGCCACCGGGTCGCAGTTGTCGGGCCAGCGCAAACAGCACCGGGCCGGGCGCGAACAGGTGCTCGACCACCTCGGTGGCGGTGATGAAATCGTAATACCGCTTCAGGTTCTCCGGCGCGGGATGGTAGTAGGGATCATGGATCCGAGTGGGAAACCCCGCCTCCTCGAACATCAGCGACAGCGTCGGACCGGGCCCCGCACCGAAATCGAGCCCCTCGGCACCCGGCGACAGACGCTCGCTCAGGGGATCAAACAGACGACCCAGAAAACGACGATAGCCGGGATCATCCGGGCGGTTGTCGTGCTGATCGTAGACCGCCTTCTCGGCCTGCGGTCCCAGGCGCTGCTCGGGAGGCACCGCCACCAGGTCACATACCGAGCAGCGAAAATAGTCGCGGCGCCCGTCCGCATGAAAGTGGTGCGTCGTCGGGTTTGCGCATAGCGGACAGCTTGGCATCGTCGTATTCTCTGGGACTTGGATCATTTGTGGAGAGAGGCATGCTGTCAGGTCTAGATCACCTGGTCATCACCGTGACCGATATTTCCCGCGCCGTGGACTTCTACACCCGCGTTCTGGGCCTGGACGTCCGCTATCGCGATACCGAGCGGGTCGACCTGATGCTCGGCGAGCTGGCCCTGCGCCTGCACTGGACCGCCACCGACGTGACCCCCAGGGCCGCCACCCCTACCCCAGGCAGCCTCGACGTCTGTTTCAAGAGCCATCTGCCGCTAGGTGAGGTGAAGGCTCACCTCGATGCCCTGTCGGTCGAGGTGGAACTGGGCCCCGTGGAACGTCAGGGTGCCACCGGCAAGATCGAGTCGCTGTATCTTCGCGACCCGGACGGCAACCTGCTGGAGATCAGCCGTCCGCTCAAACTGGAGTAACGTCGGTCGTCCCTGCGGGCCGCTTCGCCTGTCATGGCAATGCGGCACAGGCTGGGTATGATAACGGGGCCGTATGACATGCACCCAAGGGACCATGGATGAGCCAACACGACCTTACGCCTCAACGACCCACTGTCGAGCCTCCCTCACCTGGCGACACGCCCCCCGCCGACACCACCATGTCGCTGGTGGGCTACGCGCTGCTGCTGGCCAACCTGGTCACCGGCTTCACCGCGGTGATAGGGGTGATCATCGCCTACGTCTACCGTGGCAAGGGCCCCGAGTGGCTAGACGAGCACTATCGCTACCAGATCCGTACCTTCTGGATAGGCCTGCTCTACGGCATCGTGGCCTCGATCCTGACCTTGATCGTGATCGGCCTGCCGCTGCTGCTGGCCCTGGCGGTGTGGTTGATCGTGCGCTGCGTCAAAGGCTTCAAGGCACTGCAGGAAAAGCGCGCTCCGGACAATGTGGAAAGTTGGTTGATCTGATATGAACGTCCCCTGGCAACAGCGACTCCAGGCTACCGCGATATCACGCCTGTGGCGGATACTGTCACGTCTGTCACCGACGACCCTGTGGCGACTCAGCGTCGCCCTGGTCAATGTGGCCTACCCCCTGCTCAAGCGCGAACGCGCGGTGACCAGGCTCAACCTGGAAGTGGTCTATCCCGACCTTACCGAGGCCCGTCGCGCCACCCTGGGGCGCGAAAGCCTCAAGCATTCCACCGCCACCATGCTGGAACTCGGCTTTGCCTGGCAGGGCGACCCCGACCGAGTGGCCGACAGCATCGTCGAGGTACATGGCCGCGAACTGCTGGATGATGCCCGCGCCGAGGGCAAGGGCGTGATCATCCTGGCGCCTCACTTCGGCAACTGGGAGGTGCTGAACTTCTGGCTGTCGAGCCACTTCCCCTTCACCGCCATGTACGAGCCGCCCAAGCTGGCACCGCTGGACCCGATCATCCGCGCCGGGCGCGAGCGCTGCGGCGCCAGCCTGGTGCCGACCAACCCCCGAGGCGTGGCGGCGCTGCTCAAGGCGCTCAAGCGATCCGAGGCCGTCGGCATCCTGCCCGATCAGGAACCCAGCTGGGGCAGCGGCGTTTTCGCGCCCTTCTTCGAGCGCCCCGCCTACACCGCCACCCTGTTGCCCAAGCTGGTGTCGCGCACCAATGCAAGGGTCGTGACCGGCGTCGCTCTGCGCCGTCCCGGGCGGGGCTTCGCGCTGTACTTCCTGGCCGCCGACGAGCGCGTCTACGATGAAGACGAGACCATCTCCTGCAGCGGGGTCAATGCCAGCATCGAGGCGGTGATCGCACTCGACCCGGCCCAGTACCAGTGGGAATACAAGCGCTACACCAAGACCCTGGAAGAACAACGTGGCGATCCCGACTTCCGCCGTTACCGCCTCTACAGCTCGAGGAACATGAAGTGACGACAGCGTCAGTGTCACCGCCGCCGGAGACTCGCGTCGGCCACGTCCTCTATCTGCTCTACCTGGCAGGGCTGGTGAGCGGATTCGTGACACTGTTGATCGCGCTGGTCGTCGCCTACGTCTATCGCACCGACGCCGCCCCCTGGCTGCGTGCCCACTACCAGTTTCTGATCAGCACCTTCTGGATCGGCCTGCTCTACATGGTCGCCGCGGTGGTACTGTCGGTGCTGATCATCGGCCTGGCACTGCCCCCACTGCTGGTCACCGCCTGGTTCGTGATCCGCTGCATCGTCGGCTGGCGTGCCCTGCACCAGCGCCTGCCGCCGCCCAGACCATCCAGCTGGCTGTGGTAGGCGCGGCAATGCCAGCACTAGGGCTTGTCTGAAAAGTGCCTGCGCTCGGTAATACGGCGTTAAAAATCGGCTGGTGCGCCAGCCCGGTCAAAATGCTCATTTACACCCCGTAAACTGCGCTTTCTCACCGATTTTTGCCTTGTCTAACCTTCGCTCGTCGACTTTTCGGACAGCGCCTAAGAATTTGCGACCACGGCCTATTCAAATAACGTACGAACACGCGCTAAAGCATCATCGACGACGTGATCCGGGGCAGACTCGACTCTGCGCGCTCCGCGCGCTTCAAGATCGACAGTCCTGATCTGATTGACCAGCACTACCCCCTGCGTACGGGTCCCGCTCAGAGGTACCGCAAAGCCTGCGTGGCGCGCGAAGTTGCCACCTTGGGTGATGGGTGCCACGACCACCGTACCAAAATGATTGAAAGCTATTGGCGTCAACACTAGCGCAGGGCGAAAATCACCTCGCTGCTCGCGTCCTTCGGTCGGATTGAGGGGAACTCGCACAATATCGCCACGGCTATATTTGTTACGCTTCATTCTTCACGCCCTACCGGGGCCATTTCCTGCCAGGCTGCCAGGTCTTCAGGCTCGGGAGCCTCGGGATCACAGCGTGCCAGCAATTCCTCCAGGGAATACTTTGGCTTTGACGCCACAGGCTTCAACACCAACCTGTGGGAAGTTTCCTCGACTTCCAGCAAATCCCCATCGCTGAGGCCCAGCTGTCGAAGCAATTCAACTGGCAACCTGATGGCGGCACTATTGCCCCACTTCTGAATCTTGAGTTCCATATCACTCCCCTCCTGTACGTATCTACACAGTAGATACGCGCTGCCTCGACCGCAAGCTCGTGCATCAACTTCGCCTGTTACCGCTCAGTAACCTGCCCACCCCAACGCCGTCGCTAATCGGCGACACGGAACCCGAATTAGCACAAACCCTCAAATGCACTCGAATGACATCTATTGCAACTTTTGTCTCGGCCAATAGGCTAGATTAAAGGCTGGCTCGATTTGGCATAGAAAGCGACATAGAAAGTCGCATAGAACATGCCATCGATGTGAACGGCAGAAGGATCCCCTACACCCCCAGCGGGCGAACCCGAGCCACCGGGCGTTCGTCCGCTCGCAAGGAGAGCGCACTTGGACACGGCAACATCTCTAGCACGACACACCCTTGCACGGCGGCGACCGGGCTCGCGCAACCTGGCGCTCGCCTTCGTCGGCGTCATCACCAGCGCCGCATTGACGACGCCGGCCATGGCCGTCGAGACCGGCGCGCTGTTCGAACAGGTCACGAACCGGGCCAAGGAACTGGCCGCGTCCCCCTATGAAGAGGCCTCGGCCGAGCTGCCCGAGGCATTAACCGAGATGGACTACGATCGCTACCGACAGATTCGCTACCGCGATGAGCGGGCACTGTGGAAGGATGATGGCGATTTCGAGGTGGAGCTCTTCCACCCAGGCTTTCTATATGACCAGCCGGTGGATATCCACCTGCTGGAGGATGGCGAGGTACGCTCGCTGCCCTTCGAGCCTGAGCGCTTTCGCTACGACGACGATGCCGCCGACCTCGCCGAGCTCGACCTGAGTGGGCTCGGCTATGCCGGCTTTCGCCTGCACTACCCGCTCAACCGCGCCGACTACAAGGATGAGTTCGCGGTATTTCTGGGCGCGTCCTACTTCCGCCTGGTCGGCCGCGACCAGGGCTACGGCCTGTCGGCCCGTGGCCTGGCCATCGACACCGCCCTGCCCCAGGGCGAGGAGTTTCCTGCCTTTCGTGAATACTGGCTGGTCAAGCCGCAGCCCGGCGATACCCACATGACCGTGCTGGCGCTGCTGGACAGCCCGTCTCTGGCCGGCGCCTACCGCTTCGACATCGCCCCGGGCAAGCGCACCCAGGTCGACACCGAGGCCCGCCTGTTTGCCAGGGAAGACGTCGAGAAGCTCGGCGTCGCACCGCTGACCAGCATGTTCCTGCATGGCGAGATGGATCGCCGCCAGGAGGACGACTACCGCATCCGGGTACATGACTCCAGCGGCCTGCTGATGGCCACCAGCACCGGCGAGTGGACCTGGCGCGTGCTGGAAAACCCCGAAAGCCTCCAGATTTCCGGGCTGCAGGACACCTCGCCCAAGGGCTATGGCCTGGTCCAGCGGCCCCAGCACTTCAACGCCTACCTGGACATGGAGGCCCGCTACGAGCGTCGCCCCAGTCAATGGGTCGAACCCCAGGGCGAGTGGGGTGAAGGCCATGTCGAGCTGGTGGAGATCCCCACCGACAGCGAGGCCCACGACAACATCACCGCCTACTGGGTACCCGCCAACCCGCTGATGGCCGGCGACTCCCGCACCTACCGCTATCGTACCTGGACCTTCGGCGACACCCCCACGGCCGAACCGCTGGCTCGTGTGGTGCGTTCGCGCCAGGGCTGGGGCGGTGTGCCGGGACAGAGCGATCCCCCTGACGAGCGCCTGCGCCAGTTCATCATCGACTTCCGCGGCGGTGAGCTCGAGGGACTCGATGCCAGCCAACCGGTCGAGATGACCCTGACCACCTCCAGCGGCGAGACCGCCGAGGCCAAGGTCACACCGCTGCCCGACGACGACACCTGGCGCGCCAGCTTCACGCTGCTGCCCGACGGCGACCAGCCCGCTGATATCCGCCTGACCCTCATGCTTCGTGGCGAGCGCCTGAGCGAAACCTGGAACAGCATCTGGAGCCCCTGATGAACGCCCATACTCCCGAGGTACCCTGGCCACGCCTGCGACGTCTTGGCGTCGGCCTGGCCATTGCCGCCACCACGGCGCTGGGGGTCTGGACCATGTTCAGGATCCTCTACGTGGAGGGCATCAGTCCGCTCGAGATGGCGATCATCGGCCTGTTCGCGATCACCTTCGGCTGGATCACTATGGCCTTCTGGAGCGCGCTGATCGGCTTCGTGCTCAACCTGACCGGGCGTGACCCGTTGAGCCTGAAGCCGCGCCATTCCTATCCCATGCGGCCCGAAGGCTCCCACTCCCGCACCGCCCTGGTGATGCCGATCCACAACGAGGACGTGCTGCGAGTCGCCGCCGGACTCGAGGCCACCTGCAAGGATCTGGATGACCTGCCGCAAGGCATCGAGGTGGAAGCCTTCGTGCTCAGCGACAGCACCGACGACGAGGTGGTAGCCGAGGAAAAGGCCGCCATGGCCGAGCTGCAGAAGCGCCTGGAAGGCCACTGCCAACTGCACTACCGCCACCGTGACAGTAACGTCGGGCGCAAGGCAGGCAATCTGGGCGACTTCTGCACCCGCTGGGGCAGCCACTACGACTACATGCTGGTGATCGACGCCGACAGCCTGATGAGCGGCACGACCGTCATCGAGCTGATCGACGAGATGATGGCCAACCCGCGCCTTGGCCTGTTGCAGACGGTGCCGATTCCGGTGCGCCAGGACAGCCTGTTCGGCCGCGCCAACCAGTTCGCCGCCGCGCTCTACTCGCCGATGCTGGCCAGCGGTCTGAGCTTCTGGCACGCCACCGCGGCCAACTACTTCGGCCACAACGCCATCATTCGCGTGGACGCCTTCACCGATGCCTGTGGCCTGCCGGAGCTGCCCGGCAAGCCACCGCTGGGTGGCGATATCCTGAGCCACGACTTCGTCGAGGCGGCGCTGCTGCGCCGTGCCGGCTGGCAGGTGCGCATGCGCACCGACCTGGGCGGCAGCTTCGAAGAAATGCCGAGCCATATCCTCGACTACGCCAAACGCGACCGGCGCTGGGTCCAGGGCAATCTGCAGCATATGCGCCTGCTCGGCGGGCGCGGACTGCACGTGCTCAGCCGTCTGCACTTCTTCTTCGGTGCCCTCGCCTACCTGTCGTCGCTGGTGTGGCTGGCGATCCTGGTGATCAGCACCATCGACGCCCTGATCCGGGCGCTGGTGCCGACCAACTTCTTCACCTCGAGTTCGCAGCTGTTTCCCGACTGGCCGATCGCCCCACCCAACCTGATCATGCCGCTGCTGATCGGCACCCTGGGCATGCTGCTGATGCCCAAGGTACTGGGGCTGGTGCTGGGGCTGATCCAGAACCCGCAGGCCTATGGCGGACGGGCCCGGCTCGTCGCCAGCATGCTGCTCGAGACGCTGTTTGCCATGCTCATCGCGCCGCTGATGATGGTGTTCCACAGTCGTTTCGTGATTCAGGTACTGAGCGGCCGCACCGTGGCCTGGGATCCACAGTCCCGCGAGGGCCGCGCCCTGCCCTGGAAGGAAGCCTTTCGCCACACCTGGCTATGGTCACTGATCGGCGCCTTGTGGGCGCTGGTGACCTGGGCCTTCACCCCGAGCTTCTTCATCTGGCTGACGCCGGTGTGGCTCGGCCTGGTGATGGCCGCCCCGCTGGTCCGCTGGAGCTCCAGCCTGAGCATCGGCCGGGCCCTGAGGCGCGCCGGCCTGTTGCTGGTCCCGAGCGAGACCCGCCCCCCGGCGGTGGTAGGCGAGCTTCGCGTCGCCGAGGCACCACCGCCGCCGGCGACCCCGGCTGAGCCGCCACGGGAAATCCCCCGCGAGATGCCGGTGCAGTCCTTTCGCGAGCACGGCACGGAATCGGCGCCGGAAGTCTCCGGCGAGAAGCCCGTCGACTGAGCCGGTGCCGTGGCACAGCGTTGTGTCCTCCCCCTCCTTTTGCATCATCCGGAGGGGGAATCCCAGCGGACTACTACACGTCAAGCATAGTGGCGTGATCCATGATTCATCTGTTTGCCGCTGTCTGGTGGTAACACTTTGCTCTACAAAGAGCGTTCTCCAGCTCCGAATAACACACATCCGCCAGGAAAACCCTTTGTCAATCTCTACTTAAAAAGCAGGATAGCCACTTTTTCCCGAACTCTTCGTTCATATGCCTGATATCATGGTCTGGATGCGCTTCCTCATCCATGGCATCCCCTACAGGCAATCTTTTACTTCCCTTCGAGAGCTCCCGCTCCGTAAAACATCCGTTGACGATGGTATCAGCAGGCTGAGCGATCAACTCGGCATTGCATTTATCATATACTTCATCGTTCATCAACTTTATTCCGGACAGGTAGCTTTCCGGAGGATAACTTCTATCATCACCTTTCTTCTGAATAGGCAGGGGATTATGTCCAACATATATCTTTTTGTTGGTCACGCTCCTGATCATTTCCATGATCTTCCAGGACGTCGTACCCTTGACACTATCCAGCACGGTTTGATTTATTACTGCTGATGAAAAAAATTTGCCAGGTTCGACAAAAAAAACTTCCATCTGAAGTCCGTAAATCAAGAATAGATCATATTCAACGATATCAATCTCACTCTTGCCACCCGATGTATAGGTGATGGTTCTCTTTAATCTATCTGTTTTTGGAACCAGTTTATTATCGATGAGAATCAGTCCACCCAAGCCATTACTTCTAGCGGTAAAGAAGACAAGATTATATTCTTGATGCCACTCTGGCATCAGGTCCCAGGCTCTTTTCAAAGCACCAACGTGGCTATTGCCCAGCACACAAATATTTTTCTTCATTCCTTACCTCCAAAGGCGTCGAAGATCTCTTCTTCGCAAACCAGATCATTAATTTTCTTTACGTTACCTACCCTCTTGTTTTGTTTTCCGAAAATCTCAGCGCCAAACTTTGTCCTCAGAGAAGAAAAAAATGATTCATCACAAAATCGACACCGTGGGGGTTAACACTTCGTTGATTGGGTTCGAAAAACACCCCCTTGAAAACCGGGCTGTTGATTATTTCATACGAAGGAAAATAATCCACATAATTACAACCTCTAGAAATCTGCCCAGCCACGGCACGCAACACTGACTTGGATTCCATTGTAGCGACGATCACGTTGTTCCTGGAGTTTGTCGCTACCAAAGGAACAGGGGAAACTGTCAATATAAGGCGTAGCGCAGGATTCTCATGACGCATTATTTCTATGGCATCTCGCAGATCATTCATCACAGAGGGATACATCTGATTCTTGAACGCATGGATACCTTTCAGGTAGGTCCCTGCTGAAGTCCCGGGACACATCGGATACTCGTAGCCGTATTCCGAATTGAACCAGCTTTCAGTCAACCCTAGGGTGAAGACAAAGAAGTCTGATGAGACGATGCATTCCCTAAATGCTTTTATTGTCTCCTCTCGAGAGAGCATTAACTCTTCTTTACTACAGAAACCCTCCGGTTCCACCACGGGGCGAAAGGGATCATAGAACCGTCCGTCCTTTTCCCAAATCTCCTCGGGCGGCTCTTTTATCCCTGTTGCCCACTCTACCCACTGCTTCAACAATGAGGTGGTGTATATATTCCCGGTTCTTGCCGAAAAAATATTGTAATTGTATTTTTTTGCATTTTCCTGCGAGAGCCCCTTGGGTGGAGTTTCTGTCGAGACCCAGTTGAACCCTCTGCTATCAAGAGCATTTCCAATATGTTGCGCAAAGCAGGAACCGAAGGTAACCACTTTACTATCCTTTGTGATCTTGAACTTTGGAGACCACAAATTGGATATGTCAAAAATTGACTTTTCGGATACAGCTTTTTTCCAGAAGGCACGGTCTGGAAGTGTCGAATATGGATTCATCTTACTCACCTCAAATATAAGATATAATATCGGTCGCGAACGAACAAAATTGATAACGTCTATCTTAAATCACCCATTGCCACGACGAATAGGAATGTTTACGCCAACACTGGCATCTCGTCTTCCTTTCTAAAATATTTGCATAAAAAAAGATAGGCGAAATATTTGTCTATTGTGTTGAGAAACGAGCACTGACAACGGCCCCGGAACCCTTCATAAAACCTTTCCCATGCACCATTTCCCTGACCCATGGGGGGTTCAAAAGAGAACAAAGCAAGCATTTTTAGCTTCCATGAAAACTCGGCGAACCAATGCTTCCAATAAAACGGGACCAACACACCTTTCACTTTCTTCCCTTCTTCACAAAGGAGTCGTCAAGCGCACAACGAATGTCAGAATATCGATAAAAAAACGTACTTTTTTCACTCTAGATTCTCTCACATCTTCTCTATCAGGCAGCCGCAAAACACGCAAATACAATCCAGAGAACATCCAAGAAAAACCACGAAAATACCCCTTTAAACAACAACAAAATCGTCGAAACTTTGTCGAATTGATCAATCAGGACTCTACTTCGCCACATTTCCTCAATCGGATAAAATGCATTCTCAACCATGCGGAAACTTCTCCAGATATCTGGGCAGTTGCACTCTCGCGATATCGTGGGAACCTCCTCCCCCCAGCGGCGTATCTACTGATCGGGATCGGTTCTTGCCAAGCCGAGGTGGACTCCCTTCGAGGTCATGCTAGACTCGATTCAGACTCGCTTGACGGGGTGCCGGTGAATCCGGCTGAGATGGCGCAGGGCCAGGGTGACGAATCACCGGCCGCCAGCGCCGATCCCGTGGAACCTGATCCGGGTGCGGTGTGGCTTCACACCTTGAACCGGCGTAGGGAATCAGGCGGTGGTGTCTGCCCCTGCGCGCGCACCTCCCTCCTTTCTCGTCGCCGTGTCCTTGGCCGCCGCCCTCCGGATCCGCACCAACCGGAGGCAACATGGGCTACCGCTTTACCGATCTTGTCGACGCCTGCCGCGATGACTGGCACGCCTACATCGAACACGACTTCGTGCTCGCCCTTGGCCGTGGTGAACTGGCCGACGCCAGCTTCCGTCACTATCTGAAGCAGGACTATCTGTTTCTGCTGCAGTTCTCCCGGGCCTACGCCCTGGCGGCCTACAAGAGCCACAGCCTCGACGAGCTGCGCGGCGCCTTCGACGGCATGAAGACCATCCTCGACGTGGAACTCGGCCTGCATCTCGCCTTCTGCCGCGACTGGGGCATCGGCGAGGCCGAACTCGCCGAGCTGCCCGAAGCCCGCGCCACCCTGGCCTATACCCGCTACGTGCTGGACGCCGGCAGCCGCGGCGACCTCTTGGACCTGCACGTGGCGCTGGCCCCCTGCATGGTCGGCTACGCCGATATCGCACGAAACCTCAACGCCCGTTCGGACACCCTGCGCGGTGCCGACAACCCCTTCGACGCCTGGATCGCCATGTACGAAAGCGACGACTTCCAGGCCGCCGCACGCCAGGAGCAGGCCTGGCTCGATGATCAGCTTGGCCAGGTATCCGGCGAGCGCTTTGCGCGACTGTCACGGATCTTCGCCGACGCAACACGACTCGAGATCGACTTCTGGCAGATGGGACTCGATCTAAGCGACTAACACAATCAGCACCACGCTTGACGGGGGGCCGCCAGAGGCGGCTGAGATCATGCAGCGCATGGGACCCGTTGAACCTGATCTGGGGGTAACCCCGATGCCATGGCATCGCGGTGAGGACCAGCGTAGGGATCAAGCGCTCACGGCCCAGGCCACGACGCCCCCTCCTTCCTCACGCGATGCACACAACAACGCCAGCACCCAGTGCCGTGAGAAGGACAAGCCAATGCCGCTCGATCAACCCGTTTCCGCCAACAAAACTCGCCATAGCGCGCACTTCCTGGCCGAGACCGCCCAGGTCGACCAGGCCGCAGTTACGCCCCTGCCGGGTTCGCGCAAGGTCTATGTAAAGGGCTCCCGCGACGACCTGCGGGTGCCGTTTCGCGAGATTTCGCTGTCGGCGACCCGCACCTCCGGGGCCGACGAGGCCAATCCGCCGCTCTTGGTCTACGACACCTCCGGCCCCTACACCGATCCCCAGGTCGAGGTCGACCTGCGTCGCGGGCTTGCCGAGTTGCGCCGGCCCTGGATCGAGGAGCGCGACGACACCGAATGGCTCGATGGCCCGACCTCGGACTACGGTCGCCGACGTGCCAACGACCCGACGCTCGCCCCGCTGCGTTTCGAACTGACCCGAACGCCGCGCCGCGCACGTCGTGGCGCCGACGGCAGCGCCGGCAATGTCACCCAGCTGCACTATGCCCGCCGCGGCATCATCACCCCGGAGATGGAGTTCATCGCCATCCGCGAGAATCAGCGCCGCCAGGCCCTGGCCGATGGCTATCGAGGCAGCGACGAGGTCGAGCGCATCCTTGGCCACCAGCATCCCGGGCAGGGCTTCGGCGCCCGTCTGCCAGAGGAGATCACCCCCGAGTTCGTGCGCCAGGAAGTCGCCGCCGGGCGCGCCATCATCCCCGCCAACATCAACCACCCGGAAGCCGAGCCGATGATCATCGGGCGCAACTTCCTGGTGAAGATCAATGGCAATCTGGGCAACTCGGCGGTGACCTCCTCCATCGAGCAAGAGGTCGAGAAGATGACCTGGGGCATCCGCTGGGGCGCCGATACCATCATGGATCTGTCCACTGGCCAGAACATCCACGAAACCCGCGAGTGGATCATCCGCAACTCGCCGGTACCGATCGGCACGGTGCCGCTCTATCAGGCGCTGGAGAAGGTCAAGGGCGTGGCCGAGGACCTCACCTGGGAGGTGTTCCGCGACACCCTGATCGAGCAGGCCGAACAGGGCGTGGACTACTTCACCATCCACGCAGGCGTGCTGCTGCGCTACGTACCGCTGACCGCCAACCGGGTCACCGGCATCGTCTCCCGCGGTGGCTCGATCATGGCCAAGTGGTGCCTTTACCATCACCAGGAAAGCTTCCTCTACACCCACTTCGAGGAAATCTGCGAGATCTGCAAGCAGTACGACGTGGCCTTCTCGCTGGGCGATGGCCTGCGCCCGGGCTCGGTGGCCGACGCCAACGACGAGGCCCAGATGGCGGAGCTCAAGACCCTGGGTGAGCTGACCCATATCGCCTGGAAGCACGACGTCCAGGTGATGATCGAAGGCCCCGGCCACGTGCCCATGCACCTGGTCAAGGAGAACATGGACAAGCAGCTCGAGTACTGCGACGAGGCGCCCTTCTATACCCTTGGGCCGCTGGTGACCGATATCGCCCCGGGCTACGACCACATCACCTCGGGCATCGGAGCGGCGATGATCGGCTGGTACGGCTGCGCCATGCTGTGCTACGTCACCCCCAAGGAGCACCTGGGCCTGCCCGACAAGGACGACGTCAAGACCGGCATCATCACCTACAAGATTGCCGCCCACGCCGCCGACCTGGCCAAGGGGCATCCCGGCGCCCAGCGCCGCGACAACGCCCTGTCCAAGGCGCGTTTCGAGTTCCGCTGGGAGGACCAGTTCAACCTGGGCCTCGACCCTGACACCGCCCGCGCCTATCACGACGAGACGCTGCCCAAGGACTCCGCCAAGGTGGCCCACTTCTGCTCCATGTGCGGCCCCAAGTTCTGTTCCATGAAGATCAGCCAGGAGGTCCGCGACTACGCCCGCGACAACGGCCTGGAGGGTGACGGCGACGCCGTCATGGCCGGCATGGAAGAGCGCGCCCGGGTCTTCCGTGAACAGGGTGCGGAGCTCTACAAGGAGGTCTGAACAAGGAGGTCTGAGACAAGCCATTCCCCGGCGCATCCCCGGGCAGCGTTCGACTGCCCGGGGATGCACGTCTTGTACGCCCGGTTCCAGTTCCGCCGCACAAAGTTAGACAAAAGTCTAATCCAAAGATTCATGCACTTGACGCTCATCACGGCTTCGTTGGATCCACCAGCAAAGCCGTTCGACTACCTCCCCAGGCCAGTTATTCGCGCCCCGGGGCGGTGCTAGATTCGCCGCCATCCCACGCATTCTCGCCTCACCAAGGCGTCTTTTCTGGAGATGGCATGAAAGCCCCGATTCTGGTGATCAACTGCGGCTCCTCTTCGATCAAGTTCGCGCTGGTCGATCAGGCCCCCGACGCTCCCCGACTGTCCGGTATCGCCGAGCGCCTGGGTAGCCACGAGGCTCGCCTCAAGCTTGTAGACGAACACGGCAGCACCCGCGAGGTCTCGCTTCCCCGAGCGACCCACGCCCTGGCGCTCAAGACGATTCTCGAGCACCTTGACGTCCACCGGCCCATCGGTATCGGCCACCGGGTGGTACACGGCGGCGAGCGCTTCACCGCCGCCACCCTGCTCGACGACGCCGTGGTGCGCACCATTCGCCAGACCATCAGCCTGGCTCCCTTGCACAATCCGGCCAACCTCGACGGTATCGTCGCCACGCGCCGGCTGTTCGAGGATCTGCCTCAGGTGGCGGTGTTCGATACCGCGTTTCACCAGACCCTGCCGCCCCACGCCTACCGCTACGCCATCCCCGAAGAGCTCTACAGCCGACACGGCATCCGTCGCTACGGCTTCCACGGCTCGAGCCATGCCTACGTGACCGGACGCCTGACAGAAGTCAGCGCCCGTGGTGAAGGCGGCTGGCTGATCGCCCACCTGGGCAATGGCTGCTCCGCCACTGCGGTATGGGCCGGCAGAAGCCTGGACACCAGCATGGGCATGACCCCGCTGGAAGGCCTGGTGATGGGCACCCGCAGCGGTGACGTCGACCCCGGCCTGCACCTGCACCTGGCGCGCCAGCTGGGCATGTCGCTGGAGGGCGTCGATCAGTTGCTCAACCAGAAGAGCGGACTGCTGGGGCTGTCCGAGCTGACCAACGACATGCGTGAGCTCGAACAGGCCGCCAGTGAAGGTCACGCCGGCGCGAGCCTGGCCATCGAGGTGTTCTGCTACCGCCTGGCCAAGTCCCTGGCGGGCCTGGCCTGTGCCCTGCCCCGGATCGACGGCATCGCCTTCACCGGCGGCATCGGCGAAAACTCTGCCCTGGTGCGCGCCCGGACCCTGGGCCACCTGGAGGCCCTCGGTGTACGCCTGGACGCTGACGCCAACGAGAGCCTCCCGCGTGGCGAGGAAGGCCAGATCCACGACCGAGGCACCAGCTCGGCGCCGGAGATCCGCGTCATCCCCACCGACGAAGAAGGCTATATCGCCAGCCAGACCCGGGAATTGATCGCGAGCCTGACGTCCACGCCAAGGCTCGAGGAGGTTCAGTGAGCACCCAGTCCCGCACGCTGCTGCTGATCCCCATCGACGACGGCGTCGCCCTCACCTCCGCCGGCCTCGGCCTGCTTCGTGCGCTGGATACGCTGGGGCTGGACGCGGGTTTTCTGCAGCCCTTCAGCCAGTCCGAAGGTGGCGAGCAGGCAAGTGACAACGACGAACGCGCCCGCTCGCTGGTGGCCAGCACCCTGGGCATAGGTTCGCCGCGTCCGATCTCGCGCCAGACACTGGAGCAGTATCTCGGCCGCGACGATCGCGATGGTCTGCTGGAACTCGCCGTGGAGCGCCACGCCCGCGTCGCCCGCCCTGCCACCGGCAAGGCACCGGCGCTGATCGTGGTGGAGGGCGTTCGCCCACTGCCGCGAAACGCCTACGCCTTCGACCTCAACGTGCGCCTGGCCAGTGCCCTCGACGCCCAGGTGGTACTGGTCGCCGATGGACAGATCGCCGATCCCCAGGAGCTGGCCAAGCAGTTGCAGTTCCATCGCCAGAGCATCGACGCGGTGGGTTCGGTGCGTACCCTGGGTGCCATGCTGATGCGACTGCCGGGGGACGGCGACGGCTCGGCCATCGACCAGACCCTGGCCTCGGTCAGCGAGGTCGAGGCCCGCGCCCATCGCCAGCACTGGCAGCAGCAGCTCGCCACCGGCGCCGATCTGACCCTGCCGGTGGTCGCGGCGGTGCCCTACCGGGCCTCCCTGACCGCACCGCGTGTGGTAGACGTGGCCCGTGCCCTCGATGCCAGGATCCTGCACCACGGCGAGGCCGATCGCCGCCGCGTCGCCCACTCGACGCTGGGGGCCCGCAGCGCCGAGCACCTGCTCTACGCCCTGCGTCCCGGCGAGCTGATCGTGTCCCCCGGGGACCGCGACGACACCCTGCTGGCGGCGGCCCTGGCCACCATGAATGGCGTGCCCCTGGCGGGCCTCCTGCTGACCCACGGCGAGTCACCCAGCCAGCAGCTGATCGACGTCTGTCGCCCGGCGCTGGCCTCGGGGCTGCCGGTACTCTCGGTGGACACCGACAGCTACGCCACCGTGGCCCGGCTTACCGAGATGTCCGGCGGCATCCCGGTGGATGATCACGAGCGCGCCGAGGCCATCTGCGCCTTCGTCGCCGATCACCTGGATCGTGACTGGCTGCTGGCACTGATTCACGACGACGCCCAGCGTCGCCTGTCACCGGCGGCCTTCCGCCATCAACTGGTCAGCATGGCCCAGCACAAGCGTCGGCGAATCGTGCTGCCCGAAGGCGACGAGCCACGCACCCTGGAAGCGGCCATCCTGTGCCAGCGTCGTGGCATCGCCAACTGCGTGCTGCTGGGCAAGCGTCGCGCCATCCTCGAGGTGGCCAAGGCGCGTGGCCTTGAACTGCCCGATGACCTCCAGATCCTCGACCCGGACGCCGAGCGTGGTCGCTTTGTCGCCCCCATGGTCGAGCGCCGGCGTGGCAAGCTGACCCCGCTGACCGCCGAGGCCCAGCTTCATGACAGCGTGGTGCTGGGTACCATGATGCTCGCCGAAGGCGAGGTCGATGGCCTGGTCTCCGGCGCCGTGCATACCACCGCCAACACCGTGCGCCCGGCCTTTCAGCTGATCAAGACCGCCCCCGGCTACGGCCAGGTGTCGTCAGTGTTCTTCATGCTGCTGCCCGACCAGGTGGTGGTCTACGGTGACTGCGCGGTCAACCCTGACCCCGACGCCGAGGCGCTGGCAGAGATCGCCCTGCAGAGCGCCACCAGCGCCGAGGCCTTCGGCATCGAGCCGCGAGTCGCCATGATCAGCTACTCCACCGGCGAGTCCGGCAGTGGCGCCGACGTCGACAAGGTCCGCGAGGCGACCCGCATCGCAAGGCAACGGGCGCCGCACCTGGCCATCGACGGCCCGCTGCAGTACGACGCTGCGGCCATCGCCAGCGTGGCCCGGCAGAAGGCACCGGAGTCACCGGTGGCCGGCCGCGCCACGGTGTTCGTGTTCCCGGACCTGAACACCGGCAACACCACCTACAAGGCGGTCCAGCGCAGCGCTCGGGTGGTCAGCATCGGCCCCATGCTTCAAGGCCTCAACAAGCCGGTCAACGACCTGTCCCGGGGCGCCCTGGTGGAGGATATCGTCTATACGATTGCGCTGACCGCGATCCAGGCCGGTCAGTAACGACCAACACAGCGCCACAGACCGTCAGAAATGCCAAGGCCCCGGAGAACCGGGGCCTTGGCATTTGTGTGGGCTTTGGCCCGGGACCGCTCGCTACCACTCGGCGATGCCGGTATACAGGCACACCAGCACCAGCCCAAGCAGGAAGACGGTCTCGGCGACCATCAGGATGACGGGCTTCCAGCCAACCACGGCGAGCTTCTGGAAGGAGGTCTTGATACCGAGTGCGGCGATGGCGGTGACCAGGCACCAGCGCGACAGGTCGGTCATGCCCTCGACCATCACCTGGGGGATCACGCCAAGGCTGTTGATCAGCACCAGCACCACGAAGGCCACCAGGAAGCTCGGGAACATCGGCACCTTGCCACCTTCACCGCCACGGGCGCGGCGAAACAGCAGCATGAACACCATCACCGCCGGCACCAGCATGGCGACCCGCAACAGCTTGACGAAGGTTGAGATATCGCCGGTCTCGTCGGAGATCATATAGCCGGCACCGACCACCTGGGCGACGTCATGGATGGTGCCACCAAGAAAGATGCCGGCCTGGGTGTCGGTCAGTTCCAGCGCGCCGACCAGCAGCGGGTAGAGCACCATGGCGGCGGTGGACAGCGTCGTCACGCCAACCACGGTCAGGATGGTATTGCGCTCGGCGATCTCGTTGCGCGGCATCGCCGCAGACAGCGCCAGCGCCGCCGAGGCGCCGCAGATCGCCACCGACCCGCCGGTCAGAAGCCCCAGGTCATTTTTCAGCCCCAGCAGTCGCGCCAGCACGCTTCCCGCCAGAATGGTCAGCACCACCCCGGCGACCACCGTCACCACCGGACCGATACCGAGTTCCGCCACCTGCTCCAGGGTGATGCGCACCCCCAGCAGGGCAACACCCAGCCTGAGGATGGTGCGGGCGGCAAACTCCACCCCCACCAGGCACGGGCCCTGCTCGCTGAGAAAGTGCAGGGTCATGCCGAACAGCAGTGCGTACAACAAGGTCGGGCCACCGTAGTGATCGGCGATAAAGGTGGTGGCCAGGGCAATGGTGATGCAGATCAGCACCCCCGGCATGCGCTCCCGGGCGGGCTCCAGATGGCGACGCCATCCGGTCACGGGCGTCTCGGGCTTGGCGTGTGTCGTTGGCTGGGACATGGGCGTCCTCTCGTTTATTCGTTGTTCGCGTATCAGGGGTCGCGCTCAGCGGGTCAGCCGATGACGCGCTATTGATTTGATCCTGGCCCAGCCCGCTACCGCGACGTTAGGGCCAGAGCGCGGCCTCGAGTAAGGCCAGGCCCCGATGGCATCGATCCGCTGTCGAGATTCCAGCGCTGCACGTCAAGCGACGCGCGCCTGGGCACGGCGATCGGCCTTGATCATGTCCGCCGCGCGTTCGGCGATCATGATGGTCGGGGCGTTGGTGTTGCCCGAGACGATGATCGGCATGATCGAGGCGTCCACCACCCTCAGTCCCTCGAGGCCGTGCACCCGCAGTCGGTCATCGACCACCGCCAGGTCGTCGTGGCCCATCTTGCAGGTGCCCGCCGGGTGGTAGATGGTCTGACTGTAGCGCCGGGCAGCCTCGAGCAATTGCTCGTCGCTCTGATACTCCCGCCCCGGCACGTATTCATCGGTGATCACCTCGGCAAGCGGTGCCTGCTCGGCGATGCGTCGCGCCACCTTGATGGCGTCCACCGCCACGCGACAGTCTTCTTCGGTGCTCAGGTAGTTGGGCTGGATCGAGGGATAGACGGCGGGGTCGGCGCTGGTGATGCGAATACGCCCCCGGCTGGTCGGACGCAACTGGCACACCGAGGAGGTGAAGGCCGAGAACGGATGCACCCCTTCGGCCGGCTTGTCCGCCGACAGCGGCTGCATGTGGAACTGGATATCCGGGCGATCCAGGCCCTCCCGCGACTGGGTGAAGATGCACACCTGACTGGCCGCCAGGGTCAGCGGGCCGGTGCGAGTCAGGGCGTACTGGGTCCCCACCGCCAGCTTTCTTAGCGGATGACGCACCTCGTCGTTGAGGGTGCGACAGGAGGTCTTGAACACCAGCCGGATCTGCAGATGGTCCTGCAGGTTCTCGCCGACGCCCGGTAGTGCGTGGTGGCAGTCGACGCCGACCTCGGCCAGGTGGTCGGGGTCCCCGATGCCGGAGCACTGCAGGATCTGCGGCGAGCCGATGGCGCCGCTGGACAGCAGCACCTCGAGCCTCGCGCTTGCCCGATGGGTGCTCTGCCCCTGGCGGTACTCGACCCCGACCACGCGCTTGCCCTCCAGCAGCAGCCGCTGACAGTGGGCTCGCTTGACCAGGGTGAGATTGGGGCGCTTGAGCGCCGGACGCAGAAACGCCTTGGCGGTCGAGCAGCGAAAGCCCTTGTAGGAGGTCTGCTGGAAGTAGCCCACGCCTTCTTGCCTGGCCCCGTTGACGTCGCGGTTCTCGGGAATCCCCGAGGCCTTGGCCGCCTCGATGAAGCGTTCGGCGATCTCGCGGCGCAGGCGCAGATCCGAGACCTTCAAGGGGCCATCGGCACCGTGGTAGTCATCGGCGCCCCGCTCCTGGCACTCCGACTTCTTGAAGTAGGGCAGCACCGAGTCATAGTCCCAGCCGTCGTTGCCCAGCTGCGCCCAAACGTCGTAGTCCTCGCGCTGACCGCGAATGTACAGAAGCCCATTGAGCGAGCTTGACCCTCCCAGCACCTTGCCCCTGGGCCACTGCAGCCGGCGACCGTCGATGCCCTCGTCGGGATCGGTGAGGTAGCACCAGTCGGTGGCCGGATTGTGCATGGTCTTGAAGTAGCCCACGGGCACGTGGATCCACGGATTCCAGTCGGACCCGCCGGCCTCGAGCAGCAGTACCGACACCTCGGGGTCCTCGCTCAGGCGGTTGGCCAGCACGCAGCCGGCGGAGCCCGCCCCCACGATGATGTAGTCGAAAGCCTCTGGCGGTGGTGTTGTGGTTGTCATGTCGCTCACTCAATCGAGACAATTTGTCTCATTTAACTATAGATAGTTTTCGCAAAAGATCAATATCGAGACAAAAAAACTCAATTTTATTGATCTATTCCCGAGAGACTTCTAAGGTGTGGTCAAGGCCCTTTGTCGGGCCCGGAGCCAGGCGACGATCGCCAAGCGCGAACGCCGGCACTCCCCTGCATCCCTACACCAAACACAAGACTGGGAGCCTTCCATGAGTTCACGCCTCTTCTCATCAGACGTGTCGCGCCGCGACTTCCTGAATATCTCGGGTCGCTTCGGCATGACCTCCACGCTGCTGGCCGCCAGTGGTCTGGGCGCTGGCCTCACCGCCTCGAGCCTGGCCCGAGCCGCCGACGCCGAGCAGCAACGCCGCTATCAGACCGAACCCAAGTTCCAGCTTCGCTTTGGCGCCTCGGGATTCAACGAGCGCAATCTCGATATCCAGAAGTCCGGGCAGCTGTTCTTCGCGCGTGACGTCGAGGAGCGCACCAACGGCGCCATCCGCGTCGAGTTCATGGGCTCCAACGAGGTCTGCAACCAGCTCGATTGCGTCAGCAAGGCCCAGCAGGGCATCGTCGACATCTTCTCGGCCTCGACCCAGAATTCCGCCGGCGGCGCGCCCTACCTGAACGTGCTGGACTTCGCCTACATGTTCCCGAGCGTCGCCTCGATGTTTCACTTCTTCTACGACCCTCGCAGCGAGGCCCTCTTGCGCGAGCCGATGCGCCAGCGCCACAACCTGCAGTTCCTGTTCACCCACTGCGACCTGCGCGGGCTGATGATGGGCCAGAGCTGGGCCGACAAGCCGCTGGTGGACAGCCTCGAGGTGCTGCAGGGCACCAAGAACCGCGTCACCGGCACCCAGCTTGGCCGCATCGCCATGGAACAGCTTGGCCTCAACCCGGTCCCGGTGGCCTGGGAAGAGACCCTGGACGGCCTGCGCCAGGGCCTGCTGGACGGCGCCGAGACCTGGATGAGCGCGGTGGCCTACGCCGGCATGGCGCCGGTGGTGTCCCAGGCGGTCGACCTGCGCTTCTTCGCCGGTACCGAGCACACCGCCATGAACCTGTCGAAGTTCGAGGCGCTGGATGCCGAGCTGCAGGATCAGGTGATGGAGTCGGCCTACGCCGCCCAGATCTTCACCCAGGGCATGAACGAGGCCGGCCGCTACCAGATCGTCGGAGCCACCGAACACCCCGCCGCCGGCACCGTGTTCGCCGAGAACAACGTGCGGGTGGCCCCGCTGTCCGACGAGATCCGTGCCCAGGCCGAGCAGCTATGCGCCCCGGAGTTCAACCCAGAGCCCTGGGAGCAGTGGCGCGAGCGGCTCAATGCCTGGGCCGGCGACGTCGACATCTACAAGGAAATCCACACCATCGCCCGGGAGATCCCGCGTGAGATGGCGGCGGTCAACGTGGCGCCGAAGCGCTGGTGGAGGGCGTAATGACCGATCACAAGGCCACCGCGGCCCAGGCGACGTCGAACGACGTCGCCGATCGGCCGACCCCCGCCTGGCTCTCGCCACTCAAGTGGCTCGACGCCAATCTTGAGAAGGTGATCATCCTGGTCTCCTACAGCGGCATGGCGGGCATCATCTTCGTCGAGGTCATCCGCCGCTTCTTCTTCAGCCTGCAGGCGCCCTGGAGCACCAGCATTCCGGTGCTGCTGTTCCTGTGGCTGACCTGGTTCGGCGCCTCGCTCAACGTCAAGCAGCGTACCCACCTGTCGCTCAACGAGATCCGCATGCGCCTGCCCTACGCCGGTCAGTTCGCCTGCCAGGTACTCGACGCCGTGCTGTGGATCGGCTTCGGCGCCCTGGTCATCCACTTCACCATTGCCCAGGTGGAACTGGCGCACATGAACTTCGCCATCGTGCCGGGCACCGACAACGTGATGCAGTGGTGGTTCTACCTGGCCACACCGCTGGCCTGGGCCCTGATCATCTTCCGGGTACTGCAGAACCTGGCCAGCGACATCGCGCGCTTCCGGCGCCGCGAGCCGTTCAACCTGCAACCGTCCATCATGGACTAGGAGAGACGTCATGACCGACGGCATGCTTATCGGCCTGGTCACCGCGGGCTGCACCACCATCTTTCTGCTGGGGGTACCGATCTTCCTGGTGATCGGCCTGTGGGTGGTCGGCACCAGCCTGATCATCGACTTCACCCTGGCCAATATCGGGGTCACCCTGTTCCAGGGCCTGAGCTTCTTCGGCCTGCTGGCCCTGCCGCTGTTCATCCTGACCGGCGACTTGATCAACGCCGCCGGCATCGCCAAGCGACTGTCCGACTTCGCCTATTCGGTACTGGGCTGGCTGCGTGGCGGCATGGGCATGGCTACCCTTGGCGCCTGCGGCCTGTTCGCGGCGATCTCCGGGTCCAACGCCGGCACCACCGCCACCATCGGCTCGATCATGCAGCCGGAGATGGTCAAGAACGGCTACGACGAGCGCTTTTCCGCCGCCACCGCCGCCTCCGGCGGAACGGTCGGCATCATCATCCCGCCGTCGATCATCTTTATCGTCTACGGCTTCATGATGAACCTGTCGATCAGCGACCTGTTCATCGCTGGCATGATCCCCGGAGCGATGATGGTGTTCGGCATGATGGCGGCCTGTCACCTGGTGGCGCGACGTCACGGCTGGGGTACCCTGATTTCGTTCAAGGCCGGTGAAAGCGCACGCTTCGCCAGGCGCGCTTATCTCGGCTTCGCTACCATCGGGGTGGTGATCTACGGCATCTACTCGGGCAAGTTCTCGCCCACCGAGGCCGCCGCCATCACCGTGGGCTTCACCCTGATCGCGGGGCTACTGATCACCCGCGAGATTCGCTTCACCGCGCTGCCCTCGATCATGCTGCGCTCGGGCCAGATCGCCGGCATGCTGGCGCCGTTGATCGCGATCTCGGTGGTGATGCAGCAACTGCTGTCGGTGCTGGGCGCGGGCCAGGCGCTGCAGGACCTGCTCAGCGGTCTGGGCAACTACTACGTGATCCTGGGGGCCTGCATGCTGATGATCCTGCTGGCCGGGATGATCCTCGAGAGCCTGCCGGTCACCATCATCCTGGCACCGATCCTGGCGCCCATCGCCCAGAACGCCGGGGTCGACCCGATCCACTTCGCGGTGATCTTCCTGGTCGGTGCCGCCATCGGCTTCGTCACCCCGCCCTTCGGCCTCAACCTCTACGTGGCCTCGAGCATCACCGGGATCCCCTACCTGCGCCTGGTGAAGTTCGTCATCCCCTACTTCATCGCGCTGATCAGTTGCTGGATCGCGATCTCGATGTGGCCGGCGCTGTCACTGATGCTGGTGAACCTGTAACACCGACAGGCAAGCAGGAGCACGCGGCAAGCCTCACCGGGCTTGCCGCGTTATCATGAGTGCCTGCCACCATTTTCCGTCGTCAAGGATCGCGTATGTCTACAGCAAGCACTCGGACCACGACCAATTCGACGCTGCAACGAGGCCTGGTACTGCTGGAAACCATCGCCACCTCGATCCACGGCGTCAGCGCCTCGGACCTGGAGCGTCAGCTCGACATTCCCAAGCCCACCCTGCATCGCCTGCTCAAGCAGCTCGAGGAGCAGGATCTGATCGTGCGCGACGTGGAAGGACGGCATCTGCTTCCCGGCGAACGACTGCACCGTATGGCCATGGGCGTGCTCGCCAACGAAAGCCTCAAGGCGCCGCGCCGTATGCTGCTCAAGCGCCTGGCCGAAGAGGTCAACGAAACCTGCAACCTGACCCTGCTGGAAGGTCACGAGGTGCTCTACTACGAACGGGTGGAGACCAACTGGCCGGTACGCATACAGCTGCCGCCGGGCTCGCGTCTTCCGCTGCACTGCACCGCCAGCGGCAAGATGTTTCTGGCGCTGATGGGGCCGGCCCAGCGCCGCCAGCTGCTCAAGCACCTGCCGCTGGAGGCCTATACCCCCTACACCGCCACCGAAGCAGACGAGCTGGAGCGACGCCTGGCGGACATCGCCGAAAAGGAGCTGAGCACCGACAACGAGGAGTTCATCCAGGGCATGGTGGCCATCGCCGTGCCGGTGTACGACCAGACCGGGCGCATCCAGGCGACGCTGGCGATCCACGCGCCCCGGCTGCGCCACAGCATCGACTCGCTGATGGAGTGGGCGCCCTTGATGCGGCGTATCGCCGGGCAGCTGCAGGATACCTTCGACCACTGAGCATACGAACGCATGAACGCATGAACGCATGAACGCATTGCCAAGGTACGCTGACTGACCGATCGGGTCAGGACACGCTCGGCCAGCCAGACTGACGTTCTTCGTGGCTACATCGGTGGCACCACCACCACCGGCACACTGGCACGCTTGATCACGCCCTTGGTCACCCGGCCTGCATAGGACGAGGCGAAGCCGCGCTTGTTGGTGGCCATGATGATCATGTCGCAGTCATGGCGCACGGCGTAGCGGGTAATTTCCGATGCCGGGTACCCCTCCAGCACCGACTTGGCGGCCACCACCTCGCGCCCAGGCAGGTTCGCTTCGTGCTCTTGCCAGAAGGCTTCGACAAATTCGTCCAGACGCTCTCGCGCCAGACGCAGGCGCTGCTCCATCAAGCCATCCAGGGTGGCGCGTTCACCGATGTTGGCCTTGAGGGTATGCATGACGTCATCGGACAACGACTTGACCGCATGCAGTACGTGAACCTCGGCCCCGGTGGCCTTGGCCAGCGTCAGGGTGTGGGCAAGCACCTGGCGGCAATCGTCCTTCAGCCCCAGGCAACAGAGAAGACGCGAGATCGAAACAGGCATGGCGTGACTCCTTGGCGAGAGGCCGGGTCGCCGCGACATGCGGAGACACCCGGCCTTTTTTGCGGTGCGCTGATGATGCGTAATCAATACCCCAGCATACGGGGTAGCCACAGCGATATTTCCGGAAAGTATGCAATAACGAACAGCGCGAACACCGAGCTTGCGGCAAACGGCAGCGCCTTGATCGATATCTCCTCGATGGAGGCGCCGCCAATGCCCGAGGCCACGAACAGGTTCTCCCCCAAGGGCGGCGTCTGGAAGCCGATGGCCAGGGCACAGACGACGACGATACCGACGTGCACCGGGTCCATGCCCAGCATGTACATGATCGGCAGCAATACCGGCGTCAGGATCATGATAGCCGCCAGGGTTTCCATGAACATGCCGACAAAAAGCAGAAATGCGATAACCATGGCCCAGATCAAGTACAGGTTATCGGTCAGTCCCAGCATGCCCTCGGCGATCACCGCCGGCACCCGCTGTTCGACCAGCAAGCGGCCGAATACCGTGGCGGTGAACAGAATCAACAGCACCCGCCCGGTGATCCAGGTGGTGGTCTCCAGGGTCTTGAGCGTAGGCTTCCACTTGAGCTCGCGGTGCAGGAAGATACCGACGATCAGGGTGTAGGCGATGGCCACGATGGCCGACTCGGTAGGCGTGAACAGGCCGCTGTAGATACCGCCGAGGATGATCAGCGGCGCCAGGATCGACCACACGCCACGCTTCAGGCTCCTGGCGATGGTGTCCCAGGACCAGCTGTCGCTCAGCCCGCTGTAACCGCGCCGGCGCGAGATGATGTAGTTGACGGTCAACAGGCAGCCAGCGATCACCATGCCGGGCAGGATGCCGGCGATGAACAGCTTCGGAATCGACAGCGTCTGGAAGGCGCCGTGTGCGGCCACGGCCTCCGCCGGTGGCTGCAGCCCCATCCCCGAGATACCAAAGATGACCATGGGAATGGACGGTGGAATCACCACGCCGAGGCCACCGGAGGACGCCGTGATGGCAGAGCCATAGCCGCGATCATAGCCGCGGTTGGCCATGGCCGGGATCATCAGCATGCCCACCGCCGCGGTGGTGGCGGGCCCTGAGCCTGAAATCGCGCCGAAGAACATGCAGGCGAACACCGTCGCGGCGGCGAGACCGCCGGTCACCGGCCCTGCGAAGGCCTCGGCGATATCCACCAGGCGTCGCGAGATGCCGGCGGCTTCCATCAAGGCCCCGGCGAGAATAAAGGCCGGCAGCGCCATCAGCGGAAAGGACCCCACCGAGGTGAAGGCGATCTGCACGAAGGCCATGGGGTTCTCCCCCAGCGACAGATAGGTGGCAAGCGCGGCCACCCCCAGCGACACCGTGATCGGCGCGCCCAGCACCAGCAGCAGAAAGAACACGCCGAACAGCACGTAGATGATGGTCGTCTCCATGGATCAGTCTCCCTTCTCGTTGGATGACGACAGCGTCGAGGACTTGGCCTCGGCGATGGCCTCGGCCTCGGGATCGACGGGCTCGCGATGCTTGACGAAGCGCAGGTAGTTGTTCTGCAGGATGCGCAGGGTCATCAGCACGAAGGCCAGCGGCAGGATCAGGTAGAACACCTTCATCGGGATGCCCAGGGTCTGGGACTTCCAGAAGGTATTCATCTTGTTGAACACGAAGTCGTAACTGAGCCAGATGAAGACCAGGTTGAAGGCGATCCAGATCAGATCGGTCAGCGCACCGCAGGCCAGCTCCACCCAGCGCGGGAAGAAACGGAACTGGAAGGTGACGCGGTTGTGGGCCGACTTCTTGGCGGCGTAGACCGCCCCCAGGTAGGCGAACCAGACGAAGGCGTAGGTAGCCAGCTCATCGGCCCAGGGCAGCGAATAGCTGAACAGGTTGCGCAGCATGATCTGGGCAAACAGCAGCGTCACGAAGGTCACCAGCAACAGCTGGCACAGCCAGTTCTCGAGGTTGTCCACGAGCTTCCATAGACGATTCATCACGACGACCTCTGAGCAGGCACCACCTGGCGTCCAATGGCAGACGTTCGGCGGTGCCATGATTCATGGCGCCTGGAGTCAGGCGCCGGGAGGATTCAAGACGATAGCGACGTCGTGACAGATCAGGGAGCTGGCTCACGTCCCAGCGCGGCGAGCGCCTCGTCGAGCTTGGCCTTGCCGCCGATGCTGTCGTAGAAGTCGGGCCAGATGGCGGTGGCCTGTTCGATCCACGCCTGCTCGCCGTCGGCGGGCTCGGTGATCTCCATGCCGTGCTCTTCCACCAGCCGGGTCTTGATCGCGTCTTCCTGGGCCAGCAGATACTCGTAGCTGTGGTCGGTGGCCTCCTGAGCGGCCTCCAGCACCCACTGCTGCTGCTCCTCGGACAGGCTCTGGAACATGCCTTCACCCATGATCAACGGCTCCATGGAGAACACATAACAGCTGTCGGTGACGTGATCCTGGACCTCGTAGAACTTCATCGCGTCGATGGTGATGTAGGGGTTGTCCTGGCCGTCGACGACGCCCTGCTGCAGGGCGGTAAAGGTTTCCGACCAGGCCAGCGGGTTGGGATTGACGCCCCAGGACTGGTAGGCGGAGATCATGATCTCGTTCTTGGGCACCCGGATGACCAGGCCATCCAGATCCTCGGGGCTCGCCACCGGCCTCGCCGAGTTGGTCAGACGGCGACAGCCGGAGTAGGCCCAGCCCAGTATCCGCACGCCGGCGTCACGGATGGTGTTGTCGACCATCTCCTGGCCGATCTCGCCCTGGGTCAGGGTGCGGGCGTCCTCGGGACTCTGGATCACGTAGGGCAGCGTCATCACCCCGACCGTGGGCGAGAACGGCGTGATGTTGTTGATCGCCAGTACCGACAGGTCGAGCAGGCCCATGCTGGCGTTGTTGACGGTGTCCTGCTCACTGCCCAGCTGGCCGTTGGGAAACAGGTCCACGCTGACGTCGCCGCCGGACTTTTCCTCGATCAACTTGGCGAAGGTCTGTCCCATCTCGTGCTGGGTGCCACCGGCGGCGTCGCCCAGCGCCATCTTCCAGGTCGCAGCCTGGGCCGAGCCAGCGGCGCCCAGCAGCGCCAGGGCGACCGCCGCCACCAGCGGGCGTGGGCCGAGGCGCCGGGTCGAGGCGGCAGCGCCGATGGCCGCAGGAGTCATGTTGCGCGGGGGCGTGGTACGGAGGAAAGGGGACTTGGTGTGCATGCGGAACTCCCATCATTGTTGTGCCGCTTAAAGCGGAATCTTGTTGCGGGTGTCACATCTTGATCGTCATTGGCTGGCGAGCGCGGTCAGGTCCGACCCGCCATGTGACTCACTCTCCCCCGTCGAGCATCGACGCCATAGGACCAGTGGCCCCACATCGATTGGGCCAGGCACCCGCGAGCCCTCGACAAGACGTCGACGCTGTAAGATCGTAGGCGGGCGTGGCCGCCAGGCCTGGGCCACGCCGGAACTCGTCCAACAACCACCATCCGGGAACCCGTCGTCGGTATGAGCGCCCCCCTGTTTCGACTCGACGCAAAGCGTCAGGAAAGCCTTCAGTGCCAGCTTCGCGAGCAGATCGCCCACGCCATCCTCGAGGGGCACCTGCCCACCGGTGAGGCGCTGCCTTCGAGCCGCAAGCTCGCCAAGGAGCTGGGTGTGGCCCGCAACACGGTGATGATCGCCTACGAGCAACTGCTGGACGACGGCTACCTGGTCGCCCGGGAGCGCAGCGGCTACTTCGTCAATCCGGATATCCTCGCCGGACGCGTCACGCCCCCGGCCGACATCGGCCCCCCAGCCGCCAGCGCCACCTCCCACTCCGGCACAGCGACGCCCTGGGACGAGCTGTTGACGATGCGACCCTCGCGCCAGCCGACCATCGTCAAGCCGGCCAACTGGCTCGACTATGACTACCCCTTCCTCTACGGCCAGATCGATCCCAACCTGTTTCCCACCCAGCACTGGCGGGAGTGCAGCCGCGACTCGGTCAGCGTGCCGGCCATCCGCCGCTGGTCGGCAGACCACCTGAGCGAAGACGACCCGCTGCTGATCGAACAGATCCACCAGCGACTGCTGCCCCGCCGTGGCGTCTGGGCCCGACCGGAGGAGATCCTGATCACCGTGGGCGCCCAGCAGGCGCTATGGATCACCGCCATGCTGATCCTGGGGGCGGGTCGACGCTTCGCCATGGAGAACCCTGGCTACGTCGACATGGTCAATATCGCCCGCACCTTCACCGACGATATCGTCGCGGTGGACGTGGACGACCAGGGCCTGATGATCGACCAGCGCCTGGCCGATTGCCACCTGGCCTACGTCACCCCGAGCCACCAGTCGCCCACCGGCGTGACCCTGCCGATGCAGCGCCGCCGCGACCTGCTCGACAGCGCCAGCGCCAACAACTATCTGGTCATCGAAGACGACTACGAGAGCGAGACCAACTTCGTCGACAACCCGACGCCGGCACTCAAGAGTCTCGATAGCGATGGCCGGGTGATCTACGTGGGCAGCCTGTCCAAGACCCTGGCGCCGGGCCTTCGGCTCGGCTACATGGTGGCGCCCCCCGCCTTTATCGCCGAGGCGCGCGCCCTGCGCCGGCTGATGCTGCGCCACCCTGCCACCAACAACCAGCGCAGCGTGGCGCTGTTTCTCGACCGCGGCTACCACGACGCCCTGCTGCGCCAGATTCGCCAGACCTACCAGCGCCGCTGGCTGTTGATGCGTGACGCCCTCGCATCCCACCTGCCCGAGCTGCGTATCCGTTCGACCTTCGGCGGCTCCTGCTTCTGGCTGGAGGCCCCCGCCGAGACCGACGTGGCACTGCTGAAGCGGCTGGCCGAGGAGCACAGCATCCTGATCGAGAACGGCGAGGTGCACTTCCTGACCCCGGCGCATCGCCCCACCCTGAGGCTCGGCTTCTCGGCCATCGACGAGACCCGCATCGAGCGCGGAATCGAACGCCTGGCGGCCCTGCTGCCCCAGGCACGTCGCACCAACTGAATCCGGGAGGCGCTGGACTAGCGCCCGATCGGTGCCATCGATGCCGTACCGGCCTCACTGTCGAGCTGCGCAAGCTCCTCCATCAACCGGGTAAAGCGTTCGCCCCGACGACCGATGCACACCAGCACGGCGCCGGTGGCGGGCGGCCCGTGGCTCTGCCAGGCGAGGCGCTGTCCGCTCAACTGCAGACTTCGCCACTCTTCCCCGTCCGCCAGCCGACAGCGTACAAAACCCTTGGCGCGAAACAGGCAGTCGCGGTAGCGCTCGAGCAGCGCTTGCAGCTCCTCGGCCACCAGGGGGTGGCGAAGATGCAGGGTGGCATCGGTCAGCCCCGAGTGTCGGGCACGCTCGGCGAACGGCTCCGCCGATGGCTTGGTGCCATTTCCCTGCCAAAAGGCCGGGCCAGAGGACGTCGTCCTGGACGACGCGGGAGCCACCTGGACCGGCTCTGTCGCCACCGCCGCACCTGGGGCGAGCTGTCCCAGCCATCCGAGCAGCTGGTCGCGCGCGCTGTCCTCTTGAGGCAGACGATTGACCAGCAGACGATGGGCGGCGTGCACCTGGGCGCGCCATAGCTCCCCCACCTGGGCGTCCAGCGCCAGACGGCCAGCCTGGCTCGCATCCACCAGAACCACGATATCGGCAAGTTCAAGCCCCGGCGCCAGCCTGGCGATATCGGCGATCCGCTGAGGATTGGCCACGCCGCTGGCCTCGATCAGAATTTCCGTGGGCCTGGCCTTGAGTCGCAGCGCCTGGGACAGCTGCTCGGCCAGGGTGCCCCCCAGGGTGCAGCAGACGCAGCCGTTGGACAGCGACAGCACGCGATCGTCGCGGTAGTCGATCGCCGCCACATCGACGTTCACCTCGCCGACGTCGTTGACCAGAATCAGAGCATCCTCGATATCCCCCGACGCCAGCCGACGGTTGAGATAACTGGTCTTGCCCGCACCCAGGAAACCTGCGATCACCGTCACCGGCACCCGATCATCACACCTCATGCACCTGTCCTCCCGACACCGTGGCGTGTACCCGGATGTGTCGCAGATCCTGTGCTGAAACTTGCAATGGATCGTCATCCAGTACCGCCATATCGGCAAACTTGCCGACGTCCAGGCTACCCACACGGTCGTCCATACCCAGCGTGATGGCAGCGCCCAGGGTGATCATTTCCAGTGCATCTTCCACGCTCACCGCCTCGTGGTGGCCCAGCGTCTGGCCACTGGCGCTCTGCCGGTTGACCGCACACCAGGCGGTGAACAGCGGCCCCAGCGGGGTCACCGGCGCATCGCTGTGGATGGCGGTGACGATGCCCAGTCGGCGGGCCGAGGCCAGCGGCTCCAGGCGCTGGCAGCGCGTCGGTCCCAGGGTGCGTTCCAGGTGCACATCACCCCAGTAGTAGAGATGATTGGCGAACATGTTCAGGCACAGTCCAAGACGGGCGGCGCGACGTAGCTGGGCATGGTCGATGATCTGGCAGTGCTGCAGGGTATGGCGGTGATCGAAGCGCGGCCACAGGGTCAGCGCCTCCTCCAGGGCGTCCAGCATCAACTCCACGGCCTCGTCACCGTTGGTGTGAATGTGCAGTTGAAGCCCCGCCTGGTGGTAGGCGTGCACCAGCGCCACCAGTCCCTCTGGCTCGGCGTTCCACAGCCCGTTGGGATGACCGTCATGGTAGTGGGGCCACTTCAGCCGCGCGGTATAGCCCTGGATCGAGCCGTCGGTCATCAGCTTGGCCGGGCCAAACACCAGCCGCTCATGGCTGTGGGCCATCGCCGCCTGGAGCCGCGCGATGCCCTCCTCGGCCGACCACGTCAGCACCCCCATGGCCGGCACCAGGCGCACCGGAAAATCGGCCTCCCGGGTCACCTCGACCATCGAAGCGATGGCGTCATCGCTCAAGGGGTTGTACAGATCGGTGATGGTGGTGACGCCCTTGGCCGCCGCGATGGCGCCGTAGCGCCTGAGCACCTCGGGTGACGCCACCGCCTCGAACAGATTCCTGCCAAGGGCATCGAACACCACGAACATGGCGGCCATTTCCTGGAGCTCGCCATTGGGCTGGCCGTCCTCGTCGAGCATGATGCCCTCGACCCGCGGCCCCTCGCTGATGCCGGACAGTGCCAGCATGGCCGAATTGACGGTCATCACGTGCAGGCTTGCGTGCAGCACCACCAGCGGTCGATCTCCCACCGCCTCGTCGAGCTGGTGGCGATTCAGGCGCTGGCCGGGAAAGTAGACCGGATCAAAGCCCCAGGCGACCAGCGGCTCGCCCGGCGGCAGGCTATCTGCATGCTGGCGCAGCCGTGCCTGCATCTCGGCGACGCTCTTCAGCCCCGGCCACTCCTTGCCCTCGGCATCGACCCGGCTGAAATACCCGAGATAGAGGTAGTCCCACATGGCGCCTTCCAGGGCGTGGCTGTGGCCTTCGACGAAACCCGGCAGGATCACCTTGTCGGCAAAGCGATCATCGATGCGGGCGTCGATTGGCATCGCTTGCGCATCCCCCACCGCCAGGATGCGATCTCCCTGCACCGCGACATGGGTCGCCTCGGGCTGGGACGGATTCATGGTCAGGATGCGTCGAGCGGGATAGACGGTGATGCTCATCAGGAGGCAGCTCCCTTGTTGATGGTGGGCGAGGACGCGGAGGCTGAGTCTGACTGGGCGGCGGCATGGCCTTGTGTGGGAACACCCTCGGCCCAGCCCGACGAGGGCGATGAGGCTCTGCCGTGCCGCCCCCACATCAGCATCAGCGGGATGCAGGCGATCAGGGCGATGGCGGTGCCGCCGAACACCAGCAGATAGATCGCCGGCGTCAGCGACGGCACGATAGGAGCGAAGATCATCAGGATGTGCAGGTTGACCACCACGATGGCCAGATTGAAGAAGGCCAGCTCCTTGGGCACCGAGGTGGAAAAGTCGGCGTCCATCATCCGCAACAGCAAGAGCCCGGTACCGGTGGAGCCGCAGCAGCAGCCAAAGGAGGTCACGGTACGCTCTGGTCCCAGATTGCCGCTCAACCGCCCGATCAACAGACAGCCCACCAGGGTGGCGATCGTCACCGTCACGGTCACCAGCAGGATCGGCGCCAGCAGCGCGTAGAGCACCGCGAACTGGATGCTCATGAGGGTCCCCACCACCATGAAGTCCACCGCGCTGCCGGTGATCCGCTTGAGCGTCTCGTCATCGACACGGTGGGAAAGCCCGAGCCGATCGATCACCATGCGCATCAGCACGCAGACACCCAGCCCGTGCAGAAAGAACAGGTTGTGGCTGAAGAGCACCCCGACGTTGATGCCGAACGGCGAGGCATTGCCGATGATGCCCTGCACGAAGGTCAGCCACAGGTGGGTGATCACGTAGGCGATGGCAAGCAGGCCCAGATGGTAGGCCAGCGAATCCAGATTGCCCGGGTGCGACACCATGCGCCCCATCCCGGGAGCCTGCTGGTTGCCCTCGTCGTCGCCCGCCCGGGTAAAGAAGCCCAGGCGAAAGTTGTCATCCAGGCGCGAGGCGCGATTGGCGTTCAACCCCTTGGTCAGGTAGCGCCGGGCCAGGGGCACGCCCAGGGCAAACGCCATCAAGAATCCCAGTGAGGCATAGATCAGCCCCACCTGGGCGGCATTGGCGATGCCGTACTCGGTCTCCCAGATGGTGCCGTAGGTCAGCGCCTGGCCCGGCCCCTGGGTAAAGCCGTGGGTCACGATGGCTCCCAGAAATCCGCTGACGTCGCTGCCGGTCACGGCGTCGTAGCCGGTCACCACCAGGAAGCCGATGGCACCTTGCATGCCCAGGCTGATGCTCCAGGCAAGCGTCAGCCAGAGCCCGCCGCGTACGATACTGCCGCCACCACCGGGCGCGTCCTGGCGACCACCCCCGGTAAGGCACAGCGACATGAAGCTCAGGGTGAAGAAATGAAAGGTCAGAGCGGTGAAGTCGGCGGGTGAGTAGCCCGGCAGCAGATCCAGCGAAAGCGCCAGAAAACCGATCAGGCCGCCGACGATGCTGGCCGGCACCAGCGAGGCCCGAAGCCAGCTCAGCCGGCTTCGCAGCTGGCTGCCGACCCACAGCATGAGGGCAAGCAGCGCGAAGGCGATCACCCCGTGAAAGGAGTCTTGCATGATGGAGTCACCTCGACGTTGTCGTTGTTGGAAGTGAAGCGAACACTTCCAGCCTAGGCACGCCATCGTTGCGCGTATAATATCATTTAACGTTCACTTGATACCTGTGAGGCATCAATGCGCATTGAGCTTCGCCACCTTTACGCCTTTGTCGCCGTAGCCGACAGCCTGCACTTTCGCCGCGCCGCCGAGCGTCTCAACGTCGCCCAGCCGGCGCTGAGCCGCACCATCGCTCAGCTCGAGGACGCCATCGGTGAAGCGCTGTTCGTGCGCAACAATCGTCAGGTCCGCCTCACCGATCCGGGACGCATCATGCTCGAGGAGAGCCGCCAGATACTGCGCCAGGTCGATGATGCGGTGCTCAAGACCCAGCGAGCGGGCCGTGGAGAACTGGGCCGGCTGGCCATCGGCTACACCGACTTCGCCATCACCGGTGAGTTGCCGGCACTATTGGACGACTTTCGCCGCCAGAATCCGGACATCCATTTCGACCTGAGCTTCGGCTCCACCGCCCAGCAGCTTGACGAGTTGACCGAGGGACGCCTGGACTTCGGCTTCGTTACCGGCCCGGTGCTGACCCCGGGGCTGCGTTCCCGTCCCATCCAGCGAGATCGCTTTATCGCCGCGGTCGGTGACAACCACCCGTTGGCCGGGCGCAAGAGCATCCGGCTGGAGGAGTTGGCCCGGGAGCCGTTCATTCTTGGCGCCCGCAGCATGTGGCTCCACTTTCGCCAGATGCTCGAGCAGATCTGTCGGCAGGCGGGCTTCGAACCCCATGTCGCCCAGGAGACCTTCAACAGCGAGACCATGTTTGCCTTTGTCGCCTGCGACTTCGGCGTCACCGTGCACCTGGAGTGCGCCACCAACTATGTGCGCAAGGGCGTCACCCTGCTGCCGCTGGAGGGGGTAAAGGAGTGCCTGGTCACCGAGGTGGCCTGGCGGGAAGACGGCGTGACAGCGGTTCAGCAGGCGTTTCTCGACCGCCTCGACAAGATGCTGCCACCGGAGGAAGTGAAGTAGCCGCAGCACCCGCCGCAGCACCATAGACATTGAAAAGCCGCGACCCCAAGGTCGCGGCATCGTCGTGAGGGTTACCCATATCCAGAACGGGACCGATCAGGTTCAGAGCACCTCATCCTTGAAGTAGTAGTAGCGATAGAGGAAGCGCTGGCCGAATCGGCGGAAGGGGGCGAAGGCCTCCGACTCGATACGCTCGCGCAGGTTGGGAAAGGGCAGCTTCGAGGTGAAGATCGGCAGATCCAGCGACCTGCCCTCCCCGGCGATCCACTGGGCCAGGCGCTTGCCGGCCTGGGCCGAGTACATCACCCCGTTGCCGCCATAGCCCAGGGCGTAGTAGACGCTCTCCTTCGGATCCGGCTGATGGATGCGCGGCATCATGTCGTGGCTGACGTCGACCCAGCCCCACCAGGAGTAGTCGATCTCGATGCCGGCGAGCGCCGGGAACTTGCGCTCCAGATCGCCCCGGAGCACCGCCGCGTAGCGCTCCCTGGGGGCATCGCGGCCGCTGATGGCGCTGCGACTGCCGATCTGCACGCGGTTGTCCGGCAGCAGCCGATAGTAGTGGCGCAGGATTCGGGTGTCGGTCAGCACCTGTCGGGTGCGGAAACCGGTGGTCTCGATCTCGGCCTCAGTCAGCGGCCGAGTGACCATGGAGTTCGACAGAATCGGCAGCAACCGGTTCTTGAGGTGGGGGCTCAGCTGGCCGGTGACGTAGCCGCCGGTGGCCATGCCCACCGCCCGCGCCTTGACCACGCCACCTGGCGTGCGCAGATGGTGCACGTCGCCATGGGTCTCCCAGCCCAGCACCGGGCTCGCCGGGTGGATCTTCACCCCCAGAGCGCGCGCCTTGCGATGGTAGCCGAAGGCCAGCTTGGCGGCGTGGATACCGATGCCCTCGGGCTCGTGCATGGCGCCGGCCGCCTCGCTGTCGCCCACCCACTCTCGCTTGACGGTGTCGCCGTCGATGATGCGAGCGTCGTAGTCGAAGGTCTCGCGCAGAAGCCGCGCCTCCTTCTCCAGGCTCGGCATCACCCTATCCTTGTGGGCGATATACAGGTGCCCGCCGGGCTGCGGGTCGCAGTCGATATCGGCGATCAGCGACTTGAAGGTCTGCATGCCCTCGACACACTCGCGGTGCAACTTGAGCGCGGTATCGAGGCCATAGCGCTGGATCCACTGAGACCGCTTGAGCCGCCCCGAGGCGCACTGGGCCTGGCCGCCATTGCGGGTGCTGCATCCCCAGCTGACGCGGTTGGCCTCGAGCACCGTGGCCTTGATGCCGTAGCGCTCGGCCAGAAAGATCGCCGCCGTAAGACCGGTGAACCCGGAGCCGATGATCACCACATCGGTGTCGGTGTCCGCCACGATCGGGCCATCGTCGGCCGGGGGCTCGCCGGCGGTGGCGATCCAGTAGGTCGGCGCATAGTCACAGCCGGTACCGACCTGCCTGGCGGTCAACGGATCATAGGCGGGATCATAGGGGGCCTGGGCCGGAGTGGCCCGGGCGGCATCGTCCGACGAAGCGGCCAGCGGGGTCTGTAGATCCAGCATGTCGAAGCTCCCGAGTCAGGTATCCGAGGTCGCTCAGCCGTTGTTGACCGGCGTGGCGGGGCGCTGCTTGCGGTAGGCGTTCTTCACCGCGATCTTGCCGTCACGGAAGGTGAAGGCGTCGATCATCCGCGCCTCGGAGCGCATGCCATCGGCGGTGGTGCCGCTATAGGTGCTTTCGCTGTAGCCGCGATCTCCCACGACCTGATGCACGCCGTCTAGCCATTGGGCGTCCGGCGCGTTTTCCCAGGCGGCACGCAGCCCGGCGCGAACCTCCTGCTGACCACGAAAGGTCTTGCCGAGCAGGTCGGGACCTGCGACTGCATGAAATTCGCAGTCGTCGGTCATCATCGACATCACCGCATCGATATCGTGGCGGTTGAGGGCGTCGGCGAAGTCGGCGAGAAACTGGGCGTCGGGCTGGCTCATGGTGAGACTCCTTGTTATTGGCAGCGAGAGGGGATGTCGCTCACGCTGTGTCGGCAAAGTGGTGGCGAGGCGCAGCGCGCCTCGACTCACCTTGAGCCTATAGGGGCCGGTCGTCTGCCACTTAGCACCAGTTGCCCGCCGTCGATTGGGCCAGCCCCGACACGGACGTCGAGCCAGCGGTAGAGAAAGGGCCCGCCGGCTCTTCGCGCTGGATGCGATAGGGGGCTGGTTCCACGCAAGGGGTGCGCCCCAGCATCAGCTCGACGCCCAGCCGCGCCGCCGCCGGCGCCAGCACCAGGCCGTTGCGAAAGTGCCCGGCATTGACGTGGAGTCCACGACATCCCGGCACCTCACCGATAAAGGGAATCCCCCCGGGGGAGCCGGGACGCAGGCCCGCCCAGTGGTGCTCGATCGACGCCCGGGCGAGCGCCGGCAGCAGGCGCACGGCCCTGCGATACAGCGACACCCGGGCCTCGCTGGTGGTGCGCTTGTCGAAGCCTTGATGCTCAAGGGTGGACCCCACCAGGATGCGGCCATCACGCCGTGGAATCAGGTAGCGCCCATCGGCCAGCACCACCCGCGACAGCGGCCGCGGCGTGCCGGGAGCCGGCCGCAGGACCATCATCTGGCCCTTGACCGGTGCCACCGCCATGCCGACCCCGAGGTGCTTGAGCAGGGCACCGCTCCAGGCGCCGCCGCATACCAGCACCCTGGACGCGGTGAGCACGCCGGTGGCAGTGTCGACGCCCTGGATCTGCCCGGCCACGACCTTGAAGCCGGTCACCTCACAGCCCTCGCGCAGCTCGACCCCCGGATGCCGCTCGAGCCGCGCACGCAGGGCACGGCCCAGGCGCGGATTGCGCAGACTACCCAGGGTCGGCATCCACAGTCCGCCCTGGCCCTGGCGGACCCAATGGGTGTCGGCCAACGCCGGCTCCATCCTGCGGATGGCGTCGGCGTCGATGTCCTCGAGTGGCTTGGCATGACGCCTGGCCCAGCGACGCGCCGCGTCGGCATCTTCCACCGCCAGGTACAGAAGCCCGTGCCGGCTGAACTGAGGGTCGACGCCGGTGGTCTCCCTGAGTTCATCGCAGAGCCGCGGATAGACCTCTTCCGATAGTGCCGACAACGCCGACACCGGGGCGCTGTAGCGCCAGGGGTAGAGTGGCGAGACGATACCGCCACCGGCCCAGGAGGCCTCCCGGGCGCAGCGCCCGCGCTCCACCAGGGTCACCGAAAGCCCCGCCTCGGCCAACTGCCAGGCACTCATCAGGCCGATGACCCCGCCGCCCACCACCACTACGTCGCTCATGCTCGCCTCCTCGCTCGTCTGCCCATGTCAATTCAGCGCCGCTATCGCGACCGCTGCCACCACCGTTATCACCGCTGTTATCACCGCCAAAGGCCAATCGTCGCAGCGACACAAGATCAATCAAATCTCATTTTTCGATACAATTTGCGTTATTTTTTAAAACAGGTCTATAGTGACGACACACCTTTCCACCGCGTTTCAGGATTGACGACCATGGCCGACGCCTCACCCCTGCTCGACGACGCCCTCCCCGCCCAGCGTTGGCACAGCGCCCGGGAAATCTTCGGCATCGACTCCGACCTCCAAGTCCCGGTGTTCGAGACGCGCGACGACCATGTGCCGGCCATCGATGACGCCTATCGCTTCAATCCCGACGTGACCCTGGCGATCCTGGCCGGCTTCACCCGCAACCGTCGGGTGATGGTTCAGGGCCTGCACGGCACCGGCAAGTCGACCCATATCGAGCAGGTGGCCGCCCGCCTCAACTGGCCCTGCGTCAGGGTCAACCTGGACGGCCATATCAGCCGCCTCGACCTGGTCGGCAAGGACGCCATCGTCATTCGCGACGGGGTCCAGGTCACCGAGTTTCAGGAAGGCATCGTGCCCTGGTCGCTGCAGCGCCCGGTGGCGCTGATCTTCGACGAGTACGACGCCGGGCGTCCCGACGTGATGTTCGTGATCCAGCGCATTCTGGAGCGCGACGGCCAGTTCACCCTGGTCGACCAGAATCGGGTCATCAGCCCGCATCCAATGTTTCGCCTGTTCGCCACCGCCAATACCGTGGGACTGGGCAACCAGGACGGCCTCTACCAGGGCACCCAACTGCTCAACCACGCCCAGGTGGACCGCTGGAACATCGTCGCCAAGCTCGACTACCTGCCCCGCGACGAAGAAGTGAAGATCGTGCTTGCCCGGGTGCCGAGCAAGGACAACGAACGTGGCCGACGCCACATCGACGCCATGGTGGCGGTGGCCGAACTGACCCGTAAGGGCTTCGCCAACGGCGACCTGTCGACGCTGATGTCGCCGCGTACCGTCATCACCTGGGCCGAGAACTGCGAGATCTTCCGCGACCCGGCGCTGGCCTTCCGGCTATCGTTTCTCAACAAGTGCGACGAGCACGAACGGCCCCTGGTCGCCGAGTTCTACCAGCGCTGCTTCGATGCCGAACTCAGCGAGTCAGTGGCCAGTGTGTCGTCAGACGGCGATTCACAGGCCAGGGACTCACTGGACAAGAAAGAAGACGCCGGGGAGGCGCCATGAGCGCAGCGGGCGAGGCGGCGCTGGCGCTCGCCCGCCAGCAGTACCTGGAGGAGTTGGAGGCCGCCGTGCTGCGCGCCCATACCGGTGAGCACGACTGGTTCTACGCCGGTCGCAGGCTCTACCGAGGGGCGTCCCGGGTGGCCCTGCGCGCGCCTCACCTCAAGCTCGCCGAGGACTGCCTGTCACTCGCCGACTATCGCGCCGTCAGCGACGCCCTGGCATTGCGCCAGCGCTTCAGCGACGACCGGCTGCACCAGCGCCTGCGCCCCGAGGAACCCGAGCCGCGACTGATCTACGACTGGCTCGAGCAGTGTCGGGTCGAGGCCCTGATGGACGGGCCAGCCCCAGGCATGGCGCGCAACCTGAAAGCACGCTTCGAGCGCTGGTCGCTGGACTATCACCACGCCCAGCTCACCGAGAGCGCGCTGGGCCTGTTGCTGTTCTGCGTGATCCAGATCAGCCGGTCACGGCTGATGGCGGCGCCCATGCTCGAGGAATTCGAGGACTTGCTGGAAGCGACCCGCGCCAATATCGTACCGGCGCTGGGCCACGCCCTGGCGGGACTGCGGCGCGAGCGCCACGACCAGCAAGGATTCCAGCGTCACGCCCGCGACATCGCCGACTGGATCAGTGCCCAGCTCGAAGGTTACGAGCCCCAGAGCGAGCGCGAGGACGAAGCCAAGGACCCACGCCGGGCGCTGGCACTGCTGCTCGACAGCGAGGACGAGCTCGACGACGAGGTGCCCCTGGCCGCCACCGGCCAGAGCCGCACCCTGGCCGACGGCGCCCATCGTTATCGCGCCTTCACCACCGCCTACGACAGCGAGCGCGAGGCCGACAGCCTGGTGCGTCAGGCCCAGTTGGAAGAGTATCGGGCGCGCCTGGACGAGCGCCTGCACGCCCAGAAGGTCAATGTGCGTCGTCTGGCCCGTCAGTTTCGCCGCCACCTGTCGGTGGCCGATCGCGATGGCTGGCAGGACGGCGAGGAAAGCGGCGTCATCGACGGCCGCCGGCTGTCCCAGATCGTCTCCTCCCCTCAGGAGCGGCGCGTCTTTCGGCGCGAGCGCTACCGTCCGGTCAGCGACGCCCAGGTGACCCTGCTGATCGACTGCTCCGGCTCGATGAAGGCCCACGGCGAGTCCATCGCCATGCTGGTCGAGCTGTTGACCCGGGCGCTGGACATGGCCGGCGTCGACAGCGAGGTGCTGGGCTTCACCACCGCCGCCTGGAACGGCGGCCGAGCCCAGCGCGACTGGCTCAAGGCCGGGCGCCCCGCCACGCCGGGACGGCTTAACGAGGCGCGCCATCTGATCTTCAAGGACGCCCAGCAGCCGTGGCGACGCGCGCGAAAGCGCTTCGCCGCCCTGCTCAAGGCCGACCTGTACAAGGAAGGGATAGACGGTGAAGCGGTCGAGTGGGCCTGCCAGCGCCTGATGGCGGCAGACGTCAATCGCCGCCTGCTGGTGGTGATCTCCGACGGCAGCCCCTCGGACAGCGCCACCAACCTGGCCAACGACCGCCACTACCTCGACAACCACCTGCGCTCGGTGGTCGCGACCTTCGGCGGTGGCAACGGCCGTCGCCCCGGCCCCATCGATATCATCGGCCTCGGCGTCGGCCTGGACCTGAGTCCCTACTACGCCCGCCACCGGGTCATCGCCCTGGACCAGACCCTCGACAACGCCCTGCTCGACGAAGTGGTGGAGCTGATGTTGTCGAGGCGTCGCTACTAGAACCGGGCAGGGGACAGGCTGGCGACGTAGTCAGGCAGGACTTCACCGTGGATCATGGCCGCGATCAATTCACCGGTATGGGCGGACTGGGTCAGCCCCAGGTGGCCGTGGCCGTAGGCCACAAAGAGCCCTGCTCTGCCCGTCACCTGCCCCACTACCGGCAGGCCGTCCGGTGTCGAATGGCGCACTCCCATCCAGCGCTCTGCCAGGCTCAGGGGCCGTCCGAACAGCGCTTCCCCCCAGCCCTTGAGCCTTTCCCAGCGGCGCTCGTCGGCGGCGCGGTCAGGAGCGGTAAACTCGGTGGTGCCGGCCAGGCGAACGCCGCCATGCATGGGGGTGGCATAGAAGTGGCGGGCCAGCCAGCCCACCGGGCGCGACAGCGAAAGCGGCGTTTCAAGCCGCACATGGTAACCGCGCTCACTCACCACCGGCAGCGACACCCCGAGCGACTTGAGCAGGGCATCATTGGCGATGCCCGCGCACAGCACGACCTGGTCGGCCTGGTACTCACGGGACTCGCCGTTCTCGCCGTGCTCACCATTCTCGCCATTCTCACCGTTCTCGCCATTCTCGCCGATCAGGCGCCAGCCCCCCGCGGCCAGCGGCACCAGCCCCCTGATGCGGGTACCATGCTGCACCACGCCCTCGCCTGCTAGTCGCTTCCACAGGGCTCGGCTCACCGCCAGGGAATCCTTGAGGTGGCGCGTCTCGGGGAAGTACAGGCCGCCGACGAGATCCGCGGGATGGATCGCGGGTTCCAGATCGCGCACCTCCTGCGCCGTAAGCACCTCACAGGCCACCCCATCGGTCCGCTTGGCACGGGCCGACGCCTCCAGGGTCGCGGCCAGCGGGTCGCCTTCGCGGGCGAGTTGCAGACAGCCAGTGTCGGCGTACAAATTCGGCGCTTCAAGCGACTCAAGCAACGCGTGCTGAGCCTTGACCGCATCCTGAATCAGCGCCATCAGATCCGACTTGTGGCGGGCGAAACGCGACGGCGTCGCCGCCTTGAGAAAGCGCGGGCCAAAGCCCGCCAGGCGGGCCAGATAGCGAGGGTCAACCGACAGCGAGGCGTCACGCCGACACAGCTCTCCAGGCAGTTGCCTCAAGGTATCGATACTGGCCATGGGCGAGGTGGCGTAGTTGGCGATCAGGCCGGCGTTGCCGAAGGAGGTGCCCTCCCCCGGCGGGCCCGGGTCAAAAAGCTGTACCCGGTGGCCACGTCCCGCCAGCGAACGCGCCACGGCCAGCCCGACGATGCCGGCACCCACGACGGCGATGGTATTCATGCACTGTCTCCTGTTGGACGAGGGCGGCCGGCCCGTGCTTGGGGCCAGCCGCGTCTTGTGGGCAATATCGTGGGGTTCAGTTGTCGCGGTAGAAGCGCCAAGAGGCGATACCCACCCCCACCGCGGTGAGGATGCTGACGGCACTGACGGTATACAGAGCAAGAGCGTACAGAGTCATGGGAATCTCCTTCACTGAGCCTTGGCGGTGACAGGGGCGTCGGGGACCGAGCGGAACAGTCGGTAGACCAGTACAAACACCAGCACATTGGCAATGACGCCGGCGATCAGCGCGGTCAGACCGGTCGCTGCCTGCAGGTCGAACGGGCCCCACTTCCACAGGATGGTCACCAGGGCGCCGGCGAGCATGGCGGCGACCGCCGAGCGGGTGCAGCGCAGATCGAACAGCACCGCGAACACGAAGGGCAGCAGAATGGTCGGCGCCCACAGCGCGTAGCTGAGCAGCAGCGCATCGATGATCGAGGTGGCGTAGAGGGCGAAGACCACCGCGCCGAGGCCAATCAGCAGGTTGACCAGTCGCTCGATCCACAGCCGCTTCTTCTCGCTGACGTCAGGCTCGATAAAGGGCTTGTAGATGTCACCGACGAAGATCACCGCCGCCGAGTTGAGGTAGGAGTCGGCGGTGGACATCACCACGGCCAGGAGCGAGGCCAGCACCAGTCCGGTGATGCCCACCGGCAGGGCGTCGCGGATCAGGGTCGGCATCGCCTGGTCGGGCGAGATGGTCGGATAGAGCACCAGCGCGACCAGCCCGATGGTGGCGCTGACCAGATAGAACAGGAAGCCGAAGCCGCCGGCCACCGAATAGCCGATGCGGGCGTGGCGCGAGTCAGGGGCCGACAGAGCGCGCTGGGTGTAGGGCGGCACCAGGGTCTCGCCGAGCAGAAAGGCGATGAAGATCGACAGGAACATGCCCACCGAATAGTCGCCCATCAGGCTGAAGTGGCCCTCGGGCAACCGCTCCACCAGCGCCTGGGGGCCGCCCAGGTCATGGATGCCGATCAGCATGGTCACCGGCAGGAACACCGCCAGCATCAGAAACTGCACCACGTCGGTCTGGATCACCGCCCACATGCCACCCACGGTGGAATACAACAGCACCACCGCCATGCCGATCAGGATGCCGGTGGAGACCTCGATACCGAGGATGGCGTGGAACACGGTGCCTACCGCCAGGGCCTGGGCGCCGAGGATGCCGATGCAGAACACCAGCGAGAAGATGCCGGTGAACAGTCGCGCGCTGGCACCGAAGTGCTGCGCCATGATGTCGCCTACGGTCTGGGCGTTGACGTAGCGCTTGAGCCGGGGGGCGATGAACAGACCCGCCAGTACCGTGGCCAGGGGAAAGGCCGAGGCGGCGACCATGAAGGCGTAGCCTTCGTCGAAGGACTTGCCGGCACGCCCCATGGAGGCGCCGCCGCCGAGGAAGGAAGCCGCCAGGGTGGCGAACAGCACCGGCCAGATGATCTTGTTGCCGGCCACCGCAAAGTCCGCGCTGCCGGAGACCTTCTTGGCGCTGCGATAGCCGATGTAGATCAGTATCGCGAAATACAGAAGCAGACCGCCGAGGTCGATGGGATTCATGGAACTACCCTCGTTATGGTTGTTGGGGGTGGTTTCAGCATCGACCGCCATTGCCATAAAGACAACTTTGAGATAACTATGAAACCATAAATACAATTTAGAGGCGCTCACTCACTTCCCGAGGGCGCCCGGAGGGACGCCCATGAAGGTTCGTCACCAGCTTCGCCAGCTCCAGATATTTCGTGAGGTTGTGCACACCGGCAGCCTGTCGAAGGCCGCCCGTCGTCTGGAACTCAGCCAGCCGGCGGTCAGTTCGGCCATCGCCAATCTCGAGCAGGAGGTGGGGTTCTTGCTGTTTCGCCGCAACAACTACGGCACCGAGCTGACCCCCGAGGCCCGCTATCTGATGGAGGGGGTCGACAAGGTACTGGCGTCGGTGTCATATCTGGACGAACTCGCCGATGGCCTGCGCCAGGGCCGCGCGGGCAAGCTGATCCTGGGCTGCATGCCGGGGCTCTCGCCCACCGCCATGCCCGGGATCATGGCCGAGTACCTGGCCGACTATCCCGATACCCGGCTGTCGTTGCAGACCTTCAGCTCGCGCAAGATCCGGGACTGGGTGGCCGAGGGCCAGTTCGATGTCGGCGTGATCGAACGCCAGGATGACCTTAACGACCTCGATGCCCGCCACCTGTCCCTGCGCATGCACCTGGCGGTACCGCGCCACAGCCCGCTGGCGGGCCTTGCTCAGGTAGAGGCGGCGGATCTTGACGGCAAGGCCCTGGTGACCCTGGACGAGCACCACCAGAGCACACTCAAGTTGAAGCAGGCGCTCAGACAGGCCGGTGCCGACTGGCAGATCGCCGCCGAAACCCACCTGTTCCCTTCCGCCATCAGCCTGGTCAATGCCGGCATCGGCCATGCCCTGGTGGACCCGGTCTCGGCCTGGAGCTTTCTGATGCGTCGCGACTGCGCCGTGGCGATCCTGCCCTTCGTTCCCGCCATCGACCTCGATATCGCCGTGATCACCTCGCGCTTTCACACCAGTTCGCGCCAGTGCCAGCGGTTTCTGCCCTATCTGGAAAAGGGACTCGACACCTGGCACCGGCGCGCGCTGTCGCCGCTCAGCCCGTGACGAGCGGGTCCGGCGCCGATTGCTGCCTGCCGGCAGCGGAGCGAAGGATCAGCTCGAGTGCCGGCACAATATCGTAGACCGGGCAGCCCGCCTCCCGTCGCACCACCTCCACGAAAGCGCTCAGGTCGGTACACTCCAGCACTACCGCGTCCAGCGGCGCTTGCGCTTTCAGTCTTCGGGTTGCCTGTGCCAGCTCCTGCGCCATGGCGGCGAGATCCAGGTCATCGCGTCGACCTTCCAGGATCACCTGACGAAACTCATCACCGTCTTCGAGCCCCTGCACCACCGGCAGAGGCCCTTGCCAGCCAGCGCCGACGAAGTGGGCGCGCTTGAGCGCCCCCGCGTCTGCGGTCAGCACGCCGATCCGTCCTGTGCCACCGTGCACGCTGGCGAGCCACGGCAGCAGGGTCAGGCTGGACAATACCACCGGCACCGTCACCGCGGCCGCGACCCGTTCCTGATAGCGCGCCATGAAGCCACAGCTCCCGGCGATGGCACACACCCCCTCACGCTCCAGACGCCTGGCGCGGTCCACCAGCAGCGCGCCCAGCTCATCCCCGGGTGCATGCAGCAGGCGGGGAATATCGATGCCCTGCAGCACCTCGTAGCGTATCGGGTGGCGAAAGGTGTCGGGGTTGCGCAGATGACCAAGCGGCTTGGTAAAGGAAGAATCCAGACACAGCACCCCAAGCGGTGCCTCTTCCATGGCGACTCTCACGGGCAAACTCCTGTTCCGTTGTAGTATCTGTGCGAACCTCACGCCCTGGTCCACAGCGCCAGGCTGCCGTCGAGCATCAGCCCCACGCCTATCACCATCAGCGTCAGCATGGCCACTCGTCTCAATAGCACGGCGCTGCAGGGCGGCGGATAGCGGCGTCCGGCCCAGGTGGCCAGCGCCACCGCCGGCAGGGTCCACAACGCCAACAGCCAGACCTGGGCATCGAGCCCGCCGGCGGCGCCGACATACAGGGTGCGCACCCCCGAGGTCATGGCGAAGCAGGCGATCAACAACAGCCGGATGGTCTCGGTGGGCAGCGGCTGGCGATAGCAGTGGTAGATGACCGGCGGCCCCGGCATGCCGAACATCCCGGCCAGAAGGCCGGTCATGACGCCATTCGCGGCGAAGCCTGCCGAGGACGATACGGCCGCGCGTGGGCGCGGCCGCAAGCCCACGCTGAGCCCGCCGTAGAACACCAGCGCCCCCAGCATCAGCATCAACAGCGCCTCGGCGCTGACGCTCAGCCAGTTCAGCGCCCACACCCCGAGGCCGATGGACGGCACGATGCCGAGCCCCAGTGCCAGCAGGTGGCGCCGGTCGAGATGATGCAGCTTGCCGGGCAGCGCCACGGCGCTGTTGACTAGGGTCACCAGACTGACCACCGCCACCAGGGTGGCGACGCTGACCAGCTCGAAGCCACTGGCCACGCCGATGATGATCATGCCGATACCGAACCCGGACACCGTGTGCAGGTAGCCTGCCAGCACCGTGATGAGTATTACCGCCAAAAGGCCAGAGAGCTCCATTCCCTCGGGTACCAGTGTCATCTTCCCTCCCGGCCGGCCAGATGAGTGTTACGCCACCGACAGGCGCTGCGCCTGGACCGTGGTGACAGCGATCACGTTGACGATATCCTCTTCGCTGCAACCCCGCGAGAGGTCATTGGCGGGCCGGGCAAGTCCCTGCAGCAGCGGACCGATGGCCTCGGCGCCGCCGATCCGCTCGGCCAGCTTGTAGCCGATATTGCCAGCCTCAAGGTCCGGGAAGATCAGCACATTGGCGTTGCCCTTGACCCTGGAGTCCGGCAGCTTGCGCTCGGCGATCTCGGCGACGATGGCGGCGTCGAGCTGCACGTCCTCGTCGATGGCCAGGCCCGGGCGCGCGTTCTTGACCTTGCGCGCCGCCTCCACGACCTTGTCCACCGAGGCGTGATGAGCGCTGCCGCTGGTGGAGAACGACAGCATCGCCACCCGTGCCGGTTCGTCGAGCAGCGCCTCGGCACTGTCGGCGGCGGCCATGGCGATCTGCGACAGCGCCTCGGCGTCGGGGTCCACCACCAGCCCGCAGTCGGAGAAGATCATGCCCCCCTTCAGGCTATGGAACTCCTTGCACAACATCATCAGAAAGAAGCTCGACACCAGGCTCGCCCCCGGCGCCTTGCCGATCAACTGGATGGCGGCACGGACGACGTCGGCGGTGGTGTGCACCGCCCCGGCCACACAGCCGTCGGCCAGGCCGTCGCGGACCATCAGGTTGGCAAAGATCAGCGGCTCACGTACCCGCTGGGCGGCATCCTCCGCCGTCATGCCCTTGGGCCCGCGCAGTTCCAGCAGGAGCGTTGCCAGGCGATCGGTGTGCTCGGAGTCGGCGGGATCGATCAGCTCGATCGCCCCAATCTCGAGCCCTTCGGCCTCGGCCCGGGCGTCGATCGCCTGACGATCCCCCACCAGCAAGATTCGGGCATAGCCGGCCTGGCTTGCCGCCAGTCCTGCCTTGAGCACCCGCGCATCGTCGCCCTCGCACAGCACGATACGTCTGGGGTCCTGGCGGGCCATGTCGCGTATATGATTGAGCGCTTTCATCGGAACAGCTCTCCCGGGGTCATTGTTATCGGAGACTCCGCCCATCCCTTCACTCGGCCGGGGCTCTTTACCACCCTCTGGCGAATGTAAAAAAGCCCTGGCACCAGGCCAGGGCAATGTCGTCATACCGGACGAGAGAGTCTTGCGTGGCGAGTCAGACAGGGGAGTCCTTCGCCGCCGGTATCAGACGTAGTCCTGGTACTTCTCCAAGAGACGCACCGGCTTCTTCAGGGCGTCACGGCGGAAGGGGTCGCCCAGTTCGCGGGTACACATGATCTCGATGATGCAGGTCTTGCCCTCGTTCATCTGCATGTCCACCGCCTTCTTCAGCGCCGGGCCCACGTCTTCCAGACGGTCCACGGTGATGCCCTCGGCACCCATGGCGCGGCCGATCTCGGCGAAGCTCTCGTTGTCGAGCTCGCCGGCCACGAAGCGACGATTGTAGAAGTCGACCTGGTTCTTCTTCTCGGCGCCCCACTGGCGGTTGTGGAACACCACCGCGGTGACCGGGATACCGTGACGCACGGCGGTCATGGTCTCCATCAGGCTCATGCCCCAGGCACCGTCACCGGCGTAGGCGATGGCTGGACGATGCGGCGCGGCGGTCTTGGCACCGATGATGGTCGGCAGGGCGTAACCGCAGTTGCCGAAGCTCATCGGGGCGAAGAAGCTGCGCGGCTTCTCGAAGCGCAGGTAGCTGTGGGCCACCGAGTTGATGTTGCCGATATCGGTGGAGACCATCACGTCTTCCGGCATGGCCTTCTCGAGCTCACGCAGCACCTGACGCGGGTGCAGGTACTCGCCGCCGGAGAACGGCTTTTCGTCCTTGGCTTCCTCGATGGCGTCGAGGCTGAACGGATCACGCTCGTGGGTCCACTCGTCGAGTTCCTTCTCCCAGGCGTCCTTCTCGGCCTTGATCTTGGCAAGACGCTCGTCCTTGGAGGCGTCGCAGGCCAGGTCACGGCCCTCGAGGCGCTGGCTCAGCTCGACCGCGGCGGCCTTGGCGTCGCCGCAGATGCCGACAGAGATCTTCTTCACCAGACCGAGCATCTTGTGGTCGGCGTCCACCTGGATGATCTTGGCGTCCTTCGGCCAGTAGTCCATGCCGTGCTGCGGCAGGGTACCGAAGGGCCCGAGACGAGTGCCGAGCGCCAGCACCACGTCGGCCTGGGAGATCAGCTTCATGCCGGCCTTGGAGCCCTGGTAGCCCAGCGGACCACACCACTGCGGATGGCTGGCGGGGAAGGAGTCATTGTGCTGGTAGCTGTTGACCACCGGCGCGCCGAGGCGCTCGGCCAGGGCCTTGCACTCTTCCACCGCGTCGGCCATGACCACGCCACCACCGGAAACGATCACCGGGAACTTGGCCTCGGCCAGCAGGGCCGCCGCCTCGTCCAGTGACTGAGCGCCACCGGGGCCGCGGTCGATGCGACGCGGCTCGGGAATCTCGGCCTCGATCTCGCCGTAGAAGTAGTCACGCGGAATGTTCAACTGGGTCGGACCGATCTCCGACATGGCCCGCTCGAAGCAGCGACCGGTGTACTCGGCCATGCGCGCCGGGTGGGTGACGTGGCCCTGATACTTGGTGAACTCCTGGAACATCGGCAGCTGGTTGCACTCCTGGAAGCCGCCCAGGCCGATACCGGTGGTGCCGGTTTCCGGGGTGATCATGACCACCGGGCTGTGGGCCCAGTAGGCCGCCGCAATGCCGGTCACGCAGTTGGAGATGCCGGGGCCGTTCTGGCCGATGACCACACCATGGCGGCCGGAAACACGGGCATAGCCGTCGGCCATGTGGGCCGCGCCCTGCTCGTGCACCACCGGAATCAGACGAATGCCGGCGGGGGCAAAGATGTCCATGGCGTCCATGAAGGCCGAGCCCATGATGCCGAACATGTCGGTGACGTCATTGGCGACGAGGGTTTCGACGAAGGCCTCGGAGGGCGTCATCTTCTGCTTACCCTTCACGACCTGGCGCTTGTTGGTGTTGTCGTTGTGACTCATGGGGCTCCTCCAGGGAACAAAAGCGGATGCTGGCGGCGTCGGCCATCAGGGCCTCGGGCCTTGTCTTGGCTTGAGCCGCTCCGGATCGGTCGCCTCAAGCTTTTCGATACCATAAGTTCCGATTTGCGAAACTTGATCCAAAGGTAGCGACCGATTCGTGCCCGGTCAAGACGAATTTCATTATTTGATACGTTACGGTTCGTTTTTTATAAAAATAGGCCGTCGTCGTGCCACCCTGTTTACTCCGCCAAGCCCCCAAGACTGCGGCAAGCCAACCACCAGAGCCCACTTCCCAGGACTTCGCAGTTTTCGAACTCCCTCCCTCCCCGGCGGCACCACTCGACACGTCCCCTCATGCCCACCATCGAGGAAGCTCCGCCCTGCCATACGCAGCATTTTCCGGGTTTTTCGACCAGCACAGCATCGCCGTCCTTGTCAGTCGTCGCACCCGCCGCCCGCTGTTTCTCTTTCCGGTCTGAGGCCAGGGGTCACACGGCCGGAAAGGTGTCTGCACAGGAGCCCCGTGATAGATTGATGAAATACCACTTAAGAATGAAACGGATGAATCAAGGTGTGAAAGGGGCGAGCGCCGTCACGCTGCTGCAGGGCAGCGGCGAGTCAGACAAGCGCATGACCCGAGCAGCCTCCCCTTCCGACCTTGCCAGCAGCGGGATCTTGCGAATGACCAGTGAAAACGAATCTGATCGCCTTGGCCTCTTCTCCCCCGAGGTGATGGTGGCACAGCCGGGGAAACCGCTGTACCGACTGCTGCAGGACCATATTCGCGGCCTGATCGAACGGGGGGACCTGGCCCCGGGCGACCTGATTCCACCCGAATGGCAGCTCGCCGACCGACTGCAGATCAGTCAGGGAACGGTCAAGAAGGCCATCTCCAATCTGGTCTGGGAAAAACTGCTGTTCCGCCATCAGGGCAAGGGCACCTATGTCTCGCGGACCGACTTCGAGGAAACCCTGTTTCGCTTTGTCAGCTACGGGGACGCCGACGGCAAGGACGTGCGTATCCACAAGACCACCACCGATCGCGCCATCCGCCAGGCTCCCGATGACGTCTATACCCGCCTCGGCCTGAGCCAGACCAGCCCAGTCACCTATATCGAACGCCTGGGAGTGGTCGATGACGCCCCGACCCTGGTGGAGTACAGCTGGTGGCCAAGCGTACTGGTGCCGGGGCTGGAAGATTCCGAGCTTTATATTCCCGACTACTTCTATGCCTTGATCCTCGACCGATTCGGCATCCCCGTCGTCCGGGCCGACGAAACCCTGACCGCAGAAGCCGCCGATACCCACACCGCCGCCCTGCTGGACATTGCTCCCGGCACCCCGGTGGTGGTGCTCAAGCGGATGACCTACACCAGCCACGACCGTATCGTGGAAGTCCGTACCACCAAGGGAAGGGCCGACCGCTTCAGCTACCGTGCCGAAATCCGCTCGGACTTTTGACTCGGTGCAAGCTCAGACAGGGCAGCCTATGCCGGATACCGCGACAACCGGTTGGCCATGGCCGAGTCCTGGCTCATGGGTGCCTGTCCACTCACGTCCGCCGCCCGGTTCCCGACGCCGACGTGCTTCAGTCAGAGACGACAGCAACCTCGGTGAATTCCGTTTTCCGATACACATTGATTAATTTTTAGATACGTATAGGCTTGTAGTATCGAGGAGACCCCGCCATGAGCACAGCAAGCTTTGACACCCGGATCATCGAGGGCGACACCCCGGCCCAGCGCCTGCTGGCGCTGCTCGAGGTGATCGCGGAGAAGGACCAGTACTTCACCCTGCAGAGCCTGGTGGACGAGACCGGCCTGCCCAAGCCGACGCTGCACCGGATGCTGCAGCAGCTCGAGAACTCCGGCATGCTGCAGCGCGAAGCGGACAACCGCCACTACAGCAAGGGCAGCCGCCTGCGCCGGCTGGCCGAGACCCTGCTGCTCAACGACACCGTTCAGGGCGCACGTCACGGCGTGTTGGCGGAGCTGGTCCGCGAGGTCGGGGAAAGCTGCAATATCACTGCCCTGTCCGGCAGCGAGGTGCTCTATCTGGACCGCGTCGAGACGTCGGCTCCGCTGCGCTTCTATCTACACCCCGGCTCCCGGGTGCCTGCCCATTGCTCCGCCAGCGGCAAGCTGTTTCTGGCGCAGATGAGCGCCCCCCAGCGCCGTCGGCTGCTCGCCGATGCCACCCTGGAGGCCTTCACCCGAAACACGCTTACCGACATCGACGCTCTGGAAGCGGAGATCGAGCAGGTCAAGCGCGACGGCTACGCCTTCGACGACGAGGAATTCCTGCCGGGGCTTCTGTGCATCGCGGTGCTGGCCCCCAACCCCACCGGGGTCTCCAACGTCGGCCTGGCGATCCAGGCACCGGTGATGCGCATGGACAAGCAGCGCGCCCTGGATTGCCTGCCCGCGCTGGAGCGTGCCGCCGCCGCCATCGCGCGGATCAACCAGGGTGCCCTGCCCGAGCCCATCGCAGAACCCGAAACCTCTGCCTGACGCCCTCGCCTGGCGGCAACTCCCGCCATGTCCGGAATGCACGCCCCTGACGTCAACCTGCAAGACGTCAAGCAGCCAGGCATCAAACAGCAAGGCGCCACCACCGCGACAACGGTGATGGCGCCGAGATGGTTCGACGAGTCGCTCCCTTGATCGCCGACCCTGTTGCCCTGCCCCCCTCCTGCAACGAAAGCAACGAGCGCTGCCGAGGTGACACAGGCCTCAGTTGTAGAAGAAGCTGACGCAGCGCACGAAGCTGCTGCCTCCCGCGGTCACACAGCGATGTCGTATCCAGCGGTCTCGCTTGGATAGCCCCTCATACCGGGTCCACTGCCAGTAGCCTGAAGGCAGGTGAAAGGTATGTAGATGCTTCCAGTTGCCAAAGACATTCTTGTAGTAGTGCAGGGTGGCCGCCGGCCCATGGCAGGCAGTGGTGACACCAAGAGAGTTGCGACGCTTGTGGTCAGAGGTCCAGCGATCCCGGAAGGAATAGTGGGCCTCCGGGTCGCACCACCACCAGGTGTTGCTCGGGAAGGAGACGGTCTCGCAGTTGTGGTTGCGAAACAGATGATAACCATCGCCCGGGACACAGTATTGCTGGCCTGGTCCGCCTCCTGCCGAGGACCCTGCCCTAGCAGTGTCCGGCGTTATGCCCAACGCGTCCAGATCCACCTCGATGGGTTCTACCACCCGCTCCACGGTGCGATTCTTGAACGCCTTGCGGTCGATGTCGGGATTCAGCTCGAGCAGCATTTTCGGGATGGGCACCTCCTGCGGGGCGAGCATAAGGTAGTGATCCAGCGCGGACTTGCCAACTTCGCTTGCAAAGGTTCGCGGGGTCGCACGATCGCTCACGCCCAACTCCCGCATACCTACCTGGGCCTCCTTGTCGTCGCCTCTAAGCCCGACGAATTCGACGCGGTTGCCGTTGCTGAGATCGAAACGGGCCAGCGGCATGGGCTCCGCAGGACCGCTGACCAGCGGCGCCCCGTCCGGCCCCAGTCCCACCGCGGCCAGGTCATCTGGCCTGTCCAGCTCTGCCGGTTCGGCCAGTGTTTGCTGATATCGTGCCGACAGTTCCTGTGCCAATTGCGGGTTTCGCGCCAGCAGCACGTCGAGCTGCTCAGGCGTCAGTCCAGCGGCCTGACACGTACATGATGATGGTTCGTTCATGATCGACGTCCTCCACCTGGGAAGATCGTGCTCCGCCGGCCGGACCTCCCGGCGTCACCGACGGCGTTAGACGAAACACGCTGCGACGCCTTATTGGCAGCGGTCTTCTCAGCATGGTCAAAGTTTGCTTTGCCAGCCATCGGTCATGCCGCGCTGCTTCAGCTACTGAGATGACATCTACGCGAAATGGCTGATAAGTCTCATGAAAATCCTTATTGGCGGGTTAGGCCGTTTTTTACTCGAATCAGTACAAAAACACATATCACGACGGACTCGGATGTAACGACAGTCACACAAGGAAAATGACCGCGCCACGCGCGAGCCGCCGTCCTCTGGCCGCCACCGCCCTTTAACCTTATGCTGTAGAGAATAATGAGCGCCGAGCCCTAGCCGCTCGGCGCCGTCGTCGCTGACGCAGTCCGCGTCTTCGGCTTGTTCAACGCCCACTGTAAGGATGCGCCTCATGCCTGGCTTGCTCCCGGACGTCGATCCCGATGGCCTGCTGGAATACTCCGTGGTCTATACCGACCGCGCCCTGAACCATATGTCGCAGAGCTTTCAAGGCGTAATGCGCGACATCTCCACCACCTTGAAGCAGGTGTACAACGCCCACAGCGCGGTCATCGTGCCCGGGAGCGGCACCTTCGGCATGGAGGCGGTAGCCCGCCAGTTCGCCCAGAACCGCAGCGCCCTGGTCATCCGCAATGGCTGGTTCAGCTACCGCTGGCACCAGATCCTCGAGATGGGCAAGATCCCGGCCGAACTGTGCGTGGAGAAGGCCCGACGTCAGCAGGACAGCGATCCGACCTCAGCGTTCGCCCCGCCCCCCATCGAGGAAGTCGAGCAGGCCATCGAGCGACTGCAGCCGGACATCGTCTTCGCCCCCCACGTGGAAACCTCGTCCGGCATGATCCTGCCGGACGACTACATCCGTCGCGTATCCGATGCGGTGCACGCCCACGGCGGCCTGATGGTGCTGGACTGCATCGCCTCGGGCACCGTCTGGGTGGACATGCAGGACACTGGCGTCGACCTGCTGATCAGCGCCCCCCAGAAGGGCTGGAGCGGCTCACCCTGCTGCGCCATGGTGATGCTCTCGGCCCAGGCGCGAGAGATCATCAAGGAAACCACCAGCACCAGCTTCGCCGCCGATCTCAAGAAGTGGCTCGAGATCATGGAGGCCTACGAGAATGGCGGCCACGCTTACCACGCGACCATGCCCACCGACAGCCTGCGCGAGCTACGCGAGATCATGCGCGAGACCGACGCCTACGGCTTCGACAAGGTGAAACAGGAACAGTGGGCCCTGGGCCAGGGAGTGCGCAGCCTGCTGGCCGAGTACGGCTTCAAGAGCGTCGCCGCCGAGGGTTACGAGGCGCCCGGTGTGGTGGTCTGCTACCACAACGACCCGGGGCTGGTCGGCAAGTTCGCCGCGGCCGGCGTCCAGGTCGCCGCCGGGGTCCCGCTGATGTGCGATGAAGGCGACGATTTCCAGACCTTCCGCATTGGCCTGTTCGGCCTGGACAAGCTGCATCAGCCCGAGCGCAGCATCGACCACCTGCGCAAGGCGCTGGACAGTATCAAGGGATAGACGGGCCGATACCCACCAGATCGGGCCGCACAGAAAAGCCCAGATAGAAAGAGGGGCGACGCATCAGCGTCGCCCCTTTTGTCTTACCCGTATTGTCGGTCTGAACGGTCCGGTCTTTCACGTCTCGAGTTTCACTGCTCTCGGGTCATCCCCGTCGACTTGTCACTCTTTAGCCGACCTCTAGTCACCCTCTAATCACCCCAGCAGCGACAGAATGATGCGCTCGCCGTAGCCCCACAGCAGGACGGTCATGCCGAGCAGTCCTTCGAGCACCAGTACCCCCACCGCAAGGGTGGTGCTGGAGACGACGAAGCCTTCCTTTTCGCTGATATCGAGAAAGGAGGGAATGCCCAGATACAGCAGGTAGGCGGTGTAACAGAGGCCGATAACGCCGGCCAGCAGGCACAGCCAGATGATCGGGTAGATCGCCACGATGCCGCTCAGGAACATCGGGGTCGCCACATAGCCGGCAAAGATGATGCACTGGCTCTGGCTGGGTGTCTTGGGAAAGCGTTTGGCCGAGTAGCGGATGGTCTTGCCGACGATGTAGACCGCCGCCAGGATCACCAGATAGAAGGCGATCCCCGCCCCCAGGGCGTCTAGATAACTGAGCTTGATGGTCGTGCCGCCGCCGAGACTCCAGCCGACCTGGGTGGTACCGATGTACGAGCAGATCACCGGTATGGCGGCCAGCAACAACACGTGATGCGCGTACAGGTGCGTTATCGTCTCCCTTTCCTGCTTGATCTGCTTCCATTCGCGATTCGGGTGGGCCATCAATCCCCAGACGTGTGTCAGCATACTGACTCCCTCCTGCTACCGCTGAAGTAAGTCCCGAGACCGGCACTCGGCGCCCGCGACTCCGTTGTCCTTAACTTGCAGTATAGAAGCGATTTTTCGCTTCGCTACCAACGTTACCGTACATACTATACAAGTCCTGTACAACACTTGATCTCCAGTCACGCTTCACCCATACGACTGATAAACACAAAAAAAACCCCGCATCGGTGAAGATGCGGGGTTTCGGTTTCAGCGCCACCCGATCAGGACATGGAGGTCCACATCGGCGTGCTTGGCATCAGCGTCGCGTCCAGTGACATCATCAGGCTCAGCGCCGTGATGGTGAGGATCGAGATGCCGAATACCTGTCGCGCCCAACGCACGTTGTCGTCGGTACGGTAGCCCTTGGCCGCGATATACAGCCAGTAGACGCCCAGCACCAGGGCAACGATGAAGTAACCGGGTCCAGCGTAGCCGGCCAGACTCAGCGACAGCGTCGCACCGATAAAGGCCAGGATATAGCCCAGGATATGGTGCTTGGCCGTACCGATACCGCGAACCACCGGCAGCACCGGAATGTTGGCGGCGCGGTAATCTTCCATGCGAAAGATCGCGATCGCGTAGGAGTGCGGCATCTGCCACAGGCTGAAGATCACCAGCAGGGTCAAGGCCCCGGTATCGAAGCTGCCGGTCACCGCGCAATAGCCCACCACCGGCGGCACCGCCCCGGAGAGGCTGCCGACCAGAGTGCCGAACTCGGAATTGCGCTTCATGTAGAGGCTGTAGGCCCCCACATAGATGACGAAGCCGAAGGCCGCCAGACCCACCGTCAACGCATTGGTCCCCAGCGCCAGCAGACCGAAGCCGGCGATGCCCAGCAGGGTGGCAAACCGAAGTGTCGCCGCTTCGCTGACCCGCCCCTGCACCAGCGGGCGGTTGCGGGTGCGCTCCATCAGGGCATCGATGTCCTTGTCGATGACGTTGTTGTAGGCGCAGCCCGAGGCGATTACCAGGGCCAGACCCAACAGCGCCGACAGGAACACCACGGCATCGAACTGGCCCTGGGCGGCCAGGAAGTAGCCGCCCAGAACAGAGATCACGTTGCCGCCGATGATGCCCGGCTTGGTGATGGTGAGGTAGTCCCTGAGAGTGTCCCTGAACATCATGCGAGTCGGCGTCAGCCGATCATCATGTTGCGATGCAGGTGGTACATGATCCATAGGGAACCTCCGATGACCAGAACCAGGATCGCCACGGTGAAGACGAAGGACATGAAGTTCCAGCCTTCATCGGCCTTGGTGTTCATGTGCATGAACAGCACGAGCTGCACCAGCACCTGAGCCACCGCGGTACCGACGATCACGATCAACGTCGCGAAGGTGTCGAAGGCGCCGGTCATCACCGCCCCGAAGGGAATGACGGTCAGCACGATGGACAGGATCAGGCCGATCACATAGGACTTGACGCTGCCATGGCTGTGATGGTCGTTGGCGTGTCCGCTCATATCACAGGGCTCCCATCAGGTAGACGAAGGAGAAGACGCAGATCCAGACGATGTCCAGGAAGTGCCAGAACAGGCTCAGACACATGATGCGCGGACGCACCATATCGTCGAGACCACGCTGCTTCACCTGGATCATCATCACCAGGATCCAGATCAGACCGGCGGTCACGTGCAGACCGTGGGTACCGACCAGCAGGAAGAAGGCCGACAGGAAGCCTGAACGATCCGGACCAAAGCCCTCATGGATCAGGTGACGGAACTCATAGAGTTCCAGCGCCACGAAGGCCGCGCCCAGCAGGAAGGTGATCCCGAGCCACTTCATCACCTTGGATGCCTGATTGGCGTTCATGGCGAGCACCGCCATGCCGTAGGTGAAACTCGAGAACAGCAGCAGGAAGGTCTCGACCAGGATGAACGGGAGCTGGAAGATCTCGCCCGGGGTCGGACCATCGGCCGTGCCCCGAAGGAGCACGGCGTAGGTGGCGAACAGTGACCCGAAGATCACCAGGTCGCTCATCAGATAGACCCAGAAACCGAAGACCTTGGTGCCCGCGGCATCATGATGGTCGTGGTCGTGATCATGGTCATGCCCGTGGGCATGACCTTGCTGGTTGAGGGTGTCGGTTGCCATGGTTATGCCTGCATCTCCACACGGTTCTGGTGTTCGCGCTCGATACGCTCGACTTCCGCGGCCGGCACGTAGTAGTCGACGTCATCGTTGAAGATACGCGCGATGAAGGTGGCAAACATGCCCAGTGCGGTCACGATGGCAAGCCACCAGATATGCCACACCAGGGCGAAGCCGAAGACCGCGGAGATCAGACCGATCACCGGACCTTCCCAGGTGTACTTGGGCATGTGAATGTCCTTGTACGGTCCCTTGGACACGCCGGCCTTGCCGCCGTTGGCCTGCTTCTGGTTCCAGAAGTCGTCGATGTCCTTGATCTCGGGCAGATGCGCGAAGTTGTAGAACGGTGCGGGAGACGAGGTCGCCCACTCCAGGGTACGCGCATCCCAGGGATCGCCGGTGACGTCCTGGTTCTTCTTGCGATCACGGATACTAACGTAGAACTGGATCACGGTGCAGGCGATACCACACAGAATCAGCACGGCGCCGATCCAGGCGATGATCATCCACGGCTGCCAGGCGCCGTTGTCATAGGACTGCATGCGACGCACGGCACCGAAGAAGCTGAGCACGTACAGCGGCATGAAGGCCACGTAGAAGCCGGTCAGCCAGAACCAGAAGGAGCGCTTGCCCCACTTCTCGTCGAGGGTGAAGCCGAAGGCCTTCGGGAACCAGTAGGTCAGACCCGCCAGCATGCCGAACACCACGCCGCCGATGATGACGTTGTGGAAGTGGGCGATGACGAACAGGCTGTTGTGCAGCACGAAGTTGGCCGCCGGTACCGCCAGCATCACACCGGTCATGCCACCCAGGGTAAAGGTGATGATGAAGCCGATGGTCCACAGCACCGGAGAGGTGAACTCCAGACGACCGCGGTACATGGTGAACAGCCAGTTGAATACCTTCACCCCGGTGGGGATGGCGATGATCATCGTCATGATGCCGAAGAAGGCATTGACGTTGGCCCCGGCCCCCATGGTGAAGAAGTGGTGCAGCCAGACGATGAACGACAGGAAGGTGATGGCGATGGTCGCCCACACCATGGTGCCGTAGCCGAACAGCCGCTTGCGAGCGAAGGTCGCGATGACCTCGGAGAACACCCCGAATGCCGGCAGGATAAGGATGTACACCTCAGGATGGCCCCAGGCCCAGATGAGGTTGACGTACATCATCATGTTGCCGCCAAAATCGTTGGTGAAGAAGTGAGTCCCCAGGTAACGATCCAGCGTCAGCATCGCGATGGTCGCGGTCAGAATCGGGAAGGACGCGATGATCAGCACGTTGGCGCACAGCGACGTCCAGGTGAAGATGGGCATACGGAACAGGGTCATGCCCTTGGTGCGCATCTTCAGGATGGTGACGAAGAAGTTGATACCGGTCAGGGTCGTACCAATGCCAGATATCTGCAACGCCCATATCCAGTAATCCACCCCGACGCCGGGACTGTACTCTATCCCCGATAGTGGCGCGTAGGCCAGCCAGCCGGTCGCGGCGAACTCACCGACCACCAGCGAGACGTTGACCAGGATGACACCGGCAACGAACAGCCAGAAGCTCAAGTTGTTAAGGAAGGGGAAAGCCACGTCGCGCGCGCCGATCTGCAGCGGCACCACCAGGTTCATCAGACCGATGACCATGGGCATGGCGACAAAGAAGATCATGATCACACCGTGGGCGGTGAAGATCTGATCATAGTGGTCAGGCGGTAGATAGCCCTCGGCTCCGGCCGAGGCCATGGCCTGCTGGGTACGCATCATGATGGCGTCGGCGAAGCCACGGATCAGCATCACCAGCGCGACCAGGAAGTACATGATACCGAGCTTCTTGTGGTCGACGGAGGTGATCCACTCGCGCCACAGATAGCCCCACTTCTTGAAGTAGGTCAGGCCGCCGACCACGGCGATCCCGCCCAGGGCGATACCGATCGCCACCACCATGATGATGGGCTCCTGGATCGGAATCGAGTCTAACGTCAGTTTTCCAAACATGATTTACTCCGCTGCCTCTGCGCTCATGGACTCGCCGTGAGACTCGCTCTCGTCGCCATGGCCGCCTGCGCCGTGCCCGTTGACCACGCCGCCGTAGGTCTCGACGAACTCGGCATGCTTGCCGCCGGCCAGGAAGCTCTTGATGATGCGCTCATAGAGCGCCGGGGTGATCTCGGAGAAGTACTGGACCTCGTTGTCCTCGCTTGGCGTGGCGAGATCGTAGTACTCCTCGGGGAAGGTCAGCGTATCGGACGAGGAACGCACCTTCTCCACCCACTCTTCGAAGTCCTCGACGGAACCCACGTGGGCGTCGAAGGTCATCTCGGAGAAGCCTGCACCGCTGTAGTTGGTGGAGCGGCCCGGATAGACGCCCTGCTCTTCGGCGATCAGGTGAACGTCGTTATCCATGCCGGCCATGGCGTAGATCTGGCTACCCAGGCGCGGAATGAAGAAAGAGTTCATCACCGAACCGGAGCTCACCCGGAAGCGCACCGGAGTGTCCTCGGGGAAGGCCAGTTCGTTGACCGTGGCGATGCCCTGCTCCGGGTAGATGAACAGCCACTTCCAGTCCAGCGATACGGCCTGGATTTCCATGGGCTCGTTCTGTCCTTCCTTGGCCTCGAGACTGCGGTGCGGGTCGAGGCTATGGGAGGTGTACCAGGTCAACAGCGCCAGGAAGACGATGATGACGCAGGGAATGAACCAGACGATGGCCTCGATCTTGGTCGAATGGGCCCAGTCGGGTGAATAGGTGGCATCGGTGTTGCCACGGCGATAGCGCCAGGCAAACCACAGGGTGAGCACGATGACCGGCACCACCACGATCTGCATCAGACCGAAGGCGGTGAGGATCAAGGTACGCTGCTCACGGCCGATCTCCCCCTTGGGGTCGAGCAGCGCCGATTCGCAGCCCGCCAGCAACAGGGGCAGCGCCAGCATCAGCACAACGCTGAGCACGCGCAGGTACGACTTTCTTCTCATGTAGCAACCTCGTCAGGGCTTGGAGGCGGAATACCAGAGATTACGAGCTCAGGCTCGCGCGATGTGCAGGGGCCGCTGAGGTGGAACATTGCATGCACCTTTGGCAAAAGTTGCATGAAATGTGCCGAACCACGGACTAGACCCGCAAAATTTCGCATCCCCTACCCTGCCTCGGTACCACGACAAGACGTCGTCACCTGAACAAAAGAAGTAGATGGAATGCGACCGGGGCGTATTGTCGACAGAGCGACCAGACTTGAGAAGCGACGATTTGCCGCAGGGGTGTCGCACCTTTCCTTGATCTGTCGCACCAAGGCGTCGCAACAGTGCACAAATGGCCAATTGCCTGGGCCAGCAGAACCTGCCCTGCGACCCAACACCACACCCAGCAAGCACCACCAGGAACCGTATCAGCGAGGCCGGACCCCACCCCATGGGAAAGGCGATCTGATGGAAAAGAACGATAAGCCGCGCCGCGCTATCGCATGACGCTATCGCCTGACGTTATATCCCCCGACGCCATCGCCCCAACGCCAGGACGAAAACGATGACGATGTCGAGAAGGCCAGACCGTGAAGAGGGCGATAAGGAAGGTGCAGATAGGAAAGGATCAGATAAGGAAGGATCAGATAAGGAAGGATCAGATAAAGAAGGACCGGCTCACCAAGGGCCTGGTCATGAAAGAGCGAATCGGCGACGAGGGCCAGATCAGCAAGGAGGCCAAGGGAAGGCTCGAGCAGAAGGGACAGACCACAACGAGAGGCGCAACCGTGCGCCCAGGGGACCACTATCGAGAAAGGCCGTCAGAGACTGAAAGGCCAATGATCCGCAAGACAAGAAGTCACAAGACAAGGATCCACAAGCCAAGAATCCGAAAGACAAGGATCCACGCTGGGCAAGAAACCGAAACCGGGGAATCAGGGATGAACCAGCCGAGACGCCACTTCCGGCGTGCGTGACAGGCCTGCGGCACCCTCGCCGTGGGTGATGATGACATCGGCGTCGATCAGGGCGCCAAAGAAGGCGGGGCGCAGCACGCCCCACTTGCTGTCGTCGAATACCAGGATCCGCTGGGCGGCGGTTTCGATGGCGGCCTGCTTGGGCGCCACTTCATGAAAGTGAAAGCAGCTCAGGCCCCGTGCGGCATGCACCCCGGCGGCGGAGAGAAAGGCGCGATTGATGCCGAGTCCCCGGACCTGGCGGGCAATATCTTCGCCGTCGAAGGACTGGGAGACGCCCTGATAGACGCCGCCCAGCAGGATCAGTCGGATGCCATCGAAATGGCTGACCGCATTGGCCACGTTCAGGGCGTAGGTCACCACCGTCAGGTCTCGTCGGCTGGCAAGTTCTGCGATCATCGGCACCAGGGTGGTGCCGCAATCGATAAACAGGGTATCGCCGTCTTCCACGTAGCCACTGGCGCGGCGACACAGACGCGCCTTGATATCGGCGCCGCGATCCTGTTGAGTTTCCAGGTCGTAGACTGGCGTGAAGTGGGGGTCGTCGCGGCGAACCAGATGCCCGCCCATCAGCATCAGAGGGCTGTCCTTGGTGGACACGTCGCGCCTCAGGGTCATCTCTGACACACCGCAGAGGATGGCGGCGTCCGCCAGCCTCAGGCTGCCGCCTCCGGCGAGCGCCTGCAAAAGGCGCTCCTGTCGCTGAATACTGCGCTGATTCATGGATTCTCCCCCGCGCCTCGACGGTCATGGCTTGCTGCCGTCGTTTTTCAATAAGCATGCCCTGAACTACCGGGTTCAGCCAGTGCCCGGGCAGGTAAGAAAACGCCACTGCACAAATGTTATTTTTCTCACATCAGGTGTTACTATACACTCATTGACGGATGGGCCCAGCCCGTGCCGGCCAATTCCGCTCGACAACAATCACTCGACACGAGCCGCCGCCATGCCCCATCACCTCTATAATTCCTGTTCTGATACCCCATTCGGCATAAGAGATTTCCGCCCCGTTCGAGGCAATTGCCCGCTATCAACGCGATGCGGGACGCCAGACCAGGCCCGAAGTGCGATGATCTATTCTTCAACGTTCATATTTTGATGAGGCGAAGGAACCTATGACACTCCTGATGAGCCTGGTCGGCATGGCCACCCTGATCGCCATCGCCGTCGCGTTCTCCTACAACCGCCGTGCCATTCGCCTGAGAACCGTGGGGGGCGCCTTCCTGATCCAGGCTGGTCTCGGGGCCTTCGTCCTTTACGTGCCCTTTGGCCAGAAGGTCCTCAAGACCGTATCGGACGCCGTCAGCCAGGTGGTGCTGTACGCCAACGACGGCATCGATTTCCTGTTCGGCGGCCTGGCCAACGCCGACAGCGTCGGCTTCGTGTTCGCGGTCAAGGTGCTGCCGGTCATCATCTTCTTCTCGTCGCTGACGGCGGTGCTCTACTACCTGGGCATCATGCAATGGGTCGTGCGGCTGCTCGGCGGCGCGCTGCAGAAGCTGCTCGGCACCTCACGCACCGAGTCGCTGTCCGCCACCGCCAATATCTTTGTCGGCCAGACCGAGGCGCCGCTGGTCGTGCGGCCCTTTATCGCCCGCATGACCGCCTCCCAGCTATTTGCGGTGATGTGCGGTGGCCTTGCCTCGGTGGCGGGCTCGGTGCTTGCCGGCTACGCCGCACTCGGCATCCCCATGGAATACCTGGTGGCCGCCTCCTTCATGGCGGCCCCCGGCGGCCTGCTGTTCGCCAAGCTGATCATGCCGGAGACCGATCCCGAGGCGGACAAGGCCGACCGCGTCTCCGAGGTCATCGAGGACGAGGACAAGCCGGCCAACGTGCTTGACGCTGCCGCCGGTGGCGCCTCGTCCGGCCTCAAACTGGCGGCCAACGTGGGCGCCATGCTGCTGGCCTTCATCGGCTTGATCGCCCTGCTCAACGGTATCCTCGGTGGCGTCGGTGGTTGGGTCGGATTCGAGGATCTCAGCCTCGAGCTGATCCTGGGCTGGGTGTTCTCGCCGCTGGCCTTCCTGCTCGGCGTTCCCTGGGAAGAGGCGACCCTGGCCGGGTCCTTCATCGGCCAGAAGCTGGTAGTCAACGAGTTCGTCGCCTTCATCAACCTGGCCCCCTATATCGACGGCGAGCAGCTCGTGGCCGCCACCGGCGAGGTGATGAGCGACCACACCGCCGCGGTGCTGTCCTTCGCGCTATGCGGCTTCGCCAACCTGTCCTCCATCGCCATCCTGCTCGGCGGGCTCGGCAGCATTGCCCCGAGCCGTCGTCACGACATCGCCCGCTATGGCCTCAAGGCGGTACTGGCCGGCACCCTGTCCAACCTGATGTCGGCCTGCATCGCCGGCTTCTTCATGACCCTGGGCGCCTGATCCCACGTCGCGGATCCAGCGCCCGCCCTCACATCTTCGGCCGCCCGAGGCGGCGGCCTGTCCCACTTCAGGAGCCTCCCATGTCCCCCCAGTCGACCAACCCCTCCGTGATCGCTCGCCAGGCACTGTCCTTGATGGATCTGACCAGCCTCAACGATGACGATACCGACCATGTCGTCGAGGCCCTGTGCCAGCGGGCCAAGACGCCGCTGGGCCACACTGCTGCGGTGTGCATCTATCCGCAGTTCGTGGTGCCGGCGCGGCGCGCCCTCACCGCCCACAACCTCAGCGGCCAGGTCAAGATCGCCACCGTGACCAACTTCCCCCACGGCGAAGACGATGTCATGGCAGCCGCCCGCGCTACCCGCGAAGCGGTGGCTTCCGGTGCCGACGAAGTGGACGTGGTCTTCCCCTACCGCGCCTTCATGAATGGCGATGATCAGATCGGCCAGGAACTGGTCGAGATGTGCAAGGCCGCCGCCAGCGGCCGCACCCTCAAGGTGATCCTGGAAACCGGCGAGTTGAAGGACGCCGAGCTGATCCGTCGGGCCAGCGAGCAGGCCATCGCCGGTGGTGCCGACTTCCTCAAGACGTCCACCGGCAAGGTCGCCGTCAACGCGACGCCCGAGGCCGCCCGAGTGATGCTGGAAGTCATCCGCGACGCGGACCGCCCGGTCGGCTTCAAGGCCGCCGGGGGCGTTCGCAGCGTCGAGGACGCCGCCGTCTATCTGGAGCTTGCCGCCGAGATCATGGGTGCCAACTGGGCCCGTCCCGAGACCTTCCGTTTCGGCGCCTCGGGCCTGCTCGACAACCTGCTGATGACCGCCGGTGTCGGTGTCGACGGCGGGGGCCAGTCCGGAGGCTACTGATGCTGTTGCAGGATATTCTTGCCGCCAAGCGTGACGGTCAGGCGCTGTCCAGCGAGGCCATCCGCCAATTCGTGATGGCCATCGCCGATGACAGCGCCGGTCAGGAACAGATCGGCGCCTTCGCCATGGCCACCTATCTCAACGGCATGACGCTGGATGAGACGGTGGCGCTGACCGAGGCGACCCGGGACTCCGGCAGCGTGCTGGACTACCGACAGCTGGACCTGCCGGGGCCTATCCTCGACAAGCATTCCACCGGCGGCGTGGGCGACCCGGTATCGCTGATCCTCGGCCCCTGGCTCGCCGCCTGCGGAGCCCACGTGCCGATGATCTCCGGTCGTGGTCTGGGCCACACCGGCGGCACCCTGGACAAGCTCGAGGCCATCGCCGGCTATGACGTCACTCCTCGGCGCACCACCTTCGAGCGCCTGCTCAAGGACGTCGGTGTGGCCATCGTCGGCCAGAGCGGCGATCTGGCGCCGGCGGACAAGCGCCTCTACGCGGTGCGCGACGTCACCGCCACCGTTGCCTCGTTGCCGCTGATCGTTGCCTCGATCCTCGGCAAGAAGCTCGCCGAAAACCTCGATGCCCTGGTCATGGACGTCAAGATCGGCAACGGCGCCTTCATGGCGAACGACGACGAGACCCGAACCCTGGCAGCCACCATCGCCGACGTCGCCCGACGTGCCGGCACCCCGACCACGGCGGTGCTCAGCGACATGAACCAGACCCTGGCCGAAAGCGCCGGCAACGCCATCGAGGTACGCGAGTGCCTGGCGATCATGCGCGGTGAGCGGCGCGATTCGCGGCTGTTGACGCTGACCCGCCGCCTGGCGGTGGAAGCGCTGCTGGCCGGCCGACTGGCGACGTCCAAAGAGGACGCCGAACGCCAGCTCGAGGCACGCCTGGCCAGCGGCGACGTGGCCGAGCGCTTCGAGCGCATGGTGGCAGGTCTTGGCGGACCGACCGACCTGCTGGAAAACGCAGGCGCCCTGCCCGCCCCGGCCCCGGTGATCCAGGACGTCCTGGCCGAGCATCCGGGACGGGTGGCACGTCAGGACGTCAAGGCGCTGGGCATGGCGGTGGTCGAGCTGGGCGGCGGGCGCCGCCGTGCCGGCGACGCCATCGACCATCGTGTCGGCCTGGACGCCATCGCCGCCATCGGCCAGACGGTCGACCGTCACACCCCGCTGGCGCGCATTCACGCCGCCAGCCAGGCGGACGCCGACAGACTCGCGGCACGAGTACGTGAGGCCTTCACCCTCGGCGACGAGGGCACGCCCCCGCCACTGGTGCACGAGACCTTGTGCGATCCTTCGATAACGGGAGAGACACCATGAGCCGCGCGATCGTGCTGGTGATGGATTCCTTCGGCATCGGTGCTGCCCCCGACGCCGAGCGCTTCGGCGACGCCGGCGCCGATACCCTGGGCCATATCGCCGAGGCCTGTGCCCGCGGGCAGGCCGACGACCGTGGCCGCCGCGGCCCGCTGCAACTTCCCAACCTGGCCCGCCTGGGGCTCTATCACGCCCACCGCGAGGCCACCGGCGCCAGCGCCGCAGGCATCCAGCTAGGCGAGATCGACGGCGCCTACGCCCACGCCATGGAGGTGTCCTCGGGCAAGGACACCCCGTCCGGGCACTGGGAAATCGCCGGGGTCCCGGTGCGCTTCGACTGGGGGTACTTCGAGGACAGGGAGCAGAGCTTTCCGCCGCTACTGCTCAGGGCATTGATCGAGGAGGCGGCGCTACCCGGTGTGCTGGGCAACTGCCACGCCTCAGGCACCGAGATCATCGCCCGTCTGGGTGAAGAACACTGCGCCAGCGGCAAGCCCATCGTCTACACCTCCGCCGACAGCGTCTTCCAGATCGCCGCCCATGAGGACAGCTTCGGCCTTGAGCGCCTGCTGTCATTGTGCGAGACCGCCCGGCGGCTGCTCGAGCCCTACAATATCGGTCGGGTGATCGCGCGCCCCTTCGTCGGTGACGACGCCGCGAGCTTCCAGCGCACCGGCAATCGTCGCGACTATAGCGTCGAGCCGCCCTCGCCCACGGTGCTGTCGAAGCTTCACGACGCCGGCGGCGAGGTCGTGGCGATCGGCAAGATCGCCGACATCTATGCCCACTGCGGCATCAGTCGTCTGATCAAGGCGTCGGGCCATGACGCTTTGATGGAAACGACCCTGGCGGCCATGGATGAACCGGTGGCGAGCGACACCCAGCGCCTGATCATGACCAACTTCGTCGACTTCGACATGGTCTACGGCCATCGCCGCGACGTGTCCGGCTATGCGGCGGCGCTGGAAGCCTTCGACCAACAGCTGCCGGCGCTGCTCGAACGGCTGACCGACGACGATCTGCTGGTGATCACCGCCGACCACGGCTGCGACCCCACCTGGCAAGGCAGCGACCACACCCGCGAGTTCATCCCGGTACTGGCCAGTGGCGCCGGGCTTACGGCCGGATCGCTGGGGCGTCGGCAGAGCTTCGCCGACATCGGCCAGAGCCTGGCGAGCTATTTCGGTCTTGCCCCCATGGCCGACGGTGAAAGCTTTATCGAGCGCAAACGAGCATTGGATAGACGAGGAGCTTAGATGGCTACCCCCCACATCAAGGCCGAACGTGGTGATTTCGCCGACACCGTGCTGATGCCCGGCGATCCCCTGCGCGCCAGATACATCGCCGAGACCTTTCTCGAGGATGCGCGACTGGTCAACGAGGTGCGCAACATGTACGGCTACACCGGCCGCTACAAGGGACGCGAGATCTCTGTCATGGGCCACGGCATGGGCATCCCCTCGGTATCGATCTACGCCAAGGAACTGATCACCGAATTCGGCGCCAGACGGCTGATCCGCGTGGGTTCCTGCGGCGCCGTGCGCGACGACGTCAAGGTACGTGACCTGATCATCGGCCTCGGCGGCAGCACCGACTCGGGCGTCAACCGCTCGCGCTTTCGCGGCCTCGACTTCGCCGCCATCGCCGATTTCGACCTGACCCGTGCCGCCGTGGACGCCGCCGGCGCCCAGGGCACTCCGGTCAAGGTCGGCAACATCTTCTCCGCCGACCTGTTCTATCACCCGGACCCGGCGCTGATCGACTGCCTGCGCAAGTTCGACATCGTCGGCGTCGAGATGGAGGCCGCCGGGCTCTACGGCGTCGCCGCCGAATTCGGCGCCCGCGCCCTGACCATCTGCACCGTATCGGACCATATCGTCAACGGCGACAGTCTCTCCAGCGACGAGCGCGCCACCAGCTTCGACGAGATGATGACCATCGCCCTCGAGGCCGTGCTCGAGGACGACCGCCAGCAAACCAGCCGCCAGGAGACCACCCGATGAGCGATCCAAGGACGCCAGAGACCGTCGACGCCGATATCGTCAAGGCGCTGATCGAGGTACGCGGCCGCGCCTACGTGCCCTACTCCAGCCACCCGGTGGGCGCCCTGCTGATCAGTGACTCGGGAGCCCGCTATGTCGGCGCCAACGTCGAGGTCGCCCACTACAAGGGGCTGTGCGCCGAGGCCTCGGCCATCGCCGCCATGGTCACCAGCGGCGAGACCCGGCTGAAGGAGGTCTACGTCATCGGTCCCGGCGAGCACCTGTGCACGCCCTGCGGTGACTGCCGTCAGCGCCTGCGCGAGTTCTCCTCCCCCGACACCCTGATCCGGGTGGTGGACGCGGACGGCCAACTGCTCAAGCGCTACACCATGGACGAGTTGCTGCCGGACTCCTTCGGGCCAGAAAACCTGGGCAAGGACTCCGCTTTCGTCAGCTAGGCGAGCGAATTCACTTCCTCGGAGTTGTCCGCTCTGGCGCTGCCGAATCGGCTCGATTTGCCTGGCAGATCTGCCTGAGCGCCAAACGAACTGACTCGGCAACCGGAGCGCTACTGGATGCCCTGAAACAATCTCGGATTGTAGATCCGTGCCCGGATGTCGATGAGCGAGACTTTGTCCATGTCCGGGTGCAGCGGATTCACCACCGCCACCTGATCAATACCTGCAGCAGCGGTACTTGGCACCAGCAGTATCAAGTTGCGGGCCGCCGACAGGAACGCGGTACCGAGTCGCCGCGTGTGTTCAGGAGGGGGAAACAGGTCCCAGCCATCAGGCAATTCATCGACTCCGACCTTCTCGACGGCGCTGCTTTGTACGTCATAGATGCCCAGGCGAAAATCCTTCGGGACCAATCGCGGGTCTGGAATATAGTTACCCATTTCCAGCATGGCGACGGAGGCGCTGGTACCGAAATACAGCACCGGATGGCCGGGGTCATTCCAGCGCGCTCCATCGTGATAGCTGGCACCGCGCCCGGACAGGTTGGCCAGAAAACGCTCAGGAGCGATACGGTACAGCCTCATCAACTGAAGTCGCCGTGACTGATCTTGCGCAGCACCTGTCGTACCAGTTCACGGCCAGCAAAGGTATCCAGGAGTTCGATCGGACGCGAGCCGGCGAGTGCGGGTACCTCGGCGTGTAGCCATTGATGACCGACCGCTTCGTCAGCGAACACCTCACCTACCTCGACAAACAACTTCAGCGTGTCGAGCACTTCTTCGCTTTGCGCACGCCCCAGCGCCTTGCGCTTGTAGAAGCGATGCAGATTGCCGGAGTCCGTCTCCAGCAGTCGTACAAAGAGATCGCGGTCGGCCGACAGTGCATCGATCGCCTGTTTGAGCACGCTTCCCGGCAGCCCTTGCCTGACGGTTCTGATAAAAGCGGCTGAATCGGTGTACACCTCGCGGGGCAGGTCGATCTGCGCCATCACTCCGCCACCCGCTGCACGGTCCTTTTCGAGAAGCTCCATCACGGTCTCCCGGCGCTCACTCGCTGGCACGGCGCCAGCAACGTTACTGCCTGTACGCTTCAGCATACCTCAGATCGAAGTTTTACCAACATCAATATGACCTAAGCCCAGCAAGGGTGCACCCTCGCCGACTCGCCACCGCCAGCGGAACGCGTCACCGCCAGCGGACAGCACCGGCCCGAGCCAATTCGGCCTATGCTCAATACTGTTCAGCGCGACCCCGCCCGGCTCACCACACTCGCTCGAGACGTGACATTCGCTTTGGCCGCGAGGCAGGACGAGGGGCACCCGCGCTGCATCACCTTGTGCACGTCCTCGGGGTGGCGGCCATCACGGCGCAAGCTCCTGCGTCCAAGTACCCGCCTCAATTCAAACAACAAGGTAACGGTCCATGACCACAGACTTCTCTCCCGGCGACAATATCGCCATGAAGATTCCGGCCCACGAGTACGAGGCGACCGTTGCCTTCTACCGCGAGATCCTGAAGCTCGAGGAATTGACGCCACCCGGTGTCCGGGAGACGCCGCGCTTTGCCTTCGGCGACAAGATACTGTGGCTAGATCGCGAGCCGCACTTGAGCCAGGCGGAGATCTGGCTTCAGATCGTTGCCAGCGACATCCAGGCCGCCTCGAGCTACCTCGAACAGCGTGGCTGTCAGCGCTGCGACGAGATCGAGCGCCTGCCGGAAGCATTCAACTCGTTCTGGATCACCAGCCCCTGCAATATCATCCACCTGGTGTCACCCGCCGATGACTCGCCCCCCGACGATATGACAAAGGAAAACTGAGCCGACGGTATTGCGACTGCCACCGCGCGCCAGACGCAAAAAAGGCCACCACTGGTGGCCCACAAGGTTTGCTGGACTTGCCTGAGATCGGTTCCATCAGACGTGCTGTAGCGTCTTTCGCGTGGCGAGACTGGCGGTGACGCCACGCGATTCGAAGGCTCGTTTGTCCCAAGTGGTGGCCGCGCTGATTTCAGGGATCGCTGGCTTCAGGCCACCCTTGCTTCAGGCCGCTTTGGGTTCATGAGTCCCACGACGTCAGACGCTTTGCTTCAGGCTACCTTTCCCTTGCTGAAGCGCTTTTTCAGGTAGGCGACGATGTCCATGGATTCGTACATCCAGGTCTCGCTGCCGTCTTCATTGGTGATCAGCAGACACGGCACCTGAATCTTGCCGCCGCCTTCCTTCAGCGCCTTGCGGTGCGCCGGGTTGGCGCCCGCGTCGCGGATATCCACCTCGACGCCGAGCTTGTCGAGTTCACGGCGCACAAAGGCGCAGAACGGGCAGTGGGCGAAATGGTAAAGCGCGAGATCCTTGGCAACGGTCATGGTGACGACTCCCTCGTGGGTGATACCGCTCGTTGACGATATGGTCGGTGACGTCACTCCCTTCAAGAGTCGACGACACCCGAAACAGTTGGTGCAGGCGACGGCGCGTTCCGGAGGTTCAACCTTGGCGCTGAGCCTTGGTACCAGACCTTGCCGCCGCCCGACTTGCTAGCTTGGTGTCGCCACTCGCGAGTTCCTGACAGCCTTTCCCGACTTTTCTCACCTCAGTGCATTGCATGCGGGGTACAGCACAACGCCATCAGGTTCCCGGATCGGGCGAGGCGCCGGTAGCACTGGTTTGATGGTGGGGGTCTGCCACCCCGGCCTGGCCTCGGGCGCGCCCGCTGGCATCGCGCCCCTGGTGGTCGGCCTCGCCTTCGCTGGTGGTGCCATCGAGACGCCCGCCGCCACGGCCTTCCATGCTGACGCTGAGGCGCGGCGCGCCCAGTTCGACGCCCATCTCCTCCATGCGCTGCTTGAGCAGCATGTTGAAGGCACGGGCCACGTCCCACTGCATTTCCGGCGAGGTGCGAAAGCGCATCCGCAGGATCGCGCAGCCATCCTCGAAACGATCGATACCCTGCATTTCCAGCGGTGACCAGATGTGGTGGCGCATGATCGGATCCTGGCGCAGATCCCGGGCGGTCTCCTGCATCAGGGTGGTGGCGTCGTCGATCTTCATGTCGAAGGGAATGCGGATCTTCATCAGCGCCACGCCGAACTGCCGCGACATGTTATGGATGGAGTCGATACGCGAGAAGGTCAGGATATGCACGATGCCGTCCAGGTCACGCAGGCGTACGGTCCTGAGCGTCAACCCTTCCACCGTGCCCATGTGGCCGTTGATCTCGACGAAGTCGTCCACCGCCAGGGAGTCCTCGATCAGGATGAAGATGCCGGTGATCAGGTCCTGCACCAGGGTCTGGGCGCCGAAGCCGATGGCCAGACCGATCACCCCGGCACCGGCCAGCAGCGGCGTCACGTTGACCCCCAGATTGGCCAGGCCGACGATGGAGGCGATGATCACGATGGCTGCGAAGATCACGTTGCGAATCATCGGGGTGATGGTCTGGGCCCGTGCCTGGTTGACCCGGCGCCCGCGCGAGCGCGCCGAGGAGGTCAGCGCCCGCTGGATGGCGGTATCGGCGAAGATCCACACCAGCCAGGCCAGCAATACGGTAAAGGCGATCGCCAGGATCGCCTGGCCGATGCGCACGCTGGCCACCCCTTCGCGGCCGATGCCCACCAGCGAGCCACCCCACACCTGCAGCGACAGCTCGGCGAACACCAGCCAGGCAAGCACATGCCCCAGGGTATAGGCGAAACGTTCGAGCCTGCGGCGATACTCGCTGTGGTGGCGGTGGCGACCCCGGCTGTGGTCATGACGTTCGTTCTGGCGGCGCAGCAGCGCGGTGACCACCAGCGTCAGCACCAGCAGGGCGGCGTTGATGATCGAACGGGCCAGTGCGGTACCGACATCGCCTCCGGTGACGAAGATAGCCACCAGCGAGGCTCCTACCAGCAGCAGCGCGGGAATATGCCACAGCCGACCGATCACCCGGGTGACCTCGGTGGGGCTCGAGCAATCGCTGCGGATGGTGTAGGTGCGGTTGCGAATCAGATGCTTGATCGGCCGCTTGAAGCGAACGATGAAGCGGAAGGTCAGCACCGCGGCCAGGATATTGGCCAGCACCGAGGCTAGCGAGGACAGGTCAACCCCCAGCAGGTCCACCAGACGTTCGGTCTTGAAGGCGTCGCCGAGGGCGATCAGTGCGCCGATGACGAACAGCGGACGCAGAGCCCGCTGCTGCAGCAGCTTGACCGCGGTATAGCGATGCCCGCGGGTGAACACCGAGATGACGATCTCGACCACCACCGACAGGATGCGCCCGCACAGCGCGGCGTAGGCGATCACCGATACGACGGTGCGCCCGGCGCTGCCGGGCACCAGCTGTGACACCCCCAGCACCGCCAGAAAGGCCAGCGCCCAGGGCAGCATGCGGCGCAGAAAGTGAGCCGCCAGCAGCCAAGCCTTGGGCTCTCTCGGCAGGTCCATCGGCCAGCCCCGGCGGGACCCGATCAGACGCCCCAGCGCCACCAGGATGATCACCATGCCACCCCAGATCGTCAGCAGGATGCTGAACTCCACGGCGAACTGGGCCAGCTCGCTATGGCTGGTGTCGGCGATCAGGCCATTGATATCGCGCCAGCCCTCCGCCAGCTTGGCGCGCCACTGGGCCATGGGCGACCCGGCCCCTTCGGCCTGCTCGCCAAGCTCGGTGAAGGTGTCGGCAAGCGCCCCCAGCAGTCCCTGGGAACTGGTGCCGGTTTCCGCTGCGGCCTGGCCCGCGTCGCGCAGTGACCTGAGGCTATCGAGCAACTCCTGACGGCTCTGGTCGCTTTCCAGCGTCTGGATCAGGGTATCCAGAGATCGCTGCAGCTCTTCGGAGGAGGCTTCCTGTGGGGCCTGTTCACCGCCCCCGGCCAGGGCCTCCAGCGCCAGGCCCTGGGCCGACGCCTGAACGGGCAAAATACATGCCCCAATGAGAAAGAGAAGCACAAACCATTGAAATATGTGAACTATTTTACTTCTATGCAGCAACATTCGTGCTCCCTGCCGGTGAGGACTCGGCGCCGCCGCCGATGAAAAGTGACCGCCTATGGTAGTCTGCGAAGTAACGTCCCACTAATGCCTTATCAGGATGCCGCCATGAAAGCTCAAGCGCCACCCGAGCCCACCACCGCCGACGGAGACATCCGCAAGGTGGGAGTGGAAATCGAGTTCGCCGGCCTGGACCCCATGGCCACCGCAGAGATGGTCCAGTCCCTGTTCGACGGTCGTATCGAGGTCCAGAGCGCCCACCGGATGAAGGTCAGCGACACCCAGTGGGGCGACTTCAAGATCGAACTGGACTCTCAGTACGTCCACCCCGAATCACCCGAGGACGCGGCCAAGACACCCGGCGACGACTGGGATCGCATGCGCCGCGACCTCGACCGTCGCTCTCGCGAGCTGCTTGGTGACATGGTCACCGGACTGGTCCCGACGGAGATCGTCTGCCCCCCGGTCCCCTGGGATGAGCTCGACAAGCTCGACGCGCTGTTCGACGGACTGCGCGAGCACGGCGCCAAGGGCACCGAGGCCAGCCTGATGTACGGTTTCGGTCTGCATCTGAATCCGGAGCTCCCGAGTCTCGAGGCCGAGGACATCCTGCGCTATCTGCGCGCCTACCTGCTGTCCGCCGACTGGCTGCGCGAACAGATCCGGGTCGATATCACCCGGGAGGTGCTGCCCCACGCCAATCCCTTCCACAAACGCTACTGCCTCAAGCTGTTCGACGAGGACTATGCTCCCGATATCGACCAGTTGATCGATGACTATCTGGCCGACAACGACACTCGCAACCGCGATCTGGACATGCTGCCGTTGTTCGCCCACCTGAGGCCCGACCATCCCCACGAGCTGTTTCGCAAGGAACTTGTCCAGCCGCGACCCACCTTTCACTACCGTCTGCCCAACGCTCAGCTTTCCGAAGCCGACTGGGGCGCGGTGACCGAATGGAACCGCTGGCTCGAGGTAGAACGCCTGGCCTGCGCGCCCGAGACCTTGCATGAGCGTATGGCGGAGTATCGAGCCCGTCACCTCGACAGCTCGCTGTGGCAAAAGATAAAGCACAAGCTCAAGGGAGACTCCAAGGATGGCTGAACGCCCGGTGATCGGTATTTCCACCTCCGACCACAAGAGCCTGCTGGCCTGGTGCTTCGACTGGTTCGCGGTGTGGCGCCATGGAGGCAAACCGCTCAGGCTATCGCCGTCGCGGCCACGACCGGACCGGCTCGATGGCCTGATCGTCGGCGGAGGTGATGACATCCAGGCGCATCTGTACGGCGGCGAGATGCAGCTCGACGTGCGCGTCGATCCAGAACGTGACGAACTGGAACTCGAGCTGCTGGCCCGCGAGATCCCGCGCAATACACCGGTACTCGGTATCTGCCGCGGCTCGCAACTGATCAACGTCCACCTGGGTGGCACCCTGGACAGCGACATCTACACCACCCACGAAGGGCTCAAGCGCCGGCGCACCGTGCTGCCACGCAAGACCGTGGACATCGTCGAGGGTAGCCGACTACATCAGCTGCTGCGGGTCAGCTGGTGTCGCATCAACAGCCTTCATCACCAGGCGGTGGAACACACCGGTCGCGGTGTCGATATCGTGGCACGTGACCGGGACGGCCTGGTTCAGGGGATCGAGTCCCGTGAGCACGACTTCCTGCTGGGGGTTCAGTGGCACCCGGAATTCCTGATCTTCAATCGCCCCCAGCAACGACTCATCCGCGCTCTGGTCGACGCGGCGAGAAAGCCCCACGCCGAGCGCCAGGTGCCACCGGAACCCCGCGCCGAACGTCCCACGCAAAGCGCCTCCTGAGCACGAGCCTTCGAGGGTCAATGCAGCTGCGCGAAAAAGCCCGCCAATCGGCGGGCTTTTCCATGTGGCAACAACATCGTGGCAACGACGTCGCTGACGCGACCCGGCCGGATCAGGCCAGCTTGGCGTCCAGGCTGATCTCGGCGTTCAACAGCTTGGAGATCGGGCAGCCGGCCTTGGCCTTTTCGGCGGCCTCCTGGAACACCGACTCGTCGGCGCCGGGGATGCTGGCGCGAGTGGTCAGATGCACCTTGGTCACGGCGAAGCCACCGTCGACCTCATCGAGGGTCACCTCGGCGCTGGTGTCGATGCTGTCGGCTTCAAGGTCGGACTCGCCCAGAATCATCGACAGTGCCATGGAATAGCAGCTGGCGTGGGCCGCACCGATCAGCTCTTCCGGATTGGTCCCGGCCTGGCCTTCGAAGCGCTGCTTGAAGTCATAGGGAACATCGCTGAGCGCGTCGCTGTTGGTGGACACAACGCCCTTGCCCTGCTTGAGACTGCCCTTCCACTGCGCGGATGCGGTGTTGGTGATACTCATGACGACTCCTTCCAGTTGAGATACACGGGCTGGTAAACACACTACGGTGGCGCCTCTTCCTGAGGCGCTCGCCCCGCCACCTCCCATCGATGGGCGGTACCTGCGGGGCCAATCATCCCTGGCGGGACAACTGATGACTTCACCATGCATCTTGTACCGAGGTCTGTCCAGCCTCGTCTTGCGCGCCGACGGTCATGGCTGCGATAGTCGATCGCATCTCTGGAAAACTATTCCGCAAAGGTGTGCGACATGACGACTGCCAAGGTTCTGCTGGAAACCGGAAGCACCGCCGAGGCCCTGCCTGCCCTGGGCCAGGGCACCTGGTACATGGGTGAAGGGCGTGCGCCCCGGCGACAGGAAATCGCCGCCCTGCAACGTGGGCTGGAGCGAGGTCTGCGGCTGATCGACAGCGCCGAAATGTACGGCGACGGTGCCGCCGAACGCCTGGTCGGCGAGGCCATCCAGGGTCGCCGCGACCAGGCGTTTGTGGTCTCCAAGGTCTACCCCTGGAACGCCGGTCGCGACAGCGCCATCGCCGCCTGCGAAGCGAGTCTTGAGCGCCTGGGCACCGATTACCTGGATCTGTACCTGCTGCACTGGCCGGGGAGCATCCCGCTGGACGAAACGCTGGAGGCCTTCGATCGCCTGGTCGCTGCCGGCAAGATTCGTCGCTTCGGTGTGTCGAACTTCGACGTGGACGATATGCAGACGCTGGCTCGCCTGCCCGGTGGCGGCGACTGCGCGGTCAACCAGGTCCTCTACCATCTGGCGTCGCGGGGAATCGAGGTCGCCCTGAGGCCATGGCAACGCCGGCAACGGATGCCGCTGATGGCTTACTGTCCGCTGGCCCAGGCCGGCGCCGTCGGCGCAGATCCCCTGGCCGACCCGCAACTTGGTGAGCTCGCCGCGGACCTCGGCCTGACCCCGGCGCAACTGCTGCTGGCCTGGGCCATCCGACCGGTCGAGGGCCAGCACGAAGTCATCGCGATTCCCAAGGCCGCCTCCCCCGAGCACGTCGACGACAACGCCAGGGCGCTGGAGGTAACCCTGGACGAGGCAACACTTGCGCGACTCGACGCCCTGTATCCGGCGCCCCAGCGCAAGGTGCCGCTGGATATCGTCTAGCCGGGCCGGGCTCGACGAGACACGGGAGTTCGCCTTCGACTCAGCGAAAGCGTGCTTTCAACTCGGCCAGTTGCTCGGCCAGACTGTCGCTGCCGATCTCCCTCAACCTTTCGATATTACGCTCGGGGATAGCCTCGGGGTCGGGATAGTGGGCCAGCGCCCTTTCCAGACCCTCTTCACGCAGCAGATGCCAGACCGGCCAGGGAGAACGATTGGTGAAGTTGGCCGGATCATCATCCTCCACGCCGTCGAAGACATAGTCAGGGTGGAAGCTCGCCAGCTGGAAGACGCCCTCGTAGCCACGGTCGGCGAGCAATGCCTCGGCCATGGCCAGGGCGTCGAGATAGTCGTCGAAGTCGGCAAGCCCTCGGGTGAACACCAGCAGACTGGTCTCCACCTCGGGTGTCGTCTCGAGGTGGTGGCAGGCCTCCATCAGCGCCACCAGGGCGTCCTCGAGCCTGCGTCCGTCGACCTCGATATAGCGAATCGATCCGCGTGTGACCTCACGCCCGGCGAAGGGGCAGACGTTGAGGCCAACCACGAATTCCTCGACCCAGGCTGCGGTGGCCGCAACGCCGGGTGATACCTCTGTGTCGGACATGGCGAGTTCTCGGATGCTTGAGTGAAGGCCGGCTCAGCGCCGTGACGCCAGCCTGTCGGCCAGCCTTGTGGGTTCGGGCAACTTGTAGCGGCCGAGGCAGGCCACCGCCCAGGCCCTGGCCGAATCCACCGACAGCCGGTGGCCCGGCGACACGAACACCGGCTTGACGCCGGCGCGCGAGCGTAGCACGACCCCGATGCGCTCGTCGCCGTCCATCAGGTCGGTACTTTCCGCACGCCCATCGGGGACCTCGCCATGGCGCCCGGTCAGGCGTTTCTTGGCCACGCCCAGGGTGGGCAGATCCAGCCACAGTCCAAGGTGCGCCGCCACCCCGAGGCGCCGGGGATGGGCGATGCCGTGGCCATCCACCATGACCAGATCCACGCGGCTGTCGAGTCGTTCGAAGGCCGCCAGGGCCGCCGGTATCTCACGAAAGGACAGGAGCCCCGGCACGTAGGGCATGCGCGTCGGCTGACGCGCCACCACCTGCTCGATCGGCGCAAGCCCCGGCCAGGACAGCACCACCACCGCGGCGCGGGTGGTGTCGCCTCCATCTTCGAAGCCGATATCCACTCCGGCAATGTGTTCCACTTCACCGAGGGCGTCCTCGCGTATCAGGCGTCCTGCCAGGGTACGCTGCAAGGCGATGGCCTCCTTCGGTGCCAGGTCCCAGTCGTGCAGCGCAGTCTCTCGTGTCCTGGGGTGCTGGGTCATGTCACCTCCCTGTTGATGACCTGCGGTGGCTGAAGACACCACCCGCTCGCGGTAGACTACGCGCCAGTCACGGGGATCAACAAGCTGCCGGCCGCAGGGCCTGGCGCTCCATCAGGGAGGACGGATGAGGATCATCCACACCGCAGACTGGCATCTGGGCCAGAGCTTTCACGGCCAGGAACGTCACGAGGAACATCGCGCCTTCCTCGACTGGCTGGTCGACATCCTAGCCGAACGCCAGGTGGACGCGCTGCTGGTCGCCGGCGACGTCTTCGATGTGGTCAATCCGTCGCTGCGCGCCCAGGAGCTGCTCTATGACTTTATCGTCAGGGTCCACCAGCGCTGTCCCGACCTGACCATTGCGCTGATCGCCGGCAATCACGACAGCGGCAGCCGCATCGAGCTGCCCGCCCCGCTGATGCAGCACCTGCGCACCCATGCCCTTGGCCGGGTGCGCTTCGTCGATGACGGCGCGCTGGACAGCGATCGCCTGCTGGTGCCCTTGCGCGATGCCCAGGGTGAGGTCCGCGCCTGGTGCCTGGCGCTGCCCTTCCTGCGTCCGGCGGAGATCACCGGTCGTGGCCGGCAGAGCAGACAAGCGGCGGACGCAGCAGAAGAAGAGACGAACGCCGGCGACGACTATGTGGCCAGCGTCGAGCGGGTCCATCGCGAACTGATCGCGGCGGCCCGGGAAAAGCGCGAGCCTGGCCAGGCGCTGATCGCCATGAGCCACGCCCACCTGCGTGGCGCCACCGTCTCCGAGGCCAGCGAACGCCCTATCGTCATCGGCGGCGAGGAATCGCTGTCGGCCTCGCTGTTTCCCGACGACATCGACTACGTCGCCCTGGGGCACCTGCACCGCGCCCAGCGGGTCGGCGACGAACGCATACGCTACAGCGGCAGCCCGCTGCCGCTGGACTTCAGCGAGGTCGACTACCCCCATCAGGTGCTGATGGCGGACTTCGCCGATGGCGCCCTTGCCCATGTCGAGCCCATCAGCGTGCCGCGGGCGGTGGCCATGCGTCGCCTCGGCCCTGCCCCGCTGGAAGAGATCCTGGGCGCGATCGAGGCGCTGCCGGCCCGCGACGGGGCAGGCCCGGTCGAGCGCTGGGACTGGCTCGAGATCAACGTGCGCCTGGACGCCCCGATGCCGGAGTTGCGCTCACGCATCGAGCAGGCGCTGGGCGACCGGGCGGTACGCCTGCTGCGACTGAAGCGCGAGCTGCCGGTCACTGAGTCACAGGCACCCGGACGTGGCGAGCGCCTCGAGGACATCGGACCCCGTGAGCTGTTTTCGCGCACCTGGAAAGAGCGCTGGGGCGAGGCGCCGGACGACAGCGTGATCGCCGACTTCGACTGGCTGTGCCAGCGCGTCCAGGACGCGGATGCCGAAGACCAGAGCGCGGATGCGCAAGTCCAGCACACCACCGAAGGGGGCACGCAGCCATGAAGATTCTCGCCCTGCGCCTGTCCCAACTGGCCTCCCTGCCCGGTCCAGTCGAGCTGGACTTTACCGCGGTGCCACTGGCCGATGCCGGCCTGTTCGCCATCACCGGCCCCACCGGCGCCGGCAAGAGCACCCTGCTCGACGCCCTGTGTCTGGCGCTGTTCGGCAATACGCCCAGGCTTCGCCACGCCCCGGGGCGCGACTCCCATCTGGAGGACCTGGACGGCTCGCGGATCGCCACCGCCGACCCCCGCAGCCTGCTGAGGCGCGGCGCCGCCAGCGGCTACGCCGAGGTCGACTTCATCGGCCGCGACGCTCGCCGTTACCGCGCGCGATGGGCCGTGCGGCGCGCCCGGGACAAAGCCGACGGCAAGCTGCAGGCGGTGGAGCAATCGTTGACCGACCTGGACGACGAACGCCTGTTGACCGCCCAGAAGCGCGAATTCGCCGAGCTGATCCCCGAGCGCCTGGGGCTATCGTTCGAGCAGTTCACCCGCGCCGTGCTGCTGGCCCAGAGCGAGTTCGCGGCCTTTCTCAAGGCCGACGACAACGCCCGCTCGGACCTGCTCGAGAAGCTCACCAATACCCAGGAATACTCGCGCATCTCGGTCGAAAGCTACGCCCGGGCCAAGGAGGCCCGCGACGCGGTGGCCCGCCAGCAGGCGCTGCTCGCCGAGGACGCGCCCAGCGACGACAGCGCACGCCAGGCCATGGAGCAGGAACTCGCCGAGGCCGGATGCGAGCTGGACACCTGCCAGCGACAGATGAAGGCGCTGGACGAAGAGGCCCAGTGGCTCGCCCAGGACGCCCAGTGGCGCCAGCGCTGCGAACAAGCCGACGCCAGCCTGGTCGAGGCAGAGGCCCGATGGGAGGCACTGAGCGAGCAGCGCCGTGAGTGCGAGATGCTCGAGCGCGTCGCACCCTGGCGCCCCCAGTTGCTGCGCCAGCGTAGCCTTTCTCGACAGTTGCCGGACCAGCGCCAGCAGCTCGATGAAGCCAAGTCAGCCCTGGCCCAGGCACGCACCGCCCTGGAACAACAGCACCAGCAAACCAGCCGTCGCCGCCAGACCCTGGAGGACAGCGAGCAGGCGCTCGAGCAGGCCCGGCCCGCCATCGCCCAGGCCCGTGAAATTGCCAGCGAACTCAAGGGCCGCGAGCAACAGCATCGACAGCTGGAGGACGAACACCAGAAGCGCAAGCGCCAGCGCGAGGATCTCGACGGGCAGCAGCGAGCCCTGGCAGAGCGCCATCGCCGCCATCTGGAGCAGCGCGACGCCGCCACCCGCACCCTGTCAAGCCATCTTGGCCAGCATCAGCAGGTCGCAACGGCCAGGGCCGAGGCCCAGCAACACCTCGAGGACGCCGGCCATCGCCTGCTGGCGCTGTCCGAACTGGAGCAGCGCTGGCGTCTGCTGCGCCAGCTCGATGAGCAGCAGCGCCGGCTCGACGCCGAGCGCCGCCGCGACAGCGCACAGCGCGACGAACTGCTGGACCAAGGCAAGCAGGCGCGGGCGCGCCTGGACCACGCCTCGGCGGAGCACGAGCAGCTCACGCGCTTTATCCAGCGCGCCCGCGCCACCCGAAGCGACAGCGTCGCCGACATGCGCGCCACCCTGGAACCGGACACCGCCTGTCCGGTGTGCGGCAGTCACGAGCACCCCTGGCGCGACTCGCCCCCCGCCACCCAGGAGGCCACCCAGCTCGCCGCCCAGATCGCACTGGAGGATGATCAGCTTGCCGAGTCCGAAAGCCGACTCGGCGAGCTGCGCGAGCAGCGTGACGCCCTGTTCGGGCGCTTTCAGGCGCTGAAGGCCAGCGTCGAACAGGCCGAGACCAGCCTGCTCGCGCTTGAACCTCGAAGGAACGAGGCCCAGGCCGGTCTCGAAGAAGCCCAGGCCGGGCTCGACGACCCGGCGCTCGCCGAGCAGTGGCGCGCCCTCGACGCTGAGGCCCGCCAAGCCTGGCTCACCGAGCACAGCGACAAGGCCCGCCAGCGCCAGCAACAGGCTCGCGAGCGCCTCCAGGCACTGGACGACGCCGAGCGCCAGCTGGCCCCGCTGGCAGAGGCCATCGAAGACGACGAGCGAGAGCGTCAGGCGCTTGCCTTGCGCGCTGCCAACTTCGACGAGGAACTCAAGCGACTCGACGATCAGCGTCCCGAACTGACCCGCAGCATCGACGAGCACAGACGACGTCTGGCCGAGGCGCTCGGCGATGACCGCTCGGCGGATGCCTGGCTCGAGCGTCTCGAAGCCCAGGTCCGCCAGGCACGTCAGGACCATGAGCAGGCCCGCCAGGCCCATGACCAGGCCCAGCGTCAGGTGCTGAGCCTGACCCAGAGGATCGAGCACGAGGGCAAGGCGCTCTCGGTGCTGGAGGACGAAAAGACCCGCCTGGACGCCGAACTGGAACGCTGGCGCAGCGAGCACCCGGACATCACCGATGGCGACCTGGAGCGGCTGCTCGACCAAGCCGACGATGCGCTCAAGGCCCTGCGCGCCCGGCTGGACGGCGCCCGCGAGGCCTGCCAGACCGCCCGCACCAGTCGCGACGAGCGTCGCCAGGGCTGGCGCGCCTGGCGCGCCCGCCATCTGCCGGAGCAGGACCCGCAGACACTGCTCGACGAGGCCACCCAACGCCAGCTGGATGCACGCCAGGCCGACCTCGACGCCAGACGTGAGGCCAACCGGCCGCGGCTGGAGGCCGCCCAGCAACGCCGCGATGGCGCCCTGCACGCCGTGCGCGACGATGATCGACGCCGGCAGCGCCAACGTGACGGCCTCGAGGCTCTGGAAAGGGCCAGGGCCGAGCATCATCGCTGGGGCCGCATCGCCGAGCTGATCGGCGCCGCCGACGGCAAGACCTTCCGGCGCATCGCCCAGGCCTGGAACCTGGAGCGCCTGATCGACGAGGCCAATGTCCACCTGGCGGGCCTCAGCCGGCGCTACCGTCTGGTGAGAGGGGGCAGCCCGCTGGGGCTCCTGGTGATCGATCAGGACGTCGCCGACGAGCGTCGCTCGGTGCACTCGCTATCCGGCGGCGAGACCTTTCTGGTGTCACTGGCCATGGCGCTCGGGCTCGCTTCGCTGGCCTCGGGGGAGCTGGCCATCGAGTCGCTGTTCATCGACGAAGGCTTCGGCAGCCTCGACCCCCAGTCGCTGGCGCTGGCGATGGACGCCCTCGACGGCCTCCAGGCCCAGGGCCGACGGGTCGGGGTCATCTCCCACGTCCAGGAGATGCATGAGCGCATTCCGGTGCAGATCCAGGTGCATCCCGCCGGCAATGGCGAGAGTCGGGTCGCGCTGTCCGACTGAACCCCGTCCGCCCCGCACGTCGCGGTTGGGCGACCTAGTCTTGATCGACCCGGGAGAGCGACGCGCTCGGGCGGTACCCCGGGGCGATACGCTGGGGCGCGTCGCCTGGCCATGGTACATTGACGCTCCTTGTGACCTCAGTCGACGGAGCCTTCATGACCGCACACGACCTGCTCAAGACTCTGGTGGGCTTTGCCACCGTGTCTCGGGATTCCAACCTGGAATTGATCGCCTTCGTCGAAGAGTGGCTCGACCGCTACGGCGTCGATCACTGGCGGGTCGAGAGCGACGACGGTTCCAGGGCCAACCTGCTGGCGCGCATCGGCCCGGCGGTAGAGGGTGGTGTGGTGCTCTCGGGCCATACCGACGTGGTGCCGGTGGTGGGCCAGCCCTGGACCAGCGATCCCTTCACCCTGACCGCCGGCGAGGGCGACAATGCCGGGCGCCTGTACGGTCGCGGCACCTGTGACATGAAAGGCTTCATCGCCTGCGCCCTGGCCGAGGTACCGCGCTGGAGCGAACTGGAGCTTGAGGTGCCGATCTGGCTGGCGCTGTCCTACGACGAGGAAATCGGCTGCGTCGGCGCCCCGCGCATGATCGAGACGCTGATGGCCGAACACCCCCGCCCTGCCGCCGTGGTGGTCGGCGAGCCGACCCTGATGGAGCCGGTGGTGGCCCACAAGGGGGCCAGCAACTTCCGCACCACGGTGATCGGACGCGAAGCCCACTCGAGCCAGGTGTATCAAGGGGTCTCGGCGATCCACGTCGCCGCTCGCCTGGTCACCCGCATCGAGGACGTGATGGCGGAGCTCAAGGAAGAGGGTCGGGTCGACGAGGCCTTCAGCGTGATCCACTCGAGCCTGCACGTGGGCAAGATCGAGGGTGGCACCGCCATCAACATCATGGCCAGGCGCTGCAGCTTCGAATGGGAAATTCGCCACCTGCCCACCGATGACGCCAAGGAGCTGCTGGCCCGGGTCGAGGCCACCGCCCGCGAACTCGAAGCCCGCATGCGCCAGCGCGCCCCCGAGGCCTCGATCACCACCGAGGCGCTCAACACCACCGTGCCGGCCCTGGCCGATCGTGACAACAGCGAGGCGCTGGGCCTGTGCCGCGAACTGCTCGGCGACGGCGCCGACGGTGCCGCCGTGGCCTACGCCACCGAGGCCGGTCAGTTCCAGCTCGCCGGCCTGCCCACGGTGATCTGCGGCCCCGGCAGCATCAGCCAGGCCCACCAGCCCGACGAATACATCGAGCGCGAACAGCTCGACGCCGGCAGCCGCTTCATGGTCGCCCTCGGTGATCGCCTCACGCGCGGCTGAATCTACACCTGCAAGCGCCCCTGGATTCCCCTTTTCGAGCCAAGACCGTGACCCACACTGCTTCAAGCCCGGCGAGGCCTGTTGAGCCGCCTCGCCTTGCCATCTTCAAGACCGGTGACAGCTTCGCCGATGTCGTCGCCGAGCACGGCGACTTCGAGGACCTGTTCAGCGCACGTCTCGACGGCTTTCGTCGTCGTGGCGGCGTCATCGAGGTGATCGACGTTCGCCGCCAACCGCTGCCGGCAATCTCTGATCAGGACGGGGTGATGGTGACCGGGTCCCACGCCATGGTGTCCGACCGGGAAGCCTGGAGCGAAGCGCTCAAACCCTGGCTGAGGGAGGCGCTCGACTGTGGCCTGCCACTGTTTGGCGTGTGCTATGGCCACCAGCTGATGGCCGAAGCCTTCGGCGGCAGCGCCGGCTACCACCCCGGGGGGCGGGAATGCGGCACGCGTACCCTCACGCTGACCGAGGCCGGTCGCGGGGACCCGCTGTTCGGTGCGCTGCCCGATGCTTTCGCCGCCCAGCTGACCCACGCCCAGAGCGCCCTGTCACGCCCCGAGACCGCCACGGTCCTGGCGGCCAACGACCATGACCCCAACCAGGCCCTGCGCTATGGCCCAGCCCAGTACAGCGTGCAGTTCCACCCGGAATTCACCGTCCAGGTGACCGCGGCCTACCTGGCGCACCAGCGCGATATTCTTGTCGCTCAGGACGAGGACGTCGAGGCACTCGAGCGGTCTGTGGTCGAGACCCCCGAGGCCAGCAGCCTGCTGGACGCCTTCGCCCTAACCCTGTTCGATCGGCGAAGCTAGCCAGACGAGATATCTCCAGGCAAGCAGGTCGCCTGGCGCTGGGCGATACGCGGCGCTGCACCCTGGTGCGGCGTCGCCTCGCGTTGCGGCTCCAGTGTCAGGCGGCAGCGCTCCCGCGGGCTCGGCCCCCAGCGAAGCTGATAGCCGCGGTGTGCATCGATTCCCCTGACCACTGCCATGCGCCCCTGACCCAGCACCGCCAGCACGTCGCCATCGGCGTCGATCAACTGCGCGCCGAAAGGCGCCGGCGTGGTCACCCGCACCAGGGTCGGCGCCCCCACCAGGGTGTCGTAGGTCAGCCTGACGATAGCGCCTCGGCGAGGCGCTACCCGCCTGGCATTGCCCTTGAGCTCGACGCCATCGGTCATGCCGGAGGGATCCAGCGCCACCCGGTTGTAGCGGTAAGGTGTCAGTCCGCTGATCGCCCCCTTGCCTCGCCCGTCCAGCAACACCTGGTCATGTTGAGAAATCGCCGCGCCCTTGGCGCCCGGCGCCTCGATGACCGCCATGGTCTCGCCTTGATCCCGCGTCAGCACCAGGCCACCCGCATAGGCAATGGCGGTGCCATCGGCGCTGGCGCTGTAGCTGCGGTAGTCATCTCCGGCGCTGAGGTTGAGGCCAAGACGTACCCTGGAGGTGTCCATCCCCAGGTTGCCGCCATAGCTTGAATCGTGCGACCGGTCATCACGGCTGTGGTTGACGTAGACACCATAGTTCAGCGCGCCGCTGTCGCCGCTGAGGTTCAACTGGCCCGAGCGATGATCGCCCCGATGGGCCAGATTGGAGGTCAGTTGCAGGTGGCCTCCCAGCGGAACGCTGAGATTGAGGTAGAACTCGTTGGTGTAGTCGCCTTCGGTCTCGCTACGGCCTGCGGTGGCGCTCAGGGTGCCCCAGGAGAAGCCACGACTGACACCGACCTGATAGGTGGTCGCGTCCTCGCGATCCCAGTAGTCGGCGCTGATGCCAGAGGCAAACAGCCTGGTGCCGCCGGCCAGGGTCTGGGTCAGATTGACCTCGAGACGTTGGCGCTCGCGGTCCCGTGGTGAGGATGTCATGCCGTCATCGCGCAGCAGCGCAACGTCCGAAAGGCTCAGATAGTGCTGACTGGAAAAACGGTAGTTGACCACCGACAGCTCGGTGTCGGTGGGATCAAAACGGGTGTTGTAGCTCACACGAAAGCTCTCGCCACGCGGGCTCTCCGGCTCACCGCTCAGCGCCTCCAGGTGATTCGCCCGGGTCATGGTGGCATCCAGCGCGAAGGCGCCCAACAGGGTCGACACGGCGCCACCGGCAAGCCCCGCCATATAGTCCTCGGCCAGGATGGCGCCGGAGTATAGCGTCAGCCGATTGCTGACCCCGCGTCGGTATTCGGCCTGAACGAACCGGGGCAGGTCGACGAGGCCGTCATCCCGATACTCCCCCAGGGTCAGGTGGAAGCGGTGGGCGCCGGGTCGCAGCAACTGTGCCACCGAGGTATAGGGCAGCACGAAGGCGCGCTCGCTGCCGTCGGCCTCGGTAATGGTGACCTCAAGGTCGTCAGCCACATTGGTGGCGTAAAGGTCGTCGATGGCAAAGGGGCCGGGCGTCACGCTGGTCTCGTAGATGACGTCCTCCCCCTGACGGACCGTCACCCTGGCGTTGGTGCGAGCGGTGCCTCGCACTACCGGGGCGTAGCCCCGCCGGGAAGGAGGCAGCATGGCATCGTCGCTGGCGAGCTGGACGCCGGTGAAGGGTATCGACTCGAATCCCATCCCGGAGGTCTGATACTCGCCGATGACCAGGTCGGCCTGCCAGGGCGTCACGTCGTGGCGCAGGTAGGTGTTGGTGACATGATAGTGGGCGGTCTCGCCACTGGCGTCATCGAGACTGGCATTGTGACGAAGCTGCCAACCGCCAAGGTTCACCCCGGCGTTGATCCCGAGTCGATAGTCCTCACGGGACTCCTGCCCGTCGCGCTCGCCACGGAAGGCATTGCTGTTGTAGCGAACAAAGGCGCCATTGATGCCGTCCTGCCACGCCTCGGCCGGCACCTTTCCCCTGACGCGATGCCGCAGATAGGCCTGGGGCACGCTCAGTTCAAGTCGCATGTTCGCCGAGTCGATCGAGCTATCGACGTAGGGATAGCGAGCGGCCAGATCGACGCACTCGCGGCCTGAGTCGCCTCCCCCTGCCGCGGGCTTCAGCGGCAGGCGCTTTATCGCATCAAGCGACAGACACAGACGCGTCCCTTCCGGGTCCTCACCGATCGTCACCGTCTCGCGACCGAACGCCTGGCCATTGACCAGAACGTCGAGTTCATAGCGACCAGGGGGGACCGTCATACCCTGCTCGAAGCGGGTCAGGTCCATGCCCTGGAGTGATCCTTTCAGCAGCTTGGCGTTGAAGGCGTACTCGACCCGGCGCTCGGACGCACCGCCGGTCACCCTGCTACCGTCGTCGGCCCGGGCGGACAGACCGGCGTCGGTGACGAGGGACAGCCCCAGCGCAATGAGCACAGACAGGCCTCCGTGCCGCCGCAAGCCTCGAACCTTGCCGGCTGCTGTGCCAGACAGACGTTTCACAGCTCGAATCGGCGCCGCTGCGTCACCCCGTAGTCATTGATCCAATCGAAGAAACCCTGGGAGGTTGCCAGCGGTTCGATGCCGAAACGGCGGGAGCTCTGGGCCGGGATCAGGCTGCCACGAGCCGTGACCTGGTGCTCTTCGTTGCCTAGCCCGACCCGACGAAGCGACACACTGTAGGGGCTCTCATTACGGGCCACCAGCGTCCAACGGCCTGGCCCCCGCTCAAGCTCCCAGTGAAGCTGCTCGGCGGCCTGCTCGGGGGAAGCGGCAAGCCCGACGGGTCGATAGAACAGCTTGATGCGGGTGCGGTATGCCAGCTGCAGCACGTTTCGGTCCGGCGCCGCCTGGGTGGCGGGCACCTCCAGCACGTTCAACCAGTAGACAGACTCGCGATCGACAGGCGCCACCTCGCCCAGATAGGCGATCCGAATCGCCTGTCCTCCATGGGCATTGATGCGTGTCACCGGCGGTGTCGTCAGAAACGGCACCTCGACACTCTCCGGCGTGGAGTCCGGGTCGCCACGATCGATCCACACCTGCACCAGCGAGGGCGTATCGCCCGCATTGGTCAGCGCGACGCTCACATCCCTGGCATCGGCGGGGTAGATCACCCGGGTGCCCGAAACCACCACACTGGCATCGACACGACTGACAAGGCTGCAAAGCGCCACCAGCGCCAACAGCGCCACTCCCCTTCCCCACGACTCCCGTACACGCATGATCCCTATGCCTTTCTGTAGCCTTTATGAAGCCTTGCCAGACGCCCTACCTCCGCGCACTTCTGCCAGTGCGGGCGGACTGCGAGATCTATTGGTAGTTCAGGGTATACACCGCTGAGGTGCTGACGGTCCCCGCGACGGCGTCCGCGCCACTGGCGTAATAGCGCGCGGTGTAGCGAAGTTGAGTCGCCGTGGTGTCGTCGGCCAGATCCATCGCGGTGGCATCATTGGCGATCAGATTGATCACCTTGTTGGTATGGTCGAGCAGTTGTATCTCGACGTTCTTGGCGCCGCCGGTACCTGCGGTATTCACCAGATAGCCGGTGGCGGCATCGACATTGGTAGGCTCGAAGTACGGCTTCACATTGTCCACGGCAGCGGAGCAGTTCATGTCGATGGTGAAGGAGGTGTCACCCGCCGTCTCACCGCTCTTCAAATCGCTGACACTGACCGTGGGAAGCACCACAGTGCCATCCCCGGTTCCCGCATTGTTGACCTTTACCGTACAGGTCGTGGCAAGCACCTTCCCGGATATCGTGATGGTGCCGGTGGCGGCGTATCCATTGCCTGCCAGGGTAAAAAGCATGACGCCAAGCAGCCATCCCTTGCCTGTTTTCCGTTCCATGTCCCGTCGCTCTCCATTGCAATCATGCCTTCAGCCCGGCCGGGACAAGAGAGACCCTGTCACCGCACCCGGATGTTACACTTTGCAACATTATGTCGTGCTTCGGCCATCAGGAGCGGCAGCATCGGGTCAGAGGTTGACGTAGGTCAGGCGGGGAGAAAGTCGACATGCAAGGGAATGAGATGAACATCGGGCCCGATGCCAGGGAGCCAACGCCCAGGGAGCCAACGCCCAGGGAGCCAACGCCCAGGAAGCCAGCGAAACATGCACACGCAAACGGGCCGGTGGATATCCACCGGCCCGTTCACGAAACTTGCCTTGTCGTGATCCGAAGCGTCATCGGATCAACAGGGGCCTTGTACCAGCTGTCGGCTCAGGCCCCTGGCACCTCGATCAGGCGCGCGACTGGCGACGCACAGGCGCCTCGTCATCGCGACGACGACGGGGAGCACGCTCGCCGCTGCGCTCGCCACCACGCTCAGCGCGATCACCGCCACGGTCTTCGCTGATTTCCAGCGGACGACCGGCCACACGGGCACGTGCCATCTTGGCCAGGATGCTGGCCGGCAGACCATTGGGCAGCTCCACGGTGGAGAAGCCGTTACGGATGTCGATGCGGCCGATACGGGCGCCTTCGATACCACCTTCGTTGGCCAGGGCTCCGACCAGTTGGCCAGGCTTGACGCCATCCTTGTGGCCGACGGAGACGCGGTAGCGGGTCATGCCTTCGCTGGGTCCACGGCTCTCGCGGCGACGCTGCGGCTTGCCGTCACGCGGGGCGCGGTCATTGCGCTCCTTGCGCGGCGCCTGCAGGCGACCGATGGGTGCCTCGTCGGCGCGCGCCATGGCGGAGAAGGCACAGGCCAGCTCGATGGGATCGTAGCCTTCCTCGACCAGACGCTCGACCAGAGCACGCTGCTCTTCGGCACCCTTGGTGACGGAGGCGATCACGCGCTGATGGAAGACGTTGTCGCGGTGGGCACGAATGGCGGCCTCGTCGGGCAGCTCCATGACCGCCATCTTCTGGCCGGTGGCCTGCTCGAGCCAACCTACCTTGCGGCCTTCACGGAAGCCGGCGAAGGTGATCGCCACACCGTTGCGGCCGGCACGGCCGGTACGGCCGATGCGGTGGGTGTAAGCCTCGGCATCCTGGGGCAGGTCATAGTTGATGACGTGGGTGATGCGCGGCACGTCGAGACCACGAGCGGCCACGTCGGTGGCGATCAGCACATCGACCTTGGCGCGCTTGAGGCGAGTGATAGTGCGCTCGCGCAGGCTCTGGTCCAGATCACCGGACAGGCTGGCGACATTGACGCCACGCGCAGACAGCTGCTCCATCAGAGTGGTACAGGCGGCACGGGTGCGCACGAACACGATGGCGGCGTCCACCGGCTCGACTTCAAGGATGCGCGACAGCGCTTCCAGCTTGGCGCCACCATCGACGCGCACCAGGCGCTGTTCGATGCTCTCGGCGGTGGTGGTACGCGCCTCGATGGCGACCTTGACCGGATCCACCAGGTAGCGATTGACGATGCGCTCGATCTCGGTGGGCAGGGTCGCCGAGAAGAACACACGCTGGGCGTTCTCGGGGGTATCGGCGACAACACGCTTGACGTCGTCGATGAAGCCCATGCGCAGCATCTCGTCGGCTTCGTCCAGCACCAGAGCGTTGAGGCCGGAAAGCTTGAGGCTGCCACGATCCAGGTGATCGATGACGCGGCCGGGGGTACCGACCACTACCTGGGCGCCACGACGCAGCGCGCTGAGCTGCTCACGGTATTCCTGGCCGCCGCACAGGGTGGCGACTTCCAGACCCTTGAGGTTCTGGCCGTACTTGCTGAAGGAGACGGCTACCTGCTGAGCCAGCTCGCGGGTCGGCGCCAGCACCAGCACCTGGGGCTCACGCCGATCGAGTTCAATACGAGACAAGATGGGGAGCGCGAAGGCAGCGGTCTTGCCGGTGCCGGTCTGGGCCTGGCCCAGCATGTCGCGGCCTTCCAGCAGGGCTGGAATGGTCTGCGCCTGAATGGGCGAGGGAGTCTCGTAGCCCAGGGTCTCGATGGCGGAGAGAACGGCAGGCAGCAGGGCCAGATCACCAAAAGACGGTGAAGCGACAGTCGTCGAGGTCATGAATCACACCTTGGTAGGCCGGGGTTACCGGCAAAATAACGTGGTTGGCGTCCCTGACGCGCCCGTATTCGGGGCGAACAGAAATACGTCGCTCTACTCGTGGTAGAGCAAGGTCAACAAGTCTGTTGTCAACATTCGGAGTCGGGGACGCCGGTCGCACCTGGCATCGGCTCACGCAACTGCGTGGAGCCATCGTGGCGACCGTTTGCACCGCGGGCGTCGGGATCGACGTCGGGTGCTCCATCTTCACAATTCGAACGCGTCTTGCGCGTTGCAGCATCTGTTTGAACTCTCGAGGCCGCTTGGGCGTCGGAGGTCGCTGCGTCATGATGGTGGGGTCAACACATGCGAGGAGGGCGCATGCTACCATCGACTCATGGCTCTGACCAGCCCTTTTATGATCGAGCCCCCTTTTTCTGCCCCGGAGACACCAATGCCCCAACTATGGGTCGACGCCGACGCCTGCCCCAGAGTCGCTCGCGACATCATCGTCCGCGCCGCCGAACGCACCACCACCCAGACCTGGTTCGTCGCCAACCACCAGATCCCGTTGCCCAGTTCGAAGTGGGTCAAGGCCATGGCGGTGAGCCACGGCTTCGACGCCGCCGACAACGAGATCGTCAGCCGCATCGCACCCGGTGACCTGCTGGTCACCGCCGATCTACCGCTGGCACTGGAGGCGCTGGACAAGGGGGCCATGGTAATGACCAACAGAGGCGAGACCCTGGATCGCAACAACATCAAGGCACGCGTACAGATGCGCGACTTCATGGAGACGCTGCGTGCCAGCGGCGAGCACACCGGTGGCCCCAAGGGCTACTCGGACAGTGATCGACGGGAGTTTGCCAACGCCCTCGATCGCTGGCTGGCCAGGCACGCACGCTGATCGAGCCGCCCGGACCGGCTCGCGAGCCGGTCCCCTCCCCCACCCACGGCTCACCAGCGGATCCTCTCCGCCAGCGTCTGACTCAGCCCTGGTAGACGCCTTCTGAGGCCAGACGCTCTCTGTCGTGGTCCCGATCCAGTCTCAGCACAGGTCCCAACGGCACGATGGCGTTGGGATTGATGGTGTCGTGGCTCATATAGTAGTGGCGCTGGATATGATCCAGGTTCACGGTCTCGGCGACACCCGGCCACTGGTAGAGCTCGCGCAGGTAGTGCGACAGATTGGGATAGTCCTCGATGCGATAGAGGTTGCACTTGAAGTGGCCATGGTAGACAGCATCGAAACGCACCAGGGTGGTGAACAGACGAATATCGGCCTCGGTCAGCCAGGCTCCGGCCAGATAGCGATGATTGGCAAGCCTCGCCTCGAGCCTGTCGAGACAGGCGAACAGCGCCGAGACGTGACGTTCGTAAACCGCCTGATCGGAGGCAAAGCCCGCCTTGTAGACACCATTGTTGATGTTGTCGTAGACGTCGGCGTTGATCTCGTCGATGGTCTGGCGCAGGAACTCGGGATAGAAGTCGAGACGATTGCCGGTCAGCTCGTCGAAGGCCGAGTTGAACATTCTGACCAGTTCGGCCGACTCGTTGTTGACGATGCGCTTGCGCTGCTTGTCCCACAGCGCCGGGACGGTCACCCGACCGGTGTAGTGAGGGTCGGTCAGGGTGTAGAGCTCATGATGAAAGCTCACGCCGTTGATCGAGTCACCACTGGAGCCTTCGGCCTCGTTGTAGCTCCAGCCCTTGTCGCCCATCAGCGGACTGGTGTGGGAGACGTCGATCAGCGCGTCAAGCCCCTTGAGTCGGCGCATGATCAAGGTGCGATGGGCCCAGGGGCAGGCCAGACACACGTACAGGTGAAAACGTCCCGCCTCGGCCTTGATGCCTGGCTGGCCATCGGGGCCCGGCGCGCCATCGGCGCTGACCCAGTCTCGCAACTGGGCGGACTCTCGCACGAACTCGCCGCCGGTACTCTCGGTGTCGTACCACTGGTCGTGCCAGACCCCATCGATTAACAGTCCCATACGGTCTCTCCCGTGAAGCGCCTTGGAGAGCCCAGCATACGGTGAAAAGAATCGACTACAAGCGCACATTTTTCCGCCAACCTTTCGATTCTTTCGAACCCATTGCCTCCGATGTGCCCAGACCTCAGCAACTGCAGTCCCGGACAGCCTGACGCAGATGCTCCGCCATGGCCCTGGTGGCGGGTCCCGCCCGGTCGGCGTCGCGATGATACAGCTGGATGGGCACCTCACGCGTACCGCCGGCCTGCAGCGGTAATGGCTTGAGCCGGCCACTGGCCAGTTGGTCGCGAATGCGGGTCTTGGGCAGCCAGGCAAACCCCAGCCCGTGCTCGAGCATCTCTACCGAGGTGGCGATATGGCTGACGGTCCAGCGCTGCTCGGCCTTGAGCCAGCCCGAATCGCGCGACGCCCTTTGCGACGAGTCCCTCACCACGACCTGGCGATGGTGCTCCAGATCCCTGAGGTCCAGCGGCCTGCTCATGGCATGCAGAGGGTGGTCCGGGTGAGCGACCGCGATAAATGGCACGCTGACCAGGGGTTCGCCCAGATAGCCCGACGTGGTCACCCCTGACACCACCAGGTCGGCTCGGCCATCCTCGAGCATTTCCACACCACCATTGAGTACCGACTCGTGCAATTGCAGCCTGACTTGCGGAAGAGCGCTGGAGAAAGCTTCCATCGCCTTGGCCAGTACGTTCGAGGGAAAGATCTGGTCGATGCTCAGCACCACCTCGGCCTCCAGGCCTTCTCGCAGTCGAGCGGCGATATCCACGAGCGCGTCGGAGCTCTCCAGCAGCTGGCGGGCACGGCGCAGCAGCAAGGCCCCTTCCTCGGTAAGCCGAACCTGGCGCCCCACCGGTTCCAGCACCTTGACCCCCAACTGCTCCTCCAGCTTGTGCACTGCATGGTTGAGGGTCGAAGGGCTCTTGTGAACGGCTTCGGCGGCCCTGGCAAAGCCACCGTGATCGACCACGGCGGCCAGCATCTGCCACTGTGCGAGCGTGACACGCGACATGCTTGAATCCTTTTGACGGTATCCATTGAGCATGCCAGCCGACGCCGCCAATGGCACGACTTGCCATCGATGAAAGTCGCATCGATGAAAGTCACGATACGCCCCTCCCGCGCGAGGCCTTGTACGGCGCCTGGCCAGTCATTGGACTTATATCAACAAAATGAGACTTATCGTCCTTCAGGGGGAGTAGAAAGCACTACGACTTACCGGGGGGTTGCATTTGTTCAACGCTAAGGGTCCAATGAACAACAGTTAATAAACAGCGTTCGAACAAGGTTTTGTCACAGCTTCATCCATTCCTGGCGCCCCCGGTCACATAAATCACCGGGCGATGCGCCATCCGCTGTATGGCCATACAGTCTAGGCATACCATACTTCATGGGGTATGGTGCAATAGCCTATATATTTACCTTCATCAATTTTTCTATGGCCCTTTTACCATGATGCGAATCCTCCATTCGCTGCCCCGCACGCACAAGCTGCTGCTGTTACCCGTTGCCACCATGGTCACCGTGCTGGGCGCCCACAAGATTGTCACCACCTACGAAGACGTTCAGCGAGGCAATGAATCGCTGGAGTCAGTTCTGGTTCCGCTAGGAGAGTCTGCCTCGCCGGAACTGCCATCGCTGAACTTCGAGCGAACCCAGGTCGCCGAAGCCATCGACCTGGCGCTGGATGCCACCAGCCAGCACATCCCGATTTCTCAGCTCAAGGCCAGCGAAATCGTCGACATCGACTTCGTCGACGAGGCCCACGCCGACGTCAAGTTCGAGAACGCCATGCGTTCATCGTCGGGACTACCTCCTCTTACCTTACAATCCTCTCGCACGCTTCCTGGCGCCGCTGATTCATCTACCGCGGCGCCAGTTGCGTTGGACGGCAATCCGCAGCCGCCCGCCTTCAAGCTCGACGAAGGCTCCCTGCATATCGCCGTGGTGCTCGGCACCGTGGCCAGTGGGCTGCTGGAGCAGCAGTCACTGGACGTCGCCAGCGACGCCACTTCCTATGAGGATGTCAGCGAAGACGAGCTCGAACTGTTCGATGAAGGCCCGATCGTGCTCGAGGAAGAGATTGCGGCCAACGAGCCGTTCGTCCCGACCTGGCAGACCTATCGCGTCCAGCAGGGCGACACCTTCGCCGAAATGGCCGAAAAGACCCTGGGGCTGGGCTACAGCGAGGTCATGGCGCTGCTCGAGGACCTGCCCGACCAGAACGTGCTGACCCGCTGGCGCGTCGGTAACACCTTCGAGTATCAGCTTGGCGAGGACGGTCGACTGCTGGCGCTGCGCATCATGAAGAACGTGCGCGACGGCTACCTGATCGAACGCCAGGATTCAGGCTTTGACGTGGCGACCATCGAGCGTGCCGGCGAAGCCTCACAACGCCTTTACGCCGGCACCGTGAGCGGCAGCTTCGCTCGCTCCGCCGAGGCCGCAGGCCTGAGCCGTGCCGAAGTCTCGGAGATGGCACGGGTGCTCGAGAAGAAGCTCGACTTTCGCCGCGACACCCGTCGCGGAGACAGCTTCCGGGTACTGGTCGAGTCCGACATCATCGACGGCCAGCGCCTGGACCCCCGCGTGCTGGCGGTGTCCTACGACGGCGAGCGCATGGACCTGACGCTGGTGCGCAATCCCGAGGACAATAACTTCTACACCCCCGAAGGCCAGAGCCTCGACCCGGCCTTCAACCGCTACCCGTTCTCCGGCAGCTACCGCATCAGCTCCAACTTCAACCTCAACCGCCGCCATCCGATCACCGGCCGCGTCAGCCCGCACAAGGGCACAGACTTCGCCATGCCGATCGGCACCGGCATCGAGACCCCGGCCAATGGTCGCGTGGAAAAGGTCGGCAACCACCCGGCGGCGGGTCGCTATATCGTGATTCGTCACGACAATGGCTACAAGACACGCTACCTGCACCTGTCGCGCCCGCTGGTCAGCACCGGACAGCGCGTGACCATGGGCGAACGGATCGCCCTGTCGGGTAACACCGGTCGCAGCACCGGACCTCACCTGCACTACGAGGTCATGGTCAACAACAATCAGGTCAATGCGATGCGCGTGGCCCTTCCGGAAAACCAGAGCCTGTCCGGTCAGGCGCTGGCCTCCTTCCAGCAGGAAACCGGCCCCACCCTGGCCGCGCTTCAGACCGCCAAGCCCGGCTCCGAAGTGGCGCTGGCCAACGACCTGGCCGCCGACAGCGACATCTGATGCTCCGCTGCGGTTGATCACGACAAGGCCCTGCAACAAGGCCCTGCTGCGACACAGCAGGGCCTTGTCGTTTCAGCCCAGGAGACTGGGGCAGAGGGGACAGCGGCACACGAGAGACAGGTGCAGAGAAGACAGGCTCGATCGGTTCGGCGTCAGGCGCGCCCGCGCCAATAGTCCATGCGCCGGACCAGCTGGTCCTTCCAGTGTTGCGCCAGGGCTTCGACGCCGTGCAATTCGGCCATGGTATCCAGGGGCGCCCTGCGGTCTTCCAGCACCCGCCAGCAGGCCTCCACGCTCCACCTTTCATCACCGCGCTCGACCACCTCGATGACAGGCCCCGGCGCCATCCATCCTTCCTCCAGCACGCGGTAGAGCCAGCCCATCCGGGCCTCCTGCATAAAGGCCCGCGCCAGCCCCGGCTGGCCGGTACGGGCATCGACCTTGGCGCAGGGTTGCCTGGGCTGGGTCACCTGCACCAGCGCTTCGCCGATGCGATAGACGTCACCGATACGCACCTCACGCTCATCGGCTCCTTGGCTCGCAATATTCTCACCCAGCACGCCGGCCTCCAGCACCACACCGGCGTCGGGATAGCGCTCGTTCCAGCGGGGATAGTGATCGGCGCAGTAGTGACACAGGGCGCGGTCCACCCCGCCGTGGTCGACCTGATTGGCCTGGCTGTCATTGGAAAGCCCCAGTCGGGACAGCCATTGAGGCTCAGCGGCAGCGACCTTGTAGATACCACTCTTCTCACCGAAGCCCGGCAGCATCTGGGGCTCGCTGATAAAGGGCCCCCTGACATTTGAAAATTCCATCCTTGCCCCCATCCTCCTTCTCTTGTCGCTATTCGCCGCCCATGCTTGAGCGCTTGTCGTGCTCCTTGCCCCCACTTGCGAATACCGCCTGGGAATCCTCCGGCTCCGCTGGACGCCCTGCATCAAGACGCACCGTTATTCAGCCGCCACGTGCGCCTTCATACATGACCATCCAGGCGACGCCGAAGCGATCCTTCACCAGGGCAAAGCGCTCGGCCCAGAAGGTTTCCGACAGGGGCAACATGATCTCTCCACCTTCAGCAAGCCCGGAACAAAGCCGTTCGGCTTCTTCGCGTGAGTCCACTGAAAGCGCCAGAGAAAAGGCCTGAGGCGCCTCCCCAGAGGCGTCCGCCCCCATCAGCACATGACCCGCCACCTCGATCTGCATATGCATGATGTGCTCTGGCGACGGTGTACCCGCTTCCCCGCATCCAGCATCAGGTGCATCGGCGGGCATGTCCCTGTAGCGATGAAGCTCGCTCACTCGGCCGTTCATCAGCTCGGCATAGAACGCCAGGGCCTCTTCACACTGGCCGTCGAAAAACAGGTAAGGGTAGATTTGCATGAGCTTTTCCTGATGACTCAACGACGTTCTTTCGATGCTCGGGTTGGCGGTCCGAAGGACTGGCGCCGGACGTCATCAAGATAGCCCAGAAATCACATCGACGAGGCGTAGTAGTCGTCCAGCAGCCGCATCCCCTGCTCGATGTCGGCGGTCACCGCGCGACAGAAGGCGTCCCTGTCCCCCCGGCGCAACGCCTGGGTAATCTCACGATGGTGATCGTCGGCGATGGCGGAGCCGCCCCAACGCGTGCAGATAAAGCCCATGCTGGGACCGTATTGCTGCCATAGCTGCTCGACCAGCGGCAGCAATACCGTCGAGCCGCTCAGCCGGTAGATCAGAAAGTGAAAGGCGTGGTTGCCACGCATGTAGCTCTTGAGATCAGCAGCTTCGATGGCTCGATTGATGCCATCGTCCAACGCCTCCAGGGCGTCGATGTGCTGGTGCTCGATCGCCGTAAAGGCTTGCCGGGCCAGCTCGGTTTCCAGCCGCCTGCGGGCGAACAGCACCTCGGTGAAGCGCTCCCGGCTCAAGTGCGGCACGATGATCTTGCGGCTGTCGACAAACTGCAGAGCCCCCTCGCTCACCAGCCAGCGCAGCGCCTCCCGAGCAGGCATGGCGCTGGTGTCATAGCAGGCGGCGATGCCGCGGATCGAAAGCACCTCGCCCGGACTGAAGGCCCCTTCGCACAGACGACGCCTCAGGTCCTGGTGAATTCGGGTCGAGGCGGTATCCGGCAGGTAGGGCGGAGGCGATGGTTCCGTGCCGATCGGCGCGACCATGGCGTCATCGCTATTGTCAGTATGAACGTCGGTCATTGCGCTTCCTTGTCACTCCTCTGTCCATTCCTCTCAGCCATTCCGCTCTTTATTCCCTTCTCCATTCCGCTCTTTATTCCCTTCTCCATTCCGCTCTCCATTCCTTTCTGCCATTCCGCTCTCTATTCCCCTCGCCATTCCCCTCGCCATTCCTTTCTCCACTTCACTCCTCACGCCAACCCACTATAACTTTTCTATCACTCCCCTTTTGCTTCTTTTGCCGGCCGCCCGTCGACCGCTCGTCTGTCACCATCGGCGGAAAACCCGACAGGCCGCTGGCCTGCCACCATCACGGCGATATCTACCTGCGTCTGGCGTCAAGACTAGCCCATCGCGATGACGATAGCCCACGCCGAGACGCCGCAGCCTGGGCCGCCCAGGGTCGAATTCGCATCTTGTGCGCATCTGCAAGCCCTGCTAGTGTGATCACAACATGTGATCACACCAATAACAAGCTGCCATCGTTTCGGGAGTCGTCATGAGCGAACCGCGCTGCGCGTCCTACTACGCCGCGACCATCCACGAAGAAGCCGAATATCCCAGGCTCGAGGGCGAGCATCGGGTCGACGTTGCGGTGATCGGAGGCGGCTTCACCGGCGTCAACACCGCGCTGGAACTCGCCGAGCGTGGCTACCGGGTAGCGCTGGTCGAGGCCAACCGGATCGGCTGGGGGGCCAGCGGTCGCAATGGCGGTCAGGTCACCGGCAGCCTGTCGGGGCAGGATGCCATGCTCAAGCAGCTCTCCGGCCCGCTAGGGCGAGAGGCAGCCGAGAACTTCGTCTGGGATCTTCGCTGGCGAGGCCACCGCATTCTGCGTCAGCGTGTCGACAAGTACGCCATCGCCTGTGACCTGAAGTTCGGCCACCTGCACGCCGCCTACCGACCGAGCCACATGGCCGAGCTTAAGCGCGACGTCGAGGCGGCCCAGGGCCACGAGATCGCCCGGCACCTGAGTTTGCTGGACGCCGATCAGACACGCGAACTGGTGGGCACCGAGCTCTACCATGGCGCGGTGCGCAACGACTACAACATGCACCTGCACCCGCTGAACCTGTGTCTTGGCGAGGCCCGCGCCCTTGAGGACCTGGGCGGCTTGCTGTTCGAGGACACCCGGGTCACCGAGATTCGCCACGGCGCTACCCCCTGTGTCGTCACCGAGCGTGGCCAGATCCACGCCGACAGCGTGGTGCTGGCCGGCAACGCCTATCACCGGCTGGAGCGCAAGGCGCTCAAGGGCAAGCTGTTCCCCGCCTCTCTCGGCATCGTCACCACCGCCCCGCTGAGCCGGGAGCAGCAGGCCGCGATCAATCCCCAGGACCTGGCGGTCTACGACACCCGCTTCGTGCTCGACTACTACCGCCTGACCGCCGACGGTCGCCTGCTGTTCGGTGGCGGCGCCAACTATTCCGGCCAGGACTCAGCGGATATCGGCGCCGAACTGCGCCCCCGGCTCGAACACACCTTCCCGCAGCTCAAGGGCATCGCGCTCGACTACCAGTGGCAGGGCAAGGCGGGCATCGTGATCAACCGCATCCCTCAGCTCGGCAAGCTGTCACCCAACGTCTTCTACGCCCAGGGCTACTCGGGCCACGGCATCGCCACCTCGCATATCGTTGGCAACATCATGGCCAGGGCGGTCAGCGGACAGCTGGAGGAGTTCGACCTGTTCGCTGACATGCGCCACTGGCGCATCCCGGTCAGCGAGCGCCTCGGCAACGGCCTGTTGGCCGCGGGCATGTGGTACTACCAGTTGCGCGAAAAACTGCGCTGAGCGTCCGCCGCCGACTCGCCGTCGGCAGCTCGATATCGACCGGACCTTTCACCATCAACGACGCCAACATCAACGACAACCAATAGCTGTCACGCCACGCTCCTGACCGACGCGACCCCCGGCCATCGCCAGGTCGCTTCACCAACAACAATGATCGTCCAGGAGGACATCCATGGAAGCGTTTTTCCCCGCAGGCGGCTGGCTGGTGCTGCTGCCCACCGCCGTTGTACTGCTGCTGGCACTGTGGAGCCGTCGCGCGCTCGAGCCGCTGGTGGCCGGCGCCTTCGTCGGCACCCTGTTGATCGAGCCGACCAGCGCCCTCTCGACCCTGTCGGAGAGCCTGCTCAACGTCCTGACCGACGAGGACGTGGCCTGGGTGATCGCGGTATGCGGGCTGATGGGCTCGATCATCGCGCTGCTGCTGAAGTCGGGCGCCTCGCGTTCCTTCGCCGAAAGCCTGTTGCGCTACATCACCAGCAAGCCTCGGGCGCTGCTCGGCTGCTGGTTCATGGGCATCGTGCTGTTCGTCGACGACTACCTCAACTCCCTGGCGGTCGGCACCTCGATGCGTCAGGTGACGGACCGCTTCAAGACGTCACGAGAGATGCTGGCCTACGTCATCGACTCCACCGCCGCACCGATCAGCGTACTGATCCCGATCTCGACCTGGGCGGTGTTCTTCGGCGCGCTGATCGAAAAGAACGGCCTGGCCGCCGACGGCCAGGGAGTCTGGACCTATATCCAGGCCATCCCCTTCATGTTCTATCCGTGGATCGCGGTGGCCATGGTGCCGCTGGTCGCCTACGGCAAGATTCCGCTGTTCGGCCCGATGAAGCGCGCCGAGCAGCGCGCCCAGCTCGAGGGTCGCTGCGTGCCGCCCGGCGCCGAGCACATCGATGAAGAGATCGCCCACCTGGCGGCCAAGGACCAGACACGCAGCAGCGTCTGGATGTTCCTGCTGCCGATGATGTCGCTGGCCTTCTTCACCTGGTACTTCGATCTCGATTTCCTGATGGGCATCTTCGTGACCCTGGCCGGCATGATCGTGGCCTTCATCGGCCTGAAGAAGCTGACCCCCGGCGAGACCTTCGACAACATTCTGGAGGGCTTCAAGTCGATGCTGGATGCCCTGGCGGTGCTGGTGGCGGCCTTCATGTTCAATGACGTCAACACCACCCTGGGACTCAACGAGTACATCATCACCACGGTCGAACCGCTGATCAATGCCCAGATCCTGCCCTTCATCATCTTTGCGCTGATGGGCTTCGTCTCCTTCGCCACCGGTTCCAACTGGGGCGTGTTCGTGATCATCCTGCCCATCGTCACCACCCTGGGCCACAATCTGGGCGCCGACATGACGCTGGTGATCGGTGCCACCCTCTCGGCCAGCACCTTCGGCAGCCACGCCTGCTTCTATTCGGACGCCACGGTGCTGACGGCCCAGGCCAGCGGCTGCACGCCCTTCCAGCACGCCTTTACCCAACTGCCCTACGCGGCCCTGGCCGGCTTGCTGGCCGCCGCCCTCTATCTGGTACTGGGATTCATGTGATGACGAAAGCACCGTCCAACGACGCCATCTTCTGGTCACACCGAGACAACGGGCGAGTCCCACTCGCCCCCCTCTCCATTGCTGAACAGGCCATCGATGAACGGACCACCGATGAACAGGCCATCGGTGAACAGACCGGGGATAAACAGGCTATCGATGAACAGACCGGGGATGAACAGGCAGACGTGGTCATTGTCGGCGGTGGCTTCACCGGCCTTTGGACCGCCTATCACCTCAAGCGCCTGGCCCCGGAGAAGGACATCCGGGTCCTCGAGGCCAGGCGTTTCGGCCACGGCGCCTCCGGGCGAAACGGGGGCTGGGTGGTGGGCAACCTGGCGGGCCTCGAGCGGCACCTGAAGGGCCTGACCCTGGCCCGGCGCCAGGCGCTGTGCGAGCTTTTGTCCGCCAATGTCGACGAGATCGGCGCGACCCTCTCGCAGGAGGGCATCGACGCCGACTTCCACAAGGGCGGGGCGCTCTACGCGGCGGCGCGCTACCCGGCCCAGGAGGCGCTCCAGCGGGACTACCTCGCACACCTGCTGGCACTCGGCCATCGCCAGCATGACTGCCGCTGGCTGTCCGCCGACGAACTCAGCGACCGGGCCCGCTTCCGCCGCCCCTTCGGTGGCATCTTTCATCGTCAGGTCGCCACGCTGCACCCGGGCAAGCTGATCGATGGGCTGGTCGCGCGACTCGCGGCCATGCAGGTCAGGCTTTACGAACAAAGCCCGGCGACGAGCATCGATGACGGCAAAGTGACCACGCCCCAGGGCAGCATCCGCGCGCCGATGATCGTGATGGCCACCGAAGGCTACAACACCCTGCCCCAGCTACGTCCCCACCTGGTCCCGGTCTCCAGCCTGGTGATCGCCACCGAGCCCTTGAGTCAGAGCCAGTGGGACGCCATCGGCCTGGCACAGCGACCGACCTTCGCCGACGCCAGCCGGTTGATCAACTACGGCCATCGCAGCCGCGATGGTCGCCTGATCTTCGGCGCCAGGGGTCGCTACCGCTTCAACGCCCGTCCGCGTCACCAGGCCTCCATCACCCAGGGCGACATCCAGATGCGCAAGGCGCTGCTCCAGGATCTGTTTCCCGACCTCGGCGAGGTCGATATCAGCCACGGCTGGGGCGGCACCCTGGGCCTCTCGCGCAGTTTTCGCCCCCACGCCCTCGTCGATCGGCGAGCCGGCATCGCCACCGCCGGCGGCTATGCCGGCGAAGGCGTCGCCGCCAGCCACCTGATGGCGCGCACCCTGGCCGAGATGCTCTGTGGACAGGACACTCCGCTGACACGGGCCCCCTGGGCCTTCGATGGCTGTGCACTGGACCAGGTGGTTCGTCGCTGGGAGCCCGAACCCCTGCGCTGGCTGGGCGCCCAGACCATCACCCTGAGCTACGCCACCGAGGAAGCCCTGGCGTCGCGTGAGCGCCACCTGCCGCTGATCGGCCCGGCGCTGAGCCGACTCAACGACCGTTTTGCCGCCGTGATCGAGTAGACAGCGACAGCAGCGATGCAGGCCGCACACTCGTCACCTTGCCCCGGAACTGCCAAAGGAGACACCGCCATGTTGATCGTTCATAGCGACGCCACCCGCGACCGTCGCACTCTCACCGAGCTGTTTGCCGGCCAACTGGTCGCGCCCTTCGAGTGTCCCGAGCGGGTGGACTACATCATCGAACGCGCCAGGACCGAGTCCATTGGCGAGATCCGCGGCCCCGACGAGCATGGACTAGAGCCGGTGCTGGCCATCCATGACGCGGACTACATCGACTTTCTGCGGGTTGCCTGGCGCGACTGGCAGGCGGCCGGTTACGAAGGCGAAGCGATTCCCAATATCTGGCCGACACGGCGGATGCCCGGCGGCCCCATACCCCGCCATATCGAGGGCCGCCTTGGCTACTACGCCCTGGCCGGAGAAACTTCGCTGAACGCCGACACCTTCGAGGCGGCCCTGCTCAGCAAGGACATCGCCCTGACCGCCCTGGACCAGGTGCTCGACAGCGGCGCGCCGGCCTTCGCCCTGTGCCGACCGCCCGGCCATCACGCCGCGCGAGACCAGTACGGCGGTTACTGCTTCATCAACAATGTGGCGGTATCCGCCCAGCGGGCACTGGACCGGGGCCACCAGCGGGTCGCCATCCTCGACATCGACTTCCACCACGGCAACGGCACCCAGGACATCTTCTACGAGCGCAGCGACGTGCTCACTCTCTCGCTGCACGGCGACCCCATGGACGAGTTTCCCTACTTTCTCGGCTTCGCCAACGAGACCGGACGAGGTGACGGCGAGGGCTACAACGTCAACTACCCCCTGCCCAGCGGCACCGACTACGCCCGTTGGGCGCAGGCGCTGGATGACGCCATCGCGCGCGTCAGGGACTTCGCCCCGGACATGCTGATCATCGCCCTCGGGGTCGACACCTTCGAGAACGATCCGATCAGCTCCTTCACCCTGCAAAGCGACGACTATCTGGACATCGGCGCCCGCCTCAAGCGCATCGGACTGCCCACACTATTCGTGATGGAAGGCGGCTACGCGGTGGAAGAGATCGGGGTCAATGCGATCAACGTGCTCAAGGGCTTCGACAACGCCTGAGCCCCGGCACACGGCACAAGGAACAAGGCACAAGGCACGACCGATTCGACGAAAACGCTCGACGCCCCGTACGACATCAGTAGGTCGCTTGTCCCGGACGGGCGTCGGCGCCACGCGAGCACCGCCGGTTTTCCATACTGGTTTGCCACGGGGACCGTGCACGGTTCGGCGAAACGTCTCCCCCGACGCAGCCGCCAGACCGCATCGACGACGGCAACCTGGAACGGGCGGTAGACCACGCCCTGAGCAGCGCTCAGAACAACAACAGCAACAACAGGAACCGACCCATGACACAACAACGACGTTCCAGCCTCCCCGAGGCCCCCGACGGCCAGGACAGCGGCCTCAAGCGCATCCTTGGCCTGCCTGCCCTGGTGTTCTTCGGCCTCGCCTACATGGTGCCCCTGACCGTATTCACCACCTACGGCGTGGTCACCGAAACCACCGGCGGCCATGTGCCCATGGCCTACGTGATCACCCTGGCGGCGATGTTCTTCACCGCCTACAGCTACGGCAAGATGGTCGAGCACTACCCTACCGCCGGCTCCGCCTACACCTACACACGCCGCGCCTTCGGTGGCCGTGTGGGCTTCATGGTGGGCTGGGCGCTGCTGCTCGACTACATCTTCCTGCCGATGATCAACTACCTGGTGATCGGGATCTACATGAAGGAGGTCTTCCCCGCCATCGATCAGGGCGTCTGGGTGGTAGGAGCCATCGTCGCCGTGACCGCACTGAACATCCTGGGCATCAAGCTGGTGGCCAAGATGAATCTGATCATCATCGGCTTTCAGTTCGTCTTTCTGGCCACTTTCATCGCCATCTCGCTGAAGGTCATCGCCGGTGGCGAAGCCCCCTCGCTGCTGGCGCCCTTCCACAGCGAAGGGCTCCAGTGGACCACCATCGTCGGTGGTGCCGCCATCCTGTGCCTGTCGTTTCTTGGCTTTGACGCCGTCTCTACCCTGTGCGAGGAAACTCGCGAGCCCAAGCGTGACATCCCCCGCGCCATCATGCTGTGCACCCTGATCGGCGGCGGCCTGTTCATTCTGGCCTCCTGGGTCGGGCATCTGGTGTTTCCCGACTATCACAACTTCGGCAGCGCCGACTCGGCCGCGGTGGACGTGATGCGCCGCGCCGGCGGGGGCTTTTTGGTCGCCTTCTTCACCGCTGCATATGTAGCAGGCTGCTTCGCCTCGGCCATGGCCGCCCAGGCCAGCGTCTCCCGGATCCTGTTCGCCATGGGCCGCGACCAGGTCCTGCCCAAGGTCTTCGGCAAGCTCAGCCAGCGCTACGGCACCCCGCTGGGGTCGACGTTGATCGTCGGCGCCATCTCGCTGATGGCGCTGGTCATCAGCCTGGAGCTGGCCGCCACCATGATCAGCTTCGGTGCTCTGGTCGCCTTCTCCTTCGTCAACCTTTCTGTGATCAAGCACTACCTGGTGGATGAGCACCTGATGCAACCCAAGAACCTGCTGCGCTACGGCGTCATGCCAAGCGTCGGCTTCCTGTTGACTATCTGGCTGTGGTCGAGTCTGTCGCTCAACACCTTCCAGGTGGGACTCACCTGGGTCGCCGTCGGCTTTGCCTACCTGCTCTATCTGACCCGCCTGTTCAAGGTCGAAGTACCGGACCTGGAGCTCAAGGAAAACTGAGCGCTGACCGCGGCGCCTCCGATCAGAGCGTCGCGGTTTACAGCCCCTGCCCACAGCGCCGACATCCCGGGATGTCGGCGCTCTTCTTTGGCGCACCACAAACCTTGCAAGATCGCGCATCGAGGCATCGCATCGACCTTTTTTCCGGCCGTGTTGTGGCAAGGCACAGCCATGAAGAGCACCGCTGCAGGACTGCCCTAAGGTAAGAGACAGCTATCGAGAGTCCCTTCCCATGGAGAGCCCCGCCCATGACGCTACGCCTGCCCACCCTGATGCTGCTGACACTTGCCCCGCTGTCCACCTGCCTGGCGGCAGAAACGATCTACGTGGTCACCAACAAGACCGAAGGCAACTCGGTCGCCGCCTTCCATGCCGACGATGACGGCACGCTTTCCCTAGCCTCCGAGTATCCCACCGGGGGCCTTGGTACCGGTGATCTGGAGATTCCGGCTCTGGAGAAGAACCCTGACCACCCGCTGGCCAACGGCGATGACCCCCTGATCTCCGCCAACGCCATCGCGGCCTCCGCGGACGGCGGCTGGATGGTGGCGGTCAACCCAGGCGACGGTACCCTCAGCCTGATGAACCGCGCCCCCGACGGCAGCCTTCAGGCCGTCAACAGCGTGACGGCCTCGGACCGTTTCCCGATTTCTGTCGCCATCCACGGCCACCTGGTCGCCTCCGCCAGCGTGGGTGACAGCAACCAGGCCGGCTCCATCGCGCTGTATCGCCACACCCCCGAAGGACTGATCGCAATCCAGGGCAGCCGGCGCGACCTGGGCGCCCGCCCCTCGACCATCGCCTTCTCGCGTTCCGGAGCCTTCGTCATCGTCAACGAGCTGGTGACCGGCAAGATTCACAGCTTTGCGGTCAGTGACGATGGTCTGTCCGCCGATCCGATCGCCAGCGTGGACAGCCCGCGTGCGCCGGCCGAACGCTTCCACGCCATACCGGTGGGCTTCGCCATCGGCCAGGGGGACCAGGGCGAGACCCTGCTGATGTCGGAGGCACGCTTCCTGACGCCGGAGTTCGGCCTGCGTGAGGAGGCCGACAAGGTACCCCAGAGCCCGCTCTACAGCTGGCAGACCAGCTCGGTCTCGAGCTATGTGCTGGATGATCATGGCGGACTCACCCTGAAGACCGCCGACGCCCTGACCGGCGCTGCCATGGAAGGAGGCGAGATCGCCAACTGCTGGGTCGCGCTGAACGCCGACGGCGACACTCTCTACACCGCCAACGCCCTGTCGAGTTCCATCAGCCGCTACAGCGTCAAACCGAACGGCAGCATCGCCCTCGAGGATGCTACCGCCTACAAGGACGACGGCGAATTGCTGTTCTTCTCGGACATGGCGCTGAGCCCCGACGGCGACACCCTCTATCAGCTGGTCGGCAACACCGGCCAGGTGATGGCCTTCGATGTCGCCGAGGATGGTGGTCTATCCCTGCGCACCAGTGCAGGCGGACTGCCGGAGCTCGGCAGCTACGGCCTGGTGGTGCTGGAAGACGGCTGATGTAGCCGCCGGCATCGGTGCACCCGTGGTCATATTTTCGAGGATCGTATTTTGGCTGTCTCCATGAGGGCGGTTGCTGGTATTCCGGTTCGGCCATCACATCACCCTGAATCGGCCACGCCGCTCTCGACCTGACCCTCGGTCTAGCCCTCGACCGGCCCCTGTCCACCTTCCATGGCGTGGAGTTTCTCCACCCGCCGGCGGTACTCTTCATCACTGGAGAACTCCGCCTCCAGAAAAGCCTTGATCAGATCATTGGCAAGCCAGGGGCCCACGATCTGTGCGCCGATACACAGCACATTGACGTCGTCATGCTCGACACACTGGTGCGCCGAGTGCACGTCATGGCCCACGGCGGCACGAATTCCCCTGACCTTGTTGGCGGCGATGGCCGCGCCCACTCCGGTTCCACAGACCATCAGTCCACGCTCGACCTCTCCGGAGGTGACACGAGAGGTCACCTCTCTGGCGATATCGGGGAAGTCGACCGGCTGGTCATCGTAGGAGCCCACATCCTGCACCTCATGACCGAGGGATTCGACAAAGGCCACGACGGAGGCCTTCAGCGGAAAGCCCGCATGATCTGAACCAATGACGAGTTTCATGACAACTCCATTGCTGGCAAGGGAAAGTTAGCGCATCAGACCCGGCAGCCACAGCACCAGATCGGAGGCAAAGGTGATGATCGCAAGGGTCAGGAACAGCGGGACGTAGAACGGAATCAACGCCTTCAACAACTGCCGCAAGCTGACCTGAGCAATCGATGAGATCAAGTAAAGCGACAGCCCCATGGGTGGCGTCAGCAGCCCGATCATCAGGTTGAAGATGGCGACAATCCCCAGATGTACGGGATCGACACCCGCCAGCACCATCGGAGGGGCAATCACCGGCACCACCAGCAGGGTCGCGGTAGTGGAATCCAGAAACATGCCCACCACGAAGAAGATCAGGTTGGCAATCAACAGCAGTACCAACGGATCTGTGGATATCTGCAAAATAAAGGCCGCAAAGCTCTGGGGTATCTGCTCCACCGCCAGGATCCAGCCAAACAGCGAAGCCGCAGCAACGATGATCAGGATCGCGCTGGTACTGCGCAGCGTCGCCTGCAGCGCGGACCACAGATGGGCCCAGGTAAGCTCCTTGTAGATCATGCCACTGATCAGCACCACATAGGCTGCGGTCACCGCCGCCGCCTCGGTGGGGGTAAACAGTCCCAGCATCATGCCGGCGATCATCAGCACTGGTGCCAGTAGCGCCGGCAGTGCAGGCAGCAGCGACGTGACGACCTCCCTGGCCGTCGGCCAGCGAGCAGAGCGTGGCATGTCGGAGCGCAGTGCCAGCACTGCGGCGGTAATCATCAGCAGTGCGACACAGATCAGTGCCGGCACGATACCCGCAATCAGCAACTGAATGATCGAGACGCTGGTCACCGAGCCGTAGACGATCAGCGGAATGCTCGGCGGAAAGATCGGCCCGACCACCGCAGAGGATGCGGTCACCGCCGCGGCAAAGGGTGCCTTGAAGCCGCGCTTGCGCATGGCTTCGATCTCGATCTTGCCAAGCCCACCCACGTCGGCCAGCGCCGCCCCGGACATTCCCGAGAAGATCAGGCTGGAAAAGATGTTGACCTGGGCCAAGCCTCCCGGGGCTCGCCCCACCAGGGTGTCGGCGAAGCGAAAGATGCGGTCGGTGACACCGGAGAGGTTCATCAGGTTGCCGACAAAGATGAAGATTGGCACCGCCACCAGCGGAAAACTGTCCAGCGCGTAGGTGACACGCTGCCCCAGCAGCCCCAGCGGAAAGCCCTCCACCACCACATAGGCGATAGCCGGCAACAGGATGGCGTAGACCACCGGAAAGCCCAGCAGAAACAGCACCAGAAAGGCAACGATCAAGGCCAGTCCCATCAGGAAACCTCCGGCGGATCGTCATGAGATGCAGTCGCGGACTGGCCACGCAGCCGTATCACATGCTGCAGTGCCGCCACCGCGAAGCCGATAGCGGTAGATCCCAGGAAGATCCAGAACGGAATCTTGAGGGTCGGGGTGGCATTGTTGAGGTTATCGGCGATGGTCGTGATGGTAGCGAACGCCACCACACCGCTGGCCACCGCCGACGCCACGAAAATGGTGGTATCGAGCAGACGACGAGGCCGGCCGGTCAGCATATCGCGGAGCTCACTCATGCCGATGTTCTCGCCGTGGCCTACTACCAGCGGATAGCTGGCGAAGACCAGACACACCAGCAGAAAGCGCGTCAGTTCCTCGGCCCCGACCAGCGGTGACAGGAAGAGATCACGCATTACCACCTGCGACAGTGGCACTACCACGATGCCGACCAGCAGCAGCGCACAAAGCCCCTGCCAGAAACGCTTCAAGCCGGACACGGCGTTCTCCTTGTTTCCTCTCGATGGACGGGGCGTCGCCCCGCCCATCGCTGACGATGCTTGCCGGTTCAATCGACCTTGGCGATCTGCTCGACATAGCTGTCAAAGGAGGGAAAGTCGGCACTGATCTGCGCGCTGACCTGCTCACGGAAGGCATCGAGATCGAGGCCGTCGTCGGCGGTGATCACCGTCATGCCACGGCCTCTGAGCTCTTCCACCAGGGCATCTTCGGACGATTGAGCCCACTCGAGCGACTCATCGGCCTTGTCGTCGAGGACCTCGGTGATTGCAGAACGCTGGTCATCGGACAGTCCCTGCCAGACATCCTCGTTGATGAAGACGGCCAGCACCGAGTGCATATGTCCGGTCAGGGCCACGTGGGACTGCACTTCATCGAGCTTGTTGGCGGCGATCATGGTCAGCGGGTTTTCCTGCCCAACCACCAGACCGGTCATCAGCGCGGTCGGCAATTCCGACACCGCCACCGGCGTCGGGTTGGCGCCAAAACCCTTGACCATGGAGATCCACAGATCCAGCGGAACCGCCCGGAAGGGCTTGTCCTTGAGGTCGGCCGGCGACTTGACTTCGAAGTTGGACGATACATGCCGTGCACCGCGATAGATGCGCCCGACGATGCGCACCCCACCGTCCTCGATCAACCGTTCGTTGATCTCCTTGACCGCGGGTGTCTCGGGATCGGTGGCGGCCAGGGCGTGGGCCGCATCGCGATAGATATAGGGGGCGTTGAACACCGCCGCCTCGGGAACGATACGCGCAAGGGACGCGAAGTCATGATGTCCCATACCGATGGAGCCCATGCGCACACCATCCACCATTTCGGCAACGCCACCTAACTGACTGGCCGGATAAACCTGGATCTCCAACTCGCCATTGGAGGCCTCGGCGATGGCCTCTGCCGCCTCGCTGGCATAACGTGTCTGCAGATCGCCTTCAGCCCCGACATGGGCATAGCGAATCGTTTCGGCAGAAGCGCTTGCAGCCGAAAGGCTGATCGCGAGGCTCAGGGCCACCCCCTGAGTGGCAAGGGTCGCAGCGGTCTTGAAATTCATCAGGCTCACCTCTCGTAGCGTTGTATTGTCGTTGTCGTACTTCGGTATCGATGGTGCGTCGTCACCTTCCTGGCAACAGACTGACGCGGCGCCATGACGATGGCTGGCGCTCAACGTCGGCCAAGGCCTGCTTCGGCTTCCTGGGTATAGGCGGCGATGATGCTCTTGCGGCGCAGTTCGTCGCCGATGGAAAAATGCTCGCGCAGGCGCTGGTTGGCCTTGTCACCGTCGCCTTCGACGATGGCCAGGAACACCTGTCGGTGAGAATCGATATGCGCCTCGATCACCTCGTCCGAACCAAGGGTGATCTGTCGACGCTGGACGTGGCTCTTGAGCAACAGCGCGGAAATCGCGTGGTACAAGGTCATCAGCGACTGACAATGGCTGGCCTCGACGATGGCAAGATGAAACTGGTAGTCGGCGCGCCCGCCCTGCTCGGGATCCTCAAGCGTGGCCATCAACTGCTTGAAGCAGGTCTCTATGCGGGCGATGTCGTTATCGGTAGCGCGATCACAGGCCAGTCGCACCGCCTGACACTCGATGGCTATCCGGGCCTGCATGACGTCGTCGAGGGCGTTTTTCTCCTGAGCCAGGTAAAAGGCGAAGAAATCCGACAACACCTTGAAGTCGGCCTTGGCCACATAGGCGCCCTTGCCGTGACGGATGTCGAGGACCCCGAGCATATCCAGCGAGCGCATCACCTCACGCAACAGCGGTCGGCCTACCTTGAGCTCCAGAGCCAATTCACGCTCGCTGGGCAAACGATCGCCAGGCCGCCACTCGCCATTGAGGACGCGTTCACGAAAGACCTCGAACACTCTTTGATAGCCGTTGACCGACTCGCCCTCACGGATCGCGCTGTCCAACATTGGTCATCCTCCCACCCAACTGGTCTTACCTCTTAAGAGCCCTCAAGACCACTTCTCGACCATTTCACCTGACGCACATCAACAGCGACTCTCGCCGGTCACGACAATGCTGATCGCCGCCCTTCTTATTGCCAGTTTCCGCGAAATCCGACGCTTTCTCGTCAATGCCTTGAACCATAGTCGTCAGGTCTGGGCTGCAAAAGGCGACTTTGGTGCCAGCCATGTGGTCTTACCACTTTCAACCTCCAGCGCCTTCCTGAAGCGGCAACGCGCCTTCCGCCAACGATTCAGGGGCGCACAAGCCTGACGCAGGCACATTGCACAAAAAGGCCCCGCCTAAGCGGGGCCTCAATATCTGGCGCTTGGTCGACGCACCCAGGCAAGGCAACCATCTAGCCAATACAGACGACCGACACGCCTATCTGCGAACCAGCGACTGAAGCCTGGACGTGCCGCTGCAGTACCGTCACCACCTAGGCGCTGTCCGAAAAGTCGACGAGCGAAGGTTAGACAAGGCAAAAATCGGTGAAAAAGCGCAGTTTACGGGGTGTAAATGAGCATTTTGACCGGGCTGGCGCACCAGCCGATTTTTAACGCCGTACTACCGAGCGCAGGCACTTTTCAGACAAGCCCTAGCGAAAGTGCGGATTCAGCCTGCCAATTTCGTAGAGATCGTGAAGGTAGACGTCCAGCTTGTAGACCAGGTGGGTGGCGACGATCAGCAGCGCGATCAACGAAAGCAGGACGGCGGGATCGTTGGCCCAGGCGAACGCCGGTGAGCCCAGTTCATAGCCGATGGTATAGACGCTGAGCCCACCCAGCCCCAGCACCGACAGGCACAGCGCGATGATCACGATGATCAGGGTGCCACGCAGGTCCCGGCTCGGCGGGCGGGTCGTCCAGCTGGCCAGATGGCGGACCATGATGCGCCCATTGGTGACGATCTGGCGACGGCGGCGTAGCAGCATGGCGGCATTGACCGGCTCGTCGTCCCGGGAAAAGGCCGCCAGCGCTACCCTGGGGTCGACACGGCCATCGAAGCGCTCATTCACCGCCCGGGCAAAGGCCTCGCGATCACCGGTATTCCTGGCCTGCTCGGCCAGCCGAGACAGCTCCTCAAGCGCCTCGGCGTCCATTCCGGGACGCTTCTCGAAGTCGGCAAAGTGCTGCTCGTAGTAGATGTAGTAGACCTGATAGATCGACAGCAGCACGGCCGCGTAGATCATCACGTAGAGGGCGATATCTGACATGCGTTTCTCCCTGTCCCTGGCGGTAGGCCGTCGAGACACTCGATCCCGAAGCGGCACAAAGATCCCCATTATCTGAATCTTTTATTATGGCCGGTAGCGGGTGTTTTGCCGCACCCTTGTCGGCCACCTTGTGACACAAGCAAGAGCCCCCGACGGGCATCCGACGGGGGCTCTTGCTGCAACGGCGTTGTTTCAGGGCAGGAGCCGAATGTTCGGCTCCCCTCCCTGCTCGCCTATTGTGACGCCTGATCCGGCAGCTTGTAGGCCATCACGTAGTCACCGATGGTGGTGCCGATCGAGCCATGCCCCCCGGCCACCAGCACGACCATCTGCTCGCCCTGGCTGTTGAGGTAGGTCATCGGCGTGGCCTGGCCGCCGGCTGGCAGCCGCGACTCCCACAGCTGCTCGCCGGTGGTCAGGTCGTAGGCACGGAAGTAGTCGTCCACGGACGCCGCCAGGAAGGCTACTCCTCCGTCGGTGATGATCGGACCGCCGATACCCGGCACCCCCATCTCGAAGGGCAGCGGCAGCGCTGTCATGTCTTCGATGGTACCGTTCTTGTGCTGCCAGGCGACCTCACCGGTACGCAGGTCGGTGCCGGCCACGTAGCCCCAGGGCGGCTGCTGACAGGGAATGCCCAGCGGCGACAGGAACGGCTTCATCTCCACCGCATAGTCGGCACCGGCGTTCTCGTTGAGCCCCTGCTCACCCTGGTTGGTCTCGCCGAGTTCGGCGCCATCCTTGGGCACCAGGGTGCTGGTGAAGGCCAGATACAGCGGCATGCCGAACATCACCTGGCGCTTGGGGTCCACCGCCAGGCTACCCCAGTTGAAGACGCCGAAGTTGCCGGGGAAGACGATGGTGCCCTGCTCGGACGGCGGGGTGTACTGACCCTCGTAGCGCAGCGAGCGGAACTGGATACGGCAGACCATCTGGTCGATCAGGCTGCCTCCCCACATGTCGGCCTCGCGCAGCTTCGGCGGACGGAAGCTCAGGGCAGACCTGGGCTGGGTCGGTGCCGCGTAGTCGCCTTCGATGGTGCCCTGCGGTGCCGGCTCCTCGGTGATCGGGAAGATCGGCTCGCCGGTGGCGCGGTTGAGGACGTAGACGTCCCCCTGCTTGGTCGGCACCACCAGCGCGGGCTGCATGCCCTCGTCGGTCTCCAGGTCGACCAGGCTCGGCTGCGCCGGGGTGTCCATGTCCCACAGGTCGTGGTGGACGAACTGCTGGACCCACTCCACCTGGCCGCTGTCCAGACGCAGCGCCACCACCGAGGTGGCGAACTTCTCTTCGGCCTCGCTGCGGAAGTGGCCGAGCTGGTCCGGGGTCCGGTTGCCCATCGGGAAGTAGATCAGTCCCAGCTCCTCATCGGCGCTGGCCACCGCCCAGCTGTTGGGGGAGCTGGTGGCGTAGGTCTCGTCCTCACCGATCGGCGCGGTCTCGTCCGGGTTGCCGGAATCCCAGTTCCAGCGCAGCTCGCCGGTCCTGGCGTCGTAGGCGCGGATCACGCCGGAGGGTGAATCGACGGCGTAGTTGTCATTGACCGCCCCGGCTACCACCACCAGGCCATTGGCCACCACGGGGGGCGAGGTCGAGTAGTAGAAGCCGGACTGGGTGAACGGCATGTTGTGCATCAGGTCCAGCTCGCCGTTGTCGGCGAAGTTGGCGCAGCGGGCACCGGTGGCCGGATCGACGGCCAGCAGGCGCGCATCGGAGGTCGGCATGAACAGCTGGGCGTCGCACTGGATCGGCTCCAGCGCCTCGGCCGGCTGGCTCGCCGCCGCGACGTCGAGGCTATCGCCATCGCCGGATGTCGGCGGCAGGTAGGAGACGCCACGACAGGTCTGGTGCTGGCGTGAGCTTTCCGCCGGCACCTTGGCGTCATACTGCCAAAGCTTCTCGCCGCTATCGGCGTCAAGCGTCACCAGCCAGTTGTGCGGCGTACACAGAAACAGCGCATTGCCCACCTTCAGCGGCGTGGCCTCGTAGGTGGTCTCCCCGACGTCGTCAGGGCCCTTCCTGTCACCGGTCTGATACTGCCAGGCCAGTTCCAGTTCGCCGACGTTATCCGGGGTGATCTGGTCCAGCGGCGAATAGCGCTGACCCAGGTTGCTGCGGCCGTAAGCATGCCAGCTCGCCTCCGGCGAATCGCCAAGCTTGGGTGACTGGACGATCTCGTCCTCGTTGAGTCGCCCCTCGATGCGATGGGCGTCCACCGCCAGACTACCCAGCAGGCCTACACCCAGCACCGCCCAGACCGGCAGCAGCACGACCGTGCCCAGACGCTTGCCGGCGCGCCGCGGCCACAGAAGCGGAATGGCAAGCAGCATCAACAGGCCCATGCGGGTGGCCAGCGGCCACCAGTCATAGCCGGATTCCCAGAGGGCCCAGGCGGCCGTGGCGACAAGCAGCCCGGCGTAAAGCAGCTGCGCCGGCACGCGACGGGAGCGCGCCATGGCGCCCACCGCGATCAGCACCAGACCGGCCAGGGCGTAGTACCAGCTTCCACCCAGGGTGACCAGCCAGGCGCCGCCCCCCAATAGCGAAAGCCCCACCAACAACAAGATGAGGGAGTAGATGATCATGATCCAAGGTCCTTGCGCTGAATCGTTTAAGTGGCCGGCATGTTAATTGATTAGCATGAGAATTAACATGCCGGTGCACAGCTTCAGTGTAGGCCCTCTTCTTGTAATACAGGCAAGTTGCCTGCGTCTTTTCAAAGGCCGGGCAAGGCGATCAGGGTGACCATGGAAGGCGACAGCGCCTCAGCAAAGGCTCTCGCAGCGCTGCGGACGATCCCCCATCCTGGCCAGTCCATCGTGCAATGCCTCGAGCTCGGCCCGTCGCCCCCGGGCGCCGGCTTCGAGACAGTCGAGCGCCCAGTCGGGCAGCTCGGCGCTCAGCCGGTAGTGGACCCACTGGCCATCGCGACGATCCTGGAGCAAACCACAGCGACGCAGCTCTGCCAGGTGGCGTGACACCTTGGGTTGCGACACCTCGAGCACCGCGGTCATTTCGCAGACGCAGAGCTCTCCTTCCTGCAGCAGCAACAGCATGATCGACAGGCGCGTCTCTTCCGACAGGCACTTGTAGAGGCGCAACGGGTCCAGCGACATCATCGGCGTTTCCTGTTCATCTTTGCCTGTTCATCTTTTTTCCCTGGGCAGCGGCTTTCTTCGTTCAGCGTCACGGGGTTCCTCCGCGGGCCGACTATCCTAGGCTCTGTCCGAAAAGTCGGCGAGCGAAGGTTAGACAAGGCAAAAATCGGTGAGACAGCGCAGTTTACGGGGTGTAAATGAGCATGTTGATCCGATTTTTAACGCCGTATTACCGAGCGTAGGCACTTTTCAGACAAGCCCTAAGCGGGCCTTGCCTCGTCGTCAGCGGCTGCGGACTCAGGCTCACCATCGCCGGGCAAGGCTAGTGCCATCAGGGCGCTGGCCAGCACCAGCGCCGCCGACACCCACAGGCAGGCCGACAGCCCCTGGCTTTGATACAGCCAGCCCGACAGCAAGGTGCCGAGCAGGCGCCCCATGGCGTTGGCCATGTAATAGAAGCCCACGTCCATGGAGGCACCCTCGGCGCGTGCGTAGTGCACGATCAGGTAGCTGTGCCAGCTAGAATTGATGGCGAACAGCACCCCGAACAGCAACAGACCCACCACCAGCCAGCCCACCTGAGCCAGCGGCAGCACCGCCAGCAGGGCTGGCAGCCCCGCCAGGGCCAGCGCCCAGAATACCGTCGTGCGTCGCTGGCTTCCTGCCATCAGCGAGGTCAGCCGGGGCGCCTGGGTCTGGACACCCCCGTAGCCGATCACCCAGATCGCCAGCAGCCCGCCCACCGTCCAGTGGCTCCAGCCATGCTGGTCATAGAGAAACACCGGCAAGGCCACCACGAACCAGACATCCCGGGAGGCAAACAGACACAGGCGCGCGGCCGACAGGACATTGATCGCGCGGGACTTGGAAAATATCTCGGAGAACTTGGGCTTGCGCTTCGCGCGCCCCAGATCGGCCTTGAGGCGAACCAGCGAGAGGACCAGCACCGCCAGCAGCATCACCGCCATGACGATGACCGCGCCACGAAAGCCGATCAGCGTCAGCAGCAGGCCACCGAGGAAGAAACCGGCTCCCTTCAGCGCGTTCTTGGAGCCGGTCAGGATCGCCACCCAGCGATACAGGGTGGAGCTTGCCGAGGCACTCTCGGCGGGCACCAGTACCTTGACCGCGCTCTTGGCGCTCATCTTGTTGAGGTCCTTGGCGATGCCAGACAATGCCTGGGCCGCCATGACCCAGGCCACGCTCAGCGCCGAGGACGGCACCATCAGCATGGCCAGCGCCACGATCTGCAGAGCGAGTCCCAGATTCATGGTGCGATTGAGGCCCAGCCGTGCCCCGAGCCAGCCCCCCACCAGGTTGGTGATCACCCCGAAGGCTTCGTAGAACAAGAACAGCATCGCCACCTCGAGGGGCGAATAGCCCAACTGGTGGAAGTGCAGCACCACCAGCATGCGCAGGGCGCCGTCGGTAACGGTAAAGGCCCAGTAGTTGCCGGTGATCAGCAGGTACTGGCGGATTTCGAAGGGCAGCGCCTTCACCCGCGCCATCAACGATTCAGCCACGACCCACCTTCAGCGCCAGCTCTGCGGTGCGGTTGGCGTAGCCCCACTCGTTGTCGTACCAGGCGTAGAGCTTGAGCTGGGTGGCGTTGACCACCATGGTCGACAGCGCATCGATGATCGAGCTGCGCGGGTCGGTGCGGTAATCGATGGACACCAGCGGGCGCTCCTCGTAGCCGAGAATGCCGGCAAGCTCCCCTTCGGCGGCCTCGCGCAGGGCGGCGTTGACCTCATCCACCGTGACCTCGCGTTCAAGTTCGAAGACCATGTCGGTGAGCGAGGCATTGGCCAGCGGCACGCGGATGGCGTGGCCATTGAGCTTGCCCTCGAGCTCGGGAAAGATCGCGGTGATCGCCTTGGCCGACCCGGTCGTGGTCGGGATCAGGCTCATGCCACAGGCCCGCGCCCGACGCAGGTCCTTGTGGGGCGCGTCGAGGATGGTCTGGGTGTTGGTGATGTCATGCACCGTGGTCATGGAGCCATGACGGATACCGAAACGCTGTTGAATCACCTTGACCACCGGGGCCAGACAGTTGGTGGTGCAACTGGCGGCGGTGACGATGCGGTGACGCTCGGGCTCGTAGAGATCATCGTTGACCCCCATGACCACGTTGAGCACGCCCTCCTCCTTGACCGGCGCGCTGACCACGACGCGCCGCACGCCCTGGTCGAGATAGGCCTGAAGCCTGTCCAGGGTCTTGTGCTTGCCGGAGCATTCGATCACCACGTCGCAGCCGGACCAGTCCGCGTCGGCCGGCACGCTTGCTCCGCTGAAGGCCACCGCGCGACCGTCGAGGTTCAGCTGCTCGCCCTCGCCATTGATCCCGCCCTCGGGCGAAAAGTGGCCATGCACCGAATCGAACTCCAGCAGGTGGGCGAAGGTGGCGGCGTCACCACCGGGATCGTTGACGCGAACCAGGTCGACCTCTCCGGCGGCGATACACGGCCACAGACTGCGAACCACCAGGCGGCCGATCCGCCCGAAACCATTGATACCGATACGTAGTGTCATGAAAGTCTCGCTTTAGAAAGTGAGTATCGCGCCCCGGCACCCGCCAGGCTCTGCCGACAGAGGGTTGCGCCATCAATCGTCGGCCAGGTGGCGGGCGCGATCACGATCCTTGATCTGCAGCCACAGCATCAGGCGCACGCGGATTTCCTGAAGCGCCTGGGCGTAGGCGTTGTCGCGCTCGATGCCACGGGGATCGCGGATATCCCAATAGAGATGCTCGTCGCGACTGCCCTCCCAGTCGCGACAGGTTTCCTGGGCCTTGTCGCACAGCACGATGACGGCATCGAAGTGCTGTCCCTCGAAGCTGTCGAGGGACTGACTGGCGAGCCCCTCGGTGCTGATGGACTGCTCCTTGAGCGCGGCCAGCGTCTTCTGATGCGGCTCGTCCGGCTCGGTACCGGCGCTGAAGGCATCGAAGCGATCTCCGGCCAGGTGGCGCAGCAGCGCCTCGCCCATCAGCGAGCGAGCGGAATTGGCGTGACACAGAAACAGCACGCGTTGCTTGCGGGACTCTTGTGACATTGTCATCGGGGGCGCCTCAGGATATATGGAATTTCATATATACGAGACAAGGATGTCAATTCCGTGACCGTTTCGCGTCCACCACAAGGAATCGACGACAGGCGCCAGTATCAGTGGGCGGCGGCCGAGGCCTGGCGCCTCAGGCGCACGATGGTGATGATATTGGTGGCGAAGATCAGCGTCTCGGCCAGGGTGCCGCCCAGCGACCCTGCCAGCAGATTGCTGATGATCCAGCAGAAGGCGGCGCCGGCCAGTACCAGACGCATCGCCACCCCTCTGAGCATGAACATGGCAAAGGTGCCAAGCAGCCCTGCCGCCAGGGCAGGAATATCACGCGCATCACTCCAGGTCAGCGCCGCTACCAGCAAGGTGGCGAGCAACATGCCAAGCATGATCGCCAGATTGCCGGGAAAGCGTCGCGCCAGAGCGATGCGCAGGATGATCAGGGCCGAGATCGACGCGGCTACCCAGCTCCCCAGCAGGGCAAACTGGGTCGCGAAGGCCAGGTTGGCTCCCAGCAGCAATACCAACAGCTTGTCGTCATGCCGGCTGGCGAAGCCGATCACGCAGAGCGTGAGCGCCACCAGGCTGACGGCCTGCCCGGCGAGCCATCGCAGCCCCATTTCCTCCATGCCAAGTCCCCAAGCGATCGAAAAAGGATCGGTCATCCTAGCACGGCTGTTGCGCTGTGCCGGGCAGGCAAGCGACCGAGCCTGTCCGCATGCGTGGTGACGACGCGCGAAGGCTGGCAAGGCCGCTGCCCTCGCACTAGGCTAAACCGAACTTTGCTACGCGTAACCGCCCATGCCCCTCTCGGACTTTCCCTGCGACCAATACCTTGAGCGTATCGGCCTTGTGCAACCCGTCGAGGTGTCTGCCGAGTGCTTGCGCGCGCTGCATCGCGCCCAGCTCACCTCGCTGCCCTTCGAGAACTTCGATATCTGCCTGGGCCGCGGCGTGGATGTCAGTGCCCAGGGCATTCTGGCCAAGCTCATCGGTCAACGCCGGGGCGGCTACTGCTTCGAGCTCAACGGCCTGTTGCTGATGGCGCTTGAGGCCTTCGGATTCGAGGCCAGGGCCCTGTTGGGACGTGTGCATCTGTCGGGAACCCCCACCGGGCGCAGTCATCAGGTATCGCTGGTAACGCTGGACAAACGCCAATGGCTGGTCGACGCCGGCTTCGGCACCAATACGCCCCGTGCACCGATCCCGCTGACCCCGGACACCCCGCTCCACATCGGAGACCAGACACTACGACTGGTGGAGAACGCTCGCTACGGGATCATGCTGCAATCATTGATGGGAGCCCAGTGGGTCGACCTCTATAGCGTCGATTTCACCACGGTGTGCGAAGGTGATATTCAGATGGCCAATCACTTCACCTCCACCTGGCCAGGCCTGCACTTCACCACCTCGCGCATGGCCGCGCTGGCCACCCCCGAGGGCCAGATCAGCCTTTCCGACTTCACCCTGAAGATCCGACGCGGGGACACGACAAGCGAACAGCTCCTGCCCCCGGGAGCGGCCTATCTGGCGGCGCTTGAAGAGCACTTCGGGATCGTGCTGGAGGCGAGCTACGAGGATCTCGCCCCACTCTAGGGCTTGTCTGAAAAGTGCCTGCGCTCGGTAATACGGCGTTAAAAATCGGATCAAAATGCTCATTTACACCCCGTAAACTGCGCTTTCTCACCGATTTTTGCCTTGTCTAACCTTCGCTCGTCGACTTTTCGGACAGCGCCTAGTCGATCCCGCTGTCGATCTCTCGATCGATCCCGCAGTCGCTCCAGCTTCCACGCTATCCGAGGTCGACCGCGTCTTGTGTAGGGTTGGGCTGGACTGGACTGGGCTGCGCTGAGAAAAAGAGAAAATCCGACATGGCGCCGTGGTCAGTGCCCTTAACCCCTCGCGACAGTCGCCAACAGGCCCCATTCCGTGTTGAACTATGCCCCGAGCCTTTGTCTGCCAATGGATTTGGAAAGGAGCCTGCCGTTTATGTTCAATCGCCTTGCGTCCGGCCTGCGTGCCGCCGGTGTGCTGAGCCTGCTGGCGCTGTCGCCGCTGACCTTCGCCCAGAGCACCGGTAATGCCGGACCCGCCGTCAACACCGAAACCTTCCAGTCCTGGGAGGTCAACTGCCCGGTCAACTCGTCCGACGGCTCCTGCTCCATGACCCAGCTGGTCAATGGTGCCGATGGCGAGCCGGTCCTTCGGGTCGTGGTCGGCAACCCTGCTCAGCTGGACGGTTCTGCCATGACCTTCCTGGTTCCGCTGGGCGTACGTCTGGCCCCAGGCCTGCAGCTCAAGGTCGATACCAACGAGCCGGTGGGCATGCCCTACCAGGTGTGTGTGCCCCAGGGCTGCCGTGCCGACATCCCGCTGCAGCCGCAACTGCTCAACCAGTTGAAGGCCGGCAGCACCGCCACCGTCAGCATCGTCAACCCGCGCGGCCAGCGTCAGGACCTCAACGTGTCGCTGATGGGCTTCAGCGCCGCCAAGGATCGCGTCGACCAGAACTGATCGATCCTTCACGCCACCCGCCTTCGGGTGGCGTGTCCCTTGTCTTTTCTCCTCTCCTGTCTCTTCTCCCCACCTGTCGATTTTCTGCCAGTCGCATTGTTACCGATCTTGCGCTCGCGCATTTCTTTGGCCCCCTCTCCCGCTGGCGTTTTCGGTCGGCAGAGCCGAGGCCGTGCTACGGCACTCGCACACCTAAGTACGCTTAGCCAAGGGCGCCGACTTCGGCCCAAAGTGGAACAATAAGTTGCAGGTAAATTGCCTATGATCAGCTGCAGGGGCAAAGCCTCGACCGTGACACGCCAAGGCAACGGCAAACATGGCGACAACGACCAGTGCGGCGCCAGTGAAGAGCGCAGCGATATCGCAAGCGCATCGACACTAAAGAGCGCAGCGCCAACAAAGAGCACAGCGCCAACAAAGAGCGCATCGACAACAACAAGCACCAGGAGGTGAACGGTGATAACCCTGACGATCAACGACCAGCAGCATGAACTGGACGTGCCCGAGCAGATGCCGCTGCTGTGGGCGCTGCGCGATGTGGCAAATCTGACCGGCACCAAGTTTGGCTGCGGCATGGGGCTGTGTGGCGCCTGCACCGTTCACCTGGACGGCGCCGCCGTGCGCTCCTGCGTCACGCCGGTAGCGGCGGCAGCGGGCAAGCGAGTGACCACCATCGAGGCCATGGCCACCGACGCTGTCGGCAGCAAGGTGCAGGAGGCATGGCTGGATGTCGGCGTGGCCCAGTGCGGCTACTGCCAGGCCGGCCAGATCATGAGCGCGACCGCCTTCCTCAAGGACAACGCCAACCCCAGCGACGATGACATCGCCAGCGCCATGGGGGGCAACATCTGCCGCTGCGGCACCTACAACCGGATCCGTACCGCGATCCATCGTGCAGCCGGACAGGAGGAGCAGGCATGAACCGTACCGTCGATACGCTGCTGCTGGCCAACGTCAGCCGCAGACGCTTTCTCCAGGGACTGGCCGCCGGCAGCGCGCTGGTAGTGGCCGCCCGCTGGGACCTGGCCGCCGCCGCCGAGGACAAGCAGTACGGCGCCGCCGGTATGGCCTACGGCTGGGTCGACAATCCCAACGTGTTCATCCAGATCGACGAGGACGGCAGCGTCACCGTGACCAACCATCGCGCCGAGATGGGCCAGGGCATCCGTACCAGCCTGGTGATGGTGGCCGCCGATGAGCTGGGTGCCGACTGGAGCAAGGTCAAGGCTACCCAGGCACCGGGGGATTCCGACACCTACGGCAACCAGGACACCGACGGCTCGCGCAGCATGCGCCACTGGTTCGATCCCATGCGGCGGGCCGCCGCGTCGGCCCGTCGGATGCTGGAACAGGCCGCCGCCCAGCGCTGGGACGTACCTGTGGACGAATGCCAGGCCGGCGTCCACGTCATCGTCCACACGCCTAGCGGGCGCGAACTCGGCTTCGGCGAGCTGGCGGCGGCGGCCAGGGAGCTCGATATCCCCTCCCGGGACACCCTCTCGCTCAAGTCCGAAAGCGAATGGCGACTGATCGGCAAGTCCTTCGGCCCCAGCCACGACAGTGATAACGGCAACCTCGAGCGCGCCCCTGCGGTGGACGGTGAGGATATTGTCAGCGGCAAGGCCATCTACGGCGGCGACATGCGCCTGCCGGACATGGCCTACGCGGTGATCGCGCGCCCCGATGTGCTGGGTGCAAGCGTCGCCAGCGTCGATGACAGCGAGACGCTCAAGATTCCCGGGGTGATCAAGACCGTCAGGCTCGAGGGCACCTCCCAGCCGTCGTCGTTCCACCCGCTCGGCGGCGTGGGGGTGATCGCCGACAACACCTGGGCGGCCATCGAAGGACGCAAGGCGCTCAAGATCCAGTGGAATACCGAAGGGCTTGACGCCAACGCCGGCTACGACACCAAAAGCTACCGCGAGATGCTCGAGCAGCGCGCCGATTCCCCCGGCAAGGTGCTCAGAGCCAGCGGCGATATCGAGGCGGCGCTGGCCGACGCCGAGTCCCGCCACAGCGCCACCTACTACATGCCGCACCTGGCCCATGCCACCATGGAACCACCGGTGGCCATCGCCCGGGTGAGCGCAGACGGTGCCGAGACCTGGGCGCCGGTGCAGGACCCGCAGAGCGCCCGCGACCAGGTCGCCGAGCAGCTCGGCATCGACGGCGCCAGCGTCAAGGTCAACCAGACGCTGCTGGGCGGCGGCTTCGGGCGCAAGGCCAAGCCTGACTTCGTGGTGGAGGCGGCGCACTTGAGTCGCGCCCTCGACGGCCGCCCGGTACAGCTTCAGTGGACCCGCGAGGACGACCTTCACCACACCTACTTCCACGCGCTGTCGGTGGACCGCCTGGAAGCCGGTCTTGGCAGCGACGGCAAGGTCCAGGGCTGGCGTCATCGCACCCTGGCGCCGACCATCATGTCGATCTTCCAGGACGACCCCAGGTACAAGGCGACCTACGAACTCGGCATGGGCCTGACGCCCCTGCCCTTCGACATTCCCGCGCTATCGCTGGAAAACGGCGAGGCGCCGGCGCACAAGCGCATCGGCTGGTTCCGCTCGGTGGTCAACCTGCCCCACGCCTTTGCCATCCAGAGCTTCGTTGCCGAGCTCGCCGCAGCCGCCGGACGCGATCATCGCGACTACCTGCTGGAACTTCTGGGGCCGGCGCGCGAGATCGACCCGCTGGCCGTCGGCGCCACCTGGAACTACGGCGAGGACCCGGAGCGCTATACCATCGATGTCGGACGCCTGCGTGGCGTCGTCGAGCGGGCGACCGAGGAAGCCGACTGGGGCAAGTCGTTGCCCGAAGGCCGCGGCCAGGGCCTGGCGGTGCATCACAGCTTCTGCTCCTACACCGCCATCGTGCTGGACGTGGAGGTCAACGATCAGGGCAGTGTGATCGTCCACCAGGCGGACGTGGCCTTCGACTGCGGCCCCAGGGTCAACCCCGAGCGCATCCGTGCCCAGATGGAGGGCTCGGTGGTGATGGGCATCGGCATCGGCCTGCTGAACGAGATCAGCGCAAGCGGCGGTCGTATCGAACAGGACAACTTCCACCAGTACCTGCTGCCACGCCAGGCCAACGCCCCGCGTGAGGTGCGTGTCCATCTGGTCGACAATCCCGATGCGCCGATGGGCGGCGTGGGTGAGCCAGGGCTTCCCCCGGTGGCGCCGGCCCTGACCAACGCCATCTTCGCCGCCACCGGCAAGCGCATCCGGGAGCTGCCGGTGGGCAACCAGCTGAAGGGCTGACGTCCACCGAGGTGAGCCCCCTTGCGCGGTGACGTCCGCGCAAAAACGAGCGGCCAGGCTACCCTGAAAGGGTCGCCTGGCCGCTTTTTTACCGCCATTCCTTGACCGGACGGCTACCTCAACGTGAACGCACCTCGGTCCATAGCTGCTGCAGCATGGTCAGCGATTCCCCCTCGATCAGCGGCGTGGTCACCAGGTGACCGCTGGTCTCGGGATCGAGCCTGGAGGCCTCTCGCAGCGCCTCGTCGACCATCGGCAGGGCGGCCTCATTGGGGGTTCTGTAGTAGGCATAGTTCGCCGCCTTGGCGGCATTTTCCGGACGCATCATGAAGCTGATGAAGTCCTGGGCCAGTTGGGGATGGGGGGCTCTCGCCGGAACCACGAAGGTATCCATGCCGAGCTGGGCGCCTTCCTCGGGGGCGAAGAAGGCCAGATCACCATAGATCTCGGGGGAATCGGCCTTGCGGTAGTCCACGTCGCCGCTGTAGGTCACCGCCACTGCACTGACGCCTCGTGCCACCTGCTCCACCGCCGCGGTACTGTCGACGAAGCCGGTGAAGTTGCCCCGCTCCAGGGTCTGGCTGACCCGCTTGGCGGCGTTGATCCAGGCCTCCTGACCGACGCAGTCGAACCCAGCTCCCTGGTAGGCGCAGGCCATGCCGAGTGATACCTGGGGATCGCCACCCAGCAGCGCGAAGGGCTGGTCGGGATTGATCTCGGGGTCGAACAGCACGCTCCAGGAGTGCGGCAGCTCGGCGAAGGTGTTGGTGTCGTAGACGATACCGGTAACGCCCCACAGGTAGGGCACGCTGTAGCGCTCTTCGGGGTCATAGGGCGGCTGGCGGAAGGCTTCCATCAGATCCTCTCGCCCCTGCTGGATGCGCGGGTCGTCGAGTTCCCTCACCAGGCCGGCGTCGATCAGCCGGGTGACGTAGTAGTCGGTGGGCACCACCACGTCGTATTGAGCGTCACCACCGGCGGCCAGCTTGGAGAACATCTCGGCGTTTGAGGTGAAGTAGTTCTGCACCACCTCCACCCCGAACTCCTGCTCGAAGGCCTCGACCAGCGCCGGATCCATGTACTCGGTCCAGTTGAACAGAAACAGCTTGTCGTCATCCTGCGCCCAGACACCGGTACTGACCATGCCCAGTGCTGCCACCGCCATCCATCGTTGCATGACTTCGCCTCATTCCATGTCGTTGTTGTTTGATCTTGTCTGAAAAGCGCTTGGTTCGCAGGCAAATAATGCGCCAGCCAGACAGCGTTGTACAACGCGAAACTGACAGGCCCGCCCCTCCCCCTCACAAGGCACGACGCCGCTTGCGAGAGCGGCGTCGTGGATACTCCAGGCCTGTTACAGGATGACGGGGGCATCCAGCGCCGTTACCACCGCCTGGTCGCGGTCGTAGATATCGGGACGGAAGGCCAGGTGGCCGTCGGTCTCGGGTTGCACCGTCCAGTAGTTGAGCACCACCGGAATGCGCCGATCCAGACGCACGTTGCGGGTCTTGCCGTCGTTGATCAGGCGGCCGACGTTGGCGGAGGTGTCCGAGTCGTCGAACAACAGCTGGGCCAGCTCCGCCACCCCTTCCACGCGGATACAGCCTGAGCTCAGCGCACGCTGAGTACGGTTGAACAGCCCTCGCGACGGGGTGTCGTGCAGGTAGACCAGGTGGTCATTGGGAAAACGGATCACGACCCTCCCCAAGGGGTTGCGAGGCCCGGCCCCCTGGCGCAGCATCACCCCGCCGGGGCTCGACCAGTTGACCGAATAGGGATCAACGCGCTTGCCGGAGGGTGATAACGCCACCATGTCACGGCTGGCCAGATACCCCGGATCGCGCTTCACTCGAGGCAGAATGTCCTCACGATAGATCGTGGGTGGCACCGTCCAGGTGGGGTTGAGGGTCAGGTGGGTAATCTCCGAACGCAATGTCGGCGTGCGCCGGTAGGGTTGGCCGACGACGATACGTGAGCGCCAGACGTCGCCGTCGGGGCGGAAGTAGCTGAGCCGATAACCGGCGATATCGACCAGCACGAAAGAGTCCGGCAGGCCATGCAGCAGCCAGCGGGCACGCTCCAGGTTGGCGCGGATCTGATCGATGCGAAAGCCCACCGGAAGATTGAGGGCGGTCTGGGTATTGGGTCCGACCACCCCATCGTCGGCGAGCAGGTGGCGGCGCTGAAAACGGCGTACCGCCTCGGCCAGGGTGCTGTCGTACACCTCAGCTTCGGGGGCCTCGAGTTCCACGTGCGGGTAGTGGCCGGTGTCGGCGGACATCACTTCCAGTTCACCGATCATCGCCAGGCGCTGGCGCAACAGCGCGACGTCGGTGTCCTGATCGCCGGGACGCAGCGGCGTCTCGCGACTCGGCAGCAGTGGCCAGCCCCCCAGACGTTCGATGTTGCGATAGCGTGCCAGGGCGGCCCTTAGCTGACGATACGGCTCGAAAGGAGGCCGTGCCAGCGCCAGCGCAGCCTCGACATCGCCGTCGTCCAAGGCACGCGACAACGCCACCAGATCGAACGTCGGTGGCGCAATATCGACCTCCCAGTCACTGTCGATGCGGTGTGGATCCACCTTGCCACGTTGCAGGTGGGCCATGGCGGTCAGCAGCGTTTCGGTGGCCTCGAGCTCGAAGCCTCCGGGGGTCTCGAGATCGGCCCCCCTGGCCTGGCCAAGCAGCGCGTCGGGCGCATAGTCCGAGGGTGAGAGCCCATCGTCCTCGAGCGTCCTGAGTCCGTCGGCAAGGGCCTCCACGCGGCCCATGTCGGTCCACACCGGACGCTGGCCACGCAGACTGTAGAATCGCTGCGCCATCTCGGAGGCGCCGACCAACTCGTTGGCCAGGGGACCCGGCACGACCCCGTCGAGATCCTGAAGGTTCTGCTCGACGCTGGCATCGCTGGCAAGCCCCTGGCCGTTGGCGACCTCGCCACTGACGTCGCCTCCGTCGCTTGCCGTTGCCCCCCAGACCGGGGTAACCAGCAGACCATAACAAAGCGCTACAGCGACGCCCCTCCTTGGCATGAGTCGCAATAGAACATTTGGGCTAAACATGGCATCTACTCCCTGCAACATGACGTCAATACTGGCCATCCTGGGCGGTATTGTCATAATAGAGTCGTCGGTATCGGGTTCCGCCGAGCCGACCTGATTTTTCTAGCGTGCGCGAAGATCATGTTTCTCCGCTCTGTGTATTAGCGTATCGCGTTATTTGATCTTGCGTAACGCCTGTTCGCGTATCCGCGACATCACCGACAGGAAGCCTAGAGATGTCACGAAGCTCCTCTCATGACAATGCATCACCTCGTCTCTCGATTTTTCGTTACCTCTTATTATTGACCCTAAGTGCCTTTTTTGCGGCGCCTGTGCTCGCTCAGGACTTTCTCAGGACATCCGTCAGGGCGAATGCGCCGTCAGCCACATCGCTCGAACAGACCCTGGCCCGCCTCGCCCCCAAGGCCAACCCGGGGGTACTGCGCCTGGCCGCACGGGCGCTCAACTGCGCCGACCCCGGCGCCGAGCGCCTGGCGGTCATCGACTTTTCCCTGCCTTCAACCGAACGCCGCCTGTGGGTCTTCGACCTGCGCCAGCCCAGGCTGATGTTTCGCGAATGGGTGAGCCACGGCAAGAACTCCGGCGACGCCATGGCCACGCTGTTCTCCAACGTGCCCGAGAGCTACCAGTCGAGCATCGGACTGTTTCGCACCAAGAACAGCTATGTAGGCAGCAACGGCTATTCCCTGCGACTCGAGGGTCTTGAGCCGGGGGTCAACGACAACGCCTTCGATCGCGCCATCGTGATGCACGGTGCGGACTACGTCAGCCAGGAGTTCATCGACCGTACCGGACGCATCGGCCGCAGCCACGGCTGTCCGGCGGTACGTACCGAGGTGGCGGTACCCTTGATCAACAGCATTCGCGACAATCAGTACCTGTTCACCTACTACCCGGACCAGCGTTGGCTCAACAATTCGGCCTTTCTGCGCTGTCCGAACAGCAGTGAGCGCCTGGCCCTCAACGACTGAGTCCGTCGCTTGAGGTTCCAGCGTCGGCGTCACCCGCCAGCGGCGGGTGACCGCTCCTCCTTGTTCTCTTTTTGTTCGCATCTCTGTTCGCAGTTCTGTTCGCACATCTTCTTGAGTCGTTCTCCTTTCTCTTTCTCTCCCTTCTCTCTTCCTGTTCCTTCTCTCTTCCTGCTCCTTCTCTCTTCGCTGCGCTCCTCTACCTTCTCCCTTTGGCACCAAGTCGGCGCACTGGGGCGGTGTCGAGTGCACAATGATGCAGCGCAATGATGCGATCCTGCTGAAGTGCCATTCCGAATAAAAACCACAAGATGTTGATATAACGAGGTTTCAATAAAAACAGGCATCCCGCTTGCTTAGTAGTGGTTAGCGAGAGCCAGACGTAGACCAGGCCCCAGCGGTACGAGTGCGTCGGACCCGACCTTCAATGGCGAAGGCCACACAAGTTCGAGTGTTCGTCCACCCAGCGAGGGCTGTGTTCATGAATCTGCGCAACAAGGCCAACAGGATTCGCCTGTTTTCCTTCTCGACTCCCCAGATGCGAGCCTTTCACTTCTCCTGGTTCGCCTTCCACCTGTGCTTCTTCGGCTGGTTCGGCATCGCGCCATTGATGGCCGTGGTCAGAGATGACCTCGGACTAACCAAGACCCAGATCGGCAACACCATCATCGCCTCGGTGGCCATCACGGTAATCGTGCGCCTGGCCATCGGCGTCCTGTGTGACCGTATCGGGCCGCGCCTGGCCTACACCTGGCTGCTGTGCCTGGGCGCCATCCCGGTGATGAGCATCGGTTTCGCCGACAGCTTCGAGTCCTTTCTGATGGCCCGCCTGGCCATCGGCGCGATCGGCGCCTCCTTCGTCATCACCCAGTACCACACCTCGGTGATGTTCGCGCCCAATGTGGTGGGTACAGCCAACGCCACCTCCGCCGGCTGGGGCAACCTGGGCGGTGGCACTACCCAGATCCTGATGCCGTTGATCTTTTCTGGCCTTTTGATGCTGGGCGTCAGCGAGACCCTGGGCTGGCGCCTGGCCATGGTGGTCCCAGGTGTGGTGATGTTCATCGCCGGTCTGTGCTACTACCGCTTCACCCAGGACGCGCCCGACGGCAACTTCAAGGACCTGCGCGCACGCGGCGAGCTGCCGGAAGCCTCCGGCGAAGGCTCCATGTCCAGCACCTTCGGCGCCGCCGCCCGGGATATCCGCGTGTGGGCGCTGTTCGTGGTCTATGCCGCCTGTTTCGGCGTCGAACTCACCATCAACAACATCGCCGCCATCTACTTCTTCGACAACTTCGACCTGACCCTGGCCACCGCCGGCATGATCGCCGGACTGTTCGGCCTGATGAACCTGTTCGCTCGCACCATGGGCGGGGTCTTCTCTGACCTGTTCGCCCGCAACGCCGGGCTCAAGGGTCGCGTACGCTGGCTGTTCATCGCCATGCTGTGTGAGGGCGTGGCACTGATGTTCTTCTCCCAGATGCACGTACTGGCGCTGGCCATCGGCCTGATGCTGGTGTTCAGTCTGTTCGTGCAAATGGCCGAAGGCGCCACCTTCGGCGTGGTGCCCTTCATCAACCGTCGCGCCCTCGGCGCGGTGGCCGGTATCGTCGGCGCCGGCGGCAACGCCGGTGCGGTGGCGGCGGGATTCCTGTTCCGTTCCGAATCGATCAGCTACCAGCAGGGGCTGTTCTACCTGGGCGCGGCGGTGATCCTGGCCTCGCTGTGCGCGCTGCTGGTGCGCTTCAGCCCCGAGGTCGAAGCCGAAGAAGCCGCCGCCTACGAACAGGCTGCCTCAGGCGAGACAAGGGGCGCGCTGTCGCTGCGCTGAGTCCGCTGTTGCGACCCCTGGCAAGACGACCTGGGCCCGGCATCCTGCCGGGCCTTCTCGTATCGGGCCCAGCCTGACGAGCCCCTCCCGTGCAGGTCCGTCCGCCAATATCCGACAGGACTCATCCTTTTCTGCTACCCGATATCCGGGAAAAGATGCCCCTTGAAAGTCGCAGACGCCGCCCGAAGGATTGCAACAAAGGCAATGGACGAGCATGCTGAATCAATCATACAGAGATAGCCCGTCAAGCCCCGTCACCGAGAGACCAGGAGGAAGCGATGCGAGAACGAGTGTTGCTGATCACCGGAGCGTCAAGCGGCATCGGGGCCGCCACGGCCAGGGCGGCCGCTCGAGAGGGCTATCACCTCGTCCTGGCGGCCCGTTCGAAGGACGGACTCGAGGCCCTGGCTCAGGAGCTGGGACCGGAGAACGTGCTGACGGTCGGCGTCGACGTGACCGACATCGAGGCCCAGAAGACCATGGTGGACGAGACCCTCGAGCGCTTTGGTCGTCTCGACGCGGTGTTCGCCAACGCCGGACGTGGTGGCTCTCCCGGCGGCTTCAGCGAGGCCGACCCGGAAAGCTGGAAGTCGATGCTGATGACCAACGTGTACGGGTTGGGGCTGACCATCCAGGCCTGCCTGCCAGAGCTCAGGCGTAGCCACGGACACATCCTGCTGACCGGCTCGGCAGCGGGGCGCACCACCATCCCCGGCTCCATGTACGGTGCCACCAAGTGGGCGGTCTCCGGCATCGGCTACAACCTGCGCGAGGAACTGCGCGGCAGCGGGATCCGAGTCACGCTCATCGAGCCCGGCATGGTCAACACCCCCTTCTTCGATGAACCACCGGAACATGCTCTGGAAGATCGCGACGTCGCCAACGCCGTGATGTACGCCATCTCCCAGCCTCACCATGTCGACGTCAACGAGATTCTGGTGCGTCCCACGCCACCGCTGGAAGAGTGAGCGTCTTCACTCTTCGGACACCACCATCACCGACGCGATTTCACCACACCCTGATGGAGACCTCATGACCATTGCTACCGGCGAACGCCTGCCCGACGTGACCCTCTTTACCAACGGCGACAAGGGTCCAGAGTCACTGACCACCGACGCCTTCTTTTCGGGACGCAAGGTGGTGCTGTTCGCTGTCCCCGGCGCCTTCACTCCAGGCTGTTCCAACACCCATATGCCCGGCTTCGTGGTCAACGCCGACAAGCTGCTGGAAAAGGCTGACGCGGTCGCCTGTCTGGCGGTCAACGACGCCTTCGTCATGGGCGCCTGGCAGAAGGACCAGAACGCCGAAGCGATCACCATGCTGGCCGACGGTAACGCCGATTTCACCCGAGCCATCGGCATGGACAAGGATGCCAGTACCGCAGGCATGGGCGTGCGCAGCCTGCGCTACGCGATGATCGTCAACGACGGCGTGGTCGAGTATCTGGGCGTCGACACCGAACGCGGCGTGATCGAGGCGTCCAGTGCCGAGACGGTACTGGCCAGGCTCTAAGGCTTGTACGAAAAGTGCCTGCGCTCGGTAATACGGCGTTAAAAACCGGCTGGTGCGCCAGCCCGGTCAACATGCTCATTTACACCCGGTAAACTGCGCTTTCTCACCGATTTTTGCCTTGTCTAACCATCGCTCGCTGGCTCTTCGTATAAAGCCTGGCACTGCAAGCGGGGGCTGACGCCCCCGCCTTCAAGCCCCCGCCTTCACCCCCTTCTTCAAGGCGGTCATCCAGCACAGTTCTGCTAGCCTTGGGGAGTAGCCCCCACTGACGAGAGCACGGTCCATGAACGCGACAGCAGACCAAGCCATGCGCCTGAGCGGTACCTGCCTGTGCGGTGCGGTGACACTCAAGGTAGCACTTGAACAGCAGAGCGTCGGCGCCTGCCACTGCCAGATGTGTCGAACCTGGGGCGGCGGCCCGCTGTTGGCACTGGAGTCGGTCAGTCAGCTGACGCTCGAAGGCGAAGAGGCTGTCACCTTCTATTCATCGTCCGACTGGGCCGAGCGTGCCTTCTGTCGCCACTGCGGCACCCACCTGTTCTACCGATTGAAGAACGGCGAGCACACTTCGGTGCCCGTTGGCCTGATCGACAGCGGAGAAGCCTGGCGGTTCGACCTCCAGATCTTCATCGACGAGAAGCCCCACTGGTACCACTTCGGCAACGACACCCGCAATCTGACAGGCCAGGAACTGTTCGAGGCGTTTTCCAAGGACACCTGAGACTGGCTCCTGCCAGGCCCTTGGCCAGCGTTGGTGACTTTCGCCACTTGCGTCAGAGCCCGTCCTGTTCCCCCAGATAACACCAGGACGGCCAGCGCAATGCTGGCCGTCCTGTCTTTGTATCGAGCCGTGTCGAGCCGAGTCTTGTCCTGGCATCTCGGCACTTGCCGCTCGGGACGCTAAAGCATCCACTCCACCGGCAGCACCGAGATCAAGGTTACCGCCGCCCGGCGGAAGATGCCCACGTTGGGCTCGCCGTCGTACTGCACTACCCCTTGCGGCGTGCGCTCCAGCCAGATCATGCTGCCGTCTTCGTCCAGCTTGACCTCGTAGGCGTTGTCGAGCACGTCGGTATTGAACACCCGCTGCATTTCCTGAGCGAGCTCCGGACTCTCGATGATAAAGCCGAGTTCGGTATTCAGTCGCGCCGAGCGTGGGTCGAAATTGAACGAGCCGACGAACAGCCGATCGCCGTCCACGGCGAAGGTCTTGGCGTGCAGGCTGGCACCCGAGCTGCCGAAGGGGCCGGCAGATTCGCTGCGCCCCGGCGCATCTGGCGCCCGCTTGAGCTCGAACAACCGGACGCCAGCCTCCAACAGCTCGCGTCGCCGCTTGGCGTAGCCGGCGTGCACCGCGGCCACATCGGTCGCCTCCAGTGCGTTGGTCAGAATGGTCACCTCCACGCCGCGCGCCTCTAGATCGGCGAACATGCGAGTGCCCTTCTCTACCGGCACAAAATACGGCGACACCAGATGCACGCTGTCCCGGGGCGGCCCCAGCAGGCCACGTATGCGTCCGGTCAGCAGGTCTTCATCGGCGGCCAGCCCCAGGCCCTTGGCCGGATCGTCGCTGACCATTCTGGTGTTGGCCCAGACCAGCTCAAGGCTACCGTCCTCGATCGACTCGATGAACTGGCTTTCGTCCAGCGCCTGCCGGTACTCCAGCGAATCAGGGGTACGGACGATTTCCGCCGAGGCCTGCTCGAAGCGTGCCAGCCCCTGGCGCCCCGCCGAGTCGAGCACCCGACTGGCCGGGTAGGAGGACTGGCTGGCCCAGTACAGATCGAAGTCTTCAGAGACCTGCTCGACCACCGGCCCCACGGCGACGACATCGAGATCGGCGAACATCACGTTGTCGCCGGCGCCGAAATACTCGTCGCCGATATTGCGCCCGCCGATGATGGTGGCCTGGTTGTCCACCGTCAGTGACTTGTTGTGCATGCGCCGATTGGCCCGGGAAAAGTCGGTCAGGTAGCCGATAAACCGCGGTGAGCGCACCACGAAGGGATTGAACAGGCGTATCTCGATATTGGGGTGAGCATCCAGCGCTGCCAGCTTGTCATCGAGCCCTGCAGTGTTGGTGTCATCGAGCAGCATGCGGACGCGCACGCCACGATTGGCGGCGTCCAGCATGGCCTGATACAGCATCGAGCCGGTGATGTCGTCGTGCCAGATGTAATACTGGACATCGAGGGTCCGCTCTGCCGCTTCCGCCAGCAACAGTCGTGCGGCAAAGGCGTCGTGGGGATTGCGCAGGGTATGGATACCACTCTTGCCGGGATGGGCATCCACATAGGGTGCCAGCATCTCGCCGAGCGCCGTGTCGCGGGCCTGCTCCAGCGTCAGATGCTGTGTCTGGCTACGCCCTTCCAGGGAGGGCAGGCCGCTGCATCCAGTTAACAACACGGCCACCGATAGCCACAGGGCAAGCATCAGCGGTTTTCCGATAACGGGCATTCGAGAGTTCCATTCGTCGCTGGGTTGGCCGTTACAGCATAGCGAAGTTGAAGAAGAACCACCGCAAGGCTTTTTCTCATCGCCGGCCCCCTCGACCGCCCCCTCGATCAACCTCTCGATCAACCTCTCGATCAACCTCTCGATTGCCCTCTCGATGCCCCCCCAACGCCGCCACCGTTGCCACCCGAACGACGTATTGTCCACAACGGGCACCCGCAGCCTTCGTTCGTCGCTGCACTGATTTACGTCAAATCTAATTTTACTTTTTCTAATAGCCTTTCCCCGATCCCCTCACGCAGGCCTTCTCCACCGCCGTGAAAAGCCGACTGCCCCGAACAAGAGGAAACCACGATGCCCGTCCGTCACTTCTCCATCGCCCGGCTGAGCCTTGTCGCTCTGTTGCTTGCCGGCACCTCGGCCCAGGCCGCCGACGGTACCATCAGTTTCACCGGCGAAATCGTCGCGGCCAACTGCACCATACCGACGGCGGCCACTACCGTGACGCTACCCAAGGTGTCCACCAGCGCCTTCGGTGCCTCCGGCACCCGAGCTGGCCAGAAGGCCTTCCAGCTCGTGCTGAAATGCGCCGCCGGCACCACTGGCCGCAACAAGGTCTCGGTGCGCTTTACCGGAGATGACACCCAGGTGGATCCGGTCACCGGGCTGTTCCTGCTCACCAGCGACAGCACCGCCAAGGACGTGGGGATCGCCGTCTACGATGCCAACGACGATTGGGTCAAGGCGGCCGACAACGACAGCACCCCGCCGGTGGACATCGTGGCAGGCGATGACACGACGGTCATTTCCCTGAGCGCCTGGTACCAGTCCACCGCCGCCACGGTAACCGCCGGCACCGTCAAGGCCAGCGGCAATATCGAGATTGTCTACCAATGACCGCGATAGAAGGCCCCGGCGCCTCGCCCTTTGCCATGCGGGCGTGGCAGCGACTGGTGATACACGCCCTCGGCCTGGGTCTGAGTCTGTGTCTTGCGCTCATGATCGCGGCGTTGCCAGGCCACAAGGCCGAGGCCAGCATCACCATCAATGGCACCCGCGTCATCTATCAGGAGGCCCAGCGGGAGCAGACGCTCCGGCTGGAAAACCAGGATAGTGTCCCGGTGCTGGTCCAGGCCTGGGCCGACCGCCACGCCGGAGGGCGCCCGGCGCGGGACGCCGAGTCGCCATTTCTGGTGACGCCATCGGTATTCCGTCTCGACCCCGGTGAGAGTCAGACCCTGCGTATCCTGCGCATTCGCGACGTGGAAAGGTCCGACCAGGAGTCGCTCTACTGGCTCAACATCAAGGAGGTGCCACCGCTACCCCAGGGGACCACCAACCGACTGCAGCTAGGCATCCTGACACGCCTGAAACTGTTCTATCGTCCGACGGGCCTCGCCGGTGAACCCGGCGACGCCATCGCCAATCTTCAGTGGCATCTGGCGCCTGGCCCCGACCTGCGCCTGGTGTGCGACAACCCCTCGAACTACCACGTGTCGTTGATCGGCGGTGCCTGGCGGCAGTTCAGCGACCACGATGATCTTTCCCTCGACATGCTGGCTCCGCACAGCGAGGCAAGCTGGTCACTGCAGACGAGGCCTGCGCCAGGGTCATCACTGTGGTACCGGGCGATCAACGACTACGGCGCCGTCGTGGTGCGCGAGGCCATCCCGGACACCGAATGAACCGACGACATGGCACTACCGTCTACCGAGTCGACGCCGCTGGCCGCTACCAGACATCCTCCCCCCTGCCGGTGGTGCTTCACCGCCGGGCGCTACCGGTGGCGAGCGGCATTGGTGGTCGCGGCTGCTGTGGTGGCGACGGTAACTGGGCCACGGCCGGTCCAGGCCGACGAGGTGACCTTCGACCCAGCCTTCCTCGAAGACGCCAGTCTCGACATGCGTCGCTTCTCCCGACCGGACTACGTGCTACCAGGCGACTATCTGGTCGATCTGACCCTCAACCAGACGCCGCTGGGACGCTATCCGCTACGTGTCGAGGACATCCCGGACGGAACACAGCGACTTACCCTGCCCTTGGACGCCTGGTTGGCCGCACGCCTTGAGCCGGCCCTCGAACAGGAAGTGCGACATAGCTGCCGGCTGGACGCCAACTGCTTTCTGGGGGTGGACGCCGCCCTGCCCGGCGCCAGCCTGGATCTCGCCATCGGTGACCTGCGTGCCCACCTCAGCGTGCCCCAGGCGTTGCTTCATCGGCTGCCTCGTGGCCAGGTCGACAGCGCGCGCTGGGAGCCCGGCACCACCGCCCTGCTGGCCAACTATCAAGTGAACGGTTATCGCTCGAGCACCGACGAAGGGCACTATCAAAGTGCCTTTCTCGGCACGACGCTCGGCGCCAACCTTGGCCTGTGGCAGTTTCGCAGCAGCCTCAACGTTTCCCGCAGCGATGACGGCGACGTCGACTGGGACAGCCTTCATCACTACGTTCAGCGGCCCCTGCCGGACCAGGGCTTGCTGCTGCGGGCCGGCGAGATCAACACCCGAGGGGACTTCTTCGATTCGCTGGCGCTGCGCGGGGTTACGCTACGCACAGAGACCCGCATGCTGCCCGACAGTCGACGTGGCTACGCTCCCGTGGTCCGCGGCAGCGCCAGAACCCAGGCGCATGTCACCATCTCCCAGCAGGGACGGCGTCTGCTCGAGACCAGCGTGCCTCCCGGCCCCTTCGAGATCGACGACCTCTATCCCACCGGCTACGGGGGCGATCTTGAGGTGAAAGTCACCGAGGCCGATGGACGCGTCGAGCGTTACAGCGTGCCCTACGCTGCCGTCCCGGGCCTGCTGAGACCGGGGCAATCGCGCCTCTCGCTGGCCGCCGGTCAGTACCATGCCAAAGGCCTCGATGACCCTCCCTCACTGCTGGAGGCCGGCTATCGACGGGGGCTCGGCAACGCCATCACCGCCTACGGCGGCGCCCAGCTCAGTGAACACTATTGGTCTCCACTGATCGGCGCCGCCTTCAATACCCCCGCGGGGGCCATTGCTGTCGATGCCCAGTACGCCCATGCCGACCTTCCCCAGGGAGGGCGCAACGGCTGGAGTCTCGAGGCCTCCTACAGCCGCCACCTGCAATCCACCGATACCGACATCAATCTGGCGGCATATCGCTACTCGACCACGGGGTTCGTGTCGCTGGCCGACGCCGCCTGGATTGCCGACGCTGACGACGACGGCACTCAGGCAGACGAAGGATACGTAGACAACAGCACGACCATCGATCAACGCAGTCGTCTGCAGCTCAATCTGAGCCAGCCCCTCGGGCCACGTACACGCATCTCCGCAACCGGCAGCCTGGCGGACTACTGGCATCGCGGCGGCACCGAGTCGTCCTACCAGCTGAGTCTGAGTCACCGCATCGGGCGCGTCAGCCTGGCCCTCAACCTGTCGCGCACCGACAACCGCGAAGGAGAGGCCGAGCACCGGGCGCTGGTATCGCTGACGCTGCCACTGTCCAACGCGTCCTTCGCCCCACGTCTGGGTGTCTCCGCCAGTCGTGACAGCCGCCATCATGACGATGCCCACCTCGACCTCACCGGCACCCTGGGCGACGAACGCGAGCTGTCCTACGGGCTATTCGCCAATCAGACCCGCGGCCCGAAGGAGCGCTACCGCTCCTATGGGCTCAACCTGTCGAGCGGAACCTCCGTCGGCCGCTTCACCGCGGCAGGCTCGAAAAGCGACGACTACCGGCAACTTTCCATCGGCGCCAGCGGCGCCGTGCTGGTACACCGCCACGGCGTGACCTTCGGCCAGAGCACCGGCGATACCGTAGGCCTGGTCAGCGCCCCGGGGGGCGCCGGCGCTCGCGTCACCAACGCCGCCAACCTGACCCTCGACGATGACGGCGAGGCATTGGTCCCCTATTTGACGGCCTACCACGACAACGAGGTCCAGCTGGACCCGCGCGGCGCCGCCACCTCGGTGGAATTTCAGCGGACTTCGATCGATGTCGCGCCCTATGCCGGCGCGGTGGTGCCACTGCGCTTCGCCACTCGAACCGGGCTGCCGGTGGTGATCGTGCTGGAGCAGAACGGCCGGGGCGTACCGCTGGGCGCCGAAGTCAGCGCCACCGACGGACGCAAGCTGGGGGTGGTCGGCGCCGGCGGCATGCTGCTGCTGCGCGATCTGACGCCCGGTACCTCGCTCCAGGTGACGCTGGGGGGCGAACGACGTTGCTGGGCACGTCCTGTCTGGACGCCTCCGACGGACAGCGACGAGATACCGATCGTCACCAGCCCCTGCCAGCCGACACCACCGAAAGACCTGCTGGAGACAACGTGAATGCGCACCATCGGCTTGAAGACCCGCAGCGCGAGCGCTCCGCTGCGTTTCGCCGTCAGACTTCTCGGCTTGCTGCTGTCGATCGCCGCACTGCTGTCGGTGACCTCGGTGGAGGCCAACTGCGGACGTATCAACCCACCATGGAGTGACAAGCCTCTGACGGTAAATTTTGGCGCCGAGATCGTGCTCGACGAAAACGTGGCCGTCGGCACGCCCATCGCCACGGCGGTCATCCCCGGCAGCCAGCTCTATGCGATCAAAGGAGGCTGGGTCGCTACCTGCAACAATCAGGACGACGCGATCAAGTACTGGTGGCTCGAGCAGCACTACTCCCAGTCCAGCGGCTACTTCCCGGACCCCGGCATCAGCGTGGACAGCGCCGACGGGCGCGTCTACATCATGCAGGACAGCGGTAGCCGCAATCCCTACGGCGGCGGGGGCAGCGGCAGCGTCGGCTATACCACCGAATTGCTGGTCAACGGCAACGCCCATGCGTTCTCCTGGGTCTCCGCTTCCCCCAACAAGAACCTTCCGCCGATCGGCGAGGAGATCCACGGCATCCCCTGCCGCGACGCCCTGCTGGGGACGGGTGCCGCCGAGGGTTACCCCCCCTTGATAGAAATCAACTGCCCCATCGGCGACTACGCCGTCAACTGGCGCCAGCTTCCTCCCTTCCAGATCAAGGTCACGCTCTACCGCATGGCCGGTTCCCCCGGCACCAGCGGTGTACAGCTTCAGAACAACAACAACGCCGGCTTCAGCCTGTTCTCGTTGCTGAACAGCCAGGGCACGCCCTCCGGGGCCAACCACGAACTATTCAATCTGGTCAGGCTGCAGCTGGCCCAGAGTACACGGGTTAGAATCAATCCCTGCCATGGCATCAACAATGTCTCGGTGTCACTGGGAGAGGTGGGCAGCCATCGCTTCACCACCCTGGGCCAGCCCGCCACGGGCGTCGCCGACACCCCGGTGCACGTCACCGCCTGGTGTCACACCGACGGCGACATCAAGTGGGCCGTGCTGGGCAAGGCGGCGGCCTACGATCCCGGCGGGAATCAGGGCATTCTGGCCTTGGACAACGAAGAGCAAAGCGCCAGCGGCGTGGGTATCCAGCTGATCCACACAGGTAGCCTGGCGCCACTGCCGATCACCCCCGAAGGCAGCGCCTTCGATGCCTACCGCTGGATCGACACCAACCTTCATGCGCAGGGCGGCAACATCTTGATGCTCGACTTTCTGGCCCGCTACGTGAAGACCGGCACCGTCACGCCAGGTACCGCCAATGGCCATGCCACCCTGGTGCTGTCGCCTAAATGAGTTTCCACCGTCTTCGCTCTACGACAGGCAGGCAGCCGGTTCAGCAACGCTCGCCCGGCTGCCGGCGACCCGCGACACTACGCCGCCGACGATGATCAGGCAGGGGGATGGCAAGGGGCTCTCCGCCAGGCGCTGGTCGATATTGCCAAGGGTGCCCACCAACGAGGCCATCTCGGGAAGACTGGCGTTGGCCACCAGCATCACCGGCCAGTCCTGTGGCAGGCCTGCGCCACGCAGGCCGCGGGTAATCGCGCCGAGCTTGTTGAGCCCCATGTAGAACACCAGGGTCTCGTCGCGTCGGGCCAGTGATGCCCAGTCCGGTTCGCCCCCCTCACGACACTGCTGGGCGGTGATCAGGCGAAGGCTCTGGGCGTGGCCGCGATCGGTCAGCGGAATCCCCATGGCGGCGCAGGCGCTGGCCGCCGCCGAGATGCCGGGCACGATCTCACGCGCTATGCCGGCCTCGTCGAGGGCGTCGAGTTCTTCCCCCAGGCGTCCAAAGATGCCCGGATCGCCGCCCTTGAGGCGCACCACCGCCTTGCCCTGGCGCGCCAGCGCCACCAGCAGGGTGCCGATCTGCGCCTGATCGACGCTGTGGTGGCCCCTGGCCTTGCCGACATAGTGGCGCTCGACGCCGGCCGGAATCATCGCCAGCACCTCGGGCCCCACCAGGCGGTCGTAGACCACCGCGTCGGCGTGTTCGATCCGGTCCAGCGCCTTGAGCGTCAGCAACTCCCCCGCGCCGCTGCCCGCCCCCACCAGCGCGACCCGGCCAACAGCGCCGCCTGACCGATGGCCAGCGCCGCTGGCAGCGGACCGGGACGCCAGCCGGTCGGCCCAATGCTGGCTTTGCCATGCCAGTCGCCCCAGCAGCATCGACAGCCCGCCCAGACGACGTGCCAGCCAAGGCTTCGTCCCCGCTTCAGCAAGGTGACCCAGCCGGTCTCTAGGCCGACTGGGGTTGTGCGCGCTCGATGCGACCACGGCTCTTCTCCTCTTCCACCAGACTCTTCAATTCGGGAATACAACTGCCGCACTGGGTGCCACAGGCCAATCGCGCACCGAGCGCCTCGACGCTGTCGTCGCCGGCACGAATCGCCCGCTGGATCGGGGTACGCCCCACCTGATGGCAGCTACACACGATCGGCCCCTGGTCGGCGGCGCCGTCATGACAGGCCGCCAGCACTCGCCGCCGATGCTGCTGCCCCATGGCCTCGCCACGCGCGGCTTCGTCGAAGCGCTCGCACAGCCAGCCAAGCCCCGGCAGTTCGCTGACCGGGCCAACCATCAGCCACCAGCACAGGCGTCCTTGCTCGAACCCCGCCAGGCGCCAGCGACCGCTGGCCGGGTCCTGGGCCACCGGGCCCAGCTCCCCCGGCAACTGGCGTGCGGCCCAGTCGAGCCAGTCGCGTTCGACGCCCGCTTTCTCTACACCCTCTTGCTCAACGGGCTCACCGGCCAGTTGCCAACGCTCTGCCGAGGCTAGCGGGACCCGCGTCCAGTAGTTCGTCCCCTCGACCACCCGCGCGGCCAGGCCCGAACCCTCGGGCGGTCCCTGCTGGGCCAGTGCCCGGGAAACCACCAGTGTCGCCTCCCAGGCGTGCTGCAGCGGCGTGACCGCCACCGCGCCATGCTTGGTCTCCGGCTGGCCAGAAAGCGGATCGACTTCCGGGGCGAACAGGCTCCCCGCCAGTGGCGAGTGACTGAAGCGCGGTGTCCAGTGGATGGGCACGAACACTTCCCCACGGCGCTGGGCGGCAGAGACCCTGACGCGGGCGCGCATCTCGCCGCTGCGCGAGCGGATCCTGGCGAGCCCCTGGTCACACAGCCCCAGGGCCTCGGCGTCATCCCGATGGACCTCGACGAAGGGCTCGGAGCGGTGATTCATCAGTCGGCTGGCCCTGGCGGTACGGGTCATGGTGTGCCACTGATCGCGCACCCGCCCCGAATTCAGCCGCAGCGGAAAGTCGGCGTCAGGCGCCTGGCGCGGCGCCCGCGCGCTCACCGGCCACAACCGTGCCCGGCCGCTATCGGTGTAGAAGCGACCGTTTTCGAACAGCCGCGCGGTGCCTCGTGGTGCGCTTGCCGTCACCGGCCACTGGATCGGAGCCAGATCGTCGTACTCGACCCGGGACAGCCCCACCAGCCCGGAAATATCGAAGGCCCGCCGTCCCTGGTTGTCGAGGCCCGACAAGCGCGCATGCTCGTCGAAGATCTCGCCGGGGTGGCTGTAGGCGAAGGCCTCGCCGAAGCCCAGGCGCTCGGCCACCCGGCACAGGATCCACCAGTCGTGGCGGGCCTCGCCCGGCGGCGGCAGGAGACCGCGCTGGCGAGAGATACGCCGCTCGGAGTTGGTGACGGTACCGTCCTTTTCCGACCAGCCGCTGGCCGGCAGCACGATATCGGCAAGTTCCACCAGGTCGGTGTCGGCCATGCATTCCGACACGATCACCAGCGGACAGCGCTCGATGGCGCGGCGCACCCGGTCGGCATCCGGCAGGCTCACCAGAGGGTTGGTGGCCATGATCCACAGCGCCTGGATGTCGCCGCGCTCGACGGCCTGAAACAGCTCGACCGCCTTGTGGCCCGGCTCCCGGGGCAGCGTCGGCACCAGCGCCTCGGCGGTCCAGAAGCGCGTCAGCCGTTCGATGGCGCCCGGGGTGTGGTAGTCCATATGGGCGGCCAGCTGGTTGGCCAGCCCACCGACATCGCGCCCGCCCATGGCGTTGGGCTGGCCGGTGATGGAAAAGGGGCCGGCGCCGGGCAGGCCAATCTTGCCACCGGCCAGGTGGCAGTTGAGGATGGCCTGGCACTTGTCGGTTCCGCTGGTCGACTGGTTCACGCCCTGAGAGTAAAGCGTGACCACGTGCAGCTGGGTGGCAAACCAGTAGTAGAAGGTCTCGAGGCGCTCGGCGTCGAGATCGCAGGCCGCCGCCACCGCCTCGATGTCCGAGGCCTCGTCCAGGGCGGCGGCAATTGTCTCTTCGGCGCCGTCCACATGGCGCTTCAGATAGACCTCATCGAGCCGTTGGCGACGGGCCATCCAGGCCAGCAGGCCATTGAACAGCAAAGCGTCGCTGCCGGGACGCAGCCCCAGGTACAGATCGGCGATCTCGCAGCTGTCGGTGACCCGAGGGTCGATGACCACGACCCGCATCAGCGGATTGCGGGTCTTGGCCAGACGCAGCCGCTGATACAGCACCGGATGGTTCCAGGCCAGATTGGACCCCACCAGAACCACCAGTTCGGCCTCTTCCAGGTCCTCGTAGTTGCAGGGGACGGCGTCGGCGCCCAGGGTGCGCTTGTAGGCCGCCACCGCTGACGCCATGCACAGCCGCGAGTTGGTATCCAGGTGCGGTGTCCCGAGAAACCCCTTGAACAGCTTGTTGGCGACGTAGTAGTCCTCGGTCAATAGCTGCCCGGACAGGTAGCCGGCGATGGCATCTGGACCGCTGCCCTCGGCAATCGCTCCCAGACGCTCGGCGACGGCGTCCAGCGCGCTGTCCCAGTCGGTTTCGCGACCGTCGACCCAGGGCCGCGTCAAGCGCCCCTGGCCGCCCAGAGTCTCCGCCAGGGCCGAACCCTTGACGCACAGGCGCCCGAAGTTGGCCGGGTGATCCCGATCGCCCTGGAGGGTAACCGACTCGCCATCGCGACGAAGCTCGACGCCGCAGCCGACCCCGCAGTAGGGACAGGTGGTGCCTGTGGCCTCGCCGCCTGCACCGCTGTCGTTCTCCGTGCTGTCGCTATCCGTCCGGGTCATCGCGCTCTCCTGTCGGCCATCTTGCTGCTCTGGCATATCGGCGGTCTCTCATCGGCAGATCATCGCTCCGCTAGCGGCCGGGCCTTGATCGGTCGGGCCTTGCTGCGGCCCAAACGCACGACGCCCATCCCGTCGAGCGAGGCTCGAGGAGATGGGCGTCGTTGCCGGATGAAATCCCGCGCTGGATTTCGTGTGTGCTAGCGCCCGTTGCGGACGAGTTGTCGAACCGGCCCACGCCGCCACCAGCGTCGGGACCCTTCCTGGCTCGGCTTAGTGATGCCCATGGCACCAACAACGGCACTAGCTTTGACAGTAACCAAAGCAAACCCTGTGCCAGAACACCACAATCGCCCCATGCAGTGTGGAATGCCGGTGCCAGCCAATTGAAGCCACGACGTTTTTTTCTGACGTTTACCCAGGCGATGGTGGCGAGAAGACGTCTGACAGATCCCAGGCTCGCACCACAACGAACGATGGAGGCCACCGTTTACGCACCCTTTCGGTGCGCGAGCGCCTGCCCGGTAAATCTGCTGGGGCACGGCGGCGGCTTTGCAGGGGGTTATCTCCCTGACAAAAAACGACAAGATCGAAAATGGAATGCCTTTTGCGCTGACAGGTGCAGAGGCACCCAAGGTGCACCCCTCATCACGTCGACTCGAGCTCTATCGAGCGACAGCATCATCGAGCCACGCCCATGCCCGAACACGACACCTTGAAGGTCCTGCTGGTCGACGACGAGATAGTGCGCGCCGCCATGGTCGAAGAGGCGCTTGCGCTGGACGGACACCAGGTGGTCTGCCGACTGTCAAGCCCGGCCAGTCTCAACGACATGGTGCAGCAGCATCAACCCGACGTGGTCATCATCGACATGGAATCGCCTGACCGGGACACCCTGGAGAGCATGGCGCTGCTGCAGCGGGAAAACCCTCGACCGGTGGTGTTCTTCGCCGACCAGCATGACCCCGAATCGCTCAAGGCGGCGGTGAAGGCCGGCGTCAGCGCCTATGTGGTGGACGGTCTGGCGGCCAACCGCGTCAAGGCGGTCATCGATGTCGCCATCGCCCGCTTCGAAGCCTTTCAGGGAATGCGCCGCGACCTCGACAAGGCACGCAACCAGCTCGCCGACCGCAAGCGCATCGAACAGGCCAAGGGCCTGTTGATGAAGCATCAGAGCTGCGATGAGGAACAGGCCTACCGCATGCTGCGCAAGCTGGCCATGGACCGCGGCCAGCGCATCGCACAGGTCGCCCAGAACGTCATCGACATCCTCAAGCCACTGGAGAAGGGATCATGAGTCCATCGCTGTCTTCTGACGCGGCCAGCACGTCCAGAACTGGCGCGCCGCATCCACCCGAGCTCGCCAGCCTGACCCTGGGATTCGTGCCGCTGCTGGATGCTGCGCTGTTGATCATCGCCCGGGAAGGCGGCTTCTTCGCCGCCCAGGGGGTCGAGGTCAGCCTGTCACGCGAGAACGCCTGGTCCACCCTGCGCGACAAGGTCGCCGCCGGCCTGCTTGACGGCGCCCAGATGCTGGCGCCGATGCCGCTGGCCATGAGCCTGGGGTTGTCCCGCGCGCCTTGTGACACCCTGGCCGCCGCGGTGCTGAGCCGCCAGGGCAACACGCTGGTGCTGTCTCGCCGCCTGGCCGATGCGGTCGGCGCTTCGGTCGACAGCGGGGAGCCCGGCGCCTTCGGCGCGGCCAGCGAACTGGCCCGACGCTTCAAGGCCTCGCTGAAAGAAGGCACCCGGCCACGCCTGGCCATGGTCTACCCCTACTCCTGCCAGCACCTGTTGCTGCGTGACTGGCTGGCCCGCGGCGACATCGACGTCGACAACGAGGTCGAACTGGTCGCGCTGCCGCCCCCGCGCATGGTGGACGCCCTGCGCGAAGGCGAGATCGATGGCTTCTGCGTCGGCGAGCCCTGGGGCAGCCTGGCCCAGCATCGTCAGGTGGGTCGAGTGGTGGCCAGCGGTGCGGAACTGGTGCCGGCGCATCCCGAGAAGGTGCTGGGGGTGACGGCCTCCTGGGCGCGGCGCTACCCGAATACCCTGTCCGCGCTGCTGCGCGCCCTCCAGGCCGCCGCCCTGTGGCTGGACAAGGCGCCTGAGGCCAGACGCCAGACCCTGGCCTGGCTGGCGCTGCCCCCCTACCTCGATGAAGCCGTAGGCCATCTCGACGAGCTGCCGCTGGAAGCCGCCCCGGGCTACCCCTGCATCGGTGAGCGACTGCGCCCCCTGACGGCCGACTTCGAGGGGCTGATCCAGCGGTTGTCGCCGCTGCTCGAGGCTCGCGGGCGACAGCTCGACACCGCCACCCTGGAGGAGTGCTACAGCGCTGTGCATTACGACGCCGCCACGCACCAGTACGGTGCCGACACGCCCTGAGCCCTGCCTGACCGGTGCTGCAGCCCGCCACCATGGCCTGCACCAACAGGCTGTTTTACCTGCACAAAACGTAAAACAGGCATGAAACTTGGATAGCCTGTAGCAAGTGCCGGCGAATGCCGGCGGCGGTCAACGGCGATCGCACCGACACTAGACAAAGACGTCTCTTCACCCTCCGACGCCGGAGGTGTGAGAGACGTCTTTGGCGTTTTTGGAGCCCATGCGATGCCTTATTCCACTGGTCCTTCTGACTCCAGGCCCCGTTCCTCTGGCCTGCCTGACTCAAGGTCCCGTTCCGAAATGACCCAGGCCGGCTCGTCTTCGCCGGCGAGGTCTGATGACGCACGTCTTCCCCACCTGGTGATCGTCGGCAACGGCATGGCCGCGCATCGATTGATCGAGACCCTGGCGGCCCAGAGTGGTGCCCCACGACACATCACCGTGATCGGCGCCGAACCGCACGCGGCCTACAACCGCATTCTGCTGTCGAGCTGGCTGGCCGGCGATGTCGAGCAGGATGGGTTGACGCTGACACCGCCGCATGACCCTGACGTCACGGTCGATCAGCGCCTGGGCGCGCGGGTGGAACGGATCGATCGTACCCGGCGCCTGGTCGAGTGCGACGACGGCGAGGTGATCCCCTACGACCATCTGGTGCTGGCGCTGGGTTCGCGCAGCGCCATGCCACAGATCCCCGGCATCACGCTGACGGGCGTATCAGGCTTCCGCGACCTGGACGATGCGGCGCGCCTGGCCGAAGCAGCAAAGGCTGGCGGCGCGGCGGTGGTGGTCGGTGGAGGCCTGCTGGGCCTGGAGGCCGCCGCCGGCCTCGCCGCCAGAGGCATGCAGGTATGCGTGCTGCAACGCTCACCGCGCCTGATGAACCGGCAGCTGGACGCCACCGCCAGCACCATGCTGGCAAGCGAAATCGAAGGCCGCGGCATCCGTCTGAAGACCGGGGCGCGGCTGGCCGAGATCGTCGGCGATGAGCACGGCCAGGTAGTCGGCGTACGCCTGGAAGACGACGAGCGCCTGCTGCCGGCGAACTGCGTGGTGATCGCCGCCGGCATCACCCCCAACGCCGAGCTGGGCAGGGATGCGGGGCTCGATTGCGATCGCGCCATCGTCGTCGACGACACCCTGGCCACCTCGGACCCCGACATTTCTGCCCTCGGCGAATGCTGCCAGTTCGAGGACACCACCTACGGTCTGGTGGAGCCGATCTGGCATCAGGTCGAGGTACTGGCCAGTCGCCTGTGCGGCGAGCCCTCGGCGCCTTACCACGAACGCGCCTGCGCCACCAAGCTCAAGGTTTCCGGCGTCTCGCTGTACGCCTTCGGCCCCACCGAGGCCGAGGACGGACATGAGGTCCTCAGCTACCGCGACCAGGGGGAATACCGCCGACTGCTGCTGCGCGACGGCCGACTCGAGGGCGCCGTGCTCTACGGCGATACCCGCATGGGCCCCTGGTTATTCCGGCTCGCCGAGCAAGGCCAGCGACTGGACCGAGTGCGCCACTCGCTGCTGCTGGGCCAGGCCGATACCGAGGCCCTGCTGGCGGACGACGCCACCACCGACACCGACTCATCGACCACCGAACAGGATGCCGCCTGATGTCCAGCACAAAGCACAATCTCGCCGCACACAATGCTCTCGACAGCAACGCCGCGGATACCCGCCCCACCCTAGTCGTGGTAGGCAACGGCATGGTCGGTCACCACCTGGTCGAGCAGCTGGTCGAACGTGATCAGCACCGCCGCTACCGCATCGTGGTGTTCGGCGAGGAACGTCATCTGGCCTACGACCGAGTGCACCTGTCGGAGTACTTCAGCGGCCGCGACGCCCAGTCCCTGGCGCTCTCCACCGCCGACTACTACGCCGAGCACGGCATCGAGCTCAAGTTGCACCAGGCGGTCACCGCCATCGATCGCGATGCACGGCGCGTTCACACCGACGCTGGCTACCTCGACTTCGACCGTCTGGTGCTGGCCACCGGCTCCTTCCCCTTCGTCCCGCCGATTCCCGGCAATGATCGCGAGGGCTGCCTGGTCTACCGCACCCTGGACGATCTCGACGCCATTCGCGCCGCCGCCACCACCGCCAATACCGGCGTGGTGGTGGGGGGCGGACTGCTCGGACTGGAGGCCGCCAACGCCCTGCGCGGCCTCGACCTGGACACCGCGGTGGTCGAATTTGCCCCGCGTCTGATGCCGATGCAGGTGGACGAGCAAGGCGGTGAACTGCTCAAGGAAAAGATCGAGGGCCTGGGCGTCCAGGTGCTGACCGAAAGAGCGACCCGCGAGATCGTCCCCGGTGAAGCCAGCCGCCTGCGCATGGTATTTCAGGACGACAAGGTGCTGGAGACCGATCTGATCGTGTTCTCCGCCGGTATCCGCCCCCGGGACGAGCTGGCCCGCGAGTGCGGGCTCGAGATCGGCGAACGTGGCGGCGTGGTGATCGATGACCGCTGCCTGACCAGCGATCCCGCCATCCTCGCGGTGGGCGAGGTCGCGCTGTACAACAACAGCATCTTCGGCCTGGTCGCCCCCGGTTATCAGATGGCCAAGGCCGCGGCCGACACGCTGTGCGGTGGCGATTCGACCTTCACTGGGGCCGACATGAGCACCAAGCTCAAGCTGATGGGGGTCGACGTGGGGGCCATCGGCGACGCCCACGCCAACCGCCATCCAGGCGCCAAGCAGTACCGATACTTCGACCAGATCCAGCAGGTCTATCGCAAGCTGGTGGTCTCCGGTGACGGCAAACGGCTGCTCGGCGCCATGCTGGTGGGCGACAACTCCGCCTACGACAGCCTGATGCAGTACTACGCCAATGGCCTGGATCTGCCGGCGGACCCCGCCTCGTTGATCGTGCCCTCCAGCGAACCGGCGCCGGCGCTGGGCCCGGACGCCCTGCCGGACAGTGCCATCATCTGCTCGTGCCACAACGTCACCAAGGGCGCCATCAGCGCCGCCATCGACGCCGGCTGCGAGGACCTCGGCGCGGTCAAGGGGACGACCAAGGCCAGTACCGGCTGCGGCGGCTGTGCGGCGCTGCTCAAGAACGTCTTCGACCATGAACTGGCGGCCCGCGGCATGGAGGTCGACACCTCCCTGTGCGAGCACTTTGCCCACACCCGCCAGCAGCTCTTCGATATCGTCCGGGTCGAAGGCATCAAGACCTTCAGCGAGTTGATGACCCGACACGGCACCATCCTGGACGATGGGGCCCCGAGTCTCGGCTGTGACATCTGCAAGCCGGCGGTGGCCTCGATCCTGGCCTCCTGCTTCAACGAGCCGATCACCGACGCGGCGCATATCCCGCTGCAGGATACCAATGACACCTTCATGGCCAACATGCAGAAGAACGGCACCTTTTCCGTGGTGCCGCGTATCGCCGGCGGTGAGATCACCCCGGACAAGCTGATCGTGCTGGGCCAGGTGGGCAAGAAGTACGGCCTCTACACCAAGATCACCGGTGGCCAGCGCATCGACCTGTTTGGCGCGCGCCTGGAAGACCTGCCGGCCATCTGGGAGGAACTGATCGACGCTGGCTTCGAAACCGGACACGCCTACGGCAAGTCGCTGCGCACGGTGAAATCCTGTGTCGGCAGCAGCTGGTGCCGCTACGGCGTCCAGGACAGCGTCGGCATGGCGCTGCGACTCGAGCATCGCTACAAGGGACTGCGCTCGCCGCACAAGCTCAAGTTTGCGGTGTCCGGCTGCACCCGCGAGTGCGCCGAGGCCCAGAGCAAGGACATCGGCGTCATCGCCACCGAGCATGGCTGGAACCTGTACGTCTGCGGCAACGGCGGCATGCGTCCGCGTCATGCGGAGCTGTTCGCCACCGACCTGGATGACCAGGCCCTGATCCAGGCCATCGACCGTCTGTTGATGTTCTACGTACGCACCGCCGATCGACTGCAGCGGACTTCTGTGTGGCGCGAAAACCTCGAGGGAGGCCTCGACTACCTCAAGGCGGTGGTGCTCGACGACAGTCTAGGCATCGGCGAGGAGCTCGAACGCCAGATGCAGCACGTCATCGATACCTACGAGTGCGAGTGGGCGGGCGCCCTGGCCGATCCGGACAAGCTCAAGCGCTTTCGCAGCTACGTCAACGACAGCCGCCCCGACCCGGACATCATCGTCACCGAGGAGCGCGGTCAGCTCCGCCCAGCCTGAGCCAACCACCGTTTCCGCCCTCGTGACCGACACCACGTCACGAGACGGGCTGCCAACAACGCCACAAGGAGTTTTCCATGACCGCTTCTTCCATCAGCCGTTCGCTGGATTGGATACCGCTGTGCCAGCGCAGCGACCTGGTGCCCTTCTCCGGTGTCGCCGCCTGGATCGACAGCGCCGAGGGCCCCGCCCAGGTGGCGCTGTTCTACTTGCCCGGGCATAGCCCGGAACTGTTCGCCATCGACCACCACGACCCCATCGCCAAGGCCAATGTGCTGGCCAGAGGCATCGTCGGCGACATCCAGGGAGAGCCGGTGGTGGCCTCTCCCCTGTACAAGCAGCACTTTCGCCTCAAGGACGGCAGTTGCGTGGAAGACGACAGCGTCTCGCTGCGCACCTGGGCGGTGGCCTTCGACCAGGACAGGGTAATGATCGCACCCTGAGCGCCGCAGCATTTCGGCCCGGGCCTGTGCGGCACGAAAGCTGGCGGGCTCGGTCCTGACCGTCATCTCGGGGGATAAGTCCGTCGCGGCCGAATCGCAGAGGACCGGCCTGGCGTGAGCGGGAAGGTTGACCGAAGAATTGACCTGATAGCGCAGCGTTGACACTTCGCCCTTGCAGCATTTTTGTCATCGTCCATGCTTGACTCAAGGGCACCGCTGGACCGAATCAGGGTCCAATGTAAAGAAGCGCCGTTGGCAGCACGTCTTGCGCCACAGCGGGACAAGCTGCAAGGAACGGCCAACCCGCCCAAGGGTTCGAGAATCGATTGAGAACCAGTTGAGAATCGGTTGAGAACCGTTTCATGGCCACAGGAGGAGCCTATCGTGTGCAATCCGACACCTTGGCGGCTGTCACATTCCTGACATCGCGCGCTGAGAGTGTCGACATCAAGGCGTCATGTTGACGCCCAAGGTGACAATCAGGAGAGCTGTGCCGATGGTACGCATCGACAAGAAGGCCACCCGACTGTACGTGCTGGACACCAACGTACTGATCCATGATCCCAGCGCCCTCTACCAGTTCGAAGAGCACGAAGTGGTTATCCCCATGACCGTGCTCGAGGAGCTCGACAAGCACAAGAATGGCATCCGCGAAATCGCCCGCACCGCCCGGCAAGTCAGCCGGACCCTCTCTGACCTGACCGCCAACGTCGACATCGACCAGATACGCCAAGGTATTCCCATCACCCGCGTCAGCGGACCAGATGGCCGACTGAGACTGCTCTGCTACTCCGACCTCACCCTGCCCGACAACCTGGAAGACAGCCCCGACAATCGTCTGCTCGGCGAGACCTGCCGACTGCGTCAGGAGCGCCCCGACGCCTCGGTGATCCTGGTCACCAAGGACATCAACCTGCGGGTCAAGGCCGCCGCCCTCGGCGTGCCGGTCGAGGACTACCTGACCGATCGCGCCTTCGATGACTCCGACGCCATGACCGACGGTGTCGCTGTGTATGAGGACGCCGGCCGTGGCTTGTGGGACGCCATGGCGCTGGACGTCAAGGTCGAGCGCGACCATGACCGTGTCATCTATCGCCTGAGCGGCGAGATTCCCCAGCACTGGCACCTGGGCATGCTGGTGTCCGACGCCGACAGCGAGGCCAGCTTCGAAGCCATCGTGCGCGAACTCGCCCCCCACCAGGCCACCCTGGAGCTTCTGACCAACTATCGCCACGGCGCCAGCGTCTGGGGGGTACACGCCCACGACAGCCGGCAGAACTTCACCTTGAACCTGCTGATGGACGACGCCGTGGACCTGGTCACGGTGGCCGGTAGTGCCGGTACCGGCAAGACCTTCATGACCCTGGCCGCGGCCTTCCAGCAGACCCTCGATACCAAGCGCTTCGAACGGGTGGTGTTCACCCGAGCGCCGATCTCCATGAGCGAGGACATCGGCTTTCTGCCCGGCACCGAAGAGGAAAAGATGTCGCCCTGGATGGGCGCCTTCCACGACAACATGGACAACCTGCTGCGCGACGAGCATGACGGAAGCTCAACCTGGAACCAGGACGCCACGCGCCAACTGCTGGGCTCACGCGTACAGATCCGGGCGCCGGGCTTCATGCGTGGACGCACCCTCAACGACACCTTCCTGATCATCGACGAGGCCCAGAACTTTACGCCAAAGCAGTTGAAGAGCCTGATCACCCGAGCGGGACGCAACACCAAGATCGTCTGTCTGGGCAACGTCGGCCAGATCGACACCCCTTACCTCACCGCCAATACCTGCGGCATGGCCGCAGTGGTTCAGAACTTCAAGAACTGGCCCCATGCCGGCCATGTGACCTTGAAGAGCGTCGAGCGCTCGCGCCTGGCCCTGGCCGGCGAAGAGCTGTTGTAAGCGCCCCCAGCGGAACGAAAGCGCCCCCCAACGAAACCAAAGCGCCCCCGCCCGAAAAGGCGGGGGCGCTGGCGTCTAGAGAGCCGACATGGCATGGCGGCGGTGGTACGCTCCCTACAACACCGTCACTACAGTACCGTCAAGAGCTGGCCCCATGCCGGCCAGCTCTTCATAAGACACCTTGAAGAGCGTCGAGCGCTCGCGCCTGGCCCTGGCCGGCGAAGAGCTGTTGTAGCACCTCCCCCCAAACGAAACCAAAGCGCCCCCGCCTGCAAGGCGGGGGCGCTGGCGTTCGGCCCGGAGCTGACACGTTCACTTGTCCCGCTCACTTGTCCCGGTTCATGGCCTTCTCGATCAGTTCCTCGGACTCGCTCTTGGGTGTCTTCTCGATCATCTCCTCCGCTTCGGCGTAAAGGCAGACGTAGGTCTGGCAGGAAGCGCAGTGCACCTTTTCATCGGGATTCTTGGTGCTGGGGACTCGCATGTTGTAGCTGCCGCAGTTCGGGCAGGGCTTAGGGATCCGCAGATCTTCGCTCAACGCCATCTCGATCTCCTTGTAGATGGTGGATGATGCCAGGGCCTTGCCCAACGCGAGGTTATCGCGTTCATACTCAGGAAGGAGGCCCTTCAATTGGTTGCGACCGGCACGCTTGGCATCGTAGAGCGCTCCGTCCACACGCCGCATGGCCATGTCGAGACTTTCGTCCTGCCCGACACAGATGGCTCCCATGCTCACCGTTACCTTGAGGGCACGACGGTCGACCTTCAAGGTCGATGCTTCCACGTTGCTTCGAAGACGCTCCAGTATGTCCCAGGCGTCTTCGGCATGAACGTCACCGAGCAGTACCAGAAATTCTTCGCCCCCGATACGCGCCAGCAGGTCATAGGGGCGCAGGCTTAGACGACAGGTATCGGCGAAAGCCTTCAGCACCATATCCCCGGCGGCGTGGCCGTAGGCATCGTTCAGTGACTTGAAATGGTCAAGATCCAGCATCGCCAGCACCGCTGGCTCGCCACGGCGCCGCAATCGGGCGAGTACCCGCGCTCCTGCCTCGAGGAAGGCACGGCGATTCATCACGCCGGTGAGGACATCGGTGCTGACCAGCTTGGCGACACGCGACTCCGCCTGCTTGCGCTGGGTCACATCCAGCAGCAGGCCATCCCAGACCACGGTGCCGTCATCGAATCGCTGGGGCGTCCCCCTGGCCTCGAACCAGCGCTGTCCTTCCGCGACGGTCTCCTGAGCATCACCCAGGGTGATGTCCAGGTGCCAGGGTGTGAGGCTGACCAGCGACTGGGCGAGCGCCAGCGTCAACTGCTCACGCGCGTCCTCGTCCAGCCTGGAAAGCACGACCTCGACGTCTTCAAGGGCTCTTTGACGAGACAGCCCCGTCTGGGATTCGAAGCCAGGTCCCAGGTAGTCAAACGACAAGCCTCCCCCGGGCGACTGGCGCAGCCGGAACACCACTCCCGGGAGCCTCGCCATGCGGCTTTCAATGGTGCGGCTCAGTCGCTGAGCTGACGCCGCCTGCAGTTGCAGTCGGCTGACGTCGTGCTTCATCAGCATCCAGCGGGCAGCGCACCACGACACCGGGTGGATGCTGGTACCAAGGTGACGTAGACGACCAACCCCGTCACAGGCCACCACGCCTTCCCAGCTCCCGCCTCCCTCGCGACAACGCGCAAGGGCCAGCTCCAGTGTCTCGGCTGCCGTACTGCAATGAACATCGGTCAGGCGCAGCCCCCTGATGTCTGCCAGAGACTTGCCCAGTTCATTGCACTGACGAGCGTTCGCCCAGACGATGGTTCCTTCATGGTCAAGCAACAAGGCGGACCCCGGCGCGGCGCCCAGCAGGGCCTCGGCCCCCGACTCCCCGTCACTGACCGTCATGGTCTGTGGGGGTGCGCCACTCTCAGCCTTTGTCTTGTCGCGACGGAAAAACCTCCATACAGACATCACCCTGCATCCCGTAAGCTTTTTCTTAATTTTTTGTACGAAAAAAGCTTAGAAGAACCAGACTTCCTTCGCAGGATGAAAAGTCTCATGTTCGCAGGCTGAGCAAAGCAGCCTCAGGACTCACTGTCCCAGCAGCTCACTCATCCACTCGCCGATATCCCCGATCTGCTGCGGGCAGACCGCGTGAGCCATGGGATACTGACGATAGACGGTGTGATAGCCAAGCTCCTCCAGACGAGCGAAGGCGGCTCGGCCCAGGGATTCGGGTACCACCGGATCCATGCTGCCGTGATGGATTTCCACCCTCAGATCGCGATTGGCCTCGTTCAGCTCGATCGAGTTCGCGGTGGCAAAGTAGGTGGACATCGCCAGTAGACCGCCCAGCGGCTTGTCAAAGCTGAAGGCGGCCTCGTAGGCAACGGCCCCACCCTGGGAAAACCCGGCCAGCAGGATACGTCGGCTGTCGATGCCGGCATCGATCTGGGACTGTATGACGCCCTTGATCCGCTCGGCCGACAGCCGCAGCTGCATCTCGTCCACCCGACGGTCCAGGCTCATCTCGAGAATGTCGTACCAGGCGGGCATGACCATGCCACCATTGATGGTGACCGGCAGTCGCGGTGCATGGGGCAGGATAAATCGGATCTGAGCGTAACCGGGCCTTGGCAGCATGGGCACCACCGGCTCGAAGTCACGTCCATCCGCTCCCAGGCCGTGAAGAATGATCATGCAGGCGTCCGCTTCGCCGCGGGGCTCGATGACCAGCTGGTCGTTGTCGCTCATGGGCAGATCTCAGTCTATGTTGCAAAGCACAACCTCCTAGCCTACCGCAATGCGCCAGAGGGGACGAGCCAAACAGGTGAAGTCACCCGGCTACCGAGAAGCACACAGGGCTTTTTAGAACGGCCAGAAAAAGGGTGTCAGCACCAGCACTACCACCGCGGTCAGTAGATTCAGGGGGCCGCCGAGCTTGAGGTAATCCTGTACCCGGTAGCCACCGGGGCCCATCACCATCAGATTGGTCTGATAGCCAATCGGGGTGAGAAAACTGGCCGATGCGGCAAACATCACCACGACCACGTAGGGCAAGGGATTGACGCCGAGACTCTCGGCCCCTGCCATGGCGATGGGGAAGGTAATGACCGCTGCGGCGTTGTTGGTCACCAGCGAGGTCAGCAGCGCCACCACACAGTAGGTGCCCACCAGCAGCGCCCAGGGACTGTCGCCGACGACACTCAGCAGCCCACGGGCCACCACATCTGCTGCCCCGGACGTCTGCAGTGCGGCGCCCAGGCCAAAGGATGCAGCGATGGTCAGTAACACCTGGGTGTCCATGCCGCGACGGGCACTGCGGACGCTGACACAGCCGCTCAACAGGGCTGCCGTGGCGCCCAGCATGGCGGCGTTCATCATGCTCATCAGCCCGGTGGAGGCCAGCACCACTACCGTCGCCAGGATCGCCCAGGCGCGCAGCGCTCGGTCGAAGGCGGGCCTGGCCTGACCATTGACCTGGCTGATCAACAGGAAGTCCTGAGACTGTCGATGACGTTCAATAAAGGCCGGGCGCGCCTCGAGCAACAGCACATCGGAGGGTTGCAGACGAATCTGCCCGAGGCTACCCGCCACCCTGCGCCCGCCACGACAAACCGCCAGCACAGCGGCGCCATAGAGCGTGCGAAAATGGCCATCGCGAATCTTCTGCCCGATGAACTGGCACTGGTCGGAGACTACCGCTTCCACCAGGCGGCGCTCGCGAAACTCCTTCTCAAGATGCGACTCCCCCAGACGAGATGGCCTCAGACCGCGCATCTGCTGCAATTCCACTGCCCCCTCAGTGGTGCCGGCAAAGACCAGGTGATCCCCGCCCTTGAGACGTTCACCCGGCCCCACCACGCTGACCACATTGCCACCGCGTTCGATTTCCACCAGGAAGAGCCCGGAAAGATGCCGCAGCCCGGCCTCTTCGACGGTACGGTCGACCAGCGGCCCCTGCGGATCCACTTCCATCTCGATGGTGAACTCGCGCAGGTTGGCGAAGGCCTCCTCACTGCCGGGGCGCCTGGACAGCAGACGAGGCGTTACTACCAGCAGGTAGACGACCCCGACCAGCGCCATGGGCACGCCCACCCAGGCGATTTCGAACAGCCCCAGGTGGAGATCCGGGAAGCGCTCCTGCATCAGCGAATGCACCACCAGATTGGTACTGGTACCCATCAGGGTGACGGTGCCCCCGAGGATCGAAGCGAAGCTCAGCGGCATCAGCAACAACTGCGGGGCAATCGAGAAGCGACGCCCCCAGCTGATCACCGCAGGGATGAAGGTGGCCACCACCGGCGTGTTGTTGAGCAGCCCGCTGACGGCGGTGACTGGCCACACCAGGCGTGACAAGGCGTGACGTTCGCCGGAGGGGCGTCCCAGCACGTGACGAATGATCAGATCGATACCACCGGTATCACGCAGGCTGGCGACCAGGATGTAGAGGAAGGCGACCGTGAACAGGCCACTGTTGGAAAAGCCGCCCAACGCCTGCTCGGCGTCGATGACCCCAAGGCTCAGAAGCACCACAAGAGCCCCCATCAGCACCATGTCGGGGCCGAGGCGGGTCAGCGCCATCAACGGGAAGACGGCACAGGCAACGGAAAGGGCGATCCAGGCATCCAGCGACATGAGGTGGCCTTGCTGAAGAGAATCAGCCTATTGTGCCTCCCTCACCTTATTCTAAATAGTTACAATGTATTATTTTTTTATCTCTTTCAGGCATATAGGCCCTTCACCCTATACCTCAGCGCCTTTGCGAGAGATTCACCTCGTTTACGGGTGTCCTTCACCGGCACCCACCCGGGGCGCAGAACGACACATCAGAAACGCAAAAAGGCCCGCCGTAGCGAGCCTTTTCCATGCATCAAGTGCGATGCATCATGCCGCCTGAGCGGCCATCAAGCGATCGACTTAGTCGATGACCTTGATGTTGGAAGCCTGGAGGCCTTTCTTGCCCTGAGTCACCTCGAAGGAGACCTTCTGGCCATCCTGCAGGGACTTGAAGCCGTCGGCTTGAATCTCGGAGAAGTGAGCGAACAGGTCGTCACCGTTGTCGTCCGGAGAGATGAAGCCGTAGCCCTTAGTGTCGTTGAACCACTTGACGGTACCAGTTGCCATGATCGAATCCTCGACTAGCGTATATACATTACCGGGAGATACCCGAGTTGCAGTGGGTAAAACAAGAAACCTTCCCCCGGAACATCGTCGCCAGGATGCTTCGATGACCTCTGAGACGTTCAACTTGCTAACCAACTGCGAGCAGCATGCGCCGTCTTGGCGCTCAGGTCAAACACTATTTGCACTTGGTTACGAGACGATGACCCTTTGCAGTCACCTGCAGCAGCACCTCACGACTTGCCGGCTGCCGCCTTTAGCGCGGCCTCTCTCCCGAGCCATGCCTCCGCCTTTTGCTCCACTGTGCCTGGTCGTCACCCGGTGCCGCGTGCTCTATGCCGGTGACAGGTAATGTGCTTGCATGAGTAAAGAACACAAGAAAACCGTGACTCAGGGAGAACGACATGGCCTCGTACCTTTCACGCCACGCCTCGACCCGCTTCGGCGCCTACTACATCGCCGTCGCCGGCCTGATCGTCAGCCTGCTCGGGCTACTGGCGTCACTATGGTGGCTGACGGGGGTGCTGGCGTTTGGCGCGCTGACCGCGCTGGGCACCTATGACATCGTCCAGCGTCGCCGCACGGTCAGTCGCAACTACCCGATCCTGGCGCATATTCGCTACTTCCTGGAATCCATCGGGCCCGAGTTCCGCCAGTACTTCATCGAGGCGGACACCTTCGAGTCGCCCTTCTCCCGCGAGCAGCGCTCGCTGGTCTATCGACGGGCCAAGAGCACCATCGACAAGAAGCCCTTCGGCTCGCTCCGGGACATGAACGCCCCCGGCTACGAGTGGATGGGGCCATCGCTGTCACCGGTGGAGATCACCGATCATGACTTCCGCGTGGTCGTCGGCGAGCATCGCGCCAAGCCCTACAAGGCCAGCGTGCTCAATATTTCCGCCATGAGCTTCGGTGCCCTGTCGCCCAATGCCATCAGCGCCCTCAACGAAGGTGCCAAGCTCGGGGGCTTCTACCACACCACCGGGGAAGGGGCGATATCGCCCTACCACCTGCGCGGCGGCGACCTGGTGTGGCAGATCGGTTCCGGCTACTTCGGCTGTCGTCGCGACGACGGTGGATTCGATCGCGACAAGTTCAAGGAGAATGCCCGTCGTGACGAAGTGAAGATGATCGAGATCAAGCTGTCCCAGGGCGCCAAGCCTGGCCATGGCGGCATCCTGCCGGGGGCCAAGGTGACCGCCGAGATAGCCTCGACCCGCGGCGTGCCCGAAGGCCAGGACGTACTTTCGCCGTCCAAGCACTCCGCCTTCTCCACCCCCTGCGAGATGATCCACTTCATCCAGGAGCTGCGCACCCTGTCCGGCGACAAGCCGGTGGGCATCAAGCTGGCCCTGGGCCATCCCTGGGAATGGTTCGCCATGGTCAAGGCCATGCTGGAATGCGGCGACCGCCCCGACTATATCGTGGTCGACGGTGGCCAGGGCGGCACCGGCGCCGCACCGCTGGAATTCATCAACCGCCTCGGCATGCCGCTCAATGACGCCCTGATCCTGGTCCACAACACCCTGGTCGGCGCCGGACTGCGCGACGAGATTCGCATCGGCGCCAGCGGCAAGATCATCAGCGCCTTCGACATCGCCCGCACGCTGGCGCTGGGCGCCGACTGGGTCAACATGGCCCGTGGTTTCATGTTCTCGCTGGGCTGCATCCAGGCCCAGAGCTGCCACAACGACCAGTGCCCCAGCGGGGTCGCCACCCAGGACAAGGCCCGCGGCAACCGCCTGGACGTCGAGGACAAGTCGGTGCGGGTGAAGAACTTCCACGCCAATACCAAGTTCGCCCTGTGCGAGATGCTGGAGGCGGCGGGGCTGCATCATCCCAGCGAACTTGGCCCCGAACACATCATCAGGCGCCTCTCCAATGGCAAGGCGCTGCCCTACATCAGCCTGATCGACAGCCTGGCACCCAAGGAGTTGCTGGAGGGCGGCGCCAAGAACCATCCGCTGTATCGTGAGTTCTGGGATCTGGCGGATGCGAACAGCTTCGATGCCCCCTGCGCCCTGCACAGTCTGCGACAGACCAAGCTTCTCTAGTCGCCGGCCATCCTCGCCCTCCCTGCCTCCAGGGGGGGCGGCCACCCGCTCTTCCCTTTCGGCTTACCTTGCCCCTGCCTGACCCCACGCAGTGGTGTTGCTCAGCGATGGTCGACGCAGTCCCCCACCTCTTCCAGTTGCATCGTGACATGCTCGATATCGAACCCTTGGGTCAGCACCTCCCGCACTGCCACCAGAGTTGTCTGGTGGTCTTCTCCCGAGCGCACCCCGACGTGCATCGACACCAGATGCCGTCCGGGTGTCAGCGACCAGGCGTGAACATGATGAACGTCGCATACCGCCGGTACCGCCTCGACGACGGCCCGCTTCATGGCATCGATGTCCAGGGATTCCGGAACGCCTTCCAGCAGGATGTGCCCACTCTGGCGCGTCAGTGTCCAGGCATTCCTGAGGATCAGCAGCGCCACCAGCACCGACAGCAGCGGGTCGATCGGCGTCCATCCGGTCGCCATGATCACCAGCGAGGCAACGATCGCCGCAACGGAACCGAGCAGATCGCCCAGCACGTGCAGTGCAGCACCGCGAATATTCAGATTGTCGCGATCGCCGCCGTGAAGAATCACGAAGACCACGATGTTGACCAGCAGTCCCGCCACCGCCACCGTCAGCATGACAGGCCCCAGCACCTCGACCGGACTCAGCAGGCGGCGGACCGCTTCGATCGAGATCCAGACGACGATGGCGATCAGGGTCAAGCCGTTGACGAAGGCGGCGAGGATCTGCACCCGGTCATAGCCAAAACTGCGGGCGTCGTCGGCAGGTCGCTTGCTGAGGCGGGCGGCAAACCAGGCCAGCACCAGGGCAGCGCTGTCGGTGAGCATATGGCCGGCGTCGGCCAGCAGCGCCAGCGATCCGGAGACAACACCTCCGATCACCTCGGCCACCATGAAGGACGCTGTCAGCAGGATGCCCCAGGCCAGCCGACGCTGGCTGTCGGTGTGTACATGGCCGATGCCATGGCCATGGCGGTGCGCGTCATGGCCGTGGGGATCGTGCCGATGCTTGTCACGCTCAGCGTGCTGGTGAGCAGGGCCGCCCGCTGTGGCGCTTTCGGTCGTTCGATGTTCATGAGCCATGGGAGTCTCCCGGAAGACGCGTTCCTCATCCTTGATGCTAGCATTTGCCAGGTGCTGACCCGGACCACTCGCGCAGCCAGGTCAAGACCAGCGCTACCAGACCAGTCAGCGCAACGGCCACCTCGGGAACAGTCTGCAAGGCATACGCCGGCGCTCTGGCCTCCTTGCCGCTTACCGTTGATACTCTTGATGTATTCGCCATGCGCGAGGTCTCCCCCCGTAAAGGGGCTTACCGACAGCGAACCGACACAGGACCGCCATGACCGACACCGGAACGTCTCCCGACGACCTTCCCGCTATCCTCGCCGGCCCCATCCTGCGACGCTTGAGTCCCGAACGTCTGCGCATCTGGCTGGTGGCGAGCCGTCCGCTCAGCTTGACCCTCGAGCTGTCACCCAGCGGCGAGTCACCGCGCCGACAGCCGCTTGGTGAGGACGATTACCGGCTGGTGCCACTGGGCCGCCATGCCCTGCTCTACCTGATCGATGCGCCGCTGGATGAGCCTCTGCCCCAGGACACCCGGATCGACTACGACCTCAAGGTGACGGACGAGCGCGAAACCTCACTCGGCGAGCTGGCGCCCCATCTGTGCCATGAAGGGCACGAGACGCCGGCATTCGTGCTGGCATCGAGCCACCGACGCCTGCTGCATGGCTCCTGCCGTCGTCCTCACTACGATGGCCCGGACGGCCTGGCCCATCTGGACAGCTGGCTCGCCCAGCGTCTCGACTGTCCCGAACAGTGGCCGGCCTGGCTGTTGATGACCGGCGACCAGATCTACGCCGATGACGTCGCCGGCCCCTTGCTGGTGGCGATACACGCGCTGATCGAGCGCCTGGGGCTGTTCGACGAGACCCTCGAGGGCTCAACCATCGACGACAGCCAATCGCTCTACGCAAGCCCCTTCAGCTACTATCGACGCGAAGAATTGCTGCCCGACGTCAAGAGCTCGGCTGCCCTCAAGGATCGCTTCTTCGGGGGCGTTCGCAAGCCGGTGTTCACGTCGGCCAGCGCCGCCAATCACCTGATGACCTTCGCCGAGATGGTGGCCATGTACCTGCTGGTCTGGTCGCCGACGCCGTGGCGCCTCATCGAGTGCCAGCCTCCTGCACTTGAAGAAGAGCGACGAGAGACCTACGACGACCAGGCCCGGATCATCGACGACTTCGTCGCTACCCTGCCTGCCGCCGCCCGCGTCATGGCCCAGTTGCCGAGCCTGATGATCTTCGATGACCACGACGTCACCGACGACTGGAACCTTACCGCGCAGTGGGAAAGCACGGCTTACGGCCACCCCTTCTCCAAGCGCATCATCGGCAATGCCCTGCTGGCCTATCTGCTGTGTCAGGGCTGGGGCAACGCCCCCGAGCGGTTGAAGGCACCGCTGGACGAAGCCCAGGCGCTGTTGAGCGACGCCAACGATAACCAAGGCTGGCTCGACAAGGATCAGCAGGATGCCTGTCTCGAGCGCCTCTTTCGCTTCGAGGGCTGGGAATTTCAGGTGGAGGGCAGTCCACGTCTGGTGGTGCTGGATACCCGCACCCGACGCTGGCGCAACGGGCGCAAGCCCGAACGGCCATCCGGCCTGATGGACTGGGAGGCGTTATCGGAATTTCAGCAGGAGTTGATCGACGCGCCGTCGGCGGTCATCGTCTCTCCGGCGCCGATGTTCGGGGTCAAGCTGATCGAGACCATCCAGAAATTGTTCACCCTGGCGGGCAAACCGCTGCTGGTGGATGCCGAGAACTGGATGGCCCATCGTGGCGCCGCCAGCGTGATGCTCAACATCTTCCGCCACTCGCGGACCCCGGGGCACTACGTCATCCTGTCTGGCGACGTGCACTACTCCTTCGTCTACGACGTGCGTATCCGTCACCGGCACCAGGGCCCGATGATCTGGCAGATCACCTCCAGCGGCCTCAAGAACTGCTTTCCCGACACCCTGCTGGATACCTTCGACCGGCTCAATCGCTGGCTTTACTCGCCACGCTCGCCGCTCAACTGGTTTACCCAGCGCCGGCCCATGGCAGTGGAGCCCAGGGACCCGGACCGCGCCAAGGCCGGAGAACGCCTGTGGAACGGGCCCGGCATCGGTCTGGTCACCCTGGCCGAGGACGGTAGCCCCGAGGACATCCGTCAGCTCGACGCCCGCGGCATGGAGGTGGTATTCCCTCCGCCCGAGAAGGCGCCATAACCCCGTCCTTGGCTCGCTTGCGCTACAGCAGCCGACCCTGGCCAGGTTGGCTCAACCTTTTGTTGGGTTTGCCCAGCTTACTAGCGCTGGCTTCTGCGCCCGGTCGGTTTACTTGCGCTGGACCGATTCGACCTTTCGTTCAGGTGGTCCATATCGCTGGCTCATGCGCCCGGTCGGTTTACTTGCGCTGGACCGATTCGACCTTGCGTTTCAGCTTGCTCATACGAGCACGCTCGGCCAGTGGCCGGCTGGCGTCCTCCACCGGGCCACCCTTGGCCGGTCCCAGCAGGTGGGCCATCCAGCGGGTCTGGGGGTGGCTGTCGAGGGCGATCTTCAACGTCATCGTCAGCACCACCGACAGCAACATGCCGGTGACCCCGAAGATCCAGCCCCATACCACCAGCGACAGAAAGGCGACGAAGGTGGACAACCCCAGCGCCCGCCCCATGACCCGCGGTTCGACCAGATTGCCCATGACGAAGTTGATCGACAGATAGGCAAGGCTCAGCAGCAGAGCATCGCCCATGCCCCCGTCCGGAGACACCAGCACCAGCAGCACCGCCGGCACCGCGGCGATGGCCGAACCGATGTTGGGGATATAGTTGAGCGCAAAGGCCAGCACCGCCCACAGCAGCGGGAAGTCGACCCCCACCAGCAGACAGGCCACCCACACCAGGGCCCCGGTGACCAGGCTGATCACGGTCTTGACCGCCAGGTAACGCTTGAGGGTGTGGCTGAACTCGTTGAAGCGCTCGAGGCTCGGGGCGGGGTTGGCCAGCGCCCGGGATATCTTGTCGCGGAAGTTCAGGGTCTCGAACAACATGAACATCACCAGCAGCGCCACCACGACACTCTGCATCATCAGATTGCCGAGCTGGCTGAGCAGTGCCGGAAGCCATTCGCCAAGCTTCTGGGTGTCGAGAAACCCGGCCAGCCGCTGGGTGTCGATGGCAAGCCCCATGCTGGCCAGTCCATCGAGCAGGCGCAGGTAGTATTCGTATAGCTTTTCCTCGATCCCGGGCAAGGCCTCGGCAAAGGTACCGACACTATTGGCCAGCAACAGCGCCAGCAGGATCAGCATGCCGCCGATCACCACCAGCGTGACCCATACCGATAGTTTCAAGCCCAGCCCCCGCTCGTGCAGCCACTGCACCGGGGCGGTACACACCACCGCGATGAACAGCGACAGCAGCACCGGCACCAGCAGGTCTGCCCCCGCGCGCATGCCGGCGACGATGACCACCAGTGCAGCCAGGGCCAGCGTCAGGTTCAAGGGGAGCCTGCGCTCCTGCGCCTCGACTTCATCTTCCATGGACGGTAGCTCCTCTCGTTAACCAGCCGTCGGCTCGACGGCGTTATCGGCGCCATCATGCCCCGCCAATCGTTTCAGCACAAAGAATCATGGCACATGGCGCAACATTGCCAATGTTCCGTGTATCACTCCGGCGACATTGGCCGGCCCAGGCTCAACCATGCAAGGATCGTGGAGACGCTTGAGATCCGGGAACGTCTCGCCAGGGACACCGTCCCAGTCAGTAGGCCCTGGCCGGTGCTGGACCCTGTCAGACTTGTCTGCGACGCGCCCCCTGTTGTTCGCCCTGTCGTTCATCCCCCACGTTACAAGGAGAATCCGATGTCACTCGCCACTCCCTCCGCCCGGTCACGGGCGATGCCGAGCCTTCGCCTGCGCCACCTCAACCGGCTGGCGACAGTGGGGCTCGGCCTGGCGCTGGCTTCTCTGGCCGCCACGCCCTCCCTGGCCGCCGAGTCACCCACGCCACGCTATCTGGATATCCAGGCCCAGTCCGAGCTCAAGGTCGCTCCGGACGAGGCGACCTTGAACGCCCGACTGTGGGAGCTGACACCGGCCATCGCCCAGGAAAAGGACAGTGGTGACCACGGCCAGGCCCTGGCTGAGGCCCGCCAACGCCTGGAGGATCGTGCCGCCGAGCTGATCTCGGCGCTGGAAGACGCGGGTCTTTCCCGCGAGGCGATCAACGCCGGATCGCTGCGGGTACAGCAGGAGATGCTGCATCAAACACGCCAGGGCAACGACAACCCCATCCCCATGGTACGTACTCGCCTGGAGCGTCCGGTGACCCTGGCGATCAGCGATCTCGATAGCCTTCCGACCCTGCTCGACGCCCTGACCGAAGCCGGCGTCAATGCACTGGACGGCGTCAGCTACGATCTTGCCGACCGCGACGCGGCCAGCGACCGCGCACTGACCCAGGCGCTCGAGCGCGCCAGGGCCAAGGCCGAACTGATGGCGGACGCCCTGGGAGTGGAGCTCGGTGAGGTGATCCATGTCAGCGAGACCAACGCCCCGGTGTTTCAGCCACGCATGATGGCGATGCGCGCCGACATGGCCGAAAGCGGCGGCAACGCCGACTACAGCCCCGGCAGCATCACCATCGACGCCGGTGTCCAGGTCCGCTGGGGGCTGGCCGAGGCAACCGCGGATATCGATCAGGATCGCCAGCAGGTCCCGGCTGCGCCGCAATGACGATAGCGGCGACGTCAGCCCGACGGCCATGGCATCGGTGGCCAACGAGTCGCACCCGCCCAACGGAAAGCGGCCGGGGTCCGGTGCCATATCGCCTAAGCCCGTGACGTAAAAAGCCCGTGACGCAAAAGCCCCGGTGGTCGCGACCACCGGGGCTTTTGCTTTTGCTTGTGCTTAAGCAAGGGCAAGCGCGCCCGCCCCTCTCAAGGACGGATCAGACGTTGATGCACTCGACCCCGCCCATATAGGGACGCAGCACCTCGGGAACGGTGATGGAGCCATCCTCGTTCTGGTGGTTTTCCATCACCGCGATCAGGCAGCGGCCCACCGCCAGGCCGGAGCCGTTGAGGGTGTGCAGAAGCTGCGGCTTCTTTTCACCCTTGGCGCGGAAGCGCGCCTGCAGGCGGCGTGCCTGGAAGTCCTCGCAGTTGGACACCGAGGAGATCTCGCGGTAGGTGTCCTGGCTCGGCAGCCAGACCTCGAGATCGTAGGTCTTGGCGGCGGAGAAGCCCATGTCACCGGTGCACAGGGTCACCACCCGGTAAGGCAGCTCGAGCGCCTGAAGGATCGCCTCGGCGTGGCCGCGCATTTCCTCCAGCGCCTCGTAGCTCTTGGCCGGATCGACCAGCTGCACCATCTCGACCTTGTCGAACTGGTGCTGGCGGATCATCCCGCGGGTATCGCGACCGTGGGAGCCCGCCTCGCTGCGAAAGCAGGGAGTATGGGCGGTCAGCTTCAACGGCAAGGCGCCAGCGTCGACGATCTCGCCGCGCAGCAGGTTGGTCAGCGGCACCTCGGCAGTCGGGATCAGGTGGAACTCGCGCTCGTCGTCGAGCTTGAACAGGTCCTCGCCGAACTTGGGCAACTGGCCGGTGCCGTAGAGCGAGTCCCGGTTGACCATGTAGGGCACGTAGCACTCTTCGTAGCCGTGCTCCAGGGTCTGCTTGTCGAGCATGAACTGGGTCAGGGCGCGGTGCAGGCGAGCGATCGGCCCGCGCATCACGGCGAAGCGAGCGCCGGTCAGCTTGGCGGCAACTTCGAAGTCCAGATCGCCCTTCTTGGCTCCCAGATCGACGTGATCCTTGACCTCGAAGGCGTACTCGCCGGGGTTGCCCCAGCGCGACACCTCGACGTTGTCGTCTTCGCTTGCGCCTTCGGGCACGCTGGCGTGGGGCAGATTGGGGATCCCCGCAGCGATGTCTTCCCACTGGCCCTGCACCTCGGCCAGCGCCACCTTGGCAGCGTCCAGGCGCTCGCCCAGGTCACTGACCTCGTCGAGCAGCGGCTGGATGTCCTCGCCGGCGGCCTTGGCCTTGCCGATCGCCTTGGAGCGAGTGTTGCGCTCGTTCTGCAAACGCTCGGTCTCGGTCTGCAGCTCGCGACGGCGGGATTCCAGCGAGCCAAGCGCCTCGCTGTCGAGAGAGTAACCGCGGGTGGCCAGTCGTTGGGCGAGCGTATCGAGGTCGCCGCGCAGCAGTTTCGGATCGAGCATGGAGTCTGGTCCGTCGCCTGAGTGGAAAGAACATGTCGGATGCGGAAGGCGTCACCTGGGGCCGTGCGTCACCATCGCCAGCGTCGGACGCTGCTCTCGGGCCCCACTGTGAGGACTGCCGAAAAGCGCCCCGCTGGTGTGCCCTGGGACCACCCTCCGCGCAGGCGACACATTGTAGGCAAAAGCGAGAGGCGGCGCCATCGACCGGGGGCGAGCGCCCGCTTCTCTCGCGATCGGGATGCACCCACCCCCCGAGACGCGGTAAAGTGGACGCCCTCCCATTCTCCTGCCCTGTCGATAGCGCCAGCCGCGCCGCCGCGGGGCCTGTATCGACCGAGACCATGATCGCACCACTGCCCCTAGCTGATGCCGCGACCCCACTGGACCAGCACTATGTCGACTTTCTCAAGGCCCTGAAGGCGGAAGGTTTCGAGGGTGAAATCGCCCCGGACTACGCCAGCCGCACGGTACTGGCCACCGACAACTCGCTCTACCAGCGTCTGCCCCAGGCGGCGGTGTTTCCGCGCCATGCAGGCGACCTCGAGCTGCTCGGCCGGCTCGCCGGGCGGGAAACCTTCCGCAAGGTGGCCCTGACACCACGTGGTGGCGGCACCGGCACCAACGGCCAGTCGCTGAGCGACGGCCTGGTGGTGGACGTCTCCCGGCACATGAACCAGATCCTCGAGATCGACGTCGACAACCGCCGGGTACGGGTCCAGGCCGGGGTGGTCAAGGACCAGCTCAACGCCGCCTTGAGGCCCCATGGGCTGTTCTTCGCACCGGAATTGTCCACCTCCAACCGGGCGACCATCGGCGGCATGATCGCCACCGACGCCAGCGGCCAGGGCAGCTGCGAATACGGCAAGACCCGCCACCATGTGCTCGAGCTCGACAGCGTACTGATCGGCGGCGAGCGCCTGATCAGCGCCGCGGTCGACGAGGACGAACTCGAGACCCTGTGCGCCGAGGACTCGGCCCGGGGCCGCGCCTATCGCGCCGCCCGCAAGATCATCGAGCAGGAGCGCGAGCGCATCGAGGAAATCTTCCCGCCGCTCAACCGCTGCCTGACCGGCTACGATCTGGCCCACCTTCGCGACGACGACGGCCGCTTCAACCTCAACAGCGTGCTGTGCGGCGCCGAGGGCTCGCTGGCGCTGACCAACGAGGCGGTGCTCAACGTGCTGCCGATCCCGCGCCACTCGATCCTGGTCAATGTGCGCTACCCGAGCTTCATGGCGGCCCTCGCCGACGCCAAGGCGCTGATGGCCGGCGGCTCGTCACCAGAAAAGCCGCAGGCGCTTCGCCCCACCTCCATCGAGACCGTGGACGACAAGGTGTTGAAGCTCGCCATGGAGGACTTCGTGTGGGACTCGGTGGCCGAGTTCTTCCCGGTGGATGGCGGCCCGGCCATCGAGGGCATCAACCTGGTGGAGTTCAACGACGACGACCCCGAGCGCCTCGAGGCCCGGGTCGACGCCTTCTGCCGGGGACTCGAAAGCGACACCAGCGTCACCCGCCTGGGCTTCACCCAGGCCATCGGCCGTGACGCCATCGGTCGGGTCTACGCCATGCGCAAGCGCTCGGTGGGCCTGCTCGGCAACGTCAAGGGCGAGAAGCGCCCGCTGCCCTTCGTCGAGGATACCGCGGTACCCCCCGAGCACCTGGCCGACTACATCGCCGAGTTCCGCGCCCTGCTCGATGCCCGAGGGCTCGAGTACGGCATGTTCGGCCACGTCGACGCCGGAGTGTTGCATGTGCGCCCGGCGCTGGACATGAAGGACCCGCGCCAGCAGGCGATGATCCGCGAGATATCCGATGAGGTGGCGGCGCTGACCCAGCGCTACCACGGCCTGCTGTGGGGGGAGCACGGCAAGGGCGTGCGCTCGGAGTACGCCCCAGCCTTCTTCGGTGAGCTCTACCCCAGCCTGCGACGCCTCAAGGGTGCCTTCGACCCGCACAACCAGCTCAATCCCGGCAAGATCGCCACGCCGCTGGTGGAGACCGACGAAGCGGCCGACAGCCAGCCCAAGTCCGGCGCCAGCCAGCCCAAGCCCGGCGCCAGCCTCAGCGACCCAGGCCTGCTGGCCATCGACGCGGTGCCCATGCGCGGCGACTTCGACCGTCAGATCGACGAGCGGGTATGGCAGGCCCACGCCGACGCCGTCTACTGCAACGGCAACGGCGCCTGCTACAACTATGATCCCGACGACGCCATGTGCCCGTCGTGGAAGGCCACCCGGGATCGTGTGCACTCGCCCAAGGGCCGCGCCAGCCTGATGCGCGAATGGCTGCGCCTACAGGGGAAGGCCGGCATCGACGTGGTCGAGGAGTCACAGCGCAAGAAGGATGAGACCGCGCTCGGCTGGCTCGCCCACCTGCCCCGCCGCGCGCTCAACAGCCTGCGCGGCAAGGACGACTTTTCCCACGAGGTCTACGACGCCATGGCCGGCTGCCTGGCGTGCAAGTCCTGCGCCGGCCAGTGCCCGATCAAGGTCAATGTCCCGGCCTTCCGCTCCCAGTTCCTCGAGGTCTACCACGGACGCTACCTGCGACCGCTGCGCGACTACCTGATCGGCGGGCTCGAATTCCTGCTGCCGGCGCTGGCGCCACTGGCCCCGGCCTACAACGCGGCACTCGACAACCGCCTGGTGGACCGGCTGATGGCCCGCGGCCTCGGCATGGTCGACAGCCCCCGGCTGTCACGCGCCCGGCTCAAGAAGCAGCTCAAGGCCTGGGGCGTGGCCGAGGCAACTCCGCTGACGCTGGGACGCCTCAGCGAGCGCCAGAAGGCGCGCAGCGTGATCCTGGTGCAGGACGCCTTCACCAGCCACTTCGAAGCCAGACTGGTCGCCGACGTGGTGGAGCTGCTGTCGCGCCTCGATATCCGCGTCTTCGTCGCGCCCTACAAGCCCAACGGCAAGCCGCTCAACGTCCAGGGCTTTCTCGGCGCCTTCGAGCGCACCGCCCGCAAGCGTGCCCGAGAGCTCTCCACCCTGGCCGCCAGCGGCGTGCCGCTGGTGGGCATCGACCCGGCGATGACCCTGACCTATCGCCAGGAGTACGTGAAGGCACTGGGTGAGCAGGCGGTGCCTGAGGTGCTGATGCTGCAGGAGTGGCTTTTGAGTCTGGGCGCCTCGCTGGTGCCCTCGGGACTCGACCTGAGCGAGGAAGCCCCCTTCCAGCTGCTGTCCCACTGCACCGAGAAGACCCAGGCGCCGGGCAGCCCCAAGGCCTGGCAGCAATTGTTCGAACGTTTCGGGCTGCGCCTGGCGCCCCTGCCCTCGGGCTGCTGCGGCATGTCCGGCACCTACGGCCACGAGGCACGCAACCTTACGACCTCGCGCACCATCTACGCCCAGTCCTGGGAACCGGTGGTGCAGGAGCACGGCGGCAGCGATCGCCTGCTGGCCACCGGCTACTCCTGTCGCAGCCAGGCCCGACGCTTCTCCGACAGCCGGCTGCCGCATCCGCTGCAGGCGCTGCTCGGCGCACTTCGTCGGGCGAGCTGAGTCAGACCATCGTTGACGCCTATGATGGCGATGGTTTGCATGATCGACGCCGCGTCAGTACGCTGCGCGGCTTTTCCCGTTTCGGAGTCGACCGACCATGGAGCATGCCGGACTCACCCTGGCGGCCGTTGGCCTGCTGGCGCTGGGCTCACAGTGGCTAGCCTGGCGCCTCAAGGTCCCCGCCATCCTGACGCTGTTGATCGCCGGCATTGCCGCAGGCCCGGTGACCGGCCTGCTCGACCCCGACGCCCTGTTCGGCGAACTTCTGTTCCCGCTGGTGTCGCTGGCGGTGGCGGTGATCCTGTTCGAGGGTAGCCTCACCCTGAACTTTCGCGAGCTGGGAGGGCATGGCCGCACGGTGCGCCGCCTGGTCACCTGGGGCGCCCTGATCACCGCCCTGTGCGGAGCACTGGCCGCCCGCTGGCTGCTGGGCCTGAGCTGGGAGATGGCGAGCCTGCTGGGGGCGCTGCTGGTGGTCACCGGCCCGACGGTGATCCTGCCGCTGCTGCAGACCCTGCGCGCCCGCGAGCACCTGACCCAGATCCTGCGCTGGGAAGGCATCCTGATCGACCCGGTGGGCGCCATCGGCGCGGTACTGGTCTATGAATTCGTCGCCCTGGGCTCCGGCACCCAGGCACTGCCGCATACCCTGATGCTGTTCGCCCAGACCGCGTTGATCGGCTTCGGCTTCGGCGTCGCCGGCGGCTATCTATGGGGCCAGGTACTGCGCCAGCACCTGCTGCCGCAACGGCTGCACAGCTTCGGCACCCTGATGACCATGCTCGGTCTGTTCACCCTGTCCAACACCCTGTTTCACGAGTCCGGCCTGTTGACGGTGACGGTAATGGGCGCCTGGCTCGCCAATATGCGTGGCGTGCCCACCCGACCGATCATCGAGTTCAAGGAGACCCTGTCGATCCTTCTGATCTCGGGTCTGTTCATCCTGCTGGCGGCACGTCTGACGGTCGAGCAACTGGCACTGCTGGGCTGGCCGGCCTGGGCCTTTCTGGCGGTACTGTTGTTGCTGGTGCGTCCTCTGGCGGTGTGGCTGTGCACCCTGGGCAGTGGCCTGGACTGGCGCGAGAAGAGCCTGCTGGCGTTCATCTCGCCCCGCGGCATCGTCGCCGCCGCGGTGGCCTCGCTGTTCGCGCTGCGGCTGGAAGAGATCGGAGTGCCCGGCGCCGACCGGCTGGTACCGGTGACCTTTCTGGTGATCATCGCCACGGTCGTATCCCAGAGTCTGCTGGCCCGCCCGCTGGGCGACTGGCTGAAGGTGCGCCGTCCCTCGGCCCACGGCGTGCTGATCATCGGCGCCAATCCGGTGGCCCGGCAGATGGCCCACTGTCTGCGCCAGGCCCGACTCGGCGTGCTGCTGACCGACTCGAGCTGGGACGCGGTGCAGGCCGCCCGCGCCGAGGGGCTCTCGGCCTACTACGGTGACCCGCTGTCCGAACACGCCGCCCAGCACATGGAGCTGAGCGGTATCGGCTACCTGATGCCGCTGTCGCCCTACCGAGAGCTCAATGATCTGGCCGCGCTGCACTTCGAGCATCTGCTGGGCCAGGGCCAGGTGTTCCGCCTGGCGGTCAACCTGGGGCGCCAGGCCCGGCGCCAGCACGCCACCGCCATCGAGCATGTTCCCTACCTGTTCGGCCGCGAGATGACCTTTGCCCAGCTCTCGAGCCTGGTCGAGCGTGGGGCTCGCTTCGAGGTCGAAAGGCTCGACGAAGCCCCCCGCTCACGGGCGCTGCTGCGCGCGAGCGGCGACAAGCGTGCGAGTGGAGAAAGGGGTGAAAGACGCCCAAGTCACGTCCACAGCACAGACACCCGGCAAGCGCCCCTCCAGGCCAAGGACGTCGCCAGCGCGAGACGTCAGGGGGCTTTCCCCGGCGACACCGACTCGGCGCCGCTGATCTGTGTCGGCACTTCAGGGCGGCCGCGCATCGCCACCGCCGACGCGCCGCTGACACCACGCAAGGGCGATCATGTGATCCGCCTGGTCATGCCAGACCGGCAAAGTAGTCGGAAATAAAAACACCTCGGGCCGGTCGATGACCGGCCCGAGGTGTCTTCAGGCGAGTACAGGACTTAGAAGAACAGTCGCCGCAGGGCCTCGCCCGGATCTTCTTCGCGCATGAAGGCCTCGCCCACCAGGAAGCCGTGGACGTCGTTCTCGCGCATGCGCAGCACATCGTCTCGGCTGTGGATGCCGGACTCGGTGATCACCGTGACCTCGGGCGGAATCCGCGGCAGCAGTTCCAGGGTGGTCTCGAGTCGGGTATTGAAGGTATGCAGGTCGCGGTTGTTGATCCCGACCAGATCCAGATCGAGCGCCAGCGCCCGCTCCAGTTCCTGGGCGTCGTGGACCTCCACCAGCACGTCCATGCCAAGCTCGCCAGCCTGCTGGTGCAGGTCGCGCATCTGGGCGTCCTCCAGGGCGGCGACGATCAGCAGGATGCAGTCGGCGCCGATGGCCCGCGCCTCGCTGACCTGGTAGCCGTGGACGATGAAGTCCTTGCGGATCACCGGCAGGCTGCACGCCTCGCGGGCGGCAATCAGGTAGTCCTCATGGCCCTGGAAGAAGTCAGCGTCGGTCAGCACCGAGAGGCAGGCCGCCCCACCCCGGGCGTACTGAGCGGCGATCTCGGCCGGGCGAAAGTCCTCACGGATCAGCCCCTTCGAGGGTGACGCCTTCTTGACCTCGGCGATCACCGCGGCGTCGCCGTCGCGGATCCGCTCGGCCAGCGAGATGACGAAACCGCGCGGTGCATCCTGCTCTCGCGCACGCGCGAGCAGCGCCTGCTCGCTGACCTGGCGGCGTCGGCTGGCGACCTCCTCGTCCTTGCGCTCGAGGATTCGCTCGAGGATCGTCGGGGTGGCATTGGCCATGTTGTGATTCTCCTTGCGGCCCGTCGGGCTCTTTTCAGAAAGGTCCTACTGAGCGAACACCCGGGTAAAGTGGGCCAGTTCCTTCATCTTTTCCAGCGCCAGCCTGGTTCCCTGGGCGTCCTGGGCCATCAGCACGCCTTCCTTGAGGGAATCGGCCACGTCGGCGGCGTAGAGGGCAGCGCCGGCGTTGAGGGCGACGATATCCGCCGCAGGCCCCTCGCCGGAAAGCGCCTTCTCGACCAGGCGCAGGCTGTCTTCGGCGGTCTTGACCTTGAGCGGAGCGAGCGACTGACGCTCGATACCGACATCCTCGGGGGTCAGGGTATAGCGGTGGATCTCGCCATCCTTGAGTTCGGCGATGCGGGTCGGCGCCGCCAGCGAGATTTCGTCCAGGCCGTCTTCGGCGTGGGCCACCAGCACATGCCGACTGCCGAGCTGACGCAGCACCTCCACCATCAACTCCAGCAGGTCGGCGTGGTAGACGCCGAGCAGCTGATTGGGCGCACTGGCAGGGTTGGTCAACGGCCCCAGAATATTGAACAGGGTGCGCACACCCATCTCGCGGCGCGGACCGATGGCGTGACGCATGGCCGGGTGGTGATTGGGCGCGAACATGAAGCCGACGCCGACCTCCTCGATGCAGCGGCCTACCTGTTCGGCGTCCAGATCCAGGCCGATGCCGGCCACCTGGAACAGATCGGCGCTGCCCGAGGACGACGACACCCCTCTGTTGCCGTGCTTGGCCACATGGGCGCCGGCGGCGGCGGCGACAAAGCTCGAGGCGGTGGATACGTTAAACAGGTTGGCGCCGTCCCCACCGGTGCCGACGATATCCACGACGTTGTCGCAGGACAGCGTTACCGGCGTCATCAGGTCGCGCATCACCTGGGCGCAGCCACTGATTTCCTCGGCGGTCTCGCCCTTCATCGCCATCCCCATCAGAAAGGCGGCGACCTGGGCGTCACTGGCCTCGCCGGTCATGATGGTGCGCATCACCGCATAGGCCTGCTCTCGGCCCAGGTTCTCCCGGCGCATCACCGCCGCGATGGCATTGGTCATCTGCATGCAAGTCTCCTGATGGTAGTCAGTGGCGCTCGAGGAAATTGGCCAGCATCTCGTGTCCCTGTCGCGACAGGATCGATTCCGGGTGGAACTGCACCCCTTCGATGGGCAGCTCCTTGTGGCGCAGGCCCATGATCAGGCCGGGGGTGACGTCGTCGTCATCGGTCCAGGCGGTGATCTCGAGACACTCCGGCAGACTCTCGCGCTCCACCACCAGCGAATGGTAGCGGGTCACCGAGAGCGGATCATCGAGGCCCTTGAACACGCCCTGTCCGGCATGGCGAATGTCGGAGGTCTTGCCGTGCATGACCTGGGGCGCGCGGACCACCTTGCCGCCGAACACCTGGCCGATGGCCTGGTGGCCGAGGCACACACCGAGCAGCGGCAGCTTGCCGGCGAAGTGGCGAATCAGCTCCAGCGAGATGCCGGCCTCGTTGGGCGTGCAGGGCCCCGGCGACACCACGATGTGGCTGGGCGCCATGGCCTCGATCTCGTCGAGGCTGATGGTGTCGTTGCGTCGGGTTACCACCTCGGCGCCCAGTTCGCCTAGGTACTGGACGATGTTGTAGGTGAAGCTGTCGTAGTTATCGAGCATCAAGATCATGGTGGCTCCAGGATTCAATATTGGGCTTCACCCAGCGAGACGACCCACACACAAAAATGCCGCCTCGCGGGCGGCACTTTCGCTGTCCTGACCGTCGTTGTCCAGACCGTGGTCCGCGACACCCCGGCGCTCAGGGTTCCTCCGCCCGCTTCAGTCGAAGGGGCGCCACCACTGCTGGCGATCACGGGACGGTGCGGAGGTCATATTCATCATGGGCTTATAGTGTGTGTCGTGGTCATGGCTGTCAAGCGGATGTCAGGCCGAACTCAGCGCAGTCCCTGCTCGGCCATGGCCACGGCACGAAACAGCGCACGCCCCTTGTTCAGGGTCTCGTCCCACTCGGACTGGGGCACCGAGTCCGCCACCACGCCGGCGCCACACTGGACGTGCAGCTGACCGTCCTTGATCACCGCGGTGCGGATGGCGATGGCGGTGTCCATGTTGCCATGCCAGGACAGGTAGCCGACGGCCCCGGAGTAGACGCCGCGCTTGACCGGTTCGACCTCGTCGATGATCTCCATCGCGCGGATCTTGGGCGCTCCGGACAGGGTGCCCGCCGGGAAGGTGGCGCGCAGCACGTCCATGGCGCTGTAGCCCGGCTTCAGCTTGCCGGTGACGTTGGAGACGATGTGCATGACGTGGGAGTAGCGCTCGATGGCCATCTGATCGGTCACCTCGACGCTGCCGGTCTCGGAAATGCGGCCGACGTCGTTGCGGCCCAGGTCGATCAGCATCAGGTGCTCGGCGACCTCCTTGGGGTCGGCCAGCAGGTCCTCCTCCAGCGCCTTGTCCTCGGCCTCGGTCTTGCCGCGCACCCGGGTGCCGGCGATCGGACGCACCGTCACCATGCCATCCTCCAGGCGGGTCAGGATCTCCGGCGAGGCACCCACCACATGGTGGTCGTCAAGGTTGAAGAAGAACATGTAGGGCGACGGATTGAGGCTGCGAAGAGCCCGATACAGGTCCAGCGGCTCGGCCTGGAACTCGATCGACATGCGCTGGGACGGCACGCACTGCATCACGTCGCCCGCCAGCACGTACTCCTTGATCCTTTCCACCGCCGACTTGAAGCCCTCTTCGGTGAAGCCGGAGGTGAAGTGTCCCTCCTCCACCGCCGGGCGCGCGTCACCGGGCACTCGCGAGGCCACCGACAGCGGGCTGCGCAGGGCGTCTTCCAGGGCGCTCAGCCGGGCCTGGGCGGCGCTGAAGGCCGAGGGCGTGGAAGGATCGGCGTGGGTCCACAGGGTCAGACGCCCATAAAGGTTGTCGAACACCACCAGCTCATCGCACACCATCAACAGGATGTCCGGCACCCCGATGGGGTCGTCCTTCTCCACACCGGCCAGGCGCGGCTCGATATAGCGGATGGTGTCGTAGCCGAAGTAGCCCACCAGTCCGCCGTCGAAGATCGGCTGGTTGTCGAGCACCGGCACCTTGAAGCGACGCTGGAACTCCTCGATCCAGGCCAGCGGATCTTCCACTTCGGTGGCGCCGGTCACGTCACCATCGACAATATGCTGAACCTGATAGCCCCGCACCTCGATGCGTTCGCGACAGGGCAGACCGATGATCGAGTAACGCCCCCACTTCTCGCCGCCGGTCACCGACTCGAGCAGAAAGGTCCAGGGTTGATCGGCCAGTTTCAGATAGGTGGACAGCGGCGTGTCCAGGTCGGCCATCATCTCGCGGGTGATGGGAATACGGTTGTAGCCGGCCTGGGCCAGCTCATCGAAACGCTCGGGGGTCATCATGCCCAGATCCTCAATTCAAGAGACGAAAGTGACAACGACAAGAACGGAGAAACGGTCACCATCGCCAACCGCAGGACGTCGTAGGCAGCGACGCAGACAGATGCGGACAGGACATCGAGGAGAAGCAAGGCTGGGCCATGGGCAGTCCACCAGCGAAACGAATGAATGAAGCCAACGAGTGACAGACCGCTACCGCGAGACCCGTGCGCCGCGCTCGCGGATTCCACACGACGGGATTCCCTGTGACGGGCGCCTGGCAAGGCCTGCAATAGCGAGGATTTATCGGCATGACGCTAACGACAGTGTCATGCCAAAAAACCCTAAACGAGTTGTTCCAGCGATTCAACCACCAGATCCGGCTCGCTCAGGCTGATCGGTTCACCGTGATTGTAGCCGTAAGGCACCGCCACGGTACGGAAACCGGCGGCCTTGCCCGCCGCGACATCGTGACGGGAGTCGCCCACCATAAGACAGTACGAGGGACAGACGTCGAACTGCTGGGACAGGTGTCGCAGCGGCATGGGGTCAGGCTTGCGACGAGGCAGGGTGTCGCCACCGAGGCAGGCGGAAAAGAAGCCATCGATACCCAGATGCTCGAGGATCGGGTGGATGAAGGCCTCGGGCTTGTTGGTGACCAGACACAGGATCAGACCCCGCCCGAACAGCCGCTTCAAGGTCTCCGTCACCCCCGGATAGAGCCTCGTCCTGTCGCAGGGACGGCGATGGTAGTGCTCGAGGAAGCGCTCGTGGGCGGTCTTCAACAGCACCTCGCTGGGGGCCTCGCCCAGTGCATCGGTCAGGGCACGTTCCAGCAGCACCCAGGCACCATTGCCGACCCAGTCGCGCACCCTGGCTTCGCCTGCCGGCGCCAGTTCGACGTCGATCAAGGCGGAATCCACCGCCGCTGCCAGGTCCGGGACCGAATCGATCAGGGTGCCATCCAGATCGAAGGCCACCAACAGCACCCCCTCCAGGGCGTCACCCATAGGCCGTCTCCTCGACTATGCCGAAATTGGAATATCTATGCGCGGCGCACATTCTGGCGCAAGCGCCGTGGTCAGCCAAGCACTTATCTGTCTATGATGGCGCTCCACCTTTTTTCTGGAGCTCATCATGAGCAAACCCACCATCGTGGTTGTCGGCGGCGGCGCCGGCGGCCTTGAGCTGGTCACGCGCCTGGGACGACGGCTCGGCAAGAAGGACAAGGCCGACATCGTGCTGGTCGATCGCAATTCGACCCACATCTGGAAACCGCTGTTGCATGAGGTCGCCACCGGCGTCCTCGACTCGGGCCTCGACGAGATTTCCTATCAGGCCCACTCGGCGGCCAATGGCTACCGCTTCCAGCGCGGCACCCTGTGCGATCTGGATCGTGAGTCCCGCCAACTGACCCTGGCCCCCATCGTCGATGACGAGGGCAACGAGATCCTGCCGGCGCGGCGTCTCGACTACGATCACCTGGTACTGGCGGTCGGCAGCGTCAGCAACGACTTCGGCACGAAAGGCGTGGCGGACCACTGCCACTTCCTCGACAGTCCTGCCCAGGCCGAAGGCTTTCGACAGGCACTGCTCAATACCTTCATGCGCTACAGCACCCGGCTCGAGGATCAGGATCCCTGCATTACCGTGGGCATCATCGGGGCCGGGGCCACCGGCGTCGAACTGGCCGCCGAGTTGCACGACGCCTCGCGCATGCTCAAGAGCTACGGCTTTACCGCGCTGGGCCGCGAGCACCTGCGGGTCCACCTGATCGAGGCCGCGCCCAAGGTGCTGCCGGCGCTGCCGGACCGCATCAGCGGCGCGGTGCACAAGGAACTCGAGAACCTGGGGGTCAAGGTCCATGTGGACACCCGGGTGACCATGGTCGACGAGCGCGCCATCCACACCACCGACGATGACGCCATCGAAATCGACCTGGGGGTGTGGGCCGCCGGCATCAAGGCTCCGGCCTTCCTGGCAGAACTGGGGCTGGAGGTGGAGCGCAACAACAGGGTCAAGGTGGCCGCCACCATGCAGAGCATCGATGACCCGCACATCTTCGCCTTCGGCGACTGCGCCAGCTGCCCCCAGGAAGACGGCACGGTGGTGCCGCCCAGGGCCCAGGCCGCCCACCAGCAGGCCGGCGTGCTCTACCGTAACCTGTGTGCCGTGGTCGACGGCAAGCCGCTCAAGGAATTTGTCTTCCGCGACCGAGGCTCGCTGATTTCGCTGGCCCACTTCGACGCCATCGGCAGCCTGATGCGCGCCGCCTCGGCCCGTAGCCTGTTCATCGAGGGTAACCTGGCGCGCTTCTTCTACGCCTCGCTCTACCGCATGCACCAGCGCGCCATCCACGGCACGGTCAAGACCGCGATGATGGTGGTGGTCGATGGGCTTAACCGCTTCCTCAAGCCCAGGCTAAAGCTGCACTAGGGCTCGTCTGAAAAGTGCCTGCACTCGTCGACTTTTCGGACAGAGCCTAGTCCCTGCCCGCACTCCCCTGGCAGACATCGCACGCACGTTCACAGCTAGAGAGGCTGCCCCAGGGCAGCTTCTCTCGTTTGTCGTCATCGACAGCACCACATCCTGCTCAGGCGTTGGCCTGGGGCTCGTCCTTGGCGTGGTGATAGAGATGCACGTCGCGCTGGGGAAAGGGAATGCTGATACCTTCGCGATCGAAGCGACGCTTGATCTCCTCGGTCATCTCCCAGTAGACGTCCCAGTAGTCGGATGCCTGCACCCAGGGCCGCACGATCCATGTGATGGAGGAGTCGCCCATGGCATTCATGCGGATATTCGGCGCCGGTTCGCTGAGCACGCGAGGGTCGTCGGCGACCACGCTCTCCAGCACCCGACGCACGGTATCGATGTCGTCGTCATAGCCGACCCCCACCGTCAGATCGACCCGACGAGTGGCGTGGGCAGAATAGTTGACCACGGCACCGCTCATCATCTGGCCGTTGGGCACGATGATCTTGCGATTGTCCGGCGTGCTCAGCTCGGTGCTGATGATCTGCACATCCTCGACGGTGCCGCTGACCCCACCTGCCTCCACGTAGTCGCCGATCCGGTAGGGGCGGAAGATGATGACCATGACCCCGGCGGCGAAGTTGGCAAGCGACCCCTGCAGGGCCAGACCCACCGCCAGACCGGCGGCACCGATCACCGCGATCAACGAGGCGGTCTGGATACCGATCCGGCTGATGGCGGCCAGGATCACGAAGGTCAGCAGCAAGGCATACAGGATGTTGCCGAGGAACTTGACCAGCAGGGGTTCGACGTCGGCACGCTGCATGCCCTTGACCACCACCCGGTGTACCGCCTTGGCCACCCAGCGACCGATGATGAAGATCGCCGCCGCGGCGACCAGATTGATCAGAAACTGCAGCCCGGTGGTCGAGGCAAACTCGATCAGGGCCTCCACGTCCAGCTTTTGCAGGAACTCCATCTACCTCTCCTTGTATGTCGTTTTCGTTATCGAAGTACGATCCTGCTCGACCACCGCCCTCGCTTCGTCAGTGCTGATGCGCGCTGCCAGCCACTGGCGCTTGCGACGCACCGACATGCGCTTGACGGCGATTTCCAGCCGGCTGGCGTCACCTCGCGTGCCGACCGGCTCCTGATGGCGAAGCGTCAGCGGGCCCTTGCCACGCAGCGCCTTGGCGCCCTTGCCGCTGCGGTGTTGCTCGACACGTCTGGCGACATCGGTGGTAATGCCGGTATAAAGCGCCCCGGCCGCCGTCTCGACGATATACAGGTACCACGTCGTCGTTGCCGCCGCCGGCAGCTCGGGTACTGGCTCGCCTGAGACAGGCTCATCTGAGACAGGCTCGACTAAGCCCGGCTCATCCAAGCCCGGCTCGCCTAAGCCCGGCTTGCCTGAGCCAGCATAGTCCGAATCGCCAATCACCGCGTAGAGGCCAGGCGCGAGCGAAAGTCGGCGATGATGCTGTCATAGCCGTGGGGGTCCTCGTCGCGACGCGCGCCGAACACCGCGGAGCCCGCGACGAAGGTGTCCGCCCCGGCGCGCGCGATCTCGGCGATATTGTCTACCTTCACGCCACCATCCACCTGCAGACGAATGTCCCGTCCGCTGGCGTCGATGCGCGCACGCGCCTGGCGCAGCTTGTCGAGCGTCGCCGGGATGAACGACTGCCCGCCGAACCCCGGATTGACGCTCATCAGCAGCACCATGTCGACCTTGTCCATCACGTAGTCCAGGTAGGACAGTGGCGTCGCCGGGTTGAACACCAGTCCCGCCTTGCAGCCGCCGTCACGAATCAGCTGCAGCGAGCGATCGATATGTTCGGAGGCCTCGGGGTGGAAGGTGATGTAGCTGGCACCGGCATCGATGAAGTCACCGATCAGTCGATCCACGGGCTTGACCATCAGGTGGGCATCGATGGGCGCGGTGACGCCATGCTTGCGCAGCGCCTCACAGACCATCGGCCCGATGGTCAGGTTAGGCACGTAGTGATTGTCCATCACGTCGAAGTGGACGATATCGGCACCCGATGCCAGCACGTTGTCGACCTCTTCTCCCAGGCGGGCGAAGTCAGCGGACAGGATCGAAGGCGCGATCAGGAAGTCGTTCATGGAGTCATCCGAGGAGAGAGTCATGGTGGAGGCCACAAGGGCTCGACGAAAAGCGGCATTCTAGCAGTTGGTCCCGCCCGCATCAGCGATCTTCCTCCACATCTTCTGCCGATTCGTCCGGTTGCAGTCGTCTATAGTATGCGCGTTGCGACATCTTATATTCCAAACAGTTTTAACAAACAGGATTGTAATTCCTTAAAATTAGCCTTAGCCTTCGTTGCGATCCGCCGATTTCCCCGGCCCACCCCCGACGTCAAGGAACCCCGACATGAAGCTGCCCCCGATCCTGCGCCGTACCGCCCTGTCCCTGTCCCTGGCCGCCGGCCTCGGCGGTGCCATGGCCTCGCCGGTAATGGCCGAGGACAAGGAGCTGCTCAACTCGTCCTATGACATCGCCCGCGAGCTGTTCGCCGCCATCAACCCGGCGTTTCAGCAGCACTGGCAGGCAGAGAATGACGGTGAGCTGACCATCAAGCAGTCCCACGGCGGCTCTTCCGCCCAGGCCCGCGCCATCCTGCAGGGCCTGAAGGCCGACGTGGTGACCTACAACCAGGTCACCGACGTCCAGGTACTGGCCGATGCCGGCCTGGTCGCGGAAGACTGGCAGAGCCAGTTGCCCAACAATGCCTCGCCCTACTACTCCACCACCGCCTTCCTGGTGCGCAAGGGCAACCCCCAGGGCATCGAGAGCTGGGAAGACCTGGCCGCCGAGGGCGTCGAACTGGTGTTCCCCAACCCCAAGACCTCCGGTAACGGCCGCTATACCTACCTGGCCGCCTGGGGTGCCGCCGAGCGCAACTTCGACGGCGACAAGGACCAGGTGCGCGAGTTCATGAGCGACTTCCTCGGCAATGTGAAGGTGTTTGACACCGGCGGTCGCGGCGCCACCACCAGCTTCATCGAACGTGGCATCGGCGACGTGCTGATCAGCTTCGAGTCCGAGGTCAACAATATCCGTGACGAGTACGGCAGCGACGAATACGACGTCATCGTGCCGCCGGTCAGCATCCTCGCCGAGTTCCCGGTGGCGGTGGTCGAGGAAAACGCTGAGCGCAACGGCAACCTCGAGCTCGCCCGTGCCTACCTCGACTACCTCTACACCGAGGAGGCCCAGCGCCAGCTGGCAGGCTTCAACTACCGCGTCCACAACGAAGCGGTGAAGGAAGAGTTCGCCGATAGCTTCCCCGAGACCGAGCTGTTCGAGGTCCAGGACGTGTTCGGTGGCTGGGACAGCGCCATGGACACCCACTTCAAGAGCGGCGGCGAGCTGGACCAGCTGCAGCGTCGCTGATCGTCAAGGCAAGCGACCTATCCCATGCACAAGGCCATCTCCCTGCCCTTTGCCCGATCCGCCCGGCGCCGCGTGCTGCCGGGCTTCGGCCTGTCTCTGGGCATCAGCCTCACCTTCGTCTCGCTGGTACTGCTGCTGCCGCTGACCGGCCTGGTCGGCCAGCTCAAGGGGCTGTCGCTGTCCGAGTACTGGTTCATCATCAGTGAACCCCGCGTGGTGGCAAGCTACGTCACCACCATCGGTGGCGCCCTGGTGGCGGCGCTGGTCAACGCCGTGTTCGGGCTGTTGATGGCCTGGGTGCTGGTGCGCTACGACTTCCCCGGCAAGCGCCTGCTCGATGCCCTGATGGACCTGCCCTTCGCGCTGCCCACGGCGGTCGCCGGCATCACCCTGGCAACGCTCTACTCGTCCAAGGGCTGGATGGGACAGCTGCTGGAGCCGTTGGGCTGGCAGGTGTCCTACACCTGGGTCGGCATCGCCCTGGCCATGGCCTTCACCAGCATCCCCTTCGTCGTGCGCACGGTGCAGCCGGTGCTCGAGGACCTGCCCGCGGAAATCGACGAAGCCGCCATGAGTCTGGGCGCCCGCGACGGTGTGGCCTTTCGTCGGGTCATCCTGCCCCACCTGTGGCCGGCCCTGGTCACCGGCACCGGGCTCGCCTTCGTGCGCTCCCTGGGCGAATTCGGTGCGGTGATCTTCATCGCCGGCAACATGCCCTACGAGACCGAGATCACCTCGCTGATGATCTTCGTCAAGCTGCAGGAGTACGACTACGTGGGGGCCTCGGCCATCGCGTCGGTGGTGCTGGCGACCTCGCTGGCGCTGCTGCTGGCGATCAACCTGTGGCAGGGACGCTTTATTCGCCGACTGCACGGAGGACGCGGCTGATGCAACGAATCGGTGACGCCCCCTGGCTCAGGCGCAGCCTGATCGCGCTGGCGGTAACGCTCTCGGCACTGTTTCTGCTGCTGCCGCTGCTGGCCATCTTCGCCCAGGCCCTGGCCGAGGGTGTCGGGCCCTTCATCGCCAATGTCACGGATCACTTCACCCTGGCGGCGATCGGCCTGACCCTGTTCATCACCCTGCTGACGATCCCGGTCAACCTGGTCTTCGGAGTCATGCTGGCCTGGCTGGTGACCCGCTTCGCCTTCCCCGGACGGCGCCTGCTGCAGACACTGATCGACATCCCCTTCGCCATCTCGCCGGTGGTGGCGGGCCTGGTTTACCTGCTGCTCTACGGCCGCAACGGCTGGATCGGCGGCTGGCTGGATGCCCACGACATCCAGCTGATGTTCGCCTGGCCCGGCATCTTGATGGTGACCATCTTCGTCACCTGCCCCTTCGTCGCCAGGGAGCTGATCCCGCTGATGCAGGCCCAGGGCTCCCGCGAGGAAGAAGCGGCGGTAACCCTCGGCGCACGCGGCTTTACGCTGTTTCGCCGGGTGACCCTGCCCAATATCCGCTGGGCCCTGCTCTACGGCGTGATCCTGACCAACGCCCGGGCGGTGGGTGAATTCGGCGCGGTCTCGGTGGTCTCCGGGGCCATCCGCGGCGAGACCAACACCCTGCCGCTGCACGTGGAGCTTCTGTATCAGGACTACAACACCGTCGGCGCCTTCGCCAGCGCCGCCCTGCTGGCGCTGATCGCCCTGCTTACCCTGGCCGCCAAGGCCACGCTCGAATGGCGCGCGACGCGCCGGGAGGCCCTGACATGAGCATTCGTCTCGACCATATCCAGAAGCACTTCGGACGCTCCCAGGCGCTGTCTCCCATCGACCTGGACATCAACAGCGGCGAGCTGATCGGCCTGCTGGGCCCGTCCGGTTCCGGCAAGACCACCCTGTTGCGGATCATCGCCGGGCTCGAGACACCGGACGACCACCCCGACTGCCGCATTCTGTTCGGCGAACGCGACGTGACCCATGTCCACGTACGTGACCGGCGTATCGGCTTCGTGTTCCAGCACTACGCGCTGTTCCGCCATATGAGCGTGTTCGACAATGTCGCCTTCGGCCTGACTGTGCTGCCCCGCCGCGAGCGTCCGTCCAGCGGTGAGATCCGCTCCCGGGTCATGCAGCTACTGGAGATGGTGCAGCTGTCTCACCTGGCCGAACGCTTCCCGGCGCAGCTCTCCGGCGGGCAGCAGCAGCGTGTCTCGCTGGCACGCGCCCTGGCCCTCAAGCCAGAGGTGCTGCTGCTCGATGAACCCTTCGGGGCGCTCGATGCCAAGGTCCGCCAGGAGCTGCGTCGCTGGCTCAGGCACCTGCACGACGAGCTGGGCTTCACCAGCGTGTTCGTGACCCACGACCAGGAGGAAGCGCTGGAGCTGTCTGACCGTGTGGTGGTGATGAGCAACGGCCGTATCGAGCAGATCGACACCCCGGAGACGCTGTACCGTCAACCGCGCAATCGCTTCGTGTTCGAATTCCTCGGCGACGTCAATCATCTGGAAGGCGAGGTTCGCGGCGGCGTGCTGACCTGCGGTGAGGCGCGCCTGACACTGGACCTGGACGACGGCCCTCAGGAAATCCTGCTGCGCCCCCACGAGGTACAGGTGGCCGCCGCCCCCAGTGCCGACGCTCACCTGCCCGCGGTGGTCACCGCGGTGGTCCCGGTGGGCGCCGAAGTGCGCATCGAGCTGAACGCCGACTGGATGGACGAGCCCTGGATGGCGACCCTGAGCCATGGCGACGCCGAACGCCTGGCACTTGGCCGTGGCTCCCGGGTCTACGCCCTGCCCCGCCGCTGGCACCACTATCCAGACAGTCGGCCCGATAGCCAGCAACCGGACGTGTCGGGTGATAGATCCGCCAAGAGTGGTGCCAAGCGCCGAGAATCCGGCGCAACTGTCTAAGCGCCGAGAATCCGGCGCAACTGTCTAAGCGCCGAGAATCCGGCGCCACCGTCTAAGCGCCGCCAAGGGTGGCGCCACTGTCCAAGCGCCGCTAATCCGGCGCAGACGCCCGCCTGGCGGGCCTTGTCCGCTTCGATCAGCCCAGGAACTTTTGCTGCACGCCCCCCTCTGATAGACGTACTATCGCCCGTCCAGGCAAAGCCTCGTCCGACGAGTGCGCACTACGGTGCGATTTCTACCGATAACACGACAAGGAGTTCCCCTATGCTTCGTCGCCTTCTGTTGGGCGCCGCTGGAGTGACCGCGCTGCTCGCGCTCAGCGCCTGCTCGAGCCCCCACCATCTGCAGCCCGACCCCAAGCGCAGCGTGGCCGTGCCGGCCTCCGGCTCTGGCCAGGCGGTCACCGTCATCGCCGCCGATGACCGCCCCTCGGACGTGCTCGGTACCCGCAGCGGCAGCGCAAGCTCCACCGCCACCATCAGCGTCAGCCCCCACGAGATCGTGCCGAGGCTTCAGGCCGAGGTGGAGCGGGCAGTGCGCGAGATGGGCTTCAGCCCCACCGCCGAACCGGCTCCGGGCCGCCCCAGCCTGACGCTGACGCTGAAGAAGCTGAGCTATGAACGCGGCCAGAGTCAGCCGCTGGTGGACGAGGCCAGACTGGAAAGCGTCATCGAGGCCGAAGCCAGCAATGACGGCCAGACCTACACCGGCACCTACACCTCGCGCCGCGTGCAGAGTTATGCGGTGAAGCCGGACAAGGCAACCAATCAGCGCATGGTCACCGACCTGCTCACCGACGGTCTGAACCGGGCCTTCGCCGACCCGGAGCTGGGCCAATTGCTGGCCCGCTGACGCTCGCCCGCCCCGCGGGGCGGGCCAGGCAGGCACACGACAGCGCGCCGCCCCTTGTGGGTGGCGCACTTTGGTTGGATGCACTCAATCACTCGTCGGTGGTGGGACCACGCCGTACCAGCGCCCAGACCGACTCACGAAAGCCATTGGCTTCGGGCTCGCCGTCTTCCAGGTGGGTGACGATGAAGTTGGGGTCGAACAACCGCCTCACCTCGGCGCCGTCCACATGGAACGGCGGACCTTCGTCGCCGCTCCGACTCAGACTGACCAGCAGCCCCCGCGCGCCAGGCGGTATCAGCTGGGCCAGGTGAAAGGCGTAGCGCTGGCGGGTGGCCTCGGGCAAGGCGATCAGGGCGGCGCGATCATAGAAGGCGCCGATCTCCGAGGCCTGGGCGATATGGAAGTGAAAGAAGTCACCGCACCATAGCTCGATACTGCCCTGACGCAGAATCGCGAAACCGTCCTGCTGGTAGCGCGACACCTCCCCTCGGCCATCTTCCACAAACTGTTCGAGCGCGCGCTCCGACAGCTCGATGCCGAGCACCGGATGTTGATGCTCGGCCAGCCAGCGCATGTCCAGACTCTTGCCGCACAGCGGCACCAGTACCTTGGTCCCGGGAACCGCCCCGAGCATCGGCCAGTGGCGGATCAGTGCAGGATGAACGCTATCGCGATGAAAGCCGATGCGCCCCTCTTCCCAGCGTTTCAACCAGTGTTCGTGCATCGAATTCTCTGTCCCGGGTGCTAGAACCAGCGGTCGCGCTTGCGCCGACGCCGCGGCAGGTGCGGCACGATCAGGCCGACGATCAGGCCCGCCCCGGCGACGCCCCCGCCGTACATGAAGTAGCGCATCAGCAGGTCTTCCTTGCGGGTCTCCAGGCGAGCCTCGAGGTCCTTGTTGGTCTCGCTGATATCGCTGAAGGCGCTCTCCAGCTCATGATTGCGTGCTTCCAGTTCGGCGATGCGGCTCTCGCGCACCTCGAGGGTCTCGGTCATGGTCCGAGTGCGCTCTTCCCAGCTTTCGTTGATGCCGTCGAGCTCCTCGGTGAGTTCTTCCACCCTTGCCTCGAGCTTGGGCAGCTGGTCGCTGGCGCTGGGGGTCTGTTGCAGTTCGCTGCTGGGGACCCAGACCACGTCTCCGCTGTCGCTTCGGACCTGGGAATAGTCGCCGGAGGTGTCCAGCAGGGTCACCGGCTGGCCGGCGGTCAAGGTGCCGACGATGCGGTAGCCGTCGGTGGGACCACTACGCACATAGGTGGTGAGTTCGTCCGACACCCACCGTGAGGTGCCGTCGTCCTGAGCCATCGCCGGCAGGGCGGCGCCGGTCAGGGCGAGGCCCAGGGTCACTGTCTTGAGAAATTGCGTTTTCATGCCGTCTTTCCTGGCTAATCTGGGCTCGGTTGCGACTCGAGTGACGCTGCGCCGGCTTCCTGCCAAGCCGCAACGTGCGATGAGACCAAGGAGGGTGACAAACGTTCCACAGCTCCTGTGGACAAGTGTCGGGAAAACCGCTGGACATCGCTGTCCTGCGGGCGAGACACCTGGGGTTGGCACAAAATGGTCATAAAATAGCCAGCCCGCGTTCCCATCCGCCCGCAAGACTATCACATTGGCTCACCGGGATACCCCGGCCGGTGGACCAAGATCCACCGGGATCTCCGCGCGCCCTGCCCTGGTCCCTGGCCGGTACTTCGGCAAACTGGCCCCACCCGGGCCGGGTGCGTATAATGCGCCACCATGCGCCACGGTCGTTCGACCGCCAGTCTCGCGCCCATTCACCACCACTCACGTGACCAGGCACCCCTGGTGCCCATCGGGCCGGGAGCCCGACATATTGCTATGACGAAGAAACTCTTCATCAAGACCCACGGCTGCCAGATGAACGAGTACGACTCTGCCCGCATGGCGGATCTGCTCGGCGACTCCCATCAGATGGAACTGACCGACAACGAACAGGACGCGGACGTGATCCTGCTCAACACCTGTTCGATTCGGGAAAAGGCCCAGGAGAAGGTTTTCCACCAGCTCGGTCGCTGGAAGAAGCTCAAGCAGTCCAACCCCGATCTGGTGATCGGCGTCGGTGGCTGCGTGGCCAGTCAGGAAGGCGAGGCCATTCGCAAGCGCGCCCCCCACGTCGACATGGTGTTCGGTCCCCAGACCCTGCACCGGGTGCCGAGCATGCTCGACGCCAGCCGTGACAACCAGATCTCGGTGGTGGACGTCACCTTCCCCGAGATCGAGAAGTTCGATCACCTGCCCAAGCCCAGCTCCGACGGCGCCAGCGCCTTCGTCTCGGTGATGGAAGGCTGCTCCAAGTACTGCACCTTCTGCGTGGTGCCCTACACCCGTGGCGAGGAAGTCTCGCGGCCGTTCGAGGCGGTCATGGACGAGGTTTTCCACCTGGCCGACCAGGGCGTTCGCGAGATCAATCTGCTGGGCCAGAACGTCAACGCCTACCGCGGGCTCAACGACGACGGCGACGAAATCGATCTGGCCGAACTGATCGCCTGCGTGGCGGCGGTCGACGGCATCGACCGTATCCGCTTCACCACCTCGCACCCGGTGGAATTCAGTGACAGCCTGATCGAGGCCTACGCCGAGATTCCGGAGCTGGTCAGCCACCTTCACCTGCCGGTGCAGGCCGGTTCCGACCGCATCCTGGCGGCGATGAAGCGCGGTCACACGGTCGAAGAGTACGTCGACAAGATGGAGCGCATCCGCGCCCTGCGCCCGGACATCAGCTTCTCCTCGGACTTCATCATCGGCTTCCCGGGCGAGACCGAGGAGGACTTCGAGGCGACCATGGACCTGATCCATCGCATCGGCTTCGACGTGTCCTTCAGTTTCGTCTACTCCGCTCGCCCGGGCACGCCGGCGGCGGCGCTTGACGACGAGACCCCGGAGGAGATCAAGAAGCAGCGCCTGGCGATCCTGCAGGAGCGCATCAACCAGCAGGCGATGCAGATCAGTCGGCGCATGGTGGGCACTACCCAGCGTGTGCTGGTCAGCGGCTTCTCGCCCCGCGACCCGGGCCAGCTGTCCGGACGCACCGAGAACAACCGGGTGGTCAACTTCCGCGCGGCCAACCCCACCGAGCTGATCGGCTACTTCGTCGACGTCGAGATCACCGAGGCCCTGCCCAACTCGCTGCGTGGCGAACTGGCTTCCGGCGAGCGCTACTGAGGCTCGCCCTGCTCCGGGACGGGCGGCTTGGCCGTTTCACCATGACGATCGCCAACGCACAGGACCCGGAGCATTGCCCTGGCCCACGCCGGGGCAGTAAGCTGAACCTTCAAAGCCACCCAAACACGGATTCTTCACGCCTTGAGCCAGCCATCGACCCAGGCCAACCGCATCATCACGCTCAACCTCGAACCCAACGAGCCCCGCCGTCTTGCCAACCTGTGTGGCCAGCGCGACGAGCATCTGAAACTGATCGAAAGCCGGCTCGGCGTCACCCTGCGCAACCGCGGCAACATGTTCCAGCTGGCCGGCCCCGGCGCTCGCGTCAAGGCGGCCGCGAACCTGGTGGAACACCTCTATCGTGAGGCCGAGGCCACCGAGCTGACCCCGGACACCGTGCACCTGTTCCTGCAGGAAGCCGGCATCGAGGCCCTCGACGAGGACGCCGAAGAAGACGCCGGCGAGGGCGAGGTGCTGATTCGTACTCCGCGCACCCTGATCAAGCCGCGCGGCCTCAATCAGCAGGGCTACGTCACCAGCATCCGCAACCACGACATCAACTTCGGCATCGGCCCCGCCGGCACCGGCAAGACCTACCTGGCGGTGGCGGCTGCGGTGGAAGCGCTCAACCAGCAGCAGGTGCGACGCATCCTGCTGGTGCGCCCGGCGGTGGAAGCCGGCGAGAAGCTCGGTTTTCTGCCCGGTGACCTTGCCCAGAAGATCGATCCCTACCTGCGCCCACTGTATGACGCCCTGTACGAGATGATCGGCTTCGAGCAAGTCGCCAAGCTGATCGAGCGCCAGGTGATCGAGATCGCGCCGCTGGCCTACATGCGCGGGCGCACCCTGAACAATGCCTTCATCATTCTCGACGAGAGCCAGAACACCACTCGCGAGCAGATGAAGATGTTCCTGACCCGCATCGGCTTCGGCTCCACCGCGGTGATCACCGGCGACGTGACCCAGGTCGACCTGCCCAAGGGCCAGAGCTCCGGCCTGATCCAGGTGCTCGATGTGCTCAAGGACACCGCCGGTATCGGGGTGACCCACTTCGCCGCCAAGGACGTGGTTCGCCACCCGCTGGTGCAGCGTATCATCGAGGCCTACGACCTGTTCGAGGCCAACCAGGAAGCCGAGGAGCGCGCTCGCCGCGAGGCGCGTGCCGAAGAGCGTCGGCTGGAGCGTGCCGAGCGTCTACAGTCCATGAACGGTGACGGAGACGCCCACCGATGAGCGCCTGCGTGGACCGTCAGGTGGCCAGCGAGGCCAGCGACCTGCCAGAGGTCGATGACCTCGAGCGCTGGGTCGACGCCGTGCTGGCCCACTTCCCCGAACGGGCGGAGTCGGAACTCACGATTCGCCTGGTCGACGCCGACGAGAGCCAGACCCTCAACCGTGACTACCGTGGCAAGGATGCCCCGACCAATGTCCTGTCATTCCCCTTCGAGGCCCCGCCAGGCCTCGAGCTTCCGCTGCTTGGCGATCTGGTGATCTGCCATCCGGTGGTCGTGCGCGAAGCACGCGAGCAGGACAAGTCGCTGATCGATCACTACGCTCATATGGTCGTGCACGGCACCTTGCATTTGCTGGGCCATGACCATATCGAGGATGAGGAGGCCGACCTCATGGAAGGCCTCGAGCGCAGTATCCTTGCCGGCCTGGGCATTGACGACCCTTACGCCCCGCCGGCCCCATCTCCGGATCCCGGTAGCGAGGACGAGAGAGCCGACGCATGAGCGAAGACCGATCGAGTAGCCAGGCCCCCAACAAATCCTGGTTCGACAAACTCTTCAGTGCCCTGTCCAGCGACAGTGACGAACCCAGTTCGCGAGAAGAGTTGCGCGAATTCCTGCGCCAGGCGGGCAGCCGCCTGAAGCTTGAGCAGGATGCCATGACCATCATCGAAGGCGCCCTGAACATCAGCGACCAGCAGGTCAGGGAGGTGCTTATCCCGCGCTCCCAGGTCACCGCCCTGGAGCTCGATCAGCCGCTGGAGGACTACCTGCCGATCATTCTCGAGACCGGTCACTCACGCTACCCGGTGATCGGCGAGAACCTCGACGAGGTTAAGGGCATCCTGCTGGTAAAGGACCTGCTGCCGTTGCTGCAGGGGTCCAGCGACGACCGCCCCTTCCAGCTTGAAGAAGTCCTGCGCCCTGCCATGTTCGTACCCGAGTCGAAGCGCCTCAACAGCCTGTTGAAGGAGTTCCGCGACACCCACAGCCATATGGCGGTGGTGGTGGACGAGTACGGCGGCACCGCCGGGATCGTCACCATCGAGGACATCCTCGAGGAGATCGTCGGCGACATCGAAGACGAGCACGATACCGACGAGGAAGAGGACATCCGCCAGCTGGGCGATGACCGCTACGCGGTGCGTGCCCTGACCCCCATCGAGGACTTCAACGAGCGCTTCGGCACGCGCTTCTCCGACGACGAGTTCGATACCCTGGGAGGACTGGTGATGCAGCGTTTCGGCCACCTGCCGGCGCGCGGCGAACATACTCTGATCGGGGGCTGGCGCTTCACCGTGCTCAACGCCGACAATCGGCGTATCCGGCTGCTCGAGGTCGAACCCGAAAGCCGTACCGACGACTGAACCCGTGCGTCCCCGCCCGGGGACGCCTTGCCTTTCTCGCCCACACCAAGGATGGACCCCATGCTCGAGCGAGTGCTCGGCGGCAGGGCCGGCTACCTTGCCGCCCTGATCGCCGGAGGGCTGACGACCCTCGCCGCCGCCCCCTTTTCCTGGTGGTGGCTGGCCCCGCTGGCCGCCGCCCTGGTCTACGCCGGTCTCTATCGGCGGGGCGCACGCCAGGCGCTGCTGCGCGGCTGGTGTTACGGCCTCGGACTGTTCGGAAGCGGCGCCTCCTGGGTCTACGTATCGATCCACGACTATGGCTACACCAGCGCACCGCTGGCGTTCTTCCTGACCGCCCTGTTCGTGGCCAGCATGGCGCTATTCGTCGCCTTGCCGATGGGGCTGTTCCGTCGCCTGATGCCGGCCCGCCCCACCGCGCTGGCGGGCGGGCTCGGCTTCGTCGGCTTCTGGGTACTGATGGAGTGGATCAGGACCTGGCTGTTCACCGGCTTTCCCTGGCTGCTGCTCGGCAGCACCCAGGTCGACTCACCGCTGTCGGCGCTGGCGCCCCTGGGCGGCGTCTACCTGCTGTCGCTGGTGGTGGCGGCCAGCGGTGTGCTGCTGACGGAGCTCGCGCGGCCACGACCGCTGGCCGCCCTGCCGCTGGTGGCGCTGTGGGGCCTGCCCTGGCTGCTGCCGAACCAGTGGACCTCGCCCACCGGTGATCCGCTGAACGTGGCTCTGTTGCAGGGCAACCTGCCCCAGGAGATCAAGTGGCTGCCAGAAGGCCAGCGCCAGGCGGTCAATACCTATCTGGGCATGACCGGTGACCTGGAGGCGACCGTCCCGGTGGAGCCGGACATCGTTATCTGGCCCGAGGCCGCCCTGCCGATGTTCGAGGACCAGGCCCAGCCGATCATGGCCCGCGCCCAGGCGGCGCTGGCCCCCGAGACGGCGCTGCTGACCGGCATCCTTCAGCGCGACGCCGACGGGCGTTTCTTCAACGCCGTGAGCGCCTACGGCAACGCCAGTGGCGCCTATCGCAAGGCCCACCTGGTGCCCTTCGGCGAGTACCTGCCACTGGAAAGCCTGCTCAGGGGCGCCATCGCCTTCTTCGACCTGCCGATGCCGGCCATGACGCCGGGACCGGATACGCAGCCGCCGATGACCGCCGCCGGTCACACCCTCGGCAACGCCATCTGCTACGAGATCATCTACGCCGACCTGGTGGCCGAGCGTGCCCGTGATTCGGAACTGCTGCTCACCGTCTCCAACGACAGCTGGTTTGGCGATTCGATCGGCCCCCACCAGCACCTGGAAATGGCCCGGCTGCGCGCCCTGGAAAACGGCCGCTACGTGATGCGAGCCACCAGCAATGGCATCACCGCCATCATCGACGATCAGGGCCGCCTGCTCGACCAGCTGCCCCAGTTCGAGACGGCGCGCCTGGACGGTCAGGTACAGCCGATGCAGGGGCTGACGCCCTTCACCCGCACCGGTAGCTGGCCCACCTGGCTCGTCGCCGGGCTGATGCTGCTGGCGGGCGCACTGTGGCGCCGGCGGGACTGAGCCAACGCAAGCCGACGCAAGCCGACGCAAGCCAACGACCGTCGACGGCGCTCTGGCCGCGAACGACATTCACCACAAACGACAACGCCGCGAGGGCTCGCCCTCGCGGCGTTGTTGTGTTGCAACCGTGTTACAACAGTGGGGATCAGTGTACGAGCGTCAGGCGGGTATCAAGGGCCAGATGCGTTCCTCGGATACCCTCCTGCCTGTCACGCTGACGAACGTTACTCGGCGGCCTCGTCGTCCTCCGCCTCGCCCAGCACTTCAGGGATGCTGGTCTTGACGAAACGCCCCGGCGCGGGCTCCAGCAGCGGCAGCTCACCGCCACCAGGCTCGCGGGCATCGACCATCTTGTCGGCGTCCACGTAGCCACCCTTGACCATCCACTCCTGCCAGTGGGGCCACCAGGAGCCTTCATTGGCCTTGGCCCCGGCCAGCCACTCTTCGTGGTTGTCGGGTAGCTCGTCGTTGGTCCAGTAGCCGTACTTGTTCTTGTGCGGCGGGTTGACCACGCCAGCGATATGGCCGGAGCCCCCCAGCACGAAGGTCACCGGGCCCTTGGGCAACAGCGCGCCGTAGTAGCTGCTGTTCCACTTGGCGATATGGTCTTCCTTGGTGGCGATGAAGTAGCTCGGCGTCGACACCTTGCGCAGGTCGATCTTGACGCCGTCGAGCTCGACACCGCCTGGCTCGACCAGCTGGTTCTCCTGATACAGGTGGCGCAGGTACCAGCCGTGGGTGCCCGCCGGCAGGTTGGTGCCGTCGGTATTCCAGTACAGCAGGTCGAAGGCCGCAGGATCCTCGCCCTTCAGGTAGTTGTTGACGTAGAACGACCAGAACAGATCGTTCTCCCGCAGCAGGTTGAACGAGTAGGCCATGACGCGGCCATCCAGGTAACCGTCCTGCTCGAGCTTGGCTTCGATGCCCTGAAGTACCGGTTCGCTCAGGAAGACGCCGATCTCGCCGGGGTCACGGAAGTCCTGCAGGGTCGCCATGTAGGTCACCGACTTGGCCTTGCGCCCGCGCCGGGTACTGGTCAGGTAGGCCATGGTCGAGGCCGTCAGGGTGCCGCCGATGCAGTAGGACAGGAAGTTGGCCGACTTCTCGCCAGTGGCCTGCTCGATACCGTCCAGCGCCGCGATCGGGCCAAGCTGCATGTAGTCCGCCCAGGTCAGATCGCGCTGCTCCGGTCCGGGGTTGCGCCAGGAGATCAGGAACACGGTGTGGCCCTGGTCCACCAGCCACTTCACCAGCGAGTTTTCCGGGCGCAGGTCGAGCACGTAAAACTTGTTGATCCAGGGTGGCACGATCAACAGCGGCGTCTTGAACACCTTCTCGGTGGTGGGCGCGTACTGGATCAGCTGGATCAGCTCGTTTTCCATCACCACCGCGCCTTGTGACACCGCGATGTTTTCACCGACCTCGAAGGCGCTGCGATCGGTCATGGTGACGTTGAGACCCTCGGCCGAGTTGGCCAGGTCTTGGCGCAGACGCGACAGACCGTCGACCAGGTTCTGGCCCCGGGTCTCGAGGGTCTTGCGCATGACTTCGGGATTGGTGGAGACGAAGTTGGTCGGCGACATGGCGTTGACCATCTGACGCGCGTAGAAGGACAGATTGCGCTTCTCGCCGGGGCTCAGATCGTCGAGCTTGTCCACCAGAGTCTCGACGGTGTTCGAGAACAGCAGATACTGCTGCATGATGGCGTTGTAGCCAGGATCGCTGGTCCAGGCCTCGTCCTTGAAGCGGCGATCGCCGCGGGACGGCGTCACCAAGGGCTCGAAAGCGCCACCGCTGGCCGCCGCCATGGCCTGTTGCCACAGCGCCATCTGATCCTGCATCAGCTTGGCCTGGGTCTCCCATAGCAGGGTGGGATTGCGCATCAGCGATTCGGCACCGGCCTGGAAGCTGTTGCGAATGTCCTCCATCACCGAATCCGCTGCGTCATTGGGCACCATGCGCGAAAGGAAATCTTCCATCAACGCCTGGTACTCGGCGCCCAGCACCGATAGCTGGTTGCCCCATTCCTCCGGGTTGTCCGCCGCCTGATCACCTGCCGCCATTGCGTTCTCCTCTGGCCTGCCCTGCAAAAAAGGGTGGACCACCGTCGGCCTCGCGGCGTCACAGCTATCCACCCTCGTTTCGTCATCGTTGTTGGGGGGCGAGTCGGCCGCCGCTGTCTATACCGTCGTGCGGCAGGCGCTTCACACCAATGCCTGCACTCGCCTGCGGCCGCTCACTCATTGGCACGTCCAACAGTACTCTTGTCTCAGATCCGCTTGCCTCAGACCCGCTTGGCTCAGGTGCGCTTGCGGCTGGAGGTCGCCTTGGCGGTTCCGCCGGTCGACTTGCTGGCGCTGCTGGTCTGAGACGAGGCCTGGGAGGCAGCCTGTGAAGTCGCCTGGCTGGCCTGCTGGGTGGCCTTTTCGGCTGCCTCGGTGACCTGCTGGGTGGCCTTCTCGACCGCCTCGGTCGCCTGGTCGCGGGCCTGGGTCGCCTGATCGGCAAGCTGCTGGCCGGACTCGGCAAACAGCGACTCCAGTTCGCTCTTGAACTCGAGGCTCATTTCGCTCATGGCGCGGGCATCTTCGAGCATCTGCGCCGACAGTTCGTTGAGCATCTCGGCCTGACGGGTAGAGAAGTCGCGCAGCCCCTCGGCGTCGTTGATCGCGGTGGCTTCACGCATGCGCTCGGTACCCATCTGGCTGTAGCGCTTCATCGACTCCATCTGGTACTGGGACATCTTCTGCATGTTGTCCAGCATCAGGGAGTTGAGTTTGCGCATCGGCTCGAAGAACTGACGAGTCTGCTCGTTGAAGTTGTCGAACATCTTGTCTTGCATGACCGAACCTCCTGGAATCGTGTCGATGGTGTCTGTCCACTCGGCAATCCGCTGCCACTGTCCGCAGGGCGCCTCCGTCCAGGAAGCATGCTGAGGACAGCGTTGTTGCAGCGCAACAAACTCAGTCTGGCACACCCTCGGTGACAACGCCATGACAGGCGTCGCCTCCTGCGCGATTGTGCATCAAGACGCCCCGCACCCTCGCTATCGGCGAATCTGCCCTCCCCGTCATACCCGAGGCCGCTTTCCTGCGGGCCCCTGGCAGGCACTTGACGAGCACCTGGCTAGCTCTTGCCGCCCTTGGCGCTGCGCGAGCTGGCCTTGGCCGCCCCACTGGACCGCGGCGCCGTGGAGCTTGACGCCTCCTCGGCCTTGTCATCCTTGGCAGAAGACCCCTTGGCGCTCTGGGCGGCCTGGGTCAGCATATCCATCATCATCTTCTGATAGTTGCCGAAACTGGCAAGCCCCTGGGACAGTCCCTGCTGCAGCGCCGGCTGTTGCAGGAACGGCTGCATCAGGCTCATCGGATCGTAGCCTTCGACACCGGACTCCATCTGCCGATGAATGCGATCGAGCAGGTCCTGCTGGAAGGCCTCGATATTGGGAAGCCCCAATGCCTGGCGTAACTCTTCCGGGGTCAGATCGAATTCGACGTTGATCTTCATGCTGGCCTCGTGATCCTTGTATGGCGGTGTGTGGCGCCGGTAGCCCGCGCTATCGGGCGCAAAGATGCCTGCATCCTGCACCTTCCCTGCCACCGTTACTTGAGTGTAGCAGTCCTGTCATGCTCTGCGATTCAGCGTAGCCGTGGTGTGCTGACTCGCACATCACTGTTCTGTGCGCGATGACGCAGCAGGTGGTCCATCAGGGTCAGCGCCATCATCGCTTCGGCGATGGGCGTGGCACGAATCCCCACGCAGGGATCGTGGCGTCCCTTGGTCACCACCTCCACCGGGTTGCCATCCACGTCGATGGAGCGCCCAGGAATGGTGATGCTGGAGGTCGGCTTGAGCGCCAGGTGAGCGATCAGCGTCTGGCCGCTGGAGATGCCTCCCAGTACGCCACCGGCATGATTCGACAGAAAACCCTCCGGGGTCATCTCGTCACGGTGCTGGCTGCCACGCTGGGCCACGCTGGCAAAGCCGTCACCGATCTCGACGCCCTTGACCGCGTTGATGCTCATCAGGCCGTGGGCCAGTTCGGCATCGAGGCGGTCGAACACCGGCTCGCCAAGCCCGGGCGGCAGCCCTTCGGCGGTGACGGTGATCTTCGCCCCCACCGAGTCCTGGTCACGGCGAAGCTGGTCCATGTAGGCCTCGAGTTCCGGCACCCGTTCGGGGTCGGGACAGAAGAAGGGGTTGTCGTTGACCGCTTCCCAGTCACGAAACTCGATGGCCAGCTCGCCCAGCTGACTCATGTAGCCACGCACCACGATGCCCTGGCTCGCCAGGTACTTCTTGGCGATGGCCCCGGCGGCCACCCGCATGGCGGTCTCGCGGGCACTGGAACGTCCGCCACCGCGATAGTCGCGCTCGCCGTACTTGTGGTGATAGGTGTAGTCGGCGTGGGCCGGCCGGAACTGGTCCTTGATCTTCGAATAGTCCTTGGAGCGCTGGTCGGTGTTCTCGATCAACAGGCCAATCGAGGTACCGGTGGTGCGCCCCTCGAACACGCCCGACAGGATCTTCACCTGATCAGGCTCACGACGCTGGGTGGTATGGCGCGACGTGCCTGGACGGCGACGATCCAGGTCGGCCTGCAGATCGGCCTCGCTGAGCTCGATGCCAGGCGGGCAGCCATCGACGATGGCGCCGAGCGCAAGCCCGTGACTCTCGCCGAAGGTGGTGACGGTAAACAGCTTGCCGAAGGTATTGCCGGACATGGGCGCTCCTCTATTGTTGTGCAAAGGACGCCGCATGGGCGTCGAGTTCTTCGGCGGTGAGGGCAAACACGCCCTGACCGCCGCGCTCGAATTCGAGCCACAGGAAGGGAACCTCGGGGAAGGCCGCTTCCAGATGATGATCGGAGTTGCCGACCTCGACGATCAGCACGCCGTGGTCGCTGAGGTGCGCTCTTGCCTCGCGCAGGATACGTCTGACGATATCAAGGCCATCGCTGCCCGCCCCCAGCGCCAGCGCCGGCTCATGACGGAACTCCTCCGGCATGGTGGTCAGGTCGCGGATATCGACGTAGGGCGGGTTGGACACGATCAAGTCGTAACGCTGCCCTTCCAGGCCATCGAAGACGTCGCTGTGCACCGCGCGCACGCGCCGGCCTACGTCGTGGCGATTGATGTTCTCACGGGCCACCGCCAGGGCGTCCTGGCTGATATCGGACAGGTCCACCTCGACGGTAGGCAGATACTCGGCGCAGGCGATGCCGATACAGCCCGAGCCGGTGCACAGGTCGAGGATGCGCCGAGGCGGCTCCTCGGGGAACCAGGCCTGAAAGCCCGACTCGATCAACTCGGCAATCGGCGAGCGCGGAATCAACACCCGCTCGTCCACACTGAACACAAGCCCGGCGAAGAAGGCCTCGCCGAGCAGGTAGGGCAAGGGCCGCCTGTCGCTGATCCTGGCGCGCACCAGGCCGACGATGCGCTCGCGTTCCATCGGCAGCAGCCGCGCATCCAGCACGCCGGGGTCCACGTTCCAGGGCAGATGCAAGGCGCCAAGCACCAGGGCCACCGCCTCGTCCCAGGCGCTGTCTGTGCCGTGGCTATAGGTCAGCCCCGCCAGGTGAAACTCGCTGGTTGCCCAACGCAGACAGTCGCGCAGGGTGAAAAGGCCGTCGGCCAATTCAGCGTCGGGGAGCGCCAGCGTCGAAGACCTGGAAGTGGACGGAGAGGAGGAAGAGTCGGCCAAGAGGGCATCCTGTCGATCGGGTTCAAGAAGAGGCGTGCGCCAGGATCGCATGGACCATCACCGCCTTCGACGACCTTCACGCGAAGGTCCCTTCCGTTCCAGGGGCGAAGGCAGATGCAAGATCCTGGATAGCGATATAGATAGAGATCGAGATAGCGATATAGATGGCTATCTGACTCGCAAGGCATTGTATCCGTGCCGGCGGTTCACTGCCACGGCCACCACGGTATACTGGGCCTCCCTTTTACCGGACCCGAGGACCCCATGAGCCAGCGCCAGCCACCGCCCGACGACGAGATCAGCGCGTTTCGCCAGGCCCTGGAGCAGGCAGGTGTCCGTCGTATCCGCCACAACCGCGCCGACACCGGCAAGCCGCGCCCGACCACCCGTGCCCAGCGAGATCAGGCCGCCGCCGCGCGCCGCGCTGCCGCCGTCAGCGCGGGTGATGACGTGGCCACCGGGCGCACCTCGGATGGCCGAGTCGAGCCGGTACGCCCATCGGAGTATCTGGACTTTGCCCTTCCCGACCTGCCCTATCGCACCCGTAGCCAGTTGAAGCGCGGGATGATCGGCTGGGAAGGCGGTCTGGACTTGCACGGCTACAGCCTCGAGGAGGCTCGCTCGGAACTCGAGAGCTTTCTGCGTGACTCGGTGGCCAGTGGCCATCGCTGCGTGATCGTGGTCCACGGCAAGGCCTGGGGCGCCACCGCCGACTATCCGGTGATCAAGAGTCACGTCAATGCGTGGTTGAGAGAATGGCCGAGCGTGCTGGCCTTCTGTTCGGCCACCGACGCCGAAGGCGGCACCGGTGCGGTTTACGTGCTGCTGAGACGGCGCGGACAAACGCCCTGAGCCCCGGTCAGACAGACACCCTGCCCCCCTGTCAGAAGGTGCATCGGTGCGACCCAGATGCTGCTGAGGCGGCGCAGTCGATATGGGCCTGGAAGTCGCGGCCGATGCCCTGGGTCAGCCTGCTGGCTTTTCGGTCTGCTCGACGATACCACAGGTCTCGATGCGATCCAGCGCCTGGCAGGTCAGGTGACGCCCCAGACGGATCAGATCCCTGGCACGGTGGAATTCGAAGGAACCGCAGACGGTCTTGGGTATCTCCACCAGGATGTCCGGCGGATAGCCCGCCTCCTTGTAGCGCGCCAACGCGGCCTGGGTGATGTCGAAGGAGGTCAGGATGGTGGCCAGCCGCCCCCAGTCCTTGCGCCCCAGCGCGGCATTACCGCGCTCGGCACGGTCGGCTTCGGCCTCCGATTCGGCGCTTTCCTGAAAACGCCGCGCCATCAGCGCACCGCGTCGATCGCCCCTGCGGCGCTCTCCGTTGGTACCTTTACCGCCCCGGGCCTCATCGCAGCTCGGGCACTCCACCGGCAGCAACTCCTCGAGAGAGACAAGGTTGGGGCTGTTGGCGGTGACGTTGACCGCCATCACCAGGTCCGCGTGGACCGACACGTTGGAGATGATCGGCAGCGGATTGAGCAGACCGCCATCGACCAGCAGCCGAGGCCCATCCTCGACCGGCGTGAAGACCCCGGGTATGGCGATGGAGGCACGGATAGCCTTGAGCAGGGACCCCCGCTGAAACCACACTTCTCGCTGGCGCATCAGGTCGGTCGCCACCGCGGTGAAGGGAATGGGCAGGTCCTCGATGGCGACGTCACCGATAAACGACTCGATCTTGCTCATCACCTTCCTGCCCTGCATGGCACCCATGGAGGTGAACGACATGTCGAGCAGGCGAAGTACGCCGAAGGAGCCCAGCTCCTCGACCCACTGACGGTAGGGCTCGAGCTTCCCCGCAGCAAAGATGCCCCCGACCAGGGCGCCCATGGAGCACCCCGAGATAGCCACCACTTCATAGTCGCGGGCGACCAATTCCTGCAGCACACCGATGTGGGCATAGCCTCGGGCACCACCACTACCCAATGTCAGCGCAATGCGCTTGCCGCTCGATCCCGGGGGACAATCGTGGCGATAGACGGTCATGGCAATGCCCTCCTGCTGCGGATTGGCCGCGCGGGCAGCGCTTGAACAGCGCATGCCTCGCACTCGCAGGCCTGTCTATAAGCTTAGACTAACCCACCGTGGAAAAGCTTACGCGGCCTGTCACGGCGCAGCGGCCAAGACTCATCCACCGACTGGCTGCCAAGATCGTCTTTTCGATCAAGGTGTTGCGGACAACACCTCGACGATGGCATCGGCCACCGCGGGGGCGTGCTGCGGCGAGGCATGAAGATGGTGTCCGCCCTCCAGCACGCGACGGGTCAGGCGGCGAACGCGTGCTCGCGAAGCCACCCCTCGTGGACGTTCCCCGAGAATACCGTCACGCCCTTCGACCAGCAGTACCTCGCAGGCAATAGCCTCGAGCAGATTCGCGACCTGGTCATCGGTCAGCCGCACGGGGGAGGGGCGCAGCAGGCGCGGGTCTGTGCGCAGCCGCAGGCCGCCCTCGTCGCAGGGGGTCAGGTTCCTGGCCACGATGTCGCGCACCGTCTCGGCATCCACCGGGGTGGCGCCACCGGCGACCCGCGCCGCCACCGCGGTATCCAGATCGGCATAATGAGGAATCCGCGAGCGACGGCGACGCTGGGCCCGCAACGAACGCCCCAACTGGCCAGCGGTATCTTCAGGTGGGGTGGTCAAGGCCCCCAGACCGTCGATCAGCACCAGGCGCTCGATGCGTTCGGGCCAGGCCGCGGCGACCAGGCAGGCCACCCCGGCGCCGAGGGAGTGAGCCAGCACCGGGGCACTATCCAGTCCGAGATCATCCAGTGCATCGAGCAGGTCGTGGCAGTAGTCCCAGATGGCGTAGTCGTAGTCACCGGGCAGCCGCTCGGAGTGACCATGGCCGGCCATGTCGATGGCCACCAGGCGTATATCGAGCCGTTCGGCCAGCACCGGCGCTAAACGCGCAAAGCTTGCGGCGTTGTCGAGCCAGCCGTGCAGCGCCAGCCACACCGGCGCCTCCGTGCTTCCCCAGGCCAGTGCGGCCAGGCGCCCCTGTGCCAGGCGAAGCGCTTCTCCCGCTGGCTTCATTGCGTTGCCCCTTCGCCCAGCAGACGGTCGATCATGGCAAGCAAGGCGCGTCGCGTTGCCTCGGGCTGCTCCATCGGAAACATATGACTGCCGGGCACCCTGTCCAGGGCGATACCGCGCCGGCTGAGACGTCGGCAACGTGCCTCGGTCAGCAAGTCAGACGTCTCCCCTGCCAGCACACCCAGAGGTACTCGTACCTCCGTGGGCAGACGATCCAGATGGTGGGGCAGATGACGGAAGATCTCGACCTCGATATCCGGGTCATAGCTCAACACCACCGCGCCGTCCTCCAGGGTCGTGGTGCCGGCATCGATGTAGTCGTCCAGCGCCTCCTCGGTGAAGCTGCGAAACAGACCCTTGCGCCGAAGTTGAGCGCGCATCGCATCACGGCTTTCCCAACGGGTACGGCGCCCCTTGCTCTTGCCTGCCGGCGTCACTCGATCCACCATGCCGAGCCACTTGCTGACGCGCATGGCCAAGGCGTCGATGCCCAGCATCAGCGGCGGGTCGAGCATCACCACCGCCAGGAACCGCTCCGGCTCCTGGCGCGCCGCCATGGCGGTGATCACCCCGCCCATGGAGTGGCCGACACCGATAAAGGGTCCGGCCAGGTGGCGGGTGCTCTCGAGGTATTCATCACGCAATGCCAACCAGTTGTGGCCCACGGGAAAATCGGGATGGTGGCCGAGGCGATCGAGCGGCTGGACGTCGAAGCGCTCTGCGAGTGGTGCCAGCAGGCTTCTGTAACTGCCGCCGGGAAAGCCATTGGCGTGGGCGAACAGCAAGGTTGGGGTATCTGGCATGATTCTGTCTCATCCGATGAGAGGCGGCGACCCGCCGCTGTAGCCTTGGCAGGCTAACGGCATTACCCTAGGCCGCCAAGTGAACCAAAGCCTAGATTCCCCGGAATTCCCCCTGACTCCCCGCTACCAAGGAGCAACGCGTGTCCCGTAAACCCGCCCGCGATACCCGCCTGCGCAACCGTCTGTTCTTCACCACCGTGGCCGTGGCGGTGGTCATCGGACTCTGGCTGGCGCGCTGAACTCTCTTGACAAGGGCGCACCAGAAGCCCCGACGTGCGCCCTCTTCAGTCGTTCTCTTCACCTCATCTCCACGTCCTCTTCACCTCCTCTTCTTCGACCGGCCCTCTCTCTGGTCGAACCGCACCTCGATTGGCCCTCAGATTCCTGAATCCAGCCACCATCGAAGTCCCGCGCTCCCGGTCATACCAGGAACCTCACCCGACGCCGTCCACCCAAAGGCTTCCCAATTATAAATCATACATAGTATATTAGGTCCTTTAGCGTGCTATCCGAGCAGGAGGGTCTCCCCATCGATATCAGCATCCTTGCCAGCACCCTCGGCGTCAGTCTGCCCGTTTTCGCCATGGTCTTCATCGGCGCCGTTCTGAAGCGTCTGGGCTGGATCGATCAAGCCTTCGTCGACACCGCCTCGAGCCTGGTGTTTCGCCTGACCATGCCAACGCTGTTGTTCCTGAGCCTGCTGCGCGCCGATCCCGGCCAGGACCTGAAGCTCGGACTGGTCGGTTTCTATCTGGTCGTCTCGGTGGCCATCTTTCTTGTCATCTGGGGCTGGGCCCTGTGGCGCTGCCCGCGAGTGGATCGCGGCGTCTTTGTGCAAGGCGCCTTTCGCGGCAACTGCGGTATCGTCGGGCTGGCCCTGTCGGCCAACATGTACGGCGACTTTGGCCTGTCGCTCGGCAGTGTCATGGCCGGCGGCATCATCATCGTCAACCTGGTAATGTCGGCCATTGTACTGTCGGTCTACAGTCCGGTGGTCAGCTCACGTCCCATGGCGATCCTCAAGGACGTCGCCACCAACCCATTGATCATCGGTATCGTCGCCGCCCTGCCGCTGACCTACCTTCACCTCGACTTGCCGCCCTGGCTGATGACATCCGGCGACTACCTGGCCTCGCTGTCGCTACCGCTGGCGCTGATCTGCATAGGTGGCAGCCTGAGCCTGCAGGCCGCCCGTGAGAGCGGAACCCTGGCGCTGTCGGCCAGCCTGTGGAAAGTTGCCGTCATGCCGGCCATCGGTGTTGCACTGGCACTGGCGGTGGGCTTTCGGGGCGCCGAACTCGGCATGCTGTTCCTGTTTCTCGGTAGCCCCACCGCCGCCGTAGCCTACGTCATGGCCAGGGGGGCCGGCGCCAATCAACGCCTCGCCGCCAGCATCATCATGCTCAGCACCTTGCTTAGCCTGGTCTCCATCAGTGTGGGGATCATGGTGTTGACGGCTGCCGAACTGGTGTAAGAAAAGGGTCCAGCACACCCCATGCGTCCAGCAATCTCGGTACGTTTTGACCTCAATTCATCGACGTCACGTCGATAGCTCGTTCTCTAGCGCAGTCGTCATCAACTGATTCAGGCTGATGCCGCGGGCCTTGGCTGCATCAACCGCCTGCTTGTGCATCGATTCGGGAACGCGGACCTGGAACTTTCCAGAGTACGCTCTGACAGGATCGATCCCCATCTCGCGGCAAGTATCCAAGAAGACACGCAGCGATATCTCCCCTTCCTTGCGCAAGGCACAGACACTATCGGCATAGAAATCGGCGCCCCCATTGAGTCCCGTGAATTCTCCGCGAAACATCTCGAATTCGGGGTCATACTGAATAATGGCGCGATAACCATTGATCATCATGACATTGTTCATGGCATCAATCCGTTTGCTTCCAGCCATTTACGAAGGCTTGCGACGGCCCCCTTATCCGTATCCGGTGTCGGGTGTGGACGATGAAACACGCGCACTTCTCGAAACTTGCGTGTTTTCGTTTCACGCACCGACAGTACCAAAGCTTAGGCGCTGTCCGAAAAGTCGACGAGCGAAGGTTAGACAAGGCAAAAATCGGTGAGAAAGCGCAGTTTACGGGGTGTAAATGAGCATGTTGATCCGATTTTTAACGCCGTATTACCGAGCGCAGGCACTTTTCAGACAAGCCCTAGTACCACCTCGAGTCAAATGAACGCTCCTGCGCAACCTGAAAAGTGCGAGCGTCAATGCAATACCAGCAAGGCCCGGTGATCGACTCACCGGGCCTTGCTGTTTTCACGTCAGCGGTGTCACCACCGAGCGCGTCTGGCGCTGTCCATCAGTCCCTTCACCTGTCCCGTTTGCCGTCCACCAGGCGGCTGACGTTCAGCGGGTTGCCATCCTTGAGCGCCTGCGGCAGCAAGGCGTCCGGCAGGTTCTGATAGCACACCGGGCGCAGGAAGCGGTGGATGGCGGCGCTGCCGACCGAGGTGGTGCGCGAGTCAGAGGTGGCCGGATAGGGGCCACCGTGGACCATGGCGTGGCACACCTCGACCCCGGTGGGCCAGCCGTTGGCCATGACCCGACCGGCACGCCGCTCGAGGATCGGCAGCAGGCCACGGGCCGCGTCGATGTCGCCGTCGTCCATCTGCAGGGTCGCGGTCAGCTGGCCCTCGAGCCCCTCGGCCAGTGCCTTGACCTCGTCCAGGTCGGCACACTCGACCACCAGCGAGGTCGAACCGAATACCTCGGCCTTGAGCGCCTCATCATTGAGGAAGTCGCTGGCCTTGGCCACGAACAGGCCGGCCTGGCACTGGTTGGGTCCGTCGCCCTGTGGGCCACGCGCCACTTCACGGGCCTTGTCGCTGCCGCCAAGGGTGTTGACGCCCTGGGTGTAGGCGTCGTGGATGCCCGGCGTCAGCATGGTCTGGGCGCCTGCGCCCTTGACCGCTTCGGCGGCAGCCTCGACGAAGCCGTCGAGCGCCTCGCCCTTGACCGCGATCACCAGCCCCGGGTTGGTGCAGAACTGGCCGGCCCCCATGGTCAGCGAGCCGACGAAGGCCTCGCCCAGCGCCTTGCCACGGGCCTTGAGCGCCTCGGGCAGCAGGAACACCGGATTGATCGAGCTCATCTCGGCGTACACCGGGATCGGCTCGGGACGCGCCTGAGCGGTCTTCATCAGGGCGGTGCCACCGCTGCGCGAGCCGGTGAAGCCCACCGCCTTGATCCGCGGGTCGCTGACCAGGCCTTGGCCGACCTCGCGACCGGAACCGAACAACAGCGAGAACACGCCTTCCGGCAGTTCACAGCGGGCCACCGCCTTCTGCAGCGCGCGGCCGACCAGCTCCGAGGTGCCGGGGTGGGCCGAGTGGGCCTTGACCACCACCGGACAGCCGGCGGCCAGGGCGGAGGCGGTGTCGCCGCCGGCCACCGAGAACGCCAGCGGGAAGTTGGAGGCGCCGAACACCGCCACCGGACCCAGGGCGATATGGCGCTGGCGCAGGTCGACCCGCGGCATCGGTTCGCGGTCCGGCAGCGCCGGATCGTGACGCACGTCGAGCCATTCGCCGGCGCGTACCACCGAGGCGAACAGGCGCAGCTGGCCGCAGGTACGGCCACGCTCGCCCTCAAGACGTGCCTGGGGCAAGCCGGACTCCTGCATGGCCCGCTCGATCAGGGCGTCACCGAGCGCCTCGATCTCCTCGGCGATGGTCTCGAGAAAGGTCGCACGGGCCTCGAGGCCGGTCTCGCGGTAGCTATCGAAGGCCGCCCAGGCCAGTTCGCAGGCGCGCTCGACCTCGGCCTTCGCGCCTGCCTTGTAGCCAGGCTCGAGGGTCTCGCCGGTGGCCGGATTGACGGCGTGGATGGGCTCGCCCTTGGCCTCGACGGCCTGGCTGCCGATCAGCTGCTTTCCTTCCAGTTTCATGAATCTTCTCCTGTCGTGTGACGTTCGACGGGGTGAGCGTCGGTAAAGGCCGTCGGCTTTCGTCCTCACCGGGGCTTTCGCACCTGAGCCATCGAGTCGAGGCTAACGCACCAGGGCAGGACGCTTGGGATCGAACTCCCAGCCGTCGATCAGGTACTGCATGGCCATGGCGTCGTTGCGGCTGGTGACATCGAGGCCCTGGTACTTCCGATGGGCCTCCATCAGCTTGTCGTCGTCGAGCTCGACGCCAAGGCCTGGCGTGGTCGGCACCTTCAGCTTGCCGCCTTCGATCTTGAACGGTTCCTTGGTGATGCGCTGACCGTCCTGCCAGATCCAGTGGGTATCGATGGCGGTGATCTCGCCAGGACAGGCAGCGGCGACGTGAGTCATCATCGCCAGCGAGATGTCGAAGTGGTTGTTGCTGTGCGAGCCCCAGGTCATGCCCCATTCGTTGCACAGCTCGCCCACCGCCACGGCCCCTTGCATGGTCCAGAAGTGGCAGTCCGCCAAGGGGATGTCCACGGAGTTAAGCTGGACCGCCAGCTTCAGCTGACGATAGTCGGTGGCGATCATGTTGGTGGCGGTGGCAAGGCCGGTACGACGCTTGAACTCGGCCATGGTCTCGCGACCGGAGTAGCCGCCTTCCTGGCCGCAGGGATCCTCGGCATAGCTCAACAGTTCCTTGATCGGCTCGAGCACTCGCACCGCCTCATCCAGCGACCAGGCACCGTTGGGATCCAGCGTCAGACGTGCCTCGGGGAAGGCCTCGTGCAGGGCGCGGATGCAGTCGGCCTCCTCTTCGCCGCGCAGCACGCCCCCCTTGAGCTTGAAGTCCTTGAAGCCGTAGCGCGCGTAGGCGGCCTTGGCCAGGTTGGCCACCGCCTCCGGAGTCATCGCCTTCTGGTACCGCACCTCGTCCCAGGCGTCTATCGGGTCGCTGACCTTGGGATAGGGAAGGTCGGTCTTGTCCGGATCGCCGAGCAAGAACAGGTAGCCCAGTGCCTCTACCTCGTCACGCTGACGTCCGTACTGGCCGAGCAGGTCGGCCACTGGCATGCCCAGCGCCTGGCCGAACAGGTCATAAAGTGCCGACTCGATGGCGGTAACCACGTGTACCGCCACGCGCAGATCAAAGGTCTGCCGACCGCGCTCCTCCGGGCCGTTTTGCGACAGCGCCTGGCGAGCCTGGCTCAGCACCTGCTTGACCTCGTTGACCCGTGCGCCCTCGACCAGCGAACGACACTGCTCAAGCCCCTTGAGGATGCCGTCACTGGAGGGAATCTCGCCGACGCCGCGATTGCCGGACTCGTCTTCCAGCACCAGCACACAGCGGATGAACCAGGGGGCATGGCCACCGCTCAGGTTGAGCAGAAAACCGTCTTCGCCGGCCACCGGCACGATGTTCATCTTGGTGATCTTGGGGAACATGGAATCTTGCCTCTTGGTAGTTCGGTTAAGGATGATGAAGCGCTCAGGTGACCGGCGCCGGGTTGAACAGCACCAGGTCGTTGTAGAGACCCAGGCGGTCGGCGGCGACCTGGTGACGGCCGCTTGCCACCTCGAGAATCAGCTCGAACAACTCCCAGCCGATGTCCTCGATGCTGGCCTCGCCGGTGGCGATGCGCCCCGCGTCCAGGTCGATCAGATCGTGCCAGCGACGTCCCAGGGTCGAGTTGGTGGAAACCTTGATCACTGGCGTCATCGCCAGGTTGTAGGGGGTACCGCGCCCGGTGGTGAAGACCTGCAGGTTCATGCCCGCCGCCGCCTGCAGGGTGCCGCAGATAAAGTCGCTGGCCGGGGTGGCGGCAAAGGTCAGCCCGCGCTTGCGCAGGCGCTCGCCGGGTCCTATGACGTCGACGATCGGTGAATTGCCAGACTTGATCACCGAACCGAGCGCCTTCTCGACAATATTGCTGAGCCCGCCCTTCTTGTTGCCCGGCGACGGATTGGCGCTGCGATCGGCCTGGCCCTGGGCCAGATAGTCGTCGTACCAGGCCATCTGCTCGATCAGCGCCCGAGCGACCTCCTCGTCTACCGCTCGAGGCGTCAGCAGATGGATAGCGTCGCGCACCTCGGTGACTTCGGAAAACATCACGCTGCCGCCGGCACGCACGATCAGGTCGGTGGCAAATCCCACCGCCGGATTGGCGGTTACCCCAGAAAAGGCGTCGCTGCCGCCGCACTGCATGCCCACCGTCAGCTCCGACACCGGACAGGTCTCCCGGCGGCGACGATTCAGCCGCTCAAGGTGGCGCTCGGCCATGGCCATGATGCCGTCGACCATCTCGCCGAAACCTTCGAAGGACTCGTGCTGCAGGCTCAATACGTTGGCGTCGTCGTTGGCGGAACCTGTGGCGGCATCCTCGCTGCGCTCAAAAATCTTGACCGGGCGGTCCTCGATAAGAGTCGAGGGCTGCAGTTTCTCGCAGCCAAGGCCGATGACCATGACCTCGCCACCGAAGTTGGGGTTCAGCGCCAGGTTCCTGAGCGTGCGGATGGGCACGATCGCCGCCGGTGCGCCGATCGCCACCCCGCAGCCGTAGCTGTGGTTGAGCCCGACCACGTCATCGACGTTGGGGAAGCGCGGCAATAGCTCTCGCTTGATCTTCGCCACCACGTGATCGACGGTACCGGCCACGCACTGCACGCTGGTGGTGATGCCGAGCACATTCCTGGTGCCGACGCTGCCGTCAGGGTTGCGAAAGCCCTCGAAGGTGTAGCCCTCGAGTGGCTCGACCACCGGCGCCTTGCGGGTCGCCAGAGGCAGCTCGTCGAGCTTCGGTGGTATCGGCAGCCTGACGTTGTTCTCGTTGACGTGGCCACCGCGCGGGATGGCCGACAGCGCCGTGCCGATCACCTCGTTGTAGCGCAGGATGCGCTCACCTTCGGCGATATCCGCCAGGGCCACCTTGTGGCCCTGGGGAATGTCGCTCACCAGCGCCACGCCATCATCCAGTTGGGTACCCCGTGGCAGTCCACCCTGGCCCACCACGATGGCGACATTATCGCCGGGATGGACGCGGATCACGCGGCTCTCGTTGGTCCTGGGTTCAGCCGTCATGACGTTCTCCCGATCCAGAAGTGGTGCCACCGGAAGTACTGCCGGACACCTGGCTCAATTCCATCTTCTGGCGCGCACGGGTCTTGATGCCCAGCACGATGGAGAAGGCGATGGACGCGGCGATCAGCCCCCACAGCACCAGCGCGATGGGGCTCTTGGTAAAGAAGATCGAGAAGGTGCCGAAGGATTCCAGGCTCTTGACGAAGTACACCTCGGCGGAGCTGCCCAGAATGAAGCCGATGATCAAAGGCGCGACCTCGAGCCCGATCTTCTCGATCAGGTAACCGAAGATGCCGAAAATCAGCAGCGTCCAGACGTCGAACATGATGCCGTAGTTGATGGCGTAGGCGCCGACCACGCACATCATCACGATGATCGGATAGAGCACGTACTTGGGCACCAGCACCACCCGGGCGATGTACTTGATGGCGTAGAACATCAGGAAGAACATCACGATGTTGGCGAACACCAGAGCGATCATCATCACCGTCCAGGTGTCCTGATTTTCCGGGATGAACAACGGCCCCACCTGGATGCCCTGAAGGGTGAAGGCACCGATCAACACCGCCGTGGTGGAGTCCCCGGGGATCCCCAGCGACAACAGCGGGATCAGGGCGCCACCGGTCAAGGCGTTGTTGGCCGACTCGGAGGCGATCAGCCCCTGGGGCGCCCCCTTGCCCATCTGGCTGGAATCCCGCGACAGGTTCTTTTCCTGGGTGTAGGCAAGCACCGAGGCGGCGCTGCCGCCGACGCCCGGCAGCATGCCGACGAAGGTGCCGATAAAAGACGAGCGCATCAGGTTGGTCAGTCGGCCCTTGAACAGGCCGAAGGTGAAACCACCGCCCTTGCCCATCTCGATCTTGGCGCCGGACAGGCCGCTCTTCACACCCTTCTCTGCCTCCAGCAGGATGGTCGAGATGCCGAAGATCCCGATCAACACCGGCAGCAGTGCAAAGCCGTCCACCAGATAGGGCTGCATGAAGTCGAACATCAGCCGCGTCTTGCCGTTGCCGCCGTCGGACAGGCTGTAGGTGCCGATCAGACTCAGCCAGATGCCCAGTACACCGCTGAAGATACCGATCAACATGTTGCTGGACATGGAGGCGATGACCGTCAGCGCCAGCAAGATGATCAGAAACTTCTCCACGTAGGAGAACTTGATCGAAAACTCGGCCAGCAAGGGAGCGAAGAAGAACAGCACCAGGGCGCTGACAAGTCCACCCACCAGCGACGCCACGACGCATACGCGCAGGGCCTTTTCGCCCTGGCCCTTCTGCGCCATGGGGTAGCCGTCGAAGGTGGTGGTGATCGACGAGGGCGTGCCGGGAATATTGAGCAGCACCGCCGGCACCATACCGCCGGAGATGCCGCCGACATAGAGGCCAAGCAGCAGTGCCAGGCCATGCTCGAGGCCGAGGGCGTAGGTCAGCGGCAGACACACGGCCACCGCCATGGTGGCGGTCATGCCGGGAATAGCGCCGAAGATGATGCCGATCAGCGCACCGATCGCGGCCAGCAGGAAGAAGGTGATATCGAGGTAGGACAGAAGTTCCATGGGTCAACTCTCCCCTACGGCAAGGTGATGTAAAAAAGCTTGGCGAAGATCAGCCAGGCCAGTGAGGGTGCCACCACGGCATTGATCGCGGCGGTGATCACCTTGCGGCGGGTGCGGGTGTGCATGTACATCATCGACATCAAAAACAGAAAGACGATGGACACGAACAGAAAGCCGTAGCCGGTATAGGGGAACAGGTTCCCCACCACCGACATGAGCACGAAATAGGCGGTGATCAGCACCAGGGTGCCGAAGAAACGAAATCCGTCCATGGACTCGCCGATGATCGGCAACGTTTTCTCGCCGCGTTTGACCGCAGCAAAGAAAGGAACAAGGCGAAACACCACGATCAGGGCGAACAGCAACGCCAGTACCCAGTGAATGATCGTGGGGAAGAACAGATGAGAGCTGTCGAAGTCGATCGACACACTCAACGGTGAGGTTTCCATAGCGGCTCCGGGGCAGGCCTGACGGGAGAGCCTTGCGAGTTGTGTGGACGGACAAGAACAGGGATGCCGGCGGGCCAAGCCGCCGGCAGCGGTCCCTTACTTGATGCTGTCGATGATGTCGGCGTAGCGGTCGGCCTTCTCGCGCAGGTGGGCCTGGGCTTCGTCGGAGGGCATGAAGTCAGGAATAAAGAACGACGTCTTCTGGGTCTCCTGGATCTCGCCTTCGGCGTAGATCTCTTCCAGGGTGGCGTCGATCTGCTCGACGATCTCTGGATTCATGTCCTTGTTGTAGAGGAAGAAGAATTCCTTATCGAAGGCGAAGTTCTCGCCCTCTCCCATGGTCACCTCGACGTTGGGCTCGACGAACTGCAGCAGTGTCTCGCGGTCGGTCTGACCCAGACCTTCCTCGTTCGCCTGCTGCAGGGTGTCATGGCGTGCGGTCAGCCAGACGAAGCGCATGGCCTTCTGGTCATCCTCAGGCAGACGGGTGTACTGCTCGTTGGCCTGCACCGAGCCGTTGATCAAGTCCGCCTGGTCATCGAACAGCAGCTGGTTCTTGTCGGCCTGGGAGCCGGTATTGACCGCCACCAGGTTGTCTTCCGTACCGGGGTGCTCGATGCGGATGGCGTTCTTGAGTGCGGTGTAGCCAATCTCGGAGACGCCACCAGGCTGGATCGCCACGCGCACGGTCTCACCGCTGCCGACCGCTTCGATGATGTCGTCCAGGGTCTGGTAGGGCGAGTCCTTGGGCACCAGGTAGGCATTGCCCGGATTGATCGCAATGGTCGGACCGATGATGTAATTCTCGAACGGGTCCTTGTAGCCCTCGACCCCGTACTGATTCCCCAGGTAGGCCTGGTCATGGAAGATCATCAGAGTGTTGCCGCGAGGATCACGATCCAGGGCGCGATAGGCAGCGCTGACGCCCACCGCGTCGACCTTCATGTTCAGGTCCAGCGCCTCGGACAGCTGGTCCACCACGATGGCCGAGTTCTGGTAGGTGTCGCCACCGGTGGAACTGGAGCCGATGACCACACGGATGTTACCGCGCAGGGGCCCGTCGGCGGCCAGCGCCGCAGCGCTACCCAGGGCCAGCGAGGTCGCCAGGGCGGTAGCGGTCAGGGTCAGGGGCAGAGAGAGTCTTGGCATGCTCATGAAGTCACCTCATTGAAATGGTTGTTGGTGGCTGGACGAGTGGTGCCCTTCGATACGGGAGGATCGTGACGAAGGGCCAGATCGAGGAGCGGTCTACACCGTAGCGCTAGCGACCGCCCTCGGTCAGAAGGAACGGGCGCGCTCGATCAGCTGCTCGAGCTGCTTGCGCTCATCATCGCTTGGCATTTCCAGCGGGGCACGCACCGCGCCGGACGGACGGCCGATCAGGTCGGTGCCGGCCTTGATCAGGCTGACGGCGTAGCCTGCCTTGTGGTCACGCAGGGCGACGAAGGGCAGGAAGAACTCGCGGGAGATCTTGCGCACGGTATCGCTGTCACCGGCACGCAGGGCCTTGTAGAAGGTCACCGCCATGTCCGGCACGAAGTTGAACACCGCGCTGGAGTAGGTGTTTACGCCCACCGCCAGGTAAGCCTCGGCGATGATCTCGGCGGTGGGCACGCCACCGACGTAAGCCAGTCGATCGCCGACGGTCTTGATCACGCGGTTGAGCGCCTGCATGTCGCCCTTGCCGTCCTTGAGCCCCACCAGGTTGGGGTTGGCGTCGGCCAGCCGCTTGGCGGACTGAGCGTTGAGCACGCCGTTGCCACGGTTGTAGTAGATCACGCTGACGCTGGTGGACTGACAGATCCGGCTGGCGTATTCCACCAGGCCGTCCTGGGGACACTCTGTCAGGTAAGGCGGCATCAGCAAGATACCGTCGGCGCCCTCTTCCTCGGCGATGCGGGCGAACTCGGAACCGGTGGCCACGCTCAGACCGGCGCTGGCGATCACCGGCAGCTTGCCATCGACGACTTCCACGGCCAGACGGACGATCGCACGGAATTCTTCCAGCGACAGGCTGAAGAACTCGCCGGTGCCACCGGCGACGAACACCGCCGAAATCTCGTGACTGATGAACCACTCGAGACGCGCGCGATAACTCTCGGCGTCGAAACGTCCTTCGGCGTCGAAGTCCGTGACCGGAAAGGACAGCAGACCATCGCTGATCGCCTGCTTGACCTGTGCATGGGAAAATTTCACCGAAACGTCCTCCTGTCTTCGTCGTGAACGGACATGAGGGTTTCGATTCCCCGTCATGTCATACATCATACAAAGTACAAGTTAGCGACTTGTTTCAGGACTGACAAGGGACGCTATGGTAAATTGAGACCAAAGTTCAAGGCGCACCTCTCTGATCCCTTGTGGACGACCCGGCGCCACCATCAAGAGGCTTCACAGCGCGCCCATGTCATTGATCGATGTCTTCCTGTCGACGCTCAACATCAGCCTGCCGGTGTTTGCCATGGTGTTTATCGGCATTGCGCTCAAGCGACTCGGCTGGATCGATCAGGCCTTCGTCAATACGGCGTCGCGACTGGTGTTTCGCGCCACCCTGCCGGCCATGCTCTTTCTCAGCCTGATCCGCGCCGATCTGGAACGCACCCTGAACCCCTGGATGCTGGCCTTCTTCGCACTGGCCACCATTGCAAGCTTCGTGCTCGCCTGGGGCTACGCTGCGCTTCGGGTCAAGCGTCACCAGCGCGGGGTCTATGTACAGGGCGCCTTTCGCGGCAACTGCGGAGTGGTCGGCCTGGCACTCGCCCACGGCATGTACGGCGAGGTAGGGCTATCGCTGGGGAGTCTGCTGCTGGGGGTGGTAATCCTCTGCTACAACGTGCTGTCGGTGGTGGTGCTGGCGGCATACCAACTGGACGAGGACGGCCGGCGCAAGGCCATCGACTGGAACAGCATCTTCCGCCATATCCTGACCAATCCGCTGATCCTGGCGGTTGTGGTCGCCACGCCCCTGGCGGCGCTGCAGGTCAGCCTGCCCGAGTGGATCGAGACCACCGGTGACTACTTTGCCTCCTTGACCCTGCCGCTGGCGCTGATCTGCATCGGCGCCACCATCTCCACCCGGGCGCTCAAGACCAGCTATCGCACCGCCGTCAGCGCAAGCTTCGCCAAGATGGTGGTGATCCCGCTGGTGGCCACCCTGGCGGCGCTGGGGCTTGGCTTTCGTGGTGCCGAGCTGGGCGTGCTGTTTCTGTTCTTCGCAAGCCCCACCGCGGCGGCGGCCTTTGTCATGGCCAAGGCCATGGGCGGCGATGAGATCCTGACGGCCAATATCATCGCCCTCACCACTCTGGTGGCCAGTATCAGCGTGACGGTGGGTGTCTTCGCCCTGCGGCTCAACGGGCTGATCTAGTTCAGCCCTTGGCTTCAGTCCCCTCGACCACCTCAAACTGCTCGATACCGCCGCCCTCGCGGGTGGCCTCTGCCGGCAGCGGGTTGGCGTGGGCACGCTTGAAGTCGTCGCTGCCGACCCAGGCACGAAACGCCGCCTGGCTCTCCCACTGGGTCTCCACCACGTAGGGCGCCTGGTTGCCCAGCGGCCTCAGCACACGCATGGCGACAAAGCCCGGCTGCTTGTCGATCTCTCCGGCGCGACGGCGAAAGCGCTCTTCGAACTCGTCCTCGAAGCCCGGATTGACGAAGATGCGGTTGTTGACGAAAAAGCTCATGGGCGTCCCTTCAGGTGAAAGCCCGCCAGTGACGGGCCCGTTCTATCGAGTGCGAAATATGTCAGACACGTCGCTTACACCACGCCAACCACTGCGGTCAGGGTCAGCGAAGTGACGATGGCGTGGTCATGCCCACCAGCCGCGCACAACCAGCGGCTCTGACGTCGGCCTCCAGTTCGGCGATAGCCGCGGTGACAAAGCCCACCCCGGCCCCTGCCCTGCCCTCCGCCAGCAGCCCGGTCAGGGCCGCGACCAGCGGCATATGGCTGACCAGCAGCAGCGGGCCCTCGTCACTTTCCAGCGTCAGCCAGTCCACCACGGCCTCGGGGGAATCGTCGGGGGTGATGATGTCCAGGGTATCGAGGCTCACCTCGTCCGGCAGAGCGTCGAGCACCAGGGCGGCGGTCTGCTGGGCACGCACGTAGGGACTGGCCAGCACCTTGAGCCGGCCCCAGTCGATGTCGTCACGACTCGCCAGCCAGCGGCCCATGGCGCGAACTTCGTCCTCGCCGCGGGTGGTCAGCCTGCGCGCCTCGTCGGGAAAGCCCGGAGTGGCCTCGCCGTGACGCATGATCCAGAGTCTATCCGCCATTCTTGGCCTCCGTCTGCCGCCGGTCCTGCTTGACGTCCTCGCGGGGGAGCACGAACTCGACATCGCTGCTCTGCTCGCCGCGCATCAGCAGCTTGGCCATGTCACGGGCCGGCACGCCGCGAAACAACACCTGATAAAGCCCTTCCGCCAACGGCATGTAGACGCCTTCGGCGTCGGCCTTGTCGCGCACCAGCTTGACGGTATTGACCCCTTCGGCCACCTGTCCGAGAGACGCCACCGCCTCGTCCAGGCTCTGCCCCTTGCCCATCGCGAAGCCGACGCGATAGTTGCGCGACAGTTCCGACGAGCAGGTCACGATCAGGTCGCCGACGCCGGCCAGCCCAAGGAAGGTCATCGGATTGGCGCCCTGGGAGACGGCGAAGCGGCTCATCTCGGCCAGTGCACGGGTCATCAGCATGCTGCGAGTATTCTCGCCCATGCCCAGCGCCGCTGCCATGCCGGCGGCGATGGCGTAGATGTTCTTGAGCGCACCGCCAAGCTCGACCCCGTAGCGGTCATTGCTGGCGTAGACGCGGAAATAGTCACAACCCAGCGCCGCCTGCACCCGCGATCGCGTCTCGGCGTCGTGGCTGGCGATCACCGTGGCGGTGAGCTGCTTCTGGGCCACCTCGGAGGCCAGGTTGGGCCCGGACAGCACGCCCACGTGGGCAAACCCCGTCTCGTCCTCGAGGATCTGGCTCATCAGCTTGAAGCCATCCTCCTGGATACCCTTGGTGGTGCTGACCAGAATCTGCTCGGGCTTGAGCCAGGGACGTGCCTGGCGCACCACCTCGGCGAAGGCCTTGGAGGGAATCGCCACCAGCACCAGGATGGCCTCCTCGAGCACCCACTCAAGTTCGGTGGACGCCTCGACCCTGGGGTTGATGGCGTAGTCGGGCAAGTAGCGCGGATTGCGATGATCACGATTGATGCTTTCCACCAGCGCGCCGTCCCTGAGCCATTGGCGCACGTGGAAGCCGTTATCGGCGGCGATGCTGGCCAGAGCGGTGCCGAAGCTCCCGCCCCCCAGCACCGCCACCCTGGTGTCCATGTCGGTCATGCTTGCTCCGCAGTCGATGAGTCTTGGTGGATTGTACCGAATCTGACGTCACGACGAGGGATCTCGTCGCCACTTTGACTGACCTGGTGCCACAACGAGCAACGCCCCTCGAAAGGGGCGTCGTCGGGCCCCTGTGAAGAGGGGCGTCTATTCGCCCCCTTGAAGAGGGGCGTCTTCGGGCCCCTACAAGGAGGGGCGTCTTCGGGCCCCTTTAAACAGGGGCGTTGTCGGGCCCCTCTAAAGAGGAGCCCTGTACTACACGCGGCTCAGTTCAGTCGATCAGCGGAATCAGCGAATCGATACTGGCCCGGGCATCGCCGTAGAACATCCGGGTGTTCTCCTTGAAGAACAGCGGGTTCTCGATGCCCGAGTAGCCGGTTCCCTGACCACGCTTGCACACGAACACCTGCTTGGACTCCCACACCTTGAGCACCGGCATGCCGGCGATGGGGCTGTTGGGGTCTTCCTGGGCGGCCGGGTTCACGATGTCGTTGGAGCCGATGATGATGACCACGTCGGTGGAAGCGAAGTCATCATTGATCTCGTCCATCTCCAGCACGATATCGTAGGGTACCTTGGCCTCGGCCAACAGCACGTTCATGTGACCCGGCAGACGACCTGCCACCGGGTGGATGCCGAAGCGCACCTCCTTGCCGGCGGAGCGCAGCTTGCGCACCAGTTCGCTGACCGCGTTCTGGGCCTGGGCCACCGCCATGCCGTACCCCGGCACGATAATCACGCTGTCGGCGTCGTTGAGGGCGCTGCTGACGCCACCGGCGTCGATCGACACCTGCTCGCCCTCGATCTCCTGGGCCGGCCCCTGGGTACCGCCGAAGCCACCGAGGATGACGCTGACGAAGTTGCGGTTCATCGCCTTGCACATGATGTACGACAGGATGGCACCGGAGGAGCCCACCAGCGCACCGGTGACGATCAGCAGGTCATTGGACAGGGTGAAGCCGATAGCGGCCGCGGCCCAGCCCGAGTAGCTGTTGAGCATCGACACCACCACCGGCATGTCGGCGCCGCCGATGCCGAGGATCAGGTGCCAGCCGATGAAGAAGGCGAGCAGAGCGATCAGCAACAGTGTCCAGAAGCCGGCACCGTTGAGGTAGGCGATGGCCAGCACCAGCGAGAGAATCGCCGCACCGGCGTTCAGGGCATGACCGCCGGGGTACTTCTTCGGCTTGCCGTCGATCTTGCCGGCCAGCTTGCCGAAGGCGATCACCGAGCCGGTGAAGGTCACCGCACCGATGAACACGCCCAGCACCACCTCGACCTGCAGGAAGGTCAGCTCGGCAGGTGTCTTGTAGGCCAGAGTAGCGGCGAACGCCGACAGGCCGTCGAGGGACTCACCGGCCGCCTTCAGCGCCAGCACCCGGGCACGTTCCATCTCGGCGTTCCAGCCGACGAACACCGCCGCCAGACCGACGAAGGAGTGCAGCGCCGCCACCAGCTGCGGCATCTGGGTCATCTCGACCCGCTTGGCCACCATGGTGCCGACCACGGCACCGACGATCATCAAGGGGATCATCAGCCAGTAGTTGCCGATGTTCGGGCCGAGCATGACGGAGAACACCGCCAGGCCCATACCGACGATGCCGTACCACACCGCGCGCTTGGCCTTTTCCTGATTGCTCAGTCCCCCCAGCGAGAGGATGAACAGCACACTCGCCGCGATCGCCGCGGCGGTTACGAATTGTTGTCCTAGCATTTCGTCTCTCCGCGGTTCAGGACTTCTGGAACATGGCCAGCATCCGGCGTGTCACCAGGAAGCCACCCACGACGTTGATGGAAGCGATCAGCACCGAGATGCCCGCCAGCAAGGCGACCAACCAGCTACCCGAGCCCACCTGGAGCACGGCACCGAGGATGATGATCCCGGAAATCGCATTGGTCACCGCCATCAGCGGCGTGTGCAGAGAGTGACTGACGTTCCAGATGACCTGAAAACCGACGAAGCAGGCCAGCGCGAAGACGATAAGGTGCTGCATGAAGGACGCCGGCGCCACCAGACCGAGCAGCCCCATGACGATGCCGCCGACCGCCAGCATGGTGACCTGGCTCTTGGTCTGCTTCATGAAGGCAGCGTGTTCGGCAGCCTTGCGCTCCTCCGGTGTCGGCTCCTTCTCCTTGGGCTTCGGCTTGGCCGCGGCGATGGCCTTGACCTTGGGCGGAGGCGGCGGAAAGGTGACCTCACCCTGGTGGGTGACGGTAGCGCCACGGATCACATCGTCTTCCATGTCGTGAACGATCTTGCCGTCCTTCTCCGGCGTCAGATCGGTCAGCATGTGACGGATATTGGTCGAGTACAGCAGCGACGACTGGGTAGCCATGCGCGACGGGAAGTCGGTATAGCCGACCACGATGACGCCGTTGTCGGTGACCACGCGCTCATCAGGCTTGGTCAGGTCGCAGTTGCCGCCCTTCTCGGCGGCCAGGTCGACCACCACAGAGCCAGGCTTCATCGCCTTGACCATGTCCTCGAGCCACAGCTTGGGAGCCGGGCGTCCGGGGATCAGGGCGGTGGTGATGACGATATCCACCTCGGGGGCCTGCTGACGGAACAGCTCGAGCTGCTTTTCGCGGAACTCGGGGCTGGAGGGCGCCGCATAGCCACCGCTTTCGGAGCCGTCCTGGGAGTCCTCGAAATCGAGGAACAGGAACTCGGCGCCCATGGACTCGATCTGCTCGGAAACCTCGGGGCGCACGTCGAAGGCACGCACCACCGCACCAAGGCTGGTGGCGGTACCGATGGCGGCAAGACCGGCAACGCCGGCACCGATGATCAGCACCTTGGCCGGCGGCACCTTGCCCGCGGCGGTGACCTGACCGGTGAAGAAGCGCCCGAACTGGTTGCCTGCCTCGATCACCGCGCGATAGCCGGCGATGTTGGCGGTGGAGGACAGCGCATCCATCTTCTGGGCGCGGGAAATCCGCGGCACCATGTCCATGGCGACGACGCTGGCACCCTTGTCCTTGCAGGTCTCGAGCATCTCCTCGTTCTGGGCCGGCCAGAAGAAGCTGATCAGGGTCTGGCCCTGGCGCAGCAGGTCGGACTCTTCCTTCTGTGGCTCGCGCACCTTGACGACCACATCGGCCTGCTCGAATACCGCCTCCATGCTGTCGACGATAGTGACACCGGCCTCTTCATAGGCGGCGTCGGTAAAGCCGGCAAGCTCACCTGCGCCCGTCTCGATCAGGCACTCGTGACCCAGCTTCTGAATGTGTCCGGCGCTCTCGGGCGTCAGCGCGACACGCGCCTCGCCCTTATGCCGTTCCCTTGGTGCTCCTATCTTCACGATGGATCTCCCATGTGGCCAACGTTATTACGATTGCTTGTTATGGTTTCTTGTTGTCATTCCTACCAGTGTTACCTCTTGTGGCTAGTCTGCACAAGAGGGGATCGCCAGTAATTTGTGCACTGCAATGTGAGAGCAACCACCTGAATCCATTAAGAGAACCGGCACGAAGCGGGGTGTAACCTTATGCCCTTCCGAGCCTCCCAGGCCCGGCGTGCCCGGCCTGGCGGCGTGATCACACCCTGAAGGCAACCTCCAGCGAACAACAACGGAAAATTCAGCCTGAGGTCGACCTCCCTTTCGCGATTGAACAAGCGCTCACTCAGCTATCTATTCGCTCAGAAAAATCGTCGAACATCTGCGCCACCTTGCCGACAGGATGAACCCAGAAGATAGCCGGAAGGATGACGGATAGCGCTGGCGACAGGACTGGCGAAAGGATGACAGATAGCGCTGGCAAAAGCGCTGGTGAAGCAACAGGCGACGCCAAGAGTGTCCACTCGACATCGCCTGTTCAAAGCGCTGCTCGGTGCCAACGCGGCCCTTACGGATACAGAATGACCTTGGCGGCGGCGCTGCGCCCGCTTGCCAGCTCCTCGAAGGCGGCCGGCCCCTCGGCCAGAGGCCGCTTCTCGACCCAGGACAGCTCCCCCAGCGCACCGGCGTCGAGCAGTGCGACGGCAGCGCGAAGATCACCGAAGCTGTAGGTGTAGGCACCAAGAAAACTCAGCTCCTTCAAGGTGATGGCGCGGGTATCCGTGACCCCATCGTTGTCCTGCAGACCAAGGTGCATGATGGCGCCACCAGGACTAGCCGAGGCCACCGCCATCTTGCGCGTGGGGCCAGCTCCCACACAGTCGAACACCGCTTCCACCGAGTCGGCCCGGGGCGGCGCTTCGCGCGGGTCGAAGGCCTCGAGCCCGACCCTGAGCGCCGCCTCCCGGCGCAGCGGGTTGAGATCGGCGATACGCAGCGAGCGCACCCCGCGCTGGCGCAGGATCAAGGCGGTCATCAGGCCAATGGCGCCGGCACCGATCACCAGCACCCGGGACTCCGCCAGCGGGCGATCGAGCACCCGCTCCAGGCGGTGAATACCATGCACTGCAGTCGCCACCGGCTCGGTCATGGCGGCGACCTCGGCGCTAAGCGTCTGTGGCAGCTCGATCAGGCTGTGATCGGCGATGTTGACCGTCTCGGCGAAGCTGCCGGGGCGATTCATGCCGATCATGCTGCGGTTCTCGCACAGATTCTGGCGCCCGGCCTGGCAGTACTCGCAGTGGCCGCAGACGATCAGCGGGTTCATGGTGACCCGCTTGCCCTTCCAGGCGCCCTCGACCACCCGTCCCGCGACCTCGTGGCCCAGGATCATCGGCGGCACCCGCCGGGGATCATGGCCATGGTAGGCATGCAGGTCGGAACCGCAGATGCCGGTGGCCTCCACCTGCACCCGCGACTCCCCCGGCTTGAGCGGCTCGGGTTCGGTGCCACGCATCTCCATCTGCTCGCGACCGACGTAGAACAAGGCTTGCATGGTGAGTCTCCTGAATCACTTGGCGGTAAAGCCGCCATCGACGTGAAGGATCTGGCCGGTGACGTAGGCCGAGGCCGGGGACGCCAGGAATACCGCCGGTCCCGCGATATCCTCAAGCCTTCCGTTACGGCCGATGGCGGTCTGGCGCGCCAGCGCCTCGGACCTGGCCGCATCGTCGAACACCGGTGAGGTCAGCTCGGTAGGAAAGAATCCCGGCGCCAGCGCATTGGCGTTGATACCGTGGCGCGACCAGGCCTCGGCCATGGCGCGGGTCAGCTGGGCGATGCCACCCTTGCCGGCGCCATAAGGGGCGCTGTCGGGAAAGGCACGACTGGACTGCAGCGAGGCCAGGTTGATGATGCGACCGTAGCCCGCCGCGCGCATCCCAGGCACCAGCGCCCGTGACAGAAAGAACGGCGTGCCCAGGTGGAGCTGCAGGGTCAGCTCCCACGAGGCCAGATCGACCTCTTCTGCCGGCTGGCGCAGGTTCACCCCGGCGGCGTTGACCACAATCTGGGGATCGCCAAACGCCTCGGTGGCGCGATGTGCCACCTCTTCGAGGCCCCTGGCGTCGGCCAGGTCGGCGCTGAGGGCGGCCGCCTGGCCGCCCATGCTCCGAATCCGCTCCACTCCCGCATCCAGCGCGTCCTGACGCCTGGCGGCGAGCAACACCCGGGCGCCGCTCGCCGCCAGTGCCTCGCCGATGGCAAGACCCAGCCCGCTGCTGCCCCCGGTGACCAGCGCCACCCGTCCGTCGAGGTCAAAATCGGGGCGCATGGTCATACGTCCTCTTCCACCGCCAGCACAAAGCGCTCATCGGGATAGTACTTGGCCAGACGGATATCGCCGGTTCGGGCATGGCCTTCCATGCCCTCGCAGCGCGACAGCCTGGCGGCGGTAGCGGCTACGGTGCGGGTGGCCTCGCGGCTCTGGCGCTGGTAGGTCACGATCTTGAGGAACTTCTGGGCGCACAGCCCGCCGGTGTAACGCGCCGCCCCCTTGGTCGGGAGGATATGATTGGTGCCCGAACACTTGTCGCCGAACGCCACCGAGGCTTCCTCGCCGACGAACAGCGAGCCGTAGCTGTTGAGGCGCTCCATCCACCAGTCCAGATCCTCCACCTGCAGTTCCAGATGTTCGGAGGCATAACGATCGCTGACCTCGACGGCTTCCTCCCGGGTATCGCAGACGATGATCTCGCCGTAGTCGCGCCAGGCGGCGTCGGCGGCCTTGCGCTGGGTTTCCGGCAGATCATCGATACGCGCCTGGATGCGCTGATCTACCGATTCGGCCAATTCACGCGAGGTGGTGAACAGCCAGGCCGGCGAATCCGGGCCGTGCTCGGCCTGGCCGACCAGGTCCTCGACCACGATATCGGGATCGGCGCTGTGATCGGCGATGATGCCGATCTCGGTGGGCCCGGCGAACATGTCGATGCCGCAGCGTCCGAACAACTGACGCTTGGACTCGGCGACGAAGCGGTTGCCCGGGCCGACCAGAATGTCGGCGGGCTTGCCGGTGAACAGTCCAAAGGCCATGGAGGCGATGCCCTGAACCCCGCCCATCTGCAGGATGACGTCGGCACCGGCGAGATCCATCGCATAGAGGATGGCCGGGTGGATGCCGTTCTCGTCCCGCGGCACCGAACAGGCCACCACGTTCTTGACCCCGGCCACCTTGGCGGTGGCCACGCTCATGATCGCCGAGGCAATATGCGCGTAGCGGCCACCGGGCACGTAGCAACCGGCGGTCTCCATCGGGATCAGCTTCTGCCCGGCGAACAGGCCCGGAGACAGCTCGGTCTCGAAGCCCTGGATGCTGTCGCGCTGGGCAGCGGCAAACCGGCTGACGCGCTCATAGGCGAAGTGGATATCCTGCTTGAGCTGCTCGGGGACCTTCTCCCTGGCCGCCTCGATCTGGTCACGGCTGACGATGACGTCGCCTTCCCAGCCGTCGAGTTCGCGACAGTACTCCCGCGCCTTGGCCTCTCCCCCGGCCTCGATCTCGGCGAGCATACGCGAGACGACTTCATGGGTCTGGGTGTCGTTGCTGGAGGCATTCTTGTCGGCTTGCTTGTAGTAGTGAATCGCCATGTTGAGTCTCCTTGAGGTCATCGGCCGGTATCGGTCGCCACACATGCTTGAGTCTTGAGCATGCGCAGTGCCTAGGGTGTGCCGTCGACTCGGCCGTGATGCGCCGACGGCGTCGTTGTTTTGGTGAGCGTTGCTCTGGCGAGGCGTGGACCAGCCAGTCGCCAAGCGTCGCCCTCGCCCTCGCTTCGTACCTTTACGCCTTCACTTTTGTAAGCGCTTACAAATCCGTTGAAAAAAAGGGGGAAGACAGCTCTCCCCCAACCTCTCCTTACCCTATCGCCCAAATCGACAACCAAGGGGTGTAAACGAGCATTTTTACCGGGCTGGCGCACCAGCCAATCTTTAACGCCGTATTACCGAGCGCAGGCACTTTTCAGACGAGCCCTACCCTATCGCCCAGGTCGACAACCAAGGCAAATAAGCGATCATCAACACCACGATCAGCATCCCCAGCACGAACGGCAGCGCGTAGCGAGCGATCGACAGCACCGAACAGCGGGTCAAGCCGGACACCACGAACAGGTTGAGTCCCAGCGGTGGCGTGATGAAGCCCAGGCCCAGGGTGGTGACCATCAGGATCGCGAAGTGGAACTCGTTCATCCCCGCCTCCAGCGCCAGCGGCAGCAGCAGCGGTGCCAGGATGACGATGTTGGGGGTGGTTTCCATCACGCAGCCAGCCAGCACCAGAATGCCGATCATCATCAGGATCATCAGCCAGGGGGCGTCGGTGACACCGCTGATTCCGCTGACCAGGGTCTGGGGGATATCGAGGCTGGCCAGGCTCTGCGCCAGCGGCAGGGACACCGCGATGATCGGCACGATGACGCCGCACACCCGCGCCGAGCTCTCCAGCATGCGCGGAATGTCACCCAGCGTCAGGCGCCCCTGGCGCAGGCCGATGATGACCACCACCACCACGGCCACCGATGCCGCCTCGGTAGGAGTGAAGATGCCGGTGTAGATGCCGCCCAGGATCACCACCGGTACGAACAGCGCCCAGCGGGCGTCCCATACGGTGTCGATCCAGCGTCGCCAGGAGAAACGCTCGCGATCGCCTTCGAAGCCGTAGATGCGATTGAGCACCATATTGGTGGCCATGACCGAGATCATCACCATCACCCCGGGGATCGCCGCCGCCAGAAACAGCGTCGAGGCGGACATGCCGAGCACCAGGCCCATCACGATATAGGCGATCGATGGCGGGATCAGGATGCCGGTGCAGGCACCGGAGGCCACCAGCGCACAGGCCGCCGGCAACGGATAGCCGCGCTCCACCAGCCGGGGAATGGTCATGCGCCCCACCGCCGCGGCACCCGCCGCGTCCGAGCCGGAGATGCAGGCAAAGAAGCCGCAGCCCAGCGTCGTCGAGCTGCCAAGGCCGGTCTTGAGCCCGCCGACGCTGGCCTCGGCCACATCCAGCAACTTGCCGGAAAGCCCCGAGCGCACCAGGGCATCGCCGGTCAGGATAAACAGCGGCACCGCGATCAGCGCAAAGGCGTTGATGCCCTCGAACAGCGACTCGCCGAACACCGACAGCGGCAAGGTCTCGGTAAAGGTCAGCATGCCCAGGGTGCCGAGACCGATGGCGACCCACACCGGCACCCCGACCAGGATCATCACGATCAGCGCCGCCAGCGGCGCATAGAAGGTCCAGTCCAGGGAGGCCGCGGCCTGTTGAAGTTCCATGAATTCCATGACGGTCCCCCTCAGTCGAAGAGCTTCTGGCCATCGAAGACCGGATCACCACGCTGCATGCGCCGGATATCCGCCAGCATGCTCTGCACCACTCGCCAGGCGATCAGCAGAAAGCCCACCGGGATGGCGGCCAGAAAGAACGCCTGGGAAACCCGCAGTCCCGCGGTGACCGAACCGAAGTTGATCGATGTCAGCACCGGTGCGATTGACAGGTACAGTGCCCACACCGCCAGCACCAGGGTGGCGATATCCGAGATCCACCAGCCCAGGCGCTTCATGCGAGGCCCGCCCAGGTTGATCAGCACATCGATGCGGATATGGGCGCGGTCCCTGACCGCCGCGGCAGCGGCGAGCCAGGCCAGGTAGATAAAGGCATAGCGCGCCAGCTCCTCGCCCCAGACAGAGGAGTAGTTGAGGGCAAAGCGGCGGATGACTTCCACCGCCACCGTCAGGATGATCAGCGCGTAGAAGGTCAGCAGCAGCCAGCGCTCGGTGCGGCGATCGACGTCGTCACAGCGCAGGCGCAGGGCGCGCCAGCGCGTGTCCTTAGGCGTTGCTGTCGACGAAATAGCCATTTTGCACCTCCGTGGCGGCCAGCAGTTTGTCGAATGCCTCCAGCGACCCCGCCAGTTCACGCTTGGTCTCGTCCCAGGCGGGCAGCTGATGGCCGCAACGCTCGACCCACTGGGCCTTTTCCTCGTCGCTCAGGGAGTAGACCTCGACGCCGGCCAGGCGCATCTGGTCATGGGCGTAGGCTCGCGCCGCCGGGACCTTGGCGAGGTTTTCGCGGAAGGTGACATCAGACGCCTGCATGACAGCGTCCTGAAGCGCGCCATCCAGGCTGTCGAACCAGGCCTTGTTGCAGGTGTAGACCTGGGCATCCGGCACCGACTGGATGGTGGAGATGCTCGACAGCACGTCGGTGAAGCCGAACACCAGCAGGGCCTGGACACTGGGGTCGAGGGCATCGGCCACGCCCTGCTTGATCGCCGACGAGGTCTCGCCCCAGGCCACCGGCGTCGGGTTGGCACCGGCCAGTCGATAGACCTGCTGCAGGATCTGCGAGGACGGCACCCGGAACTTGATGCCGGAGATGTCATCGGGGACCCGCACCGGGCCATCGAGCAGCCCCTCGCGCACGGCGACGGTCCTCGGGTCGATGCAGATATAGGACAGCACCTTGAAGCCGCGCTCCTCGACCTTGTGGTGAACGGTGTCGCGCCAGGCGTCCGAGGTCACCAGATTGATCAGACGCTGGTTCTCGCCACACCAGTAGGGAATGTTCACCAGGTCGGCTTCCGGGGCGAAGGACGACAGGTTGGACAGCGAATGCTGGGCGATGGCGATGGAACCGTTCTGGACCATCGAGATCAGCGCCCCGCCGGTGGCGAGCTGACCACCGGGCGCCAGCTTCACGTAGAGCCGACCGCCGGAGAAGTTCTGCAGGTTCTCCTTGAAGTTGAGCTGCATGATCGGATAGGCCCGCGAGGCGCCCAGGGTATAGCCAGTGGCGAGCACGATGGTGCTCTCGGCCGCGTTCTCTCGCTCGGACTCTTCCTTGGCGGTGGCCGCCATGGCGCTTTCCGAGAACAACGCACCGCCGACCGCACCGACCACCGCGGCGGTAAAACCGAACTTCGCCACGGTGCCCATGAACAGCCGTCTTTCCGGCTGACTGGGAGCACCGCTGTCATTGGTGATGAAATCTCGCATGGTCATTGTCCTTGTTGTGTGGTTGGCGTGCCCGGCTCGGCGCCAGACGGCGCCTTGCCCTCGAACTTGAGGCAGGCAGAGACGAAGAAGGCGGTAGCGAGCGTCAACAGCACCGCCTCGTAGGCGGCTTCCAGCGCCCACATTCCCGGTACATAGCGCTGGATGGCGACGTTGACGAAAAAGGCGGCGAACAGACATATCGACAGCCATAACATCAACTTGGCTGAGGACGAAGACGACCTGGACATGGGTGGCGACTCCCGACTCTCGTTGTATTTGGTGGTACGCGTCGTTGTCGATCTTGCTGAGCCTGGACCGGCTCCGCTCGAAGCCGTGGTCAGGCTAACGAGGCAAAAATGCAGCAGTGAACTACGATCAACGCTGTCTGCTGCTATAATTGTAAGCGCTTACATGGCGCACTATTCAAGGTAGATTCCTCTATAGGACTTGTCCAGCCAGAATCCTGTAAAGGACCTTCGACTTTAGCCGCAACCGTGGCGCCGATCGGATCACACCGGTGGCGCCACCCAGGAGAGGCCAGATGAACGATCGTCCCACCAGAGCGTTGCTGGAAGATGTGGCCCGGGAGGCCGGGGTCTCGACGGCGTCTGTCTCGCGGGTGCTCAACGGCGCACCCCACGTCAGCGACCGCCTGCGAAAGAAAGTGGAGGCTGCCGTCGGCCGCCTCGGCTACGTGCCGGATGGTTCGGCCCGTGCACTGGCCTCACGCCGCATCGGCGCCATCGGTCTGCTGGTACCGACCCTCGACAACCCGATCTTCGGCACCATGGCCAACAGCCTGGAGCGGCGCCTCAAGGAGCATGACTGTCGTCTGCTGCTGGCCACCTACCGCTACGACCTCGAGGACGAACTGCAGGCGTTGCGGACGCTGGTCCAGCATGGCGTGGACGGCGTCGTGTTGATCGGCCATGAACACCTTGCCGACGCCTACCGTCTGCTTCACCAGCGTCAACTGCCCTTCCTCACCAGCTGGCAGACCCATGACAAGGCCGAAGCCCCCTGTATCGGCTTCGACAATCGCGGCGCCGCCAGACAGCTGGCGAGCCACCTGATCGACCTGGGCCACCGCCACCTCGCCATCGTCACCGCACCCTATGAACACAATGACCGTGCCCGGGCCCGCTTCGAGGGGTTCAGCGATGCGATTGCCGCTGCCGGTTGCCCGGCGCCAGACGTCGAGGTGGTGGAGTATGGTGTCGCCGAGGGCGCCGACGCCTGCGCCCGACTGCTGGAGATGCCCTCCCCGCCCACGGCGCTGCTCTGCGGCAATGACACCCTGGCCTTCGGCGCCCTGCTCGAGGCCCAGCGACGCGGGCTCGACCTGCCTCGGGAACTGTCGATTACCGGCTTCGACGACCTGCCCCAGGCGGCCTACATGTCGCCATCGCTGACCACCGTCTCGGTGCCCGCCAGTGACATCGGAGTGCATGCCGCCGACGCCCTGATGACGTGGATTCGCCATCGCGAGCGGCCCAGCGACCTGCACCTGGATGCCAGCGTCCAGCTACGGGGATCGACGGCGCCGCCACCTGCCGGAATCGGCCAGTAGGGTGGCTGAGCTGGCTGATAAAGCCATTCAGCAAAGCTATTCGAGAAAGTCGTTCTAGGCGCTGTCCGCGAACTGTATCCGCGAACGCTATCCAGGAAACCGCACGTCTAGGAAGCCGCAATGGCCGTCAGGTCATCCACCACCGCCGTCGGCAGCGTCAACCGATCATGGCTCTGGCGTCGCAGCTGGTGGCGCCGGTCGCCGGGCAGGCGTACGCCCGGCTGCTCGAGCATCGCGGCGAACAGCACTTCACAGCGCGCGAGTACATCGGGCGCGAAGCGATCGACGTCGAACAGCAGCATCAAATGACCGACCCCGGGTGGCTCTCCCTGCGCCTCGAAGAAAGACCCCGCCTCGAAACCGAAGCGACTACCGGAAAGCCCCGCGCACAACAGCTCCACCATCATCGCCAGCGCCGCCCCCTTGGCGTCTCCTGCCGGCACCATGCTGCCCTGGATGGCGGCCTCCGGATCGGTGGTAGGCGCCCCATCCGGCCCCACCGCCCAGCCCTCGGGAATCGGCTTGCCGGCCTTGCGCGCCAGCATCACCTTGCCCCTGGCCACCTTGGACAGCGACAGGTCCAGCAGCATGGGTTCGCCCTCGGGTCGCGGACAGGCGAAGGCGATGGGGTTGGTGCCGTAGAGCGGCTTGTGACCACCCCAGGGCGCCATGGCCGACGGTGCATTGCTGAATGCCAGCGCCATGAAGCCCTCCCGAGCCGCTCGCTCCACCGGCGCACCGGCCACACCAAAGTGGTGAGAGCGTCCGATGGAAACCGCGCATAGCCCCTGCTGCCGCGCCACCTCGAAGCCGGCTTCCAGCCCGCTGGCGATGGCCGGAAAGGCCAGTCCATGGTCGGCGTCGACCCGCACCACCGCGCCATCGGCTTCGGCCCTGGGTATGGCACCGGCGTTGACCTTGCCGCTGGCGGCCTGGTCCAGATAGAACGGCAGGCGCGAGAGCCCGTGGGACGGCAGACCGTCACGCTCGGCGTCGAGCAGCGCCTCCACCGTGATGGCGGCCTCGCGCTCGGGGAAGCCTCTGGCACGCATCGCCTCCATGGCGAGTTCCCGCGCCTGTTCGCGGGCAAGTGTTGTCGTCTGGCTCATGCCACCCCCTCCGGCGTCAGTACCGCAACCACGTTCTCGGCGGTCATCTGGCTGATACGCGCGTTGGACTCCTCGGTCACCCCGGCGATATGCGGGGTCAGTACCAGATGGGGCACCCCTTCGAGCACCGAGCCTGCGCCAAGTGGCTCCTGCTCGAACACATCGAGCATGGCCCCCGCCAGGCGTCCACTGGTGAGCGCCTCGGCCAGTGCCGGCTCGTCCACCACCCCACCGCGGGCGGCGTTGATGACCACTGCGCCGGGCTTCATGACGGCCAGGCGATCGGCGTCCAGCAGGTGTCGGGTCTGGTCATTGAGCGGCACGTGGAGACTGACCACGTCGGCCTCGGCCAACAGCGCTTCCAGCGTCTCGCAGCGCTGGGTCTGGCCCCAGGCCGCAGACTCGGCCGGCAGGTGGGGATCAAACGCCAGCACCTCCATACCGAGGGCCCGGGCGAGCCCGGCGGTGACCTGGGCGATGGCACCAAAGCCCACCAGACCCAACCTCGCGCCGCTGACCTCACGCCCCATCAGCGCCTGGCGGGGCCACTCCCCTGCCAACATGGCCGGGGTCGAGGCGTAGGCACCTCGGCGCAGCATCAGCGCCCCGGCGATCACGTACTCGGCCACCGAGCCGGCGTTGCCACCCTGGGCCGGCTTGACCTCGACGTCGCGCTCGGCGCAGGCTCCGAGGTCGATATTGTCGAGTCCGACACCAAGACGCCCCACCACCTTGAGGCGCGGCGCCCTTGTCAGCAGTTCGCTATCGACCTGGGTCCGATTGCGCACGATCAGCGCATCGGCGTCGGCCACCGCGTCCAGAAGGCGTCCTCGATCCTCGACCAGACGGGTGTCACACAGCACTTCGTGGTGCTCACCGAGCCAGGCCACCGCCTGCTCGTCCATGAATTCCGAGATAACTATCCTGGCCATCGTTTTACTCCCTCGATAATGGCGTCGAATCGGCCTCACAGCGTGAACCAGCGACCCGCGGGCAGCGGAACATTGAGTACCAGCGCAAACAGGGCATAGAAGAAGGCCACCAGCACGGCGCCGGTTGCCAGGTGTCCGGCCAGGCGACGTGGATGCCAGCGCCGGTACTGCGCCACCACCATCAGCCCGACGAAGCTTGCAAGGCCGGTCAACAGGAAGCCGAGCCAGGGCAGCGCCAGGGCCCAGGCCAGCATGATTCCGACCAACGCCAGACGCCGCGGGGTCGAGCCGGAGCCCGAGTCCGAGCTCGCATCAGAGCTTGAATCAGAACTTGGATCAGAACTCGAATCAGAGCCCCGCTCATGGTTGGCCACCACCCCGCGCAGCCCAAGCTGCCCCAGGCGCAGCAGTCCCGCGACGATTACCACCAGCGAGATCACCGCAGGGAATACCGCCCCGAGCTGACTCATCTCACGGGTCTCCCACAGGCATAGAGCGGCGCCGGCGACGAATAGCGTCGGCAGCAGATACTCGCTTGCTCGGGAGCAGGAGGCCTGGATGGCGTGCTTCTTCTTGCTGGCAGCGCTGGCGTTGTGGCCAGTGCTCGTGTCGTGACCAGTGCTTCTGTTGTGAACAGCGCTCATGGCGACGCCTCCCCATTGATCGTCTTGTCCTGACGTCTTGCCTCACGCCGTGCCTTGACCATCGGGTAGAAGACGCTCAGCAACGACAACGCAATGATCGTCAGGCTGATCGGACCACCGAAGAAGGTAGCGAACAGCGATCCGCTGGCCCGCCCCATCAGGAAGCCCTGGACGAAGCCCTGCTCGGCGATGGGTCCGAGGATCAGCCCCAGCACGATGGGCGAGGGCCGAAAGCCGTAGCGATTGAGCACCCAGCCCAGCACCCCCAGGCACAGCATGATCACCACGTCGCTGGCGCTGTTGCGGATGGCGTAGGTGCCGATCACCGTCATGAAGGCGATGGTCGGTACCAGCAGCGCCTTGGGAATGGAGATGATCGACTTGAAGGCGTAGCGCCCGATCAACAGACCCAGCGGCAGCAGCAGGCAGGTGGCCAGAAACAGCCCGGCGACGAAGGTGTAGGTGATACCGGCGTTGGTGGTGAAGAGCTCCGGTCCGGTACGAAAGCCCTGCACCAGCAAGGCCCCGAGGATCACTGCATCCGGCGGCGTGCCCGGGATGCCCAGCACCAGGGTCGGAATGAAGCCGCCGCCCACGGTGGCATTGTTGGCGGCCTCGGTCGCCAGCACCCCCTGAGGATTGCCCTTGCCGAAGCTCGCCGGTTCGTCGGCCACCCGGCGTGCCTCCGAATAGGACACCAGGCTTGCAATCGAGCCGCCCGCCCCGGGCAGGATGGCGACACCGGTGCCGATGGTCGCCGAGCGCAGCAGGTTCAGCTTGCCCTTGATGGCGATCGCCATGCCCTCGCGAAAGCGCACCCCGCGCGACACGCCATCCACCTTGAGGTGAGCGGCGGGTGTTGCCACCAGATCGATCAGCACCGGAATGCAGTACAGGCCGATCAGTGCCGAGACCGTTTCGATGCCACCAAGCAGCACCGGCGAGCCGTAGGTGTAGCGGATATCGCCGCCGATCACCGCGACGCCCACGGTGGACAGCAACAGGCCGAAGCCCGCCCCCATGAACCCCTTGAGGGTCGAGTCCTCGGACAGCGCCGAGATCAGCGTCAGCCCGAAGATCGCCAGCCAGAAGTACTCCACCGGCCCGAAGCTGAGCGCGACCTGGGCCAGCAGCGGCGCCAGCAGCAGCAGCGCCAGCACCCCGACCAGCCCACCGACCACCGAGGCGATGGTCGACAGGGTGACGGCCAGATCACCGTCACCGCGGCGGGCCATGGGATAGCCGTCGAAGGTGGTGGCGATGGCCGAGGGCGTACCTGGCGTATTGACCAGTATCGCCGAGTAGGAGCCGCCGTAGATGGCCCCGGTATAGATGGCGCCGAGCATGATCAGGGCCGACTCCGGCGCCATGCCGAAGGTCACCGGGACCAGCACCGCCACCGCCATGGTGGCGGACAGCCCCGGCAGGGCACCGATGACGATGCCCGCCGTTACCCCGAGCAGGGCCAGCGCAAGATTGAGCGGCGACAGAGCGCCGAGCGCGTGAACGATAAGATCCATGGCGTTGACCTCAGTCGATCAGGCCGAGTTCTCGCGCGCTGGTCTCATACTGCTGGCTCTGTTCGGCCAGAAAGTCGGCAACGTCATCATTGCCGACGTCCATCAACACGAAACCCAGATCCTCCATCTCCTGGCGGAACTGGGGATTCTGGTTGATCTGATCGAAGATCTCGGACAACCGCGCCTGAACGTCTGCCGGCGTCTCGCTGGGCACCGCCATGCCACGATAGGCGCCGCCCACCATGTCATAGCCGAGTTCCTGGAAGGTCGGCACGTCGGGGAACAGCGGATGGCGCTCCTCGGCGGCCACCGCCAGCATGCGCACCTTGTCCTGATGGTTGGCAGCCACGGTGGTATAGCCCCACTCGGCCTGGACCTGGCCACCCAGCAGAGCGGTGACCGCCGCGCCGGTGCCCTTGAAAGGGATGTAGGTGGTGGTGACGTCGGCCAACTGCTGGAAGCGCGTATTGGCCACGTCATTGGCACTGTAGGTACCGCTACCGGAGAAGGTCACCACACCGGGCGCCTGGCGCGCCGCCTCGACCAGATCTTCCAGGGTCTGGTAGGGGCTGTCCTCGCGGACCAGGATGGCGTCCGGCGAGTAGTGGAAGAAGTAGAAGTTGTTGACGTCCTCGGTGGCAAAACCGGCGTCCTTGCCCATCGGCTTGAGCACGATATGGGGCAGATTGGAGCCCATGATGGTATGGCCATCGGCGGTCATGTCGTTGAGCTGGGACCAGCCCACCGCGCCGCCGCCACCGGGCATGTACTGGATGATCAGCTGCTGGCCGGTGATCTCCTCGAAGTACTTCTGCTGCAGTCGGGCACTGATATCGGACTCGCCGCCCGGACCGAAGGGGATCACGTACTGCACGTCCTTGGCGGGAAAGTCCTCGGCGTCGGCGAGAGCCAGTGGGGCCACGAGGGTTGACGCCGCCAGCATCGCGGTCAGGGTCAAGGTGTGGGAAAGGCGCATGACGTTACTCCTGATGTTGTCGTTATGGGGTGGTCAGGATCTTCGCTACGAGCAACACGCTTTCATTGCTCGCCGTTCTTGCACAACCTTCTTTACTACAACGGCCTGCCCCTCCCGACGAACGGCGGGAGGAGCCGGTTTTTTTGCCAGATCGCCGCCTCGGGCGTTGGCTTAGGCGCTTTCGTACAGACGGGTCAACACAAACTCCCGATGCCCCAGCGCCTCGGCGGCGGTATTGCGGCCATTGGCGGTGCGCAGCATCATTTCAAGCAGCTGATCACCGGCCTCTTCCATGTTGATCTCGCGCTTGAGGATCGAGGACACATCGACGTCGATGTGCTCGCTCATGGTGCGCACGGTGCGCGGGTTGGCGCAGATCTTCACCACCGGCAGGATCGGGTTGCCGATGACGTTGCCCTGCCCCGTCGGGAAGAAGTGCACCACGTAGCCGGCGGCGGCGCACAGGGTCACCATCTCGGCGGCGGCGGAAGACGAGTCCATGAACCACAGGCCCGGCTTGTCCGGCGTTTCGGCCTTGTCCAGTACGCCATCCACCTTGCAGCGACGGCCGATCTTCTGGATGTTGCCCAGCGCCTTCTCCTCGATGGTGGTCAGGCCACCTTCGATGTTGCCCTTGGTCGGCTGGGACTCGGACAGGTCGCTGGTCTTGTGGCGGTCGATCATGTCGCTGTAGCGATCGAACATCGCCTGGAACTGTTCGCGCACCTCGGGGGTGGCGCAGCGCTCGGCCACCAGGTGTTCACCGCCGGTCAGCTCTGAGGTCTCGCCGAATACTAGGGTGCAGCCGGCGTCGTACAGCTTGTCGAAGGCGTCGCCCACGGTAGGGTTGGCGCCGCAGCCGGAGGTGGTGTCCGACTCGCCGCACTTGGTGGATACCCACAGCTCGCTGACGTCGCACTCCTCGCGCTGGATCTCGCTGGCGTACTGGACGAATTCCTTGGCCTTCTTGGAGGCGGCACAGATGGTGTTGTGATCACCATTCTGTTCGATCCAGAAGCCTTCGACCGGCTTGCCGGTGGCCTTGATGCCGTCCACCACCTTGTTGGTCCAGCCTGGCTCGATACCGATCACCACCACCGCCGCCACGTTGGGATTGCAGCCGGTGCCGATCAGCGTGCGGAAGTGCAGGTCCAGATCGGCGCCGAACTGCAGGCGGCCGTAGGGATGCGGCAGCGCCAGTGCGCCCTTGATGTTGTTGGCAACCGCTTCGGCGGCAGCATTGGAAATGTCGTCCACCGGCAGCACGATCACGTGATTACGGACCCCTACACGGCCGTTTTCACGCCGATACCCCTGGAACTTGCGACCCTTGATTTCCATGCTTACCACCTCTTTGTCTTGACGTTGTGTACGTGCAGGTGCTCGCCCTGCTTGATCGGCTGGACGACGCGCCCGATATCGACGCCGTACTTCATCACGGTGTCGCCCTCATCGAGGTCACGAATGGCCAGCTTGTGACCGATGGGAATGGCGTCGCTCACCTCGAAGGTGACCGTCTGGTCCTGATGCATGACCCAGCCTGTCAGGGTCTGCCCCGCCTCGACGCCTTCGACCACCACGACCCCGACACTGTCGTCGGCATCGTGCACTACGAAATCGATGCTCATGCTGCCCCTCTCCTGAACGAATGTTGTTGACGTTGTGATATCGCCGGTTGGCCCTGGGCAGGTCTCGTTTGCTGCCCTCACAACTCATGTATAGGACATAGGATATAGGTTAGTCAAGTATCAACTAGATTTCCCTCGAGCTATACTGGCGGCGAAGAAACGGGCCTCGCCCAACGCAAAGAAGGAACCCGCATGGATCAGCCAAGCCTCAGCTACCGACCGCTCTACCAGCAGATCAAGGAGGTGCTGCTTCAGCGCATCGTCTCGGGAGAGTGGGCACCCGGCACCTTTATCCCCAGCGAGTCGGCGTTGGCCAAGGAGTATCAGGTCAGTGTCGGCACCCTGAGAAAGGCGCTGGACTCCCTGGCCAGCGACAACGTGGTGATCCGCTACCAGGGCAAGGGCACCGTGGTCGCCACCCACGATCAGGACAGCTCGCTGTTTCGCTTCTTCCACCTGACCCGGCTCGATGGCACCCGCTCGCTACCGACGTCACGCATCCTGGTGCGCGAAAGGCGTCCGGCCAACGAAGAGGAAATGGAGGTGCTGGGATTGGAGGATGCAGACGACGTCATCCATATTCGCCGTGTCAGGGAGCTCGACGAACGCCCCGCCCTGCTCGAGGACGTGGTGGTCGCGGCGACACGCTTTCCGACGCTGGAAAGCCTGCCGGAGACCCTGCCAAACACCCTCTATCAGCTGTATCAGCAGCGTTTCGGCTGCAACGTCAGCCACGCCGAGGAACGCCTGTTCGCGGTGGCGGCGGGCAAGGACGAAGCCCACCACCTGGAGATCGACGAAGGCAGTCCGATCCTCGAGATCCGGCGGGTAGCAAGAGATATTCAGGAGCAGGCGCTGGAGTACCGAGTGTCCCGTTGCGAGACCCGGCATCACTGTTACTTCAACGAGTTGTAGCGCCCCGACCCAGCCAGGCTTGCTCGATTGATGGCCAGGCAGCGTGCCCGATGTGGGCAGCCACTACTGGCCTTGAAGGGTCGATCATTCTCTCCCCCGTGGACGATATCCTGGCCACGGGGGAGCCTCTCTCGTCAGCGGCTCTCCTCATCTGCGCCAACGCAGCGCCCCGCCTTGAGCCGCCACGTCCCCGCCAGAGATACCGCGCGAGCCACTTCGTCACTCCCGGTTAGTTTGTACTGATCTTCTTACAAATCCACCGCTTCCATTCATCCATCCATATCACCGATTCCCCCAGACAACCGATGATGCCTAATGTAGCGATAACCATTAGATAACGGTTCGCCGTCGCTCGCCCCGTACAAGTCCGACCCGAAGTTCGACACACCTGAAGAGCGTTCCCGGACACGTTCTGGCGGAAGCGTGGGCATGGACACGCACAGGGAGCGCAAAGCAATGGAGAATGGCTCGGGCCGCTGGCTGGGATCACTGTTCGATACGGAACTCACGCAGGACGAACGACTGCTGAAACTCAGCGTCGGCAAGCATCCACTGATTCCCCATCGACTGGTGGGCAATGAGCGAATGTCCCACCCCTTCCGCTACACCCTCGACTGCATTTGCCAACGCGGAGATATCGAGCTCAAGGCCGGATTCAAAATTAGAGTATAAAAATGCCTTCTATCAACAAAGTCCTATCATTCATCCTGACATTATTTTTAACAACAACACTACATGGCTGCGACAACTTATCGAACATCCATAAAAATGACGAACAAAGCACAGCCTTTATAGAAATGGAAAATTCTCCATATTTTATTGCCAATGCGCCCAGTCGATACGCACTGTCGGATAGACTTGAAAATATCGACATGACGCAACTAACAGAAGATAGCAAAAAAACGACGGAGAGGCCAAACTTATCCTTGGATTGATATATTTAGATATGGTCACAGGGATTGAAGAACCCGTGGACAAAGCATACGGGTTAACACTGCTTCAGGAAGCATGGCAGCTTGGCGTGGTGGATGCGGGCCATATCTTATTCAAAGTTTACTTCTACGGACATGGCGTCCGCGTCAATCACCCCCTTGCATTGGCCTATCTCGAAGCATCGGCAGAAAAAGGCTACATACGTTCGCAAAAAAACCTTGCTTATGCTTATAGGGGAAATAGCCAAGGTCCTCAACCACGAGGCATCGTCGAGCTGGATATCGAGAAGGCACGATACTGGTTTACCAAAGCGGCGGAACAGGGCGATGCCGAGTCTGCCACTCAGTTAGCACAAATTTACTATAAGGGATTAGGAGTACCTAAGGACGACAAAGTCGCTTTTGAATGGCTAAAGCGAGCAGAGAACATGCCATTTGAAGGACGCATGAGCCATAGTGGTCTTGCCATGTGTTACGAGCAGGGTATCGGCACCGAGGTAGATCTGGTTCAGGCATATAAGTACTACGATCTTCAGGGCACCGCTGGCGTACCCGACAAACGCCGACTGGAGGCCCAGATGACGTCGGAACAAGTGCAGCAGGCCATTACCCTATCCCGAGTTTGGCAGGAAGAGAATCGCGCGTTTTTCCCGAGCTACTATGGCCTGAAGCACCAGCCGGATGGTAGCTACAAGTAGCAAGAATGCTATGTCTTCGTTTTATATGTTCGTTTCCCTACCCCAGTACTACCACACATCCAGTTTTTGGGGACGCTTCGACACTTTATATAGACGTATGCTGTCACCTTACATATGTGAAATTCACTCAGGAAAAAAGGAGCTTTGATAAACCAGCCGTAACTTATTGCAGGAAGTAAACTACACAAAGGAGTGTGTAATGCCTAAACGCCCTATTTCCATATCAATCATCTGCTGCGCCTTGATGATACTTTCCACAGTACAATTTGTATTAATGATGAGAGGCTATGAAAGCATCGACTTTACCATAAAAATGCACATGATTGGGCTGCCTAGGGGAATGCAGTCATTATTACTAACCGTTAATGCTACTATGCTACTATATGCAGCAATGATGATATTCGCTCGTCTAAAAAGAGGGAGAAATATCTTTATATTTTGGCACGGCTTCACTCTTCTGTTTTTGTTTTTCATTAACTTCGACAAATCAATAACAAATTTATTATTGTTGTTTTTTATAATATCCACCTTTTTCCTATATCGTCAGAAAGCCAATATCTATTTTAATTCTCTCGTCTCATGACGGTATCATCATGAGAAAATTATTTGTTATTCTCTTTCTAACGATCTGCGCCTTTTTCGTATATACAGTGGGCCTGCTGGCCTTCTTCGATGTCCCAGAAACCGGGAATGTAAAATTTGAAGTAATGGGGGAATATTGCATACCTCTGGCAGGATTCCTGTTACTTGGCCTGGTGGTATACCCTGGGTCAAATTGGATGACATTGTCAGGCATCACGCTACTATCAGGGCAGGCAGTCAATGTCTTGATTACTTTTCTATTGATATCGTTCAAGCGATCGGAAGAGCTTTCTAACGTTATGGACACAAGCGCTTTCGATTATTTCAGCGACTATCTCTCCGGCTTCTCGATCATGATCGGCGTCGCTTTGCTTGGCGTCATTCTGCTTGCTTTGGGGCGCGTATACAGAAAATCACACGAGGCTCTCGATGGAGTGCCGCCGTAAATTCACCAGCAAAGGGAATCGGTGAGGGTTATCGATAGAGGGCGAAAGGCCGGCATCACTGCCGGCCTTTTCTGTTGCGCCCGTCGCTTGGGTCAGGCGACCTGACGATCAGTCACCGAAGGGATTGCGCAGGACGATAGTCTCGTTGCGGTCCGGGCCGGTGGAGATGATGTCGATGGAGGTGCCGACCTGCTCCTCGAGGAAGCTGATGTAGGCGCGGGCGGCGTTGGGCAGGTCCTCGACGCGCTTGACGCCCAGAGTCGACTCGCTCCAGCCCGGCAGGTCCTGGTAGACCGGCTCGATGGCCTCGTAGCCTTCGGAATCCACCGGGTTGTCGAGCACTTCACCGTCCTTGCTGCGATAGCCCACGCAGACACGGATGTTCTCGAGGCCGTCCAGTACGTCGAGCTTAGTCAGGCAGATGCCGGATACCGAGTTGATCTGCACCGCGTGACGCAGCGCCACGGCATCGAACCAGCCACAACGACGGGCGCGACCGGTGGTGGCACCGAACTCGTGGCCCTTCTCTGCCAGGTGACGGCCGTGCTCGTCGAACAGCTCGGTGGGGAACGGACCAGAGCCGACACGGGTGGTGTAGGCCTTGGTGATACCCAGCACGTAGTCCAGATACAGCGGGCCGACGCCTGAACCGGTAGCGGTGCCGCCGGCGGTGGTGTTGGAGCTGGTGACGTAGGGGTAGGTACCGTGGTCGATGTCCAGCAGCGAGCCCTGGGCGCCTTCGAACAGGATGTTCTCGCCACCCTTGCGCAGGTCGTGGACCAGGCTCACGGTGTCGGTGACCATCGGACGCAGCTCTTCGGCCATCTCCATGGCGCTTTCCAGGGTCGCCTGGAAGTCCACCGGCTCTTCGCCGTGGTACTTGGTCAGCACGAAGTTGTGGTAGTCCAGCACCTCGCCCAGCTTGGAGGCGAAGCGCTCACGATGGAGCATATCGCCCAGACGCAAGCCACGGCGGGCAACCTTGTCTTCGTAGGCCGGACCGATGCCGCGACCGGTGGTGCCGATCTTGGCGATGCCACGAGCCTTCTCGCGAGCCTGATCCAGACGCACGTGGTAGTCGAGGATCAGCGGACAGGCCGGCGACAGACGCAGGCGCTGGCGCACCGGTACGCCCTTGCTCTCGAGCTCGCGGATTTCCTTGATCAGTGCCTCCGGCGACAGCACCACGCCGTTGCCGATGACGCAGGTCTTGTCCTCGCGCAGCACGCCGGACGGAATCAGGTGCAGGACGGTCTTTTCACCGTCGATGACCAGGGTGTGGCCGGCATTGTGACCGCCCTGAAAACGCACCACGGCGGAGGCGGACTCGGTCAGCAGGTCGACGACCTTGCCCTTGCCCTCATCGCCCCATTGGGTACCCAGTACGACTACGTTCTTGCCCATTGCAGTTCTCGTCTCTTCTTGGTTGCGCCTTGGCGCCACAGTCGATTAAAGCGCCACGCCCCGGCGCCCCGGTATTGCTTGCCAGACAGTGCCAGGCACTGCCGGCAGGATCATGTCGCCAGCGGTTCGAGCACCCAGCGCTGGTCTCGGGCCACCAGCTGCTCGCTGCAGCCGTGTCCCGCAGCGCGCTGGCCGGGCAGCCCCTGGATCACCCGGCGCCCCTGACGCCTCAAGGCCTGAACCGCCTCGTCGAGGCCCTCGGCGTCACCTTCCGCCGGCGCCCAGACGCTGTCGCTGGCGGCTTCGCTGGAGGCCAGCGTCGCCAACAGCTTCAGATCCATCGAGAAGCCGGTAGCAGGCCTGGCGCGACCGAAGGCACGGCCGGTGTCGTCGTAGCGCCCGCCCTTGGCCAGGGCTTGACCGTACCCCGGCACGTAGGCGGCGAACATCATGCCGGTGTGGTACTGATAGCCGCGCAGCTCGGCCAGGTCAAAGTAGCAGGCCACCTCGGGGTGTTCGCGATGCACGCCCTGATACAGCTCGCACAGCTTGTCGAGGGCGTCGTTGACCGCCTGGGGCGCCTCGGCAAAGGCTTCGCGGGCCTGGTCGAGCACCTCGGGGCCGCCGTGCAGCTCGCCCAGGGTGCGGAACATGGCCGCCAGAGCGGGATCGCTTACCGCCCTGGACACCTCTGCCTCGAGCTGCCCCGGCGACTTCAGCGCCAGCGCCGCGGAGATGGCGTATTCGGCCTCGGCGTCGAGCTCGGCGACCTCGACCAGGTTGCGGTAGATGCCGACGTGGCCAAGCGCCAGGTGCACCTCGCCGGCGCCGGAGGCAGAGAGGCTCTCCAGCGCCAGGCGCAGGATCTCGAGATCCGCCGCCAGGCTGGCGCTGCCGAACAGCTCGACACCGACCTGGACCGGGCTGCGCCCGCCCTGATGCTTGTCGGCCTTGGCCCGCAGCACGTTGGTGCAGTAGCACAGACGCACCGGCCCTTCGCGCTTGAGCGAGTGGGCATCGATGCGCGCCACCTGCGGCGTGACGTCGGCGGTCACCCCCATCATGCGCCCGGTGAGCTGGTCGGTGAGCTTGAAGGTCTGAAGGTCGAGATCGGTGCCGGTGCCGGTCAGCAGGGAGTCGAGAAACTCCACCGGGGGCGGCATCACCTGGTCGTAACCCCAGAGATGGAAGAGGTCGAGCAGCGCCCGGCGCAGCTCCTCCATACGACTGGCCTGAGGTGGCAGCACCTCGTCCATGCCGTCGGGCAGGAGCCAGCGGTCAGCGATGGTCATGTCGATATCCTGCTTGGTCGATATCTTGCTTAGACGGTGGGCCTGGTCCGCGCGCACGCAAAACCTCGCGCACTGGTGAAATCCGGGAACTCATCTCGGAGCGGTCTCGGAACTTCTGGCGTGCTGGCGAATGCGTCGGACGGAACGATGTCGGGAATGACGGCCACAAAAAAACCGGGCCACGCCCGGTTTACCGATTCTATCACGTTTGGCCGCCAGTTGAACCCCGCAAGGGCGGCATTCGCCCTTGCGGTCGGCGGCCAGGGGCCACCGCTAGCCCTGGGGCTGGCTGCCAGCTCCCTGGGGATCGGCGCTCTTGAGGTAACGGAAGAAGTCGCTGGAGGGATCCAGCACCATCATGTTGCCCTCGCCGGCACCGAAGGAGTCGCGATAGGCGTTGAGGCTACGCCAGAAGCGATAGAACTCGGTATCGCCCTCGTAGGCGTCGGAGTAGATACCGGCGGCCTCGGCGTCACCCTCACCACGCAGGGTCTCGGCACGCTCGTTGGCCTGGGCCAGCAGCACCTGACGGCGGCGATCGGCGTTGGCACGAATCCGCTCGGACTCCTCCTGACCCTGGGCACGCCACTCGCGGGCCTCACGCTCACGCTCGGAGCGCATGCGATCGTACACCGCCGAGGACACGTCCTCGGGCAGGTCGATACGCTTGACCCGCACGTCGAGGATGGCCACCCCGATCTCTTCGCGCATCAGCTTGTCGAGCTCCTCGGTGGGGCCGGACATCAGCTCGTCACGCTTCTCGGAGATGATCTGCTGCAGGTTCAACTGGCCGAACTCGTTACGCAGGCTCTCGTCGACCCGCGGCTGGATCAGGCGAACCGCCATCAGTTCGTCGCCGGCCGTGGCCTCGTAGTAGCGAGTGGGGTTGACCACCTGCCACTTGACGTAGGAGTCCACGATCACCGCCTTCTGCTCCTGGGTCAGGTAGCGGCTGGCGTCGGTATCCAGTGTCAGCACCCGGGTGTCGAACTTGCGAATGGTCTGGGTGATCGGCACCTTGACGTGCAGGCCCGGCTGGATATTTTCCTCGATGATCTCACCGAAGCGCAGCTTGACCGCACGCTCGGTCTCGTCGACCACGTAGAGGCTGTTGCTGGCCAGCCAGGCGGCGGCGGCCAGGCCGCCGACGATGAGCAGGGATCGATTATTGATCATTTAGCGACCCTCCCGCTGAATACCGGTGTCACGACCGTTGCGGTTCGAGCTTGAATTGGAGGCCGCGTTGGCGGACTCGGCACGGATGCGCTCCAGCACCTGCGGATCGAGCTGATTCTCGGCGTCGGCAGCGGTGGACGTGCCCAGACCACGGCCGATACGGTCCATCGGCAGCACCATCAAGGGGCCATCCTGATCGACGTCCACCAGTACCTTGTTGGTCTGGCCGAGCACCTCGGAGATGGCGTCGAGGTAGAGACGCTCGCGCATCACCTCGGGGGCATTGCGATACTGGGTCAGCAGTGCGGTGAAGCGGTTGGCCTGACCACGCGCCTCGGCGACCACTGATTCGCGGTAACCCTGGCCCTGCTCGACGATACGCTGCGCCTGACCCTGAGCCGCCGGGATGATGGCGTTGGCGTAGGCCATGGCCTGGTTGATCGTGCGCTGACGATCCTCGCGGGCACGGATGACGTCATCGAAGGCATCCTGCACCGCATCGGGCGGCGAGGTGGACTCGACGTTCAGGGTCACCAGACGGATACCGGTACCGTAGTTGTCCAGGTAGGTCTGCAGACGGCTGGTCACGGCACTGCCGAGGATCTCACGACCCGAGGTCAGGATGTCGATCATGTCGGTGCCACCGACCACGTGACGCAGCGCCGAGTCGAGGGCGTTTTCCAGCGACAGCTCGGGATCACGCACGTTGAGCACGTAGTCACGCGGCGCTGCCACCTGGTACTGGGCCGAGATCTCGACCGAGACGATGTTCTCGTCCTGGGTCAGCATCGACTGGGTCTGGCTGACCGAGCGCACGCGGGTAACGTTGACCATGCGCACGTCGTCGATCAGCGGCGGATTCCACTGCAGACCCGGGGTGACGACTTCCTGGAACTTGCCGAAGCGCAGCACGACGCCCCGCTCCGACTGGTCGACCAGATAGAAGCCACTGGCCGCCCATACGGCGAGACCGATGATGATCAACAGTCCCGGCAAGGCGAAGGTATTGCGCGGGCGATTGCCGCCGCCCTTGCCGCCATCCTTGCCACCGCCGCGCTTGCCGCCGCGGCCGCCGAGCATGCCATTGAGCTTGTCCTGAAACTTCTTCAGGGCCTCATCGAGGTCGGGGGGACCCTGATTGTCGCCACCGCGGTTGCCACCGCCCCCATTACCGCCACGGCGCCCCCCGCCACTCCAGGGGTCGTGCTGGTTGCCGTTGCCGCCACCAGGCTCATTCCAGGCCATACGTCGTCTCCACTCTGTGCCCCCGCCTAGACGAGGCGCATCGATTGCGATCCTTGGAAAACACTGCATACATTGCTGCGCTCGGCATCTCGGCCGCCGGCGGTGCTCAAGGTTCTCATTTAACCCTGTGTCAACTCCGACCTTTGCGCTCCGGCGGCGACCAACCTGTCGTCGCTCGCGACATTTCTTCAGTGCTTTCCTTGTGGCGTCACCATCCGGGCGACGCTCTTGCCGACCCGTCAGGCGGGTCGGTTCAGGCTTCCCAGACGTCGCGTTCCTGCAGCGCGACGGGAAGGTAATCGGCGGCACGCTCGCCAAGGCGTGCCATCAACTGATTGAAGTCACGACGCGGCAGACGCACATCCAGCTGCGTCTGGCCGTCCTCGTCGAAGGACTCGTCGCGCACGGCATTCAGCTCATGCAGCGCCGCGCGCAGCTTGCCCTGCTCCGGCGTCAGGGTCAGCGAGAAGTCGATGATGTCTTCCGCCAGCCGCTCGGTCAGGGCCTGGGTCAGCAGGTCCAGCCCCAGCCCCTTCTGCGCCGACAGCCACACCGTCTGCGGTACCCCGTGCTCGTCGCGCTCGATGCGTGGCGAACTGTCGAACAGGTCGATCTTGTTCATCACCTTGAGCGTCGGCACGTCCAGCGCGCCGATCTCGTCGAGCACCGCCTCCACCTGGGTGACGTTGAGCTCACGATCAGGATCCGCTGAGTCGATCACATGCACCAGCAGGCTGGCCTCGGCGGCCTCCTGCAGGGTGGCACGGAACGCCTCGACCAGCTTGTGCGGCAGGTGGCGGATAAAGCCCACCGTGTCCGCCAGCACCACCGGCCCCACGTCCTCGACCTCAAGACGCCGCAGCGTAGGGTCGAGAGTAGCGAAGAGCTGGTCCGCCGCATAGACCTCAGACGCCGTCAAGCTGTTGAAAAGCGTTGACTTGCCGGCGTTGGTGTAGCCCACCAGCGAGACGCTGGGGATCTCGGCACGCGAGCGGGCGCGGCGATTCTGACTGCGCTGGCTACGCACCTTGTCCAGGCGCTTGTGGATCGACTTGATGCGCGCACGCAGCAGGCGGCGGTCGGTCTCGAGCTGGGTTTCACCCGGACCGCGCAGGCCGATACCGCCCTTCTGGCGTTCCAGGTGGGTCCAGCCTCGCACCAGCCGCGTGGACATGTACTCGAGCTGGGCCAGCTCCACCTGCAGCTTGCCCTCGTGAGTCCGCGCCCGCTGGGCGAAGATATCCAGAATCAGGCCCGTACGATCGAGCACACGACACTTCAGCGTCTGCTCGACGTTGCGTTCCTGGGAAGGACTGAGCGCGTGGTTGAAGATCACCAGCTCGGCCTTGTGTACCGCCAGGGCCTCGCCGATTTCCTCGAGCTTGCCCGACCCCACGAAACTCCTGGGGTCGGGTCGTTGCCGCGAGCCGGTCACGAGGGTTGCGGGTTCGGCACCCGCCGACCTCACCAGCTCGTGGAACTCACCGGGATCTTCGCGCTCCTTCTCGTCCTGAAAGTCGATATGGACGAGTACCGCCGTTTCACCGGCGTCGGGACGTTCAAAAAACAATCAATACCTCACGAAATATCAGCTCTCCGGCTGCGCAGCTGGATCCTGGGCCGGCAGACGCACATTGCGTGACGGCACCACCGTGGAGATGGCGTGCTTGTAGACCATCTGGCTGACGGTGTTGCGCAGCAGGATGACAAATTGGTCAAAGGATTCGATCTGGCCCTGCAGCTTGATGCCGTTGACCAGGAAAATCGATACCGGAATGCGCTCCTTGCGCAGAATGTTCAGGTACGGGTCTTGAAGGGACTGCCCTTTGGACATGTTGCTCTCCCTGAAGTGTCTTAGGGTTTTAGGTTATGGTGCCGCCCGCCGAGGTCTTCAAGACGGCGGGCGACAGGTATTCGGTTGTTCGGCGGGACCCTGCAAGTGGTCGCACGAACTCGTTATCTTACGCTAAGTCCCCGCTTCGCGCACGAGTTTCACGAGGCGCTCGGCGGGGTCGGCCGCCAACGGGTCCACCCAGGTCAGCGCAGGCCAGCTACGCATCCAGGTCAGCTGCCGCTTGGCCAACTGACGCGTCGCCACCACGCCACGATGAATGAACGTCTCACGATCAAACTCGCCATCCAGGTACTGCCATGCCTGACGATAGCCCACGCTCTTCATCGATGGCAGCGACAGCGTCAAATCGCCACGCGCCTTGAGCGCCGCCACTTCATCGAGAAATCCGCCGTCCAGCATGGCGGTGAAGCGCCTGGCGATTCTCTCGTGCAGCACGGAGCGCTCGGCGGGAGCGAGCCCTATGGACAGCAGACGAAAGGGAAAGGTTTCACGACGCTGCTCATTCCACAGCTCGCTCATCGGCCGCCCGGACAGCTCGAACACTTCCAGCGCCCGCATCAGGCGCTGAGGATCATTGGGGTGAATGCGCGCGGCCGACTCGGGATCGACCTCGCCCAGGCGCCGATGCAACGCCTCGAGGCCGTCCTGCTCGGCCTGGCGGGACAGGCGTTCACGCACGGCGCTGTCCGCCGAGGGCAGGTTGGCGACCCCCTCGACCAGGCGCTTGTAGTACATCATGGTGCCACCGACCAGCAGCGGCAGCCGACCACTGGCGGCGATATCGTGCATCTCGGCCAGGGCATCGTCGCGAAACTCTGCCGCCGAGTAGGCCTGGGCCGGATCACGGATATCGATCAGTCGATGGGGCGCCCGGGCGAGTTCCTCGGCCGAGGGCTTGGCCGAGCCGATGTCCATGCCGCGATAGATCATCGCCGAATCGACGCTGATGATCTCGCCACCCAGGCGCTCGCGGATCTCGATGGCAAGATCGGTCTTGCCCGCCGCCGTGGGGCCCATCAGCAGCAGCGCCAGCGGTCGGTCGTCCTGCGCAGGCGGCGTGGCCGCGGCCGGAGCGTCTGTCGGCGCCATCATTGCCCTCGCAGAAACAGCCGGTCCAGATCCTTGAGGCTCATCTGGGTCCAGGTGGGGCGGCCATGGTTGCACTGGCCGCTGCGCTCGGTGCGCTCCATGTCGCGCAGCAACGCGTTCATCTCGGCAATGGTCAACTGGCGATTGGCGCGTACGCTGCCGTGGCAGGCCATGGTCGACAGCAACTCGTTGATGTGGGCCTCGATGCGATCGGAGCGGCCGTAGCGCTCCAGGTCCGAGAGCATCTCGCGCACCAGCGGTTCCACATCGGCATCGGCCAGCAGCGCCGGCACCTGGCGCACCAGCAGGGTCTCTGGACCGGCGGCATCGAGTTCGACACCAAGCCGGGTGAAGGCTTCGCGCTCGCGCTCGGCGGTCTCGACCTCGGCGGCGCTGACCGCCAGCGACACCGGTACCAGCAGCGGCTGGGCGTCCAGCGCGCCACCGTGGACCTGGGTCTTCATGCGCTCGTAGACGATCCGTTCGTGGGCCGCGTGCATGTCCACCAGCACCAGCCCCTGGGCGCTCTGGGCCAGAATGTAGATGCCGTGCAACTGGGCGATGGCGTAGCCCAGTGGCGGCGCCTGGGTGGCGTCGTCTTCCGGCATCACCTCAGGCGTCGACGAGGTGAGCGATGCGCCGCCGACCCCGGCAGGGGACTCACTAGCCGCGCCAGCGGCGCCGGGCCAGGTTCTCGGCGTGGGGCTATGGCGCTCGGCCTGGGCCGTGCCGGCGGCCAGACCGCCGGCGCCAGGGCCTCCTGGCTGCGGCGTCAGCAGGCTGTCTTCGTGGTCCGGGTGCAGCTTGCGGTAGCCGTCCATGAAGGCGCGCACCCGGTCCGGGGTGACACCGCCCTCGCCCTCGTCGCGGCGCGGGTGCAGCGCCATCGGCTGCTGCTGCCAGGAAGGCTGTTGCCGGGACGGGTGTTGGCCGGGATTCCCGCCCTGGGGGGGCGGTTCGCGGATCTCGCCGGTCTCGGGGTCGACGTCGAGGCCATCACTCTGGATGCTCGCCTGCTGCTGCGAAGACTGACCATCCTGATGCCCTGCGCGGGCCTCGCCCAGCGCCCGGTGCAGGCTCGAGAACAGGAAGTCGTGGACCATGCGCCCGTCGCGAAAGCGCACCTCGTGCTTGGTCGGGTGAACATTGACGTCCACCACCGTGGGGTCCACGTCCAGATAGAGCACGAATACCGGGTGGCGACCATTGAACAGCACATCGCGGTAGGCCTGGCGGATGGCGTGGGCCACCAGCCGGTCGCGCACCACCCTGCCATTGACGAAGAAGTACTGCTGGTCGGCCTGGGCGCGGGAGTGGGTCGGTAGTCCCACCCAGCCCCACAGGCGCAGGCTGCCGGTGGCGATGTCCAGGGTCAGGGCATTGTCCAGGAAGTTCTTGCCCAGCAGCGAGGCGAGACGTCGCTCCACCGCGTGGTCATCCCGTGCCACCGGCAACTGGTGAATGGTCTTCTGGTTGTGGCGAAGGGTCCAGCCGATGTCGAAGCGCGACAGCGCCTGGCGCCGAAAGGCCTCCTCGACATGGTTGAACTCGGTCTTTTCGGTACGCAGGAACTTGCGCCGGGCCGGAGTGTTGAAAAACAGATCACGCACCGCCACCGAGGTGCCACGAGGATGGGGTGCCGGCGTGACGCGGGGCTCCATGCGCCGCCCTTCGGCCACCACCCGCCAGCCGCCCTGAGGGTCCTGCTCGACGTTGGAGGTCAGTTCCAGTCGCGACACCGAGCTGATCGAGGCCAGCGCCTCGCCGCGAAAGCCGAGGCTGGCGACGCCCTCGAGCTCCTCCAGCGACAGGATCTTGCTGGTGGCGTGTCGTGACAGCGCCAGCGGCAGGTCCTCCTCGCCAATGCCGGAGCCATCGTCACGGATCCGGATCAACCGGGCACCGCCGGACTCGATGTCCACCTCGATGCGGGTGCTGCCGGCGTCGATGGCGTTCTCGATCAGCTCCTTGACCACCGAGGCCGGGCGCTCCACCACCTCGCCGGCGGCGATCTGGTTGGCCAGCCGGGGGTCGAGAATCTTGATCGAGCGGCGCTGTGACACCTGGACGCCAGGCTCGCTCTCACACGGGATATCACTCATGAACTGGGAATCCTCAACACCTGGCCGACGCGAATGACGTCCCCCGACAGCTCGTTGACCTGCTTGAGCGCGCTGAGCGCCACGCCGTGACGCGAGGCGATGGCGGACAGGGTGTCGCCTGGCTGGATGCGATACTCGTTGGTAGCGGTGGACCGCCCCTGATCGCGCTGCCAGGCCAGCAGGCTTGCCGGTGGCGGGTTGCGCTCGAAGTGCGAGCGGATGCCGCCGAACACGGCGCTCATCATCCGCTGCTGGTAGCCGCCGTCCTTGAGTCGTCGCTCTTCCTCGGGGTTGGAGATAAAGCCCGTCTCCACCAGCAGGGAAGGAATGTCCGGAGACTTCAACACCACGAAGCCGGCCTGCTCGACCCTGGGTTTATGCAGATCATTGATGCGCCCGATGCGACTGAGCACCTCGTCGCCGATGGTCAGGGAGTCATTGAGGGTCGCGGTCATGGTCAGGTCCAGCAGCACGCCCCTGAGCACCTGGTCCTTGTCATCCAGCGACAGGTTGCCATCGACCCCGCCGATCAGATCCGAGCGGTTCTCGCTGGCCGCCAGCCACTTGGCGGTCTCCGAGGTCGCTCCGCTCTGGGACAGCGCGAACACCGAGCTGCCGTGGGGACGCGGACTATTGAAGGCGTCGGCGTGAATGGAGACGAAGAAGTCGGCCTTCTGCTCGCGGGCGATCAGGGTGCGCTGACGCAGCCCGACGTAGTAGTCGCCGTCGCGGATCAGCACCGCCTTGAAGCCGGGGGAGTCGTTGATCATGCGCGCCAGGCGATCGGCCATCTGCAGCACCACGTCCTTCTCGCGGGTCCCGCTCGGGCCCAGCGCGCCGGGGTCCTCGCCACCGTGCCCGGCATCCACGGCGATGATGATGTCGCGCTTGGGATGGGGCTGAGCGGTGTCGATCACCGGTGCTGCCTCCACCGGGTCACGGCCCTCGGCCACCGCCACGGTCTTGGCCCGCTCGGCGGCGATCTCCTGCTCACGGATCATCGACTCGATGGGATCGATGGGGTCTTCCACCGCGCTCTCGCCGGGGTACTCCAGATCCACCACCAGACGATCGCCGTACTGGTTGTTGGGCGCCAACGAGAAGTGACGCGGCTCGATGGCGCGGCTGAGCTCGAGCACCACGCGCAGATCGCCGCCATCGCGCACGCCTGTGCGCACCGAGCTGATGGCGCTGTTGGACAGGTCCATGCTGGCAGGATCGGCGGCCAGGCTGGTGCCACTGAGATCGATGACCAACCGGCGCGGGTTGTCGAGCTCGAACACGTTGGCGGTGGCCGGCGCCGACAGGTCGAACACCAGCCGCGAGTGATCCGGCGCGGCCCACAGGCGCATGTTGTCGACGCTGGCGGCCTGGGCAAGGCTCGAAAGCGTAAGGCCCAGTGTGGCCACCAACGTCAATAGACCAGCACCCATACGGGCCGGAAGGCGACGCCTCATGCCTTGCCTCCCGCCAGTCGTTGATCGCGGGAGACTTCGTCTTTCAGGCGCGTCAGCAGCGCTTCGCCCAGGGTCGTGGCGGCGCTGATGCGCGCCTCGCGCCCTTCTGTCTCGGCGTGGCTTAGCGCCACCTCGAGATCCGGCGGCGTCAGCCAGCCCTCGCCGCGCTCGGCCCACTCCACCAGGCACAGATGCCCCTCGGCGAGCAGATCGCGCCCACCGATGAACTCGAGCTCCTCGGGATCGCCCAGGCGGTAGAGGTCGAAGTGGTGCAGCGTGACCGGCTCCCCGTCCAGCGAAAGCTCGTAGGGCTCCACCAGGGTATAGGTAGGACTCTTCACCGCACCTTGATGGCCGTAGGCGCGCAACACACCGCGAGCCAGGGTGGTCTTGCCGGCCCCCAGCTCTCCCGACAGGTGGACGCGTCCTCGTCCTTGCAAGGCCCGTCCCAGGCACTCCCCCAGTGCGACCTGGCGGTCTTCATCATCGAGTCGCAGCTGCATCTTCCTCGCCCATCGTCGGATTGACCAATTTTCGTGCACAGGATGCCAGATCGCTGGCCAACAGACCACGCTCACCGCCCTCTCTCGCCGCCATGTCACCGGCCAGGGCGTGTACCAGCACGCCCAGCCGCGCGGTGCGTTCCAGTGACCAGCCCGGGGCCTGGCCCTGGGCCATCAGGCCCGCCAGCACACCGGTCAGGGTATCGCCCATGCCGCCGCTGGCCATGCCCGGGTTGCCGAAAGGACACAGCGCCAGGCCCTCGGGACCCGCGATCAACGTTCCGGCCCCCTTGAGCACGATCACCCCGCCCCAGCGTTGCTGCAGGGCGCGCGCGGCACCGGGGCGGTCCGCCTCGACCTCGGCCACGCTGGTCTCGAGCAGGCGTGCCGCTTCTCCCGGGTGGGGGGTCAGGATCCAGTCGTCACGTCGCTGATCGGCAAAACGGCTGACCAGCAGGTTGAGGGCATCGGCGTCCAGCACCAGCGGAATCGAGCGCTTCAGCGCGGTCTGCAATACCGACTGGCCCCAGCTCCCCTGGCCAAGCCCTGGCCCCACGGCGAGCACACTAAGGCGATCGAGCAGCTCATCGAGTTCGCTGGCATGGGTCACCCCACGCGCCATGACCTCGGGGCAGCGCACCAGACTGGCGCCGACGTGTTCCGGCGCGGTGGCCAGCAGCACTCGGCCAGCGCCCACCCTGGCGCAGGCCTCTGCCGCCAGCAGCGCCGCCCCGCCGAACCCGGGTGCGCCACCGAAGATGCCGGCGAATCCGGCGGCGCCCTTGTGCATGTCGCGCTCACGCGGAGGCAACGCCAGGTTCACCAGGCTCGACTGCAGGCGCCAGGCGGTGGGCGTGATATCGTCATGGGCCAGGGCGTCCACCCCCAGTGATTCCACCACCACCTCGCCGGCCAGGGCGGCGCCACGCCCGGTGTGCAGTCCCAGCTTGTCGGCGATGAAGGTCACCGTCATCACCGCCCTGACCGCCATGCTGGGCTCGGCGCCGCCGTCGGCGGTGATGCCCGAGGGAATATCCACTGCCAGCACCGGACACCGGCTTTCATTGATGGCGGCGATGGCCGCGGCGTAGGTCGGACGCAGGTCGCCGGCAAAGCCGGTGCCGAGCATGGCATCGACCACCACGTCTCCCTCCACGCGCAATCCTTCTCGCCATTCGATAAAGCCGACCCCGGCGTCATCGGCCATCTCGGCCGCGCGCAAGGCGTCACCCTTCAAGCGTTCACGCGGGGTCAGGGAAATGCGCTGCACCTGGCGCCCTTCGGTCGCGGCCAGCGCTGCCAGCACATGGCCGTCGCCGCCGTTGTTGCCGCCACCGCAGAACACCGTCAGCGACTTGGTCGCCGGCCAGCGCGCCTTCAGCCAGCGCCAGGCGACGCCGGAGGCCCGGTGCATCAGGGCGAAGCCGTCGCTCTCGCCGGCGATCGCCCGTCGGTCCAGCTCGCGCACCTGCTCGGCGGTGTACAACGGAGTCTGTCCTGGCTCAATCACGCCGCCGTCCAAGATGTCCATGCGGTTCTCCCTTCGATCGTGATGGTCTACCATGGCGGTCACTTCCTTCCCTATGAAGTCTAAGCCCTTCTCCTCTCGCGCCAAGCGCAGAGCCGGGCTGTCTTGCCATTTGCCGGGTATGTCCTCATTTATGTCTGCATCGTCCCCGTCCACCGACGTCGACTTCAACGACCTGGCGGCGCGCATCCGCACCTGGGGGCGGGAGCTCGGCTTCCAGCAGGTCGGCATCACTGACGTCGACTTGAGCGACGATGAGGCCCATCTCGAGCGCTGGCTGGAGGCAGGTTTCCACGGCGAGATGGGCTTCATGGCCAAGCACGGCACCAAACGCACCCGTCCGGCCGAGCTCGAACCCGGCACCATCAGGGTCATCAGTGTGCGCCTGGACTATCTGCCGCCGGAGGTGGAGACCACCAAGGTGCTGGGACAGCCCAGCCGCGCCTATGTGTCACGCTATGCCACCGGGCGTGACTACCACAAGCTGATGCGCAAGCGGCTACAGCGCCTGGCAAAGACCATCGAGGCGGAAGTCGGGGACTTCGGCTACCGCGCCTTCGTCGACTCGGCCCCGGTGATGGAGCGCGGCCTGGCGCGCAAGGCCGGTATCGGCTGGTTCGGCAAGAACGCCATGCTGCTCAACCCCAGAGCCGGCTCGATGTTCTTTCTCGGTGAGCTTTACACCGACCTGCCGCTGCCGGTGGACGAGCCATTCGAGCAGGAACACTGTGGCAGCTGCAGCGCCTGCCGCACCGCCTGCCCCACCGGCGCCATCGTCGAGGACAAGGTGGTCGACGCCCGCGCCTGCATTTCCTACCTGACCATCGAGCTGTTCGGCGCCATTCCCGAGCGCTATCGCGAGGCCATGGGCAATCGGGTGTTCGGCTGCGACGATTGCCAGTTGGTGTGCCCCTTCACCCGCTTCACACGGGCAAGCAGCGAACCTGACTTCGCGCCGCGCCACGATCTCGACCGGGTAGAGCTGCTGACCCTGTTCGGCTGGAGCGAGGAGGAGTTTCTCGAGCGCACCGCCGGCAGCCCGATTCGGCGTATCGGCTACGAACGCTGGCTGCGCAACCTGGCGGTGGGGCTCGGTAACGCCCCCTGGAGCGCCGCCATCGAACGCGCCCTGCTCACCCGCCTGGCCTATCCCTCCGAGCTGGTGCGCGAGCACGTACGCTGGGCGCTCGCCCGCCAGCGCCAGCGGCGCGCCGAGCTGATCACCTCTGCTTGAGCGTGTCGAGCCGAGCGCCTCAAGCTGAACGCGCCCCTCGCCTCGAACCTGGCGTCAACTGCTGACTATTCCCCAGCCTTGAGGAACGTCTTGCGATAGTGCGCGAGTTCGGCGATGGATTCCTTGATGTCGTCCATGGCCAGGTGCACGTTGCGCTTGGAAAAGCCCTCCAGCGCCTGGGGATTCCAGCGCTTGGCCAGCTCCTTCAAGGTCGAGACGTCGAGATTGCGGTAGTGGAAAAACGCCCACAGCTCGGGCATCTCGCGCTCCAGAAAGCGCCGGTCCTGGTGGATCGAGTTGCCGCACATCGGCGAGGTTCCCCGGGCCACATGGGCTGAGAGAAACTCGAGCGTCCTGCGCTCGGCCTCGCGGGTATCGATCTGGCTCTTGCGCACCCGCTCGACCAGCCCGGAATTGCCGTGGGTACGGGTATTCCACTCATCCATGCCGGACAACAATGCGTCGCTCTGGTGAACCGCGATCACCGGCCCCTCGGCGATGACATTGAGCTCGCCGTCGGTGACCAGGGTGGCCACCTCGATGATGCGTTCACGCTCCGGGTCGAGCCCGGTCATCTCCAGGTCGATCCAGATCAGGGCGTCGTTTCGCGGGCCGGTCTTGGCATCGTCAGGACGCGGGTTGAGGGTATCGTCGGGGCTGGCGCTGGCATCGGACATCGTCGCTTCCTTGATCAGGCGGTGGCCCTTGTCGGGACAGGGGCCGTGCGTGTAGGTACAATGCCGACCATTGTACCGACCATCGGGTGCTCATGAGCAAACGCAAGTTGAGCCGCCAGCAGCGCTGGCGCATCGAGAAGATCCAGGCCGAACGCGCCGAGCGCGCCGCCAGAAAGGCCGGCCAGGACGACGAAAAGCTTGCCGCCGGCGAATACGGCGCCGAGCGAGACGGCCGAGTGATCGCTCACTTCGGACGGACCCTGGACGTCGCCAGCCGTGCCGGCGAGACGCCCACCCGCTGCCATCTGCGCGCCAACCTCGAGGGCCTGGTCACCGGAGACCGCGTCATCTGGCGGGCCGGCGAGGACGGCAGCGGCGTGGTGGTGGCCCGAGGCGAGCGCGACAATGTGCTCGAACGCCCGGATATGCGCGGGCTACTCAAGCCCGTGGCGGCCAATATCGACCAGATACTGATCGTCTTCGCGGTGGAACCCGAGCCCCACGCCGGCCTGATCGATCGCTACCTGGTGGCGGCCGAGGCCACCGGCATCACCCCGGTGCTGGTACTCAACAAGACCGACCTGCTGCCCGACGAGGGCGGCGAACTGCGCGGGCTGCTCGATCGCTACCGCGGCATCGGCTACCAGGTGGTGGCCACCTCCACCGAGGTCGACGGCGGACTCGACGCCCTCTACGCCCAGCTCGCCGACCGCACCTCGGTGTTCGTCGGCCAGTCCGGGGTCGGCAAGTCCTCACTGATCGACCGCCTGCTGCCCGACGAACAGTTGCGCATCGGCGCGCTGTCGGAGGACTCGCGCAAGGGTCGCCACACCACCACCACCGCCCAGCTCTACCACCTGCCCGCACCGGACGAGAGTCTGGCCTCGGGCGAGCTGATCGACTCCCCCGGCATCCGCGAGTTTGGCCTCACTCACCTGACAGAGCGCGAGGTCACCGAGGGCTTTATCGAATTCGCCCCTTACCTCGGCCTGTGTCGCTTCCGCGACTGCCGCCACCGGCAGGAGCCGGGCTGCGCCATTCTCGACGCCATCGACGAGGGGGCGATTCACCCGGAACGCTTTGCCAGTTATCGTCGTATCGTCGATAGTCTGGATAGCCAATAGGGAAACGCCAGTAGCGTCCCCTCGCGAAGTGCCAGGCGCCAGACACAGCGCCCGCCCCTTTCATCCGTGTGGATCCGCCAGGAGAGAACCATGAGCTCAGAAGACAATCTGTTGCCCTTGATCGCCGAGCCCGAGGAACTCGCCGGCGTGCTGGATCACGAGGACATCCTGGTGATCGACGTGCCGCTGAAGGCGGAAAGCTACGCCGAGGGCCATGTGCCCGGCGCGATCTTTCTCGACCATCGTCGTCTGCTGAAAGGTTCCGGCGACGTCCCCAACGACGTCCCCGATGAAGAGGCCCTGTCACAGCTGTTCTCGTCGCTGGGCCTGACCCGGGACACCCACGTGGTCGCCTACGATGATGAGGGCGGCGGCTGGGCCGGGCGCCTGCTGTGGACGCTGGAGTTGATTGGCCACAAGCGCTATTCCTACCTGAATGGCGGCATTCACGCCTGGCGTGACGAGGGGCTGCCCCAGTCCACCGAAGACCATGCGCCGAAGCCCTCGGACTACCAGGCCGAGGTCCTCAATCCCGAGGTCGCGATCGACCGACTCGAGCTTGAAGAGCGCCTGGGCAGCGACAACTTCGCCATCTGGGATGCCCGCTCCGTCGACGAGTTCGATGGCAACAAGGGCCAGAACCGGCACCTCGGCCACCTGCCCGGAGCGGTCAACATGGAGTGGACCGACGCCATGGACCGTGAACGCTCACTTCGCCTGCGTGACTACGCCGAGCTGATCACCGAGCTGGGTGCCATGGGTATCACCCCGGATATGGAAGTGGTCACTCACTGCCAGACCCATCATCGCAGCGGCTTCACCTGGCTGGTAGGCAAGGCACTGGGGTTCGAACGCATGCGTGCCTACCCGGGCTCGTGGAAGGAGTGGGGCAATCGCGACGATACCCCCATCGAACACTGACCCCCTTGTCCCTCTGCCCATCTAGGGCTTGTCTGAAAAGTATCTGCGCTCGTCGACTTTTCGGACTGAGCCTAGGGCACTTGATTGCACCAGCGGCGCGGCCGTGAGGCCGCGTGCGCGTCATTGACCACCCGGAGATCGTCCCTTCGTGACCCTCGCCAAGCTGTTTTCCCTGATCCAGTACCCCATCCCCCACCACCTGCTGTCGCGCCTGGTCGGCCTGCTTGCCGACTGCCGTATCGGCTGGCTCAAGAACCTGTTGATCCGCGCCTTCATCAAGCGCTTCAAGGTCGATATGAGCCAGGCGGTGGAATCGGACCCCAGGGTCTACCCGAGCTTCAACGCCTTCTTCACTCGGGCGCTGGCGGCCGGCGCCCGTCCGCTGGAAGACGGCCTGTTGTGCCCCGCCGACGGCACCCTGTCCCAATGGGGCGCCATCGACCATGGCCGGCTGGTCCAGGCCAAGGGCCATCGCTTCAGCATGACCGAGCTGCTCGGCGGCGACCCCAGGGCGGCCACCCGCTACCAGAGCGGCAGCTTCGCCACCGTCTACCTGTCGCCCAAGGACTACCACCGGGTGCATATGCCGCTTGCCGGCACCCTGACCGAGATGGTCTACGTGCCCGGGCGCCTGTTCTCGGTCAACGACGCCACCACCCGCCACGTCCCGGGCCTGTTCGCCCGCAACGAGCGGCTGGTGTGCCACTTCGAGACCGAACACGGCCCCATGGTGCTGGTGCTGGTGGGCGCGATGATCGTCGCCGCCATTGAAACGGTGTGGGCCGGCCAGGTGACACCGCAGTCCGGTCGGGTCGAGCGTGTCCGCTTCGATCGCCCGATTCACCTCGCCAAGGGCGCAGAGATGGGCCGCTTCAAGCTCGGCTCCACCGTGGTCATGGCCTTCGCCGAAAAGGTCGACTTCGATGCCTTGAGCGGCAAGGCCGGCAGCCCCGTCGCGGTGAGCATGGGCCAACGCCTGGGCGGCGAGCCGAGAACTAGCGCAGCGCCGGCGACGGCAGACGGCGAAGCGACCGCCAGCGCTGACTGAAGCGCCAAGGCGTATTGGTAGCACCTTTGACAGGAGCGGCTATGGCCGCCCTTCTTGGCGCAGCTGTCAGGTCCCGGATGATTGCATGATCCGGACGCTGTCTGGATCACCACCCCACGAGGTGCCCAGCCCCCTCAACAGCGCGGTGTGGGAAAGGCGATCACCTCTTCAAGACGCGACTTGCACAGCGCCAGCTGGATCAGCCGGTCGAGTCCCAGGGCGACCCCGCTGCCCTCGGGCATACCGGCGTCCAGAGCCGCCAGCAGGCGCTCGTCGACGTCGACCTCGGCAAGGCCGGCCTCACGCCTGGCACGATTGTCACCGGCGAAGCGTGCGCACTGTTCGTCCACATCAGTCAGCTCGTCGTAGCCGTTGGCAAGCTCGAGCCCGTTTAGATAGACCTCGAAGCGCGAGGCCACCCAGGCGCCGTCGCGGGGGTCCTGGTGACGCCTGGCCAACGCCGCCTGGCTGGCCGGGTAATCCAGCACCACGTCGATGCCGTCGCGGCCTAGCTCGGGCTCGATGACGAGGCTCATCAGCAGGTCGAGACACTCATCCCGCGGCGCCTCGGCCATGTCGAGGCCGCCGCGTTCACCGGCAATATGGCGAAGTGATGCGATTTCCACCTCAAAAGGATCGATACCCAGCACCTCGCCAAACAGCTCGCGATAGCGACACTTTCGCGTCGGGCCGGGATTAAACGGCAGCACCTCGCGGATCAGCGCCTGGGTTTCCTCGATCAGCGCGTCGAGACTCCAGCCCGGGCGATACCACTCCAGCATGCTGAACTCGATATTGTGACGACGACCCACCTCGCCGTCGCGAAAGCTGCGGGCGATCTGGAAGATCGGCCCACTGCCGGCCGCCAGCAGGCGCTTCATGTGAAATTCCGGCGACGTCTGCAACCACAGGGTCTCGCTGCCCGCCGGGGTGACGGCTTGGCAAGACAGCGACGCCAGGTGCACGTCGGTGCTGCCGCCGTGACCGAGACAGGGGGTCTCCACCTCGAGCACGCCGCGCTCGACAAAGTAACCGCGCACCCGCTGCATCAGCACGGCGCGGCGGCGCAGGGTGTCCAGCGAGGCCGTGGGTTGCCAGTCTGTCATCGTTCGTTCCTTACCACTTGCCCAAACGACAAAGGCCACGCGATCGCGTGGCCTTTGTCTGTATCTCGATCTGCCGATCCGGGGATATCGCCCTCGCCTCAGGCGCGGGAGACGTAATCACCGCTACGGGTGTCGATCTTGAGCACTTCGCCCTGGTTGATGAACAGGGGAACGCGCACCACCGCACCGGAAGACAGGGTCGCCGGCTTGGAGCCGCCCTGGGCGGTGTCGCCCTTGAGGCCCGGGTCGGTCTCGACCACTTCCAGCTCGATGAAGTTGGGCGGGGAGACCGAGATGGCGTTGTCGTTCCACAGGGTCACGGTGTACACCACCTGCTCCTTGAGCCACTTGTCGCTGTCGCCCAGGGCTTTCTTCTCGACGGCGTACTGCTCGAAGGAACCGTCGGTCTTCATGAAGTACCACATGTCACCGTCGGTGTAGAGGTACTCCATGTCCAGATCCATGACGTCGGCGCCTTCCAGCGACTCGCCGGACTTGAAGGTACGCTCCCACACGCGGCCGGTCATCAGGTTGCGCAGCTTCACGCGGTTGAAGGCCTGGCCCTTGCCGGGCTTGACGAATTCGTTCTCGACGATGGCACAGGGGTCACCGTCGAGCATCACCTTCAGACCGCCCTTGAATTCGTTGGTAGAATAGTTCGCCATGAGATCTCGTTCCTTTCGGTGCCCGGCCCGGCCATCGGCTCAGAGCGGCACTCAACTGACATTTTGCGAGGACAAGCCCCTCGCACGCATCGATGGATGGCCCGCATGATAACCCGAAGCTCGACGCTTTTGCATTGCTCTGCCCCGGATGAGCCGGGACTTCCCGCCCCCGGTGGCTGGCAGCGACAGCTGGCCGGCGCCATTCGTGACCCGCGCGAGCTGTGCCGCCGCCTGGGGCTCGACGCCTCCCTGATCCCCGGCGCCGAGGCCGGCCACTCCCTGTTCGAGGTGCGTGTGCCCGAGGCCTTTGCCGCGCGCATGAGCCACGCAGACCCGGACGACCCCTTGCTGCGCCAGGTGCTGCCCCTGGATGCCGAGCAGACAAACCCCGAAGGCTACGTCACCGATCCGCTGCAAGAGGCCCAGCACACCGCCCGTCGCGGCCTGATCCACAAGTACGCCGGGCGGGTACTGCTGATCACCAGCCCCGCCTGCGCGATCAATTGCCGCTACTGCTTCCGTCGCCACTTCCCCTACCAGGAAAACGCGCCCTCACGCAGCCAGTGGGACGACACCCTGGACTACCTGCGCGAGGACGACACCCTGCGCGAGGCGATCCTGTCCGGTGGCGATCCGCTGGCCGCCAGCGATCGCCAGCTGGCCTGGCTGGTCGAGCGGCTCGACGCCATCCCCCATCTCAAGCGACTACGCCTGCATACCCGGCTGCCGGTGGTGATCCCCGATCGCGTCGACGGCCCCCTGCTCGAGTGGCTCACCGGCACCCGCCTGCAGAAGGTCCTGGTGCTGCATATCAACCACGCCAAGGAGATCGACGAGGCCGTAGCCGGCGCCTGCGCGCGGCTCAAGCAGGCCGGCGTGACCCTGCTCAACCAGAGCGTGATCCTCAAGGGAGTAAACGACTCGGTAGATGCACTGGAAGCGCTCTCGGAGCGGCTGTTCGAGGCCGGCGTACTGCCCTACTACCTGCACGCCTTCGACCCGGTGTCCGGGGCAGCCCACTTCGATGTGGCCGACGCCCGCGCCAACGCCCTGGTCGACGAGTTGCGCACCCGCCTGCCCGGCTTCCTGATGCCGACCCTGGTCCGCGAGGTCCCCGGCGAAGCCAGCAAGACGCCGTTGTAGCTGTGACGCAATCGTCAAAGTACGCTGGTTATCAGGCCCGTCGTGGGGCGAGGGAAGCTGCAACAGCCTCTCGTCCTCTTTTGTGATATCGACCGATGCCACAAGGAAAGGTGAAACATGAAGTCTGCCATCAAGGTTTTCCGACCGAAGCAGGCCGACCACAAAAGTGACCTCTGGCACGCCATTGGGCTTCCCCGGCGAGGCCCGCAACTGCACGAAGCGTTAAGAAATGGTGTCGCCTACGAGGTGTACTCCATGCTCGCCTCCTTCACGGGGTTAGGAAAGCAGGACCTGAGACGCTTTGTCGCCATCTCCCCCACCACACTGAGGCGTCGAGCGACGACTGGCCGCTTCACCGTGGACGAGGGCGACCGGCTTTATCGTGTTGCCGAGGTATACCACTGCGCCATTGATCTGTTCGAGGGTGACACGCAGCAGACTAACCAGTGGCTGCTTACCCCTGCCCCTGGTCTTGGAAACACGCGGCCGGTGGATATGGTGGTGACATCGGCTGGTACAGCTGCCGTGCTGAACCTGATTGGACGGCTCGAGCACGGCGTCTGCGTGTGAGTATCGCTCATGACAGACACTCGCCTTGCGAAAGCAGTTAATCCACAACGTCGGTGACGAATCTCGCGGTGCCAAGCGTCATCGTGCCGAGGGAAACGAACTACCTGATCAACCCGGCGCATTTCAGCTTCAAGGCGATGGTCGATAAAGCCCGAGAGATGCCCTTCGCTCCCGATAAACGTCTTTAGTAACGACTGCTGGTGACCCACTCCGCAGAACGCCCCTCCCTGGACCACACCAAGCTTGCTGCAAAAAAACCGCCCCCGGGGTTTCCCCCGGGGGCGGTGCGTTTACGCCATTTGCCAGCGGCGCGGATCAGGCCACGCTATCGGCGGTGACGTTGGGCGCCACCTCTTCGGTGGACAGGCAGCGGTTGATCGCGCTCATCACACCCTTGATCGAGGCGCTGGTGATGCTCTCGTCGGTACCGACGCCGAACACCGCCTCTCCCTTGACCCGGACCTCGACGTAGGCGATCGCCTCGGCGTCGGCGCCCTGACCACGGGAGTGCTCGTGGTAGTCGATGATCTCGATGTCGTGGTCTTCACTACGCAGCGCCTTGACGAAGGCCGCCAGCGGGCCGTTGCCTTCGCCGCTGATGGTGTGGCGCTCACCGTCCTTGGCGATGCAGGCTTCCAGCGTCACCGTCGGGCTGTCCGGCTCGGACGACAGACGGTGGCTGACCAGGCTGTAGGGCTCGGTCTTGGCCAGGTACTCGTCGACGAAGGTCTGGTAGATCATCGCCGAGGTGATTTCCTTGCCGACCCGATCGGCCACCTCCTGCACCACCAGGCTGAACTCCATGGACAGCCGGCGCGGCAGTTCGATGCCGTGCTCCTGCTCCAGCAGGTAGCTGACGCCGCCCTTGCCGGACTGGCTGTTGACGCGGATCACCGCCTCGTAGCTGCGGCCAACGTCGAGCGGGTCGATGGGCAGGTAAGGCACCGCCCAGACGCTGTCCGGGTCTTCCTTGCGCAGCGCCATGCCCTTCTTGATGGCGTCCTGGTGGGAGCCGGAGAAGGCGGTGAACACCAGATCGCCGACGTAGGGATGACGCGGGTGGACCGGCAGCTGGTTGCAGTGCTCGACCTCACGCATGATCGGGGTGATGTTGGAAAAGTCGAGGCCCGGATGGACGCCCTGGGTGTAGAGGTTCATCGCCAGGGTGACGATGTCGACGTTGCCGGTGCGCTCGCCGTTGCCGAACAGGGTGCCCTCGACTCGGTCGGCGCCGGCCATCACCGTCAGTTCGGCGGCGGCCACACCGGTACCACGGTCATTGTGGGGGTGGACGCTGACGATCAAGTGATCGCGGTGCTCGACGTTGCGGCAGAACCACTCGATCTGGTCGGCGTAGTTGTTGGGGGTGGCGCACTCCACCGTGGCTGGCAGGTTGACGATCATCTTATTGTCGGCGCTGGCCCCGAAGGTCTCGCGCACGGCATTGACGATCTCCACCGCAAAGTCCATCTCGGTGGTGGTGAACAGCTCCGGAGAATACTGGAAGGTCCAGTTGGTCTCGGGGGCCGCCTTCATCAGGTCACGGATCTGGGTGGTGGCATCGACCGCGATCTGGATGCACTGGGGCTTGTCGACATTGAATACCACGCGACGGAACACCGGATCGGTGGCGTTGTAGACGTGAACGATGGCGTTCTTGGCGCCCTTGAGCGATTCAAAGGTGCGCTCGATCAGGTGCGGGCGGGCCTGGGTCAGCACCTGGATGGTCACGTCGTCCGGGACCTTGTCTTCCTCGATCAGGCTGCGCACGAAGTCGAAGTCGGTCTGGGAGGCGGAGGGGAAGCCCACCTCGATCTGCTTGAAGCCAATCTTGACCAGCAGATCGAAGAAGCGCTGCTTGCGCTCCTGGTCCATCGGATCGATCAGCGCCTGGTTACCGTCGCGCAGATCGACGCTGCACCACTGGGGCGGGGTCTCGATGCGCTGGCTGGGCCACTGCCGATCAGGCAGGTCCACGGCCACGAAGGGGCGGTACTTGGTCGAAGGGTCCTTGAGCATCATGGCGTTTTCTCCGGAATAGGGTGTGTCGAGCGAAGAGTTATTGGAAGGCCTGTTGGGCGGCCCGGCCAGCGCCTTGTGAGCAAAGGCCAGGTGAAAACGGCGACGCCCCGCTCGCCAGAGGCGAGCGGGGCGTCATAAGTCGTTCCAGGACCGAGACGATAGCGACCACGACAATTCGCGCACCAGCCATCCGTACATCGTCACAACGACGAGAGCGGACACCACAGGTGGCGTGACGGGACGGGTTCATGGTGGGGCACTGGGTACTGACGGACATCTTGCAACCTCGACTCAACCTGACTGGTGGCGATCCTGCCGGCGACGCAAGCACAAAGGGCGTCGCCACGCGCATTCAAACGCGTAGTAGTAGTCGTAGGTCGAGGTGGCGAGATGTCATGTTCATGCGCTCTAGAAAATCAGTCTTCAGCGACGTTGTCAACTGCGGCGCGCCAGCGCGGGCGCCACGAGCGCTCGCTGTCATGTGAATGTCCTCGAGCCGGACTAGGGTAATAGAGCGATTCCGGCGCCCCGGAACCACCGTAATCTCTGACAACACCACCAGACTCGTGCTGATGGTTCAGCATGGCTGACACAAAGGAGACGCTCCATGGATGCCCATCACCACCGCCGCCCCGCTCCCCTCGCCGCGTTACTGTCATGCGCGATCACTGCCATCGCGCTCTGCGGGGCCAGTGTCGCGCCCGCCATGGCCGAGGACAACGCCTCCAACGCCAGCGCTTCTTCCTCCCTGCCGGTCAGTCTGGGCCCCCGCCCCTACTTCCTGATCGACGACATGGACGAGGACAATGCCCAGTCCGCGGAGCTCAAGGCGACCCTTGAGCAGTGCGCGGCCAACCTTGAGCAGCCCACCCGGAGCGACTTTTCCATCGGCCACCGCGGCGCCCCCCTGATGTTCCCCGAGCACACCCGGGAATCCTACCTGGCCGCCGCGCGCATGGGCGCTGGCGTGCTCGAGTGCGACGTGGCCTTTACCGAAGACAAGGAACTGGTCTGCCGCCACTCCCAGTGCGACCTGCACGGCACCACCAATATCCTCGAGACCGAGCTTGCCGAGCAGTGCAGCGTGCCACCGACCTTCGATGCCGATGGCAAGTTGACCAACGCCGCCGACGTCCAGTGCTGCACCAGCGACATCACCCTGGCCGAGTTCAAGACCCTGGAAGGCCGCATGGACGGCGTCGACACCAGCGCCGACACCCTGGAGGCCTACCTGGCCGGCAACCCGCGCTGGCGCACCGAGCTCTATGCCGATCGCGGTACCCTGATGAGTCACGCCGAAAGCATCGCGCTGTTTCAGGACCTGGGCGTCAAGATGACCCCGGAGCTGAAGACACCGAGCGTCGAGATGCCCTTCGACGGCATGAGCCAGCAGGACTATGCCCAGAAGCTGATCGACGAGTACGTCGAGGCCGGCGTGCCCCCGGAAGACGTCTTTCCCCAGTCGTTTCTGCTCGATGACGTGCGTTACTGGGTCGACAACACCGAGTTCGCCGACCAGGCGGTGTACCTGGACGATCGCTATGACGTGGAAGGCTTCGACGTGACCGACCCCGCAAGCTGGGAGCCGTCGATGCAGGAGCTGGCCGACATGGGGGTGAAGATTCTGGCCCCGCCGATGTGGATGCTGCTGGCCGAGGGGGACAGCGAAGACCGGCCCATCGTGCCATCGGTCTACGCCGAGAAGGCCAAGGAGGCAGGACTGGAGCTGATCGCCTGGTCCTTCGAGCGCTCGGCGCCGCTGACCCGTGACGGTGCCTGGTACCACCAGACCATCGACAATGTCGTCGACAACGATGGCGACAAGATGGTGGCGCTTGACGTGATGGCCCGCGATATCGGGGTAAAGGCGGTGTTCTCTGACTGGCCGGCGGCGGTCACCTTCTACGCCAACTGCATGGCCGACGAGCTGGCAAAATAAGCGGCAATGACCACCAGCGAACCTGGTCGGAACGCATAAAAACGGCCGGGTGGATAACCACCCGGCCAGAACGCCTTCCGTGGCGTTGGCGCCCCTAACGCCATTCCGAGGGCTCCATCCTAACGATCGTCAACCTGGAGAGCGCTCCCCCATCGGCGGTAGCCAGCCGCCTCCAGACGAGGGCAGGCAACCAGGCATGTCCCGCTCCTCCTTCAAGGAGTCGTCGTCTCCTGGGCGAAGCTTATGCCGGTGGCCCTGACACTCACCCGAGTGCCGGCGTGGCCGGCGACGATAGCCTCGATATCGGCCAGCGCCCCGATAACTGCAGTCTTGCCGCTTGAACGAGCAAACTCACAGGCCGCCTGCACCTTGGGCCCCATGGATCCTGCGGCAAAACCCTGGGCTTCCAGGCTATCGGGATCAGCCATCGCCACCCGACGGCTATGCGGGGTCCCCCAGTCCAGATAGACCCCGTCCACATCGGTGGCGATGATCAAAAGATCGCTGGCGAGTTGCTGTGACAACAGCGATGAGCACAGGTCCTTGTCGATCACCGCCTCGATGCCCTCGAGCTTGCCATCCTCCCCGTAGACCGTGGGGATGCCGCCACCGCCGGCACAGATCACCACGGTGCCCTTCTCCAGAAGCCAGCGCAGCGGGCGAATCTCGAAGATCCGCTTGGGTCGAGGGCTCGGCACCACCCGGCGGTAGTGATCGCCGTCTCGCGCCATGGTCCAGCCCTTGAGCTCCGCCAGCCGGCAGGCCTCGTCACGCTGGTAGATGGGGCCGATGGGCTTGCTCGGCTGCTGGAAGGCCGGGTCGTCGGCGTCCACCTCGACCTGGGTCAACAGCGACGCAAAGGGCACCTCCGGCGGCAACAGATTGCCGAGTTCCTGCTCGATCATGTAACCGATCATGCCTTCGGTCTCGGCACCCAGCACATCCAGAGGAAAGGCATTGTCCTCATCGTAGGCCGCCCCTTGCAGGGCCAAAAGGCCCACCTGGGGCCCATTGCCGTGGGCAATCACCAGCTCGTTGCCCGATGCGATGCGCGCGATCTGCTCGCAGGCGATACGAATGTTGGCGCGCTGGGCCTCGCCGTTCATGACCTCGCCACGCCGCAACAGGGCGTTGCCACCAAGGGCAATCGTGATACGCATAACAGTGTCCTTCCCGTTCGGGGTTGCTGGCGGCCCAGGGGCCGCCAGGCTATCTTGCCGATCCGTTGGTGCGTGGCTTACACATCGCCGAGGGTCGAGACCATCACCGCCTTGATCGTATGCATGCGGTTCTCGGCCTGTTCGAAGGCGATACAGGCCGGCGACTCGAACACCTCCTCGGTGACCTCGATGCCGTCCTTCAGCATCGGGTACTGCTCGGCGACCTGGCGCCCCACCTTGGTGTCACAGTTGTGGAAGGCCGGCAGGCAGTGCATGAACTTGACCCTGGGGTTGCCGGCGGCCTCCATCAGCGCCTTGTTGACCTGGTAGGGCAGCAACTGGTCGATGCGCTCGGCCCAGGCCTCCACCGGCTCGCCCATGGACACCCAGACGTCGGTGTGGATGAAGTCAACGCCCCTGACCGCCTCGCGGGGGTCCTCGGTCAGGCAGATGCGCGCGCCGCTGTCCTCGGCGAAGCGCCGGCAGTTGGCCAGATGCTCCTCGTCCGGCCACAGCGAACGTGGCGCGGCGATCCGCACGTCCATGCCCAGCTTGGCGCCGATCAGCAGAAGCGAGTTGCCCATGTTGTTGCGGGCATCGCCCAGGTAGGCGAAGGAGATCTGGTGCAACGGCTTCTCGGCGTGCTCGCGCATGGTCAGGACGTCGGCGATCATCTGGGTCGGGTGGTACTCGTCGGTCAGGCCGTTGTAGACCGGCACCCCGGAGAACGCCGCCAGCTCCTCGACCACCTCCTGACTGAAGCCGCGGTACTCGATGGCGTCGTACATGCGCCCCAGTACCCGGGCGGTGTCACGCATGGACTCCTTGTGCCCGATCTGGGACGAGGTGGGATCGATGTAGGTGACGTTGGCGCCCTGGTCATAGGCGGCCACCTCGAAGGCGCAGCGGGTCCGGGTGGAAGTCTTCTCGAAGATCAGGGCGATGTTCTTACCCTTGAGTCGCTGGGCCTCGCAGCCGCTGTACTTGGCCCGCTTGAGGTCCCGCGACAGGTCCAGCAGGTAGCGCAGCTCGCGCTCGGAGTGATGCATCAGCGACAGCAGGTGACGGTTGTGGATATTGAAGGACATGAGGGTCTCCTTGACGGCCACCAGGGCAGCCGTCGATTCACAGTTAAAGAAGCGAAGTAACGCGTAACGACGTCGTCAGAAGTCGACGGGATCTCGCTGAATCGGACAGGTCATGCAGTGACCGCCGCCTCGCCCACGGCCCAGTTCACTGGCGCTGATGGTGATCACCTCGACCCCGGCCTTGCGCAGCAGGGTGTTGGTGTAGGTGTTGCGGTCATAGCCGACTACCACGCCTGGCTCCAGGGCGACCACATTGTTGCCGTCGTCCCACTGTTCGCGCTCGGCCTCGAAGCTGTCGCCACCGGTCTCCACCACTCGCAGTTTCGGCAGCCCAAGCGCCTCGGCTACCACCTCGATGAAGCTCCCCTTCTCGCGGCGCACGTCGATGCCACTGGGCTTGCTCTCGTCGGGGCGCAGACTGAAGGGGACGATGTCCTTGACCACGTCAGGGAAGACCGTCACCAGGTCGCGATCGCAGAAGCTGAAGACGGTGTCCAGGTGCATGGCGGCACGCGACCGGGGCAGTCCCGCCACGATCACCCGTTCGGCCTCGCCGGCCCTGAACAACGCGCTTGCCACCTGGCCGATAGCCTGGTGCGAGGTGCGCTCACCCATACCGATCAACACCACGCCATTGCCCACCGGCATCACGTCGCCGCCCTCCAGGGTGGCCGAACCATGGTCCTGGTCGGGATTGCCGTACCACACCTTGAAGTCGGCACCGGCGAAGCGCGGGTTGAAGCGATAGATCGCCGAGGTCAGCAGCGTCTCCTGGCGACGGGCCGGCCAGAACATCGGATTGAGTGTCACCCCGCCGTAGATCCAGCAGGTGGTGTCGCGGGTAAACAGGGTGTTGGGAAGCGGAGGCAGCACGAAGCTGGACTGTCCCAGATAGTCACGGAAGGTCTTTAGGGTCTCGCCTCCGTGGCTATCGGTGATGTCGGCCCAGGACACCCCGCCGATCAGGAACTCGGCCAGACGCCGTGGCTCCAGTTCACTGAGCCAGGCGCGGACCTCATCGGCAAGGTCGAAACCGACCAGGTTGGAGGTCACCTTGCGCTCGAGAATCCAGCGCATGGCGTCGCGATTTTCGAGGGTTTCGGTGAGCAGGTTGTGCATCTCGAGCACTTCGATGTCACGCTCGCGCATCTTGGTCACGAAGTCGAAGTGGTCGCGCTTGGCCTGGTTGGTCCACAGCACATCATCGAACAGAAGGTCATCACAGTTGCTGGGGGTCAGCCGCTGATGAGCAAGCCCTGGCGAGCACACCATGACCTTGCGAAGCTTGCCTACCTCGGAATAGACGCCCAATCGTGAAGATCCACTTTTCATTCTGTTTCTCCTTCCCTATTGCGGGACTGTCACTACCGCATCATCAATGAACCTGACCGCTGTAACATGTTGAACATCGAGGTCTAGCTACAGACTCAACCACCCCTGATAGAGCCCCAGCGTGGCCGCCAGCGCCGAGGCGATAGTGACCGCGAAGATAATCTTCTCGATGGGGGTAAAGACCTTTTCATCACGCTCGCTCTTGGCCTTGTAGAAGAACACGGCACCAGGGGCGTAAAGCAGCGCCGACAGCAACAGATAGTCGATACCGCCAGCAAACAGCAGCCAGATCGCGTAGAGAGTAGCCAGGCCGCCGATAAACAGATCCTTGCGGCGTACCTCGGGCTCCTTCTCGTAGGTTTCTCCCTTTACCGCGAGCAACAGGGCGTAGGCCGCCGACCACAGATAAGGCACCAGGATCATCGAGCTTGCGAGGTAAAGAAGGCTCAGGTAGGTGGACTCGTTGACCAGTGTCAGCAGCAGAAAGAGCTGGATCAGGCCGTTGGAAAGCCACAGGGCGTTGACCGGCACCTTGTTGGCGTTTTCCTTGCTCAACAGTTCAGGCATGGTGCCGTCGCTGGAGGCCGCGTGAAGAATCTCGGCGCACAGAAGTGTCCAGGACAGCAAGGCGCCGAGCAGCGAGATCACCAGGCCCAGGCTGATCAGATGACCGCCCCAGGGGCCGACCACCTGGCTCAGCACCAGCGCCATGGACGGGTTCTTGAGCTCGGCGAGTTCCGGCTGGCTCATGATGCCCATGGACAGCACATTGACCATCACCAACAGCAGAAGCACACCGACAAAGCCGATCACGGTGGCGCGCCCGACATCGCGACGATCGCGAGCCTTGGCGGAATAGATGCTGGCGCCCTCGATACCGATAAATACCCAGACGGTGACCAGCATCATGTTGCGAACCTGGTCCATCACGCTGCCAAGATCGGCGTTGCCGGTACCCCAGAAGTCCATGGTGAAGACGTCCAGGTGAAACCCGATGGCGGCCAGCACGATGAACATGATCAGCGGGACGATCTTGGCGATGGTGGTCACTAGATTGATGAAGGCCGCCTGCTGGATTCCCCTGGCCACCAGGAAGTGAACCGCCCACAACAGGATCGATGCACAGCCGATGGCCGCCGGCGTATTACCCTCGCCGAAGATGGGGAAGAAGAAGCCCAGGGTGCTGAACAACAGAACGAAGTAGCTGACATTACCGAGCCAGGCGCTGATCCAGTAACCCCAGGCGGAAGAGAAGCCAAGATAGTCGCCGAAACCGGCCTTGGCGTAGGCATAGATGCCGGCGTCGAGTTCCGGCTTGCGATTGGCCAACGTCTGGAAGACGAACACCAGTGCCAGCATGCCGACCGCGGTAATTCCCCAGCCGATCAGCACCGCCCCTGGTGCGGCGCTCGCCGCCATATTCTGCGGAAGCGAAAAGATACCGCCCCCGATCATCGAGCCGACGACCAGCGCGAGCAAGGCGCCGAGTCTCAGCTTTCCTGTGTCATTTTCCATGGGAAGGGTTTCCTCGTGGGGACCAAAAGTTTGCCAATTCAGGCTACTCTCTTTTTGGCCCCTTGAGGCTACCGAAACCGCCGTACACACCTCTCTGCTGACTCGTGTCAACTACGCCTTTCGACGTACATAATAACGACCCCGATCAGGTTATATCGCTCCACCACCACTGTTTGATCTCGGCCGCTTGCAACGACCTTTCCCTCGGACTTGCGGTCAGTGGCTCGTCCCGAACGAGGGAACTTTGCTTCGCGGGTGCCTGCAGCGCCATGTCGCTACCAGGCTCGCGACAGCGTCCAGGCTCGCTGGCACCGTGCGGGAATGGGAGACACAAAAAAAGGGAGCCCTGGGCTCCCTTGCAGTAGAAGTGAACATCGCGTCCGAGCGGCGATGACGTCCGGGCTAGTCGTGGCCCGGCGCCTGGCAGGACAGATCCGCCTGGCGATAGCCGATCAGATAGAGCACGGCGTCAAGCCCCAGGGTCGAGATGCTCTGACGGGCCTGGGCACGCACCAGCGGCTTGGCCCGAAAGGCGATACCGAGTCCGGCGGCGGCCAGCATCTTGAGATCGTTGGCGCCATCGCCCACGGCGATGGTCTGTTCCATGGCGATCCCCTCGCGCTGGGCGATCTGGTGCAACAACGCGGCCTTGCGATCGGCATCGACGATCGGCTCGCGCACCTCGCCGGTGACCTTGCCGTTCTCGATCACCAGCTCGTTGGCGTGGATCTCGTCGAAGCCCAGCCGCTGTTGCAGATGGCGGGCGAAGTAGGTGAAGCCGCCGGACAGGATGGCGGTGCGGTAGCCCAGCCGCTTGAGCTGGGCCATCAACTGTTCCACCCCGTCCATCAGCGGCAGCTCTTCGGCGATCTCGGCCAGCACCGACTCGTCCAGGCCCTTCAGCTTGGCCATGCGCTCACGGAAGCTCTGCTGGAAGTCGAGCTCACCGCGCATGGCCCGCTCGGTAACCTCGGCCACTTCGTCGTAGACCCCGTGGCGGCGCGCCAGCTCGTCTATGACCTCGGCCTTGATCAAGGTCGAGTCCATGTCGAAGCACACCAGGCGACGGTGGGTGCGCCAGATGGAGTCTTCCTGCAGGGCGATATCGACCCCGTGGGTCGCACCCAGCGCCAGCGCCTTCTCGCGCAGCGACTCAAGGTCGACGTCCTCGCCGCGCAGCCAGCACTCGACGCAGCTGCCTTGGGCCGGTGCCTCGCCGTCCAGCGGCTCGCGCCCGGACAGGCGATGGATCAACTCCACCGTCAGCCCGTGCTCGGCGGTCAGCGCCCCCACCTCGGCCAGGATGCCGGCAGGCAGTCGCGGCGCCAGCAGGGTCATGATCAGGCGCGGCTGACTCGCGGTCTCGCTCCAGCGATGGTACTCCTCGGCGCTGATCTGGATCGCCTGGACATCCAGGCCCAGCTCATCGCCGGCGCCCGACAGGGCGCCTTCCAGGTCGGCCTCGTGGTCAAGCGCTACCAGCGCCTCCAGCGAGACGATACCGAAGGTCACGCTCTGGTTGATGTCCAGAAGGCGCGCGCCGCTGCGGGCCAGGATCCGCCCCAGGCCGGCCAGCTGGCCGGGCCGGGCCCGGCCGGTGGCGCGCATCAGGATTCGTCGTGTCATGGTGTGTCTTCCTTGGGCACCCGCAGCAACCGGCGGGCGCCGTACCGTCGTAAGGGTTACGCCTCGAGGCGCTCGAGCCGGTCGACCTTCTGCAGCCCGCGTGGCAGCTTGCTGCCTCGCCGTCCGCGATCTCCCCGATAGTAGTCGAGCTCACCGTTCTTGAGCGACAGCTTGCGCTTGCCGGCGTGCACCACCAGGGTATCCCCTGGCGCCAGCACCACCAGGCCGCGCACAAACTCTTCGCGCCGGGCCGCCCGGGCGCCGGGAATATCCAGCATCTTGTTGCCCTTGCCCTTGGACATCTCCGGCAACTGGTCCAGCGGGAACAGCAGCAGTCGGCCTTCATTGGAGACCGTGGCGACGGTCAATTCCTCGGCCGCCGGCAGCTCCACCGGGGGCAGCACGTTGCAGCCCTTGGGCAGGCTCAGCACCGCCTTGCCGGAACGGTTCTTGCCGGTCAGGTCCTCGAGCCGCGCGACGAAGCCGTAGCCGCCGTCGGAGGCCAGCAGGAAGCGGGCATTCCCCGGCGCCAGCATGACGCCGGCCATGTGCGCGCCGGCCACCACGTTGACCTTGCCGGTGACCGGCTCGCCCTGGCCGCGGGCACTGGGCAGCTGGTGGGCCGGCAGGGTATAGGCCCGGCCGGTGTCATCGAGCAGTACCAGCGGCTGATTGGTCTTGCCTCGCGCGGCCAGATGGAAGGCGTCACCGGCCTTGTAGGACAACCCGGAGGGGTCGATGTCGTGGCCCTTGGCGGCACGAATCCAGCCCTTCTCGGACAGCACCACCGTCACCGGATCGGCGCCTACCAGCTCGACCTCGGACAGCGCCCTGGCTTCCTCACGCTCGACGATCGGCGAGCGGCGCTCGTCGCCGTGCTCCTCGGCGGCCTTGCGCAGCTCCTGCTCGATCAGGTCGGTCATCGCCGCCTCGTTGCCGAGCAGCTCTTCAAGACGCTTGCGCTCCGCCTCGAGCTCGTCCTGCTCGGTGCGGATCTTCATCTCCTCGAGCTTGGCCAGGTGGCGCAGGCGCAGCTCCAGGATCGCCTCGGCCTGACGGTCGGTCAGACCGAAGGCCGCCATCAGCGCGCTCTTGGGCTCATCCTCCTCGCGGATGATGCGGATCACCTCATCGATATTGAGGTAGGCGATCAACAAGCCTTCGAGCAGGTGCAGGCGATCGTTGACCTTGCCCAGCCGGTGCTCGAGGCGACGGCGCACCGTGGTGCGACGGAAGTCGAGCCATTCACCGAGCAGCTCCGGCAGCGGCATCACCCGTGGGCGGCCGTCGAGGCCGATCACGTTCAGGTTAACCCGCACGTTCTTCTCGAGGTCGGTGGTGGCGAACAGGTGCGCCATCAGCGACTCGATATCGACCCGGTTGGAGCGCGGTTCGATCACCAGACGGGTCGGCTCCTCGTGGGTCGACTCGTCGCGCAGGTCGGCCACCATGGGCAGCTTCTTGGCCTGCATCTGCGCCGCGATCTGCTCCAGCACCTTGGCCCCGCTGACCTGGTAGGGCAGCGCGGTGATCACCACCTGGCCCTCTTCCTGCTCGTAGCGGGCGCGCATCTTGACGCTGCCGCGACCGCTCTCGTAGAGCTTTCGAAGGTCCGCGCGCGGGGTGATGATCTCCGCCCGGGTGGGAAAGTCCGGGCCAGGCAGGTGCGCCATCAGGTCGGCGGTGGTGACGCCGGGATTACGCAGCACCTCGCAGGTGGCCTCGACCACCTCGCGCACATTGTGCGGCGGAATATCGGTGGCCATGCCCACGGCGATGCCGGTGCCACCATTGAGCAGCACGTGGGGCAGACGTGCCGGCAGCACCACCGGCTCGTTCATGGTGCCATCGAAGTTGGGCGCCCAGTCCACGGTGCCCTGGCCGAGTTCGCTGAGCAGTACCTCGGCGAACTTCGACAGCCGCGCTTCGGTGTAGCGCATGGCGGCGAAGGACTTGGGATCGTCCGGGCTACCCCAGTTGCCCTGGCCGTCCACCAGCGGATAGCGATAGCTGAACGACTGGGCCATCAGCACCATGGCCTCGTAGCAGGCGCTGTCGCCGTGGGGATGGAACTTGCCGAGCACGTCGCCGACGGTACGCGCCGACTTCTTGTACTTGGCGTTGGCGTTCAACGCCAGCTCGCGCATGGCGTAGATGATGCGCCGCTGCACCGGCTTCATGCCGTCGCCGATATGGGGCAGGGCCCGGTCGAGAATGACGTACATCGAATAGTCGAGGTAGGCCTTCTCGGTGTATTCGCGCAGGGACAGTCGCTCGACGTCGCCCTCCGCCACCTCAATGTCCAGAGTCATGATCCCTCGTTCTCAATCCTGGTCGCCTGAACCGACGACGTGAAATCCGGGAGCGTCACTGCGTGCAAGTCACCGCGATGGCGGCCCGTCACACTTCGATATCCGCCAGGTTGCCGTAGTCCTCGAGCCAGCTCTTGCGGTCCGAGGCGCGCTTCTTGGCCAGCAGCATGTCCATCATCTCCATGGTGCCGTCGCCCTCCTCCCGGGTCAGCTGCACCAGCCGCCGGGTCTCCACCGCCATGGTGGTCTCGCGCAGCTGCAGCGGGCTCATCTCGCCAAGGCCCTTGAAGCGCTGCACGTTGGGGGTGCCGCGCTTGCCTTCCAGCTTGCGCAGGATGGCCGCCTTCTCGCTCTCGTCCAGGGCGTAGTAGACCTCCTTGCCAAGGTCGATGCGGTAGAGCGGCGGCATGGCGACGAAGACGTGGCCGGCGTCGACCAGTGACGGAAAGTGGCGCACGAACAGCGCACACAAAAGGGTGGCGATGTGCAGCCCGTCGGAGTCGGCATCGGCGAGGATGCAGATCTTGTGATAGCGCAGCTTGGACAGGTCGGCACTGGCCGGGTCGGCGCCGATGGCCACGGCGATGTCGTGGACCTCCTGGGAGCCGTAGATATCGTGGGAGTCGACCTCCCAGGTGTTGAGGATCTTGCCGCGCAGCGGCAGGATCGCCTGGGTCTCGCGGTTGCGCGCCTGCTTGGCGCTGCCCCCGGCGCTGTCACCCTCGACCAGAAACAGCTCGCTCAAGGCCGGGTCCTGGCCACTGCAGTCGGCCAGCTTGCCGGGCAGCGCAGGGCCGGAGGTGACCTTCTTGCGCGCCACCTTCTTCGAGCTCTTCTGGCGCCGCTGGGCGGCGCTGATCACCAGCTCAGCCAGGGCCTCGGCCTGGTCGACGTGGTGGTTGAGCCACAGCGAGAAGGCGTCCTTGACGACGCCGGAGACGAAGCCCGCCACCGTGCGTGACGACAGCCGCTCCTTGGTCTGGCCGGCGAACTGCGGATCGAGCATCTTTACCGACAGCACGTAGGCGACCCGCTCCCACAGGTCCTCGGCGGTCAGCTTGACCCCGCGCGGCAGCAGGCTGCGGTACTCGCAGAATTCCTTGAGTGCCTCGAGCAGGCCGGAACGCAGGCCATTGACGTGGGTACCGCCCTGGGCGGTGGGGATCAGGTTAACGTAGCTTTCCATCAGCGAGTCGCCACCTTCGGGCAACCACTGAATCGCCCAGTCCACCCCCTGCTCGTCGTCGGCGAAGTGACCGACGAAGGGCGAGCTCGGCAGCACCTCGTAGCCGTCGGTGGTCTGGGCCAGATAGTCGCGCAGACCGTCCGCGAACTGCCAGGTGGTGGCGGTGCCGTCGGCTTCCACCAGCTCCACCTTGAGCCCGGGGCAGAGTACCGCCTTGGCCCGCAGCAGGTGCTTGAGCCGCCCTACCGCCAGGTTGGGGCTATCGAAGTAGCTGGTATCCGGCCAGAAGCGCACCAGGGTGCCCTTGGCACGCTTGGCCGCGGTGCCGATGACGTGCAGGTCCTCGACCTTGTCGCCGTGCTCGAAGGCCATGGCGTGGCGCTCGCCGTCGCGCAGGACCTCGACCTCGAGGCGTCGCGACAGGGCGTTGACCACCGACACCCCGACCCCGTGCAGACCGCCGGAGAAGCGGTAGCTCGACGAGGAGAACTTACCGCCGGCGTGCAGCCGAGTCATGATCAGCTCGATCCCCGACACCCCGTGCTCCGGGTGAACGTCGATGGGCATGCCGCGACCGTTGTCCGTCACCTCGATGCCGCCGTCGTCCCGCAGTACCACGCGGATCTCGTTGGCGTGTTCGGCGAGCGCCTCGTCGACGCTGTTGTCGATGACCTCCTGGACCAGGTGATTCGGACGGGAGGTGTCGGTGTACATGCCGGGGCGCTTGCGAACGGGCTCCAGCCCGGAAAGCACCTCGATCGAACTGGCACTGTATTGGGTCATGCGTGGTCCATCATCAGGATGACTGGGATCGTCTTTGCGCCGTCGACTGAACGGCTCACTCGGCCGGTACCGGCGCCACTCGCCCGGGCGCCAGGGCGTGACCACCGTGGGCGAACACCGCCGGCAGGTAGTCGGCCAGGGCATTGAAGCCGTGCTCGCCGCCGGGATGCAGGATCGCCTTGGCCCCACGGTAGGCGGCGAAGGCGTCGGCGCTGTCCAGCGTCTCGTCCTCGGTCACCAGCAGCAGCAGATAGCGCCCGGGTGTCACCACCTCCGGCGTCATCTCGGCGATCTGGTCGCGGTGGCCCTGCTCGACCACGAAGCGCTCACCGGTGTAGGCGTTGACGAAGCTCTCGCCGAGCATGGTGTCGACCAGCCTGGCCGGTCGCACCGCCGGATTGACCAGTACCGCCGGCAGCTCATGGCGCTCTGCCAGCACCGTGGCCAGAAAGCCGCCCATGGAGCTGCCCATCAGCATCGGGCTGGGCCCCAGCCGGGGTAACAGCGATTCGGCGAGCCGCAGGGCGTCGGCCGCCTGCGAGGACAGGTCCGGGGTCTCGCAGGGAAGCCCCAGCTCCGCACAGGCGGCCTTGATCAGCCGCGCCTTGGGCGAGGCGCCGGCACTATTGAATCCATGCAGGTAGAGCACGCCGCTCGCTGCGGCAGCACTCGACGCTGTTGATGGGCTCAGCATAACGGAAAACCTGTATAAATGGCCAGTTTTCGACCCTCCCCTGCGCCTGCAGGGGCGCTGTCGCCATCACGCATGCCAACGGCCATCAGTCCCGCGCGGCTTGCCAGGTGGCCTCGATCAGCCCACGGGTGGAGTCATCCATCGCCTCCAGGCCCTGGCGCCCCTCGATGATGTCACGGGTCTCGTTGGCGATCTTCTTGCCCAGTTCAACGCCCCACTGGTCGAAGGGATTGATGCCCCAGATGGTGGCCTGGACGAACACCTTGTGCTCGTAGAGGGCGATCAACGCGCCCAGGGTCTGCGGGGTCAACCGCTCCAGCAGCAGGGTGGTCGAGGGCTGGTTGCCACGATAGCGCTTGTGCTCGGGCCTGGGACCGTCATCGGCGATGGCGTCGTCTCCGAGCATCAATACACGGGACTGGGCGAAGCAGTTGGCCAGCGTCAGCCGGTGCTGGCCCATCAGGTGCTCGCGGGTGGCCGGATCCTCGACGTCATCGTAGCGGGCCAGCGGCGCGATAAAGTCGCACTCCACCGCCTGGGTGCCCTGGTGCAGCAACTGGTAGAAGGCGTGCTGGGCGTTGGGCCCGAGCTGGCCCCACAGCACCGGACAGGTGGAGTAGTCGACGATATCGCCGTCGTTGGTCACCGACTTGCCGTTGGACTCCATCTCGAGCTGTTCGAGGTAGGCAGCGAAGTATTCCAGGCGTCCGTCGTAGGGCAGAATCGAGTGGGCACGGATATCCAGGAAGTTGTTGTTCCAGATACCGGCCAGCGCCAGCAGCACCGGCAGATTGTCCTCGAGCGGCGCCTTCTGGAAGTGCACGTCCATGGCGTGGGCGCCGGCCAGGAAGTCGCGGAAGCCGTCCATGCCGATGACCAGGGCGATGGGCAGGCCGATGCCACCCCACAGCGAGTAGCGCCCGCCGACCCACTCCCAGAACTCGAGCTGGTGGTCGCAGGCGATGCCCCACTCGGCCATCTTGTCCGGGCTTGCCGAGACACCGATAAAGTGCTGGCGCAGCACCAGTTCGCGATCCACGCCCTCCTGGCGCGCCTCGACCAGCCGGGACAGCAGCCAGTCCCGCGCGGTGTTGGCGTTTGACAGGGTATCGATGGTGGTGAAGGACTTCGACGACAGCACGAACAACGTGGTCTCGGGGTCGAAGCGCATCAGGTAGTCGACCAACTGGGAGCCGTCCATGGTCGAGGCGAAGTGGACCTCGACCGGATGGGTATCCGCCGGGCGATAGTCGGCCAGGGCGTGGGTCACCATCAGCGGCCCCAGGTCGGAGCCCCCGACCCCCAGGTTGACCACGTCACGGATCGGCTTGCCGGTGGCGCCGCGCCACTGGCCGGAATGGAAGCGCTCGACCATGGTCGCCATCTTGTCCAGGGTGGCGTGCACCGCCGGCACCAGATCCTCGCCTTCGACCACCAGAGACGCATCCTGCGGCAGACGCAGCGCGGTATGCAGCGCAGGACGGTCCTCACTGACGTTGACCCGCTCACCGGCCAGCAGCCGACGGATGGCGTCGGGCACGCCGGCCTCGTCGGCCAGCGCCAGCAGATCCTCGAGGGTCTGCTGGTCCCAGCGCTGCTTGGACAGGTCGAGTTTCAGCCCCGCAGCCTCGTGGCTGAAGGTGGCAAATCGCCCGGCATCCTCGCGAAACATGTCGCACAGGTGGCGCTTGCCGACTTCCTGTGCCTTCTGCTTCAACGCCTGCCAGGCCGGCGTTTGATCGATCGATGGCATGATTCCTCTCCTTGGGCCCTGTCTGGTGGGCAAAGCTGGGCCGAACGGCGACGGCAAGCCTCATCGTGCAGCCTGACCGCGGGGCGCGTACAATCACTCCCCCCGAGCCCGACAACACTGGCAATCCATGAGTGACGCATCTTACCGTGACGCCATCTTTTCCACACCCCTGGACAAGGTGGCGCGCTTTTCGTTCGACGAGCGGGTCGTCGCCTGCTTCCCCGACATGATTCGCCGATCGGTCCCCGGCTACGGCCAGATCCTCGGCATGCTGGGGGTGATCGCCGAGCGCCACCTGCGCCACGGCGCCCACGTCTATGACCTTGGCTGCTCGCTTGGCGCCGTGGGCCTGGCGCTGGCCGGCCAGCTACCCAGGGACGCCTTCAGCCTGACCGGGGTCGACCTGTCCCCAGCGATGGTCGAGCGCGCCCGCCAGACCCTCGAGCACGAGTGCCCCGACCACGCCATCGAGGTGATCGAAGGCGACATCCGCCACCTCGACTACCGTCCCAGCGGCATGATCGTGTTGAACTTCACGCTGCAGTTTCTGGCCCCGGAAGACCGCGACGGTGTACTCGAGAAGCTCTACCAGGCGCTGGAGCCCGGCGGTGTATTGATCCTGTCGGAGAAGATCAAGGCCGGTGACGAACAGGACAATGCCTGGCTGGTGGAGCGCTATCACGACTTCAAGCGCGCCAATGGCTACAGCGACCTGGAGATCAGCCAGAAGCGCAACGCACTGGAGAACGTGCTGGTGCCCGACACCCTGGAGCAGCACCACCAGCGCCTGGCGCGGGTAGGCTTTGCGCGCTCGCTGACCTGGTTTCAGTATCTGAATTTCGCCTCCATGGTGGCCTTCAAATGATTCCCGAGCATCAGCGCGATGTGTACCGCGCCTTTCTCGAGCAATCCTTCCGCCACGCCGGCATGGGCGACTGGCTTGCCCGCCTGCCCGAGCAGTTCGCCCGTGGCCTCGACCGCCAGCGTCACGGCGACCTGCCGGCCTGGGAGAAGGCGGTGGCCAAGCTGCCGGCGCTGCCCGACAAGCGCCATGTCCAGCTCGATCGCGACGAGGTCACGGTCGAGCTGGAGCTTGATGACAGCCGTCGTCGCCAGAGCGAGAACCTGCTGCGCGCGCTGATGCCGTGGCGCAAGGGCCCGTACCGGCTGGCAGGCATCGCGATCGATACCGAGTGGCGTTCGGACTGGAAGTGGCAGCGGCTGGCGCCGCACCTGTCGCCGCTGCGCGGTCGACGGGTGCTCGACGTGGGTGGCGGCAACGGCTATCACGCCTGGCGCATGGCCGGCGCCGGCGCCGACTTCGTGCTGGTGATCGATCCCTCACCGCGCTTCTACTGGCAGTTCCAGGCGGTCAAGCACTTCGTCGGCGATGCCGACGGCGGGCGCACCCACTTCCTGCCGGTGGGCATCGACGATGTGCCCCAGGGCCTGGGCTTCTTCGACAGCGTGTTCTCCATGGGCGTGCTCTACCACCGCCCTTCCCCCCTCGACCACCTGATGCAGCTACGCGACGCCCTGCGTCGGGGCGGCGAACTGGTGCTCGAGACGCTGGTGGTGGAAGGCGACGAGACCCGAGTGCTGGTGCCGGGCGATCGCTACGCGGCGATGCCCAATGTCTACTTCCTGCCATCGTCGCGCGCCCTGGTGGGCTGGCTCGAGAAGGTCGGCTTTTGCGACGTTCGGGTGGTGGATGAAGCCCCCACCAGCCTGGAGGAGCAGCGCTCCACCGACTGGATGACCTTTCAGTCGCTGGGTGACTTCCTCGACCCCGAGCGCCCCCACCTGACCCGCGAGGGACACCCGGCCCCGCGTCGGGCCGTAGTGATCGCGACGCGCCCAGCCTGATTCCGCGCCCCCTCTGCCCCCCCTGCCCCCATAACGCGCGACGCCCCGCTGATCCAGTCAGCGGGGCGTCGTCGTCAGGGGCTGTGTCAGGGGCTGTGTCAGGGGCTGTGTCAGGGGCGGTGTCAGGGGCGGTGTCAGGGGCGGTGTCAGGGGCGGTGTCAGGGGCGGTGTCAGGGGCGGTGTCAGGGGCTATGTCAGTGGCGGATCCGCGTCAGACGAAGTCCAGCACCATGAAATGGGGGTTGTCGACCAGCACTTCCATGCGGGTAATGTCGTCGAGCACTATCATGCGCTCGCCGCGCTCTGTCTTCAGCGACAGACACTCCTCGCGATCCTCGTTGAAGGCGGTATCCAGTGCCTCGCCGTGCTTCTCGTCACCGTCTCGCAGCGACAGCTTGACCGGAAAATGGTACAGGCAGGCGATTTCGATATTGTCATAGAGATGGCAGGCCACCATGTTCGTGCCCTCCCTGCTTCCGTGGGGGAATGGAAGACGTCGTCATGACGTCACACGCGACGCATCCTGCCTTTGGTCTAGCCCAGGCACCAGCCCGCCACCATCTAGCTGCTCAGTTGGAGTTAAATCCATCGGAAAGCACTAGTATCCTGATTCAACCAGGCCACTGAGACGCCGCTGTTACTGTGCTCTTTCAGTGCTCATCTGACAGCGGCCCCTGCGCCGTAGCGCAGGGGCCGCTGTTGCAGCGAACCAACGATGGTGAAGCCGGTCGCGGACGTCAGCGCTTGAGCAGCTCGCGCACGTCCTTGGCCTCCCAGTGGGGGAAGTACTTGCGCACCAGGGCGTTGAGTTCCAGCTCGAAGCCGGCCCAGTCGACCTGCTCGGCAGCGCCGCCTTCGACACTGGCCGCACCGCGAATCATGCCGGCGCCCACGGTGACGTTGGTCAGCCGGTCGATGACGATAAAGCTGCCGGTGCCAGGCACCCGCGCGTAGTCATCGATGGGCACCTCTGCGGTCAGCGCCACCCGGCAGCGGGCGATGGCGTTGAGCTCGAGTCGCTCGGCGCCATGACGCTCCAGGCTGTTGACGTCGACCTGATAGTGGATGGCGTCGACGTGGCCTGCCACGGCACGCCCGGCCATGCGGATATCGTACTGACGCCCAGGCTCGAGGGCGTCGTCGTGCATCCACACGATGTCGGCGTCGAAAGCATTGGACAGGGTGATGTCCGCGTCCGCCGCCACCAGCCAGTCGCCACGCGAGATATCGATCTCGTCTTCCAGGGTTACGGTGATGGCCTGGCCCGGGTAGGCGTCGTCAAGATCGCCTTCGAAGGTGACGATGCGCTCGACCCGGCTGAGCTTGTTGGAAGGCAACGCCTTGACCGCCTGGCCGGGACGCAGGATGCCCGCCTCCAGGGTGCCGGCGTAGCCACGGAAGTCGAGATTGGGGCGATTGACATACTGCACCGGGAAGCGCAGATCGCTCAGGTTCTGGTCGTGGCTGACCTCCACGGTCTCCAGAAGCTCCAGCAGCGCCGGGCCCTGGTACCAGTCGAGGCGCTCGCCGCGATCGACCACGTTGTCACCCTTGAGCGCCGACAGCGGCACGAAGTGAATGTCGCTGGCGTCAAGCTGCTCGGCGAAGGCGCGGTAGTCGGCGACAATCTCGTCGAAGCGCGCCTGGGAGTAATCGACCAGGTCCATCTTGTTGACCGCGATGACCAGATGCTGGATGCCCAGCAGGTCGGCGATGAAGCTGTGACGACGGGTCTGGGTCTGCACGCCGTAACGGGCGTCGATCAGGATCACCGCGAGGCCGGCGGTGGAGGCACCGGTGGCCATGTTACGGGTGTACTGCTCGTGCCCCGGGGTGTCGGCGATGATGAACTTGCGCTTGTCGGTGGAGAAGAAGCGATAGGCCACATCGATGGTGATGCCCTGCTCGCGCTCCGACTGCAGACCGTCGACCAGCAGCGCCAGATCCACCTCTTCGCCGGTGGTGCCCTTGGTCTTGGAGGCCTGGGTGATGGCCGCCAGCTGGTCGTCGAAGATCATCTTGGAATCGTGCAGCAGGCGACCGATCAGGGTCGACTTGCCGTCATCGACGCTGCCGCAGGTGATGAACCGCAACAGGTCCTTGTTTTCGTGCTCGTGCAGATACTGCTCGATGTTGTCAGCAATCAGACTGGACTGGTGAGACATGCTGTACCCCTGATGGTGACCCGACGTCGTGCTGGACGCCGGGCCCTTGATCTGTCATCTGCGTCCTCGCTCCGGATCACTGTCGGCCGGAGCAAGGCGCGTGGCTGCGTGCGGTCGGTGCCGGCGTCAGAAGTAGCCTTCGCGCTTCTTCTTCTCCATGGAACCGGCCTGGTCATGATCGATGGCACGGCCGGAGCGCTCGCTGGTACGGGTCAGCAGCATCTCCTGGATGATCTCCGGCAGGGTCTGAGCCTTAGACTCCACCGCACCGGTCAGCGGATAGCAGCCCAGGGTGCGGAAGCGCACCCACTTCTGCTCGGGCTCTTCGCCCTCGGCCAGGGGCAGGCGCTCGTCATCGACCATGATCTGCATGCCGTCGCGTTCCACCACCGGGCGCGGGGCGGAGAAGTAAAGCGGCACGATGTCGATGTTCTCGAGGTAGATGTACTGCCAGATATCCAGCTCGGTCCAGTTGGACAGCGGGAAGGCACGGATCGACTCGCCCTTGTTGATGCGGGCGTTGTACAGATTCCACAGTTCCGGACGCTGGTTCTTGGGGTCCCAGCGGTGGTGGCGGTCGCGGAAGGAGAACACCCGCTCCTTGGCACGGCTGGCCTCCTCGTCGCGGCGGGCGCCACCGAAGGCGGCGTCGAAGCCGTACTGGTCCAGCGCCTGCTTGAGGGCCTGGGTCTTCATCACGTCGGTATAGCCGCTGGAGCCGTGGTCGAAGGGGTTGATGCCGGCGGCACGACCTTCCTCGTTGGTGTGGACGATCAGCTCCATGCCCGCTTCCTTGGCCATGCGGTCGCGGAAGGCGATCATCTCGCGGAACTTCCAGGTGGTATCCACGTGCATCAGCGGGAACGGCGGCGGGCCAGGATGGAAGGCCTTGCGCGCCAGGTGAAGCATCACCGAGGAGTCCTTGCCGATGGAGTAGAGCATCACCGGGTTCGAGAACTCGGCGGCCACTTCACGGATGATATGGATGGACTCCGCCTCGAGCTGCTTGAGGTGGGTCAGTCGCTTCGGCGTGAGCGACGCCTGGGCGGCGCGCTCACGGGCTGGTGCGGAAAGGCTGGTCATGGCCGGACACCTCGCATGACGGGAAAAGTGGAGATGTCAGCGAGGATACTGCGGGGCGAGTAATAACGTAAAAGAATTAATAACTATCTTTTTAGAACCAAGCGTAAGACTCCTAGATATCGACGCGCTCCACCCAGGTCTGCCACTCTCCCTCTCGTTTCAACTCCACCACCCGGTAGCCGGGGCGCGACGCCTCGTCCACGGCGAAGTCCTCGCTGCCGGGCAGGAACTGGTCAGAGGTGGAGGGACAGGCGTAGACGTCGACCCGTCCATGGGCCAGAGACATCACGCCGTGGAAGGCCTGATGCACGTGACCGCACAGCACCATCTTCACCTGAGGATAGCCGTCCAGCACCTCCCAGAAGCCGTCGGCATCTACCAGGCCCAGGGCGTCGATCCAGGCGCTGCCCACCGCCAGCGGCGGATGGTGCATGGCGATCAGGGTCGGCCGGTCGTCCTCGGCCAGACGCGCGCCGAGCGCGGCCAGGGCCTCTTCTCCGAGCTGCCCGGTGGCCTCACCGACAAGCTGGGTGTCGAGCTGCAGAAGCCGCCAGTGGCCGGCCTCGACCTCGGGCAGGATGTCCCGCTCGGCGCCCATCAACGCCACGTCGTCGTGATTGCCGGGAATCCAGAACCAGGGACAGTCGAGCTCGCTCAATCGCTCGGTGGCGAGCCGGTAGGCGGCCTCGGACTCGTCCTGGCTGATGTCACCGGTGACCAGCACCAGGTCCGGGCGGTCGGCGTCCACCGCCTTGACCACCGCCTCAAGCTGATGGGCGGGCAGGCCTCGGCGCGAGCGCGCCATCGGGTCGGCGTACAGGTGGCAATCGCTAATCTGGATCAGGCGCATGGAGATCTCTCGACGGGCGGCAACGGCGAACCGGCTCAGGGCAACTGCGGCAGATCCAGCGAGTGGCCGTGGGCCAGCCCGTGATCGAGCCATTCGCCGAGGAAGCGATTGATCTGCAGCTTCTCGTCGGGCTGGTGCATATGCGCGTTGGGATAGCGGTAGCGGCCATCGAAGTGGCGCCGGCGCTGAAAGTCGGTGACCTCGGCCATGCGCACATCGTGATAAAGGTGCACGCGCATGCGCGGGCTGTCGATGACGCCGTCGAGGATACCCTCCTGGCTGACGCGAATGATGCTGGTATAGGGCGCCAGCTCTTCGACATGCAGACGCAGGGCACCGAGTCGACGCTCGCCGTTGAGCAGTTCGACCTCGCGACTTTCGCCCTCTTCCAGCTCGCCCAGCAGGCGCGTCAGGCGGATGTAGTTGGCCGTGCACTCGCTCTGCAGGGTGCGCAGATCGGTGACGTAGGCGCTGCGTTGGGTCACGCTACCTCCTTGCTCTCAACGACGCCCGTTCGGCGGCCAGCCAGTAAAAGCCGATCAGGCACATGGCGTTATCGAGTCTCCCTTGATTGAGAAGTTCCCAGGCACGATGAAATGGCAACACATGGACGCGGATATCCTCGTGCTCTTCGTCCAGGCCATGCACCCCACCCAGTCCGCTGGTATCGACGAGACCGCAGAAAAGCGTCACACGTTCGTCGCAGGCACCCGGACTAGGATAGTAGCTATGCAGCAAGATGAGGTCCCCGACCTCGCAACCGGCCTCCTCGAGGGCCTCGCGACGGGCCACTTCCTCGGCAGACTCGTCCTTGTCGACCAGTCCGGCCACGCACTCGAGCTTCCACGGGGTGTGGGCGTCTTCCATTGCGCCGGCACGGATCTGCTCCACCAGCACCACGCTGTCGCGTTCGGGGTCATAGAGCATGACGCCCACGGCGTCGTGCCGGCTATGCACCTCGCGCACCACCGCCTCGCTCCAGCCACCTTCGAACTTGCGATGGCGGAAGGTCAGCTTGTCCAGACGAAAGAAGCCCTGGTGCAGGCAATCGCGTGACACCAGTTCGACGTCCTGGGCGGTAAAGGGGGCATCGATGTTGCTCGTTTCCGGCATGGGGACCTCCGCAGACAGATCGGCCCATTATCCGGATCGGTCAGGGGCCCCACAAGGCGAGTCCAGGTGGGGCCTCCTGTCAAGGCGGGAAACGACAGGGAAATCGGCGCGGGTCAGAGCTCGTTGAGCGCCTGATCATAGCTCGTTGAGCAGGGCGCGCGCCTCGGCCTTGAGCGCCTCATCAGAGGCTTCGCGTCCGGCGCGAACCGCGCCGGCGATGGCCTTTTCTGCGTGCTGGCGGGCCTCGGCGTCGCGGCCCTCGTCGGCCAGGTAGGCGGCGTAGTAGTAGTTGACGTCGATACCGCCGGGGCGAATCGTCAGCGCGCGCTTGAACATTTCCTCGGCCTTGTCGTCATCACCGAAGGCCACCGGCCAGCCCGGAGCACGGTCATACAGCGCCCCCAGGGTCACGTAGGCCGAGCCATCGAGGCCATTGGCGTCCAGTGCGATGGCCCGCTCCAGCGCCCGCCGCGCGGCCTTGGCGTTGTCCAGCGCGCCGAGCCCGCCCTTGGCCTTGGCCAGGGACGCCTCGATGATGCCCTCCCACACCAGCAGCTCGCTGACGTTGGGATTGGCCGAGCTCAGCTCGTGGGCCTCGGCGGCCAGCGCCGTCAACGGGGCTTCCTGGGCCGACAAGGCGCTCGAGGTGGTGACGCTTTCCCAGCGGTTCTTGAGCTGGTCGAGCTCACCCTGCCAGGCCAGCGCCACGCCGCTGGCGAGGCAGGCGGACAGGGTAACAAGCGTCAGCGCCGTCGTGGCCAGCAGCCGACGCGGGCGTCGACGCAACGCGGTAGATGGAACATCAGGCGAGGCGGAAAACAGGGTTCGTGACATTTGGCGGCTCCGGATACTGTTATTGTGATGCACCCTGATGCTGGGTGGTCATGGTGGGCGGCCGTAGTGCGCAATCAGGCCGAGCGGTCAGGCCGAGCGGTCAGGCCAAGCGATCAGGCCAAGCGATCAGCCCGAGCGATGCCGAGCACTGACCCAGGCGTTGTGACCCGATACGGAAAGCCACACGCGTTCTGGCGCCCTCCCCGAAATGTAACGAACGTTTGATTTATTCGCCAGTCGCATTCTTCATTGACCGCTCACTGCCTCGCTCCCCCTGACCTTTCCCCCACCACCCAAAGCGCTTGCGACCTGACCCAAGTCGCGGCACCCTCGTGGACCTTGTCTGATTCAACGACTCACCGAGGATCGCCATGAAAGGCCGCAACATGACTCGCTGGCGTGACCCGGCGAAGGATCCCCGTCAGGAACCCAAGAGCAACCTGATCACCCTGGAAGGTGCCGAGCGCCTGAGGGGTATTCTCGACCACCTGAGCCGGGTCAAGCGACCGCAGCTATCGGCCAAGGTCGGCGAGGCGGCGGCCCTTGGCGACCGCAGCGAGAACGCCGATTACACCTACAACAAGAAGGAACTCAACCGGGTCATCGGTCGCATTCGCTACCTGACCAAACGGCTGGATGAGTTGCAGGTGGTGGACCGCCTGCCGGCGGACACCGATCGGGTGTTCTTCGGCGCCTTCGTCACCCTGGAGGACGAAGACGGCGAAGAGATGTCACTGCGCATCGTCGGCCACGACGAGACCGACACCAGCAAGCGCTGGATCAGCGTCGACGCGCCGCTGGCCAAGGCGCTGCTGGGCAAGTCGCTGGACGACGAAGTGACGGTGGCCGCCCCCGGTGGGGAGACCACCTGGCTGATCACCGAGATCCACTACCGAAAGCCGGGTCAGAACACCTAGCCCGGCAGACGCCTAGCCCAGCAGGCACCTAGCCCCTGGCGAGGCGGGCACGGTAGACCCGAAAGCGGCCATTGTCGGCCAGAATCTCGAAGCCGCCGAAGGCCTTCTCCAGGGGATCTGCGTAGGGCAGGAAGGCGTTGGCCACCAGGATCAATTGCCCGCCTGGCGTCAGGTGCTGGGGCGCCTCCTGGATCAGACGGGCCGCCGGGCCGTAGTCGATGGAGCGCTCCTGGTGAAACGGCGGATTCGAGACGATGGCGTCGAAGCGACGACCCGCCAGCGCCGAGTAGACGTCGCTTTCCAGCGCCTCGCCGTTGAGCCCATTGGCCGCCAGCGAGCGCCGGGTCGCTTCCACCGCAAAGGCACTGACATCCACCGCGGTGACATCACGCCCCTGCTGCGCCATCCAGGCCGCAAGAATGCCGTCACCGCAGCCCATGTCGAGCACCTGGCCCCGGGGCGAGGCGGTCTCTAGCTGCTCGATCAGCAGCCCCGTGCCCTCGTCGAACTTGCCGTGTCCGAAGACGCCCGGGTGGCTTGCCAGCGTCAGGCCAGCGGCCTCGAAGCGCGTCCACACCCCTTCCGGGTCGAGGGGCTGGGGCGCCGAACGGGTCGCGAACAGCGAGCAGCGCCGGGCGCTGTCGAGCTTGCGACAGCCCATGCCCAGGGCCGCCAACACCTTGAGTACCCGCTTGATGCCGCCCTGGTGCTCGCCCACCAGCTGCATCGGCGTGCCCTCGGGCAACACCTGACACAGCCACAGCAGCCACCACTCCCCCAGGGCGTGGGACTTGGGCCAGAACAGCACCACACCCGGCGGCGGCGACGCCTCGGGCGAGAACGGAGACAGCGCCGGGCGCCCCTGGGCCTGCCACGCAGCACGCACCGACACATCGGCGCTGATCAGGGTCCCTTCGCCCTGCTCGAGCCAGCCATCCCGAGGCGGCGCCACCCACCACCAGCCGCGATAGTCGGCGTCCTGACGCTCGAGCAGTTGGCAAACCGGGGTTTCGGCACTCATGTCGGGGTCTCCTCACGGGTGTCAGCGCCGCCGTCGCGCGGCGATGGACTCCCCTCGGGGTCGGCCGGACGGCGGAAGGTATAGAGCAGATAGCGGCCCAGCCGCCAGTGGGGGTCCAGGCGGCAGTAGGCGTGCTCCAGCGCCACCAGCTTGTCGAGATCCTTGTCGTTCTGGGGCGGGTGGCGCAGGTAATCGTGGAACACCCTGATCCCCGCCACGCCCTCGCAACGAAGCCCGGCTTCTTCGGTCCAGGCCATCACCTGGTCATGGGTCAGCGGCGAGATCGGTGTCAGCCGCTGACGCTGCCCCTTGCCCTCGAGCCGATCCTCCAGCGCCTTGTCCAGGTTGCCCTTGACCACGTTGGACAGCCGCAGGGCGTCGCGGTTGAACACCATCAGCGACAGTTGAGCCCCTGGCGCCATCAGCGCGGCCAGACGATCGATGGCCGCCCTGGGGTCGCCCAGCCATTCGAGCACCGCGTGGCACACCACCAGCGGCCAGGGCCCAGGGGCCTCGCCCGCCAGGTCCTGCAGCGGCGACGTCAGATAGCGGACCCGGGACGCCTCGACACCCTGGGCGTCGATCGCCTCCCGGGCCCGGTCGAGCATTTCGCCGGCGGGCTCGGCCAGCGTCACCGCATGCCCACGCTCGAGAAACCACTGGGCCTGCTGACCGAGCCCCGCCCCCACGTCCAGCACCGGCTGGCCTTCGAGATCGAGCATCTCCGGCAGTAGGCGGTCCAGCAACGACAGGCGCAGCTCGCCGCGCAGGTGCCCGTAGAGCGACGCCGAGAACTTGTCCGCCAGTCCATCGAAGTGGCGATCGCCATGGACAGACAGCGGCGCACCGCCGGACGCATGACCAGCAACAGAAGCGGCAGCATCAGAAGCAGCGACAGAACCAGCAGCGGGAGTGACGGCAGCGTCACTCGTGGGGTGTTGAGACATCGAAAACGCCAGACAGGTGTGGATAACAAAGAGCCGTGGCGCGCATTCTACCGAGCCAGGCCAGCGCTGACACCCGCCCTCATCACCTGCCTAGCCACCATCCCTGCCACCGTCCCAGTCACCTTCCCTGCCAACTGCGGGTTTATCTTGGCGAGTCAGCCGCTTATAATGCCGCCCCAACGCCCTCTTAGCTCAGCAGGATAGAGCAGCCGCCTCCTAAGCGGCAGGTCGCAGGTTCGAATCCTGCAGAGGGCGCCATGTCGGTCCTGCCACCATTGCTCCCTCCCTTCCGTGCAATTGCCGCCCCTGGCTCCCCTCCCTGTCTGCCTGTCCACGCTGACGCATCGTCTGTCACATGTTCTCGCATGTCCTTCTGGCTGACTGTTCCCCTGACTTTGCCCCCTGACCCTCCCCCCATGCAGCAGTCCACAGCCCTGCTCGAAAATACTATGCAAAATCGGCAGTAGCCCGAAGGCGGCTTAGTGGCGGGATCTCGGGCTCTGTGCCAGCTTTCTAAATCAGAAATATTTTGAAGACGATTCTCGAGCGGTGGCGAATCAGGCGCCGCGCCGGGCGGGCTTTGTTGCGTCCTGTCGATGCGCAGTGCCCCCACACGAGGCTCGGACGCAACCAGGCACGACCGGATCGACAGCACGACGGTGCGGATTAGCGCGATGGAGGCGAACTCCGCCCGGCTCAGACCACCATCGATAACAGAAAGGGAGTTCGGGAAGATGCTTCATCACATGACCACGGCCACCGTCGCCGGGGCGCTGCTCTGCGCTTCGGGGCTCGCGCAGTCGGCCGTTCCACTCGATCAGGCAACCCTCAACGGCGACGAGGTGATCGAGACGCCCGCCGGCGAGATCGAACTGCAGGACAGCTACTTCGATGAACAGGCGTCGCAGCGACTGTTCGACACCATGGACGTGCAACGGGCCGCCCAGGCCTATATCTGGTCGACGCCGCTGGTCAGCACGACGACCTGGCGCGACAACCAGGGCGAAGCCTTCGGTACCGATGAACCCGGTGCCTTTGCTGTCCTCGAGACGCTCAAGGAAAAACGCGGCATCGTCACCGCCAACCTGACCACCCCCTACATCTTCAACTTCACCGATCTTTCCGATGGACCGGTGCAGATCGACTACCCACCCGGCCAGACCGCCGGCGGGGTGCTCGACATGTGGATGCGCCCGGTATTCGACCTCGGCCTGACCGGCCCCGACAAGGGCGAAGGCGCCACCTACATCGTGGTCGGCCCCGGTGATGATCCCGACGACTACCGCGAAGAAGATGCCCACGTCTTCCAGAGCGAGACGAACAACGTGCTGGTGGGCATCCGTATCCTCGATCCCGACCCGGCCTACTACGACACCTATGTGTCCCAGTACCAGATGGGGCCGGTGGGTGACACCTCGCCCAGCACCTTCGTCAAGGGCAAGGACGTCGAGTGGAGCGCCACCGCCCCGCGGGGCCTCGCCTACTGGGAAAAGCTCGCCTCGATCATCGACGAAGAGCCGGTACGCGAGATCGACAAGGCGTGGATGGCGATGCTCGCCCCGCTCGGCATCATCAAGGGAGAAGCCTTTGCACCGGACGAGCGCCAGCGAGAGATCCTGCTGCAGGGCGCGGCCCTGGGTGAGCTGATGACCCGCAACCTGCAGGTGAATCCGCGCTATACGGATGTCTGGTGGGAGGGCACCTCCTGGTACAAGAGCTTCGACTTCGTCGTCGCCCAGGCCACCGATACGCTGCAGCAGATCGACGAACGTGCGACCTGGTTCTACGAGGCGGTCGGCTCCAGCGAGGGCATGGTCAACCCGACGCCCGGCGCGGGACAGGTCTACATGACCACCAAGCGTGACGCCAATGGCGACATGCTGCGTGCCGATCGCAACTACGTGCTGCATGTCCCGGCGGAGGTTCCGGTGGAGCAGTTCTGGTCGCTGACGCTCTACAGCGAAGACACTCGCCGCCCCTATGACAACGGAGGAACGGAGATCTCCGATGTCAGCCTCGACAGCCGCATGGAACAGCTCCAGTACAACGAAGACGGCTCCATCGATCTCTACATCGGTCCGGATGCCCCGAGCGGCCTGGAAAGCAACCACATGAAGACGGTCGAGGATGACGGCTGGTTCGTGTACTTCCGCCTCTACGCACCAGGCCAGGCCTTCTTCGACAAGTCCTTCTCACTCCCGGACTTTGAACTCGTCGAGTAATCCCCTGTTCGACCCGCCGCCCTTGCCGGCGGGTCGCCCCTTTTCACGCCGCGGGAGCCGATCATGAAATGCCTGTCCAGACCCCTTCTGTGCGCCGGTCTTGCCCTGACCCTGCCACTGGCCCTGACACCGGTCGCATTGGCCCAGTCCGAGCGCGCGACGGAACTTGCCAACCTGCCCTTTGAACAGAACCGTCCCACCGAGCAGACCGCCCAACAGTTGATGGAGGAGCTGACCTTCCAGCGAGCGACACAGACCTATCTGTGGGCGCTGCCACTATTGAACACCATGGGAATGCGCGACGGCGCGGCGGAAGCCTTCGGCACCGGCTACAACGTCATGCCCATCTGGACCGAGCGCCTGGACGCCAGGACGCTGATCACGACGCCCAACTCGGACCTGATCTACGGCATGGTATTCGCCGACCTGGGCGAGAGCGGCCCGCTGGTCTTCGAGGCGCCACCGAAGCTGCAGGGTATCCTGCTGGATGCCTGGCAACGCCCGATTCCCGTCGATGGCGGCAACTACTTCGGTGATCTGGGCCTGCCGGGGCCAGACGGTGGCAAGGGCGGCAACTTCCTGATTGTGCCGCCGGGCTGGGAGGGCGACGTTCCCGAGGATCATTACGTCTATCGCTCGGGCACCAACAACGTCTTCTTCTTCCTGCGCTCGTTCTATCAGTCCCTCGACAACATCGCGCCGGCGACGGACCTGTTGAAACAGTCGCTGATCTATCCCCTCGGCGAGAAGGATAGCGCCAGGCCGATGGAATTCCCGGACGCCGCGGGCGGCTCCTACAACATGCTGCCGCGCTCCGATGCCACGGCATTCGACCAGCTCAAGTATCTGGTCGATACCGAAGGAGAAGCCCTGGCTGGCCCCGATTGGCTGGGCATGCTCGAGGGTATCGGCATCGCCTCCGATCGGGACTTCGCCCCGGATGAGTCGACCCGAAAGACACTGGAAGCCGCCGCCCAGACCGGCTACAAGACCAGCCGCGTCATCGGCTTCCAGCACGGTCTGAACGGCGAGGACTTCCGCGTGTACGAGGACCGCCAATGGCTGAATCCGGTCAACAACGTCTCGGCCCGCTGGCCCGACGTGCCGGTCGGGCTCGACTGGATGTCGAGCGAGGCGGGATACCGTGAACTGGACGCTCGCGCCTGGTTCTTCACCGACTACTTCTCGATCAGCCCCGGCATGGTGTCGATGACCCCCGGCAAGGGCGCCTTCTACATGATCGCCTTCGAGGATGCGGACGGCGAGCCACTGATCGGCGACCAGCACTACACCCTGACACTGCCCCCCGATATCCCGGCGGAACTGTTCTGGTCGGTGACGTTGTACGAGGCTGAGAATGCCTCGGGCCTCGACAATGGCCAACCGTTTCCCTCGCTCGGCAAGCTCGATGAACCCGCCCAGGAGGATGACGGCAGCACCCGGCTTTACCTCGGTCCCGAGGCCCCGGAGGGCCAGCAGGACAACTGGCTCGCCACCGCCCCGGGGCGCGGCTTCTTCGCCATCCTGCGCCTCTATGCCCCCGCCGAACCGGCGCTGGATGGTAGCTGGAAGCCTGGCGATATCGAGAAGGCGCAGTAGCTACCGATCCCACCCGAGAATGTGTGAGGGCACCTGGCCAGGTGGCAACGCCCTCACTCGCTATCGCCTTGATGGAGAAAAGCAGAAGGCCCGCCATAGGCGGGCCTTCTGTTTGATCAGCCATGCTGCAGGCCAAGTGGTTCGAGGGCCGTGCTTGGCTACTGGGCTTGGCACTGCAGGGCTTGAGCTCCTGGCCTAGCTTTCGCAGTTCTCGCCGACCCAGTGACCTTCCTGCTCGATGGTGACCTGCTGGCCGTTGTCCATCTCGATCATGCTGTTGAAGTGCTCGTCACTGTGCATCGTGATACTGGCATCGAAGGTGGTCGTGCGAGCGCCGGCGGGACAGGTTGCCTGGGCATCGATGATATCGCCATTGCGTCTGATCTTGATGTCTTCGCAACCTGACGATGTCCAGTCCTCGCGCAACGTGGCGATCATGTCACTGGATTCTTCCGCGGTCATGCACTGCGTCTCGGTCGTCTCCTGAGTCATCTGCTCAGGCATCTGGTCGCCTGACATGCTTTGGATAATTTCCCATTGTCCAGGCTTGAGGTCGCTGGCCATGGCGCTGGTGGATACCGCGATCAGCAGAGAGGCAAGCAAGAGGTGTCGTGACATGGATCCTTCCCGTCTTTTTTTGGTGAAAAGTCGCCGAGGTACCGGCGCCCCCAGCCTATCTCACCAATGACCGGCAAAACGGAAAAACATCCAAAAGAAAGCAATTAAACAACAGAACGTTACATCAAGGATCGTGCTGTCGATGTCGGCACGCTCGCACGCGGGAAGCCATGATCCTGCCGACCCGGGAGGTTCACACCGGGCTCGTCATACCGTCTGTCATGTCGCGCGTCATTCCTCGCGACTAGGCCAGGGCGAAGCCTGGGTAATCCGTCTGCGCATCTTCCCTTGGGCTATCGTGCAGGGGTGTAGACGCAGGGTCGATGTCTCTGCGTTCATCTGTCACGCCGGTCTGGCCCGTCAGGCGTCTCACCAGATCATCGACATAGGCGGCGACATCTTCCGGGTCCAGGGCACGGTGAATGGTGCCAAGATATTCCGCCTGATCGGCTCCGTAGTCTCGGCTACCCAGCAAGGAACTCAGTCCACCGACCGGACCCACACGATTCTCGTGCCCGTAAGACTCGCCACGGGCCAGCAGCCCCGTCAAGCCCACCTCCATCGGCACGAATCTCGCAAGGCCTCTTGCGGCAATGCGCACGTCACACGCCATGACGAGCTCGTGGCCACCATACCGGGCCATGCCTTCCACCTTGGCGATGGTGGTCTGCGGGAGGTCTTCGATTCGCGCAAGAAGACGCTTGAACTCACGTTTTCTGCTGTCGTCATCGCCGACCTGGGGGAACGAGGCACCCTTCAATATCTGGTATCCCGCCAGGCGCGAGAACACTTCAGGGAACCGAGACTGAAAGACGATGGCATCGATTCTGGCATCGCGCTCGAGATGATCCAGCAGCTTGCTCATCTCGTCGAGAAAGATGGCACCGCTCGGGTCCAGCGGGGCCTCCAGGAAGGTCACCCAGGCGGCACCTCGGCGTACCGATACGTTAAAGGTAGTGAAATTTCTGTACTGCATGACAATCCCCTCGGACAGATTCGTGAATCCGTCGCCGGCCTGGCACTGCGGATGGTCGAGCCATTCTGCGCCTTGCACGCCGGCCTCCCGTGGCTACCGTTCAGCTCGATGACACTCGGACCAACTTAGCCCAGTCGAGATGGCTTCAGAATGGCCGCTTTCCGGTTTCAGAATTCGCAAAATCCGTATAATGGGGACCAATTTTTGCCCTTTCAGGCACTTCCCTCACATTCTCTCCCCCGACAAGACGCACGGCAGTGCCAGCTCTCTGTACCAGCTCTCTCTACCAGTTCCCTCTGCTAGCTCTCTACCAGCTCTCTCTACCAGCTCTCTCTACCAGCTCTCATTACCGGTTCTCTCTGTCAGCCCTGTAGGCCGAGACGGCCTGCTCTCTGGCAGACAGCTCCTGGCAGAGCGCTTCGGCAAACGCCTTCACCCGCCGGGGTTGGTCGCGAGCGGGAGGAAACATCAGCTGCAAGGGCTTGGGGGGCGCCGCCACGTCCTCGAGCAGTGGCACCAGCCGTCCCTGTTCAAGGTCTTCCTGGACGTCCAGCTCGGACTTGAGGCAGATGCCATGACCTTCCACCGCCCACTGGCGCACCAGTGAGCCGTCGTTGGCGATCCGATTGCCCTTTACCGTCACTTGCTGCGGTGCGTCCTCAGGCCCAAAGCTCCAGACGTTGTCCAGCGCCGCACCAAAACGCATCACCAGGCAGTTGTGCTGTGCGAGTTCCGTGGGAGTGCCAGGAACGCCATGGCGCTCCAGGTAGGTAGGGGCGGCACAGACGATCCGGCGAAACGATCCCAGCTGGCGAATGCGCAGGCTGCTGTCCAGCACTTGCCCGAACCGAAGCGCCAGATCAAAGCCCTGACCGACGATATCGGTGAAACCGTCCGACAGCGACAGTTCGAGCGATACGTCCGGGTTTTCGCGGGCAAAGTTCGCCATCACCTGGGACACCACCCCGCGGCCCAGGTCGATGGGCACGCTGATGCGAATCGGCCCGGACAGGGTCTGGGCGCCATGACGAATGCGAGATTCCAGCTCCTCAAGCTCTGCCAGCACCTGCTTGCCGCCCTCGACCAGGGTACGGCCTTCTTCGGTGAGGCTGATGGAGCGGGTCGTGCGATTGATCAGCACCACGCCGAAGTACTGCTCCAGCGACGCCAGGCGCTCGGACACGGTGGTACTGGAAAGCCCCGTCTCTCTGGCCGCCGCCACCAGGCTGCCCTTTTCCACGATGGTCAGAAAGAGGCGCATGTTGTGAACGAGCATTATTCGGATTCTCCGGATTTATTTTTCGAATATAGGCGGTTTATCCCCCCAACCCCAGCCGCTACCGTTCATCGCCTCACTGCTGGGCCGGTAACCATGCTCCTCCCTGCGGTGCCTTGAACGAGGCTTCGGTTGCCGACCTCGCATTCCGAAGATCCGGCCCCTGCCGTCCGTCCAGCGTCTTCTCAGGAGTGACCCCATGCGCTTATCTGCTCTTCCCTTGCTTGCCACCAGCGTCGCGATGGCAACGCTCTCGATCGCCGGCCCGGCCACCGCCGCCACCGAGGTGGTGCTGCGCTCGGAGGTGACGCCACAGCCGCTGAACCCTGCCAGAGGCGACGCCAGTCCCCAGGCCAGCGTGCTGTGGGGCGACATCACCAAAGATGTGCCCAGTGGCGCCATCATCGAGTTCAAGGAAGGCTTTGCCTCGCCCCCACATATTCACAACATCACCTACCGTGCGGTCGTCATCGAGGGTGCCGTGCACAATGATGACCCGGATGCCGCCACCATGTGGATGGGTCCGGGGTCGTTCTGGACACAGCCGGCTGGCGAGGATCACATTACCTCCGCCATCGCCGAAGAAGGCGCCACCATCTTTCTGGAAATTCTGAAGGGCCCCTACCTGGTCCAGCCCTCGGACCAGGCCTTCGACAATGGCGAGAAACCCGTCAACCTGGAAGCCGGCAATATGGTCTGGCTAGATGCCGATGCCATCAACTGGCTCGAGGTACCCGGCCAGTCGCAGGAAAAGGGCGCCGAAGTGGCCTTTCTCTGGGGAAGCACCGCGCCCGGAGAAGCCAACGGCTCCCTGCTGAAGCTCCCGGCAGGAGCCTCGGGGACCATCAGCGGGGACGGTGATACCTTGCGCGCGGTTGTCATCCAGGGCGACGCCGAATTGAGCGGGGCCGATATTCAGGGCTCGTCACCGCTTCCCTCTGGCAGCTATTTCAGCGCGAATGACGACTCGGCTCCGCTCTTGACCTGCACCTCGGACGCCGAATGCCTGTTCTACGTGCGCACGGATGGCAGCTTCGACTTCGCGTCGCGCTGACCTCCCGACGCCTCGCGTTCGCCGTGCCCCCGGCCTCCCGGAAAGATTCGTGCAGGCTCGATACCGCGCCTCTGCCCCGGGGGCCGCTCGGTGCTGCCGCCCGGCCCGGCCGGGGGGCGTTGCGCACGGTGAAGGCATGGTTAAAGCAAGGTCGAGGCAGGGTAAGGCATCGCCGGAGCGCCACCGCGACGCGGCCCTTTCATGCCCTGCCTCGGCTCAGCAGCTAACCGCGCTATCTGCGGCGTGGCGCTTGCCTTAAGCTGGTGCCGGGGCCATCAACGTCACCGGGAGCCTAGTGAATGGACACAGATGGACTACGCCTGTTTGTACTGGCGGCCGAGACGCTGAATATTAGCGCGGCGGGACGCCAGCTCGGCATCGCGCCGGCGGTCGCCAGCGCTCGACTATCAAAGCTCGAACATCAGGTCGGCGCCGACCTGCTGCATCGCTCTACCCGCAAGGTATCGTTGTCCCAGGAAGGGGCAGCCTTTCTTCCCTTCGCCAAGGAGATGCTGGCCCAGGAGGACGCAGGGCTCGCCGCCCTCGGCAAGGACAGCGAAGAGGCGACCGGGCGCCTGCGATTCGCCGCCTCCAGCACGTTCGCCCAGCTCTATGTCGCACCGATTCTGCCGGAATTTCTCGAACGCTATCCCAGCGTCAGCCTGGAGTTGCGACTGTCGGATACCCAGACCAACCTGATCGAGGGTGGGTTTGACCTGGCCCTGCGCAACTACCCAATCGAGGACAGCAACCTCAAGGCGCGCAAGCTGGCCGACGACAAGCGCGTACTGTGTGCCTCCCCCGACTACCTGAAGCGCCACGGCGTTCCCAGGACGCCGCAGGACCTGCAAAGCCATCGGCTGGTGGTCTTTCAGGGTGGCACGCCGCGGGCATTATCAAAGAACGGGATGCGCACCCCTCACACCTTTCCCCCGGCCGGGGCCAAGCCCCGCGTCTATTGCGACGATGGCGCCAGCATGAGGGTGGCCGCGGTGGCGGGCACCGGCATCACCATGCATGCGCTGTGGAGCATCCACAAGGACCTGGAGCAGGGGACACTGGTCAGAGTTCTGCCCGACCACGAGGTCGACGATCATTCCGCCATCTGGCTGGTTTACCCGAAAGCCAACGTGCTGACCGCCAAGGTCCGGGTGTTCATCGACTTCCTGCTGGAGAAGATCGGCACACCACCGATCTGGGACAGGCACTGACAGCACTACGCCCTACTACGCCGTACTACGCAGTAGCCGGCGCGCACTGTCAGCGATTTCCAGAAACTGATTCCCGGGTCATGGCGTTTTTTTCCAAGGCGGCATCGGCAATCCTGTAGGCATTGATCCACACCCTCTACAGGAGACCGACAATGTCCACCTCATCGATGTCCGCCATGGTCCTCAACCGCTACGGCGAGGACGCGCCGTTCGAATCCGCCACACTGCCTCGCCCCCAGGTCAGCGCCGGTCAGGTGGTGGTGCGTATCGCCGCCACCAGCGTCAACACCATCGACACCATGATCCGTCAGCTGGGCCAGGAGGAGCTGCCGATCGCACCGGATCTGCCCGCCGTGCTCGGCATGGACTTTGCCGGCACCATCGAGGAAGTCGGCGAAGGCGTGACCGGCTTCGCCCCGGGCGATGAGGTCTACGGCTGCGCCGGCGGGCTCACCGACCTCAAGGGCAGTCTGGCCGAGTACATGCTCGCCGACGCCCGACTGATCGCGCACAAACCGCGTTCCCTGTCGATGCGTGACGCCGCGGCCCTGCCACTGGTCGCCATCACCGCCTACGAAGGCCTGACCCGCGCAGGCGCAGGGACCGGCGATAAAGTGCTGGTGCATGGCGGTGCTGGTGGCGTCGGCCATGTGGCGGTGCAGCTTGCCCGCCATCTGGGGTGTGAGGTCTACGCCACCGGTTCGGGAGAGCATCAGCGCGAACTGATCGAAGGCTTCGGTGCCACCGCCATCGACTTCAAGACCCAGAGCGTCGACGACTACGTCAACCAGCACACCGACGGTGCCGGCTTCGACGTCATCTTCGACAGCGTCGGCGGCCCCAACCTGATCAACTCCTTCAATGCGGTCAAGCTCAACGGCCAGGTGGCGACGACCATGTCGCTGGCCGAACTGGACATGACGCCGGCGCACTTCAAGGGCGCCTCGCTGCACGTGATCTTCATGCTGATTCCGATGATCCACAACGTCGGCCGGGAAGTGCACGGCACCATCCTGTCGACGCTCGCCGAGATCATCGATTCGGGGGCACTGACGCCGCTGGTGGACGACAACCGCTTCGCCCTGGCCGACGTCGGCAAGGCCTACGCCCACCTCACCTCGGGCAAGGCCGTCGGCAAGGTGGTCGTGGACGTCGAGGGCTGATCAGGAAAACCAGCGTTTCAAGGTAGCGCTGGCCCTGTCCTTGTGCTCGTCCTTGACGTAGGCCGCCACGGTCATCAGCGCCACCGCCAGCATGCCCATGTCGTCGGTGTAGCCGACCAGCGGGGTCAGATCCGGCAGGGCATCCAGCGGTGAGATGAAGTAGCCGAGCGCACCGTAGATGGTGGTCTTGGCCCACACGGGGGTGTCCTTGTCCCGGGCGGCGTAGTAGAGCGTCAGCGCCCGGGACAGGGTGACCTCGCCGGCGGCCTTGGCGTAGCGCCCGACCTTGGCCCAGAAGCGCTCGTCGGAATAGTGGCCCTGGTGCTCTTCGATCGGCTCTCCGGCCAGGATGACCTGCTGGGTTGTCTCGTCTTTCATTGTTTCCTCCCGTTGCGCCGTGGCATCGCCCGCTGCCCTTCCCTGAGCCGGCCCCAGTCGGCGATACTTTTATCGGCGATACCTTTATCGCCGATACCATTGTCCTAGTGAAGCAGGACTCCCGGTGTCGGTTCAATGGTGTCGCCCTGCCCCGTGCCTGCTACAGCGTCATCGGGTGCTTCGTGTCGATTGTTGCCGCAAACGAAAAAGTGATTCCGCCGCGAGCCTCTTTTTCCCCGCCTCTGACGGCGCCACACTCCATTACAACGATTAGGGCTTGTCTGAAAAGTGCCTGCGCTCGGTAATACGGCGTTAAAAATCGGCTGGTGCGCCAGCCCGGTCAAAATGCTCATTTACACCCCGTAAACTGCGCTTTCTCACCGATTTTTGCCTTGTCTAACCTTCGCTCGTCGACTTTTCGGACAGCGCCTAGCGTTCTATCGAACTGATACGCCTCCCCTCGAGGCAGGAGCCAAGATGAGCTTGCAACGACTGACCAGTGGCCCCTTGACCCTGGGTCTGGAGCTGGCGCTGGACAATGACTGGAGCCCCGCCGGTGAAGCCGCCCGCCTGCGCGATGGTCGCGCCTTCGGCGTCCCCGATCTGAGCGAACACCTTAACCGTGTCCAGCTGGCCGATCGCCTCGGCTTTCGTGCGCTGTGGCTGCGCGATGTACCGCTCTACGACCCGCACTTTGGCGACGCCGGTCAGGTGTTCGAGATGTTCACCTACCTGGGCTATCTGGCGGCGTCCACGCAGCGTGCACTGTTGGGCACCGCCGCTGCGGTGCTGCCGCTGCGTATGCCCTGGCTGGTCAGAAAGGCCGCCGCCAGCGTGCAACAGCTCAGCGGTGACCGGCTGCTGCTGGGTGTCGCCAGCGGTGACCGTCCGGTGGAATATCCGCTGTTCGGAATACCCTTCGAGCAGCGCGGTGAGGCCTTCCGCGACGCCGTCGCGGTGCTGAGGGGCGATCAGGATGCGCGGCTGGACGCCGGCCAGGCGCTGCTGCCGATGGCGACGCCACCGCCCCTGCTGGTGGCCGGTCTGGCCCAGCAGCGCCCGGACTGGGTCGGTCAGCACATGGATGCCTGGCTGGCCTACCCCGGCACGCCGGAGGACCACCGCCGTCGGGTCGGCCTGTGGCGCGAGGTGGCCGGCGACAAGCCCTACATCAGCTTCCTGCACCTGGACCTGGCCGAGCGCGCGGACGAACCGCCTCGCCGCCACCGCTTCGGGCTGAGGGTCGGCAGCCAGGGATTGATCGCCGAGCTCGAGGCCATGCAGGCCGCCGGCGTCAATCACATCGGCCTGAACCTGCGCCGCAACCAGGCGCCGGTGGAAGAGACCCTGCATCGCCTGGCCGAGGAAGTGTTGCCGGCCTTCGATGCTGGCTAGGCTCACCTTGCAGCGACGTGCGACTAACAGCCGGCTCGTCACCCTTGCCACACTCAGGACGCCAGGCCCATCCCACCAGTGCCCTTGCCGTACATTTCGGCAAAGCCGGGGATGCGTGCCTCCCACTGGGGTGGCGAGCCGACCATCTCGCGCAGAATCTCGATAAAGCGCCGGGTACGCAGCGGCATCTCGCGGTGGGGATAGAGCAGCGTGATGACGCCGAACTCCGGCAGTGCCAGGTCGGTCATCAGCGGCACGATACGTCCGTCGCTGACCTCGTTGTACATGGCGAATGCCGGCAGTACCCCGATGCCCATGCCTTCCATCACCCCACGCTTGATCACCTCGGCCTCGCTGGTGCGCACCTGGCTATTGAGCGGCAGCTTCTGCTCCCGCCCCTGGTCATCCAGGTAAGGCAGATAGTCGAGCTGGAACTGCTGTGAGCTGAAGGTCAACGCCGGCAGCCGGGCCAGGGTGGCGAGGTCTCGTGGCTCGCCATGACGCTCGATAAAGGCTGGACTGGCGCCGATCAACAGATGATTGGGCGCCAGTGGCGAGGCCACCAGATTGGAGTCCTTCAGGTCGCCGACCCGCAGCACCAGGTCGTAGCCTTCACCGATCACGTCGACCCGTCGTTCTTCCAACTGCAGGTCCACCTGCACATCGGGATAGTGCTGGCGAAAGCGTCGCATCGCCTCGAAGCCCAGGCAGCGGCCGAGGATGCCCGGGGCGCTCACCTTGAGCCGTCCGCTCGGCATCTGCTGCAGGTTCTCCGCCAGCGCCTGGGTGTGGTACATCCAGTCACGCAGCTCACGCCCCTGCTGCACCATCGCCTGCCCCGCCTGGGTCAGTGACAGCGAGCGCGTCGAGCGATTGAGCAGGCGCACCCCCAGCTCCTGCTCGAGGCGCGCGATATGCTTGGACACCACCGAGCGATCCAATTCGCGGCGCTTGGCGGCCTCGGAAAAGCTGCCAAGCTCGGCCACATCGACCAGCAGCAGCAGACGACTCGGTTGGTCCATGAAGGTCTCCACAGAAGGTACAAGCGCACAGATGCGTGCATATTTGGCATCAATAATGTGCGACCAACCGGTCTAATACAAGCCTCAATCGAGGATTACACTGGCGAACCTTTTGCTCAGGAGTCGCCAGATGTCCGACCAACGCCCCCCGTGCGACCCCCAGGTGGTGTCGCCTGCCCCCTCCCCTGCGCTTGCCGTATCGCCACCGCAGCCTGACGACCAGCCTGCTCGAGGGGGTGCCGATAGCGCTGGCCGCACTGGACATCGCAAGGCGAGTCGCACGGCACGTCGTACAGCACCGCGTAAGACACCTCGTGCAATACGTCGCCTGGCCCGTGGCCTGGGGCTCGCCGCCCTGGCGCTGTTGCTGGCAGCCTGCCAACCCGGCAAGGGCCAGGGAGGACAGGGTGACGCTGCCGATGGCGCGGGCTCTGCGCCCGCGCCTCGGGTCGAGGTGGTTCAGGCGGTGCGTCAGCCGGTCTCGAACTGGTATCGCTACACCACCCGCCTCGAGGCTCCCGAGCGTGTCACCCTGCGCCCCCGGGTCACCGGTCAGGTGGCCGAGATCCTGTTCGAGGAAGGCTCCCTGGTCGAACAGGGCCAACCGCTGGTGCGCCTGGACCTGGCGCCCTTCGAGGCGCGGGTGCGTGAGCTGGAGGCGGGGCTTGCCAGGGGCCGGGCCGAGCTGGCCCGCGCCAACGGTGAGGCCAACCGTGCCAATCAGCTGGTCGGGCGCAACCTGATGGCCCGCGAGGAAGCCGAGGCCCGGCGCGCCAGTGCCCAGGCCCAGAATGCCGAGGTCGCCTCGCTGCAGGCACAGCTCGACAGTGCTCGTCTCGATCTGGCCCACGCCGAGGTCAGCGCGCCGATCAGCGGTCGCGTCTCCCGCGCCGACCTGACGGTGGGCAACGTGGTCAGCGCCGGCCAGAGCGTGTTGACCACCATCGTCAGCACCGACCAGGTCGACGCCTACTTCGATATCGACGAGCGCAGCTGGAACCGCGACTTTGCCGAGATTACCGCCGATCAGGGCTGGCCGGTAGAACTGCAGCTCGCCGGCCAGGACGACTTCGCCTACCAGGGCGAGCTCGACTTTATCGACAACCGGGTCGATGAGGCCACCGGCACCCTGAGGGTGCGCGCTCGCTTCGACGCCGGGCATCCCTCGCTGCGCCCCGGCGCCTTCGCCCGGGTGCGAATCGCTGCCGCCCGCCATCGCGATGGGGTGCTGGTGCCCGACCGCGCCATTGGCACCGACCTCGACGCCAACTTTGTACTGGTCGCCGACGAACAGGGCAAACTCGCCTACCGCAAGGTCACCACCGGCGCCCGCTTCGGGGCCTGGCGCGAGATCAGCGAAGGGCTCGAGGGCGGTGAGTCCGTGGTCGCCGCCGGTCCTTCGAAGTTCGGCCCCGGCATGGCGATCTCTCCTGCGCTGGTCGACGGCCCCGACCGCGCCCCGCTGGAGCAACTGCGAGAGCGTACCCGTCGCCTGGCCGAACGCCTCGACGCCAAGCACCTCGATCAGGAGCCTGCGCGCACATGAACCTGTCGAACTTCTTTATCAGACGCCCGGTGTTCGCTGCGGTGCTGTCGATCCTGATCGTGGTGGCTGGCAGCCTGGCGCTGTTCAAGCTGCCGGTCTCTGAATACCCCGAGGTGGTGCCGCCCACCGTGGTGGTCAAGGCCAACTACCCCGGCGCCAATCCGGAGGTCATCGCCAAGACCGTGGCCACCCCGCTGGAGCAGGAGATCACCGGGGTCGAAGGCATGCTGTACATGGACTCCCAGTCCACCGCCGACGGCAACCTGACGCTGACCGTGACCTTCGCCCTCGGCACCGATCTGGACCAGGCCCAGGTCAACGTCCAGAACCGGGTGGCCCGCGCCACGCCTCGCCTGCCCCAGGAGGTCCAGGCGCTGGGGGTGACCACCGAGAAGTCGTCGCCCAACCTGACCATGGTGGTCCACCTGACCTCACCGGATGGGCGCTACGACCAGCTGTGGCTGTCGAACTTTGCGCGGCTGAACCTGCAGGACGATATCGCTCGCCTCGAGGGCGTAGGTGACGTCGGCCTGTTCGGGGCCGGCGAGTACGCCATGCGGGTGTGGCTCGACCCGGACGCCATCGCCTCCCGGGGCCTCGGCGCCAGCGACGTGGTGGCGGCGCTGCGTGAGCAGAACCAGCAGGTCGCCGCCGGCAGCCTGGGCGCCCAGCCAGCCCCGCGCGAAAGCCAGTTCCAGCGCCTGCTCAACGTCAAGGGACGGTTGTCCTCGCCTGAAGAATTTCGCCAGATCGTGATCCGGGTGGACGACGACGGCCGCATCACCCGCCTGGGCGACGTCGCCCGGGTGGAGCTCGGTGCCGACCAGTACGCCCTGCGCGCCCAGCTCGACGGCAAGGACGCGGTGGCCTTGCCGGTGTTCCAGCGTCCGGGCTCCAACGCCATCGCCCTGTCCGACGGCGTGCGCGACTATATGGCCGAGGCCGCCGAGACCTTCCCCGACGGCGTCGACTACGACATCGTCTACGACCCCACGGTGTTCGTGCGGGGCTCCATCGAGGCGGTAGTGCATACGCTGCTGGAGGCGGTGCTGCTGGTAGTGGTCGTGGTAGTGCTGTTCCTGCAGACCTGGCGGGCCTCGCTGATTCCGCTGATCGCGGTGCCGGTCTCGCTGATCGGCACCTTCGCGGTGATGCAACTGATCGGCGTATCGATCAATACGCTGTCACTGTTCGGCCTGGTGCTGGCGATTGGCATCGTGGTGGACGACGCCATCGTGGTGGTGGAGAACGTCGAGCGCAATATCGAACTCGGCCACTCGCCTTATGAGGCCACCCGCATAGCCATGAGCGAGGTCACCGGGCCGATCATCGCCATCGCCCTGGTACTGACCGCGGTGTTCGTGCCGACCGCCTTCATCAGCGGTCTGACCGGCCAGTTCTACCAGCAGTTCGCGCTGACCATCACCATCTCGACGCTGATCTCGGCGTTCAACTCGCTAACCCTGTCACCGGCACTGTCGGCGCTGTTGCTCAAGCCCCACGGGGCGAAGCCCGACTGGCTGACCCGGCTGATCGACGCCCTGTTCGGCCGCTGGCTGTTCAGCCCCTTCAACCGGGCCTTCGCTGCCATGTCGCGGGGCTACACCGGGCTGATTCGTCGCCTGCTGCGCTTCGGGCTGATCGTCGGTCTTGGCTACCTGGCGTTGCTGGGACTCACCGGCAAGCTGTTTCAGGAGGTCCCCGGCGGCTTCATTCCGTCCCAGGACAAGCAGTACCTGGTGGCCATGGCCCAGTTGCCCGACGCCGCGAGCCTCGAGCGCACCAGCGAGGTGCTCGCCGAGATGCAGGAGATCGCCCTGGCAACGCCGGGGGTAGCCAACACCGTGGCCTTCCCCGGTCTTTCGGTGAATGGCTTCGTCAACGCCTCCAACTCGGGCATCGTCTTTACCCCGCTTGCGCCCTTCGACGAGCGCCAGTCGCCGGAGCTTTCGGCCGGCGCCATCGCCGCCCGCCTCAATGCCCAGTTCGCCCAGATCGACGAGGCCTACGTGGCGGTGTTCCCGCCCCCGCCGATCCTTGGCCTCGGCACCACCGGGGGGTTCAAGCTGCAGCTACAGGACCGCGGCAACGTCGGCTTCGACGGGCTGTTCGAGGCGACCCAGGCGGTGGTCGGCGCCGCCAACCAGGATCCGCGGCTGGCCGGTGTCTACTCGAGCTACCGCATCCAGGTGCCGCAGTACGACGTGGAGGTGGACCGCGAGCAGGCGCTGGTGATGAATGTCTCGCTGGACGCGGTGTTCGACACCCTGCAGATCTACCTGGGGTCGCTCTACGTCAACGACATCAACCGCTTCGGGCGCACCTACCAGGTGCGCGCCCAGGCCGACGCCGAATACCGCCTGGACGCCGAGGCCATCCGCCAGCTCAAGGTGCGCAGCAACGACGGCCGGATGATCCCGCTGGGCAGCTTCGTCGAGGTCAGCCCGACCACCGGGCCGGACCGGGTCATGCACTACAACACCTTCGTCAGCGCCGACATCAACGGCTCGCCGGCACCGGGCGTGTCCAGTGACCAGGCCAAGCAGGCGATCGAGGAGGTGCTGGCCACCACCCTGCCGGCCGGCGTGGCCTACGAGTGGACCGAGGTCACCTACCAGCAGGTGCTGGCGGGCAACACCATGATCTACGTCTTCCCGCTGGTGGTGCTGCTGGTGTTCCTGGTGCTGGCGGCCCAGTACGAGAGCTGGTCGCTACCGTTCTCGATCATCCTGATCGTGCCAATGACGCTGCTGTCGGCCATGGCCGGTGTGTGGCTGACCGGCGGTGACAACAACATCTTCACCCGCATCGGCTTGATCGTGCTGGTGGCGCTGGCCTGCAAGAACGCCATCCTGCTGGTGGAGTTCGCCCGCGAGCAGCAGAGCCAGGGACAGTCGCGACTGGACGCTGTGCTGACCGCCTGCCGCCTGCGCCTGCGGCCGATCCTGATGACCTCGGTGGCCTTCACCGCGGGCGTCATCCCGCTGATGCTGGCCTCCGGTGCGGGTAGCGAAATGCGTCAGGCGATGGGCGTGGCGGTGTTCTACGGGATGATCGGGGTGACCCTGTTCGGGCTCTTGCTGACCCCGCTGTTCTATGTGGGCGTGCGTCGCCTGGTGGAACGTCGCCGGCCACGCTCAGGCGATAGCGATACCGCGTCACCCGAGGCGACATCACCCTCCGCCTCCTGAGGCCCTGCCCGCTGCCGAGTCTGGCGTTACCTGCGTCGGACTCGGCAGGCAGCCCACCATTGGCGGACGTGCATCAGAACAGGCGCGCCGCTATCAGGGAAGCCGCAGCGCTTCGATCAGAACAGGCGCGCCGCTATCAGGGAAGCCGCAGCGCTTCGATCGACCGGGCCATATCGTCGGCCAGGGCGTGCACCGCCTGGCTATCGACCTCGCGCTGGGCGTAGGCGCGAAGACCCATCACCTCGGCCTGTAGCCGCCGTCCCAGGCGCACCGGGTCGGCGCTCGGCTCAAGCTCTCCGGCGTCCTTGGCTGCGCGAAACTGCTCGACGAAGCCGGCTTCCATGGCCTCGAGCAAGGCCTCGGCCTTGCCCAGCGCCGCCTGCTCTCGCTCGCCCAACTCCAGCAGGCTCTTCACCAGCATGCAGGCCCGGCTGGGAAGCTCCTGGTCCCGCAGACAGCCCAGCTTGCGCAGGTAGGCGGCCAGCCCCGCCAAGGGCGAGTCGTACTCGGCCAGGGTACGCTCGAGCTCGACCAGCCCGAGCCGGGCATAGCGTTCCAGCGCCTCCTGAAACAACGCATCCTTGCTGCCGAAGGCGGCATAGATGCTGCCCGGCCGCATATCGAGGGTGCGTTCCAGGTCCTTGAGCGAGGTAGCGTGGAACCCCTTCTGCCAGAACAGGTGCAGGGCACGTTCAAGCGAATCCTGACGGTTGTGTAGTGTCGCGCGCGGCATGGATGGGTCCGGTGTCGTGGCCGGTACGGCCTTCAGAAAATTGAGCAACTGCTCAAATTTTAACTTGAGTGATCGCTCAGGTATAGCTAGAGTATGCCCGAACGGCTTTCAGCAGGGTCTGCTGGCGGCCAATTTTGAGCAATCGCTCAAAAAATCGGAATCAATGGCGCGTGCACCGCCCCGGTCTGCAACGGTCTGCGGCTTTACCACAGGCGCCATCACACAGGAGAACCCGATGACCGACTTTAGCCTCCACGACAAGCAAAGCGCCCCCGAAGAGAGCCAGGCACTGCTCGACAACTCGGTCAACGCCTTTGGCATGATCCCCAACCTGCACGCGGTCATGGCCGAGGCACCGGGCCTGCTGGAAGGCTACCAGCGCCTGCACCAGCTGTTTCTGGATTCCTCCTTCGATGCCGAGGAAACCACCGTGGTGTGGCAGACCATCAACGTCGAGCACAACTGCCACTACTGCGTGCCGGCCCACACCGCCATCGCCAAGCAGATGGAAGTGGATGACGCCGTCTCCGACGCCCTGCGCAACGAAGACCCGCTGCCCAACGAGCGCCTCGAAGCGCTGCGTACCTTCACCCTGTCAGTCGTGCGCGAACGTGGCAATGTCGATGACGACGCCGTGCAGGCCTTCCTCGACGCCGGCTACACTAAGCGCCAGGTGCTCGAAGTGATCCTGGCCCTGTCCCAGAAGGTCATGAGCAACTACACCAATCACCTGGCCAACACCCCGGTGGACGAACCCTTCGCCAAGTTCGACTGGAAGAAGGCCGAGTAACGACCACCCTATCGACAGGACGCTACCGTGGCGTCCTGTCGTGGTGCCTGGTCGTGGTACCTGGCCGAGGCCACCGAAGGCCCCGTCGATCGCGACGGGCTCGATCAAGGAGACGCCATGACTGCCCCAGAACGCCCCGACGTGCTGGTCTTCGACGTCAACGAGACGTTGCTCGACCTGACCCACCTTGAGCCGCTGTTCGATCGGCTGTTCGGCGACCCGGCGATGCTGCGCGAATGGTTCGCCCAACTGATCCTCTACTCCCAGTCGATGACCCTGTCGGGACTCTATACGCCCTTCGGCCAGCTCGGCGCAGGCGCCCTGCGCATGACCGCCGAGATTCACGGGGTCACCCTCGAGCAGAACGATCTCGACGAACTGGGTGAGCGCATCGGCTCCATGCCGGCGCACCCCGACGTGGCCCCGGCACTCGAGCGGCTTCGCCAGGCCGGCTTTCGCCTGGTCACCCTGACCAACTCGGCACCGGGCGCTGGCCCCACGCCGCTGGAAAAGGCAGGACTGGCCGAGTATTTCGAACGCTCATTCAGCGTCGACCAGGTCAAAAAGTTCAAGCCCGCGCCGGACACCTACGCCCAGGTCGCCGAGGCCATGCAGACACCGCCATCTAGACTGTGCCTGATTGCCTGCCACCTGTGGGATACCATCGGCGCCCAGGCCGCCGGCTGGCAGGGTGCACTGGTGCTCCGGCCCTACAACGCCATGTTGCCGGCGGACGGCGTCCCGGTACCGGACTACAGTGTCGACGATATCAGCAAGTTGGCGGATCGGTTGATTGGTTCCTGATCAAGCAGCTCCGCTACTTGATTCGGCGGCCAGTCCCGCAGGCCGGGCCTGGTACTGCCTCCCGAAGACACCTTGCGAAATCACATTCTTTGCTCTACCATGCGCAGCCTCTCGACGCCGCATCCCCTGCGGCATCTGCGCGCCCGTAGCTCAGCTGGATAGAGTACCTGACTACGAATCAGGTGGTCGGAGGTTCGAATCCTCCCGGGCGCGCCATCGATTGTCTTTCCTGCATCTTGTCTGCCTGGCTTTTCTTTCTGGCCTTTCTGTCGGGCTTTTCTGTCTAGCCTTTCTGCCTGACCTTTCTAACTGACCTTTCGTTCGACGCCCTTCCGATCTTTGTACCGACGTCGACCGCGTCATCAGAACACTTTTTTACAAAAATACGACAACCCAGCAACTCCTTGTATTTGGCGCGAAACGTCCGCCAACATCGGACTTTCTCGCCGCAATGAGACGCTTTCTCTCCTTACCCTGATTATCCTCCCCCGCCTTACCTCTTCTGTTGCACTGAATCGTCAACAACTCCTCCTATACTCGAGCGATCGGGCTCCCTCGGAGCCTCTCATCGCGTCAAATCACTGGTCATCGTGGTACGTGACCGGGTCAGGGAGACAGACGGTGTTCGCATTCAGTCCTTATCGCAACAGAGCGCAACGCTGGAGCGGTTATCTAGCGGCCAGCCTTATCATGACGATGTCCACGTCGGTGCTTGCCCAGGAGAATGACTCCCAGCAGCAGGACAATGGAAACTCGTCCAAACCCAACATTCTGGTGCTGTGGGGCGACGATATCGGGCAGTCCAACATTTCGGCCTTCACCCACGGTCTGGTGGGCTACCAGACCCCCAATATCGACCGCATCGCCGACGAAGGCATGATGTTCACCGACTACTATGGTGAACAGTCCTGCACCGCCGGCCGCTCGTCCTTCATCACCGGCCAGAGCGTGTTTCGCACAGGGCTATCCAAGGTCGGCCTGCCGGGCGCCGCTCAGGGCATCAGCGAGAAGGACCCGACCATCGCCGCCCTGCTCAAGGCCGAAGGCTACGCCACCGGCCAGTTCGGCAAGAACCACCTGGGCGATCGCGACGAACACCTGCCGACCAATCACGGATTCGATGAATTCTTCGGTAACCTCTATCACCTCAACGCCGAGGAAGAGCCCGAGCACCCGGACTATCCCGCCGATATGGAAATGCCGGGCGGGCGCACCTTCCGCGAGGCCTTCGGACCCCGTGGGGTGATCAAGTCCAGCGCCGACGGGCAGATCGAGGACACCGGACCGCTGACAAGCCAGCGAATGGAGACCATCGACGAGGAATCCTCCGCCGCGGCGCTGGACTTCATCGAGCGCAAGACCGCCGAGGGCACCCCCTGGTTTGTCTGGTGGAACGCCACCCGAATGCACTTCCGTACCCACGTCAAGGACGAGCTGCGTGGTATCTCCGGTCAGAACGAATACGCCGACGGCATGGTCGAGCACGACATGCACGTGGGCCAGTTCCTCGACAAGCTTGACGAGCTGGGCATCGCCGACAACACCATCGTGTTCTACTCCACCGACAACGGGCCGCACATGAATACCTGGCCCGACGCTGGCATGACGCCATTCCGCGGCGAGAAGAACACCAACTGGGAAGGCGGCTGGCGCGTGCCCGCCATGGTCCGCTGGCCAGGTCAGATCGAGGAAGGCGCCATCTCCAACGAGGTCATGCACCACATGGACTGGATGCCGACCTTCATGGCCGCCGTCGGCAACGATTCCATCAAGCAGGACCTGCTGGAGGGTGGCGTTCAGGCCATCGGTCGCGAGTACAACGTACATCTGGACGGCTACAACTTCCTGCCCCTGCTCACCGGGGAAAGTGAGGAAGGCCCCCGTCATGAGGTGTTCTACTTCTCCGATGACGGTGACCTGACCGCGCTGCGCTACGATGACTGGAAGCTGGTGTTCATGGAGCAGCGCATCGAGGGAACCTTCGAAGTGTGGGCGAACCCCTTCACCCCGCTGCGTGTCCCCTTGATGTTCAACCTGCGCCGCGATCCCTACGAGCGTGCTCAGCTGACCTCCAACACCTACTATGACTGGTTGCTGGATCACTCCTTCCTGGCCCTGCCCGCCCAGTCCTATGTGGCAAACTTCCTGGAGACCTTCAAGGAGTTTCCGCCACGCATGAAGGCAGCAAGTTTCAGTCTGGATCAGGTAATGGAAGCCCTGGAACAACCCGCCAGCGTTCACTGACGCCGGCTTGAACGCCACGAGCCGCTCCTCCGGGGGCGGCTCGTCGGTGAAAAAAGACGGGTCGAAGAGCCCCTTCCATTCTCTCAAGGAACCGAGTGCATGAATCCCCCTAATCCAAGCATCCTCCAACGACAGGCACTGGCAACGCTGCTGCCCGCGGTGCTGTTGTCTCTGCTTCCTGCGATGGCACTGGCCGACCCGCTGCCTTCCTGGAATGCCGGTCACAGCAAGAGCACCATCGTCGACTTTGTCGAGTCCACCAGCGATCCGGACAACGATGACTTTGTGCCACAGGAGCGACGCATCGCGGTGTTCGACAACGATGGCACCCTGTGGAGTGAACAGCCCGCCTACACCCAGTTGCTCTACGCCCTGGACCGCGCCAGCGAGGCCGACCCCGAGGCGCTCGACACGCCGCTCAAGAAGGCCGCCGCCGAAGGTGACATCGACACCCTGCTGGAAGCCGGCGAGGAAGGCATCCAGGCGCTGCTGTCGCTGTCCCACCAGGACCTGTCGCTGAGTGACTTCCAGCAGGACGTGAGCGACTGGCTGGCCAACGCCACCCACCCCGCGACCGGCCGCTTCTACACCGACATGGTCTACCAGCCGATGCTCGAACTGCTCGGCTATCTGCGCGACCACGGCTTCTCGACCTACATCGTCTCCGGTGGCGGGCTCGAGTTCATGCGCGTCTTCGCCAGCGACGTCTATGGCGTGCCGCCCCAGAACATCATCGGCAGTACCGGCGAGATGGAACTGGTCGATCTCGAGGACGATCCGCAGCTCTACAAGCAGGGCGGCGACATCTGGCTCGATGACGGCCCCGGCAAGGTGATATCGATCAACCGCCATCTGGGCCAGCGCCCGATTCTCGCCGTGGGCAACTCAGACGGCGACGTGCCGATGCTGATCTGGACCACCGAGGGCGAAGGCCCGCGCCTTGGCGTACTGGTTCACCACACCGATGGCGAGCGCGAGGTCGCCTACGACAGCGACAGCCATATCGGACGTCTGGCCGATGGCCTGGAACAGGCTGAAGCGCGCGACTGGCAGTTGATCGACATGGCCCGCGACTGGCAACGCCTTTACCCGGAGAAACCATGAGCCTCAACGACGACATCAAGGGACTCGAGGCCGCCATCGGCGAGTCGATCATCGGCCAGCGCGACGTCATTCGGCGGCTGGTGATCGGCCTGCTGGCCGGCGGCAACCTGCTGATCGAAGGCCTGCCGGGACTGGCCAAGACCCGCGCGGTCAAGGCCATGGCGCGCCACCTGGAGGCCGACTTCAGTCGTATCCAGTTCACGCCCGACCTGCTGCCTTCCGACGTGACCGGCAGCGAGGTCTACCATCAGGGCGAGGAAGGCGCGGTATTCCGCTTTCACCCGGGCCCGCTGTTCGCCAATCTGGTGCTGGCCGACGAGATCAACCGCGCCCCGGCCAAGGTGCAGTCGGCCCTGCTCGAGGCCATGGAGGAGCGCCAGGTCACGGTGGGCGGCACGACCCACAAGATGCCGGAGCTGTTCATGGTGCTGGCCACCCAGAACCCGATCGAGCAGGAAGGCACCTACCCGCTGCCCGAGGCGCAGATGGACCGCTTCATGATGCATGTGCGGGTCGACTACCCCAGCCGCGAGGAAGAGGTCCAGGTAATTCGCCTGGTGCGTCAGGAAGAGCAGGCCAAGAATCGCGAGGCAAGCCCGGCCGCCGGCGACGCTCCTGCTCAGGTCCCCGTGGCCCTGGCCCAGGAGGCGATCTTCGCCGCCCGCCGCGAGATCGCCGCCCTGCACGTGGCCGAGCCGATGGAGCAGTACATGGCAACGCTGGTGGACGCCACCCGTCACCCAGCGGACTTCAGCGACGACCTGGCCCGCTACATCGAACTCGGCGCCAGCCCGCGCGCCTCGCTGGCGCTCGACCGTTGTGCCCGCGCCCACGCCTGGCTCGAAGGCCGCGACTACGTGGATCCGGTGGACGTCCAGCAGGTGGCACCGGAGGTGCTGCGCCACCGCATCGGGCTGAGCTTCGAGGCCCAGGGCCAGGGCTTCAGCGCCGACGACGCGGTCGCCACCCTGCTTGGCTGCGTGGCGCTCCCCTGAGGTCTGGTCTCGTGCAAACCCGGTCCGTACACGCTTTCTAGCCGCCAGACTTCGCCACGGCTTGAGCCTCGCCCCGGCAAGGGACGGATCCCTGGACAAGAGGTATCGATGCGCCTGCCATTCGCCAGACACCCGGCTTCCCGGACGGTGCCCGGCTCCACGGAGCGAACCACGCTGGATCCGCGCGTGCACCTGGACCTGGCCCAGCTGACGGCGCTGGAACCCCAGGGCCGCCGCCTGCGACTGCTGCCGCGCCAGCCGGCTCGCAGCGTGCTCAATGGCCGCCATGGCTCGCACCTCCGGGGGCGCGGCCTGGACTTCCTTGAACTACGCGACTATCAGCCATCGGACGACGTGCGCAACATCGACTGGCGGGTCACCGCGCGCACCGGCACTCCCCATGTACGGGTTTTCACCGAAGAGCGCGATCGCCCTGCCCTGTTGGTGGTCGACCAGCGCATGTCGATGTTCTTCGGCAGCCGCCACGCCATGAAGTCGGTCACCGCCGCCGAAGCCGCCGCGCTGCTGGGCTTCGCGGTGCTGGAGCAGGGCGACCGGGTCGGCGGCATCGTGGTCAGCGACGAGGCCGTCGAAGAGTTCCGGCCGCGTCGCTCCCGGGCCCAGCTGATGCGCTACCTGAGCGTCCTGGCCCAGGCCAACCAGGCCTTGCATCCACAGCACAAGGCACCCGCGCCGACCTCGCTGGATCAGGTACTGACGTCGGTGGCACGCCTGGCCAGCCGTGACCACCTGATCATCCTGCTCAGCGATTTCGACGTTCCGGGCCCGCGCACCGAAGCGCTGCTCGGCGCCATCCGCCGCCACAATGACCTGATGCTGGTGGCGGTCAGCGACCCCTTGTCCGAGCGCTTGCCTGACGACCTCGCCTGCGTGGCCACCGACGGTCAGCGCCACGCCCGCTTTGATACCTCCGACGCCGATCAGCGCCGGGCGTTGGAAAGCGTGGCCAGGGAGCGCCGCCAGCAGCTCGAGCGCTGGTCACGTCAGCTTGGCGTGGGCCTGGCGTCGCTGTCTGCTGGCTCCCCCACCCTGCCCCAGCTGCGTACCTTACTTGGGCTGCCGTCCGAGGGTGCTGCTGGTTCAGACGCTGGCGATGACCGGGCGACAGGGGGGCCGCGATGAGTACCGCTGCGAGCAACGACGATATCGTGATGTTGCCCGACCTGATCGATCAGCTGTCCGAGGCACCGGTTCCCCCTGCGATCCCCTGGATACCCCAGACCTGGGGCTGGTCGCTGCTGGCCGTCGTGATAGTGGCGCTATTGGCGCTATGGGGCATCCGTCGGTATCTGCGCTGGCGTGCCGATGCCTATCGCCGCGCCGCCCTGATCGAGCTCGACCAGCGCCTGGATGACGAAGGAGCGATCGCCCTGGCGGAGATCCTCAGGCGGACCGCCCTCTCTGCCTATCCGCGAGAGCGTGTCGCCGGCCTGACCGGCCAGCGATGGTGGCGCTTTCTCGATGCAAGCCTGGGCGACAGACGCCCCCCGCATTTCGACGGCCCGCTGGGCCAGGAGCTGTCCACGGCGCCCTACCGGGCCACCCCGACAGACGGCACCACGCCCCCATCGGCGGAACTCGTGGCACTGAGCCGACGCTGGATCCGCCGCCACCGTCGCGATATTCCCCAGGAGTCGGCGTCATGATCGAACTGGCGACGCCCTGGGCGCTGGCCCTGCTGCCGCTGCCTTTACTGGCCTACTGGCTGCTGCCAGCCCACCGCCAACGGCTGGCAGCGCTGCGCCTGCCGTTCTTTCAGCGACTGGTGGAGGCCGCCGGTGTCTCGGTTCCGCGCGGCCGCCAGCGCTCGCCGCTGGCTCGGCTGACACAGCCGCTGGTGTGGGGACTGATCGTGCTGGCCCTGGCCCGTCCGGAGAAACTCAGCGAACCCATCGTCTGGCAGAGCGCCGCCCGCGACCTGATCCTGGCGGTGGACATCTCCGGCAGCATGGATGAGTCCGACCTGATCGATGCCGAGGGTGAGCCCCGCCAGCGCCTGGCGGCGGTCAAGGAGGTCATCGCCGACTTCGTCGCCGATCGCGAGGGCGAGCGTCTGGCGCTGATCGTGTTTGGCTCGCGGGCCTACGTCCAGGCGCCGCTGACCGAGGACCTCAAGACGCTGACCACGCTGCTCGACCAGACCGAGGTCGGCATGGCCGGCCCGCATACCGCGCTGGGTGACGCCATGGGTCTGGCCATCCGCCAATTCGAGGCAAGCGACGTGGAACAGCGGCTGTTGATCCTGCTGTCCGACGGCGCCGACACCGGCAGCCGCATGAGCCCCATCAACGCCGCCTCCATCGCCGCCGAGCGCGACGTGCGGGTGATCACCATCGCCATGGGTGATCCTCAGGGCAGCGGCGAAAACCGCGTCGATAGCGAAACCCTCGAGGCCATCGCCGAGACCACCGACGGCGCCTTCTTCACCGCCACCGACCAGCAGGCACTTGCCGCCATCTACGCGCGGATCGATGAACTGGCACCGCGTGAGGTCGCCACCCACAGCTATCGCGAGCACCGCTCGCTGAGTCACTGGCCGCTCGCTCTGGCGGCGGCGCTGGTGCTGCTGACCCTGGCGCTCGATCGCCGGCAGTTGGTCCGCTCGCGGACGGCTGGCGCTCCCTCTGGCGGGAAGGCAGATGCCCGGACAGACGTCGCCGAACACCCTGATACCAGCCGCGGTGACAACACGCAGGAGGGCACGCCATGAGCGAATGGCTCGACGGTCTCTCTGCGCTGCACCTGCTGCGTCCACTGTGGTGTCTGCTGCTGCCGCTGGTGGTGGTGCTGTGGTGGTGGCGCCGCCGGACTCCCTCGGCAGACATCGGCGGTGACCATTTTGCCCCCCACCTGGCCACTGCCCTGCGTGCCGATGGGCACGACCGTCGCCGACTGCGGCCGCTGGACACCCTGGCGCTGCTGGCCATCCTGCTGATCCTGGGCGTTGCCGGTCCCGCCTGGACGCGCATGCCCAACCCGCTGATCGCCCAGAGCGCCCCGCTGGTGGTGGTGCTGGAGGTCAGCGCCAGCATGGACCAGAGCGACGTGCCACCAAGCCGCATGGAGCGCGCCAAGCACAAGATCCAGACCCTGCTCGAGCGTCGCGACGGCGCCCGTACCGCCTTGATCGCCTACGCCGGCAGTGCCCACCAGGTGGTGCCGCTGACCGACGACCCGGCGCTGGTCACGCCCTACCTCGAGGGGCTTTCCAGCGACGTCATGCCGGAAGACGGCGACGCCGCCGGGCAAGCGCTGGCGCTTGCCGCCAGCGTGCTCGACGGGGCTCGACGCGACAACGCAGGGCTTCCCGGCGCGGTACTGCTGGTGAGCGACGGCGTCACCGCGCAGGGTTCCGTCACGGCCGGTCTCGGCGAGGATGACACCCTGCTGGTGCTGGACATGAACGCTCCCGGCAGCTCCGGGACAAGCACGGCGTCGGTGGCAGGCGCGACCCGCGTGGGGCTGAGCGTTGACGACGCCGACGTGGACGAGATCACCCGCCGTCTGGCCGCCACCTACCAGCAGGCGCTACGCGATGACGACCGCCTGGCCTGGGAGGATCGCGGCGTATGGCTGGCCTGGCCGGCGGCACTGCTCGCTCTACTGGGCTTTCGCCGCGGCTGGCAGCTCGGCCTGTCCGGCCTGGCGCTGCTGCCGGTGCTGTGGGCCGGGCCCGTCACGCCGGCCCTGGCCCAGGAGGCGTCCCGGGCCACCGAGACCCTCGACACCAGCCTGGCGGGAAGGCTGACCCAGGGCCTCGCGGACGCCTTTCTGACGCCGGATCAGCAGGGCCGATGGTGGGCCGAACGCAACGACTACGGCCGTGCGGCCCGCCACTTCGAGGATCCGGCCTGGCTCGGCTATGCGCTCTACCGCGATGGCCAGTACCAGGCGGCGGTCGAGGTGCTCGACCGGCTCGACAGCGCCGATGCCGCCTTCACCCAGGGGCTGGCGCTGATCAAGAATCGTCAGTACCGCCCCGCCATCGACGCCTTCGAGACGGTGCTCGCGCGCGACCCCGACTATCCCGAAGGTCAACGCAACCTGGAACTGGCCAGGGAGATTCTCACCTACGTCGAGGACACCCGTGAGCAGTCCGATACCGGCGAGGAGCTCGGCATCGGCGCCGACGACGTGGTATTCGACAATGAAGAGGCCCGGGGTGAGGACACCGAACAGCCGGTGGAGGAACCTGGCCAGCAGATCACCGCCGAGCAGTGGATCGAGACCCTGGACACCGATACCAGCGACTTCCTGCGCCAGCGCTTCGCCATCGAGGCGCAGGCTCCCGCTAGCTCTGATAGTGATAGCGACAACGACAGGGAGACGGCGCCATGAACCCACGTCGAGTCAGCCGCGCCTCGCGCCCTGGCAAGAGTGCGCCGCGTCTGGCGGGGCTCATGCTGCTGTCGTTGCTGCTGTCGTCGCTGGCGCTGACGTCGACGCTTTGCTCGGCCGCAGCGACAGCGGCGGATACCAGCTCGTCCCCGGTCCGGCTCACGGTCGAGCTCGAGCCGCAGGAGCTGGCGCCCGGCGACAGCGCCGAGCTGCGTGTCCAGGTGCTGGTACCCACCTGGATGCCTGAGCCGGTGACCTTTCCGAGCCTGGACCAGCCGGGGCTCAGGGTGACCCTGGGCGATCGCGCCACCACCCCGACCAGCCAGCGCGTCGATGGAAAGACCTGGTCCGGTGTCTCGCGCCGCTATCGCCTGACGCCACTGTCCGCCGGACGCTTCGAACTGGGCAGCGGCAGCCTCGAGGTCACCTATGCCTCTCCCGAGGACAACTCCCCGACCCAGCAACGCCTCACCCTGCCACCGGTGACCCTGACGGCCCAGCTGCCCGAGGCCGCCGAGGGACTCGAGCCCTATCTGTCGGCCCGCGACATCGAGCTGACCCAGACGCTCGAGATCGTGCGAGCGGGCAAGCACGGAGAGAACGGCAAGAACGGAGAGAATGGCAAGAACGGAGAGCAGGCGCAGGGCCAGAAGGGAGACGATGGTGATGCTGACGACACAGAAAACGCGGGCGACGACCGACAGTCACCTGAGCAAGACGATGCCGACGACGACAGCGGCCCCATCGAGCTCGAGGCCGGCGACAGCGTCACCCGCACGGTCACCGCGCGACTGAGCGGCGGCAGCGCCCTGCTGCTGCCCGACCTGCTGTCTGCAACGGCCAAGGAGGCAGGCGACGAGACAGCAATGGCCCCGCTCGGGGTCTATCCCGAGACACCACGCCTTGAAGAGTCCAGCGATGGCGGCACCCGTACCGACCGCGTGACCTATGTGGCAGAAACCGGTGGCAAGAGTTCTCTGCCCGGAGTCTCGCTGCGCTGGTACGATCCCGAGAGCGACAGCCTGGCGCAGGCAGAGCTTGCGCCGATCGAGGTCAGCGTCTCGGCGCCCCGCGCCGCTCGCAGCGCAGAGGACTGGTCGCGCCTCGTTCTCGGCGTCTTGCCCTGGCTGCTGGGACTGGTGCTGCTGGTGTCGCTCGCCACCTGGCTGTGGCGGCGCCTTGCCATCGGTGCCAAGGTGCGTGCGCATTGGCAACATCACCAGCAACAACAGCGCCAGCGTCGCGAGGCCAGCGGCGTGGCCGGGCTTCAGCGCCTGAAGCGATCCCTCGATGCCCGCGACCTGGTCGCGGTGCGCCGACACTGGGAGGCCCTGGAACCCCATCTGGACAGCAATAGCGAGGCGCGCGCCCGCTTTGCCAACCAACTCGACGCCCTGTGTCGCGCCTGCCTCGGTCCCGACCGCGAGATCGCCAAGCCAGCGGCAGGTTTTCGCGATACTGGTGGCGATGGCGGCGGCGATGGGGATGGCGGCGGCGATGGCATAGACAATAAAGAATCCCTCTGGCAACGCCTGGCACAGGCCCTGCCAAGTGCACGAGAACTTGCATCATCGCGCCCTGCAAACCGACAGCTTGCCCACGACCGCCTGACGGCGTTGAACCCGACTGCACAAGTGACCCGACGTAATGCGTGAACCTGGCCGTTTATCCTTTCTTCGATGCCTGCGTGCTCGACTTGCGACGCTCCTTCCGAGCGTCGAGTCCACAGGGCCCGCACCAGCGCTTTCGTCGACGCTGACACCAGCGCTTTCGATGGTATCGGCACCAGCGCTTGCCATGGCCCTGATGGCGGGGTTGCTGGCCGCACCGGAGAGCATTGCCCAGACGCCTCAGGGAACGCCCCAGGGAACGCCCCCGACGACGGCCACCGAAGCCAAGGGCTACGCCCCCGAAGGAAGCTGCGCCTCCTGTCACGAGGCCGAGACCCAGGCATGGCAGGATTCCGACCACGCCTGGGCGCTGCGCGACGCCACCCCCGACAACGTACTGGGCGACTTCGACGAAGCCAGCTTCGAGGATGGCGAGGTCAAGGCACGCTTTCACCGCCGAGGCGATACCTTCCTGGCGACCCTGGAAGGACCGCAGGATCCCGCCGAGACCTTCGAGATCCGCCACACCTTCGGCGTACGCCCGCTGCAGCAGTATCTGGTGGAGCAGCCAGGGGGACGACTGCAGAGTTTGACCATCGCCTGGGACTCGCGCCCCGCAGGCGAAGGTGGGCAGCGCTGGTTCTCGCTCTACCCGGGCCAGGCGTTTACCCCCGATGACCCCCTGCACTGGCGCGGGCGCTACCAGAACTGGAACGCCATGTGCGCCGACTGCCACTCGACCAACCTCGAGAAGCACTACGATCTTGAAAGCGACAGCTTCGCCACCACTTGGCACGAGCAGAGTGTCGGCTGCCAGAGTTGCCACGGCCCCGCCCAGGATCACCTGGACTGGGCGGCCCAGTGGCAGGCCGACGAAGACGCTCCCGAATCCTCTCCCGCCTCAAGCGGCGATATGGGCCTTGCCCTGGATCTCGCCGAAATGGACGCCCCCGAGCTGGTCGAGCAGTGCGCTCGCTGCCACAGTCGTCGCCAGATGCTGGGCGCGGGCCCGGTGCATGGTGCTCCGCTGACCGATGCCGCCCTGCCGAGCCTGTTGGGCGAGGGCATGTACCACGCCGACGGCCAGATACAGGGCGAGGTCTACGTCTATGGCTCGTTCACCCAGAGCCGCATGTACCAGCAGGGTGTCGGCTGCGTGGACTGTCATGACCCGCATACCAGCGAGGTAAAGATCGAGGGCAACGGCCTGTGCCTGCAGTGCCACAACCCGGCGCCTCCGCCGCGTTTCCCGACCATGCAGCGCAACAACTACGACAGTCCCGAGCACCATCACCATACCCCCGGCAGCGAAGGCGCCCAGTGCGTGAGCTGCCATATGCCCGAGACCACCTACATGGTGGTGGACCCGCGTCGCGACCACAGCTTCCGGGTGCCCCGCCCGGATCTCGCCGAGGCCACCGGTAGCCCCGACGCCTGCACCGGCTGCCACCAGGACCTGTCGCCCGCCGACGCCGCGGCGCAGATTCGTGAGTGGTTCGGTGACGACAGCCGCAGCGCCAGTCGTTCCCACTACGGTGTGGCGCTTCAGTCGGCCCGCCTGGGCCGCCCTGAAGCGCCGGACTACCTCAAGGCGCTGATCGAGGATGACGATACTCCGGACATCGTGCGCGCCACCGCGGTGGACGAGCTCACCCCCTTTGCCGGCGACGCCCTGCCGACGCTTGAGCAGGCGTTAAAGGACGAGTCCCCACTGGTCCGCGCCGCCGCAGCGCCAGTATTCGCCCAGGCCCCCGAAGGCGCCAGGGTCGAGCTGCTGCTTCCACTGATCGATGACGAACGCCTGGCGGTCCGCGACGAGGCGGTCAAGGCGCTGGCCGGCACCTCGTTGATGGTCATGCCACAAGAGCGTCGTGCAGCCTTTCTGGAGGCACGTCGCGACTACGAGCGGCGCCTGGAGCAGAACGCCGACCTGCCCGGCAACCGCCTCAACCTGGCGGTACTGCTGGCGCGCACCGGACGCGAGGACGAAGCCGAGCGACAGTATCGTGCGGCGCTGGCGATGGACCCCTACTTCCTGCCGGCCCGCGCCAACCTGGTCACCCAGCTCAGCGCCGAAGGCCGCCAACAGGACGCCCGAGCACTGCTGAAGGACGGCATCGCCCTCGATGGCATGCCCGCGCCGGATCGAGGCCACCTGGCCTACCTGCTGGCGCTGTCGCTGGCAGAGGATGGAGGGATGCAGGAGGAGGGTGGGATGGAAGAGGCCCTGTCCTGGCTTGAGAAGGCCGCCGAATGGCGCCCGGACCACGCCCGCACCCACTACAACCGCGGACTGATGCTGGACCGCCTGGGACGCAAGGACGAGGCCCTGGCGGCGCTCGAGCAGGGACGCCGGCAGGCACCCGGTGATCCCGACCTGCTCTACGCCCTGGTCTACGTCAACGCCACCAGCGGGCGCATCCCCCAGGCGCTGTCGGCCCTGGCCGAGTTGCGCCGGCTGCGCCCCGACGACCCACGGCTGGGGCAGCTGGAGCGCCAGCTACGCGGCAATCAATAGCATCCCTGAAGATGCCCTGCCCCCTTCGGCCTGGACGGAAAGTACCTGGGCACGTCGACCGACGACGCCCAGGCGCTGATGCGACAGCCAAAGAGTCGTCGGGTGGTTGGCGGTGGGGTCGTCGGTGGCGTCGTCGGTGCAGCCGGCCTTACGCCTCGCTCTCGTCCACCACCAGGCGATTGCGCCCCTGGCGCTTGGCCGCGTAGCTGGCCGCATCGGCACGTTCGATGGGGGCGTGAATATCGGCATCGCCTTCACGAAACTCGGTGATGCCGAGGCTCGTGGTGACATGGTATTCACGCCCCTCGTGGACCACACAGGTGTCATTGATCGCTGTCAGGATGTCTTCGCCGATGCGTTGCGCCTGGGCCAGCGTGCAACTTGGTAGCAGCACCGCGAATTCATCGCCGCCCTGGCGTGCCACGTGATCGCTGCTGCGCACACAGCGGCCGACTTCCCGAGCGATGCGACGCAGCATCTCGTCACCGAGCGGGTGGCCACCCTCATCGTTGATCGGCTTGAACCGATCCAGGTCGAACAGCATCAGAACGGAGGGCTTGGCCATCTTGCGCCAGTCCGCCATGGCCTCTTCGAGGCGACGCTCGAAGCCTCGTCGGTTCAAGAGGCCGGTAAGGGGATCGTGTTCGGCCTCCCACTGACGTATTGCCTCCTGCTGACGACGGGCGGTGATGTCCTTGACGGTACCGACGAAGCCAATCACCTCGGTATCGATGGCGACCTGGCTGGCGTGAACCTCCAGCCATAGAAGCTCGCCATCGGCCCGCCAGTAGCGGTATTGACGCAGAAAGTCCTTCCCTGAGGCCATGCTGTAGCGCCACAGCTCGATCGCCGCATCGCGATCCTCGGCGTGGATCGCCTGGACCCAGCCATAGCGGTCCTGCCCTTTCATGGTACGACCGGTCAACTGGGCCAGGGCGTCGTTCATGTAGGTGATGCGCCCCTGGGTGTCGGTCACGAACATGCCCACCGGCGAGGACGCCAGCACGCTGTCGAGGAACGCCTGACGTCCGCGCAGATCATTCAGCGCCCGGTTTCGCTCGACCTCCACGGCATTGAATGCCTCGGCCACCTGGGTCAATTCCTTCATCTCGGTACCCAGCGAGACGCGACCACGCAGCCCCTTGCCTACCTGGGCGATCTGCGACTGCAACTGGTAAAGCGGCCGTAGCAGCAGCCACACCATCCAGCCAAGAAGCGGCAGCAGCAATAGCGCGATACCCACCCCGACCCAGCTAAGGCGTTTCAGCAAGCCCCACAAGGGCGCCAATACCTGGCCTTCCGGTAAGAACACGCCGACGATCCAGTCCGCCGGCCACACCTGCCGGTAGGCCTGAAAGGTCATTTCGCCATTTACCGTAGGTCCATAACGCTCGCCCTCCCAGCCATCGAGGGCCAGGTCCAGGGCCGGGTTGTGCGAAAGGTCTCCCAGCGTCCCCATCACGCGCTGGCGGTCAGGGTGATAGAGCACCTGCCCTGAGGCGCTGAACACGGCTGCGTAGCCTTCGTTACCCAGCCGGACCCGGCTCAAGCGTCGGAAGATACCGCCCGAGTGAACTTCGACTACGCCTCCCAAAGCCCCCATGAAGCGACCATCGTCGCCCTTCAGCGGCACCAGTAACAGCACCAGCGGAAGCCCGGTAATACGCCCATAGATGGGGTCACTGACGTAGGGCCGCCCGACCTCGCGCAAAAAACTGAAGTACTCGCGATCGCTGATATCGAGCCCTTCGCGCCCCGGTGTCACCGGCCAATCGGTGACCACCCTGCCGTCGCCGTCGAATACCACCAGGCCGTCGAACAGCTCGAGCAATACGCTGTTTTCCTTCAACACCCCACCGCCGGGGTCGAGCAACGCGCCACTCGGGTGCCTGGACGCCACCCGCTCAAGCATCGCCAGGCGTGTCTCGATCTCTTCGGTCACCTCATCGGCGATTAGATGCGTCTCGTAACGCAGGTGAGAAAAGTTCACCTCACGCACCAGGTCCTTGCCGGTGTACCAGCCCCACGCCAGCAGGATCGTCACCACGACAACCCAGGTCATCGCCAGGCCAGTCATCATTCTCAGTTGCAGCGAGAGCGAAGCGACAAATCTGCACAGCTTGGGCACGAAGGCTTTCCTTCAGGGTCGAACCGCCGGTGGCGGTGGTGCGAAATACGTTACATGCATCGTGAATAGCATAAATAGTAACGCTAAACATCCATTTCCTATAAACGAAATAGAAAGGTTCGATTGTTCTTCGTCGACAGCGGTCTATACCTTATATCGGACCAGACCAAGAGCAGGAGACGCCACATGACCCGCAAGACAATGACCACCAGCGCCGGTGCCCCCATCGGTGACAACCAGAACAGCCTGAGTGCGGGCCCCCGTGGACCTCTGCTGCTCGAGGACTACCAGCTTCTCGAGAAACTCGCTCACCAGAACCGCGAGCGCATCCCCGAGCGCACCGTCCACGCCAAGGGCTGGGGCGCCCACGGCACCCTGACCATCACCCAGGACATCACCCGCTACTCCAGGGCCAAGGTCTTCACCCCGGGTAGCCAGACGCCGATGCTGGCCCGCTTCTCCACCGTGGCCGGCGAACAGGGTGCGGCGGACGCCGAGCGTGACGTGCGCGGCTTCGCCCTGAAGTTCTACACCGAGGAAGGCAACTGGGATGTGGTCGGCAACAATACGCCGGTGTTCTTTATCCGTGATCCGTCCAAGTTCCCGGACTTCATCCATACCCAGAAGCGCCACCCGCGCACCAACATGCGCTCGGCCACCGCGGCCTGGGACTTCTGGTCGCTGTCGCCAGAGTCACTGCATCAGGTGACCATGCTGATGTCGGACCGTGGCCTGCCCACCGACGTTCGTCACATCAATGGCTACGGTTCCCACACCTACTCATTGATCAACGCCGACAACCAGCGCGTGTGGTGCAAGTTCCACTTCCGCACCGCCCAGGGTCACAAGCACTTTACCGATGCCGAGGCCGAACAGGTGGTGGGCAAGAGCCGCGAGACCACCCAGGAAGACCTCTACAACGCCCTGGAAAACGGCGACTACCCGCGCTGGAACTTCTTTATCCAGGTGATGACCGAGGAACAGGCCAGGCAGGCGCCGTTCAATCCCTTCGACCTGACCAAGGTGTGGCCCCATGGCGACTACCCGCTGATCGAGGTCGGCTACTTCGAGCTCAACCGCAACGCCGACAACTACTTTGCCGAGATCGAGCAGGCTGCCTTCTCACCGTCCAACAAGGTGCCGGGCATCGGCTTCTCGCCGGACAAGATGCTGCAGGCACGGGTGTTCTCTTACGCCGACGCCCACCGCTACCGCCTCGGCACCCACTACGAGGCGCTGCCGGTCAACCAGCCGAAGTGTCCGGTCCACCACTACCACAAGGACGGCCCGATGCGCTTCTTCGCCAACGGAGAGCAAAACGGCGACGCCTACTACGAGCCCAACTCCTTCGATGGACCGACCGAGGACCCGAGCGTAGTGGAACCGCCGCTGCCGCTGGAAGGCGACGCCTGGCGCTACGACCATCGCGAAGGCAACGACGATTATTCGCAGCCGCGCGCCCTGTTCGAATTGATGAGCCCGGAGCAGCGGGAGCGACTGTTCGGCAATATCGCCCGGCATATGCAGGGTGTCCCGGACTTTATCAAGGAGCGTCAGCTCGGCCACTTCGAGAAGTGCCACCCGGAGTATGCTGCCGGTGTCCGTGAGGCCATCGCAAGGGTCGGTGACTGACCCATCTTGCCACCAGGCGAGAAGTGCCACCCGCTGACCAATCCCGTCACAGCACGTCCCCATGCCCCCGCCTAAAGGCGGGGGTATTTTTTTGTGTCCACCGTGGTGGCATCGTTCGGCTTGTCGGGCGACCCCACCGGCCAGAGACCAACGTCTTGCACAAAAAACGGGCCCCGAAGGGCCCGTCCTGTTGTCACCACTCGCGACGATACGTCGCTCGCGATATCAGTTGTCGAGCACGACCTTGAGCTCGTAGTTGTTGGGGCCGTCCTGCGCGTTGCCGAACTTCTGACCGGTGACCCGAATGTGGTACATACCCGGATCCAGCTGGGTGGTCAGATCGACGTTGCCGTTGAAGCCCTGACCTTCACCCTCGGCGACGATACGCCCGGAGGCATCGGCCACCTCCATGGTCAGGCGATAGGTGTCTTCGTCGCCCGGCGGGAAGGTCGAGGTGGTGATACGCACGCTGCTCGGCTCGGCCACGTTGAAGCTCAGTACCTCACCACGAGCGCGAATCTTGACGTCGGTCTTGACGCTCTGCACCTGACGCTCATCCGGGTTATCGCTGCGCGCTGCACTACCGCTGACGCTGGCTGCCGCGCCAGCGCCGGCGGCTGCACCTGCTGTGGCACCGGCCGCCGAGGAGGAACCCGCCACCCCGGCCGTGGACGCCGTGGTGGCCGCCGAGGCACCTGCGCTTGAGGCCACTTCGCCTGCTGCCGCTGCGGAGGAGGCAGACGCAGAAGTCGCTGCTGCGCTGGAGGACTGGGCTGCGGCAGACTGAGTCGCGGCGGCCCCGGAGGCACCGGATTGACTACCCAGGGTAACCACGGCGTCACGACTGGTGACAAAGGCGCTCTGGCTCCCGTCACGATCCGAGCCCACGAACTGCAAGCCGGTGCCATCATCCACCTCGATACGATTACCACGATCATCGAGACCCACCACGGCGATGCTGTAGCCGTCGCCGGCGCGACCGCGTCGACCAAAGCGGGTGCCCTTGACCTGCAACTCGTACTTGCCGGGTGTCAGGCGACTCTCCAACTGGAGACCACCATCCTGGCCGTAGCCCTCGCCCCGAGCGATCACGTTGCCGGCATCGTCCATCAGCACCGCATCGATCTGGTAGCTGTCTTCATAGCCTGCGCTGACACGGCTCTCGAAACGATAGACCCCTTCTTCCTCTACCTCGAAGTCATGGGCATGGGGGGACCCGAACATGAAGCTCTGGCTGCGGGCGTCACTCTCCGGCTTGAAGAAGCCGGTCAGATCGAGCTGGCGGTTCTCCTCACGGAAGCGCTCGGTCATGGCACTGTCAGAAGCCTGTACGGTGGTACCTGCAAGGGCAACACCAAGCGCCAGCAGCGCCGCGGGTAGGGTGACGTCTTTCATGGATCCTCACATGCTTGCCGATTGAGAGCAGAAAAAAAGCCGATCCCGGAGGATCGGCTTTCGTTTATAGCGTTCCAACGCTAGGGGGTCAAACCTGTCGGATTAGAACAGGTAGGTCAGACCCACGGCGTAGCCGTCACCCTGGTCGTTGTCACGGTCACGCACGGCGCCTTCCACGTAGGTGTACATGGCGTCGGAGATGTTGTAGGTCACGCCGGCAACAAACTCGTTGTGGTTGTCGTCGTCGTTCTCGTCATCGTTGGCGCTGTCGAAGTCGCTGAAGCCGCTGCCACCGAAGTCGATGTACTGGTAGGAGCCGTAAACGTCACCCATACCGTCCAGGTAGCCGTAACGGGCACCGATGGCGTAGTAGTCAGCGTCTTTCAGCAGGTCGTTGTCGGACTCGAAGCGCTCGTACTTGACGGCAACGCGCAGGCTGTCCCACTGGTACTGCATGGTGACACCGTACTGGTCGCCCAGGTCGCTATCGATGTCCACCGTTTCTACACTGTTAGTGACGCTATCACCATCAACATCGGTAGCGATGTAGGTGAATGACTGATCTTCGATGTCGTAGATACCCAGATCGTCGTAGACACCGGCGATGGAGAAGCCGCCGTAGGTGTACTTCAGACCACCGAAGATAGAGGCCTCACCGGAATCGGTCAGGTTCTCGGACTCGCCGTCACCCTTGTACTGGGTACCCAGAGCGAACTGGAAGCCGCCCCAGACCGGAGAGGTATAGGTGATCTTGTCGCCTTCGGGATCACCGACGATAACGTCAGCGTCGCCAGCTTCGTCACCCGGAGCACCCTTGAAGGTGTTGGAGTCGGAAACGTCGAAGTATTCGTTGTTGGAGATCGGATCCTGGATCCAGTCGTCCAGCAGGGAATCGTAGGAACCAACGCGAGCGTCACCGAAGTTGCCCTTCAGGCCGATGTAGGCGGTGTCGCCTGCATCACGACCGGCGACCTTCATTTCGTCGGCCTTGAAGTCGTCGATTTCGATCTTGGCGTAGCCGATCAGACCGTTGTAGATGACGTGCTCGGCGGCGAAGCCGAAGGTAGAACCGTTGTCGGCGATCTCGTCACGAGTTTCGCCATCGTCATCCTTGACTCCGGCGTAGACCAGCTGGACGTTGCCGTAGATGTCGAGTTTGGTGCCGTCTTGGTTGTAGACGGTGGCGGCCTGGGCACTGACGGCGGTAAAGGCGGCAGCACCGGCGATGGCAGTCGCTAACAGTGTCTTTTTCATTGCTGAGTTCCTTTTGACTAGCTTGCTGTTTCGATCGTTGCTGCGCTTGGCAGCCTTGGCTTGCCGGTCGTTGCCGGCTCGTTTTTCTGGCCTTGTGGTTCCTGGCAGGGAACCGAGGCAGCGAGCCTGACAGCGGCGAAGCCTTGTTATAGTCCAATGCTCGCAAGGGCAACCATATACCGGGATTCTCAGGAGCGCAACAAGAAAAAAACACTGTTTTCGTTCCCGCCGCCCCTCGATTCGACACCGATCCCTGCGAAGGCGCCGCCAGCGCTGGAACCGGAAAAACGACTTAACGAACATTGTTCGCTAACCTCGAACCGATTCTGCACAAAGTGCTGCGCCGGGCATAGCGACTACATCATGCCCCGCTGATGTGACGCTTTCAAGTCAGCTGGGTTGAACACTGTCGACAGTCGTCAACGGCGGCGGCCGTCCATAAGGACCGCACAATTGAGGACCGCACATCAGGACCAGGCATAAAGCGCCCAGACAACGACCACACCCAAGGAGCGCGGTCAGTGACTACCATTGTGGCGGGCCATCAGGGCGTCGAGTTTGCGCTGTAGCCGCGACTCCTCGCTGTCGTGGCCATGAGACTGGTGCCTGGACTCGTTCTGCGGCTGGTGGAGATGCGGGGGGCGCCCCTGTGACATCGCCGTGCGGCTGCTCTGTTCACTCTCGACTTCCCGATGGGGCTGCGGGTCGGCCTTTGATGCCCCCTGGGGTTGATTGCCCTTGCCTGCGCCAGCGCGCCGCCGGCCCTGGCCGCTGCGCCGCTGCGACACCTTGCCGCGCCCTTGCTGCTCCGCCTGCAGGCGGTCCAGCTTGCGCTTGGCGTGTTCGGCGGCCTGGGCATCGACCGCTCCGACCAGCGCGCCCTGCAGATCGATACGCTCGGCGCCTTCCCTGACCGACTTGAGATACCGCGGCAGGTTGACGTAGCAGGCCAGGGCCCGCCGCACCAGCTTCTCGGGCCAGGGCTCGCTGGCCGCCAGGTCCTCGTGGATGCCCACCTTCAAGGGACGGGTGTGGCCCTTGAAGAAGGTCTTGTCATAGCGCTGGTACCACTCACCCAACAGCGCCTGGGGAGACGGCGCCTTGTCGATGGCCAGATCCCCCTGGCGGCCAGCCTCGTCGGAGGCCGTCGCTTCGGATGTATCACCCTGGAGGTCAGCGTCCCTGGAAGGCGCCCCTTGGCTTTGTTGGCTTGACTGCGACCGAGAGGCGTCGGATGACACCGTCGCGTCAGTGGACGGTTCCGGGGACGCCTCGCTGGCCGTTACAGCCGATGCGACCTCGCCGGCAGGCCCGTCCACTCGCCCAGCATCCAGGTCAGAGGCTTGCTCAGGAGACTGGACAGGGGCTTGCTCACCGCTGTGCTCGGCAGATGTCTTGTCGGCTTGCTCGGTTTGCTCAGCGGCTGTGGAAGCCGCTGTCTGGTCAGAGGCCTGGTCGGCTGCTTGTTCAGTCGTCCGATCGCCTGTCTCGTCGGCTGACTGATCATCACTGGCATGACGCGGGCGATGCTGCATCAATGCAGCCAGGCCCTGGGCGCGTCGCTTGGGACGTACAAAGGCGGGGGACTGAGGCTCGGCCTCGGGATGTTCGACGCGCTCACGCAGCCTGGCGTTGTGGGCCTCGAGTTCACGATTCTGTTCGTCGAGTTCGCGATTTTCCTCGGTCAGTTCGCTGTTTTCTTCAAACAGCGCCTGGCGCTCGGCGCGCAGTGCCTCAAGCTCCGTCTCGAGCTGTCCGCTGCGTTCGACGGCGCTGCCAAGCTGCGACTCAAGCTCGCGCTGACGCTCTCGGGCGGCGGTCAATTCGGCGTTCAGCTCAGCGCTCAACCGCTCTCGCTCCGACGCCAGCCGTTCGCACTCCTCGACCAAGCGCCGGCGCTCGTCGGCCATACGCTGGTGCTCGCTGGACAGCTGCCGCTCGCGCCGACGCCCCTCACGCAGTCCGTCCAATAGCGTCGCCGTGCGTTGCTCGAGCGCCTCCAACGGGTGTTCTGCGTGTGTCTCGATCACGTCGACTCCTCCAGGCTCAGCAAAATGCCGCGTTGCAGGGGTGACTCCGGTCACGCCCCGCTGTTGTCAGGGTTGTCGCCACAGTCTGTGCCAGGGCTTGCGATGTCGCAATTGTCGCCGCTCGGCGACGCTCATCGTGTCACCTGCAAGACGCCAATTTCGTCCCGTGGCGACTACCGCAAATCCGCAACCAGGCATTAGGCGCTTCAGCTCTCGGCTGAACGCTCGTAGCGAACGAAGCGGTAGGCGGGCTGGCCTTCGCTCGGCGAGCCGGCTTCGCTGGCGACTTCCTGCCAGTCGCCTTCAAGCGCCGGGAAGTGGGCGTCACCTTCGATATCGACATCCACCTCGGTGAGATAGAGCCGCGATGCGATCGGCATGGCCTGGGCGTAGATCTGAGCCCCGCCCATGACCATGATCTCTTCGGCGGCCTCGATGGTGGCCTGACGGTCGGCCAGTTCGATCGCGCTGGCCAGGTCGTGACAGACCCTGACGCCATCGTGATGAAAGGAGGTGTCACGGGTGACCACGATATTCAGCCGGTTAGGCAGCGGACGGCCGATGGACTCGAAGGTCTTGCGTCCCATCACCAGGGGCTTGGCCTGGGTCATGCGCTTGAAGAACTTGAGGTCCTCCGGCAGGTACCAGGGCAGCTGGTTGTCGACCCCGATGACCCGGTTACGCGACATGGCGGCGATCATCGCCACCGGCACGAAGGTGTCGAGCCTCGCCAGATCCTGGCCTTCGCTCGCATTGTCGGCGCTGCTCATACCGCTACCTCGGCCTTGATATGGGGATGGGGTTCATAGTCGTGGATGCTGATGTGCTCGAAACGGAAGTCGAACAGGTTATCCACCGACGGCTCCAGCTCCAGGCGAGGCGCCCGGGTGGGCGTTCGACTCAGCTGCAACTCGGCCTGTTCGAGATGGTTCAGATAAAGGTGGGCATCCCCCAGGGTGTGAACGAAATCACCGGGGACAAGACCCGCCACCTGGGCGATCATCCGAGTGAGCAGCGCGTAGCTTGCGATATTGAAGGGAACGCCAAGGAAGATGTCGGCACTGCGCTGATAGAGCTGGCAGGACAGCTTGCCGTCGGCCACGTAAAACTGGAACAGGCAATGACAGGGAGGCAGTGCCATCTCGTCCACCAGCGCCGGGTTCCAGGCGGACACGATCAGCCGCCGTGAGCGCGGGTTGGTGGCAAGCTGGTCGAGCAGTGTCTCGATCTGATCGACGCTGCCACCGCGAGGATCCGGCCAGCTACGCCACTGATAGCCATAGACAGGGCCGAGGTCGCCGTTCTCGTCGGCCCACTCGTCCCAGATACGCACGCCGTTTTCCTTGAGGTAGGCGATATTGGTATCGCCCTTCAGAAACCACAGAAGCTCATGGATGATCGAACGCAGATGCAGCTTCTTGGTGGTCACCAGCGGAAAGCCGCGGGACAGATCGAAGCGCATCTGATGACCAAAGATCGAGCGTGTGCCCACGCCGGTGCGGTCGTCACGCTCGATACCTTCGTCCAGCACCTTGCGCATCAAATCCAGATACGGCTGCTCCAGGGCGGGAAGGTCGGTGGCTTCGGCAGCGCTATCAACAGGCATCGGGATTCACTCGCTTGGTCGTGACGGATTCGGGACGGTTTCTCGAAACCAGAAAAACCGGCAATTGTACTGCTCGGCATGCTTCGATGCCAGACGCGGCCAGCTTGGCGCGGCCAGCTTGGCGCGGCCACCGGGGCCCGGTCTGCGTGACGCAGCCTCTCGGGCGTGACCAACTGGGCCCGGCCAAGGCGGCCGCATCATGCATCGGCGGATCGTCAGCGCCTAGCCGGCCGCAGGCACCTTGCTGGCATCCACCGGCTGGCGGCGAGACCAGGCCACCAACAGCACGCCGAACAGGATCATCGGCAGGCTAAGCAGCATGCCCATGGTGACCCAGCCAAGGGCAATGAAGCCAAGCTGCGGGTCCGGCTGACGCACGAACTCCACGGCGAAACGGCTCAAGCCGTAGATCAACAGGAACAGACCAGAGACCAGGCCGCGACGTCGCGGTGTGCTCGACACCCACCACAGCACCACGAACAGTACCAGGCCTTCGAGCAGCGCCTCGTACAGCGAGGAAGGATGGCGCGGCTCGGGGCCGTAGCCAGGGAACGGCATGCCCCAGGGAAGGTCAGTGACGCGGCCTGGCAGTTCGTGATTGATGAAGTTACCGATGCGCCCGGCCCCCAGGCCGATCGGCACCAGCGGCGCGACGAAGTCGGTCAGGGTGAAGAACGCCAGGTTCTTGCGCCGGGCGAATAGCAAGGCCGCCAGCAACACCCCGAGCAGGCCGCCATGGAAGCTCATGCCGCCGTCCCACACCTTGACGATCCACAGCGGGTCCGCGAGCCACTGATCCAGCCCGTAGAACAGCGCGTAGCCAAGGCGTCCACCGAGCACCACGCCGAGGGCGGCGTAGAACAGCAGGTCGCCCACGTCGTCCCGGGTCAGGCCGATGCGGTGGGCGCGTCGACAGCCCAACCACCAGGCAGCGACAAAGCCCACCACGTACATCAGTCCATACCAGTGGACCTGGAGCGGACCCAGCGAGATGGCAACGGGATCGATCTGGGGATAAGACAGCATAGTCGGTAGATTTCCTGAAAGTGACCGAGGTGACCAGAGAGTAACGTAGCGCTATACAAGCGGATGACCGCCAGAAAAACGCCACAGCGGCAATAGGACAGCAAGCGGCGGCGACGGTTCGCTACAGCAGGAAGCCGAGCCCCACCACCGTCAGCAACAGCGCGAACGACAGCTTGAGCACCCGAGCGGGCAACCGATGCGCCAGTCGCACACCAAGCCGCGCACAGGGAACGCTGGTCAGGGCAATCCCCAAAAGCGCCGGCAGCATGACAAAACCGAAGGCGCCATCGGGCAGTCGCGGATCACCAAGGCCAACGGCGATGAAGGTCACCGCGCCGACCAGGGCGATGGGCAGTCCGCAGGCCGCCGAGGTACCGACCGCCTGGGTCATGCTGGCACCGCAGCGAATCAGCCAGGGAACGCTCAGTGTCCCCCCACCGATACCGAACAGGGCAGAGACACCTCCGATGACACCGCCGGCGACGACCATGCTGCCACGCCCGGGGGCCTGACGCCCCGCCTTGGGCGAGCGCCCCAGCACCAGCTTGGCGGCGACCAGCAGCAGAAAGACGCCGAACAGCGTGCCGAGCAGGCCGCCCGACAGGGCGCCGGCAACGAACACCCCAAGCACGGCGCCCATCACCAGCCCCGGCAGCAGCGCTACCAGCCAGTCACGCCGAATGCTGCCCCGGCGAAAGTGGCCCCAGGCGGACGAGGCGCCGGTGATCACAATGGTCGCAAGCGAGGTCCCCACCGCCAGGTGCATGGCCACCTCGCCGGACACCTGTTGCAGCGCGAATACCGTCATCAGGCTGGGCACGATGATCAGCCCGCCACCCACGCCGTAGAGACCGGCCAGGAAGCCCGCCGCGGTACCGAGCGCCAGATAGGAGACCAGGGACGCCAGCATCAGACCGACCTCGTCGGCAGCGGCAACCAGTGATCGAGCAGTTCGAGCAGCGCCTGGGGACGATAGGGCTTGGCCAGCCAGGCGTCCATGCCGGCCTGCTGAAAGCGCGCCTGGTCCTGGTCGCTGGCATTGGCGGTCAGGGCGATCACCACCGCACGCCGGCGGCCAGAGTCCGCCGCTTCCATCGCGCGTAGACGACGGCAGGTCTCGACGCCGTCGATATCCGGCAGCACGATATCCATCAGCACCAGATCGACGGCAACCGCCGCCAGCCGCTCCAGCGCTTCCTCTCCGCGGGTCGCGGTCACCACCTCGACGCCTCGGCGCTCGAGAACCTCCCGCGCCAGCATCAGGTTGACCGGACCGTCGTCGACGATCAGCACCCTGGGTGTCGCTTCGTCGGCCGATGACTCGGAAGGCTCTGCCACAGGCGCCGTGTCGGTGCCGTCCTCGAGGTTGTCGAGCAACAACCGTATATCGCTCAGTCGGCGTAACGCCTCGGGCTCGGCGCCGTCGCCGGCCCGGTTGATCAGCTGATCGAGCTCGGCGATCAAGGGCGCCAGTGCCTTGCCGACGTGGCTCAGGTAGCTCGACTTCAGACGCGACTCTTCTCTGGCGCGGGACAGCGCCGCGGCCAGGCGCCGGCTTTCGTGCTCCCAGTCGCTGGGCTCGCCCAGCGAATCCGGCGTGTTCTCTGCTCGGCTATCTACTCGGCTATCTACTCCGATATCTGCTCTGACTTCCACCTGGCTTTCGAGCCAAACCGCATCACCGCTCTCGACGTCAGGCGGACTGCCACGCCGTCTTTGGCCTGCCTTCGGTCGAGCGTCGATGGCCTCGAGCAGCCACCTGACTCGCTCCATCAGCGAGTCTTCCGGCGAGGGGGCTTCGTGCCGCCCATCGAGTTGTGGCGACAACTGGCTCTCGACCCGTTCGAGCAGGCTGTCGAAGTCACGCTGAGCGCGGGATAGGCGATGCTTGAGCAGCACCAGGAAGACGAGGATGTTGAGCGTGGTGCCCACCAGCAGACCCATGACGATCCACAGGGTGGTGCTCCAGCCGGCGGCGGCGGGCATCAGCCAGTGCAGCGAGGCGCCCAGCACCAGACACAGCGCCAGCAGCACCCCCTGGGCGGCTACCACCGGCCACAGGATGGGAATCACCAGCCTGCGCCAAAAGCGATCCCTGCTATCGTCGCCTTCCATCTTCCATCCTGTTGAATGAAGAAGCCAAGAGTGTACGTTGCCGGCCGCAGCCTGTCATGGTGGCACAGTTGCAGGCTCTCCCCGGATTCCCCTGGGCAGAAAATCCGGCTACGCTGCGCCCATGTGCCTGATTGCCTTTCACTTCGCCCCGGACAGTGCGCGGCCGATCACCTTGATCGCCAACCGCGACGAGGTCCACGCGCGCCCCACCGCGCCCCTGGCCGCCTGGCCGGACGCCCCGGGACTGGTCGCCGGTCGCGACCTCGAGGCCGGCGGGACCTGGCTCGGCATCCATCGTCGCGGCCGCTTCGCCGCCATCACCAATGTTCGCGACCCGGAACTGATACCACCGCAACCGAGCGAAAGCCGCGGCCTGCTGGTGCGCCGTGGCCTTGAAACCGATGACCTCGAAGCCTGGCTCGAATGCCAGAGTGCGGGCGAGGCATTGCGCTACGGTGGCTTCAATCTGCTGATCGGCGACGGCAAGCGGCTTTGGCACCTCGAGCGGCATCGCCACGGCTGCGCACTGCAGGCGGTCGAGGCCGGAGTGCACGGCCTGTCCAACGCCTCTCTGGATACCCCCTGGCCCAAGCTGGTCCAGGTGCGCAACGCCCTGGCCGAAGACATCGCCGAGGCCAGACACGCCTCCCTGGCAAACGCCCGCCAGGGCTTCCTCGACCGCCACCCGGCGCCGGACGCTAGCCTGCCGGACACCGGCGTGGGGCTGGAGCTCGAACGCTTCCTGTCACCGGCCTTTATCGTCGGCGACGACTACGGCACCCGTGCCACCAGCGAGTTGACGCTGCACCGCGACGTGAACGGCGAGCGTTTCGACATCTCTGAACGGCGCTTCGGCCCGGGCGGGCGGCCTCAGGGCGAGACTCGGCTGGCGCTGACCATCGAACGAGACGGCTGAAGCGTCGCTGGCCACGCTGCGAGATGCCAAGGCGCGCGGCCTTCCTTGACGGCCGCTGCCTCGCTCAATCCCTGGGCGGCAGCAGATGGGCCAGCTGCCAGGCCTGCATGCGGTTCGCCAGGTGGGCGCGCACCTCCGCTGGCGTATCCAGCGCAAGGGTCTGCTCCACCAGCTCGGCTGCCGCCTCCCGCGATATCCGGCGAATGGCCGCCCGCACACGGGGCAGGTTGGGGCCATTCATCGACAGCACCCGGAAGCCCATGCCCATCAGCAGCAGCGCGCCAGCCGGGTCGCCGGCGAGTTCGCCACACACCGAGGTCGGCACGTTCAGCTCGCTGCTCTCGGCGGCCAGGCGATGCAGCGCCGACAGCACCGCCGGGTGACAGGAATCGTAGAGGTCGGCGACCCGCGGGTTGTTGCGATCCACCGCCAGAAGGTACTGGGTCAGGTCGTTGCTGCCCACGGAGAAAAAGTCGACCCGCGCCGCCAGTGCCTTGAGCTGGTAGAGCGTCGCCGGCACCTCGAGCATCACCCCGAGGCGCGGCCGGCGCACGTCCACCCCCTCTTCACCCAGCTCGATGATCGCCCGCTCGATCAGCTTCAGGGTGTCATCGACTTCATCGACATTGGTCACCATGGGCAGCAGCAGCTCGAGGTTGTCGAGCCCCTGGGAGGCCCGGAGCATGGCGCGCAGCTGTACCATCAGCACTTCGGGGTGGTCCAGGGTGACGCGAATACCGCGCCAGCCGAGGAAGGGGTTGGCCTCTTCGATGGGGAAGTACGGCAGGTCCTTGTCGCCACCGATATCCAGGGTCCGCATCACCACCGGAAGCGGTGCAAAGCTCTCGAGCTGCTCCCTGTACAGCCGGGTCTGCTCCTGCTCGCCGGGGAAACGTTCGGTGATCATGAACGGCACTTCGGTGCGATACAGGCCAACCCCGCCGATACGCGTCTTGAGCGATGCGACCGTATCGACGGTCAGTCCGGTATTGACCATCAGCGTCATGGCGTGACCGTCCGGGGTCACGCTGGGCAGGTCCTGCTCGTGTTCGAGCAGCGCCGCCAGGGCCTTCTCCTCGTCGATCTGGCTCTGGTAATGGGCCACCAGCTCCGGACCAGGACGCACGAACACGCGCCCTCGGTGACCATCCAGCACCAGCGGGGCGCCGTCGAGTCGCGGCAACGGCAGGTCGATCATCCCCGACACCAGCGGAATACCCATGGCCCGGGCGATGATGGCCACATGGGAGTTGCTCGACCCTCGTACCGAGATCAGTCCGCCCAGTCGGTCCCGGGGCACCTCGCCAAGCAGCGCGACGCTGATCTCGTCACCGATCAGGATGGCCCCCTGGGGGTAGTGTTCGGGCAACCGCGGCGACTCTTCCTGCAGATGGGCCAGCACTCGACGTCCGAGATCGCGCACGTCGGCGGCACGCTCTCTCAGGTAATCGTCGTCCACCCGCTCCAGATACTGCACATGGCGGCGCACCACGTCGGCCAGGGCGCCGGGCGCCCACTGGCCCTCGCGGATGCGCTTTTCGACTTCCTGGGACAGCGCCGCCTCACCGAGCATCTGCTGATAGACGTCGAACAGCGCCAGTTCCTGGGCCGAGATACGATTGGCCAGCCGCTCGCCGGCGGCACGAATCTCTTCGCGCACCCGAGCGATGGCGTCCTTGAGCCGTGCGATCTCGAACTCGACGTCGGTGGGCACCAGATCCGGCACGCTGTCGAGATCGGCCGGCGGTGACAGCACCACCGCCTCGCCGATGGCCATGCCGGGTGAGGCGGCGACCCCGATGAAGGTCGCCTGGACGCCGGGAAAGGCCGGGCAGGTCAACCCACCAGTGGCCAGCGCATGGGCCAGCACGCCGGCAAGCTGGGCGCCCATGGTGACCAGGAAGGCCTCGTCGGATTCATCGTAACGACGACGCTCTGCCTGTTGCACCACCAGTACACCGAGCATGCGGCGCTGATGGATGATGGGCACACCGAGAAAGCTCGAGTAGCGCTCTTCACCGGTGGCCTCGAAGTAACGGAAACTGGGGTGAGCCTGGGCGTCCTCCAGGTTGAGCGGTTCCTCGCGGCGAGCCACGGTGCCGACCAGCCCCTCCCCTACCGGCAGCGCCACCTGGCCCACCGCCTGGGTTCTCAGGCCGATGGTCTCCATCAGCACCAGCGCATCGCGTTCGCCGTCAAACAGGTAGAACGAACAGACATCGGTCTGCATCGCCTTGCGTGTCCGGCGCACCAGGGTCGCCAGCGCCGCGTCCAGGCTGCGCGCGCTGTTGACCTCCTGAATGATTCGTTGCAGGACCTTGAGCATGGAAAGGTCTCACCCCTGTTCTTGTACTGGTCCGGCCATGGGGCGACCGAACGATAAGTGGGAGGCAGCAACGCCACCGGCCTCTCGCCGACGTGGCTGATGTGCTGCCGCGGGCGCTGGATTCATCCCTTCTCCAGCGCCAGGCTCTGGGCGCGAGGCAATAGCTCACGTAGTGCTCGGCGGTAGACCTCCCTCTTGAACGGTACCACCTGCCCCAGCGGATACCAGTAACTGACCCAACGCCAGCCATCGAACTCGGGCTTGGGGGTGCCATCCACACAGATGCGGCTTTCCTGGCAGCGGATCCGCAGCAGGAACCACTTCTGTTTCTGTCCTATGCACACTGGGCGCGAATGTGTGCGAACCATGCGTCGCGGCAGGCGGTAGCGTAGCCACCCCCTGGTGCAGGCCAGTACCTCCACATCCTCGGCGGTCAGGCCGATTTCTTCGTGGAGCTCTCTGAACAAAGCCTGCTGGGGCGTCTCATCTGACTTGATGCCTCCCTGGGGAAATTGCCACGCGTTCTGCCCTACCCGACGCGCCCATAGCAGCTGCCCCTGGTCGTTGACGATGATGATGCCAACGTTGGGGCGAAAGCCGTCTGCGTCGATCACGGGCTTCACCTTTCCAATCGGTATTGACTGCATTCTTCCACAATGGCTCGAAGCGCATCAATACGACATCTCGAACCCCTGCCGAGGTTCTGACATAATCGCCCCCTTTGTGGCCTTCCCGGGCCAGGGGCCCATGGGCATGACGTACGCCTGTTGCTGGCCACTCCGACACAGATCGCCGGGCCGGGAGGTCGCCTCACCCAAGCGCCGGGAGACACACCTTGAGTCTGGCCATCTTCGATTTGGACAATACCCTGCTGTCGATCGACAGCGACCATGCCTGGGGCGAATTCCTGCTCGAGCAGGGCGCCGTGGACGCGGTGGCCTATCGCGAGGCCAATGACCGTTTCAAGGCCGACTACGACGCCGGTCGTCTCGACATGATGGCCTTCCTGGAGGTGGCCCTGAAGCCACTGGCGGACAATTCCATGGAACAGCTCGCCGCCTGGCATCAGCAGTTCATGGCCAGCAAGATCGAGCCCGCCATCCTGCCCCAGGCCGAGGAACTGATCGCCCGCCACCGCGCACGGGGCGACACCCTTCTGATCATCACCGCTACCAATCGCTTCATCACTGGCCCCATCGCCGAACGCCTGGGCATCGATGACCTGATCGCCGTGGAACCGGAGCTCGTCGATGGCCGCTACACCGGCCGGGTCAGCGGCGTGCCGAGCTTTCAGCAGGGCAAGGTGACCCGCCTGGAACAGTGGCTTTCTGAGCGCGACGACACCCTCGACGGCGCCTGGTTCTACAGCGACTCCCACAACGACCTGCCGCTGCTCGAGCAGGTCGATCATCCGGTCGCGGTGGACCCGGACCCGGCCCTGCGCGAAGTCGCCGAGGCCAAGGGCTGGAAGATCATCTCCCTGCGCGGTTGAGCCAAGCGCGGTTGAGACAAGCCCCTCGCACGACACCGACGCCATCCACAAAAGAACCCCGCCACATTGTGGCGGGGTTCTTCGTTGGCACGATGACCGCTGGTCGACGTGCAGGCGATGCTCTGCAAGGCCCTGTCGGGCCTTGCGAGACCGATATCAGCCCAGCAGGTGCTCGACCGCAGCGCGCTCTTCGCGCAGCTCGTCTTCGGTCGCCTTCATCTTGGTGCGGCTGAACTCGTCGACCTCGAGGCCCTGGACGATCTCGTACTTGCCGTCCTTGCACACCACCGGGTAGGAATACATGATGCCCGGCTCGACGCCGTAGCTGCCGTCGGCAGGAATGCCCATGCTGACGATGCCGTCGCTGCCCAGCGCCCAATCACGCATGTGATCGATGGCGGCGGATGCGGCGGAGGCAGCGGAGGATGCACCACGCGCCTTGATGATGGCGGCGCCACGCTGCTGCACGGTCGGGATGAAGTCGTTTTCGTACCAGTCGCGCTCGACCAGGTCGAAGGCCGGCTTGCCGTCCACCTTGCAGTGGGACAGATCCGGGTACTGGGTCGCGCTGTGGTTACCCCAGACGATCATGCTGTCGACGTCGGTGACGTGCTTGCCGGCCTTCTGCGCCAGCTGGGTCTTGGCCCGGTTGTGGTCCAGACGCATCATCGCGGTGAACTGGCCGGCGTCGAGGTCCGGCGCGTTGCAGGAGGCGATCAGGGCGTTGGTGTTGGCCGGGTTGCCCACCACCAGCACGCGAATGTCACGGCTGGCGTTGTCGTTGATGGCCTTGCCCTGGGCGGAGAAGATGGCGGCGTTGGCCTCGAGCAGGTCCTTGCGCTCCATGCCCGGACCGCGCGGACGAGCACCCACCAGCAGGGCGAAGTCGGCGTCCTTGAAGGCCACGTTGGCATCGTCGGTGGCGACGATGTCCTGAACCAGCGGGAAGGCGCAGTCGTTGAGCTCCATCACCACGCCATTCAGCGCTTCCATGGCCGGAGTGATCTCGAGCAGCTGCAGGATGACCGGCTGGTCCGGGCCCAGCATATCGCCGGCGGCGATACGGAAGGCGAGAGAGTAGCTGATCTGACCGGCGGCACCGGTGATGGCAATACGTACGGGGTCTTTCATCATGGCTCCTTGGGATTGTCGCCGTGAAGGGGCCCGGGCGGCATCATGCAGACGTCGGCCGACACCTTGGCTGCCTCGGGCGGCGTTCAGGACGCGGAAAATCTTATGCTTGCAGTGCACAAAACTCAATTGGCCCGACGCAATTGACCTGGCCTCGCACCGCCGACCTGGGCTGTCGCCAGACACGTCCGCCTGGACGACCTGACGTGGCGGCCCTCAAGAGCCAGATCCAGAAGTGTCGGATCCTCTGAGTATCGGGAGCGGGCGAAATCGGCGGCCTGGTGCGAACGACGCCACCAAAGCCTTCGGTGTTATCGAAAGCGATCAAGGCGCCGCGTTGGACTTGCGCGCTCACTCACCCTCTCACTCACTGTCCGCCCTCACGGTCCGCCCTCACTACCCTCCTTCACCGCCGGCACCCCCTGTCAGGAGATGCCTTCGGCGGGGGCGTGCTCGTCGTGGAGCCGTGCAATCAGCTGATCTTCCAGGCCGAAGCGCTCCGACAGGCCCTTCTTCAGACGCTCGAGCCAGGCCGGCAAACGCGGCAGAAAGCGTTGGCAGCGCACCGGAGTAGAGTAGTCCTCGTCAAAGGACAGCACCAGTTCGGTGGACATCTCGAGGCGTTCCAGCAGACGATCGGCGATATTCAGTGCCGACGTGTCATCGAAGGCACGCGCCTCTTCCCTCAGTTGCGGATAGACCTCGAAATGGCCGGCGCTGATGTAGTCCATCAGCGTCTCGCTGAAGGTGTCGATGCGTTCCTTGGTGATGGTTTCCAGATCCGCATCGCATGACTGTTCGAGCTCATTCAAGACAACGAGCAAACCCTCGCGCTGCTCGAGCCAGCGGTCGATCAGTCGATGGACGCCTCCCCAGCGTTCGCGAGCGGTCTTGCAATCTTCCAACATGGCGGCCTCCCTAGCACTGCCTCACCCCGAATCCAGGCGGATGAACAGACTCCCTCGTGCCGCCGCCCCTGTCAACGAATGCATGCCAAGTACCTGATTGGCCGTCATCACCGACAGCAAAACGGCGCAGAGAACGCCTCTACCGCCAAGCTTCAGCCGTTCCAGCGATAGCCGCTGGTCGTGGCCCGCAGCGTCGTGAGCATGCCCACCGGCACCGCCAGCAGTACCACAAAGCCGATCATCGTCCAGCCTGGCAGCGACAGCCCGAGCAGGGTAGCGCCGACCTCGGCGCACTCGCCGGAGCCGGACAACACCGAGGCGATGACCTTCTGCAGCGGCAGCACATCGATCATGTAGTCAAGACCGGGGCCACAGCTCGGCACCTGATCCGCCGGCAGCGACTGCAGCCACAGATGACGCCCGGCGACAGCGATCCCGGAGAACACCGCCAGGGCCGCCAGACCGCTGTAGGCCACTGTGGCGAATGCACCACGAGGTCCATGCAGCGCGGCCACGGCAAACACCAGCCCCGCCGCGATCACCGCCACCCGCTGAAACACACAAAGCGGACAGGGCTCGAGCCCGACCAGGTGTTCAAGCCCCAGGGCCACGGCCATCATTGCCACGCAAAAGCCCAGTCCCGCCAGGCTCCACTGCCGCAGGCTCCACTCGCTCATTTCAGGCTCTCTCCGCTATGGGTCGGTTGATCCGTGGGTGCCAACGCCCGGGTCTCCCGGGCTCGGCTGAAATAGTCGCTCAGGAATTGAGCAAAATCGCTGGTGTCGGATGCCTCGATCTCCCGCTGCTGCTGATGAGAGGTCTCGACCAGGTCTTCCAGCATGGACGCACGACACCGATTGAGCGGCTCGTCAGCCAGCGCAGCGGCCTGCTCACGGGCGATGGCGACCATGGCCTCGACAAACTCCTCACCGTTGTCCTCGAGGCGCGCCAGCACGCGAGCAGAAGGCGTCAGCGACGGATCATCGATGCGCGGCGCGATCGCGTCCACCGCCTGCTGGTGGGGACTGCCATCCTCGAGCTGGTCGAGCAGCGCGGCGACCTCGCGCATCTCGGCGACGATGGCACGACTCCAGTCGACCAGACCGCGGCGGTTGCCTCGGTCATTGAGCTCGAGCCCGGGCTCGCGACCGCGCTCCACCACCAGGCGCCGATTGTCGTCCAGGTGGTCACACTCCTCGTCGGAGATCCAGGGACTGTCGGACAGCAGGCACCACACCAGGAAGGTGTCGAGAAAGCGGGTCTGGGCGGCATCGATCCCCAGGGTAGCGAAGGGATCGATATCCAGACAGCGGACCTCGATGTACTCGACACCACGGGCCTCGAGGGCCTGGCTCGGTGTCTCGTCGTGACGGGTGACCCGCTTGGGACGAATATCGCTGTAGTACTCGTTCTCGATCTGCAGGATGTTGGCGTTGAGCTGACGCCAGCTATCGCCATCACGCACACCCAACGCCTCGTAGTCCGGCCAGCCGGTGGCGATGGCATGGCGCAGGGTGTTGACGTAATTCGACAACGAATTGAAGCAGATCTTGAGCTGATCCTGCACCTTGTTCTGGTAGCCCAGATCGGACATCCGCAAGCTGGTCGCATAGCGAGATACCAGGGTGCGCTCGCCGAGACGTTCCAGACCCTCGGGAATCTCGCCGTCATCCAGAAAGCTGTCATCGATGGCCGGAGAGGCACCGAACAGATACAGCAGTAGCCAGCTATGACGCCGGAAGTTGCGGATCAGTCCGAAGTAGCGCGACGAGCGGTACTCGCCCATGGACACCTGCTCCTGCTCGTCCAGGGTCTGCAGCAGCGTCCACAGGTCGTCTGGCAGCGACACGTTGTAGTGGATGCCGGCGATCGACTGCATGATCCGCCCGTAGCGAGCGTCCAGGCCGCGACGATAGACATGCTTCATGGTGCCGACGTTGGAGCTCCCGTAGTCGGCAATGGGCACGCTGTCGTTGCCATTGAGCCGGGAAGGCATGCTGGCCGGCCAGATCCACTCTCCGTCCAGATGGCGATAGGTGTAGCGATGGAGATCGGCCAGAAATTCCAGCGCCTCGTCGGGACGGCTGTAGACCGGCGTGATGTACTCCAGCAGCGCCTCGGAGTAGTCCGTGGTGATATGGGGGTGGGTCAGTTTGGAGCCCAGCGCCCGGGGATGGAAGGTCGCCGCGATCACGCCGCGGTCGTCGACCCGAAGCCCCTCCTTTTCAATGCCGCGGCGCAGGCGGCCGAAGCGTCGTGCGGCCGCCGGGCCGCGCAGGCGTTCGAGGAGCGAAGAAAGCTGAGTGGACAAGGTGAACACCCCGTGTCGTGGAAGGGCCCGGGGGCCTGCTTCGAATGGCGGCGACGGCAACGGGCGCTCAGGCGCCCGTTGTTTCAGTCGACAGATACGGTCGACAGCGAAGGTCGACAGTCGAGATCGCTGGATAAGGTCGACAGATTATGGCGTTCCATTGGCAGGTTTCAAGAACGACCCTGCTTCGCCTTGAGCAGAGCAGCACCCAGAGCGCCCATGGGAGCGGCCTCGTCGCGCCCTCCCTTGCCTGCCTGACCGCGACCCTGCTGGCTCCGAGGGCCCTTGCCCTTGCCACCGCCTTCGCGACGTCTGGGGGCCTGGCGAGCGTCACCTCCGTCGGCGCTGTCGGGAGTATCGTCCATGCGCATGGACAGCCCGATACGCGAGCGCTGCAGATCCACGTTCATCACCTTGACCTTGACGATGTCGCCCGCCTTGACCACGGTGCGTGGATCCTCGACGAAGCGGTCCGACAGCGCTGAAATGTGCACAAGACCGTCCTGATGCACACCGATATCGACGAAGGCACCGAAGTGGGTGACATTGGTCACGGTACCTTCCAGCACCATGCCCGGCTCGAGGTCCTTGAGCGTCTCGACGCCCTCGCGGAACTGCGCTGCACGGAACTCGGGACGAGGGTCGCGGCCAGGCTTGTCGAGCTCGGCGATGATATCGCTGACGGTGGGCACCCCGAAGCGCTCGTCGGCAAACTCGCTGGGCTTGAGCGCCTTCAGCGTGGCGCTGTCGCCGATCAGCCCGGACAGCTCGCGCCCGCTGCGCTCGGCGATGCGCTCGACCAGCGGATAGGCCTCCGGGTGCACGGCGCTGGCGTCCAGCGGATTGGCGCCGTTCATGATGCGCAGGAAGCCGGCGCACTGCTCGAACGTCTTGGGCCCCAGCCGGGACACCTCGAGCAGATCACGGCGATCACGGAAGGCGCCCTTGGCGTTGCGCTGGGTGACGATGTTCTCGGCCAGCCCCGGATTGAGCCCCGCCACCCGCGAAAGCAGCGCCGAGGAGGCGGTATTGAGGTCGACCCCCACCGCGTTGACGCAGTCCTCGATGACCACCTCGAGGCTGCGTGACAGCTGGACCTGGGAGACATCGTGCTGGTACTGGCCGACGCCGATGGACTTGGGTTCGATCTTGACCAGCTCGGCCAGGGGGTCCTGCAGGCGGCGCGCGATCGACACCGCGCCACGAATGGTCACGTCGAGATCAGGCAGCTCACGGGAGGCATATTCTGAGGCAGAGTACACCGAGGCCCCCGCCTCCGAGACCATGACCTTCGACAACCGGGGATCCTTCATCGCCTTGAGCAGATCCCCGGCCAGCCGATCGGTCTCCCGGCTGGCGGTGCCGTTGCCCACGGCGATCAGCTCGACGCCGTGTTTCTTGACCAGTTTCGCCAGTTCGGCAAGCGACGCATCCCACTGATTGCGCGGGGCGTGGGGAAAGATGGTGGCCTGCTCGAGGAACTGCCCGGTGGCATCGACCACCGCCACCTTGCAGCCGGTGCGCAGGCCGGGATCGATGGCCAGCGTGGCCTTGGGGCCGGCCGGCGCCGCCAGCAGCAGATCCTTGAGGTTGGCGGCGAAGACGTCGATGGCCTCGCCTTCTGCCCGCTCACGCAGACGCCCCATCAGCTCGGTCTCGAGATGGGTGTAGAGCTTGACCCGCCATGTCCAGCGCACCACCTCGGCCAGCCAGCGGTCGGCCTTGCGCCCCTCGTCGCGAATCTCGAAGTGACGCGCGATGGCGACCTGGGCTGGGTGCACCGGCGCCTCGTCTTCGCCAGGCAGGCGCAACGCCAGCGCCAGCACACCCTCGTTGCGGCCACGGAACATCGCCAGGGCGCGGTGAGAAGGCACCTTGGCAAGCCGTTCGTCGTGTTCGAAGTAGTCGGAGAACTTGGCACCTTCCTGCTCCTTGCCGGCGATCACGCGGCTGGACAGCTCGCCCTCGCTCCACAGTCTCTCGCGCAGGCGCCCGACCAGCTCGGGGTCCTCGGCGAAGCGCTCCATCAGGATCTGCTTGGCACCATCGAGCGCCGCCTTGGCGTCTTCGATCGCCGGCGTCTCGCCTTCGGCAGGCCGCAGGTAGCCCGCGGCTTCGGTGTCGGGGTCGAGGGTCGGATCGGCCAGCAGCGCGTCGGCCAGCGGCTCGAGACCCGCTTCCCGGGCGATCTGTGCCTTGGTCCGGCGCTTCTTGCGATAGGGCAGGTAGAGGTCTTCCAGGCGCTGCTTGGTATCGGCGGCCCGGATGCTGGCGGCCAGCGAGTCGCTGAGCTTGCCCTGCTCGTCGATGGCCGCAAGCACTGTGGTGCGGCGCTCTTCCAGTTCACGCAGATAGCCCAGGCGCTCTTCCAGGTTGCGCAGCTGGGTATCGTCGAGTCCTCCGGTCACTTCCTTGCGATAGCGCGCAATGAACGGCACCGTCGCGCCGCCATCCAGCAGCTCGACGGTCGCGGAGATCTGAGGGGCATTGACCGCCAGTTCTTCGGCCAGGCGGGCAATGATCTTGGCTGTAGCGTCCATGAAATCCTTGGCAATACGACGTCTGTGATCCGGCCAAGGTATCACAAAGCGCCCTTTTGCGCCGCCGCCACCCGCTGCCCGGCGTCATCCCCCGGGCAGCTTTTCGTTCAGGCCGGGACGAACTTGAGCGCGACCCCGTTGTTGCACCAGCGCAGACCGGTGGGATCGGGCCCATCCTCGAACACGTGCCCCTGATGACCACCACAGCGAGCGCAGTGGTACTCGGTACGCGGCCACAGGATCTTGTAGTCCACACTGGTCAGCAGGTGGCCCTCCACGTGCTCGTAGAAGCTCGGCCAGCCGGTGCCGGAGTCGTACTTCATGGCGCTGGTGAACAACAACAGATCACAACCTGCACAGCGAAATTCACCTTCACGCTTCTCGCCGTCGAGCGGACTGGAGCCTGCCGGCTCGGTCCCTGCCTCGCGCAGCACATCGTACTGGGCCGGGCTCAGGCGCTCACGCCACTCGCTCTCGCTCAATTCCAGCGGCTCGATATCGGGACTTGGCGAAAGCTCCAGCTCCGGGCGGGCATTGGCCACCGCCGGCACCATGCTGGCGAGGCCGCCGAGCCCGAGCAGTGCGAGGAAGTTGCGTCGTTTCATTGTAGAGTCTCCTGCGTCAAGGATTGTGCTGGGTCGGTCTGCCCCTCCCCTTCCTTACACTCGATCGTCGCTGTCCGTCCGGACCTTCGCCAACTATCGGCGGCAAGGCGCTGGAACAAGCGCAAAAAAAGAGGAGAAGGCCATCGCCTTCTCCTCTTCTCGACCCCTGCCTCGCGGCAAGGTTCAGTCGTTTACTGCCTTGGCAACCCGCAGGTTAAACCAGGCCCGGAGCCGCCTAGACCAGGCTCGGGCCTGCCTTGACGATGGCGTCGCTGACGCCGTCGAACTTCTTGAAGTTCTCTACAAACTTGCCTGCCAGTTCGCTGCGCTTGCGATCGTAGGCCGCCTGGTCTTCCCAGGTCTGACGCGGGTCCAGCAGGCTGGAGTCGACGCCGGGCACGGACACCGGCACCGACAGGTTCAGGCCGTCGATGTGGCGGGTTTCCACGTCACGCAGCACGCCGGTCTGGATCGCGTGGATGATGGCGCGGGTGGTCGGGATGGAGAAGCGTGAGCCGCCCTCGCCGTAAGCACCGCCGGTCCAGCCGGTGTTGACCAGGTAGACCTGGGCGTCCTTCTCGGCCACGCGCTTGATCAGCAGATCCGCGTACTCGCGAGCCGGGCGCGGGAAGAACGGCGCACCGAAGCAGGTGGAGAAGGTCGCTTCCAGACCGCTGGAAGAGCCCATCTCGGTGGAGCCCACCTTGGCGGTGTAGCCGGACAGGAAGTGATAGGCGGCGGCTTCCTTGGACAGCACCGACACCGGCGGCAGCACGCCACTCATGTCACAGGTCAGAAAGACGATGGCGTTGGGCTCGCCGGCGCGGTTCTCGGCCACACGCTTGTCGACGTGCTCGAGCGGATAGGCGGCGCGGGAATTCTGGGTCAGGCTGTCGTCGGCGTAGTTCGGCTCACGACGATCGTTGAGCACCACGTTCTCGAGCACGGTACCGAACTTGATGGCGTTCCAGATGACCGGCTCGTTCTTTTCCGACAGGTCGATGCACTTGGCGTAGCAGCCACCCTCGAAGTTGAACACGGTACCGACGCCCCAGCCGTGCTCGTCGTCGCCGATCAGGTAGCGACCCGGGTCCGCTGACAGGGTGGTCTTGCCGGTGCCGGACAGGCCGAAGAACAGGGTGGTCTCGCCGTCTTCGCCGACGTTGGCGCTGCAGTGCATGGGCAGCACGTCGGCCTCGGGCAGCAGGAAGTTCTGCACCGAGAACATGGCCTTCTTCATCTCGCCGGCGTAACGCATGCCGGCGATCAGCACCCGGCGCTTGGCGAAGTTGATGATCACGCAGCCATCGGAGTTGGTGCCGTCACGGCTCGGCTCACACACGAAGTGCGGGGCATTCTGGATTTCCCACTCGTCCTTGCGTGACGCATTGTAGGCCTCGGGACGCACGAACATGGTGCGGCCAAAGAGGTTGTGCCAGGCGGTCTCGGTGGTCACACGAACCGGCAGGTAGTGGGTCGGATCGCTTCCCACGTGAAGCTCGCTGACATAGCTGTCCTTCTCGCCCAGGTAGCCTTCCACTCGCTCCCACAATGCATCGAAACGCTCGGCGTCGAAGGGACGGTTGACGCTGCCCCAGTCGATCTGTGCGCTGGTGGACGGTTCGTCGACGATGAACCGGTCCTTGGGGGAGCGCCCGGTACGTTCACCCGTCTTGACCACGAGGGCGCCGTGGGAGGCCAGTCGGCCCTCGCCCTGGGCCACCGCACGCTCGATGAGCTCGGCAGTGCTGAGGTTGACGTGAACGGTAGAAGACTGCGTGGTGGTGGTCATAGGATTCCTGGGCCTTCGGCTTCTCTCTCGTGGACTGGCGCCATCCGACAGGGCGAACGGCGCAAGGGATCCGGCGAGTCGACTACGCGGTTCGACCGTCTTCTTCGACTGACGACGCGTCCGGGATCGGCGGGGATTATGGCAAAAAACCCCGAGACAGGAAATGCCCATTTTTCAAGACGTTATTGTAGTTTAATTACAACATTTCGGCCTTTTTGGTGCATTTCCTGTCATTCCACTACAAACCTGCAACCGCCACCGCAGTCCCGATAACCTCGAGCCTGCCATTCATGCCAGCGAAACGGCTCGGGCCTGGACGCTGCAACCGCTCAATGCACCGTTGGGCTGCCGTCGCTGGGGTCCTCGATCAAGGCTTCGACATCGGCCGCGGTGAAGGCGTAGCGGGTGTTGCAGAAGTGACACTGGGTCTCGATCGTACCTTGCTCCGCGACGATCTGACGCAATTCCTCGTGCCCCAGCGACATCAGTCCCCCGGCGATGCGCGAACGAGAACAAGTACAACCAAAACGCAACGCCTTGGATTCGAAGGTACGCAATGGCTCCTCATGGAACAGCCGCACCAGCAAAGTTGCCGCATCCAGTTCCAGCAATTCCTGTTCGCTGAGGGTGGCAGCCAAGTGATAGGCGCGATCCCAGGCGTCGTCATCCTGATTGAGCGACTCGTCGGGCAGTCGCTGCAGCAGCAGGCCACCGGCGCTGACACCGTCCGCCGCCAGCCACAGCCGCGTGGGCAGCTGCTCGGACTGGGTGAAGTAGGCTTCCAGGCAGCCGGCCAGGCGATCGTGCTCGATGCCGACGATACCCTGATAGCGCCGCCCTTCCTTGGGGTCGAGGGTGATCACGATCTGGCCTTCTCCCACCAGCTCGCGAAAGCCGGCCTCATCGCCGGGCAGTGCCGCATCTTCGGCGAGGCGGGCGATGGCGCGAAGCTCACCGCCAGGATTGGACTCCGCCATCATCAGGGAGACGTCACCACTGCCGCGCACCTCGAGGGTCATGGTGCCGTCAAGCTTCACGGTGTCGGTCAACAGAGCCACCGCCGCCAGCAGTTCACCGAGCTGACGATTGACGGCGGCCGGATACTCGTGACGCTTGAGCACCTCGTCGTAGGCCTCGGACAGGCGGGTGACTTCGCCGCGGACGTTGGTGTCATCGATAATGAATCGCTGTATCTGATCAGCCATGAAAAACGATCTCTGCTGGGCGCGCCCCGGCGGGCGCGCGTCTGACGAAAAGAAGGGTGTTCGACGAGGGCGCTGGGATGAGCGCGACGCGCGCCGTCAGGAGCCGCCCTCGCGCTGGAAGCGCTTGATATCGCGGCGCGCCCGCTTGTCGGGGCGCTTGAGCGGATGCTTGAAGACCTCGTTGGCCTGGCGGCGCTGATCGGCCTCGCGCTCGCGACGTTCGCGACTCTGCTCGGTCTCCTGGTACAGCCGCCGCGCCTCCGGCGCCCCACGACGCTGCTCGCTGACCTCGAGCACCTCGACCTCCCACACATCCCAGCCCTGAGGCGCACGTATCAACATGCCGGGGCTCACCGACTTGCTGGTCTTGGCCCTGGCCCCGTCGACCTCGACCTTGCCACCCTCGATGGCCTTCTTGGCCAGGGCGCGGGTCTTGAAGAATCGTGCCGCCCACAGCCACTTGTCGAGTCTGACGCTATCCACGGGGGGCCTCCGGAGTCTGCGGCGCCGAGGGCATGATATCGGCGAAACGGTCCAGCGCGATAAAGTCCTTGAGCGACTTCTCCGGCCGCCGGCTGTCCGGCTGGCGGATCCCCAGCAGATGGCGAATACCGTACTCGCGGGCGCTTTCGAGCACCGCCGCGTTGTCGTCGATGAACAGGGTCCGCTCGCGGTCGAAGGGCTCGATCTCGTTGAGCGCATGCCAGAACGCCTGTTCTTCCTTGGGCTCACCGATATCGGCAGACGACACGATGGCGTCAAGGTAGTCGTCGAGGCCCGTCAGCGGCAGCTTCAGCGCCAGACTCTCGCGATCGGCGTTGGTCGCCAGCACCACTCGCGGATGGGCGCTCTTGAGCCAGCCCAGAAAGTCCAGAGCATCGCCGCGCAGGCCGATCAGATGCTGGACCTCGCGCTTGAGCGCGACGATATCCACGTCGAGCTCGCGGCTCCAGTAGGCCAGGCTGTACCAGTTGAGAGTGCCCTGCTCCCGGATGATCCGCGCGCGCACCACTTCCTGGGTGGCCTCATCCAGCTTGTGCAGTTCTACGTAGCGGCGAGGCAGATGCTCCAGCCAGAAATGACTGTCGAAGTGCAAGTCCAGCAAGGTGCCGTCCATGTCCAGCAGCACGGTATCGATGGTGTCCCAATCGAGCATTACCTCATCTCCCGCCATCACCAGCTCAATGCTTGTTCCACTGCGCCGGCGAACGTCCGCCGACACCTGAGTAACGTGTTAGTGTACCTCAAAGGCATTCGGGCTCGCAGCCCGGGCGCTTGCGCCTGGTCTCGGCCCGGTGCGGACGGCGGATGTCCCGCGACGCCGCCAACCCCGCCTGCCCCCTGTTCATTACGCTAGTCATTGCGCTATTCGTTGCGTTATTCATTACGCGATCCACCAGCCCATCCCACCGCCCAGGAGCTCCCATGGACGACAGTTCCCCGGAAAAACCCCGCATCCTCTCACGCAAGACCGTCGCCGAGAGCCGTCTGTTCCGGGTCGAGGAACTCGAACTGCGCTTTTCCAACGGCGCCGAGCGTCACTTCGAACGGCTGCTTGGCAACGGCAAGGGCATCGGCGCGGTCATGATCGTCGCCATGCCCGACCCCGACCATGTGCTGCTCATCCGAGAGTACGCCGCCGGTTTCGAGGACTATGTACTGACCCTGCCCAAGGGCGTCGTGGACCCCGGCGAGGACATCGTCACCGCCGCCAACCGCGAGCTGATGGAAGAGTGTGGTGTGGGCGCCCGGCGTATCGAACCGCTGGTCGAGCTTTCCCTGTCGCCCAACTATATGCGCCAGCGTATGCAGGTCATGCTGGCGAGCGACCTCTACCCCAAGCGCCTGGAGGGCGATGAGCCGGAGCCGCTGGTGGTGGAGACCCATGCGCTGGACAGCATAACCGCGCTGCTCGCCCGGGAGGACTTCCACGAGGCCCGCGCCATCGCTGCGCTGTACATCGCCCGGGACAAGCTCAAGGGCGAGCAGGCCGATACCTCACTTTGGTAAGACCCACCCTACCAATACGACCAGGGGGCCCTGACGGCCCCCTGGTCAACGTGCCTTGGTCGAATTTGCCTTGGCCAAGCTTCCTTGGCCAAGGCCCTCTTGTCGTGCCTGGCTGATTCGCCTCAGCGACGGGCGTGCAGCCGGCGGAGGTTGCTGTTGCCTTCCTTCAGGCGCACCCAGCGCCCCTGGCGGTAGCTGTCGAGCCCCGCTTCCAGCAAGGTCATCACGTCCACCGCCTGCTCGCCGGACACCGGCGGCGGGTCGCCATGCAGCAGGGTCTGAGCGACGGCAGTGTAAAAGGCGGGATAATTGCCCGGTTCCGACAGCCACTCTTCGGTGACCAGGTCCGGCTCCTCGGCGCTGCCCCGGTTGAGGGTCAGTTGTCCCGGCGCATCGTCGACGCCCCAGTCTTCACTCGGCATCAGTCCCTGCTTGAGCCAGCCTTCCTGGGGGTCGAGCCCGTAGATCGAATAGCTGCCCTCGGTGCCGTGCACCACGAAGCGCGGGCTGGGCTCGGCTACCAGCGAACTGGCCTGCAGGGTCACCCTGAGGCGGTCGTACTCGAGCAGCGCCAGAAAGTCGTCATCCACCTCGGCGCCGTCTCTGGCGGAGGCCAGTTCCAGCAGAATTGCCCGAGGCATGCCGAACAGCTCTATGGCCTGATCGAGCAGATGCGGGCCGAGGTCGTACCAGATGCCGCCACCGGGCTTGTGCTGCTCTCGCCAGCGGTTGTTCACCGCCGGTCGATAGCGATCGAATCGCGAGGTGAAGGATGTCACTCGCCCCAGCCGGCCCTGCTCCAGAAGCTTGCGCACCGTCAGGAAGTCGCAGTCCCACCGACGATTGTGAAAGACGCTGAGCAGCAGTTCCGAGCGGTCCGCCTGGGCGCGGAGCTGACGCGCCTCCGAGGCCGACACCGTGATCGGCTTGTCCACCACCACGTGCTTGCCTGCCGCAAGGGCCGCCTTGGCCATGGCATAGTGCTGCTCGTTGGGCGTGGCAATCACGATCAGGTCAACGTGGCGCACCTCGAGCAGCTCGTTGAGCTTGGCGTGCACCGTCACGTCCGGAAGGTCACGCAAGACCTTGTCGGCGTCGGAGCTGACCACCGAGGTCAGCTCGAGCCCTGGCGCGGCCTGGATCAAGGGGGCATGGAAGGTCTTGGCAGCCATGCCGTAACCCACCAGGCCCACATTGAGAGTCTGTGTTTTCATAGCGGTCCCCGTGCCTGCATCTCGCCCATCTTGTCGAGGGCTTCTTTGATCTGTCGATCCCCTGTCACGTCAGAATGACCAAATCCCCGGAAATTATCGAGTTCCGGCGTACACGCAAGCTGATTCAGTGAGCTGATCGGTCGCTCTTTTTGCCCATGGTGTCGCCTGAGCGCCGGACGCCATCAACGATGAAGGCCGGCGTATGCCGGCCTTCATCGAGCTACTCTGTGCTAAAAAGCGCAGACACTAGTCGTCAAGCTTTTCCAGATCGCGCACCGCGCCCATGTCTGCCGAGGTGGCTAGCAGAGCATAGGCCTTCAGCGCAGGAGTCACCTTGCGCAGACGCTGAATGCTCGGCTTCCAGGCATCCTTGCCGCGCTCCTGCTGGCGCTGGCGGCGCTCGGCAAGCTCGGCGTCGTCCAGCAAGACATTGATGGTCCGAGCGGGGATGTCGATGCGGATACGGTCGCCGCTTTCCACCAGAGCGATGGCGCCGCCGGCGGCGGCCTCCGGCGAGACGTGGCCGATCGACAGCCCTGAGGTGCCGCCGGAAAAGCGTCCGTCGGTGAGCAGGGCGCAGCCCTTGCCCAGTCCCTTGGACTTGAGATAGGACGTCGGGTAGAGCATCTCCTGCATGCCCGGGCCGCCCTTGGGGCCTTCGTAGCGGATCACCACCACGTCGCCTTCCTTCACCTTGTCGCCAAGGATATGTTCCACCGCCTGATCCTGAGACTCGACCACGTGGGCCGGCCCTTCGAACACCAGGATGCTGTCGTCGACGCCGGCGGTCTTCACCACACAGCCGTTCTCGGCGATGTTGCCCTTCAACACGGCGAGCCCGCCCTCCTTGGAGAAGGCGTGTTCGTAGTCGCGGATACAACCGGTGGCGCGGTCACCGTCCAGGCTCGGCCAGCGGGCGCTCTGGGAAAACGCCGTCTGGGTCGGGATACCACCGGGGCCGGCCTTGAAGAAGTTGACCACCTCCTCCGACGGATTGCGCATGATGTCCCACTCGTCGAGGGCCAGCTTGAGGCTGTCGCCGTAGACCGTGGGCACCGAGGTATCCAGCACCCCGGCGCGATCCAGCTCGCCGAGGATCGCCATGATGCCGCCGGCCCGGTGCACGTCCTCGATGTGATACTTCTGGGTATTGGGCGCCACCTTGCACAGCTGTGGGACTTCGCGGCTCAGCCGGTCGATGTCCATCATGTTGAAGTCGACGCCTGCCTCCTGGGCGGCGGCCAGCAGGTGCAGGATAGTGTTGGTGGAGCCGCCCATGGCGATGTCCAGGGTCATGGCGTTCTTGAACGCCGCCTTGGAACCGATGGCACGGGGCAGCAGGTGCGCTTCGTCACCTTCGTAGTAGCGCCTGGCCAGCTCGACGATGCGCTCGCCCGCCGTCTCGAACAGGCGGCGGCGATCGGCGTGGGTGGCCAGCACCGTGCCGTTACCCGGCAGCGCCAGACCCAGCGCCTCGGTCAGGCAGTTCATGGAGTTGGCGGTGAACATGCCGGAGCAGCTGCCACAGGTGGGGCAGGCGCTGCGCTCGACCTCGTTCAGGGTTTCCTCGTCCACCGAATCGTCGGCGGCCATGACCATGGCGTCCACCAGGTCCAGGCCGTGATCCAGCAGCTTGGTCTTGCCGGCTTCCATGGGGCCGCCGGAGACAAAGATCACCGGCACGTTGAGGCGCATGGCGGCCATCAACATTCCAGGCGTGATCTTGTCGCAATTGGAGATGCACACCAGGGCGTCGGCGCAGTGGGCGTTGACCATGTACTCGACGCTGTCGGCGATCAGATCGCGACTCGGCAGCGAATAGAGCATACCGTCGTGGCCCATGGCGATACCGTCGTCCACGGCGATGGTGTTGAATTCCTTGGCCACACCGCCGGCCTTTTCGATCTCACGGGCGACCAGCTGGCCCATGTCCTTCAGGTGAACGTGGCCCGGCACGAACTGGGTGAAGGAGTTCGCCACCGCGATGATCGGCTTCTGGAAGTCGCCATCCTTCATGCCGGTGGCGCGCCACAGGGCGCGAGCGCCGGCCATGTTGCGACCGGCGGTGGTGGTACGGGAGCGATACTCAGGCATGGAATCCTCGTCATTTTTCGTCCACCCGTGATGCAGAAGGCAACCGGGCGGTGTCGCGTGTCCAGACTGTCGATTCTGTCACGCACAGACGGCACTGACTAGCCTTGCACAGGCCATCACGCCACGGGCCCGAGAACCGCGTCATGCGGCCTCGGGCCCGATCCGGAACGGCTTGCCGGCTTACTGTCGGCGAAATGCACCGTCATATTGCCGCTAGCCGAACACCACCTTGGCGACATCCTTGTACCGATTGGCGAAATGCACGGTCATGCCGTCCTTGAGGTACTCCGGCAGTTCATCATAGTCGCGCCGATTGGCCTCGGGCAGGATCACCTCGAAGATATCGCTGCGGCGCGCGGCGATGACCTTCTCGCGAATGCCCCCTACCGGCAGCACCTGTCCGGTCAGCGTCAGCTCGCCTGTCATCGCCAGGTTGCGCTCGATGGACTGATGACGCGCCAGTGACAACAGCGCCGTGGTCATGGTCACACCCGCCGAGGGGCCATCCTTGGGGGTGGCGCCTTCCGGCACGTGCAGGTGAACAAAGGAGGCATCGAAGAAGCCGGCATCGGCGCCGTACTCGGTCAGGTGCCCCTGAACATAGCTGTAGGCGATGTTAGCCGACTCCTTCATCACGTCGCCCAATTGGCCGGTGAGCTTGAAGCCGCGATCCAGCCCGTGCACCTTGCCGGCCTCGATGGACAGGGTGGCACCGCCCATGGAGGTCCAGGCCAGGCCGGTGACCACGCCCTGCCCTTTCATCACCTTTTCCTTGCGGAACAGCGGGGCGCCGAGGAACTCCTCGAGGTTCTTGAGCGAGACCTTGACCGTCGCCTGGTCGTTCTCCAGAAGCTTGACGGCAGCCTTGCGCACGATCCGGTGCAGCTGTTTCTCCAGTTGCCTGACACCGGCCTCCCTGGCGTAGCCCTCGACCACCTGGCGCAGGGCTGCGGCGGTCAGATTGATACGCTTTTTGGGGATATTGTCGCGCTTGAGCAGCTTGGGCCAGAGGTGGTTCCTGGCGATCGCCTGCTTCTCTTCGGCGATATAGCCCGACAGACGAATCTGCTCCATACGGTCGAGCAATGCCGGCGGGATGGAATCCAGGGTATTGGCGGTGCACACGAACAGCACCTTGGACAGGTCCAGGCGAACGTCGAGGTAGTGGTCGAGGAAGTCGACGTTCTGCTCCGGGTCCAGCACCTCGAGCAAGGCCGAGGCCGGATCGCCCTGGAAGGACTGGCCCATCTTGTCGATCTCGTCGAGCATGATCACCGGGTTCTCGACCTCGACCTCCTTGAGCGCCTGGACCAGCTTGCCGGGCATGGCGCCGACGTAGGTGCGCCGGTGGCCCTTGATCTCGGCCTCGTCGCGCATGCCACCCACCGAGAAGCGATAGAACTCGCGGCCGAGCGCCTCGGCGATGGAGCGACCGATGGAGGTCTTGCCGACACCTGGTGGTCCCACCAGCAGCACGATGGAGCCCCCCACGTCACCCTTGAAGGTGCCCTCGGCGAGGAACTCGACGATCCGCTCCTTGACGTCGGTGAGTCCGTCATGGTCGCGGTCGAGTACCTGTCTGGCGTGGGCCAGGTCCAGCTGGTCCTGGCTGCGCTGGCCCCAGGGCATGGCCGTCAGCCAGTCCAGATAGTTGCGGGTGGTGCCATATTCGGGCGAACCGGTCTCGAGCACCGACAGCTTGGCCAGCTCGTCGTCGATGCGTTCCTGCACCCGCTCGGGCACCTCGCGGCCCTCGAGGCGCGCGCGGAAGGTGTCGACGTCGTTTTCACGGTCGTCCTTGGAGATGCCCAGCTCACGCTGGATCACCTTGAGCTGCTCGCGCAGGAAGAATTCGCGCTGACGCTCCTGCATCTGGGCGTTGACCTGCTCGCTGATCTCGCTCTGCAGCTGCGCCACCTCGATCTCCTTGCGCAGCAGCGGCAGCACCTTCTGCATCCGCGGCACCACCGGCAGCGTGGCGAGCACGTCCTGCAGCTCCTGCCCCTGGGCGGAGGTGATGGCGGCGGCGAAGTCGGTCAACGGGCCCGGCTCGTGGGGACTGAAGCGATTGAGGTAGTGCTTGAGTTCCTCGCCGTACAGCGGATTGATCGGCAACAGTTCCTTGATGCCGTTGATCAGCGCCATGGCGTAGGCGCGGGTCTCGTCTTCCTCCGCGTCCACCGGCTCACGAGGGTAGGACACCTCGACCAGAAACGGCGGGGTGCGCGACAGCCAGCGCTCGATCTTGAAGCGTCGCACGCCCTGGGCGATGAACTGGATCTGGTTGTCCTCGCCCTGCAGCTTGTGGGCCTTGACCGCGGTGCCGATGGTCGGAAAGTCCTCGTGGGACAGCTCCTCGACACCGGCCTCTCCGACGAAGGCGAGACCGACGGTGTCATGGGGCGTATTGGCGACCCGCTCGATGGTCTCGGACCAGCGTTCGCGGTTGATCACCAGCGGCTGCACCTGGGCGGGAAAGAAGGGACGATTGTGAATCGGCAACAGGTAAAGCCGTTCCGGCAGCGAGGCGCTGGCAGGAATCACCGCATGGCCCTGGACCTGCTCGCCATCGGCCAGGCCGTCCGCGGTTCCGTCTTCGGCGTCGCCACTCATGGGAATCCAGTCCAGATCGTCGGACCGGGGATCGCGATCATCGCTCATGGTGTCCTCATCCTGAAGTAGGGGGCGTCTTGCCCGTCTGGGTATCAGCAATGCGGGCGACCACGACCAAGTTCAAGGCGTGACAGGAGGATAGCAGCAGAGTGACGCCATCGGGGACGCTGTCGGGCCCAGCCGGGAGGGACTCAGGGGACAGGAATCTGGTGGCTCTTCTGACGGTGTGAGCGGAGTCCGCTCAACCACCCAGCAGCGGTGGTAGCGGACGTCCGTTGACCCGCAGTCGCCCCTTGACCACGTCGATGCCCAGCATCGAGGTATCCAGCGGCAACCCCAGCCACAGCGCGACCACGGCCGGCGGATCACGCCATTCGAAGTCTCCGTCCAGGCGCTGGCGAAAGCGCTCGCGCATCTCGGGGCGATCCAGCGACAGCAGGCTCAGCGACGCAAGGTCTCGGGGGTCCAGCACCAGCACGCCCTCGCCCTTTAGACTCAGTCCCAGCATGGGGCTGTCGAGATCCACGTCCTTCAGATCCAGTCGCGGAGAGTCCTTGAGCAACTGGGCCAGGGCGCGATCCATCGCCGAGTAGGCCTCGGCGTCCTCGAGCGAGACGGTGCCTAGCGCGGTCTTGTGACGCGCCAGGGCCACCACCGAACGCAGCGCCTCGGCGTTGATGCGAGACAGCTCCAGACTGACCTCGCCGTCCACCAGCATGTCATTGCCGGAGCGCACCTCACCGATGGTCAAGGTGCTCTGCAGCCTCAGCTCGCTGTCATCCAGCAGGGTGCGGGCCTCGAGCACCAGTTCGGTGCCATCCAGGTTGACCTGAGGGTGACGCAGACTGACGGCGTCCAGGGTCAGCTTGTCCTGCTGGGTGAAGTGCAGGGCCCCGGGGGTATAGGCGTAACGGCTTTCGTGATGGAGCGGGCCGATTTCCAGCACCGCGTCTCCATCGCGCAACTCGATCGCCTCCAGCAGCACCTGGGTGCGCCAGTCGCCATAGACTCCGTCAAAGGCGATACGTCCACCGGAGAATTGCAGCGAGCGAGGCGCTTCACCGGACGGAGACTGACTGATGAGAAATGGTGCCAGCCGCAACTCCCCCTGCAGGGTGCCCCCCAGGGTGCGGTAGTGAGCTTCCCAGCGGGGCGGGCTTGCCGGCATGGCATCACCGAACAGGCGCCGGTCGGCGTCGCCGACGTGTACGTCGAGCCGGCCAAAGACGCTGGTATCGAGTACGCCGTGGCGTGCCTCATAGGGAATCGCAAGATGCCAGGCGTGACCGATCAGGGGAGCCACATGCAACACGCCGGAGGAACGCAGCCAGCCCTGCTCCACGTCGTCGCGCGAGATTCGCAGGTCACCGCGCGCCTCGAGATCGGCAAGCGCCCTCTCCAGTTCGCGCTCGAACAGCAGACTGGCGAGATATTGGGCCACCGCCCAGGCCAGCGCCAGCACCACCACCACCGGTACGATCCATCGTTCCTTGCGCATTCCTTGCCCTCTCTGCCGAGAGGAGCCTCCCTGCCCCCGTCGGCGTGACGATACGCTGTTCAGTGTAGCCAGAACCACAGGTGCATGGTGCACCAGGAGTAAACGCCGGCCATGACATCATCGACCATGATGCCGAAGCCGCCGGCGACGCGACGATCGGCCCAGCGAATGGGCCAGGGCTTGATCACGTCGAATACACGAAAGACAACGAAGCCCCACAGCGCCGCTTCCCAGGAAAAGGGCACCGCCGCCATGGTCAGCCAGTAGCCGACAAACTCGTCCCAGACGATACCGGAGTGGTCGTGCACGCCGAGGTCCCGGGACGTCTTGTCGCACAGCCAGACACCCCAGACGAAGGTGATGGCGATCATCACCAGGTACCAGCCCAGGGTCAGCTCGGACAACAGCCAGTAGAAGGGAATAGCCGCCAGGGTCCCGAAGGTCCCCGGGGCAAAGGGCGCCGCCCCGCTGCCCAGCCCGAAGGCAAGAAAATGGGTCGGTCGACGCCACACGCTAGCCGGTGCTTTGTTCACGATGTCCCTCCGTGGAAATGTTGCCACCCCGGCAGCGAAGAGGCATTCACCCCTTGTATCCCCGGCGACGCGGTGACCTGGCCGATGGCAACGAAGGCGAGCCCCAGTTCCGCCAGTGCCAGGCGGGCCCGATCGAACGCCGCCGACGGCAGCGCCACGACCAGCTCGTAGTCGTCGCCGCCGGTCAGGGCGGCCTCTCGGGCCGCCTCGGTGCCGAGGGCCTCTACGAGCCCTTCGGCCAGAGGCAGCGCTTCGGCGTCAAGACGCGCCCCGACACCGCTGGCTTTCAGCAGGTGACCAAGGTCGGCAAGCAAGCCGTCGGAGACGTCGATGGCCGCGCTGGCCAGTCCCCGCAGCGCCAGACCTGCCTGCCAGCGCGCCTGGGGCAACAGGTAGCGGGCAAGCAGCGGTGACTCAAGATCTCGCTGACCCTCGTACCAGGCCGCCAGTCCCCCGGCGCCGCCACCCAGCGCACCGGTGACCGCCAGCACGTCGCCGGCGCGGGCACCGTCGCGACGCAGCGCCTCGCCCGTGGGTACCTCACCCATCACGGTGACGCTGACGGCGCGCTGGCCCCGGGTGACGTCGCCCCCGACCAGGGTCATGTCCGCCTCGTCGCACACAGCATGGAAGCCCTGGGCGAACTTTGCCACCCACTGCTCTTCCACCTCGGGCAACGTCAGCGCCATCAGACACCAGCGCGGCTGCGCGCCCATGGCGGCCAGATCACTCAGGCTCACCGCCAGGGCGCGATGCCCCAGCGCCTGCGGCGGTGCGTCTTCGGGAAAATGCTGCCCTTCCACCGACGTGTCAACGCTGACCACCAGTTCGTGCCCTGGCGCAGGGCGCATCAGGCAGGCGTCATCACCCACCCCGAGCGAGACGCCGGAGGCCTTGCCGGGCTCGCCCGTCGTGGGCGCCAGCCAGCGCTCGATGAGTTCGAATTCTCCGTACATCAGGCGCGACCTTCAGCGGCGACGGGCACTGACCTCGGCGCTTCTGAGCTTGATGGCCAGCTTGTCGAGAATGCTGTTGATGTACTTGTGGCCATCGGTGGCGCCAAAGGACTTGGCCAGCTCGACCCCTTCGTTGATCACCGCCCGATAAGGGACCTCCAGACGCTTGGACAGCTCGTAGGCCCCAAGGCGCAGGATCGCCAGCTCGATCGGATCGATGTCCTCGAGGCGGCGGTCCAGCAGCGGCGAGATGGAGGCGTCGAGCTCCTTGCGGTAGCGTGCAACGTTATGCAGTAGCTCATGGAACAGCGCCAGATCGGCGATTTCCATGACCTTGAGCCAGTTCTCGTGCACCTCCAGGTCGTCATCGGGCACCTGGCTGCGAAATTCGGCCTCGACCGCGGTGATGGACTTGTCGGTCATCTGCCACTGATAAAGTCCCTGCACCGCCAGCTCGCGAGCCGCACGGCGAGACTGCTGGGCCTTGCTGGGCGCACGCTGTTCGCGGCTCATGCGGGGGTCTCCTCGGCATCGTCACCAAAATGACGCAGCAGCGACACCATCTCCATGGCGGCCATGGCGGCTTCGACGCCCTTGTTACCGGCCTTGGTGCCGGCCCGCTCGATGGCCTGCTCGATGGAGTTGACCGTCAGCACACCGTTGGCCACCGGGGTGTCGAACTCCAGCTGCAGCCGCGACAGCGCGGAATTGCACTCGCCGGCCACGTGCTCGAAGTGCGGGGTACCGCCGCGAATGACCGCGCCGAGCGCGACCACGGCGTCGGGACGCGCCACCGCCAGCACACGCTTGACCGCCAGCGGCAGTTCCCAGGCGCCCGGGACGTGGACGATGTCGATCATCTCCATGTCCACCCCGTGGCGCACCAGGCTGTCCACCGCGCCCTCGACCAGGCTATCTACCACATGGTGATTGAAGCGGCCCACGACGATCACGTAGCGGCCCTGAACGTCGACGAAGCTGCCTTCGACTTGGGAAATAGGTTGCATCTTGAATCTTCCTGAATGTACCGGCCTGGGGCCGGTAGTCGGGGTGACCCTGTCAAAGGGCCTGTCCCCTGGTAAAAACCGAAACACCGGACGCCAGCATTACTGCCTCGCCCGGCGTGAATCAACCGCTGATATCGCCTGGCGAGACGATGTCCACCACCTCGAGATCGAAACCCGACAGCGCGGAGAACTTCCACGGTGAGCTCAGCAGACGCATCCTGCCGACACCGAGCTCGCGCAGGATCTGGGAGCCGGTGCCGATGGTCAGGTAGTTGCCGGCGCCGTCGGACTCGCTGCCGCGAGCGGTGCGGCGGCGCTCCAGGAACACCTGCAGCATATCGTTGAGGTCCTGATGCGGACGCATGTCATCGAGCAGCACGAAGACACCCTGCTCGGCCCGCGCCACCTCTTCCAGCGCCTGGTGGGCGCGCCAGGAGGCGTCCTCGCCCTTGACCAGGCACATCAGGTCACGCATCTCGTTGGCCAGATGCACCCGCACCGTGGTCACGCTGTCCGGACTCGGCGAGCCCTTCACCAGCGCCAGGTGGTGCACCTTGTGGGTGCGGTCGAGAAAGACGTGGGCGGTCAGCTCACCGTAGGCGGTGGTCACCGGCAGTCGCTCGACCTCTTCTACCGTCTGCTCGTTGTGGATCCGGTAGTGGATCAGGTCGGCGATGGTACCCATCTTGATCCCGTGGGTCTCGGCGAAGCGCTCGAGCTCAGGACGTCGGGCCATGCTGCCATCGTCGTTCATGATCTCGCAGATCACACCGCTGGGATCACAACCGGCCAGGGCGGCCAGATCGCAGGCCGCCTCGGTGTGGCCGGCGCGCCTGAGCACGCCGCCGGGCTCGGCCATCAGCGGAAAGATGTGGCCGGGCTGGACGATGTCTTCTGCCTTGGCATTGCGCGCGCAGGCGGCCTGCACCGTGCGCGCGCGGTCAGCAGCGGAGATGCCGGTGCTGACCCCTTCGGCGGCCTCGATGGACAGGGTGAACTTGGTACCGAAACCGGAGCCATTGTCCTGCACCATCAGCGGCAGCTTGAGCTGTTCGCAGCGCTCCCGGGTCATCGGCATGCAGATCAGACCACGGGCGTGAACCGCCATGAAGTTGATGTGCCAGGCCTCGACCTTCTCGGCGGCCATGATGATGTCACCTTCGTTTTCCCGATCCTCGTCGTCCATCAGGATCACCATACGGCCCTGGCGGATATCCTCGACGAGTTCGGCAATAGGGGCCAGGCCCCCGCTGGAAGACTGCGACATGTATGCTCCCTGGATCTAAAATGGCCACTCGCGACGGCGGCCAGAAACCGCGTCAGGGTACCGTGGCGCGGCGTCGGGCGCCAGTCAAAGACAAAGACCTGGCAGGGCGTCGGGCGCCGCTTATATCAAGATCGGACACTGCGACTCCGCGTTGGGCGCCGCTTATATGAAGCCCCGCTACTGCGATCCCCCGGCGACTTTCGTCGGGTCAGTGCTCGGCGCAGGCGGCCAGCGCCGGGCGCGCCAGAATACGCCAGTCCTTGCCGAGGGCGCGGATATCGAGAATTTCCAGAGGCCGCTGCTCGGCCATGCGTTCGATGCCCGACAACGCCATCAGCCCGCGCGCGTCGGAGCCGAGCAGGGTCGGCGCCATGTAAAGACGCAACTCGTCCACCAGACAGGCATCCATCAAGGCACCTGCCAGGGTCGCGCCGGTCTCCACCAACAGCTCGTTGCAGCCGCCCTCGTCACCGAGCCACTTGAGCAGCGCGCCAAGATCGACGCGGCCGTCGTCGCCTGCAGGCATCTCCAGCACCCGCGCGCCGGAGCGCATCAGCGCGTCTCTGCGAGGGGATTCGCTGCCCTCGACGCAGACCACCAGCGTCTCCCCTGGCTCGCTCAGGCAGGCCGCGGCCAGCGGCATGCGCAGGCGCGAGTCCACCACGACCCTAAGCGGCTGGCGTCGGGCGATGACTTCGGCGTCATCGAGCCCGAGCTGATCGGCACGCACCGTCAGCCGCGAGTTGTCGAAGATGATCGAATCCACCCCGGTGAGGATGGCGCAGCTCTGAGCCCGCAGCCGCTGGACGTCACGCCGAGCCTCGGCACCGGTGATCCACTGGGACTCGCCGGAGGCCATGGCGGTACGGCCGTCGAGGCTCATGGCGAGCTTGAGGCTGACCCGTGGACGCCCCCGGGTCATGCGCGACACGAAGCCGGCGTTCAATACCTGGGCGTCCGCCTCGAGGCAACCGAGCCTTACCTCGACCCCGGCGTCACGCAGGCGTGCGATACCGCGTCCCGCCACCTGAGGATTGGGATCCTGCATGGCTACCACCACCCTGGCGACACCGGCCTTGATCAAGGCATCGCAGCAAGGCCCTGTGCGCCCCTGGTGAGAGCAGGGTTCCAGCGTCACGTAAGCGGTCGCGCCTCGGGCGTGCTCACCGGCAGCCTCGAGTGCATGGACCTCGGCGTGGGGTTCCCCGGCGCGCTGATGGTAGCCGTCGGCCAGATGCTTGCCGTGCTTGACCAGTACGCAACCGACCCTCGGATTGGGCATGGTGGTGTAGCGACCGCGTTCGGCCAGCTTCAATGCCCTGGCCATCCAGGCTTCATCCTGGCCTGCCGTGATGTCCGTCGGATTCATGTGCTCTCCCCGGTGTCGGGCGAGAAACTCGGCTCCTGGGCCAGGCGGTCGATCTCGGCGCGAAATTCGTCGATATCCTGAAACCGTCGATAGACTGAAGCAAAGCGGATATAGGCCACCTGATCGAGGCGCTTCAGGGCATTCATCACCTCTTCACCGACCACCCGCGCCTGGACCTCGCGCTCGCCCCGTGCGCGCAGGTTCTGGCGGATACGTTCCACCGCCGCCTCGATCGACTCGGCGCTGACGGGGCGTTTTTCCAGCGCCCGCAGCATGCCGGCCCGCAGCTTGATCTCGTCGAACACCTCCCGCGAGCCATCGGCCTTGATGATCCGTGGCATGATAAGTTCAGCGGTCTCGTAGGTGGTGAAGCGCTCACCGCAGCCAGCACACTGCCGCCGTCGGCGCACCTGATCACCTTCGGCGACCAGCCGGGAGTCAGTCACTCGGGTCTCTTGGGCGCCACAGAAGGGGCAATGCATAGCGGACAGTCCGGCAGGAAAAATATGTCGCCATAGTGTAACGGCTGAGGCCTGCCCCGCCCAGCGCAATGGCCCAGGTCATCCGCGATTTCAGCTGAGTTGGCACGCCCTGTGCTTGATACTTTCTTTCTAGCCGTCAATGAAATGGCGAGCGCTCACGGGGCAAGGCGCCCCCACGCCTGCGGAGGACACCATGGCAAGCCACCTCTCCCCTCTGGAACCCGACGACTTTCGCCAGCGTGCCGCAGAGCTGCTCGCGCCTCTCTATGGTGCACGCAGCGAAGAGGTCCTGCGCCGTCTGCTGCGCCTGATCGAAGCGCAGGGGGCCGGGTTGAGGCACCGTCATGGTGCACGCCAGACGCTGTGGAGCGAGCAGGACCAGTGGCTGATCGTCTATGGCGACTCGCTGCTGGATGCCGACAAGCCCCCCCTGGCGGTACTCGATGAGTTCCTGAGCAAGCGCCTGAAGACCGTCTTCAGCGGTGTCCATGTGCTGCCCTTCTTCCCCTGGAGCAGCGACGACGGCTTCTCGGTGATCCACTATCGCGAGGTCGACCCGAAACTGGGCGACTGGCGCGATATCCGGCGCCTGGCCAGCCACCATGATCTGATGGTGGACCTGGTGCTCAACCATGTCTCGCGGGAATCGCTATGGTTCGCCGACTATCTCGGCGGCAACCTGCCCGGGCGCGACTACTTCATCGAGATGGACCCCGATACCGATCTCAGCGAGGTGGTGCGTCCGCGCAGCTCACCGCTGCTGGTCCCCGTCAGCACCCGCCGTGGCGTTCGCCACCTGTGGGCGACCTTCTCCGAGGACCAGATCGACCTCAACTTCGCCAACCCCGACGTCTTGATCGAATTCGTCGGCATCCTGCTGTTCTACCTGCAGCAGGGCGCCCGCATCGTCCGGCTGGACGCCGTCGCCTTCCTGTGGAAACGCCCCGGCACCCGCTGTATCCACCTTCCCGAGACCCACGCGGTGGTGCGGCTGTTGCGGGCGGTGGTCGACCACGTCGCCCCCGGCACCCTGATCATCACCGAGACCAATGTGCCCCACGCCGAGAACATCAGCTACTTCGGCCTTGAGCGACAGGACACGCCGCCCGACGAGGCCCATCTGGTCTACCAGTTTCCGCTGCCACCTCTGTTGCTGCACACCTTGACCAGTGGCGAGGCCGGCACCCTGGCGCGCTGGCTCGACAGCCTGCCCGAGCTCCCCGCCGGCTGCAGCTATCTGAACTTCACCGCCAGCCACGATGGCATTGGCGTGCGCCCGCTGGAAGGCTGGCTGGAAGGCCACGAGATCGACGCCCTGGTCGCCTTGATGCAGCGCTTCGGTGGCTTCGTCAGCATGCGCCGGCAGGCCGACGGCAGCGACAGCCCCTACGAGCTCAATATCACCTGGTTCGACGCCATGAGCGGCACCCGGCGCGGCCCCGACCCGTGGCAGGTCGAGCGCTTCCTGTTGAGCCAGCACCTGATGCTGGTGCTGAAGGGTATCCCCGGCGTCTACCTGCACTGCCTGACCGCCACCCAGAACGACCACGACGGGGTCGAACGCAGCGGGCGCCTGCGTTCGATCAATCGCAAGCGCTGGGACCGCCAGGAGCTGGAACCTCTGCTGGACAGCCGTCACACGCCGACCCGCGAGGTGTTCTTCGCCCTCACCCGACGCCTCGAGATCCGTCGCAGGGAACCCTGCTTCCACCCCGATGCGGCCCAGACGGTCATCCCCACACCACCGGAGCTGCTGGCGATCCAGCGCGGCCCCCTGGACGATGGCCGTCGACTGTTGGCCATTCACAACGTCACCGATCGGCCTCAGCCACTGGTACTGGACGGCCTCGACCAGTCCGGCTGGCAGGACCTGCTGGAAGGAGGCGCCTGGCGGCCCGTCGACACCCTGGCCCCCTATCGTTCACTGTGGCTGGTGCGCACCGACAGATAAGCCACCGCGCGCTCGGTGTATCACACAACAGCGCGGCCCTGGCGCTTTCACTGCCCGGCGACGTCAGCGGTCGAACCGATGGCGTTTGCTGCTGTCCTAGTGCGAGTGATTCTCGCTTGTCGCGGGATTCGTCCTACAAGATGCCGGAGAGTAACGACATGCCCCGCCGCCCCCGACTGCCCCGCCTCCCCGACCTGCCCCGCCATCAGCGTTCCTTCATGACCCTGGCGGCGGTGGCCTTCGGCCTGATGCCACTGTCCAGCGTCGAGGCAGAGGACCACCCCGCCCCCATCGAAGCGCTGGAAGAGGAAGGTCTTGAGGTGCACGGTGAATTCGACGCGCCGGGTGGACTCAGCGGCTTCGCCGCCAGCCATCGCGGACAGCCGATGACCATCTTCGTCACCGAGGATGGCGAGCACGCCATCGTCGGCAATCTGATCGATGCCGACGCCAACAATCTGTCGGAGGCGCCGCTGGAGCGCCTGGTACGCGGCCCCCAGGACGAGACCACCTGGCAGAGCCTTGAGGACAGCGCCTGGATCGCCGACGGCGATCCCGACGCCGAGCGCATCGTCTATGTGTTCACCGATCCCAACTGCCCCTACTGCACCCGCCTGTGGCAGCAGAGCCGGCCCTTCGTCGAAAGCGGCCAGGTCCAGCTACGCCACGTGATGGTCGGTATCCTCGACCCCGAAAGTCCGCGCCAGGCGGTCACGATGCTGGCCGCCGATGACCCTCAGGCCGCCCTCCGCGCCCATGAGAGCGGCGATCCGATTGAGCCCATGCGCCAACTGCCCAGAGACCTGGAGCAGCGCCTGCAGAGCAACCACGAACTGTTTCGCAGCTTCGGCATGGTGGCGACCCCGGGCATCGTCTATCGCAACGATGGCAAGCTCGAGATGAGCCAAGGCCTGCCGAGCGAAGAACTGTTCCATACCATCATGGGGCCGGAGCCCGACTGACAGGGTTTATCAAGGCGCTGGCACCAGGCCCCGGGCGGGGCCTGGTGCCAGCGCGATTTAGGCCCTTAGACATCTCCGGCGTTATCGGCCTCCACCGCGCTATATAGCTGTTCGGGCAGGTCCGGCAAGGCCGCCCGCACACGGTTCCAGCTCGGGATAAAGGGCTTCTCCCTGGGGTTGTCGAGAAAGGCGTTACCGGCCTCGATCAGATTGGCGGCAAACAACTCCACCGCCTGCTCCTCGGCGTGACGGTCCAGGCTCAACCCGTTCATGGTGGCGTCGTGGTCGTAGGCCTCGATCAGGTCGAGGGCCAGGCGATAGTAGGTGGCCTTGAGGGTACGAAAGCCTTCCGACGAGAAACCCACACCCTGGGTGGCCAGCTTGCGATAGAGCGCCTTGGCAATATCCAGGCTCATGCGGTTGAGCCCGGTGGCCGCGTCATCGGCGGACACCGGTTGATGCTTGTGGTCGTAGACGTCGGCGATATCCACCTGACACAGCCGATTGGTGGAGTGGTCGCGGTGGACCTCGGACAGCACCCCGATCTCCAGCCCCCAGTCGGCGGGGATACGGATGTTGTCCAGCACCTCGGTACGCATCGAGAACTCCCCCGACAGCGGGTAGCGATAGCTGTCCAGGTAGTCCAGGTAAGGCAAGGGCCCGTGCATGATCTTTAGCGCCCGCAGCAGCGGGGTCACCATCAGCCGGGAGACCCGGCCGTTGAGCTTGCCCTCGGCGATACGCGGGTAGTAACCCTTGCAGAAGGCGTAGTTGAAGCGTGGGTGGGCCACCGGATACATCAGCCGTGCCAGCAGGCCGCGGTCGTAGGTCAGGATATCGCAGTCATGCAGCCCCACCGCGGCGGTGCGCCCGGATGCCTGCACATAGCCCGCACAGAACCACACATTGCGGCCCTTGCCCGGCTGCTGTGGCGCCAGGCCTTCCTCGGCCAGCTGCGCGTCCAGCGCGCTCAGGCGCGGGCCGTCATTCCACAGGATGCGATGGTGCTGGGGCAGGCGCGAAAAGAACTCGCGTGCCCGCAGAAACTGGTCCCGGTCGGCACGATCGAGGCCGATCACGATCTCCGACAGATAGCTCGCCTGGGCCAGCGACTCGACGATGGCGTCCAGCGCCGGTCCTTCCAGCTCCGAGTACAATGACGGCAGGATCAGCCCGAGCGGGCGCTGGCGGCCGAAGCGCTCCAGATCCGCCTCCAGGTCTTCGACCTTGCGCCGGGTCAGGTTGTGAAAGTCGGTGATGATGCCGTTCTGGTGGAAATCGCTCATGCCTCACCCTCCTCGCCCAGCTTGTGATGATCCTTGTCGTCGGCGCCGCCGGCATCTACGCTGCCGGCCTCAGCGCTGCTGGCAGGCCCCGCCGCGTCCTGCTCTCCCCAGAAGTGCGCAACCCCCTCGGCCCAGCCCCTGGGGCCCAGCGCCTCGCTGCGATACAAGCGCGGCTGGCACGGGGACACGTCGAGGCCATGGCGGGCACGAATCACCACCGCCGCATCGGTGGCCTCGAGCATGGCGACATCGTTGGGGCCATCGCCCAGCGACAGGGTCTCGGGGCGTCGGCCCTTGAGCGCCTCGAAGCGGGCGCACAGCCATTGCACCGCCTGGCCCTTGTCGGTGTCGCCGAGCACGTGCCAGAAGCGCCCGCCCCTCGTCATGCGCAGGCCGTCACTGGCCAGGCCCTCGCGAAAGCGCTGCAGCAGCGCTTCGTCGTCTTCCCACAACAGCGGCTCGCTGCCCTCCCGCAGGCGTGCCAGGCGAGCCTCCTGTTCATCCAGACCGGTGAAGGCCACCACGTCCTCCAGCGCCATCTCGCTCATGGTCAGAAAGCGCGCGGACAGCCGCTCACGCCAGATCGCCACCCGCCGGCGAATCAGCCCGATATCCACCCCGAGGGTGCGGATCACCAGGCCATCCGGGCCCGGCTGTCCCTCACGTCGGGCGTGACACCAGCTGGGGGGCAGCGCAATCACCGCGCCGTTCTCGGCGATAAAGGGGCGATCGGCGAGGCCGAGCTGCTGGCGCAGCCCGAGCAGTTCACTGCGGGTCTTGCTGGTCACCGGGATCGCCGCAACGCCGGCCTCACGCAGGGCATCGAGCCAGGGCTCGGCGGGCTTCCAGCCGTAGTCATGGTGGTCGAGCAGCGAGCCATCCAGGTCGGTGAACAGCAGCCTGGGCCCGTCGAAGGCACCGATTCGGGGAGTCGTGCTGGCGTGCATGGTGGGACCTTCGCATCAAAAGGGTTCACCGAGATGCAAAGCAAGGGCTGCGCCAGCGCTCAACAGAGCAACGGGAAAACAAGTAGATGAAGGGAATGTAGACGTCAGCGCAACGAGGCCCCGTCAGGTCCGGGGCGGACGCGGCCGTGCCCGGTGCAGGATAAGGCACCACAATGGTGCATCGACAGCCGACGCCCCGCTGCAAGCACACAGCCCCAGAACGACGACACCCCCGAGAGCGGAGCTCTCGGGGGTGTCTTTGGTGGCCTGAGCGGCGGGTCACCCCGCCGGGCACTCAGCCGTAGACCGGCAGACGGGTGCAGACTTCTTCCACCTTGGCCTTGACCTCGGCCTCGATGGCCTCGGTGGACTCGCCCTTGGCCATGACGTCGAGGATGTCGCAGATCCAGCCAGCCAGATCACCGCACTCGCTCTCGCCGAAACCACGGGTGGTGACCGCCGGGGTGCCGATACGCAGGCCAGAGGTCACGAAGGGGCTCTGCGGATCACCGGGCACGGCGTTCTTGTTGACGGTGATGTGGGCACGACCCAGGGCCGCGTCCGCGTCCTTGCCGGTCAGGCCCTGCTTGATCAGCGACAGCAGGAAGAGGTGATCCTCGGTGCCGCCGGAGACCACGTCGTAGCCACGCTCGATAAATACCTTGGCCATGGTCTGGGCGTTCTTGACCACCTGCTGCTGGTAGGTCTTGAACTCGGGCGCCATGGCCTCCTTGAAGCAGATCGCCTTGGCCGCGATGACGTGCTCGAGCGGGCCGCCCTGGCCACCGGGGAAGACCGCAGACTGCAGCTTCTTCTCGATGTCGGCGTCGTTCTCGGCGGACAGGATCAGGCCACCACGGGGACCGCGCAGGGTCTTATGGGTGGTGGTGGTGACCACATGGGCGTGGGGCAGCGGATTCGGGTAGACACCGGCGGCAACCAGGCCGGCCACGTGGGCCATGTCCACCAGCAGGAAGGCACCCACCTCGTCGGCGATCTCGCGGAAGCGTGCCCAGTCGATGATCTGCGAGTAGGCGGAGAAACCGGCGATGATCATCTTCGGCTGGTGCTCGCGGGCCAGGCGGGCCACCTCGTCGTAGTCGATGCGGCCGGACTCGTCGATGCCGTACTGCACGGCATTGTAGTGCTTGCCGGAGAAGTTCGGGCGGGCGCCGTGGGTCAGGTGACCGCCGGCGTCGAGGCTCATGCCCAGCACGGTGTCACCGGGCTTGACCAGGGCCTGGAAGACCGCGCCGTTGGCCTGGGAGCCTGAGTGCGGCTGGACGTTGGCGTAGCTCGCGCCAAACAGCTCCTTGGCATAGTCGATGGCCAACTGCTCGACCACGTCGACGTACTCGCAGCCACCGTAGTAACGCTTGCCGGGATAGCCTTCCGCGTACTTGTTGGTCAGCTGGCTACCCTGGGCTTCCATCACCCGGGGGCTGGCGTAGTTTTCGGAGGCAATCAGCTCGATGTGAGCCTCCTGACGGGCGACTTCCTTCTGCATCGCATCGAACAGGGCATCATCGAAACCGGCAATCTGCATATCACGGCTGAACATCGGCGGCATAACCTCGCAGCGGGGGATTCAAGGGGCAATCGCGAAAAGCGGGCCGCCATCATAGCGCAGCCCATGACCGCTTTCACATGAAAGACCGTCATGGGCTGCTGCATGATTTCTCATCTTGGCTTCAGTCAGACTGAAGCGTGGCCCACCGGGCGCTCTTTTCCAGGCTCAGCCCGAAACGCCGGCGGGCGCCACGACCCTTCGGCCAAGCCCTAGTCCATCGTGACTTCCATGGACAACGCCTGGGGCAGCCCCAGCGGGTCCTGGGCCAGCTTCTGGAGCTGTCGGCTGGGTGGCAGGCTGAGGTCGATTGACATCTCGCTGGCCTCGCCGGCCATCATCTGCACCAGCCCCGTGAGCACCGCGCCGATCTGCGGTCCCATCATGATGCCGAAGCCTTCGGACTGGGTCCTGAGCTGTTCGAGCAGGGCGTCTTCGGACACCCCCTGGGTCGCTGCCACCACCGGTGCGATACGCCCGAACACGCCCAGATCGCTGAGACTGAGCGAGACGTCGCCGCCCTGGGTGTCCAGCTCGGTCCAGTCCTCGAGGCCGGCAAAGTAGGCCGCAGGGTCCTGGCCCTTGGGCAGGTTTACCGGCAGGTCACTGTCGAAGCCGAGGCGGAAGGCATCGGCTGCGGTCATCTCGAAACGGCTGGCCACCTGGCCATTGGCACCGCTGGCCTCCCAGGTACCGTCCATGTCGGCGTCCAGGGTGAGCTGTCCGGAGCCATCGGTCAGCACGTTGCTGACCAGACGTAGCTGGGTGCGCTCGTCCACCGGCGCCAGCTCGATCATCCTGGCCAGATCCACCGTCAGGTTGTCCATGCGCCCGCTGTACTCGCCGTCGTTCATGTCGCCGTCGGCCACCAGATGCTCAAGGCTTGCCACCAGGCGATCGGTGGCGATCTCCAGGTCCTCGAGCTCGAGGGCGTCCACCGTGGGCGCGTCGCTCGCAAGCCCCTTGAGGCCGGTCAGACTGAGTGACGGCAGCGAGAAGGTTCCGGCCCCGAGCTCCTCGAAGTTGTCGCTGGAGCCGCTCATCCCGGTCAGCGTCAGGCTGCCGATGGCATCGGCGCTGACGTCGCTGGCGCCCAGGCTCTGGATCTCGATGCGTCCGGGATAGTCGCCCCAGGGAAGGTCAGCCCCCACCTTGCCCTGGCGCTGATCCATCACCAGTCCTTCCAGGCTAATCCCGGCCAGCGGGTTGTCTTCATCCCAGGGCAGATCACGCAGATCGAGCACAGGCTGGCCGGGCTCCTCGAACACCAGCCGCTCAAGCAGCATGCTGGCGCCCCGGTCGACCAGCTCGATGTCCTCGAGCACCACTTCTTCCGGCGCGTCGTAGTCGCCCTCGACCAGGTAGCGCGCGATGGTCAGGCGTTCGCCGCTGTCGCCGGTCAGGGTCAGGTTCTCGGCACTGGTGGTGCTGCCGAGCAGCTCATCGGATACCTCGCCGATCTCGAGGGTACCTTCACGCTCCAGGGCCGCACGCAGGTCAGCCTCGAGACGTTCGGCGTCGGCCTGGGCGACGCTCGCCCCCAGAGAAAGCAGCGCCACGAAAGGGACGGCGTGGCGGGAAGACAGACGGCACTTCATGAACTTTCACCTCCGGTGTGAAAATAGAACCTGGCAAACGCCAACGATCTTTGCCGATACGGCAGTTGTGTCAGCCTTCACTGTAGCGCCTGAACGAACCCGTCGACAGGCCTTCAGCAGTGTTGACAGGACATCGGTCACTCAATCCAGCGGCAGGCGCGCCGACAACCGCCGACTCACCTCCTCGATCACCGCCAGGCGCGCCCGACGCTTGTCGTTGGCGTCGATCAGCACCCACTCGCCGCCAGGGGCATGAGTTTCCGCGAACATCTCGTCGATGGCCTGCTGGTAGTCGTCCCAGCGCTCGCGGTTGCGCCAATCCTCGTCGGTGAGCTTGTGCCGCTTGTGAGGAGTCTCGGCCCGGGCTTCGAAACGCTCGAGCTGCTCGTCCTTGTCGATGGCCAGGAACAGCTTGACCAGCACGGTGCCGTGCTCGAGCAGGCGCGCCTCGAACTGGCGAATCTCTTCAAAGCCGCGTCGCCAGTCCCGCTCATCGGCGAGGCCTTCGACCCGTTCCACCAGCACCCGGCCATACCAGGAGCGGTCGAAGATCGCCACCCGGCCATCGCGGGGCAGACGATGCCAGAAGCGCCACTGCCACGGGTGCAGGCGCTCCTCCTCGGTGGGCGCAGCGATCTGATGCACACGGTACTGACGTGCATCCATCGCCGAGGTCAGGCGATGGATGCCGCCGCCCTTGCCGGCAGCGTCATGGCCCTCGAACACCACCACCAGTGGCACTCCCTGGCGCGCGGCACTGCGCGCCAGCTGGGCCAGCCTGGCCTGGGCGTCGGCCAGGCGCTCGCTGTAGTCGCGCTTCTTGAGTCGGGGGGGCGGGTCGTCATGCTCGAGGGCGTCGAGCCGAGGGGGAGCGATGGCATTCAGTGGGGGAGTCTCGGGGCGCTCGAGGGCCGGGACAGGGCTTGCCATGACCTTCTCGAGGACTTCGGCCACCTGGGGCAGCAGGTCGTTGCCGGGGCTCGCGTCGAGCTCGATCCAGGGACTGTGGCGACAGTGGGTGCGCGCACGCAGGTCGCGGGCAAGCTCATCGAGCAGGCCATGCTGGGCGTGGCGGCGCCACTTTTCGTCGGTGACCTGCCAGCGACTGGCCGGGTCGGCGGCCCAGGCCTCGAGTCGTTGTCGCTGGGTGTCTGCATCGATCTGCAGCCACAGCTTGACCAGGCGAACCCCGTCGGCGGCAAGCTCCGCCTCGAACTGACGCATCTGTTCGATGCGGTCATTGTAGGCGCCCTCGCCCAAGGCGCGGGAGGCCCGCGCCAGCACCGCATCGCCGACCCAGCCATGGACGAACACCCCGAGCCGGCCACGCCCCGGAAGACGTCGCCAGAATCGCCACCAGTAAGGTCGCCGGCGCTCCTCGTCGCCGGGCACCATGGCGTGCACCTCGGTCAACCGGTTCTCCAGCCAGTGGTTGAGCAGGTTGATCAGTTCGCCCTTGCCGGTGGCAGCGTGACCGGCCACCAGCACTACCACTGCCCGATCCGCTCGCTGGGCCAATTCCAGCTGGGCCGACAGCAGCCGAAACCGCTGACACTCCTCGGCGGACATGGTCTTGCCGGAGGCGTTCTTGCGAGAGGCGTTGCTGGTTGAGCCCCGCTTCTTTCCCTTTGCCACCTTGGTCCTGGTCATCGTCGCTCCTTCATGACGCACTTCCCTGTTCATAAGGCGCTTCGCTTTGCATAAGGCGCATCGCTTTGCATAAGGCGCAACTCATAAGGCGCATCGCTTTGCATGAGGCGCTTAGCGTTTCGTGAGACGCTCCGCCCTTTCATGATGATTCGCCTTTCAGGCCTCGCCCAGCAGCCCCAGGCTCGCCGCCGGCGCCTGTCGACGAATGCCACGGGACAACAGATGCCCTACCAGGCCCAGTACCACAGCGCCGAGCGTCGGGACCAGCAGCCAGACCCAGGGATGCACCCGCGGCGGCAGATCCAGCCACAGCAGATATAACGCGGCCGTGGCGACCTCCGCCAGCAGCGCTGCCATCAGGCCGCTGGCCAGTCCCAGAACGGCAAATTCAGCCCACTGCACCCGCGCGAGCAGACGCGAACCTGCGCCAAAGACGCGCAACAAGCCGCTTTCGTGGGCACGTACCGGCTGACTGGCGATCAACGCGGCGTAGAGCACACTGACCCCGGCCAGCAGCACGAAGGCCAGCACCACTTCCACCGCCCGGGTCACGTGCCCCAGCACCTCACGGACCTGCCCCAGCAGGGCATCCACGTCGAGCAGCGTCACCCCCGGGAAGGCCTGGACCAGGCTCCCCAGTTCGCGCTTCTGCTGCTGCTCCAGATAGAAGGCGGTGATGTAGCTATGGCCGTAGCGTTCCAGCACACCAGGTGGGAAGATCACGTAAAAGTTGGGCTTGAAGCTGTCCCAATCGAGGTCGCGGAGACTGGTGATCTCACCGACCAGGGTGTCGGCGCCGATGGTGAAACTTAAACGATCCCCCAGCGCCAGCCCCAGACGTTCTGCCAGTTCTCGTTCCATGGAGATCGGCGCCGTCTCGGCGACGTCATCGCCTGCTGGCGCCGAGGACGGCTGGGCGTCCACCTCGTCGAGCCAGCCGCCGGCCTCGGCGCGCGAGGCAAACCATTCGCCGGCCACCAGACGATTACCGCTCGGCAGATCCTCCCGCCAGGTCAGGTTGAGCTCCCGGCGCAGGGCGTTTTCTCCCCTCGCCTCGGGGGGCACGGCCTGCCTCGGCGGCTGGCCGTTGATCGCGGTGATACGCCCGCGGACCATGGGGTAGAGATCACTGCTGGCCTCGGCGATGGCCTCGAGCCGCTGCTCGAAGTCGTCGCGCTCGCCGGGCTGGATATTGATCGCGAAATGATTGGGTGTGTCCTCGGGTAACTGCGCCTGCCAGGTGGTCAACAGATCGCCCCGCACCAGGGCGATCATGGTCATGGCGAAGAAGGTCACCGCGAATGCCAGCATCTGCCCCAGGCTGGCGTTACGACGGCGCGCCAACTGCCGAGCGCCCAGACGCAACGACCCGCGCAGACCAGCGGGATCGCCACCCTCCAGCCGCGCGGCCAGACGCAACAGTCCATCGAGAATCAAGCCCGCCAGGCCCCACAGCACGCCCAGCGCCACCATGCCGCCGGCCAAGAGCCCGGCCGCCAGCCCCAGGCTGCCGGAGTACAGCCAAAGCAGAGCACCGAAGGCCAGCGCCGCCGCCAGCAGCAGCGACCAGCCGGAGGCGGGCAAGGGGTCCAGCTCCCGGCGAAGTACCTTGAGTGCGCTAACCCGCTTCAAGCGCAGCAGGGTCGGCCCGGCAAAGCCGGCCAGCACGGCCAGTGCCGTCAGCACGCCCAGCCACAACGGCAAGGCGCCGGGAGGCGGCAGCTCCAGCGGCAGAAAACGCTGCATCAAGGCCAGCAGCAACGCCTGTCCCGCCAGCCCCAGAAGCGCGCCGATCAGCGAGGCCACCAGCGCCAGACCGGCCAGCTGGAAGGTGAAGATACGCGCCAGGTCCCGCTGGGAAGCGCCGAAGCAGCGCAGTAGCGCGGCGGTATCCAGATGGCGATCGACGTAGCGCCGCGTCGCCATGGCCACCGCCACCCCGGCCAGCAGCACGGCGGCTAGACCGGCCAGGCTCAGGTAGGTCTCGGCTCGCTCCAGCGCCGAGCCCAGCCGCGGCCGGTCCTCGCGCACGTCACGTACCTCGACGCCGTCGGCGCGCAGGCGGGCTAGCCAGGGCGACAGCGTCTCCACCGCCTGGGGCGAGCCGGCGGCGAGGATCTCGAACTCGATGCGCGAACCGGGCTGGATCAGCCCGGTCGCCTCGACGTCGTCGACGTGCATCATCACCCGCGGGTTGAAGCTGCCGAAGCCGGCAGACTGGTCGGCCTCCCGCTCGATCCAGCCGGTCACCTGGAACTCGCCCCTGCCGAGCGTCAGACTATCGCCGAGTTCGATGTCCAGCAGCGTCTCGAGCCTCGGCGCCAGCCACACCTCGCCTGGCGCAGGGCCACTGGCGAGCTCCTCGACGCCGGCGCCCTGGTCGACCCGGGACACGCCGTAGAGTGGATAGTCTTCGTCCACCGCCTTGATGCTGACCGGCTGAAAGGCGCCATCGCGACTGGCCATGGAGACCAGATCGACCTGGTCACTCAGGCGCATGCCGGCGCCTTCCAGACGCTCCCGCACCTCCTGAGCGAAGGGGTCGGACTGCTCAAGGACCACGTCGCCGCCCATCATCTGACTGGCCTGACGGGTCAGACCACGTTCCAGGCGGTCGAGAAAGAACCCCATCATGGTCGAGGCGGCCACCGCCAGGGTCAGTGCCACCAGCAAGGCGCGTACATCACCCGCACGAAGATCGCGCCGCAGAGAGCGCGCCGCCATCACCAGCTGACGTCCCAATTGGCCCTTCGCCGTGACGCTTCGTTCACTCATGCCGAGGCCTCCCGCTGGGCGTCTGGCGCCTCGGTTGGAAGCTTGGATGTCACCTCGGTGAGCTGGCCGTCGGCCAGGCGCAGACACCGATCGCAGCGCCTCGCCAGAGCGTGGTCGTGGGTAACCAGCACCAGGGTGGTGCCCTCGGAACGGTTGAGCTCGAACAGGGTCTGAATGATGCGCTCCCCGGTGTCTGGGTCGAGATTGCCGGTCGGTTCATCGGCAAACACCAGCTCGGGGCCGGTGACAAAGGCCCGCGCCAGCGCCACCCGCTGCTGTTCGCCGCCGGACAGCTGCTTGGGCAGGTGATCCAGGCGCTCGCCCAACCCCACTCGACCGAGCCAGTCGGTGGCACGGGCCTCACGGTTGGCAAGGGTCGACAGCTCGGTCGGCAGCAGCACGTTTTCCAGCGCTGTCAGGGTCGGCAGCAACTGGAAGTTCTGAAACACGAAGCCCACTCGGGTGTTTCTCAGCGCCGCGCGACCGTCCTCGTCGAGCTCGGCAAGCGATGTACCGAACATCGCAAGCTCGCCGGCACTCGGCGTATCGAGACCGGCCAGCAGCGCCAGCAGGGTCGACTTGCCGGCACCGCTCTGGCCGAGGATGGCGACGCTCTCGCCGGACTGTACGTCGAGCTCAAGCTCGCGCAGGATGGTCAGTTCCCGCGTTCCGCTGGCGACCCGCTTGGACAGGCCTCGCGCACGCAGCACGGTGGTCGGGACGGTATTCTCGGAAGGAGACAGCGACATGGTGATGGCATTCCCTGGGACTTGGACGTTTGGGGCGGCACGGCGGTTTTTTTCTGGAGCCTCGCGCTTCGGCGCTGCTGATGCCACGACGTCAGGAAGACGAGCGCAGGATCGCCGGGCAACGCCCGCCAGGCGGATGCTGAAGACGCTGATGATGGCCTGCGTCTTGACCGCCCTTGTGCCGGGGTCGGTCTGGGCCCAGTCTGACACAGCCCCGCCGACCTTGCTGGTGGTGGGCGACAGCTTGAGCGCCGCTTACGGCATCGAACGGGACGCCGGCTGGGTGGCGTTGCTGGCCGAGCGAGTAGCGCACCGCGCCGAGGTGGTCAATGCCAGCATCAGCGGCGAAACCACCGGCGGGGGCGCCACCCGTCTCCCTGAACTCCTCCGACAGCACGACCCGGACATCGTTCTGCTGGAGCTGGGCGGCAATGACGGACTCAGGGGCCTTCCGCCGAGCCAGATGTCGGCAAACCTCGAAGGCATGATCGAAAAGAGCCAGGCCGCCGGCGCCCAGGTGCTGCTGCTGGGTATCGATATTCCCCCGAATTACGGCGACGCCTACCGTCAGGCCTTCACCGGGGTCTTTCGAGAACTGGCCGACACCCACGAGGTGCCGCTGGTGCCTTTCCTGCTCGAAGGGGTGGCGCTGGACCCCGAGCTGATGCAGGACGACGGCATCCACCCCACCGCCGAAGCCCAGCCGAGGCTGCTCGACAACGTCTGGCCGAGCCTTGCGCCCCTGCTGGACGAGACCGAGACGCCGGGGACCGAGGCGGTGTCGACCCAGCCCTCCAGCCAGAAGGACAGCAAAGAACGCAGCGAGCAAGCGAGCGCCTCCTGAGGCGCTCCGCGGGCCCCTACGAGGAGGATGGCTCGACGTGAGCCGGCGCCTTCTGCCACTGCTGCAGCCCAAGCCCCAGCAGGATCAGCACCAGTCCGATCAGGGTCGAGGGGAGTATCGGCTCGCCGACCACCAGGTAGAGCAGCATCAGCGACACCGGTGGTGACAGAAAGATCAGGTTGGAGACCTTGGCGGTGCGCGACACCCGCTGCATCGCCGCCTGCCATAGCACAAAAGCGACGCCCATCTCGAACAGTCCGACATAGATGCCCGCGCCCAGGGCGGCACTGCCGTGCCACTGAAAGCCTGGCCCCAGCACCATCAGCAGCGTCAGCACCGGCACCCCGACGCTGAAGTTCTGCCACTGGGCGACCAGCGGAGGACGCCGGTCGCGGGCATTGAACAGCCAGTACAGCGCCCAGATCAGCGTCGACACCAGCGCCAGTGCGACTCCCAGAGGATCGGCGAAGGACACGTCAAAAACCTGGCCGCGGGTGGCGATGACCCAGACCCCGGCGTAGGCCACCAGGCCGGCCACCACGTCCATCGGCGTCAACCGCTGCTTGAGGATCGGCACCGCCAGCAAGGCCATGGCCAGCGCCCAGGTGTAGTTGAGCGCCATGGCCTCCTGTCCGGGCAACCGGTCATAGGCCGCAAACAGCACAAGGTAGTAGGCCACCGGGTTCATCAGCCCGGCCCACACAGCGGTGCGCCAGCCGCGACGAAGTGCCTGATGCAGCTGTCCGCGCCGCAGCATCAGCACGCTCATCAGCACCCAGGACACCAGCGCCGCCAGCCACATCAGCTCCAGCGGGCTCATATGGGCAAGCGCCAGCTTGAAGGCGGTGGCCACCGTGGACCACAACGCCACGGCGCCAAGGCCGAAGGCCATGGCCTGTCGATCAGTTGTCATGACATTCCCTGGGGTAAAGATGAGGACAAGGATGAGGGCAAGGAGCAGCGGGCCATGGCCACGCCAATCAGCGACGCGGCCAATCAGGATGACGCCATCGAGCCCGCGTTCAGACCGTCAACACAGGATGACCATCGGCAACGTTCAACGGTCCAGATGGCCCAGATCGCGCTCGGGAGCGATGCCGTCGCGGACCCGTTGCTTGAGCGTCTTGACGTCGGGAAAGCCGCCATCTCGCTTGCGCTCCCACAGCGTCTCGTCATCCAGCCGGATCTCGAAATGTCCGCCGTGGGAAGGCACCAGCGTCACCTCCTCGAGATCCTCGCCGAAGGTCGAGAGCAGCTCCTGGGCATACCAGCCACTACGCAAGAGCCACTGACATTGCGTACAGTAGATAATCCGAATGCGTGCCACGTTCAGCCTCCCTGTTCCAGCACGTAGGTGGAAACACCGGCAACGCGCTGCAAGGCAGCACGTACACCGTATTCCCTCAAACCACGATCATAACAGTCAGGACAGCCTCCATGGCCAGTGGCGAAACCCAGACGCGACTTTACGAGTGGCTCACCGGCGACGAGGACAGTCGCCTGTGCAAGGACATCCCGGACAGCGCCTGCGATGAGCAGCCGCGCAACTTCTTCCTGCATCTGCTGGCGTCACTCGGCAACAAGCTCGCCGACGAACTCTCCAGCGCTCGTCTGGTCCTGCCCTGGCTACTGGGCGCCATCGGCGCGCCGACCTGGATGGTCGGCCTGCTGGTGCCGATTCGCGAGGCCGGCGCCCTGCTGCCCCAGCTGTTCGTGGCCGGTTTTATCCGCCTGAAACCTCGGCGCAAGGGCGTCTGGGTGGTCGGTGGATTGCTCCAGGCGCTGGCCGCCGCGGCGCTGTCGGTTCTTGCCCTGATCGGTTCAGGCGGTGTTGGCGGCGGCCTGGTACTGCTGGCCCTGGTCGCCCTGTCGCTGGCCCGGGGGCTGTCGTCCATCGCCACCAAGGACGTGCTCGGCAAGACCATCTCCAAGCAACGTCGCGGGACCCTGATGGGCTGGAGCGGTAGCGTGGCGGGCGCCGTGACCCTGGCCGCCGGTGCGGTGCTGGTGCTGTTCGACGACCGCCCCGGTGAGCTCGCCCTGGCGGTGCTGCTTGGCGTGGCGGCGCTGGGATGGACCCTCAATGCGCTATGCGCCGCCGCCATCGAAGAAGCGGAAGGCGCCACCGACGGCGGCGCCAACGCCTGGGATTCGGTCAAGACCGGCCTCGCCCTGATGCGCGACGACGCCGCCTTTCGTAACTTCAATCTGACCCGCGCCCTGTTGCTGTCCAGCGCCCTGGCGTTGCCCTATGTAGCGCTGATGGCCCAGGACAACGGCGGTACTGAACTTGGCGGACTGGGACTTCTGATCGTGGTATCCGGGGTCGCCGGCATGGTCGCCAGCCCCATCTGGGGCAAGCGTTCGGATGCCTCCAGCAAAACGGTGATGCGCGACGGTGCCATCGGTACCACCCTGTGCTGCCTGCTGGGGGCATCGCTGGCCTGGTTGCCCGAGTCGATGAGCGCAAGTGTCTGGCCCTACGCCCTGGTCTACGCGCTGCTGGTCATCGTCCACTCGGGCATTCGCCTCGGTCGCAAGACCTACATCGTCGACATGGCCGGCGCCGACAATCGTGCCCTCTATGTGGCCCTGTCCAACACCATCACTGGCGTGCTGATGCTGATCGTCGGCGCCGTGATCGGTGCTCTGGCGCAATGGCTCGGCGCCGGCCCGCTGTTGCTGGTGCTGGCCGCCACCGCCGCCCTGGCCGCCCTCAGCGCATTGCGCCTGCCGGAGGTAGAGTGACGCAAGGGCAGCCTCAGCGTCCGCTCCACACTACCGCCACAGCAAAGACGACAGGAAGCGCTGAAGAAATGTCGCGAGCGATGACAGGTCGGTTGCCGCCGGAACGCAAGGTTTCGAGTTTACATGGGTTAAATGAGGAGCCTGAGTACCGCCGGCGGTCGAGATGTCGAGCGCAGCAATTTATGCAGCGTTTCCTTAGCGGACCATTGATTTAATCTCGCCCTCTGGCCATGCTTAGCATCAAATTTTGCCGATTAGAGCCATCATTACATCCCGAGGTTGCGCACAAACCGTCTACGAGAGACTACCGGTTTGGTGCACATCCTGGCCCCTGAATCCCCGGCCCCTGATTACCAGGCAACAAGGGTGTAACGCCAAGCCCGCAACAGGACGTCCCATGACACGACCGAACATGATCGCCCCGGAACTGCTCGAACGCATCGTCAACGCCTCGGAAGACGGGATCGTGGTGGCCGAGAAGGAAGGCGACGAGCATATCCTGATCTACGTGAATCAGGGCTTCGAGCGCCTGACCGGCTACAGCGCGGACGAGATCCTCTACCGCGACTGCCGCTTCCTGCAGAACGACGATACCGACCAGCCGGCCCTCGACGTCGTGCGCAAGGCCTTGAAGGAGTTGCGCCCCTGCCGCGAAGTTCTGCGCAACTACAAGAAGGACGGCACCCTGTTCTACAACGAGCTGTCACTGACCCCGGTGTTGGACGAAAGTGACGAGCTGGTCTACTTCATCGGCGTCCAGAAGGACGTCAGCGAACGTGTGGCCAACCTGGCCGAGATCGATCGCCTGCGTGACGGCGCCGACAGCGCCTGAGCCAGTCCACGCCTCCCTCTTGCACTTTTCTCGATTCCCGCTTATATAGCCAACAGAGTCCTCGGATTCTGTTGGCGCTTCCCGCCGTCGGAAGCATGGTGTGACAAGACGCGCTTCGGCGCTCTGGCCATGGGAGATTTCACATGAGCCGTGATTCCCTTCTCGATGATGCCTACCTCGACCTCTCTGATCAGGAGGCGGTCAACGACGAGGACTATTCCCGCAGTCGTCCTTCCAACCGTGCTGACACCCTGCGCGCCCGCCGACGAGTGGAAGCCCTGCTCGAGGAACGTCGCCTGCGCCAGGCCATCGATGACGACTGGGGCTATGACGAGGAAGAGGAAGAAGAAGAGGAATAGCACCCAGCGCCACCTGTCTTTCCCGGGGCGGTCGGTGCATCGCCCCCGCCATTCGCTCTCGCCTGGCGAATCCCCTCACCTTGCGTGGGGCGCCCCTCGATCTCGCCACACGGCTGGCGTTTGTGCGCCTCCGGCTCTATCATCTGTGACCAGCTTTTTTCCGCGAACCCCAGTGGAAACGCGGCATCGTCCACGTCTGGCTATGCTGTCGACGCCCAGGGCGTCCGTCAGCGCCGGTGGTGATCGTTTCCCCAACACTAGCGAGTTCCCATGGCGCAATACGTCTACACCATGAACCGGGTGGGCAAGGTCGTGCCCCCCAAGAAGCAGATCCTCAAGGACATCTCCCTGTCCTTCTTCCCCGGGGCCAAGATCGGCGTGCTCGGTCTCAACGGCGCCGGCAAGTCCACCCTTCTGCGGATCATGGCCGGCGTGGACACCGAGATCGAAGGCGAGGCACGGCCGATGCCGGGCCTCAACGTGGGCTACCTGCCCCAGGAGCCCGAGCTCGACGACACCAAGAACGTGCGCGAGACCGTCGAGGAGGCACTGGGCGAGATCAAGGAAGCCCAGGCCAAACTGGACGCCGTCTATGCGGCCTACGCCGAACCGGACGCCGACTTCGACGCGCTGGCCGCCGAACAGGCCAAGCTCGAGAACCTGATCGAGGCCGCCGACGCCCATAACCTGGAGCGCAAGCTGGAAGTCGCCGCCGAGGCACTGCGGCTACCGCCCTGGGAGGCCAATGTCGGCCACCTGTCCGGTGGCGAACGTCGCCGCGTGGCGCTGTGCCGCCTGCTGCTGTCCAACCCGGACATGCTGCTGCTGGACGAGCCGACCAACCACCTGGACGCCGAGTCCGTGGCCTGGCTCGAGCGCTTCCTCCACGACTATTCCGGTACCGTGGTAGCCATCACCCACGACCGCTACTTCCTCGACAACGTGGCCGGCTGGATCCTCGAGCTCGACCGCGGCCAGGGCATCCCCTTCGAAGGCAACTACTCCCAGTGGCTGGAAGCCAAGGAGAAGCGCCTGGAGCAGGAAGCCAAGGCCGAGGCCTCGCGTCAGAAGGCGATCAAGCACGAGCTCGAGTGGGTTCGCTCCAACGCCAAGGGCCGTCAGGCCAAGAGCAAGGCACGCCTCAACCGCTTCGAGGAGATGCAGTCCGGCGACTTCCAGAAGCGCAACGAGACCAACGAGATCTACATTCCGCCGGGTCCGCGTCTGGGCGACAAGGTCATCGAATTCCACGGGGTGTCCAAGCGCTTCGACGACAAGCTGCTCTACGAGGACCTGAGCTTCACCATCCCCCAGGGTGCCATCGTCGGTATCGTCGGCGGCAACGGTGCCGGCAAGTCCACCCTGTTCAAGCTGATCCAGGGCAGCGAGAAGCCGGACGCCGGCGAAGTGGTGCTCGGCGAGACGGTGGACATCGCCTACGTCGAGCAGATGCGCGACGCCCTCGACGACAAGCAGACGGTGTGGGAAGCGGTGTCCGATGGACAGGATATCCTCAACATCAACGGCTACGAGGTCTCCTCACGGGCCTACGTCGGGCGTTTCAACTTCAAGGGCAATGACCAGCAGAAGTTCCTCAGGGACCTCTCCGGTGGTGAGCGCGGCCGCCTGCAGCTGGCCCAGACCCTGAAGCAGGGCGCCAACTTGCTGCTGCTCGACGAACCGTCCAACGACCTGGATATCGAGACCCTGCGTGCGCTGGAAGAGGCTCTGCTGGCCTTCCCCGGCTGCGCCATGGTGATCTCCCACGATCGCTGGTTCCTGGACCGCATCGCGACCCATATCCTGGCCTTCGAGGGCGAGTCCCACGTCGAGTTCTTCGCCGGCAATTACACCGAGTACGAAGCCGATCACAAGAAGCGCGTCGGTGACGACACGCCGCATCGGATGAAGTACAAGCGTATCGACGCCTGATACGACAAGCACTGCGCACTGCAACGACGCCACCGGCCCACGCCGGTGGCGTCGTCGTTTGTGCAGTTCCAGTCTTTCCGCTGCCGCCAGCGTTTACCGGCGTACTTGCATGACAGCACGCTTGAAGCGATAAGAGCCACATGCGACGCATCTTGTCGTCGACATCGACCTATCCCATCCACCGCTACCTGACAGGGTCCCTGCCATGTCATCGCTGACCTTCCATCCGGTGCGGTTGATTCGCGCCTTTTACACCAGCATCGCCTACCTGCCGACCCTGGCAGCCCTGGTCTACGGTCTACTCGGCCTGCTGGCGCTGGCCCCACCGATCAGCGACACCTCGCTGCCGGAGGTGATCCAGAAGCTCAGTCTCACCGCCCCGGGCAGCGCCCAGTCACTGCTGGCGGCCATGCTCGGTGGCATGATCTCGCTGATGGTGTTCAGCTTTTCCATGGTGATGTCGGTGCTGTCCCAGGCCGGCGGCAACTTTTCCCACAAGCTGGTATTCGGGCTGGTATCGGAGCGCGCCAATCAGTGGGTGCTCGGCCACTACCTCGGCACCATCCTGTTCATCCTGATTCTATTGATCGTGCCGGAGGTCGACGACGGCGAAGCCGCCTGGCGTTCGCTCGCCATCTATCTGGCCTGCGCCATGGTGCTGCACTGCCTGGCGCTGTTCGTCTATTTCATCCACAACGCCTCCCAGTCGATCCAGATCGATGCCGTGATCTCCGGGCTCCATGACACCACCCTGGCCAGCATGCAGCGTCTGCACGACAAGGAAACCGATGACCATTGGCGCTACCTGCCCTCGGCTGCACCGCCGAGCGCCCAGTGTCACGAGATCCATGCGCGCATGGCGGGCTATGTGCAGAACGCCAACCTCGAGCGACTGGCGGAGCTTGCCGAGCGCATCGGTGGCGTGCTGCATCTGCAGTTTCGTTTCGGCGACTACGTGGTGGAGGGGCTGCCCATCGCTATCCTGGAATGCGAGGACACGCCCAACGAGGAGTGGTGCGACGAGGTGCTCTCCACCCTCACCTATCTCGACGGAGAATCCATCGACGAGCACTTCGTCCACGGACTGACCCAGATGATGGAAGTGGCGATCAAGGCGCTGTCGCCGGGGATCAACGACCCCGGCACCGCCAGGCTGTGCCTGCACCGGATGACCGATCTGCTGTGCCGCTACCTCAAATGGCAGCCGGCCAACACCATGGTCGACGGTGACGGCAAGCGCCGTGTGACCTGGCCGGTGGAACGCTACGACAGCCTGCTGCACCGCCTGTTCGTGCCGATCCTGTCCTACGGCGCCGAGGACCAGAGCACCCTGCTGGGTTTGCTCAAGTCGCTCAAGACCCAGTCACTGTTCGCCGGGGAACACCAGCTCCCCAGCATTCAGCGGATGGCTCAGCGGGTCGGCCAGGCGCTGGCGGACGGCGCCAGCGACCCGATGGATCAGGCCTTTATCGTGGAACGCCTGGAAAGAGGCGCACACCGCCTCGACCTGACCCCCATGCGAGAACGCCTGGCGGCGCGCCTCGAGCAGATCGGTTGACGCCTGGACCGACGGGGCGCCCGCGGCCAAGCCGGCAAGCCCCGCCAGGCGGGTCCATCAGTAGATCTTGGCCTCGCCCCTGGGGCGGGTCTTGAAGCGCCGGTGCATCCACAGATACTGCTCGGGATGGCGGCGAATCGCGGCCTCGATCACCGCGTTGATACGGGCAGCGTCGGCGACCTCGTCACCGCTGGGGAAGTTGTCCAGGGCGGGCAGGTATTCGAGGCTGTAGGTGCGATTGTCGGGATTGCGATGAAAGATCAGCGGCATCACCGGCGCGCCGGTCATCTTGGCGATCTTGGCCGTCAGCTTGATCGACGCCGCCTCGACTCCGAAGAAGGGCGCAAACACGCTGGCGTCACGACCGAAGTCCTGGTCCGGACTGTACCAGACGTGGTGACCGGCCTTGATCCGTCGCACCACGCCACGCAGGTCATGACGATCGATGGCGGTACCGAAGATGCCGTTGCGGGCACGGGTCATGAAACGCTCGAACACCGGATTGTCGTGGGGGCGATAGACCACGTCGGCGGGAAAGAACAGCGAGTGCAGGGCGCCGCCGAGATCCAGGGTGGAGAAGTGGATGCCGATGATCAGCGCGCCCTTGCCTTCGGCCTGGACCTTGGCCATATGCTCCTGGCCCTTGAAGGTGACCCGGTGGCGCAGATGTTCGGGATCCCGGCACCAGCCGGTGGCGGTCTCGAAGATGCCGATGCCGTTGGCCAGAAAGCTCTGCTTGACCAGGCGGGCCTGGGCCGCCGGGTCGAGCTCGGGAAAGCAAAGGCGAATATTGGTCTCGGTGATATGACGGCGACGCCCGGCGAAACGCCAGGCAGCCAGTCCGATCAATCGGCCCAGCGCCAGCTTGCAGCGCCACGGCAACCAGGCACTGGCGCGCATGGCGGTGATGGCAAGGTAGGTCGGCCAGTAGCGTGGCTGGGTCCAGTAACGTGGCGCGGTCGTTGTGTCCTTGGACATGCGATCCCTCGTCGGTCGATCAGGACGACCGACGAGCCAGGCCGTCAGTCGCTAACGGCGCCATTGTACCGCCTGGGCACCCGTGGCAGCACCCCGGTCAACAGGGTATAGCTGATGGTGTCGCAGAATCGGGCCACTTCATCCACCGACAGAACGCCACCGTGACGGCTGCGGCCCCACAGCACCACCTCGCTGCCGATGCCTGCCTCGGGTAGTTCGCTCAGGTCCACCGTCATCATGTCCATCGACACCTTGCCGGCCACATGGGTGCGCTTGCCGTCGACCAGCACCGGAGTGCCGTCCACCGCGTGGCGGTCATAGCCGTCGCCGTAGCCACAGGCCACCACCCCGATACGCGAGGGCCGAGAGGTGACGAAGCGCCCCCCGTAGCCCACCGGCTCCCCCGCGGAAAGCTCGCGCACGGCGATGATCTCGCTGCGCAGGCTCATCACCGGTGCAAGCTGCTGGCTTGCGCTGTTGGCGACCTCCAGAGGGTCGGCCCCGTAGAGCATCACTCCCGGACGGTTGATGACACCGTGGGCCGAGGGCTGGGCAAGAATACTTGGCGAGTTGGCCAGGCAGGTGGGCGCGTCGAGACGCTCGGCCAGCGCCACAATGCACTCGCGCTGACGTTGAAAGTAGCCAGCATCGGTACTGTCGGCGGTGGCGAAGTGGCTCATCAGGTGAAGATCACAGACACACTCGGGGGCCGCCTCGAGTGCCCGCCAGGCCGCTTCGGCCCGCTCGGGCGGGAAGCCCAGCCGATGCATGCCGGAGTCCACCTTCAGCCACACCGGGATGGGCCGGGCCGGACGCCGTGCCAGGGCGGCCTCGAGCTGCCAGTCGCTGTGAATCGCCATGCCCAGGCCAAGCGCCTCCACCTGGGCCAGCTCATCGGCGCTGAAGATCCCCTCGAGCAGCACGATGGGCTCCTCGATGCCGGCCTCGCGCAGGGCGACCGCCTCCTCGATCGCTGCCACCGCAAACATCGGCGCCTCGCCGGACAAGGCCCTCGCGCAGGCGACGGCGCCATGGCCGTAGGCGTCCGCCTTGAGCACCGCGACGCTGAGGCTGCCAGGGGCCAGGCCCGCGGCAAGCCGGTAATTGTGGCGCAGGGCATCCAGGTCGATATCGGCGATCAGGGGGCGAGACATGGGGACTCCGAGGTCAGTGTGCAGAGGCTAGTGTTGTCACCATATTATGCTCAATAGAAAAGGGTATTTCATGGCATATAAGTCCATAAAACTCTTCCGAGACAGCTAGTTAAACCAATACTTAGATAGCAACCAGACAAAACCACTAAAAAAAGCGCCAGGCTTGGCCCGGCGCTTATGGATACGTCTCACGGGGTCAGTCTTGAAGGTCGAGCACATGCCTCTATCCAAGCGCTCCAGCATGCACTGACATCATCTACTAGCGGGTACCTCCACCGACAGTACCCTGGTCACGCCAGGCTGACGGGACTACTCGAAGATGGCGTCCAGCGACAGGCCCTGCTTGTCGAGCATCCGGCGCAGCTTCTTGAGCGCCTCGACCTGAATCTGGCGCACCCGCTCGCGGGTCAGGCCGATCTCCTCGCCGACCTGCTCCAGGGTGGCGGCCTCGTGGCCACGAAGGCCAAAGCGTCGCACCACCACCTCGCACTGTTTCTCGGTAAGCTCCGCCAGCCAGTGATTGACGTGGGCCTTGACGTCACCGTCGACCAACGTCGACTCGGGCCCCTGCTCGTTGTCGTCGGTGAGGGTCTCGATCAACGGCTTGTCGCTCTCGCCGCCCATGGGGTAGTCGACCGAGGACACCCGCTCGTTGAGCCCCATCATCTTCTTGACGGTCTCGACGGGCTTGTCCAGATGTTCGGCGATCTCTTCGGCGGTGGCCTCGTGATCGAGCTTCTGGGTCAGCTCGCGGGCGGCGCGCAGGTAGATGTTGAGTTCCTTGACCACGTGGATCGGCAGGCGAATCGTGCGGGTCTGATTCATCAGCGCCCGTTCGATGGTCTGGCGAATCCACCAGGTGGCGTAGGTCGAGAAGCGAAAGCCGCGCTCCGGATCGAACTTCTCCACCGCACGAATCAGGCCGAGGTTGCCCTCTTCGATCAGGTCCAGCAGGGTCAGGCCACGATTGAGGTAGCGGCGCGCGATCTTCACCACCAGGCGCAGGTTGGACTCGATCATCCGTGCCCGCCCCTGGGGGTCGCCCTTGCGCGCCAGACGGCCGAAATAGACCTCTTCCTCCGGCGTCAGCAATGGCGAGAAGCCGATCTCGTTCAAGTAGATCTGGGTGGCGTCGAGGCTCTGGCGCGCATAGCGATCCTCGCGACCCAGCGCCTTCTCGAACGCCTGAGTCTCGTCGTCGGCTTCCTCGACCTCTTCGGCCTCGTCCGTCACGTCCTCGACGGCGTCCTCGTCAGCCTCGTCTACCGTTTCGAGATTCACATCCTGAAGATCCCGTTCAAGCATGCTCATCGTATAGCTACCCCGTGGTTGCGACCCGGCGTTGTCGTCACCCACTACGATCAACGCCAAAGATTATTATTGTGTGACGCTCATCCTGGAGAAACTGCCGTTTCTCAACGGGAAGGAAGATATTTCGTCGGATCCTGCGGCTGACCGTCCTTGCGCACCTCGAAATGCAGGCGTACGTCCTCAGCGTCGGAATCGCCCATGGTGGCGATGACCTGGCCTGCCTCGACGACATCGTTCTCGCTGACCTTGAGACTGTCGTTGTGGGCGTAGGCACTCAGGTATTCATCGTTATGCTTGAGCAGGATGAGCTTGCCGTAGCCCCGCACACCGCTGCCCGCGTAGACCACCTTGCCCGGCCCCGCCGCTCTGACAGGTTGCCCCTTTTGACCGCCGATATCAATGCCGGCGGTGATGCTCGAACTCTCGCCGAACTGGCTGACAATCTGGCCGTCGGCCGGCCACTGCCAGGGGACCTCATCGACCGGCGTATAGGTCCGGGACCCGCTGCTTGAAGCGCTTTCGCCGCCACTGGAAGACGTGGCCTGGCTGCTGCTGCCGCTGTCCTGTGAAGCGTTGGCGGCAACGGTTTCTGACTGTGCAGAATCGCTAGCCTCGGCCTGCTGCTGTTGCTGTGCCCTGGCCTCTCCCTCGGCGGCCGCCACCACCGATTCCTCGGCTTCGCGCTGGGCGCGCTCGGCCTCATCCTGACTGCTCAGGCTGCCATCGGCGCCGGGGGTGTCGTAGTCGTACACTGGTCCCGGAGCGGTCGCGCTGACACCGGCCACGGCGGCCGCGCCCTGGGCCGCGGTACCGCTGATCTGCTCGGTACTCGCGCTCACGGTCTCGGTGCTGCCGTCCGGCAACAGCCACTCGAGATCCTCGGAGGAGGGCTGAGCGTTCTGACTTTCCTGGCCGAGGGGCGTTGCCACCGCCCCGCCCTGGCCTGCCTGCGCGCCCGCCACCTGCTGGCCGCCGGCGCCCGACGACGGGGCTTGACCGTTGGCCGACAGGCTCAGCGTCTGGCCGACGTCGATGCGGTAGGGAGGCTGGATATTGTTGATCCGGGCCAGTTCGCGGAAGTCCATATCGTGGCGCCAGGCGATGCCGTACAGCGTATCGCCGGACTCGACGGTGTACTGCGCAGGCACCTGGGCGGCACGGGCCGACGACAGGTCCTGAACCTGGACCGGCTGGCTCGGGCCCTGCTGATTGACACAGCCGGCCAGGACCAGCGCCAGGCTGGAGATGACGAGAGTCTTATGCATCGTGTGGTGTCTCCTTGTCGGCTGACCGCGTCGAGCGGCTAGCGTTGGCGTCTTCGCGGGCGGCGGACGAAGCGCCAACCCTGGCAACGATGAGGACCACCAGCATGCCGAGGATGGCGAGCAGCGTCACCCCCACCAGCTGCGCGGCCTCTCCGGTCACCGCAGAATAATCCCAGGGGGCCAGATAACGATAGTCCAGCGGGATGACTTGATTGTCACTGCCTAGCTGATAGCGCGTCAGCTCCCGCCAGGGCCAGAGGATCGGCAGCGAGCCCACGATGAAGCCGACCAGCAGCTGCAGGGTGGCGGTGTGATGACGTCGCAGCAGCCACGACAGCAGACGCGAAAAGGTGAAAAGGCCAACCAGGCACCCCAGGGCAAACAGCCCCAGCAGCGGTACATCAAAACCGCGGATCCCCTGCATCACCACGTCGTAGAGGCCCATGCTCAACAAAAGAAAGCTGCCCGAGACGCCGGGCAACAGCATCGCGCTGATGGCGATGGCGCCACCGACGACCAGTACCAGCGAGGGGCTGCCGAGGGCGTTGACCAGCGGCATCAGCGACGGCAGCGCCTGGGCCAGCACCAGTCCCAGCGCCAGCGGCAGCATGTGCCACCAGCGCCAGTCGGCCGGGTGCTTGCCGACCACCAGCGCCGACGCCGCCACCAGGCCAAAGAAGAAGCCGTTGAGCAGCAGCGGATGGCTATCCAGCAGCCACACCACCAGGTGAGCCACGGTGATCAGGCTGGTCAGGATGCCGGCCATCAGCGGAAGCAGGAAGCGCAGGTTCAGGTGAGCGACGAGCCCCCTGACGCCGCCCTGTTTCAGCGCCCCGAAGGCACTGGGACCGAAGCGCTTGATGGTGTGGATCAGCTCCTCGTAGATGCCGGTGACGAAGGCAATGGTGCCCCCGGAGACTCCCGGGACGGCATCCGCCGCCCCCATGCCCGCACCCCGGAGGTAGAGGCCTAGCGAATGTTTCAACGAATTACTCCTTCAAGTAACGGCACGAAGCGTACCGGTTCCAGCCGTTCGAATTCAAAGCGCTCTCCCTCGCGCCTTACACGGGTCAGCCACTGGCGTCCATCGTGCCCTTCCAGCGGCGCGATCAGCACGCCGCCGTCCACCAGCTGGGACAGCAGAGGTTCGGGCAGTTCGCTGGCACAGGCGGTCAGCAGGATGGCGTCGAAGGGGGCGGCCTCGGGCCACCCGTGCCCGCCGTCGGCCAGCCTCAAGCGCGCGTTGTAGGTCTTCAACAGGCGCAGGCGTGAGGCGGCGATACGATGCAGAGCATTGATCCTCTCCACCGACCAGAGTTCCGTCACCAGACGTGCCAGGATCAGCGTCTGGTAGCCTGACCCGGTCCCCACCTCCAGCACTCGCTCGGGCGCCTGCTCGAGGATCAGCTCGCTCATGCGTCCGACGATCCAGGGCTGCGACAGGGTCTGGCCGTGGCCGATCGGCAGCGCGGTATCTTCGTAGGCACGATGCGCCAGGGCCTCGTCAAGGAACAGATGGCGAGGTTCCCGCGCCATCACCTCGAGCACGCGAGACGAGCGAATGCCCTGCTCGCGCATGCGGCTGACCATGCGGTCCCGGGTTCGCTGGGACGTCATGCCGACGCCTCTGAGATCAGGTGAGCGCATCAAGCCAGTCCTGCACATCATCGCGTGCGGCGTGTCGGGTCAGATCGGTCTGCAGCGGGGTGATGGAGACGTAACCCTCCGCCACCGCGGCGAAGTCCGTGTCCGGCGCATCGTCGGCATTTTCCCCCACCGGGGCGATCCAGTAGCGCAACCGTCCACGGGGATCGCGCGTCTCGATGGGGCGTTCGGCGGGGCCACGATAGCCCATGCGAGTGACGCGAAAGCCGCGCAGCTCCTCCCACGGCACATCCGGCACATTGACATTGAGCAGGCTGCGCGGCGGCAGCGAAAGCTGCTCCAGTGCCCCTACCAGGCTCGCCGCCACCCGGCCAGCGGTCTCGAAGTAGCGGTGCCCGACCAGTGACACGGCGATGGCCGTCATGCCCAGATTGCGCCCTTCCATGGCCGCCGCCACGGTGCCCGAGTAGAGCACGTCGTCGCCCAGGTTGCCGCCATGGTTGATACCCGAGATCACCAGATCCGGCGTCTCGTCCCAGACGCCGTTGACGCCAAGATAGACACAGTCGGCGGGGGTACCGTCGACGCTGTAGAAGCCGCTGTCCATGGGGCTGAGCGACAGCGGACGCGACAGGGTAAGGGAGTTGCTGGCACCGCTGCGATCACGATCGGGGGCGACCACCCTGAGCTTGGCATAGGGGCTGAGGGCGTCATGCAAGGCCTTCAAGCCAGGCGCGTTGACGCCGTCGTCGTTGGATAGCAGCAGTCTCCTCATGGTGTATCTCCCTGGTGTTGCTCGGCCACTGGTTGCGCGTCCCCGGTCAGCTCTTCCCCAGGCTGCCTGGCCACAGGCTCCTTCACTAAAGGCTCGTCGACGGACGGCGCGTTGCGAAAGCTCAAGGTGGGGTGATCCATCAGCTCACGCAGCACGGCGGTGGCAAAGGCCCCGGCGGGCAAGCGGAACTCGAGCCACACCGCGTCGCCCTGACGCCATAGACGGGCCTCGGTGGGCATGACTCTCAACGCCCGTCGGGACGCCTTGACCCTGGCCTTCTCGAGTCCGGCGCAAAGCGCCGGCGCCTCGGCCAGGACGTCTTGCTCCAGCGCCTCGGCTCGCTCCCGGGCGCGACTGCCACCGGTCCCCCAGAGTACCCCGGCGGGATGGATGTCGCCTTGCTCGAGGCGCGCCTTCAAGGCGTCATCGGGGCTTTCCACGTCGAACAGGCTGTGGGTACCTTCCAGCATCATCACATCGCCGGCCAGCACCTCTCGCCAGCAGCCCCTGCGCAGACGCTCGGCCAACTGGGCGTTGAACAGGTAGCTGCGAGCGGCGGACAACAGCATGCCCTCGCGGTCATCACGCTTGCGCCAGCCGCGCTCGAGCACCGCACAGGCCTTGCTCAGGTTGCGCCCCTCGTGACCGAACCGCTGGGGCCCGAAATAGTTGGGCACCCCGTCGCTCACCAAGGCCTCGAAGCGCTGTTCGAGCCCAGGGTCCCGAGCCACCTCGCCGGTCAGCTTCAGACGAAAGCGGTTGCCGCGATGGACCCCACGCTTGAGCTTGCGCGGATGACGGCTGGCGGCCTCGACCACATAGCCCTCCGCCGCCAGTCGTGCGTCGAGATCTTTCGGCGCCTCACGCCCCGCAAGATGCACCGAGAACCACTGACGCGTTACCGCCGTGCGGTCCTTCATGCCGGCATAACCGACGTCGCGGCGACTCACCTGACACTGGTGGGCCAGGGTCGAGGCGACCCTGGCGGTGGTGGTGTCACGCTTGGCGATCCACAGCCACAGGTGCTCGCCCTGGCCCTCAGGAGCGAACCCAAGGTCCTCCTCGACCTGGAAATCCTCGGGGGTTTCCCGGTAACGCCCAGCCATCGGGGCGCCGAAACGCTCGTCCAGATAGCGCGGCCAGTCCGGGGGCCAGACGATGGCATCGCTCATGTCGATTCGGCCCTCGTGACACTGGCGCCAGGGTCCCCGGCGGCGCTGGTGGCATCATTGTCAATGGCCGCCATCAGCACCACCGCCTCGGCGGCGATGCCCTCGCCACGCCCGGTGAAGCCGAGACGCTCTGTCGTGGTGGCCTTGACGTTGATGGCGCCCCTGTCGATGCCCAGGTCCTCGGCCAGGGCGTCGCGCATGGCACCGAGATGCGGTGCCATCTTCGGCGCCTGGGCCATCAGGGTAGCGTCCAGGTTGGCCACCCGGTAGCCGGCCTGCGCCACCCGTGCCACCACCCGCCGCAGCAGGTCGCGACTGTCGGCGCCCTTCCACTCAGGGTCGGTATCCGGAAACAGGTGACCGATATCACCGAGGGCGCAGGCGCCCAGCAGCGCATCACTGATGGCATGCAACAGAACGTCGCCATCGGAGTGCGCCACGAACCCCCGATCGAAGGGCAGTCGCACGCCCCCGATCATCAGGTGGTCACCCTCGCCGAAGCGATGGACGTCGAAGCCGTGGCCTATGCGCAGGGGCAGCAGCATGTTCATGAACTCTCGTGCAGATCCCGGAGCACCGCGTCGCCGGCCAGGATCAACTCGGCCAGGCGCAGGTCCTCGGGGTGGGTGATCTTGATATTGTCGCGGCGACCGGCGACCAGTCGGGGCGCGCGGCCCAGGGCCTCCACCGCCGACGCCTCGTCGGTGATCCGGCCGACACCGATGCCGTCCGGCGCCAGCGCCCGGGCCAGAGCTTCCTGAAGCAGAGCAAAGCGAAATGCCTGGGGCGTCTGGGCCTGCCACAGACCCCGTCGGTCCTCGGTGTTCGCCACCGCCCCCTGGCCATCGTCACGCTTGATGGTATCCGCCACCGGCGAGGCCAGCAGCGCCCCGTCAGGGCTCGCGAGGGCAGCGTTGTAGAGCCGTGACAGGTCATCGGCGCTGACACAGGGGCGCGCCACGTCGTGCACCAGCACCAGGTCATCGGGGGCGCCTTGGGCGGCGACCGCCGCCAGGGCATTGACCACGCTGTGCACGCGCTCGGCGCCGCCGGCCACCCGCTGCCAGTCGGTAAAGGGGACCAGCGCCGGGTCGAACCAGTCGTCATCGGGCGCCAGGCACAGGCACAGCCGCGCCTCGGGAAAGCTCTGATGCAGCCGCGCCAGGGTATGCGCCAGCACCGGTCGCCCCGCCACTTCGAGATACTGCTTGGGGCAGGTCCCGCCGACCCGCTTGCCGACGCCCGCCGCCGGCACGATCAGCCACAGTCGGCTCATTCACTGGCCCCCTGGGCAGATCCCGGTGTCGGTTGGGCCACCGGGGCGACGTCGGTCTCGACCCCGGGCACCCAGAAGAACTGCTCGTCGGTGCGCACCATGCCCACATCGCTGCGAGCGCGTTCCTCGATGGCATCGAGACCGGTCTTGAGGTCCACCACCTCGGCGCTAAGGCGAGCATTGCGATCGCGCAGGGGCTGGTTTTCCGCCTCCAGCGCCGCCACCCGCCCGCTGACTTCATTCATTTCCATGACACCGCCCTGGCCCAGCCACAGTCGATACTGAAGCAGGGCGAGCAGTGCCAGCAGCACTATCGCCAAGGTCTTGAGCATGCAGGTACCGTCGACATTCGATTCGGCGCCTAGTATGCCATCGCCGCCCGGTCGGGGGCGAGTCGCGGGTCGGCCCATGTCACGATGGCCAGGAGAGCGCATCAAGACCAGAGGCACCAACGCAATCGGCCGACCCCGAGGGTCGGCCGACTCACTGGCGAGCGTTCTTGCGCTGGTTAAATGCCAACCGCTCTATAGCTGGAACGGCATACGGAAGGTCAGGCTGATATCCGAGGCGTCATCGGTCATGCCGATGCCCAGGTTGGTGACCACCGAGGTGGAATCGGTCATGGCGTAGGTGCCACCGATATTGAACACCCCGATAGTGGCGTCACTGCCGATAACCTCGGTCTCATTGCCACCTTCCGGAGTAATCTCGGTCTTGCGGATATATTCGTGGGAGTAGGACAACGCCAGACTCAGCCGCTCATTCAAGGCAAAGGCGGTACCGAAGCCTGCGCTGATGCTGTCACCCAGATCCACATCGGCGCGCTGATCACCCTCACCCGCCGAAATATCGTCGAAATCTTCCTCGATATTGTAGGTGTAGCCCAGGTTGGCGAAGACGATGGCCGGGTCCAGAGTCTTGAGTACCGACACCCCGGCAGTCACGCCCCAGACGCCGTTGCCGGTGGGCAATTCCTTGGGAACCGACAGGTTACCGGCGGTATCGGATTGCTCGATTTCGATGCCGTAGGGGTCCTTGCCGGTGGGCGCACGCACCCCCAGACTGACCACCACGTCGGGCCTCTCCACGGTCTCCGGCAGCAGCCGGTAGGACAGGCTCGCCGAGATATCACCTAGCCCGGCTTCATCGACGTCATCCTCCACATTGCGTTCTGTGGAGAACTCACCACCGATGGACTGGATGGTGGTGGTGCGATAGACGAAGGGCACATTGATGCTGGCTTCCAGCCGATCGGTCAGGCCATAACGGGTATTGATATCCAGGGTGGTAATGTGGGTCTCGACATTGTCGAGATTCAGCTCGCCGAGAAAGATGGCGTCCAGTGCCAGAAAGCCGCGTAGTGCCAGGCTATCCCGATCCGAGTAGGTGTAGGTGATCCCGGGTTCGATGGTCAGGCGATCGGAAAACAGCGCGTGCTCCTCGCGGAAAATATCCTGCACGCTGCGCGAGGCCTCCTGGGATTCCAGCGCTTCTTGCTGTTCGGCTCCGACGGTCTGTTGTGCAAGAGCAGGCGCCGCAGCACCGGCCAGTAAAAGGCCCGCCAACGGCGGGCAGAGCGTCCTGTTGATGACGATATTCACGTCGATCTCCTTGTCCCCGAATGAAATCGTTTGTACTTCTTGTCGAGCGTCTACTGCGCCCTTCTGCTCCCCTTCCAGCAGGGTCCCCCGACACTCCTGGTAAAGTGTAGTCAAATTGTGCGTTTACGACGGCCAAATCCTTCATAGCTGTCAACGCAGTGCCGCCGCGGACTTGATGCCGCTGAGCATGCCGGGTACCGCCCTGTCTCCCACCCCGGCCTGGTTACCCATATACAGCTGCAGCCGGGTCAGGTTGCGCACCTGCTGCATGTTGCTGGAGAGCTGGATCGCCTGATTCAGCCCGCCGCCGGGTACAATGGCCTGACTGATGCTGCCCATACCCGGAATGTCCACGGATACGCTCATGTTGTTGCCGACGGCGGATACCGCGATGGTACTGCCGGCGATGGAGCGGGTCAGATTGCCGCTGGTGTCCGGGCTCACTCCACCGAAGCTCGAGGCGTCCATGACATCGATGACCAGGTCATTGGCGGCGACGTTGAAGTCCCCCCCCGCCTGGATCGACTGCACCACGCCGGAGGCGTTGGCGGTGCCCCGATCGACTATCGTTGCACCGTTGCCAAGACTTGCCAGACCCGCGGCGCTCTCCACCACGGTAATGGTGGGCTGGAAGCTCACCGTGGGTTGGCCTCGACTCAGATCACCCAGCATCTGCGCCCCGGCAGATAGATGATCCCCCGCCGCGGTGCGCCATTCGCTGACCATCTGCACCCCGAAAAACATCAGGCGCCCCTTATCGGCGAAGCGCCCGCGCTGTTGTCCCAGTTCACTGTCGGATAGCTGACGCGCCTCGCTGAAACCCTCGAAGCGGTCAAAGTCGGTGGTGGCAGCCAACGCTGCCGGTGCGCCCAGAGCCAACGACAATGCCAACAGCATTGCCCAGTATTTCAGCCCTGGTCCCCTGTCATGTCCCATCATGGTGTTGCCCCCTGATCGACGGCGCCTTCCTGCTCGCCGCTGAGCCTTGCCGAAAGAGCGTTATCGTTATCAGAACAGTTCAGCGTGACGGAAACCGAAGTCGATCATCTGCTCGCGTGAGACGGGCGAAAACACGTCCTTCATTCGATGCGCCGTCAAAGGCTGGCGCGGATCGAGCAAGGCGGTATAGCGATCGAAGCCGTCGCCCACCACCGCGAAGATGATATTGTTCCAGGCGGCCATGAATTCGTCCCGGGACATCACCCGGTTGCCCAACGCCGGATCACCGATATAGACGCGATCTGCGCTGGCCTTCTTCATGACCACGAAGTGTTTGTAGCCGTTGAGGTCCAGTAGGACGATCACCGGAATCGAGACGTCATCCAGGGTCTCGGCGTCGACTTCATAGCCGCGCCCGCGCAGGCCCAGGGTCTCGACATAGTTCTTCAGATCCAGCAGGGAGAAGCCCTGCTGCTGTACCAGCTCCAGGTCGGCTACCTCCAGCATCCCCGCCAGCACGTCGTGCTCGGTGGTGTCGGGACGTTGGTAGGCGTACTTGAGCAGGGTGGCCAGCGAAGCGGCACCACAGGAAAAGTCGGTGCGCTGCTCGACCAGATTTTCGTAGCGACGCTCACGGATGGACTGCACGTCCTTGTTGATCACCGTCCCCGGCACGATCCCTCCCAGGCGAATGGTGGCAGCCTGGGTGTTGCCGAGTGGTAGTGCGAGGCCGATGGCCAGTGCCGCGGCCAGCGGCCAGCGTGGCAGTGTCATGACCTGTCCCCCGTATCCAGATGGTGAGTGTCGTATTGGCCAGCTTCTTGGTGAGCTTTGGCGGTCGTGTCTTGTTGGAAAGATCCCCGACCCAGATGGGCCGGGGAAGTACCGATTGGATCGAACGGATTACTGCGCTTCGCCCGCGCCACCGCCGGTGGCTGCGCCGCCCATGCTGGAGGCAATCGACAGCGAGTTGCGCTGCATGTTGCCGGTGCCGGAGGCGATGTTGACGCCGATGTTGCCGGTGGCGCCGCGCAGGGCATTGCCGCCCAGGGTGGCAGTATTTTCCTGGTAGACCAGCACTTCATTGAAGGAGTTGCTGGAACCGGAAGCGGTGCCGGCCAGGCCAATCAGACCGGCCTCGACGAAGCCGAGAGAACCGCCTTCTTCACCCTCGAAACGACCGTCGTTGCCATCCGGGCCCTGGTCGTCGAAGTCAGCATGGCCCCACAGGGACTCGCCGCCGGGGTGGCTATCGCCGCCCTGCCAGATTTCCGGATAGACGTCGTTGGTCTGCTCCCAGTTGCCCTCGTAGCTACCGACACCGCCACCGATGTAGCCACCGCCCAGTACCACGCCGGCGCTGAACTCGGAGCCGCTTTCCAGGGTCACGACCTGTCCTGCGGTGGTGGTGCTGTTGTTGTAGCTGGCCTGGACGCCGCCGGTGGTGGCGTCGGCGCTGCCGCTGGCGGTGTTGACGGCTGCCGCCAGGCTGTTGTGCTGGGCGTTGCCGATACCAGCCGCGACGTTGACGCCGATGTTGCCGCTGGCGTTACGCAGGGCGTTGCCACCCATCAGGGCAGTGTTCGGGCTGCCGGTGATGCCAGTCATGTTGTTGGAGGTGGACTGGAAGGAGAAGGAAGCCGCCTGGCCGAATACGGTGGCCGCGTCGGAAGACGACAGCGCGGCGTCGTTGGCCTGCTGGTTGTTGTCACCGGCGGCCACGTTGGCACCGATATTACCGGCAGCACCCTGCAGGGCATTGCCGCCCAGGGTCGCGTCATTGGTGGTCAGGTCTTGCGTGGCATAGTTGTTGTCGCTGAACTGCTTGCTGTCCACGGTGGCGCCGGAGTAGTTGTCATCTGTAACCAGGGCTCCACCGAGCGCACCCAGCCGCTTGTAGGTGTGGGAATCGTTCTTGATATGAACGTCGTAGCGGTTGTTGACGTCGGAATCCATGTAGGAATCGGTGTCAAAGCTGTTGTCCGCCAGTGCCGCCGGTGCGACCAGAAGTGCAGAGATGGCCAGAGCGAGCGGTGCTTTTTCGAAAGTTTTCATGATCGTTCTCCTGAATGAACCGTACTGTCTTTTCACTGCTTTTATTGACGTCACTCGTTGTCTTCCACGCTTGCTCTATTGGTTGAAGCGATAGCTGAAGCTGTTGCGAGTGGCGTTCCCCGTGCCGGCTGACTGGTTGACCTGAATCACTCCTCTGGCGCCCCCGAAGGTACTCTCATCGATCTCGAGATTCCGGATGGCGCTGTCGGAGCCATTGCTGCTCGACCCATTCAGCCCCTGCCTTGGTGCCAGCACCTGTTGCAGACTGTCGTCGCTCAGGCCGCTGACCGTGCTCCCCAGAGCCATGCCGAAGCTGTTGCTCTGAAGGTTGCCTATCCCCGCCGCCTGGTTGACGGACATCCACCCGGAGGCTCCACTAAAGGCGCCCTCCCTGATGGCGGTGCCCACCTCCATGCCGGCGAGTCGTTCGTCGATGCGCACCTGCTGCACCAGACGATTGTTGATGGTGGCGCCATCACCGATGGCCAGGGCGCCGCTGTTGGACTGCAGATTCTGGTTGCCCGCGGCCTGGTTGGCCGCCGCGACACCACTGACACCGCTGAGCGCCTGTCCGCTGATCACGCTGCTGCTGCGCAGGCCGCTCAGGTCCTGGCCCTGGGCCGGGTCCGGGCTCACCATCACCAGCCCGAAGGCGGCGGTAAGCACCAGGCTGCGAGTCAGCCGTACCGGCACGAATGAAGGCTTGAAGATCCGCATGATCAGCGCCTCCCGCCGGTCAGGGGCGCCAGCGCGCCAGTCACGGTATTGGCGATACCCGAGGTCGCCCCGATCACGCTGCCACCGGCTGCCGATCCGCCACCGACCGAGGTCGCTACCCGATTGCTGCTGCCCAGGGGGCCGGTGCCGAGATTGGCGCCGGTACCCAGGGCGCGGTGCATCTGACTCATGCCGCGGCCTACGCCGGCGGAGATACTGGCCGCCCGGGTGTCATCGAGCATGATCGCGGAGACCCCACCCATGCGGGTGTGAACGCTGCCGGTGGCGCTGCGCGCCATGTTGCTGCTGTGCATCAGGTCGGCACGGCCACGAATCGGCCCGCTTTCGCGATTGACGTAGCCGAATGGCGCAGTCTCGACCTCTCGCAGCATGATGATCTCGCCGGGCTGGACGCCGGGGCGAAGATCGGCGCCGAGGCTCTGGTCGGTCCCCACACCGACCAGGCCCACCGCTACTACCGCTGCGGCCAGGGCCAGACGCCACTGGCACGTCACGGCGTTCCCGCTTCCCCCTTGCCCTTCTTTGTGCTTCAGGTGTCCCATGGTGATCACCAGTCCCGTTGCGTAGTGACGTTGGCGCTCTGACGGTTGTTCAGCCCGTTGGCTGCGCGATGGCTGCTGTCGTCGCCCCCGCCTCCGGCACCTCGTCCCGGCCGTTCGTCCCAGAGGATGACGCCGTCGGCGTCGATTCCCTGCTCCGGCACGAAGCGGCCTCGAATTGTGTCCAGCGCCCCGTCATTGACGAGGTGCTGCTCCCCGGGAGCGCCGAACACCTGCTGCTCGTCGAGCATCGCGGTGTCCGATCGGGCCGACATGGATCCGGTGGCGGCCAGCGCCACACCGATCGCGATGGACGCGCCAAGGACTAGGGTCCGGCTGTTTGCGATCGTCTGGTTCATGTCGGCGTCTCCTCGGGTCCTGTTCCCGTTGCAGTGTTTCTCCTGCACAAAGAACAGAGCAATCGCCGTGCCAACTTATAACCTGTTGATTTATAGGCATTTTTATTTTTGTGCGAAATGAAGAGTGTTAAGCGGATGAAACAACGCACCTTCAGCCGATGAGAAAAAACAGCACAAAACATCGTCAACTATCTGTTTTGTCGGTGGTTTTCCAAAAAGTACCGTTACTGGTACAGCACAGAACTGAGCGATAGCGACAAACAGGCAAAGCGACGCTGCCAGCCTGGCACTATCGTGCTGAAGGGCCCGCGTGGCGGGGGTTTCAGAAGAAACAGCAAAAAAATGTGGCAGGGTGTGTTCAAGGACGACATTCGCGTTACGAGGGAAGCCGGCACCTTGTACGGATGGGGGAGAAATGTCAGAAATCACATGATTGAGCACAGTTAAAACTGACCCATCAACAAGCAATATACTGATATAAAAGGTATTTTTTAGACATTCACCACTTCAACACTGTCCTTCTGGCCAATGTTTCAACAAAGCAACACTTTTGCGCCAGGCCCATTTTTCGGGAGTACGAAGCATCAGCTTCGTCCGCATAGCGTCGACATCTTGCCGCGATCTCTCAACGTCGATAATCGGATCCGGATGTCAGAGCGCAGATACAAGGGTGATAGAAGGACCCAGATGCCAGGGCGATAGAAAGCCCCCAGATAGCAGAGCACTGGAACCTGGATGCAAAAAGCCCCGCTTGCAGCGGGGCTATTAAAGAGTGGTTTGCCGAGAGGTCATATAGCCGAGATGTCATATAGAGAGAAGAGAGCGCTGCGAGGAGAGACCTGCCGATAACGCCTCTTCACTATCGCTCGAACAGAATCAATGACACCAGGCCGTCAGGAAAAGGCGGCCTCCTGGGGAGGCGTACGTGAAATACCGTGCTTGTCGAGCAACCGATAGATGGTCACCCGGGAGACGCCAAGTTCCTTGGCGGCGGCGTTGACCCGGTACTTGTTGCGCCCCAGCGCCGAGAGCAGCGCATCACGCTCGGCTTCCTCGCGAACCTCTTCAAGCGTTATCTGGTGGCGGTTCAAGCCACGCCGTTCGATGCCGAGGTCCTCGGGCTGGATCAGGCGGTTTTCGCACATCACCATGGCCCGGCGAACCCGGTTGATCAGCTCGCGGACGTTGCCGGGCCAATGGTAGCGCTGCATCACCGACAGCGCCTCTCGGGAAAAGCCTTTCAGACAGGAGGCCTTCTCGCAGGAGAAGCGCTCGAAGAAGAAACGCGCCAGGATCTCGATATCTTCCGAGTGCTCGCGCAAGGCAGGTACCTGCACCTGGAGCACATTGAGCCGGTGATAGAGATCCTCCCGAAAGCGTCCCTCCTTCACCGCCAGCTCGAGATTGACGTGGGTCGCGGCGACGATACGTACGTCCACCGGAATATCCTCGAGCCCACCGACGCGCTGGATACAGCGCATTTCCAGAAAGCGCAGCAGGTTGACCTGAAGCTCCAGCGGCAGGTCGCCGATCTCGTCGAGGAACAGGGTGCCACCGTCGGCCGCCTCGATACGACCGATCTTGCGTTGCGAGGCACCGGTGAAGGCGCCCTTCTCGTGGCCGAACAGCTCTGACTGAATCAAATGCTCGGGCAGGGCGCCGCAGTTGATGGCGTGAAAGGGCTGGCGCGAACGCGTGGAGCGCTCGTGGATGGCCTGAGCCGTCAGCTCCTTGCCGGTACCGGACTCACCGCTGATGAACACCGGGGCATCGACCACCGCCACCTTGCGGATGGTCTTGAACAGGTTCCACATCACCGGCGTCGTACCGACGAACTCGTACTCGCTGTCTTCGGCGGCGGCCGACATGCGCTGTTCTTCACGGTCGCGCTGCTGCAGCATCGACAGTTCCGCAGCGTGCTCCATCAGAATCGACAGGCGTAGCAGATCCACCTGGGGCGACACCAGGGAGTGGCTCAGGTGGGCCATGATGCGACGCATCTCGGGGTCGTCACACTGATCCGAGGTGCCGACCGCGATCCAGGGCCTTTCGCTTTTCAGGATCAGCGGTTCCAGATGGCGCAGGTCCTGACAGGACAGGTCCTCCAGTACCATGATGCCGACCCGGCAAGGGTCATCAGGCTGCAAGCGGCAATCCGACAGCGGCGACACCAGCGGATGCATCTGCCAGCCACTCGACTGCAATCCCTCCAGCAGGTGGCCGGCACGACCACCGGGGTCGCCGATCCACCAACTGCAACGTTGCTTGACGTCCATCGCCTGTCCCCTGAACCCAACCGCCCGCAGACACCAGCAACGATCGGACTGTCGCGCCAGCGCGACTACGAACCCGACCGCCCTCGATCCATCTGCGCCTGCGTAATGTAATCGTTATCTCACATGAGTATCGGTTGAATCATAGCACCGTATTACGCTCTACCTCGAAACGGTAGTCCACGGTGGGCCGCCGCCACATACAGTTCGAGCTGTCGGGCTTCCTCTTGACAAAATCGCGCTACCGCATCGTTGAGGCGGGGATCATTGACATGATGCAAGGACGTCAGCCGGCGGGGGACGAAGCCCCGGGACACCTTGTGCTCACCCTGGGTTCCGGGGTCAAAGCAGTCGAGGCCTCGCGCAAGGCAGTGCTCGATACCCTGGTAGTAACAGGCCTCGAAGTGCAAACAGTCGGCCAGCACCTCGCTGCCCCAGTAGCGACCGTAGAGGGTTCGAGTTCCCTGAAGGCAGAGCGCGGCGGCCACCGGGCGGCCTTCAACAAAAGCTTGAACAAGCACAAGGTTTTCCGGCATATGACGGCGAAGCCGCTGAAAAAATACCTCGCTTAGATATCCTGTCGTACCTCTTTCGAGATAGGTGATGCGATAGCAGCGAAAGAAGTGGCGGATCGCCGCTTCGTCGATCTCGCTGCCCTCGAGGCGCCGCAGTTCGATGCCCTGGTCGGCGACACGGCGACGCTCGCGTCTTACTTCCTTGCGCCGTTTCGATGTCATCGCCGCCAGGAATCCCTCGAAGTCGCCGAAGCCCTCGTCTCGCCATTGAAACTGCACGCCGCTTCGGGCGATCAGGCCCGGACAGGCCTGTCGCCAGGCGGCCACCTCCGAGTCCTCGGCAAACAGCAGATGCCAGCCCGATAGCCCGGGGTCGTCTTGCCACTGGCTCGCCAGCATGGCCATGACGGTCTGCTCGTCTTCACCTTCTGCCAGTGCCAGGCGCGGGCCTGGCGCCGGGGTGAAGGGGATCGCGCTCACCGCCTTGGGGTAGTAGCGCCCCCCGGCACGCTCCCAGGCATCCGCCCAGCTCCAGTCGAACACGTACTCGCCCCAGGAGTGCTCCTTGAGGTAGTAAGGCAGCAGGCCTACCAGTCGCGCCCCTCGCCACAGCGTCAGATGTCGAGGCTGCCAACCGGTGCCCTCCCCCACCGCACCGGTGGCCTCCAGCGCATCGAGAAATTCGTGACGGGCAAAGGGGTGGTCCGGGTCCACCAGGGCGTTCCAGTGCTCGGCCGGCACCTCGGCGACGGTCTCCAGGCACTTGACCGAAAGACCTTCCTCGGCGTGGCCGCCCTGTTCTTGCTGCGGGGATGATGGCGTCACAACCCACTCCTTGCACTTTGCGATTCAGCCACAGAGTGCCAGACTTTGGAGGTGCTCGTCGCCGAGATCGTCGAAGGCGGCGACCACCGGCCACTCCCTGTAAAAAAACTACATATTCGACCAAAGCACTCGGTCAAGGGGGAGGAAATTGGCTTTTTATTTGGTAAAGTTACGTACCTGACCCGCATCAACACGTCTGAGGTTGACCATGGCTAGCCAGCAAGCTTCTTCGCTCGATCCCACCGTCGCCCGCGTCACCGAGCGCATCCGTGAGCGCTCTCGGCAAAGGCGCGCCCTCTACGAAGAGCGCATGGAGGCCCAGCATCGTCGCGGCGTCCATCGCTCCGAACTGTCCTGCGGCAACCTGGCCCACGGTTTTGCCGCGTGCGGCAGCGAGGACAAGAATCAGCTCAAGCTGATGAATAGCGCCAACCTCGGCATCATCTCGTCGTACAACGATATGCTGTCGGCGCACCAGCCGTTCGAGACCTTTCCCGAGGTGATTCGCGAAAGCGCCCGCCAGATGGGCTCTACCGCCCAGTTCGCCGGCGGAGTGCCGGCCATGTGCGACGGCGTCACCCAGGGCCAGCCGGGCATGGAGCTGTCGCTGTTCTCCCGCGACGTCATCGCCATGGCCACCGCCGTGGGCCTGTCGCACAACATGTTCGACGCCGCCCTCTATCTTGGCGTGTGCGACAAGATCGTGCCGGGCTTGTTCATCGGCGCGGCGCGCTTCGGCCACCTGCCGACTACCTTCATCCCGGCCGGGCCCATGCCCAGCGGCCTGCCCAACAAGGAAAAGGCCCGCGTCCGTCAGCTGTTCGCCGAGGGCAAGGTCGGCCGTGACGAGCTGCTGGAAGCCGAGTCCGAGAGCTACCACAGCCCCGGTACCTGCACCTTCTACGGCACCGCCAACTCCAACCAGCTGATGATGGAGTTCATGGGGCTGCACCTGCCGGGCGCTTCCTTCGTCAACCCCGGTACCGACATGCGCGAAGCGCTGACTCGTTTCGCCACCGAACAGACGATCCGCAATACCGAGCCCGGCGGCGACTACCGCCCGTTCTATCGCCAGATCGACGAGCGTGCCATCGTCAACGCCATGGTCGGCCTCTTGGCCTCCGGCGGCTCCACCAACCACACCATGCACCTGGTGGCCATGGCCGCGGCGGCGGGTATCACCATCAACTGGGATGACTTCTCGGAGCTGTCCTCCGCGGTGCCCAGCCTGACCCGGGTCTATCCCAACGGCCAGGCCGATATCAACCACTTCCAGGCCGCCGGCGGCATGAGCCTGCTTATCCGGGAGCTGCTCGGTGCGGGCCTGATCCACGGCGACATCCCGACGATATTCGGCACCGACCTGACCGCCTACACCCAGGAGCCCTTCCTCGAGGATGGCAAGCTGGTATGGCGCGAAGGCCCCCTGGAGAGCCTCGACCCGGACGTGCTGCGCCCGGTATCCAACGCCTTTGCCGCCACCGGTGGCCTCAACGTGCTCGAGGGTAATCTCGGCCGTGGCGTCATCAAGGTGTCGGCGGTAGAGGCTCAGCACCGGGTCGTCGAGGCGCCGATCAAGATCTTCGAGGAACAGAACGACCTCAAGGCCGCCTTCGACGCCGGCGATCTCGACCGTGACGTCATCGTGGTGGTGCGCTTCCAGGGCCCCAAGGCCAATGGCATGCCCGAACTGCACAAGCTGACCCCCTACCTGGGCGTCCTGCAGGATCGCGGCTACAAGGTTGCCCTGGTCACCGACGGGCGCATGTCCGGTGCCTCGGGCAAGGTACCTGCGGCCATCCACATGACCCCGGAGGCGCTGGACGGTGGCCCGCTGGCCAGGCTGCGTGATGGCGATGTGGTGCGCCTGGACGCCGACAAGGGCGAGCTGTCTGTCGTGCTCAGCGACGCCGAATGGCGGGATCGTCCCAAGCGCGTGGCCGAACTGGACCACTACCATGTGGGTCTGGGTCGCGAGCTGTTCGGCGGCTACCGTCACCTGGCCATGGGCGCCGAGGAAGGCGCCGGCGTCTTCGGTGGCTTCGAGGCCGACGACCTCGAGCGCCAGCAGGGACAGATCCACGACGAGGACGCCTGAGTTCGCCCATGACACGCCAAGCGCTGATCGGGGACATCGGCGGCACCAACGCACGCTTCGCGCTGGTGTCGCCGGGCAAGACTGCCCCCCACGACATCCTGACCCTGCCCTGTGCCGACTATCCCGGCGTGGTGGAAGCTGCCCGTGACTACCTCGAGCGGGTGGGCGCCAGCGGCGAGAAGGCCCCGCGGGAGGCGTGCCTGGCGTTCGCCTGTCCGGTGCACGCCGAACGGGTCAGCATGTCCAACAATCACTGGAGCTTCCTGAAGGGCGAGGTCAAGCGTGACCTTGCCCTGGATGACTTCAAGGTCATCAACGACTTCATGGCTCAGGCGCTCGGCGTCCCCCACGTCGATTCGCATGATCTGGTCAGCATCCAGACCGGCGAGGCCGAAGGGCACGCCGCTCGACTGGTCATCGGACCGGGCACTGGCCTCGGCATGGCTGGCCTCTTCCCGGCACGGCGCGCCTGGGTGCCACTGCCCAACGAGGGTGGCCATGCCAGCTTCGCGCCCACCGACGAACAGGAGCTCGAGATCTATCGACGCCTCCACCGTCGCTATGGCCGGGTCAGTGTGGAACGCATCCTGTGCGGCCAGGGCCTGCTCGACCTTTACCGAGTACTGGCCGAGATCGATGGTCTGGAGGCCAGCGCCAGCACGCCGGCTCAAGTCACCGAGGCCGCCAACCGCGGCGACCCGCTGGGGCGTGATACCATTCTGCGCTTTCTCAAGATCCTCGGCGACGTGGCGGGCGACGCTGCGCTGACCCTGGGTGCGAGAGGCGGCGTCTACCTGTGTGGTGGCATCGTGCCACGGCTGATCGACTGGCTGCCTCACAGTGGGTTTCTCAGCGCCTTCTGCAACAAGGGAAGGATGCGCCCTTACAACGAAGCCATCTCCATCCAGGTGGTCACGGCCCCGTGGACGGGGCTGCTGGGCGCCGCCGAGGCGCTCCACAACGAGGAGGTCGAATGATTCCGGCAACGCTCAAGACACGTATCGACGAGGTAGAGGGCCAGGGGCACATCCACTGGGCCGGCCGCGACATCTGGGTGGCCAACGAGAGCTGGGGCCAGCTGGCGATCTCGTTGCAGGGCGCCCAGGTGCTTCACTTTCAACCTGCGCCCGACGCCACGCGAGCCGCAGGCGCATCTCCCGCGCCCGACCCCACGCGAGCCGCAGGCGCTTCTCCCGCCAAAGCCACCGTCGACAGCGGTGCGGATGATCCTCTGGTGCCCGCTGGCTGGCTGTGGGTGACCCCCACGCCCCAGGACGTGCCGGGTGCGATTCGTGGCGGCATCCCCCTGTGCTGGCCGTGGTTCGCCGACGAGAACACCGCCGACGAGTCCCCCGACCGCTCCGGCCCGATGCACGGCCCGGCGCGCAAGGCCGACTGGCAACTGGACGCGGTGGACGAGCACGAAGACGGCGTCGAGGTGCACCTGTCACTGCCACAGCGCCTGCACAGCCAGTTGCATCCCCGTGCGGTGGTCCAGGCCAACGCCCAGCGTCTGCACGTGGAGCTGATCACCGAGCACCTGGGCGAGACGCCGGTGAAGATGACCGCCGCCCTGCACAGCTATCTGGCGGTGGATCAGGTCTTCGCCTGTCGCGTCGAAGGCCTCGTCGGGGCCCGCTACCTGGACAAGCTCAAGGGCTTCGCCGAGAGCGAGCAGGTGGGTGAGCTCGGGGTCCGTGAAGGCGTCGATCGTATCTATCATTCCAACGCCGAGGTGGTGCTCGATGACGGCCAGCGCCGCCTGCGAGTGGCTCGCCAGAACAGCGACTCGGTGGTGGTGTGGAATCCCGGCGAGACACCCAACCCGGACACCCCGCTGGACGCCGCCCGCCGTTTTCTGTGCGTCGAGTCCGCCAACACCCGCCTCGATCCGGTGTGGCTGGTACCCGGCGCCCAGCATATGCTCGGCACCACCCTGTCGCTGGCCGACAACCACTGATCGACGAGGAATCCCGCCATGACCCCCGTGATCGCCTTTGGTGAAGCCCTGGTCGACATGCTCTCCAGTCGTCTCGGTGATGCCGCCGAGGGACCAGAGACCTTCACCCCCTACGCCGGTGGCGCGCCGGCCAACGTGGCCGTGGCCTGTGCGCGACTGGGACTGACCAGTCGCTTTCTCGGCATGCTGGGCGACGACCACTTCGGCGACTTCCTGGCCCGTGAGCTCGAGCACCACGGCGTCGACGTCTCCGGCGTATCGCGCACCCGCGAGGCCCGCACCGCCCTGGCCTTCGTCTCCCGCGACGCAGACGGCGAGCGCACCTTCGACTTCTATCGTCCTCCCGCCGCCGACCTGTTGTATCGCACCGAGCATCTGCCCCATGGAGTGTTCAGCGAGCCCGCCATCGTCCACCTGTGCAGCAACAGCCTTACGGACGATGCCATCGCCGCCACCTCCCTGGCGATCACCGAGATGGCCTCCCGGGCTGGCTGTCTGGTCAGCGTCGATGCCAACCTGCGTCACAACCTCTGGCCCGAGCACAGCATCGACGTCGGCCTGGTCACCCGCCTGCTCGACCAGGCCGACCTGATCAAGCTGTCCACCGATGAACTCGACGCCCTGCGGGGTGATCACCCACGTGACGACTGGCTGGCCGAACGCCTGGCCGCCGGTGCTCGCCTGATCGTGATCACCGATGGTCCCGGTGCAGTCGCCGCCCACACCACCCAGGGCGTCAAGCGCATGACACCGCCGCCGGTCAAGGCGGTCGATACCACCGCCGGTGGCGATGCCTTTATCGGCGGTCTGCTGGCGGCTCTGGCCGACCACGACTGGCAGCGCCCCAACTGGCAGCACGACGAGGCCTTCCTCGAACGCGCCCTGACCCTGGCCTGTCGCTGCGGCGCCCACGCGGTGACGCGCCCCGGCGCCTACGCGGCCCTGCCGCGCCGCGAAGACGTGATCGACAGCTGACATCACGACAACCTCGGGTGACCCGAAAGTCCCCCGCCGCCATGCCAGGGCCTATCGCCTCCCCGCCCTGGCATGGCGCCAGCGATTGACCAGCCTGTGGACGATCAGCGGCAGAAAGATGGCAGCCACCGCGCAGCCCTGGAACCAGGCCAGACGATAAGGGTGCGCCCATGCGCCCGAGTATCCAGTCAGGATCCCCGTGCAGGTCAGCACGATGGCCGCGGTGATCGTTGCCGCCAACCACTCGAGCCTGACCCAGCGCCGCGACCAGCGGTACACCACGACTCCTTCGACCAGCGACAGCAACACAACCCCCCACGAGTGGTAGCCCAGGGTCATCCCCCAGGACACACCACCCCGATACTCCCTGCCCAGGTAATCGGCGATCTCATGACCGACGCTGTACCCCACCACCAGTAGCAGAAAGCGCAGTCCTGGTAGTCCAAGCACGCGGTAAAGCAATCCTAGCTTCATTGACGGCCTATTCCATCACTGCGTTGACGGCTTGGGTCAGGCCAGGTCCCTGGCCTGCACCAGATGCCTTCCGGCTGGCGCGCTGATGGCGCCCTGCACCAGCGCCTCGGCGATGCGGGCCACCGGACTGGGTCGCCACTGGCGCGGCAGCAGCGGACGCAGACCGCGAGAAAGCGCGAGCCCCAGGCGCTCGGCGTGGCGCACCTCGGCTCGCTCACCGTCGATCAGGCCCGGCCTGACCAAGGTCAGGCTGGGGTAGTCGAGGTCGAGCAACTCGGCTTCCAGTTCGCCCTTGACCCGGGAGTAGAAGAAGCGCGAGCCACGATCGGCGCCTAGCGCCGAGTTCAAGGCAAAGCGTTCGGCACCGGCGGCTCTGGCGCGGCGCGCAAACCACAGCGGCAACTCGAGATCCACACGTCGAAAGGCCTCTCGCGAGCCGGCGGCCTTGAGGGTGGTGCCCAGTGCGCAGATCACGCCATCCGCCTTCCACCACTCGTCATTCCCCGCCAGCGCCTGTGCATCACCTCGTCCAGTCTTGTCCGGTCGCAGTGACTCCAGATCGGCGAAATCGACGACCGGGGCGGCTAGCCTTGGGTGCTCCAGCGTCAGCGGTCGGCGTACCGGTGCCCGCACCTCGGTGACGTCGGGATGGGCCAATGCCTGGCGCAGCGCCTCGCTACCCACCAACCCCGTCGCGCCCAGTATCAACAGTTTCATAGGTTTTCTCCGCTCGCTCAGGCAACCATCATCCCATGGCGGCGGACAAAAAAAATCCGGCCAGAGGCCGGATCAAGGACAGCACCAGCTGTCGAGAGAGCACATGGATAGGCATGACGCCCTTCCGGTGCAGAGAGCTCAGGAATCATGACGAAGCGGCCAGCGCCGCTTCGTCATCGAGCATTCGGTGATGGCTTCAGTGATGGAAACGATCCGCGGCTTCCTTGGCCAGGGCGCGGATGGCGTCCCAGTCACCGGCGTCGACCAGCGACTTCGGGGTCAGCCAGGAGCCGCCCACGCACATGACGTTAGGCAGCGCCAGGTACTCGGAGGCGTTGCCCAGGTTGATGCCGCCGGTGGGGCAGAAGCGAGCCTCGCCAATGGGGCCGGCGAAGGCCTTGAGCGCCTTGACGCCACCGCTGGCTTCGGCCGGGAAGAACTTGAAGCGACGATAGCCGTACTGCCAGCCGGTCATCAGCTCGGAGATGGTGGCCACCCCCGGCAGCATCGGCACCGGGCTCTCGACGCCATAGCGGTAAAGCGCCTCGGTGGCGCCCGGGGTCACCACGAAGTCGGCACCAGCCTGCTCGACCTGACGATACTGGGCAGGTGTCAGCACGGTACCGGCGGCGATGCTGGCCTGGGGCAGCTCCTTCTTCAGCCGGGCGATGGCCTCGATCGCGCAGTCGGTGCGCAGGGTCACCTCGAGCACGCTGAGACCGCCTTCGACCAGGGCGCGGCCCATGGGCACGGCGTCCTCGATGCGATCGATGACGATCACCGGGATCACCTCGGCCTTCAGGCAGATGCTGTCGAGCTCGGTGGTGCGGGTAGACGGAAGCTGTTTTTCAATGGTCATGAGCGTGGCTCCAGGAAATCAGGGCGCCCAGTAGACGGCCAGCGGGCAGCTAAGAAAGGCACGAATGGGCAGTTCACGTACGTTGTCACCGGCCATGGCGCTTCCCAGCACGGCGCGCTTGTCGTCACCGGTCAGGTGCAGGTAATGGCGGCGGGCATGGTGCAGGCGCTCGGCGCTCAGGGTAATGCGCGCCTGGGGCTGGCTCGGTGTGCGCACCGCCACCACATGGGCATCGGTGCTCAGTGCCAGGTCCAGTTCGCGACTGTCAGGAAAAAGTGAGGCGGTATGGCCATCGCCGCCCATCCCCAGGATCACTACCGATGCCGGCCAGGACAGGCCCGTCAGTCGCTGGGCGACCTCGTCGGTGCCTTCCTCGGGGGTATCGTGTTCGGTGGTGAGCGGGACAAAGGTGGCCGCCTCGGCCCGGTTGATCAGCAGGTGCTTCCTGACCAGCCGGGCGTTGGAATCGTCGGCCTCGGCAGCGACCCAGCGCTCGTCGGCCAGGGTCACGTCGACCCGATCCCAGGGCAGTGTTTCCCGGGACAGTGCCTCGAAGAACGGCACTGGGGTGGAGCCGCCGGACACGATCAGCAGGGCGCGATCCTGGGACGACAGATCCTCGCGCAGCGCCGTGGCCACGGTCTGGGCCAACTGGTGCGCCAGTTGCTCTCGGGGAGACGGAGAAAGTTGCTCGCTGCTCATGTCAGTAGTCCTCGTACCAGCTGCGTCCGTCCTGGGTGATCATGGCGATGGAGGCCACCGGTCCCCAGGAGCCTGCCGGATAGCGGCGCGGCGGCTCGTCACGATCCTGCCAGGTAGCGATCAGCTCGTCGCACCAGTGCCAGGCATGCTCGACCTCGTCACGCCGAACGAACAGGTACTGCTGGCCCTTCATGACTTCGAGCAGCAGACGCTCGTAGGCGTCGGGGATACGTGCCTTGGGGAAGGCGCTGTTGAAGTCCAGGTGCAGCGGGCCACGGCGCAGGCGCATGCCCTTGTCGAGACCACTGTCCTTGGTCAGCACCTCGAGGCGGATACCTTCCTCCGGCTGCAGCCGGATGATCAACTTGTTGGCGGCCAGCGCCCGCTGATCCGGGTCGAAGATATAGTGCGGCTGCTGACGGAAGTGGATCACGATCTGTGACAGCTTCTCGGGCATGCGCTTGCCGGTACGCAGGTAGAAGGGCACGCCGGCCCAGCGCCAGTTGGACACCTCGGTCTTCATCGCCACGAAGGTCTCGGTATGGCTGCGGGTATTGGCGCCTTCTTCCTCGAGATAGCCGGGTACACTGGTGCCGTCGCTGGTGCCGGCGGTGTACTGTCCGCGCACCACGTCACGTCCGATCATGTCGTCGGTGAATGGCTTGAGCGCCTTGAGCACCTTGACCTTCTCGTCGCGGATGGCGTCGGCGTCGAGGTTGGCCGGCGGGTCCATGGCGATCAGGCAGACCAGCTGCAGCAGGTGGTTCTGGACCATGTCCCTGAGCTGGCCAGCCTCGTCGAAGTAGCCCCAGCGGCCCTCGATGCCGACCTTCTCGGCCACCGTGATCTCCACGTGGGAAATATGGTTCTGGTTCCACTGGGTTCCGAACAGCGGATTGGCAAAGCGCAGCGCGATCAGGTTCTGCACCGTCTCCTTGCCCAGGTAGTGGTCGATACGATAGACCCGTGACTCGGGGAACACCGCCCCCACCGCATCGTTGACCTCCCGCGACGACTCCAGGTCGTAGCCGATCGGCTTCTCCACCACCACGCGGCTTTGCTCGTCCAGGCTGCCACTGGCCTCGAGGTGGCGGCAGATATCGCCATACAGGCTCGCCCCCACCGCCAGATAGACCACCAACGGGCGCTGCTGACCGCCCTGCTCACGCCACTCTGCGATGGCGCCATAGCCTTCCACTGTGGTGAAGTCCACCGACAGGAAGGACAGGCGATCGAGGAAACGGGCGACCACCTTGTCATCGAGCTCGCTCGACTTGACGTATTCCTTCAAGGAGCCATGGATGCGCTCGCGGAAGGCCTCCTGGTCGATGTCCTGACGCGCCAGGCCAAGAAGCCGGGTGTCATCATGCAAGAGTCCTTCGCGGTCCAGCTGGTAGAGCGCCGGGAACAGCTTGCGGCGAGACAGGTCGCCCAGGGCGCCGAACAACGCCAGATCGATGTCGGTACGCTCGGCGTCACCGGATCGGGTGTGTCGTGTCATAACCGTCCTCGTTTGGTGGTAGACCCCTGGATATCGCAGAAGGCTATCGAGCGAGATGTGTCCTGCTTACCGTCAGGGTATCTAAGTTTACAAAAAAATGGTCAACTTTCGACGGCCAGATTGAAAAATATTTTGTAAACTTACACAAAATATCCCGCTGGCGCGCTTATACGTTGGATGTAGATCGGTGGAGCGCTAGGATAGCCGCCAATACGTAGTTAAATCACCACATCCCCAGAGAGAATTGTCTCGGGTACCCCAATAAATGCGCCGCTGCCCGCGCACCACCGCGCAGTTGCCCGCGCCTTTCGTCACGGAGCCGACCTCGACCATGGTTCGCCACGACCTTATCGAACGCATTCGCACCCGCCTCGACGAGCTCAACCGCTCCGAGCGCAAGGTCGCCGACGTCATTCTGGCCGACCCCGCCGCCGCAACCGGCATGAGTATCGCCAGTTTGGCTCAAGCTGCCTCGGTCAGCGAACCTACCGTCAATCGCTTCTGCCGAAATTTCGAGGCCAAGGGCTATCCCGACTTCAAGATCCAGCTGGCCCAGAGCCTGGCCGGCGGCACCCCCTATGTCAGCCAGGCGGTGGAACCCGATGACGGTGCCGAGGCCTACAGCGGCAAAATCTTCGGCGCCACCATCGCGGCGCTGGACCTCGCCAGTCGGGAGGTCGCTCCCGAGCGCATCGAGCGCATGGTCGACTACCTGATCCAGGCCAAGCAGATCCACTTCTTCGGCCTCGGTGCCTCCGGCGCGGTGGCCCAGGACGCCCAGCACAAGTTCTTTCGCTTCAACCTGCCGGTCAGCGCCTACATCGACGTACTGATGCAACGCATGGTCGCCTCGGCCTGCCACACCGGCGACGTGGTGGTGGTGCTGTCCTATACCGGGCGCACCCGGGAACTGGTCGACATCGCCGCCCTGGCCCGTGAAAACGGTGCCGTGGTGCTCGGTATCACCGCGCCGGACTCACCTTTGTCGCGCCAGTGCACCGAAACCCTTGCGGTCAGCGCGCCCGAAGACACCGACCACTACATGCCGATGACCTCACGCATGGTACAGCTTGCGCTGATCGACGTGCTGGCCACCGGCGTCACCCTGCGTCGCGGCGAGGACTTCCTGCACCACCTCAAGAAGATCAAGGACAGCCTGCGCAGCACAAGGTACAGCGTCGACGAGTGACAACAACGTCAGGCCCGCTCCTCGGCTTGCCTCCTTAGCGTATTGGCACAACAATAGCGGCCTGTCTTGCGTCCCTGTCCGCACGCCGCCATCCACACCATTGCCAGGAAGCCTCATGCGATCACTGCCATCCCTGCCCTCTGTTCTGACCGTCTTGAGCCTGGGGCTGTTCAGCCTGCCGACGCTGGCCGACCAGACCGAGACCTTCCGCTTCACCGCCATCCCCGACGAGGACGAATCGCGTCTGGTGGAGCGCTTCTCGCGGGTGGCCGACTATCTGTCCGAGACGCTCGAGGTCGAGGTCGAGTACGTGCCGGTGAAGTCCTACGGTGCGGCGGTCACCGCCTTCCGCAACGACCAGGTTCAGCTGGCCTGGTTTGGCGGTCTGTCCGGTGTCCAGGCCCGTCGCCTGGTGCCCGGTTCCCAGGCGCTGGCCCAGGGCGTCGAGGATGCGGCCTTCGAGAGCTATTTCATCGCCCACTCCAGCACCGGACTCGAGGCCGCCGACCAGCTGCCCGAAGAGATCGAGGGCAAGACCTTCACCTTTGGCGCCAAGACCTCCACTTCCGGTCGCCTGATGCCGGAGCACTACCTGCGCGAGCGCTTCGACGCCGCGCCGGAAGAGCTGTTCTCACGGGTCGGCTTCTCCGGTGATCACTCACGCACCATCGCCCTGGTCGAGGCCGGCACCTACGAGCTGGGCGCGGTCAATTTCAAGGTGTGGGACGCGGCGCTGGAAAATGGCGATGTCGACACCGACAAGGTCAGCGTGATCTGGTCTACCCCGAGCTACCCGGACTACCAGTGGACCCTGCGCGGCGACGCCGATGAAGCCTTCGGCGAAGGCTTTACCGACAGGGTTCGCCAGGCACTGCTCGAGATGGAAGATCCCGAACTGCTGGAGAGCTTCCCGCGTTCCGGGTTCATTCCCGCCGACAACAGCATGTACGCCCCCATCGAGACGGTCGCCGAGAGCCTCGGCCTGCTGCGCTGATGGACGATGGCCAACGTCAGGTCACCGGCGGCCGGGACAACGGCCACGGTGACTTCCCGACACTGATCCTCGACGGGGTCGACCTGGGCTACGCCGACCATACGGTGCTGCATGACGTCCACCTTCGCCTTGCGCCCGGCGAGCGCGTCGCCCTGCTCGGGGAAAGCGGCGTCGGCAAGTCCACCCTGCTGGCGGAGCTGCGCCGCCGTCTTGGCCGCCACGCCGCCTGGTGTCCCCAGTACCACGGCCTGGTGCCTCAGCTATCGGTCTACCATAACGTCTACATGGGCAGGCTGGAGCGCCACTCGGCGCTGGTCAACCTGTGGAACCTGGTCAGGCCGCTGCGCCAGGCCTGGGAAGATGTCGCAAGTCTGTGCGCTGAACTAGGGCTCGAAGGCGCCATCAGGCGCCCGGTAGGTCGGCTGTCGGGTGGCCAGCGCCAGCGGGTCGCCATTGCCCGTGCGCTCTATCAGCGCCGCCAGGTATTTCTCGGTGACGAGCCGGTCGCCAGCGTCGACCCCCACCAGGCCATGGCGCTGCTCGATCGAATCGATACCCAGCACGCTACCACGGTGATGGCGCTGCACCAGCGCGAGCTGGCGCTGAGCCACTTCGATCGCGTCTGGGGGCTGGCCGACGGTCGCGTGGTGCTCGACGCGCCCAGCCAAGATCTAAGCCTTGATGATCTCGACGCGCTCTACCCAAGTGCGTCACGCACGGTCTCCTCTCCCGCTGCTCCCAGCCCTGCTCGCGACGACAACAGCGATTCGCCGGCCGAGGCCAGCGCTCGCCACGCCTTGCACCAGGCCGGCGAGGAGCAGGCACGACCGTGAGCGCCGCGCAAGCGACACGCCCAGGCCTGTTGGCCGGCGACGGTATCGGTGCCCGCCTGGCACGCCACAGCCTGTGGCTGGTGGTGCTGGCTGCCCTGGCGATTCCGCTGGCCGACCTCGAAGTATTGAGCCGCGATCCCTGGGGCGAACTCGGACGCATGGCAATGGGCCTGGCGCTGCCTGACTTCGGCGCCATCGAGACGCCCCTGCAGGCCATCGGCCTGACCATCGCGGTGGCCTTCTGGGGCACCCTGGCCGGCGTGGTGCTGGGCCTGCCCCTGGCGCTGGTCTACGCCCGCTCACGCCTGGTGCGCGCGGCCAGTGCCGCGGTGCGGGCGGTACATGAGCTGTTCTGGGCGCTGCTGTTCCTGCAGGTGTTCGGGTTGTCCGCGCTGACCGCCCTGGCGGCCCTGGCGATTCCCTACGCCGGCATCTTCGCCAAGGTCTACGCCGAGATCCTCGAGCAGACGCCCCAGGCGCCCCAGGCGGCGCTGCCCGAGGGTACCGGGCGCCTTGCCCGGCTGGCCTATACCGAGCTGCCCCAGGCCTTCGCCCAACTGGCCGCCTACACCCGCTACCGCTTCGAGTGCGCGCTCAGAAGCAGCGTGCTGTTGGGTTTTGTCGGTCTGCCGACACTGGGCTACCAGCTCGAGAGCGCCTTTCGCGAGGGTCGCTACTTCGAGGCCGGCGCCCTGCTGTGGGCCTTTTACCTGCTGATCGCCACCCTGCCCTGGTGGGCCCATCGGCGCCTGCTGCTGCCACTGGGACTGGCCAGCGTGTGGTTGCTGGGCCCCTGGCCCGAGATCGACCCAGGCCTGTTATGGCGTTTTGTCAGCGTAGACATCTGGCCCCGCGCTTTGCTTGAGGGCGACATCGGCGGTGTGCTCCGCTGGCTGGCCGAACTGCCCGACCTCGTCGGCGCGGTGGCCAATACCCTGCTGCTGGGGCTGCTCGGCACCGTCGGCGCCCTGCTGCTCGCCCTGGTGCTGTGGCCCCTGGCCTCGCGCCACTTCGGCAATCGCGTCAGCCAGGGCATCGGCCAGGGTCTGCTGATCTTTCTGCGCTCGACCCCGGAGCTGATGCTGGCCTTCGTCTTCCTGTTGCTGCTGGGGCCATCGCTGCTGCCGGCCTGGCTGGCCCTGGCGCTGCATAACGGCGCCCTGATCGCCTTCCTGGTATGTCGCCACGCCCAGGCCATCGAGCCCGGCATGCCGGGACTCCCGGCCTCGGGGCGGCTGGCCTACGAGCTGTTGCCGCGGCTGTACCCGGGCATGCTGGCGCTGGTCTACTACCGCGCCGAGGTGATCCTGCGCGAAAGCGCCCTGCTCGGCATGCTTGGGGTCGCCACCCTCGGTGACAATATCGATGACGCCTTCCAGACCTTGATGTTCGATGTGGCCTTCGCCCTGCTGGTGATCACCGCCCTGCTCAATATCGCCGTCGACGCCCTGGCCCGCCGTCTGAGGCCCTGTGAGCCGCCTATGGAAGACCCCTGCCTGCGCTGAAGGGAAGACCCCTGCCTGCGCAGAAGACAAGACGCCTTGAAGGGCGGCACATGCGCTTTATCCGGCGCACCCTGACGCCAGGACCAATGCCTCAAAACCGACACAAACGACAACGCCGGCCACGGGGCCGGCGTTGTCGTTCGAGCGGACGGCTACATCACTGCGGCTCTGTTACAGGCCCTTGACGGCGGCGGTGACGGTGATCTCAACCTTCAGTTCCTTGGCCGGCATCGGCGCGCACACGCAGGTACGGGCGGGGGCGTGGCCTTCCGGCACCCAGGCGTCCCATACCGCGTTCATGGCGGCAAAGTCCTCGCCGTTCTGCAGGTAGATGGTGGCGCTCAGCAGATGCTCGCGGTCGCTGCCCACTTCGGCCAGCAGCTCATCGACACGCTCCAGCATGCTGGTGGTCTGGGCGGTGATATCCCCCTGACGGGCGTCCGGTCCGGCGACCTGACCACACAGGTAGGCAACACCGTGGTGGATGACGGCGCGGCTCATGCGGGTCTTGGTGTCGTGACGCTGAATGCTCATCGCTCTCTCCAAAAAAGTCGGTATTTCTAAAAAATCTCGAAAAGACAGCCGATTCGACCACCTCTTCACCAGTGTCTTCTCTGCAACGTTAGACAGCCGCCCAATATAGCCAACTTCTCCCTGCGCCAGATAGTCTGTTGTCGCGCTTTTGCCTCTTTTGCGATGTCAGGTATCCCTCACCCCGGCGACATAGTCACGACAGTCCTGCTGTCGCCCAACCGTTTATATGAGGGTTTGCAAATGAAACGTTCCGTCATGATGGCCGCCGTGCTGTCCACCGCCCTGGCGCAAGCCGGCGCCATCGCCACCGTCCAGGCCGCCGATGGCGACATGGAAAAGTGTTACGGCGTCGCCCTGGCCGGAGAGAACGACTGCAAGGCAGGGCCAGGCACCACCTGCGCCGGCACCTCTACCGTCGACTACCAGGGCAACGCCTGGACCCTGGTCCCGGAAGGCACCTGTACCGATATCGAAACGCCCCACGGCAATGGCAGCCTGAGCGAGGTCGAGCGCCCCTGAGCCAGAGCACTGGCGCCACGGGGAGGCTATGGCCTTCCCGTGACGTTTACACGCCAAGCCTCAAGCCATAGCGAATCGCCCATGCCCTCTTCCCTGTCATCCAGCCTTCCACGCGAGTCGCTCGAGACGCCCGTCTCGGCGTCCTTGCCAGCGCCACAGCCAATGGCGGCCAATGCGGTCGGTATCGGCCTCAAGTTTCAGCATATGCAGGCGCTGGTCCATCTGGCTCACTCGGTTCACTCAGCCCAGTCGGCCCAGTCGGCCCAGGCCCCGGACTTTCTCGAACTGCACGCCGAGAACTACATGAACGCCGGCGGGCCCCTTCAGGATCGACTCGATGAACTGGCACGCTGCTACCCGCTCTCGGTCCACGGCGTCGGCCTGTCGCTGGGTAGTGCCGAGGGCATCGACCCGGCCCACCTGGAGCGTCTTGCACGCCTGGTCGATCACCTGAACCCCGCGCTGGTCTCCGAGCACCTGGCCTGGAGCCGTCTCGACGGCCACAGCTACAACGACCTGCTGCCGGTGCCGCTGACCGAGGAATCGCTGCGCGTCCTCGGCGACAATATCGCACGCACCCAGGACCGTCTCGGCCGGCGCCTGCTGGTGGAGAACCCGAGCCTCTACGTCAGCCTCGACAATCGCTTCAGCGAGACCGAGTTCCTCCAGCGGCTGGTGGACACGACCGGCTGTGGGCTGCTGTTCGACGTCAACAACGCCTATATCAGCGCCGCCAATCTGGGACGCGACCTGGATGCCTATCTGGACGAAGTGCCCTGGGCCGCCGTCGGCGAATGGCACCTGGCCGGCCACAGCCTCGATGCCGCCGGCGAGCTGTACATCGACGACCATGGCAGCGCCGTCAGTGAGCCGGTGTGGCAACGCTACCGCCAGGTGCTCGCCCGGCGTCCCGGCCTGCCCACCCTGATCGAGTGGGACAATCGGGTGCCGACGCTAGAGCGCTGGATGCAGGAGGTCGGCCTGGCACGGCGGCATCAGCATACAGCCCATGGCCCCGACGCCGATGCGAGCACCACCCTGGCAGCCAGCGCCTCGGCGCAAGCCACAGGGAGAGCGCCATGAGCGGCCTGCTCGATTGGCAGCGCAGCTTCATCGATGCCATGCATCGCCCCCAGGCGACGCCACCACAGCTCGGCCACAAGGCCGGGCTCGACGTCTACCGCAACAATGTTCGCTCAAGCCTGATCGAGGCCCTGAAGGAAGCCTTTCCCCATACCCTGACCCTGCTGGGCGAGGGCTGCTTCAGTGCCGAGGCCGCAAGCTACGCGGCCACAAGCCCCCCGCAGGACCCTCGACTCAGCCGCTACGGCCGGGGCTTTGCCGACGCTCTGGCGCGCGCACCGGCGCTTGCGCCCTATCGCTTCGTCGCCGATATCGCGCGACTCGAGCACGCCCGGCTTCAGGTCAGTCACGCAGCCGAGGCAGTGCCGCTGGAGGCGTCCGATATCGGCGCCGTCCTTGACGACCAGCGGCTCGTCCAGGCCCGTCCGGCCAGCCGGACCATCCGTTGCCAACATGACGTCGAAGCCCTGTGGCAGGCGCTGGAGAGCGGAGAGGGTGGCGCCCCCCTGGGCGAGCGAGGCGCCGGCCACTGGCTGGTGATCCGCTCGGGTCGCCAGGTCAGGCTTAGGCCACTCGATGCGGCAAGCGCAGCGTTATACGGCTTGCTGGACACACCGACCTCGCTGTCCCAGGCGCTGGGCGAACTGGCCGACAGCGGCGTGGCAGAGGATACCCTCGGCCACGCCCTGGGCACCCTGGTCGGCCATGGCGCGCTCGCGGTACTGGACCCCGCCCCCACTTTGCTACGAGGCACCCCATGACACCGATGACAAACCTGCTGGACACCTACTACGGGCGACTCTGCCCCTGGCTCGAGCGTCGTTCGCTGGACCTGGTGCTGGCGTTGATGCGCCTGGTACTCGGCGCCGTGTTCTTTCTGTCGGCGCTGACCAAGGTGGAGGGGTTCGGTATCGCCGACAGCACCTTCTTCCTGTTCGAGCACGAATACGCCCTGCCGTTGATTTCACCGGTGCTGGCCGCCTACCTGGCAACACTCGCCGAGTTCTCGTTGTCGCTGCTGCTGTGGGCGGGGCTTGCCACACGACTGGCGGCCTTCGGGCTGTTGATCATGACCCTGGTGATCCAGACCTTCGTCTATCCCGAGGCCTGGGTCACCCACGGACTCTGGGCGGCGAGCCTCGCCACCCTGATCCTGCGCGGCGGCGGCTGTCTCTCGCTGGAGTGGCTGCTATGCAGGATGAAAGGCAAAGGTCGCGAACCGGTGACGCGGCAGCAGGACCGCGCCGACGACGCATAGACGCATAAAAAACGACCCGCCGCCGAACAGGATTCGGCGGCGGGTCGATGTCGATGTCGGCTCAGCCTCGTCAGCGCAGCAGCAGCACCGGCAGCGAGGTGCGCCTGAGCACACTGGTGGTGGTGCTGCCCACCAGCAGATGACGAATCCGCGAGTGGCCATAGGCTCCCATCACCACCATCTCGATGGCGTGGTCCTTCTGGTAGGCGCGCAGGGTCTCCTCGACCTCTCCGGCGCGAATCTCGCCCTGGGCCTCGTGACCGGCGCCCTTGAGGCTGTCCAGCGCCCACTCCAGCTGGGTGCGGTTATCACCGGTATCGGCGCCGACCATCACCACGTGACAGGCGATCCCCTTGAATAGCGGGCTCCTGGCCAGCAGCTCGACGCCCTTGCGGGTGGTCTTGCTGCCATCGAAGGCGATCATCACCCGAGTCGGCGGCGTGAAGCTCTCCGGCACCATCAGAATCGGCCGATGCAGACCGCGAACCACCCGCTCGAGATTCGAGCCCAGGTGCTCGCTGGCCTGCTGGGCGCTCTCGCCCCGCTTGCCGATCACCAGCAGGCGGATCTCGTCTTCCAGCTCCAGTAGTGTCTCCACCAGGGTGCCGTTGCGCTGTCGGCAATGCAGGTCATCAACACCACTGGCGCTGGCGCGATCCTTGGCCGCCTTGAGCATCAGGCGGCCGTGCTCCTGGGCGACCTTGGCCCGCCGCTCATCGAGACTGGCCAGCTCCTCGAGCAGGTGCTCCCTGGCGCCGAGTCCCAGGTTACCGGACAGATCGGCCTCGGCGGTCTGGGGGTGGTTATCCACCACGTGAAGAAACGTCAGCGGCGCATCGAGGGCCTGACTGGCCCAGGCGGCAGAGTCGCAGACCCCTTCGGAAAACTGGGACCCGTCGATGGCGGCCATCACCTGTTCTGTCATGAAATCGTCCTGCCTGGCGTTGGGGGCGAACGCGCGTCCTCAGACGTCGCGTTCCATCGATTGTGGCCTTGTCGTCGCGCCCGAGCGGGGCGCGACCCTCAGACCTGTTGTCTAGCCCGATCCGGGTGTTACCTCCAGTTCTACACCAACTGGCACACACCCGTCACATCTTCGGCGCCTGCCTCAGTGACCACCCATCAGCTTTTCCACCGCCGCCGGGTTATCGTGGATGGCGTAGCGATCGACGATGGTGGCGCTGGCCTCGTTGAGCCCGATCAGCTCGACGTCGGTGCCCTCACGGCGGAACTTGATCACCACCATGTCCAGCGCCTGGACCGCGGTGATGTCCCAGAAGTGGGCACGTGACAGGTCGATGACCACCTTCTCGACGCTTTCCTTGAAGTCGAAGGCGGCGGAGAAACGCTGAGACGAGGCGAAGAACACCTGGCCGACCACGCGGTAGCGCCGTCCCTTGCCAAGCTCCTCTTGCTGTTCCAGCTCGTCACTGGCGATGTACAGGAAGTTGCCGACCTTGTTGGCGAAGTTGAGCGCGGCGATCAGCACACCGACGAACACACCGATCGCCAGGTTGTGGGTCCACACCACTACCGCCACGGTGGCGATCATCACCACATTGGTGGACATCGGGTGCTTCTTGAGGTCGCGCAGCGAACTCCAGCTGAAGGTACCGATGGACACCATGATCATCACCGCCACCAGCGCCGCCATGGGGATGCGCGAGACCCAGTCCGACAGGAACACCACCATCAGCAGCAGGAAGACCCCCGCCAGCAGGGTAGACAGGCGTCCACGCCCGCCGGACTTGATGTTGATCACCGACTGACCAATCATCGCGCAGCCCGCCATGCCGCCAAGCAGACCGGTACCGATGTTGGCCAGACCCTGGCCCTTGCACTCGCGGTTCTTGTCGCTGGAGGTATCGGTCAGATCGTCGACGATAGTGGCGGTCATCATCGATTCGAGCAGACCGACCACGGTCAGCATGACCGCATAGGGGAAGATGATGCCGAGGGTCTCGAGATTCAGCGGCACGTCAGGCCACAGGAACATCGGCAGGGTATCGGGCAGCTCGCCCATGTCACCGACGGTGCGGATGTCCATGCCGGTCGCCAGGTAGACGCCGGTCAGCACCAGGATGCACACCAGCGGGGACGGCAGCAGCTTGCCGATCCTGGGCACGTAGGGGAACAGATAGATGATGCCGAGACCCGCCGCGGTCATCGCGTAGACGTGCCAGGTGACGTTGGTCAGCTCGGGCAGCTGGGCCATGAAGATCAGGATCGCCAGGGCGTTGACGAAGCCGGTCACCACCGAGCGCGAGACGAAACGCATCAGGTCGGCCAGGCGCAGATAGCCGGCGATGATCTGCAGTACCCCGGTCAGCAGGGTCGCGGCCAGCAGATATTGAAGTCCGTGCTCCTTGACCAGGGTCACCATCAACAGTGCCATGGCGCCGGTGGCGGCAGAGATCATCCCCGGCCGGCCCCCGGCGAAGGCAATGATCACCGCCATGGAGAAGGAGGCGTAGAGGCCAATCTTGGGATCGACACCTGCGATGATGGAGAAGGCGATGGCCTCCGGAATCAACGCCAGGGCCACGACGATGCCGGACAGCACGTCGCCCCTAATATTGGAAAACCAGTCTTGCTTGATCGATCGCATCATGAGGCGGTCCAGGGGGAGTGGTTGTGAGATATCGCGACAAGCGGCCCAGGGCCGACCGTTTCTCCACGACAGCAGCGCACCGGGAGGCGTTAGCCTGGCGCTGTCATGATGTAGTGGAGACACGGGAAGGGGCGCAGTTTACCAGAACCACCCGAGCAAGGCGACGCTGCTACCCAGCCTGACTCCGACCAGTCTCGATCCGGCCAAGCCCGCCCGGTGGCATCTTCTTAAAAAAATGTGTAAGGATCGTTGCCCCCTGCCGACTCAGCTGACTACGTCCAAGGAACGCGACATGGAGCGATGCGCCTCGACGCCACCGTCATCGCGAACGGAGAGCCCATCGCCGGGCCCGCCGCTGATAGCGCTCGAGCATAGTCTCGCGCGCCATGGGAGGCCTCTGTCCGGGCATCGACTGGAGCCACTGGCCGATACCGGCCTGGCCCACTGGCATGTGCGCCTGGCCGGCGGCAGTGACAAGGGCGGCTGGCTGGCGCGGTTGCCCAAGCAGAGCCAGATGGGGCTGGACGCGGCGTCCAACCTGGCCTATCAGGTCGCCTGCTTTGACCGCGCCCAGGCCAGTGGCCATACACCCAGACTCGATGACTGGCTGCCCTGCGACGACCTGCTGCCCAGAGGCGCGCTGGTGGTGGAGGCCATCGATGGCCGTCCCGCCAGCCTGCCCTCGGACCTGCCGGCCCTGACCTCGGCCCTGGCCAGCCTGCACCGGTTGCCGCTGCCCGATCAACGCGCCCCCCTGGCCTCACCGGTGGATCCCTGGCGAGAGATGCTCGACGAGATCGCCACCCAGGCCCGCTTTCTCCCCGGGGCCGGGCTGTCTCGCACCAGCACTGCCCTGATCGAACAGGCGCTGGCACAGCTCCCTGAGCGACTTCGCATCGCCGACGACGAGATTCGCCTAATCAGCTTCGATGCTCACCCCGGCAACTTTCTGATCACGCCTCACGGACGCGCGGTACTGGTGGATCTGGAAAAGTGCCGCTATTCGCTACCCGGCTTCGACCTGGCCCACCTGAGCCTTTACACCTCCACCACCTGGGACCTCAACAGCCGCGCGGTGCTGTTCGTCGAGGATCTGGTGGCGCTGTATCGGCGCTGGCAGGAACTGATGGCCGAAGACAGTCATCACAGCGACTGGTCGACGCTGATCACCTGTCGTCGCGCCATGTGGCTATGGTCGCTGACCTGGTGTGCCAAATGGCGTGCCCAGCAGCGCCGCCAGGTCGACAGGCAGCACAGTGGTGAAGACTGGTCGGCACAGCTAAGCGACCATGCCTTGATCGCCCATGTGGCCGACCGCGTCGATCACTACCTCTCGGCCCCCATCATCAGGCGTGTCGCCGACGAACTCGAGGAACTCGCCCGTGCCGGCTGACGCTCCCGGCTCTGTCCGGCCCTGCCCGGTTCTATCCAACCCTGTCCGGCTCTATCCGACCCTGCCTATCCATCGTCACAAGGACGCGACCATGACCACGCCTTTTTCCTGTAGACGCCCGTTGTCCGACCTCCGCTTGACCTGGCCTCCCGGTGGCGCCTTCGTCCTCACCGCCCTGGCTGCCCTGGGGCTAGGCTCGCCCGCCTGGGCCCAGGATACGTCCACGCCGCTGAACCAGCCGTGGCAGGAGATCGAGCAGCAGGCCAGGGGGCAGACGGTCTACTTCAACGCCTGGGGCGGTGACCCCAACGTCAATGGCTATCTCGACTGGGTCGCCGACGAGCTCGAACAGCGCCACGACATCGATCTGGTCCACGTCAAGCTCGACGACACCGCCGCTGCGGTCTCCCGGGTACTGGCCGAGAAGTCCGCCGGCAACGTCGACGAGGGCGCCATCGACCTGATCTGGATCAACGGCGAGAACTTCGCCGCGATGAAGGCCAATGATCTGCTGCTCGGGCCCTTTGCCCAGCGGCTGCCGAACTTCGCGCTGACCTCGCCGGACGCCAATCCCGAGATGACCACCGACTTCACCGTCCCCACCGAGGGTTTCGAGTCACCCTGGGGCAAGGCCCAGCTGACGTTCTACTACGACAGCGAGCGTGTCGAGGCGCCGCCGACCAGCATGGCCGCCCTGCTCGACTGGACCGAGCAGCATCCCGGGCGCTTCACCTACCCACTGGTCCCGGACTTCCACGGTTCCACCTTTCTCAAGCAGGCGCTTATCGCACTGATCGACGACCCGGCGGTGCTTGCCCGCCCCATCGGCGAAGCCGACGCCGAAGCGACCATGGCACCGCTGTGGGACTATCTCGATGCCCTGCATCCCCATCTGTGGCGCCAGGGGCGGGACTTCCCCGCATCCGGGCCTGCGCTCAGAAGCCTGATGGGCGACGGCGAACTGTCGCTGGCCTTTACCTTCAACCCCGCCGAGCCTGCCGCTGCGGTCAACAACTACCAACTGCCTCCCTCGATTCGCAGCTATGTGCTCGACGGCGGGACCATCGGCAACGTTCACTTTGTCACCATCCCGTTCAACGCCAGCCACCAGGCCGGCGCCATGGTCACCGCCAACTTCCTGCTCTCGCCCGAGGCCCAGGCGCGCAAGCAACGCCTGGACGTGTGGGGCGACCCCAGCGTGCTCGATCTCGCGCGCCTGAATGAGGCCGAGCGTCAGGCACTGACGCCCATGGATGACCAGCCAGCGCGACTGGCGCCACAGGCCCTGCAACAGACCCTGCCCGAGCCGCACCCGAGCTGGATGGAAGCGGTAGAGGCGGCCTGGCTCGAGCGCTATGGCAGCCGCTGATACCTCGACCTTCTCCCGCCTGGTGGGGCTGGCGCCGGCGCTGACGGTGCTGCTGCTGGTGGCCCCGGTGGTGGCCGGCCTGGCAGGCGCTGCAGCGCCGGCCTTCGGCTGGCTGCCGGTGCTCGGTGGAGAGCAGCTGAGCCTGGCGCCCTGGGTGAGCCTGGCGAACACCCCCGGGCTTTTCGAGATGCTGGTGCTCAGCTTCACCACTGGCCTGATCAGCACCGCCCTGGCCCTGACCATCGTGGTGCTGTTTCTCGGTGCCTTCGCCGACAGCGCCGCCTTTGTCTGGCTCAAGCGCCTGCTGTCGCCGCTGCTGGCGGTGCCCCACGCCGCCGCCGCCATCGGACTGGCCTTTCTGCTGGCGCCCTCGGGCCTGGCCATGCGCCTGGTCTCCCCGGCCTTGAGCGGTCACGCCACGCCTCCTGACTACCTGTTTCCCGGTGATCCCTTTGGCCTTGCGCTGGTCGCCGGACTGGTGGTCAAGGAAGTCCCCTTTCTGCTGCTGATGAGTCTATCGGCGCTGCCTCAGTGCCAGGCCGACGATCGTCGGCACCTGGCACTGTCGCTGGGTTATTCGCCGGTGACCGCCTTTCTCAAGGCGGTACTGCCGAGCCTGTACCCGCTGATTCGGCTACCGGTCTATGCGGTCATCGCCTTTGCCTCGTCCAATGTCGATGTGGCCATGATCCTGGGCCCGTCCACCCCACCGACCCTGGCGGTCAGCGTGGTCCGCTGGCTTGGCGATCCTGACCTGTCGATGCGCTTCATGGCCTCCGCCGCAGCGCTGAGCCAGCTCGGCATCACGCTGCTGGCACTAGCCTGCTGGTGGTGCCTGGAACAGGCCGTACGCTGGTGCGCCACGCCACGCCTGACCGACGGCCGACGCAACAGCGGTCAACGCCTCGGTAGCCTGCTGGGCGGCGGTCTGACCTGGCTCAGCGTCACCCTGCTCGGTGCCAGTCTGCTGGGGCTGACGCTGTGGTCGCTGGCGGCCTTCTGGCCCTTTCCCTCGGCCTGGCCCACGCCCCTGACCCTGGCCAATTGGGGTCGTGCGCTGCCAGGCCTGCTGCCGGCCGCCCTCGATACCCTGTGGCTGGCGCTGGCCGCCACCGCTCTCGCGACCATCCTGGTGATCGGCTGTCTTGAGAGCGAAGCGCTCAATCACCGCAGCATGGGAGCGAGCGCCACCCTGGTGCTCTACCTGCCGCTGCTGGTGCCACCGGTCGCCTTTCTCTACGGTCTGGTGCAGCTTCAGGCGCAGCTGTCGGTGGCACCGGGCTTCATGGTGGTGGTACTGGGACACTGCCTGTTCGTGCTGCCCTACGTCTTTCTGTCACTGGCCGAGAGCTACCGGCGGCTTGACCCCCGCTGGGCCCAGGTCGCCGCAGGGCTCGGCCATGGCCCGGCCGCCGCCTTTGTACGCGTTCGCCTGCCGCTGCTGCTGGCCCCCATCGCCACCGCCGCCGCCGTGGGGGTCGCCGTCAGCGTCGGCCAGTATCTGCCGACGTTGCTGCTGGGGGCCGGACGCCTGACCACCCTGACCACCGAGGCGGTATCGCTTGCCTCCGGGGGGGATCGTCGCCTGACAGCGGTCTATGCCCTGGCCCAGCTACTCTTGCCGGCACTCGGTTTCGCCCTCGCCATCGGCTTGCCGCGCGTACTGCATCGCCACCGACGCGCCCTGCTGACCTGAACCGCCTCAACGCCATCCGAGCCCACCATGTCACAGACACCAGACACACGATGCCACCTCCCCCCCACGTCTCCAGCGAACCCGACGGGCGCACTGGTCTTCGATCGGGTCGTGATCTCGCTGGACGGTGCCCCCCTGGTATCACTGAATGCTCAGGTCGCCCCCGGCGAGGTGGTCAGCGTCATGGGGCCTTCCGGTGTCGGCAAGTCCACCCTGCTGGCCTACGCCGCGGGCTTTCTCGCCCCCGCCTTTGACGCACAGGGCGAGGTGCGCCTCGGCGACAGGCGAGTCACCGACCTGCCTGCCTCGGCCCGCCGACTCGGTCTGCTGTTCCAGGATGCGCTGCTGTTTCCCCACCTCAGCGTCGCCGGCAACCTGGCCTTCGGCATGCCGTCGTCTGCCAGCCGACGCGAGCGTCGCGAGGCCATCGAAGAGGCCCTGGCGGATATCGGTCTTGCCGGATTCGGTGAGCGCGATCCGGCAACGCTATCCGGCGGCCAGCGCGCTCGCGTCGCGCTGATGCGCACCCTGCTGTCGCGTCCCCAGGCGATGCTGCTGGATGAGCCCTTCTCCAAGCTCGACGCCGCGCTCCGCCAGGAGATGCGTGACCTGGTCTTCCAGCGCATCCGCGACCATCGTCTTCCGGCGCTGCTGGTCACCCACGACAGGGCAGACGCCGAGGCAGCTGCGGGCCCGATCGTCGAACTGGCGGCCGCCACCGAAGCCCCCGCCGGGGCCGCCTGGCAGGGTGCCCGCCGTGCCTCTCGCTGAACCAGGCTCCCCGATCGTCGCCCCACGTCTGTGTGTGGTCATTCCCGTCCTCGATGAGGCAGCGACCATCGTCGCGGGTCTTGAGCGGCTATCCGAGTGGCGCCAGCAGGGCGTCGAGGTGATCGTCGTCGATGGTGGCAGCGAAGACGATACCCAGGCGCTTGCCCGTCCCCTGGCCGATCGGGTCATCGACGGCCCCCGCGGCAGGGCGCGCCAGATGAACCAGGGCGCCGCAGCGGCGAGTGCGCCGTCCTTGCTGTTTCTGCACGCCGACACTCGACTGCCCGCGGCGGCCATGCCGGCGATACTGAAGGCGCTGGAGAAACGCCATTGGGGGCGCTTCGACGTGCGCATCCTGGGCCGGTCGCGCTGGCTATCATTGATCGCCGCCTGCATGAACCTGCGCTCACGCCTGACCGGCATCGCCACCGGCGATCAGGCGATGTTCATGCGTCGCAGCGCCTTCGACGCCGTCGGTGGCTTCCCCAACCAGCCGTTGATGGAAGACATCGAAATGTCCAAGCGCCTCAAGCGGCTGTCGCCGCCCGCCTGCCTTGGCTTCAAGGTGCTCACCGACGGTCGCCGCTGGGAGCAGGGTGGCGTTCTGACGACGATATTGCTGATGTGGCGACTGCGCTTTCGCTATTGGTGTGGGGCCGATCCCGTTCGCCTGGCCGAGGAGTATCGCCATGTGCGCTGACCACGATAGCGACGGGCTGGCAAGCAGCCTTGGCCAGGTTGGCCTGAAGCTGGCCATCCTGGCCAAGGCGCCGATTCCCGGCCTGGCCAAGACGCGGATGATCCCCGCCCTCGGCGCCGAAGGCGCCGCTCGTCTCCAGCACAGACTAATCGAGTACACCCTGAAGACGGCGCTGGAGACGACGTCCGCGCGCAACATCACGCTGTGGACGGCGCTTGAGCATGACCATCCGTGCTTTGTCGATATCCGCCAGCGGTTCGGCGTGACGCTGAGACCACAGCCTGAAGGCGACCTGGGGGTGCGCATGCACGCGGCGCTGTGCTCGGCAGGTGGCCCGAGCCTTCTAATCGGCACAGATTGCCCGATATTGGATAAGACATTACTAAAAACTTGTCATAAACGGCTTAAAGACGCAGATAGCGTCTTTCTTCCGGCCGAGGACGGCGGCTATGCTCTAGTTGGAGTTCGTCGCCCCGATCCCCGTCTCTTCCGAGGAATCGACTGGGGCACGTCCAGCGTCATGTCCCAGACGCGCACACGTCTTGCGGAGCTTTTGTGGACGCTGGAGTGTCCAACGACCGTATGGGACCTGGATACGCCCCAGGACCTGGCTCGCCTCGCCGACATGGAAGCCCTCGCCCTGGAGATTCTGCCGTGACCCAAGAAACGCTCACCGACCGCCACAAGAAACTCGCCGCCGTGCGCCCCCGCCTGGTGTCCTTCGCCCGCATGCACCTGCGCGATCATGCCGCCGCCGAGGACGCCGTGCAGGAAGCCATGATCGCCGCCATCGAGAAGAACGACAGCTTTTCGGGGCGCTCCGGCTACGAAACCTGGGTATTCGGCATCCTCAAGTACAAGCTGCTCGACCAGATGCGCCAGCAGAAGCGTCATGGTCGCTGGGAGCCCTTCGATGAAGAGCACAGCGACGACGCCATCGACCGCATGTTTCAACAGGATGGGCACTGGGCCGCCGACGCCAAGCCCCAGGCATGGAGCACCCCGGAGCAAGCGTTCGAGAACGAAAATTTCTGGAAAGTATTCGACGCTTGTATGCTGAGTCTTCCAGAAAACGTGGCTCGCGTTTTCTCCCTGCGCGAATTGATGGGCCTTTCCACCGACGATATTTGTAAGGAAGTGGGCATCAAGGAAAACAACGCTTGGGTGATCCTGCATCGGGCTCGCCTCAAGCTTCGCGCTTGCATTGAAAAGGGATGGAAGGAGGACGCGGCATGATGATGTGCAAGGCCGCTACGCGGCTGATGTCAAAGCAGTTGGATGCCCCCCTGACGGCCAGGGAGCGTATTTCGCTGCGGTTTCACTTGATGTTGTGCTCGGCTTGTCGTAACTGCGAAAAGCAGTTCGGCATGCTGCACCGGGTCGGCAATGCCTATAACGGCACAATTGATAAACCCCAGGACGGTACGTCCCCTGGCGCGACTACCGACAACGTCGCCAGTGATCAGGACCTGCTGAAGGTAAAGCAAGCGATGGCCGAGGCGGAGACCCGTCGCCAGAACTGAAGGACTCGGCTGACGGACTTGGCGCAAGGACCTCGACTGCCAGACCTCGACTGCCCTACCTCGAGGGAAGCATCTCGCTGGTCGACCCACCATTCTGCCTCCCCCTGGCGGGCCACCAAGGCAGCCCGCCGACGGGGCGCCAGTTACCCCCCACCTGAGTCAGCCTCAAGCGATTGCGTGCCAGATCCCCGGTAAAGAGGTCCCGAGCCGGACCCGGTGAGCAAGGCTCGGGAGATGCCTGGGCAAGACCAGGCCATCATTGCTGGCCCGCTGCCTCCCGCGCCAGCCCGGTCAGGGCCTCGGCGATCTTGTCCACGGGCAGCTCGCAGTCCTGTAGGCCGTGGCGCTCCACCAGGTAGTGAGGGTCGTTCCACTCGATCACCAGGTGATCATCCTGCTGGCGAACCAGCATCTTCTGGGGAAGGTCCAGCGCGACACTGCCCTCGCACTGCATCAGTCGAGTGCCCACCTCGGGCTTGCCGAAGATGTAGGTGCGTGTCGCTGGCAATTCCAGCTCCACCCCGGCGGCGTTGGCCTGGTGGTCCACGCTTGCCATCAGTCCCATTCCCCGTTTTTCCAGCCCCTCCTTGAAGCGAGATTCCACCGCCTCCAGGCTATCGGTCGACGTCAGGCTGGCAATACCGCTGTCGCTCACCTCGACCTCGCCCTGCGCCCAGGCCATGGTCGCCATCGATCCCGCCAGCACGCTGCCCAGGCACAGGGTGAACATCTTGCGATAGCACTGCTTCATGATGGAGCTTCCTTTCCAGGTCAATGTGCCTACAGCATGGTCGCCGGTCCCCGACCACCACAAGGGGAAATCTCTCACAATCCGGGTTGACGCTGTGTAAGGTTCAACGCCGGGGCGACGACCCAGTACCCATAGCCGACGCGACTGGGCATAGTGCGCGCAATGCAGCTACACGATGTGCGCACAGGCGATGGCCGCCCACACGATTTGGACCTGATGGTTCATATCGTTCATATCGTTCATATCGTTCACGTCGTTTCAGCCGCTTCCCCGATTGCCGACGACAGGAGCCTGCATGGCCCGGATTCTTCCCCTTCGCCACCTCGCTGCCCCACCGCCGCGTACCCTGACCTGCGCCCTTGTCTCGGCTGCGGTCCTGATGGCCTCCTGCGCCCAGGCCCAGACCTTCAGCCCGCGCGCCATGCTCGACTGGCCAACCAAATCCTTCGCCGGCGAAACGGCCTACCGACTGGTCGAGCGCGATGGCGTCAGCGTGCTCGAAGCGCGCTCCCGGGGGCAGGCTTCGGCCCGCTATCTGGAGCGCGACATCGACCTCGGCGAAACGCCCTACCTACGCTGGTGCTGGCAGGTATCCGGGGTCTATTCCGGGGTCGACGAACGCACAGAGAGTGGCGACGACTATCCCGCCCGGGTCTACGTGGCCAGACGCACCGGCCTTCTGCCCTGGCAGGTGGAGTCGGTCAACTACGTGTGGTCATCGAATCAGCCGGCAGGCACCAGCTGGCCCAACGCCTTTACCGATCGCGCCGTCCTGCTGGCGCTGCAAAGCGGAGGTGCCAAGGCTGGGCAGTGGGTCGGCGAGGTGCGCGACGTGGCCGCCGACTACCGTCGACTGTTCGGCGCGAGCCCCGACGGCGTCGATGGCCTGGCGCTGATGAGCGATGGCGACAACGCCGGAGGCGACGCCACCGCCTGGTTCAGCAAGATGGAGTTCAGCGCCTCGTCGTCGCCGCCTGTCTGTCCCTGACGTCAGCGCTGGAACACCACCGTGCGCGAGCCGTTGAGAAACACCCGACGCTGCAGGTGCAGGGTGACCGCCCGGGCCAGGGTGATGCACTCGATATCACGCCCCCGGGCCACCAGGTCCTCGGCGGTATCGGCGTGGGTGACCGGCTCCACCCCCTGGGTGATGATCGGGCCTTCGTCCAGGTCATCGTTGATGTAGTGGGCGGTCGCCCCGACCAGCTTGACGCCCTTCTCGAAGGCCTGGTGGTAGGGCTTGGCGCCCTTGAAGCCAGGCAGCAGCGAGTGATGGATATTGATCGCTCGACCGGCCAGGCGTTCGCTCATCTCGCTCGACAGCACCTGCATGTAGCGCGCCAGGATCACCAGCTCTGCGCCACTGTCCTCGACGATCCGCCACACCTGGGCCTCCTGCTCGGCCTTGGTCTCGGCGCTGATCGGCAGATGGTGATAGGGCAGCCCGTGCCACTCGGCCAGCGGCGCCAGATCGGGGTGGTTGGACACCACCGCCTTGATGGCCACCGGAAGCTGGCCGGTACGATAGCGATAGAGCAGGTCATTGAGGCAGTGATCCGCCTTGGAGACCATGATCACCACCGGCGTGAGGCGCTCTGGCGAGGTCAGCTCGAATGCCATGGAGAACGGTGCCGCGCGCTCGGCAAAGGCCGCCTCGAAGGCGCCTGCATCGAACTCGCCCCCCTCGGGAGGGCGAAACTCGGTGCGGATGAAGAAACGACAGGAGCTGCTGTCGTCAAAGGACTGCTGCTCGGTGATGTAGCAGCCCTGCTCGCGCAGAAAGCGGGTGACCACGTCCACGGTGCCAAGACGACTGGGGCACTGGGCGGTCAGGATCCAGTGGGTCGTGCGCACGGCGCTCACGCTGATCGTCATGTCGTCTCCCCGGCGGTGACGTCACGCTCGACGCCGATGGCGAACTCCTCACCGGCATCGAGCAACCAACGATAAACGTAGTCGGCGAAACTGCGCCGCACCACCAGCTCCCAGCGTCGCTCGTCGGGGCGACGCAGGATGACGCTGGTCTTGGCCAGCACCGTGGTCACCCCCTTGCCCACCGCAAAGTGGCGCGGGTGGACGTCGTAGACCACCGACTTCATCAACAGCTCGCGCAGGGCCTGGTCATCACCGGTCAGCTCGATCACCGTCTGACCGGCGCTGACGTCAGAGAAGGCCACGCTGGCGTCACCCAGGGCGCTGCGCAGCGCCGTCTCCACGCGGAAGGCGTCACTCTGGGGCAGCACGGCAAGCCACTCGTCGGGACTTAGCCACTGCAGCGAAGCCCTCTCTCCCTGACTGAGTTCCAGCGGACGCGCCGGCAACGACAGCCCCAGCACCGCGCGCACCGCCTCGTCGAGCACGATGGCGCCACCGCGAAGGATCAGATGGTCATGCAGGCGTTCGCGCATCACCACCCGCGAGTGGGCACTGGGCGTCGGGCAGCCGACATGCTGAAACGACCAGGCCAGCGGTGACTCCAGGGGGATGCCTTCGTCCGGGAAGGCATCAAAGGTACGGGCACGTTCTATAGCTTCAGACATTCTGGCGCTCTCCCTTGGGGTCGAGAAAAAAGGGGGTGGAGACGATGTCGGCCTCGTGGACCTTGCCGCTCAAGAGGCGGGAAGCTGGTACATGCCTAGACATTCTGGCGCTCCCCCTTGGGGTCGAGGAAGATGGTGGAAACGATCTCGGCCTCGTGGACCTTGCCGTCGACACAGGGTAGGTAGACGGTCTCGCCCATCCGCTGGTGGCCACCCTTGACCACCGCAAGGGCGAAGCCGGTTTCGAGCGTCGGGCTGTAGTAGCTCGAGGTCACGTGGCCGACCATCGGCATGGGAATCGGATGGTCAGGGTCGAGCACGATCTGGGCGCCCTCCTCCAGCACCACCGACGGATCCCTGGGTTTCAGCCCCACCAGCTGCTTGCGGTCCTGGCGCGCGGTGTCGCTGCGGGTCAGCGCCCGCTGGCCGACCCAGGAGAATGGCTTGTCGTAGCCCACCGCCCACTGCATGCCCAGATCCTCCGGGGTCACCGAACCGTCGGTGTCCTGACCTGCGATGATGAAGCCCTTCTCGGCGCGCAGCACGTGCATGGTCTCGGTCCCGTAGGGTGTCAGGTCGTACTTCTCGCCGTGGGCGAACAGCGCCTTCCACACGTGCATGGCAGCGTGGGCCTGGACGTTGATCTCGTAGGCCAGCTCGCCGGTGAAGGAGATCCGGAACACCCGTGCCGGCACCCCGGCCACCTTGCCCTCACGCCAGTCCATGAAGCGAAACGCCTCGCGATCCAGATCGATGCCCTCGGTAAGCTCGCTCATCAGCTCCCGCGCCATGGGGCCGGTGACGGTCATGGTGGCCCAGTGGTCGGTGACCGAGGTAAAGCTCACGTCGAGCTCCGGCCACTCGGTCTGGTGCCACAGCTCCAGCCACTCGAGCACTCCCGCGGCGCCACCGGTGGTGGTGGTCATCAGGAAGTGATCCTCGGCCAGACAACTGGTGGTGCCGTCATCCATGACCATGCCGTCGTCCTTGCACATCAAGCCGTAGCGCACCTTACCCACGCCCAGCTTGGCCCACTTGTTGGTGTAGATGCGGCCGAGAAACTCGCGGGCGTCCGGCCCCTGGATATCGATCTTGCCCAGGGTCGAAGCGTCGAGGATGCCGACGCCTTCGCGCACCGCGCGGCACTCGCGCATCACCGCCTCGTGCAGGGTCTCGCGCTTGCCGTTGACGGTCCTGGGGAAGTACCAGGGCCGCTTCCACTGGCCCACGTCCTCGAACTCGGCGCCCTGCCCGACGTGCCACTGGTGCAGCGCGCTGTAGCGCTCGGGATCGAACAACGCACCGCAGTGGCGACCGACGATGGCTCCGAAGGTGACCGGGGTATAGTTGGGCCGGAACACGGTGGTGCCGACCTCGGGAATCGAGCGCCCCAGGCAGCGCGCGGCGATGGCCATGCCGTTGATATTGCCAAGCTTCCCCTGATCGGTACCGAAGCCCATGGCGGTGTAGCGCTTGACGTGCTCGATGGACTCGAAGCCTTCCCGGGTGGCAAGCTCGATCCCGGCGGCGGTGACGTCGTTCTGCAGGTCGACGAACTGCTTGGGCGCCCGCAGGGTCGGCTTTTCGTGGGGCACCTGGAACAGCGCCACCGCCGCACCGTCTCGCCGCGACGCTACCGCCGGCAGTATAAGCTCGGCACTCTCGAAGCCGGCCTGGCTCGCCGCCTCGAGGCCGGCGTCGCGACCTTCCGCCAGCACCTCGGCCAGGCCAAAGGTGCCGCCGGCTGCACCGGCCGCCAACATGCCCCTGGGCAGGTTGGGCACGAAGGCGATCAGGTCGTCGCGCCAGCTCGGCCGCGTTCCGGTATGGGAGGCCAGGTGAATCACCGGACTGAATCCACCGGAACTGGCCAGCGTGTCGCAGTCGAGCGTCTCGCTGGCGCCGGTAACGCGAAAGGCGTCGATATCGATGGCGGCGACCCGCGCTGAGGTGACCCGCTGCTCGCCCCTGGCCTCGACCACGGCGGCACCCGGCAGAATGCGGATACCGCGCGCCCGGGCGACCTCGACCAGTTCACCGTCGGGGGCGGGGCGGGCGTCGGCCACCGCCACCACCTCGCGGCCGGCGTCCAGCCAGTCGAGCGCGGCACGGTAACCGTCGTCGTTGCTGGTGGAGACCACCAGCCGCTTGCCCGGCACTACCCCATAACGGCGGATGTAGGTGGACACCGCCGAGCACAGCAGATTGCCCGGCACGTCATTGCCGGCGTAGACCAGCGGACGCTCATGGGCCCCAGTGGCCAGCACGACGCGTGCGGCGCGCACCCGATGCAGGCGCGAGCGCGACTGACGGCGTCCCTCCACTCGAGGCGCGCAGTGGGCCAGGTGCTCGCTGCGCCGCTCGTGCAGGGTGACGAAGTTGTGGTCGTGGTAGCCGTTGGCGGTGGTGCGCGGCAGCAGCGTCACCTCGGGGTTGGCGGCAAGCTCCTCCAGCACCTCCTCGACCCACTGCGACGCCGGACGATCGTCCAGCAATTCCTGCCCGTCCAGCAGCGATCCGCCAAAGCGCTCCTGCTCGTCACACAGGATCACCCGGGCGCCGCTGCGCGAGGCGGCCAGGGCGGCAGCCAGTCCCGCAGGCCCTGCCCCGATCACCAGCACCTCGCAGTGGCGATTGATGTGGTCGTAGATATCCGGGTCGCGCTCCAGCGGGCTGCGCCCCAGCCCCGCGCTCTTGCGGATATAGCGCTCGTAGGTCATCCACAGCGAGGCCGGCGCCATGAAGGTCTTGTAGTAGAAACCGGGGGGCATCAGCTTGCCGCCAAGCTTGCCGATGGTCCCCATCAGGTCGCGCTGGACGTTGGGCCAGCCGTTGGTGGAACGTGCCGTCAGCCCCTCGAACAGGGCCTGCTGGGTGGCGCGCACATTGGGCACCTGCTCGGCTTCGGCCTGGCCGAGCTGGACCACCGCATTGGGCTCCTCGGCACCGGCGGCGACGATGCCGCGGGGACGCGAGTACTTGAAGCTGCGATTGACCACGTCCACCCCGTTGGCCAGCAGCGCCGAGGCCAGGGTGTCCCCGTGAAAGCCGGTGTACTCCTTGCCATTGAAGGTAAAGCGCAGGGGCGTGCTGCGGTCGATCAGTCCCCCTGTGTCGAGGCGATTGGGCTGGCTCATGCGCGAACCTCCTGGGCGGCGGTGGCGATATCACTGTCGTCAAGGGACTCAGGCGCGGACGCCACCACCCCGTCGGGGTTGTCCCGGGTAAAGCGCGGTCGCTCGCCGATGCGATAGGTCTCGAGGATTTCGTAGCTCTGGGTGTGGCGCGTCACGTTGAAAAACTTGCGACAGCCCACCGCGTGGACCCACAGCTCGTGGTGGATGCCGCGGGGGTTATCGCGGAAGAACAGGTAGTCGCCCCACTGCTCGTCGGAACAGCCGGCCGGATCCTCGGGGCGTGCGATGTGCGCCTGCCCCCTGGGATGAAACTCCTCTTCCTCGCGCCACTCGTCACAGTAGGGACAATGGATATGGAACATGGAAACCTCCTGAAATCAGTGGGCGACACCGGCGGCGCCGTGTTCGTCGATCAGCGCGCCGCTGTGGAAGCGGTCGATCGAGAAGGGGGCAGCCAGCGGGTGCATCTCGCCCTTGGCCAGGCTCGCCGCGAACACATGCCCGGAACCGGGGGTCGCCTTGAAGCCACCGGTGCCCCAGCCGCAGTTGAAGTAGAGCCCCTCGATCCGGGTCTTCGACAGGATCGGACAGGCGTCCGGGCAGGTATCGACGATGCCGCCCCACTGCCGGTTCATGCGCACCCGCGAGAAGATCGGGAACATCTCGACGATGGCCTGCAGGGTGTGCTCGACGGTGGCGTAGCTGCCACGCTGGCCGTAGCCGTTGTAGCCGTCGATGCCCGCGCCGATGACCAGGTCGCCCTTGTCGGACTGGCTGATATAGCCGTGCACGTGGTTGGACATCACCACGGTATCGAGCACCGGCTTGAGCGGCTCTGACACCAGCGCCTGCAGCGGGTGGCTCTCCAGCGGCAGGCGCAGCCCGGCCAGCGAGGCCATCACCCCGGAGTTGCCGGCGGTCACGCAGCCCACGGTGCGAGCCTCGATATCGCCGCGATTGGTGTGCACCCCAAGGATGCGGCCGTCACGGATCTTGAACCCGGTCACCTCGGTCTGCTGCAGGATGTCGACGCCGAGGGCATCGGCACCTCGGGCGTAGCCCCAGGCCACGGCGTCGTGGCGGGCGACCCCGGCGCGGGGCTGCCAGGAGGCCCCCATCACCGGGTAGCGCGCGTTCTTCGAGCAGTCGAGGATCGGCACGATCTCCTGCACGCCCCTGGCGTCGAGCACCTCACCGTCGATGCCGTTGAGCCGGTTGGCGTTGACCCTGCGCTGGATGTCGCGCATGTCCTGCAGGGTATGGCCAAGATTGAGCACGCCACGCTGGGAGAACATCACGTTGTAGTTGAGATCCCGGGACAGCCCTTCCCACAGCTTCATCGAGTGCTCATAGAGCGCGGCAGCCTCATCCCACAGATAGTTGGAACGCACGATGGTGGTGTTGCGGGCGGTGTTGCCGCCGCCCAGCCAGCCCTTCTCGATCACCGCGACATTGCGCACGCCAAATTCCTTGGCCAGGTAGTAGGCGGTGGCCAGGCCGTGGCCGCCACCACCGACGATGATCACGTCGTAGGCGGCCTTGGGGGTCGGGTTGCGCCACTGGCGCTGCCAGTTCTCGTGGTGACTCAGGGCGTGGCGGGCCAGCGCGAATCCGGAGTAGCGTTGCATAGGGTGTCCCTCAAAACTCTGGGCTAGAGCGTGTCTGAAAAGTGCCTGGGCGGTCGCTGGTGCGTCACGACCGCCGGGGGGCATCATGCCGATCAGGCCGGCTCGGCAGCGGCTTGCCGAGGGGTCGGATAGACCGGGTGGCGCGCGCACAGCTCGCCGACCCGCTGGCGTACGTCGGCCTCGATGGCGGCGGTGTTCTCGCCACGGGCCAGCACGTCCAGCACATCGCAGATCCAGCCGGCAAGCCGCTCGCACTCTTCGGCATCGAAGCCGCGGGTGGTCACCGCCGGGGTCCCGATGCGCAGGCCCGAGGTGACGAAGGGGCTCTGCGGGTCTCCCGGTACCGCGTTCTTGTTGACGGTGATGTGCGAGCGACCCAGGGCTGCGTCGGCGTCCTTGCCGGTGATCCCCTGGCGAATCAGCGAGACCAGAAACAGATGGTCTTCGGTGCCGCCGGAGACCACGTCGTAGCCGCGCTCGAGAAAGGTCCCGGCCATGGCCTTGGCATTGACGATGACCCGCTCCTGGTAGCGCACGAAGTCCTGGTTCATGGCCTCGCGGAAGGCCACCGCCTTGGCCGCGATGACATGCATCAGGGGGCCGCCCTGCTGGCCGGGGAAGACCGCGCCGTTGAGCTTCTTGTACAGCGCCTCGTCACCGCTGGCGGACAGGATCAGGCCACCGCGCGGCCCGCGCAGGGTCTTGTGGGTGGTGGTGGTGACCACGTGGGCGTGGGGCAGCGGGCTTGGATAGAGCCCGGCCGCCACCAGACCGGCGACGTGGGCCATGTCCACCAGCAGCCAGGCGCCGACGCTGTCGGCGATGGCGCGAAAGCGGCGCCAGTCGACCACCTGGGAGTAGGCCGAGAAGCCGGCGACGATCAACTTGGGGCGATGCTCCCTGGCCAGACGCTCGACCTCGGCGTAGTCGATCTGGCCGGTGGCCTCGTCCAGACCATACTGCACCGCGTGGTAGTGCTTGCCGGAGAAGTTCGGTGCCGCGCCATGGGTCAGGTGACCGCCATGGGCCAGGCTCATGCCGAGCACGGTATCGCCGGGGGACACCAGCGCCATGAAGGCGGCGGCATTGGCCTGGGCGCCGCTGTGGGGCTGCACGTTGGCGTAGTCGGCGCTGAACAGCGCGCAGGCCCGCTCGATGGCCAGACGCTCGACCACGTCGACGTGCTCGCAGCCGCCATAGTAGCGCTTGCCGGGATAGCCCTCGGCGTACTTGTTGGTCAGCTGGGTGCCCTGGGCCTCCATCACCGCGGGACTTGCGTAGTTCTCGGAGGCGATCAGCTCCACATGATCCTGCTGGCGAACGACCTCGTCGGCGATGGCCTCGGCGATCTGCGGATCGAACCGGGACAGTGACGAGCTGGACAGATGAGCGCTTGGCATGGGTATCTCCGGTAATGGCGAAGCGCCTCTTCGCGGCCGCTTTCGCCTGGTCGATGTTGTCGTTGTGATGGCTGACGAAGACGGGCAGTCCCCCGCCTCCAAGGTAAGCCGCTATCCCGGCGCCGACATTCTGGAAACGACATCGGCGTCGCCGTCAGGGACATCGACGCTGCCCGGACCGGCCCAGACGGGCCCAGACGGGCCCAGACGGGCCCAGACAGACAGAGACCGGCCCAGACGAGCGCAGGTACCCGTCGGGATAAGGTCATTGAAGCCGAGCGGCTCCTTCAAAACTTGAACAAATGCGACAGCTTTGTTGGACGCAGGCATGAGCCGAGCGCCGTGGACGAGCGCTTGGATGACGTTGCCAGCGTCACGATCAGGGGAGCTATCAGAGGCATTATCAGGAGCAATATCAGGGGCAATTGCGCCAGCGGGGGGCGCTCAGCGATGCCCCAGACGTGCACCGACATGCAGGAAGAAGGGATCGACGCCGGCCTCCTCGCGACCGACGGGATCGCGACGCAGGCGCGAGGGTGACTGTCCGAAGGCGCTGCGGAAGTGGCGGGAAAAGTGGGCGGTGTCGGCGAAACCACAGCGCTCGCCGATCTCGGTGACGCTATGGTCGGTGAAGTACAGGAGCCACAGACCGTAGCGCAGGCGCAGATCCCGGGCGAACTTCTGCGGGCCGACGCCGAAGGCCTGGCGAAACTTGCGCTCGAGGCCTCGGCGGGAGGCGCCGGCGCGCGTCGCCAGCTCATCCACCGACAGCGGCTCGCCCAGATGCTGCTCGAGAATCGCCACGGCACGACGCACGATGCGGTCCTCGATGCGATCGAAGACCACCGGCTGGGGCTGGGAGTGGTCGCCGCTTCGGTGGCCGTCCAGCAGCATGATGTGCAGGCTCTTGCGTGCCCAGGCGCGTCCCAGGTGGCGCTCCACCAGATAGGCGGCCAGGTCCGCCGCCGCAGCACCGCCGGCACAGGTCAAGCGGTCGCCATCGTCGACATAGAGGCGGTCGGCCACCGCGCTGACGGCGGGAAAACGCCGGGTCAGATCCAGGTGGTGGTACCAGCTGACGCAGCAACGCCGCCCCTCCATCACACCGGCCTGGATCAGCGAGTAGACCCCGGTGCACACCCCCACCAGCGGCACGCCCAGCGCTGCCGCATGGCGCAGATAGTCGAGGGTGCCGCCATCTCGCTCGGGGCGGTTTCGCTCGAGAGCCCGTCGTTCATGGCTCGTTCGCTCAGGGCTATCAGCTTCCTCGCCATCCCCCAGCACCCCGCCGATCACCACCAGGTAGTCGAACTGGCGGGGATCACAGAAAGGCTGCCCATGGCGCCCCCCTATCGGCTCGCAGGGTGAGATCACCGCACCACAGCTTGACGCAACCTCGGCGCCATCCTCTGACAGAAAGCGCCAGCGGCAACGTAGCTGACGACTGCGATCGCCCTCGTCGGACGCCAGCCGCAGGCAGTCGACGAAGGCAGCAAAGGGCAGCAGGGTAAAGCGCGACAGCAGCACAAAGCCCACCGACAGCGCCGGCGTGAGCGGCTCGCCGCCAGAGACATCGGCGTGCCCTTGCTGTGCTGACGCTGGTGCCGGCGATGGCCGTGATGGATGGAGCGGGTGCAGGGGCGAGGATGGCATGGCGTCCGAATACCAGCAAAAATCAGACTCCAGCCTAACCGAATTTCTCACGGCCCTCCTATTTATCAACGCCATACGGAGTCACCTGCACCGGACGGTTACACTACTGCGGCGCTGGGTGGCCCACGACCCTCCTCCGCCGGGAGCCACCGCCGCTACCAGTCCACCGTGACGTTACCCCTGGGCCGACTGCAGCAGGACAGGATGAAGCCCTCGGCCACGTCCTCGTCGGTGATGCCACCGTTGTGTTCCATGTCCACCTCACCGGCGACCAGTGGCACCCGGCAGGTGCCGCAGATGCCCATGCCGCAGGCCTTGGGAATATGCAGTCCGAGCTTCGAGGCCGCAGCGTGCACGGTCTCGCCCGGCTGGATGCGTACGCTCTTGCCCGCCGAGGCGAATTCGACACAGTGCATGTCGGCCGCCACGAGCTCCTCGGCCTCTGCCTCGGCCTGCTCCGCCAGCTCGTGGACGTCTTCCTGGACGTCGACCGGCGTGGCACCGAAGGATTCCTCGTGGTAGCGACTCATGTCGAAGCCACGCTGGGTCAACAGACGCCTGACCGCTGACATGAAGGGCGTGGGCCCGCAGCAGAAGACCTCTCGATCCAGAAAATCAGGCGCCATCAGCTCCAACATGGGCTCCGACAGGAAGCCGCGGAACCCCGACCAGGCCTGGTTCAGCTCGTTGTCCCGCTCACACACGATATTCAGCCGGAACTCGGGAATCCGCGAAAAGATATGCTCAAGCTCACGGTGGAAGATGATGTCCCTGGGGGTCCTGGCGCAGTGGATAAAGGCCAGGTCCACCGCCGCATTGGTATCGAAGAACCAGCGGGTCATCGACATCAGCGGCGTGATGCCGACCCCGCCGGAGAGCATCAGCACCTTGTCGGCGGTATGGTCGATGCAGTTGAAGTCCCCCACCGGACCGTGCACCGCCAGCTCGTGGCCCACGTCCATCTGGTCATGCAGCCAGTTGGAGACGCGCCCCCCCGGCACCCGCTTGACGGTGATCGAGAAGCTGTAGGGGATGGAAGGTGAACTGGCGATGGTATAGGAGCGGAAGACGCACTCGCCATCGATCTCGAGCTCCAGAGTGACGAACTGCCCCGGCTTGAAGAAGAACATCACCGGCTGCTCGGCCATGAAGCAGAAGGTTCGGACGTCCCAGGTCTCCTGGATGACCTTGACGCAGCGCACGACGTGGCGGCCATTGGCCCAGGTCTGGGTGGTCACCGGATTGAGAAAATTCGTCACCATGGCGGTTTCGCTCGCAGACAGTCGGCGGTTCACCCAGGCCCCGAACCTCGTTCGAGGCCTGGTCATTGAGCGCATTCTGCCCCTCGCGCCTCGCGCGCCACTTGTCTGATCGCGACATCAGCATACTCGAATCCTCCGGCCACGCTCGCTGCAGCGACAAAGAGGTCGCAACGGCATCATCTGGTGTCGCCGCCAGATACCCAGGGTCATCCCCCTTGCCCCAGACTGCGCAGCATGACAACCGCGACGCACGCCAGCCAATAGCGCCGCTAATGCTTTCCCCTGATCCATAGCGGCGCCCCTTGCCATGGGCCACCGCGCCCATCGACACCGCATCTATCGCATCACGAGGAGTGCACCATGGAGCCCATCGCCCATCTCAATCTGGAGGATCCCCTGGGGGACGCCCGTCGTTTCGCCCTGGAGACGATGTCACACCACCCCTTCGGCTTCTCGTTGCCGCAGCCGTTCTACAACGATGAACGACTGTTCCAGCTCGACATGCAGACCATCTTCGAGCGCGAGTGGATCTTCGCCGGCATGAGCTGCGAGATTCCCGCCAAGGGCAACTTCATCACCCTCGACATCGGCCATAATCCGGTGGTCATCGTGCGCGGCGATGGCGACGCCATTCACGCCTTCCACAACACCTGCCGCCATCGCGGATCTCGCCTGTGCTCCACTGAAAAGGGCAAGCTGGCCAAGCTGGTGTGCCCCTACCATCAGTGGACCTACGAGCTGGACGGACGCCTGCTGTTCGCCGGCACCGAGATGGGCGAGGACTTTCGACTCGAGGACTACGGACTCGCCCCGGTCGCGCTGACCGAGGCCGGCGGCTACCTGTTCGTCAGCCTCGCCGAGAATCCGCCGGACGTGAGCGACCTCAAGGCCATCTTCGACAGCTACCTGAGCTTCTACGACATGGCCAACCTCAAGGTGGCCGTGACCACCACCATCGAGGAGCAGGCCAACTGGAAGCTGGTGCTCGAGAACAACCGCGAGTGCTACCACTGCAACGGCTCTCACCCGGAGCTGATCAAGTCGCTCTACGAGTTTGACGACACCGAGGACCCCCGTGCCACGCCGGAATACCGCAGTCTGGTGGCACGCAAGCAGCAGGAGTGGGACGGCCTCGGCATCCCCTGGAAGATGAGCTGGGCGGGAGGCAAGCGCAATCGTCTGACCCGCACTCCGCTGGTCGAGGGCACCGTGTCCATGACCATGGACGGCAGGGCCGCCTGTCGCCGGCCGCTGACCCATCAGGGCATCGAGGACATGGGCTCCCTGCGCATCCTGCATCTGCCCAACAGCTGGAATCACTTTGTCGGCGACCACGCTGCGGTATTCCGGGTGATGCCGCTGGGGCCCCAGCGCACCCAGGTCACCACCAAATGGCTGGTCCACAAGGATGCGGTGGAGGGTGTCGACTACGACGTCGAGAACCTGAGCCGGGTGTGGGACGCCACCAACGCCCAGGACCGCCGGCTTGCCGAAGAGAACCAGCGCGGCATCAATTCCCTGGCCTATCGTCCCGGTCCCTACTCCCCCACCTACGAGTACGGGGTGATCGACTTTATCGACTGGTACCGCACCACCTTGGCAGCCAACCTGGGCAGCAGCCCGGCGTTGAGCCTGGCCAGCGGCTAGGCACTGGCGGAAAAGCCCCTACGCTCGGCCCCCTGGGTGCCTCTCTGTCACGGCCTGGTGTCTTGACCTGCTGACATAGCCTGCCGTCATCGCTTGCGCTGAAACCAGCCCTGGTGTCGTCTTCGAAACGACACCAGGGCGGATTTCAGGACTCGGCGGGCGCTCAGCGTCGGCGCGCTTCCGCCCCAATCAAGTCCTGCCGATCCACCGGGACCTCCTGCTGCGGCGCCAGATGGGGGCGACGCAGCAGGCCGGCAAGCTCCCGGAAAGGCACCGGTCGAGAGAACAGATAGCCCTGGAAGGTGGTGCACCCCAGGTCCTTCAGGGCGGCACATTGATGCGGTGTCTCGACCCCTTCTGCCAGCGCCTCGAGGCCCAACTCCTGGGCCAGGGTGATCACGCTGCGACAGACCGCCAGGTCGGGCTCGCTGTCCAGGCACTGGGCGACAAAGCCACGATCGATCTTGATCTTGTCGATCGGTAGGGACTTGAGGTAATCGAAGCTCGAGTATCCCTTTCCGAAGTCATCGATCGCCGTGGTGACCCCGCGGGCCGCCAGGGCCCTCAGTGTACGTGCCACGCGTTCCTGGTCATCCAGCAACATGCCTTCGGTGATTTCCAGCTCCAGACACTCGGCATGCAGGTGGGTCTGATCCAGCGTCTGGCACACGCTCGATAGAAAATCCATGCGATGAAATTCCAGCGGTGACAGGTTCACCGCCACCCGCCCCGGCTTGAGTCCACTTCGCCATAGGCGCTTGGCGTCGTAGCAGGCCCTGCGCATCACCCAGCGCCCCAGATCGATGATCTGGCCGGTTTCTTCGGCCAGTGGAATGAACTCCGACGGCGGTACCCAGCCGAATTCGGGATGGGACCAGCGTATCAATGCCTCCAGACCGGTGATCCTGCCCTCGCCATCCACCTGGGGCTGATAGAACAACTGCAGACGCTGCTGTTCCATGGCAATACGTAGCGCGTTGCGCAGGGTCACATGACGCCCGGGGACACCGTCCAGGGTGCGTGTGAACAACTGATACTGGTTTCGCCCGCGTTGCTTGGCCTGGTACATGGCCAGATCGGCCTGCTGGATCAGCCGTTGTGGCGACAGGGTGGTCCCGGTGTCCAGCAAGGCGATCCCGATACTCGCGGATATCTGCAGCTGGAAGCCGTCGACGCGGCAGGGTTCACGCAACTGGTTCAGCAGACGCTCGGCCACCGCGATGGCCTTGTCCTTGCCACCGATATCCACCAGCACCAGCACGAATTCGTCCCCGCCCAGGCGCGCCAGGGTATCCGAGCGTCGCTGCCCTCGGCTCAGACGTTTGGCGACCTGTATCAGCACGCGATCACCGACCTCATGCCCCAGGCTATCGTTGATCGGCTTGAACGCATCCAGATCGATGAACAGCACCGCCAGCCCCTGCCGATGACGTGTCGCCAGGGCCACGTCATGCTCCAGTCGGTCGGCCAGCAGGGTGCGATTGGGCAGACCCGTCAGGGCGTCGTGGGTGGCCTGGTGGGCCAGCATCTCTTCCTGAACCTTGCGCTGACTGACGTCATCGACGATGCCGATGTAGTGACTTACGCCTTCGCGGAGCGCATGCACCGGCGAGAGCGTCAGGTCGTACCAGCGACCGCCTCCTCCTCCCTGGCTGGCCAGCGCAGTAACCGAGCCCGGCTGCTGGGTCTTCATCCAGTGACAGATCTCGGCTTCCGTCACCGGGTCCAGACACATGGTCCTGGCAAGCTCACTCGCCAGCAGCCCGGTCACCGAGGATGCCGAAGCATCCAGCATGCGGCACAAAGCTGCGTTGGCATACATCACGGGGCAGCCCCTGGACTGGGCGTCGAAGATCACGACCCCATTGCTGCTCTCCCTGAGACAGTGCTCCATGATCGACAGCCTGGCTTGCTCCTTCTGACGCAGACTGATGTCGGCGAAACTGGCGAAAAGGCCCACACAGGCCGCCCCCACCCGGACCTGCTGCAGGCGTATCCTGAAGGTAGAATCCGCGATCGAGCACTCGAACACCACGGACCGCTGTCGCCCAGTCATGACATTGTCGAAGTGCTTCATCAATTCATCGGGCGCATCACCGCATCCCAGCAGTCGACTGGCTACCTCGGTGAAGGGTCGAGCGATAGCCTCCCCTGCGCTGTCATCCAGAGCTTCCGTGGCAGAGTCGTTGAGCGCACCGATCAGGCCCGAACGTCGAACCTGCAGCATCGGCACGGGGTGTAGTCCGAACAGGGAATGAAACTCCTGTTCACGCGTCGCCAGCGAAATCGCCTGCTCTCTACGCAATCGCGCCAGCGCAATCCAGGTCATCAGTTGATAGGTGACAAAAAGGCCCAACGCCAGCAACAGCGCAGGCAATAGCACCCACTTGAGCGACAGCGGCTTCGATGCCTGAACCCGCAGCAGCGTGCCGCCAGCCAGGGCAATATCGTCTCGCATCACGCCGGCCAGCCTGCCGCGCTCGACCCAGACCTCGCGGGCAGCATGATCCAACGCTTCTGCTGGGCGGAGCCCCAACAGCGACAGGTTCGCCGTCAGTCCTTCACTCATATGCTCAAGCCACAGCGTCGTGTCGACCAGTACGACCAGCCGGGGGCCCGCAGCACCGAAGCTGTTGACCTCCAGCAGCGCCGCGCCTTTGCCCGGAATCCACCAGCGCATGGCCTCGTTCTGACGCTGTTCGAGCCAACTTCGAACCTCGTGCAACGCCAGCATTTCTTCGAGTCGAGACGTCGCCCCACCACCGTCAGCGGGGTTCCAGCGCAATGCGCCCTTGTCCTGCCACCAGACGTAGGCAGGCACCTCTCCCCGGGCTGCGGGACCGGTGGGTTCCGGCGACCCTCCTGCCTGGGTCAGCGGAAGGCTCCATTCGCTCCAGCCCAGGCGGTAGCGTTCTTCCCAATTGGCGATGCGCTCACTCAAGGCATCCAGCTGCGTGCTCAGATCCTGTTTCAGATCGAGCGAATAGAGGTGGTAGCCCCCAAAGCCCACCAGCATGCTGAGACTGGTGCCGATAAGCCCGACCTTGATCACCCTGGGCGCCAGCCGTCGCAAGCTCAAGCTGCGCTGGCGGGCGACCAGCCAGAAGATGACTCCGTAGGTAAACACCATGACGGTGCCAAGCGGTCGAGACTCGAACAGTACAAGGCGCCAACGAGGGGCATCCTCCGTCGTCCAAAGGATCGAAAATCCCAGCGCACCAGCCACCATGCACACGATTCCCAAGGCCGCGTAGCGCCTGCGCCCGACGCCTCGACCGTGCCACAGACAGAAGGCGAACAGCAGCATCAGCAGCAACGACATTGCCGGCAGCGCCTCGAGGCTCACCTGACGATTGACTTGATCAAGCAGCCATAGCCCTTGTCCCAGGCTGTACCCCAGCAGCGCCAACGAGGCCAGCCGCCTGCCACGATCACAGCCGATAACCAGCGCCAGAATACCGAGCGTCGCCAGCAACGACGCCACCGCGCCCCAACGGCTGAAAGTCAGAAGATCGAACAGGAACAACGAGGAAGAGGAGGAGGCGAACAGGGTATGCAGGGCCATCAGGGCCCCGAAGGTCAGCACCACCAGCAGCAGTGGCGGAAAGCCCAGACTCCGCTCTTCCTCGGACTTCCAGTCACTCATCGGCCGGCCTCAGTGGTGAAGGAGCGTCCAGATGGGCGGCGCAAGCCTCCTGGGCGAACGCCTTAGATCAGCCCGCCTCAGGGGAAAGCTGCACAGATTTGTCTCCCTGCTAATTATCCTGCACAAAATGTCGCTACGACTCTCAGTAACTAATTCGTAATTTAATGTAAGAAAAAAGCCACAAGCTAAGCGCCGTGGCTTCACATTCTTATGGCAGGCAAGCCCTGACGGCTGGCTTTGTGGCAACCGCCACCCTACCTGCAGACACACCAGCAGGCCCGATGCCCCCTGCGACATGATGACTGACAGCATCGAGGCACAAGCCCGCAAGCCACCGCTCGCCGCCAGCAAGAAAGATCAGCCTGTGGGTTTCAATGAGCGCCGTCGCCGGACGACAGCTCCAGACCCAGGAAAAGCTCCACCAGGCCGGTGAAGCAATGGGGAGAAATACCGGTAATCTCGTGGATGCGATCCAGCCGATAGCGCAGAGTGTTGCGATGGACATGCAGGGCATCGGCGCAGCGACTCAGGTTGCCCTCGTGCTCGATCAGCATTGCCAGGGTCTTGAGCAGACGCCCATGGCTGTCGGCGCCACGGATGCGCTCGACCGCCTCGCGCAACTGCTCGCCTTGCCAGCCATCGTTCAGTGGCGACAGCAGCACCGGAAGGCGCAGCTCGTCGTAGTGATAGGTCATTCGCTCGGGAAACTGGCGCTTGCCGATCGCCAGTACCTGCCGGGCGCTCTCGTAGGACAGGTGGAGGTGGCCGGGTGCATCGAAGGCACGCCCGACGGCGACCTTGACCCCGTGAATATCGTGGCGTGCCAGTCGCGCCAGCAGGGCTTCGATAGCCCCGTCGGGGCCTGGGTGTGCGCCCTGCCTGCGCTGTCCAGCCTGATCCATCACCGGCTGGAGCACCAGAGCGCGATGGGGTGACACCTGGGTGACCAGGCTGTCGTGGGCCAGAAGGTCCATCAATCGCTGCATGGCGTCCAGATCTGCGCTGGGCGATCCTCTGTCCAGTTCGATCAGCACCGCCAGTCGTCGACAGGCGACGTCGATCCCTAGTCGCTCGGCCCAGTCATGAAGTTGCTCGGAAGAAAGCTCAGCGTTGACCCATGACAGGATAAAACCTTCCCGGTGGCGCTTGGCCCACTCAAGCTGACTCAGCATGTCGGCCTGTTCGACCAGCATCTCGGCGGTCACCTTGACCAGCCGCGCCGCCTGACGTACCTGCGATGGCGGACCGGTGATACCGAGCACCCCCACGGTCTCGCCGGCGCACTGAAGCAGCAGATTGATGCCCGGCCGAGCTCCCTTGAAAGCATCGACGTCATGCTCGGATATCTCGAGTCCATTGCCACGCTGAAGCGCCAGCATTGCGCCATCATGCAGGGTACCCAGACGCGAGTGATCACCGCTGGCGATGATCACCCCGCGCGCGTCCATCACGTTGATGTTGGCGTCGAGAATATCCTGGGTCTTGTCGATGATCTGCTGTGCGAGCTCAGCGCTTAGAATCATGGGGCCACCTGCCGCCGCTGGCGAAGAAACGCCATCTTCGCCTTGCGACTGAGCGGCTGCAAGCCGGCGGTCTAGCCTGCGCCCCAGGCTAAGCCATAGACGGCACCACAGTCGGCGCCCTAGGCTAGGCGCCCTAGGCTGAGCCCTTCCCTGCAGCCCTGGATTCGCCGTTATCATCGAGCCCCAGCAGGTGGGCCTGGATGGCCTGATGGACCGACGGCAACAGCACCTCCTGCTTGTCCATCAATTCGCGCACCAGCGCCGCAAGGCCGGGCAGGCCGACCTCACGTGCCTTGAGCCGGGCCATCCTGGCGCAGGTCTCCGGGCAGGCATCCTCGGGCAGGCGCACTCCCAGCGCCAACAGCCGATCACGAAAGTCACGACCGTCGATCAGCTCGGCAATCATCATGGTGGGTGACTCCTTGTTGCTGTGTCTTACGTTCAGATTAGGGCTTGTCTGAAAAGTGCCTGCGCTCGGTAATACGGCGTTAAAAATCGGATCAAAATGCTCATTTACACCCCGTAAACTGCGCTTTCTCACCGATTTTTGCCTTGTCTAACCTTCGCTCGTCGACTTTTCGGACAGCGCCTAGGTGACCTGGGCCGGCTCGGCGCGACTCAAGCGACAGGCGGCATACTTGAACTCCGGAATCTTGCCGTAGGGGTCCAGCGCCGGATTGGTCAGCAGATTGACCGCCGCCTCCACATAGCAGAAGGGCACAAACACCATGCCGTCGGGCATGCCGTCGTCGAGCCGCGCCACCAGGGTGATGGCGCCACGCCGGGTGGTGATGGTCACCCGCTCTCCCGGGTGCAGGCCCAGCCGGGTGAGTTCCCCCGCCGACAGGCTGGCCACCGCCTCGGGCTCCAGGTCGTCGAGTACCTGGGCCCGGCGAGTCATCGAACCGGTGTGCCAATGCTCGAGCTGGCGTCCGGTGGACAGCACCGTCGGGTAGTCGCGGTCGATGGGTTCGTCGGGCGGCAGCGGCAGCGCCGGCGAGAAGCGCGCCTTGCCGCTCGCCGTGGGGAAGGCCTCGGAGAACACCACGTCTTCGCCCGGCGCCCCTTCCGCCAGGCAGGGATAGGTAACCGCGCCTTCGCGCTCGAGTCGCTCCCAGTCGATATGGTTCAGCGAGCCCATCCCCTTCTGCATCTCGGCGTAGACCTCGCGCGGGTGGCCATAGTCCCAGTCGAGGCCGAAGCGCCGCGCCATCTCCTGGATGATCCACCAGTCAGGCCGCGCATCACCGGGCAGCGGCAGCGCCTGGCGCCCCAGCTGCACCTGACGGTTGGTGTTGGTCACGCTGCCGTCCTTTTCCGGCCAGCTCGAGGCCGGCAGGATGACGTCGGCGAACTGCGCCGTCTCAGTGACAAACAGATCCTGCACCACCAGATGGTCGAGGCTTGCCAGCGCCCCACGGGCGTGGGTCAGGTCCGGGTCCGACATGGCCGGGTTCTCGCCCAGAATGTACATGCCACGGATGGTGCCGGCGTGGATGGCGTCCATGATCTCGACCACGGTGAGGCCCGGCTCGGGATCCAGGGCGTCGCCGCTGCCGTCGCTGCTTGTGCCAGCGTTGCCCCAGAGTTCCTCGAAGGAGGCCCGCACCTGGGCGTCGGACACCGGCTGGTAGTCCGGCAGCACCATCGGGATCAGGCCGGCGTCGGAGGCTCCCTGGACATTGTTCTGGCCACGCAGCGGATGCAGGCCGGTGCCGGGGCGCCCGGTGTGACCACAGGCCAGCGCCAGCGAGATCAGGCAGCGGGCATTGTCGGTGCCGTGGGTATGCTGGGAGATCCCCATGCCCCAGAAAATCATCGCCCGTTCGGCGTTGGCGTATTCCCGCGCCGCCGCGCGGATCTCGTCGGCGGGCACGCCACAGGCCATGGCCACCGACTCCGGCGTCTGATCGCGCACCGCTGCCTTGAGCCGCTCGAAGCCCTCGGTGTGCTCACGGATATAGGCCTCATCGAAGAGCTGCTCGTCGATGATGACGTTCAGCATGGCGTTGAACAGCGAGACGTCGGCCCCCGGGGTGAAGCGCAGTACCCGATGGGCATAGGCGCCCATGGCCTGGCCCCGTGGGTCGATGATGATGAACCGGGTGCCACCCTTGGCCGCCTGCTTGAAGAAGGTCGCCGCCACCGGATGATTGACCGCCGGATTGCAGCCGGTGAGGATCACCACGTCGGCGTTCAGCGCCTGCATGAAGGAGGCGGTCACCGCACCGGAGCCGATGCATTCCATCAGCGCCGCCACCGAGCTTGCGTGACACAGCCGGGTGCAGTGGTCGACGTTGTTGGAGCCGAAGCCGGTGCGTACCAGCTTCTGGAACAGCCAGGCCTCCTCGTTGGAGCACTTGGCACTGCCGAAGCCTGCCAGCGCCCAGGGACCGTGGTCGGCCTTGAGCCGGGTCAGGCCCCCGGCGGCCAGCGCCAGCGCCTCGTCCCAGTCGGCCTCGCGAAAATGGGTCAGTGGCCGGGCGGGATCGAAGCCCTCGTCCATGCCCTTGGGCACGCCCTCGCGCCGCACCAGCGGCCGGGTCAGCCGCGACGGGTGGCGACCGTAGTCGAAGCCGAAGCGTCCCTTGACGCACAGCCGTCCCTGGTTGGCCGGGCCGTCGCGGCCTTCCACGTAGAGGATGGCGTCATCCTTGACGTGGTAGGTCAACTGGCAGCCGACGCCGCAGTAGGGACACACCGAGTCCACCTTGCGCTCGGCGCTGTCGCTGTTACCACGGCCCTGGGCATCGATCAGGCTGGTCGGCGACAGGGCGCCGGTGGGACAGGCCTGGACGCACTCGCCGCAACCCACGCAGCTGCTCTGGCCCATGGCGTCATCGAGGTCGAACACCACCTTGCTGGCGGCGCCGCGATGGGCCATGCCGATGACGTCATTGACCTGCACCTCACGACAGGCGCGCACGCACAGGGTGCAGTGGATACAGGCGTCCAGATTGACCGTCATCGCCGGATGGCTGGTGTCGTGGCCTGCTGTCGCGGAAGCATGGCTCCTCCCACTCGCATCATCTGCTATCGGCGGGCACTGGCCGGGAAGGCGAGCGCCGGGCGCATGACGCACGACGTCGGGCCTGCGCCTGGGGTAGCGTGCGCGGGCGCGGGTGGCGTCCACCGCCAGCTGATCGGCCATCTGCCACAGCTGGCTTGCACGGTCCGGGCTATCGTCGCGCGGCGGCTGATCGCTGAGCAGCAGTTCCAGCACGCCCTCGCGGGCGACCCGGGCGCGCTCGGACGACTGGCTCCTGACTACCATGTCAGGGCGCGCCTCCCTCAGGCAGCTGGCGGCGAGCACCCGCTCGCCTTCGATCTCCACCATGCAGGCGCGGCAGTTGCCGTCGGCGCGGTAGCCGCTGGCGTCCTTGAAGCACAGGTGCGGTATGGTCTCCCCGGCACGCTTGGCCACCTGCCACAGGGTCTCGCCGGGCCAGGCGCTCACCTCGACACCATCCAGCGTCAGCGTGAAGGACTCGAGCGTCGAATCATCTGCGACGTGGGAGACAAAAGCGTTCCGGGATCCGGTCATCAGCATGCTCCCTCGGCGGTATCGGTGACGATGATGTCGTGGCGCCCCAGGTCATCGCGGAAGTGGCGCAGCAGACTCAGCACCGGATTCGGCGCCGCCTGCCCCAGGCCACAGATCGAGGCGTCCTGCATCACCCGGGACAGTCGCTCCAGGTCCTCCACCACCCATCGATCGCGCTCGAGCAGGCTCAGCATCTTCTCGCTGCCGACCCGACAGGGGGTGCACTGACCGCAGGATTCATCGGCGAAGAAGGCCAGCAGGTTGGTGGCCACCGCACGCAGGTCGTCCTGGTCGGACAGCACGATCACCGCCGCCGAGCCGATAAAGCAGCCCTCGGCCTGGAGGGTGTCGAAGTCCAGTGCGATATCCGCCTTGGCGGCAGGCAGGATACCGCCGGAGGCGCCCCCCGGTAGATAGCCGGCCAGCTGATGGCCCTGCGCCATGCCGCCGCCGTACTCGTCGACCAGCTCGCGCAGGCTGATGCCGGCGGGCGCCAGATAGACACCAGGCCGCCGCACCCGCCCGGACAATGAAAAACTGCGCAGGCCGCTGCGCTCGCGCCGGCCCTGACCGGCGTACATGGCCACCCCCTCGCGCCACAGCACCGGTATCCAGTACAGGGTCTCGACGTTGTTGACCAGCGTAGGCCGGCCAAACAGGCCCTTGTGGGCGACCAGCGGCGGACGATGCCTGGGCTTGCCGGGCTTGCCCTCCAGCGACTCGATCATCGCCGACTCTTCGCCGCAGATGTAGGCCCCGGCGCCACGCCTGAGGATAAGCTGGCCCGGCTGCGCGATACCGGCGTCTTCGAGCTCCTCGATGGCCTCGATCAGTACCCGGTGGACGCCGGGATACTCGTCGCGCAGGTAGATATAGACGCCTTCTGCCTCAACCGCCCAGCAGGCCACCAGGGCGCCTTCCAGCATCTGGTGGGGGGCGCGCTCCAGGTAGTAGCGATCCTTGAAGGTCCCCGGTTCACCTTCGTCGGCGTTGACCGCGCACCAGCGAGGACCGGGCTCGGCGCGAACGCTCTGCCACTTGCGATGGGTCGGGAAACCCGCGCCGCCAAGCCCCCGCAGGCCCGCGCGCTCGAGCATCGAGGTCAACTCATCGGCCGTCACCTGGCCTTCCCGGCAGCCGCGCAGCAGCTCGTAGCCGCCCTCTCGGCGATATTCATCGAGGTGCTGCCACAGCACCGCCTCGGGGTGGATCTTGCCGGTTTCCACCAGCACCTCCACCGCCTGCGGGGTGGCGTGGCCCAGGTGGTGGTGCCCCACCTCGACCACCGGCGCCAGGTCGCAGCGGCCCATGCAGGGGGCGCGGGTGACACGCACCTGCTCGGGGTCGAGACCGCCGCTCAGGGCCTCGGCCAGACGCTCGGCCCCGGCCAGTTCACAGGACAGCGAGTCGCACACGCGCACCGTCAGTGCGGGTGGCGGCGCCTCGCCGTCATGCACCACATCGAAGTGAGCGTAAAAGGTCGCCGTCTCGTAGACCGCCGCCATGGGCAGCGTCATGTAGCTCGAAAGCGCCCTCAGCCAGTCAAGCGCCAGATGACCATTGGCGTCCTGGATAGCGTGCAGGTGCTCGATCAATAGATCGCGCCGCCGCAGCTCGGGGTGCTTGCGTTCATCGCCCAGCAACCGACGCAATGCCTCGAGGAGGTCGGGGTCGGTCTGGCGCCCCTTGAGGGTCGCCCGGGTACGCCGGGATCGGCTGGCGTCGGAAGTCACGGTGGTATCGGGTTCGACGGTCATTGCTTGACTCTAGTTATGTCCATGTAAGGCAGCGGTGCGGACTTTGCCGGGTCGACGCGCCCTGCCACTGGCGGTCCCTGCCTTGATGCTGGCACCGCTTGGCGTCAGCGTCCATCGCCTTGTGGACTACCTTGTTGACCGTGCCGGGCCCCGCCGGCAGGCAAGACGCCCTCTGCCTCGAGCATCGACAGGATGGCGGCGGCCCCTTCTGTGGCCGAGACATCCTCGAGCACCCGACCACCGCCACCTTCGGCCTTGACGGCGGCGGCCTTGAAGCGATCCCGGGCGCTGGTGGCGGTGACGATCTTGAGCCGCCTGGGGCGGGCGCGGGCCGGTATCAGCGGCCACTGCTCCACCGCCGGGTCCAGCACCAGCTCTTCGCCTGACTCGACCAGACGCAGCTGACCACGCCGGGCCGGACCGAAGGCGCTCTGGCGCGCGGCCGGTGCCGCACTGTCCACCCCCAGGATGGCCGGCAGGGTCACCGCCAGACGGCGTCGCTGTCCCTGCGGCAGCGCCTGCAGCACGATGGCCCGGAACAGCGCGGTCTCCTCGCAGTCATTGACCTTGCCTGGCTCGCCGTCCTCAGCGTGCCGATGGCGACCCTCGATCGTTTCAATACGCTCGAGGGCCACCACCCCAGGGACCCAGGCCCAACCGAGTTGCTCGGCCAGCACCATCGGCAGCATGCCGGTGCCCTCGCCCTGCTCGGCACGCATCCCGCACAGCGCCAGGCGCGCCTGACGGTGGTGAGCGTCCTCCGCCGAGGGCGATGTCAGCGACGCCCGAAGTGGCGCCATGGCGTCCGCCGCCGCCGGTGCCTGGATCCAGCGAATGGCGTCCAGGCCCATGCCCAGATAGCCACGCAGCGCCGCTTCGGTGTCGTCGCCCTCCGCCCCCAGGTGCCAGGGAATCAACTCCACCTCGGGAGGGGTCGTCTTCTCAGCCACTAACGCCTCTCTCAGTGACAGCGCCTGTCTCAGCGACAGCGCCATTTCCAGCGCCCGGGCGTCGCCATCGGCACGCTGGGCGCGACCGGTGAGGCGGTGGCGTCCCACCGACAGCAGCACATCCATGCGAAGCGAGGTGATGTCGCTGGCTTGCGGGTAGGTGGCGTCTGCGCTGGAGGCCTTGGCCTTTGCCTTGGCTTTGTTTTTGACACCGCCGTTGGCATCGGCACTGGCGCCGATCTGGGCCTCGCCATGGGGGGAGGAAGATTCAGGCAACATTCAGGGCCTCCTTCGAGGATGTTTCCGCTGGCCGGGACTCGTGGGTATCGCCACGCTCGCTATCACCTTTGCCTCCACGTTCCCCCCCGGCCTCGACCAGACGTACCAGTTCGGCGAGGATCTCGTCGCCATTGCCAATCACCGACAGATCGGCCCGCTTGACCATATCGCAGCCGGCGTCGCGGTTGACGGCGATGACCTTGTCGCAGCGCTGGATCCCCTGCAGGTGCTGGATCGCACCGCTGATCCCCACCGCCAGGTAGACCCGGGCGCTGACGAAGGTGCCGGTGGCCCCCACCTGGCGATGGCGTGGCATATGGCCGTCGTCCACCGCCACCCGGGAGGCGCCTTCGCTGGCGCCCAGCGCCTGGGCGGCCCGGTGAAAGCCGGGCCAGTCGCCAACGCCATTGCCGCCGGACAGGATAAAGGGCGCCTCGTGCAGCGCGATCTCGGCAGGGTCCACCGCCACCGCGCCAAGATCCTCGACCCTTGCTTGGGGTGCTTGGGGCGCGTGCGGTGGCTCCAGGGCCATCGCTCTCGCCTCATGGCGGGTCTCGACCACCGGCTCGGCGCACTCGGCCAGCGCCATCAGGATGCGCGGCAGCGGCCGGGGCTGGTCCTCGCGCCCGGACCCGGTCCGACAGACGCAGGACCCGCCGGCATCGAGCCCGCCATCCGCCTCGACCCGCCACACTCCACAGGCGGGCCGCTCACCCAGCCGCACCGCCAGCCTGCGCCCCAGATCGCCGCCATCCAGGGCGGTATCGGGAAACAGCCAATGGCGCGGGGCCAGCGCGTCGTCCACTCGGGTACAGGCCGCCAGGCGTGCCTCGGGGGCGTAGCCCTGCGCCACCGCCAGGCAGACCACCCGATCGGCCCCGGCCTCGCCGAGCGCCTGCTCCAGCGCGGGTGGCGGCGAATCCCCGAACAGGATGGCCACCACGGCCAGTTCAGCACCCTCTGGCTGCGAACCGTTATCGGCCAGTCGGCGGGCCAGGCCGAACAGATCGCGATCGTGCTCGGTCAGCCTGCCGGTGGCGGTATCCGGGACCACCGCGATCCAGCCCGCCGGGGCTTCCAGCGTCACCGCGCGGCGCCGGTCGCGGGCGGCCTGAACGTCTGGGGTCTGGGCGCGACCTGCAGGCGACGCGGTGGCTCCTGCCTGGACGCCGCTGCGATCGATACGCCGGCGACCGTTGGGGCCAATAAAGCCCACCGCGTGCGGGTTCCGGCGCAACCGTCCCTGGGGACCCATCCACGCCGGTGGCGAGGTGGCGCCCTCCAAAGCGGCCAGCACCGACTGATGCTGCGGATGCAGACGGTTGCGGGCGATCCACTCTTGCCGGGGATCGCGACGCCGCCGAGCCGTCTCTACCGGGGTGCTGCCTCGCGTCGCTTCATCGGACGTGCTCATTGGCTCAGCTCCTCTACATCATGGCCCACGCCTCGGTCCACGGCCGGGTCGGCCTCTCTTGCCTCACCTCCTTTTGCCACACCTCCTTTTGCTACACCCTCGGCGACCGTCCCGTCGTGTGCTGGCGCCTTGCGCGCTTGGTGCTTGCCGGCAGGCGGCTCGATCAGCGCCTCCGCCACCAACTCGGCGATATCGCGCACCTGGGCGGTGGCATCGACCACCCCTTCGAGCATGGCGGTGCACTGGGGGCAGCCCACCGCCACCAGCTCGGCGCCGGTCTCGGCCACGTCGGCCATGCGCATGTCGGGAATCCGACGCTCGCCAGGTACGTCGGTGATCGGGGCGCCGCCACCGCCACCGCAGCAGCGTGAACGGAAACCGGAGCGCTGCATCTCGGATAGCTCGATGCCGAGCGCCGCCAGCACCTGGCGCGGCGCCTCGTATTCGCCGTTGTAGCGCCCCAGATAGCAAGGGTCATGGTAGGTGACACGGCCACGCTGACGGGACTCGAGCGTGAGCCGTCCGTCGGCGATCAATTCCTGGATAAAGGTGCTGTGGTGGCGCACCCGGTAGTCGCCGCCGAAGGCGCCGTACTCGTTGCCAAGCACGTGGAAGCTGTGGGGGTCGCAGGTGACGATGGTCTGAAAGCGATAGTGTGAAAGCGTCGCCACGTTGGCCCTGGCCAGACGCTGAAAGGTCGCCTCGTCTCCCAGCCGGCGCGCCACGTCGCCGCTATCGCGCTCCTCGTTACCAAGCACGGCAAAGTCCACCGCTGCTGCCCGCAGGATCTTGACCAGGGCACGCAGAGTGCGCTGGTTACGCATGTCGAAGGCGCCATCGCCCAGCCACAGCAGCACATCCACCTGGCCGTAGTCGCGCATCAGCGGGAGCACCAGGTCGGCCGCCCAGTGCATGCGTGACCCAGGGGCAAAGCCGCCGGGATTGTCGGTGGCGATCAGATTGTCGAGCACCGCCGCGCCCTTGCCCGGGGTCTTGCCGCGCTCCAGGGTCAGGTGACGGCGCAGGTCGACGATGGCGTCCACGTGCTCGATCATCATCGGGCACTCTTCCACGCAGGCCCGGCAGGTGGTGCAGGACCATAGGGTATCGGCATCGAGCAGGGCGCCACCCGCCTCGACGACGATGGGTCCTCCCGGCCGGCCCTGGTTCTGAGACTTGTCTTGACCTCTATCTTGAGTGAGCGGCCGGCCGGGATAGGGCGAGCCGTGGTAGCTGTCGGCGCTGGCACCGGTCATGCCCCGCACCATGTCCTGGATCAGCTTCTTGGGATTGAGCGGCTGGCCGGCGGCGAAGGCCGGGCACACCGCCTCACAGCGCCCGCACTGCACGCAGGCATCGAAGCCCAGGCGCTGGTTCCAGGTGAAGTCCTCGGGACACGCCACCCCCAGCGGCGCCTCGGGGTCGTCCAGATCGAGCGCCTTGAGCCCGGTGGAGAGCGGCGTGCGCCCCTCGCGCTCGCTTGAGCGCGTGGAAAAGCGCTCTGCCCGGCGATGCCAGGCCAGGTGCAGCGCACCGGCGAAGGCGTGCTTCATCGGCCCGCCCCAGGTCATGCCCAGCAACATCTCGGCGAGCCCCAGTGCGAGTCCCACCAGCAACACGCCGGCAAGCGCCCAGCCGAGGATGCCGCCGAGCCAGCCTGGCGGCAGCAGCGAGGACAGCAGGCCGACCAGTGCAACGCCGGCAAGGCTTGCCGAGAAAACCGTGAGGCTCCTGGGCAGGCGCATCCAGGGGCCACGTGACAGCCGCGCCGGCGGCGAGCGCCGCCGCCTGGCGACCAGCCTGGCACCGACCAGCATCAGCACGCTGGCGGCCAGCATCAGGCCGGTCAGGCCGAGCCTTAGCCCCGCCGGCATCGGCACCAGCAACACCAGCAGCATCAGCAGCGCAGCGGCGACGAAGCCTCCGGCGGTGGCCACGTGGGTGTGGGCGAAGGCCTTGTCCCGGGCCACCACGTGGTGCAGATCCACCAGATAGCGGCGCGGCATCGCCGCCAGGCCCGCCAACCAGGGCACCGGTGAGGGCCGCCCGCGTCGCCACAGGGTGAAGCGTCTGGCCCCACCCACCAGGGTCAGTGTCAGCACGGCCAGCACCAGCACGGCCAGCAGGTCAGGAAGAACGGTTGCGGGCATCTTCTATCTCCTCTCGACGAGGGTCAGGCGGGCGGCGACTGGGCCACCCTCGTGGCTCGCTCAAACGTCCTTGCACAGACGCAGGGCGTCATAGATGGCGGCGTGCACGTTGCGCGGCGCCACCCCGTCGCCCAGTCGGAACAGCACGAAACCGGCGCTGCGATCTCCAGCGCTGCGACCTTCTCCGTCCAGGTGCGCCAGGCAGGGCTGCGGCCTGGCCGCATAGAGCGCTTCCAGATCGACCTGACCGCGATTGAGCGAGGCCTCCTTCATCTCGAGGTAGAGCCGCTCGTCCGGGCGCACGCCGTTCTCCACCACGATCTGGTCGACCACACGCTCTTCCTGCACCCCGCTGTACTCGTTCTCGAGCACCGCCACCAGCGACACCCCCTCGCGGTAGACCTCGTGCAGCATCAGGTCCGAGGTCATGATGACCTCCTTCTCGTACAGGCTGCGGTAGTAGGTGGGGAAGGTGGTGCCCCCCACCGCGGCCCCGGGCTTGATGTCGTCGGTGACGATCTCGACCCGGGCGCCCTTGTCGGCCAGAAAGTCGGCGGCGGATACCCCGGAGAACTCGCAGATGGAATCGAACACCAGCACGTTCTGGCCCGGTGCCACCTTGCCCGAGAGGATGTCCCAGGTGCTGACAACCAGACTCTTTTCCGGGTCAGGGTCGAAGCCCCAGTCGGCGTACTGGTCGAGAAACGGCTGTCCGCCGGTGGCCAGCACCACCAGGTCGGGCCTCAGGTCGTCGATGGTGGGTACATCGGCCCGGGTGCCCAGGCGCAGGTCCACCTTGAGCCGGGCAAGTTCGAGCTGATACCAGCGGGTAATCCCGGCGATCTGGTCGCGACTCGGGGCCCTGGCCGCCAGGGTGATCTGGCCGCCCAGGCTGTCCTCGGCCTCGAACAGGGTCACTTCGTGGCCGCGCGCGGCCAACACCCGGGCGGCCTCCATGCCGCCGGGACCGCCACCCACCACCACCGCGCGACGCCTCGGGCCTTCGCTCTGGCTGATGACATGCGGCAGGCCCATGTACTCCCGCGATGTCGCCGCGTTCTGGATGCACAGCACGTCGAGACCCTGGTACTGGCGATCGATGCAGTAGTTGGCACCGACGCACTGACGGATCTGATCGACCTGGCCCATCTTGATCTTGGCGATCAGGTGGGGGTCGGCGATATGCGCCCGGGTCATCCCCACCAGGTCGACGTAGCCGCCTTCGAGGATGCGGTTGGCCTGGGTCGGGTCCTTGATGTTCTGGGCGTGGATCACCGGCACGCTGACCACTTCCTTGATGCCCGCGGCCAGGTGCAGGAAAGGCTCCGGCGGATAGGACATGTTGGGAATGACGTTGGCCAGGGAATTGTGGGTGTCACAGCCGGAGCCGACTACGCCGAAAAAGTCCACCTTGCCGGTGGCGTCGTAGTAGGCGGCGATGGCCTTCATGTCGTCGTGGGTCAGCCCATCGGGGTGGAACTCGTCGCCGCAGATGCGCATGCCCACCACGAAGTCGTCGCCGACCTCGGCACGCACCGCCTTGAGCACCTCCAGGCCAAAGCGCATGCGGCCCTCGAAGGTGCCGCCCCAGGCGTCCTCGCGCTTGTTGACGCGGGGGCTCCAGAACTGGTCGATCAGGTGCTGGTGCACGGCGGACAGCTCGACCCCATCGAGACCGCCCTCCTTGGCCCGGCGAGCGGCCTGGGCGAAGTCACTGACGATACGCCAGATTTCCTCTTCCTCGATGGTCTTGCAGGTGGAACGATGGACCGGTTCGCGGATGCCCGAGGGCGACACCAGGGTGGGCCAGTCGTGGCCATCCCAGCGCGAACGACGCCCCATATGGGTAATCTGGATCATGATCTTGCCGCCGTGGCGGTGCACCGCCTCGGCCAGATTCTGAAAGTGCGGGATGATGCGGTCGGTGGACAGGTTGACTGAGCTCCACCAGGCCTGGGGGCTGTCGATGGAGACCACCGAGGAGCCGCCGCAGATGCATAGCCCGCAGCCGCCCTTGGCCTTCTCCTCGTAGTAGCGCACGTAGCGCTCCGTGGTCATGCCACCGTCGGTGGCGTGGACCTCGGCGTGGGCGGTGCTGACCACGCGATTGCGAATGGTCTGACTGCCGATGGTGATCGGCTCGAAGATCGCGTCAAAGGCCATGGGGAAACTCCTCTGCCCGGACGAAGGTGGAACCACGACAGACGCCTTGGCCTGCGGTGGTCGCTGACTGGGGTCGCTGACGGGAGCCGCTGGCTGGGCTCGCCGACGGAGGTTGCTGGCTGAGCTTGCCGATGGGGTTGCTGAACAGGGTCACCCAACAGGGAGACCAGGGCGGCGCGCCGAATCGACGAGATAGCGCAGCTCAGCGAGACACGGTGGCGAGCGGCTGGACCTCGAAGCGGCCTACCTCGCAGCCTGGCTCGGCGGCGCTCTGGGTCTGCTCGGCACGGGTGCGAAGTGCCGACCCCGAGGCCGCCAGAATCTGGTCCATGGCACCGGCGAACCAGCCGGTGAACATGTACTCGACCCGGTAGCCGACCTTGCCCAGCTGGTAGACGAAGGCGCTGTGTTCCAGTCGCACCCGGGCGGTACCCGCCTCCAGGTCGATGGCCTCGGTGATGAAGCGGCCCCAGCCCCGCTGGGACAGACGCGTCATGTAGTGCTCGAACACCGCCTCGCCGGCCAGACCGTGCAACTCGGCCTCCTTCTCGCACCAGTGCCAGGCGCTCTTGTAGCCGGCGTGGTAGAGAATCTCGGCGTAGGCCTCGACGCCCAGCGCCTGCTCCACGGCGATATGGTTGTTGATAAAGAAGTGTCGCGGCACATACAGCATCGGCAGGGCGTCGGTGGTCCAGACACCGGTCTCGACGTCCACCTCTATGGGCAGTTCAGGCGCCATCTTGGTCACGGTCGACTCCTTGGCAGGCGGTATTGTTGTGGTGGTTATGTGCTATTCGCCCCAGACATCGGCCAGCACCCGTACCCAGTTCTCGCCCATGATCTTGCGCACCTGGGCCTCGCTGAGGCCGTGGCGCAGTAGCGCCTCGGTGAGGTTGCCGAACTCGCCGATGGTGCGAATGCCCTTGGGGTTGATGATCTCGCCAAAGGAGGTCAGGCGACGGGCGTAGCCCTTGTCGTGGGTCAGCCACTCGAAGAAGGCCTGGTCGTGGCCCTGGGTGAAGTCGGTGCCGATACCGATGGCGTCTTCGCCGACGATGTTCATCACGTAGACGATGGCCTCGACGTAGTCGTCGATGGTGGCGTTGACCCCGGCCCGCAGGAAGGGGGTGAACATGGTCACGCCGACGAAGCCGCCGTGGTCGGCGATAAACTTGAGCTCCTCGTCGGACTTGTTGCGCGGATGTTCCTTGAGCCCGGAGGGCAGGCAGTGGGAATAACAGACCGGCCTGGACGACTCGAGGATCACTTCGCGCGAGGTGTTGGCGCCAACGTGAGACAGGTCACACATCACCCCGACCCGGTTCATCTCGGCGACGATCTCGCGACCGAAGCCGGACAGGCCACCGTCGCGCTCGTAGCAGCCGGTGCCCACCAGGTTCTGGGTGTTGTAGCAGAGCTGGACGATACCGACGCCGAGCTTCTTGAAGATCTCGACGTAGCCGATCTGGTCCTCGAAGGCATGGGCATTCTGAAAGCCGAAGATGATGCCGGTCTTGTCTTCCTGCTTGGCACGCCGGATGTCCGCGGTGGTGCGCACCGGCAGCACCAGGTCGCTGCACTCTTCCATCAGCGCGTTGGTGGCCACGATATTGTCCACCGTGGCCTGGAACCCCTCCCACACCGACACGGTGCAGTTGGCCGCCGACAGCCCACCACGGCGCATGTCTTCGAGGAGTTCACGGCTCCACTTGGCGATGATCAGACCGTCGATCACCGTGGCCTCGCGGTGAAGCGCCCGGGCGTCGATGGCACCAGTTTCGGTTTGCGTCAGAGGGGAGTTCATCGCTGTTGTCCTTACCCGCTTCAGGGAGAGCGCCAGCAGCAGAACGCTGGCGTTGTGCGGGCAGGATAGCGCCGCCCCGGGGGGCCACGACGCCTGATTGCGACGACGAGAATTCCAAAAGCGTCACCGCCGTTCCGGCAGCGACAAAAGGCACCCGTGGGCAAAGGAAAGAAGCGAAACGACGCGCCTCAAAACACCGCGAAGACGTGCCGGAAGCAAAGGGGCGAAGGGAAAAAGAAGCGAATGGACAGAACCCAAAGGATCAAGGACTGCGACGCCTGCCGGCTACAGCTTCTCCAGGTAGCCAAGGCCCAGGTTATTCATCTGTCGCTGAATCCAGGCGGCGTGACGGGCGGTGCGCGGCCCCGGGTGCGAGGCGCTGCGCTCTCGCGGGTTGGGCAGCACCGCCGCCAGGCGGGCCGCCTGGGCGGCGCTCAACTGATCGGCACCGACGCCAAAGTAGTGGCGACTGGCGGCCTCCAGGCCAAAGACCCCCCGGTCGAATTCGACGATATTGAGATAGACCTCGAGGATGCGCTCCTTGGGCCACAGCAGTTCCATCAGGGTGGCGAACCAGGCCTCGAACACCTTGCGCACATAGTCCCGCCCGGTCCACAGAAACAGATTCTTGGCGGTCTGCTGGGTAATGGTGCTGGCCCCGCGCAGCGAGCCTCCGTTCATGGCGGACTCGATGGCACGCTTCAACTCCACCAGGTCGAAGCCATGATGATCGGGGAAGCGCTGGTCTTCCGCCGCAATCACCGCCAGCTTGGCGTTGTCTGACAGCTCATCCCAGGGACGCCAGCGCTGCTGGATGTCCAGCGGCTCGCCGGAGAACCAGGACGAGACCTCGCGCTCCAGCATCACCATGGAGCCGAACACCGGCACCACGCGAAACACCAGCACCAGCACCACTGACCCCAGCGCAAAGGCAAGGGTGGCGCGTAGCAGAAGTCGGCTGAGAGGGCGCCACCAGTTGCGCATGCATCGGGCTCGGTTGGAATCGATCCGGGGAGTATATCAAGGCCTTGGGTGGGGCGGGCAATCGCCGCTGTCAGCATTTTACCGGTGTGGCCAAAGGCCCTCCTGCCGATATCTGGCGTCCAGGCATGCCGAAGCCTGCTCCCTGGCCTCGGCCAGCAAATTCGGCCAGCGAAGGCGCATTGTTCAACACGCCCTTCGCTACTTGGGCAACACCTTGAAGCTGCCGTAGGTCGGCTCCCCCCGCGCTTCTTCCAACGCCGACAGCGCCCGGGATACCGGTTCGTCAGGGGCAGCCGCCAGCAGCGGGGATACGGTGCTACCGGCCACCACCGGCGAGAAGGCGCTCCAGCCCAGTCGCTCCTCCCGCGGCGGCAGGCCGAAGCACTCGCGGTAGCACTTGGAGAAGTGCGGGGTGGAGACGAAGCCACAGGCGGCGGCGATGTCGATGATCGACATCGAGGTCTGCTTCAACAGCTGACGGGCGCGATTGAGCCGCAGGCGCATGTAATAGCGCGACGGCGAGCAGTGCAGGTTGCGCTGGAACAGCCTTTCCAGCTGGCGCCGCGACAGGCTGACGTAGCGGGCCAGCTCGTCCAGGTCGATGGGCTCCTCAAGGTTGTTCTCCATCAGCGCGACGATCTCCTGCAGTCGCGGCTGGGTGGTGCCGAGCATATGCTTGAGCGGCACCCGCTGCTGGTCCTGCTCACCACGCACCCGGTCGCACACGAACATGTCGGAGATGCCCGCCGCCAGCTCGCGCCCATGGTCTCGCCCGATCAGCGTCAGCATCATGTCCAGCGGCGCCGTGCCGCCGGAGCAGGTGAAACGGTCCCGGTCCATGGCAAACAGCTTCGACGTCAGGCCGATGCCCGGGTAGGCCTCCTGCAGCGCTGCCTGGCACTCCCAATGGGTGCTGACCTCATAACCCTCGAGCAGCCCGGCCCGGGCCAGCGCCCAGGCGCCGGTACACACCGAGCCAAATCGCTTGAGGTGGCGTGCCTGGGCCTTCAGCCAGCTGACGTGGCCCTGGTGCACATGGCGGGTCGGCGCCACGCCGCCGCAGACCACGACCATATCCAGCGACAGCGGCACCGTGATCGACGAGTCCGGCGTCACGGTCAGGCCGTCGCTGGCCTGAAGCGGCGCACCATCCAGGCTCAGGGTGAACCAGCGATAGAGTTCCTGGCCCGATAACTGGTTGGCCATGCGCAGCGGCTCGATGGCCGAGGCCAGCGAGATCAGGGTGAAATGCTCGAGCAGCAGAAAACCTACGGTCTGTGGCCCCTCGGGCCGGCTAGGCAGGGTCATGGTCATCTTCTCCACAGCGTCGGCCTCCTCGTCGCAAGCCACGAGGTACCGTCACGTCCATTTGTTGTTATCGCGACGTCGTAAACGGAACAGGACTCGCGCATGGTGTCGACACCCTCGACGTTGCCAGCGTCGCTACGGGTATCGCAGGCAGGAGCGTCCGTGCTTTTCTCCGACGACTTTACGCCTGGCGACTGAGTCTCGGCATCACAATAATCGCTATCGGCTGCCGCTTGACCAGTCGTCTCCGACAATGATGTCGCAGGTGACTATGACGAGGTCGCATCTGTCACCTGACAAGGCAAAGGATCGGCCATATTTCCCCATTCACGACAGGGCTATCTCTCCAGGCGACCCGTTGATGCCTTGCCGGGACGCCGCCTTTGGCTCGCCAGCCAGCGCACGCCCACCCCCTGCCCGGACACGCCAACACCCAGCACTCTCTTCCCCCACTCCATGGTCCGGAAGTTCAGGCCGCAGAAATCCCGGGCAAAAAAATAAGCCCAGAAACACCACGGCCCCCGATGATCGGGGGCCGTGGTGGATACCTTGGAGGGTACTGCAGGCTGGCGAGAAGTCTCACTCAGCGCTTGGCGTAGAGTTTCTCGGCGTGGTAGCGCAGGTGATCCTCGATAAAGGTCGCGATGAAGAAGTAGCTGTGGTCGTAGCCGGGCTGACGACGCAGGATCAGCGGGTGATCGCGCTCGGCACAGACCGCCTCCAGCCGCTCCGGACACAACTGCTCATCGAGGAAGTCATCGGCGTCGCCCTGGTCGATGAACAACGGCTGCCGTGAGGCGCCACGGGCCACCAGTTCACAGGCGTCGTACTGGGTCCACTTGCTGGAATCCTCGCCCAGATAGGCCGAGAACGCCTTGCGCCCCCAGGGGCACTGGGTCGGATTGACGATCGGCGAGAACGCCGACACCGAGCGGTAGTGTCCCGGCTTGCGCAACGCCAGAATCAAGGCACCGTGGCCTCCCATGGAGTGACCGCTGATGGACTCGCGACCGTTGAGCGGGAAGTGCTGACGAACCACCGAAGGCAGCTCCTCGGTGACGTAGTCATACATCCGGTAGTGAGCCTTCCACGGCTCCTGGGTGGCGTTGACGTAGAAGCCCGCCCCGGACCCCAGATCGTAGCTGTCGTGCTCACCTGGCAGGTCAGTCCCCCGGGGGCTGGTGTCGGGGCAGAGGATGGCGATGCCCAGTTCCGCCGCCAGCCGATGGGCACCGGCCTTCTGCATGAAGTTTTCGTCGGTGCAGGTCAGCCCCGACAGCCACCACAGCAGCGGCACCTTCTCCGTCTCGGCCTGGGGCGGCAGGTAGATGGCGAAGGTCATCTCGCAGTCCAGCGCCCGCGAATGATGACGATAGCGCTTGTGCCAGCCGCCGAAGCTGCGATTGGCGCTGACCAGTTCCAGATGTTCGCTCATGGACATGGCGACTTCCCCTCAACGATGAAGCCCCGAGGTCCGGGGCGGATAAAACGACGCGGTGCGTTCTGGCGGACGACGCGGCCGTCTGGCGGTGGGGCGAGCTGGCATCAATACTGCGCCAGCAATCGACTCACCGCCAATCGGCGCCCGCCTGGCCCATCGTTTGGGTCAGGCGGGCGTGGCCTCATCAGCGCCGTCTCGATGCTATCGGCTCAGTAATGCAGTACGGTGCGGATGCTCTCGCCGGCGTGAAGCAGGTCGAAGGCCTCGTTGATCTTCTCGAACTCCATGTTGTGGGTGATGAAGTCGTCGATGTTCAGCTCGCCCTTCATGTACTGCTCGACGTAGCCCGGCAGCTGGCTACGGCCCTTGACGCCACCGAAGGCGGAGCCCTTCCATACCCGACCGGTCACCAGCTGGAAAGGCCGGGTGGAGATCTCTTCGCCGGCGCCGGCGACACCGATGACGATCGACTCGCCCCAGCCCTTGTGACAGCACTCCAGCGCCGAGCGCATGACGTTGACGTTGCCGATGCACTCGAAGGAGTAGTCGACGCCACCGTCGGTCAGGTCGACGATCACCTGCTGGATGGAATCGCTGTAGTCCTTCGGATTGACGAAGTCGGTGGCGCCAAACTGCTTGGCCAGCTCGAACTTGTCCGGATTCACGTCGATGGCGATGATACGACCGGCCTTGGCCATCACCGCACCCTGGATTACCGCAAGGCCGATGGCACCGAGACCGAACACCGCCACGGTGGCACCCGGCTCGACCTTGGCGGTGTTCATTACCGCGCCGATCCCGGTGGTCACCCCGCAGCCGAGCAGACAGATCTTGTCCAGCGGCGCTTCCTTGGACACCTTGGCCAGCGAGACCTCCGGCACCACGGTGTACTCGCTGAAGGTGGAAGTGCCCATATAGTGATAGAGCGGCTTGCCATCCAGCGAGAAGCGCGTGGTGCCGTCAGGCATCTGGCCCTTGCCCTGGGTGGCGCGGACCGAGCTGCACAGGTTGGTCTTGCCCGAACGGCAGAACTTGCACTCGCCGCACTCGGCCGTGTACAGCGGGATGACGTGGTCGCCGGGCTTCAGGCTGGTGACGCCCTCCCCCACTTCTTCCACCACACCGGCACCCTCGTGGCCCAGTACCGAAGGAAACAGCCCCTCCGGGTCGGCCCCGGACAGGGTATAGGCGTCGGTGTGACAGACGCTGGTAGCGACCACCCTGACCAGCACCTCGCCGGCCTTGGGGCCTTCGACGTCGATTTCGGTCAGGGTAAGCGGCTTGCCGGCTTCCAGGGCAATGGCGGCGCGAGACTTCATGGCAATCTCCTCGGATCGGGGGTTGCACGCCAGGCATGAACGACCAAGCCTGGCGCACTGAAGTAAGGGGCACGGGTCATCCTGACCCGGTGGATGATGACCACAGTCTAGACCTCGCTACGGACTGGGATAAAGCACGCATTCGGCATAACATTGTTGCTGTCTCGCAACAATGGAGAGCTCCATGCATCCTTGGGCCGGCATTGAAGCCTTTATCGAAGTGGTACGCCTGAAGTCCTTTGCCGCCGCCGCCCGACGCCTGGGTGTATCCAGCTCCCACGTCAGCCGACAGGTGGCCGCCCTGGAAAGCCGGCTCGATACGCCGCTTCTGTATCGCACCACCCGCCAGATAAGCCTGACCGAGGCCGGTCGGCTCTACTATCAGCAGTGCGAGGCGCTGGTCGACGGCTTTCGCGAGGCCGACGCCGTGGTCAAGGACTTCGAGGCTCACCCCAGGGGCGAGCTGGCGCTGACCTGCGCCACCACCTTTGGCGAGCGCTACGTGGCGCCTCTGATCAATGACCTGTTGATCCAGTACCCCCAGCTCGGCGTGCGCCTGCACTTCACCAACCGCCAGGTGGACCTGATCGAGGAAGGCTTCGATATCGGCATCCGCATGGGCACGCTGGAGGACAGCACCATGATCGCCCGCCGCCTGGCCGATCGCCGCGAGTACGTGGTGGGCTCCCCCGACTACTTCCAGCGCTATTCGCAGCCCCACGCCCTGTCCGAGCTGAAGCACCACCGCTGCCTGCATGGCTCACGCGATCGCTGGCGCTTCGCCGTCGACGGCATTCCCCGGGAAGTGGCGATCAAGGGCCCCTGGCAGGGCAACTCCGGCCCGGCCCTGCTCGACGCCGTACTGAAAGGCGTGGGCCTGGGTCAGCTTCCCGACTACTACGTCGAGCATCACCTGGCCCGGGGTGAGCTGGTCTCGGTGCTCGACACCTACCGTCACAGCGATACCGGCGTCTGGGCCGTCACCCCCCACCACCGCCACCGCTCCCCCAAGGTCCGCGTGGTCATCGACTACCTGGCCGAACACCTCGCAGAGCGCCTGCCACCGCGATATCGCGACCGGCGAGGCATCGACGAGCCAGCGCCATCCGATTAACCCCCAGCGACAAAAAGGCCCTCGATACACTTTCGTATCGAGGGCCTTCAACGCCTGGCCACCAAAAGCCTTGCCTCCTATTGCCTGACATCTGTAACTATTGAGAAAAGTCCCATCCTCCTGATACTCGAGGCCGTAGTAGCTGGGAACAAAGATATTGTGTTCTTCCTGCCACTGATGGGAAAGACGGATGGCCTCACGGATTTGCTCGGGGGTCATTTGTGCTTCGAGGCGGGCTTTATCATCGTCGCCTGCTGGGGAAAGGAGGTCACAGTATTTGTATGCCTGGACGAGATCGATATCTGTACCGATTCCTTCTTCGTAGACTTTTGCCAAGCCAGAAAAGCCATCCATCGGATTACCATAGGGAAGCCCTTCGATTTTAGACATCCATTCAAAGACTTTTTCTTCGTCTTGAGAAACACCATCACCATCATAAAACATTTGAGCAACATTAGAAGAAGAAATCTTATCACCGGCATTAGCCGCTCCGATAAACCGTCTAAGAGCCGCTTCATAATCAACTTCCACCAGACCAACTGGCATTTTCCCTTTATAAGCAAAGGCAATTTCCCTCTGGGAGTTAATATAACCATTTTCAGCAGAAACTATTATACGGTCACAAAGGGAATATGCTAGCCGGAGAGGCACTCGTCTTCATTCCCGGAACAACATCGCCGCGATCTCAGGAAGCTCTGTTCCTCGAAGACGAGCAAGACGATCGAGGATAACTAACTCCAGCATCACCCCACCGGTTTCTTGTAGTGATGGAGCCTTGGTTAGCGCTTCGAAACGGCTATAATCAAATATTGCTGGTTGATCCTGAAATTCGGGAAGTAGGTAAGCGTGAATGGCGTCCCGTGCCTGGAGCAACTCAGTATCGCTCATGGAGTCACCAGCGAAAATGATTCTCGTGGCCGCTACTTCCGCCGGTCCAAAGGATGCTTCTGCGCGAGCCCGCTCCACTATATCTTCACTGAGATGCAATTTCTCGCTGACTCCTATTTCATCCTGACACTGTAGTTGGTTGATGACGAAATAGGAGTCAGCGAGTCCATCGATCACCGGGGAGGTACTGCGAGATAAACTGGTGCATAAAATCGCACTAACACAGTAATGCTCGTACGGGTCCATATGTGGATCTGGCGAAATCGCATTGACTGAGCCCACCATCTCTCTCGTAATAGAACTTTCCTCCACGAGTTGCATATAAAATGTCAGATGTTTTCCAGCATTGCATACTCGATCGGAGGCGTAGTCCATGTCGAGACGGCCCATCTCGAAGTCAGCTTGCTCAAGCTTTTCCATCGTTTGAGAAAGCCGATGTACCACTCTGTCCTTGCCCACCCTTACCGCAGACATCAGTATGAAATCGACTAGTTTGAGTACAGGCTCTTGTGCCTCGAGAGAGCGAACAGGGCGCCAGCCGATGACTCCCCGTTCCGGATCATTGAGGTCTTCATTTACCCAGCATGGCAGGTCCCCACTACGCGCAGCCCCCTCCACCAGCGTGCAAATCTCTTTCGGGAGTACGCGACAATAGCCTTCTCCGCGCAGCATGCCGGTATCGCAGACGATGGTCTCTTCGGGCGCAACCCTTGATCTAAGCACAGAATAACATGTGTGCCAGAGGCCGTTGCGCTGACCGGATTTATCGACGATACAGAGATCAGGGTCGTTGTAAAGTGAGTTCTCGTTCACGAGACTTTCTTCACCAGAGAAGGCTATTGATGCAAAGCTGAGCAATAACGCGAAGGTGATAAATCGATTATAATTATTATTAGTCCAGCACATGTTTTCCAACCTCAAAGTTACGGATCGAAAGATAAGTGGTCGCCAGCTGATTAATTATATGTGCCATTTTGGGATGATCAATATCAATCTCCTCACCCCGTGAACCTGACACCGGTAATCCCCCGAAAAACCAGTGTGCTCAAAAGTAGAATTTTCCGTATGCTAAACGCAGGAAAATTCTGCATGAAAAAATCAGGCTCTTCGTCGCTGGGTGTGGAATTCGCCCCCAGAGCTGGGCCAGGATATGACCTCCACATGGACAGGAGGTACGACATGGACGGCACGCAGATTCTGACCCTCGGCCTGGGCCTTGAAGCGCCCTGGTTGCTGAAGGACCCTGAATTCAAGCAATAAGCGCAGCACCTGCGGTATGCAGGGCTCCTGAGTATTCCCCCAAGCATACCTGCGCCGGTGTCCGATAACCGAGCCGCTTTCGGGGGCGGTTATTCAGCTTGTTGACCACCCTACGCAGCTTGGCGTCGGTGACCTGGCGGAAGTCCGTTCCTTTGGGGAAATACTGCCGTATCAGCCCATTCGTGTTCTCGTTGGACCCACGCTGACCGAAGCAGTAGGGATCACCGAAGTACGTCGCCGCCGTCACCGCCTTGGCCACGGCTTCATGGCCGGCGAATTCCGAGCCATTGTCCAGCGTTATGGTCTGGACCGCTCCCCGACGCGGCTTTAACAGGCGGATCATGGCCGCTTGCGTCAGCTCCGCCGAGATCCTGGGCAGCCGGGCCGCAAGCGAATAGCCGCTGCGACGCTCTACCAGCGTGAACAGCCCCGATTGCTTGTGCCCCTGAATCACGGTGTCGCCCTCCCAGTGGCCGATGAAGCGCCGACCATCGACCTCAGCCGGGCGGTACTCGATACCGACCCGGCTGGGGATCTTGCCCAGCCCGGCGCTCTTAGCCTGAGCCCGGTGCTTTCTGCGACGTTTGGGCTGACGGAGATGCCGCCAGAGATTCCCCCCCAGTGCCTTGTCATCCCAGATCAGCGAGTAGATCCATTGATGACTGACACCTACACCGGCCAAGGGCGCCATGAAGCCGCTGATCTGCTGTGGGCTCCACTCCTCACGCAGCCGGCCGACAACGGCGGCCATCATGCTCGGCAGGCGCTTCGTCCACTTGCAGGCGGTACGGCGCCGATGATCACTGAGGGCCTGGGCCTGCCCGGGATCATAGCCATCGGCAGTGGCGTTGCGGCGCAGCTCAGACTGATCGTGCTGCTGTGGAGGCCCAGCTCCCTGCCGATCTGCCGCTGGCTGATGCCCAAGTCATAGTGTGTGGATCTGGTATCGTTGGGTCTGGGTCAGCTGTCGGTATCTCATGCTCTGCTTCACTTTGGTCGGTAAAGCAGGGAGGGTACCGGCGCTGGCCCTCCTGCCTCTACCGTGCTGTCCAAGGTGCTGCGGTTATTCTATGAATCCAGGAAACGTCAGAATTACAACAAAAAAAAGCCCGACCTTAGAGGCCGGGCAGCGGGAGAACAGCGGCAATCGCCGTGTCTATTTGAAGTTCTTGCGTACCATGTTCTGGATCTCGCCGACGATACCGCTGCGAAAGCTCAGGACGCAGAGCACGAAGATGGACCCCAGGATGACACTGACCCAGTTGCCCAGCGGCGACTGCGCCAGCTGAGTCTGCAGGCTGACCACCAGGCCAGCGCCGACCAGCGGGCCGAACAGGGTGCCGACACCACCGACCAGGGTCATCAGGATGACCTCGCCGGACATGTGCCAGTGGGCATCGGTGAGCGAGGCAAGCTGGAACACCACCGTCTTGGTCGCGCCGGCAAGGCCAGCAAGCCCCGCCGAGATGACGAAGGCCACCAGCTTGTAGGCGTCGACGTTGTAGCCCAGCGACACCGCCCGTGGCTCGTTCTCGCGGATGGCCTTGAGCACCTGACCGAAGGGCGAGTGCACGGTGCGCTGGATGATGGCGAAGCCGATCACGAAGATCGCCAGCACCACGTAGTACATCGCCAGGTTGTCGGACAGATCGATCAGCCCCAGCAGCTTGCCCCGCGGCACACCGTGCAGGCCATCCTCGCCCCCGGTGAAGGGCGCCTGGATGTAGAAGAAGAACATCATCTGGGCCAGCGCCAGGGTCACCATGGCGAAGTAGATGCCCTGTCGACGGATCGCCAGCGCCCCGAACAGGGTGCCGAGGATCACCGCCGCCAGGGTGCCGACGACGATCCCGAGTTCCGGCGTCAGGCCCGGATAACTCGACAGCAGAAAGCCGGTGACGTAGCCCCCGGTGGCGAGAAAGGCGGCATGGCCGAAGGACAGCAGCCCGGCGAAGCCCAGCAGCAGGTTGAAGGCACAGGCGAACAGCGCGAAGCACAGCACCTTCATCAGGAACACCGGGTAGGCAAACAGCGGCGCGACCAGGGCGATGGCCAGCAACACGATCATCAGCATGCCCTGGCGTCGGCGCGCGGCGCGGGCCCGGGTCTGAGTCGGTGTCGGCGAGGTAGTGGTTGTGGACATCTCAGGCCTCCTTTCCAAACAGCCCGGCGGGCCTCAGCATCAGCACCATGATCATCACCAGGAAGATTACGGTGTTGGCTGCCTCCGGGTAGTACACCTTGGTCAGCCCCTCGATCAGCCCCATGGCAAGACCGGTCAGGATGGCACCGAGGATCGAGCCCATGCCGCCGATCACCACCACCGCGAAGACCACGATCAACAGACTCGAGCCCATGGTCGGTGACACCGGGTACAAGGGCGCGGCGAGTACCCCGGCGAAGGCCGCCAGGGCCACCCCGAAGCCATAGGTCAAGGTGACCAGCAGCGGCACGTTGACGCCGAAGGCCTGCATCAAGGCGGGGTTCTCGGTGCCCGCCCGCAGGTAGGCGCCAAGCCGGGTGCGCTCGATGATGAACCAGGTGCCCAGGCACACCACCAGTGCCGCCACCAGCACCCAGCCGCGATAGGTCGGCAGGAACATGAAGGGCAGCTTGATGCCGCCGCTCAACGCCTCGGGAATCGGGTAGCTGGCCCCGGACACGCCGAACAGGTTGATCAGGCTACCCTCGAAGATCAGCGCCAGGCCGAAGGTCAGCAGCAGCCCATAGAGGTGATCCAGATGGGCAATGCGCCGCAGCACCAGACGCTCGAGCAGAGCACCGAAGGCGCCGACCACCAGCGGCACCAGCAACAGCGCCAGCCAGTAGTTGATGCCCAGGTACTGAGCCCCGAGCAGTGCAGCAAAGGCACCCAGCATGTACTGGGCGCCGTGGGCGAAATTGACGATCTTCAGCAGACCGAAGATGACCGCCAGCCCCAGGCTGAGCAGCGCATAGAAGGCGCCGTTGATCAGCCCCAGCATCAGCTGGCCCATGAACACCGCCAGCGGTACGCCGAATATCATGGTCATGATGATTTCCCTTGAGCATCAGGCCGGGGCACCACCCTGGAGACCCCGGCGTAGATCGAGCGCGGGCGGCTCAGTTGACGAGCTTGCAGGAACTCTCGGACAGCGGACGGTAGGCCTCTTCGGCCGGGATCGTGGCCTGGATCTCGTAAAGGTCCCACTCGCCCTCGGAGTCGGCGGGAGCCTTCACCTCGGCCAGGTACATGTCATGCACCATGCGGCCATCCTCGCGAATCTGGCCATTGCGAGCGAAGAAGTCGTTGATCGGCGCCTCGCCCAGCTTGGCCCTGACGGTGGCAGGATCGTCGGTGCCAGCTTCTTCCAGCGCCTTCAGGTACTGGGTGGTGCTGGAGTAGATGCCGGCCTGAACCATGGTCGGCATCTTGCCCACCCGCTCGAAGTAGCGCTCGGCCCACTCGCGGGACTCGTCATCCATGTCCCAGTACCAGCCGGTGGTCAACAACAGGCCCTGAGTCGTCTCCAGGCCCATGGCATGGACGTCGTTGAGGAAGATCAGCAGGCCGGCCAGCTGCTGGCCACTCTGGGTCAGGCCAAACTGGCTGGCCGTCTTGATCGCGTTGACGGTGTCGGAGCCGGCGTTGGCCAGACCGACGATCTTGGCGCCGGAGCCCTGGGCCTGAAGGATGTAGGAGGAGAAGTCGCTGGTCGGGAACGGATGGCGAACGCGATCGATGATGGTGCCACCGTTGTCGGTGACCACCTTTTCCACGTCGCTCTCGAGGGCATGACCGAAGGCGTAGTCGGCGGTGAGCATGAACCAGCTGTCGCCGCCCTGCTCGACCACCGCCTTGGCGGTACCGTTGGCCAGCGGATAGGTGTCATAGACGTAGTGAATATGGTTCGGGGTGCAGTGTTCGTTGGTGATGCTCGAGGCCGCCGAGCCGGAAATGATGGCCAGACCGCCGGCCTCCTCCAGCACCTTGGTCACGGCGATGGACACCGAGGAGGCGACCATGCCGGCCACCAGGTCGACGTTCTGCTGGTCGACCCAGCCGCGCACGGTGTTGGCGCCCACGTCGGCGCTGTTGCGATCGTCGGCGCTGAACACCTCGATGGGGGCACCGGCGACTTCGCCGCCGAAGTCCTCCACCGCCATCTTCAGCGCTTCGAGGCCGCCGGGGCCGGCCAGGTCACGGTAGGTGCCGGACATGTCGGCCAGATAGCCGATACGCACCTCGCCATCGCTGATGGCGTCCTGCGCCATGGCCGACGATGCCAGGCCCAGGCCGGTGGCGGCGGCGACCGCCAGGGCCAGGTGGCGGCGGGCAAGACGGGGGGAGGAAGCGTGTACCTTGGTCATGGGAGGCTCCTGGGGCCAGCGGCCCTTGTTGTTGTTGAATAGGTTGTTGTTTAGAAAGTGGTTGTTGAACGGCTACTGCCGGACATCTTGTGGTTGATGCAAAGGTTATCTAAAGCCTGGAAGACAGCGGCCATGGACACTAGACCCCGAGCAGGCTGTTGAGGTGCTCACGACGAGCGTCCAGATCACGCGCCTCGATGGTCTCGATGATGCGACCGTGTTCCATCACGAAGTGGCGATCGGCCAGGGGCGCGGCGAAGCGGAAGTTCTGCTCCACCAGCACGATGGTCATGCCCCGAGACTTGAGGGTAATCAGCACCTCGGCGAGCTTCTGGTTGATGACCGGTGCCAGCCCCTCGGTGATCTCGTCGAGCAGCAGGATCTCGGCCCCGGTACGCAGGATGCGGGCCATCGCCAGCATTTGCTGCTCGCCGCCGGACAGCCGGGTCCCCTGACTGCGACGCCGCTCGTAGAGGTTGGGGAACATGGCGTAGATGTCATCCAGGCTCATTCCGCCCGAGCGCACGGTGGGCGGCAGCAGCAGGTTCTCCTCGACGTCGAGACTGGCGAAGATGCCACGCTCCTCGGGGCAGTAGCCGACCCCCAGACGCGGGATGTGATGAGGCTTCATGGCCAGGGTCTCCTGGCCGTTGATCTTGATCGAGCCACTGCGCGAACCGACCATGTTCATGATGGTCTTCAGGGTGGTGCTGCGTCCTGCCCCGTTGCGCCCCAGCAGGGTCACCAGCTCTCCCCGCTTCACGCGCAGCTCCACGCCGTGCAGGATATGCGACTCGCCGTAGAAGGCGTTGACGTCCGCTAGACTGAGCGCTTCGTCGCCGTGGGCGCCGACCGCCGGTGACGCAGTTGGCCTGTCGAGAGTCTGATTCATGCGCTGACCTCCTCACCGACGCTGGCTTCACTGCCCATGTAGGCTTCACGCACCGCCGGATCGGCCGAGACGCTGGCATAGTCGCCTTCGGCCAGTACCGAGCCCCGGGCCAGCACGGTGATGCGATCACAAAGACGACTGACGACGCTCAGATTGTGCTCGACCATCAACACGGTACGCCCGGCAGAAACCCGCCGAATCAGCTCGACGATACGGTCGACGTCCTCGGCTCCCATGCCCTGGGTGGGCTCGTCGAGCAGCATCACGGTGGGCTCCAGCGCCAGGGTGGTGGCCACCTCCAGCGCACGCTTGCGTCCGTAGGGCAGCTCCACGGTGAGGACATCGGCGACGTCGGCCAGTCCCACTTGCTCGAGCAGTTCCATGGCACGCTGGTTGAGTGGCTCCAGCGAGCGCTCTGACTTCCAGAAGTGGAAGGAGGTGCCGAGCTTGCGCTGCAGGGCCACACGCACGTTCTCGAGCGCGGTCATGTGGGCGAACACGGCGGATATCTGGAACGAACGCACCAGCCCCAGCCGCGCGATCTCGTTGGCCCGCATGCGGGTGATCGGCTTGCCGCGATAGAGGATCTCGCCGCGGGTCGGCGGAAGAAACTTGGTGAGCAGATTGAAGACCGTGGTCTTGCCGGCGCCGTTGGGGCCGATCAGGGCGTGGATATGCCCTTCCGTGATCTTGAGATCCACGCCGTCCACGGCGGTGAAGCCACGAAACGACTTGGTCAGGCCACGGGTCTCTAGCACGTACTGCTGGGTCATGTGGCGTCCTCTGCGGGACCGGGGTCCCTGGCTTGAGGTTGTTATGGTTGTTCGATGCCGCGATGGCGACGCTCTACTTTACGTTTACGTAAGCTAGAAGAGTCAAAGGCCCGACGCAATTGGCCAAGCGTTGAACAAGACCAAAGATGTATTCTCCGCATTTCAATAGGTTGCTTACGACAAACCGGCAACACCTTGGCCCCGCGAGGTTTTCCCCCTGAAAAGCACAAGGCCCCCGTCGCGCTGGCGCGACGGGGGCCTGAAAGAAGAGGCTCCAATGGTTCGGTCCTCGTCGAGCGACTGGTCAGCCACCACGACCAGCGCCCGCGTCCTGCTCAGCACTCGATGGCGTTGACGGCGAGCCCCCCCTTGGAGGTTTCCTTGTACTTCTCCTGCATGTCGGCGCCGGTGTCGCGCATGGTGCGGATGGCCTTGTCCAGCGAGATGAAGTGCTCACCATCACCGCGACAGGCCATCAGGGCGGCGTTGATGGCCTTGACCGAGGCAATCGCATTGCGCTCGATGCAGGGCACCTGGACCAGGCCTCCGACCGGATCGCAGGTCAGCCCCAGGTTGTGTTCGAGGCCAATCTCGGCGGCGTTCTCGACCTGGGGAACGCTGGCCCCCATGACTTCGGCGAGTCCGGCCGCGGCCATGGCGCAGGCCGATCCCACCTCACCCTGACAGCCCACCTCGGCGCCGGAGATGGAGGCATTCTTCTTGCACAGGATGCCGACGGCGCCGGCGGTCAGCAGGAAGTTGACCACGTCCTTCTCACAGGCACCGGGCTGAAACTTCATGTAGTAGTGCAGCACGGCGGGAATGATCCCCGCGGCGCCATTGGTGGGCGCGGTGACCATGCGCCCACCGGCGGCATTTTCCTCGTTGACCGCCAGGGCGTAGACGTTGACCCAGTCCATCGCCGAAAACGTCGTGGCGATCAGCCCCGCGTCATCGCCCATCGCCTCGAGACGGCGATACAGTGACGCGGCGCGACGCTTGACGTTGAGCCCGCCAGGCAACACCCCTTCCCCCTCGACACCACGGTTGACGCAGGCCTGCATGGCTTGCCAGATATCCCACAGACCGGAGCGCACCTCGGCTTCGCTGCGCCAGGCCTTCTCGTTTTCCAGCATCAGCTCGCTGATGCTCATGCCATGCAGACGACACAGCGCCATCAGTTCCGCGCCGCTGTTGAAGTCGTAAGGCAAGGGGGTGGTGTCGGAATCCAGCGCTCCGTCCCGGGCCTGGGCCTCGTCGATGACGAAGCCACCTCCGACCGAGTAGTAGGTCTCGCGCTTGACCTCCTCGCTGTGCCCCTTGGCCACCAGCGTCATGGCGTTGGGGTGATAGGGCAGGCTCTCCTCGTGCCACTTAAGGTCTCTGGCCCACAGGAAAGGCACCGCCACCTGACCACCGAGCAACAGGGTCTGGCTCTCGAGCAGCTCTTCGATGCAGGGGCCAACAACGGCCGGATCGATGCGGTCTGGACGCTCACCCATCAGTCCCATCACGCAGGCGCGATCGGTGGCGTGGCCCTTGCCGGTGGCCGACAGCGAACCGTAGAGGTGAATCTCGATCCCCGCGACGCGCTCCAGCAGGTCCTGCGACCGCAGCGCCTCGACGAAGTCGTAGGCGGCCTTCATCGGCCCCACGGTGTGGGAGCTGGACGGCCCGATCCCGATCTTGAACAGGTCGAATACGCTGATAGCCATGGCGCTGCCTCTTGTACGAATGACGCGAAGTGTGGGGCATGAGGGGCGGAGGTCCGAGACCTGCGAGGTCAATTTCGCTAAAGCGAGGGCTGTCGTGCCTCCGGGATATCGTTATGCTGGCTGCCATCGCTTCGATGGACAAGGCAGAATATCTTGCCTTCACTATAGCTCAGCTAAACCATACCTAAACCACCGCCATACCACGGCCAGACCATGACCTCTTGTCGGAACACATCGCAATGAGTCGACTGCTCAACGCCCAGACCCACGCCTGGCTGAAGGGTTTCGCCGTCAGCGCCCGCCACCTGTCCTTCACGCGAGCGGCGGAGGAACTGCACGTCACCACCGGCGCCGTCAGCCAGCAGATCAAGCAGCTGGAGGACCGGCTGGGCTTCAAGCTGTTCCGGCGCCTGCCCCGTCGCCTGGAACTGACCGAGGAAGGCAAGCGCCTGGCCGCCGTGGTGGACGACGCCTACCAGGCGGTGGGACTCGAGGTGAGTCGCCTGCGCAGCGGGGTAATGAGCGGGGTCATCCGCCTGCGCTCGGTGCCCTCCTTCCTCAACAAGTGGCTGATGCCCCGCCTGCCGCGTCTGCAGGCCAGGTTTCCCGATATCGAACTGCATATCACCGCCGAGGACAGCAACATCTCGTTGCGTGACGGCGACTTTGACCTCGCGCTCGACCTCAACGACGGCCACTATCCGGGACTTGCCATCACCCCGCTGATGCAGGAACGCATCTTCCCGGTCTGTTCACCCGGCCTGCTGAAGGGCCGCCCACCGCTCAGACGTCCCGAAGACCTGGCCTGGTACCCGCTGCTGCATGACATCACCGCCTGGCGCGGCAGCCAGGAGTATGGCGAGTGGCGCCACTACCTGTCCGCCATCGGCGCCCCTTCGATCAATCTGGAGCGTGGCTACACCTTCAACCGCAATCACCTCACCATGGAGGCCGCCATCGCCGGCATGGGCGTGGCGATCGCCCGGGAAACACTGATCACCAGCGAGTTGAAGAGCGGCGCCCTGATCGCCCCCTTCCGTGCCCGGGTCGACAGTGGCAAGCAGTACGGCATCGTCCACGCGGCAGGCGCCACCGACGATCGCCGGGTCAAGGCCGTGCACGACTGGCTGGTGGAGGAGGCCGGCCGCAGCGCTAACCACTAGCCCCCGTGCCTGGACGAGCGGCCCTGACCAAGCCATCGGGCACCTGTCTTGCGCCTTACCTATGCTGTATAAGCATATGGCGAAGACTGGCGAAGAATCCTTCGGGATTCCCAGACACTCCCCCGGCTCGACGGGTATAATCACTTCCAGATACACCCCTTTTCTGGAGATTGAGAGGGATGCTCAATACCCCCCCTTCCATCACGCCTACCATCAGCTTTCGCGCGACCTGCGCCAGAGCCTTGCTCTATATCCTGATCATCGGCGCGATGATGCAGGGCGTGCTGTGGGAGACCGGCCTGCCCGAAAAGATTCGCTTCAGCGAAGTCGGCTTTACCGAGAGCATGCAGACACTGTGGCTGCTGATCAGCTGCCTCTTGCTGATCTACGCCCGCCAGGTGCTGGGCGGCCTGCCACGGGTGACGCTATTGATGTTCGGTCTGCTCGGCGCCGCCCTGATTCGCGAGCAGGACGCCTTTCTCGACGCCTACGTTTTCGACGGCGCCTGGCAGACCCTGGTGACCCTGCTGCTGCTGCCCATTCTCTATTGCGTGCTTCGCCAGCGTCACGCCTTCGTACGCGAGTTCGAGGAGTTCGTCGAAAGCTTCGCCTTCGGCCTGTTTGCAGCAGGCTTCCTTTGCACCTTTGCCTTCTCGCGGCTCTACGGCCGCAGCGAGATGTGGGAGGCCCTGCTCGCCGAACGCTACGTCAGGGTATTCAAGGACGCCGCCGAAGAGGTCACGGAACTGTTCGGCTATACCCTGCTGATGTTCGCCATGGTCGAACTGGTGCTGTGGATCCGCCGGCGCCAGGCCAGAAGCCAATAGCTCGCGACCACCACAGCGTCGTGACACGACAACGCCCGCGGCCATCACCGCGGGCGTTGTCACTTTCAGCCTTCGCTCGCCGGAAACGCTCGCTTGCGGCAGCGCTTCACCCTGATTCGATGACATGAAAAAACGCCCGTGGCTTCCGCCACGGGCGTCCTGTGCTCACCCTACTGCTTCGCTGTCGAAACAAGCCCTGCTCGGTCGAGACAGGCGTTACTCGTCGAGGAAGGAGCGCAGCGGTTCGGAGCGGGTCGGATGGCGCAACTTGCGCAGCGCCTTGGCCTCGATCTGACGGATACGCTCGCGGGTCACGTCAAACTGCTTGCCGACCTCCTCGAGGGTGTGGTCGGTGTTCATGTCGATACCGAAGCGCATCCGCAGCACCTTGGCTTCGCGGGCGGTCAGGCCACCGAGCACGTTGCGCGTGGCTTCGACGAGGCCCTCGCCGGTGGCCGAGTCGATCGGCAGCACCATGGTGGAGTCTTCGATGAAGTCACCCAGGTGCGAATCGTCGTCGTCACCGATCGGCGTCTCCATGGAGATCGGCTCCTTGGCGATCTTGAGCACCTTGCGCACCTTGTCTTCCGGCATCTCGAGACGTTCGCCCAGTTCTTCAGGCGTCGGCTCGCGCCCCATCTCCTGCAGCATCTGCCGCGAAACGCGGTTGAGCTTGTTGATGGTCTCGATCATGTGCACCGGAATACGGATGGTGCGCGCCTGGTCGGCGATGGAACGCGTGATCGCCTGACGAATCCACCAGGTGGCGTAGGTCGAGAACTTGTAGCCGCGACGATATTCGAACTTGTCCACCGCCTTCATCAGGCCGATGTTGCCTTCCTGGATCAGGTCGAGGAACTGCAGGCCGCGATTGGTGTACTTCTTGGCGATGGAGATGACCAGACGCAGGTTGGCCTCGACCATCTCCTTCTTGGCACGGCGAGCCTTGGCCTCACCGATGGACAGGCGACGATTGACCTCCTTCACCTCGCTCACCGGCAGCTGGATCATCTCCTCCTCGAAGGCGATCTTGCGCTGGGCACGCTGAACGTCGGCCTTGAGCGGCGCGAGACGATCGGCGTAGCGGGCGTTGTCGGCCATGAAGTCGTCGAGCCAGTCGAGCCGGGACTCGTTGCTCGGGAAGGCCTTGATAAAGGCCTTGCGCGGCACCTTGGCCTGCTTCACCAGGAGCTGCATCACCGTCTTTTCCTGGGCACGCACCTGCTCGACGCTGATGCGGACCTGTCCGACCAGACGTTCGAAGTGCTTAGGCACCAGCTTGATCGGAGAGAACAGCTCGGCCAGACGTGCCAGCTCTTCCTGAGCCTCACGGGACTGACGACCGTGGGTCTCGATGGCGGCGTTGGCGGCCTGGCTCTGCTCGCGAATCTGCCCGAAACGCGCACGGGCCTCTTCCGGATCCGGACCACCACCGGAGTCGTCCTCTTCTTCCTCGCCGTCTTCGTCGTCGTCGCTGGCAGCCTGCTCGTCTACCTCGGGCACTTCGGCCTCGGCCACGCCGGGGATGCCTTCGTCGGGGTCGATGAAGCCGGAAAACAGGTCAGAGAGACGTCCCGGCGCTTCCTCGTCCTGGGTGGCATCGTAGGCATCGAGGATCGACTCGACGGCACCCGGCACATAGGCCAGCGCCGACATGACTTCACGGGTGCCTTCTTCGATGCGCTTGGCGATCTCGATCTCGCCTTCACGAGTCAACAGCTCGACGGTGCCCATCTCGCGCATGTACATGCGCACCGGGTCCGTGGTGCGACCGACATCGCTTTCCACCGCGGCCAGGGCCGCCACTGCCTCTTCAGCCGCGGATTCATCGGTTGAGTGATCCGACATCATCAGGGTATCTTCGTCGGGAGCTTCCTCGACGACGTTAATACCCATGTCATTGATCATGCCGATGATATCTTCCACCTGGTCGGGGTCGGCGATATCTTCGGGAAGGTGGTCGTTGACCTCGGCATAGGTCAGGAAGCCCTGTTCCTTGCCGCGCGCGATCAACTCCTTCAGACGTGACTGCTGCTGCGCATTTCCAGCCATAGAAACCCTATCTCGACGAAGAAGAATGAAGCACCTGAAGCGCTAAGGTGGAGAAACTCGGTAAGCCGGACAGTATAGCGGTTTTGGGGCCACTTCTGCCAGTCTGGAGTGTTTGCGCGATGTCTCAGGTGTGTTAGTTTATCTGGTTGCGCCACTTGTCAGCGCCGTATCCCTTAGATGGTGATGGTAGGACAAAATTCAACCCTACCCGCATCCATACCTCATATTTGTCGTCGATCGCTCACAGGTTCTTACCATTAGTGGTAGCCGAACCTGCCGTCGTGACAGCGCTCGCGCCCTGCCGCAAGCGACCTAGCGCCCCGCCGCCAGCAACTCCATCAAGCGCCCGCGTTCTTCACTCGACAACCGCTCGCCGGACTGTTGCCGCCTCAGCAAGGCGTCGATCTCTTCCTGCCGGGACGGAGTCTGACTGGCTCTCTGAAAATAGCTCACCAGACCATCGAGCTCCGCCGCCCTGGCTGCCACCGGGATCAACAACTCCCGTCGCGCCAGCGCCGCCAACCGCTCACCGTCCTCGCTACCGTGGAAGTGCATCAGCAGCACCTGAGCGCTTGAGTAGCCGCCAGCGCGCAGCAAGGTAATGACCTCCCGGCACAGCCGGGCGTCCTCGTCCTGCCCCCCGCACCAGTCCAGCGATTCGGGCAAGCGCTCCACCAGCCTGGGCTCGTGAACCAGCAATTGCAGGGTTCGCGCCATCAGGCCAAGGGCGCCCCCGGAACGGCGCGGCCGTGGCGCCGGCTCGCCGTCCTCGACGACGGGTTCGAAAAACTCATCGACCGGCGCGACGTCGTTGTCCTCGGGCGCCGGCGCCAGCAGCGCCTCGAAGCGCGACTGCTCGACCCCGGTGCGACGCGAGAGTTCGGTCAGCATCAGCGACTTGAGCACCCCCTGCGGCAGCTTCTCGATCGCTGCCAGCACCTGACTGGCGTAGCGCTCTCGCGACTCAAGCTGGGCCAGATCGCGCCCCTGGGCGGCGTGCTCGAACAGAAACTCCGACAGAGGGCTTGCGCACGTCACCCGATCCTCGAAGGCCTCGGTTCCCTCCTTGCGCACCAGGGAGTCGGGATCCTCCCCCTCCGGCAGGAACAGGAAGCGTGCCTGGCGACCATCGATCATCTCCGGCAGCACCGTTTCCAGCGCCCGCGCCGCCGCCTGACGTCCCGCCTTGTCGCCGTCGAAGCAGAACACTACTTCGCTGACCAGACGGAAAAGCCGACGCAGGTGATCGGCGGTGGTGGCGGTGCCAAGCGTCGCCACCGCGTTGCGGATGCCGAACTGGGCCAGCGCCACCACGTCCATGTAGCCCTCGACGATCAGCAGGCGTTCCAGGCGATGATTGGCCTGACGTGCCTCATAGAGGCCGTAGAGCTCGCGCCCCTTGTGGAACACCGGCGTCTCGGGCGAGTTCAAATACTTGGGCTTGGCGTCGCCCATCACTCGGCCGCCGAAGCCAAGCGTCCTGCCGCGAATATCGCGGATCGGAAAGACCACCCGGTCGCGGAAGCGGTCGTAGCTGCGGCCACTGTCCTCGTGATGCACCAGCAGGCCGTACTCGATCTGCACCGATTCATCGACGCCCTGGCTGCCCAGGTGTCGCTTCAGCGCCTCCCACTGGGCCGGCGCGTAACCGATGCCGAAGGTCTCGCGCACCTCATCGGACAGCCCTCGACCCTCGAGGTATTCGCGCGCCGCCTTGCCTTCCGGCATCTTGAGCCGCTCGCGAAAATAGCTGGCCGACATTTCCAGCAGGTTGACGCCTTCCTTGCGCTTCTTCTCGCGGGCCTGGGCGCGAGGGTCGTCCGCCCCTTCCCTCGGCACTTCCATTCCCATCCGCGAGGCCAGCTGCTCCACCGCTTCGGGAAACCGCAGCTTGTCGTACTCCATCAGAAAGCGCAGGGCGTTGCCGTGGGCGCCGCAGCCGAAGCAGTGATAGAACTGCTTGTCCGCACTGACCGTGAAAGACGGGCTCTTTTCCTGGTGGAAGGGGCACAGACCGGAATGGTTGCGCCCGGCCTTTTTCAGCTTGACGCGCTCTCCCACCACTTCGACCACGTCGACGCGGGCAAGGAGATCATCGATGAAACGCTGGGGAATCTGACCGGCCATATTCTGCTCGACAGGAGCCCTCTCGACTGAAGCGCGCTAGACAATGCACTAGCAGGAGCAAGAGAAGCGAAGCGGGAGTCGGCGACAAACGTCAGAAAAACAAGCGGCCACCTCAATGGCGGCCGCTTGGCGTCCTCCTGAACCGAGGGCGGCGGACCGCGCTCGACTCAAGTACGGATCAATAGAGCCGTTCGAAACGCTTGCGCTCGCGCTGGAGCTTCTTGGCGTGACGCTTGACAGCGGCAGCAGCCTTGCGCTTGCGCTCGGCAGTCGGCTTCTCGTACTGCTCACGACGACGAACCTCGGACAGAACGCCGGCTTTTTCACAGGAACGCTTGAAGCGACGCAGAGCGACGTCAAACGGCTCGTTATCACGTACTTTGACAGAAGGCATTAAGCACTCACCTACCTTGGGTAACTTGAGTTCGGTTTGTACGCACACCTTCAAGGCCAATACCCCGCACCACTCCTTGTCCGGCCAACCCTTGAGCTGACAACAGCTCAGCGCAGGAACCCTGCGGGCATGACCTGAAACGGAACAGAGACGGGGGAAGCGAGCCCTGGATGCACGACCCAGTCTTGCAGCGGACAGTATTTTAGTGACCATCCCGCTTTCTTGCAAATGCTTTCGTCTCGCTCACCCTTCAATCTGTACCCGCCGCCAGCGCTGCTTGCCTGCCACAAGGCGCGCCGCGGCCGCCGAAAGGGAGCCCGTCGCTTATGCAGCGGAAGCCAAATCGGCGTAGAATACTCCCCCCTTTCACCGTTTCCCGAGCCCGATCCATGCGCGTACTAGGCATCGAAACCTCCTGCGACGAGACCGGCGTCGCCCTTTACGACACCGACCGCGGCTTGCTGGCCGATGCGTTGCATAGCCAGGTGGCGATGCACGCGGACTACGGCGGTGTGGTGCCGGAACTCGCCTCTCGCGACCATACCCGGCGCCTGCTGCCGTTGATCGACCAGGTGCTCTCTGGAGCACAGCTCGAACGCACCCAGCTGGACGCCATCGCCTACACGGCAGGCCCCGGACTGGTCGGCGCGCTGATGGTCGGCGCCAGCACCGCCCACGGCATGGCCCGCGCACTCGGCATTCCGGTGCTCGGCGTTCATCATATGGAAGGACACCTGCTCGCTCCCATGCTCGAGGACGAGCCTCCGGCCTTTCCCTTCGTGGCATTGCTGGTCTCGGGCGGCCACACCCAGCTGGTCCAGGTTGACGGCATCGGGTGCTATCAGCTGCTGGGCGAATCGGTGGACGATGCCGCCGGCGAAGCCTTCGACAAGGCTGCCAAGATGCTGGACCTCGATTATCCCGGCGGCCCGCGGGTAGCCGCCCTGGCCGAGGGCGGCGACCCGGGCCGCTTCCGCTTCCCCCGGCCGATGACCGATCGCCCGGGTCTCGACTTCAGCTTTTCGGGGCTCAAGACCCACACCCTGACCGCCATTCGTCAGTTAGCACAGGCTGGCCAGCTCGACGACCAGGCCCGCGCCGACGTCGCCAGGGCCTTCGAGGAAGCCGTCGCCGACACCCTGGCGATCAAGTGCCGTCGGGCCCTCAAGCAGACCGGGCTCACCCGCCTGGTGGTGGCCGGCGGTGTCAGTGCCAATGTGCGCCTGCGCGCCAAGCTGGAAGAAGCGACGCGAAAACAGGGGGCTCGCGCCTACTACCCTCGCGGCCGCTTCTGCACCGACAACGGGGCCATGATCGCTTATGCCGGTGCTCAGCGTTTGATCGCAGGAGAAAAGGATATCGTGGGTCAGATGCAGGCGGTGCCGCGCTGGCCGATGGATCAACTCAGTGCGCCGTAGTCGACTAGCAAGAAGAAAGGGCCATGATTGCGCTCTCTATACGCCCAGGTGCCCTGCCTGCCCCATCGAGCCGGTCGCGTTACAGGTGGGGCTCCTTGCCCTGGCGCAACCGGCCGATATTGATGGCGTGGCGGGCCACCACAAGACCGGCGAATACCAGCACCACCCAGACAAAGTCCGGCGCCAGCCACAGGCTCAGCAGCGGGGCCAGGGTGGCGCTGGTCAGTGAGGCCACCGCCGCGGTGTGCGCCCACCAGGCAAGCAGCACCCAGATCACGGCGCTGACCAGGGCTACCCCAGGGGTCAACAACAGCATCACGCCGAAGGCGCTGGCCACCGCCTTGCCACCACGGAAGCGAAACCACGCCGGGTAGCAGTGGCCCAGCAGCACACCGAGCCCCACCAGGCCTAGCCCCCAGGGCGGCAGTTCGAGCCACAGGCCGAGCAGCAGCACAGGCCAGCTTTTCAGGGCGTCGATCGCCAGCGTCGCCAGCGCCAGCGGCACGCCGTGCTGGCGAAGCACATTGGAGAAGCCGGGATTGCAGGAGCCGCTGAGCCGCGGATCCGGGCGCCCGGCCCAGCGGCAGACGCTGATGGCGCCCAGCCAGGTGCCGCTCAGGTAGGCAAGAGCGGTCAAGGGCAGTATCACTTCCAACGATGAACCCATGGCGACTCCTGACCCGACGCAACCGGTGCTGGCGAAAGATGCCACACTCAAGGGCATTCCGTCGTAGTTTGCCAGTACGAGCACTCGCGAGTCACCCGCGGCCTGTTTCCCGGGGGGCGGCTCAAGTACAATCGGGCGCCTTGTCACACCTGCTTTTCCCGGTTCTTGCTTAGCGGCCGGGAGGACAATCACCGGGGATCACCGATGGATCAGGTACTGATCGAAGGCCTTGAACTGGATACCGTCATCGGCGTCTATGACTGGGAGCGCAGCATCACCCAGCGCCTGACGCTGGACCTGGTCCTGGCCACCGACATCCGCGCTGCAGCGCAAGACGATGACCTGAGCCAGACCCTCGACTATGACGCCATCAGCCGTCGCATCGGGGTCTTCGCCGAAGAACACAGCTTCGAGTTGGTGGAAACCTTCGCCGAGCGGCTGGCGGAACTATTGCAGGAGGAGTTCGGCGTGCCCTGGCTGAAGATGACCCTGCGCAAGCCCGGGGCGGTGGCCAACGCCCGCGCCGTAGGCGTCAGCATCGAGCGCGGTCAGCGCCCCGGGGGCCACTGATGGCGCTGGTAACCCTGAGTCTTGGCAGCAATATCGAGCGCGACCAGCATATTCGCGTCTGCCTGGACGCCCTGTCGGAGACCTTTGGCGAGCTTGCCATCTCGCGGGTCTACGAAAGCAAGCCGGTCGGCTTCGAAGACGGTCGCAACTTCTACAACCTGGTGGTCGCCCTCTACAGCGACTGGTCCGTTGGCGAACTGCAGGCCTGGTGCAAACGTCTCGAGGCCGCCAATGGTCGACGCAAGGACAGCCCCAAGTTCAGCCCTCGCACCCTCGACGTGGACATCCTCACCGTCGGCGAGCAGGTAGGCGACATCGACGGCGTCAGCCTGCCGCGAGGCGAAATCCTGCACCACGCCTTCGTGCTCTGGCCCATGGCCGAGCTGCTGCCGGAGCACCGCCACCCCCTCGACGGGCGCTGCTATCAAGAGATCTGGCAGGCCTTCGACGCGGACGACCAGCCGTTGTGGCCCATCGAGTTCCACTGGGGGGATCGGGCGCTGCCTTCACGCGCAGCACTCGAGGGGACTCTCGAGCAGTAGCCCCGCAAGCCCGCTAGCGCCAGGCGTCTTCCAGGACGGCAAGCCGCCTGTGTCGTAGCTCCTGACCCAGCGCCGCACCCTTGAAGCCCTCATCGAGCAGGTCTCTGGGCGAGAGCGCCCGCGCCGTACGATAGCCCAGCGCCAAGCGTTCGGCGTCCCCGGGACGCCTAAGTGCCAGCACCGCCAGCAGCGGCGCCACCCGCTCACCGCGGCGCCAGGCGTCGATGCCATCGAGCCAGTCCATGGCGATCAACGGCGCCGAGCGATCACCGTCCTGAGCAAGCGACGCCGCCAGCTGTCGGGTCGACGCCAACTGATGCCCGGCGTCACGATAGTCGTTGGGTAGCTTGAGGCGTTCCTCCAGGGCCTTGCGTGCGGGCGCACTCAGCGCCTCCACCAGGCGCCCCCAGCGCCAACAGGGCGAACCGGACAACGCCTCGGGCAATCTCGTCATCCGCACAAGCGCGCGCTCCAGGGCATCACCGCCCGCCTCGTTCAGCGCCGGCATCAGCCGCTCAAGTGCACCGCAGGCGGCCAGGGCATCGAAGTAATGCCGCGGCTCGGGCTCGCCGAGCGCTTTCTCGGTCTCCACCCAGACCCGCTCGGCCACCAGATGGTCGAGCTCACCGCTGTCGGCCAGTTGGCGCATCAGCGCCTGGGTCGGTTCGGCGATGCGAAAGCCAAGACCTGCATAACGGGCCAGAAAGCGGGCGGTACGCAGCACCCTCAAGGGATCCTCGACGAAAGCCGGGCTGACGTGGCGCAGCAGTCGATCATCGAGGTCTCGACGGCCATCGAAGGGATCCACCAGCGCGCCGTCGAGTGACTCGGCCATGGCGTTGATGGTCAGATCGCGGCGGGCCAGGTCTTCCTCCAGGGTCACCTCGGGGCTGGCGTGCACCACAAAGCCGGTATAGCCGTGACCGGACTTTCGCTCGGTCCGCGCCAGGGCGTACTCTTCGTGGGTCTCGGGGTGCAGAAATACCGGAAAGTCGCGCCCCACCGGGCGAAAACCACGCTGGCGCATGGCCTCGGGGGTGGCACCGACCACCACCCAGTCGGTGTCCTTCACCGGCCAGCCAAGCAGCGCGTCGCGTACCGCGCCACCCACCCGATAGACCTCCAGCCCCGCACAAGGCTCGTCGCCCTGACGCTGCTCGCGTTCCTGGGTCATGACGCCGTCCGGCTCACCCGTTCGGGCAGGCGATGCTGCCACTCGGTAAAGCCACCATCGAGGCTGTAGACGCGCTCGAAGCCCTGGGCGCTGAGCCAGCTTGCCGCCTGCTGGCTGGAATGGCCGTGATAGCACACCACTACCAGGGGTCTATCCTTCGGCGTCTGTTCGACCAACGGCCCTACGCTGTGGTTGTCCAGATGGCGGCTGCCGGGAATGTGGCCCTGGGCGTAGCTGCCGGGATCGCGAATATCGACGAGACACAGCTCGCCTTGCTCATCGAGCCACTGGCTCAGGCGCTCGATATCCAGATGTTCGAAGGCGGCGGACGTCATATGGACTCCTTGATAAAGGGAAGGGTCGGGCACGGGGAAGCGGGTATCGGCGAGTGGCCTGCGGCGTTACGCAAACTGCCGACTGGGCACGCTGATGCGCTCGCCGCTGTCCAGGTCCAGCGCGGTCAGACTGCCGCCCCAGACGCAGCCGGTATCCAGCGCCTCGGCGCGAACCCGACTGCCGATGGCCTCGCCGTTGAGCGCGGCCCAGTGGCCGAACAGCAGCCAGGGATCATCCTGGCGAGGGTACTGAAACCAGGGAGCGAAGCCATCCGGCGCACTGTCCAGGCCTTCCTTGGCGTCGAAATCCAGGCGCCCCTCGGCGTCGATGAAGCGCATACGGGTCAGGGTGTTGACGATGGCCCGCAGGCGGTCGACCCCTTCCTGGTGCGGCTTGAAGCGGCGCGGACGATTGCCGTACATGCGCGTGAGAAAATCGCCGGCACGCTCGCCGGTCAGCATCCACTCGACCTCACCGGCCAGCGACTCGGCCTGATCCAGCCCCCACTGGGGCGGCAGGCCGGCGTGGGTCATCAGGGTATTGCCATCGCGCACCAGCAGCGGCCTGGCCTGGAGCCAGTCGAGCAGGGTCTCGCGATCCTCGGCCTCTAGAATATCGTCGATGGTGTCCTTGCGCTTGGTCGCGGCGCCACCTCGCGCCACCGCCAGCAAATGCAGGTCGTGGTTGCCTAGCACCACCCTGGCCGCCTCCCCCAGCGCCATCACTTCGCGCAGGCAGGCCAGCGACCCCGGCCCGCGGTTGACCAGATCTCCGGCCAGCCACAACTGATCCCGACGTGGATCGAAGTCGAGCGCCTCGAGCAGGGCGATGAATTCCTCGTGACAGCCTTGAAGGTCACCGATAGCGTAGCGTTTCATAGGATCTCGGGGCTCTTGAAGGGCGTTCGATTCGCCAGATCAGTGAATCTGGTTGGGTGTGGCCAGGCGAAACACCGTGATCGGCACCTCGAAGGGACGCTGGCTGGCGGTGTCCACGCAGGTGTAGGCCCCTTCCATGAACCCTACCGGCCCGTCGAGAATGGCACGACTGGTGTACTGAAAGGTCTGACCGGGGCCTATCATCGGCTGCTTGCCGACCACCCCCTTGCCGCGAACCTCCTGGACCTGCCCGCTGGTCTGGGTGATCTTCCAGAAACGCGCCATCAACTGGATATTCCCCGGCGAATGATTGTGCACCGTCACCGTGTAGCTGAACACGAAGCGGTTCTCCATCGGCGAAGATTCATCTTCACGATAGGCGGGCTCCACATCGACCCTTACGTCAGGCATCTCGCTCATGACGGATTCTCCTCTGCACTCAAGGCGTTGGCGATGGACACGAACTCTTCCACCTCCAGCGTCTGGGGCCGCCGGCTCGGATCGATACCGAGGGCCTCGAGGGCGTCACCGTCGATGCGTCCCTTGAGATTGTTGCGCAGCGTCTTGCGCCGCTGACCGAAGGCCTCGCGCACCACGTCGAACAGCAACGTCTCGTCCTTGGCCCGCCCCTGGGGTCGCTCACGCGGGGTCAGCCTGACGATGGCCGAGTCCACCTTGGGACGCGGCACGAAGGCCTCCGGCGGTACCACGAACAGCGAATCGACGTCGCAGAAGTACTGCGCCAGCACCGACAGCCGCCCACGATCACCTCCGCCCGGTGGCGCCGCAAGACGATCCACCACCTCCTTCTGCAGCATGAAGTGCATGTCCTGGATGGCGTCGCCGGCCCTGAGCAGGTGCGAGATCAGCGGGGTCGAGATGTTGTAGGGAAGGTTGCCGACGACCCTGAGTGGCTGGCCTTCGCCGCGTAGCGCAACGAAGTCCATCTTGAGGGCGTCGCCTTCGTGGATGACGAAGTTCGGGTGATTGAAGAATTGCACCCGCAGCCCCGGAATCAGGTCCCGGTCCAGCTCGATGACCTCGAGATCACCGTCGGTGGCATCGAGCAGTGGTTCGGTCAGCGCCCCCTGGCCTGGGCCGATCTCGACCATACGGTCGCCGGGGCGCGCCCCGATGGAACGCACGATGCGCGAGATGACGCCGGGATCACGCAAGAAGTTCTGACCGAAGCGCTTGCGGGCCCGGTGCGCCGTGGGGCGGGATGACATGCTTGAATCCTTTGCAAAACGAGGGTTGGGGTGACGGACCTTCAGCGCTCGGCCACCCGGCTGCCCATATCCTCGGCGAGGGCAATCGCCACCGCCAGGCTATCGGGACTGGCGGTGCCATGCCCGGCCAGGTCCAGGGCGGTGCCGTGGTCCACCGAGGTCCGTGCCAGCGGCAGCCCTAATGTGATGTTGGCGGCCTGGCCGAATCCCGAGTACTTGAGCACCGGCAGACCCTGGTCATGATACATCGCCAGCACCGCGTCGACGCCGTCGAGATGACGCGGGGTGAAAAGGGTATCCGCCGGCAGCGGCCCGTCAAGGGCCAGTCCTTCTTCACGTAGCCGTTCGAGCACCGGGGTGATGATCTCGATCTCTTCGCGCCCGAGATGCCCATCCTCGCCGGCGTGGGGGTTCAGACCGCACACGGCGATCCGCGGAGAGACAACGCCAAAGAAGTCTGTCAGGTCCCGGGCCAGAATACGCAGCACTCGCTCGAGACCCTCTCGAGACAGCGCGTCGGCCACCTCGCGCAGCGGCAGGTGGGTGGTCGCCAGGGCCACCCGCAGCGGTATCGAACGCAATGAATCAGTGGTGGCGTCGGCCGAGACGACGCGCCCGTGCAGGGCGCTGTCGGTGGCCAGCATCATGACCACCTCCTCGACCCCGCAGGCATCGCGCAGGTACTCGGTGTGGCCGGTGAAGTGGTGATGGCCCGCGTCGCGGATCACCCCCTTGTGCAGCGGCGCCGTGACCATCGCCGAGGCCTTGCCGGCCAGGCACTGGGCCACCGCCATATCCAGGGTCTCGAGCACATAGTCGGCGTTGGCCGTCGACAGCACGCCAGGCTCGCTGGCCTCCTTGAGCGCGACCGGCCATACCGCCAGACGCTGCCGGCGCGGCCCCGGGTGCGCCTCGCCCGGTGCCGCTATTACCACCTCGACATCCAGTCCGAGCGCCAAGGCGCGAGCCCTCAACAGCTCTGGGTCGCCAATGGCGACCCAGTCGGTGGCGTGGCGCGCAGCCAGCATCAGGGCAAGCTCGGGACCGATGCCGGCGGGTTCGCCGGTGGTCACCACGATCGGTGCCTTCATCCGCTGCGACATCAGCCCTGGTTCAGGCGCTTCTCGACGAAGGCCTCGCCGCGAATTTCCTGAACCCACTTCTCGAGTTCATCGCCGGCCTTGCGCTGGAAGATCGCCTGGCGCGCCTCCTCGCGGCTGGTACCGACGCCTTGCTGCTGCAGATAGCGCTCGACCTCGGACTCGGAGATGTTGATCCGGCTGGACACCTGGGCCTGCTGGACCTTCATGATCAGCATCTCGCGACGGATCTGATCACGCACCTGGGACAGGCTCATGCCCTGGGACTCGAGCCGATCGGCGAACTGCTCCAGGCTGACACCGTTCTGGTTGGCCACGGCGCGCACCTGACGATTGAGCTCGGTATCGTCGACGCTCAGGTTCATGCGCTCGGCCATCTGCACCTCGATCTCCTCGACGATCATGCGGTCCAGAATCTGCTCACGCAGGGCCTGCTCCGGAGGAGTGTCCATGTCGCTGGCGCGCAGTCTGGCCATGGCCTGCTCGACACGGTCATCGAGCTGGGAGGCCATGATGGCGTCCTCGTTGACCACGGCGACGATCCGATCCAGCGGCTGGCGGTAACCGTCCTGGGCGTGGGCCGCCACGGTGGTCAGTGCCAGACAGGCGGCCATCGCCAGGGCGGCAAGGGGTCGGCTACGCATAGTCATGCTTCCTCGTTCACTCAGATTCGATGCGGCGAGCACGTCTCGTGCTCGCCGTTGGGGATACGCCAGGGTATTTAGTTCAGGCCGGGACGGTAACCGGGCACCGCAGACTGGAAGTAGGTGTCCGCGTCGCCACCGATGCCACCGAAGCCCTTGAGCACAAAGCGCAGGAAGAGCCCGCGATCCGTGGTGTCGTCCTCGATGTTGTTGGCGGTGTCCTCGTCTTCGATCCACTCGCGCCACACGACCTGCACACCATAACAGCAGTCGTTCCACTGCACACCCGCCATCTGGTCGAGGGCACGGTCGTTGGTGTTGTCGTAGAGCACCCGGCCGATGACGTCGAAACGATCCGTCGCCTTGTAGGCGAAGGACATGTCGTACTCTTCGCGGTTGTAGTTGCGAACGTCATCGTCATCGTCGGCGTTGTCGAAGCCTTCGATCTCCCAGCGGTAGCCCAGGTTGAGCACGTGACCGGCGTCGGCACGGTACTGCACGCCGAGGCCGGTGCTCTCGGTGCGACTCTCCTCGTCGTCGTAGAGCCACTGCCAGCGGGTGCTCCAATTGTCGGTGATCTGCCAGTTGATTCGGGTCACCCAGGGCGAACGATCGCGGGTGGCTTCGTAGTAGTCGAACGACTCCTCATCGCCGGGCAAGGTGTCGGGATCACCGGCCATATCGATATTGCGGTCCTCGAAGTAGGCCGACTGCCCGACCCCCACAGACAACCGCTCGCGGCCGCTCTGGTCTTCGAGGAAGCGGCTTTCCACGCCGTAGGACAAACGGTTCAGGTCGCCCAGACGATCGCCGCCGGAGAAGCGGTACGGCGACCACAGCTGGCCCCAGGAGAACGCCAGTTCCTCGGTGTCGAAGTCGGGGAAGTCACTCTGGTCGCGCTCCGGTACGTAGGCGTAGTTGAGGCGTGGCTCGAGGGTCTGGCGCCAGTCGTCACCGCCAAAGGCGAAGTCGCGCTCGAAGATCAGCCCGGCGTCGATGGTGGTCACCGGTGCGGTCAGCGTCGGGCTCTCGCTGTTGTCGGTGATGCGCTCGTCATAGTCGAGGTCATAGCTCGTGTGCTGCAGCGCCACGCGGGGTTCGAAGAAGCCCCAGCTCGGCTCGAAGCGGTAGCCCACCGCCGGCGCCAGATCCAGGCGGGCGCCCTTGACGTCTTCCCTGAGCGGGATGCGGCGCTGGGTATCCTCGTAGTCGTAGAAGCCGTTCTCGTCGCCCTCGATATCGCGCCAGAAGTAGGTGGCGTTGGAGTTCCACTCCTGATAGAAGCCGAGGTCCTGGGACCAGCGGCCGTTGGCGGTCAGGCTCGGCAGCCGGTAGAAGGGCTTGTCGCCTTCGTCGACCGGATCGTCCAGCAGCTGATAGCCCTGGGCCTTGGCCTGGAGGTTCCAGGTGTCGCCGAGGTAGTCGATCTGGGCCAGACGCGCCATGTTGCTGGTATCGGTCTCACCAAAGGTACGCCCGAAGTCATCGAAATAGCGGCCGTCACTGGCGGCGCCATAGCGCAGCCGGTAGGGAACGCGCGAGCTGAAGCGCCCGTAATGGCTGTAGTCGAAGTACCAGCGTTCGTCGCCGTTCTCGAGCTCGGTGGTGGAGTCGTCATCTCCGGCGGACTCGTCGTCACCGATGTAGGCGCCTTCCAGGGTGCCCTGATCGGTGGGAAACAGGTAGCGGAACTCCGCCCCCATCAATAACCCGCTGTCGTCGATCCAGCGCGGGGTGATGGTGGCGTCATAGTTGGGCGCCAGATTCAGATAGAAGGGCTGCGCGTAGTCGACACCACCGTCGGAGACGCCGATGGTCGGCCACAGGAAGCCTGTCTGGCGCCGCTCGTCGATGGGAAAGCGCACCCAGGGCCAGTAGAACACCGGCACATCGCCTACCTCCAGGCGGGCATGCTTGGCGGTACCGTAGCCCTGATTGCGATCCAGCAGAATATCGTTGCCGATCAGGCGCCAGGTGCTGTCGCCAGGCTCACAGGTGGTGAAGCTGGCCTCGCGCAGACGAAAGACGTTGTCACTGACTCGCTCGAGCTGGATGGCATCGCCGCGCAGGCGCGACTCGTGGGCCACGTAGTGGGCCGAATCGATGGTGGCCTGGTCGCTGTTCAGCGACACCTCGGCGCTGTCACCGCGCACCAGCAGGCCCTTGTCGCGCAGGGTCAGGGGACCACTGGCGTTGGCCAGGTCACGCTCCGGTGGTACCTGCACCCGGGTTGCCTCGAGCTGGGTATCGCCCTTGCGCAGCACCACTTCACCGTCGAGCACGGTGTCACCGTCGGTGCCGTAGTTGGCGGTGTTGGATTCGCTGTTGACCTGGCCATCGATGGCCGGCGCAGGAAGGCGGTATTCGGGCTGAACGTAGTAGCCTCGGCACACCGTCCCGGCGGGACGGTCATCGCCCCAGGGCTGCCAATCCATCTGGCTTGCCGGCAGGGGTTCAGGTGGGGCCGCCCACAGGGGGGACGACACCAGACTGGTGGTGGCGAGGCCCGCCAGGGCCGTCCATGCGTATCGCTTGGCCATGTTGCACGCTGTCCTCGACGGGGTGAATCGGTATTATACAGGCCGCGGCCGACCTGTAACGCCGATCTGTTCCAACGAGATTCGCGCCACGGCCGCCCTTGATCCATGCACAGCATGCGGTGAGGCCAACGGAGCGTCAACCGACATTGGCATCCTTCGCCCTGCCGCCACCAGGAGTTTTCCCCCCGATGTCCCAGGCTGAAAGCCCCCGCCGACTCGAGCAACTGCGCCTTTGGGCACAGGCACAGCACCCGTCCATCGAGGGCTCGAGCGATCTCGTGCTGGCCGCCGGCGACGCCAGCTTCAGGCGTTACTACCGCCTCACCCTGGAAAGTGGGGAGACCCGCATGCTGATGGACGCCCCACCCCCCCAGGAGGACGTCGGCCCCTTCGTCGCCATCGCCCGTGACTGGCACGCAGCGGGCCTGCCGGTACCCCGGGTCTATGCCGTGGACGCCGACCAGGGCTTCGTGGAGCTTGAGGACCTCGGCGACGAGCCGCTGCACCTGGCCCTCGACGGTGCCGACGAGGCCACCACCCACGCCCATTTCGACGCCGCCATCGCGCTGCTCGAGGAGCTTCAGCGGAAGGCTCCGAGCGATAGCCTGCCGCCCTACGACGCCGTAACGCTGGCCCGGGAGCTGGACCTGTTCCCCGACTGGTGCCTCGCCCAGTGGCTGGAGTTGGATGGCCAGCCTCCCGGCTGGCCTGCGCTGCGCCAGGCGCTGATCGAACAGGCGCTGGCCCAGCCGGTGGTCACCGTGCACCGCGACTTCGATGCCATGAACCTGATGCGTCACGCCGCCGAACTGTGGTTGATCGACTTCCAGGACGCCCTGGCAGGCCCCATCACCTATGACCTGATCTCGCTGTTGCACGGGCGCTATCGGCGCTTCGATGCGGCCACCCGGGCGGCCTGGAGCGAGGCTTTCCGCCAGCGCGCGATAGCCGACGGGCGCCTGTCTGACTCGGTAGATAGCGACAGTTTCCTGCGCTGGGTCAATGCCATGGCTGCCCAGCGTGCGCTCAAGGTGCTCGGCATCTTCTGTCGCCTGACCCTGCGCGACCAGCGCGACGGCTACCTGGCGCGTCTACCTCACTTTCTTGCCCATCTTCAGGACAGCCTCGAGGGGCTGGAGGGCCTCGCGGGACACGCCGACTTCAGCGCCTGGGTCGAAGACAGCCTGCGCCCGCTGATCGAAGCCCGCGTCGCAGAGGTGCGCCCATGAAAGCCATGATCCTGGCCGCCGGTCTCGGCAAACGCATGCGGCCGCTGACCGACCACTGCCCCAAACCCCTGTTGCCGGTGGCCGGCGAACCGCTGATTGGCCACCACCTCAGGCGCCTGGCCGGCTGCGGTATCGAACAGGTGGTGATCAACGTCAGCTACCGTGCCGACCAGATTATCGAGACCCTGGGCGACGGTGAACGCTACGGGGTATCGATTGCCTACAGTCGCGAGGACGAGCCGCTGGAGACCGCCGGCGGTATCGCCAAGGCTCGCCCACTGCTCGGCGAGGAGCCCTTCGTGCTGGTCAGCGCCGATGCCTTCTGCGACATCGACCCCAGCGCCCTGCCCTCTCTGGAGGGCGATCTGGCCCATCTGGTGCTGGTCGACAACCCCGTCCACAACCCGGACGGCGACTTCCACCTGGCGGCCGGCGGCAGAGTTTCGAGCGACGGCTCGCCAAAGTTGACCTACTCGGGGATAGCGCTGATCGACCCGCGTCTGGTGAATGACCTGCCCGCTCCCTGCTATCCTGTCGCTCCACTGCTTCGCGAGGCCATGGCCCGCGACCTCGTCGCCGGCACCCACCATCGGGGAGACTGGGTCGACGTGGGTACGCCCGAGCGCCTCGAGGCGTTGAATCACCGACTCGGCGGCGCTCCTGGCGAACGCTGATTGAGTCCGGCTGCATCCTGCAGACCGCATCTTGCAGACCGCATCAAAAAACATCGACATCACTATCGCAGAAAAAGAAGGAATCCCCATGAAAGCCAGCGTCAAATGGACCGACGGCCGTCAGTTCGTGGCCGAATCCGGTAGTGGCCACGCCGTGGTCATCGACGGCCCCCCCGATCACGGTGGCCGCAACACCGGGCCGCGCCCGATGGAGATGCTGCTGATGGGCATGGGCGCCTGCACCTCCTTCGACGTGCTGGAGATCCTCGAGAAGTCCCGCGCCCCGGTGGAAGACTGCGTCGCCGACATCGAGGCCGAACGCGCCGACAGCGTGCCGTCGGTGTTTACCAAGATCCACGTGCACTTCACCGTCACCGGCAAGGGGCTCAAGGAAAAGCAGGTCCAGCGCGCGGTGGAACTCTCCGCCGACAAGTACTGCAGCGCCTCCATCATGCTGGCCAAGGGCGGCGTCGAGGTCACCCATTCCTACACCATCGTCGAATCCTGAGGCCGCTTCGAGCGCCGCGCAGCAGCGAGCGCCTCGGATCGACAGCCACCCTCACGCAAAAGCCCCTGCCGATCGGCAGGGGCTTTTGCGTGAGGGCGAGGCCATCGCAGCATCAGGCGCTGGCCACCGGCACAGGATCAGATGCGGTAGACGCTCTTGGTCATCACCCTGGACATCAGCGTCATGCCGGCCTTGACCGGGCCAGGGAACCTGGCGCCACCAGCCTCCAGCGCCTGCTGGGCGTGGTGGGCCTCGTCGATGGCCATCTGCCTGAGCACCGCCCGGGAGCGCTTGTCCCCTTCGGGCAAGGTCTCGAGGTGCTCGTCCAGATGCTTGCCAACCTGCTCCTCGGTGGCGGCGACAAAGCCCAGGCTGACACGATCGCCAACCGCCCCCGCCAGCGCCCCCATGCCGAAGGACGCCGCATAGAACAGCGGATTGAGTCGACTGGTCGGCGCATTCAACTCCCTGAGCCGGTCCTCGCACCAGGCAAGGTGATCGATCTCTTCCTGGGCGGCTTCCTCCATCTGGCCGCGCACCTCCGGCAATTTGGCGGTCAGGCCCTGGCCCTGGTACAGCGCCTGGGCGCATACCTCTCCGGTGTGGTTGATGCGCATCAGGCCGGCCGCGTGATGGCGCTCATCCGGGCTCATTTCGCCGTCATGGATCGTATCGACCGCGGGCGTCGGCCGAGATGCCCGCGCCGCCCCCGGCACCAGGGTGCGCAATACATTGTCGAACTGATGGATGGCCCGATCGGCGGGGCTGAGAGAGCGGGACATGGCGCGATCCTTGTACGACTAAGTGAGCCAGCGAACATGGGCGAAACGATGAACGTTCGCATCAAGGGATTATTCTACGCAAGCGTCGGCGGCACTCAAGCGCCGGCTTTTCAAATGGGGCACCGGCCCCTCGGCAGCGCCTAGAAACAAAAAGCGATCGGCGCCGGTTCTTCATGTTGAGGGCGGCGACGCCTCGACGCTCAACACACACCAAAAGCGATCGGCGCCGGCTTTTCAAATGGGGCACCAGCCCCTCGGCTGCGCCTAGAAACAAAAAGCGATCGGCGCCGCCTGGGGGACACCAGGCGACGCCGGAGAATGCACGGATGCGTCGAGCGCTTGAACTGCCGGAAGAGACTCCGTTGCGCGCCGGCTAGCCAGCCGGCCATGTGAAGCGACGACCGCCCATCACGTGCATGTGAATATGATAGACCGTCTGGCCGCCGTCTTCATTGCAATTCATCACCACCCTGAAGCCGTCTTCGGCAAACCCGAGGTCCTTGGCCAGACGCGAGGCGGTCAGCGGCAGGCGCCCCACCAGTGCCTGGTCTTCCTCGGTGATGTCGTTGAGGGTGGCAATATGCTTCTTGGGGATGACCAGCATATGGGTCGGGGCCTTGGGATCGATATCGTTGAAGGCCAGCACCTGATCGTCCTCGTAGACGATATCGGCGGGAATCTCGCGGTTGATGATCTTGCAGAACAGGCAATCCATGGCAGGCTCCGGGGCACACTGAAAAAACGGTGTCTTCGAGATTACCCGCCAACAGGGCTGCTGTCAGTCCCCTGACTCGCCCGATCACTGACCCAGGCCCCATGAGCAACGTTCCCAAACCGCCAGTTATGCACCTCTGGTCATCGCGCTCGCCTGCCCCCCCAAGCCATTGCGGCTATGGTACAACCGTAGCTCCCATGCATTTTCGGAGTGTCGCCTGCCATGCATCACACCGCCCTGCTGCTGATCCTTCTGATCATCATCGCCTTTGCCCTGCTGTCGCGGCGCATCTCGGCCTCGCTGATCAGTCTGCCCATGGTGTTCATGGCCGCGGGGATGGGGCTGGGCGCGCTGACGCCGGACCTGGTGCCCATGGACATGCAGCAGGAGCTGACCCAGGTGATCGCCGAGATCACCCTGATCATCGTGCTGTTCGCCGATGCCTCGGTGGTCAAGCTGAAGTCTCTGCGCCAGAACCTGGCGATTCCGCTGCGCATGCTGTTGATCGGCATGCCCCTGACGGTCTTGCTGGGCACGCTGATGGCCAAGTGGGTCTCGCCGGAAGCAGCCTGGGGCACCGCCATGCTGGTGGCGGCGATTCTTACCCCGACCGACGCGGCCTTGGGCCAGGCGGTGGTATCGAGCCCCAGCGTGCCGGAACGTATCCGCCAGTCGATCAACGTCGAAAGTGGGCTCAATGATGGTCTGGCTGTACCCGTGATTCTTGCCTCGGCACTGCTGGCGGTGGCGGCCACCGGCACCGAGGTCGCCGACGCCCCGAACAACCTCTGGACCTTCGCCCTGCTGCAACTGACCCTCGGGCCGCTGGTCGGGGTGCTGTTCGGCTGGGGCTTTGCCCGCCTGCTCGACGCCGCCATCGACCGCGGCTACGTCACCGTCATCTATCAGGGCATCCTGTTTCTGGCGCTGGCCTTCCTGATCTATCTGGTCGCCGAAACCGTCGGCGGCAACGGCTTTATCGCGGTGTTCCTCGGCGGCCTGACCTTCGGCAACCAGCTACGCCATGACACCACCTTCATCGAGGAGTTCATGGAGAGCGAGGGCCAGCTCTTGACCATCGCCACCTTCCTGATCTTCGGTGCGGTAATGGTGCCGCTGGCCCTCTCGCATGCATCCTGGAAGACCGTGGCCCTGGCGCTGATGTACCTGTCGGTGATTCGCATGATTCCGATCTGGATATCGCTCACCGGACTCGGCTTGTCCGCCTATGAAAAGACCTTCCTCGGCTGGTTCGGACCTCGGGGGTTGGCCAGCATCCTGTTCGCACTGCTGATCTACGATCAGTACCCGATCCCCGGCAGCGACGAGATCCTCGCCTGCGTGGTGTTGACGGTCATGATCTCGGTGGTGCTGCACGGCGTCAGCGCCCAGCCCATGGCCCAGCGCTTTGTCGGCTCTGGCGCCGCCAAGGACGCCCCCGTCAAGCAGGCGCCTCCCGGCCACTGAGCCCCCCTCCAGGATGAGCGGGACTGGCATGGCACCACGAAGGTCAGTCCCCGCCCCGGGCCGCCCGCTCCATGGCCCGGTCCAGCGCCCTGAAGACGTCATCATCCAGCGACTGCGCCACATTGAAGCGCAGGTAGTGACTGTTCGCCGTTTCCGGGCTGAACACCTCCCCAGGCGCCAGTACCAGATCCTCGTCCAACGCCGCTCTGGCCACGTCCTTGGCGCAGAGCCCCGCGGGCAGTCGCGTCCACAGAAAGAGCCCCGCACTGGGCTCCACCCAGGGCTCCAGGCCCGCCGAGCGCAGTCGCGGCATGACCTGTCCCATGGCGTCTGCTAGGCGCGTCCTGAGCACGTTGAGGTGACGTCGATAGGCGCCTTCCCTGACCAGCTGGAACACCAGCTCTGCCGACAGCGCGCTGGCGCCAAAGGAGGTCGCCAGCTTCAGGTCGACCAGCTCCTCGAACCACTCGGGGCGGATGGCGATATAGCCACAGCGCACCGAGGCCGACAGGGTCTTGGAGAAGCTGCCCACCTGGATTACCCGCTCGAGCCCGTCCAGCGCCGCCAGGCGTGGTGACGCCTGGTGCTCGAAGTCGGCGAAGATGTCGTCCTCGATGATCAGCAGGTCGTGACGCTCGGCCAGGCGCAGCACGCGGTGGGCCACCGCCAGTGACAGGCTGGCACCGGTTGGATTATGCAGCCCCGAGTTGGTGATATAGAGCCGCGGACGATGCTGCTCGAGGGCCTCGGCAAGGCGCGATAGGTCCGGCCCCGCAGGGCTGAAGGGCACCCCCACCACCTTGACCCGGTGGGCACGCAGCAGGGCATGAAAGTTGAAATAGCAGGGGTCATCGACCAGCACGCGGTCGCCCGGCTCGAGCAGAAACCGACACAACAGATCGATGGCCTGGGTGCCGGACTCGGTCAGCAGGATCTGGGACGGCGCCGCCTCGACACCCCGCTCGGTAAGGCGATGCGCCAGCACCTGACGCAGTGCTTGCAGGCCCTGGGGCGACGCATAGTCGGTCAGGCTGGCGACAGCGCCGGAACGCCTCGCCAACTGCCTCAGCCCACGGCGAATCTCCTCGTGGGGCATCCACTCTGCCGGCAGCCAGCCACAGCCTGGCCTCAGCCGGTAATGGTCGCTCTCGAGCGCCTGGCGGGTCAGCCACAGCGGGTCCACTTCGCGCTCGCGACGGGGCGCCAGCTCCGCCAGGGACAGCGGCGGCAAGCGATCACCGACGAAAAAGCCGGCGCCGCGACGGGAATGGATGGCGCCCTCGGCGACCAGCCGATCGTAGGCCTCGACCACGGTGGAGCGTGACACCCCGAGCGATTCAGCCAAGCCGCGAATCGACGGCAGGCGCGCACCTGGCGCCAGCTGACGCTGGGCCATGCGGCGCTGGATCAGCGCTACCACCTGCTCGACCAGGCTGATGCCCGCCCGACGATCGATGTCCTGTGCCTTCATCTGTACTGGAGGCTCCACCATGACAGTTTGTCAAAACTGTACTGCACCGTCTCTGGCTGCACCAGCGCACGCCCTTCACCCTAGGCGCTACTGACCCGCCACGGAGTTCGCGCAGATGCCCTCACGACACCGACCATTGAACCCGACACACCGCCCGGACCTTGGCAAGGGCTGGGCCTGCGGCGCCCTCGGCATGGCCATCTTCAGCGGTTCATTGCCCGCCACCCGGGTGGCGGTGAGGGCCTTCGATCCGCTGTTTCTGACCTTTTCCAGGGCCAGCCTGGCGGGACTGGTGGCGGTGGTATTGCTGGCGTGCCTGAAGGGACGCCGGCCGCGGACCGATGAGCTTGCATCGCTGGGGCTGGTTGCCGCCTGCGTGGTGGTGGGGTTTCCACTGCTGACCGCCATGGCGCTGGAGCACGTCAGCGCAGCGCACTCGCTGGTCTATATCGGCCTGCTGCCGATGGCTACCGCGCTGTTCGGGGTGCTGCGTACCGGCGACAGGCCCCGCCCGGCGTTCTGGGCCTGCTCGTTGAGCGGTGCTGCGCTGGTCGCAGGCTTCGCGCTCGGCCAGCCTGGCAGCGCCTCCTTGACCGGCGATCTGTTGATGCTGGCCGCCGTGACCGTCTGCGGGCTCGGTTACGCCGAGGGCGCGCGACTATCAAGACGGCTGCAAGGCTGGCGGGTGATCTGCTGGGCGCTGACCCTGACCCTGCCGTTGATGCTGCCTCTGGCGGTCGCATCGCAACCGCCGACCCTGCAGGGTATCGGCAGCGCCGCCTGGTGGTCGCTGGGCTATGTATCGCTGTTCAGCATGCTGATTGGCTTCATCTTCTGGTATCGCGGCCTGGCGCTCGGTGGGGTGGCCGCGGTGGGTCAGCTACAGTTGCTGCAGCCGTTTCTCGGGCTTGGCCTGGCGGCCTGGTTGTTGAACGAGTCGATCAGCGTGGCGATGCTCGCCACCTGTGCCGCGGTCGTGGTGTGCGTCGCCGGCGCAAAACGCTTCGCCACACCAGCTCCGGTGCCGTCGATCCCGACCTGTCAGTCAGACGAAGCCGGCATCAACGGTGCGGCAGCTCAACGAAAACGTCGTTGGGCCAGCAGATGACGCACCAGCGGACCGAGGATCAGCTCCATCGCCAAGGATAGACGAGAGCCGGGCACCACCAGGGTGTGGGGGCGACTCATGAAGGCGTCCTGAATCATCGCCAGCAGGTAGGGAAAATCCACGGTGGACGGATCGCGGAACCGGATCACCACGAAGGACTCGGCATCGGTGGGGATATCCTGGACCTCGAAGGGGTTCGAGGTATCTACCGTGGGCACCCGCTGAAAGTTGATATGGGTACGCGAGAACTGCGGCAGGATGTAGCGCACGTAGTCATCCATGCGCCCCAGGATGGTGTCGATGACCGCTTCCTGGGTGTAGCCGCGGGCATGCATGTCGCGGTCGATCTTCTGGATCCACTCGAGGTTCATGGTCGGGGCGACGCCCACCAGCAGATCGACGTGGCGGGCGATGTCCACCTCACTGGTGACCAGCCCACCGTGCAGACCCTCGTAGAACAGCAGGTCGGTACCGGTGGGCAGCGGCTGCCATTCGGTGAAGGTGCCGACCTGGTAGCCGGCCTCGATCATCTTCTTGTCTTCGGCGTGGATATAGTGCCGGAAGGTCCCGGCGCCGCTGTCACCGTACTCCTGGAACAGCGTCTCCAGGCGATCGAGCAGGTTGGCCTCCACCGCAAAGTGGGACAGCTCATCCTTGCGCTCGGGCTCCTCGCGAAAGATCCGCGCCATCTCCTGGCGGGTGTAGCGATGGAAGGCGTCACCATCGACGAAGGCGGCATGGACATCTTCCCGGGCGAACATGCGCTCGAAGGTACGCTTGACCGTAGTGGTGCCGGCACCGGACGAGCCGGTGACCGCGATGACTGGATACTCCCTCGACATCAGCCAGCCCTCGCCAGGGCGTCACGTACCGCTTCGGGCACCGCCACCGCACGCCCTGCCTGGGGGTCGACCACCATCAGGTTGAGCCTGGCGGTCGCCACTATCCGCTGGTCGCTGTCGCGACGCATGCGATGGTAGACCGTGATGGCCTTGCGCGCCGGTTCGGGGATGGCGGTCTCGACCGTCAAGGCATCCGGCCAACGAGACTCGGCCTGGTACTGCACCGCCAGGTCAGCGGCGACACTGGGATAGCCTCCCATGTCACCTTCGTGAAGCCCGAGATGGGCCAGGGCGGCCGCCCTGGCCTCGTGCAACAGCGAAATCACGGCGTCATGGCCCAGATGGTGCCCGTAGTTCATGTCGGTCACGCGCACCGTCAAACCATGACGGTGGACGATCGCCTGCTCGGGAAACTCCAGTTTGACGCGTTCCATGCTCGCTCCTTGCTGATTATTGTTGGTCAGTACCATGGGGCAAGCCAGACCGGTACCCGACGATCAGGACTGCCGGGCCATGGCGCGGTGGGCGATGTCCGAACGCCAGAAGGCGCCTTCGAAACTCACCGTCTTGACCCCGCGGTAGGCCAGCTCCCGAGCCTCGCCAAGATCCTGACCGAGGGCGGTCACGCACAACACTCGTCCGCCGGAGGTGACCACCTGGCCATCCTTTTCCGCGGTGCCGGCGTGGAAGACCTTGACGCCCAGGGCCTCGGCACTGTCGCCTCCGCTGATCACGTCGCCCTTGCGGTAGCTGCCGGGGTAGCCTTCGGCGGCCATCACCACACCGATGGCCGGACGCGGGTCCCAGCGGCAATCGTGACCGGACAGGCGACCCTCGGCGCCGGCCAGACACAGCTCGGCCAGATCGCTCTGCAGGCGCATCATGATCGGCTGGGTTTCGGGGTCGCCGAAGCGGCAGTTGTACTCGATCACCTTGGGTTCACCCGCGTCGGTGATCATCAGCCCGGCGTAGAGGAAGCCGGTATAAGGATGCCCTTCGTCGGCCATGCCACGCACCGTGGGGCGAATCACCTCGTCCATGATGCGCTGGTAGACGCTGTCGGTGACCACAGGTGCCGGCGAATAGGCGCCCATGCCGCCGGTGTTGGGGCCGGTGTCGCCCTCGCCCACCCGCTTGTGGTCCTGGCTGGTGGCCATGGGCACGATGGACTCGCCATCCACCATGACGATAAAGCTGGCTTCCTCACCTTCGAGGAATTCCTCGATCACGACACGAGCACCGGCATCACCGAAGGCGTTGTCTTCGAGCATGTCGCGCACCGCCGCCTCGGCCTCGGCCTCGGTCATGGCCACGATGACGCCCTTGCCCGCCGCCAGGCCGTCGGCCTTGATGACGATGGGTGCGCCCTTGTCCCGCAGATAGGCCAGCGCCGGTTCCACGGCGGTGAAGGTGCTGTAGTCAGCGGTGGGAATGGCGTGGCGAGCCAGAAAGTCCTTGGTAAAGGACTTGGATCCCTCGAGCTGGGCAGCGCCCTGGGTCGGGCCGAAGATCGCGAGCCCGGCATCACGAAAACGATCCACCACTCCCTCGACCAGCGGCGCCTCGGGGCCCACGATGGTCAGGCCGACGCTCTCGCGCCGGGCAAAGTCCACCAGCCCGTCGAGGTCGGATACCGCGATATCGACGTTGGTCAGTCCCGCCTCCCGTGCGGTGCCGGCATTGCCTGGCGCCACGAAGACCGAGGAGACGCTGGACGACTGGGCGACCTTCCAGGCCAGGGCATGTTCGCGGCCACCGCCGCCGATGATCAGGACCTTCATCCGCTCAACTACCTTTCGAGTACCAAATGAGGCGGCATTATGGCAGAAAAAGCCCGCTCTCGCCCTCCTGGCCTCTCTCCATCAGAGCCGGGCGTGGGAGGGTCAGGAGGAACGCTCGTCGTCGTCCTTGGTGGTCCCGCCCTGGCTGGTTCCGCCCTGGCTGATGGTGTTCTGCCAGAAACGCATGTTTTCCTCGGCCAGCTCGCGCATCAGCTCCATCGGCGAATGCCGCATGGCCTGCTGCCACTGATCCTGCATCTTCTTCTGCTGCTCCATCATCAACCGGGTGCCCTGCTCCAGGTAGCGCGCCAGGGGCAGCGGCTGAGACATGGCGTACACCCGAATCAGCTGTTGCAGCAGGTCATTGGAGAACACCTCGGCGTCGCTGTCGGCCTGCTCCTGCTCGATGATGATCGACAGCAGAATGGTACGCGTCAGGTCCTCGCCACTCTTGGCATCTTCCACACGGAAAGGCACTTCCTCGAGAATCAGGCTTCGTAGATCCTCGAGCGTTACATAGCGGCTCTGTTCGGTATCATAGAGCCGGCGATTGGCATACTTGCGAATCACGCGCACGGCGCTGCTCCTTTGTTCGTGGGAAGCCCAGGGACTGCAGCTGCAGATCCTCGGCTTCATTCGCATCCATTTTGCACCGCGACACGGCCCTTGCAAGACAAACCGGTACTCGAGGCTCCATGAATCTGATACTTCTCACCCGGAACGACGTCGATGACGCCGGGTTGGCACGGGTCCGCGACCCCCGGCGCCTGGCCCACCTGCGCCAGGTCCACCGCGCCCGCCAGGGCGACGTGATGACCCTGGGACTGGAGAACGGCCCGCTGGGCCGCGGTCAGCTCGTGTCGCTGACGGACGATGAGGCCTGCTTCGACGTTTCCGGGCTCGATCAGGCTCCGCCCGCGGCGCTGCCGGTGCACCTGGTGCTGGCGCTGCCTCGCCCACGCATGCTGGCAAGAAGCATAGAGCATGCCACCGCGCTGGGGGTGAAGCGCATCACGTTGCTGCATAGCCGCAGGGTGGAGAAGAGCTACTGGCAGTCCCCCGAACTCGATCCCGCCAAGATCCACCAGCACCTGGTGCTTGGCCTGGAGCAGGCCCGCGATACTGCGCTGCCGGTGGTGGACACGGCGCGGGGCTTTCGGCCCTTCGTCGAGGACCGTCTGCCGTCCCTGCTGGAGGGACGGCGGGGCCTGTTGGCGCACCCCGGGATGGCGAATGCCTGCCCTCGAGGCCTGACCGAGCCCGTGACCCTGCTGGTCGGCCCCGAGGGCGGCTTCATCGAATGGGAGGTGGAACAGATGCTGGCGGCAGGCTGCGAGGGCATCCACCTGGGCGAGCGCATCCTGCGGGTAGAAACCGCGGTGACCGCGCTACTGTCCAGGCTGTTCTAGGCCAACCCTGTAGACCACACCAGCGGTGCCATCGACGTATCAGCTCTCGCTGTCCTCGTCATCGGCACCGTCATCCTTGTTGGTGCCGTACTCGCCCTCTCCCTCATGCTCGATGACCGGAGAGTTCTCGTCGCAACTCGGCTCGATCATGAAGGTCTCGCGCACGTCCAGCAGCCCGAGCTCACCGATGGTACGGCGCCCCAGCAGCATCGGGTAGTTCATCTCTTCCCGGTTGCGCAGGCTGAACTGCTCCTCGTGGATGGTGTCCCCCATGCACACCTCCATCAACACCACCAGGCGCTCGTCGCGACCGCCGGCCCCGCGCACCGTCATGTCGCGATAGAGCGGGCGTTCGAGCTGCTTCTTGAAGGTCTCGCCGGTCTCCTCGTCCTCGAGCTCGAGGGCGAAACGCACCCAGGGCTCGCCTTCCTTGTCGAAGCGCTCGATATCCCGGGCATCCAGCGAAGACGTCAGCGCCCCGCTGTCCAGCTTTGCCTTCACTTCGACGTCCCAGGGCTCCAGGGTCGCCATCTCGACCCAGCCAAAGACGTCAGGGCCGTCATCGGCCAGGGCGCCGCCGGCCGGCGCCATGCACAGGGGAAGCGCCGCCAGCGCCATCCGTCGGGCGGGGCCCGACAGCCATCGATTCCAGAGAGTCATCGTGCCATTTCCATGTGGAGGGCGTCCCGCCGGACGCCGATACGTCAGGCCCCTGAGTCAGGGGCCGCCTTGATGTTTTCAGGGCTGATTGATCGCTCAGTGGCTCAGGCGTTCGAGCAGGTTGAGCGTGGCGAAACCGTCGGGCACCAGCCCCTGGTCGCGCTGCCAGGCGCGCAACCCTGCCCGGGTATTGGGACCCATGATGCCGTCCGGGGTTCCCACCTCGTAGCCAAGCGCCTGAAGCCGCGACTGCAGCGTCTTCACCTGAGTACGAGAGAGCGGTTGCTCGTCACGAGGCCAGCCACCCTCGATGCCGGCGCGCCCGGCGATACGGTCGCTCAGCGAGGCCACCGCCAGGGCGTAGCTGGTGGCGTTGTTGTAGCGCAGAATGGCGCGGAAGTTCGGTCCCACCAGGAAAGCAGGACCACGCGCGCCGGCAGGAGTGATCACCGACGCCTCATCGAAGGCCGGCAGATCGCCACCGCCCAGCGGGCTCACACCCAGGCCGGCCCAGGCCGAGGCGCTCTTGCGGGTATCGAGCTCGGTCTGGGCGTAGTCGAACCCGGACGGCAGTTGCACCTCGACACCCCAGGGCTCGCCCTGACGCCAACCGGCACGATCCAGATAGTTGGCAGTCGACGCCATGACGTCGGGGATACTCGCCCAGATATCACGGCGACCGTCGCCGTCTCCGTCCTTGGCGTAGGCCACGAAACTGGAAGGAATGAACTGGGTGTGGCCCATCGCCCCCGCCCAGGAGCCCTTCATGCGCTGCGGTGTGATATCGCCGGCGTCGATGATCTCGAGCGCTGCCATCAGTTCACCGCGTGCAAAGTCTCGGCGCCGACCGTCATAGGCCAGGGTCGCCAGTGCCTCCAGGGTCGAGAAGTCACCGAAGTTCTGGCCGTAGTTGCTCTCGATACCCCAGATGGCGGTAAGGACCTCGGCGGGCACACCGTAGTCGGCCTCGGCGCGGTCGGCCGCAGCGCGATTGGCGGCGAGCTTGTCACGCCCCTGGGTCACCCTGGCGTTGGAGACCGCGGTATCCAGGTATTGCCAGATCGGGCGCACGAACTCCGGCTGGGAGCCGTCGAGTTCGATCACCCGGGGACGGTAGCGCAGGCCATCCAGCGCGCGCGCCAGGGTCGCTTCGCTGATGCCTTCTGCACGCGCCTGATCACGAAAGCCGGCCAGCCACTGATCGAAGCTCTGGGGCTCGGCTGTAGCGGCGGCAGGGGCGGCCTGCCCAGACGCTTCGCCACTGGCGCTGGCGGTGACGCTTGCACCAGCACTGGCATTGGTACCGGCCGCGGCATCGCCGGAGGGGGCGGCGGAGGTACTCTGGCAACCGGCCAGGGTCACCACGAGAAGGGCGGGGAACAATCGGGTCAGCATGATGAAGCAATCCTTGGCGATCAATATGCGGGCATGATGACCCAGGACCCGCTGTCATACCAGCCAGTCAGGCCGCCAGAGCATCGCAAGATGTGGCACCACTACCACCAAGGTGAGAGCCACCCGCAGGGGCAAGAGACCTCATACGGTAGGTCGAACAACGTAGTGAACAGGGCATCGCTCGTTCTTCCCTACACCGGTGCCTCAATGCCCCAGTGCCTCAATGCCCCAGTGCCTCGTAGGAAGACGGCTGCAAGCTCACCTCCTTCCAGTGGCGGACATAGCGTTCATCGGGGTCGTAGCGCCGGCTCTGTTCGTCGATATCGAAGATCCTGGGTTTGGCGTTGCGGCCCACTCCTGCGATGTACTTCCAGTTGCCCCAGTTGCTGGCGACGTCATGGTCGATCAGACAGCGTTCGAACCAGGCGGCGCCGTGGCGCCAGTCCTCCCCGAGATCGTGTACCAGGTAGCTGGCGACGAGCTGACGCGCTCGATTGGAGAGCCAGCCGCTGACCGACAACTCACGCATGGCTGCATCGATCAGCGGCTGCCCGGTAGCGCCCAGGCGCCAGCACTCGAATGCCTGCCCCGGCGATGATGGGGGATCGCCGAACAGCGCTTTGCCTTCCTGGCGTGCCGCCCAGTGGAAGTACTCGCGCCATAACAACTCGTGATAGAAGTGGCGAGATGATGCGTTGGCACCCCGCCGGTCTTCCCATTCTCTCAGTGCTTCGAGGACCTGGGTCGCCGACACACAGCCAAGCGCCAGCCAGGGCGATAGACGGGACGAAAAGCCAGCGCCGATCAAACCATTGCGCGTCTGCTGATAGGTCGCCAGCAAATCGGACTCCCACACGACGTCGTCGAGACGCTGCCAGGCGGGCGCTTCACCGCCCGCAAAGGCAAGCCCGGCGCTGTCGGGCGCGTCGTTCAAGGCGTCCGCTTCGCGTGACAATCGCTGCAACGAGGGCAGTCCGCGCGGCGCTCGCTCCGGCCACGCCGGCTGCGTCGCCGGGGCCGGACGACTGTGGCTTCGAGGAGACGCCTCGCCGAGACGACGCCGGAAAGCCGACCAGCTTGCCGGTACCTCATCCAACGTCATCGGCAACGTCTGCGACGTCCACAGCGTGCCCGCACCACGACGCTCCAGTCGACACTGCCTTGGCAGGCAGCGTGCCAGACGCTCAAGCTGGTCGTCCCCGCCTGCTGCCTCGCTGGCCACCACCCGTGTCACCTGATACTGCTCGGCCAGCCGGGCGACCAGCGACACCGGCTCGTCCACCGCCACCAGCAGGTCGCTACCCTTCTTCAACAGCGTCCCACGCAACTCCTTGAGACACTGCCACAGAAAGCGCAGCCGACGAGCGCCGATACCGGCCACGCCGTCTGCCGATGTGCCATCAAGCAGCGCCTCGTCGATCACGAACACCACCAGGCGCTCGCTGACCGAGGGCGCGATGTCCAGCAAGGGGTTGTCGGCCAGCCGCAGTTCCCCACGCAACCACACCAGCTCTGTTTCCATGTCACGCTCCCGACAGGCCTGAGGATTCGCGGCACGCGCCCCGTGGGCACAGATCGTGCGCTACCGACGGAGGCATTGCCCTACTGCATAGCGATAATATATAGGCCTTGTACACTACATGTACAATTTTTAGAGCGCCTACGGCTATCACGTTGAATCCGCACGGGGCAGCGGTCCGTCCATCTTTCGGGTAAAGTGGGTCGGCGCTTCAGGGTGAGCTGATCAACACCCCTGGCGGTAGGCCAAGGCATTGTGAGGGCTCGTGTTTTCAGACCATCGCGGCGCTCACCACGTTCAAGGACAGGCAGGATGACCGACAGATGACTTTGCTATGGATTCCCTTGCTCCCCCTTCTCGGTGTGCTGGTCCCCGCATTGACCGGATCTAGAGGCCGCCCTCTTTGCACCCTCGCCACGGCGGTCCTTCCCGCCATTGCCCTGGCCATGACCCTGGCCCAGCTACCCGCCCTGGGTGCCGGGGATATCCCTCGGGTCTCCCTGAGTTGGGTGCCCCAACTGGGGCTGGACCTGGCCTTTCGCCTCGATGGCCTGTCACTGCTGTTCAATGTGCTGATCCTGGGCATCGGCCTGCTGATCATCCTGTACGCCCACTACTATCTGGACGCCAGCGAGAACTACGCCCGCTTCTACGCCTACCTGATCCTGTTCATGGCCTCCATGGTGGGCATCGCCATGGCCGACAACCTGCTGGTGCTGTGGTTCTTCTGGGAGTTGACCAGCCTGTCATCCTTCCTGCTGATCGGTTTCTGGTCACACCGCTCGGAGGCGCGCAAGGGCGCGCGCATGGCGATGACGGTCACCGGCGCCGGTGGCCTCGCCCTGCTGGCGGGCTTTCTGCTGCTGGGCGATATCGTCGGCAGTCTCGACATGCAGGTGGTGCTGGAAAGCGGCGAGACGATCCTGGCCGACCCGCGCTACCCGCTGATGCTGGTCCTGGTGCTGCTCGGCGCCTTCGCCAAGTCCGCCCAGTTCCCGTTCCACTTCTGGCTTCCCCATGCCATGGCGGCACCGACTCCGGTGTCTGCGTACCTGCACTCCGCCACCATGGTCAAGGCGGGGATCTTCCTGATGGCGCGCCTGCATCCCGCCATCGCCGGCAGCGAGCTGTGGTCGGCCATCGTGACCGTGATCGGTATCGTCACCATGGTGTATGCCGCCTGGTTTGCTCTGATCAAGGCGGATCTCAAGGGTATCCTGGCGTTCTCCACCGTCAGCCATCTGGGCCTGATCACCGTACTGCTGGGCATCGGCAGTCCCATGGCGGTGCTGGCGGCGCTGTTTCATATCCTCAACCACGCCACCTTCAAGGCCGCACTGTTCATGTGTTCGGGGATCATCGACCATGAGGCCGGCACCCGCGACCTGGCCCGGCTGGGCAAACTGGCCAAGGCGATGCCGGTCACCTGCGTGGTGATGAGCATCACCGGCGCCGCCATGGCGGGCGTGCCGCTGTTCAATGGCTTCATCTCCAAGGAAATGTTCTTCACCGAGGCCCTCGAAACCCACGCCTTCGGCGGCCTCAGCCTGGTGCTGCCGGTACTGGCCACCATTGGCGGCGTGCTGTCGGTGGCCTATTCCGCGCGGCTGGTCCACGCGGTGTTCTTCTCCCCTCCGCGCCACGCGCCGCCCAAGACGCCGCACGAGCCGCCCCATCTGATGCGAGCTCCGGCGGAGCTGTTGGCGGTGCTGTGTATCCTGGTCGGCCTGTTCCCGGCGCTGATGGCCACCTGGCTGATGGCGCCTGCGGTCGAGGCGGTGCTGCTCGAGCCGCTGGAGTTCCACCTGGCCCTGTGGCACGGCTTCAACCTGCCGCTGGCGATGAGCGCCGTGGCCCTGGTCGCCGGCGTCATCACCTATATCCTGCATCGCAAGATTCGCCAGTTCGTGCGGGACTTCCCGCCGCGTGATGCCAGCCGTATCTTCGAGGGTGTCATCCAGTGCATCGGCGATCGCGCCGAGCGCATCACCGAATGCGTCGACAACGCCTCGCTGCAGCGCTTCATGACCCTGCTGCTGACCGCCTCCCTGGTGGTCGGCGCCATCGGTCTGGCCCAGATGGATACCCTGACCGGGGCCAAGGGCAACCAACCGGTGGACAGCGTGCTGCTAGTCGGCGCCCTGCTGCTGGTGTTCACCGGCATTGGCACCGCCATTACCCATCGCCATCGTCTGATCTCGCTGCTGATGCTGTCGGTGGTGGGCCTGCTGGTATCACTGACCTTTGCCCGCTTCTCGGCACCGGACCTGGCGTTGACCCAGCTATCGGTCGAGGTGGTCACCATGATCCTGCTGATGCTGGCGCTGTTCTTCCTGCCCCAGAAGACCCCTCGGGAATCCACCCCGGCGCGGGCGCTGCGCGACCTGGTGCTGTGTACCGGACTGGGCGGAGTGATCGCCGGACTCAACTACACCGTGTTGACCCGCGACACCGAAAGCATCTCGGACTTCTTCCTCGACAACAGCGTGCCCGGCGGCGGCGGCCACAATGTGGTCAATGTCATCCTGGTCGACTTCCGTGGCTTCGACACCCTGGGCGAGATCACGGTGCTGGCGATCGCCGGTCTCGCCATCTTCAAGCTGCTCAACCGTCTGCGCCTGTTCATGCCTCACAGCGACAGCGAGGGACGCATCTGGGCACCGGACCGCTACCCGATGATTCTGACCACCATCTCCCAGACGGTACTGCCGCTGGCACTGCTGGTGTCGGTGTTCATCTTCCTGCGCGGCCACAACCAGCCCGGTGGCGGCTTTATCGCCGGCCTGATCACCGCGGTGGGATTGATCCTGGTGTACATGGCCCGGGGCGTTGCCTGGACCCAGAAGCGTCTCGACTTCCCCTACCAGCCGGTGGCGATCCTCGGCGTCGGTGTCGCCGCCCTGACTGGCTTCGGCAGCTGGCTGTTCGGCGCACCCTTCCTGACCTCGTCCTTCGGCCATTTCCATATCCCGCTGATCGGCGATATCGAACTGGCCACCGCGATGCTGTTCGATCTCGGTGTCTATCTGGCGGTGGTCGGTGCGACCCTGATGATCCTGGCCAACCTGGGCAAGGTGACCACCCCCCACCGTCCGGCCAAGGAAGACCATGACGCGACGGAACGCGGCCTGCACCGCACCGACGACCCCACCCCCGACGGCAAGGAGACCGTGTGACATGGAAATGCTCTATGCCATAACGACCGGCGTGCTCGCCGCCAGTGGCCTGTATCTGATGCTGCGCGGCCGAACCTTCCCAGTGGTGGTCGGTCTGACGCTTCTCTCCTACGCCACCAACCTCTTTCTGTTCTCCATGGGCGGACTGACCACCGGTGGTTCCGCCATCATCGACGGCAAGAGCGACTACAGCGATCCGCTGCCCCAGGCGCTGGTGCTGACCGCCATCGTCATTGGCTTCGCCATGACCGCCTTCGCGGTGATCCTGGCGATGCGTGCACGGGGCGACATGGGCAATGACCACGTGGACGGGCGCAAGGCCGAGGACAAGGAGGAGCGACGCTGATGTCCCACCTGATCGTGATGCCCATCGTGCTGCCGCTGGCAGCAGCGGTGGCGCTGCTGCTGACCCGATTCGGCAATGCCACGCTCAAGCGTGGTCTCGGCCTTGCCACCACCCTGGCGCTGCTGGTGATCAGCGTGATGCTGCTGCGCCAGGCGGCCAGCGGCGAGATCCAGTACTACGCCCTGGGCAACTGGCAGCCGCCCTTCGGCATCATCATGGTGCTGGACCGGCTATCGGCGCTGATGCTGTTCGTGACCTCGATGCTGGCGGTTGGTGCGGTGCTGTTCGCCTGCGGCGGCGACGACGAGAAGGGCAGCAACTTCCACGGCCTGTTCCAGCTCCAACTGATGGGAATCAACGGCGCCTTCCTGACCGGCGACCTGTTCAACCTGTTCGTGTTCTTCGAGGTGCTGCTGCTGGCCTCCTACGCCCTGCTGGTCCACGGTGGTGGCAAGGCGCGCATCCAGTCGGCGGTGCACTACGCCGTGCTCAACCTGGCGGGATCGGCGCTGTTCCTGTTCGCCGTGGGTCTGCTGTACGGGGCCACCGGCACCCTCAACATGGCGGACATGGCCCAGGCGGTGAGTCAGCTGCCGGGAGAGCGTCAGGGCATGGTCGTCGCCGGCGCTCTGCTGCTGCTGGTGGTATTTGGCCTCAAGGCGGCGGTACTGCCACTGTATTTCTGGCTCCCGCGGGCCTACGCCAGCGCGCCGCCGCCGGTGGCCGCCCTGTTTGCGGTGATGACCAAGATCGGCGTCTACGCCATCCTGCGGGTCTACTGGCTGGTCTTCGGCGACCAGGCAGGTCCCCTGGAGGCGCTTGAGCAGAGCTGGGTGTGGTGGCTTTCGCTCGGCACCCTGGCGATTGCCGGTGTCGGCGTGCTGGCCGCCCGCGACCTGCGTCTGCTGGTGGCCTATCTGGTACTGGTGTCGGTGGGCACCCTGCTCGCCGGCGTCGGCATGCGCTCCCCCGAGGCGGTGTCGGGCCTCCTGTTCTATCTGGTGCACACCACCCTGGTCACCGGCGGGCTGTTCCTGCTGGCGGACATGATCGGCGTCCAGCGTGGCAAGGCCGGTACCCGCCTGGTGCGCGGCCGGATACCGCGCAACGCCACGGCGCTGGGCCTGATGTTCCTGATCGGGTCCATGGCGGTGGCGGGCCTGCCCCCGCTGTCCGGGGCGCTGGGCAAGGTCATGCTGATGAACGCCGGCGACAGCGCCCAACGTCTCTGGTTCTGGCCTCTGCTGCTGGCCACCGGCCTGTGCGCCATCGTGGCGCTGTCGCGGGCAGGGTCCACCCTGTTCTGGCGCAGCCAGGCCAGCGATGACGGCGATTCGCTGTCCCCCTGGCAGTGGGCGGGCACCGGCTGGCTGCTGGCATCGTCGCCGTTGCTGGTGATCCTGGCCGGCCCCCTGGCCGGCTACACCGAGGCCACCGCAGAACAGTTGAGCGACCCGCAACCGATGATTCAGGCCGTTCTGATCGATCAGGGAGACGCCCAATGAACCGACGCACTCGCTCACTACTGCCGACACCGCTGCTCAGCCTGCTGCTGCTGGTCGTGTGGCTGTTGCTGGTCAACACGGTCTCGGTCGGTCACCTGCTGCTTGGCGGCTTTCTGGCCGTGCTCATCCCCTGGCTGACCTACCCCTTCTGGGACATGCAGCCCGGTGTAAAGAAGCCCTGGAAACTGCTGCGCTTCTTCTTCCGGGTGATCGGTGACATCGTGGTGGCCAACATGCAGGTGGCCTGGATCATCATCAATCCCTGGCGCCGCACTCGGCCCCACTTCGTCGAGTATCCGCTGATGCTCGAGGAGCGATTCACCATCACCCTGCTGGCCAGCACCATCACCCTGACCCCAGGGACGGTGTCGGCCAACCTGCGCATGGACGGCAAGACGCTGCTGATCCACGCTCTGGACGTGCGTGACGAACAGACCCTGATCCGCACCATCCGCGAACGCTACGAGCAGCCGCTGAAGGAGATCTTCGAATGCTAGACACCGCCTTGACCATCAGTTTGGCGCTGGTCTGCCTGGCGCTGCTGCTGAACCTGTTTCGCCTGACCGTGGGCCCGGACATGCCCGACAGGATCCTGGCGCTGGATACCATGTACGTGAACTCCATCGCCCTGATCATCCTGATGGGAGTGTGGCTCAACTCCAAGACCTACTTCGAAGCCGCGCTGCTGATCGCGCTGCTCGGCTTCATCAGCACCATTGCCGTCTGCAAGTATCTGCTGCGCGGCGATATCATCGAGTAACTTCGGGAGAATTCCATGTTCTACGTCATTCTCGAGGGGCTGATCTCGGTGCTGCTGATCGCCGGCGGGCTGTTTGCCTTCATCGGCTCGCTGGGCATGGCCCACCTGCGGGACTTCTACATGCGCCTGCACGGCCCGACCAAGGCCACCACCCTGGGCATGGGCTGCATCCTGTCCGGCTCCATGGTGTACTTCAGCGCCACCCAGGAAGGCACCCACCTACAGGAGATGCTGATCACCCTGTTCCTGTTCATCACCGCCCCGGTAAGCGCCCACATGCTGGCCAAGACTGGCCTGCACCAGCGCCTCAAGTATCTGGACAAGACCCGCGGCAAGCCGCTCGAATTCCGTGAGGAAGAGGTTGGGGATAAGCCGGTGCCCCACCCCGACCGAGACTAAGGCTTGTTCGAAAAGTGCCTGCGCTCGGTAATACGGCGTTAAAAATCAGGTCAAAATGCTCATTTACACCTCGTAAACTGCGCTTTCTCACCGATTTTTGCCTTGTCTAACCATCGCTCGCCGGCTTTTCGTACAAAGCCTGGGCATCATGCAAGCCAGACACGAAACGGGCAGCCCATGGGCTGCCCGTTCTGTGTCTGGCTATCGTGGCGCGAAAGGCCGAGCGATCAGATCCAGCCGCCCAGTTCGCGCTTGACGATATCGGCCAGCACCGCGATATGGTCGTCGCGATCGTTGAGACACGGAATGTAGATGAAGTGCTCGCCGCCGGCCTCCATGAAGGCGTCGCGGATCTCTTCCTCGATCTCTTCCAGGGTCTCCACGCAGTCGGCGCTGAAGGCGGGGGACAGTACGGCGATACTCTTGTGTCCCTGACGCGCCAGCTCCGCCACCTTGTCGACGGTGGCGGGGCCCACCCATTCTTCAGGCCCGAACTTGGACTGGAAGGCGGTGACCACTTCGTCCTCGGCGTGCCCCAGCCGTTCGCGCAGCAGCCGAGTGGTCTTCCTGCACTGACAGTAGTAGGGGTCGCCTTCCTCCAGAAAGCGCTTGGGTACGCCGTGATAGGACGCCACCACCACCGAAGGCTGGTGCGTCTCGTTCTCCAGGCGTTCGCTGACCGAGGCGGCCAGGGCCTCGATGTAGCCCGGCTCGTCGAAGTAGGCCGGCACCGTTCGCACCGATGGCTGCCACTTGCGCTTCATCAGCTGACGGAAGAACTGATCGCAGGCGGTGGCGGTAGTGGGCGAGCCGTACTGGGGATACAGCGGGAAGAACAGGATACGCCGACATCCCTTCTCCTCCAGCTCCTTGAGCGCCTTGTCGGTGGAAGGATTGCCGTAGCGCATGCCGAAGCTGACCTCGATCGAGTCCCCCAGCTCAGCGCGCAGCCGCGTCGACAGCTTCTCGCTCTGGCTTCTGGTGATGGTCAGCAATGGACTCTCGTCCTTGTCGGTGTTCCAGATGCTGCGATAGGCCGCCCCGGAAGCAAATGGCCGGCGACTCAGGATGATCAACTGCAGCAGTGGCTGCCAGAGCCAGCGCGGATAGTCGACCACCCGCTGGTCCGACAGAAATTCGCTGAGATAGCGGCGCATGGACCAGTAGTCGGTATCGTCCGGCGTACCCAGGTTGGCGACCAGCACGCCGATCTTTTCACGTGCGACGGCGGGGTGGTCGACCGGCGCCTGCTCCGGGCGATGGGCCTCCACCACTGAGGGGGGAACGGACTGATCCATGAAGGTGACTTCCTCTTGGTAGCGAATGCACAAAGCCTATCACCGGTGGGTATCAGGCTCGAATGAAGTGTTACTATGAAGAGGATTTGTACAATTTTTGGTGAACCCATGTCCAGATCCTTGATCCTGATCACCGGCGACCAGTTGAGCCTGGACCTCGGACTCTTGCAGACCACTGGCGACGACGACGTCGTCGCGCTGTGCGAGGTCGCCGAGGAAGGCCGCTACGTGCCGCATCATCCTCAGAAGATCGCCATGATGCTGTCGGCCATGCGCCACTTCGCCGCCACTCTTCGCGACAAGGGCTATCGCGTCCACTACAGCGCCCTCGATGATCCGGACAACGCCCATGGCCTGCTGGCGGAGGCGGAACGCCTCGCGCAAGCCTACGACTGTTCGCGGATTGTCACCACAAGGCCCGGCGAATGGCGGCTGCTGGATGCCATGGAGCGCCGCCAGGGCGGGATACCCTGGCAATGGGTCGAGGACGACCGCTTCTACTGCACGCCTGGTGAATTCGGCGACTGGTTGTCCCATCGCCGGCAGCCTCGCATGGAGGGCTTCTATCGACTGATGCGTCGCCGCACCGGCCTGCTGATGGAGGGCGATGAACCCATGGGCGGCCAGTGGAACTTCGACAAGGACAACCGACGGCCCCTGCCCCAGCACTACACGCTGCCCAAGCCTCCCCGCCACACCGTCGACGACATGACCCGTGAGGTGCTGACACTGGTGGAGGAACACTTCGATGAACACTTCGGTCGTCTGGATGGCTTCCACTGGCCGGTCACCCGACGCCAGGCGCTGGTCGATCTCAGACACTTCATCGATCACCTGCTGCCGAGCTTCGGTGACGTCCAGGACGCCATCAGCGACAGCGATCCCTTTCTCTTCCACTCGCGCCTGTCCGCTCCCATGAACCTTGGCCTGCTCAGCCCGAGAGAGGTCTGCGAGGCCGCCGAAACCGCTTATCTCGAGGGGCATGCACCGATCAATGCGGTGGAAGGTTTTATCCGCCAGATCCTCGGCTGGCGAGAGTACGTCAGGGGCATCTACTGGACCCGTATGCCGGACTACAAGGGCTATAACGCCTTGCAGGCCCGCAGGGGTCTGCCCCACTTCTACTGGAGCGGTGACACCGGCATGCGCTGTCTATCCCGCGCGATCGGCATGACCCGGGACAACGCCTACGCGCACCATATCCAGCGTCTGATGGTGACCGGCAACTTTGCTCTGCTGTGCGACGTCAGCCCCGAGGCCCTGTGCGACTGGTACCTGGCGGTCTACGCCGACGCCTGCGAATGGGTCGAATTGCCCAATACGCTTGGCATGGTGTTGCACGCCGACGGTGGACTGATGGGCTCGAAGCCCTACTGTGCGTCAGGCAAGTACATCGATCGGATGTCTGACCATTGCCGCCACTGTCGCTATGACGTGAAAAAGACCCTGGGCGAAGACGCCTGTCCCTTCAACAGCCTCTACTGGGACTTTCTCGAACGTCACGCCGACACCCTGGCGAGCAATCCTCGCATGAAGCTGATCTATGGCTCGCTGCGCCGCATGAGCGATGACAAGCGCAGCGCCATGCGCCGCCAGGCCACGTCCTTTCTCGACAACCTGGCATGCGAACCGAGCTACGGTCAGGGTCCCCACCGCGACGGCTATCGACCTCAGGGAGCGAATCCATGAATCGGTTCGAGACACTCGCCACACCGCTTGCGCTGTTTCATGATGGTCAGTGCCCACTATGCCGCAAGGAGATCGCCTGGCTGAGGCGGCATCCGCGCAGCCGGCTGATCCACTTTATCGATGTCCGCGACGACGATTTTTGCGCCGAGGCCTGGGGCCAGCGCTTCGATGACATGCTGGGCAAGCTGCACCTGCGCGACGCCACAGGTCGCTGGTTCATCGGCATGGATGCCACTCGCGCATTGTACGCGACGCTGGGTCATCGCCGTTGGGTGCAGCTAAGCAGCGTACCCGGTTTGCGTGGACTGCTGGACATCGGCTATCTGGGCTTCGCCCGACTGCGCCCCTGGCTAACAGGGACTCAAAGGAAGCGATAAGGCAGGTCGACACCGCCAAGGGCCCTGGCAGCTTGCGCCAGGGACTTGTTCGGTGAACGTGGGTACATCAGTGGCAAGGCAGAGACGGCGAGACTGCCGTCGAGAGGGTTCCAGCACCAGGGTGGTGTGGAACGATGTCACTCAAAACACCAGGGGCATACGTGAGGCCAGCGGTTCGGCATAGTGGGCCTCGCGACCGATCACCTCGTCGTGGGCCACGTGCTGGACCAGGTAGGCGCGGTGGATACCGGCACGCTTGAGCTCCAGGTAGACGTCGTCCAGCGAGCGGAACAACACCGGCTTGCCGCGGCGGCAGAGCATCTTGCGGGCACCTTCCACGTCTTCCAGTTCGACCTGGTAAAAACGGCTGCCGGCATGGCCGATCACGCGAATCTCGAAGTTGTCGTGGCGGCCGACAAAGGCCTTGAGATCATTAATTTCCATCGTATCTTTCGCCTCTTTTCATCCTGTCGCGACGGGGGTCCTGTGGCCCCCGCCCTCCTTATGTGACGACACTACGGCGACGAGCGTGCCGATGATATTTCGGCAGACCATGACGCTCGTTTCATTTCCCTGTGCCGCGCATGTGACTCTCTGATCATGGCACAGCCTGGGCCCTTCGGGTGACATTCCCGTGACGGTGTGAAGAATTTCTCTGATCTGGATACATATTGGCCGTTTCGCGCGCACAGCGGGTTAAACGACCTCCATGATCGCGGCGGAGAAAAGGGGGTCTTCAGCGGCAGGCAGCGCCTTTGCGGGAGGAAGTGGAGAGCTTGAAGGAGGGAAAACGAAGGCCCGCGACACGAATGCTCGCGGGCGACGGATCCGGCGGTGAGACTACTGGTAGTCGGAGGGATCGATGGCCTTGCCGAGGGAGTTGCGGTCGACCCAATTGCCGGCCTTGGTCTCCTTGTAGCGAAACACCACCTTGTCGCCGATCTGCACCGGCAGCTCGGAGTCTTCTGTCTGGTAGCTGTAGTCCACGCCGTCCACTACCAGGTGATAGCGATACAGATCGGGCATGCCGAGCCATTCCTTGAACGGGCCTTCCCGTTCCACCGAGGTCAATTCGCCACGGGCTTCCAGCTTGGGCGCGCGACGGCGATTGCCGCGTCGAAATCCGCCTGCCATGTCAGGTCTCCTTCACTGTGTCTGTCGAAATCGCAAGGGGCGGCATTATACGAGCCCGTCGGTCAGGCTCAAGCACGTTTATTCGCCGAAGGTATCACCGTAGCTGTCCGGCGCCAGATCCTCGAAGCGGGTGTACTTGCCGATAAAGGCCATGTGCACCGTCCCGATGGGACCATTACGTTGCTTGCCGATGATGAATTCGGCGAGCCCCTTGTTGTCGGGATTATCCGGGTTGTAGACCTCATCACGATAGACGAAACCGATCAGGTCGGCGTCCTGCTCGATGGCCCCGGATTCACGCAGGTCCGACATCACCGGACGCTTGTTGGGGCGCTGCTCCAGCGAGCGGTTGAGCTGCGACAGCGCAATCACCGGGCAGCCGAACTCCTTGGCAAGCCCCTTGAGCGAGCGCGAGATCTCCGAAATCTCGCCGGTACGGTTGTCACCGAACCCCGGCACCTGCATCAACTGCAGGTAGTCGATCATGATCATCGCCAGGTTGCCGTGCTCGCGCACCACGCGACGCACCCGTGAGCGCATCTCGTTGGGCGACAGCGCAGCGGTGTCATCGATGAACAGTTGCTTGTCCTTGAGCAGGTTGACCGCCGAGGTCAACCTCGGCCAGTCCTCGTCCTCGAGCTGACCGGAGCGCACTCGGGTCTGGTCGATACGCCCGAGTGACGACAGCATGCGCAGCATGATCGAGTCCGCCGGCATCTCCATGGAGAACACCATCACCGGCTTGTCGCTGGACACCACCGCGTGCTCCACCAGGTTCATGGCGAAGGTGGTCTTGCCCATGGACGGGCGGCCGGCGACGATCACCAGGTCGGAGGGCTGCAGCCCGGAGGTCATGTCATCGAGATCGCGAAAGCCGGTCGACAGGCCGGTCATCTCGCCTTTCATGTTGAACAGCTCGTCGATGCGATCGACGGCCTTGGTCAGCAGCTCGCTCATGCCGATGGGGCCGCCGGCCTTGGGGCGGTCCTCGCTGATCTGGAACACCAGCCGCTCGGCCTCGTTGACCAGCTCATCGGCAGGACGCCCATTGGGGCTGAAGGCGCCGTCGGCGATCTGGTTGGCCGCCTGGATCAGCTTTCTCAGGGTGGCGCGTTCGCGCACGATGTCGCCATAGGCGCGGATATTGCTGGCCGAGGGAGTGTTGCGGGCCAGCTCCGCCAGGTAGGCGAGCCCGCCCACGGTGTCGAGCTGGTCGCGCCCCTCCAGGGCCTCGGACAGGGTCACCACGTCCAGCGGACGGCTCGACTCGGCCAGCGCCACCATGGCGTTGAACACCAGGCGATGCTCGTAGCGATAGAAGTCGTCGGCCACCAGCCGGTCGGCGATATTGTCCCAGGCCTGATTGTCGAGCATCAGGCCACCCAGCACCGACTGCTCGGCCTCCACCGAGTGCGGCGGAACCTTCAGCGCCGCGGCTTCACGATCGATGGTCTGGACGTCACTCATGCGCTTGTCTCTTCGCTGTTGTTCACGGCGCCATGCCACTGGATCCAGGCTGTGTCCGAAAAGTCGACGAGCGCAGCCACTCTCCAGACAAGCCTTAGTCTACCCGAAGCCGGGTCCGTCGCACGATCACCCGTGCGGGCGATCGCGAGCCACAAAAAAGGGCGCGGGATGTGACTCCCGCGCCCTTGCCACTGCCGTGGGAGACGACCTTACTCGGCCACCACCACCACGCGCACGGTGGCGTCGACGTCGGCATGCAGGTGCAGCACGATGTCGTATTCGCCGGTCTGGCGGATCGGGCCTTCCGGCATGCGGACTTCGCTCTTGGCGACGTCGATACCGGCGCTGGAGATCGCCTCGGCCAGGTCACGCGGACCGATGGAACCGAACAGCTTGCCTTCGTCGCCAGATTTGGCGACCAGAGACAGCTCGATGTCGTTGAGCTGCTCGGCGCGAGCTTCGGCTTCGGCCTTGCGCTCGGCGGCCTGAGCTTCGAGCTCGGCACGCTGGGCTTCAAAGGCAGCGATGTTGTCCTTGGTGGCCGGTACGGCGAGACCGTAGGGCACCAGGTAGTTGCGGCCGTAACCAGGCTTGACGGTGACCTTGTCACCGAGACCGCCCAGCTTGCCAATGTTGTCGAGCAGAATGACTTCCATCTCGTAAACCTCTATGTCAGTTGCTGTGACCCAGACGCCCGCGGAAGTCCGCGAAGGTATCGATCAGGGCCACAACCAGCACGATGAGAATCATGGGCCAGGTGGTGATCAGCAGCAGATAGAACGCGACCAGCCACAACCCGTTCATTCCCTTACGTCCAACTACACCATGTGTCAGGCCGATGCCGGCCATCAGCAGCGGAATCCAGGCCAGCATGCCGATCCCGGGGAGACCCAGCAGGGTGCCGGCGATCACCAGCACCACCAACAGGATCAGCTCCCTCGGGGTGAGCCGCAGGGCGTGGAACTCTTCCCGGAAACCTCCCGGGTTGTAGAGCCCCGCCTGCCAGCTGCGTGCCAGGGCCAGACAGGCCACCGCAGCGAGCATCACCACCAGACCGGTGACACCGCTGATGACCAGCTCGGCCAGCCGACTGGCGTCGAGCCCCTGGGCAGCCAGCTCGTCGAGCATGGCCGCCACCTCGGAGGAACTCTGGCGCAGCTGCTCCAGCATCAGGGCGGTGTCTGCCTTGGGCAGGAACACCCCCAACTGGATCATCGCAGCGCCGGCCAGCGACCCCAGGATCAGCGCCTCGCCCCAGCGCATGCGGGAGCGCAGCACGATGGCCATCAACAGCGCCAGCAGGGTGGTCGCCAGAGGGATCGGATCTCCCTGGGTCCACCACCAGCCTGCCGGCACCGCCGCAGCGGCGATCACCGGCATCGCCGGTGCCATGCCCTTGCGCAAGGTCACCAGAGCGGCAATCGCCGCCCCGAACCAGAACAGCCAGGGCACCGCAGACGCCACCAGCGCGACCAGAGTCGCCTGGGGCATGCCTTTCATCGACCATCGGGCGACGGGCAGCATCGGCGACGACTTACTGGTGGCTGTCGGTGTAAGGCAGCAGGGCCAGGTAGCGTGCGCGCTTGATCGCGGTGGACAGCTGGCGCTGGTAACGGGCCTTGGTACCGGTGATGCGGCTGGGAACGATCTTGCCGGTCTCGGTGATGTAGGCCTTGAGCGTGTCCAGATCCTTGTAGTCGATCTGCTTCACGCCTTCAGCGGTGAAACGGCAAAACTTGCGGCGACGGAAAAAGCGTGCCATGGAAAGACTCCTTATACGTGCGTTGCAGAGCTAGTGATGCGCGGCTCAGGCGGATTCAGCGGTGCGCGGCTTTTCTTCGCGACGGGCACGCTTCTCTTCCACCGGCTTCATCATCGGAGACGCTTCGGTGATGGCTTCCTTGCAGCGCACCACCAGGCTGCGAATGATGGCGTCGTTGAAACGGAAGATGTTCTCGATTTCCTCGAGGGTCTCGCCGCTGCACTCGACGTTCATCAGCACGTAGTGAGCCTTGTGGATCTTGTTGATCGGGTAGGCCAGGTGACGGCGGCCCCAATCCTCGAGACGGTGAACAGTACCGGCGTTCTCGGTGACGATGCTGGTGTAGCGCTCGACCATGGCCGGAACCTGCTCACTCTGGTCCGGGTGGACCATGAAGACGATCTCGTAGTGACGCATGGATTCTCCTTTCGGTTTGGCAGCTTCCGCAGGGGCCTGAGTAGTCTCGGCGCCGGGGGAAGCAAGGAGTGAATAACAATTAGCCTGTCCCGCGCAGAACGCACGGGCGCCCAGATTCTACGGAGTTGTGATCAGGGTTGCAAGCCGATGCTGGGGCGACACCGTCATCCGCGGGCCTTGAGCTCGCGCTGGCGCACCACCTCGAACAGACAGACGCCGGTGGCCACCGACACATTGAGACTCGAGACGGTGCCCGCCATGGGCAGCTTGACCAGGTTGTCGCAGGCCTCCCGGGTCAACCGACGCATGCCCTTGCCCTCGGCCCCCATCACCAGCGCCATGGGCCCGGTGAAGTCGGCAGCGAAGACGCTGGCGTCGGCCTCGCCGGCGGTACCGGTGATCCACACCCCTTCTTCCTTCAGTCGCGCCATGGCGCGGGCCAGGTTGGTCACCTGATAGACCGGCACGCTCTCGGCGGCACCGCAGGCCACCTTGCGCACGGTGGCGTTGAGCGGTGCCGACTTGTCCTTGGGCACGATCACGCCGTGCACCCCGGCGGCGTCGGCACTGCGTAGACAGGCGCCGAAGTTGTGAACGTCGGTGACACCATCGAGGATCAGCAACAGCGGCGGCGTCTCCAGCGGCCAGGCCTTGAGCTTGTGCCACAGGGACTCCTCGCCCTCCGGCGCCAGTGGCGGACAGAACGCCACGATACCCTGATGGGAGGCACCCTGGGAAAGGCCGTCGAGCTCTTCACGAGGCACGCTCCTGAGCCTGGCGCCGCGACTGCGCGCGGTATCGACCAGCTCACTGAGACGACGCTCTGCGTCGCCCTCCTGCACCCACAGTTCCTTGGGTGATTCGCCACGCTCCAGCAGTGCCCGGACGGCGTGAACGCCGAACACACTGTCGAGGCCGTTCGGCACTGCCGGACCATGCTGACCACGCCCCTTGCCACGCGCCTGAGTACGCGCCTGAGTACGCGCCTGGTCATGCGTCTGGGACTGGCTCTGGCCGTGGCGACGGCGTCTGGAATCATGCTTGGCCACGGGCGGCCTCCTGGTCAATCATCACGCGGGTGTTCATCCCTTGTTGCCACGCCGCGGACCGCGGCGCCGACGTCCGCCCTTCTTCTTCGGGGCGTCCTGTTCGCCGACCCCGGAAGGGCCGTCGGCACGGCGCTTGGTGTCGCCCTGGGCCGACCTGCCGCCACGCCCCTTGCTGGCCTGGGCGGGCTTGTCACCTTGCCCATTGCTACGCCCCTTGCCCTGCGCGCCTGCGTCGCGACGCTTGCGCGGTGCCCGACGAGGGCGCGGCTTGTCGTCGGCCATCTCGAAGTCGATCTTGCGCTCGTCGAGGTCGACTCGAGCCACCTGAACGGTGACCCCATCGCCCAGACGATAGCTGGTGCCGGTACGCTCGCCCTTGAGACGATGCTTCTCGGGCTCGTAGTGGTAGTAGTCCGACGGCAAGGAGGTGACGTGGACCAGCCCCTCGACATAGAACGCGTCGAGGCGCACGAAGATACCGAACTGGGTGACCGAGGCGATGGTACCGTCGTAGACCTCGCCGAGCTTGTCGGACATGAACTCGCACTTGAGCCAGCCCTCGACGTCACGGGTGGCGTCGTCGGCACGACGCTCGGTCATCGAGCAGTGCTCGCCAAGTTCGAGCATCTGCTCGAAGGTATAGGGACACCACTTGGTCGGCGGCTCCACCGGCGCTCCCTCGGCGCGCAGCACGGTGTTGGTCTGGCGCGGTCCGCGGATCACCGAACGAATGGCGCGGTGCACCAGCAGATCGGGATAGCGACGAATCGGCGAGGTAAAGTGGGCGTAGGCCGGGTAGGCCAGGCCAAAGTGGCCCTCGTTGTGGGGCGAATACACCGCCTGACTCATCGAGCGCAGCATCACCGTCTGGATGATGTCGGCATCGTCGCGACCCTTGATCGCCTCGGCCAGGTCACGGTAGTCCTGGGGCGTCGGTTCATCACCACCGCCGAGTGACATGCCGATCTCGTTGAGGAACAGCCGCAGCTTGTCCAGGCGCTCCGGCGACGGACGCTCGTGGATACGGTACAGCGCCGGCAGGTCGTGCTTGTCGAGGAAGCGCGCGGTGGCAACGTTGGCCGCCAGCATGCACTCCTCGATGATCTTGTGGGCGTCGTTGCGCGAGCGCGGCACGATCTTCTCGATCTTGCGCTCGTCGTTGAAGACGATGGCGGTCTCGGTGGTCTCGAAGTCGATGGCACCCCGTTCGGTGCGCGCTTCTCGCAGCAACTGGTAGAGGCTGTGCAGGTTCTTCAGCGACGGCACCAGCGACTTGTACTCCTGGCGCAGGGCCTCGCCTTCCTCCCCCTCGTCCTGAAGGATCGCCGCCACCTTGTTGTAGGTCAGCCGGGCATGGGAACGGAACACCGCCTCGTAGAAGCGATAACGGCTGATGGCCCCGGTCTTGGAGATGTTGAGCTCGCACACCAGCGCCAGACGATCGACGTCCGGATTCAGCGAGCACAGTCCATTGGACAGCAGCTCCGGCAGCATCGGCACTACCTGCCCCGGGAAGTACACCGAGTTGCCGCGGGCGATGGCCTCCTGATCGAGCGGGCTGCCGGGACGCACGTAGTGCGACACGTCGGCGATGGCCACCAGAAGCTTCCAGCTGCCCGAACGCGTCTTGTAGGCGCACACCGCGTCGTCGAAGTCCTTGGCGGTCTCGTCATCGATGGTGACAAGCGGCTTGTCACGCAGGTCGATGCGGTGGAGCTTGTCCTCCTCGGCGACCTCGGCGGACATGCTGGCGATCTGGTCGGTGACATCCGGCGGAAACTCGGACGGGATCTCGTAGCTTCTCAGCGCGATGTCGATCTCCATACCGGGATCCATACGCTCTCCCAGCACCTCGATGACCTCACCCACCGGCTGCACCCGGGTCTCGGGCTGCTTGACTATGCGTGCCGAGATGACCTGGCCGTCCTGGGCGCCACCACAGGCGCTGTGCGGGATGATCACCTCCTGGGTGATCCGATTGTTCTCGGGGATCAGTACCCCGAACTCGGGAGTATTCTCGCGATACACACCGACGATGGTCTGGGTGTTGCGCGCGATGACGTCCACCACCGTGGCCTCGTCACGGCCCCTGCGATCGCGTCCGCTGATGCGCACCAGCACGTGGTCACCGTGAAACACCCGGCGCATCTGTCGCGGGGGGATCACCAGATCAGGCTTCTTGCCGTCGTCGCGCAATAGAAAGCCGAAACCGTCCCGATGCCCCAGCACCTTGCCCTTGATCAGATCGAGCTTGTCGATCAGCGCATAGGCGTTGCGACGGTTGCGCAGCACCTGGCCGTCCCGCTCCATCGCGGACAGTCGGCGACGCACAGCCTCGCGCAGGTCCTCGTCATCGAGACCCAGCTGATCACTCATGGCCTCATGGGTCACCGGCGCCCCGATTTCCTCGAGCCGCTTGAGCAGGTATTCGCGGGACGGGGCGGGGTTGTCGTACTTGTGGGCTTCGCGGAGAGCGTGTTCGTCGGCGTCGAGCGTCCAATGGGTCATGCGAAAGGCATCCTTGGCAGGGTCGAGGACGGCAGGTGAGCGCCGACTCCCGGGCGCGAGCGTGCGGTCTTGTCGAAAATTTGTCGTAACATGCGCGCAGTATAGCGCTGGCGCGGCCTTGACCCAACCATAAGCGCCCGTGGATAGACCCGCCGCCCACCGAGGGCCCATTCAGGCGATGGTCACAACGGCAAAAAAAATCGCGCGATTCCCTATCGAGACGCTTGCATTATTCAGATGATTCGGTAACATACGCGCCACTTGCCCAGATGGCGGAATTGGTAGACGCGCTAGCTTCAGGTGCTAGTGTCCTTATGGACGTGGAGGTTCAAGTCCTCTTCTGGGCACCAACGATCCTTCGGGATCACGACGATGCAAGTCGTCACGCTCTTTGTCAGTCAAGCAGCACGTGTTCGCCCAGGTGGCGGAATTGGTAGACGCGCTAGCTTCAGGTGCTAGTGTCCTTATGGACGTGGAGGTTCAAGTCCTCTCCTGGGCACCATCGACTCGTCAGGGTCGACGAACACGACAGACTGATGCAAGATTGACAAGAGAATCGCATGACATGCCCAGGTGGCGGAATTGGTAGACGCGCTAGCTTCAGGTGCTAGTGTCCTTATGGACGTGGAGGTTCAAGTCCTCTCCTGGGCACCATCGTCATGCAGACAACGGATCCACATCGGATCAACAAGAACCCGCGCCTCGTCGCGGTTTTTTTGTGCCTGAAATCTGCACCGCTCCCGGCTATCCCTCTACCTCACCTTCCTCTTGCACTATCCCTCTGCGCCCCCTCCTGACGCAGCAGAACAGCAACAGCCAGCTCCGCCGTCTTTCCGGCACCCGCGAACTCTCTACCTAGTCGAATCGAGAGGGCAACTCGGCCACCTGGGACAATGCCCAGTCGCCGACCCCCGCGACCGACTCCCAGTCGGCTTCCTGGCTCGCCGCCAGCCGCGGCAGGAAATTCAGCCCGGTGCTTGCTTCTACCTCGTCGATGCTGACCAGAAACTGCTTGAGCGACTCGTCGCCACGCACGTCCTGGGGCATCACAAACGCCACCGCCAGCGGCGTATCGCCCGGCACCACCACGATCTTGTAGAACGCCACCGGCACCTCGACGAAGCCGACGCGATCGAGTAGACGATCGATCTCGAGATCGGTGATTCGTGTCTCGGCGTAGATCGGGCCGGTGATCACCTGCAGCCGGCCGAAGCGCGGCAGGAAGTGGTCCATCACCACCTCCTCCAGGCGCTGCCACAGCTGCCGATTGAGCGCGGGCTTCTGCGGCATCATGTTGCTCATCAGAAAGCTGTCGTCCTGGGCGTCTTCTCCCCACACCTTGGCCATGGCGTAGTTCGGGGCCAGGTGGCCGCGGTCGTAACCACTGCCCGAGTAGCTCGTGGTGCTGACAGGCCACAGCGTGCGCCAGTCCTGGCGAAAACCGGGGCGTGGCCCGATCTGCCGATCCCCGCTCTGGCGTAGCTCATAGCTGACCCACAGCGCACCGACGCGGACATCCGACCATCCCAGCAGATAGCCATCGTTACGCATGACGCGGGTGAAGGACAAGACGCCGGGCTCGGCCCACTCGGTTACCCCCATCCAGCTCATGCGATCACGGTAGCCCTGCTCTGTGCTGTGCCACAGAAAGGCACCCGCGGCGACCAGCACCAGCGAGACAAGGAGGTTTCGGGGGCGGGGTATCAGGCGATCGAGTGAAAGGTCCACACGCTTCCTTGATGCAAAGAGTCACGAGATGGCGAAGAGGTGCTGGTCGCCGGCGCGTCGAACGAGCGGCGTTGCGCCGGCCCGGCGCAGTCACCGGGCCGCCGACGCGATCTTGCTACCACCCCAGCGAGAACATGGTCTCCAGGTCGTGACGGGAGTGCACCTGCATGGCGTTGAGGGTCTCGGTGTCGGCGATCCCTTCCACCGCGTTCAGGCGCCCGGTGACGAGTTCGGCCAGGCTCTCGAAATCACGGGTGCGCGCGATCGCCACCAGGTCGTAGCGACCACAGGTGGAGTACACCTCGCTGATGCCGTCGACCTCGGCGAGGCGCTCCGCCACCGCCTTGACCTGGCCCTTTTCGGCATTGATCAGGATCACTGCATTCTGCATGGTCGCCCTCCTTCGATGTCCGTCTTCGCCTGGCCAACCAAGCCCACGGCACAGACGGCAAGATGTGGTGTGCTCGCGGCGCAGTATATCAGCGCCGGCGCGGCACGGGCAGCACCACCCGACAGGCACCACCTGCGTGGCGGATTGCCGCAGCGGAGTAGCGAGGATTCGCCAAGACTCAAAGGCTTAGCTAATCTGAATGTTCAGCGCCGCCTAGAGCGCACGAGGTCGCCCAGGCTCACCGGGCACACTCGATAACATCGGTCCAGCAGAAACGGACCCAACCAAGACCGTTCGACTATCGACTTCGATCACCATCGATCGAGCCACAACGAGGAGCCCCACCATGGCCAAGCACAGCCGCCGTGACTTCCTGCGCCACAGTCTGCTGGGCATCGCCGCCCTGCCTCTAGGCGCTGGCGTACTGTCCCGCACCGCCCTGGCCCAGAGCCTGCCGCGCCTGGATACCGACAACGCCCAGGCCAAGGCGCTCGGCTACGTCGAGAACGCCAGCGACGCCAGTGGCAACGCCGCCTACGAAGAGGGAGAGACCTGCGCCAACTGCATGTTCTTCAACGCCGAGACCGAAGGCTGCCAGCTGTTCCCACAGAACAGCGTGGAGCCGGGCGGGTGGTGCCAGTCCTGGACCGCCAAGCCCTGACGTCTGGCTGACCAGCGTCGGATTCACCAGGGGTAGGCTGAAAAGAGCGCGCCCCTGAGCCACACCAGAACGACAACACCCCGGGCCGATGGCCCGGGGTGTTGTCGTCTGCCGCTATTGCCGAGTCTCAAGCGCCTTCTTCGCTGTCCGGCAGCGGCCACTGATAGCGACGCACCACCTCGTCGCCGTCCCAGGACTCCAACTTGACCGGAAAGCCCCACAGTTGATGCAGATGACGGATCACCGGATAGACACTGCGTGCCAGCGGTCGCCGCTGATCCTGCACGTGGCGCAGCGTCAGCGAACGATCACCACGGATATCCGCCTCGTAGACCTGAATATTGGGCTCACGCAGCGACAGCGCATACTGCGTGGACAGCGCCTCGCGCACCCGCCGGTAGCCTCGCTCATCGTGGATGGCGCCGACTTCCAGGGTCTCCTCCTGATCATCGTCGACGATCTGGAACAGCTTCAGATCGCGAATCACCTTGGGCGAGAGAAACTGCTGGATGAAGGACTCGTCCTTGAAGTTGCGCATGGCAAAGTTCAACGTCTCGCGCCAGTCACTGCCGGCGATGTCGGGGAACCACTCGCGGTCCTCGTCATTGGGCGCCTCGCAGATACGCTTCAGGTCGGTGAAGATGGCGAACCCCAGGGCGTAGGGGTTGATGCCGTTGTAGTAGGGGCTATCGAAGGCCGGCTGACTGACCACGGCGGTGTGCGACTGCAGGAACTCGAGGATCAGCCCTTCGTCCACCGCGCCCTCGTCGAACAAGCGATTCATCAGGGTGTAGTGCCAGAAGGTCGCCCAGCCTTCGTTCATCACCTGGGTTTGGCGCTGGGGGTAGAAATACTGGGCCAGCTTGCGCACGATGCGCACCACCTCACGTTGCCAGGGCGCCAGCAGCGGAGCGTTCTTCTCGATGAAGTACAGCAGGTTTTCCTGGGGCTCCGGCGGATAACGCCCGCCACCTCGAAGCCCCAGCGGATCGTCCTCGGACGCCATGGGCTCGGCGATGCTGCCCACATCACCGGTCGGAATGGTGCGCCACAGGGTGTTGACCTGGGTCTGCAGGTAGTCTTCGCGTTCCTGCTGACGGCGAGCCTCCTCCTCGGGAGATACCGGGGACGGACGCTTGTAGCGGTCGACGCCATAATTCTGCAGGGCGTGACAGGCGTCGAGCAGCTGCTCCACCGCCTGGACACCGTGGCGCTCTTCGCACTGGCTGATGTACTTGCGGGCGAACACCAGGTAGTCGACGATCGAGGAGGCGTCGGTCCAGGTCCGAAACAGATAGTTGCCCTTGAAGAAGGAGTTGTGGCCATAGCAGGCGTGCGCCATGACCAGCACCTGCATCATCAGGGTGTTCTCTTCCATCAGGTAGGCGATGCAGGGGTCTGAATTGATCACCAGTTCGTAGGCCAGCCCCATCTGACCACGCCGATAGGCCTGCTCCACCGCCAGAAACTGCTTGCCGAAGGACCAGTGGTGATAGCCCACCGGCATGCCGACGCTGGCGTAGGCGTCCATCATCTGCTCGGTGGTGATGATCTCGATCTGGTTGGGGTAGGTATCGAGCCGGTACTCGTCCGCCAGTCGCGCGATCTCGGCCTCGAACTCGGTGAGATCGTCAAAGCTCCAGTCGGAGCCGGTGGCGATGGGCTTGGCGTGGCGCTTGGTCAAGGTGGTCATGGAGCTCCCCTCCTCTCCGGGGCTCTATCATCGCCCGGAGTTGCGTAGCGCTTGTTCAGGGGCCGCAAGGCCCCGGCCTGCTGTCGAGTCGACCGAGAGGTCAACTCTCGGCGCGACGCTTGAACAAGGCACGGAACACCGGATAGATATCCCCCGGCTCGACGATCTGACGCATGGCGAAACGGTCAGGATAGGCCGCCTCCACCCGCTCGTACTCTTCCCACAAGGCCTGGTGGGCGTGGGGCGTGATCTCCACGTAGGTGAAGTACTGCAGGCGCCCCATCAGTGACTTGGTCAGGAGCTCGCGACAGTTCACCGAATCATCGTCCCAGTTGTCGCCATCCGAGGCCTGGGCCACGTACAGATTCCACTGCCCCGGCGGGTAGCGCTTGTCGATGATCTCGTCGACCAGGGTCAAGGCGCTGGAGACGATGGTGCCGCCGGTCTCCCGGGAGTAGAAGAACTCCTCCTCGTCGACCTCCTTGGCGGCAGTATGATGCCTGACGAAGACCAGCTCGACCCGCTCGTAGCTGCGCTCGAGAAACAGGTACAGCAGCAGGAAGAAGCGCTTGGCGATGTCCTTGTGGGCCTGGGTCATCGACCCGGAGACGTCCATCACGCAGAACATCACCGCCTTGCTCGATGGCTGGGGCTGGTTGATCAGGTGGTTGTAGCGAAGATCGTAGGTGTCGATGAAGGGCACCGCCTCCAGGCGCCGCTCCAGGCGCTCGATCTCGTCCTTGAGCTCCTGGATGCGAGCGGGGTTTCTGAGCACCGGATCCTTGCGTTCCTCGACCTCCAGTGCCTCCTGAGCCTCGCGCAGGGCCCGACGAATGGGCGCCCGCATGGCGATACGTCGGGCCTGGGCCTCGCGCATGGAGCGCACGATGTTGATCCTCGCCGGCACCCCGTCCCGGGACACCCCGGCGCGCACCGGCCGCACCTCCTCGACGTCGACCAGCGGCTTGCGCTCCAGGTGGGGCAACTCCAGGCCGTCGAAGACAAACTCGAGAAATTCCTCCCGCGTCAGGGTGAAGGCGAACTCGTCCATGCCCTCACCCTGATTGGAAGCGCCGCCTTCGCCGCTGCCATCGCCACCACCGCCGCCACCGTCCGGACGGCGCAGGCGATCCCCTTCCTGAAATTCGCGATTGCCCGGCGCGACGATGGAGCGACGCCCCCCACTGCCGTGCTGGAACACCGGCTCGGAGATATCACGGCTCGGGATCGAGACCTTCTCGCCGCGCTCCATGTCGGTGATGGAACGGCGATTCACCGCCTCCTCCACGGAGCGCTTGATATGGGTCCGATAACGGTCAAGAAAGCGCTGGCGGTTGACCGCGCTCTTGTTCTTGGCGTTGGCTCGGCGATCGATGAAGTAGGTCATGGGACCTCCTGGGCGCAGTCGACAAGGGTGGCAGGCACCGGGACGCTCCCGGTGCCTTCACGGCTACTGCGACTTGCGCACCCTCAGGTACCACTCCGACAGCAGGCGCACCTGCTTCTCGGTGTAGCCTCGATCCTTCATCCGCGCCACGAAGTCCTCATGTTTCTTGATATCGGCAGAGGATGCCTTGGCGTTGAAGGAAATCACCGGCAGCAGCTCCTCGGTGTTGGCGAACATCTTGTGCTCGATCACACCACGCAGCTTCTCGTAGGACTGCCAGCCCGGATTCATGCCGTTGTTCTGGGCACGTGCCCTGAGCACGAAGTTGACCACCTCGTGGCGGAAGTCCTTGGGATTGGAGATGCCCGCCGGCTTCTCGATCTTTTCCAGCTCGTCATTGAGCGACTGGCGATCGAACAGCTCGCCGGTCTCGGGATCCCGGTACTCCTGATCCTGGATCCAGAAGTCGGCGTAGGTGACGTAGCGGTCGAAGATGTTCTGACCGTACTCGGAGTAGGACTCCAGGTAGGCGGTCTGGATCTCCTTGCCGATGAAGTCGACGTAGCGCGGCGCCAGGTACTCCTTGATGTAGCGCAGGTAACGTTCGAAGGTTTCCTTGGGCAACTGCTCCTGCTCCAGACGCTGCTCCAGCACATACAGCAGGTGCACCGGATTGGCCGCCACCTCATGGTTGTCGAAGTTGAACACCTTCGACAGGATCTTGAAGGCGAAGCGTGTGGACAACCCGTCCATGCCCTCGTCCACCCCGGCGCTGTCGCGATACTCCTGGATCGACTTGGCCTTGGGATCGGTGTCCTTGAGGTTCTCGCCGTCATAGACCCGCATCTTGGAGTAGACGCTTGAGTTCTCCGGCTCCTTGAGCCGCGACAGCACCGAGAACTGGGCCAGCATGCGCAGGGTATCCGGCGCGCAGGGAGCCTGGTTGAGCGAGGAGTGCTCGAGCAGCTTCTTGTAGATGTTGATCTCTTCGGAGACCCGCAGGCAGTAAGGCACCTTGACGATGTAGACCCGGTCGAGGAAGGCCTCGTTGTTGCGATTGTTGCGGAACGCCTGCCACTCGCTCTCGTTGGAGTGGGCCAGCACGACGCCATCGAAGGGTATCGCGCCCATGCCCTCGGTGGGGTTGTAGTTGCCTTCCTGGGTGGCGGTCAGCAGCGGGTGCAGCACCTTGATCGGCGCCTTGAACATCTCGACGAACTCCATCAGGCCCTGGTTGGCTCGACACAGGCCACCGGAGAAGCTGTAGGCGTCCGGATCATCCTGGGAGTAGAGCTCGAGCTGGCGGATGTCCACCTTGCCCACCAGCGAGGAGATGTCCTGGTTGTTCTCGTCGCCAGGCTCGGTCTTGGAGATGGCGATCTGATTGAGCCGCGAGGGATACAGCCGCACCACCCGGAACTGGGAGATGTCACCACCGGACTCCTTGAGTCGCTTGGCTGCCCAGGGCGACATCACGCTGCGCAGGTGGCGACCGGGAATGCCGTACTCCTTCTCGAGCAGCTCGCCGTCTTCTTCGGGCGAGAACAGGCCAAGCGGGGACTCGTGCACCGGAGAACCCTTGATGGCGTAGAACGGCACTTTTTCCATCAACAGCTTGAGCCGCTCGGCCAACGACGACTTGCCGCCCCCCACCGGCCCCAGCAGGTAGAGAATCTGCTTTTTCTCTTCCAGGCCCTGAGCGGCGTGGCGGAAGTAGGCCACGATCTGCTCGATGGCCTCCTCCATGCCATGGAATTCACTGAACGCCGGGTAGCGGCGTATCACCTTGTTGGAAAAGATCCGCGCCAGCCTCGGGTCCTTGGCGGTGTCGATCACCTCCGGTTCACCGATGGCCTCCAGCATGCGCTCTGGCGCACTGGCGTAGACGGAAGGGTCTTGACGGCAGAGTTCCAGATATTCCTGCAGGGACATTTCTTCCTGCTGGACGCGAGCGAAGCGGTTCTGCACATGGTCGAAGATGCTCATCGATGCCTCCTGTGATGCCCGGGACTCGATCTGGACGACGTCACCCACCCTTGCCTGCCATCGCCCTTGTCGAGGGGGTACTCTCAGCGTAGAACAGCATTAGCCAATGACGATGCTCGGATCTTCAACGCTGAACGTCCTTACCTATAAGAACTCATGCCAGCAGAAGCGTTTCATTGTCCAGACGTAATTCGACCTAAGAGGGTCAAGAGGCACCAAAGCCGAGGTAGCCGACGGCCGGGAAGCCAGCGCCGGACGCCACCTGCCCGGTCCTCATGAGGCACGACAGCGCACCTCCTGAGGATTACCGAATCTGCATATTTTATTGTCGACAATCCTACAGTGACGCCGCCAGACGCACGCCCTGATCGATGGCGCGCTTGGCGTCCAGCTCCGCTGCCTTGTCCGCCCCACCGATGATCGACACCCGAACGCCGGCGGCCTCAAGTGGCGCTACCAGCTCACGCACCGACTCCTGCCCGGCACACACCACCACACTGTCCACGGCCAGGGTGCGCTCCTCGCCGTCAACGCTCAGATGCAGGCCCTGGTCGTCGATACGCTGATACTCGCAGCCGGGTATCGCCTGGACTCCCCGATGGCGCAGCGAGGCCCGATGCACCCAGCCAGAGGTAGTGCCGAGCCCCTTGCCGGGCTTGGAGCTCTTGCGCTGCAGCAGAAAGACCTCCCGCGGTGACTCGGGACGCTGTGCGGGCTTGAGCCCTCCCGGCGCGCTCACGGAGAGATCCACGCCCCACTCGTCACACCACTCGGCCAGGGGGTCGTCACCCGGGGCGACGTGGGTCAGTAACTCCGCCACGTCAAAGCCGATACCGCCGGCGCCGATGATGGCGACCCGCCGCCCGACCCGCCCGGGTGACTCGATTGCCTCTGCGTAGCTCAGCACACTGGCATGATCGGCACCGGGCAACTGAAGCTGGCGGGGACGGACGCCGGTGGCCAGCACCACATGATCAAAGCCCTCAAGATCAGCCACCGTTGCTTCACAGGACAGCCTGACGTCGACACCGGTCTTGTCGAGCATGACCCGGAAGTAGCGCAGCGTCTCGTCGAACTCCTCCTTGCCAGGTATCCGACGGGCAAAGTTGAACTGCCCCCCCAGACTGGCCTGGCGCTCGAACAGGGTGACCCTGTGGCCCCGCTCGGCGGCACTGACGGCGGTAGCGAGTCCAGCAGGACCGCCCCCTACCACCGCCACCGTCTGCGGCGTGGCGGCCGGCTCCAGCGACAGCTCGGTCTCGTGACAGGCGCGAGGGTTGACCAGGCACGAGGTCAGCTTGCCCTGGAAGGTGTGGTCGAGGCAGGCCTGGTTGCAGGCGATGCAGGTGTTGATCTCGTCTGCCCTGTCGCCGCGAGCCTTGGCCACCCAGGCGGGGTCGGCCAGCAGAGGCCGAGCCATGGAGACCATGTCGGCGTGGCCCTCGGCGAGCACCCGCTCGGCCACCTCGGGCATGTTGATGCGGTTGGTGGTGATCAGCGGAATTGTCACCGCCTGGCGCATGCGCCGGGACACCTCGGTAAAGGCCGCCCGCGGCACACTGGTGACGATGGTCGGCACCCTGGCCTCGTGCCAGCCGATGCCGGTGTTGATCACGTCGGCACCGGCGGCTTCCACCGCCCGCCCCAGGGCGATGACCTCGTCATGGGTGCTGCCGTCCTCCACCAGGTCGATCATCGACAGCCGGTAGATCAGCAGAAAGCGATCCCCCACCGCCGCGCGTACCCGGCGCAAAATCTCCAGCGCAAAGCGACAGCGATTGTCGAAGTCGCCGCCCCAGCGATCCTGGCGCTGATTGGTGCGCCGACAGATGAACTGGTTGATCAGGTAGCCCTCGGACCCCATGATCTCGACGCCATCGTAGCCGGCCTGCTGGGCCAGGCGCGCGCAGCGCACGTAGTCGTCGATCTGCCGCTCCACATCCTCGTCAGTAAGCTCACGCGGCACGAAGGGATTGATCGGCGCCTGGATCGCCGACGGCGCCACCAGCTCCGGCGAATAGGCGTAGCGCCCAGCGTGCAGGATCTGCATGCAGATGCGTCCGCCCTCGGCGTGCACCGCCTCGACGACCTGACGGTGTCCCTCGAGCTGGTCCTCGCTGGTCAACTGCGAGGCCCCCTGGAAGACGGCGCCTTCGGCGTTGGGGGCGATGCCGCCGGTCACAATCAGCGCCACTCCCTCGCGGGCGCGCTCGGCGTAGAAGGCGGCCAGACGCTCGAAGCCGCGCGGTGCTTCTTCCAGGTTGGTATGCATGGAGCCCATCAGCACACGATTGGGCAGGCTCAGATGGCCCAGGCGCAAGGGAGTGAAGAGCTGGGGATAGGCGGTCACGGGGCGGTCCTTCGCAGCACAGGCTGCGCGTTGTTGTTGGCGGTGTCGGATGGCGCGCTCACACAATTGGCGCCACTCATCGACCAATTTCAAACAACTGTATGATAGCAGTCCACCCTCTGCCACCCCCCTCGATGAAAATGCGCGCAAAACGCATCGTCGGGCAAAGGTTTCTTTCTGGCCAGCTCCGGGGATAGCTCTTGAAAGAGCTCTTGAAAGAGCTCCTGAAACAGCTCCTAAAATAGCCCCTGGAATCGCCCTCCTGGAACAGCTCTCTGGATAGCCCTCCAGTCAACCCTCGTCCACCACCGCTGACCTGACGCACACGAAAAAGGCCCCGCTGCGTAGCAGCGGGGCCTTCCGAAATAAGCGCCGGTAACAGGACCGGACTTTTCCAGCGAACTGGATCGAGTGAAACTGGCGGACCGGACGGGACTCGAACCCGCGACCTCCGGCGTGACAGGCCGGCATTCTAACCAACTGAACTACCGGTCCGCGTGGTGGGTGATACCGGATTCGAACCAGTGACCCCCAGCATGTGAGGCTGGTGCTCTAACCAACTGAGCTAATCACCCACGTTATTTCACACGGTGCGATGTCTCGAGTTTCCTGAAGACGTCGTCTTTGGCTTGTCATCGTGGCGGACCGGACGGGACTCGAACCCGCGACCTCCGGCGTGACAGGCCGGCATTCTAACCAACTGAACTACCGGTCCGCAATGATGACCAATTCGAGAAGAGACGCTGGCGGACCGGACGGGACTCGAACCCGCGACCTCCGGCGTGACAGGCCGGCATTCTAACCAACTGAACTACCGGTCCAGCGCTCTCTACTCTACGTGTCCATCCATCATTTTCATGATGGTGGGTGGTACAGGGTTCGAACCTGTGACCCCCAGCTTGTAAGGCTGGTGCTCTCCCAGCTGAGCTAACCACCCCTGGTCACGTGGCGCTGCATTCTACAGAACATCCGGGAGATGTCAACGCGCCCCACGCATCTTTCTCGTTTTTTTTGTCCCGACTTTTGTCCGTGCATTCATCGACTTGGGCCGAAAGCCAGACGCCACAAGGGCTGGCGCCACAGCGCCGTGATATCCACCCTTGTAGAAAGAAGCGCTCACGACTTGCCCATGGCGTCCGCGGTAGCGCGCGCCGCCTTTCCCATCAGGTCCTGGCGCGACAGTCCACTCAAGCGCCGCGGCGACCAGTCGTGGTCGCCATCCTCGAGCCATTCAAGACGCGCATGCGCCGGCAACTCATAGCCCGCCACCTCGTCGCGAGTACCGAAAGGGTCCCGGGTACCCTGCAGTACCACCAGAGGGCAAGCCAGCGACGGCCAGTGATCCAGACGCAGGCGCTCGGGCTTGCCCACGGGATGAAAGGGGTAGCCAGCCAGCACCAGCCCCGGTGCACCGTCCTCGGCGGCCAGCAGACTGGCCACCCGCCCGCCCATGGACTTGCCGCCGAGCCACAGCGCCCCCGGCACCAACTGCGACAAAACGTCACGCCAGAGGCGCATTTCCTCCACCAGCCGAGCCACCCTGGGCGGCGGCCGCCGACGCCCCGCCGCACGCATCTCGCGCAGATAGGCAAACTCGAATGACAGCGTCTGTACGCCGGCCCTGGCCAGCGCCGCGCGCCATTCAAGCAAAAAGGGTGAATCGTGTCCGGCACCGGCCCCATGCGCCAGCAACAACACGTCTCGGCAAGGTGGTCCCTCCAGGATCACCGGCGCCAGGCCGGGCACCTGCCACTCGCCACGGTGCCCGGCGGCGAGTGCCTGGCTGAATTCCTGAGTAAAAGCGTCGGGTAAAACGAGTTGTGACACGGCAAAGTTTCCAAAGTTCACTGCCACCAGAGGCTAAGTTCTTCTCACTGCCAGGCTGGGCTAGAATTCTGAGTGGTTGTTGATCTGCATCATTCTGAGGCAATTGCCGGGCAGGCACTATGGCCGGGGGATCGTCCCCTTTACGCGATCGATGGGAAACTGATCATGAGCACAGCATTTGAACATCCGACCTACAACTACAAGGTGGTCCGGCAGTTCGCGATCATGACGGTGGTGTGGGGCATCGTGGGCATGACCCTCGGTGTGATTCTCGCCGCCCAACTGGTCTGGCCGGAACTCAACCTTGGCTTGCCCTGGACAAGCTTCGGTCGGCTTCGCCCGCTGCATACCAATGCGGTCATCTTCGCCTTCGGCGGCTCCGCCCTGTTCGCGACGTCCTACTACGTCGTCCAGCGCACCTGCCAGGTGAGGCTGATCAGCGACAAGCTGGCCGCCTTTACCTTCTGGGGCTACCAGGCGGTCATCCTGTGCGCGGTCGTCACCCTGCCGCTGGGCCTCACCGAGGTCAAGGAATACGCCGAGCTGGAATGGCCCATCGACATTCTGCTCGCGGTGGTGTGGGTGACCTACGCAGCCGTCTTCCTAGGCACCATCAAGGTCCGCAAGACCTCCCACATCTACGTGGCCAACTGGTTCTTCGCCGCCTTCATCCTGACCGTTGCCGTACTGCACATCGTCAACAGCGCGGCCCTTCCGGTCACCGCCACCTACTCCATCTCCATCTACTCCGGCGCCATCGACGCCATGGTGCAGTGGTGGTACGGCCACAACGCGGTAGGCTTCTTCCTGACCGCCGGCTTCCTCGGCATGATGTATTACTTTGTGCCCAAGCAAGCCGAGCGCCCGGTCTACTCCTACCGCCTGTCCATCGTCCACTTCTGGGCGCTGATCATGGTCTACATGTGGGCCGGCCCCCACCACCTGCACTACACCGCCCTGCCGAACTGGGCGCAGTCGCTGGGCATGGTGATGTCGATCATTCTGCTGGCGCCCTCCTGGGGCGGCATGATCAACGGCATGATGACCCTCTCCGGGGCCTGGCATAAGCTGCGAACCGACCCGACCCTGCGCTTTCTCGTCGTCGCGTTGTCGTTCTACGGCATGTCGACCTTCGAAGGCCCGATGATGGCGGTGAAGACCGTCAACGCCCTGTCCCACTACACCGACTGGACCATCGGTCACGTCCACGCCGGCGCCCTCGGCTGGGTCGCGATGATCACCATCGGCTCGATGTACCACCTGATTCCACGCCTGTTCGGTCACACCGAGATGTACTCCGTCAAGCTGGTGGCGGTGCACTTCTGGCTGGCCACCATCGGCACCGTGCTGTACATCGCCGCGATGTGGGTCAACGGCATCCTGCAGGGCCTGATGTGGCGCGCCATCAACGAAGACGGCACCTTGATGTACACCTTCGTCGAGACCGTCGAGGCCAGCGGCCCCGGCTACATCGTGCGCCTGATCGGTGGCCTTTTCTGGGTGACCGGCATGCTGATCATGGCCGTCAACGTGGCCATGACCGTCAAGGGTTCCGCCAAGCGCGGCGCGCCCCTGCCCCAGACCGCCTGAGTCAACGAAGGACCGAGACTGACATGAAACACGAGATCATAGAAAAGAACGTCGGTTTGATGGCGGTACTGGTGCTGGTGGTGATCAGCTTCGGTGGCCTGGCCGAGATCGTACCGCTGTTCTTCCAGAAGCAGACCACGGAGCCGGTCGAGGGCCTCGAGCCGCTGTCCGCACTGGAACTGGAAGGCCGGGACATCTATCGCCGCGAAGGCTGCGTCGGCTGTCATTCGCAGATGATTCGCCCCTTCCGTGCCGAGACCGAGCGCTATGGCCACTACAGTGTGGCCGGTGAATCCGTCTACGAGCACAACTTCCTGTGGGGGTCCAAGCGCACCGGCCCGGACCTGGCCCGCGTCGGCGGTCGCTACAGTGACGACTGGCATCGTGCCCACCTCTACAACCCGCGGGACGTGGTGCCCGAATCGGTGATGCCGGCCTACCCCTGGCTGTTCGAGAACACCCTGGACGGCGAGGACACCCCGGCCAAGATGCGCACCCTTCAGAAACTGGGCGTGCCTTACACCGACGAGCAGATCGCCAACGCCACCAGCGAGGTCCGCGGTGAGCGTGAAATCACCGCCCTGGTCGCCTACCTGCAGCAGCTTGGCACGGTGTTGCCCAGCTCGGCGAAGAGCCCGTAACCATGGATATCGGAACCTTTCGCGGCATCTTGACCGGCATCCTGCTGATCGCCTTCCTGGGCCTGGTGGCCTGGGCCTACTCGAGCCGCCGCAAGCGTGAGTTCGATCAGGCGGCGCAGCTGCCGTTCGCCGACGACGACGAACAACCGAATCGTGACCGCACGGCCGAGCGACAGGCCGATTCCCGAGAGGACAGGGGAGAGAAGAACACATGAATACGCTTTGGGGTGATGCCCTCTCAGGCTTCTGGAGTGCCTGGATCATCGTCATCACGCTCGGCACCATCGGCTTTGCGTTCTGGCTTCTGTGGGCCAACCGCAAGACCGACAAGCGCCCTGACGCCGACGGCACCGTCGAGACCACCGGCCACACCGCCGATGGTATCGACGAATACGACAACCCGCTGCCTCGCTGGTGGTTTCAGCTCTACGTTGCCACGGTGATCTTTTCCCTGGGCTATCTGGTGCTGTATCCGGGCCTCGGCAACTTCGCCGGTGTGCTGGGCTGGAGCCAGGAAGGTCAGTGGGAGGAAGAGGTCGCCCAGGCCGAAGAGCGCTTTGCACCGATCTTCGAGAAGTACCAGCAGGTACCCATCCCGGAACTCGCCCAGGACGGTGACGCCATGCAGGTGGCCGAGCGCATCTTCCTCAACAACTGCGCCATCTGCCACGGCTCCAACGCCAAGGGCGGCTACGGCTTCCCCAATCTGACCGACGACGACTGGCTCTACGGCGGCGAGCCCGAGCACATCGTCACCACCATCAACAACGGACGCAATGGCCTGATGCCGTCATGGCAGCAGCTCGGCGCGGACAATATCGAGAACCTGACCCAGCATGTGCTGTCGCTGTCCGGCCAGGCCGAGGACGCCGAACGTGCCGAAAAAGGCGGCGCCGTCTTCACCTCGGTATGTGCCGCCTGCCATATGCCTGACGGTACCGGCAACCAGGCGCTGGGCGCGCCCAATCTGACCGACGACAGCTGGCTGTACCAGGCACCGGGCCAGAGCCTGGCCGACTCCGTGCGTCAGACGCTGCGCAACGGCCGCAACGGCCATATGCCGGCGCAGGCCGCCTACATCGGCGAGGAGCGGGTCCACCTGGTCGCCGCCTATGTCTATGGTCTGAGCCAGAATCAAGACCAGAGTCAGTAGTGACCCCAGCGGGATCGCTCCCGCGGCGAGTGCGGCGCTTGGCCGCACTCGCCACCCACCTACCCGTCAATCGCTAGACTGGGGCTTCGGCCCCATCGACGCGATGTGAGTCTGCCATGAGCGACAAGATCCCTGCCCACGACGTCACCGACCCTGCGGTGTCGCACCATTCCCCCGACAGCCAGAGCATGTACGAGAGCCGCCGGCACATCTACGTACGCGAGATCAAAGGCGTGTTCCAGCGTGTCCGTCGGGTCGCCAACTGGGCGCTGATGCTCGGTTTTCTGCTGCTGCCCTGGATTCCCTGGGGTGATCGACCGGCGGTCTGGTTTGATCTGCCGGGGCGCGAATTTCATATCTTCGCCGCCACCTTCTACCCCCAGGAATTCGTGCTGCTGTCCTGGCTTTTGATCATCTGCGCCTTCGGCCTGTTCTTCATCACCGTCTTTGCCGGTCGAGTATGGTGCGGTTACACCTGCCCCCAGAGCGTCTGGACCTTCCTGTTCATCTGGGTTGAGCACCGCATCGAGGGGCCGCGCAATCGTCGCATCAAGCTCGACAAGCGCTCCTGGGACGCCGACAAGGCCTGGCGCAAGAGCGCCAAGCACGCCATCTGGCTGATCATCTCGGCGGCCACCGGCATCACCTTCGTCGGCTACTTCACTCCGATCGGTGGCCTGGTGATGGATCTTGCCACCCTCTCGGCCAGCGGCTGGTCCTATTTCTGGGTCGGCTTCTTTATCGTCTTCACCTACCTGAACGCCGGTTGGCTGCGCGAGCAGGTCTGCCTGTACATGTGCCCCTACGCCCGCTTCCAGTCGGTGATGTTCGATCGCGACACCCTGATCGTGTCCTACGACTACCACCGCGGGGAGCCTCGCGGCCCGCGCAAGCGCAACGCCGACCCGGCAGAGCAGGGCCTTGGCCACTGCATCGACTGCGACCTCTGTGTTCAGGTCTGCCCGACCGGCATCGATATCCGCGACGGTCTGCAGTACCAGTGCATCACCTGCGCCGCCTGCATCGACGCCTGCGACAGCGTCATGGACAAGATGGGCTACCCCCGTGGCCTGGTGCGTTACACCACCGAGCACGCCCTCGACGGCAACAAGACCCACCTGTTGAGACCACGCCTGATCGGCTACCTGGTCGCCCTGGTGGTGATGATCGGCCTGTTCGTCTGGACCATCGCCGACCGCACACCGCTGGATGTGGATGTGGAGCGCGATCGCGCTCGGCTCTACCAGACACTGACCGATGGACGCATCGCCAACTCCTACGCCATGACCGTGCGTAACCTCGACAACCGCCCTCATCGCTACGTGATCGAGGTAGCCGGCATCGAGGGTCTCGAGAGCGACACCACCGCCATCGAGGTTCCCGCCAACCAGTCCCGCCAACTGGTGATGACCTTGAGCGTGAATCCTGATCAGATGGAACAACGCAGTGCCGATATCAGCGTTCGCGTCCTCGCCGAGGACGATCCGTCCGTGGCCATCGAACGTGAAAGCCGCTTTATAGGAGTTACCCCCTGATGTCCCTGTCCGATCCCCAGGTGCCGCCCTGGTACAAGCAGTTCTGGCCCTGGTTCCTGATCGCCCTGCTGCTGTCGTCGGTCACCTTCAGCATGGTCTACCTGGCCTTCTCGATCCGCTACTTCGACGGTTCGGTGCCGGACGATTACTACAAGGAAGGTCTGGCCATCAACGTCCAGCTTGAAAAGCAGCAACGTGCCGAGGCGCTGGGGCTGGCGGCCGAGCTGCGCATCGACGCCACCACCGGCGACGTGGTGGTAACGCTCGATGGCGACGAACGCCCAGAGCGGCTGGACCTGGCGCTGAAGTTCCCCACCGATGGCGCCCGCGACCGGGCCCTGGTGCTGACCCACACCCGTGCAGGCCACTATGTCGGCACCCTCGAGCGCAATCTGCGCTATCGCTGGTACCTTCAGCTGCAGCCCCACGCAGAAGGCGCGTCGGGACAGCAGCCTGAATGGCGCCTGACCGGCGAGGCAGAGTTCCCGCGGGAGACCTCCGTGCGCCTGACACCGGGACTCTGATGGCGGCCTCGTGCTACCACTGTGGCGCTCCGGTGGAGGCCACAGCACCCTGGTCGATCACCCTGGATGGCCAGCGCCATCCGCTGTGCTGCCCGGGCTGCGAGGCGGTGGCCCAGGCCATCGTCGGCGGCGGCCTGGACAGCTACTATCGCTTTCGCACCGCCCTGCCGGAGCGCCCATCGCCGACACCCGCCGACGAGGCCCGCTATCAGGTATTCGACGATCCGGGCCTGCAGGATCGTTTCGTGCGTCAGGATGGCGACACCAAGGTAGCGACCCTGGCGGTGGATGGCATCACCTGCGCCGCCTGCGCCTGGCTGATCGAACACCGCCTGAATGCCCTCGACGGCCTGGAGAGCTGCGCTGTCAATCTTTCCCAGCATCGCCTTCAGGTGCGCTGGGATCCCGAACGCCTGTCGCTGTCGCGCCTGCTGGCCGAGATGGCTGCCATCGGCTATCCCTCCCAGCCCTACGAGCCGGACCAGGCTCAGCAGCGGCTCAAGCAACAGTCGCGCCAGATGATAAGACGCCTGATCGTGGCGGCCGTCGGCATGATGCAGGTGCTGATGTTTTCCATCCCGCACTACGTCGACGGCGGTGATCTCAGTAGCGAGTTCGAGCGCCTGTTTGCCTGGCTATCGCTGGCGCTGACCACTCCGGTGGTACTCTACTCGGCCCAACCCTTCTTCGTCGGCGCCCTGCGCGATCTGCGAACCCGCGTGCTGGGCATGGATGTGCCGGTGGCCCTGGCCATCGGTGGTGCCTTTATCGCCAGTACCTGGTCGGTCGTGAGCGACTCCGGTGACCGCTACTTCGACTCGGTCAGCATGTTCACCTTCTTCCTGCTGTTCGGACGCTACCTGGAGTCTCGCGCCCGTACCCACTACGGCCGTAGCGGCAATGCCCTGGCCAGCGCGCTGCCGAGCGCTGCGGTGCGCCTCGACGAGCATGGCGATGAACGCGTCATCCCCGCCAGTCGGCTGGTCCCGGGTGACCGGGTTCGGGTCAGTCCCGGCGCCCAGATTCCCGCGGACGGCACCCTGACCTCGGGCCTTGCCCAGATCGACGAGTCGCTGCTGACCGGCGAATCGCTGCCCCGCCTGCGTCGCCAGGGAGATGCCGTGCACGCCGGCACCCTGTGCATGGACAGCCCGATCGAAGTGATGGTCACCCGCGTCGGCGACGATACCCGCGCCGCCGGCATTCTCGATCTTACCGACCGTGCCTTCGCCCATCGTCCACGTATCGCCCGCCTGGCCGAGCAGGTGGCCCATCGCTTCGTGTTGAACCTGCTGGTCATCACCGCCCTGGTGGCGCTGGTCTGGAGCCTGATCGACCCGAGCCGCAGCCTGTGGATCACCCTGTCGGTACTGGTGGTGACCTGCCCCTGCGCCCTGGCGCTGGCGACCCCCACCGCCCTGACCGTGGCCCACGGCCGGCTGAGACGTGCCGGGGTACTGGTGACCCGAGCCGATGCGCTGGAGACCCTGGCCTGCCTCGATCGCGTCGTCTTCGACAAGACCGGCACCCTGACCCGGGGACGCATGCAACTCGCCGAGCACCGGCCGCTGAGCGACGCCGAAGGAAGCGCCAACAATGGCGAGATGGACGCTGCCGCCAAGCGCCGTCATCTGGCACTGGCGGCGGCACTGGAGACCGGCTCGGAGCACCCCATCGCCCGCGCCTTCGCTGCCTGGCGCGACGCCAGCTGCCAGGCCAGCGAACTGCGCAATCACCCGGGCCAGGGCGTGGAAGGCGTGATCGACGGCCGGCGCTGGCGACTGGGCCAGCCGCACTTTGCCTGCCTGGGCCAACCCGTTCCTGAGCTCCCTGGCGCAGGGCTTTGGTTGCTGCTGGCCAGCGAAGGCAAGCCCCAGGCCTGGTTCAAGCTCGACGATCAGCCCCGTGACGACGCCGCCGAGACCCTCGCCGCCCTCGCCCAGCGAGGGCTTGCCATCGAGATCCTGTCGGGCGACCGCGCCGTCAACGTTGGCCAGCTGGCCCGCACGCTGGGCGTCGGTCAGTGGCGTGGCGAGGCCACCCCGGAGGACAAGCTTGGGCACTTGAAGGCGCGGCAGGCACAGGGCGAAAAGGTGGCCATGGTCGGTGATGGCATCAATGACGTGCCGGTACTGGCCGGCGCCGACCTTGCCATCGCCATGGCCGGGGCCAGCGACCTCACCCGCACCCGCGCCGATCTGGTATTGCTGGGCGAACCGCTCACGGGTATCGTCGAAGCCATCGAGGTGGCCCGCCAGACCCGTCGCATCATTCGCCAGAATCTGTCCTGGTCGGTGCTCTACAATGTCGTGGCGCTGCCCGCAGCGGCGCTGGGCTTCGTGCCCCCATGGCTTGCCGCCATCGGCATGTCACTCAGCTCGTTGCTGGTCATCGGCAATGCCCTGCGTCTGCGGCGCGGACGCACCAGGCCGACCGCGACGCCTTCACCCGTCACCGCTAGCCCCGGCCCATGAGCATCCTTTACCTGTTGATACCCTTGTCGTTGATCCTGCTGGGCCTGGCGGTCTGGGCCTTCTTCTGGGCGGTGCGCAACGACCAGTTCGAGGACCTCGAAGGCCCCGCCTATCGCATCCTGTTCGAAGATGAAGACGACACTCGCAATGCCGATGACGGCGCTTCCTCGTCCGAAACGCCTGCGCAGACATCCGATCGTGATCCATCGTCCAGAGGGCCTGAGTGAATCCTACCGGCCTCGAGCTGCCTCCCATGATGGCGGCCTTCGTGTTTGGTCTGCTTGGTGGTGCACACTGTATTGGCATGTGCGGCGGCATCATGAGCGCTCTGACCTTTGCCATCCCCCCCAGCATGCGTCAACCTTGGCGGGTGGGCTCTCTGGTGCTCGGCTACAATGTAGGTCGTATCACCAGCTACTGTGTGGCGGGCGCTCTGGTTGCCACCCTGGGTTCGGTGATCGGCCTTTCGCCGACTCTGCGTGGCCTGATGCAGATCGTCGCCAGCCTGATGTTGATCCTGATGGCGCTTTACATTGCCGATCTATGGAAAGGCCTGCGTCACGTCGAGGCACTGGGACGTCACCTCTGGAGGTACCTGGAACCCGCAGGCAGACGCCTGTTGCCGGTGGTGCGTCTGCCCCAGGCGGTGGCGCTGGGCGCCATCTGGGGCTGGCTGCCCTGTGGCCTGGTGTACTCGATGCTGGCCTGGAGCCTGGCACGGGCCGAACCCCTCGAGGGCGCACTGCTGATGGCGAGCTTCGGTCTTGGCACGCTTCCGGCGCTGGTGGTGACGGGCCTCGCCGCCAGACAAATGCAGGCCCTGCTGGCGCATCGGGCAACACGCCTTGTCGCCGCTGGCATGATCATCGCCTTTGCCGTCTGGCAACTTTGGACTGGGCTGCATCAATGACGCATCCTACCTCTAAGTTATTAATCCTAAAGAGGTAGACGCCACTTTTAGCTGATCTGAGGGTGTAGAATAGTGCCATCAACGTGCTGTACGGGCGACGTCTGTTCTCCCCATGGCCCAGTCAATATCGATCCCAGATCCACAGGAGCTGCGAATGAGTCCTACGGCCCAAGATCGGCGGCGTCCCATGCTGCATGAGACTCGCTGTGAGTCCTGCAGCCTGAGTTCCTTGTGCCTTCCGCTGTCGCTGGAGACCGCCGACCTCGAGCGCTTCGATTCCATCATCCGTCGTCACCCGCCGATCAAGAAAGGCACACGATTGGTCGAGCAGGGAGATCGCTTCACCAGCGTCTTCGCGGTCCGGTCGGGGAGTCTCAAGCAGATCACCACCGAAGGCAGCGGCGAAGCTCAGTTGACCAACTTCTTCCTGCCCAGTGAACTGGTTGGGCTGGATGGCATCGACGACGGCCGCTATCCCGGCAGCGTGGTGGCGCTGGAGACCACCACGGTGTGCGAGATTCCCTTCGACCGCCTCGATGCGCTGACCCAGACCCTGCCGGAGCTGCGTGCCCAGCTGTTTCGCACCCTGAGCAAGGAGCTGCGAGAGGACCGCCGGATGATGCAGCTGCTGTCACGCAAGACCGCTGATCAGCGCCTGGCCTGCTTCTTCCTCGGCCTGTCGGATCGCTTCCGCCGCCGCGGCTATTCACCGTTCAGCTTCCGCCTGTCCATGTCCCGCGCCGACATCGGCAATCACCTGGGGCTGGCGGTGGAAACGGTCAGCCGTATCCTCGGGCGTTTCCAGCAGCAGGATCTGGTGGCGGTATCGGGACGTGAGGTCAATATCCTCGACCTGACCGCGCTGTCGACCCTGGCCGACACCGAAGTTACCTGAGCGGATCTGGCAGCAGCGTGCCGGGCCTGGCCGGCAGGGCCCTGTATCCAGGATCTGGAAAGCAAAGCGTAATAGATGGCGTGTGACAAAAAAGAGGCCGCATCCGGAGATGCGGCCTCTTTTGCTGTCATGGCGTCCTGCACATTCGCTGCTGGCGAGATCAGTCGGCATCCACCACGTCGATGCGCCGGGCCTGGCGTTCGGCCTGCACGGCCTCCAGCCCCTCGAAGTCGAACAGTTGCCGATCCGCCAGCTGCGACGGCGCCACATTGGTCACCGCCTTGAACATGCTCTCGAGGCGCCCGGGATGCTTGACCTCCCACTCGGCCAGCATCTCCTTGACCACCTGGCGCTGCAGGTTGGGCTGGGAACCACACAGGTTGCACGGGATGATCGGGAACTCCATCGCCTCGCTGTAGGCCTGGATATCGGCCTCGCGGCAGTACGCCAGCGGGCGGATGACGATGTTCTTGCCGTCGTCGGAGAGCAGCTTGGGTGGCATCGCCTTGAGGCTGCCACCGAAGAACATGTTCAGAAACAGCGTCTCGAGAATGTCCTCGCGGTGGTGGCCCAGGGCGATCTTGGTCGCCCCGATCTCCTCGGCGAAGCCATAGAGAGAGCCGCGCCGCAGGCGTGAGCAGAGCGCGCAGGTGGTCTTGCCCTCCGGCGTCTTCTCCTTCACCACCGAATAGGTGTCGCGCTCGAGGATGTGGTAGTCCACGCCGATACTGTCCAGATAGTTCGGCAGCACATGCTCCGGAAAGCCCGGCTGCTTCTGATCCAGATTCACCGCCACCAGCGAGAAGTTGACCGGCGCGTTGCGCTGAAGGCTGCGCAGGATCTCGAGCATGGTGTAGCTGTCCTTGCCACCAGACAGACACACCATGATCTTGTCGCCTTCCTGGATCATGCCGTAGTCGATGATGGCGTTGCCGGCCTGGCGGCGCAGGCGCTTCTGCAGCTTGTTGAACTCACGCCGTGCCTTGGCCTGAACGTGAGCTTCCGTCTGGTCGCCATCCGCAGCAGGGTCGGCCGGGCTGTCGCCGGCATCGATCGAGAGATGGTCATCCTCGGGGGTACGGGGATCGAACAGGGTGGCGGAGGCGGACTGTGGCGACATGGGAGCGGGACATCACGGCTGAAAATGAAAGAGGCGCCAGTCTACCATCCGGACGCTTTAGTGGCGAAGAGGTCAGCGACCGCTTACCCCGGCGAGGACAATAAGGGGGGGGGGCTTTTCGTCGGCGGCACATCGGAAACCGCCAGGGACGACACCGCCGTAGTGGCGCCCTTGCGCGTCGTGGCCTGGTCTGGTCTGGTCTGGTCCGGCAAGTCGAAGAACGCAAGTGCCTGTCAGCCAGGCCCTAGGCGCTGTCCGAAAAGTCGACGAGCGAAGGTTAGACAAGGCAAAAATCGGTGAGAAAGCGCAGTTTACGGGGTGTAAATGAGCATGTTGATCCGATTTTTAACGCCGTATTACCGAGCGCGGGCACTTTTCAGACAAGCCCTAGACGACGTTCAGCGCCAGCAGATAGCGCACCACCACGCCCAGCAACAGCAGCAGGATGCCGGCACGTTGCCAGCCAAACTCGCGCACGGTCAGGGTCAGTCGCTTCTCCCAGAACTTGACCATGCCCCACAGGTCCCGGGTACGGCGATAGTACTGGAGGTAGGCCACCAGCACCGAGACCAGGCCCAGCGCCAGCAGCGTGGGCTCGAGAAGGGTCAACATGGCGTGCAGACTCATGACAGGATCTCCTTGCAGGTGAATGGTTGCCGGTGCGGGTGGCACCGGGTCAGCGCGGATGACGGCAACGGGTCAGCGCGGATGACGGCAACGGGTCAGCGCGATGGCGCCGTGAGTGCCCCGCTTTCCAGGCGCAGATGCATCAGCGCCGTGGTGACGGCGTCGCCCAGGGCCGTATGGCGTCCCATGATCGGGACTCCAAGTCGCTCTGCCAATTGTTCAAAGGTCGGCTGCACCTCGATTTCCGGGTGACTTCGGCGCAGCCGCTTGCGGTACTGCTGGGCCACGTCGATGGTGGCGTTGGGCAGCGAGAAGCCAAACTCCGCCTTCAGGTAGCGATCCAGCATGGCCAGGTCGAAGTCGATACACCAGCCGACCAATGGGCGATTGCCGATAAATTCCAGCAGCGTCGTCAAGGCCTCGCGCACCTCGAGGCCGCCTTCCAGGTCGACCCCACGCAGGCGATGGATACAGATGGAGTCACCACTCAGACTGGCAGGACGCGCGAGCCGCAGGTCCAGCGACTCGCTGGTCAAGACGCGATCGTCACGAATGCGCACCGCAGCGATGGACACCAGCTCCGCATGACGGGTATCCAGGCCGGTGGTTTCGCAGTCCAGGGACACCAGCTCGTCGCCGGTATAGGGATTGAACAGCCAGGCGAAATCGCCATCGGCCTGCCGACGCCTGTCGGCCACACGCCTGATCGCTCTCAGCATCGGGTACTCTCCCAAGCGAAACCATTGACGCCAAGGCAGCTTGCCCTGGGGGGCTGCCTCGACACTCATGCATACTCCAGGTGATAGCGGTGGGACAGGCTGGCCTTGAACTCCTTGACCAGGTGCAGCGCCTCGCGCAGCAAGTCCCGCTCCAGCGAATTGAGCGACTGCACCACCACCCTGTCCGGGGCGTCCGTGGCCCGGGCATCGTCGCGCCGGTAGGCCAGCTGCGCCCGAAGCCGAAGCTCACAGAACAGCGACAACGCCTCGCCGAGATCCTCCGCCACCACTCGCTCGATGCGCCCGAGTGACGCCAGCGCCGCCAGCCGGTCGTGGGTCGAGGTCTCGCGCAGCCCGCACTCCAGCGCCATGGTGCGAACACCGTGGACGATGGGAAAGATGCCACCCTTCTTGATGTCGACGCCGTGCTCGGGCTTCTTCAGCGTTCCAAACAGGGTCAAGGGCGTCGAGAACCGCAACACTCCCCTCGCCAGATGGGTCAGCAACAGTTCATTGCCCCGTGTTTCTTCGATCAGCACGTCGTGGAGTCGGTCCACCAGGGCAAAGTCACCGGCCACCCCCGAGGCGTCGGCAAGCACCGCCAGACGCATCAGGCTTTCTCCGTCGGGTTCGCTGACCCAGCGACGGATGCGCGCGCGCCATTGCGCAAGGGTGCCGACCCACTGGGGGTTGGAGACCATGATGTTGCCCGGGCAGCGCGGATAGCCCAGATCGTCGAGCACGCTGGTGAACCGCGCGGTATCTGCGCTGAGCTCGTCCCACTGCTGGTCATCGGCCAGGATCAGCGCATTGTCCTGGTCGGTCTTCAGGATCTGCTCGCCGCGCCCTTCGCTGCCGAGCACCAGCAGACAGGCGCGCTCGCGCTGAGGGGCCGGCATCGAGAAGTGCCAGGCCTTGCTGATGATGCGCCCATTGAGCGCCGACAGCATGCCCATGGCGAAGCGCATGCGTACCCCTTGGGCCATCAGCGCCTCGACCAGCTCCGGCGCACGCTGACTTGCTTCGCTGAGCGAGGCCAGGGTCGTCGCCTGCTCGACCTGCAGGCTGACCACGTAGCTGCGGCTGGAAAAGAAGCTGAGCACATCGGTCAGCTCCACGACACCGATCAGCCGCTGGCCCTGAAGCACCACCACCCTGGCCACCTTGTGGCGGGTCATCTCGATCAGTGCCTCGAACAGGTACTGGCTTTCATCCACCGTCACCAGCGACAGATGAGCGATACCACCGACCTCGGCATCACCGTCGCACCCCTCCAGCACCAGGGCCTCGAGCAGGTCGGTCTTGGTCAGCATGCCAGGACCGTCGGGCGTCTCGACCAGCAGGCTGTCGGCGCCCTTGTCCTTGAGGGTCAGCACGGCGTCGCGAATGCATGTCGTCGAGCCGACCTTGAGCGGCTCACGCATGCACTCGTTCACCCGGGCGAGCATGAATCCGGCCAGGGTGACGCCGCCCTCGGCGCGACGTTCGGCCAGCAAGCGCGTCTTGCTGATCAGGCGCTGGTGAAAGTAGTCCGAGAAGGCGGCGTTGTTCTCGCACAGCGACAGAAACAAGGTGTGCGGCATCAGGTAACACAGGCTTTCTTCTTCGGCGACGAAGCGGTAACGGCTCTGGCCGTTGATCACGCTGATGGCACCGAACAGATCGCCCCCGGTGTAGTGGCCGATGCGCCCCCCGGCGGGGCCCTCGGCCGGGTCCAGTTCGGCGACTTCGCCCTTGTGGATCACAAAGACGAACTCGCCGGACTGCCCTGCATCGAGGATCACGTCATCCCGCCCGTAGTAGGCGATATCCAGCCCGCCCAGGACCCGCTCGCGCTCGGCCTCGTCGAGCAATGAAAACGGTGGATGAGTGAAGTCGATGTCGATCATGTCTGCTCCATGACCGACCCCGGCGAGGCCGGGGTCGGGGAGTGTTGTCGTCTGGCAGGGAGCGGCGGATGGTGGTCCGACGCCCCTGCCTGATGGCCCGCTCTAGTGAGCGTGGGCCTCACCCGCGCCTCTCGGCACACGCACGTTCTCCACCAGTTCCTGGATGTGCTCCGGCGGTGCCGCGGTTGCCCGCGAGACCACGAAGGCCACAACGAAGTGGAGGATCATGCCGAGGGTACCGATACCCTCCGGCGAGATGCCGAACCACCAGATCGAAGGATCGGTGTTGATGAACTTGGTGTAGACGATGTAGATGAAAGTGAAGCTCAGACCCAGCACCATGCCGACGATGGCCCCTTCGCGGTTCATGCGCTTGTCGAAGATGCCAAGCAGGATCGCCGGGAAGAAGGACGAGGCAGCAAGACCGAAGGCAAAGGCCACCACCTGGGCCACGAAGCCCGGCGGGTTGATGCCGAAGTAGCCGGCTACCACCACCGCCACCGCAGCAGCACTACGCGCCGCCAGCAGCTCCCCCTTCTCGCTGAGGTTGGGATTGATCTGCTTCTTGATCAGGTCATGGGACACCGCCGCCGAGATCACCAGCAACAGACCGGCTGCGGTGGACAGCGCCGCGGCCACGCCACCGGCGGCCATCAAGGCGATCACCCAGGCCGGCAGGCCGCCGATCTCGGGGTTGGCCAGCACGATGATGTCGCGGTCGATATAGACCTCGTTGGGGCTGTCGGTAGGCGTATTGGTCACCACCCGCTGCCCGTGCTCGCCGGGAGTTTCCTCTTCCAGCGGGCCGCTTTCGAAGGTCGGCTTGCCCTCGAACGGCGCGCCCGGCCCCATCTGCACCCGACCGTCGTCGTTCTTGTCGAGCCAGCCGATCAGGCCCACGCCTTCCCAGCTCTTGAACCAGGCCGGTGCCTCTTCGTAGCTGGTCTCGTGTACCGTCTCGATGATATTGGTGCGGGCGAACACGCCGACCGCCGGAGCGGTGGTGTAGAGCAGTGCGATGAACACCAGCGCCCAGCCGGCGCTGACCCGGGCGTCACGCACCCGCGGCACGGTGAAGAAGCGCACGATGACGTGGGGCAGACCCGCGGTACCGCACATCAGGGCTGCGGTGATAAAGAACACGTTGATCATCGGCTGACTGCCGTCGGTGTAGGGCGTGATGCCCAGATCCGTCAGCAGACCGTCGAGACGATCGAGAATGTACTGGCCGCTGTCGTTGCCGGCGGCATCGACGAAGGTGGCACCGAGCCCGGTCTGCGGCAGCACGTGGCCGGTCATCATGATCGACAGGAACACCGCCGGCACGATGAAGGCGGTGATCAGCACGCAGTACTGGGCCACCTGGGTGTAGGTGATGCCCTTCATGCCACCGAGCACCGCGTAGAAGAACACGATGACCATGCCGATGACCACGCCCAGATTGACCTCGACTTCGAGGAAACGGGCGAAGACGATACCGACGCCGCGCATCTGACCGGCGACATAGGTAAAGGACACGAAAATAACGCAGATGACCGCCACGGTACGGGCGATATTCGAGTAGTAACGGTCACCGATAAAGTCCGGCACCGTGAACTTGCCGAACTTGCGCAGGTAAGGCGCCAGCAGCATGGCCAGCATGACGTAGCCACCGGTCCAGCCCATCAGGTAGACCGAGGCGTCGTAACCCAGATAGGCGATAAGACCCGCCATGGAGATGAAAGAGGCCGCCGACATCCAGTCTGCCGCGGTAGCCATGCCATTGGCGGCAGGGTGGACGCCGCCGCCGGCGACGTAGAAATCCTTGGTAGACCCGGCACGCGACCAGATCGCGATACCGATGTAGAGCGCGAAGGACGCCCCTACAAATATATAGGTAAGTAGTTGTACATCCATGGAATCAATTCCCGTTCATTGACGTTATTTTGCGGGTGTCACTGTTCGTGGACGTCGTACTCTTCATCGAGCTTGTTCATCTTCCAGGCATAGAAAATGATCAGCACGATAAAGGTGTAGATGGATCCCTGCTGTGCAAACCAGAAGCCGAGCTTGAAGCCAAAGAACTGGATATTGTTGAGTACATCCACCAGCAGAATGCCGAAGCCATAGGAGACGATGAACCATACGGCCAGACAGCCGAGGATGGTTCGTATGTTTCGTTTCCAGTAGGCCTGTGCGCTCTTGTCTAGCATAAGGCTACCCTCAAGAAGTGGTTTGATCGCCAAATGCCGCCGCAAAGACGACACAAAGGCTCGAGAAGCAGACTAGACAAAATGGCCTTTCCTGGAACGATAACTTTAGTCGAAAAGCATAAATGCACCGCACCAAGAAAACCATTACATTAAATATTTCAGCAACTTACAAACATTCCTGGAATATTAGCCGATGGTCTATCACTACAAAGGTGCAATCCACCTTAGTCGCGATCCAAGGCCTTGAGACCAGGCAATGCCTTTCCCTTGATGGCGCAAAATTCCGTCAATGCTTCGCGCTTCAGGCGCCCGAATCGAGGCAACCACGCTGCGCCCCTGCCGAGCAGGCCGCCAATGCCCTAGAATGGCCGCTGACGTCGAGGAGGTGCCCATGTTTGCCGGTTGGCTATTGATCGCTGTTTCACTGCTCTACATCGCCGTGCTGTTCGCCATCGCCTGGCGCGGCGATCGTCGTGCACGCCACCTGGGGGCCAGCCATCGTCGCCCGCTGGTCTACAGCCTGGCGCTGGCGATCTACTGCACCTCCTGGACCTTCCACGGCGCCGTGGGCCAGGCGGCGACCTCCGGCTGGTCGTTCGCCAGCATCTTCGTCGGTCCGGTACTGACGCTTCTATTGTTCTGGCCGGTACTGGCCAAGATGGTGCGGGTCGCCAAGCACCAGAACGTCACCTCGATCGCCGACTTCATCGCCTCTCGCTACGGCAAGACCCAGTCTCTGGCGGCCTTCGCCAGCCTGGTCGCGCTGATCGGCACCCTGCCCTACATCGCCCTGCAGTTGAAGGCCGTGTCCACGTCCTTTGCCGTGCTCACCGACGCCTCCGACATCACCCAGGCGCCGCTGTTCGGTGACACCGCCTTCTATGTGGCCATCGTCATGGCGATCTTCGCCATCCTGTTCGGTACCCGCCATACCGACGCCACCGAGCACCACGAGGGCCTGATCCACGCGGTGGCCTTCGAGTCGCTGGTCAAGCTGGTAGCCTTCCTGATCCTCGGCGCCTACGTCACCTGGGGCATGTTCGATGGCCTGCAGGACCTGATGACCCGGGCCGACACCCACCTGCAGCTGCAGCGGCAACTGGCCCAGCAGGACTTCGGCCAGAGCTTCTGGGCCCAGACCCTGCTGGCCATGCTGGCGATCCTGTGTCTGCCGCGTCAGTTTCACGTCACCGTGGTGGAGAACACCCACCGCGACGACGCCGCCCGCGCGCGCTGGATGTTCCCGCTGTACCTGGTGCTGTTCGCCTTCTTCGTGTTGCCGCTGGCCGCCGCCGGCCTGACCATCTTCGCCGGCACCGACGTATCACCCGATACCTATGTGCTGTCGCTGCCGATGGCCGCCAACCAGAGCTGGCTGGCCCTGCTGACCTTTATCGGCGGCTTCTCCGCCGCCACCGGCATGGTCATCGTCGCCGCCGTGGCGGTCTCGATCATGATCTCCAACGAGATCGTCATCCCGGCACTGTTCCGCATGCGCTGGTTCGACACCAAGGCTCGCGACTACGGACGCCTGGTCCTGCGGGCACGGCGCATTACCATCGCCGTGATCCTGGCCATGGCCTATGGCTTCTATCAGCTGATCGGCGAATTCACCTCGCTGGCCTCCATCGGCATGCTGTCCTTCGCCGCCGCCGCCCAGTTCGCCCCGGCGCTGATCGGCGGGCTCTACTGGAAGCGCGGCAATCGCCTGGGGGTCATCGTCGGCATGAACGCGGGCTTCGCCATCTGGGCCTACACCCTGCTGTTGCCAGCGATGATCAACGCCGGTGTATTGCCCGCCGGCTGGCTCCAGGGTGGGCCGCTGGGGATCGCCTGGCTGTCACCGACCTCGCTGTTCGGCCTGCACGTGGGTGACAGCTTTACCCACGGCGTGATGCTGTCGCTGGGGGTCAACCTGGTGGCCTACATCTTTGTCTCCCAGGTAACCCCTCAGCGGGTGGTGGAACGGATTCAGGCGTCGCTGTTCGTCGACAGCGTCGAGACCCGCCAGACCTCGGTCAATCGCCCCTGGACCGGGGCTACCACGGTCGGCGACCTGAAGGTGCTGTGCCAGCGCTTCCTCAGCGCCGGCCAGGTCGACCGCGCCTTCTCGGACTACGCCCGGCGCAACGGCAAGGCGCTGGAAGACAGTGCCCGAGCGTCCATCGACGTGATCCAGTTCACCGAGCGCTTTCTGGCCTCGGTGCTGGGCGCCTCGTCGGCGCGCATCGTCGTCAACTCCGCGCTGCAGGGGCGTGGCATCGGCATCTCCGACGTCATCTCCATCGTCGATGAGGCCTCCCAGGTGCTGGAGTTCAATCGCGCCCTGCTCCAGGCCACCATCGAGAACATCAACCAGGGCATCAGCGTGGTGGATCAGAACCTGCGCCTGGTAGTGTGGAACCAGCGCTATCTGGAGCTGTTCCGCTTCCCTGACCACCTGATCCGTGTCGGCGCACCGATCGACCGCATCTTCCGCTACAACGCCCATAACGGCGAGTACGGCCCCGGCGACCCGGAAGAGCACGTGGAATTGCTGCTCGACAACATCCGCGAGGGCCAGCCCCACCGCTACGTGCGATATCGCCAGGACGGCAGCGTGCTGGAGGTCCAGGGCAACCCCATGCCCGGTGGCGGCTTCGTCTACACCTATCAGGACATCACCCAGCAGAAACGCACCGAAGAAGCGCTGATCCGCTCGGAAAACAATATCCGCATCTATACCGACAACGTGCCGGCGTTGATCGCCTACTTCGACCGGGAGTGTCGCTACCTCTTTACCAACCGTGCCTACGAGCAGGCCTTCAACATCAACCGCAACGAGGTCATCGGCAAGAAGGTGACCCAGGTGATTCCGGAGACCATGGCCGAGGAGCGCATTCCCTGGATTCAGCGCACCCTGAGTGGCGAAAGGGTCAGCTTCGAGGTGTCGCTCGAGATCACCAACGAAGGCCTGCGCTACATGCTGGTGACCTATACTCCGCACTTCGGCGACAGCGGCGCGATCCTCGGCTTCTTCGCGCTCTACCAGGACATTACCGAGCGCCGGAGGGCCGAGATCGCCCTCAAGGAAACCAACGAGACCCTGGAGGAGCGGGTACGCTCGCGCACCCTGGCCCTGTCCGAAGCCAACGCCGCGCTGCGCCAGGAGAACCGAGTGCGCGCCGAAGCCGAGCAGGCCCTGCGCCAGGCCAAGCAGGTGGCCGAGGACGCCAACGCCTCCAAGACGCGCTTCCTGGCCGCAGCCAGCCATGACCTGCTGCAGCCACTCAACGCGGCGCGGCTGTTTACCTCGGCGCTGTCCCAGGACATGGGCGCCGAGGACATGAAGCGCACCATCGGCCATATCGACAGCTCACTGCAGTCCGCCGAAGAGCTGCTCGGCACCCTGCTGGATATCTCCAAGCTGGACGCCGGCGCGCTGACCCCCAGACGCAGCCATTTTGCGCTGACCGACATCCTGCGCCCGCTGCAGGCCCAGTTTGCGGTGATGGCCGAAGATCGCGGCCTGGACCTCAAGGTGGTGGGGTCGGCCCTGTGGGTGGACAGCGACAGCCAGATGCTGCGCCGAATCATCCAGAACTTCCTGTCCAACGCCATCCGTTACACCCAGGAGGGCCGGGTGCTGCTGGGCATTCGCCGGCGCGGTGAGCGCCTGCTGATCGAGGTATGGGACAGCGGCCCCGGCATCCCCGAGGCCAAGCAGGCCGAGATCTTCCAGGAGTTTCGTCGCCTGGATCAGGCCTCGCGCCACAAGGAAAGCGAGAAGGGACTGGGCCTCGGCCTATCCATCGCCGACCGCATGAGCCGGGTGCTCGACCACCCCATCCGGGTGCGCTCCTGGGTCGGCGTGGGCACGGTATTCTCGGTCAGCGTACCCAGGGTCGAGGCAAAGGCCCCGGCCGAGGACACGGACTCCCGGCCTGCGCGCAAGGTCGCCAGCAAGCTCGACGGCAAGCGCATCCTGTGTATCGACAACGAGTCGCTGATCCTCGAGGGCATGAAGGCGATGCTGTCGGGCTGGGGCTGCGAGGTGTTCACCGCCACCTCCATCGGTGGCGCCAAGTCGGTGCTGCGCCATCTGGACGATGACCCCGACGCCATCCTCGCCGACTATCACCTGGACAACGAGGTCACCGGCCTGATGGCGCTGGACGCCCTGGGGGAGCGCCTGACCGGCGCGGTGCCCGGTATCGTGATCACCGCCGACCGCACCGAGGAGGTGGCCGAAGAGGTCCGCCGCGGTGGCTACCAGCTGCTGCTCAAGCCGGTGCGCCCGGCCGCCCTGCGGGCACTGCTGACGCGCACCCTGCAGGCCAGCCAGGCACCGCAGTAGCCGGCGCGAGCCCTGCTGGCGAAAGTTCTGTCGGCGTAAGTCCTGCTGGCGAGCAGCCCACCGGCGGCGACGACGTTGCCGGTGGGGTCCCTCAGGTACCGCAGAAGGTTCTGAGCACTCGCTCGTCGCGCCCGGGTGGGGCCAGCAGGCTGGTATCGTCCGGGATCCGGTAGGGCCGGGTCACGGCGGCGAGCAGCGTCTCGAATACGCTCAGGTCGTCGTCATCGATGGCGGCGCGAATGGCCTTCTCGACCAGATGATTGCGCGGTATCACCTGGGGGTTGGCCGCCGCCAGGCGCGCGCCGACGACCTCGTCGGAGACGCCTTCACGGGCCAGACGCTCGCGCCAGCGCGGCAGCCAGGCCTCGAGCCTGCCACTGCGCTCGAAGCCCTCGGCAAGCGCTGCCTCATCACCGGCCAGCGCCCGGGACAGATGGGCAAAGCTCAGGGTGAAGTCGGCGTTGCCCTCTTCCATGGCCTTGAGGAAGTCCTCGCCCAGGGCCAGGTCCTCGTCTGCCACCTGGCCCCCCTGACCATCGGTCGAGCGGCTTTCCGGCTGGCCTTGCGAGTCATCAGCCCCGAGTCCCAGCTTGGCACGCAGCACCGCCGTCCAGGCGGCGTCATGGCACTCAGCGAAGGCCTCGATGGTCTCGGTGGCCAGCGCCACCGCTCGCTCCTGATCGTCACTGATCAGCGGCAGCAGCGTCTCGGCCAGGCGCGCCAGGTTCCACTGGGCGATGGCCGGCTGGTTGTCCCAGGCGTAGCGCCCGCGTTCATCGATGGAGCTGAACACCCTGTGCGGGTGGAAGGCGTCCATGAAGGCGCAGGGACCATAGTCGATGGTCTCCCCCGAGATCGCGCAGTTGTCGGTGTTCATTACCCCATGAATAAAGCCGAACCCCTTCCACTGGGCGACCAGGCTTGCCTGGCGCTCGACCACCGCCTCGAGCAGCGCCAGCGCGCGCTCGGCCTCGGGCAAGTCGGCCAGCTCGGGGTAGTGGCGCTCGATGCAGAAGTCCACCAGCAGCGACAGCGCCTCGCTGTCACGACGGGCGGCAAAGTACTGAAAGGTGCCGACCCGCACATGGCTCGAGGCTACCCGGGTCAGTACCGCCCCGGGCTCTACCATCTGGCGCACCACCTGCTCGCCGCTGGCCACCGCCGCCAGCGCCCGGGTGGTGGGCACCCCCAGTGCGGCCATGGCTTCTGACACCAGATACTCGCGCAGCACCGGTCCGATCGGCGCGCGACCATCACCGCCGCGGGAAAAGGGCGTGCGTCCGGCGCCCTTGAGCTGGACCTCACGCAAGCCACCGTCTCGATGGGCTAGCTCGCCCAGCAGGATCGCCCGACCATCGCCGAGCTGTGGCACGAAGTTGCCGAACTGATGCCCGGCGTAGGCCGCGGCGATCGGCGTCGCTCCGTCGGGCACGGCGTTGCCACCAAGCACCTCGGCGGCACGGGTCGCGTCGAAGGGGTCAAGGTCGAAACCCAGCGCCTCGGCCAGCGGACGATTGAAGGCCAGCAGACGCGGCGCCGCCACAGGGGTGGGCGCCATCTCGGCGCGCATACGATCGGGCAGGGACGCATAGCGCCCGGAAAAGGCAGGAAACATGGGCTGCTACCTCAGGCTGGCAAGTGGGATGCCGACTACCCTCGGCCCTGCCTGTGGTGGTCGTCAAGCGACATTGCTTGCGACACCACCATCTCGGTACGGCAGGGCCCGGCTAGTTCGAGGCAGTGGCGCGCCGCAACTCGCCCCCTCCCTCCTCCAGCTTGCGCACGCTGGAGACAAAGTCGCTGAAGCGCTCGCCCTGGATCAGCACGTGGTCACGCAGGATGCGCTCGGCGCTCTCGGCATCACCGGCTTCGATCGCCTGGAGCACCTCACGGTGTTCATCGAGCGAGCTCTGCATGCGTGAACGCACCTGCAATTGCAGGCGTCGATAGGGCTTGAGCCGCTGCTTGAGGGTCTGGGCCTCTTCGGCCAGGAAGGCGTTGTGGCTGGCCTGATAGATGACGCTGTGGAAGGCTTCGTTCTCGTAGTAGTAGTCGTCGCTGTCACCGGTCTCGCCGGCGCGGCGGCATCCTTCGAAGGCGTCGCGCAGGGCCTTGAGTTCATCGGCTGAGATTCTCCGCGCTGCCAGTCGACCGCACATGCCCTCGAGTTCGGCCATCACCTCGAACATTTCGATCAGTCGCTCGAGCCCTAGCCTGGCGACAAAGGTGCCCTTCTTGGGGTAGACGGTCACCAGGCCACTGGCCACCAGCTGCTGGATGGCCTCGCGCACCGGGGTACGCGATACCTGGTAGGTCCGGCACAGCTCTTCGGGGTCCAGTCGCTCACCCGGTGTGCGCCGACCATTGATGATGTCGTCCTCGAGAGAGTCCCGCAGACGCTGGGCGTTGGAGGGCTTCTTGCTCATATGGCTGTCCCCTGGCTGTCCCTTGGCTGAACTCGAATCGTTCCAGCATATCCTGTCCTGATGCGACTGACCCCTCGGCGCCCTCACCCCACCATGGTCTAAGCCCTACGAATTGACAGGAATATACATGCTGGCTATTGATGTATACATCATAGCAGATAAAAAATGTTTGACCTCCATCCCCCGCGCCGACCTCGGCGCGTTTATCCCACCACCACAACAGTGATCATCACGCTCGCTACAACACCCACTACAACAATCATCACAACAACAACGCCTCGAGGAGTCACCATGAAACGCCAAGCTCTCACTCTCGCCGTCGCCGCCATCGCCACCGCCAGCGCGTCTATTGCCAGCGCCGAGACCACCCTGCGCGTGTCCCACCAGTTTCCCGGTGGCCAGGGCGACGTGCGCGACGAAATGGTCCAGTTGATGGCCAAGGAGGTCGAAGCCGCCGGCGTCGACCTGGCCCTGCAGGTCTATCCCGGCCAGTCGCTGTTCAAGGCCAAGGAGCAGTGGGGCGCGCTGGTACGCGGCCGCCTGGACATGACCTCGCTGCCGCTGGACTACGCCAGCGGTCGCCATCCCGAATTCTCGGCCACCCTGATGCCGGGTCTGGTGCGTAATCACGAGCGTGCCCAGCGCCTCAACGACTCCGAGTTCATGGACATGATCAAGCAGGTGATCGAGGACGCCGGCGCTCGCGTGCTGGCCGACGCCTGGCTGGCCGGCGGTTTTGCCTCCAACCAGCAGTGCATCACCTCGCCCGACACCGTGCAGGGCCAGACCATGCGTGCGGCTGGCCCGGCCTTCGACGAGATGCTGGCCACCGCCGGCGCCTCCATCGCCTCGATGCCATCGTCGGAGATCTATACCGCCATGCAGACCGGCGTGCTCGACGGCGCCAACACCTCGTCGGGTTCCTTCGTCTCCTATCGCATCTACGAGCAGGTCAGCTGCCTGACGGCGCCGGGCGAGAACGCCCTGTGGTTCATGTACGAGCCGATCCTGATCTCCGAACAGAGCTGGAACGGGCTCAACGAGGAGCAGCAGCAGGCACTGATCGACGCTGGCGAGAAGGCCGAGGCGTACTTCGCCGAGCAGGCCGCCCAGCTCGACCAGACCATGGTGGAAGTGTTCGAGGAAAACGGCGTCGAAGTGGTCCAGATGTCCCAGGAAGACTACGACGCCTGGCTCGAGGTAGCGAAAGAGAGCGCCTACAAGAGCTTTGCCGAGAACGTCGACAACGGCCAGGCACTGATCGACGCCGCCCTGGCGGTGGAATAGACCGAGGTGGGCGCGGCCGCTGGCCGCGCCTCGTCGTTCGTCGCTGTCGTGTCACCTCGGAGGCTCCATGTCACACACACCGTCCCACTCTCCCCCCCACGTCTCTGCACCCGCAGCCCCCGGTTCCCGGCGACATGCCTCCGGCCCGGTGGGCGCTTTCTGTCGGCTGATGGACCGGCTATCCATCGCTATGGCAGTGGTGGCCGGCGCCGCCCTCTTTGCAGGGGTGCTGGCCGTCTGCCACATGATCTTCGTGCGCTACCTGCTCGGTGAAAGCACCACCTGGCAGACCGAATTCGCGATCTTCTCGATCACCGGCGCCATGCTGCTGGGCGCCCCCTATGTGCTGCTGACCGGCGGCCAAGTGGCGGTCACGGTGCTGCCCGATGCGCTCAAGGGCGGCATCAAGTGCGCCATGAACCTGGTCGCCTCACTGTGCGGCCTGGCCTTCTGCATCGCCCTGGCCTACGGCTCCTGGCTCTACCTGCTGGAGGCCTACCACGGAGGCTGGACCACCGGCACGGTGTGGAATCCGCCGCTGTGGCCAGCACTGGTGCCGCTGGCGCTGGGCTCGACCCTGCTGGCGCTGCAGTACCTGGCGGAAATTCTGGGAGGAGCACGCTGATGGATCCGGTTACCAGTGGCATCCTTATCGTTACCGCCCTGTTCGTGCTGATGGCCATCGGCACGCCCATCGCCTTTGCCCTCGGCGGCGTGTCCCTCGCCGCCCTGGTGATGGACCGGGGCGTCAGCGAGCTGACCTACTTCGGCGAGACCTTCTTCGGCAGCCTGGCGTCGTTCGGCTTCGTCGCGATTCCGATGTTCATCCTGATGGGCGCTGCCGTGGCTTCCTCCCCCACCGGCCGCGACCTCTACCGTTCGCTGGACCTGTGGCTCGGCAAGGTGCCGGGGGGACTGGCCATTTCCAATATCGGCGCCTGCTCGATCTTCGCCGCCCTGTCCGGCTCGTCGCCTGCCACCAGCGCCGCCATCGGCAAGCTGGGTATCCCCGAGATGCGCAAGCGCGGCTATCCCGACGGCGTGGCGGCTGGCTGCATCGCCGCCGGCGGCACCCTGGGCATCCTGATTCCGCCCTCGGTCACCATGATCGTCTATGGCATTTCCACCGAGACCTCGATCGGACGGCTGTTCATCGCCGGCGCCCTGCCCGGCATCATGCTGGCGCTGTTGTTCATGGCCTGGACGCTGATCGCCTGCAAGCTGGCCGGTGGCTATGACACCCCCAGCCCCGTCGCCGATGCCGCCCGCGAGCTCAAGGACACCGTCGCCAGGAACGTCGAGACCAACATGAAGGCGCTGGTGCGGGTGCTGCCCTTCCTGGTGGTGGTCAGCGGTATCCTGTTCGCTCTCTACGGCGGTGTCGCCACGCCCTCGGAGGCGGCCGGTGCCGGGGCCTTCCTGTGTCTGGCCCTGGCCATCGTGGTCTATCGCATGTGGCAGGTGAAACCGCTGACCACCATCATGCGCGACGCTCTGCGCGAGAGCGTGATGATCATGCTGATCATCGCCTGCGCCGAGATCTTCGCCTACGCCCTGTCGTCGCTGTTCATCACCCAGACGGTGGCCGAGGCGATCGCGGCACTGGAGGTCAATCGCTGGGTACTGATGGGGATCATCAACGTCTTCTTGCTGGTGGCCGGTTTCTTCCTGCCGCCGGTGGCGGTGATCGTGATGACCGCGCCGATCCTGCTGCCGATCATTCTGGCGGCCAACTTCGATCCCTACTGGTTCGCGGTGGTCCTGACCATCAACCTGGAGATCGGCCTGATCACCCCGCCGGTGGGCCTTAACCTGTTCATCATCAAGGGGATCGCGCCGGATATCGCGCTCAAGGACATCCTGCTCGGCAGCCTGCCCTATGCCCTGTGCATGGTGCTCGGCATCGTGCTGCTGTGCTTCTTCCCGGGCATCGCCACCTGGCTGCCGGACCTGATCATGGAGAGCGCCGGATGATCCCGACGCCGACGCGTGTGACCAGCGGGCCACCAGGCCCGCTCCCACCTGGCCCAGCCCCGAGGAGATGTCCCCGATGAACTTCAGCTTTCTGCAGGAACTGTTCTCCAGTATCACGCAGCGTGACGCCTTGCTCAGACGCCGGGGCGATGGCCCGCCGCTGGAACATACCCAGGTGATCGACGCCTGTCGCAAGCTTCTGGAAAGCGATGGCGAGGCCTCCAGCATCGCCCTGGCCGGCCAGGCCCTGGACGGCTACAGCTGCCTCGATGAAGACGAGAAGACGCGCTTCTTCAAGTGCCTGACCGAGCAGTTCAGTGCCGATGCCGAGGCCGTCGACGGCGCCTACGAGTGCTACCGGGACAGTCGCGGCAATGTCGACCTGCAGCGACTGTTCGAGGCCTGCGAACCGCAGCGCCAGGAGCTGTTGCGCCGGCTCAACCTTACCGCCGGCGGCACCTATGAGCTGGTGCGCATGCGCGAGGACCTGCTGCCCCGGCTCAAGGCCTTCCCGGCGCTGGAGGCGCTCGATGCCGACTTCGCCCACCTGTTCGCGTCCTGGTTCAATCGTGGCTTTCTGGTGCTCAAGCGGATCGACTGGAACACCCCGGCGGCGGTACTGGAGAAGATCATCCGCTACGAGGCAGTGCACGAGATCTGCGACTGGAACGACCTGCGCAGGCGCCTCGACGCCCGGGACCGGCGCTGCTTCGCCTTCTTTCACCCGGCCATCGGCGACGAGCCGCTGATCTTCGTGGAGGTGGCCCTGACCAGGGGCATGCCCGAGCGCATCCAGCCGATCCTGGACGCCAACCACGAGGCCATCGAGGCCGAAGACGCCGACAGTGCGGCCTTCTTCGGCATCAGCAACTGCCAGGTCGGCCTGCGCGGCATCTCCTTCGGCAACTTCCTGATCAAACAGGTGGTCAAGGAGCTGAAGTCGGAACTGCCGCGGCTGAAGAACTTCGTCACCCTGTCACCGGTACCCGGCTTTCGCGCCTGGCTGGACGCCGAGCGCCAGGACCAACGCGGTCGCCTCGACGACGACACCCGCGCCCTGCTGGCCGAGCTCGATCAGGACGACTGGCTCGAGGACTCCGAGCGCAGCAAGGCCCTGGGTGAGGTGATCAAGCCGCTGGCCGCTCACTACCTCACCAAGGAGCGCAACGCGCGCAATCTGCCGCTGAATACCGTCGCTCGCTTCCATCTCGGCAATGGCGCCGAACTGCACCGCATCAACTGGCTCGGTGATACCTCTCGCCGGGGGCTGTCACAGTTCGGCTCACTGATGGTCAACTATCTCTACGTGCTCGACGACATCGAAGGCAACCATGAGCGCTACACCACCGAAGGCAAGGTGGCCTGCTCGTCTCAGGTCAGGGACCAGCGTCGTCGCGCCCGCAAGCACTTGAAGGGAGATCCCGTCACATGAATCACAACCTCTTTGCCACCTTTGAAAAGCGCATGACCGAGCGTGGCGACGCGCCCTTCATCACCACCCGCGAAGGCCGTGACTACCGCTACAGCGATGCGCTGGAAGCGGTGGCCAGGCTCGCCGGGGCGCTGGTCGCGCTCGGCGTGGGGCCCGGTGACCGGGTTGCCGTCCAGGTCGACAAGAGCCCCGAGGCGATCCTTCTGTACCTGGCGAGCCTCAAGGTCGGCGGGGTCTACCTGCCGCTCAATACCGGCTACACCAGCGAGGAGATTCGCTACTTCCTCGGTGACGCCGAACCCGCCCTGTTCGTCTGCCGCCCGGATTCACTCACGGCCGCCCGCGAGGTCGCTGCCTCCTGCGGTGGCGCCCGAGTCGAATCCCTGGGCACCGCCGCCGACGGTAGCCTGATGGAGGCCGCCGAGGCGGCCACACCGGTCACCGAGATGCTCGAGCGCGGGCCGGATGACCTGGCCGCGATCCTCTACACCTCTGGCACCACCGGCCGCTCCAAGGGCGCCATGCTGAGCCATCGCAATCTTGGCTCCAATGCCGAGTCGCTGGTCGAGGCCTGGCGCTTCGACGAGCACGACCGGCTGATCCATGCCCTGCCGATCTTCCATACCCATGGGCTGTTCGTGGCCTGCAACGTGATCCTGATGGCCGGCGCCAGCATGCGCTTCCTGGCGAAGTTCGACCCGGACGTGATCTTCGAGGAAATGGCCGAAGGCACCACCATGATGGGGGTGCCGACCTTCTACACCCGGCTGCTCAAGGATCCCCGCCTGACCCGCGAGGCCACCGCCCGCATGCGCCTGTTCACCTCGGGGTCGGCGCCGCTGACGGCGGAGACCCACGAGGCCTTCGAGGCCGCCACCGGCCACGCCATCCTCGAGCGCTACGGCATGACCGAAACCAACATGAACACCTCCAACCCCTACGACGGTGATCGCATCGCCGGCACCGTGGGCATGCCGCTGCCCGGCGTCGAGGTGCGCATCACCGACCGTGAGGGTGGCAACCATACGCCGCTGCCCCAGGGCGAGATCGGCATGCTCGAGGTGCGCGGCCCCAATGTGTTCCAGGGCTACTGGCGGATGCCCGAGAAGACCGCCGAGGAGTTGCTGGAAGATGGCTTCTTCATCACCGGCGACCTGGCCCAGATCGATGAGCGGGGCTATGTGCAGATCGTCGGACGCGACAAGGATCTGGTGATCTCCGGCGGCTACAACGTCTACCCCAAGGAGGTCGAGGGGCATATCGACGAGATGGACGGCGTCGCCGAATCCGCGGTCATCGGCCTGCCCCACCCTGACCTGGGCGAAGGGGTGACCGCGGTGGTGGTGCCCGCCGAAGGCGCCTCGCCCCAGGAGGCCGACGTCATCGCCGCGCTGAGCGACAAGCTGGCCCGCTACAAGCAGCCCAAGCGGGTATTCTTCGTCGACAGCCTGCCGCGCAATACCATGGGCAAGGTGCAGAAGAATCAGCTGCGCGATCGCTTCAAGGACACCTATCGCTGAGTCCGGGACGCCTCTTCGGCGCAGCTCGACACTCGCTCTATCATCGGCGGCGCCCTGCGGGGCGCCGCCGGCGTATACCAGCACCTCCCGCTTCGGCATATTAGACGCCTGGCATCTATATCTTTTGACCAAGCGCGGCCCCGCGCACAGAGCGATATACTGATCACACCCTGTCCCGGAGATACCCCCATGCAGCCCATGGTGCGTGCCGCGGCCCTGACCGGCTACCGTACCCTGCTCGACGAGCAGGGTGTCGATGCCGACCAGGCGCTGGCACGACTGTCGTTGCCGCCGGACTACCTCGACCGGCCGGACCGCCTGATTCCGGTGGCCACCAAGATCGACCTGCTCGAACTGGGTGCCCAGATGAGCGGCTGTCGCCACTTCGGCCTGCTGCTGGGGCGCTACCAGAATATCTCGATGCTGGGCATGGTGGGCCTGCTGATCCAGCAGTGCGCCACCCTGCGCGAGGCGATGGTCACCGTGGCCGAGGAAATCGGCCGCCACGTGCAAGGACTCGATGTGCGTCTCGAGGAGCGCGATGACCAGGCCTACTACCACTTCACCTATCGTGTGCCCGGGCGCAGTGCCCCATCACGCCAGCACAACGACAATACCTTGATGGGCGCCTACAACATCCTCACCTTCCTCTACGGCGAGCCGATCAAGCTGCGCGCGGTCTACCTGTGCGGCGAGGAGCCAAGAGACCTCGAACCCTACACCCAGCAACTGCACTCGGCGCTGCGCTTCAATCATCCCGAGAACACCCTGGTGTTCGACCGCAGCTGTCTCGACCACGCCATCGCCGGAGGCAGTCCGGCCCTGCGGCACCTGATCAACTCCTTGATGCACCGTCATCGCTGGGACGACATCGAAAGCAAGGTGGAGTGGATCATCACCAACCTGCTGCCGCTCGATCAGGTCAGCCTTGAGGCCGTGGCCCAGGCCCTGGACGTACCACCGCGTACCCTCCAGGACCGCCTGCTCAAGCGCGGCCTGAGCTTCCAGCAGTTGCTCGATCGCGTACGCATGCGCAGCGCTCGGGTCTACATGCTCGACACCCAACTGAGCCTGACCGAGATCGCCGACCTGCTTGGCTACAGCCAATTGAGCGCCCTGACCCGCAGCTTCAAGCGAATCATGGGCGAGAGTCCCGCCCAATGGCGACGAAAGCATAAGACCGAAACGCTCGATATTGCGCGATCTGTCAAATAGCGCGCGCCTTCGGTCAATCCGTCCGGCCCTGCCTTCACTATGCTCGGTGTAGACAACAACGACAGCGTGAGGGGCCAGTCCATGACGTCCAGCCAAGACGACCGTTTCGACTATGACCAGATCATCATCGGCACCGGCTTCGGTGGCTCGGTGAGCGCGCTGAGGCTCTCGGAAAAGGGCCATCGCGTGCTGATGCTGGAGAAGGGCCGGCGCTGGAAGGACGAGGAATTTTCGGACAACTCCTGGAACCTGAAAAAATTCCTGTGGGCCCCCAGGCTCGGTCTGACCGGCAATCTGCAGATCAGCCTGACCCGCAAGATCACCGCCCTGCACGGCGTCGGCGTCGGCGGCGGCTCGCTGGTCTACGCCAATGTGCACCTGATTCCCAAGGACGAGGTCTTTGCCGCCGAGTCCTGGACCCGGGTCCATGGCGACTGGAAGCAACGCCTGGCACCCTTCTACGGCCTTGCCCAGCGCATGCTCGGTGTCACCCGTAGCCACTACGAGAACGCCGCCGACGAAGCGCTGAAGGAAACCGCAAGGCGCATGGGCCGCGAACACACCTACCAGAGGGTCAATACCGGGGTGCTGTTTCCCGAGGATCCCGACGACGCCAGCGGCGCCGAGCGCGGTGATCCCTACTTCGACGGCGACGGCCCCGAGCGCAACAGCTGTCAATACTGTGGCGGCTGCACCATGGGCTGTCGCCACAACGCCAAGAATACTCTGGTCAAGAACTACCTGTGGTTTGCCGAACGCAACGGCGTGGAAATACGCGCCGAGAGTGAGGTCACGCGCATCGAGGCGCTGCCCGATGCCAAGGGACAGCGCGACGGCAGCGCCGGCTACGAGATCACGGTGCAGTCCTCCACCGCCTGGTTCGCCAAGAAGCCCTACCGGCTGCGCTGCCGGGGCCTGGTGCTGTCCGCTGGCGTATTCGGCACCATCCCGCTGCTGCTCAAGGCCAGGGACCAGGACCAGACCCTGCCCCGGCTGTCATCGCGCCTGGGGCGAGAGGTCCGCACCAACTCCGAGACGCTGATCGTCAACACCGCCAGGTTCGCCGACGCCAGCGGCCAGCCCCAGGAAATCTGCCACGGCCCGACCATCACCTCGATGTTCGATCCCGATGACGAGACCCGTATCGAGATCAACCGCTTCCCCCGCTACGGCGACGCCACCTTCGCGCTGCAGAGCGCCGTGCCGCTGACCGATACCCATGGTCAGGTGCCGCGCTCGGTCAGCATGCTGATCAATATCCTGCGCCAGCCGCTGACCACGTTGCGAATGCTCAACCCGGTGGGCAAGTCGAAACACTCGATCATCTTTCTGGTGATGCAGACCAGGGACACCTACGTCCACCTGAAGAGCCAGCGCCCCTGGTACACCATGTTCAAGCCCGGCTGGTCGGTATACCAGGACAAGGATGACCGGGCGCTGTCGAACTACTTCCCCATCGCCCACGAGGCGGCGCGTCACTTCGTCGAGGCCGCCGGTGGCGGCGAGGCCGGCAACGTGGCCACCGAAGTGCTCTCCGGCGCCCCCAGCACCGCCCACCTGATGGGTGGCGTCGCCATCGGCACCAGCGCCGAGGATGGCGTCGTCGATGATCGCGGTCGCGCCTTCGGCTACCACAATCTAAGGGTCATCGATGGCTCGCTGATTCCCGGCAACCTGGGGGTGAACCCTTCGCTGACCATCCTCGCCCTGGCGGAGTACGCCTGGGCCGAGGAGCCTGTGTTCGATGAAGGACGGGCCGCCGAGGTGTCCCGCATCCACTTTTCCAAGCCCCTGCCGGGCTCCTGCTCGGCCCTGGACGGCCACGGCGACCTGCACGGCCTGATTGCCAGCGACGCCGCCACAACGACCACCGCGACCTCTGGAGTCGACGCATGAATGCCCCCTTGATGTCACCCGATCCCCGCACCCTCGATCAGCTTGAGCAGTCCTTCCACCAGCAGCGAAGCGCCTATCTGGCGGCGCCGGTACCAAGCTACCGGGAGCGCATCGGCCACCTAAAGGCCCTGGCCAACATGCTCAAGGACCACCAGGAGGCGTTCGTCCAGGCGATCAGCGACGACTTCGGCAATCGCTCCCGCGAGGAGACCCTGTTCTGCGAGTTCGTGGTGGTGCTCGGCGATATCAAGGACGCCATCAAGCACCTGAAGTCGTGGATGAAGCCCCAGCGCCGCCGGGTCGACCACAGCCTCTACTTCGGTGCACGCAACAGCGTCATCCCGCAACCGCTGGGCGTCGTCGGTGTACTGGTGCCCTGGAACTTTCCGCTGAACCTGAGCCTCGCCCCCTTGATCGGCATCTTCGCCGCCGGCAACCGGGCGCTGGTCAAGATGTCGGATCGTTCTCCCCGACTGGCCCAGCTGCTGATCGACCTCAGCCCCGACTACTTCCCCGAGGAAAAGCTCAAGTTCTTCGCCGACGACGGCGAGCTGGGGCCTCACTTCACCCGCCTGCCCTTCGACCATCTGGTGTTCACCGGGTCCACCGCCACCGGGCGCAAGGTCATGGCCAACGCCGCCGACAACCTGACCCCGGTCACCCTGGAATTGGGCGGCAAGGCACCGGCGATCATCGCCCCGGACTTCTCCCTGGCCGAGGCCGCTCGGCGAATCCTGTTCGTCAAGCTGCTCAACGCCGGCCAGATCTGTACCACGGTGGACTACCTGTTCCTCCCGGAAGGTAGCGTGGATGCCCTGGTCGACACCGCCAAGGGCATCGTCGGACACCGCTACCCCGACCTCTCTAGTCCCGACTACACCTCGATCATCGACGACGCCTCCTTCGCCCGGCTCGAGGCAACCCTGGAGGACGCCAGGGCCAAGGGCGCGCGGGTGATTCCCCTGTCGCAACAGCCAAGCGACCCTGAGACCCGCAAGTTCGCCCCGCACCTGGTGCTGGACGTGACCGATGACATGGAGATCATGCAGCGCGAAATCTTCGGTCCGCTGCTACCGGTCAAGACCTACCGCCAGCCGGAAGAAGTCATCGACTACATCAACGCACGTCCTCGTCCGCTGGCGCTGTATCCGTTCTCCCAGGACAGGGCGCTGGTGGACCTTTACATCGAGCGTATCCAGTCGGGCGGCGTCTCGGTCAACCATGCCCTCTTGCACGTGGGCCAGCATGACCTGCCGTTCGGTGGTGTGGGTGACAGCGGCATGGGTCACTACCACGGCCGCGACGGCTTCATCACCTTCTCCAAGATGCGCCCGGTCTACCGTCAGGGCCCTGTCGACAGCATGAAACTGTTGATACCGCCCTATACCAGCACCACCCACAAGGTCCTCAAACTGATGCAGTGGCTGGTCCGCTAGCACGTTCAACAACAACACTTACGATTGCTGCTGTCGCGCCTGGTCCCGACGCCGCGACGCCTCGAGAAACCAAGATGACCATCGACACCGCCTCCGCCGCCGCCTCGCCCCTGCCCTCCTACCTCGAGCGAATTAGTCGTTTTCCGGCGATTCGCGATCGCGCCGACATCGAGGTCATCGAGGCAACCCCCTGGGCCTCGCTGGAGCTGCCCGACAGCACCCTCGAGCTGATTCAGATCAGCGCCAGGCGCCGACCCGACGCCACCGCGCTGCGCTTCGTGATGGACGCCACGGCCCAGCAGCAGGGACAGCGCTACACCTACGCCGAGTTTCTTGCCCGTGTGGTGCAGGCTGCCAACGCCTTTCACCGCCTCGGCGTGGACGCAGACGACGTGGTGTCCTTTCTGCTGCCGAGCCTGCCCCAGACCCACTTCACCCTGTGGGGCGGCGAGGCGGCCGGCGTGGTCAACCCGATCAACCCGATGCTGGAGCCCGAGCATATCGCCGGCATCATGAACGCCGCCGGCACCCGAGTGCTGGTGGCGCTGGCGCCCTTTCCGGGCAGCGACATCTGGGACAAGGTGGAAGCCATCAAGGACCGGGTACCGAGCCTCGAAAAGGTGCTGTACGTCGATGCCGCGCGCTTTCTCGGCGACGACGAAGCCCGCGCTCTGCGCGAACGTCTGCCGCTGCCCGACGCCGCCGACTGGTGCGAGGACTTCGACCGTTGCCTCGATCGGGCCCCCGCCGATCGGCTCATCAATGAACGTAGGATTCGCCCCGAGGAGCGCGCCTCGCTGTTCCACACCGGGGGCACCACCGGGTTGCCCAAGCTGGCACCCCATAGCCACGCCAACGAGGTGGCCAACGCGGCGATGATGCAGATGCTGTTTCGCCACCGAGAGGACGCGGTGATCCTCTGTGGCCTGCCGCTGTTTCACGTCAACGCCGTGCTGATCACCGGCCTGGTGCCGCTGATGATCGGCGCCGAGATCCTGCTGGCCACCCCGGGCGGCTTCCGCAGCCCCGGCCTGGTCGACAACTTCTGGTCGCTGGTGGAGCGCCACCGGGTCAGCTTCTTCAGTGCGGTGCCGGCGATCTTCTCTCGCCTGCTCGAGGTGCCCTTCGGTGACGCCGAGGTATCGAGCCTCGAAAGTGCATTGAGTGGCGGCGCGCCCCTGCCCCGGGCAGTCCACGGCCACTTCGAGGAGCTGACCGGCATCTCGCTGATCGAGGGCTTCGGCATGACCGAAGGCACCTGCGGCAGCATGGCCAACCCGCTCGCAGGCGAGCGTCGCACCGGATCGGTGGGCCTGGCGCTGCCCTATACCGGTGCCCGGGTGGTCGCCCTCGACGACCAGGGCCGCTACCTGCACGACTGTGCAGTCAACGAGATCGGGACACTGTTGATCCGCGGCCCCAACGTCTTCGACGGTTACTCCAGGCCCGAACAGAACCGCGACATCTGGGTCGAGGATGGCTGGTTCAACACCGGCGACCTGGCCCGCCAGGATGCCGACGGCTATTTGTGGATCACCGGGCGCGCCAAGGACCTGATCATCCGCGGGGGGCACAACATCGATCCGCAGATGATCGAAGACGCGCTCTACCGCCACCCCGCGGTGCAGATGGCCGCTGCCGTGGGCAAGCCCTGCGACCGGGTCGGCGAACTGCCGGTGGCCTACGTCAGCCTGCAACCGGGTCGCAAGGTCAACGAGGACGACCTGCTCAGCCACTGTCAGGCCCACCTGGCCGAGAAGGCCGCCATCCCCAAGAACATCTGGATCCTCGACAGCATTCCGCTGACGGCGGTGGGCAAGGTGTTCAAGCCGGCCCTACGCCAGGACGCGGTCACCCGGGTGTATGGCGAGATCGCCGACGCCGAACTGGGGTCCGGGGTGGCACGCATCACGGCATGCCAGGATGCGACCCTCGGCCTGGTGGCGGAGATCAGGGTGCCGGGCGATGTCGATCTCTCCTCTCTCAAGGCCCGCCTCGAGGCCTTCCCGATCCCCTGCCGCTGGCGACAGGCATCCTGATCACCGAGAGCGTTTGGCACACCGTCGACCACCACCATCCACAAGAGGCCACGCTTGTCAGACTGCCATGACAGGCTGGCGGCTGGAGAGTCACCATGTTCGAACATCGTCACTTCGTCATCACCGGAGGTTCCTCGGGTCTGGGCCTGGCGCTGGCACAGCGGCTGGTACGCGAGGGCGCGCGGGTCACCCTGGTGGCCCGCAACGAACAGCGCCTGCTTGCCGCGCTCGAGACGCTGCGAGGCGAGTCGCCGGCGGCGGTGGTCGACTGCCGGGTGGCGGACGTCACCGGTGAAACCGCGACGCAGGAGGCCATGGCCGCCATCGCCGCCGAAAGCGGCGCCATCGACGGTCTGATCAACTGCGCCGGGGTAATGCGCGAGGGCTACTTCGAGACACTGACCCAGCGGGACTTTCGCGAGGTCATGGAGGTCAACTACTTCGGCCCGCTCAACGCCACTCGGGCGGCGCTGCCGTTCCTGGCGGCCCAAGGCGGGCGCCAGCACGGACACAAGGGCAATGCCCCCGCGGCTTGGCTGATCAATATCGCTTCGGTAGCGGGCTTGACCGGGGTCTTTGGCTACACCCCCTACTGCGCCAGCAAGCACGCTCTGGTGGGACTGACCGAGTCGCTCTACTACGAGCTCGCACCCCAGGGCATCCGGGTACAGCTGGTGTGCCCCGGCGAGTTCGACTCGCCCATGGTCGACACCCTGGAACAGGGCCGGACGCCGGAAAATCGCGCCCAGACCCTGTCCATCCCCAAGGCCAGCCTGGACGCCATCGCTGACGATACCCTCACGGGACTGCACAAGGGTGACTACCTGATCGTGCCGACCCGCCAGGCACGCCTGGCCACCCTTGGCATGCGCCTGGTGCCCGGTCTGTCGCGCAAGCTGATGACGCGGACCCTGGCGCGGGTCTATCGAGGCCCTGCCCGCGAGCCGCTGGAGCCGGGCGAGCAGACCTGAGCCAGGCCAGGCATCACTGCCGATCCTTGCGTGACTGCACAAAGGTCTGATGGTCCTGGGCCACACAACGCGCGTAGCTGTGCGCCAGGGTGGTCACCATCTCGACCACCTGATCGAGGTGACCGTCGACCCGCCGGCCCACCGCCCGGGCAAAACGGCCCGGATCGTCCGGCGTCAGCGCAGCGGCGCCGCGCAGGTGCTCGCGGGCGAGGATGCCACCCCACTGCTTTACCAGCTGGCGATAGTCCTTGCCGCCCTTCAGCTTGTGGGTAGGAAAGTCTTCCTTGTAGGGCGAGCGCTCGCGCACCGAGAACACCTTGTCGCCCAGGTGCAGCCAGCCCAGGTAGATATCCGGGTGTTCGGCGATGGCGTGGAAAGCGGCGGCATGGCGAATGCCCTCATGCGGGAAGGTCGCCTTCCAGGCGCGCTTGCCGGCCTCGCTCATCAGCACCAGTCCGGCCGGCCCAGGCTGCTCCTTGACGTCGAGAATGACATCGTCGTGCTCGTGGTCCTTGCCACCCTCGATCAGCACGTAGAAACGGTCCAGTCCCAGTGAACCGGTGCCCGCATCCAGACGCCGCGCGGTGTCCTTGATGCGAAAGTGCTCGTCCTCGGACTCGCTGCGCTCGCCTTTCAGGGTATCGCGATACTCCTCGTTGATGGCCTTGCGCAACTGGCTGTCCAGGTGGGCAGGCAGGTTGGACAGCTTGCCCTCACGCTCGAGCCGGCGGCCGTCATCGTCGAGCCGGGTCCACTTGTCGAGCATCTTGGCCCGACTCTTCTTGCGCTCGACCTTTTGCATGAACGGCTTGAGCGGCCCCTTGGCGCTCTCCACATTGACGTACCCTGGGGTCTCGCCTCGGCGATGGTCGGCAAGCTCCCGATGGTAGGCCAGCACCAGGTGCTTGAGACCACGGCGCAGCGCCTTGGGCGAAAGACCCTGATTGTCGTGGGCGTCCAGCACCAGACTGATGGCCAGGCGCCAGAGATCATACTGATAGTCACCGATCAGCGAGTCGTCGAAATCGTCCATGCCGTAGCGCACGTGGTCATCGTGGTGGCCATAGGCGCCGAAGTTGAAGGCGTGGGCGTCACCCTGCAACCAGGTCTGGGTGTCGACCTGACCGCCGTAGAGCGAAAAGCGCCAGTCATGCCAGACATCGGCCCAGTACAGATGATTGGTGCCTCGAAAGAAGGCGTAGGGCGAGGCCGCGATCTTGTCGAACTTGGCCTGCCGGTCGTCTTCCCTGAGACCGGTATTGGCTGCCTCGATGGCGTCAAGCACCTGACGCGGACGATTGTGGCGAGTCAAGGGTAGCGACATGCGGTTCTCCTGTGCGGGGGGGACAACGATCTTCCAGTGAGTGCCGATTTCCGCCATTGTGGGGACAAGGACGCGATAGACTTGTCCTCAAGCATACCGTCTGGGAGAGGGACATGCCTGCGCCGTCCACCAACCTGAACGCCACCCGCCAGCCAGGCGCCCCGGGCCACGCATCAGGCGCCCGCGCATCCCACCCCATGACGCTTGACCTCGCGACGCTGCGACGTGCCCGGCTCAGCCGGGACCCACGCTTCGACGGTCGCTTCTTCGTGGCGGTGCTGACCACCGGTATCTTCTGTCGGCCCATCTGTCCGGCGCGACTGCCGCGGGAAGACAACGTGCGCTACTACGAAAGTGCGCTGGGCGCGCTCCAGGCGGGTTACCGACCGTGTCTGCGCTGTCGTCCCGACAGCGCCCCCGGCTCGCCTGCCTGGCAAGGTAGTGACACCACCCTCAAGCGAGCGCTTGCGCTGATCGACCAGGGCGCACTGGATGGTGACTCGGTCGAGGCCCTGGCCGCACGGCTCGGTATCGGAGCTCGCCATCTACGAGGGCTGTTTCAGCGCCACCTGGGCATTACGCCATCGGGCTATGCGCAGCATCGTCGCTGTCTGTTCGCCAAACAGTTGCTGCATGAATCGAGCCTGACCATCGGCGAGGTCGCGCTGGCCAGCGGCTTCGGCAGCGTACGACGCTTCAACGAGGTGTTCCGCGAGCGCATCGGACTCAGCCCCCGTGATATTCGCCGGCGCGTGTCGAGCACCAGCACGCGCAAGGACACAGGGCAGGGGCTCGGCCAGTGCCTGAGCCTGACCCTCGGCTATCGCCCCCCTTACGCCTTCGCCACGCTGCGCGACTTCTTCGCCCGCCGAGCGATCCGCGGTCTCGAGTGGGTCGGCGACGATCACTATGGCCGACGTTTCTGCTGGCGTAGCGCCCGTGGGCACTTCACCGCCTTCCATCAGCCCGAACGCCATGGCTTTCGTGTCGAACTGGTCATCGACGATCTGAATCAGGTGACCGGCGTCATCGCCAATATTCGGCGCATGCTCGACCTGGACGCTACCCCCTCATTGATCGACGCGACCCTGCGCGACGCGGCTCCCGGTCTGTCACTGGTGGAAGGCCTGCGCCTGCCTGGGCTATGGTCACCCTTCGAGGCTGCCGTTCGCGCCGTACTCGGCCAGCAGGTCAGCCTCGTCCAGGCGCGCGCCCTGACCCAGACGCTGGTCGATGCCCTCGGCGAGAGGACCCCGGACGGTGGCTGCCACTTTCCGAGCGCGGCGTCGCTGGCAGGCTCGCCGCTTGCCTTTCTCGGCATGCCCGACAGCCGACGCCAGACGCTTCGACGCCTGGCCGAGGCGGTGGCAGGTGACGAGCGCAAGCCTCCGCACTGGGAGGACATTCTCGGCATCGGCCCCTGGACCGCCGGCTACGCCCGTCTAAGGGGCGAAAGCGATCCCGATGTCTGGCTCGCCGGTGACGCCGTGATTCGACGCGTCCTGTCCCCCCCTTCATTGGCTGGGGGCGACAGCGACATCGGCATTGACATCGACAAGGCCCGCCCCTGGCGCAGCTATCTGCTGCTGCAACTCTGGAGTCATGACCATGACAACGACCCTTGATCCCATCGCCTGTCTCGACGCCTTCGCTGGACTCGAGGTCTACCATCCGCCCGAGGTCGACGCCCTGGGAGCCATCGTCATCGCCGCTACCGCTGGCGGCGTCGCCCGACTCGACTTTATCGACGTCGGCCGGGCCGAGACCATCACGACTCGCCCCTCGGAGCACACTCGCGCCTGCCGCGAACAACTTGATGACTACTTTCAGGGGCGACGCCAGAGCTTCTCGCTGCCGCTGGATCCCCTGGGCACCGACTTCCAGCGTCAGGTGTGGAAGGCGCTGTCGGAGATCCCCTTCGGCGAGACCCGAAGCTACGCCCAGATCGCCGAAGGACTCGGCCGCAAGGGAGCCCACCGGGCGGTGGGCGCGGCCAACGGACGTAATCCCATCGCCATCGTGGTGCCCTGCCACCGGGTCATCGGCAGTGATGGCAGTCTGACCGGTTATGCAGGTGGCATGGGGCGCAAGCAATGGCTGCTGGCCTTCGAGGCCCAGGAAGTGCCGCTGGAACTGTGCTGACCAGTTCCTGACCGCCTGACCGCCTGACCGCCTGACAGGGCTCTCTATCGTCAGGTGGCATGGGGCGCAAGCAATGGCTGCTGGCCTTCGAGGCCCAGGAAGTGCCGCTGGAGCTGTGCTGACCAGTTTCTGACCGCCTGACCGCCTGACAGGGCTCTCTATCGCCAAGCGGCCCCTCTTCAGGATTCGACGCTGGCGGTCGCCACCCTGGGATCGAATACCAGGTGGGCGCGGATCGCCTGGACGCCATCGAGGGGTTGCTCGTAGCTCCACACCGAATCTTCGTAACGGCGGCCGTTGACCTCCACATGGAAGTAGCGAGCGTCACCCTTGAACGGGCAGTGGGTGCGGGTGTCGCTTTCCACCAGACGGCTCATGTCGACGTCGCTGCGAGGCAGGTAGAGACGTGGCGGGTAGCCCGGTTCGGTGAGTTCCAGCGCGTGCAGGGTGTCGGCCAGGACCTGGCCTTCGACGTCCACTCTTACGCGGGTGGTCAAGGGGTAGATCGAGATTCGCTCCGTACGGGGGGTATCCATCGGCAGCATCCTCTGCGTGTCGGGAAGATGACGGTCTCGTCGAGTGCTGGCGAAGACCGAACCGGATTCCCGGGTGCCCTGCGCGGGCCCATTACGAAGAACCCCCGACGCCATCGCCTGCTCTCAAATTTCCATGAATCACAGTACCACGCCTGTAGAACACACTTTCAGCGTACTTTTTGCTGATTCAGCCTGATGCGCCGATTCAGCACAGCACTATCGCCCAGAGCTAGTGAGTGCTTATTAAGTGGTATCCGATATCCAGGTTTTTTATGCTAAGGACCGGGCGTGCGCTGAAATTCGGGCGTCGCTCTTGTCATGTCGTCCGTCCGTTCGACTGCCCCCCTCGTTCGACTGACCTGGTGTCTCATTCGCCCCGTCGCCATCCAACGCTCATCCAAGGACATCCGATGCCCCCCTTTGCACGTACCTCCCTCATTCTGGCGCTTCCTCTGCTGACCACCGCCTGCGCCGGCATGTCCACCAGCAAGCCTGCCGTGGCCCAGCAGCTCGACTGGTCCGCCGCTCCGGTCTATTCCACCCTGACCCTGAGCGCCGGCTTCCAGCCGGATCCCCAGACCCTCGACGTGATGGCCGGCGGCAATACCCGGGCCAGTGTGGTCAGCGCCGACTGCGCCGGCTTCGTCAACGCCGAGGCTCCGGATGTGGACATCAACTACACCGCCGGCAGCTATCCGCTGAAGATCGCCGCCACCTCGGCCAGCGATACCACCCTGGTGGTCTACGACGCCAGCGGCATCTGGCACTGCAGCGATGACGCCGACGGCACCGATCCGGCGGTGGTACTGACCTCGCCCCCCAGCGGCAACTACAACGTCTGGGTCGGCAGCTACGATGGCAGCGGCCAGCTGGCACCCGCGACCCTGGTGGTATCCGAGTCGCTGTCCACCAGCAGCGCAGCGTCGGCCGGCGCCTCTGCCAGCGCATCGAGCAGCTACGTCGGTGGCGAGATCGAGTGGGGCGACGACGGCAGCCAGTGGAGCCACGACGGTGAGTGCGATGATCCTCGCTTCGCCGGCCCCGGCGTTGCCAGCGGCAATATCGAAGCCGATCGTTTCCACGACGCCAGCGACTGCCGCAGTCTGTATGAACAGGGCCGCCTCTACCTGCGCTAGGGCTTGTCTGAAAAGTGCCTGCGCTCGGTAATACGGCGTTAAAAATCGGCTGGTTCGCCAGCCCGGTCAAAATGCTCATTTACACCCCGTAAACTGCGCTTTCTCACCGATTTTTGCCTTGTCTAACCTTCGCTCGTCGACTTTTCGGACAGCGCCTAAGGCTTGCCTGAAAAGTACCGGCGCTGGCTCACTGGCGGGATGGGGCCCTGGCCGAAGGGCCAGTCGGCCAGACTGGGGATAGAGTGGAGATTGAGTTGAGATAGGGTGGAGACAGAGCGCAGACAGAGAGGGGGCATGACGCCCCCTGTCCATGCCACCTGCCTTCCGTTATCTCCTTTCATTTCACTGTCACCTCGAGGTGCCAGACTGGACTGCCACTTTTCGCGGTGACGTCATGGAACACAGCCCTCAACAATCGCAACAACCCCTCCGACAACAGCCGCGACGCCACCTGGATATCTTTCTGACCTTCCTTGGCCTCGGGCTGACGTCCTTCGGCGGTCCGGTCGCTCATCTGGGGTACTTCCATCAGGTCTTCGTCAAGCGCCGAGCCTGGCTGAGCGAATCCGCCTACGCCGAACTGGTGGCGCTGTGCCAATTTCTTCCCGGCCCGGCCAGCAGCCAGGTGGGGCTTGCCATCGGACTGATCCGCGGCGGCCTGGTCGGCGCCCTGCTGGCCTGGCTCGCCTTCACCCTGCCCTCGGCACTGGCGATGATGGCCTTCGCCTATGGTGCCGGTGCCATGGACGGCGCCCTTGGCGAAGCGCTGATCCACTCGCTCAAGCTGGTCGCCGTGGTGGTCGTCGCCCAGGCCCTGACCGGCATGGCCCGCAGCCTCTGCCCGGATCTTCCGCGTGCCGGGATGGCGCTGGTGGCGCTTGCCATCATGCTGGTCGTCGGCGGCATCGGCGCCCAGGTGGCGGTCATCGTGCTGGGAGCCCTGGCAGGTCTCCTGCTGCTGGAAGGCGCGACGTCAACGTCGACCGACGACGCTGGCGTGCCGGCACCATCGCTGGCGTCCTGGGCGAGTCCCGTTGCCCTGGTGCTGTTCGCGCTGCTGCTGGGAGGGCTGCCCCTGCTGCACTGGCTCTCGCCCAACGCCTGGACGACGCTGGCCGACGGTTTCTATCGCGCCGGCGCACTGGTGTTTGGCGGGGGCCATGTGGTGTTGCCGCTGCTGGACGCCGAGGTGGTCGGCCGCGGGCTGGTCTCGACTCAGGAGTTTACGGCTGGCTACGGCGCCGCTCAGGCTGTTCCGGGGCCGCTGTTCACCTTCGCCGCCTATCTGGGCAGCGTTGCCGGCGGCGTGTGGGCGGGCGCCCTGGCGCTGGTCGCCATCTTCCTTCCCGGGGCCCTGCTGGTGATCGGGCTGTTGCCGGCCTGGCAACGGCTCTGCCGTCGCCCTCGCCTGAGGGCCGCCATGAGCGGTGCCAACGCCGCTGTGGTCGGGCTGCTGGGGGCCGCCTTCATCGATCCGGTGTGGCAAAGCGCCATCGTCTCGACCCTCGACGTGGCGATCGTGGTGGCAGGATTCGTGCTGCTGAAGCGGCTGCCGGTGTGGGCACTGGTGCTGGCGTTTCTGGCGTTGGGGCTGGTCAGGGGGCTGCTGGGCTAGGGCTTGTCTGAAAAGTGCCTGCGCTCGGTAATACGGCGTTAAAAATCGGCTGGTGCGCCAGCCCGGTCAAAATGCTCATTTACACCCCGTAAACTGCGCTTTCTCACCGATTTTTGCCTTGTCTAACCTTCGCTCGTCGACTTTTCGGGCAGCGCCTAGGGCTTGGCTGGTACGAAAGGTGCCTGCCTGCCCATGAAGAAGGTGTCGCTCCCGACGCCGGCGATACCAGCAGCCGGCCGTCAGGTCCGGCCCGGACTCAGCAGGGAGTGCCGGCGTGATCCCGCTTCAACTGGTAGAACTGGTCGACGATGTCGTCCATGGCCTCGGCGTCATAGGGACACAGGCCACTGACCACCAGCTTCTTGCCACCATGACCGATACTTTCTCCAGCGGCGTCGATGGCGAACTCGAGGTGCACGTCACCGCGCTTGCCGATGACCTCCAGGCGGGAATCCAGCAGCCGTAACGCCGGCGCCAGCGCATCCAGTCGCGTCAGCGAAAAGCCCATGCTGTCGTAGATCACCAGCGGCCGCTTGGGATTGAACATGACACCGCAGTCTTCCATCAGCGGCTTCATGTAGTGAGGAAAGTTCTTTCCAGAAAACGCCACGTAGCAGCGCGTGAAGGCTTCGACGACGCTCTCGTCGAAGGTCACCTCTCCGCGCCGTTCGACCTCCAGATAGCACTTGCCGTCATCGTCCAGCACCCGTATCACCCGGTCGCCTTCCTCGCGAAAACTGAGCGCCCGATCCGCCCCCACCATGGCGAGAAAGCGAAAGTTCATGTGCGGCGACAGTCCGAAACGCTTCAGCACCAGAGCGAACAACAGGTCGCCCGGCACGCAGAACCGCCGTGCGCCCGGTGTGTGAATGGGGTTGAAGTCGCCGGCTATGCACTTGGCGAAGCGGCTCGCCTGGTCAGCGGAAATCACGATGCGATCATCGACGCAGGAGTGGTAGTCATCAAGAAACATGGAGCAGGCGCCTGGCTGAAACTGAAGATGGAGCTCCCGGAGGCTCTCCAGGCGAGCATGATGCCACAGAACCTGCCGAGATGAGCACCGCCGGCATCAACTAGCACAGATTCTTGCCCCGACAACCGGACAGGGCCTCACTACTCCTACCAAAGGTGCATTCCAGCGCGCCTTTGGCAGCATATTGCAGTGCAAAACGCTGTGGTAGTCTCGACGTCGATTTCTCCCTTTCTCATTCACTTTCAGGATGACATCGTCATGCATAATTATGACAACAAGAGGATACGACGACCGGGTCGCTGGCTCGTCCTCGCCGCTCTGCTGTTGATGGGGCTCACCCTGGCGGGAGCCAGCCAGGCGGTGACCGGAGAACTCGACCTCACCGGCTCCTTCGCCGGCTTTCTGGCGGTGGCCATCTTCGTGCTGGCCTACGCCCTGGTGATGGCGGAAGAAAAGCTGCACATGCGCAAGTCCAAGCCCGTGCTGGTGGCGGCAGGCCTTATCTGGGCGCTGATCGGCTGGACCTACGTGCAATCCGGTATGCCGGATGAGGCCGAGCATGCCTTCCATATGACGCTGCTGGAATTCTCCGAGCTGATGCTGTTCCTGCTGGTAGCGATGACCTACATCAACGCCATGGACGAGCGCCGGATCTTCGATGGCCTGCGTTCCTGGATGGTCCAGAAAGGCTTCAGCTACCGCACCCTGTTCTGGCTCACCGGCGGCCTTGCCTTCGTCATCTCGCCGATCGCCGACAACCTGACCACGGCGTTGCTGATGTGTGCGGTGGTGACCAAGGTGGCCGAAGGTGACAAGCGCTTCATCAATCTCTGCTGTATCAACATCGTGGTCGCAGCCAACGCAGGTGGCGCCTTCAGCCCCTTCGGCGACATCACCACCCTGATGGTCTGGCAGGCCGGCCTGATCGAATTTCAGGAGTTCTTCGAACTGCTGATTCCCTCGCTGATCAACTTTGTGGTCCCGGCGGTGGTGATGAGCTTCTTCATCCACAATCGCACCCCGGACAGCCTCGAGGAGACGGTGGAGCTCAAGCGTGGGGCACGCCGCATCATCGTCCTGTTCCTGCTCACGGTGGCCACCGCCGTTGCCTGCCACACCCTGCTGCACCTGCCGCCGGTGCTTGGCATGATGACCGGACTGGGCTATCTGCAGTTCTTTGGCTTCTATCTGCGCAAGAGCCTGCCCAAGTCGCTGGATCGCAAGCGCACCGTCTATACCCAGAAGGGCGACTGGAAGAAGCTCGAGCAACTCGGCAGCGTGGTCCCCTTCGATGTGTTCAACCGGGTCGCCCGGGCTGAGTGGGACACCCTGCTGTTCTTCTATGGTGTCGTCATGTGCGTTGGCGGTCTTGGCTTCATGGGCTATCTCGGACTGCTGTCTGACGTGATGTACAACCAGTGGGACGCGACCTGGGCCAATATCGCGCTCGGTGTCATTTCGGCGGTGGTCGACAACATTCCGGTGATGTTCGCGGTACTGACCATGGAGCCAGAGATGTCCCACGGCCACTGGCTGTTGATCACCCTGACCGCTGGCGTCGGTGGTAGCCTGCTGTCGATCGGTTCCGCTGCTGGCGTCGCGCTGATGGGCCAGGCACGCGGCTATTACACCTTCATGGGCCACCTGCGCTGGGCCCCGGTGATCGCGCTGGGCTACGCCGCCAGCGTCGCGGCGCACCTGTGGTTGAACCAGGCCAGCTTCGCCATTCAGGGCTGAATCCCGGCCGTCCCTCTCTCTGCCATGCCACCTTCGCAAGCACCACATCGCCTTGCGTTGGTGGCATAAACTCTTTACTACCTCTCTTTTCCCCCACAGTGACTCACCTTAGGATAAGCTTGTTAATGCACAAGCTGGGCGCATTTGATGCGTAACGACATCTGGCTATCTACCTATAAAGAGCGTTTTTCTGCGGCCAAGCCCAAGAAATGCGACGTCGCAAGGAAGCCATGCAGGGAATCCGGAGCACTATGACACAGTGGATGCCACTCTCCAGGTGGCGATTGTCCTCCATCGAGGCTGCAGAGAGGCTGCGTTGATGCGTCGGTTATCTCTTCGCCTCCTGTTCTGCATCTGGACGGTCCTGATCTCCGGAGGGCTGGCCAGCACGGCTGCGTGGGGAAAGACCGCAGACGAGGTGGTGGTCATTTCTCATCCTGGCCTTGCCCTGAACGAGCTCGACCGCGATACCTTGCGGGCGATCTTTGCCATGCGCCTGCGCACCTGGCCCAGCGGGCAAGGCGCGGAGGTGTACGTCCTGGCCAGTGACGACCCCGTCCACGCCACCTTCGTCAAGGAATGGCTGTCTGTCTATCCTCACCAGTTGCAGCTGGCCTGGGACCGCATCGTCTTTTCGGGTACCGGGCAGGCGCCACATCGTGTGCGCAGTCAGCAAGACATGATCGACACGGTGGCCACCACCCCCGGAGCCATCGGCTACATCGAAAGGGAGTATCTGGATGAGCGCGTCCAAGCCATTGCCAGGGATTAGGTCGGTGGGTTGCCGCCTGGGGCTGCTGGCGCCTTCGCTGCTGGTGCCGCTGCTGCTGGTGTCCACCGCACAGGCGTCCCCCCTGGACACCTTCCAGGTGCACGGTTTTCTGAGCCAGGCGCTGGTGATCACCGACGACAACAACATGTTCGGCGACAGCAGCGATAGTGGCGGCAGCTGGGACTACACGGAGCTCGGCATCAACGCCTCCATCCGACCCACCGAGAACCTGCTGCTGGCCGCCCAGGCCCTGAGCCGGCGCGCCGGCGAGGTCGACAACGGTTCGGTGGAACTCGACTACGGTATCGTCGACTGGCAGATGCTGTCCGACCGGGATCGCACCTTCGGCATTCAGGTCGGGCGCTTCAAGAATCCCTTCGGCTTCTACAACCAGACCCGGGACGTGGCCTTTACCCGACCCAGCATTCTGCTGCCACAGTCGATCTATTTCGACCGCACCCGTTCCCTGGGGCTGTCTGCCGACGGCGTCAGCCTCTACCACGAAGAGCGCATCGACAACGGCGTGATCCATGCCCAGCTGGGTGTCGGCCAGGCGCAGGTGGATGACGATGTGGAAGAGGTGCTGGGTCTCGATGTGTTACCCGGCTCCTTCGACGCCGACACCTCGGCGGTAGGCCAGGTGCGCTACGAACACGACGGCGGTCGCATGGTATTTGCCGTCAGCGCGGCTTCGGTCAAGGCCGACTACGATTCCCCCGGTGCCTTTCCCGGAGACGGCAAGCTCGATTTCCAGCCGTGGATCTTCTCTGCTCAATACAACGCCGAGCTGTGGAGCCTGACCGCGGAGTACGCGCTGCGCGACGTCAGCCTCACCGGCTTCGACGCCTTCGAGGACAACGAGAACCAGGGTGAAAGCTGGTACGTGCAATATCGCCGGCGCTTCCTCGACGACTGGCGCTGGCTGGTCCGCTACGACAGCCTGGTCAACGACCGCGACGACCGCAACGGCACCGACTACGAACGCGAAGGCCGTGGTCCGGCCCACTCCCAGTACGCCAATGACTGGACCTTCGGTCTACAGTGGCAGCCCCATTCACGGGTCATGCTGGCGGGCGAATATCACTATGTGGACGGGACCGCCTGGCTGCCGGTTCAGGATAATCCAGATCCTGAAGACACCGAGCGACGTTGGAACATGTGGCTCTTCCAGCTCTCGTTGAGGTTCTGATGCCGGTTACCAGCCCGTCACGCCCCGAGCGCCTTCGCCTGGGCCTCACATGGCGAGTGGTCACCCTCACCAGCCTTTTGCTGGTGGCGTTGGCAGTGCTGTTCACCTACCTGTCTCACACCAACCTGACACGTCAGTTCACCGCCACGCGCCAGGAGCAGATCGAGCGCCAGCAGCGTGAGCTCGAGTTCGCCATCCGCCGTTCGGAAAAAGGGTTGCAGCAGCTGGCGGGACTGATCGCGGCCTCGCCCGACCTGGGCCCTGCGCTGGAGCAGGGGGCCCCGCCGTCACCGCCCGAGGCGCTGTCCCCTGCGTTGGCCTCACTGTGGCCCTCGCTCCAGCTGGAGGCGGGTATCGAACAGATGCTGGTCTACGATGATCGCACCCGTGCGGTCATGTCGCTGGGGCTCGAACCAGGCCAGTCGCCGCCGCCTCATTATCGGCGCTGGGTGGAAAGCGTCATGTCCCGGGAGCTCCCCCTGTCGCCGCTCGAGTGCTCTCCCGAGTGCCGCCAGTATGCCGTGGTCCCGATACTGGCCAGCGGCGGCAGCGCAGGCACCCTGCTGCTGTCTCGCTCGTTGGCGGACGTCGCCCGCCAGACTCGCGAGATATCCACCAGCGAGGTCGCCCTGATCAGCGTCGATACCAGCGCCACCGAAGCCGCCTTTGAACCACGTCGACTGGACGGCTGGAAGGGACGGGTACAGGCGGTGACCAACGCCTCACAGAGCCTGCCGCTGCTGCACCAGGCAAGCCGAAAAGGTTCCCTCGAGGCATTGGCGCAGGAACCCCTGCGCCTCGAACAGCAGGGACGTCATCTCGAGCTTTCCGCCGTCCCGCTGACCTCGTCCTCCGGGGCTCGTGCACCCGCCTATTTCGTGCTGATCTCGGACATCACCACCCAGATCCATGCCATCCAGCTCGATACCCGGACCCAGATGATGGCCAGTCTGTTTGGCTGGCTGTCTGCCGAACTCCTGCTGCTGGCGATCCTGCTGCGTCCCATGGCTCGACTGCGCCGGGTGGCCTCGGTGCTGCCGCCGCTGGCCAGTGGTGGCTTTTCCCAGGCGCGCGAAGCCTTGCCGCTGGCGCCACGTCGCCTGCCGGACGAGATCGACGTGCTGGAATCCAGCACCCTGACCCTGGCCGACAAGCTCGAGCGCCTGCAGCGCCAGGTGGCTCAGCGGGGGGATGAGCTGGCACGTCGTATCGATGAATTGGCCAGGGAGCGGGACTTTGTCAGCAATCTGATCGATACCGCCCAGGTGCATATCCTCACGCTGGACGAAGAGGGGCGCATCGACATGGTCAACGACTACCTCAAGGACCAGCTCGGCTGCCCCTCCCAGGAACTGCTGGGGCGTCGTTTCGACGACATCTTCGGCGCAGGCCCGGGGGACAGCGAGCCCAGCCAGACCTTGCATCAGGAAGAACGCACCCTGACCCTTCCCGATGGGGAGCCACGCACCATCATCTGGTACCACAGCCCGCTGAAGAGCGGTGCCAAAGCCTCCCTGGCACGCATATCGGTGGGACTCGATATCACCGAGCGCAAGGCCGCCGAGGCCAGACTGACCTGGCTCGCCGAGCGTGATCCGCTGACCGAGCTCTACAATCGTCGCTTCTTCCTGGAGTCGCTGCGCAAGGCCCTGGCCCGAGACGAGCAGGGCGTGGTCATGCTGCTGGACCTTGACCAGTTCAAGGAAGTCAACGAGCTCAGCGGCCATCATGCCGGGGATCGCATGCTGCATACCGTGGCCCGCCTGCTGCAGCAGGAGTACGCCCACCGAGGGGTCATCTCGCGCCTCGGCGGCGACGAGTTCGCCCTGCTGCTGCCTGGGGTCGACGACGACCACGCGATCCGCGTCGCCCAGCACCTCAACCAGTTGTTCGAGAGCCTCGGGTTCGTCGCCGAAGGACGTCGCCACCGGGTCACTGCGAGCATCGGTATCGTCCCCTTCCCCACCGAGGGCGCCACCCCCGCCGACCTGATGGCCAGCGCCGACGTGGCCATGTACAAGGCCAAGGCCAGCAACCTGCAACGCTGGCACCTGCTGGCCACTCTGGAAAACGCCCGGGATGAGCTCAACGAGCGTGTCTACTGGGTCGACCGTATTCGCCGAGCCCTGGTGGAGGGTGACTTCGTGCTGATGGTGCAGCCCATCGTGCGGCTGGAGGATCGCTCGATCCGCCACTACGAGGTGCTGCTGCGCATGCGCGACGACGATGGCAGCCTGATATCACCGGCACGATTCATCCCGGTGGCCGAACATTCCGGCCAGATCGTGGCCATCGATCGCTGGGTGCTGCATCACTGCGTGCATGCCCTGGCGAGGCTCGAGGGCATCAGCCTGGCGGTCAACCTGTCCGGACAGTCGCTCCACGACGAAGGGCTGAAGCAGTACCTGGCCAACCTGCTGACGGTCAGTCAGGCCGATCCCCATCATCTGGTGCTGGAAGTCACCGAGACCGCCGCCGTCACCGACTTCTCCACCGCCCGCGGGGTGCTGCAGAGCGTCCGTGATCTAGGCTGTCGGACCGCGCTGGACGACTTCGGCGTCGGTTTCTCGAGTTTCCACTATCTGGGCCAGTTGCCGGTGGACTATATCAAGATCGATGGCTCCTTCATCCGCAGCCTGGCGACCAATCCCGACAGCCGCGTCATCGTCAAGGCGGTGTCGGACATCGCCACCGGCTTCGGCAAACAGGCCGTGGCGGAGTTCGTCGACCAGGAGGCGCTGATTCCGCTGCTGTCGTCCTACAACATCACCTATGGCCAGGGGTATCACCTGGGCCGTCCTGTGCCCTTCAAAGAGGTCTTCGCCTTCGATCCAGTGATCGACATCGATTCGGTAAACTAGTGCATATTGAATGGGTATTATCATAGACAGGGTGTACTGGTGCAGGGAGCCGGGCGCCCGCCGGGCCTTTGCGGCCCGGCTATAACAACACGGAGGTGATCCCCCATGCCAGCAGCAGACACCGAGAGGCCATCCCGGCAACAGCGCCTGCTGGAGCAGTTCGCCGACCAGTTCCGGGTGATCCTGGTAAAGACGGTCGCGGACAGGGAGCGGGTCTATTCGCTGCGCCATGACGTCTTTCTACGTGAGCTTCAATACGCCCTGCCAGGCGACAGTGACAAGCAACAGGAGCATGATGACTTCGATGAACAGGCCATCCACTGCCTGGTCGAACATCGCTCAAGCGGTCTCGCGGCGGGCTGCGTGCGACTGGTATTTCCCCCCGTCGATCGTCCGGATGACCTGCCGGTGATGAACGCCACCCGCAGCGTCTTCACGGCGCCTTCGCTACATCCGCGACAGCACGACGGGCGCCAGATCGCCGAAATTTCTCGCCTGGCGATCTCGCGGCTTTTCCGGGCCCCAAGCAAGGGCGAAGAAACGCTGCCGGTACAGTTTCCTCCGGAGGAACGCCAGGCATTTCCGTTGATCGTCACCGGCCTGTTCTTGAGCGCCCACGCCCTTGCCGGCCTGACCGCACGGCGACACCTCTACGCCCTGATGGAGCCTCCCCTGGCGCGGCTGTTGACCCTGTCCGGCTTTCGTTTCCAGCCGGTGAGCGACACCATCCACTACTGCGGTACCCGGCGTGCCTACTACATCGACAACGAATGCGCCGAGCGCGAGCGCAATCCGCTGCTGACGCCGCTTTACCTTCGTCTGCACGAGTCACTGGGGGCCCAGTTGCCCGCCACCCGGGACCACCTCGACGGACTAGGGAGCCTGTGGCGCTCAACGTCGAGCTGCCGGGTATAGCGAGGCGTCGGTCGAGTGTCTGGCCTCTCGACCCGACCCTTGAGCGGACTTCCGACCCGGCCTCCAACTCAGTCCTCTGGCGACGTAGCCAGGGACCGCCCAGGCAGTCGGCAGTCACGCTCCTCGGAGATGTTCTTGAGGACCAGCCGGGGCCCTGAATACAACCGCCCGTCCCACCCCAGCGTCATGATCGCCAGCACGTTGCGATGCTCACCTTCGCCCAGATCGAACCCGCCGTCGGTAGCGGGCAGGATGCCCGACTGCGGATCCCGTCGTGCCAGCAGCGCTTCATGCAGCACCGCCACCAGCGGATGATCGGCCTGCCCTGCCAACTGCAGCGACAGCGCCACCTCGGCGATGATATCGGCCTTGACCTGCAACAACACCTCTCCCTGGCCGAGCAACGCCGCCACCGCCCAATCGAGCTCGCCGTCGGACAGCATCCGCTGGTAGTAGTGGCTCGCGGCGATGATGAAGTGGGTCAGGCCGTAGACCCAGTTGCGATATTCCGCCGGTGACAGCTCCTCGATCCGTCCGGGTGGATAACGGTCACGAAAGGCCCGGGCGAGTTCGCCACGCAGATCCACGATCCCCAGCTGGGCCAGGAAGGCGGCCTGGTTGGCCACCTGGGCGGCATACACCGACAGCACCTCGGGGTCGGTCAGAAAGGCCCGCCAATCCACTGCGCCCACGGCCTGCTCAAGCAAGCGCCGGTCAGCCTCGGAAAGTTGTCCAAGCAAGCCGTGGTAGCGGGCCTGGGCCAGCCGAAACAGGATGCTCCGAGGCAGCATCATGTCGACATGTTCCGACAGCATGGCCTTGCGCCGACGCTGCTTGGGGCTGGTCTCGGGGTAGGCCGCCAGCAACTCGCGATTGCGCTGGCGAAGCCGGTCACTGTCCGCGACGGTGAAGGCGTCACGCGCGAGCTGATCGAGCAGGCGTCGGCCGTAGGCATGATTGGCGCACAGGTAGGCAGGGTCACCGGTCACCCGCCACAGCCGCTGGGCGTAGTGGCGCTGCTTGTCGGCGGGAAGAAGGTCGAAGGAGGTTTCGTAGACGGCACGGATCTCGGCGGCGGCGCGTGCGCAGTCAGCACAGGCAGTCCTGACAGTGAGCGCCGACTCGCTGCCAGCGCCGGCCGAGACGCTGTGAGCACCCACCGATACGGCCAACCCCGACGCCAGCAGCAGCACCATAAGCACAGCCGCAGCTCGCGACCTCTTCCACAAGCGACAAACTGCACTGTCCATGCCATCTCTCCTGCCGGCGAGCAACGCCCGAGGATGGGCGTCACACCCGCAAGATAGATGCCTCCCGCCTGCCCGCGCCAGAGGCAATCGCCTGGCATCGATCGCAGAGATCCCAGCACAGAGTTGCAGACGGCGATGCTCGAGCATCGAGGAAGAAAACCGTCAATCGAGGGCTCAGTCGACGTCCTCATCCTCGGGCCACAGGCGGGCGGCCTTGCTTCGGGAGACCATCCTCACCCGCATCTTGGGACGCGCGACGTCGGCGGACGATACCGTCTCGCGGGCCGATGTCAGCGGTGTGTCATTGCCATCGGCCGGCATCGACGCCGGGGCAGCGGGCTCCGCCGCCCGACTCGACGCCGACTGGCCTGGAGATGGCTCGATCACCACCCAGGCCAGCACCGGCAGCGCCAGCTGCCAGCGGATTGCCGCGAGCCGCAGCCCCAGGGTGGTGACAAGCGACAGCAGAATGCCAAGCCTGGGGGCGCCGAGGCTTGCCAATGCCACGAAGACCACACCGCCGGCGATGGCGGCGGTGGCGTAGACCTCACGACACAGCACCATCGGCACGCGCCTTGCCAGCACGTCACGGATCATGCCGCCGGCCACCCCGGTAAACAGCCCCATCAACACCGCCACGACCCCCGAGGTCCCCAGCAGCATCGCCTTGTTGGCACCAATGATCACGAACAGCGCCAGACCAAAGGCGTCGGCCACCGGCAGCACCACCCGATTGAGGCGATGGATATAGTGAAATCCGACCAGCGCGCACAGCACCGTGGCCAGGATCACCCAAAGATAGGTCGGATCGCGGATCCAGAACACCGGGGCGACACCCAGCACCAGATCACGCAGGGTCCCTCCTCCGACGGCGGTCACCGCCGCCAGCACCAGCATGCCGATGGGATCCATGCGTGAGCGGCACGCCAGCAAGATGCCCGACAAGGCGAAGACCACCGTCCCCGCCATGTCCAGGGCGTAGACCAGATCACTATCCAAGGTCCCGTTCCTTCTCGATAAGTGTCGCCCGTCCGGGGCGAGCGTCAAAAGCGGGAATCAATGCGCCCTCAACTGGGAGCGTACACCGAACGCGCCCTTTCCAGATGACGCGTCATCTCGCGAATGGCGGCGCCTTCGTCGCCGTTCTTCAACGCCGCCAGGATGCGCTCGTGCTCCTCCAACGTCACATGCTCGCTGCCCTTCCAGTGGATCAGCGAGGTATGGAACCTGGCCAGCCACTCGAACATCGCCCGACTGACCGCGATGAAGATAGGGTTGCCGGTGGTCTCCGCGATGGCAACATGAAACCCCATGTCCGCCGCGATAAAGGCATCGATGTCCTTGTTCAACGCCACCCGCTGGCGCTCCACCAGCGCCTCGAGGCGCGCCAGATCCTTGGCGCCCACCTGCCGCGCCGCCCGCGCCACCATGCCCACCTCGAAGAATAGCCGCGCCTCCTTGAGGTGTTCGAGCGAGGCGGGTTCGGTCGACAGCAGGTGCATCGCGGTCAGTTCTATCTGGGCCAGCATGCCGTCGGCACTGGGCGTCAGCACCTTGGGCCGCTGCCCGTGGTGGATCGACACCAGCCCCAGCCGCTCCAGCGCCTGCATCGCTTCGCGGATGGCCGGCCGGCCGACCCCGAAGGTATCCATCAATTCCCGCTCAGAGGGCAGGCTGTCCCCCGGCGCATAGTCGCCGTTCAGCAGTTGCTGATAAAGCCGATCGAACACCTCGTCGGACAGTTTGCGGCGAGAAATCTTCAACGAGTCGCTCATGGCCTCTACCTCGCGGCGCCAGGCCCCGCAGCATACCCATGCCAGCGGTCCTGGAACATGACACTCGACCAAGGTCGTGTTTGACAGCCCCGGCCACTTATATTGTCATCATACCAGTTGCAGCACAGCTTGCCTCTTCCACTTTTTCACACAGGTTACCTGGCCATGACGACCATTGCCTTGATCGGTGCCGGCGGCAAGATGGGCGCCCGCCTCTCCCGCAATCTCAAGACTTCGGACTTCGACGTGCGTCACGTCGAGGTCAGCGAACAGGGCCGCCAACGGCTTCGCGACGAACTCGACATCGAGTGCGTCGACAGCGCCGAGCAGGCGGTGGCCGGCGCGGATGTGGTCATCCTGGCCGTTCCCGACACCCTGATCCAGAAGATTGCCGCCGAGCTGTCACCGTCGATCGAAGCCGGCACCATGGTGGTCTGCCTGGACGCCGCCGCCCCCTTCGCCGGCCATCTGCCCGAACGTGACGACCTGGTCTACTTCGTCACTCACCCTTGCCACCCCCCGATCTTCAACGACGAGACCACCCTCGAGGCCAAGCGCGACTATTTCGGCGGCAGCCACGCCACCCAGCATATCGTCAGCGCCTTGATGCAGGGCGATGACCGCCACTTTGCCCTCGGCGAGGCCGTGGCCAGGACCATCTATGCCCCCGTCGGGCGCAGCCATCGCGTCAGCGTTGAACAGATGGCGCTGCTGGAACCCGGTCTGTCGGAAACGGTATGTGCCACACTGTTATCGGTGATGCGTGAAGCGATGGACGAAGTCGTGGATCGAGGCGTCAGCCATGAGTGCGCCAGGGACTTTCTGCTTGGCCATCTCAACATCCTCGGTGCGGTGATCTTCGATGAACAGCCCGGCGCTTTCTCGGATGCCTGCAACAAGGCGATCGAGAACGGCAAGCCGATGCTGATGCGCGATGACTGGAAGCGGGTGTTCGAGCCGGACGCCATCGCCGACAGCATTCAGCGCATCACCTGAGGGGCCACGCTCTCCACAGAGTCTGACGACAGCGCCATCGCGAGTACCAAGAGGCCAGGCATGAACCGAATCGAAGCCAGCTACCTGATCGAGACCCCCTTCGAGGTGGAGCAGGCCTGCCAGGTGATGGCCGGGGAGCAATCCTGCGGCACCTTCACCCGCCTGGCCGCGGAAACCGATGACTTTCGAAAGCGTCATGCGGCCAGAGTCGAGTCCATCGAATTGCTCGACAGCGTCGACGCGCCCTCGCTGCCCATGCCGACCCGGCCCCAGCCGCCCGGCACCCGCTACCAGCGCGCCCGGGTGCGATTGTCCTGGCCCCTTGAGAACCTCGGTCCGTCGTTGACCACGCTGATGGCCACCCTCGCCGGCAATCTGTATGAACTCAAGGAATTCTCCGGGCTCAGGCTGCTCGACGTCAGCCTGCCCCACGCCTTTGCCGAGGCCTGCCCCGGGCCCCAGTTCGGCATCGACGGCACCCGCCGCCTCAGCGGCGTCGACCAGGGTCCCCTGATCGGCACCATCATCAAGCCCAGCGTCGGGCTCTCACCCGATGCCACCGCCGAGGTGGTGAAGGAACTGCTGGATGGCGGCATCGACTTCATCAAGGACGATGAACTCCAGGCCAACGGCCCGCACTGCCCGTTCACCGAGCGGGTCGACGCGATCATGCCGCTGGTGCTCGAACATGAGCAGCGCACCGGACGCAAGGTCATGGTGGCCTTCAACATCACCGGCGAGATCGACGAGATGCGCCGGCACCACGACCACGTGCTGGCCGCCGGCGGTAGCTGTGTGATGGTCGCCCTGAACGCGGTGGGTCTGGCCGGCGTCAGTCATCTGCGGCGCCACTGTGAGCTGCCCATCCACGGCCACCGCGCCGGCTGGGGCATGTTCAGCCGGGAGCCGCTGCTGGGCATGGACTTCGCCGCCTGGCAGACCTTCTGGCGCCTGGCCGGCGTCGATCACCTTCACGTCAATGGTCTGGCCAACAAGTTTTCGGAATCCGACGACAGCGTCGCCGCCAGCGCCCGGGCCTGCCTGACGCCGCTGTTCGAGCCCCCGGGACCGGCCCACACCGTGATGCCGGTATTCTCGTCCAACCAGACCGCCTGCCAGGCCATCGACACCTGTCGCGCCATGGGGGGCGGCAGCGACATGATCGTCACCGCAGGCGGCGGCATCATGGCCCACCCTGGAGGTATCGCCGCCGGCGTCAGAAGCCTGCGCCAGGCCTACGACGCCGCTGCACGCGGCATCTCGCTGTCCGACCACGCCCGTGACCATGGCGAATTGGCCCAGGCTCTGGAGACCTTCTGCCCATGAACGACCTGCTGCTGAGCTACTACGGCGACGACCTGACCGGCTCCACCGACGCGCTCGAGGCCCTGGCCTGCCAGGGCGTCCCCAGTGTGCTGTTCACCGCTCGCCCCAGCGCCGAGCAGCGCGCCCGCTTCGACCACTGTCGTGCCCTGGGTCTGGCCGGCACCAGCCGCAGCGAGTCCAATGACTGGATGCGCCGCGAGCTCAAGCGTTCCTTCCAGTGGCTGGCCGAACAGGGCGCAGCGCTGACCCACTACAAGACCTGCTCCACCTTCGACAGCAGCCCTGAGGTCGGCAGCATCGGTTGTGCCATGGAGGTCGCGCGCGGCGTCTTCGGCGAGACACCGATCCCACTGGTGGTGGGGGTGCCGCAGATGCGCCGCTACACCGTCTTCGGCGAGCTCTACGCCGCCTATCAGGATCAGATCTACCGCATCGATCGACACCCCGTGATGTCGCGCCACCCGGTCACCCCCATGCACGAGGCGGACCTGCGCCGCCACCTGGCCGCCCAGACCACTCTGCCGGTCGGCCTGATCGATGTGCCCAGCCTGGCCCTGCCGGATATCGACGAACGCGTGGATCACGCCCTCGCCGAGCATCCGGCGGTGCTGTTCGACGTGCTCGAACCCGCCCATCAACAGGTGGTGGGTCATCAACTCTGGCGCACTCGCCCGCAGCAACAAGGCGGCAAGGGCGGCTTCGTGGTCGGCTCGTCCGGCGTCGAGTACGCCTTGCTCGCCGAGTGGCAACGCCTGGGGCTGGTGGAAGGTGGCGAGGACTTCACTCCGCCCCGTTCGGTCGAGCGCATCGCGGTGGTCTCCGGCAGCGTCTCCAGCACCACCGCACGCCAGATTCACTGGGCGGTCGAGCATGCCGGTTTTCAGCGCATCGAGCTCGACCCTCGCAGCCTGGCCATCCCCGCCCATCGCAACGAGGCCATGGCTACCGCCATCCTCAAGGCATTGGATGCCCTGAGCAGTGGCCGCAGCGTCATCCTGCACACCGCCATGGGACCCGACAGCCACGACGACAGCCTGGCCACCGAATCCAGCCGCCACAGTCTGGGCAAGGCCCTCGGCGAGATGCTCAAGGCGCTGGTGGACGATCAGGGGCTGACCCGGGTGTGCGTCGCCGGCGGCGACACCTCGAGCCATGCCATCACCGCCCTGAACATCCATGCCCTGACGGTCAAGATGCCGCTGCCGGACACCCCGGGTTCGCCGCTGTGCCAGGCCCACAGCGACGACCCGCGCTACCAGGATCTAGAGATCGCCTTCAAGGGCGGTCAGATCGGTGGCGACGACTACTTCGAGCGGCTAAGGCGAGGACGAGCCCTGGCCGACCACGAGCACTGATCCGGCCGTGCCACCGGGCACGGCCACACCCAAGCGTCATCCCGCAAAGAGGAAACAACAATGACGACGACTGTACGCCACGCAACACGCCGCCCCGCCTTTCACCTCAAGCCCTGCCTGCTGGCCGTGGCACTGGCCGGATTTGCCCTGCCAGCGGCTGCCGCCCAGACCATCACCGTCGGCCACACCACCTCGGACAGCTCTCACTACTCCGAGGGTATCGATGCCTTCAAGGCGACCCTGGAGGAGCTGTCCGACGGCGAATTCACGGTCAACGAGCAGCCCTCCGGTGCGCTGGGCGGCGAGCGCGCCATGATCGAAGGCCTGCAGATCGGCACCATCGACGCCGTTGTCACCTCCACCGGGCCGCTGGGCAACTTCGTCCCCGAGACCTACGTGCTCGACCTGCCGTTTCTGTTCAAGGACTACGACCACGCCCGCTGCGTGCTGGATGGCGAGGTCGGCCAGGACCTGCTCGACAAGATCGGCGAGCACGACCTGGTGGGTCTTGCCTGGACCGAGAACGGCTTCCGCCACATGACCAACAGCCAGCGTAACATCGAGACCCCCGAAGACGCCCAGGGTCTCAAGATCCGTACCATGGAAAACGAGATGCACATGGCGGCGTTCAACGAGATGGGCGTACATCCGACACCGATGGCCTTCCCGGAGCTGTTTACCGCGCTGCAGCAGGGCACCGTGGACGGCCAGGAAAACCCCATCTCGGTGATCCTCACCGGCAATCTGTGGGAGGTCCAGGATCGCCTGTCGCTGACCGGCCACGTCTATTCTCCGGCCATCATGCTGGCCTCGCCGATCCTCTGGGACGGCCTGTCCGATGAGCAGAAGGGCTGGTTCATGGAGGCCGCCCAAGCCGGCGCCGAGGCCACCCGAGCGATGGTGTCGAGACTCGAGACCGAAGGCGTCGAGGAACTCAAGGCCAAGGGCATGACCGTGGTCGATGACATCGACAAGTCCCAGTTCCAGGCCGCCGTCGAGCCCTCCTACTCGGTCTACACCGACGAGTACGGCTCGGAGATGCTCGATCGCATTCGCTCCAGCGACTGCGGCAGCTGATCGTCCACTGATCCTCGACTGACCTTCCCGCCCGAGCGCTCGCTACCTGCCGTTGGCGAGCGCTTGGGCGGTCAAGCCTGACCCGTCCTCGGGCCTTACCCGCGATGAGGAAAGCCCCATGCTGGATCTGTTCTTCCGTCTCGAGCGGGCCATCTCCCAGGTCGTCCTCTACGCAGCGGTGCTGATGTTGATCGCCTCGGTAAGCCTTGGCTTCTACCAGGTGCTGACCCGGTTCGTGTTCGACGCCCCCTCCACCTGGTCGGAGGTGATGGCCCGCTCCACCATGATCTGGTGCGTCTTTCTGGGCGCCGCAGCGACCTTTCGCGGCGGCTACATGATGGCCGTCGAAGTGATCTACAAGCTGGTGCCGACCTCCGCCCTCAAGGCGCTGGAGATACTGATCGCCACCTGCTGCATGATCGTCCTGGCGATCCTGGTGATCTACGGCTATCAGATGACGCTGCGCGTGCAGAACCAGATGCTCTCCGGCGTCGGCATCTCGATCGCCTGGATCTACGCCGCCATTCCGATCGGCGCCGCCTTTTCGCTGCTGTCGGTGATCACTCGACTGATCGCCCAGTTGACCGGACGCGAGACCATCGGCGTGGTCGATGCCGAGGCCCCCGCACACGTGCCTGAACCCGAATCCAGTCCTGGCCCTGACACTGGGACCTCGTCCGGTACCGAAGGGAGGAAGCAGCCATGAACGCCGCTATCGGACTGTCGCTGATCATCCTGTTCGCCCTGGGCGTGCCGATCGCCGTGTCGATCCTGCTGGCGTCGGTGATCGGTATCGAGTTCTTCACCCGTTTTCCGCTGCTGATGGTGCCCCAGCAGATGTTCGTCGGCATCGACAACTTCCCGCTGATGGCGATCCCCTTCTTTATCCTGGCCGGCAACCTGATGGCCGCCGGCGGCATCTCCCAGCGCCTGGTGGACCTGGCCAAGTCCATCGTCGGCGGGCTCCAGGGCGGGCTCGCCATGACCTGCGTGCTGACCTGCATGATGTTCGCCGCGGTTTCCGGCTCGAGCGTGGCCACTACCTTCGCCATCGGCTCCATCCTGATTCCGGCGATGGTGGCCCACGACTACCCGCGTCCGCTGGCGGCCTCGATCCAGGCCTCCTCGGCGGAGCTCGGCGTACTGATCCCGCCCTCCATCCCCTTGATCCTCTACGGCGTCAGCACCGACACCTCGATCGGGCGCCTGTTCATTGCCGGTATCGGTCCGGGGTTGTTGATCGGCTCGGCGCTGCTGCTGTTTCTGTACATCTTCTGCAAGCTGCGCGGCTACGGCCTGCGCGACCGCGAGGATCGCGCCGCCTTCACCACCTCAATGCGTCGCGCCTGGGCCGCTCTGCTGATGCCGGTGGTGGTCATCGGCGGCATCTATGGCGGGGTCTTCACCCCCACCGAGGCCTCGGCGGTGGCGGTGTTCTACGCCCTGATCGTCGGCGGTCTGGTCTACCGTGAGCTGCCGTTGTCGGAGCTGGTGCCGATCCTGCGCCAGAGCGTGATTTCCACCGCCACGGTGATGCTGATCATCTCGGCGGCGGCGCTGTTCAGCTTCCTGATCAGCCGCTCGGGGCTGCCCGGCGAGGTTGCCGCCTGGGTCACCCAGGTGTTCGAGAGCCCGGTCAGCTTCCTGCTGGCGGTGAACGTGATGCTGCTGGTGATCGGCATGTTCGTCGAGACCTCGGCGGCGATCCTGGTGCTGGCCCCGATCTTCACCCCCATCGCCGTGCAGTACGGCATCGACCCGGTGCACTTCGGCCTGATCGTGGTGGTCAACCTGGCGCTCGGCATGTTCACCCCTCCGCTAGGGGTCAATCTGTTCGCCGCCTGCGCGGTGGCCAAGCTGTCCATCGACGAGCTGATCCCCTGGCTTGCGCGCTTCGTGCTGGTGGTGCTGGTCTGCCTGATGGCCATCACCTACATGCCCTGGATCTCGCTGGGCCTGGTCGATCTTTTGTACTGATACCGATCACTGCCCCGGCCGCGCCGGGGCCCACCCCATCTTCCGCCCCTTCTCAGGAGTCGACAGAATGCACGCCCTCCCCCTCACTCCACCCACCGGCGCCCTGATCGGCGGTCACTGGGTCGATACCGCCGACACCCTCGAGGTGCTGCGACCGGCCAGTGGCGAGGTCATCGCCCGTATCGCCGCGTCCAGCGCAGCCGACGTCGATGCTGCGGTGGCCTCCGCCCGGGCAGCCTTCACAGGCGAGCTTGGCCAGTGGTCGACGTTCTCGGCGCGGGCGCGCAGTGAATTGCTGTACGCCTTCAGCCAGGCCATCGACGCCGACAGGGACACCCTGGCCGCCCTCGAGTGTGCCGACACCGGCAAGCCGATCAGCCAGGCCCGGGGCGATATCGCCGCCTGCGCGCGCTACTTCCGTTTCTACGCCGGCGCCGCTGACAAGCTCCACGGCGAGACCATCCCCTTCGATTCCGACTATGCGGTGATGACGCTGCGTGAACCCTGGGGCGTGTGCGCCCAGATCATCCCCTGGAACTACCCGGCCCAGATCTTCGGACGCTGCGTGGCGGCGGCGCTGGCCGCCGGCAACACCTGCGTGCTCAAGCCCGCCGAGGACGCCTGTCTGAGCGTGCTGCGCCTGGCCCAGCTGGCCGTCGACTGCGGCCTACCGGAAGGCGCGCTCAACCTGGTGCCTGGCCTCGGCCGTGAAGCCGGCGCCGCCCTGGCCGCCCACCCCGGCATCGACCATCTGTCGTTCACCGGCTCGCCGGAGACCGGCACCCTGGTGACTCAGGCGGCGGCGGTGCACCACGTGCCGGTGACCATGGAACTCGGCGGCAAGTCGCCCCAGCTGATGTTCGCCGACGCCGACCGTGAACGCGCCCTGGACGCCGTGGTACGCGGGATCATCCAGAACGCCGGCCAGACCTGTTCCGCCGGCAGCCGTCTGTTGGTGGAGCAGAGCATCCACGATGAGGTGGTGGCGGCACTGAGCGAGCGTTTCGCGCGGTTGACCTGTGACGTCGGCGAGAACGACCCGGACTGCGGACCGCTGATCAATGAACGCCAGCGCGACAAGGTGATGACGCTGATCCAGGCGGCACAGGATGACGGTATCCACATCGCCGCCCGTGGACGCCTGGCCGACGACGCCCCCCGGGACGGCCACTTCGTGGTCCCCCACCTGTTGACCCAGGTGCCGCAAGGCCACGGCGTCAGCCGCGAGGAGCTGTTCGGGCCGGTACTGGTGGTCCAGGCCTTCGCCGACGAGGCCGAGGCCGCACGCCTGGCCAACGCCACCGACTTCGGCCTGTGTGCGGGCATCTGGACCGCCGACGGCGGCCGCCAACTGCGTCTGGCCAAGGCGATCCGTTCGGGCCAGGTGTTCGTCAACAACTACGGCGCCGCCGGTGGTATCGAGCTCCCATTCGGCGGCGTCGGCCGCTCCGGCCACGGCCGCGAAAAGGGCTTTGAAGGGCTCAGGAGCTATACCCGCATCAAGACCATTGCGATTCATCACGGCTAGACGTCGCTGGAAACGTCTGGGCCTGGCACGAAAGGTGCCGGCCCTCCTCTAGGCCGTCACCCAGGACTATCAAGCACCAACCACCATCATCACCACTACCACCACCACAAGGAAAGGGACATGACCACCTCGCTTCACGTCGGCCTGATCGGCGTCGGCCTGATGGGCCACGGGATCGCCACCAGCCTGCTGCGCGCGGACCATCGCCTGAGCTTTCTCGATCACCCCGGCAATCAGCCCAGCGACGACCTGATCGACAAAGGGGCAAGCGCTCTGACCAGCGCCCGCGAGGTCGCCGAGACCGCCGATCTGGTGATCCTGTGCGTCACCGGCACTCCCCAGGTGGAAAGCGTGCTGTTCGACGAAGGCGGCGTGCTGGAGGGGCTCAAGCCAGGCCAGATCGTGGTTGACTGCTCCACCGCCATCCCCAGCTCCACCCAGGCCATCGACGCCAGGGTGCGCGAGGCCGGTGGCCGTTTCGTCGACGCCGCCATGACCCGCACCCCGAAGGAGGCCGCCGAGGGCCGCCTCAACCTGATCGTCGGTGCCGATCAGGCGCTGTTTGACGAGCTCAAGCCGCTGTTTGGCGCCTTCGCCGAGCACATCACCCACGGCGGCCCGGTGGGCGCCGGCCACACCCTGAAGCTATTGCACAATTTCGTCTCGCTGGGCTTCACCGCCGTACTGGCCGAGGCCAGCGCCGCCTCTCGACGCGCCGGCATCGACGACGCCGTGCTGCTCGAGGTGCTGGGCAACGGTGGCGGCGGCGGCGTGGTGCTCGAACGCCTGCGTCCCTTCCTGACCGACGCCGACCCTGCAGGCTTCCGCTTCAGCCTGTCCAACTCGCTCAAGGACGTGGGCTACTATCAAAGCATGTCCGAGGACCTCGGCGCCTCGCGCCAGCTCAGTCAAGCGATCACCCGGCTCTACCAGGACATCGTCGATGCCGGCCACGGTGAAAGACTGGTCCCGGAATTGGTCAGTCTGCTCGGCGAATCACAGTCAAAGCAGCCATGATGCTTGCGTCACACGTCATTTGACGGCGGCCACTCGCAAGCTGCCTGAGCGGATCAAGCGACGCCAGCAAGGGTGGCCATTGAAGATGCACAACAGCGATGAACGGTGGCGGTACGCGGCAATGACGAACGGGGCCGATCAACGGTAGCGAAACACTGAACCTTGCGGAGACCAGCATGAAGATCCAGCGTATCGAAACCCTGCGTCCTGCGGCTCGTCCGTCGCTGATCTGGGTGCGCGTCCACACCGAGGACGGCCTGGTGGGCCTGGGCGAGAGCTGGTTCGGCACCGACGCCATCGACGCCGATGTTCATGGCCGCCTCGCTCCCCTGCTGCTGGGCGAGGATGCCTCCCGCATCGAGGCGCTGCACCGCAAGATGCAACCCTACGTGGGCTTTGGCGGCACCAGTGCCGAGACCCGCGCGCTGTCCTCCATCGACGTGGCCCTGTGGGACCTGGCTGGTCAGCGTGCCGGCCTGCCTCTGCATGACCTGCTCGGTGGCGCCACCCGAGCGCGGGTGCCGCTCTACAACACCTGCGCCGGCCCCGACTATGTGTCCAAGTCCGCCGAGGTACGCCCGGACAACTTCGGCATCAAGAGTGGCTCGGGGGATGACGGGGCGTCTCCCCGCTACGAGGACCTGGACGCCTTTCTCGAGCGTCCGGCAGAGCTCGCCGCAGAGCTCCTCGAGATGGGCATATCCGCCATGAAGATCTGGCCCTTCGACTTCGCCGAAGGCGCCCACCACGGCATGTCCATCTCGCCCGCCGATCTCAATCGTGCGCTGTGGCCGTTCGAGGAGATCCGTCGTGTCCACGGCGATCGCATGCGCCTGAAGGCGGAACTGCACGGGCTCTGGAGTCTGCCGGCGGCGCGCACCATCTGCCAGGCGCTGGCGCCCATCGACCCGGACTGGATCGAGGACCCACTGTGGATGGATCGCTTCGACCAGCTCGGCGAGCTGGCCGACACCTGCGTCCCCCTGGCCGGCGGCGAGACCCTCGGCGGCCTGGGGCAGATTCGCGACCTGCTGCATCGCGGACGTATCCACACCCCGATCATCGATGTGACCTGGGGCGGCGGCGTCAGCTTCGCCCGCAAGGCCGCCGCCCTGGCCGAAGCCGAGGGCCGCCCGATCGCCTTCCATGACTGCTCCGGCCCGGTGACGCTGGCGGTCTCCACCCACCTGGCCATGGCGCTTGCCAACGTCGCCGAGCAGGAATTCACCCGGGCCTTCTACTACGGCTGGTACGCCGACTGCGTCGAGGGCCTGCCGCCGATCGAGGACGGCATGATCCGCGTCAGTGGCGAGCCCGGGCTGGGCATTCGCCTGAATCCCGAAATGCTCAAGGGCGACGCACTCCATCGACGTCTCAGCGAGAGCTAGATTCACTGACGCCCTGAACTCCATGTCGAGAAGCAGCCCTCACCACGAGAGGCGCCAGACGCCCCCGGCGCCTTTGCGGTAACCGCCATCCACGCATTTCGCCCGTTCCCGCATTCAACGTTGCCCACTAGTCGACTGGTCTATAGTATCGCGACATCGCTTATTAAGAGGCAGATGGTGTGCCAGTTACGGCATCCCGACCGTCCTCGCGTCCCCTGTTGCCTCAAGAACGGGTAAAAGGGACGCAGACAAGAAAAATCAGAAGCACCAACGGACCCTGAAGCTACGCAATGAAACCAGCGAGGAACCAGCCCCCATGACCAGCTTCACCCTGAACGGCGAAGCGGTGAGCGTCGAGGTGGATCCCCAGACCCCACTGCTGTGGGTACTGCGCGATACCCTGGGCCTGACCGGCACCAAGTTCGGCTGCGGCATCGCCCAGTGCGGCGCCTGCACCATCCACTTCAACGGCTCGGCCACGCGTAGCTGCGTGCTGCCGCTGGCCGCCGCCGAAGGTGCCGAGATCACCACCATCGAAGGCCTCGACGCCGACGGCAACCACCCGCTGCAACAGGCCTGGCGAGAAGAACAGGTGCCCCAGTGCGGTTACTGCCAATCCGGCCAGATCATGCAGGCGGCCGATCTGCTCAAGCGCAAGCCTTCCCCCAGCGATGACGAGATCACCCAGGGCATGAGCGGCAACCTGTGCCGCTGCATGGCCTACGTGCGCATCCATCGCGCGGTGAAGCGCGCCTCCTCGCTTCAGCAGGGCGGCGTCGAGACCTTCGACCCCGCCACCGCTACTGCTACCCGCACTGCAACCCGTACCAGCGCCGAGGAGCCCCGCCATGAGCCGGTTTGATGACACCCTGGCGGCCCATCGAGGCGCTTCCGCAGTCCGCAGCGATACGTCCCCGGCCGACCGAAACGCAGGCCCCGGCCTTAGCCGCCGCGGCTTTCTGATCGGCACCCTGGGCGCCAGCGCGGTCCTCGCCTTTGGCCTGCCCGGCATGGCCTTCGGCGCCGCCGACGCGGCCAGCGAGGCCCTGGCCAAGGGTCGCTTCGAGCCGACCCTGTGGTACGCCATCGACGCCCAGGGTCACGTCACCCTGCACTGCACCAAGGCCGAGATGGGCCAGCACGTGGGCACCAGCCTGGCCCGCCTGGTGGCCGAGGAACTCGAGGTCGACCCGGCGACGATCGCCATCGAATACGTCGACAGCGACCCCAAGTGGGGTTACATGATCACCGGGGGTAGCTGGTCGGTGAACCACAGCTTCCTGCCGCTGTCCCGTGCCGGCGCCGCCGGACGCCAGGCGCTGATCGAAGCAGGTGCGCGCCTGCTCGAGGTCGACGCCGCCGACTGCCAGGCCCGTGACGGTCAGGTCATCAGCGGCGACAAGCGTATCGGCTACGGCGAGATCGTTGCCAGCGGCACCCTGTCGCGCAGCTACAGCGCCGAAGAGCTTGAAGCCATCGAGCTCAAGCCGGCCTCCGAGCGCCGCGTGCTGGGCACCTCCGGCCGAGCCCAGGACATCCCCGCCAAGACCACCGGCGAGGCCGTCTTCGGCATCGACGCCAAGGTCGATGGGATGCTCTACGCCCGCCCGGTGCTGCCGCCTACCCGTTTCGGCTCCCGCGCCACCTCCATCGATGACAGCGCGGCCCAGTCCATCGCCGGCTATCGCCAGACCATCCGTCTGGAGGACCCCTCGGGCCTGTGCCAGGGCTGGCTGGCGGTGATCGCCGACAACTTTTCCGCCGCCATGCGCGCCACCGATGCACTGAAGATTGAATGGGAAAACGGCTCAGGCATCTCGATCACCGAGGCCGACATTCTCGATGAAGGCCGCCGCCTGACCCAGTCGCCGAGCCGTGACAACGGCGCCCTGTTCGTCGATATCGGCGAGGTGACGTCGACCCTCGAGCAGGCCGCGTCCGCCGAGGACGTGTCGCTGATCGATGCCACCTACACCACGTCCAGTGTGCTGCACTTCCAGCTCGAGCCGGTCAACGCCACCGTGGTCGAGCGCGACGGCCACTGGCACGTCCACTGCGGCAACCAGCAGCAGTCCGTGGCGGTGCCCCTGGTGGCCAAGGCGCTGGAAGTCGACGAGAGCCAGGTGACCTTCCATCAGTACTATCTGGGCGGCGGCTTCGGACGCCGTCTCTATGGCGACTATGCTGTGCCTGCTGCGCTGGCCGCCAAGGCCGTGGGCGCCCCGGTCAAGATGGTCTTTACCCGCCCCGATGACAGTCGCATGGATTGCGTGCGCTCACCCTCGGTGCAGCGGCTGCGCTCGGCCCTGGCAGCCGACGGCGCTATCCAGGCCAGCGAACACGCCGCCGCCGCCGGCTGGCCCACCGCCGATATCGCACCCGGCTTTCTCGGCGAATTCGTCGAGGGTGGCGGCAAGATCGATTCCTTCGCCATCAGTGGTGCCGACCACTGGTACGCACTGGGCGCCCAGCGGGTGTGGGCCCAGCAGAACCACAAGGCCCACGAAGCGTTCGTTCCCGGCTATCTGCGCGCGGTGGGGCCAGGCTGGACCACCTGGGCGGTGGAGAGCCATATCGACGAACTGGCGCTGGCCGCCGGACAGGACCCCGCCGAGTACCGCCGGAACCTGCTCAAGGCCGAAGGACGCAACGCCGGCGAGGCGCCCAACAGCGTCGGCGGCGCCGAGCGCCTCAAGACAGTCCTCGAACGCACGCTCGACAAGGCCGGCTGGAACGAGCGCGACGCCCTGCCCGAGGACACTGGTCTCGGCGTGGCACTGAGCTTCGGCCAGGAACGCCATATGCCGACCTGGGTGGCCTGTGTCGCCCGTGTCAAGGTGGACCGTGCCAGCGGCGAGGTGACCGTCGAGAAGCTGACCTCGGTGGTGGACGCCGGCACCCTGGCCCATCCCGACGGTGCCATGGCCCAGTTGGAAGGCTCGCTGCTGTGGGGTCTGTCGATGGCCCTGCACGAAGGCACCGAGTACGCCGAAGGCCAGCCTGCGGACCTCAACCTGAACAGCTACACGCCGCTGCGCATGCATCAGGTGCCGGAGCTGGACCTTGAGTTCGTCGACAACGACCACACCCCGGTCGGCTTGGGCGAACCTGGCACCTGCGTTGTAGCGCCGGCCATCGCCAACGCCATCGCTCACGCCACCGGCGTGCGCCTGCGCGACCTGCCGATGCGGCCGGAGGCGCTCAAGGCCGCACTGGGGGCCTGACCCGCCACCCGAGCGCCACGCTGATCGCGTGGCGCTCGTCACACACAGGACACGCTGACCATGCAACATCTGGATCTTAGGGTGGTGCGACGTGCCCTCGCCTGGCTACGCGACGGGCGTACCCTGTGGCTGGCCACGGTGCTGTCCACCTATGGCTCCTCACCACGCGAACCCGGCGCCTGGCTGGCTGCCACCCGTGACGGTGATCACGTTGGCTCGCTGTCCGGCGGCTGCGTCGAGGAGGATTTTCTTGAGCGCCTTGGGCAGGGTGATTTCGATACGCCGGTCAGGCGGGTGCGCTACGGCGCCGGCGACGACGTCGACTACCCGGCGCCCAGCCTTCCCTGTGGCGGCGTGCTCGACGTCCTGGTCGAACGCTTCGCCCCCGACCAGGCGGCACTGGCGCACTTCTCGGCCCTGGAGGCGGCACTGGAAGGACGCAAGCCGCTGATTCGCCGGGTAGACCTGGACACCGGCACGCTCTCGCTCACTCAGGACGATGGCCTGGGTGATCGCGTCGTTCTGGTCGATGGGAATGGTGAGGCCAGTGCGCAACTGCGCGTCGGCCCGGCCGCCCGACTGCTGCTTGCCGGGGTCTCGCCGGTGGCCGTCGCCTGCGCCCAGTTCGCCGTGGGGCTCGGCTTCGAGGTGATCGTCTGCGACCCTCGGGAAGGCATGCTGGAGTCCTTTATCGATGAACTCGGGGGCGCCTCCGGCAACATCGAGAAGGTGGCGACCCTACCGTCACGCTTTATCGCCGAAGGTGGCTGCCATGCTGCCACGGCGGTAGTGGCGCTGACCCACGACCCGCGCATCGATGATCTGGCGATGATCGAGGCGGTACGCTCCGAGGCGTTCTACATTGGGGTGATGGGATCGCTGCAGACGTCCCGGGCGCGGGCCGAGCGGCTATTCCGCAGCGGTGGTCTGAGCGATGACGAGATCGCGCGTATCCATATGCCGATCGGCTTGAACCTGGGCAGCAAGACCCCGGCGGAGATCGCCCTGGCGGTGATGGCCGATATCGTTCGGGTACGCCGGGGCAAGGACCGCCATGCGCTCTAGCGGCCAGTCGGGCACTCCTGCTTCAACCCCCTCTCGTGAGGATGGCCGCCATCCGTCCCACGCCACCCCGCTGATCTGTGTAGTAGCGGCGGCGGGTCGTTCACGGCGCTTCGGCGCCGCGGACAAGCGCCATGCACGCCTCGAAGATGGTCGCCGGCTGCTGGCGGCAAGCCTTGCGGCGGCGGCCGAGCTGACCCCTCGGCGGCTGGTGGTGCTGGGGCCGGGCGAGAGCCTCGCCGACTGGGCCCGTGCACCGTCTGCCAGCCTCGAGCTGCTGTCGCTTGAACGTCCCAGCGACGCCCTCGGCGACAGCCTGTCGGCGGCCTTTCGCTGGCTGCTTCAGCAACGCCAGCAGCAAAGTCCTGAGCTCACCGCAGCGGCGGTATGGCTCGGCGACATGGCCTGGATCTCGGCGCCGACTTGCCGCCGGCTTGCCGCCAGCGCCAGGGCCGACCGACTGGTCCGGCCGCGCTTTCACGGCCAACCCGGCCACCCGGTGATCGTTGGCTGCGACTTCTGGCCCGAGATGACTCAGCTTCACGGCCAGGACGGCGCCCGAGCGTTACTACACCGCCACCGCCAGGCACTGCTCGAGATCGACGTCGATGATCCCGGCGTGGTGCGCGACCTGGATACCCCCGAAGACCCACGCTAGGCACCCTCGCTAAGGGCTCTCGCCAAGCCCCCGCGCTAGGCGCTGTCCGAAAAGTCGACGAGCGAAGGTTAGACAAGGCAAAAATCGGTGAGAAAGCGCAGTTTACGGGGTGTAAATGAGCATTTTGATCCGATTTTTAACGCCGTATTACCGAGCGCAGGCACTTTTCAGACAAGCCCTAGACCCTGGGCAACCACCGTCAGCCCCGATTCTCCACCGCTAGCCCGTCGCCTGATCCTCGACAAAGGCCTCGACGATGGCATCGAAGTCGCTGTCACCGACAAAGCCAAGGGCCTCGGCCTTGGCGGTACGAAAACGCCCAGGCCAGCTCTCGACGATGGCGCGGATACGCTCATCCTGCTCGAAACTCACCAGTTCCCGCGCCTGAGCGCCACCCTGACGCTCCAGCGCGTCGAGCATGGCCGCCACGCGCACGCTGATACCCGGCAGCATGAAGGCGCGGAAGTCACCCAGGGCATCGGCGGCAACTTCGGCGCCGTGGACCAGCGCCTGAACCACCTTGCCAGGCGACATCACGAACAGTTCGAGCTCGGTGGGCACCGGGCACACCGCTGCCTCGCCGTTCAGGGGCTCACGCAGGATACTCGAGGCAAAACTCGAGGCCGCAGCGTTGGGCCGGCCTGGACGAATGACGATGGTCGGCAGGCGCAGCACCAGACCGTCGATCAGGCCCCGTCGACTGTAGTCGTTGATCAACAGCTCACACATGGCCTTCTGGCTGCCGTAGGAGCTCTGGGGCCGCAGCGCGGTCATGTCGTCGAGCACCTCAGGCAGCTCGCCGCCGTACACCGCCACCGAGCTGGCCATGATCACCCGGGTCGCGGCCAGGCCGCGCTGGCGACAGCCGTCGAGCAGCGCCCGGGTGGCGTCGAAGTTGACCGCTAGCCCAAGCTCCAGATCGGCCTCGGCGGCGGAGCTGACCACCGCCGCCAGGTGGTAGATCACGTCCGGGGCGCCATCCAGCAGGGCGTCCCAGGCTCCCTCTTCGGTAAGATCCCGAGCGGTGGACGTCACCGCCACCTGGCCCGCATCCTGTGGGTGAGGCGGCGTGCTCTGGTCGACCAGGGTCAGGCGCGAAAGCGGCTGGCCGTTGACCTCGCCCTTGGCCAGCAGCGCCTGAACCAGACGCTTGCCAAGGAAGCCGGCTGCACCAGTAATCAAGATATGCATGGGTGTTCTCCTCCTTTAGGGACGATGGCCCACGCCGGGCGCTGCCCCAGCGATACACCAGAGGCACCAGTCATCAAGATATGCATGGAAGCTCTCCTTATTTTGTGACGGTGGCCCGCTTTATCCAGTGACGAGTTAGCTGGCAACAACGCCATGGGCGCGCGCCCAGCCCAGGCCATCGACGGTGTCACCTGCGGGGCGGTATTCACAGCCGACCCAGCCGTCATAGCCAAGGGCGTCGAGACGCTCGAGCACCGGGCCAAAGTTCACTTCCCCCTGGTCCGGTTCATGGCGCTCCGGGACCCCGGCGAGCTGCACGTGTCCCACCACGTCGAACTGGGCTTCCAGGGTACGGATCAGGTCGCCCTGGACGATCTGGCAGTGGTACAGGTCGAACTGCAGCCTGAGGTGGGGCGAGCCGACGCGCTGGATCACCTCCCTGGCAAGCTCCTGGCGCTGCAACAGGAAGTCCGGCATGTCGCGGCCGTTGATCGGCTCGATCAACAGGGTACGCCCGGCCCGGCCACAGGCCTCGGCGGCATGGGAAAGGTTGTCGACGTAAGTGGCCAGATGGGCCTCTCGGGTGGCCTCGCTGGCGCCTTGCGGCAGCAGCCCCGCCATGGCATGCAGGCGCGGACAGTCGAGCGCCGCGGCGTAGTCGAGCGCACGCTCGAGCCCCTCGCGGAACTCCCCCTCGCGCCCCGGCAGGCTGGCAAGGCCTCGCTCGCCGGCCTCCCAGTCGCCGGGGGGCAGGTTGAACAGCACCTGCGTCAGCCCATGTTGGTCGAGCCGCTCACGCAGTTCGTGCGCCTCGAAGTCGTAGGGGAAGAGGTACTCGACGCCGGTAAAGCCCGCCTTGGCGGCGGCGCCAAAGCGGTCGAGAAAGTCGTGCTCGGTGAACATCATGCTGAGGTTGGCGGCCAGGCGGGGCATCTCGCTCTCCTGATTGTCATTGTCGTGCGGGCCTCGCGTCGGGGGCCCAGTATCGAGGCATTGCCGACGCCAATAGCCCCGGGTCAGTCGCGGGGGAAGCGTGCTTCGAGTTCCTCTACCTGTTCTGGCGTCAACCCTCGAGGATTCTGGCCGCGCAGCAGCAGGAACAGCTTGGCGGTCTCCTCGAGCTCTTCGGTGGCGTAGACCGCTGCCTCCAGCGACTTGCCCGCCACCACCGGGCCGTGGTTGGCCAGCAGCACCGCGCTGTGCTTGCCGGCGAGCCCACGTACCGCGTCGCCGAGGCTGGGGTCCCCCGGCACGTGGTAGGGCACCAGCGGCAGGCGGCCGACGCGCATCACGTAGTAGGCGGTCAGCGGCGGAATGCAGTCGTGGTGGTCCACATCCGGCAGGCAGGATACCGCCACCGAGTGGGTCGAGTGCAGATGGACGATGGCCTCGGACTGGGGCCGCTCGGCGTACATCGCCATATGCAGGAAACTTTCCTTGGTCGGCTTGTCGCCATCGAGCCATTCCCCAGTCGCCGACAACGTCGAGATGCTGGCCGGATCGAGTCGTCCCAGGCAGGCGTTGGTCGGGGTCATCAACCAGCCGCCGTCGTCCAGACGCACACTGATATTACCGCTGGAGCCCATGGTCAGGCCGCGGTCGAACAATGACTTGCCGTAGGTCGCGATCTGCTCGCGCAGACGATTGACGTCACGTGCACTCATTGGCTCATCTCCTTGAGCACCTGAAAGCCGCGGCTGAAGATATCGACGCCGCCGAAGTTGCCGGACTTGAGCGCCAGCGACAGGGTCGACCCGCCGACGCGGGCCTGGGTCCAGGGCACCCCGGCATCGATCTGCCCGCCGATATGCAACTGGTCCAGCGACAGCGCCGAGACCACCGCACCGGAGGTCTCGCCGCCGGCCACCAGCAACCTGCCGACACCTTCGTCCACCAGAGTGGCGGCCAGGGTCGCCAGGGCCCGCTCGACCAGCTCGCCCGCCTTGGCCACGCCCAGGCGCTGCTGGGCGGCCTTGACCCGCTCGGGTGCAGCCGAGGCGTAGACCAGCACCGGCTCGTCTGGCGAGTCCTGATAGTGGCGACGCACGAAGTCCAGCGCTTCAGCGATGGGCGCGTCACCCTCGGCCAGCGCCAGCGGGTCCAGGGCGATCCCCGGATGGCGCTCGAGGAAGTGCTCGACCTGGGCCAGGGTAGCCCGCGAGCAGCTACCGGAAAGCACCAGGGCCTGCCCCTGGGCCGAGGCCAGCCGAGCCGCGTCGTCGACCGCCTCAAGCCAGCCCTTGCGCCGATACTCGGCGGGCAGCGCCTGGCCAAGGCCCGAGCCGCCGGTGACCAGGGGTAGCTCGACGCAGGCCGCAGCCAGCACCTCAAGGTCGGCGTCATCCAGGGTGTCACAGATGACGTGGCGGACCTTGTCACCTCCCAGGCGTTCGAGGTGGCTGGCACAGGCCTCTGCGCCCTGGCGGATCACCGAGTGAGACAGAAGCCCCACCGCATGCGAGGTCTGCGCGCCCAGCACCCGCACCAGATCGGCGTCGGTCATCGGATTGAGCGGGTGATCCTGCATGCCGCTGTCGTTGAGCAGACGATCGCCGACGAACAGGTGACCCTGATAGACCGTGCGTCCGGTGGTCGGAAAGGCCGGCACCATCACCGTCTGATCGCCGCCAAGGCGCTCGAGCAGAGCATCGGCTACTGGCCCGATATTGCCGTCTGCGGTGGAATCAAACGTCGAGCAGTACTTGAAGAAGACCTGGCGTGCGCCCTGTTCGGTCAGCCAGTCCAGCGCCGCCAGGCTGTCGGCCAGCGCCTCCTCCACCGGGCAGGTACGCGACTTGAGCGCGACGACCACGGCGTCGACACCTTCCGGAAGCGGCTTGCCGGTGGGCACACCGAGCATCTGCACGGTGCGCATGCCGGAGCGCACCAGATTGTTGGCCAGGTCGGTGGCGCCGGTGAAATCATCGGCGATGGCGCCGAGTACCAGAGTCATGGTCAGTCCTCGTCAAATACGGTGAATAAAGGGGAGGAACACAGCCGCGACGCGGCCTTATCCGGCGTCGTCGTCATTGGCCGCGGGCAGTGCGATCCCTGCGGTGGCGGCGTAGACCTTGACCACCGCGGCGTCGTCCTCGCGTCCCAGCCCCATGCCGCTGGCGGCGGTAAACTGCTGCAGGGCGCTGGCCGCCACTGGCATCGACAGGCGCAGTTCGCGGCCGGTGTCGTGGACGATGTTGAGGTCCTTGACGAAGATGTCCACGGCCGACAGCGGATGATAGTCGCCGTCCAGAATGTGCGGCACCCGGTTCTCGAACATCCACGAATTGCCCGCCGACTGGGTAATCACCCGGTACAGCGCGCGACCGTCGATGCCCATCTTCAGTCCCAGCGCCATGGCCTCGGCGGCGGCGGCGATATGCACCCCGGCCAGGTGCTGATTGACCAGCTTGACGCTGGAGCCAGGCCCCGGCGCGTCGCCCAGCCGGTGGACCGTGGCCGCCATGGCACCAAGCGGTGCCTCGGCCAGGGCGAAGGCCTCGGCACTCCCGGAGGCCATCACCGACAGCTCTCCGCTGGCCGCCTTGGCCGCCCCGCCGCTGATCGGGGCGTCGAGCATCATCAGCCCAGCCTCTGCCAGTCGGCGTCCCAGGGATTCGGCGAAACTCGGCGCCACGGTGGCGCACTGGATCACCAGGCTGCCCGACGCAAGCGTCGCTGCCAGGCCATCTTCTCCAAACAGCACCGCCTCGACCTGATCGGCGTTGACGACCACCAGCAGCACCACGTCACAGCGCGGCGCCAGCTCGCGGGCCGACGCCACCGCCTCGCCACCGGCTTCCTCGAAGGCCTGACGGGAGGCGCTGGAAACGTCGCAACCGATCACGTCAAGGCCGCCACGCAGAAGGCTTCGGGCGATACCCATGCCCATGGCGCCAAGTCCCACCACGCCACAGACAGGGGATCCGGCGGATGTCGTGGATGATTCACTCATGCTGCTCTCCGGTAACGAGGCCGTCAGGGCCGACAAACAAGAGTATGGCCTGCTTCGACTTCATCTGCGGAAGGAGCAGGGAGGCGGTATCTGTCCCCGGCACACCGAAGGCCAGCGACCAATACCGATAACAGGACGATAGGGAATCCGGTCGGCGATGATGGGTGAAGATCACCGCTGCTGCCCTGTAAAATGTTAGCGCTAACATTTTTAGTCCAGAGTCCCTTGTTGCACAAGCACGAAAGCGATAGGCATCGACCAATGTCTAACTACCGCCGTGATCCCGGTGTCGGGACCATGGGTGCCCCGAGGCGTGCAGCGCTTGATCCAAGCTGCCCTGCATGAAGCGCTCGGCATCAGCCGCTCGAGGCCGAGGCGCTGGGCCATGTCCCCACTGACCTGCGACGCAGGGACAGCCTGGGAACGAGCGAGCCAGCGCGCCCCATTCGGCATACCATGGAAGGCAGGCGTCCCTCTGATGCCATCGATCAAGGAGAGTCCGATGAACGAGACCCAGGGCGGTGATCGCCGCCGCCGCAAGGGCCTGGACAACCCGACGCTTGACGACGTCGCCCGTGAGGCTGGAGTTTCCTCGATCACCGTGTCTCGGGCGATTCACCGCCCGGACAGCGTACGCGAGACCACCCGCAACAAGGTGGAAGCGGCGATCGCCAAGGTTGGCTATGTGCCCAATATGGTGGCCGGTAGCCTGGCCTCGGCCAGCTCGCGCTTCATCCCGGTGATCGTGCCGTCGCTGTCCAATGTGGTGTTCGTCGAGGTCATCCAGGGGCTGCAGGCACAGTTCGACCAGCACGGCTACCAGATGCTGCTGGGCAACACCGACTACAGCATGCAGCGCGAAGAAGAGCTGATCCGCACCTTTCTCGGCTGGTCCCCCACCGCCCTGGTGACCACCGGCCTGCGCCACCAGCCGGGGCTAAGCGCGCTGCTGGAACGTTTTCCTCGACCGCTGGTGGAAATCATGGAACTGGGCCCGGCGCTGGACATGAACGTCGGCATGGACCACGAAAAGGCAGGCGCCGCCATGGCCGATCATCTGATCGCTCGGGGCTACCGTCATATCGTCTTCGCCGGCACCCGGCTCGAGTCCAACTATCGCGCCGCCCAGCGCTACGCCGGCCACCGCACCAGGCTCGAGAAGGCCGGACTTGCGGCCCCGCTGATGGAGTGGCACCAGGACAGCCACTTCGACCTCGGCGCCACGGCGCTGGACGAGGTCCGTCGCCACCACCCGGGCGTCGAGGCGATCCACTTCGTCGACGATGTGATGGCCAGCGGCGCCCTGCTGGGCGCACAGCGCCAGGGCCTGCGAGTGCCCGACGACATCGCCATCGCCGGGTTTACCGGGCTGCCCTTCGGCCGCTCGCTGATGCCGCGTCTGACCACCATCTCCTCCCCCCGCGAGGCCATCGGCCGGCTCGCCGCCTCGCAGATCATCGACCGTCTGGAGGGCCGTGACCCCGAACGCCAGATCGACGTCGGCTTCGCCCTGCTGGAAGGTGAGAGCACCTGAGGACACCAGACCTGACCCACAACGAACAACGGGGAGTCACGATGACTCCCCGCTGGTACAAGACGCTGCCTGCCCGCACGGGCGACAGAGCCCGCGGCACTCGCCGCTACTGATCGAGCCGACCCTTGAGCTTGTCGAACTCCTTCTCCACTTCTTCTCTGGCCAGGCCAAACTTCTGCTGGATGATGCCGATCAGCTTTTCCTTGTTGCCTTCGGCCTGCTGAATCTCGTCGTCGGTGAGTTCTCCCCACTTTTCCTTGGCGGCACCGCTCAGTTCCTTCCACTTGCCTTCGATGGTGTGCTTGTCCATGGCATGATCTCCGGGTCAGTCGATCTCATAAAGGTAGATGGCATACTCCTGACGAAGGCTAGCCTGCGGCAAACCCAGCGGCTAGCCCACCCCACCACACACCTTCGTTTTTTATAAAAAATTCAATCAGATAACTTCCGCAAAAGACTGTTTGAGCACAGTCCATCCTCCGACCAACCTTTTCACTTCACCCATCAATCAGCCGCCGCATGATGGTGACCCGCTCACCCAGATAGTCGAGCTCTTCGAGCTCCTCCCACCCCAGCCGGCGATACAGTGACTGCTGATCCGGCGTGTAGAGGTGAAGCCATTCGATGCCGTGGTCGCGAGCCTCCTGCTCTACCCGCCTTACCAGCGCGGAGGCGAGTCCCTGACCGCGTTGTTCGGGTGGCACGTAGACCGAGGCGAGCCACGGTGACAGTTCCCGGCGAATACTCATGTCATCCGGCGACAGGCTCGCCGTGCCCAGGGCCTGCCCCTCCTTCATCGCCACGAACACCGAGGGCACCCCGGCCGGACCGCACATCTGAGCCACCGCCTGGCGCCAGCCGGCGATGTCGGCCTCCGGATGCAGGTGCCCCCAGGCGCCAAAGGTCCAGTCGGCGACCTGGTCAAGCTGTTGCGAAGCGGCGCTCAAGCGCTCGATGGTGATCCCGTTCATCTGTCGATTTTCGTCCATTGCTGTCCACTTCCGTCTATTGCCGTTCACTTGTGAGCGTTATTGTCCCTGCCGACACTTTTCGACGGCGCCTGCCGATCGCGGCCTCGCCCAGGCTGACGCCGCAAGGATCAAGGCAACCGGCGCTGCCCGAAGCGCGCCAGCTGCATTTCGCCAAGCCGGCTCAGGGTGCGCCGGAAGGCAAACGCCAGATAGCCATCGGGATAAAGCTCCTCCATCGCCACCGACGCCTCGATCACCAGCGGTACCCGACGGTCGTAGCATTCGTCGACCAGGGCAATAAAGCGACGCACGCTGTCGTCCCTGGCCCCCAGCGGCGGCAGTACGCGATCACCGGCGGCCACCCGCTCACTGGCGTCTTCTGTGCCACGAGCGATGGGACGCGGGGCGCCCGGTTGCCGATCCGGCGCGGCTCTGCCGTCGCTGTCATCCTCATCAGGCCTGGAAGCCAGGCACGGCACCTCCCCCAGCAACAGCGTATCGAAGCGATCACATAGCGCGATAAAGTCGAGCGCCGCCAGCGGCGCCTCGCAAAGGGCAGCGAAGTCGCACCACAGTACCTGGCCTTCGAGGCCTCTGGCCTCCAGCTTGCGGCCGCCAAGCGCCAATGTTCGGGGCGTCGCCGCCCTGCCGCTCAGCCGAACAAACTGCTCGGACAGGATGCCGGGGTCGCCGGCCCTACGCACAAAATAGCGCTGGTGAACGTCGCCGGGATGGCGGCGATGATCCTGACCGCCATCCAGTTCGAGCACCTGAAGATGGGCCTGCATCGCGGCGATGGCCGGCAGGAAACGCTCGCGATTGAAGCCATCGCGATAGAGCTCGGCCGGCGGCTGGTTCGAGGTGGCCACCAGCGTCAGGCGTCTGGCGAACAGCTGCTGCATCAGCCCGCCCAGCAGCATGGCGTCGGCGATGTCCTCGACGAAGACTTCATCCAGACACAGCACCCCGACCTCGGCGGAAAGCTCCTCGGCGAGCCTTGCCAGCGGGTCGGGCTGTCCCCGCCAGTAAAACTGACGCTGGTGCACCCAGCGCATGAAGTGATGAAAGTGCCAACGACGCACCGTCACCGGACTGCAATCGACGAACAGATCCATCAGCCAGGTCTTGCCACGACCCACCGGCCCCCAGAGGTACAGGCCCCGGCTCGTCACGCCGCCAGCGAGCTCCTGCTGCAAGGCGTCCAGCGCCTCGACCGCCCGGGCCTGGGCGGCATCGGCAACCAGATGTCCCTCCTCCAGCAGCGCCTGATAGCCCAGCGACAACGGCTGACATCGAGACTGGTTCAACGGCCCATGGAGCGGCCGATCCAGCCGTTGGCTGCCAAGCGATGGCGCCTCTCGGTCCGGCCCAGGATGCGGTTGCAGGCCTTCACCGCTTGCTTCATCGATCCCGCCGCCGATCCTGTCACCGGTCCCTTCGCCCTCTTTGTAGCCGTCACTCATCGATAGATCCCTGGCTGGTGGTATCGACCCGTGTGCCCCCATTGCCGCCGGCACAGGTCCCTCGGAAGAGCATGCCTCCACCGTGGGCAAACGCCAGGCGCTGCACTATAGTGGCCCGTCTGCATATTCCCGATCGCCAAGGTTGCCTCTTTCATGCCCTCAGCCGCTCGTCTCTTGAGCTCCCGACCCCGCCGTCAGCGCCGGGTCTGCCTGCTGGCGGTGCTGGCCATGCTGATGCTCTTCGTGGGCCCACTGATCAGCCAGGTCCAGCGCCTGGCGATGGAGGACGAGGCCGGTCGACAACACCACCATGGACATGGTCACCACCAAGGCCTGGCTCAAGGCACCGGACAAGGCCATGCCCAGAATGATCCCACGCCGAGCGCCGCGGAAGTAGAGGGGCACGGCACGTTTGAGCCTGCCGTCGAGGGGGCGATCGGTGACGCCGGGCATCATCACCTGGCCGCCTGTGGCTACTGCGTACTGTTTGCCCAGGTGCCGTGGCTGGCCCTGCTGTTGCTGGTATTGGTTAGCCTGGCGCCGCGGGCCCCGCCGGCACGTTGTGCTGCAGGCATTCCCCCCGTTGTCAGCGGGCGCTTCCAGCGTCCGACTCCCCGCGCCCCTCCCGCGTCATTGTCGTGATCCATCGAGGCCACCGCCTCCAGAGCCACCGAACGGCATCGCCGTCGGCAACTCCGCCTTCAAGAGAATGACCATGACGACGCACGCGAAACCCGTTGCGCCGGCGCTGAAGACGCTGGTGATACGACTGCACTTCTATATCGGCCTGCTGGTCGGCCCCTTCATCTTCTTCGCCGCCCTCACCGGCACGCTCTATGCGCTGACCCCGGCACTGGAGCAGGCACTGTACCGGGACGCGCTGACCACCGGTTCGGACAGCGCTTCCGCGACCTTGGCCCGGCCATTGTCACGCCAGATTGCAGCGGCCCAGGACTATCTCGATGATTCCGCCCTGCCCAGCGCCGTGCGCCCGGCCCCCGAACCCGGCGCCACCACCCGGGTGATGTTCGCAGACCCAAGCCTTGATGCCGGCGAACACCGGGCCATCTTTGTCGACCCGCAAAGCCTCGAAATCCGTGGCGACATGACTGTCTACGGTACCAGTGGGGTACTGCCGCTACGCCGGATCATCGACCAGATCCACCGCAGCTTGATGCAGGGCGATCCCGGCCGCCTCTACAGCGAGTTGGCCGCTTCCTGGATGTGGCTCGCCGCCCTCGGCGGACTGGCCATCTGGGCGGTCACCCCCTCGCCCCGAGTGCAGCCCGGCAAGCAGACCCGCACCGCCCGTCGCTTGCGCACCCGCCGACGCCACAGTCTGCTGGGGCTGTTCCTGCTGGTCGGCCTGCTGGCCCTGTCGGCCACCGGCATGACCTGGTCGAAGTACGCCGGCGACAACTTCTTCACCATGCTCAAGGCCGCAGGCTGGGGGACGCCTCGGGTGTCCCAGTCGCTTCAGGCCCACGACGTCGCCTACGACGCACACGCCGACCACGCCATGCCCGGCGCTCACCCGACCGTATCGGGGTCGCTTGAGGCCTTCGACGCGGTCGAACGCCAGGCCCGTGAGGCAGGCCTCGACGCCGGCAAGATCGAGTTGCTGGTGCCCGGCGACAATCAGGCCTGGAAGGTGCGCGAGATCGACCGTAGCTGGCCGTCCCAGGTGGACGAGGTGGCGATCCATCCGCAAAGCTTCCAGGTGCTCGATCAGGTGAGCTTCAACGACTACCCGCCTGCGGCCAAGCTCACCCGCTGGGGCATCGACGGCCATATGGGCATCCTCTTCGGCCTGCCCAACCAACTGCTGCTGGCCGCCCTCGGCATCGGCATCATGACCATGGTCGGCTGGGGCTACGCCATGTGGTGGCGCCGCCGTGCCCTGACCCGCGACAGCCAGACGCTGTGGCAGGCCCTGCTGGAACTACCGCTGTCGGTGCTGGCGCTCATTTCGCTGGTGGCGCTGCTGCTGGGCCTGGCGATGCCGGTAATGGGGGTAAGCCTGGTGATATTCCTGACGGTGGACGCCCTGCGTACCCTGGTCGCGGCACGCCGACGCGCTACCGGCTAGGCCCCACATCAGTAAAGACAGGAAAGGGCCATCGGCAAAGCCAGGAAAGGGCCATCCACCACACAAGAAGGGCGACCCACGGGTCGCCCTTCTTGCTTGATGCCAGGAGCACGCTCCGCCCCTGTCTACCTATCCGCGATCAATGGCCCTTGCCCCGAAGCCGCTGGATGCCGGTCCACACAGCGACCAGGGCAGCACCCACGGCCAGGACGAACGAAGCATGATCGACCAGCATTGGCATTCAGTGGCCCTTGCCCCGAAGCCGCTGGATGCCGGTCCAGACGGCCACCAAGGCAGCACCCACGGCCAGGCCGAACAGGCCATTGCCCAGCATTGGCACCAGCCCGTGCATGATGGCGTCGAGGCCGGGAAGGGCTACCTCGGTCTCGGCCAGCCCCTCGATCCAGTGCCCGACCACCGGGATGCCGTGGGCAAGGATGCCACCGCCGACCAGGAACATCGCCAGGGTGCCGAAGATCGACAATCCCTTCATCAATAGCGGTGCGCCCTTGAGCAGTCCTCGGCCCAGGGCCTGTGCCAGGCCGCCGTCCTTCTGCGTCAGGTAGAGCCCCAGGTCGTCGAGCTTGACCAGCCCCGCCACCAGGCCGTAGACGCCCACGGTGATCAGCAGGCCGATGGCCACCAGCACCGCGATCTGCTGGCTCAGGGGGGCGGCGCTGACGGTGCCCAGCGCGATGACAATGATCTCCGCCGAGAGAATGAAGTCGGTGCGGATGGCGCCCTTGATCTTGTCGCGTTCAAAGGCCTTCATGTCGGTTTCGCCGTCGGCCAACGCCGCCAGTCGCGCCTGGCGCTCCTGCTCGGCGTCTTCCTTGTGCAGGAACTTGTGGGCCAGCTTTTCGGCGCCCTCGAAGCACAGAAAGGCCCCGCCAAGCATCAGCAGTACCGTCACCAGCCAGGGCACGAAGGCGCTGATCAACAGCGCGCCGGGAATCAGGAAACACTTGTTGAACAGCGACCCCTTGGCCACCGCCCACACCACCGGCAGCTCGCGATCCGCCGCCACGCCGGTGACCTGCTGAGCATTGAGCGCCAGATCGTCGCCGAGAACACCGGCGGTCTTCTTGGCCGCCACCTTGGTCATCACCGAGACATCGTCGAGCAGGGTGGCGATGTCGTCGATCAGGGTTAACAGGCTACTTCCAGCCACAGGGCATCCCTCCTTGGCCTGGGAAAACTTGGGTAGACTCAGCATAACCGCTCGGCCCCTTCGCCGCCGCAGCAATTGCCCCGGAGGTCTATGCCATGTCGCAAGCATCCACTGGAAAGCCGGCAGCATCAAAGGCCCATCCAGACTTGCCCGATGCCAGGCCGCAGCCGGCTTCAGATCCCGCTGCTGACGACCTGACAGCCGACAAGCTGACGCCCGACGACCTGGCGCTCTTGCTCGAAGGTGTGCCCGAGGGGTACAGCGAGGTGCACTACCGGGGACGCCGCTACGCCATGACCCGACGCACCTTCAATCGAGGGCGCTCGCTCAAGGTGTTCGCCCGGGAGTTGGGCGGCAACGATATGGTCAGTCTCAACGGCTACCTGACCGCTCGTGGGTGGCAACTGAAGCCTTGCGAGATGAGCGAGCACAAGGTGCTCGACTTCCTTGTGCATTGCAAAACCGGCTGACTTGCTGGCTGGGTCGTCCCGGGATTGGATTCCCGCCGCTGCTCTCTCCACGCTCGCCGCTACCCTCTCTCCACGCTCGCCGCCACCCTCTCTCCACGCTCGCCGCCGCCCTCTCTCCACGCTCGCCGCCACCCTCTCTCCCAAGAGTCGCTCCCCCTCTCCCTTACGAGGTGTCGCTCTCTCGCCGCTTTCGGCAAAAAATATCCTTTTGTTGACCTAGATCACTGCGATTGCACCCAGTTCGCACCGAAGTATGCTGAGATAATCAAAGAATACTTTACTCCGCTCCCATGGGACGTCTCATGCCTGTCGTCATGCTCGTTGTTGGAACCCGTCCCGAGGCGATCAAGATGGCCCCGGTCGCCCAGGCCATACAGGCATGCCCGGCACTATCACTGCATCTGTGTGCCAGCGGCCAGCACGACGAGATGCTGTTCCAGGCACTGTCGCTGTTCGACCTCACGCCGGACAGCAATCTGGCGGTGATGAGACCAGCGCAGACCCTCAACGGTCTGATGCAGGCCATGATCCAGGCACTCGACCAGGACATGTCACGGGTGGCCCCCGACCTGGTGATGGTCCATGGTGATACCGCCACCTGCTTTGCCGCGAGCCTCGCGGCCTTCCACCGGCGGGTCCCGGTGGCTCACGTGGAAGCCGGGCTGCGCACCGGCAATATCGCGTCGCCCTGGCCGGAGGAGGCGTACCGCAGCATGGTGGCGCGTATCGCCCAGCGCCACTACGCTCCCACCGCGTCGGCGCGTCACAACCTGCTGCGCGAGCAGGTGGCGCCGGATTCCATCCTGGTGACCGGCAATACCGTCATCGACGCCCTAACCTGGATGAAAAGCCGCCTCGACCGCCAAGGCTATCGCCCGGCAGCCCCCTCACCGCTTGCCGCGCTGCGCGACGACGCCAGGCTGGTGCTGATCACCGGCCACCGCAGGGAAAACCACGGCGATGGCATCCGTACCATCTGCACCGCCATCGCCGCACTCGCCGCTCGCTACCCGGACGTCGACCTGGTCTACCCGGTCCATCTCAACCCGGCGATCAAGGACGTCGTCGAACACGCCCTGGCGGGCATCCCCAACGTGCTGCTGGTGCCTCCCCAGGACTACCGTGACTTCGTCTGGCTGATGGGCCGCGCCTGTCTGATCCTCACCGACTCCGGCGGCATCCAGGAGGAGGCTCCCGCCCTCGGTGTGCCGGTGCTGGTGATGCGCGAGCACACCGAGCGATGCGATGCCCTTAGCGCCGGTACCGTCATCCTCACCGGCAGTGACAGCGACGCCATCGTGGCCGCCTCGGCGCGCCTGCTCGACGATGAAAAGGCGCGCCGGCGCATGGCCGCGATCCCCAATCCCTACGGTAGCGGCGACGCCGCCAGGCAAATCATCGCAGACCTCAACGATTGGCTTGTCCGCGCCGTCGAGACACTCGAGGCCGGCGATGCCTGAGTTATCCCCCGAGCTGTCACTGTGGCTGGTCGACGCCACCATCCATGTGCTGTACGCCCTGAAGTACGTCGCCATAACGCTGTGCCTGCTGATGCTGGCCATGGGCATCGATGATCTGTTTCTCGATCTGATCTACTGGACCCGGCGTAGCTGGCGCTACTGGTCGATCTATCGCGATAACCCCAGGGCCAACGAGGAGCGCCTGTATCAGGCCCGGGAGAAACCGTTGGCGGTCATGGTGCCGGCCTGGCAGGAAGTCGGCGTGGTCGGCCAGATGGCCCAGCTGATGGCCAGCACCATGGACTACGAGAACTATCAGATCTTCGTCGGCACCTACCCTAACGACCCCGAAACCCAGGCCGAGGTAGATGCGGTCTGCCAGAGCTTCAGCAACGTGCACAAGGTGGTCACGGTACGCCCCGGCCCGACCAGCAAGGCCGACTGCCTGAACAACATCATCGAGGCCATCGCGCGCTTCGAGAAGGCCGCCGGGATCGAGTTTGCCGGCTGCATCCTGCATGACGCCGAAGACGTCATTTCGCCGATGGAGCTTAGGCTTTACAACTATCTGCTGCCGGACAAGGACCTGATCCAGGTCCCGGTCTACCCCTTCCGTCCACGCTGGTATCAGCTCTCCGGCGGCCACTACATCGACGAGTTCTCCGAGTACCACGGCAAGGACGTGCTGATTCGCGAGGCCATGTGCGGCCAGGTGCCCAGCGCCGGGGTCGGCACCTGCTTCAGTCGTCGTGCGCTGGCCCACTTGAGAGAGCTCAATGACGGCATCACCTTCGACATCTGGAGTTTGACCGAAGACTACGATATCGGCTTTCGCCTGCACGAAAGCGGGCTTTCCTGTGTCTTCGTGCGCTACAGCGTCGAGCGCGACGAGCTGTCGCCTCGGCGCGAACACGCCCACGGCCTGTCGATTCGTGACAGCAAGGTGATCTGTGTGCGCGAGCATTTCCCCACGGCGCTGGGCGCGGTGGTCCGGCAGAAGTCACGCTGGATTACCGGTATCGTCTTCCAGGGTTATCAGCATCTGGGCTGGAGCCGCACCAACTGGCGTCTCAACTACTTTCTGTGGCGCGACCGTCGTGGCCTGGTGGCCTACCCCCTGGCGCTGGTCGCCACCCTGCTGATGCTGATCTTGGCAGGGCTTTGGCTGTACGCCGTGCTGTCGCCACAGGCCTGGCACTTCCAGTCGATCCTCGGTGGCTGGTTGCTGGAGACCCTGCTCACCATCAATGGCCTGTTGCTGGTCAACAGGGCCTTCCAGCGCTTCTACTTCGTCAAGATCTACTACGGCTGGCGTCAGGGCCTGCTGTCCTTTCCACGCATGCTGTGGAGCAATCTGGTCAACTTTCTGGCCAACGTGCGGGCCTGGAAGCTGTTCTTCACCCGGGCGCGCCACCGCACCTTCGCCTGGGACAAGACCACCCACGACTTCCCCCAGCTCGACGACGCCGTGCAAGTCTCTCTCGAAGCCCTGTTGATCGAGGATGGCGTTGTCACCGCGAGCGATATCGAGCGCATAGGTATTGAAGTCGGAGCACGTCGGCGACCCAGAGAGCTGATTGCTCGAGACCTGGTGTCCGGGGCGACGCTGGCCAGGCTGGATGCCAGGCGGCGGGGCATCGCCAGCGTCGAGATCCATCCGCTGGTGCTGTCGCCCGCGCTGATCGACGCCCTGCCCCGGCATGTCGCCCTGCGCTACGCCACGCTGCCCATCGGCGAGAGCGGCGACAGCCTGATCATCGCCACCGAGACCGCCTTGAGTCCGGTCGCCATCGGCGCCATTGGCCGGCGCATCAAGCGTCCTGTCGAGCAGCGTCTGGTCCCGCTCGGTCGCGTCACCCTTGGCCTGCGCCACTGGTACCTGCGAGAGCTTGGCGACGTCGACCGGGACCGGCTGCTTGAACTGGATGCAGACGCCGACGCCGCACGCCTCGATGGTTACTGCGCTCACCAGTACCTGCTCGGAGAACTGTTGCTGGAGCAAGGGCTTATCACACCCGCCCTGTTCGGTCAGGCGATGATCGACTTCGATCCTGAACAGGGTCGTCTGGGCGACTTCCTTGTCGCACGCGGGATGATCGAATCGAACGACCTTGAGCGAGCACTCGCGCTCCAGGCGGACCACCGCCGACAGGCGGCCCGCAGTCTCGAGGATGTGGCGGTATGAAGGCCAGGGCGATGTCGCTGCTGATCGCCGTGTCGCTGGCTCAGCTGCTGGCTCAGCCACCGGCCTTGGGGCTGAACCAGTTCGAGGAGTTTCACAGCTACCCTTATCTCGACAAGGCCTACCGAGCAGCAGAACAGCGCGACTGGGCGCAAGTCCAGCAGCTGATGGAGCACCTGATCAGCCAGGTGCCCGAGAACGTCGAGGCCTATCGCCTGCTGGCCCAGGCACTGGCGAAGCAGGGCAATCTGGATGGCGCCATGGCGGCGCTGGGGGCGCTGGACGCCAACGTGGCGGCGGTCCAGATCAATGCCCTGCGCCAGGCCTGGATCGCCGACGGCCACGCCAGCGAGGGCGAGTTGACGCTATGGCTCAGCGAAACGTCGGGCAGCGCCCGGGAGGCCCTGTGGAGCGCCCAGGCCAACTATTTGCGCGCAACCCGCGGCGCCCGGGCAGCACTGGAATGGCTTGCTACGGTGCCCGCCCGGCAGGACGCCCTGGCACGGGACCGCTACCGTGCCGCCCTGGCCGAGCAGATCCAGGACTGGAACGGCGTGATCGATGCGCTGGTGCCCCACGCCATGGAAGATGCGCTGAACGACGACGACTGGCGACGCCTGTCGATCGCCATGATTCAGACCGATGATGCACGAGGCATCAATGCCTTGATCGCCAGGCTTCCCGAGGGCGACGTCCGACATTTCGTGCTGCGCGCAGGCGCCGATCGCGCCATCGCCCTGGGCTACTCCGGGATCGCCCAGCGCTGGCTGGCCACCCTGGAGCAGTCGGATCAGCTGGACGCCAGCGACACCCGCAAGCTGCTGCAGACCTCGCTGGCAGTGGGCGACACCGACAGGGTCCGCCAGATGGCCAGCCGCCAGGACATGGATTGCCTGACGCTGGTGAGCTGGCTCAGCGATCATGGCGACCCCGAGGCCTTGAGCACCTTCACCGAGTGCGACGCAAAGGAAGATCCGCAAAGCTGGCTGATACTCGCCGATCGTCTCGATGCCCTCGAACTGCTGGAAACCACGGAACTGCCGGAGGCCTGGCACCAGCGACGCGATCGGGTGCTGCTGGATCGCTATCGCGCCGACGGGCTGGATGACAAGGCGCTGCGCCTGCTGACACGTCAGCCACAGACGCCGGCGATCCTGCGCGAGCGCGCCGAGGTGACCCAGCGGCTGGGACGCCCCGAGGCCGCCGAGCTATGGCAGCAGCACTATCATCTGACCGGCGATTCCGGCTCGCTTGAGCAGGCAAGCTATCTGTATCTGGCATCACAGCGGCCCCAGGCGGCCCGGCGACTGCTGGAGCAAGCCTTCAAGCTTGCCCCCGAGCGGCTATCGGCGACCTCACTGGCGCGACTGGCCCAGCTTTACGCCGACGACAATGCCGGCGTCACCGATTCAACGCTGGAAGCGCTGGTACGCCAGCTCCGACTGGCCGATACCGAGCGCAACAACCTGCTCGAGCAGCTTGCGCGCCACGATCGTTGCCCTGTCGTTCGCAGCGTGGCCGACGCCAGCACGCCACCCTGGGTGGCCCTCGGGATCTGCTCGCAAGACAGGCCCGCCCAGGCCGCCGCCTATTTTCAGAGGGCGCTGACACAGCTCACCCCGCGCCAGCCAGAAGCTGGCGCGGTGACGGCTGCAATGACGCAGCCAGAGATCCAGGCCCGCAAACGCCTGGCGTTCGCGCTGTTTGCCGCCGGCGACCCCGACGCCGCCTGGCGTCAGTGGCGAGCGTTCGAACGCGACGGCGCCAGCGACGGCGAACTCGACCAGACAGACCGCCTGGCCGGCGCGCGCAGTGCCCTGGCAAGTGGCGACACCGAGGGCGCCTGGCGCTGGTGGCCCAAGGATAGCGACAGCCCTGAGGCGAGGCTGCTCGGCGCGCGCATCGCCTTGGCCCGCCACGACGGCTCTGGCGCCGTGGCGCTGGCCAGAGACGCAGTGGCAGCCGCCGGCGGAAAGCCCAAGACCGACGCCGCCGTCCTGGAAGGCGCGAGCCAAGTGGCCCGCCAGGCCGGAGACCCGACCCTCGCACGCCGCTGGCTGACCCAGGCCCAGGCGGCCTCGCCGGGCTCGCCAAGACTTGCCCGGGAGCTGGGACTGACGCTCGCTGCAACGGAGGAAGCAGGTGCTCGGTCAGAGGCCATTGCGCTGCTGGAGCGCGCCCGTCCGGCCTATCCAGAGGACTACGTCAGCGCCGCCACCCTGGGGAACCTCTACAGCACCATTGGCGACAACGCCCGCTCCATGACGCGCATCGAGGACGCCATCGACCTGCAGCCCTTCGACCTGGCGGTGGGCGAGGACAGCCTCGAGGCCATGGCCGAGCGCCGCTACCGGCTGCGAAGGACCCACGAGACGCTGACGCGGCGCGACCGGATCACGCTGACCAGCAGCTGGTCGCCAACCAGCCCGACGCCGGGGATACGCAGTGACCCATCGAACCACGATAACGACGACGATAGCGGCCACGATATCAACACCCAGGTGGTTCAATGGGACCACGCGCTTGGCCACGATCCGATCCACCAGGGACGGGAGCTGGCCGGCTACATGAGGGCCATCATCGGCGGCGATGATCGTGACGACTACGGGCGAGGACGCTCCCTGGGCCTGGGACTGCGGGCCAAGCCGTTGGCCCGTCACAACCTGAACCTGTACGCCGAGATGTTCGCCGAGTCCCAGAAAAACGATGACGAGCACACCGACTACAATCTGCTGCTGAGGGCCACCGGCTCCTTTCTGGATCAGGGCGATTACAGCAGCGAATGGCGCGTAAGCCAGGAGCAGTGGAATGAGCGCTCGCTCTATCTCGACGCCGCCTGGTGGACCCAACGTGGCGATGTCCAGCTGTTCGGTCGCTACCGCCAGGGCCGCACCTTCAAGCTGCCGACCGGCTCGGCCCAGACGCTGATGCCCTACGCCAGTCTCCAGGCCACCAGCCACGACACCACCGGCTGGGACGAGGATGTACGCCTCGCCGCCGGACTGCGCTGGGAGCTGTGGTACGACGAGGATCACTACAACGCCTTTCGCCGCAAGCTGAGCGTCTCCACCGAGTACCAGCAATCCCTGGGGGGCAACCTCTACCAGGAACGCGACGGCTGGATGATCCATCTGGAGCTGAGCCTGTGATGAACTCAAGCATTCTTGTGGCCGGACACCTCAAAGGCACCGCGGTGCCAGTCCCATTCGCTGGCATTGTCGCGCCACTCACCCTGACGGTGGTCCTTGCCATGCCCGTGGGGACGGTCGCTGCCGCCGACGACAGCCCCCTGACAAGAGCCGCCGAGAACTACCGCAGCGAAACCCTGTTCTACCAGCCTCAGAATCGCGATGCGACGCTCAGCCGACAGCAGTGGCAGACGCTGTGGCGGCGTACCCGTGAGAACGGCGTCGAGACATTGATCGTGCAGTGGACCCAGTACGGCGAAGAGACCTTCGGTGGCGCCGATGGCTGGCTGGCCAACGCCCTGGTCGATGCCGAACGCCAGGGACTCGAGCTGATTATCGGTCTCTATCAGGACCCCGAGTACTACGAAACCCTCCCCGACAACGCCCGCTTCCGTCACTACTGGTACCAGCAGTTGGCCAAGGCCCACGCCCGACAGCAGCAGATCCAGCGCCAATGGCCACTGACGCCGGTGGGCTGGTACCTGCCGGAAGAACTCGATGACTGGCTGTTTCGTGAACCCGGCGTACGCCAGGAACTGACGCGCCAGTTGGCCAGCGCCAGCCAACAACTGACGGGCCCGCTGCACCTGAGCATGTTCAGCGGAGGCTTCGTGACGCCAGGGGTCTACGCGGCCTGGGCCGAGGACATCGCCGAAAGCGGCTGGCAGGTGTGGTGGCAGGACGACGAAGGCGCCCGCAACCTGGATCCGCCCATGCGCCAGGCCTACCGCGACGCCCTGAGCTGTCGCATCGGCGTCGTCCGCGAAGCCTTCGCCCGCACCAGCGCGACCGAATCCGACTTCCAGGCAATGCCCGCACGCCCCCGTCAGCGCGGCAGCGACTGCCATCCGGACGCGGTCTTTTCGCTGCGCTACATGCCCTGGGCAGAGGCGCTACGCCAAGGCCCACCTGGCGCTCTCGCTCAATAAAAAACCCCACCAAGAGGTGGGGTCGAATCGACAAACAGCAACCAGGATACGCGTGTTCATTTGAGCCCATCGCGGCTCAGTTGCCAGCTCCCTGGAAGGGGTACACAGGGCCCAGCGCGAGGAGGGACGTCAGCTCGTCCAGCGCCGCCAATGTCTCCTCGGCGAGCCTGGGATCGGCCAGGTCTTCCGGTGCCAGACGTTCGCGGTAGTGACGCTCGACCCAGGCGACCAGGTCGGCGTAGAGGGCGTCGTCGAGCAGCACCCGGCCGGACAGCGCCTCGCGCTCGGCCTGGCTCAGCACCACCCTGAGCCTCAGGCAGGCCGGACCACCTCCGTTGCGCATGCTCTGCTTGACGTCCTTGACCACCACCTCGCCGATCGGGTTGTTGCCGGCCAGCAGGTGATCCTGGATGCACCGCCACACCGCCTCACGCTCCTGACACTCCCCCGGCACCACCAGGGTCATGCTGCCGTCGTCATTGGACAGAAGCTGGGAGTTGAACAGGTAGGAGGCCACCGCATCCTCGAGGCTGACCGCCTCAAGCGGCACCCGCACCGGAATCAGCGGCGTCGACATCTTCTCGCGCAGTGCATCGAGGGTGGCCTCTTCGTCACGGAAGGCCAGCTCGTGGTAGAGCAGCACCGGGCCATTGCCCACAGCGATGACGTCATTGTGGAAGACCCCGGCATCGATGGCGTCGGGATGTTGCTGGGCGTAGACCACCTGATGCTCGCCAAGTCCGTGCTGACGGGCGATGGCCTGGCTGGCCTCCAGGGTCTGGCGGGCCGGAAAGCGACGCGGCTCGACGCCGTCACCACCGAAGGCCTGACGCCCGTAGACGAACAGGTGCACCCCTGGCTCGCCGTGCTCGCCGCACAGCCGGGTGTGGTTGGCCGCGCCTTCATCGGAGAACGCCGGCGTCGCCGGCAGCACCGGGTGATGGGCGAAGTGGGCGGGATCGGCGAAGATCGCCGCCAGCACCCGACCGGTGGTCTCCGGCTCCAGAAAGCGGTGGAAGCTCGACTGCAGGTTGGCCGGGGTGAAGTGCACTCGACCGTCAGCGGCATCCAGGCTCGGTGTCACGGTGCCGGCGTTGGCCGTCCACATGCTGGAGGCGGAGCACACCGCGCGCAGCAGTTGCGGCGCCTGGCTGGCGGCCTGGGCCAGCACCTGACCGTTGTCGCCGGCAAAGCCCAGCGAGCGCAGCGCCCCCAGGTCAGGGCGCTGCTGCGGCGGCAGCACGCCCTGGACGTAGCCTGCGTCCTTCAGCGCCTTCATCTTGGCCAGGCCCTGCAGCGCCGCCTCGCGGGGGTTGGACACCAGGCCACCGTGGGACATCGACGCCACGTTGCCGTGGGCCAGCCCTGAGTAGTTGTGGGTCGGCCCCACCAGGCCGTCGAAGTTGACCTCGACCACGTCCCGCTGGCTCATATCGCTCACAGACTCACCCCCGGCGGCAGCTTTTCGGGCAGATTCAGGGCTTCGCTCTCGACAGAGGCGACCGGGTAGGCACAGTAATCTGCTGTGCCAGATAAAGAGCGCGCTGGGCGCGTTGTCGCATCGACGAAGTTAGCTGCTGATAGCGTCATCACAGACTCACCCCCGGCGGCAGCTTTTCAGGCAGATTCAGGGCTTCGCTCTCGACGGAGGCGACCGGGTAGGCGCAGTAATCTGCTGCGTAATACGCACTGGGGCGATGGTTGCCGCTGTCGCCGACGCCGCCGAAGGGCGCGTCGCCGGAGGCGCCGGTGGTCTGGCGGTTCCAGTTGACGATACCGGCGCGGATGCGCAGCAGGAAGTCGTCCCAATCGGCCCGCTCACCACCGATCAGCCCGGCGGACAGGCCATAGCGGGTGTCATTGGCGAGTGCGATGGCGTCGTCCCAGCTCTGGTAGCGGTAGACCTTGAGCAGCGGCCCGAAGTGTTCCTCGTCCGGCACCTCGACCCCGGTCACATCGACGAGTCCCGGTGTCAGCAGGCTGGTGCCCGTCTCGACCTGGCGCATGCGCGACAGCACCTTGCCACCGCGAGCCTCCAGGTCTGCCTGAGCGGCGAGCAGCCCCTCGGCCGCCTCGACGCTGACCAGACCACCGTAGAACGGCGCCTCCTCGGCAAAGGGCTCGGCCACGCGCAGGCGCTCGATGGCACCGCTCAGGGCGTCGATCAGGCGATCACCGGCCTCGCCCTCGGGCACGATCAGGCGGCGGGCACAGGTGCAACGCTGGCCCCCGGACAGAAAGGCCGACTGCAGGATGGTCAGCACCGCGGCGTCCTCGTCCGGCACGTCCTTGACCACCAGCGGGTTGTTGCCGCCGAGCTCCAGCGCCAGCACCTTGCCCATCTGGCCGGCGAACTGCTTGTGCAGAAGGCCACCGACCTTGGCGCTGCCGGTAAACAGGAGGCCATCGATACCGGCATCGGCGGACAGCGCCTGGCCGACCTGTGCCGCGCCCTGGACCAGGTTGATGACGCCCGCCGGCAGGCCGGCCTCGAGCCAGCACTGCAAGGTCAGGTCGGCGGTCAGCGGGGTCTGCTCGCTGGGTTTGAACACCACGGTATTGCCGGCCAGCAGCGCCGGCACGATATGCCCGTTGGGCAGATGGCCGGGGAAGTTGTAGGGACCGAATACCGCCATCACGCCATGGGGGCGATGGCGCAGTACCGCTCGGGCGTCACCCAGGTCACGCTCGCGCTCGCCGGTGCGCTCCTCGCGGGCACGGATGGACAGCGCCACCTTGCCGATCATGGCGCCGACCTCGGTGCGTGCTTCCCACAGCGGCTTGCCGGTCTCGTGGGCGATGCTGGCCGCCAGGTCCTCGCGGTGGCTTTCAAGCACGCCTCGGAAGCGCTCGACCAGGGCTTCACGCTCGTCAAGCGAGGTCAATGCCCAGTCGGGAAAAGCCTTGCGTGCGCTGGCAACGGCCTGGGCGACCTGCTCGTCGCTGGCGGCCTTGCCCTGCCACAGCTCGGCGCCGGTGATCGGGTCGAGCTTGGTGAAGGCCTCGGCGTCGCCGGACATCCACTGTCCATCGATAAGCAATTGTTGTGTGGGTTGCATCACGCCTCCTCGTCGGAATTCAGCACGCGCAGGGTGTCGCCGGAGGCGACCTCCAGCCTGCGCGCCTCGTTGTCATTGAGCACCAGCACGCCGTCGGCGTCGGGACCGCGCCCGACCCAAGCGGCACGGAAGTCGGCCATGCGGGTGGTCGCCGCCAGCCACTGTGGCCGCTCGGCGCTGTCGGCGTTGGGGTCGACCTCGACACGCACGTGTCGCGACAAGCGCACGCCCTTGACGTCGTCGATGTAGGCCTCGACCGTGGGACCGCCGTCGAAGATGTCGATATAGCCTTCCCAGCGCAGCCCCTGCTTCTTGAGCATGGCCAGGGCCGGGCGGGTGTGCTCGTGGACCTGACCGATGCAGGCACGCGCCTGCTCCGAGAGAAACGGCGTATAGATCGGGAACTTGGGCATCAGCTCGCCGATAAAGCTCTTCTGGCCAAGGCCGGTCAGCCGATCCGCCTCGTTGAAGTCCATGGGGAAGAAGTTGGCCCCCAGGCAGTCCCAGAAGGCGCTGCGTCCGTTCTCGTCGAAGCGTCCGCGCATCTCGGCCAGCACCTTCTCGGGAAAACGATCGCGGAACTCGGCCATGAACAGCCAACGCATCATCGACAACAGCGCGCCGTTGCGCTGATGGCGGCGATCGGCACCCCGGAACTCCGGGCGCAGAAACAGCGAGGCGACCTCGGCGTCGCCGGTGTGATCCGAGCTCAGAAACAGCGTATCGACGGTGCGATGCAGGTCGAGCTGCTTGGACGAGTGCGCCAGGGTGCCCACGCGGTAGTGATAGAACGGCACTTCACGCCCGACCTGCCCCTCGATGGCGCAGCAGCCGGCCAGATGCCCGCTCTCCTCGTCCTCCAGCACGAAGAAGTAGAGACGCTGGTCCACCGGGGTCTGCTCGTTGAACGCGCTCGTGGCGGAGGCGATCTTGTCCGCCAGAAACTCGCGGTTATCGGGAAGGGAGGTGAAGCCGACCCCGGTCTCCCGGGCCAGCGCCTGGAGTTCGTCCAGGTCCCCTTCCATGATCGGTCGCATGCGCATTACAGCTCTCCCTCATCGTAGCCCGGGTCGAGCCCGTCATCGCTCAGCCCCAGCGGTGCCGCCAGCACCGCACGTCCTTCTTCCACGCCCAGCAGTTCGGCGTGGGCCGGCGACAGCATCAGCTGGCCGGTGGGCGACAGCGCGTAGCGCGCCACCGTGCAGCAGAAGCCGTCCAGGCGCTGGTTGGCGACCATCGCAGGCTCGGCGTCGGGTAGAGCGTGCTCGGGGCGGATGCGTACCGGGTGCCAGGCGGCGCGACGGAAGGACTCGAGGCGCATGCGATCGCCCTTGATCACCGGGCCTGCGTCGAACAGGTCGACGTGGCGCGAGCGCAGGAAGCCCTCGGCCAGCATCTCTTCCAGCGCCGCCTCGTGGGCCGGGTGCTCGCGCCCGATGGCCGCGCGCGCCTTGGGCGTCAGCAGCGCCAGGTACAGCGGGAACTGCGGCATCACCTCGGCGATGAAGCTCTTCGAGCGCACGCCTGCGATGTAGTTGATCTCGTGGTAGTCGCGCACGAAGAAGTGGCGACCGACACTGTTCCAGAACGGCGACTCGCCGTCGTCGTCCAGATACCCCGGGAAGGCCATCGCCAGCACCTCGGCGAAGCGCTCGGGGTACTGGGCGATGAACATCAGCCGGGCGCGGCGCAGCAGGCTCTCGGCGCTGGTGCCCTTGTACCGCGGATCCAGCGACAGCGCGCACAGCAGGCTCGCATCCGAGACCTCATGGGACAGCGCCAGGGTCGGCACCTCACGGCGAACATTGAGCTGCTGCGAGGCGTGGATCAGGGTTTCCTGGCGATAGGTGTAGTACGCCTCGTTGGCCCCGGCCAGGGCGCGGATTGTCGCCGTACCGACCACCTCACCCCGCTCGCGATCCTCGAGCACGAAGGTGTAGTGTTCGTCGCCGGGTACCTCGGCCTCACTGGCAAACGCCCGCTGGGAGCGCGCGATGCGCTCTTCCAGGCGATCACGGTGGGCCGGCAGGTTGGTCAAACGTGGCTGGGCGGAACCCGCCAGGCGCTCCAGCGCCGGCAGGTCACCTAGCCGCACAGGGCGAACGGCCAGCATCGGATGCCCTCCCGTCAGCTCATGTTGATCGGCACCTTTCACGACGCGCTGACCATCCGTGCGATGGCGCGTTCGAGACGCTCGAGTCCCTCGACGATGTCGGCCTCGGGAATCACCAGCGACGGCGCCATGCGCAGCACGTTGGGGCCGGCGATCAGCGCCATCAGACCTTCCTCGATGGCCAGCGGCAGGATGTCCTTGGCGCGACCTTCATACTCGGGGGCCATCTCGGCACCGATCAGCAGTCCCATGCCACGAATTTCCTTGAACACACCGTGCTTGCGGTTGATCGCTTCCAGGTGCTCGCGGAACAGGTCGTGACGCTTGGCGACGCCACCGAGCACTTCCGGCGTGTCGATATGGCGAATCGCCGCCAATGCCACCGCCGAGGCCAGGGCGTTGCCGCCGTAGGTAGAACCGTGGGTGCCCAGCACCAGCACCGGGGCGACGCGATCGGTGGTCAACATGGCGCCCACCGGGAAACCACCGCCCAGGCTCTTGGCGCTGGTCAGGATGTCCGGGGTGATGGCGTAGTCCATGTAGGCGTACAGCGAGCCGGAGCGGCCCACGCCGGTCTGCACCTCGTCGAACACCAGCAGGGCGTCGTGCTCGTCGCACAGGTCACGCAGGCCCTGGAGGAACTCGGGCGTGGCCGGCACGATGCCGCCCTCGCCCTGCATCGGCTCGACCATGATGGCGCAGGTGTCGTCGCCGACCAGTTCGCGCACGCTGTCCAGATTGTTGAACTCGGCGTGGAGCACGCCTCCGGGCACCGGCCCGAAGCCCTGGGAGTACTTGGGCTGGCCACCCACGCTGACGGTGAACAGGGTGCGACCATGGAAGGACTGACGGAAGGAAATGATCTTGTCCTTGTGGGCCCCGTGCTTGTCATGGGCCCAGCGACGCGCCAGCTTCAGCGCGGCCTCATTGGCCTCGCCACCGGAAGAGCACAGATAGACCTTGTCGGCGAAGGTACGCTCGGTCAGCTCCCGAGCCAGCTCCAGTGCCGGCTCGTTGGTGTAGACGTTGGACAGGTGCCACAGCTTGTCGGCCTGGGCCTTGAGGGCTTCGACCAGCACCGGGTGGCAGTGACCCAGCGAGTTCACCGCGATGCCGCCGGCGAAGTCGATGTACTCGCGGCCTTCCTGATCCCACAGACGGCTGCCTTCGCCGCGCACCGGGATGACCTTCTGAGGAGCGTAGTTGGGCACCATGTACTGGTCGAAGTCGGCACGGCTCGGGGTATGGCTCATCGGGGATCTCCGCTGTGGTTGGCGTTGCCCGTCGTCGGACGGGAGCGCGCAGCTTGCGCGCTACTGCAAAGCATGAAATGGATCGATGCTTCGAGTATAGGGACGCCCTCGCCCCACGGCTTTCAGCAATGGGACCCGCTTTTTCACAAAGCTCTGTCCTTGCGCCCTGCCCTTGCACCATCGTCATGACGCCTACCTAGGCTTCGTCTAGGCTGAAGACTCCCGCAGGACCTGACCCGATCCCTACCACCTCCAGGGGCTCCGCCATGCTCAACACCACCGTCTGGAACCGCTGGCGCTATTCGCTTTATGCCCCCGTCTACGACACGGTGGCCCAGCGTACCTTTGCCAGGGCGCGGCGGCGCTCCCTGAATCAGGTGTGCTGGCAGTCGGGGATGAAGGTACTGCTGGTGGGGGCCGGCACCGGTCTGGACCTGCCGTGGCTACCGCGCGACCTGGAGATCCACGCCAGCGACCTGTGCCCGGCGATGGTCAAGCGTCTCAAGGATCGCGCCTGTCGGCTTGGCATCGACGTCGAGGCCAGAACCATGGACGCCGAGCGGCTGGACTACGCCGACAACAGCTTCGATGTGGTGGTGATGCACCTGATCCTGGCGGTGATGCCGGATCCGGCAAAGGGGCTCGCCGAGGCCCATCGCGTCCTCAAAGGCGACGGCCAGCTATGCGTGATGGACAAGTTCCAGAGCGATGAGCGGCCCTCGGGACTGGCGCGCAGGGGACTCAATCTGCTGACATCCGCCATCGCCACCGATATCACTCGCCAGGCCCGGCCATTGCTGGACCAGGCAGGGTTTGTCATCGAACAGGACACTCCGGTGATGATGGGCTCGTTGTTTCGTGCGTTGATCGCCGCCAAGGCCGACCACGCCGAGCCTCGACCAGCGAAACCGCGACCAGAAGAACCTCGACCAGAAGAACCTCGACCAGCCGAATCTCGACCAGCAGAACCTGGGCCTACTGAACATCAGTCCGGCTGAGCCTGCGTCCACTGGCGATGCTGGCGGCGCCACCGGGCAGGCGTGTCAGCTTCAAAGCGCTTCCACAGCCGGCGCAACTGACGTTCGTCGCTCACCCCCACCCGCTCGGCGATGTCTCGCGGATGTCGCTGGCGCTGAAGGTTCGCGCTCCCCGCTGCATGGCAAAGGTCAGGGTCGCTTCACTGACGAAGTCCACTGCGTATCCCAGATCGGAGGCCACCCTGGTGGTGGTCTCGCAGCACTGCTCGGTGCGAATACCGCTGATCCATAGCCGAGACACCTCTCGACCGCGTAGCCAGCGGTCCAGCCCTGTATCGGTGAAGGCGTTGTGGGCGGTCTTGTAAAAGGTCACATCAGCGGGGTCTTCGAAGCCCTCCATGGCTCGGGTCAATCCATTGTCGGGATCAAATGCGCCCTGGCTTCCCGGCTCCGTATGGATGATTCGCACCATCAACATGCCTGCCTCGCGTGCCAGGTCGATCAAGGAGCGCTGAGCTTCCGGCCAATCACCGAGTCGAGTGGCATCCCAGTAGGGGCGCGCGAGAAACGAGGCCTGAACATCGATGACGAGAAGTGCTGTGGTCATGTCCAATCTCCAGCAAAGGGGGGGAGATTGCAGACTAGTGCCCCGCAGCAGCGATGCGCAGTGCAGGGCCGGCCCTGAAGGGGGCAGATTCGGACATGACGTGACTATCGAGGATTCCGTCCATCGGCACCAGCATAGGAATCGGTATCGGCTGCCCTGACCTTTCTCCCATCAATGGACGAGCGCTGGATACCAGCAGACCGCAGCAGCGTAGCCACGGTTGAGCATGTCATGAACGCAGGGGCATTCGAACGCAGCATCCTTCAAATCGAGTAGGAGGGGGAGTCGCCTCCCCCGTCCTCTCACACCACCGGGCATACGGTTCCGTACCGCGGCGGTTCACGAAGAACGACTAAACCTTCTTACCGTATCCAGCACCGAGACCAAGCCCAGCCTGTCGAACCACTTCTTCGGCAGGGACTGATTCATGTGCGAGGCTCCGGCATTCCACCAGGGGCCGCGCCCATTTCCCGCCGACTTCCACGCCCGATCATCACCCAGCCCCAGCGCCAGAAGCTTTCGGCTCCGAGTCTTCGGGCGCTTCCACTGCCGCCAGATCACGCAGCGCAGTCGTCGGCGTATCCAGCCGTCTAGCACTTCCAACGGGCGCTTCACGTCGACGAGACTGAAGTAGCTGGCCCAGCCCCGCAGGACTGGCACCAGTTCTTCTATGACCCGACGGATATTACGCCCCCTGCCACGCTTGAGGATCTCGCGGACACGCTGCATCAGTCGCTGCAAACTGGCTTTGGCCAGTGTCAGCTTCGGTAGCTTATGCCGGGTTAACGTGTAGCCCAGATACCCGCGGTACCACGGCCGATCCACCGCGCTCTTGGCGTGATTGACCGTCAGCCTGAGCGAGCTCTCGAGAAAATCACTCAGGCTAGCCATGACGCGCTCGCCCGCTCGCCGACTCCTGACATACACCTGCAGGTCGTCGGCGTAGCGGCAGAAGCGATGACCCCGGCGCTCCAGTTCCTTGTCCACATCATCCAGCAGGATATTCGCCAGCAGTGGGCTCAATGGCCCACCCTGGGGTGTCCCCTGCCGGCGTGGTGCAGCCAGGCCGTTCTGGAACAAGCCGGCTTCCAGGTAGCGACGAATCAAGCGCAGCACCCGCTTGTCGTGGACGCGACGCGCGACCCGCGCCATCAGCAGGTCGTGATTCACTCGATCGAAGAAGGCTTCCAGGTCGAGGTCGACCACCCAGAGGCGGCCGGCGGACACATGGGCTTTCATCGCCGAGACGGCCTGCTGGGCGCTGCGGCCCGGGCGATAGCCATAGCTCGATGCGGAGAACGCTGGATCGAAGAGTGGCGTCAGCACCTGCAGCAGCGCCTGCTGGATTAGCCGATCGGTAACGGTAGGGATACCAAGCTGCCGGGTCCCGCCCTTGGGCTTGGGAATTTCGACGGCTCGGATTGGGCTAGGGTGGTATTCACCTGCCAGCAACCGCTCGCGCAGTGTCGGCCAGTGCTGTTTCAGGTGATCTGCCAACTGGGCCACCGTCATGCCGTCGGCACCCGGTGCTCCCTTGTTGTTGGCCACCCTCCGGTAAGCCCGCGCCATGTTGGCCTTATCCACCACGGCCTCCATGAGCGGGGTAGGCTCCGCTTTCGTCCACGATGACGACGCCGGGACCGTCTCGACGCCCACCGGCCGGGACTCAGGGTACTGCCCCTGCCCCTCTGGGTGAGTGACGGTATCAGCGCCATGCTCTGTCTTCATGATCGATCCTCGAGACGTCATCGCCTACTCGCGGTTCTTCATGTTCGGCCCTTGGTGCCGCGGTGGACCAGCACTTACTATGGCCTCTGCTGACGTCTGGTGGCCCATCCCGTCGCCTCTCGACGCCGGTAGCCCCGTGGCAGACCACCAGACCTCCCAGGGTAAGACGCGCGACCTTCCCGCTTATGCCTGTCGGATTTACGTCATGGCGTTCCGTGCAAGTATCGGGCTTCAGCCAATCGTGCCGCCTCACCCCACCACGACGCCTCGTATCCGCTTCCTGTTCGTCAGGCCAGCGTTTTGCCTTGGGCTTCCTTCAGATTCTCCCTCGCGGGAGACACCCTTGCCGTCGGCTAGCACTTCCCCTTGCCGGGCGTGCAGGGGACTTTCACCCCCGAGTCATCCCGAGGCACCACTCTCGGGAACAGCGCCAGCGCCATGCCTGGCGCACACGCTAAAAAGGCCCACCTGAGTGAGCCTTTCACGTAGCGGTCGCGAAACGCGACAACACTGCTGCCGTCTTTGCTGACGACTTACATATTCGCTTCCTGGAACGCCGCGATGGTCTCGCGCAGCAGTTCCTTCAGCTCTGCAACCTCCTGCTCGAGGGCTGCAATCTTGGCCTGGCGCTCTGCGCTTTCGGCATTCTCCTGGATCCGCTGCATGTTTTTCTGCAAGGTATCGGAATCCATGGCGAAGGCTGAGCCGACGGCCATCATCGAGACCAGCGCTGCAGTTGCCAACATCTTGGTTTTCATGTCTCTCTCCTCGTTTTCGTCGAACATCCTTCGACCACTTGTCCTGACCGCCGCCCCTGGATGGCGCTGCCGGGTGGTGGCAGGAAGCGGTAATCAACCAACGTTAGTGAAAGCCAAGGTGCGTCACGGCCACCGACAGGTAGGCGCTTCGACGACCACTCCCGAGCTCTTCCGCCGGACATCCAATGTCACGCTTCAATCGCTCTGCAAGACCGCGTCCCTGCGGCCAGTGAGCCAATCCTTCGACTCAAGTCCTTGAGGCGCTCGGTCCATGAACGTCCACGTGTCGGCGAACAGGCATCGATATCCGTTCGAAAAACACTGTTCACAAATCGACAAGATCAATCTAAAGGGCACCATTTCAGCACGCAACCGACGCTTGCTCTGCATGACCAGACTTGCACAGTCCGAACATTGGTTTGACCACTAGCGCTTTTGGCTGGCGGCATCTACCCAGCGGAAACCGCCTGCATATTGATGCCCAACTTCTTGTCACAACCGACCCAAAGAGCGCTTCAAACCCGCAAGGCAAGACGGCGTCCCTGCCGCTGTAGATAAGGGAGTCATCAAGATGAGCACACCTTTTCTATCACCTTACCGACATTTCCCTTCACGCTTGCATGTCCTTTTGGCTAGTTCATGCGCTGCCAGGGCGATCCTCTCGGGTTGCAGAGCGAGCGCCCTTTACGTCAGCGTTCAAGCGTGTCTTTCTCCAGCTTGTGTTACTGGGACTCTTCCAGGCTCTCTACGGTCATTTGCAGCAGGTCCTTGAGCTCAGCCACTTCCTGCTCCAGGGCCTCGACCTTCTGCTCTTCAGAGGCTTCGGTGCTGCGCTCTTCGATTTCCTGCATGCGCTTTTGCAGGGTGTCGGAGTCCATGGCATAGACACTGCCAGCGGCAAACATGGAGGCCATCACTGCGGCAAAGATCATTTTGGTTTTCATGTCACTCTCCTTGGAGTCGTCGATAGTGTTTCGACGTTGAATCGTTCTGATATTTTGTGCGTTATCGAGCATCCCTTGGGATCATCTTCCTGGACGCGCCGACACTCTGCCCTCTACTTCTATCTTCGGTCTAACCACTTTCCGTCTTTCCGACTCTCGTCGTAACGTTTTGTTACCCGGCAACATCAAATCTAATCGGCATCCCTCATATTGGCAATTGCAAATATGTCCATCTAATCATTCAGGCACAATATTCGTTTAAGCTGCTGATTTAATTCACCCAAACTTCTTGATTAGAAAAGTGCGCCGACACGGACTCTTGCGCCCACACACCTTGGTAGCCATGTCCTCCACCAGCGCCCCTTCACAAAGGGACCAGGCGCGGAGCGGGCTTTCCAGCCCGGGAAAGCCACACTCCCGAGACCGAAAAGCCCTTTCATTTCTATGCAGCATCAGCAACCAGAGCGTCTTCCTTGGCATGCTGTGCACTGCGCTCTGCACTCACTGCCTGCCAGGCTGAGCCGGTGATCACCAGCGATGCGCCAAGCAGTACCAGATCCTTGGCCAGGAAGCCTCCGAACAGGGACGGGAACGCCAGGGTGTCACCGGACAGGCTGCTGACGTGCAGCACACCCGGCGTGGTCAACAGGAAGCTGGTCGTTGTCAGAAAGATCACGCTTGCCAAGGCACCACCCACCAGGCCGGCTTTTTTCGAGATGGGATAGGCGGCTACCAGCAGGCCGACGATAATCTCGGCGGTTCCGATCGCGGCCGATACCTGATTGACACTGGCGACATCATAGAGCCAGGCCATCAGTGGCGAACTGGCCACAATGCCCTGGATCGCTGCAGCTTCATCGGGGTGATACTTGAAAAAGCCGATCCAGAAAAGAATGGCGACGACGCCGTACAGGGCCACATAGAAACCCAGTCGAGAAATGGTGGTGTGGTTCATGTCTAACTCTCCGTCTTCACTTTTTTAGTTTGCGTGGATGGCATCCTGACACCTCCACTTTGCTGCTACCGTTTCATTAACGTTTCATTCGAATATGCACAGAATTCCGACCTCACTAGCGGCAGGCTTCCGAGCAACTCGTCTGTTGTTCATGGTGGTTGGTAGGTGTTACCTGCGACTTTCTTACACGCCTTCTTCATTTTTTTTCGTCCCGGGCCGCTATCGACACGCCCATCGACATTCCCGGGACGAAAGAAGAGCCATTTGCTTGGCCGTTGCCTGACCTCAGCCAGCGGACAAGCCGTAACGGCTCCAGGAGTTACGGTATCTATGTAGCATTTATTGGAGATTCCTTACGTGCCAATGCTGTGCCGGTCTATGCACTCGGCGACGCAAAAGAAGGAAATACGCCAATTGCTAGCGGGTAGGCACATCGGGCAGTGAACGGTAGAGATAACAAGAGGCGAAACGATAGGACGACAGAAGTCGGGGAGAGATCAGCGAGAGGAGTCGTGCTGGATATGATGTAGAGCGCAGAGGCGAGTGGAGCGCGTGCAGACGGGACGAGTGCAGACGAGGCGAGTGGAGCGCGTGCAGACGGAACGAGTACAGACGGGGCTAGAAATGCGGGAGTGAGCAGGGGCTAAGCGAGAGGTGCCGGAGCGAGAAGTTGAAACGCGACGGAGGGGAGAAGCACGATGAAGACAGCAGCCGTTACTCTCAGGAGCAGACCATTCCGACAAGCGTCGCTCATCAAGGCCTGAAGACGTACCGGATACAGAAGGCGTCGAGCGTCAGCCCAGTCGCTCTTCTCTCGGGGTCATGCCGAAGTGGTTGCGATAGGCCGTGGAAAAGTGGGCGGCAGAAGAAAAGCCGGTCTGCAGGGCGATCTCGCCCGCGGGCTGGTCGGTGTCGCGCAACATTCGACGGGCCTTCTGCAGGCGCAGGTCCAGATAGTAGCGGCTCGGCACCGACTTCAGGTACTTCTTGAACAACCGCTCCAACTGACGGCGAGAGATCCCCAGGTGCTCGGCAAGTTCATGGGTAGACAGCGGCTCCTCGATGTTGGCTTCCATCAGCTGGACCGCCTCGACCAGGCTGTCCGGCGCATGGGCCAGGCGAGAACGCAGGGGGATCTGCTGGGGCTCGTCCCCCATGCGGATGCGCTCCATCACGAAATACTCGGAGATACGAGTGGCAAGGCCTGAGCCGTGGTGGCTTTCCACCAGGGTGATCATCATGTCCATGGCGGCGGTCCCCCCACCGCAGGTGATCCGGTCGCGGTCGATCTCGAACAGCTGCTGTGACAGGCGCACCCTGGGATGGGCCGCCGCGAAGGCCTCGAAACGCTGCCAGGGTAGCGTTGCCTGGTAGCCATCCAGCAGGCCCAGCCGGGCCAGGGCTTCGGTGCCACCGCCGATACCGCCAAGCACCACCCCGGACGCCGCCAAACGCCTGAGCCAGGCGGCCAGGTCATCAGGAATGCCCCCCGGCAGCTTGGCCGGACCACACACCAGCACCATGTCGGGTTGCGACTCCGCCTCCCCCAGCGCGGCGCGTGGCAACACCGTCTGCTGGGAGGCGCTGGTAACCGCGTCGCCGCCACTGGCGTAGCTGGTCAATCGATACAGGGTCCGCCCGTGCAGCAAGTTGGCCACGTGCAGCGGTTCGGTGGCACAGGCGTGCGCCAGCAGCGAAAACCCCGGCATGACCACGACCCCGACCTGTCGAAGCAAATCCGGCGAACGTGTTGTGCTGACGGTGTGTGGCATGGGGGGTCTCGAGGAGTGTGCGCGAGGCATATATTACGCCACTGATCTGCGAGATTCAGCGCCCATGTCCGTTGCGCATGGGCTACACCAGGTCGACACCCACGGCAGCTGGCTTCACATCGAAGGAGGCCGCGACCTCTCGGTCGCGGCCTCCTTCATCGCCGAACGGCAGTCCTCTGGTTTACAGCTGCACCACGTCGAACTCGGCGACAGGATCGACGTCGGCGTCGTAGTCGACGTCATCGCGCTCAAAGCCAAACAGCTTCAGGAATTCGTGCTTGTAGCCGGCGTAGTCGGTGATGTCGAACAGGTTGTCGCTGGTCACCTGGGGCCACAGGTCCTTGCACGCCTGCTGGACATCGTCACGCAACTCCCAGTCGTCCAGGCGCAGGCGCCCGACGTCATCGGTGGTCGCCTCGCCACCGTAGAGGCGCTCGCCGAACAGACGATTGAGCTGATCGATGGTGCCTTCGTGCAGACTTTGCTCCTTCATCACGCGGTACACCATGGCGATGTACAGCGGCATGACCGGAATCGCCGCACTGGCCTGGGTCACCACGGACTTCAGCACCGCCACGTTGGCGCCGCCACCGCTCTGCTTGAGCGAGTCATCGATGGCGGAGGCTGCCCGGTCCAGGTCTTCCTTGGCCTTGCCAAGGGCGCCGTGCCAGTAGATCGGCCAGGTGATCTCGGTACCGATGTAGCTGAACGCCACACTGCGAGCGCCGGGTGCCAGCACGCCGGCCTCGGACAGCGCCTCCATCCACAGTTCCCAATCCTGGCCACCCATGACGTCGATGGTGTCGGCGATCTCCTGCTCGGTCGCCGGCTCCACCTGGGCTTCGATGATGGTGTCCTTGTTGGTATCGATGGCGGTAGCACGATAGGTCTCGCCGATGGGCTTCAGGCAAGAGCGCTTGAGCTCGCCGGAATCGGGCAGCTTGCGCACCGGGGAAGCCAGCGAGTAGACCACCAGATCGATCTGGCCCATGTCGGCCTTGATCAGCTCGATCGCCTTGTCACGAGCCTCGTGGGAGAAGGCGTCGCCATTGATGGACTTGCTGTAGAGCCCTTCTTGCTTGGCGAACTTGTCGAAGGCGGCAGAGTTGTACCAGCCCGCCGTGCCCGGCTTCTTCTCGCTGCCCGGCTTCTCGAAGAACACCCCCAGGGTATCGGCGCCGTAGCCGAAGGCCGCAGTGACGCGCGCGGCCAGACCGTAGCCACTGGAGGCGCCGATGACCAGCACCTTCTTGGGCCCTTTGGATGCATCGAGGCCGCGCGCACGGGTCGCCTCGATCTGCTCGAGGACGTTCTTCTCGCAACCGACGGGATGGGTGGTGGTGCAGATGAATCCGCGTACCTTGGGCTTGATGATCACGACAGACCTCTTCGTTACTCGCGGCTCCCGAGGGAGAGCCATCCAATGTGTAGAGCGTGGTCGCGATATTCTAGCGGCACAGCGCCGCCCTGTCCGCCTTTGTGCACATGCCCCTGACTTCCCGCGCTTTTCCTTGCCGCGCATTGCGCCTGAACACACCAGGGCCCTGTCCGGCTGTGCTGGCGATCGCGTCGCTCTCTTGCCCACCGGCACGGGGTCGGGCAGGATGCTGCCCACCGCTTGAGGAGACCGCCCGATGGATGCACAGACCCTGGTCGATGAACGCGGCGAGCTGTGGCTTGCCCTGGCGCCCATGTGGCTCGAACGCGAGCCCAGAGAGTCCGACTATGCGCGGATGGTCGAGGTGATCGAGCGCGACGGCATCGCCCTCAAGGACCTGGAATGGGTCTTTCGGATCGAGCTGGCGCCGGTATTGTCGCGTCAGCAGATGTCGGTCGCCGGTGAGTGGCGCAAGTTCGATGACCACCAATTGATGCGCCGTCTGGTCGCCCACAACCTTCGCCTCAAGGGCTGGCGACGCAAGTTCTGGGCGCTGTTCTCGGGTCTGACCACCATGATGGTGCGCCATCGCTACAACGAACTGGTGGAACGGCTGGTGGTGGCGCGCGGAGGAGACATACGCTGAGCGCCAAAGAGGTCAGGATTCGTCCAGTGCCCGCTCGAGGTCCAGCATCATGGCGTCGCCCCCATCGCGAGGCCCATAGCGCTTGAGCACACGGCCGTCTCGGGCGACCAGAAACTTGGTGAAGTTCCACTTGATGGCGCGCGTCCCCATCCATCCTGGGGCTTCGGCCTTCAGGCGTTTGAACAGCGGATGGGCCTTGGCGCCATTGACCTCGACCTTTTCCATCAAGGGAAAGGTGACACCGAACTCACGCTCACCGAAAGCGCAGAACTGCTCGGCGGACTCCGGCGACTGCCGTGCGAACTGGTTGCAGGGGAACCCGAGCACGGTGAAGCCGCGCTCGCGGTGTTCACGATAGAGCACCTCCAGCTCCGCCAGCTGAGGGGTGAAGCCACACTTGCTCGCCACATTCACCACGAGCAGCACTTGGCCACGCAGGGCGCGGAGGTTGAAGGGCTCGCCGCTATGGGTGCGGCACTCGACATCATGCAGGGTCATGGGATGAACTCGCGCTTGCTGTCTTCACGATGACATGCCCGACGTCATTGCGCCAGTCGCAACGCCCTGGCGGCAAAGCGGCATTCAGTTGTCCCCCTCGCGCTCGAGCAGCAACTCGAGGGCCAGCCGCGTATCCGGCGTCACGCCGGCGAGCTCGAGGGCTCGACGCGGTGACATCCATGCCACACTGGCGACCTCCTCGGCCTGCAGCGACAAGGGGCCGTCCCACTCTACGCAGTAGACGCTGCCGAAGATGCGATACCCGTCCTCATCGTAGCGAAACTCCAGGCAATGGCGCAGCGCTACTGCGCGGATACCGAGCTCCTCGGCCAGCTCACGACGGGCCGAGACGTGGACCGCCTCCCCCGCGCCGACCACGCCTCCCGCCGCCAGGTCCAGTCCGCCGGGAAAGGCTTCCTTGGTCAGCGTTCGATGCTGCACACATAGTTCACCGCGGCGATTGCGTACCACGATGTAGGTGGCGCGGTGCCAGAACCGATAGCGGCGCATTTCTGCGCGCCAGGCGCTGCCACAGGGACGATTGCGGGCATCCACCACCTGCACACGCTCCCGGGCGATCACCGCTGCGGGCGCCTCACGCTGGTTGTCAGGGGACGCCTCGCCAGCATTCGTCACGCCAGAGGCCGTGGGAGCCGAGTCGAAAGAGGAAACAGGGCACATCGAAGGGCTCCACCGAGAAAGCCCCAAGACTACCCATCCCGTCCCGTTGCGTCATCCCTCTCGTTTGACCCGAGGGGCACAGCACACCATGCTGACTATCAGGTCTTTCGTCATCAGGACAGGGCCATGCATGACCAAGCTCCGCGAGAGTGCCTGGCGAGCCACCGGGTCGACAATCAGCCGTACTCTCTTCCCTTCGACGCCTTCGCCGACGACGCCGTGCTTCAGTTCTGGCTGGCCCATCTGGCGCCGGCCTGGGTGAGTTGCCGACTGTCCCTGCTGGGCCAGGATGTCGGTCGTGCGGAGACCCAGCGACTGGGTGACGAGGCCAACCGCCACCCACCCTCATTGCGACTTTTCGATCGTCATGGTCGCCGGCTCGACGCCGTCGATTACCACCCGGCCTACCACGCCCTGATGCGCCTGGCTACCACCCGTGGCGTCCATACCATGGCCTGGACGGAGGAGGGGCGCGGCGGCCATCAGGCGCACGTGGCGGGACTCTATCTGCTGACCCAGGCCGAAACTGGCATCTGCTGCCCGGTGACCATGACCCACGCCGCCTACCCGGTGCTGCGTCGAGAACGCTCGCTGCCGGATTGGTGGACCTCACGGCTGCTCGTCGAGGACTACGATTCCAGGGCCCTACCGGCGAGCGACAAGCACGCCCTGACCTTCGGCATGGCGATGACCGAGAAGCAGGGTGGCAGCGATGTGCGCACCAACACCACCCGAGCCGAACATGGCGAGGACGGCTGGCGCCTGTACGGACACAAGTGGTTCATGAGCGCCCCCATGTCCGACGCCTTCCTGACCCTGGCTCAGCGAGACGAAGGCCTCAGCTGCTTCCTGGTGCCTCGCTTCGCCCCTGATGGCGAGCGCAACGCCATCGAGATTCAGCGACTGAAGGACAAGTGCGGCAATCGCGCCAATGGCTCCGCCGAGATCGAATATCGGGGGGCCTGGGCCCACCCGCTCGGCGACCCTGGGCGCGGCATCGCCACCATCCTGGAAATGGTTCAGCAGACCCGTCTCGACGCCGCCAGCGCCCCGGTGGGCATGATGCGCCAGGCCTGGCGCGAGGCCTGGCAGCATACCTGTCAGCGTCATGCCTTCGGGGCGCCCTTGGCCGAGCAGCCGGTGATGCGGGCGGTACTGGCGGATCTGGCGCTGGAGGTGGAGGCCGGCGTAGCGCTGATGCTGCGCACCGCTCAGGCCTTCGACGGCGCCAGCCGCGGGGAGGAGCAGGAGCGCGCCCTGGCCCGGCTGCTGCCGAGCCTGGCCAAGTACTGGCACAACAAGCGCGCCCCCGGCTTCATGGCCGAGGCCATGGAGTGCCTCGGAGGCATCGGCTACGTCGAGGAAGCACCGCTGGCGCGGCTCTACCGCGAAGCGCCGGTCAATTCCATCTGGGAAGGGTCCGGCAACGTGATCTGCCTCGACGTGCTGCGGGTCATGGCGCGACACCCCGAGGCCATGGCGGCCCTGTATCAGCTGTTCGAGCATGCCCGAGGTGGACATCCGGATCTGGATCGCGCCTTGGCCCTGCTGCCTCAGCCACAGACCAGCGAAGACCTGGTGCCCAGGGCCCGCTGGCTGACCCAGTGGCTGGCCCAGTGCACCCAGGCAGCGCTGCTGGTCCAGCACGCGCCCCACGAGGTGGCGGATACCTTCTGCCGCACCCGCCTGGGCCAGCACCCGAGCCCGGCCTATGGCGTGTTGCCGACGGCAAGTCCGCTGGACGCCATCCTCCATCGCTCAGCGCCAGCATGAACCGACATCGCCAGCAGCCTCGGCCACGAAATGCTCGCAGCCGACGGCGGCCTTATCCCGCCAGTACCCTCAGCGCCAGCCCCAGCAGCAGCACCCCGCTGATGCGATTGATCCAGTGGGCGCGAGCCTGGAGCCAGGGCAGCACGCGGGAGTGCGACAGCCCCAACGCCACGATGACGTACCAGCCACCGTCGATCAGCATCGCCGTCAGCACAATGATGGCACGCTCGATCGAGGACATTTCGGGACTGACAAACTGACTGAGCAGGGCGACGAAGAACAGGATCAGCTTGGGATTACCCAGGGCAACCAACAGCCCTTCTCTCGCAGCGACGCGGTGACTGGCGGCGGTGGGTCGGGCGCCCAGCGCTCCGCCACGCCCGGCCCTCAGCGCCTTTATGCCAAGCCAGGCCAGATACAGTGCCCCACCGATCGTGATCACGCGAAAGGCGGATGGATGGCGTTCGATCACCTCCCCCAGTCCCCACACGGTCAGCAAGGCGTAAAGGCCGACGCCCAGCGCATGGGCGATCGCCGCCACCACCCCGGAGCTGCGTCCCCCTCCCAGGGTATGACGAAGCACCAGGGCCAGACTTGGACCAGGAGACATGGCCCCCATGGCACAGATGGCGGCCAGAGACATCCACAATGACAGCGGCATCACACTCCCTCGTGAGAATTCCGATGGACTAGACGACGAATGGCGCACAGTTCAGCGTGCTGACACCTACGACCCACGGCGCTCAGCGGCCATCCTTTGCGGCCTGAATCAAAAAAACCATTCTTCGGAAATGACAAAGTTCACGCCCAATGGTCATTTACAAGCATATTAGTATCGATAACGATACTAAATCGGCATCACCAAAAAACGATAACGATCAATCATCGCATGGGAACAGGGAGGGGACGATGTCTGCCCTTCAGGAAGGTCCGATCGTCCGGCTGATCACGCACCCCAACGTGCAGTCGCAGTTGTTCACCCATCACCTGAGCCAGGTACTCGACTGCCAGGTCAGTCCTCTTGCCCCGGAGGCGGTGTCCGGCCTGGAAGCGGAACTGTCGAACTCACCTCCTGGTGTGCAACTGTGGCTACTGGACGCCGATCAGCTATCGCACAGCGACATGCATCGCTGCCACGAGCTCAAGGCACAGTTTCCCGACATTCTGCTGGCGGCGTTCAACCTGGCCAACCAGGAACAAGCCGCTGAATTGTTGGCGTCATTGCACCTTCAGGGCATCTTCTATCGCCGCGACGAACTGGACAATATCTGCAAGGGAATCATCCAACTCCTCGATGGCGCCCTGTGGATGTCGCGTCCGCTGCTACAGCAGATGTTCGAATATTTCCGACGACAGCAGTTCAACACCTACCGTCCCGTCGCCGGTCTGACCCAGCGGGAGCTGGAAATTCTCGGCTTCATCGGCAACGGCGCGTCCAACCAGGATATCGCCACCCAACTGTTCCTGAGTGAGCATACGGTCAAGTCTCACCTGTACAACATCTTCAAGAAGATCAAGGTGCATCACCGCGCCGAGGCCGCACACTGGGCGCGCAAGCACCTGGGCATCCCGCCCCCCATGACCAAGAATTCACATCGCAGCCGTCTGCCCCGGGAGCTCGAGCCTCGCTGAACCGATCACGACATGGCCTTGCGGCCAGGCTCACTGCAACGAGAACAACATCATCGCCCCGGCACCACTGCTGGACGAGGAAGAACGATTGCCGCGCCCGGTGACCAGCACCTCCAGCCGGCCCCCGGACGCCTGCTGGATGACGGTCATGCTGAACCTTCCGTCGGGCAGGCGCTCTACCCGAGGCGCCCGTCCCGCCCAGGTCCCGCTCCTGTGCTCCTGCCCCGGGCCCGTCCACTCCCACTGAGCGGTGAAGGGAATGCCCTGAGTACCGGAGAACCGCACGACAATATCGGCCACGGCAACGCCTGTACCCGCGAGGAAAAGCCCCAGCCCGAGGACACACCCTGAGAACCGGTGAGTGAATCGGCCCATCTCCCTCCTCCTTTGCTCATCCAGGCGATGCCAAAGGCTTCGGCTGCGCTGCTCACTGGGCCTTGAGCGAGAAGTCGATGAGCGAAAAGTCGACAAGCGAAGGTTAGACAAGGCAAAAATCGGTGAGAAAGCGCAGTTTACGGGGTGTAAATGAGCATGTTGATCCGATTTTTAACGCCGTATTACCGAGCGCAGGCACTTTTCAGACAAGCCCTAGCGATGAAACTGACGCTCTCGCTCGGGCTGCCACAGTATCTCTTCCACCCGCCAGCGCCCTGGCTTGCCCAATGCCACCTGGGTCGTCCACTCTTCCCCGACCCGACGGGTCAACAGCTCGGCGCCCAGCGGCGCCATCACCGATAGACCATCTTCGGTCGTCGCCAGCGCATGAGGATAGACCAGCGTGCGCGTCAGAAGTCGATCCGTGTCGACGTCCCTGAGCACAACCTTGCTGTTCATGCTGACCACGTCATCGGGCATCTCGTCCGGGTCGCGAATCTCGGCACGCTCCAGTCGCTCTTCCAGCAGGTCGGCGGCAGCCCGTTCGGTTCCGCAGGCTTCATCGATCAGGCGCTGTAAACGCTCCGCATCAAGACGGTTGGCAAGTCTCAACGACATCCTTGGCACCTCACTGCTAAACGTCGGCCTGCGTCGAAGACAACGATCGAGAATCAGGCCTGGCAACAAAAAAAGCCCTCCCCGATATAGGGAAGGACTCGTATCAGTTTCAGCATACGACAACTTCTAAAAATAAGAAACTACTTATATTAAACTCGCACCCGCCTCGCCCCTTGCCTGGACACCGTTCTGTCGCCGTCGCATCGACAAGCGCGGACGCAGTTGACGACCGATGTGACAGGCCTGGCAAGCCTGCCTCTACACTGCCGCCTGCCTCCGGAGGCGACAAGCGCGCTGGGTTCACGGCATGGACAGGCGGCTTTTCCAGCCCCCATACTACGTCGCTTTACCCACGCCCGAGGCCCCATGCCGACGAGTTCCACCGCTTCAGAGTCCTCTCCAGAATCCTTGACCGAACTGCTCGACCAGCTACAGGCCGCCAGCCAGGACAAGCGCTGCCTGAGTCTGGCTGAGGTCATCAACGCCGTCGGCAGGCGCAGCTTTGCCCCCATTCTGCTGGTCGCAGGCCTGGTCACGCTCACTCCGCTGATCGGTGATATCCCCGGTGTGCCCACCATGATGGCGCTGCTAGTCGTGCTTGCTGCAGCACAATTGCTGGCCGGAAAAAAGAGCGTCTGGCTGCCGGCCTGGCTGGCGCGGCGTGAGGTGGAGACCGACAAGGTCGAGCGAACCATCGGCTGGCTGCGCAAGCCGGCCGCCTGGATCGATCGGTTGTTGAAACCGAGGCTGACTGTATTCACCGGTCAGATCGCCCGTTACCCCATCGGCCTGGCCTGTCTGGCCATTGCGCTCGCCACGCCACCGATGGAACTGATTCCATTCAGTGCCACGCTCGCCGGCGCGGCTCAGACCATGTTCGGCCTGGCCCTGCTGGCGCGAGACGGCCTGATGGCGCTACTGGGCTATCTCTTCACCCTATCCACCGCCTGGGTGGTGCTGGTGGCGCTCTAGCACGAAGCCCCTCTTTAGAGCAAAGCCGGCGCGGCCCACTCTCTCTGATCACTGTTCGGCCTGGCGCTACTTGCGCGAGACGGACTGATGGCGCTACTGGGCTATCTCTTCACCCTATCGACCGCCTGGGTGGTGCTGGTGGCGCTCTAGCGCTGGCTGCAGGACCGGTCGATGGCCTCGAGCCATTTTGCCACCGCCTCGGCGCCACCGTCGGGCACGCCCATCACCCGATCGCCGAGGTAGGCCGCGCGACCAAAGCGTGGATGCATGCGGGCCGAAGCCTCGACGCCGCGCCAGGCCGCCTCGACCGCCCGAGCAAAGGCCTGAGATCCGTCCAATCCCTCTGCCAGCGCGGCCTCGAAGGCCTGGCTGGCCGGCACCAGAGCATCCAGCATGGTGCGATCCCCAGGAGCAGCACCTCCGATCTCGGCGATAGCGTCGCCGGCGGCCTTGAGCGCTCTTGCCCAATCCTGCGCCGCGACCTCCCCTTCGCTCGGCAATGCCTGCGACGCACGCAGCAGGGCAAAGGCGTAGAAGGGACCTGAGCTTCCTCCGATCGCTCGCCTCAGGGCCTCCCCGGCTCTGGCCAGGCAGTCGGCAGGCGCACCAAAAGCGCTGTCCGGCAGCTTGCGCAGCGCCTGGGCCGCGCGCACCATGCTGGCCCCCAGGTCGCCGTCGCCGGCGGCACTGTCGAGCTCGGTCAAGCGCTCCTCGCTGGCCACCATGGCGCTCGCCACCGCCGCCACCGCTCGCTGAAGTCGCTCGCAGGGTGGTCCAGCCTCGTCGGCGCCCGGCAGCGGCTCATCAAGCACGCTGGCAGTCACACTCTTCACCTCCGCTGCCACTTCGGCACTGCCTGGCCAGATGCGTACCTCGGTCGGCGACGTGAGCAAGTCCTCGCGGGCTTCGTCGAGCACCATCAACGACAGCGAGCACCCCGGCATTTCCAACGCCGTCATGAAGTTGCCGCACCACCCCAGCACCGGCTCGGCCCCCAGCTCACGCAGCCTGGTCAAGGCCCGTCGCGCCACGATGGCAAGCTCCATCGGCGGTGTGCCGCCGAGACCATTGACCAGCACACCCAGGCGACACCCCTTCACCGACAACGCCTGGCTCAGAGATTCCAGCATGCTATCGACGATGGTATCCGCCGGCAGCATGGCCGACTTGCGAACCCCTTTCTCGCCATGGATGCCCAATCCGAATTCGATCTCGTCATCACCGAGTTCGAACCCCGGCCGGCCGACCGCCGGCACCGTGCAGGCACCCAAGGAAATACCCATGGTCGCCACCGATTCGGCCGCTCCCCGAGCCAGCGCGGCGACCTCCTCGAGGGGTAGACCACGGGCCACAGCGGCACCGGCGATCTTGTGCACCAGTACCGTCCCGGCCACACCACGACTCTGCTCCCGGGGTAGTGAATCGCGCAGCGCCACGTCATCGGCGACCATCACCACCTCTACTGGAATCCCCCGGACCCTTGCCAGTTCAGCGGCAAGGCGGAAGTTGAGACGATCCCCGGTATAGTTCTTTACCACCAGCAGGGCCCCACGTGGACCGGCGCAGGCAAGGATCGCCGCCAGCACGGCATCGACGCTCGGTGAGGTAAAAACGTCTCCCGCCACGGCGGCCGTCAACATGCCGCGCCCGACGTAGCCAGCGTGGGCAGGCTCGTGTCCGCTGCCGCCGCCGGATATCACCGCCACCGGCCGACGCTCAGGGTCTTCAGACAAGCTAGCGTCGATGACCACGTTTTCTTCATCCATCAACGCAAGCCCAGGATGAAGGGCCACCATGCCTTCCAGCATCTCGCGAACGCTGCCTCTGGGATCGTTGATCAGCTTCTTCATGATGAGCCTCCTGCCCGACGGTGGATTCAGAATGGCAACATGGATGAGCCTCGAACCCTTGTAAAGCCGGCGCACGAGCCTCGCCCCGCGCTTCACGCACGGCCACGGTGCGCTGAAGCGAAGAGCTGGCCACAGGTTTTTCCGCCACACTGGGCCAGTTGTGCCCAAAAAACAGCAAAGTAGCGCTATCGCACAACCATGCTCATGGCCACCTGATCCTGGTCAAAGGCACAGCCGTCTAAGGGGGCTATTCTGATCTTGCCGACCAAGGATTGGTCGAGTGACAAGTCAGCGACGGCATGGACGCCGTCGCATCGCTTTTCGGGGGCAAGAGGTGGCATTCCGTCCCTCTTCCCAGCAGGGACCGATATGAAAACCTCTCGCCATGACCTGAAACTGTCCGACCCGCTTCACGACTACCTGCAACACCCTTCCACACGACACGCCGTGGACGCCCTGCTCGCCCATGAGCTGGAGCACCTGGCGGTCGGCATGCAGTGGGACGAACTCATCAACCACTGCAATACGCTGATTCTGGCGCATCAGATCCGCAACGATTATCTGGAAATCCTGCTGAAGGCGTCGAAGCGCATCTGGAAGCCATTGATCAAGGGCACCATCTGGCGCGAGCTCTCCATCGGAGAACTCGCCCCGGAACAGCAACCGAGCCCCCAGAACGTCTGGACCCAAGGGTTGTTTCGGTGCTTCATCAATCGCGACAACGGCCAGCCACTGACCACCTTGCTGAGCTGGCATCAGGGCGAAGGGCTGGTGGCCGCGTTCAGCATCGAACCGCGGGATGTCCAGGACATTCCGCCAGGGTGGGAGATCGATGGACAGGACTCCCGCTACTGGCGGACCCAGCCCGGCCTCGCCGAGTATCATCACTCTTCGCTGCTGGACATTTCATCGCTGGTGGGCCTGGCCGAGACCGCCATCACCGCCCTGAGTCAGACTGAAATCGAGCCATCGTGAACGGGTAAACCGGCGCCCTCCCCCCTTCGCCGCAACCTCAGCATCTCGGCCTTGCTCCATGCCTTGTGGGGCGCCTTTCGGCCTATTGGTCCCGCACAAATACTCGCTCTCCGGCAATCCAGGTTTCACTCACCCGGGTTTGCCAGAGTTCCGCCGGATCGGCACGCAGAATATCGGTATCCACCAGCACGAAATCCGCCCACTGCCCCGGCATCAAGCCACCCAGGCTACCCTCCTGGTGCGCCGCGTAGGCCGCATCGACGGTAAAGCCGCGCAGGGCTTCGGCCACGGTGAGCTTCTGCCCGGGCAGCCAGCCTCCTTCGGGCTGGTCGTCGCGGTCTTCCCGAGTCACGGCGGCGTGCAAGCCGTAAAAGGGGTTGGCAGGCTCGACCGGAAAGTCGGAACCCGCGGCGATACGACTACCGCTGTCCATGAAAAAGCGCCAGGCGTAGGCACCGGCAAGACGCTCCTGGCCTAGCCGGTCGCCGGCCATGTTCTTGTCACTGGTCGCATGGGTGGGCTGCATCGAGGGAATGACGCCAAGTTCCGTAAATCGCGGTATATCATCGACGCCCACCACCTGCGCATGCTCGATGCGATGGCGAAGCTCACGCCGCTGGGGATCCTGCTCCAGGCTACGCGCATAGACGTCCAGAGCGACACGATTGGCGCGGTCGCCTATCGCGTGCATATTGGCCTGGAATCCCTGGCTGCTGACCTGATCGACCAGCGCCTGCAGGGCGTCCTGATTCTGGATCATCAGTCCGCTGGAATCGGGTCGATCACTGTAGGGCGCCAGCAGCGCCGCGCCTCTGCTGCCGAGGGCGCCATCTGCATAGATCTTGACGCTGCGAATATCCAGCCAGTCTTCGGGGTCGTCGTGGATGCCCTGCGCGAGAATCTCGTCAAGCTGTGGGTCGCTTGAAGACACCATCGGATAGATGCGCACCCCCAACTCACCTGCATCGGCCCTGGACCGGTACATCTCAAGCTCAGCGGCGCTGGCGCCGGCATCGTGCATTCCAGTGATGCCAAGCTCCTGCAGATGTGCCACAGCGGTATCGAAGGCCTTGGCCATTTCCTGTGCACTGCGCGGGGGAATCTTGTCGGTGATGAGCAACTCGGCATTGTCGATGAAAACGCCGGTCGGTGTGCCGGCATCATCACGAATGATCTCGCCCCCTTCGGGTGCCTGGGTCTCGCCATCCACGCCTGCCATTTCCATGGCCTTGCTGTTGACCCAGATCGCATGCCCATCCACTCGACTCAGCACCACGGGGCGATCGGCAATCACTTCATCGAGCACTTGCGCGGTGGGAAATGCCTTGCCGTCCCACAGCACCTGATTCCATCCCCTGCCGCGTATCCATTCCAGATCAGGATTTGCCGCGGCGAAGTCGGCGACTTCATCAGCGCTCTGCTCGGCCGACGCCAGGCCACGCAGCTCGACCTCGAGCAGACTATAGCCGAGCCCCATCAGATGTCCGTGGGCGTCGATCAGGCCAGGCAACAGCGTGCGGCCTCCCGCATCGATCGTTGCCTGTGGTTCAGGGTACTCCGATAGCAGTTGCTCATCGCCTCGTGCCACCACCTTGCCATCCTCGACGACAAGGGTGGTAAAGCTCACCAGCTGACGATGGACATCGAAACCGTAGCCGTTGGCATCATGAATCACGGTGGTATCGGCACAAACACCAAGACTGGCGCCGGCAACCGACAACGCAAGCAACGTTTTATTGAGCATGGGCCCACCCTGTCATCTTGTTGTCATAAGGCCTGAATCAACTTTCATCCTAGCCGTATTGTTCGGCGGCACCCTACGAGCATGGGGGATACAAGGAAGGACTATTACTTACAAACACCGAGGAAAAAGGAGGCAAATAGACGAAGAAAAGACCACCAACCTGGCATACAACATCGGCACGTATTGTCACCGCTGCCTACCGAGATGCGTGCGGTGCATGCCTTCGAATCAGGCTTGAGCGTCTTGAAGGTCCTGAGCGGATAAGGCGCTCGATTTGTCGAACCGGCTGACAGACATGGTCAGGCGAGACAAGCGCCGGAATGGGTACTGGGCTTGTTTCGAGGCTCGCGACCTTTCGCGTGGACGATGGTCTGGTCGTGACAACACCGACCCTCATGATCTGCTGACCCGAGCTTGAACGGTCTCTCAGGTTGCCCATCGAGGGTACTGTTCTGGCCTGTCTCGAGTCGCTAGCGCCTAGGGAACTGCAGATAGGGGAAAACGAGCGTAAGGAGGGAATACACGAACTGCATTGGGAATGGTGCCGGTGGTCGGACTCGAACCGACACACTGTTTCCAGCGGCGGATTTTGAATCCGCTGCGTCTACCAATTCCGCCACACCGGCAACGGGCGAGGATTATACGTGGGTGGCGCCAGAGGTCAATTCCCCTGAGCCGCTCGGTGGCGCCTGTCGGGGCCGATGGCGCCGTTGTCGAGGCGACTCCCGCCCCTGTCGGGCGCGGCACCCACCGCATCCGGCCGAGCACCGACCTGGGATCGGACTCGGCCGTTGTCAGCCAAAGCCCCACCGGCCGTCGGTTTCGGCACCCTGGCGGCAGGTGGGTCATTCCTCCATGTCTTGACGCTCGCCCGCTCGGGTTAGACCTTGGTAGACTGCGCTCCGCCTGCCCCAGGTCAACCAAGCCCCTGGTCAACAAGACCCGCGTCCAGCCCAGAATGGAGTCGCCCATGGCTGACACTCGCAATGAAGCCGTTCCCCATCCGTCCATCGCCAGCCGCATCGGGCTGGTGCTGGGTCCGCTGTTGTTGATCGCCACCCTGGTGCTGCCCCCGCCCGGCGACATGTCCCAGGCCGCCTGGGGCTGCGTCGGCATGGCACTGCTGATGGCCAGCTGGTGGTCCACCGAGGCGATCCCGATCCCGGTGACCTCGCTGATCCCCCTGGTACTGGCCCCGGCGGTGGGCATCGGCAGCATCAAGGAGGTCGCGGCCAGCTACGCCAATCCGATCATCTATCTGTTCCTCGGCGGTTTCCTGCTCGGTATCGCGATGCAGACCTGGAACCTGCACAAGCGTATCGCCCTGCACGTGCTGAAGGTCGTCGGCAGCGAGCCCAAGCGCCAGATCGCCGGGTTCATGATCGCCACCGGCTTTCTCAGCATGTGGGTGTCCAACACCGCCACCTCGATCATGATGCTGCCCATCGGCATCTCGGTGCTGAGCCTGCTCGAGGATTCCGACCCTGATGAGCTGCGCCGCTTTGCCACCGCGCTGCTGCTGGGCATCGCCTATTCGGCCAGCATCGGTGGTGTGGCTACCCTGATCGGCACGCCGCCCAATGCCCTGCTGGCGGGTTATCTTGCCGATGACCGCGGTATCGACCTGGGCTTCGCCCAGTGGATGCTGGTCGGGGTACCGATCAGTGTGGTGATGATGGCGCTGACCTGGTGGTGGCTGTCCCGCGGCGGCTTCTCGCTGAAGGTCGGCAAGGGTGACAGCGACAACCTGATCAAGGACCAGCTCACCGAGATGGGCCCGATGAGTGCCGCCGAACGCCGTGTCGGCCTGCTGTTTCTGGCCGCGGCGACGCTGTGGATACTGCGCCCGCTGCTCAATGACATGGGCGCCTCCTGGCTGTCCGACACCACCATCGCCATCGTCGCCGGCATGGCGCTGTTCCTGATTCCTTCCGGCCGTCGTTCCGGCGAGGCGCTGATGGTGTGGGAAGACGCGGTGAAGCTGCCCTGGGGCATCCTTCTGCTGTTCGGCGGCGGCCTGGCGCTGGCCGGCGCGATCAGCAAGTCGGGGCTGGCCGAGTGGATCGCCAACCAGCTGTCGATCCTCGGCGCCCTGCCGGTGCTGGCGATCATCGGTGGTGTGGTGCTGGTGATCATCTTCCTCACCGAGGTAACGTCCAACACCGCCACCGCGGCGGCCTTCCTGCCGCTGCTCGGCGCCCTGGCGCTGTCGCTGGATCTGCCGGTGATGCTGATCACCGTGCCGGCCGCCATCGCTGCCAGCTGCGCCTTCATGATGCCGGTGGCCACACCACCCAACGCCATCGTCTTCGGCACCGGCCATATGAAGATTCAGTCGATGATTCGTGCCGGCTTTGCCCTCAACCTGATCAGTACGGTGGTGGTGACGCTGATGGCCTATGGACTGATCCTGCTGCTGTGGTAGCCACTCCGATGGCCCTTGGCCATCGACCCGGCTGCGCTGCCCGTCACCCGGTTAGCCGATTCGGACTGACGCTGATGGCGTGGTCGTGACACAAGATCGACGCCGTTTCCTGACGTGGCGGTCAGGAAACGGTATCCTTGTGCGCCTTTGGCATCCTTCATCCCGCCTGACGACTTGCGAATTCCCATGCAGCGCGCCGACTTTCATTTCGAGCTCCCCGAAGAGCTGATCGCCCGTTACCCGTCCGACGTTCGCAGCGACTGCCGCCTGCTGTGTGTCGACGGCGCCAGCGGACACCTCGACCACCGCCGCTTTCCCGACCTCGAGCAATTGCTCGAGCCCGGCGACCTGCTGGTGTTCAACGACACCCGCGTGATCCCCGCCCGTCTGCACGGCCACAAGGCCAGCGGCGGCAAGGTGGAAATGCTGCTCGAACGGCCGCTGGACGCCCATCGGGGGCTGGTCCATCTGCGTTCGAGCAAGTCGCCCAAGCCCGGCACCGAGCTTCACTTCGAGGGCGGCATCCAGGCGGTGGTCGAAGGCCGCCGCGACGCCCTGTTCGAGCTGCGCTTTCTCGGCGATACGCCGATGATCGCGCTGCTGGAGCGCCACGGCCATATGCCACTGCCGCCGTACATCACCCGCGACGACGAGCTGTCCGACCGCGAGCGCTACCAGACCGTCTACGCCCGCCGCGACGGGGCGGTGGCCGCGCCGACCGCCGGGCTGCACTTCGACGAGCCGCTGCTCGAGCGGCTGGCCGAGCGGGGCGTCGAGTCCGCCTACGTGACCCTGCACGTGGGCGCCGGTACCTTCCAGCCGGTGCGCGTCGACAATATCCACGAGCACCACATGCACAGCGAATGGATCGAGGTGGGTGACCAGGCCTGTGCCCAGGTGCGCGCGGCCAAGGCTCGCGGCAACAAGGTCATCGCCGTCGGCACCACCAGCGTGCGCTGCCTGGAGACGGCCAGCCAGTCGGGCGAGATCGCGCCCTTCTCCGGCGACACCGACATCTTTATCTACCCGGGCTACGAGTGGCGCTGCGTGGACGCCCTGATCACCAACTTCCATCTGCCGGAATCGACCCTGCTGATGCTGGTGTCTTCCTTCTCCGGCTACGACACCGTGATGAAGGCTTACCGCGAGGCGGTAAAGGAACGCTACGCCTTCTTCAGCTACGGCGACGCCATGCTGCTGACGCCGGCACGCTGACCCTATTTGCCAGGCGGTGGCTGCTCGGCCGAGCGGTCCACCGTCGTCAGGCTCGAATCAACGCCCCCAAGGGGCACGGAGAGACCCATGCGCGAGCAATGCTTCATGCGCTTCGACAAGCTGGCCGAGGACGGCCGGGCCCGCCGAGGTCGCATCACCTTTCCCCGCGGCACCATCGAGACCCCGACCTTCATGCCGGTGGGCACCTACGGCACGGTCAAGGGCATGACCCCGGCCTCGGTGGAAGAGATCGGCGCCGAGATCATCCTCGGCAACACCTTTCACCTGTGGCTGCGCCCCGGTACCGAGGTCATCGAGGCCCACGGCGACCTGCACGACTTCGCCCAGTGGCACAAGCCGATCCTCACCGACTCCGGCGGCTTCCAGGTGTTCTCGCTGGGCGAGACGCGCAAGATCACCGAGCAGGGCGTGCACTTCCGCTCGCCGGTGGACGGCTCCAAGGTGTTCATGGGACCGGAAGAGTCGATGGCGGTGCAGCGCTCGCTGGGCTCCGACATCGTCATGATCTTCGACGAGTGCACCCCTTACCCCGCGACCCACGACGAGGCGCGCCGTTCGATGGAGATGTCGCTGCGCTGGGCCCAGCGCTCCCGCGATGCCCACGGCGACTCACCGTCGGCGCTGTTCGGCATTATCCAGGGCGGCATGTACCCGGATCTGCGTGAGGCTTCGCTCAAGGGCCTCGGCGACATCGGCTTCGACGGCTACGCCATCGGCGGGCTGTCGGTGGGCGAGCCCAAGGAAGAGATGATCAAGGTGCTCGACTACCTGCCCGAGTGGATGCCGGCGGACAAGCCGCGCTATCTGATGGGCGTCGGCAAGCCCGAGGATCTGGTCGAAGGGGTACGCCGCGGGGTCGACATGTTCGACTGTGTGATGCCCACCCGCAACGCCCGCAACGGCCACCTGTTCACCGCCGAGGGCACGGTCAAGATCCGCAACGCCAAGCATCGTCACGACACCCGCCCGCTGGAAGATGACTGCGACTGCTACACCTGTCAGAACTTCTCGCGGGGCTATCTGCACCACCTGGACCGCTGCGGCGAGATGCTCGGATCGATGCTCAACACGATCCATAATCTGCGTCACTATCAGCGTGTCATGGCCGGTTTGCGCGGTGCTATCGAAGCGGGTACATTGGCTGACTTCGTGGAAGGGTTCTATGCCAGGCGTGGCCTGCCGGTTCCCCCCGCCCCGAATTGATGACCCGGTCGGCAGCCGCCGGCCGTCTGACTCCCTTTTCCCCACGACTTCAGGAGACCGTCGTACATGTTGGACTTCTTCATCTCCCCGGCCCTGGCCCAGGATGCTGGCGCTGCCGCCGGTGGTGGTATCGCCCAGATCGTGATGCTGGTCGGCTTCGTGCTGATCTTCTACTTCCTGCTGTGGCGTCCCCAGGCCAAGCGCGCCAAGCAGCACAAGCAGCTGATCGCTGGCCTGTCCAAGGGTGACGAGATCGTCATCGGCGGTGGTCTGATGGGCCGCATCACCCGGGTCAGCGACGACAGCGAGTTCCTCGCCATGGAAATCAGCGAAGGCACCGAAGTCAGCGTGCAGAAGAACGCCGTGGCCGCCGTGCTGCCCAAGGGCACTATCAAGTCCATCTGATTGGTGTCATTCCCCTTCGGCCCTGTGCGCCGAAGGGGGCCCCATGCTGACGCGGGGGGAGCCGATCGGTCGGCTGTCGCGCGTTGGCGAGGCAGCCGCACCCTTCGCTTTGGAAAGTCCCCGGAGCACCTCTCGAGCGCCCCCGGCTTTCCCTTATTTGTCAGCAACCTGAGGGCAGAGCCCCGATGCTCAATCGTTACCCTTTATGGAAGTACCTGCTGATCCTGGTGGTACTTCTTGTCGGCCTGGTCTACTCCCTTCCCAATCTGTTTCCCGAAGACCCAGCGGTCCAGATCAGCAGTGATCGTGGCGAGCTGAGTTTCAGCCAGTCCCAGCAGCAGAGCCTGGAACAGGCCCTGGCCGAGGCGGACATCGACGTCAAGACGGTGGAACAGGAGCCCAACAGCCTGCTGATCCGGCTGAACGACGCCGAGGACCAGATTCCCGCCCGTGACCTGATCGCCCAGCAGCTCGGCGATGACTATGTGGTCGCGCTGAACCTGGCAGAGTCCACCCCCGAGTGGCTGTCTTCGCTGGCGGCCTCGCCCATGACCCTTGGTCTGGACCTGCGTGGCGGCGTGCACTTCCTTTTGGAAGTGGACATGGAAGCGGCGGTCAACCAGCGTCTCGAGGTCAACGCCAGCGCCATGCGCGAGACCCTGCGTGAAGAGCGCATCCGCTACCGCAACACCGAGATCGACGGCCGCACCATCTCGCTGGACTTCATGAACGCCGAGGACCGCGACGCCGCCGAGACGCTGATTCGCCGCGAGTTCCCCGACTTCCAGTACCAGGACGTCGAGCGTGAACGCGGCGCCAGCCTGGCGATGACCCTGACCGACGCGTCCGTGGACGAGATCCAGGACTACGCGATCAACCAGAACCTGACCACCCTGCGCAACCGCGTCAACGAGCTCGGCGTGGCCGAACCGCTGGTACAGCGTCAGGGCCCGGATCGCATCGTGGTCGAGCTGCCCGGCGTGCAGGACACCGCCGCCGCCAAGCGTATCGTCGGCGCCACCGCCAACCTGGAGTTCCGCCTGGAGGCGCGCACCGACACCCCGTCCAACGAGACCGAGGCGCTGTCCTTCCGCAACGAGCCCGGACGCACCGCCGACCTGATGCGCGACGTCATCATCACCGGCGACAGCGTGTCCAGCGCCAGCCGCGGCTTCGACGAGAACGGTCGCCCCCAGGTCAACATCAACCTGGACGGCACCGGCGGCACCCTGATGAACCGCGCCACTCGCACCAACATCGGTCGCAACATGGCGGTGGTGTTCATCGAGCACAAGACCCGTGATCGAACGGTGATGGAGGACGGTGAGCAGGTGACCGTGCGTGATCCCTACACCGAACGCGGCATCATCAGCCTGGCCACCATCCAGAGCGCGCTGGGCAACAGCTTCCGCATCACCGGGCTGGAATCGCCCACCGAAGCCGGCGAGCTGGCACTGCTGCTGCGCTCCGGTTCACTGGCGGCACCGATCTACTTCGCCCAAGAACGCACCATCGGCCCGAGCCTCGGCGCCGACAATATCGAGCGCGGCATGCTCTCGGTACAGATCGGTCTGCTGCTGGTCGTGCTGTTCATGTTGATCCGCTACAAGGTGTTCGGCGTCATCGCCAACATCGCCCTGGCGTTGAACCTGACCCTGCTGGTCGCCGCCATGTCGATGCTCGGCGCCACCCTGACGCTGCCCGGTATCGCCGGTATCGTGTTGACGCTGGGCATGGCGGTCGACGCCAACGTGCTGATCTTCGAGCGTATTCGTGAGGAGCTGCGCACAGGACTGTCGGTGCAGCAGGCGATCCACGCCGGCTACGAGCGCGCCTTCAGCTCCATCGTCGACGCCAACATCACCACCCTGCTGGTGGCATTGATCCTGTTCTCCATCGGTACCGGCCCGGTCAAGGGCTTCGCCGTCACCCTGTCGCTGGGCATCCTGACCTCGATGTTCACCGCCCTGCTGGTGACCCGTGCCATGGTCAATCTGATCTACGGCGGCAAGCCGGTGAAGAAGCTATGGATCTAAGCCCATGTCCACTTGCACACAACGGGGAGAGGGTATGAAACGCCTCACCAACCTGAATCTCGACTTCATGGGCCAGCGCAAGATCGCCTTTGCCATATCGGCGATCCTGATCCTGGTCTCACTGGTGTCGCTGGTGGTGCAGGGCCTGGCCCTGGGCCTCGACTTCACCGGCGGCACCCTGGTCGAAGTCCGCTACGCCACCGCCCCGGCGCTGGACAGCGTGCGCGGCGCCCTCGAGGGAGCCGGCTTCAATGACATCTCGGTACAGACCTTCGGCGCCGCCAATGAGGTGCTGATTCGTCTGCAGCAGACCTTCGAGGCCAACGTCGGCGACCAGGTCGTGGGCCTGCTGGCCCAGGGCGGCGCCCAGGTGGACCTGGTGCGTGCCGAATTCGTCGGTGCCCAGGTCGGCGGTCAACTGCGTGACCAGAGCGGTCTCGGCATGCTCGTCGCCCTCGGCGTGGTCATGCTCTACGTGGCCTTCCGCTTCCAGTACAAGTTCGCCATCGGCGCACTGCTGGCACTGGTCCATGACGTGATCATCGTGGTCGGCGCCTTCTCGCTGTTCCAGATGGAGTTCGACCTGACGGTGCTGGCCGCCGTGCTGGCGGTGATCGGCTACTCGCTCAACGACACCATCGTGGTCTATGACCGTATCCGCGAGAATATCCGCAAGTCGCGTATCGACGACATGCCGGCGATCTTCAACGAGGCGATCAACCAGACCCTGTCCCGCACCCTGGCGACCTCCGGCACCACCCTGCTGGTACTGCTGGCGCTGGCCTGGCTCGGTGGCGACATGATCCACAACTTCTCGGTGGCCCTGCTGATCGGTATCGGCGTGGGTACCTTCTCGTCGATCTACGTGGCGGCGGCCCTGCTGATCAAGCTCAAGCTTCAGCGCCGCGACCTGATCCCGGAGAAGAAGGAAGACGCCGAGGAAGAGCAGCTGCCCTGATATCACCGCAACTGCCCCTCGAGGCCCCGTCGTGGATCATCCGCGGCGGGGCCTCTTGCTTTCCGAGGTCGGTGCACGATCACGGCGAGCCGGCACCGCTGTCGGCGGCCTCTCAGTTCACTTCGAAAACCATGCCGCAACGCGAGATAGGTCGTTTCCTTCCAGAAAATGCCCGCCGTCACTTGCCCTGGCCAGCGCCCCCTTTCATGCTTGTCATCCACCCCATTAAAACGTGACGAGGCCGCATGTTCCTGCTGATCGCCTTTGCCGTACTGTCCATCGGCGCCTCCTTCCTGTGTTCGGTACTGGAAGCGGCCATCCTGTCGCTGACACCGAGCTATATCGCCCAGGTCCAGGAGACCAACGAGCCGCTGCACAAGAAGCTGAACGCCCTCAAGCGGGATATCGATCGCCCGCTGGCGGCTATCCTGACGCTCAACACCATCGCCCACACCGTTGGCGCCACCGGCGTCGGCGCCCAGGTCGCGGTGGTCTTCGGCGAGGCCTGGCTGGGCGTCGCCTCGGCGGTGATGACGCTGGCCATCCTGATCCTCTCGGAGATCATTCCCAAGACCATCGGCGCCACCTTCTGGCGCCAGCTGTCGCCTTGGCTACCGCCTATCCTCAATACCCTGATCCTGATTCTCAAGCCGTTCATCTGGATGTCCGAGCAGATCACCCAGCGCATCGGCGGCAATGCCGCCGACACCGATATGCGTGGCGAGATCAAGGCGCTGGCACGCATCGGCCTGGACGAGAAGGCACTGGACCAGGACGAAGCCAGAACCATCACCAACATCCTCAACCTGCACGAGATCAAGATCAGCAAGGTGATGACGCCAAGAACCGTGTGCGTCACGGTGCGCCCATCGATGACCGTGGCCCAGTTCGAACAGGAACTGGTGCGCTCGCCGTTCACCCGCTTTCCGGTGATGGACGGCGGCGAGCAGGCCATCGGCTATGTGCACAAGGCCGACGCCTACCAGGCGGATGAATCCGTGGACATGAAGGAGATCATGCAGGACGCCCCCTCGGTACAGGCCGACGACAGCGTCGAGCACGTCTTCACCATGATGCTCAGGGATCGTCAGCATCTGGCGGTGGTCTATGACGATCACGGCACCTGGGTGGGCCTGATCACCATGGAGGACGTGATCGAGACGGTGCTCGGCCAGGATATCGTCGACGAGACCGACAACGTCACCAATATGCGCAAGTACGCCAAGCAGCGCTGGACCCAGCGTCGACAAGGCAGGTCAGCCAAGACAGACTCCGGCGACCCGGCCAGCCAGGGTTCCTGAACCCCGGCGCCAGGGAGCGTTCGCCAGTACGCAACGCAACGTAGCACGGCGACGCTCCCCCTTTGCCCGAGCATTTGCGATAACATCTCCATTGAAAATGATTATCAATGGAGAAAGCATGTACAAGCCTCTCGCCATCGCCGCCCTGCTCAGCGTCACTGCCCAGGCCTGGGCGCAACCGGTGCCGGAAAGGGTCGTCGCCCTCGACTACGCGGCCCTGGACATCCTCGACAACCTGGCGCAGCGCGAGCGTATCGCAGGTGTCGCCCAGGCAACGCTTCCCGACTATCTGTCCGACTATGCCGACGACGCCTTCACCGACGTGGGCACCCTCAAGGTCGCCGACATGGAAGCCCTTGAGTCGCTATCACCCGATGCCATCCTGATCAGCGGGCGCCTGGAAGCCGAACGCGCAAACCTGGAAGCTCTTGCCCCGGTCTACGCCGTGGCGACCGAGGGCGAGGACGCCTGGGACCAGCTCGAACATCGGGTCGACGATCTGGCTGCGCTGTTCGATGCAAAGCAAGCGGGTGAGCAGGCGCTTGCGGACCTGCGCCAGGCGCTCGATCAGCAGTTGGCCGAGATCAACGGGACGCCGAAGGTACTGGTGGTCGTCCACAACGACGGAAAGCTTATCGTCCAGCACAACGCCGTCGTGCATGACCTGATGGGACTGGCCTCGCCCGAACTTCCCGAGAACGTCGAGAGCGTGACGCGTGGTGAGCGTACCTTCACGCCGCTGACGCCGGCGCAGATCGCCGCCACCCAGCCCGACCTGGTGTGGGTGGTGGACCGCAGCGCCGCCATCGGCCAGACGCCTCTCGATGTCGAGGCGCTGACGCAGGCCGTCGGTGACGATCTGGCGATCGCCGTCGGCTCGCCGCGACTCTGGTATCTGGCCGGCCAGGGCCTGGACAGCACCCGCCTCCAGGTCGAAGAGGTGTTGGCCGCGCTGGCGCCCTGACCACGGTCACACCGAACTCACTGCACCAACAACGAATGACGCCCCCGCGGCCAGGCCGCGGGGGCGTCGTCGTTGGCGGGGCCAGAGCCGCACCGGCTCTCCACAGCGGCCATCCGATGCCCCCGTCCAACCGCCATGAATCGCCCCCTCCAGCGGCCTAACAGCCGCTACCTCCTGGGAGGTATGGCGCACCAGGGCATGCCATCTAGCCTTAAATGGCATACCAGACAACCCACCAGGCATGCCGAAGGCGACGTACACCATGACCTCTCATCTGCTTCAGGACATCGCCCCCCAGACTCCGCTGTCGGATCCGCTCTCCCCGGCCGCAGCACAGAGTGCCGTGATCGAGCTTGAAGGGACTCGCCTGGTCGCCGTTACCACCCTACCGGAGCGTGCCAGAGGCGCCATCGGCAAGCGGGAAACCGCGACCTTTCGCCAGGCCATCGCCACGGCCAGCGAACATCGCCTGCCGCTGATGATGCTGATCGACTCCGCCGGTGCCAAGGTCGACGAAGGCGTGGCGGTACAGGGCGACTTGCGTGCCTTGATAGGAGACCTGCTGGTCGGACGCCAGCGCATCCCCGGGGTCCTGGCGGTGCTGGGGCACAATACCTTCGGCGGTGCCAGCCTGGTGGCCATGTGCGCCGACCAGCGTCTCTACACGCCAGCCAACCGTCTGGCGATGAGCGGGCCTCGCCTGCTGTATGCCCGCAATCTCCACCAGCACCGAGTGGACGCCGTCATCTCGGCGGCGTCCCGACTCAGGCGCGATCCCGCCGGCCATGCCACGAGCGGGACACCGACAGCGCTGCGCGACGACATCGCCAGGTGGCTCGCCTCGTCGCGCCGAATCGACCTCAATGGCGGTTCCGCTACTGAATCCGTCGCCACCTTGCCGTCAGCTCGGGTAAGCCGGTCGCAGCAGGAGCAGCACGCTTGGGTCACCTGCCACGGAAGCGCCCCGCCGGATCACCAGGATCTCGCAGACCTTGCTCAGGCAATCCAGCGCCTCCCCGCTGGGCTTTCGCTGATACTGCGCTGCCAGTGGAGCTGCCACAGCCTGAGGGCCATCGATGAAGCCAGGCTACAAAGCCTGGCGCTGGTGCGCCTGGCCAGCTCCATCGAGTACCGAGTGCGCTCGGGTGCCGCCGTTGAGCTGGTGATCGATGGTGAACTCTCGGGTGGCATCTATCTCGCCCTCGCCGCCTGCGCAAGCCAGGTGAGACTCACCGCCAGAGGACGCGTTCGCAGCCTGCCCTCACGGGTGGCCGCGCTGATCACGCCTAGAGGCGATCATCCACAAGCCAGCGCCGAACACCTCCACGCGCTTGGCATCATCGACACCCTGGAGGCCTGGGATGAACACTGAGGCCAGCTGCCGCAACGTCTTTCGGATGTTTCAGGATGTCGCCGAGCGGGTGGGGCATGGACCCCTGCTGACCACAGCGCCATTCAACAGGGCCTCCAGCGGGGCTTCCAACAGAGCCACCAGCGGGGCTTCCAACAGAGCCTCCAGCGAGCCTTCCACCACCCTGTCCTACGCCGACGCCATGGCCCAGAGTGCCCGCCTGGCCCGCGCCCTGACAGCGCTCGGTGTCAGGCCGGGGGATCGCGTCGCCGCCCAGGTCGACAAGTCCCCGCAAGCCTTGCTGCTGTACCTGGCGGTGTTGCGTCAGGGCGCCATCCATCTGCCACTCAATACCGCCTATACCGCCACCGAGATCGCCTATTTTCTGAGTGACGCCGCGCCGGTGCTCTATGTCGCTTCCTGCGCGTGCATGGCCGCCAACGAAGAAGCCTTGAACCGCCACCCCGGTATCCAGCGGCTCACCCTGGAGGCGGACGGCTCGGGCAGTTTGATGACACTCGCGTCGGAGCAGGCCGAGCGCCACCGAGTCCAGCCTCGTCGAGGCGACGACGTGGCCCTGATTCTCTACACCTCCGGCACCACCGGCAGCCCCAAGGGGGCGATGCTCACCCACGCCAATCTGGCCAGCAATGCCAGGGCGCTGACCCGACTCTGGGAGTTCGGCTCAAGCGACGTGCTGATCCACGCCCTGCCGCTGTTTCATGCCCACGGCCTGGTCATCGCCACCCACTGCGTGCTGCTGTCCGGCAGTCGCATGCACCTGCTGCCGCGCTTCGATGCCGATACCGTGGTTCACCTGCTGCCCGAAGCCACGGTGATGATGGGCGTCCCTACCTACTACAGCCGGCTGCTGGAGCACCCTGACCTCAGCGCCGCGGCCACCTCGGGGATGCGTCTTTTCGTCTCGGGCTCCGCGCCCCTGAGCGAGGCCACCGCCAGACGCTTTCACGCCTTGACCGGGCACACCATCCTGGAGCGCTACGGCATGACCGAGGCCACCATCATCAGCTCCAACCCGGTGGTTGGCGAACGTCGCCTCGGCTCGGTGGGCCTCCCCATCGAGGGCGTCAGCCTCAGGATCACCGATGACCACGACACCCCGCTCGCCAGCGGCAACGTCGGACACCTCCAGATCAAAGGCCCTGCCGTGATGAAGGGCTACTGGCGGCAGCCACAGAAGACCCGCCAGGAGTTCACCCCTGACGGCTGGTTTCGCACCGGCGACAACGGCCGTATCGATGAGGATGGCTACCTGACCATCGTTGGTCGCAGCAAGGATGTGATCATCAGCGGGGGGTACAACGTCTACCCGGGCGAGGTCGAAGCGCTGCTCGACGCCATGGAGGAGGTCAGTGAATCCGCGGTGATCGGGCTGCCCCACGCCGACTTCGGCGAAGCGGTGACCGCCGTGGTGGTGGCGGCCGCTGGCGCCACCCTGGACGAAGATGCCATTCGCCGCCGTCTGCGCGATGTACTGGCCGCCTACAAGGTTCCCAAGCGGGTACTGGTCGCCGACGACCTGCCACGCAACACCATGGGCAAGGTGATCAAGGCCGAGCTCAGGGACAACCATCGAACCCTCTACCTTGGCCGCTCGGCTGAAGGTGCCTCATGAATCCCTTCCTCCGGCTGTGCCGCACCCTGGGCGATGCCGGCTTTTTCGCCGCCCTGCTGATCATGGTGTTCCTGGTCGCTTCGATCATCTGGGAGGTCATCAGTCGATACCTGCTGGGGGCTCCCACCGTCTGGGTCACCGAGGTCTCGGGCTATCTGGTCTCCGGCATCCTGTTCATGGCCATCGCCCGGGTCTATCGGGAAGGCGGTCATGCCCGCATGTCGCTGCTGGAGGGACGGCTGTCGATCGCCGCCCAGAACCGTCTGGGGCTGGTCGTCGACGGCTGCACCCTGGTGTTCGCGGCCTTCGCCTTCTGGGCCACCCTGGAACTCGCTCTCCTGTCCTATCAGCTCAACTGGCGGTCCTCGACCACCCTGGCGGTACCGCTGTATCTGCCCCAGTCGCTGATGCCGGCGGGCTCCGCGATCTTTGTGCTGGAACTGATCGCCCAGATCCACCAGAAGCTGGCGCACTTCAAGGCGCCCGCCACCGACGAGGACGGACCCACGCCATGATGATTCTCAGCGTCGCCCTGAGTCTGGCCATCCTGTTGATCCTTGGCGTCCCCGTGGCCTTCGCCCTGGGGCTCGCCGCCCTGGTGGGCATCATCTACCAGGGTGGCCTGGCCGCCAGCCTGGCCATGTCCGACATCATCTGGGGCACCACCTCGGAGTTCGTGCTGGTGGCCATACCGCTGTTCGTGCTGATGAGCGAGATCGTCAACGTTTCCGGGGTGGGCCGCGACCTGTTCGAAAGCGTCGACAAGTGGCTGGGACGCCTGCCCGGCGGCATCGCTATCAGTGCCATCGTCGCCGGCGCGATCTTCGGTGCGGTCAGCGGCACCGCCGTCGGCGTCGCGGCAGTCATCGGCAGCGTCGCCATCCCGGAGATGCTCAAGCGCCACTACAGTCCCGAAATGGCCACCGGCACCGTCGCCGCCAGTTCGGGGCTCGGCATGATCATTCCTCCGAGCCTGCCGCTGATCATGTATGGCGTGGTCACCGAAACCTCGATCGCCGAGCTGTTTTCCCACGCCATTGTGCCGGGGCTGGTGATCACCGCGCTGTTCGCCTCTTACGTCTGCGTCGTCCAGGGCCTGTCAGGCAAACGGGCGCCGACGATCGGTTTTGCCGCCGATCTGGGCTGGATCAGGTCACTGCTCCAGGCCGGCCCGGTCATCGCCCTGATCGTGGTGGTCATCGGCAGCATCTATCACGGTATCGCCACCCCTACCGAAGCGGCCGCCATTGGCGTCGGCGGCGCACTGATCATTGCCCTCGGGCGCAGGGGCCTGACGCGAAAGAGCCTGACCACGGCGCTGATCAAGGCCACCCGCACCAGTTGCATGCTGCTCGCCATCCTGGCCTCGGCGATGCTGTTCAGCTATGCGCTGAGCAACGCCCAGCTACCCCAGCAGCTTGCCAGAGTGGTGGTGGAGGCCGAACTCGGCGCCTGGACCTTCTTCCTGCTGGTCATGCTGATGCTGTTCGTTCTCGGCACCCTGCTCGATGCCATCTCGTTGGTCATCATCGCCGTGCCCATCGTCTTTCCTGCGATCCTCGCCTACGGCTTCGACCCCGTCTGGTTTGGCGTGGTGGTGATGGTCAACATGTGCTTCGCGGTGATCACCCCCCCCATCGGCCTGTGCCTCTACGTGGTCAGGGACTGCGTCGAGGGCATCCGGATCAGTCAGGTGGTGCGCGGCGCCCTGCCGTTCATCGCCCTCTACGTCGTATCCATCGTCATCCTGTGCGCATTTCCCGAACTGGTCACCGGTCGCTGACCCAGTGATGTCCCGCCCCTTGCGACCGAGCTTACGTCCGAGCTCCGCCGGACCTTCCTCAAGAGGACAACAAGATGAAATACTCCCTCTCCCGCCGTCGCTTCATTGCATCCGCGTCCGCCACCCCGTCCCCTACCCTGGCCATCGCCCTGACGACGGCCCTGGTCGCCGGACTGCTCACCACGACGACGACCCAGGCCGCGGAAACCCTGCGTCTGGGCCACTACTTTCCCGCCGAGGACTTCCGCGGGCGTACCACCCAGTACCTGGCCGACCAGCTCGACCCGACACTGCTCGAAATCGATGTCTTCCCCTCGGAATCCCTGGTCAAGGGACGCGACGGTCTGATGGGCACGGCACGCGGCACCGTAGATCTGTACAGCCTGTTCGGCGGCTACGTGGTGGGTACCGTGGGCATGATGAAGATCTTCACCGTGCCGTTTCCGCCCGACTCCCTGAACGACGCCGACGTGCTGGCCTTCGCCAACGACCCGCGCGTGCTCGAACCGCTGGGCGAAGCCTTTGCCGCCTCCCAGGTCAAGCTGCTGGGGTTCATCAACTCCTCCGGGCAGACCACGCTGTTCCTGGCCGAGTCGATCGACGGTCTGGACCAACTCGAAGGTCGCAAGATCCGTGGCGTGGGCGGCTACACCGACCCGGCGCTCGAAGACCTTGGCGCCACCGTGGTGTTCATGAGTGCCGCCGAGCAGTTTCTGCAGCTTCAGACCGGCGGCGTCGATGGTGTGATCACCACCGATTCCTCCTACGTCAATCTCGGGCTCTCCGAGGTCGCCCCAGTAGTGCTTGCGAGCTCGATGGTGCGCACGCCCTATCCGCTCATCATGAACCTGCGCAAGTACAATGGACTGAGCCAGGACGCTCGCGACGAACTCCATCGGGCGGTCGAGGCCACCATCGAGTGGTCGAGCGCCAACTTCACCGAGGAGTCCGAACGTCTTCGCCAGGCGGTCGATGAACAGGCCGAGACGGTGTACACCTTCAGCGAGGAGGATCTGGCGCTTGCCGACAGCCTTCGCGACAAGTACCTGTCGGCGTATATCGAGGAGTTCGGCGAGTCCGCCGGTGCGCTGGTGGAGGTCTACCGCAGCTATCTCCAGTAATCTCGACGGCGGCATCCGGCAAGACGACGTCCGGGTGCCGCCCTCCGTCCACGTGTCTACTGCAGGGACCGCTCGATGGCATCGCCCACCAGGACTACCGAACACATTCGCCAGCAGCTTGAGGATCGCATCCTGCGGGGCAGCTATCCGCCGGGACACCGGCTGAACGAGCGCGACCTGGCCGCCGAGTTCGCGGTCTCTCGTACTCCCGTCCGCGAGGTCATTCGGATGCTCACCTCCGAGGGCCTGGTCGAACACCGTGCCAACCAGGGTGCCTTCGTCCGGCGCAATTCGCTCAAGGATATTCTCGACATGTTCGAGATGCTGGCGCTGCTGGAGTCCTCCGCCGCCAGGCTCGCCGCGCGCCAGAGTACCGCCGATGACATTCCCCCATTGCTGCAGGCGGCCCAGAAAACCATCGACACCGCGGCAATCACCGCCGAACGTTACACCAGCGCCAACAGGGCCTTCCACGAAGCGATCTATCGCCTGGCCGCCAACGAGGCCCTAGCCGGCCAGATCACCGACATCCGACGCAAGATCGAGCCCTATCGCGGGCACATCCACCGCATCGCCGGCATGCGCAGCATGTCGGCCGAGGAGCATCTCGAAATCGTCTCGGCCATCGCCGACAAGCGTGAGGGAGCGGCGGCGGATGTGATGTTTCACCACCTGGACATGCAGCGAGCGGAGTTTTCCGGCTTCGTGTTCTCGCTGACCAAGGCGCTGGCCTAGCCCGCGCCATGGCGGCGACCAACGGCCGGCACCACAGACGACAACGCCCCCGCGGCCAGGCCGCGGGGGCGTTGCTGTGACGGCGTCACGATTACCGCTCGCTCGCGCGAGCGGTGCCGAATCAGTCCTCTTCGGGCTGACTGGGCGCGGTATGCACGTGGGGCGCAAGCTGCTTGATCAACGCCTTGAACAGGCGCGGGTTGGCGGCCATCAGGGCGCCTTCGATACGCACCGAGGGCTGGCCATCCGGGGTGCCGATCAGGGCACCGGACTCCTTGAGCAGCAGCGAACCGATGTCCAGGTCCTGCTCCTCGACTCCCAGCACGAAGGCGGCGTCGGCACGACCGGCGGCCAGACGGGCCATGTCGAGCAGGCCACAGGCGCTGGCTTGAAGCTGTTCGGCCTGGGGGCCGAGCTGCTGCACAAGGGTCAGGTAGGTCGGCAGAAAACGCGAGCGCAGGTAGGTATCGGGAAGCCCCAGCGACAGGCGGGCGCCAGCGGCGCTCTTGATCTTGGACACACGCAGACGCTTGCCATTGAGCTGGGCGCCACGGCCACGGCTGGCAAGGTATTCGTCATCGCTGAAGGGGCAGATCACCACCGCGTGCTCCGGACGGCCCTTGATCAGACATACCACGGACAGGGCGAACTCAGGGGACGCCACACTCAGGTTCGAGTAACCGTGGAAGGGTTCGATGCGCCACAGGATATCCGCGCCTTCGCCTTCACCGGCACGGTGGGGCGTGTAGCGACCGACGACCCCGTGCTGGGGATAACCGCGGGTCAGCTGGCGGGTAATCAGGGATTCGGCGTTGCGAGCGGTGTCCTCGAGCAGACGGTCGAGGTTGTGCTCGTCGTGGGCATTCTCGATTCGTTCGCGAATGCGCAGAAACTGTTCGCCGGCGCTGCGGGCAGCGCGCAGGGCGTACTGGACCATCGGATGCATGATCGGGCCTTGGGAGTCGGTGGTGTTAAAGAACGGAGTCGACGTGGGTAACTGACTCGGCGCGAATCCTAGCAGACCACGGGCATGAATGCCACGCACTTCGCCCCAGCGCGCATCTACCCATGCTAGACTGGCGCCCCTGGCGCTGCCGACCGGTCCGCCATCAGCGCCCTTGCATCGGTCATTGAATAGACCACTGCACCAACCACCGCATCAACCCGCCGCGTCGTTACAGGATCTTCCATGCTCGAGCGCATTCGCATCGTTCTCATCGGCACCAGCCACCCCGGCAATATCGGCGCCACCGCCCGCGCCATGCACAATATGGGACTCGCCGATCTGGCCCTGGTCGCACCACGCTGCGAGGTCATCACCGCCGACAGTGTGTCCCGCGCCTCCGGGGCAGATGCCCTGGTCCACGACGCTCGGGTGGTCGACAGCCTCGAGCAGGCGGTCACCGACTGCACCCTGGTGGTGGGAGCCAGCGCGCGCTCGCGCACCTTGCCCTGGCCGATGATCACCCCGCGTGAGCTGGGCGAGCGTCTGCCCGCCGAGCTGGCCACGCCCGAGGCCCGCATCGCGCTGGTCTTCGGCCGCGAGGACAGCGGCCTGTCCAACGCCGAACTGCAACGCTGCCACGCCCACGTCCACATCCCCACCAATCCCGACTTCAGCTCGCTGAACCTGGCCGCGGCGGTGCAGGTGCTGGCCTACGAATGCCGCCTTGCCTGGCTGGCCCAGGCCCAGACCCAGACCCAGAATAAGCCAGGCCCGGCACAGGACGATGAGGAAGAAGCGCAGCCACTGGCCAGCCACGAGGAGCTGGAGCACTATTTCGCTCATCTGGAACGCGCGCTGATCACCATCGGCTTCCACGACCCGGCGAAGCCTCGCCAATTGATGGCCAGGCTGCGCCGAGTGATCCTGCGCTCGCGCCCCGAACGCATGGAGCTCAACATCCTGCGTGGCATCCTCAGTGCCACCGAGAAGGCCGCAGGCGGCCAGGCGCTGGGCGCCCGCGAAAGCGAGCCGGAATTACAGCAAGAACATGACACGCACCAGGGCCAGAAGCCGGCCCAGGACTAGCCCGAACCGACAACAGAACCAACAGCAGAACCAACAGCAGGATCAGCGCCAGGCCGGCGGCTCTGGAGCGACACGGCGTCCACCTTCGAGCCGCTGAGCTTAACCAGATCACTGACTCGACAGGTGGCAGGCTTGAATGGCCCACCACCAGCCCCCACTATGATTCTCTTGACCGACTCAGGGACCGCCGCATGTTTCAACGCCTACGCGAAGACATCAACAGCGTATTTGCCAGGGATCCGGCGGCGCGCAACTTTCTTGAAGTCCTGACCAACTATCCTGGCCTTCACGCATTGCTGCTGCACCGGATCTCCCACCAGCTGTGGAAGCGCAATCTCAAATGGATCGCGCGTACCCTGTCGACGCTGGGCCGCTGGTTCACCGGCATCGAGATCCACCCCGGTGCCACCATCGGCCGGCGCTTCTTCATCGACCACGGCATGGGCGTGGTGATTGGCGAGACCACCATCGTCGGCGACGATGTCACCCTCTACCAGGGCGTGACCCTGGGCGGCACCAGCTGGAACAAGGGCAAGCGTCACCCGACCCTGGAGGACGGCGTGATCGTCGGTGCCGGCGCCAAGATTCTCGGCCCCTTCACCGTCGGCGCTGGCGCCAAGGTCGGCTCCAACGCGGTGGTCACCAAGGAAGTCCCGGCCGGCGCCACCGTGGTCGGCATCCCCGGCAAGATCGTCCAGCGCCGCGACCCGGACAGCGACCCGGGCCTCGAGGTCGACCCGGCCCGTCGCGAGGCGATGTGCCAGAAATTCGGCTTCGACGCCTACGGCATGAGCCAGGACATGCCCGACCCGGTGGCCAAGTCGATGCAGGCCATGCTCGACCATATGCACGCGGTGGATGAACGCATCAGCGGCATGTGCAAGACCCTGAGGCAACTGGACCACAGCTACCGCGACGGCCAGATGCCGGAAATTCGCGACGAGGACTTCGCCGAGATACTGGAAGACGTCGACCGCGCCTGCGCGCCGGTGATCGGGCGTGACGCCAACGCCGATATCCTGGGCTCCGACACCGCCACCAGCGGCAACGAAAGCGCCAGCGGCAATGAAGACGTCGGGCCAGGCATCTCCGACCAAGGCACCTCCGACCCAGACACCTCCGACCCAGGCACCACCGACAAGGACAGTGCCGGCGGCAGCGAGACGGCCAATGACGCCGAGCACGGGGCCGAGCGGGAAGACGAGGCGACGACGGCACGGCGCCAATAGTTGACCACGACACTCGGTCTTTCCCATAATATCGCTTTGATCCAAGCGTCGTCGGCTACCGACCACGCCCACACTTTCCGGACCGCCGACCCATGTCGGCGTCGAGGGTTCGCCCCATGCGCCTGACCACCAAGGGACGCTACGCTGTCACCGCCATGCTCGACATGGCGGTCAACGCCGACCAGGGCCCGATCTGCCTGGCCGACATCGCTCGGCGTCAGCAGATCTCGCTGTCCTACCTCGAGCAGCTGTTCGCCCGCCTGCGGCGCGCCGGCCTGGTCGACAGCGTGCGCGGGCCAGGCGGTGGCTACCTGCTGGCGGAGCCGGCAGCGTCCATCTCGGTGGCCCGGGTCATCGATGCGGTCAAGGAGTCGGTGGACACCACCCGCTGCGGCGGTCTGTCCGACTGCCAGAAGGGCGACACCTGCCTGACCCATCACCTGTGGTTCGAGCTGTCCGAGCGCATCCAGGACTTCCTCGACGGCGTCACCCTGGGCGAGCTGGCCGAGCGCCAGGAGATCGCCGAGATCGCCGGGCGTCAGCGCCGTCGCCAGCACAACGACGACATTGTGACCTCGGCGCCCTGAGCTAGACTTTCGCCCCTCTGCCCGCCAACGATGACATCGCCATGACTTCACCCGTCTATCTCGACTACGCCGCTACCACCCCGGTCGACCCCCGTGTCGCCGAGGTCATGAGTCGGCACCTGACCCTCGAGGGCACCTTCGCCAACCCGGCGTCGCGCAGCCATATGCCCGGCTGGCTGGCCGAGCAGGCGGTGGAGAACGGCCGGCGCCAGGTCGCCGACCTGATCAAGGCCGACCCGCGAGAGATCGTCTGGACCAGCGGCGCCACCGAGGCGGACAATCTGGCCATTACCGGCTTCCTCAGGGCCAACCGCGACAAGGGCCGCCACCTGGTCACCTCCATCATCGAGCACAAGGCGGTCATCGATACCGCCAAGGCGGCAGAGCGAGAGGGCTTTGACGTCACCTGGCTGACGCCCCAGGCCGACGGAAGCGTCAGCCCTGGCCAGCTGGCCGAGGCCATGCGCCCCGACACCGTGCTGGTATCGCTGATGGCGGTGAACAACGAACTCGGCACCATCAACGACATCCCCGCCCTGGCCGAGGTGGCCCATGACCACGGCGCCATGATCCACGTCGACGCAGCCCAGGCGGTGGGCCGCATCGACCTCGACGTGGGGCGAAGCAAGGTCGACATGATGTCGCTGTCCGGTCACAAGGCCTACGGCCCCAAGGGCATCGGCGCGCTCTATGTGCGGCGTAGCCCCGATCTTCGTCTCGAGGCGCTGATCCATGGCGGCGGCCACGAACGCAGCATGCGTTCCGGCACCCTGGCGACCCACCAGATCGCCGGGATGGGCGAGGCCTTCGCGCTGGCGGCGAACGAAGGCGAGGCCGATCAGGCACGTATCCAGAGCCTGCGGGATCGCCTGGTCGAGGCCATCGCCGATCTCGACGGCGTGCACTGCAACACCCGCCTCGAGGCCTCGGTGCCCAACATCATCAACCTCGGCTTCGAGGGCGTCGACGGCGAGTCGCTGCTGATGGCGCTGCGCGACATCGCCCTGTCGACCGGGTCGGCGTGCAACTCGGCCAGCGTCGAACCGTCCTACGTGCTCCAGGGCATCGGGGTGCCGCGCCGCCTGGCGCTGGCCTCGCTGCGCCTGAGCATCGGACGCTTCACCAGCGAAGACGACATCGACCGCGCAGGCCAGGCCCTGCGCACCGCGCTGATTGGCCTGCGCCAGCGCGCCATGCCGTGAGGCCTGAGCCCCGCGCCATGCCTTGAGACATGCCTTGAGAACATCACCCTTCGACGGGCAGCGCACGACAGAGACAGTTTCGGTGACTGCCGCCCAGGCGGCAGCGCCCGACCCAGGAGAATGATATGGCACACCTGAAGATCACCCCCGCCGCGGCCGACCAGATCCGCCGCGTGCTCGACGAGCGAGGCCAGGGGCTTGGACTGCGGGTCTCGGTCAAGCCCAGCGGCTGCTCCGGCTACAGCTACGTCCTCGACTTCGCCGACGACGTCCAGGCCGACGATGCCCTGTTCGAGGAGCACGACGCTCGGGTCTATGTCGCCCCGGAAGCGCTCGAGATGCTCGACGGCAGCGAGGTCGACTACGTCAACGAGGGGCTGAACCGGTTCTTCCGTTTCAACAATCCCAACGTCAAGGACGAGTGCGGCTGCGGCGAGAGCTTTACCGTCTGAATTCGCCGTGATCGCGGCAGAACTCGCCGGCGCAGCGACGAACAATTGTGTTCAAGGCGCCACGAGGACGCTATAATCTGCGCTCTTCGGCGCAACACGCCGCATCGCTTCGTTTTCCCGCGTCGCGCCGCCCCGGTCCCCGGGGCGGCGCGACGCCATCTACCTGGCATCCATGCCCACTTCCTGGGCCCAACTACTGGAGAGTTTCATGGCTACAGAGCGCACTCTGTCCATCATCAAGCCCGACGCCGTCGCCAAGAATGTCATCGGCGAGATCATCACGCGCTTCGAGAAGGCCGAACTGAAGGTCGTCGCCGCCAAGATGGTTCACCTGTCCCAGGAGCAGGCCGAAGGCTTCTACGCCGAGCACAAGGAACGCCCCTTCTTCGGCGACCTGGTGTCCTTCATGACCTCTGGTCCGGTCGTGGTGCAGGTGCTGGAAGGTGACAACGCCATCGCCAAGAACCGCGAGCTGATGGGCGCCACCAACCCGAAGGAAGCCGACGCCGGCACCATCCGCGCCGACTTCGCCTCCTCCATCGACGCCAATGCCGTCCACGGCTCCGACTCCCCCGAGTCCGCCGAGCGCGAAGTGAGCTACTTCTTCGGCGCAGACGAGATCTGCCCGCGCTAAGGGCGTCGGGGTCCGACCCTCGTGATTGCGGCCCCATCGGTGAACGGATGCCCCTGGCATCCGTTCGCTCCTTTCTGCCCACCGACCCGCTGAACCTGCCATGAACACCACCGCTGCTCCCCAACGCGTCAACCTGCTCGGCATGACCCGAGAAGAGATGGAAGCCTTCTTCCTCTCCATCGGCGAGAAGAAGTTCCGTGCCGCCCAGGTGATGAAATGGATTCACCACGAAGGCGTCGACGATTTCGCCGCCATGACCAACCTGTCCAAGGCGCTGCGCGCACGCCTCGAGGAAACCGCCGAGGTACGCGGTCCCAAGGTCGTCTATGAAGGCGCCTCCAAGGACGGGACGCGCAAGTGGGTAGTGGAGGTCGAGGACGGCAGCTACGTCGAAACCGTGCTTATCCCCGCCGACAACGGCAAGCGCCGCACCCTGTGTGTGTCATCCCAGGTCGGCTGCTCGCTGGACTGCAGTTTCTGCTCCACCGGCAAGCAAGGCTTTCAGCGCAACCTCACCAGCGCCGAGATCATCGGCCAGGTATGGGTCGCCTCCAACAGTGGCGGCTCACGCAAGGACAGCGCCAATCGTCCGGTCACCAACGTGGTGATGATGGGCATGGGCGAACCCTTGATGAACTACGACAACGTCGTGCCGGCGATGAAGCTGATGCTCGACGATCAGGGTTACGGCCTGTCGAAACGCCGTGTCACCCTGTCCACCTCCGGGGTGGTACCGATGCTCGACCGCCTGGGCGACGAACTCGACGTCAGCCTGGCGATCTCGCTGCACGCCGCCAATGATGCGCTGCGCAGCGAACTGGTACCGCTCAACCGCAAGTACAACATCCGCTCACTGCTGGACGCCTGCCACCGTTACCTGGCCAAGTGCGACGACACCCGCCAGGTCACCATCGAATACACGGTGATCAAGGACGTCAACGACCAGCAGGAGCATGCCCGTGAACTGGCGGAACTGTTGAAGGAACTGCCCTGCAAGATCAACCTGATCCCCTTCAACCCCTTCCCCCATTCCGGCTACGAGAAGCCCTCCCGCAACCAGGTGATGCGCTTCCAGCGCTGGCTCTACGAACTGGGTCATACCGCGCCGATCCGTTCGACCCGGGGCGATGACATCGACGCTGCCTGCGGCCAGCTGGTAGGACGGGTCAAGGATCGTACGCGTCGTCACGAACGCTACATTCAGTCGATCCAGATCGACGCCGACTGACCCTGCCGTCTTGACTTCATTCCGGCATGGCGCTTTGATATTCGGGCCTTTTCCTGCCCACGGGCGGGTGTCGCCAGACGCCTTCCCGCCACGGCCAAGCAGCGGGAGTACGACAACGCCATGACGTGCCAGGCAGACAGCTCAAGCGCCGGCCTGCGCGGCCTGGTCATCGGACTGGCCATCGCGCTTCCCCTGACGCTTGCCGGCTGCGCCGTCGCCGTGCCCCAGTCCGACGAGTCCCCCGCCGTCGCCTATCGCAACCTCGGCGAAGCCTACCTGCACCAGGGCAACCTTCCCCGCGCCACGGCGGCACTCGATCGCGCCGTCTCGCTCGATCCCGATGACGCCGCCGCGCTGCAGGCCCTGGCACTGATTCACCAACGCCAGGGGGAAGCGGCGCTGGCGGACGAGTTCTTTCGACGCGCCCTCGATGAAGACCCGAACTTCACCCGGGCACGCAACAATTACGCCGCCTTCCTGTATGATCGGGGGCAAACCGGTGAGGCCTGCGAGCAGCTTGAACAGGCCAGTCACGATATACACTATGCCCACCGGGCCCAGCTGTTTGCCAACCTGGGACGCTGCCGGTGGGAACTCGGCGAGGTCGAGACGGCCAGGGCGGCGCTGGAGCGATCCCAACGCATCGACTCGAGCCTGCCCGCGAGCCACTTGACCCTCGCCGAACTGGAATACGCACAGGGCAACCTTATGCGCGCCCGATCACAGCTGGATCGCTTCGTGAGCCAGGCGGGATGGACCACCGCCGCCAGGCAGCTTGCCGCTAGCCTGGGAGACGCCGACACCGGCGCCCGGACATCGGCCGAACCCGACCAGCCTTCACGCGCGCTTTGATCACTGTTTACACGATGAAGGAAGCTCAGCCATGAGCGACAGTCAGTACACCGACTCCGAGGTCTCCTTGTCCAAAACGCCCTCCGGGGACGCCTCTCCCGGCGCCTTGCTGTGCCATGAACGAGAGAGCCAGGGGCTGACCCGCGAGGAAGTCGGGGCAGCCCTCAACCTCCGTCCCGCCGTGATCGAGGGGCTGGAGATCGACAACTACGATGAAGTGCCGGTGGTGACCTACCGACGCGGCTACCTGCGCAGCTACGCCCAGTTGCTCGGCGTCGATGTCGGCCGGGTGATGGCGCTGTACGAAGCGCGCATGGGCAACGAGGAAGTCGAGCGCAAGGTCACCCCGGTGTACATCAACAAGCCCCCCTCGCGCCTGGGCGCCTGGCTGTTTCGGCTGATGACCCTGGTGGTCATCGCCGGCCTGATCGGGCTGACCCTGATGTGGTGGCAGAGCCGTGGTGGCAGCGAGCCGCCCGAGGTCAGCGACAACGGCCCGGTCTCGGTGGACACCATCGACGGCAACGCCGCGGTCAGCGACGAGGGCACCGAGGGCGACGACAACCTGCCCCCGCTGCCCGCCGAGGACAGCGAGATGGGACTGGTCGATGGCGAGCAGGCCTCCGCCGACAGCGCTGCAGAAAGCGCCGGCGCCGAGCCTGGCGCCTCGACGCCGAGCACCGTGGCGGCCACCGAAGCGGCTGCCGCCGAAGCCAGCGAGCCCGCTGACGACAGCGCCAACGACAGCACCGACCAGGCTGCAAGCGTGAGTGCCGACGACGCCAGCGCCGAGCAGACAGCTAGCGCCGACGATGCACAGGGCACCGAGGATGAGGGCGCCGCCGAGGCCGCGCCGGCTGCCGACAGCCGTCGTATCCTCAAGCTGACCTTCAACGAGCAGTCCTGGACCGAGATCTTCGACAGCACCAATACCCGTGTCTTCGTCGGCCTGCAGTCACCGGGCACCGAAGCCACCGTGGAGGGCGAGCCGCCCTTCCGCATGACTGTCGGCAACGCCACCGGCGTGGAGTTGTTGTGGGGCGGAGAAACCGTCGACCTGCAACAGCGTGCCGGCAGAAACAATGTCGCCCGCTTTACCCTGGGAGAGTGATTGATCGCCATGCATTCGCACTCACCGATCAAAAGACGCCAGTCACGCCAGATTCATGTCGGTTCGGTACCGGTCGGGGGCGACGCTCCCATCTCGGTGCAGAGCATGACCAACACCGACACCCTGGACGTCGAGGCCACCCTTGGCCAGATTCGTGCCCTCGAACAGGCCGGCGCCGATATCGTGCGCGTCTCGGTGCCGACCATGGACGCCGCCGAGGCCTTCGGTCGCATCAAGCAGGGCACCCAGGTGCCGCTGGTGGCCGACATCCACTTCGACTACCGCATCGCCCTGCGCGTGGCTGAGCTCGGCGTCGACTGCCTGCGCATCAACCCCGGCAATATCGGCCGTGAAGACCGCGTCCAGGCGGTGGTCTCCGCCGCCCGTGACAACGGTATCCCGATCCGTATCGGCGTCAACGCCGGCTCGCTGGAGAAGGACCTGCAGAAGAAGTACGGGGAACCGACACCGGCGGCCCTGGTCGAATCGGCGATGCGCCATATCGATCACCTGGATCGCCTCGACTTTCCCGACTTCAAGGTCAGCGTCAAGGCCTCCGACGTGTTCATGGCGGTGGCCGCCTACCGTGACCTGGCCTCACGCATCGAGCAGCCGCTGCACCTGGGTATCACCGAGGCAGGCGGTCTGCGTTCGGGCACCGTCAAGTCCTCCATCGGCCTTGGCATGCTGCTGATGGACGGTATCGGCGACACCATCCGGGTATCGCTGGCAGCGGATCCGGTCGAAGAGGTCAAGGTCGGCTTTGACATGCTCAAGAGCCTGCGCCTGCGGGCCAAGGGTATCAACTTCATCGCCTGCCCAAGCTGTTCGCGTCAGAACTTCGACGTCATCAGCACCATGAACGCCCTCGAAGAGCGCCTCGAGGATGTGATGACGCCGCTGGACGTGGCCGTCATCGGCTGCGTGGTCAACGGCCCCGGCGAGGCCAAGGAAGCCGACCTGGGTCTGACCGGCGGCACCCCGGCCAACCTCGTCTACATCGACGGCAAGCCCGCCAGCAAACTGCGCAATGACCACCTGGTCGACGATCTCGAGGCGCTGATTCGCCAGAAGGTCGCCGAGAAGGAAGCGACAGAACGCGACGTCATCGCTCGCCTGTAACACTCTCGCCCGGCGAGGCCGGGCGAGGGCCGTGACTACGGCGAGACCAAGGAGCAAGTTTTGAGCAAGAAGATCCAGGCCATCCGTGGCATGAATGACCTGTTGCCCGACGCCTCGCCGGTGTGGCAGTACTTCGAGTCCCAGGTTCAGGCGCTGATGAAGCGCTACGGCTACAACGAGATCCGTACCCCTATCGTCGAGCAGACGGCCCTGTTCGCCCGCTCGATCGGCGAGGTCACCGACATCGTCGAGAAGGAGATGTACACCTTCGAGGACCGCAACGGCGACAGCCTGACCCTGCGCCCCGAGGGCACCGCCAGCGCGGTTCGCGCGGCGATGGAACATGGCCTTCTGTACAACCAGACCCAGCGGCTGTGGTACACCGGCCCGATGTTCCGCCACGAGCGCCCGCAGAAGGGCCGCTACCGTCAGTTCCATCAGGTCGGGGTCGAGACCTACGGCCTGGAAGGCCCGGACATCGACGCCGAAGTCATCCTGCTGTCGGCGCGCCTGTGGAAGCAGCTCGGCCTGTTTGATCACGTCACCCTGGAGCTCAATTCGCTGGGCTCCAATGAGGCGCGCGCGGCCTACCGCGACACCCTGGTGGCCTACTTCGAGCAGCACCGCGAGGTCCTCGACGAGGACTCGCTGCGCCGCCTGACCAGCAACCCGCTGCGTATCCTCGACTCGAAGAATCCGGCCATGGCCGAGATGCTGAGCCAGGCGCCCCAGCTGATGGATCACCTGGATCAGGAGTCCCGCGAGCACTTCGAGGCGCTGACCGCGCGCCTCGACGCCGCCGGCATCGACTACGTGATCAACCCGCGCCTGGTGCGCGGTCTCGACTACTACTGCCGCACCGTGTTCGAGTGGACCACCGACGCCCTCGGCAGCCAGGGCACCGTGTGCGCCGGCGGACGCTACGACGGCCTGGTCGAGCAGCTCGGCGGCAAGCCGACCCCGGCGGTGGGCTTCGCCATGGGCATCGAGCGTCTGATCCTGCTGCTCGAGACCCTGGACATCGTGCCGCAGGAGGCCCGCGCTCCGCTCGACGCCTACGTGCTGGGCATGGACGCCAGCACCGACGGCGACGCCATGGCCCTGGCCGAGCGCCTGCGCGATGAGCTGCCGGCCCTTGGCGTGCAATTGCACTGTGGCGGCGGCAGCTTCAAGAGCCGCATCAAGAAGGCCGATCGCAGCGGTGCCCGCCTCGCCCTGCTGATCGGCGAAAACGAACGTGAAAACGGCCAGGTGGCGATCAAGTTCCTGCGTGACGACCGCGAACAACGCGTGGTCGAGCAAGCGTCCTTGGCCACCACCCTGACGAGCCTGCTGTCCGAGTGACGGCACGACCATTAGAAGGAGACCGCCCGTGGCGGAGCTGAGAACCGAAGAAGAACAGCTTGAGGCGATCAAGCGCTGGTGGAAGGAAAACGGCACCTCGCTGCTCGCCGGTGCGGTACTGGCCGCCGCTGGCGTGTTCGGCTGGAACGCCTGGCAGGACTACCAGCAGGGGCAGGCCGTGGCCGCCTCCAGCAGCTACCAGCAGCTTCTTGACCTGGCCAGCCGCGACAGCCTCGACGACGGGGCCCTGGCCCAGGCCCAGGGGCTGGTCGACACCCTGCAGGAAGACCACGACGGCACCCTGTACAGCGAGCTTGCGCTGCTGCTCGAGGCCCGCCTGGAGGTCGACGCAGGCGATGTCGAGGGCGCCCGCGAGTCGCTGGAGACCCTCATCGAGGGCAGCGACGATGGTTACCTGACCGGCCTCGCCCGCCTGCGCCTGGCGCGCCTGCAGAGCGCCGAGGGCAACCACGAGACCGCCCTTGCCACCCTCGACGGTGACATCCCCGAGGCCCTGGCCGCCCAGCGCGACAACGTGCGCGGCGACATCTACCACGCCACCGGCCAGCACGACCAGGCCGCCGAGGCCTGGCAGAGCGCCCAGTCACTGGCCGAAGAAAGCGGTCAGCCGCTCTACGGTATCTCGCTCAAGCTCGACGACCTCGGTGATCAGGAGGCCACCCTATGAAGACCCCGTTTAACCGAACCCGGATCGCCCTGGCGACCGCCGTCACCCTGACCGCCCTGCTGACCGGCTGCGCCAGCAAGTCCGAGCCCCAGTATCCACCCAAGGAGCTCAAGGACTTCGCCGAGTCCACCCGGGTCGAAACCCGCTGGAGCGAAGGCGTGGGCGCAGGCCTGGGTGAGGCCACCTACCCCATCGAACCCGCCCTGGCCGGTTCCACCCTGTTCGCCGCCGACGAGGAAGGCCTGGTCGAGGCGTTCAACACCGCCAACGGCGACACCCAATGGGAAGCCGAACTGGAATCACCGATCTCCAGCGGTATCACCGCAGTGGACGGCGATCTGTTCCTGGCCACCCGCAACGGCGAGGTGGTCGCCCTCGACCAGCGCAATGGCCGGGTCAAGTGGCGTACCCGTGTGCCCAGCGAAGTGCTGGCCGCGCCCCAGCCGACCACCCAGCTGTTGATCGTGCAGGCGGTGGACGGCACCGTGACCGCCCTGGATCGCCTGTCCGGTGACCGCCAGTGGGTGTTCAGCGCCAATATGCCGTCGCTGACCCTGCGCAGCACCGGCACCCCCACCGCCATCGATCAGGTGACCTTCGCCGGCTTTGCCAATGGCCGTCTGTCGATCATCGACAACCGCTCGGGCCAGCAGATCTCCGAGCGCACCATCGCCGTGGCCACCGGCATGAATGACATCGACCGTCTGGTCGACCTGGCCGGCCAGCCGGTGCTGACTCCGGACGGCCGCCTGTTCGTGACCAGCTTCAATGGTCGCCTGGTGGCGCTCAACGCCCAGAGCGGCGAGACCCTGTGGTCGACGCCGTTGTCCAGCTACCACACCCCGGTGCTGGTGGGCGAGACGCTTTACGTGGTCGACGAGGCCAGCCGCCTGATCGCCTTCGACGCCAACAGCGGCAACGAGCTGTGGCGCCTGGAGGACCTCTACGGTCGCTCGGTGACCGCCCCGGCCTTCGCCGACGGCCGCATCGTGCTCGGCGACGCCGAAGGCTATGTGCACTTTATCGACGCCAGCAGCGGACGCCTGGTCGGCCGCACCCATATTGACGGCTCAGGCATCAGCGTGCGCCCTCTCACCGACGGCAAGCGCGTGTACGCCCTGGCCAATGACGGAAGCCTGGAGGCTCTGGACATCCGCCCATGACCCCCGTGATCGCACTGGTCGGCAGGCCCAATGTGGGCAAGTCGACCCTGTTCAACCGCCTGACCCGCTCTCGCGACGCCCTGGTGGCCGATTTCCCCGGCCTCACCCGGGATCGCAAGTACGGCAACGGTATGCTCGGCAACAAGGCCTACACCGTCATCGACACCGGCGGCATCAGCGGTGACGAAGAAGGCATCGACGCGGCCATGGCCGAACAGTCGCTGCAGGCCATCGACGAAGCCGACATCGTGCTGTTCCTGGTGGACGCGCGTGCCGGCCTCAATGTCGCCGACGAGGCCATCGCCAACCACCTGCGGGTCAACCAGAAGAAGACCTGGCTGGTGGTCAACAAGACCGACGGCCTCGAGGAACACTCGGCCATGGCCGACTTCTGGCAGCTCGGTCTCGGCGATCCCCGGCCCATCGCAGCGGCCCACGGCCGTAATGTCACCGCGCTGATCGACGAGGTGCTCTCGCCGTTCCCCGAGCGCGACATGGACATCCCCGCGGACACCGGCAGCAAGGGTATCCGCATCGGTGTCATCGGTCGTCCCAACGTGGGCAAGTCGACCCTGGTCAACCGCCTGCTGGGCGAAGACCGGGTGGTGGTATTCGATGAAGCCGGCACCACCCGCGACGCCATCGAGATCCCCTTCGAGCGTCGCGGCAAGCCCTACGTACTGGTCGATACCGCCGGCGTCCGGCGGCGCAAGAACGTCACCGAGGTGGCCGAGAAGTTCTCGATCATCAAGACCCTGGACGCGATCAAGGAGTGCCACGTCGCGATCATGGTGCTCGATGCCCGCACCGGCCTGGTGGAGCAGGATCTGCACCTGCTCGACTATGTGCTGACCTCTGGCCGCGCGCTGGTACTGGCGGTCAACAAGTGGGACGGCCTGGAAAGCGAGGCCAAGGACAAGATGCGCGCCGAGATCAAGCGCCGTCTGGGCTTCGCCGACTACGCCGAGCTGCACTTCATCTCGGCCTTGCACGGCACCGCCGTGGGCGACCTGTACCCGTCGCTGGAGCGCGCCTTCGCCTCCGCCAACAGCCACTGGTCGACCAACCGTCTGACCACGCTGCTGCAGGACGCCGTCGAGCAGCACCAGCCGCCGATGGTCCACGGCCGCCGGATCAAGCTGCGCATGGCCCACCAGGGCGGCAGCAATCCGCCGATCATCGTGGTCCACGGCAACCAGACCGACAAGCTGCCCGAAGCCTACAAGCGCTACCTGACCAACACCTTCCGCAAGGTGCTCAAGGTCCGAGGCACGCCGATGCGCTTCGAGTTCCGCTCCGGCAAGAACCCCTACGACCGCCTGGCCGAAGCCTCCGACAAGGAAAAGGCCAAGAAGCGCGAACTGGGGCGCACCAAGGAGGCGCGCAAGAGCCGCCGCTAAGCGTCACCGGCGTCATTCGCCGCTCTTTCGCCCCTGGTGTTGAACGACAACGAAACGCCCGGTCCCTCGCCAGAGGAACCGGGCGTTTTCGTGCACGCATGCCGCCGGATGTCGAGACCATGCCTCGCTCGCTGCTGAGCCTGGCCTGCAAGCCTGCGGCAGCGCCTCAGGCTTGCTCTGCCAGGCGACGAGCCCCTACCCAGTCCAGCGCAAACTGGTAGGCACAGCGGCCGCTGCGTCCGCCTCTCATGGTGGCGAAGCGGGTGGCCGCCACCGGCGCTTCGTCATCCCAGTCCTGCGGCTGGCCCAGGCGCTCGACCCAGTGGCGACAGGTATCGAGATAGGTCTCCCGGTTGAACGGATGAAACGCCAGCCACAACCCGAAGCGGTCGGACAGCGAGATCTTCTCCTCCACCGCATCGCCGTGGTGCAGCTCCTCGCCGTCCGGCGTCAGGTGGCTCTGCTGGTTGTCGCTCATATGCTCCGGCATCAGGTGGCGCCGGTTGGAGGTGGCGTAGATCAGCACGTTTTCCGGGGGGCCGGTCAGGGTGCCGTCGAGGACACTCTTGAGCGCCTTGTAGGCGTCGTCGGAGCCTTCGAAGGACAGATCATCGCAGTACACCACGAAGCGCGCCGGTTCGTGACGCAACTGCTCCACCAGCAGCGGCAGTCCGGCCAGGTCGTGGCGGTCCACCTGGATCAGCCGCAGGCCTTCATCAGCCAGGGTGTTGAGCAGCGCGCGCACCATCGACGACTTGCCGCTGCCACGAGAGCCCCACAGCAGCGCGTGATTGGCCGGCAGACCGCGCAGAAAGGCCCGCGTATTGGCCAGCAGCTCACGCTTCTGGCGCTCCACCCCGACCAGATCGTCCAGGCTCAGGGCATCCCGAGGCGGCACCGGCACCAGTTGCCCGCCGAGGGCGTGGCGCTGCCACAGCGCAGCGACGTCACGACGCCAGTCCACCGCAGGGCGGGGCTCGGGCAGCCAGGGTTCGACGCGATCGAGAAGGGCCAGCAGGCGCTGGGCGAGTTGAGTGTCCATCGGGGCAGGTGTCCTTGTAACGAATGATGGCCGCCGGTCAGGGTCTGTCGCTGGATAGCGACCGGCCGTGCACTACCTTTGCTGTTGACCCTTCCAGCAGTCCGGGTATCTTGAGGCCAGTTGCCACCGATTCTACACGCTCGGGCTCGACCCCGGCGGATCATGACAAGGAGACCCCCCATGCGCTGGATGAAGGCCGTGGGCGCCTGCGCCCTGATGGTTACCGTTGCTGCCTGTTCCACCTCACCCACTGGTCGCTCCCAGATGCTGTTGCTAGACGAACAGCAGCTCAGCCAGATGGGGGCCCAGGCCTTCGACCAGTACCAGCAGGAGCTGCCCACCGTGAGCGGGCGCCAGCTCGAGTACGTGCAGTGCGTGACCCGCAACGTGGTCCAGGCGCTGCCGGAAGACCAGCGCAATCAGAACTGGCAGGTCAAGGTGTTCGAGTCCGAGGACGCCAACGCCTTTGCCCTGCCGGGCGGCTACGTGGGGGTCAACACCGGCCTGCTCGACGTCGCCACCAACCAGGACCAGCTGGCCACCGTCATCGGCCACGAGATCGGCCACGTGCTGGCCCACCACGCCAACGAGCGCGCCTCCACCGAAAGCGCGACCCAGCTTGGCATGTCGGTGGTCGGTACGGCCCTCGGCTCCCAGGGGGTCACCGGCAGCGACCAGCTGATGGCGGCCATGGGCATGGGCGCCCAGTACGGCATCCTGCTGCCGTTCTCGCGCAGTCACGAGAGCGAGGCCGACACCATCGGCCTGCAGCTGATGGCCGACGCCGGCTTCGATCCCCGCGCCAGCGTCCAGCTGTGGCAGAACATGAGCGCCGCCGGCGGCGGGCAGCCGCCGGAGTGGATGTCCACCCACCCGGCACACGGCAACCGTATCGCCGGGCTCGAGGCGGGCATGAACGACGCCATGGCCCGCTACGAGCAAGCCCAGGCACGTGGCCTGACGCCCAGCTGCAAGGCGCCCTGAACCAGAACAGCCCAGGCCCGTGGCCTGACGCCCAGCTGCAAGGCGCCCTGAATCAGAACAGCCCAGGCCCTGCAGCCCGTCCCCAGGCTGCTGACAAGGGGGCATCTATCGCCGAGGCCTCTATTCCTGGAGGCCTCGGCTCCCGTCACTTCCACGCTTCGTTGGTGCCATGAAACTCACCTCCACCAGGCTCGGCCTGATCCTGCTCGTCGTGCCCATTGTGGTGCTGTTGACCCTGTTCTTTGTGGAACTCGGCGATATCCGCCAGTGCGAACTGGTCGACCAGGGCCACTGGAACTACCTGGCCGGCCACTGTGGCGACACGCCGTCGCCCTTCGTTCCCTGGATCGTCCGCAGCCCCTGGCTGGTCAACGGCGGCCTGCTGGTGTCGGTGGTCGGGCTGGGGCTGTGCATGCTGGGGCTCTACCGTCGACGCGGCTGAATCGTGGCGCGCGGCTGGTGACTGACGACCAGGGGCTGACGGCTCCTGACCGACGACATCGACGCCCAACGACAACGGCGCCCCATGGCAGTGAGCCAGAGGCGCCGTTGTCGTTGCTGCGGATGTGTCCGCGAAAGCGGCTTCAGCCGGCGTCGAGCTCTGCTCGCAGCTTTCGATGCAGTGGGCCGGTGTCCGGCGTGACGCCACGCCAGCGTTCAAAGGCCGCCGCCGCCTGTTCCACCAGCATGCCGAGACCATCGCTGGTGCTCGCCCCTCGCTCGGCCGACCAGGCCAGAAACACCGTCGGCTCGGCGCCGTACATCATGTCGTAGGCGACAGCCCCCTCGTTGAAGAGATCCTCCGGCAGCGGCGGCAGGTCCCCGGCAAGGCTTGCGCTGGTGCCGTTGATGACCAGGTCATAGCGCTCGTCGACGGCGTCGTAGCCGCCGCCCATCACGGGGCCCAGGTCGGCGAAATCCCGCGCCAGCGCCTCGGCCTTGGCGGCGGTGCGGTTGGCCAGCCGCAGCGAGGCGGGACGTCGCGACAGCAACGTTTCCAGCGCGCCGCGCACCGCGCCTCCGGCACCCAGCACCAGGATACGTGCACCCTCAAGCCTTACCTGCTGGCGCTCCAGGTCCGCCACCAGGCCAATACCATCGGTATTGTGACCCTCGACGCTGCCATCGGCCTTGAGCGTCAGGGTGTTGACCGCCCCGGCCCGCTGCGCCTGTTCGCTCAGGCTGTCGCACAGCCGGTAGGCGTCTTCCTTGAACGGCACCGTCACATTGGCGCCGCGCCCGCCTTCGGCAACAAAGGCGCGCCAGGCTCCGCCGAAGTCCTCCAGTGGCGCCTCGATGGCGGTGTATTCCAGCGATTCACCGGTCTGCTCGGCAAAGGTGCTGTGGATCACCGGCGATTTCGAATGCCCCACCGGATTGCCGAACACACAGTAACGATCGTTCATCGGACGGTTAACCTCGCTCTTGACGTTGTCGTATGCCGCATTGTGACCGCTGACGGTCATCGCGCTTGGCTCGAGGCCTCTTCACCAAGCCAGTCCCGGGGCACCAGATAGGCATCCAGCGCCGCCTCGGGAGAGCCGGGCTGCGGCTGGTAGTCGTACTGCCAGCGCGCCAGCGGCGGCATCGACATCAGGATGGACTCGGTGCGACCGCCGCTCTGCAGGCCAAACAGGGTGCCACGGTCCCAGACCAGGTTGAATTCCACGTAGCGACCTCGCCGATACAGCTGGAATTCACGTTCGCGCTCGCCCCAGGAGGTATCGCGACGACGTTCCACGATGGGCAGATAGGCGTTCAGGAAGCCATCCCCTACCGCGCGCTGAAACGCGAAGCAGCGGTCGAAGCCCCCCTCGTTGAGGTCATCGAAGAACAGACCGCCGACACCACGGGTCTCGCCTCGGTGCTTGAGGAAAAAGTAGTCGTCGCACCAGCGCTTGTAGCGGTCGTAGACGTCGTCACCGAACGGCTGGCACAGCTCATGGGCCACCCGGTGCCAGTGACAGGCGTCTTCAAACTGGGGGTAGTAGGGCGTCAGATCGAAGCCGCCGCCGAACCACCATACCGGCGCCTCGCCCTCGGCACTGGCGATGAAGAAGCGCACATTGCCGTGGCTGGTGGGTACGTGGGGATTACGCGGATGCAGCACCCAGGACACCCCCACCGCCTGAAAGCCGCGCCCGGCGAGTTCCGGTCGTGCTGCGGTGGCCGCCGGGGGCAGGGTCGCGCCGTGGACGTGGGAGAAATTGACCCCGCCCTTTTCGAACAGCGCGCCTTCCTCGATGACCCGGGAACGGCCGCCGCCGCCTTCCTCACGCACCCAGTCGTCTTCATGGAAGCGCCCTTCGCCGTCGGCCTCGGCCAGGGCCTCGCACAGGCGATCCTGCAATTCCAGCAGGTAGCGTTTGACCTCTTCGAGATTGGGCTCGGACACGTCTGCTCCTGTTGTTAAGTAAAAAGCGATGAGTAAAAACGATGAACAAAAGCGATGCGTAAAAAGGTGCGCCCAGGGCCGGGCCGAGAGCCATGTCAGTGGCGCAGGGTCTCGCGGCTTAGCAGGTCACGGATGGTGCTGGGGCGAGGATTGCCGCCCAGCTCTCCCGGCACGACCGCGTCCAGCTCGTTGCCGAAGATTCGCCGAATGTCCGCTTCACTCATGGCCGGCGCTTCTCCTGCCCGGTTGGCCGAGGTGGACACCAGCGGCCCGCCGAAGGCACGACACAGCGCCTGTACACCGGGATGATCGCTGACCCTCAGCGCCACCTTGTCGTGGCAGCCTCGTACCAGCGACGGGGTGCGACCATTGTCCGGCACCAGCCAGGTGTTGGGGCCCGGCCAGCTGGCGACAAGAGGCGCATGAAGGTCGGCCGGCAATCCTTCGAGCCAGGGAGCAAACTGCTCGATGGTGGCGGCGATCAGGATCACCCCCTTGGCCGGGTCACGGCGCTTCAGGCGCAACAGCCGGGTCAGCGCCTCTTCGTTGTCGGGATCGCAGCCCAGGCCCCAGACGGCCTCGGTGGGATAGGCAATGACACCGCCACGACGCAGGGCGTCGACGACGGGCACGAGGGAGGAATCGGAATCACTCATGGGGTCGTTATCTGAATCGGTACCGAATCGAAAGATCAGGGTAGGGAGTATCGTTGCGCCATGCTAGCACGGCGTCGGGACTTGCGTCGCACGCCGCTGTCGCCGCCGACGTAGGCGATCCGCCCGTTCCCCCACGGCCATGGGCACCCTGTTCGGCCGGGCCTCGTCATCGGGCGGCTAGCCCTTGCCCCCATCCAGGCGCACCCAGCCGCCGGCCACCAACCCGGCCTGTCCTGCGATCTCGAGCAGCGTCAGTTCACGCTGGCAGGCGGCCACATCGCATCCCGCCAGCCCCATCAGATCGTCCACCGCCAACGGGGTGGCGCTCAGCAGATCGAGCAGCTTGCGACCCGGGGAAGGCGCGGGCCTTGCCGTGGAGCGCTCGGAGGCGCTGTCTAGAGGACTATCGACAGGATTATCGACAGAGCTATCTACAGGACCATCTACATGGCGAACTACACGACCATCGGCGGCACCAGCCGCAATGCACTGCGGGGTCGCGCGTCGCGGCCCCCAGCACGCCAGTTCCTCGAACAGGTCGTCGGGGTGTCTGACCAGGGCGGCGCCCTCGCGGATCAGCCGCAGGCAGCCCCGGGCCTGGGGCGAGTGGATGGAGCCGGGTAGCGCCAATACCTCGCGGCCCTGCTCGCCGGCCAGGCGGGCACTGACCAGCGAGCCGCTGTGTTCGGCGGCCTCCACCACCAGCACACCGCAGGACAGCCCGGTGACGATGCGGTTGCGTCGGGGAAAATCCCCCGAGCGAGGCCGCGTGCCGGGAGGAGACTCCGCCAGCAGCAGACCACCGTCGTCGCGAAGGCGCCGATACAGGGCGCCGTGCTGGCCGGGATAGACCACGTCGACGCCGCCGGCCAGCACCGCGATACTGCGCCCCCCAAGATCCAGCGCCGCCGCCTGGGCGGCACCGTCGATGCCGAGCGCCATGCCGCTGACCAGACACCAGCCGGCCTCCGCCAGCGCCACCGCAAAACTGCGCGCATTGACCAAGCCTTCGCGGGTGGGCCGCCGCGACCCCACCAGGGCAAGCCTCGGCGGTACCAGGGCATCGAGATCGCCAAGCGCCCACAGCAGCACCGGCGGGTCCGGGATCTGGTCGAGCAGGGCCGGCCAGCGCGGATGATCGGGATGCAGCAGGTGGCGCGCCTCGGCCCGCTCATGGAGGCGGCCTCCATTGGCAGCGCTGCGCTCTTTGCTGCCGTCTTGGGCGGCTTGTGAGCCTTGGCTGGCTTGGCTGGCGTGAAGCTCCCCGGCTTCGCCGGCCAGCCACGCCTCGGCCTGCTCGATCAACGCCGTCAGCGGGCTGCGCCTGGGATGATCCAGCCACAAGCGCAGTTCCGCCGCGGCCCCGGGTGGCAGCCGGGCCAGCCAGCCACCGGGCCAGTCAGGGTTTAACTGGCGCAGGCGAGCCAACCGTCGTGGGCCCACCTGAGGCAGTGCGTTCAACGCCATCCAGCGTGCGAAGCCAAGTTCCATGACAGAGCCCTCCCTGGCCGAGTGCCGGCAGTATAGGCAGGCAGGCGCGACACGCCTTGGCGGTCTTCGCCGTCTCGGCTCCAGGCGGTGCGCGACGGCGATTCTGGCATGTTATAGTAGCGACCTATCACGCTCATTGGCGCCAACGACTAGGGTCACCCCCGGCGTCGTCCTAGAATGGGCAACACGAACCGAACGAATAACGGTGGTACCACAGCATGGCCAGACTCCCTATTCTCGAGTTTCCCGACGAGCGGCTGCGCAACAAGGCAGTGCCCGTCGAAAACGTCGATGACGAGGTCCGCCAGCTGGTCGATGACATGCTGGAGACCATGTACGCCGCACCGGGTATCGGCCTCGCCGCCACCCAGGTGGACGTGCATCGCCGAGTCATCGTGATCGACGTCAGCGAAGATCAGTCCACCCCGTTGGTGCTGATCAACCCCGAGGTCACCCCGCTGGGGGACGAACGGGAACCGATGCAGGAAGGCTGCCTGTCGATCCCCGAGTACTACGCCGAGGTGCCGCGCGCGCTGCGGGTACACCTGAAGGCTCAGGGACGCGACGGCGAGCCCTACGAGCTCGAAGCCGACGGACTGCTGGCCCACTGCATCCAGCATGAGCTCGACCACCTAGAGGGCGTGCTGTTCGTCGACTACCTGTCACCGCTCAAGCGTGACCGGGTGATGAAGAAGATGCAGAAGCGCCATCGCCAGATGCAGGGCGCCTGAGCCGCTGCGCAGCCCTCAGGCCGCCGCCATCTCGGCCCCGCAACCGCCTACGACGAAGACCGACAACGTGAATCACGTTGTCGGTCTTCGTCGTTTCGCCCGTCTCCGTTACTATTGTCCCCGCATTCTTCGGCCAAGGCCCTGAACATGACCCGATCGCTGCGCGTGATCTTCGCTGGCACGCCCGACTTCGCCGCCGAGAGTCTCTCGGCGCTGCTGGCCAGTCACCACCAGGTGATTGCCGTCTATACCCAACCCGATCGCCCCGCCGGGCGCGGCCGCAAGCTGACGCCAAGCCCGGTCAAGTCGCTGGCGCTGGAGCACGGCCTGCCGGTGTACCAGCCCGAGCGGCTCAGGGACGAAGCCGAACAGCGCGCCCTGGCGGCGCTGGACGCCGACGTCATGGTGGTGGTGGCCTACGGCCTGATCCTGCCGCTGCCGGTGCTCGAGGCACCGCGTTTGGGCTGCCTCAACGTCCACGCCTCGCTGCTGCCGCGCTGGCGCGGTGCGGCGCCGATTCAGCGGGCGATCGAGGCCGGCGATGACGAGAGCGGCGTCACCATCATGCAGATGGACGAGGGACTCGATACCGGCGACATGCTGATCATCCGGCGCACCGAGATCCTGCCCACCACCACCGGCGGCGAACTGCACGATCGCCTGGCCGAGATCGGTGGCAAGGCCATGGTCGAGGCCCTCGACCGACTCGCCGACGGTGAGCTTGCCGCCACGCCGCAGCCCGAACAGGGCGTCACCTACGCCTCCAAGCTCAGCAAGGCCGAGGCCGAGCTGGACTTCGCCCAGCCCGCCGCGACCCTGGCCGCCCGGGTGCGCGCCTTCAATCCCTGGCCGGTGACCTGGTGCGCGCTGGGCGATGAGCGTCTACGTATCCACCTGGCCGAGCCGGCCGATGGCGGCGCACCAGAGTCGCCCGGCACCATCACCAGCGCCGACACCGAGCTGCTGGTGGCCTGTGGCGCCGAGGGCCGCGAGCGCCTTCGCATCACCCGGGCCCAGCTGCCCGGCGGCAAGGCGCTGGCGGTATCCGAGCTGTTGCGCGCCAGGGCCGAACGCTTTCCCCAGGGCACGCTGCTGGGACGTCCTTTCCCGGAGACCTCCGCATGAGCGATTCTCAACCCCCACGCGATCGCAAGCCACCCCACCATGGCCGTCGTCACGCCAACGCCCGACGCGACATGGGTGACTGTGTCCGCGCCGCCGCAGCCAAGGCGCTGGTGCCGGTGATCACCGGCAAGGGCTCGCTGGCCACCCTGGACGACCATCAGGTGGTGGCCCGCGACCGTGCCCTGTTCAAGGCCATGTGCTTCGGCGTCTGCCGCACCCTGCCACGGCTCGAGGCACTGGCCGCCCAGCTGCTCGAGAAACCGTTCAAGAGTCGCGATGCCGACATCCAGGCGCTGCTGCTGCTGGGCGCCTATCAACTCCTGTACCTGCGCATCCCGGCCCACGCGGCGGTAGGCGAGACCGCCGGTGCCGCGCGATTGCTCGGCAAGGCCTGGGCCACCCGGGTACTCAACGGCTGTCTGCGCCGGCTGCAGCGCGAGTCGTCGACGCTGGAAGCCGAAGTCGACCGTGACCCGGCGGTGGCGCTGTTGCACCCGCGCTGGTGGCTCAAGTCGCTGCGCCAGGCCTGGCCCGATGACTGGCAGGCGATCTGCGAGGCCAACAACCAGCCCGGACCAATGACCCTGAGGGTCAATCGTCGCCACAACGACCGCGAGCAGTATCTGGATATCCTCGACGGCGCCGGCATCTCCGCCAGGCTCTGCGCCCACGCCCCGGACGGGCTGGTGCTGGAGACCGCCCGCGACGTGGACGCCCTGCCCGGCTTCGCCCAGGGCCACGTCAGCGTCCAGGACGAGGCCGCCCAACTGGCTGCGGTGCTGCTTGGCCCGGTGGTGGCACCGCGGCCGGGTGCACGGGTGCTCGACGCCTGCTGCGCCCCTGGTGGCAAGACCGCTCACCTGCTCGAGCTGTTCGACGTCGACCTGCACGCCATCGACTCCGATGCCGCGCGCCTGGCACGGGTGGAAGACACCCTGACTCGTCTGGGCCTGTCGGCGACCCTGGCCCAGGGCGACGCCACCGAGCGTGACTGGTGGGACGGTACCCCGTTCGACGCCATCCTGCTCGACGCCCCCTGCTCCGGCAGTGGCGTCATCCGCCGTCATCCCGACATCAAGCGCCTGCGTCGGCCCAGCGACATTGCCCAGCTGGCCCAGCTGCAGCGCGCGTTGCTCGACAATCTGTGGCCGCTGCTCAAGCCCGGCGGCACCTTGCTCTACGCCACCTGCTCGGTGCTGCCGGAAGAGAATCGCGACCAGATCCGCGACTTTCTCGCGCGCACCCCGGACGCCAGCGAGCAGATGCCCGACGGCATCGCCTGGGGCCAGGTTTCCGGGGCCGGACGCCAACTGTTACCGAAGGTCGACAGCCATGACGGCTTCTTCTATGCCAGACTGGTGAAGGCGGGCCGCTAGTCCGACCAGGACGTCGGCCTGGCCGCCCGTGACCTATGCTTCTCCAACAGGGAGTCTGTATGAGCCAACACGTCTACAAGCAGATCGAGTTGACCGGTTCCTCGGAAACCAGCATCGAAGATGCGGTACAGCGGGCCATCACCAAGGCCTCGGAAACCGTGCATGACCTGCGCTGGTTCGAGGTGACCGATACCCGCGGCCATATCGAGAATGGCCGGGTGGCCCACTGGCAGGTCACGGTCAAGGTCGGCTTCACCCTCGACTGACCTCCGAGGCTGATTCGACCCGGAGACCCACGGGACTTGCATTGCACAAGTCCTGCGGTGTTTCCTTTCAGCACAGGGCGGGACTCTCCCGCCCTGTTGTACTGTTCAGAGCTCGGGTATGCTGGCTCAATGCTGCAACGCACCATAGGCTCTGAACCCCTCTTCGGACACGACGACGATGAAGATCATCATTCTCGGCGCCGGCCAGGTTGGCGGCACCCTGGCGGAGCACCTGGCCCGCGAGGAGAACGACATCACGGTGGTGGACACCGACGGTGAGCGCCTGCGCGAGCTGCATACCCGGCTCGACATCCGCACCGTCTCCGGGGCGGCCTCCTACCCCATGGTGCTACGCCAGGCCGGCTGCGAAGACGCCGACATGCTGATCGCGGTGACCAACTCCGACGAGGTCAACATGATCGCCTGTCAGGTCGCCCATACCCTGTTTCGTACCCCGACCAAGATTGCCCGAGTGCGCGCCACCGCCTACCTGGCGCGCAAGGGACTGTTCGCCCACGAGGCGGTGCCCATCGACGTACTGATCAGCCCCGAGCAGGTGGTCACCGACCATATTCGCCGGCTGATCGAGCACCCCGGCGCCCTGCAGGTGCTGGAATTCGCCGGTGGACTGGTCCAGCTGGTGGCGGTCAAGGCCTTCTACGGCGGTCCGCTGGTCGGCCAGGAGCTCGGCTTCCTGCGCCGTCACATGCCCAGCGTCGACACCCGGGTGGCCGCCATCTACCGCCGCAACCGTCCGATCATTCCGCGTGGCGACACCGTGATCGAGGCCGACGACGAGGTCTTCTTCATCGCCGCCCGGCGCGATATCCGCGCGGTGATGAGCGAGCTTAGGCGACTGGATCGCGACTTCCGCCGGGTGGTGATCGCCGGCGGCGGCAACATCGGCGAGCGCCTGGCCGAGCACCTCGAGCACAGCCACCAGGTCAAGATGATCGAGCACAGCCTCGAGCGCTGCACCCAGCTCTCCGAACGCCTCGACCGCACCGTGGTACTGCACGGCAGCGCGACCAGCAAGCGCCTGCTGGAAGAGGAGAACATCGAGGACTGCGACATCTTCTGTGCGCTGACCAACGACGACGAGGTCAACATCATGTCGTCGATGCTGGCCAAGCGCATGGGTGCCAAGAAGGTACTCACCCTGATCAACAACGCCGCCTACGTGGATCTGGTCCAGGGCGGCGAGATCGACATCGCCATCTCGCCCCAGCAGGCCACCATCGGCAGCCTGCTGACCCATGTGCGCCGCGGTGACATCGTCAACGTCCACTCGCTGCGCCGCGGCGCCGCCGAGGCCATCGAGGCCATCGCCCACGGCGACAGCCAGTCCTCCCGGGTGGTCGGTCGTGCCATCGGCGACATCGACCTGCCCGGTGGCTCCACCATTGGCGCGGTGGTGCGCGGCAAGGAAGTGCTGATCGCCCACGACGACGTGGTGGTGGAGAGCGGTGACCACGTCATCCTGTTCGTGGTCGACAAGCGCAAGATCCGTGACGTCGAACGCCTGTTCCAGGTCGGATTGACCTTTTTCTGATGGGCGCGCCCCTCGCCCCTGCCGCCATACCAAGGAGAGCCGCCGCATGAGTCCGATGCCGACCGGGCTTGAGACGACGACCCGTCCCGACATGTCCCCCGCCTGTTGCCGTCAGCAAAGGGGCAAGACGCCATGAGCCTGAGGATGATCCTGCGCATTCTCGGGCTGCTGCTGATGATGTTCAGCCTGACCATGGTGCCGCCCATCGCCATCTCGCTGTTGTTCGGCGACGGCACCTGGGACGCCTTTTTGATCGCCATCGCCATCACCGTGCTGACCGGCGCGCTGATGTTCCTGCCCAATCGTCGTGCCCGGCGGGAATTGCGCACCCGCGACGGCTTTTTGATCGCCGCCATGTTCTGGACGGTGCTGGGGCTGTTCGGTTCGCTGCCGCTGATGCTCACCGGCAGCACCGCACTGTCGTTCACCGACGCGGTGTTCGAGTCGTTTTCGGGGCTGACCACCACCGGCGCCACGGTGATCACCGGCATCGACTTCCTGCCCGAGGCGATCCTCTACTACCGTCAGCAGCTGCAGTGGCTCGGTGGCATGGGCATCGTGGTGCTGGCGGTGGCGATCCTGCCGACCCTGGGGGTCGGCGGCATGGCGCTGTACCGTACCGAGATCCCGGGGCCGCTCAAGGATTCCAAGCTGACCCCGCGGATCACCGAGACCGCCAAGGCCCTGTGGTACATCTACGCCACCCTGACGGTGGTGTGCATGCTGGCCTACATGGCCGCCGGGATGGACTGGTTCGACGCCCTGGGTCACAGCTTCTCCACCGTGGCCATCGGCGGCTTCTCGACCCACGACGCCAGCATCGGCTACTTCGACAGCGCGGTGATCGAGGCCATCTGCATCGTCTTCATGCTGATCTCCGCGCTCAGTTTCAGCCTGCACTTCCTGGCCTGGCGCGAACGCCGTATCGGCCACTACTGGGAAGACTCCGAGGCGCGCTTTCTGTTGCTGTACCTGACGGGGCTTGCCAGCATCACCGTGGTGGTGCTGTGGTTGACCGGCACCGAAGAGACCACCGTGGGACTTCGCCACGGCATCTTCGAAGTGGTCTCGGTGGCCACCACCGCCGGCTTTTCGGTGGCCGACTTCTCCGCCTGGCCCGGCGCCCTGCCGCTTTTGCTGTTCATCGCCGCCTTCGTCGGCGCCAGCTCCGGCTCCACCGGCGGCGGCATGAAGGTCATCCGCATCATCCTGATCATCAAGCAGGGCATGCGCGAGATCATGCGCCTGATCCACCCCAATGCGGTGATCGCGGTCAAGATCGGCAAGGTCAGCGTTCCCGATGGCATCGCTCAGGCGGTGTGGGGCTTCTTCTCGGCCTATGTGCTGCTGTTCTTCCTGATGCTGGTGGGGGTGATGGCCACCGGGGTCGACCAGGTCACCGCCTGGTCCACGGTGGGCTCGGCGCTCAACAATCTGGGGCCGGCGCTGGGCGAGGCCAGTCTGCACTACGGTGACATGCCGACCATGGCCAAGTGGATCCTGGTGATGGCGATGCTGATGGGCCGCCTGGAGATCTTTACCGTTCTGGTGTTGTTTACCCCGGCCTTCTGGCGCAAATAGGACCGATCCTGGCGCCCTTTCCTTTGTCGTAGCCCTTCGCTAGAGGGCGGTGTCGGTACCCGCCACCGCCTCTCGCATCACCGAAAGCGCCCGCTGTGCCCGGGCCGACAGTGGCCACTCGGCGCGCTGGATCAGGTAGAGGGTATCGCTGACCTCGGGGGCACCCTCGACCACACGGATGGCGTGCTGGTCCTCGAAGGCCTCCCGGGCAAAGCGTGGCAACACGCTGAAGCCCAGCCCCTGGGCCACCGGCGCCAGGATCAGGCCAATCTGATTGGTAAAGCCGCTGCTCGGCCAGCGAGCGTAGCCCGGCGAGCCCGGAAAGCGCCGACTGAGCAGACGGGTGGCCAGGGCCTTGCCGTCCGGATGGTCGATAAAGCCCAGCGCCATCAGCTCATCGAATGTCTCGACACGGGTGTTGGCCGGTACCACCAGTTCCAGCGCCTCGGTGGCAAACTCGCTGACCATCAGACTGGCGTCGTCGGGACGCTCGCCCACCAGCCCCATCTCCACCTTGCCGTCGATGACGGCCTCGACGATCTCCCGCGTCGGACCGAAGCGATGGCGAATCGCCAGCCCCGGCGCGCGCTTCTGCAACGCCAGCAGACGCGGGTAGATCGCAAGCCCGATGCTCCCTGGTGTCATCAGGCTGATCTCGCCATGATCGTCCAGATCACCGGCCAGGCGCTGGGTGAGACGCTGATCGACCCGTTCACGTTCGTTCAGATAGTCCAGCAGGGCGTGGCCGGCCGGGGTCAGCTCGAGCCGCCGGGGCCGGCGAATGAACAACAGTCCCAGCTCGGCCTCCAGGCGCTGGATATGCTGGCTGACCGCCGCCTGGGTCAAATCGAGGCGCTCGGCGGCGCGGGTAAAGTTGCCCTGCTCCACCAACGCCTGAAACGAGCGTAGCCAGAGCGGATTTGCCATAAGCATCTATTATCATCACCATAACGTCGCGTCGATTTTCATTATAGCGATCCCGGCCCAGACTGTGCTCATCATTCCTGCATCAAGAGGTGACACTCCATGAGCCAGCAAGACGCCTTGGCAAACGCCAACCACGACGCTCCCGCCAACTCTTCAAGCAACTCTCCAAACAGTTATCCCCGCAGCTTCTCCCATATCGGCATCTCGGTGCCGGACGTGGAGGCCGCGGTGGCGTTCTACACCCAGGTGCTGGGCTGGTACCAGATCATGGCGCCGACCACCATCGAGGAAGACGACTCCGCCATCGGCGAGATGTGCACCGACGTCTTCGGCCCTGGCTGGGGCAGTTTCCGTATCGCCCACCTGTCCACCGGTGACCGGGTAGGCGTGGAGCTGTTCGAGTTCGCCAACCACGAGGACCCGGAGAACAACTTCGAGTACTGGAAGACCGGCGTGTTCCACTTCTGCGTCCAGGATCCCGACGTCGAGGGCCTGGCCGAGCGCATCGTCGCCGCCGGCGGCAAGAAGCGCATGCCCAAGGTGCGCAAGTACTATCCCGGCGAGAAGCCCTACCGGATGATCTACATGGAAGATCCGTTCGGCAACATCCTCGAGATCTACTCCCACAGCTACGAACTGACCTATTCCGCTGGCGCCTATCAGGACTGAACGCCAGACAATGTCAGCTCGAGGGCAGGCCAGGGTTTGGCCTGCCCTCCTCGTTCATGGATAATCGATCCTTCACATTCTCAAGGCCCCGAGCCCCATGAGCGAGATCGACGACATTGCGCTGGCCGAGCGGCCCGAGACCCGAGGCGGCCCCCGACGTGACCTCCGCGTCGGCGACACCACCTTTACCCTGCTGGGCACCGCCCACGTCAGCGCCGAGAGCGCCGACGAGGTGCGCGACCTGATCGATTCCGGCGACTTCGACGCCGTCGCCATCGAGCTGTGCGACGCCCGCCACAGCAACCTGGCCAATCCCGACGCCCTGGGTGACCAGGACCTGTTCCAGATTTTTCGTCAGGGCAAGGCCGGCATGGTCGCCGCCAACCTGGCCCTCGGCGCCTTCCAGCAGCGCATCGCCGAGCAGTCCGGCATCGAACCCGGTGCCGAGATGCGCGCCGCCCTGGAGGCCAGTCAGCGCCACGAGCTTCCGCTGCTGCTGATCGACCGGGACGTGGGTCTGACGCTCAAGCGGATCTACCAGAACGTGCCCTGGTGGCAGCGCTTTAGCCTGCTGTCGGGCCTGCTCGGCAGCGTGCTGTCGCGCCAGGAAGTCTCCGCCGAGGAGGTCGAGCGGCTCAAGCAGGGCGACGTGCTGGAATCCACCTTCAGCGAATTCGCTGCCGAGTCGCAGTCGCTGTTCACCCCCTTGATCAGCGAGCGCGATCGCTACATGGTCATGCGCCTGGCCCAGCAGTGCCCACCTGGCAAGTTCAAGCGGGTGCTGGTGGTGATCGGCGCCGGCCACCTCAAGGGCATGGCCGAGCATCTGGAAGGCCCGCCTGCCGAGGACCCGGCCGAGGAAATCGCCGCGCTGGAGGCCACCCGGCCGCCGTCGAAGGTGTGGAAGATGCTGCCCTGGCTGATCACTGCCCTGGTACTGACCGGCTTCGCCATCGGCTTTTCGCGCAACACCGAGCTCGGCTGGCAGCTGGTGGTGGAATGGTTCGTGATCAACGGCGTGCTGTCAGGGGGCGCCACCCTGTTGGCCCTGGCCCACCCGGTCACGGTGATCGCCACCGTGTTCGCCGCCCCGTTGACCTCGCTCAATCCGACCATCGGGGCGGGCTTCGTCGCCGCCGGGGTGGAACTGGCCATGCGCAAGCCCAAGGTGCGCGACTTCTCCACCCTGCGTCACGACGTTACCCAGGTGAAGGGCTGGTGGAAGAACCGTGTCTCGCGCACCCTGCTGGTGTTTCTGACGGCGACCCTGGGCTCCGCCGCCGGCACCTGGATCGCCGGTTTTCGTATCGCCGACAGTCTGTTCGGCTAGCCCGGCTGCCTCGTTCGGCACCCTCGCGCCGCCGCCCCCTCGGGCGGCGGTGTCGTTTCGCCGCCCCCTACCATCAACGCGAACCCGCTCCGGGTCCACGCCAGCCCGCCATCGAAACCGGCTCCGAAGCCCGCTTAGACTATGCTCAAAGGAACAGCCTGCTGAACGGAGTCGGCCCCATGACCCGCAGCACCATCGAGGCGCTTCGCCAAGGCGCGAGACGACGACTCCCACGGCTGGTCTTCGACTATATCGAAGGAGGCTCCGGCGCCGAGCAGGCGCTGGCCGCCAACCTCCAGGCCATGTCACGAGTGGCGCTGGCACCGCGCCTGGCCGACGTCAGCCGGCGCACCCTCGGTACTCGCATTCTGGGCGAAGATATCGCGCTGCCGCTGGTGCTCTCGCCGGTGGCCCTGGGCGGCCTGGCCTGGGCCGACGGGGAACGCCTGGCCGCACGCGCCGCTGCGCGAGCCGGGGTCCCCTACACCGCCGCCACCCTGTCCAACGCCCCCCTTGCGCATATCGCCAGGGGCTGCCCGCGCCCACCCTGGTTTCAGCTGTTCGTGTTCAAGGATCGTGCCCTCAGCGAGCGACTGATGGACGATGCCCTGAGTCTCGGCTGCCGTGTACTGGTGCTGACCATCGATATGCCGCTGCTGGCCGATCACCACCGGGGACTCGGCCACGACGTCAGGCCCGATCCGGCCACCGCCCTCAAGCTCGCCTGGGGGCTGGGCCGTCACCCCGGCTGGTGGTGGCGCCACCTGCGCAGCCGTCGTTTCGCCCTGGGCAATCTGGACGGACCGCTCTCGGCCCCGGACGGCATCGCCTCACTCGCCAGTTGGCTCGACGACCAGCTCGATCCCTCACTGGGGTGGAGTGATCTGGGCTGGGTCCGCGCCCGCTGGCCAGGCGCGCTGGTCGTCAAGGGTGTACTGGACGCAGACTCGGCGCGCCAGGCCGCCGAGCAGGGGGCCGACGCCGTGGTGGTGTCGAATCACGGGGGGCGCCAACTGGACGCCGCCAGGGCCACCATCGCGGCGCTTCCCGAGGTGGCGGCGGCGGTGGGCGAGCGTCTCGAGGTGCATCTGGATGGAGGGATTCGCAGCGGCCTGGACATCCTTCGGGCGCTGGCCCTGGGCGCCGACGCCGTGCATATCGGCCGTCCCTATCTGTACGGACTGGCCGACGCGGGCGAAGCCGGCGTCGAGCGCTGCCTGTCGATCCTGCGCCGGGAGCTGGATCAGGGCCTCGCCATGTGCGGCTGTTCGAGTATCAGGGAAGTGGATGCACGCGCGCTGGCAGCGAACGGCGATCTCATCGATCGTTAGCCGGGCGGCGGCGCTGCGCCACAGTCGTTGCCTTCCGCCAGGCGCCACCGGTAATTGTCGCGTTGTATCGCGCGGGAAATCGCCTCTTTGGCGACGTGATTGCCGACCTGATCCCCGGGGCTCTTTTCCTTGACCATCGTCTCGGCAGAGCGTCCAGCGGGCGCCTCGGCATCGAACGCCAACATGGGCAGGTTCACCGTGATCGGCTGGCGCAGCGTATCCGGGACCATCTCCATCACCTCGATCCACAGCGTCCGGTAGCCGTCGCGCTCGATCTTCCAGCACTGAGGACGGAGCCCGCTTGCTGCCATCAACAACTGCCCACCGATATACGAATGTCCCGGAATGCCGAACCGCCCGTTGCTGTCGGTCACATCGGCGGCCTCGGCAAAGCCCTCGGCCGAGACCCTGGCCCCCGCCAGTGGGGCCCCGGTACGGGCGTCGATGACCTGCCCCTGCAATGGCTGGCGCGCCCAGCGCTCACTGATCACCGGCACGCAGCCAGAAACCAGCGACATCAGTACCAGCAACAGTGCCAGCACCGCCATCAACGAGATGCTTCGCCGACCACCCGTCGCCAGCCTCATGGGACTTCGCCTGTGCAGAATCGTCGACAGAAACTCTACGCCATCCCTGACCCATCGTTTCAACGCTGGGCGGGCCGGTGGTGACGCCACAGTTCCAGACCGTCAGGCCAGCGAACGACCGGCTACACGCAGGCGACTGTACTCTTCCAGCGCCGATGATTCGGTCATGCTGCAGATCCAGTCATGCACGAGGCGTCCACGATGGTAGGCCTCCCAGACCTCGCGGCTCGCCCCTTCCCAGGGCTGCGCCATGGCCTGGCGGTACACCCTGAGCACGCCGGGCGGCAACCGCTTCACCCACAGCGTCAGCCGCGGCGAGGCGCCATGGCCCTCGTCCAGCAGTCGCACGAAGGCCGCTTCCGGCAGGCGCAACGCCGGCAGGGCGGCATCGAGCAGTCCACATAAGGTGCGGTAGCCCTCGAGCTCCAGCCGTTCCAGCTCCGGATCCCGATATTCGACCCGGGTGGCCAGGCTGTCGAAGGCCTCGAGCAGAGCGCGACAGCCGACCTCCGCGCTCAGCAGCCTCAACTGAGGCTGTCCCTCCCGGATGTTCTCCAGGTGGGCCACGAAGGCATCGGCGGCGTGATTGACCAGGGTGCGCCCCAGCGCCAGTCGCAGGTAGTGAAAGAAGCGCCCCAGTTCCTCGACGTTGTCCCGCTCATAGCGGCGCAGCGCCCAGTCCAGCATGCCACCGAGGCTCCAGCGGCGTACTACTCCGTGGCGCGAGAAGCGCCGCTCCTCCAGACTCGCCCAGGGCTCTCCCTGGCGGGCCAGCCCCTCTATGTAGGCCTGTTTGAGCGATGCCACCAGGGACGTCGGGTCGATCAACCCCCGCTCCACCACCGCCTCCAGACGAGACAGGGTCCGTGCAATGACCTCGGCGGCATCCACTACATAGCTGGCCGGATGGCGATGATCCTGGCCCAGCCCCAGGACACCACGCATGGCCGTCTCCTGGTCGCTCTCGGCACGATAGCAGTAGCCCTGGCGGCCACGGCCATCGTCGCCCACTTCGCGCCACACCGCCTGCTCACCCAGCAGCACCGCGCCCTGGACATGGGTCAGCGAGATCCCCTCCTGCTTGCCGATGGTGCGGAGCGCCTGGGCCTGGGCGTCGAAACGACACAGCTCGTTGAGCAGGGCCGCGCCCTGGATATCGTCCTTGGCCAGCGGCAGCTGGCGGCCTCCCAGGGCCGACATATGGCTGTCGAACCAACCGCAGAGCGCAAGTTCTCCGGCCTGACCAAAGGGAGGTCGACCGATATCACGCAGCAGGCTGCCCACCTCGACCAGACAGATGAAGGCGTCTTCCAGACCATCGAGGCCACAGTCACCCGCCCGCTTGCCCAGCTTGCGATAGACCATCTGCACGATCCGGCGCCCCATCTGCTGTCGCTCCAGCGAGGCCGACAGCAGGCGCCTCTGGCTTGCGTGAGCCAGCACCGCGCCCTGCTGGGGCAGCAGCTGCAATCGACGCAGGCTGGCACTGTGGACGACCCGGGTACGGTCCTTTTCCAAGCGACGCTCCAGCGTCGCCACGGAAAATGCGGCATCACCATCCACCGCCAGCGATGGACAGCGATCTCCCGGGAGAGGTCGGCAGGGGTGAAAACGCCTACGAAAATCCATAACGCTCCTCGTGCGCCAAGCCGCACAGATTGACGAAACTGTGTCAAAAGAAGAGCGTCTCCCAGAAAAAGCCCGGGCGAACTAGGATATTCGCGACACCACAAGCCAGCGGTCGTGGATAGGGAATGTAGCTTTATACCGACAGGTCCGAAAAAACCCGCTCAATACGGCATAGTTATGCGTATACCGACACCGATCCTGGCGTTGTCGTCGCCTCGCCTCGATGCCTGACCACGCCCTCTCACCCTCGCCGTGCGGCCAGCCTGCGCATGGCCGGGCTTGGCGTCTCGATCTTGTGGTAGCGCCGACTGGCGGCGTAGCTGTCGTTGAAGACGTCGAAGTAATCGTCGAGCACCGAAGCGGCGTCTTCCTCGCCGCTCTGACGCAATAGCTCGGCGGCCACCTCGGCGGTGCACAGATGCGCCTGGGAAGCGGGCTTGCGCAACCGATAACGCGTCAGTCGATCGGTTCTCAACGGCAGTACCGGCAGGCGTTCCAGGTAGGGGCTCTTGCGAAAAATCCGCCGCGCCTGACGCCAGGTACCGTCGAGAAGGATCAGCACCGGGATGCGCTCCCGGGGGACTCGCCGGACCGCCTCCACCTCGACCACGCGGTCGGCGTAGTCGGGCTGGTCGTCGGGGAATACCACGAAGGGGGCGTAACGCTCGTCGGCCAGGAGCGCCAGCAGCTGTTCATCGGGCGTGGTGCGGTACCAGGTGAAGACACGAGTGGGCGCCAGCACGTCGGCGATCAGACGGCCGGTGTTGGTCGGCTTGTGGTGCTCCAGCGGATGGGTGATCAGCCACACCTGTACCCGAGAGTCGGCCTTGGCCTGATAGGGACACAGGCAGTTGAGTTCGGGCAGATTGCAGCCAGCGCAACGGGTGACGAAACTGCCGCGCGCCTTGAACTCTCGTCGCGGGGGGCGCGGATGACCGGTGGCAGGGTCCCTGTCGAGGCTCGGGCTCTCGCCGAGGTGCGGATCCCCGACAGCGCTCGGCTCACCCGGATGACGATCGGCGGACGCCTCCTCGGTGGTTGAAGCTTCCTGAGCCGAGCCGGAATCTTCGGAGCGGGCGTCTTGCTGGGAGGGGGCGGAATCGGCGAAACGAGAGTCACACATGGGCGGGATGCAGGCTGCGGCAAAGGGCGCCCAATCTACCACGCCCCATTGCCTGCGTCAGGCAAGCCACGCGAAAGACCGCTCTCTCTACCACCCGTTCGAAGGCTCTCTACACAGGCAGCTCGAAGGCTCTTTAGACAACCCGCTCGACGGCGCCACCATCGCCTGGGCCTAGCCCAATTGCGGCATGAACAGTCGACCTTCACGCTGCCAGTGACGGGTCAGGGCGGGCACGCCTTCGCCTGCCGGCATCACCAGCCGGGCAACGCCAGCAGGCACCCTGAGCGATTCGTCGGGGTCCACCAGCACGCAGTCGGCATCGAAGGGCAGTTCGTTGATCAGGGCCGCCGCCGGCATCACCGCCAGCGAAGTGCCGACCACCAGCAACAGGTCCGCCTCGGCGACGATCTCGCAGGCGTCCTGATAGGCCGGCACCGCCTCGCCAAACCAGACCACGTCCGGGCGCAGTTGGCTGCCACGGTCACAGACGTCGCCCATGGCGATATTGCGACGCCCCAGCGGATAGCGCATGCGTTCGTCTACCGAGGAGCGCGCCATCATGATCTCGCCATGCAGGTGCAGCACCCGCCGGGAGCCCGCTCGCTCGTGCAGATCGTCGATGTTCTGGGTGACGATGCTGACCTCGAAGCCACGCGCCTCGAGGTTGGCCAATGCCCGGTGGGCGGCGTTGGGACGCGCACCACGTACCTGGTCCCGACGGGCGTCATAGAAGCTCAGCACGCGCTGCGGGTCTCGTGCCCAGCCCTCGGGGGTGGCGACGTCCTCGATGGGATGATCCGCCCACAGGCCATCGGCGGCACGGAAGGTCTGGATTCCGCTCTCGGCGCTGATGCCGGCGCCGGTCAGCACCACCAGGTGGGGGGCCTTGGACATGAACTCGCTCCACAGCTTTGAGAGTCTGAATCAGCGCCGCCACGGACTCAGTAGGTCAGGCCCCCGGGGTCCGAGGCGAAGCGCTGCTTGTTGCGATAAGGGTAGACGTCGATCACCTGACCGTCGGTGATCGCCGCCTGCAGGCTCTTCCAGTAGTCGGCATCGAAAAGCTCCGGATGCAGTTCGAAGAACAGCTTGCGCAACTGCACATTGGCGAACAGGAAGGGCCCGAATTCCTCGGGGAAAATATCATTGGGTCCCACCGAGTACCAGGGTTCGTCGGCCAGCTCCTGCTCGGGGTAGAGGGGCTCCGGGATATGCCGGAAGTTGCACTCGGTGAGATAGCTCACCTCGTCGTAGTCGTAGAAGATCACCCGCCCGTGGCGGGTCACCCCGAAGTTCTTCAGCAGCATGTCGCCGGGGAAGATGTTGGCCGCTGCCATCTGCTTGATGGCATTGCCGTAGTCCTTGAGCACCGCACGGGTCTCGGTCTCGTCGCACTGTTCCAGATACAGATTCAGCGGGGTCATCATGCGCTCGGTGTAGCAGTGCTTGATGATGACCTTGTCGTCCTTCAGGTAGACGTTGCTCGGCGCCACCTCAAGCAGATGCTCCAGACATTCGGGATCGAAGTGGTCCTTGCGCGACACCAGGTAGGAAAACTCCTGGGTATCGGCCATCCGGCCGACCCGGTCATGGCGCTTGACCAGGCCGTACTTCTCGCGCACGTTGTCGCGACTCATCGCCTTGGACGGGTCGAAGCGATCCTTGATGATCTTGAACACGGTGCGGTGTGAGGGCAGCACGAACACCGCCATCACCATGCCGCGCACCCCGGGGGCGATGATGAACTTGTCCTCGCGCCGCGCGATCTGCTGGTTCAGGGCGCGGAAGAACTCGGTCTTGCCGTGCTTGAAGAAGCCGATGGCAGCGTAGAGTTCGCTGATCGGCTTGTCCGGCATCAGCATGTGCAGGTAGGCCACGAACTCACGGGGCACGGTGGCATCGACCTGGAAGTAGACCCGGGTGAAGGAGAAGATGATCGACACCTCGTCGGGCTCGATCAGCACCGTATCCAGGTGCAGCCCCTTGCCCTCCTCGTGGAGCACCGGCAGCACCAGCGGCACCTGCTCGCCATCGCGGTGGATGCGGCCGACCAGGTAGGCGCCCTTGTTGCGGTAGAAGACGCTCTTCAGCAGTTCGATTTCGGTGTCCGTGCCGTCCGCCAGCCCTTGCGGCAGGTGCTCGACCAGAAAGTCACGCGCCAGATGTCCGCAGTGGCCCAGGTCGATGAACTCCATGCCCAGTTCGGCCCCCTCCAGCGCCTCGGCGATGGCCCTTGACCAATCCCCCTCCACCGCGATGTGTCGGCACAGCTCGATGCCCGAGTGGTGTGACGCGGCGTCCCTGGAGGAGTTGACGAACATCCAGTCATCGCGGATGTGGCGGTGATGAAAGATCGAGCAGAACAGCGAATTGAAGTAGGTCTCGGCCAGCTCGTAGTCGAGTCGCTGACCGATCAGCTCGACATAGTGCCCCTTGGCCTCACGCCAGCACTCGCAGTGGGTCAGGATGTCCTCGTCAAAGGTGCGCTGCAGGCGCCCCAAGGTCTCGTCGACCTTCTCCTGATAGAGGTTGATCCGCTCCGCCGAGGCCTGCTGGGCCTCGCGCCAGGCGGCGTCGCGAAAGCGTCGATTGGCGTCCAGGGTGATCTGCTTGAAGCGCGAGCGGTACTCGTCGAATCCATGCAGGATGGTGGCGGCGATGCGATAGGCAGGGGACAGTTTCATCACGGGGCTCCCGACGGGCGTCAGCTCAGAATGACCGCCGCCGCCACCTTCGGCGAGACGACCAATGTCGACTGTCATGTTGCCGTGCAACATGGCAGCCGCCAAGCCGTCTGTCCAACCCGGCACACTACGCCCTCGATCACCTCCCCCACCGCCGCCAAAGACCTATTTGCGCCAGAACATCGGGGTCAACAGTACCAGCACGGTCAGGATTTCCAGGCGGCCCATCAGCATGCCCACACACAATAGCCACTTGGCGGCGTCGGGCAGGGTGGAAAAGTTGCCGGCTGGGCCGATGATATCGCCAAGTCCTGGCCCGACGTTGGCCACCGCCGTGGCCGCCCCGGTCAGTGCCGTGACCAGATCGAGGCCCAGCATGGCGAGGGCCAGGGCGAGGCCGGCGATGGTCAGAAAGAAGAAGAAGGAGAAGGCCACCACGCCCCGGCTGATCTCATCGGACAGCGGCGCACCGTTGTAGCGAGAGACGAAGACCCCATGGGTGTGGATCAAGAAGCGCAGCTGGCTGAGCAGCATCTTGATCGCCACCTGGAAGCGAAAGATCTTCATGCCTCCGCTGGTCGACCCACTGCAGCCACCGACAAAGGTCAGATAGAAGAACGCCATGGCGGCGAACGGGCCCCACTGGCTGTAGTCGTCGCTGGCGTAGCCGGTGGTGGTCACCACCGAGACCACGTTGAAGGCGGTGTGAGTCAAGGCATCGAACATCGCCTCGCCTCGCCATACCCGGTAGAGGCTGAGGATCAGCGTCACCACCACCAGCAGCCAGACCAGCCCACGGACCTGCTCGTCGCGCCACAAGGCCAGCGGCGAGCCGCGCAAAAAGCGGATGTAGAGCACGAAGGGCAAGGCGCCAAGCAGCATGAAGAAGGTGCCCATCCACAACAGATGCGGCTGGTCGGCGTAGGCCCCGAAGGAGGCGTCAGAGTTGGCGAAGCCGCCGGTCGACACCGAGCTCATGGCGTGTACCACCGCGTCTACCGGTGCCATGCCGCCGATACCGTAGGCCAGGATCGCCACCAGGGTACCCAGGGCGTATATGCCGAGCGTGGCCTTGGCGATGCCGCCGGTGCGCGGCATTACCTTGTCCGACCAGTCCGAGGATTCGGTCTGAAAAAGGCGCATGCCGCCGACCTTGAGAAACGGCAGGATGGCGATGCCCATGACGATGATGCCGATGCCGCCGAGCCACTGCATCAAACCCCGCCACAGCTTGAGACCATCGGACAGCTGGTCGATATCGGTGAGGATGGTGGAGCCGGTCGTGGTGATCGCCGAGACCGACTCGAACACCGCATTGGTCAGCGACAGATGGGGCGCGCCAAGCACCAGCGGCAGGCTGGCGAAACCGCTGATACTGACCCAGCTCAGGGTGGTCAACACGAACATCTGCTGGGTCTTGAGCGCCACCGGTATCCGCCAGGTCAGCCACCAGCACATCAGCACCGTGGCCAGCACCACCAGCAGAGAGCGAGCGAAGGCCGGCGCGTCGGCGTCGCCTTCCCATACCAGCACCCCCCAGGGCAGCAGCATGAACAGCGCCAGCACCAGCCAAAGTACCGACAGTACCTTGAGGACCGGTGCCCAGTCCCTGCACCAGCGCAGCATCCCTATCCCTCGGGTCATAGCCTGCTCTCTCACCGATTGTCGGGGCTCATCATAGACCAAAGCCGTAGCCAGAGATGCCCCTCGACTCACGGAGTCGTCGCAATCCGGATGACAGATCGCCGCAACATGGCGACAATAGCGCGCCTCGAGCCCGCATTCACGCCATAGGTATCGCCGCGATGTCCCTGCCCTTGCCCATTCTCTACCAGGACGACGATCTGGTGGCGGTGCACAAGCCGTCCGGGCTGCTGGTGCATCGCAGCGCGCTGGCCCGTGGCGAGCGCGAATTCCTGCTGCAGCGCCTGCGCGACCAGTTGGGCCAGCGGGTCTACCCGGTGCACCGGCTCGACCGGCCTACCTCGGGGGTCATGGTGTTCGCGCTGTCCTCGGACATGGCCCGGCGGCTGGCCGAGGCCTTCACCGAGCGCCAGGTGACCAAGCGTTACCTGGCGGTGGTGCGCGGCATCGGCCCCGAGACCGAGCGCATCGACCGGGCACTGCGCGAGGAAGACGGTAGCCGGCCCAAGGCCGAGATGCCGGCGATGCCCGCGATCACCGAGGTGCGCCGACTCGACAGCGTGGAGCTGCCGGTACGTATCGACCGCTACCCCCAGGTTCGCTACTCGCTGATGGAAGCCCGCCCGCTGACCGGCCGGCGCCACCAGATACGCCGCCATCTGTCCGGCATCGGCTACCCGATCATCGGTGACGCCAAGCACGGCAAGGGCAATCACAACCGCTTCTTTCGCGACAGCCTTGACTGCGATCGGCTGCTGCTGGCGGCGACCTCGCTCGAGTTCGAGCATCCTCGCCATCGCACCCCGATGGCGCTGTGCTGCCCACTGGACGCCTGCATGACGCGGCTGTTCGACCGTTTCGGCTGGCGCGCCCACCTGCCCCGGCCAGTCAGCACCACCAACGCCAACGTGACCGCAACGACCCAGCGAGATTCCTGATGAGCACTGACCCCAGCGACAACGACTATGACCTGCGCTTTGGTGGTATTCGCCGTCTCTACGGCACCACCGCCAGCGCCCGTCTGGCGCAAGCCCACGTGGTGGTGGTCGGGGTCGGCGGTGTCGGCAGCTGGGCGGTGGAGGCGCTCGCCAGAAGCGGCGTCGGCAAGCTGACCCTGATCGACCTCGACGACGTCTGCGTATCCAACGTCAATCGTCAGCTTCACGCCCTCGACGGCACCATCGGGCGGCCCAAGGTGGAAGTGCTGGCCGAGCGCTGCCGGGCCATCCACCCCGGCATCGAGGTCGTCGCCGATGTCGCCTTCGCCACCCCGACCAATCTCGCCGAACGCATTCCCGAGGACGCCGATCATCTGATCGACGCCATCGACAGCGTGGTGGCCAAGGCCGCACTGATCGCCTGGTGCAAGCGCCGCAAGCTGCCGCTGACAGTCACCGGTGCCGCCGGCGGCCAGACCGACCCCACCCGGATCAAGGTGGCCGACCTGACCCGCACGGAGCATGACCCCCTGCTTGCCAAGGTGCGCTCGCGCCTGCGCCGCGACCACGGCTTTTCGCGCAACCCCAAGCGCCGCTTCAGCGTCGAGTGCGTCTACTCCGACGAGCAGCTGGTCTACCCCGGCCAGGACGGTGAGGTCTGCCACACCAAGCCTGGTGCCGGCGAGTCCACGCGCCTGGACTGCGAGAGCGGCTTCGGCGCCGCCACCTTTGTCACCGGCAGCTTCGGCTTTGTCGCCGCCTCGCGGGCGCTGGCCAGACTGACCCGGGTGAAATGAGCCAGACAAGGAACCGACCATGACAACCCCGCAATCCCCCCTTCCGGTGCCCGGCATCTATCGCCACTACAAGGGCCCGCTCTACGAGGTGACCGGCGTCGCCCATCACAGCGAAAGCGAAGAGGCCCTGGTGGTGTACCGCGCGCTCTACGGGGACTACGGCCTGTGGGTGCGCCCGCTTGAGATGTTCTGCGAGAGCGTCGACGTCGAAGGTGTCACCACTCCGCGCTTTGCCCTCGAGAAGGCGTTCTAGGGCTTGTCTGAAAACTGCCTGCGCTCGGTAATACGGCGTTAAAAATCGGCTGGTGCGCCAGCCCGGTCAAAATGCTCATTTACACCCCGTAAGCTGCGCTTTCTCACCGATTTTTGCCTTGTCTAACCATCGCTCGTCGACTTTTCCGACAGCGCCTAGCAGGCCCTGACGGCGCCCGGATCCATGTCGCCGGTCCGACGCTGCCAGTTCGATAACGCTGGTCTAGCAGCGCCAGCCCGGCGACACAAGTCCACACGACCTGGCCAGCACGCAGGCAACGGAACACGCAGACGCAAAAAGGGGAAGCCGCTGACTTCCCCTTTTGCTTGCCTGGGCGCTGTCGATGCGATGCGCCAGCGCTAAATCACTCTTCGCCACCGGCCTTTTGCATTTGCGTCTGCAGATACGCCTGCAAGCCGACCTTGTCCATCAGACCCAGCTCGGTCTCGATGATGTCGATGTGCTCTTCCTCGTCGTCGAGGATCTTCTGGAACAGGTCACGGCTGACGTAGTCCCGCACCTGCTCGCAGTAGGTGATGGCTTCGATCAGGTCGTCACGCCCGGTATGCTCCGCGGCCAGGTCGGCCTCGAGCATCTCGCGGGTGTCCTCGCCGATATGCAGCTTGCCGAGGTCCTGCAGGTTGGGGATGCCTTCGAGAAAGAGGATGCGCTCGATCAGAATGTCGGCGTGCTTCATCTCTTCGATGGACTCGTCGTACTCCCACTTGGCCAGCCGGGCCAGGCCCCAGTCCTTGTACATCTTGGCGTGCAGGAAGTACTGATTGATGGCCACCAACTCGTTGCCCAGCACCTTGTTGAGATGCTCGATGACCTTGGGATCGCCTTTCATGGAAAACTCCTCAATGCTTGCCGGACTTGTGCTTGCCGGTGATTGCTGACCGGCCGTGGCCAGTCGTCGTTGATCGAACCGTCTTGCATCGGACGCCGCAGAGGCGACGTCTCTCCTTGGCCTCGCCCGCCTTCACAGGGCAACAGACGCGGGGCTACAGACACACTGGCACGACAAGCAATGCCCTACCAGCTCCCGTCAAGAAGCAGTATAGGGCATCCATGAAAAAACTCAATAAAATCAGAATCTTGAAAACCGCAACTACAACGATATCGATTGCTAATTCAAAAGACTACCGCAAAGGAAGTAGCGCAAGAGCGTACCGACGACCAAGGCTATACCGCATAGGCCAGCGCTTCGACTTCCAGACTCGACGCTTCCTGGATGGCGTCGCGGGTGATCTGCTTGCCCACACAGGCGCATTTGCCGCACTGGGTGCCACAACCGGTCTCACGCTGAACCTGACGCCAGCTACGCGCGCCGTCATCGACGCTCTGACGAATCTGTCGGTCACTGACCCCTTTGCACAGGCATACGTACATCGCCATCTCTCCTGAATCACTATAGCCAATGTAAATGATTCCCATAGCGACGCGCAACCTTTTCAAGAGTAATTCGTATTTACCTTAGCTAAAGATTTGAATTTACATGACTCAGCTCAAGCGCTGCCCCTGCCGACAGCCAATCGACAGCATCCACAAAACCAGGAAGGAAACAGAGGGGAGCGACTCGTGCAGGGTTATCGCTTCGCCGCCTTCGGCAGCACTACCACCTGAGTGCCAGACGCCAGATCCGCCCAGCTGCGCCGTTCCGCGTCGAACAGCACCCACCAGTGGCCCAGCCCCAGCGGCACGAAGGAAAACGCTCCCACGGCGAAGCGCAGCATGGTCTGACGCAGGCTGATGGGCCCGCCGTCGAGGGTCTGGACGCGCAGGCGCCAGGCCTGCATCCCCAGGGTCATGCCCCCGCGGCGCCAGAAGAAGGCAAAAAAGGCAAAGGCCGCGACCACCAGCAGCAGTCGCAGGCTGAGCACCTGCCAAACGCCTGCCCCCACCTCTTCCGGGGCCAGGCCCAGCAGCTTGCGCACCACCAGCACGTGCAAGGTGGTGATCGCGATCCAGATGGCCAGCAACAGAAAGCTGTCGTAGAACATGGCGCCCAGACGCCGGCCCAGCCCTGCGGGCCAGACATCATCGAGATGGGGAAAACGTCGTGTCATCGGGTTTGCTCAGCAGGTGAAGTCTCGGCAAGGCGCATACTAACGTTGGCGCCGGGACTATCGAGAGTGCCCAAGCCGGCGCCAGGCATGCCGCCCTTCACCCCGACCGCCTCGATAGATGAAGTCCCAGCAAGGCGCACACTAACGTTGGGGCCGGGTCGATCGAGAGTGCCCACGCAGTCCTTCACCCCGACCGCCTCAATAGGTGAAGTCCCAGCAGGGCGCACACGAGTGTGGGGGCCAGCACCGCCCAAGCCGGCGAAAAGCCGAATACCGTGGAGGCCGGTGCCAGCAGATCCTGCAGGTACTTGAACACCAGCCCGGTGATGACCCCGTAGAATACCCTCGTCCCGGCGGCCACGGTGCGCAGCGGGCCGAACACGAAGGACGCCGCCACCAGCACCAGCGAGGCCATGGTCAGGGGCATCAGCATCTTCTGCCAGAAGTACAGAAGCGGCTGGGTGGCCTCCAGGCCCTGCTCGTCCAGATAGTCGGCGTAGGCCCACAGCTCGCTCGGTGCCTGGGTCTCCACGTCGCGCAGCAGACGCGACAGCTGAGTCGGCGACAGGCTGGTGTCCCAGCGCAGGCTAGCCACCTTGTCGACCTCGGTGCGGTCATCGGTAAAGCGGGTCGTCTCGACCTGCTGCAACTCCCAGAAGTCGCCCTGCCACACCGCACGCCTGGCAGTGGTTACCGAATCCAGCCGGTGGCCGTCGAATTCGTAGCGGGTCAGATCCAGCACGGTGTCGTCGGCGCGAATCGCACCAAAGCGATAGAAGTCGTCGCCCTCGCGCTGCCAGCCACCGCGTTCGGTGACCACCGCGCCCTCGCCCTGCATCTGCTGCACCTTCCAGGCGTGGGCGAACTGCTCGGTTCTGGGGCTGACGAACTCTGCCACCGTCAGCACGATCACCACCACCAGGATGATCGGCTTCATCACCCCCCAGACGATGCGCGCCAGCGACCGTCCCGCCGCCCGCATCACCGTCAGCTCGTTGTTGGAAGCCATGCTGCCGAGTCCGATCAGGGCGCCGATCAGCACGCCTACCGGGGCATACTGATAAAAGCGCCAGGGCAGGCGCATGCACAGAAACAGGAAGACCTCGAAGGCACCATAGCCGCCTTCGATGTCTCCGAGGTCATCGATATAGGTGATGATCAGGTCCAGGCCCAGCAGCACCACCTGCACTACCAGAATGGCAGCGAGGACGTTGCGGGCGATGTAGCCGTCCAGGCGATCGAGAATCATCCGCTCATTCCCTTGCGTTGGGCATTGAAGGCCAGTCCCAGGCCGAGGATCAGGAAGCCTGCGTGGATCGGCCACATGCCGATGACGGCAGGCAGGCTGCCGCTGCCGATGGCGTCCATGGCCGCCAGCAGCAGACTCAGGTAGGCCACGTACAGAAAGATCGCCGGCAGCAGCTTGGCAAAGCGGCCCTGGCGTGGATTGACCCGGGACAGCGGCTGGGCCAGCAGGGTCAGCACGAACACCATCAGGGGAGCGCCGAGTCGCCACTGCAACTGGGCCCTGGCCTCGGGCGAAGCGTCATTCAGCAGGGTCGTGGTGGTGGCAAACTCCGCCGAGTCGGTCTCGACCGCCTCCACCGCCCGCGCCAGACGCACGGCGTAGGTACCGAACTCGAGCCGCTCGGCGTCGGCGCGACCGGCCTCTGCGCTATAGCGTTCACCGTCTTCCAGCACCAGATAGCGACTGCCAGTGTCCGGATCCACCGACTGGTAGCCCTGGGTCGCCCGGGTCACCACGCTCTCGGGGGAGCCGTCATTGCGCTTCTGGCGTTCGCTGATGAACACCTCCTGCATGCGCTCGCCGTCCTCGGACACGTCGCTGGCGTAGGCGATACGCCCACTACCGAACTCCTGAAAACGCCCTGGCGCCAGCGCCGAGAAGTCGAGCTTGCTGCGCTGTTCTTCCAGCACCAGTTCGTTGTGCAAGGCACCGGCGGGGGTCAGCCACAGGCTGAATATCCCGACCAGCAGTGCCACCAGGGCGGCGGGCACCAGGCTGACCGTCAGCAAGCGGTTGGGGCTGGTGCCGCAGGCCACCAGCACGGTGATCTCGCTGTTGAGGTAGAGCTGGCCATAGGCCAGCAGAATTCCGAGAAAGAACGCCAGCGGCAGGATCAGCTCGAGAAAGCCCGGCATGTGATAGAGCATCAGCGAGCCGAGGATGTTCGCCGGGATCTCGCCTTCGGCGGCGTTGGCAAAATAGCGGATAAACCGACTGCCCATGATCACCAGCAGCAGCACCCCGGCCACCGCCGACATGGTCAGCAGAATCTCGCGGGTGAGGTAACGGAATATGATCAATGCGCGCTCCTGCTCTCGGTCGTCCTCACCGGTCGTCCCTGATCCAGTATAGGTCCCTGATCGATGTCTCTACCCGATCGGTCGCTGCGGCCACGGTGATCATGCAAACCCCGGGGGCCTTGGGTACACTGGATGGACTCGGCATCGTGCCGGCATTATCCAGAATCCCCCCACACTTGTCTTGTGGAGTCAGCATGGAATTCCCTGTAAAGACGGCCAACCCGGTCAAGATCGAGACCGCTTGCCTGGTCATCCCGGTGTTCAAGGACGGTGAACTTACTCCTGCCGCCGCCAAGCTCGACGACGCCAGCGAGCGTCTGATCGGACAGTTGATCGAGCGTGGCGATTTCAACGCCAAGCTCGGCAACGTCCAGCTGGTGCCCTTTGCGCCTGGGCTGTGCGCCGACCGCCTGCTGCTGGTCGGCTTCGGCGAGCGCGACAAGTGCCACGAAGGCGCCTTCTGCAAGGCCGTGGACGCCGCCTTCGCGAGCCTCGGTCAGCTGACCGTGGACGAAGTCTCGGTAGCCCTCACCGACGTGCCCGTCGAGGATCGCGACGCCGGCTGGAAGGCCCACAAGATCGCCGAGAGCGCGCTGCGCGCCAGCTACCGCTTCACCGACTTCAAGCAAGAAAGTGGCCCGGTTCCCAGCCTCAAGACGGTGTCGATCCTGCTCAGTGAGGGCGAAGACCAGAACGCGGCCAGCGAAGGCGCCCGCCAGGGTGCCGCCGTTGGCCAGGGCATCAACCTGGCCCGCCAGCTCGGCAACCTGCCGGGCAACGTCTGCACGCCGCGCTACCTCGCCAGCGAGGCCGAGCGCCTGGCCAGCGAATCCGATGGCGCCCTGACCACCGAGATCCTCGACGAGGCAGCCCTCGAGGAGCTCGGCGCGCACTCGCTGTTGTCCGTCGGTCATGGCAGCGACGAGCCGTCGCGGCTGATCGTGATGCGCTATCAAGGCGCGGACGACGAAAACGAGTCGCCGCACGTGCTCGTCGGCAAGGGCATCACCTTCGACACCGGCGGCATCTCGCTCAAGCCCGGTGCCGGCATGGACGAGATGAAGTTCGACATGTGCGGCGCCGCCAGCGTGTTCGGCGCGGTAGCCTCGATCCTGGCGATCAAGCCGAAGATCAACCTGGTCGCCATCGTCGCCGCCGCCGAGAACATGCCCAGCGGTCGCGCGACCAAGCCTGGCGACATCATCAAGACGCTGAAGGGGCTGTCGGTGGAGGTGCTCAACACCGACGCCGAAGGCCGCCTGGTACTGTGTGATGCCCTGACCTACGCCGAGCGCTTCGAGCCGGCCAGCGTCGTCGACATCGCCACCCTCACCGGTGCCGCCATCATTGCGCTCGGCCACCACGCCACCGGCCTGATGTCCAACGACGACGACCTGGCGCTGGACCTTCTCGACGCCGGCGAAACCGCCTGGGATCGCGCCTGGCATCTGCCGCTGTGGGACGAGTACCAGGAACAGCTGGACTCCAACTTCGCCGACCTGGCCAACATCGGCGGGCGCCCGGCGGGCACCATCACCGCCGGCTGCTTCCTGTCGCGCTTCGCCACCGACTTCCCCTGGGCGCACCTGGACGTGGCCGGCACTGCATGGAACAGCGGCAGCGCCAAGGGTGCCACAGGCCGCCCAGTGGGCCTGCTGACCCGCTACCTGCTCGACCGCGAGGCAGAGGTGGTCAACACCGACCAGGACTGACCCGGCAAGTCCGCAGTCCGCGCGGGTGCCGACAGACGTCGGCACCCGCCCCGGCGGGCATCCCCGTCCTACAGGCTTTCCCGACCCACAGGCTTTCCCGAAAGGGCGAGCCTGTGTCATTCTGATTCCATCGGCAGGCGCGATGCCTGCCCACCCCATCCCGGTCGAGCCCCCTGACTCGACCTCGATCCGCTGTCGCCGCAGAGCCCTTGCGGCGCGATACGATTCTGGAGAACGACCCGTGTCCATCCAAGGCTTCTCGCTCGAGCCCAACGCCAACGCCACCGACGCGAGCATCCGTAACACCATTCTCGAGAACCCGGGCTTCGGTCGTCACTTCACCGACCACATGGCCCACATCCGCTGGACCGAGGACGCCGGCTTCCACGGCCATCAGGTACGTCCCTACGGCCCGCTGTCACTGGACCCGGCCGCCTCGGTGCTGCACTACGCCCAGGAAATCTTCGAGGGCATGAAGGCCTACCGCCACGCCGACGGCAGCGTCTGGACCTTCCGCCCGGAAAAGAACGCCGCGCGCTTTCGCGCCAGCGCCCGTCGCCTGGCCCTGCCGGAACTGTCCGACGAGGACTTCATCGGCGCGGTCAAGGCGCTGGTCGCCCAGGACATCGACTGGGTGCCGACGCCGGCAAGCGCAGCCGAGGAATCCAGTCTCTACCTGCGCCCCTTCATGATCGCCTCCGAGGCCTTCCTTGGCGTGCGCCCGTCCAAGGAGGTGGACTTCTACGTCATCGCCTCGCCGGTGGCGGCCTACTTCAAGGGTGGGGTCAAGCCGGTATCGATCTGGCTGTCGTCGAACTACAACCGCGCCGCCCCCGGCGGCACCGGCTACGCCAAGTGCGGCGGCAACTACGCCGCCTCGCTGCTGGCCCAGAAGGAAGCCGCCGACCACGGCTGCGACCAGGTGGCCTTCCTCGACGCCGTGGAAAACACCTGGATCGAGGAACTCGGCGGCATGAACCTGTTCTTCGTCACCCGTGACGGCCGTCTGGTCACCCCGCGCCTGACCGGCACCATCCTCGAGGGGGTGACCCGGGATTCCATGCTCGAATTGGCCAAGGATGAAGGCCTGACCCCGGAAGAGCGCCCCATTAGCATCGACGAGTGGCGCGATGGCGTGGCCTCCGGCGAGATCACCGAGGTCTTTGCCTGCGGTACCGCCGCGGTCATCACCCCCATCGGGCGACTGGTCAGCGAGGACGGCGTGATCGAGCACCCCGAGGGCAACGAGCTGGCCAGTCGACTGCGCAAGCGTCTGCTCGACATCCAGTACGGCCGTGTCGAAGACACCCATGGCTGGCTGACCCGTCTTGCCTGATCCGGCTCCTTCCCTACTAAAAGGCCGCCCCCGGGCGGCCTTCGTTCAGCCATCAAGTCAGAGCGCATGACCAAGATCGACTTCTACATCCTGCCGGACACCACCCTCGAGGCCCGCCTCGCCTTCGCCTGTCGGCTGACCGAGACCATCGCCCGCAAGGGCTACCGGCTCTACCTGTACGCCGAAGACGAAGCCATGGCCCGTGAGCTCGACCAGCGTCTGTGGGACTTTCGTCCCGACGCCTTCGTCCCCCATGCGCTCGAGGCCGGGGGCGGGGCCGATGCAAGAGCGGCCGGGGGCGGGGCCGGTATGCAAGAGACCGGCGACGGGTCGCAAGAGGCCGGTATCGAGAACGCAAGGCCGGTACCCGTCACCATCGGCTGGCAGGGCCCGCCGCAAAGCCTCGACCCGCCGCCCCAGGCGATGCTCAACCTGTCGCCGGAAATCCCCGAGTGGTTTTCTCGCTTCGAGCGAGTGGCCGAGATTATCAACCAGCACCAGGACGTACTGACGGTCAAGCGCGAGTGCTGGAAGACCTACAAGCAGCGCGGCTACCCGGTCACACCGCACCACCTCAAGGGTCAGGGGTAGGCTCCTGTCACCAAATCCTCTGGACACTGCCGGTCATCCCGTCAGCCCCTGACGCCCCGCCTCGGATCAGGGTATAATCGAGCCCATTTTTCGCAGGCCTCACTCGCGCAACCGCTCTTCGGCGGGAAGCTTTCGAGCCCGAGCGCCGGCTGTCGAACTCCAAGCCCAGCGCCATGCGCGAGCCTCTGTCTCGTGCCTGGCATGCCCCGGGCTCCGCTAGCAAGAGTACCCCATGGACAAGACCTACCAACCCGAAAGCATCGAAGCCCGCTGGTACGAGCGCTGGGAAAACGACGGACGGTTCGCGCCCTCGGGCAAGGGCGACCCCTTCGCCATCATGATTCCGCCGCCCAACGTCACCGGCAGCCTGCACATGGGTCACGCCTTCCAGGACACCATCATGGACACCCTGATCCGCTGGCGGCGGATGCAGGGTCGCAACACCCTGTGGCAGGTGGGCACCGACCACGCCGGCATCGCCACCCAGATGCTGGTGGAGCGCAAGGTCGCCGCCGAGGAAGGCAAGACGCGCCACGACCTGGGGCGCGAGGCCTTCATCGACAAGGTGTGGGAATGGAAGCATGAGTCCGGCGGCCATATCACCCGCCAGCTCCGTCGCATGGGCGCAAGCCTCGACTGGAGCCGCGAGCGCTTCACCATGGATGAGGGCTTCTACAAGGCGGTGCAGGAGGTCTTCGTCCGCCTGTACGAAGAGGATCTGGTGTATCGCGGCAAGCGCCTGGTCAACTGGGACCCGACGCTGAACACCGCCATCTCCGATCTCGAGGTCGAGAATCGCGACCAGCAGGGTCAGTTCTGGCACTTCCGCTATCCGTTGGCCGACGGTGTCACCACCGACGCCGGCCTCGACCATCTGGTGGTCGCCACCACCCGCCCCGAGACCCTGCTCGGCGACAGCGCCGTGGCGGTCAATCCCGACGACGAGCGCTACGCCGCGCTAGTCGGCAAGTTCGTCGAGCTGCCGCTGGTCGGCCGTCGCATCCCCATCGTCGCCGATGAGCACGCCGACATGGACAAGGGCTCGGGCTGCGTGAAGATCACCCCGGCCCACGACTTCAACGACTACGAAGTCGGCAAGCGCGCTGGTCTTCCGCTGATCAATGTCTTCTCGAAGACCGCCCATATCCTCGAGGCCGCCGAGGCCTTCGACATCCAGGGCCGTCCGCTGACCGACATCGACACTAGCCTGCCTGCGGCCTACGCCGGCCTCGACCGCTTTGCCGCTCGCAAGGCCATCGTCGCCGACATGGAGGCCGAGGGCCTGCTCGAGAAGACCGAGACGGTCAACAACACCCTGCCCTACGGCGATCGTTCCGGTGACGTGATCGAGCCGCTGCTGACCGATCAATGGTTCGTGGCGGTGGAAACCCTGGCCAAGCCGGCCATCGAGGCGGTAGAAAACGGCGACATCCAGTTCGTGCCCAAGAACTACGAGAACATGTACTTCTCGTGGATGCGCGACCTGCAGGACTGGTGCATCTCGCGCCAGCTGTGGTGGGGCCACCGTATCCCCGCCTGGTATGACCAGGAGGGCAACGTCTATGTGGCGCGCACCGAGGCCGAGGCCCGCGAAAAGCACGGCATCGCAGGCGACGTCGCCCTGACCCAGGACGAGGACGTACTCGACACCTGGTTCAGCTCCGGGCTGTGGACCTTCGGCACCCTCGGCTGGCCCGAGCAGACCGAAGAGCTCAAGACCTTCCATCCCAGCAGCGTGCTGGTGACCGGCTTTGACATCATCTTCTTCTGGGTCGCGCGGATGATCATGCTGACCCTCAAGTTCACCGACGAGGTGCCGTTCAAGACGGTCTACGTCCACGGCCTGGTGCGTGACGGCCAGGGCCAGAAGATGTCCAAGTCCAAGGGCAACGTGCTCGACCCCATCGACCTGATCGACGGCATCGATCTGGAGGCGCTGGTCGACAAGCGCACCGGCAACATGATGCAGCCGCAGAAGGCCAAGGCCATCGCCAAGGCGACCCGTTCGGAGTTCCCCGACGGCATCGAGGCCCACGGCACCGACGCCCTGCGCTACACCTTCCTGTCCCAGGCCACCACCGGTCGCGACATCAAGTTCGACATGGGCCGGCTGGACGGCTACCGCAACTTCTGCAACAAGCTGTGGAACGCCTCTCGCTACGTCTTGATGAACGCCGAGAACGAGGACTGCGGCCGCGAAGGCGGCGAGGTCGAGCTGTCGCTGGCCGACCGCTGGATCGAGGCCCGCCTGCAGCAGACGGTGGATCAGGTCACCCGGGCGATGGAGGAGTTCCGCTTCGACCACGCCTCCCAGGCGCTTTACGACTTCGTCTGGAACGAGTACTGCGACTGGTATCTGGAGCTGTCCAAGCCGGTACTGTGGGACGAAGGCGCCAGCGAGGCCGCCAAGCGCGGCACCCGGCGCACCCTGGTGCGGGTGCTGGAAGCCATCCTGCGCCTGGCCCATCCGATGATGCCCTACATCTCCGAGGAGATCTGGCAGCGCGTGGCGCCGCTCGCCGGCACCCTGGAGGGGGACAACGACTCGCTGATGGCCAAGGCCTGGCCGCTGGCGGACGAGGCGTTGATCGACCAGGACGCGATCCGTGACATCGAATGGCTCAAGGGGGTGATCGTGGCGGTGCGCAATATCCGCGCCGAGATGAACATCGCCCCGGGCAAGCCGCTCGACGCCCTGCTGACCAAGGGCAGCGAGGCCGACCAGGCGCGCCTGAGCGCCAACCGCCTGTTCCTGTCCAAGCTGGCCAAGCTGTCGTCCATCGAGTGGCTCGATGACGCAAGCACGGCGCCGCTGTCCGCCACCCAGCTGGTCGGCGACATGGAAGTGCTGGTGCCGATGGCAGACCTGATCGACAAGGACGCCGAGCTCGCCCGCCTGGGCAAGGAGATCGACAAGCAGGACAAGTTGATCGGCGGCGTCGAGAAGAAGCTCGCCAACGAAGGCTTCGTGGCCAAGGCCCCGGCTGCCGTCATCGACAAGGAGCGCGGCAAGCTCGAGGAGTACCAGGCCGCCCGCCGGGTGCTGGTCGAACAGCGCGACAAGATCGCAGCCCTGTAGTCGCAGCGCTTTAGTCGCGGCGCTCTAGTCGCAGCGCTTTAGTCGCGGCGCTCTAGTCGCGGCGCTCTAGTCGAGTCCCGGCCCAAGCCGGCACGACCGACGTCAGCACCACCCGAGCCGACCCCGCCACTGGCGGGGTCGGCTCTTTTTGGTCCGCCATGATCTCAAGTCAGGGTCTCAGCCTACCTTGAGTCCTTGCCTGGCACGCACGATGGCGGCCTCCACCGCCGCCAGGGCGCGTGGCGAATTCTTCCAGCAGCTGGTGTTGAGCATCGATGCCACCTGCTCGGCGATCTCCCGGGCCTCGAACGTCGCCAGATGCTCGAAGGAGTCGATACCAAGCTGCTCGAAGCGACTGATGACGGTCGGCCCTACCCCGTGAAGCGCCAGCAATGCCGCTCTCTCTTCGTTGCTGAAGGCCATCCCCCCCCCTGGCGGAACGTCGCTATTGGTTCGTGCCTGCCCCTCGCCTCAGGCAACCGTCTGCGTCGCCTCAGCCTGATCGGGTACGACACAAAGATGACGGTATTACTACAAATTTAAGTTTCTTCTATTAAAGTATTTTGCGGCACAGTGAAGCTGTCAGCACAGCCGTTCCTTCAGGCCAATCGCCGATTCGGCCGCAGATACGACAGCAGACCGAACAACGGCCATACCAACGCGTACAACAACAATAGACATTTACAACATGACGCACTCGGGCCTTTCCCCCCTGGCGTTCCCTGGCACTGCCGGGCTCGCCGCCCTGCCACGCCTTCGCCGCCGAACACGGCGTGCCCTGCTGTACCTGGCCGAGCTGTGTGGCCGTGTCGACCTTCAACGTCGCTGGCTGAATGCCAACGACCTGCCGCTGGTCGACATCGACCCAAGGCGCATCGCGCGCTGCGTCACGCGCTCTGGCTTGAGCCGTGAGTTGATCAGTGAAGGCGACTGGGACATCAGCCATGTTGCACCACTTTGCCAGGCACGCCTGAACGAGACCGCTGCAGTCGAGGACATCTTCGCCCACGACAGGCACTTCCGCGAGACCGCCCAGTACGCCCAGATGCATCAAGCGGTGGCTCACTATCGTTCCGGCGAGTGCACCGACCCGGCACAGCAAGGCGCCTACTGGTGTCGCAGCGAGGAGGATATCGCTCGCTACTTCGAGACGCTGTCTCGTGCCTACCACGGCATTCGCCGACACGGCTACAAGACCCAGCAAGAACTGGCTCGCCAACACCCCGACGACAGTCGCCACCCCGATGACGAAATGCAGGTATTGATTACCCGGGATGGCGAGGTCGTGCTCGGCTACGGCGGTTCACACCGCCTGGCCATCGTGCAATTGCTGGGACTAGCTTCCGTTCCGGTGCGCGTGGTGGCGATCCATCCCCGGTGGCTCGATCGCTTCCAACAGCGAAAGCACAGCCTGCGATCCTGCCTGCATCATGCAAGCCGCGCTGCAGCCGACATCTCGAGTACCGCGCTCAGGAGGGACAACCGGAGTCGCTGATCGCCCCGATGAACACTGGCCCGGTCAGCTAGCGTCGCGAAAACCGCCCAGCACCAGCGAGTTAGGGCCGAAGAACACCAGTCGGTCATGGTCGATCAGGTAGCGATAGGCGTTGTCGAGCATCTCGCGGACCTGCTGGGCCCCCTGGGGATTGGCACAGGCCATGCGGGTGGCGGTCAGTTCGCTGAAGTCGATACGCTGGCTGTCACCGAAGCTCACCGTGCCGGTGAAGCGATTGCAGCCGTCGCTACCGCTGACACTGCCATCGGAAGCCACCTCGAAGTACGGCTTCTGCGGCATCGACAGGCGATCGCTGGTGCCCACCAGCAACAGGTTCCAGCGCTTGCCGACCAGCGGGCTCGAGACGCTGCCCGGGGCCGCCGTGTCGCCCCCACCCACCGTGGGCCCAGGCTGGCTGGAGCAGGCACTGAGCGCCAGGGTGAAAAGAGCGAAAGCGGCGGTGCGGCGAAGTCGTGACGGAACCATGCTATCTTCCTTGCAGCTGAGTCATCTGGATAAAGCCTAATATGCCAGAATTGCCTGCGTGGTCCGACCGTTTCGGTGATTCTGGTGTTGCGACCGAAGGCACCATGCCGACGTCATCGCGATCATGCTGCGAAGCCACGGATAACTCGGCGCGACTGTTTTCTGCCCAACGCCAGAAGTGAAAGGCTCTCGAGTCAAAAAAGCCCCTAGTGAAAAGGAAGTCACCATGCTCAACGCCCTCGACAACGACGACCTGGGAAAGCTGATCCTGCGCCTGGCCCTTGGCGTGATGATCCTGCTGCACGGCGTCAGCAAGCTGATCAATCCCGGCAGCCTGTCCTGGATCGGTGAAACCCTGGCCTCCCATGGCCTGCCCACTGTGCTGGCCTATGGCGTCCTGCTGGGCGAAGTCGTCGCACCTGTCATGGCGATCCTCGGCTGGAACACTCGCATCGCCGGTCTGCTGATCGCCGGCAACATGGTGGTGGCCATCTATCTGGCGCATATGGGTGAGCTGTTCAGCCTGACCAGCAGCGGCGGCTGGGCGCTGGAGCTGCAGGGCATGTTCCTGTTCGGCGCCCTGGCGATGATGTTCCTGGGCAGCGGCCGCACCGCGATCAAGCCCGACTAGGGACCGTTCACCTCCTCTCGCGCCATGCCGGGCAGTTCCCGGCATGGCGTCGGCCGCAGCCCTCACCCAACTCCTGCACCGTTATCTCCTGCCTTGGCGCTGCGACCTCCTCAGCGCAAGTTGCACTCGACATGACCATTTCGACGAAAGTCGTACTTCTGCTTGATGTCCGTCATTCGGACGTCGCTTCGTCTATGCGTAAATGAGCACAACACCTTCGGATTCTCTCTGTGGAGAGGTGATCACTCGATCTTCCCCAAAGGAGCTCGCTTATGCTCGCATTCAAACCGCTCCCCGCCCTGGTCTCGGTGACCCTGGGGCTGGCGCTCTGGTTCGTAATCCCCGTACCTGACGGCGTCAATCCCGAGGCCTGGCACCTGCTGGCGATCTTCGTCGCCACCATCGCCGCCATCATCGGCAAGACCATGCGCATCGGCGCCCTGGCGATCATTGCCATCACCGTGGTCGCGCTGACCGGCGTCACCAACCCGGACAGTTCCAAGGGCGCGGTCTCCGACGCCCTCTCGGGCTTTTCCAACCCGCTGATCTGGCTGATCGGCCTGGCCATCATGATCTCCCGCGGGCTGTCGAAGACGGGTCTGGGCAACCGCATCGGCTACGCTTTTATCGCCGCCTTCGGCAAACGCACCCTCGGCATCGGCTACGCCCTGTCCCTGGCGGAGCTGACCATCGCCCCGATCACCCCCAGCAACACCGCCCGGGGTGGCGGCATCATGCACCCGATCATGCGCTCCATCGCCGACAGCTTCGGCTCCTCCCCCGAGTCCGGCACCAGCAAGAAGATCGGCGAGTACCTGGCGCTGGTGAACTATCACGCCAACCCCATCACCTCGGCCATGTTCATCACCGCAACGGCCCCCAACCCCCTTATCGTCGACCTGATCGCCAAGGCTACCGACTCCGCCATCTCGATCACCTGGACCCAGTGGGCGCTGGCCGCGCTATTGCCCGGCCTGGTCGCCATCGCCTTGATGCCGGCGGTGCTGTACGTGCTGTATCCGCCGGAGCTCAAGCGCACCCCGGACGCCACCTCCTTCGCCCGCGAGCAGCTCACCGCCATGGGCGCGCTCGACCGCGCCGAAAAGATCATGATCGGCGTGTTCGGCCTGCTGTTGATCCTGTGGGCCGGTATCCCGGCGATGCTGTTCGGCCCCGAGTTCAAGGTAAACTCCACCGCGGTGGCGCTGCTGGGACTGTCCATCCTGCTGGTCACCAATGTGCTGACCTGGGATGACATCCTCGGCGAGAAGTCCGCCTGGGACACCATCGTGTGGTTCGCCGCTCTGGTAATGATGGCAAGCTTCCTGGGCAAGCTCGGACTGATCGGCTGGTTCTCCGGGGTCATCGAGGAGGGCATCAGCAGCTTCAATATGGGCTGGTTCGGCATGGCCCTGGCGCTGACCGGCGTCTACTTCTACGCGCACTACTTCTTCGCCAGCACCACCGCCCATATCACCGCCATGTACGCCGCCTTCCTGGCCGCCGGTATCGCCCTCGGCATCCCTACCCTGTACATCGCCCTGCTGCTGGCCGGCGCCTCCTCGCTGATGATGTCGCTGACCCACTACGCCACCGGCACCGCCCCGATCATCTTCGGCTCCGGCTATGTGGAACTCGGCACCTGGTGGAAGGCCGGACTGGTGATGAGCCTGGTCAACCTGACAGTGTGGGTCGGTGTCGGCAGCCTATGGTGGAAGGTGCTGGGGTACTGGTAAGACGCCCGGAAGGCGGGTCCGCTCTTGATCAGAGCAGGAGCCTGGTCAACCTGACCGTCTGGGTCGGTGTCGCAGACTCTCTACGGTGGAAGGTGCTGGGGTACTGGCAAGACGCCCGGAAGGCGGGTCCGCTCTTGATCAGGGCAGGAGCCTGGTCAACCTGACCGTCTGGGTCGGTGTCGCAGACTCTCTACGGTGGAAGGTGCTGGGGTACTGGTAAGCCCCGTAACACGACAGACTTCCAGGCCTCGTGATATTGGACCACGCGCCACCGCAATCGCGGTGGCGCTGTCATCTGCGGGTCTCGCCGGCTTGCCGGGTCACGGCCGGCGGCGCAGAATCGGACAGGACAGGACGTCATTTCGCTGCTTCCAAGAGGCCCCTCATGGATTTTCTATCTCCCGCGCTGTGGTGGCTGCTGGCCGGACTCGCGGCTCTGCTGGTCGAGCTGCTGACCGGTTCCTACGTGCTGCTGGCCCTGGCGGCGGCACTCGCCCTCACCGCCCTGGCCGCCTGGCTGGGCGCCACTTTCACCCTGCAACTGATCGTCCTGGCGCTCGCCTGTGCCGTGCTGGTGCCGCTGGCGATTCGACAGCTCAGACGACGCGGCCGAGGCGCGAAAAAAGGCTTCGGCGTGGCTGGCAGCGGTGGAGGCCGCGGTCAACGCTTCGTGCTGGTCAGCCGCGACTTCGATGACGCACCCTGCATCAAGCTCGACGGTGATCTCTACCGTGCCAGCCTGGCGGACGAAGCAGGGAGTGGTCCTGCCCTTCGTCCGGGTGACGAGGTAACGCTGGTCCGCTTCGAGGGCACCCAGGCGGTGGTCCGTCCCGCCGGCGAAGGTTCTTGATCCCGGTCATGCGCTCGTTCGGGCAGCGGCCGCCAGACGCTATCGCCACTCGCCCGCCCATTGCCTAAGCTGGCTTTCGGCGGCGGGATGCCGTCGGTCGCCCTGGGCGACACTCTCGATACCAAGGAGGTACCTGCATGTTGCCGTATGCCATAAACCCGGGGCTATTGATTGCCCTGGTGGTGGTCGTCATCGCCGTAATCATGGTGATCAAGGGACTGGTGATCGTTCAGGAGTCCGAGGTGATGGTGATCGAGCGCCTCGGCGCCTACCACCGCACGCTGCAGAAGGGCATCAACTTCATCGTTCCGTTCTTCGACAAGCCAAGACCAATCAAGATGGTGCGCTACCTGCGCAAGGGCCAGGAGTTCACCCCGGTGCTGAGTCAGGAGACCCGCATCGACCTGCGCGAGTCGGTCATGGACTTCCCGTCCCAGCCGGTGGTCACCACCGACAACGTGACGGTGCGCATCGACGGCGCCATCTACTTTCAGATCATCGATCCGGCCAACGCCGTCTACAAGATCGAGAACATGAGTCAGGCGGTGGAGGTACTGGCCAAGACGACGCTGCGCTCGGTGGTCGGCCAGATGGAGCTGGACAAGATCTTCGAGTCCCGCGCCGAGGTCAACGCCAAGATCAAGGAACAGATGGAGGAACCTGCCTCCAAGTGGGGGGTGGCGATCAATCGCATCGAGGTGCAGGACATCGAGATGCCGACGGAGGTCAAGGAGGCCATGCACCTGCAGATGTCCGCCGAACGTCGCCGTCGAGCCACCGTCACCGAGGCCGAGGGCGAAAAGGCCGCGGCCATCGCCAAGGCCCAGGGCCAGAAGGAGTCAGCGATCCTCAACGCCCAAGGCGACAAGGAATCCGCCATTCTGCGTGCCCAGGGCGAAAGTCGCTCCATCGAGCTGGTACTGGGTGCCATGGGCGAAGGCGAGAAGAGCACCAGGGCGGTCATCGGCTATCTGCTCGGCCAGTCCTATATCTCGATGCTGCCGGAGATGGCCAAGCAGGGAGAGCGTGTGTTCGTGCCCTACGAGAGCTCGGCCCTGCTCGGCGCCATGGGCGCCTTTCGCGATCTCAGCGCCGGTGACGAGGCGCTGGGCGACATTGCCCGCCGCGCAGCCGCCGCTGGCGGCCTGACGGGTGCTGCCAGCGCCCAGGGCTAGGCGCTGGTACCAGGGCGTGTAGCGACTGGTATAGCGGCTGGTATAGCGGCTCAGGCAACCACCCTACAGCCCTTGTGGCAGTCGCCCTGGTACAAGCTCAGCCACAACTGAAAACGCCCGAACCGTGAGGTTCGGGCGTTTTCGTCCTGCCAGCGGCTGGCGCAATCGATGGCGGTCAGGCCGCCATGCTATCACCCAGACGTTCGCGGATCTTCTTCATGGCGTTCTTCTCGAGCTGACGAATGCGCTCGGCGGACACACCATAGACATCGGCCAGTTCATGCAGGGTCGCCTTGTTTTCGGCGAGCCAGCGCTGGCTCAGGATATCCCGCGAGCGCTCGTCGAGCTCGGCCAGCGCGCCCTGGAGGCGGCGGGTGGCGTCCTGCTCCCAGTCGCTGTCCTCGAGCTGGGTCGCCGGGTCCTGGCTGGCGTCGTCCAGATAGTGAACCGGTGCCTGATAGGCCGAATCCTCGTCCTCGGACGGTGAAGCATCGAAGCCGGCATCATGGGAGGCCAGACGACCTTCCATCTCGCGCACCACCTCGGGCTTGACGTCCAGGTCCTTGGCGATGGCGTCGACCTCGTCGCTGTTCAACCAGGCCAGGCGCTTCTTGGCGCCGCGCAGGTTGAAGAACAGCTTGCGCTGGGCCTTGGTGGTGGCGATCTTGACGATGCGCCAGTTGCGCAGCACGAACTCGTGGATCTCGGCCTTGATCCAGTGCACCGCGAAAGACACCAGGCGTACGCCCTGGGTCGGGTCGAAACGCTTGACGGCCTTCATCAGGCCGACGTTGCCTTCCTGAATCAGGTCAGCCTGGGGAAGTCCATAGCCGGAATAGCTGCGTGCGATGTGCACGACAAAACGCAGATGGGACATGACCAGACGGCGGGCGGCTTCCAGATCGCCTTCCTGCTGAAGGCGATGGGCCAGGTCCTGCTCTTCATCCACCGTCAGCAGCGGAATGCGATTGACGGCCTGAATATAGCCGTTGAGGTCGTGCCCCGGTGAAAGATGACCCACCGGCAGAAGACTGTTGCTCATGTGCAGGTTGTCTCCTCGAAGACCAACAAGATTTCGGATGCACCTTGGAGGATAAAAATAGGAAGAAGTTCCCCTTTGGTCGTAGACATCCGACGAAACCGTACAAGAAACGGGTGATTACCTGTTGCCGCTAGCGTGGCTTGATGCCCGCCAAGTGGCGGCTGACGGCGATCCAGGCTCCCAACCAGCCCAATAGTGTACTACAAGTCAGCAATGTTGTAGAGCCGACAAGGCCCAGGGTCGGTAGCTGATAGTGCGCGCCGTAGCTGGCCGCCAGCGATGCCACCGGCGCCGCCAGCCAGTCGCTGCCCAGGGTCAGAAGCCCCCACGCCAGCAGTCCGCCGCCCAGGCCATACCAGGCGCCGCTGTACAGAAAGGGTCGGCGTACAAAGGCATGGGTGGCGCCGATCAGGGTCACCACCTCGATCTCCTTGCGCCGGTTCTCCACCGCCAGGCGGATGGTGTTGCCCACCACCAGCAGCACGCCCAGACCAAACAGCACCCCCAGCGCCAGGGTCAGGCGACGACCCAGCTCAGCCAGTTGCCGCAGACGCTCGATCCAGGCCAGGTCGAGGCGCACCTCGGCCACCCCGGACATCGCCGACAGGCGCTCGGACAGCGCCGCCATGGCCTCCGGAGACGGCGTCGTCGGCGAGATCACCACCGCGGCGGGCAGCGGATTCTCGTCGAGCCGCGCCAGGGCATCATCGAGCCCCAGGGATTGCTGGAATTCCGCCATGCCCTGCTCGGCGGTGATCAATTCGGTGGCGGCGACCTCCGACTGAGCCTCCAGCGCTTCCAGGATGCGACCGGTCTCGGACTCGCTCACCCCCTTGTCGAGGTAGGCCGTCAGGGTGGCGCTGGCGTCCAGCTCGGCGTCCACCAGCTTGGCGCTGTCCAGTGACAGCCACAGGGCGCTGGGCAGCACCAGGGCGATGGCGATGGCGAGCATGGTCAAGAGGCTACCCACCGGCTGGCGCACCAGCCGGCGCAGGCTGTCCACACACATGGCGCGATGGTGGCGCAGCCAGGCTTGCCACTGCCCCTGTGCGCGCACCGTCTGCTGACGCGCACCGCGAGGTGACGTCGAGGCCTCCTGGCGGCCGCCCGTACGTGCGGCGGCCGAGGCGCCCCTGGGCGTCGCCGCGCCCTTGCGCGAATGGCGAGCGCTCATGCGGCCTCCTCGTCGGCCACCAGGCGCCCCTCGCTCAGGCGCAGGGTGCGGTGACGCAGCCTGGCGATCAACGCCAGATCGTGACTGGCGATCATCACCGTGGTGCCGATGCGATGAAAGTCCTCGAACAGCCCCATGATATCGGCGGACAACTGAGGGTCGAGATTACCGGTAGGCTCATCGGCCAGCAGCAGGGCGGGCTTGTTGACCACCGCCCGGGCGATGCCCACGCGCTGCTGCTCGCCGCCGGAAAGTTCGATGGGAAGCGCCTTTTCGCGGTGCAGCAGGCCGACCTTGTCGAGTGCGGCGCGGACCCGCCGCGCGATATCCCGCGGCGCCAGGCCGCGGATCTCCAGCGGCAACGCCACATTGTGATAGATCGAGCGGTCGAACAGCAGCTGGTGGTCCTGGAAGACCACCCCGATCTGACGCCGGTAGAACGGCAACTGGCTGGGATGCAGCTTGTCGATATCGTGACCGGCGACCATCACCCGTCCGCGACTGGGTCGCTCCAGGCGCATGATCAGCCGAAGCAGCGAACTCTTGCCGGCACCGGAATGGCCGGTGAGAAACACCATCTCGCCCCGCGAGACGCGAAAATCGATATTGGAGAGCGCCTCGAAGCGCCCTCCATAGCGCTTGCCGACGTGCTCGAAGGCGATCATTCGTCGGCGTCACTCGGGCGACGATCGAACAGGGCGTCGACGAAGTCCTCGGCCTTGAACGGCCGCAGGTCATCCAGACTCTCACCCACCCCGATAAAGCGGATCGGCGTCTTCAGCTGCTTGGCCAGGGCGAAGATCACGCCCCCCTTGGCGGTACCGTCGAGCTTGGTCAGGGTGATCCCGCTGACCGGAACCGCCTCGTTGAAGGTGGCCGCCTGGGACAAGGCGTTCTGGCCGGTACCGGCGTCGAGCACCAGCATCACCTCGTGAGGCGCCTGCGCATCGAGCTTGCCCATCACCCGATGGACCTTCTTGAGCTCTTCCATCAGGTGACTCTTGTTGTGCAGGCGACCAGCGGTATCGGCGATCAAGACGTCGACGCCACGGGCACGGGCCGCCGCCACGGCGTCATAGATCACCGAGGCGCTGTCGGCGCCGGTGTGCTGAGCCACCACCGGCACGCTGTTGCGCTCGCCCCACACCTTGAGCTGCTCTACCGCAGCCGCGCGGAAGGTATCCCCCGCCGCCAGCATCACGCTCTTGCCCTCGCGCTGGAAGCGCTGGGTCAGCTTGCCGATGGTGGTGGTCTTGCCGACGCCGTTGACGCCCACCACCAGGATGACGAAGGGCCCACCGTCGGCGGTCTCGAGGCTCAGGGGCTGGCTGACCTCGCCGAGCATGGCGGCCAGCTCCTGCTGCAGCGCACGATACAGCGCCTCCGGGTCCTTCAGCTCCTTGCGCGAGACGCGATCGGTCAGCGCCTCGATGATTTCGCTGGTGGCCTCGATACCGACGTCGGCCATCAGCAGCTGGGTCTCGATGTCCTCGATCAGCTCGTCATCGATCTGCTTGGCACCCATGAACAGGTCGGCCAGGCCGTCGCTCAGGTTGGCCCGAGTCTTGCCAAGGCCCTCGCGCATGCGCGCAAACCAGCCCTTCTTCTCGCCACCCTTGCCACCCTGCACCGGCGCTCTGGGCTTTTCCTGCAGGGCCGGGCCGGTGGGACGGCTGGGCTCGATCACCTCGGCGTGCTCGCGCTGGCCGGTGCCAGCGTCGGGAGCTGGCGGACTTGCAGGCTCGGGCACCTCCGCCTCGGCCAACTTGTGCGCCGAGGCCGGCGATTCATCTTCGGCGGGCTCGCCAGCCGGCTGGGGGGCGGCAGGCGGCGCCTGGTCGGCTTGCGACTCGCCGGACTTCTGCTCGACAGGCTCTTGCTTGACGGGCTCTTGCTTGTCGGGCTCAGGTTCAACGGGCGCCTGCTCGGCAGGGGTGGACGGCTCGGCAGGCGCTGGCGCTGCCGGCTCGACAGGCTCCGGCACCACCGCCTCGGCGGTCTCGGTCGGCTCGGGGCCAGATTCCCGGCCCTGCTGGGGCGGCTCGGCATCCGACGGTGAGCCTTGCGACAGCTCGTCGCCGAGGGGCTGTTCAGCCTCCCTGTCAGCCGCGCCTTCCGCCTCATCTGCAGACGACTGATCGACGACTTCCTGGTCCTTGGCGGGTTCTTCGCCCGTGTGCTTCTTCTTGCGCTTGAAAATACCGAACATGGATGACCTGACGCCTCAGCCGGTGAACGAACCGCCACATCCTACCACCCTGCCCGCTCGCTGTGGACACAGGACAGCCCCGAGGCGGCGACGCGACGCTGCCCACAGCCTGCCACAGAAGCGATGGCGAAGGCATGACGGCACCCTGCCATGGGGGTAGAATCGCCGCCCATGAGTCGACAACGTCCTTCAAGAAACCGTCCGCGCGGCGGCGCCGGAAAACCCCGCTCGGGCAAGAGTCCCTCGAGCGGTCGGCCGCCTGGCAAGCTGCGCATCATCGGTGGCGAACACCGCCGCCGCCAGCTACCGGTGCTCGACAAGCCCGGCCTGCGCCCGACCCCGGACCGAGTGCGCGAGACCCTATTCAACTGGCTCGGGGGCGAGCTGTACCGCGTTCGCGTGCTCGATCTGTTTGCCGGCACCGGAGCTCTGGGCCTGGAGGCGCTATCGCGCGGCGCCAGCGAGGCCCTGTTCGTCGAGCGCGATGCCCAGGTGGCCCAGGCGATCAGCGATAACCTGGCGACGCTGGCGATCGATCGCGCCCAGGTACGCCGCGCCGACGCCGCCGCGCTGCTGAAAGACGATACCGCCAGCCCCTTCGACCTGGTGTTTCTCGACCCGCCCTTTCGCCAGGGCCTTGCCGAGCCCTGCTGCCAGGCCCTGGAAGCCGGCTGGCTGGCGGATGAGGCCTGGATCTACGTGGAGGTCGAAAGCGGTCTGACTCCCGCCGTGCCCCCCACCTGGCAGCTACACCGAGAGGTCCGCGCCGGAGACAGCATGGGGCGTCTGTATCGACGCAGCGAAAGCGACGCCGACTCGCTCAAGGACGCTGCGCCTGAGAGCTGAGCCGGCAGTACCCCAAGCACGCGACTGTCGCAATTCCTGAGCCGAATCAGCAAAGCAGCCCCGTCGCCGCCCGGCGACGCTTGTTCGCCGGCGGCGGCGGCGTTACGCTCGTTCCATCGGGGCGCGCGTAGCGCCTTCACCCCACGTCATGTCAGGAGACGAGGATGAGCACGGAACTCTTCAACCAACTCGAAAAGAAGGTCTCCAGCGCCCTTGAGGCCCTGGAATTGCTGAAACTGGAAGCCGAGGAGTTGCGCGAGGAAAACGCTCGCCTGAAGCAGGATCGCGAAGAGTGGGAACGTCGCCTGACCGCCATCCTGGGCCAGCTCGATGAGGTGGAAGGCGAAACGGGCAATACCGAACAGGCGCCCGCCCATAGCCTCTGACCTGCCTTGTGTGCCGGCAGTGTCGACTCGAACGGCCGACTCGAACGGCTGATGCGAACGATCGACACGAATGAAAAGGGCTCCCATGGGGAGCCCTTTTGCATTGCGCGTACGATGGAAGCCCAGCCGCAGGCGGCCCAGACTAAAGAAAGCCGAGCGCTTCAGGCTGTTTCAGTCAAGCGCCAGCGACATCAGCAAGGCATCGACACGCTCGCCGCCATCGGCCAGCGGCGGATAGTAGCCGCGACGCACACCATCCTCGGCGAAGCCGGCGGCTCGGTAGCAGGCGATCGCCGCGCCGTTGTCGGCACGCACCTCCAGCAGCAGTCGCTCCGAGCCCCACTGGCGCGCTACCGCAATCAGGCTTGTCAGCAGCCGTGCGGCAAGCCCTTGGCGGCGAGCTTGCGGGGCCACCAGGATCGCTTCCAGCTCGGCCTCGAAGGGCTGGCGTGCCAGCAAGGCGTAGGCGTGAATAGCCCTCTGCCCCGTCATGCCCGCATCAAGGCCGCCTTCAACGCCGACATCACCCGCCGGACCCAGCCGATCGATCCCCAGCAGCAGGCGCTGGTCATCTTCCAGTGCCTGGGCCAGCGCCTGAGGGCTGGACAACGGCGCTGACGCCATCGCTTCCAGTCGCAAGAGGGCGTCAAGATCGGCGGCGCCAAGGACACGGACAGGACCGTAGCCGCCGCTATGCGGACAGCTCTGCTGGCCCGCTGTCGCCTCAAGCGCCATCGCTGTCGTCTCTGGCACCATCGCCTCCAGCACCATCACCTCGAGTGCCGTCGCTCCACTGTGCCTGCCACTCGCCGATCTGCGACCACAGCCGGCGCTTGGCCTCGGCACCGACGCCGTCATCGGCGAGCAGTTCGTCGAGCCCCGGGCCCTGCCACAACGGCAGCGCCAGGGTCTGGCTGCGCGGAGGCTGCGCGCTGTTGTCGGTGGTGTCAGGCGGGGCCAGTGCTTGCATCAGCGCCTCCTGGCGGCCGAATACCAGCACCCGCTCCGGAGCCCAGCCACGACGAGCGCGACCGGCCACAAAGGCCTTGAGCCCCTGACGCGCCTCGTCCAACGGCCGCCTGACCGGCAAGCCCTCTTCCAGCGGCCAGGCAAGGGAGTCGAACACCGGTCGCTGCGACGGCCTGACCCCGGCGCCGGTCAGGATATTGAGCAGAAGCCGCTGGTGCAGGGGCCCCAGCGGTTCGTCACGGGCAACCAGCAAAAGCCAGCGACCGTCGAGACAGGCCACCTGACAGCCGAAGCGCAGCGGCTCGGCGCCTTCCTCCACCTCATCCTCTGCCGGCATGGCCGTAGGGGCCGTCGCTGCACCGTCGTCTGCATCGGGCACGATATCACCGAGCAGCGCCCTGGCCTTGCGCGGACCAGCCGGCGCCTGGGGGGCAGGAGCCTGGACGGCAGAGGACGAATCAGCGACAGCGGCCTGCTCGGTCGCCCCGGCGGACGTGTCGCCACCGCCGGCCGAGGCGGGCATGTCATCGAGCAGCGCATGCAGGCCCTTGGCACCGGGCTGGGGCCGCTCTTCGGGTACCGGCTCGGGCCAGTCGCAGGCTTCGGTCTCGCGGGCGTTGGGTAGCTGATAGCGGGCCACCCAGGCGGTCAGCCCCATGGCATCCAGATAGGCGAGCCGTGTCGGCTCCGGCGTCACGAGCGTGAGCCGCCCATGCAGTTGGGCGAGTCCGGACGCGGTGCACTGCGGCTATCCCACTCACCGGGGGTGTAAAGGTGCAGCGCCAGGGCGTGGACCGGGCCGGACAGTTCATCGGCCAGCAGCGAGTAGATCTGCTGGTGGCGCTTGACCGGCATCAGCCCGGAAAAGCGCTCGGAGACCAGGGTCACCTTGAAGTGGGTTTCCGAGTTCGGCGGCACGCTGTGCATGTGGCTCTCGTTCTCGACCACCAGTTCGGTGGGCTCCAGGGCCTTTAGCTTGTGTTCGATGGTCGCCTGAATACTCATGATGGGTACTCGCGTCTGTGACGGTTAATTTTGTACATACTGTGCCATTGTACGCCCTCGCCCAGCCGCTGACTAAGCCCGATCCGCGACCCGGTTCGGGGAGTCCTCGCCCACTCGTTCGGAGTAGCCGGCCCGCGCGGCCTTCTTCTGCTCCCGCGCCGCACGATACGCACGATGGGCCCGGGGGATACGCACCAGGCTGATCACCAGCGCCAGCAAGGTGGTGGCAGCGCCGACCCACAACGCCTGCTGAACGCCAGCGCCGGCGGCCAGGCACAGCCCGACCAGGGCCACCCCCAGCGACTGCCCCACCGTGCGGGTGGTACTCATCACCCCCGAGGCGTTGGCGCTGCGGGCCTTGGGTACGCTGGTCATCAGTTCACGGTTGTTGGGCGGCTGGAACAGGCCGAAGCCTGCGCCACACAGGGCGGTACGCCACAGGCTGTCGATCGCGCTGGCGTCCTGCGGCAGCGCCGCCAGGCTGACCAGCCCCAGCAACAGCATGACCAGGCCGACGCTCGCCACCACGCTCGGGTTGAAGCGATCGGCCAGACGACCAGACAGCGGCCCGACCACCATGATGGTCAGCGGCCAGGGGGTAAACAACCAGGCGGTATGCAGCGCCGAGTAGCCCATCTGCTGCTGGTAGAGAAACGACAGCGCAACGAAGGTCAGCCCCTGTCCGATGAAGGCGGTGCCCTGGGCGGACACTGCCAGGCTGAAACGCGGTTCACGAAACAGCCCCAGCGGCAGCAGCGGATGGGGAGCCCGCCCCTGGCGACGGATAAAGGCCACCGCCGACACCACCGTCACCGCCAGCCAGGCCAGGATCTCGGCCAGCGGCGCGCGATGACCGACGGCGTCCATGCACATGAACAGTCCCGCCAGCATGGCCATGGAGGCCAGGGCGCCGAAGGCGTCGAAGTTGCCCTCGCGGCGTTCCTCCCTGGGCAGGGCTCGCCAGGCCATGACCGCGGCGGCGGCGCCCAGCGGCACGTTCAGGGCGAACAGCCACGGCCAGTTGGCCACCGACAGCACCAGACCACCGATCGACGGGCCGGCGGCGTAGCCCCCCGCCACCACCAGCGACGACAGGCCCAGGGCGCTGCCGAGCAGGCGCGAGGGAAAGATCGAGCGATAGAGGCTCGGCCCGATCGACAGGGTGGCGGCGGCGCCGACGCCCTGCAGGGCACGAAACACCAGCAGGGTCTCGAAGTTGGGCGACAGCGCGCTGCCTAGCGCCGCCACTACGAACAGGGTGAGCCCTGCCACGTAGACCTTGCGCCGACTGAGCAACTCACTGGCGGCGGCGAACACCAGCAGCATGGCCGCGCAGACCACCTGGAACAGGTTGGTGATCCACACCGCGCGGGCATCGGACACGCCCAGATCCCGCGCCATGGAGGGCAGCGCGATATTGATCATGGTGGTGTCCACCACCGCCATCAGGGTCCCCAGCACCAAGGCGATGACCGCCAGCCGTCGCTCCGGCCCGGGCAGGCCGTCGTCGCCGTCACGGGTGGAGAACAGTCGACTCATCGGGGCAATTCCTGGTGTTGTCTAGGCGGGTGTTGTCTTGCATCGGGGTGGTCAGGCACAGGAGGTCATGCCGGCACGCAACGAGACCGGCCGTGGCCGGTCTCGTCGACACCTGCGGGGTACATCCGGCAGACACTGATCAGCGGCGGCAGGCCGCGCTGTTTCAGTCCTGCTCGAGGTCGGCCAGCAGTTCGTCGTCCACCTCGGAGATCTCAAGCGCAGCCTCGCCATCCAGATCGATCGCCAGATAGCTGTGCTCGACCTGCAAGAAGCGCTGGAACAGCTCCCAGTTCAGGGCCTCGGGCCACTGCCGTTCGTCCTCTTCCCAGGCGCGCAGTTCGTTCTCGAGCACCTCGAGATAGCGCTCGCGAACGAAGGCTTCCAGCGCCTCGGGGGTGTCCATCTCCGGGATCAGGTAGACCGTGCTTTCCCGGTCGACGTCGGCGAGCGTGAGGTCGTCATCGCCCATGGTCGGTTCCAGGGCATTGATCCAGTCAACAAAGTGCTGGGTGGGTCTGACGCTCAGGGCGGAGCGGTTGAGCAGTTTCATCGCGGTCTCCTCGACGTCGAATCGCAGCCATTATGGGTGCTAAGGGCCTCGCTTGCCAGCAAAAGCCCGGCCCCGCCGACAATCCATCGGCCCGACCCCGCCGACAATCCATCGACCCGACCACTGGGGACATTGTCCTCGGTGGCCAGGCCGAACGGCTCAGGCCTCGCCGGCTTCCGGGCGCATCGCCGGGAACAGCAGCACGTCGCGGATCGAGGGGCTGTCGGTGAACAGCATCACCAGGCGGTCGATACCGATGCCCTCGCCGGCGGTGGGCGGCAGGCCTACCTCGAGCGCGCGCACGTAGTCGGCGTCGTAGTACATCGCCTCCAGGTCACCGGCGTCCTTCTCGGCCGCCTGGGCGCGGAAGCGCTCGGCCTGGTCCTCGGCGTCATTGAGCTCGGAGAAGCCGTTGGCGATCTCACGGCCGCCGACGAAGAACTCGAAGCGGTCGGTGACGAAGGGATTGGCGTCGTTGCGCCGCGCCAGCGGGCTGACCTCGGCCGGATACTCGGTGATGAAGGTCGGCTGGTCCAGGCGCGCCTCGGCCACCTCCTCGAAGATCTCGGTCTGCAGCTTGCCGAGTCCCCAACCATCCTTGACCTTGATGCCGAGGCGCTCGGCCAGGGCACGGGCGGCGTCGAGGTCGTCGATGTCCGCGGCCTCGATGCCTTCGCCGTGAGCCAGGATCGCCTCGCGCAGGGTCATCCGCACGAACGGCTGGCCCAGGTCGTAGGTCGCTCCCTGGTAGTTCAGGGTGGTGGTGCCGAGCACCTTCTGGGCGATCTCGCGCAGCATCGCCTCGGTCAGATCCATCAGCGCCTGGTAGTCCACGTAGGCCCAGTAGAACTCGACCATGGTGAACTCGGGGTTGTGGCGGGTGGAGAGCCCTTCGTTACGGAAGTTGCGGTTGATCTCGAAGACCCGCTCGAAGCCCCCCACCACCAGGCGCTTCAGGTAAAGCTCTGGCGCGATACGCAGGTACATGTCGATGTCCAGCGCATTGTGGTGGGTGATGAAGGGACGCGCCGTGGCGCCGCCGGGGATCGGCTGCAGCATCGGCGTTTCCACCTCCATGAAGCCGCGATCCTCGAAGAAGCGGCGCATGGCGCTGATGATGCCGGCACGGGTCTCGAACACCCGGCGCGAGTCCGGGTTCATGATCAGGTCGACATAGCGCTGGCGGTAACGCGCTTCCATGTCGGTGAGGCCGTGGAACTTGTCGGGCAGCGGGCGCAGGCTCTTGGTCAGGAGCTTGGCCTCGCGCATCATCACGTACAGGTCGCCCTTGCCGGACTTGTGCACCGGGCCCTGGCCGGCCACGATGTCGCCGATGTCCCAGCCCTTGATGTCCTCGAGCAGGGCGGAATCCAGCCCCTTCTTGTCGACGTAGAGCTGGATCTGGCCGCTGACGTCCTGGATCACGATAAAGGGACCGCGCTTGCGCATGATGCGCCCGGCGACCGCGGCCTCACGGCCCAGCGACTCCAGCGCTTCCTTATCGTACTCACCGAGTTCCGCCTCGAGCTCGGCGGCCAGGCTGTCACGGCGAAAGTCGTTGGGGAAGGCGCTGCCGCCCTCGGCCTCGGCGCGCTCGCGACGAGCCGCCAGCTTGGCGCGGCGCTCCGCGATCAGGCGGTTCTCTTCGGCAACGGCGTCATTGGTGGAAGGCGTATCCTGGTTGGCCATGGCTACTCGTCTCTGTCACGGCAGGGAAGCCGCCACGGCGGTTCCCCGAACGGCCCCGGCACGGGACCCATGAATGGTGGTGGCGAAACGCCCCGGGGCCACTTGGCTCCCGGGGCGAGGTCGCGACGCGGTGGGCTTGGCGACGGTCGCTTAAAGCCCCTGCTTGAGGCTCGCGACGATGTACTGGTCAAGATCGCCGTCGAGCACCTTGTCGCAGTTGCTCGACTGCACGCCGGTGCGCAGGTCCTTGATGCGCTGGTCGTCCAGCACATAGGAGCGGATCTGGCTGCCCCAGCCAATGTCGGCCTTGGAGTCCTCGGCCTCCTGCTTGGCGGCATTGCGCTTCTGCATTTCCAGCTCCCACAGCTTCGCCTTCAACTGCTTCATGGCGAAGTCGCGGTTGGCGTGCTGGCTGCGCTGGCTCTGGCACGACACCACCACGCCGGACGGCTCGTGGGTGATCCGCACCGCCGAGTCGGTGGTGTTGACGTGCTGACCACCGGCGCCGCTGGAGCGGTAGGTGTCGACGCGCAGATCCGCCGGATTGATCTCGACCTCGAAGCTGTCGTCGATCTCCGGCGACAGGAACACCGAGGCAAAGGAGGTGTGGCGGCGGCCGCCGGAGTCGAACGGACTCTTGCGCACCAGACGATGCACCCCGGTCTCGGTGCGCAGCCAGCCGAAGGCGTACTCGCCCTGGACGTGCACCGTGGCCGACTTGATCCCGGCCACTTCACCGGCCGACAGCTCGATGATCTCGGCCTTGAAACCGTGGGACTCGGCCCAGCGCAGATACATGCGCAGCAGCATGTTGGCCCAGTCCTGGGCCTCGGTACCGCCGGAGCCCGCCTGGATGTCGAGATAGGCGCTGTTCTCGTCCATCTCGCCGGAGAACATGCGCCGGAACTCGAGCTTCTCGAGGTTGGCCTGCATCGAGGCCAGTTCCTTCTCGACCTCGGCCACGGTGGCCTCATCGTCTTCCATCTCGGCCAGCTCCAGCAGGTCGCGGCTGTCGCCGAGGCCCTGGTCCAGCTCGTCGATGGTGGCGACCACCAGCTCCAGCGAGGCACGTTCCTTGCCGAGCTTCTGGGCGTAGTCGGGGTCGTTCCAGACCGCCGGGTCCTCGAGCTCGCGAGTGACTTCCTCTAGCCGATCTTTCTTTTCGGCATAGTCAAAGATACCCCCTCAGGACGTCTGTCCGCTCAGACAGGTCCTTGATGAGGTTGTGAATCGGGTTGGTTTCCAACATGAAGTTCGCCTTTTGTCGTCCCTCGCCGGGTGCCGGCGTGCGCTCGCGATGCGCCGGTGGCGATGGGCCAGTTGCGATGATCGTCGGCCAGGCCGCGATAAAGGGGATGCATTGTAGCCAAAACGTCTAACCCCGTCATCCTGCTCCTGCCATCGAGCCCCCTTGCCACAAGGGCTCCCACGGGGCTATCGACGAAACGCAAGACGTCATGAAAATTTTCGTCTGGACAGCACCGGAGCCACGGCGCGATGGTCGATATCGACTAAGCGGGCTTAGCCGGTGTCGCACGCCTTGTGCGGCCTTCCCACAATGGCCGTGGTCGCAGCGAACCGCGCTGCCAACGGCCCGGCCCGCGACAACAATGCCAACACGAACAAGGAACTGACATGATCGCGAACCGTGCTCGCTGGGCCCGCCGCCTGGCGCTGGCCTCCGGCCTGACCCTGTCCTCGCTGGCGGCCGCCATCAGCGCACCGGCCATGGCCGAGACCCTCGATCTTGGCGTCACCGGCGAACTCGCCTCCTTCGACACCTCCCAGATCTCTGGCGGCGTGTGGGAGTCCCAGATCCTGATGGACGTTTACGAGGGCCTGGTCAAGAACGCCCCGGACGGCGAGATCCTGCCCGGCATGGCCACCGACTGGGAGGTCTCCGAGGACGGCAAGACCTACACCTTCAGCCTGCGCGAGGATGCCCGCTGGTCCGACGGCGAGCCTGTCACCGCCGAGGACTTCGTGTTCGGCTGGCGCCACCTGCTGGACCCGGCCAACGCCTCCAAGTACGCCTATATGCTCTATCCGGTGGTCAACGCCAGGGAGGTCAACACCGGCGAGCTGCCCCTGGAGGAGCTTGGCGTAGAAAGCCGCGACGAAGGCCGCACCTTCGTGGTCCAGCTGACTCAACCGACGCCCTACTTCCTGCAGCTGCTGACCCACTACACCGGCTACCCCCAGCCACAGCACACCTTCGAGGAGTACGGCCGGGACTACGTGGATCTCGACAACATTGTCACCAACGGTGCCTTCACCCCCACCGAGTGGATCTCCCAGTCGCGCATCACCGTGGTCAAGAATCCCGAGTACTACGAGGCCGACCAGGTGGCGCTGGACGGCGTGCGCTACCACACCATCGAGGATCGCAACGCCGGCGTCTCGCGCTTTCGCGCGGGCGAGCTGGACATCATGACCGAGTACTCCTCGAGCATGTACCCGCTGTTGAAGGAAGAGATCCCCGAGGCCACCCACATGGCCACCTACCTCGGCAGCTACTACTACGTGTTCAACCACCGCGACGGTCATCCCACCGCCGACCCCAGGGTGCGCGAGGCGCTCAACATGGCGGTGCGCCGCGACGTCATCGCTCAGCAGATCATGGGCGGCACCTTCCAGAAATCGCTGTCCTTCGTGCCTGACGGCATCGATCACTACCAGGTGCAGAACACCAGCTTCGAAGACGCCGACGGCAATGACATCACCGATGACATGAACGCCCGCATGGCCCGCGCCAAGCAATTGCTGGAAGAGGCCGGCTACAGCCAGGAGTCACCGCTCGAACTGCGCCTGCGCTACAACACCACCGACGAGCACAAGAAGATCGCGGTGGCGGTGTCGTCCATGTGGCGCCCGCTGGGTGTCGAGGTGGAGCTGGTCAATGCCGAGGCCACGGTGCACTACCAGACCATCGCCGAGGGAGACTTCGACGTGGCCCGGGCCGGCTGGATCGCCGACTACAACGACGCCGAGAACTTTCTGGCGCTGCTGCGCTCCGGCGTCGGCAACAACTATGGCGCCTACGCCAACGAGGAGTTCGACGCCCTCTACGACCAGGCCGCTGCCACCCTGGACTTAGATGAGCGCAAGGCCGTCATGGAAAGCGCCGAGGCCCTGGCCATGGACGACGACGCCCTGATCCCGATGCTCTACTACGTCTCGCGCAACCTGGTGAACCCGAAGATCAGCGGCTGGGAAGACAACATCGAGGACGATCACCCGTCTCGCTGGATCTCCTTCGACGAGTAGCAGCGCTGGGACTTGTAAACAGCAGCGCTGGGCTATCTTCAAGGACTCGCTTCAAGGACTCGCCTCCACCAGGAGGCGAGTCCCCTACCGATGCTCTGCCTACCCCACAAGGACTTCACTATGGTCTCCATGGACGCCTTTCGTCCGCTGGCACTTGCCGGCCTGATGGCAACGACAAGCCTCGGACTCTGTCTGCCCGCTGCCGACGCCCAGGCCGCCACCCTGCAGGTCGGCAACGGCGCCGAACCCAGCACCCTGGATCCGCAGAAGGTCAACGGCAACTGGGAGAGCCGGATCACCCGCCAACTGTTCGATCGTCTGATCAACTACGGCCCCGACGGCGCGCTGGTGCCGGGCCTGGCCGAATCCTGGGAGCTGTCCGACGACGGTCGGGTCATCACCTTCCGGCTGCGCGAGTCGCAGTGGTCCGACGGCGAGCCAATCACCGCCGACGACGCCGTCTTCGCCCTGCGACGCCTGGTGACGCCGGCCACCGCCAACCACAACGCCAATCTCTACTACCCCATCATCAACGCCCGGGCGATCAACACCGGCGCGGCCGAACCCGAGAGCCTCGGCGTCACCGCTCTGGATTCCCACACCCTGGAAATCCGGCTGTCCGAGCCCACCGCCTACTTTCTTCAGGCCATGGCAATGACCGAGGCCGCACCTCTGCCCCGCCACCTGCTCACCAGCGACGTCGAGGACTGGACCCGGCCAGGCACCCTGGTGGCCAGTGGACCCTTCGTGCTCACCGACTGGAAGCCCCAGGACAAGGTCGAGGTGGCGCGCAACCCTCGCTACTACGCCGTCGATGAGGTGGCACTGGAGGGTGTCGACTTCCACGCCATCGAGGACACCTCGGCGCTGATGAACCGTTTTCGCTCAGGCGAGCTCGACATCGCCTACGGTGCGGTGCCTTCCGCGCGCTTCGAGTGGGCCCAGGAGAACCTGGGCGAGTCGCTGCGCGTCGGGCCGCTGATCGGCAGCTACTTCTATATGCTCAACCTGCGTGAAGGCACGCCGCTCAGCGATGAGCGGGTGCGCGAGGCGCTGAACCTGGCGCTCGACCGCGAGGTGATCACCGAGCGCCTGCTGGGCATGGGCCAGACGCCGTCCTACTGGTTTGTGCCCCGCACCATCGCCTCGCCTACCTCGGCAAGCCTCGACTTCCATGATCAGGACATGGACAGCCGCCGGGCCAGGGCCCGGGAGCTGCTGGATCAGGCCGGCTACGGGCCGGATCGACCGCTTGAACTTGAGCTGTCCTACAACACCCTGGAAGACCACAAGAAGATCGCCGTGGCCATCGCCGCCATGTGGCGCCCGCTGGGGGTGGAGATCGAGCTGGTCAACCGCGAGGCGGCGGTGCACTTCGCCGGCCTGCGCCAGGGCGACTTCGAGATCGCCCGCTACGGCTTCGTGGCCACGGTCAACGACCCCTACGACTTCCTCAACGCCTACGCCGCGGGAGGCTCGGCGGCGGCCAGCACCGGCTACGCGGACCCCGAGTACGACGCCCTGGTCGAGGCCAGCACCCATGAGCTCGACGCGGACCGACGCGCCGCGCTGATGAGCGAGGCCGAGCAGCGCCTGCTGGAAGCCGACGTGATGCTGCCGATCTACGACTACGTGGTCGTCAACCTGGTCTCGCCGGACGTCAAGGGCTGGCAGCCCACGACGCTCGACGTGCATCCGCTGCGCTACGTGTCCGTGGACGCCGACGCGCCCTGACGATCACCCGCTCCAACCCCATCGCGGGCGCGGCCAGGGATGGCCCGCCCTCCATGTCAACCGAGGAACGGCGCCATGCTGAGCTACACCTTGAAACGCCTGGCCCAGGCCATACCGACGATGCTGATCGTCATCACCATCGCCTTCTTTCTGATGCGCATCGCCCCCGGCGGGCCCTTCGACGGCGAGCGCGCCCTGCCGCCGGAGATCGAGGCCAACCTGATGGCCGCCTACCACCTGGACGAACCGCTGTGGCAGCAGTACTTCCGCTACCTGGGCAACCTGGTCCAGGGCGACTTCGGGCCCTCGTTCAAGTACAAGGACTTCACCGTCACCGAGCTGATCATGCAGGGCTTCCCGGTAAGCCTGCAGATCGGCGGCCTGGCGATCCTGCTGGCGCTGGCGATCGGCCTGCCGCTGGGCATCATCGCCGCACTCAAGCGCAATACCGCCGTGGACTACACGGTGATGGGCACGGCGCTGGCCGGCATCGCGGTGCCCAACTTCGTGGTGGCGCCGGTGCTGGCGCTGGTGTTCGGGGTGCTGCTCGGCTGGCTGCCGGCGGGGGGCTGGAACGACGGCGCCCTGCCCAACCTGATCCTGCCGGTGATCGCGCTATCGATCCAGCAGATCGCCTACATCGCGCGGATGATGCGCGCCAGCATGATCGAGGTGATGGGCAGCCACTATATTCGCACCGCCCGAGCCAAGGGACTGACCGAGGCCGAGGTGGTCTGGCGCCACGCCCTGCGCCCCGCCCTGCTGCCGGTGACCTCCTACCTGGGCCCGGCCATCGCCGGCATCATCACCGGCTCCGTGGTGATCGAGCAGATCTTCGGCATCCCCGGCATCGGCCGCTACTTCGTCCAGGGCGCGCTCAACCGCGACTACACCCTGGTGATGGGCACGGTGGTGTTCTACGGCGCCCTGATCGTGTTGATGAACCTGATCGTGGACCTGATCTACTCGGCCCTTGATCCCCAAATCCGCTATGACGACTGAGGCGACGCCATGAGTACCGATTCCCTCGCCCCGACCGCCGCCCCCGTCGGCGACAGCCTCGGCCGCGACGCCTGGCGCCGGCTGAGCCAGAACCGCGCGGCCATGGCCAGCCTGTGGCTGCTCGGCCTGATGACCCTGGCCTGCTTTATCGGTCCCTGGCTGACCCCCTGGGGGCTGGCCGACGTCGACTGGAACGCCTTCGACGTGGGCCCGACCCTGGAAGGCGGCCACTGGCTCGGCACCGACGCCAACGGCCGCGACCTGCTGACCCGCACCCTCTATGGGGGCCAGGTGTCGCTGTCGGTGGCGCTGGTGGCGACCTTCGTCAGCCTGATCATCGGGGTGCTCTACGGCGCCGTGTCCGGCTATGTCGGCGGGCGCGTCGACAACCTGATGATGCGCTTCGTCGACATCATGTACTCGCTGCCGTTCATGTTCCTGGTGATCCTGCTGATGGTGGTGTTCGGCCGCAACATCTTCCTGATCTACGCCGCCATCGGCGCGGTGGAGTGGCTCGACATGGCGCGTATCGTGCGCGGCCAGACCCTGGCGCTCAAGCAGCGGGAGTTCGTCGAGGCGGCCCACGCCCTCGGCGTCAAGGACGGCAAGATCGTCACCCGCCACCTGATCCCCAACGCCATCGGCCCGGTGATCGTCTACGTCACCCTGACGGTGCCCAAGGTCATCCTGCTCGAGAGCTTCCTGTCGTTCCTCGGCCTCGGCGTGCAGGAGCCGCTGACCAGCTGGGGCGTGCTGATCTCCGAGGGTGCCGACATGATGCAGACCTCGCCCTGGATGCTGCTGGTGCCCTCGGTGTTCCTGGCGCTGACGCTGTTCTGCCTGAACTTCCTCGGCGACGGCCTCAGAGACGCCCTGGACCCCAAGACCCGCTGATCGACGACGGAGACGCGACCATGACCGACACACAACCCAAGAACCCCCGTCGTCCCGCCCGCGAGGCGCTGCTCGAGATCGAGGGGCTCAGCGTCAGCTTCGAGCTGCCCCACGGCACCGTCCAGGCGGTCAGGGACGTCAGCTTTGCCATCAATCCCGGCGAGACCCTGGCGCTGGTGGGCGAATCCGGCTCCGGCAAGTCGGTGACCTCCACCGCCGCCATGCGCCTGCTGCCGGAGCTCGCCCGGGCCGAGGGCGTCATCCGCTTCAAGGGCGAGGAACTGCTGGGTGCCACCGCCAAGCGCATGCGCCGGATTCGCGGTGGCAATATCGCCATGATCTTCCAGGAGCCGATGACCTCGCTCAATCCGCTGCACCGCATCGGCGACCAGATCAAGGAGGTGCTCGACCGCCACCAGAGCCTCAAGGGGCGCGCCGCCACCGCCAAGGCCATCGACCTGCTCGAGCAGGTCGGCATCCCCGAACCGGCAAGGCGGGTGTCGAGCTACCCCCACGAGCTGTCCGGCGGCCAGCGCCAGCGGGTGATGATCGCGATGGCCCTGGCCGGCGAGCCGGAGATGCTGATCGCCGACGAGCCCACCACCGCGCTGGACGTCACCGTCCAGGCCCAGATCCTCGAGCTGCTCAAGGACCTGCAACGCCGCTACGGCATGGCGATCCTGTTCATTACTCACGACCTGACCATCGTCAAGCACTTCGCCGACCGGGTCTGCGTGATGCGCCACGGCGAGCTGGTCGAGCAGGGTGAGACCCGGGAGGTCTTCGCCAACCCGCGCCACGAGTACACCCGCATGCTGATCGACGCCGAGCCACGCGGGCGCAAGGCGCCGGTGGCCGACAGCGAGCCCATGGTGCTCGAGGCCAAGGACATGCGCGTACGCTTCGCCCTCAAGAAGCGCCTGTTCGGTCCCAGCGAGTACTTCGAGGCGGTGCGTGGCATCGACGTCAGCATCCGTCGCGGCCAGACGGTGGGCATCGTCGGCGAATCGGGCTCCGGCAAGTCGACCCTGGGCCGCGCCCTGCTGAGGCTGCTCAAGAGCCAGGGCGAGATCCGCTTCCACGACACCCGCCTCGACGTGCTGGACAAGACCGCCATGCGGCCGATCCGCTCGAAGCTGCAGGTGGTGTTCCAGGACCCCTACGGCTCGCTGTCGCCGCGGCTGACCGTTGGCGACATCATCGGCGAAGGGCTCAAGGTCCACGCCCCGCACCTGTCCCGCGCCGAGCGCGAGGCCCAGGTGATGGCGGCGCTCAAGGAGGTGTCGCTGGATCCTTCGATGCGCAATCGCTACCCCCACGAGTTCTCCGGCGGCCAGCGCCAGCGGATCGCCATCGCCCGGGCGCTGGTGCTCAAGCCGGAGTTCCTGCTGCTCGACGAACCCACCTCAGCGTTGGACCGCTCGGTGCAGGTCACCGTCATCGACCTGCTGCGTGACCTGCAACAGAAACACGGCCTGACCTACCTGTTCATCAGCCACGACCTGGCGGTGGTGCGAGCGCTGGCCGACACCGTGCTGGTGATGAAGGACGGAGAGATAGTGGAACAGGGCAGCGCCGAGGCGCTGTTCGCCGCGCCGAAGACCGAATACACCCGCAAGCTGCTGGCCGCCGCCATGCTCGATCAGGTGGCCTAGGCCAAGCGATCTACGAGCTCTACCTACGTAACGTAACAGGCGCTGCTTGAGCAGCGCCTGTTGTGCGAAGGCAGCGGCCGCTGCTTTGGCTCGTATGAACGTCTCTACTCTGTCGGATGCTCGCCTGCGTAGACACGCTCGGCCTGGGCCAGCGAACAGCTCATCAAGAGGTCCAGGGCACCCAGCGCCTGGTCGCTGACGAAGGGATGGGGATCGCCGGCTTGCCGCTGCTCCAACGCCTCGATCCGCGCCAGGGTGTTGTCGCGGGTGGGATGGTTGGACAGGAAGACGTCCACGCCCTGCTGTTCAGAGATCGTCTTCATTCGTGAGGCGGAGGCCGAGTACTCCCGCAAGCGGGCCTCGTCCGGCCCGAAGTTGAAACCGGTACCGCCCCACAGCACCGCCCGATGGGTACTGTCGCCATCCTTCAGCGGAATCACCAGCGACAGCGTGCCGAGGGTATGGCCGGGGGTCACGTAGGCCTCGAGGGCGGTATCGCCAAGAGTCAGGGTGTCGCCGTCGGCGATGGTGATATCGCGCACTGGAGGCTCGCCCCAGCGGGGATTGTCGATGGCCAGCTCCGGCTGTTCGAGGGCGGTCCAGTCCGCATCGCTCATGACCACCTGGGCTCCGTAGTTGTCGACCAGGTACTGCTGACCACCGTAGTGATCACCGTGGGCGTGGGTCACCACCAGATAGGTGATGTCCTCGGGATCCAGGCCCAGATCCACCAGCCCCTGCTCGATAAACTTCTGCGCTTCCTCGTTGTTGTTGAGGGCATCGATCAGAATGATCCCCTCGTTGGTGGTCAGCGCCCAGCTGGCGACGCCGGGCGTGCCGACGTAGTAGAGATTGTCGAATACCTGGGTCGGCATCGGCTCGGCCGGGCCGCGCTGGCGCCGGTCATCGCGACTGGACTCACGACGCTCCCGCTCTGCCGCCTCGCCTTTCGGACGCTGGCCCGCCACCTTGAGCCTGGCCGACAGGTCACACAGGCTGGACAGCCCGGGGAAGGCCTGTCCGGCCGCCAGGCCCCGCTCAGCCAGCTGCTCGGCCAGCTGCTCGGGCAGCTGCTGGGGAGGTTCATCCACCGCCAGGGCGGTCTGACTCAGGGTGAGGCTTACCACGGCCCCTGCGATCATCGCTTTCATGGTCCTTCCTGTTCGCTGCTGTTCGTTTAGGTGGGTCGCTGCGCGCTTTAGAACTCCAGGTCGAGCCCGACCCAGTAGCGCCGTCCATCGTCCACATGACCGAAGTTATCGAACTCGATGTCCTTGTCGGTCAGATTGTAGATGCCGGAAAGCACACGGATCTGTCGTGTCGCCTGCCAGCTGAGCCCCGCGTCCCAGGTAGCGTAGGATGGGGCCCGGATGGAGGTGCTGCTGTTGCTTGAGAGGTTCACCGGCTGGCTTTCTTCGCCGCGGAAGGTAAAGCGCAGCCAGGGAACGAGGGCCTCGGTGGCCTGCCAGTTGACGGTGGTATTGAACAGGTGGCGAGGCACCTGGGTCAGCGGCTGACCCTCGTTGTCACCGCTCTTCTGTTCGGAATCGGTGTAGGTGTAGGAGGCCTGGGCCTGCCAGCGTTCGCCGATCGGCATCTGGACACCAGCCTCGATGCCCTTGGTGATGGCGTCATCGATATTGACGTTGGTGCGGGCGTCCGGGTCGCCGGCCGCCGCATCACCGCAGTCGCGATCGCCACAGGCGATGGTGGAGATCTTGTCATCGAAGTCGTTGTAGAACAGCGTCAGGCTGGCCTGAAGGCCGTTGGCGCCGTCATGGACCAGCCCCATCTCGTAGCTACGGGACTCTTCCGCGTCCAGATCCGGGTTGCCGTAGATATCGCCGCCCCGGCTCTCCTGGACCCAGTCGCCTGACAGCTCGCGCAGGTTGGGCGCGCGGAACCCGGTGGACATACCGCCCTTCAGGGTCCAGTCGGGCAGCAGGCTCCAGACACCGTAGAGTCTTGGGCTGTAGTGGTCGCCGAAGAACTCGTGATCGTCCATGCGCAGCCCGGCGGTCAACGAGAAGCTGTCGGTCAGATACCATTCGTCTTCGAGAAACAGCGCGTACTGGTAGACGGTGATCTCGTCGGTGCCTGCCAGGGCGTTGGTGGTGGTGTCCTCGAGTTTCTCGTCCTCCCAGGTGCCGCCGAAGGTCACGAAGTGGTCGCCCAGCGGCAGTACCCAGCGTGAATCCGCCACCGTATTGTGAATCTCGATATCGCGACCGACGTTGTCGGTTTCCTCCAGCTGCACGTAGGAATCCGAGGTCAGCAACCCCCAGTTGCCCTGGTGGGACAGCGCAACGGTCTTGTGTCGATTTTCGGTCTCGGCGTCGCTCGAACGCTCGGGCAGCGAGAATCCGGCACGACTGGTGCGATCCTGCTCTCGTCGACTGACATCAAGCGAAAGTGAGTGATCGGGCGTGGCCTCCAGCGACAGCCGCGCGGCCAGGTTGGAAAACTCGCGCTTGGCATAGCCGCGCTCGATCTTGTCCTCCTGGCGATGCTGGTACTGACCGGTCAGCTGCAACCCGAGGACGTCGTCGGCCAGCGGACCGGACACATACAGCTGATTGTTGAATTCGTTGCCGGAGTCACTGTCTTCCTGAATCGTCGCCTCGGTACGCAGTTGGGTGACCCAATCCTCCGCGACCTTGCGGGTGATGATGTTGATGACTCCACCGATGGCATCGGACCCGTACAGGGTCGACATGGGGCCGCGGATGACCTCGATACGCTCGATGGCGCTCAACGGTGGCAGCCAGTCCTTCTGGAAGCCGCCCCCGCCGCTCGGCTGGGATTCCCGCGAAGTCTGCCGGCGACCGTCTACCAGCCACAGGGTGTACTGCGCCGGCATGCCACGCAGGCTGACGTCTTCGCCATCGCCACCGCCGGTCACCACGACGCCGGGCACATCCTGTAGCGCATCGGTGATGTCCCGGTAGGCACGTTTTTCAAGCGATTCCCGGGTCACCACGCTGATCGAAGCCGGTGCCTCGGTCTGCGTCTGCTCATAGCCCGCAGCGGTAACGACGATATTGTCCAGGGCGAGATCCTGTTGCGCCTGAACAGACAGGGAAGCCGCCCCCAGGGGCAGAACAGACCAGCGAATCATCAAGCGAAGGGACATCCGGAGCACCAGGTTGTTGTATTGACCAAATACGATTGATTCGCAATGTTAACCAACCGGGATACGTCCAGACAGCGTTTAGCGATCAGAAAACCGGCAAACCGATGCAACGGGATGTTCGACAATAGTGGACTTCGCCGATTCGCGTGCTATCACCCTGACGGTGAAGCATCGCTGTTGTTACCCCCTGCCCTTCCAGAAAGGCCTCCACTTGCAACGCTGATATCTTCTCTTGGCATGGCTGGCTTCCACGAACGACAGCGCCCCCTCCTGGGAGGGGGCGCTGCGCAGGGTCTGACTATGTTCTAGCGGAAGCCAATATCGGTCGCCTGGACCGAGGTGGTGGCCGGTCAGAAGCGATAGGTCAGAAGCGATAGGTCAGCTGGGCACCGAAGGCCTGGGCGGTGTTTTCGAAGTCCGCCTCGTAGGTGCCGCGATTTTCCTCTTCCTGGGACAGCTCGGCGTCGGATTCGTGGATATAGGAGTAGGCCACGTCCACGGTCAGATCCGGGGTCGGGGTCCAGCCGGCACCCAGCGAGAAGATGATGCGATCATCAGACGGCACACGCACGCTGCGGTACTCGTCCTTGATCGGGGTCTCGTCGTAGGCGAGGCCAGTACGCAGCACCCACTGGGGGTTGAGCTGATAGGCGGTACCGATGGAGTACTGCCAGCTGTCCTCATAGTTCTGGGCCTCGACGATCTCGCGAACATCGTTCTCGACACGCAGCTCATCGAACTCGCTCCAGTTGGTCATGGCGGCGCCGGCCATCACCGTCCAGCGATCATTGAGCTCGTGGGTTACCGAGAAGTCCCACACCTCGGGCAGGGTGATCGACAGATCGGCGTCGACTTGCTGGCTCGCAGTGCCTACAGGGACTACGGGGCCGATACCAGCAACGACCGTCGGGTCACCCTGTCCACGTACATTGGTAAAGCGCGCCTTGCCTTCGAGGTCATACTCCACCTCAGAGTGGTAGGCGAAACCGAAGGTGGTGTGCTCCCAGGGCTTGTACATGGCGCCGAAGGTAAAGCCCCAGGCGTTATCGTCACCCTCGATGTCCACATCCCCTTCGCCTGCGACTCCGGTAGGAGTGAAGGCACCGGTTTGGTCAAAGAAGCCCACCGGGCCTCCCTGAGTATTGGCAGTCAGCTCACCATCGATCTGGTTGTAGGTCAGGCCAAAGCCGGCCGAGAACTGCTCGCTGAACTTCACCGAGATGGTCGGCTGAACGGTGACCACCTCGACCTTGCTGCGATCGCCGAAGAAACGGCCCTGGAACTGGCCTTCGTAGTCGGTGATCAGACCGAAGGGCGCGTAGACACCGAGGCCAAAGTGCAGGTTGTCGTTGATCGGCTGGACGTAGAAGCCGAAGGGAATAAAGGTGTCCGGCACCATATCGCCTTCGTTGGAGCCCGTGGCGCTGCCGTCGGCATTCTTGATGTCGGTGTCCACGGTCAGGAAGGCGGTACCGGCGGTGACCTGGGCACGATCGAGAAACGACATGCCGGCCGGGTTGCCGAACACGATGGTGGCGTCGGTCACGGTGGAGGCACGGCCCGCGTTGGAGGTGCCCTGGCCACTTACACCCTGCTCGTTGAGCTGAAAGGCGCCGGCCATCGCCTGGCCGGAAAGAGCAGCGGTGGCCACGGCAACCGCCAGGGTCAAAGGCTTGAAGTTGTTGTGCATCATGTCGGCGTCCTTATTATCAGCAAGCGTGTCGGCGTACTTGTTATGGCGTAGTGGTTATTGTGCAGTTGCGTCCGCACACTTGTCCGGGCGCAGTTCCTTTCGAGCACTCTTTGTAATTTGTTTGACCTGAATTGCTTGGCCCTGTCGACGGGCCTGCTCGCAGTGTTTGCGAAGGCGCCAAAGAGTTCAAGGCCAAACGTTCGTTTTAATGGCCAAATTACTCATACTTTGGTCAAAGAACATTTGCCAATTCAGTCATTTCAAAGACTTAGACAAGCTAAACAAAACGCTTCCTGCATACTTCAGGCGCCCTTGACCTTTGTGCAACACACAGGTTTTACACTATCCCCATCGTTCTCCCATGCGCAGCGCCGATGGGCGCCGAGGAGTGCACATGAAGGTCAGTGAACTGGCAAGAATCACCGGCGTGACCGCCGAGACGGTGCGCCACTACACCCGCGAGGGCCTGCTGGCGCCCGATCGAGACCCTGACAACGGCTATCACCTCTATGGCGACCGCGATCGCGAGCGTCTGGACTTTATCCAGCGCGCCCGAACCCTGGGATTCAGCCTGGCCGAGATTCGCGACATCCTGTCCCATGCCGATCAGGGGGATTCGCCCTGCCCCATGGTGCGCGACCTGCTGGCCGAACGGCTGCCGCAGATCCGCAGGCGCATCGCCGAGCTCGAGGCCCTGGCAGCGCGCATGGAAGACGCCATGCAGAGCTGGCAACACCTGCCCGACGGCGTGCCGGACGGACACAGCCTGTGCCGTCTGATCGAAAGCGTGCCGACGGCGTCCGTACCACAATCCGCCACGGCCAGACAGCGGGAGTCGTCATGAATCGCCTCGAGGAGCACCAATTTCAGGTGACCGGAATGTCCTGCCAGGGCTGCGTCGGGCGCATGCGCCGGGCCATCCAGGAGCACGACGCCGAAGCCCAGGTCGAAGGCGACCCCGGGAGCGGCACGCTGTCGGTTGCCTCATGCCTCGGCGCCGACGAATTAGCCGCCCTGCTGTCGCAAGCCGGCTACCCCACCGAGGCGAGTGCCACCGATGAGCAGATAGCCAGCGACAGCACGACCACGCCGCTAGCGCCCGCCGAGGCGCCATCGCCTCAGGAAGCGTCCTCAGCGTCGCCGCATAGAGAGACCTCAGCGTCGCTGCAAGAAGCGCCCTCAGCGCCTTCGCAGCGTCTGGCGATCCAGGGCATGACCTGCGCCGGCTGCGTGGCCAGTGTGCAAAAGGCGCTGGCCGCCACCTCAGGGGTCGAGCGCGCCGAGGTCAACTTCGCCTCCCATACCGCGCGGATCCACGGCGACGTCGACGCCGAGGCGCTGGTTCAAGCGGTGGAATCCGTGGGCTACGGCGCCGAACCCATCGTCGACCTGCGCCAGGCCGAACGCCAGCGTGCCGAACGCAACCAGCGCGAATACCGACGCAAGCTCAAGGGCAGCCTAGCCTCGCTGGCGCTGGCGGTTCCGCTGATGGTGATGATGCTGATCCATCACCCTGAGCCGACGGGTCTTGCCCGCCTTGGCTGGGGACTGGTGGGCCTGGCGACGCTGGCCGTGCTGGCGTTCCCGGGACGCGCCTTCTTCGTCGGCGCCTGGAAAGCGCTGCGTCACCACCAGGCCAACATGGATACCCTGATCGCACTGGGCACCGGCACCGCCTGGCTCTACTCCATGGCGGTGGTGGTGGCTGCCCCTTGGCTGCCACAGGCCGCCCGAGGGCTCTACTTCGAGGCCTCGAGCATGATCATCGGCCTGGTGTTGCTGGGCAAGGCGCTGGAACTGCGTGCCCAGGGCAGGACCTCGGACGCCCTGCATCGCCTGCTCGACCTGCAGAGCCAGAGCGCCCGAGTGGTACGTGAAGAGGGCGAGCTGGACCTGCCCATCGACGAGGTTCGCCAGGGCGATCTGATCCGGGTGCGGCCCGGCGAGCGCCTGCCCGTGGACGGTGAGGTAGTCGAAGGCGACAGCCATATCGACGAATCGATGCTCTCGGGTGAGCCCGCGCCGGTCGCCCGAGGCCCGGGCGACGAGGTCAGCGCCGGCACGGTCAACGGCCGGGGGTCGTTGGTGTTCCGCGCGACCCGCGTCGGTGCCGATACCCGACTGGGGCGCATCACCGAACAGGTAGCCAACGCCCAGGGCTCCAAGCCGCCCATCGGCAACCTGGCCGATCGCGTTTCGGCGGTGTTCGTGCCCAGTGTGATGATCATCGCCGTGCTCACCGCCCTGGCCTGGTACCACCTCGGCCCCGAGCCGCGGGTCATCCATATGCTGGTCACCGCCACCACGGTATTGATCATCGCCTGCCCCTGCGCACTGGGCCTGGCTACCCCGTTGTCGACCATGATCGGGGTGGGCAAGGCCGCCGAGCACGGCGTGCTGATACGCTCCGGCGAAGCGCTGCAGACCGCCAGTCGACTGACCACCCTGGTCGTGGACAAGACCGGCACCCTGACCGAGGGTCGCCCCCGGGTCACCGACTGCCGCTGGTTCGATGGCAAGGCCAGCACCAGCGACGACCGCACCCGGCTGCTGGGTCTGGTCGCGGCTATCGAGGCCCGTTCCGAACACCCCCTGGCCGAGGCCCTGGGCCGCTATACCCACGACCATGCCCATGCCGACGCCGGCACCAGCGACGAACCTGGCAACAACGCCTATAACATTTCTTCTACCACCAACAGCACCATCGAGGCCTTCGAAAGCCTGACCGGGCGCGGCGTGCGTGCCCGGGACGCCGAGGGACGCCGCCTGGCCATCGGCAATGCGGCGATGATGCAGGAAGAAGGCGTCACACTCGCTGACCATGAGCTCGACGACTGGCAGGCCCAGGCCCGCACCCTGGTCTATCTGTCGCTGGACGGCGTCCTGACGGCGGGCTTCGCCATCGAGGATCCGTTGCGCGAGGACAGCCTCGACGCGGTGGCGCGACTGCGGGCCGATGGCCTCAAGGTGGTGATGCTGACCGGCGACAATAGCGCCACCGCCCGTGCGATCGGGGAAGAGGTCGGCATCGATGAGGTCCACGCCGAGCTGTCGCCGGAGGACAAGCACGCCGAGATCGAGCGCCTTCAGGCCGAGGGCGAAGTCGTCGGCATGGTGGGCGACGGCATCAACGACGCCCCCGCCCTGGCCCGGGCCGACGTCGGCTTCGCCATCGGCCAGGGCACCGACGTGGCCATCGAAAGCGCCGGGGTGACGCTGATGCGCTCATCGCTTCACGGCGTCGCCGCCGCCATCGAGATCAGCCAGGCGACCCTGGCCAATATCCGCCAGAATCTGTGGGGCGCACTGGGCTACAACGCCCTGTGCATCCCCATCGCGGCCGGCCTTTTCTACCCGCTCACCGGCACCCTGCTGTCACCGATGATCGCTGGCGCCGCCATGTCGGCCTCGTCGATCACCGTGGTGGCCAACGCCAACCGGCTGCGACTCAAGCGCCTGCGCCCCCAGAACGCGCGAGCGCCACGCCCCGCCACCCCGCCATCGCAGGAGGTGCTGTCATGAGCATCGTGGTGACCCTGACGGGACTGGGATTGATCGGCCTGATTGTGTGGTGGTTCTGGCTATCCTGAAGAGACCGCCACGCCTAGGAGCGCCCCATGAGCAAGCCTTCCGAGAGTGACCTGGATTCGCCCCCCTGCCCCCGCCTCAGGTCGGTGCTGGAAACCGCCCTGTACGTGGCCGACATGGCGCGGGCGCGCGCCTTCTTCGAGGAGGTGATGGGGCTTGAGCCCTTCAACGCCGACCATCGCTTCACCGCCTACCAGGTCGGCCCTTCGGTGCTACTGCTGTTTCTCGAGGGCGAGACCCTGGAGACGGTGGTGCTGCCGGATGACATGGGCACCATCCCGCCCCACGACGGCCGCGGCTGGGTGCATATGGCGCTGGCCATCGACCGCAAGGAGCTCGGTGCCTGGGAGACGCGCCTCGGCGCCCACGGGGTCGAGATCGAGGGTCGTACCCACTGGCCCAAGGGCGGCGAGAGCCTGTACTTCCGCGACCCCGACGGCCACCTGCTGGAACTCGCCACCCCGGGCATCTGGCCGAACTATTGATAACAGCATCGACACTGTCGCGGGACGACTCGATCGGGCACGTCAGCCGAGCGGCCCCGTCGACAGGCCCAGTCGACGGGCTGGGTCGATGGGCTTATTCGACGGGCTTATTCGACGGGCTTATTCGACGGGCTTATTCGACGGGCCTAGTCGACCGGCTTATTCAACGGGCTCTGCGTGCTCCACCATCAGCTGCAGTGACTCGCGTCCGCGGAAGCGGTTGCGATTGAGCTTGTAGGCGCAGTGGAGGGTGGCGCCCACGTCGAAGTCCGGCAACTGGCCCGGGGTCAGGCAGCGAAACCAGATGGCCTTCAGGGTCAGTCCGCGACAGGACAGCTCCAGGGTCAGGTGACTGCCGTCACCCACCGGCTTGAGCCGCTCCACCAGAAAGCGCCCCTCGAACAGCGGCGCCTCGAACTCGCGGCCGAAGGGGCCAAGGCCCTCGATCTCGGCCAGGGTCTCGAGGCTTAGCTGATGCTCGCCGAGTTCACCGTCGGTGTAGAGCCTGGGCACCAGTTCCAGATCGCCGAGCTGTTCGCTGACCGCGGTGATCAGCGCCTGGCGGAAGTCGTCGAGACGTTCCTGTACCACGCCGACGCCAGCAGCGCCCCGGTGGCCGCCGAAACGCGTAAGCGCCTCGGGGGCCAGGTCGTGGGCGCGCTGCAGAGCATCGCGCAGGTGCAGCGCCTCCACCGAGCGTCCGGAGCCGGTCAGCATGCCGGCCTCTGCGGCGGGGGTCAGCACCAGGGTCGGCCGTCCGTAGGCCTGCACCAGGCGCGAGGCGACGATGCCCTGAACCCCCGGATGGCCGTTCTCCAGATAGACGATGACCACCGGCTCGTCGGCGTCCAGCGCCCGGCGGGCCAGCAGCCTGGCCTCGGCGACCATGTCGGCTTCGATGGCCTTGCGCGACTGGTTGTCGGCGTCCAGGGTCTCCAGGTGACGCCGCGCCACCCCGTCATCCCCGGCGAGCATGAAGTGAAGCGCCGCGTAGGGATCGTCGAGGCGCGAACGGGCGTTGATTCTCGGCCCCATCTGGAAGCCCAGGGTCTCGGCGTCGAAGGGCACGCTGTCGGCGCCCAGGCGCTCCGCCATTACCCGCCAGCAGGGCTCGCCCATGCGATTGATCAGCGCCAGACCGTGGCGCACCACCGCCCGGTTGATGGCGCTGCCACCCAGTGACACACAGTCGGCCACGGTGCCCAGCGCCACGTAGGACAGCCAGGGCGAGAGCTTGGGCGTGGACGGCGACAGTACCGCCTGTTCGATCAGTACCTGGCGGGTCAGCGACATCAACAGCCAGGCCACCATGCAGCCGGCGATGGTGGCGTCCGGGTAGTCGCAGTCGGCTCGGGTCGGATTGACCGTGGCATAGGCCGAGGGCGGCGGCCCTTCCTGGGGCAGAGCGTGGTGATCGCTGACCACCACGTCGATTCCCGCCGCCTTGAGCCTGGCGATACGCGCCTCGTCGCTGCTGCCGCAGTCGGCGGTAATCACCAGGCTGGGCCGCGGGGTCAGCTTCAGAGTGCGCTCCACCAGCGGCAGGCTGATGCCATAGCCGTCATGAATACGGTGACCGATCAGACTGTGCAGACGTGACTCTGGCACCCCGAACAGTTCGTTCAGGGTGCGCCGGATCACCACGTGGGAGGTGATGCCGTCCACGTCGTAATCGGTGAGGATGCCGATGTGCTCGCCCTCGGCCACCGCCTGGGCGATGCGCTCGGCCGCTCTCGGCGCATCGGCCAGACGCTCGGGATGGACCAGATGACGTAGACTCGGGTCGACCAGCGGGCCGAGTTCGCCCTGGTAGTCGGGCAGGCGTCCGGCCAGCAGCCGGGCCTGAAGCTCCGACAGCCCGGCCTCGAGTCCCTGCCGATACAGCCTTTCGTTGCGAGGACGCGGTTCGATACGCGGACGCGGCTCGGCATGCTCGCTCGAGCCGGCATTTGCCGGAGAAGAGTGGGACATCGGATTCTCTGGAAGGTTGAAGCGAGGCTGGCGCAGGAGGGTGTCGGGAACCGAGAAGGTCGGCGCAGATGGCGTGCTGACCGCCACCTGCGCCGACGCGATACCGGCGCGTCCAACGCAGCTGGATCGACTTAACTGATCGGCAGCATCACGTGTTCGCGATAGGCGCTGCGCTGGGTCAACTTCTCGTACCAGGCCTCGAGGTTCGGCAGGCTCGGGCGCTCGATATCCAGGGCGAACCACAGGTAGACGTAGGCCCCCAGCGGAATATCACCGATGCCGAATCCCTCGCCGGACAGCCAGGGCTGGCGGGCCAGCGCACCGTCGGCGATACGCAGGCTCTTCTCGAACCCGGCCAGGCCACGCTCGATGGCCGCATCGTCGCGGGTCTCGGGGGTGCCGCGCACCAGGTTCATGATCAGATCCCGATAGGGGCCCGCCAGACTGCCAAGCGCCCAGTCCATCCACATGCTGCAGCGCGCCCTGGCGCCGGCAGAGTCGGTCGCGAGCCGACCGTCACCGTGCACATCGGCCAGATAGCGGACGATGGTGTGGGATTCCCACAGCACCAGGTCGCCGTCCTCGAGACAGGGAATCAGGCCGTTGGGATTCTTGGCCAGGAATTCCGGCGTATCGAGCCCACCGAAGGGCCCTCCCAGATCGACCCGTTCGAGGTCGATCCCCAGCTCGATGGCACACCAGACGGGCTTCTTGACGTTGACCGAGTTGTTGCGTCCCCACAGCTTCATGGAAGTCTCCCTGTCGGGATGCCCGGCAGCGGGCACCCTTGGCAAAAACCGATGGATAAGAACCGATTGGCACAAAACCGAGCCGAACGCCGCAAGGCGCTCGGCCCCATGCCGAAGGCCTCAGCGACGACGATGTTCGGCGACGAAGGCCTGTACCGCTTCGAGTCTAGCCGGCAGCACCTCGTAGCGTTCCTCGCGCTCGAGCAGATCGTCCATATGTGGCGGTAGCGGCACACCCGGGAAGCCGGCCTTGACCACTGCCTCGGCAAACTTGGCCGGGTGGGCGGTGGCCAGGGTGATCATCGGCGTAGAGGCGTCCCTGCGCTCGCGCTCGGCGGCACGATAGCCGGTCGCGGTGTGGGGATCGAGGATCTCCTGGGTGCGGTGGTGGGCCTCGCGGATCACCTCGAGGATGGTGTCGTCATCCACGCTGTGGCTCGAGAAGACCTCGCGCAGCCGGCCCAGCGGGGCTTCGGCCAGCACCGTCGGCTCGTTCTGGAAGCGCCCGAGCAGCTCGTCCACGGCGCCGCCGTCGCGGTCGTAGGCTTCGAACAGCAGACGTTCGAAGTTGGACGACACCACGATGTCCATGGACGGCGCCAGGGTGGCCAGCAGCTCCTGCTTGGAGAAGTCGTTGTCGGCCAGGGTACGGTGGAGGATATCGTTGGCGTTGGTGGCGACGATGAACTGCTTCACCGGCAGCCCCATGCGGTAGGCCACGTAGCCGGCGAAGACGTTGCCGAAGTTGGCCGAGGGCACGCAGAAGCTGACCTGACGCTGGGGCGCACCCACCGCCACGGCGGAGGCCACGTAGTAGACCACCTGGGCCATGATCCGCGCCCAGTTGATCGAATTCACCGCCACCAGCCGAGCCCCATCGAGGAAGCTCTGGTCGGCGAAGCTGGCCTTGACCATGGCCTGGGCGTCGTCGAAGTTGCCTTCGATGGCGACGTTGAAGACGTTGTCGGCCAGTACCGTGGTCATCTGCCGGCGCTGTACCTCGGACACCCGGTTGTGGGGGTGCAGGATAAAGATGTCGAGGTTGTCACAGTGACGACAGCCCTCGATCGCCGCCGAGCCGGTGTCGCCGGACGTGGCGCCCATGATCACCGCGCGCTCGCCACGCTTCTTGAGGAAGTGATCGAGGATACGTCCGAGCAGCTGCAGGGCCACGTCCTTGAACGCCAGGGTCGGACCGTGGAACAGCTCGAGCAGGAAGTGGTTGGCGTCGAGCTGATTGAGCGGCACCACGGCGTCGTGACTGAAGGTCGCGTAGGCGTCCTTGACCAGGACACGGAAGGTGTCGTCGTCGATCTCGCCACCGACGAAGGGCTTCATCACCCGAAAGGCGATCTCGGCGTAGGACAGCCCGGCCATGTCGGCCAGGTCGTCGGCGCTCAGGTGAGGGAAGTCCTCGGGAACGTAGAGGCCACCGTCGGCGGCCATGCCGGTAAGGACGACTTCTTCGAAGGACAGCGCGGGCGCCTGCCCGCGGGTGCTGATATAGCGCATCTTGTGATTCCTTGCCGCCGCCCGGGGCGCGGCCTGAGATTCCAGCGAAGCGCCCGCGAAAGCGAGCCTGGGCCCGCTCCCGCAGGCATCATCAGTCCTGCTCGTCGAGGCTCTCGACGCGAATGCGGGTCACCGAGCCGGCGATGTCGGCCAGGGACTCGATGCGGCGAATGGCCTCGTTCATGTGCTTCTCGAGGGTACGGTGGGTCAGCAGGATGATCGGCACCAGTTCGCCCTCGGTGGCCTCCTTCTGGATCAGCGCCTCGATGGAGATACCCTCCTCGGAGAGGATGGTCGCCACCCGCGCCAGCACGCCGGGGCGGTCCACCGCCAGCAGGCGCAGGTAGTAGGCCGTGGTGATGTCTTCCATGGGCATGATCGGCAGCTCGTCACAGTCATCGGTGACGCCGCAGAAGGCCAGATAAGGCGTGCGATAGCGGTGCTCGGTGGAGATGTCGCGGGCCACGTCGAGCAGGTCGGCGACCACCGCCGAGGCGGTGGGCTCGTCGCCGGCGCCGGCACCGTAGTAGAGGGTCGGACCGACGGCGTCACCCATCACCGCGATGGCGTTCTTGACCCCGTGGACGCTGGCCAGGAGCCGCTCCTTGGGAATCAGCGTCGGATGGACGCGCAGTTCGAGGCCGTCACCGGTGCGCTTGGAGATGCCCAGGTGCTTGATGATGTAGCCCAGGTTATCCGCCTGCTCGACGTCCTCGGCGGTGACCCGTGAGATACCCTCGGTGTAGGCCTTCTCGAACTGCAGCGGCACACCGTAGGCGATGGACGCCAGGATGGTCAGCTTGTGGGCGGCGTCGATGCCTTCCACGTCGAAGGTCGGATCGGCCTCGGCGTAGCCCAGTGCCTGGGCCTCGGCGAGCACGTCCTCGAACGCCCGGCCCTCGTCGCGCATATGGGTCAGGATGTAGTTGCCGGTACCGTTGATAATACCCGCCACCCAGCTGATGCGGTTGGCACCCAGGCCCTCGCGCAGCGACTTGATTACCGGGATACCGCCGGCCACGGCGGCCTCGAAGGCCACGATCACGCCCTTTTCATGGGCCGCCTTGAAGATCTCGTTGCCGTGCACCGCGATCAGCGCCTTGTTGGCGGTGACCACGTGCTTGCCATTCTCGATGGCCATCATCACCAGCTCGCGGGCCACGTCGTAGCCGCCGATCAGCTCCACCACCACGTCGATGTCGGGGTTGGTCGCCACCTCGAAGACGTCCTTGGTGGTACGAATACCGGTAAGGTCACAGGCGGGATTGATGCTGCGATGGGCGACCTGCTCGATCACCAGCGGGCGACCGGCACGCCGAGCGATCTCGTCGGCGTTGCGCGTCAGTACATTGAAGGTGCCGCCACCGACGGTACCCAGCCCACAGATTCCCACTCTCACCGGTTTCAATGTCATTCTCCCTTCTCGACCGTCGCCGCAAGCGACGGCTGTGTCAGCGATTTGGCGAGGCCCGAGTCTGGCTCGGGCCTTCTCGATTGTGTTGTCGGACGGGCTTAGCCGTCGATACCGAGGCGTTCGGCCAGCCGTTCGGCGGGCACATAGCCCGGGACCATGGTGCCGTCGGGCAGGATGATCGCCGGCGTGCCCTGCACGCCCAGCTCCAGCCCCAGATGATACTGCCGCTCCACCGGATTGTCGCAGCTTGTGGCGCCGCTCGGAACCTCTCCACTCTTGGCGGCGGTCATCGCCTCGCTGGTATTGTCGGCGCACCACACCTGTTCGAGCTGGCGGGCGCCTTCGCTCTGCATGCCGCCACGCGGGAAGGCCAGGTAGTTGACCTGGATGCCCAGCTCGTTGAGGCGCGGCACTTCCTCGTGCAACTTGCGGCAATAAGGACAGGTGGTATCGGTGAAGACGTGGATGGTGGCCTTGGGCTCATCGACCCCGCGATAGACGATCTGCTCGGACTCGTCGATGGCCGCCACGCGGCTGGCGCGGCTGGCGTTGCGGCTCTGCTCGGACAGGTTGACCAGGCCGTCCTCGGCGTTCTGGTACAGATCCCCCACCAGGAAGTGGCTGCCGCTCTCGTTGGTGTAAAAGGACTCCCCGGTCTCCAGACGCACCTCGTAGATGCCGTCCATGGGGGTATCCAGCACCTGACTCACCGGCATCTTCTGGCCGTTCACCTCAAGCTCATTGAGCGCGGCGGGAGGGGCCGCCAGCGCACCGCTGGTCCACAGGGCAGCGGTGAGCAGAGCGGGCAGGGAAAGCACGAACAGAGGGCGTTTCATGGGTCAGCCTCGAGGATGATGGTCGGCGTGCAGGGCTTCCAGTCGCGCCTGCGCCACATGGGTGTAGATCTGGGTCGTCGACAGGTCCGAGTGCCCCAGCAGCATCTGTACGACACGCAGATTGGCCCCATGATTCAACAGATGGGTGGCAAAGGCGTGCCTCAGGGTGTGTGGCGACAGCGGACGATCGATGCGTGCCACACTGGCGTAGTGCTTGATTCGGTGCCAGAAGGTCTGGCGGGTCATGGCGCCGTCGCCCCGTCCGGGGAACAGCGCCGGACGCTGGATATCGCTCATCAGCTCGCTACGCCCCTGGCGCAGGTAGCGCTCGAGCCAGTGGCCGGCTTCCTCGCCCAGCGGCACCAGACGGTCCTTCTGCCCCTTGCCGCGCACCCGCACCACGCCCTGGCGCAGATTGACCGCATCGGTGGTCAGACCGACCAGTTCGCTGACGCGAAGCCCTGCGCCGTACAGCACCTCGAGCATGGCGCGATCGCGCAGTCCCAGGGCGGTGGACAGGTCCGGCGCATTCAGCAGGCGCTCGACCTCGTCCTCGTCCAGGGTGTCCGGCAACGATGGCCGCACCCGCGGCAGGCGCACCCGGGCCAGCGGATCCGCTTCGATCATCCCTTCGGCCAGGGCCCAGCGGTAGAAGCGCCTGAGACTCGACAGCAGCCGGGCATTGCTGGTGAGCTTGTAGCCCTGCTCGCGACGCGAGTCCAGCCAGTCCGGCAAGGTCCGCTCACCCGGCGTGAGCAACACGCACGACTGATCAGCAAGCCACTTGGCCCAGGCCTCCAGATCGTGGCGATAGGCGCTCAGGGTATGGTCGCTGACGCCCTGCTCGAGCCATAGCTGGTCGAGGAAGCGGTCGATTGTCTGACGATCGCCGGCGCTCAAGCAACACCTCCTGGGCTGTGGGGCTGGCCATCGAGGGCACTGGTGAAGCACGAGAAGGCCCCCAATGCACCGACACCCCGCCCCACGAAGGTGGTGACGGGGTGTCGGGCGAGGGAGGCGGGGCCTCCCTCGGACTGGCAGACGCTTACGCGTCTTAGGCCAGCTTTTCCTTGATGCGCGCAGACTTGCCGCTACGCTCACGGAGGTAGTACAGCTTGGCCTGGCGCACGTCACCGCGACGCTTGACGCTGATGGAGTCGACCAGCGGGCTGTAGGTCTGGAAGGTACGCTCGACGCCGACGCCGTGGGAGATCTTGCGCACGGTGAAAGCGGAGTTCAGACCGCGGTTACGCTTGCCGATGACCACGCCTTCGAAGGCCTGGAGACGCTCGCGGTTGCCTTCCTTGACCTTGACCTGAACGACGATGGTGTCGCCCGGTGCAAAGTCCGGCACCTGCTTGCTCATCTGCTCGGCTTCGAGCGCCTGGATCACCTTGTTCTTGCTGCTCATTTGACTCACTCCTGAAATCGTTGTGATCCATCGATCGGTCGTGGGTGCCGATGGATCGTGATCCCGGCCCTCGAAGCTCGAGCGCGCGGGTCATTGATGACGCAGGTCCGTCAGCGGCGACTGGCCGCCTCGTCGGAATCCCGACGTTCGTCCTGCACCTCCGCCTTGTCGGCGTGTTCGTCGATGAACTCGTTCAACAGCCGCTTCTGCTCCTTCGACAGCTGCCTGCCCTCGAGCAGGTCGGGCCGCCGTTGCCAGGTACGCCCCAGGGACTGTTTCATCCGCCACTGACGGATCTGTCCGTGGTGACCGCTGAGCAGTACGTCCGGCACCTTGCGACCGTCGATTTCCTCCGGGCGCGTATAGTGCGGACAGTCCAGCAGACCGTCGTTGAAGGAGTCCTCGACCGCGGAATCCTGATGCCCCAGTACACCGGGCACCAGCCTTGCCGCCGTATCGATCAGCACCATGGCGGGCAGCTCTCCCCCGCTCAGGACATAGTCGCCGATCGACCACTCCTCATCGATGTCCGCTTCGACCACGCGTTCATCGATGCCTTCGTAACGCCCCGCCACCACCACCAGGGGCGGTCCGGACGCCAGTTCCCGCGCGCCCTGCTGATCCAGTCTGCGCCCCTGGGGCGACAGGTAGATCACCTTGGGACGCTCGCCGGTGGCCGCCTGGGCTCGGCTGCGGGCGTCGTGGATGGCACTTCTCAGGGTGTCGACCTTCATCAGCATGCCGGGACCACCGCCATAGGGGCGATCATCCACGGTGCGATGGCGGTCGGTGGCGTAGTCCCGGGGGTTCCAGAACTCCAGCGTCACCTGGCCCTTGTCGACGGCCCTGCCGGTCACGCCGTGGCGAGTAATCGCCTCGAACATTTCCGGAAACAGTGACACCACCCCTATCCACACGTTATCGATCTCCTGTCGACGCGGTTTTCGAACGCACTGCGCTCAAAACTCCGGGTCCCAGTCGACCAGCATCTCTCCTGCCTCGAGATCGACGCGCTTGACCACGTCATCGGGCAGGTAGGGAAGCAGACGTTCGCGATCGTCCGGGGCGTCGCCGCCCTTCACGACCATGACGTCGTTGGCACCGGTCTCGAACAGGTAGGCCAGGCGTCCCAGAGACACCCCTTCCAGCGTGACGACCCTGAGGCCTTCCAGCTGGTGCCAGTAGTACTCTTCACTGTCGAGTTCGGGCAGGTCTTGCTTGGCCAGCAGGATGTCCGCTCCGGCCAGACTCTCGGCGCGGTCACGGTCATCGACACCGTCCAGTTGGGCGACCAGGCCCTGTCCCTGCTTGCGCCCCTGCTTGAGGCGGTGGCGCGAAATCTGTCCGTCGTGACGGACCACCCATTCGGCATAGTCGAGAATGCCTTCCATGGGTGAGGTGTAGGAATACACCTTCAGCCAGCCCTTGATGCCGTAAGGACTGGTCAGCTTGCCCAGCACGACGTAATCGTCGCTGTGGCGATCGTCTTGCGCTTGGCGCTGCGCGCTAGGGCGTTGTGGCGATGCCATCTGGGTCAAACCTCTTTCACACCGGGACATTCACAGGCAAGGCTTGCGCCTCAGGCCTGCTTGCGAGCTTCCTTGACCAGCTCGGCGACGCGGTCAGACAGCTGCGCGCCGTGGGACTGCCAGTGGGCGATGCGGTCGAGGTCGATGCGCAGACGCTCTTCCTGGCCACGGGCCACCGGGTTGAAGAAGCCCAGACGCTCGATGAAGCGGCCGTCGCGGGCGTTGCGGGAATCGGTCACGGCGAGGTGGTAGAAGGGACGCTTCTTGGCGCCACCACGTGCCAGACGAATGGTAACCATACGTTGACTGTCCTTCGGTTGGGATTTCAGATAACGGCGACGGCCAGGCCAGCCACCGGTGTTTCGCTCACGACGAGGGCCGCGCCAGGCGCGGTCCTCGAGTGAAGAGGCAGTATTCTACGGAAAACCACCCCCCAAGGGAACCTTTTTTGCCGCTCATCCCTTGACGAGCGGCGCACCAGCGGTGCCAGGGCCGGGAGTGGCGGGCCCAGCGTATTGCATCTTCATCACGCTTCGGCGCTTGGCATTAAAAACAGCATCAGCGAAAAAAACTGACTCAGCGCCAGGGCATGCCGCCGGGGCCACCCATGCCGCCCATGCCACCGGGGCCGCCAGGGCCACCTCCGCCCATCATGCCGGACATGCCCCTCATCATCTTCTGCATGCCGCCTTTCTTACCGGCCTTCTTCATCATCTTCTGCATCTGCTTGTGCTGCTTGAGCAGACGATTGAGGTCCGGCACCTGCAGGCCGGCACCGGCGGCGATACGGCGCTTGCGCGAGCCGTTGATGATGTCCGGATTACGGCGCTCCTTCGGCGTCATCGAGTTGATCAGCGCCTCGAGCTTGCCAAGCTCCTTTTCGGGCCCAGGCCCCTGGGCCATCTCGGCCATCTGCCCCATGCCCGGCAGCTTGCCCATCAGGCCGCTCATGCCGCCCATCTTCTTGAGCTGCTGGAGCTGTTCGCGGAAGTCCTCGAGATCGAAGCCCTGGCCTTTCTTGACCTTCTTGGCGAGCTGTTCGGCCTTGCCCTTGTCGACGGTACGCTCGGCTTCCTCGATCAGCGACAGCACGTCGCCCATGCCGAGGATGCGCGAGGCCACACGATCCGGATGGAAGGGCTCGAGGGCATCGACCTTCTCGCCGACACCCATGAACTTGATCGGACGACCGGTGACGTGACGCACCGACAGGGCGGCACCGCCACGGGCATCACCGTCGGCCTTGGTCAGCACCACCCCGGTCAGCGGCAGGGCATCGGCGAAGGCGCGGGCGGTGTTGGCCGCATCCTGGCCGGTCATGGAGTCGACCACAAACAGCGTTTCGGAGGGCTCGATGGCCTGATGCAGCCCCTGGATCTCCTGCATCATCGCTTCGTCGATGGCCAGGCGACCCGCGGTATCGACCAGCACCACGTCATGGAACTGGATCTTGGCGTGTTTCAGCGCCGCCGTGGCGATGTCCACCGGGGCCTGATCCGAGCGCGACGGGAAGAAGTCGACCTCGACCTCCTTGGCCAGGGTCTCGAGCTGGTCGATGGCGGCGGGGCGGTAGACGTCGGTGGAAACCACCAGCACCTTCTTCTTTTCGCGCTCGCGCAGATACTTGCCCAGCTTGGCCACCGAGGTGGTCTTGCCCGCACCCTGCAGGCCGGCCATCAGCACCACGGAGGGCGTGCCCTTGAGCGACAGCCCTTCGTTGGCCTCGCCCATGGTGACTTCCAGCTCCTGCTGGACAATCTTGATGAACTGCTGGCCCGGCGACAGGCTGCGGGAGACCTCCTGGCCCACGGCACGTTCGCGCACTCGCTCGATGAACGCCTTGACCACCGGCAGGGCAACGTCCGCCTCGAGCAGCGCCTTGCGCACCTCGCGCAGGGTGTCCTTGATGTTGTCGTCGGTCAGGCGTGCCTGACCCTTGATCGACTTCAGCGTCTGGGACAGACGCTCGCTCAGGTTCTGAAACATGGGCCTCTCCAAATGCGATGGCCTCAAGGCGCCCTTGTCGAGACGCCCCTTGAGACGGCCGCCGGTGCGCGGCCTTGACGATGGCGCAAATTATACGCCTTGTGGCGCGGACTCTCCATGCAGTTGCCGGCAAGACAGCCGAAGAAGGCCGCCCGCTGGCTGTCAGCCGAGGCGCTATCCGGTATAGTCGGTGTCGAGGGGAAGGCATTCCCCGGACCCAGGATCCCTATCTTCAAAGGCGCCGGCAAGGCGCACGGACAGCACAGCATGCAGGCGTTACCTCTGGCTCTACTGGCCTTTGTCTTCTATCTGGCGGCTGCCTCCTGGCAAGGGCTGACCCTGATTCGCCGGGTTCCTCCGCGCGATCTACTGGTGCGTGGCTTCGGCACCCTGGCGGCGGCTCTCCACCTGGTCGTCGCCGGCGGCCTGCTTGCCCTCGAGGGCTCGATGCTGCCAGGACTGTCCACCAGCGCGGTGCTGGTCACCGCCCTGGCGGTGGTGGTGCTGCTGGGCGCCAGCCTGTTCAAACCGGTGCTCAATATCGCCGCCGTGCTGTTCCCCTTTGCCGGCGTGGTGCTGCTGCTCGGTACCGAACTACCGACCCCCACCAGCGCAAACGGCATGACCCCCGGCATCGCCTTCCACGCCGTCAGCTCCGCCCTGGCCTTCGCGGTGCTGGCCATCGCCTCGCTGCAGGCGATACTGGTAGGCGTCCAGAACAAGGCCCTCAAGCATCACCGGATTCGCGGCGTGGTACAGGCACTGCCGCCGCTGACCACCATGGAGCGGGTGCTGTTCGAGATGATCTGGGTGGGCATGGCCCTGCTTACGCTGGCCATCGCCAGCGGGTTCGTGTTCCTCGACAACATGTTCGCCCAGCACCTGGTCCACAAGACGGTGCTGTCGCTGCTGGCCTGGCTGGTGTTCGCGGTACTGCTGCTGTGTCACTACCGCCTTGGGTGGCGAGGCATGCGGGCGGTGCGCTGGACCCTGGGAGGCTATATCGCACTGCTTCTGGCCTACTTTGGTAGCAAGTTTGTCCTTGAGGTGCTGTTAGCGCACAGCTAGACAGGAGGTCTCCTTGACACTCCCGGCCCGACCCCCTACAACTCGACCCCTACCCGCGACCAAGGATTTCACGTCTTGAACGACGACTTTCCGGTGGGCCTGCTGTTCGGCCTGCTCTTTCTGCTGATTGCCCTATCGGGCTTCTTCTCCAGTTCCGAGACCGGCATGATGTCGATCAACCGCTATCGGTTGAGCCACCAGGCCAACAGCGGACAGCGCAACGCCAAGCGCGTGATGCGCTTGCTCGCGCGTCCCGACCGGCTGATCGGCGTCATCCTGATCGGCAACAACTTCGTCAACAACCTGGCGGCCTCCATCGCCACCATCATCGCCATCCACTTCTTTGGCGATGTCAGCGGCCCCGCCATCTCCACGGCGATCCTGACCATCGTGGTGCTGATCTTCGCCGAGGTTACCCCCAAGACCTTCGCGGCGGTGAAGCCGGAGCGCATCGCCTACCCGGCCTCGATGATTCTGGAGCCGCTGCTCAAGCTGCTATATCCGCTGGTGTGGGTGGTCAACGTGATCTCCAACGGCCTGCTCAGGCTGCTTGGCGTCAAGAATATCGACGGCAATGGTGACAATCTCACCCGCGACGAGCTGCGCACCGTGGTCCACGAGGCCGGCACCCTGATCCCCCATCGCCACCAGGCCATGCTGCTGTCGATTCTGGATCTCGAGAATGTCACCGTGAACGACATCATGGTGCCGCGCCATGAGGTGGTCGGCATCGATCTCGACGACAGTCTCGAGGATATCCTGACCCAGATCCGCACCAGCCAGCACACCCGGCTGCCGGTATTCAAGGGCGACATCAACAGCATCATCGGCATGCTGCACCTGCGCAATGCCGCCCGCTTCCTGTCCAGAGGCGAGGTGACCAAGGCGGCCATCGTGCAGGAAGCGCGGGAGCCCTACTTCATTCCCGAATCGACGCCGCTGCACACCCAGCTGTTGAACTTTCAGAAGCAGAAGCGCCGGATTGGTATCGTGGTGGACGAGTACGGCGACGTGGAGGGTCTGGTGACCCTGGAGGACATCCTCGAGGAGATCGTCGGTGAATTCACCACCGACGTGGCCGGCCAGGAACAGGACATGCTGCCCCAGAGCGATGGCAGCCACGTGATCGACGGCACCGCCAATATCCGTGATATCAACAAGTCGCTGGGCTGGCACTTGCCCACCGACGGCCCCAAGACGCTGAACGGGGTGATACTGGAACACCTCGAGTCCTTCCCCGACGGCCCGGCCTGCCTGCAGATCGGCAACATCCGCATGGAAATCCTCGAGATGCGCGACAACCTGATCACCTCGGTCAGCTGCTGGCCTGGCACTCGCCGCGTCCTGGCAGAATCCGACGCGGGCGACTGACCACCGCAAGGACCAGAGGGACGTCAGTCGCGACGCGACATGCAGGGAAGGAACCGGCGGGCAAGGCCCCAGCAGGCAGAGTACTTGCCAGCAAAGCACTGACAAGCAAAGCACTAACGAGAAAGGGACGGCCGAGGCCGTCCCTTTCTGCGTTATCCCTTCCCTAACCCGACCTTCCCTCTGTCGGAGCCTGCGCACCCCGGCGGCGGCTGCCTCAGGGCTGGCCGGTCTCGACCCAGCGATCGGCTTCGGCCTTGAGTTCGCGCACCCGGGCCTCCAGCGACTGACGGGTGGCTTGCCCCGGCGGCACCGGCTCGTCGAAGTAGAGCGCCACCCGGGCGCGGCAGCGCCTGGGGAAATGGGCCAGGGCCTTGCCGTGACGATTGGACGTCCACGAGCCCCACAGGCCCGACAGCGCGGCAGGAATCACCGGCACCGGATCCCTCGACAGGATCAGGTCGAGGCCCCGGCGGAAGGTCTTGACCTCACCATCCGACGTCAGCCGCCCTTCCGGGAACAGCATCACCACGTCGCCGTTTCTCAAGGCGCGGCTGACTTCTTCCAGGGCGCGACGCACATTGCCCGGGTCACGACGATCCGACTCCACGGGTATCGCCCCGACCATGCGAAACAGCCAGTTGAGGCGCTTCGACTCGTAGATCGGACGATCCATCAAGAAGCGCAGCGGCCTGGGGCTGCCGCCGCCCATCACCAGTGCATCCATGAAGCTGACATGATTGCACACCACCAGCGCCGGCCCGCGCGGGGGCACGAAGCGACGCCCCTGGAAGCGAAGTCGGTACAACACATGGATAAAGGCAAACACGAAACGTCGGATATACACCGCCGGGGCGCGATAGAAGCGCCAGGCAGCGATGCAGGCAAGCAGGCCAACGAGGCCCCAGACGAGTACGTCGATCACGGCGTGTCGTTCACCTGTCTATCGCCCCTCTGGTCACGGCCTATCTGCTTGAGTCCGGCGAGGGTGGTCGACAGCAGTTGATCGAGCAGCTCCTCGACCTCGAAGGCGCCGCCCTGGGAATAGCCAAGACGGTCATTGAGCCCCAGCTGCACCAGGCCATGAACGCTACCCCACAGGGTTCGCGCCAGGCGCTGCGCCTCGAGCGATTCGAGATCCGGCTGATACTCGGTCAGGGTCCCCTCGACCCGGGCAAACAGCGCGCCGATCATATCGGTCTGGCGCTGATCGAGCTCGCCTTCCTGGGCCAGCGGATAGTCGAACATCAGCTGCCAGCGATGGGCGTCTTCGCGGGCGAACTTCCAGTACCCCTGGGCCAGGGCACGCAGCCGGGCCTCAGGCTCGGTGGTGTCCACCAGCAGGGGCTCCATCACCGTGCGCAGCCGACCGAGGCTTTCCAGGTTGACGTGCTGAAGCAGGTTGTTGAAGCTGCCGTAGAGTTTCAGCAGGGTGCTCGGCGCACAGCCCACCTCCCGGGCCAACGAGCGCAGCGACAGGGCATGCACCGGCTGCTCAGCCAGCCAGGCATCGCAGGCGGCCATCACCTGGGCGTGAAGCTCCTCGGGGGCATGCTGTCTTGGACGCGCCATCGCTCTTCTCTCTCGCGGCCGGACATCGGCGGCTTCAGGTTCAGCGGTATCGTTCAGCATACATTAATCGAACACTGTTTTCGACCGCTCATTATGCCCCCTTCGCCGCGACAACGGGCTCAAGGCTTTCCTGACACCGGGAGCTTGGGTACGCTGGCCCTCCAGATCGCAGGAGCCCCCATGACCGGCCGTCTCTATATTCCCGCCCGCGCCATCGAGACCGCCCTCGACGACCTCGATGCTCCGGCCCAGGCCATCAGCGGCGTCAACATGGCCCCGCGCCGTCCACTGTCGATCATCCGCCTGGAAGCTGGACGCCCTACCCTGGGGATCGGTTTCTGGGGCCTGACACCGCCCTGGTTGCAGGTGCTCGATCACGCCCCCCACTGCGCCCGCGCCGAAAGCCTCGACTCGCGCCCGATGTTCCGTGACGCCTTCCGCGCGCGGCGCTGCCTGGTGCCGGTAGCCGGCGCCTACGCCTGGCAGCCGCGTCCGAACTACAAGCAGCCCTTCCTGATCACCAGAGCAGACCGCGGGCCGATGCTGCTGGCCGGACTATGGTGTAGGTTTCACACCACCCTTACCGACTATAACGACTCCTTCGCCTTGATCACGGTACCTAGCCCTGGCTTTCTAGCCCCCCTGACCGACCGTCTGCCGGCGGTCGTGCCCCCCGGTCAAGCGAGGGCCTGGCTGGACCCGCAGAGTGATCCCGAGGACCTCAAGCCACTGTTGAGCCCCCCTCCCGGGGAACTGTTGGGCGCTTTTCCGGTATCAAGACGAGTGAACAATCCTCAAGAGCAAGACCCATCCTGTGCCCACCCCATCGGCAAGATGTGGCGCCAGACTTCCAAGGAGACGTGATGGCTTCGACCCTCACACGACGCGGCGCCAGCGCCCTCGTCGCCACCCTGATCGGCCTGTGGCTACCGCTGGCTCAGGCTTCCGCGGCCCCGGCCGCTACCAGCGAGCAACCCCCCACGGCTCAGGCCGACGCCGACGTGGCCACCGCCACGACGCCGATCGTCAGCCCCCACGATGATCGCGACTATCGCGTACTGACCTTGGACAACGGCCTCGACGTCCTGCTGGTCAGCGATCCCGAGGCCGACAAGGCGGCGGCGTCACTCAATGTATCGGTGGGCAGCGCCCAGGATCCCGATGACCTGCAGGGGCTCGCCCACCTGCTCGAACATATGCTGTTTCTGGGCACCGAGGCCTACCCCGAGCCCGACGCCTACCAGGGCTACATCAGCCGCCACGGCGGGCGCCACAACGCCTTCACCGCCTCGCTGGACACCAACTACTTCTTCGATGTGGAGCCCGAGGCCTTCGAAGGCGCTCTGGATCGCTTCAGTCGGTTCTTCATCGACCCGCTGTTCAACGCCGACCGCCTGGGCAGCGAGCGCAACGTGGTGCACTCCGAATATCAGGCGCGCCTGCGCGATGACGCACGCCGCGAGAACGAGGTCCTCGACGCCCTGCTCAATCCGGCCAACCCCACCGTGGGTTTCTCGGTGGGCAGCAAGGAGACCCTGGCCGAGCGGCCCGAAGGGGAGCCCAGCCTGCGCGAGCGGGTCATGAACTTCTACGACAACCACTACGGTGCCAACGTCATGCATCTGGCGGTGGTGGCGCCGATGCCGTTGGATCAACTGCAGACACTGGTGGTCGAACGCTTCGCCGAGGTGCCCGATCGCGGCCTCGAGGCACCCGTCATCGACACCCCACTGGTGGATCGCTCACGCCTGCCGCTGGCCGCCGAGGCCCAGTCGCTGCGCGACGCTCGCCGCGTCAGCTTCCTGTTCCCGGTGCCCGACCCCGTGCTCAGCTATCGCCACAAGCCGGCCAGCTACATCGCCAACCTGATCGGTCATGAGGGGCCCGGCAGCCTGTTGAGCCGCCTGCGCGAGGCCGGCTGGGCCGACGGCCTGTCCGCCGGCGTCACCCGAGGTGACGGCCGCCATGCACTGCTGGCCGTGGATGTCAGCCTGACCCCTGAGGGTCGCGAGCATCTCGATCGCATCCAGGCCAGTCTGTTTGCCACCATCGAGCAGATTCGCCAACAGGGCATCAGCGAGGAACGCTACGACGAGCAGGCCAGCCTGTCCGAGCAGGCGTTCCAGTTCCAGCAGCACGGTAACGCCCTGGACGAGGCCATGCGCCTGTCCATGAGCCTGACCCACTACCCGCTCGAGGACGTCAACCGCGCCGGCTACCGCATGGACGGCCTCGACGCAGAGGAAGTGCGTCGCTGGCTCGATGCGCTGCGCCCCGACAACATGATCCGCCTGTACACCGGCCCCGAGGTCGAAGGCGACCAACGCAGCCGCTACTACGACACCGCCTGGCAGGAGACGCCATTGGCCGATACCGCAGCCGAACCCCTGGCGGGGCTGGCACTGCCCGAGCCCAATCCCTTTATCGCCGAGGACCTGGCGCTGCTTGAGGCCCACGACGAGCGCCCCTCACTGCTGATCGACACCCCCGAGGCCGACGCCTGGTACAAGGCCGATGCCGAGTACGATACGCCCAAGGCCTCCTGGCGCTTCAGCCTGCAGCACCCTGGCGCCAGCCAGTCCCCGCGCCAGGCCGTGCTGACACAACTGCTGGCCGGCTGGCTCAACGACAGCCTCAACGAGAAGCTCTACGCCGCACGCCTGGCGGGACAGAAGTATGAAGCCTATGCCCACTCGCGTGGCATGACGCTGTCCTTCACCGGCTGGCGTGACCGCCAGGACAGGGTGATACGGGAGGTGATCGACCAGCTCAAGCAGGGTGAGATCCTCGACGCAAGCGTCGCCCGAGTACGCTACGGCCTGGAAAAGCAATGGGGCAATGCACCACGCAATCCGCTCTATCACCAGGGGCAACGCACCCTGTCCGAGGCGCTGATTCGGCCCCAGTGGTCCCCCCAGGTACTGCTGGAGGCGCTGTCCGACCTCGAGGCCCAGGACCTGCGCGACTTCCGCGAGCGCTTCCTCGACGAGCTGCACCTGCAGGCGCTGGTGGTCGGCAACCTGGAAGAGTCGCTGGCACGCGACGAGGCCGAACAGGCCATCGCGGCGCTTGAGCCCAGTCTTGGCGCGGACGCCATCACCGACCTGCAGGTACTCAAGGCGGTCGATCTGCCGAGCCTGACGCCGGACTCCAGCCGAGACGAGTCGCTGCTGATTCGCTACCTGCAGGGGCCGGACCAGGGTATCGCCACCCAGGCCCGCATCGCGGTGCTCGGCAAGCTGCTCGAGACCCCCTTCTACCAGCAGTTGCGCACCGAACAGCAGCTCGGGTACATCGTCAGCGCAGGCTACTCACCGCTGCTGCACGCTCCGGGCATCAGCCTGCTGGTGCAGTCTCCCTCCACCCAGAGCGACGAGCTCAAGGCCAGGGTCAGCGACTTTCTCGACCGTGTGCCCGAGCGTCTGGACAGCCTGGATGACGACACCCTGGCCACCTATCGCCAGGCGGTCCACGACGAGATTACCCAGCGTGATTCGGGCCTCGAGGAGCGCACCACCCGCCTGTGGCAGGCGCTGTCCTACGGCGACACCGACTTCGATAGGCGTGAGCGGCTGGCCGCCGCGGTGCTCGAGGTCGACGCCGCCAGCCTGAAGGAAAGCTGGCAGCGTCTGGGTGGCGCCGCAGTGGTGGACGTGACCTTCGATCCGGGCGCCTCACCCAGCGACGTCATGGCGTTGAAAGGCGACCTGGAAGCCCTGCCCGGTGACGAGGAAGAAGCGCTGTCACCGACGCCGGGGGACACCAGCGCCCAGGCGGCCAAACCCTGAAAGGGCTCTACCAAAAGGCCCTGCCCCACCCCATCGCCCCCTGCTTGGGGGCGATCCCGCCCGGCTGGCGACGCCGCCGCCGACAGCAGTGACGACAAGGCCCGACCGGCAGCGCCGGTCGGGCCTTGTGGTTTCACCCGCTTCATCACATCTGATTCATGGCGCCATATTGATGATGCCCGACACGGCCAGCGCGACGCCGTGCGTCTGCGCCAGGCTGCCCCCTAGCCGAACGCCTGGGCGGGCATGATCGACTCCACAAACATCACCATCTCCTCGAGGATCTGGCGTTCGCGATCGCTCAGCGAGGTCTGGTTCAGACGCTCGATTTCACGCGCGAAGTCCTTTAGCGTCAGGCTCGCCAGCGCCGAGTCGTTCATCCGCTCCCACCGGAAGGTCTCCCAGCGCGCCTGCTCCTCGCCGGTCAGGGTGTCCGGATAGCTGCGGGCGCGGTAGCGAAACAGCATCTCCTCGAGGCGCGGGTCCTGGAAGGCAAAGCTGGCGTCGACCAGATCCCAGGGATCCATGGCACGCACGCGCTCCATCTGCTGGCGGTCGGCAGGAGAGAAGAACCCGCCGGAGTAGAGCATCAGGTCAGGATCCCTCGGCGGCTCCGGCGGTGGCTCGGCGAACACCTCCTGCACCTTGGCGACGATATCGGGGTCCTTGGCCAGCCGCTGGTAGTGACCGCGACAGGCGTCCATCTCGAGCCCCATGCGCGCCACGATCTCACCATACTCGCCCTGATGGGGCCCCGACACATCCTTGAGCGCACTGGGCGGAAAGATCACCGGACACTTGTTGATGTGCACGACCTTCAGCGGAATCCGGCTTTCGCCCTCGGCCAGGTCGTCATTGCTGACGAATACCCGAGCACGAATCTCCTGGGCCGAGAGACTGAGCATGTCGGCAGGGTCCAGCGACAGGTCGTAGACGATGACGCCGTTGGGATTGGTCGGGTGTTCGGCCAGGGGCATCACCAGAGACCCGCAGGCACGGCTGGCCGGATAGCGCCGGGAAATATGCACCACCGGCTTGCGCTGGGTCGTATCCAGGCGTTTGCGCACCTCACGCTTGGCCCTGAGCGACAGCAGGTAGTCGAACAGGTTGGCATTGGCGCCACGCAACAGTCGCGCCAGGGCGATGGTAGCGCGCACATCGGCCAGGGCGTCGTGGGCGCCGGCATGCTCGATACCGTTGGCCGCGGTCAGGTCTTCCAGGCGAAAGCTGGGACTGCCGTCCTCGCGCCTTGGCCACTCGATGCCCTCTGGCCTCAAGGCGTGAAAGGCGCGCACCACGTCGATCAGATCCCAGCGCGAATTGCCGTTCTGCCACTCCCGTGCATAGGGGTCGATCAGGTTGCGGTAAAACAGGTGACGACTGACCTCATCGTCGAAGCGCAGGCTGTTGTAGCCCACCGCACAGGTCCCGGCGACGCTCATCTCGTCGACGATGGCGCCGGCGAACTCGGCTTCGGGCACACCGTTGCGCCTCGCCTGCTGGGGCGTAATACCGGTGATCAGGCAGGCCATGGGGTGCGGCAAGGCATCATCGGCGGGCTTGCAGAACAGCTCCACCGGCTCGCCAATCTCGTTGAACTCGGCGTCGGTACGGATGGCCGCGAACTGCGAGGGACGATCGCGCCGAGGATCGGCACCAAAGGTCTCGTAGTCGTGCCACAGAAAGGTCAGCGGAGCGGCTTTCGGCTGCGCCATGGGATTGCGGTCTCCACGCGTACGTCAAAGGCCCGTCAGCCTAGCACAGGCCAACGCCGGGCTCAGCCTGCACGATCACAGGTCGAGTCCGGCGCGGGAAGGAAATACACGAAAGACGCCCCAGGGGCGTCATCTTGATGGCTGGCATTGTCGATATCGCATCGGCGATGTGGCATCGACGATATCACGACGTTCAAGCAACACCAGGCGCTGCATCAACTGCTGCGCGGCAGGGTCACGTTGAGCTCGAGCACCGAGCAGTTGTCCTCGCTGTCCAGCGACATATTGATGGCATCGTCGTCCACCTCGACATAGCGGCGGATGACCTCAAGCAACTCCTTCTCCAGCATCGGCAGGAAGTCAGGCTGTCCCCGCTGGCTACGCTGGTGCGCCACGATGATCTGCAGCCGCTCCTTGGCGACAGACGCGGACTTCTTGCGTTCGCGCTTCAGGAAATCGAGTAGTTTCACCGGCGACCTCCTCCTCCGAACATGCGGCTCAGCAGGCTTTTCTTCTGATACTCGTGGAAGCGCAAGGGCACCTCCTCTCCGATCAGGCGGCTGACCGTATCCATATAGGCCTGGCCAGCGTCACTGCTGTCGTCGTGGGTGACCGGGACCCCCTGGTTGGAGGCTCTCAGCACGGCCTCGGACTCGGGAATCAAACCTACCAGGTTGATGGCCAGGATCTCGCGAATGTCCTCGAGATTCAGCATGTCTCCCTGGTCGACCCGTCCGGGGTTGTAGCGGGTGATCAGCAGGTGCTCCTTGATCGGGTCCTTGCCCTGCTCGGCCCGCCGGGTCTTCGATGACAACAGCCCAAGGATACGGTCGGAGTCACGCACCGAAGACACCTCGGGGTTGGTCACCACGATGGCCTCGTCGGCGAAGTACATGGCCAGCTGGGCACCACGTTCGATACCGGCGGGTGAATCGCACAGTATGTAGTCGAAGTCCTTGGTCAGGGTGTCCAGCACCTTCTCGACGCCCTCCTGTGTCAAGGCATCCTTGTCCCGAGTCTGGGAGGCAGGAAGGATATGCAGGTTGTCCACGCGCTTGTCACGGATTAGCGCCTGGTTCAGCCCGGCCTCGCCCTGGATGACGTTGACCAGGTCGTAGACCACACGGCGCTCGCAGCCCATGATCAAGTCGAGGTTCCGCAGACCGACATCGAAGTCGATCACTACCGTCTTGTTGCCTCTGAGTGCCAGCCCGGTGGCAATGGCTGCCGCACTGGTTGTCTTGCCGACCCCGCCTTTACCGGAGGTCACAACGATGATCTTGGCCAAGTGTCGCATCCTGTCGTCGTAAAGTTGTTGGTCCTGTGTGGTCACCGCAGTGACCAGGCACGGCCTTATAAAAATCGCTGTCCCGCGCTAAAGCGCCCGCTGATGCGGCAATGCCCCGCTGAAGGCGCTTCACAAGCCCGGCTAAAGGCTCCTTACAAGCCCAGCCGAAGGCTCACTTCAGCGCGGTGATCCCCAACTGATCGTCCGTCAGCACGACCTGGACGGAGGAGCCGAGCAGTTGGGGGTCGATATCTTCGAGACGCTTGTAGTTGCCCGCCACCGACAACAGCTCCGCATGCAGCTCACGGCAGAAGATGCCTGCCTGGTGGTCGCCGTGAATGCCAGCGAGGGCACGCCCCCTGAGGGCACCGTAGACGTGGACATTGCCCGCCGCCAGCACCTCGGCCCCGGCATTGACCGCACCGATCACGGTCAGGTCGCCGTCGGGAGCGGTGATCTGCTGGCCGGAACGCACGGTGCCACGAAAGATACGTCCGCCATGAGGCGCGTCAGCCTCCACTTCCTCGACCACGGTGACGTCTTCGTCTTCCTGCACCGGAACGCTTTCCAGGGTACGCGCACGGGCGGCATCCTGGGGGGGGAACCAGCCAAGTCCGAGCGCCCAGGCGGACTGCTTGACCGGATCGGCACCACCGCGCACCGCTACCGGCAGCAGCTTGTGCGCCCGGCACACCGCACAGATACGTTCCAGGGCCAGGTGAGGTTCGTCGAGCTTCTCGACGCTGAGCACCACCGGGGTGTGCTGAAAGAAGGCTGGCGACTGCGAGAGCTTGCCCGCGAGCTGATCGCGAATTTCCTCGGGATCCGCACTGGAAAGCTCCATCACCGTCATGGGCAGCATCCCACCCTTGAACGTAAACGCCATGCTGTCCCTGTCCACTTTGAGGCTCATTGCCGAACTCCACGTCGGGTGTTGGTCGGGGGATGATCTCAAGCTAAGTCAGAGCCCCCGGTCCTGCAACCGATCATAAGCCTCAATTGTCCTCCTGTCAGTGTCTCCAATCAGCCACAGCCCTGCGCTGAGGCCTTTTCTGATGGTGGCGCGCATGCTTAGATAAACTTTCTATCTCGACGCCCGGCTTAGCCTGGCGCAATAACAAGATGGTGAAGCCGTTTCGCCACCTTTCTTTATTTCTTTGCAGGAAGCCCCATGCCCGGACTCCTCCGCCGCCTTTTCTCGCCACGCTGGCGACATCCCGATCCACAGGTCCGACGCGACGCCGCCGAACGGCTCGACCCCCAGAGCCAACGCGAGGCCCTCGAGACCCTGGTCCAGGACACCGAGCCCGACGTCCGTCTCGCCGCGGCGAGACGCCTGGACGACCCACAGCGACTGCTGGAGCTGCGCGTCGAGGGTAAAGGATCACGCGAGCTGGATCGTCAGCTCATCGCGCTGCTGATCGGTCGCCAGGGCGGCATCGAACTTGGCCGCCGCCAGCAGATCGTCGAGTCCCTGGACGACGCGGCGATGCTCGAGGAGATCGCCCTCCAGGGCGATAACCAGCAGCTGCGACTCGCCGCCCTGGCCAGGCTCGATGACGAGGCCGCCCTGATTCGCCAGGCCTGCGACAACGGCATCGCCGCCGTACGTCACGCCGCCGCCGAGCGGGTCACCTCCGAGGAAGGTCTCAAGCAGCTGGCCCAGGCGGCCCGCCGGGATCGCCACGTGGTGCGCGACGCCAAGGAACGCCTGGGTCGACTGCGCGCCGACGCCGACGCCGTGGAACAGGCTCGGGAACGACGCGAGCAACTGCTGGCCAGTCTCGAGCAGCACGCCCGTGCCACCTGGGAGCCTCTCTACGCTGGGCGCTTCCGCCATCTGGAGCGCGAGTGGTCTCGACTGGCGGATCTGCCCGACGCCGGGCAGGAACAGCGCTACCAGGAGGCCAGCCTGCGCTGTCGCAAGGTGATTCACGATCACGAGGCCCAGGAACACGCCCTGCGTGCCGACCGACAGCGCCGCGAGCAGGCCGACCAGGACCGAGAGGCACTGGTCATGGCGCTGGAAGAAAGCCTGGCCGCGCTCTATCAGGGCGAATATGTCGGTGAACAGGACCTTGCCAGCCTGCGCGCTCAGAAGCAGTTGATGGCCAACCGCTGGCAGGCACTGTCCGAGATCCACCTGGCCGACGACGGCCTGCGCCAGCGCTACGACAAGGCCTTGAAGAACTACGACGCCATCAACCAGGCCCACCAGCGCCTGGTCGAGCGCGCCCTGCCGCTGGAGGAAGCCATCAGGGCCGGCGACGAGGCTGCGCTCAAGCAGCTGGTGAGCGACTGCAAGTGGCCCGAAGGTCTGCCGCCAGACCCGAGGCTCGAACGTGCCCGACACCATCTTCGCCTGGAGAAGGATCTTTCCGGAGACGAACCGTCGGAGTCCCAGCTCACACGCTTCGATGAGGAACTGGATCGTCTCGAGGCGCTGCTCGACGAGGGTACCTTCAAGGGAGCAAGCCGCCTGCACCAGCGGCTTCGCCACCTCGCCGATCAGCTGCCGTCCTCGGCCGGTGCCCAGCAGTCTCGACTCAAGCGCCTCGGCGCACGACTCGCCGAACTGCGTGACTGGCGCGGCTTCGTCGCCGGTCCCAAGCGCGAGCAACTGTGCCAGGCCATCGAGGCCCTGGAGCAGGAAGCCACCCTCACCGACCGTGACCGTGACCGCCGCCATCGCCAGCTGGTCAAGGAGTGGAAGGCACTGGGCGACGCCGCGGCCAACCGCGAGCAGTCCGAGCGCTTTCGGGCAACCTCCGAACGTATTCGCGAGTCGCTCAAGGCCTGGCGTGAACAACAACAGCGCCTGCGCGAGGCCAACCTGGCAGAACGCGAAGCGCTGTGCGAGCAGATCGAGGCCCTTCTGGAGCAGCCCGCCGCCCAGGCCGACCCCGACGCGCTGCGCGAGATCCGCGACCAGGCCAGGGAACAGTGGCGCCGCACCGCCCCTGTCCCGCGCGATCACGCTGAGGCCATCGGACGACGCTTCGGCCGCATCCGGCACCAGTTGCAGGCGCTGATCGATCGCCGCGCCAACGAGATCGCCGACGCCAAGCGTGAGGTGATCGACCAGGCCCGAGCGCTGGTCGATGCACGACTGCCGGCACGCCAGCGAGCCGACCAGGCCAAGGCACTGCAACAGCGCTGGCGCGAACTGGGGCGCGCGCCCAAGGGCGAGGAGCAGACCCTGTGGCGAGAATTCCGCCAACTATGCGACCAGATCTTCGCCCAGCGTGACGCCGAGCGCGATGATCGTGCCCAGCGTGCTCGCGAGCGCCTGGAACAGATGCAGGCCCTGATCGACCGCATCGATGCCTGGCAACCCGCGGCAAGCAGCGAGGCCGACTGGCTGGACAAGGCGGTGGATGAGGCCAGCGCGCTGGAACCGCTGCCATCGGGCCGGCGCACCGAAGGCATGCGCAAGCGCTGGACCGGCATCGTACGGGCTCGGCGCGAGCGCCTGGAGCGGCTCTCCGTGGCAGAGGTCGTCGGTCGTTGGCGCGAGGTCAAACCGCTGATTCTCGAGCACCTTGAAGCAGACGATGACTGCCTCGCCGGTCGCCTCTGCAGTGATGTGGAGATTCCTGCCGCGTTATCGTTGCCGCCGGCGCTGAAACAGGCCCACGCACAGCGCAACGCCGCACGACGCGATCCTGCTCCAGCGGAGGAAGTCGCCGAGCGTCTGGCACGACTGCGGGTGCACCTGGCGCTCCTGGCGGGCCATCCGATCGGCCACCAGGACGAGCCACTGCGCCTGGCGATCCAGGTCGACCGCCTCAACGATAGCCTTGGCCAGGCGCCGAGCCGGGAAGACGAGCTGATCTCGGTACTGTGTGGGCTGCTGGCCACCGGTCCAGTGTCGCGCCAGCAGTGGGAGCGCGAGGTACAGGAGCTCGACGCCCTGCTGGATGGGCTGAGTCAACTGCCACCACCCTGAGCGATGCACGGCTTGCCGTGCCTTCCCCCCTCTTTCAACCCCTGAACTCTTTCAACCCCTGAAAACCACGATGCGAGGCCTTTTGGCCTCGCATCGTGGTTTCTGGCGAAATGTACATCGCCGAGCCTCGTGAGCCCGGCGCGACGTCTGTCAGCCCATGAACTGACCGCCATTGATGTCGATATTGGCACCGGTGATAAAACCGTTGTCCTTGCTGGCCAGGAAATTGACCAGGCGGCCGATCTCTTCCGGCGTGCCGTACCGCTTCATCGGGATGGTCTCGCGAATGGCCTCGCGCACCTTCTCCGGAATCTTCATGATCATGTCGGTGGCGATATAGCCAGGCGAGATGGTGTTGACGGTGATGCCCTTGGTCGCAGTTTCCTGCGCCAGCGCCATGGTCAGACCGTGCATGCCGGCCTTGGCGGCGGAATAGTTCACCTGGCCGAACTGACCCTTGCGGCCGTTGATGGACGAAATGTTGATGATCCGTCCGTAGCCCTGCTCCAGCATGCTCTCGATCACGCTGCGGCAGGTATTGAAGACGCTGTTGAGGTTGGTGTCGATGACCACGTTCCACTGGTCCGCCGACATCTTCTTCAAGGTGCCATCCTTGGTGATACCGGCACAATTAACCAGCACTGCGATCGGCCCATGCTGGTCCTCGATCGCCTTGACGCCATTCTGGCAGGCCTCGAAATCGGTCAGATCGATGCCGGCGATGTCGATATTGTCATAGCCATCCGACTTCTGGGTCTCCAGCCAGGTCTTGGCCTTGTCAGGATTGTTGTAACCGGCCACTACCTGATAGCCGGCATCCGCCAGTTCGCGACAGATTGAGCTTCCGATACCACCAGTACCACCGGTGACCCACGCGACGGGCTTTTGCTGAGTCATAGACGACCTCCCTGATTGTCCTTCACGCCGCCGCTTGGCGACGGCACTTGTTGTTGCAAGCATGTATAGCAGTGGATGCTCTGGTGCTGCGCATTCGCGCAACCAGGAACCTCGGGCCCAGAGCGATCGCGGGTGGCCTCCTGCCACTGCGACGCCCAGCCCCACCTGCCTACCTCGGCAGGCCTTCGTCGTGGTACTGCGTCGAATCAACGTCCACAACGACTATCCACCAGGCTAGCGTCTAGCACTGACATTTGCATGACAGCCCCTCCAGTATGGACCACAGCGCCCGAACGGCACGACCCATCACACCCGAAATCGCACAGGGTTGACGCAGCCAGAATTATCCGTATACTACGTCCTCGTTGATGCGGGGTGGAGCAGTCTGGTAGCTCGTCGGGCTCATAACCCGAAGGTCATCGGTTCAAATCCGGTCCCCGCTACCAAATACGAAAACGAGGCAGTCCTTCGGGACTGCCTCGTTTTTTTGTTGGCTGTCCGGTGCTGGCCGAGGCCAGCGCTTCGCCACCAGACGCCGTTGCGGCATCGCTGTACTACGAAGCCCGCCCCCTGATTAAATCTTAATTTTTCTGTGCCAATTCGATATTTTTTGGCGCTTCCGTGTCCCCGGATTAGCCATCCACCCCTCCTTCTTTCGTCGAAGAGCTGACCTCGATCAACCCGAGTCGGTCAAGAATCGACCGTCGCCGCAGCCCTTTACCGCGTCTTGGGCACACCGCTGGCCAGTCATCGATTCCAGGCATGCTCCGGCGTATCGGCAGGCGCCTTGAAGTCGGTGGCCGTCGCCCGCATCTTTAGGGCAATTCACTTTTGACAAGGTTGTGTCCCATGCCCATCGTCGACCCTCGTACAGGCGAACCTCTGAGCAGCGATCCGAGCAGCGAACCCGCCCAGGGTGCCGCCGCGGCGTCCCAGGGGCCGGCCGACAGCGACCTGATCTTCGACGTCGACCGCAGCAACATTCAGCAGGTGCTGGAGCTGTCCATGCGCATCCCGGTGCTGCTGGACTGCTGGGCTCCCTGGTGCGAGCCCTGCAAGAACCTGATGCCGGTGCTGGAAAAGCTGACCCGCGAGTACGCCGGCACCTTCCTGCTGGCCAAGCTCAACATCGACGACAACCAGGACATCGCCGGCCAGCTCGGCGTACGCTCGGTACCCGACGTCAAGCTGATCAGCCAGGGCGGTCTGGTGGACCACTTCCAGGGCGCCTTGCCGGAAAAGGAAATTCGCGAGTGGCTGGGCCGCTACTTCCCGGCCCCGGAAGATGCTCCGGCAAGCCCCGAAGAACAGGCCGAACAAGCCCTGGCGGCGGGCGACACCGCCACCGCGCTGGAGATCCTGCAGCAGCTGACACAGCAGTACCCCGACCACCTGGCCTACCAGATTCAGATGGCCCGAGTGCTGGTGGCGGAAGGTCGCACTGACGAAGCGCGCGCCCTGCTTGACGCGCTACCTCCGGAAGACCGCGACGGTCCCGAGGCCCGCGGCGTTCGTGCCAGCATCGAGTTCGGCGAAGAAGCGCCCGACGCCGAGACCCTGGCCGCCCTGGAGGGACGTGACGACAGCGAGGCCAACTATCTGAGGGCACTGCGCCAGGTGGCCGACGGTGACTATGAACCCGGTCTGGAAGGCTTGCTGGCAGTGATGAAGCGCGACCGTGCCTACGGTGACGACCTGGCGCGCAAGACCCTGCTGCGGGTGTTCGACGCACTCGGCGCCGATCATCCGCTGACGGTGAGCTACCGCCGCAAGCTGTTCGCCCTGCTCTACTGAGTGGATCGAGACGTCGAGCGCCTTGCCGCTCATCGCCTGAGCATGAAAACGGGGCCCCTTCGAGGGCCCCGTTTTCGTTGTCGAGGATATTACGCCAGCGCCACTCAGCCGCCCAACACCTGGTCCAGGCGCGCCAGCGCCTCGTCAAGCTGGGTGGCCGTGGTGCCGAAATTGAGCCGCGCAAAGCCCGGCCAGCCGAAGTCGGCGCCATCCGACAGCGCGACCCCGGCTCGCTCGAGCAATGCCTTGGCCGGCGACTCCTCGCCACCCAGGGTCGACTGGCGCAGATCGAGCCAGGCCAGATAGGTCGACTCGGGGGCGCTGAAGCCCACGCCGGGCCAGCCAGCGACGCGCTCGACCAGCGTCTGGCGGTGGCCACGCAGTACCGTCAACAACTCCTGGCGCCAGGGCTCGCCGTGGCGATAGGCGGCCTCAGCCGCCACCAGCCCGAGCACATTGGCGTCCGGCATCAATCCCTTGGCGGTATCACGAAAGCGCTTTCTCAGGCCGGCGTCGGGGCAAATCGCGCAGGCAGCGGTCAGCCCAGCCAGATTGAAGGTCTTGGACGGCGCCCACAGAGTGATGATGCGATCGGCCAGCGCCGGGAAGGCGGCGGCCAGGGGCTGGTGGCGCGCTCCTTCGTCGAGCAGCAGGTCGCAGTGCAGCTCGTCTGAGACCACGATCAACCGATGACGCTCGACCAGTTCGGCGAGTCCTTCGAGCTCTTCGCGGCGCCAGGCTCGTCCGGTGGGGTTGTGGGGCTGGCACCACAGAAGCAGCCGGGTCCGCTCGGTGATCGCCGCCTCCAGCGCCTCGAGGTCCAGCGACCAGGGCTCGCCCGGCGCCTGGGGCGGGCGCATGGCTGCCTGCTGGGGCTGGCGCCCGGTGCGCCTGGCCACCTGCAAGAACGGCGGATAGATAGGCGTCACCGTCAGCACCCCATCGCCAGGCTCGGTAAAGGCCAGGCTCGCCAGGTGCAACGCCGGTACCACCCCCGGCAGCCAGTGCTGCCAGCGGGCCTCGATGTCCCAGCCATAGTGGCTGGCACTCCAGTCGATCAGCGTCTGTTCCAGACTTTCCGCCACCAGACCGTAGCCAAAGACGCCGTGATCGATGCGCGCCGACAGCGCCTCGACCACCGCCTCGGGCGAGCGGAAGTCCATGTCCGCGACCCACAGCGGCAGGACGTCATCACCGTGGCGGTGCCACTTCTGTGACGGCCAATGTGGCGAACGATCATCACCGCGGGGCTGTCGTCGATCGATCGGCGTGGCAAAATCGGGTTTCATGGTCATCTCCCTGACGATGGCTGGTCGGTTGCCAGGATACCCTGGCCAAGCACTTGAAGGACGCTTCCCCCATGACAAGCACCATGCCGCATCACGGATTCTTCGCCAAGGTATGCCGAGGAATGCCTGCCCTGATCGGCCAGTGGCTGGCGCTTGGACGCGGCGACCCCGATCGCCTGGCGCTGATCCTGGCAGAAACCGCCCGGGTCGCCGGCCTCGGCGACCCGGGAGAGACCCCGGACGGCGCCACACTGGAGCGCTGGGCCGCCGCCGACAACGACGAGATCCCACCCCACTGGGCGGTGCGTACCGCGCTGTTCCTGCTGGTCCAGATGCCTGCCCGGCCGACACCCGGCGATGAGCCCGAGGCCTGCGCCTGGGCCTACTGCTGGCTGCGCAATCGCACCTTCGACAGCCGCGACGCCGCCGTCGACGCCCTGCCGGAACACCTTCGCCAACCACTGGCGGCCGCGGTGACCGCCGCCTGGGTCGATCGTCAGGGGCTCAGGCTGGTCTAGGCACCGCGCTAACGACGCCGCCGGGTCGGCCGCTTCGGCCGAAAGCCGTCGGGCTTGGTCGACAGCCATTCGACGAAGGAACGAATCTCCGGATGTGCCAGCAGCGCCTCGCGGCTGCGATAATGGTCGGCCAGCTCACGCTCGCTCAGCAGCGCGTGAAGATGGCGGTGGCAGCCATGGCACACCCACAGGATCGCCGTCAGGCGCTCGACGCGATCGTGGCGCTTGCGATAGCGCGCCTTGCCGTGCAGCGAACGCGGTATCAGATGATGCTTGGTCAGGGGCGCCCCTCGCGCGCACAGCTCGCAGCGCTCTGGCCTCGGGGGCGGCGACAGCTCGGTCATGGTCATCTCGCTTGAACCTGGTCACCAGATACCTACGATAACCCAAGGAACCCCCTCCCCTCATGGACGTCCCCCTTCATTGGCAACTGGCCAAACTGCTTATCTCCGTCGGCGTCGTGCTTGGCCTGTCGGTCATCGCCGAACGGGTCAGCACCCGGGTCGCCGGCCTGCTCTCCGGCTACCCACTGGGCACCGCCATCGCACTGTTCTTCATTGGCCTGGAGCTGTCGCCCCAGTTCGCCAGCGACAGCGCCGTACACACCCTGGCCGGCTTCACCGCGACCCTGGCACTGGGCGGCGGCTACCTGCTGGCCGCACGCGGTGACGGGCTCAAGGGCGTGGCCCAGGGAACCGCGGGTGGCCTTGCCGCCTGGCTCGCCGCCAGCAGCCTGCTGACCCAGGTCGATTTCAGCCGCCTCGGTGGCACCCTCACCACCCTGGTCGCCATCATCGTCTTCACCTGGCTGTATCGCCGGGTCCCCGACGTCAAGGCCACCCCCAAGGGCGGTTTCTCCTGGCCGGCGCTGGCGCTGCGGGCAGGGCTCGCCGCGGGTATCATCTTCCTGATCACCGGCCTCGCCCATGTGGTGCCGAGCGCCTGGGCCGGGGTCATGGCGGCGTTCCCGGTGACCATGTACCCGTTCCTGGTGATCCTCCACCTGACCCAGGGGGCAGCGCCGGTGGCCACGGTCATCAAGCACTATCCTGCGGGCCTGGGCTCGCTTCTGTGCTACGCCCTGGTGGTGTCACTGACCTACGCAAGCCTCGGCCTGTGGCCAGGCACCCTGCTGGGCTTCGCCGCCGCCACCCTATGGCTGTTGTCGTGGATGCGAGTGCAGCAGTGGTGGGCAGGCCGCCGAAGTTGAGAGACAAGGGCTGAGCTAAAGGCTGAGCCAAGCGTTGAGCCAAGACGGGCGCGCCGACGCCCGCATCTTGACCTAGCGCTTGCTTGGGATAATCCTGAAACCCTGACATCACCACCACAACAAACGAGAACGCCCTATGCTGACCCGCACCATCGAGCCCGCCTTCTACGACACCGACGCCCTCGGTCACGTCAACAATACCCGCCTGCCGGCCTGGTTCGAGCTGGCACGCAACGACCTCTTCCGCCTGTTCACCCCGGACCTGGACCCGGCCAAGTGGCGGTTGATCATGGCACGCATGGAGATCGACTATCGCGCCGAACTCCACTATGGCCATGACATCGAGGTTCGCACTTACCTGTCACGCCTGGGCAACAGCTCCTTCACCGTGACCCAGGAAGCCCACCAGAAGGGCGAGCTGACCAATCTCGGCCACACCGTGCTGGTGCACTTCGACCACCAGACCAAGAAGGCGGTGCCGATTGAAGGCGAACTGCGCGAAGCCCTGATGGAGCACCTTCACGAACCGGAGATCGCCTGACCATGACCCCTGCCGTCAAGACGCTGGAAAAGGCCGGCAGACCGTTTTCCACCCTCAGCTACGAGCATGACCCGCGCTCGCCGGCCTACGGCGAGGAGGCGGCCGAGGCGCTGGGGCTGGACCCCGCGGCGGTGTTCAAGACCCTGCTGGCCAGCATCGATGGCCAGCGCCTGGTGGTGGCCATCGTGCCGGTGTCGCGCAAGCTCGACCTCAAGACCCTGGCCAAGGCGGCCAAGGGTCGCAAGGCCGCCATGGCCGAGGCTGAAGCGGCCGAACGAGCCACCGGCTATGTGGTCGGCGGCATCAGCCCGCTGGGTCAGAAGAAGCGTCTGGCCACCTTTATCGATGACAGCTGTCACGACCACAGCCAGATCCACGTCAGCGGCGGACGCCGCGGCCTGGAAATCACCCTGGCCCCGGACGACTTGATCGCGCTGACCGATGCCCAGGTGGTGGCGCTGGCGAGATAGCCCTTCGAGACAGCCCCGTTCCCGGTAAAAAGACCGGCCGAACAAGCGTCAAAATGGCAAAAATGCTAGGGTGGAGCCATATCGACACCAGAGGTGCCCATGGCGATCCGCTACACCCTGTGGCTGGACCCGGACGACAAGGTCCGCCATCGCGCCGCCGAGGCCAGCCTGGAAGCCTTCTTCCTCGAGCGCTTCGCCGACTATCCGCACATTCGCTTGTTCGGCGCCGATCCCTACGATTATGATGCCCCGTTCAATCGCCTCTACGACGTGCTGATCGCACGCGGCGCCGAGTTCATCGAGCGCGAGCAGGCCTACGTCCCCACCCCGGAACAGCTCAATCGTGCCTTCTTTCGCGCGGTGGGGCGCTCCACCAAATTCGTAAGAGACAACCCCGATGGTGATCCGTCCTGACACGCCCCCCGATGCCGCCCAGACGGCGATCATCGCCGAGCAGCTCGGTCGCGAGCCCCGCGGCATCGAGGCCCTTGCCGCCACCGACGGCGAAGGCACTCCGCTGGTGCTGCGCATGGCCCCGATCGTCGACGGCAAGCCGTTTCCCACCCTGTTCTGGCTAAGCTCCGAGCTGCTCAAGGTGGAGCTGTCACGGATCGAGGCAGCCGGCGTGATCAAGTCGCTGGAGGCCCGGCTAAAGGAAGATGACGACTTCCGTGCGGCCTACCATGCAAGCCACCAGGACTACATCGCCACCCGCTGGGCGCACATGAGCGCCGGGCAGCGTGCCGAGGTCGAGCGTCTGGGCTATGACAAGGTGCTGCGTGAACGCGGCATCGGCGGCATCGCCAACCACGATCAGGTGCGCTGCCTGCACACCCAGTACGCCCATCACCTGTGCGGCAACAATGTGATCGGCCAGTGGGTCGACGAGCACTACGGCATCATCGATCTATTGCCCTGAGCTGCTCGCAGACAAGCGCTCTCCCCCTTCACGCCGCGACAGGAAGAACGTTCCATGGCCCAGATCTGTGTCTATCTTGGTTCACGCCAGGGCGAAGATCCCCGCTTTCTCGAAGATACCCGCGCCTTCGGCCGGCGCCTGGCCGAACGCGGCCATGGCCTGGTCTACGGTGGCGCCAGTGTCGGCCTGATGGGCGCGCTGGCCGATGCCACCCTGGAGGCCGGTGGCCAGGTCATCGGGGTCATGCCCCACCACCTGGTTGACCGGGAACTGGCCCACGATGGCCTGACCGAGCTGATTCGTGTCGGCGACATGCACGAGCGCAAGGCCCAGATGGCGGCCAACGCCGACGCCTTCGTGATGCTGCCGGGCGGGATCGGCACCCTGGAGGAATTCTTCGAGACCTGGACCTGGCGCTACCTCGGCCTACACGCCAAGCCCATCGGCATTCTCGACACTTGCGCCTTCTATCGCCCTTTGCTTACGTTCCTCCACGCCGGGGTGGACCAGGGCTTTCTCGACACCGCCACGCTCGATACGCTGATCAGTGCAGCCAACCCCGACGCCCTGCTGGAGGCGCTCGAGGCCCGCCTGGACAAGCGCTAGGCTCCTGCGTCCAGGCGGCTTCTCAGCCGCCTCGTCGACCTCTCATTTCATCATGGAGGATGTCCGATGTACGCCATGCAGCAAGACGGCGACCGCCTGATCTGGCGGTCCACCGACGATCTCCCCGCCCCCCAGGCCAGAGAAGTGCATATCGAGGTGGCCTGGGCCGGCGTCAATCGCGCCGACCTGATGCAGCGCGCCGGTCAGTACCCACCGCCCCCAGGCGCCTCCGAGGTGCTGGGACTGGAAGTCAGCGGTAGCGTGGTGGCGCTCGGCCCCGAGGTCGAAAAGCTCCAGGTTGGACAGCAAGTGTGCGCGCTGCTCGCCGGTGGCGGCTACGCCGAGAAGGTCTGCGTGGACGAACGCCAGGTGCTGCCGGTGCCCGATGGCCTTGGCCTGCGCGAGGCCGCCGCCCTGCCGGAGGTCTACGCCACCGCCTGGCTGAACCTGTTCATCGAAGGCCAACTCGCCGAAGGCGAGCAGGTGCTGCTGCATGCCGCCGCCAGCGGCGTCGGTACCGCCGCGATCCAGCTGTGCCGCGAGTTCGGTCACCCCTGCTTTGTCACCGTGGGCAGCGATGAAAAGCTCAAGCGCTGCCTGTCGCTGGGTGCCAGGGCGGGCTGGAACCGCCACCAGGGCAGTTTCGTCGAGGCGGTCAAGGCATTCGGCGAGGTCAACCTGATCCTCGACCCGGTGGGGGCCAGCTATCTGGCCGACAATCAACGGGTGCTGGCCGCCGATGGACGAATGGTGGTGATCGGGCTGATGGGCGGACGCCACGCCGAGCTCGATATCGGCCGCCTGCTGATGAAGCGCCAGCGCCTGATCGGCTCGACCCTGCGGGCCAGGTCACCGGAAGACAAGGGCAGGATTCTGGGTGAACTCGCTCGCCACGTATGGCCAAGGCTCGAGCGCGGCGAACTCGCTCCGCTGATCGACGCCGACTGGCCCATCGAGGAGGTCGAGGCCGCCCACCAACACCTCGCCGACAATGCCAACACCGGCAAGCTGCTGCTGCGTGTCGCCGCCGATTGATCTCGCTCCCTGAAGGTTCACACCAGCGCACGTTATCCACAGACGGTCAGTCGGACCGGCTGTGGGTAACTGTTCAGGTAGGCAGGCTCCCAACAGCTCCATAGAGAGCGGCGCCACATAGAGCGGCGCCATGGCGAAGCAAAGAGTGCGACAAAGAACGCGAGAAAGAGTGAGCGTCAGCGAGAGCGATAAACAGTGAGCGTCAGCGGCGCGCGCTGAGCTCCTGGGTGCGGGCAAAGGTCAACTGCAGAAGCCGGGCGTCCTCGCCGGCGCGATGGCGCTGGATGCCCCGCTCCTCGATCACCGACTCCTTGATGTCGCTCCACATCGCCATCTGGGTCTCGTCGAGCAACCGCCGCAGCGCTTCCAGGCGGAAGGCGGGAATCATGCCGGCGTGGTGGAACAGCAGCGACATCCAGGTGTTGTCGTACCCCCAGCTATCGCTGTAGGCGATGCCGATATCGTGCAGCTCATCGTTAAGCCAACGGGCGACGTGACGTACCGGATAGCCCTCGCGCTCGAGCCGGGCCCGGGATATCCCGTGCAGCAGCTCGGCCTTGGGATCCCAGTGGGTCCATTCCTCGAGGGGCTGAATCAGAAAGGCGCAGCAGCTGCCATCCGGCCGCGCCAGGCCGATCTCGATCGGGTAGCTGCCGCGCCCGAATCCAGAGGCTTCGATATCCAGCAGAGTCGGTAACACCACAGGCAGCAAACCTCGTCGTGACAGTCGGCCAAAACGCCTCCCCGACGTCACCCGACAACGAAAACCGTACCCGAGGCCCAAACTACCAGCGGCGGCCAGGGAATCCTGAACCGCCGCTCGTCTCGGCCTCACCGGGACCCGTGCGCGACCCAACCGTCGCGCCTGATACCTCTAGTGTCGCTGTTGGGCTTCCGCTTTGTCCAGCGTGACACCGTCTTGCCTGGTGGACTGCCCCGGAACAGGCTGTCCATTGGCCAGGGCGCTATTGGCCGAACCTGGCGAGGCCTGCCGTGCCAAGGTTTGCTCTGACGAGGCCTGCCCTGGAGAAGCCAGCACCGCCCAGTAGGCGGCACGCTCTGGATCCACCGGTAGCGACAGCTCACCATCCCGGTAGGCGCGCTCCAGGCGCGCCGCCGCCAACGCATGACCCGCTTCCCCGGCCCGGGCGTACCAGGTCACGGCGTGGTCGTGGCGCGCCGGGTACAGCGCGCAGCCATGTTCGTGGATCTGGCCTGCCTGGTACTGCGCCCTGACGTCCCCGCCATGGGCGGCCTGCAGCACATAGCGAGCGCCGCGTGCCTTGTCCTGGGGTGCCCGTGACCGGTGAAACAGCATGTGCCCGTACAACGACAGTGCTGCCGGGTGTCCGGCGTCCGCACAGCGTTGAAACAGACGCATGGTCAGCCTCTGGGTTCGCGGCGAGCGGGGCAACCAGCGAGTGTGAAACAACTGCTGGGCCAGACGGTACTCGAGCCGCGTCTTCAGTGACGATGCCTGCTGCATGGCAACAACCTTGAGTCCAAAGGATGGAAGTCGGACCGGACACCTCCTGTGTCGCGGGCGATCTCCTGTTGAATCGACGGTGCCACGGACTCCTCCGCGGCAACGGGGTGGCAAGCATACGCCTGGCCCGATACGGACTCAACCCCCGGGATTTGGCGACCCCTGTCGGCCAAAGGTACCATCTCGATGCTTTGCAGCAAAAACGGTCCGGCGGCGGCGCTGCGCCCCCCTGACAAAGGCCTACCACAAGGAGTCCCCATGCAGATCCGTCCCCTTGGCAACACCGGCATCGACGTCAGTCGCCTGTGCCTTGGAACCATGACCTTCGGCGAGCAGAACACCGAGGCCGAGGCCCATGCCCAGCTCGACCGCGCGGTGGCCTTCGGCGTCAACTTCATCGACGCCGCCGAGATGTACCCGGTGCCGCCCAAGGCCGACACCCAGGGACTGACCGAGAGCTATGTAGGCTCCTGGCTCAAGGGCCGCCAAAGCCGCGACGACGTGGTCATTGCCACCAAGGCTGCCGGCCCCGGTATCAAGCACATCCGCGGCGGACCTCGCCTGACTCGCGCCCATCTTCATGAGGCCATCGACGCAAGCCTTGCACGCCTGAACACCGACTACGTCGATCTCTACCAGCTGCACTGGCCGGACCGTTCGACCAACTTCTTCGGTCGCCTGGGCTATAACCACGACGAGGACGAGCAGGCCACCGATCTGGAAGAGACACTGTCGGCCCTCAAGGAACTGGTCGATGCCGGCAAGGTACGTGCCGTGGGTCTGTCCAACGAGACACCCTGGGGCGTGATGCGCTGCCTGCAACTGGCCGAGTCCCTGGGCCTGCCGCGGGTCGCCTCGATACAGAACCCCTACAACCTGCTCAACCGGACCTTCGAGGTGGGGCTGGCAGAGATCGCTCACCGCGAACAGGTGGGACTGCTGGCCTACTCACCGCTGGCCTTCGGTGTGCTGTCGGGCAAGTATCTGGACGGCGCCCGTCCGCCTGGCGCCCGCCTGACCCTGTGGGACCGCTTCAGCCGCTACAGTTCCGATCAGGCGATCGATGCCACCCGCGCCTACGTCGAACTGGCCCGCGAGCACGCCCTGGACCCGGCCCAGATGGCGCTGGCCTACGTCAACTCGCGCTCCTTCCTGACCAGCAACATCATCGGCGCGACCACCATGGAGCAGCTCGAGAGCAACCTCGCCTCGGAAGCCCTGGTGCTGGCCGACGAAGTCATCGAAGGCATCGAGGCCATCCATCACAGGCTGCCCAACCCCAGCCCCTGAAGCGGCCTCGCCCCCCCAGCCCCGGCCTCAAGTAGAGAACAACGCCTGCCCTTGCCGGCAGGCATGCCCTCTTTACTATGGCGTCCATAGCCTCGCCCTCGTCCCGAGCGGCGGCGGGGCTTGGTACAATGACGGCCACTTGCCAATTTTCCCTACCTGACATCAGGAGCACGCCCATGCTCAGCGTGATCTCTCCGGCCAAGACGCTGGACTTCGAGACCCCGGCCACCACCGATATCCACAGCGAGCCCGACTACCTCGACCGCTCCCGCGAGCTGATCGACATCCTGCGCGACTACAGCCCGGCCCGCATCTCGGAGCTGATGGGCGTCAGCGACAAGATCGCCGGACTCAACGCGGCGCGCTTCGGACAGTGGCAGACCCCGTTCACTCCGGACAACGCCAAGGTCGCCGCCCAGGCCTTCCAGGGCGACGTCTACGTCGGCCTGCAGGCCGACGCCTTCGATGAAGCCGACAACCGCTTCGCCCAGGATCATCTGCGCATCCTGTCGGGCCTCTATGGCCTGCTGCGCCCGCTGGATCTGATCCAGCCCTATCGCCTGGAAATGGGCACCCGTCTGGAAAACGCCAAGGGCAAGGACCTCTACGCCTTCTGGAAGCCGCTGCTGACCGAGGAGCTCGACCGGGCGGTGGCACAGAGCGGAACACCTGTGCTGGTCAACCTGGCCTCCAACGAGTACTTCAAGGCCATCGATGCCAGAAAGTTCAAGGCCGAAGTGGTCACCCCGGTGTTCAAGGACTGGAAGAACGATCGCTACAAGATCATCAGCTTCTACGCCAAGAAGGCCCGGGGACTGATGGCCGCCTGGATGATCCAGCAACGCCTGGACGACAAGGAAGGGCTCAAGGACTTCGACGTGGCCGGGTACCGCTTCAACGCCGCCGAGTCCGAGGGTGGCACCCTGGTGTTCACCCGCGACAACCCCGCCTGAGTCGCGCCGCCGCTACGCCGGTAGCGCTCGTCCGTGCGCCGCAGATGGTGCACGGTGCCACCTTTCAGCGATCATGAAGGCGTGGCTTTATTGACTGGCTTGGCTGGCGCGCCAGCTGTGATCCTCAGGGCGCCAGCCGCAGCGACCGGGACGCCCTGGGGCGCAGCAGTTCACGATGCACCTCGCGAAAGGTCGCGTCGTCACAGCGTTCCAGCCATTCGTAGGCCACCATGTCGGCGCTGACTTGCCAGGCGCCGGCCTGTCTTGCGCGCTCGCCGGCAAGTCTCGCTTCATCGCTGCGGCGACTGACGCAGCCTTCGACCAGCCAGAACAGCTCGACACCCCGTTCCAGCAGGCCAAGTGCCGTCTGCAGCACACAGATATGGGCTTCGGCCCCGGCAATCACGACCTGACGCGGTGCAGCCGCCTCGAAGGCCTGTGCAATATCGCGCTCCCGGCAGGCGTTGAAGTGACTCTTGGTGAACCAGCGGGTGCTCTGTGGCAGGGCACATTTCAGTCGCGGCTCGGTCGCCCCGAGCCCCTGAGGATACTGCTCGGTCACCCACACAGGCACCTCCAGGCGCTCTGCCACGGCCGCCAGCCAGCCGATCTCGGTGATCGCCTGATCCCCTCTTTCCACCACCGGCATCAATGCCGTCTGCACGTCGACCACCAGCAGCAGACTGTCACTACGTTCGATCAGCATGGGGTCTCCTCGACTTTTCGTTGTACACGGCTTCCCGCGGCGCCCGTTATCGCTAGAATGGACGAGCGACGTGCCTCTGACCACCAGGGTCAAAGGCCCAGACTGGCCAATGCAGGCCGAACTACGGAGATGTCTTCGATGCGTCACCTTCTCGTGATGATCCTTGTCGGCGTGATGGGCTTCGGCCTTGCCGTCGACAGCGCCGACGCCCGCCGCCTGGGTGGCGGCAAGAGTGTTGGTTCCTACTCGCGCCAGGCCAGCCCCAGTGCGACCCAGTCGCAGAACACCGCTCGTCCCAACGCCGCCCCGACCGCCGGCAAGAAAAGCGGCCTGATGGGCGGTATGCTCGGCGGTCTGCTGGCCGGCAGCCTCCTCGGCGCGCTGTTCTTCGGCGGCGCCTTCGATGGCCTCGGCATGGTCGACCTGCTGCTGATGGCAGGCGCGGCCTTCCTGCTGTTCAAGCTGCTGGCACGGCGGCGCACGGCCACCGCATCGGCGGGAGGCGGTTCATCCGGCATGCACCGTGAACAGCACCAGAGCTCACCGTTCAACATGCCAGGCTCCGCCGGAGGTCTCGGTGCCCACAGCGCAGGCACTCAGACCGGAGGGCCTCAGGGAGACCCCGCCTGGTTCGACCGTGAACGCTTCCTCGGCGGCGCCAAGGAGCACTTCATGACCCTGCAGCGGGCCTGGGACAACAACGACCTGCCGCGCATCCAGGAGTACGTGACGCCGGAACTCTACAACCTGCTGCGCGAACAGCGGGCCCAGGAGCCGGCCAACAACCAGACCGAAATCGTGCGCCTGTTTGCGGAGCTCGGCGGCGTTCAGGAGTTCGCCAACCAGGCCGAGGCGCGGGTGCTGTTCCACGGCGTGCTCAAGGAAAACGGCAGCGAAACCGAGTTCAACGAGACCTGGCACCTGATCCGCGAAATGCGTGACGATGCCCCCTGGTACATCCAGGGCATCGAGCAGAACGGCTGATCATCGTCGCTGCCTGCCGCCCTCAGCGGCGGGCAGTGATGGCCACCCAGCCCACAGATAGGCAACGCAAAAAGGCCGAGATCCTGGATCTCGGCCTTTTTGTGTTTCTGACGGGCTCAAGGGCCGGTGGGTGCGTCTGAAGGCGCCATGAAGGCGCCAAGCCTGACCAAACCGGGCCTGTAGAACCGACGCCCGGAGCAAAAGCCCCGACCAGAAGGTTCGACTTACTGGGCCGCCTCGTCGGTCGCCTGCTCGACCTCGTCACCGGCTTCCTCGACCGCCTGACCCGCACTTTCGGCAGCCGCATCGGCCCCCTGTTCGGCATCACCGGCCATATCGCTCAGGGCATTCTGGGCGTCCTCTGCCAGATTGCTCATGCCCTCCATGGCCTCGTTGGCCTGCTCTTGCACGGCATCAGCAGCATCACCCAGCGCTTCCTGAGCGTCGTCGACCAGGTTGGAGGCTCCTGCGGCAGCCTCGTCGGCCTGTTGCTCGGCGTCCGCGGCGGTTTCGTCCATCGCCTGCTCGGCGTCCTCGGCCTGCTGCTCGGCATCGGCGGCGGCTTCATCCATCGCCTGTTCAGCGTCGGCAGCAGTTTCATCCATCGCCTGCTCCGCCTCTTCGGCCTGCTGTTCGGCATCGGCAGCGGCTTCATCCATCGCCTGCTCAGCGTCGTCGGCGGTCTCGCTCATCGCCTCTCCGGCGTCCTCGGCCTGCTGCTCCGCTTCGGCGGCGGCTTCATCCATCGCCTGCTCGGCATCGTCGGCGGTCTCGCTCATCGCCTCTCCGGCGTCCTCGGCCAACTGCTCCGCTTCGGCGGCGGTCTCCTGCGCCTGCTCTTCCACCGCTTCGCGTGCATCGTCCACCTGAGCGCCAGCGTCTTCGGCCGCGTCGTCCTCGCAACCCGCCAGTACCAGCATCATGGACGCCACAGCGCTGGCCAGGGCCAGACGACGAAACATTCCTTGCTTCATGAAGCACCTCCAGGAGAAAAATTTGTAACTTCCCCGTTTACATTAGAGTGACAATCGCGACTTGGCTAGTACCGACAGCATCAATGATGCCATGCAAGTGCCGGCCCGGACCCAGCGCAGCAGCGCCGACGACGTCCGGGAGCGATGGTTATCACCATGTGACAAGGTGTTGTCGAGAGACAGAACTACTTGAGTGGCACTCTGGCATTCAGAGGCTGCAGCGGCCGGTTATTGGCGTCCCCGATCGCAGCAGAGAACGACTCGACCTGATCAGATGAAATATCCTGCGTGCTCTGCATGATCACCCAGCGGACGCCTTCGGAGCAGGGTGGAGTGGTCAAGGAACCGTTCAGGCGATAGTAGTCATGCTGGGCCGGCAACATCTGCGTGAAGTTCACGGTATCGGTTACGTCGGCACGTTCACCGGCGGTATCCGGCAGGCTATCGGCAAGCGAGCGCAATGCTGCATTTTCCTCGCCTTCCTCGAACAGCACCGTGACTACCGCCAGGTTGCCGTCCTTGTCGCTGTGCACCAGATGCGCTTCCAGCGGGAAACGTTGTCCGTCTACCGTGTGCTCGGAAGGCGCGTGAAAGTGCATCTGCTGCAGGGTGAAGAGATCCCCATCAAGCGTCAGCGTGTTGCCCTCGGGGGAGGCTACCTGCACCGTGTGGCCATTGTTGAAGACCCTGGTCCCGGTGGTCGCGTAGTCAAGTTGTAGCGGTGGAAGTTCGGCATCGATAGCGCCGTCGATATCGACGGGCGACTGGTTGCGACCCAGGCCACACATACTGAAGTCGTCGTCGATGTCAGCCCAGTGGGCAGGTCCCGTGTCTCCCGTGTAGGACCAGTGTGACGTTTCGGGCGCGGCGGCCATCACTGCCTGGGACATCATCAGGCCGCTCAGTGCCGCCGCAATCTTGATCCGCTTGATCATGAAACAACTCCGTTGCACACAGAAAAGGCCTGCCCCTAGGGGACAGACCTCTTATCCTGATACTCCTCAGCGGCGAAGACAGGCGACATCACCGACCCACAAGGTCAGTGTGAGCAGCCCCGTCCTTCACGCTGCCTCTTTCGGCATAGCGCCGCTGACGGTGACGCCTGTTACATCAGTTGGTGGCTTCCTCGGCCGACTCTTCCATCTCTTCGCCCATGTCTTCCATGGACTCACCGGCATCCTCGACCGCCTGATCCATTTCCTCGCCGGCCTGCTCGGCAGGGCCTTCCTCTTCGCAGGCGGCCAGACCACCCGCCATCATGGCGACCACGAAAGCCATTCCGAAACGACGCATCATGCTGTTTTTCATAACATCTCCTTGTCTAAGACGTTGGTCTTGATTCCCTTTCACCCTAGCGCTGTCGGTTGACCCTGGCCAGGGTCCAGGGACGCTCACAGAGGGTTCAAGCCACAACCCTAAGTCTACTTGACTCTAGCAGGCGGCACGCGCTTCGCACCGTATCCGAGGAAACCATCAGAAGGGATAGTCGCGAGGCTCGTGCTGGACGCTGACCCATTGCACGGTTGTCATCTCGTTCAGCACCCAGTCGCCGTTGAAGCGGCCGATCCCGGAATTCTTCTCACCACCGAACGGCATGCCATCAATCGCCGTGCCGTTGCCGTTGCCGTCGCTAATCTGACATCCCTTCAAGCTCCGATGCCACCACTGCGCTCTTTATCCAGGTGATGAAGCTCCTGACCTTATGGCGTCTCAGGTGAGCGTGAGGACAGACGATCCACAACGATGACTGCCACACCGAAGGCGGACTTGCTAACGGGCAGGTCAGGGACCCAGCGGCCATCTCGCGTGCTGCGATAACGCCACTTTCCAGGGCGATGCCGGCGCCCTGCACGGCGAGGTCAATCGACATGTACGCACGATCAAACAGCACACGAGTCAGAGGCCTGCCGGGTTGATAGCCGATCCGAGCGAACCAGTCAGGCCACTGCACCAGATTCTTGACCGAATGAATCAAGCGGTACTGCTCGAGCTCGGCAATGGTCACCGATCCCGGGGCCAGATAGTCCGGAGAACACAGTGGCAACATCGGCTCATTGACCAGTCTCTCGGAGTGCAGTCCTGACCAGTTGCCATCGCCATGACGAATTTCGAGATCGATGTGTTCCTTCGTGTAGTCCGGTGGGTCGTTGGTCGCATCCAGACGAAGTTCGATATTCGGATAAGCCTCCAGAAACTCGGTGAGCTTGGGCACGATGCACTGGGTAGCAAAGGTCGGCGCAATGCGCACATTCAACACGGTAATTGCGTTGTGGCCGCGCAGATGTTCGGTGGCAGCCTCGATACGCTCCAACTCATCGTGAATCATGGCGAAGTAACGATCGCCCGCCTCGGTCAGGACCACCTTGCGACCGACACGATTAAACAATCGCGTACCAATGTGGTGCTCCAGGATCTGGATCTGCTGACTGATGGCAGATGGGGTTACGCCGATCGCCTGGGCGGCCTGCTGCATCGTGCCGGTTCGGGCGGTGGCATGAAAGGCCATGATGGCGCGCAGTGGAAGTGTCATTGTTTAGAATTCCTAACCTGAACCACCTTAAAAGTAATTTGTGCTTTACAGCCAGCCTAGCCTAGGCTGACTCAAGCGGCAGAACAAATACCTTTTACAAAAATTTTCCTTATTTAAAACAATAAGGTAAGCCGCTTGTTGCAAAAAATTGTCGATACAACAACACCTCCGGGAAACACCCGGCAGCTGGAGAATTCGCCATGAAGCATTCTTGCACCGCTCTCTCTGTCTTGTTGGCCGCGACCCTGGTCACCCACGCCGAGGCACGCGAGCTTCGCCTGGGCCACGCCTCCACTGAATCTAACCCTCGACACGATGCCGCTCTCTACTTTGCCAAGCGCGTGGAAGAGTTGTCCGATGGCGAACTGACCGTCTCGGTGAATGGCAATGCCCAACTGGGTGACGATGTCGAGATGATGACCGGATTGCGACTGGGCACCATCGACCTGTCCATCTCGAGTCAGGGGGCCCTGGCCAGCGTGGTAGAGGAATCGACGTTGATCGGACTGCCCTTTCTGTTCGAGGACTCTCAGGCCGCCTGGACGGTGCTCGATGGTGACGTGGGCGAAACCCTGAGCCAGAAGGCCTCCGATAACGGTATCGTGGTGCTGGGCTTCTGGGACAACGGCATTCGCCTGATCACCAACAGCGTTCGCCCAGTGGTCGAACCCCAGGATCTGGCGGGGCTCAAGATCCGCATTCCCCAGGACCCAATGGCCTCGGACATCTTTTCGGCGCTGGGCGCCAACCCGGTGCCGATCCCTTTCGCCGAGACCTATGTCGCGCTGCAACAGGGAGTGGCCGACGGCCAGGAAAACCCCGCCGTCAACATTCACTCCCAGAAGTTTCACGAGGTCCAGGACTACCTGTCACTCTCCCACCACAAGTACGAGTTTCTGCCGCTTCTGGCCAGCCAGGTCACCTGGGGAAGTCTGACCGAGGCGCAACAACAAGTTCTGCGCCAGGCGGGGCGCGAATCCACCGACTTCCAGCGCAATGACGCCTACCAGGCGAATCAGGACCGGCTGATCGAAATTGAAGCCAGTGGCACCGAAATCAGCGAAGTGAATACCGAAGCCTTCCAGGCCGCGGTGGCCCCGGTATACGACAAGTGGCGCAAGGAATATCCGGAGTTTGTCAGCCAGCTCTCCGCTGCCGCCAAGCAGGCAAGTGAGTAATGGCGGTGGTCTCGTCTCAAACAGGGCGGGAGACATCTCCCGCCCTGGCGGTCGTCCATTTCATCGACCGAGGCATCCTGCTGCTGGCACAGGGAGTCGGGCTGATCGCCATGGTGGCGTTGTTCGTCGCGGTCTTCGCCGGCGTCATGCTGCGCTACTTGAGCGATCAGGGAGCTGCCTGGGTGAACGAGGTGCCCTATCTGCTGTTCCCTTGGCTATGTGCCAGCGGTATCGTCATCGCGGCTCAGCTCGGGGCGCACATCCTGGTTGAGTTTCTCGTCCATCAACTGCCCGAGCGTATGGCGCGACGCCTGGTGCTCTTCACCCAGGGGCTGTCCGCCGGTCTGTTCGCCTTCCTGGCGTTCCATGGATTGACGATCATCCAGATCACTTCGGCAGAGCGCTACCCCACCCTTGGGCTACCCACCGCCTACGCGTACAGCGCCCTGGTGGTCGCCTGCGCACTACTCGCCGTGACTGCCATCACCACGCTGCTGCTGGCCGTTCTCAGCGAAAGACCGCCAGGAGAGTTGCGAAAATCCGAAATCTCGTCGGAGGGAGCGTCATGACCCTGACCATGCTTTTCGGCTTCGCGGTGTTGATGGTGCTTGGGCTGCCTGTGGGTTACGCCTTGATTCTCAGCGCGACCATCGCGCTGGTCATCATCGGTGATCTGCCCAGTACTGTGATCCTGCTGAAGGTGTTTCAACCACTGCAGAACTTCGTGCTGATCGCGATCCCCTTCTTCATTCTATCCGGTGCGTTGATGATGACCGGCTCGCTGGGCCAGCGATTGATCGCCTTTGCCACCCGTCTGGTCGGGCGCTTCCGGGGCGGTCTTGGTCAGGTCAACGTGGCGGGATCGGCGTTGTTTGGGGGCGTCTCCGGCTCTGCGGTAGCCGATGCTTCAGCGATTGGAGGCATGCTGATCCCGTGGATGTCCCGAGAAGGTTATCCACCGCCCCTGTCTGCCGCGATCACCGCCTCATCCTCGATCATCTCGGTTCTGATCCCGCCGTCGATTCCGTTGATCCTGTACGCCACGGTATCCAACGAGTCGGTCGCGGGCCTGTTTGTGGCTGGCATCGTGCCGGGATTGATGCTGGTACTGGGACTGGCGTTCGTCTGCTGGTTGATGGGCTATCTGCGCGACCTGCCCCTTTTCAGCGGCGACGACAACAGCACCTCGCTTGGCCGAGCTCTGGCAACGGCGGCACCGGCCATCTCGCTGCCATTGTTGATCGTATTGCTGCTGCGTTTCGGCATCGCCACCCCCACCGAGGTCAGCGTACTGGCGGTGGGTTATGCCCTGCTACTGCGCGTGGCCATTTACCGCGACCTGACCGTCAACGCTTTTGTCACCAGTCTGCTGGCCACCCTGGTCACCACCGGCGTGGTGATGATCGTCATCGCCGCCTCGAATCTGGTGGGGTATGTGCTGGCCTTCGAGAATATCCCCTCCCGGGTCTCGGACTGGGCTCTGACGGTCTTTTCCGAGCCTTGGCAAATCATCCTGATGATGAACCTGGCGATGTTGATCGTCGGCATGTTCATCGATCTGTCGGCCGCCATTCTGCTGCTGGCCCCACTGTTCGTGACCATGGCCAATGCCATCGGCCTCAACCTGACCCAATTGGGGGTGATGATGACGATCAATCTTGCGATCGGTCTCTTTACCCCTCCCGTTGGCACGACGCTGTTCATCTCGTCGGCAATCGCCAAGGTCAATGTCGGTGCCGTCGCGCGTGAACTCTGGCCGTTCTATCTGGTGGCCGCCTCTGTGCTGCTGCTGGTGGCATTTGTGCCCTCCCTCACCACTTTCCTCCAGGAGAGTTAGTCATGAATCTATATCCCAAACTGGTCCAGCTGGCCGACAAGGACACCCCCATTCGCGTCGGGCTGATCGGCTCCGGCAAGTTCGGCTCCATGTTCCTGTCCCAGATCCGACACATTCCCGGCATGCACCTGCTCGGCATCGCCGATCTGGACCGAGCGCGCGCCAGAGCGGCCTTGGTCAACACCGGCTGGAACGCCGATGCCAGTACCACGGACTGCCTGGATGACGCCCTGAAAAGCGGCAAGACCTGCCTGACAGAGGATGCCGAAGAGTTGGTCCGCCATGGCGCCCTTGATGTAGTCATCGATGCTACCGGCAATCCCTCGGCAGGTATCCGCCATGCGCTTCTGGCGGTGGACAACGGCAAGCACATGGTGATGGTCAATGTCGAAGCCGATGTTCTCGCAGGTGCCTACCTGGTGGAGAAATTCAATCAGGCCGGCCTGGTCTACTCGATGGCCTACGGGGACCAGCCGGCCCTGGTGTGCGAAATGATCGACTGGGCCAGAACCTGTGGCTTTCGCGTGGTGGCGGCGGGCAAGGGCACCAAGTACCTGCCCAGCTATTCGTCTTCGACCCCGGATACGGTCTGGGAGCACTACGGTCTGACCCCGGAGGAGGCTGCGGCAGGCGGCATGAACCCGCAGATGTTCAACTCGTTCCTCGACGGCACCAAGTCCGCTATCGAGATGGCGGCCATCTCCAACGCTTCAGGTCTGATCGCACCCAAGGAGGGTCTGAGTTTCCCCCCGGTGGGCGTCCATGACCTGCCTCGGATTCTCAAGCCACGCGCCGAAGGCGGCATTCTCGAACAGGCCGGCATGGTCGAGGTCGTCTCCAGCGAGGAACGCGACGGCCGCCACGTCTTCGGTGACCTGCGCTGGGGGGTGTACATCACCTTCGAGGCCATGGAAGACGCGGGCCAGGGCGCAGACTACGTGCGACGGTGCTTCCGCGAGTACCAGGTCATGACCGACCCCAGCGGGCGCTACGCCACCTTGTTCCGGCCATCGCACCTGATCGGCCTGGAACTCGGAGTCAGTGTGGCCAGCGCGGCCATTCGCAATGAGCCAACCGGCACCCCCACCGGCCTGAATTCCGACGTGGTAGCTGTCGCCAAAAAGCCGCTGAGTGTCGGCGAGAGACTGGATGGGGAAGGCGGCTACACCGTCTGGGGGCGTGTCACCAGAGCGGTTGATTCGCTCAAAATGGGCGGTCTGCCTATCGGGTTGGCTCACGGCATGACCCTCAAGCGCGAGGTTCCCGAAGGCCAGGTGGTCAGCTGGGACGACGTGAATATCACCGACTCCCAGGCGGTGCGCGTTCGTCGCGAGATGGAAGATGTCTTTCGCCAGCGCCTGAACGGTCATCGCTGAACGCTACGTCAGTATCACCGGCACGGGGGCTTGCCCCCGTGCCGCTCGGAGCTCCCCGAAATGATCTACGTCATCGCCAGTTCCATTGCCAGACCATTATATCTGAACGACTATCGCGCCTCTCTGCTTGGGCTCGTGGCCCCGACCCGCAAGGAACCTGGCTGTCTGCTCTACGACCTGCACTGCAATCGCGACAACCCGACCCACTTCATCTTCTATGAAATCTGGGACAGCCAGGCGGCCTTAGACTCCCACTCGGAGTCTAGACACTTGACTGATCATCTCGAGCGCAGCAAGGACTGGGTCGCGTCAAGCGAACTTCATCTGCTAAAGCGCATCGCTTGATTGTGAGTGAAGTGCCCATTGGCGTTATGCTGTAGGAAGTTCTCTCATCAGCGCGGTGTCCACCGCTCCCGGCATCTCCCCTGGCCAGGACCGAAGCTGCGCAGCACCATCTTCCCGTCAGGTAAAAGCCCATGGACGCCTCAGACCTCAGGTTCTTTCTGGCCGTGTGCGAGGCCGGTAGCATGAGCGGCGCCAGCGAGGCGCTGTTCACGGTCCAGTCCAACGTCACATCCCGCATCCGAAAGCTTGAAGACGAGCTGGGTACCACGCTGTTCGTGCGCGGTGCCCGCGGGGTGGCGCTCACTCCGGCGGGAGAGCGCCTGCTGCCCCATGCACGCCGAGTCAGCATGGCGCTCAGAGACGCTTCGGCCTCCGTATCCGACAGTGACACCCTGGCGGGCCGACTGTCGATCGGGGCGCTAGAGACCACGACCGCCAGCCGGCTGTCGCCTTATCTGGCGGCATTTACTCGGCGCCATCCCGACGTCGATCTGTCCATCATTACCGGGACTTCCCGGGAACTGGTCGATCAGGTGCTGGCCGGCCGCATCGACGGGGCCTTCGTCGGCGGTCGGGTCTACCACAAGGAGATCGAGGACCAACCCATCTTCAAGGAGGAACTGGTGGTGGTCGCGGCGAAAGAACACCGCGATCTGAGCGACAGCCTGGGGATGGCCAATCTCAAGCTTCTGGTGTTGCGTCCCACCTGTGTTTACCGGACCTTGCTCGAGACACTGCTGATCCGCAACGATATTCGGGACTACCGGGTGCTTGAGTTCGCCACCCTGGAGTCCATCATCGGCGGCATCTCCGCCAATATCGGCATCAGCCTGCTCCCTCGCTTTTTGATCGACAACACCTACGCCGGCTATCCGCTGTCGGTGCATGCCATCGATCCCTCCCTGGCCATCATGGAAACCACGTTCATCAGCGCCAGAGAGCGCCCCAGGGCGGCGGCGCTGCGCGCCTTTCTCGACATCGTTCGCCCAGACAATCTGCTGCGTCACCCGACGAGCCATCTCATGTCGCGATAGCACCTGCGGTTTTATTTCATTAGTCCGTGGCGGCGGGGCTGCCTAGAGTGCGATTTCCTCCTCGTTGTCGGGTCATCGCACATGAAAGGGAACGCTGTAACCGCCCCCTCCTTCCCCATCCGGTCGCTCGCCGCCGCCTTTCTCGCCGTGCTGGTCGGTGTGGGTCTCTCTCGCTTTGCCTACAATCCGCTGATGCCGGCGACCATCCTCGCAGGATGGTTCAGCCCCTCCCACGCCATGTACTTCGCGGTGGCCAATCTGGCGGGCTACCTGCTGGGCGCCCTGACGGCCCCGAAGCTTGCGACCCTCGTCGCCCCCCACAAGCTGCTCAGGCTGTCCATGCTCGTCGCAGCCGCCGTCTTCTTCTGCTCGACCACTCCGCTGTCCTTCACCTGGTTCTTCACGCTGCGCTTTGTCTCCGGCGTCGTCGGGGCCTTCGCCATGGTGCTGTCGGCCTTGACAGTACTCCCCCTGATCCGGGAGCGTTATCAAGGCGTTGCGTCGGGCATCATCTTTGCGGGTGTCGGGCTGGGTATCGTCGTTTCCGGTTCGCTGATTCCCTACCTGCTGACCAGCGGACTGGCCTCAACCTGGGCCTACCTCGGTGCCATCGCACTGGTCGCCTGTCTCTTCAGCTGGTCCTGGTGGCCCCAGGCCGTATCGACAACCCCGCCGATCGCTGCGGAAGTCCGCCGGCATTCGCTGCCGGAGCGGAGCTTCAGCGCCACCTTTACCGTCTACTCACTTGTGTCATGTGCTCTGGTCGGCCACATGATCTTTCTGGTGGACTTCCTCTCGCGAGGCCTGGGGCACAGCATCCAGGTCGGCAGCACCCTGCTGATCGTGTTCGGCATCGGTGCCGTCGGCGGCCCGATCGTGGCCGGAAGAATGTCCGATGCCGTCGGCATCATCGCCACCACGAGACTGATGATCGTTCTGTGCATTCCCTCCATCGGCGTACTGGCCATGGATGCCTCCTTGATCGGTATCGCCCTGTCGTGTCTTGTAACGGGCTCGGCGGTGACCGCGATTCCCTCGGTGGTGCTGGGCAGAATCAAGGAATTGACCAGATCGCCCATCAGACGCCGCCAGGCCTGGGCCACGGCGACGGCCTGCTACGCCATCGCCCAGACCACCACCAGCTTCTTTCTGGCGGAAACACTTCGCTTCAGCGGTGAACGCTACGACCTGCTGTTTCTTATCTGTACCGCCTTGATGGGGATCGCTCTCGCGATCCAGCTGCTGGCCGACCACCCTCGGCGCCATCGGCTGCCCTGCGAAGGCCCCTGAACGGGGGCCTTGAACGACACCGGTGAAGGAAGGCCTCCCCCACGCCAACGCGGTTCTCGCCGCCACCATCGCCTACCCCTTCGTACCAGCGGATCGGAGCGGCTGAAGCGCCCTCCCTACCCCAGCCCACGGATAGGCCGGGCTGATGCTTGCGATCATCATGATGTTCGAATCAGCGGAATACCGGCGACAAAACTGACCCCTGTCAGCAGAGCTGAATCGAGACAGCCATAGACTGAATCTCGACGGGAAGACATCAAGCCACTTTTCAAGCCGCTTTGCTTCTTAAGCTCGCCGACACCCGAGCCGCACGCTCGCCGACGCCCGAGCCAGGCACATGCCCAGCTCCGAGCAACAGGCGCTGCACACGCCAAGGAGGTTTCGCAGGTCGCTTTTTCTTTCCTTAGTCATGTTACTGGAGGCCAATGATGGCTGTTACCAACCTCGCTGAACTCGACGCCCTCGTCGCCAGGGTCAAGGCCGCGCAACGGGTCTTTGCCAGCTTCTCTCAAGAGAAGGTCGATGCGATCTTTCGCGCCGCCTCGCTTGCCGCCAACCAGGCCCGCATACCGCTGGCCCGCCAGGCGGTGGAAGAGACCGCCATGGGCGTGCTCGAGGACAAGGTGATCAAGAACCACTTTGCCTCGGAGTTCATCTACAACAAGTACAAGGACGACAGGACCTGCGGCGTCATCGCCACCCACGATGAACTCGGCACCATGACCATCGCCGAGCCGGTGGGCCTGATCTGCGGCATCATCCCCACCACCAACCCCACCTCCACCGCCATCTTCAAGGCGCTGATCTCGCTGAAGACCCGCAACGGCATCATCTTCTCGCCCCACCCGCGCGCACGTCACTGCACCAACGCCGCCGCGAAGCTGGTGCTGGAGGCGGCGGTGGCTGCCGGTGCACCGCAGGACATCATCGGCTGGATCGACCAGCCCTCGGTGGCGCTGTCCGAGGCCCTGATGAAGCACGAGGGGATCAACCTGATCCTGGCCACCGGCGGTCCCGGCATGGTCAAGGCGGCCTACTCCTCGGGCAAGCCGGCCATCGGTGTGGGCGCCGGCAACGTGCCGGTGGTAATCGACGAGAGCGCTGACATCAAGCGCGCGGTGGCCTCGATCCTGATGTCGAAGACCTTCGACAATGGCGTGGTGTGCGCCTCAGAGCAGGCAGTGATCGTGCTCGATGAGGTCTACGACGAGGTGCGTGAACGCTTCGCCTCCCACGCGGCCTACCTGCTGTCCGCCGACGAGGCCGACCAGGTCCGTCAGGTGCTTCTGAAAAATGGCGCGCTCAACGCCGCCATCGTCGGCCAGTCGGCGGCGACTATCGCCGGGCTCGCCGGCATCGAGGTGCCCGCCGACACCAAGATCCTGATCGGCGAGGGCGAACGGGTCAGCATCGACGACGCCTTTGCCCACGAAAAGCTGTCACCGACGCTCGGCATGTTCCGCGCCAGCTCCTTCGAGGACGCGGTGGACCAGGCCTGCACCATGGTCGAGTTCGGTGGCATCGGCCACACCTCGGGGCTCTACACCGACCAGGACACCCAGCAGTCGCGTGTCCGCTACTTCGGCGACCGCCTCAAGACCGCGCGTATCCTGGTCAATATCCCCACCTCCCACGGCGGCATCGGCGACATGTACAACTTCGACATGGCGCCCTCGCTGACCCTCGGCTGCGGTTCCTGGGGCGGCAACTCGATCTCCGAAAATGTCGGTCCCAAGCACCTGATCAACACCAAGACCGTGGCCAAGCGGGCGGAAAACATGCTGTGGCACAAGCTCCCCGAATCGATCTACTTCCGTCGCGGCAGCCTGTCGGTGGCGTTGACCGACCTCAAGGACAAGCAGCGCGCCTTTATCGTCACCGACCGCTTCCTGTTCAACAACGGTTACGCCGATGAGCTGATGGCCCTGCTCAAGGGCCTCGGCATGGAGGTCCACACCTTCTACGACGTCGAGGCCGACCCCACCATGTCGATCGTCGACAAGGGCGCCGAGGCCATGGCCAGCTTCCAGCCCGACGTGATCCTGGCGCTCGGTGGCGGCTCGCCGATGGACGCCGCCAAGATCATGTGGGTCAAGTACGAGCACCCGGACGTGCACTTCCAGGATCTGGCGATGCGCTTCATGGACATCCGCAAGCGGATCTACCAGTTCCCCACCATGGGCGAGAAGGCCAGCCTGGTGTGCATCCCCACCACCTCCGGCACCGGCTCCGAGGTCACGCCCTTCGCGGTGGTTACCGATGACGCCACCGGCATCAAGTACCCGCTGGCGGACTACCAACTGACCCCGGACATGGCCATCATCGATGCCAACCTGGTGATGAAGATGCCCAGATCGCTGACCGCGTTTGGCGGCTACGACGCCGTGACCCACGCGCTGGAGGCCTACGTCTCGGTGCTGGCCAACGAGTTCTCCGACGGTCACGCGCTGCAGGCGCTGAAGCTGCTGAAACAGTACCTGCCGGCCAGCTACCGTGAGGGCGAGCGCAACGCCGTGGCCCGCGAGAAGGTCCACAGTGGCGCCAGCATCGCCGGCATGGCCTTCGCCAATGCCTTCCTTGGCGTGTGCCACTCCATGGCCCACAAGCTCGGCGCCGAGTTCCACCTGCCCCATGGCCTGGCCAATGCGCTGCTGATCACCAACGTGGTGCGCTTCAACGCCAACGACAACCCGACCAAGCAGACCGCCTTCTCCCAGTACGACCGACCCAAGGCGCGCAGCCGCTACGCCGAGGTCGCCGATCACCTGGGGCTGTCCCTGGCCGGCGACCGCACCGCCCAGAAGGTCGAGCGCCTGATCAACTGGCTCGATGAGCTCAAGCGCGAGCTGGACATCCCCGCCTCGATCAAGGACGCCGGCGTCCCCGAGGCCGACTTCCTGGCCAAGCTCGATGAAGTGGCCGCGGAAGCCTTCGATGACCAGTGCACCGGCGCCAACCCGCGCTACCCCTTGATCAGCGAGCTCAAGGAAGTGCTGCGAGCGTCCTACTACGGGGAGGTCTATGTAGAGGGAGAGACCTTCGCCGGCACCACCGTGATCAAGAAGAGCGAAGCGCGCGCGCCGGCCCGGGCGCTTGCCGATGACCCTGCCAAGGCCCCGGAAAAGGCCCCGGAAAAGGCCCGACAGAACGCCAGGGACGAAGCGAGCACACCCACCGGCAAGGCGGCTGGCCGCAAGGCGAAAAAGGAGAAGGCCGACGCCTGAGTCCAAGCTAGCGCCAGAGCCCTTGGCAGGGCTTGATCGAAAGGGGTCCCGCCACGACCACAGCCCCCGCGAGAGCGATCTCGCGGGGGCTGTTGCGTCTCGCAAACAGTCACCAGTGCTTATCCCCTGCGCTAAGGGCCCAACCGGCGTGCATGCCGCCACCAAACCCGCCTGCGCTATGCCTGTGCTATACCTGCGCTATAGTGTCGGGACGATGGCTGCATCAATGTCCATTTTGAGACCCTGTGGCCGCCCCGCCTGGAAGGACACCTGCATGACGGCCGCCTTTACCACCCGACAGATCGACTCCCGAGAGCGCTTCGCCTTCTGGCACGACGTCGTCTGCAGCCACTGCATTCCAGCCGACAGCCAATGCCTCGACGAACGGCCCTTCCATGGCAGTCTCAACGTCAGGCAATACGGCGACGTCGCCATCAGTACCATGGCCGCCTCTTCCCACCGCTGGCGCCGGCAGTCACACCACCTGTCCCGCGACAGCGACGATGACCTGTGGCTCGGCTTTCTCGAGAACGCCACGGCCAGACTCGACCAGGATCAGAGGCGTATCGCCATCGGGCCCGGCGACCTGGTGCTGTACGATGCCTGCCGCCCGTTCGAATGGTGCCTGAGCGCCAGCGCGCTTCATCTGGTGCGCCTTCCTCGGGCGCCCTTGATGCGTCGCCTGACCTCCACCGAGCCGCTGACCGCGCGACCTATCCCGGCGACCTTGCCCGGCGCCACCTCTTTGAAGGCGTTGATCCGAGACGGCGCCCGGCTAGACGCCGAAGCGTCGTCGATCGGGCTCGGCGAGGCGATGGTCGATCTGGCGGCTCTGGTGCTCGAGGGGCTGGGCGGCGCTGGCGACAGTCGCAATGACGCGCTCTACCGACGCCTTTGCCACTACCTTCGACAACAGCACCAGGACCCGTCCCTGAGCCTCGATCGCATCGCCCGGGACAACCATGTCTCTCGGCGCACCCTCACCCGGCTGTTCGCTCAGCACGGTCACACCCCCATGGCAGTCCTGTGGGCGATTCGCCTGGAGCAGAGTCGCGCCACCCTGCGGGCAGGTGGTATCCGCAGCGTCACCGAGGTCGCCCTGGAGCATGGCTTCACCAGTGTCTCCCATTTCAGCCGTAGCTTCCGTCAGGCCTACGGTCATCCGCCCTCTACCTTGCTGCAAGCAGGTCGCCACGCACCCGAGACGATGTGACCCCACCAGCTCGCTCTGGCCCTCTCGGGCCACCGCTTGGCCCGTTCAGGCAAACCTGAGTCCCACGCCCTGCCTACCCTGAAGGTGAGCGTCTTCTCTCACCATCAGGATGACAACAATGACAGACCATCCGCTGCACTTTGACGGCCTTATCGAGGTCGGCCGTCGAATCCAGTCCAGGGAACTGAGCGCCGTCGAGGTCACTCGAACCATGCTCGAGCGAATCGACAGCGTCGATACCACCCTGAACAGCTTTGTCACCGTCATGGCCGACAGTGCACTTGAACAGGCCGCCCAGGCGGACCGCGATCTGGCCGCTGGCATCCACAAGGGGCCGCTTCAGGGTGTTCCAGTGGCCGTCAAGGATCTGCTGTGGACAGCGGGGACCCGGACGACCCACGGCATGCCCCTGCACCGTGACCACGTGCCCCGGGAAACGGCCAGCGTGGTCACACGCCTCGACCAGGCCGGGGCCGTGCTGCTAGGCAAGCTGCAGCAGACCGAAGGCGCCTTCGCCGATCACCACCCCGACATCACGCCGCCCACCAACCCCTGGGGCGAGGCTTTGTGGTCAGGCGCCTCGTCCAGCGGTTCCGGCGTGGCCACCGCCGCCGGGCTGTGCTTTGGCTCGCTGGGCACCGACACCGGTGGCTCGATTCGCTTCCCCTCGGCCGCCAACGGCGTCACCGGCCTCAAGCCGAGCTGGGGCCGAGTCAGCCGACACGGCGCCTTCGAGCTGGCGGCCTCGATGGACCACATCGGGCCGATCGCCCGCAGCGCCGCCGACGCAGGGGCGCTGCTTGGCGTTATTGCCGGTGCCGACGAACGTGACCCCACCGCCGTCCCCCTCGCCGTGCCGGATTACCTGGCCGGCATGACACGGGGCCTGAAGGGCCTGCGTATCGGGCTCGACCCTCACTGGGCCATCGAAGCGGTGGATAACGAAACCCGCGGCGTCCTCGAACAGGTCGTGTCCACGCTAGGACAGCTCGGTGCAGTGATCGAGGAAATCGACTTTCCCGACACCCAGCAGGCGGTATTCGACTGGGCGCCACTGTGCGGCGTGGAGACCGCCGTCGCCCACGCCGAGACCTTCCCCAGCCAGCGCGAAGCGTACGGCCCTGGTCTTGCAGGTCTGATCGACCTGGGCCGCGCCCAGAGCGCCATGGACCACCAGCAACGACTGCTGCGCCGGGCCGAGTTCAAGGGCCGGGTCGATCGCCTCTTGGCCAGTATCGACCTGCTGATCGCCCCGGTCACCGCCTACGCCGCCCCGTCGATGGCCTTCATGGAGAAGTTTGGTGAGGATGAAGCGCTGTTTTCCGGCATGCTGCGCTATACCTGTCCTTTCGATCTGAGCGGGCACCCGGCCATTACCCTGCCGGCGGGCTTCAGCCAGCAGGGCGGGCCCATCGCCTTCCAGTTCATCGCACCGATGTTCGACGAAGCGATGCTGGTACGCGCCGGCTGGGCCTTCCAGCAGGTCACCGACTGGCATCGTCGACATCCAGAGCTGTAGCCCTCGAGCCTTCCTTCTCTTGAAGGTTCCCGGTGGCGGGTGATGGGAGCGCTCCGATGGCCTAAAGTCGGGTCAACAGGACCGCTTTACGCCACGAGGTGCTCCCATGTCCCTGCTCGACCAACTGGCCGAGGCACGTATCCAGAAGGCGCAGCAGGAAGGCGCCTTCGACGACCTGCCGGATCACGGCAAGCCCATCGAACTCGACGACGACAGCATGATTCCCGAGGCGCTGCGGGCAGGCTACCGACTGCTGAAGAACTCAGGCTATCTGCCCCCGGAGCTTCAGCTTCAGCGCGAGATTCGTGAGGTGGAAGACCTGCTGGCGCAGACACAGGAAGCCGCCGAGCGAAGCGCTTGCGAGAAGCGCCTGCGTCTTCTGCGCGCACGGCTTGGCGAAAGCGGGCGGGGTGCCAGTCGGCTTCTTGAGCTGGGGCGCTATCATGACCGGCTGCTGGAGAAGTGGGAGGGAGACTGACCCTGCGGTTACCGTCAGTACGGTGCGCTAGCGTGAGTCCGACCGGGTGCTCGACGGGACGGCACGCCTGCACCAGCGCCGTGACCGCCACAGCCCCAGCGCCAGCAAGACACCGGCGGCGATGACCGGCAGCATGGGAGGCGACGCCGGCGTCCTGAGGGCGACCCCGACCTGAGCGTAGAGCGAGGTCGCACACAGCACAAAGCCGGCCAGCGGCACCGTCCAGGTCGCCCAGTCGGCCCCCCGCCGAAACGGTCCCCACAGCAGAACCCCGACCAGCATCGCCACGCTGAGACAGGCGCCCCCCAGGGCGTGCATCAGCGCCAGCAGGACCTGCCGGGTGCCTGGAGCGACCGACTCCCAGTCGAGCCCCATGGCGGCGGCGTGGTAGGGCATGAATTCGCTGCGGCCGAGATAGACCAGACCAAAGGCGATCAGAATCAGGGTCGCCAGCGCATGGCAGGCGAGAGCACTTCTTGAATACGGGGTCACGGCGGTTTCCTGGCGATCCGAGCGAGTACAGCGGACATCTTTGCCCAAATAGGGCTCCGCCGATGATAGCCGGCAACTTTGTCACCCCGCGCTCCCACCCTGACGCAGCGATCGTTTCAGCACACTAATCCAGCGATACCAGACGGCCGCAGGTCAGGCTCACCGAGGATGCTGACATCGATGAATTCGCGACGCTCGAGCGCCATTCGGCCTGGAACCATGCATCACCGCCAGCGTCAGGCTGCGGCGCGTCCACCATGCAGCAACCTGACCGCCAGCATGCCGATCACCACCCCCCAGAAGGCCGCGCCCAGACCGAACAGGCTCATGCCCGAGGCCGTCACCATAAAGGCGATCACCGAGGCCTCGCGGTGGTCCTCGGCGGCGATCATGGCGGCCAGGTTGCTGGTGATCGCACCGATCAAGGCAAGCCCCGCCAGTACCGCCACAAAGGCGCCGGGCAAGGAGGTGAAGAGCGCCACGATAGTGCCAGCGAACAGCCCGCCGACCAGGTAGAAGACGCCGTTGGCGACCCCGGCGACGTAGCGACGGCCCGGGTCCTGGTGGGCATCCTTGCCGGTGCACAGCGCAGCGGTGATGGCCGCGATCACCGTGGTGATGCCGCCAAAGCAGGCGGTGGCGAAGGAGGTCAGGCTGGCCACCGTCAGGATCGGCCGAGCCCTGGTGTGGTAGCCCGCCGCATGCAGGATCGCCATTCCCGGCAGGAACTGGCCGGTCAGGCTCACCACCACCAGCGGCAACGCCAGGCTCAGGGTGCTGGTGATGCTCCACTCGGGAGCGATGAAACGGGGAATCGCCAGGTGCACACCGACGCCGGCGAGACTCGCGCCTTCCAGCACCACGGCGAGCACCACACCGGTGATCAGCAACAGGATCAGGCAATAGCGCGGCGCCAGCCGCTTGAACACCAGATAGGCCAGCAGCATGCCGACGGCGAGCCAGGGCGAAGTCTCGATGGCCGCAAAGGCACCGAGGCCGAACTGGAACAGGATGCCCGCCATCATGCCGGCGGCCACGCCCGACGGAATCAGCGCCATCAACCGGTCGAAGCTGCCGGTGACACCGATGATCAGCATCAGCACCGCCGCTGTCAGGTAGGCGCCTACCGCCTCGCCCAGCGACAGCTCCGGGAACAGGGTGATCAGCAGCGCCGTACCCGGCGCCGACCAGGCCGTCACCACCGGCACCCTGAGCCACAGGCTCAGGACGATGCCCGACACCGCCGCCCCCAACGAAATGGCCCACACCCAGGAGGTCATCATCTCGGGTGAGATATCCGCCGCCGCACCGGCCTGGAAGAAGATCGCCAGCGGCCCCGAGTAGGAAATCAGCACCGCGACAAAGCCTGCCGTCACCGCCGACAGCGACAGGTCACGAAAAAGGGACGACCCCGCAGCCGCCCCTTGGGGTGCGGTTACGGTATCGGAGTCTGTTTGGCGCATGGGCTGGCTCCTTGATGATGGCGTCGATGTACGGCCAGTAATGTCAGCTGGTGGGACCCCCGGCGACGTCGATGGAAGACAAAAAAGGCCCGGCACACGGCCAGGCCAAGGAGGATACAAGATTCACCACGCCGTCCCGGTGCCCCGCAGGTACAGCGGGATGCAAGCTGGGTCCACGTCACGCGGCATCAACCGGCTAGCCCAGGTCGCCGCCGGCCACCGGCACCACCGTGCCGGTGATATAGCTGGCGTCGCGGGAGGCCAGAAACAGGATCGGCCCAACCTGCTCGTCCAGGGTGCCGTAGCGGTGCATCAGGCTCGACGCCAGGGTCTGGTCGATCAACTGCTGGTACCACAGCTTGTCCTGTTCGCTCTGGGGCTCGGCGTTGCGCGGCGTCAGCCGGGGCGGCGCCTCGGTGCCGCCGGGGGCGGTGGCGTTGACCCGTACGCCGTGCTCGGCCATCTCGATGGCCAGCGCCACGGTCATGGCGTTCACCCCGCCCTTGGCCGAAGCGTAGGGCACCCGATTGACCCCGCGGGTGGCCACCGAGGAGACGTTGACGATATTGCCGCCGCTGTCGATCAGGTGGGGCAGCGCCGCGCGACAGCACCACAGCGTCGGAAACAGCGAGCGACGCACCTCGGCCTCGACCTGCTCCGGTGAATACTGGGTGTAGGGCTTGGCCCAGATGGTCCCACCGACGTTGTTGACCAGTACGTCCAGTCGCCCGAAGCGCTCGATGGCGCTCTTGATGGCGCTCTCGGCGCCCTCCCAGGTCTCCAGATCGGCGTTCAGGGCAAGGACCTCGATCCCCTGCTCGCCAAACTCGCGGGCCACCTGGTGGACATGTTCGGCACGATCGACCAGCACCAGGGCAGCGCCCTCGTCACCGGCCCGCTCGGCCAGACGCCGCCCGATCCCCTGGGCGGCGCCGGTGATCAGCATCACCTGTCCTTCGAATCGCTTCATGTTGCTGTCCTTCTGCTGTCGGATGCGGTGGGTGAAGTGGCCACGGCGTGGCCTCAGCCCACACCGAGGTGGGTATCGAGGATCGAGGGATCGGCCCTCAGCGCCTGGCTGTCACCGTCGAACACCACCTTGCCCTTGACGATCAACAGGTGGCGGTCGCCCACCTCGAGCAGGTTGTCGATGTTCTTGTCGACGATGATGCTGGCGATGCCCGAGGCCTTGATGGTGCGCAGGATCGACCAGATCTCGTCGCGGATCAGCGGCGCCAGCCCTTCGGTGGCCTCATCGAGAATCAACAGGCGCGGGTTGAGCATCAGTGCGCGGCCGATCGACAGCATCTGCTGCTCGCCGCCGGACAACAGCGAACCATCGTGGCCGATGCGCTCCTTGAGCCGGGGAAAGGTGTCCAGCACCCGCTCGATGTCCCAATCGGTGCGACCGTCAGTTCCCGGACGTGCGGCCATCACCAGATGCTCGCGCACGCTGATACCGGGAAAGATGCCCCGCCCTTCCGGCACATAACCGATACCCTGACGGATGATCTGCCAGGGACGGCGCTTGCGGGTGTCCACCCCCATGATCCGCACCTCGCCATGGCGCGGCGGCACGAAGCCGAGGATCGACTTCAAGGTGGTGGTCTTGCCCATCCCGTTGCGACCGAGCAGGCTCAGCGTCTCGCCGGCCCTGAGGGTCAGGTCCACCCCGTGCAGCACATGGCTTTCGCCGTAGAAGGTGTGCAGGCCGGTGGCCTCGATCAACGGCGACTCGACATCCTCGGCAGCGTCCACCCGTTGAGTTCCCGCCTCCTTGATCGCCACATTCATGACGTCACCTCGCTATTGCTGGAGCCGTTGCCGATATCGACGCTATCGCTGTTCGGGCGACTGTCCTCGCTGCTGTCGTGACGTCCCAGATAGACGTCACGCACCGTTTCGCTTGCACGAATGTTCTCGGTGTCGCCGCTTTCCAGCACGCAACCATCGACCATCACGGTGATGCGATCGGCCAGGCGGAACACCGAGTCCATGTCGTGTTCGATCAGCACGATGGTGTAGTCGCGAGACAGCCGCTTGAGCAGGTCGGCGACCTGGTCGGTCTCCTCGCGGCCCATGCCGGCCATCGGCTCGTCCAGCAGCATCAGCTGTGGCTGGGTCGCCAGCACCATGGCGATCTGCAGCTGGCGCTGCTCGCCGTAGCTCATGCCGGAGGACACCGTATGGGCCCGGGTCACCAGACCACAGGTGTCCAGCGCGGCCAGCGCCCGCTCATCGACTTCACGGGCCCGCCGGCGCGAGCGCCAGCTGCCGATGACGCCACCGTGGTGGATACGCGCGGCCAGCTGGCAGTTCTGCAGACAGCTCAGGCGCGGAAAGATATTGGTCTTCTGGTGGCTGCGACCGATACCGAGTCGGGCGACCTGGTGGGCCTTCTTGCCCTGGATCGCACTGCCGCGATACTCGATCTCGCCGCGGGTCGGCGGAATCTCGCCGGACAGCAGATTGATCAGGGTGCTCTTGCCGGCACCGTTGGGACCGAGGATGGCGTGGATCTCGCCCTGCTCGACCTCGAAGTCGACGTCATTGACCGCCAGCAGGCCACCGAAGCTGCGGGTCAGCCCGCGGGTCTTGAGCATGCTGCTCATGAGGACACCTCCCCGGCGCTCTTGCCAACGTTCTTGCCGTCGCTGTCGGAGGCGGAAGTCTGTTTGCCCGTCGCCAAATTGTCCTTGCCACCGCCAAGCCGCCCCAGCAGCGACGCCTGGCGCCCCGGCGGGTCGAGCAGTAGCCCAGCGATGCCCTTGGGCAGCACCAGCACCGCGATAATGATGGTCAGGCCCATCAGGATCGGCCAGTGGTTGGTCAGGTGCTCGTAGAAGTACAGCAGCAGTTCGTAGGCGAAGGCGCCGAGGATCGGCCCGAAGATGGTGCCCATGCCGCCGAGGATGACCATCATCAGCACCTCGCCGGAGTGGTGCCAGCCAAGCTGGGCCGGGTTGGCGAAGCCGTACTGCATGGCCGCCAGCATGCCGGCGACGCCGGCGATCATCGCCGACACCACGAAGGCGATCAGCTTGTATCCGGTAGTGGCGTAGCCCAGCGCCTGCATGCGGTGCTCGTTGTCGTGGATGCCGTCGAGCACCTGGCCGAAGTGGGAACGGGTCAGGGCGCGCAGGATAAGGTAGACCGCCACCAGGAGCGCCAGGCAGAAGTAGAAGAACGTCAGCGGGTTGTCGAGGTCGATCAGCGGTGTCTCGCCCATGGCAAGGCTCGGGCGGAACATGATGAAGACGCCGTCGGTACCGCCGGTCATGCTGGAGGTGCTGACGGTGTAGAACAGCATCTGGCCGAAGGCCAGGGTGGTCATGATGAAGAAGATGCCCTTGGTGCGCAGCACCAGCAGGCCGACGATGGCGGCGACCAGGCCGGAGACCAGCATCACCAGCGGCAGCATCCACCACAGCGAGGCGGCGCTGAAGTCGGGGCTGGCCATCGCCAGGGTGTAGGCCCCCAGGCCGAAGAACAGCGCATGGCCCAGGCTGACCAGGCCGAGGATACCGACCAGCAGGTCGAGACTGACGGCGAACAGGGCGAAGATCAGCATCAGGGTCAGCTTCTCCATGAAGAAGGCGCTGGACTCCCCGAATACCGCCGGCCCCCAGGCCGGATAGGCGATCAGCAGCGCCAGGCCCGCCAGCAGCAGTACCGTCACGCGCTTGGGATATCGATGCAACATGGTGTTTCTCCTCCAGACGGGTATCCCGTCTGCAAAGGGGTCCGATCAGGCGGCAAGGGATGCCCGAGCGGAGGGTGATTGTCGTCGGGTCTCAGGCGAACAGGCCGCGCGGCTTGATCAACAGCACCAGCGCCATGATCAGGTAGATCAGCATGCTGGCCAGGCTCGGGATCAGCACCGGACCGAAGGTCTCGGCCATGCCGATCAACAGCGCGCCGAAGAAGGCTCCCTTGATCGAGCCGATGCCGCCGATGACCACCACCACAAAGCAGGTGATCAAGATCGAGTCCCCCATGCCCGGCGTGATCGACGACAGCGGCGCCGCCATCATCCCGGCAAAGGCCGCCAGTGCCACGCCGACGCTGAAGATCAGGGTGAACAGGGTGCGGATATTGATGCCGAGCCCTTCGACCATCTCGCGATTGACGGCGCCGGCGCGGATCACAATACCGAGCCGGGTGTGGCGGATGATCCAGTAGATGGCCCCCGCCAGCACCAGGCATACCGCCGCCACGAACAGCCGATAGACCGGGTACTGCAGGTTGTCGGTCAGGGCGATGGCGCCGGTAAAGGGCTCCGGCAGCGCCACCGAGTGGACGTCGCCGCCCCAGATGATGCGCTGGGCCTCGTTGAGCACCAGGATCAGGCCGAAGGTCAACAGCACCTGGTAGAGGTGGTCACGCTTGTACAGGGTGTCGAGAAACAGCCGCTCGATGACCAGCCCCAGCAGCACCGCGATGGGCACCGCGATCAGGATCGCCAGCCAGAAGTTGCCGAGGCGCTGGGTCAGGTCGAAGGCCAGATAGGCGCCGATCATGTACATGGCGCCGTGGGCCAGGTTGATGATGCCCATGATGCCGAAGATCAGCGTCAGGCCGCTGGCGATGAGGAACAGCAGCAGGCCGTACTGAAAGCCGTTGAGCAGCTGCACCCCGAAGAAGGCAAGGTCCATGAAGAACTCCTTTGGCGTTGGCCCGCCCAAGAGCGCCCGGTATTCGCGGGCACCTCGGCCAGGTCATTGACGCGGTGAACGAAGGTCGCCTCAGCTCTTCATCGGGCAGGCGCTGTCGGGAACTTCCAGCTGCTCGCTGGCGATCGAGGTGACGTGGTGCTCGCCGTCCCTTACCTCGCGCAGGTAGACGTTCTGGATCGGATGGTGGGAGGCCGAGAAGCTCACCGGGCCGCGCGGGCTGTCGAGTTCCACCGCTTCCAGCACAGCGATCAAGGCCTCGCGGTCCGGCTCGCCGTCAATCGAGGCGTAGGCCTGAGCCAGCAGCTTGCCGGCGTCGTAGCCCTGCACCGCGTAGGTATCCGGGGCCTCGCCGTAGGCCTCCTGGTAGGCCGAGACGAAGGCCTGGTTCTGGGGTGTGTCCAGGGTCTCGGCGTAGTGCATGGTGGTCTGTACGCCGTTGGCGGCCTCACCCAAAGCCCCCAGGTTGCCGTCGGTCAAGAAGCCCGAGCCATACAGCGGAATGCTGTCGTTGAGCCCGGCGGCGGCGTAGTCCCGCACGAAGCCGACCCCGCCACCACCGGCGAAGAAGGTGTAGACGGCGTCAGGGGCGATGCTGGCGATCTGCGCCAGGTAGGTCTGGAACTCGGTGCTCGGAAACGGCACCAGGATCTGCTCGACGATCTCGCCACCGGCATCGGTGAAGGCCTGCTCGAAGCCAGCCAGGTCTTCCTTGCCGCCGGCGTAGTCCCAGGTGATGGTGACGATCTTGCGATGGCCCTGATCATAGGCCACCTGCCCCATGGGATAGCTGTTCTGCCACATGCTGAACGAGGTGCGAAAGACGTTGGACATGCACAGCTGGTTGGTGGCCGCCTCGAGTCCGGCGTTGGGAATGATGGTGATGGCGCCGGTCTGCTTGGCCACCCGCAGCATGCCCATGGCGACGCCGGAGTGGACCGGACCGATGACCACGTCGACGCCATCACCCTTGACCAGGCGGCTCATGTTCTGGGGCGCCTTGGAGGGGTTGGCCTCGGAGTCCAGGGTCACGTACTCGACGCCATGACCACCGAGGCTGCCGCCCTCCTGCTCGATGGCGAGCTTCAGCCCATTGGTGATGGACTCGCCCAGTGCCGCGTAGGTGCCGGAGTACGGCAGCATCAGCCCGAGCTTGACGTCGTGCTCGGCCAGGGCCTGGGTGGACAGGGCGGCGCCGGCCAGCGCCAGGGTCGCGGCCTGCAGCGAACGTGCAAGCGGGCTGTGGCGCCGGGATGACAGGGAAGCCTGGCGGCGGCTGTACGTGTTATCGGTGGTGGGCGTGTTATCGGTGTTGAGGTTTTTATCGATAGTGAGCTTGGCCATGATCATGTCTCGTCAGGTTGTGATTATCGTTATGAGATTGCGGGGCTCTCGGTCGACAGGGAGCCCCGGCCTGCGGCTGTCTGTTGTCGGCAAGGGCGAAAGGTCTCCCTTGCCAGATCTGGTTCCGGGCAGGACGCGTCAGTTGGGCGTGAACTTTTCGTAGTGAAAGCTCGCCGGCTTGATGCCCTGCTGGTCGAAGTGCTTGAGCACCGCGTCCACCATCGGCGGCGGGCCGCACAGGTAGACGTCGACGTCGCCGTCATGCAGCTTCTGCGGGTCCATGTGATGGGTGACGTAGCCCTTGCGCTCGTGGCTGCTGTCCTCGTCGGCGACCACCGTCAGGTAGTCGAAGTCGGGCAGCGCCTCGACCGCCGCGTCGAGTTCTTCGCACTTGACCAGGTGATCGTCCTTGGTCACGCCATAGATCATGTGGATCGGCTGGCCTGCTCCCTCGCCCTGGGCCTCGAGCGCGGCAAGCTGCTTGAGCATCGACAGGAAGGGAGCAAGCCCGGTGCCGCCGGCCAGCATCAGGATCGGGCGCTGGATGGCGCGCAGGTAGAAGCTGCCCATGGGGCCGGTCACCGCCATGGCGTCACCGGCCTTGGCCTTGTCCGCCAGATAGCCGCTCATCAGCCCGTCCGGCACATTGCGGATCAGGAAGCTGGCGCGGGATCCCCCCGGCAGCGAGCTGAACGAATAGCTTCTGTGCTCACCACAGCCCGGTACCTCCAGGTGCACGTACTGCCCCGGCAGGAAGTTCAGCGGCTCGCCTTCGATATCGATGGCAAGCTCGATGGAGTCCTCGGACAAGGGTTCGACGTGGACCACCGTGGAGGCACGGCTGTCGACCTCGGTCTTGCATATCGTCGAGGCCACCGGCACCGACAGCACGCAGTCAGAGGACGGCACCATCTGGCAGGTCAGCACCTGCCCCTCGTGCAGCTCCTCGTCGGACAACGCCTCATCGATGTACTCGTCACCCAGCTCGAACTCGCCCTGGTCGCAGTGGCACTTGCAGGTGCCGCAGACGCCGTCGGAGCAGTCCATCGGCAGATTGACCTTGTTGCGGTAGGCCGCATCGAGGACAGTCTCGCCCTCGTTGCAGTCGATAAAGCGCGACACCCCGTCTTCGAAGTTGAGCGCGATGGTGAAGCTCATGGTCGTTCTCCTTCACCGACTTAAATGTGATAAACGTCGATGACCTGGTGGATATAATCGTTATTGAGCTGCACCTTCTTGCGCGTGATAAGCGGGCTGTCACCGGACACGTCCAGGGTGTAGAAAGACACCCCGAAGTAGCTGTCGGTCTGCTTGTAGCGGTGGCTCAGGGTGTGCCAGTTGAAGCGCACCTCCAGGCTGTCGCCCTCCTCCTTCATCACCTCGATATTGGTGATCTGGTGGGTGGTGCGCGGCTCCGGCGTGCTGGCGCCACTGCGCTCGGTCTTGATCCGATAGACGCGATCTTCGAGCCCTTCCCGATTGGGGTAGTAGATCAGCGAAATCTCGCTGTTCGGGTCGCCGGTCAGGGTGTCGTCGTCGTCCCAGCAGGGCATCCAGAACTCGGCCTTCTTGTGGTACAGGGTCAGCCACTCGTCCCACTCGCGTTCGTCCAGAAGGCGTGCTTCGCGATAAAGAAAGGCCTGGATGTCGTGATAGCTGATGCTCATGATTCGTCTCCTTTCCGCAGGATTCAGGCTGAGGCCGTGGCGATGAACTGGCTGCGTTCCTTGTCGATGGCGCGCAGCATTTCCTCGACCCAGTGCTGGTGGTGCAGCACGTAGAGGCCTTCGTCCTCCGGCGAGGCACCGCTCTTCAGCGGCTTCATGTCGATGGCGCTGGCGTCTTCGTCGGGACCATCGATCCACTGCTTGGCGCCACGCGACAGGTCATTCCACTCGGCCAGGGCACCGTTGTAGCCGTTCTGGCAGCCGCGAAACTCTTCCAGATCATCCGGCGTGCCCATGCCGCTGACGTTGAAGAAGTCCTCGTACTGGCGGATGCGCACGCGACGGTTCTCCGCCGATTCACCCCTGGGCGCGAAGCAGTAGATGGTGACCTCGGTACGATCCACCGCCAGCGGACGCAGCACCCGAATCTGGGTCGAGAACTGGTCCATCAGATAGACGTTGGGGTACAGACACAGGTTGCGGGTCTGGTTGACGATGTTGTCGGCGCGGGCCTCGCCCAGCTCCTTCTCGATGCGCTCCTTGTGCTCGTAGACCGGACGCACCTCGGGATTGAGCAGCCGGGTCCACAGCATCATGTGGCCGTTCTCGTAGGAGTAGAAACCGCCCTTGGACTTGGACCAGCCGTCGGCGTCCACCGCCTTGGTGCCGCCTTCGTCGTAGTTGCGACGGTCCATGGTGGAGGCGTAGTTCCAGTGCACGGTGCTGACGTGGTAGCCGTCGGCGCCGTTCTCGGCCTGCAGTTTCCAGTTGCCGGTGTAGGTGTAGGACGAGGTGCCACGCAGGATCTCGAGGCCTTCCGGGGCCTGGTCGACGATGTTGTCGATGACCTTCATGGTCTCGCCCAGGTACTCCTCGATGGGCATGACGTCGTCGCTCAGGCTGCCGAACAGGAAGCCCTTGTAATTGGCGAATTTCGGCAGGCGTTTGAGGTCGTGGGAGCCGTCCTGCTTGAAGGCGTCCGGGTAGGCGCCGGCCTTCTCGTTCTTGGCCTTGAGCAGACGGCCGTCGTTCTTGAAGGTCCAGCCGTGGAAGGGACAGGTGAAGGTGCCCTTGTTGCCCTGCTTGCGACGGCAGAGGGTGGCACCGCGGTGGGCGCAGGCGTTGATCAGGGCGTGAAGTTCACCCTCCTTGTCGCGGGTGATGACCACCGGCTGGCGCCCCATGTTCAGGGTGAAGTAGTCACCGGGCTCGGCGATCTGGCTCTCGTGGGCCATGAACAGCCAGTTGCCCTCGAAGATGTGCTTCATCTCGAGCTCGAAGAACTCGGGGTCGGTGAACATGCTGCGGTGGCAGCGAAAGACGCCCTGTTCGGGGTCATCCTCGACGGCACCACGCACGCGGGCTTCGATCTGATCGAGTTTATTGCTCATCGTTGTTCTCCTCTCTCATTCGGGCAGCTGTTCCGAGTCGCTCGCCCAGCCCACCCTTTGGGGCAACATGCCCGTAGGGCAGGCGTGGCTTGGCGCGGCGCTGTCCACCACGGGGGCTCCCGTGGAACTCGGCGGTTAGTTCAGGGTTGTCGCGAGTCCAGGCGGCTCAGCCGTCTTCGAGGGCGCGGGGGCGCTTGTGGCGCTGCTGCAGCTCGGTCTCGCTGGTGGCGGCAAGCTCGATGTCGAACACCACCTCGGTGAAGGGCCCCTCGAGGCCACGATCGCTGGCCTCGCTGGCGTCCTCGATGCGCCTGGCGTCCACCACCAGCTCCTCGCGGGTGGCGAAGGCGAAGTCGTCGTAGGTGTAGGGGTCGCCGGCGAGGTTGATCTGGGTGGTCAGGTGCTTGTACCCGGGCGCCGAGATAAAGAAGTGGATATGCGCCGGTCGCTGGCCATGACGACCGAGCAGGTCCAGCACCTGCTGGGTCGGGCTGTCCGGGGGGCAACCGTAGCCGGAGGGGATGATGCTGCGCGCGCGATAGCGGCCATCGGCGTCGGTGTAGATGGTACGACGCAGGTGGAAGTCGGCCTGGGACGGGTCGAAGAAGCTGTAGTTGCCCTTGCTGTCGGCGTGCCAGATCTCGACCTTGGCCCGTGAGATCGGCTGGCCCTGGGTATCGCGTACCTGACCGGTCAGCCACATTGCCTCGGCGTCGGTGTCCGAGCCGTCGTCCAGGCGCGCCTCGCCCTCGGACTCCGGGGCACCGGCGACGTACAGGGGCCCCTCGATGGTGCGCGGGGTACCCCCGGCAAGGCCGCGGGCGGCGTCCTCGGCGTCCATGCGCATGTCGAGGTAGTGGTCGAAGCCCAGACCCGGGGCCAGCAGGCCGTACTGGGTCTCGGCGCCGAGCGCGTTGAGCACGCTGACGCCCTGCCAGAATTCTTCCGGGGTGACGTCGAAGTCATCGATCAGCTTGTACAGGTCCGACAGCAGACGGTGCAGGATTTCCTTGGCCCGCTCGTTGCCTTCGGTCTTGTCGAAGCCGGCGACGGTATTGAGGAAGTCCTGTACCTCCGGGGTGTCGAAGATGCGCACTGACTTGGTGGTGGGATTGAGACTGTTCATCTGGCGGTCCTCAGGTGTGGCGTACTTGTCGTTATCGTTGTTGGCGGTACTGGCCGGGGCCTGGCGATGCGCGCTGCCCCGACGTCTGGCTGGCCAGGGGCTGACCCTAGCTGTCGTCATCGCGGATCGAGGACGGGTGGCGGCACAGCGGCTTGACGCGGATCTCCATGTAGGGAAACAGCGGCAGGTTCGATACCAGCTCCTGCAGCTCGGCGTTGTCGGCCACGTCGAACACGCTGACGTTGGAATAGCTGCCGGCCACCCGCCACAGATGGCGCCACTTGCCGGAGCGCTGCAGCTCCTGGGCGTAGTCCTTCTCGCGGGCCTTGATCTCGGCGGCGCGCTCCGGCGCCATATCCGGCGGCAGCTTGACGGTCATTTCCACCTGAAACAGCATCTTCGTTCTCCTCTCGATCGGGGGCCGTCGATGCAGCCCTGGAGGCTCGCGCGGCCGGTCTGATGGCGATGTCGCTCAGCTGCGTGCGTACTCGCGCAGCTTGTCGTGATCCAGTTCGAGCCCGAGTCCCGGGCCTTGCGGCAGCGCCACGCCAAAGTCGTCGTAGCGCAGGGGGGTGGTGACGATGTCATCGGTCAACAGCAAGGGGCCGAACATCTCGGTGCCCCAGGCCATCTCGGGCAGGGTCGCCCAGGCGTGCAGCGAAGCGGCGGTACCGATGGTGCCCTCGAGCATGGTGCCGCCGTAGAGGCCAATGCCCCCGGCGTCGGCCAGGTGGGCCAGGCGCAGCGCGCCGCGCGGCCCGGCGCTCTTGGCGATCTTCAGGGCGAAGGCGCCGCTGAAGCCGGACTCAATCAGCGCCAGCCCGCAGCGCAGGTCCTGGACGCCTTCGTCGGCCAGCATGGTGACCTCGAAGCGATTGGCCAGCCGCGCCAGTCCTGCCCGCTCGTGGGCCGGAATCGGTTGCTCGATCAAGTCGACCCCGGCCTCCTCGAGGGCAGCGATGGCGCGCACCGCGGTGGCTTCATCCCAGGCCTGGTTGACGTCGACCCTGACGCTGGCGCGATCCCCCAGGGCGGCCTTGATGGCGGCAACGTGGCGCACGTCGTGATCCACCTCGTTGGCGCCGATCTTGAGCTTGAAGTCACGATGGCGACGCTGCTCGAGGCGCTTTCTGGCCTCCTCGATATCCTTGTCGGTATCGCCACTGGCCAGCGTCCACAGCACCGGCAGGTGATCGTGGCGGGCGCCGCCCAGCAGTGTCGCCAGGGGCACGCCGAGACGCTTGCCCTGGGCATCCAGCAGCGCGGTCTCGAGCGCCGACTTGGCGATGACGTTACCCTTGGCCAGCTTGTCGAGCCGGGCCATGGCGAGGTTGACGTTGTCCGCCGCCAGGCCGACCAGCGCCGGCGCCAGGTAGGTGTCGATGTTGACCTTCATGCTCTCCGGGCTTTCCGGGCCATAGGCCAGGCCGCCGATGGTGGTGGCCTCGCCGATGCCTTCGATACCGTCTGCGCACTTGAGGCGTACGATCACCAGCGTCTGGGTGGCCATGGTGGCCATCGACAGCTTGTGCGGTCGGATGGTGGGCAGGTCGACCAGCAGGGTCTCGACGCTTTCGATCAGGGCGGTCATGGTGGCTCCGGCGATTACCATCAGCTCGTTGTCATCCACGGGCTGGCGATCTGGGTGATGAGGAAAGCCGCAAGCGCTGTAAGCCTCGGCGACTCGTAAGCGATCAAGCCATACCTTGGTAAGATTTCTCTTACGCTGCGAAGCACCACTGCCATCGACATCGGAAGAGACCTACGGCGGAAAGGCGCTTGATCCGGCGATTGAGTGCAGTGTGATTGTCTTTGAGGGGCACAACCAATATGGTCTGGGTAGATCGCAATACCCTGGAGGTATCATGGAGCTTCGACACCTGCGCTATTTCTGTGCCGCAGCGGAAGAGCTGAACATCACCCGGGCGGCCGCCAGGCTGCATATGGCGCAGCCCCCTTTGACCCGGCAGATCAATCAGTTGGAGGAAGAATTGGGGGCCCAGCTATTCATTCGTGGTCCCCGAGGGCTGACCCTGACGCCCACCGGCAAGTTCTTCCATGAGCATGCCCTGCAGATGCTCGAGAAGCTCGATACCACGGTGGCGGCGGTACGCCGTATGTCTCGAAGCCACAAGGAAATGTTCGGTATCGGCTTTGTGCCCTCGCTGTTTTACGGCCAGCTGCCGCTGCTGGTGCGCGAGTTGCGACAAAAGGACGAGGTGGAGCTGACCCTGGCCGAATTGACCACGGTGGAGCAGGTGCAGGCGCTCAAGGCAGGACGTATCGATATCGGCTTCGGACGCCTGAGGATCGACGATCCCGACGTGGAACAGGAGGTGCTGTTCGAGGAACCGATGATGGCGGCGGTGCCGGAGGGCCACCCGCTGGTGGGCACCACCCCGACCATGGAGGAGCTCGCCCGCTACCCGCTGGTGCTGTATCCGGCGAGCCCGCGCCCGAGCCTTGCCGACCTGGTGCTGGGGCTGTTTCGCCGCCGGGGGCTCAAGGTCACGGTGGTGCAGGAGGCCAACGAGATGCAGACGGCGCTGGGCCTGGTGGTGTCGGACTTCGGCATCACCCTGGTGCCGGAGCAGGTCAAGCGACAGAACCGCGATGGCATTCGCTACCTGTACCTGGCGGAGAAGCACATAACTTCACCGATCGTCTGCAGCCGGCGCCGGGGAGAGACGCCCAGCGCGACCATGCAGGCGGCCAACGCCATCCTTGAGGTGCTGGTGGAGAATCGTCGGACGGGCAAGTACCCGTGAAACATATCGAGGGGCGGCAGGGCCAGGGCCCTGCCTGCGGCGCGTTGATAGCGCTGCGGTGTTAGCGAAACTCTTCCCCCGCCGCGGCCACGAAGGCCATCTCGACCAGCAGTTCGGGGTTGGCAAGCTCGGCCTTGACGCAGGCGCGGCTGGGAGCGGTGCCGGGCTCGAACCAGGCCTCCCAGGCGACGTTCAGGGCATCGAAGTGGGCAAAGTCGGTCAGGTAGATGGTCACCGAGATGATCCGTGTCTTGTCGCTGGCCACCTTGGCCAGCGACTCCTCGGCCTGTTCGAAGATCTGCTCCACCTGGCCGGTGATATCGGCGCGGGTGTCCGCCTCGGCGACTTCGACGAAGTGGGCCATGCCGTTGAACACGGTGATGTCGGACCAGCGGGGGGTGGGGTTGATGCGGTGGATATCCATGGGGGGCCTCGAAGCCAGGGCGGGAAAGACCGCTAGCATAGGCCATGGAAGCGTCGGTGCAAACGCGGGCAAATAGCGACACGGACGTCGCGGTTCACGCCGCGACGTCCGTGTGGTCAGGCGAACGCGATCAGAAGTCGAAGAACACCGTCTCTCCCTCACCCTGCAGCACGATATCCAGACGATAGCGTGGCAGGCCGCCTTCCCCGCCCTCTTCACGCCGGGCGATCAGCGTCTGGCGCCGGGCCGGCGACTCGATCGCACCCAGCACCGGACAGCCGGCATTGGCTTTGTGCTCGTCATCGAAGTAGAGCCGGGTCTGCAGATGCAGGTTCACGCCCCGGGCAAAGATCGTCAGGTTGATGTGCGGGGCCATGGTGCGACCGTCGGGCCGAGCGATGGCGCCGGGCTTGACGGTCACAAAGCGCCACTCGCTGTTGCCCTCGGCGGTGGTCGCGGTACGCCCGAAGCTGTTGAACGGCGCCTTGAGGTCGAACGCCGTCTGATAGTCACCATTGGCGTCGGCCTGCCAGGCCTCCAGCAGGGCGTCGCGGACCAGGTCGCCGTTGCCGTCGATGACCCGTCCTGCCACCTCGATACGCTCGCCTTCGGCGTTATCCTTGGCCAGTTCGTTCCAGATCTCCTCGTCGCGCTCGGGCAGGCCGGCGACGGCCAGCGCCAGGCCGATGTGCACGTAGGGGCCGGCGGTCTGGGACGCGGTCTCGCGCAGCATCAGGTTCGCGGTGGGGGTAAGGTTTGGCTGTTGCATGAGGTCTCCTCGCTGCCGTGGGCCGACTCGGGCACCACGGCACCTGTTGTTCCTGTTCTTGTTCACTGATTCTCGAAATAGGTCTGCAGTTCGCCACGCACCACCAGGTCGAAGCGGTAGGCCAGGGCGTCCATGGGACGCGAGCGGGCCATGTCGAGTCGACCGATCATGGTGCCCACGGCCTCCTCGTCCTTCAGGGTCTGGACGATGGGGCAGATCGGAATCAGCGGGTCACCCTCGAAGTACATCTGGGTGATCAACCGGGTGGAGATGGCCGGGCCCATGACGCTCACATGAATGTGCGCCGGGCGCCAGGTGTTGATGCCATTGGGCCAGGGATAGGGGCCGGGCTTGATGGTGCGGAAGTGGTACCAGCCATCGTCGTCGGTGAGACAGCGCCCGACGCCGCCGAAGTTGGGGTCCAGCGGGGCCAGATAGCTGTCCTTCTTGTGGCGATAGCGGCCACCGGCATTGGCCTGCCACATCTCTACCAGAGTCTGCGGCACCGGCTTGCCGAACTGGTCGACGACCCGGCCGAACATGATCACCCGCTCCCCCACCGGCAGACCGGGGCTATCGGCATCGCGGAAGTTCAACAGCAGGTCGTTGTCATGGGGTCCGATGCGCAGGCGGCTAAACTCGGGGCCGGTGAGTTCCGACACGCTGGGGGTCTGGAGGCTGACCAGCGCCTGGGAGGGGGAGCGCGGCACCGAGGTCTTGTAGCCGGGGGTGTAGGCGGCGGGGTGCCACTGGCGATCCCGCTCGACGAAGCGACGATTGAGGTTCCGATTGAGGGTCATGGGGGAAGAGGTCCTGGCGTGATTGTTGGTTGTTCACACGCGCCTCGAGACACGAGGCGATGACAGCAGTGTGACCAGCCAAGCCCGGGGAGCCAATTGAGACCTTGGCCGGTCGTCATAACCCAGGGGTTATGATGACCGGGTCGCGGGGCGTCGGATCGCAGGAACGAGTACGTACTGGCCTGCTGCTTCGCCCCCGGATATTTCGGCGCCGCTACTGGGGTCTTGCCGCGGCGGCCTGGCGCAGCGACTCGGCGAAGCCTTCCAGCGCCAGGCTGGGGCTCAAAGAGGTGTTGGTACACAGCCCTACCGAGCCACCCTGGTGCTCGAAGGACAGTGCCAGCTCGACCAGCTGGCCGCTTTCCAGATCCTCGGCCACCGCCTCGAAGGGCGCCACCCAGATGGCATCGGTGTCCAGTGTGAAGCGCCGGCTGACCGGCAGCGACAGGGTCTCCAGACAGGGCGCGGGCAAACTGATGGCGTGACGCACACAGAAGCTGTCGACCCGCTGACGCAAGGTGGTCTGAGGGGGAGGCACGGCCCAGGGGTAGTCGCTCAGGACCTCGGGAGGACAGGGCGAGGCGGTGGCCAGCGGATGCCCCTGGCGCACCACCAGCCGCAGCGATTCGTAGTAGAGATGTTCGAAGGCCAGGTCACGAATCTCGCGGGCTTCGGTCATACGCCCCACCACCACGTCGAGCTCACCCAGCGCCAGCCGCGACAGCAGAAAGGCGCTGGCGCCGGTGGTCACGGTCACGCTGGTCTCCTGGCCCAGCGGCGAGGCCTGGAAGTGCTGAATCGCCGCCGGCAGCAGCCGCGATTCCACCGTCGACAGCGCCCCGACCCTGAGCCAACGCTGCCCACCATGGCCGTCGGCCAGCGCCACCACGCCCTCTTCCAGGGCGCGCAGCGCAGGCCCCGCGTGGCGCAACAGGGTGAGTCCCGCCTGGGTCAGACTGACGCCCTGGGCGCTACGCTCGAACAGGCTGGCGCCAACGATCTCCTCGAGTTCACGGATGGCCTTGGAGATGCCCGGCTGGGTGATCGCCAGGGCATCGGCGGCACGGGCGAAGCTGCGGCTGCGCGACACCTCGAGGAAGGCGTTGAGATGGCGCAGCTTGATACGATGATTGAGCATGGTGGCCTGCGATCTGGCGACGTGACGGGTGTCCAGCGTGGCGCCGTGGCGTGGCACCTCGTCAGCCTCCACCACGCCGACAGCGCTAGCGACAGGCCGCCAGCACGCGCTCGATGGGCTCGTCGGCGCCACTCAGCGGGAAGCGTGAGGGACGGGTATCCTGGGGTGTGACCACCGCCACGTTGCCGCCTTGCAGGGTCTTGGTCAAACCGAGGGGAGACGGGGCGAACCACACGCCGTCGTGGGGGGAGTGGCGTGACTCCAGGCGATACCCGATGCCGTCCACCAGCACCTCCAGCGGCTTGCGCCGATCGGCGCCCATCTGGGAGGCATAACCGGCCACCGATACCATGGGCACACCGTTCCAGCACACCAGTGCCAGAGAATGACCGCTGCCATCATCGACTCGCGCCGCCGGGGCGTCGCCGAACATCTGGTGGGCCTGGGTGTAGCGCCACTCTGCCGACGCCGTATTCGCCATCAAGGTGCCGAGCAGTATCGCCACAAACGTCTTGAACCACATCAATAGTTGACCTCTTGCTGCCGAAACGGGCATGCATCGGGCACTCCCTGCCTGACGGAATCCTCTCCTTCTCCTTTTGCCAAGTCTAGCAACTGACCGAGGATCCACGAATGGAGCAGCAGGGTTGCCCTGCCACCTATGGCATGGCAAGTCACCAACGGGCAGGAAGCATTGCTGCCTGCCTGGAGGATTCTGTGCTCCGTGAGTCAGCTATTTACCACTCTTTTACCCCAAGCGGCAAACCATGTCCCTTATGCCGATGATTCGCCGCTTCCCCAGCCCAGTTCCTTAGCCAGGCCCGGCGCATGCCCTTCAGGGAGCCTGAGCCCCCGATACAGGCGCTTCTCGATCAGCAACAGACGAACCGATGGGGAAGCAGCCCAGACGGTCATCGCCAGCTATGGCGGATGTTCCAGTCCGAGAGCGCCAGCCTTCCAAAGGCTGAAGATGCCTCCCGATCATTCAGTCAGGTCGAGCATCCGGCGGGCCTGCTGCCAGGTGGCCACCGGCCGCTCGTACTTCTCGCACAGGGTCACGACGCGCTCGACCAGGGCCGCATTGGAGGGAGCCAGGGTATGACGATCGAGGCGCACGTTATCCTCGAGCCCGGTGCGGGTATGCCCGCCCGCAGCGATCGACCACTCGTTGAGCAGGGCCTGGTTGGGCCCGATCCCGGCGCCGCACCACTGGGCGTCCGGTGCGAGCCGATTCAGCGTTTCGACGTAGAAGTCGAGGGTGGGCTTGTCCACCGGCATGGCGTTCTTGACGCCCATGACGAACTGGACGTAAAGCGGCCCCTTGAGTTTGCCTTGTTTCGACAGCGCCACCGCCTGATGGATATGCGACAGGTCGAACGCTTCGATCTCGGGCTTGACGTCGTACTTGAGCATTTCGTCGGCGAGCCACTCCACCAGCTGGGGCGGATTCTCGTAGACGCGGTTGGGGAAGTTATTGGAGCCCACCGAGAGGCTTGCCATATCGGGCTTGAGACGTAGCATGCCGCCGCGCGCCTCTCCGGCCCCGGAGCGACCGCCGGTGGAAAGCTGGATGATCATGCCCGGGCAATGGGTCTTCAGGCCTTCCATCAGCCTGGCAAACTTCTCCGGATCCGACGTGGGCGACTGATCGTCGTTACGCACATGACAATGGGCGATGGCGGCTCCCGCCTCGAAGGCCGCCTGGGTGCTTTCGACTTGCTCTTCGATGGTCACGGGAATGGCCGGATTATGTTCCTTGCGGCCCACGCTGCCAGTGATGGCGACACAGATGATGCAGGGAGTAGACATGAGTCCTCTCTTGTTATCGAAACGCTAAGATAGGGAAAACCAAGACGAGCAGCCCCACGACGGGCAGGCGACATTGGTCCCGAGCTCATCCTTGAAGTAACGGTGGGCCTGCAAGTGGAGCGAGATGCCGCAGGCGAACAGAGGCAGGCTCGAAGGCGATGCCAGGTACCGGGGTCCTACTGACGATAGGTCTGCCGATGCGGGCCGGCGAACTGACGTCCGCACCGTTTCACGACGGCATCAGGCACGCTCGCGCCGGGGATGCTGACGCAGGAACAAGGAGCCGCCAGACACAGGCCGACATCACCAGACATGGGGCTCCCCGTCACCTTCATTCAGTGGCTTCCATCAAACGCATGACGACGAACCTTCAGGGCTCGACCGTCCCCCAGCCCAGTTCCTTGGCCAGGGCAAAGGCATGATTGGCCGCCGGCACGCCGGCATAGATGGCCACGTGCATCAGCACCTGCCGCAGCTCCGCCTCGCTGAGGCCGATACGCTGGGCGGTCTTCAGGTGCAGGGTCAGCTCCTCGCGCCCCAGGGCGGCGAGAATGCCGGTGGTGATCATGCTGCGCTCGCGTCTCGTCAGGTCGTCGTTGGACCACAGCTCGCCCCAGGCCAGCCGTGTGATCATCTGCTGAAACGGAGTGTCCAGGCTGTTGGCATTGTGGGTGGAGCGGGCCACGTGCTCCTCGCCCAGCACCTGCTTGCGGGTCGCAAGGCCAGTGGAATAGTCGACGCCCTCCGCGCCCACGTCTCCCAGGTCCACCGCCATCACCGCCAGCAGCTTCTCGGCGAATCGGCTTGGCGCCTCTACCGAAGGCACGTGACCGACGCCTTCGAGTACCTCGAGCGGGGCGCCGTCGCACTCGGCCGCCAGGGCCTCCAGGGTGGCCGGTGGCGTCGCCAGGTCCTCGCTGCCACCGAACAGCTGCACCTTGACGCCCTTGCCGGAAAGCTTGCCGGTGAAGGTGTCTCGCCCCAGCATTTCGCAGAGCAGCGCGTAGGACTCGTCGTCACCGCGCCCCATCTGGGTACACCAGCCCGCCTTGAGGGCCGGCTCGGCGTCGAAGCAGGCGGGAGCGAACCAGCGCGGCACGATCTCGCCGGACATCGCCGCCAGGCCCTCGCGCCGCACACGCTCGGCCCTGGTGGTCCATAGCTCGCTGGTGCCGATCACCGCCCCGGTGTTGGTCAGGGCGGCGGAGAGCAGGCGCTCGCCGTGTTCGCTGATCAGCTGCTGCCCCACCACGCCACCGATGGAGGTACCGACGAAGTGGAAGCGTCCGGCGCCGGCGTGGTCGGCCAGGGCGATGGCTTCCTTCGCCAGTTCGGCCGGAGTGATCGGCCCGTCGCCCCAGGCCTGGCTGGCGCCGTGACCGGGCAGGTCCCAGGTCAACACCCGGTAGCGTGGCAGCAGCACCGGCAGGACGTCGTCCCACACCGCCTGGCTCATGCCCAGCGGATGCGCCAGCACCACCAGAGGATTGGCCTCGGCGCCGAGCAGGCGATACGCGACACTGCGTCCTTCGATATTCAGAAATGCCATGACCTCTCTCCTGTTCCTCTATACCCGTTCGATCAGGGTGGCGATGCCCTGCCCCACGCCCACACACATGGTGCACAAGGCGTAGCGCTTGCCGCTCCTGTTGAGCTCGTGTGCGGCGGTCATCAACAGGCGTGCGCCGGACATGCCGAGCGGATGGCCCAGGGCGATGGCCCCGCCGTTGGGGTTGACCCTGGGGTCATCGTCGGCGACGCCGAGGTCGCGCAGACAGGCCAGGGCCTGGGCGGCGAAGGCTTCGTTGAGCTCGATCACGTCGATCTCGTCGATCGTAACGCCGCTGCGCTCGAGCAGCCGGCGCACCGCCGGGACCGGGCCATAGCCCATGATGCGCGGCTCCACCCCGCCGGTGGCCATGCCGACGATACGCGCCATCGGCACCAGGCCATGGCGCTCCACCGCCGCCTGGCTTGCGACCAGCATGGCACAGGCGCCGTCGTTGACCCCGGAGGCGTTGCCGGCGGTGACACTGCCATTGTCCTTGAAGGGGGTCGGCAAGGTGGCCAGCTTCTCAAGGGTGGTGCCGGCGCGAGGATGCTCGTCGATGTCGAACACCAGCGGCTGCTGCTTGCGCCAGGGGATCTCGATGGGGGTGATTTCCTCGGCGAAGCGACCTTCCTGCTGGGCCTGGGCAGCCTTTTGCTGGGAGCGCACGGCAAAGGCGTCCTGATCGGCGCGGGAGATGTCGAACTGTTCGGCCACGTTCTCGGCGGTCTCGGGCATCGAGTGGGTATCGTGAAGCTTCTTCATCAGCGGGTTGACGAAGCGCCAGCCGATGGTGGTGTCCTCGATCTGCTGCCCCCGTGAAAAGGCGCCTTCCGCCTTGCCCATGACGTAAGGCGCCCGGGACATCGATTCCACCCCGCCGGCCAGGGCCAGATCCATCTCGCCGGCCTTGATCGCGCGCATGGCGGTGCCTACCGCATCCATGCCGGAGCCGCACAGACGATTCATGGTGGTACCGGGCACAGAGGTCGGCAGACCCGCCAGCAGCGCCGACATGCGCGCCACGTTGCGGTTGTCCTCGCCGGCCTGGTTGGCACAGCCCATGAACACCTCTTCGATGGCGCCTGGGTCAAGCTCTGGCGCCTGGGCCAGCACCGCCTTGAAGATGTCGGCGGCCAGGTCGTCGGGACGCACGCTTGCCAGGGTGCCACCGAAGCGCCCGATGGCGCTGCGACGGGGATGACAGAGAAAGACGTCGGTCATGTCGGACTCCTTGGTCACCCCGCGCACTGGCGCAGGGTGTGTCGGGGAAGGGGCGAAATGGAGGTCTGGTTGGGGCTGACGGGCCGGTTACTGGCCGCTGTGGGCACGATCGGTGCGCGCCTTCAGCTCACGCAGCACCTCGAGCTCATGGGCACTGGGGACCGGCGTGGTCTCGAGTTCGGCGGCGAAACGAATGTCCCAGCCGGTGGCCTCCTGGACCTGCTCACGCGTCACGCCGGGATGCAGCGAGACCACCGTCAGTTCACGATCCTCCGGGTCCGGCTTCATCACGCACAGGTCACTGATCACGCGAGTCGGCCCCTTGCCGATATTGGGTACGCCGTCGCGTCCCTTGCCGTCGCGACCAAAGCCCAGGGTGGTGATGAAGTCGACGTCACGCACGAAGGCCCGCGGCGAGTGCTTCAGGGTGATGAACACTTCACCTGCGTTGGTGGCGATCTCCGGGGCGCCGCCGCCGCCGGGCAAGCGCACCTTGGGTGCGGTGTAGTCGCCGATCAGGGTGGTGTTGAGGTTGGCGTAGCGATCGATCTGGGCGGTGCCCAGAAAGCCCACACTGACCTTGCCGCCCTGCAGCCAGTAGCGAAACATCTCCGGCACCGACACCGTGGTCAGCGCCGACTCGCACAGCTCGCCATCGCCGATCGACAGCGGCAGCACGTCCGGCCTGGTCTGCAGGGTGCCGGATTCGTAGATCAGCACCACCTCGGGGGCATGGGTCAGTCGCGCCAGGTTGGCGGCCTCGGACGGCAGGCCGATACCGACGAAACAGGTCATGCCGTTTTCCAGCGCCCGGGCGGCGGTGACCGTCATCATCTCGCTGGCGCTGTAGTCGATTGCGGTGCTCATCGGGCGTCCTCCGCGGTGTTCATGATGTTGTCGTCGATCCAGCGGGTGAAAGCGTCACGATCGCGGGCGATGGCGTCCCACTCCTTGTAGAAGCGGTTGTCACGCGGGTAGTAGCCGTGAGCGTAGGACGGCAGCGAGCCCTTTTCGGCCACGGCGATGGCGTCGATGGCCCAGCCTGGGATCACACAGGCGTTGGGGTGGGTGTCCAGGTCATCGACGATCTCCTCGACGGTGACGATGGCGCGGCTGGCTGCCAGCACCGCTTCCTTCTGCACCCCGATGATCCCCTCGACCAGCACATTGCCGGCACGGTCGGCCTTCTGGGCGTGAACGATGGAGACGTCCGGGCGCACCGAGGGCACCGCCGCCAGGCGCTCGCCGGTGAAGGGGCACTCGATGAACTTGATCTGGTCATTGACGTTGGGCAGCTCGCTGCCGACGTAGCCGCGCAGCACCGCCAGCGGCAATCCGGCGGCGCCAGCCTCGAAGGCGCAGGCCATGGCGGCGTGGCTGTGCTCGAGAATCTCGACCTTGTGGGGCCAGCCCTTTTCCACCGCATCACGCAGGCGATGGAGCGAGCCGACGCCAGGGTTGCCCCCCCAGGAAAAGATCACCTTCTTCACGCAGCCGGCACCGATCAACTGGTCGTAGATCAGGTCCGGGGTCATCCGGATCAGGGTGAGGTCGCGCCTACGCTGGCGAATGACCTCATGCCCGGCGGCGAAAGGAATCAGGTGAGTAAAGCCTTCCATGGCGACGGTGGCGCCGTCATGGACGTAGCGCCTTACCGCTTCGTCAAGACTCAGGATCTCGGCCATGTGGGTTGCCTCTGTTAACGATGAACCAATGCGGTGGACAGAACAGCCTTGTTCGCTATGTGAACGTAGGTTTGTTATACGAACAAGTTACTGCCGATCGTCAGGGCCGTCAAACGCAAAAAGGGCGGGAACGGCATACGCCGCTCCCGCCCCTTCTCGTTTTTCTACCTATCAATCAACGTGTTAGCGTTGCTCCAGCCACTCCCTGGCCTTGCTGACCTGTTGTCGACTGCTACCAATGTATAACGCCGGATCGGTGGCGGCCTTGAGCTGCTCGACACTGATATCGAGGGGCTGCCGGGGAGCCTCACTGCTCTGCTCTGCGGTGGATGGCTCGCCCGCCTCCGCCTTCAGCACTCCGTGCAAGACCTCGTGATAAGGACGCCCCTGGCGGCGCGCGGTCTCGGCAGCCTCGGCCGCCAGCGCCTTGGCCCTGTCGCTGCCGAGGTGGGGTGTCAGCAGGCGCGCCACCGGCTCGGCCATGATCGCGCCGCCGGTCAACGCCAGGTTGGCGGCCATGCGCTCAGGATGTACTTCGAGTCCCTCCAGCAGGGTTGCCGCCTGCTCCAGCGCCCCTTCCACCAGCAGCACCGATTCGCTGAGCGGTGCCCACTCGGCGTGCCACTCGCCGAGGCCCCGTTCCAGCGGCTGAGCCACGGCACCGATGATCACCGTGGTGTGGCCGTGCACCCGACGCGACGCGCCGCGAATCAGGGCGCAGCGTACCGGATTGCGCTTGTGCGGCATCGACGACGATTCGCCCATGCCAGGGGCGCTCGGCTCGCTGACTTCGCCAACCTCTGTCTGGGTCAGCAGGGCGACGTCCAGCGCCAGGCTTTCCAACGCCCCGGCGACGGCGTCCAGGGCGGTCTGCAAGGCATGGATCGGCTGGCGGTCGGTATGCCAGGGCAGTACCGGGCAGGACAGGCCAAGCTCCTCGGCCAAGGCCTGCATCAGCTCGACCCCCTGTTCCCCCCAGCCCGAGTGCACCCCCACTGCACCGCCGAACTGCACCGGCAGTCCTTCGGCGGCGATATCCCCAAGCCGGCGTCGCGCGCGCTCGAGCCCGATGCCCCACTGGGCCGCCTTGACCCCAAAGGTCATCGGCAGCGCTTGCTGCATCAGGGTACGGCCGACCATGGGCGTCTGCTCGTGGTCACGCATCAGCGCGAGAACCGCGTTGCGACAGCGCTCGAGCAGGCCATCCAGGCTCGCCAGGCGCGGCGTCAGCAGGTGCATCAGCGCCGAATCCACCACATCCTGGCTGGTCGCCCCCTGGTGCCAGCACGCCTTGAGCTCGTCCGGCAACGCCGCTCGCCCGGCCTTGACGAAGGGGATCGCCGCGTTGCCGCCGCTGGCGATACCCCGGGCGATGGCCGCGGTGTCAAAGTCATGATGCTCAAGCGCCGCCGCCATGCGCCCGGCGCTGCCCGCTGGCAGTGCGCCGACACCTTCCTGGACGCGCGCCAGGGCGAGTTCGAAGGCCAGCATCGAGGCCACCAGGTCATCGTCGCGACAGGCTTCCAGGGCACTCTGGCTCATGAATGGATGGCTCAGCAGGGCGTCGGACATGGCAAGGTTCCTCTTCTTCTGGGGAGCGAATGGGGCGTATCGACCGGGGCGAGTTCAAGGGGATAGCAGCAAGGAGGCAACGACAAGGACACGCGATGGCGACAGCGTGGCCGCTCCACCAATAGTCGCACAGGTGTTCGCACCTCGAACAAGCATGCTAGATTATCGACAACACGGGAGCAAACCGTCGCCCACAGAAGACGAATGTCTTCTTGCCGCCATGACATCGGGGGCCGTATCCGGACGCTGCCCTGCTATCATCGTCGCTCGGGCTGTACAACGCTCTCACGTCGTGGCGCTCGATCACTGCAACACTAGATCTTAGTGACACTCGAATCTGAAAAAAGGACACCTCGATGGATACGGCACCGGCCGACGCCGCCCTGAGCCCGGATGACCGCGACTTCGTCACTGCCCTCGCCAGCGGCCTCGACGTCATTCTGGCCTTCGATGAGGCCCACCCTCGGATGACCTTGAGTGAGGTGGCGACGCGCACCGGCATGAACCGTGCTCGCGCCAGACGCTTTCTGCTGACGCTGCACGCCCTGGGCTATGTGCGCAAGGACCACCGCCACTTCGAGCTGGCGCCGCGAGTGCTCAAGCTCGGCTACGCCTTCCTGTCCGCCAACAATTATCAGCACCTGATCCAGCAGGTGCTCGAGGACATCACCACAGAAAGCGGCGAATCCTCTTCTCTTGGCGTACTCGACGGCGATGAGGTCACCTATGTGGCGCGCTCGGCGTCGCGCCAGCGGCTGATGGCCATCACCCTGTCGGTGGGCACGCGGCTGCCCGCCGCCTACACCTCGATGGGGCGCATGCTGCTGGCACAGAAGACCGACGACGAACTGAATGCCTTTATCGAGCGCACCACCCTCGAGCGCTTCACCGACAAGACGATCACCGACAAGGCTGAGCTCAAGCGCGCCATCCTCCAGGCTCGCCAGCAGGGCTATGCCATCGTCGATCAGGAGCTGGATTCTGGGCTGCGTTCGTTGGCAGTACCCGCCTTCGACGCCAACGGCGAGCTGATCGGTGCGATCAATATCAGCACCAATGCCGCCAGAATCGACCACGACACCTTGCTTGAGCGCTACCTGCCGCTGCTCCAGGGCAAGGCTCGCCAGATTCGCGCCAACGTGAGCTGATCGCCCTTGTCTGAGCGCACCGGGGACAGGCGCACATGGGGAAGTATGACAATGGCAGGGAGGCCTGAATGCTAGCGATACTCTCCATCACCACACCGATCTTTCTGCTGATCGGCGTCGGCTTTCTGGCCCGTCGCTGGAACCTGGTGTCGCCGGTGCAGCTCTCCGGTGTCGCCAACTTCGTGCTGTACGCCGCGCTGCCGGCACTGATCCTCGGCGCCCTGACCCGCAACTCGCTTGGCGAGGTGATCAGCCTGCCGCTGCTGGCGGCCTACGCCCTGGGCTCCGTGGCCACCTTCGTCGCCTGCCTGTGGCTGCCGCGCAATCGCCAAAAGAAGTCCCCCACCGAGCGGGCCATCCAGGCCCTTGGCATGTCCGCCTCCAACAGCGGCTTTGTCGCCTACCCGATCGCTGCCCTGGCGCTGGGTCAGGCGGCGGCGGGCATCATCATGGTCCACACCATGATGGTCGAAATCCTGCTGGTGATTCCCGGCGCCCTGGTACTGGCCGAGGTCGGTCAGCAGCGCGACACCCGCGCCGGTGATGCCCTGCGCCAGACCCTGACCAGGCTAACCCGCAACCCGATCCTGATCTCGCTGAGCCTGGGGCTGGCACTGGCGGCACTGGGAATACGCCTGCCGGCGACGCTGGATCGCACCATCGAGCTGCTGGCCGGCGCCGCCGGGCCCGCTGCGCTGTTCGTCATCGGCGGCACCCTGTACGGCCTCAAGATCCGCGGCATGGTCAAGGACATGGGCCAGATCATGCTCGGCAAGCTGGTCCTCCACCCGATGCTGGTGCTGGGCATGCTGCTGGCCTTCCAGGCTGTCCTGGCGCCCTTGCCCCCCCTGATCTTCGCCGGCGCCATGATCTTCGCCGCCTGCCCGATGATCAGCATCTACCCGCTGATCGCCCAGCGCTTCGGCATGGAGGGCGTGGGTGCCGCCGCCCTGATGGCAAGCACGCTATCGAGCTTTGTGACTCTTAGCGTTGTCCTGTGGGCGCTATCACATACCGGCCTGATGCCGCTGCTTGGTTGACACCATTGCGGTGCCGACGAGTGACTGAGGCCTGATGCCCAACCCTGGCTGACTCGCTGGCGACCGACTGCTGGCTCACGTACCATGAAAGGCATCATTTAGCTTGCTACTTTTTTTGTCGGCGCCGAATGTCGCCGTCCCGCTTCGACCGCCAACGGCCCGCCATGTCCACACCTTCATCGACACCAGACACTACGCCCCTGACGCCGCCCCAGGCCCTCAATCGCGACCGGCCGATGAAGGGCATCGCCTTCATGCTGGCGGCGGGGCTCTTGTTCTGCATGCTCGACACCGGGGTCAAGACTCTGGCCCAGGACTATTCGCCGGTGCAGGTGGTATGGGCGCGCTACGTTGGCCATATGCTGGTGCTGACCGGCTACCTGGTCTATCTGGGACGTGGGCCGGGCATGACCATGCTCAAGACGTCATCCCTGGGCGGACAGTTCGTTCGTGGCCTGCTGCTGCTGGGGGCCAGCACCTTCGCCTACCTGGCCTTTCGCACCCTGCCGATCCTGCAGGTCTACGTCATCAACTTCAGCTCGCCGCTGCTGGTGACCCTGCTGGCGATTCCGCTGCTCAAGGAGCGGGTCGGCTGGCGCCAGTGGCTGGCGATCCTGGTGGGCTTCGGTGGGGTGGTGATCTGCGTGGGCCCGGTGGACTGGCGCGCCAACCCGGCGATACTGCTGCCCTTCGGTCTGACCGCCTGTTTCGCCCTCTACCAGCTGTCTACCCGACGCTTCGGGCGCGAGGACCATCCCCTCACTTCGCTGTTCTACGCGGGCCTTGCCGGCGCCCTGGTCAGCTCAGCGGTGGTTCCGGCCTTCTGGACCCCGGTGGCACTGGGAGATCTGCCGCTGTTCGTCTTCGTCGGCCTGATGGGCGCCGCCAGCCAGCTCACGCTGATCCTGGCCATGCGCTACGCGCCGGCCTCGCTGGTCTCGCCCTTTCTGTATCTGCAGATCGTCTGGGCGGCGCTGTTCGGCTTCCTCTTCTTCGGCGACGTGCCACGCCCGGAGACCTGGATCGGCGCGGCGCTGATCAGCGCCGCGGGAATCACCCTGGCGCTGACTCGGGGGCGCGATCGCTGAACCGGCGTCAGCCCTTTCCGATCACCCCTTCCTGATCACTGCATCCAGGGCGGCGTGGTAGCCCTGACTGCCGAGCCCGGCGATGACGCCATCGGCACGCAGCGAGACGTAGGAGTGGTGGCGGAAGCTCTCGCGCTTGTGCACGTTGGACAGGTGCACCTCGATCACCGTGCCGTCGAAGGCGTTCAGGGCATCGAGGATCGCCACCGAGGTGTGGGTATAGGCTGCAGGGTTGATGATGATGGCGACGGTGCCATCGAGACGCGCGGCATGGATGGCGTCGATCAGCTCACCTTCGTGATTGCTCTGACGACTGGCGAGCTCCCACCCCTCGAGCACGGCGTGCTCGCGCAGCGCGTTGTCGATATCGGCCAGGGTCTCGTGGCCGTAGATCTCGGGCTCGCGTGTGCCCAGCAGATTGAGGTTGGGGCCATGCAGGACCAGTACCTTGCCACTCATCAAGGATTCTCCTTCAACAGTTCATGCCGGTGGTGGGCAAAAGAGAGACGGCCTGCTCGTCGGCGGCACGCTTTCGCTCATCCTCACAGAAGTGCCTGAAGGCGTCCACGCCCAGGACCACGAACCGGCTGGCGCGAACCGGCAGCGAGTTGCGACGCTTGAACCCTCAGACATGTCGCTTCATCAGGTGTTTGCCCTGTTGCCCAGACGTGCCTCGCCCTCTTGCGATGTACCACTCGAGCGGGGCTGGGCCCCGCCGTCAATCACCCCTGTTCAGGCTCGAGCCAGGCTTTCCAGGCGTCGATGATGGCTCGGCGGTGGTCCTTGAACGCCTCGACGTCGCCGCGGGCGCTTTCCCGCGTCAGGGCGGCGCGGTGGTTGGCGCTGCGCGCGGCCAGGTAGGCGTCGCGCAGCGCCTGGGCCTCGCCGGCCTCGAGGTGGTCGGTCTCCTCCAGGGTCTCGAGGATGCGCATGTTGTCGCTGAAGCGCATCAGCTCCGGTGTCTGGTGAGACAGCGCCAGCACCGCGTACTGACACAGGAACTCGATGTCGACCATGCCGCCGGGATCGTGCTTGAGGTCGAAGGTATCGGCGGAGCCCTTCGAGCCCAGGTGGTCGCGCATCTTGTGGCGCATCTTGACCACCTCCTCGCGCAGCGCCTCGCGATCGCGCTCGCGGCCGAGGATCTCCCGGCGCACCTCTTCGAAGCCTTCGGCCAGGGTCGCGTCACCGGCCACCACCCGGGAGCGCACCAGCGCCTGGTGCTCCCAGGTCCAGGCCTGCTCGCGCTGGTACTCTGCGAAGGCCTTGAGCGGGCTGACCAGCAGACCGGAGTTGCCCGAGGGGCGCAGCCGCATGTCGACCTCGTAGAGCGAACCCGCCGGCGTCACCGCCGACAACAGGTGGATAATGCGCTGGCCCAGCCGGGTGAAGAACACGGTGTTGTCGATGACCCGCTTGCCGTCGGTCTCGCCCTGGGAGGCGCAGTCGTGCAGGAACACCAGGTCGAGATCCGAGCCGTAGCCAAGCTCGATGCCGCCAAGCTTGCCGTAACCGACGATCAGAAACTCCGGCGCTTTACCGGCGCGCTCGCCGTCCTTGCCCAGTGGATAGCCGTGCTTGCGGGTCAGGGTCTTCCAGGCCATGGCCAGCACGGCGTCGAGGATCACCTCGGCGATGTAGGTGAGGTAGTCGCTGACCTTCATCAGGTGGCGGGTGCCGGCGATGTCCGAGGCCGCCACATGCAGCACCTGGGCGTGCTTGAACACCCGCAGCGCCTCGAGCTGGGCTTCCTCGTCGTCCTCGGGAATCCGCGCCAGGGTCTGGCGCAGCTCGTCGGCCAGGCGTTCCTTGTCCGCCGGGGTGTAGAGGGTGTCCGGAGTCAGCAGCTCATCGAGCAGGATCGGGTAGCGGGCGATCTGTTCGGCGATCCAGGGACTTGCACCACACAGCTTCATCAGGTGGCCCAGGGCGTCGGGGTTCTCGCGCAACAGCGCCAGATAGGCGGTGCGCCTGAGCACCGCCTCGATCAAGGGCAGCACCCGCTCAAGCGCCGCATCCGGTGCCTCGCTCTCGGCCACCGCGTCCAGCAGCAGCGGCATCAGTGCATCGAGGCGCTCGAAGCCCACCCGCTGCATGGCCTGCACCTGGCGTGACCCGGCCAGCCCCTTGATTCGCTTGAGTGCGGTGGCGGCATCGTCGAAGCCGGCGTCCTGCAGTGTCGCCTGGGCCTCGTCATCGTCCGGCTCACCGCGCCATAGCTGGCGCCAGGTGTCGAGACTGGCGCCCTCGTCGACGCCATCTTCCTCGACCTCGTCCTCGGGGTCGCTGATGACCGCGTCGAAGTGCTTGCGCACCCGCCCACGCACTTCGTCCAGGCGCGCCATCAGCGCCGGCCAGCCCTGGGCGCCCATGGCCAGCGCCACCCGCTCGCGGTCGAGGTCGTCGTCGGGCAGCGCCTGGGTCTGGCGATCCTCGAGGGCCTGGATGGCGTGCTCCAGATCACGCAGAAAGGCGTAGTCCGGCAGCAGTTCGTCGATCACTTCCTGGGGCAGCAGGCCCAACTCCGGCAGGCGCTGCATGGCGGTCTTCAGCGAGGTTACCTGCAGCTCCGTATCGCGCCCACCGCGGATCAACTGAAACGCCTGAACGATGAACTCCACCTCGCGGATGCCGCCAGGCCCCAGCTTGATATTGCCCTGCATGCCCTTGCGACGGACCTCGCGATTGATCATCGCCTTGAGCTCGCGCAGCGACTCGATGGCGCCGAAGTCCAGGTACTTGCGGTAGACGAAGGGACGGATGCTCGACAACAGCTCATAGCCGGCGTCGATATCGCCGGCCACCGGGCGCGCCTTCAGCATGGCGTAGCGCTCCCACTCGCGGCCCTGATCCTGGTAGTAGCCGGCCAGCGACGAGAAGCTGCCGACCAGGGGCCCACCGTCACCCAGCGGGCGCAGGCGCATGTCGACGCGAAAGACGAAGCCGTCGGCGGTCACCGGGTCCAGCGCCGAGATCAGCTTCTGCCCGAGTTTGGTGAAGTACTCGACGTGGTCCAGCGACTTGCGCCCACCCTGGGTCTCGCCCTTCTCGGGGTAGGCGAAGATCAGATCGATGTCGGACGACAGGTTCAGCTCGCCGGCGCCCAGCTTGCCCATGCCGAGCACCACCAGGCGCTGTTCGCTGCCGTCCTCGCGCGGGGCAGGACGCCCCCAGCGGGTCTCGACAAAGCGCTCGAGCCAGCCAAGCGCCCCTTCCAGGCAGACCTCGGCCAGGCGCGACACCGCGGCACCGGTGGCCCAGGCGTCGACGCCCTCGGGACGGTTGATGTCGCGCCATACGATGGCCAGCATGCGCGCGGCACGAAAGCGCCGAATCGCCGCCTGCATGGCAGCTTCGTCCTCGGCGGCCTCGAGGCCCTCGTCGAGCAGCTGCCTGAGCGCCTCGGGCGTCAAGGCACGGTCCAGCTCGCCGCTGGAGTCCAGGCAACCCAGCCACTGGGGATGGCGACACAGGGTCTCGCAGGCGAACTCGGAGATCGCCAGCACCCGGGCGAGCTCGACCCGACGATGGGGCTCCAGCGCCTGATAAAGTTCGCCGGGGGGCTCATTGCCGCTCATTTCGGCGACGTTGTCTGCCTGTTCGAGCCGCGAGGCAAGGCGCTCCCAGGCGGCATCCAGGGCGCCGACAAGGGCGGTGGGGATGTCGTCTCGGGGCAAGAAATCCTGGCTCAGCTGCATGGCGGCTCTCCTTGTTCACTCGTCGCCCCCGTGCGCAGATCACGGCGGGCCTGTGCTCCTCCCCTGAGCATACTCAAGCCCGGGCGTGTGAGCACGGTCCCTTAGGCCATCGGGCAAGCCCGGGCATGTGAGCACGGTCCCTTGGGCCATCAGGCAAGCCCGGTCGTGTGAGCACGGCCGCTTATGCCATCAGGAACTTCTCCACGGCCAGCAGCCCCCAGGTCAGCCCCGCCATCGCCAGCGACAGCATCACCGCCGCCGAGCCGATGTCCTTGGCCCGACCGGACAGCACATGGCGCTCGGGGCCGATGCGATCGACCACGCTCTCGATGGCACTGTTGAGCAGTTCCACGATCAGCACCATGAAGCAGCTACCGACCAGCAGGATCCACTCCACCGGGGTGTCACCGATCCACCAGGCCAGCGGTACCAGCACCAGGCACAGCGCGAGCTCCTGACGGAAGGCAGATTCGTGACGAAAGGCGGCCCGCAGGCCCTTGAGCGAGTAACGCGTCGAGTGAATCAGGTGGCGCCAGCCGGTGTGTCCGGGCTTCATGAGGGTTCCTCGTGGCGAAAGGGGCGCTCCCGGCCCCTCAGTGGTTGGCAATCATGCGGTCGAGATCCAGGGATACCAGGTCAAGCACCCTGGCCCAGCTGATGTAAGGGGTGTTGGCGGTGCCGTTGACCAGCACGGTGAAAACGCCGAAGCGGTGGCTGGCGGTACGGAAGTAGCCGGTTACCGCGCGTACCGCCACCGGCTGATTGAGGGTGCCGGTCTTGAGCGTCACGTGGCTCTGGAAGGTCGGCGAGCCGCGCCGGATAAAGCGCATGGGGCCGTTGGTCGGGGCCTGCAGGCCGGCGTTGAACACCGGGAACAGGTCCGCCCGCCCGAACATGTACTCGAGCAGGGCGTTGCCGCCCCGGGCCGAGATCTTGTTACCGGTGGTCAGGCCGCTGCCGCTTTCCAGGGTCACCTCGCCGTGGCCGGGCACCCGGGCGACGAAGGCCTCCAGCGCCGCACCGGCCTGATCGAGTTCGACCCGCGGCCCCTCCACCAGATCCAGCGCCAGCACATCGGCCATGTAGTTGTTGGAGTAGTTGAGCATGCGCAGCAGGATCTCCTGCAGCGGCTTGCCGTCCACCGCTGCCAGGCGACGGGCGCCGCCGGGGGGCGCCTCGCTGCTGGTGGCCACACCGCCTTCGACGAGGATGCCGGAGCGCGCCAGCATGGCGTTGAGGGTCGCCGCCGTCTGGGCCGCCGGGTCGGCGCTGGCACGGTAGACCTCGCGCGGCAGGGCGTTGGACGAGATCTGGCCGCTGACCGTCAGGGTCTCGCCTTCGGCGCCATTGACCCGGGTCGCCTGCAGGCTGGTGCCGGCGTTGGCGCCCTGGGTGGTGACCCTGTTGTTGACCGCGAACAGCGGCGCCTGGCTGTTGCAGCCGGTGATACGCGCCGGGCCGCCGACGGCACCAGGCGCCACCTGCACGCACCAGCTACCGTAGTTGACCCCGGCCGAGGTCAGCAGCGCGCTGTAGGCGTTGTCGGAGCGCTCGCGGGCGGTGCAGCGATCGATGGTCCGGCAGGTCACCGGGCCGAAGCGCCATTGACTGACCACCAGCCGTCCGGTCACCCGGCGCACCCCGGCCTGGTGCAGACGCTGGGCCAGGCGCCACAGGTCCTCGCTGGTCAGGCTGGGATCGCCTCCCCCCACCATAACCAGATCGCCGGTCAGGGTACCGTCGCTTCCCGGGCGCGCGGTGCTGACAAGCTCGGTGGTGAAACGATGCTGCGGGCCCCAGGCATCCAGCGCCGCTGCCGCGGTGTAGACCTTGGTCACCGAGGCCGGGGTAAGCTGGCGCTCCGGGGTCAGGCTGCCGAGGGTCTCGCCAGGCGCGTCACCGGTGCCGAGCAGACGTGCCTCGGCACTGATCAGAAAGCCCTGCTTGGATAATTCGGCCAGATTGCCGAAGCCGGCGGCCTGCGCCGAGGCGGCGGACAACAGCGTGAGGCACAACGCCACCAGGGCGGAAACGAGGAGAACGGGCCAGGCGAATGGCGAGCGAGGCGACATGAAGACTTCCCTGCGATGAACGGGCGTTGCGCCCATGTGGCGCAACGAGGGCCGAGTCTACCGCCTGGCGTCCAAGGATTCGACTATAGCTTGATGACATGACCACGCACGCTCTCTACGCCACCGGGCCGGCGGCGGATCGGTGACGATTCTCACAATCCTCGGAGAACCACCCGCCTAATTCGACCGACGTCACCCGACGCACGACCGCGCGTATCGACGAGCAGAAACAGCGCCAGCCAAGCACAGCCTGCAGTGGCTAAGCCAGGAAAATACCAGCATGCTGAGAAGCGACTTGCATTCGTGGAGAAAGGCCATGCGCGGGATCCTGTACGTACTGATCCTTGGCACCATGCTTGGCAACGTCGTACTCGACAGCAGCGCACGTGCCCAGGAGGCGCCGAGCGTCGAGGGCACCCAGACGATCGCGGTCTCAGAGCGCACCGAGGATGCCGATATCGAACGTCGATTGACCGGCATTCTGGCCTCGGCCGGCTGGTATCGTAGTCTCGCCGTCGAGGTCAAGGAAGGCATCGTCTACCTGGACGGTGCGACGGCCTCGGGGAACCACCGCGACTGGGCCGGTTCCCTGGCCGCCAAGACCGAGGGCGTTGTCGCCGTCGTCAATCGCATCGAGGTGCAGCCCGAATTCACGCTGTCGCTGACGCCGGTCATCGACGAACTTGGGCGCTTTGGCCGCGAGGCGTTGACCTATGTACCGCTGGCCTTGCTGGCGTTGCTGGTGCTGCCGCTGGCCTGGCTGCTTGCACGCCTGGTCTCGGCGCTGGCCAGGCGTCTGTTGCGCAAGCGTGTCGCCTCGCCCTTTCTACGCCAGGTGCTGGCCCGTGCCATCGCCCTTCCTGTGTTGCTGCTCGGCATCTATCTCATCCTGCAGGTCGCCGGGTTGACCGGCCTGGCGTTCTCCGTGGTCGGCGGCGCCGGCATGATCGGCATTGTCGTATCCTTTGCCTTTCGCGACATCGCCGAGAACTTCCTGGCCACGCTGATCATGTCGATACGCCAGCCCTTTCGTCGCGGCGACTGGATCACCGTCGCAGAGCACAGCGGAATCGTGCAAAGCATGAACGCCCGCTCGACGGTGCTGCTGTCTGCCGAGGGCAATCATATTCAGATTCCCAATGCCACGATCTTCAAGACGATCGTCATCAACTACTCCACCTCACCAGGCCTCAGGACCAGCGTCGATATCGGCATCGGCTACGATGACTCTGTCACCCATGCCCAGACGCTGATCCATCAGGTTCTGACCGCGCACGAAGCGATCATCGCGCACCCCGAACCCATGGTACTGGTCGATGCCCTTGGCGCATCCACGGTCAATCTCAAGGCCTACTTCTGGTTTGACGGCCAGACCATCGCCGGCGTCAAGCTGCGCTCGGCAGTACTGCGCCAGATCAAGAACACCTTGACCGAAGCCGGTATCTCGATGCCGGACGAGGCCCGGGAAATCATCTTTCCCCAGGGGGTACCCGTCGTTTCCCCATCAGATGTCTCCGCCGTCGAGCCGCCTCAGGGAGTCGCGACACCGGCCACGACAGCACAGAGCAACGTCGTCCCGGCCAGCGACAATGCCGACGTCACCAGTGCCGAAGGCGGCCTCGAGACCGAACGCCGGGCCATCGAGCAGTCCATCGGCACTACGACGCCGCCGGAAGGCCGCACCGACCTGCTGGGCGGCAACGACTCAACCCGGTCACACGACGAACCACCTCATCAGTGAGAGGACACCGAGGAAAACAGCTGAATGACAGCGACACCCCCCACGATCATGGCCAATCCGATCACCGCGGGAAGGTCTGGCTTCTCGCCGTAGACCACAATACCCACCAGGGTCACCAGCACGATGCCAAGCCCCGCCCAGAAGGCGTAGGCGATGCCTACCGGCACGCTGCGCAGCACCAGTGACAACAGATAGAAGGCCGCCAGGTAGCCGACCACCACCACCACGCTTGGCCACAGCCGGGTGAACTCGTTGGAGGCCTTGAGCGCCGAGGTGGCGATGACCTCGGCCACGATGGCGAGCGCCAGGTACAAGTAGCTCATCCGTTTGCTCCGTGGAGTCGACGTTCGACGAGGCGGTCGAACAGGGAATTGAAGACCATGGCATAGACCAGAAAGAACAGCATGAAGCCGGCGTCGAGCCAGAATGCCTCGACCAGGCCGATCTCCATCCACCAGGCCACCGCCGGCAGGGTCATGATCAGAAGCCCGGTCTCGAAGCCCATGGCCTGGGCGAAACGCTGGGACAGGGTGCGCCGACGGGTCGGCAGCCAGCGATCGAACAGCCAGTTCCAGACCAGGTTCCAGAGCATGGCGGCGGTGGCCAGCCCCGCCGCCAGCGCGCCCATCTCACCCAGACCGTGGCCTGTCAGCACGCTGGCCAACGGGGTGACGATCACCAGCCCGCCGAGTTCAAACGACACCATATGGACCAGGCGTTCCTTGAGCGACCGCATTTCACTACTCCCGCCGACGGCATGATGACTATCGATGGATCGCTATTCTAGTGACTTGGACGATGGTTGCCAGGTAGCTACTATCAGGTTTTACGATAGGTGAGACCCACCCCATGCACTGGACTCTGGATCAGCTGCGCCTGTTCATTGCCTGCGCCGAGCGCGGCTCCTTCTCCGCCGCGGCGCGCCACCTTGGCCGCGCCCAGTCGGCAGTGAGCACCGCCATCGCCCATCTCGAGCTCGATCTGGCCTGCGAGTTGTTCGACCGCAGTTCGCGCTCGCCAACCCTGACCCCGGCGGGTCAGGCGCTACTGCCGGAAGCCAGGGCGGTGCTGGCCCAGTGCGAGCGCCTGAATGCGCGAGCCGCGACCCTGTCCCAGGGCGAGGAGGCCCAGCTGGTGGTGGCCATCCACGAGGCGCTGGTCGAGATGCCGCCGGTGGATGCCACCCTGGAGGCACTGGCGCAACACTACCCGGCGCTGTCGCTGACCCTGCTCTACGGCGCCCAGGGCGACGTCGCCGACTGGGTCGAACAGGGCACCGCCCATCTCGGCATCCTGTTGAGCCAGGCCCACACCGCCGGCCCGCTGGAGGGTCAGCGTATCGCCCACCTGCGCCAGCGCTGGGTGGCGGGTAGCGACCACCCCCTGGCCAGCGTCCACTCGGTGACCCCTAGCGAACTGGCCCATCATCGCCAGCTGATGATCGCCTCGCGCCAGCCAGACCGTCAGGCCGAACAACCGTTGAGCCCCCAGCACTGGCGACTCAACAGCTTCTACTCCATGGCCGAGTTGACCGCCCGCGGGCTTGGCTGGTCGCTGGTACCGGAGCACATCGCGCACTATCCACCCTTCCGGCGCCAACTGGTCGAGCTGACCGGACCGGGACTCGGCGAGCCCCCCACCATCGAGGTGGAGACCGTGGCCCGCCGCGACGCCGCCCGTGGCCCCATCGCCAGCTGGCTCGCCCGGACCCTGGGCGAAAGCTTCCGCGCGCTAGAGCACAATTCGTCCCGGTGAGCCATGTGCCGTGCCCCCCCCCTGGTAGAGTGCCGGCCTGGGAGTCGGCGAGTGGCCGCTTACATGCCGGGCATCAGCCCCGGGCGATGGTCAAGGTTGACGACCAGGTGCCACAGCGGCTGGTGGTGCTCATGGTACTTGCGCTCGAAGTGGGTGAGCGGGTCATCGCCGGGGTCGAAGGGCCCCAGCGGTGTGGTGACGCCGGTGGCCCGGGACACGGCGATGGCGAACTCCTCGATGTACAGACGCCAGTTGGAGCGCACCTCGAGACGTCCGCCCAGGCCGACGATGGCGGGAAATACCGGATGCCCGTGCCAGCGCAGCTTGAGCTGCACCGACTTGGGATAGGGGTTGGGGTACAGCAGGTAGTGGCGCTCCGGTCGCCAGCCTTCGGCCAGCGCCAGCCGCCAGAAGTCGACCAGGTCGGCGCGCACCAGCAGGGCGTTGTCCGGCAGCCGGCCGTGGTCCCGCGACAGTCGATCGGCGCTGCGATCGACGCCGATCACGCAGTGCTCGGGAAACCGCTCGGCCAGCTTGCGGGTCGACAGCCCGACCCCGCAGCAGGCGTCGAGAATAAGCCCTCGCTCACCCTGAGCCCTGCGCCAGGTCTCGGCCTCGGCGAAGGCTTCACGGGTGTGCTCGGCCAGCGGCTTGCGCCAGACATGGGACAGACCGCGACTGACCCGACGCGGCAGGTCCTCGTGGGGGCCGGTCTGGTTCGAGGTGACGATGCGGGGGGCGTCGGACATGGGCGATCTCGGGCAGTGGAAACGGCGAGGCGAAGACCTGGTCTTGCCCTGGCGTGCAGTGTATCAAGTGCCTCACGCGTAAGCAGGGGCTTACACCGCAGGACTCGTCCCGCCTTCACCATCCACGTTGTCGAGCGAGACCAGGCGCGAGCCCCGGCGCCAAGCCTTTCTCCCCCTTGGCTTCACCGAAACGCGCATGACTGAGGCAAGACCAAGTGCTAACATCGCTGGCCTGAATCCCTCTCCCATGGCAATATCGAACGGCGTTTTGCTTGGGGCGCACGCGGCATCGCGCGAGGCACGACTCCTCGCCGCCAGAATGGTGAGGTTCAGGCTCCTCTCGACCGACGCTTGCAGGCGATCGTCACGCTATCGCTGCAAGGCAACACGAGAGTCGAGCCGTCTTTACCTCGTTCACGGACAGCCAGGCTGTCCGGGGCTGTCGCAGCGCCCTTCAATGTCGTTTCTCCGCTCCGAGAGCGAGCCTTTCACCCGCTTCAATACGAGGACTCCGGCTTGTCACACTTACCGGTGATCGTGGGCATGGGCGGCGTCAACCCGGCCGGCCGTACCTCGGGCCACCAGGCCTTCCGTCGCACCGTGCTCGACGCCCTTCCCGAGGCCGAGCAGACCTCCACCCTGCTCGGCCTGGCGGCGATGATGCGCCTGGCGCACTGCGACGCCGACCAGCGCTGGCACAACGCCCAGGGGCAGGTGCTCGATGCCGCCCAGCTGGCGCAGGAGACCCGCGACCAGGTGCTCAGTCACACCCTGATTCGTCGCATCGAGGATCCCCGTTTCAATGACGAGGGGCTGCCCGCCAATCGCCGCGCCAACCTGGCGCTGGAATCGCCGTTGACCTTTCGCCTGCGCCGCAGGCAGCTACCGGACAACCTGCCGCCCACCTGGCAGGTGCGTGAGGTCGATCGCCATCATCTGGAAGTCACGGTACCCGCCGGCCAGATGGACGTGATGCTGCCGGAGACCCGCCAGGCCCAGGTCCGTGCCGCAGGCCAGTTGCCCAGCGGCTTCGACCCGAGTCAGCTCTACCGTAGCGTGCACCACCCGCGCGGGCTGTCCATGGCGGTATTCGCCGCCAGCGACTGCCTCGGTGACAGTGGACTCGACTGGGACTCGCTGCGCGACCGCCTGGACCCGGACGCCATCGCCGTCTATGCCGGCAACTCCATCGGTCAGCTCGACGACGAGGGCTGGGGAGGCCTGCTCAAGAGCTTCGTCTCGGGCAAGCGCGCCACCTCCAAGCAGATGCCGCTGGGCTACGGCCAGATGCCCGCTGACTTCCTCAATGCCTATGTGCTGGGTAGCGTCGGTGCCACCGGCGCCGCTCTGGGCGCCTGCGCCAGCTTCCTCTACAACCTGCGCCTGGGCATCGACGACATCAGAAGCGGCCGCCGCCGCATCGTCATGGTCGGCACCTCGGACGCCCCGATCACCCCCGAGATCATCGAGGGCTTTCGCACCATGGGGGCGCTGGCCGACGACGACAGCCTCAAGGCGCTGGACGCCCTGGAGCTTCTGACCGACGCCGACTACCAGCGCGCCAGCCGCCCCTTCGCCCGCAACTGCGGCTTTACCATGGGTGAGTCCAGCCAGTTCGTGATGCTGATGGACGACAGCCTGGCGCTGGAAGTGGGTGCCGATATCCTGGCCGCCGCACCGGAGGTGTTCGTCAACGCCGACGGCTGGAAGCGTTCGATCTCGGCCCCCGGCATCGGCAACTACGTGACCCTGGGCAAGGCCTGCTCGCTGATTCGCGACATGCTCGGCGAGACCAGCCTGCGAGAACGCAGCTATATCCACGCCCACGGCACCTCGACGCCGAAGAACCGCACCACCGAGTCCCATGTGTTCGACGCCGTGGCCAAGGCCCACGGCATCACCGACTGGCCGGTGGTGGCGATCAAGGCCTACCTTGGCCACTCCCAGGGCAGCGCCGCCGGCGACCAGCTCACCAACGCCCTGGGCAGCTTCGCCTACGGCCTGCTGCCGGGCATCTGTACCCTCGACCGGGTCGCCGACGACGTCCACGCCGAGCGCCTGCGACTGTTCAAGGACACCCAGGCGTTCAAGGCCGACGCCAGCCTGATCAACGCCAAGGGCTTTGGCGGCAACAACGCCACCGGGGTGCTGATCTCCCCCGAGGCCACCGAACGGCTGCTGGCCAAGCGCCACGGCGCCGATGCCATGGCCGCCTGGCGCGAGCGTCGCGAGGCCACGCGGGCCCAGGCCGCCGTCTACCACCAACAGGCCGATGCGGGACACTTCGCCGTGCGCTATCGTTTCGGTGAAGGCGTGCTGGAAGGCCCTGAGCTTGAGGTCGGTGCCGACAGCATCCACATCCCCGGCTACCAGCAGCCGGTGTCGCTGAGCGTGGACAATCCCTTTGGCCGGCTCGACGAAGCCGGCGACGAGCTGGACACGCCGTTCGCTGACGAGAGACAGGAGAAGAGGTGATGACCACCGCCATCTATCCTGGCACCTTCGATCCCATCACCAATGGCCACTATGACCTGATCGAGCGCGCCTCGCGGCTGTTCGGCAAGGTGGTGGTGGCCATCGCCTCGAGCCCTGGCAAGGGCCCGACGCTGGACCTGGACACCCGCCTGGCGCTGACCCGCGAGGTGGTTGCCTCCCTTGGCAACGTCGAGGTGGTGGGCTTTTCCGGCCTGATGACGGAGTTCATGAAAGAGCAGAACGCCCGGGTGCTGCTGAGAGGACTGCGCGCCGTCTCCGACTTCGAGTACGAGCTGCAATTGGCCAACATGAACCGCGCCCAGATGCCAGACCTGGAGACCGTGTTCCTGACCCCGGAGGTGGAGAACTCCTACATTTCCTCCACTCTGGTGCGGGAGATCTCTCGGCTGGGCGGCGACATCTCGAAGCATGTGCACCCCAAGGTCGCACAAACCCTGCGTAGCCATTACAATACTTGACCATCACACTGGGAATTGACCTCGGCGCGCTGCGATCAGGCCGTGGTCTTCCCGTTGATCCCGAACTCCAGGGTGGCTATCGGCCATGCCGAGCCCCCGTGCAGCCTGCCCGGCCCCCTCGCGACGGCGAGATTCCGGCGGCACGCTGCCTTGGCCCTGTGGCCACGACTCTGCGCGAGGACCCCCAATGTCACTGATGATCACCGACGAGTGCATCAACTGCGACGTCTGCGAACCGGAATGCCCCAATGGCGCCATTTCTCCCGGCGAGGAGATCTACGTCATCGACCCCAACCTGTGCACCGAATGCGTGGGCCACTATGACGAGCCCCAGTGCCAGCAGGTGTGTCCGGTGGACTGCATTCCGCTGGACCCGGAGCGGGTCGAGAGCCACGATCAGCTGATGGAGAAGTACCACATCATCACCGCTGCCTGAGTCCGGCAACGGGCCAGGCCTGCTCGACGACGCAAGCCACGCCCCGCACACCACCTCTCGCAAGCCACGACCCGAAAATCTCAACGAGCCGCCCAAGGGCGGCTCGTGTCGTTTCAAGGCCAGGGGCGGCACGCCGGCTAGAGCTTGATCACCGCCCGCCCACTCAAGGCGTCGGGCAGATCGGGGACGCTGATGCCCGCCACGCTCAAGGTCTTTATCGAAAGCGAGCGCTCAAGACACACCGTGAGGGTGTCGCCCTCGATCGCCACCCTGGCACCTTCGATGCAGCCAGGGGTATCGTCGGCGAGCCAGCCCATGGCCTCGATGCTGTCCAGCACTCGCTGGGTGGCCTCGGCCAGCATATCCTCGTCGGCGAGCCAGGGGGCGCTCGCCACCACCGCGGCAGACCTGGCCGCCTCGCTGGTCACCTGGGTCAACTGGTGCTGCTGCACCATGGCCACCGAATAGCTGACCAGGGCGTACAGCAACAGCAGGAAGATCGGCAGCACGATGGCAAACTCGATGGCCACTGCTCCGCCCTGGCGGCACGCCCGCGTGCCCTTGCCTCTATGCATGGTCTAGGTTCCTCCTCGACAGCCGGCCTGGGTTGCCTCGCAGGCAGTCAACGACTCGACGCCTCCGGCGTCCACCGCCAGCACCCGCACCTCCAGGGTGTTGATACCGATGCCCAACCCCTCGAGCAGCGGCTCGAGCAGTATCGTATTGACGTCCGTGAGGGTCCCGGACAACAGCGCCGAGAGCCCCAGGTCTGATAGCAGGCCGCTGAGCACGCCGGTCAGTTGAGCCCCCCCCTGGTCATCGAACTCCGCTCCCTTCTGCGCTGGCCAGCGGATGAGCTGCGTGGCATCACCAGTCCCGCCGGAGCGCACGGTCTGCGACACCGAGCCGATGCCGAGCAATCCAGTACCCTCCACCGACTGGGTAACCTCGAGCATTTCGCGCCTGGCGGCGAGCGTCAGCGCGAGGCTATCGTCCGCTGGGGCCAGTGAACCGATCGCCGCCTTGCCACTGGCCCCGGTCACTCGCGTGCTCGCCTTCACACCGATCAGCCCAAGAACATTCAGCTCGACATCCAGCGCCAGCCCGAGCTGGGCATTGCGTGCCACGCTGCGATAGCAACTGGAAGGTGCACAATCGCTCGCGAGGCTTGCCGCTGAGGGCCCCGGAGGGCCCACGGCGATGCTCGGCGGCGAGATAACGTCGAGTTCAAGCGAGATATCGGCAAGGCCTAGCCCCAGGCCGACAACAAGCGGCGAGAGATCGGCCACGCCGAGGTTGACGCCATCCTGCTGCTTGCTGGTCGTCAGCAGCAGCGCCCCTTCGAGCAGATCCCGTACCGGAACGCGCGCCTCGAGCAAGGATGTCATCGACACTTCGCCGCTGGTATCGATCGCCAGCAGCTCGCCCAGGGTGAAGCTCTCGCCTGGCGCGTCGCCAAGCACCGGGTTGCCACCCGCCAGATCCAACACCGATGCCAGTCGACTGCCCAGCGTGTGCAGATTCAGAGGTTCGTTCAAGGTCTGGGCCAAGTTCTGAGTCAGGCCCTCATCGAGGTCGACGTCCAGCGCGTCCACGTCCAGCACCTCGCCCAGGCTGACGTCCAGGCCCACGCCGTCATCTGCACCCAGCACGGTGAGATCGAGACTCCCCCCGATCAGCTTGCCGAGCAGCGCATCGAGCAGCGTCGACTCGCTGGTATCGAGCGCAAGCAGGCGGGTGCCGGCGCTCAGGGTCACCACCGCGGTTCGCCGCGCCACACCGCTGGCCTGGAGCATGACCAGATCTTCCACCTCGTTCCCGAGCAGCTCTCCCAGGTTGGCCAGCAGGCTGCTGGGCACCTGGCGGTTCAGGACCACGCTGACGGCGTTGGCCAGTCCCGCCTCGTCATCAAAAGCACCTTCATCGTCCAGCGCCCCCTGGGTCACCGCCAGAGTGGCCTCGCCCTGTTCGCTATCGGCGCCCACGACGACGCCGTTGGCCGCGGCGGCGGCGATGGCGGCCTGGCGCAGCTCTCCCGAGCGGCACGCCTCGCCCTGAAACAGCGCGTCGCAGCCTGCTGCCGTCGAGACCGCCGCCAGGTCGGCAGCCTGCTGAAGTCGGCGCTGCTCGAGATACAGGCGACCGGCGTCCAGTGCCAGCGTCACCACCACCACCAGTCCCACCAGCAAGAAGGCGGTCATCACGCCGATGGCGCCACGCTGGGAGGCTGGGCCACACCTGCGCTCCTTCGCTCGCCCAATCGCCTGAGCACGATCGCCCTCCGGCCAGCCGTTTCTGGCCTTTCCGGTTACGTGATTCGGCCAGGGCTCAACCCGCGGCGATGGCGCCATGGCACGTCTAGTCCTCGCCAAAGCCCGTCTCGATATAGCGCTCAGGAATCGGGTGGCCGAAGCTGTCCACATAGCGCTGGTAGATCTGACCTTGCACCTTGCCCGAAAGCGCCTGGGGCGAGGGTGACGCCAGGCGCCCGTCGCGCTGGACGGCCAGCAGCGTGCGGGTACGCTCGCCGAAGGGATCCCGGGTGGCCGGCAGGCGCACGACCTGCGACGAGGCAACGGCCTGGGAGCTGGTCTGCGCGGTTCCTGTCTGCTGCGCGCTGGCACTGTCGGGCCAGAACACCAGCGCCAGACTGACCAGCAGGCAGATAAGGGCGACGGTGACCAGCGTTCGCGGCTCGAGCAAGGTCTTTTTCGACAACAGGTTCGACAGCATGGACAGGCGCTCCTTGCACGGATGGATGGATCGACGAGGCTTCATGACTCTTCACTCTCGGCCTGCGCCCCCGGACGTGATACCGACCGCGATGCCGAGCCCGATGCAGAGAGCTCTGTGGCTGCAGCGCTATCGCGCACGCCCACCAGCCGTGCATCCACGCCGAAGTGCCGGGCGGCGTCGGCGGCACGCTGCCGCTGTCCGCTGCGGCTCAGCGCCAGCACCAGATTGGCGGCGGCCTGCTCGTGCCCCGGGTCCAGCTCGAGCGCGGTGCGGAACTCCTCGGCAGCGGCCCGATTGTCCCCCGCCAGCATCAGCAGATAGCCCAGGTCGTTGCGAATGCGTGGATCAATCGGCCGTGTCTGGCGGGCTTCGCGCATCAGCGCCAGCGCCTGCTCACGCCGTCCCTCACTGAAGGCATTGCGGGCCAACCCGCGATAGCCGTCCGCGGCCAGGCAGGTGCCCAGCAGGGCCTCGTAGGCCCGGTCGCTGGCGACAGTGTCGCCGACGGCGCGTAGCGCCTCGCCCTCAAGCCGCCAGGCCAGCGGTAGACCATAGTCGCCGGCCTCTAGATGGGCCGCGGCCGAGCGCGGCTTGTCGTCGTCCAGCATGCGCTGGATCAGCGACAGCTCGACGCCGATCTCGGCGTCGTAGCGTCGGCCACAGGGGCCGACGCTCTGCTCCGGGGCGGCCCGCGAGATGTCCGGTGACAGCGCGCCCAGCGCCGCCATCGACGTCGGGCCATCCGGTGTACTCGAGCATCCGGTCATCAGCACCACACCGGTGGCCAGCCACAGGGGACGCATCTTCGGTGATGGCGAGCGCTTGTTCAGCGTTGTTGTCATGCGCATGGGCGCCTCCAGCGATCCGTTGTCATGGTCCACCGAGCGACCCCATCAGGCCGCTCAGGTTGACCAGCGCAGGCCCTGCCATGACGATCAGCAGGGCGGGAAACAGGCACAGCATCATGACCAGCGACATGGTGCCGGAGAGCTGGCTGACCTTCTGTTGCAGCCGGGTACGCCGCTGCGCCCCGAGGCGATCGACCAGGGTCGCCAGACTATCCCTGGCTCGCCCGCCGGTACGGGCGATCTGGGCGAACAGCAGAAAGAACTGCTCGACCCCTTCGCTGGCCTGCACCGCGGCCGCCTCTTCCAGCACCCGTTCCCGGTCCTGGCCGCTGTCGATACGATTGGCCACGACACGTAGCTCCAGCACCATGTCCGGGGTGGTCGCACCAAGCTGCTGGATCAGCCGGTTGAGCAGGCTCTCCAGGGTCATGCCGGTGTCCCACAGCATCCGCGTCACCTGCAGCACCAGCTCGATATCCTCGTCGAGTCGCCGAATGCGCCGCCGCCGCTTGCGCTCCATGGCGAGCCAGCCGAGCCCGAGCGCGAAGCCTCCCCAGGCGGCTCCCATGGCGACCACCGCCAACGGTGGCCTACCACCGGCCAGCGCCAGAAGCCCCCCCAGCATCACCGCACCGACAGCGAGCACGCCCCAGGCCAGCAACACCGCAAGCTGCGCCTTGGCACCGACATGCCCACACTGGCGCAGACGCAGCGACAGTCGCGCCGCCATGCCCTGCTGACGGGACCGACTACGCCACAGGCCGCGCCCCTCGCGCAGCAGCCGGGATTCGTCGTGGCGTCGCTCGCCCTCGGCGCCCAGCGGCCGGCGGGCGCTGATCAACAGCAGTGACGCCGCCAGCGCCAACGCCATCACCGCCCCGCTCCACCATAGGTTCCACATCCGCGCCTCCTGTTCGTTATCGTCATGTCGCGACGCGCCCGGGTTTACACCGACTTGAGCATTCGCCACAGCAGCCAGCCGCCGCCGAGCTGCAGCGCCACCGCCAGCATCAACGCCTGGCGTCCGCCGGCGCTTTCGAGCATCGGTGCCAGAAATTCCGGCTGGGTGAAGTGGATAAACAGCGTCAACGCCAGCGGCGACAGTCCCAGCACCCAGGCGCTGACGCGGGTCTCGCCGGTCATGGCGGCGAGTTCTCGGCCGCTTTGCTCGCGTTGATGCAGGGCCGAGGCGAAGGCGTCGAGCATCTCGGAAAGGCTGCCGCCGTGACGCTGATTGATGCGTATCGCGGTGGCCAGCAGCCGCAGTTCGTCGAGCCTGAGTATCTGGCCCTCCCGGGCCAGGCCCTCGTCCAGCTCCTGGCCCAGCTGGCGACGCAGCTTTACCCGGGAAAGGGCATCCGACAACGGCGGTCGAGAGCGCTTGATGGCCTGTTCGAAGGCGGTTTCCAGGCCCTGACCGGCGCTGAGGCCTCGCGTGATATGCCCAAGAAAGGGCCCAAGCTGGCGCCTCGCCCGGCGTCGCAGCCTCGCCGCTCTGAAGCGAATCAGGGCGTTGGCTGCCAGCACCATGACCAGCACCATGGCGGGGCCCCACACCGCCCCCAGCCGCGACAGCAGTAGCATCGCCAGCACCAGCAGGCAGCCTCCCGACAGCGCCACGACGGCCGGCGAGGCCGGCAGCCCCGCTGCGGTGAGTCGCTCCACCAGCCACTCCATCAACGAATCCTGGGACATCAGCCGCCGCCGGGCGGTACGTGTGCCACCTGCGGCGCGTTCTGTAAGCGCACTGGCGCTCTTCAGCAGCAGCCAGGCGGCGCCCCCCAGGCATAGGGCTACCAGCGAAAACATCCCCCAGACCGTCATGGCGAAGGCTCCTGCAGGGAGCTCAGCAGCCGGCGCCAGCCGATCGGTGAGTCATCGTCGCCCGGTGGCTGCAGCGAGGGCACCGCGCCACCGCCGGCTCGGTACAAGGGCTCCAGCTGGACTTCGCCGCGCTGGAGACCACCGACTCGCAGTACCTCGGCCACCCGACGCTTGCCGTCGCTGCCCCGCTCCACATGGACGATCAGATCGAGGGCGGTGGTGATGATCTGGCGTACCAGGGCGTCGGTGCCCTGAAAGCGTGACATCCGTACCATCATTTCCAGGCGCACCACGGCGTCGCCGGCGGAGTTGGCGTGCACCGTGCTCATGGAGCCCTGGTGGCCGGTATTCATGGCCTGCAGCATGTCGAGCACCTCGTCGCCCCGGCTCTCCCCCAGCAGCACCCGGTCAGGACGCATGCGCAGGGCGTTCTTGACCAGGGCGCTGGCGCCGACTTCGCCCTCGCCTTCGATGTTTGGCGCCCGGGTCTCGAGGCGTACCACGTGTTGGCTCGCGAGTTGCAGCTCGGCGCTGTCCTCGATGGTCACCACCCGCTGGCTGGCCGGTATCGCCCCACTCAAGACGTTGAGCAGGGTGGTCTTGCCGGCACCGGTGCCACCGCTGATCAGCACATTGCAGCGCTCTTCCACCGCCCGGCGCAGAAAGGTCATGAGGTTGGGCGGCACACTGCCCATGGCCACCAGGTCATCGGCACCCAGCGCCTCGCGGCGAAACTTGCGAATCGACACGCTGGGGCCATTGAGCGACAGCGGCGCGATGATGGCGTTGACCCGGGAGCCGTCGGCCAGTCGCGCGTCGACCATGGGGCTCGACTCGTCCAGCCGTTTACCCAGGGGGGCCAGCATGCGTCGCACCACCCTCAGCACATGGTCGTCGTCGAGGAAGTTGACCGCGCAGGGTTCGAGCCGACCACCGCGCTCGATAAACACCTGGGAATGGCCGTTGATCAGGATGTCCGAGATACCGTCATCGGCGAGCAGCGGCTCCAGCGGCCCAAAGCCGTTGAGCTCGCGGCAGACACCTTCGACCAGCCGCTCGAGACACTCGTCGGAACGGGCGTAGCCCCTGAGTCTGAGGGTCTCCTCGATCAGCTCCCGCACCCGCTGGCGTAGCTGCAGCGGATCGTCCAGCAGCCCCCGTGAATCATCCTCGAGGCGCTCGATGACCAGCTGGTGCAACTCGCTGACCAGCCCAGGCCCCACGACCGGGGCGGACTGGGGCTCAGTTTCCTGGACTCGCTTTTGACGAAAGTGCATGCATCCTCCTGATCTCCGAACACCAGCCGTCGAACGCCAACCTTCAGGGACTGAAGCCGACCTCGGAGACACGCTGGATCTCCTGGGCATCACGGGGATCGAACATCAGCTCGAGAAAATTGGGGTCATAGTCCTCGAAAGCCTCCCCAGGCATCGGCCCCAGATCGACGCCGGCAGCAAGTGGCCGCACCAGGTGGGGGGTCACGATCATCACCAGCTCCTTCTCGTCGCGATCCAGTCGGGTGGAGCGAAAGAAGCTGCCGATCACCGGGATATCGCCAAGCCCCGGAATCTTGTCCACGCTCTGGATGATGTTGCGACTGACCAGGCCACTGATGATGAAGCTCTCGCCGTTGCCGAGCTGCACGGTGGTGTCGGTCCTGCGCACGTTGAGTGCCGGCACCGCCACTCCTGCGGTCTGCACGCCCCGGGAGAAGTCGAGTTCGGACACCTCGGGCGCCACCTTGAGCATGATCCGACGCTCATCGAGCACCGTCGGCGTCAGCTGCAGGCGAATACCGAACTCCTTGAAGTCGACGCTGATCTCGTCATCGCCGCTTTGCACCGGGAAGGGAAACTCGCCACCGGCCAGGAAGCTGGCGGTCTGGCCCGACAGGCTGACCAGGCTGGGTTCGGCCAGGGTGTAGGCGAAGCCGTTGGCGCTCAGCGCACTGATCGCCGAAAGCACCCCGCTGGTGTTGACCTGGATGATCGAGAAGCCACCGTCTCCGGCGTTGGGTGCCACCGCACCGCCAGAAAGGAAGTCGAGGGTCTCGTCGCTGCGCCCCAGCGCGAAGCGGGTCGAGCCGGCCTGGTTGCGACCGATGAAGAAGCCGGCCGAGGCCATGCGACTGCGGTTGACCTCGACGACGCGGATATCCGTCTGCACCTGAACAGGGCCTAGCTGCTGGCTGGCATCGATGGGAGGGGTAGCGAAGCGTGACACCGCCTGATCGTGGCGTTCCAGCGACCTCGTAACGCCACGGATCTCGGCGCTGGAAGAATGGGGGGCCAGCGAGTACTCGCCTTCGAGCCCCTCGCCGCCGGCGGGACGTACCTGAATGAGCGTCTCACGGGGCTGGCTGGCCCCCGCCGTCCACACCTTGAGGGTGGTGCTGCCCGGCCCCACCGCGGTGACCAGCAGCGAACGCGGGTCCAGAACCTGGGCCTCGACCACGTCTCCCCGCCCCACCGCCGTGCGGGTGATACGGCCGGGCTGGCCCAGCCACTCCTGATCGCCGACCGCCAGGGTCAGCGGCGGCTGTTGCGCCAGCGCCTGGCCGTTGCTTGTCGTGACGCCGGCCAGCATAAGTGCCAGACCGACTACAAGGCCAAGCACCAGGCTACGCCCAAGGCCGAACATCAGGCACGGTGCCGAGGGGGCCGCGTTCGCCAGACGGCTAACCGGTGTTCCGGCGCACGTACCCCCGCGCCCCGATCTGCGTGGGACGATCTCATTGTCTCGCGTCATGGTCCTTCCTGTTCCCTGCGCGGGCGCGGTATCTCGCCTTTCCCTCGGCGACTACCGGCCTCTCGTTATGGTTGTCTGCCTGCTTCCTCCACCGCCGTCACGGCAGGGTGACCACGCTGCGACTGGCGCCGACGTGCTGCACCACCCGATAGCCGGTCTGTGGCGGCGCGGGAGCACTTTTCGCTGCCGGTCGCTCGACACCGGTCAACTCCTCGAAGCTGACGGTCTGGCCCGGCTCACTGAGGCTCTGGCCCAGGGATACCGGCAGGAAGCTGGCGCCGCCTGCCATCATGCGCAGATCATCGATCCCCTCGCCAAAGCCGGCGGCCTCCTCGCTGCCCACCACCGCCAGGCGCAGCCGCCCGGTGGTCTCGGCCAGCAGCAACCGGGCGGTCTCGGTCTCGGGCATCGCCAGCACCGCGGTGCGCTCTCCACCCTTTTCGTCGTCACCGTCCACGCCCACCAGTCGCTCGCCGACCCCCAGCACCGACACGTCGGCAAACAGTCGTCGCGCCAGGCGGTGTCGCTCGCCACCATCCCCCTGAGCCTCGGCAAAATAGAGCACGTCGACGCGATCCCCCGGGGCGACGAAACCACCGCCACCGATCACCGCATCGATGCCGACCCCCACCGCGCGAAAGCCCGGTGGCACCACCTCGGCCAGAGCGCTGCCACCGACAAAGCCGCTTTCACGCAGCACGTCGCCTTCCGCCAGAGGACGTGCCAGGCGCGTGTCGGGCAACTGATCGAGAGCAGAGAAGGTGCTTGCAGGCGGCTCGGGGAAGTAGGCCAGGCGCAACGCGTCTTCGAGATCGGCAGGACGTTCCCCCGCTGCCAGGTCCCTGGCCGCCACCAGAACCGGATGGCCCAGAGGTTCGGGGGAAATGGTCTCTAGCGCGACGTTAGCGCCTTTAGACGGGTCCCCTTTGGAACCTAGATTCCAGCCAACAATTGCCAGCCCAAGGGCAACAATCACCAGGATTGCTGCCATTGCCCTCAAGACACGTGGACTAAGGCTTTCTTTCTCGCCGGAACTTGCCATCAGCTAGTCTCCACCACTTACGCACTTACCCGAAGCCAATCGAAAAGAAGGTCATTATTTAAAAAACCATCTCAACCCTCGGTAGTAAGTGCGCTTTTGACGTCATCCAGAAGGCCGTCCAGAAGTGTTGTCAGTGTCCCGGCTTCACCGCCACCGAAAACCAGAAAAAGCGCGGCGGCTATAAGAGCCACGACAACGCCATACTCGATAGCGGTAGCACCGCGCTGTCCACGGTAGCGGGGGTGATTCAGGGTGGAAATATTGCGCACAGGGGCCGCCTCGCCCCGGGAAAAGCGCTGGAATACTTTCATTTTGACACTCCTGCGTAAAATCGTTTTTTTCTTTGTATATCGTCAGCTTTTCGCGAGTGATTCCTGTTTTCTTCTTATACCTCCTGCCTTTTATTAATCCTTTTTTATTAATATCGACCTCCCTTTATTAGTAGTCATCCTGACTATTTTTGTCATCCTCTAGAATGAAACCAAACGTATCTATTGATTAACAGGAGATACAGATTGTTTCATCACACGAGATGACACTTGAATGATATATCGGACATTTCAACTCCAGACATGGCCCTGCCCTGAGCAACCACTTCCCGCAACGCGACCGCCATGCCTGGCGACGGCATTACCTTGAGGCCGTCGCCTTGGGGTCATGGCCTTGACCCACTTCCCCCATCACCGGACACTTGCCCACCTCGCCGCCGTCCCGTTGCGCCCTTGCCTTCAGCCGAACAGGCCTTTCATCGTGTCGACCTCCACCAGCACCTTCTCGTCCACCCTCGAACGCCTGCCGCGCATCGCCGGCCTGGCCTGGCCGATCATCCTGTCCAATATCACGGTGCCGCTGCTGGGCCTCGTCGACACCGCCGTGGTCGGCCACCTGCCCGACTCACGCTACCTGGCCGGAGTGACGCTGGGCGCGACCCTGTTCGGCTTCCTCTACTGGGGGTTTGGCTTTCTGCGCATGGGGACCACCGGCCTGACCTCCCAGGCGCTGGGACGCGAGCGCGACGATCAGGTGCGCCATCTGCTGGGGCAGTCGTTGCTGTTGGCAGGAGGGATCGGACTTGCGCTGATCCTGCTGGGTGACCCGCTGATCGCGCTGGGGCTATGGCTACTGGATGGAAGCCCCGAGGCTACCGGGCTCGCCGAGAGCTATGCCGCCATTCGTCTGCTGTCGGCGCCAGCGGTGCTGGCCAACTACGCCATCCTCGGCTGGTTCCTCGGCCAGCAGAACAGTCGAGTGACACTGTTGCTGCTGCTGACCAACAACGGCGTCAATATCGTGCTCGATGTGCTGTTCGTGGTGGGGCTCGACATGACCAGCGACGGCGTGGCCTGGGCCACGGTAATCGCCGACTACACCACCGCCGCCCTGGGGCTGTGGCTGTGCCGTCGACGCCTGGGCCGACTGGGTGGACATTTCGAGCGGGCGCGACTGTTGACCATTGGCGCCTACCGGGAGCTGTTCTCGGTCAACGCCAACCTGTTCGTGCGCACCCTTGGCCTGCTGTTCGCCCAGGCCTTCTTTACCGCCCAGGGGGCGTCCCAGGGGGACACCGTGCTGGCCGCCAACGCGGTGCTGCTGCAGTTCATCATGCTGACTTCCTACGGCCTGGACGGCTTCGCCAACGCCGCCGAGGCCCTTACCGGTCACGCCATCGGTCGCCGTCGTTTCGATGACTTCGCTCTCTCGGTGCGCGCGGCGGCGTTGTGCTCGCTGGCCACCGCGGCCCTGGCAAGCCTCGCCTTCGCGCTAGGCGGCAACGCCCTGATCGCGCTGCTTACCGGCCTGCCGGAGGTGCGCGCCACGGCGGCCCAGTTTCTGCCCTGGATGGTCGCCATGCCGCTGATCGCGGTGTGGAGCTACCTGCTCGATGGGGTCTTCATCGGCGCCACCGCGATTGCAGAAATGCGCAACTCCATCTTCATCGGTCTGGCGGTCTATCTACCGCTGTGGTGGCTGACCCAGGGTCTCGGCAACCACGGCCTGTGGCTGGCCTTTACGACCTTTACCGCAGTGCGCTCGGCGGTACTTGTGACCTACTATCTTCGCTATCGCAGCACGCGCTGGCGTGACACCGCCTGAGGAGCGACGGCCGAAGATCACCGATGGTGAATGTGCCGAGACGTTATCTGCCTTAAAGGTGGTTTTGACTCACGGGCGCCTGCTGCGGCACCGTTGACTCCCAGTGGCCCGGGAAGGCCCTCTTTCACAACCAGAAGAAGCGATACACGCCATGCTGAGAGCATTGTCACGACCCGCCGTGAAACTGGTGGAACGCTATCTGCCAGATCCCTACATCTTCGTCCTGTTGCTGACGATCATCGCCGCCGCAGCAGCCATCGCCATCGAACGCCAGTCGCCCATGGCCGTGCTCACCTATTGGGGTGATGGCTTCTGGAACCTGCTGAGCTTCTCCATGCAGATGCTGCTGGTGCTGGTCACCGGCTTCATGCTGGCAAGCTCACCGCCGGTCAAGCGACTGCTGCAGAGCCTGGCAGGCCTTGCCAACAATGCCGGCGCCGCCATCCTGCTGGTGACCCTGGTGTCGCTGGCGGCCAGCTGGATCAACTGGGGCTTCGGCCTGGTGGTCGGCGCCCTGTTCGCCAAGGAGCTGGCCCGGGTCATTCGGGTGGACTACCGCCTGCTGGTGGCCAGCGCCTACTCCGGCTTCGTGGTCTGGCACGGTGGTCTTGCCGGCTCGGTGCCGCTGACCATCGCCACCGATGGCCACTTCTCGGTGGAGCAGATCGGCGTGATCGGCACCAGCGAGACGATCTTCTCCTACTTCAACCTGTTGATCGTGCTAGCTCTTTTCATCGCGGTGCCGCTGGTCAACCGGCTGATGCTGCCCGGCGAAAAGGAAAGCGTCTACGTCGATCCGGCGCTGCTGGGAGATGACGAGGACCGTCGGGTACGCATCACCCGCCCGGCCGAGCGCCTCGAGAACAGCATGACTCTGGCGCTGCTGGTAGGCGTACCGGGTCTGATCTATCTAATCAGCTACTTCGTCGGCGGCGGCGGTCTGAACCTGAACGTGGTCAACTTCATGTTCCTGTTCCTGGCCATCATCCTCCACCGCACCCCCCAGAGCCTGCTCAACAGCCTGCACGAGGGCATCAAGGGTGGCGCCGGCATCGTCATCCAGTTCCCCTTCTACGCCGGCATCATGGCCATCATGATCCAGTCGGGACTGGCCGAGACCATGTCCGAGGCGATGATCTCCTTTGCCACCGAGACCAGCCTGCCGTTCTGGACCTTCCTCAGCGCAGGCATCGTCAACATGTTCGTGCCCTCCGGCGGCGGCCAGTGGGCGGTTCAGGCCCCGGTGGTCATTCCTGCCGCCCAGGCGCTTGGCGTAGATATTCCCCGTGCAGCCATGGCCGTGGCCTGGGGTGACGCCTGGACCAACCTGCTGCAGCCCTTCTGGGCGCTGCCGGTACTTGGCATCGCCGGGCTAAAGGCCAAGGACATCATGGGCTTCTGCCTGATCCAGTTGTTCGTCACCGGTATCATCATCTCGGTCTGCCTGACCTGGCTGTAGAGGCCTCCCGGAGCGTCAGCCGGGCGCCTGGCGGCCTGTACAGCCGAGGCGACAACTGACTTTCAACGAGCGCCTTGTCCCCTTGCCGGGGGGCAAGGCGTTATGCTGTGGTGGAGCGCCAGACAGACGCCAACAGCCCCCCCCGCGCACCGTATTCCGAGGAAACTTCGATGGCAGAGCAGAGCCTACCGGGTCAGCACGAATTGAGCATGACCGTACTGATGACCCCCGACATGGCCAATTTCAGTGGCAAGGTACACGGTGGCGCCATCCTCAAGAAGCTCGACGAGGTCGCCTACGCCTGCGCCAGTCGCTACTCGGGCCATTATGTGGTGACCCTGTCGGTGGACCAGGTGCGCTTCAAGCAACCGATCCACGTGGGCGAGCTGGTGACCTTTCTGGCCAGCGTCAACCATGTGGGCCGCTCTTCCATGGAGATCGGCATCAAGGTGGTGGCGGAGGACATCCGCCAGAAGGTCATTCGCCACACCAACAGCTGCTACCTGACCATGGTGGCGGTGGACCCCGACGGCCGCCCGGCCTCGGTGCCTCCGCTGACCCTGGACACGCCGATCCGCAAGCTGCGCTACGAAAAAGCCGCGCTGCGCAAGAAGTTGCGCAAGCAGGCCGAAGAGGAAGAGATGCGAACGAACCAGGAACTGGGCGAGCGCTGACGGCGTACCATCCCCCGACAGCTCGATACGTCTTCACACAACAAGTCCACACAACAAGGCCGCCCCGAAGGGCGGCCTTGTCGATTGCCGGGCGGGCAGCGTGACGCTCAGCCGCAGGCCAGCTCACGAATGACATCGGCATCATCCAGGCGCACGTTGAGGCGATCCAGCCGCAGGTCCATGGTGGCAACCCCGCCGGGACGCAGCACCCGCACCGTCTTGGCCCCGCTCTCGGCCTTGAGCCGTTCATCGAAACTGGCGTCGTAGCTCTGGCCGACCAGACCCTGCACCGCCTCGGCGTCGCAGGCCTCGGCCAGGGGAGCGCGCTCCGGCGGCAGCGGTGCCGGTTCGCCAGATCCGCCGGACGACGACGAGCAGCCGGCCAGAGCCGCGACCAGCAGCAGGGGAAGAAGTGGTTTCATCGATGGCCTCCAGTGCCAGAAATCCTTGTGCAAGCGCCCGCCAGCCTCGTATCGCTGCAGCGCGCCTCAAAACCTATCACGACGCTGCGCCTGACGGACAGGCCGTGGTCAACTCGTTGCCAACTGACAGACCTGGCGGTCGGGACGACGAACATGGAACCTGTTGGAGACAGCAATGACGGGAAAGTTCCGACGGAGAAACGGATAGCGCGAGTCAGCAGAGGCACGGCGACAAAGAGCCCCCATGGGGAGAACAGCGACGACGAGGCGGCTCACCGCCGTGGCTCTTCTCGCTGCCCCTGCGTTTCCTGGCTCGGTCTAGCGGGAACGTTTCCGGCTAGACCGAGCTTTTCTGGCTAGCTGGAGCTTTTCTGGATCGCCTCTCCACCCTTCTCGATATCCTCGCCCACCCCACGAACGGTGTTGCAGCCGTTCAACAGCGCCAGGGTGAATACTGATACCAGAATCAACGACAGCATCCTTTTCATGGTTCCTATCTCCTTGCAGCCAGGCAGGTAAGCGAAATACATCATCCTCTGACAATCTAGCACGATCACCGCCCATCGCTAGCCTCCCAGCCAACGCTCGGACGAGGTAATCCGCCACGCGGCACAACGCCAGACGCCGTCCGGCAACTGCGAAGCCCCTCACGACAGCGCCAGCTTGAGAATGATCACGCCAATCACCGCCACCGTCAGCCACTTGACCACCATGGCGCCACGGGAACTCATGTTGACCTTCACCGCCAGCCAGGCCCCGGTCATGCTGCCGGCAGCCAGCACCAGGCCGTAGCTCCAGCGCACCTGGTCGTGCCACAGAAAGATGGCCAGCGCCGGCAGGGTGTAGACCAGGATGATCAGTACCTTGAAGGCGTTGACCTGGCCAAGATCGATCTTGAGCATGCGATAGAGCACGATCATGAACAGGATGCCGACACCCACCTGCAGGAAGCCGCCATAGAGCCCGATGACAAACATCGCCAGATAGACCCCCGGGGTCAGTCGCTCGACGGTCAGCGGGCGGGTGTCGAGCTTCGGCTGGGGCAACAGCATGATGATCGCCGCGGCCACCATCACCACCATCAAAATGGTTTCGAACAGGGCGTCGCTGACCCTGAGCGCCAGCCACACCCCCAGCATCGAGCCCAGTACCGCGGGCACCGACAGGCGCAGGCTGAGACGGATATGACGGGCACCGGCGCGGAAGAAGTTGGCCACCGCCGACACGCTCTGCAGGGTGATCGACACCCGGTTGGTACCGTTGGCCACCTGCGGCGGCAGGCCCAGAAACATCAACAGCGGCAGGGTCAGCATCGAGCCCCCGGCCGCCAGCACATTGATAAAACCTGCCACGATACCCGCAAGCAGCAGGGCCACTCCCTCGACTGGCGTCATCTGTCGTCCTCTGTTCGAATCATCTACGTTGTCACCCTGCCCACCCGCTCTGATGTACCCTAGGCGCTGGACACCATCCTGGAGGCCTTGCATGAGCGACTTCGTCGTCGATCCGCGCCTCGTCGCGGACAGCTACCCCATCACCGAACTGCCACTGTGTCAGCTGCGGCTGATGGACGACGCCCGCTATCCCTGGCTGGTGCTGATCCCGCGCCGCGCCGAGGTGAGCGAGGTGTACGATCTGTCCGAACAGGACCAGCAGCAGCTATGGCGAGAGGCCACCCGCATCGGCAAGGCGTTGAAGGCCTATGCCAGCGGCGACAAGCTCAATATCGCCAGCCTCGGCAATATGGTCGCGCAACTGCACATCCACGTCATCGTTCGCCACCAGGGAGACCCCGCCTGGCCTGGCCCGGTGTGGGGTCAGGGGCAGGCGACGCCCTACGACAAGGACAGCCTTGCCGCCACCAAGGACCGTATCCTGGCGCTGGCAGGCGGGCTGTCCTTCAAGGGTTAAACGAGACGGTGTCATGCTCGGGGCAGTGCCCCGGGCATGGCCCCGGGCCGCCAGATAGCGGACTACAGCCCAGGTCCCATCGCGAAAGCCAGGCCGAAGCGGCCTGGCTCAGGCTCCCAGTCCCCCTGGTCGCCCTCCGGGGGACATCAGTGGCAGGCTGGGGTCGCTGGCGCCGACCTGAGACATCAGCAGGATCCCGAGCCCGGCGATCAACAGCCCCCCGGTCAGCGCCACCAGCGCGCCCAGCCGCGCCATCACTCGACCACGAGCGGCGGAGGTCCGTGCGGCACGAGCGGCGACCCAGTCCCGCGCCAACACGCTGGCAAGCCCCAGCGTCGATACCGTCAAGGCGGTACCCAGCGACATCGCCAGTACCGCGGCCACCCCCATCCAGGGCTGGCCGAGCAGGCTGGTCACCCCCATCAGCAGCACCGCCCCTGAGCAGGGTCTTGCGCCGATCGCCAGCACCGCAAGCCAGGCCTCCCGACGCGGCCCGTGGGGCGAGACATGATGATGGCCGGAGCAGCAATCGTGGTGTTCGTGGTGACCGTGGTGGTGTTCGTGGTGACCGTGGTGTTGGTCGTGGCGGTGCGCTTCATGAGGGCCATGGTGGCCATCATGAGAAGGCGTCAGGTCCGCCGAGGAGGATCGCGCGATCTTGAGCAGTCGTCCAAGCGCCCGTGCACTCAGCCACAGGCCCAGCAGCGCGACCAGCGCAAAGCTCAGTCGCTCGACCCAGACCACGCTGCCCAGGGCCTCCCGGGTCAGCCAGCCAAGTCCCTGCACCAGCGCCAGGATCAGCACGATGGCCACCGCGCCCTGCAGCAGGGCGGCCGCCACCGACAGCGCCAGGGCCCGCCGCCAGGCTCCGCCCTGGGAGACCAGGTAGGCGCTGATCACGGCCTTGCCGTGGCCTGGCCCGGCGGCATGGAAGACACCGTAGAACAGGCTCAGGCCGATCAAGGTCAGCCAGGCGTCGGAGGAAGGCGTCCGGTCGAGCAGCGTTACCGCCTGGGTCAAGCGGCGGTGCAGGTCGGCCTGCATGGCGATGACCCAGTGTCCGAGGGCGTCCAGCGCACCGCTGGCCTCGAGCGCCAGGATGAGCACCGCCACCACGCCCAGTGCAAGAACCAACTGCAGCCAGGGTCGCTGCCTGCTCAGCATGACACCCGCCCCGTCTCGGCAAAGAAGCGACCGAGCCCCTGGGGGGCGCTATCGTCGACATCGAGCTGGGCCGCCGCCATGACCTTCTCGGGATCGGGGTCGGCGACGATGATCGACGCCTGACAGGCATCCGGCACGCTCAACGCCTGGGCCAGAGGCCCCTCGTCGTCGGCTTCGTGCACCACCTCGACGTAGTAGGAGGGATCGAAGACGCGATATTCCAGGGTACTGCCGGCAAGGTCCTGAGGCTCGGCCAGCGGCAGCCGAAAGTGCAGCACCACGCGCTCGTCACGGGCCATCACCGTGGCTTCGCTGACCGCTGCGAAGGCCAGCGCCTTGCCGTCGACCTCGGCCTCGGTAAAGAAGTCCCGAGGCGCAAGATTGACCAGCATGTCGCCCCCCAGCCGATCCAGCGCGGCGTCCTGGCCATCCTCGGCGGCGCGAGCCTCCTCGAGCAGCACCAGGCTGTAGAAGGGATCCAGGCGCCACACCTGGCGCAGGGCGGTGACCCTGCCCTGGTCGTCGGTCTCGAGCGTCACCGACAGATCCACCCAGCTATGGGGGTGCGCCATCGCCAGTGTGGCGGGCGCCAGCCACAGGCCGGCGCCCAGCGCGAGAGACAGAAGAAATGCCGCCACGGCGCGGCGATGCAAGTCCAAAGCGGCCTGAAATCCGGCCACAGCACGCGAGAGATAGATCAACGGGCGAGTCTTCCTTGTAGTTCGACAAACAGGGGTTCCACCACCGCAGGCGGCAGGCGCCGCCCGCCACGGTAGCCTTGCAGCGAGACGCTGGCACCGGAGGCGCCGGCAGGCTCGACCCGCGCCTCGAGGCGATAGCCCGGCGGACGTGCCAGGGAGGCGTCGATGCGCCCCAGTTCGCCGTCGGCCTGGGTGATGACATAGCCCTGCTCAAGCAGCATCGCCAGGGTTTCGTTCAGGGCCGGCCCGGGCGCTACCGCGACCAGCATCTGGCGCGGCGGCTCGGCTACCGACGATGAGCCGGCGCACCCCGACAGCCAGACGGCCATCAGCACCACCGCCAGCAGTCTCTTTCCGGGGGCCTTTCGCTCCACTGATGTCCACCTTCGCGTCATTGCACACCCCCGCTGCTGGATGCCACCGACGCCAGTTGCTGACGCACCGATGCACAGAAGTCGGCGTCACTGGCGGTGCGCGACTCACGTAGCTGGCCGGTCCAGTCAAACAGGCGAATATCCCGCGTCAGACGGACGTCCTGGCCATCCAGCGCCACCGAGACCCGCTCGACTCGGGTCGCATCGTCGTTGGTACCCCAGCCCCAGGAGCCAAAGCCGACCCCTACGCCGGCGCCGACGTGGCCACCGCTGCCACCCAGCACGAAGCCGCCCAGGCGTGGGCGCACGGCGTCGGCGTTATGGTAGGTGGTGCGCTCGGTCTTCTCGGCGCTGACCACCCCGAGTGCGGTATCGGTATCACGCACCAGGAAGTCGCGGCCTTCCAGCACCGTGACCACATCGGCCAGGGATACCGAGCCGGCTACCACCGGCCATTGACACCCGGACGAGGGAGCGGGTTCCGCCACCGGCATCTGCTGAGGCGTGCTCTGACAGGCGCTTAGCCAGGGCAACAGGCCCAGCACCGCCACTGATGAGCATTTCGCCCAAATGTTGCGGCCTCTATCGGGCAAATTTTTGTACATTTGCATCAGGACCTCCCAGCCAGGGGCGTGAAATACTGTCAAGAGTCTACGCTGTCCCGAGCCACGGGCAAACGCTCGCCCAGCCGAACCTCGGGCCCAGCGGCGATCCGCCTGTCGCCCCTCAGGCGTGCGCCCACCTTTTCACCAGAGGACCGACCATGAACCTGTTGATCTGCCCCGACAGCTACAAGGATGCCCTGGCCGCCAGCGACGCCGCCCGCGCCATTGCCGAGGGGGCCCGCCGCGCCGACCCGGACATCACCATCGACGAGTGCCCCATGGCCGATGGCGGCGAGGGCAGCCTCGACGCCCTGCTCGGCGCCACCGGGGCCGAAAAACGCAGCGCCAGGGTACAGGACGCCCTGGGGCGCCCCGCCGAGGCCGCCTGGGGTTGGCACTCAGAGTCCCGCACCGGCTATATCGAGCTGGCCGAGGCCAGCGGCCTGCAGGCGCTGAGCTCGTCAGAGCGCACCGCGCTGGACAGCACCACCCACGGTGTCGGCGAACTGATCCTGGCCGCCCTGGACGCTGGCGCCGAACGCCTGTTGATTACCCTGGGCGGCAGCGCCACCAACGACGGGGGCGCCGGCATGCTGGTGGCCCTGGGCGCCCGCCTGCTCGACGCCGACGACCAGCCGATTCCCCCCACCGGGGCGGGACTCGAGGGACTGGCACGGGTGGATCTGTCGGGGCTCGATTCGCGCCTGGCCGATGTCAGGGTGGAGGCGGCGGTGGACGTGGACAATCCGCTGCTGGGCGAGCGCGGCGCCAGCGCGGTCTTCGGTCCCCAGAAGGGTGCCAGCGAAGCCGATGTAGCGCGCCTGGACGCCGCCCTGGCGCACTGGGCCGACAAGGCCGCCGAGTGCCTCGGCGAGGACCTGCGCGACGCCCCCGGCACGGGCGCGGCCGGGGGCATGGGCTTTGCCGTCGCTGCCTTCCTTGGCGGCGAGCTTCGCCCCGGTATCGAGATGATCATGGAACAGGCCGGCATGGACAAACGCCTGGCACGAGCGGATCTGGTGATCACCGGCGAGGGTCAGCTCGATGGCCAGAGCCTGTCGGGCAAGACCCCGATCGGCATTTCGCGGGCGGCCCGCGCCAAGGGGGTGCCGGTGATCGTGCTGGCCGGTCGTATGGCGCCGGGCTGGCAGGCGGCGCTGGACGAGGGCGTCAGCGCCGCCTTCGCCCTGGCCGACGGCCCGATGGCACTGGACGAGGCGCTGGAACGCTGCGCCGAGCTGCTCGCCGATCGAAGCGAGAACCTGATTCGCACGCTCCAGGCCATCGGCCGTTGAAGGGAGGCCCGGCCTACCGAGGTGACAGGGCTGCCCTTGAAAGCGGCCTTCGTCGTCCCTATGTCATCCCTACGTCATAGGCAGGCGTCATCAATGGACACTATCGTGGCGATGGAAGAGATTCACTCTCCAACGCCCTCCCTTAGGGATAGACTGGAACACAGCGATCAAGGAGGTATTGCATGAGCGACACTAACGCCATCGGCCTGCATTCAGGCAGCGCCAGCGATCTGGCCGAAAAGCTCAACGAGCTCCTGGCCAACTACCAGATCTTCTACATGAACGTTCGTGGCTATCACTGGAACGTGAAGGGCTCGAACTTCTTCGAACTCCACGAAAAATTCGAGGAATTCTACACCGACCTGCTGGCCAAGGTGGACGAGGTCGCCGAGCGCATCCTGACCCTCGGTCACAAGCCGGTTCACGCCTACAGCGACTATATCTCGCTGTCGCGCATCACCGAGGCCAAGGACGTGCATGACGGCGAAGCCTGCGTGCGCGGCGTGCTGGAAGGCTACCAGCGGCTGATCGAACTGCAGCGCGAGATCCTGTCCGTTGCCTCCGACGCCGACGATGAAGGCACCGCCTCCCAGGTCGGAGACTACATCCGAGAGCAGGAAAAGACCGTGTGGATGCTGGGCGCCTACCTGGGCTGACCCCCTAGCGACCCACGCAGTGCAAAGGAAGACGCCCCGCTCGGCTTGAGCGGGGCGTCGTCGTTTACGGCGGTCACTTCAGTCGTCGTCGACGGCCTGACCATCGTTGCCCAGCGTCGCCGGCGACTGAGCCGCCCTTTTGAGCTCCTCCGGCAGCGGCTTTTTCATCCGCGCGCCGAGGCGTTCGAGCTCGAGCGCCTGAGCGACCAGGCTACCCTGGCCCTGGGACAACCGGTTCATCGCCTGGTGATGACTGGCGCTGGCGCGCTCCAGGTGCTTGCCGACGTCGTCGAGGCTGTCGACGAACCCCGAGAACTTGGCCAGCAGGCGCTCTGCCCGTGACACGATGACCCGGGCGTTCTCGTTCTGGCGCTCCATGCTCCAGAGCCCCGCCACGGTACGCAGACTGGCCAGCAGGGTGGTCGGGGTGACCACCACCACCTGGCGGTCGAAGGCTTCCTGGAACAGCGAGGGATCGCGCTCGAAGGCCGCGGCGAAGGCCGGTTCCACCGGCACGAACAGGAACACGAAATCCGGCGAATGCAGCCCCGGCAGGGCCGGGTAGTCCTTGGCGGCGAGCCCGCGGATATGGCTGCGCAGCGAGGTCAGGTGAGCGCTCATGGCGCTTTCGCGCTCGGTCTCGTCGTCGGCGTTGACCACCCGGGTCCAGGCGGTCAGGGAGACCTTGGCGTCGACGATCAGGTGGCGATCCTCGGGCAGGTAGATGATGGCGTCGGGACGCTGGCGTCCCTGCTCGCCGTTCATCGACACCTCGCGGCGGTACTCGATGTCGCGCCGCAGGCCGCTGCGTTCCAGCACGGTCTCCAGCATCAACTCGCCCCAGCCGCCCTGGGCCTTCTGGTCACCCTTGAGCGCCCGGGCAAGCCCCGCCGCCTCCTCGCCGAGGCGGGCGTTGAGACCCGCCAGCTGCTCGATCTGGGCCTTGAGCGATACCGCCTCGCGGCTGTGCTGTCCGGTCAGGTCCTCGACCCGCTGGCGGAACTGGTCCACCTGCTCGCGAAACGGCTTGAGCAGCGACTCGAGTCCCTCGCGGCTCTGGGTCTGGTAGGCCTGCTGGCGCTCGTCGAAGACCTGGCCTGCGAGCCGATGAAATTCCTGCTTGAGCTGCTCCCGGGAGGATTCCACCAGCGCCATCTGCTCGCGATGACGCGCCGCCATCTGCTCGCGCTCGGTCTCCAGGCGGGCGTTGTGCTCACGCACATCGGCGAGCTGCTGACGGGCGGCGCCGAGCTCGCCCCGCTGGGTCTCGAGCTGCTCTCGGCTGGCGTCGAGCTGGGCATCGCTGATGGCCAGCTCCTGCTCGAGCTGGCGTGCGACCTCGCGCCGCTGCTCGAGCTGAGCCTTGGTCGTCTCGAGCTCTGCTGCCAGGGCCTGTTCACGCCGCTGCCCCTGTCGATACCCTCGCCAGGCCAGCGCCAGCAACGCAATCGCCAGCAGCGAGACGCCGGCAAGAGCCGGCGCCAGGGGCTGGGCGAACAGTGACTCGAGGGCCGGACTCATCTCAGCCTCATATCAGCGGGTGCCCTCGGCCAGGTCGCCGATCAGCGCCTTGAGCAGGCCGTAGAATTCCTCCACCGAAGCGATCTCGACGCGCTCGTCCGGCGAGTGGGCGCCGCGAATCAGGGGGCCGAAGGAAATCATCTGAAGCTCGGGGTACTTGCCGCCGAGAATCCCGCACTCGAGCCCGGCGTGAATGACCTTGATCTCCGGGTCCACCGCCAGGCGCTGACGATGCAGCTCACAGAAGCGCTTGAGCAGGTCGCTGTCGGGCTGAGGCGTCCAGCCGGGGTAGCCGTTCTCGACCCGGGTACGGGCACCGATCAGCTCGAACAGCGCGGTGAAGCGCTCGGCCAGATCCATGGTGGCGCTGTCGCGCAGTGAACGCACCAGGGCGCACAGGTGAAAGCGGCCGTTCTCGAGGCTGACCACGCCCAGGTTGTTGGAGGTCTCGACTACGCCTGGCACCTCGACGCTCATGCGCTCGACACCGCAGGGCGCGGCATGCAGCGCCGCCACCAGCAGGCGGCTGGCGTGGCGGGTCAGCGCTTCCTCGCGCGGCGTGGCGCAGGGCTCCAGGGTCAGCCGCAGGCCCTCGTCGACGCCGGACAGCTCTCGGCGCATATCGGCCTCGAGGCGCTCGATGCGCGAGCGCAGCGCGTCGATCTCGTCCCGAGGCACCATCACCACCGCCTCGGCCTCGCGGGGGATGGCGTTTCTCAGGGTGCCGCCACGGTAGTCGACCAGGCGCACCTCGCAGCTGTCGAGGGCGCGCAGCACCCGCACCAGCAGGCGATTGGCGTTGCCCAGCCCCTTGTCGATATCGATCCCGGAGTGGCCACCACGCAGTCCCTTGAGGCTCAGCGTCAGCGCTTCTTCATCCTCGCCCACCGACTCCACCGGCAACTGGGCCTCGACCACCACGTCGGCGCCACCGGCACAACCGATGTAGACCTGGCCACGGTCCTCGGAGTCAAGGTTGAGCAACAGGCTGCCCTCCAGCCAGCCTTCGGCCAGATTCAGCGCACCGCCCATGGAGGTCTCTTCCTCCAGGGTGAAGATCGCCTCCAGCGGACCATGGACGAGTTCATCATCGCCGAGGATCGCCAGCGCCGCCGCCACCCCCAGGCCATTGTCGGCGCCCAGGGTGGTCTGGTCGGCCTTGAGCCAGCCGTCCTCGACCCGCGTGACGATGGGATCCCGGGTGAAGTCGTGGGGCTTGTCGGCGTTGGCCTGGGCCACCATGTCCAGATGGCCCTGGAGGATCACCCCCGGTGCCCCTTCGCGCCCGGGGCTCGCCGGCTTGGACAGACGCAGGTTGCCGTAGGCGTCACGGTCGTGGGCGATGCCGCGCTCGTCTGCCCAGGCTTCAAGGATCTCGACCAGAGCCGCCTCGTGGCCCGAGGGGCGCGGCGTGTTGCACAGGGTACGGAAGTGACGCCATACGGCGGTCGGAGCGAGGCTATCGAGATGTTCGTTCATGATGTCTATGTCTGCCTTTGCGAATGTTGGCACTCTACCCTCGCCCCGGGGCCTTGGAAAGGGTCTCCAGCAGTGCCAGGGCTCGGCCCACGGCGTCCCGCAACCATTGCTTGACCTGTGCCTTGCCGCGCAGCGATAGCCCCTGCGCCAGGGAACTTTCCGAACGCCCCTGAAACGCCCACGCTGCGAGCCAGGCCAGACTGTCGTGGTCATCGTCAGCCTTGGACCTCGCCTTGGACATGGACGACGACATGGGCGGCGACAGTGACAGCGACGCCAGCCGGCGAACCAGGGCCTGGATGGCCGGACGCGCCAGCGCCGGCTCGCGCTGGCCCCTGGCCAGGTCCTGGAGCTCACGACGATCCTCGGCGTCGAGAGAAAAGCGGTCCTCGGCGTCGAGAGAAAAGCGGTCATCGGCGTCGAATGCATAGCGATCGCCGACGCTCGCCAGCAGCGCCAGTACCAAGGGTGGCGACAGGCGTGTCAGTTCGAAGGCCAGCAGCCCCGGCAACTGCCGCTCAAAGCGCCGCGACAGCCGCTCGATCAGGTCCCGGTTGTGCTCCCCCAGGGCCAGCGCCACCATCGCCGCATGCTCGCCGGTGGCGGCCTCCCGGGTCAGTCCCAGGCGCACCGGACGAAAGCCCTGCGCCTGCCAGAAAGCCAGCAGCTCCGGATCGGCGCCGAAGCTCGCCCCCAGCAGTGCCTTGCCGGCCTGTTCGGCCTGGCATGCCGCCTCCTGGATCAGCCTCGCCCCGCACCCCAGGCGGCGCCAGTCGGGGTGTACGGCAATCCGAGTGATTCGGGCGCTGGGTGCCTTCAGCGCCGCGGCTTCACCGGCGTGGGCCGCCAGCGACTGGGCCATCAGGTGACCACGCGGGCGTCGCTGTCCCAGCAGCACTCGCTCGGCCAGATCGGCATCGAAGCCGCCCTCATCGACGCTCACGCACACCGCCAGCGGCGCACGTGGTGTTCCAAGGATCGAGATGCGGGTCGCCGGCGCGTCAAGCAGCGCCCGCAGGTCCGCCGGGGTGGTGCGGTAGTGAGCCTGGACCAGCAGGCCGAAGATGGCTCTCAGGGCGGCTTCGTCCCGGGCCAGGACATCGCGATCGAGCGTGGTACAGGGCAGCTCGGCCAACTTTTGACCAGGGCAAGGCGCACTCACCCTCGCCCCCTTCGGCACTGTGGGAAGTTCTGCATCCAGACACAGCAGCGCGTCGATGGCCCGCTCAAGGGGGTCTCCATCGGCCCAGCGTATCGGCGTCCTGAGCGCGATGGCCTGCCACTGGGGCGTCTGCGCCTCCAGATGACGACGAAAGCGCAACGCAAAGCCTCGCCCCGAGCCCTCGTAGCCGTGCACCGTGGTGGCGAAGGCGAGCCGCGGAAATGCCGCCAGCCACTCGCCCAGCAGCGCCGCCGGAATCGCCGCCGCCTCGTCCACCAGCAGCAGCGAGCCGGGGCCGCCGGCTTCCCCCCGGGCGACGGCGTCCGTCAGAGCGTCAGGGGCGATAAAACGCACCCGCCCCCCGGGCGCCTCGAAGCCCCTTTCGTCGCCCTGTCCCTCGGGCAGCAGCGCCGCCAGGCGCTCGAATACCGGCGCCACCGAGGACGCCCGTGGCGCGGTCACCAGGATATCCAGCGGCGCCTGGCGCTGCTGCTCGGCCTTGACCAGCAAGCGGGCGCAGGCGATGCCCAGCGCCGCCGACTTGCCGCGACCACGGTCGGCTGTGATCACCAACGGGCGGCGACGCCTGAGCCGCGTCAGCCGACGTACCACCTCGGCCTGGTCGGGGCTCAGGCAATCCGGGTCGGGGCTGTCTAGACACGGGCTGTCTGGACAAGGGTTGTCTGAACATGAGCCATCGGCAAAAGGGCTTTCCTGGCCATCATCGGGCGTTGCCGTCAGGCCCTCCCCCTGCCGCCAGCGCAGCATCCCGGGAAAACCCGCCAGCAGCCGATGGCAGCGCTCTAGATAACGGCTCGTGAGCTGGTCCGGCCGCCAAGGGTGAGCCGCCAGGCGGCGGTAGTCGTCGTCGGGTCGGCGGCCACCGTCGTCGGGGGTCAACAGCACCAGCAGGCCTCCCGCCACCAGGGTGCCGGCCACCGCCCCCAGGGCGTCAGGATCGAGGCCAGTGCCTGGCGAGGCGGCGTCGAACACCACCAGGTCGTGCTCGCCGCCGAGCCGGGTACGCGCCTTGGCGGCGGGAAGGCGCTCAAGCGACGGCGGGGGGTTGGCTGCTCTGTCAGGGGCCCTGTCAGCAGTCTCGTCGATCGACGTTTCCCCGACCCACAGCGGCGCCGACCATCCGCCTTGGGCCAGGCACTCGCGGGCAACGCCCCGCGCCCGGTCAGGAGCCTCGCTCACCCACAGCAAGCCGCGAAAGCGCCGCCCTCGCAGTTGCTGTCGAAAGGCAGCGAGCCGCGCGAGGTCCTGTCGGGTCAAAAAGTGGGACATTAAGGCTCCCTGATAAATCAACTTTGGTCTAAAGGCTGCGCCGATTAAACGATCGAGCCGACTACGGCAGCGCAGCATAGATGTCGCTCTAACTTATTCATTTTGCTGAATTGTCGAAACTTTTTCTCACACCATCGACTGTGCAGCCGCCAAAAAAGTGTGCCGTTTCATCGACATGGGTCGCATCGATCATCTCTTGAAGACCGTGCTAGCTTGATGAAGCCGAGGCGCCATCGTGGGCCAACCCCACGCTGGAACGCCACTACCCCCAGGCACCGAACCCAAGACAATGGCCCAGGGTGCCGGACGCAATTTCGGTGAGGCAGCGATCGCCTCCTTTGCACAGAACACAACAACCCACGGGGAGCACCTGCATGAAGCAAATGACCAAGTTTACCCTGACCAGCATGGCTGCCGGCATCGCCCTGGCCGCCCTGTCGAGTGGCGCCATGGCCCAGGAAAAGTGGACCATGACCACCACCTGGCCGGAAAACCTCGACCTGATCCAGATCGACAAGCACTGGGCCGAGCTGGTCAACCAGCTGGCCGGGGACGAGATCCAGATCGAGTTCTACGCTGGCGGCACCCTGATGCCCGGCACCGAGGTCTTCGACGCCACCGAGACCGGCAGCATCCAGGCCGCCGGCGACTGGCCGGGCTACTGGGCCGGCCGCAGCCCGGCGTTCTCGCCGCTGGCAGCCACCCCCAGCCTGTTCAACGGCATGGACTACCTCAACTGGATCACCCAGTGGGGCGGCTTCGAGCTCTACCAGGAGATCTACGGCCAGTACAACCTGGTCTACCTGCCCTACGGTATCACCAACAACGAGTCCGGCTTCCGCGGCGGCACTCCGATCGCTTCTCTCGCCGACATCGAAGGCAAGCGTCTGCGTCTGTCCGGGCGTGACCAGGGCCGGGTGCTCGAGCAGCTTGGAGGTTCCCAGGTCACCCTGGCCGGCGGCGAGATCTACCAGGCCATCGAGCGTGGTGTGGTCGACGGCGCCGAGTTCTCGACCCCCGGTGTCGACTACAAGGCCGGCTTCTCCGAGGTTGCCGACTACTGGATGACGCCGGGCTGGCACCAGTCTGCCAGCGTGTTCGGCGTGATGATCAACAAGGACGCCTGGGACGCTCTGTCCGAGGAGACCCAGGAGAAGCTGAAGATCGCCTCCGAGGCCACCATGGCCTGGTCGCTGGCCTGGTCCGAGAAGCAGTCCACCGAGGGTACCGCCAAGTTCCTCGAGGACGGCACCACCATCAACCAGCTGTCCGAGGAAGACCTGGCCCAGATCCAGGAGGTCACCAACCAGGTGATCGTGCAGGGTTCCTGCGAGGACCCGATGCTCGGCAAGGTCTACCAGTCGATGATCAGCTACATGCAGGACTACGCCCAGTGGCGTGACGTCTCGGTGCCCTACAACATGAGCCGCGTCACCGACAACCTGCCGTCGCTTGACGAGATCGAAGCCTGCCTCGAGTAACAACCAGGCACGTTTCTGTCACTACCGGCCGGCGGCTCTCAGCGCGAGGCCGCCGGTCATCGTTGGACTTCGACGAGAACCCCACCATGAACGCCATTGCCAAGGCCATCGACTGCTTGAACGAGTGGTTCGGCCGTTTGATCGCTCCGCTGATCGCGATCATCACCCTCGTGGTGGTCTACGACATCGCGATGCGCTTCTTTATCGGACGCCCCAGCGACTGGGCCTTCGACGTCACCACCATGCTGTTCGGTACCCATTTCATGCTGATGGCCGCCTACGGGCTGCGCCACCACGCCCATGTGGAGGTGGACATCGTCAAGCAGCTGCTGTCCCGGCGCGGTCGCGCACTGATCGACCTGCTCGGCTACCTGCTGTTCTTCACCCCCTTCATCATCATGTTCATCACCTATAGCTGGCGCTTCTTCGAGCGCTCCTGGAGCCGCGCCGAGTCCACCTACGGCATCGTCTCGATCCCGGTCTACCCAGTAAAGGCCGTGCTGGTCATCGCCAGCGTGCTGATCCTTCTGCAGGCCATCGCCATCGTCATTCGCGCCATCAATGAGCTGACAGGCCAGGGCGTGGAGGAAGCCAAATGAGCGCTGAACTTCTGACCATCTTCATGTTTGCAGGCCTGATGCTGGGGCTGTTCATGGGCCACCCGTTGGCCTTCGTGCTGGGCGGTGTCGCGGTACTCGGCGCCTGGTTCGGCCCCGGTCCCCAGGTGCTCGGCATCATCATCAACAACATCTATGGGCGCGCCATGGACAATTATGTCCTGGTGGCGATCCCGCTGTTTATTCTGATGGCGCGCTTTCTCAACGACTCGGGCGTCACCGAGAAGATGTTCGAGAGCATGCGCCTGTTGCTCGGACGCGTGCGCGGCGGCCTGGCGCTGACCGTGGTCATCGTCTCGGTGCTGCTGGCGGCCACCACCGGCATCGTCGGCGCCTCCATCGCGGTGATGGGCCTGATCGCCCTGGCACCGATGCTCAAGTACGGCTACAACAAGGGCCTGTCCGCCGGCGTCATCATGGCCAGCGGCTGTCTCGGCATCCTGATTCCGCCAAGCATCATGCTGATCCTGATGGCCAGCTACTCGCCGGTGTCGGTGGGCGCGCTGTTCGCCGGTGCCCTGGTGCCGGGTCTGCTGCTGGGCTCGATGTACGCGCTCTACGTGCTGGTGATCTGCCTGATCAAGCCCGACTTCGGCCCTCCTGTAGGTGCCGAGGAGCGTGCCGAGACCAGCACCGGGGAGCTGGTGATCCGCTTGTGCAAGTACGTACTGCCGCCGATGAGCCTGATCCTCGGGGTGCTGGGCGCCCTGTTCACCGGTATCGCCACCGCCACCGAGGCCTCGGCCATCGGCGTGACCCTGGCCTTCCTGCTGTTCCTGATCTTCGGTGATCGCAAGCTGTCGACCTGCTACAACACCTTCATCGAGGCCGGCAAGACCACCACCATGGTGATGTTCGTGCTGGTGGGGGCGACCGCCTTCACCGGGGTGTTCTCCATCGGCGGCGGCATGGACGTGATCAGCGAACTGGTGCTGGCGATGCCCGGTGGCACCACCGGCGCACTGATCCTGATGTTCCTGCTGGTATTCGTGCTGGGCATGTTCCTCGACTGGACCGGCATCGTGCTGCTGAGCTTCCCGATCATGCTGCCGATCATCGAGACCATGGGCGTCGACATGCTGTGGTTCGTGGTGATGGTGGCGGTGGTATTGCAGACCTCCTTCCTGACCCCGCCCTTCGGCTATGCGCTGTTCTACCTGAAGGGCGTGGCGCCACCGGAGGTCGAGACCCTCGACCTGTACAAGGCGGTGATCCCGTTCTGCGCGCTGATATTGATTGCCTGCGTGCTGATGTCCTACTTCCCCGCCCTGGTCACAGGCCTGCCCTCGATGCTGCTGGGCTACTGACCCTCAGGGTAACCTCCAGCACAACCACACAGCCCCCGCTTCGCGGGGGCTACTCGTTTAGAACGACGATTTTGACAGTGCGTTTCCGGCATATTCTTCGACTTTTCACCCCCTCGCGCTCCTGATTGGGTAAAGCCTCGACGCCGTTCCTGCATCGTATTAAGAGTTCTTAGACACTCTGTGCAAGGGCAGCATCATGGCCAACGTGACCCGCTTCACCCTCTCCGCCTCCGATGCCTATCCGCTCGGCGCCAGCCACTTCGAGGCCACACAGCCGCTACGTGGGGTGGTGATCATTCACTCCGCTTCGGCGGTGCCACAACGCCTCTATCAGGCCTTCGCACTATTCCTGGCCGAGCAAGGCTTCCACGTGCTGAGCTACGACTATCGCGGCATCGGGCGGTCGCGACCGGAGCATCTCGAGAAACTGGGGGTGCGCATGCAGGACTGGGCCGAGCTAGACGCCGACAGCGTGACCCAGTGGGCTCGCCAGCACTGGCCGGACTTGCCGCTGCTTGCCATCGGTCACAGCTTCGGTGGCCATGCCATCAGCCTGGGCGACGCCAGTCGACACTTGAGCGGCGCGGTGCTGATCGCCTGCAATGCCAGCTGTCTGCGCTTCATCTCATCTCCCTGGCTGCGGCTGCGCGCCTGGATGCTGCTCAAGCTGATATTTCCCTTGCTGTCCCGCCTCAATGGCTATGTGCCCTGCCGACGGCTCGGTATCAGCGAGGACGTGCCGGAGGGCGTGGCCCGCCAGTGCAGCCGCTGGACCAGCCTGCCGCGCTACTTCTTCGACGACCCGGAACTCAACGCCGAAGTGCGATTCGCCCGCGTGGCGTTACCTCTGCTGGTGGTGGGGCTCGACGACGACCCCTACGCCAGCAGCGACAGCATCGACCTGCTGGCAGGCTACTTCACCGGGGCTTCGATCAAGCGCCTGCAGCTGTCTCCCAGGGTAATGGGCAGTGGTGTGCTGGGGCACCTGGAAGGATTTCGCCGCCGCCACCGTGACACCCTGTGGCCGCTGGTTTCTTCCTGGCTGGTGGAGCGGGCCCCGTCGACGCAGCCAGATGGCGTGTCAGCCGCCCCCTGGTCCCCCATCGCCGACGAGGCTGGCCCCCATGGGGCCAGCGTTCAGGGAGCAGGCGGCTAGGCAGCGGCGGTTGGAATGTCGCGCCAGAATCAGCCGGCGCGCACTCGCACCATGGTGCGGGTGGCTAGGCAGCGGCGGCAGGATCAGCCAGCGCGAATTCGCATCAAGGTGCAATACGCCACCGGCAGGATCACCAGGGTCAACAGGGTGGCGACGCCCAGACCGAACACGATGACCACCGCCATGGAGGCGAAGAAGGCATCGGTGAACAGCGGCAGCATCCCCAGCATGGTGGTCACGGCGGCCATGGTCACCGGCCGCACACGACTGACCGCGGCCTGGATCACGGCGTCGTGGGCATTGTCCTGCTGGCCACGCTGCACGTTGATCTCTTCCATCAGCACGATGGCGTTCTTCAGCACCATGCCGATCAGGCTCAAGGTGCCGAGCAGCGCCATGAAGGTGAAGGGCGCCCCGAGCAACGCCAGGCCACCGATGATACCGATCAGCATCAGCGGCACGATCGACCAGATCGCCAGCGCCTGGCGCAGCCGGCCAAACAGCAGCACGGTGATGATGAACATGCCGAGCAGGCCCATGGGCAGCGATGACAGCAGCGCCTTCTGAGCGTCGCTGGCAGTTTCGTACTCACCGCCCCATTCGATGGCATAGCCCGGCGGCAGCTCGATGGCCTCGACCAGGGGACGCAGCCGCGCCAGCACGCTGGCAGCGGTCTCACCGGACAGCGGCATCGGCTCGGCGTACACCGCCAGCATGCGATGCCGGTCACGACGCTTGATCAGCGGATCACGCAGCTCGGTGTGCAGCTCGCCGAGCACGTTGCCGGCGCTGAGATAACGTCCCTGCTCTTCACTCCAGACGTTGACCGCGCTGAGGTTGTCGATGTCGTGGCGCTGGTCCTCCCGGGAGCGCATCACGATCGGAATCAGCTCGCTGCCTTCGCGGTAGACGCCGACCTGCTCGCCGTCATTGTTGAGCCTGAGCGCCTGGTGCAAGGCGTCCCGGGTGACTCCGACGCGACGTGCCTGTTGCTCGAGGAACTCGGGCACGATGACGCTCTCGCGATTGCTCCAGGACAGCCGGATGCTGTCGGTCATCGGCTCATCCTGGAAGATGCCACGCACCTCGGCGCCCAGGCGGTGCAGGGTCTCGGGATCGTCACCGTAGATGCGCGCCTCGATGCTGGCCTTGGCCGAGGGGCCGACCTGCAACGCCTGGACCTTGTACTGGACCCGGGGGAAGTCCTCGCGCAGGGTCTCGATCACCTCTTTCATGCGGGCTTCCCGGGACGCGCGGTCCTCGGTCTCGACGATCAGCTGACCAAAACTCGCATAGCGGTCCTCGGGGGCATAGGTCAGGGTGAAGCGCTGTGCGCCGCCACCGATCACGCTGGTCACCCGGGTCACGTCCAGCATCTCCAGCACCTGCGTCTCGAGGCGCGCGATGGTGCGCTCGGTCTCCAGCACGTCGGTGCCCTCCGGCAACCACACATCGGCAAAGAACAGCGGTGTGGTGGCGTCGGGAAAGAAGGCGTTCTTGACCTGCCCCGACAGCGACAAGGCACCGGCCAGCAGCGCCACCGCCAGCACCAATGTCAGGTAGCGGAACCGAATCCCCACCACCAACAGGCGGCGAAACACCCGGAACAGCAGGCCACGATAGGGATCGCTATCCCCCTCCTCGCCCGCTTCGATGCGTTCCTTGAAGAACAGATCGAAGAAGAAGGGGGTCAGGGTCAGGGCGGTGATCCAGCTCAGGAACAGCGAATAGCACAATACCCAGAACAGTGACCCGACGAACTCGCCGGTAGCGTCCGGCGACAGCCCGATGGGAGCAAAGGCGGTGATCGCGATGACCGTGGCACCCAGCAGCGGCAGGCGATTCTGACCGACCACCTCCAGCGCCGCCTGGCGCTTGGTCTTGCCCCGGGCAAGGCCGATCATCATGCCCTCGGTGACCACGATGGCGTTGTCCACCAGCATGCCGAGGGCAATGATCAAGGCGCCCAGCGAGATCTTCTGCAGCTGGATGCCGTGGATCGACATCATGATGAAGGTGCCGAGGATGGTCAGCAGCAGGATCAGGCCCATCAGCAGCCCGCTACGCACCCCCATGAACAGCAACAGCACCAGTATGACGATGCCGACCGCCTCGGCCAGGTTGATCAGAAAGCCGTTGACCGCGTCCTCCACCACCTCGGGCTGGTGGTAGACGGTGGCCAGTTCCATGCCCATCGGCATGCGCTGTTCGAGCTCGGAAAGCCGCTTCTCGACCCGTTCGCCGACCTCCACCACGTTGACGCCGGAACCAAACGAGATGCCGATGGACAGCGCGGACTGCCCCCCTGCGTGGTAGAGCAACTGGGGCGTATCGGTGGTCTGGCGAGTGACCTCGGCGATATCGCCAAGGCGGATCAGGCCGTCACCGGGACGGCCCACCACCAGCCGCTCGAGCGACTCGACGCTGTCGAACTCGCCGGTGGGCTGCACCGACAGCGACAGGCCATCGAGCTTGATATGGCCCGCGTCGCCCACCACGTTCTGGGCGTTGAGCAGGTCACTCAACTGCTGTGGCGAGATCCCCAGCGCGCGCATCCGGTCACGGTCCAGCGACACCACCACCTGGTCCTGCACGGTGCCGGCGATGGCGACCTTCTTGACCCCGTCGACCAGGCGCAGCTCCCGCTGCAGCAGGTCGGCGTGGTCTTCCAGGTCCTGCTGGCTGTAGTCCTCGCCGGTCAGGGTCAACAGCAGGCCGAAGACGTCACCGAAGTCATCGTTGACGATGGAGGTCCCGGCGCCAGGGGGCAGCTCGGCCTGGACGTCGCTGATCTTGCGCCGCAGCAGGTCCCAGTACTGGGCAAGTTCGTGCTCGCGCACCGTGTTCTCGAGCTCCACGGTGATCTGCGACAGGCCGTCGGCGTTGACCGAGCTGACCCGCTTCAGGTCGGGCATCTGCTGGATCGCCTTCTCCAGGCGCAGGGTGACCTCCTCTTCTACCTGTTCTGGCGTGGCGCCGGGGTACTGGGTCGAAATGATGGCGTTGCGGATGGTGAACTCGGGAAACTCCAGCTGCCCGAGCCCGAAGAAAGACACCACCCCGCCAACGGCCAGCAGCAGGGTGATCATCCAGCTGATGACCTTCTGGCGCAGAAAGTAGTCGACCATCGATCAGAGCCCCTCTTCCTTGATCCAAGGTCGTACCCTGCGTCCTTCCTGCATGCGTTCGGCACCGGCGGCGACCAGCCGGTCGCCGGCCTCGAGCTCGCCCTCGATCAGCATCCCCTGAGTGGTGATACGCCCCGGCACGACCGGCACCGCCTCGACACGTCCAGGGCCGTCGGCGCGGGACTCGTCGTCGGGCACGAAGCGCCACACCACCGCCTGGTCAGGCTGCGATTCCCGCGTGGCCACCGCCGCCACCGGCACCCGCCAGGGATCCTGGCTATCACCGGTCAGGGCGCTCATGTCCAGCAGCACCGTGGCGCTCATGCCCGACAGCACCGTGATGTCGTCGGGTTCAGGCAGGGTCAGGGTGACCTCATAGCTCAGCGACCCCTGGCTGACGCTGCTGTCGTGCTCCTTGTAGCGGGCCGGGTAGCGCTGCTGCTGGTTCTCGGCGAAGGTCACCCAGACCACCGCATCCTCGCCGTCCTGCACCGCCTGGGCGCGCTCGTCATTGATCCGGCGGACCTGCTGCTCCGGCAGCTGGAAGGTCACGTCGATGGATCCCGGCTGCTGCAGCTCGGCGATGGTCTGCTGGGCACCGACCACCTGATAGTTGTCCACCGGGACCGACGCAATCACGCCGCTGAAGGGCGCGCTGAGCTCGGTGTAGCTGAGCTGGTCCTGGGCCTGCTTGAGCTGGGCCTGGGCCGACAGAAACTCGGCACGCGCCTCGTCGAAGCGGGACCGACTGATGGCACCACGCTCCAGCGAGATACGCATACGCTCGTAGGTCGCCTCGGCCAGGTTGTAGCTCGAACGGGCGTTGGCCAGCTGGCTCTTGGCATCACGATCATCGAGGCGGGCGATAAGGTCCCCCGCTTCCACCTCATCCCCCGGCTGCACGGCCAGCTCGCGCAGTTCCCCACCGACCCGGAACGACAGCTCCGAACGCTCCGAGGCCTGCACCTGGCCGGGATAACGCATCAACATGCCCTGGCGCCCGGCGTCCAGCGACACCAGCTTCACCGGGTGTACCTGCTGCTGGGACAAGGGCGGCTGGTCGGATTCACAGCCGGCGACAAGCGCCACGACGGCAAGCAGACTGAACCTGGCCAGCAGGCGCTCAAGGCGCGACGTCGGAGGAAACGTAGAGAAGGTCATGGGGGCTCCTGAGGCGTCAGGGACGCGAGTTGTCGTGGCGAACGGCAATGGCGTCCCAGGCCATCGCAAAGGCCTGGTCGATATTGGTGTGGGTGGGCTCGAACGGGTGGCTCCCCTGGCTCTGCACCAGGTGGTAGATCGGGCGGAACATGAAGCTTTCCAGCAGCGCAAGCCCAACCGGCTTGAGCACGCCATCCCGATGCCCCTGGGCGATGGCATCGAGCAAGGGCGCCAGGCGCAGATCGTTGCGCTCGCGGACCCGATCATTCATCCATACCGAATGGCTGAAGGCGTCGTGGAAGCGAAACAGGCGCGGCTGGTCGAGGGCCAGATGAAACAGCGCATGCCACATCTCGCGCAGCGCCTGGCGCAGCTCGAGTGCCGCATCGAAGGCCTCCAGGGCGGTATCGATCAGCTGGTCACAGACGTGCACAAAGGTCGCCTCCAGCAGGGCGTCCTTGTCGGCAAAGTGGATATAGAGGGTGGCGGGCGACACCCTGGCGCGACGCGCGATACGGGCCACCGAGGCCACGCCGAAGCCGTGCTCGGTGACCTCGACCAGGGTCGCCTCGAGCAGTGCCACCCGCTTGGTGTCGTCGCGTGGGCGCATGACATTTACCCTCTTTTGAGATGCCTCTTAAAATAAATGAATAGTTATTCACTTTCAAAGCCCGCCGAGCCAAGGTCTCACTTCCGTTTGGTGCGCGTCTCCATGCCTCCCCTTGATGGCCAACTGCAGCCGCCGGCACGGACTGGTATGATCTGGCCTCCCGTCCGTCAGCGGTGCCCGCAGCAGGAGTCCGTCCGTGTCCAGCAGTACTCATTCCGTGGCCAAGGTTCGTTCCCGGCGGCTTTCGCGCTGGGGCTGGTTGACGCTGGCGGTCGCCGCGGTGGTGGCACTGCCGGTGCTGGTGATCCTGGCCCATATTCTGGTGCCCGCCGGCGATATCTGGCGTCACCTGGCCGACACTGTGCTGACGCGTTATCTGCTCAACACCCTGTTCCTGGTACTCAGCGTCGGCCTTGGCACCCTGGCCATCGGTACCGGCTGCGCCTGGCTGGTAGTGATGTGCCGTTTTCCCGGCAAGCGCCTGTTCGAATGGGCCATGCTGCTGCCGTTGGCGGTACCCACCTACGTCATCGCCTACGCCTACACCGACTTTCTGCAGTACGCAGGGCCGGTGCAGGAGGCCCTGCGCGAAGCCTTCGGCTGGTCCCGCGGGGACTACTGGTTTCCCGACATCCGCTCGTTACCGGGTGCCGCCACCCTGATCACCCTGGTGCTCTACCCCTACGTGTACATGCTGGCCAGGGCGGCCTTCCTCGAGCAGTCGGTGTGCATGCTCGACGTGGGACGCACCCTGGGCCGCGGCCCCTGGCAGATGTTTACCCAGGTGGCGGTACCGCTGGCGCGACCGGCGCTGGTGGGGGGCGTGTCGCTGGCCTTGATGGAAACCCTCAACGAGTTCGGCGCGGTGCAGTACTTCGGCGTGGATACCTTCACCACCGGCATCTATCGCACCTGGTTCGGACTTGGCGAGCAGGTCGCCGCCGCCCAGCTGGCGGCGTGCCTGCTGGCCTTCGTGATCCTGTTCGTGCTGCTGGAGCGCTGGTCCCGGGGCAAGCGCCGCTTCCACCACACCTCTCACCGCTACCAGCAACTACCGGAGTACCGTCTAAGCGGTGCACGCGCCTGGGCGGCCACCCTGGCCTGCGCGCTGCCGGTGACGGTGGGCTTCCTGTTGCCCTGCCTGCTGCTGGGGTACATGGCGCTGAAGGCCGGAGACAGCGTGCTGGGCAGCGCCTTTTTCGAGTACGCCGGCAACAGCCTGCTGCTGGCAGCCGTCGCCGCCCTGATCGCGGTGGGGCTGGCGGTGGTGCTGAGCTATGGCGCCCGACTCGAACAGGGCCCGCTGACCCGCACGGCCACGCGGGTGGCCTCGCTGGGCTACGCGATACCGGGGTCGGTGGTGGCGGTAGGCATCCTGATCCCCTTCGCCTGGGTCGACGTCCAGCTCAACCAGCTGTACAAGGCCGCCACCGGGGAGGTGATCGGCCTGATCCTCAGCGGTACCGCCTTTATCCTGATCTATGCCTATGTGGTGCGTTTTCTCGCGGTGTCGTTCAACGCCGTGGAAGCGAGCCTGGGCAAGGTCACCCCGTCGATGGACGCGGCCGCCCGCACCCTCGGCGAGACCGCCACCGGCACCCTGCGCAAGGTGCATACGCCGATCATGCGCGGCAGCCTGCTGGCCGCCGGGATCCTGGTCTTCGTCGACGTGATGAAGGAGCTGCCGGCCACCATCATCCTGCGCCCGTTCAACTTCGACACCCTGGCGGTACGAGCCCACAACCTGGCCGCTGACGAACGCCTGGCCGAGGCCTCGACAGCGTCCCTGGCCATCGTTGCCGTGGGGATCATTCCGGTGGTGCTGCTGAGCCTGGCGATGCGCCGCTCGCGCCCGGGCCAGGCCAGCGACTGACGCTGGCCCCTGCTGGATACGACTGGATACGACCCGATACGAATAGTGCCCCCCCCCTGGTGCGCCAGGGCCAGGGGCCCTAGACGGCCTCGACGCCGGACGCCTCGGCGGGGAACACGAATACCTGGGCCGGGTCGAGACTGACCTGCACGGCCTGGCCTTCCCTCGGCAGAAAGACCCCGGGTACCCGGGCGTGCATGTGGGCCTCCTGGCCATCGATACCGTGCACGCAGAGGTGCAGCAGACTGCAACGCCCCAGCAGTCGTGCCATCAGCACGTGGCTGTGGTGGGCGTGCTGGCCGGCGCTCTCGATCTCCACCACCCTGAGCGCCTCCGGGCGCATCAGCACCTGGGCGCGGGCGCCGTCAGGCAGGTCGGTGGCGACGGGCCCCACCGCGGTATGCACATAGCCGCGCTCGGCGACGCCTTCCAGGCGATTGACGTCCCCGAAGAAGGTCACCACGAAGGGGTCGGCCGGCGCGCAGTAGAGCTCTTCCGGCGTGCCTACCTGCACCACCCGACCATCGCGCATCAGCACGATGCGATCGGCCATGAACATCGCCTCTTCGGGGTCATGGGTCACCAGCAGGGTGCCGGCGCCCACCTGCTTGAGCACGTGCAGGGTGTCATCGCGGATACGGTCCCTGAGACGCGCGTCGAGGCTCGAGAAAGGCTCGTCCAGCAGCATCAATTGCGGCGAGGGCGCCAGAGCCCTGGCCAGGGCCACCCGCTGCTGCTGGCCACCGGACAGGGTGTGCGGGAAGGCCTCGGAGTAGCCGTCCATGCCCAGCTGTGCCAGCAGCTCCAGGGCACGTTCACGGCGCGCCCGCGCCGGCATCCCCTTGAGCCCGAAGGTCACGTTGTCGAGCACGCTCAAGTGGGGAAACAGTGCCGATTCCTGGAAGGCCAGCCCCACGCTGCGCTTCTCCGGCGGCACGTGAGGACGCCCCGGTGCGGCCAGGGTCTGGCCGTCGAACTTGAGCTCCCCCTGCTGCAACGCCTCGAGTCCGGCGACGATGCGCAGCAGCGTCGTCTTGCCACAGCCCGACGGCCCGAGCAGGCACACCACCTCGCCCGGCGCGATGTCGAAGGAGGCGTCGCTGACGGCAAGCTTGCTGTCGTATCGATGCTGGATATTGCGCACAGCCAGCAGAGGATCGGCGACAACGCCTTCCTCGAAGGTCTGCTCGGAAACGGTGGCGGAGCTGGCAAGGTGTGAGGTCATGGAGGGGATCGCGTGTCGAAGGTCGGATGGACGACGGCGAAAGCCGATGGATTGGCCATGGTAACGCGAATCCTTTCGACACGCCTTCTCCTTTGCCTGTGCGATATCTCCCGCTCCAACAGGTCAGCCTCGCAGTTCTGCCGGCTCCCGAAGCAGCGGGTGCCAGGGGGCGCAGCGCCAGGCTGGAGCGCCCGATGGTCGGAGGTATCCGCCCCCGACGCAGCCCCCATCAGTACATCGATCGTGCCCCCTCCACTATGCCGAGAGAAGCACCCTACATCAGCCCAAGGAGGCACAGTGATTGACGCCGTGCCCGGGAGGTCGTTCAATACGGACACCGAATGACACGTATTATCATTCCATCCGCCACTCGAGGTCTCCGATGTCCAACGTCTCTCGTCTTGCCATCGCCATCGCCCTGGCCGGCGCTTCCGGTCTCGCCTACGCCGACGGCAGCGTCAATGTGTACTCGGCACGTCACTACGACTCCGACCAGGCCATGTACGACGCCTTCACCGAACAGACCGGCATCGAGGTCAACGTGCTGCAGGGCGATTCCGACCAGCTCATCCAGCGCATCAAGCGCGAGGGCGAGGCCAGCCCCGCCGACATCATGATGACCGTGGACGCCGGCCGCCTGTGGCGCGCCGAGGAGGAAGGCATCTTCGCGCAGGTGGACTCCGAGGTGCTCAACGAGCGCCTGCCCGAGAGCATGCGCCACCCCGAAGGCGACTGGTTCGGCTTCAGCCAGCGCGTGCGGGCGATCTTCTACAACCCCGAGACCATCGAGCCCGAGCAGGTCGACAGCTACGAGAAGCTGGCGGACCCCAGCCTCAAGGGCAAGATCTGCATCCGTTCCTCCAACAACATCTACAACCAGTCACTGCTGGCCTCGATGGTCGAGCACCACGGTGAAGAAGGTGCCGAAGAGTGGGCCCAGGGCGTGGTCGACAACATGGCTCGCGACCCCGAGGGTGGCGACCGCGACCAGATCAAGGGCGTGGCCAGCGGCGAGTGCGACGTGGCGGTGGCCAACCACTACTACTACGTGCGTCTGCTGACCTCCGACGACGCCGACGAGCGCGAGGCCGCCGAGAGCGTGCAGATCCTGTTCCCCAACCAGGAGGACCGTGGTGCCCACGTCAACGTCGGTGGTGCCGGCCTGGTCAAGGGTGCACCTAACCACGACAACGCCGTCGCCTTCCTCGAGTTCCTGGCCTCCGACGAAGCTCAGGAACTGTTCGCCGTGGGCAACCACGAATTCCCGGTGGTCGAGGGTGTCGCCGTGGACGAGGTACTCGGCTCCTGGGGCGAGTTCAAGAAGGACGAAGTCAACGTCAGCGTGCTGGGCGAGAACAACCCGGAAGCGGTCAAGATCTTCGATCGCGTCGGCTGGCGTTAAGCCCGTCCACGCCAGGCCCTCGCCGCTGACGAGGGCCTGCGCAAGAAGCACAAACGCCAAGGCCACAACGACAGGGCCCGTGCCGATCGGCACGGGCCCTGTCGTTAGTGCAGCCAATGGACCCGTCATGGGCCCAACAGCGGCAGTCAGCCGTCGGTGGACTCCAGACGCAGATCATCCGGATGCTGCCACACATCCAGGCTGCCCATACGGCGGCCGCGGTCGTTGAGGAAGGTTTCCAGCGTCACGGTGGTGTCGCTGCCGGCCCGGGAGAAGACCAGACGATCGGACGTCTCGCGGGTGGAGGTCCAGTCACTGCCCAGGCACTGGCCAAGGGCCTCACCACCGGCCACCAGGGCACCACGCGGGTCGTCACTGTCCATCCGTCCGAAACAGGAGTAGTGATCCGGGCGCTGCGCCGAGGTGATCAGACAGGAGTCGTGGAAGGCCTGGACATCGGTTTCCCAGCTGCGGGTCAGCCGAGTGTCGTCGAAGCGTCCCTTGATGTCGGTGAAATCATTGTCGGCACTGGCCACGGCCTGATTGAGGGCGTCGCAGTCGAACATCTCGGCCGCCGTCTGCGGTTGTGAGGTCGACGCACAGCCAGCCAGTGTCAGCATGGCCACAGCGGCCCATCCCATCTTTCCCCGTGTCATATCCTTGTCTCCGGCAGTGAGGCCGTGGCAACCACGACCAGATAAGCAATCCATGACCGACACCATAGCACCCGCAGTGCCATCTCGGCAGTCTGAAGACCTACTTCGCGTGACGCGAGTGACTAGACGGTGGTGGCGACATCCAGTTCCTTCAGCGCCTCATCCAGCATTTCGGCGAATACGGCGATGGCCAGAGGCAGCGGACGATCCTTGGCCACACACATTTCCAACTGTGCCGCAGCGATACCGCGATCCCGCAAAGGCACAAAGACAAGCTCCCCCTCGGCCAGTTCACGTGTCACATCCAGCGGATTGAGAAACGCCACCCCCACGCCCTCTCTGGCGAGCGACTTCATGCTCAGGATGCGGCCACACGCGGCAACGGCGGAGAGCCGCACGTCCTGAGTGGACAGCGCGCGTTCCAGAGTAGAGCCACGAAACATTGCCTGGTCCGGCAAGATCACCGGGACGTTCTCGAAATCCTTGAGGCGCAGCTCGCACGCCCTGGCCAGAGCGTGCCACGGCGCCATGACCGCCCCGAAACGCAATTCGAGCCGTCGCAGGGTACGCAGACGGGGATTGGACGGCGGATTGATGCAAAGTCCGATGTCAGCCTCTCCCGACAGGATAGCGTCGATGATGGGGTCGGTAAGATCGGTGGACAGGTCGAAACGCACACGAGGATAGCGCTCCATGAAGCGCCGAATGGTCACCGGCAGCAGGCGGTCGGTCACTGACTCCACCGACGCGACCCGCACCTCGCTGGTACCGGTGCCACGGATATCGTCCAGCACCCCCAGCAGCTGACGTTCGTCCCGCTGCCACTGTCGCACCTGATAGACCAGCAGCTCGCCCGCCGAGGACAGACGCAGGCCGCGGGGAAGCCGCTCAAACAGCGGTACGCCAAGCTCGTCCTCCAGCTTGAGGATCTGGCGATTGACCGCCGATGCTGCCACATGGAGCTGGTCTGCGGCCCTGCGGATCGACCCTTGTCGGGCAACCTCATCGAAATAGCGTAGCGCGGTGGTCATCAAGGGCACGCGGTGTCTCCTGATTCGTCAGACCATGGCTGGCTCACTAATCGTTGCCATTTCGGCAACACATCTCACGAAAAACGATGATAGACGCGCACACTGACTCAGCGCTAGCTTTCACCTGAAACCCGCTGAAGAAACGCGGTTCGGCATACACCTGGACGCACACTCTTGAACGACAACAACAATGAGGCCACCCATGTCTTCTCCTCTTCACACCGATTCCGTCGATCCGGTGGATGAACGGCTGCCACTGAAGGCCGCCATCCTCTACGGCTTGCAGCACGTACTGGTGATGGCAGCCGCACCGATCACGGCGGTCTTCCTGGTCGGCCAGGCGCTGGGCTTCGGGCCTGACGTCACGGTACCGCTGATGAGCGCCACCTTCCTCGCCTGTGGCCTCGGCACCCTGCTGCAATCCATCGGGGTTCTGGGCTTCGGCGCGAGACTCCCGTTCGTGCAGGTCCCTGGCGGTGCCCCCATCGTCATCTTTCTGGCGATCGCCCAGGCCACCGATATCCAGACCGCCACCGGTGCGGTGATTCTGACCGCCTTGTTCTACTTCCTGGCACTGCCCTTCTTCACCCGAGTTCTCCGCTTCTTTCCGCCCATCGTGATCGGCACCATGCTGCTGCTGGTGGCCATCAACCTGGTCAAGATCTTCGGTGGCCTCATCGCCGGGCGCCCTGACAGCCCCGACTTCGCTGCCCCTTCGACCATTCTGCTGGCGCTGGCCACCATCGCCTGCATCGTCGTGAGTGCCAGAGTGTTTACCGGCGCCCTGCGTCGCATCTCGGTGATGATCGGGCTTGTCATGGGTGCGCTGATCGCGGCAGCCTTCGGTCACCTCAGCGTGGCGGGCATCCTCGATGGCCCCTTGATCGCCCTGCCCCAGCTCTTTCCTTTCGGCATGCCCAAGTTCGACCTGCTGGCGTCGCTGCCGCTGATCATCTTCAGCGTAGTGTCGATGACCGAGGCCACCGGCCAGACCATGGCCACCGCCGAGATCGTCGGCAAGCGAGGCGACGCCAAGGCCCTGGTTCCCAGAAACATTCGCGCCGACGCCCTGGGCTCGCTGTTCGGCGGCTGCCTCGGCACCTCGCTGATCATCACCAGCGGCGAGAATATCGGCATCATCCGGGCCACTGGCGTGCGCTCGCGCTATGTCACCATCGCCGCCGGCTGTCTGCTGATCCTGCTGGCCATGCTGGCACCTCTGGGCCGACTGGCCGCCACCCTGCCGACACCGGTGGTAGCCGGCACCGCCGTCATCGTCTTCGCCATCATCGGGGTCATGGGCATCAATATCCTGCGCCGCGTCGACTTCAATGAGCACGGCAACCTCTTCACGCTGGCCTCGGCGCTGGCCATGGGTCTGCTGCCGATCGTTGTACCGGGCTTCTACTCTGCCTTCCCGACCCACCTGCAGATCATCCTGGGTAATGGACTGGCCATGGGCACCCTCACCGCGGTGATCGTCAACCTGGCCTTCTACCACCTGGGCAGCGGCAACAGCGCCCGAGAGACCCAGCCCACCCACACCGAAGCTCCGGAGACAGATTCATGACGCTCGATCAGCAACTGCGCCAGCGACTCTCGGCCAGCGAGCTGCTGCTGTGCCCTGGCGAACTGCTTGCGAATGGAAGCATTCAGCGTGACATGGGAGTCGTGACGAGCGCCGGGCGCTTCATCGATATCGGACCCAAGGAAGCCCTGGTCGCCCGTCATCCGACGCTGCCCCCGATCGACCTGCCGGGACACCTGATGATGCCGGGGTTCGTCGACAGCCACCATCATCTGACCCAGTCACTGGGCAAGTCGCTGGTGTTCGGAGAACCCTCCGAAATCTTTCGACGCATCTGGGTGCCTCTGGAATCCAGCCTGGACGAGCGACTGCTTCACTTGTCGTCCAAACTGGCGGCGCTCGAGGCCTTGCGCGGAGGCTTTACCACTGCGGTGGACGCGGGCACCCGCAGTGCGGGGGAAATCGGCGCACTCGCCAAGGCGGCCGAAGAGAGCGGGCTTCGCTGCGTGCTCGGCATGATCTGCAATGATCGGGGCGGTAGCGCTTCGCCCCAGCAACGCAACGCCATTCTCGACCGTGCAGTGGCCCACCTGGCTGACTACCGCGACCACGCGTTGATCCATCCATCCCTGGCAATTTCCATTCCCGAAGCGGCCAGCGACGATATGCTCAATGACGTCGCCACGCTATGCCGCGACAAGGGAGCGATCTTCCAGAGCCACGTCAATGAGCACCTCCAGGCGGTCGAACGTTCTCTGGTAACGCGCTCACAGCGGCCGCTGGAGCATCTGCACGCGGTGGGCGCACTCGGCCCACAGACTCTGATCGCCCACGCCACCCTGGTCACGCCAGACGAACTCAATCTGCTGCGAGATACCGATACCGCGGTGGCCTTCAATCCGGTCGCCAGCAGCTGGAAAGGCAACGCGGTGGCGCCCGCCCTGCAGATGGCGGCGCTTGGCATCCGTTTCGGGCTCGGTACAGACGGTACCCGCAGTGATGGCTTTCGCCTGATGGATGCGGCCGAGACCAGCCAGCGAATGGCCTTCGGTCTGGCTACCGGCGACAGCTCCTGTGGCGGTGGCTGGCGCTGGCTGGAGCACGCTACCCAGGGCAGCGCCGAGTGCTGCGGGCTTGGCAGCATCACCGGCGACATCACTGTGGACAAAGCCGCCGACTTCCTGCTGGTGGACCTCGAGGTGCCTGAGATGACGCCTTCCTGGGACCGGCCCTGGGAACTTGTGCGCTACGGCAATCGGGATCAGATCGAAGCCGTGTTCACCGCTGGCCGACTGAGACTGTGGCAAGGCTGGCCAGTGGACTGGGACGCACGGGCACTGCTTGCTGAAGTCCGCGAGGTGGCTCCCGCCGCCATCAACAAGGCACCGATCCAGCGGGTCCATCCGACCTCCGAGGTGCATCGCGAGCGCCATGGAAAAGCTGGTGAAGCGACGCCCTCAAGGCAGCGAGGCAATGGGGAGCCCCGATGCTGACGACCACTACCTATGCGATCGCCGCCGTAGCCACCCTGCTGGCGTCCTTCGTCCAGGGAGCCATCGGTATCGGTTTCGCGCTGATTGTGGCCCCGGTGCTGGGAATTCTGGCACCGACTCTGCTGCCGGTGGCATTGCTGGTCCTGATGCTTCCGCTGAATCTGCTGGTGGCGCTGCGCGAGCGCGAGGCCATCGATTGGCGCGGCAGCGCCTGGATCAGCGCTGGACGATTGCCAGGCACCCTGGCCGGGCTCGCGGTGTTGATGGTGCTGAGCACTCAGGGGCTCAACCAGTTGATCGGAGCGTCCACCGTGCTCGCGGTGCTGGTCGCCCTCTTTGCTCCGGTGTTTCGACCGGGCACCGGCGCCTGCCTCACGGTGGGTGCCATCACCGGCGTCACCGAAACCGCCACCGGGGTCGGTGGCCCTCCCCTGGCCCTGCTCTACCAGCATCGACCGGGTCCCGAGCTACGCTCCACCATTGCCTGCTGCTTCGTGGTCGGCGAGGTACTGTCACTGTTGATTCTCGCCATGGCAGGTGCCGTGCAACAGACACAGCTGTGGTGGGCGCTCGCTCTTCTTCCCCCTCTGCTGATCGGAACCGTCTTGAGCCGAATCATGCACCAGCGTCTGGATGCGAAGCGCCTGCGTCAGGGCGTCCTGTTGTTTGCGCTGCTCTCCGGGCTGTTCCTGATGGTGCCGCGATAGCCAGCGTCTGTCTTTTGCGCGAGCGATCAGGAAGGCTAAGCTGACAGGGCCACTTCTCGCTCAAGGATAGGGAATGTCCGCCATCTTGCTCTGGACGCTGGTCGCCATCATCGCCACCGCCATCATCTGGAAGGGCAGCGGTCTGCTCGAACGCTCGAGCCAGCGCCTGTCGGCCTACTACCGGCTGCCGGAAATCGTTCAGGGCGCCATCGTGGTGGCGGTGGGCTCGAGCTTCCCGGAGCTGTCCACCACCGTCATCTCGACCCTGGTCCACGGCGAGTTCGAGCTCGGTGTGGCGGCCATCGTCGGCTCGGCGCTGTTCAATATCCTGGTGATTCCCGGGCTCAGCGGGCTGGCCTCGAAGTCACCGCTTCAGGCCAATCGCGACCTGGTCTACAAGGAAGCCCAGTTCTACATGATCGCGGTGGCGGTGCTGACCCTGACCTTCGCCTTCGCCGCCATCTACCATCCGGTGGAGACCTCGCCCCAGGGCGGCAGCATCCAGGGCGAGATGACCCGCTGGCTGGCCTTGATGCCGGTAGCCCTGTACGGGCTCTACCTATTTGTGCAGTACCAGGACACTCTGGATCATGAATCCGACGAGGACGTCAGCGACATCCGCCCGGGACGAGAGTGGGGACGACTGGCGCTGTCGCTGGTGGTCATCGTGGTCGGCGTCGAGGGGCTGGTGCGCGCGGCGATCAACTTCGGCGAGATCTTCGGCACCCCGAGTTTCCTGTGGGGCATCACCGTGGTCGCGGCCGGCACCTCGATTCCCGATGCCTTCGTCTCCATCCGCGCGGCACGCCAGGGACGCGGCGTCACCAGCATCGCCAATGTGCTAGGCAGCAACACCTTCGACCTGCTGGTGTGCATCCCGGCAGGCGTGCTGATCGCCGGTACCGCGGTGATCGACTTCTCGCTGGCGGCGCCGATGATGGCCGCGCTGACCTTCGCCACGGTGCTGCTGTTTCTGATGATGCGCACCCACATGATCCTGTCGCGGCGCGAGTCGATCTGTCTGCTGGTGGTCTACGCGGCCTTCGTGGTGTGGGTCTCGCTCGAGTCCTTCGGCACCATCGACCTGGTGCCGCACCTGCCGCCATCGGGCGCTGTCAGCGCCCACGCCACGACTGGATAGCGATGACACTAGGCGCCCAGACGATCGGCCAGATCGATCAACGAGGTGCAGTGGAAATCGTTGTCGGGCGAACCTTCCACCGCCTTGGGGGCGTCTTCGCCGAACTCATGGGGACGCTCGATGTAGGCGGTCTTGAGGCCGCAGCGGCGGGCGGCGTCGAGGTCATCCTGGTGGGCGGCCACCAGCATCACCTCCTCGGGGGCCACCTCGAAGACCTCGGCCACTCCCAGGTAGGTGTCGGGATGGGGCTTGTAGGCGCGGAAGACCTCGGCGGACAGGATCAGGTCCCAGGGCAGGCCGGCGTGCTTGGCCATATTGGCGAGCAGCCCCAGGTTGCCATTGGACAGGGTGCACAGGGTAAAGCCGCGCTTGAGCCGTGACAGCCCCTCGACGCTGTCGGGCCAGGGCGCCAGACGATGCCAGGCGCGGTTGAGATGGGCCCTGCCCGCCTCGTCCAGTGCCAGCCCGTGGCGATCGAGCAGCTCATCGAGAATCATCCGATGCAAGTCGTCGATACGCGTCCAGCCAAGCTCGCCGGACATCACCCTGTCCATGGCCGGCCGATAGCCCGCGCGCCAGGCTCTGGCGAAGTCCGCGGGCGTCATCGGTGCCGAGGCGCCTGGCGACGTGAGCAAACCCAGCGCCTCGACCTCCCGGACGATGCTCCCGTGCCAGTCGACCACAGTGCCGAAGATATCGAAGGCGAGTATCTGCGGGCGTACCGGTGCTGTCGTCATGATCGCTCTCCTTGTTTCGCGGCCGGTGGGTCTTGTCCAAAGTCGTAGCGGTACCCTACGGCGGGTACCAAGGCTTGGCCTAGCGCTTTGGGTCTGCCGCCCCGGGCGCCAACCTCGCCCTGAGCGACTCGGCAAGAAAGTCGAGAAACAGGCGTATACGCACGACCTGACGCATGTCCTGGTGGGCCAACAGCCACAGGTCGACCGCCAATGCCTCCAACTCATCTCCTACCTGTTTCAAGCCGACATCAGCATCGCCCAGATAACGAGGAAGCACCACCGCCCCCAAGCCACGCCTGGCGGCCTGCTGCCGCCCCAGCAGGCTATCGCAACGGAAGCGGACCATCGCTTGCTCGACCTTGTCTTCCATCCAAGCCGCCAGCGCCGCATCGTCGGGGCGCTGTCCCTGATCGATCCAGGCGGTAATATCGCCCGGCTCGGAGATGTCGCCATCGCGAGCCACGTAGATCGCCTGGCGGATCGAACCGACTCGCCGACCCACCAACGTCTCGGGCGGCTGGTTGGAGGGCCGAATCGCCACCTCGGCGTCGCGAGCAGCCAGATCATAGAGGGCATTGGAGACCGAGACATCAAGCACGATGGCGGGATGGCGTTGCTGGAACGCCTCGAATACCGGCATCAGCAGCCCCTGCAGCAAGGAGTCTGTCAGGGTGACGCGAATGACGCCCTCCAGCCGTTGATCCCTCCCCTGGATGCGGCGCGTCACCCCTTCTACCTCCTGGTGCACGCGCGCTGCCGCCTGCGCCATCTCTTCCCCCGCCAAGGTGGGCTGGTAACCACCGGGTGAGCGCTCGAACAACAGCACGCCCAGGCGCCGCTCGATGTTTCGCAAGCGCCGAAACACGGTGGCGTGGCTGACGCCAAGCTGGCGTGCCGCCCCTGAGAGAGAGCCCGAGCGCGAAATCTCGAGCACCGTCCTCAAGTCGTCCCAACTGTTCATTTTTGCAAAGCCTACCGACAAGAATAGGGAATTTTGTTGCACAAGTGTAAGGCATAGCCTGAACCACACCCACCGCAACGGAGTCGACCATGAATGTCCTGATCGTTCACTGTCACCCTGAACCCCACTCCTTGAACGGCGCCTTGACCGCCATCACCGCCGACACTCTGACCTCCCAGGGCCATAGGGTGGTCATCAGCGACCTGTACGCTGAAGGCTTCGATGCCATTGAACACCCTCGCCACTATCGCAATCGCCAGGATTCGCAGGTGTTTAGGGCACTGACGGAACAACGCCATGCCTTCGAAGGAGGACAGCTTCCCGAGGATGTGGCAAGAGAAATCCAACGGCTGGAACAGGCAGAGCTGGTGATTTTTCAGTTTCCACTGTGGTGGCATGGACCACCGGCCATGCTCAAGGGCTGGTTCGATCGCGTGATGGTGTACGGAGGGATGTACTCCGGAAGTCGCCGCTATGATCACGGGCGACTCAAGGGCAAACGCGCCATCTGCGCGGTGACGACAGGATCGCCGGCGGAAGCCTTCGAGCCCGCTGGCAGAGCGGGAGACATTGTTAGGCTGATGTACCCCTTCCACTGTTCCCTGTATTACCTGGGCCTCGAAGTGCTGCCACCACAGCTCGCCTTCGGCATCCAGGGCGGCGGCCTCGCCTATCAGGAGGAGACCGCATTCTGCCGGCACCTCGAAAGCACCAAGGCCGACTGGCGGGCCAGGCTCAAGGGCCTGGAAGGGGAGTCGACGATCCCCTTCTCAGGGTGGGATGACTGGGACGAGCAAGGTCGGCTGGGCCTGCGTCATCCTCTGCGATGGCGATAGAAGCTCCGACTCGGCACTCCAGTATCCGCGGCAACGCCTTAGTGCGCTTCGTCCCAGTTGTCACCGCACTCGGCCTCGACGATCAGCGGTACGTCGAGGCTGGCGGCGTTCTGCATGCGCGTCTTGACCTCTTCCATGAAGGTCTCGGCCTGGTCATCTCTGACCTCGAACACCAGTTCGTCATGGACCTGCATCACCATCCAGGCGTCGAAGCCGTCGCTGCCGGCCTGGTCTGCGAGCCAGGCGTCCATATCGATCATCGCGCGCTTGATGATGTCCGCCGCGGTGCCCTGCATCGGTGCGTTGATGGCGGTACGCTCGGCGCCCTGGCGCCGGGCACGGTTCTGGGAGTGGATCTCCGGCAGGTAGAGCCGGCGTCCGAACACCGTCTCGACGTAGCCGTCTTCGGCGGCCTGGGCGCGGATGCGCTCCATATAGCGGGCCACCCCCGGGTAGCGATCGAAGTAGCGGTCGATATAGGTCTTGGCCTGGCTCTGCTCGATATGCAGCTGGCGGCCCAGGCCCCAGGCACTCATGCCGTAGATCAGGCCGAAGTTGATCGCCTTGGCGCTGCGCCGCTGCTCGCCGTTGACCTTGTCCAGGGCCACCCCGAACACCTCGGCGGCGGTGGCGGCGTGGATGTCCTTGTCCTCGGCGAAGGCTGACAACAGGCCCTTGTCGCCGGACAGGTGGGCCATGATGCGCAGCTCGATCTGGGAGTAGTCCGCCGCCACGATGCGATAGCCCGGGCGTGCCACGAAGGCCTGGCGGATGCGCCGTCCCTCGTCGGTACGAATCGGGATATTCTGCAGGTTGGGGTCGGAAGACGACAGCCGCCCGGTGGCGGTCACTGCCTGGTGGTAGCTGGTGTGGACCCGGCCGGTGGCCTTGTTGACCAGCTTCGGCAGCTTGTCGGTGTAGGTCGAGCGCAGCTTGGACAGGCCGCGATGCTCGATGATCACCTTGGGCAGCGGGTAGTCCAGCGCCAGCTCCTCGAGCACCGCCTCGGCGGTGGAGGGCGCGCCCTTGGGGGTCTTCTTGATCACCGGGATGCCCTGCTCCTCGAACAGGATCTGGCCGAGCTGCTTGGGCGAGCCGAGGTTGAACTCGCGCCCGGCAAGCTCATAGGCGCGGGCCTCGAGCTCGCGAATGCGCTCCCCCAGCTCCCGGCTCTGGGTGTGCAGTAGCTCCGCGTCCAGCGCCACGCCGTTGCGCTCCATGCGCGACAGCACCCGCACCAGCGGGCGTTCGAGCTCGTCGAGGACCTCGGCCAGGCGGCCAGTCTCGTCCACTCGTGGGCGCAGCGTCTGGTGCAGCCGCAGGGTGATGTCGACGTCCTCGCAGGCGTAGGGCGCAGCCTGTTCCAGTGCGATCTGGTTGAAGGTCAGCTGCTTGGCGCCCTTGCCGGCGATGTCCTCGAACTTGACGGTGCCCTCGCCCAAGTACTTGAGCGCCAGCGAGTCCATGTCGTGGCGGGTGGCGGTGGAGTCGAGCACGTAGGACTCGAGCATGGTATCCACCAGGGGCCCCTTGACCGGGATGTCGTAGCGCGCCAGCACCGAGATATCGTACTTGAGATTCTGGCCGATCTTGGCGATCGCCTCGTCGGCCAGCACCGGCGCCAGCGCCTCGAGCACCGCCTTGCGATCGAGCTGGGCCGGGGCGTCGAGATAGTCGTGGCCCAGCGGAATGTAGGCCGCCTCGCCGGGCGTCAGGCACAGGCCGACACCGACGATGTCGGCCTCCATGTAGTTGAGGCTGGTGGTCTCCAGATCGAAGCAGAAGGCCTCGGCAGCGGCCAGTCGTTCAAGCCAGGCGTCCAGCTCGGCCTGTTCAAGGATCACCGTATCCTGACGCTCGCTGGAAGGTGCCGTCTGGGCCTTGTTCTTGTTAGCGCCTTCGCCTCCGTTGTCCCCCTCGGGGGTGTCGGAACCACCGGCGACATCATCGACGCCTTCATCCTGGCCGGCCAGCAGCTCCGACAGCCAGTTCTTGAACTCCAGGCGTTGATACAGCGTCTTCAGCGCCTCGCGATCCGGCGCGGCGATGGCCAGATCATCGAGGCCGAGCTCCAGCTCGCAGTCGGTCTTGATGGTCGCCAGTTCGTAGGACAGGTAGGCCTTGTCGCGGTGCTCCTCGAGCTTCTTCGGCAGCGTCTTGGCGCCACGAAACGACAGCGTCTTGACCTTGTCGAGATCGCCGTAGATGACGTCGAGCCCGCCTTCCATGCCCTGCAGCAGGCCGATGGCGGTCTTTTCGCCCACTCCGGGGACTCCGGGGATGTTGTCGACCTTGTCACCCATCAGCGCCAGGTAGTCGATGATCAGCTCCGGCGGCAGGCCGAACTTGTCGTTGACCCCGTCCACGTCGAGGGTCTCGCCCTTCATGGTGTTGACCAGGGTGATATGGCCATTGACCAGCTGGGCCATGTCCTTGTCACCGGTGGAAATCACCGCGTCGCGACCGGCGTCGGTGGCCATCTTCGCCAGGGTGCCGATGACGTCGTCGGCCTCGACCCCCTCGATGCACAGCAGTGGCAGGCCGAGCGCACGCACGCACTCGTGCAGCGGCTTCACCTGAGCGCGCAGGTCGTCGGGCATCGGTGGCCGCTGGGCCTTGTACTGGTCGTAGAGCTCGTCGCGGAAGGTCTTGCCCGGGGCGTCGAAGATCACCGCCATGGGACTGTCCGGGTAGTCCTTGATCAGCCGCTTGAGCATGTTGATCACGCCCTTGATGGCGCCGGTGGGCTGACCCTCGGAGGTGGTCAGCGGCGGCAGAGCGTGGAAGGCACGGTACAGATAGGAGGAACCGTCGACGAGAACGATGGGGCTTGAGGCCATGGATCGGCGTCCCTGTAAGGATAAATGACTACGATGCCACCCATGATACGCATCCCTTTCGTCTTTTGCCGGACGCTTTTGCGACCCTCGACGCGGTCACGGCCATCGCCCTGTCCTTGCGTCAGCCCCTGGCCCGCCCCACGCCCGCCCCCTGTGCCGGCCATCAGGCGTCGACCTGGGGCATCGGCCTTGTTCCTTTACTTTGCGAGGGGAACCTGTGCCGACGTATCATGGTCTGATCGAACAGTGTTCCCTTTGCTTTGCCAACCGCTCATTCTCCCATCCTGGAGACCCACCATGACGATCACCCGCATTGCGAGCGCCCTCCTGCTGTCGCTGGCCCTGCTGGCCGCCGCCGCGCCGGTGCTCGCCCAGGCGCAACCCGACATCAGCGTCCGCCAGGAAGCCAACCAGACGCTGCGCGAGTACCGCGTCAACGGCAAGCTGTACGCCATCAAGGTCGAGCCCAAGGATGGCAGCGCCTACTTCCTGGTCGACCGCAACGGCGACGGCAACTTCGAGCGCCAGGGCGGCGACAACGTCGAGATCCCCGGCTGGGTTCGCTGACCCAAGGCCGTTGCCTGGGCGGCGCGCCCGCCGCTGCGTCCCCTAGCTGTTGATGCCCGTCTGGCAAGCGGCGCGAAAGCCCGCTGAGACCACTCCCGTAGATCACGTGCAACTCGGTGCCAAGTCGCTACAATAGGCGCCTTGGCAACCCCGGGCGAGACGATTCATGGCCGTATTCACTCCGCTTGACGACGCACAGGTCGCAGGCTTTCTCAGCCGTTTTGACGTCGGCGAACTGACGAAGCTGCAGGGCGTGCCCGCGGGCACCGAGAACAGCACCTTCTTTGTCACCACCGACCGTCGCGAACTGGTACTGACGCTGTTCGAGCAGGGAGAGCACGAAGAGCTGCCGTTCTTCGTCGAGCTGCTCGACTTCCTCGACGAGCACCGAATCCCGGTGGCCGGGCCGATTCACGACCGTGACGGTATCGCCCTGCACGAGCTGGCGGGTCGGCCGGCGCTGCTGTTTCCGCGCCTGCCGGGCGCCCACCCCAGCGCGCCCGACGTGACCCAGTGCCGAGCGCTGGGGCAGGCGCTCGGCGAGATGCATCGTGTCTCCCGCCACTTCGGTGGACACCGTCCCAATCCCCGCGATATTCACTGGCTGTCGGCCATGCACCACAAGGTGCTGGTCTACCTCTCGCCCGAGGACCAGGCGCTGATGCAGGACGAGGTCGACGCCTATCAGGCCGCGCTGGAAAGCGCGGAGCCGCTGCCCCAGGGAGCCCTGCACGGCGACCTGTTTCGCGACAACACCCTGTTCGACGGCGAGCGCCTGGGTGGCATCATCGACTTCTACAACGGCTGCACCGGCGACCTGCTGTTCGACCTGGCCATCGTCATCAATGACTGGGCCACCGACGCCGACGGTCGCCTGGTAGCCGAGCGCCACGACGCTCTGCTCGAGGCCTACCTGGCCGAACGCCCGCTGACCGCCACCGAGCGCGAACTGTGGCCGCTGATGCTGCGCCTGACCGCCCTGCGCTACTGGCTGTCTCGCCTGCTGGTGGTCTACGTTGACCCGCCGGCCCACGACCTGACCCCCCACGATCCCGAACAGTTCCGGCGCATCCTGCTTGCGCGCCTGGAACATGGAGCCCTGCCCTTGCCAGATATCGAGGCCCGCCCGTGAGCCACAAGCCCGACGCCGACTCCGCCGTGCAACGCGCCCGCCGCACCTGGAACATCGACCAGTGGGGCAGCGGCTACTTTGACGTGGACGAGGACGGACAGGCACTGGTCCGCCCCCTAGGCGAGGTCGAACCCGGCCCCAGCCTGCCGCTGCGTGGCCTGGTCGACCAGGTCCGCCAGGCCGGCCTGCGCCTGCCGGTGCTGATCCGCTTCACCGATATCCTGCACGACCGGGTCGAGCAGCTGTGCGCGGCCTTCGACCAGGCCATGGGCGAGGAAAACTTCGAGAGCGGCTACACCGCGGTGTACCCGATCAAGGTCAACCAGCAGCGCCGAGTGGTGGAAGAGATCCTCGCCACCAACGAGCGCGGGCGCGACCGGGTTGGCCTGGAGGCCGGCAGCAAGCCGGAACTGCTGGCGGTGCTGGCGCTGTCCGGCGATGGCCCCTCGCTGATCGTGTGCAACGGCTACAAGGATCGCGAGTACATTCGCCTGGCGCTGATGGGCGAGAAGCTCGGCCACCGGGTCTACCTGGTGGTGGAAAAACTCTCCGAGCTGCCGATGATCCTCGAGGAAGCCGAACGCCTGGACGTGACCCCGCGCATCGGTCTGCGTGCCCGGCTGTCGTCGGTGGGCCGTGGCAAGTGGCAGGACACCGGTGGCGAGAAGTCCAAGTTCGGCCTGACCGCCGGCCAGATCCTGACCGTGGTCGAGCGCCTGACCGAAGCCGGGCGACTCGACAGCCTGCAGCTGGTGCACTTCCACCTGGGCTCCCAGATTGCCAACATCGGTGATATCCAGCGTGGCCTGCGCGAGTGCGCGCGCTTCTACCAGTACCTGCGCCAACTGGGCGCGCCGGTGGACACCGTGGACGTGGGCGGTGGTCTTGGGGTCGACTACGAGGGCACCCACTCGCGCAACTTCTGCTCGATCAACTACTCGATGCTCGAGTACGCCCGCAACGTGGTCTACGCCTTCAACCAGGTGTGTGCCGCCGAAGGTCTGCCGCAGCCGCATCTGATCAGTGAATCCGGCCGTGCCCTGACCGCCCACCACGCGGTGCTGATCACCAACGTGATCGGCGAGGAAAGCGTGGACACCGCGCCGCCGACCGAACGCAAGAGCGACGACCCCGAGGTCGAGGCGCTGTGGCGCACCCTGGACTTCCTCAAGCGCGAGCCTGAACCGCGTGGGCTGGTGGAGGCCTGGCACGACCTGATCCAGGACATGGGCGACCTGCACGACCGCTTCGTGCTGGGGGCCGCCGATCTGGCCGCCCGTGCCGAGGGCGAGAGCGTCTACTTCGCCGCCTGCGCCGCCCTGAGGTCACAGCTCGACCCACGCAACCGCGCCCACCGCGAGATCCTCGACGAGCTGGCCGAGAAACTCGCCGACAAGCTGTTCGTCAACTTCTCGCTGTTTCAGTCGATGCCCGACGTCTGGGGCATCAAGCAGATCTTCCCGGTGCTGCCGCTGTCCGGGCTCGACCGTCGCCCAAGCCGCCGTGGAGTGATTCAGGACATCACCTGCGACAGCGATGGGCGCATCGACAGCTACGTCGACGGCCAGGGCGTCGAAACCACCCTGCCGCTGCCGGAGTGGCGCGAAGACGACGAGCGCCTGCTCGGCTTCTTCATGGTCGGCGCCTACCAGGAGATCCTCGGTGACCTGCACAACCTGTTCGGCGACACCGACGCCGTCGATGCCTCACTGGATCGCGACGGCGGCTGGCGCCTGACCAACCTGCAGTGGGGCGACCGGGTCTCCGACGTGCTCGGCTACGTCAACTTCAACGCCGACGTGCTGCGCGAACGGCTCCGGGTCCAGCTCACCCGCAGCAACCTCGACCCACGCGAACAGCGTCACTTCCTCGATGATCTGTCAGAAGGGCTCGACGGCTACACCTACCTGGAGTGAGCCGACCCGCACGCCCCACTCCGTGTGAGCCTTCGCCCGGCGATGCCTAGAGGTATCGCCGGGCACCTGCTATTGGGGACTTGAGCTCTTGCGCCGGGTCCACGCTCGTGGCGAGATATGCATCAAGCCAGACACATCTTGACCACAGGAGGACAGCGCCATCGCATCCCCGGCCCCCTACCCCCAAGACTCACAGCCCCGAGACTCACAGCGCAGCATTCCCCCCACCATGATGGCGGTGGTCACCACCGGCAACGGTGGCTACGACAAGCTCAGCTATCAACAAGTCCCGACCCCGACGCCGGGCCCCGGAGAGGTGCTGCTGCGGGTGCTAGCCGCCGGCGTCAACAACACCGAGATCAATACCCGGCTCGGCTGGTACTCCGCCAGCGTCAAGAGCGACACCCGGGCATCGGCGGACGCCTTCGATGACAGCGCCGAGAACGCCGCCGACGCCGAGGATGGCGGCTGGAATGGCGCCACTCCCTTTCCATTGATTCAGGGCACCGACTGCTGTGGCGAGGTGGTGGCCCTGGGCGCGCCGGGAGAGGAAGGAGCCAACGCCTCGGTCACGGCGGACCTGCTGGGCAAGCGGGTACTGGTACGCGCCTGCATGCGCACCAGGAGCTTCGATCACTGGGACTCGGTGTGGATGGCCTCTGACTTCGACGGAGCCTTCGCCCAGTTCGTCAAGGTGCCCGCCAGCGAAGTGTTCCCGGTGGACTGCGACTGGAGCGACGAGGAACTTGCCACCATCCCCTGCGCCTACGGCACCGCAGAGAACATGCTGCACCGCGCTGGTGTCAGCGCCGGTGATCGGGTGCTGGTCACCGGTGCCTCGGGAGGTGTCGGCTCGGCGGTGGTGCAGCTGGCCAAGCGCCGGGGCGCCCACGTCACGGCGGTGGCGGGCAGCGCCAAGCACGAGGCGATCCGCGCCCTTGGCGCCGACCGCCTGCTCGACCGCGACGATGACCTGCTGGCAAGCCTCGGCGAGTCGAGCATCGACGTCGCGGTGGATAACGTTGCGGGCAAGGGCTTTGGCGGGGTGCTGGAGGTGCTCGACCGCGGCGGCCGCTACGTCTCCTCCGGCGCCATCGCAGGGCCGGTGGTGGAACTCGACATGCGCAAGCTGTACCTCAAGGACGTGCGCCTGATCGGCTCCACCGCCTGGGACGAGCCGATCTTTCCGGACATGATCGGCTACATCGAGCGTGGCGAGATTCGTCCTCTGCTGGCCAGGACCTTCCCGCTTGCGCAGATCGTCGAGGCCCAGCAGGCCTTTCTCGAGAAGCAGCACGTGGGCAACTTCGTGCTGCTGCCGCCGCCACTGGACTGACGCCGAAGGCGTCGGGACTGCGGGTTAGCCAGGCGTCAACCGAGCACGCGGGTCTCGAGGGCGTGGCGCTGGCCGCTGGGCAGTGTCAGTTCGAAAGCCAGGGTCGCGCCCTTCTCCAGCTTGCCGACACCGGCCGGGGTGCCGGTCAGTACCACGTCACCCGGGGCCAGGGTGAAGTGCTGGCTCATCTCGGACAGCAGCGCCGGGATCGCGAACAGCATGTCTCGGGCCACGCCGTGCTGGCGACGTTCACCGTTCATGTCGAGGCTGAACTCGATGGCCGACCAGTCGAGCGGCGCCTCGATGGGCACGAAACGCGACAGCGGGCAGGCGCCGTCGAAGGCCTTGGCGATCTCCCACGGATGGCCCTTCTTCTTCAGCGCCGACTGGACATCACGCAACGTCAGGTCCAGCGCAAGCCCGACCCCGACCACTGCCGCCTCGGCCTGCTCGGGCGTGGCCTCACGCAGGGTCTCGCCGATCAACAGCGCAAGCTCGGTCTCGAAGTGTACGTCGGAGCGCTCGAAGGGACCGCCGATCGGCTCTTCCAGGGGCACCACACTGGTCGCCGGCTTGATGAACAGCAAGGGTGCGTCGGGTACCGGGTTGTCGAGCTCCTTGGCGTGCTCGGCGTAGTTGCGTCCAACACAGACCACCTTGCCAAGTGGTTGGGAGAAGGCGTCACCGTCGACAAAGCTCGGGACGAGAGACATGGCAGGCTCCTGAAGGCATGAAGAAGGATAGGAAACGACACGGCCCAGCGAACGGGGTCGCGTGGCATGCAAAAAAGGCGCGCCCAGGGCGCGCCTTTCGAGTCTATCCCAGCCATCGCGCTCATCGCGAGCGGTGGCGACCGTCGCTTCAAGGATTGAAATCGCTGCCAGGCTCGTGGGCCAGGAAATCCGGGCGACGGCGGTTGGCCGCAAACGGCTCGACGCAGCGGTTGTCGACGCGGTTGTAGACAAAGAAGGCGTTGCTGCGCGGATCCGGCGACATGTTGGCGTTGGAGCCGTGCAACGTGTTGCAGTCGAACAGCAACAGCCCACCAGCGCTGCCCTTGGGCGCCTCGATACCGTTGCGATCGATCAGCTGGCGCAGGGCTTCCTGACTCGGCACCCCGATCTCCTGCTTCTGCAGCGACTTCTCGTGGTTGTTGTCCGGCGTCTCGCCAATGCACGGCACGAACACCCGATGGGAGCCGGGAATCAGCATCAGCGGACCGTTGAACTCGTGGTTGTCGGTCAGCACGATGGAGGCACTCACCGCGTGCATGTCGGGCATGCCGTCCTCGGCGTGCCAGGTCTCGAAGTCCGAGTGCCAGTTGAAGCCCTTGCCCTCGAAGCCCGGCTTGTAGTTGATGCGCGACTGGTGGACGTAGCTCTCGCCGCCGAGAATCTGGCGAGCGCGGCCGACCAGACGTTCATCATTGGCCAGGTGGGCGAACACCCGGGACAGATAGTGCACGGCAAACAGCGAGCGGATCTCCTTGCCGCTCGGCTCGACGATGCTGTAGTCCTTGCCCCGATAGGCGTCGTTGTCGAGCAATGCCTTGAGCTCTTCGCGCAGGCGTGCGAGCTCTTCGCCACCGAGGAAGTCGGGCTCAAACAGAAAGCCCTTCTGCTCGAACTCGTCGAGCTGCTGCTGGCTCAGCGGCCCCTGGTCGGCGCTGCCCTTGACCACCGGGCCCTGGCGGTCGACCCACAGGCTGTCCATCGGTTCGGGCAATCGCGTCGGGTAGCGGGTGGCGCGAGCCTGGCCGCTGTCGAGCCCGGCGAAACGTTGCCAGTCGAAACGCTGCTGGTCTTGTGGGTCCAGGTTGCTGCGATGCTTGGTTTGCGGATTGGACGATGTCTGCACTTCCATCCGATCACCCTCCCTTGGTATTGATCAGCTTTCAGATTCGAACACGTACCCGCGGCGCTACTTACCTGTACACCAGCGACTTACCTGTACACCAGCGACGGCCCAGAAATGCTGCGCCACACAGGCGTCACTGACCGTCAAAGGCCATATCACCGACTGCATCAAGGGCAGCATTCAAGGCCACATCACAGGGTGCATTTGAGGCCGCACCCAGAGTGCATCTAAGGCTGAATTCAAGGCTGAATTTGAGGTATAGCGCCGCCCTGAAGGAGAAGGCTATCTCCCCGAGCCCAAGCTACAAAAGCCGCCTCTTGAATTCAACCCTTGCACAATTTGCGTCTAACTTTCATCGATGCGTCACTCCTGCTACCTCGCCGGTGACAGGCTGTGTCTCGGTGAAGTAGCGCCAGGCGCCGGAGCCGGGCAGCGATGTTGGCGCCAGGTAGATCGGTGCGGCATCGCGATCCTGAGGGCAGCCGGCGAAGGCGCTACCCGGCAGCAGCAGCCAGTCGTGGCGATTCTGATGGCCGAGGTCGAACCCTTGGCCAAGCTCGCCGCAGTCGATGTCTTCCAGATCCTTGTCCACCACCAGCATCCAGCGCCGCGACGGCGCCTCGGCGAGCCAGGCCATGGCGGCAGGAAGCTCTTGCTCGATGGGCGTCATGTCGCCGAAGTGAACACTTGGCGTGCGCGCATGCAGCAGGATCTCCTCATCGAAGTTCAACAGCGCCACCTTGCCGGTCGGCCCCACCAGCTCCGCCACCCTGGCCATCATGTCCCGGGGCGAGCGCTCCGGGTCCATCCAGACGTAGCCTTGGGTACTCCACCAGCCCCACAGGCACCACAGAAATAGGGTCACGGCAACCAGGCCCCGGCGCGGCCTCAACACAAGCGCCAGGCCCAGGGCCAGACCCCCCAGCGCCAGCCACTCCCACCAGGGAGTGATCCCGTAGCGATGGGCCAGACGCTCCAACGGCGCGACATCGCAGAGCCCTAGAAGGCCAGCCAATCCCAGCAGCCCGCCAAGCAGGATGACGGCTCCAAAACCCGTGCGATTGGGGCCGATCCGCCTGGCAAGCGCCGGCAGCAGTGGCGCCAGCGCCAGCACCATCAGCGGCAGGGTCGGCAGCATATAGACGCCGCGTTTACCCGGTGACAGCGAGAAGAAGATCACGATCAACACCACGGCGCTTACAGGCAGCAGCGAACGCGCATCGCCGCGGCGAATGCGTCGCCACCAGTTGGGAAAGGCCCAGGGAAAGGTCAGCACCAGCGGCATCCAGGCCCAGGGCAGCACCTGGGCGATGTAGTAGTACCAGGGACGCAGGTGGGCCCAGGAGTCGGCGTAGCGCTCACCCGTCTGCTTGAACAGAATATTGTCACGATAGGCCGCCAGGCTTGGGTCGTCGCTCAGGCTGGTGATCAGGATCATCGGCAACCCCCAGGCCAGCACCACCGCGAGCAGGCACCCCAGTCCCTCGCGAAGGTCGCGAAGGCGGAGCGGCGTCAGCCGGCCAGGCCCCCTGTTACCGCTGACACCGCCGCGCCCCAACCACCACCAGGCGGGCAGCAGCGCCAGCGGCAGAAAGCCCACCCCCTTGGTCAGGATGCCGCCCCCCATGGCCGCAAAGCCCGCCCGCCACCACCAGCGAGAGGGCCCCAGCAGGGCATGGCGCAGCAGCCCGTAGGCGCCCAGGGTGGTAAAGAAGGTCAACAGCATGTCGATCTGGGCGGTCTTGGCCTGCAGCACGAACTGCAGGGTCGCCAGGGTGGCAATGCCCGCCAGCAGACCAATGCGCTGGCCATACAGGCGCCGGCTCAGATCCACGATCAGCGCCAGGGTGCCGAGCCCGGCCAGCAGCGACGGCAGCAGAAAGCCGATTCGCATCGAGCCGGTCAGCCAGATGCCCAGGGCGCTTGCCCACATGAAGATCGGCGGCTTGTCAGCGTAGAGTTCACCGCCGCGATGGGGGATCCAGAAAACTCCGGTCACCAGCATCTCGATGGCATTCAAGGCAAAACGGGGCTCATCGGCGGGCCAGGGGTCCCGCCAGCCGAGACCGAGCGCCAGCAGCAGGGCGGCGAAAGCGCCAAAGGCCAGCCACACCGTCCAGGGCAGGCGAAGAGGCATTCTCAAGGGGGGCATGACGCTATCCTCCGGCACGCGACGACGTCGACTTGATGGAGGCCTGCGACGTTTCTTGCTGGCGGAGACCCGAACTGCAGAACCTGTTGCCACGCAATAACGTCAGGTTGCGTAGATAGATAAAGAGCCCGGCCCCCTGCCCGAGCATGAACACCGGGTCTCGGCGATGGATGGCATAGACCAGCAGGGTCACACCCCCGGCCAGGCTGAGAAACCAGAAGGCCACCGGCACCACGCTGCGTTTCGCCCTCTCACTGGCGATCCACTGCACGACAAAGCGCGCCGAGAACAGCGCCTGCCCGAGAAAGCCCACCGCCAGCCACCAGGACAGCGTCATTGCGACGGCCCTGCGGCGGCCTGGTTCAGGGTAATGCTGCTGCTTGAGGCCGTACTGCCAAAGACGACACGGGGCAGGACAACATCGAGACCGTCAGGCATCGGCTGCTGCCGACCAGTTTTGCTGACGGTGGTGTCCGTCACAAAGGCCAGCTCCCCATGCCACAGCGTCGTCCCGACCCGAGGCGGGTCGAGCGCATCATCGATACCACGACAGTCCACCGGCAGTCGCGAGCGACGTTGCAGCCAGCGCACTCCGATCAGGTCGGTGATGCCGACCCACAGGCGGTTGCCGAGACCATAGTGGGAACGCCCCGCCCCCCGGGGGCGGTGATTGACGGGGCGGGACAGACAACGCCCGCCCTGGGCAGTGACCAGGGCGGGCAGAAAGCGATGCATATGATCGAAGTACGGTAGCGAAAGAAACGCCTGCCGGCGGATCACCTTGAGACCACAGCCGCTATCCGGCGAGCCATCGCCGAGCAGTCGTGCTCGAACCGCATTGGCCACCCTAGAAGACAGCCGCTTGAGCGCGGAGTCCTGGCGCGTGACGCGATGGCCGCCCACCAAGTCCACCCGCGCCGCCTTTGCGGCTTCCAGCAACGCAGGAATATCGGCGGGGTCATTCTGGCCATCGCCGTCCAGGGTCGCCAGCCACTCGCCTCGGGCATGCCTCGCTGCCTGCCATAGGGCGGTGCTCTGACCCGCGCTATCGCAATGGCGAAGTGGCCTCAGCGAGTCCTGACGGTGCGCCCGCGTCACCAGCAGCGGCCAGGTATCATCGTCAGAGCCATCGTCTACCACGATGACCTCGTAGGCCTGGTGCGACAGCGCCCGTTCGACTTCATCGAGCAGCGTGGGCAGGTTGGCGGCTTCGTTATGGGCGGGGATAACTACCGACAGGGTTACAGCGTGCATGGGATTCGCCTCGGACTGGGGAATACCGTCACCTTGCCCGGCGATACTTAAGCCACCCTTAATTCATAAATGCCGCCCTTGGTCACGACGTCACCGAGACGTCACCACGCTCACAGCGTCGCAGGAGCCTCCAGGCGAGACACCTTCATCGATCTCCTGTGCGAGACGACGTGCCACCGCATACTCGATGTCCGAAAACCGTTCCACCTGAGGTACCCTGAAGGCACCACTGCATCGAGGTAGCCATGTTGCGTTTCCAGCAAGAGGACCCCGCCGCCCCCGCCATGGCGGCGATGATCCGCGCCCACCGCCGCGGGCTGAAGAAACTGGCGCCCACCTCGCCGCCGGAAAGCCGCCATGCCCTGACCCTGGATGAACTGAAGGCGCCGGAGGTGACCCTGTGGGGGCTGTGGGAGGATGACGATCTGGTCGGCTGCGTCGCCCTGAAGGATGTCAGCCACGACCATGGCGAGATCAAGTCCATGCGGACGGCACCAAGCCACCTTCGCCGGGGTCTGGCCTCCTTGATGCTCGACAAGGTGATCGAGGAGGCCAGACTGCGTGGCTATCGCCGGCTGAGCCTGGAGACCGGCTCACAGCCGGGCTTCGCTCCGGCTCGCCAGTTCTACACGCGTCACGGCTTTACCCCCTGTGCGCCCTTCGCCGGCTATGTCGAGGATCCCAACAGCGTCTACATGACCTTGGCCGTCATCGATGGCGAGCTGAAGGAGGCCAGCCGATGAGCGAAAGTGATGACGCCAGTCCCGACAACAGCGCCACACCGTTGCCCCTCGACAGTGCCGGCACCCGCGAGCTGTCCTGCGCCGAAGCGGTAACCTTCGACAGCGGTGATACTCGCTGTCGCGGCTGGTGGTTTGAAGGTGTCGACGATGGTGCGGTGGTGGTCATGGCCCACGGTCTTGGTGGCACGGTGGCAGGCGGCCTTGTCGGCTACGCCCAGGCCCTGCATCACGCCGGCCACAGCGTGCTGGTCTTCGACTATCGTCACTTCGGCCGCTCCGACGGCGAGCCTCGCCAGCTGCTCGGCATCAAGCGCCAGCAACAGGACTACACGGCCGCCATCGAGTACGCCCGGGGCCGGGCACCGGCCCTCCCGCTGGTGCTGTGGGGTACGTCGTTCTCGTCGGCCCATGTCATCACTCTGGCGGCTCGTCGCGACGATGTCGCTGCGGTCATCGCCATGAATCCGATGCTCGACGGTCGGGCCTCGTCGCTGCTCAAGCTCAAGGACGCAGGACCTGGCACCTTCCTGCGCATGACCGGAGTGGGACTCGCCGACCTTGCCAGGGGTTGCCTCGGCCGGGCTCCTCGGTACCTGCCACTGGCCGGCGAGCCGGGGACCCTGGCCGCGCTCTCCGCCCCGGACGCCCTGACGGGGATCCTGTCGTTTGTCGATGACGACTTCGACAATCGTATTGCGCCACGCGCCCTGCTGGCGCTCGGGCTCTACCGTCCGGTCACCCGGGCCCGCCAGGTTCACTGTCCGGTGCTGCTGCAACTTTGCCTGCGTGACAGCGTCGCGCCGATTGTCCCCGGCTACCGACTGGCCGAAGCACTGGGATCACGGGCCACACTCAAGACCTACGACACCGGCCACTTCGAGATCTACGAGGGTGACTGGCGGGCGGCCTTCGCCGACGACCAGCGGGAATTTCTCGCCCAGGCGCTGGCGCAGTCGCCGGCGCCAGCGCCCACGGCCCACGCCACCGAGTCGCCTCAGCACACTCCAGACGAGACCGACCCGCCGCCCGCCCGGTAGCCTGGCTATACTGGCGACGACACCTGACTGGCCACGCCCGAGGGCATGCGAATGCGCCATTACCCCTGCCAACGCTGTGACAACCGCCTGTTCTTCGACAATACCCTCTGCCTGGTATGCCACTCCGAACTTGGCTGGTGCCCGGGTTGCCATGCCCTGGTGACGGTCGATCTCCAGCCCGATGGTCGCTACCGTTGCGTCGACGACACCTGCGCTACGCTACTGGTCAAGTGCCACAACTATTCCGTGGAAGGGGTCTGCAACCGCATGATCACCAGCGAGGAGGCCGACCGTGGCATGACGCTGTGTGACTGCTGTCGCCACAACCAGGCCATCCCCGACCTGTCGGTGCCCGGTCATCGTGAACGCTGGGCCAAGCTCGAGAGTGCCAAGCGCCGGCTTTTCTACACCCTCGACCTGCTGGGGCTGCCCCACGAGGTGGATGGCCGCCGTGCCAACCCGCCGCTGGCCTTCGCCTTCCTCGCCGACGAAGTGGCGGCGGAAGGCGACTGGCACTCCAGCGACGAGGGCATGCCGGTGTTCACCGGTCACGCCGGCGGACTGATCACCATCAACGTCAAGGAAGCCGACGACGTCGAGCGCGAGCGCCTGCGCAACGACTTCAATGAGGCCCACCGCACCCTGATCGGCCACTTCCGCCACGAGATCGGACACTATTACTGGGAGTTGTTGATCAAGAACCGGGACGAGCCAGCCTGCATCGAGGTATTCGGTGACCACAACAACCCCAGCTACAGCGAAGCCCTCGATCGCCACTATCAGCAGGGACCACCGAATGACTGGCGCGGCCGCTTCGTGTCGGCCTACGCCACCATGCACCCCTGGGAGGACTTCGCCGAAACCTTCGGCTTCTACCTGGACATGGTCGCCATCCTCGATACCGCCGGACACTTCGGCATCACCCCCACCGGCTTCGACGAGGACCTCGAAGCGATGTTGACCACCTTTCGCCGCCTGAGTCTCGGCTTCAACGAGATGAATCGCGAGATGGGGCTGCTCGACTTGGTGCCGGAGGTGATCACCCCGACCATCGCCTGCAAGCTTTGCTATATCCACGACATGGTGCTGGCGGCGCGACGACAGCAGTAAGCCGCCCGTCGTCCCACCTAGCACCACCATGCGGCCCTCTTTCCAGAGGGGCCGCAACGCTTGGCAAGATTCGGCTTGGCTAGATCCGGTTTGGCTAGATTCAGCAGTGGCTCAGCGCAGGCGGGCCGGGGCATACCCGGCCCACCGGTCTCACGCCTGGTCGCTGGCCGCCAGTAGCTCGCCATCGCCCAGGTCATCGAGGGTCGGGAAGTAGGTGCGGGCGATCGCCGTATGCAGCTCGGCAAAGCCCTGCTGCAACACGTCGATAAAGTCGTGCAGAGCCTCGGGGGAGCGCACCAGGGCACGGACGTCGGCCTCGGCCACATCGGCCAGCACCAGCGTTGCCGTTGCCAGGGCGCGTTCGTGGCGAGGCAGCGAGCGCAGCGCGCGAATGCTGTCCTTGAGACTGCGCGACACCGAACGCGGGAACAGGGAGTCCTGCACCAGGAAACGCAGCACGTCGGTGGCCCTGACCCGACAGCGCACGTGCTGTCGATACATCTGGTAGGCCGTCAATGACTTGAGCACGCTCATCCACTGCAGGTGCTCGAACGGACGAATCTCGTCGCTGTCACGCTGCAGCAGGTTGGCCGAGCGCACATCGATGATGCGGGTGATCATGTCGGCCCGTTCGAGCTGGCGCCCGAGCATCATGAAGGTCCGTGACCCACCGTAGCTGAGGGTGCCCTCGATCAACCCGATCAACGTCTGACAGCCGCGAATCACCAGCTTCAGAAAGCGCTCTCGGCGTCCCGGGCCGAGGCCCGCATCAGCGTGGGCACTGGCGGTCATGTAGAGCTGGTTGATTTCTTCCCAGACCTCCCGCGGTACCACGTCCCGCGTGGTGCGCAGATTCTCGCGGGCCTGGGCAAGGGCGGACAGGATCGAGCCGGAGTAGCGTCGGTCGGCACACAGGAACTGCACCACGTTGCGATCGTTGGGCTCGTCGTAGAGGGTCTCGAACACCTCGGCGCCCCCGGTGATATCGATCATCGCCGCCCATCCCAGCGGTTGGCGGTAGGGCATGTCGAGCATCAGGTGACTGGAGACGTTGATCAGGCGGGCGGTATCTTCGGCACGCTCGATGTAGCGGGCCATCCAGTACAGGTTTTCGGCAACTCTGGAAAGCATCAGCATGGTCTCAGTCCTCCCCCGTCTCGACGATCCAGGTGTCCTTGCTGCCGCCCCCTTGGGACGAGTTGACCACCAGCGAGCCCTTGACCAGGGCCACACGGGTCAAGCCACCGGTGGTGACGTAGGCGCCGTCCTGGCCCGACAGGATGAAGGGGCGCAAATCGACGTGGCGCGGCTCGGGCCGGCCATCGAACAGCGTGGGGGTGGTGGACAGGTTCAGCATGGGCTGAGCCATGTAGTTGCGTGGGTTCTCCTGGATCAGCCTGGCGAAGGCATCACGCTCGGCCTGGGAGGCCTGGGGGCCCATCAGCATGCCGTAGCCGCCGGACTCGTTGGCGGGCTTTACCACCAGTTCATGCAGGTGCTCCAGCACATAGCGGCGGTCTTCCTCGAGCATGCACAGGTAGCTCGGCACATTGGGCAGCAGTGCCTCCTGATCCAGGTAGTACTTGATCAGTTTCGGCACGAAGGCGTAGACCACCTTGTCATCGGCGACACCGGCCCCCGGGGCGTTGGCCAGCGCCACCTTGCCGCTGCGCCAGGCCCGCATCAATCCGGGCACGCCCAGCACCGAGTCCTTGCGAAACGCCTCCGGGTCGAGGAAGGCGTCGTCGACGCGGCGGTAGATCACGTCCACACGGGTCAGCCCCTGGACGGTGCGCATGTAGACCACGTCGTCGTCATCGACCAGCAGATCCGGGCCCTGGACCAGTTGCACACCCATTTGCTGGGCCAGGTAGGCGTGCTCGTAGTAGGCCGAGTTGTAGATACCCGGGGTCAGCACCACCACCTGGGGATCGTCCCAATGGCGTGGCGACATGCCCGCCAGCATGTCGTAAAGCTGGGGCACATAGTCGTCCACCGGATGAATCTTGCCCGGGGCAAACAGCTCCGGCAGCACGCGCTTGGTCACGTTGCGATTCTCGAGCATGTAGGACACCCCGGACGGTATCCGCAGGTTGTCCTCCAGTACGTAGACGGTGCCGTCGCCACCACGCACCAGATCGGAGCCGCAGATATGCGCCCAGACCCCGTGGGGCGGATCGATCCCTACACACTGGGGGCGAAAGTTGACGGATTGCTCGAGCACCGCCGCCGGCAGCACGCCATCCTTGACGACCTTCTGGTCGTGGTACAGGTCGTCGATGAACAGGTTGAGCGCCTCGACCCGCTGCTTGAGGCCTGCCTCGGTGCGTCGCCACTCGTCGGCGGGGATGATGCGAGGCACGATGTCGAAAGGCCAGGCGCGGTCGATCATGCTGCCCTCGGAATACACCGTGAAGGTGATCCCCATGGTGCGAATGGCGATCTCTGCTGCGTTCTTGCGCTCTTCCAACTCGTCAGGGGCAAAGCCCGCGAGCACGTCACACAGCATCTTGGCCGCCTCCCGCGGCATCCCGGGCGTCGCCACCAGTTCGTCATAGAACCCTGCGCAGTCGTACTGCTGCCAATCCACATGGCTCATCGGCACACCCTCGATTGTTTTCGGCATCCGGCGACCCGACCACGACGATGGCACCCCCGCCTTCGACCGTACCGGGTCCCTCCTTGCTGTATAGCAAGCCCTGTACCAGACCGCCGAGAATAGGCCGCAGCGCCGAGCCTTCTCGCCGAATGGGCTGGCGCAATTGAGCAATTTGGACAAAAAGCGACCACTTGCTCCTGCCGAAAGTGCCCCACGAACCAGCAAGAAGGGGCAGCGAGCACCGATCTGGTGCAATCATGGCGCCCCCCGGCAAGCGCGGGCGGTAGCCCTCGGCAGCCCTTGCAGAAGCCGGTCGATGGCACCTGCTGCTGACGACGCCCACCTTTCGGGCTTGAGAGAAAGGCAGGAGTCGGGTACATCTTGTCGCCACGGTTCGGGGGGGATATCGTCACCTTCTGCAACATTCGCCGACACCCAGGAGCCTCCTCGCTTCCCATGCCTGCCTCTTCTCGTTCCGCACTCCCTGGCTCGTGCGCACCGCTGTCCTGCCCTGCTCAAGACAGCGGCGCCAGGCGGTGCCGTCTGGCCAGCCTTGTCAGGGGTGGCACGGCGGGATCCGGCAGATGATCTATCGACTTCGCCACACCACGCGCTACCACTACAGCGAGATCGTGACACTCAGCGAGAACGAGGCCTGCCTGATGCCCCGTGAGATGGCCTACCAGCAGGTTGCCTGGGCGCAATTGTCGATCTCGCCGGGCGAGTCGCTACGCCAGAGCCGACAGGACGCCTTCGGCAACCATATCGCGCTGTTCGCGGTCGACACCCCCCATACCCAGCTCGAGGTCACGCTGGAGGCGCAGGTCATGACCTCGCCTCGCGCCACACCGCCGCAGGCCATCATTAGCTGGGAGCGGTGTCGAGAGCTGTTGGCAGACCGCCACCAGCCAGGTTTCCGCGAAGCACAGCCGTTTCTTGAAAACTCCGCCTATATCGAGCGCCGCCCGCTGCTCGCCGCCTGGGCCGAAGACTGTTTTCCCGCTGGTGGCGATCTGGTGGACTGCGTGGAGCGCTTGAACCGTCGCATCCATGAGGAATTCCGCTACGACAGCGAGTTCAGCGACATGGAGACGACACCGTCCCAGGTGCTCCAGCATCGCCGTGGGGTGTGTCAGGACTTCGCTCACCTGGCCATCGCCACCCTGCGCTCGGTGGGTCTGGCCGCGCGCTACGTCAGCGGCTATCTCGAGACTCGACCGCCTCCAGGACAGCCTCGACTGATGGGCGCCGACGCCTCCCACGCCTGGTTCTCCGTACTGATACCCGGCTGGGGCTGGCTCGACTTCGACCCCACCAACGGTGTGCGCGCCGGCGAACGACACCTGTTGCTTGGCTGGGGCCGCGACTACGACGACGTGGCGCCGCTCAAGGGCGTGGTGACCGGTGGTGGGCGCCAGCGCCTCGAGGTGGAAGTGGACGTTGTTCCCGCCGGGGAAGTCGCGGCCACCTGCCCGACCTCCGCCAGCCCTGGCGATCACCCGGCAGCGCCGATAGCCGGCTGATTCGCTGTCCTTTATATTGCGCAGGCTCTGCCCGGCCTTGCCCTGCCCACCGTCTTCCAGGAGAGATTCCATGCAGGACCTGTTGATCTGGATTGCCACCGGCTTCGGCCTGGGCTATTCCCCCTGGGCGCCGGGGACGGTCGGCTCCCTGATCGGACTGCCGGTCGCCTGGTGGCTGTTCCGGCTGCCGCTCGGCACGCGCCTGGCCGTTACCCTGACGCTCCTCGTGCTGGCCGTTCCCGTCTGCCACTTCGCTTCGCTGTGGCTGGGCGGCGGCGACCTGCCCCAGATCGTGCTCGACGAATGGGTGGCCCTGCCCATCGCGGTGCTGGCCTTCTCGCGCTACCGACGGCGCATCATCCTGCCGCTGGGCTATCTACTGTTTCGCCTGTTCGATATCTCCAAGCTGTCCCCGGTACGCGAGATCGAAGGTATTGGCGGGGGACTCGGCATCGTCGCCGACGACGCAATGGCGGCATTGTATGCAGCCCTGACCCTGGTACTGCTGGTGCGCCTGACCCGCCGCTACTGGCAACGAGATCCCGAGCAGTCCTCATAAGCCAATAGCGGCCTGCCAATGCCGGGCGGCGCTTCCTAAATCCACAGCCCTGACACAAAAAAAACCGCCCTCGACGGGCGGCCAAACGGGACAGGGGTCTATCGAAACAGTGACCGGGGGAACTCGTGCCCGGCCTCTGGCGACCAGTGCAGCAGATGTTGCACTGGCGTCAGTCACTCAGCATCGGTTATTCAGGGATCAGCACGCTGTCCACCACGTGGATCACCCCATTGCTGGCCTTGATGTCGGACTCCACCACGGCGGCATTGCCTACGCTTGCCGAGCCTTCCTGGGCGTCGATGGCCATGTCGGTTCCCTGCAGGGTGGTCACCTCGGATGACTCCTCCAGTGACACTTCTCCTTCCACCATGTGGTAGGAAACGACCTCGACCAGACGTCGGTGGGAGGCCTTGTCGTCGCTCATCCACTCATCGAGCTGTCCTGGCTGCAGGGTACCGAAGGCTTCGTTCGTTGGAGCAAAGAGCGTATAGGTTTGATCTCCCTGTAGCGGCTCGTCGAGGCCAGCCTTCTCGACAGCATCAAGCAATGTCGAGAAACGTCCGTCGGCCTGGGCGACTTCGAGCAGATTGCGTGAGGGATCCTGCTGTTGCTGCTGATCCGCTTCGGCCACCCCGCCAGCGAGCAGCGCTACGCCGAGCACGCAGCTCGGCAGGAACGACGTTGCGGCAGACATTGCTTTTTTCATGCTCTCGCCTCATTGCGGTGATTGCTCCGAGATGTCGCGTCGCCACTGCGCGCCTCCCGGGAACCTCTCTGTCGGGGCTGTTCAACCAGGACGACGCAGTTCATGTACAAAAATTAGATCAAGAACAAGTAATGTACAAGAAAAAGTTTTACGACAGCTTTCGCCACTCTGATCATCAAAGCGTCATCTTTTGACGTCATGATATGGGCGCTGCTCGGAAAGACGGTAATGACGGCGAGATGCCGATACGCTTCCGGCGACAGAAAACCTATACAATACTTGCATATCAAGCCTGGCGATGAGAACCTTTCGTACCGTTGAGGCTCGGCCAGGAGGGCCATGCGCAGCCTCGCTTCCACAACGGAACGAACGACGGCACGTCATGCGCCAAGGAGGGCGACCCGTGTACTACCCGATTTCCTGTACCCGCTGTGGCCACGACCTGGCCAGCACACCGGGACCTGTAACGGCTCAGCCCAATGACTGGGAAGAGCTGAACTGCACCGAGTGCGGTGAGTTTCATGCCACCCTGGGCGCCTGGGAAGAACAGCAGACGCCCGACCGCCTGCGCTTTCTCAACAAGTCTCGCAGCCTGATGATGGCCATGCGACGTGAGCACGATGCCTTGATCGAGCAGCAGCACACCAAGGGAGAGCGAGTCGCATGATCACCGTCGCCCTGGACCTGAGCTGCACCATCTGTGGCCACTCCCGCTTCACGCTGCCTGTTGGTCAAGACGACGGCGACAGCGTTCACTGCGCCAACTGCACTGCCTACAAGTGCAAGGCTATGGACCTGGAGCGCGCGCTGATGGCGACCCTGCCACCGTCCATGCCTGCAGTACCGGCTTCCTCTGGCGCCGCCCAGGCGGTACCCGCCTGAGCGATGGCTTGAGAGACAGCGTTTCTGCGCCCCGCTTTTCGCCGACGCGTCCTGGCGATTCACGCCGCCCCTTTCGGGGCGGCGTTTTTGATGGAAGGCAGCGCAGCCGCTTCTTTGCTTTCTTCCTTTCCTCCTTTCCCCCCTTGCCACCATGGCGGCGACCATCGAGACCGCTATCGAGGCAACTATCGAGGCCAGTGCGGGCCACGGCCCAGGTTTGGGGTATCATTCGCCCGCTAGCGAACGGCCGTCAGGCTTCAACCTCCCCTAGAAGAGGACCAGCCCTCCGCGGTTACGCCACGCTCGCCGGCACTCTCACGCCCCCTGGACACGTGGCTCATGACGAGCCGGAGACCCCATGCAAGAGACCGCCCTTACCGACCCTTCTCCCAAGGCAAACCGTTTTGCCCGCACCCGCGCACTGCCGACCATTGCTCTGTGCGCCCTGATCTACGCCTCGACCCTGTCCGTCGGCTACCACATCAACGCGGCGGTGTTGACGATCCTCAGCATGATCGTGCTGTGCCTGCTGCGGATCCCCGTGGCCATCGCCCTGATCAGCGCCGCCATGCTAGGCGCGCTGCACGCCGGGCTGTCGATGAACGACGCCATCGGCGCCTTCAATGACAACCTGCTGGTCGGCGCCCAGGTCGGCCTGACCTACGTGATGATCGGCGCCTTCGCCGTGGCGCTGTCACGCTCGGGCCTGCTCGAACTGCTGGCCGATGCTATCTCGGCGCGCCTTGGCAGCGACGAGCAAAGTACCCGCAAGGGCGTCAAGTGGACGCTGTTCGGCCTGTTCATCGTCGCCTCACTGATGTCGCAGAATCTGGTGCCGGTGCACATCGCCTTCATTCCGATCCTGCTGCCTCCGCTGCTTGTGGTGCTCGATCGCCTGCGAGTCGACCGCCGCGCCGTGGCCTGCATCCTGGCCTGCTCGATCAGCGCCAGCTACCTGCTGCTGCCCACCGGCTTCGGTGCCATCTTTCTCAACGAGATCCTGCTGGCCAACGTCAACAGCGTCGGCGCGGACTACGGACTGACCGCCACCGCCGACATGGCCCCCAAGGCCATGGCACTACCGGTGCTGGGCCTGGTCGCGGGACTGCTGGTGGCCGTTTTTATCAGTTATCGCCGCCCGCGCGACTACGTCACATCAAGTACCACCGCCGCCGCCAGGCCCGCCTCGCCGGCTCGCCTGAAGCCGCTGCAGCTGGTCATCACCTTGGGAGCCCTGGCGGTGGCCCTGGTCTTTCAGCTCAAGTTCGACTCGCTGTTGCTCGGAGCCATGGTCGGTTTTCTGATCCTGGGGGTCTCCGGTATCTTCCGCTGGCAGGAGCAGGATGACGTCTTCACCGACGGGCTGCGGATGATGGCGCAGATCGCGGTCATCATCACCGTCGCCTCCGGCTTTGCCGGCGTGCTGACCGCCACCGGCGAAATCGAGCCTCTGGTGGCGGCGTCGGCCGAACTGATCGGCGGCAACATGGCGCTGGGCGCAGCGGTGATGCTGGTGGTGGGACTGTTCATCACCATCGGCTTCGGTGACTCCTTCGCCAGCGTGCCGATCCTGGCACCCATCTACCTGCCACTGGCGCTGACCCTGGGCTTCGACCCGCTGGCGGCGATGGCCTTGCTGGGCGCCTCGGCGGCCCTGGGCGACGCTGGCTCGCCGGCCTCGACCATCACCCTGGGCGCCACCGCCGGGCTTAACGCCGATGGCCAGCACGACCACATTCGCGACAGCGTCATCCCCACCTTCCTGCACTGCAACATCGGCATGCTGGTGTTCGCCTGGATCGCCGCCATGGTGCTGTAATGCGCAGCACCTGACACCAAGCCTCGCAGCAATGGCAAAGGCCACCCCTCGGGTGGCCTTTTGCACGGCACCAGGCCAAGCGCAGATAACAGGGCGCGGCCGTTCAGGCCAGCGATTGCGACTCTGCCACCTCGATCAAGCGTCGGACCGCCGGCAGGCTGGCATCCCTGCGCCAGACCAGCATCAGTGGCAGCACTATATCCAGATCCTCCAGAGGAAAGCTGACCACGCCTTCCGGGGCCCCGGCCATGGTCATTTCCGGCAATATCGTGCAGCCCATGCCCGCCGCCACCAGGCACAGCATGGTGGCGTTGTCGGTGCCTTCCTGCACCACGTGGGGGGTGAAGCCACGTCGCTGAAAGGCATGGATCAGCTTGTCGTGATAGACCGGTGTCGCGCTGCGCTCGAACCAGATGAAGTCTTCACCGGCCAGGTCCGCCAGTCGAGAGGGGGGATGCTGCGCCAGGCGCGACCCTTCGCTGGCTACCAGCACAAGACGGTCTTCATAGAGGCAGTGGCTGTCGAGCTGATCATCATCGTCAGGGGGAAAGAACAGCATCCCCGCATCCAGCTGATGATGGCGCAGCGCCTCCACCTGGGGCGCGGACAGCAGCGACTGTACCTTGAGGCTGACGTCCGGGTAACGCTGGCGATACCCGTTGAGCAGCTTGACGATCTGGGGCACCCACAGGTGCATGACGGTGACGCCCAGACGCAGCTGTCCGAGCTGTCCATCGGCAATCCGACGAGCATCGAGCTTGGCGGTCTCGAACTCTCGCAACAGTCGTCGCGCTTCGCCGTGAAAGGCAACCCCCGCAGCGGTCAAGCTTACGCCCTGACGTGATCGCTCCAGCAGGGTGGCTCCCACCGACTCCTCCAGCAGCCTGAGCTGGCGGGTCAAGGCCGGCTGGGCCAACGGGATCTTTCTTGCCGCGCTGGAAATCGCGCCCTCCTCGACCACCGTCAGAAAGTAGCGCAGCTGCTTGAAGTCCATGTTCGATCCTTGTTGAGCGGGGCCACCACGCCAGTACCAGGGTTCACCCAAGTCGACGGCTCATACGGCAAATCCATACAATAAAAGCATGGAAATATAAAAATAATAATATTTTATCTATGACATACCGCCAACCATGATGAAGGACACAATCAACAAGCGTCCGGAATCTCATGACTCAGCCTATCGACCCCACCTTCTTCGACGACCAGCACAGCAGCTTGACCGAACTGCGCCAGCACTTTCATCGGCATCCGGAGCTCGGCTTCAAGGAACACGCCACCTCCGCGCGTGTCTGCGATGAGCTGGAGCGGCTCGACATTCCCTTCGACCACGGCCTGGGCGGCACCGGTGTCGTGGCCACCATCAGAGGGCTTGGCCCCGACAACGGTCGCCGTATTGGCCTGCGCGCCGACATGGACGCGCTGCCGATTCAGGAGGCAAGCGACCACGGCCATGTCTCCGAAGTGCCTGGTGTCATGCATGCCTGCGGCCACGATGGCCACACCACCATGCTGATCGGCGCCGCTCGCTACCTCGCCCGCCACCGCGATTTTTCCGGCACCATCCACCTGGTGTTCCAACCGGCGGAAGAAGGCCTGGGCGGTGGACGAGCGATGGTCGAGGAGGGGCTGTTCGAGCGCTTCCCCATGGATGCGATCTACGGCCTGCACAACTGGCCGGCTCTGCCCCGGGGGCAGGTGGCGATTCGCCCGGGCCCGATCATGGCCGCCACCGATCGCCTGGATATCTGCATCCGCGGCAAGGGCGGCCACGGCGGGGTGAACCCACACCTCTCTACCGACCCGGTCAGAATGGCCGGCGCTCTGATCCAGGCCCTGCACAGCGTGGTCTCGCGCGATGCCGACCCGCTGTCTCCAGCGGCACTGAGCCTGTGCGGCATCAAGGGAGGTGAACTCGACGGCTTCGCCATCATTCCCGACGAGGTCCGACTGAGCGGCACGGTGCGAACCCTCGACAGCGCTACCCAGGATCGCATCGCCGAGGCCATCCAGCGCACCTGCGATGGTGTGGCGGCGACCTACGGCGGCGAGATCGAGGTCGATCACCAGCGCATTTTTCCGGCCACGGTCAATCACCCGGCGGCGACCGACCACGTCATCGCCACCGCGAAGGAACTGCTGGGAGAGGCCGCACTGGAGCGCGACGTGAATCCCAGCCTTGGTGGCGAAGACTTCGCCTTTATGCTCGAAAAGTGCCCGGGAGCCTACTTCTTCCTCGGCAGCGCCGAATCGGACACCACCCCGCCGCTTCATAACGCTCGCTACGACTTCAACGACGCCATCATTCCCGTAGGCAGCCGACTGCTGGTTGCCATCGCTCTTGGCGCCTTGAACGACCATCGCTGAGGCGATGCCGACAACGACCACACTCAACAACAAGAGGTCTTCCCATGAACCACCAAAAAGGCATGCCTTCCAAGGGCCTGCTGATCTACTTCGTGCTGTGCACCCTGGCCATGGTGTGGCCGGGTGCGCTGATCGCCAATCGCATCGATCCGATGGTGCTCGGCATGCCGTTCTTCATGTTCTGGTACGTGGCCTGGGTCTTCGCACTGTTCGTGGGCCTGTTGATCGCCTATCGCAAGGATACCGGCGAGGAGGCAGACCATGAGTGATTCTCTGCTGATCACCGCCATGACGGTGGGCTATCTGGTCATCGTGCTGCTGGTGGGCCTGCGCGCAAGGCGTGGCCAGGGCTCCTCGCTGGAAGGCTACGTGGCGGGCGGTCGCCATATGGGCCTGCTGGTGCTGTTCTTCATCCTCGGTGCCGAGATCTTCTCCGCCTTTGCCTTCCTCGGCGCACCGGGTTGGGCCTACAGCAAGGGCGCCCCGGCGTTCTACATCATCGCCTACCTGACGCTGGCGGTGATCGTGTGGTGGCTGATCGCGCCGCATATCTCGCGGCTGGGTCGCCGCCACGGCTTTCTGACCCAGGCCGAGTTTCTGTCGGCCTGCTACCCCACTCCAAAGAATGTGCTGGGCCTGGTCATCGGTGTCGTCAGCGTGCTGGCGATGATTCCCTACCTGACGATCCAGATCGCTGGCGCCGGCATGCTGTTCGAAGCGGCGACCTCTGGCACCATTCCGTTCTGGCTTGGCAGTCTACTGGCCTGCGGCGTGGTGGCCGCCTACGTCTACGCCAGCGGCCTTCAGGGCATCGGCTGGACCAACCTGATGCAGGGCCTGATGATGGTCGTCATCGCCTGGGCACTGGGGCTGACCACGGCCGAGCAGTTCTTCGGCGGCGTCGGTGAAATGTTCCAGCAGATCAAGGACCAGGCGCCGGAATACCTGACCATGCCCGGCGCCACCGGGATGGGCTGGGGCGCCTTCTCCACTGCGGTGCTGGTCAGCGCGCTGGGCTGCGTGATGTGGCCTCACATCTTCATGAAGTTCTATAGCGCCAAGGACGTCAGGACGCTCAAGCGTGTCTTTGTGCTCTACCCGCTCTACAGCTACCTGCTGGTACCGCTGCTGATCATCGGCTTCGCCGGCATCGTGCTGCTCGCTGACACGCCACTGGATTCGCCTGACCGGGTGCTGCTGACCATCGTGGTGGAACTCGCCGACCTGCCCGCCTGGGTGATCGGACTGGCACTGTCCGGCGCCTTGGCGGCGGCCATGTCGACCGCCGCCAACCTGGCCCACACATCGGCCACCATCCTGGTACGTGACGTGGTCCAGTTCACGCCCAGGATGCGCGCCCTGCCCGAGCACAAGGCGCTGTCACTGACGCGCTACGGGGTCATCGCGATATCGCTGATGGCGTACCTGCTGGCGCTGGCCAACCCCGGCTCGCTGGTCAGCCTGCTGCTCGGGGCCTACGGCATTATTGTGCAACTGCTGCCGATGCTGCTGGGTGCCCTGTTCTGGCGTCGCGCGTCCCAGACCGCGGCCTTTATCGGGCTGAGTGTCGGCGCCGTCATTACCCTTCTGCTGCAATTCGGTATCGATGCGCCTTTCGGCTGGCACCCGGGCTTCTGCGGGTTGGTGGTCAACTCGGCGATCTTTGTCGTCATCAGCCTGATGCGCAAGTCGCGCGAGTCTCGCTCGCCGGTCGAGTGCCTGTCACCCCAGGTCTGATAGACCCTCGTCGATGACCTGCTCCAAGCGCCAGCGGCCCGATACCGGGCCGCTGGTGTCGTGTCAGGTGACGCTGTCGCCCCCCGTGGCCACCCTCGCGTGTCTTCTCGTTTGCCCTCGTGGTCAGCCCCATCATTGATTTTATAGACATCTGGTCTAAAATCATTGCATGACCAATCCGACGATAGCCAGGCGCCGGGGGCGACCGCCGAAGACCGACTACAGCGTCGGCGCCACCCAGGGCGACGCCAGAGCGGCGCTGATCGCCAGCGGCCTCGAGACCCTGACCGAACACGGCTTTCTGAGCGCGGGACTCGACGGCATGCTCAAGCGTGCCGGGGTGCCCAAGGGGTCCTTCTATCACTACTTTGCCAGCAAGGAAGCCTTCGGCCAGGCGGTGCTCGAGCGCTACGCCCGCTATTTTGCCGACAAGCTCGACCGCCATCTTTCCGACGATTCCCGGCCACCGCTCGAGCGCGTGCAGGCCTTTGTCGACGATGCCAAGGCCGGCATGGCGCGCCACGACTATCGCCGTGGCTGTCTGGTGGGCAATCTCGGTCAGGAGGCGGCTGGCTTGCCACCGGACTACCGCGAGCGGCTGATCGCCACGCTCGCCGACTGGCAACGACGTCTCGCCGCTTGCCTGGAAGAAGCCCGCCACCACGGCGATATCGCCTCCGACAGAGACCCTGACCGGCTGGCCGAGGCCTTCTGGATCGGCTGGGAGGGCGCCATCATGCGCGCCAGGCTGGAACGCAGCCCGCGCCCGATCGATGTGTTCACCGACAGTTTCTTTTCGGGCCTGGACACCCAACGCCAGGGTCGTCCGTCGCCATGAACTGAACTGAGCCGACCTGACTGGACAATAGTCCGACACTGAACCGAGAGCCCGCTCCTGCGGGGTCGTATACGGCGCCCTGATACTGCTTGCGCCAATTTATAGACAAACCGTCTAAAAAGGAGACCGCCATGTTCGACGCCATCGTGATCCGCAAGGAAGGCGACACTCAGAAGGCCGCCATCGAGTCACTGGATGACCAGGCCCTGCCCGAGGGCGACGTGACCGTGAACGTCGACTACAGCACCCTGAACTACAAGGACGGGCTGGCCATCACCGGCAAGGGCCCGGTGGTCAAGTCCTTCCCCATGGTCCCGGGCATCGACCTTGCCGGCGTGGTGGAAGCCTCGCAGCACCAGGACTTCCAGCCGGGTGACCGGGTGGTCCTGAACGGCTGGGGCGTCGGCGAGAAGCACTGGGGCGGGCTGGCCCAGAAGGCACGCCTGAACGGCGACTGGCTGATCCCGCTGCCCGAAGCCTTCAGCACCAGAAACGCCATGGCCATCGGCACCGCCGGCTACACCGCCATGCTCTCGGTGCTGGCGCTGGAGCGCCACGGGGTGACCCCGGACCAGGGCGAGGTGCTGGTCACCGGCGCCAGCGGTGGCGTCGGTAGCTTTGCCATCACCCTGCTGGCCAAGCTGGGCTACGAAGTCGTTGCCTCCACCGGCAAGGTCGAGGAGGCGGACTACCTGAAGGCGCTCGGCGCCACCTCGATCATCGACCGCGGCGAGCTCGAACAGCCCGGAAAGCCCCTGGCCAGGGAACGCTGGGCGGGTGCCGTCGACAGCGTCGGCAGCCACACCCTGGTCAATGTGCTGGCCTCGACCCGCTACGGCGGCACGGTGACCTCCTGCGGCCTGGCCCAGGGCATGGACCTTCCCGCCACGGTGATGCCCTTCATCCTGCGCGGCGTGACCCTGGCCGGCATCGACAGCGTGATGCAGCACAGAGAAGTTCGCCTGGAAGCCTGGCAGCGCCTGGCCGAGCTGATGCCTGAAGAGCGTCTCGACGATATCGCCAGCGAGATCCCGCTGAGCGAGGCCATCACCACCGCAGAGCGCCTGATGGAAGGCAAGGTCAGAGGCCGCGTGGTGGTCGCCACCCGCTAGGCCCGATGACACGTGCCCTGCTGGCCGTCGCCGGCAGGGCGCCTGATGTTGCTTTCCTCGGCGCTTTCTCGGGCCTTACCTGACGCTAACCTAACGCTTACCTGGCGCTGTCTTGGCTTCCTGCCGGCTCGCTTACAGGCACCAACACACCAGCTCATATTCCATATGCGGAATTTTATTTCTACATAAGGAATTTTCTTGACGCCCTCAGGGTCGCTTCCTAGGCTGGTTTGAACTTGACGAGGAATCAGCCATGAGCACCCATGGGAATTTCATCAACAACGACTTTGTCAGCGTCCCTCAGGCCAGCATGATCCCGGTCTACTGCCCCGCCACGGGAGCGATGGTGGGCGAGGTACAGGCCGCCACCAACGCCCAGGCGATGGAAGCTGTCGAGGTCGCGGCCAGGGCCCAGAAGCACTGGCGCAGGCTGACCAGTGCCGAGCGGGCGGTACATATGCAACGCCTGGCCGACGCCCTGATGGAGCGTCGCGAGGCCATTGGGCGGGCGCTGGCCGAAGAGTCGGGAAAGGGCCTCGAGGACGCCACCAACGAGGCGGTATACGCGGCCGATATCACCCGCTACCACGCCGAATGGGCGCGACGGATCGAGGGCGATATCGTGCCCAGCGACACCCCTGACGAGAGCCTGCTGCTCACTCGGGAGCCGATCGGCGTGGTGGCCTGCCTGATTCCCTTCAACTACCCCGTCTTCACCCTGCTGCGCAAGATTGCACCGGCGATGATCACCGGCAACAGCGTGATCGTGCGCCCGAGCAACAACACTCCGCGTTCGGCCTTCGAAATTGCCCGGGCCGTCCAGGCGGCCGAGATCCCGCCGGGGGTGGTCAACATCCTGAGCATGGACCACGCCACCGCCGAGGCCGTGTGTACCCACCCAAGGGTCGGCATGATCACCCTCACCGGCAGCGTCGGCGCCGGCCGCAAGGTGCTGGAGTACTCCCAGGTCAATATCGCCAAGTCGTCGCTGGAACTGGGTGGCAAGTCACCGGCCATCGTCGAGCCCGACGCCGACCTCGAGCAGGCCGCCCGTCAGATCGTGGCCTCCAAGACCACCAACTGCGGCCAGCTGTGTACCGCCATCGAGCGGGTCTACGTGCATCAGTCCATCGCCGAGCCCTTCATCGCCCTGCTCAAGGCCAACATGGAGGCCTGCACCTTCGGCAATCGTGCCGAGGACCCCAGCCACATGGGCCCCCTGATCAACGAGAACACCCGCCTCAATGTCCACCAGATGGTCGAACGTGCCATCGACGACGGCGCCACCCTGGCCGCCGGCGGCGCGATTCCCCCTGGCCCCGGACACTTCTACCCGCCGACCCTGCTGACCGACTGCCGCCAGGACATGGAGATCGTCCAGGAAGAGATCTTCGGCCCGGTACTGCCGGTGCTGACCTACGCCGATGTGGATGAAGCCCTGGCGCTGGCCAACGACCACCAGTTCGGCCTTGCCTCGGTGGTGTTCACCGAGAACTACCGCACCGCCATGAAGGTGGCCCACAACATCGAGGCAGGCGAGGTCTACATCAATCGCACCCCATCGGACCCCTACCAGGGCTACCACGCCGGCTGGAAGCGTTCGGGCCTCGGCGGCGACGACGGCAAGCACGGCATGCTGGACTACACCCAGACCCGGCTGGTGGTATTGAACTACTGACGCCATCCCGCGCTACCCCACACCCAAGCCCATCACCGCCGCGTCTGCGTCTGGCGGTCGGCCGCTTGCTGCCCTTTTCAGAGGACTCGCCGTTCATGAAAGTCGTCAGTTGTGAAAGCCATGTGGTCGCCACACCTCCGCCCCACATCGGCGGCATGTACTGGATCTTCGTCAAACTGGGAACCGCCTGTGGCATCGAGGGCGTCGGCGAGGTCTATGCGGCGACCTTCCACCCGCAAGTGGTGGTCGCCGCCATCGAGGACGTGTTCGAGCGCTACCTGAAGGGACGGGATCCCCACCATCTGGAACGGCTGTATCGCGAGACCTACTCGAGCGGCTTCACCCAGCGCCCGGACCTGACCATGATGGGGGTGCTCAGCGGCCTCGAGATGGCCTGCTGGGACATCGTCGGCAAGGCGGCTGGCCAGCCGGTACATGCACTGATCGGCGGCAAGCTCCACGATCGGCTGCGCTCCTACACCTACCTCTATCCCTGGGCCCCCGGCGGTGAATATGACTACGACAATGTCGAGCTGGCGGTGGAGTGCGCCCTGGAGCAGAAGGCCCTCGGCTTTACCGCGCTCAAGTTCGATCCGGCGGGCCCCTACACCGCCTACTGCGGGCATATGCTGTCACTGGAGGCGCTGGAAAAGAGCGCAACCTTCTGCCAGCGCATCCGTGAGGCGGTCGGCAACGGCTGCGACCTGCTGTTCGGTACCCACGGCCAGATGACGCCGGCCTCGGCGATCCGCCTGGCCAAGCGCCTCGAACCCTTTGACCCGCTGTGGTTCGAGGAGCCGGTGCCACCCGGCCAGAGCGAGGCCATGGCCAGGGTCGCCGACCATACCTCCATCCCAGTGGCCACCGGTGAGCGGCTGACCACCAAGTACGAGTTCCATGACCTGCTGCGCCACCAGGCCGCCTCGATCCTGCAGATGAACCTTGGCCGGGTCGGCGGCATCCTCGAAGGCAAGAAGATCGCCGCCCTGGCCGAGGTCCACTACGCCCAGATAGCGCCCCACCTGTACAACGGCCCGGTGGGTGCGGCGGCCAGTATTCAGCTCGCCGCCACCACACCCAACTTCCTGATCCAGGAGAGCATCGGCACCTGGGACGGCTTCCACGCCGAGGTGCTCGAAGCCAAGATCGAGTGGAGTGACGGCTTTATCATTCCCTCCGATCGACCGGGGCTCGGGGTGGAACTGGACATGGCGGTGGTTAGGGCCCACTCGCCCTACACCGGCAAGCGCCTGCACCTGAGCATGGACGCCACGCCCTACGACGTCGTCCAGCAGTCCTGCACCCGCTGGAAGACCCGACCGGAGGCCTGAGGCGATGGACTACGACTTCATCATCGTCGGTGCAGGTTCCGCAGGCTGCGTGCTGGCCCACCGGCTGAGTGCCAGCGGACACCACAAGGTACTGATCGTCGAGGCCGGCGGCCGTGACAGTTCCCCCTGGCTTCGGGTGCCGGTGGGCTTTGCCAAGACCTACTATCACCCCGGCTACAACTACATGTACTACAGCGCCGAGGAGCCGGCGTTGGCCAACCGGCGGATCTACACACCCCGGGGCAAGGTCCAGGGAGGATCGGGCTCGATCAACGCCATGATCTATGTGCGAGGCCAGCCATCGGACTTCGATGACTGGGAGCGCGCGGGTAACCCGGGGTGGGGCTACCAGGCGCTGTTGCCCTATTTCAGGAAACTCGAGCAGCACCCTGCAGGCGATACCGAATTCCACTCGAGCCAGGGACTGATCGGCATCACCCCGCTGAAGGAAATCGCCCATCCGATCTGCCAGTCCTACCTCAGGGCTGCCGATGAACTCGGCTATCCGCTCAATGACGACTTCAATGGCGCCTCCATCGAAGGTGCCGGCCTCTATGAGACGAACATCCGCCGAGGCCGTCGCGATTCCAGCAACACCGCCTACCTGAAGCCGGCGCTCGAGCGCTCCAATCTCACCCTCAAGCACGTCAGCCAGGTTCAACGGGTGCTGTTCGACGATCAGCGTCGCGCCAGCGGCATTGAATACCGAGAGCAAGGCCAGTTGAAGACCCTGCGCGCACGCCGCGAGGTGATCGTCTGCGCCGGTGCGGTGGACTCGCCAAAGCTGCTGATGCTCTCGGGACTCGGGGACAGCGAGAAGCTGCGACAACACGGGATCGCAGCGCTCCAGCAGCTGCCCGGCGTGGGCCGAAACCTGCAGGATCACCTGGCCGTCAGCTACTTCTATCGCGCCAACTGCCGGACCCTGAACGACGACTTCAACTCTCTGCCCGGCCTGACCAGGGCAACGATGAAGTACCTGATCAATCGCAGCGGCCCGCTGGCGATGAGCGTCAACCAGGCCGGAGGCTTCTTTCGCGGCCATGCCGACGAACCCGCGCCCAATATCCAGCTCTACTTCAACCCGCTGTCCTATCGCATCCCGGCACCGCCGGACACGACACTGACCGCGGATGCCTACTCCGGCTTCCTGCTGGCCTTCAATTCCTGCCGTCCCGACAGTCGTGGCACCATCGATCTGGCCAGCGCCGATGCCAATGAGCCGGCGGTGATCCGGCCGAACTATCTGGGAACCCGGCGAGATCAGGACGAGGCCATTCAGGGCAGCCGGCTCATTCGCGCGCTGGCCGAAACGGCGGCCCTGGGTGCCGTCATCGACGCCGAGGTCACTCCGGCGGATGCCGTCCACGATGACCAAAGCATGTTAGAATACTTTCGCGCCAACGCAGGCTCCATCTATCATCTGTGCGGTACCTGCGCCATGGGGCCCGACCCTCGCGAGGCGGTGGTCGATGGCAGTCTCAGGGTGCATGGCGTGTCCGGGCTCAGGGTCATCGACGCCTCGATCTTTCCCAACATCACCTCGGGTAACCTCAATGCACCGGTGATGATGGTGGCGGAAAAGGGGGCCGACCTGATCCTTCAGGACCACCCGATCTGAACGACGCCCAGGAGCCACATCGCCCCTGAGTCTGACCGGACGAGTCATCTGCATTCGTCCTCGCATTCGCGTTTTGGAGACCGCGGCTGATCATGAATTCGGAAAGGACCTCGGAAAAGACCAAGGCTCCGGCGGTCGATCATAGCGTCATGATCCTGGACCTGCTGGCGGCCACCAGCTATCCCATGACGCTTTCGGAAATCTGTGACGCTACCGGTATTTCGCCGGCCACCGGTCACCGTGTCATCAACGCCCTGCTTCACCACCAGCTGGTGGCCCAGGATCCAAGCCGCAAGAAGTCCTACTGCATCGGCTCACGCATCTTCCAGATATCCTCCACCATCTATAACAAGCAGAGCCTGATACCCTACTTCTATCCGATCGCGGAAATCCTGAAAAACGAAATCCACAAGACCATCTTTCTGTGCGTGCCCATCGGCAACAAGGTCGTGGTGGTGTCCAAGATCGACGGTGCCAGTGGCGCAAGCTTCAACCTTTACGTGGGCAAGACCATGGCGCTGCACGAAGCGGCCAGTGGCAAGATCATCCTGGCGATGCGCGACGAGGACTCCTGGCAGGGCTATCTCGCCGACGAGCTTGGTCTTGCTCCCGAGAACAAGGGAGTGAAAGGCGTCATGGCGGAACTGGGGCGGGCCCATCGGCTCGGTTACGCCACCTCCAACGGCGCGCCTGAGCAGGGCGTCAGCTGCATCGCCGCACCGGTGCTCAACCTGCGTAACGAGCCCATCGCAGCGATCAGCGCCGCCATCAGCAGCGACACCCTGAGCCCCCAGGAGGCGCGCCGCTACTCCAAGAACCTGGTGCAGGCCGCGCGCCAGCTGTCGTCCCGCGTTGTCTGACGTCCCGCGTCATCAGACATCCACGGCACCGCTGCCGCTGGATCGCCTGCCGCCCTTGAGTGCGCTGAAGGGATTCGAGGCCGCGGCGCGACTATCAAGCCTGCGCGCCGCAGCCGAGGAGCTGCACCTCTCCCACCCCGCCATCGCCAACCAGATACAGCGTCTGGAGCAGAGCCTGGGGACGAAACTGTTCGCCCGCCGGGGCCGGCATATCGAGCTCACCGCATCCGGGCGACGTTTCTACCCTGTCGTGCGCGACGCCCTGGAAGCGCTGATCCTGGGCGCCGAAACACTGCGTCGCCAGCCCTGCCTTGAACCCCTGCGCGTGCAGGTCTATGTGACCACCTCGATCCGCTGGCTGGCCCCACGACTGGCACAATTTCACCAGCGCTATCCCGAGACCGAACTGAGGATCAAGACCTACAGCCTGGACTGGACCTTCGACAGCGCCCACGCCGATATCGCCATCCTCTTCCGTGATGGCCCGCTGCCCTTTCGACTTGACTGGACACCGCTGTTTCCCTCGACGCTGACCCCTGTGTGCAGCCCGTCGCTGGTGATGGGGCATTCGTTGCCGCTATCCCCTGAGGCGCTGCAGGCCTTCCCGCTGATCAGCGTCTATACCGAGAGCTGGAGCTGGCAGGGCTGGTTCGACACCCAGTCGCCTCCTGCCACACGGCCCGCGCCACCACGCGCCCTGCAGGTCGACACCCTGGCTGCGGCGCTCGAGATGGCCGCCCGAGGTGAAGGCGTCGCCCTAGTCAATGGCCCCTTCGCCGAGGATGACCTGGCCACGGGCCGGCTGATCAACCCGATGGGCAAGGTACAGCCCGCCAGCGGCGAATGGGGCATCGCCTCCCCCTCCCATCTGGCCGACGATCCGCGAGTGGTGGCCTTCCGCACCTGGCTGCTGAGTCAGCGGGACTGAGTCGCCTTCACTCAACAAAAGTGACCAATCACCAAGAAAAGATGAATTGTCGTCTGCCCCCGCCGTGCCTAGCGTGAAGCCTACCTGCAGCATTTCATCCGCCCCCGCGCAAGGATGTCACTGCAAGGTGATCGGCTCACCGGCATGAGATAACCTCCCATGAACATCGGCTTTATCGGACTTGGCAACGTCGGCGGCAAGCTCGCCGGCAGCCTGCTGCGCAACGGCTATCACGTCACGATCCGCGACCTCGACCCCGAGATCACTCGACGCTTCATCGACCAGGGCGCTGCCGCCGCCAGCAGCCCCAGAGCAGTGGCCGAGGCCAGCGACATGATCATCACTTGCCTGCCATCTCCTCGCGCCTGCAGCGCGGTAATGGAAGCCGAGGATGGGGTCATCGCCGGGCTATCTGCCGGCAAGGTGTGGCTGGAGATGAGCACCACCGATGCCCAGGAACTAGTACGCATCGCCGCCAGGGTCGCCGCCACCGGCGCCCTCGCCATGGAGACACCGGTCTCCGGCGGCTGCCACCGCGCCGCCACCGGCAACATTTCGATCTTCGCCGGCGGTGATCGCGACACCTTTGAACGGGTGTTGCCGGTGCTGACCACCCTGGGGCGTCGGGTCCTGCACACCGGACCTCTAGGCACGGCCTCGATGCTCAAGGTACTGACCAACTACCTCGCCACCGCCAACCTGTGTTCGGTGGCCGAGGCCTTGACCGTGGCTCGCAAGGCCGGCCTGGACATGAACACCGCCTTCGAGGCCATCCGTATCTCCTCGGGCAATTCCTTTGTCCACGAGACCGAATCCCAGGTCATTCTCAACGGTAGCCGCGATATCAGCTTCACCATGGATCTGGTGCTCAAGGACGTGGGCCTGTTCGACGCCCTGGCCAGAAGCCTCGAGGTGCCCCTCGAGATATCGCCGCTGCTGCTCGACATCTTTCAGGATGGCCAAGAGCGCTATGGCTCCCGTGAGTGGTCATCCAACATCATCCGGCGCCTTGAGGACGCCTGCGGCGTCGAGGTGCTCGGCGACGGCTTCCCCGCCGAACTGACCGACACCGAGCCGGAAGAGGTCGGCCATGAAGTGGTCGTGCGCGGCAGGTCCGGATAAAGGGCTGCCAGGCTGACCGCGACGGCATACGCCGGTCTTGATCATCATCCGAGCCAACGAGGACCTCGCCATGCACTACAGAGAACACTTCTTTATCGATGGCCGCTGGCACACGCCCAGCGACAGCGAGCGCTTTGGCATCCTCGACCCTGCCACCGAGAATCTGTGCGCCTCGGTGCCAAGAGCGCACCGAGCGGACATCGACGCCGCCGTCGAGGCGGCCCGGCGCGCTCTGCCCGACTGGTCGGCGACCCCCGCCGGGCAACGGCGCGAGATACTTCTCGCCGTCGCCGACGAGATGCAAAGGCGCCACGCAGACCTGGTCGAGGCGCACGTCATCACCCTGGGCTGTCCGGTCCAGATCACACCCGCCATGCACGTGGATGGCCCCATCGAAGGCATGCGCTACTACGCCGAGCGGGCCTTGCGTTCCGAAGAGATCGAACGCCGCAATGGCGTCGCCATCGTCCGCGAGCCGGTCGGCGTGTGCGCGCTGATCAACCCCTGGAACTACCCACTGCATCAGCTGGTCGGCAAGCTGGCCCCGGCCCTGGCGGCGGGCTGTACCGTGGTCACCAAGCCGGCCGAACAGACGCCGCTGCAGGACTTCATCATGGCCGAGATCTTTCACAGCGTCGGCCTCCCAGCCGGGGTCTTCAACCTGGTGACGGGCTCCGGCAGCGAGATCGGCCCTCTGCTGGCGAGCCATCCCGAGGTCGACATGGTGTCCTTCACCGGCTCCACCCGCGCCGGTATCGAGGTGGCCATCAACGCCGCCGCCGGGGTCAAGCGAGTGTGTCAGGAGCTGGGGGGCAAGTCGCCGCTGATCATCACCGAGGACGCGGACCTGCCCCGGGCGGTGCGCTTCGGGGTGGAAAACGTGATGGCCAACAGTGGCCAGACCTGCGACGCCTTCACCCGCATGCTGATACCACGCTCACGTCTGGCCGACGCCGAACGCATCGCCCTGACGGTCGCCCGGGAGCAGGTGGCAGGTGACCCGACAGACACCGCCACCACCATGGGGCCGCTGGTGTCCCGACGCCAGCGCGACAGCGTACGCCAGCACATTCAGCAGGGTATCGCCGAGGGAGCCCGCTTGATGCTGGGTGGTACCGAGGCCCCTGAGGGGCTGGAGCAGGGCTACTATGTTCGCCCCACCCTCTTCAGCGACGTCAGCAACCACATGGCAATCGCACGCTCAGAAATCTTCGGCCCGGTGCTGTGCCTGATTCCCTACGACGACCTGGAACAGGCCATCGAGATCGCCAACGACACGCCCTATGGGCTGTCTTCCGCCGTCTACGCCGCCAGCGCCGAAGCCGCCCTGCCCATCGCCCGCCGCCTCAAGGCCGGCCAGTGCTACCTGCAAGGGGCGGACTTTTCCTTCGATGCCCCCTTCGGCGGCTTCGGCCAATCCGGCAACGGTCGCGAATGGGGCGAAGAGGGCCTGGAGGAATATCTGGAAACCAAGGCCATCCTGGGGGGTTGAGGGCTTGTCACTACGCCTCTCTCTGAACAAGGTCTGAACAAGACTTTGCTCAAACTTCTGACATTTGGTCAGGTTTCCACCCAATCGACTCCGTAGCCGTACATGCCAGCCATTAGCCGCCAGGATGATTGCCATCTCCTTCCATTACTGGCTCTCGCCAGTCGGCGGCTGATATCCCATGAACCACCAGCACGACCACAGCTACAAACTGCTGTTCAGCGAACCTAGAGTCATTCGAGACCTCCTGACAGGCTTCATCAAGGAGGACTGGATAGCGCATCTCGACCTCGACTCACTGGAGAAGGTCAGCAGCAGCTTTGTCAGCGACGACCTGCGCGATCGGGAGTCCGACGTCATCTGGCGCGCACGCTTCGGCGATGACTGGATCTACGTCTATCTGTTGATCGAATTCCAGAGCACCATCGATCCCTTCATGGCGCTGCGCATCATGACCTACGTGGGCCTCCTGTATCAGGACCTGATCAAGCAGCAGAAGCTCTCGCCCCACGCCAGGTTGCCCCCGGTGCTGCCCGTCGTGCTCTACAATGGAGAGAAGCGTTGGAACGCCGCCGTCGACGTATCGGACCTCGTGCAAAGCGTGCCCAGGGAGCTGGAGCGATACCGTCCACGAATGCCCTATCTTCTGCTGGACGAAGGCGCCATCGTGGACTCGGAGCATTGGTCGCCGGAGGCACGCAACGTGGTAGACGCCATATTTCGACTGGAACACCACCGTGGCACCAGGGAGGCGGTCGAACTGATCGGGCTGCTGGCAAGATGGCTCGAAGCGCCGGACCAGACTCGTCTGCGCCGTCACTTCGCCATCTGGATCAAGCGCGTGCTGCTGCCCAACTGGATACCCGAGAGCGAAGGAACCGAGTGGCAGAATCTCAACGAACTCAATGAGGTACACAACATGCTGGCCGAGCGTGCAAAACGATGGCCCGAGCAGTGGAAGCAACAGGGTCTTGAAGAAGGCCGCCAGGAAGGCCGCAAGCAAGGACGTCAGGAAGGCCTGCTGGAAAGCGAACAGAAGGGCGAACAGAAGGGCGAACAGAAGGGCGAACAGAAGGCTCGTCTGGAGGTCGCCCGCAACATGATCGAGCGGACTCAGCTAGATGACCAGACGGTGGCGGATCTGTCGGGGCTGGACATCGCGCAGGTCAGGACGCTGAGAGACGAACTCAAGCGCTAGGGCTTGTACGAAGAGTGCCTGCACAGGTGCCGAACGCCTGAAGTGCACCCGCGCTGCCGGGCACGACACCATGATTCACCCACGCACAAAAAAACCGCCTCAAGGGGCGGTTTTGATGTTGCAGCAAGTCGTTGATCCATAACCATCTTTTAGATGGTGCCGGCACCAGGAGTCGAACCCGGGACCTACTGATTACAAGTCAGTTGCTCTACCAACTGAGCTATGCCGGCTCGGGCCGACCGGAAGGTCGCTTGCTGCTCTGGTGTTACGCCTTGGGCGTCTCACCCGAAACGGGGTTGGCGTGGCTGGGGTAGCAGGATTCGAACCTGCGCATGCCGATACCAAAAACCGGTGCCTTACCACTTGGCGATACCCCAGCAGAGTTGGTGGCCAGAGACGGAATCGAACCGCCGACACGGGGATTTTCAATCCCCTGCTCTACCAACTGAGCTATCTGGCCCCTTGCCAACGCGACGTATTAAACCAATTCCTCCGTTTTCCGTCAACCCCTTTTCTTTCAAAATGATGGCGAGCGCTTTTCAAGGCGTCGCAAGGCTAGGCGTCACGCGGGACATAGCCCTCGGCGCGGTCGGTCTCTTCATTGTCGAAGAAGCGCTCCATCTGCTCCATCAGGTACTCGCGGTTGGCCGGGTCCATCATGTTCAGATGCTTCTCGTTGATCAGGCGGGTCTGCAGCGCCTGCCATTCTTCCCAGGCCTGGCGTGACACGCTCGCCTGGATTTCCTGCCCCTTCTTGCCCGGCAGCGGGGGGAAGGGCAAGGCGTCGAGCTCCTTCTGGTACTTGCGGCAAAACACGGTCTGACTCATGGCGGTCTCCTTTCTATGGTACGGCCTGCTGGCTATGGTGTGGCCTGCTGGCACGAGGATAGCAGTGTGCCCCGCCCAGACTTAAGCGTTCTGTTGCTGCAGAGCCGTGGCGCTCGTCCCGGGCTCCCTGTGCGCCAAGGTCAGCGCGGGGGCAGCACGGGGGGGGGGCAGCACGGACGTCAACGCGACGGTGGCTGGCTCAAGGCAAAGGGAGCAAGTGAGGCGAGCAGCTTCTTTACCGGTGCGGCAAGCCCCACCGACTCCGGCGCCTGGGGGTCGTACCACAGCCGTCCCTCGGCAACGCCATCGACTCGCCCGCCACGTGCCGGCACCGGCGTGATTTCCAGGCGAAAGTGACTGAACACATGAACGAAGCTCGACCAAGGCTCGTCTCGCTCGGCTCCTGGCGCGTGGGTATCGAGCCAGGCATCGATCTCGGCGTCGCTGTCGAACTGGGGAAGCCCCCACAGCCCGCCCCACAGCCCCTGGGAAGGCCGCTGCTCCAGCAGGATGCGCCCGGCCTCGTCGCTCAGCACCAGCATGCGGGTATGGCGCAAGGGGATCGCTTTCTTCGGCTTGGACTCCGGGAAGCGCTTTTGTTCCCCTCGGGCGCGGGCCACACAGACATCGGCGAACGGGCAGCGCTCGCAGTCCGGCTGGCCACGGCGGCACAGCGTCGCCCCAAGGTCCATCATGCCCTGGGTGAAATCCACCATTCGCTGTTCCGGCGTGTAGTGCTCGGCCAGGTGCCAGAGCTCGCGTTCCACCGCTGGCCGACCGGGCCAGCCTTCCAGCGCGTGCAGGCGCGTCAGTACGCGCTTGACGTTGCCATCCAGAATGACGGCTCGCCTGCCGGTGCTCTGGGCGATGATCGCCCCGGCGGTCGAGCGGCCAATGCCGGGCAGCGCGGCCATGGCATCGAGGCTGTCCGTGGGAAACTCGCCTGCATGCTGTTCCACCACGACTCGGGCCGCCTTGTGCAGATTCCGGCCTCTGGCGTAGTAGCCCAACCCGGTCCACAGATGAAGGACCTCATCCTGGCTGGCCTCGGCGAGGGCCTTTACATCGGGAAAGCGCTGCATGAACCGCTCAAAATAGGGAATTACGGTAGCAACCTGGGTCTGCTGCAGCATGATTTCCGAGACCCACACCCGGTAGGCAGTACGATCATGCTGCCAGGGAAGATCGTGGCGACCGTGCACATCGAACCAGTCGAGCAGGCGCCGGGAAAACACCTCTGTACTGAGCAGCGGCGACACTCGACCGCTATCCTTGTCGCCTTTCGCCCGACTGTCAGGGCCAGAGACTTCTGATAAATATTTCATAAAACCAATTAGTTATCATCACTCAAAAGTCAGACACGAAAAAAAGCGCCGACACGGAGGTCGGCGCAGTGACTGGCTTGCTTGATGCTCAATTAAATAGACCACGGACGGCGTCACGAAGTTCCTTGCCCGCCTCTTCTCCGATGCGTTCGTCGAGACGTTCGAGCTCCTTGCCCAGCCGCTCCTCGACTTCCTCGTTGACGCGGGAGCGGGCCTCTTCGGCGACCAGCTCGCCCAGATTGGCCTTGAAGGCGTCGGCGTCAAAGCCGCACCACTGGCTGCTGTCACCCTCCAGGCTGCCTTCGCAGCGCACCGGGAAGGGCACCTTTTCGAGACGCCGATTGACGCTGCAGGCGGCATCGGCGGTGTCGACAAAGCGCGCCGCCCCGTCGGCATCGAAACGCTGGCTGCCCAGATCGAGCTGGCCACCACCACTGACCTCGATACCCGGCAGGGTGATCAGCAGGTCGTCGTTCTGGGCGACGCCGTCACGGATGGTGAAGCGCGCGCTGATGTTCTCGAAGCGGGTGTTCTCGCTCCACTCGCGGGTGGTCTGCTCGCCTTCGAGGCGCGCCACGGCGGTACACAGCTGACGCGAAATATTGGCGCGGGGAATGCTGCCCTCGTTGATCCGCGTGTCCAGGGTTCCGTTGAGGTGACGGGTCAGCTCATGGCGAGCGTTGCCGCGGGTGGTCAGTTCACCACTGGCATGCAGCGAGCCGCTGAGCGGGGCGGGCTCCTGCCCAAGCGATGTCAGCAACGACTCCAGACGCACGCCCTCGACCTCCGGCGCCAGCTGCCAGGCGAGGTCATCGCCGCTGGCGTCTATCACCCCGGTGGCCTTAAGCCGACCTTCATGGAAGCCCGCTTCGAAGCCGGTCAGACGATGCCTGCCACCCTCGCCCTGCATGCTCAAGGACACATCCTGGTAGCGCTGGCCGCCCAGGATCAGCTGACCCAGCGCCAGCGATACGCTCTCGTCCAGCCCGGCCAGAAAGCTTTTCGGCAGGATCGCCGGTGCACCGTCCTGGTCCTGGGCCAGCGCCGACGCGATACCGGGAATGCCGTTGGCGGCGGTGTCCTGCTCGGGCGGCGGCAGATAGCTGTCGGCGTCGAGGCGGTCGCCTTCCAGATCGAGATCGACCCGGGTGCCATCGAAGCGTGCGCCGAGGGAACCGGAGAAGGTGTTGTCATCGAGCACCAGCGTCAGGCCATTGAGCGAGAGCTGCTCGAGGGTGCCTTCCACCGGACTGGTCAGCGCCACTTCCGACAGCGCCTCGTCGCTGGACATGCTGGGCATGGCGTCCATGCGCGCAAGCCAGGCACGCAGCGACAACGGTGCCAGACGCACCTGGCCGTCATAGCGTGGCGCCGAATTCAGCTCCTTCAGGTTGAGATTCCCCTTGATCGACAGACCATCGGGGCCGCTCAAGGCGATATCGCGCAGCTGAGCGGTACCGGCGCCGAAGTCCGACTCCAGCTGGAACGAAAGCGTCATGGCCACACGCTTCTCGCCTAACTGGGGTGCCAGCAGGCTGGCGTCCAGTTGACTCGGCGCCATGTGCAGACGCTGCTCGCCAAGGTTCAGCACCACCTCGTCGCTGGTCAGGGTCGCCTCCTGGGGTTCCGAGGCACCGGCCAGCAGAGTACTGGTCTCCAGCGTCACGTCGCTGAGCACGTGGCGGCTGTCGGCGAGACCCAGATTGACGTCGCTCTCCAGGGTGACATCGCTTTGCAGGCCAGGGGTGCGCTCTTCCGTTGTTTCGCCCTCACCGCCGCCATCGAGCTGGTCGAACACCTTCAGCTGGAAGGTGGAGCTGAGCGGAAAGGCGGTATCCGGATTGACGTTGCTACCGTTGATGGTGAGCTTCTCGGCCTGCCACTCACGGCCGGCCTGATGATCGACCAGGCTCAAATGGCCCTTGGTCACCTCGACGCTGGCGATGTTCAGGGCCACCGACAGACCGCCTTCATCATCCGGGTTGGGGCCTGCGCTGGCCGGCGCCAGCGCCTTTTCGGCGTCATCGGCCCTGTTTTCGAGGCGTTCGAGCAGCGCCTCCCAATTGCCGGTGCCATCACTGTCGCGCTCGAGATTCAGCGACAGCCCATCCAGGGTCAGGCCATCGATGGCGATTTCGCCGCGCAACAGCGGTGTGAACGCCAGGCTGACCGAGGCCTCGGAGAAGGCAGCAAAGGCCTGGGCGTCATCCGCCTGATCCGGCAGGCGCGCTTCGGCCTCGGCCACGCTGACACCAATGCGCGGATAGAAGGACCACTCCAATGGGCCTTCCAGCGACAGTTCGAGCCCGGTGTGCTCCTTCACCACGGACACCAGCCTCGGCTTCATGTCCTCGGGGTTGAAGAAGGTGGTGACGTAGACCACCGCGCCCACCGTGACCAGGGCGAGGACGCCGACGACCGCCAGCAGGGTTCTTACGAGTCGTTTCATTTGCCGCTTTCTCCGGTGGGCAGATCGAGTTGGAAATCATCGCCGCTTCGCGTCAGCTGATAGCCCAGACGCTTTAGCAGCATCTGGTCGGCCAGGGTCAGCTGCGAACCGGCCACGCTCAGCGCCACGCCGTCACGGTTGGCGGCAGCGCTGATCAGCGCCAGCAGGCGCGAGCCCACGCCGCGCCGGCGAGTGGTCTTGCGAACACAGAGGTCGAACATGCGCCAGCGCCCGTCACCAGGACTGACGGCGACAGCACCGAGCAGGCGATCATTGAAGCGCGCCGCCCAGAAGAAGCCATGTTCGAGCTGGCGGGTCACGTAGGCTCCCGGCGGGAGCTTGATGCGCTCCTCCGGCGCATCGGCATAAATGCGGGTCAGATCGATCCGCACCTGTTCATCGGCGTCCCAGACATCCTGGTCGACGCGAAAGAGGGTCACCGGCATACGCTGTCTCCCTTGGCCGGAGGGCGGCGACGGCCGCCACTGGAATGGCTGCATTGTAGCGGATGGGGGTGCCGATTCACTATAATGGCTGTCTTGTGCGCCTCGCACCGCGACCGGCCCACCTTAGAAACAAGGCCCCCAATTCCGACATGCGCGTGAGCGCAGGAGACGACATGTCCGAGCGTATTGCCACGGTCAGCCGTGACACCAAGGAAACCCAGATCAGCGTCACCCTCAACCTCGACGGCGAGGGCAACCTCAAGGGTGAAAGCGGGGTTCCCTTCCTCGACCATATGCTCGACCAGGTGGCCCGCCACGGCATGGTCGACCTGGACATCAGCGTCAACGGCGATTTGCACATCGACGACCACCACACCGTCGAGGACCTCGGCATCACCCTGGGACAGGCGTTCAACCAGGCCATCGGCGACAAGCGCGGCATCTATCGCTACGGCCACGCCTATGTGCCGCTGGACGAGGCACTGTCCCGGGTGGTCATCGACTTCTCCGGCCGTGCCGGCCTGTCCATGAACGTCGAGTTCACCCGCGCCACCATCGGGCGTTTCGACACCCAGCTTTTCTGGGAGTTCTTTCAGGGCTTCGTCAATCACGCCCAGGTCACGCTGCATATCGACAACCTGAAGGGCTTCAATGCCCACCATCAGGCGGAAACCATCTTCAAGGCCTTCGGCCGCGCCCTGCGCATGGCCGCCGCCGAGGACCCCCGCATGGCCGGCAAGCTGCCCTCCACCAAGGGTAGCCTCTAACGCCGCCGGCTGCGGTCCAACAGCAACAAGACGACAAGACACCAAGCGAGGCGGTCGCCGGCAGCGGCGCCCCTCCGGGCCAACCACCAAGGAGCGCTTCATGACCATTGCCGTCATCGACTACGGAATGGGAAACCTCCATTCCGTCGCCAAGGCACTGGAACACGTCACCCACGAGAACGTGCTGGTGACCCGCGACGCTCGCTCGATCCAGGGCGCGACCCGTGTCGTGCTACCGGGACAGGGCGCCATACGCGACTGCATGGGCGAACTGGAGCGTACCGAGCTCAGCGGCCTGGTTCGCGAGCTGCTGGCCAGCCAGTCCAAGCCGCTGCTGGGCATCTGTGTGGGTCAGCAGATGCTGATGGACCACAGCGACGAGAACGGCGGCATCGACTGCCTGGGCCACCTCGCCGGTCAGGTGAAGCGGTTTCCGCTGGACATGCAGGACAGTGACGGCGCTCGCCTGAAGGTCCCGCACATGGGCTGGAACCTGGTGGCGCAGCCCAACGCCCACCCGCTGTGGGAGGGTATCGAGCCCGGCTCGCACTTCTACTTTGTGCATAGCTACTATGTGGCCGCCGAGCATGACGCCGAGGTCTTCGGCACCACCGACTACGGCAGCGTCAGCGCCCATGTGGCGGTGGGTCGTGACGCCACCTTTGCGGTGCAGTTCCACCCGGAAAAGAGCGCTCGTGCCGGCCTCAGGCTGCTCGAGAACTTTGTCCAGTGGAACCCCTGACCCAGACCTGAGCGCCGGCCGGGCAGGCGCTCGCTTGCCCTGGCCGCCGCCCGACATCTGCACCGGCACGGCCCACGCCCTGCCTGCATCGATCACACTGGCACGCCCCTGAAAAGGCACCCCGAGGACACAACATGCTGGTAATTCCCGCCATCGATCTCAAGGACGGACAGTGCGTTCGTCTCAAGCAAGGCCGCATGGACGAGGCCACCACCTATGGCGACGACCCCGTCGCCATGGCCGCTCGCTGGGTCGAGGCCGGCGCGCGGCGCCTGCATCTGGTCGACCTCAACGGCGCCTTCGAGGGGCGTCCGGTCAACGGCGAGGCGGTGACCGCCATTGCCCGCCAGTACCCCGACCTGCCGATCCAGATCGGTGGCGGCATTCGCAGCGCCGAGACCATCGAGCACTACCTCAAGGCCGGCGTCTCCCAGGTGATCATCGGCACCAAGGCGGTCAAGGAGCCTGACTTCGTGACCGAAATGTGTCGCGCCTTCCCCGGCCATATCATCGTCGGCCTCGACGCCCATGATGGCCGTGTGGCCACCGACGGCTGGGCCGAGGTGTCCGAGGTGATGGCGGTGGATCTGGCCAAGCGCTTTGCCGACGACGGCGTCTCCAGCATCGTCTACACCGATATCGCTCGCGACGGCATGATGAACGGCGTCAACGTCGAGGCCACGGCAGCCCTGGCCCGGGACGGTGGCATTCCGGTCATCGCCTCCGGCGGCGTGACCAACCTCGATGACCTGCGCGCCCTGGTGGCGGCTGGCGAGCCGGGCATTCTCGGCGCCATCACCGGACGCGCCATCTACGAAGGCAGCCTGGACGTCGCCGAAGGGCAGCGCCTGTGCGACGAACTGACCCAAGGCTGAGGAGGCTCCATGGCTCTTTCCAAACGCATCATCCCGTGTCTCGACGTCGACGCCGGCCGTGTGGTCAAGGGTGTCAACTTCGTCGGCATCCGTGACGCCGGCGACCCGGTGGAGGTGGCGCAGCGCTACAACCAGCAGGGTGCCGACGAGATCACCTTTCTCGACATCACCGCCAGCCACGAGGACCGCGACACCACGGTGGAGATGGTCGAGCGCATCGCCGGCGAAGTGTTCATCCCGCTGACGGTAGGCGGCGGCATCCGCACCTGCGACGATATCCGCACCATGCTCAACGCCGGCGCCGACAAGGTCTCGATCAATACCGCAGCGGTGACCAACCCTGAGTTCGTACGTGAAGCCGCCGAGCGATTCGGTAGCCAGTGCATCGTGGTGGCGATCGACGCCAAGCGCGTCAGCGAGGAAGGCGAAGCCCCTCGCTGGGAGATCTTCACCCACGGCGGCCGTCGTCCCACCGGGCTCGACGCGGTGGAATGGGCCAAGAAGATGGTCGAGTACGGCGCAGGCGAACTGCTGTTGACCAGCATGGACCGCGACGGCACCAAGGCCGGCTTCGACCTCGGCGTCACCCGCGCCATCAGCGATGCGGTGGCGGTGCCGGTCATCGCCTCCGGCGGTGTCGGCAACCTCGACCACCTGGTCGAGGGCGTGACCGAAGGCCACGCCGATGCGGTGCTGGCGGCCAGCATCTTCCACTTCGCCGAGTACACCATCCCCGAGGCCAAGCGCTATATGGCCGACAAGGGCATCACCATGCGCCTCTGACCGACGCCTTTGGCTGGCTCTTCAGCCAGGGCTTGCAGAGCCAGCAACCAACCACCCCCGCCCGGGCAACCCGGCGGGGGTGGTCGTTTGTACGGACTGAAACCGACCTCAGTCCAGGGTCAGCCCCAGATTGCTGACACCACCGTTGCGTCCAAGCTTTCTCAACGCCTTGACGTGCTTCTTGCTCGGCTCTTCCTCCGCCGCCTCCAGCGCCGCATCCTGAAAGTCGTTCTCGTCTTCCATCAGCGGGTGCTGCTTGACCAGTTGGGCGAGCTTTTCGGCATCGTCTTCTCCCTCGGTCAGCTCGATAAAGGAGCGCACCGCTGCCTTCGAGACCTTGCTGACCTCAAGCACCGCGTCCGGCGCATCGCCCCTCAAGGTGTCGAGGATCGCCGATAGCGCGACCACCGCATCGAGGGCACGACGAGCGCCGAAGCTGTCGTCCTGTTGAGGAGGCTCCAGCTCGCCAAGCTTTTCGGCCTGGAGATCGAAGTCGATCTTGGCGTCCTTGACCGTCAACTGCTCCCACACCAGATCGAGGATCGCCCTCATGCCCGCCAGATCCCCGTGACCGCTGGTATCGGCGTAGAGCGCATAGTTGGGCAGCATGCGCTCGGTCAACGCGGCCATGAAGGCCTGTTGCTGACGTAGAGTCAGCGCCTGCAGGCGCTGGTGAAATCCTGGCTTTGCCATGATGGCTCCTGTGCTGGCGATAAACGGGCTGCCGGCCCCTTTATTCAAGGTTCAAGGTTCAAGGGGCGAGAGTCGAGGGTCGCGTGTCGAATGTCGGGAAAACGGCGATGGCCGAAAGCGGACTGGGCGACTCAAGGCCAGAAGAGCTCCTGGGCGATCCGTCCACGCTCATCGAAGGCCACACCTTCATCGATCAGACGCTTGCGCTGCTCGTCGGCTCCGCCATGGTCGGCGAGCTTGCGCGAGGCCGTCACCACCCTGAACCAGGGCAGCTCATGCCCCGACGGCAGATCGCGCAGCGCCCGCGCGACCATGCGTGCGCTGGCCCCATCGGTCATGGCGGCGATGCGTCCGTAGCTGGTCACCCGCCCCGAAGGAATCTCGCTGATGATGGTAAGAATCTGTTCTCGGACGTCCGGATTCATGTAACCTTTCGTTCTGGTTGCATTTTCATCGAGGGATGGCGCCGCCCACCCTCAATCTGAGCGAGGCCCCCATGCACCTTCATCTGCTCAAGCACCATCCAGACCTGGGCCCCGCACGCATCGGCGACTGGCTTGCCAGCATGGGCCACAGCTTCACCGTCTTCCACCTCTACGACGGTGAGCTGGTGCCGCGCCCCGGGGACTGCGACGCCCTGATCATCCTCGACGATCTCGAGGACCGCGACCAGGCACCCTGGCTCAAGGCCGAACGCAAGCTGATCGACCAGATGCTCGACGGCCACAAGCCGCTGCTCGGGCTCGGCGCCGGCGCCCGGCGCATCGCCGAAGCGCTGGACGCTCCGGTGGGCCGTGGCACCCAGGCCGAAGCCGGCTGGCAGACCGTCAGCCTGGCCGACGACAGCCCCTTCGACCTGCCCGACGACTTCCCCGCCCTGCTGTGGCATCGCCAGGTGTTCGGACTGCCCGATGACGCCCTGCCGCTGGGCGGCACGCCGACAAGCCCGGTGCTCGGCTTCGCCTGGGACGCCGGCCGGGTGGTTGGCCTGGCCTGCCATCTGCATCATCACCAGGAGAGCCTGACGGCCTTTCTCGAGACGATGCCGTTGCCGCAAGGCGCCGACGCAAGCCCCAGGACCCAGTCGCCAGAAACGATTCTTGCCGAGGCCCGGCGCCTGGATACCCTGGCGCCGCTGCTGGATCGCCTGCTGAGCCAGTGGCTGCGCACGGCACCGGACGTCTAATTCGCCACCGCGTCCCGCTGCAGCTGGCTCCAGGCCCTGGCAAACTCGAGGCAGCTGTCCCAGTCACCGACATGCAGGAAGCGACGCTCGGTGTGCTTCTCCAGCTGGTAGCGGTACATGGGGTCATAGTACTCGGTAAGCAAAGGCGCCAGCCAGGTCTCGTGGGCCTGGCGGTTTCCGGCCTCGTGCTCGCGGAAGGCCAGCGCCTGCAGCCGCTGCAGGCGGGCCAGTCGCGCGCTGCCCAGGCGCTTCTTCAGTCGCCCCAGCGCCGTCGACAACTGCTTGCGCATCAGTGACCAGCCGAGGCGCTCGCCGAACTGATTGCGATAGATCGTCCACAGGTCGTCGATGTAGTCCTTGTGGATCTGGTTGAGGCGCCAGTCCAGCGGCATCTCGACGCGGATCCTCGGCGCCGGCTCCATTCCCCGCCAGAACTCGAGCGGTATATTGGCCGCGCCGATGTGGCGCGACTCGTCTTCCAGCACCAGCGGCCCGTGCAATGACAGCAGTCGCAGGCCCATGGCGTGCTCGAAGTCGATCTGGCTGGGGGCGATCAGTGGATGGCGGCCGAAGGCCGAGCCCTTGTGACGGGCGCAGCCCTCCAGATCCAGACCGTTGTCCAGGGCCTGCACGATGGACGTCTTGGCGCAGCCGGTCAGGCCACCCACCACCAGCATGGGCTGGGCGGCGGCGTCATCGATGCGTGCGCACAACGCCTGGCGCATGGCCTTCCAGCCACCCTCGATGCGCGGTCGTTCGACGCCGGCCTCAAGCAGCCAGCGCTGGGCGATCTGCGAGCGCAGGCCACCCCGAAAACAGTAGATGATGGCGTCCGGGGCCGCCTCGAGCTGACGCTTCCAGGCTTCGATGCGCGCGGCCTTGATCTCGCCGGACACCAGCCGCTCGCCCAGGGCGATGGCGGCCTGCTGGCCGGACTCCTTGTAGGCGATCCCGACCTGATGGCGTTCCTCGTTGTTCATCAGCGGCAGGTTGACCGCCCCGGGCAGGCTGCCCTGGGCGAACTCCACCGGCGCCCGCACGTCGATCAAGGTGCGCCCCTCGACCAGCAGGGCGGGATCCGCCGGGACCAGCGGCAACTTCATCCGCGCACCTCGATCAGCGCCTCACCGCTGGCCTCGACGACCTCGCCGAAGGGTGCAAGCTCGATACCGAACTCGCGGCCGACCCGCTCGACATCGTCCTCCCAGGACGGGTGTACCGAGATCAACAGACCGCCCGAGGTCTGCGGATCACACAGCCACTGCCAGTGGGCCTCATCCATCTGCGGCAGGCTGGCCCCCAGGGCGTCACGGTTACGACGGGTGCCGCCGGGTACCGCGCCCTGGCGCCGGTAAGCCTCGGCCTCGGCCAGGCGCGGCAGGCGGCGAAAGTCGATGCGAGCCGCCACACCACTGGCCGCGCACACCTCGGACAGGTGGCCAGCCAGGCCAAAGCCGGTGACGTCGGTCATCGCACGCACCCCTTCGATGCGCGCAAGGGCGGCACCGATACGGTTGCTGATCAGCATGGTTTCCCGCGCCAGGCCATGGTGACCGCTTTCCAGAAGCCCCTGCTTCTCCGCCGTGGTCAGCATGCCCACCCCCAACGGCTTGGTCAGGAACAGCAGATCGCCGGGCTTGGCGCCCTTGTTGAGCTTCAGGTGCTTGAGTTCCACCAGACCGTTGACCGCGAGACCGAAGATCGGCTCCGGGGCATCGATGGAGTGGCCGCCCGCCAGCGCCAGACCCAGCTCACGACATACCGCCTGAGCCCCGGCCACCACGTCACCGGCGATGTCCGCGCCCAGCTTGTCCAGCGGCCAGCCCAGAATGCCCAACGCCATCACCGGGTCACCGCCCATGGCGTAGACGTCGCTAATGGCGTTGGTGGCGGCGATGCGGCCGAAGTCGAAGGGGTCATCGACGATCGGCATGAAGAAGTCGGTGGTGCTGATCATGCCGCGCCCGTCGCCCAGGTCGAAGACGGCGGCGTCCTCGCGTCCCTGGTTGCCGACGATCATCTTCGAGTGGCTCGCTCCCGGACCGGCCTTGGCCAGGATGCTGTCGAGCACATCGGGGGCGATCTTGCAGCCACAGCCGGCACCGTGACTGTATTGGGTCAAGCGGATGGCGCTCATGGAAGTCTCCTTGGCAATGATGGGCCCATTCTACACCAGCAGGACCGGCGGAATCGGCACGGCGCAGTCACCATCGTCCTGATCACATCCCGGGTAACAGGCTGTGATCAGGGTATGGTCTGGCGCCCTGGTGATCAGTTCATGGGTGGGGTCACAGTACTTCGAGGGCGTCGGCGAGCTTGTCCACCGCCACCACCTCCATCCCCGCCGGTGAGTTCTTGGGAGCGTTACCCCGGGGCACGATGGCGCGGGTAAAACCGTGCTTGGCGGCCTCGACGATACGCTCCTGGCCGCTCGGCACGGGGCGAATCTCCCCGGACAGGCCAACCTCGCCGAATACCACCAGCTCGCGCGGCAGTGCCCTACCCTGCAGGCTCGACACCACCGCCAGCAATACCGCCAGGTCGGCACTGGTCTCCAGCACCTTGACCCCGCCGACGACGTTGAGAAAGACGTCCTGGTCGCCGGTAAACAGGCCACCGTGACGGTGCAGCACCGCCAGCAGCATCGACAGGCGATTGGCATCCAGCCCCACCGCGACGCGGCGCGGGTTGCCCAGCGCCGACTCATCGAGCAGCGCCTGCACCTCCACCAGGATCGGCCGGGTGCCTTCCCACACCACCATCACCAGGCTGCCGGGGGCCTGCTCCTGCTGACGCGAAAGGAAGATCGCGCTGGGGTTCTTCACCTCCTTCATGCCGTGTTCCAGCATGGCGAAGACGCCCAGCTCGTTGACCGCGCCGAAGCGGTTCTTCTGGCCGCGCAGGGTACGGAAGCGGGAATCGGCGCCGCCTTCCAGCAACAGGGAGGCGTCGATCATGTGCTCGAGCACCTTGGGCCCGGCCAGGCTGCCGTCCTTAGTGACGTGGCCGACCAGCAGCAGCACCGTGCTGGACTGCTTGGCGAAACGGGTTAGTGCCGCCGCGGATTCGCGTACCTGGGCCACACCACCCGGCGCCGACGAGATGTCCTCCAGATGCATGGTCTGGATCGAGTCGATCACCAGCACCTCGGGGCGCTCGCGCTCGGCCACCGCCAGGATGGTCTCGACGCTGGTCTCCGCCAGCATCTTGAGTCCCTGGGTCGGCAACTGCAGGCGGTGGGCGCGCATCGCCACCTGGGACAGCGACTCCTCGCCGGTGACATAGAGAACGCTGCGCTCCTGAGCCAGCTTGCAGGCGGTCTGCAGCAGCAAGGTGGACTTGCCGGCCCCGGGGTGGCCGCCCAGCAGCACCGCGGAGCCCGGCACCAGACCGCCGCCGAGTACGCGGTCGAACTCGGCAAAGGTCGACGACAACCGCGGCACCTCCGACAGATCCACGTTGGCCAGATCCACCACCTCACGCGACAGGCTGCCGGCGTAGCCACCGCGCGCCGTCGCGCCGGCGCTCGACCCGCTTCTGGCAGGCGAGGACAGACGCACCTCGGTCAGGGTGTTCCACTCCTGGCAGCTGGAACACTGCCCCTGCCATTTGCGGTACTCGGCACCGCACTCGGTGCACACGAAGGCGCTCTTGGCCTTGGCCATGAATCCTCTCTCTATCGGTTCAATCGGGTTCGTTCGTCAGCGATGGTCAACACTGCGGCTTGCCGCCGTGTCCCGGGTAGCACTTGTCGTCCTCAGCACGGCGGTAGCGGCGAAACACCTCCATCTCCCAGGGACGCATGGCGATCATCAGGCTGACACCAAAGCGCTGCTCCAGCGGCAGCGACAGATCTTCCTGGTGACAGTGGCGAAGGTCCAGCGCCAGCCGCCGAAGCTTCTGCTGCATCACCTCATTGGAGCGCACCGACAGCATGCCATTGACGAACAGTCTTATCTCGCCCGGGCGATCGAAGCGACACGCCAGGAAATCCTCCTGGACCCGGGACTCGAAGAAGCGCTGGATAGGCCCTTGCGGCTGCCACTGGAAGTCATAGCTGATCAGCAGCTTGATGCGATTGCCCGGCAGCAGCTCGATCAATCCCATACGATCGAGCCGCACCAGGTGCGTTATCACCTGAGGCTCGCCGAGCGAATAGGTCGCACAGATATCTTCAAAGCGCCAGCGATTAAGCGCACAGAAGGCCACCAGCAGCAGCGACATGTCAGAGACCAGCTCCTGCTCAAGCTCAGGGGCGATCGCGTCGACCAGCGCCTGGGGCTCCAGCTGGCGTACAAGGTCTGTGATCTCGAGACCGACCAGGGCACACACCTGATCCAGGCGCTGCAGCGAAAACTGGCGCTCGGCGAACAGCCGCTTGACGCTGGCCTCGGACAGGCCAAGCGCCGCCGCCACCTGCTGATAGGTGACGCCATTGGCCCGCAGTGCCGCCTTGAGCGCATCCACAATCGCCACCGTCTGCGCCATGACTCACATCCCTCATCGCCGAAAGCCCCGGCCAAGGTAGCAGAATACGCGACTCACGGCTCAACAACACGCTACCTTCCGGATCCTGCTGGCGTACCGCGCCCCGACCTCGCCATAGTGCCATCGACGCCGCGCTCGCCACACCCTGTAGGCGATGTCGGCTCCACCACCCAGCAAGCAGGAGATCTCCATGGAAAATGAAGCGAGCAACAATTCGTCAGGCTGGCTGTTCTTCGTCAAGGTCACCTTTGCCATCGCGCTGGCCGCCATGGCGGTCGGTATCGTGATGGCGCCCATCGACCTGCTGGTCAAAGGCTATCTCGGCGTGTGTTCACTGTTTCTGGTCTCCACCACCATCACCCTGTCCAAGACGCTACGCGATGACCACGAGAGCCGGCGCTTCCACAACCGCATCTCCGAGGCCCGCACCCAGCAACTTCTCAAGGAATACACGGAGTAGCCACCATGTCACTTTGGACGAAACTGCACACCCTGGTTCGGGCGACAGCTCACGAACCGGTAGAAAAGCTGGTGGATGCCAACGCATTGCGGATCATGGCCCAGGAGATCCGTGAGGCCGAGCAGGCCTTGCACCGGGCACGCCTCGATCTCGCTGGCCTGATCGCCGAACGCAGACAGCTCGAGCGCCACAACCAGCAACTGGCCGAGCAGCTCGAAGCCAGAGAGCACCAGGCTCGCGCGGCCCTCGAACAGGACGATGAAGCGCTGGCCTTGGCCGTGGCCAGCCGCATCGCCGAGGTCGAAAGCCAATTGACCTCACAGCGACAGCACGCCGAGGCCTTGTCGCGACAGGAACAGACCCTGCGCGAGGATCTCGGACAAGCAGCCCAGTCACTGCGCCACTACCAGCGCGAAATGAAACTGGCCAAGGCGCGAGGCGGCAATGCTGGCCTTGGGCGGAAGCTGGGCGCTTGCAGTACCGGGCTCCAGCGACACATGGACGAAATTGCAACCAGCTACGAACGCATCCGCACGTCCCAGCAACACCAGGCAGAGGTCACGACGGCCCTCAAGGAGCTGGATGAAGAGGCCAGCGGCCAGGATCTGGATCGACGCCTCAGGACGTCGGGTATCCTCGAGGGATCGATGGACGCCAGGAGTGTGCTTGCCCGGCTGAAGGCCCAAGGGAGCGCGGCTGCCGTTCCAGGCGAATCGCCCAGTGGGGCATGAGCCCTGCGATCAGCGCGAGCACCGCCAGCGCTTCGAAACAGCTCCAGGCGGTGCCGAGCGGGCCTGTCGGCACAATACCATCACGTCAAGACGCCAAAGGGCGGCCCACCTGGGGCCGCCCTTTGTGTTCGACACTTGCATGTCGTGCGACTTACTGCTGGCGGGTCAGCTGCAGCATGTCGTTGTTCTGGAAGCGACGACGCTGGGGGTCGATCAGCTCCAGAGTCTGCGGATTGACGCGCATGAAGTAGTAGGTCTGGCCTTCACCGTTGGGGACCAGCTCGTAGACGGTGGCCTCCGGATTGTCGGCGGTACCGGTCAGCACATCCCAGTTGCCGGAGTAGTTCTCGTTCGGCGGATTCTGGGGATGGTTCTGGTAGGCCGCGGTCAGATCGAAGGTGCGCTGCGCCGGGGCGCTCTGGTCTTCACCTTCCATGGTAACCGTCAGGGCGATGCCGTCGCAGTTACGGCACGGCAGGGTCCCCTGGTAGGTCGCCGAGGTCGCCTGGATGGCTTCACCACCGGATCCCTCGTCGCTGGGGCCACTCGCACAGCCGGCCAAAAGGGCGAGCATGGCGGATCCCGCCAGCAAAGTCCTGAGTTGCATATTAGTCCTCCTAACCATTGAGCATGGAACCGACGAATCGGCAGCCTGCCGACAGCATAACCTCCCAGCTTCGTTGCGCACAGCCCTGTATCGCTGCCGGCTCACGACACCGGAGGCATCACGTGGGCGAACACCAGGCCAAGCACGATCGGCATCACGATCAGACTACCGAGGTTGCCGATCAGCACCAGCGACGCCACCGAATGCGGCTGCTGGCGATACTGCTCGGCCACCAGGTAGTTGAGCACCGCCGGCGGCAGGGCAGCGAACACCCACAGCGACGCGGCCTTGAGCCCCTCTAGTTCAAGCAGCATGATCAACGGCCAGGCCAGCAATAACCCGGAAAGCGGGCACAGCACCGCTCCGAGCAGTCCGGTCTTCCAGTCACCGAAGTCGATGTCGAGCATCCGCACGCCCAGGGCGAACAGCAACAGCGGGATGCACACACCACCGAGCATATGCATCGCCTCCAGCAGCCAGCCCGGTAGCGAAAGCCCGGACAGATTGACCGCCAGGCCAGCGAGGCTCGCCAGCACGATGGGCATGCGCAAAAGGCGCCACAGCGGCGTATGGGGACTGAGCATCTTCAGTCCCAGCGAGAAGTGCAGCAGCATTTCGACGATGAACAGCACCACTGCCGCCGGCAGCGCCTGCTCACCGAAGGCCAGGATCAGCAGCGGGATGCCCATGTTGCCGGAATTGTTGAACATCATCGGCGGCACAAAGGTCTTCGGCTCGAGCCTGAGCCACTTCACCACCGGCCATACCAGCAGCCCCGACCCCACTACCACCACGGCGCCGGCCAACGCCAGCCAGGCGTAGTCCTCAAGCGGCGCCTGGCGGTCGGCCAGCACCACAAATACCAGCATGGGCACGAACAGCTCCATGTTGAGGGTGTTGAGGCTACGGATGTCGGGAGAGCGCAACTTGCCATAGAGGGTACCGGCCCCCGAAATCAGAAATACCGGTAGCAGAGTGGCGAGGATCTGAGCGGTCATGGAGTCTCTTAGGCGGCAAACGGTCAGCGCTCGCAGCCTAGCACGTCAGCGACTTGCGCAGGGCCCTGGCAGCGGTCACCATGACCAAAGTGGTAATCAAGCCTTCGATTCTGCCAAGCCTGCCAAGCGAGAGACCATGAGCCAGTTGTGGAGTCCCAACGTTCGGGAACTGACCCCCTACGTGCCGGGCGAACAGCCCCGCGAGAAGCTGATCAAGCTCAACACCAACGAGAACCCCTACCCGCCCGCGCCTGGCGTGGAACGGGTCCTGCGCGAGTTCTCGGCGGACCATCTGCGGCGCTACCCGGACCCCACCTCGAGCGCCCTGCGTGAGGCCCTGGCCCAGGCCCTCGGCACGACCTCCGCCAACGTCTTCGCCGGCAATGGCTCCGACGAGGTGCTGGCGCTGGCCTTCCAGGCCTTCTTCCGCCAGGACAAGCCGCTGGCGATGCCGGATATCTCCTACAGCTTCTATCCGGTCTACTGCCGCATGTACGACATCGACAGCCAGCGTTTCGCGCTGGACGATCAGTGGCGTGTCGACCTGGACGCCCTGGCCAGCGACAGCGGCGGCGTGATCTTTGCCAACCCCAATGCCCCCACCGGTCACGGCCATGGCCGCGAGGCCATCGCGGCCTTGCTCGACAAGGTCACCGACCGCGTGGTGCTGGTGGACGAAGCCTACGTGGACTTTGGCGGCGAGAGCGCCGTTCCCCTGGTCGAGCGCTACCCCAACCTGCTGGTGACCGGCACCTTCTCCAAGTCGCGCAGCCTGGCAGGGCTTCGCCTTGGCTACGCGGTGGGCTCACCGGAGTTGATCGAGGGTCTGACCCGGGTGAAGGACTCCTTCAACTCCTACCCGGTGGACGCCCTGGCCAGCGCCATCGGCATCGCCGCACTGGAAGACAGCGACTACTTCGAGGCCACGCGTCAGGCGGTGATCACCACACGCGAACGTACTCGCCAGCGTCTCGATGACCTGGGCTTCGAGGTGCTACCGTCACAGACCAACTTCGTGCTGGCGTCACACCCCAAGCACGACGCAGCCCAGCTTTTCGTCGGTCTGCGCGAGCGCGGCATCCTGGTACGCCACTTCAATACCGAGACGCTGCGCGATCATCTGCGTATTTCCATCGGCACCGATGACGAGATGGACTCGCTGATCGAGGTGCTCAGCGACCTCTGTCGCTAGGCCACAACATCGGGCGCCGCGCGGCGCCCCTTCTTTGCAAGAGGCCCCCATGAGTGAGCGTCTGCCGTTGACCGGAGTGCACCACGTCGCCCTGATCACCGCCGACTACGAACGCGCCCGGCGCTTCTATATTGAGGTGCTCGACGCCCGCATCCTCAACGAGGCCTACCGCCACGAGCGTGACAGCTACAAGCTGGACCTTGCCCTGCCCGGAGGCATCCAGCTCGAGCTGTTCTCCTTTCCCTCTCCGCCACCTCGGCCAAGCTATCCCGAGGCCTGCGGTCTTCGTCACCTTGCCCTGGCAACATCAGACCTGGACGCCAGCGTCGCGTTGCTGAAGCGGCGTGGCGCGCGACCCGAACCTATCCGAGTCGACGAGTTCACCGGTGCCCGCTTCACCTTCTTCGCCGATCCTGACGGAACGCCTATCGAACTCTACGAGACGCAAGCCTGACGTCACCGCAACCACACAGCGCTTCAGCCGATTCCGCCACTGTCCCTGACCCGCGAGGCAAGCACCATGCTCAAGGTAGGCTTCTTCAGCTCTCAGCCCTACGAACGCCCCTTCTTTTCCGATGAGCATCACCCGCAGCTGAGTATCGTGAACTTCGAGCAACGCCTCAGCGCCCGCACCGTGACCCTCTGCCAGGGACTCGATGCAGTGTGCGTATTCGTCAACGATGAGCTGGATCGCACCGTGCTCGAGCGTCTGGCCGTGGTAGGAGTGCGTCTGGTCGCGCTCAGGTGTGCAGGATTCAACAACGTTGACCTCGACGCCGCTCGCCGGCTCAACATCCAGGTGTGTCGCGTACCGTCCTACAGCCCCGACGCCGTTGCCGAGCACTGTGTCGCCCTGATGCTCACGCTCAGCCGCAAGATCCACAAGGCCTACAACCGGGTGCGTGAGGACAACTTCGACCTCAATGGCCTGCTCGGCTTCAACCTCGCCGGCAAGACCGTCGGGATCGTCGGCTTCGGCCAGATCGGCCGCTCCCTGGCGGGTATCCTGAGCGGCTTTGGCTGCCGCGTGCTGGTCACCGACCCAGCCCCCATCCGTATCCCCGACCAAGCCGCCATCGCGCAGGTCGAGTTCGATGAACTGCTGGCACACAGCGACATCATCTCGCTGCACTGTCCGCTCACCCCAGACACCCACCACCTGATCGACGAGTCGGCCTTTTCCCGAATGAAGGACGGGGTGATGCTGATCAACACAAGCCGCGGCGCCCTGGTCGACACCCGCGCCTGCATCGAGGCCCTGAAGCGTCGCAAGCTCGGCTACCTGGGTCTCGACGTCTACGAGCAGGAAGCCGGCATGTTCTTCGAGGACCGCAGCGACGACATCCCGCTGGACGACGTCTTTGCCCGCCTTATCAGCTTCCCCAATGTCGTCGTCACCGGCCACCAGGGCTTCTTCACCCGGGAAGCCCTGAGCGAGATCGCATCGACCACGCTGGAAAGCCTCACCGCCTTCGAGGACGGGCGCCCCCTCGATCAGCACTGTCAGCTCTAGAGAGTCGACGCTGCCCTGAACAAAAGAAGCCCGACTCCTCTTCGAGTTGGGCTTCTTTTCGGTACATGCCTACCCTGTACCCTGAGGGGGGCCGCATGGGATGAAGCACGAGCTGAACGTAGAGAGCCCATGCATGCGGCTCTTTACAAAAAAGAAGGCCCGATTATCTTCCGATAATCGGGCCTCTTCTGAATAAATGCCTGATGGACGGGCCGGCCTTCTGCTCTACAGCGCCCGTCCGTCCTGGCCGCCGCTCTCCCCTGAAGACTGCCGGATGACGCCACCAAGGTAACAATGTTTCTACTCGTCTCATCCCTGAGACTCGCCCTTCGTTCCTCAAGGCCCGCCTGCGGCGGTTCTCCCCTGTTCCCGACAGGGTAGTCGCATGGGGGTGAGTCACCCCGAGCTTTTGCAGCGAAGCTGCAAGGGGTGACGAACGACGCGAGCTTGCGAGCGGCCGGACCGCGCCGAGGGGGTATCGGCGCGGCCCCACATATAAAGAGGGGGGTCTTCCCATGCATATGAAAAAGCCCGATTATCTCTCGATAACCGGGCTTCTTCTGAATAAATGCCTGACGCCTCTGCGGCCACTTCGTGGCCTTGAGCCTGGGCTCGGGGCGCCGCAAGCAGCTTTACATCCCTCGCCCGTTCGAGCCTGACAATGCGTTGCATTGTCCGGGCGGCTCTCACCCTACTCTCGCATGCGAGGAAGGGTCATCGTACAGACATAAACAAAAACCCCCAACTCCTTCGGAGCTGGGGGTTTTGTTTATGTAAATGCCTGACGATGACCTACTCTCGCATGGGGAGACCCCACACTACCATCGGCGCTGAGCGGTTTCACTTCTGAGTTCGGCAAGGGATCAGGTGGTTCCCACTCGCTATGGTCGTCAGGCGGAAAAAAGACAACGTACACCATGCTGACGATACGCTTCATCGTATCCGTCAATTGATTCGAGACATCATCGACCAAAACCCTTTGGGTGTTATATGGTCAAGCCTCACGGACCATTAGTACCGGTTAGCTCAACGCCTTGCAGCGCTTCCACACCCGGCCTATCAACCAGCTGGTCTTGCTGGGTCCTTTAGGAGGCTCAAGGCCTCAGGGAGATCTCATCTTGAAGGGGGCTTCCCGCTTAGATGCTTTCAGCGGTTATCCCGTCCGTACATAGCTACCCGGCAATGCCACTGGCGTGACAACCGGAACACCAGAGGTACGTCCACTCCGGTCCTCTCGTACTAGGAGCAGCGCTTCTCAAATCTCCAACGCCCACGGCAGATAGGGACCGAACTGTCTCACGACGTTCTAAACCCAGCTCGCGTACCACTTTAAATGGCGAACAGCCATACCCTTGGGACCGACTTCAGCCCCAGGATGTGATGAGCCGACATCGAGGTGCCAAACACCGCCGTCGATGTGAACTCTTGGGCGGTATCAGCCTGTTATCCCCGGAGTACCTTTTATCCGTTGAGCGATGGCCCTTCCATACAGAACCACCGGATCACTAGAACCTACTTTCGTATCTGCTCGACGTGTCTGTCTCGCAGTTAAGCACCCTTATGCTCTTGCACTCACTGCACGATTTCCAACCGTGCTGAGGGTACCTTCGTGCTCCTCCGTTACTCTTTGGGAGGAGACCGCCCCAGTCAAACTACCCACCACACACGGTCCTCGAACCGGATTACGGTCCTGAGTTAGAACGCCAATGATGCCAGGCTGGTATTTCAAGGTTGGCTCCACCCCATCTGGCGACAGGGTTTCAAAGCCTCCCAGCTATCCTACACAAGCAACATCAGCGTCCAGTGTGAAGCTGTAGTAAAGGTTCACGGGGTCTTTCCGTCTAGCCGCGGGTACACAGCATCTTCACTGCGATTTCAATTTCACTGAGTCTCGGGTGGAGACAGCGTGGCCATCATTACGCCATTCGTGCAGGTCGGAACTTACCCGACAAGGAATTTCGCTACCTTAGGACCGTTATAGTTACGGCCGCCGTTTACCGGGGCTTCGATCAGGAGCTTCGCGTGAGCTAACACCATCACTTAACCTTCCGGCACCGGGCAGGCGTCACACCCTATACGTCCGCTTGCGCGTTTGCAGAGTGCTGTGTTTTTAATAAACAGTTGCAGCCACCTGGTATCTTCGACCGCGTCAGGCTCCGGTCGCGAGGACCTTCACCCTAATGCGGCGTGCCTTCTCCCGAAGTTACGGCACCATTTTGCCTAGTTCCTTCACCCGAGTTCTCTCAAGCGCCTTGGTATTCTCTACCTGACCACCTGTGTCGGTTTGGGGTACGGTCTCACAGTATCTGAAGCTTAGAGGCTTTTCCTGGAAGCGTGGCATCGATGACTTCCTGACCGTAGTCAGTTCGTCTCGCCTCTCGGCCTTGAGGATCCGGATTTACCTGAATCCTCAGCCTACCGGCTTTCACCAGGACAACCAACGCCTGGCTCACCTAGCCTTCTTCGTCCCCCCATCGCAATACTGTGAGGTACGGGAATATTGACCCGTTTCCCATCGACTACGCCTTTCGGCCTCGCCTTAGGGGCCGACTCACTCTGCTCCGATTAGCGTCGAACAGAAACCCTTGGTCTTCCGGCGGGGGAGTTTTTCACTCCCCTTGTCGTTACTCATGTCAGCATTCGCACTCGTGATACCTCCAGCATGCTTCTCAACACACCTTCATCGGCTTACACGACGCTCCTCTACCGCTCGCCATTCGGCGAACCCGTAGCTTCGGTACCTGGTTTGAGCCCCGTTACATCTTCCGCGCAGGCCGACTCGACTAGTGAGCTATTACGCTTTCTTTAAAGGATGGCTGCTTCTAAGCCAACCTCCTAGCTGTCTAAGCCTTCCCACATCGTTTCCCACTTAACCAGGATTTCGGGACCTTAGCTGACGGTCTGGGTTGTTTCCCTTTTCACAACGGACGTTAGCACCCGCTGTGTGTCTCCCACGCTTGCACTCACCGGTATTCGGAGTTTGCCTCGGGTTGGTAAGTCGGGATGACCCCCTAGCCGAAACAGTGCTCTACCCCCGGCGGTGATACGTGAGGCGCTACCTAAATAGCTTTCGAGGAGAACCAGCTATCTCCGGGCTTGATTAGCCTTTCACTCCGATCCACAAGTCATCCAAATCTTTTTCAACAGATCCTGGTTCGGTCCTCCAGTTGATGTTACTCAACCTTCAACCTGCTCATGGATAGATCGCCCGGTTTCGGGTCTATTTCCAGCGACTGGTCGCCCAGTTAAGACTCGATTTCTCTACGCCTCCCCTATACGGTTAAGCTCGCCACTGAAAATAAGTCGCTGACCCATTATACAAAAGGTACGCGGTCACCAAACAAGTTGGCTCCCACTGCTTGTACGCATACGGTTTCAGGATCTATTTCACTCCCCTCTCCGGGGTTCTTTTCGCCTTTCCCTCACGGTACTGGTTCACTATCGGTCAGTCAGGAGTATTTAGCCTTGGAGGATGGTCCCCCCGTCTTCAGTCAAGGTTTCACGTGCCTCGACCTACTCGATTTCACAACACTCAGGTTTCGGTTACGGGGCTATCACCCACTATGGCCAGACTTCCCAGTCTGTTCACCTACCAGTTGTGTTGCTTAAGGGCTGGTCCCCGTTCGCTCGCCGCTACTAGGGGAATCTCGGTTGATTTCTTTTCCTCGGGGTACTTAGATGTTTCAGTTCCCCCGGTTCGCCTCTCATGTCTATATATTCAACATGAGATACCCAAGTTACCTTGGGTGGGTTTCCCCATTCAGAGATGTCCGGGTCGCAGGTCGTTTGCCACCTCGCCGAACCTTATCGCAGGCTTCCACGTCTTTCATCGCCTCTGACTGCCTAGGCATCCACCGTATGCGCTTCATCGCTTGACCATATAACCCCAAAGGGTCTGTCAATCGATGATGTCACGACAATTGCCGGATACGCTTGAAACGTATCTTACTTTGTCAGCATGATATACATTGTTAAAGAGCGTTAGAGCAAAAGCTCTAAGCGAGAGACTTGATATCGCCTGGTGGCGAACAAGCATCTTGCTTAGAACTTGACGACTGTTTTACTCGAGATGAGAAATGGTGGAGCCTAGCGGGATCGAACCGCTGACCTCAACACTGCCAGTGTTGCGCTCTCCCAGCTGAGCTAAGGCCCCATATCGATTTGGGTTGTTGACCAGAACCAGCTGAGAAATGGTGGGTCTGGGCAGATTTGAACTGCCGACCTCACCCTTATCAGGGGTGCGCTCTAACCAACTGAGCTACAGACCCATTTGTCACGCTGGGTCTTAGCATTTAACCCAAACAGTCACTGCTCTTGCTTGATCAGGTAATTCATTGTGAGCACTTACCGACAGTCAGATGACGTGTCGTTTAAGGAGGTGATCCAGCCGCAGGTTCCCCTACGGCTACCTTGTTACGACTTCACCCCAGTCATGAACCACACCGTGGTGATCGCCCTCCGAAGTTAGGCTAACCACTTCTGGTGCAGTCCACTCCCATGGTGTGACGGGCGGTGTGTACAAGGCCCGGGAACGTATTCACCGTGACATTCTGATTCACGATTACTAGCGATTCCGACTTCACGGAGTCGAGTTGCAGACTCCGATCCGGACTGAGACCGGCTTTATGGGATTAGCTCCACCTCGCGGATTCGCAACCCATTGTACCGGCCATTGTAGCACGTGTGTAGCCCTACCCGTAAGGGCCATGATGACTTGACGTCGTCCCCACCTTCCTCCGGTTTGTCACCGGCAGTCTCCCTAGAGTTCCCGACCGAATCGCTGGCAAATAGGGACAAGGGTTGCGCTCGTTACGGGACTTAACCCAACATTTCACAACACGAGCTGACGACAGCCATGCAGCACCTGTCTGAGAGTTCCCGAAGGCACCAATCCATCTCTGGAAAGTTCTCTCGATGTCAAGGGTAGGTAAGGTTCTTCGCGTTGCATCGAATTAAACCACATGCTCCACCGCTTGTGCGGGCCCCCGTCAATTCATTTGAGTTTTAACCTTGCGGCCGTACTCCCCAGGCGGTCGACTTATCGCGTTAACTGCGCCACAAAGCTCTCAAGGAGCCCAACGGCTAGTCGACATCGTTTACGGCGTGGACTACCAGGGTATCTAATCCTGTTTGCTACCCACGCTTTCGCACCTCAGCGTCAGTGTCAGTCCAGAAGGCCGCCTTCGCCACTGGTATTCCTCCCGATCTCTACGCATTTCACCGCTACACCGGGAATTCTACCTTCCTCTCCTGCACTCTAGCCTGACAGTTCCGGATGCCGTTCCCAGGTTGAGCCCGGGGCTTTCACAACCGGCTTATCAAGCCGCCTACGCGCGCTTTACGCCCAGTAATTCCGATTAACGCTCGCACCCTCCGTATTACCGCGGCTGCTGGCACGGAGTTAGCCGGTGCTTCTTCTGTGAGTGATGTCCTCCCTCGAGGGTATTAACCTCAAGGCTTTCTTCCTCACTGAAAGTGCTTTACAACCCGAAGGCCTTCTTCACACACGCGGCATGGCTGGATCAGGCTTTCGCCCATTGTCCAATATTCCCCACTGCTGCCTCCCGTAGGAGTTCGGGCCGTGTCTCAGTCCCGATGTGGCTGATCATCCTCTCAGACCAGCTACGGATCGCAGCCTTGGTGAGCCGTTACCTCACCAACTAGCTAATCCGACATAGGCTCATCCGATAGCGCAAGGTCCGAAGATCCCCTGCTTTCCCCCGTAGGGCGTATGCGGTATTAGCCTGGGTTTCCCCAGGTTATCCCCCACTACCGGGCAGATTCCTATGCATTACTCACCCGTCCGCCGCTCGACGCCTCCTAGCAAGCTAGGATCGTTTCCGCTCGACTTGCATGTGTTAGGCCTGCCGCCAGCGTTCAATCTGAGCCATGATCAAACTCTTCAGTTTAAAGTCTGATAGTCCGTTAAGCGGACCAAACTTGGCTCAAGGTTCAAACGTCTCGTTTGACGAGTCGCTTGCCTTGATATTTCAGTGACATTGTCACTGACTCATCGGCAAGCGCCCACATGAATTACCTGATCAAATTATTAAAGAGCGTGCTCTGGGCTCTATAGAGAGCTTAAAGAGCTGCTCTTGCGGCACCCGGCCGGAAGAGCGTCTCGCTTTGCAGCGCCTGTTGGCGCAGCGCCCTGCGAGGAAGGCGTATTCTACACAATCGAAGCGTTTCGTCAAGGCTTTCTTTTTTCGCCGTGCAAGCGATACCTGCAGGACCCAAGAGAAAGCGAAGCGAGCCTGACGCGCATCCTGCGATGCCGTCCTGGCGACTCCGATCGAGTGGCGAGCATTTTACCGATTTCTCGTTGCCCGTCAAGTGGGGAATTTTTCGAAGACTTTAAAAAGCCTTTTCAAAACAATCACTTTCACCACCCTTCACCGCCTGTGACGTTTGCTCGTCGCCGGCAGCGGATGCGTACTTTACGCATCCCCTCCGCCCTTGGCAATACCCTTATGCAAAAAAGTTTATCGAGCTGTCTTCGGGGCGTCATCGACAGCGGTTCAGGCTTCAGTCGCGACCTGGAGCAGGGCCTTACAGCGAGACGGTGCGCTCTTCCGATACGCCCCCTTGAGCAGTCGGCTGACTCGCGCGGTCCAGCAACTCCAGTATGGAGTGATAGGTAAGACCGGAGTGCTGGGTCATGCCCATCTCGCAGGTTCTCGAATTGGAGACACCAAAGTCACAGCCCGCCACCTGCCCCGACAGATCGCGCAGCGATGAAGCCGTCAGTTCCGGTACGCGCAAGCCCTTGTCGCCGGCAAATCCGCAGCAACTGATACCATTCGGCACCACCACCTCCCTGGCACACGCACGCGCCAGCTCCACGAAGGAGTCGGTCAGCCCCTTGCGATGGCTGGAGCAGGTCACGTGCACCGCCACCTTGCAGTCCAGCGGCGTCACCTCCAGGCGCGGCAACAGGTGGTCATGGGCGAAGGCCACCGGCTCCTGCACCTTCAAGCGCTCATCCAGATGCCCCTCGACCTGCAAGCTGCAAGGACTGGTATCGAACAGCACCGGGAAACGACCGTTCTGGCTCGCGACCAGCAACTCCCGGTTGAGTTCGCGCGCCTTGTGCGTCGCCTCGTTATCCATCCCCTTGGAGGAAAATGCCATCCCGCAACACAGGTGGCCTGGCATTTCGGGAATGATGACGTCATACCCGGCTCTGTCGAGCAGACTCAGTACGATCTCCATCACCGCACGCGCCGATTCGTCCCGCTTGTCGGCGCCAAACACCCGAGTGGCGCAGGAAGGGAAGTACACCACCGAATCGCGCGGCCCCTCGGCGGACGATGCGCCCGCCGATGGCCGCGACGACTTGAGCACCCGAATCGGGGCGGCGGCAGGTATCGCCGGTATCCACTGTGGGACACGCTTGCCGCTGGCCTTGTGAACACCCTGACTGGCTCGGGCCATCAAAGCGTCGCCGATGATCCCACGCCCCAGGCTGGCCGCACGTAGGCCGCCCCGGGCAATCTTGGTAGCCCCGGAGAAGTGACGCCCGATTCGCCTTGCCAATTCCTGCTTGCCGACATGACGTTCCTGGCGCATGGCGAGCACCATCTCGCCGGTATTGATACCGACCGGGCAGCGCGTCCCGCACATGCCATCGGCGGCGCAGGTGACATCGATATCGTAAAGCGCACTCTGCTCGAAGGCATCGCGACGCTCTCGCTCTTCATCGCTCAACTCATACAGGGCTGCCAGGCGAGCTCGCTCGCGGGTCAGCACGATGCGCTGGCGAGGCGTCAGCGTCAGCTCGCGTGAAGGACACACGGCTTCGCAGAAGCCACACTCGATGCAGCGATCGACGATGGGATCGGCCTCGGGCAATGGCTTCAGATTTTCGAGGTGCAGCGTCGGGTTGCGCGTCAGCATCACATCGGGGTTGAGCAGATGGCCCGGATCGAACAACGCCTTGATCTGCCACATCAGAGCATAGGCCTCTTCGCCCCACTCCAGCTCCACAAAGGGTGCCATATTGCGGCCGGTGCCGTGCTCGGCCTTGAGCGAGCCACCGAAGTCCACGGCTACCAACTGGGCGACATCTGCCATCAGCGCCTGGTAGCGCTCCTTCTCCCCCGGACGCTCAAAGCCCTGAGGGAAGACGAAGTGCAGATTGCCTTCCAGGGCGTGACCAAACAGCAGGGCGTCGTCGTAGCCATGGCGCTTGAACGCCTCGGTCAGGGCGGCGACACCCTCCTCCAGCCGTTCGATGGGAAAGGCCACGTCCTCGATCACCACGGTAGTTCCGAGATCACGCACGGCACCGACGGCGGGGAACAGTCCCTTGCGTACCTTCCAGTAGAGCGCGTAGCTGACCGGGTCTTCGGTGAAGGCGATGGGCTCGAGGGTGGTGATGCCTTCCAGCGCCTGGCCGACCTCCTCGATACGCGCCTCCAGCCGAGGCCCATCCTCCTCGCGGACATCCACCAGCAATGCCGTGGCGCCGTCCGGTAGCTCACGCAGCTGCTCCGGCATGCCCGGCTGCCGCTCCACCGAACGCAGCCCCGCACGATCCATCAGTTCCACCGCCGCCACGCCGGTGCCACGCAAGGCGATGGTGGCGCGGCAGGCGCTGCCGAGATCCGGGAAGAAGATCAGGGCGGCGGCCTTGCGCGGCGGCTCTGGTACCGACTGATAGGTGATGCGGGTGATGCAGCCCAGGGTACCCTCGGAGCCGATCATCAGGTGGGCCAGGATATCCACACCATCACGGAAATCCACCAGGCTGTTGAGAGCGTAGCCGGTGGTGTTTTTCAGGCGATACTTGTGGCGAATGCGCTTGGCCAGCTCGAGATCGGTGCGCACATTGGTCGACAGTCGCTCCAGCCCATCGAGCAGGGCCGCATGGCTTTGACGAAAGGCTGCCACGCTGTCGGCATCGGCGGTATCCAGTACCGTGCCATCGAGCAGCACCATGCGCAGGCTGTCCAGGGTCCGATAAGTATTCTGGGCGGTGCCACAGCACATGCCCGATGCATTGTTGGCGGCGATGCCGCCGATCATGCAACTGGCGATGGACGCCGGGTCCGGCCCGATCTTGCGCCCAAAGGGCGCCAGCAGCTCGTTGGCCCTGGCGCCGATAACGCCTGGCTGCAGGTCAATTCTGGCACCGTCATCGAGCACACGAGCATCGCGCCAGCCACGTCCCAGCTGAATCAGCACCCCATCGGTGATGGCCTGACCGGACAGCGAGGTACCTGCGGCGCGGAAGGTCATCGGCCAGTTGCCCTCGCGGCAGGCGCCAATGACTTCGACAAGCTCCTGTTCGGTCTCCGGCCTCACCACCAGGCTCGGCACCAGCCGATAGAAGCTGGCATCGGTACCGTAGGCCAGCCGGCGCAGCGGATCCTGGACCAATCGCTCGGTGGGCAGGCGTTCGGTCAGCATCGCCGTCAACTCGTCGATGGAAATGCTGGGCTTGGTGGTGGTGATGGCCGTCATGGTGCGCTCCCTGTCTGATTATTCGCTATTGCAGCCGTTCAGATACTAAAACGCCACTCCGAAGAGTGGCGTTTGGCGCTAGGGGTTAGCCCCTGACGTCGATCTGGACGATGCCGCCGCCCCCGCCATAGCCGCTGACGGTAACGTCATAGACACCTGGCTCCAGACGGGTTTCGATCAGCGACCCGAGTTGGGTACTGCCACCGTCGTCGTCCTGGAAGAACACGCCCTCACCCTCGAGCTCCAACAGCGTATCCACGGCGTCGGACTGAGTCTCGATGCTGATGACGCCAGCCTCTTCGACCACCAGCTGGTAGTTGAGCCTACCGCTGGCATCGAGTTGACCGTAAAGGGTCTCGCCGGTGCGAATTTCACCCTCGGAGCGCAGTTCGCCGCTGAAGGGCGTCTGCGACAGGCTCAGCGAGTAGGTGCCGGAGCCACTGAAGCTTCGCGCATCGACACTGTAGGTACCAGCCTCGAGGATCGCGCTGATACGCGAATTGGTACCCGAGCCACCATCGTCATCGCTGGTGTCGATTCCTTCGCCGCGCAGGCCAAGCATGGCGTCGAAGGCGCTGGAGTTCATATCCAGGGTCACCTCTGCGGCGTCTTCCAGGGTGAAGCTGTATTGATTGACACCGCTGGCCCCCACCATGCCGCGCACCGTCTCTCCCTGCTGCAGCTCACCGCTGTTGCGCATTTCGCCATCGAAGGCAGTGACGTCGGTCTCCAGCCGGAACATGCCCGAAGCGACACCCGAGTAGCTTGCCACCTCGATGCGATAGCTGCCGGGCTCGAGCACCTCGCTCAGCCGCGAATTGGTACCACCGCCGCCGTCATCGTCGCTGAGCGACACACCGTTGCCCTCGAGATAGAGCTGGGTGTCGAAGGCAGAGGACGACAGTGCAATCGTCACCTCGGAGGGCTGCTCGATGTCCAGGGTGTAGGCATTGGGTTGAAACCCGCCGGCCATGCCCTGCACAGACTCACCTGGCTCGATGGCCCCTTCGTTCTTCAACTCGCCGTCGAAGGGCGAGGTCGAAAGCTCCAGCGAATAGCCGCCGGACTCGCCCCCGTAGCCGCTGACCACCACCCGGTAGTCGCCCGGCATCAGTACGCTGTCGAGATGAGAGTCGGTACCGCTGCCCGAATCATCGACCTCGATATTGGTCTGGCCGCCGCGTACCCGCAGCACGGTGTCGAAATCGCTGGAGGCGAGCGACAGATTGACGCTGGTGGGCTCGTCGATCTTGAGGCTGTAGGTGTTGCTGGAGGAGGCGTCGGCCAGGGTACCGGTGATGCTGTCACCGGAGCGCAGCGGTCCGGCATTACGCTCGCCGCTGGAAAGATCGGCTTGCTGCATCGACAGACGATAGCCGTCACCGACGCTGACGAAGTCATCCTGGCATTCCAGGTCCACGCGTTCCTTGACCGGCTGACCAGGCGTCACACGCACCTCATAGTCACCAGGATCGAGGAACGCCTTCAGGGTCTGCTGGTCATCACCGCAGCGCGCGGCCTTATGCTCGACACCATTGCCACTGAGCACCAGCGATGCGTCAGACGCACCGGCAAGCACCAGAGAGACCTGGCGAGCCTGCTCGAGCGAGAAGCTGTAGCTCGCCGCCTCGCCTCCCAGCGCCCCGACGACGTCCTGGTCGTCGCCCAGCGTCTCGGACGCCTGGGCCTCAGTCGGCTTCAGCGAGTAGGGGCCAAAGCCTGCCATGTCGTCGCTGCTGACGACCACCAGCGAGCACCCCTCGGCGGAAGACAGCAACAGCGATGCCGGCGCCTCCTGGGTGCTGCTCGCACCTCCCTGCCACTTGCCGTCTTCGGAATACACCGAGAGGCTGGCGGCAAAGGGTGAATCGAGCTGGTAGAGCACACCAGATTCGGCCTCGCCGCAGACCCAGCGACGGTCGTGGCGCGAGCCATCCTTGAGGTTGATCCCGCTTTGCGAGGTCAATTCGCCCTCAATCGCTTCGCCCAGCGCAACATCCGGCGCCTCGACAAACCGCCCGCCCTGGCTACCGCCGTCGTCCTGGCATCCGCTCAGCAAGACCGCCATGGACACCCCGCTGATCACCAGCAAAGGGGAAATGGCCTTGCAAAGTGGGCGTTTCGACCCCGGACACTGCTGCTTGGACATGCCTGCCTCCATCAGTTGAATTTCGCTTCCTGCGCCGACAACAGAACATCGTCGGGAACGCACACTATAGCCAACTTGCATGACGCGCGTCAGGACGCAAACCACTCCGATGTCGCAGGTGTCGCACGCGAGCACGGTGAATCAGGCGTCGCGCAGGATGACCACCAGTTCTCTTGGACCGTGTACGCCGTAAGCCAGCGTCTGCTCGATATCCGAGGTCTTGCTCGGCCCCGAGATCAGCAGCGCATTGGTCGGCATGGCGCTCGCCCAGCCTTGCCCGGTGACGACATCGAAGAAGGTGTCTTCGACGCTGTCGGCATCGAGCACGGCGATATGCAAAGGCGGCACCAGGCTCAGCAGACGCGGTTCATCCGGGGTCGGCCACAGCCACAGACTGCCGGTCTCGGCGATGGCGCCACGGGTGGACGTAAGGCCAGCCTCGACGCCGTCGAACAGCTCACGCTTCCAGCCCTCGATGTCACGGTCGGCGTCGACCAGTTCGACCTCATGATCCGCCAGGGCCTCACGGGCCTGCTGCGCTACCGGATGCTCCCGGCCCAGCGCCAGGCGCTTGACGCCTTTGTCCGCCAGCACCTTGGCGAGGGTCTCGGTCCAGCCGGCAGAGTCACAGTGAATCACCTCACCATGCACCGAGGAGATCCAGTGCTCGAAGCGCTCGAGTCGTTCGTGGCGCGACCACTGGCGCCCGGTGACCACGCCGAAGTCGCTGTCGGGGGCCGACAGCGGTCCGCCCTGGCGATCGCGCAGGCGACCCAGAATGTTGTCTCTGGCACTCATTCGCCCTGCTCCTTGCGATGACGCTTGATCAGCGTGTGAAGTGACGTCTTGGCCGGCTTCGGGGCGCTGCGGTACTCCGTCCAGGGCCCCAGGTGGGACGGCGCCAGCGCACGGAAGCTGCCGGCGACCAGGGTAGCGCCTCGCCAGGCTCCGGGATGGGTAGCCAGCCACTGCCAGCTCTTCCACGCGGCGACCTCCTTGCGCGAGCGCTTGACCCCGGCACCGGGCACATTGCCGACGCCGTCGCCCACGGCCTCACGCCGCAGACGCACCAGCAGGTCCGGTATCGGTATCTTGACCGGGCACACCTCACCGCAGGCGCCGCACAGGCTCGACGCCGACGGTAGATCCTTGGTCGCTTCAAGCCCCATCAGGTGCGGCATCAGGATGGCGCCGATCGGCCCCGGGTAGGTGGTGCCGTAGGTGTGACCGCCGACCCGGGTGTACACCGGGCAGTGGTTCATGCAGGCGCCGCAACGGATGCAGCGCAGGGTGTCGAGCAGTTCATCGTCCTGGTAGACCCGCGAGCGACCGCTGTCGACCAGCACCAGATGCACCTCTTCGGGGCCGTCATGTTCGTCGGCCTTGCGTGGAGAACTGATCATGTTGAAGTAGGTAGTCACGTGCTGGCCGGTGGCAGAGCGCGTCAGCAGGGCGTAGAGCGGCGGCACGTCGGCCAGGTGCTCGACCACCTTCTCGATGCCGGTCACGGCGATGTGCACCGGCGGCGCGGTGGTGGTCAGGCGCCCGTTGCCTTCGTTCTCCACCAGGCACAGGGTACCGGTCTCGGCCACCGCGAAATTGACCCCGGACACCCCGACATCCGCCGTCATGAAACGCTCGCGCAGCTGGGCCCTGGCCGCTGCGGTCATCGCGTCCACGTCGGTGGTGCGTTCGGTCCCGGTGCGCTCGTGCATGATGTCGGAGATTTCACCGGTGTTGAGGTGAATCGCCGGCATGATGATATGAGACGGCGTCTGCTCATTGAGCTGCACCAGATACTCGCCCAGATCCGACTCCAGGGCATCGATGCCCGCCTTCTCCAGATGGGCGTTCAGGTGCATTTCCTCGGACACCATGGACTTGCCCTTGATCACCGAGGACGCGCCATGACGCTGACATATCTCGGTGATCAGCTCGCAGGCCTGCTCGCCGTTCTCCGCCCAGTGAACGCGGATGCCGTTGGCCTCGCAGTTGGCCTCGAGCTGTTCGAGCAGGTCGGGCAGCTTCGACAGTGCACGTAGCCGGATATTGGCCCCCAGCTCACGCAGGGTCTCCAGGTCCCAGTCGTCGAAGGCCTTGCGCCGCTTGCCCATCAGGCCGTCCATCGCCTTGCGGAAGTTGGCACGGATCTGCGGATTCTCCAGCGCCTCGTGGGCCTGGCGATGGAACGCCTGGGGGGTAAAGGTCTGAACAGGCTGGCTCATGAGGTCCTCCGCCACAGATAGGAAGCGATGTGCTCGCCTTCGAGCGTGCTGTCGCGGTGGGCCAGACGCCCGGCGATGTTCATCAGACAGCCACAGTCGGAGGTCACGAAACGCTCTGCGCCGGCGGCTTCGATGGCACGACTCTTGTCTTCGACCATGGCACCGGACACCTCCGGATGGCGCACCGCAAAAGTCCCGCCGAATCCACAGCATTCGCTGGCCCGCTCCTGCTCCACCAGCTCGACCTGGCCAAGCTTGGCCAGCAGCGCGGGGCCGGTCTCGGCGAGGCCCATTTCGCGACGGGCGCTGCACGAGGTATGCATGGCAACCTTCTCCGGCGCGCCTCGATCCTCAAGCGTCAGGTGGCAGACGTGGACCAGGAATTCGGTCAGTTCGAACACCCGATCGGCGACCTCCCTGGCCCTTGCCTCCTCGGGGGTGCCGGCAAACAGCGAGGGATAGTGGGTGCGCATCATGCCGCCACAGGAGCCCGACGGCACGATGATCGGCCAGGGCTCGGGAAACAGGTCGAGCTGGGCCCTGGCCACCGCCCGGGCCTCGGTGTGGTAACCAGAGGTGTAGGCGGGCTGGCCGCAGCAGGTCTGGTCGTCGGGGAAGATCACCTCGATCCCTTCACGCTCGAGCAGCCGAACGGCATCGAGGCCAGCCTCGGGATAGAGCATGTCGATCAGACAGGTTCCGAACAGGTAGACCTTGTCGGGGCGAGGGGGATAAAGCTTGACGGCGGTCATCGCGGGGTCCTCAGGGTCAGGCACGGCAGGACGTTGTCGTTGTTCCCGGTATCAATAGCGGCACAACAGAGGCGAGCAGGCTACCGCTGCACGCCTCGTCTGGACCGCCGGAACCGAGGCCCCCGGAGCATCATCGGTCTTGCCAACGACCGCCAGGGATAGAGTTGGAGTAAATTGGTAAAACCAATTGACAACGCCGAATCTAGGCACAGTAGGTTCGCTCTTCCAGAGTGTCAAACCAGACGCCGATTTTTGCTCGGACTTTGCGCTATACTTTGGTCTATGTCCCGATGGCTGTGAACGTAACAGGTTGATAATCTGGGAAGAACGAGGATCAGGACAGGCAACAGGACAACCCCGTTTATTGGTAATACCAATTAGTTGTCGTTACACTGGCGGCCTCGTTCCCACGTCGATGATAAACCGCCATGGCCTACCAGCCCGTGCGCCAGCCTCGCCTGGCCGATGTGATCACCGAGCGCCTCGAGGCGCTGATTCTGGAAGGCAGCCTGACCCCCGGCCAGCGCCTGCCCCCCGAACGCGAACTGGCCGAGCGCTTCGGTGTCTCGCGCCCGTCGTTGCGCGAAGCGATCCAGAAACTGGCCGCCCGCGGCCTGCTGGTCAGCCGCCAGGGCGGTGGCACCTATATCACCGAGGCCCTCAACAGCGGCTACAGCGACCCGCTGCTGGAAATGCTGTCTCGCCACGGCGAGTTCCACCTGGACCTGCTCGAATTCCGTGACGCCATGGAAGGCCTGTCAGCCTACTATGCGGCGCTGCGCTCGACACCCACCGACAGGGCGCTGTTGATTCAGCGCTTCGAAGAGCTCGAGACGTCCTTTCTCGGCGAGGACCCCCAAGGTGAGGCCAAGGCCGACGCCGCCTTTCACCTGGCGATCGCCGAGTCCGCCCACAACGTCCTTCTGCTGCACACCATTCGCGGCATCTTCCACCTGCTGGAACGCAGTATCGTCGACAATCTCGCCCATCTGTTCGAGAAGCCAGAGGCACGCCCCCGCCTGATGCAGCAGCATCGGGCACTGCTCGACGCCATCCTCGAGGGGCGCGCCGAAGACGCCCAGGCGCTGGCCCACGAACACCTGGTCTACGTCGAAGAGGGTCTGCTCGAGATGGAGCGCGCCGAGACCCGCTCGCAGCGAGCGTTGCGGCGAGCCCAGGTCATGCCGCCGCGCCGGTCGCGCTAGTCGATGCGCCGCTGGTCACGCTGGCTGAATCGTCGCACCCTGGCGCTGGCGCTGGCGCTGGGTCTCGCCCTGGTGCTGTGGCAGAGCGCCACCCTGGCTCGTGAGCAGGCGCTGGCCTCGCTCAAGCGTGATGCCGATACCGAACTCAGGCTTTCCGCCACTGGCCTGACCGGTTACCTGTCACGCCACGAATACCTGCCGGAACTGCTTGCCACCCGGGAAACCGTCAAGCGATACCTGAGCGCCCCGGACGGCCAGGACGTGATGCCGCTCAACCGACTGCTCAACCGTTTCCGGAGTACCACCGGCGTCTCCGACATCTACCTGCTCGACGCCGAGGGCACCACCCTGGCGGCCAGCAACTGGCACCGCCCCGACAACTTCATCGGCCAGAACTATCGTTTTCGCCCCTACTATCAGGACGCCATCGCCGGGCACTACGGCCGCTTCCACGGCCTCGGCGTGGTATCGATGGATCGCGGCTACTACTTCTCGGCACCGGTCTGGCTCGACGAAGTCAATCCCGACGCCACCCCGGCCGGGGTGATGGTGGTCAAGGTCCGCGTCGATACGCTGGAGGCGAGCTGGCAGAGTCCGGGGACCAGCCTGCTGGTGGTGGATCAGAACGGTATCGTGTTCATGGCCAGCCAACCCGAGCTGCGCCTGACCTCTCTCACCCCGCTGGCGCCACCGCGCCTGGCCGAGCTGCGCGACTCGCGGCGTTACGCCGATGAAGCACTGAAGCCGAGCGGCCTCGAGGTCGTCGATCACCTCGCCAACGACGCCAGACTGGTGGGCTTCGACAGCGGCCCGTTGGCGTCCGGGCACTACCTTGGCGTCACTCGGGACTTTCCCACCCTGGGCTGGCAGATGCATATCCTCAAGCCCATGGCCCCGGTGATCGAGGCCCAGTGGCAGGCGATGCTGATGGGGGGTGGTCTATACGGCCTGCTGGCACTGGCCGGAGGCATCGGCTGGCAGCGCCACCGACTGCGCCGGGAGCGCGAAGCCTTCGCCGAGCGTGAGCGCACCACCCTGGCGCAAGCCCGTGACGAGCTCGAGCGCAACGTGGCCAGCCGGACCCGCGACCTGCTCGCCACCAATCGCCGGCTATCCGACGAGATCGAGGAGCGCCGGCGCACCGAGGCGACCCTGCGCCAGACCCGTGACGAGCTGACCCAGGCCGCCAAGCTGGCGGTGCTCGGCCAGCTCGCCGCCGGCATCAACCACGAGCTCAATCAACCACTGGCGGCCATCCGCGCCTACGCCGAGAACGCCCGGGGCTTTCTCGCCCGACAGCGCCACGACACCGTCGACGCCAACCTCGGCGAGATTATCGAACTCACCGGCCGCATGGCCGAGATCAGCGCCCAGTTGCGCCAGTTCTCGCGCAAGAGCGGTGAGCCGCCAAGCCCGGTGTCGACCCGCGCCTGCCTCGACTACGCCTTGCGCCTGTTCAAGGCACGCCTCGGCGAGCAGCAGGTCGAGGTGGTGTTCGACACCCCGGAGGAAGCGCCCTGGGTACTGGCCGACCTGGTCAGACTCGAGCAGGTGCTGGTCAACCTGATCGGCAATGCGCTCCAGGCCATGGCACAGACGCCGTCACCACAGCTGATACTGGGCGTGGCCGCCGCCGATGGCCGCGTCAGGCTATGGGTCGACGACAACGGCCCCGGCGTCCCCGAGGACCAGCGCCGCCAGGTGTTCGAGCCCTTCTACACCACCAAGGCCCCCGGCGCCGGACTGGGGCTCGGGCTGTCCATCTCCGCACGGATCATCGATGATCTCGGCGGCCGCCTGCAGGCCGGTGTCTCGCCTCTGGGCGGAGCACGCTTTACCATCGAGCTGCCCCAGGCCGAGCACGTCCTCCCGCCCCACGATGAGAGCCACGCCACATGACCGACGAAGCCCCCGTGATGATCATCGACGACGAAGAGCACCTGAGGGTCACCCTGGGCCAGACGCTGGAACTGGCCGGCTATCGACCGCTGCCCTTTCCCAGCGCCGAACAGGCCTTGGCCACCCTGGACCGGGACTTCAGCGGGGTGGTGATCAGCGATATCCGCATGCCCGGCATGGACGGCATGAGCCTGCTCAGAGAGATTCGTCAGCGCGATCCGGACCTGCCGGTGGTACTGATCACCGGTCATGGCGACGTATCCACCGCGGTGGAAGCCATGCGGGAAGGCGCCTGGGACTTTCTCGAGAAGCCGTTTCCCGGTGAACGCCTGGGCGAGGTCGTGCGGCGAGGCGTCGAGAAGCGTCGACTGAGCCTGGAAAACCGCTTCCTCAAGGCCGAGCTCGAGGCCCAGCAGACCGCGCCAGGCCCACGCCTGGTAGGGCGCACCCCGGCGATCAAGCGGCTGTCGTCGATGGTCCAGCGCATCAGTCAGGTCGAGGCCGACGTGCTGCTGTTCGGCGAGACCGGCGCCGGCAAGGACCTGGTGGCCCGCGCGATCCACGAGCGCAGCGCCCGCGGCGGCAAGCCCTTCGTCGCCATCAACTGCGGCGCGGTGCCCGAGAGCACCATCGAGTCCGAGCTGTTCGGCCACGAGAAAGGCGCCTTTACCGGCGCGGTGGAGCGGCGCATCGGCAAGTTCGAGCATGCCGCCGGCGGCACCGTCTTCCTCGACGAGATCGAGTCCATGCCGCTGGCGCTGCAGGTCAAGCTGCTGCGGGTACTGCAGGAGCGCCAGGTCGAGCGCCTGGGCAGCAATACCCCGGTGACACTCGACATTCGGGTGATCGCCGCCACCAAGATCGACCTCAAGGCGGCCGCCGAGGCCGGCGAGTTCCGCGAGGACCTGTACTACCGCCTCAACGTGGTGACCCTGATGATTCCGCCGCTGCGCGAGCGCCGCGAGGATATCCCGCTGCTGTTTCACCACTTCGCCGCGGTGGCCGCCAGCCGCAGCGGCATGGAGGCGCCACCGCTGGACGCGGCCGGCGTCACCGCGCTGCTGGCCCACGACTGGCCCGGCAACGCCCGTGAGCTACGCAACCTGGCGGAGCGCTACGTGCTGCTCGGCAGCACCTGCGACTACCGCCTCGACGCCTTGATGGAAGGCGTCGGCAGCGACGGTGGCGAGCTGCCGCTGCCCCAGCAGGTGGAGCTGTTCGAGAAACAGCTGGTCAGCCAGTCGCTGGCCCGCCACCACGGCCGTATCAACGAGGTCTGCGAGCACCTGGGACTCCCGCGAAAGACCCTCTACGACAAGCTCAAGAAGCACGCCCTCAAGCCCGACGACTATCGCCAGCGCCCCGACACCAGCGCCACGCCCTGATCGACCAGCCCCTGCAGCGCGTCCCAGGACGGCAGCCAGGGCGCCAGACTCAGGGTCACGCACAGCATCGCCAGAGAGTTGCCGGGATCGCCCCAGTCAAACGGTTTGAAGGCGGTACCGAAGGAGCGTTTCAGTCGCGCCCCGTTCAGATCCACGCTGTAAAGCTCATCGAGCAACAGATGGATGGCAAAGCCAAAGGTCAGGGCGCCGCCGTGGGCCCAGGCCATGGCGTCCGGTGGTGCGAACAGATGGTGGCTGAGCGCCGCGGTCGCCAGGCCGCACATGGCCGCGGCCAGTAGCGAGTGCCAGAGCCCCCGGTGGACGGTGAAGCGGGCAAAGATCGCGCCGGCCACATAGCGCACCGCCAGATAGATGGCGCCGCACACCAGCAGCAAGGTGCCGTCGGAGAAGCGCTCCTGCAGCATCACCGCGCCGGCCACCACCGCCGGCACCGCCATCAGATTGAAGATCAGCCGGATCGCCTTGGAGCTGTCGGAGTCGATATCGGGGAGGATGCCGCCCAGGGTCGTCAGCGCCAGCATCGGCAGGCTGTCGAGCGCCGACCATAGCCCCGCCTGCCAGCCACCATGGGCCAGCACCGCGCCGCCGGCGGCGGCCACGCTGAGGTGGGTGCGGAAGTTGGCCATGCCGGGCGGGCTCCTCGAAAAGGCATATACTGGATAAATGACCAGATTATCGCCCGGCAGTTCAATAGAAACAATTGGTTGGAAACATACTGGATAAAAAAACACGGACCTGCGCGGGCAGATCCGTGTTCTTCACCACTGCGGCTCTGTCGTCAGCCCTGGGCCGAGGCCAGGTACTGATCCTTGAGCTTGACGTAGTTGCCTGCGGTGTAGGGGAAGAAGGCGCGCTCTGAATCCTTCAGCGGGCGCAGCGCCTTGGCCGGGTTGCCGGCGTAGACGTGGCCGCTTTCCAGGCGCTTGCCGGGGGGCACCACCGCACCGGCGGCGATGATCACCTCGTCCTCGACCACTGCCCCGTCCATGACGATGGCGCCCATGCCGACCAGGATCCGATTGCCCAGGGTACAGCCATGCAGCACCGCCTTGTGGCCGATGGTGACTTCATCGCCGATGGTCAGCGGCCAGCCGCCTTGATTGAAGTCGCTGGCGTGGGTGATGTGCAGCACGCTGCCGTCCTGCACGCTGGTGCGCGAGCCGATGCGAATCCGGTGCATGTCACCGCGAATCACCGCCATCGGCCACACCGAACAGTCGTCTCCCAACTCCACGTCACCCAATACCATGCACTGGGGGTCGATATAGACCCGCGTGCCCAGCCTGGGGCTTACGCCCTGCCAGGAACGGATCACCGGATAACCCGGCGCACCATCGTGCGCTTCCGTTGCCACCCTGTCTGCCATCGCTGTCTCTCCTGAAGGTTGTGCGCCGGTCGGTCGCGGCACTACAGCAGACCGCTGAACAGCACCACCAGTACCAGCGGAATCGATACCCAGCGTACCACGGCGCGCCACACGCGAAAGCCATTGGGCCCCGCATCCAGCGCCCGCAGCGCTTCCTGTTCAGGCATCACCCAGGCGGCAAAGATGGCGATCAACAGACCGCCCAGCGGCAGGAATATCTCCGGCGGGATGGTGCTGACCACGCCGAAGAAGTTCATCTCGCCGATCAGCTGGACATCGCTCAGACTCGAGAACGACAGCACGCACAACAGCCCCACCAGCCATACGCACAGGCCCACCACCAGGGCGGCCATGCGCCGCGACAGCCCCCAGCCCACCAGGGTCGAGACCATCGGTTCGGCCAGGTTGATCGATGAAGTCCAGGTCGCCAGCAGCAGCAGCAGGAAGAAAAGTCCCAGCCAGAAGGGACCACCGGGCAGCTCGGCGAAGGCCACCGGCAGGGTCACGAATACCAGTCCTGGACCCTCCCCCGGATCCATGCCCTGGGTGAACACCACCGAGAAGATCGCAATACCGGCCAGCAGCGCCACCAGCACATCAAGTACCGCCACCGCGCCGGCGGCGCCAGGCAGGCTCTGGTGGTCGGGCATATAGGCGCCGTAGGCCATCAGCGCGCAGGCCCCCACCGCCAGGGTGAAGAAGGCATGTCCCATGGCGTGCACCAGCACCATCGGCGTCAGCGCCGAGAAATCCGGGGTGAACAGCCAGGCCATGGCCGGACCGAAGCCGTCCATGGTCACGGCGTGGCCGGCCAGCACGATCAGCAGCAGGTAGAGCGCCGGCATCAGCAGGTTATTGAGGCGCTCCAAGCCCTTGGCCACGCCGGCGGCGACCACCACCATGGTCATCACCAGAAACAGCGTATGGTTGAGCGTCATCCGCAGCGGGTCAGCCAGGAAGGCGTCGAAGCCTGCGCCGATTTGCGGCGCGCTCTGGCCAGCGAAGCCTCCGCTGAAGGCCTTGACCATAAAGTCGATGGACCAGCCGGACACCACCGAGTAAAACGACAGGATACAGAACACCGTAAAGGCGCCGAACAGCCCCAGCCACTTCCAGTGGCTCGAGGTGCCGCGCTGACGCGCAAGCTCAGCGAGCGACTGCATCGGGCTGCGCCGACCGGCCCGGCCGATCATGATCTCTGCCATCATCACCGGCAGGCCCAGCACCACCACGAAGCCTACATAGAGCAGCAGGAAGGCGGCGCCCCCGTTCTCCCCGGTGATGTAGGGGAAGCGCCAGATATTGCCAAGACCGACGGCGGCCCCGGTCACGGCCAGGATAAAGGCGCGGCGCGAACTCCAGCGTTCCAGCGTTTGGTTCATGGTCTTTCGGTGTCCAGATCGAGAAAAACGAAGGCCGCAAGACTAGCACATTGAAACCGCCGGCAGTCGCCCGCATTTACTGAACCATTGTCGAATTCCCGAGAGGTGCCCATGTCCCGCAATCCGCTACTAGAACGCCACACCCTGCCGCCCTTCGGCGAAATTCGCCCGGAGCACGTCGCCCCTGCGGTGGAAGCACTGCTCGAGGAGCTGCGCGAAGGCGTCGAGAAGCTGGTGGCCGAAGCCGAGCGCGACACCCCCAGCTGGGACAGCCTGGCGGCGCCGCTGGAAGAGATGAGCGATCGCCTGGCCCAGGCCTGGTCGCCGGTATCGCACCTCAACTCGACCATGAGCACACCGGAGCTGCGCGAGGCCCACGACGGCTGCCTCGAGAAGCTCTCCGCCTACAGCACCTGGATCGGCCAGCACGAAGGCCTGTTCCGCGCCTGGCAGGCGCTCAAGGACAGCCCGGCCTTCGCCGAGCTCGACGAGGCTCGCCAGCGCTCGGTGGACAACGCCCTGCGTGACTTCCGCCTGGCCGGCGTCGACCTGCCGGCAGACAAGAAACAGCGCTCGGCGGAAATCCGCACGCGCCTGTCGAGTCTGTCGAGCACCTTCTCCAACCAGCTGCTTGACGCGACCCAGGCCTGGGCGCTGGAACTCGACGATGACAGCCGTCTGGCCGGCCTGCCCCAGAGCGCCCTGGACACCCTGGCGGCCAACGCCGAGGCCAAGGGCAACAAGGGCTATCGCATCACCCTGGACTTCCCCAGCTTCTTCCCGGTGCTGAGCTACGCCGAAGACCGCGAACTGCGCCGTGAGGTCTACACCGCCTTCGTCACCCGGGCCTCCGAGAAGGGCCCCAACGCAGGCGAGTACGACAACGCCCCGATCATGGAAGAGACCCTGGCGCTGCGCCGCGAGATGGCCGAGCTGCTGGGCTTCTCCAGCTACGCCGACTACTCGCTGGCGACCAAGATGGCCGACAGCCCCAGCGAGGTCATCGGCTTCCTAGACGACCTGGCCAGACGGGCCCTGCCCCAGGGCCAGCAGGAGTTCAGCGAGCTCGAGGCCTTTGCCCGTGACGAGCTGGGGCTCGAGGAACTCGCCCCCTGGGATGTGGGCTACGCCAGCGAGAAACTGCGCGAGGCCCGCTACGCCATCTCCCAGGAGCAGCTGCGCCCCTACTTCCCTGCGCCCAAGGCGGTCGCCGGGCTGTTCAGCGTGGTCGAGCGCCTCTACGGCGTGCAGGTCGAGCAGGATCCCGACGCCCCCAGCTACCACGAGGACGTCAGCTTCTACCGGGTGCTCGAGAACGGCCAGCCCATCGCCGGCTTCTATCTTGATCTCTACGCCCGGGAAGGCAAGCGCGGCGGCGCCTGGATGGACGAGTGCCGGGTGCGTCGTCTTCATGGCGTCGAGCTGCAGCTGCCGGTGGCCTACCTGACCTGCAACTTCACCCGCCCGGTGGGCGACAAGCCGGCGCTGTTGACCCACGACGAGGTCACCACCCTGTTCCACGAGTTCGGCCACGGCCTGCACCATATGCTCACCCGCCAGGAGGTGGCCGACGTCTCGGGCATCAACGGGGTGGCCTGGGACGCGGTGGAATTGCCGAGCCAGTTCATGGAGAACTTCTGCTGGGAGCGTGAAGGGCTGGATCTGATCTCCGGCCACGTCGACACCGGCGAGCCGCTGCCCGACGAGCTGTTCGACAAGCTCACCGCGGCCAAGAACTTCCAGTCCGCCATGGGCATGCTGCGCCAGGTCGAGCTGTCGCTGTTCGACTTCCGCCTGCATCTGGAGCCGGCCGCGCCGTCTGCCGCCGACATCCAGGCGCTGCTGGACGATGTCCGCGCCAAGGTCTCGGTGGTACCGCGGGTCGAATTCAACCGCTTCCAGAACAGCTTCGGCCACATCTTCGCCGGTGGCTATGCGGCGGGCTACTACAGCTACAAGTGGGCCGAGGTGCTGTCCGCCGACGCCTGGAGTGCCTTCGAGGAGGCCGGCACCTTCGACGCCGAAACCGGCGCTCGCTTCCGCCGCGAGATCCTCGAGCAGGGCGGTGCCAGAGACGCCGCCGAGCTGTTCAAGGCCTTCCGCGGCCGCGAGCCGAGCATCGAACCGCTGCTGCGCCACAGCGGCATCCGCGCCGCCTGACCATCCGTCTCGTCGACGCCCCCGCCGCCAGCAGGGGCGTTGCCATTTATGGAGACCGACATGACCGTCAAGAAACGCTTTATTGCCGGCGTCGTCTGCCCCCGCTGCGCCGCCATGGACCGGATCCGCGCCTGGGAGCAGAACGGCGTGCGCTACCGTGAGTGCGTCAGCTGCGACTTCTTCGAACAGCTACCGATCGAGGACGACGTGGTCGAGGAGCTCGCCACCCGGGTCAACCGGGAGTCCGAAGCCCCCGCCACTGAAGAGATCCAGCCGGTTCGCATTCTCGACCCCGGCAAACGCCACTGATTCAGCACGCGACGCTTTCGCGCTCAAGGGTGTGCGGATATCCGCACACTCTAATTCGGCAAACGTGCGAAACTTCGGACAAAGGCCTTGTCGACATTTTCGACCAATGTCTAAAGCGCCTTTTATAACCAACTGATTTACAGATAAATTCTTGGGTCGGGCACACCCCTTGCGATACCTCTTGCGTTGACCGACGTCCGGTCAGGCTCGGTCTTGGCGTCTAGGCTTGAGACCGCAGCACGATAACCACAACGTCCATCGCATTGGGAGACATTGCATGAGCACCTCTACCCGGCTCCTCACCGGCGTCCTCGCCACCACCTTCGCCGGCACCCTGCTGGTGTCCGCTGCCGCCCAGGCAGACCGTGAAGACTGGCCCGAAAGCTTCACCGTGGGCACCGCGAGCCAGGGCGGCACCTACTTCGTCTACGGCTCCGGCTGGGCCAACCTGGTCGCCGACCAGCTCGGTCTGTCCGGCGGCGGCGAAGTCACCGGTGGCCCGACCCAGAACCTGGCGCTGGTGCACGGCGGCGACGTGGCCTTCGGCCTGACCACCATGGGTCCCGCCTCCGACGCGGTGAACGGCAAGAGCCCGCTGGCCCCCGGCGTGAAGATGGACAACGTCTGCGCCATGTTCCCGATGTACGAGACGCCGTTCTCCATCACCGCCCTGTCTGACAGCGGCATCACCTCGATCTCCGAGATTCCCGACGGCGCTCGTATCGGCTTCGGCCCGGCAGCCTCCACCTCCGACACCTACTTCCCGGCCATCCTCGAAGAGCTGGGCGTCAACTTCGATCGCCGCAACGGCGGCTGGTCTGACCTCGGCGGGCAGCTGCAGGACGGCCTGCTCGACGTGATCGCCTTCGCCGCCGGCATTCCGATCCCCGCGGTCAGCCAGCTCGAGGTGCAGACCGACGTCAACATCGTCGAATTCACCGAGGAAGAGCAGCAGCAGGTCCTCGACAAGTTCCCGGTCTCGGCCTTCCAGATCCCGGCCAGCACCTACACCACCCTCGAGGAAGACGCCCGTGCGGTGTCCATGTGGAACTTCGCCATCGCCGGCTGTGACCTGCCCGAAGACTTCGTCTACGAGGTCACCAAGCTGACCATGGAAAACAACGACAAGATGCTCGACGTGCACCGCAGTGCCGCGACCACCATTCCCGAGAACATTCAGTACAACACCGTGCTGCCGTTCCACCCCGGCGCCGCGCGCTGGTACGAGGAAAACGGCTACGAGATCGATCCGTCCATGATCAAGCAGTAATCAGGATCACCCGCCCGCGGCCAGTCCGCGGGCGGGCACCCGGCCGGTCGTCCGTTTCTCAAGGTATCGCTCCATGACCCACACCCCAGATTCTCCCCGCGACGAGGATGCGACCGACGCTTCGGTCGAACCCATCGTCGCCTCGGGCGTCGACGACGAAGCCGTCGAACCCAATCGCCGTGTCTTCCAGGGCGGCAAGTGGTGGCTGTTCGGCGTACTCGCCGTGGCCTACACCGTCTTTCACCTGGTCTCGCTCAATATCTACCCCATCGAGACCTGGTCGTTCCGCATCATCCATATCGCCGGCGCGCTGATCCTCGGCTTCGGCCTCTACACCGGCTCGCGCTTCGTCGAGGACGGCCAGGACGGTGCGCCGCGCTGGGCCAGCGTGATCGCCCTGGCGTTGCTGCTGCCCGCAGGCTACGCCCTGATCCAGGTGGTGCTGATGCAGCAGACCATGGCCGGCGGCGCCATGCGCATCGAGCCGGCCATCGAAAACTGGCACTACGGCGCCCCGCTGATCCTCGCCACCGTCGGCGCCATTGCGCTTTCCTGGTTTCCCCGTCAGGCCCGCCACCAATTGCTGCTGGCCGACGTCGTGTTGATGGTCTGCGCCGCCGCCGTGGCCGGCTACCTGCTGGTGGTCTTCAACAGTCCGCTGCGCGCCTCCACCGGCACCTCCTTCGCGCCCATGGGCATCAGCTGGGCCGCCATCTCCGGCTCGCTGCTGATCCTAGAGCTGACCCGCCGCGTCGCCGGTCTGGCGCTGGTGGTGATCTCCGCCATCTTCCTGGCCTACGTCTTCATGGGCCCCTGGCTGCCGGGCTTCCTCGGCTATCCGGGGCTGTCGCTGGGGCGCTTCTTCAGCCAGGTCTACACCGACGCCGGCATCCTCGGCCCGACCACGGCGGTGTCCTCCACCTATATCATCCTGTTCATCATCTTCGCGGCCTTCCTGCAGGCCTCCAAGGTCGGTGACTACTTCGTCAACTTCGCCTTCGCCGGCGCCGGTCGCGCCCGTGGCGGCCCCGCCAAGGTCTCGATCTTCGCCTCCGGCCTTATGGGCATGATCAACGGCACCAGCGCAGGTAACGTGGTGTCCACCGGCTCGCTCACCATCCCGCTGATGAAGAAGGTCGGCTATCCGGCCAGAAGCGCAGGCGCCATCGAGGCGGCCGCCTCCACCGGTGGCCAGATCATGCCGCCGATCATGGGTGCCGGCGCCTTCATCATGGCCGAGATCACCGGTATTCCTTATACCGAGATCGCGGTGGCCGCGCTGATCCCGGCGATCCTGTACTTCGCCTCTGTCTACTTCATGGTCGACTTCGAGGCGGCCCGCAAGGGCATGCGCGGCATGCGCAAGGAAGAGATTCCGCAGTTCTCCAAGCTGATCAAGCAGGTCTACCTGTTCGCCCCGATCATCATCCTGATCACAGCGCTGTTCATGGGCTACTCGGTGATCCGCGCAGGCACGCTGGCGACCGCCTCCGCCGCGGTGGTGAGCTGGCTGTCACCCCACAAGATGGGCATTCGTTCCATCCTGCGGGCCCTCAGCCTGGCCGGCACCATGTCGATCCAGATCATCGCGGTATGTGCCTGCGCCGGCCTGATCGTCGGCGTCATCGCCCTGACCGGCGTCGGCGCGCGCTTCTCGTCGCTGCTGCTGGGCCTGGCCGGTGTCAGCCAGCTGCTGGCGCTGTTCTTCGCCATGTGCATCTCGATCCTCTTGGGCATGGGCATGCCCACCACCGCCGCCTACGCGGTGGCAGCATCGGTGGTCGCCCCGGGCCTGATCGACATCGGCATCCAGCCGCTGGTGGCGCACTTCTTCGTGTTCTACTTCGCGGTGGTCTCGGCGATCACTCCGCCGGTGGCGCTGGCCTCCTACGCGGCGGCGGGTATCTCCGGCGACAACGCCATGGGCACCTCGGTGGCCTCGTTCAAGATCGGTCTGGCAGCCTTTATCGTGCCGTTCATGTTCTTCTACAGCCCGGCCATGCTGATGGAAGGCGACTGGCCCCAGATCCTGCGGGTCGGCACCACCGCCACCATCGGCATCGTGCTGCTGGCGGCCACCGTCCAGGCCTGGTTCTTCGGACCGGTGAAGGCCTGGCAGCGGCTGGTGATGCTGATCGGCGCCCTGTGCCTGATCTACGGCGGCATCGTCACCGACCTGGCAGGACTGGCCATCGCCATCGGTCTGTTCGTGATGCAGCGCGCCAGCGGCGGCGGTACCCGCAGCGCCACCGCAGGCTGAACCCGCCCCCCTTTAACCCCGCACCTTGAGCCCCGCCCTCTGGCCCCGCCCCATGGCGGGGCTTTTTCGTGCCTGGGGCTCCCCCATGACGACGGCCGCCCGCCGTTGGCCTGCCCCCAACGGCCAGGCTTCTTCGTTTTTCTACCCTCCCCCAGAACGACGTCGGCCCCGCACAGGGCGGGGCCGACGTTCTTGTTGTTGTGGTCGCGACTGGCTAGCGCGACCCGTCCAGCGTTGTTGTTGGTGTCATGAGCGGCCGGTGATGTTGTCGACGATCTTCAGCGTCGGCTCGGCCTGGTTGAGGGTGTAGAAGTGCAGTCCCGGGGCGCCGCCGTCGAGCAGGCGCTGGGCCAGGCGCGAGATCACCTCTTCGCCGAAGTCGGCGATGGCGGCGCTGTCATCACCGTACGCCTCGAGCTGCTTGCGAATCCAGCGCGGGATCTCGGCACCGCAGGCGTCGGAGAAGCGCGCCAGCTTGGAGTAGTTGGTGATCGGCATGATGCCGGGGATGATCGGTGCTTCCACGCCAAGCTGGCGAGCCCGCTCGACGAAGTGGAAGTAGGCGTCGGCGGTGAAGAAGTACTGGGTGATCGCCAGATTGGCACCGGCATTCATCTTGCGGGCAAAGTTCTGCAGATCCGACTCGAAGCTCGCCGCCTGGGGGTGAGACTCCGGGTAGGCCGCCACCGCAATCTCGAAGTGATCACCGGTCTCCTCGCGGATGAACTCCACCAGCTCGTTGGCGTAGCGCAGCTCGCCGATGCCGCCCATGCCGGAAGGCAGGTCACCGCGCAGGGCCACCAGGCTATTGATGCCCTGGGCCTTGTAGTCGGTCAGCAGCTCGCGCAGCTGGGCCTTCTCGCTGCCGACGCAGGACAGGTGCGGCGCGGTGGTGATGCCGCACTCGCGCACCGCATTGACGGTGGTAATGGTGCGATTCTGGGTGGAACCGCCGGCACCGTAGGTGACGGAAAAGAACCGCGGGTTGCGCTCGGCCAAGAGGTCCCGGTTGCGCATCAGCTTCTCCCGCCCGGCGTCGGTATTCGGGGGGAAGAATTCGAAGCTGATGCCCAGCGGGTGCTCTTGTGCGCTCATCTCGGGGTCCTCGTGAAGCGTGTCAGGCTACCGCAAATCGGCGGCCGTAAAGGTGATGGGTGCCATTGTGACGACTCGGCCTCACCCCGACCAATGAAAGTTTCGCGGGTAAACTTCAATTCTCTTCATATAAGAAAGGTGAGACTCATAACCATCTGTTCTAAAAAATGACCTCGGCAGCCGGCCCGGGCTGACACCGGCGCGCCCAGACGGCATGATACGGGGCCTGGCACCCAAGGATGATGAACATGGCCGTCGACCCGACCTCGCTGATGGGCCCCCTGTGGACCCTGCTCGCCTTCGTCGCCCTCGGCGTCCTGTCCGCCAGGCGGCTCAAGGTCGACCCTCGTCCCATCGCCACCCTGCTGATCTACCTGATCGCTCCGCTGACCTTCTTCCGCGCGCTGGTACTGGGCGGTCCGACGCCGGTCTACCTCGCCTTGACCGCCGCCCTGTTCGTGATCGCAAGCCTGGTGGCCGTGTTCATCAATCGGCTGGGCAAGCGCTGGCTGGGGGATGAGGAAGGCTCGGTGCTGGCGTTTTCTGCCGGTACCGGCAACACCGGCTACTTCGGTTTGCCGGTGGCGCTGGTGTTGCTGCCCCCCTCCGGCGTCACCCTGTACCTGTTCTGTGCACTCGGCGTCACCCTTTACGAGTTCACCGTCGGCTTCTATCTAAGCGCCCGCGGCCGCTTTACGGTGCGTGACAGCCTGCTCAAGATCGCCAGGCTGCCGCTGATCTACGCCTTTCTGGCGGCGCTTTTGGTGGAAGGAGTCGGCATGACGGTGCCAGCGGCGGTGACCGATGCCATGTCGGTGTTTCCAGCGACCTACACCCTGCTCGGCATGATGATCATCGGCATGACCCTGGGTCGTGTTTCCGTGCGCTCGCTGGATGGGCGCTTTATCGGCGCCTGCGTGGCGGTGCGTTATGCCCTGTGGCCACTGCTGATGCTGGGCGCCGTCCTGCTGCTCAAGGCCACCACCGGGCTGTCACAGGACATGGCGTTGGCGCTGCTGTTGATCGGGGTGGTGCCCATGGCCGCCAACGTGGTGGTGGTGGCCATGGAACTCGGCATCGCGCCCGAGAAGGGCGCCCTGGCGGTGTTGATCACCACCCTGGCCGCGCCGCTGGTGATTCCGCTGTACCTGAGCGGGATGCTTGGACTGGTGCAGTGAAGCTGAAAGGCGAAAGTCGCTAGCGCCGAGAGTGACTAGCGGGGAAACACGGGCGCTACCAATACCGCCTTGCCGGAAGGCCGCGATCTCAGACGCTCCACGTAGGCTCGGACATTTGGCGCCGCCTCCATCAGCGAGGCGGCGGGCGGCGTGGCCTCCAGATAGTCGAGCATCGGCGCCGCCAGGGCATCGGCCAGGGTGAAGCCATCACCGACGAGAAAGTCTCTCCCCGCCAACTGGTGTTCCAGGATGGTCAGTATCCGTGCCACCTCCGGGGCCGCCTCGCGTACCCGGTCTTCCCTCACCTCGCCATTGGGCCCCTTGGGAAAGACCAGTTCCAGCAGGTAGCGCCGCACGATGGCCTGGTCGGCCTGGGTGGCCAGCGCAGCACACCACTGGTCCACCTGAGCCCGCGTCCAGTCATCCCTGGGTAGCAGGTCGGGCCCATCGAAGGCGCCCTCCAGGTAGCGGCAGATGGCAACGCTCTCGTACAGACGGCGTTCGCCGTGAATCAGCACGGGAATCTTGTCGAAGGGATTGAGCGCCTTGAACTCCGGTGAATGCAGCTCGACCCGACGTCCTTCGACCTCCATCCCGACACTGTGCTCGATGCCCTTCTCGTGACACACCAGCACCACGCTGCGCACGAAGTTCGAGAACGCGGGACCCACGATATGTACGCTTGCCATGCCAACCTCCTGGTTACCAGACGATAAACCGCCGGCCCTTGCCGATATATACGCCGACGTGTGCGCGCGTCGCGCTCGTCTTGCAGCATGGCCGCTGGCAGCATGAGTTCAACAACTTATTTTTACGCCGCAGACGACGCCACATGGCAGGCACGGTCAATGACCCGCGGCTGAAGAAGAAATTGCGGGTGGCCAGCAGAACGCTGGCGAAGGCCAGCGCCCCGCCCGTTAGACAAATCGAAGTGGTGAAGGAAGGCTCAAAAGCGCTCCTCAGGCCCCCGCCAGGGCGCCCTCGGGGCAGGCGCGGGGCATCGAAGGCTCGGCCTCGATCACCTGCCCTTCCCAGTCGATCAGCGCCAGGCTGCCGTCGGGACGCTCGATCAGCGCCGTGCAGTGCTCCACCCAGTCGCCGTCGTTGCAGTAGAGCACGCCGTCCTGGGCACGAAATCCGGCCTTGTGGATATGCCCGCCGACGTAGCCATCGAGTCCTTCCCGGGCCGCCTGGTGGATGGCCGCCTGCTCGAACTGTTCGACATAGCGCTGGGCCGCGCCGATGCGCCCCTTGACCGCCGCCGCCAGCGACCAGTAAGGCAGGCCCAGCAGGCTGCGCGCCTTGTTGCACCAGCGATTGAGCGACAGCACAAACTGATGCATGCCATCACCCAGCGCCATCAGCCAGGGGGCCAGGCGCACATGGGTATCGAACTCGTCGCCGTGGCTCACCAGCAGACGGCGACCATCGGCGGTCTCGTGGATCGCCCGGCGCTCGATGCGCACCCGGTGCATACGGATGCCACACAGCTGACGCAAGGCCGCGTCGTGGTTGCCGGGAATATAGATGATCTCGCAACCGCCCTTGGCCAGGCGCAAGAGACGCCCCACCAGGCGCTGCTGCTCCGCCGGCAGCGACGCCCGCCGGTGCATGGCGATAAGGTCGATCACATCCCCCACCAAGTAGAGGCGCTCCGGGCGCACGCGGCGCAGCAGCCGCGACAGCAAGGCGGCCTGGCAATCCCGGGTGCCGAGGTGAAGATCGGAAATGAACAGGGTTCGAGCGGTCAGTGACGTGGCCATGGGCATTCTCCTGTGACGCCCACCCAGCCTGTCCTGCCCCGGTGACACTGCCATGGCGCGGCCATGACGAAACGATGACCGGTGCCGCCCCCTGCCCCGCTATTCCCCACGCTCGCCCCAGGCTGACTACCTAGCCCTGATTCCCCACCCTGCACCGCCCTGACCAAGGCACGCAGGGCAGGCACAGCCCCCTTTCCGGAAAGCCTGGGCCTGGAGTGAACCTGGTGCGTCAACGTGGTCGAGCGCAGGCACTCTTGATAGGCCAAGCCTCAGTAACGATAGTGGTCTGGCTTGTATGGCCCCTCCACCGGCACTCCGACGTACTCCGACTGAGCCTCGGTCAGCTGAGTGATCACGCCGCCAAAGCCCTCCACCATGTAGCGTGCCACCTCCTCGTCGAGATGGCGTGGCAGCACCGTGACATCGATCATGCCGTCGCGTTCGTCGGGGCCCAGCTCGGCAAAACGCCGGGCATACAGATGCATCTGCGCCAGCACCTGATTGGCGAAGGAGCCGTCCATCACCCGCGAGGGATGACCGGTGGCGTTACCCAGGTTGACCAGACGCCCCTCGGCCAGCAGGTAGATCACATTGCGGCTGTCGGGATCGTACGTCTGCCCCGGCTCGGCGTCTCGGTAGATCTTGTGCACCTGGGGCTTGACCTCCTCCCAGAGCCATTGCTTGCGCATGTAGGCGGTATCGATCTCGCTGTCGAAGTGGCCGATATTACAGACCACCGCGCCATTCTTGAGAGCGCCCAGCATGGCGGCGTCACAGGCGCCGATATTGCCGGTGCAGGTCACCACCAGGTCGGTCTTGCCGAGCAGTTCGAGATCGAGACTGTCGACGCCACGATTGATACCGCCACGATAGGGAGAAACCACCTCGTAACCGTCCATGCAGGCCTGCATGGCACAGATCGGGTCGATCTCGGCGACGCGCACGATCATGCCTTCCTGACGCAGCGAGGCCGCCGACCCCTTGCCCACGTCCCCATAGCCCACCACCAGTGCCTGCTTGCCCGCCAGCAGGTGATCCAGCCCACGCTTGATGGCGTCATTCAAACTGTGACGGCAGCCGTACTTGTTGTCATTCTTCGACTTGGTGACGGCGTCGTTGACGTTGATGGCCGGCACCTTCAAGGTGCCTGCCCTGAGCATCTCGAGCAGTCGATGGACACCGGTGGTGGTCTCTTCACTGATGCCGTGGATGGCGTCAAGCTTGTCCGGATGTCGCTCGTGCAACAGCAGCGTCAGGTCACCGCCATCATCCAGCACCAGATTGGGGGTCCAGCCGTCGGCGCCATCCACCGTCTGCTCGATACACCACCAGAACTCGTCCTCGTTCTCGCCCTTCCAGGCAAATACAGGGATGCCTGCTGCGGCGATGGCGGCGGCGGCGTGGTCCTGGGTGGAAAAGATATTGCAGGACGACCAGCGTACGCTCGCACCAAGGTCGACCAGGGTCTCGATCAACACCGCGGTCTGAATCGTCATGTGGATACAGCCGGCGATACGTGCGCCCTTGAGCGGCTGAACCTCACGGTACCGGGTCCTGAGGGACATCAAGGCCGGCATCTCGCTTTCGGCGATGCGAATCTCGCGGCGCCCCCAGTCGGCCAGGCCGATATCGGCGACCCGGTAGTCATCCTGACGCTGAGCCCACTGCGCCCTTTGCGAAGCCTCGGTCGGAGTCATGCTCGCCTCCTGCTGGTTATCCAGCCTTCACTATAGGAGTCACTATGGCGGACTCGCCAACCAGGGCGCTGCGTCGATCTCTAGCCGGGCGCCAGCATCACTTTTCAGTCGAGTCGCTGAGGGGGAAGCTGGTGCGCGGTGTAAGGGACTAGCTGGAGAGCGGTTCGAAGGGCTATGCGAAAGGCTATGAGAAGGGCTAGCTGAGCCCAGCGTGGCAATCGAACGTGTCGCGTCATCGTCGAAGGCCCCGACGAAGCCAGCAATACCGGCGTCGGCCAGTTGCCTCGCCAGGGCGTCGACCTCGGGATGCGAAAGAAACGCTCGCCAGCGCCTGGCGCCAACATCACCGACGCCGGGGCGGCGGCGCCAGCCGGCTGCGTCCAACGCCGACAGCGTGCGCCAGGAGTCGTGCTCGGAGATACCCCCAGCCGAGGGCGCTCCCAGGGCGCTTAGCCACTGCGTGAAGCCGCGATGGCTGGTCTCGGAGAGGGCAACACCAAGACGCTCTGCGGTGACCTTGCCGATGCCGCTTGCCTGGGCCAGTCGCTCTGGCGACAGTTCCCGCCAGTCCAGCAACCCCGCCACCAGGCCGGCGTCCACCAGCGCCTTCCAGGTGCCTTCCCCGACACCGTCGAGATCCAGCGCCGATGAATCACTGAGCCAGGCCAGGCGAGCCAGAAACTGCTGCCGACAGCCCGGGGTCGGGTGCCAGCAACTCAGCAGGTGAAAGTCCGATTCCGCGGGAACCTCGAGGTCAACCCTCTCGGCTGCGCGCCAGGCCACCCCCTTTAGCTGAGGGATGATCAGCCCGGCCAACTCGATGATCGCCTGATCGCCGGGCCGCAGGTCCCACTCGCGCCAGCGTGACAGACTCCCCAGGCTGACCTGGCTCAGCCTGCGTCCATCCACCTCCACCGGCACAAGCCGGGCCACCGGGGTGATGCGACCGCTGCGACCAATGCGGAACGCTATGTCGGCTACCTCCGCCAGGGCCTCTCGCGGTGGATACTTCCACGCCAGTGCCCAGTGCGGCGGCTCGGCCTGCCAGACCGTACCATCCGGCCTGCGCCCACGCCGTAGTACCACGCCATCGGTGGCGAAGGGCAGCGGCGAGCGATACCAGCGCTCGCGCCAGGCGGCGGCGTCCTCCTGGGATTCAACAGGGTGGGTGTATCGCGATATTTGACCCAGGCCCAGGCGCTCGAGCCCTGACAGTCGATCCTCAAGCGTCCGCGGCCCCATCGGCCAGGACCAGACGAACAGACCGATACGCTGGCCCAGCGCAGGGGACAACTCATCGCGGGCAAGCCAGCCGGCCACATGGGAGCGTGCCCCTGCCCCGCCATCCCGCTGCTGGACATGATCTTCAAGGCGCTCATACAGCTCACCCTGAAACACCAGACCATCGCCGTCGGCAAGCGACTGCCAATCACCTGCCAGGCGCTGGGGAATCGACGGGATGACCGCGGCATGGCGTGTCCAGTCCTGGCCGGTCCGCCCGTCCCCACGACTGTACACGCCCGCCAGGCGGCCTCCGTGATAGACAAGACTGACCGCCACACCATCCACCTTGGGCTGAATCCAGACATCGGTAGCGCGGTCGGCCGGTGCCGCAGGCGGCGAGCCTGGACCTTCAGTCACCAGCCAACGCTGCACCTCGGCAGCGTCCTGCGCCTTGCGCAGCCCAGTATGCGCCACAGGATGGCGCTGCCAGGGGATGGCACTATCCGCTGTCGGCGCGGAAGCCCTATCCTTGAAGTCCGCCACCTCGAGCTCGGGAAAACAGCGCTGGAGTTCGCGCCACCGACGTTCGGTCTGGTCGAACACATCATCGCTGACCGGCGAGCTGCCGTCCTTTCGGTAGGCCTGCTCCCACTGCCGCAGGTGGCTGGTCAACTCGGTGATGCGACTGGACGCCGTGCTCGCCGTCCAGTCAGGACAGCTGGCGTTGGCCCACGACGGCAGGACCAGCGACACCACGAACAGCAGGCATCGCCAGCTGGCTGAGGAATGGAGAGACGAGAGGGTGGTGCTTTTCTGACGAGATACGAAACTCTGACAAGAGACGAGACGCCCGGCCATCTGGCCCTCCTTGGTCACGACCGAAGGTCACCATCGCAGACCACGACCTGACATGACGGCCGAACGCCTCGGCCGAACGCCTCGACCGATCGGCACGTTCGAACGGCGTGATCAGACGGCATACCTGAACGGCGCGGCTGTACGGAGAGCCCGTATGCTGAGGTGCTACTGGCGACGCTTTCTCAGATGGCGATCGGTACGTCGTACCGACCACCATGTCAGCACCAGCAACGGCGAGGTAATAGCGACGCCGAGCAGCACCTGTTGACCGATGCTCATAATCGAATATCTCCCAAGGGTTCGCTCTCGAACATCGTTGCATCATGCCCCAGGCACGAAAGGCGCTGCGTCGACAGCACAAAGGCGGGCACGCTCAGTGCAATGACGATGACGGCGGTCAAGAGTCCCTGGTGCTGAAGCAGAATCATCATGATGGCGGCGGCAGTCACCAGGAACGTTGCCAGTGCGGCGGTAGCCTCCAGCGCCAACTTGGTCATGAATAGCTCACGATACTGGAGATAATCATCGTCACCGTCCGGCGATACCACGTCATGGGAGTATCGCCATCCAGCCTCGGTGGTCCCGTCATCGCCAGCCCCCTTACGCGACGGCAACTCCTTGCGCCAGAGTTCCTGCTGTGACGCCAGCCTGGTTCGCGAGCAGGTCGGGTCCGCGTGAAGACGCTGAAAGTGCCCCTGATGATGGCGCTGATAGAAGTGATAGTGGTGCCTTGCTTCGCCCATCTTCTGATCCCCCTGTCGTTGCTACCGTCTTGGCGCAGCGCTCATGTCCCTGATCTGGTCTCACCCGCACTTTGGCTCTTCTTCGTGCCGCCCGGGGCACCAGCCAGTATTCCTGTCACGGGCGCTATGGCCTCTTTCCATCGTGCCGACCACACCATCGTGCCGACCACACTTCAATCGCGGCCAAGGCATGTCCTTCCACGAACCGCCTTCTGTCCAGCGCCCCAAATGCCAAGGACATGGATATATACCGACGTCAAACTCACACAGGCCATACATGCCTGTCGCCGAAAGCGCCTCTTTCCTGACATCTATCAGGCGGCTCGCCAGCGTTTTTTATCGCTGATCATTCTCACGTTCTGGCCGCCTTCCAACCGCTTTCTAACCGTTTTTCCGGCGACGTGGGCGTCACTTTCCCGTTCAGGCCACTTGGCCGCCGATGGTTCTTGAACAGCGGTTTCCCGACAGCGGTTTCTCGACAACGATCTGGCGATGGACGACGACACATCGAACCTTTGACTACCGAGAACCAACGACCATCACTGGCTGCCTGACAGATGGTGACGCGCTGATGCGATACCGCGCTGCCGACTTAGCGGCATCTGCATCCTGCCTCCATCTAATATTAGCCGTGAGCCAAAGGCTTCTCCGCCCGCATGCGCGGATATGAAAAGGAATGAGATGATGTCGCCGTTTGACGCATAACCCGGCGACAAAGAGGTAGGCAAAGACGCACAATCACCGCCAGGTCACCAGAAGACTTGCGACCGCTCTGCCAACGTCGCTTCGCACATTCGCGGCAAACGCCCCCCGCCGCCACAATGCGACAAGGCCCGCCTGGCGAACCAGGCGGGCCTTGTCATGTCGGCAGGCGCGTGAACGCCTCGCCGCTGATGCCACAAAGAGGGATCAGATACCGGCGGCGGCGCGCAGAGCGTCGGCCCGGTCGACCTTCTCCCACGGGAAGGCGGTAAAGGTCTCGGTGTGGATCTCGCCTTCGGTATCGGTCCAGCTATAGCTGGTCTCGAAGGGCTCACGGCCAAAGTGACCGTAGGCTGCGGTCAGCTGATACATGGGATGCAGCAGATCCAGCATGCGAGTAATGGCATTGGGGCGCAGGTCGAAGTGATCGCGCACCAGCTCGACGATACGCTCGTCATCGATACGACCCGTGCCGAAGGTGTTGATCGACACCGAGGTCGGCTCGGCGACACCGATGGCGTAGGACACCTGGATCTCGCAACGCTCGGCCAGTCCCGCCGCTACCACGTTCTTGGCCACGTAGCGGCCGGCGTAGGCGGCGCTGCGGTCGACCTTGGACGGGTCCTTGCCGGAGAAGGCGCCACCACCATGTCGCGCCATGCCGCCGTAGGTGTCGACGATAATCTTGCGCCCGGTCAGGCCACAGTCACCCACCGGACCGCCGATGACGAACTTGCCGGTCGGGTTGATGTGATAACGCGTGCTGTCGGACAGCCACTCCGCCGGCAGTACCTGCTCGATGATCTCGCGCTGGACCATCTGGCGCAGCTGCTCCTGGTCGATGTCCGGATCATGCTGAGTGGACAGCACCACGGCATCGACCGCACAGGGCTTGCCGGCATCGTCGTAACGGAAGGTCAGCTGGCTCTTGGCATCGGGACGCAGCCAGGGCAGCAGGCCACGCTTGCGCAGCTCGGCCTGGCGCTCCACCAGCCGATGGCTGTAGTGGATCGGCGCCGGCATGTAAGAGTCGGTTTCGTTGGTGGCATAGCCGAACATCAGGCCCTGATCACCGGCGCCCTGATCCTCGGGCTTTTCGCGATCGACGCCCTGGGCGATTTCGACGCTTTGCTTGCCGATCAGGTTGAGCACCCCGCAGGTCTCGCCGTCGAAACCGACGTCGGAGGAGGTATAGCCGATATCCATGATCACCTTGCGCACCAGCTCCTCGAGATCCACCCAGGCGGAGGTGGTGATCTCGCCGGCCACGATGGCGACACCGGTCTTGACCAGGGTCTCGCAGGCCACACGGGCATTCTTGTCCCGCGCGATCAGGGCATCGAGCACGGCATCGGAAATCTGATCGGCAATCTTGTCCGGGTGTCCTTCGGACACGGACTCGGAGGTAAACAGGGAGTATTCGCTCATGGCGTCCTCGACCCTCTGTAGGATAATCGGCAGGCGGGCCTGGCAAGATGGAAACGGGAGCGACCGTGATCGACGATCGCACTATGCAGATTCCGCGTGGACCTGGCGGGACGAAATTCTACACGCTCGACCGTCCGGTTCCTAGCGACAGGCCGGGCCATGGCAGACCCTGCCAGGCATGGATCAAGTCCCCGGCATTTGATGGATCTGTCATTTCCGGCGACAATATGTCCCCGATCGATCCGCGCCGCCCCTCCCGCCCTCGTTGTCCACAGGCACGACAGGCGGCGCCTATCCTTGACGCCGCTGCGCCGCCCCCACCGGGCAGGCCAACGTCAGATTGCCACTTTGCCCCAGGCGAGGAGCCCTCAATGCCGTCCCGTTTCGAACTGGCCAACGCCATTCGCGCCCTTTCCATGGATGCCGTCCAGAAGGCCAACTCCGGCCACCCCGGAGCCCCGATGGGTATGGCCGATATCGCCGAGGTGCTGTGGAACGACTACCTCGTTCACAACCCTGACGATCCCAAGTGGGCCGATCGCGACCGTTTCGTGCTGTCCAACGGCCATGGCTCCATGCTGCTGTACTCCCTCCTGCACCTGTCAGGCTACGACCTGGGTCTGGAAGAACTGCAGAACTTCCGCCAGCTCCACGCCAAGACCGCAGGTCACCCCGAGTACGGCTACGCTCCCGGCGTCGAGACCACCACCGGCCCCCTCGGCCAGGGCCTGGCCAACGCCGTCGGCATGGCCATGGCAGAGCGCACCCTGGCGGGTCAGTTCAACCGCCCGGGCCACGAGATCGTCGACCACTACACCTACTGCTTCCTCGGCGACGGCTGCCTGATGGAAGGCATCTCCCATGAGGTCGCCTCGCTTGCCGGCACCCACCAGCTCGGCAAGCTGATCGCCTTCTACGATGACAACGGCATCTCCATCGACGGCGAGGTCGAAGGCTGGTTCACCGACGATACCGCCAAGCGCTTCGAAGCCTACGGCTGGCACGTGGTACCGGCGGTGGACGGGCACAAGCCCGAGGAGATCAAAGCCGCCATCGAGATGGCCCGCACCCAGCAGGATCGCCCGACCCTGATCATCTGCAAGACCGTCATCGGCTTCGGCGCCCCCAACAAGCAGGGCAAGGAAGAATGCCACGGCGCGGCACTCGGCGAAGAGGAAGTCGCAGCGGCGCGCAAGCAACTCGACTGGCCCCACGCGCCCTTCCATATCCCCGAGGATATCTACCAGGGCTGGGACGCCTGCGAGCGTGGCCAGAAGCACCAGGCTGACTGGCAGGCTCGCTTCGAGCGCTACCAGCAGGAGCACCCGGAGCTGGCCCGCGAATTCCTGCGTCGCCAGAAGGGTGAATTGCCGAGCGAGCTCAACAGCGAAGCGCTGGTCGAGGCCGCCCAGCAGAAGGGCGAGTCCGTGGCCTCACGCAAGGCCTCGCTGAACTGCCTCAACGAGCTCGGCCCGCAGCTGCCGGAGCTGCTGGGTGGCAGCGCCGACCTGGCGCCTTCCAACCTGACCTTCTGGAAGGGTGCCGAGGCCATCAGCGCCGAAGCAGCCGGCGGCAACTACCTGCACTACGGGGTACGCGAGTTCGGCATGGGCGCCATCATGAACGGTATCGCCCTGCACGGCGGCTTCGTGCCCTACGGCGCCACCTTCCTGATCTTCATGGAATACATGCGCAACGCCGTGCGCATGGCGGCGCTGATGAACCAGCGCGCCATCTTCGTCTACACCCATGACTCCATCGGTCTGGGCGAGGACGGCCCGACCCACCAGCCGATCGAGCAGCTGACCAGTCTGCGTACCACCCCGAACCTGTGCACCTGGCGCCCCTGCGATGCGGTCGAGACCGCTGCCGCCTGGGCCCACGCGGTCAAGCGCAGCGCCGGCCCCACCGCGCTGGTACTGTCCCGTCAGGGCCTGCCCCACCAAGAGCGCAACAAGAGCCAGCTGGCCAACATCCAGCGTGGTGGCTACGTACTCAAGGACAGCGAAGGCACCCCTGAGCTGATCCTGATCGCCACCGGCTCCGAGGTGACACTGGCCATGCAGGCCGCCGAAACCCTGGAAGCCGAAGGCAAGCAGGTGCGCGTGGTATCGATGCCGGCCACCGACGTCTTCGACAGCCAGGACGCCGACTACCGTGAGTCCGTCCTGCCGCGCAGTGTTCGCGCCCGTCTGGCCATCGAGGCAGGCCATCGCGACTACTGGAGCAAGTACGTGGGCCTCGACGGCGACACCATCGGCATGTCCAGCTTTGGCGAGTCGGCCCCGGCGGGCGACCTGTTCAAGCACTTCGGTTTCACCGTGGACAACCTGGTGGAACGCGCCAAGGCGCTGCTGGGTTAAGTCCAGCGCGGGCCGGCACGCCCGGCCTGTTGCGACCGAAAGCGTGACCAGCAGAAACGAGCAGGGGCACGGCTTACGCCGTGCCCCTGCTGTATCTAGCGACCTTGATGGTCGGCCTAGGCGGTCTGATCCTCTATCCTGCGCGGTTGTTGAGGCAGGCTTGGATCAGGCGATGGTGACATCCGGCGCCAGATAGACGTCCTGAATGGCGTTGAGCAGGCTTACCCCGTCACGCATCGGCTTCTGGAAGGCCTTGCGACCGGAGATCAGGCCCATGCCACCGGCCCGCTTGTTGATCACCGCGGTACGCACCGCCTGGGTCAGATCGCCTTCTCCGGTGGAGGCACCGCCGGAGTTGATCAGCCCGGCACGGCCCATGTAGGCGTTGGCCACCTGATAGCGGGCCAGATCGATCGGGTGATCGCTGGTCAACTCGCTGTAGACCTTCTCGTGGGTGTTGCCGAAGCCGATGGTGCGATAGCCATCGTTGTTCTCGGGCAGCTTCTGCTTGACGATGTCCGCCTTGAGCGTCGCCGCCAGGTGGACCGCCTGACTGGTGAGGTCGGAGGCCACATGATAGTCGGTGCCCTCATGCTTGAAGGCCGGGTTACGCAGATAGGCCCACAGCACCGTCACCATGCCCAGCTCGTGGGCGCGCTCGAAGGCCGCGCTGATCTCTTCGATCTGGCGACGGCTCTCGGGGGAACCGAAGTAGATGGTCGCACCCACGGCGACGCACCCCATGTCGAAGGCCTGGTCGACCTCGGCGAACAGGGTCTGATCGTAGATCGCCGGATAGGTCAGCGTCTCGTTGTGGTTCAACTTGAGCATCATCGGGATGCGGTGGGCATAGCGGCGCGCCACCGACGACAGGCCACCCAGGGTAGAAGCCACGGCGTTGCAGCCGCCCTCGATCGCCAGCTCCACAATGTTGGCCGGATCGAAGTAGATCGGGTTGGGTGCGAAGGAGGCGCCAGCGGAGTGTTCGATCCCCTGATCCACCGGCAGGATGCTGAGGTAACCGGTGCCCCCCAGACGGCCATGGTTGAACATCGTCTGCATGCTGCGCAGCACCGCCGGCGAGCGGTCGGAGTCCATCATCACCCGGTCGACGAAGTCCGATCCCGGCAGGTGGAGTTGCTCCTTGGCGATACCGCGACATTCATGAGTCAAAAGGTCCTCTGCCTCGGCACCCAGCCAGCTGGCAATATCACTCATCATCAATCTCCCTGTCATGCCCGACCCAGTCGGGCGGTAGGCGAATAGTCAGTCTACACAGGGTAGCGGATGACGCGCTGCAACGAGAGCCCCTGCTGACCAAGGCACCATGAGTCGGCACAATGGCTCAATTCCCCTGGCCCCGGCCAGTGACAATGACCCAAGAGGATTGCAATGTCCGTGTTACGAGGCTTTTTATGGCTTTCGCTGCTGTGGCTGGTCGGCGACCTGGTGGTCAGCCTGGGTGAACTGCCGCTGTCCCCCGGCGTCGTCGGACTGATGCTATTGACTGGTGTCTTCGTACTACGAGGCCGCATGCACGAAGACGTGGCAGCGGCGGCACAGCCGCTGATCATGCTGCTGGCGATGCTGATCATGCCCGGCGTGGTCGGGGTGTTCTGGGTGCTCGACCAGATCTCGGGGCACTGGCTCTCCGTAGGGCTGGCGCTGACCCTGGGCACCCTGCTGAGCGTTGCCAGCACCCTGTGGCTGATGCGCCGCCTGCTGCCGGCGACGCCCTCCGAGGCGACCACCACCGCCCAAGGAAAGACCTCATGAACCTCGCCGTGGTCGATCACCTCGATACCCCAATGCTGGCCATCGCCCTGTCCATCGGCGCCTACTTGGCCGGCATGGCGCTGTTTCGGCGGCTCGGCTCTCCCGGCTGGTGCCCGCCGGTACTGCTGGCCTCGTTGCTGCTCGCCGCGACGCTCAAGGCGGCCGGCATCGCCTACGTCGACTATCGCCAGGGCGCCCAGTGGCTGATGCTGTTGCTGGGCCCGGCCACGGTGGCCCTGGCGGTACCGCTCTACCAGCAGATGCACCACATACGCGCGCTGTGGAGGCCGCTGCTGGTCTGCCTACCGGTGTCGACGGTGCTGGCCGCCTGCTATGCGTTGCTGATCGCCTGGGCACTGGGGGCGCCGCCGGAACTGCTGGCCTCGCTGGCACCCAAATCGGTGACCGCTCCCATCGCCATGGGCATCACCGAGCGCCTGGGCGGCTCCGTGCCGATCCTGATGGGGGGATTGTTGATCACCGGCGTCGCGGCCACCGCCTGCGTCAGCCTGTTCGGCCGGCTCTTGAAGATCACCGATCAGCGCCTGCTGGGGCTGGCACTGGGCATCAACGGCCACGCCATCGGTACTGTGCGCGCCTTCGAGCTGGGCCCCACCGCCGGTGCCTTCGCTTCTCTCGGCATGACGCTGACCGGGGTGCTGACGGCACTGATGATGCCGCTGGCCTGGCGCCTGGCCGGCATGCTCGGCTGAACCGATTCAGCTTTATTTTTATGCTACCTGCGCGGTTTTATGCCCAGTGTGACGCCGCTGGAGCCGCGACGCGCGGGGCGATTTGAGATAGACTTTCGCGCCTGTGTCCATCCCTCCGTGGAGAGTATCGAGCCCCATGGCCCAGCGTATTGCCATCAATGGCTACGGCCGCATCGGCCAGTGCGTCCTGCGAGCCCTCATCGAACGCAACGACCCCAGCTTCGAGGTGGTGGCGATCAATGAGCTCTCGGGACTCGATACCATTACCTACCTGACTCGCTACGACACCACCCACGGACGCTTCCCCGGCCGGGTGGAAAGCCGCGACGGCCATCTGATCATCAACGGTCATGCGATCCGGGTGCTGTCCGAAGAGGACCCTGACCGCCTGCCCTGGCGGTCACTCGGCATCGACCTGGTGCTGGAGTGCTCCGGCAGCTTCAAGGATCGCGCCACCGCCGAGCGCCATCTCGCGGCAGGAGCCGGCCGGCTGTTGTTCTCCCAGCCGGCAGAAAGCGACGTCGACGCCACCATCGTCAGCGGCATCAATGACGACGACCTGACGCCCGATGCCCGGGTGGTCTCGGCAGCGTCCTGCACCACCAACTGCCTGGTGCCGATCCTGACCGTGCTCGACGAGGCGCTGGGCATCGAGCACGGTGTGACCACGACCATTCACTCGGCCATGAACGACCAGCCGGTGATCGATGCCTACCACCAGACCGATCTGCGCCTGACCCGCTCGGCGATGCAATCCATCGTGCCGGTGGACACCGGCCTGGCCCGAGGCATCAATCGCCTGATGCCGCACCTGGCGGAGCGCTTCGAGTGCCTCCATGTACGGGTGCCGACGATCAACGTCTCGGCCATGGACATGTCCATCTGCGTCAAGCGCGATACCTCGGCCAGCGAGGTCAACCGACTGCTGCGCGAGGCCAGCGAGTCACGGCTTCCTGACCTGCTGGGGTATACCGAGGAGCCCATGGCGTCCATCGACTTCAACCACGATCCCCGCTCCGGTATCGTAGACGCCACTCAGACGCGGGTGGCCGGTGGCCGCCTGCTCAAGCTGCTTTGCTGGTTCGACAACGAATGGGGCTTCGCCAACCGCATGCTGGACGTGGCCGGGCGCCTCGCCAGCCTTCCCCGGGTTCCCGAGCGATGACACTTCCACTGACCAGCCGTTGCCATTCGCTGTCTCCCTCAGACTTTCCAGACGAGGATCTGCCGACATGAACGTGCGCAAGATGACCGATCTCGACCTCAAGGGTCAGCGGGTACTGATTCGCGAAGACCTCAACGTACCTGTCAAACACGGCCAGGTGACCAGCGATGCCCGTCTGCGCGCCAGCTTGCCGACCATCAAGGCAGCTCGCGACGCAGGTGCCAAGGTGCTGCTGATGAGCCACCTGGGCCGCCCCACCGAAGGAGAGCCCGCCGACGAGTTCACCCTGGCACCGGTGGCGGCCTACCTCGGTGACCTGCTGGACTGCCCCGTGCGCCTGGTGACCGACTATCTCGAGCAGGAACCGAGCCTGGAAGACGGCGACGTGGTACTGCTCGAGAACGTGCGCTTCAACCAGGGCGAGAAGAAGGACGACGAAGCCCTGGCCAAGCGCTACGCCGAGCTGTGTGACGTCTTTGTGATGGACGCCTTCGGTACCGCCCACCGTGCCCAGGCCTCGACCCACGGGGTGGCCCGCTTCGCACCGACCGCCTGCGCGGGCCCCTTGCTGGCCGCCGAACTCGATGCCCTGGAAAAGGCGCTGGCGACTCCCAGGCGCCCGATGACCGCCATCGTCGGCGGCTCCAAGGTCTCGACCAAGCTCGAGGTGCTCAACGCCCTGTCCGAGAAGTGCGACCAGCTGATCGTCGGCGGCGGTATCGCCAACACCTTCATCGCCGCGGCGGGTCACAATGTCGGCAAGTCTCTTTACGAGGCCGACCTGGTGGACAAGGCCAAGGCGCTGATGGCCAGGGTCGAGATTCCGCTGCCCACCGATGTGGTCGTGGCCACCGAGTTCTCCGACTCCGCCGAAGCCGTCACCAAGCCGGTGGACCAGGTCGCCGACAACGAAATGATCCTCGACATCGGCCCGGATACCGCCGCCCGCCTGGGCGACATGCTCAAGAGCGCCGGCACCATCCTGTGGAACGGCCCCGTCGGGGTGTTCGAGATCGACCAGTTCGGTGGCGGCACCGAGGCCCTGTCCAAGGCCATCGCCGAAAGCGACGGCTTCTCCATCGCCGGCGGCGGTGACACCCTGGCAGCCATCGACAAGTACGGCATCGCCGAGCAGGTGTCCTACATCTCCACCGGAGGCGGCGCCTTCCTCGAGTACGTCGAGGGCAAGGAACTGCCGGCGGTCAGCGCCCTCGAGGCGGCCGCTCGCTGAGGTTTGCCGAAAAAGCAGCGGCGCTCGCCGGTGCTTTCTACCAAGCCTAAGCCCCGGGGCCGGCCATCGCCGGCCCTTTGACAACCCAAGCGACATGGGCGCGACAGCATCGCGCTCTCGACCTCTTCAAGAATCAGGTACCTCCATGGCACTCGTCAGTATGCGCCAATTGCTGGACCACGCCGCCGAACATGGCTACGGCGTGCCGGCCTTCAACGTCAATAACCTCGAGCAGGTTCGCGCCATCATGGAAGCCGCGGACGCCACCGATTCCCCGGTGATTCTGCAGGCCTCCGCCGGCGCCCGTAAATACGCCGGCGCCCCCTTCCTGCGCCACCTGATCCTGGCCGCCGTGGAAGAGTTTCCGCATATTCCGGTGGTCATGCACCAGGACCACGGCACCAGCCCCGCTGTGTGCCAGCGCTCGATCCAGCTCGGCTTCTCCTCGGTGATGATGGACGGCTCCCTGGGCGAGGACGGCAAGACCCCGGCAGACTACGACTACAACGTCGACGTCACCCGCCGCACCGTCGAGATGGCCCACGCCTGTGGCGTCTCGGTAGAAGGTGAGCTCGGCTGCCTGGGCAGCCTGGAAACCGGCATGGCCGGTGAGGAAGACGGCATCGGCGCCGAGGGCAAGCTGAGCCACGACCAGCTGCTGACCGACCCGGAAGAGGCCGCCGACTTCGTCAAGGCCACCGGCGTCGACGCCCTGGCCATCGCCATCGGCACCAGCCACGGCGCCTACAAGTTCACCCGTCCGCCCACCGGCGACACCCTGTCGATCCAGCGTATCAAGGAAATTCACGAGCGCATCCCGGATACCCACCTGGTCATGCACGGCTCCTCCAGCGTGCCCCAGGAGTGGCTCGAGGTGATCAACGCCAACGGTGGTGCCATCCCCGAGACCTACGGCGTCCCGGTGGAAGAAATCGTCGAGGGCATCAAGCACGGCGTGCGCAAGGTCAACATCGACACCGATCTGCGTCTGGCCTCCACCGGTGCGGTACGTCGCTTCCTGGCCGAGAACCCGGCAGAGTTCGACCCGCGCAAGTTCCTCAAGCTTACCGTCAGCGCCATGAAGGACATCTGCATCGCCCGCTACGAAGCCTTCGGCACCGCCGGCAACGCCAGCAGGATCAAGCCGATCAGTCTGGAAGGCATGTTCGAGCGCTACGCCCGAGGTGAACTTGATCCAAAGGTGAAGTAAGCGTCGATCAGATTCCCGCAGCGGTAACGCAAAAACGCCCCATGCCGGCAAGGCTTGGGGCGTTTCATTGTGCGCCGCTGGTACAACACCGAACCGCTCGTCAGCAGGTGGACTCTTCCAGCCGTCGCCGCAACGGAATATTGGCCTCCGTGCGGGCCGAGGACACCGGTAGCTCGGCGCGAATGTCCTCGATGGCATTGAGCAGCGGCTCCAGCGCGGTGAGATGGCGCGGGGCACGCAGTCGCCTTTCAAGCGCCCGATAGACCTCATCGGGGTCTTCCCCCGGCGCCTGGCTCGAGGTAAAGGGTGCCCGCCGCGCAGCAGGCGCCACCGAGACAGGCTCGAATAACCGCGCGTAGGGGTCTTCGCCGGACCAGGTCAGACACAGCAGATGATCCCGGGTGACCTGAACGTTCAGTTCCGGATAACTGCGGGCAAGACGCACGAGACAGTCAACGACATCATCGGTAAGAAACGCCGCCAGGGCGTCATGTTCCGCCGTGCAGGCGACGAAATAGCGAGAAAAGGCGCCCTCTCCCCAGCGTTCGCCGGTGGAACCGTGGTGCAACAGTCGCCACTTGCCCTCTCGCGGGTTGCAAAGATCCACCGCCGCCACCTCGAAGAGATCGCAGATCAGGCCGTTGCGATGATAGGTCCGACGGTCCTTGTCCATGCCCTCGTCATAGGCGAAGCGATAGACCCAGTATTCGCCACCGACGCGCTCATCGGCCGCCCTGCGGCAGTACTCAAGCTCGCCATTGTCCGCATAGGTACGCTGAAAGTCGGTGATCTTTCGCCGGAGCGTCGTCAGCATCGCATCAAGATCGACATCGGGCTCGGCCAGTCGAAAGTCGAGCTCCGCCGCACGCCGCACCAACAGTCGCAGGAAGGCGGCCACCCGCTCGGTGGCGTGCCAGTCGAAACCCAGCAAGGCTGCCCCGACCAGCGCCAGCGGAATCAGCCACGGCCAGGAGAGCCCTCCCGCCAGGGTGATGATAAAGCCGAGCGTGCCCAGCAACAGGCAGAGAAGCCCCAGCGCCAGAATCGTGGAGGAAGGACGCGGATTGAGCGACACGTCCTCGTCCCGGGCGCGATCCAGGATCTGGATCAGCGACTCCCGTGATCTGGCCGCTTCCGCGGCATGCTGCTCGCGGCGCGTAAACCGATATGCCTTCCATAGCGGCGTCATCGTCGCGCCTCTCCTTCGCTCATGGTGATAGCTCTCTTGATGGCAACCTTGATGACAGTGATGTCAGCAGCAACAAGTCTAGTGTCCACCAAGACCTGGGCGCCCCTTGGCATGGCCACATCAGGGGTACACGGGCCGTCCCCATGGAGAGTGAAACACATCCTTCGGACCACACCCGGCTGCAGCTGTGCTGAAGCGATAACCTAAGCGCACTTCAGCGCAATCGCCTCGCGCCCACCACCCGGGCTGCCGACTCGAAGACCAGCGCCTAACCTGCGCCGTTCGATCTCCGCCGCTGGTGCTGGCGCCAGCGACTCGGCGCAACCCCAAACCAGCGGCGACAACCTCGCGTCAGCGCGCTCAACTCGGAGTAGCCCAGCAGATTCGCGATATCGGTCAACGGCAGCGACGTTTCCCGAAGATAATGAATCGCCAACTGCCTGCGGACCTCATCGACCAGATCCTGGAAACATCGCCCCCTGGTGGCCAGACGTCGCTGCAGCGTTCTCGGGTTCAGCGCCAGTCGCCTGGCGATGTCATCGAGTCCAGCGCCCCCCTGCCCCAGCTGCTGACGGATTTGCCACGACACTTCATCGACCAGATCTTGAGGGAGTTGTTCCGGCCGGTAGGTCAGATACTGCTCCATCAAGCGATGCAGACGTCCGTCGGCGGTCACCAGAGGACGCTCGAGGTCGGAACATTCCAGCAGCCAGCCATCGGAAGGGCTGTTGAAGGTCGGCACCACCCCCAGCAAACGCTGATACAGGAGCGCAGGCACGCTGGGGGACGTCGCCAGATAGATGGCCCTGGGACGCCACTGCGGCCCCAGCAGCAACGACAGCAGGCGCTGGCCGACGCCTACCGGCAACTCGCTGATCTGGCGACCGGGAGCCGCCCCGCCCCCCACCATGGTGTAGCTGAGAAAGGCTTGGCGGGGGCCACGTTCGATGTCGATGACCGCACTGCTCGAGTGGGCGGAAAAGTGATCTGCCAGCGCCTCCAGCGCCAGGCCGACCGTGGCGGCATTCTGAATCAGGTAGAGCAAGGGTCCGAAGATATCGACTCCCTGGTACTGGCCGAACTTCAGGCCGAACAGCGAATCTCCGGATGCTTCGGCACAGTTTTCGAGCAGCATCGCCAGACTCGAGAACTCGATGATGCTTTCCGGCGACTCCAGCAACGAGAGCGATAGTCCCACCCTGGCAAGCTGGGCCTCGGGGTCGATGCCCTGCTGGCGCGCGAAGTTGGCGAAACCGTGCAGTGACGACGCTCGCGAATAGTCGGCCATGCTCTCTCCCTCAGCCTGACTTCCTTACCACCTACGTTGCTCGGATGCTGATTCTCTCTTCAATTTTCGAAGCGATACATCGTTTTCGAGGCGGTTGATCCTGGGACTCTTGCCTCCAGCGCGCTTGGCCTAGGCGCTGTCCGAAAAGTCGACGAGCGAAGGTTAGACAAGGCAAAAATCGGTGAGAAAGCGCAGTTTACGGGGTGTAAATGAGCATTTTGATCCGATTTTTAACGCCGTATTACCGAGCGCAGGCACTTTTCAGACAAGCCCTAGCCCTCTCCATCTAAGGTCTAGCCCTAAGTGTCGTGCAAGGTCAAATCCTTGTCATCAAATGTCAAATCGGAGGATGTCAGGCAGACGAGGATGATGCTTCGAAGACGTTTCTTTGATCCATCCACGACAAGAGCGACAACAAGATGCCATTTCCTTTCCAGTTTTCGACCCATGATGCCCTGTTGACCCTGGATACCCAGGAACTTCCCATCTATGAAGACGCGCTGCCAGGCATCCCCGGCGTCGACGTCCAGCCGCTGTTTCTCGACCCGCACAACGGCGTCTGGGTGCTGCGGGTGAAGTTCAAACCCGGTGTGGTGCTGCCCAAGCACTACCACACCGGTACGGTGCACTTCTTCACCCTGTCGGGACGCTGGCACTATCTCGAGTATCCCGATCAACCCCAGACCGCCGGCTGCTACCTGTACGAGCCCGGCGGCTCCATCCATACCTTCGCCACTCCCGCCGACAATGACGGGATCACCGACACCTTCATGGTCGTCGAGGGCGCCAACGTCAACTTCGATCAGCAAGGCAACTATCTGGGGCTGATGGATGCCAGCAGCATCATGGGGCTCATCGATGCGCTGATCACCGAGCGTGGCCTCGACCCTGCGCGCTATGTCACGCCTCCCCAACCGCACTACACCGACGCGCCGCGCTAGCCCGCCAAGATCACGCCTCCACGCGGCGTCAATCGACAAGACTCCCTACAACAATTGCGCTCGGTATGTGTCCCGCCAGGCAGGTGCCGCGGGGCCCGTCATCGACGCCAAGGAGATTCCCCATGCGCGCGATCGTCCTGCGCAACGAGCGACTCGGCCTCGAGTCACTGCCCGACCCGACGCCGGAAGCGGGAGAAGTGCTGGTCAAGACCCTGGCCTGCGGTATCTGCGGCAGCGATCTGCACATGGCAGATCACTGTCACGATGCGCTGGCGGGGCTTCGCAAGGGCCGCGTTCCGGTGGCCTTCGAACCGGACCAGGGCGTGGTCTTCGGCCACGAATTCTGTGCCGAGATCCTCGACCACGGCCCCGGCTGCGACAAGCGATACAAGGCCGGAACCCGCGTCTGCTCGGTGCCCTACGCGGTCAACGCCCAAGGCTTTCATCACATCGGCTATGCCAACGCCTACCCCGGCGGCTTCGGTGAGCTGATGCGCCTTCAGGAACACAGTCTGCTGGAGGTGCCCGGCGATTTGCCCAGCGAACTGGCGGCACTGACCGAGCCACTGGCCATCGGCCGCCACGCCGTCGCCAGAGCCCGGCTCGCCGGAGGCGAAGTGCCGATCGTGATCGGCTGCGGTCCGGTCGGCCTGTCGGTGGTGATGGCACTGAAGGCGGCCGGCTTTGGCCCGGTGGTGGCCACCGACTTCTCCCCCCATCGGCGCCAACTGGCCGAGTGCCTGGGTGCCGATATCGTTGTCGATCCGGCCGAACGTGCCCCCTTTGATTGCTGGCTCGAGGCCGCAGAAGCGCCACAGGGCTTCGACATGTACGGCCCCATGGCAATGCTGTCGATCGGCGCTCAGCCCAGGCCTTGCGTGGCCTTCGAGTGTGTCGGCGTGCCCGGTCTGATCGCCCGGACCATGCTCGACCTGCCACCAAGAAGTCGGCTGGTGGTGGTCGGCGTCTGCATGCAGACCGATCAGATCGAGCCGATCGTCGGTATTGGCAAGGAGCTGGACCTCAGCTTCTCGTTCGGCTACCGCCCCGAGGAGTTCGCTGCCACCCTCACCGACCTCGCCGACGGCCGCCTCGATGCCGCCCCCTTGATCACCGACCGCGTCACCCTCGACGGGGTCCCTGCGGCCTTCGAGACGCTTCGCCATCCCGGTGATCACGCCAAGATTCTGATCCAGCACGGAGACAGAACATGACCCCGAGCCTTTCCTCTTCTCTCGAAAATGGACCACACAGGCTGTGCGTGCTGGGTGGCGGCGTCCTGGGTGGCCAGATCGCCTGGCACAGCGCCTTCAAGGGCAAGAGTGTCATCGTCTATGACATCGACGACACGGCGCTGGAGCGCTGCCGCGCAAGCCATGACCACTACGCCGGCATCTATCAGGCCGACGTGGGCGCCAAGCCCGAAGCCATCGCCGCCACCCGCGCGCGGCTCGCCTACACCAGCGACCTGGCCGAAGCGGTGGCCGACGCCGAACTGGTGATCGAAGCCGTACCCGAGGATCCCGAGATCAAGCGCCAGCTGTACCGGACCATGGCACCGCTGCTCGGCCCCGAGACCCTGGTGGCAACCAACTCCTCGACCCTGCTGCCCGCCGACTTCGCCGATGACAGCGGACGCCCGGAGCGCTACTGCGCGCTGCACTTCGCCAACCTGGTGTGGATCATGAATGTGGCCGAGGTGATGGCTCACCCACGCACATCACGCACTACCCTGGAGTCGGTTACGCGCTTCGCCATCGACATCGGCATGATCCCCATTCCGGTCGAAAAGCCGCGCAACGGCTATCTGATCAACAGCTGGCTGGTGCCACTGCTGACAGCTTCCCTGACCCTGCTGCGTGAGGGCATCGGCAGCGCCGAGATGATCGACCGCACCTTCATGAAGATGTGGAGCTCTGCAGCGGGGCCCTGCGGCATGATGGACATCATCGGCATGAAGACGTGCTTCAACGTCAGCCACCACTGGGGCGAGGTCGACGACAACGACGAAATGCGGGCCAACGCCAACTTCATCCATCAGCATTATCTTGCCAACGGAAAGCTCGGTCTGCCCAGTGGCGAGGGCTTCTACCGCTATCCCGACCCCGCCTATTCCCAGAGCACCTTCATGGCGGTCCCCGACCACAGCGAAGCAGGTCACATCGCGGCCCAGGTGCTCAAGGGCATGGCGGGTTGACCCAGGAAGGGGCGGTGGGCGACGCCCCTTGCTGTACTGTGATCAACGCTTGCCGGGCAGCAGCCTGGCAGAACGCCCGCCCTTGCGGGTCTTGTCCAGCGCCTTGCGCCCGGCGCTACGGCCCACTACGCGGGCCACGCCGACCATCACGCCGGTGGCGGCTCCCCACAGGATCGCCTCGCGCCACTCGACGTCGTCGCGATCCGGATTTTCCGGCGGTTCCTTGTCCGATACCTTTTGATAGGCACGCTTGGCGGCCTTGCGTGACATCACGCTGGCCCCCACCGCGGCCGCGGATCCCACGATGGACCACAGTGTCTCTTCTTTCATGAGTACCTCCTTGAACCATGGCCGGGGCCATCCCGCCCCGAGAATGTGGTGTTTCGAACACCGCAGTGTTTCAGCATAGCGAAGAGGTCCTCGCCGCCTCAAATTCCCCTTTTCCGCACCGCAATAGTGCGGACTGCGCAGCGTGAAAAAACAGTGTTCAAAAATTGTGGTTTTCGACTTCGAACACAGGCAGACTCCGCAGAAATCTGCAACACTGTTCGATAACGCAACGAATCGCGAGGTCGCCTCCATGGCTCGCCCCCTCTGCCTGCTGTTCGACTGTGACGGTACCCTGGTGGACAGTGAACCCCTGCTGGCCGCCGAGATGGCCGTCAGCCTCTCCGCCGCCGGACTGCCGTTCCAGGCCGAGGACTATATGGGCGACTTTCGCGGCGCGCGCTTTCGCAATATCGTCGCCACCCTCGAGGCACAACATGGTCAGGTCGACCCTGACCACCTCGAGGTGCTGGAAGCGAGCATGCGCGCCAACCTCAACCGCCGCCTGGCCACCGACCTGACCCCCATCGCCGGTGCCACCGAGGCCCTCGCCGCGCTGTCGCACTACCCCATGGGCGTGGTTTCCAACGGCCCCGAAAACAAGGTGCGCACCTCGCTTGCCACCGTGGGCCTGACCGAGGTGTTCGGCAATCGCCTGTTCAGCGGCTACACGGCCAACTGCTGGAAGCCGGACCCCTGCCTGTACCTGCATGCCGCCAGCATCATGGGCTTCGCCGCCGAGGACTGCATCGCCATCGATGACGCCATCGTCGGCGTCAACGCGGCCCTGGCCGCAGGCATGACCGTGGTCCACCTCAATCGCTTCGCCGATGCCGAAGAAACGCCCGAAGGCGCCCACATGATCACCAGCATGTTCCAGCTGCCGACGGTCATCTCACGGCTGCAGAAGGATCGCGACAGACACGCCATGCTCTCCAGCGGCTAAATTCCGCTGCATATACCCTGAGGCCCGGCAATTGTCGGGCCTTTTCATTGCTCTACATCACCTCAAGACCTTTGTCTAAGGCACGCCTTGTTGCTGGCTTCGGCCTTTAGCGCCTAAGCTTGTCAGCCAATGGGAACGTTCCCATACGGACTTCTCGACGTCCTGCCGTTGTCGCATCACCCGGCCTGCTCACCTCGACAGGGCTCGCCAGCGTCGCCCTTGTAAACGGACGATGCCATCTTATCCAAGAGCCGCCCCATGAATGACCGCCGTCGACCCGCCACCATCCTCGAAGTCGCCCGCCAGGCTGGCGTCTCCAAGACCAGCGTCTCGCGCTACTACAGCGGTGAACGAGAACGGCTGTCCGGGGCCATGCGCGAGCGTATCGTCGCTGCCGCCACAGCGCTGGGCTACCAGCCCAATCCCATGGCCCGGGGCCTCAAGGGAGGCCCCTCCGGCCTGGTCGGCATGCTGGTGGCCGATATCCGCAATCCTTTTTCGGTGGCGATCATGCATGGCGTCGAACAGGCCTGTCGTCAGGCGGGACTGTCGTTGATGGTGTGCAACAGCGATAACGACCTCGAGCAGGAGCGCCAGCAGCTGGCGCTCCTGTCGTCCTACCGTATCGAGGGCCTGGTGGTAAACGCGACCGGCCGCCACAGCGACGCCCTCGCCCAGCTGGCCGACAGCGGCACGCCGTTGGTACTGCTCGATCGCAGCCTCGCCGACGTCCATGCCGACGAGGTAGGGCTCGACAACGACGCCGCCATCGACATGGCCATCGCGCACTTGCGCGAACAGGGCTACGGGCGCCTGTTGTTCATTACCGAACCGCCGGCCCAGGCCAGCTCTCGTCAAGCTCGTCTGGAGCGCTTCAACCAGCGCTGCCGTGACGGCTCGCTATCCGGCGACACCCTGGTCATCGAGCTTGGCGATCGCCAACGCCTGGACCAGGCATTGGCTCGATTTGTCGATAGCGCAGGCGATTCCCGCCCGGCGATCCTCTGCGCCAATGGCCAGGTAACCCTGGCACTGACCCGACGCATGAAGGCCCTCGGCTACCTCCTGGGAGAGATCGGGCTGATGGGCATCGACGAGCTAGAGTGGTGTGACCTGACCGAACCGGGCATCACCACCCTTGCCCAGCCAACCGGTGCCATCGGTCAGGCCGCCGTCGACTGCCTGCGCGCCCGTGCCGTCGGGCCTCGGCAGGCGCCGCAGCGTGCGACCTTCGCCCCGACGCTGACGGCAAGGGGCTCCACCCAGCCCGCTGCCACCCCTTCCGTCACTGCGGAGCCTTCCTCAGTGTCCTCTTCGTCTTCCACCTCAGAGACCTCCTCATGAACCAGAACACTCCTGACATCCTTACCTTCGGCGAGGCCATGACGCTGTTCGCCGCCGACGCCCCGGGCGACCTGGCCGAGGTCGAGCGCTTTTCGCGCAGCTGTGCCGGCGCCGACACCAACGTGGCCATCGGCCTGTCACGGCTGGGCTTCAAGGTGGGCTGGCTCAGTCGGGTTGGCGAAGACTGTTTTGGCCGCTACCTGCGAGCGAGCCTGGAGCGCGAAGGCCTCGACTGTCGCCACCTGATCACCGACGCCGAGCACGCCACCGGTCTGGTGTTCAAGGAGCGCGCGGTGGGTGGCGCGGACCCCAGAGTCGAGTACCGTCGCCACAACAGCGCCGCCAGCAAGCTGTCGCCGGCCGACGCCCAGGACGTCGACTTCAGCACCCTGCGCCATCTGCACGCAACCGGCATCCCGCCTGCGTTGTCCGCCAGCTGCCGTGAACTCTCGCAGTTTCTGCTCGAAAAGGCCCGCCAGCATGGCACCAGCGTGTCCTTCGATCCCAACCTGCGTCCGACCCTGTGGGCCAGCGAAAGCGAGATGCGCGACACCCTCAACGGCCTGGCCGCCCAGGCCAACTGGGTGCTGCCCGGTCTGTCCGAGGGCCAGTTGCTGACCGGCCAGACCAGCGCCCACGATATCGCCGGCTTCTACCTGGATCAGGGTGCAGATGCCGTGGTGATCAAGCTAGGCCCGGAGGGCAGCTACTATCGCGGCACCCTGACAGGGCAAGACGAAGCCTTCACCGTGGCCGGCGTCCCGGTGGAGACGGTGGTCGATACCGTCGGCGCCGGGGATGGCTTCGCCGTAGGCTTCGTCAGCGCCATGCTCGATGGTCTCGATCCACGCCAGGCGCTCAAGCGCGCCAACCTTATCGGCGCCGAGCAGGTCCAGGTACCGGGCGACATGGAAGGACTCCCCGACCGCGAGCGCCTGGACCAACTGGAAGCCGCAACCGCGGCCTGACGCGCCGACTGCCGAAGGCCCCCTTGCCTTCGGCAGACGTCACCCGACGCGGCCCCCGGCTGCCCCATGCCGAAAAGGACGGCCGGCAACCCACCGCACCACAACGACAAGAGCACCCCATGACCAAACGCATCCTGGTATTTCGCGAGATCAACCAAGAGCAGCTCGACGCCCTGCGCGAGGAGTTCCACGTGGACTACCTGCCGGGCGTCTCGCATACCGAGGACCCGGCCTTTGTCGACGCCCTGTCACGGGCTCACGGCCTGGTTGGTTCAAGCCTCAAGATCACCTCCTCGCTGCTCGACAGGGCGCCGAACCTCGAGGCTATCGCCAGCATTTCGGTGGGCTACGACAACTATCCCCTCGACGAGCTGACCCGCCGCGGCATCCTGTTGTGCAACACCCCTGACGTCTTGACCGAGACCACCGCCGATACGGGCTTTCTGCTGATCATGAGCACCGCACGGCGAGCCGTCGAACTGGCCGAGCTGGTCAAGCAAGGCAACTGGAAGGAAAGCATCGGCAAGCCGCTCTATGGCAGCGACGTCCACGGCAAGACCCTGGGCATGGTCGGCATGGGCCGCATCGGCGCAGCCATCGCCCGCCGCGGCGCCCTGGGCTTCGGCATGAAGATCCTCTATACCAAGGCCTCACCCAAGCCTGAGCTCGAGCGAGAACTCGGCGCCCAGCGACGCGAGCTGGAAGAGCTGCTCGAGCAGGCCGATTTCGTCTGCGTCACGGTGCCGCTCTCCCGCGAGACCGAAAAGCTCTTTGGCGCCGCCGAGTTCCAGCGCATGAAGCCCGGCGCCATCTTCGTCAACCTGGCCCGTGGCAAGGTGGTAGACGAAGCCGCCATGATCGCGGCGCTGCAAGACGGCACCCTGCACGCCGCCGGCCTCGACGTCTACGAGCAGGAGCCGCTGGCGGCGGACTCACCGCTGCCGCACATGGCCAATGTGGTCGCCCTGCCCCATATCGGCTCGGCCACCCACGAGACGCGTACCGCCATGGCCCAGCGCGCGGTGGACAATATCCGCCTGGCGCTCAAGGGCGAACGCCCGTTGAGTCCAGTCAACGACGAAGTGCTGAACGACTGAAGATCCATGGGGTGGCCGGCCCCATCCCCTGAATCGGCCAACGCCTGACAACACAATAAATCGAGGTTTACATGACTCATACCCCCAAGCCCCTTTCCCGCACCTCCATTGCGCGCCTCGGCCACGGTCTGCTGGTCGGCGCTACCCTGTTCGCCGGGCTCGGCCTCGGTGCAAGCGCCCAAGCCTTCGATCTGCGCTTCGGTCACGGCGGCACCGAGGACACTGCCTACCATCTCGGTGCCACCCGCTTTAAGGAACTGCTCGAACAGTCCGACACCGACCTCGGTGTGCAGATCATGGGCAACTCCGTGCTCGGGCACGAGACAGAAATGTTCGAGCAGCAGATGGCGGGTGCCCTCGACATGTCGATCATCAACCCGGGATTGATCACCGACTTCTCGGATACCGCCAACGTCTTTTCCATTCCCTTCCTGTACCGCGACCAGGAGCACTGGCAAACCGTGCTCGACGGTGAGGTTGGCCGTGAGATTGCCGACCAGATCACCGCCGAGACCGGAGTCAAGGTGCTGGCATTCTTCGGCGGTGGCAAGCGCCAGATCGTCTCCAGTCGGGCACTCGACAGCCTCGAAGATCTCGAGGGCATGAAGCTTCGCACCAACCCCACCAAGCCGCTGATCACCGCCTGGTCTGCCCTCGGCACCGAGCCCACCGTGATGGCCTGGAAGGAAATCTATACCGGCCTGCAACTGGGCGCCATCGATGGCCTGCTCAACGAAGCGGAGTGGATCCACCGTATGCGCTTCCATGAGGTGGCGCCGCACATCGGCCTTTCCGAACACGACATCACCGTGCGCCTGCTGACCATGTCCGAGATGACCTGGGACCGGCTGGACGAAGCGCAACAGGAGGCGGTCATGGATGCGGCTTACCAGGCCGCAAGCTATGCCCGCGGGGTACAGCTCGATCAGGACTCCGAGGCGCTCGACCTGCTGGTCGAAGAAGGTGCGACCCTGCATGAACTCGACCGCGAGAAGATGCAGGAAATCGTCAGTGAGCCGCTGGCCGAGGTGATCGAGGAGATGGGCCTGACCGAGCTGCATCAAATGATCGTCAACGCCGAGTAACCTCCCCCCCCCCCCCGCACCGGGGCAAGCCCCGGTGCCAACCTTCAAGAGGATGAGACCATGAGGCTCTTCCTGAACATGCTCTCGCGCGCGAATCGCGTGCTCGAGAAACTACTGCACTGGATATTGCTGGCGTTGCTGTTCGGTTTTATCGCCATGATCATCTACCAGATCGTCAGCCGGAACCTGCCGCTGCTGCCACGCCTTTACTGGACCGAAGAATTCAGCCGGTTTGCCTTCCAGTGGATGATCATGCTGGGCACCGCCATCGGCGTGCTTCACGCCGATCACTTCGTACTCGAGGCCTTTCCCCGTGGCACTCGTGCCGATCGCCTAACCCGTTGGATCCGTGACCTGGCATGCCTTGCAGTCGGTGTCATCTTCGTCGTGTATGGCCAGGAATTCGCCGCCTCAGGCCTACGCCGCAGCGCTACCGCCTCGGGGCTTTCAATGATCTTCGTCTATTCGGCCTTTATGGTCTGTGGCCTGTTCATCGTGCTATTCGCACTTGAGCGTCTGGCCCGGGCCGTGCTCGACGGCCTTGATGCCATGGAAGCCGCCATGAACACGCCAGATCCCGTGCAGGAGGCCATAGCGGCCCAGCAAGAACACCATCTCGACCTGGATGCGCCTCAACAGAGTACCGGCGCCGGGAGGCCATCATGATCTCCATGGATGCCACCTTTATCCTGCCATGGCTGCTGTTTGGCCTGCTCGGCGTGCTTATCGTTGTTGGTGTACCCATCGCCATGGCCCTGGTGCTGACCGCAGTAGGCATGGTCATCCTCGATCCTCGCCTGACCTACTGGGTCATGTTCCAGCGCATGTACAACGGCATGGACTCCTTTGTGCTGCTGGCTGTGCCGTTGTTCCTGCTGGCCGGCAATCTGATGAACGCCGCACGCATCACCGACCGCCTGATCACTCTTTGCATGCGTCTCGTCGGTCACGTCAAGGGGGCGCTTGCCCACGTCAACGTCATGGTCAGCATGCTGTTCGCCGGCGTGTCGGGTTCGTCCACCGCCGACAGTGCCGGTGTCGGTACCGTGCTGATCCCGGCCATGCAGCGTGAAGGCTACCCCACGCACTTCGCTGTGGCCGTGACCGCCGCATCCTCAGTCATGGGCATCATCATTCCTCCATCGATCAACATGATCGTATGGGGCGCCCTGACCAATACTTCCATCGCCGGGCTCTTCTTGGGCGGGATTCTTCCGGGGGTAATGATTGGCGTCGCCCAGTTGCTGATGAACATGGGCTACGTGCGGCGCTACCAGGTGCCGGTACGCCCCCGAGCCAGCTGGCGCCAACTGGCCAGCTCCAGCAAGGACGGACTACTCGCCGCAGGCATCCCGGTGGTGATCATCGGCGGTATTACCCTGGGTATCGTAACCCCCACCGAAGCGGCGGTAATCGCCGTGCTCTACGCTCTGATACTGGGTTTCATCGTTTACCGGGAGCTGAGCTTTCGCCAGGTTCTCGATGCCTCGACCGATACCGTGCGGTTGTGCTCGCTCTCGCTCTTCAGTCTGGTGGGCGCGGCCATCTTCGGCTATCTAATCAGCTTCTATCAGATCCCGCCCAAGTTGATGGAAGGCGTCAACATCACCAACCCGGTGACCCTGTTGATCATCATGACGCTGGTGATGCTGCTCATCGGCACCTTCATGGATTCGCTGCCCGCCATGGCCATCATGGCACCGATCTTCCAGCCGCTGGCGATGCAGGCCGGGGTGCATCCGGTGCAATTCGGTGTCATCGGCGTCATGGCGCTGGGGCTCGGCCTCATTACGCCGCCCTATGGACTCTGCCTGATGATTTCCGCCAAGATCGGAGGCATTCCGCTGCTGAAAGCGCTCGCCACCACCCTGCTGTATCTAGCGGTAATGCTGGCAGTGATTCTGCTGCTGATCGTCTTTCCCGACATCGTTCTGGCAATCCCGCGCCTGATCGCGCCGGATTTCGTCTGATCATCATCCGCCGCGACCGTCCCCACTGTCGCGGCCTTCCTCCTTTTCTGAGGTATCCATGTCCGACACCACCGCCCCCCTCTGCCTGCTGTTCGACTCCGACGGCACCCTGGTCGACAGCGAGCCGCTGCTCGCCCGGGCCATGGCCGAGACCTTCCCCGACTTCGGCCTGCCGTTCACGCCCGAGCAGTACATGGAGGAGTTTCGCGGCGTGCGCTTTCTCGACATCGTGCTCGAACTCGAGCAACGCTTCGGCGCCCTCGATGACGCCCGGCGCGACGTCATGGAGGATCGCCTGCGGGACAATATGGCCGCGCGCATGAAGGCCGAGCTGACCCCGGTTCCGGGCATCCCGGAAGCCCTTGCAGCGCTTTCCGGCCACCCCAAGGCGGTGGCCTCCAACGGCCCGCTGGCCAAGATCCGCCTGGCCATGGCAACCAGTGGACTGGCGCCGCACTTCGGCGACAATCTCTACAGCGCCTACGAGTTGCAGGTGTGGAAGCCGGACCCCGGGTTGTATCTCGCCGCCGCCGAAGGCATGGGCGCCGAACGGGAGAACTGCGTGGTGATCGACGACGCTGCGGTAGGGGTGGAAGCCGGACTCAAGGCCGGCATGCAGGTCATCCACATCAACCACTTTCCCGACGAGGAGCACACCCCGGAGGGCGCCATCGCCATCACCCACGCCAGCGAACTGGTGACAGCCATCGAGCGCTTGAACCTGGAGCGGCGAGGCCACCAGCGGGGCGTCGCCGCCACCGAGTGACCGGGCCAGGGCGCTGCGAGACACTCGTCCAGGCCCCCCCCAGGCCAACCGGTGGTCTTTTCGCCACTCTTTGCTACTTTAGCGATCGTCGGTGCTCTATGCGCGATTGACCACAACGGCTCGCGAATTGATCTTGATCGCTATACTAAAGTCCCCCGTCGAAACCGGGCATACAGGGATTGCCGCGTTGCACAAGGCTCCCTATGCTGACGGGACAGCCCCTTAAAGTCAGGAGACACTCCATGCAAGAAGTGGTGATCGTTGCTGCACGCCGTACCGCCGTTGGCGCCTTCGGTGGCTCCCTCGCCGGCATTCCCGCCAGCGACCTTGGCGCCGCCGTGATCAAGGACGTGCTGGCACAGACCGGCGTCAAGCCGGAACAGGTCGACGAGGTCCTGCTGGGGCAGGTGCTGACCGCAGGTGTCGGCCAGAACCCCGCCCGTCAGGCGTCCATCAAGGCAGGCCTGCCCGACGCCGTGCCCGCCATGACCATCAACAAGGTCTGTGGCTCCGGCCTCAAGGCCCTGCATCTGGGCGCCCAGGCGATCATGCTCGGCGACGCCGAGGTGATCATCGCCGGCGGTCAGGAAAACATGTCGGCTTCCCCGCACGTGCTGCCCAATTCACGCAACGGCCAGCGCATGGGTGACTGGAAGGCCATCGATACCATGGTCCATGACGGCCTGTGGGACGCCTTCAACAACTACCATATGGGCATCACCGCCGAGAACCTCGGCGAGAAGTACGGTGTCACCCGCGAGGAGATGGACACCTTCGCCGCCGCCTCCCAGCAGAAGGCCGCCGCCGCGATCAAGGAAGGCCGCTTCAAGGGCCAGATCGTGCCGATCGAGATTCCCCAGCGCAAGGGCGACCCGGTGGTCTTCGACACCGACGAGAACCCGCGCGAAGTGTCCGCAGAAAAACTCGGCACCATGCGTCCGGCGTTCAAGAAGGACGGCAGCGTGACCGCCGGCAACGCCTCCTCGCTCAACGATGGCGCCGCCGTGGTCATGCTGTGTTCCGCCGACAAGGCCAAGGAGCTCGGCCTGGAGCCGCTGGCACGCATCAAGGCCTACTCCAACGCTGGCGTCGACCCGGCGATCATGGGCATCGGCCCGGCCCCGGCCACCCGCCGCTGCCTCGAGAAGGCCGGCTGGAGCATCGATGAGCTGGATCTGGTCGAGGCCAACGAGGCCTTCGCCGCCCAGGCCATCTCGGTCAACAAGGAACTCGGCTGGGATACCGACAAGATCAACGTCAACGGCGGCGCTATCGCCCTTGGCCACCCGATCGGCGCCTCCGGCTGCCGCGTGCTGGTGACCCTGGTCCACGAGATGATCGCCCGCGACGCCAAGAAGGGCCTTGCTACCCTGTGTATCGGTGGCGGTCAGGGCGTGGCGCTGGCTATCGAGCGCTGATCGGTGTCTCGACGCAAGAAGGCGCTGACCGACAGGCCCTCGCCAATCAAGCACTGGCCAAGTTAGCACTTGCGAAGTAAGCACTGCCCACATAGGCCCCTGCCCAGCAGGGGCCTTTTTCATGCCACGTTGAGCGCCCCCAGGACGCGCTCGCTGTCGCCTCGGGCGCCAGGGCTCACACCCCGTTGTCTACCGCCCTTCCTCTTGTCGCTCGGCCATGACGCTCTTCCCGGTGGGCTCCCCACCGCTTTTCCGCCCAGGCGGGCGCCGCCAGTCGGAAGAAGCGCTCGACCACGGCACGATCGGTAGGGGCGCTTGCCAGGCTCGTCACGACGAACACCGGCAGGTTGACCAACAGCCCCCAGAAGCCGGCATGGATGCCCAGCGGATGCGGCCACAGGGTGATGCAGGCCACCGTCACCACAAAGCCCGCGAGGATGCCGGCGGTCACGCCGCGAGCGTTGGCCCGGGGCCAGAAGAACATGCCGATGAAGGCTGGCAGCACCTGGGAGGCGAAGCCGAGACCGATCAGCAGGATCATCACCAAGCTCCCCGGCTCGGCGATCGCCAGCGGCGCAATCACCAACGCCATCAAGGGCACGATCAAGCGCTTGGCCCAGCGCCCGGCACGCTCATCGCTGAAGCCGGCCCAGGGCCCTATCACGTCGCGGCTGAGGCTCAGCGCCACCGAGTGGATAAAGGGCTCGGACGAGGACATCGAGGCGGCCAGGGTGCCGGCGCCGAGCAGCCCTACCAGCAGCACCGGCAAGTTGGCCATGGCGTACTCGAGCACCACGGTATCGGCACGCTCGAGCCCCGGCAGGGCGAAGACGCCGATAAAGCCCACCGTGACCAGCGGCAGGATCACCAGATAGTAGCTGGGCAGCCAGGTGGCAGAGAGCCGTAGGGTGCGCGCCGAGGTAGCGCTCATCCACTGGGTCCACACCGGCGGCATGAACGACAGCATCGAGACGATGATCGAGGTGGTCCAGAAGGCAAAGCTCATGTCGCCACCGGCGCCGGGAAGGGTCAGAAACGCCGGGCGCTCGGCGAGGGCCTGACGGTACACCTCGTCAAATCCCCACTGACCGGTGGCGCTGTGGGTGGCCCACAGACCGACGGACCAGGCCACCGCGAACATCAATATGCCCTGGAAGACGTTGGTACGACCGATGGCCCGCTGTCCGCGCAGGGTGAGATAGACCGCAATGGCGCCCAGCACGATCACCACCCCCAGCCAGATCGGGATGCGCCCACCACTCATCACGTTGAGGATGTAGGCCGAGCCGATGGTCTGCAGCACCGCGTAGGCCAAGGAGCCGATCGCCATCACCAGCGCCGCCAGCGCACCGAGCCCCGGGCTCTGGTAACGATCGGCGATGGCACTGGCCTGGGTAACATGGCCGAAGTGGGCACCGAAGGCCCACACCCGGGGGCCGAAGTACCAGGCCACCAGTGCCAGATAGCCCAGGTAGACCACCACGTAGAACACCGGCACGCCCTTGGCGTAGGCCCAGCCCGGCGCCCCCATGAAGGTGTAGGCACTGACGCTGCCGGCGGCGATCAACAGATACAGCGTCACCGGGCCCATGCTGCGCCCGGCCACGCCCCACTCCTCCAGCGCGTTCGACGAGCGCTCGGCGCGACCGCCCAGGCCGATGACCAGGGCCAGCAGGACGTAGCCAAGGGTCAGACTCAGCGGCAACCACTCACTCATCGTCGACCTCGCCCTCTCCCACCTTTCCAATCCTTGCGTGCGTATCGCCATTGCCAGCTTGCTCGCCGGCTTCGTCCTGACCTCGATGGAGCAGACGGTTGCCCAGCAGCATCGTCAGCGTACAGCCAACCAGGATCAGGTAGCTCCAGGCCACCAGCGCCGGCAGGCCCAGCACCAGCCGCGCTTGATTGACCAGCGCGATCACGGGCCAGATACCCGCAGCAAAGACGGCGACGGCCGCCACCAGCACCAGCCAGCCACGCAGGCTCGCTGGCACAACAAGGGAAGAAGACATCGAGGCTCCTCGACTCACGGTAAGTCCATCATCAAACAACAAGAACGAAAGCGAGCCGAGGTTACCCTCTGCCACGACTCGCCATAAGGGCTGACGCCCTGCGCCATGCCCGGGATCAAGTCCGCGAAGACGTCCCGGGCGGCCTGGTTTCCTGCCGGCTGACCACCCGCGCAGGGGTCACTGCGATCAGCAGCGCCGCCGCCACGAACAGCCCTCCCGCCGCCAGCAGCACCGCCGATAGCCCGAGCGCATCCACCACCTGGCCGCCGGACAAGGCGCCGAGGCCTATCGACAGGTTGAACACGAAGGCCATCATGGCGGTGGCCGCCTCGGGATTGGTGGCCGAGCGCAGGATCCAGGTCTGCAGGCTGACCGAGATACCGCCGAACACCAGCCCCCACAGCATCAGCAACACCGTGGCGCTGAACGGGCGGGTACCCAGCCAGGGAAAGGCCAGGGTCGTGGCCGCCAGCACCAAGGGTATCAGCAGTACCGTGAGGTAGGGCCGGCGACCGGCGAGGCTACCGGCAATGAAGTTGCCGGCGAGCCCCGCCGCGCCGAACAGCAGCAACAGGCGAGAGACATCGCCCAGCGCCACCCCGCCAAGACGCTGCAGTATCGGGCTGACGAAGGTATAGGCGCCAAAATGGCCGACCACGATAAGCGCAGTCGCCAGGGCGCCGATGCACACGCCGGGCACCCTGAGCTGGCCACCGAGACTCGCCAGTCGCACCGGCTTGCGGGCGGGCAAGCTCGGCAACAGGTGCCACAGCCCGATGCACACCACCACACTCAGCCCGCCAAGAGCGGCGAAGGCGGTACGCCAGTCACTGACGTCACCCAGCCAGGTTCCCGCCGGCACCCCCAGCACCGTGGCAGCAGCGACACCGCTGAAGATCAGCGACATCGCCCGCGGCACCTGCTCGAGCGCCACCAGTCTGCCGGCGAGTCCGCCGGCGATGGCCCAGAAGCCACCGATGCAGCAGCCGATCAGCACCCGGGTGGCCAGCAGCCAGCCAAAGCTGTCCATCAATGCACCAAGGACACTGGCCAGGGCCATCAAGGCCATCAGCCCGGTCAGCAGGTAGCGGCGATCGAGGCGCCCCACCGCCACCGGCAACAGCGGCGCGGCGAACGCCGCCACGACGCCGGGCACGGTGATCATCAAACCCGCCTTGCCCTCGCTGACGTCCAGCGAGGAAGCGAGCTGGGACAACAGCCCGATGGGGAGCTGCTCGGCGGTCACCAGCAGAAAGATGCCGGCCATCACACTGACCACGGCCCACCAGTCGCGGCGACGGGTGGTGGCCTTGGCGGGCGCGGCCGAAGAGGAATCGAGTTGCGTCATGTCCATCTCATTACCGCCCGGTGATCGCGCCGACAGGCCGAGATCAGCGGGACACACACAAAAACGCCCCCGTGGCGTCAGCGACGGGGGCGTCAGACACCGAGTGCGATCAGATCTCGGTTTCGGCTTCCTCGGCTTCGAAGGCAGCCTTCTCTTCTTCGGTCATTTCCTTGATCGTCAGCTTGACGCGATTGCGGTTGTCGATGTCGAGCACCTTGACCACGATCTCGTCACCCTCATTGAGGTAGTCACGCACGTCATTGACGCGCTCGGGCACGATCTGGGAGATGTGCACCAGGCCGTCGGTACCCGGCATGATGTTGACGAAGGCGCCGAAGTCGGCGATACGCACCACCTTGCCACGGTACAGCTTGCCGATTTCCGCCTCGGCGGTGATCGCCAGCACGGTATCGATGGCCTTCTTGGCGGCCTTCTTGTCCTCGGCGTAGATGCGCACGGTGCCGTCGTCGTCCAGATCGATGGAGGCGCCGGTGTCGTCGCAGATCTTGCGGATGGTGGCGCCACCCTTGCCGATGACGTCGCGGATCTTGTCCGGGTCGATCTTGATGGTGGCCATGGAGGGCGCGTTGTCGGAGACCTCGGCACGGCTCTCGGCGATCACGGTGTTCATCTGCTCGAGGATGCTGATGCGCGCCTCATGGGCCTGGTTCAGGGCCGTTTCCATGATCTGCTCGTCGATACCCTCGATCTTGATGTCCATCTGCAGGGCGGTCACACCCTCGGCGCTGCCGGCCACCTTGAAGTCCATGTCGCCGAGGTGATCCTCGTCGCCGAGGATGTCGGTCAGCACGGCGTAGCCGTCAGCGTCCTTGACCAGGCCCATGGCGATACCCGCTACCGGTGCCTTGATCGGCACGCCGGCGTCCATCAGTGCCAGCGAGGTGCCGCAGACAGAGGCCATGGAGCTGGAGCCGTTGGACTCGGTGATCTCGGAGACCACGCGAATGGTGTAGGGAAAGTCCTCTTCCGCCGGCAGCATGGCCTGGACGCCACGACGGGCCAGACGACCGTGGCCAATCTCGCGACGCTTGGGACCGCCCATGAAGCCGGCCTCGCCCACCGAGTACGGAGGGAAGTTGTAGTGCAGCAGGAAGCGGTCCTTGCGCTCGCCTTCCAGCGACTCGATCAGCTGGGAGTCACGCAGGGTGCCCAGGGTCGCGACCACCACCGCCTGGGTCTCGCCACGGGTGAAGATGGCGCTGCCGTGGGTCTTGGGCAGGGTACCGGCCTCGATGGCCAGCGGACGCACGGTCTTGTGGTCACGGCCGTCGATACGCGGCTCGCCCTTGATCACGCGGGCACGTACCACGCGCTTCTCGAGACCGGCGAAGGCGCCTTCGACCTCGGAGGCCTCGAACTTGCCGTCTTCTTCACCGGCCAGCTTCTCGACGGCCTCGGCCTTGAGTGCGGACAGGGCATCCTGGCGCTGCATCTTGTCGGTGATGCGGTAGGCTTCGCCGACCTTGGCTTCGAAGCCCTGGGCCAGGGCTTCCTTGAGCGCGGTGTTCTCGGCGGCGGGCTGCCACTCCCACTTGGCCTTGCCGGCCTCGGCGGTCAGCTCGTTGATCGCCTGGATGACGGTCTGCATTTCCTGGTGGCCGAACAGCACGGCGCCCAGCATCTCGTCCTCGAGCAGCTCTTCGGCCTCGGACTCGACCATCAGCACGGCCTTCTCGGTACCGGCCACGACCATGTTCAGCTCGGAGCCGCCGAGCTCCTCGACGGTCGGGTTGAGGAAGTAGCCACGCTCTTCATTGAAGCCCACACGAGCGGCGCCGATGGGACCATTGAAGGGCACGCCGGAAATCGCCAGCGCCGCCGAGGTGCCGATCATCGCGGCGATGTCCGGATCGTGGTTGCGATCGGTGGACAGCACGGTACAGATGACCTGGACTTCGTTCATGAAGCCCTTGGGGAACAGCGGACGGATCGGACGGTCGATCAGTCGCGAGGTGAGGGTTTCCTTCTCGGTGGGACGCCCTTCACGCTTGAAGAAGCCGCCGGGAATCTTGCCGACCGCGTAGGTCTTTTCCTGGTAGTGGACAGACAACGGGAAGAAAGGCTGGCTCGGGTTGGCCTCCTTTCTGGCCACCACGGTGCACAGCACCACGGTGTCGTCCATGGTGACCATCACGGCACCGGTGGCCTGGCGGGCGATGCGCCCGGTTTCCAGGGTGACGGTGCTGCGACCGTACTGAAACGTCTTCTTGACCGGATTCACGGCGACTTCCTTTACTTTTCGATGTTTGGGTCGTTTTTGACTCGGCGACTATTTTAGGGGGTCAAGCCCGTGAGGGCCACCACAAAGGTCAAGGGAGTTTCAAGTGGCCGCCGCTGCCTGCCGCGACCGCGCACAACGCTGTACCACCAACGACAACGGGCAGCCCCGTGGGGCTGCCCGTTGTCTGACGCCGCTTCCCGAAGGAAGCCTTGTCGCGCTTGCTGCTCGTGCGTCTTAGCGACGCAGACCCAGACGCTGGATCAGGGACTGATAGCGCTCGAAGTCCTTGCGCTTGAGGTAGTCAAGCAGCTTGCGGCGCTGGTTGACCATGCGGATCAGGCCACGACGGGAGTGGTGATCCTGCTTGTTGGTCTTGAAGTGATCCTGCAGGCCGTTGATGTTGGCGCTGAGCAGGGCCACCTGAACCTCGGGGGAACCGGTGTCGCTGTCACCACGGCCGTATTCGTTGACGATTTCGGCCTTCTGTTCGGCGGTAAGTGCCATCTGTCTCTCCAGTAAGCAATATGCCTGAATGATGAATGTCGGAGACCACGCATATTTGCAGTCTCCAGCTGCCGCAACCCCTTGAGGGGGTCAGTCTTGCCCTGAGCCCGCGACGAACGTGCTCAGAAGGCGCCGGGGCACGATATCCCCGGTAGGCTCGACCAGACCGAGACCGATAAAGGACTCACCCTGATAGAGGCGATACAACGACTCCTCGGCCATGGCCGAATCGCCGCCCTCGAGCTCACCGCGTGCCGGGCGTCCAAAGCGCAGGGCCTGGACACCTGCCTCACTGAGGCGATGAGCCGGGAGGTGTTGAAGCAGACTGTCGATCGGTGCCAGGCGCGCTTGGCGCTGGCCGTCGTCCTGGGCCTCGAGCGTGTCGAAATCGACCATGCCGTCGGCATCGAAGGGGCCGGTCTTCAGCCGTCTGAGCTGCGAGATATGCCCTTCGCAACCCAGCGCCTTGGCCATGTCCTCGGCCAGCGTACGCACATAGGTGCCTTTGCTGACCCGGACCTCCAGGTCGAATCCTGGGGACTCGCCCTCGAGGCTGGCGGAAAGTAGCCGAGCATCATACACCCTTATCCGCCGGGTTGCACGATCTACGCTTTTGCCCTCTCGCGCCAGTTCGTAGAGCTTGCGCCCCTGGTGCTTGAGCGCGGAATACATCGGCGGCAGTTGATCCTGCTCGCCGATGAAATTCGCCACTACCGACGCGACGTCGCTGTGCTCCAGCGCCGGCACCGGCGCCTCGGCGATGACCTCGCCTTCGGCGTCACCGGTATCGGTGCTCTGCCCGAGCTCGACTCGGGTGCGGTACACCTTGTCGGCCTCGAGCAGCTGGTTGGAAAACTTGGTAGCCTCGCCGAACAGCACCGGCAGAAGTCCTGTCGCCATGGGATCCAGGGTACCGGTATGACCGGCCTTCTGGGCCTGGTACAGGCGCCTCGCCCGCTGCAGTGCAAAGTTGCTGGACATGCCCTTGGGCTTGTCCAGCAGCAGTACACCATCGATCGGCAGTCCTCGACGACGACGGGCCATCAGTCCTTGGCCCCGTCCTCGCCGCTGTCGTTCTCGTCATCCCTCTCGGGTTGGCGAGAGCGATCGCTGGCCACCGCCTCTTCGATCAGCGATGACAGGTGCTGACCACGCACCACGCTTTCGTCATAGTGAAAGCGCAGTTCCGGCACGTGACGCAGCTTGATGCGACGCGCCACCTGGCTACGCAGGAAACCGCCGGCGCGCTTGAGCACCTTGAGGTTTTCCTTGATCCGTTCCGGGTCCTGCTCACCCAGCAGGGTGATGTGGACATCGGCGTAGCCGAGGTCACGACTGACCTCGACCCCGCTCACGGTGACCATCCCCAGGCGCGGGTCCTTGACCTCGCGCTGGATCAGGACCGCCAGCTCCTTCTGGAGCTGGTCGGCCACTCGGTCGGTACGCTTGAATTCGCGCATGGATGACGACTCCTCGAACGCTTACAGCGTGCGCTCGACCTTGACCTGGTCAAAGACCTCGATCTTGTCGTTGACCTGGACATCGTTGTAGTTCTTCACCCCGATGCCACACTCCATGCCGTTGCGCACTTCCTGGACGTCGTCCTTGAAGCGGCGCAGCGACTCGAGCTCGCCTTCGTAGATGACCACGTTGTCGCGCAGTACGCGGATCTTCTTGTTACGGAAGACCGTACCCTCGACCACCATGCAGCCAGCCACGGCACCGATCTTGGGCGCGCGGAAGACGTCACGGACCTCGGCAATACCGACGATCTCTTCCTTCCACTCGGGCTCGAGCATGCCGCTCATGGCCTGCTTGACCTCATCGATCAGGTGGTAGATGACGCTGTAGTAGCGCAGCTCCAGACCTTCACGCTCGATGATCTCGCGGGCGGCCGCATCGGCACGCACGTTGAAGCCGACCACGATGGCCTCACTGGCCAGCGCCAGGTTGGCATCGGTACCGGTGATACCGCCAACGCCGGAGGACACCACGGACACCTGCACCTCGTCGGTGGACAGCTCCTCGAGGGCGCCCTTGATCGCTTCCAGGGAACCCTGGACGTCGGCCTTGAGCACGATGTTGACCTTGGCGGCCTCGCTCTGGCCCATCTGGGAGAACATGTTCTCCAGCTTGGCCTTCTGCTGGCGTGCCAGGCGAATCTCGCGGTACTTGCCCTGGCGGAAGTTGGCGACTTCACGCGCCTTCTTCTCGTCGGCCACGACCATGAAGTCGTCACCGGCTTCCGGGGTGCCATCGAGACCCTGGATCTCCACCGGCATGGCGGGACCCACGGCGTCGACCTGCTTGCCGAGTTCGTTGGTCAGGGCACGCACACGGCCGTAGTGCAGACCGGCCAGCACGATGTCGCCCTTCTTCAGGGTACCGTTCTGGACCAGCACGGTGGCCACCGGGCCGCGACCCTTGTCGAGGCGAGACTCGACCACCACACCCTTGCCGGGTGCGCTCGGGACCGCCTTGAGCTCGAGCACCTCGGAGACCAGGTGAACGGCTTCCAGCAGCTCCTCGATGCCTTCACCAGACTTGGCGGAGACGTGGACGAACTGGGTGTCGCCACCCCACTCCTCGGAGATCACGCCGTGCTGGGACAGCTCGTTCTTGACCCGGTCGGGATCGGCTTCCGGCTTGTCGATCTTGTTGACCGCGACCACCATCGGCACTTCGGCAGCCTTGGAGTGCTCCACCGCCTCGATGGTCTGGGGCATGACGCCGTCGTCGGCCGCCACCACCAGGATGACCACGTCGGTGGCCTTGGCACCACGGGCACGCATGGCGGTAAACGCCGCGTGACCAGGGGTGTCGAGGAAGGTCACACCGTCGCTGTCGTCCTCGACGTGATAGGCACCGATGTGCTGGGTGATACCGCCGGCTTCACCGGTGGCCACCTTGGCACGACGAATGTAGTCGAGCAGCGAGGTCTTGCCGTGGTCGACGTGACCCATGACCGTGACCACCGGAGAGCGGGTGATTTCCTCGCCCTCGTAGGAGATGGCTTCGAGCACTTCGGTCTCGAGGGCATCGTCCTTGACCAGCTTGGGCGTGTGGCCCATTTCTTCCACCACGATAGCCGCGGTGTCCTGGTCGATGGTCTGGTTGATGGTCACCGCGGCGCCCATGGTGAACATGGCCTTGATGACCTCGTTGGCCTTGATCGACATCTTGTCGGCCAGTTCGGCCACCGAGATGGACTCGGGAATCGAGACCTCACGCACGATCGGCTGGGTCGGCTTCTGGAAGCCATGCTTGCCGTTGCCCTGGCTGCCGCCACGACGGCTGCCACGACGCTCGGCGCGCTTGGCCTTCTTGCCACCGCCACGACGACGCTCTTCGCGGTCGCTGCGATCATCGTCGTCACGCTCGCCACGGCCTTTCTTGCCGGTCTTGGCGGCGGCCTTCTTGACGGCGGCACGACGCACGTCGCCACGACCTTCCTTGGGCGGCGCCGGCGGCTCGTCGCCAGCCGGAGCAGAGGTGTCGAGCTCGGGCACCGGAATGTCGGGCACGACGGCGGCCTCTTCGGCCTCGCGCTTGGCCTTGGCGGCCTGCTCGGCGTCCTGGCTCGCCTTCTGCTCGGCGCGCTGCTTGGCTTCTTCGGCCTCCTGAGCCTCGCGACGTGCACGGGAATCGGCCATGTCGCCGACCAGCTGACGCGGACCGTGGTCCTCCACCGGCGCCGGGGCTTCTTCCTGGGCCTCGTCACGCTTGACGTAGGTGCGCTTCTTGCGGACCTGGACCTCGATGGTCTTGCCGCGCTCGCTGGTCTTGATCTTGCTGCGCGTCTTGCGGGTCAGGGTGATGCGATTGCGCGCAGCCGCGCCCACACCGCTGCCACCGCCATGGCTCTTGGTCAGAAAGTCCAACAGCTTGCGCTTGTCTTCCTCGGACACGGCGTCGGCTTCCGACTTGTGCTCGAGTCCGGCTTCTTTCATCTGTTCCAGCAGACGGGGCACTTCACGCCCCACCTTCGCTGCAAAATCCTTAACGGTCATCTCTGACATTACGACCCTCCTCAGCCCGTGACCCTGTTACTGTTCGCTCTCGAACCAAGGCGCACGGGCGGTCATGATCAATGCCGCGGCGCGCTCTTCGTCCACCTCTTCGATGTCCACCAGATCATCGACAGACTGTTCAGCCAGATCTTCCATGGTCTTAATGCCACGGCTGGCCAGGATGAAGGCCAGATGGCGCTCCATTCCGTCCATCTCCAGCAGATCATCCGCCGGCTGGGCTCCGTCCAGTTCCTCCTCGGAGGCAATGGCCAGGTTCAAGAGCTCGTCCTTGGCGCGAGCTCGAAGCTCCTCGATGAGGTCTTCGTCGAACTCTTCGATTTCCAGCATTTCCTCGACCGGTACGTAGGCCACCTCTTCAAGCGAGGTGAAACCTTCCTCGACCAGCAGCCGAGCGACATCATCATCGATGTCCAGGTGCTGAACGAAGTGCTCGACCAGACTGTCGATTTCCTGGTCGCGCTTGGCCTCGGCGTCGGCTTCGGTCATGACGTTGATACGCCAGCCGGTCAGCTCGGACGCGAGACGCACGTTCTGGCCACTACGGCCGATGGCCTGGGCCAGGTTGTCCTCGGCGACGGCCACGTCCATGGCGTGGGCATCCTCATCCACCAGGATGGAGGCGACGTCGGCCGGGGCCATGGCGTTGATCACCAGCTGTGCGGGATTGTCGTCCCACAGCACGATGTCGACGCGTTCGTTCTGCAGCTCCGAGGACACCGCCTGCACGCGCGAACCGCGCATGCCGACGCAGGCGCCCACCGGGTCGATGCGACGGTCATTGGTCTTGACCGCGATCTTGGCCCGGGAGCCCGGATCACGCGCCGCACCCTTGATCTCGATAAGCTGCTCGGCGATCTCGGGAACCTCGATCTTGAACAGCTCAATGATCATCTGCGGGTTGGTGCGCGACAGGATCAACTGGGCGCCACGCGCCTCGGCGTCGACCTTGACCAGCAGTGCGCGCACCCGCTCGTTCATGCGGTAGCGCTCACCGGGGATCATCTCGCTGCGCGGCAGGAAGGCCTCGGCGTTGTCGCCCAGGTCAATGATCAGGCCGTCACGTGTCGTCTTCTTGACGATACCCGCGACCAGTTCACCTTCACGCTCGGCATAGATGCGCACGACCTCGGCACGCTCGGCCTCGCGCACCTTCTGCACGATGACCTGCTTGGCGGTCTGGGCGGCGATACGACCGAAGGCCGCATTCTCGATGCGCTCCTCGACCACGTCACCCAGGCCCAGCGGCGGATCCCGCTTTTCGGCGAAGGTCAGCTTGATCTCGGCGTCGGGTCCGTCGAAGTCATCGTCCTCGACCACCACCCAGCGGCGGAAGGTCTCGTACTCGCCGGTCATCCGGTCGATGTGTACGCGGACGCTGGCTTCCTCATCCTCGAAGCGCTTGCGCGAGGCACTGGCCAGCGCCGCCTCGACGGCTTCGAAGATGACCTCACGGGGGACACCCTTCTCGTTGGAGATCGCGTCAACGACCGCCAGAATTTCTTTACTCATGCCTTAAAGCCTCGCCAAAAAACCGATCCTTGTTCTCTCTTGTCGCGCATCAGTCGTCGCGCATCAGTGAGCGTCACTCGTCAAACTGAGGAACCACCCGCGCCTGATCGATGCCGTCGATCGGAAAGCAGTATTCCTCACCGTCGATCTGCACCAGCACCTCGTCACCCTCGGTTCCGGCGAGCACGCCCTGGAACTTGCGCCGACCCTCGAAGGGAGCGCGCAGCTTCAGAGCCACGTGATGGCCAGCGTAACGGGAGAACTGATCGAGACGGAACAGCGGACGATCCATCCCGGGCGAAGACACCTCGAGACGGTACTCCCCGGCGATGGGATCCTCGACATCCATGATGGCGCTGACCTGTCGACTGATATCGGCACAGTTGTCGACACTGACGCCATCGGCGTGATCGATGTAAATCACCAGACGGGAATGTTTTCCCTGGGACAGATAGTCGATACCCCAGAGCTCGAACCCCATGGCCGTTACCACCGGTTCGATCAACGCATTGAGCGCAGCATCTTTGGTCGCCACGAATGAAAGCTCCTACAGCCGTTGCATCAGCACCTGGCCGGGAGTGAACAGGAAAGTCAGGTGGCTGATTGGCGTTCGCGCCGCCGGGCGAGCCCCGGCAAGCTGCTAACAAAAAGCCCCTTCACAGGAAGGGGCTTTTTCCAAGAAACCTGTCACCATCTGGCAGAAGTTCGCATGCCCCTTGAGGATACCTGCATGCCTGCCAAGAAGATGGTAGCGGGGACCGGATTTGAACCGATGACCTTCGGGTTATGAGCCCGACGAGCTACCAGACTGCTCCACCCCGCATCAATCTAGGCCGGTGAGTATACTGCGCCTTGACCAGGGCGTCAAGGCATTTCACCGAACCGCCAACCCTGAGAGAAGATCACCGGTCATCACCGGGAGAGCTTGTCATCCACGCCGTCATTGCAGAAGACGAGGATGGTGCCGAAGGCGGGACTTGAACCCGCACGACCGTAAGGTCACTACCCCCTCAAGATAGCGTGTCTACCAATTCCACCACTTCGGCTAGGGGAGTTCCGGAGATCAGCCTTGGCTGTCCTCCAGCACTGGCGCTGCATTATCCACGTCGCTTGAACCTTCGTCAAGCGTAGGCGCAGAATTTTCCTGACTTTCTTCCTCAAGCGCAGGCGCACTGTTCTGGGTGCTTTCGTCATCCAGGGTCGGCGCGCTGTTCTGCCGCTCGATCACCTCGGCGTCGGGAATACCCGCTTCTGGCGCGGAATTGCCCGCCTCGGAGGCGAAGTAGGCCAGGGTCAGGGAAGTGGCGAAGAAACACGCCGCCAGCGCCCCGGTCGCCTTGGACAGGAAACTGCCGCTGCCACGGGAACCGAAGACGGTCTGGGAGGCACCGCCACCGAAGGAGGCGCCGGCATCGGCGCCCTTGCCCTGCTGCAGCAGGATAAGAACGACCAGGGCGATGGCGATCGCCACATGGATCATGAGAATGGCAACTTGCATGGATTCAACCTGCTGACTGACAAATGGCTAGAAAATCGTCGACCTTCAGCGATGCTCCGCCGATCAGGCCGCCGTCGATGTCCGGTTGGGCCAGCAATTCCGCCGCGTTGTCGGGCTTCATGCTGCCGCCGTAGAGAACCTGCATGGACGCCGCCAGGGCGCCATCGTAACGTTCGAGTCGTGCACGAATCGCCGCATGCACCTGCTGCGCCTGCTCAGGCGTTGCGGTACGACCGGTGCCGATCGCCCAGACCGGCTCGTAGGCCAATACCAGGCGCGCGCGCTCGTCACCGTCGAGGGCTTCCATCACCGCCTCGAGCTGACCGAGCACCACCGCCTCGGTACGCTCGGCGTCGCGCTCTTCCAGGGTTTCCCCCAGGCACAGCACCGGCGTCAGCCCCTGACCCAGCGCGGCCTGCACCCGTGCCAGCACCGCCGCGTCGTCTTCACCGAACAGGGTGCGCCGCTCGGAGTGTCCGACCAGCACCATGTCGGCGCCGACGTCTGCAAGCATGGCGCCGCTCACCTCGCCGGTGAAGGCTCCGCTCGGCTGGTCGCTCAGGGTCTGGCCGGCCAGCCTGACGCTCTGCGGCAACCGCTCCCTGGCCACCCCGACATAGGGAAAGGGAACCGCCAGGGCCAGCGTCACCGCCTGCGGCAATTCGGCGCCGGACAGCGCCTCGGCGAAGGTATCGATCAGGCTCAGCGAGCCATTCATCTTCCAGTTGCCGGCGATCAGCGGTGCACGCATGGAACATCCTCTTTCAAGGTGGGCCGAAATGGTATAGGAGCGGCCCTGTCAAGACAAGATTTGCCGCGGGATCGAAGCCTTCGGTCCCGCGCTGGAGCAAGCCGACAAGGCGCTCTCGCCGGCATCAGGGTCCACCAGGCCTCGCGTCATGGCACCGCGAAACCGGGCGGTGAGATCAGGGTTCAGCCGACCAGCTCACGCACGTCATCGGCCAGACGCCTGGCCAGCCCTTCGACATCCAGATGAGGGCGCCCCTCGACCATGACGCGAATCAGCGGCTCGGTACCCGAGGGGCGCAGCAGCACGCGGCCCTCATCGCCAAGCTCGGCCTCGACCGCACGGGTGGCCTGTTCGAGACTCGGGTCGGCCATCACCGCCTTGGCGTCGACGCCCGCCGACAAGCGCACGTTGACCAGCGACTGGGGCGCCTTCTCGAAGCCGTGCAGCAGACGTGACAGCGGCTTTTCCTCACGCACCATGTAGGACAGCACCTGCAGCGCCGAGACGATACCGTCGCCGGTGGTCTGCACGTGGCGACAGACGATATGCCCCGAGGACTCGCCACCCAGCTGCCAGTCGTTGGCGGCCAGGCGCTCCATCACGTAGCGATCGCCGACCTTGGCACGCTCGAAGGGCACGCCCATGGACTCCAGCGCTGCAGCCAGCCCGAAGTTGCTCATCAGGGTACCGACCACACCACCACCCAACTCGCCACGCTCGTGACGGTCCTTGGCGATCAGGTAGAGCATGTCGTCACCGTCGATCTCGTGACCGTCGGCGTCCACCATCAGTACTCGATCGCCGTCGCCATCGAAGGCGATACCCAGATCGGCGCCTTGCTGGATCACCGCCGCGCGCAGCGCCGCGGGATGGGTCGAGCCCACCTCCTGGTTGATATTGAGGCCGTCGGGCTCGGCCCCGACCAGGCTGACCTTGGCCCCGAGCTCCTTGAACACCGCCGGCGCGATGTGATACGTCGCGCCATGGGCGCAGTCCAGCACGATACGCAGGCCGTGCAGGTTGACCCGGTCGGGGATCGTCGACTTGCAGAACTCGATATAGCGCCCGGCGGCGTCGTCGACCCGGCTGGCCTTGCCCAACTCCCCCGGTGACACCGTGGTCAGGGTCTCATCCAGTGCGCGCTCGATGCGCTCCTCGATCTCATCGCCCAGCTTGGCGCCCTCGGCCGAGAAGAACTTGATGCCGTTGTCCTGGTAGGCGTTGTGGGAAGCGGAGATGACGATCCCCGCATCCGCGCGAAAGGTCCGCGTCAGGTAGGCGATACCCGGTGTCGGCATCGGACCGAGCAGCATCACGTCAACGCCCGCCGCCGACAGTCCCGCCTCGAGGGCCGACTCGAACATGTAGCCGGAGATCCGGGTGTCCTTGCCGATCAGTACCCGCGCCCGCTGACGGCGTGGCTCGAGCACGCGGCCGGTAGCCCAGCCCAGCTTGAGCATGAAGTCCGGCGTGATCGGCGCCTGACCGACAGTACCGCGAATGCCATCCGTGCCAAAATAGCGTCTAGCCATGGTGTTCTCCTTCCTCGAGAACGGCCCAGGTCATGTTCACCGCGTCCACATGGGGCCCCACATCGTGAACGCGTAGTATCCGTGCGCCTCGCTCCACCGCCAGTGCCGACAAGGCCAGACCGCCCGACAGGCGCTCCTCGACCGCACGGTCGAGCACCTTGCCGATCATGCTCTTGCGCGACATCCCCACCAGCAGCGGAAGCCCCAGGGCTTCCAGGCGCTCCAGGCGATGCAACAGGCGAAGATTATGCTCCACGGTCTTGGCGAAGCCAAAACCTGGGTCAAGCAACAGTCGCTCTCGCTTGAGACCGGCGGCCTCGCACTCGGCGATGCGCCTTTCGAGGAAGTCTGCGACCTCTTCCTCCACCGGCCTGTCATAACGGGGCGCGTCCTGCATGTCGCCCGGCTCGCCGAGCATATGCATCAGCACCACCGGCAGCCCGGTGCCGGTCGCCGCCGCGACGGCGCCCTCACGACGCAGGTTGCGCACATCATTGATCATGCCAGCCCCGGCCTGGGCGCTTTCGCGCATGACCTCCGGCGTCGAGGTATCCACCGACACCAGGGCATCCAGCTCCCGTACCAGCGCCTCGACCACCGGGATCACCCGGTCGAGCTCCTGCTGCGCGGTGACCGGCGTCGCACCGGGCCGCGTGGACTCGCCGCCCACGTCGATGATGGCGGCACCCTCGGCAAGCATCTGTTCGGCATGGCGCAGGGCGTCGTCGATGACCACGTGATGGCCACCATCGGAAAAGGAATCGGGAGTGACGTTGAGGATCCCCATGATGCGGGGAAAGGTCAGATCGAGGCGGTGTCGACCACAGGGCAGTACAGCGGGGTAACGAGCGTCCATCGAAGAGGATGTCCTGGGAAAATCTGGGTATTCACCAAAGAATACTAATGCGAGAGGCGGGTCATGCAACGCCAGAGGCGCCCCGCGGGGCGCCTCTGTGAGCGGGCGGGCCGTCAGCTACCGGCGGGGCCGCCAAGGGGGTCGGAGGGGCGACGGCCGGAGCCTTTGTCATCCTCTTCCTCGTCCCCGTCGCTGGTGTCGGCGCCGGACTCCGGCTCCTTCGACGGCTCGGGATCACCGGTGACCGGAGAGCCGCCGCCGGAACCGGGCTCATCCCAGTCCTTGGGCGGACGCGGGTCACGCCCTTCCATGATGTCCTTGAGCTGATCCGCATCGATGGTCTCGTACTGCATCAGCGCTTCGGCCATGGCGTCGAGCTTGTCGCGATTGTCCTCGAGGATCTGACGCGCCTGCTCGTAGCAGCCGTCGATGATCTTGCGCACTTCCTTGTCCAGACGCGAGGTGGTTTCGCCCGACTTCAGCTTGCCACCACTCTGACCAGGGCCGCCGAGGAACTGGTGAGACTCGTCCTCGTCGTACATGATCGGCCCCATCTCCTCGGACAGGCCCCACTTCGCCACCATGTTGTGGGCAAGTTCGGTGGCACGCTTGATGTCGTTGGAGGCGCCGGTGGTGACACCGTTCGGCCCCAGCGTCATCTCCTCGGCGATGCGACCGCCGAACAGCGAACAGATCTGACTGATGATCTGCTGGCGCGACAGGCTGTAACGATCCTGCTCCGGCAGGAACATGGTCACACCCAGGGCGCGGCCACGCGGAATGATGGTCACCTTGTAGACCGGGTCATGCTCCGGCATCACCAGACCGATGATGGCGTGGCCCGACTCGTGGTAGGCGGTGTTGAGCTTTTCCTTCTCGGTCATGACCATGGAGCGGCGCTCGGCCCCCATCATGATCTTGTCCTTGGCCAGCTCCAGCTCTTCCATGCCCACCAGGCGCTTGTTGCGACGAGCGGCGAACAGCGCAGCCTCGTTGACCAGGTTGGCCAGGTCGGCACCGGAGAAGCCAGGGGTACCACGGGCGATGAAGGTCGGCTTGACGTCATCGGCCAGCGGCACCTTGCGCAGGTGCACGTTGAGGATATGCTCGCGACCACGGATATCGGGAAGCGGCACCACCACCTGACGGTCGAAGCGGCCCGGGCGCAGCAGCGCAGGGTCGAGCACGTCGGGACGGTTGGTGGCGGCGATGACGATGATGCCTTCATTGGCCTCGAAGCCATCCATCTCGACCAGCAGCTGGTTCAGCGTCTGCTCGCGCTCGTCATTGCCGCCGCCCATGCCGGCGCCGCGCGAACGACCCACGGCGTCGATCTCGTCGATGAAGATGATGCAGGGTGCCTGCTTTTTGGCCTGCTCGAACATGTCGCGCACACGGGAAGCACCCACACCGACGAACATCTCGACGAAGTCAGAGCCTGAGATCGAGAAGAACGGCACCTTGGCCTCGCCGGCGATGGACTTCGCCAGCAGGGTCTTGCCGGTACCGGGAGGCCCGACCATCAAGACACCGCGGGGGATGGTGCCACCCAGCCGCTGGAACTTGGTCGGATCACGCAGGAAGTCGACCAGTTCCTCGACTTCCTCCTTGGCCTCGTCACACCCCGCCACGTCGGCAAAGGTGGTCTTGATCTGATCCTGGGACAGCAGTTTGGCCTTGGACTTGCCGAAGCTCATGGGGCCGCCCTTGCCGGCACCACCGCCCTGCATCTGGCGCATGAAGAACATGAAGATGGCCAGGATCAGCAGAATCGGGAAGCTCGCGATCAATAGTCGCGTCCACAGACTCTGCTGTTCCGGCTTCTTGCCCACCACGGTGACATTGTTGGACAACAGATCGTCCATCAGCTTCGGGTCCTCCGCCGAGGGGCGGATGGTCTGGAAGCTGGAGCCATCGTTGCGCTCACCGCTGATCGTGTAACCGTCGATGGTTACACTGCGTACCTGCTCGTTTTGCACCTGTTCGACGAACTGGGAGTAGTTCATCTGGTTGGGTGCGTTCTCGACGCTGAAGTTGTTGAACACCGTCAGCAGCACCGCCGCGATGACCAACCACAGAATCAGGTTCTTCGCCATGTCGTTCAAGGGACCACCCTCAATTGCAAGAATCTGTCGGCCTAGGTGCCTAAGGGTTCGACACTACATGACCCGGCCTGGTTCAGCCAGCCTGATCGGATCCAACGAAGCGGCGCAAGCGCCCCTTCCGCCGGGACTCACCCTCGGAAAATGCCGAAAAAATGTCGATGCGATGACTGCCTGGCAGGCCATCGCACGCCATCATGTGTCCTTTCCTGCCTGTACCATGCCTCAAGACTGGCACAGCCAGGCCATTTTTGCCGGTATCGCTCCGGTAGGCGCGGCCTATCAGACGTCGACCGGCGCCGATGCTCAGCCCTTGAATCCCTGGGCCAGCAGGTAGACCTCGCGGGAGCGTGCCCGCGATGCCCCCGGCTTGCGCGTCACCACCTTTTGAAAGGCGCCGCGCAGCTCCTTGAGATATTCGTCGAAGCCTTCGCCCTGGAACACCTTGGCCAGGAAGGTCCCCCCGGGGCGCAGCGTCTGGCGAGCCAGGTCGAGCGCCAGCTCCACCAGGTACATTGCCTGGGGCTGATCGATAGCCGCCATACCACTCATATTGGGGGCCATGTCCGACATCACAAGGTCCACGGGGCGATCAGCGAGCCTTGCCAGCACCTCTTCCAGCACGCTTTCCTCGGTAAAGTCACCCTGAACGAAGTCGACCCCGGCCAGAGCGTCCATCTCGAGGATGTCCGAGGCGATGACCACACCGGCGTCACCGACACGCTCTGCGGCGATCTGGCTCCAGCCGCCCGGCGCCGCCCCCAGATCGATGACGGTCATGCCCGGCTTGAACAGCTTGTCCTTGTCGTCCAGCTCCACCAGCTTATAGCTGGCCCGGGAACGGTAGCCGTCCTGCCAGCTCTGCTGAACGTAGCGATCATCGAAGTGTTCCTTCAACCAGCTGGCGCTGGTCTTGCTCGCGCTGCTCTTGCCGGATGAGGTTTTTTTACCGGAGGGGGGACGGGATGCTGCCACTGAGCCACCTGAAAGAAGATTTCCTGAACAATTGCCGGAAGGGCGTTGCTCGAAGTGCATTTGCTGCGGACACCCGGCATGGCCGCCGGAGCCGAACCGCGTGGCGGGGAGGCTCGCCGCAGGAACCGAGGGGCGGGCTGCACGACGCATCGAGCGGCTTTGCCACCGCCGGCGAACGGCTGCCTGGAGATTGTCATGCACAAGCGCTTTCACCGCACGGGGAATCCCCGTACCATGTGCTGTCACGCGCCCTACGGCCAAAACGGAATGAAGCAAGATACCATGAGCTTGTCACAGGCACAAAAGAAAGCAATGCGCAGCATCGGCCACCACCTCGACCCGGTGGTGACGGCCTCGGAGAACGGTATTTCCGAAGGCATGCTGGCCGAGCTCGAACGAGCCCTGAACGACCACGAACTGGTCAAGGTGAAGCTCGCGATCCCCGACCGCGACGACCGCACCGCTGTGCTCGACGAACTCGTCGCCAAGAGCCGCTCCGAGCTGATCCAGAAGATCGGCAAGGTGGCCCTGCTGTACCGCAAGAACCCCAAGGCCAACCCGAAGCTGTCCAACATCACCCGCTTCGAGAACCACCACGGCCGCCACTGACGCACCGGCGCCGCTGCGCCCACCACCGGGCGCCGACGAGCCTGTCGCCAGAAAAGACACCGCCCCGCCAGGAATCCTGGCGGGGCGGTGTCGTCTGGATCGAAGGAGCCGGGTCTAGATGTGCTCGACGCCGGTGATCTCGTACTCGACCTCACCACCGGGGGTGCGGACCAGCACGACCTCACCCTCTTCCTTGCCGATCAAGGCACGGGCGATGGGCGAGGTGACCGAGATGCGACGCTGCTTGATGTCGGCCTCGTCCTCACCGACGATGCGGTAGGTCACCTCTTCGTCGGTATCCAGATTCAGAAGCTCGACGGTCACGCCGAAGATCACCTTGCCGGTCTTGGGCAGCTTGGTGACGTCGATGACCTGGGCGTTGGACAGCTTGCCCTCGATCTCCTGGATACGCCCCTCGATGAAGCCCTGCTGCTCGCGAGCGGCGTGGTACTCGGCGTTCTCCTTGAGGTCGCCGTGCTCACGCGCTTCGGCGATGGCAGCGATCACTGTCGGGCGAGCCTCGCTCTTGAGCTGTTCGAGCTCTTCACGCAGGCGTTGCTCACCGGCGACGGTCATCGGGACCTTGTTCATGTATTCGCTCCTGCATGCAGTTCCTGTAGCCGCCGCACGGTCACGGCATTGCCGTACTCGAGCGCCAAACAAACGGCACTGGCCCCTGCCAGCGTCGTGGCATAGGGAACCTTGCGGGCGAGTGCGGTGCGGCGGATCACCGAGGAGTCATTGATGGCCTGGCGGCCCTCGGTGGTATTGACGATATAGGCGATCTCGTCGTTCTTGATGGAATCGACGATGTGTGGCCGGCCTTCGTAAACCTTGTTGACGACCTCGACGGGCAGACCAGCCTGTTCAAGGGCTGCCGCCGTTCCTCGGGTCGCACAGAGTGTGAAGCCCAATGTTACCAGAGAACGCGCCACTTCGATAACACCCGCCTTGTCCGGTTCGCGAACCGACAGGAACGCCTTGCGATCGCCGGTCAGCGCCGGAATCGCCTCACCTGCACCGAGCTGGGCCTTGTAGAAGGCCTCGGCGAAGGTGTCGCCGGACCCCATCACCTCGCCGGTGGACTTCATCTCCGGCGACAGGATCGGGTCGACGCCAGGGAACTTGTTGAACGGGAACACCGCCTCCTTGACGCTGTAGAAGTGCGGCACGATCTCGCGCTCGAAGCCCTGCTCCTTGAGGCTGACGCCAGCCATGCAACGGGCGGCCACCTGGGCCAGCGAGGTACCGATGCACTTGGACACGAAGGGCACGGTGCGCGAGGCGCGCGGGTTGACCTCGATGACGTAGATCTCGCCGTCCTGCCAGGCCAGCTGGACGTTCATCAGGCCCTTCACGCCAAGCTCCACGGCCATGCGCTTGACCTGCTCGCGCATCTCGTCCTGAACCTCGGCCGGCAGCGAGTACGGCGGCAGCGCACAGGCAGAGTCGCCTGAGTGCACACCAGCCTGTTCGACGTGCTGCATGATACCGCCGATCACCACCTGCTCACCGTCGGACACCGCGTCGATGTCGATCTCGATGGCGGCGCTCAGGAAGTGATCGAGCAGCACCGGCGAGTCGTTGGAGACCTTGACCGCGTGGGTCATGTAGTTCTCCAGCTCGCTGGCGTCATAGACGATTTCCATGGCGCGCCCACCGAGCACATAGCTCGGGCGCACCACCAGCGGGTAGCCGATCGCCTCGGCCTTGCTGAAGGCCTCGTCAAAGCTTCTGGCGGTGGCGTTGGGCGGCTGCTTGAGGCCCAGCTTGTCGATCATCTGCTGGAAGCGCTCGCGGTCCTCGGCGCGGTCGATGGCGTCCGGGGTGGTACCGATGATCGGCACACCGGCGGCCTCGAGCGCACGTGCAAGCTTCAGCGGCGTCTGCCCGCCGAACTGCACGATCACCCCGACCGGCTTCTCCTTGTCGGCGATCTCGAGCACGTCCTCCAGGGTCACCGGCTCGAAGTACAGACGATCGGAGGTGTCGTAGTCGGTGGACACGGTCTCCGGGTTGCAGTTGACCATGATGGTCTCGTAGCCGTCGTCGCGCATGGCGAAGGCGGCGTGGACGCAGCAGTAGTCGAACTCGATGCCCTGACCGATACGGTTGGGGCCACCGCCCAGCACCATGATCTTCTTACGATCGCTGACCTCGGCCTCGCACTCCTCCTCGTAGGTGGAGTACATGTAGGCGGTGTCGGAGGCGAACTCGGCGGCGCAGGTGTCGACACGCTTGTAGACCGGACGGATACCGGCGTCATGGCGCGCCCTGCGCACATCGTCCTCGGACACGCCCAGCACCTTGGCCAGGCGAGCATCGCCAAAGCCCTTGCGCTTGAGACGATAGAGTTCGCGCGCGTCCAGCGACGACAGCGGACGGCTGGACAGATCCTGCTCGATCTTGACCAGATCCTCGAGCTGCACCAGGAACCAGGGGTCGATGTTGGTCAGCTCGAACACTTCTGCCACCGACATGCCGGAGCGCATGGCATCGGCGATGAAGAAGATACGCTCGGCGCCGGCGGCCTGCAGCTCGCCCTTGATCAGCGCCATGTTCTCGTCGCTGAACTCGGTGACGATGGGATCGAGACCGTCGTTGCCGGTCTCCATGCCACGCAGCGCCTTCTGCAGCGACTCCTGGAAGGTGCGGCCGATGGCCATGACCTCGCCCACCGACTTCATCTGGGTGGTCAGACGGTCGTTGGCCTGGGGGAACTTCTCGAAGGTGAAGCGCGGAATCTTGGTGACGACGTAGTCGATGGACGGCTCGAAGGACGCCGGGGTGCGACCGCCGGTGATGTCGTTCTGCAGCTCGTCCAGGGTGTAGCCCACCGCCAGCTTGGCGGCGATCTTGGCGATCGGGAAGCCGGTGGCCTTGGAGGCCAGGGCGGAGGAACGCGACACCCGCGGGTTCATCTCGATGACCACCATGCGGCCGGTCTCGGGGTCCACGCCGAACTGGACGTTGGAGCCACCGGTCTCGACGCCGATCTCGCGCAGCACCGCAAGGGATGCGTCGCGCATGATCTGGTATTCCTTGTCGGTCAGCGTCTGGGCCGGCGCCACGGTGATGGAGTCACCGGTGTGCACGCCCATGGGGTCGAAGTTCTCGATGGCACAGACGATGATGCAGTTGTCGTTCTTGTCACGAACGACCTCCATCTCGTACTCCTTCCAGCCCAGCAACGATTCGTCGATCAGCAGCTCGTGGGTCGGCGAAAGCTCGAAGCCGCGCCCACAGATCTCCTTGAACTCTTCCTTGTTGTAGGCCACGCCGCCACCGGAGCCACCCATGGTGAAGGACGGCCGGATGATCACCGGGAACCCCAGCTCTCCCTGGATCTCCCAGGCCTCATCCATGCTGTGGGCGACCTTGGCCTTGGGGCACTCGAGACCGATGTTCTTCATCGCCTTGTCGAAGCGATCGCGGTCCTCGGCCTTGTCGATGGTGTCGGCGTTGGCGCCGATCATCTCCACGCCGTACTTTTCCAGTACGCCGTGGCGATCGAGATCCAGCGCGCAGTTCAGCGCGGTCTGGCCGCCCATGGTCGGCAATACGGCGTCGGGACGCTCGGCCTCGATGATCTTCTCCACCGCCTGCCAGGTGATCGGCTCGATGTAGGTGGCATCCGCCATGGCCGGATCGGTCATGATGGTGGCCGGGTTGGAGTTGACCAGGATGACGCGAAAACCCTCTTCGCGCAGCGCCTTGCAAGCCTGGGCGCCGGAATAGTCGAACTCGCAGGCCTGGCCGATGACGATGGGGCCAGCGCCGATGATAAGGATGCTTTTCAGGTCTGTACGCTTGGGCATGGTGCTTCCCGCAAGAAAATTGGACGATGAACCGGAATCTGTGTCGGCGCCTTAGCGACGGCTGCGCATCATGTCGATGAAGCGGTCGAACAGCGGCGCCACATCGCGGGGGCCGGGGCTCGCTTCGGGGTGGCCCTGGAAGCTGAACGCCGGACGGTCGGTACGCTCGATCCCCTGCAGGGTGCCGTCGAACAGCGAGCGGTGGGTGGCGCGCAGGTTATCCGGCAGCGTGGTCTCGTCGGCGGCAAAGCCGTGGTTCTGGCTGGTGATCATCACGTGGCCGCTGTCCAGATCCTGCACCGGATGGTTGGCGCCGTGGTGGCCGTGATTCATCTTGACCGTAGTGGCACCGCTGGCCAGCGCCAGCAACTGGTGGCCCAGGCAGATGCCGAACACCGGCACTTCGGTCTCGAGGATCTCGCGGATGGCGTCGATGGCGTAGTCACACGGCTCGGGGTCGCCGGGCCCGTTGGACAGAAAGACGCCGTCGGGGTCGAGCGCCAGCACCTCGGACGCCGGGGTCTGCGCCGGCACCACGGTCAGCTTGCAGCCGCGACTCGCCAGCATGCGCAGGATGTTGAACTTGACGCCGTAGTCGTAGGCCACCACATGGAAGGGCCGCTCGGCCCCTTCGGTATCGGCGTAGCCCTTGCCCAGCGCCCACTCGCCCTCGTTCCAGACGTAGCGCTCGCTGCAGGACACCACCTTGGCCAGATCCATACCCTTGAGCCCGGGGAAGGCGCGGGCGGCTTCCAGGGCGCGCGCTTCGGCGTCGTCACCCAGGGCCTCGTCGCCGGCCACGATGGCACCGTTCTGGGCACCCTTGTCGCGCAGGATTCGAGTCAGCCGGCGGGTATCGATGTCGGCGATGCCCACCACGTTCTGGCTGGCGAGATAGTCCGAGAGGCTCTGGGTAGATCGGAAGTTGCTGGCGACGAGCGGCAGATCGCGGATGACGAGGCCCGCGGCGGCGATGCTGGCGGACTCGACGTCCTCGGGATTGATGCCGGTATTGCCGATATGGGGATAGGTGAGGGTGACGATCTGTCGGGAATAGGAGGGGTCGGTCAAAATTTCCTGATAGCCGGTCATGGCCGTATTGAACACCACCTCACCACTGGTCTGCCCATCAGCGCCAATGGCCGTGCCGTGGAATACGCTGCCATCTTCCAGGGCCAAGATTGCGGGTTTGTTCAACGCTACGTCCTCCCAAAGCTCGTCAAGGTATCTACGACCGCCGCCATACGCTCGCCGGCGTCGGCGACCTGTCGCCAGGCCATTCGGCACCGACCCGGCCCATCGTGCGTCAAGCACACAAGGAGCCGGGCCGTAAAAAAGCGGGACGAAACCCGGTGTTTGACCGGTTTCATCCCGCTTGTTGTCATTCGCTCGGAATGCAGAGCCGGCACCTATGCTGCGAGAGACGTACTAAACGCTCTCGACGCGACACTTTCATGCCCGGCCCGGCCAAAATTTTTGGAATGTTACAGCATCTGGGCCGGGCTGACTACCCCGGAACAAGCACTTTGCCATGGGTAACACCACCCGCGACGTCGCCAGAGGCCCACAAAACTCAGTCCAGGCCCAGCACGTCGGACATGCCGTAGCGTCCCGCCTCACGCTCGGCGACCCAGCGTGCTGCGCGCACCGCGCCCCGGGCGAAGGTCATGCGGCTGGACGCCTTGTGAGTGATCTCGATGCGCTCGCCTTCGGTAGCGAACATCACGGTATGCTCCCCGACGATATCGCCGGCACGCACCGTGGCGAAGCCGATTTCCTTGGGATCGCGAGGACCGCACTGGCCTACCCGCTCGAACACCCCGTGCTCCTTGAGGTTGCGATCCAGCGCCCCGGCGACCACCTCGCCCATGCGCAGGGCGGTACCGGACGGCGCATCGACCTTGTGACGATGGTGGGACTCGATGACCTCGATATCATAGCCCTCGTCGCCCAGCGCCTTCGCTGCAGTCTCCAGAAGCTTAAGGGTCAGATTGACGCCGACGCTCATGTTGGGCGCAAACACCGTGGGCACTCGCTCGGCATAATCGTCGAGCTCGGCCTGCTCGTCATCGGACAGACCGGTGGTGCCGATGACGATGGCCTTGCCATGCTCGGCACAGAAGGCCAGGTTGGCCAGGGTCACCTTGGGCGCGGTGAAATCGATCAGCACGTCGAAGTCATCGACGATGGCCTCGAGGGAGTCCACCGCCGCCACGCCCTGGCGGCCGACTCCGGCCAGCTCGCCCAGATCGGCGCCAGCCAGCGAACTGCCCGGCTCGACGATGCCGCCGGCGAGGACGGCGTCGTCGTCCTGCATCACGGCGTTGACCAGGGTGCGGCCCATGCGGCCGGCGACGCCGACGATGGCGATACGGGGGGCGGTACGGCTCATGCAATCTCCTGGAGAAACGAGAGTTCGAACAGACAGGCGGATCAACGTAGATACGCCAAAATGTAAAGGGATTCGGCGCAGTATACCAACGTCGCTCCCTCTTGCCTCGCCCTGGCCTTCACGCTGACATTCCCGCCCGACAGGACCGCCCCATGCCGTTCAGAAAAATGCTCCGATTGCCCCTTATCAGCACGCTGGCAGCGTCCCTGTGGCTTGGCGGCTGCACCGCCCAGGTCAAGCCGACCAGCTTGCAGGGCGAGGCCCCCGCCCAGCCGGGGCTGAGCATGTGCGGCACCCTGGCACTACCGAGCCAGTGGCGTCCCACCGAAAACAACACCAGCGTTCCCCTGGGTGGTCTCTCGGCCATGGCCTGGGACACAGACGACAACCTGCTGCACCTGGTATCCGATCGCGGGCGCGTGCACCAGGCAAGGCCAGTACTTGAACTCGGCCGCCTGGTAGACCTGCGCCCGATCACCAGCCACCGATTGAAGGCGCAGGACGGTACGCCGCTGGAAGGCAAGGCAGCAGACGCCGAGTCGCTGGTGCTGGCGCGGGCCGATGATGGCGTCACCGGCAACACCGAACTACTGGTCGGCTTCGAGCAGGACCATCGCGTGCAGCGTTTCGCTCTCGACGGGATGCCAGAGGGGGACGCCCTTCGCTCACCGCTTACCCTTGATGCAGGTGCCAATGAAAGCCTGGAAGCACTCACCCGGGTGCCGGGCATCGGACTGATAGCGGGGCTGGAGTCACCCCCCGATGGCATGAACGCGCAAAACGGTGTCAGACACACCCTTCTGTTCAGCCTGGCAGAGAACGCTACCGACACGCGCCGGTGGCACTACCCACTGGCCTCACCGGCCGACAGCGCCCTGACCGACCTGCTGGCCATTGAGAAAACTGCCACAGAGACTCCACCGCGGCTGCTGGCGCTGGAACGGGCCTTTTCTCCGCCACGTCCGCTGACCATCAGCTTAAGCCTGGTGGAGCTGCTGCCACCGCCGCAGGTACGGGTGACACGCCTGGCCAGCCTGTCCGCCGGAGAAGGCTGGCGCGTCGACAACATGGAGGGGCTGGCGCGATTGCCCGGTGGCGAATTTCTGATGGTCAGCGACGACAACTTCAGCGCCCTGCAGCGCAACCTGCTCGGCTGCTTTCGACTGCCCGATAAGGCGCTCTCTCTCGACGCTGGATCTGCCCGTGCCAACGGCCGGTAATGCCACTGCCCGCTGATCAGCGGCGGGCCACCAACAGGTGGTGATTGAACCCGTCGGGGCCCCACAGCCAGGCCGACTCAGCATCGGTGAAGCGCAGCGGCTCGCGCCTGACCCGGGAGAAGCCGACCGACTGCAGCGTCTTGACCACGGTACGCCCGGGGATCGCGACGTGGTCCACCGGCAAGACGTCGTCACCGGCGCGCACCTGACCAGGCACCAGACTCCAGGGCCGGGGCCGCTCACCCGGGGCGACGCCTGGGTCGTAGCGATAGCTGGTCAACGCCTCGAGGCGATCCATACGCGCCGGGTCAAGCACGTAGTCGTGGGTGATATCGAGCCACACCAGCAGGCCACCGGGCTTGAGCGCCTCGAACAGGTTTCGGCAAGCACGGGTGAGCATGGCCTGATGCTGGATGAAGTGGAAGGCGAAGACACTGACCAGGGTATCGAAGGGCGCCTCCGGCAGAACAAGCTTGCGATAGGCGTCCTCGACCCGAAAGCCGAGGCCCGGTGCCTGGTGGCGCCGGCTGGCCAGCGCGACCTGGGAGGGACTGATGTCGATGCCCAGCACCTCTTGCGCACCCTTGCCCTTGAATTCGGCCGCCAGCGCTCCGTTGCCACAGCCCACATCAAGAAGACGCTTGCCGACCAGATCTTCTTCCAGATTGAGATAGTGAAGAACGGAACCGGTGAAGGTGCCGTATCGCTCGTCGCGGGCCAGCTGGTCATAGCGCTCGCTCAGCGCCTCGGAGAAGACGTCGTTGGCAAGGCCGCGGTCGCCAGGCTGCTGACAAGGGGAAACGGCTTGTGCGCCGAGAAGGGGGCTGGCTGACGGCATGGGGGGCTCCTTGGCATTGATGCGCCTTTGCCCCACCTTTACAGCTTCATATAACCACCACCACACCGCACTAAGCCAAATCCGTACACCGCCCACCTCTTTGCCCAATGATGCAAAGATGTCTGAGTAAAACTCGCCTGCTCACGCCTGGCTGCGCAGCTTGACGTCCCGCCGCAGCAGCAGCGCGATGGCCAGCACGACCAGCAGACTGCCCGGCAGCCATTCGAGTGCAAGGCGTTCAGGCGCCTGGGCAAACAGCAACAGCATCGACACAAAGGGCACCAGATAACCGTAGGCGGTAACCGCCGCCGGGGTCAGGATGGCGGTCGCCCGCTGCTGCAGCCAGAAGGTCATTCCGCTGGAGAAGAGCCCGAGATAGGCCACCACCGTCAGATCGAACAGCGTCATTCGGCCCAGCGCGGCCGGATCCCCGAAGACCAGACCCGAAAACCCGATCAGCAGTGCCCCCATCACCAGGCTCCACAGGGTACGCACCCCCGCGTGCTCAGATAGCCAGCCCTTCGCCAACCCCAATTTGGACAACACCGGATACATCGCCGAGGCGATGCAACCAGCGAAGAAGGCGGCTTCGCCCACGCCGAACTGCATGCGGGCAAAGGAGCCACCGGCCTCGGCCCAGGCCAGCCCCACGGCGCCGACGGCGCCAAGTACCAGCAAGGCCAGCAGCGCCAAAGCACGGTGCTCGACCCCCACCAGCCGGCCCAGGCCGTAGGCCAGCAGCGGCACGCTGACGAACAGCGTGGCCATGGACAGCGCCGTGGTCAGGTGCGCCGCCCAGAACATGGTGCCGAAGAAGCTCGCCAGACAGAGCCCCATCAACCCATAGAGCCCGAGCCCGGCCAGACTCGGCCGGAGACCAGGCGCACCCCACACCAGCGGCAACACCGCCAGAGCGGCAATCACGAAGCGCAGTGCGGTCAGCGACAGTGGCGGAAGCCCTTCACTCAACATCCCCACCGCCGGAAAGGACAGCCCCACCAGCGTCGCCCACACCAGCATCCCGACGTGGGCCCACCACACACTGCTATCGCTGGACACCCGGCAATCAGTCGTCATCACGGCTGACCTCCCCTTCCAGCGCCAACAGCAACTGGCGTAGACCAGCCGCCAGGCCTGCCGCCTCATCATCTGCCAGGGTGGCGCGCATCGAAGCGAGTTCAGCCAGGTAGGCGTCCAGCAGCGCCGGCATCATGGCCTTTCCCGACTCACTGAGACGAATCAGTACACTGCGACGATCTTCAGGGTTGGCAACACGCTCCACCAGGCCACGACTGGCGAGCCGATCGAGGCGGTGGGTCATGGCCCCTGAACTCAGCACCACCGCCTCGCACAGGGCGTTCGGTGTCAGCCCCTCGTGCACGTCGCGCCGGTAGAGGGTCGCCAGCAGGTCAAACTCGCCTTCCTTCAAGCCGTGCTGCCGGAATACCGCCTGAACCCGACGGTCGACATGCTTCAGCACGCGATACAGCCGGGTAAAGATGCCCATGTCGCCAGGGTCGCGATCCGGGAGAACCCTGCACCACTCCGCCATCAGTCGATCGATGGCATCGTTCGGCCCGGTGGACGGAACCTGCATATCACTTATCTCCAAGAAAAGTATCTTCACTTGAAGATAGTTATTCCGACGCAAAATGCCAAGCCCCTCATGCCCACAACGCCGAACAGCGATGGTCGCCTGGGCGCAACATGCAGTCGGCAACCGCGACGTAGCGTCTACCTTTTCCTCAGAACCACGATAACAACCGCAAGGGGACAACGATGATCGTCAACTGCGTGGCGTATGAAGAAGGACGGCGTCTTTGCAACATCGACAGAGGCGAGATCGATGACTACCGCTCGCGCTCGAACTGCTTTGTCTGGGTGGCGCTGCACGACCCGGACGCCGAGGAGCTCTCCACCTTTCAGGACATCTTCGCGCTGCATGAACTGGCCGTGGAGGATGCCCTGGTCGGCGAACAGCGCCCCAAGGTGGAGGAATACGGCGACGCTCTGTTCGTCGTCACCCAAGTGATCAGCGTCAATCAGGGCGAGGTGCAGCATGGCCAGCTGGCCATCTTTGCCGGTCCCGGCTATGTACTGTCGGTACGTCAGCACTCCGGGCGTGGATTCACCGACGTGCGCGCCCGCTGCGAGCGCGAGCCCGAACTGCTCAAGCAGGGGCCGGCCTTCGTGCTCTATGCGCTGATGGATGTCGTAGTGGACCGCTACTTCCCGGTGCTCGAAGAACTCGAGGCCGAACTGGAAAGTATCGAGGACCAGATCTTCGTCCGTGGCAGCGCCCGCGCCAGCCTTGAGCGGCTGTATCAGCTCAAGCGCCGCACCATGTGCGTCAAGCACGCGGTGACCCCACTGGCCGAAGCCAGCTCCCACCTGTTCGGTGGACGCGTCCCGACGCTGTGCTACGAGACCCAGGACTACTTCCGCGATGTCTACGACCACCTGCATCGAATCGAGGCGGCCATCGATACCATTCGCGAAACCATCATTACCGCCATCCAGGTCAACCTGTCGATGGTGGCGATCGACGAGAGCGAGGTGCACAAGCGCCTAGCCTCCTGGGCGGCGATCTTCGCGGTAGCGACCATCCTCGCCGGCATCTGGGGGATGAACTTCACCCATATGCCGGAGCTGGACTGGCGACTGGGCTATCCGCTGGCGCTGGGGATGATGGTGCTGTGCTGCGGCGCGCTCTACCGACGCTTCCGTCGCACCGGCTGGCTATAGCGCCAATCGCGTCCAGCCAAACTCACTGCCAGACGACGCTGACCGGCTCCTTGCCCGCCATCCGCTCCAGGTGGCTGGCCACCACGTCCTTGAGGCGCTCCAGCCGCTCGGCGTCCTCGGCCTGGAGATCGACGCTGAGCTGCGAGTCGGACGCCTTCATCCAGCACTCGCCGCCGGGGAACACCACGTGACCGCTCTCGGCATCCACCTCGAGCTTGTGGGCCCAGTGCTTGCACAGGCGATTGATCAAGCGTTGCCCTGATGCGGTCTCGACGAAGGCTCGGGATTCCACCATGCTTTCCACCGTTTGTGAGAATACGAATATATCGCAGAATCATATCCCCCATGTCATCTCGGCGTCAGGCAACGGCGTGTTGCTGTTCATCGTACCCACGCATGTCTAGCCGTTCTCGGGCGGCGAGCGCCGGCGCGGCCACCCCAGGCGACGGCCTTCCATGGCGGCCAGGGCGGCACCGCCGAGCAACAGCGGCAGCGCCAGCAGAAAGCCGCTCGACAACGGCTGGCCAAACAGCCAGAGATCGGCCAGCACCGGCCACACCAGGGCGATGTACTCGAAGGGGGCAAGCCTCGACACCTCGGCAAAGCGCAGCGCCAAGGTCATGCAAATATGCGCCGCGCCGCCCAGCAACCCGGCCAGGATCAGCAGCGTCAGCGTCTGGGTCGGCAGTGCTACCCAGCCCAGCGGCAGGGTCGCCAGGCCCGCCAGGGTGCAGGCCAGCACAAAGTAGAAGGCGATGGCACCGGCCCCCTCAGTGCGCGAGATGCGCCGCACCGTGACCAGCGCCGCAGCCGTCAGCGACGCCCCCAGCACACCGAGCGCGTAACCCGACAACTGCCCGGCCTTGTCGGCGTTGCCGATATCCGGCACCACCAGCACCGCCACCCCGCCCACGGCGAGCAACAGTGCCAGCGCTCGCGGTGGGGTAAAGCGCTCGCCCAGCAGCACCACGCCGCCGATCGCCATCAGTACCGGCGCCAATTGGGCCAGCAAGGTGGCCTCGGCTACGGGCAGGCGCGCCAGGGCCGCAAAGGTGGCAAACATCGAGGCGGCGCCGAGGCTCGAGCGCAGCAGATGGCCCAAGGGGCGCCGGGTCGCCAGCCCTGCCGGAAACTCCCGACGCCAGGCCAGAAACAGCACGATCGGCAACAGCGCAAAGGCCGAGCGATAGAACACCACCTGGCCCAGCGGCACCTCGTCGCTCACCCACTTCACGCACACCAGCATGGCGGCGAACAGCACCCCGGAGGCGATGCGCAGCACGATGCCCGCCAGGGGCCTATCCCTATCACTCATGATCATCGTCCCTGTTCAGAAGAGCCGCGCCGTCCACAAGCTCTGCCCCACCCAATCAAGCTGCCCATCAGAAGCGCCCGAGCGTGACGCCCCGCTGACGGCCCATGTGCAGCCGACACAAAAAACCGACCCCCGGCGCCAGGCGTCGGGGGTCGATCATCGTCACTAAGCCCTGGTCGGCGCAGGATCACGCCTGGCCCGAGGCTACGCGACTTACAGCTTCATATCTTCGAAGAACTTCTTCACCCCGTCGAAGAAGCTCGACTTCTTCGGCGAGTGCTGGGCGTTGCTGCCACCCAGGCTGTCCTGGAACTTGCGCAGCAGATCCTTCTGTTCCTCGCTGAGCTTGACCGGGGTTTCCACCACCACCCGGCACAACAGATCGCCGGCGGGGCCGCCGCGTACCGGCTTGACACCCTTGCCGCGCAGTCGGAACAGCTTGCCGGTCTGGGTTTCCGCCGGAATCTTCAGCTTCACCCGACCATCCAGCGTCGGCACTTCGAGCTCACCGCCGAGGGCTGCGTCGACGAAGTTGATCGGTACCTCACACTGCAGGTGACGCCCTTCGCGCTCGAAGATATGGTGCGGCTTGATCGCGACCTGCACGTACAGGTCCCCGGGCGGACCGCCGTTGATACCGGCTTCGCCCTCGCCATTGAGACGAATGCGATCGCCAGAATCGACGCCGGCCGGAATCTTCACCGACAGGGTGCGGGTCTCGCGCACGCGACCTTCGCCATGACAGGCGTGGCACGGCACCTTGATGTGCTGGCCGCTACCGTGACAGGTCGGGCAGGTCTGCTGCACGGCAAAGAAGCCCTGCTGCATGCGAACCTGACCGTGTCCGTGACAGGTCGGGCAGGTTTCCTTGGTGGAACCCGGCTCGGCACCTTCGCCGTCGCAGCGCTCACATTCGATGTGACGCGGCACACGGATGTCGACACTGGTGCCGGCCACCGCGCTCTCGAGGTCAAGCTCGAGGTTGTAGCGCAGGTCGCTGCCCCGCTGGGGCGCATTGGGGTTACGACGTCCGCCGCCACCGCCGAAGATGTCACCGAAGACATCACCGAAGATGTCACTGAAGCCGCCAGCCCCGGCGCCGCCAAAGCCACCACCGCCCTGGCCGTCGACGCCGGCATGGCCAAACTGGTCGTAGGCCGCACGCTTCTCGCTGTCGGTCAGGACCTCGTAGGCCTCGGACACTTCACGGAATTTTTCCGCTGAGGTGTCATCGTCCGGGTTACGGTCCGGGTGGTACTTCTGTGCCAGGCGCCGATAGGCCTTCTTGATGTCCTTCTGATCGGCACCGCGCTCGACACCTAGTACCTCGTAGTAGTCTCTCTTGGACATGGGTCTGTCCGCCTCCGTCGCGACGCTCAGCAACACCAACGCGGGAGTCCGGCTCCCGCGTTGGCGTCATCCGAGGTTCAGATGTCGTGGTTACTGCTTTTTCTGGTCGTCGTTGACTTCTTCGTACTCGGCGTCGACCACGTCATCTTCCTTCTTGGCGCCAGCGTCGGCGTCACCCGCCTGCTGGCCAGCGTCCGCCTGCTCGGCGTACATCTTCTGCGCCAGGTTGCCGGAGGCCTCGGTCAGGGCGTCGAGCTTGGCCTGGATGGCGTCCTTGTCGTCGCCCTGCAGCGCTTCCTCGAGCTCCTTGATGGCGCTCTCGATGGCCTGCTTCTCTTCATCGGAGGCCTTGTCGCCGGCTTCCTCGAGGGTCTTGCGAGAGGCGTGGATCATGCCATCGGCCTGGTTGCGCAGCGCCACCAGTTCCTCGAACTTCTTGTCCTCGTCGGCGTGGGCCTCGGCGTCGCGGACCATCTGCTCGATCTCGTCGTCGGACAGGCCGCTGGAAGCCTTGATGACGATGGACTGTTCCTTGCCGGTGGCCTTGTCCTTGGCGGACACGTTGAGGATACCGTTGGCGTCCAGGTCGAAGGCGACCTCGATCTGCGGCACACCGCGCGGCGCCGGCGGAATGTCCGACAGGTCGAAGCGACCGAGCGACTTGTTGCCGCTGGACTGCTTGCGCTCACCCTGCAGCACGTGAATGGTCACGGCGGTCTGGTTGTCGTCCGCGGTGGAGAACACCTGGGTCTTCTTGGTCGGGATGGTGGTGTTCTTCTCGATCAGCGGCGTCATCACGCCACCCAGGGTCTCGATACCCAGTGTCAGCGGGGTCACGTCCAGCAGCAGCACGTCCTTGACGTCACCGCCGAGCACGCCGCCCTGGATCGCAGCACCCACGGCCACGGCTTCGTCCGGGTTGACGTCCTTGCGGGCGTCCTTGCCGAAGAACTCGGCGACCTTGGCCTGAACCATTGGCATACGGGTCTGGCCACCGACCAGGATGACGTCGTCGATCTCGGAGGCGGACAGGCCGGCGTCGGACAGTGCGGTCTTGCACGGCGCCAGCGAACGGCTCACCAGCTCTTCCACCAGCGACTCAAGCTTAGCCCGGGTCACCTTCACGTTGAGGTGCTTGGGACCGGTGTTGTCGGCGGTGATGTAAGGCAGGTTGACGTCGGTCTGCTGGGCGCTGGACAGCTCGATCTTGGCCTTCTCGGCGGCTTCCTTCAGGCGCTGCATGGCCAGGTTGTCGCCAGACAGGTCGATACCGCTGTCGGCCTTGAACTGGTCGACCAGGTAGTTGATCAGCTTGAGGTCGAAGTCCTCACCACCCAGGAAGGTGTCGCCGTTGGTGGCCAGCACCTCGAACTGCGTCTCGCCGTCGACGTCGGCCACTTCGATGATGGAGATATCGAAGGTACCGCCACCCAGGTCATAGACCGCGATGGTCTTGTCGCCGCGTGACTTGTCCATGCCATAGGCAAGGGCAGCCGCGGTCGGCTCGTTGATGATGCGCTTGACCTCGAGCCCGGCGATGCGACCCGCGTCCTTGGTGGCCTGACGCTGGCTGTCGTTGAAGTAGGCCGGCACGGTGATGACCGCCTCGGTCACTTCTTCGCCCAGGTAGTCCTCGGCGGTCTTCTTCATCTTCTTCAGCACTTCCGCGCTGACCTGGGGCGGTGCCAGCTTCTTGCCCTTGACCTCGACCCAGGCGTCGCCGTTGTCGGCTTCGGTGATGGTGTAGGGCACCATCTTGATGTCCTTCTGGACGACGTCATCCTTGAAGCGACGGCCGATCAGGCGCTTGATCGCGTACAGGGTGTTTTCCGGGTTGGTCACCGCCTGACGCTTGGCCGCCTGACCCACCAGGGTCTCGCCATCATCGGTGTAGGCGATGATGGACGGGGTGGTACGTGCGCCTTCTGCGTTCTCGATTACCTTGGCGCTGTCGCCGTCGAGCACGGCCAGACAGGAGTTGGTGGTACCAAGGTCAATGCCGATGATGCGTCCCATAGGAAATCCTCGAATTCGTGTCTTGCGTAACTGAAGTTTGGCTTGCGGCGTTCGCCGCGGGGTTGCCGACTATCTGGGGGGCGTCTCCGCCGATTTCAAGGCCCCATGTTCAACTCCTGTCGACAACCCGTATCGGTCAGGCCCCGTGGGCCGGATGTTTCAGCCGGCCGTCTGGCTCACTACCACCATCGCCGGGCGCACCAGGCGTCCGTTGAGCACGTAGCCCTTCTGCATCACGTCGATGACGGTGTTGGGGTCGACCTCGGGGTTCGGCACCATGGCCATGGCCTCGTGGTACTGCGGGTCGAACGGCTCGCCCTGGGGCTCGACGATCTCGACGCCGAACTTGGCCAGTACGTCGAGCTGCATCTTCAGGGTCATGGAGACACCCTCGCGATGCACCTCGGAGGCGTCCTCACCCATGGCCTCAAGCGCCTTTTCCAGGCTGTCGACCACCGGAAGCAGGTCCTTGATGAACTTCTCCAGCGCAAACTTGCGCGCCTTCTCGGCCTCGGCTTCCGCCCGCCTGCGCACGTTCTGCGCCTCGGCGGCGGCACGCAGGGCCTGGTCCTTGGCCTCGGTCACGCTCTGCTCGAGCTCCTCGACGCGGGCCGCCAGCACCTCGGCCTCGGGGTTGTCACCGCCTTCCACGGCCTCGGCCTGTGCCTCATCCTCAGCCTGATCGACGATGTCCTCGAGTTCGCCCTCGACGGCCTCGGCAGCATCGACCGCCTGCTCCGGCTCGCCTTCCTGCTCCTGGCGAGCGAGTTCGTCATCCAACGGGGTCTGGGGATCTTTGGCCATGTGCAGCCTCCTGAAGAAGTCCAACAATTGCGGTAGCACCGCCTTTACAGTGGCTGGTCCGGGGACCAGAGGTTGCAGAGGTATATGGGGTTGGCCACAACAATCTCAAGGGGAAAGACGCAGATCCTGATCAGACTTTCCCCGGCAGGCCCAGGATTTGCCGCAGCGCTGACCCGCAACCACTGAAGTTGCTGCGCAAGGATGCATTGAGGGCGCGCCTGGACTACTGTATAAACAGACACCACATGGATGGATAAACAGTAATGACAACCCCCACCCATTGCGCCATATCGATGCTCTAGCGATTGCGCGTGCGATTGCCGCACCCATCGCCCTGTACGACCGCCACCCTTGCACTGACCGTCGCACCGCTCGGTGACGCCACCAGGAGGCACGCATGCTGACCGAACTCTCGATCCAGGACTTCGCCATCGTCGACCACCTCGAACTCGAGCTCGAGGGCGGCATGACTGCCATCACCGGCGAGACCGGCGCCGGCAAGTCGATCCTGCTTGGCGCCCTGGGCCTGTGCCTGGGCGAACGCGCCGACGCCGGCAGCGTGCGCCACGGCCAGTCCAGAGCCGACCTGAGCGCGCGCTTCGACATTGCCAATCTGCCCAACGCCCGGGCCTGGCTTGCCAACCGAGAACTGCCCGATGACGACTGCCTGCTGCGGCGCGTGGTCACTAAAAGCGGTCGCTCCAAGGCCTGGATCAACGGCCAGCCGGCCACCATCGCCGACCTCAAGTCGCTGGGCGAGACCCTGATCGAGATCCACGGCCAGCACGCCCACCAGGCCCTGCTGGCCGAGGACACCCACCTGCGTCTGCTCGACGACCTGGCCGGCCACCGTGAATCGGTGAGTCGGCTGGCCGAGCTCTACCGTGAGTGGCAGTCCACCCGGCGACAACTGAAACGGCTGGCCGACGACGGCGATGAAATCCGCGCCCGTCGCCAGCTGTTGCGCTATCAGGTGGAAGAACTCGACCAACTCGGCCTGGGCGAAGACGAGCTCGAGCAGCTCGAACGTGAACAGGAGCTGCTGGCCCACGCCGAATCGCGCCTGGCGGAGACCCAGTTCGCCCTCGACTGCTGCGATGGCGAGGAAGGCGGCGCCCTGCCCCTGCTCCACCAGGCCAGCCAGCGCCTGGCCGCCCTGCCCGGCAGCGACAAGGGAGCCCTGGCCAACGCCATCGCCTTGCTCGGTGACGCCAGCATTCAGCTCGAGGAAGCCGGCCGCGAACTGCATCAGGTGGTCGCCGACGTGGAGCTGGACCCGGAGCGCCTGGCCTGGGTAGAGCAGCGCCTGGGCGAGGCTCACCGCATCGCTCGCAAGCACCATGTACTGCCCGACGAGATCGTCGCCCTGCACCAGCGCCTGACGGCAGAACTTCAGGGACTGGAGGGCGGTGACGAGGACCTCGAGGCGCTGACCGAGAAGGCCGACGCCCTCAAGGCAGAATGGCGTGCCCTGGCAGAGACCGTCAGCGCCGCTCGCCAAAAGGCCGCCAAGCGTTTCGGCAAGGAAGTCCAGCAGCAACTGGCGTTTCTGGCCATGGGCAAGGCCCGCTTCGAGGTCGACGTCAGTCGGCGCGATGCCGCCGCCCCAGAGGGCATGGACCGGGTGCGCTTTCTGATCGCCGCCAACCCCGGCCAGCCGCCACGCCCGCTGGCCAAGGTAGCCTCCGGTGGCGAGCTGTCGCGTATCAGCCTGGCCATCCAGGTGATCGCCGCCCAGCACTCCACCATCCCCAGCCTGGTGTTCGATGAGGTCGACGTCGGGGTGTCCGGTGCCACCGCCGAGATCGTCGGCCAGCTGCTCAAGCGACTGGGCCAGGGTGGCCAGGTACTGACGGTGACCCACTTGCCCCAGGTCGCCGCCCAGGCCCACCACCATCTGCACATCGAGAAGAAGGCGCGCAAGGATTCCACCCGCACCCGCATGGCGCATCTGGACGAAGCCGGGCGGGTCGGCGAGCTGGCGCGCATGCTCGGCGGCGTCAAACTCTCGGACCAGACCCTGGCCCATGCCCGCGAAATGCTCGACGCAAGCCAAAGGGCGCACCATTAGGCCCGGCGAACCCAGACAGCACAGAAAAGCGATACTGACGAGCAGTACGCAAGAAAAAGCAGCATTTTACAGTGAGCCAACAACGCAAGCGCCACGCCCCCAATTGACGGGGACGTGGCGCTTTTGTGTATCCACTGGCCGAACAGCGCTGATCACATCTTCCAGACACGAGAAAGCCTCCGCCCGGGGGCAGAGGCTCTTGCTCAGCGCTACGCGCAGAGGGATCCGTTACTTCTTGGCGATGCCTTCCTGACGCGTCGCCTTGGAACCCTTGGGTCTGACGTAGAGGACCAGCGCGTGATCGACGAGTTCGAAGCCGTGCTCCTCGGCGATCTCCTGCTGCCGACGCTCGATGGTCTCGTCGAAGAACTCGATGATCTCACCGCTTTCCAGGCACACCATATGGTCGTGATGCTCTTCCTGGGAGAGCTCGAAGACCGCATGGCCACCGTCGAAATTGTGTCGGATCACCAGGCCCGCCGACTCGAACTGAGTCAGCACGCGATACACCGTCGCCAGGCCCACATCTTCACCGGCTTCGAGAAGCGTCTTGTACACGTCCTCGGCGCTGAGGTGGTGCTGATCGGTGGCAGATTCGAGGATCTGCAGGATCTTTACGCGCGGCAGAGTGACTTTCAGTCCAGCCTTGCGCAATTCATGGTTCTTGTCGGCCATGGTTGCTCTTCGCAGTATCAGGTAGGGTCGGGTATGATCGACCGACCCCACGATAGTGAAGAACAGGCGCAAATGCAAAAGTTGACCGGAATTGTCACCCTTTCACTGGCCCTGGCGCTGACCAGCGGCTGCACCTACTTCAGCGTGTACAAGCGCGACCTGGCACAGGGCAACCTGGTGACCAACAGCATGGTCGAACAGCTGCGCCCCGGCATGTCCCGACAGGAGGTCATCAACCTCATGGGCTCGCCGCTGCTGGAGGCCCCGTTCAGCGCCGACCAGTGGGACTACGTCTACCGTCTCGACGAAGCTTACGGCGACGTGATGCAAAGACGCGTCACCCTGACCTTCGCCGGCAACAACCTGGTCAATATCGACCGGGAAGGCGACTTCAGCATGAACCCGGACGTGGCAGGCAAGCATAGCTACGGCGTAGGCCCCACCAGCGGCGGCGGCGACGATAACCCCGAGGGCGAAGCCAATATCGAGCCGATCTACAACCGCACCGTGGATCCCGAGCGCGAGTAAGCCGTTGGCGCCAGCGAGAACACGCATCAGGGTGGCCACAACGGCCACCCTAGTTGGTTCTACGCCTGGCTGGTTCTACGCCTGGTGGGCTCTACACCTAGGCGCTTCCATGCGCAGCGCCTTCGCTCAGACGGCGACGCACCTGCCCCGGCCGCCCAGGGTCGCTAGGAGGAAGAGCGGCTACGAGCCGCCCTCTCTGCCCTCGCCGCCTTGGGATCGATCTTCAACGGTCGATAGACCTCTACGCGATCACCGTCACGCAGCATCTGCCGTGAGGGTTCTTTCAACGCCTTGCCGAAGATACCGAGACTGGCCTCGCTGAAGGTTTCCACAGGCAGTTCGGGAAACAGCGACGGCAGGTCGGCCAACGCCAGCGCTTCGCTGGCGGTCGTGCCCTTGGCGACGCGCAGCGCGACAAGACGTTGCTTGTGCGGCAAGGCAAAGGCCACTTCCACGCGAAGCACCTCGTCGCTTGCGTCTTCCTTTATATCTGGCCCCGCCGAGTGATCGGCAGGTGCCGGCTCGACACGAGGAGCCGAGGGTCTCGCGCTGTCAGCGGCCATAGAGCTCATCGGCACGCCGCGTGAAGGCATCCACCTGCTGGCCCGCGATCTGCTGGAAGACCTTGCCAAAGGCCATGCCGAGCAGCCGGCTGGAGAACTCGAAATCCATCTCCAGGCTGACCTTGCACACGTTCTCGCCCATGGTGATGAATTTCCAGCGTCCGTCCAGTCGCTTGAACGGCCCCTTTACCAGCGACAGCTCGATACGGTCAGGCTCGTGCAGGTCATTTCGGGTGACGATGGTCTGCTCGATGCCGGCCCGCCCCAGGGTCATTTCGCCGATCAGGTGCGATTCGTCCTTCTCCAGCAGCCGCGCGCGACGACAGCCCGGCAGAAACTCCGGATAGCGCTCGAAATCGTTGACCAGATCGAACATCTGCTTGGGGGTGTGCCGCACCATGGCGGACCGATTGACGGTTGGCATTGACCTCTCCGCTGACTTCCAGAAGCCCAGGGCGTATCATGAGCGGTTATTTCGGCCTCAAATGGTAGCACGCTTCCCCGGCAGAACTGGAGACAGCCGAAAGGGGGACCGACGGGCAGCGCCGCCGTGGCAACCGCCTGGCGTCGACCCGGAAGGCTACACATCGGGCCACATCGGTTACGACACCGCTTCCACGACCGATTCAGACATCAAGAGGTTCCATGGCCAGCAAGAAGGGAAAGGACAAGGGTCCCGGCAACAACACCATCGCTCAGAACAAGAAGGCGCGCTTCGAATACCATATCGACGAGTCCTTCGAGGCCGGGCTGGTGCTGGCGGGATGGGAGGTCAAGAGCCTGCGTGCCGGCAAGGCCCAGCTCACCGACACCTACATTCTGGTGAAGAACGGCGAGGCCTGGTTGCTCGGCAGCCATATCATGCCGCTCAACACCACCAGCACCCACGAGGTGGCGGACCCCACGCGCACGCGCAAGCTGCTGCTTCATCGCAAGGAGATCGCCAAGATCTTCTCGCGCACCCAGGATAAGGGGCACACCTGTGTGCCGCTGAAGCTGTACTGGAAAGGCAGCCGGGTGAAGTGTGAGCTGGCGCTGGTGACGGGCAAGAAGCTCCACGACAAGCGCGCCACCGAGAAGGATCGCGACTGGCAGCGTCAGAAGGGCCGCGTCATGCGGGAACAAAACCGCGCCTGAGTCGTCAGATGTAGTACAGACCGCCGGATCTTTGGTACACTGGCGGGGCGTTACGGGGGCGACATGGTTTCGACGCCGATGACAACCCCTGAGGTGCATGCCGAGAGCGTGATGTATCTCGTAAATCCAACATCACGACTAAATAGTCGCAAACGACGAAAACTACGCTCAGGGCGCGCTGGCAGCGTAAAAACTGCTAGCTTCTAGTCCTACCCGGCGGCGACGTGCTCATCCGTTGCCAATGGGCTACGAGCCAAGATAGGTGAGATCGCGGTTGGCGCTGTCCTCTCGTCAATCGCTAAACTTTGGAGGAATCGCGTTTCGGGATCCTGCCCGTCGGAGCCCGAGGCGTTAAATCAAATGACGGAACTAAGCATGTAGAGCCAATGGGCGAGTGTCGGCGGACGCGGGTTCGATTCCCGCCGCCTCCACCAACACCAGAAGAAGACCACCTGTTAAAGGGTGGTCTTCTTCGTTTCAGGGCGCCCCCCCCCCCCCTGAAAAGCAGAGCCAAGGGCGAGGTCGGCGCTCTCTACAGACCCAGGGGTTCGATTCCCGCCGCCTCCACCAACACCAGAAGAAGACCACCTGTTAAAGGGTGGTCTTTTTCGTTTCAGGGCACACCCAGAAAAGAAGAGCCAAGAGCGAGGTCGGCGCTCTCTACAGACCCGGGGGTTCGATTCCCGCCGCCTCCACCAACACCAGAAAGATGCCACCTTCCCAAAGGTGGCATTTTTCGTTTCAGGGCGCCCCCCCTGAAAAGAAGAGCCAAGAGCGAGGTCGGCGCTCTCTACAGACCCAGGGGTTCGATTCCCGCCGCCTCCACCAACACCAGAAAGATGCCACCTTCCCAAAGGTGGCATTTTTCGTTTCAGCCTCCTAGATAAGGAAGCCTCTAGGGCGAAGTCGGCGCTCTCCACAGACCCCGGGGTTCGATTCCCGCCGCCTCCACCAACACCGACGAAAAAGCCACCTCATCTGAAGGTGGCTTTTTTCTACCTGGAAGATACAAAGGTTAAAGGTGAGCCAAGGGCGAGGTCGGCGCTCTCTACAGACCCAGGGGTTCGATTCCCGCCGCCTCCACCAACACCAGAAAAGAAGAGCCAAGGGCAAGGTCGGCGCTCTCTACAGACCCAGGGGTTCGATCCCAGCAGCCTCCAGCAACACCGACGAAAAGGGCTTGCCAAGACGCCGATCCCATCGAGCAACGCGATTTCCATGGTGTCGAAAGAGCCGGCTAGTGCTAAAGTCATATTGTTATGTTTTTAAGCACGCAGGAAACTTTGATAGAAGCACGAACCTCGTCAGGTACCGCAGGTGGACTCCGGCCCAGCGCTGCTTGAAAGCCTTGTCGTCGACATCACGATACTTCGGTCATCCAGATGGCTCCTGGTGGCGATCAGGCACTCTTGAAAATGGATCTGAAAACATGAACAAACCTCTCGTCATCCGCGAAGCAAGTGCCTTCGTCTATCGCTGCCCTCTGGAAACCCCGGTCGAGACTTCCTTCGGCACCATGTCGGACCGCCCTATGGTCGTGGTTCGTGTTACCGACGAGGATGGTCACCACGGCTGGGGGGAAATATGGTGCAACTTCCCGATGGTAGGGGCTGAGCACCGCGCACGACTGGTCAGCAGTGTATTTCGGCCCCTTCTACTGCAGCAACGCTACGAATCTCCCCAGCATGCGTTCGATCACCTTCAGGCGAGCACCCGTGTACTGATGCTGCAGTGCGCAGAACCGGGCCCCTTTGCCCAGTGCCTCGCTGGTATCGACCTGGCTCTATGGGACCTCTGTGCACGTCGTGAGCAACAGCCATTGTGGCGCTATCTGGGCGGCGCCTCCGACCGCATCTCGGTGTACGCCAGCGGCCTCAACCCTACCGAGCCCGAGCGCCTAGCCCGCAAGATGGCAGACCAGGGCTTTACCCGCTTCAAGCTCAAGATCGGTTTCGGCTCTCAGCGCGACCGAACCAACCTGCTGGCGTTACGCGACACCCTGGGGGACGACGCCAGCCTGATGGTAGACGTGAACCAGGGCTGGGATTTGCAGCAGGCCCGCGAACAACTACCGGCCCTTGAAGACCTGAATCTGAAGTGGATCGAGGAGCCCTTGTTGTCCACGGCACCCTGGCAGGAGTGGAAGGCTCTGGCGGAGCTAACCGACATTCCGCTGGCAGCCGGAGAGAACCTGATGGGCGAAGAACGCTTTCAGCAAGGAATTGATAGTGGTGCACTGGCCATCGTTCAGCCCGACGCGGCCAAGTGGGGGGGTATCAGTCGAGGGCTGCCTCTGGCCAAGATGATCATGCAGGCAGGCCTTGGCTACTTCCCCCACTACCTGGGTGGCGGCGTTGGCTTGCTGGCCTCCGGTCACTTGCTCGCATCCGCTGGAGGCGAAGGCGCACTGGAGATCGATTCCAACCCCAACCCGCTTCGTGGTGATCTGGCCGGGCCTCTTGGTCAGATTGAGCGTGGCACGGCTCATCTGGGAGAATCACCAGGCATCGGCAGCCTTGATGGCCTGGAGAGTCTGACAAGCTACCTGGTCAAGGAGTTCTGACGGCTCGGAGGTGAATGACGCGACTTCTGACGCTATTGTCCGGCGCTGGTCCCGATGATGTTCATGCTTGAGCAAGACCGTTCGTCGTATGTACCAGCATCCCTCGCCAGGGTGAAGCATCACATCGCAAACTTGTCGACATCCTGGCACTCAGTGGCCAGGCTATCCGGGACCGCGACCGCTCCTCCGCTCTCCTGGCTTGGAGAACGTAGACGGCTGACCTGAGCCCATCGCTGCAAGAAACAACTAACACACCATCACAAGACGGTAGACGGTCGCTACCAAGCGACCGTCTACCGTCCTCTGTGGACACGTTGCCACGCTCGCCCCCCTTGCGATCAAGGGCCGAGCCTCCTGCCTTGCTATCAACACCCATCCCACTGCTACGAAGAAATGTGAACCGGCGTCAGCGATTTTCGCCGGACAGGCACCCGCCTCGCGGGTGCTCTGTCCATGGCAAACCGTTGGAAGGGTGCCAGCGACGCACTCTCGTCGACCGACGCGCCTCTGCTATACCTTGGCTCTTTGATAGATTGAGTGCTCAGTCGTATAAAAATGAATGACAGATTGTCCGTTCGAGCCACCAACCCCCAAGGCGCTGTCCTTCACTCCGACGAAGGGCAGATGGTTCTCGGGGAAGCTACCACAGTTGACATGCAGCATCCCCGCATCGCAACGGGACAGGAACTCATCGACAGTTGCACAGTTCTCGGAATACAGGCACGCACTCAATCCATATGCAACGTCATTGGCAACCTCAAGACCTTCCTCGATGTTGCTATAAGAAATCACAGCAATCACCGGACCGAACACTTCCTCACGTGCGACTTCCATCTCGCGGGTAACACCGCCAAGTACCGTCGGCGCGTAGTAGAAACCACCACCCTTACTGGCGACATGCTCACCGCCAGCCACGACCTTCGCCCCTTCTCCCTGCGCTCGCTCCACGAAGGTAGCAACGCTATCCAATTGTGCTTTGCTAATAAGAGGACCAATACCTCCGCCATCCTTGCTGTCAGGCTCAGGTCTCTTCTGTACAGCCTGCGACGCCAACAGCTCGACCATAGACTCCACCAGGGACTCGTGCACCAGAACGCGACTGATGGCGGTGCAACGCTGACCGGATACGGCAAATGCTGCCGTTGCGACTTGCTCGGCGACAAGAGCGAGATCATGTGAATCGTGGACAATGACCGGATTCTTCCCTCCCAACTCGAGACTTACCTCTGCAAGGTGCGAGACGGCCATTTGCGCAACTTTCTTTCCCACAGACGTTGACCCGGTAAAGCTGACAGCAGCAACACCATCGTGCCCCACCAGGGTACTGGCTAAAGCGCCGTTACCGACTACCGTCCTGACCAGCCCCTTGGGAAAGAAGGCATCAGCGATCTCCTGAAACTTGACCAAGGCTCCAGGCGCCAGGGACGCAGGCTTGAGAATGATGGCATTGCCATAAAGCAATGCCGGTATCGCCTTCCTCATGGGTGTACTAAAAGGAAAGTTCCAGGGGTTGATACCTACCACAACGCCCCTTGGGCGTCGAACCGTGTATGTCAGCGTGCCAGGAACCTGTGAGGGCAGCACCTCCCCCGATGGGTTGGAGGCACGCGCTATCATGGCCCGGCCTTCTCCAAGTGCCTTGGCAACCTCACCATGGCTCTCTGCCAACACCTTGCCGGTCTCCATCGTCATGACACTGGCTATCTGGTCCTTCTCTCCCTCCAGGGCATCGAGGAACTCTCCAATAATAGCGCCCCGCCTAGGTTGAGGAATTTCGGCCCATTCAGACTGGGCGGATTGTGCAGACTGAATGATGACATCCAACTCGCTTTCTTCAGTGATCACGTAGCTTGCCACCAGCTCATCAGGAGCTGCAGGGTTGTAAGTATCTAATTTGTTTACATTGTTCATCAGAGCCACCTCATGCATCAGTATTGAAGAATTATTTGAAACACCATTGCCACTTGAATGTGGCTATTCAGTCAGATTCCCTACACCGCGCCACCGGCAAGCTGGCAGACATGCTCATCTCTGCCCCCCACCAAGTTCTTGAAAAGGAAATAAAAAGCCTCTATCTTGTAGAGACGACTACAAAGGTTGACACCATGACCGCGAAGCTCTCGATCAATCACCAGATCTCCAGAAAGAAGGGGCAACCCCTTTACATGCAGGTAGTGGATGTTATTCGAAGCCACTTGACAGAAGGCGTGTGGAAGCCTGGCGACGAGCTCCCTTCTTTTGACAAGCTTGCGAGTGAACTTGGTGTTTCCCGCATCACGATTCGAGACGCCATCAGCATTCTTTCCGATGAAGGCCTTCTTGTCTCGACGCGTGGACGTGGAACCATCGTCACGGAAAAAAGTCGTGGGCACCGCCGCTTTCGTCTTGAGACGACCTTCGAGGAACTGGTCAGCACATTGCGTACGGACCATCCCGACCTGACCACACTCGAATTGAGCCGTGGCCCGCTTCCTTCGGGGTTTCGTGGATCCCCTGTCGGCGAATATCAGTCCATCAAGCGCATACATGTTCGCGATGATCTGCGCTACTGCGTTATCAAGATTCATATCGCGACGTCGCTCTATGACCAGGAGAAGGATCTTTTTCTGTCATCTCTCGCTCTTCCGATTTTTGCAGAAAAATTCGCAGATCACGTTCATCGTATGACGCAAAAAATGAAATTCGGAAAGTGTGACGTCACTACCAGCCAACTACTTGGCTACCCTGCAGGGGACCCGGTAGCGTTTGCATGGCGATCACTGACTAATGACAAGGACGAAATCATCTACGCAGCAGAAATCACCTACAGGGCGGATATTGTCGAAATCGATCTCGACCTCTTCTCTAGATAGAGAACTTCTAGATAGAGAACTTCTAGACAAAAAAATTCTGGATAGAGTTCTTATAGATAGAGGATTTATAGATAAAGCCATTTCCACAAGGCTATCCGCCCCTGCAACTACAACCGTATTCGACAGTCGCTACGTTCCAGAACCTCCTGGTTGACCAACCTCTCTGATACCTTTCCACTTTCGATTGTCTCGATATCCTCACAGATCATCAGCCCAGCCTTCTCAATAGCTTGAACCGTATCAGCTCCACTATGCGGCGTAAAAACAGCCCCTGGGGATGAGAATATCGGATGATTGGTATCAGGCGGCTCAACGATGTAGGTGTCTATTGCTACCCCACCGATGCTTCCTGAGGCCAGTGCTTCCGCGGCTGCATCTAGATCAATCACGTCACCCCTGGCCAGGTTGATCAAACAAGCACCTTGGCGCATCATGGCGATTCTCTCTGCATTGACGAGCGCCGTGTTGCCTTCCCCGCCAAACACGTGCAGCGAAATGACATCCGATGACGCCATTACCTCCTCAAGTGTCCCAAGTTGTATTCCGTGACGCTCGATAAACGGGTGATCTGGATACTTGTCGGTTGCCATCACCTTCATCCCCAGCGCCAAGGCCTTGCCAGCAACAAGCTTTCCAATGTGGCCAAGACCTACGATGCCCAGCGTTTTTCCGGCGACCTCATTGCCTACCTGACGATTCCACCGCCCCCCAACGACGTCCTGATGCGCCTGAGGAATGTGGCGCAACATCGAAAACATCAAGCCTATCGCCAGCTCGGCCACTGCATTACCGTTGGAACGTGGGGTATTCAAAACGGCGATACCGTTTCGTGTGCAGGCATCGACATCGACATTTTCATATCCGACACCAAACCGAAGGATTGCTTTCAACTCCGGCATCGATGACAACAAGCTTTCGTCTACTCTGTGAAGCCCTGCAACGAGATATTGTGCGCTTGCCACCTGTGTGGGATCCGTTTCGCACTGCGACACGAAATCGCCAAACGACTGGAAGCTCCAGCCAGCGTTGGAAATCGCCTCCATCACAGGAGGCGACGTGGAAAACTTTGGAGAGCTTGAAACAATGCGTGCCATATATTTCTCCTCGCTGTAGTGCTCGGCTCTCAGCTTACGTAGGACGAGGCAACTTGGCGTGAATTCCGGATCAACACATTCACATCACTGGCGACAGAGACGAAGTCGAAATCGGCTTCGATAAATGCCTTCGCCTGTTCCGGAGTCGTGGCTAACGTCCCGGCAAACTTCTCTGTCCTGCGTACAACGCTCAAGGCGTCAATAATCTTGTCGGTCACTTCCTTGCTCCCTGCTTGCCCAGGCATTCCCATACTGGCCGACAGGTCGCCTGGACCAAAGAACACTGCGTCGACACCATCGACAGCAAGGATTTCGGGAAGGTTGTCCAATGCCTCCAGCGTCTCCACCTGCACGATAAGAAACAGGCTACCGGAAGCATTGGCGACGTAGTCACCGATAGCACCGTAGCGGCTGGCACGGTGAATTGCGGCCATACCCCGCACTCCACGCGGCGGATAATGCATCTGCTCGACTGCCTGCTTTGCTTCCTCTGCGTTCTGCACAAAGGGCAGCATCAGCGTCGAAGCACCAGCATCGAGGTATCGCTTGATCAGCAGCGGGTCGTTCCAGACGAGGCGGACCATAGGTACCGTCGGTGTGCCATCCAGTATCCGGAGATGGTGGATGACATCCTGAAGTTCGACAGGCGCGTGCTCGGTATCAATATTCATCCAGTCAAACCCACACCAGGCGAGACCTTCCGTCGCATCAAAGCTATTGAGTACACTCCACATGCCAACGGCGGGTCTATCACGAGTCACCAGCAATTGCCTGAAAGCATTGATCATGGTCATTTTATATTCTCCTAAGTTTTTCACTTTCCGTAACATTAAACAGAATCTTCAGTCGTTATTTCTGTTTCTTGTAATCCAGTGCCTTTCTTGTCTCACGAAACGCCGATACCAGAACGATGGATGCGGCAAGAAGGAGCAAGATCATTGCCAAGGGGTACTCGAGAGACATAAAGGACAAGAAATTATTATCTGTAATAATCAACCCTTGCCTGAGGCTCTCTTCGAATATGGGGCCCAGTACGAGACCAATTACGATTGGTGCGATAGGCACCTTGAGGAAGCGAAGAGCAACACCGACAATCCCGAAGAAGATACCGACGCCAACATCAAACATTCGTCCCGAGGCACCATAGGAACCCACCACCGAAAGTACCAGTACAGCCGTCATCAACAAGGGTTCGGGTACGCGAAGTGTCCGAGTAAGAATGGGAGCCATCACCAGGGCGGCGACAAACATCAAGATGTTGCAAACTATCAGTGCGACAAAGGTAGAGTTCATCAGTCCTGGGTTTTCCGAGAACAACCTTACTCCTGGTTGAATACCCTGGATGATCAGCGCAGACATCATGAGTGCAGTGACCGGATCTCCCGGTATCCCAAGCGCCAAGGTAGGCACGAGCGCCCCCCCGGTCACACCATTGTTGGATGCTTCGGCCGCAATAATGCCTTCGGGTTCTCCTGTACCCAACTTGTCCCGATAACGTCCGCTGCGCTTTGCCTCCGCGTAGGAGATAAAACTTGCTGTAGCGGCTCCCGTACCCGGCAGAATACCGACGAAGGTACCAATAAGACAGCTTCTCAATACTGTCTTCCAGCGCAGCATGATCTCTTTGAGTTTCGGAATCTTCATCCCGACACGAACACCGCTTTCGCCGGCTGACACCGCCTTTGTTCCCAAGCGATAAAACACTTCACCAAAGGCAAAGAGCCCTACAATGACGGGCAGCAGAGGAAAACCATTCGACATGGCGAAAACATCGAAGGTAAATCGTGCCTGACCTGTCATCTGGTCGATCCCAACCGTCGACAGAAAAAGACCAAACACTCCAGCCAATAACCCCTTTATCAGACTACCTTGCGCTACTCCAATAATACATGTCAGAGCTACAGTGATCAGGGCGAAGGTTTCTATCGCACCGAATCCAAGCGCAAACTGAGCCAATCTTGGTGCAGCAAAGATCAGCACCACAGTGGAGAAGAGCCCACCAATCAAGGACGCAGTAGCGGCCCATCCAAGTGCTGCGTCTGCGTGACCCGCCCGGGTCATCGGATAGCCATCGAGGCAAGTCGCTGCAGACTGGGGCGTCCCAGGAGTATTGATCAATATTGCAGAAATTGACCCTCCGAACACGGAGGAGCAATAGACCGCGATGACCAGCGAGATGGCTGCCACCTGACCCATGGCGAAGGTAAAAGGCAGTGCAATGGTAATAGCGAGGATAGAGCCCAACCCCGGCAGTGCACCGACAATGATGCCGAAGATAGTCCCCAACGCCATTGCCAGGATAACGTCAGGCTGCAGTACTGCCCATATGGATGACACTAACATTTCCATTAGACCATTCCTCCTAAAACCCAACGCTTAATATTGAGGACGGCAGGAAAATATCCAACCAGTGAGTAAAGGCGTACCAGACAACCAACGGAAAAATCGCCCCTACAGCAGCAACTACTTTCAGATTTCTATATCCCACGACACAGGGAAGTAAAAGACTAAAAATGATGGCTGAGACAAGAAATCCCAGCACAGGAATCACTGCTACGAATATCGACACACCGGCCACCACACTCCACAGCCGTTTGTGATTTACCTGCTCTGCCTCCTCATTCACGAAGAACCATGCTCTCACCAAAATCAGAAAAGAGAGCGACAGCCAGATAACAAGCAATGCCTTTGGAAATAGAACAGGACCGACGCCATAGTCAAACAGTGGGTTTTTGTTGGCTTCCATTGCGCCAACTTCGTTGAGAAGTATTGCTCCTGTTATTAGACCTGTTGCGCCCAGCAGCATGTCTCTCGAGCCAGCATTCATTAGATCACCTCGTTCCAGGTAACGACCTTGTCCGCTATCTAAAATCACCGGAATAGGTGCTGGTCATGCAAGGGCTGTAAGATTCCTATTGCCCTACCGACATGCCAGCACTACTGAGCAGCTCAAGATTTGCTGCGGCATCGTTCTCATAGACTTCCTGAAATGCTTCGCCAGCCAGGAAGGCGGGGGTGATCTTTTGATTCTCGAGCGCAGTCATCACTGACTCATCCTGAAGAGCCACACCTACACTCTCAGCGAACTTGGTGACGTATTCTTCCGGTACACCTTGAGGCGCCACGAAACCCAACCAGTTCTCCAGCACGACGTCATAGCCCAGCTCTTTCATGGTCGGAACGTCGGGGTAGCCGTCGCAGCGCTCTTGGCCCCAGCAGGACAGTACCTTGAGGTCAAACTGTTCGGCGACGTAGCTCATTTCCGTGGTGCCATCCAGCTCCCCGCCCATGATCGCCTTGGTGACCTCTCCAGACGCCTTGTAGGGGATATGCTTGATGTCCAGTCCCACCATATGGCTCAGGGCAACGACGGCCAGGTGAGGCATGGTCCCGATCCCTGTCGATGCCAGACGCAGGTTGCCCGGATTCTCCTGGGCGTAGGTCACCAGCTCCTCAAAGGAATTGAACTCGGAATCTTGACCCACGACGGTTGCATAGGTCGTCACGCTAACCTCCGCAACGGGGAGGAAGTCATCGGACTGATACGGTAGCGGACGAAGCAGAGGCTGAATGGTGACGGGCCCCTTGGGAGTGAAGAACATGGTGTAGCCATCGGCATCCGCCTGCATTGCCTCGGCTGCGGCTATGGTGCCTGCGGCGCCGGTGACGTTGCGGATCACGATTTCGGCGCCTAATTCGCGCTCTAGCGCGGGCTCCAGTGTCCTCACTACCAGGTCCGTGGTTCCTCCAGCGTTGAACGGGACCAGTACAGTGATGGGTCGATCAGGATAGTCGGCGAGCGCCAGACCACTGGTCGCTGCCATGGTTAGACCCGCGATGACGCTGACTACTCGGTGTGCTGTTGTCATTGTCTCACCCTCATTTGAGCGTTGGCCGGTATCCGGCGTTGTCGATGGAAGAACTCTGGTAGGTGCATGGCGCCCGGGGCCAGAGGAACATCCGGTAGACCGCCCCTGTTCATGCGACGGCCATGGGCCGCCCGACCGAACCGTGGCCAGAACAACCTCCGAGGGCTCCTTGCCATCGTCGATGCGGCGGACAAAACAACTATAGTCATATTTTTATGTTTTTAGGCGTAGACCTTCGTCTTAACCGAGTCATCCCCATGGTCGGCTCGTGACCACAGCGACTTCGCCAGCACACGCAAAGGCACCGTCCAGCGCGTCCGAGACCCTCAAGGCCTTTGCTGGCGGCCGCTTTGGTAGAACCCTGCGAAGACCGCTGCCCCAGCGAAACAGGCGGCGAACGCGATCTTGTGCCTGGATTCCGCCCCCGCCCCCAACCAAAAAAGCCACCTTGTGTATCAAGGTGGCGTTTGCTGCTGGAAGTTCTCGAGTCCCAGCGACGATGGCCAGGTAAGCGCATGACAGTGCCTGTGATGGCGGAGAGGTAGGTGACGTCGGCGCTCCCTGCGAGCGGGTGAGCATCCTCGGTGCCCTACTTTAGTCTCCCGAGGTCTCTATCTCGTCAGCCGCTCTGTTCAACCTTGCTGCACTCACCCTCTCCGGCTCTCACTCTTCCTGACGCTTTCCATCGACAGGCTTGAGCGGGCTGTAGTCCTTGCGCGTGGCCAGGAACTCGGGGCGAGGCTTGTTGCCGCAGTAGGGATCGTGGAGGGTATTCTCGACACTGTTATAGACGAAGAACAGATTGCTCCTCGGCCAGCAGGACATATTGATATTGGAGCCGTGCAGCGTATTGCACTCGAACATCACCAATGAGCCAGAATCGCCTTTCGGCGCCTCTATATCGTTCTCCAGCATCAGTTTCTTCAGGCTGGCGGCATCCGGCACACCGATGTCCTGGCTCTTCAATGACTCCTTGTAGTTGTCCTCCGGGGTGCGTCCGACACAAGGAACGAATTGCTTGTGGGACCCGGGAATCAGCATCAATGGGCCGTTGAATTCACCGTTATCCGTCAGGATGATAGAGCAGCTCAGTGACCGCATCCGAGGCATACCATCTTCGCTATGCCAGGTCTCGAAGTCCGAGTGCCAGTCAAAACCTTTCCCCTTGAAGCCGGGCTTGTAGTTGATACGCGACTGATGGATGTAGACGTCGCTACCGAGTATCTGCTGCACCATGGCCAATAGCCTCGGGTCCCGTGTCAGACGACTGAAACGATCCGAGACCTGATGTATGCCGAAGATCGACCGAATCTCCTGTTTTCCGGGCTCCAGCACCGTCCCTTCAGACAACTTGAGGTCTTCGTCCTCTTCGTACTCCCGCAATTCCTGGATAAAGGCATCCATCTCCTCCTTGTCGAAGAAGTTCTCGAAAGAGAGAAAGCCTTTTCTATCAAACTCATCAAGCTCTTCTTCGCTCAGGGGGCCGTTCGCTCGCTGCTGTTCATCGCAATGAACGACCGGGTCGATGCGCTCGAACATGCCCAGCTTGCGCTCCAGGCGTGTCGGAAAAAGATCCTGTGTATCTCGCATGGTGGCTTGCTCCCTTGTCATGGCAGAATCGCTGAACGAAAGACGAAGACGCCACGCCTGCCCGAGTCACCAATAAACCGTCGCGGACAAGACTCGATGGGCGCTTTATGTCAAAGCTGTTGCAATAGCGTCTAAACAACGTCAATTCGAAAGTCATCAAGGTAATCCTTTACGTCGCCATCAGACGCTGCCAGAGCAGGGCGCTGTTTCGTACTTCTTATTGAAAAGAGTTGTAACGCCGTGTGACTTCACTTCTTCACATTACTTCGAATCTCGACGGTCAGATTCAGCGGCGGCCAAGGTAGCACCGCTGTGCCCAGGCAAAAGCGCAAAAACCTCCAGCGAAAGGACACCTCCACGAAAGAACACAGGCAGACACACTCCCTGGCGAACGTCGCTCTTCCTTTCATATGATTTCGCCCACTCGCCTCTGGATACGTTTCGGTATTCAGGCAACTGGCGTTGAAGACGTAAATGGCAAGTGATTATGCTGGGACTGATCCGGGTCGAACCTGGCGGAGTCTGGCTTTTCGTCGTTGGGTCTGTCGAGCCTGCCAGGCAGCAAACTATTAACGCCGGTACGACAATCTTCTTTCCCTTCAAGGAGGTAACCATGCCAGCGAAATCGAAAGCCCAGCAGATGGCGGCAGGAGCGGCCCTCGCTGCCAAGCGCGGAGAACAGAAGGTGAGCGAACTCGACGGTGCCGCCCGGTCGATGTACGACTCGATGAGCGAAGACGAACTGGAAAAAATGGCGTCGACCGAGCGTACCGGCAAGCCCAGGCACGATTCGCAGTCCTAGCCAGAGAACAGCGTCGGATCAAGGCTCCCGTCGATCCTTAAGCGTAGATTAAGGTTTTGCGCCCCATACTGCCTGAGAGACAGTTGGGTAGATCGACGGAGAAGACGCCATGCGGGCACTACTGGTGGAGGATGACCCTCTGTTGGGGGACGGTATCAAGGTCGCACTTGAACGAGAGGGCTATGCAGTCGACTGGTTCACCTGCGGCAAGCCGGCTATCGAGGCTCTGGCCCTGGAGGCGTTCTCGGTGGTGATCCTCGACCTTGGCCTACCCGACTGCGATGGACTGGATATCCTGAGACGCCTGCGCCGGCAAACTGCCCTGCCGGTCCTGATCCTGACCGCCCGTGACGCCGTGGAAGAACGTATCCAGGGCTTGGACGCCGGGGCAGACGACTATGTACTGAAGCCCTTCGACCTCCAGGAACTGCTGGCGCGCCTGCGCGTGGTGATTCGACGAGCGGCCGGTCGCGCCAGTTCCACCATCGACGTCGGCACGCTGTGCATCGATGAGGCTCGCCATTGTGTCGACTGGAAGGGACGCGGTATCGCCCTGAGTCGTCGCGAGTTCGCCCTGCTGATCGAGCTCGCCCGTCATCCCGGCCAGGTACTGTCGCGTCCCCGCCTGGAGAGCCTGCTTTACGGCTGGGGCGAAGAACTCGAGTCCAATGCGCTGGAAGTTCACGTTCATCATCTTCGCAAGAAGCTGCACAAGGAGATGATCACCACGGTGCGTGGCATCGGCTATCGCCTCAATACCGACTTCCTGGCCATCACCCCGTGATGTCGATCCATCGCTATCTTTTCCGCACCCTGGCCCTATCCCTGGCCATGGTGGCGCTATTGTCGGTGGTGGCCGCCTGGCTGATCTCGCAAAACGAGCTGGAGGAAATCCTCGATGCCCAGCTCGCCTTCACCGGCAGGGGGCTGATGAGCATGCTCCCCGAGGCACCCGAGGCAGACGACTTTCAACGTCTGGCCCGATGGATGGACCAGCGCAAGGCCAGCGCCCACCTGTACACCGACAGCGGCACGTCCGATGACCTGCCGGTGCCACCCGGCCAGACCTATCACCATGAAGAGCGCAAGATGGGCTTCGGACTGTGGACCGAGACCGGCCAGCCGGTGGTGATTGGCCCTGGATGGCAAGACGTCGATCGCCAGCCCCAGATGCCGCCACCTGGTGAGCAGGGTTTCGAGTGGCGATCGCTGGGAGAGTCTCGCTGGCGAGTCTTTGCCCTGCATGACCCGAGTCGTGGTCTGTGGCTACAGATCGGTATCGAGCGGGACTTCTTCCTCGACATCATCGAGCGCATCGCGCTCAATCACCTCTGGCCCATGCTACTGCTGATGCCGCTGTGCCTGTTGCTGGTGCTGCGCCATATCCGTCGCGGCCTGCGCCCCATCGAGCGACTATCGCAGCAGGTGGAGCATCGCGACTCCGCCGACCTCAGCCGCATAGCACTGGACGTACCGACGGAACTGGCTGGCCTCAGAGGGTCGCTCAATGACTTTATCGGGCGACTCAAGGCGACCCTGGAAAAGGAGAGACGTTTTACCGCCGATGCCGCCCACGAGCTGCGCACTCCGCTGGCAGCCCTCAAGATCCACCTGGACAACGCCCTGGCGGGCGAAGGCGACGCCCTGCCCAAGGCTCGTCAGGGTGTCGAACGACTCCAGCGCGTGGTAGAGCAGCTTCTGGTACTCGCACGGGTCGATCGCCACACCGCCGCTGCACCGGAAAGCGTAGACCTGCGCTCCCTGCTGCTGGACCTCGCGGCCGAGCTCTGGCCGCTGGCCGACGCCCGTGGCCAGCAACTCCGCCTGGAAGACGTCGACCCGACCACGGTCATGGGCAATGCCACGGAGCTCGGCATCATGATCCGCAATCTGCTGGACAACGCGCTGCGCTACACACCCGACGGTGGCACCATCGAAGCCATCCTCCAGACAGAGCCCCAGGGTGTTCGCCTAAGCATCCTCGATAGCGGCCCCGGCATTCCCGATACGCACATGGAGCGTGTCGCCGAGCGCTTCCACCGCGCCAGCGACGCCACCATCACCGGTAGCGGTCTGGGCCTTTCCATCGTGCTTGCACTGGCTCATCAGCAAGAGGTCGAAGTCAGCCTGAATAACCGTGAGACTGGAGGGTTGGACGCCACGCTCCGCTGGCGTCAGCGCGCCATCGCCGCGAGGTGAGGCGCTTTCACTGACCGTCGCCGGCCCACCCGGAGGAAAACGTCACAGCTGTCCGCCCATTTGCTCCAAAGCTCATTGTGAAGGGGCACGGAAATACCAGAATGCTTGCCTGATGTAACAGGGGGTCACGTAAATCTTTGCCCGAATCGGCAACCAGGGTCGACTCGACTAAAGACAGCCGCACGCTTCGGCGCCGTCTCAGCGGCTGGCATCGCCTGCTTACGGTTAAATTTTTCTCCCGAGACAGACGCCGGCATTTACACTTTTTTCATCGCCAAGACAACAATATAGCGTCCTGTATCACGCAAGCATTGACCGACAATTCTATACTCAAACGCGAATCCATCACGCTGGCGTGGCGGCCCTTCAGCCCGGCAGGAGCCTTTGCTCTACGCGCCAGGTCATGCTAATCAATGAAGAGGTTGTCTTAAGGCCTTACTACAAGGGACCCACCCCGACCCATGCCACCCATCTTTATTACCTACCCGCAGGTCGCCCAGGCCATACAGGGAGTACACACGCCCTGGCTCGTCGCCCTGTCGTGTCTGGTGGCACTGGTATCGGTGTATTCGGCCATGGCCGTCGGCGAACGCGTTCACTCTGCGCGATGGCAACATCGACGCAGGGCCTGGTGGCTGGCCGGTGGCACCATGATGGGGCTCGGCATCTGGAGCATGCACTTCACCGGCATGCTCGCCTACCGTCTGCCCTTTCCCGCCCATCATGGTCTGTGGCTGACCCTGGCTTCATTGCTGCCGGCGGTGGTCGCCGGCCTGATCGCCGTGGCGGCGATGGCTCGCAGAGGACTGTCCACCACGCGCAAGATCATCGCGGGATGCCTGCTGGGGCTGGGTATCGCCACCATGCACTACACCGGCATGGCAGCCATGGAAGCGCCTGCCAGCATGCGCTTCGCTCCCATTCCCTTGCTGCTGTCACTGGTGATCTCGCTGCCCTTTGGTATCGCCAGCATCTACAGCTTCCATGCGTCCAGACACTTGCCCCGCGTGCAGGGCATTCGCCTGGGCAGCCTGCTGGCCGCGGTGTTTGCCGCCCTGGCCATCTGCAGCATGCACTATTCGGCCATGATGGCGGTGTACTTTCTGCCGGACCCAGGCTGGCAGGCGACAACACCAATGGCCCATCACGGCTCGCTACTGGCCACCGCCGTCGCCGTGCTGTCATTTCTGTTTGCGGTGGCCACCCTGATCACGGTGCTTGTCGACAGGCGGCTACAGGACAGCGCCATGCGCATGCAGGTCTCACGCCGCCAGTTGGTGGATGTCATCGAATCGATGCACGATGGCGTCGTACTGCTGGATCAGCGTGCCCGCATGATCATGTGCAACCACGCCTTCGAGACCCTGACCGGTGTGCCCCATACCGACCTCCAGGGCCACTCGATGCTCAAGCTCAATACCCTGCTGCGGCTCGATCAGCATCGCAGCCAGGTACTGCGCTCGCTGCGAGAAAATGGCGCCTGGATCGGCGATGTCGAGGTCCGACACCGCCAAGGTCGCCGCTTCCCTGCGCGCCTGAGCATCAATCGTGTACGCGCCGATGAAGACGGTAGCGGGCATTTTGTCGCCACCCTCAGCGATACCTCCGCCCACCATGACGCCCAGCAGCATATCCGTTACCAGGCCTATCACGACGGTCTGACCACCTTGCCCAATCGCAGTTCGCTGCAGGAACGCATCCACGCCCTGCAACTGGCCAGCGACATCAGTGGCAGGCACATCATGTTGCTGCTAGTGGATATCGACAACTTCAAGGGCATCAATGATGCCCTCGGTCAGGCCACCGGAGATCGCCTGCTCAAGGCGCTGGCGGCCCGTCTCAGGCCCTGGGCCAGGCAAGCCAACGATCTGGCCCGGCTGAGCAGCAATGAATTTGCGCTGCTCTACGACGGTCTCTCGGTCTCCCCGGAGAATGCCATGGGGCAGGCCAGGGAAAAGGCGCGCAGCGTACTGGAATCCTTGAACGGCGACTATTCGCTGGCCGGCGAGCGCCACAGCTGCCGCGTCAGCGGCGGCTACCTGTTGTTTCGTGGCGGTGACCTCGGCGTCAGCGAACTGCTCAAGCGCGCTGGCCTGGCCCTGCTCGAGAGCAAGAGCGAGGCCGCCCAGCGTCCTTGCGCCTTTGAAGCCAGCATGGTCGAGCGCCTGAATGCTCGACTCAGGCTCGAGCGACAGCTCAAGGACGCGGTGGTCGGCGAGCAATTGCGCCAGTACCTGCAGCCTCAGGTCGATCACCAGGGCTCGATTACCGGCGCAGAAGTACTGCTGCGCTGGGAGCATCCGGAGCTGGGGCTGGTCTCGCCGAGTGCCTTCATCAGCCTGGCCGAGGACACCGGCCAGATCGTCGAACTGGGCAACTGGGTGCTGCGCAAGACCTGTGAGCTGCTGGCCGACTGGCAACACGATCCCCACAGAAGCGCCTGGACCCTGTCGGTCAACGTCAGCGCCCGGGAATTCCAGCGCGCCGACTTCGTCACCGGCGTGGAGAGGGCGCTGACGGATACCGGAGCACCTGCGAGTCAGCTGACCCTGGAGCTCACCGAGTCCTTGATGCTGGGTGAGGCCTATCCGGTCATCGATACCCTGACCCACCTGCGCACCCTCGGGGTGCGCTTTGCCATCGATGACTTCGGTACCGGCTATTCTTCTCTGGCCTACCTCAAGCGCCTCCCGCTGGACAGCCTGAAGATCGATGTGGCCTTCGTCCGCGATCTGACCGATGACCCCACTGCGGCTCCCATCGCCCAGACCATCATCGCCCTCGCCCAGACCCTGCAACTCGGCGTCATCGCCGAGGGTGTCGAAACCGTGGAGCAGCAAAAGCGGCTGCTGGAGCTGGGCTGTCGTTCATTCCAGGGTTATCTGTACTCGAAGCCCCTTCCTCTCCATCAATTCCTGGCCCTGTCGTCGCGCCGCCGACTGCCGGTAGGTGGATCGGCGATGCCACTGCTTCAGGGCTGACGTTTTTCCTGGCCTGGGCATATACGAGAAGGTCTCGACACGGGTACGCCTCTTCCCGCGGAACACCTCTACGTGAGGTATCACCTTTGCTGAACTTGCATTACCGCCACCAATTGGCAAGATGGACACCCTGACCCGAGGCGACTCCATCCCCCATGAACGACCCCCTCAACCACGACGAACGCGCATCGCTGATTTCCCCGGAAAGTCACGTCGAGGGGTTTCGCAAGGCACGAGACGCCCGCCGCACCGAACTGATCGAAGACTACGTCGAGCTGATCTCGGATCTGATCACCGACGGCGGTGAAGCGCGCCAGACCGATATCGCCCGCCGCCTGGGCGTCGCCCAGCCCACCGTCGCCAAGATGCTAAAGCGTCTCGATGACGAGGGCCTGATCATCAAGCGCCCCTACCGCGGCATCTTCCTGACCGACAAGGGCAAGGCCCTGGCCGATGCCAGCCGCGAACGACACCAGATCGTCGAAGCCTTCCTGATCAAGCTGGGCATCAATCCCGAAACCGCGCGGGTCGATGCCGAAGGCATCGAGCACCATGTCAGCGCCGAGACCCTGGCCGCCTTCGAACGCTTTCTGAAACGCTGACGCCATCGCCGGGGCTTATCCGGCTCCGTGCCCCCCTCTGCCAACACTATGCCAGCCCTCTGCCAGCCCCGGCCACCTCCAGGCGACAGGGCCTGTCGGTGCGCTCCAACGCGCGAATAGCCTGACTCGATCACCTCGATTAGCGCTCTACGCTTGACGCGAGGGGCCTTAGGCGCCAAAACTTAGCCACGTCTATAAATGATAGCCAAATAGCACTTCGGTGCTGCTTGCGCGTCGTTCTTGCCCCGAGGAGCCCTGTTCATGCGTCGTTCAGCCCCGGCTTCGGCCCTGCTGACCCTGGCCTCGCTGGCCGCTCTGACCACCACCCAGGTTCACGCCCAATCCGACGCCGCGAAGACACAGGCACCGCTGGATGTGGTCGTCACTGTCGGCATGCTCGGTGATCTGGTCGAGCAGGTGGGCGGCGACTGCGTCGCGGTCAACACCATGATGGGGCCGGGGATCGATCCCCACCTGTACCAGGCCAGCGCCCGTGACGTGCACGATCTCGATCAGGCCGAGCTGATCCTCTACAGCGGCTTTTCACTGGAGGGCCAGCTCGGCAAGGTGTTCGATCGATTTTCTCGGATCAAGCCCACCGCTGCGGTAAGTGAGCAGGCCGTCGGCGACGACCAACTTATCCACACCCAGGACGCCTATGGCGTCGACCCCCACCTGTGGATGGATGCAGGACTGTGGGCCCAGAACGTTCCTGTCATCGCTGAACTGCTGGGAGAGCAGCGTCCGCACTGTGCCGAGGCCATGCAGCAGCGCGCCGAGGCCTACCAGGCGTCACTGGCCGAACTCGATGACTGGATTCAGGCCAGCATCGACAGCATCCCGGCCGAGCAACGCATCCTGGTGACCGCCCACGACGCCTTCGGCTACTACGGACGCGCCTACAGCATCGAGGTGGCCGGCATCCAGGGGCTATCCACCGCCACCGAGACCGGCGTGGCCGATATTCGCCGCATGGCCGAGCTGGTGGTCGAGCGTGGCGTTCCCGCCATGTTCGTCGAGAGCACCATCAATCCGCGCACCGTCCAGGCGGTGATCGACGCCGCCGCCGATCAGGACCACCGGGTCGAGATCGGCGGTCAGCTCTATTCCGACGCCATGGGCGCCAAGGGCACCCTGGAGGGCACCTACATCGGTATGCTCAAGAGCAACACCGAGCATATCGTCAGCGCCCTGGGCGGTCAGCCCGCCCCCTTGCCCGAGGCCCTCGCGGAGCAGATCGCCTCCGCCAGCCAGGACGCCGACCAGTGAACACCACCGCCCCGCAGCGCTTGAACGCCACCGCGAGGTCGACAGGAGCCACACCATGAGCGAGCAGCTCCACGAACCCGACCTGGCCCTCCACGTGGAGGACCTGACGGTCAGCTACCATGGCAAGCCGGTGCTGTGGGACATCGATTTCGACGTACCGCCCGGTGTCATGGCCGCCATCGTTGGCCCCAACGGCGCCGGCAAGAGCACCTTGATCAAGAGCATCCTCGGCCTGGTGCCCAGCGTCGCCGGCCACGTCACCCTGCATGGACGCCCCTACCGCCAGGCGCGGCGGCGGGTCGGCTACGTGCCCCAGCGCTCTACGGTGGACTGGGATTTCCCCACCACCGCACAGGACGTGGTCGGCATGGGCCTCTACGGCCGGCTGGGCTGGCTCAGGCGGCCCGGCCGCCGCGAACGACACGAGGCCATGCAGGCGCTGGAGATGGTCGGCATGGACGGTTTTGCCGATCGCCAGATCAGCCAGTTGTCCGGCGGCCAGCAGCAGCGGGTGTTCCTGGCCCGGGCGCTGGTCCAGAAGGCCGACGTCTACTTCCTCGATGAGCCCATGGCAGGCGTCGACGCCACCACCGAACGCGCCATCGTCGACATCCTGCGCAGGCTGCGGGACCAGGGCAAGACGGTGATCGTGGTCCACCACGACCTGCAGACGGTGCGCAGCTACTTCGACTGGATGCTGATGCTCAACGTGCGAGTGATCGCCCAGGGGCCGGTCAACGACGTCTATACCGCCGACAACCTGCGCCGCGCCTACGGCGGCCAGATCGCCCTGCTCGACGATGTCACCGGCGCCATTCCCGCCGAGCGCGAGCTCGCCGGCCAGCGACCCGAGGCGCGCCCGCAGGAAAGTCGTGAAGAGGTGCCGAGATGAGCCTGAACGCCCTGCTCGGCGACTACACCCTGCAAAACGTGGTGATGGGCGCGGCGATGCTGGGTCTGGTCAGCGGCGTGCTCGGCTGTTTCGCGGTGCTGCGCAAGCAGAGCCTGCTCGGCGATACCCTGTCCCACGCGGCGCTACCCGGTGTCTGCCTGGGCTTCATCATCGCCGGGGGCCGCGAGATGGGCAGCATCCTTGCCGGCGCGCTGTTCACAGGCTCCTTGGCGGCGCTGGTGATGCTGCTGCTGACCCGCATGAGCCGGCTCAAGACCGACGCTGCCCTGGGCATCTCGCTCAGCGTGTTCTTCGCCATAGGGGTGGTGCTGTTGACCTATATCCAGGGCACCGGCAACGCCTCCCAGGGGGGGCTCGACGCCTTCCTGTTCGGCCAGGCCGCCGCCACCCTGCGCAGCGACCTGTGGATCATGGCCGGCGTCAGCGGCGTGGCTCTGGTGCTGGTCGGCGGGCTGTGGAAGGAATTCAAGCTGGTGTCCTTCGACGCCGAATTCGCTGCCACCCAGGGCCTGCCGGTCACACTGCTCGAAGCCTTGATGACAGTGATGATCGCCCTGGCCGTGGTGGTCGGCCTGCAGATGGTCGGCGTGGTGCTAATGGCTGCCATGGTCATCGCCCCGGCGGTGGCGGCGCGTCAGTGGGCCAACAAACTGGAGACCATGGTCATGCTGTCGGCGCTGTTCGGTATCGTCGGTGGCGTCACCGGCGCCTTGATCAGTGCCCTCGGTCCGGGGCTCGCCACCGGGCCGCTGATCATCCTGAGCCTGTCCAGCGTGGTGCTGGTATCGCTGCTGTTTGCGCCTCACCGGGGCTTTGTGTGGGAAATCCTCAAGCTTCAGCGTGATCGGCGCCAGCTACGTCACCAGAGGGTGCTCACCACCCTCTACCAGCTCGCCAGCCACCACGCCGATCGCCAGTATCGCTCCGAGAAACGCATGGTGGACGCCTACCTGGGCACCGACAGCCGGCGCGCGCTGGAGCGCTTGACCGCCCGTGGCCTGATCACCCAGCAGACCCCGCCGTCCCACGAACCCGGTGACCACAAGCGCTGGGTACTGACGCCGGAAGGCTGTCGCGAGGCCGAACGCATCCTCGATGACCTGGGCCGGGGAGGCCGCGCATGATGGCATCGCTGTTCAACAATATTCCGCTGATGATCATGCTGGTCGGCGCCCTCGTCGGCATCGCCTCCAGCCTGGTCGGGACCTTTCTGGTACTGCGCGGCACCAGCATGCTGTCCGACGCCATCGGACACTCCATCGTCTTCGGCATCGTGGTGGTGTGGTTGCTGACCCACCAGGCCAGCGGCCCGCTGCAGATCATCGGTGCGGCGCTCACCGGCATCTTCACGGTGTTTCTTACCGAGCTGCTGGTGTCGACCCAGAAGGTCAAGAAGGACGCCGCCATCGGTCTGGTGTTCCCGGTGCTGTTTTCCCTCGGGGTCCTGCTGATCAACCTCTACGCCAGCGACGTGCACATCGATGCCCACACCGTGCTGCTCGGCGAGATCGGCTTCGTGTGGCTCGACACCCTGCCTATCGGCGGTGTCGAGGTGCCCCGGGCGCTGGTCTCCATGGGCGCCATGACGGCGCTGAACCTGGCCTTCGTAGCGGCCTTCTACAAGGAGCTGAAGCTCGCCACCTTCGACAGCGCCCTGGCCAAGGCGCTGGGCTTCGCGCCGACCGCGCTGTTCTATGCGCTGCTGCTGTTGACCAGCGGCACCGCGGTGGCCGCCTTCGACGCTGTGGGCGCGGTGCTGTTCGTGGCCTTTGTCATCGTGCCGCCCTCGGCGGCCTACCTGCTCACCGACCGGCTGTGGAAGATCTTCGTCTACGCCTCGCTGATCGCCGCCGCCTCCAGCGTCTCGGGCTACTATCTGGCGGTGGCCTGGGACGTCTCCATCGGCGGCATGATGGCGGTGATGACCGGCGTCTTCCTCGCCCTGGCCTTCCTCCTCGGCCCGCGCTACGGCGTCTTCGCTCAATGGCTCGAACGTCGCCGCCAGCGCGAGCTGAACGAGAGCCGTACCCTGATGGTGCACCTCTATCACCACGAGGACGGCCCGGAGAAGGCGGTAGAAAACGTCACCATGGCGCTGCGTGATCACCTGATGTGGGACCCCGCCCGTGCCGAGCGGGTGGTGGAGCGCTCGCGCCAGCGCCATCTGGTCGTCCAGGAGGGCGAGCGTCTGCACCTGACCCAGGCCGGACGCAACCTGGCCCGGGAGATACTCGAGCCCGGCGCCAAGGCCGAGACCGGGGCCTGAAGCACCGCGCGGACCCGGATACGCCTCTGGCAGCGACATAAGCCCAGCTAGCGCAACAAAAAGGGCGGCCAATGGCCGCCCTTTTCGTGTTCCAACTACCGGTAGCAAAATCGCTTACTGGGCCTGGCGAGGGTCCGGCCAGGCCAGACCATCCTCAGATCTTGATGTCGTAGTCCACGTACTTGTGCATCAGCTCGTCGTAGGTGCCGTCTTCCTTGATCTCGGCCAGGGCCTGGTTGAACTGCTCGGCGAGCTCCTTGTCGCGGGGACGGAAGGCCACCGCCACACCATGGCCGAAGTACGACTTGGGCTCACGGATCAACTCGGAGCTGACCACCACCTCGCTGTCGGCCTCGTCCACCTGCAGATTGGCCAGCGCCAGCGGGTAGTACATGAAGGCGCTGTCCAGGCGTCCGGTCTTGACGTCCAGCGCCAGGTCCTCGGCGGTGGCGTAGCGACGAACCTCCATGATGTCGCCATAGGTGTCGGTGATGAAGCGATCGCGGATGGTGCCGCGCTGTACACCCACCGTCAGGCCTTCGAGGCTGTCACGATCGTCGGGGTCGATCTGCTGGTCGCGCAGGGTCACCCACACGCTGGGGTTGGAGTAGTAGGGTTCGGAGAACAGCACCTGCTGTCTGCGCTCCTCGGTGATCGCCATCGATGACATGATGGCGTCGTACTTGCGCGCCATCAGCCCCGGGATGATGCCGTCCCAGCTCTGCTCGACCCACTCGCACTGGCGCTGGATGCGCCGGCACACCTCTTCCCCGAGTTCCACCTCGAAACCGGCAAGGGTGCCATCGGGAAGACGATACTCGAAGGGCTCGAACGGGATATCCACCCCCAGCTTGAGTGGCTCATCCGCCTGAACGGTGGTGGAAGCAAGGGCGGAGAGCCCGATCAGGGCGCCAAGCAGCAGGGGGCGGGAAAACGATCGCATCCGTGAGATTCCTTTTTTGCGTTATGGTTATTGATCTATGCCTTTTGGGCCTGATGAGTCTGCCACTCTCCGCCTGCGCCGCCAAGCCACTTGCAGGACAATGACAGACACCGCCCCACCACGACCAAGGAATTCCGATGCTCAACGGCCGTGCCCTGGCCTATCTGTGTGAAGTGCAGCGCCGTGGCTCGCTGCGCGCCGCCGCCGTCCACCTCAATGTGGACGTTTCGGCCATCAGCCGATTGATCCGGCGCCAGGAAGAAGAGCTGGCGACGCCCCTGCTGACCCGCCACCCCGACGGCGTCTCGCTGACCGAAGCCGGGCGCCTGCTGGTCGACCACCATCGCGCCCAGTGCGACGCCGAAAGCGCCACCCTGTCGCGGCTCAACGCCCTGCAGAGCCTGAACAGCGGGGAGGTCCGTCTGGCGGTGGGCGAAGGCTTCATCGCCGATCTGATCAACGCCCCGCTGCAGACCTTCATGACCGCCCACCCGGGCATCGACATCGTGGTGGTGATGGCCGGCGTCAACGAGGCCATGGCCCTGATCCGCGATCGCGAGGTGGACCTGGCGCTGCTTTATGCCCCACCGGTGGACCCGACGCTGCACTGCCATGTCGAGCGCCGCCACCCGCTGGACCTGATCGTACCCGCCGACCACCCGCTGACGCGGCGCCAGACGCCGCTGACCCTCTACGAGATCAGCGACTGGCCGCTGGCGCTGATGGACAACCCCTTCGGCATGCGCCAGATGGTCGATCAGGTGGCCCACCAGGAGCGCCTGCATCTGACCTCACGGCTGCACACCAATTCGGTGGCGGTGCTGAAGAACTTCGTGCGCTCCGGGATCGGTGTCACCTTCATACCGGAACTGACCGTTGCCGACGATATCGAGCAGGGGCTGATCCGGGTGTTGCCGCTGGCCCATCCGGTGCTCAATGGTGCCCGCGCCCAGATCGTCAGCCGCCAGGATCGACCGCTCTCGGTGGCCGCCGAGGCGTGCCTGTCCCATCTCAGACGAGGCATGCGCTTCTTTCAGGATGACGCCCCTCGCGTCAAGGCAGCTTGCCGCTACTGAGGCGTTGCCTGAAGATCAACGCCATAGGGTTTGATTAGTCAACGCGACAACGCCTAGTCTCGATATCGACTTGCAACGATGCCGTTTTACAACAACACGACAACACCGGAGAGTCCCATGAGCCTGTTTCGTCCCCTTCCCCTGGTCGCCGCCCTGTCCACCGCTGCGGCGCTGAGCCTGTCGGCCGCTTCGGCGCTGGCCGCCACCACCGTCAACCTGAGCTACAACGGCGCCCCGGATCCGGACAAGAACGCCGTCCACGTCTTCGCCACCAACCTCAAGGAACTGGTGGAAGAAAAGACCGGCGGTGAGCTCGAGCTCAAGCTCTACCCCAACAGCATGCTGGGTGAAGAGCAGGAGCGCATGGAGCAGACCATGGCCTCGCCGAGCCTGAACATCGCCTCCTTCGCCGGCATGTCGCCGATCGTTCCCGAGGTATTCGTCAGCGCCATCCCCTTCCTGTTCAAGGATTTCGATGACGCCCGCACCTTCTTCGACGAAGGCGCCTACTGGCAGGCGGTGAAGGACGATCTCGAGGGCCGCGCCGGACTTGAGCTGCTGGCGGTGGTCGAGGAAGGCGGCTTCCTGGCCTTCACCAACGACAAGACACCGATCGCCGAGCCGGCCGACTTCGAGGGCCTGCGCTTCCGCGCCATGGACCCGAGTCAGGTGGCCCTGTACGAAGCCTTTGGCGCCTCCGGCACCCCGATCCCCTGGACCGAGGTCTACATGGCGCTGAAGACCGGCGTCGCCGACGGCCAGATGAACCCGCCGATGTACATCATCCTGGGCAGCCTGTACGAGGTGCAGGACTACCTGACGCTGGCCAACATCCAGTACTCCGACCAGTTCCTGGTGGGCAACGCCAGCATGATCAACGGCTGGGATGAAGAGACCCAGGCGGCCTTCCGCGAGGCGGTGGCCGAGGCCAACCAGCTGGCTCGTGAGCACAACCAGGCCAAGGTCGACGAGCGCATCACCTACCTCGAGGAGCAGGGCATGGAGGTCATCCGTCCCAGCGCCGACCAGCTCGAGGCCTTCCGCCAGCAGGGCCAGCCGGCCTATCTGGAGTGGCTCAAGGATCAGAACATCGAGCAGCGCTACATCGACATGGCCCTGGATGACGCTGGCGTCGAGCTCAGCAGCGAATAACCGCTAGACCGTGCTCAGGCCCTGGCGGGCCTGAGCCAGACAGCCCAAGCAAGCGCCTGGTGGCCATACCCGTCGACCAGGCGCTGCCCAGAGCGCGGCTGCCTTGAGCCCCTCTAAACTGGGACTTTTCACTAAAGCCCGGTCGCTGGAAAGCCTCAATCTCCGGATAATCCTCGATTGGATGCTGCCCGAGGGCGCTCCGCCGATCTTCACCCCTGCCGTGGAAGCCTTTGCCCATGTCCTGGTCACTTGCCCACTCTCCGCCGCTGATGGCCCTGCGGCGACTATCGCTATGGGTCGCCAGCGCCCTGCTGGTGATCGACTTGCTCGCCATGCTCTACGGCGTGCTCGCGCGCTACCTGGCCGGCGGCGCGCCGATCTGGACCGATGAGCTGGCCCGCTACCTGATCATCGGCGCGGTGATGCTGGCGCTTGGCAGCGTCTGGATCGAGGGCGGCCATATGCGTGTCGCCCTGATCGAGCGGCTGATTCCGCGCCTGGCCAGCAGGCTGCTGTCCTGGTACCAGTGGCTGTTGACCCTGGTGCTGGCCATCGGCGGTGCCTGGTTCAGCTTCCAGTACGCCCAGTCGGTGGCCATCTTCCAGAGCCAGGGGCTTGGCATCAGCCGCGCGGTACCGGTGATGTCCGTGCCTATCGGGTTCGCCCTGCTGGCGCTGATGGCGCTGTGCCACGGGCCTCACCCGCTGCCCACCCTGGACACCGAGGAGCCGCACTCATGACCCTCGCCATGCTGGCGGTGTTTATCATCCATGTGCTGCTCGGCCTGCCACTGTTCATCTCGCTGCTGGCCACCGCGGTGGTCGGTTTTGCCTTCGTCGACCTGTCGATGATCCCGCGCATGATGCCCCAGCAGTTCTTCGGCGGCATCGACGCCTTCTCGCTGATGGCCATCCCGCTGTTCATCCTCGCCGGCAACCTGATGAACGCCTCGAAACTGACCGACCGGCTGATGGCCCTGGCGCGCCTGCTGGTGGGCCACCTGCGTGGCGGCATGGGCCACGTCAATGTGGTCTCCAGCGTGTTCTTCGCTGGCGTCAACGGCTCGGCGGTGGCCGACACCTCGGCGCTGGGCTCGCTGCTGGTACCGGCCATGCGCAAGGAAGGCTACTCCACCGCCTTTGCCGCCGGCCTCACCGCCGGCAGCTCGCTGATCGGGCCGATCATCCCTCCCAGCATCTTCATGATTCTGTACGCCTCTCTGACCAATACCTCGGTGGGTGACCTGTTTCTGGCAGGCGTCATCCCCGGGCTGCTGCTGGGCGCCGCCTTCATGGGCATGAACGCCGTCTACGCCAGGCGCAAGGGCCTGCCCAGGGGCGATGGCTGGCCCGGGGCGCGCCAGCTGGGCATCGCCGCCCTGGGGGCGCTGCCCGCGCTGATGGCGCCCTTCCTGATCGTCGCCGGCATCGTCATGGGCCTGGTCACGCCGACCGAGTCGGGCGCGCTGACCGTCGCCTATGTGGCGCTCTACGGCGTGCTTGCCGGCAACCTGAGCCTGGCCGGGCTGTGGCGGGCCTGCGTGGACACCACCCGCCTGACGGCGGCGATCTTCGTGATCATGGCCGCTTCCAGCACGGTGAGCTGGCTGTTGTCCTACGCCCAGGTACCCAACCAGTTCGTCGAACTGCTGACCCCCTACGTCGACAACCCGGTGGTCATCCTGCTGCTGCTGAGCCTGATCACCTTCATCACCGGCATGTTCATGGAGGAAGTCTCGGCACTGATGCTGCTGACGCCGATCTTTGCCCCGGTGGCAATGATGGCGGGTATCGACCCGGTCCATCTGGGCATCATCATCACCCTCAATATCACCATCGCGCTGATCACGCCGCCCATGGGTGCCTGCGTCTTTGTCGCCGCCGCCGTCAGCCGGCTGGAGATCACCGCGCTGTTTCGCACCATCTGGCCCTTCGTGGTCATCGCCCTGCTGGTCCTGGTGGCACTGATCCTGGTGCCGTCACTGACCCTGTGGCTCCCGACCACCCTGGGATGAGGCAACCATGACCCAAGATCGCTCTTCTCGTGATGCCTGCCGCGATCCGCGCCACACACCGATCCCCCTCGCGTCGGAACCGGCCTGGTCGCAGCTACGCCAGATTGCCATCCAGGGGCTCGACGAGCCGCTGGTGCCGATGAGCCTGGCACCGGCGCCGGTAAAGGTATTTCCGGCCTACGCCCGCCTCGGCATCCCCGGGGCGATCAACGAGTGCTATGTGCGCGAAGGCGTCTACCGCCGGGTGCTCGCCGCGGCACGCTCGCTGCCCCAGGGCGTTGGTTTGATCGTGCTCGACGGCTGGCGCCCCTGGCGGGTCCAGCAGTACCTGTTCGAGACCTTGATGGAAGCGATTCGCGGTAATCACCCCGATATCGCCGAAGATGAACTGCTCGAGCGCACCCGGGAGTTCGTCGCAGAGCCGAGCACCAGCCCGACCGGCCCCAGTCCGCACTTGAGCGGTGGCGCGGTCGACGTGACCTTGTGCGATGAAGACGGCCTGCCGCTGCCCATGGGTACGCTGTTCGACGAGGCGATACCGGCCTCCCACACGGCCTTCTACGAAGCCAAGGAGGCCCCCAGCGCGACCGAACGTGAGGTCCGCGACAATCGCCGCCTGCTCTACCACACCATGGCCGCCCAGGGCTTCACCAACCTGCCCAGCGAATGGTGGCACTTCGACTTCGGTGACCAGCTATGGGCGCACTACGGCGGCCACCCCCAGGCGCTATACGGCCCGGCGGAACTCGACACCATCGAGAATCGCTGGCGGCGCCAGCTCTAGGGAAATGACTCAGCGCAGCGCCACAGCCTCGAGGGGGCCAGCGAACCACTGCTGGCGCAGGCCACGCTGCTGATCGAGGATCAGCGCGAGGTAGTCGCGCAAGGGGTGGGCGGCGGGCAGACGCGCGCAGTGGCGTTCGAGTGCTTTCTTGTACGGTAGCTGCTCCGCGCGTTGGTGCTGTGAGTCGGCCTCGTGCGCTAGCCAGGAAAGGCGTGGCAGCAACATCCCGTCAGCGCCGCTGGAAAGCGCTTCGCGAACACCGGCAGCGTCGAAGTCGCCCAGATACAGGTGCGGTCGCTGGTCGCGAAAGCGCCGCCCCCAGGCCACCACCAAGTCATCGAAGCCCTTGCGATAGATTTTATCACCGCGATAGACCACCAGCGGATTGGCGAAACCACCCAGCTCCGCCTGCGTCACTTTCAACTCATGGACGCTATCCAGATTCTCCACCTGTACCAGGGCGTCGAAGGCGGCAAGCTCAAGCGTTCGCCCATCTACCTCAAGGGTCTCTCTCACAACTGCCGGAAACCCGGGGCGATGCTGGGTGCTTGGTGCGCTCACCAGCACCCGATAGCGTCGGGGTGGCTCGCGCACGTTCTTGTCTTCCCGGATCCCGAGCTTCGCCTGTTCGACCGTGGACAAGCCACTCAGCGACTGCCCCAACCCCGGCTGCTTGAGGCTGTCGAGCATGGCATCAATGTCGGCCAACAGACGCCGGTCAAAGCGCAGCGTCTTCCCCCAGCGATAGCCATCCAGCCAAATATCGTGGGCGTCGCACCAGGCCTCGATATTGGCAATAGCTGCAGTCTCGCGCTTGCGCTCGGTGCGGGGGGAGATATCCAGTTCTCCCTGAATGTTCTTCAGGACATTGCGCGCACGGTTACTCAGTTCGATCACGTATCACCTCTGCCTAGACCACCAGCGCCAGGCTGACGTCGTGGATCAACTGGACGTCGTTGAAGGGCCCGGCCGGGCTCTCGTCGGGGATCAGCCGAAAGGCGCGCTGCTCCTCACGGGGCAGACCCTGGTACTCGGCGATGACCTGAAACAGCCAGATCTCCGGGTCCCACTCGAGTTCGCTCTCGCTCAGGTACGCCAGGGCGCTGGTGCCCGACGAGGCGCCAGCGGCGGGTGCCTGCTCGTCGACCACGTCCAGGTAGAAGCGCTCGACGTCCTGCTTGAGCGCCTGCTGGCGGGCCTCGACCATGCTCTGCGCCTCGACCATGGCAGGGCCTGCCACCTCAGCCTGCTCCGGCCGGTGGACCGCCACCGGCAACTGGTGCAGCAGCCCCGTGAGCACCTCGGCGTCGCGATGGTGATCCAGCGCCGGGGCGGCGGCGGCGTGCAGCGGGCTTGCGTGGTTGAACAGCTCCGGCACCTCGCTGCGGCGGGTGTAGTTGCCCGGCACAAAGCCCGGATGCTCACGCAGGAAGGCGGCCATGCCAGCCACCAGCCGGCTCTGCTTCTGCTGCTGACGAAAGCGCGCCATCAGCTCGATCAGTCTTCCCTGGACCTCGCGCAGGTTGGTGTAGTGCTGGCTCAACTGCTGCTGCAGCTGGCTGATCAGCAGCTTGCGCAGGGAGCCGTCGCTGCCGACCAGATCGATCAGCTCGTCGAAGTCGATCAGCGCCATGCCGTCGAGCAGGCGCACGATCTGCTTCTGGGCGCGGTCGTTCTCGCGGATCTTATCGTTGAGTCGGCTGACGAAGCCGAAGTCACTGTTGAGCCGCTGCCACAGGCTGTCGATGGCGTCGGCGAAGCGGCCGTTGAGGTCGTCCACCTCCTGGCGCAGACGCAGCATCAGCGGCCCCTGCTGCCAGTGCTCGCCCAGGCTGACCGCCTCGCGGTAGCTCTGCACCAGGTTGCGGATCTGCTCCAGGGTCTCGCCGACGTCGGCGTTGACGTGGCGGCGGGTCTCGTCGGCCAGCATCTCGGCGATCAGCTCGCGCACCTTGGGGGTCAGCTTGACCGCGCCGTGCTCGTCGGGCCGCCACACAATCCGCGCCGCCAACAGCTTGCGCAGAGCGCCTTCGGTGAGGGTCTCCAGCGGCACCTCGTCGCGGATATAGCCCTGCATCAGCACGTCGGCGTAGCGCCCCAGCAGCGACAGCCGCTCGGTGCCGGTGGCAACCAGCCGGCTCTCGAGCGAGTGTTCCTCGCTCATAGCAGCGTCTCTTGGCGGGCCGGCGCCTCGTCATCCACCGGCAGGTTCTCTTCATCGCGGATAAAGCGCACCAGCTCCACCAGATAGTCGATCTTGGCGGTCACCAGAAAGACCTGGCGGTCGGCGTGGGGCTGCAGCAGGTAGCCGTGCTCCTTCAGACGCTTGAACACCTGCTTCATCTGGGCGTCGAGCTGCTCGCTCTGGGAGCCGAAGAAGGGATCGGTGGCCAGCCGCTCCAGGCGCTCGCGCAGGCTCTGGTTGTCCTCGCACTTGGCGCTGAACTCGGCGGGCTTGAGCACGTCGCCGGGGGCCGCCAGGGAGTCCTGGCCCAGCGCCTCCTGCACCAGCTGCAGCCATTCGAGCAGCGGCAGCAGGCTGTTGACGGTCTCGCCGAGCTGGCGCGACAGCTGCTCGCGGGCGTCTTCGTTGAGCTGACGCCAGGCCAGAAAGTGGACGCTGCGATCCTCGTTGGTGGCCAGGCGGCGGTTGAGCGGGCGCAGGTAGATGTCGATCTGCTCGCGCACCTCCTCGTCCTGGAGCTTGCGAAAGGCGCTCTCGTCGCTGACGGCGCAGATGAACTCGCCGGCCAGCAGCCGTTCGAGCAGGGGACCATGTTCGATCATTGGGTGACCTCCTCGGCGCTGCGCTGCTTGAGACGCTGAGCCAGCTTGCTCAACCGCGGTTCGATGCGCTTGAGCCGGCGCCGGCCCGGCTGGGCGGCGTCACGGTCGATCAGGTAGCGGTTGTGGAACAGCAGCAGCACGTCGGACTCCGGGTTGGGGAAGGCGCCGACGATGTGGATATGGTTGCTGTCGCAGGCCTCGAACAGCTTCTCGACGTTGTGATAGGCCAGGGTGCCGATCTCGTCGATGGGCCAGTGCACGCTGATCTCGGCCTGGCCGCGCAGCAATCGGGTAAAGGCCAGCAGGAACTTGCACAGGATCAGGTAGGCCATGCCATGGCTCGAGGATTCGAGCAGTTGGCGATCGTTCTTGATCACCAGGTCGGTGCCGCCCTCGTTAAGGTGCAATTCCAGGCGCAGCAGGCTCTCGAAGCTGTACTGCTGGTCGCTGCGCAGCAGGTCGACCACGTCGGCCAGGGCATTGAGGTAGTCGTCCCCCGGCAGTCCGCCGGTCTCCTGCCAGTCGCGATAGTCCTGGGCGAAGCGCTTGAGCGGCTCCCAGAAGCCCAGCTCGTCGATGGTCGACTGAATGCGCACTTCGGCCTTGGTGATGCCCTCCAGGCGCAGGTCGTCGGCGACCTCTTCGGACAGCCGCCGACTCTGGGCACTGATGCGCCGGTTGAGGTCACGAAAGACGGTAAAGAACTTGTCCAGATCGGCGCCGAGATTGCGCCCCTGCTGGACCAGCTGCTGCTGCTGGTCCTCGAGCAGCTTGAGCATCCCGCGCAGCAGCGGCAGCAGCCGGCGCGGGCTGGGCTCGGCACCGTCGGCGGCGTCATCCTCGCGCAGCTTGGCGCGCTCGGCGCTCATGGTATCGACAAAGCCGGTGCTGGCGCCCTTGATCAGCTCGCTTTCGACCTGCTCGCAGCCCTTGCGCAGGGCGTCCATCTCGCGCCCACGCTCCGACAGCGCCTGGCGGGTGCGCTCGATGCGCTCGTGGACGTCGCCGGGGGCATCGTGCCGGGGCGCTGGAGAGGGGTCCAGCGGCAGTTGCTCGACCTGCACCAGCAGTGGCTTCAAGGCGTCGATCACCTCGGCCTCGGCGCTGCGTTGGGCCTTCAGTTCGCCCAGCGCCTGCTGGTGGGCGGCGCGGTCGGACTGGAATTCGGCCTTGCGCTGCTCTCGTTCGCGCTCGGCACCCTCCTTGTCGCGTACCAGCCGGGTTTCCTTGTCGACCAGCTCGGGCTTGCGCTGGCCCCAGTCCAGGCGCATGAAGCGGCGATAGTCTTCCAGCTGCTCCTGGCGCGAAGCGGTCAGCCGGATACGCTCGTCCAGCGAGGCCAGTCGCGCCTTGGTGTCCTTCAGCGAGGCCAGGTCCACGCCCTGCTCCTGCAGTTCACGGTCGAAGGCCGCCTCTAGCTCCTTGCGCTGGCGCTGATGCTCGCTCTTCTGGTCGCTCTGGTACTGCTTCAACTGGCGGATCTGGTCATCGACGCCGTCGAGGCGGCTCTGGCCGTCGGCCTTCACCTCCAGCATCTGCGCCTGGTGGGTCTTGGCCAGGGTATCCAGGGCGGCGCGCTTCTCCTCCTTCAGCCCATCGTGGCTGGCGCGCTGGGCGGCCAGCGCCTCCTCCAGGCCCTGACGCCGCGCCTTCTGCTGGCGGGCGTGACGCTCCTGCAGCTGGCTGCGCGCGTCGCGGGCGTAGTCGACCTCGGACTCGGCGCGCTTGAGCTCCATGCGCGCACGGCGCACCGCTTCCTCGGCGGACTGCACCCGCTCGTTGGCCGCCTTCATCTGGCGCTCGGCGGCCTGCACCGCGCTCTCGGCACGCACCTGGGCGGCCTCGGCCTGCTCGATGGCGGCCAGCAGGCTGGCCTCCTCCTGGGCGTACTCGGGCACCTCGACCGCGGCCAGATCCAGGCCCACCCCGAACAGCTCATCGTGGTCCTGCTCGCCGACACGGGGCGACAGGTCGCGGCGCTCCAGCAGCTCCGGCGCGATCACCTTGCCCAGACGCTGCTCCCAGCCGGGACGATGGAAGCGCAGGAAATGACGCAGTGTGCCCTGGGCCGGATCACGTTGCTGGTGCAGGCCATAGGTGTGAGCTTCGGCCCTGGCGAGCTGATGACGGGCCTCGTCGAGTTCCTTTTCGGCCTGATCACGGGCGCGCTTGAGGGTGTCGAGCTCCTCGCGCAGCGCCCCCAGCGTCTCGCTCGCCGCCTCGCGGTCGGTCTGGGCCTGGTCGAGGCGAGCCTGGGCCAGCTCCGCCTCCTGGATTTCCTCGGCGCTGGCAGCGCTGGCGGCCAACTGGGCCTTGAGCTCGGCCAGCCGCTCGACGCCGCTTTCCAGGCGCTCACGGTAGCTCTCGTCGAGCTCCTGGCGCTGCTGCTGGTAGCGCTGTTCGAGCTCGCTTTCCTGACGCCACTGCTGGTCACGCAGCTCTTCGCGGGTCTCGCCCAGCTCGTCGATGCGCGCCTGGGTCTCCTCGGTCTGGCGGGCCAGCTCATCGCCCAACTCACGCAGGCGTCCTTCAAGGCGTGACTGGCTTTCCTGGAAGGCGTTCTGCATCACCGCCAGGTGCTCGCGCAGCTGCTGGCTCTGGTCGCGCCACTGGGGCAGCGCCTGGACGTCACGCTCCAGCGCCGGCATGTCGGCCTCCTCGTAGGCCTCGAAGGTCGCCTGCAGGTCAGAAAGCTCGCGCTGGGTCTGCTCCAGCTCGCTGGTCATCTCGCTCAAGCGGTCGTTGAGGGCATCGCGGGCCTGTTCGTAGGCGGCTTCACGCTCCTGGAACTCGCGCTGGCGGTTGCCGATCTCGGCCTCGGCGTCGGCCAGGGTGCGCTCGGCGCGGTGGCGGTCGGCCTCGAGCTGGGGCTTCAACTGCCACAGGGTCGTCTCGCGCTCGGCGATCTCCTGATCGAGCTCATCGAGCTTGCCAAGCGATCGCTCCAGCGGTTCCAGTCGCTTGGACTGGCGCATCTGGGCGATCCACTCCCGCGCCTTGGTATTGCGGATGCGGGTCACCGGCAGTTCGACGCCGTCCTCCTCGAAGATCGCCGCCAGCATGGTCTTGAGGGTATCCATCTTGCCCTCCTTGGCGTGCACCGCGCTGATCAGCTTCTCCATATGACGGATGCGATGCTCCGGCTTGACCAGGCTGAACTGGGCAGCCATCTGGCGAAGGCGCAGGCTTTCCTTGCGGTTGCCCTGCTGGTGGGTGAAGTCGTTCTGGATCACCGAACGAAACTCCGAGGTAGCGCCGAGCTTGGGCGACACCGGAATTCCCTCACGACGCAGCTGGCTGGCCCAGTCGCTGTAGTCCAGCGCCGCCACCCCGGCCTCGCTCTCCACCAGATAGTGCCCGGGCTGGTAGGGCGCACCGACAAAGCGATACTCGACGCCACCGTCGCTCTTGCGGGTCAGCACCGCCTGGCAGACGTTGCCCGCCTCGCGGCGGTACTCGTAGATCAGGTAGCTGTTGCGGTTGGGCAGATAAAAAGCGTCGAACTTCTTGCGGGTCTTGGGCACCACCTTGTTGGGCAGCTCACCGTAGAACACCGGGACCAGCCGCTGCAGCGTGGTCTTGCCCGAGGCGTTGGTGCCGCAGATGTTGGTATGGCCGTCGACGTCCAGCTCGACCACCCCCTCGAGGTGGCCGTGGATCATCACGATGCGCAACAGGTGAGCCATTGGGATTCCTTGATCGCTTGCCCGGTAGGAGGGCTATTCTGCCAGAGACGAAGCGCCCTGACAGTGCGACCAGAGTTGCCCGACAGCAAGCTTTCGCCTACAAGGTTCCTGCGACAGGGAGAGCCCGACGCCCCCCCGTCACCCCGAACGACTCCTTGCTCCGCATCCATCAATGGCTATCCACGCACCACACCACAGGGGAAGACCGCCATGCACTTCGCCACCCTCGGCCCCGAGGACAGCAACCACGCCCTGGTGCTCGCCCGCTACCTCGACGATCGCAGGCTCAAGGAGCCTGACCTCACCGACATCGAGCCCCGGATCAGCCTGGTGGATGACTTCATCGGCGCCTTCGAGGAACTGGTCGCCGGGGGCTACGACTATGTGCTGCAGGTCAGCGCCCACCCCAGCCACGCCGACTGCGTCGGGCGCTTCATGCATCGCGCCTTTCCGGTGGACGCCTTCATCGCCCCCAGCCGCCCGCTGGCGCTGGTAGCCCGCGCTGACGTGGCCCAGCCGAAAAGCGTGCTGCGACAGCCCGCCACCCGCCACTACACCGACCTTTCGACCTTCGCGGAACACGACGCCCCCACCATCGTCGCCGCCCTCGAGCAACTGCTGGACGGCCAGGCCGACGCCGCCATCGTCGCCGAGGACGCCATCGAGCGTCATCCCGACCGGCTGCGGCTGATTCAGCCCCTGGGGCCCGCCCTGGATACCTGGATCCTTTACGCCAATCGGCCCCTGTTCCCGGACAGGGAGCAGGGGCCGATGCTGGGCGCCAACGACGCCATGGCAGAGCACTTCAGGGAAACGAGTCGTCGCGCGGATCGAGGCTAAACCTGACGGAGCGACGCGATACTTGCCACCACGCTTTTACACCGGCCAGGGTACGAAGATGACACCGAGCCCGAGTGCCACCAGGGCAGCCCTGAGCCACCAGGCGAAACGCCCGATCAGCCCGTAGGACACCAGGCCGAGGCCGATCAGCACGCCCAGGGTGGTGGCCAGGGCAGCGAAGACGCCGGAGCCAAGGTCGAGCAGCGCCGGGTGCGCGACCATCGCCAGCGGAATGACGTAGAGCCCGACCCCCAGCGCCATGGCCTTGCCCGCCACCTTCAGCCAGTTCTCGTCGGCCATGCCGGCGGCGATGAACACCGCACCACATACCGGTGGGGTGATGGTGGACAGCAGCGCGAACCAGAACACGAACAGGTGGGCGGTCAGCAGCGGCAGGCCCAGTTCGGTCAGCGCCGGCCCCGCCACCGAGACGCAGATGACGTAGGCGGCGGTAGTCGGCACCTCCATGCCCAGCACCAGGCAGGCCAGGGCGGTAAGCAGCAGCGCCGGCCACAGCTGCCCACCGGACAGCGACAGTATCGCCGAGGTGACCTTGACCCCGAGCCCGGTCAGCGACAGCACCCCGATGACCAGGGAGGCGCACAGGATGATCGCGCCGATGACCGCGATCTGGCGCCCGGCGGTCAGCGCTGCCTGGGCCAGGCGGGCGCGGAACTCCGTCCCCGACACCTTCAGCTCGGTGTTCATGGCCAACAGCGCAAGGCCTGCGAAGATCGCCACGCTGGCGGCGTACTGGGGGGTATTGCCGGCGTGGAAGATGCGCTCGAGCAGGATCGCAAAGGGCACCGCGAAGAAAAGTGCGGTGGTGATCACCTCACGCGCTGCCGGGCGGTCCTCGGCGGCCACCGGCTTGAGATCGAAACGGGTGGCGAAGGCGTTGATGCCGAGCCACACCGTGGCGAAGTAGAGAAAGGCCGGCAGCAGCGCCGCGGCCATGATCTCGGTGTAGGGGGTGCCGGTCAGCTCGACCATGACGAAGGCCCCTGCGCCCATCAACGGCGGCATGATCTGGCCCCCGGACGAGGCCACCGCTTCCACCGCCGCCGCCAGCGAGCGTGGATAGCCGAGTCGCGCCATGGACGGGATGGTGATGGCTCCGGTGGAAGCTACGTTGGCCGACGCCGAGCCCGAGATCGAGCCCATCAGCGCACTAGAAATCACCGATACCTTGGCGCCGCCACCGGTCAGGCGGCCCGCCGCGGCGCCGGCCAGGTTCATGAAGCCACGCCCCGCCTCGCCCGCGTTGAGCACCGCACCAAAGATCACGAAGATCGCCACCACCGAGACACTGACCCCGGTCAGCTTGCCCCACAGCCCGCCCTCGGCGATGGTCAGCGAACCGACCAGGCTGGCCATGGGCAGGCCAGGATGACCAAACTCGCCGGGCACGTACTGGCCCAGGGCCGCATAGCCCAGCGCGATCGCGGTCACCAGCGGCAGCGGCCAGCCGATGGCACGCCGGGCGGCCTCCAGCGCCACCACAATCAGCAGTAGACCCACCGCCATCTGCAGGGGGGTGTCGATAAAGCCGTACTGGCCGCTCAGGGCGTCCTCGTTCAAGGCAATATAGCCGCAGGCGGCGATACCGAGGGCGGTCAGCCCCAGGCCGCTGATGCGCTGCCACGGCGTGCGGGCGGAAAACACCAGCACCCAGGGCAACACCAGCGCCATGTGCAGTGGCCGACTGATCAGTGCCGGCGTCAGGCCGTGGAAGATCAACCCCAGGTGAAACACCACCGACAGGGCACCGAGCGCGATCCATAACGGGGCACCCGGCCACGGCGAACGAACAGGGTCACGCGCGTCAGCCGCTGCGGCCGACGAAGAAGCGTCGCTTGAGTTCATGAATTCAGCACATCATCGATGAAACGGAGCGGGCCCACAGGGGCCCGCCGGGTCGAGATCTGGGCAGGATCGTCTCAGCGCAGGGCCTCGGGCACCTTCACGTCGACCTCGTCGTAGTAGCGCAGGGCGCCGGGGTGCAGCGGCCCCTCGAGGTTGGTCAGCATCTGCGGCGAGATCGCCTGCCACCAGGGCGAGGTCTCGGCCATGGCCTCGCGGCGCTCCCAGAAGGTCCTGGTCAGGGTGTAGGCGGTGTCCTCGTCCATCGCGCTGGTGGTGTAGGCCACCACCGGCAGCGAGGTGGTCAGCACGTCCTCGTCGATACCGGCGTAGGTGCCGGCGGGGATGGTCTGGGGCGCGGCGCCGGTGGCCTCGACCTGTGCTTCGGTGAACGACACCAGGCCGACATCATGGCTCGCGGCGGTCTCGATCACGTTGGGTGCCGGGAAGGAGCTGGCGGTGGCAAAAGCGTCGATCTGGCCGTTCTTGAGCGCGTCGGGGGCGCTGCCCACGTCGGCATCGTCGACCTCGACCTGGTCGGCGAGCTCGAATAGCTCGAGATAGCGTGCGGCCTCGCGGGCACCGAAGGAGCCCTGGCCGATCAGCAGGTGCTTGCCGGCCAGTTCATCGATGCCGAGGGTGTCCTGCTCGCCCGCCACCACGAAGTGCATGGTCAGCGAGGGAATCGGGAAGAGTGCACGAATGTCCTGCAAGCGCGGATGGTTGCGACTCTCGAACGGGCCGGTACCCTCGCGGGCGCGGGTCACCAGGCCGGGCGGTGAGGTGAAGACGTAGTTGCCGGGACGCGCCATCACCTCCATGACGTTCTGCACCGAGCCCTGGCTCTCTTCCAGGGTCAGGGTCATGTCACCCTCGGTGCCGGCCTTGATCGCCTCGGACAGCTCCACTCCCATCTGGTAGTAGGCGGTGCCGGCGGAGGCGGACTTGTAGGTCAGGCGGGTCTGGGCGTGGGCGCTTGCGGCGGTCAGCACGACGCTACCGGCGAGCACAGCCGTCAGGGCCTTGAGGCCACGGCTTCGAAGATGACGCATTGAGGGGGTCTCCAGTCGACAGCGGGCGTGGCCAGTGCCTCGTTTTGCTTATGCTCCCGCCAGGCTTCAGGATCTGGCGGGAATGGCCGGCCAACAGCATATTCGACTGGCGTGATTCGTGCCACGGCGCCAAGACACTCGTGGCCCCAAGAAAAAGTCGCGGGCGCCGAGCATAGCGACGCCCGTGGCCAATGATGTCAGACGCCCGCGCTATCAGGGCAGGCAGCGTGACACCAGTTTCAGCGGTAGAAGGCGGGACGCTCGGCCAACGCGATCGGCTCGACCTGCTGCGAATGCCGCGCCTTGACGCAGGCGTCACTGGTCACCGCCGCCACATAGCCATCCCAGGCGGTAGGGCCATGCCGCTCGCCCTTGGCGGTGGCATCGACCCACTCCTGAAACTCCACATCGAAGGCGTCGATAAAGCGGTCCTTCCAGTGGGTGATCACGCCCAGAGAATCCCGTGCGCTGTGACGCAGCGGCACGCTCGCCGGTTGCGGCAGATCGGCAACGCCGCTCTCCCCCACCAGTTCGCAGCGAATGTCATAGCCGTACTGGCAGTTGAGGAAGCTCTCGATGGTGATGACCATGCCCTTGCGGGTGCGCAGGATGATCAGCGAGGGGTCCTGCAGATCACCCTCCACCAGGCTGGAAACCCGCGGCTGGATGACCTGGGCGCTGACGTAGTCGTCCTCCAGCAGCCAGCGCATCACGTCGAACTCGTGGACGCAGGAATCGATCAGGCCCGCATCGCCGGAGAAGTTGGCCTGGGCATTGCGATGCGCGCACTTGGCGATCAGCGGCTGGCCGATGCCACCCTCGTCGAGCAGCGCCTTCAGCTGGCGGTAAGCCCAGTCGAAACGGCGCATGAAGCCTACCTGGACCAGCGCACGACCCGAGGCAATCTCGGCCTCGACGATACGCAGGCAGCCCTCGGCGGTGGTGGCCAGTGGCTTTTCGCAGAATACCGGCTTGCCCGCCTCGATGGCGGCCAGTACGAATTCCTCGTGGGTCGGTCCCCAGGAGGTCACCACCACGGCGTCGACCTCGGCGGCGTTGATGACGTCGTGGCCGCTGGCATAGGCCCTGGCCTCGATGCCGACCTCGTCGATGGCGGCCTGCGCCTGCTCGAGGCCGACATCACTGGCGGCCACCACCCTCGCACCCTTGAGGGTATGGTTCAGCCGGCGCATATGTTCCTTGCCGATGGCTCCGGTACCGATGATGCCGATAGATAGCGTCATGTCTGGCTCCTTTCTGTTATTGACCACTTGTTGAAATCGCACCTGCTGCCCTCCCATGGGTCGAAAACGTCGTGTGGGCAGCGTCGAGGCTCTACCAGCGTCGCGGCGCTGGTGCCAGAGCCAGGTGGCGTGGCCGCCCGATCGCTCGGGCGGCCATGTCACTTAGCCTTGTTGAGGGTTGGGGTCATCACACATGGGGATCGTCTGCGGCAAGCGCCGCCGCCGGGCGACGACGATGAATCCAGATCGAAGCGCACACGAAGTACACCAGCGACAGCGGAATCACCAGCCACTTGAAGGTTTCCACGTAGTCGACGACAGCGGCGTTGTCACCGGTCCATGACCACAGTGCCGCCAGGATGATGATCACCAGGCAGGCAAACGAGATCAGGTACAGCGGATCACGACGATTGACCGCGGGCTGCGCCTGGGGCGACTCGCCGGGCAGTTCCGGCGGATCCACCGGGCCATAGGCCTCTTCGTAATAGTCGATACCGGACTCGGTGTTCGCGCCCATCCGGCGGCACAGCAGCGGGTAGAGCAGAAAGCTCAGGGTCCACACCGGGAGAAACACGACAAACAGATGCACCTGGGGCAGGGCAATGAGCACGACGCCGAGGATCACCCCGATGGCCCAGGTCAGCATGGCCGGACGATTGTCCTCGAGCCCCTGATGTTCGCGCCACAGCGGGCGGATCGACAGGCGCGGCAGCAGGAAATGCTCGGCGGCGATGATCGCGCCGATGGGGGCCATCATCATCACGAAGTAGGACAGGACGTTGAGCAGCGAACCGAAGACGAACGGGAAGCAGGCGACGACCGTGGTGGCAGCCCCCACCACCAGGGCAACGTTGAACGGCTTGTGACGATGGAACACCGCCTGGAATGCGAGCCCAGAGCGATAGAGGCTGGGGATCGAAGTGGTCCAGCCGGCGATCACTACCGCCACCAGCCCCATGGCGCCGAGCAGACGGAAGGCGATGGCGCCCGGATCAAGATCGACCATGGCTTCCTTGAGCAGCATCGCCGAGGTGGCGCCAAGGATGCCCGCACAGACCCAGGCCATGAAGTGGCCGATGTACATGCCAGAGGCCGAAAAGTAGCCGTAGGAGGACTTGCGCGCGAAGCGCAGGATGCTCATGTCGCTCATGCCGAGGTGCATCGGCAGGTTGATGCCCCAGGCCCAGGCGGCGATGACCCACATGTTGATGCCAGGCTCGCCTTCGGGAGTAACGCCGGTCCACACCAGTGCACCGAGCACATTGCCCAGGCCATCGATGCCTTGCTCGGCGCCCAGGTGGGTGACGATGGGGATCGACAGGATACCGCTGACCAGGAACATGATCGCCATCCAGGGCGCGCATACGGTGGAAAAGTTGGCGATGCGCTTGAAGCCCTTGAGTGTCAGCCAGACGGTAAAGGCGCCGACCAGCAACGCCAGGATCACGAAGCTGGCACTGGTGGGATAGAGTCCCACCTGGGGCGGAATATCGGTCAGCACCCGGAAGGCCGAGGCCGAGACCGTGATCATGGCGCCGGCGATGACGGCGTAGAAGACACCATTGAGGATGTTGTAGACGGTGGAAATTTTCTTGCCGGCAAGCCGGGCCAGGAACCAGTACACCGTCATGCGGGTGCGGGTAGCCACCGGACTGCAGATCCAGGCCCAGGACAGCACCGCCATGAAATTACCGAGAATCAGGCCCCAGATCAGATCACCGGTGGAAACACCTAAGGTGACCAGCGCTGCGCCGATGACGAATTCGGTGCCGGCCACGTGCTCACCGGAGTAGGCCCCGAGAAAGTACTTGCCGCTCAACTGCCGGCTGGGGGGAATGCGTTGATATTCGAGCTCTTCGCTCTGGGCGTTGTCGTCCGCTGTCGCGGTCGCCTGCGCCCCTGCCGCTTCTGTGCTCATAACGTTGTCCACTTGTTATTGGAGGATCGATGGCCCTTGTGACCGGTTGCAAACGGTCAGGACTCCAACCTCGGCGGTCCATGCTTTTCCACGGCCCGCACCAAATGAAACATACATTCCGAAAGAAAAAACAACAAACCAAACGTTCTATACTTTAGTCGACTCGAACGCCTGATCCGACAAAATTGTAAATAACGTAATCCATGACGACACCTTTAACTGAATTGGCGCACACAAACATCATCTATCCGCCTTAACCACTCGCTCCAGTCCCACGCTTCAACACCTGCCGCGATAGCCAAAAAGAAGGCGCCGGATTCAGCGCCTTGGCAAGCGTGAAACGGCGCAACCGGATAGCATCCGCCCCCGGTACGCCGCAGCATCGCCGACGGGACAGGGCACCAACGCCGAAGCGGGACGCTTGATGCATCGCCAAGGCGACACACGCACCGCTACGGCGTCATACGCAGTCACAGGACCACAGCTACAGCTACAGCGTCGGCATGGTGAAGTGACCGCCGCTATCACGTACCTCGCTGGGCCAGCGCTGGGTGATGGTCTTCATGCGGGTGTAGAAGCGCACGCCGTCGGGGCCATGCATATGCAGCGGGCCGAACAGCGAGCGCTTCCAGCCGCCAAAGCTGTGAAAGGCCATGGGCACCGGGATCGGCACGTTGACGCCGACCATGCCGACCTGAATGCGCTCGCAGTACTGGCGAGCGGCGGCGCCGTCACGGGTAAAGATGGCGGTACCATTGCCGTATTCGTGGTCGTTGACCATGGCCAGGGCGTCTTCGAAGCTGTCGACGCGGGCGATCGCCAGCACCGGGCCAAAGATTTCCTCGCGGTGGATGCGCATGCCCGGCGTGACGTGGTCGAACAGCGACCCCCCGACGAAGAAGCCATTGCCGGCGTTGTCGATAGTCGCCTCGCGTCCGTCCACCACCAGCTCGGCGCCCTCGTCGACGCCGGCCTGGATATAGCCGACCACCTTGTCCAGGTGAGCGCGGGTGACCAGCGGCCCCATGTCGTGGTCGGGCCCCTCCTTGATGCCGGGGCCGACGCTCAGCGTCTGCAGCCGTTCGACCAGCTTGGCGCGCAACCGCTCGGCGGTCTCCTCGCCCACCGGCACCGCCACCGAGATCGCCATGCAGCGCTCGCCGGCGCTGCCGTAGGCCGCGCCCATCAACGCATCCACCGCCTGGTCGAGGTCGGCATCGGGCATCACCACCATGTGGTTCTTGGCGCCGCCCAGCGCCTGAACCCGCTTGCCGTGGGCAGACGCCGTGGCGTAGATGTATTCGGCGATGGGCGTCGAGCCGACGAAGCTGACCGCCTGCACCCGCTCATCGGTGAGCAGCACGTCCACGCTCTCCTTGTCGCCATTGACCACGTTAAACACGCCGTCCGGCAGGCCGGCTTGCTTGAGCAGCTCGGCCAGACGCATCGGCGTGGACGGATCCTTCTCCGATGGCTTCATCACGAAGGTGTTGCCACAGGCCAGCGCCACCGGGAACATCCACATCGGTACCATGGCCGGGAAGTTGAACGGTGAGATGCCGGCGCACACGCCCAGCGGCTGCATCAGCGAGAAGCTGTCGACACCGGTGCCGACGTTGAGGGAATGTTCGCCCTTCTGCAGGTGCGGTATGCCGCAGGCGAATTCCACCACCTCGAGCCCGCGTGTCAGCTCGCCCTTGGCGTCGGAGAACACCTTGCCGTGCTCGGAGGAAATCAGCCGCGCGATCTCGTCGGCGTGCTCTTCCACCAGCGCCTTGAACTTGAACAGAATGCGTGAACGCTTGAGCGGTGACATTTTGGCCCAGCCGGGGAAGGCTTCGTCGGCGACGCGGATGGCGTCACGGGTCTCGTCGGCGCTGGACAGTGCTACCTGACGTGTCACCTCGCCGCTGGCCGGGTCGAAGACCTCGGCAGTGCGGCCACTGTGGCTGGCCTGGGGCTGGCCGGCGATAAAGTTGCCCAGAATGGTCATGCGGTGCTCCTGATACAAAGAGTTATCGAACAGATGACTGAAGACATCGGCACGGGGGTCGCTGTCACGAGGCCAGGGCCAGCCCGGCCTCGTCGCAGCAGCGTGCAAGATGGTCATAGCCCTTGCGGGCATAGGTCAGTGGATGGGCCACGGCGGGATCCTGCTCGGCCTCCACCACCACCCAGCCCTGGTAGTCGTGCGCGACCAGCCCCTGGAACAACCGGCCATAGTCGATGAAGCCATCACCGGGCACGGTGAACATGCCGTCCAGTACCCCTTCCAGGAAGCTCCGGTTGCGGTTGCGCACATCGGCCAGCACCTCGGCACGGATATCCTTGCAGTGCACATGGTTGACGCGTGCAGCGTGACGCTCGAGCACGCCGAACGGATCGCCACCGGCAGCCACCAGGTGGCCGGTGTCCAGCAGCAGGCCCAGCGCCGGTCCGGTGGCCGCCATCAGCCGGTCGATGTCGGCCTCGGATTCCACCAGCGTTCCCAGATGGTGGTGATAGGCGATCTGCACGCCCTCGCGCTGGCAGTGTTCGGCCACCTGGTCAAGGCGCTCGGTAAACAGCGTCCATTCCTCGTCGCTCATGGTGGGGCGATGGCTCAGCGGTACCCCCATCTGTCCATGCACGCAGCGCGAGACCTCGCAGAACACCATGACCCTGGCGCCGAGCGCCTTGAGCAGTTCCAGATGGGGCGTCAGCGCTGCGATCTCCTCCTCGGCGCTGCGGGTCAAAAGCTCGGCGCTGTACCAGCCTGACACCAGCGACAGTTGGTGACGCTCGAGGATCGGCCCCAGGGTGGCGGCGTCGCGGGGGAACTTGTGGCCCAGCTCGAAGCCGTCGAAACCGGCCTCTCGTCCCTCGGCGAGGCAGGTCTCCAGCGGGGTGTCTCCGCCCAGCGAGGGCAGGTCATCATTGGTCCAGGTCAGGGGGTTGATGCCCAGTCTTATGCTCATGGCGTCCTCCGGCGTTCGGTGCTCCAGGCGCCGGCGCGCCTGGAATATTTGGTTGTTGTGGCAGAGCGGACTCGGGCCTAGAGATTTCTGGCCTGACGCGCCTTGTGGGACTGATAGCGCTCGCGGGCGTCCACCACCTCCTGACGCGGCGAGACTTCAGGCACCGCCACGTCCCACCAGGCACCACCTTCCTTGGTGTCGTTGAGGCCATCGGTGTCGATGGCGATCACATAGCTGATGTCGGACGCCTTGGCGCGCTCGAGGGCCTGCTCAAGCTCAGCGATATTGGCGACCTTCTCGCTATTGGCGCCCAGGGCGGCGGCGTGGGCGGCGAAGTCGGTCTTGGGCGCGCCGGCCTCGACGCTCAGGCAGTCCTCCAGCCGGTTGTTGAAGCCGGGGCCGCCGCAGAATTGCTGAAGTCGATGGATGCAGCCATAGCCGCGATTGTCGAGCACCACCGCGATGATCTTGTGCCCCAGCATTACCGAGGTGGCGATCTCCGAGTTCATCATCAGGTAGGAGCCGTCACCGACCATCACGAACACCTCTGAATCGGGCAGCGCCATCTTGGTGCCGAGGCCTCCGGCAAGTTCGTAGCCCATGCAGGAGTAGCCGTATTCCATGTGGTAGCCGCGATCGAAGCGAGTACGCCACAGTTTCTGCAGCTCGCCCGGCAGCCCCCCCGCGGCACACACCACGATGTCGCGTTCGCCGGCGGCGCGGTTGACCGCCCCCACCACCTCGGCGTCACAGGGCAGCCCGGTGCCGCGATCCTGGGTCACCCGTTCCACGGTGGCATTCCAGTCATCGCGCAGCGCGGCCGCCCGCTCGCTCCAGGACGAGGCCGGCCGCCACGGGGCGGTGCCCTGCTCGAGCCCGTCCTTCAGGCTGACAAGGCTCAGGCGGGCATCGCCCACCAGCGGCTGGGCGTAGTGCTTGACCGCATCGAAGGAGGCCACGTTGAGACACAGTATCTTCGCCTCGGGGTTGATCAGCGCCCGGGAGCCAGAGGCGAAATCGCCAAGCCGGGTGCCCACGGCGATGATCAGATCCGCTTCCTGGGCCAAGCTGTTGGCGGCGGCTGAACCGGTCACACCCAGGGTGCCGACGTTGCTGGCATGGTCCCAGGGCAGCGCGCCCTTGCCCGCCTGGGTCTCGGTCACTGGCACCTGGTAGCGGCTGACGAAGGCGTCGAGCTCAGCCAGCGCCTCGGCGTAGTGGACGCCGCCACCGGCCACCAGCAGCGGTCGCTCGGCCGAGCGGATCAAGGCGATGGCTTCGTCGAGCTCGCGCGGGTCGGCGGCCTGACGGCGCAGGTGGTGTACCTTCTCGGCAAAGAAGTGCTCGGGGTAGTCGTAGGCCTCGGTCTGGATGTCCTGGGGCAGCGCCAGAGTCACCGGACCACACTCCACCGGGTCAGTCAGCACCCGCATCGCCTGGGGCAGCGACGTCAGCAGTTGCTCCGGCCGGGTGATGCGATCGAAGAAGCGACTCACCGGCTTGAAGCAGTCGTTGGAGGTCAGGGTGTGGTCGTGGAAGTTCTCGACCTGCTGCAGCACCGGATCGGGCTTGCGCGTGGCGAAGGTGTCGCCCGGCAGCAGCAGTAGCGGCAGTCGATTGACGTGGGCCACCGCCGCCGCGGTTACCATGTTCACCGAACCAGGACCGGCGGAGGCGGTACAGGCCATCACCTGGCGCCGATTGAGCGTCTTGGTGAAGGCAATGGCGGCGTGGCACATGGCCTGCTCGTTGTGGGCGCGGTAGGTCGGCAGCGTCTCACGGGCCTGATACAGCGCCTCGCCGAGACCAGCCACGTTGCCGTGGCCGAAGATCGCCCAGACGCCGGGAAACAGCGGCTTGATCTGGCCGGCGACGTTCACCTTCTGGGCCTGCATGTAGCGGATCACCGCCTGGGACATGGTCAGTCGAATCGTGGACATGGCAATGCTCTCGGAGATGGCTGCCGGGTCCTGAGAGGACCCGGATTATCGTTATCTTGGTCATGGTCTGGGAGCGCTACCACGCTCACCCCCATTTCGCTCATTCTCGTTCAGACGCTCTGGCGTTCTTTCCAGCAGTCCACCAGTTCGCGGTAATTGGCGACGACATCGTCGATCAGCGCCTGGTCGTCGGCCTCGCCGGCGAGCCAGCGACGGCTGGGCTCGGCAAAGATCGAGCGCCCCACCGCGAAGCCCTTGCACACGTCGAACCCGGCACTGTCCATGAAGCCCTTCTTGAGCATCTCGAGGGGCGCATCGAGCCCCAGCATCACCACGCCGCGACAGTGGGGGGCCCGTCGTGCCAGCAGCACGCTGATGCGCTCCCAGGCCGCGGGGGTCTGCGGCGGCAGCTTCCACCAGTCGGGATAGACGCCGAGGTTGTAAAAGCGCTGCATGGCGTTGAGAAAGGTATCGTCATCGCTTTGCTGATCCTTGGGCGGAATGATCTCGAGCAGCAGCTCGTGCCCGGTCCGGAGGCAGGCGTCATACAGCTCCACCACCTGGCGCTCCTGGGTGCGGCGCAGGTCGAGCTGGTCCTCCGGGTGGTAGAACACCAGGCACTTGACGATGTGCTCGCGAGGCCAGGCGGCCAGTCGGGCACCGATATTGCGCCCGCCTTCCAGCTCGATGGGACGCGAGCTCGGCAACTCCACCGGGCGGCCAATCCACCAGCCGCGCCCGGTCACGTCGTTGAGTGCATCCTGACCGTAGGTGTCGTCGATCAGCACGCCCATCTGGCTGTCACCGATATGTCCGGCGCCCTGCTCCGCCGCCTGCACCAGCAGCCGTTTCAACGTCTTGATCCTTCCAGGGTCGGCGCCGACCTCCCGGGCCATGTCGTAGAATTGCTTGCGATGGTCGAAGGCCAGCACGCACAGATCCGACCACTGCGTCGGGCTACGCTGGGTGGTGACCCGGTGCAGGTGGTTGAGCCGCGTGTCCAGGTCGGGACGCGGGATATCCTCGGCGCGACTCAGGTAGTCGTCGAGTTCCTCGCTGCTGGGAATCGCCGGGGCACAGCCGTGGCGGGAGACCACCAGGGCCCCGCAGGCGTTGGCGTAGGCACAGCTTTGCTCATGACTTTCGCCGTTGAGCCAGCCGCGCAGAAAACCGCTGAGGAAGGCGTCACCGGCACCCAGCACATTGAGCACCTCGACACGTACCCCGGTGAATACCTCGAACTCGGACTCGCTGTCGGGAATCTCACCGTCGAGCACGGTGCAGCCCTGCGCCCCCAGCTTGAGCACGATGGAGGCATCGCTCAGCTCGCGAATGCGCTTGAGCGCGGTGATGGTGTCGGTGCTGCCACCGGCGATGTGGACCTCTTCCTCGGTGCCGACCACCAGGTCCAGGTCCGGCAGAATGGTCTGCAGGTGGGCGCTGACACCATCATCGGAGATAAAGCGGGTCTCGCCGTCACCCAGCGAGGTCAGGCCCCACAGCACCGGACGATAGTCGATATCGAGAATCACCTTGGTGCCGGCCGCCTTGGCGTATTCGATGGCGGTCTTGCTGGCCTGATAGGTGCCGTCGGTGGAGAAATGGGTACCGGTGATCAACAGCGCCCGACTGGAGGCGATGAACTCGGGATCCATGTCATCGGCACTGATCGCCATGTCGGCGCAATTGTCGCGATAGAAGATCAGCGGAAAGGTGTCCTGATCCTTGATGCCCAGGATCACCAGACCGGTGAGTCGTTCCTGGTCGGTGATGACCTGACTGACGTCCACGCCCACCCGGGCCAGTTCCTCGCGTACGAAGCGCCCCATGTGCTCGTCGCCGACCCGCGTCAGCATGGCAGACTTCAGCCCCATGCGAGCGGTACCGTAGGCGATATTGGCCGACGAGCCGCCGAGGTACTTGTTGAAGGACGACATGTCCTCGAGCCGGCTGCCGATCTGTTCGCCGTAGAAATCCACGGCCGCTCGGCCCAGGCAGATTAGGTCCAGCGTCTTGTTGGTGGTCATGGCGTCACCCTGGTGTGGTCACGATAAGCCGTGCTCTGCCCGTGACGGGCGTCCCGACGACTTTGGATTGTTCGTTCTATTTGAATCCATGATAGAACTGATATTCCACTCGTTCAATCTCTGGAACAGCCGATTCAGTTCATCTTTGGTCGTAGCAGTGTCCGGGAAGCACGGGAGCCTGCCGTTACGCTACCGGGCGGCAAGTCGCCCCGCCCGGTGGCGTCGGACAGGGCGTGGAGGTAGCGCGGCCAGGACGAGCCTCAGCGTGGGTTGAAGTAGGTATCGACGTAGCGCTGGATCTCCTGGCGCATAAAGCGCGAGGAGTCTTCGGCGCGCTCTTCCCAGGCGAACACACAGGCGGTCATGATGCCGTCGAAGCCGACCTCGGCCAGCGTCTTGAAGAACAGATCCCAGTCGATCTCGCCCTGGCCGATATCCAGATGCTGGTGGATGCGTGCGGTGGAGCCCGGCGGATTGATGATGTAGCGCAGCCCCGACGATCCCTTGTGATTGAAGGTATCCGCCACGTGGACGTGGGCCAGCACCGGGGCGCTGTCACGGATCATCTGCGCCATGTCATCGCCAAAGTGGAAGGTATGGGGTGCGCAGTAGAGAAACTTCACGTTGTCCGAGTCGATGGTACGAATCATGTCCACCGCCGGGTGCAGCGTCTCGACAAAGTCATCCGGGTGTGGCTCGACGTTGAGCTGGATGCCTTCGCGCTCGAAGATCGGTACCAGCTCCTCCATCGAGCGCCACCAGGCGGCCTCGCTGGATTCGGTGGTGGCGCCGCCATGGCAGCAGGCTGAGCAACTGCCACGCTCGGGGTGCGGGCCACGACCGAACTCGGAGTTCATGGTGTCCACCCCCATTTCCACCGCCACCTCGATGGCCTTCTTCCAGTACTTCACCGCCGCCTGGCGCTCGTCCTCGTGGGGACTGGCCCAGCGGAACATCGGCAGCAGCGAGGCGATCTCGACCTCGCTGTCCTTGAGCGCCTGCTTGAAGGAGCGCAGGCGGGACGGGAACACCCGGGGGTGGACGAACCAGTCGAAGAAGTCATCCCGGGGCGACAGCTCGAGATAGTCGTATCCCAGGTCCTTGGCCAGGCGCGGCAGCTTTTCCAGGGGCACGTGGCGATGCATGAAGGGGTCGAGGGCGATTTTCATGGCAGTCTCCTTATCGTTGTTCACGCTCAGTTTCAGGAAGTTGTCATTGATCCAGGTGGGTGGCGTTCGGCCAGACACGGGTGGATCGCAGCGTGGTCAACCTCAATGGATGTGGCGGTCACGGCGGCGATTCAGGCCACGCCATCGCGGATGACATCAATGCTGCGCGCGAGGGCATCCGCCGGATCCTGCAGCGCGTGTACCGACTCGGCGAAGGGCTCGAAGGACAGGTAGCCGCGATAACCATCGGCGAGCAGGCGACGCACCTGTTCGACGTTGTCGAGGCGATCGCCCTCACCCACCAGCACCCGGTCGCCGTCGAGCATGGCGTCGAAGGTCAGCGTCGGATCCTCGACGCCGGACAGGTGAACCAGGCCGGTGCGCGCGGCGAACAGCGCCGATTCACCGGCCCCTCGATGGTGAAAGGTGTCGTGCACCAGCGATAAGCGCGCCGACTCCGATGGCCCCAGGATGGCGACGGCCTCGTCGATGGCGGCCAAAGCGTCAGCCTTGAGTCGCAACGACGAGCGAGGAAAGCCCAGTGGCTCGACGAACCCCACGAGCCCATGACGACCAAGGATTGGCCCCAGCTCCACCAGCGCCTTTACCACATCGGTGGCTGTTGGTGCCTCGTCGGGCGCGGCGACCAGCGGACACAGCACCAGACCCCGGGCGCCCGCCGCCGCTGCCCGTTCGGCCAGGTGCTCGGCCTGAACGGCGCGCTCCTTGCCCCACACATTGAACGGATACAGCGCATTGACGCTGAGCACGCTCAGACCCAGCTCCCGGGCCAGCTCTCCGGCGGCAACGGCCTGCTCGAGGGTCGCCAGGCTGTTGTCGCCGACGTCGTTGCGCAGCTCCACCGCGTCGATGTCGAGCTCGACGGCCAGGCGCATCAGCTGCTCGATGGAGTCGCGAGGACAGACCATATGGTTAAGGGCAAAGTGCAGTGATCGAGATGCCATGGGGCGCTCCCTGAGCCGAGAAGAAGGTGCCGGAAACGTCACATCAGAACTGTTTGCAACCGGTTAGGTCGCACTTTAGAACAAAAATTCCCAAGGTCAAATGGAGGGAATGTTTCCTCCTTTGATGCCTTGGCATTCAGCTGATTGTGGCTTTTTCCCGCTAATCAATCATCTGGGCTCGGCTTCTAGCCCACGAAGACCGACGGCGTGGCCGCAACTTGTCGACCAAAGTACAAGGCGACCCCCTCCTCCAGGGGAACAATGATAGCCTTGGCACTGAATGAAACGTTCCATCCGAACGTTCTATACTAAAGCATAAATGGAATTTTTATTCCCAATTGACTAGGGTGATCCCAGACGACGGCCAACGCTGGGCAACACCCTGCAACCGAGTGAACCGCCATGGCAGAGCTACCTCAGGATTTCAGCGCGCTGGAAGCGCAGATCACCGAGCAGTACCCCGACCTCAGCCGTCGCCTGCAGCAGACGGCGCGTTTTCTGCTCGATCACCCGCAGGAAGTAGCCTTTTCCACCGTGGCGAGGCTGGCCGAGCAGGCGGGCGTCACGCCGTCCACGCTGATTCGCTTTGCCAACAGCCTTGGGTTCAAGGGCTTCTCGGACATGCAGAAGCTGTTTCGCTCACGCCTGGTGGATGAGTTGCCCAACTACTCAGAGCGCATCCACGCGGTGCGCTCCGCCACCGGCGAGACCCCCAGCGGCTCTCAACTGCTGTGGGAATTTGCCGACGCCAACCGGGAAATGCTCGAGCAACTCCCCGGGCGTACCGACCCGCGCCAGCTGGAGAGCGCGCTGGACCTTCTGGAAGGCGCCGAGGCGGTGCACCTGATGGGCATGCGCCGCACCTTCCCGGTGGCAAGCTACCTGCAGTACGCACTCAACCACGTCGACAAACGCTGCTTCTTGATCAATGCCCTGGGCGGTATGCATCAGGAACAGGCACGGGCCATCGGTCCCCGCGACGCCCTGCTGGCGGTGAGCTTCTCGCCCTACGCATCGGAAACCCGCGAAGTAGCCGAACAGACCCGTGATAAAGGCGTGCCGGTGGTTGCCATCACCGATTCCACCCTGAGCCCGCTGGCCCGCGTCGCCGACGTGACCCTGGTGGTACAGGAAGCGGAAGTGAAGAGCTTCCGCGGCCTCACCGCCACCCTGTGCCTGGCCCAGAGCATGGCCATCGCCCTGGGCGTGCGCCAGGACAGCGCCGCCGACAAGGGCTCGTCTCCCGAGGCCCCCGCCTCGGGCTAGCCGCCAGCTCGCCCCTCGACACTCTGGCCCGCCCACGCCCCGCGCCCTGCGCGACCGGGCAGGCCACCAACAGGAGATCCTGTCCATGACATCGCTTCTTGTACGCCCCCAGAGCCCCGACGCCGACGGCAAGGTGCTGGAAGTCACCCCGCAATCCGCTGGCTGGGACCACGTCGGCTTTCGTGTCCACCGGCTGCAAAAGGGCCAGCGTCTGAGCGGCGAGACCGGCTCACGCGAACACTGCCTGGTGCTGTTGAGCGGACGTGCCACCGTCGCCGGCGCCGGCGAACGCTGGGAGGACATCGGCGAGCGCATGGACATCTTCGACAAGGTGCCACCCTACTCGGTCTACCTGCCCGATGGAGCGGACTTCGAGGTCGAGGCACTGACCGATCTCGAGATCGCGGTGTGCAGCGCACCGGGCCACGGCAACCACAAGGCCAGGCTGATCGCGCCACAGCAGGTCAAGTGCTCCACCCGCGGCGGCGGCACCAACACTCGGCATATCCACGACATCCTGCCGGAGACCGAACCCGCCGACGGCCTGCTGGTGGTCGAGGTCTACACACCGCCAGGCAACTGGTCGAGCTATCCGCCCCACAAGCACGACGTCGACAATCTGCCCGAGGAGTCGATCCTCGAGGAAACCTACTACCACCGGCTGAATCCGAGCCAGGGCTTCGCCTTTCAGCGGGTCTACACCGATGACCGCTCGCTGGACGAGACCATGGCGGTAGACAATGGCTGCTGCGTGATGGTGCCTCGGGGCTACCATCCGGTGGGTGCACCTCACGGCTACGAGCTTTACTACCTCAACGTGATGGCCGGTCCCAAGCGCGAATGGAAGTTCAAGAACGACCCTGAACACGACTGGATCGTGCAGCAACAGTAACCGTACAAACTCCGCCGATTCCGGCAGCCCAGGTAAGGGCTGGCGTCATCGGCGGACCAAGGAACGTCTCTCTCTTTGCCCCGCCACCGGCGGGGCTTTTTTATGGTGCATCGCTTCCCTTTTCCGCCAGCCGCAGGCATGTCAGCCGCGGACAGGCCATCTTGGCAGCAGCCTTGACCAGCCTATTCATATCGCTAACGACTGATGCTCTGCTTCAGCGCGTCGATCGACGACTGGATACCGGCCTCGGTGGACATGGTGAAGTCCTCCATCTCGAGGCTGACCCAGTCGTTGTAGCCCTGCATCCGCACCACCGAGAAGAACTCCTTCCACCACTGAAGATCATGTCCCGCCCCCACCGCCACATAGTTCCAGGCGCGATTGGCGACGTCGGTGACCTCGGCGAGCTCGAGCAGACCGTTGACATCGGCCAGTCCCCGCTCGATGCGGGTATCCTTGCCGTGGCAGTGGTGGATGGCATCGCCCAGTGCCCTGGCCGCGGCGATCGGGCAGGCGCCCTTCCAGAACAGATGCGAAGGGTCCAGGTTCATGCCGACCTTGGGCCCGACCTCGTCACGCAGGCGAAACAGGGTCTGGGGGTTCCACACCAGCATCGCCGAAAAATTTTCCAGCGCGAATCGCTCGACACCGACCTCATCGGCCAGCCTCACCAGGCCGTGCCAGTAGGGAAAGGCGCAGTCTTCCCACTGGTACCGATCGCGCTCGGGCATCTCATCGGGCCAGCTCTTGGTGTAGACGAGCCAATTGGGCACGCTGTCCCCCGGCGCCGCCGCCGGCAGGCCCGACATGGTGACGATGCGCTTGACCCCGATCTCACCGGCGAGCCGGATGGTCTTTTCGATCTCACCTCGGTGGCGCTCGCCGAGTTCCCCCGGGTCGAGCGGATTGCCGGAACAGTTCAAGGCGGCGATCTTCAGTCCCCGGGCGTCGATCTCCTTCAGGCGTGAGGCCAGCAGGCTTCTATCGGCGAGCAGTTCGTCGGCACGAAAATGCGGCGCCGGCGACCAGCCACCACCGGTCATCTCGATACCTTCCACCCCGAGCGCCACGCACTTGTCGAGCATCTCGGTAAAGCTGAGGTCCGCCATCACATCGGTACAGATGGAGAGCTTCATGGCATTGTCCTTGTCATATGGCTGTGTGGTTTCGCCGTTGCTCGGGTGGACACATCGGCGGCGGCGCGGGCACAAAGGGCTCTTCCGACGGCGACCTATGCCAACACCTCAAGAGGGTCAACACCGTCATCCGACACGATGCAACCGGTTGCAAATAGGCCAGCACGAGCCTAGTATGGAATGAAAAATTCCGTCAAGGAGCATCGATGAATATTCGTTCCGATCGCGACCAAGGTCGCAAGGTGACCTCCGCCCAGGTGGCCGAACGGGCCGGTGTCTCCAAGTGGACGGTGTCGCGGGCCTTCACTCCCGGCGCCTCGATCTCAGAGAATGCCCGACAGCGCGTGATGGAGGCCGCCGAAGCCCTGGGCTATCGCCCCAACCTGCTGGCACGAAGCCTGACCACAAGACGCACTCAACTGATCGGCGTCGTCGTCGATCAATTCGCCAACCCGCATACCCAGGCGATGCTGAATGCCGCCACCCTGGCGCTGCAACAGCGGGGCCAGCTGTCGATACTCTTGAATATTTCACCACCAGTGCGCTCCGGTGAGCTGCTCGATATCGCCGAGCGCTTCCAGGTCGACGGGCTGTTGTTTCTCGGCACGGTGCTGAGCGAGGACATCGTGCGCTTTGCTACCGAGCGCCAGCACGTGCCGTTGGTGCAGCTGTTTCGTACCACCGAGGTGGACGGGGTGCAGATCGTGGCAATTCAGGAGCATGCGGCTGGCACCGAAATCGCCCGGCTGCTGCTCGGCGAAGGTCATCGACGGCTGGGCTATCTGGCCGGCCCCGACAGCGGCAGATCACGACTGCCCCGTCTCGACGGCTATCGCCAGACGCTTGAGGATCACGGCCTGACCCTGGCAGCCACGCTGGCTACCACGGATTATCGTCACGCCCTGGGGTATCAGGCGATGCACGACTACCTGCAAAGGACACCGGCGGCACAGCGCCTGGATGCGCTGTTCTGCGAAAACGACATCCTTGCCATCGGCGCCCTCGATGCCCTGCACCAGGCCGGCCTCGACGGACAGCTGGCGATCGTCGGCTTCGACGATATCGAGCTGGCCGCCTCACCGCGCTACCGTCTGACCAGCTACCAGCCGAACCTCGATGCGGTGGTGGACAGCGCCATCACACACCTGCTCGATCGACGTATCCCAGGTGACCCAACGCTGCTCCCAGGCCGGCTGGTGGTGCGCGACTCTCATCGCGCCAACCCAGAGCCTCCTCCCGCAGCCCCGTCACGATAAACCGCGCTGACGTGCTCGTGCATGAACAAGGTTCCATACCGGAACCCGCTATACTAGATTGAAGGGAATAGCAGTCCTTGGCCCCAGCCGCACAAGCCATAAAGGGCGAACTAGCGACGCGGCGCAACGGCAGGAACTCGAATGGCACAGACGATAAAGCTCAATGACGACGAACTACTGGCGGCCGCCAAGGAGAGCAAGGATCTGTTTTCCCGCTCCCTTAACGGCCAGATAGAGTACTGGGCTCGGCTTGGTCGCTTCGTCGAAGAGTCCGGCCTGTTCGACCTGCAGCGGGTGAACCTGGCGCTTCAGGGCAAGCTGGCGGTGGATGAACTATCGCTTCCCGAGCAGCATGCTCACGCCCAGATGTTGTGGCACGCCCTGGAGACTCTCGATGGTACAGACGACACCTTGCTCAAGGATATCGAAGGTGCCGGAGCGGACATCCATGGGCTGGATGACCAACAGCAATTGACCAGCCATCGTGGTCGCGGGGCACGCGATAACTCATGAGGGGCCACCCGCCCCCTATTCTGCACCTGCTGGCCGGGATCAATGGCGCCGGCAAGACCACCTTTTTCTACCGCCAGATCAAGCCCCGTGCGGACGTGCCCTTCATCAACGCCGACGAAATTCAGCGACACCGCTGGCCTGACGAAATCGACAATCCCCAGCGATCCTACGAAGCCGCGACTATTGCCGCCACACAGCGCGAAACCATGATCCGCCAAGGCAGATCCTTCGCCACCGAGACGGTCTTTTCGCACCCTTCCAAACTCGAACTGATTCGCCAGGCGCAACACCAGGGGTTCATGGTGGCGCTCTACCATATCCATGTGGCCACCCCTGAGCTCGCCGCCATGCGCGTAGAGACGCGCCGGCAGCTAGGTGGACACGATGTCCCCGTCGACAAGCTCTACTCGCGCTTTCCAAGGACGCTGACCTACCTTCGCGAGGCGGTCAGGCTCGCCGAGCGCACGCTGGTCTTCGACAACTCACGTATCGGGAAGACCCATCGCCACCTGTTGAGCCTGAGCCACGGGCTAGTGACGCGGCTCAGCGAGGACTTGCCCGACTGGGCACTCGCCCAGTACGGGCCGGAGATTCGACGCTATCGCGGGGAAACATAGCCAACACCCAAACATGGATTCGCGCCTCCCCTCTATCTCTTTACACCTCCTCGACGTAGACCGTGCGCCCCTCGCGACGTGAGATATCCGCCGCCTCGGCCAACCGCAACGCCTCGACGCCATCGGTGATACCGGCGCGGGGCGCGCGGCCTTCCCGCCAGCTCTGGTAGAAGTCGTCAAGCTCGCGGCGATAGGCCTCGGCGTAGCGCTCGAGGAAGAACCAGCGCGGCGCTTCCTCCAGTTGGCCCTGCTTGCCGACGAACTTGAGTCGGGTGTCGCACTCGTTCTGGGCCTGCAACATGCCGTCACTGCCGAAGGCCTCGATGCGCTGGTCGTAGCCGTATACCGCGCGCCGAGAATTGCTGATGGTGCACAAGCGCCCCGAGGCCGTCTTCATGACCACCACCGCGCTGTCCACGTCGCCGGCCTCGCCGATGGCCGGGTCCACCAGACAACTGCCGCTGGCGTAGACGCTGACGATGGGCTCGTCGAGCAGCCAGCGGGCCATATCAAAGTCGTGGATCATCATGTCGCGGAACAGCCCACCTGACCCCTTGACGTACTCAAGGGGCGGCGGCTCGGGGTCGCGGCTGGTGATCGCCAGCGTCTCCAGCTTGCCGATGCGGCCCTGCCCCAATTGATCCTTGAGCGCCGAGAACTGCGGGTCATGGCGACGATTGAAGGCCAAGGCGCAGAGGCTTTTCGCCACACGCTCGGCGGTCGCCCGTGAAGCCGCCAGGTCCAGGGCGATAGGCTTCTCGCACAGCATTGCCTTGCCTGCCGATGCGGCGCGCTCCAGGTAGTCGATATGGGTCGCGGTGCTGGAAGCGATCAGCACGGCGTCGATCTCCGGGTCCTCGAACACGTCATCGATGTCCCGAGCCCGGGAGCCGAAGTCCCGCGCCAGGGTCTCGGCCGCCTCGGGGTAGGCATCCACTACCGCCGCCAACGTGACCTCGGGATGGGCGGCGATGGACAGTGCGTGCACCCTGCCGATCCTTCCTGCTCCGATCAATGCCAGTTTCATCGTCTGCTCCTTGTATCCATGTGCATTGCCGCGAAGGGGTATGCCTTGGTGGCTTTCAGGCGAACGCCATTACCACGATCAATCGTCGATCGACAGCGAGACCCCAAGCCTGTTGCCCAGCCTACGCAAAAAGGAACAAACATTCCGCATAGACCAAAGTATAGAATTTTTGAATTGTTAATTTCTCCCTTGGAATCTACATTTCATAACACGACGAATCGAAACATCCGTCCGCGAGTTCGAAACACGTCCATCAACACTGCGGACGTCTCCGCCCCTACAACAAGACGACCCTCACAAGGAGTCACCATGAGCACCACCGCCTCTCCCACCAGCCAAGATAAGGACGAGCGTCTTGCCCACGTCAGTCCGCTGAAGAAAGCCCTGCACCGACCGGAGTTCGGCTCCGTCGCCGGCGCCCTGCTGGTCATCGTGTTCTTCGCCCTGGTTGCCTCGGGCACCGGCATGTTCTCCGGCGCCGGGGTGATCAACTTCCTCGAAGTCTCTGCCCAGCTCGGCATCCTGGCCGTAGCGGCGGCGCTGTTGATGATCGGTGGCGAGTTCGACCTGTCGATCGGTTCGATGATCGGCTTCGCCGGCATGTTGATCGCTATCCCTGCGGTGCAGTACGGCTGGCCCATCTGGGCGGCGCTGTCCTTCGCCTTCGGCTGCGCCCTGGCGATCGGCGCCTTGAACGGCTGGCTGGTGGTCAAGACCGGACTGCCTTCCTTTATTGTCACCCTGGGCTTTCTGTTCATCCTGCGCGGGGTGGCTATCGGCATTCCCCGTCTGATGGCGGATCGCACCCAGATCGGCGGGGTCCATGACGTCATCGGCAACGACTGGTTCGCGGCGCTGTTCAGCGGAGAGGTCGGCGAGGGCTTCTTCCTCTGGCTGTCCGAGATCGGCGTAATCGGTACCAACTTCGCCGGCAATCCCACCGTCAGCGGCATCCCGGTCTCCATCGTGTGGTGGCTCGGCCTGACCGCGCTGGCCACCTGGGTGTTGCTGTTCACCCGCTTCGGCAACTGGATCTTCGCCTGCGGCGGCGACAAGGAAGCGGCACGCAACGTCGGTGTCCCGGTCAATCTGGTCAAGATCGTGCTGTTCATGTTCACCGCCTTCGCCGCCTGCGTGTTCGCCGCCCTGCAGGTGATGGACACCGGCTCGGCCGACTCCATCCGCGGCATCCTCAAGGAGCTCGAGGCGATCATCGCGGTGGTCATCGGCGGCGCCCTGCTCACCGGTGGCTATGGCTCCGCCATCGGCGCCAGCTTCGGTGCGCTGATCTTCGGCATGGTGCAGATGGGTATCTTCTATACCGGCGTCAACACCGACTGGTTCCAGGTATTCCTCGGCGCGATGCTGCTGATCGCGGTGCTGTTCAACAACTACGTGCGTCGCAAGGCGCTGGAGGCCAAGTAATGAACGCTCCCGTCCCGATGATCGAAATGCGCGACGTAGCCAAGCACTTCGGCAGCGTGATCGCCCTGAGCGGCATCTCCATGAAGGTTCACTCCGGCGAGGTCATGTGCCTGCTCGGTGACAACGGCGCCGGCAAGTCGACCCTGATCAAGACCCTCTCGGGGGTCCACGTACCGACCCACGGCGAGTTCCTGGTCGACGGCAAGGAGGCCCACTTCAGCTCGCCCTCGGATGCCCTCGACGCCGGCATCGCCACGGTCTTCCAGGATCTGGCGATGATCCCGCTGATGTCGATCACCCGAAACTTCTTCATGGGCCGCGAGCCCACCAGGGGCTGGGGACCGACCCGTCGCGTCGACTGGACGTTCGCCGATCGCGTCGCCAAGGAAGAGATGGCCAAGATCGGTATCGATGTGCGCGATCCGGCTCAGCCGGTCGGCACCCTTTCCGGTGGCGAGCGCCAGTGCGTGGCCATCGCCCGGGCGGTGTACTTCGGCGCCAAGGTGCTGATCCTCGACGAGCCCACCTCGGCGCTCGGGGTCAAGCAGGCCTCGGTGGTGCTGCGCTACATCGCCAAGGCCCGCGCCGATGGCCTGGCGGTCATCTTCATCACCCACAACGTGCACCACGCCTATCCGGTGGGTGACGCCTTCACCATCCTCAAGCGCGGCTCCAGCTTCGGCACCTTCCGCAAGGACGAGGTCAGCCGTGAGGAAGTGCTCAACATGATGGCCGGTGGCGCCGAGCTCGAGAGCCTGGACGCCGAGCTTGCAGAATTTCAGCGCGCCGACGGCAACGGCCAGGCGGCCTGAACAGGGAGAGTCTCCATGCAAGATCGTTCATTCAAAGGTCAGGTGGCCATCGTCACCGGTTCCACCCAGGGACTGGGCGAGGCGGTGGCTCGCCACCTGCTGGGTCGTGGCCTGTCCGGCCTGGTCATCTGCGGGCGCCAGCGGGACAAGGGCGAAGCCCTGGCTCGCGAGCTCGAGGGTCTGGGTGAGGACGCCAAGGTGCTGTTCGTGCCCACCGACATGACCCGGGTCGACGACTGCCGCCGGCTGGTGGCCCAGGCCGACGAGGCCTTCGGGCGCATCGACATGCTGATCAACTGCGCCGGCAACACCGAGCGCGGCACCCTGCTCGACACCGACGAGGCCGCCTACGACAGACTGTTCGCGGTCAACACCAAGGCGCCCTTCTTCCTGATGCAGGAAGCTGCGCGGCGAATGATCCGCGATGGTATCGAAGGCCGCGTGGTCAATATCCTCAGCATGTCCGGCCACGGCGGTCAGCCCTTCATCTGCGCCTACAGCGGCAGCAAGGGGGCGCTGGCCACCCTGACCCGCAACGCCGCCTACTCGCTGCTGCGCAATCGCATCCGCGTCAACGGCCTCAACATCGGCTGGATGAACACCCCGGGCGAACACCGCATCCAGACGGATACCCACGGCGCCGAGGATAACTGGCTGGAAGCGGCCGCCCGCGCGCAGCCCATGGGGCGCCTGCTGGAGCCTGAGGAGGTCGCCAGCGCGGTGGCCTTCCTGGCCAGCGACGCCTCAGGAATGATGACCGGGACCATCGTCGACATGGACCAGAGCGTGCTGGGCTGTCACGACAGCGCGCCGCAGCCGCCCGCCGCCATGCGCTGGCCTGACTGAGGAGGACAGACGATGGAGCATTTCATCGATCAAACCCAGCTTGATGTGGCCGCCTTCGAGGCCCTGGTCCAATCGACGACCAATGCCGAAGAACTGCCCCAGGCCGAGCGCATCGTCTCCGGCATCCCGCTCTACCGCGCAAGCCATGCCCTTGACTGTCTCGCCGACCCGCAGCGGCGGCGCACGCTGCTTGACGAGTGGCATCACTGCCTGCTGGACGGTCCCGGGGTGCTGGCGATCACCGGAATGATGGAGCGGACCACGGTGGACCGCGCCAGCGAGAGCTTTCTTGCGCTGATCGAAGCTGAACGGGGGCACGGCCAGCAGGGCGACCATTTTGCTGCGCCGGGTGCCAATGATCGCCTGTGGAATGCCTTCCAGAAACATGGCGAGGCCGACCCGGACGGTTTCGTCGACTACTACGCCAACCCGGTGCTGGCACTGGTAGCCGAGGCCTGGCTTGGCCCGGGCTACCAGATCACCTCCCAGGTCAATGTGGTTAAACCGGGCGGGCGCGCTCAGTTGCCTCATCGCGACTATCACCTGGGTTTTCTGAGCGAGGCACAGGCGCTGGGCTACCCCCTGTCATTGCAGGTCGCCTCACAACACCTGACGCTGCAGGGCGCCGTGGCCCACGACGACATGCCGCTGGAAAGCGGACCAACCCAGTTGTTGCCTCACTCCCAGCGCTACCCAGAAGGCTATCTGGCCTACCGCGACCCGGCCTTCCAGCAGGTGTTCGCCCGCCATCGCGTTCAGCTACCGCTGACCAGGGGCGACGGCCTGTTCTTCAACCCGGCGCTGTTTCACGCCGCGGGCGACAACGACAGCCAGGACCTGCGGCGCATGGCCAACCTGCTGCAGATCTCCTCGGCCTTTGGCCGTGCCATGGAGAGCGTCGACAACACCCGCCTGGTGCGCGCCGGCTTTGCCGCGCTAAAGGCCCGCTTCCAGCGCGATGGCTGGACAGCGGCGATCCGCGCAGGTGTGACCGCCCTGGCCGAGGCCTACCCGTTCCCGGCCAATCTGGATCGCACCCCACCCCAGGGCGGGTTGGCCCCCCAGAGCCAATGCGAGCTGCTGACACTGGCCCTGGACGAAGACTGGGACGCCGAACGCCTGGACCGGGCACTCGACCAGATGGCGCAGCACCGACGCGCCTGAATCACTGCATCAACGTGACACCCCTGAGCACCATCACCCGCAACACCAACAACAATCGGAGTACAGCCATGAGCAAGATCACCGAAAAGACCAGCGCAACACACACCGGGGTCAAGCGCCCCAATGCATTCTCCAGGGCCATCACCGGCGCCCTGGTCGCTGGCGCCATGGCGCTGTCGGCGAGCCAGGCGGCCGTTGCCCAGGACGCCGACCCGCTGAAGTTCGTGGCGATCACCCATATCGTCGCGGCGGACCCCTTCGGCAACGTCCTCAAGCGCGGTTTCGAGGATGCCGCCGAGGAGATGGGAGTGGAGCTTCTCTACAACTCTCCGGCCCAGTACGACACCTCCCAGATGCTGAGGATGATCGAGCAGGCGATTGCCACCCAACCCGATGGCCTGGCGCTGACCATGCCCGACGCCAGCGCCTTCGCCGAGCCGGTGCGCGAGGCCATCGCCGCCGGTATTCCGGTGGTGGTGCTCAACACCGGCGAAGAGATCGCCGGCGAGATCGGCGCACTCAACTATGTCGGTCAGAGCGAGTACCGCGCGGGCAAGATGGCCGGTGAGCGCATGAAGGAAGCCGGCGTCGAGAGCCCCATCTGTATCAACTTCGCCCCCGGCCAGTCGCAGCTTGATGCCCGCTGCAAGGGCTTCACCGACGCCTTCGACGGCAGTGCCGAACAGATCTCCACCACCCAGGATCCCACCGCCATCACCAATGCCGTGCTCGCCCACCTCAACTCGAGCCCGGACACCGACGGCGTGCTGAGCCTGGGATCGCTGGCCACCGACCCGCTGATCAACGAATTCCGTAGCCAGGGCGCCATGGGCCAGATCGCCTTCGCCACCTTCGACCTGTCCGCCGAGACGCTGGAAGCGGTTCGCGATGGCGAGATGCTGTTCGCCATGGATCAGCAGCAGTACCTTCAGGGCTACCTGCCGATCATCTCGCTGGCGCTGTACAACCGCTACGGCCTCAAGCCCACCAACAATATCCAGACCGGGCCAAACTTCATCACCCAGGAAAACGCCGAACAGGTCATCGAGCTGACTCAGCAGGGCTATCGCTAAGCGGCCACCTCACCCAATGGCCATCCGCCACCATGGCAAGGCCGGCGACTCACCGAGCAGGCCTTGTCGGTATTGATCATCCACACCTCGCCCGCCCTTCATGGGCGGGTTCGCTTGACAGGAGCATCACATGAAAATCGGCCTCGTCACCGACAGCCTGGCCAATATGTCACTGGACGACCTGCTCGCCTTCTGCGCCGAACAGGGCATCGAGTGCGTGGAATTTTCCATCGGCAACTGGTCGGACTCGCCCCACCTCGACGCCGCAGCACTGCTCGACAGCGAAGCCGCACGCCAGGACCTCAAGGCCAGGCTCGCCCACCATGGCGTCACGATTTCCGCCTTCAACGCCAACGGCAACTCGCTGCATCCCACCGATGGTGAGCGCCAGCACAGGGTGGTCGAGCAGGCCATCGCGCTGTCCCGTCACTTCGAGGTGCCCCGGGTCAATCTGATGTCAGGCCTGCCTGGCGGTGGCCCGGATGACCGTTTCCCCAACTGGGTGACCGCCGCCTGGCCACCGGAAACCGCCCAGATGCTCGACTACCAGTGGAACGAGGTCGCGCTGCCCTACTGGCGCAAGCTGGCCGACCACGCCCGCGGCGAAGGCATTCGTGAACTATGCCTGGAGATGCATGGCAACCAGCTGGTCTACAACCTGCCGGGCTTCCTGCGCCTGCATGGCGAGATCGGCGACATCGTCGGCCTCAACTTCGATCCCAGCCACCTTCTGTGGATGGGCGCCGATCCCATCGAGGTGGTCCAGCGCTACGCCCGCCACATCTACCATGTTCACGCCAAGGACACCGCGCTCAACCCGGCGGCGGTGGGCCTGACCTCCCGTCTGGACAATCAGCCAATGGGCGATTTCCGTGATCGCGGCTGGTCCTACGTGACCCTAGGGTACGGCCAGAAACTCGAGTGGTGGAAGGACTTCTGCTACTGGCTGCAGGCCGGGGGCTACCAGGACGGCGTGCTGAGCATCGAGCACGAGGATATCAACCTGTCGCGCCGGGAGGGCGTGGTGCGCTCGGTGGAACTGCTGCGCGCCTGCATGCCCAGCGAAAAGCCCGACTACGAGCTGCCCAACGCCAACTAGGCCACGCCGGTGATCGCCCGGCTCGACCAGCCTCACCATCCCCGGGCGACGTGACCGACGTGGCCCACCAGCGGAGACAAGCGAATGCCCAAGGCGCTCAACGTTGGCCTGATCGGTAGCGGCTTCATGGGTCAGGCCCACGCCGATGCCTATCGCCGTGCCCGTACGCTCTACCATGATCTGCCGCTGCGTCCTCGCCTGGTCGCCATCGCCGACCAGGGCGATCAGGCCGCCAGGGCCGCCGCCGAACGGCTGGACGTCGAGCGCGCCTACGGCGACTGGCGGGAGCTGGTCGCCGACCCGCAGGTGGAGGTGGTGGACATCACCTCGCCCAACGCCCTGCACTTCGACATGGCGATGGCCGCCATCGACCATGGCAAGCACGTCTACTGCGAAAAGCCCCTGGCCATGAACGATGACCAGGCGGCGAAGATGGCCGAGGCGGCCCGCGCCCGCGGGGTCAAGACCATGGTCGCCTTCAACAACATCAAGACGCCGGCGGCCCTGCTCGCCAGGCGGCTGATCGACGAGGGTGCCATCGGCACACCGATACGCTTTCGCGGCACCTTCGACCAGGGCTTCTTCAACGATCCCGAGCTGCCCTGGTCCTGGCGCTGTTCGCGCCAGCAGGCCGGCACCGGGTCACTGGGCGACCTGGGCGCCCACACCATCAGCGTCGCCCAGTTCCTGATGGGCGATATCGAGGAGGTCTGCGCCCAGAGCCAGATCCTGTTTGCGACCCGGCCCGTGGTGGATGGAGCCGGCGAGGGCGCTGGCTACGCCAGCAAGGCGACAGCAGGCGCCGAGCGTCGCGAGGTCGAGAACGACGACCAGACCCAGGCGCTGGTGCGTTTCGCCAGTGGTGCCGGCGGCGTGATCGAAAGCTCTCGGGTGGCCGCCGGCAAGGTCTTCGGCATCGGCTGGGAGGTCAGCGGCAGCGAGGGCACCCTGGTGATGGACGGCGAGCGCTTCAACGAGCTCAAGCTCTTCCGCTACGCCGACCGGCGTGAGGATCGCGGCTTCAAGACCCTGCTGGCGGGCTCCCAGGTGCCGCAGTTCCGCGCCTTCTTTCCGTTCGACTACGGTGGTGGCGGCATCGGCTACTTCGACGTCAAGGTGATCGAGGTCCACGACCTGGTCCAGGGCATCGCCTCATCTGCCGGCTGCTTCCCCGACTTCGCCTTCGGCCGCCACAACCAGAATATCCTCACCGCCATCGACGTCTCCTGCCAGGAGCGTCGCTGGGTATCGGTGCCCGCCCCCCAGCAGCGCTCATCCGCACAACTCACACCCTGACCGCAAGGAACCCGACCATGATCGACGCACCGGTACGCTGGGGCATCCTCTCCACCGCCAATATTGCGCGCATCAAGCTGATACCGGCGATGCGGGCGAGCGCCCACGCCGAGGTTCTGGCGGTGGGGTCACGCAACCAGGAATCGGCCCAGGCGTTTGCCGACGAGATGGATATTCCGCGCGCCTACGCAAGCTACGAAGCGGTGATCGACGACCCGGAGGTGGAGGCGGTCTACATCCCGCTGCCCAACCATCTGCATATCGAGCTGGCCCAGAAGGCGCTGGACAAGGGCAAGCACGTTCTGTGCGAAAAGCCCCTGGCGCTTACCGCCGAACAGGCGGCGAGCCTCAGGGTGCCGCCGGGACTGTTGTTCTGCGAGGCCTTCATGGTGCGCCACCAGCCGCGCTGGCTGGCGGTCAAGGAGCGCATCAAGGCCGGCGACTATGGCGACATCCGCATGGTTCAGGCCATGCTCACCTTCGGTCTCGACGACCCCGGCAACTACCGCATGCGCCCGGAGTTCGGCGGTGGCGCGCTCTATGATGTCGGCTGCTACGCGGCCATGGCGACTCGCTTCGCCTTTGGCTGCGAACCCCGGCGGGTGATGGCCCACGCAAGCCGCGACCCGGAACATGGCGTGGACGTCGTCGCCAGCGTGCTGCTCGACTACGGCGAGGGGCGCCACGCCAGCCTGATGGTCTCCACCGCCACCAGTGCCGCCCAGCACCTGCACATCGTCGGCAGCCAAGGTGCCATCGATCTGCCAGAGCCCTTTATCGCTCCGGTCGAGCGCCCGACCCGGGTGGTTCACGACAACGTCTTCGACCTCTATCAGAGCGACCCCAAGACGGAAACCTTCCCGCCCATGGACCAGTACGAACAGGAGGTCAGTCGTTTCTGCCGCGCCCTGCGCGGTGAGGAGGTCGGGCTCTATGGGCTGGAGGATTCCATCGCCAATCTCAGGGTGATCGACGCCATCTTCGCCTCGGTCGACAGCGGCGGCTGGGCCGCAGTAGCGCAGTAGCGCAGTAGCGCAGTAGCGATATTCGTGAGGCATTTCCCCGCTACGGCGGGGCTTTTTTTGGTTCATCGCACCTTGCCTGGAGCAAGGCCCGACAAGAGCCCGGGCGGGGCGCGCGCCCCCCTTCCGGTCTCACGCGTGACGCGGGCTGTGCAGACGCCTCTGCCACGCCCACAGGGCGCTACTGGTGCCCAGCGAGGCAGCCAGGGCGAGGCCAAAGGACAGCACGGGGGAAAGATGGGCGGCGGTTGCCGCAAGGACGGCGCTGAAGGCCACCAGGCTGAGCATGCCAAGCTGGGTGTCGACCAGGGTGGCCCGGGCGACCTCGGCGCCGTAGCGCTGGTGCAGGGTCAGGGCGATGGTCAGCATGCCGATGGGAAAGCTCAGGGCGACGCCGGACAGCGCCGGGGCGATATCCGCCAGCACCACGGTCGCCAGACACACGATGCCCCCGGCCAGGGTGCCGCGTATCAGCAGGTCGGCCCAGACTAGCGGCGCCGACACCGCCGTCCGCGACAAGCCCAGCGCGCGCATCAGCCGCATCGCCAGGGCCAGGCAAGCGATGAACAGTACCAGCGCGAGCCCCGTGCCGCCTGGCAAGACGGCAGCCAGCGCCGCCACCGGCAGCCATAGCACGGCGGCCAGGGCGACAGCCGCCAGCGCGCCCTGCCGCCCCGCCAGCAGCACATACGCCAGACAGAACGCCAGGGTCGCGAACATCGCGTGCAGCGAGCCCAGCGCCGCCTCGGCAACGAAGGCGCCGGGCTGCTCGCCCAGCATGAAGAAGTAGCCGGGGCCCAGCACGATCGGGGTGCCGGCCAGCACCCCGCCCAGGCGTGGCCCCAGGCGCACCACCGCCACCGACACGCCGATCACTACCAGGGCGGTGGACAGCCACTTGACCAGCAGAAGGGTGAGCATTCACGGACTCCTGTCTGGCCGCTACATCACGTCGCCGCTATTGGGCCCGAGGGTCTGGCCCAGGTACAGGTCGCCATCCGGAGACGCCGCCAGCATCAGCGCCGAAGGCGCCACTTCCTCGGCCCTGCCGAAGCGTCCGAGCGGCAATTCCGCCTCCTTGTCGGCGATCCATTCCGGGCTCAGTCCCTCGAGCATCGGGGTCAGGATGGGGCCAGGCGCGATGGCATTGGTCAGCACATTGAAGGGTGCCAGCTCCCGCGCCATGGACTTGGTCAGCCCCAGCACGCCGGCCTTGGCGGCGCAGTAGTGGGACAGCCCCATGCCGCCCTTGAGCGCCAGCTGCGAGGCAACATTGATGATCCGCCCGGCCTTGCGCTCGACCATATGCGGGGCCACCGCGCGGCTGACCAGAAAGACCCCGCGCAGGTTGATGCCGATCATGCGGTCGAAGGTCTCGCTGGTCATCTCGAGAAACGGCGTCTCGTCGAGGATGCCGGCGCTGTTGACCAGCACGTCGATCACCTGGTGGGTGCTGATCACCTCATCGACCATGGCCTTCACCGAGGCTTCGTCGGAAACATCGACCCGATGGGTGCTGACCCGGGCGCGCAGCGCGCGGGCCACCTGATCACAGGCATCGGCGTTGAGGTCGGCCACCGCAACGGTGGCACCTTCGGCGTGGAACAGGTTGGCGATGGCACGGCCGATACCGCTGGCGCCGCCCACCACCAGGGCAACCTTGCCCTGAAGTTTCTGTGACATGGGATTCTCTCCACTCGCTGGGGGCACGAGGCGAGGGCCGCCGCCCTCGCCTCGCGTCGCTGGCTTGGATGCGCCTTGGCCGGCGCCTTGACGGCTGGCCTCAGCTCGGCCAGCGCACGGTCAAGCCGCCGTCCACGATCAGTTGCTGGCCGGTCACGTAGGAGGCATCGTCACTGGTCAGAAAACGTATCGTGCGAGCGACCTCGTCGGCGTGGCCGACCCGGCCGGCAGGGATCACCTTGCCTGCGGCGGCAAGGCCATCCGGGCCCAGGGAGTTGACCGGGTCCAGTGACTGCGGGGTCTCGATCAGCCCGGGGATCAAGGTATTGACGCGGATGCCCCGAGGGGCAAGCTCCACCGCCAGCGACCTGACCAGGCCCATCAGCCCGCTCTTGGCGGTGGCGTAGTGGGCGTGCTCGTCCCAGCCATAGACGCCGCCGGCGATGGACGACACCGCGACCATGGCGCCAGGCCCCGTCATCACCCGCGCCGCGCTGCGAAATATCCGCATCACGCCGGTCAGGTCCACCGACAGCATGTCGTTCCAGGCGTCGTCGGTCAGATCCTCGAGCGCGGCCTGACGCAGGATGCCGGCACCGGCCACCGCGATATCGAGCCTGCCGAAGCGGTCGATGGCGGCCTGGGCCAGGGCGTCGCACTGGGCGCCATCGCGCACGTCCAGCGCCACCGCCACACACTCGCCGCCGGCATCGGCCACCGCCGAGACGGTCGCCTCGACGTCATGGGGGTCACCGGGGTAGTAGCCGGCAACCACCTTGGCGCCTGCCCTGGCGTAGCTGACCGCCAGCGCCTGGCCGATGCCACTGGCGGCACCGGAGATGATGGCGACCTTGCCGGCCAGACCATCGTCGCGTGTCAGAGCACTCATGCCACCGCCTCCTCGAGGGTGTCGTGTTCACGATGGTCCACATGACGGGTGCCGAACATCAAAAGTCCACTGAGCACCAGCGGCAGCGAGCCCGCCAGGATCGCCGACCAGGTCATGCTGACACCCGCGGTCAGCAGCACCGACACCAGACCGGAGCCGATGATAGCCCCCACCGGTGCCATGACGTGGGCCACGTTGGCCCCGGTGCCGCGTACATGGGGCGGGAAGGATTCACCCATGTAGAACAGGATGGCGGCGAACGGACCGAGCAGGAAGAACAGGGTGACGGCGTACATCAGGTAGACGAAACCGTCGCTGGCCGGGCCAAGCAGCATCAGGATGCTGGCGACACCGCCGAGCAGAAAGCCCATCAGCACGGTGTTGCGCCGACCGATGCGGTCGCCCAGCCAGCCGTGGCTGAGGTAACCGACAAAGCCCACCGCGTTGGCCAGGATCAGCACGTACAGCGAGCTTTCGAAGCTGACGCCCTTGGCCTCCACCAGCACCGTGGTGCCCAGCACCGCGAACACCTGGATCGCCATCCAGCTGAACAGCCAGACCAGCGACAGCGAGATGGTGTGACGACGCAGTTCCGGCGTGAACACGCCCTTGAGCCCCAGGTTGCTGCCGGTGTTGACCTCGACGTCGTGCTCGGCGGCAAGCTGGGCCGCACCCTCGGCGTCACCCGCCTTGCGCCGCCGCTCGACCTCCTTGATCGCGGCGAAGACCGGCGACTCGGGCAGCCGGACCGCCATCACGATAACGATGATCGAGGCGCAGGCGGCGACGAAGAAGCTGCCGCGCCAGCCGACGATCGGCAGCAGCAGCGAGGTCATGCCGGCGGCCAGCAGGGCACCGACCGGCCAGCCACTCTGCACCAGGCTGTACATGAAGCCGCGGCCCTTGGCCTTCTTGTAGATCTCATTGAGATAGACGGCGTTGACCACCTCTTCGGAGACCGCAAAGCCGGAGAAGGCGCGAATGATCACCATGGAAGCGGCGCCGATGGCGATACCGGACAGGCCGGAACTGACGGCGCCGCCGATCACCAGCAGGATCAGGGTCTTCTTGCGACCGAAGCGATCGAGCATGGTGCCGACCACCAGCGACACCAGGAACACCCCGATGGTGGCCCAGGTGTTGACCGCGGTGGCCTTGGCGGTGGTCCAGCCGAAGTCCTCGGCGATGACCGGCAACAGGGTGCCGAACAGGGTGTAGTCGTAGACCGACGCCACCCAGGCGATAAAGCAGACCAGCGAGGCGTAGCCGATCTGTTTCTTGGTGATGACAGCGTTCCAGGGCTCGTCCGCGTCGGGACGGGCCCCGGAGGGCGCGGTTTGGGTTGGCTCGGTCATTGACGTCACCCTCTTTCGTTATTGTGGTGTGGTTGTCAGGGGAGGCGCGATGGAGGTCGCGCTCAGCCGCGTGGATGGCGGCTGGCGAAATCGTCGGCGATCTCGTCGAAGGTGCAGAAACGCACGCCTTCGTGGCTCTGCATGTGCTCGATCAGTCGCTCGAGCATCATCAGCACCTGGGGACGGCCGGAGACGTCGGGGTGGATGGTCATGGTGAACACCGCGTAGTCGTTCTCGCGGTAGACCCAGTCGAACTGGTCCTGCCACATCTCGCCCAGCTGGCGCGGGCTGACGAAGCCATGACTGTTGGGGGACTTCTTGATGAACATCATCGGCGGCAGGTCGTCGAGGTACCAGTTGGCCGGGATCTCGATCAGGTCGGTCTCTTCGCCGCGTACCAGCGGCTTCATCCACTCCTTGGCCGGCTTGGAGTAGTCGATCTTGGTCCAGGAGTCACCGACGCGCACATAGTAGGGGTGGAAGTCGTTGTGCATCAGGCTGTGGTCGTACTTGATGCCACGCTCGAGCAGCAGCTCGTTGGTCACCGGGCTGAATTCCCACCAGGGCGCCACATAGCCGGTCGGCCGCTTGCCCGACAGCTGGGTCACCAGCTCGATGTTGTAGTCGAGCACGTCGCGTTCCTGCTCGCGGGTCATGGCGATGGGGTTCTCGTGGCTGTAGCCGTGGACCCCGACCTCGTGACCGGCGTCGACCACCGCCTTCATCTGCTCGGGAAAGGTCTCGATGCTGTGGCCAGGAATGAACCAGGTGGTCTTCAGGTTGTAGCGCTCGAACAGCTTGAGCAGGCGCGGTGCACCGACCTCACCGGCGAACAGGCCGCGGGAGATATCGTCGGGGGAGTCCTCGCCACCGTAGGAACCGAGCCAGCCGGCCACGGCGTCCACGTCGACACCAAATGCACAGAGAATCTCTTTCTTCGCCATCTTGAACACCTCGTCTTGTTGCTTGGTCTTGTTGGGGCTTGCGGTGGCGCCGCTGGCCCTGGTGTCGGTCGTGCGCTTGCTGGACTACCGACGTGCCATCGGTCCTGCGGCGTCAGCGGTTGTGTCGACCGCCATCAATTGAAGACTGGATACAAAGGTCATTTTTGTCAAGACGGAGATTTCAGGCGTAGAGCAGCGCGTCGCGACGCTCGCCAATGACCAAAACCTGCGACTCAGGCCCGGTTACAGGCAAGTATGGCGATACAAGGCCGACCATTCAGGCTTTCAGCAACAGCCAAAAGTGCAAACCTTCTTCGACCAATGGGTGAGAACAGACGAGCCCTAAAAATGCCGATCGAATAAAACGTCATTTTTTATGGGCGCGGTATCCAACTGACATTTTTTATTTCTAGACCAGGGGGGGGTGACAGGACAGCACGCCGGCCTGGGGCAGGCCGACCGCAAGACTTGAGGAAAGGCCGCAAAAGGCAAAAGACCAGAAACAAAGGAACATGCAGAGGACGGAGGGCAAGGCGGCGCCGACGCACGCCTTGCGCCCTGCGCTGGCGTCAGACGATACGTTGAAGGTAGGGGGGAAGGTCAGGTTCGGGGAACACCGACAGCACCTTGAGCCGACGGCGGGTGCGCTCGGCAGCCGCCTGGAGGTGGGACTGCAGACTCGAGGCGGCGGCGTCGAAGGCGCCAAACAGCAGGTGATCGATCACCAGCTTGTGCTCCATCAACAGGGGCTCGTCCCGAGGAACCCCCAGCGTCTGGAAGAACATGCGATTGACGATGACCGGCAACTGGCTCTGGGCGATCATCTCGCCGGCCTTGCGATTGCGGTAGTGGCGCAGGCAACCCTGGTGCAGGTCACGTTCCAGTCGAGCGATGGTCGCGGCAGACTGCTGCTCGGGGTGATCGATCAGTCGCTGCACCCGGTCGCGCATTACCTCGAGCTCTTCACGTTCGATCAGCGGGCCAGAGGCCTTGAGCGCCGCCGGCTCCAGCAGCACTCGAATCTCGTAGTCCTCGGCCACCGCCTGGGCGGTCAGCGGCCCCGCCAGCCAATGGGAGTGGCGATCCTTTTCGATCAGCCGCTGGCTGCGCAGCCGTCCCAGCACCTCTCGCGCCACGGTGCGGCTGACGCCGTAGTAGTCGCTGAGGCTGGTCTCGACGATGCGGAAGTGACCAAACGCCAGACAGGTGGCCACCGCCTCCTCGACCTCGGCGTGGATGCGCTCGGCCGCCGGACGGGTATCCACCACCGGTGACTCATCGATGCCGAGACCAAGACGCTCAGGGGTCAGCGCCTCCCGCGCCGGCTCCACCGCTCCGGGATCGGGTGTCGCCAGAAAGCCGCGCCCTTCAAAGCGGCTGATCAGGCCCTGCTGGTGCAAAAGCTCCAGCGCCTTGCGTACCGGCCCACGACTGGTGCCGAACAGCCGTGCGATAGGCCCTTCCAGCAACACCTGATTGGGCGGCACCCGCCCCGACTCGATGGCTTCTCGCAGTGAATCCTGGATCAGCGCGTAGCGGGGGGCGCGACTGCCCTCCTGCCTCGACCTAGCTGGCGTACTCAGCACCCGTTCCTCCCTGACGTCCAATCACCTGACCTCTCGCTTACACGCCACCGATGTCCGGCAGCCACGATCCAAGGCCCGGCAGCCGGGCAACAAGCGCCCATCTTGACACCTCTTCAGGACCCTTTCGAGCCACTCGGAAATGACGTTTGTTGCCAACTTCACAAGATCCATGCCCGTCTGCACGAACACAAAAAAGCCTTTTTACCGGAAAACAGCCTATTACAGATTGTCCTCGGCCCCTATGCGGCTTAAGGCGCAGGACGGCCCTTGCCAAAAAATGATTTTTGTATCCATACTGCATTTATGCGAAACGGAGATATCTCTTCGTCCGACGTCGCTATCGCCTCCAACAACAACCAACGACATTCAAGGAGCGCTCCCGTGGCCACACCACAAGACGCCCCCACCCCCGCCACTTCGGCGGCAGCCCGCGACAGCGGCGACCACCTGCTGGAAGCGGCGATCCTGCCGGTCTGGCTGAATCAACGCACCATCGGCTTTTTTGGCTTCATCTGGCTATGGATCGGCATGGCGGTGATCATCGCCACCTTCCAACTGGGTGCCGGCGGGGTCGCGGGCCTTCCGCTGATTCAGGTCGTCGCCATCATCTTCCTGGCTAACCTGGTGCTCGGCGTGGTGATGAGCCTGACCGCCGACATCGGCACCGAACACGGGCTCTCGTTCGCGGTCTACCTGCGCGCGCCCTTCGGGCTCAAGGGCACCCACCTGCCGGCGGTGTCTCGCGGGGTAGTGGCGGCCATCTGGTTCGGCGTACAGACCTATCTGGGTGCGCTGGCCCTGAACGGCATCGTCGAGTACCTGTGGGGCCTGGACAACTGGATCCTGTGGTATGTGCTGTTTGCCGTGGTCCAGATCGTCAACACCGCCCTGGGCATCCGCGCGGTGGAGCTGCTGGCGTCGATCGCCGCCCCCTGCATCGTGGCCATCTCGGTGTGGATGTACTTCACCCTCGACGTGCTCGCCGAGACCCAGGGCATCAATATCTGGACCTTCGTCGGCGACCAGAATGTGGCCGCCCTCGGCCTGTTCTTCGCCAACATGGCGTTCTGGTCGGCGCTGGCGGTGGATATCCCCAACCTGACCCGCTTCCTCAAGACAAAGGGTGGCGAGCGCAGTTTCTTTCAGCGCAACAAGAACGTCTTCGTCGCCCAGTTTCTGGCACTGCCGGCCACCCAGGCCTGGATCGCGCTGATCGGCGGCGTGTCCTTCATCGCCGCCGGTGACTGGAATCCGGTCACCGTCATTCAGGGACAGGGCGGCGGCCTCACCCTGATCGCACTGCTGGCGATGGTGATCCTGGCCCAGTGGTCGACCAACAACGCAGCCAACCTGATCCCGGCGGCGCTGACCTTCGTCAACGCCGGCGCGCCAAGGGTCAGCTACCCGGTCGCCCTGGTCATCGCCGGCATCATCGGCACCGCCTCGATGCCCTGGCTGATCCTCAACAACCTGTTCACTTTCCTCAGCTACTACGGCGCCGTGCTGTCGGCGGTGGGCGGCATCATGGTGGCCGACTACTACCTGCTGCGTCGGCGTCGCCTCAACGTTCCGGCGCTGTACGATCCCAACGGCCAGTTCCGCTTCAGCGGCGGCTTCAACCCCGCCGGCCTCATCGCCTGGATCATCGGCGGTGGCCTGGCGCTGATCTTCCTCGAGTACGCCTACGCGGTAGGCTTCGGCTCGGCCCTGGTGGTCTATATCGTACTGATGAAAGCCTGGGTGCTGCGGCGCTATCCTCAGGAGGAGATCACCTCCGGCTACGACGACCGATTCCTCGCCACCTCGGTGGGCCGCAACTGGGTCTACACCGAAAAGGGACGCTTCGAACGCCTGGAAACCGGTGACATCCCCGACTCCGCGCTCAAGCGCGAGGATCGCTGAGTCGTCGCCTGGCGCCGCCCGCGGCGGCGCCCGCGGCGGCGCCCACCACCCGCTACAGGAGACGTGCATGCCTGCACAACCCTTCACCGCCCTGGCCATCGGCGAGGCCATCCGACGCGGCGAACTCGATCCGGTCGCGTTGACCCGCCAATGCCTGACCCGGGCCACCGACAGTGACGCCGTCTTTATCTCGCTGACCGAACAACGCGCCCTGGTCGAGGCCGAGGCCTGTGCCGAGCGTCAGCGCTCGGGCACCCTGCGCGGGCCGCTGGACGGCGTGCCGCTGGCCTGGAAGGATCTGTTCGACATCGCCGGTACCGCCACCACCGCCGGCGGCAAGGTGCTGGGCAAGACGCCGGCCGAGCGCGACGCCGAGGCGGTACGCCACACAGCCGGCGCGGGCATGGTCTGCATCGGCAAGACCAACCTCACCGAGATCGCCTACTCGGGGCTTGGCCTCAACCCCCACTACGGTACGCCGCACCATACCCCTCCCCCCACCTCGAGCGAGCACGAAAGCAGAAACGAGAACGCGCCCAGGGCCCCCGGCGGGTCCAGCTCCGGCTCCGCGGTGGCGGTCGCCCAAGGCATCGTGCCGGCCGCCATCGGCACCGACACCGCCGGATCGCTGCGCGTCCCCGCGGCCTTCAATGGGCTGGTGTCCTATCGTCCTTCCCAGGCCCGCCACTCGCGACTGGGAGTGACACCGCTGGCCGACAGCCTGGACACCATCGGCGTCATCGCCAGCACCCTCGAGGACTGCCTGGCCATCGACGACACGATGCGCGGCAGCGCGCCGCTGGTTCGTGCCGCCGCCGTGCCCGAACAGTCGGTGATCGTGCTCGATGCAAGCTGCCTCGACGACCCGAGGGTATCCCGCGCCGTGGGCGACAATCTGGAGGCCTGCGCCAGCCGCCTTAGGGACGCCGGTTTCCGCATCGTCCGTCGCCGCGTGGCGAGCGTCGCCGACACCCTGGAGGCCATCACCCGCCACGGCTGGATGGGCGCGGCGGAGGCCTACACCGAGTACCGCGCCCTGCTGGAAGGCCCCGATGCCGAGGCCATGGACCCCAGGGTACGCAAGCGCCTGGAGGCCGCCCGCCAGATGCCCCCGGACAGCGTGGTCAGCCTGTACCGCCTGCGCCAGGCGCTCAAGACGCGGCTGCGCGAGGAGCTCGCGGGCGCGACCCTGCTGACGCCCACGGTGGCGCATGTGGCGCCCTTGCTCGCGCCGCTGGAAGCCGACCCCGAGCACTTCGCCGAGGTCAATCTGGCGACGCTGCGCCTGAGCATGGTGGCGAGCCTGCTCGACTCGCCGGCGGTGGCGCTGCCCAGCGGGCGCGACGACGACCGCCAGCACACCAGCCTGCAGCTGAGCGGCCCCTGCGGCGAGGACGAAGCGCTGCTGCGGGTGGCCCTTGGCGCCAGCTCGGCGCTGACGGCGTAACTCACATTCATTCGGCGCCGACGGCGCCATCGGAGGTTGGCATGTGCGGACTGTGCGGCGCACTCGGCGGCGAAAGCCACTGGAGCACCAACATCGAGGACCCCGAGCAGGCCCACTTCGCGCGCAGGCGCGCCCGCGCCTACCGGGTCACCCTGATCAATCGCGTGCTGAGCCCCCGCCGAATCACCATCGAGGACTTCCAGGCAGCGAGCTTCGTGCTCGCCACCGCCACCGGCAAGCGCGAGATCGTGCAGGACCTGGGCGGCGTATGGCTGCAGGCAGAACGCATGGGCGGTCATGAACTCGACCCGCTCGATCCCGCCTTCCTGGCCTCGCTGCAATGACGCCAGACCACCACGACGAGGACACCACCATGAACGAGACGACACCGCTGGTGCCGGTGCACGTGATCTCGGGCTTTCTGGGCGCCGGCAAGACCACCCTGCTCAAGTCGGTGCTGGCCAGCGAAGCCTTCGGCGACAGTGCGGTACTGATCAATGAGTTCGGCGACGTCGGTCTCGACGACCGCCTGCTCGGCGAGATCGCCGAGGATGCGGTGCTGCTGTCCAGCGGCTGCGTCTGCTGCACCATCCGCGGCGAACTGTCAGAGGCGCTCAGACGCCTGCTGTCCCGACGCCAGGACGGCGAGATCCCGGCGTTCAAGCGGATCGTGCTGGAAACCACCGGACTCGCCGATCCGGGCCCGATCGCCTCGACCATCACCGCCGACCCGGTACTGCGCCACCACCTGCGCCCCGGCACCAACCTGACCCTGGTCGACGCGCTCAACGCCGTCGACAGTCGCGCCCAGCACCCCGTCTGGGAGGCCCAGGTGGCGGTGGCCGACAAGCTGGTGATCAGCAAGGCCGACCTGGTCGAGGAAGACACCCTGGCAGGGCTCGAGGCCATGCTGGATACGATCAACCCGGCAGCCCAGCGGCTGGGCGCCGAGGCGCTACGTCAGCCCAGTGATGAACTGTTCGCCAGCGGACCGCACCTGCAGCGTTTCACCCCCGGCCAGGTGAAGTCCTGGCTCGGCCCCTGGCGCAAGCCACCTCAGCATGATCCGGACCATCTCGGCGACATTCGCTCCTTCCGCCTCGGCCTCGAGGGCGAGGTCGACTGGACCTGCCTCGGCATCTGGCTGTCGATGCTGCTCAACCGCCATGGCAGCGATATCCTCAGGGTCAAGGGCGTGCTCCACGTCCAGGGCGACGATCGACCGGTGATACTCCACGGTGTCCAGCACACCATCCACCCGCCGGAGCACGTGGAGGCCTGGCCTTCGGACGACCGCCGCTCGGAGCTGATCTTCATCACTCGGGACATCGACGCCGAGCGCGTGACACAATCGCTTGCGACCTTCATGGACAAGGTCAGCGACCATCCCAGCCCAAGGATCCTGCATGCCTGACACCGCCAAGCCCAGCGCCCCCTTTGTCCAGCGCAGTCCGGTCACCCTGCGGGTACTGGGCACCTCGGTGACACTGCTGGAGAGCATTCGCCAGCGCGCTCGCGAGGACCTGGGCCTGCGCCTGGAATTCACCGTCATGGACGGGGTGGCGGCACAGCGTGCGGGAGTGCTGGCACCGGACAGCTTCGATATCTACGACCAGTGGTTTCACAACGTCGATTTCGTGTGGCCGGCCGGGGCCATCCAGCCCATCGAGCTTTCGCGCATCCACCACTGGGATGCGATCAACGACCTGCCGAAGACCGGCCGACTGACGCCCCACGCGCCGCTCGGCGCCGGTGGTAATCCGGTCGACCGGCTCTATATCCAGGCCGACGGCAGCTGCGGCGCCCGTCCCAGCGAGCGCATCACCATGCTGCCGGTCAGCCACAACGTGGACAGCTTCGGCTACCGCCTGGACATGCTGCCCCACGGCCTCGACAGCGAGCAGGAAAGCTGGGGCTGGCTTTTGGACCCGCGCTGGCGCGGCATGGTCAGCCTGCAGAACGACAGCGCCATCGGCGCCATCGACGCGGCCCTGGCCGCCAAGGCCGCTGGCCTGGTGCAGTTCGAGGACCTGGGCAACCTGAGCGTCGCCGAGATCGACTGCCTGATCGATTGCCTGATCGAGCTCAAGCGGGCTCAGCACTTCCGCACCTTCTGGAGCAACCAGGACCAGGCCTCTTCGGACATGCTGCGCGGTCGCGTCGGCATCGAGAGCCTGTGGTCACCGGCGATGACCGACCTCAAGCAGCGCCAGCTCAAGGTGCGCATGGCGGCACCCAGGGAAGGCTATCGCGCCTGGTACGGCGGCATGTCGCTGTCACGCAGCATCGAAGGCCGCAGCCTGGACGCCGCCTATGAGTATCTCAACTGGTGGATCTCGGGCTGGCCCGGCGCCGTCATGGCACGACAGGGCTACTACATCTCGACCCCTGAATTGACCCGCCCTCACCTGTCTGCGGCGGAATGGGACTACTGGTACGCCGGCAAGCCCGCCGCGGAGGAACTCGCCGGACCGTCAGGCCCCTGCGGCATGATCCACAAGGGGGAGGTACGCGACGGCGGCGACTACATGACGCGCATGAGCCGCATCGCGGTGTGGAACACGGTGATGGACGAGCACAACTACCTGGTGCGGCGCTGGAACGACTTCATGTCGGCGTGAGCCCGCTACAGCCCGTCGCTCGGCTCTGCCCGAAAAGTCGACGAGCGAAGGTTAGACAAGGCAAAAATCGGTGAGAAAGCGCAGTTTACAGGGTGTAAATGAGCATTTTTGACCGGGCTGGCGCACCAGCCGATTTTTAACGCCGTATTACCGAGCGCAGGCACTTTTCAGGCGAGCCCTAGGCGAGCGCCTTGATGATCAACTGTACCCCGACCACCGCCATGGCCAGTATCACCAGCCGGTAGAACAACCGCTCGTTGACCCGGTGCTGCAGCCACAGGCCAGACCTGATGCCGAACCAGGCCACCGGCACCAGCGCCAGCGACGCCCAGATACTGGTCAGGTTGATCTCGCCAAGCCACAGGTAAGGCGGCAGCTTCATGGTATTGACCGCGGCGAACACCAATGTGGTGGTGGCGATGAAGGTGGTCTTGGGCAGGCGCCTGGGCACCAGGTAGAGGTTCATCGGCGGGGCGCCGGCGTGGGCGATAAAGCTGGTGATACCGGTGGCGATGCCCGCGGGCCAGGCCCAGAAAGAGGCGATCGGCCTGGAGGCCGCCGGCTTCACGATCATGTAGGCGACAAACAACAGCGAGATCACCCCCAGCAGCAGCCTGACGTGGTCCTCGTCGAGGCTGCCCGCCACCAGGGTAGCCACCACCACGCCGATCGCCATGCCGGGGATCAATCGCTTCACCTCAGCCATATCCTGGTGCCCCCACCAGGCCTTGACCGCCAGAACGTCCATCACCAGCAGCAAGGGCAATAACAGGCCAGCGGCGGCGATAGGATCTATCGCAAGCGCCATCAGCGGCACCGACAGGGTACCGAAGCCCCCGGCGAAGCCGCCCTTGGAGATGCCGGTCAGGTAGGTGGAGAGGATGATCAGGCCCCAGGCGAGCCAGGAGTATTCGGGCAGCATGGCATTCCTTGCGCGCAAAGACGCCGAAACAGTGACTGCTTCGGCGTCTGTACCAATGATGGGGGCGGCGAATCGCCCCGACCATCAGAGTGCCACACCAGGCCCGCCGATGGCAGCGGGCGGGGGCTATTGGCTTACTTGGCGGCCTGCATGGCCAGGGCGGTATCCAGCATGCGGTTGGAGAAGCCCCACTCGTTGTCGTACCAGGCCATGACCTTGACCAGGCGACCGTTGACGCGGGTGTGGTTGGCGTCGAAGGTCGAGGAGGCCGGATCGTGGTTGAAGTCGATGGACACCAGCGGCTGGGCGTTGACGTTGAGCACCGGAGAATTCTCCGCCGCCTTGGCCACGATCTCGTTGATCTCTTCCTTGGTGGTGTCGCGCGAGGCGTTGAACACCAGATCCACCAGCGAGACGTTGATCACCGGCACGCGCACGGCCAGGCCATCCAGCTTGCCGTTGAGCTCCGGCAGCACCTTGCCCACGGCAGCGGCAGCGCCGGTCTTGGTCGGGATCATGGAGTGGGTGGCGCTACGCGCGCGGTACGGGTCCTTGTGGTACACGTCAGACAGGTTCTGGTCGTTGGTGTAGGCATGGACCGTGGTCATCAGGCCATTCTCGATACCGACGGCGTCGTTGAGCGCCTTGGCCACCGGCGCCAGGCAGTTGGTGGTGCAGGAGCCGTTGGAGACGATGGTATCGCTGGCCTTGAGCACGCCGTCGTTGACGCCGAACACGATGGTGGCGTCGCCGTCGGGGCTAGGCGCGGAGACCAGCACCTTGGCGGCACCGGCCTCGACGTGCTTGCCGGCGTCGGCGCGCGTGGTGAACAGGCCCGTGCACTCCATCACGATGTCTACGCCGAGCTTCGCCCAGGGCAGGCTGGCCGGGTCACGCTCGGACAGAATAGCGATACGGTCGCCATCGACGCTCAGACTCTCCTCGTCATGTTCTACCTTGAAGGGAAAGTGACCGTGAGCGGTGTCATGGCGCAGCAGGTGGGCGTTGAGCGAAGGATCACCGAGATCGTTGATGGCAACGACCTCAATCCGGTCCCGGTAACCGTTTTCGTACAGTGCGCGCAGCACGTTGCGACCGATACGTCCGAAACCGTTGATGGCAACCTTGAGCGTCATAGCGAATATCCCCCTGAGCGGCGAAAGCGTTCTTGCGTGAAAGCTGGTGAGTCGACGGTAGGCGGATTCACTAAAGATGCAAATCCCCCGCAAGGACGTCGTCAGTGGGCACCAATGTGGTACAGACAGCGCCGGGACTCAAGCACTATTTTGTTAAACTTACAACATTTCTCCAAAAACATTGATGAAGGACACTCTAATAAGCACGAAATTTCGACAACTTACTGCCCACGCCTTCTCTATGAAGGCCCGCGCTAGACCTTAGTCGCATCGCCAAGCCGTAGTAATATTACCTTCAACGCTCTAAGGTATCCCTCATCCCGGTGACACCATTCACCACGCCTTTATCCCGGAGGCCCCATGCCCCAACCCGTCAAGGAAGTCAGCCGCATTCTGCCGGCTCGCAAGCGCATCGCCCTGGTCGCCCACGACGGCAAGAAGCAGGAACTGATGGAGTGGGCCTCCCGCTGGAAGGACACCCTGATCGCTCACCAGCTGCTCGGCACCGGCACCACCGCCGCGCGGCTCAGCCGCACCCTGGGGCTGGAGGTGGAAGGCCTGATGAGCGGTCCGCTGGGAGGCGACCAGCAGATCGGTGCTCGCATCACCGAGCAACGACTCGACCTGCTGATCTTCTTCTGGGACCCCTTCGCCCCCCAGCCCCACGACCCGGACGTCAAGGCGCTGCTGCGCCTGGCCGCCCTGTGGAACGTGCCGGTGGCCTGCAACCCCTCCAGCGCCGACTTCATGATGAGCTCGCCCTGGCTCGGCCAGGACTACGAGATGCAGATCCCGGATGCCAACGCCTGGATTTCCTCTCGCAGCGATAACAACTGACCAATATCGAGGATTCTCCCGTGTTCCAGCTGACCCGAAGCGTGACCTGGCAGTCGCTGTTGAAGCTTCGCGACGAGACCGCCGACGACCGGATTCGCGACTACTTTGCCAAGGATCCGAAGCGGTTCGACAAGATGAGCCTGCGCGTGGGCGGGCTTTTTCTGGACTACTCCAAACACCAGATCTCCGACGCGGTGCTGGAGAAGCTGGTCGAGCTGGCCGAACACTCGGCGCTGGTCCAGCGTCGCGCCCAGATGTTCTCCGGCGACATCATCAACGTCACCGAGGACCGGCCGGTACTACACACGGCGCTGCGCAATCTGGGGGACAGCCCGGTCATCGCCGATGGCAAGGACGTGATGCCGGAGATCCACGCCACCCGCGAGCAGATCAAGCGCTTCTCCGAAGAGGTCCGCAGTGGCAACTGGAAGGGCTACAGCGGCGAGCGTATTCGCGACGTGGTCAACATCGGCATCGGTGGCTCCGACCTCGGCCCCAACATGGCCAGCCGCGCCCTGCTCAAGTACCGCCAGGCGGACCTGAACTTCCACTTCGTCTCCAACGTGGACGGCGCGCATATCCAGAAGGTGCTGAGCCGCCTCGACCCGGCCACCACCCTGTTCATCGTCTCGACCAAGACGTTTTCCACCCAGGAGACGCTGCTCAACGCCCGCACCGCACGGCGCTGGTTCGTCGAGAACGCCGGCGATGACGCCGACATCGGCGCTCACTTCATCGCCGCCTCGACCAACCGCAAGGCGGCGATGGAGTTCGGCATCCGCGAGGAGAACGTGTTCGAATTCTGGGCCTGGGTCGGCGGTCGCTATTCGATGTGGTCCTCGATCGGCCTGCCCATCGCCCTGGCGATTGGCTATGAAGGCTTCATCGAAATGCTCGAAGGCGCCTACGAGATGGACCAGCACTTCCAGAACGCCCCGCTCGGCGAGAACATGCCGGTGCTGATGGCGCTGATCGGTATCTGGTACATCAACTTCGTCGGTGCCGAGACCCAGGCCATCGTGCCCTACGACCAGGCCCTGCATCAGCTGCCGGCCTTCCTGCAGCAGCTCGACATGGAGTCCAATGGCAAGTCGGTCGATATCTTCGGTCGCCCGGTGGACTACAAGACCGGCCCCATCGTGTGGGGGCAGACCGGCTCCAACGGCCAGCACGCCTTCTTCCAGCTGTTGCACCAGGGCACCCGCTACGTGCCCATCGACTTCATCGCCTCGCTGAAGCCCGAGCCCGGCGTCGAGGACCACCACTTCGCCCTGCTCACCAACATGCTGGCCCAGGCCAACGCCTTTATGGAAGGCAGCAGCAAGGGCGGCGACCTGGACCCCTACAGCTGCCCCGGCAACCGCCCCTCCAGCGTGCTGCTGCTCGACGAACTGACACCACGCAACCTGGGCGCGCTGATCGCGCTCTACGAGCACAAGGTGTTCGTCCAGGGGGTGATCTGGAACATCAACTCCTTCGACCAGTGGGGTGTCCAGCTGGGCAAGCGCATCGCCGGCGAGATCAGCGAGAAGATCGACGAGCGCAGCCAGGACTTCGACGCCTCGACCCAGGGACTGCTGGGCCTGGTGCGGGAGCACTTCCAGGCGCCCGGCAAGAGCGTGGAAAAGGCCGCTGAAAAGGCAGCGAAGAAGACCGCCAAGCCCGCCGGCAAGGACGCCAAGGCCAAGTAAGCGGGGCGGAGGCGGAAGGTGCCGAGCACCGAGTGCTCGGCACGGGCCCGCCATGGCGGGCACCCAGCGACGGACAAGAAAAGCCAACGGGCCACCCCGGAGTCTGCGCTCCAGGGTGGCCCGCCTAGGTCTGGCTCGCGCGGGTCTGGCTCGCGCTGTTCTGGCTCGCGCTGGTCTGGCCTGCTTTCCGCTGGCTCGCGGGGGCCGGAATAGCGGGATAGCGTCTGGCGTTAGCGCCTGGCTTGCCGAGACGAGGCCTGGGCTACTTAAACGACCGCCGGGGCTACTCTGACGAGCGTCTGGGCTACTCGGACGAGCCTCTGACCAGGGCCCGCCGTGCGCTGACGTCACCGGCCCAGGCCGCCGCCAGCCATAGCGGCACGCTCAGCACCACATAGGCCAGCGCCAGCCAAGGGCTGCCGCCGGTGGCCAGGCGGGCCGCTTCGAGGCTGAACAGCGAAAAGGTGGTGAAACCTCCACAGAAGCCCGCCACGACAAGCGGATGAAGGCTCGCCAGCCGAGGGCTGTCGCTCAGGGCCGCATGGGAAGCAAAGCGGGCAATCAACCAGGATCCCAGCACGTTGACCAGCAGGGTCGCCCAGGGAAAGGACGACGCCACCAGGCCCGAGACCGCGACGCCGGTCAAGAGGCGACACACCGATCCCAGGGCGCTGCCAAGGCCCACCGCCAGATAGAGCCGCCAGACGCTTGTTGCCTGACTCATGCTTCTCCCCTCTGCCGACACCTCACAGGCCACCCCCGAGGGCAAGTCCCGCCACCACGGCGGCCAGGCCGGCCAGCAGGGTCAACGAGACGTTGAGCGCGGCCGCTGCATGACGACCTTCGCGCATCAGGTCCAGGGTCTGCAGACTGAAGGAGGACACCGTGGTGAAGCCGCCCATCACCCCGCTCAGCAGCATGAGTGCCGCGGTCGAGCCTGCCACCAGGCGACTGGCCAGCAGGCCGATCACTAAGGCTCCCAGCAGATTGACGATCAGGGTCCCCCAGGGGAAGCGTACTCCCCAGGCGGCCGCTGCCCGACGACTGACGAACAGTCGCCCCATGCCTCCTGCGGCGCCCCCCAGCGCTACCGCTGCCAGCGTCCACCACTCCATCACCAATCGCCTCGGCCAAAACCGCCATGGTATGCAAATACCTGGGCGATGTCGTGACCGGTGGCAATACCGCTGGACCTCGCCCTCGGCGTGGCGAAACGGGCTGATCGCAGATGGCCCGTAAAGCGACAAGGCACAGACAATACCGAGCCTCGGAAGGCGGGAAATCAAAGACGCTGAAGGTGCTGAAAATCTAAAAAAAACGCCGCCCGAGGGGGCGGCGAAGTTGTGCTTGCCTAGCAGGGATGAAGCGCATGGGATGCGTTCACGATCAATATGGCACAGAATTGGCAATCCGTACAACTTTTGTACATCCTTGATTGCGTACAAGCGGCAAACGGGCATGTTAGCCTGCGACAGATTCGTCCAAGGACGCCCCTCTGCCCCGACGGGCCCACCCATCAAAGGAGAAGGTTTGCGTGATGCGATCACGACTCTGCTCTCGACTCTTCAGCGTGCTGATGCTCGCGCTCGTGCTGCTCGCGGGACCTGCCATCGCCCAGCAGGGCGGTGACGCCAGCGGCTCTGGCGGTTCCTCCAGTGACGGTCCGGCCTACTCGACCCTGGCCGACCTGCTGGAAAACGAACAGGCGCGCAGCCAACTGATCGAACAACTGCGACAGATGGCGGAAAACGCCCCCGAGCAGGCCCAGGCCGCCGGTGAACAGGCCGTCGACAGCGCCGCCGAGGCTACCCTGCCCAAGCAACTGGCGGACATGACCAGCCGCGTGGTCAGCGAGTTCGGCAATCAGTTCGAGAATCTCGCCGCCATCTTCGGTGGCATGATCGACGGCGCCCTGACCGAAGGCGAACTCAACTTCGATCTGTTCACCCAGGCGGCGATCAACCTCGGCCTGGTGATTCTGGCGACCTTTGTGCTGTTCGTGATCATCAGGCGTCTGGTCAGGCCACTGTTCACACGGTTGAGCCAATATTCGCAGAACGGTCAGAACCTCAACCCCACCATCCGCCTGGTGCTGTGCGTGGTGCTGGCGGTGTTCGTGGACGCCGCCGTGGTGGGTCTTGCCTACGTCGGCGGCAACCTGGCCGCCACTTTCGCCATCGGTGAAACGGGTAGCCTGTCGACCCGGGCGTCGCTGTTCCTCAATGCCTTCCTGGTCATCGAGCTGTTGAAGGCGGCCGTGCGCATGCTGTTCGCCTCACGCTACGAGGGCCTGCGACTGCTGCCCATCACCGCTCCCAGCGCGTCCTACTGGAATCGCTGGATCGCCCGGCTGATTGGCCTTACCGGCTACGGCCTGATGGTGGTGGTCCCGTTGATCAACACCTACCTGTCTTACCGTGTCGGTGAGGGCATCGGCGCTCTGATCATGATCGGCGCCTACCTGTACGCCATCACCGTGGTGCTGATCAATCGCAGCCGCCTGCGCGATGGGCTGTTCGATGCCGCTGTCAGGTCCAGCCTGTCGGCCTCCCGTGTCGCGCTGCGCCTGCTCGGCCGCATCTGGCATCTGCTGGCGATCACCTACTTCACCGTGGTGCTGGTGCTGACCCTGACACGCCCCGAGGACGCCCTGCCGTTCGTGCTGATCGCGACCCTCAAGACCCTCGGTATCGTGCTGGCTGCCATGCTGGTGTCGCGCCTGCTGGCCCAGGCCATCGGTCGTCGCATCACCCTGTCCGGTGAGCTGCGCAAGAAGCTGCCGCTGCTCGAGGCACGCCTCAACTCCTATGTCCCGACGATGCTGCGCGCCTTCAACGTGCTGATCCTGATCGTCGCCGCCATGGCCCTGCTCAACGCCTGGGGCGTGTTCGACATGGCCACCTGGTACGCCTCCGAAGCGGGTCGCGTGCTGGTCAGCCAGGTGATCAACGTGGCCATCATCCTGATCGTCGCCGCGGCGGTCTGGATCGGCCTTGCCAGCCTGATCGAACACAAGCTGAATCCGACCACCGGCCGCGGCATGCCCTCGGCCCGGGCCCAGACGCTGCTGTCGCTGTTCCGCAATGCCCTGGCCATCGCCATCGTCACCATGACGGCGATGATCGTGCTGTCGGAAATCGGCATCAACATCGGACCGCTGATTGCCGGTGCCGGTGTGCTCGGTCTGGCCATCGGTTTCGGCGCCCAGAAGCTGGTGCAGGACATCATCACCGGTATCTTCATCCAGGTGGAAAACGCCATGAATACCGGCGACGTGGTGACCCTGGGCGGCATCACCGGCACCGCCGAGAAGCTCAGCATCCGCTCGGTGGGTATCCGTGACCTACACGGCACCTACCATCTAGTGCCGTTCTCCAGCGTCGATGTGGTCTCCAACTACATGCGTGGCTTCGGCTACCATGTGGGCGAATACGGCGTCGCCTACCGCGAGAACGTGGACGAGGCCATCGTCGCCCTGCGCAACGCCTTCGACGAACTGTCCTCCGACGAGGACCTCAAGTCCGAGATCCTCGAACCCCTCGAGGTGGCCGGTGTCATCGCCCTGGCCGACAGCTCGGTCAACATCCGGGTGCGCATCAAGACCACCCCCGGCAACCAGTGGGCGGTGGGCCGTGCCTACAATCGTCTGGTCAAGCTGCATCTGGACGAGGCGGGCATCGAGATCCCCTTCCCGCACACCACGATCTTCTTTGGCGAAGACAAGCAGGGCCAGGCGCCCGCCGCCAACCTGCGCCTGGTCGAGAAGGATGTGGTGGCGACCGGCGAAGCCAGGGATACCGCACCGCTGCCCGGCGAGGACGGCAGTATCGACTCGCCCCGCGAGCACGAGACCCGCGAGGATGCCGAGACCAACGCCAAGTTCAGGGGCGACTACGACCCCGACGGCAACTGACAGACCTTACCTGCAACGCTTCTGGGGCGGCCTACGGGCCGCCCCTTTTTATTGATCGAATCGCCAGGGTGCCGAGCCCTGACGCCACGCTCTGGCGCCACAGCTCTGACGACACAGGCGTGGCGGCAGCTGCACGCCGCAAGCCGGGCCTGTACTCGCCTTCAGCATGGTGACGCCACGCCGCGCTGGCGCGGCGCACGAGACCCATCCACCAGGACCACAAACGCCACGGGCGGGGCCGAAGCCCCGCCCGTGGCGTTTGTGGGTACTGCTTAGTAGATCGAACGCCTGGCTCAGGCCTGCTGAGCGTCGCTCGGCTGCGGCAACGAGGGCAGCGACTTGTCGAGCAGCTCGACGCTCTGGCGATAGTACAGCTGGCTCTTGTTGTGCTCGCCCAGGTTGGCATAGAGCCGCGCTAGCTCGGCACAGACCACCCCGCTGGGACGCTGACGCTGGCTCGCCTCGAAGTACTCCTGGGCCTTGCCCCAATAGGCGTTACGCAGCGCCAGACGCCCCAGGGTCAACAGCAGGTCGGGATCATTGGGCCGCTCCTGCAGCCACTTCTCGGCGGTCACCAGCTGACGTGAAGCGTCCACCCCAAGCAGGCCATAGCGCAGCACCAGACGGCTGTCCCAGTTGGTCTTGAGCGAGTGGCGCAGCAGTTTCTCGGCGATCACCTGTTCGTCGCAGCGCACCAGCGTCTCGACGTAGAGCACCAGCAGGTCGATGTTGGTGCGCAGGTACTCGGGCATGTCGGACCACAGGTTGCGCACCCGCTCGATATCCTCGGGATTGCGCGTCTCCTGCAGGATCAGCTCGCGGTAGGCCTGCAGCTCGAGCTGTTCACGCTCTTCCCGGGCGATCAGCTGCTGGTCGGCCAGACGCGGCAGCAGGCGACGCAGGCCGTCCCAGTCGCTGACGCTGATATAGGCGGCCTTGAGCTGCTTGAGCACCTGGGGATGGCGCGGCAGATGACGGTCCAGACGGGTCAGGATCGCCAGCGCTTCCTCGTACTGCTGGCGGTCCAGCATCAGCTGGGCCTGCATCATGCCCACCGCGGGATCGGCGCCGTCGGTGGAGATGTGGGCCCGCTTCAGCAGGGTGTCGGCCTGGTCATAGCGGCCCTGGTAGTGGGCCGCCAGGGCGGCAGACAGGTAGTTGACCAGCGGGGTGCTGGAGTCATCGGCGGCCTTGACCAAGGCCTTCTCGGCGCGCTTCCAGCGACCTTCGGCCAATGCCACCAGGCCGCGCACGGTGCGCTTCATCGCGGTGCGATTGCGTGCCCGCGAGTTCCACACCTTGAAGCGGCTGACCGGACGGCTCAGGCGGAACAGCACGCGCAGGGCAAAGTGCAGCACCATGAACAGGGCCAGCAGGATCACCAGGCCAAACCAGAACGAAGTCTGGAAGGAGGTGTCGCCCACCCGCACCAGCCAGTAGCCGGGCACCGACATCATCAGCTGACCAAACAGCGCCCCGAGCGCGAGGCCAACGACAATGAGCAGGATCAGCTTTCTCATGCGTTATCTCCCTGGCCGGAAGCGCCCGCTTCGAAGCGCTGCTCGATGAACCGGGCCAGCGCCTGCTGGGAAGCGCTGATATCGGGAAGCTCCGGGCGGATGGACTTGCCCTTGAGCTCGCCCAGACGAGCGATCACCGACTGCACCGACTCGTCGTCGACGTCGTAGTAGCCTTCGAGCAGGGTGATGGCCTTGTCGAGGCTGGCCTCGTACAGGCCGGTCTCTTCCTTGAGCAGGGCCAGCTGGGACTGCTCCAGCACCAGGCGCAGGCTCTGACGCAGATAGGACTCCTGCTCCGGGGTGATCAGGGCTTCCAGCGCCTGGTCGTGGTGGCGTACCGTCACCAGCTCCTTGAGCTCTTCACCGACCCGTGCCAGCTGCTCCTGCCAGGCACCGGAAGGAGCCTCCTCGATGGTGGTATCGGCGGTGAACTGCTCGATGTCCTGGGCCAGCGGCAGGCCGGCGATCTGCTCCTGCTGGGCGTTCAGGGCCAGGTAGAGGCCAGTCCGGTCAACCTTGGGCACCGTCTGCAGGGCGGCAAGCTCCTCGGCGATGGCGCGGCGTACCGGGACCAGTGCCGGATTGTTGGCCTCTTCCAGGCGAGCGTCGGCGGTGCGCAGCAGCGCCGCAGCACCTTCGACGTCACGCTCGAGCTGCAGGCGCTGATTGGCCAGACGCAGCAGGTAGGCGGCCTCGGCGTGCAGCCAGTCACGCTCGTCGGCGTTCTGTTCCTTGGACAGCTCGGCCAGTACCCGATCGAGGGTCTGGTTGACGTCGGACTTGTAAGCGTCGAAGTCGCTCTTGATGCCGTCCACCGCCTGGCCCATGGTCTCGCGACGCTCGGCAAGGCCGCTTTCCAGCTGGGACGACAGCTCCTGGACCTCGGCCACGCTGGGGCTGTTCTGCTTGAGCTGGTCGATGCGCGCGGACATGGCCTGCTGCAGCTGCCAGCCCTTCCAGCCGACAAAGGCCACGCCGGCGATCAGGATCAGCACCAGCACCAGGGCCACGACGCCGGCCTTCCCGCCACCAGAGCCGCCACCAGAGCCGCTGGAAGACGAAGTCGCGGCACCGCCGGCGCCGGCAGAAGCCCCACCGTTACCACCCTTGCCTGCCGCTGGGCTGGGCTTGTTGTCACTGGGCTTGTTGTCACTAGCTTTGGCGCCACTGGCCTTGGTGTCACTGGACTTGCCATCGCCGGGCTTGCCGGCACTGGCCTTGCCGCTGTTGTCGGGCTTGCTTGCACTGGGCTTGCTGGCACTTGGCTTGCTGGCACTGTCCCCGGCGGCGCCCTTCGCTGCAACCGGAGCGGCGTCACTCGGCGTGGCCTTGGCGGTGCCTGCGCTCGACGATGTGGCGCCGGCAGGCGATGAGCTGCCCGTCGCCGCAGCGGGTGTGGAGGATGCCGCGCTGGCACTGGACGAAGTGGATCCGGTCGAGCTGCTGCCACTCTTGTCGCGACGCCGCGACCGCCGCTGGGAGCCCCCCTTGCCCGCGCCGCCCTTCGAGGCGTCCGTGCCTGAGGTCGCGCTTCCTGTGCCCTGCTGGCCGGAAGCGGACGGGGTCTGCTGCTCGTCCTGATCGTGCTGTTGGTTGCTCATCTGTCGCTAGCCCTTTTAGAGATCTTCATTCGCCATCCTCTGGGTCGCAGGTCCTTGCCACCGCGGCCGCCAGCGCCGCAGGAGACGCGCCAGACGCCACGACCGGGATGCGAAATCCCAGCGTTTTCGCCAGTGTAGCCAACCGCTGGCTGGATACGACAAGCGGTTGTTGAAAGGCGGCCTCTGAACACCATCTTGCCAGATGTTCAAGGATTTCTCCGCTACTGACCACCAACGCCTGATAGCCCCCTTGTTCGAGCCATGTTCTGGCCCCGGCGTCGGGAGTGATCAGGCGACGTCGATACACCTCGAGACGCGTGACACGCGCGCCCCTCTGCCCCAGGGTGTCGCCCAGCAGCGGGCGGCCACCTTCGCCCGCCACCAGCAGCACTCGCTGGTGCTCCAGGCGCTGCAGCGAGGCCAGCGCCAGCAAGGCCTCGCTGGTCTCTTCTCCGGCGGCGGGGGCAGGCACCCTCACCTTTAGCCCCAGCGCCTGGTGCAAGACCATCGCCGTGGCCTGCCCGACGGCGTACAGTTCAAGCCCCTGGGGCAGCTGTGGCCAGTAGCGATCCAGCGCCTCGACCAACCGCTCGGCGGCGGCGGGACTGATGACTACCACCTTATGAAAGTGGTCGATGTCGAGCCAGGCCGAGCGCACATCTGCCGTCTCTGGCACAGTTTCCTGCCGCATCACCTCGAGCCGCTCGGTGCTGAACCCCTTGCTTTCGATGGCCTCGGCCAGCGCCTGGGCGCGTTCGCCGGGCCGGGTGATCAGTACCGGAGTGCCCATCAACGCGGCCCGTAGACCTCGGCCAGGATATCCCCGGCGCCCTGCTCGAGCAGCTGCTCGGCGACGCGGATCCCCAGCGCCTCGGGTTCGTCCACCGAACCACGCCCCTCGGCACGCAGCACGCGGGAACCGTCGGGCGTGCCGACAAGGGCTCTCAACCACAGGGTTCTGCCATCGTCCTGATAGATGGCGTGCCCACCGATGGGCACCTGGCAGCCGCCTTCCAGACGTGTATTCATGGCCCGTTCGGCACGCACTCTGGTCGCCGTCTCGATATCGTCGAGCGGTGCCAGCAGCGACACCAGCTCGGTGTCGTGCATGCGGCATTCGATGCCAAGCGCGCCCTGACCACAGGCCGGCAGGCAGATCTCCGGCGGCAGCTCCTGGGCGATACGTTCACCCAGCCCCAGCCGCTTGAGCCCGGAGGTAGCCAGCAGGATGGCGTCGAATTCGCCAGCGTCGAGCTTGGCCAGGCGAGTCTGGACATTGCCACGCAGGCTGATGACCTCGAGGTCAGGGCGGGCCTCGCGCATCTGCAATCCGCGGCGCAGGCTGGAGGTGCCCAGACGGGCGCCCTCGGGCAGGTCCTCGAAGCGAGCATAGTCATTGGAGACGAAGGCATCGGTGGGCTCGGCGCCTTCCAGGATCACCGAAAGCCCCAGGCTCTCGGGAAACTGCATCGGCACATCCTTCATGGAGTGCACCGCGATATCGGCGCGGCCGTCGAGCATCGCCTCCTCGAGTTCCTTGACGAACAGCCCCTTGCCGCCAACCTTGGCCAAGGGCGTGTCGAGAATCTTGTCGCCGCGGGTCGACATCGGTACCAGCTCGACCTCGAGCCCGGGGTGAATCGCCATCAGGCGATCGCGAACATGTTCGGCCTGCCATAGGGCTAACTGGCTCTTGCGCGTCGCGATACGCAGCCTGGACATCTGTTGCACGTTGCTCTCCCTGGTCGGGCTTGCGACCAAATCGCCGCGTCCGCCATGTTAAATGAATGACGTCATCATAAAGCACGGTCTCCGTCAGTAAAATCGACGGCGACGGGACCCGTTGCCGCGCCTGCCAGAAGCGCCTGCTGCCACCCTCGTTTCAGGGGCTGATGCCGCACCGTCCTTGCCGGCCCGCTGCACCCTCGCCTCAAGGGCCGACTCTGGTACACTTTGGGCATACCAACGACAACGGCTGCCGGCTCCGTCAGCGCCCTCGGCGCCGGCCACCGATCACGTCGCCATCGCATCGTCATTCAGGAAGTCCATTCAATGAGCCAGACCACCAACCAGTCCTGGGGCGGCCGCTTCAGCGAACCCACCGACGCCTTCGTCGCTCGTTTCACCGCCTCGGTCGATTTCGACCAGCGCCTGGCCCGCCATGACATCCAGGGCTCCATCGCGCATGCCACCATGCTCGCCCAGGTTGGCGTGCTGAGCGAAGAGGAACGTGACGCCATCCTGACCGGGCTCAAGGAGATCGAGACGGAGATCGCCGAAGGGCGTTTCGAGTGGTCGGTGGCGCTGGAAGACGTGCACATGAACATCGAGGCACGGCTGACCCAGAAGATCGGCATCACCGGCAAGAAGCTGCACACCGGGCGCTCGCGCAACGACCAGGTGGCCACCGATATTCGCCTCTACCTGCGCGAGGAGATCGACCTGGTCGCCAGCGAGCTGGCGCGGCTGCGTGCCGGGCTGATCGAGCTGGCCGAGGGCGAGGCCGACACCATCATGCCGGGCTTCACCCACCTGCAGACCGCTCAACCGGTGACCTTCGGCCACCACCTGCTGGCCTGGCAGGAGATGCTGGCCCGCGACCATGAACGCCTGCTGGACTGCCGCAAGCGGGTCAACGTGCTGCCGCTGGGCGCCGCCGCCCTGGCCGGCACCACCTACCCCATCGATCGTCACCTGACCGCCGAGCTGCTCGGCTTCGAGCGCCCCGCCGAGAACAGCCTCGACGCGGTCAGCGATCGTGACTTCGCGATCGAGTTCACCGCCTTCGCGAGCCTGCTGCTGATGCACCTGTCGCGGATGAGCGAGGAGCTGGTGCTGTGGACCAGCGCCCAGTTCGACTTCATCGACCTGCCCGATCGCTTCTGCACCGGCTCCTCGATCATGCCGCAGAAGAAGAACCCGGACGTGCCCGAGCTGGTGCGCGGCAAGACCGGCCGCGTCTACGGTCACCTGATGGGCCTGCTGACGCTGATGAAGTCGCAGCCGCTGGCCTACAACAAGGACAACCAGGAAGACAAGGAACCGCTGCTCGACACCCTGGATACCGTCAAGGGTTGCCTGCGCGCCTTCGCCGACATGGTGCCGGCCATCGTCTCCAAGGGCGATTCCATGCGTGAGGCCGCGCGCAAGGGCTTCTCCACCGCCACCGACCTTGCCGACTATCTGGTACGCAAGGGCGTGGCCTTCCGTGACGCCCATGAAATCGTCGGTCAGTCCGTGGCCTACGGCATCGAGAGCGGCAAGGATCTGTCGGACATGAGCCTCGACGAACTGCGCCAGTTCTCCGACGTCATCGGCGAGGACGTGTTCGAGGTGCTGACCCTGGAAGGCTCGGTGGCCGCCCGCAACCATATCGGTGGCACCGCCCCCGACCAGGTGCGCGCCGCTGCCCAGCGCGCCCGTGAGGCCCTCAAGACCCTTGCGACCGGCCAGGGAGGCGCCCAATGAACCGCCTCGTCAAGGTGCTGCGACCCGCCCTGTTGCCGGCCCTGCTGCTGGCCCTGATGGCCCTGGCGGGCTGCGGCCAGAAAGGCCCCCTGTACCTGCCCGGTGACGAAGAAGCGGCGGAGCGCTACGGCCCCCGCGAAACCGTCGAGGACGAACAGGGCGAAGAGGACAGCCAGGAAAGCGACCAGAGCGCGACCGAGGACGAGAGCTGAGCATGGATCACTTCAACTACCGAGACGGCGAGCTGCACGCCGAAGAAGTGCCTCTGGCCCGCATCGCCGAGGCGGTGGGCACCCCCTGCTACGTCTATTCACGTGCCACCCTGGAGCGCCACTTCCAGGCCTACCGCGAGGCGCTGGGTAGCCACCCGCATCTGATCTGCTACGCGGTCAAGGCCAACAGCAACCTGGCGGTGCTCAACGTGCTGGCGCGCCAGGGTGCCGGTTTCGACATCGTGTCTCAGGGCGAGCTCGAGCGGGTGCTGGCCGCCGGTGGAGACCCGGCCAAGGTGGTGTTCTCCGGCGTCGCCAAGCGCCCCGACGAGATGGCGCGCGCGCTCGAGGTCGGCATCAAGTGCTTCAACGTGGAGTCGCGCCCAGAGCTTGAAGTGCTCAATGAAGTGGCAGGCCGCCTGGGCAAGGTGGCGCCAGTGTCATTGCGGGTCAATCCCGACGTCGACGCGGGTACCCATCCGTATATCTCCACCGGACTCAAGGACAACAAGTTCGGTATCCCGGTGGACGAGGCACTGGAGGTCTACCGCCTGGCCGCCGAACTGCCGCACCTCAAGGTCACCGGGCTCGACTGCCATATCGGCTCGCAGCTCACCGAGATCGCTCCCTTCCTCGACGCCCTGGAGCGTCTGCTGGTGCTGCTCGACCGCCTGCGCGAGGAGAACATCGAGGTCTCGCACCTCGACCTGGGCGGCGGCCTCGGCGTGCCCTACAGGGACGAGACGCCGCCGGCCCCGTTCGACTACGCCTCGAAGCTGCTCGAGCGCCTGTCGCGCTGGGACGGCGGCGAGCGCCTGACGCTGCTGTTCGAGCCGGGCCGCTCGATCGCCGCCAACGCCGGCGTCATGCTGACCCGGCTGACCTACGTGAAGCCCGGCGAAACCAAGAACTTCGCCATCGTCGACGCGGCCATGAACGACCTGATTCGGCCCTCGCTGTACCAGGCCTGGCAGGCGATCATCGAGGTCGATACTCGCCTGGACCGCGCAAGCGACGTCTACGACGTGGTCGGCCCGGTGTGCGAGACCGGCGACTTCCTCGGCAAGGAGCGTCAACTGGCGGTGGCCCCCGGCGACCTGCTGGCGGTGCGCTCGGCAGGCGCCTACGGCTTCGTGATGGCCTCCAACTACAACAGCCGCCCGCGTCCGGCGGAGGTACTGGTGGACGGCGACGGCTATCAGGTGGTGCGCCGACGCGAGACCCTCGAGGACCTCTGGGCCGGTGAGTCGCTGCCCGGCGAATCGCAACCGGGATCGGCATCGGGATCGACGTCAGGAGCACCGCGCTGATGCTTCTGCACTTCACCAAGATGCATGGCCTGGGCAACGACTTCATGGTGGTCGACCTGGTCACCCAGCGGGCCCGCATCGAAGCCGAGGAAATCCGCCGTCTGGCCGACCGGCGCTTCGGTATCGGTTTCGATCAGCTGCTGGTGGTGGAACCGCCGCGGGACCCGGACATGGACTTTCGCTACCGGATCTACAACGCCGACGGCAGCGAGGTCGAGAATTGCGGCAATGGTGCGCGCTGCTTTGCCCGCTTCGTACGTGACAAGCGGCTGACCCACAAGCGCCAGATCCGGGTCGAGACCGCCGGCGGCCCGCTGGTGCTGGATGTGCATGACGACGAGCAGGTCAGCGTCGACATGGGTGCCCCGCGCTTCGCCCCGCCGAGCCTGCCCTTCGAGGCCGACGAGGACCGCCTGCGTCACACCCTCGAGGTCGACGGCGAGACCCTCGAGATCGCCGTCGCCTCCATGGGCAACCCCCACGCGGTGATCAAGGTCGACAGCGTCGACCAGGCGCCGGTGGAGCGCCTGGGCCCGCTGGTCGAACACCACCCGCGCTTTCCCAAGCGGGTCAACGTGGGCTTCATGCAGGTGGTCTCCAGCCACGAGATTCGCCTGCGGGTGTTCGAGCGCGGCAGCGGCGAGACCCTGGCCTGTGGTACCGGCGCCTGCGCTGCGGTGGCCTGCGGCATTCGCCAGGGCCTGCTCGAAAGCCCGGTGACCGTCCACCTGCCCGGCGGCAGCCTGACGATCCGCTGGGAAGGTGGCGAGCGCCCCTTGATCATGACCGGCCCCGCCGAGCGGGTGTTCGATGGACGAATTCCGCTGCGTTGACCCCAGGCGCACAGGACTCGACGGGACTGGGCTAAGCTGCCAGCAAGGTACCGGTCCCTCGCTTTCCCGGAAAATCGATCCAGCCTAGACATTGAACTCCAACAGGAAGACGCGCATGCCTCAAGCCGCCCCAGAGCCCCGCAAGACGCTCGACCCGGACCGCGTCGCCGAATGGCTGGCACGCCACCCGGACTTCTTCGTCGGTCGCGAAGGCCTGCTGCAGAGCCTCACGATTCCCCACCCGGAGACCCAGGGCGCCACCTCGCTGCTGGAACGGCTGGTCCATGACCTGCGCAAGCGCGCCGAAGGCGCGGAACTGCGGCTCGAGCAACTGCTCGACTCGGCCCGCCACAACGAGGCGCAGTATCGGCGCACCCGCGAGCTGGTGCTGGCACTGCTGGAAGCCCAGGACAACGACGCCCTGGGCCAGGCCCTGGCCACCCAGCTAAGCGAGCGCTTCCAGACGCCAGCGGTGTCGCTGTGGTGCCCCGCCAGCCTGACCGATCGCGACCCCAGACCGCCCCAGGCCCCGCGTCACGTGCTCGACGACCACACCGGCCAGCGCCTGACCGCGCTACTCGATGGGCGCGCCAGCCGCTGTACCCGTCTTACCCCCACCGACTGGAAGCGCCTGCTGCCCCACGCCAAGGCGCCGACCAAGTCGGGCTCCTGCGCCATCGCCCGCATGACCCTGGGCGAGCCCCAGGGCTTTGTGGTGCTGGCAAGTCCTGATCCCGACCACTTCCGTGCCAGCATGGACACCCTGTTTACCGAGTACCTGGCCGAGGTGCTGGTGCGCCTGAGCGTGCGGCTGTGCGAGCGTGATGATGGCTGAAAAGGCGGCTGAGACGACGGCTGAGACGACGGCCAAGTGGCAGCTTGCCGGCGCGGTAGCGGACTTTCTCGATGAGCTGGGTCGCACCGCCAGTGCTGCCACCGTCGACGCCTACCGGCGTGACCTGGCCACCTTCGAGAACTGGTGGCACGCCCAGGCCAATGACACCGACGCCAGGCCGCCGGATGATCAGGCCCTGACGTCCCACACGCTCCGGCGTTTTCTGGCCGCCGAACGCAGCCGAGGCATGGCACCGCGCAGCCTGAAGCGCCGCCGCGCCGCCCTGTCGCGACTGTGTGAACACCTGGTGGCGGCTGGCCGACTCGACTACAACCCGGTCGGCCTGAGCCGCGGCCCCCGGGCACCGAAGGATCTACCTCGGCCGGTGGACGTGGACCTGCTGGCGCGCTTTCTCGACACTCCCCACGACGGCTCGCCGCTGTCGGTACGCGACCAGGCGATGCTGGAGCTGCTCTATTCCAGCGGGCTACGGCTGGCGGAGCTGGCGGCGCTGGATCTCCCCGACCTCCACGGCGGCCGGGTGCGGGTCCTCGGCAAGGGCAACAAGCCGCGCCAGGTGCCGGTGGGCTCGCGTGCGCGCCAGGCCATCGACCAGTGGCTCGGCGTGCGCTCGGTGCTGGCCGCCGACGGCGAAACGGCGCTGTTCGTCGGCCAGCAGGGCCACCGGCTGGGCCATCGTGCCATCCAGGCACGCCTGGTCACCCAGGCCCGCCGGCGCGGCCTGCCGGAGCACCTGCATCCCCACCGCCTGCGCCACTCCTTCGCCAGCCACCTGCTGGAATCGAGCCAGGACCTGCGCGCCGTCCAGGAGCTGCTGGGCCACGCCAACCTGTCCACCACCCAGGTCTATACCCGGCTGGACTGGCAGCACCTGGCCGAGAGCTACGACAAGGCCCACCCCCGCGCGCGGCGCAGCCAAAGCGACGACAGCCATTCCGGAGACACCCCTTGATCGACCACGCGGCAGCGGACGACTTCAGCCGACTCAAGGCCATCACCTTCGATCTGGACGACACCCTGTGGGATAACAGCGGCGTCATGCAGCGCACCGAGCAGGGCCACGTCGACTGGCTGACCGAACAGCTCGGCGCCTGGCAGCGCGGCCGCGAGGAGCCGTTGACGCCCCCCATCGCGCTTTCGGACTACCTGCGTGAACGCCAGGCTCTGGCCAGGCGCAGCTGGTCGCGGCGCGGCGACTTCAGCTGGCTGCGTGAGCGCACCCTGATCCAACTGCTGGAGAAAAGCGGCGTCAACCGGGCGGCGGCTCACTGGTGGGCGGCGCTGGCGATGCAGCGTTTTCACTCGCTGCGCATCCTGGTCACGCCCTTCCCCGACACCGACGCCATGCTGGAAAGACTGAAGGGCCGCTATCGTCTCGGCAGCATCACCAACGGCAACGTGGCCTTCCACCGTCTGCCGCTGGCCCGCCACTTCCAGGCGCGTATCGCCGCCGGCGAGATGTTCGCACCCAAGCCCGATCCACGGCCCTTTCTGGCGATGCTGGCACGGCTTCAGGTCAAGGCCTGCGAGACCCTGCACGTGGGCGATTCGTGGGATGAAGACGTGCTGCCGGCGATTCGCCTGGGCTTGCGGGCGATCTGGATCGCGCCGCCAGAAGCCGAGACGGCCCCCTTGCCACGCGGCGTGACCCGACTGTCTCGGGTCACCGAACTGCCAGCCCTGCTCGGTGAGCATCAGGATCAATAAAGCGAGAAAAACCCCGGCGACCGCCGGCGCCACGTGGTAAACCGGCAGGCACCTGTACCCTGAGTGCCTGCCGCCATGCCCCGCCCGCTCTATCGCCCCCTCTCTTCATCCCCGCCGACCCGGCGTCACCTGCGACGAGTGCTCAAGCTCGGGCTGGCGTTTGCCCTGGTTTCGGGACTGGGGCTTGTTTCGGGGCTGTCTTCGGGGCGTGTTTCAGGACTGGGGCCCGGTCTCTCCCTGCCGCTGGGCATCGCGCCAGCCCTGGCGGCACGCCCTACCTGCGACACCGTACGCCCGCCCGGTACCTGCGGCCTCTACAGCACCGGCATGTCCTACCCCTCGACCTTGTCCGGCACCACGCCGGAAGGCAACACCGCGGGGGTAGCCTCCTTCCACACCACCTACGCCTGCCAGACCGGCAGCGACGGCCGCGTCTACATCCTGCTCGATACCCAGGGTTCCTACGACAGCGCCACCGGTGACGCCAAAAGTGCAATACCGGGCTTCTACTTCGACAAGGCCGACACCAGCATGGGCGGCCATCACCACCAGACCCTGGTCGCCGCCCTGCGCACCGCCAACCACGCATCTGGCTGTGTCTCCGGCAGCGTCGTGACCGAGATACCGATCGTGCGTCATGGCGACACCGAACCGGGCTACTACAGACAGTTTACCTACTCGCCTCATACCCACGTGGCGACCAGCACCGGCGCCAGCGACAACTATACCGGTACGGTCGTCGGAGTTGGCGGCGCTTACGTCACCGTGATCGAGAGCACCTGCAAGATGTGGACCCCCTACATCACCCTGCCCGATATCGACCTCAGCGAACTGCCGGGAGCAGGATCTCGGGGCGGCACCACCACCGCCTACCTGAGCTTCAACGACTGCGATGAGGTCAACATGGCGGATTTGTCCATACGCTCGAGCGGCGCCAGCGTCATCAACGCCCGCCAAGGCATCCTCGGCAACGCCGACACCTCAGGTGAAGGCGCCAAGGGCATCGGGCTGGCGCTGGAAATCGACGCTTTTTCTGCCCACGACTTCGCCCCCGCGGACCTGTCTGGCTCGCGAGCGATTGGCCTGATGGGGGAGGCGCCCAAGGTTCCGTTACGCGTCAGCTACTACCGCTATGCCGAGCAGGCATCCGGTGGGCGCGTCAAGGGGCTGCTGGAGGTCACCGCCACGTACAAGTAGCCGGCGGGCTCGTCAGGCTGGCTAGGGCTCGTCAGGCTGGCTAGCCTTCGTGCGCAAGCCAGCCGTCCAGGCGCCGATGGGCCTCGTCGACGCCCTGGCGCTTGAGCGCCGAGAAAAGCTGCACGCTGACCAGGTCCTCCCACTCACGCAGCCGCGAGCGCACCTGCTGCAGGGCATTCTTGGCCGCGCCCTGCTTCAGCTTGTCGGCCTTGGTCAGCAGGATATGCACCGGCAGGTCGCGCTCATCGGCCACATCCAGCAGCGCCAGGTCGAACTCGGTCAATGGGTGACGCACGTCCATCACCAGCACCAGCCCCTTGAGCGAAGCTCGCTTCTGGAGGTATTCGGCCAGGTGGCGCTGCCACTCCAATTTGACCTTTTCGGGCACCTTGGCGTAGCCGTAGCCGGGCAGGTCCACCAGCCGGCGCTCGCTGTCCTCGCCCAGCGAAAAGACGTTGATGAGCTGGGTGCGCCCCGGCGTCTTGGAGGTACGCGCGAGCGCCTTCTGTTGGGTGATGGTGTTGATCGCGCTGGACTTTCCGGCATTGGAACGTCCGGCAAAGGCGACCTCGACACCACTGTCTTCGGGGCATCGGGCCAGCGTCGGCGCACTGGTGAGGAATCGGGCCAAGGAGTAGTTGAAAGCCATGAGATGGAAGAAATCCTGACGGTGATCAAAGGTAGGGTCGAGGGCCCTGGCATTCCCGCCCCCGGGGTGTTTGGTTATAGTAAGCTTTGAGGCGGCTGCGACCCGGGGAATCATCATAACATTGTGCCGCTGTCGCCAGCGACCGGCCTCAGCGCGGGCGCTTCCCCCTGCAGTGAAGGCCACGCCTTCCGCGGGACCGTGAAAACATTAAAACGGCATAAGTGAACTAGCGATGAGACAGTTACTGGCAAGCCTGGCAATCTCCATCGGCGTCGTCGGCGCCGCCCATGCCGACCTCCAGAGTGACGCAGACGCCGCCGCAGGACGCGACAAGGCTACCGCCTGCGCCGCCTGCCACGGCCAGACCGGCGCCAGTATCGCGCCGACCTTCCCCAACCTGGCCGGCCAGCAGGCCTCCTACCTGGCCAAGCAGATCATCGACATCCGTGACGGCACCCGTCCGGTGCCGCAGATGGCGGGGCAGGTGGACAACTTCAGCGACCAGGACGCCTGGGACGTGGCCGCCTTCTTCGCCGGCCAGGACCCGGTGGTGGGGCAGGCCAAGGATGACGAGGCGTTGCTCGAGCGCGGCGAGGCGCTCTACCGCGCTGGCGACCTGGCCAAGGGCATCCCGGCCTGCAGCGCCTGCCATGGCCCGACCGGCAGCGGCATCGGCTCGGCGGTCTATCCGGGGCTTTCCGGCCAGCACGCCGGCTATGTGGTCAGCACCCTCCAGGCATTCGCCTCCGGCGCCCGCGCCAACAGCCCCGGCGGCGTGATGGCCGACATCGCCGCCAAGATGAGCGATGCCGACATGGAAGCCGTGGCCAACTACGTCCAGGGCCTGCACTGATCGATTCACCTTTCGATGCGTCCCGCGGGGCGGCCCTTGTGGCCGCCCCGTTGCGTTTACCAGCAAAGATAGACATGCGACGCCTGCCCAATCGGGATATTCGGGAACCCTTCGAACGTTGTAGACTCAAAACAGCGTTCGCTTTGCGGCTCCAGGTTCGTCGCGCCCTCGCGCCGCCATGGCATGCCCGCCTCAATCAAGGAGAAAACATTCTATGCTGAAGTCACTGATGATGGGCCTCGCTGGCCTTAGCCTGTCGACCATGGCGGTCGCCGCCTCGATCACCGAGGGCGAGGACTACACCGTCGCCCCCAATCAGGTCGAGCTGGGCAGCGACGATGGCAAGATCAACGTGACCGAAGTGTTCTGGTATGGCTGCCCACACTGCTACTCGCTGGAAGATCCGCTCAACGCCTGGGTCGCCGAGCTGCCCGATGACGTCGAGTTCGAACGCATGCCGGCCACCCTGGGCGAGACCTGGGTCAAGCATGCCAAGGCCTTCTATGCCGCCCAGCAGCTCGAGATCCTCGACGAGGTGCACGAGGACTTCTTCGACGCCATCCACCAGGAAGGCGAGCAGCTTACCGAGCCAGCAGACATCGCCGCCTTCTTCAGCGACTACGGTGTCAGCGAAGAGCAGGCGCTCAAGGCGCTGGACGGCTTCGGCGTGAAGTCCCAGATCAATCGCGCCAGCGCCACCATGCGCAACCTCGAACTGATGGGCGTCCCCGCGCTGATCGTCGATGGTCGCTACATCGTCTCGCCGAGCACCGCCGGCAGCCTCGACAACATGCCGCGCATCGCCGAGGCGCTGGTGGAGCAGATCCGCAGCGAACAGGAGTCTGGAGCCCAATGACGTCACTGGCCGAGGAACGCCACCCCACGCTGGACAGAGGTCACCTGAGGCTGGTGACCTTCAACCTGCAGGTGGGTATCCAGACCTCGGCCTACCACCACTACCTCACCCGTAGCTGGCAGCACCTGTTGCCTCACCCGCGTCGGCAACGACGTCTGGACATGATCGCCGAGGTGCTGTCGCACTTCGACATGGTGGGGCTACAGGAGGTGGACGGCGGCAGCTTTCGCTCGAACCAGGTCAATCAGCTCGAGTACCTGGCCATGCAAGGCGGCTTCCCCCACCACTATCAGCAGCTCAACCGCAACCTCGGTCGACTTGCCCAGCACAGCAATGGCCTGCTCTCCCGGCTGGCACCCAGCCGCATCGAGGAGCACCGCCTGCCGGGGACCCTGCCCGGCCGGGGCGCCATCCATGCGCGCTTCGGCCAGGGCCCCGAGGCCCTGCACCTGTTCGTCGCCCACCTGGCCCTGGGCCAGCGCACCCAGAACCTGCAGCTCGACTACCTCAGCGAACTGATCCAGCCACTCAAGCACGTGGTGGTGATGGGAGACCTGAACTGCACCCCGGATCGCCTGCACGCCCACGACCGCTTCTGTGCCTCGTTGCCGCTGCATCCGGTGCGACCGGCACTGAGCTACCCTTCCTGGCGCCCCAGCCGAGCGCTGGACCATATCCTGCTGTCGTCGTCGCTGGAGGCCGATGAGGCCGAAGTCCTCGACCGACTGTTTTCGGACCACCTGCCGGTGGCCGTCGATATTCGCCTGCCCCAGCCCTGCCTCGCCGCCATCCAGGCCGATCAGCCCGAGCAGCCTGCCTGAGCCATCCTGTCGGCGGCGGACGCCAAGCCAGCGGACCTCGACTTTTGGTGTCATGACAGTGCTACCTCGACTGCCGTATAGTCAGCGTTGACGTGCACCGAGATTCGCTAATGTCTCCGCGTGCCACACTATCCATGACGCCAGGTCCCCCCGGCAAGCCGACGTCCTGCCCTGGCGACGGCGTGCCCGGGCGCCAGCCTGGACAATGATCGCCCTGACACCACCAGCGAGTTCCTAATGTCTACATCTTCCGGCTTGCCGGGGCCACTGGCGGCCCTGGACGCCTTCTCCGAACGCCTTGGCAGGGGCCTTTCCTGGCTGATCCTGGCGATGATGATCATCCAGTTCCTGATCGTGGTGCTGCGCTATGCCTTCAGCGTCAACAGCATCCCCATGCAGGAATCGGTGATGTACATGCACGCCGCCGTGTTCATGCTGGCGGCGGCCTACACCCTGAAGCACGGCGGACACGTGCGCGTCGACATCTTCTATCGCGCGATGTCGCCCAGGCGCAAGGCGCTGGTCGACCTGCTCGGCACCCTGCTGCTGCTGCTGCCGGTGATGGGCTTCGTGATCGCCACCAGCCTCGGCTACGTCGGCAAGTCCTGGGCCATCTTCGAGGGCTCGCCCGACGCCGGCGGCATCCCCGGGGTGTTCCTGCTGAAGACGCTGATACCGGCCTTCGCCGTGCTGATGATTGTCCAGGGCATCGTCGAGATCTACCGCAACATCCTGATTTTAAAGGGGCGTCTCGACCCCAACGCCCTTACCCACGACGCCGACGAGGAGCACCTGTAAATGCTGGAGTTCATGCCCCTGGTGCTGTTCGGTGTCATCTGTACGGTCTTGATGTTCGGTTTTCCGGTCGCGCTGTCGCTGGCCGGTACCGCCCTGGCCTTTGCCGGGCTCGGCTACGGCCTGGAGTCCCTCGGCATCGATGCCAACTTCGACGGCAGCTACCTCAACGCCTTCCCCAATCGCCTCTACGGCATCATGACCAACACCACCCTGCTGGCGGTGCCCTTGTTCGTGCTGATGGGCGTGCTGCTCGAGAAGTCCAAGGTCGCCGAAACCCTGCTCGACGCCATGGCCCTGCTGTTCGGCTCGCTGCGCGGCGGACTCGGCATCTCGGTGACCCTGGTCGGCATGATGCTGGCCGCTTCCACCGGCATCGTCGGCGCCACCGTGGTCACCATGGGCCTGATGTCGCTGCCGACCATGCTCAAGCGCGGCTACAGCCAGTCGCTGGCCACCGGCACCATCTGCGCCACCGGCACCCTGGGTCAGATCATTCCGCCGTCCATCGCTCTGGTGCTGCTTGGTGACGTGCTGTCCAGCGCCTACCAGCAGGCCCAGCTGTCCATGGGCATCTTCAGTCCCAAGACGGTGTCGGTGGGCGATCTGTTCATGGGGGCGCTGGTCCCGGGCCTGATCCTGGTGCTGGTGTATATCGTCTACGTCAGCCTGGTGGCGCTGTTCAAGCCCAGCGCCGCCCCTGCCGCCGATCGCCAGGAACTGATGGCCGAGCTGGGCCACACCTCGGGCATCGGCCTGTTGCTGCTCAAGGGCCTGGTGCCGCCCATCGTGCTGATCGTCGCGGTGCTCGGCTCGATCCTGGCCGGACTGGCCACCCCCACCGAGGCTTCCGCGGTGGGTGCCTTCGGCGCCCTGGTGCTGGCTCTGGCCTATCGTCGCCTCGATCTGGCCACGCTCAAGGACGTGCTGCGCTCCACCACCCACGTCACCACCATGGTGTTCCTGATCCTGATCGGCGCGGCACTGTTTTCACTGGTATTCCGCGCCTACGGCGGTGAAGAGCTGGTCACCCATCTGTTCGAGAACATGCCTGGCGGGGTAGTCGGCGCCACCATCATCGTGATGCTGGTGATCTTCCTGCTCGGCTTTATCCTCGACTTCATCGAGATCACCTTCGTGGTGGTGCCGATCGTCGGTCCGATTCTGCTGGCCATGGGCCTGGATCCAATCTGGCTGGGCATCATGATCGCGATCAACCTGCAGACGTCCTTCCTGACGCCTCCCTTCGGCTTCGCCCTGTTCTACCTGCGCGGGGTGGCCCCGGAGTCGGTACCGACGTCCGCAATCTACCGAGGCGTGATTCCGTTCATCGTGCTGCAGCTCGGCATGCTGCTGGCCCTTTCGTTCTTCCCGGAACTGGCCACCTGGCTGCCGGAGCAGTTCTGATGCCGAAAACCTCAGCGCCGGGCCCTTTCACTCTCGATGCTGGCCCGCAGCTCGCCACCTGGCTGCCGGAGCCGTTCTGATCCGGCGCGTTGGCGATGCGTGGACGGCAGCCCACGCCGGGGGGGGGCCCGGCGTCTATAGTTGCCCGACGAGCCATCGCCCGCTTCACGGCGTCTCGGGCCATCCCGCGAGACGCCAACTACCCGCCGGCCCTACCCTGGCCGGCAGGTCCCGACAACGCCAATACCATACAAAGGGGACTTACATGCAACGCAGCTCAATCGCCAAGGCCATTACCCTCGCCGGTGCCTCCGGTCTACTGCTGGTCGGAGCCCAGGCCCAGGCCCAGGACACCTTCGAGTGGAAGCTGGTCACCTCCTGGCCGAAGAACTTCCCCGGTGTCGGCCAGGGTCCCGAGCGTCTGGCCAAGCTGGTCGAGGAAATGTCCGACGGCCGCCTGACGATCGAGGTGTTCGGTGCCGGCCAGCTGGTACCGGGCTTCGAGGTCTTCGACGCCGTCGCCGAAGGCACCGCCCAGATGGGCCACTCTGCCTCCTACTACTGGAAGGGCAAGGCGCCCGCCGCCCAGTTCTTCGCCGCCGTGCCCTTCGGCATGAACGCGCAGGAAATGAACGCCTGGCTGCACTATGGTGGCGGCCTGGAGCTGTGGAACGAGCTCTACGATGACTTCGGCGTCGAGGTCATGACCGCCGGCGCGTCCGGCGTACAGATGGGCGGCTGGTACAACCAGGAAATCAATTCGGTCGACGACCTGGACGGCCTCAAGATGCGCATGCCGGGCCTCGGTGGTGAGGTCATGAACCGCATGGGCGTGGCCATCGTCAATATGCCCGGCGGCGAGATCTTCACCTCGCTGCAGTCCGGCGCCATCGATGCCACCGAGTGGATCGGCCCGTACAACGACCTGGCCTTCGGCCTGCATCAGGCCGCCGAGTACTACTACTACCCGGGCTGGCATGAGCCGACGGTGATGTTCGAGGCCATCGTCAACGATGAGGCCCTGGCCGAGCTGCCCGCCGACCTTCAGGCGATCCTGCGCACCGCGGTGCGCGACGTGAACCAGGACGTGCTGGACGAGTACACCGCGCGCAACAACGATGCCCTGGCCACCCTGATCAACGAACACGACGTCCAGCTGCGCAAGCTGCCCGACGACGTGCTCGCCCAGGCTCAGGAGATCTCCGCCGAGGTGGTGCAGGAACTGGCTGACTCCAGCGATATCGCCGGTCGCATCTACGAGTCGTACCGCGACTTCCAGGACAAGGTGGTGAACTACCACGCCATCTCCGAGCAGGCCTACTACAACGCCCGCAACCCGGACGGCGGCACTGACTTCGGCCAGGAGTAACCCATCCAGAAAGTGTCGAGCATTGCCGACACAAGCACCCAGGGGCCGCCTCGCGCGGCCCCTGTCCGTTTTCGGGGCACGGGCGGACATCGTGTCGACTCTCGAGCCTTGCTCGAAGCGCTCGCTCTCGAGCAGTGATCAGCCGCAGCTGAAATAGCGTTCGGCAAACCACAGCAGCACCGCGTAGCGCCCGCCCTTGCTGACGACGATCCACAGCGTGGCACGCCACCACGGCAGCCGGGCGATTCCCGCGAGTACCGTCAGCGGATCCCCCACCACCGGCAGCCAGGCCAGCAGCAGACTCGCTTCTCCGCCCTTGCGATACCAGCGCTGGGCTCGTGCCAGTCCCGCCCGGGAGGCGGGAAACCAGCGCCGATCCACATACTGGGTGGCGTAGCGGCCCAGGGCGACATTGACCAGACTGCCCAGGGTATTGCCCAGGGTGGCCACCAGCCACAGCGCCAGCGGCGCTTCGCCCCGGCACCACAGCCCGGCCAGCCATAGCTCGGACCCTCCGGGCAGCAGGGTGGCGCTGGCAAACGCCATGACAAACAGACTCAGCATGATGCGCTCGACATTGGCTCTCTCAGCGCCGCCTCTTGTATTCTGTGTCTTCTGCTGACTTTCGGGTGTCTTTCATGTCCCACGCCGTATCCATCCCTCACACACTGACCATCGCCGGCTCCGATCCTTCTGGCGGCGCCGGCCTCCAGGGCGACCTCAAGACGCTGTCGGCCCTGGGCACCTATGCCACCAACGTCATCACCGCGGTGATCGCGCAGAATACCTGTGGGGTACGCGAGGTGCACCCGGTGGCTGCAGAGAGCATCCGGGTGCAGCTCGATCACCTGCTCGACGACGTGCGCATCGACGCGGTGAAGATCGGCATGGTCGCCAGCCGCGAGGTCGCCGAGACCCTGCGAGAAGCGCTCGAGGCCAGGCGTCCCCGCTGGATCGTGCTCGACCCGGTGATGGTGGCCAAGAGCGGCGACATCCTGGTGGATGAAGCCGGGATCAGTGCGGTACGCGATGTGCTGGTGCCGCTGGCCGACGTGATCACCCCCAACCTGCCCGAGGCGGCGGTGCTGCTGGGGGTCGAGCCGCCCACCAGCGCCGATGCTATGGAGGCGATGCTGCCCGCGCTCAAGCAACTGTCAGCCCCCTATGTGCTGCTCAAGGGTGGCCATCTCGATGGTGATAGCTGTCCCGACCTGCTGGCCTCGCCCGGTGGCGATCGCTGGCTGCCGGCGCCGCGCATCGATACCCAGAACCTGCATGGTACCGGTTGTGCCCTGTCCTCGGCGATCGCCGCCAAGCTGGCCCATCTGCCACAGGACGCCGACGAGGCGCAGGTCATCGACGCCATCGGCGACGCCAAGCGCTGGCTGCACCAGGCGCTCGACGCCAGCCGGCGGCTGTCGGTGGGCCAGGGGCGCGGCCCGGTGCATCACTTCCACGCCTGGTGGTAGCGGCAGGAGCCGTGGCGGGCGATGGCGGGTCGTGGAAGCCACGATGCGCCCGGTCTGATCTGATCCGAGCGCAGGACGGGCGCTATCGTGCACTGACAGGGACTGACGACGCCGTCGCTTGCGCGAATCGGCACGTCCGCCCATGCTGAAGGTTCACCCACTGGCGTCGTGAGGGCAGAGCCATGACTCGCACCCTGCTGTTTGCCTGTGACCTGTCGGCAGAAAACCGTTCCGCCTTCGGCCGCGCCATCCGCCTGGCCAACGAGATGGGCGCCCGTCTCGATGTACTGCACGTGCTGGATCCCTACCTGCCCCACCGGGTGCTGCGCGACCTGGAAGGTGCGGTAGTAGATGACATCCACGCCATCGCCACCGACCTGCGCGAAGACTACGCACTGGCCGAACCGCCGCTGCTGGTGCAGACGGTGACCGGCGCCCCCTACGCCGAGATCATCCGTGAGGCCCACGATCGCAACGCCGAGATGATCATCCTCGGCACCCATCGCAAGCGCGGACACCCTGACCTGATCGGCGGCACCACCCTGGCCCGGGTGCTGTTGAGCGCCCCCTGTCCGGTGCTGACCGTCAGCCAGCCCCCCGCAGAGCCGTGGAACGACATTCTGGTCCCGGTGGACTTCTCCCTGACCTGCCGTCGCACCCTGCGCGAGACCCTGCGACACTTTCCGGAATCCCGCCTCGAGTTGCTCCACGCCTGGGACGTGCCAGGCGAGCGCGAACTCGGCTCCGATACCGACTTTGCTCAGTGGCGCGATCGTGAGGTCATCCGACTTAGACAGCAGCTCGAACAGGAGATCGACCACCTGATGGCGGAATTCGATCGGGTGCCGGAACTGGAACTGGTGCTGGAACAGGGCGACCCCCTGGACGTGTTGATCGCCCATCTGCGCCGTCAGCCTCCCGATCTGCTGGCACTGGGCAACCGCAGTCAGGCGGGCCGACGCAGTCAGATTACCAAGCGTCTTCTGGCGGAGCCCCGTTGCGACATCATGCTGTGCCGCGCCTGGTAGTCACGGGAAGAACGCTCTACAAAAACTGTACATAAGTCATATCTCGCGCCATGATGTGTACAACATCATGTCACGGGAGTTTCATCATGCCTTCGCGACAACCCCGACAGCACCCGCTGGTTCGGCTGCTTGCCGCGGTCAGCCTGATCACCTGTCTGACCCTGACCATGGCCGCGCCCCCCGAGGCCAACGCCCAGACGTCGACGCAGCAGGTCAGCGTCAAGAGCGCTAGCTTTGCCACCCAGATCGACGATGGCCGGCGCTACGAGATGATCGGCCACGGGCTCTTCACCTATCTGGTGTGGGACGCCTACGCCGGCGCCTACTACCAGGCCGCGGGGTACCCCCGCCCCGCTCCCGAATCCGACGTCCCGCGCCGGCTGGTGCTGCACTACTTCCATGCCATCGAGGCCGATGACTTCGCCAGCACCACCCTCGATACCGTACGCGAGCAGGTCGGCGCCGTGGACTTTCCGTCGATTCGCCGCCCGCTGACCGCGCTGGTCGACAGCTATCGCTCGGTCGCGCCGGGCGACCGCTATTCGCTGACCTGGGATGGCGAGAGCCTGATCCTGGCGCTTAATGGTGCCCCGCTGTACCGCTCCAACGACAAGGCGCTTGCCAACGCCATGTTCGCCATCTGGCTCGGTGAAGATCCCCTGGACCGCGACTTCCGCGACGCTCTGCTGGGGCGCTGACGCCGGCGCCTCCCTGGCCAGGCAGGCCCGTGCTAGGCTAGCGGGCCCTGCTGTGTGCAATCCCCCACCCGTTGCCAGAGGAAGCCCTGCATGAAAGCCCTGATCCAACGTGTCCGCCGTGCCAGTGTCGAGGTCGAGGATCGCACCGTCGGCGCCATCGACCACGGCCTGCTGGCCCTGGTCGGGGTGGAAAAAGGCGATGACGAGGCCTCGGCCGAGCGCCTGCTGCACAAGCTGCTGCACTATCGCGTGTTCGCAGACGACCAGGACAAGATGAATCTCAATGTGCAGCAGGCCGGCGGTGGCCTTTTGCTGGTGTCCCAGTTCACCCTGGCCGCGGATACCCGCAAGGGGCTGCGTCCCAGCTTCTCCAGCGCGGCGCCACCGGCCGAAGGCGATCGTCTGTTTCACTACCTGCTCGACCAGGCCCGCCAGCGCCATGCACCGGTGGCCAGCGGCGAGTTCGGCGCCAATATGCAGGTGGCACTAGTCAACGACGGGCCGGTGACCTTTCTGCTCGAAAGTTGATTCCCCTCCCCCTGGCGCGAGCGCCAATAGGCAGCGAACGCGGCGACCTGCCACCTTTCTGATCTTCGTAAGCCCGATCGCAACGCGATGTCGGCGGGGCGGTAAACCAGGCTCTCTCGTCTAATCCCGTCTCATCTTGATGTTTATGGAAACATTTACCACAATCACCTGTATACAAAAACAACCGGTGATCGTATCCATGAGCAACGCCCGCTACCCCGTCAGCGTCTCGGTCTTCGACTTCCACGGCCGGCCACCGCTGAGCCGTGCCCTGCCACTGTCGCTGCAACACATCCTCGCCATGATCATGGGTACCATCACGGTGCCGATCATCGTCTCCGGTGCCATCGGCGCCTCCACCGCCGAAACCCTGCTGCTGATCCAGATTTCGCTGGTGGCCTCGGCGCTGTCGACGCTGATCCAGCTGTTCGGTGTCTGGCGCTTCGGTGCCCGCCTGCCGACCATCTTCGGTGTCGGCTTTGCCTACGTGCCCACCCTGACCGCCGTGGGCGCCCAGTATGGCCTCGGCGGCATCCTCGGCGCCCAGTTGATCGGCGGCATGGCGATGCTGCTGGTCGGGTTCGGTATCCGCCCGCTGCGTCACCTGTTTCCGCCGGTGGTGGCGGGGGTGGTGGTGCTGGTGATCGGCCTGTCGCTCTACGACATCGCCATCCACTACATGGCCGGGGGCAAGGGGAGCGCCGACTACGGTGGCGGCAGGCAGTGGCTGGTGGCGCTGGTCACTCTGGCCGTGGTGCTGGCGATTTCCCAGTTCGGGCGGGGCTTCATCAAGCTCGCCGCGATCATCTGCGGCATCGTGGTGGGCTACGCGCTGGCACTCGCGCTGGGCATGGTGGACTTCACTGCGGTGCATCAGGCGGCCTGGTTCAGTGCGCCGCGCCCGCTCCCCGTGACGCTCGAATTCGCGCCGGTGGCGATCCTGTCCATGGTGATCATCTGCGTGGTCAATTCGGTGCAGACCATCGGTGATCTATCCGCTACCACCATCGGTGGCATGAATCGCGAGCTGGGCCATCGGGAGCTGTCCGGGGGCTTGCTGGGCAACGGCCTGTGCACTCTGGTCGGTGCCCTGTTCGCGGCTCTGCCGACGGCGTCGTTCAGCCAGAACGTCGGTATCGTCGCCATGACCAAGGTCATCAGTCGTTCGGTGCTGGCACTGGCGGCGCTGTTTCTGCTGGCGGCGGGACTGATGCCGAAGTTCGGCGCGCTGATGACCACCATTCCCTATCCGGTGCTCGGTGGCGCCACCATAACGGTGTTCGGCATGATCACCATGACCGGTATCCAGCTGCTGACCCGCGACGAGCTGTCCGGGCGCAACATGACCATCGCCAGCCTGGCGCTGGCGCTGGGCCTCGGGCTCGCCGCGGCGCCGCAGGCCATCGCCGCGCTGCCGGACACGATCGAGATGGCGATCGGTGGATCACCCGTGGTGGTGGCGGCGCTCACCGCCGTGCTGCTCAATCTGCTGCTGCCTCACAAGAGCCTGGCCGACGAGCAGGCCGAGCGCGAGCGGCTGGCCGCGCGCATGGAAGCCAGCGACACGGCTCCCGCTAGCGTGCCCGCCTCATCCCGGTGCGACTCGCAATAGCCGTTCGCCACACCCACTCGCCCCTGCTATCGGGCGACCCAGCGACCCGAGGCGCTATCGAACCGAGCGTGGCTCAGCCCGACAGCGCCTCGTTCATTTCCTCGAGCGCCTCTTCGGCGGCGAGCCAGTCGGCCTCCAGCTCCTCGAGGCGCGCCTTGAGCTCGCCCTGGCGCGCCAGACAGTCGGTCAGTTCCTGCTTGCGCGCCGCGTCGGTGTAGAGCTCGGCGTCGCCGAGCTGCGCTTCCACCTCGCCGAGTTCAGCCTGGACCTTCTCCATGGCCTTTTCGGCCTTGTCCCGCTCGCGCTTCAAGGGCCTGAGCTTCTCGCGCAGCTCGGCGGCGGCACGGCGCGAGGCCTTGCGATCCTCCCGCGGGGCGGCCTGGCCAGCCTCGGCCCTGTCGGCCTTGTCTTCCCTGGCCGCACGACGATCGCTTTCCAGGCGTGACTTGAGCCAGGCCCGGTAATCCTCCAGGTCGCCATCGAAGGGTTCGACCCGATGGTCGGCGACCTTCCAGAACTCGTCGACGGTGGCCTTGAGCAGGTGGCGGTCGTGGGATACCACGATCACCGTCCCTTCGAACGACGCCAACGCCTCGGTCAGCGCCTCGCGCATCTCCAGGTCCAGGTGGTTGGTCGGCTCGTCGAGCAGCAGCAGGTTGGGCTTCTGCCAGGCAATCAGGGCCAGCGCCAGGCGTGCCTTCTCGCCGCCGGAGAACAGCTCGACCCGGGCAAACACGTCGTCTCCCGGAAAGCCGAAGCCACCCAGGAAGTTGCGGATATCGCTGTCGGCGGCCTGGGGCGACAGGCGCTGCACGTGGGTGAAGGGGGTCGCCTTGAGATCGAGCCCTTCGAGCTGGTGCTGGGCGAAGTAGCCCACCGCCAGGTGCTCGCCGGGCACCCGACGGCCAGAGAGCAGCGGCAGATCGCCGGTCAGCGACTTGATCAGGGTCGACTTGCCCGCGCCATTGGGACCGAGCAGACCGATGCGCTGTCCCGGCAGCAGAGTCAGCTTCACGTCGGACAGCTGGGTGCGCTCGCTGCCGTCCTCGCGACGATAGCCCAGGCTGGCATCATCGATCACCAGCAGCGGATGAGACGTCTTGTCCGCCGCCGGCAGGGTAAAGTGAAAGGGGGAATCGACGTGGGCCAGGGCGATGTCGCCCATGCGCTCGAGCATCTTCAGTCGGCTCTGGGCCTGGCGCGCCTTGGTCGCCTTGTAGCGAAAGCGGGCGACAAACTTCTCGATTTCCTCGCGACGCGCCTGCTGCTTCTCGGCCTGGGCCTGCTGCAGCGCCAGCTTCTCGGCCCGGGTCCGCTCGAAGGTGGTGTAGTTGCCCCGATAGAGCACCAGGCTGCGACGATCGAAGTGCACGATGTGGTCACACACCGCATCGAGAAAGTCGCGGTCGTGGGAGATCAGCAACAGGGTGCCGGGATAGCGCGTCAGCCACTGCTCTAGCCACAGCAGGGCGTCCAGGTCCAGGTGGTTGGTCGGCTCGTCGAGCAGCAGCACGTCGGAGGGCATGAACAGGGTACGCGCCAGGTTGGCTCGCATGCGCCAACCGCCGGAGAACGCCGACAGCGGCTTGTCCAGATCGTGCTGGGCGAAGCCCAGCCCGACCAGCAACTGGGCCGCGCGGGCTGGCGCGCTGTAGCCGTCCAGCGCCTCGATGGCGCCGTGAAGTTCGGCCTCGCGGTGATGGTCACCGTCGGCCTGGGCAGAGGCGAGGGCAGCCTCGGTACGCCTTAGCTCCGCATCCCCGTCGAGCACGTACTCGATGATGGGGCGAGACAGCGCCTCGACTTCCTGCGCCATATGGGCAATGCGCTGGCCGCCACTCATCTCGACCGCGCCCTTGTCGGCGCCGATCTCGCCGAGGATCAGACCAAACAGACTGGACTTGCCGGCGCCATTGGGGCCCACGATACCGGCCTTGTGGCCGGCGTGCAGGGTCAGGTCGGCACCCTCGAACAACGGCTCGGCGCCGCGTTGCAGGGTTACTTGGCGCAGTGCAATCATCACGGCTCCATCGGGATGAGCCCGCCGGGCCGGGCACCCGCGAGCTTCTCTAATAAAAGAAGGATATCGTCTTGGACCCCGATTCTACCGAATTCACCGCTCGCCTGCGCCCTCGCCTGGCGACTTCGCCGCTATGGGACTTCGCCCTGGCAATCTATGCCCGGCCAGGCGTCGAGCAAGCCTGCCTGACGCTGCAGGATGAGCACGGCTGGGACGTGTGTGAACTGTTGTGGCGATGCTGGCTGTATCAACAGGGCGCCCAGGCAGGTGCACTGCCGTCAGAGGTCGCCGCCTGGCAGCGCGAGGTCACCCAGCCTCTGCGCCGACTGCGCAGGGATCTGAAGCCCCAGGCGCAAGCCGACCCGCAGGTGGCGAGCGTTCGCTCGCGGATCAAGCAGGCGGAGCTCGAAGCCGAGCAACAATGCCTGCAGATGCTCATGAAAATTAGCCTGAACGAACTGGCTTTCTCGCCGATACCCGCCAGACTCCAAGGTCTAGAAAATGTGCTGCTTTCTAGCCAACAACGGCAGAAAAAAACGCAACTTATGGCCATAAGAAGCGTGGAAAGCCAGCTTGACCCTCTTCCGGCAGCGCGCTAGCCTGACGTTAACTGCATGAGAATTCCTGCATTTTTTGCATGATCGATCTTGTTCGCGCCAATAGCACAAGGTCCGAGATTCCGAAGCGAGACACGAAGCAATACAACAGGCGAGCGCGATCCGCCCATAGCTCCAACACCTGCAGAGGAACCACAAGAATGAAGGCAACACAGCTGCTGACCACCGCCAGCATCGGCGCCCTGATGCTGGGTCTTTCCTCCACCGCCATGGCCGACAACTGGCGCTACGCCCACGAAGAGTACGAGGGCGATGTCCAGGACGTCTTTGCCCAGGCGTTCAAGCAGTACGTCGAGGAGAATTCCGACCATTCCGTCCAGGTCTACCGCTTCGGCGAACTGGGTGAATCCGACGACATCATGGAGCAGACCCAGAACGGCATCCTGCAGTTCGTCAACCAGTCTCCCGGCTTCACCGGCGCGCTGATTCCCGAAGCCCAGATCTTCTTCATTCCCTACCTGCTGCCCACCGACGAAGAAACCGTGCTGAAGTTCTTCGACGAGAGCAAGGCGATCAACGAGATGTTCCCCGAGCTCTACGCCGAGCACGGGCTGAAGCTGATGCAGATGTACCCGGAAGGGGAAATGGTGGTCACCGCCGACGAGCCGATCACCTCGCCGGAGGACTTCGACAACAAGAAGATCCGCACCATGACCAACCCGCTGCTGGCGGAGACCTACGACGCCTTCGGCGCGACCCCCACGCCGCTGCCCTGGGGTGAGGTCTACGGCGGTCTGCAGACCGGCATCATCGACGGTCAGGAAAACCCGATCTTCTGGATCGAGTCCGGCGGTCTGTACGAGGTCTCCCCGAACCTGACCTTCACCGGCCACGGCTGGTTCACCACCGCCATGATGGCCAACCAGGACTTCTATGACGGCCTGTCCGACGAGGACAAGCAACTCGTCCAGGACGCCACCGACTCCGCCTACGACACCACCATCGAGCACATCCAGGGCCTCGCCGAAGAAGCCCTCGGCAAGATCCAGGAAGCGTCTGACGAGGTCACCGTGACTCGCCTGGACGACGAACAGATCCAGGCCTTCAAGGATCGCGCTCCGCAGGTCGAGGAGAAGTTCATCGAGATGACCGGTGAAGGCGGTCAGGAACTGCTCGACCAGTTCAAGGCTGACCTGGAAGCGGTTCAGTCCGGCGAGGAGTAATCCTCGTGTGAGCCATCGCTCCCGAAAGGGGCAGCCCTACCCGGCTGCCCCTTTTGTGTTTCCAGAGCCCTGAATAGCGACCCGACAGTCGCCGCCACGCCAGGCGCGCTGCGTGCATCCAGCGTTGACCAGATGGCTGCGAACCGCGACCCAGAGGGCGTACGCTGCGATACAGGTACGTGCGTTTCTCCCGGAATTCCCGACCAAGGATCCCATCATGACCGAAGAAGAATCCGAACAGCACTACCACTCGGGGTTGCCTGGTTTTCTGGGCACCATCGATACGTGGATCAGCAAGCTGGAAGCCATCATTCTTGCAGTGGGTGTGCTGCTGATGGCGGCCAATACCATCGCCAACGTCGTTGGCCGCTTCGTGCTCGGCGAGAGCATCTTCTTCAGCGGCGAGATCAACCGCATTCTGATCATCATGATCACCTTTGCCGGTATCGGCTATGCGGCGCGCCACGGGCGCCATATTCGCATGTCGGCGATCTACGATGCCCTGCCGGTAGGTGGCCGCAAGGCATTGATGATCTTCATCTCCCTGTTTACCTCTCTGGTGATGTTCTTCCTGCTGTACTACTCGGTGATCTACATCGTCGACCTGTATGACAAGGGACGCATTCTGCCCGCCCTTGGCATCCCGATCTTCTGGATCTACCTGTGGGTACCGCTGGGCTTTCTGATCACCGGTATCCAGTACCTGCTCACCGCCATCAAGAACCTGACCTCCCGCGACGTCTACCTGTCGACCGGCGTGCTGGATGGCTACAAGGATACGGAGACCGAAGTATGAGTGACGCGACGGTGGCAGCAGGAGGACAGCCCCAATGACAACCATAATGGTCACCACCATGATCGCCCTGCTGTTGCTGGGCTTCCCCATGATGATCCCGCTGATCACCGCGGCGGTCATCGGTTTCTTCATGATGTTCAACGGCCTGGACCAGATGGACACGCTGATCCAGCAGATGATGGCGGGCATCCGGCCGGCCTCGCTGATCGCCGTGCCGATGTTCATCCTCGCCGCCGACATCATGACCCGCGGCCAGTCGGCAGAGCGCCTGATCAACATGGTCATGGCCTTCATCGGCCACGTGAAGGGCGGCCTGGCGGTATCCACCGCGGCCTCCTGCACCCTGTTCGGCGCCGTGTCCGGCTCGACCCAGGCCACCGTGGTGGCGGTGGGCTCGCCGCTGCGCCCGCGCATGCTCAAGGCCGGCTACTCCGACTCCTTCACCCTGGCGTTGATCATCAACTCGAGTGACATCGCCTTTCTGATCCCGCCCAGCATCGGCATGATCATCTATGGCGTGATCTCGGGCACCTCCATCGGCGAGCTGTTCATCGCCGGCATCGGGCCAGGCCTGCTGATCCTGCTGATGTTCTCCATCTACTGCGTGCTCTACGCGGTGATCCGCGACGTCCCCACCGAGCCCAAGGCGTCCTGGAGCGAGCGTCTCTCCGCGGTGCGTCAGGCGCTGTGGCCGCTGGGCTTCCCGGTGATCATCGTCGGCGGCATCTACGGCGGTATCTTCAGCCCCACCGAGGCCGCCGCGGCCTGCGTGCTGTACGCGGTGCTGCTGGAGTTCGTGGTGTTCCGATCGCTGAAGATGAACGACATCTACGCCATCGCCAAGTCCACCGGCCTGATCACCGCGGTGGTGTTCATCCTGGTCGCCGTGGGCAACGGCTTCTCGTGGATCATCTCCTTCGCCCAGATCCCGCAGGCCATGCTCGAGGCGGCCGGGATCAACGAAGCGGGTCCCACGGGTGTGCTGATCGCCATCTGCATCGCCTTCTTCGTCGCCTGCATGTTCGTCGACCCGATCGTGGTCATCCTGGTGCTGACGCCGATCTTCGCGCCGGCCATCGAGGCCACCGGACTCGACCCGGTGCTGGTGGGTATCCTGATCACCCTGCAAGTGGCCATCGGCTCGGCGACGCCACCCTTCGGCTGCGACATTTTCACCGCCATCGCGATCTTCAAGCGGCCCTATCTGGACGTGATCAAGGGCACACCTCCGTTCGTGTTCCTGCTGATCCTGGCCGCGGCCCTGCTGATCATGTTCCCGCAGATTGCGTTGTTCCTGCGCGACGTCGCCTTCCGCTAGGCGGCGTCTGTCGGATGCGCGGAGACCAAGCTTGAGGAGAGACCGATGTTCAATCGAATCCTGGTGGCGGTGGATGGCTCCAAGGGCGCCCTCAAGGCGCTGGAGAAGGCCGTGGGGCTGCAGTACCTGACCGGCGCCGAGCTCTACATCCTGTGCGTGTTCAAGCACCACAGTCTGCTCGAGGCCTCCCTGTCGATGGTTCGCCCGGACAAGCTGGACCTGCCCGACGATGCCCTCAAGGAGTACGCCTCGGAGATCGCCGTGCATGCCAAGAACCACGCGGTGGAACTGGGAGTACCGCTGGAAAAGGTGCGCGCCTTCGTCAAGGGAGGCCGCCCCTCGCGCACTATCGTGCGCTTCGCCCGCAAGCGCGAGTGCGACCTGATCGTGATCGGCGCCCAGGGCACCAACGGCGACGCCAGCCTGATCCTGGGCAGTGTCGCCCAGCGGGTGTCGGGGTCGGCGCAGTGTCCGACCCTGGTGGTCTAGCGCCACATTCATCACGGCTAGCACAGACGCAGCCGCAACCACAGGCCCGGGTCATGCCCGGGCCTGCCTCGTAGGGGGTAACGCGCGGCGGGTGCGGAACCCTTTTGCCCCTGTTACAGTCACAACAACGACATTCACACTACGGCCAACGCGCCAGCCAAGGATTTCCATGAAGACACTGCTGACTTCCGCCTCCCTGATCGCCCTGCTGGGCGCCGCTCCCATGGCCTTTTCCGCCCCCGAGAGCGACCAGGAAAAGCTTAGCTACAGCCTGGGTGTGACCCTGGGCCAGAGCATCAAGCAAGACGTGGAAGACCTCGACACGGATGCCTTCAGCGAGGCGATCAAGGACGTGTTCGCCGACGACGGCCTCGACATGACCGACGAGGAGATCGCCGCCGCCCTGACCAAGTTCCAGGAAGAGGCCATGGCCAAGCGTGCTGAAGAACAGCAGCAACGTGCCGAAGAGATGGCCCAGCAGGCGGACGCCAACAAGCAGGAAGGCGAGGCCTACATGGCCGAAAACGCCGACAAGGACGGCGTCACCACTACCGACTCCGGACTGCAGTACAAGGAACTCGAGGAAGGTGACGGCGCCTCCCCCGAGGCCGGCGACACCGTGCAGGTCAACTACGAAGGCAAGCTGATCGACGGCACCGTGTTCGACAGCTCCTACGAGCGCGGCGAGCCGGTATCCTTCCAGGTGGGCCAGGTCATCGAGGGCTGGCAGGAAGCCCTGAAGATGATGAACGTGGGCGACACCTGGGAAGTCGTGATTCCGCCGGAGCTGGGCTACGGCGCGCGTGGCCAGGGCCCCATCGGCCCCAACGAGACCCTGATCTTCAAGGTCGAGCTGCTTGACGTGAACCCCAGCGACGAAGGCTGAGTCGATGACTCACCTTAGTCGTGCCAACGCCAGCCTCCTCGCGGGGCTGGCGTTTTTCGTGCTGGCACCTCAGGCCACGGCCGACTCCCCCGACGCCCTGCCCGCGCTGGGTCTCTCGAAGGACCGTCTGGCCACCATCGGCGTCTCGTCCGGCGGCTACATGGCCGCGCAGCTGGCGGTGGCCTGGCCCGAGCGCTTCGATGCACTCGGGCTGGTCGCCGCCGGCCCCTGGGGCTGTGCCCGGGGCGAGCTGGGAGTGGCGCTGGGTCAGTGCATGTTCACTCGCCTTGGCGACCCCGACCTGGCGGCGATCGACAGCCGCCTTGCGGACTACCGCGAGCTCGATCGCGCGGGTAGCGCTGAATCGCTCGACGACCTCAAGGTGTATCTCTGGCACGGTGAGGACGATGGCACCATCGATCCCGACGTCGGACACGCCGCCGCTCGACAATGGCGTGACTGGCTCGCCGACGATGAGCAACTGAAGGCGGTGTTTCAGGACGGCGCGGGGCACGGCTGGCCGGCGCTGGACGCCGCTGGCGAGGCGGACCTGGCCGACTGCGAAGAGGGCGGTGCGCCCTTCCTGCTCGACTGCGGCCTGGACCTGGCCGGCGAGGCGCTGGGCTGGTGGTGGGACGATCTGGCGCCTGCCGGCGAGGCCGACGACCAGCGCCTGCTGGCCTTCGACCAGAGCGAGTTCGACGCCAAGGGACTCGCCGACACCGGCTTTGTCTATCTGCCGAAGCAGTGCGAGAGCGGCGACTGCGCACTGGTGGTGGCGCTGCATGGCTGCCAGATGGGCGTGGACGACGATGAAGGCGCAGCGACGCCATTCACCCGGGCAAGCGGCCTGAACCGTTACGCCGAGAGCAACGACCTGGTGGTGCTCTACCCCCAGGCGGAGGCCAGCCTGGCCAATCCCAAGGGATGCTGGGACTGGTGGGGGTTCAGCGAGAGTACCTGGCAGCGCGACCCTTTGCATGACAGCCGGGACGGTCGTCAGGTCAGCGCCCTGATGCAAATGGTCGACAGACTGCAGGAAGCGCCCTGAGGCGTGGCAAGGGATTTGCCAAGCGCGTGGGCAGGTTGAGCGCCCTCGACAGGCTACAGCAGGCGCCCTGAGGCGCCTGCTTGGCTAGAGGCCTAGGCTTGGCAGGAAGTTAGTTCAACGCCCGATCCAGCGCCGCCGAGAGCGGCCCCGGGGTCGGCGCATGCAATACCCGTTCGATGATTTCGCCGCTGGCGTCCACCAGATAGAGCGAGGCCGAGTGATCCACCAGATACTCCACGGCGGATTCCGGCGTCTCGACCTTGCGCCAGACGACGCCGTAGCGCTCGCCGATATCGGCAAGCTCGGCCTGGCTACCGGTGGCGCCGATGAAGTCGTCGCCGAAGGCCTCAAGGTACTCCGACAACCGCTCCAGGGTGTCACGCTCGGGGTCCACCGAAATCATCAACGGCACCACCCGCCGACGCTGCTCTTCGGGCAGTGCCTGGCGCGCCTGGCGCACCACCGCCAGGCTCATGGGGCAGACGTCGGGACACCAGGTGTAGCCGAAGAAGATCACCGCCAGCTGGTCATCATCGAGATCACTCAGCGCAAAGTCGCCCACGGTCGACGCCAGGCGTATCTCACCAGCGACCAGCCCGTCCTGCTCGGCGGGCTGCCAGGGCTTGAAGGTCCACAACAGGGCCGCCGCCAGCATCACCACCGCCGCCAGGACCAGCCCCAGGGTCCGTCGATCGAAGCCGTGTCGTCGTTGCTGCTGTCGTTGCCGTCGAGTCATGGCAGGCTTCGCTCCACGTCCAGATCGAAGGTACTTCCGAGACGCCCACGCGGCGCATCGAAGCTGACCCGGGCACGCCAGGTCATGCGCTCACGGGTGCAGATGCCGAGCTGTCCCACCCCCTGAAAGCGGCCCGGTTCGCCGCCTTGCACGGCGTCGAGGTGGAAGCGATGCTCGCCCATGTCCATGCCGACCCCTTCGAACACCACCCGTACGTTCTGCGCTTCCACGCCGTCGACGCGCACTTCGAGGGGCAACGACTCCAGCGGGCGAATGTCACCCTCCACCGGGATCGCCAGGGTCAGCCGCTCATCCTCCTCGAGGCCGACGCCGCAGGGCCCCTGGTGCAGATCGCAGCCGGGCGCGGCCGGATACCAGGTCGTCTCCTGGTGATCGCCAAGCTCGTAGCGCAGCAGGTACCATAGGGCGATCAGCAAGGTGACCACGGTCACCGTGATCAGCAGGCGAAGCCGAGGACGACGGGCGCCGCGCGAGGCTGGGGACTGGCGCGAATGCATGTCGGAGGGCTGCCTCCAAAGGGAATGGGCGTAGGGTAAGCTTATCAGCAAAACTCCGACGCCCCCTGCGCGACAATGTCGCAGCCGTCAACGCGCGCTTACTCACGCTCGACGGCGCACTATTCTGCCACCGGCCTCGCCCGGACAAGGAACGTACATGGCCTCCATCACTGCGGCCCTGGGCCCGCTTTTTCTGCTTATCCTGCTTGGCGCCGTGCTGGGTGTCGGACGCATCCCAGGCGGGGACTTCTGGGCGCGCATGGAGCGCCTGATCTACTTTCTGCTGTTTCCCGCCATGCTGGTGGCGACCCTGGCCAGGGCGGACATCAGCCAGGTACCGGTGGCCAGGCTCGCCCTGGTGCTGCTGGGCACCATGCTGGTGCTCTCCGCCCTGCTGTGGTGGCTCAAGCCCCGCCTGAATCTCGACGCCGCCGCCTTTACCTCTGTCTTCCAGGGCGCGGTGCGCTTCAACACCTATGTCGGCGTCGCCGGCGCCGCTGCGCTGCACGGTCCCCAGGGCGCCACGGTGGCAGCGGTGGCCCTGGCGCTGATGATTCCCACGGTCAATGTGCTGTGCGTGCTGACCTTTATCGCCGCGGGCACCCTCGGCCGCTCAGGTCTATGGCGCTCACTGCTCGCCCTGGCCCAGAACCCGCTGATCCTCGCCTGCCTGATCGGCATCGGGCTCAATCTCTCGGGTATCGGCCTGCCGGGCTGGTCGGCGGGAACCCTGGAGCTGCTGGGACGAGCGGCGCTGCCGCTGGGGCTGGTGGCCGTAGGGGTGGCACTGCGACCCCAGGCCCTGCTGAGGCGCGATCTTGGCCTGTGGGTCTCGAGCCTGGTCAAGCTGGTGCTGATGCCGGCGCTGGTGCTGGTGCTGGCGTGGTTGCTGGGCCTCGACCCTGTCAGCCAGGATGTGGCGCTGCTGTACGCCGCCCTGCCCACCGCCACCTCCGCCTATATTCTGGCACGCCAGCTGGGGGGGGACGCTGAGCTGATGGCCGGACTGATCACCGCCCAGACCCTGGCGGCGATGATCAGCCTGCCGCTGTGGATGCAGCTGACCTGAGGGGCCAGGCGAGGCTTTATTAAAAAAGATTCTCGTTTGTGTTGACGAAACAAATGAGAATGATTTACGCTGAGGTTGTCGGCGTTGATGAGTCGCCGGCGCCAGATACCAGACATTGCCAGTCGCTATCTGGTTTCTCCTCCTCATTGCTAGTCACGGTCCTTTCGCCGCTTCCCTCTGGAAGCGGCTTTTTCATGGCCGCTTGGTTCGGTCCCGCGGCCAGCGCTCCTTCGCCTCGTTGCTCACGACGTCCTGCCACCGCTTGATTCCGCCATCCCGAGCCTCTGCCCGGTTTCGCCTGCTGTCTTGGCGCCGCCCCTCGCATGCGTCCCCCTTGGCAGAAAGTTAGCGAGGGTGAGCGGAAACATCGCCTTAATAAAAAATATTCTCGTTACGCTTGAAGAAGAAAATGAGAATGATTTACGCTGAGGTTGTCGGCGTTGATGAGTCGCCGGCGCCAGATACCAGACATTGCCAGTCGCTATCTGGTTTCTCCTCCTCATTGCTAGTCACGGTCCTTTCACCGCTCCCCCGGGAGCGGTTTTCTTTTTTCTGGCCATCGAGGCTTCTGGTCAACCTCGCCCCAAGGCATTGGCTCCTGTTCGTCGCACCGCTCCCTGCGTCTCACCGCTCTCGTTCATCTCACCCCAGTGCCAGCGGCCTGGCCTCGCGGCTATTCGCAGCCCAGGGGCCTGCACCGCTCAGACGCTGGCGCAAGAGCCCCGCCAGGGCTTCCACCGCCGGCCAAGAGGCTGCGGCGATGCGCCGGCTGAAGTACAGGCAGGCGTCACTGGTACCCAGGTGGGGCAGGCCCTCGGCCTCATCCAGCACGCGCATGCGCGGCGTCAGCCGTTGTCGATCGAGGATGCTCACGGCCAGGCCGACTTCCACGGCCTTTTCCACCGCATGGATGCTGGTACTGGTGAAGACCGCGTACCAGTCGCGCCCCTGACTCTCCAGGGCCTCGACCCCGAGAGAGCGGAATGGGCAGTCCAGCGGATGGAGCGCCAGCGGTAACGGCGCCTCGTCGGCGACGCGAAACTCACGGGACGCCGCCCACACCGGCGAGGTCTGCCACAGCGTTTCGCCATTGGTCAGCTGATGCGGACGGTCCAGCGCCACCGCCAGCGACAGCTCACCGCGCTCCAGGCGCCGGGCCAGCTCTCCGCTGGGCGCCGTGACCGCCTCGAGCAGCACATTGGGGTGGCTGGCCAGAAAGTCAGGCAGCACCTGCTCGACCAGATGCGGGGCGTAGCCCTCCGGCATGCCGAAGCGCACCCGCCCGCTGAGTCCCTGTCCGGTCAGTCGCGCCACCAGGCCGTCGTGCTGGCGCAGCAGCTCACGCGCCTCCTGCAGCAAGGCCTCGCCGGCCGGCGACGGCGACACTCCGCGCGGCCCACGGATCAGCAGGCGCGCATCGAGACGCTGCTCGAGGCGCTTGATCTGCATGCTCAAGGCACTGACGGTTCGGTGTCGCAACTCCGCCGCCGCCGCCAGACTGCCCTGCTGGGCCACCGTCACAAAGCTGCGCAGCGCCTCCAGATCCAGCGCCGCTCCCGTGTTCTCGGTCATCGTTGCTCCCCCTATGGCGCCAGACCACCCTACCCGAAGACTTCAACATTATTGAAGTCAGCGTGAAAAACGTTTCGCTACTCGAAAGGCTAGCACCACGGCAGACTGCTCATCCAGCGCTTCATCTATCCAGCGCTGCCGTCATCCACCCGTGCTCAAGGAGGCCCCATGCAGACGCTGCTACCCCGCCTGATCCCCCTGCTCCACCAGCTTCCCCGGCAGCTGGGCAAGCACTCGGGTGCCCTGATGGTCGCCACGGGCTTCGTGGTCTGCTGGAGCAGCGGTTTCGTCGGCAGTCGCATGGCGGTGGACCTGGACGTGCCGGTGATGGGGCTCTATGCCTGGCGCTTTGCCCTGGCAACCCTGCTGGCCTGGATGCTGGTGGTCTGTCGTCTGGGCCATCCGGGGCATCGCCCGAGCTGGCGCCAGGCAGGCCACGAGTTGCTCACCGGTGGTTTGACCGTGGGCGTCTACCTGCTGACGATGCTGGTGGCGGTGGCCGAAGGTGTGAGCGCCTCGGTGGCGGCGCTGATCGGCGCGCTGCAGCCGCTGGCGGCGGCGCTACTGGCACGGCACCTGCTCAAGGAGCGCAGCGACAGCGCACAATGGTGGGGCATGGGGGTAGCGACGCTCGGCGCCATGGCGATGATCGCTGGCGACATGCGCAGCGTCGGCGGCGCCCCCTGGTGGGCCTACCTGCTGCCGCTGGTCGCGGTCGCCGCGGTATCGATCGGCAGCATCCTGACGCCGCCGGCGACCGCCAGGCCCGGCGAGGAGAATGGCGGTGTGGTGTCGCTGTCACTGATCACCCGCCTGGCGCTGCAGCTGAGCGCGGCAACGCTGGTGTTCATGCTGGCGGCGGTGATGCTCGAACCAGGCCTGCCGGCGCTACCTCCGGCGACGCTGGACGCCTGGCTGACCATTGGCTGGCTGGTGGTGCTGGCCACCTTCGGTGGCTACGGCTTCTTCGTGGCGTGTCTGGGGCGCTTCGGGGTGACCCCGACCTCGGCGCTGATCGCGCTGACCCCGGCGGTGACGCTGTTGATGACGCTTTCGCTGTTCGGCGAGCGCCCGGATGGGCTGGGCCTGGCGGGACTGGTGCTGTCGCTGGGTGGCGCCCTGTGGGCGCTGGCGGCCGGGCGACGCGGCCAGGGCCGCGCCGCCGATGCCGGCGTCAGTCGACGCGGCGGAAGATCAGGTCCCAGACACCGTGACCGAGCCGTTCGCCCCGCGCCTCGAACTTGGTCAGCGGACGAAAGTCGGGACGCGGCACATAGGGCGCCGTCTCCGGGGTCGCGGTATTGAGGTAGCCCGGGGCTGCCTCCATCACCTCGGCCATCCATTCGGCGTAGGCTTCCCAGTCGGTGGCCATGTGCAGGGTTCCACCGCTGGCCAGGCGAGTCCGCACCAGCTCGACGAACGCCGGCTGGACGATGCGCCGCTTGTGATGCTTCTTCTTCGGCCAGGGGTCGGGGAAGAACAGCTGCAGGGTGGTCAGGCTGCCCTCGGGCAGGCACTGCTCCAGCACCGCCAGGGCATCCTCGCGGTAGACCCGCAGGTTGGTCAGCCCACGCTTGTCGGCTTCGTCGAGCAACTTGCCGACGCCCGGGGCGTGTACCTCGATCCCGATGAAGTCGGTGTCCGGGTGGGTCTCGGCCTGCTCGATCAGCGAGGCTCCCATGCCGAAGCCGATCTCGACCACCCTGGGCGCCTGGCGGCCGAACAGCGCATCGAGGTCCTGGCGCCCCTGGGCGAGGGTCAGTCCCAGCCGCGGCCAGACTTCCTCGAGCCCACGGGTCTGCGCCTGGGTCATGCGCCCGGCCCGCAGCACATAGCTCTTGATACCACGGCGATGCAGCGGTGCGTCCGGTCCTTCCGGGCCGGTGGTCTTGCCCTCGTCGGGGCGATCTTGGTCGGTCATGATGATGTCTGGGGGCGTGGTGAAAGTGTCAGGGCGAGGAAGCTGAGCAGGAGCGGCAGGCTGGGCCTTGCCGCTCCTGCGGGCTTCAGGCGTTGATGCGGCCGGCGAACGGCGATGACGCCTCGGCGCCGCGACGCGGCATGCGACCGGCGAGAAACGCCTGGCGTCCCGCCTGCACGGCATGCTTCATGGCCTCGGCCATCAGCACCGGCTGGCGCGCGTGGGCGATGGCGGAGTTCATCAGCACGCCGTCACAACCGAGCTCCATGGCCAGGGCTGCCTCGGAGGCGGTGCCGATCCCGGCATCGATCAGCACCGGGACCTTGGCCTGCTCGATGATCAGGCGCACATTGTGCGGATTCTGGATGCCGTGGCCGGAGCCGATCAGCGAGCCCAGCGGCATCACCGCGCAGCAGCCGATGGCCTCGAGTTCCCTGGCGACGATGGGGTCATCACTGGTGTAGACCATCACGTCGAAGCCATCGGCGACCAGCGTCTCGGCGGCCTTGAGGGTCTCCACCACATTGGGATAGAGGGTGTTGTCGTCCCCCAGCACCTCGAGCTTGACCAGCTTGTGGCCGTCGAGCAGTTCCCGCGCCAGCCGACAGGTGCGCACGGCATCCTTGGCGTTGTAGCAACCGGCGGTATTGGGCAGCAGGGTATAGCGCTCCGGCGGCACCACGTCGAGCAGGTTGGGCTCACCGGCCTCCTGACCCAGGTTGGTGCGACGCACCGCGAAGGTCACGACATCGGCGCCACTGGCGGCGATCGCCTCGCCGGTCTCGTCGAAGTCCTTGTACTTGCCGGTGCCCACCAAGAGACGCGAGGAAAAGGCGTGGTCGGCGACCCGCAGCGGGCTGTCCTGAAAGATGTCGGTCATGCTCAAGTCCTTCTCACGAAACGGAACCAGGCCGCCATCGAGCGGCACCTCTAAAGTCGTCGGTATCTACTGGCGGGTGGTTCGCCTCAGCCGCCGCCGATGGCATGGACGATCTCGATGCGATCGCCATCCGCCAGGCGGGTCTCGCCGTGCTGGCTGCGCGGCAGGATGTCCTCGTTGAGCTCGACGGCGATGCGGCGCCCGCCCAGACCCAGGGCGTCGATCAACTCCGCCACGGTCTGCTCACGGTCGAGGGCGTGGGGCTCACCATTTAGCTGAATCTGCATGGCCACCTCATTATCAAGATGTCGCGGGGGCAACATTGTAGCGGCTCGGGCCGCCGCGGGGTACGGTTGAGGGCAGATTCCTCTCTCTCGTCGTCAAGGAGCCTCGATGCCGGATCGTCACTGGTGGATCACCCTCGCCCTGTCCGGCGCCATGGTGGTGGCGCTCGGCGCCTTCGCCGCCCATGGCCTCGACGGACGCCTGCCTGAGCGTCTGACCGCCGCCTTTACCACCGGGGTACGCTACCAGGCCTGGCACACCCTGGCAGGCCTGGCGCTGCTGGCCTGGCGGGCCCAGCAGCCGCTGGCCGCCCAGCTGACGGCACTGAGGCTGTGGTCGGCAGGTATCCTGCTGTTCTCGGGTTCGCTGTACGCCATGGCCCTGGCCGGGCTCTACGGCGTCGGGCTCGGCCCACTGGGGCTGATCACACCGCTCGGCGGCGTGCTGTTGCTGCTTGGCTGGCTGGCGCTAGCCTGGGGACTATGGCGAGCCCGCGTGTGAGATAGCCTCTCAGTCGTTATCGGGCAGTACGTAGGTCGCCGTCACGTGCGCCACCGGCGCTTCGTCTCCGTCGGAGAACAGCTCCACCTCACCCACCGCCAGGCGGCGTCCCAGCTTGATCAAGCGGGCGTTGGCGATCAGATCGCGATCACCCCGGGCGCGCCGTAGAAAGTGGCAGTTGAGGTTGCTGGTGACCGCCATGGGCTCCGGCCCGATCTGGGCCAGGATGGCCACGTACAGGCAGACGTCCGCCAGTCCCATCATGGTCGGGCCGGAGACGCTGGCGCCGGGCCGCAAGTGTTCATCCTCGATGGCCAGGCTCATGGTGGCCCGCATCTCCGAGACGGCTTCGATGGTGCCCATGCGCTGGGGAAAGACGTCGTCCAGAAAATCCTCGATGGCGGCGGCGGTCATCACGGTCATGGTTCTCTCCCTGAAGGCAATCCGGCTCGTGATAGCTTCACCATAACTCAAGCCCGGATACGACGCCTCAACGCCCTCGCTGCTGTGGGCTTTCCCCTCGACACAACGACACACCCCCGGGGAGTCCCGGGGGTGTGTCCAGGGAAACGCCGCCTGGATCGCGGCGTTTGCTTGGCGTACTCGGTGGCGTCCCGAGTGTGTTACTTCGCCTTGTGGACCTGACGCCAGTGGTGCAGCAGCGGCTCAGTGTAGCCGGCCGGCTGCTCACGCCCCTTGAAGATCAGGTCGCTGGCCGCCTGGAAGGCGGTGGACTTGTCGAAGTCAGGGCTCATCGGGGTGTAGGCCGGGTCGCCTTCGTTCTGACCGTCCACCACCTTGGCCATGCGCTTGAGCGTCTCTTCCACACGCGCCGCGTCGACTACGCCGTGGTACAGCCAGTTGGCAATGTGCTGGCTGGAGATCCGCAGGGTAGCGCGGTCTTCCATCAGGCCCACGTCGTGGATGTCAGGCACCTTGGAGGCGCCGACGCCCTGCTCGACCCAGCGCACCACGTAGCCGAGGATGCCCTGACAGTTGTTGTCGAGCTCCTGCTGGATCTCGTCGTCGCTCCAGTCGGCGGAGGCGACCACCGGCACGGTCAGCAGCGCCTTGAGCAGATCATCGCGCTGCTCGCTTTCGTCCAGCTCCTCGAGTTCGCGCTGGACCTGGGCCACGTCGATCTGGTGGTAGTGCAGGGCATGCAGCGCTGCAGCGGTGGGAGACGGCACCCAGGCGGTGTTGGCGCCCGACTTGGGGTGGCCGATCTTCTGCTCGATCATCGCCGCCATCAGGTCCGGCATGGCCCACATGCCCTTGCCGATCTGGGCGCGTCCGCGCAGGCCACAGGCCAGTCCGACCAGCACGTTGCTGCGCTCGTAGGCCTGAATCCAGTCGGCACCCTTCATGTCGCCCTTGCGCAGCATGGGGCCCGCCTCCATGGCGGTGTGCATCTCGTCACCGGTGCGATCGAGGAAGCCGGTGTTGATGAACACCACCCGGCTGGTGGCCTCGTTGATGCAGGCCTTGAGGTTGACCGAGGTGCGGCGCTCCTCGTCCATGATGCCCATCTTGAGGGTATTGCGGGCCATGCCCAGCAGGTCTTCGACACGCCCGAACAGGGTGTTGGCGAAGGCCACTTCCTTGGGACCGTGCATCTTCGGCTTGACGATATAGACGGAGCCGGTGCGAGAGTTACGCGGCTGATCGTCACCCTTGTTGAGGTCATGCAGGGCGATCAGCGACGTCATGATGGCGTCGAGAATGCCCTCGGGCATTTCGTTGCCGTCGGCGTCGAGCACCGCCGGGTTGGTCATCAGGTGACCCACGTTGCGCACGAACAGCAACGAGCGTCCCGGCAGGGTCAACTCGGAACCATCCGGCGTGACGTAGTCACGATCCGGATTCAGGCGACGGGTGAAGGAACTGCCGCCCTTGGCCACCTCGGCGGTGAGGTCACCCTTCATCAGGCCCAGCCAGCTGGCGTAGACGCCCACCTTGTCCTCGGCATCCACCGCCGCCACGGAGTCTTCGCAGTCCATGATGGAGGTCAGCGCGGCTTCCACCACCACGTCCTTGACGTGGGCCGGGTCGGTCTTGCCGATGGGGTGGCTGTCATCGACCTGGATTTCCAGATGCAGGCCATGGTGGGACAGCAGCACGGCACTCGGCGCGGAGGCGTCGCCCTGGTAGCCCACCAGCTTGCCCGGATCCTTCAGGCCGGTCTCGCGGCCGCCGTCCAGAGACACCACCAGGTGGCCATCGCGCAGGAAGTACTTGACCGCGTCACGGTGGGAGCCGGTCGCCAGCGGTGCCGCCTGGTCCAGCACATTGCGGGCGTAGGCCACGACCTTCTCGCCGCGCTTGGGGTTGAAGCTCGAGCCCTTCTCGCAGCCATCCTCTTCGCTGATCACGTCGGTACCGTACAGAGCGTCGTAGAGGCTACCCCAACGCGCGTTGGCGGCGTTCAGCGAGTAGCGTGCGTTGTTCACCGGCACCACCAGCTGGGGGCCCGCCTGGGAAGCGATCTCGCGATCCACGTTTTCGGTGGTCACCTCGACCTTGGCCGGCGGATCGACCAGATAGCCGATTTCCTTGAGGAAGGCCTGGTAAGCGGCCATGTCGTTGACCGGCCCCGGGTGCTCACTGTGCCAGGCCGAGAGTTTCTGCTGCAGCGCGTCGCGCTCGGCCAGCAGGGCCTGGTTGGTCGGCGTCAGGTCGTGGAAGATGGCATCGACGCCCTTCCAGAAGGCATCGGCATCGATCCCCGTGCCAGGCAGCGCCTGTTCGGTGATGAACTGGTCCAGCTCGGCGGCCACCTGCAGGCGATGGCGAGAAATGCGTTGCGTCATTGGGTCTAGCTCCTCGTTGGGCCTTGGGTGCCCCCCTGGCACCTTCCAGCCGGACAGGGGAAAAGGTGACTGCTCCAGAATGATTTTGTGGAAAATCATTCCATTTGTAAACCGAAAACCCCGCTCTACCGCTCAAGGCTAGACCAAATGATGAGCTGTCGAGGGCCTTGTCGATTGGGAAACAGTGGTGCCGAACTCGCTGGGTCGCTAGCATGGAACAGGCAAGGAAGCCCAGACAGGAAGGTGTTGACGTGTGCTGGCGACTCCCTCATCTGACGCCGAAGGCCATACCTCCATGGCACAGGTGAGCAACGACGGCCTCCGGACGGTGTCAGAAGAAGCAGGTGGCCAACGATCGGTCAGGGTGCAACCAGGCGCAGGGTGATGACGCTACCCTCCACGCCATCTGGCCGTCCCAGCACAACCGAGTGCCGAGCAACGCACGCCACCGCCCCTTCCCAGCGGAGGACGCTATGACCGACTACACGCCCCTTGAGACCATCGAACGGCTGACCCCGGTGGCAAGACAAGGCGAAGGCTTGGTGGCGACAGCCGCCCCGGCCATGGCAACGACCCTTGAACGCTATCTGGCGCACTATCGGCTCGATGTCCTGCTCACCGAAGGGGTAACGCTGCACGCGGGTAATATCGAGACGCCACGCTTCCGCCTGTGGACTCAGGTATGGCGCCCGCCCCGCCCTCGGGGCACCGCGGTGGTGGTTCACGGCTACTACGACCACCTGGGCCTGTACCGCCACCTGCTCGAGCTGCTGCTGGAACTCGAGCTCACGGTGGTGCTGTGGGATCTGCCGGGACACGGGCTGTCCAGTGGGGATCGTGCCGACATCGACGACTTTGCCGACTACGGCGACTGCCTGCGTACGCTGCAGCAGCACCTGAGCGAAGCCGGCCTGGCCCAGGGACCTTGGGTCGGCGTCGGTCAGAGCACCGGCGGCGCCATCCTGGCCACCGATGCCCTGAGCCGGGGCGATGACGGCCACTGGTCGGCGCTGGTGTTGCTGGCGCCCCTGGTCAGACCCTGGGGCTGGACCCGAGCAGCCTGGGTCCATCGCCTGGTCAGCCCCTTTGTCTCCAGCGTGCCGCGCAAGTTTCGGGCGAACACCAATGATGACGACTTCGCCACCTTTCTGCGCGAACAGGACCCGCTCCAGCCCGTGCGCCTGCCCACCGGCTGGGTCAGCGCCATGCGCCGCTGGATGCCCCGCCTGATGCAGCTGCCCCCGTGCCAGCTACCGACCCTGATCCTGCAAGGCGAGAAGGACCTGACGGTGGACGGGCCCTGGAATCTGGCGGTACTCGGCAAGAAGTTTCCCGGCGCGCACATCTGCTGTCACCCGCAAGCCCGCCACCATCTGGTCAACGAGGCCGAGGCCATCCGCCTGGACCTTTTCGCCGAAGTGCGCCAATTTCTGGAACAACAGCTCAGTGAAGGGCCTCTACCGAAAAGGATGTCATCTCAATGCCCAGACGCTTGACCCGACAGACGGTACACCGCGCCGGCAGCCACTCCTCCTTGCTGCCCTGGCTGGCGCTGGTGCTGCTGGTCTGGCTGGCCGGCTGTGCCAGCGCCCCCGAGCGCCCCGAGACGCTGCGCCAGGCGCTGCTGGGCCTTGGCCAACAGGCGGCCGAGCGGGTCGCCGAGGCGCCGGCCCTGGCAGGGGAAACCCTGGCCGATCAGGTGCTGCTGCTGTCCCCGCCCAAGGTCGACGAAAGGCTGGAGCTTGGCGTCGGCCGCGTCCAGGAGAGCCTGACCCGTGGCCTGCTGGCGATCGACGACGGCCCCCAGGTGCTGGACTGGCAGCCCGGTGATACCCCCGCCGCCGATACCAATCAATGGCTGGTCGACAGCCGACTGATCGCCGATGGCCCACGCCTGACGCTGTCTGACCGGGAGCTTCTGCCCTACCGCTTCGAACTCCGCCTGCGCCGCCCCGGCGACGGTGCCGCGCTGTGGTCCACGGTCATCAGCGGCGCCTTCGACGCCGACGCGCTCTAGGGCTTGCTGAAAAGTGCCTGCGCTCGTCAACTTCTCGGGCGAAGCCTGGACCCGGGCAGGCGCTATGCCTGGCGATAACGGGTGCATGGAGCGACCGTGCGGCGCCCGTCAGCCCTTGCGCAACAGCCGATCCAGCTGTCGATAGCCGATGGCCTCGATCAGGTCGTCACGGCACGGACGCTCGCGCCCGGCCAGGTCGGCCAGGGTCAGCGCCACCCGCAGTACCCGGTGGTAGGCCCGGGCGGACAGCCGCAGGCGCTCAAGCGACTGCGCCAGCCAGGTGCGCTCGGCCACCTCCAGGGCGCAGGCTCGCTCCAGCGCGGCCCCGGCGAGCTGGGCGTTGAGCACTCCCCTCTGCTGCTGACGCTGACGCGCCGCCATCACGCGTCGGCGCACCATCTCGGTGCTTTCCCCCGGCTGATGCGACGTCAACTGTTCCACCGGCAGCGCCGGCACCTCCACCTGCAGGTCGATGCGATCGAGCAGGGGGCCGGACAGGCGCGCCTGATAGCGCTGGATCTGGGACGCGGTGCATACACAGTCCTGACGCGGATCCCCCAGATGGCCGCAGGGGCAAGGATTCATTGCGGCAACGAGTTGAAAACGAGCAGGAAATCGTCGCTCGTGGCTGGCCCTAGCGATATGGATCTCGCCGCTTTCCAGCGGCTCGCGCAACACCTCCAGCACCTGGCGACTGAACTCCGGCAGCTCGTCGAGAAACAGCACGCCGCGATGGGCCAGCGAGATCTCGCCGGGCCGCGGACGCGAGCCGCCACCGACCAGCGAGACCGCGCTGGCGGTGTGGTGAGGCGAGCGAAACGGACGACGGCCAAAGCCATCGGACAGGGGAAGCGCGCACACCGAGCGAATCGCCGCTACCTCCAGCGCCTCGTCATCGCCAAGCGGCGGCAAGAGCCCGGGCAGTCGGCTGGCCAGCAACGTCTTGCCGGTGCCGGGCGGCCCGGCAAACAGCAGGTTGTGCCCACCCGCCGCCGCCACCTCCAGCGCTCGCCGGGCCTGATACTGGCCACGCACATCGCACAGATCCAGCGCCGCAGGCCCGTCTTGCGGCGGTGCGACGGGTAGGTGAGCAACGAGGGGAATGCGCCCGACCAGGTGGGCGACGACGTCGAGCAGGTGCGCCGCCGGCAGCACCTCCAGTCCATTGACCAGGGCCGCCTCATCGGCGTTGGCCTCGGGCAGGATCAGGCGCCGCCCAGCCTGACGGGTGGCCATGGCGAAGGGCAGCATGCCGGCTACCGGCCGCAACCGGCCATCGAGGGCCAGTTCGCCGGCACACTCGACACCCTCCAGTGCGGCGGCGGGCAACTGGCCGGAAGCCACCAGCAGACCCAACGCGATGGGCAAATCGAAGCGTCCACCCTCCTTGGGCAGATCGGCGGGAGCAAGATTCAGGGTAATGCGGCGTAGCGGGTAGTCGAGGCCGCAGGTGGCGAGGGCGCTGCGCACCCGTTCGCGGCTTTCGCGCACTGCGGTCTCGGGCAGGCCGACCAGGGTCATGCCCGGCAGGCCGTTGGCCAGGTGTACCTCGACCTGCACCTCGGGGGCGTCCAGCCCCAGTCCCGCACGGGTGGCAATGATGGCAAGCGTCATGGGCTCCCTGCCTGACGGAAGGCTCATGACCAGTAGAGCACGCCCACCTCACCGGCGCCCCATGCCAGCCCCCCGCCAGGGCGGGCCGGCATATCTTGTGACGCTCTGCGTCCGAAGCCTCAGGCGGAGGGCTTGTCGGCTGAACCGCTCGACGCCTCGTCCTGCTTGCCCTGTTCCGGCACCGGCGGCACCGGTACCTCGGCGGCTTCCTCGGCCACGGCAGGCGCCGCGGTCGCTTCGCCAGCGGGCGCTGCACGTTCCTCGACCAGGCTCTCCAGCGCCGCTACCTGCTTTTCCAGCGCCTCGACCCGGGAGCGGGTGCGCTGCAATACGTCCATGAGGATGTCGAAATCCTCGCGTGACACCAGTTCGAGACGATCGAAGGCGCCACGCACCACCTGCTGGACCCCCTTCTGGATGTCTTCCGGGGCCTGGGAGGCGCCCTGCAAGCGCTCGCCGATCTGCTGTGCCAAACGGCTGATGCGATCCTGACTGACCATGATGGCTCTCCTTGAAACGTCGATGGGAACTCCGTTGCCGACAGGATACGCAAGCCGGGCGCCCAACGCATGCTTCGTGGCCCTTGCCCATTGGCGCCCGGCGCATTGGCGACTCCCTGATACCTACACGCGCCCCGGCACGCGACCCGACACAGCATGCTCGCCAATGACGCACCACCAATGCGCGCCAGCACCAAAACAGTGCATTAACTTTGATGCAGTGCCGCAAACTCGCGGGTGTTTTTCGTCTCTTGCTTTCCAAAACAACCACAAGCCATTGTAAACAAAGCTTTTGCCAAATTTATGGCACGTATATCGCTATGCATAGATATCCATGCACCGAGCGGAAACAAGCCGCCACCTTATGCACGTAGGGAGCCATGCCATGAAACTGATCACCGCCATCATCAAGCCCTTCAAGCTGGACGACGTCCGCGAGGCGCTGGCCGACAACGGCGTCCAGGGCATCACCGTGACCGAGGTCAAGGGCTTCGGCCGCCAGAAGGGCCACACCGAGCTATACCGCGGCGCCGAGTATGTCGTCGACTTTCTGCCCAAGGTGAAAGTCGAGGTTGCGATCGACGAGGCCCGACTGGACAGCGTGCTGGAAGCCATCTGCAACGCGGCCAACAGCGGCAAGATCGGTGACGGCAAGGTGTTCGTCACGCCGCTGGAAGACGTCATCCGCATTCGCACCGGCGAGCGCGGCTCCGACGCGGTCTGATCCCCGTCCCCTGACCCGACTTCCGATAAAAATATAGCGAGACACTTCCATGGTCGATATCAGTGAACTCAGCTACGCGCTGGACACCTTCTACTTCCTTATCTGCGGCGCCCTGGTCATGTGGATGGCCGCCGGTTTTGCCATGCTCGAGGCCGGCCTGGTCCGGGCCAAGAACACCGCCGAGATTCTGACCAAGAACATCGTGCTGTTCGCGGTCGCCTGCACCATGTATCTGCTGGTGGGCTACGCCCTGATGTACTCCTCCGACGCCGGCGGCTTCATCCCCAACCTCGGCTTCTTGATCGGCGCCGAAAACAGCGTCGATGCGGTGCTGGCAGGTGGTGAAGACGCACCCTACTACTCGGCCCGCGCCGACTTCTTCTTCCAGGTCGTGTTCGTGGCCACCGCCATGTCGATCGTCTCCGGCGCTGTCGCCGAGCGCATGAAGCTGTGGGCCTTCCTGGCCTTCGCCGTGGTCATGACCGCCGTGATCTATCCGGTCTCCGGCTACTGGACCTGGGGCGGCGGCTGGTTGTCCGAAGCAGGCTTCTCCGACTACGCAGGTTCCGGCATTGTCCACATGGCGGGTGCCGCTGCAGCCCTGGCCGGTGTGCTGGTGCTCGGTCCGCGCAAGGGCAAGTACGGCAAGAACGGCGCCATCTACGCCATTCCCGGTGCCAACATGCCGCTGGCGACCCTGGGTACCTTCGTCCTGTGGCTGGGATGGTTCGGCTTCAACGGCGGCTCCGAGCTCAAGCTCTCCGACGTGTCTTCCGCCAACAACATGGCCCAGGTGCTGGTGAACACCAACGCTGCCGCCGCCGGGGGTGTCATCGCCGCGCTGATCCTGGCCAAGATCTGGTTCCGCAAGGCTGACCTGACCATGGCCCTGAACGGCGCCATCGCTGGCCTGGTCTCCATCACCGCCGACCCGCTGTCCTCCACGGCCCTCGGCGCCACCCTGATCGGTGCAGTCGGCGGTGTCCTGGTGGTGGTCGCCATCGTGGTCCTCGACAAGCTGCGCCTGGACGATCCGGTCGGTGCCATCTCCGCCCACGGTGTGGCCGGTATCTGGGGTGTCCTGGCGGTCCCGCTGAACAACGCCGACGCCACCTTCGGCGCCCAGATGCTCGGCATCATCGGCATCTTCGCCTGGGTCTTCATCGCTAGCCTGGTCGTGTGGCTGATCATCAAGGCAATCATGGGTGTGCGTGTCAGCGAAGAAGAAGAATACGAAGGCGTCGACCTGGCCGAATGCGGTCTCGAAGCCTACCCCGAGTTTAACGTCGCCAAGAAGTAAGCCTGAGCTTACCCGCGACACCAGTGAGCTGGCGTGCTCCTCCTGGCCCCTTCGGGGGCCTTTTTTATTGCTGTTCGCCAGGGGTATGCTTTGTCACACTAGTCAGGACAGGCGCAACGGCGCGCCGCCAACGGGTTGGCGCCAGGCACGACCGACGCCGCCCCCACACGGACAGGATGAGGAACCCGCCATGAAACTGGTGACCGCGATTATCAAGCCATTCAAGCTCGACGACGTCCGCGAGTCGCTCTCCGAGATCGGTGTTCAGGGCATCACCGTCACTGAAGTGAAGGGCTTTGGCCGTCAGAAGGGCCACACCGAGCTGTACCGGGGAGCCGAGTACGTGGTCGACTTTCTGCCCAAGGTGAAGCTTGAGGTGGCGGTCGACGACGGTATGACCGAGCAGGTCATCGAAGCCATCGTCCAGGTCGCCAACACCGGCAAGATCGGTGATGGCAAGATCTTCGTCACTCCCCTTGAACAAGTTATTCGTATCCGTACCGGCGAAACCGACAAGGACGCTGTCTGACCGACGATGGCAGCTGTCTTCAGCCACCCCCCTTGAGCAGGTCATTCGTATCCGTACCGGCGAGACCGACAAGGATGCTGTCTGACCTCGACCGACAAGGACGCGGTTTGAGCTCGACCGACAAGGGTGCGGTCTGACGACGGCGACCGGTTCTCCCCGCCAGGTGGCGCCGCTCAGCCGCGGCGTCGCAACGGCTCCAGCAGGTCGCTCAGGCCGTTGTGGTCGATCTCGTGCATCAGCGCCAGCAGGCGTCCGATCTCTCCGGGGGGAAACCCGACCCGGGCAAACCACGCCAGGTAAGGCCCGGGCAGATCGGCGATCAAGGTACCTTGATGCTTGCCGAAAGGCATCGGCAAGGTAACCAGGCGTTCCAGGTCCTGAGGATTCATCGCTGCTCCTGAGCGGGTGGGTGAGGGAAAGACGCACAGGGTACTGGCCTGCGGGCGGCGTCGCCATCGATTCGCCTCCCCATTGAAAGTCTCCCCGTTGAAAGTCTTCCCCATCGACGCCATGGTTATTTCCAGGTATCGACAAGGAGGCCGACATGACCACACTCGTGATAGGTGCCAACGGCCAGATCGGCCGCCAGGTCTGCGCCATCGCCCACCGCCAGGGACATCCGATTCGCGCCATGATCCGTAGCGCCGAGCAACGCGACTGGTTCGAGCAACAAGGTATCGAGACGGTCGTCGCCGACCTGGAGGGCGACTTCGCCTCCGCCTTCGAAGGTTGCGATCAGGTGCTGTTCACCGCCGGCTCCGGCCCGAACACCGGGCCCGACAAGACGCTGTTGATCGACCTCTACGCCGCTACGCGGGTGGCGGACGAGGCCAGCCGCCAGGGGCTGGATCGCATGCTGATGGTCAGCGCCATGCGCGCCGAGCAGCCGCTGCAGGCGCCGGAGAAGCTCAGGCCCTACATGGCCGCCAAGTTCGCTGCCGATGCCTACCTGCGCAGCAGCAAGGTGGACCATGTCATCGTCAAGCCAGGCCGGCTCACCGACGACGACGCCACCGGCCGTGTGGCCACGTCGCTGGACGAGACCGGGGGCAACAACCAGATATCCCGAGCCAACGTGGCCCAGGCCCTGGTCTATCTATTGGGGCAACGAAAGATCCGTAATCACGAGACGGTGCTCCTGGACGGCGAGCGCGAGATCGCCGAGGCTCTCGGCGACTGACCACCGCCACACCGGCAGGCGATTCAATCCGCCAGCACCAACGACGACGCCGATGGCAAGTGGCCATCGGCGTCGTCGTTTGCGGCGTCCTGTCGTGGGGTCTTACTTCTCCACGAAGGCACGCTCGATGACGTAGTCGCCGGGCTCGCCCATGCGCGGAGAAATATTGAAGCCGAGCTCGTCGAGCAGTGCGCTGGTGTCGTCGAGCATGGCCGGGCTGCCGCAGATCATGGCCCGGTCCTGCTTGGGATCGATGGGCGGAAGCCCCTTGTCGTCGGTCAGCTTGCCGGTGCGGATGTGATCGGTCAGGCGGCCCATGGTGTGGAAGTCTTCACGGGTCACGGTGGGGTAGTAGACCAGCTTCTCGCTGATCTCCTCGCCCAGGTACTCGTGCGCCGGCAACTCCTTGGTGATGAAGTCGGCGTAGGCCAGCTCGTTGACGTGGCGCACGCCGTGCACCAGCACTACCTTTTCGAAGCGCTCGTAAACCTCGGGGTCCTGGATCAGGCTGAGGAAGGGCGCCAGACCGGTGCCGGTGGACAGCATGTAGAGATTGCGCCCAGGCAGCAGGTCGTCACATACCAGGGTACCGGTAGGCTTGCGGCTGACCATGATCTGATCGCCTACTTGCAGGTGCTGCAGGCGAGAGGTCAGGGGACCATCGGGTACCTTGATGCTGAAGAACTCGAGGTGGTCCTCGTAGTTGGGGCTGGCCACGGAGTAGGCACGCATCAGCGGCTTGCCGTTGACCTCGAGACCGATCATCACGAACTGGCCGTTCTTGAAACGCAGGCTACGCTCACGGGTCGTGCGGAAGGTGAACAGGGAGTCGTTCCAGTGATGAACGCTCAGCACTTCTTCCAGGGCAAACTTGCTCATGCCAACTCCTTAAAATGCGTGAGCTTATTCCTGAAGTGAATAAAGCCCGATATCAAGTCTTGCGGATAATTCTAAGACCGGCCATATTATCTGTTAAATGGATTGTATGGATAACGCTTATCCAATTCATTGATATAGATGTCCATCGCCGACGTCTTTACCCCTATCGCGCCGGAGAGCCCGTGCCATGCGCTACACCCTTCGACAGCTGGAAGTCTTTGTTGCGGTCGCCCAGCACGAGAGCGTGTCCAAGGCGGCGCGCGCCCTGGCCCTGTCGCAGTCGGCGGCCAGTACCGCGCTGTCCGAACTCGAGCGCCAGTTCGACTGCCAGCTGCTCGATCGCATCGGCAAGCGCCTCAAGCTCAATGCACTGGGCTTCCAGCTGCTGCCCAAGGCGGTCGCCCTGCTCGATCGGGCCGAAGAAGTGGAAGAACTGCTCAGAGGCCAGCAAGGCATCGGCAATCTGGATGTCGGCGCCACCCTGACCATCGGCAACTATCTGGCGACGCTGTTGATCAGCGACTTCATGCAGCGCCACCCCGGCAGCCGGGTAAGGCTGCAGGTCCGCAACACTCGCTCGATCATCGATGCGGTTCGCCATCACCAGCTCGACCTGGGGCTGATCGAGGGGCAGTGCGAGGAGGACGAGGTCATCACCCAGCCCTGGGTCGAAGACGACCTGGTGGTGTTCTGTTCGCCCCGTCACCCGCTGGCCAACCGCGGGCCGGTGGAGCTCGACCGCCTGCTGCGTGAAGACTGGATCATGCGAGAGGAGGGCTCAGGCACGCGCCTGACCCTCGAACAGGCAGCCCGCCATCGGCGTGGTCGCTTCAATATCCTGCTCGAACTGGAGCATACCGAGGGCATCAAGCGTGCGGTGGAGTCGGGGCTGGGAATCGGCTGTGTCTCACGCCTGGCGCTGCGCGACGCCTTTCGGCGTGGCAGCCTGACCCCACTGCCCACGCCGGAACTGGACCTGAGTCGACAGTTCACCTTTATCTGGCACCGTCACAAGTACCTCACCGCAGGCATGCGCGAATTTCTACGCCAGTGCCGGCAGATGACGGAGGGGATCCAGCGCAGCGACGAGATCGATCTGCCGCAGGTGCCCTGAACGGAAACGACTAGCGCTATGCAGGAGAGAGCCCGCCGCGGACGGCGGGCGGCACAGATCAGCGCAGATCGTCGACGGCGTCGGTGATCTTGTCGCAGTCGGCCTTGGTCAGATCCTTGGAGAGGGAGTGGATGACCAGTTTGGCGGTGGGAGCATCGAGCTTGTCGCGCAGGTGGCCAAGAAAGCGCGGCGGCGCCACCATGATCAGCTTTTCCATGCTGTTGTCGACACGGGCACGATACAGTCGATCGGCTACCTCTCGGGCAAAGATGACTTCATGGTGCTGGGTCGCCACCTCCTCGCCGCCAGCCTGACGCGAGGCGGTAGCACTGGATTCATGTACGTCACCGCCCTTGTCGGTCACCAGATCGCCTTCGTGGAGCCGCCCTTCGGCGTGCACCAGGCTCTCGACTTCATTCAGCTTGCGTCCTGTCCGAGTGAAGATTCGCGCACGCGACGCATCGGCTACCACGATATAAGTCGTCGTCATGGTCGGTCCTCGCCTCCCTGTGTTCAGACTTCCCGGCACAATGACCGGTACAAAGTCACCATGGCAACGGACCCCGGCAGCGTCAACTGGTGGTTATTGGCGACACCGGCGTCGCCCTCCACGGACACTGACGAGCCCTGCCTCCTTTGGGGTAGCATGCAGGCATCTGTTACACGCCCCGGCGGCCTGCGGCCCTGTCCGGTTATCGCCTTTGCCTGCGCCGCACCGCTGATACTCGCGGGCCGCCCATCCTGGCGCCCTGCGAGTTCCCCTGCTGGAGGACCTCAACCATGCGCCAGTTCTTCTTTCCCCGCGCCCCACTGGCCCGGCGCACCCTGCTGAGCTGTCATTTCATTGCACAGCTCGGCGTTCTCGCCGCCGGTCTGTGGTGGCTGATCCCCCGCACCCCCTGGGTCGCCATGACCACCTGGAGTGAGAGCTGGCCTCCCCTGGCGCTGGGCGCCGGCCTCACCCTGCTGACCATGGTCGCACTACGCCTGCTGGCCGAGCTGTGGTTGCTGCCCCATCACCTGGGCAGTCAACGGCCCGGCTTCGCCCCCGGCGCGGTGGTCACCCGCTCCTACGATCGTCGTCCGGCGGTGCATGATGACGACAAGGCCTGGACCTCCCAGGCCCGGCCGCTGGAGGACGACGACACGGTGGTCGGCGATGCTCGGGTGACGCGCAAGGCCGAACCGCTGAGCAAACGCGGACATCGCGAGCCCGGCCTCGACCTGAACCGTTCGTCTACCGGCGAGCCCGAATCACAAAGGGTCCAGAAGCCGAGTCGCCAGGAGCCAAGTCTCTGACGCGGTCGACGCTTTGACCGGGAAGGCAATCAGCGGCGAGCGCGCTGGCGCCCTCGATGCCACAGCCAGACCGCCCCGACACCGAGCCCCGCACCCAGGGTATTGGCGACGATGTCCCAGACATCGCCGCCAAGACGCCCGGGTACCGGGATCTGGGCGAACTCGATGGCGACGCCGTAGGCCACCGCCAGTGCCATGGACAGCCCGCTGCGCCCGCTCGCCAACGCCAGCAGTGTTGCCAGGCCGGCGTAGGCGATCAGATGGTTGGCCTTGTCCCAGGGCAGGTCTTCCGGCAGTTCGCTGGCAGGCATCAGACTGCCCCAGGCGATGACCAGGGCGGCGGCGGCGGCCAGCCCCCACCACCACGGCACGAATGCAGACCGCCTGCCCGAGACTTCAGCCTGAGGCGATCTGGGCATGATAGGCCGGGCTCAACTCGTGCAGCGCCTCCATGAAGGCGGTGACGTTGTCGGGGTCGGTGAACTGGCTGATGCCGTGGCCGAGATTGAAGATGTGGCCCGGGCCGTGACCGTAGCTGTCGAGGATACGGCCGACCTCGGCACGAATCGCCGAAGGGTTGGCGAACAGCACATTGGGGTCCATGTTGCCCTGCAGTGCCACCTTGCGGCCCACCCGGCTGCGCGCGCTGGACAGTTCAGTGGTCCAGTCCAGCCCCAGGGCGTCGGCGCCGGTGTCGGCCAGATCCTCGAGCCACTGGCCGCCGTTCTTGGTGAACAGGATCACCGGTACCCGGCGCCCATCCTGTTCGCGAATCAGCCCCGCCACGATCTGTTCCATGTAGCGCAGCGAGAACTCGCGATAGGCCGGCGTGGACAGCGTCCCTCCCCAGGTATCGAAGATCTGTACCGCCTGTGCGCCAGCTCGGATCTGCGCATTGAGGTAGTCGGTCACCGCCGTGGCCAGGGTATCGAGCAGCTGATGCATCACGTCGGGGCTTGAGTAGAGCATGCCCTTGACGTGGCGAAAGTCCTTGCTGGAGGCGCCTTCGACCATATAGGTCGCCAGGGTCCAGGGACTGCCGGAGAAACCGATCAGCGGCACCCGACCGTTGAGCTCGCGACGGATGGTCGAGACCGCGCGCATCACGTAGTCGAGGTCGCGTTCGGCGTCGGGCGCCGTCAGCGCGGCCACGTCTTCTGCGCTGCGCACCGGCTTGCGAAACTTGGGACCCTCGCCGGTCTCGAAGTACAAGCCCAGCCCCATGGCATCGGGGATGGTCAGAATATCGGAGAACAGGATGGCGGCGTCCAGCGGATAGCGTTCCAGCGGCTGCAGGGTGACCTCACAGGCGCGGGCGGTATCACGACACAGGTCCATGAAGCTTCCCGCCTGGGCGCGCACTTCCTTGTACTCCGGCAGGTAGCGACCGGCCTGGCGCATCATCCAGACCGGAGTGCGATCCACCGGTTGACGCGCGAGAGCGCGCAGAAATCGATCGTTCTTCAGTTCCATGCAGGCGTCATCCAGGGAAAATGTGCGACTCATTGTACCGCAATGACTCCCGAACGCGTGGCCTCCTGCGACCCTGTGTCGTCGGCAAGGTGTCGTGAGCCTTGCACGACTTCCTGATAAACTGGGCGCCCCCTTGACGGCGCTGCCGTTGTTTCGACTCCGAGGTACCCCGTGACGATTCGCTTTATCGCCGCCTCTCGCCTGCCCACCCCCTGGGCGACCTTCACCATGCACGGCTTCGAAGACGAGGCCACGGGCAAGGATCATATCGCCCTGACCCTGGGGGAGATCGACGATGGCGCTCCTGTGCTGGGACGGGTGCACTCTGAATGCCTGACCGGCGACGCCCTGTTCTCGATGCGCTGCGACTGCGGCTATCAGCTTCAGGAAGCGCTCAAGCGTATCGCCAGCGAAGGCCGCGGTGTCATCCTCTACCTGCGTCAGGAAGGCCGCGGCATCGGCCTGCTCAACAAGATTCGCGCCTACCACCTGCAGGACCAGGGGGCCGACACTGTCGAGGCCAACGAGCGCCTGGGCTTCGCCGCCGACCTGCGCCGCTATGACCTGTGCGTGCCGATGCTCGAACACCTGGGTGTCGAGGGGCTCAAGCTGATGACCAACAACCCGCGCAAGGTCGACGCCCTGACCCAGGCAGGCGTTCAGGTGGTGGAACGCGTCGCCCTGACCACCGGGCTCAATCCCCACAACGAGCACTACCTGTCCACCAAGGCAGGCAAGCTCGGTCACATGATGGCGCTGGGTGACTTTACCCAGGCCGATGATGTGGATATCGAAAAAAAGTCATAGGCCGCGTAAGGAATCCGGCCCACCCTCGACTCAAGATCAAACGCAACATTACGCTCCATTGATCTTGACCTTCGAGGTGCCGACATGAAACTCAAGCTGCTTTCGATTGCCGCCATTGCCGCCGTGACCACACTTCCGCTGACGGCCCAGGCCGACGCCCGCGCGACCGACCTGGCCCGCGCGCTGAACAGCCAACCCCTGTCCATGCGCGACGCCATGCCCCAGCAGGGCCATGAAGTGATCAACGCCCACATCGCCAGCGACAGCACCGAAGCCCTGCGCAAGGCTCGCCTGCGGCTGCAGTCTCGCCATGTGGAAATGACCGACTTCATGCTCAATCTCGACCTCGGTCGCGCCGCCACCAAGTAACAGCAAGAAAAAAATGCCTTTGTTTTTGCACCGCTACAGACATACGACCGTTTTAATAGAGCCGCATTATCGAAGCCATAAAAGCGATTACCTGGCGCTTTCGATAGAACGCTAACAAAATACACACATCGACAGCGGGTGACGCCACCCGCTGATACCGGAAGGAGCTTCGACATGAAACCCACCTTGATCCTCGCTGCCCTGATCGTCGCCTCTCTGCCCGCTCTGGCCCAGGCTGCACCACCCAAGTACGCCCTGGCCCTGAACGAATCGCCCTTGACCGACCAGGCCCCGTTGGCCGATGACGTGCTGGGACAGCAAGTCGCCGATGTCGAGCCTCTGGCTATCGGTGGTCAGCGTATCGGCAACACCGCCGTCTCGACCCATGATGGCAAGACGCTGGCAAACGCCAGGCTGCAACTGCATCGCGACCAGGCCCAGACCACTCGCTTTCTGCAGCTGGACGGACGGCGTGTCGCGGTGACCATCTAGGCTGCGCTGTGTAAAGGCGACTTAGACCAAGGTCGAATCGGTATTTGACATTCCGTTAGCCTGTTAATATTATTGCCGCAAGTTTTCATGCAGTACCCGTTGGATACATCCTTCGAACGCAGGACAGAGTCAGCAAGGTCCAGGCAGACAAGGATGACAAGCTGCAGAAAAGGCAGGCCCTGAGGGGCCAAAAAATGCCACCAAAATTAAAACGACCGTTTTATTTTGAATCGGTCGAATTCAAGAGAGACAAGGGCCACAAGGCCCAATAGGAGAGACACCATGAAAGCCACTACCAAGATCGCCGCTACTGCCCTGCTCGCCGCTGCCCTGCCGCTGACCGCCCAGGCCGACCGCGCCAGTGACCGTGCCCAGGCGCTCAACGCCGAGCCGCTGTCCAGCCTCAGCGTCGCCGCCCTCGACGCCGCCCATCAGGTCGGCAACGCCCATATCGCCGACAACGGCAGCAATGCGATGGCCAACGCCCGCCTGGAGCTGCTGCGCGAACAGGCCAAGCGTACCGACTTCGCCATGAGCGAGCATGACCTGGACCTGGCCCGTCAGGCCACCACCGGCTAATTTTTGCCGACCAGATTAAAACGACCGTTTGACTTGATGATGACCGGCAACGTCCAAATGACGCCCGGCGTCATCTCCAACAGACGATCGCGAAGGCCAGCAACAAAGGCCCTTCGACAAAGACTGCAAGACGACCGCTGAAACCGACATACGCGATGGCCAAGGGCTCACCCAGAAGCCCATCAGGCCTACAGGAGAGACACCATGAAAGCCACTACCAAGATCGCCGCTACTGCCCTGCTCGCCGCTGCCCTGCCGCTGACCGCCCAGGCCGACCGTGCCACTGACCGCGCCCAAGCGCTCAACGCCGAGCCGTTGGCTCAGGTCAGCGCCAGCGCGCTGGAGGCCGCCCATCAGGTCGGCAACGCCCATATCGCCGACAACGGCAGCAACGCCATGGCCAATGCCCGGCTGGAGCTGCTGCGGGTTCAGGCCAAGCGCACCGACTTCGCCATGAGCGAGCACGACCTAGACCTGGCCCGTCAGGCCACCACCGGCTAAGCGCACCGATCCGATGGGTGTCCGCGGGTAAGGACCCCGGGTACCAACGCAGAGGCCCCGCCGACGTGATGTCGGCGGGGCCTTTTTATGTGCCGGGTCTTTTTGTGCTCGGCCTTTTTGTGCTGGGCCTGGGGGAGGGTCTACCGGACACGGGGCCAGGTGCGGGACCAGGCACTCAGCGACCCGGCGACCCGGCGACCCGGCCGTCGAGCCTACGTCAGCGTGTCTGAGGCGCGGAATCGACCTGCCGTGGCTGCCACAGCGCCTTCATCACCAGCGCGATGGTCAACATCACAGCGACACCGCTGATCGCTCCGATCCAGGTGGTACCGGTGACGCCGGCCACGAAGAAGGCCACCAGTCCTGCGACACCGGCTGTCACCGCGTAGGGCAGCTGGGTGCGCACATGGTCGATATGGTCACAGCTCGACCCCGCCGACGACAGAATGGTGGTATCGGAAATCGGCGAGCAATGATCGCCGAAGATGCCGCCGCTCAGCACCGAGGCGATGGCCAGCGCCATGGGCAGGTCCATGGCCGCCGCCACCGGCATGGCGATCGGAATCATGATGGCGAAGGTGCCGTAGGAGGTACCTGTGGTGAAGGCCACCACGGCGCCGATCAGGAACAGCAGCACCGGTACCAGGCTGGGCGGAATGCTGGCCTCGGTCAGGCTGACCAGGTAGTCGGCGGTGCCAAGCTCGGAGGTGACGCTGCCGATGGACCAGGCCAGCGCCAGGATGATGTAGACCAGGGTCATGCTCTTGATGCCCTCGACCACGATATCCATGGCCTCGCGGAAGTCGAACAGCCGCTGACTCATGCCCATGGCCAGCCCCGTCATCACCGCCACCAGGGTGGCGATCAGGATCGACTGACCGCCATCGGCGTTGCCCACCGCAGTCACCAGGTCATTTTCCGGGAAGTTGCCGGTCCACAGAAACAGCGGCGGAATCATCGCCAGCAACACCCCGATCGGCACCAGCATGTTGCGCTTGCGAGCGGTGTCTTCCGGCGCCTTGAGCTCCATGGCGTCGGTCTCGGAAGGCGGCTTGGCGGTGTCTTCCATCAGCTTGCCGGTCTCCCGGGCGCGACGTTCTGCCCGCGCCATGGGCCCGAAGTCCCACTGGGTGACGACGATATAGAAGATCATCCCCAGCGCCAGCCAGGCGTAGAAGTTCAGCGGAATCGAGGACAGGTAGATCAGGTACTCCGAGCCGCTCACCTCCATCTCGCCCAGCTGAGTGCCGATCAGCCCCATGACGAAGACCACCCAGGTGGACACCGGGCCCAGCAGGCACATGGGGGCCGAGGTGGAATCGACGATGTAGGCGAGCTTCTCGCGGGAGACCTTCATGCGATCGGTGATCGGACGCATCACGCTGCCCACGGTGAGGGCGTTGAAATAGTCCTCGAAGAAGATCAGCATGCCAAGGCCAAGCGTGCTGCCCTGGGCGCCACGGGCGCTGGCGACCTTGCGCGAGATGGCGCGGGCGATGGCGTGGGCGCCACCGGTACGCTGCAGCACGCTGATCAGCACCCCGAACAGGCCACAGTAGATCAGCACGGTGGCGTTCCACTCGTCGCCGATGCTCGGCACGATAAAGTCAGAAAAACTGTTGTAGAGGCCGGCGGCAGGATTGTAGCCGGCGAGCATGGTCGCCCCGAGCCAGACGCCGCAGAACAGCGCGGGAATGACGTTGCGCGTCGCCAATGCCAGCAGGATGGCCAGCAGCGGCGGCAACAGGGATAAGAGTCCGAAGGACATCGGGAGTCTCCTGGGTTCTTGTCGGTCTTGGCCCGAGGGGATGACGCCAGACGGCGTCGTGCGGGCAGCGGGGCATCCTAGGCGCTTGCGGCACAAACGGCAACCGCGCTGTCACATCCCCGCAACCGCCGTTCCAGAAGTACAAGCTAGCGCCGGCCTGCAGCTAGCTGACCACCCTGAAAATTCCCCTCGGACATCGGGTGACGGCGCCGACAGATACCTCCATCACCCCGCGACCCGCCTCCCCAACACCGACAGCCGATACCCTCTCTGGAGATACACCAGGCAACGTCCCGACGGCCCTCGCCTCAGTCAGGACGCCGGGTCTCCACCTCCACCCCCTTCATGCCCTCTGCCGTGTAGCGCTCGCCGGCAACGACGTCAGGCGCCAGGCCAGTGCCACTTGGCCCTGGGGTCGTCAGGCCTGACCGCGGGCCTGGCGAATACGCTGGTAGGCGTTGCCGATCTCGACGGTGCGGGCCTCGGCGACCTCGCGCATGCTGTCGGGCAGGCCACGACTGGCCAGCTTGTCCGGGTGGTTCTCGCTCATCAGCTTGCGGTAGGCGCGCTTGACCTCGGCGTCACTGGCCTCGTCGCTGACGCCGAGCACCTTGTAGGCATCTTCCAGCGGGCTCTGGCTCTCCTGGGTCGCGCCAGCACCGTGGGAGGCGCCGCCCCGCAGCATAGCCTCGATCTGGGCGATCTCGGCCTCGCTGCAGCCAAGCCCGCGAGCCACCCGCATCAGCATGCTGTGCTCGGCCGGGTGCAGCACCCCATCGGCGGCGATGGCGGAAAGCTGCACCTGCAGGAAGATCTGGCGCAGCGCGCTGCGCCCGCGCGTCAGCCGGGCCACCCGTGCGATCTCGCCGTCGAGGTCGAAGTCACTGGCACGCCCGCGCTCGAAGGCAGCGCGGGCGCTGGCACGGGTGTTTTCCGGCAGACGCAGACGCACCAGTAATTGCTCCAGGACCTGGCGTTCCTCGCCGCTGACCTGACCATCGGCCTGGCACACCGCCCCCATCACCGCAAAGGTGGAGTCCATGAACTGACGCTGCATCTCGGCCAGGCCCTTGCTGAGCATCAGACCGCCGCGCAGGCGCCCACCCAGCCACCAGCCGATACCGCCGCCGATCAGCATGCCCAGCGGCCCACCGGCCAGGAAGCCCACTACCGCGCCAATCACGATGATGGTCAGCATAAAATCCTCTCTTGTGCGCTACGTCGCCAAGCGGCGGCGCCACGTCTTTTTCTGTTTCGGCCCTGGCCAACCATCACGGCTATGCCAGGTCCCGCCAAAGGGGTATGAGCAGGCAGCATACCATCGCCGTCGAGCCGGCGGCGAAGGTCCAGCCTTCGCTGTTTCATCGAATGGTCATCTGCAAGCGCGACACTGCACGCCATTTCAAGCCGCTCGGTTCACACTCCCATGCGACTATCGATCACGCGCCTTGCCATCGTCGGCGCCATCGCTTCCGCCAGCATCAGCGTCAGTCTGGCTTCCAATGCTTCGGTATTCCCCTGGCAGGGCTTGCTGGGAGTGGACACGCCGCCATCTGACACTGCCAGGTCCGTCATCGAACGCCTGGTCGAAAGCGCCAGCCATCGCTGAGCCTGCTCCCATACGCCATCGGCCCCCTGGAGCGGGGGCCGATGGCATGACGGACATACTTGCGCCGTGCGCGACGCAGGCACCCTCGCTCAGCGCTTTCGGTGCTTGTCCAGACGGCGACGAATCGCCGCCTCGATACCCTCGGCATCGAGGCCACAGTCACGCAGCAGCTCCGCTGGCTTGCCGTGTTCGGCAAAGACATCGGGCAGGCCCAGGTTGAGCACCGGCACCGCGATACCCTCGGCCAGCAGCAGTTCGTTGACGCCACTGCCGGCGCCTCCGGCCACCACGTTTTCTTCCAGGGTGACCAGCAGGTCGTGGTTGCGGGCGGCCTCTAGCACGGCTTCACGATCCAGCGGTTTGACGCTGCGCATATTGATGTGGGTAGCGTCTAGCCGCTCGGCCACCACCCCGGCGGGGTCATTGAGGCTACCGAAGGCCAGCAGCGCCACGCCCTTGCCCTGACGCCGCGGCTCGGCCACGCCGATGGGCAGCGGCTCGAGGTCGGCGGGAATGGGCACACCGGGACCGGTACCGCGGGGATAGCGTACCGCCGCTGGCCCCGGATGATGGTAGGCGGCGCTGAGCATGGCGCGACACTCGGCCTCGTCCGCCGGCGCCAGCACCACCATGCCCGGTACGCAGCGCAGGTAGGTCAAATCCAGGGCGCCATGGTGGGTCGGGCCATCCTCACCGACCAGGCCGGCACGATCGATGGCAAAGGTCACGTCCAGCTCCTGCACCGCCACGTCGTGGATCAACTGGTCATAGCCGCGTTGCAGGAAGGTCGAGTAGATCGCCACCACCGGCTTCATTGCCTCGCAGGCCATGCCGGCGGCCAGGGTCACCGAGTGCTGCTCGGCGATGGCCACGTCGTAGTAGCGCTCGGGGTACTCCTTGGAGAAACGGATTAAATCCGACCCCTCACGCATGGCCGGGGTGATACCGATCAGACGTTCGTCGGCGGCGGCCATGTCACAGATCCAGTCGCCGAACACGCTGCAGTACTTCTTCTTCGGCGGCGCATTCGACGCGGTCACCGGGGGCTTGGCCTTGGCGGCCTCCGGCGTCTCCAGCTTGGTGATGGCGTGGTAGCCGATGGGATCGGACTCCGCCGGCAGGAAGCCCCGGCCCTTGCACGTCTTCACGTGCAGAAACTGTGGTCCGTCCAGCTCACGCATGCTGGTGAGGGCATCGGTCAGGGCGTCGATATCGTGGCCGTCGATGGGCCCGACATAATTGAAGCCCATCTCCTCGAACAGGGTGGCCGGACTGACCATGCCCTTGACGTGCTCCTCGGTACGCCGCGCCAGCTCCAGCGCGCCCGGCAGGTGGGACAGCACCCGCTTGCCGTTCTCGCGCATGCTCAGATAGGGCTTGCTGACCAGAATCCGTGCCAGGTAGCTGGCCACGCCACCGACGTTCTCGGAGATCGACATCTCGTTGTCGTTGAGCACGACCAGCAGGTTGGCGTTGACGTGGCCGGCGTGGGCCAGGGCCTCGAAGGCCATGCCCGCGGTCAGGGCGCCGTCGCCGATGACGGCACAGACGCGCCGCTCCTGCTTCTGCGTGCGCGCCGCCAGGGCCATGCCCAGGGCCGCCGAGATGGAGGTGCTGGAATGGCCGACGCCAAAGGTGTCGTACTCCGACTCGGCACGCCGGGGAAAGGCGGCCAGACCACCGTAGCGACGAATGCTGGTCATGGCCTCGCGGCGGCCGGTCAGGATCTTGTGGGGATAGGCCTGGTGGCCCACGTCCCACACCAGGCGATCGTGGGGCGTGCGGAAGGCGTGGTGCAGCGCCACGGTCAGCTCGACCACACCAAGGCCGGCGCCGAAGTGGCCGCCGGAAACGCCGACGCTATACAGCAGGTAGGCGCGCAGCTCATCGGCCACGCGCTTGAGCTGCTCTGCGCTCATGGCACGCAGCGCAGCCGGGGTATCCAGAGTATCGAGCAGCGGTGTCGCCGGCCGCTCGGTGGGAATCGTGTCGAACAGCTTCATGTTAGCCCTGTGGTCGTCAGTGATCGCGCTCGATCATGTAGCGGGCAAGCCCGGCCAGAGGCGCCGCCGCCTCGCCCAGCGGGGCGATGGCGTCGAGTGCCTCGTCGATCAGCGCACCGGCCTTGGCTCGGGCGCCGTCAAGCCCGAGCAGGGCGGGATAGGTCGGCTTGTCGCGGGCCGCGTCGGCCCCCGAGGTCTTGCCGAGGGTATCGGTGTCGCCGGTGACGTCCAGCACGTCGTCATGCACCTGAAACGCCAGGCCCATGGCCGCAGCATAGGTGTCCAACGCCCCCAGACGCGAATCGTCCTCGGCCACCGCCACCAGTCCACCGAGGCGAACCGCGGCGCGAATCAGTGCACCGGTCTTGTGGCGGTGCATGGTTTCCAGCATCGCCAGGTCGGGACGTTCGCCCACCACCGCCAGATCCAGCGCCTGGCCGGCGGCCATGCCGTCGCGACCAGACGCCTTGGCCAGGGTCGCCACCAGGGCGCCCAGGCGGGGCGAGCGAGAGCTCGCCAGCAGCTCGAACGCCAGCGTCTGCAGGGCGTCACCGGCGAGAATCGCCGAGGCCTCGTCGAAGGCCTTGTGCACCGTGGGCTGGCCACGTCGCAGGTCGTCGTCGTCCATCGCCGGCAGGTCATCGTGGACCAGCGAGTAGGCGTGGATCAGCTCGATCGCGGCGGCGGGGATATCCAGCTCGTCGTCGTCGGCTCCCAGCGCACGCCCTGCGGCGTAGACCAGGATGGGACGCAGGCGCTTTCCTCCGACCAGCAGGCCGTGGCGCATCGCCGCCTCGAGCCGGGGTTCGACGACGTGGCGCTGTTCGAACAGCCCCTCGAGGCAGCGGTCTACCCGCGCCCGGTCTGCGGCCAAGCGGGCCAGCATGGTGTCAGCGTTCACCCGGTTCCTCCCCGATATCAAAAGGCGACAGCTGCATGCCACCGTCGGCGTTCTCCGTCAGGCTGCGCACCTTGAGTTCGGCCTCGTCGAGCCGCTTCTGGGCATCCCGCGTCAAGGCCACGCCCTGCTCGAAGGCCTTGAGCGACTCCTCCAGCGTCAGCTCGCCGGACTCCAGGCGCTCGACCAGTGTCTCCAGCTGGGTCATGGCCGAGGCGAAGTCGAGCGACTCGTCATCTTTCTGTGTTGGCTGGCGGTCCTGCGTTGCCATGCGCCCCTCCAGGCGGCGGGTCAAAGGCTGACCCGAGATTGCGAGTTCACGGCCGACGATGGGCCACCCGGGAAACGCAGGCTCGCTGACGATGTCCGGCCTTTCCCCAAAGGGCGACAGTATACACGCTCTCCCCCCGGGGTCGTCTGCCCTGGCCCTTATCCGCGGCCCGTGAAGCGCCCCTCGGAAGGACGGCGGTACATGCAGATGGCTCATGCTGCGGTGCAAGGATTTTCAACGTGAAAATGCCGCTCTGTGGTACTCTATGGACCCTGATTTTTCGCCTGCCCCACCACACAGCCGCTGGCTGCCGCCAACTCCAAGAGGTTGATTCGACCATGGCCAAAACGTCCCTGGACAAGAGCAAGATCAAGATCCTGCTGCTCGAGGGCGTCCACCAGAGTGCAGTGGACAATTTTCTCAACGCCGGATACACCAATATCGAGCATATGCCGACCTCGCTCGACGAAGAGTCGCTGATCGAGAAGATCCGTGATGTTCACTTCATCGGCATTCGCTCCCGCACCCAGCTCACCGAGCGGGTGTTCGCGGCGGCCGAGAAGCTGGTGGCGGTCGGTTGCTTCTGCATCGGTACCAATCAGGTCGATCTCACGGCGGCGCTGGTGCGCGGCATTCCGGTGTTCAACGCCCCCTACTCCAACACCCGCTCGGTGGCGGAGCTGGTGCTGGCCGAGGCCATCATGCTGCTGCGCGGGATTCCCGAGAAGAACGCCCGTGCCCACCAGGGCGGCTGGCTGAAGAGCGCCAAGAACAGCCACGAGGCCCGCGGCAAGACCCTCGGCATCGTCGGCTACGGCAGCATCGGCTCGCAATTGTCGGTGCTGGCCGAGGCGCTCGGCTTCGACGTCATCTACTACGACGTCATCACCAAGCTGGCCATGGGCAACTCGCGCCAGGTCGCCAGCCTCGAGGAGCTGCTCGCCCGCTCCGACGTGGTAAGCCTGCACGTGCCCGACCTGCCGTCCACCCGCTGGATGATCGGCGAGGAGCAGATCAGCCTGATGAAGCCCGGCGCCATCCTGATCAACGCCGCCCGTGGCAGCGTGGTAGTGATCGAGGCCCTGGCCGAGGCGATCAAGGAAGGCCGACTCAACGGCGCCGCCATCGACGTCTTCCCGGTGGAGCCCAAGGGCAACGCCGACGAGTTCGAAAGCCCGCTGCGTGGCCTCGAGAATGTCATCCTCACCCCGCACATCGGCGGTTCCACCCTGGAAGCCCAGGAGAACATCGGCGTCGAGGTGTCCGAGAAGCTGGTGACCTTCTCCGACAACGGCACCAGCATCACCTCGGTCAACTTCCCCGAGGTGGCACTGCCGGCCCACCCGGACAAGCACCGCCTGCTGCACATCCACGAGAACGTGCCCGGCGTGATGTCCGAGATCAACCGGGTACTGTCGGAAAACGACATCAACATCTCCGGCCAGTACCTGCAGACCAATGAAAAGGTCGGCTACGTGGTCATCGACGTCGACAAGGCCTACGGCGGCCAGGCGCTCGAAGCCCTGCGCGAGGTGAACCACACCCTGCGCACCCGGGTGCTGTACTCCGAGACCAACTACGCCGACTGAGCGGCGGACGTAGCGCCTGCATGCGGCGAGCTATCCCGCGCGGCAGCTATCGCGCTCGGGATGACGATGAGGCGCCGCTCTCCTTCGGGAGGGCGGCGCCTTTTTACTCGCAGGCCTTTTTACTCGCTTAACGGTCGCGCCCCGTTCGCGCCCCTCAAAAGCCGACACCCAAAAGCCTGTGGCACAGCAAGAAAACGCCTATCCTGAGCGTCTTCCCGATGACCTCTTCAAAGGATGCACGATGCCAACCGGACTGGCCTATCTGATCGTGGTGCTGGTGTGGGCCTCCACCCCGCTGGCCATCAAGTGGAGCGCCGAGGCCGGCGCCCCCATCGGCAGCGTGATGCTGCGCATGGGCCTGGCGCTGATCGCCGGCGCTCTGATCCTGCTGGTGCTGAGGCGCGGCGTCCGCCTCGATCGCCGCGCCCTTGCCAGCTACGCCGCCGCGGTGCCGGGGGTGTTCGGCGCCATGGCGCTGAGCTACCACGCCTCCCAGTTTCTGCCCTCGGGCCTGCTGTCGGTGATGTTCGGCATGGCGCCGTTGATCTCCGGCTTCATCCTCCAGGCCCTGCCCGGCAGCACCCGGCTCAGGCGCTGGCACTGGATCGGCTGCGGCCTGGGGGTGGCGGGGCTGGCGGTGGTGTTCGCCGACAGCCTGACGCTCGGCGGCGGCGCCCAGGTGCTGGCACTGGCCATGATGCTGTCGGCGGTGACCCTGTTCAGCGCCAGCGGCATCGCCGTGCAGCGTGTGGCCGCCGGGCTCGACCCCTTGCAACAGACCGTGGGGGCGCTGGCCGGCTCCATGCCCTGCTTTCTGGTGTTATGGCTCGCCAGCTGCGAACCGCTGATGATTCCACTCAGCCCCCGTGGGCTGTGGGCGGTGCTATACCTTGCGCTGTTCGGCTCGCTGATCGGCTTTCTCTGCTACTACCTGATCCTGTCTCGGCTGCACGCCGCCAGCGTCGCCCTGGTGACCCTGATCACCCCGGTGCTGGCGCTGACCCTCGGCATGCTGCTCAATCAGGAAACCCCTTCACCTTCGATGCTGCTGGGCGCGCTACTGATTCTGGTGGCGCTGGGTGCCTACCTGTTCGGGGATCGTCTGAGCCGGCGTCGGGCCGCCCGCGAGGCCGCCAGGCCCTGAAGCAGAGGGGCACTTGACAAGCCCTGACGTCACGGCCATTTTGTACACAATAACGGTCATATATTGCGCACCACAATGGTACACAGGCCGCTCGATATCGGTGCAGCGTGAACCGTGAAACTGATGACGCTCACCGCCCTCGGCGGCTGTTTCTGAAGGCACCTGAACCAGGTATCCGCTACGCGACGAGCCCTCGCCCTCCTTGACCAAGGGACGGCGTCGGGAGCAGGGCACGATGCTTGGGTAACCCTTCGCTCGGCGAAGCCAACCCAGGAGAACTGCATGAGCTCACATCCCCCCGTCACTTGGATCAAGCATCCACTGGCCGCCAGCGCCCCCGACGCGGCCGGTGGTGTCGTCGTTCAGGACGGCCGAATCATCGAAGCCGTGGCCGCCGGCCAGACGCCCCGACCCCGCGTCGAGCAGACCTTCGATGCCTCCCGCCACGTGCTGCTGCCGGGCCTGGTCAACACCCACCACCACTTCTACCAGACCCTGACCCGGGCCTACTCGCCGGCGCTCAACAAGGAGCTGTTTCCCTGGCTCACCACCCTTTACGACGTCTGGGCCAACCTCGACGAGGCCCAGCTGGCGCTGGCCAGTGAGCTGGCCATGGTGGAGCTGCTGATGAGCGGCTGTACCACCGTGGCCGACCATCACTACGTGTTCTCCGGCGCGCTCGAGCACGCCATCGACGTCCAGGTGGAGACCGCGCGTCGGCTCGGCGTGCGCGCCGCCCTGACCCGCGGCTCGATGAGCGTGGGGCGCGAGCAGGGCGGGCTGCCGCCCCAGTCGGTGGTGCAGGACGAGGCGACCATCCTCGACGAGAGCACCCGTCTGATCGACACCTACCATCAGCGCGGCGAGGGCGCCATGGTGACCCTGGCGCTGGCGCCCTGCTCGCCTTTCTCGGTCAGCCGTGAGCTGATGGTCGACAGCGCTCGTCTGGCCGAGCAGAAGGACGTGCGCCTGCACACCCACCTGGCAGAAACCGAGGACGAGACGCAGTACTGTCAGAAGCTGTTCGGGATGCGACCGCTGGACTACCTCGAGGCCACCGGCTGGCTCAGCGATCGCACCTGGCTGGCCCACGGCATCCACTTCAACGACGACGAGGTCGCCCGCCTCGGCCAAGCCGGCACCGGCATCGCCCACTGCCCCTCATCCAACATGGTGCTGGGCTCTGGCATGTGCCGCACCCTGGAACTCGAGGCCGCCGGCTGCCCGGTAGGCCTGGCGGTGGACGGCTCGGCCTCGGCGGATCACTCCAACCTGGCCGAGGAGATGCGCCAGGCGATGCTGATCGGCCGCCTGCGCTACTCGCCCAGCCAGGTACGTCACCAGGACGTCATCCGCTGGGCCACCGAAGGCTCCGCGCGTTGTCTGGGGCGCAGCGACATCGGCGGACTGAAGGTTGGCCAGCAGGCCGATCTGGCGCTGTTCCGGCTGGACGAGCCGCGCTTCTCGGGCGCCGAGAACCCGCTGGCCGCCCTGCTGCTGTGCGGTGCCCACCGTGCCGACCGAGTGATGGTGGCCGGCCAGTGGCGGGTGGCCGACGGCCAGCCGCTCGACGTCGATCTGGGCGAGCTGATGGCCCGCCACAACGCGGCGGCGGTGCGGCTAAGGCGTGCGGTCTAGGAGGCTCGGGGCGCGCCTGGACGCACACCTTCGAACAGGACGACGGGAAGACAAAAGGCAACAACAGCGAACGACGAACGGATCTCGAGCGCAGCGCGGCACCACGGGCCAGGGCCGACGCTGCCGCCCCCTGACAACGGTCGCCGTGCCACGGCAGTCAGCACAGACGGTCTGACACCTGTCACGGTCTCCGGGGTTTCGCCGCCGACGCTCCGACAAGGACGCCGGTGCTACAACGACAACAGGAGAAAACCCTGCCATGCCCACCCACGACTCCTCCGGGGACACCCTGGAAAGCGCATCTGTGCGCTCGACCCATGACGTCAACGCCATGCCGCCCCTGGGGCGCGCCATTCCGCTGGGCCTGCAACACGTGCTGGCGATGTTTGTCGGCAACGTCACGGTGCCGATCATCATCGCCGGCGCCGCCGACCTGCCGGCGGACCAGACCGCCTTCATGATCCAGGCGGCGATGTTCGTGGCCGGTGTCGCCACCCTGGTGCAGTCGCTGGGGATAGGCCCCATCGGCGCCCGCCTGCCCATCGTCATGGGCACCAGCTTCGGCTTCGTCCCGGTGCTGATTCCCATTGCCGTGGGCATGGGACTTCCGGCGGCCCTTGGCGCAGCCCTGTGTGGCGGGGTCGCCATGGCCCTGGTGGGCATGTTTCTGCCGGTGTTCCGGTTTCTGTTCCCGCCGGTGGTCACCGGCACCTTCGTGGTCATGCTCGGCACCCTGCTGATGCCGGTAGGCTTCGCCTACTGGGGCGGAGGCTTCGGCGCCGCCGACTTCGGCGCCACCCACCACCTGCTGCTGGGGGCGCTGGTACTGGTGGTGACCCTGGGTCTGCACCAGTACGGCCGCGGTATCTGGTCCGAAGCGGCGCCGCTGATCGGCCTGATCACCGGTTACGTGGTGGCCACCATGTTCGGCTATATCGACTTCTCCACCATCGGTGACGCCGACTGGCTGTCGCTGCCGGTGCCGCTGACCATCGGGCTTGAATTCCATCTGGCGGCGATCCTGCCGGTGGTGCTGCTGGCGGTGGTCACCTGCGCCGAGTCCATCGGCGACATCGTCGGCACCACCGCCGGCGGCATGGACCGCGAGCCGACCCACAAGGAGCTCTCCGGTGGGGTCATGGCCGACGGCCTGTCCAGTGTGTTCGCCGCGATCTTCAACGCCTTCCCCCAGATCAGCTTTAGCCAGAACGTGGGCATGGTGGCGCTGACCGGTGTGGTCAGCCGCTATGTGGTGGCCATCGGCGGCGCCTTCCTGCTGCTGGCGGGCCTGATCCCCAAGCTGGGCGCCATCGTTTCCAGCATCCCCAATTCGGTGCTGGGCGGGGCGGTACTGATCATGTTCGGCATGATCGCCAGCGCCGGCATCAAGATGCTTTCCCATATCGACTTCAACAAGCGCAACATGGTGATCATCGGGGTCTCGCTGTCCGCCGCGGTGGGCCTGCCGGCCCAGGAAGGGCTCTACGCCAATCTGAGCGACAACCTCCAGGCCATCATCGAGTCAGGGCTGATCCCCGGCGCGCTGTTTGCCATCGTGCTCAATCTGGTACTGCCCAAGGCCGATCGGGTCTTCCGCGACAGCGTCTGACACGCCACACCGTCCCCTCGAGGACACCATGACGCCACTTTCGGGCCCGCCACGCGGGCCCGCTTCGTTTCCCCAGGACAGGGACGCAGCCCAGGCTCAGCAGCTTCTGACTTCACGGTAGCGATGACGCCTGTAGACCTTCACGCGCTGGCCCTCGAGCGTCGTCATCCCTTCCCACACGAAGCCCGCGTTCTGTGCCACTCGGCTCGACGGCACATTGGTGGGATCGACCACCGCCACCAGCGACTCGCAGTCGGTGATGGCAAAGGCGTGGGCCACCACCGCCAGGGCCACCTCGGTGGCAAGCCCTCTACCCCAATGATGCACGGCGTAACGATAGCCGATGGCCAACTCCCGCTCGCCGTCGAGGATCTCGTGATCGAAGCCGCAAAAGCCCATCAACGCTCGCGATACCGGGTGCACCACCGCCCAGTAGCCAAAGCCCTTGTCGGCGTAGCTCGCGCGACAGGCATCGAGAAAGCGACGGCTACCCGCCATGTCCTGCACACCGTGGAGCGAGTGACGCATCACCCGGGGATCGGCCAGCAGTCGGCTCAAGCCAGGTAGATCATAGCGCTCTAGCGGGCGCAGCCGGCTACGCGGCGTGGCCAGCACGTCGCCCTGCATCGGCCTGGGCCTCAGCCTGTCGTCCTGCATCATGCGCCTCTCGCGTCGTGGATCGCTTGTGCGAATGTACGCCATCCTCCACGGCCATGACCACGGACGCTGGCCGCCAGCAAGCCGCCCCTGACGTCGCCCTGTCGCTAGCCTGACGCCGCTCTGGCGCCGCCCTGGCGTCAACCAGGGAGGCCAGGCCACTCTTCCCCTTTGGTCGAAGCAGGCCCCGAAAAGGCGTCATCACGCGCTAGGCTTGCGAAGTTTTCCCTCGTTGGAGCCATGACGATGCCCGCCTCACCTTCCGCCCAGCCTGACACCGGTGACCTCGCCGTGGTGCGTCACGATGATCGTGGGGTCGTCCATCTGACCCTCAACCGCCCGGCAAGCTTCAATGCCCTGTCCCGGGACATGCTCACCGCACTGGATGATGCCTTTGCCGCAATCGACCCTGATCCTTCGTTGCGGGCGGTGGTGATCGCCGCCGAGGGCCGCGCCTTCTGCGCCGGCCATGACCTCAAGGAGATGCGCGAGCTCGGCGACGAGGACGCCTATCGACAGCTCTTCGCCCAGTGCTCCCGGGTCATGCAGCGCCTGCAGGACTGTCCGGTGCCGGTGATCGCTCGAATTCAGGGGCTTGCCACCGCCGCCGGCTGCCAGCTGGCAGCCAGCTGTGACATGGCGGTGGCCGCCCGCTCGGCGCGCTTCGCCGTCTCCGGCATCAAGGTCGGGCTGTTCTGTTCCACCCCAGCGGTGGCGCTGACCCGCAATATCGGTCCCAAGCAGGCCGCCGAGATGCTGTTTACCGGTGAGTTCATCGACGCCGACCAGGCGCTGGAGTGGGGCCTGGTCAACCGGGTCGCCGAGGACGACGCCCTCGACGACAGTCTCGAGGTGCTGCTCGACAGCCTGCGCGCCAAGAGTCAGGTGGCGCTGTTCACCGGCAAGGCCATGCTGGCCCGCCAGCGAGCCCTGCCGCTGGGCCAGGCCTACGCCTACGCAGGCGAGGTGATGGCCGCCAACATGATGGCCGAAGACGTGGCCGAAGGCATCGACGCCTTCGTCGCCAAGCGCGCCCCCCACTGGCGCCATCGCTGAGCGCCGGACCAGGCTCAGCCAAGGCAGAGCCGCCTGTGGAAGCCTTTTCCGCAAACGCGACAAGCGGCCGCGCCAACAGGTATGCTAAGGACTGTGCCAAACGGTTGACCCAGGAGATGCAAGGTGACGGAAAGCAAGCGCAGAACGGCCGGCCGACCGGCCAGCGGCAAGGCCAGCGGAGGCCACAGCCAGTCGCTGGTGCGGGGACTCAACCTGCTGGAATTGCTGGCGATGCACCCGGGCGGCCTGGCGCTGTCCGACATCGCCGAGCAGGCCGATCTGGCACCGTCCACGACCCATCGCCTGCTGCAGGCCCTGCTGAGCCAGGGCTTCATCACCCAGGATGAGGAACTCGGCGTCTGGCGCATCGACGTCAAGACCTTTCGCATCGGCAACAGCTTTCTCGAGGCACGCGACTTCGTTGCCACCAGCCGTCCTTACCTGCGCCGACTGACCCGTGAGACCGGCGAGACCGCCAATCTGGGCGTGCGTGAAGGCACCACGGCGGTGTTCCTGGCGCAGAGCGAATCGCCCCAGATGATGCGCATGATCACCCGTCTGGGCTCACGTGCCCCGCTGCACGCCTCGGGCGTGGGCAAGGCGCTGATGGCCTGGCTGCCCGACGACGACCTGGAGCGGGTGCTGGCCGAACGCGGCCTGGACCGCGTCACCGTCAACACCCTGTCGAGTCCCTCCGAGCTGCGTCGCGCCATGGCCGAGATCCGTGAACGCGGCTACGCCTGCGACCGCGAAGAGCATGCCATCGGCCTGCACTGCGTGGCTGCCTGCATCCACGATGAACTGGGCACGCCGCTGGCGGCCATCTCGGTCTCCGGGCCGGTGGCGCGTATCCCCGACGAACGCCTGTCCCAGCTCGGCGAGCTGGTGCGCGCCACCGCCGCAGAAATTACCGCCCAGCTAGGCGGACGCATTCCCGCCGCCGAGGACTTCAAGCCCTGACACCCGGGTTCACCGGCTCCCCCAAGAGATCCCCCGATGACCGACGCCTGGCGCAAGTACAAGAGCGCACCGCCGCCCGGGACCGCCGTGCTGGAATCGACCAGCCTGGCCCCGGGCGAGAGCCGCTGCCTCAATCTCGAAAGCGACAACGGCCGCTTCCCGCTGATCCTCGCCCGCCACGCCGATGGCCGGGTACACGCCTACGTCAACGCCTGCCCCCATCAGTACCTGCCGCTGGACGGCCGCGGCAGCAACATCCTCAGCCGCGACGGCGAGCTGTTGATCTGTACCCACCACCAGGCCTGCTTCCGTCTCGACAGCGGCGAAGGCATCTCCGGCCCCGCCCAGGGCGAGGCACTGGACCCGGTCCCGGTGCAGGAAGTCGATGGCTGGTGGGTGATCGGGGAGTGAGGAGGGCGTCTCAATTTAAACAACTAGTGCAACACCTGACAGGCGATAGACAGAAGGGGGAACCAGCCCCCCTTCTGTCTTTTGCTACCACGACAAAGGGTCCAAACCGGACGTTCAGCCATTCAAGCGCTGCGCCAGCACGCTGACATCGTCGAGTTCCAGCACCTTCCACACGTCGGCGATCAGGTCGCTCTGAGCCTGCTCATCGAGAACGCCGTCACAACAGGAACGCACCTTCTGTTCGACTTCTTCATCACTCAGCGGGTTTTCCGGGCCGCCACGATAACGCTCGTCAGCCCAGCCGCTGACGTCTTCGCGCCCCTTCAGGCGCAGGGTGATGCGCGAGCGCATCTTGTCGAAGCCCTGGGCTTCGATCTGTTCATCGAACTCGGTGCGGATGCGCCGCTGCATGTCCTGCATGGCACTGGAAGCCACGAACTCGTCCGAGAACTCGACCTTGCCCGCCTGACGGTTGAGCGCAATCATCGCCAGTGCGGCGGGCAACGAGAACTTGGCCTGGAGGTGATTGGCGGCGATCGGGTAGCGGATAGGATTGAGAATGTTGGAGCCGGCGTGGACGATCACCTCCTCGATATCGTCAGCACTGGCGTCGGCCTCGAGCACCAGGCGTAGCATCAAGTCGATGGTCGGGTGGGTCAGCACGCCGCAGGGGTAAGGCTTGATCGACACCCCAGGCTCGACGATGGACCAGGTCTTGCCGAAGCCCTGGGTCAGCTTGTCCTCGCTGGCGCCGCCGCCCTGCACCGCCATGAAGCCCCAGGGGCCGTCCAGCGCCTCGGGGTCGGCGGTAAAGCCACGACTTGCCAGCAGTGCCGCAGTCACGCCATTTTCCGCCGCGCGGCCTACGTGCAGCGGCTTGGTCATGGTGCCGAAGTTACAGCGGATACCAGCGGCCAGGCTCGCCGCGATACCCAGGCCATGGCGCAAGGTTTCGCCACGAAGCCCCATCAGCTTGGCCGCACTGGCGAAGGCGCCAAAGGTGCCCACGGTGCCACTTGAGTGCATGCCCTGCATGTAGTGCTGGGGCAACATCCATTCAGATATCTTGCTTTCCACCTCGAAGCCGGTGAGGAAGGCTTCCATGAAGCGCTTGCCATCGACCCCGCCGAGCCGCTGGCTGACCACCAGGCTGGCGCTCAGCGGCGGAATGGTAGGGTGGGTCAACAGTCCATAGATGTGGGCCGGGTCCTTGCTGACCTGGCTATCGTCCCAGTCATGGGCGTGACCGGCGGTGCCAAGGACGCGGGCGGCCTGGGCGACCGGCGCTCGGGCATCTCCTTGTCCCAGAACCAGTGCATCGGCGCGACCGCCGGACTCCACAGCCTCCTCGGCCAGGATCTGGACCGAATGCTCCTCCGAGCCGGCGACAAACAGGCCCACTCCATCCAGTACGCAGCGGGTCCCGATGCGCAGCGCTTCCTCGGGAATCTCCTCGAAGCGAACCGATTCGATGAATTCGGCAGCCTCGGCGGTAATGCGGGTGTTGGTGGGCATCTTGGCAAAGACGTTGGTTGCGACAGACATGACGCAGTCTCCTTATCAGGATCGTCGTGAGCATGAGCTCGAGGATTCGTGAAACAAGGGCAGGCGTGACAAGCGAGCCCACAAGGGCCCTGCGAAAAGGTTTACCGACAGGGCGCGGATGGCATGAAAGCCCGCCACCAGGGCGGCGTTCTGGCCCAGGGCCTGGGCGGTCAGGGTCATCTCGGCCATACCCCCCACGGAAAAGCCGAGCACCAGGGTCTGCCGACTCTCCTCCGAGCCCGACATCCCGGCCACCAGCAGCGCCGCCACCGCCGCCATCAGACCGATCAGCAGGAGGATCGGAATGCCGCTGGCGATAGCCCTCGGCAGGGCCAGCAAGCTGGCCCGCTGGAACTTGGCTCCCAGGCCAAATCCCACCACCACCTGGGCGGCGATCAGCACCCACTGGGGCAGATGCAGCACCTGCGGCGGAGACACAGGCAGCAGCTCGGCGCCGGACAACACGCCGGCGACCACCAGCGGCGTCAGGAACCAGGCCGAGGGCATGCCCAGACGCGCGGTCCCCCAACTGGCCAGGGCACACAGCGCCAGCATTCCGATCAGCCACCACGGCCCAAGCTGGACGCCCGAGCCGAACGCCTGTGTCATCGGCTGACCGTTACCGCTTGTCAGCAGCAGTACCGACGGCAGCAGGGTGACGATCAGCCCGACGCGAATGGCGTGCAAGGCGGCGATCGCCGCCCGGTTGGCGCGGTAGCCCTCGCCGATCTCGGCCATCTCGATCACCCCGCCGGGCAGCAGACAGAAATAGGCGGTGGCCTTGTCGAGCCCTGCAAGGCGTGCGAAAAGCGGCGTGCACAGGATCGCCAGGGTCACCCCCAGGGCCGCGGAGGCCAGCATCATTGGCAACCAGCCAACCAACTGACGGGCCACCTCCGGTGTCACCCACAAGCCGACGCTTGCCCCCACCACCATCAGGCCGGCGCGCTGGATCGGTCTGGGAGCCCGGGCCGGCAGGCCCAGCCCCGCCCAGATGCCGATGGCGATGGCCGCCCCCAGCAACCAGCCCAGCGGCAGACCGAGAGCGCTCCAGCTACCGCCACCGATGACGGCAACCATCGCCGGCAGCAGGAAACTGCGCCACCAGTGCGCCATTCGGCCCTGGTCGGGTTCGGGTTTCAGGTAGATGGTCATGGCTTAACCGAGGTAGCTGCCGCCGTTGAGATGGAAGGTCTGGCCGGTGCTGTAGCGCCCCGCCGGCCCGACCAGATGACACACCAGCGCGGCCACCTCCTCGGGCTTGCCCAGTCGGCCAACCAGCGGCCCCTTGCCGCCACTCAACCTGGGCGGCGGCGAGCCTGCCGTCCGTTCGGTATCGATCTGTCCCGGTACGATGCAGTTGGCGGTGACGCCGCGCTCGCCGTATTCCACCGCCAGCGCCCGGGTCAGCCCCACCACACCCATCTTCGAGGCGATCACGTTGGCCCGTTCGGCGGCACCCAGATGAGCGCTGACGCCACCGAAGGTGACAATGGCGGCCTGGTCGGAGGCCAGCAGCAGCGGCAGGCAGGCCCTGGCGGCAAGAAAAGGCCCGTCAAGGTTGACCGCCATGACCCGACGCCAGTCATCGAAGGTCAGCTCGGCGAAGGGTTGATGGGGACGAATGGCGGCGCAGCACACCAGGCTATCGAGCCGGCCGAAGCGCTCACCGACGCTTGCCACGGCGGCATCGACGGCTTCGGGGTCGGCAATATCGGCGGCCAAACCCAGTCCCTGACGTCCCAGTGCCTCGATCTCGGCAAGGGTGTCATCCATCGCCTGGCCGTGATGACTGGCAATGATCACCACATCGGCACCCTGCTCGGCGAGTCCCAGTGCCACCGCACGACCGATATTCCGGCTGCCGCCGGTAACCAGCGCTACACGTCCCGACAAGGGTTCTGTCCTGGGCCCGGTCATGTCATTCACCTCCCGGGGTCGTACTCGGGCCACTGCGTACACGACGCACTGCACCGGACAATGGCTTGTAGAAGATGCTCAGTGCGGCCAGCACGAAGAACAGCAGGGCCACCGGACGCTCGAGGAAGCGGCTTGCGTCCTGATCGAAGATGATCAGCGACTGGGCCAGAGAGTTCTCCACCAGCGAGCCCAGCACCACACCCATGATGATCGGCGCCGCGCCGAAGCCGTAGCGCTTGAGCCAGAAGCCGATGAAGCCGGCAATCAGCATGATGGTGACGTCGACCAGGCTCTGGTTGACGCCGTAGGCGCCCACCACGCACAGCGCAAACACCGCCGGCCACAGGAAGGTGCGCGGGATCAGCGAAATGCGGGAGAACAGCTTGGCGCCGGCCAGCCCGAAGACCAGAAAGACCAGGTTGGCCACCAGCATGGCGGCAAAGATCGAGTACAGCAGGTGGGGCTGGTTCTCGAACAGATAGCTGCCCGGGCGAATGCCGTGAATCTGCAGGCCACCGAGAATCACCGCCGCCGTGGCTGAGCCAGGGATGCCAAGCGCCAGGGTAGGCACCATGGAGCCACCGGTGGCGGCGTTGTTGGCCGCCTCCGGGCCTGCGATGCCTTCGATCTCGCCGGTACCGAACTTGTCGCCGTTCTTCGACCAGCGGCGCGCCTCGTTGTAGCCGATCATGGCCGCCATGGTGCTGCCCTCCGCCGGCAGGATACCGATGAAGGTGCCGATACCGGACGAGCGCAGAATGGTCTTCCACACCCGCTTGAAGTCTTCCCGGGACGGCAGTTTGATGGCGGTGAGCGAGATGCGCTCCTTGGCCCGGTCGATGATGTCGGACTGGGACAACAGCTCCGACACCGCGAACAGGCCAATCAGGATAGGAATGAAGCTGATGCCTTCGTAGAGCTCCGGCACGCCGAAGGTAAAGCGCTCGACGCCGGTGGTCAGGTCTACCCCGACGGTGGCGATCAACAGCCCCAGAGCCCCGCCGATCAGGTTCTTGACCGGCGACTTGCCGCTGATCGAGGCCAGCATCGACAGCCCGAAGATTGCCAGCGCGAAGTACTCAGGTGGGCCGAAGGAGTGGGCGATTCGGGCCAGCGCCGGGGCCGCCAGCACCATCACGATCAAGGAGATGATGCCGCCGATGACGCTGGATACCGCCGCCATGCCAAGTGCGCGACCGGCCTCGCCCCGCTGCGCCATGGGAAAACCGTCAAAGGCGGTGGCGGCGGCAGGCGGAGCGCCGGGGGCGTTGATCAGAATAGCGGTGATGGAACCACCGAAGGTACCGGCGCAGTAGAGCGCCGCCAGCATCGATATCGCCGGTACTGGCTCCAGATAGATGGTGAAGGGCAGCAGCAGGGCCACCGCCATCGATGAGCTCAATCCCGGCAGCGCTCCTACCAGCACACCGATGATGGTGCCAAGCAGGATGACACCGAGTGAGACCGGGTCGGTGAGGATGCCAAGCCCCGTTAGAATAGGATCCATGGTCGTCTCCTTGTTCAGGACAGCCAGGGGCTCAGCACGCCCTGGGGCAATCTGAGCTGCAAGGCGTGGGTAAACAGCAGGTAGATGCACGCCGGCACGCCGATGGCGTAGATCGCCACGGCCAACCGACGCCGCTCACCCCACAGCAACGGGATGGCCAGGCAGGTCAGCACGGTGGTCAGGGTCAGGCCGAGCACACCGAACAGGAATACCGATACCAGCAGCACCAGCGCAGTGGTCCACATGCGCCAGGAGATGACCGGCTTGGTTTCTTCCTCGTGGCCCCGCCCCTGGATGATCATCACCAACGCAAGCACGGCGATCACTCCCAGGATCAGCTGTGGCATGTCTGCCGCCTGCATGCCTTGGGCGAAGGACGGAGGTACGCTGTCGAAGTCGGTAGTGATCAGGTACAGCCCGCCGGCCAGTACCAGCAGGGCGCACCCGGGAAGCAGATCTCGCCAGTGACGAATCATGTGCGACTCCTTCTTGATGTTGATGCCCCGTGGGCCTGGACCGAAGCCGGGCCTGGGGAAACGACCCCATCGATGGCAGCCGAGACGCTCCCTGTCTCATGCCCTGTTTTCAGCCCTGGTTTCAGCCCTGCCCCGCGTCCAGCCTGACGATTCACTGGAGCAGCCCCAGGTCAGTCATGGTGACCTTGCCCGCCTCGTACATGCGGCGGATCTGCTGGTCCCAGGCCTCGCTACCGGCGACGCTGGCGCTATCCAGGCCAATGCCGTCGAGATACTCCTGATAGCGCTCGCTCTGCATGCCATCGAGCATGGCCTGTTCCAGCGCGTCGACGCGCTCCTGGGGGGTGTCCTTGAGCACCACGTAGCCGCGAACGGTGGAGAAGGACACGTCCATGCCGTTTTCGGCCAAGGTCGGCACCTCCGGCAGGGCCCCCATGCGCTCGTCGGCCATCACCGCCAGAGGACGGAATTCTCCATCGGCAATCTGGTCCTGGGTTTCCGAGATATTGAGACCGGCGGCGTCGATATCACCGCGAGACAGGGCGGCGGCAAACTCCGCACCACTATCGAACGGTACGTAGGAAACCCTGATGTCGGCCTCGTTGGCGAAGCTCATGGCGGCGATATGGTCGACACCGCCAATCTGGGTTCCGCCCCACTTGATCGTGCCGGACCGCCCAGCCTCGATCAGATCATCGATGGAGGCGTAATCGCTGTCGCCGCGAACCATGACGATGATCGGGTCGTCGGTCGCCCGAACTACGCCACGAATGTCATCGATACCGATCGGGGCATTGCCGCGCAGCATGGTGAACAGATGGGTCGGAGTGATGGCCATGAGGGTATAGCCGTCTGCTGGCTTGCCACTGACATAGCTCATCGCCACGGAGCCTCCGCCGCCCTTCTTGTTCTGGACGAAGACATTGCTGTCGAGTTGCTCCTGGGTCGACAGGGCCACCATTCTGGCAGTGGTATCGGTGCCGCCACCGGGCGAGGTGTGTACGGCAATCTCTATCGGATCGACAGGGAAGTCGTCCGCCGCCAAGGCGGAGGCGGAGAGCATGGCGAGGGGGCTCGTGGCGATGCCTACCGCCAGCATGCGGATCGTGAACCAATGGCGCATGGTGGTTCTCCTTTGGAGTCGTTGTTGAGAAGTCACTGCATGACCTGCTGCGTCTGGAGGTGCATTGTAAACTGTTAACAGTTTACAGCCTGTAAACTAGCAGAGCGGATCACGTCCCATTAAGTAGACGTTGGTCTACTGCTTATGCGGATTGGTGGGTAAAGGAGCATCGACTCAGCGAGCCCCGCTGGTCGAAGCGATGCCACCTGCGCCTTTGACGCACGCATCACTCGGACCGAGGCGTGAAGCTAGACACCACGAAGCGCTGTCTGCGTGTCGTACTGGCAGATGGCGTTGGTCAGACGTTCCAATCGCGACGCCACTGACTCGCTGGCGATACGCCAATCAGAAGGAACAAGAACGAAAAGGGGCCGGTCGACGTCTCAGGCGTCAAGCCTGTCGATCGTCGTCCGGGGCCGCAGCGAGTGCCTCCTCCATCCGACGCCATCCGGCCATCACGTGATCACGCAGTGCCCTGGACGCCCCATCAGCGTCACGTGCCGAGATCGCCCTGACGATCGTCACGTGCTCGGCGTTCGAAGCCTTCAGGTTGCCGCGTTGCACCAATCCGCGACGACGGAACAAGTGCAGCTGCTTGATCGTGTCGTCATAGTAACGAGCCAGAGCACTATTGCCAGTGTGGGTCATCATGGCGTCGTGGAAACGCAAGTTGAGCTGGTAGTAGTCATCGAGATCCTCGCGCTCGGCGGCCTCGCCCATTCTGTCAACCAGAGCCTCCAGTTCTTCGATCACCTCCTGGGTGGCCCGCTCGACCAGCAGCTCCCCTACCAGAGCGGTCAAGGCACGCCGCACCTCGTACAGTTCGCGGGCTTCGTCCAGACTCATTTCGCGTACGTAGGCGCCGTGATTGGCGACATTGCGGATCAGACCAGCGTACTCGAGACTGCGGCACGCCTCGCGAATCGGTCCGCGACTGATATCAAACCTGGCGGCCAACGCACTCTCGTTGATACGGTCGCCGGCGGACAGCTCGCCAGAAATGATCAACTGCTCGATGGCATCGCGGGCAATGGACGTCAGCGTACTGGAGCGTCGCTGGCCAATCCGATCCTTGGTCGAGTCCATATCGGTCTCCGTGCACTCAGTATCGTCAACTGTTAACAGTATCATGTCATCTCACACCCGCAAGCTCTGGCAGCCCCTCCTTCGAGGGGTCCACTTCATGAGGTCAGGCGTGAGATCTCTCAGCATCGCCCTGACCGCCGAAAAGTACTTGAGAGCAGGCAGCATCGCCGCCAGCCAGTTGGCGGTGGCGACATATCGAGGCGCTGGACCCGGTACCGGTGCAAGAAGTCGATGGCTGGTGGGTGATCGGGTGATCGGGTGATCGGGTGATCGCGAAGTGATGGGGCGAATCCACCTGTCGCAGTGGGAGTGCGCCCCAATCAGTCACAAAGACGGGGCAACGTCGACTTTCCTGTCTGGATGATCGAGTCTCTCGACAAGGAAGCCAGCCGCCCGGGAGTGACTCGCCAATCGATCATCGAGGTGTGGCTGGCCTAGCGCCTGGAGCAGTGCGCGAACAGGCCCTAGCGATCCTGATCGAGCTCGGGAGAACCCGGCGTCTCCATGGGATCGCCGGAGCGGTCCTGGGACCAGGGGCCACTGCCCTGCTCCAGCCGATCGAGCTGGCGCTCGAGCTTGCCGATCACGCTTATCAGTTGATGACACTCGCCCTGAGAGAGAGCGGCCACCACATCGGCCTCCCATTGCAAGGCATCGGGGATCAAGTCGGCCAGTAAGGCCTGCCCCGCCTCGGTCAGTCGCAGGTGCTGTACACGCTGGTCACTGGGCGAAGGCGTTCTTCGGATCAGACCACGCTCCTCCAGGGCCTGTACGGCCCGAGAAATACGCACCTTATCCATGCGAGTAGCTTGGGCGATCTGCTTGGCCGATAGCTCATCGAGGTGCGACAACCACGCCAGCACTCGCCACTGGGCAATGGTCAACTGGTAACGTTCGGCGTACATCTGCGAAAGCGCCTGACTCAAACGGTCCGCCAGGCTGTTCAGCCGGTACGGCAGGAACTGCAAAAGATCCAGATGCGGTACCCCGCTGCTGGTCGGTGTTTCTCGCTTACGCGAGCCCATGGCCTCGCCCCCGTGGTCAGCGTCCATCGCGACAGCGCCACGCCAGCGTGGCACGCCACCATCCGTCACTGACGATAACCAGGAACGCCAGAACCGGCAACGTAGCTCGCGACCTTACCATCAGCATCGCTTTCGCACTCACGCCTGGCTCTCGCGACAGGCTACTACCTGGTCTCTGCCGTCACGCTTGCCGACGTAAAGCGCCTTGTCGGCGCGATGAATCAGCACTTCCAGATTGTCCTCATCGGGCCGGGCTTCGACAATGCCGATGGTAACGGTGACCGCCGCCCCCCTCTCACCCCCCTCAAACGGCAGCGCCAGGTCGGCGACCGCTCGATGCAGACGTTGAGCGACGGGCAAAGCGTCACTCAAGGAGGTATCAGGCAATGCGACCACGAACTCTTCGCCGCCGAAACGCGCGATCAGATCATGGGAACGCAGTGACTCGGCACACACTCGGGCGATCTCCATCAGCACTCGGTCTCCATGACTGTGGCCCCAGGTGTCATTGATAGTCTTGAAGTGATCGACATCCAGCATAAACAGGCTGAAGGGCGCCTGTGCTTCCCGGGCAGACTCAAACATGCTCTGGGCCCGCTTCATGAAGTGCCGACGATTGGCGAGACCGGTCAAGGCATCGCGCTCGGCCAGCTGTCTCAACTGACCTTCAAGGGACTGACGATGCGCCATCTCACGAAGCAATTGTCGGTTTTGGTCGCGCTCTTCGCTCAATATCGCGAACTGCTTGCGCTGCAGGCGCTCTACCCGCAGCAAGGTGCAGAACCCGACCGCATTGGCCATGATCAACAACAGCGCCATGCGCAACACATCGACGGGCGAACTGTCGGCAAAGATGGCAGAGGCGCACAGAAAACCGATACCCAGATACAGGCTCGCCATCGCCACCACGGTGAGCAGGTTGGGAATCAGCAGATAAAAGGCCATGGTAGCAACGATGACAGCCATCATCTGCGTCGAAAGGGAGTCCGGACGTAGCGGAACAATCAGGATGATGCCCGTCGCCATAACCCACAACGGCAAAGCATGCAGCCAGAGGCGCTGCGAATAGCTTCCCCATCGACCAATCGCCCAAGCCAGAAAAAGACAGCTACCGACGACGACCACGCGCATGGCCAGCAACAGGTAGAGCTCGCGGCTCTGGCCGACATAAAAGTAATCGGAAATCGAGAACATGCCGAATATCAATGCGGCAAGCATCCAGGCCAGTCGTGACTCGCAGCGCACCCTCGGCTTGATCGCGCGGCGATACCAGGCTTCTCGCTCAGTTTCACGAAACTGTCCGGTTAACCAATGCACCAGATGGGGCATCTTTGCCATCGACACTTGCTGTTCTCCCTGTGCATAGGCTCGACGTCTGAGGACCGATGCCCACTACCTTCGTCATGTCGAGATCGAAGGGACTTTTGTCCACTTCACGTTGACGGCGTCTTATTATTTTTTAAACAAACGCTTATATGACTTTAAAATAACTCAATAACACGATGATAACGTTACTTTTCGTGGCAGCACTGCCCAATTCTATGCTTTTCGCGGCAATGGCACAGCGTCTGTCGTGCTCTCTCGAAGTCCACTTCACTTGCCAGGAAGTAGCCCCCATCTCGTATTGCGAGCTTCACACCCCGCTGGCTATCACGACGCCGATCCACACTTGCCCAAAGTGGGTGGGCGCGGTCTAGGCGACCTTTCCCCTGCGCTCATACCGTCGCCTGGCCCCTTGGGGATAGTGTCTACACCGCACCCAACCGCCCAGTGAAGCTTCGCACCACGGCATTGCTATAGACGTATGTCTTAGCCCATCAATCTCATGTTTTTAAAGGATAAATCAGATGCCGGTGGGGTTGGCACCGTCTCCCCAGCGATAAGGCCTGGAATATAGTTTCAAATGAAACTATATTCCAGGCATGCCATAGCGATGATGTGACCGCCTCGACCCGAGCTTTATCACAGGACTCAGTATGCAGTGGGGCGGCGAGCATCCCGACACGCCACCTCATCATCCTGAGCGGAGGATTTCCCGATGTCCCGACGTCTCGACCAGACGCCGCTTGCGTATCAAAGCGGTTTTCGTAATCACTTCGCCAGCGAAGCGCTGCCCGGCGCCCTGCCCCAGGGGCAGAACTCGCCCCAGCGCTGCGCCTACGGGCTCTACGCCGAGCAGCTCACCGGCTCGGCCTTCACCGCGCCGCGCAGCCATAACCTGAGAAGCTGGCTCTACCGCATCCGCCCCTCGGTGGCCCAGAGCGCCTACCGCCCGCTGGAGCACGGCGGTCTCGCCACCGCGCCGCTGTCACGTCCCGCCGCGGACCCCAACCAGATGCGCTGGGACCCGGCTCCCCTGCCCGAGGCGGCCACCGACTTCATCGATGGTCTTGCCACCATCGCGGTCAATGGCGACGCCGGCACCCAGGCCGGCTGCGGTGTCCATGTCTATGCCTGCAACCAGGACATGACCGAACGCTTCTTCTACAACGCCGACGGCGAACTGTTGATCGTGCCTCAGCTGGGCACCCTGCGCCTGGGCACAGAGTTCGGCGCGCTCGAGGTGGGCAACGGCGAGATCGCGGTGATCCCGCGCGGGGTCAAGTTCCAGGTCCGCATCAGTGAGGGCGACCAGGCCCGGGGCTATGTCTGCGAAAACTACGGCAGTCCCCTGGAGCTGCCGGGGCTCGGCCCCATCGGCGCCAACGGCCTGGCCAACCCGCGCGACTTCCAGTCGCCGGTGGCCGCCTACGAGGACCTCGAGGGCGACTTCGAACTGGTGGCCAAGTTCTCCGGGGCTCTGTGGGCGACCCGGCTGGACCACTCGCCGCTGGACGTGGTCGCCTGGCACGGCAACGTGGCGCCCTACAAGTACGACCTGGCCAACTTCAACACCATCAATACGGTCAGCTTCGACCATCCGGATCCTTCGATCTTCACCGTGCTGACGTCAGCGTCGGACACCGAGGGCATGGCCAACATCGACTTCGTGATCTTTCCGCCGCGCTGGATGGTGGCCGACAACACCTTCCGCCCGCCCTACTTCCATCGCAACCTGATGAGCGAGTTCATGGGCCTGATCCACGGCGAGTACGACGCCAAGGCCGAAGGTTTCCTGCCCGGCGGCGCCAGCCTGCACAACTGCATGTCGCCCCACGGCCCCGACGCCGAGACCTTCGAGAAGGCCTCCGACGCCAGCCTCGAGCCTCAGTATCAGGGGGCGACCCTGGCCTTCATGTTCGAGAGCCGCTACGTCTTCCAGCCTACCGAAAAGGCGCTGGCCACCGATTTCCGCCAGCGCGACTACGTGGATGTGTGGAAGGGACTCAAGTCCCACTTCGATCCGACGCGGCCCTGACCGACCTCTGCTTTGACCACAAGGAACCCTCTGATGAAACTGGCCACCCTCAAGAGCGGACGCGACGGCGAGCTGATCGTCGTCTCCCGCGACCTGACCCACGCCGTACGCGTGCCGCAGATTGCCACCACCCTGCAACAGCTCGTCGAAGACTGGGACGAGCTGGCCCCGCGCCTTGAAGATATCTACCAGCGCCTCAACGACGGCGCCGCCGAGGAGGCCTTCGAGCTCGATCTTCAAGCGCTGCACTCGCCGCTGCCGCGTACCTATCACTGGGCCGACGGCTCGGCCTATCTCAACCATGTGCAACTGGTGCGCCAGGCGCGCAACGCCGAGATGCCGGAGACCTTCTGGACCGACCCGCTGATGTACCAGGGCGGCGGCGACAGCTTCATCGGTCCCTACGACGATATCGAGGCGGTCAGCGAAGACCACGGCATCGACTTCGAGGGCGAGATCGCGGTGATCACCGACGACGTGCCGATGGCGGTGAGCCCCGAACAGGCAGCCGGCCACATCAAGCTGCTGATGCTGGTCAACGACGTCAGTCTGCGCGGCCTGATCCCCGGGGAGCTGGCCAAGGGCTTCGGCTTCTTCCAGGCCAAGCCGGCCTCGAGCTTCTCGCCGATCTGCGTCACCCCGGACGAACTGGGCGAGGCGTGGAAGGATGGCCGCGTGCACCTGCCGCTGACGGTCCATCTTAACGGCGACAAGTTCGGCGAGCCCGAGTCCGGCCCGGACATGATCTTCAACTTCCCGCAACTGGTGGCCCACGCCGCCCGCACCCGCTACCTGGGCGCCGGCGCGGTGGTCGGCTCCGGCACCGTGTCCAATCCGGACCCGGACGGTGGCCCCGGAAAGCCGGTGGCCGACGGCGGCGTCGGCTACAGCTGCCTGGCCGAGGTGCGTATGGTCGAGAAGATCCTGCACGGCGACAGCAAGACGCCCTTCCTGCGCTTTGGCGACCGGGTGCGCATCGAGATGTTCGACAAGGCCGGCCAGAGCATCTTCGGCGCCATCGACCAGCGGGTGGTGAAGTACCAACCCAAGGACTGAGCCAGCCCCCTTGAGTCCTGGGGCGGACGTCCACCACCGTCGACGCCTCGACGCCCGCCGTCCCCGGCGGGCGTCCCGCCACCGCTCGGGCCGCCACACGAGCATCTGGCCCGCCCCCGCCAATTTCTGGAACCTGCCATGCAACTCTACGGTTACTTTCGCTCTTCGGCGGCCTATCGCGTGCGCATCGTCGCCAACCTCAAGGGCATCACCCTCGACCATCACCCGGTCAATCTGGTCAAGGGCGAGCAGCGTGATGCCGACAATCTGGCGCGCAATCCCCAGGGCCTGGTGCCGACCCTGGTCACCGACCAGGGACAGGCGCTGACCCAATCCCTGGCGCTGTGCGAATACCTCGACGAGCGCTACCCCGAACCACCGCTGCTGCCCGGCTCCGCCGAGCATCGGGCGCAGATCCGGGCGCTGGCCCAGGTCGTCGCCTGCGAGATCCACCCGCTGAACAATCTGCGGGTGCTCAAGCACCTGACCGGCGAGCTCGGGCTATCGGATGACGCCAGGCTCGCCTGGTACCGCCACTGGGTAGCAACGGGGCTGACCGCCGTCGAGGCGATGCTTGAGCACACCATGGGCGACTTCTGCGTCGGCAACGAGCCGACCCTGGCCGACGTCTGCCTGGTGCCCCAGATGTTCAACGCCGAGCGCTTCGAGTGCGACCTCACGCCCTTTGCGCGAGTGCGCGCGGTCTCGGAGCGAGCGCGAGCACTGCCGGCCTTCGACAAGGCGGCACCGGGTGTTCAGCCAGACGCTGTGTGAGATCGGCTACAATAAGCCGACTAAGGAAACACTGACGGAACGATGTCTGCCTCCGAGGAGCAGCATCGACACCGCGAAGGGAGCGCTTTTCGCGCTCCCTTCGCTTTCCCTGACCCAACCGTCACTGACACAAGGAGTTGCGTGTGCTGAACCCGACCTCCCGCGCCACCGTGGCCCTGCTGGCGGCGCTGACCGCCCTGGGCCCGCTGGCCACCGACATGTACCTGCCGGCCATGCCGGCCATGCGCGAGGCGCTGGGCACCGGAGCCGATCAGATCCAGCTGACCCTGTCGCTGTATCTGATCGGCTTCGCCATGGCGCAGCTGCTGTGCGGTCCGCTGTCCGATCGCTTCGGTCGCAAGCCGGTGCTGGCACTCGGGATGGGGGTGTTTCTGCTGGCGAGCCTGGTCTGCGCCTTCGCGCCGAATATCGAGACGCTGCTGGTGGCGCGCTTCTTCCAGGCCCTGGGAGGATCGGCGGGGCCGGTGCTGGGCCGCGCCGCGGTGCGCGACATCCACGGTCCCTTCGAGGCCAGCCGCATCCTCTCCTACATGGCCAGCGTCATGGCGCTGGCCCCGGCGCTGGCCCCGGTGGTCGGTGCGGGGCTACTGGTGTGGTTCGGCTGGGACGCCATCTTCCTGATGCTGGCGCTCTACGCCGCCGCCATGCTGGGGCTGATCGCGATGATGCCCGAGCCGCTGCCACGGGACCGACGCCAGTCGATCAAGCCCTCGGCGCTGGCCATCACCTTCCGCTCGCTGCTCGGCCAGCGCGACTTCGTCGGTTATACCCTGGCCAACGCCGCTGCCTTCTCCGGCCTGTTCGCCTTTCTGTCGGGTTCGTCGTTCGTGCTGATCGACTACATGGGGGTCAGCCCCGGCGTCTACGGCTACCTGTTCGCCGCCATCGTGCTCGGTTTCTTCATCGGCTCGCTGACCAGCGCCAAGCTCAGCCGTCGCCGCAGCCGCCACCAGCTGCTGGTCGCCGCCAGCCTGATCGCCGCCCTCGGCGGCTCTGCCATGGCGCTGCTCGCGCTGGCCGGGGTGCATACCCCCTGGGCGGTCATCGGCCCCCACATGGCCTACATGATCGGCTTCGGCATCATCATGCCGCAGACCATGGGCGGCGCCCTGGCACCCAACCCCCACTGCGCAGGCTCGGCCTCGGCGCTGTTCGGCTTTATCCAGATGAGCATCGCCGCCGGCGTCGGCGCCCTGGTCGGCCAGTTTCATGATGGCACCTCCCACAGCATGGCCATCGCCATCGGCCTGTCCGGTGTGCTGGCGCTGGTCTGCTACCACTTTATCGTCACCGACAAGGGCGACCTGGAAGCGCAGACGGCGTCGGCCTGACGACCAAGCGCTACGGGACCCTCGAACCTTAACGACAGCGGCCCCGCCTGTTTTCAGACGGGGCCGCTGTCGCTTCAGCAGGGCGTATCTACTGACGCCAGGCGCGCACGAACATCCAGGTGCCGAGGCCCCAGGCGCCGTTGACCAGAAAGCCGATGGGGAAGATCGCCGGGTCGATGCCGCGCCCCTTGAGCGGGAACACCACCAGCATGGCCACCAGGGTCAGGGCGATGCCGCCGAACAACCCTGCCTTCCACCAGCCCCCCTGATCGATCCGCCTGAGCGCGAACACCAGCATCATCACAAGCCCCCAGACGCCGCCCCAGAAGCTTGCCGAGAACCAGGCCGGCACGCCCAGGGGGGCAGCGGGTGAGGTGGAATAGGGGGCAAAGGGGATCACCCCGTAGGCGTGCAACAGCCCCACTACCGGCTGGTGGAAACACAGTACGGCGAGAAAGCCGGCAACGAAGGCCAGGACCAGATGACGGGTCATGCAAGACTCCAGAAAGTGCAGTGACTGGGTGGTAAAGGCACGAGCTTCGGTGACGCCTCGATCACCAAGGACGATGCCTCAGTCACGAGGATAGAGACCGCCCTCGCCCATCAGCACCGCCTGCCCCGCGATCTCGACGGTGACCTTGTCCTTGTCGTCGCGGGTGGCGCGGGCGTGGATCTGGCTTGGGCGGTGCATCGCCTCGCCCTGGTGGATGCGCCAGTTGTTGCCCTGGCTCTTCGACTGCTGTCCCAGAAAGCCCGCCAGCGCCGCCGCCGCGCTGCCGGTGGCGGGGTCCTCGACAAAGCTGCCGGCGTGGCGCGAGAACATACGTGCGTGAATCTCGCCGGATTCCTTGGCCTCGCGCACATAGAAGTAGACCTGCTCCACGGCGCTGGGTGACACATGCCGCTGCCAGGCTTCGCCATCGAGCGCCAGCCGCGCCAGCGCCTGGACGTTGACCAGTTCGACCAGGTGAAACGGCAGTCCGCAGGAGGCCTGGACCGGGTCCGCGGCGACGTCATCGAGCTCGAGCCCGGCCAGCTCCGCTGCGCTGGACTGGCCCAGCGTGCTGGTGCCGACCTCCGGCGCGCGCGCCATCTTGAAGCGTGCCAGGTCGCCCTCGTAGGTCACCTTGAGCGGCCCGCCAGCCAGATCCAGAATGACCGGGCTATCGGCGCTGACCTCGCCAGCATTCACCAGCCCCTGGGCGGCGATCAGATGGGCCACGCCAATGCTCGGGTGGCCGGCAAACGGCAGCTCGCGGTGAGGAGTGAAGATACGTACCGGAAAATGCCGGCTCGCCTGGGCCCGCCCGACGAAGGCCGTCTCGGCCAGGTTCAGCTCGTTGGCGATAGCCTGCATGCGCTCCCCCGCGATACCGTCGGCGTCGAGAAACACCGCCAGTGGATTCCCGGCGAACGGTTGGTCGGTGAACACATCGAGCAGGTAGTAGCGGGTCAGGGACGGCAGCATAGGCGGCTCCACTTGGACTTGGTAGACCAGGGCCAGGCTACATGCGCCCGACACCGGTGGCGCCTTCCAGCATAGAGGCCCCGGCGTCCACCTTGCCAGCGCGCGAACGAGCAAACCCCTCTACGGCAAAGTCAACGCTAGAGCGTTGGCAAGCATCCGTCACCGCCTTTACGGCCTCCCTAATCTGATGAGGGGCACGGCAAGCGCTCTTCGAGGCTGAACTCAGTGTGCACCAGCGGTACACTAGCGCCCGTTCCCACTGCCGAGGCCGCCGTGATGTCCCACCTGCTCTCCATCGACTCCCTGTCCCGCGACGATATCGATCACCTGATGCGAGTGGCGGCCGCCATGGAACCCGTCGCCCAGCGACGCAAGGTCACCCGGGTGCTGGAAGGCGCGGTGCTCGGCAACCTGTTCTTCGAGGCCAGCACCCGTACCCGTGTCAGCTTCCACACCGCCTTCTCGCGGCTCGGCGGCAGCGTCTGCGACACCACCGGCTTCACCTTCTCGTCGATGGCCAAGGGCGAATCGCTCTACGACACCAGCCGCGTGATGGCCGGCTACTGCGACGCCATCGTCATGCGCCACCCGGACCAGGGCTCGGTGGCCGAGTTCGCCAGCGCCACCCACGTACCGGTGATCAACGCCGGTGACGGCCCCGGCGAGCACCCGAGCCAGGCGCTGCTGGACTTCTACACCATCGACAAGGAATTCAGCCGCCAGGGCAAGACCCTCAAGGGTGCCCACGTGCTGATGACCGGGGATCTGAAGTACGGCCGTACGGTGCACTCGTTGATCAAGCTGCTGGCGCTCTACGCGCCCATGCGCGTGACCCTGGTGGCGCCGCCGGGGCTCGAGATGCCCAACCACCTGATCGAGCGGGTCAGCCGCCAGGGCCTGGACGTGGAGGTACGCGAGAGCCTGGCCGGTGACTTCTCCGATGTCGACGTGGTCTACACCACCCGCATCCAGAAGGAGCGCTTCACCGCCGAGATGAGCGAAGGCTTCAACCTGTCGCGGGACTTCACCGTCCACCGCGCCTTCATGGACAGCCGCTGCAACCCGTCCACCATCATCATGCACCCGCTGCCCCGGGACAGCCGTCCGGAGGCCAATGATCTGGACGTCGACCTCAACGGCGACCCGCGCCTGGCGATCTTCCGCCAGACCGACAACGGCATTCCGGTGCGCATGGCGATCTTCGCCACCCTGCTCAAGGTCGAGCACCTGATCGAGCGCGACCTGCGCGACGTGCCCTGGTTTGTGCCGGGTAGCGTCGGTGTGGACGACGCCAAGTTCTAGCTGCGGCGGTGCCGGGCGGAAGCCTGGCGCCGGCGCCACAGGTTCAGGGGCGCTCCTGCCAGAAGCGCGAGAACAGCTCGGCCTGGGTGTTGATCCCGAGCTTGGCGTACAGGTGCTTCTTGTGGACCCTGACGGTCTCCACCGAGATAGACAGGCGTCGGGCGATCTCCTTGGTCGACCCGCCGCCCAGCATCAACTGGCTCACCTCGCGCTCGCGATCGGTCAGCCCGAAGCGGGTCGCCGTCTCTTCGACGCCACCTCGGTGCGGATGCCAGGGATGGGGGCCGGGCGTCTCGCCGCAGCGCTCGAAGTGCATGCGCAGTCGCATCAGCTCACCGAGCCAGGGCTCGACCAGATGCAGCAGGCCGATTTCGCTGTGCAGGAAGGTTCGGGTGGAACCCAGCGACAGGCACAGGGTACGACCAGCGCCCAGTGACCGATTGATCTGCACCTCGTCACTGACGATATTGCGCCGGAAGTAGCGCTGGTAGTACTCGGTCGCGGTGAATCGTGCCGGGGCCACGTCATCCAGCGTTACCAGGCCATCGAGGCCATTGTCACGGGCGGCGACATAGAAGGGATCCAGCAGATACAGGCCGCGCTGGTAGTCCTCGAACAGGCCTTCATCGGCGCCGTCGTCCTCGTCGCTTTCGGCCAGGATGGTCGGCGGCTGGTCGGCATGGAAGACCAGCGCCACCCAGGTGTTGTAGACGATGTGGCGCGCCAGGGTGCGGCTGACGGCCTCCCAGAAGTCTTCACTTTCCAGGCGTGCCAGCAGGCGCGCGAAGTCGCGATGCCAGCCCATCGCCTCAAGCATTCCCGTGGTTCCTTCCTCACTGTTCTGCGACATCTGTCGGCGCCTCACCCTATGGGGGTAACCCTGCCATGGAATAGGCAGCCTCGGTGAATAGAGGATACTGACATTCTATAAAACGCCAACCGACAACAACGGCTGTGGAGTCTTCCATGCAGATAGCCCTGGCACAACTTCCCGGCATCGAGGGAAACATCGAGGCCAACCTGGACGCCGCCCTGAGCACCCTGGAACGCCACGGCGACCAGGTGTCGCTGGCGGTCTTTCCCGAAACGCATCTCAGCGGCTTCGCCGAACAAGACCACGTCGACGATCGTGCCCTGGCGCTCGATGGCCCGGAGGTGGCTCGTCTGATCCAGGCCAGCCGTGACCACGACTGCGCCCTGGCCATCGGCCTGCTCGAGCGGGCCGCCGATGGTGTCTACAACACCACGCTACTGATCACCCCGGAAGATGGCATCGCCCTCACCTATCGCAAGACCCACCTGTGGCCCGATGAGCGGGAGCTGGTCGGCCTGGGCCAGCGCATCGGTGTCACCCGCTGGCGCGGGCTGACCCTGGGGCTGATGATCTGCTACGACATCGAATTCCCCGAGACCGCACGTGCCCTGGGCGCGCTGGGCACCGACCTGATGCTGGTGACCAACGGCAACATGGACCCCTATGGGCCGGTACACGCCCGCGCCGCCCAGGCCCGCGCCCAGGACAACCAGTGCTTTGTCGCCATGGCCAACCGCTGCGGTGAGGGCGCCGGCCTGACCTTCGCCGGCCACAGCGCGGCGTATTCGCCGCTTGGCGAGACCCTGTTCGAGGCCGATCGCGACGCGGGGGTACACCTGGTATCGCTCGACCTCGAGCTATTGAATCGTGCCCGGCGGGACTATGACTACCTGGCCGATCGACGCGTCTCGCTGGACCTTCAGCGCGACGACGACTCGCGAGGCCCCGGCTTCCGCCTCATCTGACCCGGCTTTCCTGACCATGATTGCCTGACCATGGTTGCCTGACCCGACTGTCCATCACCAACAACCATAACGCGAGCCCCAAGATGTCTCACTCCAAGCCCCAACTCGGCCTGTGGCAGGTCGTTCTATTCGGCCTTGCCTACATGACACCGATCATCGTCCTCGGCACCTTCGGCGTGCTGGCGGTGGTCTCCGAAGGCGCAGTATCCGGCGCCTACACGGCGGCACTGATCGCCATGCTGTTCACCGCCCACAGCTATGGCCGCATGGCCAGCGCCTACCCGGTGGCCGGCTCCGCCTACGCCTATGTGCGCCACGCCATCAACGATCGACTGGGTTTCATGGCCGGCTGGGCCATCCTGCTGGACTACCTGTTTTTGCCCATGGTGATCTGGCTGATCGGTGCCGCCTATCTGCACTCGGCCTTTCCGTCCGTGCCGGTGCCGGTGTGGCTGATCGCCTTTATCGCGGTCACCACCTTCATCAACATCATCGGCCTCAAACTAGCAAGCCTGGTCAACAGCGTGCTGATGCTGGTTCAGGTGCTGGTGATCGCCGCCTTCGTCGCCCTGGCGGTGCACTACGTACTCGGCGACCCCAGCCAGCCGCTGTGGAGCCTGACGCCCTTCTTCGGCAGCGCCGACAGCCCCCAGATGCCACTGCTGATGGCGGGCGCCGCCGTCGCCTGCTACTCCTTTCTCGGCTTTGACGCGGTGACCACCCTGACCGAGGAGACCCGCGACGCCGAGCGGACCCTGCCCCGCGCCATCCTGCTGATCACCCTGCTGGGCGGCCTGATCTTCATCCTGGTGTCCTACTTCGTGCAGCTCGCCGCGCCGGGCTACCAGTTCACCAATGCCGACGCCGCCGCCTACGAGATCGCCCGCAATATCGGCGGAGACGTCTTCGTCTCGATCTTTCTGATCGGCCTGGTCGTCGGCCAGTTTGCCTCCGGCATCGCGGCCCAGGCCAGCGGCTCGCGACTGCTTTACGCCATGGGCCGCGACGGCGTCCTGTCGACCCGCCTGCTTGGGCGCCTGGGACGCTTCGGCACGCCTACCGGTGGCCTGATACTCAGCGGCGTGGTGGCGCTGCTGGCGTTGACCATGGACGTGCTCTCGGCGGCTTCCTTCATCAACTTCGGTGCCTTCCTGGCCTTCGCCCTGGTCAACCTGTCGGTGATCGCCCACTACTACATCAAGCAGGGCCGACGCGGCCTGGCCGACAGCCTGTACTTCCTCGTCGCGCCGACCATCGGTCTGCTGGCGATCCTGTGGCTGATGGCCAGCCTGGACCGCTCCGCGCTGATGCTGGGCGGGATCTGGCTGGCCTGCGGCCTGGCGTGGCTGGCCTGGCTGACCCGCGGCTTCCGCCAGGCGACACCGGAGCTAAGCCTGGAGGGTTGAACCTGCCTGGGTCGATTGCCCCGAATAAAGCCCGAGGCCAAGGCCTCGGGCTTTTTGGATGCTTCACAAGTTCGGTGCAACAGTGGCGACCTCAGCGGCTCGGCAACCCTTCCTCCCGGGCAAAGAAGCCCTCCAGGATCAGCACCGCGGCGATGCCATCGACGCTTTCCTTGCGGTAATTTCCCCCGTGTCCCTGCTCCCGGGCGATGGCCTTGGCCTCCCGGGTGGTGCCGCGCTCGTCGAACATCTCGCACTCGACGCCGTAGCGGCCAAACAGCCGCTTGCCGAACTTGCGCGCGCGGGTGCTCATCTCGCTCTCGCTGCCGTCCATGTTGAGCGGCAGGCCGACCACAAAACGGTCGGGCTGCCACTCCTCGACCAGCGAGCTCACCCGTTGCCAATCGGGAATGCCATCCCGGGCCGGCAGCGGCTCGAGCTCCCTGGCGCTGCGCAACAGCTCGTTGCCCACCGATACGCCGATGCGCCGGGTGCCGAAGTCGAAGGCCAGGATCAGGCGCTCGCCCGGCTCACGCTTGCGACTGGCCATCAGCCGTGCCCGGCCTCGCGGGTCATCAGGTTCAAGTCGATGCCGAGGATCCCGGCGCTGGCCGACAGGCGCTGCTCCGGCGGCGTCTCGAACAGCACGTTGGCGCGGCCTTCCACGGTCAGCCAGGCGTTGTCCATCAGCTCGTTCTCGAGCTGACCGGACTCCCAGCCGGCGCAGCCCAGGCACACCAGAAAGCGCTCGGGACCCTCACCCTTGGCCAGCGCCTGGAGCATGTCCATGGAGGTGGTCAGGGCGATATCGTCGGTCACCTGGATGCTCGAATCCCAGGGTTCGGCGGAGCCCGAGTGCAGGATAAAGCCACGATCCTTGTGCACTGGGCCACCGTAGTACACCGGTGCCTGAGCGTTGGCCGCTTCTTCCACGCTGATCTCGAGCTGCTCGAACAGGGCGTCGAGGGTCAGGTCGGTGGGCTTGTTGACGATCACGCCCATGGTGCCGTTCTCGTCGTGGTCGCACAGGTAGCTGAGCGTCCCGGCGAAGTTCGGGTCTTCCAGATGGGGCATGGCCATCAGGAAATGGTTCTTCAAGCTTTGCATGTGACTCCCAGGCGGTCTTGCGCGCCGTCCAGATGCGTGGCCAGGCCTCGGGGCGAGTCGTCGCCCCGACGGCCCGGCAGGATGCCCCCAGTGTACCATCCGGGGGCATGGCGCTCAGTGACTGTGGGGAAAACTCGACGTGATCGACGGTCTAGCCGCGCGCCGCCAGGCGGCGCTCGATGGCGTCCATCAGCAGGCCGGCGATGTCTGTGCCGCGCTGGTCATCGATCTCGCGCACGCAGGTCGGGCTGGTGACATTGATCTCGGTGATGTAGTCACCGATCACGTCGAGCCCGACGAACATCAGGCCCTTCTCCTTGATCACCGGCTTGACCTGCTCGACCAGCCAGTAGTCGCGATCGGTCAGCTCGCGGCTGACGCCACGACCGCCGGCGGCGAGGTTGCCGCGGGTCTCGCCGGCGGACGGGATCCGCGCCAGACCAAAGGGCACCGGTTCGCCGTCCACCAGCAGGATGCGGGTGTCGCCGTCCTTGATCTCGGGAAGGAAACGCTGAGCCATGATCTGGCGACGGCCGCGTTCGGTCAGGGTCTCGATCACCGCCCCCAGGTTCCGCCCCTCGGGGCCGATGTGGAAGATGCCGCTGCCGCCCATGCCGTCCAGCGGCTTCAAGATGACGTCGCCGTGCTCGGCCTGGAAGGCGCGGATCTCGCTGTCGCGACAGGACACCAGGGTCGGTGTGCAGCACTGCGGGAACTGCTGGGCGAACAGCTTTTCGTTGCACTCGAACAGCGGCCGGGTCGGGTTGACCACCAGCACGCCCTCGCGCTCGGCGAAGGCCAGCAGATGCACGGCGTTGAGGAAGTGGCCATCCACCGGCGGGTCCTTGCGCATCAGGATGACGTCGAGCTCCGCCAGCGGCCGCGACTCGACCTCGCCCAGGTCGAACCAGTGCTGCGGGTCACGGTGGACCTGCAGCGGGCGCTGGTGGGCATAGGCGCGGCCTTCCTTGAGGAACAGGTCTTCCTGTTCCATGTAGCAAAGCGACCAGCCGCGATCCTGAGCGGACCACAGCATGGCGAGACTGGTGTCTTTCTTGTAGGTCAGCTGGTCGATGGGGTCCATCACCACGCCGACACGAAGGGGGCGATTGGTCATTCGGGGGTCGTCCGCTAGCGGTAGATGCCGTCAAGTATGCCCGACACCCCAGGCACCACCAAGGTCAGTCGCTGTCGGCCGCTTGCCTACACCCGGCGACACGCCGATTCAGACTCACTTCAGTCGCCGTCGCCGTCGCTGGTCGCGGTGGCGCCTGAGTCCCTGGGCGCCAGGCGCACCCCGCTGTCCTCGATGATGATCAAGCGTCGCTTGTAGAGCCGACCGATGGCCTGCTTGTAGGCATTCTTGCTGACGCCCAGGCGCGCCTTGATCTCGGCGGCCTGACTCTTGTCCGACAGCGGCAGGTAGCCGCCAGCGTCGCGCAGTGCCTTGAGCACCTGTTCGCCGACCACGTCCAGACGGGCCGAGCCCGGCGGCAGTAGCGACAGGTCCAGCCGGCCATCCTCGCGCACCCGCTTGACGTAGCCTGTCAGGCGCTGGCCGCGGCGCAGCGGGCGGCTGATCTCATCGTGATAAATCAGCCCCCAGCAGCGGTGATCGACCACCGCCTTGACCCCCAGGTCGGTGGTGTCGGCGATGACCAGGGCGACCTCATCGCCGGCACGATGGTCATCGCTGTGATCGGTGATGTAGCGCTCGAGACGCTGGGAGGCCACCGGCCGCCCGCTGCGGTCCTCGCTGACCTTGACCAGTACACGCCGGCCCACGGCCGGCGTCAGGCGCTGTTCGCTGAGTGGCAGCAGCAGGTCACGCTCGTGGCCCCAGTCGAGAAAGGCGCCGAAGTCGGTGACCTGCACCACCCGCAGATCCGCCACCTCACCCATGGCGACCTTGGGTGAGCCGTGGCCCTGACGAGATCGTCCCGACGAGGTCGACCGCGAGGACTTGCCGGCAGCACTTCGAGAGCGGCTGTTCGCAGGGTCGTTCGAGGCGCTGTTCGAAGAGCGATGCGAAGACGGCTTGTCATTGCTGGAGCGCGGTGGTGTACCACGACGGCGGGAATCTGACATGGGGAGGGGTTCCACAAGAATGTGCAGCCCCATTATGGCGACTGCCGCGGGCATATGATACCGCCCGCGGCACTTGCCTTGCTGACACCTGCAAGCTGACGCCTGCAAGCTCACACCCGCAAGCTCGCACCTACAAGGTCAGGTCCACAGACGGCCTGTACCCTGCCTTTGAGACGAACGCCTGTGCAACGACGCTCAGGTCGGCCAGCTGGGCCCTCGCTTGCTCAACCGCCGGGTGTTGGAGGATGTCTTGCGCCCCAAGGGTTTGATCGCCGCCGTCAGCACCTGGTCGGGGCTGCGGCCACTGATCGCCGCCCGCTGGGCGGCCATGGCGGCCTGGGTAAAGGCCGTCATCTTCTCGGTGACCATGCGCAGGTCCTCGCCGGGAGCCACCGACCAGAACCCTTTCATCCCCATCAGTCGCATGCCGATCACCATCTGGGCCTCGACCAGCATCTGGGTCATCTTCATCCCCATCATCCAGTAGCCAAGGGGCGTACCCCATTGAGCCATCGGGGAGGCTGCACGACGTCTCGCCATCATCCTTCTCCTTCATCAGCGGGCAGGAATACCCATTTCAGAGTAGTTGGGTAGACGCTATCCCTTACAAGCTACTCGATCCGGGCGCCCAGCGCTCACCTCAATGACGGTGATTTTCTTCATCGACAGCGACTGATGGGAAAGGCTCAGCTCTCGCGCTTGCCATCCACCAGGCGGCTGACGTTCAGCGGGTTGCCGTCCTTGAGCGCTTGCGGCAGCAGGGCGTCCGGCAGGTTCTGATAGCACACCGGGCGCAGGAAGCGGTGGATGGCTGCGCTGCCGACCGAGGTGGTGCGCGAGTCAGAGGTGGCCGGATAGGGGCCACCGTGGACCATGGCGTGGCACACCTCGACCCCGGTGGGCCAGCCGTTGGCCATCACCCGACCGGCACGCCGCTCGAGGATCGGCAAAAGGCCACGGGCCGCGTCGATGTCGCCGTCGTCCATCTGCAGGGTCGCGGTCAGCTGGCCCTCGAGCCCCTCGGCCAGTGCCTTGACCTCGTCCAGGTCGGCACACTCGACCACCAGCGAGGTCGAACCGAACACCTCGGCCTGCAGCGCCTCATCATTGAGGAAGTCGCTGGCCTTGGCCACGAACAGGCCGGCCTGGCACTGGTTGGGGCCGTCGCCCTGGGGGCCGCGTGCCACTTCACGGGCCTTGTCGCTGCCGCCCAGGGTGTTGACGCCCTGGGTGTAGGCGTCGTGGATGCCCGGCGTCAGCATGGTCTGGGCGCCGGCGCCCTTGACCGCTTCGGCGGCGGCCTCGACGAAGCCGTCGAGCGCCTCGCCCTTGACCGCGATCACCAGCCCCGGGTTGGTGCAGAACTGGCCGGCACCCATGGTCAGCGAGCCGACGAAGGCCTCGCCCAGTTCCTTGCCACGGGCCTTGAGCGCCTCGGGCAGCAGGAACACCGGATTGATCGAGCTCATCTCGGCGTACACCGGGATCGGCTCGGGACGCGCCTGGGCGGTCTTCATCAGGGCGGTACCACCGCTGCGCGAGCCGGTGAAGCCCACCGCCTTGATCCGCGCGTCGCTGACCAGGCCCTGGCCGACCTCGCGACCGGAGCCGAACAGCAGCGAGAACACGCCTTCCGGCAGTTCACAGCGAGCCACCGCCTTCTGCAGCGCGCGGCCGACCAGCTCGGAGGTGCCGGGGTGGGCCGAGTGGGCCTTGACCACCACCGGGCAGCCGGCAGCCAGGGCGGATGCGGTGTCGCCGCCGGCCACCGAGAACGCCAGTGGGAAGTTGGAGGCGCCGAACACCGCCACCGGACCCAGAGCGATGTGGCGCTGGCGCAGGTCGACCCGCGGCATCGGTTCACGGTTCGGCAGGGCCGGATCGTGCCGCACGTCGAGCCATTCGCCGGCACGCACCACCGAGGCGAACAGACGTAGCTGACCGCAAGTGCGGCCACGTTCGCCCTCAAGACGTGCCTGGGGCAGGCCGGACTCCTGCATGGCGCGCTCGATCAGGGCGTCACCGAGCGCCTCGATCTCCTCGGCGATGGTCTCGAGAAAGGTCGCACGGGCCTCGAGGCCGGTCTCGCGGTAGCTATCGAAGGCCGCCCAGGCCAGTTCGCAGGCGCGCTCGACCTCGGCCTTGGAACCTGCCTTGTAGCCAGGCTCGAGGGTCTCGCCGGTGGCCGGGTTGACGGCGTGGATGGGCTCGCCCTTGGCCTCGATGGCCTGGCTGCCGATCAGCTGCTTTCCTTCCAATGAATACATAAAAACTCCTTGAAAATTTGCCTTAAAGCGACTCGATTACCGGCTTTGAAGCTGACACGCGCTTCAGCACATTGCTCAACGGGCGCGTGGTGATATCACACTCGATACGCATTTCATCACCATCTTCAAGGGCAATATCATCACCGAAGCTCAGTACCGCGGCGCCAAAAAAGTGAACATGCAACTGGTTCGGCTGACAAAAGGTTGCATACTTGAAGTGGTGGTATTCAAGGTTACTCACCGAATGACACATGTGCTTTTCACCGCTCATGAAGGGGCGATGCCAAAGCTGTTCGCCACCCCGATGCAATGACACATTTCCCTTGATCTCCTCGGGGAGTTCGCCAACGAAGATCTCGGGACCGATGCTGCAATCGCGCAGTTTTGAATGCGCCAGATACAGGTAGTTCTGTTTTTCCGTCACATGATCGGAAAACTCGTTTGCCAGGGAGAAGCCGACTCTGAAGATTCGGCCTTGGTCATTGACGATGTAAATCCCGGCAAGCTCGGCTTCTTCCCCACCATCCAGGGCGAAGTCCGGCATCGTGATCTCGGCAAAAGGGGCGCGTAGCGTATGACCCGTGCCCTTGTAGAACCATTCAGGCTGCGCACCGACCTCGCCTGCTGCGGGCTTCCCTCCGGCGACACCCAGGTCAAACATGCGCTGAGTATCGGTGGGCTGTGCCGTCTTCGCCTCGACGTTCTCGCCTTCATGCATCTGGCTACGCGGAGCCGCGCTGCCAAGATGGGTCAGACCGGTCCCGGTCAACAGCAGGTTGGCAGGCTCGGGGTGGGTGATCGGCGCGCGAAGACGGCCCTCGCTGATGGCCTTGTCGTAGGACAGGGTGGCATCCGTGCGAAATTCGGACAGCACAGCGTCCAGCTTACGCTCCTGGTTCGCCGCATGAAGCGCAATGGTGTAGAGAGGCTGTGCCAGCAGTTCCAGCTCATCGCCGTTGACGATAGCTGCAACAACCTCGTTACTATCGTTTACCACTTGTACAATATACATGAATATCTACCTTGTTAATTAATAAACGCAAGGGACAAGCCAGGAATATAAGTAATAACCAGCAGCGCAAGCAGCAGCACCAGGAAGAAGGGAAGCGAGGACCTCAGGAATTGCAAGGTGTTCAGCCTGGCGATATTACAGCTCACGAACATCAGCACCCCGAGAGGCGGAGTGATCTGCCCGATCAAGAGATTGAAGAGCATGATGACGCCGAAATGGACGAGACTGATATCCAGAGCGTTTAGCAGCGGAATCAAGATCGGAACGAGGACGATGATCACGGCGATGGTTTCCATGAACATGCCGATAACCAGCAACGCAAGGTTAAGCAGCAACAGCACCATCAACCGATCGTCCGTCAGCCCTGTAATCCATGTAACCACCTCCTGCGGCGCTTGCAGAATGCTCAGCGACCAGGCCAAGGGGGCCGAGGCAGCGATAATAATCAGGATAGAAGCAGCTTCACGAGATGTTGAAACAAGCAGCCCGCCCATATCCTTCCAGCTTAATGTCTTGTAGACAAACTTTCCGACGAAAAAGGAATACGCGACAGCGACAGCGGCAACTTCGGTAACCGTAAAGATCCCCATCCGAAAGCCAACGATGATCAGCACGGGCATCAGTAGCGCCCATACCGACTTCTTGAAGTAGCTGGCTACGCGAGAACGTTGGAAGCCTTCATCCTTCGGGTATTGCTTGACGACGCTGATACCGGTGATAAGAAGGGTCAGCAGCAGGGCGATCAGCAGGCCTGGCAAGATGCCTGCAATGAAAAGATCGCCGATGGAGATATTGGCCTGCCAGCCGTACACCACCATCAGGATCGAAGGCGGAATGATCGGCGACAGCGTGGCAGAAGAGGCGGTCAGCGCAACCGAGAACCCCCGATCGTAGCCGTTTCGCTCCATCTGCGGGACCATGACCCGCGTGGTGGCTGCACAGTCGGCAAGAGAAGACCCGGAAATGCCCGCCATCAAGACGCTGGAGAGAACGTTGACGTGGGCGAGCCCGCCTCTCAAGTGGCCTACCAGCGACCGTGTAAAGTCAAAAAGCCGTTCGCTGATGCCACTCTTGTTCATGATGCCGCCGGCGAGCATGAACAGCGGTATTGCCAACAGTGGAAAGGATTCGACCCCGGAAGAAACCCGCTGAGCCAGAACATTCAGCGGAATATCCAGAGAAATAATGGATACGACAGAGGCGCCGAGCATCGCCAGGGCGATCGGCATACCAAGGAGGATCAGGGAAAAAAGTATAGCGAGTATAATAATCAGCATTTCACACCTATACATTTTCCATGTCGGTTTCGAATGCATTGAAAGAGCATTCGACCACAGCGTTCACCATTAAATGAAAAACACTGAACACAAAGAATATCGGCATCGCATAGGCGAACCAGGCAAGCGAGATCCCCAGGATAGGAGAGGTACTGCTGGCAACCGTCTGACAGTACTCGTATCCGAGGAACGCCATGGCGCCAAGAATCACGATAGAAAGGACGAGTACCAGGGTATGTACCACACTTCTTATGCTTCTCGGCATCGCAGCTATCACTGAATCTACAGTGATATGCTGCTTTTCAGCAAAAGCCACACTGGTTCCGACAAATGTCAGCCAGACAATCAATAGTTTCGACACACTTTCGCTCCAGACAAAGGGAGCACCAAGAATGTATCGAAATGCCACCCCCAGTGTGAGAAGCAGTGCCATCACACCGAGGATCACGCCGATGGACACCTTCTCGGTCGCAAGCAGACCGCTGTTCACTTTTACGAGAAAACTAGTCATGTATCACCATTGACCAATCGCCGCCTTGCCCAGCGCGTCAACTCGGCGAGGCAAGGCGGGAGGTAGCAGTAGTTAGTTGCGATAGTTTTCAATCGCGGTCATGACGCGACGATAGTCTTCTTCACCCCAGCGATCGACCAGGTTTTCCCTGGCTTGCACTGCGGCTTCCTCGAAGGAGGCACGGTCGATATCCTCGATGACGTTGATGTTGCCACCCGCACGAAGCTCTTCGAGCATGGAACCTTCACGCTCGGTCTGCAGCTCGTAGTTCTCCTGGGCAAGCTCTTGAACGACCTCTTGGAGAATTTCCTGATGGCTTTCCGACAGTGACTCGAACTTCTGCGAGTTCATCAGGACAACCTGGCTCTGCAGCATATGCCTGCTCATGACCAGTTGATCCTGAACTTCATAGAACTTGCGGGAATAAATGGTGGGAATCGGATTCTCCTGTCCATCGACAGTCCCCTGCTGGAGCGCCAGGTAGACCTCGCTGAACGGAATCGGGGTGGGTGAGGCGTCGAAGGCTTTTACCATTTCTACCCACGCCGGCGACTCGGGCACGCGCACCTTGAGGCCCTTCATATCCTCGACGCTATGCACCTCATCACCGTTGAACGTGAGGTTGCGCCAGCCCCAGTACCAGGTCTTTGCCAGAGGTACCAGGTTATGCTGCTCCTTCAGCTCGTCAAAGATCGGCTGATAGGCCTCCCCCTCGAGGATATGTCTTGCTTCATCCCAGCTCTGGAAGATGAAAGGCGCGTTTGAAATCTCCATCGCGGGGAGAAGCGTACTGGCACCGGAGTACCCTGGCACGACAATGTCGATGGAGCCGTTCTTGGACTGCTGGAGCAGCTGTACCTCGGAACCTAGCTGCTCACTCGGGAAGACCTGAACCTTGAGCTCGCCATCGGTCCTTTCTTCTACCCGTTCGCCCAGCTCACCTAGCAGTTCATAGCTAGCTTCACCAGGATTGAAAGTATGGCCAAGTCGCAGCGTGGTCGCTGCGTGAGCGGTACCAGCGGCAAACACCATGGCGCCTGTTGAAAGCGTGAAGGTTGCAGCGGTCAATAATGCTTTTGCTTGTTTCATCGAGTCACCTGTTGTCGCTGTTTTTTATCGGCCCTGGTGAGGGCGACCGGGCAGCATGCGGGGCCAAAGCTAAAGCAAATGCTCATTGCGCGCAATGACCATTTTGTGAGACTATAGTCTAATCGCCACGATTGCCAAAGCTGATAGGCTTTCCGCCAGTTTGTGATTTCTCTTCCAGAGGCCGTCCATGCAGCTAATTAACAACACGCCTGCTGTCATTCGTTTGCATCCCCAGGACAATGTCGGGGTCGCCACTCGTGCCCTGCCGAAAGGTATGCCGATTGACGACGATTCGAACCTGTCCTTGCAGAATATTGACGCGGGCCACAAGGTTGCCTTGAAGGCAATCGCTGCTGGCGACAGCATCACCAAATATGGCCAGGTCATCGGCAACGCCAGCAGTGATATCGCTCAGGGCGAGCATGTGCATACGCACAACGTTTCGATGCTCGAGCGGACCACTTCTCTGGAAGGATTTTCGCCGGCAGCGATGACCAACGCCGACGAGAGCGAGCGGAATTTCAATGGTTATCTACGCTCGGACGGCCAGACGGGAACAAGAAACTATATTGGCATCCTCTCCACGGTGAACTGCTCGGCAACGGTCGCAAAAATGGCCGCAGAACAGCTCAATGCATCCGGAGAAGTCGAAGCCCTGGGCTATGACGGAGTCGTTCCGGTAACCCATGGCTCCGGCTGTGCCATGAATACCGAAACAGAAGGCTTCGCCTTTCTGGAGCGCGTCATCGCAGGCTATGCAAGACACCCGAACTTCGCCTTCGTGTTGATCATTGGTCTCGGCTGCGAGACCAATCAGGTCAAGCAATTGGTGGAAAAATCGGGATTGACCGATACATCTCGTCTCTACTACTTCAACATCCAGGATGTTGGCGGCACCAGGGCAAGTATCGAACTGGCGCGCGAGAAGATCCTCGATATGGCCCGTAGCCATCCAAGAGCCGAGCGCCAACCCAGCCCTCTCAGCAACCTTACCGTAGCGCTTCAGTGCGGCGGTTCAGACGGCTACTCGGGCATCACCGCGAACCCAGCCCTCGGGCACGCTGCGGACCTCATCGTCAAGCATGGTGGGAGCGTGATCCTCAGCGAAACTCCCGAAATCTATGGCGCCGAGCATCTTCTCCTGGATCGAGCCATCAGCAAGGACGTGGCAAGCAAGCTCCTGGATCGCATCGCCTGGTGGAAGCACTACACAGAGATCAATGGCGCCGAGCTGAATAACAACCCGTCTCCGGGAAACAAGGCCGGAGGTCTGTCGACGATCCTTGAAAAATCGCTGGGTGCCGTCGCCAAGGGCGGATCGACCAGTCTCAACGACGTACTTGAGTATGCCCAGCCACGCACGCAGCCGGGGTTCAATTTCATGGACAGCCCGGGCTACGACCCGGTATCGGTGACAGGGCAGATCGCATCCGGTTCCAATATGGTGTGCTTCACGACGGGGCGGGGTTCGGTATCAGGCTACAAGCCGGCACCGTCCATCAAACTCGCGACAAATACCGCCATGTATGAACGCATGTCCGAAGACATGGATATCAACTGTGGCGTTATCGCTGACGGCATGGCGAGTGTCGAAGAGGTCGGCGAGATGATCTTCGAGCGGATCATCGCGGTCGCATCGGGCGAATCCAGCGCTAGCGAAACCCTGGGGTATGGCAACAATGAGTTCGTCCCGTGGATGGTCGGCGCCGTGACCTAGGCCGACGCCTTGACTGCAGCGGCCATGGGTCACGGACACCAGCGCAACGAAAGCTTGCCGCGAGTGCCCCCTGCGCCTGACAGCGATACGCAGGCAGGGGATGTACGTCCAGCCGATGCAGTCCTTTACGCTAGCCGGCCAGGGTATTGCGGGCCCCGGGGGACCAAGGCCAAATGGGTCGAGGACAGTCTGTCCGACCAGGAAAAGACCGCCCCTGCGAGGCCCGATGCCAGGCCATCAGTCTTACAGCGCTCGGCTTCAGGCCCTTTGGCGCTAGCGGTAGGCAAGCCGACGAACAATGATCTGAGCCAAGCGAATACGGTTTCTTGAAGGGTAGACCCCTCCATTGACACTATCGCCATCTCATCATGGCAAGCTTCAAGCGCAAGGCCGGAAAACCACCACAACAAAAGCTAAAAAGAATTGTTGCGACACGGTATTGGAGAGTCGAGATGGGTACGCTAAAGGATCAGCTCTACCACATATTAATCGAGAGCATGGAAAGCGGTAGCCTCGAAACGGGGCTTGTTCTGCTGGAAAGCAATATTTCCGAGCTTTTCAAGATTAGTCGTTCCCCTGTGCGTCAGACACTGGAACGGCTTCACAATGAAGGAAAGATCAGCCGCTTTGATGGCAGGGGCTACCTGGTGGGGAGTCAGCCTTCTGACGTTATCAGACGCCAACTCACCGAGAAGGACTTCGCACAATCCAGCGGAAAGATGGCGGTCCGCCGGACCGACTCCTGGCGAAAGTTTGCCGAAGAAATCGAACGCGATATCGTTCTCTGCTCCATGCTAGGTCGTATGGAGCTAAACGAACTAAAACTGGCAAAGTTTCTCGATGTTAGCCGAACCACGACTCAAAAGATTCTACTTCACCTTCAGTCCCTGGGTGTTGTTGAAAACAACAAGTACAGTAGCTGGACAGTGGTACCACTGGATGATGACAGGCTGCATCAGCTATACGAGGCTCGACAACAGCTTGAGCCCTTCATGATCGCCCAAGCCACCGAAAAACTGCCCAGTGCCGATATCAAACGCTACATTGACCGGCTCGATAGCGCAGAAAACCAATACCCGAACATCCGGGGAGAGCTTCTCGACGAACTGGAAAACGACCTGCATCAACATGCCATGATAGCGGGGGGTAACGATGAAATCGTTACCATGCTTCAACGTACCCGCCCCATCCTCTTGATAAGCAAGCACCTTCTCGGGAGCAAGATCGACTTTCCTCAGAGCGATCCCTTCTTTGACGAGCATCGCGAAGTTTTCAGTTTGATGCTTTCGCGGAAGCCGACTCAGGCTCGCCATTCCCTGTTCAAGCATCTCACGGCGTCAGAGTCCAAGGTACAGCATCGTTTGGAGCAGTTTCGCGATAACCCGGAAGTCGATATCCCGGAATATCTTCGCAGCCCCGGCGGATAGAGAAGTCATTGTTGTCGGGGCTTGGCCGACGACGAATTGTCTTCGACAAGCAGGGTCTACCAATGCCAGGTGCCCTGCCCCCACTCGGCACCTGACTCTCGCGCACCTGTAGGGGACCTCCTTGTAGGCTTGCTACCGCCATGCTCCTCCAACCAGGTTCGCCATGCATCGGGGCGTCTTTCTATTCCGGATTTGCATTAACAAAGCCAATTTCTAGACGGCGATGACTCTTGTCTACCCTCCCTTATAGCCGTCATCTTTCTGGCGATCTGAGCCGCTGGTGGCCAACAAGAGTCCACCATTGTGTCTGTCGGCCAGGGTAGAGCAATAGTCCCCACCGCCAACCGGCACCTCTCACAACCATCTGTTATTGAATGATTTTATAGTCTTTTCTGCCTCTCTGCGGCCTCGCCACGGGTATCTTTTGCTTGGCCGACCCGAGCACTTATCGCCTTTTCTTCCGCGTGAATCCGTGGCTCACAAAAGAGCCCTTTTTCGGCCGGGAACTAAACTAAAGTCTAAAAAACGTTCATTGTACGCAATGAACACAGCGTGCTAGATTCGTTACTCCCTACAATCCATAATTAGACGATCCAGGCATGCCAATGAAAGCCATAATCAACACAAAAACCGTCAAGACCGTCACCGCAACGCTGTTGCTCGCAGCCTCCAGTTCTGCCTTTGCTGCCTATCCGGAAAAGCCCATCACCATCATCGTCCCCTGGGCGGCCGGTGGAGGCACAGACGCCACCGCGCGGACCATTGCCACCGCACTCGAAGAGGAGCTTGGCCAGACGGTCAACGTCGTCAACCGCACAGGCGGCAGCGGCGTCGTCGGTCATAGCGCCATGGCCACGGCTCGCCCCGATGGCTACACGCTGGGCCTGGTGACTGGCGAGCTCAACATGATGCACTGGCAGGGGCTGACCAACCTGACCTACGAAGACTACACCCCGATCGGGCAGATCAACTTCGACTACCCGGGGATTCAGGTCCGCGCAGATGCTCCCTATGAGTCTCTGGAAGACCTGGTAGCAGCCATCCGGGAAGAACCCAAGGGAACCTTCCAGGCATCCGGTACCGGTCTGGGGGGCGTCTGGCACCTGGCCTTCGCCGGTTTCCTGATGGATCAGGGTATGGAAGCTGACCGCGTCACCTGGATTCCCAGTCAGGGCGCCGCACCGGCCATGACCGAACTTGCCGCTGGCGGCCTGGAGATCGTTCCGAGCTCTGTTCCTGAAGCACGTTCGATGATCGAAGCGGGACGTGCCAAGAGCCTGGGCGTGATGGGACCGGAGCGCATCGAGAGTTTCCCTGACGTTCCGACTATCCAGGAGGCGATCGGCAGCGACTATCTTGTCGGCGAATGGCGCGGCATTGCTGGGCCAAAGGGAATGGATCCCGAGGTCGTCGCTACGCTGGAGACCGCACTGGAAGCAGCTTACAACAGCGATACCTATCAGGACTTCATGTCCCAGCAGGGGTTCGGCACCGAGTGGCGTAACGCGGAAGAGTTCGGCCAGCTGATGGTCGAGATGGACGCGGTCTACGGTGAGATCATCGAGAACGTCGGTCTGGGCAAGTAAGGATTGCTAGATGAGAGATTTCATCTTGGGGCTAGCCTTCATGCTGTCGGGCTGCATCGTCATCTATGTAGCCCAACAGTACCCGACGATGGCTAGCCTGCAATTTGGGCCATCTCTGTTTCCCTCCCTCATAGGGGGAGGGTTTCTTATAGGTGGTTTGTTCCTATCGGTAAAGCAGGTCCCCATTTTAAAGACCCAGTATGCCAGTAACACTCCGGGCAATAACCGGCCGCTTCCTATCCGGTCGCTCCTGGCGTCACTTCTTCCCTGCGTGATGATTATCTTCTATATCCTCACCAGTGAATTCCTGGGCGCAGCGGTTAGCCTCGCCATTGGTATTTTCGTTCTTATGCTTTCCCGTAAGGCTTCACTTCTTCTATCCCTGGCCGTATCCATACTCGCATCACTGATCATATATTTTATTTTCTCCACCTACCTAATGATTCCCCTTCCCGAAGGGTTGATGAGATTCTGGGGATAAGTCATGGATACCATTCTTCTAGGGTTACAGCTAGTCTTCAATGTCGAGACCTTGCTCGTCATTCTAGCCGCCTCCGTCTTTGGTGTTTTCGTTGGTGCCGTACCAGGTCTTACGGCTACCATGGCGGTGGCCTTGCTGGTACCGATCACCTTTTACATGGATCCGGTTCCGGCTATCGCGGCGATCGTGACCACATCTGCCATGGCGATATTCTCCGGCGACATTCCTGCGACCTATCTGAATATTCCTGGAACACCATCCTCCGCTGCCTATGTAGGTGACTCCCACCTTCTGGCGCGGTCCGGACGGGCCCGGGAAACCCTTGGCGTCAACCTGGTTTGCTCGGTATTTGGTGGAATCTTCGGCACCATTATTCTTGTCTTCGTTTCTCCGTCACTGGCGGAGGTCGCTCTTCAGTTCAGTTCATTTGAGTATTTCTGGCTGGCCTTGCTGGGTTTGAGCTGCTCGATCTTTATCGCTATCGGCTCCAGGGTAAAGGCCTTCCTGTCATTGATGATCGGCCTTCTCTTGTCCACTGTCGGGCTGGACATGATGAGTGGTGCTCCTCGTTTTACCTTCGGCATCCCGGACCTCATGGCCGGCATCAACTTCATACCGGTCATGATCGGCATGTTCGCGCTCAACGAGTTGATGCTCTTCTATGGTTCACGTGGCGATGGTAGAGCAATGCCGTCGCTTTCCAAGGATAGCGTCTTCAGCCAAGTTCCAGGACACCTGAAGGCCTACTGGCCCAACATGTTTCGCGGAGGATCGATCGGTACCCTGATCGGGGCGCTCCCTGGCGCCGGTGCCGACATAGCCGCCTGGATTTCCTACGCCGTGGGCAAAGGTCGCTCAAAGCAAAAGGAGGCATACGGGACGGGCCATATTGAAGGCATTGTCGATGCCAGCTCCGCCAACAACTCTGGCATCAGCGGCGCCTGGGTGCCGGCTTTGGTGTTCGGCATCCCGGGAGACTCCATCACGGCCATCGTCATCGGAGTGCTGTACATGAAGGGCATGAACCCCGGCCCCACCATCTTCATGGATGGCAGTGGGTTGATCTATGCACTTTTTGTCGTCTTTTTCCTGGCTAACCTGGTGATGCTGCCCATTGGATATGCCGCAATACGGTCGGCAAAAGTATTTATCCTGACGCCAAGGAAGGTACTTATGCCGATTATCCTTTGCTTCTGCATCGTTGGCGCATTTTCGATCAACAATTCGATTACCGATGTCTGGATCATGCTTATTATCGGCGCGGTGGCATCGATCCTGGCGAGGTGCGATTTCCCGATGGCGCCCGCCATCCTGGGGCTGGTGCTGGGCACTACCCTGGAAAATAACTTCATGAGCTCCATGCTCAAGAGCAATGGCGACCTGCTGGCCTTCTTTTCACGCCCGATCAGCGCAGGGCTAGGCGCCCTCGTCATTCTGCTGTGGCTCTCGCCGTTGCTGACCATGGCCTACAAGAAGTTCAAGCACGCCAACTCCAACAAGGCACAGGAATTATCATGAGACGCTATACGACACCGTGGTTGGAAGATGTCCTGGTGACACTTTTCAGAGAGGCCGGCGCATCCGAAGAAGTCAGTCGGACGACCAGCAGCATCCTCATCGAGGGGGACCTGCTGGGACACCATACCCATGGGGTAAAACTGGCCAACGGCTACCTCAAGGACTTGAAGTCCGGCCATGCACGTGGTGATGCGTCGCTGCTCGAATCCCGCCAGATCAGCCCTGTGGCGGCGGCCTACGACGGACACTATATCCTCGGCCCTTACCTGGTCCAGAAGGCGCTTGAGCAAAGTGCTGATGCGGCCAGGACGTCGGGGATCGGTATCGTCAGCATCAAGCGATCCCACCACATTGCCTGCCTGGCCTCCTATCTGAAGCCCTTCGTCGACCAGGGTCTGATGCCGATCATCATGACGTCTGACCCGGCGGTAAAGTCGGTGGCGCCATACGGGGGGCTCGACCCAGTCTACACACCCAACCCGATCGCCATGGGAATCCCGAGCCGAATCCAGCCGATCATGCTGGACGTCAGCATGTCCACCGTCACCAACGGCAGCGTGGCCAAGGCCAGGGCCGAGGGCTCAAGGCTCGATCATCCGGTCATCCTCAGCAACCAGGGGGTCGTCAGCGACAACCCTGAAGATTACTTCACGGATCCTCAGGGCAGCATTCTCCCGCTTGGTGGGCGCGAGTTTGGCCACAAGGGCTTTGCCATGGGATTGATGGTTGAGGCACTGACCTCGGCTCTTGGTGGCTTCGGACGCAAGGACGATCCAAGTGGGTGGGGGGCCTCGGTGACCGTCATGGTGATCGATCCGGCACTATTTGCAGGGAGCAGCGACTTCCTCGACGAAACCGACCACCTGGTCGAAGCCTGTCTGCAAGCCAAGCCCGTTGACCCCGAACGTCCTGTGCGGCTGCCAGGCCAATCGGGGCTCAGGCGTCGCACCGAGTTTCTCGATCAGGGCATCCCGCTTCCCGGCGAAGTGGTCGCAGAGCTTCGCAGCGCCATCGAGGATTCGTCATTGAAAGGAACCCTGGACGTTTGAGCCATCAAGGCTGACCGCAATGCTGCGCCAGGGACGAATGAACCAGGGCATTGTCCCTCGTCCCGGCATCCTGGATAGCCCGGTTCACATAAGCCCGGCTCACATGAGCCGGGCTATTCACGAGAGGCTATTGGCGTCCTGCGGGGGAAAGGCTGGACAACCACGCCCAGTCAGAATGTAAGCGCTCACTAGCACGAATTTGCACGCCGGTATTGCAGAGCTCAGGCGCTCGTCGTACGCGCCCTAGGCGCTGTCCGAAAAGTCGACGAGCGAAGGTTAGACAAGGCAAAAATCGGTGAGAAAGCGCAGTTTACGGGGTGTAAATGAGCATTTTGACCGGGCTGGCGCACCAGCCGATTTTTAACGCCGTATTACCGAGCGCAGGCACTTTTCAGACAAGCCCTAGAAGGCGAGCATGCCCCCAAGCCCGGCTACCCAAAGGCCGATACCAAAGCTTGCGTGCGCCGTCAGGCTGCGAAGCCTGGCGATGTTTGGCTGAGGGGTCCTGCGGGCGGCGATGCCTGCGCCCAACCCCGGTTGCAGCACCAGAAACGGGGCAAGCACCGTCACCACACCGAACACCAGCGCGGACACGAACGCCGGTCGTTGCTGCCAATCCGATCCGACAAGTACCAGAAACACCAGGGCGAACACCACGCCCGTGAGATAGTGAAACGTCCACCCCAGCGCCGCCTCTGCGCGTATCGGCGCGCTTCCCGAGATGGGGCGATGGACGACAGTGCCTCCCGCCAGGTGACCCAGCCAGCGCCCCACCAGGGCGTAGTCCAGAGAGGGAATGCCGAGTACCCGGCGCTGCGCCAGCGCGACGACATCCATGAAGGCGGTCGCCCCCACGCCAAGCCAAATGGCATCAACCAGAAGTCCTGCCACTGCACTACTCCTTCAGCACAGAGAGCTCGCTGCCGAGCCGATCGAAGAGAAACGCATCCTGATGGCCAAGAGGCGGCAACGTCGCGCGCTCTCTTGAAAGTTCAGGCAAAGCCGAAGTAGCTTACGACCTCAAGTCAACTTTAGGTCAAGCGCCATGCTCGACATCTCCGAGGTCTCCCGGCAAAGCGGCGTCGCCGCGTCGAAACTGCGCTATTACGAAGAGATCGGACTGATCCGCTCGATCGGACGTAGTGGGCTGCGGCGGGTCTTTGCGCCGGACGTGCTGTCACGCCTGTCGCTGATCGCCCTGGGACAGGCAGCCGGGTTCTCGCTGGCCGAGATAGGCGACATGCTTGGCCCGGAAGGCAACCCCGACATCGACCGCGAAAGACTGGGTGCCAAGGCGGACGCCCTGGACCGGCGCATCAAGCAATTGAGCGCGATCCGCGATGGCCTGCGCCATGCCATGACCTGCACCGCACCCCGCCACCTGGAATGCCCCACCTTTCAGCGCCTGATGCGCATCGCGCTTGCCAGGCAGTCAGCGCGAGGGCCTGGACGACAAGGGGCGAATGGAGCGAAAGCGGCGAGAGGGGCGAAAGGGGCGAATGGAGCAAAAGAGGCGAGAACCCAGCATGGACGAACAAGACTGAGGCGAGATGGCTGAACGGATCTCTACCACCAGCGCAAAAAAGGCCCGACTCCTCGAAACAGGAGCCGGGCCTTTTTCGACACGCGGATCAGGATGCCGGATCGGGTCAGCCGGGACAACGCTGAGCGCCTAAAGTAAGCACTTACATATCCCCGAAGCGTGATTGCAGAAGCGTCATCGCCACCACCGGGGCGGTTTCGGTACGCAGGACCCGTGGTCCCAGGGTCAGCGCCGCAAATCCTTGTGCCGTCGCCGCCTCGACCTCGCGCGGGGACAGGCCACCCTCGGGGCCGATCAGCACGCAGGCGCTGGCGACATGCTCGGCGCGCTCGAGCACGCCTGGCGTACCCGGGTGGAGCACCAGCCTGAGCGCCTCGTCACGCTGGCCCAGCCACTCGCTCAGCGACTGCGGGGCCCTGACCTCGGGCACCGTGGCGCGGCCGCACTGCTCGCAGGCGCTCACCGCCACCGCCTGCCAGTGGGCCAGCTTCTTTGCCTCACGCTCGCCCTTGAGGCGCACATCGCCGTGCTCGGTGTACAGCGGAGTGATCGCGGCGACGCCGAGCTCCACCGCCTTCTGGATGGCGTAGTCCATGCGATCACCCTTGGAGATCGCCTGGCCGAGGTGCACAGACAAGGGCGATTCGCCGTTTCCATCGCGCACTTCGAGTATGTGAACGCTTACTTTCTTGCGATCGGACTCGGCGATGTCGGCACGGGCTTCGCGACCCTGACCGTCGAACAGCACCAGGGAATCACCGGGCTTGAGCCGCAGCACGCGCCCCACATGTCGCGCGGCTCCTTCGGGCAGAACGACGTCGCCGCCGGCGACAAGCGCGGCGGCGACGTGGATGCGGGGGCCCTGGAAGGCGGCGTCGCTCATCAGTGGGCGGTCGGCGCCTGCTCGCCCTGGGCAGTGCCCTGAGCATCGCCCTGCTCGGCCTCGCGGCGCTTCTTCTGGGCGTAGAGCGCCTCGAAGTTGACCGGTGCCAGCATCAGCGGCGGGAAGCCGCCACGATTGACCAGGCTGTCGACACACTCGCGGGCGTACGGGAACAGCACGTTGGGGCAGAAGGCACCCAGGGTGTGGTCGAGCTGGTCACCTTCGATGCCGGTGATGCGGAACAGGCCGGCCTGTTCGATCTCGGCCAGGAAGCAGGTGGTGCCGCTCTCGCTGTGGGTGACCTGGGCGGTGACCTTGATCACCACCTCGAAAAGGCCGTCGGCGACCTTGGTGCTGCGGGAGTCCAGGTCGAGGCCGACCTTGGGCTTGAACGGCTGACCGAAGACGCCAGGTGAGTTCGGCGCCTCGAAGGAGATGTCCTTGACGTAGATGCGCTGCAGCGAGAACTGCACCTGCGGCTTTTCCTGATCCTGCTGACCGGCGGCCTGGGCGCCAGCGTTCTGGTTGTTGTCGTCTGCCATGAGAAAGATCCTTGAATCGGGTAATCAGAAATCGTGCGGACGGTCACTTCTTGACGATGGGCAGGTTATCGGTCTGCCACTGGGTCATGCCACCCTTGAGCTTGAACACGCGCTCGAAGCCAGCCTTCTTGAGCTTGGCCGCCACGGCACCTGAGCTCTGGCCGTGCTTGCACACCACCACGATGGGCGAGGCCTTGACCTTGTCGAGCTCGTTGAAACGGGAATCGAGGCTGCTCTGGGGAATGTTGCGAGCGCCGGCGATGTGTCCCGCCTTGAAGTCGTTCTTGTCGCGAACGTCCAGAATTACCGCGTCTTCGCGGTTGACCATCTGGGTCGCTTCGCTGGTGGTGACGCCACCGGCGTTGGCGTTGCGCAGCTCATACAGCAGCCAGGCCGTCAGCACGGCCAGGAAGGCAGCCACCAGCAACGGGTGATTCTGCACAAATTCGAACAGCTGATCGATCATGGGGTCGGCTAACTCTCGTCGGATGCAAAAATGGTGGTGGCCTGGGTGGCGAAATCGGCGTCCATGGCCTTTGTTACAAGATCTATGTCACAAGACCTGTGCCTCAAGGCCGGTGTTGCGAGTCCAGTCTACAGACCGGACGACGCGAGACGCAGGTACGTTGCCCGCGCTCGATCACCGCTACCCGCCGCAGGGCGGCCAGTATACACGACTCGGGGGCGATGCCGCCTGCCTCCGGACACTGCCTCGTCGGGTCAATGACGACCGCTGCCAGCGTGCGATATGATGCCGCAAGGAGGATCGTGTCGCGAGCCTGAAACCGCAAGCCACGAGACTCACGAAGACGCGCCGATCTTATTGTCGGGCGCGCTTCCCGAATCGCCAGGCACCAGCGTTTACCCACGACACCCCAGGACATCCGGCGACGACGCCAGGCGTCGAGCGCCAACAAAAGGATGCCGGGCGAGGTCATCTTGAGCTAGAGGCAATTCCTCATGACGGATACTGCGACCGCACCGCGCCCGGTGGCGCTGATCATCCTCGACGGCTATGGACACAATGAAGACGCCGCGTCCAACGCCGTCGCCGCCGCCGACACCCCCAACATGGACCGCCTGTGGCAGCAACGCCCGCACACCCTGATCCACACCGATGGCCGCCACGTGGGCCTGCCGGACGGTCAGATGGGCAACTCCGAGGTCGGTCACATGAACCTCGGCGCCGGGCGCATCGTCTACCAGGACTTCACCCGCATCACCAAGGCCATCGAAGACGGCGAGATCGACGACAATGCCGTGCTGACCGCGCCCATCGACGCGGCGGTGAAGGCGGACAAGGCGGTCCACCTGCTCGGCCTGCTGTCCCCCGGTGGCGTTCACAGCCACGAGGATCACCTGCTGGCGGTGGCCGAGATGGCCGCGCGGCGTGGCGCCAAACGCATCTACCTGCACGGTTTCCTCGACGGCCGCGACACCGCGCCCAAGAGCGCCAGAGCCTCCATCGAGCGCGCCAACGCCAAGCTTGCCGAGCTGGTGGGTCAGGACAACGGCTTCGTCGCCTCGATCATCGGCCGCTACTTCGCCATGGACCGCGACAACCGCTGGGACCGCGTCGAGAAGGCCTATCGCCTGATCACCGAGGGCCATGGCGAGCACCAGGCCGAGAGCGCCGAAGCCGGCCTCGACGCCGCTTATGAGCGTGGCGAGACCGACGAATTCGTCGCCGCCACCAGCGTGCGCCCGAACGGCAAGCCGGTCGCTGCCGAAGACGGCGATGCCGTGCTGTTCCTGAATTTCCGCGCCGACCGCGCCCGCGAGCTGACCCGTGCCTTCGTGCTCGAGGACTTCGACGGCTTCAACCGTCAAGTACAGCCGACGCTGGCCGCCGACGGCCTGGTCATGCTGACCCAGTACGCCGCGGATATTCCCGCGCCCTCGGCCTTCCCGCCAGCGGACCTGAACAACACCCTGGGCGAGGTCATGGAGAAGCGCGGCAAGACCCAGCTGCGCATCGCCGAGACCGAGAAGTACGCCCACGTCACCTTCTTCTTCTCCGGCGGCCGCGAGAAGGAATTCGAGGGCGAGAAGCGCGAGCTGATTCCTTCACCCCAGGACGTCAAGACCTACGACGAGAAGCCCGAGATGAGCGCCTTCGAGCTCACCGACACCCTGGTCGACGCCATCGACGGCGGCAGCTTCGACCTGATCATCTGCAACTACGCCAACGGCGACATGGTCGGCCATACCGGTGACTTCAACGCCGCCAAGGCCGCCATCGAGGCGGTAGACAAGTGCGTGGGCCGGGTGGTCGAAGCGATCGAGCGCGCCGGCGGCGCCTGCCTGATCACCGCAGATCACGGCAACGCCGAGCAGATGGTGCACCCCGAGACCGGCAACCCCCAGACTGCGCATACCACCTTCCCGGTGCCGCTGGTGTACGTGGGCAGCCGCGAGGCCCGGCTAAAGGACGGCGGTCGCCTGTGCGACCTGGCGCCGACCCTGCTGACCATGATGGGCGAGTCGGTGCCGGAGGAGATGACCGGCGAGGTACTGATCGAGCTGTCGTGAGACCTCTGCGCACCGCAGCCCCAGTCGCGCCATCGAGGCGCCAGCCCGGCAGCTGCCCACCACCACGTACGACGCCGCCCCGCCCGGGGCGGCGTTGTGGGTTTGTCCGCGCGGCTGTCGCCCTGGGCGCAGCGGTCCTGTGGCTGGGTGGCCTACCGCTCACTCCTGTGACACAGGCCGGCTTGCCGCTTGCTCAGGCCAGTCCCAGCGAACAGCAGGCCAGGCAAAGGCTCGACGCCATCGGCGAGCGTATTCAAGAGGCCAGTCAGCGCCTGGCCAGCACCGATAGCGCCCGCGACCAGGCCAGCGAAGCCCTGCGCGAGGTGGAAACTGCGCTGGCCGAGACCCATCAGCGCCTGGATACGCTGCAGGCCGAACGCCGTCGGCTCGACCAGGAGATGGCCGAGCTTGCGCATCGTCGAGAACTGATGGAAGCCGAACGCCGGGAGCAGCGGGCGGCCCTGGGTCGTCAACTCGATGCGCTCTATCGCATGGGCCTGACACCACAGTTGAAGCTGCTGCTGAATCAGGACGACCCAGCACGACTGGACCGCATGCAGGCCTATCTCAACCATCTTGCCGACGCCCGCAACGAGCGCCTCGACCTGCTCGCTGAACTGGACAAGCGTCTGGAGGACAATCGCCGCGAGCTCGAACACCGCAGCGAGGAGCTGGCTTCCCTGGAGGCCGATGTGGCGGCCCGTAGCCAGGCCCTGGCCAGGCAGAGCCGCGAGCGTCAGGCGCTGGTGGCACAGCTCGACCAACGCTACGACACCGAGGCCTCGAAGCTGGCATCGCTGGACCAGGACCGGGCCCACGCCGAGCGGGTCCTGCGCGAGGTGCAGGAAACCATGGCACGGCTCGAGCGCCCGCCGCCGTCCACCGCCATCGAGCGCACCCGAGGCGACCTGCCGTGGCCGGTGCAGGGCATGATGCTGTCGCGCTTTCGCGAATCCCGCGGCGTCCACCGCAACGGCATCCTGATTCAGGCGCCATCCGGGACTTCGGTCGAAGCGGTTCACCCCGGCCGGGTGGTGTTCGCCGACTGGATGCGCGGCTTCGGCAATCTGCTGATCGTCGACCACGGCGACCAGGTGATGACCCTCTACGCCCACCTGCAACGCTTCGAGACGGAGGTTGGCAGCCGTGTGGAGCGCGGCCAGACACTGGGCCGCGTCGGCGTCAGCGGAGGCCGCGACGCTCCGGGGCTGTATTTCGAGGTACGCCGTGGCGGTGACCCCATCGATCCTGGTGGCTGGATCGCGCGGCGCTGAGCACACGCCATTTTCAACCATCCGGCCTAAGGCTATGCTTGAACCTTGCCCCTACGTCGAGCGGAGACCGCATGACCGAACCCCGAGCCGCCCACCGTCCCTCGCGCCTCAAGACACTGACCGGGACTTGCCTTGCGTGGTGCCTCGCCGCGTCCCTGGCCTGGCCTTCGCTGGCCAGCGCCCAGGCGACCGACGATGATCTGCCGATCAGCGAGATCCAGGCCTTCTCCGAGGTGTTCGAGCGGATCAAGCGCGGCTACGTGGAAGAGGTCGATGATGCGACCCTGCTCAAGAACGCCATGCGCGGCATGCTCTCGGAGCTAGACCCCCACTCCAGCTACCTCGACGCCGAGGCCTATCGCAACCTGCGGGAGACCACCGAAGGCGAGTTTGGCGGGATCGGCATCGAGGTCGGGCTCGACGACGGCCAGCTGACGGTGATCTCGCCGATCGACGACACCCCGGCCGAGCGCGCGGGACTTCAGGCTCAGGACGCCATCCTGCGCATCGACGAGACCCCCACCGATCGGCTATCCCTGCAGGAAGCGGTGGACATGATGCGTGGCGAGCCAGGCACCGAGATTCGCCTGACAGTGGTCGGCGCCGGCGATGGTGCTCCACGTGAGGTCACCCTGGCCCGGGAAATCATCCGTACCGACAGCGTGAAGAGCGACATCCTCGAGCCCGGCTACGGCTATCTGCGCATCAGTCAGTTTCAGGCCCGCACCGGCGAGCAGGTAGAGGATGCCCTGACCGAATTGCGCGACCAGGGGGCCCTGTCAGGCATCGTGCTGGACCTGCGCAACAACCCCGGCGGCGTACTGCAGTCGGCGGTGGACGTGGCCGACGCCTTCCTCGACCGTGGCCTGATCGTCTACACCGAGGGGCGACTGTCCGATAGCGACATGCGCTTTTCGGCGACCCAACGCACCGCGGCGCCGGACGTGCCGCTGGTGGTGTTGATAAACGGCGGCAGCGCCTCCGCCGCCGAGATCGTCGCAGGCGCCCTGCAGGACCAGCGCCGAGGCGTGGTGATGGGCACCGAAAGCTTCGGCAAGGGCTCGGTGCAGCAGATCATGCCGCTGGGCAATGGTGAAGGGCTCAAGCTGACCACCGCGCTCTACTACACCCCTAACGGTCGCTCGATCCAGGCCCAGGGTATCGAGCCCGACGTCGAGGTCGTGCGCGGCCGTCTCGAGGTCGCCGATACCAGCAACCTGCGCATTCGCGAGTCAGATCTTGAAGGACATCTTGGCGATGGTGGAGATCGCGCCGGCAGCAGCCGCAGCGATCGGCTGGACGGCGACTACCAGTTGGGCGAGGCACTGAATCTGCTGAAGGCGCTGAACGTGATCAGTCAGCGCGACACGCGTTAAGCCGGGCGACGAGGCCCTGGCCTGCACTCTGCCTGCCCCCTAGCGACAGCTAAGCGGCAGGCGTCCGCGTGAGCCGGTGGCCTGCTGCATGATCAGGCGCTTGATCGGAGACAGCCGGTCGACGCCGGAAAGCCCCAGGTTGCGCGCCAGCGTCAGGCCCGGGTGGCGGCTGCCGAACAGACGCCGAAAGCCTTCCATCAGCACCAGCATCATGGCGTTATCGCCACGCCGACGTCGCTCATAGCGTGCCAGCAGGCTCACGCCGCCAGGTGCTACACCACGACGGCGCCCGTTCAGCAACTCTTCGGCCAGTACCGCCGCATCGAGAAAGCCCAGATTCACCCCCTGGCCGGCCAGGGGGTGAATGCTGTGAGCGGCGTCGCCGATCAGCGCAAGCCCCGGCAGGTGGTAGCGCTCGGCGTGGCGCTGGCTGAGCGGAAAACTCCTGGCCTCATCCAGCACCTCCACCGCACCCAAGCGATGATCCAGCGCCTCGGCCATGGCCTGGCCCAGCGCCGCCGGCGAGAGTGCCGCCAGACGCTCGGCTTCCTGCGGGGTGGTGGACCAGACGATCGAGCAGTAGTGGCTGTCTCCCGCCACCGTCAGCGGCAGGAAGGCCAGGGGGCCGGTGGCCAGAAAGGCCTGACGGGCTACACCGCCGTGACGCCGCTCGGTCTTCACCGTGGTCACCAGCGCGCACTGTCCGGTGTCCTGTTCACGTACCGCTATCCCGGCCAGCTCGCGCAGCGGTGAACGTGCACCGTCGGCGCCGACCACCAGCGAGGCGGCCAGCACGCTGCCATCATCCAGGGTCACCCGCCGACGAACGGCGCCGTCGTCCAACGCCACCACCTTGCGACCATGCAGGCGTTGCACCTGAGGCAGCCTCGACAGCTCGGCTTCCAGCGCCGCAAGAATCACATCGTTTTCGACGATATGGCCAAGCACCGGTACGCCGGCCTGATCGGCGCGGAAGCCGACCTCGCCGGAGCCATCGGCGTCCCACACCTGCATGGCGGTGTAGGGCGTGGCGCGCCAGGCGTCGATGCGCGGCCAGGCACCGAGGCCTTCCAGCAACCGTCGAGACACCGGGGTCAGGGCGCTGACGCGGGGCGCCGGCACACTGCCAGGCAGGTCATCCGAGTCCAGCGGGCCCGGACGCGGGTCCACCATGGCGACCGTCCAGCCTTCCCGTGCCAGCAGCACGGCCAGTACGGCACCTACCATGCCGATACCGGCGATCACCACATCGACTCCCGTCGGCGCTGCCTTGGCGGCTGAACCCTCTGCCTGCTCCTTCATCGGCGTCTCGCTCTCCCAGTCTTCCTGACAATCACTGACTCGCTTGCACCACGTGCCTTTGCGGATTCGCCCTCAGGGTCGCGGCAACGCAGCGCACCCAGTGTACCGCCAAGGGCAATCCTATGCTCGACCGCCAGGCTTTCAGGGGCAGTGCCTGAAGGCTGCCTGACGCCATGGGAAGGCCCTGTGAGCCAGATGACACCAACGGGCCAGGGTTGCCCCTACCCAGTTATCGTTCGCTGCCCATGGCCCGCCTGGCGAGGCCCCGCCTCAGCGGCCCTGCGAGGTTCAGGCCAATCAGTCCCGCGGCACGGGCGTGGGACAGCAGTGGCTGGTCGATGCCGAACAGCCGAATCAGGCCGTCGCTGAAGCGCACCACATTGCGCTGGTCCGTTTCGCGGCGTCGCTCGAAGGCGGCCAGGGTCGCCGCGCTGCCAGGCGCCTGGCCGGCCTCGAGCCCTTGCTCGATGGCCTCGACCAGGTCGATCACCCCTCGCAGCGCGAGGTTGAAGCCCTGGCCCGCCACCGGGTGCAGGGCGTGGGCGGCGTTGCCCAGCACCGTCAGTCCCGGCCGTGTCGTCTCCCGCGCGGTGACCAGCGACAGCGGGTAGACGTGACGCTGGCCGACCTTGACGAAGGCGCCGGCTCGATCGCCAAAGGCGGCCTGCAGCTCTTCGAGAAAGGCGCGGTCCGACAATGCCAGGCGGCGCTGTTCGCTGCCCTTTTCATGGGTCCACACCAGCTCCATGGCCTGTCCCGGCAGCGGCAGCAGCGCCATCGGGCCTTGCCGTGTGAAGCGCTCGTAGGCAACGCCCTGGTGGGGGCGCCCGACCGCGACATTGGCGATCATTGCCACCTGATCGTAGGGGGCCGCGTCGCTCTCGATCCCCAGCGCCTCCTTGAGGCCAGAGCGACCGCCGTCGGCCAGCACGGTCAGGCCAGCCTCCAGCACGCTGCCGCTGGACAACCACAGACGATGGCCTGCGGCCACGGGTTCGATACGCTCCACCCGAGCCGGACAGTGCCAGTCGAGCGGCAGTGCGGCCAGGCGGCGATGCAGCACCCGCCCCATCCAGGCGTTGGGTACCACGTAGCCGAGCGCCTCGACGCCCATTTCGTCGGCACGCAGGCGCGTCGCACCAAGGCGCCCCTTCTCACTGACATGGATCAGCGAGATCGCGCTGGCCTTCGCGGCCATGGCCGACCACACCCCGAGGCGCGAAAAGTGCGCGGCGGACCCCGCCGCAATGGCGCTGGCGCGGGCGTCGAAGCTTGGCTGCCAGGCGTCGTCTTCTCCCGCCGAAGGCGCCGCTTCCTGCGGCAACGGTGCGAGCGGTGCCATCGGTGCGGCCTCGACCACCGCGACCTTTAGGCCGGAATGTTCGATCAATTCCGCCAGGGCCGCCCCCAGGCTCGCCCCCACCAGCCCCCCGCCGATGATCGCCACGTCGACCCGCTCGACCGCATGGCCACCCTCCTGGCAAGACGCCTGAGGGGCGTTCGCTGAAAGGCGGCTTGCCGTTGGTTCCACAGTGCTCTCGGGGGTGTCTTGCGGCATTACTGTATTCCTGTAATAACTTTACGTAATCAAACATTTATTAGCGTGCTAGTTGGCTATAAAACCACCAACTACCCTGGCGAAACAGCATCCTGATTTATACCTCAACCACCAGCATCCCTCCCTTGCAGGACCTGTGACACGAGACTCTTCTGGAAAATTGGCGCACCCATGTGCGCGGTAATCCGACGATCATCCGGTCCACGACGACCCGACCCACGACTACTCGGTCGTCGACCAGCGGCGGCGCCCCGGGCGGCGGCAAAAAGCGTCCACGACACCAGAGGCACGCCCCGATGAGAAAGGTGTGATCGCCGAGAAAGGCATGATCGCCAAGGATAGGTAAGCGGCCGATTCGCCGGCGACCCGAGCCCAGAAGTGCGCTGCCGGATCGATCACACCATCCAGCATAGCAGGCTCTGACGACGGGAAAAGGAGGGAAAAATCCCGAACTTTGCAGGCATCGTTCGGGACTTTGGCAAACGTCAGTGGGTGGTGGGGGGCGTCTCGTCGACCTGCTCGACCTGCGGGGTGCCAGGGTGCTGTTCGGTATAGAGCAGCATCGCCGCCATGCGGGCGTGTTCGGTCAGGGCAAAGAGGTCGTTTTCGTTCTCGGCGCTGTCGTCGATATCGGTCTCGATGGCGGCCAAACCCGCGAGATCCTCGATGGCCTCCCTGAGCGGCTCGGACCACTTCTTTCTGGGCGCGTCGCCTGCATCCTCCACCACTTCGAGAAAGCCGAGGGTCCACTCCTTGAGGCCCTGGGCCCGCTCGGCCAGCGAGAACATCTCGTCAGGCAGCAGCGGTTCGAAGTTCAGCTCAGTGCTGGCCAGGGCGTCCAGGGTCTGGCGGCGCCAGCCGAGCAGGCGTTCGGCGCTGGGCTCGTCTCTGGGCTGGTCGACCCCGAGGGTCAGGCAGACCTCCTCGAGCCAGGCCTCGGCGGTGAGGTCGTGCAGGCCGAGTGCCGCGCACAGGCGCCCGTCGAGAAAGGCCGGCGACTGCATGCTGCCATGCAGCAAAAAGGTGTCGGCGATGGTGGAGAAGTCCTGGCGTTCGTTGATCAAAGACATGATGATATCCGCTGAAGAAGAGGTTCAGGGTGGCAATACCGCGGCGCCCCCGGGGTGACCAGAAGCCGCTTGCCAATGGCATCGGCAAGCGCCGTCGGTGATCCCGTCTTGAGGTGTCGCGTTGACCCCCCGCTGAAGGCTCTCTTATAGTGACTCGCAATCGATCCCCGATGGTAACGCATCCTGCCCGTTCGGCGCTGCGTTAGCCAAGGCCCGCCCCGGAGCCAGGCCCATGAATGACACCAAGCGGCATACCACCGACATTACGCTGCTAGAACGCCCCTACACCATCGCCTGTGCCCCCGAGGAGCAGGAGGGACTGGAGCGTGCTGCCCGCTATCTGGACCAGGCCATGCAGGGGATCCACGCCCAGGGCAAGGTGGTGGATCGGGAGAAGATCGCCATCATGGCTGCACTCAACCTGGCCCACGAACTGCTGGGCCTGCGTGACGAGAAGCGTGCAGGCGAAGCCAGCCTGAGCGAGCTGAACACCCGCCTGGAACAGGCGCTCGCCAAGGCGCCGAGTCGCGATTCCGACGTCTGATCAAGGCTGATCAGGGCTTTCGGTACCTGAGCCCGCATCACGTCCCGTACCGCCCCGGTGGTCCGCGCCCCGCCTCATCTGCGAGAGCCGTGCCAGCACCTCATCCCCTTGCTGGTGTCTCGCGACCAGCGCGCCTGGTCGACACTGCCTCCCCAAGCACTCGAAGGCATCTTCACTTTGGCGCCAGGCCCCGGTCTGGTAGCATGGAGGAGTTCCCTGGGGTGTGCGCCAGTCGTTACAGTCCCTCGAGCCTATGCGCAGTACCCAGGGGGCCAAATGCTAGCCGGGCCCGTGTGCAAGTCCGTGCGACGGAAAGCCTGACGGCTCGGCTGCGGCCACCCACCTTGAACCTATGGGTTCAAGGGCCAGAACGACAGCGGCACTCTGGGGAACCTCGAATGAACGATCTGCGCTCTTCCATTGACGCACAGATGACGCTCGGACACTTGTCACGTACCGAGCTGCGGCGCGAACTACGCCGCCGCCGCCGGGCCCTGAGCCCGCGCCAGCAGCAGGCCGCCAGCCAGTCACTATTGGCTCGCCTGCGTCGCCTTCCTGAACTGCTGAGTGCCCGTCGCGTGGCGCTCTACCTGCCCAATGACGGGGAGATCGATCCTCGCCCCCTGCTCGACTGGCTACGCCAGCGGCGCGCCCAGGCCTATCTTCCGGTGCTGCGCCCCCTGAGCGACAATCGCCTGTGGTTCGTCCGCTACGACGAGCACACCCCCATGGTCGCCAATCGCTTCGGCATCAGCGAACCCTGCAGCCGTCACGGCGCCCATCCGTCGCGCCGTCTGCCGCCCTGGGCGCTGGACGCCATCCTTCTACCGCTGGTGGGCTTCGACGACGCCGGCCAGCGCCTGGGCATGGGTGGAGGCTTCTACGATCGCACCCTGGCCTTCGCCCATCCCGACAGCGGACAGGGCGGCCCCAGGCCACGCCTGATCGGCCTGGCCCATGACGTCCAGCGTGTCGAACGCCTGCCGGTGGCCTCCTGGGACGTGCCGCTGAACGCCATCGTCAGTGATCAAAGAGTGATCCGCCCTGCCTGAAACGCCTCCGGCCGCCCCTGAGGGCGGCCGGAGTTGGATCTATGCCGATGTCGTGACCATGGTGCCTGGTGCCTTCAACCTCCCACCAGCGCCTGGGCGTAGCCGGTCGCCACGACTCCCAGGCCGAACACCAGCACCAGTGACATGATCAGATCGGGCTTGCGTTTCATTCCTGACTCCCTTCATACGGCCGCTTGCCGTATTGTCTTGATGTTGTGGTCAAAGCGACTGACTCAGACTATAGGGTGATCACCCACGTATGGCAATCATCACGCTTCCACGATGAAGCCCGTCAGCCAGGCGTCATCATGCCCAGCAAGTAAGTCAGCGCTTGCGCGCGCAGGATACGCCGCTTTGCCTCGACTTCCAAGACGTCATCCCGCCATGGCTATGCCATAAATAGTTGGTAGGCGGGATTGTCACTTTCCTTCCAATAGCGATAGCCAATGGCGTCAAAATGTTCCTCGACGTGGGAGCGATCCCCGTTGGGAATCTGCATGCCGACCAGCACCCGACCATAGGCAGCACCGTGGTTGCGGTAGTGGAACAGCGAGATGTTCCAGTCCTGGGGCAGATGGGTCAGGAAGTTCATCAGCGCGCCTGGGCGCTCGGGAAATTCGAAGCGATAGACTTCCTCGGTGAACTCGGTACGGGGCCTGCCGCCGCCCAGATGACGGATATGCAGCTTGGCCAGTTCGTTGTCGGTCAGATCCTCGACCGGGTAGCCCGCCTCGATCAGTTTGCCGATCAGCGCCTGGCGATCCTCGCCGCCCGGCTTGACCTGTATGCCGACGAAAATGTGGGCCTGGTCGGCATCGGCGTAGCGATAGTTGAATTCGGTGACCATGCGCTTGCCGATGGTGCGGCAGAACTTCTTGAAACTGCCAGGTCGCTCGGGAATGGTCACCGCCAGGATCGCCTCGCGCTGTTCGCCGAGTTCGGTACGCTCGGCGATATGCTGGAGCCGATCGAAGTTGGTGTTGGCGCCAGAATTGATGCATATCAGGGTCTGGCCCTCGGCCCCGGTCTCCTGGATGTACTTCTTGAGACCGGCCAGCGACAGCGCGCCGGAGGTCTCGGACACCGCCCGGGTATCCTCGAAGATATCCTTCACCGCCGCACACATCTCGTCGGTGTTGACGGTGATCACCTGGTCCACCAGGTCCCGCATCAGGGAAAAGGGAATCTCGCCGATCTGCGCCACCGCCACGCCCTCGGCGAACACCCCGACCTGTTCAAGGATGACCCTTTCACCGGCCTCCAGCGCGGCCTTCAGGCAGGCGCTGTCCTCGGCTTCCACCCCGATCACCTTGATCTCCGGGCGCAGGTACTTGATGTAGGCCGCCATGCCGGCGATCAGGCCACCACCGCCCACCGGAATAAACACCGCATCGATGGGGCCGCTGTGCTGACGCAGGATCTCCATGGCCACGGTGCCCTGTCCGGCGACCACATCGATATCGTCAAACGGCGGGATATAGGTGTAGCCGTGGGCCTCGACCAGCTCCTGAGCGTGCTCTGCGGCGGCGGCGAAGGCGTCGCCCTTGAGGATGACCTTGGCGCCCCAGCCGCGTACCGCAGCCACCTTGATCTCCGGGGTGATGCGCGGCATCACGATCACCGCCTTGACGCCCATCTGCTTGGCCGCCAGCGCCAGGCCCTGGGCATGGTTCCCGGCGGAGGCGGCGATCACGCCCTTGGCTTTCTGCTCATCGGTCAGGTGAGCCATGCGATTGTAGGCACCGCGCACCTTGAAGGAGTGCACCGGCTGAAGGTCTTCACGCTTGATCAGAATCTGATTGTTGAACCGTCGCGACAGCATGGGCGCAGGTGAGATCGGCGTTTCTCGGGCGGCTTCGTAGACCCGGGCCTGGAGAATCTTCTTGACGGTAGCTTCGAGCATTCTGGTATCCAGCGTGAGGGAGGCGGGCAAAACCCCTATTGTTAGCATCGCCTCACGCCCAACGTCCAGCGCCAGCCACCCCAGGCAGACATTGCTTGCCTCGGTGCCGAGCTGCCGCGACCGCGATGAGGGCGGAAGCGGGCGGAGCCCAGGCACCACGGTGACACGCCACACAGCGTTTCTTCCGTCTTTCGCGATGCCCTATAATGGCCGCAGCTTTCCTCTTCTCACGCTCCCCATCGCAGGTATTCCATGACCCAGGACGAACTCAAGGACGCCGTCGCTGCCGCCGCCATCGACGAGGTCCGCCCGATGCTCGGCCGTGACATCGTGATCGGTGTCGGTACCGGCTCCACCGCCAACTGCTTCATCGACCGCCTGGCAGAGCTGCGCGGGGACTTCCGCGGAGCGGTGGCCAGCAGCGAGGCCAGCGCCCAACGATTGAAGGGGCACGGCATCGACGTCTACGAGCTCAATGAAGTCGGCACCATGCCGGTCTATGTCGACGGCGCAGACGAAGTGAACGCTCACCTACAGATGATCAAGGGTGGGGGTGCCGCGCTGACCCGCGAGAAGATCGTGGCGGCCTGCTGCAAGACCTTCATCTGCATCGCCGACGCCTCCAAGCGGGTCGAGCGGCTGGGCGACTTCCCGCTGCCTATCGAGGTGATTCCCATGGCCCGCTCCTACGTCGCCCGGGAACTGGTCAAGCTTGGCGCCGATCCGGTCTATCGCGAGGGCGTGGTCACCGACAACGGCAATCAGATCATCGACTGCTACGGCCTCGACATCGATGACCCCGTCGCCCTGGAGACCCGCATCAACGCGATCGTCGGAGTGGTGACCAACGGCCTGTTCGCCGCTCGTCCGGCGGATATCCTGCTGATCGGCGGCGCCGACGGCATCAGCCGGCATCTACCCGCCTGAGCCCGGTCACCTGCCTTGGCTGTGGCCAAGCAGCCGGTCCAGGCCAGCGAGGGTGGCCTCCAGCGCACCCCGGTGGGTGTCGATGACGCCTTGCCCGGCCTCGCTCAGCCGCTTGCGCTGTTCTGCATCCTCGAGCAGCGCGGCGACACGCTCGACCAGCTCGTCGGCGTCGGCGATCTCGACCAGCGCGCCGGCGTCTCTCAGCAGCTGGGCCACGTCCTCGAAATTGTCGAGATGCGGGCCGGTCACCACCGGCACGCCCATCAGCGCGGGTTCGAGCAGATTGTGGCCGCCGATGGGCACCAGACTGCCGCCGACGAAGGCCAGGTCCGCAGTGCCGTAGAGCGCCTGCAGCTCCCCCATGCTGTCGCCAAGATAGATCTCTGCCCTGGCGCTGGGGACGCGCCCCCGGGAGCGCCTGACGGTCTCGAAGCCGGCCTCCTGGCACAGCCTGGCGACCTCCTCGAAGCGCTGCGGATGGCGCGGCACCAGCACCAGCAGGATATCGGGAAAGCGCGCCTGTAGGCGGCGCTGGACCCCGAGCAGCAGCTCATCCTCACCGGGATGGGTGGACCCGGCGACCCAGATCGGGCGATGCCCGATGGCTGCGTGCAAGCGCTCACTCACCTTGAGAGATGCATCATCAAGGGCCATGTCGAACTTCATCGATCCGACGACCTGGATGTGGTCGGACGCCATGCCCAGTTCGACGAAACGCTCGGCATCCTCACCGGACTTGGCCGCCAGCCAGTCGACACAGGCCAGCGACTCGGCCATCAGCGGTCTCAGGCGCCGATAGCCACGAAAGGCACGGGGTGACAGGCGACCATTGACCACCGCCACCGGGATACCCCGCCTGGCGCAGGCTCTCAGCAGGTTCGGCCACAGCTCGGTCTCGAAGAAGATCGCCTGGCGAGGGGCCAGACGCTGGACAAAGCGGCGCGCGGCGCCGGGAAAGTCGAGCGCCACGAAGACATGGCTCAGGGGAGCGGCCGCCTCCGCCTCGGGAACGTCGTCCACCAGCGAGAGCACTCGTTCGGCACCGGTGGCGGTCATGGTGCTGACCACCAGTCGGTGATCGGGATGGCGCAGGCGCAGGGCGCGTATCAGCGGGCGTGCCGCCACCACCTCGCCCACCGAGGCGCAGTGCAGCCATAGCCGCGGACGCTCGTCGGCGAAGGGCCGCAGACAGCCCATCCGCTCGCCACGAGCGCGATCCGGCAGCTGTTCGCGCCAGACCCGTCGCCAGATCAGCGGCGACAGCAGTCCGATGGCACCTGAATAGGCGAGCCGTGGCCAGCTCACCCTCAGCTCTCGCGATCGAGGATGGTCGAGATCATGGCGGTGGTGGAGACGCCATCCTCGAAGCCGAGCACCTTGACCTCGCCCCCGGCGTCACGCACCGCTTCGCCGCCGGCGATATCCTCGGGCCGGTAGTCCCCGCCCTTGACCAGCACGTCCGGCAGCACCGATTCGATCAAGCGAGCCGGCGTATCCTCGGCGAAGGGCACCACCCAGTCCACCGCGCCGAGCCCGGCCAGCACCTGCATGCGGCGATTGAGCGGATTGATCGGCCGCTTGGGGCCCTTGAGCCGACGGATCGAGGCGTCGTCGTTGACCGCCACGATCAGCCGGTCACCGAGCTGGCGGGCGTGCTCCAGGTAGGCCACGTGGCCGGCATGAAGAATGTCGAAACAGCCGTTGGTCATCACCACTCGCTCGCCACGGGCCTGGGCGGCGCGCACCGCCAGCACCAGCGGTGATTCCTCGATGACGCCGAATTCGGCCAGCTTGTCGCCGTGCAGCGCGGTGTAAAGCTCGGCGATGGACAGCGTCGCGGTGCCGGGCTTGGCCACCACCAGACCCGCCGCCAGATTCGACAGGGTCATGGCCTCGGCGAAGCCGTGACCGGCAGCCAGCGCCAGGCCCAACACCGCGATCACGGTGTCGCCGGCGCCGGTGACGTCGTAGACCTCACGGGCCCGAGTCGGCAGGTGCAAGGGGTCATGGCCTTCGCGAATCAGCGTCATGCCCTTCTCGCTGCGGGTGATCAACAGCGCCTCGAGCTCGAGCTCCTCGCGCAGCGCTTCGCCCTTGGTGGCCAGGATGTCGTCGCTGGGGCAGGGCCCGACCACCGCCTCGAATTCGGCCAGGTTGGGGGTGATCACGCTGGCACCACGATAGCGCCGGAAATCGCTGCCCTTGGGGTCCACCAGCACCCGCTTGCCGGCCCGGCGCATCTCCGGGATCACCATCTCGACGTTGGCCAGGGTGCCCTTGCCGTAGTCGGACAGGATGATCAGGTCGAAGTTGTCGGTGGCCTCGATCAGCCTGGGCGCCAGCTCCGAGGTGTCGATCTTGTCGAGTCCATCCTCGAAGTCCAGCCGGATCAACTGCTGATTACGGCTCATCACCCTGAGCTTGGTAATCGTGGGCATGCCGGGGGTACGGTGAAAGTGAGTACTTACACCCACCTCCTCCAGGCGCGCGGTCAGACGGTCGGCATTGTCGTCGTCACCGACCAGTCCGGCCAACGCCGCGTGGGCGCCCAGGGAGGCGATGTTCAACGCCACGTTGGCGGCGCCGCCCGGACGATCCTCGCACTCTTCCACGCGCACCACCGGCACCGGGGCCTCCGGTGATATCCGGGAGGTGCCGCCGTGCCAGTAGCGGTCCAGCATGACGTCGCCCACCACCAGCACGCGGGAGCGCTCAAGCGCGGTCAGATCAAGCTTCATCGGGTGACTCCCTATCGAGGTCGGAGCGGTGTTGCGAGGCGGTGTCGGCGAGCAGGGTATCGAGTCGCTCGATCACGTCGTCGGCGCGAATCAGCGACATCGCATCGGGATGGCGGACCCGCTGGCCCCAGGTGATGGTGTCGGGATCCGCCTGGAGGAACTCCCGGACGGCGTCAGGGTAGCGATTGACCACGTAGTCGCGCCACAGGTAGGGCGCGGCGCGATCGGGGTTGGTGGTGGCAAACAGGCCCACCACCGGGGTAGCCAGGGCGTTGGCCATGTGCACCGGGCCGGAATCCGGGGCGATCACCACCCGGGCGCGATCGATCAGCGCCAGCAGACCCTTGAGCGAGGTGGCGCCGATGGCGTCGATCACCGCCTCGGGGTGACACAGCGACTGAATGCGCGAGCCCATCTCGCGCTCCTGGGTACTGCCGCCCCCGGTCATCACCGTCTTCAGGCCAAACTGGGTCCAGGCGTGCTCCACCACGGCGGCGTAGCCTTCCGCCGACCAGTTGCGAAAGTTGCGCAGGCGCGGATTGGCACATGGACTGATCAACAGGTAGGCGCTGTCGCCGGTGAGCTCCCGGGCCTCGGCGTAGGCGCTGTCCGGCACCGGCAGTCGCCACTCCAGCGAGGTATCCTCGACTCCCAGCAGGCGCGCGAAGTCCATGAACGACTCCAGCACGTGGGCGCGCTCTCGCGGGGCCAGCTGACGATGTGTGAACCAGTACTGTCGGTCCTTGGCCCGCGCCGGGTCGAAGCCCACCCGCACCTTGGCCTTGAGTCCCAGCGACAGCACGCTGGCTCTGAGCGCCTGCTGCATGTGCAGCAGCACGTCGAAGCGTGTATCGGCCAGCTCGCGCCATAGCGCCCGCATGCCCTTGAGGCCGGTCGACTTGTCGTAGACGACAAACTCGACCCCTGACAGGCCGGTCAGTAGACTGTATTCGCCCTTGCCGACGATCCAGGTGATCCGCGCCTCGGGCCATTGGCGCTGCAGGGCTCGAACCGTGGGCACCAGATTGCACACGTCTCCCAGGGCAGAGAGACGCAGCACGCCGATGTGGGCAGGACGAGCGGGCAGAGGATGCTTCATGCGGTTGGCAACGTATCAGTCAGGAAAGGTGGGCATTTTATACGATGCCACCAGTTTATGTGACGCTGTACCGCGGCCACAAATCGGACCCGCTCTGCTGGCGCCAGAATACTGGCGCGAGGCAGGCCTGGTGACCGGACAGGCGCCGGGTCGCGGCCAGAGTCTGTTTCTCGAGGTGGGCGATCGTCAGTGGGTGCTGCGGCCCTACCGCCGCGGCGGTCTCGTCGCCCGGCTATCGACCTCCCGCTACCTGTGGACCGGGCTCGAACGCAGTCGCGCCTTTCGCGAAGTGCGTCTGACGGCGCGGCTTTACCAGGCCGGCCTGCCGGTGCCGCGGCCGGTGCTGGGAGGCGTCGTTCGTCATGGCCCAAGCTACGAGGCCGCGCTGATCACCGAACGCCTGCCGGCCACCCGAGCGTTGGCAGAGCATCTCGGCAGCGGTGATCTGGCCACGGGCCTGCTCCATGAAGTGGGCCAGGTCATCCGACGCTTCCACGATCATGGCCTCGACCATGTCGACCTCAACGCCCGCAACCTGCTGGTCGACGACAGCGACCGGGTCTGGCTGATCGACCTGGACCGCTGTCGCCTGCGCGCCCCTGGCAAATGGCGCGAGGGCAATCTGGCGCGACTGGGACGTTCGCTGGCCCGCTTCTGCGTCGACGAGAGGTCGGCCCAGCAGGCGCTCGAAGAGATCCGCCGCGGCTATAGCGACGCCTAGCCTGTGATCGATAGCGGCCTTGATCGATAGCTGCCTGTGATCGATTCTCGGCTTCAAAACACCTTTACAGCACCACCCACATCGATAGCGACCGCTTACTCACATCTCTGAGCAAGCGGTGTCACTCGTCAGACGGCAGGCCGGCCAGCGAGCACGTCGTCATAGACCTGAGTCAGCCCCTCAACATGCTGTGACAGCAGGAAGTGCTGCTTGACCCGACGTCGCGCCTCTTCGCCCAGACGTCGCCTGAGCTCGCCATCTTGCGCCAATTCCAGCATGGCGGCGGCCCATTCGGAGGCGGATTCGGGGTCTGCCAGGCGGCCACTGTGAGCGTCGATCAACTCGGGGATGGCGCCACTACGCGAACCAATCACCGCCTTGCCGGCGGCCATGGCCTCGATCACGGTCAGGCCGAAGGCCTCGTTGCGCGACGGCACACAGACCACGTCGAGCACCTCGAACAACCGCGCCAGGTCACGCCGAAAGCCGGTAAAGGTGATGCGCTGCGACAGTCCCTGCTCGGCGACCAGCGCCTCGAGCTCGGCCACGTACTCCTCACGACTGCCCTCCTCGGCGCTGAGTCCACCGATGATGACCCCATGGATATCGAGCGCCGGATGCTCGGCGATCAGTCTCGCCAGGGCCTCGACGAACACCCGCTGGCCCTTGCCGGGCGTCAGTCGCCCCGCCACTCCGATGGTGGTGGCCGACGCTGGCAGCCCGAGGCTTGCGCGCAGGGCGCGCCGCTCGCCGGCGTCCAGACGCGGCGCCAGCGGCGCCGGGTCGATCCCCAGGTACAGTCGCTGGATACGCTCGGCCGGCAGAGCGAAGGCCTTGACGTTACGTCGCCGGGTCGCCTCGCTGATGGACAACAGCCGCGACACCCGTCCGTAGGCCCAGCGGTGATACAGGTCCTTCTTCGGCCGGGTGACCCCCATATGGTCGGTGAACACCACCTTTAGCCGAGGACGCAAGGTCGCCAGCAGAGCTGCCAGGCGCAGGTCGCTGGACTTGTGGCAGTGCAACAGGCGGATGTCGTGACGAGCCAGGTACTCAAGCCACCGGCGCACACCGAAAAGCGCCGAGCCTCTGGAGCGGGCAGTCAGCGTCGGCACACCGGCATCATCGAGGCTCCTGGCCACCCGCGACCCGCCCAGTGCCAGGGCATGCACCTGCCACCCCTGAGCGGCAAGCTCCGGTATAATCCTCGAAGGATACATTTCCAGTCCGCCCCAGCCGTCCGACAGGCAGATGTGCATGACCTTGTGACTCAAGGTGGTCTCCTTTCCGATAGCGGGGCTCGGGAGCCCAAATGACAGCAACGACGGCCTCGGCCGACGCTCGTGCCCCTCGACTGCTGGTGGTACGCAACGACAAGCTTGGCGATTTCATGCTCGCCTGGCCAGCACTCGCCGCCCTCAAGAAGGCCAAGCCCGCCCCTCATGTCAGCGTGCTGGTACCCGCCTATACGGCGCCGATGGCAAGGCTCTGTCCGTGGATCGACGACGTCGTCATCGACCCGGGTGAACAGGCGCCGAAGGATGCCCAGCGTGCCCTGCTGGCGACGCTGCGCCAGAGCGGTTTCACGGCGATGCTGACGCTCTACTCCACCACCCGCATCGGCTGGCTCGGCCTTCGCTCGGGGATTCCCCTGCGCATGGCGCCAGCCACCAAGTGGGCCCAGCTATTCTACAACCGTCGCGTCACCCAGCGCAGATCCCGTTCGGCCAAGCCTGAATACATCTACAACCTGGAACTGGCCGAGGCCATGATTCAGGCGCTGGGACTCTCGTCAGGACAGCCGTCGCAACAGCACCCTGCGCCCCCCTACTGGCCCCTGGCCCCGCAACAACGTGACGCTCAGCGTAGCGCGCTGGGCCAGGCGCTGGGGCTCGACGACACGCGCCCTTGGGTGTTCCTGCACCCGGGCAGCGGCGGCTCGGCGGCCAACCTGACTCCCGAGGCTTACGCCGGGCTTGCACAGGGTATCGATCGGCGCCTGGCCGAGTCGGGTGAGCGTCGGCCCCACTGGATTCTTACCGCCGGCCCCGGCGAAGAAGCCGTGGCCGATGCCCTGGTCAAGACGCTGGACGAGGCTGGGCTCAGTGCTTACCGTCAGCCGGCCTGCGCAGGGCTCGCCGACTTCGCTCGCAGTCTGGCGGCGGCCGACGCCTTTATCGCGGGTTCCACCGGCCCGCTGCACGTGGCAGGCTGTCTCAACCTGATCACCGTCGGCTTCTACCCGTCCCATCGCTCGGCCACCCCGCTGCGCTGGCAGACCTGCAACGACGCCGACCGGCGACTGGCGTTTCATCCACCGACGGATGCCGCTCACCAGGACATGTCGGCCATCGACCTGGAGACCGCCGCCGCCGCCACTGCAGCGCGTCTGAGGAAGGTCAACCACCATCGGTCGACGGCATAGCAACAGCGTATCGGCGCATCCCACTCGCCACAGCGTATCGGTTGTTGGCACCAGCACCCCATCAAGCCCTTCGTATAGGCAGGCCCCATGACCCCGATTACCGGCATCATCATTACCCTCAACGAGCAGGACAACGTCGAGGAGGCCATCGCTTCGCTGGCTCCGGTGTGCGACGAGGTGATCGTGGTCGATTCCGGCAGCAGCGATGACACCGTTGCCCTGGCCGAGGCCGCCGGCGCTAGAGTGATCCATCAGCCCTATCTGGGCGATGGCCCGCAGAAGGCCTTCGCCGTCCCCCAGGCGTCCCATGACTGGATCCTGGCGCTGGATGCCGACGAGCGCCTGGACGACGACGCCGTGGCGGCGATTCGCGAGCTGTCGCTGGACGACCCGCGCAAGGCCTACCGCTTCAAGCGTCGCAACTTCGCCGGCCGCCACTGGATTCGCGCGGCGGGGTTCTACCCGGACCCGGTGACCCGGCTGTACAACCGCACCACCTCGGGCTATCTGCCCAAGAAGGCGCACTCCTCGGTCCAGGCACCGGAGGTGGTCGACGTGGACGCCCATCTGCGTCACTTCACCTACCGTGACCTGTCCCACTGGATGCAGCGCATCGATCAACTGTCGACCCGCGACGCCTGGGCGATGAAGGAACGTGGTGTCACCCCCTCGTCGACTCGTCCCACGCTGCACGCGATGACAGCCATGCTGCGCAAGCTGGTGCTCAAGGGCGGGCTGCTGCAGGGCCAGGATGGCATGACCGTCGCCATCACGACGGCATTCCATGCGTACATGAAGTATGCAAAGCTGAACGAACTGTACGAGAACGAGCGAGCCGATCGCTGATTCGTATCGGTTTCACGGAACGACACCTGGCGCCTCGATCATGCCCCTGCACCGCCCCGCCACCTCGACCTGGCTTCGCTGGGCCGTCCATCTGATTCTCGGCCTGTCCGTGGGCCATGCCCTGGTCATGGTCACCCGGCTGCCCGGCTGGTGCCTGCCGCTGCCGGCACTGGTGTGGTGTGCCCTGGCCGGATGGAAACGCTGGGGCGCACCACCTCCACCACGGCTGCGGGTGCAGGTGATCCCCTGGGCGCTGGCGCCACTGGCCTTCTGGGGCATCTACGTCTACCTGGCCAACAGCTTCGGCCAGGTAGACATGGGCGCGGTCTATTTCCACCTGCAGGCGGGCATTGCCAAGCACGGCGGCAGCGAACGCAGCGTGGCGGCGATACTGTACACCGCAGCCATGTTGCTGATTCTGGCGGCCTACACCTGGCTGGTGCGAGCCGACTACCGCTGGCAACGCTGGGACCACTGGCTGGCCTTCGTGCTGCTGGTCGCAAATCCGATGTTCTACTCCATGGGCCAGCGCGGCGCGGCGGTGGTCACCGACCCCGGCACCTGGCTGGAGCGTCGCTACGTCGAACCGGTGATCCTCAAGGCGCCACCGCAGCCTCCCAACCTGCTGTTGATCTACCTGGAGAGCCTCGAGCGTACCTACGCCGACGAGGCCCGTTTCGGCGACGCCTACGCCGACCTGGCCGCCTTGGAAGCGGATGCAGTGGTGTTCGACAACGTTCGCCAGCTCGACAACACCGGCTGGACCATGGCCGGCATGATCGCCAGCCAGTGCGGCACACCGCTGATGCCCGCCGGCCTGCTCCACGACAGCCAGTTCGAGCCGCTGCACCACGTGGTACCCGGAGTCGCCTGCCTGGGAGATCTGCTCGCGGGGCTTGGCTACCGCCAGACCTTCATGGGCGGCGCCAGCACTGAATTCGCCGGCAAGGGGCTGTTCTACGAAGACCACGCCTACGACCGCGTGCTGGGGCGCGAGCAGCTTGCAGGCCGCCTCGACGACCCGGACTACCTCAATAGCTGGGGCCTCTACGACGACAGTCTGTACGCCATGGCGGAAGAGGAAGCAAAGCGCCTGGATCGTCAGGACGGTCCCTGGAACCTGACCGTGCTCAATCTGACCGCCCACGCCCCGGCGGGCTATCCGGCCAGGGCCTGCCAGGCCAATCAGGGCGAGCACGATGGTGTGGATATCCTGTACGCGGTGAAATGCTCGGCCTGGCTGACCCGCCGGCTGATCCAGCGCCTTGGCGACCAGGGGCTGCTGGAGGACACCCTGGTGGTGATTGCCAGTGACCATCTGACCATGCGTGTCTCGGCCTGGGATCAGCTGATTCAGACGCCTCGCACCAACACCCTGATGATGATGGGCAATGCGCTGACGCCCCAACGCATCTCGACCACCGCCACCACCATGGACACCCTGCCGACGCTGCTGGAGGCGATGGGCTTCACCATCGACTGGCACCGCGCCGGACTGGGCGTCTCGCTGTTCTCGAACGATCCGACCCTGGCCGAACGCTACGGCCTGGAAGCGCTCAACGGGTACATGCGTGAAGAAACCGCGCTGCAGCAACGCCTGTGGCAAGGCCTGGCCCCGGCGTATCGCAACGACGGACAGCCCGACAGCCCGCCCGAGGCGCCCCAGCAGCCTTGACCTTGGCGTCTACCTGCCTGGGCGCCCATATGAAGAGTAGCGGCGACAGGGCGCCTGGATGACGACCAGGACGGCTGGACAAGGCTTCACAGACGACACCTTGCCCCGGATCACTCGTTGCTGGCGTCGATCCGGTTCGGGGCCTCGTCTGTCAGGATCGCCTCCAGCACGCTGTCCACAGTGATCTGCTTGAGGCAGTTGGTATGCCCGAGCGGGCAATGTCGCTCGAAGCAGGGCGAGCAGGACAAAGCCAAATAGTGAATCCGGGCGTTGTCGGTCAGCGGCGGCGTATAGGCCGGCGACGAGGAGCCATAGATCGCCTGGATACGCGTCCCTACCGCGGCGGCCACATGCATCAACCCGGAGTCATTGGTCACCACCTGACGACAGTCGCCAAGCAGGTCGACGGCATCCTCCAGGCGGGTCGCGCCACACAGGTTGTGGGCATGCTCGAGACCGGTCACGATCTCCTCGCCCGCCGCATGATCCTTGGGCCCACCCAGCACCCTTACCTCGAACCCTTGAGCAATCAGCTCCCCGGCCAGGCGATGGAAGTAGGCCAGCGGCCACTGCTTGGCGGGGCCATATTCCGCCCCTGGCATCAGGCCAATGGCAGGACGCACGCCGAGTCGATGTTCATCATGCAACCGCGCCAGGTTGATCGCATCCTGATGCAGCCGTGGCTGGGGGATCTCGAAGTCGCCGGCAGCGGCAGCGTCCGCCGGCAGCCCCAGCGAGACGAAGCGCTTGACGGTCTGGTCAAGCACGTCGCGCTGCAGCTCACGGCGCTCGTTCAACAGGCCAAAACGGTGTTCCCCGGTGAAGCCGGTTCGCCTGGGTATCCGCGCCAGAAAAGGCACCAGTGCCGACTTCCAGGAACGCGGCAGCACGATGGCATGATCGAAGCGTCCCTTGAGCGACCTGGCCAGCCGTCGTCGGGCGGAAAAGCCGAAGACGCCGTGTCCGACGGCCAGCTCGACGACCTCGTCGACCTCATCCATGCGCTCGAGGATCGGCCTCGACCAGGCAGGTGCCACCACCGCCAGGGCGGCGGCGCCCTGCTGCTTCAGCGCCTTGAACAACCCCTGGGCCATGACCATGTCACCGACCCAGCTGGGACCGACCACCAGCAGCCGCTGGCCCGCCAGCCGCGGCTGCGCCATGACCGGCGCAGCTTCAGCCATTCAACCACTCCAGATAGCGGGTCACGCCCTCGGCCACGGTGTGGAATTCCTTGTCGTAGCCGGCCTCGCGCAGCCGCGAGATATCGGCACGGGTGTAGCTCTGGTAGCGCCCCTTGAGCTCTTCCGGGAAGTCGATGTAGTCGATGCGGCCCTTGCCGTAGAAGTCGATGACCGTCTCGCCGATGGTCTTGAACGGCTCGGCGCGGCCGGTACCGAGGTTGTAGATTCCCGACACCTCGGGGTTGTCCAGAAACCACAGATTGACGTCGACCACGTCGCCGACATAGACAAAGTCACGGCTCTGCATGCCCGCGTCGTAGCCGTCCCAGGCGCCGAACAGGCGCAGGTTCTCGCCGGCGCTGATCTGGGTGTGGTGATGGAAGGCCACGCTGGACATCTTGCCCTTGTGCTGCTCGCGGGGACCGTAGACGTTGAAGTAGCGAAAGCCCACCACCTGGGTCTTGAGTTCGGCCTGGCGCGAGCGCACGTACTGGTCGAACAGCAGCTTGGAGTAGCCGTAGACGTTGAGCGGCTTCTCGTGCTCGGGGGACTCCACGAACACCTCGCTGCCGCCGTAGGTGGCCGCCGACGAGGCGTAGAGGAAGGGAATGCCCTCCTGCTCGCAGAAGTGCAAAAGCTCCTTGGAGTAGGTGAAGTTATTCTCCAGCATGAAGCGTCCATCCCACTCGGTGGTGTCCGAGCAGGCACCTTCGTGGAAGATCGCCTCGATGGGCGGAAGCTGGTTCAGCTCGCCGCGCATGTGGGCCTTCACCCGGGACAGGAACTCGTCCTTGTCCATGTAGTCCCCGAGGGTCAGGTCCGCCAGGTTGACGAACTTGGTGCCGTCCCGCAGGTCATCCACCACCAGGATGTCGGTGCGCCCCCGGTCATTGAGGGCCTTGACCAGATTTGAACCGATGAAGCCGGCTCCGCCTGTTACTACGATCATGGGAAAACCTCTGTTGGCGCTGTGCCTATAACCGAATTGCCTGTGATTGTATACTTGACGGCTCGTGAATTCATGGCCAACGGTGCTTCCCAATGACACAGTCGACGCCAGACGTGGCAACCTTCCAGGGCCTGATCCTCGCCCTGCAACAGTACTGGGCCGAACAGGGCTGCGTGATCATGCAGCCGCTGGACATGGAAGTCGGTGCGGGCACCTTTCACCCGGCCACCTTCCTGCGCTCCATCGGACCCGAAACCTGGAACTCGGCGTACGTTCAGCCGTCTCGCCGTCCCACCGATGGCCGCTACGGCGAAAACCCCAATCGCCTGCAGCACTACTACCAGTTCCAGGTGGTCATGAAGCCCTCCCCGGCCAACCTCCAGGAACTGTATCTGGGGTCGCTTGAGCGTCTCGGCATCGAGCCGCTGGTCCACGACATCCGCTTCGTCGAGGACAACTGGGAGTCACCGACCCTGGGTGCCTGGGGACTCGGCTGGGAGGTCTGGCTCAACGGCATGGAGGTGACCCAGTTCACCTACTTCCAGCAGGCCGGCGGTATCGAGTGTTTCCCGGTCACCGGTGAGCTGACCTACGGCCTCGAGCGCATCGCCATGTACCTTCAGGACGTGGACAGCGTCTACGACCTGGTATGGACCATCGCACCCGACGGATCCCGCGTTACCTACGGTGACGTCTACCTGCAGAACGAGCGCGAGCAGTCCACCTACAACTTCGAGCATGCCGACGTGGACGCCCTGTTCGGCAACTTCGACCACCAGGAAAGCGAGTGCCAGAAGCTGCTCGCCGCCAACCTGCCGCTGCCGGCCTACGAGCAGGTACTCAAGGCCTCCCACACCTTCAATATGCTCGACGCCCGCCACGCCATCTCGGTCACCGAACGCCAGCGCTATATCCTGCGCGTGCGCACCATGGCCCGCGACGTGGCCCACGCCTACTACGCCTCACGCAAGGCGGCCGGTTTCCCGCTGGCCCCGGAAGCGCTGCGACGTGAACTTCTCGACGACGAACCCCTTGCCGCACAGGGAGACGCATAAGCATGGCCGCCCACACCCTCTTGCTTGAACTCGGCGTGGAAGAACTTCCGCCGGGAGCCATCGACACTCTCTCCGACGCCTTCGCCGAGGGCGTGCGTCGCGGCCTCGCCGATGCCGGCGTCGACTTCCAGGGCGTCACCGCCTACGCCTCCCCCCGCCGGCTGGCGGTACGGGTCGAGGCACTGGCCGACAAACAGCCCGACCGCGACGTCGAAAAACGCGGCCCTGCCCTGGCGGCAGCCTTCAAGGATGGCGAGCCAACCAAGGCAGCCCAGGGGTTTGCTCGCTCCTGCGGCGTCAGCGTCGATGAACTGATCCATCTGGAGACCGACAAGGGCACCTGGCTCGGCTACCGCGAACAGCAACAGGGCGAGGCCACCGTCGCCCTGCTGCCCGCCATCATCGACAAGGCTGTGGCGGCCCTGCCGGTGCCCAAGAACATGCGCTGGGGCGCTTCCCGCATCGAGTTCTCCCGCCCGGTTCATTGGCTGGTGGCGCTCTACGGCGACCAGATCGTACCCGCCACGGTGCTGGGCCTTGAGGCCGGCCGCGAGACCCGCGGACACCGCTTCCACGCCCCCGAGGCCATCGCCCTGAAACATGCCGACGACTACCTCGGTGCCCTGGAGGATGCCTGGGTGCTGGCCGATCGCAGCAAGCGTCGCGAGCGCATTCGCGAACAGGTACTGGCCGAGGCAGAACTGCTCGAAGCCACCGCCGTCATCGACGAGGACCTGCTGGAAGAAGTCAGCGGCCTGGTCGAGTGGCCGGTGGCGCTGACCGGCAGCTTCGACGAGCGGTTCCTCGAGGTGCCGGCGGAATGCCTGATCTCGTCGATGAAGGCCAACCAGAAGTACTTCCACCTGCTGGATGCGGACGGCAAGCTCAAGCCCGCCTTCATTACCGTGTCCAATATCGACAGCCGCGAGCCGGACAAGGTCATCGCCGGCAACGAGAAGGTGATTCGCCCTCGTCTGGCCGATGCCGCCTTCTTCTACGAGACCGACCGCAAGCGCCCGCTCGCCGAGCGCATCGAGGGCCTCTCCAGCGTGGTGTTCCAGAAGCAGCTCGGGACGCTCGCCGACAAGGCCAGACGCAGTGCCAACGTGGCCGCGCACATCGCCAGCCGGACCGGCGGTGACGAATCCCGCGCTCGCCGTGCTACGGCCCTGGCCAAGTGTGATCTGGTCACCGAAATGGTGCTCGAGTTCCCGGAGCTTCAGGGCATCATGGGGCGCTACTACGCCGAGCACGATGGCGAAGACGCCGAGGTCGCACGCGCGCTGGAAGAGCAGTACCTGCCGCGGTTTGCCAGCGACGCCATCCCCCAGACCCTGACCGGACAGGCCCTGGCCATCGCCGATCGCCTGGATACCATTACCGGGATCTTCGGCATCGGCCAGCGCCCCAGCGGTACCAAGGACCCCTTCGCCCTGCGCCGTGCTTCCATCGGCGTGCTCAATATCCTGGTCAAGGGTGAGCTGGATCTGGACCTGCGCGAGCTGCTCGAGCTGGCCGTGGCCCAGCATGAGGCGCTGCCCAAGGCAGACGGCCTGGTCGATGACGTCCTTGGCTACATGCTCGATCGCTTCCGTGCCTGGGCCCAGGACGAAGGGATCGGTGCCGAGGTTTACCTGGCGGTGCGTGCACGCCCGGTGACCCGCCCGCTGGACTTCGCCCGTCGCCTGCGCGCCGTGGCGCAATTCGCCACGCGTGATGAAGCCGCCGCCCTGGCCGCCGCCAACAAGCGAGTCGGCAACATCCTGTCCAAGCAGGATCACGATGGACGCACCGAGGTCGACGAGAGCCTGCTCTCCGAGGACGCCGAGAAGGCCCTCAAGAACGCCGTGGCAGCTTGCCAGGAGCAGGTCGCTCCGCTGTTCCAGCAAGCCCGCTACAGCGACGCTCTGGACGTGCTGGCAAGCCTTCGGGCACCGGTCGATGCCTTCTTTGACCAGGTGATGGTCATGGCCGAAGACGAAGCCGTTCGTGCCAATCGTCTGGCCCTGCTGGCAAGCCTCCAGGCGCTGTTCCTCGAAGTAGCGGATATCGCCGAACTGCAGCAGTAATCCAGCCCCTGGTGGCAACGAGGCCGGTCCCGCAAGGGGCCGGCCTTTTTTTGTATCGACAGGCTGAGCCCGCCCGGCACGCCACCCCACGGCCCCAAACCTTCTGAACCCTTCATAGGGGATACCACAGCCGCTACGAACGCAGGAGTGAGCCAATGGGATGTCGCATGGAGAGTCAAACCTGGCGATGCAGAGTGTGGCACTCGCCACCGACGTTTCACGTGGAACATTGCCCAGATAGAAAGCGCCGGCGGCGACAATGTTTCACGTGGAACATACAGGAGTACAGGCAAGGGCAGGCTCTCATGTTTCACGTGAAACCCGCCCCGCTTGATGTACCTCCAGTACGCCGCCTGTTGCTTGTACCCCAACGCGAGCCCTGAGCCTCACGACCTCTGCTTTTCTTGGCGCCCCGCCTCCGTCGCTTTACTCAGCGCCCCGTCTCCGCCACTTTACTCAGCGCCCGGCCTCTGCCGCTTTACTCAGCGCCCCGACTCCGCCGCCTTACTCAGCGCCCCGACTCCGCCGCTTTACTCTGAGCCCCGATTCCGCCGCGCTACTCTGCGCCCCGATTCCACCGCGCTACTCTGCGCCCCGATTCCACCGCGCTACTCTGCGCCCCGATTCCACCGCGCTACTCTGCGCCCCGATTCCACCGCGCTACTCTGCGCCCCGATTATGCCGCTTTACTCAGCGATACGTTCCGCCAGCCGCTGATCCATGATCACCAGCGTCTTGCCCAGTTCGAGATCATTGTCCTGCGGGTCAGTTGCCGACAGGCCCACGCTCGGGCGGCGCTCTCCTATGGTGCCCGAACGCAAGCCACTGCTCACGGCGCCGTTGGCGAGCCACTCAGGCAAGTCGTCAGCCCTCAGACGACGTCCGATAGCGGGCCTGAGTCCGTGGCGATCCATATAACGGAGCATGGCCTCCAGGTCGTCACGGCTGCCGACGCTGATCCCTTCCAGATGCAGCAACTTGCGAATCGCCGGTCCCACCAGATCACCCTCGACACGGCCACTCTCGAGAAAGCCCACCAGGGCGATATGCCCATTGGTAGCCATTGACGGCAGAATGGCATCGACCAGAAACTGCCCGCCCACCACATCGATGGCACGCCCTACGCCAACCGACTCGGTGATGGCCATCACCTGGGACGCCACGTCGGCCGCCCCGCCCTCCCGGCCGATCACCGCTACCGCGCCTAAATCCCTGAGCCGTGATGCCAGAGCGGGTCGCGACGTCACCACAATAGGCCGAGCACCGGCCGCAGCTGCCATCTGCAGGGCCTGCAGCGACACGTTGCCGGTTCCCGCCAACAGCAGGTAACGGCCCTTCAGCTCATCCAGGTCGCCAAGCGACTTCCAGGCCGTGACGCCGGAGATCGCCAATGCAGCGGCTTCCTCGAGCCGCCAGCCAGATGGCACGGCAACCAGCGCACGACGGGGAACGATGACCTCCTCCGACAACCAGCCATCACCAGGACCGCCCAGCTTTGAGGCGTGATAGGACTCCTTGAAAGCACCAGATATCCAATCGATGGTGTAGTGGCCCAGCACCGGTTGTCCCACCTCGAGATCAATGACATCCCTTCCCGTTTCCAGCACCACCCCAGAGCCTTCAGACAGCGGCACGAAGGGGCGTGTCATCTGCGGCAGATAGCTGCCGTCCTGCAGCGCCCTGTCGCGGTAGTTCAGCCCGACCGCAGCGACCCTGACACGCACTTCTTCGCTGGCCAGGTCACGACGTGCTACCTGGTATTCATGGATTCCTTCAGGCCCCACCCTGTCAGAGCGGAATTGACGAAAGTGACGTAGCGATACCAATGGGCGTAGACGAGCTTCCAGTAACATGGGAACAACCTCCTCGTTGGTCTTCCCCTATCCTGGCCCGTCCGAGACCAGCGCAGTAGCGAAGCTCACGGAGTACTGTCTTGCGCTAGACTCAACAATGAAGCCCCGAGTCAGAGCCGTCTCTCGCCGCACCGGCGCCCATCGACCCTGGCCCCATAGCGACTCGTGCAATGACCAACCCCTGCCTCTGGACGAAAGTGCACCATGCCATCCCATCACGACACACTGGTCGCTGGACTGCTTGCCCTGGTTGAAGTGGCAAGATATGGCTCACTGCGTGCGGCCGGCGAACAGCTCAACCTCACCAGCGGCGCGGTCAGCCGTCGCCTCGATGCGCTGGAGTCTCGGCTCGGGACCAAGCTGTTGCACCGGACCACCCGTGAGGTTTCACTGACCCTGGCGGGCCGCACCTACCTGGAACGCGCCGTCCCTGCTCTACGGTTACTCGACAAGGCGGCGGATACCTTGCAGGACATCAGTGACCGACCGCGAGGACTGATCCGCCTATCACTACCGGTCAATTTCGGCCGAATCCATATTGCGCCCTTCCTCCCCGAATTTCTCGAACGCCATCCAGACATTGAAGTGGACGCCGACTTCGACGATCGCTTTGTCGATATCGCCTCATCCGGGCACGATCTGGCAGTGCGAGTCGGGGTGCTCGAGAACTCTCGCTTGGTCGCCCATCCCTTGGCCGCAGATCAGCGCATGCTGGTGGCGTCGAAGGTCTACCTTCAACGCCACGGCATACCACGTCACCCATTGGACCTGCTGCACCACAACTGCCTTCACTACACACGTTTCCAGGGTATTCAGCGCTGGCCACTTCGCCGAGGCGACGAGGTTCACAACGTGCCGGTCAGCGGAAGCTACAGAGCGAACTATGGGCACGCACTGGTGATCGCGGCAGAGGCAGGCATCGGCATCCTTCACACCTCCCGTTCCATCGTCGGGGCCTCGCTGGAAGCCGGCAGGTTGCTCCCCGTGCTCGAGGACTGGTCGCTACCGGACATCAGCATCCACGCGCTGCTTCCAGGACGGGATCCTCCAATGCGGGTACGAGCATTGCTCGATCACCTGAAAGACTCGATACCCACATCACTGGCGACAGCCGGCGCGACAGGCTTGGACACCGACACTACGTCGCCACCACTTTTGGACTAGGCGCTGTCCGAAAAGTCGACGAGCGAAGGTTAGACAGGCAGCAACAGCGCAGGGTTGGTAAAAACTGCGACCTGGGCCACAGACACGGCCTCGTCAGCACCTGATTGTTTCACGTGAAACATGCCCCTACACTGGGCCGATTGCGTGACAGCAACCACCCTTACCCATCGCATAGACTAGGTAGACCCATGGCCCCACGACTCGTCATTCTCGACCGTGACGGAGTGATCAATCAGGACTCCGACAACTACATCAAGTCGCTCGCCGAGTGGGTCCCCTACCCCAGCGCCATCACCGCCATCGCCCGCTTGTCCCAACAGGGCTGGACCGTCGCTGTTGCCACCAACCAGTCAGGCATCGCGCGCGGCTACTACGATGAGGCGACGCTGGAGTCCATGCACACCAGGATGCTGAGCCTGGTGGAGGCCGAGGGCGGTCGGATCGAGCATATCGCCTACTGCCCTCACATTAGCGAGGACCGCTGTGATTGCCGCAAACCCTTGCCCGGTCTGCTCCGCCAGATACAGGATGCGCTTGCACTCGACAGCCTGGAAGGCGCCTGGATGGTGGGCGACAGCTACCGGGATCTCGAGGCAGGCGCTGCCATGGGCTGCCGCCTTGCATTGGTGCGTACCGGCAAGGGCGAGCGCACACTAGCCAAGCATCCAGAACTTGGCCGGACAGACAGCGAGGCAGAGGTCTATGACGATCTCGCTGGTTTTGTCGATCAACTGCTGCAAGGAAACCTGGATACCTGAAACGACCCTGCATCAGGCTCGCCCCCTCGTCACCCCTCGCCACCCCTCGGCGAGCCTCCAAGCCTGGCCGCCGACGTGGTTATCCCTTCATCTATCTGCGACTGCCAAGCCCCATGTTTCACGTGAAACATGGCGGCTCGCATTCTTCGTATATCAACGTCCAAACAACAGGTTAGAGCACGGGAAAGCTCTTGCGACTTACCCGCCCGGGAGGTCGTGGTGCTCAATTTTCGGTCTTTCCGTGATGACTGCGAGTGCAATGTATCGAGCCCCCTCCGGACAGGTTCCCGCACGTTCCATATAGTGCGACAACCAAGGCACCCGTCTTAAGCGAGAGACTCATCAGGCCCCAAATAACATGACGTGGATAACAAGACGCGTGTAACAAGATCCAGGCAGCAAGACACAGATGGCAAGACGCGGATCGCAAGATGCGGATAGCCAGACACGGTCCCAGCCTTGGAATCTCAGATCTGATGCCGTGATGTTTCACGTGAAACGTTGCGGAGGAGCGAGGCCACGGACGCAGCTCGATTATGGCTTGCCGTACGCTCTCGTCTGCCCCCCCTTCCGACCATCCCTTCCCCCCCCCCTTCCAACAGCTCCTTCCAACAACACCTCCATTCCTCCCTTTCTGATTCCCTCCTTCCATCCCCCTTCTTTGAGATGACGCCAGCAGTATCGATACGCCGCCTTTTTGACCACTTCAATGTCATCGCGCAAGCCGGATACCTTCCTCCGAGTATCTGCCTGAAGCTCGGGTACTCCCCGTACTCGGCACGAATGCTGATATCGACCAGACATTTGATATCAAAGAGGCGTAAGTCCTGGCTTGAGCAGCTGACCTTATATCGCCAGATGTTTCACGTGAAACGTGCAGGCCGCGCCGCGATGTCCTCAAGCTCCTGCCCACCATACGATCGCCATGGTGACACCGCGCCTTCGTCTTTCCTCTACTGACATCCAGCTACGTCCACTGACTTCCATTGCCGACACACCGCGCCCACTCACCACCCACTCACCACCCACTCACCGCGTTCGCCAGCAGAATCGGACGACCGCAGCCCATGGCGTGCGGTCAGATGTGTATCTGCTCATTCGCGATACACCCTCGCCGGATGGCAATAGAAGCCTGGTGCACCCCGCCCTCTCATAGCGGGCCTTTCAAGAAACCAGCCACCCAGCCATCCAACCATCCGGCCGCTGGCAAACTACTGATACTAGAACAGAAAAAACCCCGATCCTGAAGATCGGGGTTTTGTCGCGTGATGTTTCACGTGAAACATCGAGGCCATGGGCCTGGGACTTCCTGCTGCACTAGATGTCCAGATTGGCCACCAGAGCGTTGCGCTCGATAAAGTCACGACGCGGTTCGACTTCATCCCCCATCAGGGTGTTGAACATCATGTCGGCGGCAACGGCATCTTCGATGGAAACCCGCAGCATACGCCGCGTATTGGGATCCATGGTGGTTTCCCACAACTGCTCCGGGTTCATCTCGCCCAGGCCCTTGTAGCGCTGGATCGACAGACCACGCTGTGCCTCGTTCATCAGCCAATCCAGCGCCTCATAGAAGGTCTTGACCGGCTTCTTGCGCTCACCACGGGCGATATAGGCGCTCTCTTCCAGCAGCCCATCCAGCGTCTCACCGAGGCCAGCGATGGCGCGATAGTCGGCGCTGGTGAAGAAGTCCAGGCCCCAGACGTAGTCGGTGGTCACGCCATGGGCAATCAAGGTTACCGCCGGCAGGAAGAACCCGCGTTCATTGTCTTCCTGCAACGAGAAGGTGTAACGCGGTCCGCCCTCGTAGGCCACCAGATCGTCCATTTCCTTCTGCAGGAACTCGATCCAGTTCTGCATGGTGCCGCGATCACGAAGGCTGTTTTCGCCGTCAAGATGTGCCGCATGGACGATCTTGCGCAGCACCTCGCTGGGATAGACCCGCGACAGACGATCGATGCGCTTCATTACATCACGGTACTGGTTCACCAGAGTCTCAAGCTGAGCCCCGCTGATTCCTGGCGCATCTTCACTGACGCACAACCGCGCTCCGTCCAGGGCGGTGGTGGTCAGGTAGTCGATCATCGCCTGCTCATCCTTGAGGTAGAGCTCCTGCTTGCCACGCTTGATCTTGTACAGCGGCGGCTGGGCGATAAACACATGCCCGCGCTCGATCAACTCCGCCATCTGACGGAAGAAGAACGTCAACAGCAGGGTACGAATATGCGAACCGTCCACGTCCGCATCGGTCATGATGATGATCGAGTGATAGCGCAGCTTGTCCGGATTGAACTCCTCACGGCCAATGCCACAGCCCAGGGCAGTGATGAGCGTCCCGACTTCCGCAGACGACAGCATCTTGTCGAAGCGTGCCTTCTCGACGTTGAGTATCTTGCCCTTGAGCGGCAGGATAGCCTGGGTACGCCGATCACGCCCCTGCTTGGCACTACCCCCGGCCGAGTCACCCTCGACCAGGTAGAGTTCGGACAGACCGGGGTCCTTTTCCTGACAGTCGGCCAGCTTGCCGGGCAGCCCTGCGATGTCCAGGGCGCCCTTGCGGCGGGTCATATCGCGCGCCTTGCGCGCCGCCTCGCGGGCCCTGGCAGCGTCCAGCATCTTGTTGACGATGGCCTTGGCTTCGTTGGGCTTCTCTACCAGATACTCCGAGAAAGACCGCCCAAGCTCCTGTTCTACCGCAGTTTTTACCTCGGAAGAGACCAGTTTGTCCTTGGTCTGGGAGGAAAACTTCGGGTCCGGCACCTTGACCGAGATGATCGCGGTCAGGCCCTCACGGGCGTCGTCACCGGAGGTGTTCACCTTGGTCTTCTTCAGCAACCCTTCCGCTTCAATATAATGATTGAGCGTACGAGTCAGTGAAGCGCGGAAACCGGCCAGGTGGGTACCGCCATCCCGCTGAGGGATGTTGTTGGTGTAGCAGAAGATGTTCTCGGCGAAGGTATCGTTCCACTGCATCGCCACCTCGACCGCCACGCCATCTTCCCGCTCCACATTGAAGTGGAAGACGGGGTTGAGAACGGTCTTGTTGGTGTTGAGGTGGTCGACGAAGGCCTTCAGGCCACCTTCATAGTGAAACAGCTCTTCCTTGCCGCTACGCTCGTCCAGCAGGCGGATAGCCACACCAGAATTCAGAAACGACAGCTCACGCAGACGCTTGGCCAGAATATCGTAGTGAAACTCGATATTGGCGAAGGTCTCGGGAGACGGACGGAAATGCACCCGCGAACCGGTCTGCTCGGTCTGCCCCACCACAGCCAGCGGCGACTCGGGGACACCGTGACGATAGATCTGCTCGTGGACCTTGCCGGCACGCCAGATGGTCAGCTTGAGCTCTTCAGACAGCGCATTGACCACCGAGACACCGACGCCGTGCAGGCCGCCAGATACCTTGTAGGAGTTGTCATCGAACTTACCGCCCGCGTGCAACACCGTCATGATCACTTCGGCCGCCGATACGCCTTCCTCTTCATGAATATCGGTAGGAATGCCACGGCCATTGTCACTGACGGTGATCGACTCATCCGGATGGATGATCACCCTGATCTCGCTACAGTGGCCGGCCAGCGCTTCGTCGATGGAGTTGTCCACCAGCTCGAACACCATGTGATGCAGGCCGGTACCATCATCGGTATCGCCGATGTACATCCCGGGCCGCTTGCGTACGGCATCCAGGCCTTTCAGTACCTTGATGCTCGATGAGTCGTAAGCATGTTCGCTCATTGACCACTCCGTCGTGAAGTCTGTCTGTCTATGGCCTGCAGCTGGCCGAAGCCGTCAGCGTCTTGTTTCACGTGAAACATTGCCATCGGCGTATCGGGTTGCCACAGGTCGGCCAGTACCTCGTGATCCACGCTGGTGATGAAGGCCTGGCAGCGCATCCGCTCCAGCCACTGGCAAAAGATCCTTCGGTGGTTCTGGTCCAGTTCGGCGGGCAGATCGTCGATCAAGTAGAGACAGGTCCTGCCTGTCATCTTCTCGAGTAACCGTCCCTGGGCAAGCTTCAGTGCGCTCACGACGAGTTTCTGTTGTCCTCGTGAAAGCACTTCGACCGCTGGTCGTTTGTCGAGTCGAATCGCCAGATCCGCTCGCTGGGGCCCCTGCTGGGTAAATCCCATCTGACGATCGGTGTCGCGTCCCTGCTCGAGCACCTCGGCCAGATCTCGCTGTCGATCCCAGCCACGGCTATAGCGCAGCGTCAGTGATGGCAGTGAAATCAGCCCTTCCAGCGTTTCCTCGAATACCGGGATAAAGGTATCGATCCATTCCCTGCGCAGGATGTCCATGCGCTCGCCCGAAAGCGCCAGCTCATGCTCCCACACTGACAGGGATTGAGGCTCCATTCTACCATGCCTGAGCAGGGCATTCCGATGTTTCAGGGCGCGACGGAAACGCTGCCAGGCCTGCAGGAAGTCATGTTTCACGTGAAACACTCCCCAATCCAGGAACTCCCTCCTGCCGGCGGGAGATCCCTCCAGCAGGCGGAAGGCGTCGGGGTTGATCAACTGCAGGGGCAGGGTCTCCACCAGACGAGACACCCTGTCGAGTCGCTCACCGCCAATGCGCAGCGTCAATTCGCGCTCCTGACGCAGGCGGCGCAAACCGATCGATACAGGGGGATCACCGGCAAGGCGGCCATGCAGGACAAGGGCGTCAGCATCGTGGTGGAGTACCTGGGATAGCCGACGCGCCCGAAAGGACCGCCCCATGCCCAGCAGGTGGATACCTTCGAGCAGGCTGGTCTTGCCGCTGCCGTTGCTTCCAGTGATCAGGTTGATCCCGGAAGATGGTGAAATATCAAAGGCCTGCAAGTTTCGCAGGCCTTGAAACATCAAGCGGTCTAGCGCCATGGAAAGGCCTTGCTGGCAACGAATACCGTCACAGGCGCATCGGCATCACGACATAGAGGGCATCGCCGCCACCGGGTTCTTCCATCAGCGCACTGCTGTTGGGATCGCCCAGCGTCATCTGCACGCGATCCTCACCCACGGCGTTGAGCACATCGATCAGATAGCCGACGTTGAAGCCGATCTCCATGGCCGGCCCGCTGTATTCGATGGCGATGTTTTCCTCGGCCTCTTCCTGCTCCGGGTTGTTGGCCATCACCCTCAGGTTGCCCTCTTCCAGATTCAGCCGTACCCCACGGTACTTCTCGTTGGAGAGGATGGCGGTACGCGACAGCACCTGACGCAACTCCGAACGTTCAGCGATGAAGACCTTGTCGCCGCCCTTGGGCACGACCCGCTCGTAGTCCGGGAACTTGCCGTCCACCAGCTTGGAGGTGAAGGTGAAGTCCCCAGTGTGAGCACGGATATGGGTAGAGCCCAGGGTCAGGCTGACAGGCTCTTCGGAATCGTCGAGCAGTCGCACCAGCTCGAGTACGCCCTTGCGCGGGACGATCAGCTTCTGGGCCGACTCAATGTTGATCTCCACGGGACGAGAGCTGACCGCCAGGCGGTGGCCGTCGGTAGCCACGGTGCGGACCAGGTTCGGGGCGAACTCCAGCAGCAGGCCATTCAGATAGTAGCGAACGTCCTGCTGCGCCATGGCGAAGGAGGTGGCGTCGATCAGCTGCTTGAGGGTCCCCCGCGGCAACGCCAGTTCGACACTGCTCTGACCATCCTCGATATTCGGAAACTCGGCGACCGGAAGCGTGGACAGGGTAAAGCGTGAACGGCCACTGCGCAGCACGGCCCGCCCATCCTCGATGGACAGCTCCAGCTCGGACTGGTCTGGCAAGGACTTGCAGATGTCCATCAGCTTGCGCGCGGGCACCGTGATGGCGCCAGGCTCATCCACCTGGCTGGCCACGGTGCGGCCGACCAGTTCGACTTCCAGGTCGGTGCCGGTCAAGGCGACCTCGTCCTGTTCGACCTGGATCAGCACATTGGAGAGCACCGGTAACGTCTGACGGCGCTCGACCACACCGGCCACCAGCGTCAGCGGGCGCAGCAGCGCTTCGCGGGAGATGGAAAATTTCATGTCGGCTCCACTTCTTGTCCGGGAGAGTGAGACGGTCACGCGGTTGATGACGTAGAGACGTTAACTGGTCAAAAGCCGCAACAGATTCTTGTAGTCTTCACGAATGTCGGCGCTTTCTTCCTGCAGCGCCTGCACCTTGCGACAGGCATGTAGCACGGTGGTGTGGTCTCGGCCGCCGAAGGCGTCGCCGATTTCCGGAAGACTGTGATTGGTCAGTTCCTTGGCCAGGGCCATGGCGACCTGTCGCGGGCGCGCCACGGAGCGTGAACGCCGCTTGGACAGCAGGTCCGCCAGCTTGATCTTGTAGTACTCCGCCACGGTACGCTGGATGTTGTCCACGCCTACCTGCTTGTCCTGCAGAGCGAGCAGATCCTTGAGCGATTCGCGGATGAAGTCCTGGGTGATCGACTTGCCCATGAAGTGAGAATCGGCGATGACCTTCTTCAGCGCCCCTTCCAGTTCACGCACGTTGGAGCGAATCTTCTGGGCGATGAAGAAAGCCGCATCATGGGGTAGATCCACCTTGGCCTGGTCGGCCTTCTTCATCAGGATCGCCACCCGAGTCTCGAGCTCAGGCGGCTCTATCGCCACCGTCAGCCCCCAGCCAAAACGGGACTTGAGGCGCTCCTCGACGCCGCTGATTTCCTTCGGATAGCGATCCGAGGTCAGGATCATCTGCTGGCCACCCTCAAGCAAGGCATTGAAGGTGTGGAAGAACTCCTCCTGGGAGCGCTCCTTGCCGGCGAAGAACTGGATGTCATCGATCAACAGCGCGTCGACGCTGCGATAGAAGCGCTTGAAGTCATTGATGGCGTTGAGCTGAAGGGCCTTGACCATATCGGCCACGAAGCGCTCCGAGTGAAGATACACCACCCGAGCGTTCTCGCGACGCCCCGCCAGGGCATTGCCCACCGCATGCATCAGGTGGGTCTTACCGAGGCCGACGCCACCATACAGAAACAGCGGGTTGTAGGCTCCCCCAGGGTTCTCCGACACCTGGCGGGATGCCGCCCTGGCGAGCTGGTTGGACTTGCCCTCGACAAACGTCTCGAAGGTGAAGTTGGGATTCAGGCCACTGGAGTGCTTGAGACTGCCCTCGACCTGAACCTGACGCTCACCACCGGGTGGACGCGTGACCGGCGCCTCACCGCCTTCGTCGCGCAGGCGGTCGACCTCGCGCTCATCCCCCACATCGCCGCGGGAGCTGGTGTGCACGGCCGCCGAGCGGGCCGGAGCGGCGGAGACAGGATCGCCGAGTTCGCGAGTCTGGGGTGGGGCCGGCGCAGCACGACGACTGCCCACCGTCAGCATCACCTTGGGCGGCTTGGCCGGCGCCAACTCCCGCATCAGTTCACTGATACGCTTGGCGTACTTGTCACTGACCCAATCGCGCACGAAGCGGTTGGGTGCCAGCAGCCTGAGCTGATTGGACTCCCCTTCTTCCGCCTGCAGAGGGCGAATCCAGGTGTTGAACTGCTGCGAGCTCAGTTCATCCTGAAGGGTTTGTAGACACTGTTGCCAGAGAGCGAGCGACACGCGAGCTACCTTGGTTGAAGAACGACCGCACATTGTAGCCTTGTCACCACGAGTTATCCACACGAGAACGGCACCGAAACCTAGCTGTGGAAAACCCTTGTACGCCATTCGGAGTTGTGCTGGAACAACTTGCTGGCGAACGAGTCCCTGTGGACAATCTCATCATTGATCCACCGGAACCACACCGCTCCTCCCCGCGGTCTCAACGTTTTCTCCACACTTTTATATGCAACGCAACATGTTGAAATTTCATACGAGAACACGCTTATCCACAAAAACTATCCCCAGTAGTAATAACAACATCAGTCAAGAACTTCTCTTTATTGTTATGTAGGCAGTGGGTCATGTCGCGAGGCCGGTCCCAGGTGGCTTGTTCACCCGCCGGTTCGGCTCGAGCAAGAGTTATCCCCAGCCGTCTGGTCCGGACTGGCAGGGGCGAACACCCTGAAACCTGCTTTCTGGCCCGCGAAAAGATTGCACCCAGGGCTTGAAATCACTAAAATATCCGGTCTTGAGCCGAATACCCCCGGGGGCCCGAGCGGATTCCGGGAGCCTCTGGATGTCTATCCGTTCCAAAAAACCACTGTGGGATTAACGAGTTATGAAGCGCACATTTCAACCGAGCGTTCTCAAGCGCAAGCGCGCGCACGGCTTCCGTGCTCGCATGGCCACCAAAAACGGCCGCGCCGTTCTGGCACGTCGCCGTGCCAAGGGCCGCAAGCGCCTGAGCGCCTAAGCGCAGGTCCTTCGTGGCCTGTCTGACCTTTCCCCGGCAATGCCGCTTGCTGACTGCCGGGGACTACCGCCAGGTGTTCGATGGGGCGGTCTACAAGGTTCACGGCAAGGGCCTGATGGCGTTGGCGATTCCCAATGACTTGGGACACCCTCGCCTGGGCCTGGTCTTCAGCAAGAAGAACGTACGCCGGGCCGTCGATCGCAATCGACTGAAACGACTGGCTCGTGAGTCCGTTCGGCATGCACAGCATCGACTTCCCGCCGTGGATATCGTCTTGCTGGCCAGGCGTGGCGTCAACGAGGTCGACAACGACACCGTGCTGCGCCAGCTGTTCGGCATGTGGCGTCGTCTCGAGCGCGAGGCCGAGAAGTCGACTCGTCCCTCGCGGACATCGACGACACCTCGCCACGCGAGTGACACCCGGGGTGACACTCGGTCACAGCCGAAGCAAAGCCGTAACTAGCAGCAAGAGGCTCTTCAATGCCGAACACACTTCGTCCGAGCATGAACGAGTCCCTCTTCCGGCCCCTTGACGTCACCTCTCGCGACGCGGAACGTTTCCGTACGAATACTGGCCTGCCTCCGGCAGGCTTTCGTGTATCTCATGTAGGCGTCTCGCGTGGCGCCATCGGCATGTTCACTTCCCTTCGGGCAGACCCTTCATGGACGTAAAACGACTACTCCTGCTGATCCCCCTGGCGGTGCTCGCCTACCTGATCATGGTGCAGTGGAACCAGGACTACGGTCAGCCGCCCAGCACCCCGGATGCTCCGGCGATCACCAGCAACGCGACCTCAAACGGTGCCGACGCCTCCACATCGGAAGGCCTGGCGGCACCCAGCTCGGCCAATGATGTCGGCAGCGAGCTGCCCGGCAGCAGCGAGCCCGCTGCCAACAGTCGAGATCTCATTGCGGTCATCACCGACGTCCTCGACGTGCGTATCGACCCCCAGGGTGGCGACATCGTCTACGCCGCCCTCCCCCAGCATCTGATGAGCCAGGATGGGGATCGGCCCTACGTGCTGCTGTCCAACAACAGCACCCTGAGCTACGTCGCTCGCTCTGGACTGCAGCTTGACGGCAACAGCGGTCGTATCGCCTTCTCGCCCGAGAAGACCGAGTACCGCCTGGCCGACGGCCAGGACAGCCTGCAGGTGGACATGACCGCCACCGTCAATGGCATCGATATCGTCAAGCGTTTCACCTTCAGTCGTGACGACTACGCAGTCGACGTCAGCTACCTGCTTGCCAACGCTGGCGAGGAGCCGGTCAGCGCACGCTTCATCGGCCAACTGGCCCGCGACAACAACCCGGATCCGTCCACTGGCCCCAAGATGGGCATGCGCTCCTTCCTCGGCGCGGCGTACTCCTCACCGGAGAACCGCTACGAGAAGATCGACTTCGAGGACATCCAGGCAGGCAACTTCCAGAACCGCGAGGTCGAGGGCGGCTGGGTCGCGATCATCCAGCACTACTTCACCTCCGCCTGGGTACCGCCGCAGCAGCAGGACAACCTGTTCTACGCCGCCACCGACAGTCAGGACCGCAACGTTGCCGCCTTCGCCGGCCAGGCCCAGACCCTGGCGCCGGGCGCCGACGCCACCCTGGGTGCCACCCTCTACATGGGGCCCAAGGTGCAGGAGCGGCTTGAGGCCGTGGCTCCGAACCTTGAGCTGACCGTTGACTTCGGCTGGCTGTGGTTCATCGCCAATCCGCTGTTCTGGCTGCTCGATCACATCCACGATCTGATCGGCAACTGGGGCTGGTCCATCGTCATCCTGACCATCATGGTCAAGGCTGCCCTGTGGCCGCTGTCTGCCAAGGCCTACAAGTCCATGGCACGCATGCGCAAGCTTGGCCCGGAAATGCAGCGTCTCAAGGAACGCTTCGGCGACGACCGCCAGAAGATGTCCCAGGAGATGATGAAGTTCTACCAGAAGGAAAAGATCAATCCGCTGGGCGGCTGTCTGCCGATCCTGATACAGATGCCGGTATTCATCGCGCTGTACTGGATGCTGCTGGAGTCCGTGGAACTGCGTCACGCGCCCTTCATGCTGTGGATCCAGGACCTGTCGGTGAAGGACCCCTACTTCGTCCTGCCGATCCTGATGGGCGCCTCCATGTTCGTTCAGCAGATGCTCAACCCGACGCCTCCGGACCCGATGCAGGCGAAGATCATGAAGATGCTGCCGATCGTCTTCACCTTCTTCTTCCTGTGGTTCCCGGCCGGTCTGGTCATCTACTGGGTGTGCAACAACTGCATCTCGATCATTCAGCAGTACGTGATCACCCGCAAGATCGAGGAAGACCCCAGCGTCGGCAAGGGCATGAACACCAAGTAAGTCCTCATGCATGACGCTTCCAGACCCCCGCTTCGGCGGGGGTCTGGCGTTTCAGGGCCCGCACCTCTGGCAACAGCCGTTGGCCACACCAGCCGGACTGGCAAAGCCAAGCGCTGCGCCTGACAATACGCCCGATCATCAAGGAGTCTGACCATGACCACGCCTCTCTACACCCAGGACAGCATCTGCGCCCTCGCCACGCCGCCGGGTCGGGGCGGCGTCGGCATCATACGCGTCTCGGGGCCCGCCTGTGGCGCGATTGCCAGCGCCATGCTGGGCCAGGTACCGGACGCGCGCCAGGCCTTCTACGGACCGTTCAGGGGCGATAACGGGGTAATCGATGAAGGCATCGCGCTGTTTTTCGAAGGGCCACACTCCTTCACCGGCGAAGACGTGCTGGAACTTCAGGGTCACGGCGGCCCGGTGATCATGGACATGCTGCTCGAGCGCTGTGTGGCGCTGGGGGCACGGCTGGCCCGCCCGGGTGAGTTCTCCGAGCGCGCCTTTCTCAATGACAAGCTCGACCTGGCTCAGGCCGAGGCCATCGCCGACCTGATCGACGCCAGCTCCCGTGGCGCCGCCGAAAATGCCTTGCGCTCCTTGCAGGGTGAGTTCTCCACCCGCGTGCAGTCGCTGGTCCAGGGCCTGATCGAACTGCGCATGTACGTCGAGGCGGCCATCGACTTCCCCGAGGAGGAGATCGACTTTCTCGCCGATGGCCATGTCGCGGCCAAGCTGGGCGCGCTCATGACGGAGCTTGCCGAGGTGCGTCGCAGTGCCGGCCAGGGCGCGCTGATGCGCGAAGGCATGAGCGTGGTCATCGCCGGACGGCCCAATGCCGGCAAGTCGAGCCTGCTCAATGCGCTGACCGAACAGGACACCGCCATCGTCACCGATATCGAGGGCACCACCCGGGACGTGTTGCGAGAACATATCCATCTGGACGGCATGCCGCTGCACATCATCGACACCGCCGGCCTGCGCGATACCCCCGACGCGGTGGAAAAGATCGGCGTGGCCCGCGCCTGGAGCGAAATCGAGAAGGCCGACCGGGTCCTGCTGCTGGTGGACGCCACCACCACCGAGGCCACCGACCCCATGGCCATCTGGCCGGAATTCGTCGAGCGCCTGCCGGACGCCTCACGCTTGACCCTGGTGCGCAACAAGGTGGACCAGAGCGGTGAAGCACCGGGACTCGATTTATCCACAACACCTCCTACGCTGCGGCTCTCCGCCAGATCACGTCAGGGTGTGGATAACCTCAAGTCTCACCTCAAGGAGATCATGGGCTTTCAGTCCACCACCGAAGGCCGCTTCTCGGCTCGGCGTCGTCACCTGGACGCCCTCGACCGCGCCCGAGAGGCCCTCGACAACGGCCATGCACAACTCGAAGGCTATGGCGCGGGCGAGCTGCTGGCCGAGGACCTGCGTGATGCCCAGCAGGCGCTGGGGGAGATCACCGGCGAGTTCAGCGCCGACGATCTGCTGGGTGAGATCTTCGGCAGCTTCTGTATTGGCAAGTGAAAGCCTGAAAATGCACAAAAGCCTTTAAAACAGACGCTCCACCAATAGCGAGCACTTACCCACGTTCATGCGCCAGCGATCGCCTCGCCATCCCTTCGGTGATGGCGAAGCCACGCCTGGCGCCGACATGGGGCGCCTGAGGCGTCCGCCATCACTGGTGCCAGGCATCCGCCCCCCGGCCGGCCGGACCGAGGGCTCGTCCAGGGCATCTGTCATACCCGCTACACTGTGGGCAGTGCCCCCTTGCCCACAGGAGTCCCCATGAAAGCTCTTCCCCTGGTTGTCGCAATGGCGCTAGGCAGCGTCTCGCTTTCCGCCCTGGCGGACTGGCAGCTGTCCGGTGACGATTCACGCCTGTGGTTCGGCTCAGTGAAAAACCAGAGCATAGGTGAGACCCACCACTTGGACGGTCTGTCCGGCGGTATCGACGATAGCGGCAAGGTCACCATCGAGGTGGCCACAGAATCGCTGGACACGGGCATCGATATCCGTGATGAACGGATGCTCGAGCACCTGCTGGCCGCGGCCAGCTTCGCGATCTCGGCCCAGGTAGATACCTCCAGCTTCGATTCACTTGGCGTAGGCGAGACCCTGGCGACCAGTATCCCGGTCGATATCAGTCTCGGCTCGGCGTCGACCGAGCAGGAGGCCCAGGTACTGGTGGCAAGACTCGCCGACACACGCTGGCTGGTGGTATCGGATCAGCCGGTATGGCTAAGCGCAGAATCGCTGGGCTTCGAGGACGGCATCGCCGCCTTGCAGGAAATCGCCGGCCTCTCATCCATCGACCGAACCTCACCGGTGGGCTTTCGCTTGATGTTCGAGGCACCATGACCCGGTTGGCGTCTGGCCAGATGACCGACGACCAGGCGCTACTCCTCGACCCACCAGCGCTGGTCGTGGCGCGCTGCGTCACCGAGCAGCGGCAGCCAGTCAGCGATGGCGGCCTGCATGCTGTCGCTGACACCCCAGGGCGGGTTGGCCACCAGCATCCCGCTGCCGTACATACCGTGACTTGCCCCACCCGGGGGGTGCAGGATCACCTCGCTGCGCCATAGTTTGCGTACACCGCTGGCTCTCAGCCTGTCCAACAGCTCCTGGTGGCGCCCGGCGGGCAGCAGTGGATACCACAACAGCAGCACCGCGTGGCGGACCTTGCCGAGGGCATGAATCATGGTCTCGGCGACCTCCAGGTACTCCGACTTGCGCTCGAAACTCGGGTCGACCAGCACGCACAGCCGCGGTGTCTTTACCGGGAGCAGTGACCTGAGCCCGGCCAGGCCATCGCCATGCACGCGTCGAATATTCGCCTGCTGCCCTTCGCCTGCCAGTGACTGCCGGGCCAGGTGGCCGTGCTCACCCGGGTGCAACTCGAACAGGGTCAATCGGTCCTGATCACGCAGCCGATGACCCAGCCACCAGGGCGAGCCCGGGTAGTGGGTCAATTGCTGTGGCCGCGGCTGGACGGAGTCGATCGCCTCAAGCCAGGTCGTCAGCAGTGGATTCTGCGCGCCCGCCTTGCCCGTCTCGGTGCGGCTGTCCCACAAGCGCTTGACGCCCGTCTGGTACTCCTTGAGCCGCGCGGTTTCTTCAGCCGCCAACGGATAGCTTCCTCGCCCGGCGTGAGTATCTATAAACGTAATGGCGCTATCTTTACGTAATAGGTGATCGATCGTGGCGTAAAGCCACAAGTGTTTATGAACGTCGGCGAAATTGCCGGCATGATAGGCGTGCTGATAGGAAAGCATGGATGGTCTGACCTGGTCGTGGGGCGAAAATCGTTCGCCGAGTCGATGGCGTTACGATAACAGCAAGTAGGGGTCTGCGTGCAGACGTATGGACTCATGACAGACATTGGGCTTTAACCGAGTAGGTACGCTGTACCCCCAACGAACCCGAGCCGTTGAACATCATGGAGCCATCGCCAGTTATCGCTGTGACCAAGGTTGGGGCAGCAGCAGGGCTTGGGAGAGACCGGCCAGACAAGAGCAAGAGAGATCTAGCGAGTCCTGGAGAGATCTAGAGGGTCCTGGAGAGACCGGGCAGGAATGAAGAGATAGGCAGGTATCGAAAAGGCCCGCGCCTCTGTCGAGAGGTGCGGGCCTTGCCGTTGCAGTCGCTGCAACGTCGCGACTTCAGCTACGGGCTATCGACGCAAGCGAGAGAAGCCCGCCGAGGGGCAGGCCTCCCTCATACAGGCGGCCGAGTCGCCTTACCCCTGCTGGCCGGTCGGCGTCAGGGTAATCTCGACGCGACGATTCTGGGCGCGACCTTCTTCGGTGTTGTTGCTGGCGATCGGCTGGTTTTCACCGTAGCCGCTCACGTACAGGCGACCGGAGGCGACACCCTGCCCCTGGAGAATAGAGAAGCCCGCCGAGGGGCAGGCCTCCCTTATACAGGTCAGGCAGCCGAATCGCCTTACCCCTGCTGACCGGTCGGCGTCAGGGTAATCTCGACGCGACGGTTCTGGGCGCGACCTTCTTCGGTGTTGTTGCTGGCGATCGGCTGGTTTTCACCGTAGCCGCTCACGTACAGACGACCGGAGGCAACACCCTGCCCCTGGAGGTAGCTGCCCACCGACTGAGCACGACGCTCGGACAGACGCTGGTTGTAGCTGGCGTCGCCGGTAGAGTCGGTGTGGCCGGCGATATTGACGCGGGTTTCCGGATACTGGGTCAGCACGTTGGCCACGTCGTTGAGGGCGCTGGTGGCGCCGCCGGTCAGGTCGGCGGAGTCGAAGCCGAAGGTCACGCTACTCGGCATGTTGAGCACGATGTTGTCACCCTGGCGCTCCACGTCGATCCCGGTACCCTGCATGCTCTGACGCAGTTGTTCTTCCTGGCGATCCATATAGACACCGATGCCACCGCCCACGGCGGCGCCCGCAGCGGCACCAATCAAGGCACGGTCACGTTTGCTGGTGCTGCCGTCGCCACTGATGGCGCCGGCTGCGGCACCGACGGCGGCACCCACAGCGGCGCCAATGCCGGTGTTGTTGCGATCGGTCTGGCCAGTGTAAGGATCCGTTGTGGAGCAGCCAGCCAGAATCACGGCGGCTGCCAGCGGGGCGATCAGTCGAGTCTTGCTGCTCATGGCGTCAACGTCTCCTTCCATGTGGTACATCATCCCTTTCAGTCTTCGCTGAACAGGGTCAAAAGGTCGTTCAAGAATAATAGACCTTGCGCAGAAGCTTGAACCCTGGCGGCGTCTTGCACAATAAGTCCCTTTTCACGCGCCTTGTCGATCTTTGGCGACAACTCTGCCACAGAGCGTCCTGTGTGTGCACACCAGGTATCCAGCGATACCCCGTCGACCAGTCTCAGTGCGTTCATCGCGAATTCCAGCGCCACCTCGTCAGGCTTCACCCGTCGATGACCGGCCACGAAACCCCGTGGATCCTGATGTCGCCGCAGGTAAGCCTCGGGCTGGCGAGTCTTCCAGCGACGCTCGATGTGGAAGCCCGACTCGCCCGGCTGGCTGATCTTGCCGTGGGCACCGGCGCCGATCCCCAGATAGTCGCCGAAGCACCAGTAGTTGAGGTTGTGACGCGCCCGACGCCCGGGCTTCGAGTAGGCCGAGATCTCATAGCGTTGAAACCCTGCCGCCTCGAGACGCTCGTGGCCCAGGTCCTGGATATCCCACAGCACCTCTTCTTCCGGTAGCCGCGGTGGCTTGGCATGAAACTCGGTATTGGGCTCCAGCGTCAGCTGATACCAGGACAGGTGTTCCGGCGCCAGCGTGATGGCCCGCTCCAGGTCGGCAAGCGCGAGCTCCGGGGTCTGCCCCGGCAAGCCATGCATCAAGTCCAGATTGAGATTGTCGAATCCGGCTCGGCGAGCCTCATCGAAGGCGCGCTCGGCGTCCTCGCCGCCATGGATACGACCCAGCGCCGAAAGCTGTTCGTCGTGAAAACTCTGCACGCCAAGCGACAGCCGGTTGATGCCGGCACGGCGATAGTCGGCAAAGCGGCCACGCTCCAGCGTCCCCGGGTTGGCTTCCAGCGTAATTTCGATATCCGAGGCGAAAGGCACCAGCTGGCTCGCCGTATCCAGCAATCGGCGATAGAAATCTCCAGACATCAGACTCGGTGTGCCGCCGCCGATGAAGATGCTGACCAGCTCGCGTCCGTCGGCAAGCCTGGCATCGCTGCGCAGGTCGTCGATCAAAGCCGCCAGATAGGCCTCTTCGGGGAGTTCGGCGCCGCGCCCGACACCGTGGGAATTGAAGTCACAGTAGGGACACTTGCGCACGCACCAGGGCACATGGACATACAGCGCCAGCGGCGGAAGACGAGACACCATCACGAACTCGACCGACGCTCGAGTTCGAGCAGCAGCGCCGAGAGGGCGCGACCGCGATGACTCAGTCGGTTCTTCTCCGCCGCGCCGAGTTCGGCGGCGCTGGCGCCCTGGTCCGGCAGCCAGAACAGTGGGTCATAGCCAAAGCCGCCCTCACCGCGCGGATGGGCCAGGATCTCGCCACGCCAGTCGGCCTGGACGATAAGTGGCACTGGATCCTCGGGATGCTCGAGCAGCACCAGCACGCACCAGTAGCTGGCACCACGGCTCCCCTCGGGCACCTCGGCCATGGCCTCGAGCAACTTGTCGTTATTGCGACCGTCGTCCTTGGGTTCACCGGCAAAGCGGGCGGAATAGATACCGGGGCGACCATCGAGTGCATCCACGGCGAGCCCGGAGTCGTCGGCCAGCACCGGCAGGCCGCTGATACGGCTGGCTTCCCTCGCCTTGAGCAGGGCATTTTCGACAAAGGTCAGTCCCGTTTCCTCGACCTCGGGAACGGCAAACTCCGACTGGGCGTGAACCTTGATGCCCAGTGGCGCCAGCAGCGCGCCCAGTTCCTTGAGCTTGCCGGCGTTTCCACTGGCCAGCACCAGTTCGGTAAGTTGACTCATGGCGTCGCTCTTGATGGGTAGTTCGATAGAAGACACGTCGGCACTATGCCGGCATGTTTGCCTATACTCTATCATGCGCGGTTTGAATGCCGTTTAAGCACAAAGTTGGAAAAAAGATTCAAAAAATACCGGGAAACTGTCCGAAAATTCGCTATTTTCTAGGACCAAGGTATGAAATATTTCGGTACAACCGTGTATCAAGCCTAACTTTACTGTGCAGTAGTTACAGAACCTTACAAAATGAATGAAATAGGCCCATAATGGTCACCACTTACTAGTCATACCCATCCCTGTCAGCAGGCGTCTGCGGGTGCACGGAGACACGACGATGAGCAACAACACAGGACAGATAGTGCTGGTGACTGACCACAACCCTCAGTCACTGCTCTTCATCAACTATATCAAGGACCAATTCCACTGCCCTGTCTCCATCGCCGCCCCCGCCGACACCATCGAGATCGATGACAGTCAGCAGGTGCTGGTACTGATGGACGCCGACCACGTCGACGACGCCGCCATGCAGCATTGGCAGGACGTCAGTGCACGCCACAGCGGCCTGTTGCTCACCGCCTTCAACCTGCGTGACGAAGAGCATGCGCTGGAGGTGCTGTCCTTCATGCATCTGCGAGGGGTCTTCTATCGTCAGGACAGCCTCGACAGTATCTGCAAGGGCATCGCCAAGCTGTTCGAGACCGACGATCTGTGGATGTCACGCTCACTGATGACTCGCCTGATCGAGTTCTCCCGCCGCCAGCAGCTCAATGCCTATCGACCGGCCTGTGGCCTGACCCAGCGCGAGATGGAGATCATCGGACTGCTGGGCTCCGGCGCCTCCAACATGGAAATTGCCGAACGCCTGTGCGTCAGCGAACACACCGTAAAGTCTCACCTGTACAACGTGTTCAAGAAGATTCGCGTCAGCAATCGCCTGCAGGCGGTCAACTGGGCACGCCAGAATCTCGGCGCACCGCCACCTCGACGCTCCACTGCGACACGCTAAGGCTCGACGACCGAGCCCTGGAACGACGGGGGCACAGACGCCTATCGGCTGAGATCGAGCAACGGAATGAAGCGACTGCATCGACAACACAGGTGCAGCCAACAAGGACGCCGGCATCGCCGGCGTCCTTGTTGGTGGAGAAGGATACCTGGCTGGTCTCTTACAACACGCGTATGTGCTCTTCGATCAGGCTGGCCAAGGTCTCCGCCGCGTTGTCGGCCGTGCTGTCCAGCCGCACCAGGTGCAGGCGTTCCTCGTCGGTGAAGTCTTCGAACGCGTCCTGCTGTGCCGCCAGCACCGCCAGGCTCAACGATTCGTCCCGCTCATTGCGCACCGCACGTTTGCTGATGCGACGTCTTAGCGTTTCGTCGTCGGCCTCGAAGCTTACCAGCAGCACCGGCAGTCCCCGGGCCTCGGCCTGCCAGCGCAACAGCTCGCGCTGCTTGCGCTCGAGGAAGGTGCCGTCGACACAGACCATGTAACCGGCGTCCAGCAGAATCCCGGCGCAGGCGGCCAGGCGCTGGTAGGTCTTGTCGGTGGCCTCGCGGGTATAGATATCCACAGGCAGATCGTCACTACCCTGTTGTGGATTGAATCCATGCAGCACCAGGCGCTGAACATCAGAGCTCAGTCGCACCGCCCCCTGGCGTCCCACCAGGGTACGGGTGAAGCGGCTCTTGCCGCTGCCCGACACCCCGACGCCGATCACCAGCGGCGGAAAGCGGAACTCCGCGTGGCGCTCCGCCAGGGTCAGGTAGCGGCGGAAACTGTTCATGGTCTCGGCCATCAGCGACGGACGCTCCTGGCCGCTCACCTGGCGGCGCTGCAGCGCACGGCGCATGCCCGCCATGGACTCGATGACCTGCAACAGTGACAGGATCCGTGCCAGCTCGTAGTCGCCACTGCGACGTAGATAGCCATCCAGCGCCTGATGGGAGAGCGTCATCTCGCCACGCAGTTCGAGTTCCACCCTGAGACTCGCCAGGTCATGGCCGGGATCTGCCATCTCGGGATAGTCGAAGGGCTTGGGATCCTGGGCAGCACTCTGGGCGACCACCAGACGCCCGTTGTCACACAGACGTACATCGGAGTACTCCATGTACCAACGGCTGGGACGCAGGCGATCCTTGCGCACCTCGATGATCGGAGCGAGACGATCGAATTCCTGATCCAGCCACACCTTGAGGGCGTCCAGGCGCTCGACGTCCTCGTCCCCGGTCAGCAGGGATCGACAGGCCGAGAACTCGGCCTCGCTGCGGTGCTTGAGCACCGTCAGCGGTTCCGGCAAATCGCTCTCCGGCGGCAACGGCTCGGCGTGAAACTCGGCCAGCGCGTCCAGCAGTTCTTCCAGGGTAAAGGGCTCCAGCGCGGTGTCCGGCGAAGCGGCGTCATTGCCAGTCATGGTCGGCTCCTGTCAGGCCTGGGTCGTCATCTGGGCGAAGGCTTTCTCGGCAGCGTCCAGGGTCACCTGGATATCCTCCGGCGTGTGTGCACTGGACATGAAGCCAGCCTCGTAGGCCGACGGCGCCAGGTAGACTCCCTGCTCGAGCATGGCGGTGAAGAAACGGCGGAAGGCATCGGCGTCACAGGCGGTGGCCTGGGCAAAGTTCTCGACGCTGCTCTGGGCGGTGAAGAATACCCCGAACATCCCTCCCACGCGCTGGGTGATCATGTCGATACCAGCCTCGCGTGCCCGGCTTTCAAGCCCGTTGCATAGGGTCTCGACACGCTGCGCCAGGGCCTTGTGAAAGCCCGGCTCTTTCAGTTTGGTCAGCAGTGCCACCCCCGCCGCCATGGCCAGCGGATTACCGGCCAGGGTGCCGGCCTGGTACACCGGCCCCAGCGGCGATAGTTCGCTCATGATCTCGCGGCTGCCACCGAAGGCACCCACCGGCATGCCGCCACCGACGATCTTGCCGAGACAGGTCAGATCCGGGGTCACGCCGAAGTGTGCCTGGGCGCCACCCAGGGCGACACGGAAACCGGTCATCACCTCGTCGAAGATCAGCACACTCTGGTGGCGGTCACAGACCTGGCGCAGGGTCTTGAGGAAGTCGGCACTCGGCGGGATGCAGTTCATGTTGCCGGCCACCGGCTCGACGATGATGCAGGCGATCTGACTGCCGATCTCCTCGAAACAGCGCTCCACCTCGTCGATGTCATTGTAGGACAGCGTGATGGTATGTTCGGCCAGAGCGGCGGGCACCCCGGGAGAACTGGGCTCACCGTGAGTCAGCGCGCCGGACCCCGCCTTGACCAGCAGCGAATCGCTGTGACCATGGTAGTTGCCCTCGAACTTGACGATCTTGTCCCGCCCGGTGAAGCCACGGGCCAGGCGAATCGCCGACATGGTCGCCTCGGTGCCCGAGTTGGTCATGCGCACCATCTCGATGCTCGGAATGATCTCGCAGATCAGCTCCGCCATGGTGGTCTCGACCGCGGTCGGGGTACCGAAGGACAGGCCCTTGTCGAGGCGCTCGCGCACCGCGCCCAGCACGTCGGGATCGGCATGGCCGGTGATCATCGGTCCCCAGGAGCCCACGTAGTCGACGTAGCGCTTGCCTTCGACATCGAAAAGGTAGGCGCCCTTTGCGCTCTCCATGAACACCGGCGGACGATGCAGCCCCTTGAACGCGCGCACCGGTGAGTTGACGCCACCGGGAATGTGCCGACAGGCCTGTTCGAAGAGCTCAGCGGATGTGGTCATGGCAACCTCTTTGCCCAAAAGTGAAATTCAATCATCGATGCCACAGACATCGATTCAGCGCGACACCGCCTGTGGATAACCCTGTGGAGGGCATGGGATAACCCGGTGAATTGGGCGCCAATACCTTCCAACAGGGGCTGATCGGGGTCTCTCATGCCGACTGCCGTGTCGCCATCATACCTTGACCTCGTCCGGCGAAAAGCGCGGCGTCGGCATTTTCCACAGCCGGCGAGGCAACGACTGCCCCTGGCCGGGCGTCCAGCCATGGGCCAGCGCCTGCCAGGCAAACACCTGAGCCTGCTCACAAGCCTGCACCAGACTTTCTCCCGCCGCCAGTCGCGTAGCCACAGCAGCGGCCAGGGTACAACCGGAACCATGAAAGGTCGCCGGCAAGCGGGGCCAGGTCCACTGACGATCGCTGTCCGGAGTATGCAGGGTATGGGCGACACGCCCCTTGGCCGTCTGGCCCTGGGGATCATCGGTGCCGGTCACCAGCACCGCCTGACAGCCCTGGTGCATCAGACTGACACAGCGCTCGGTATCATCCTGGTAGTCGAGCCCGGCCAGGCGTGCCAGTTCGCCGCGATTGGGGGTCAGGATATCGACCCTCGGCAGCAGACGCTCGAAGTAGGCGTCGATCAGCTCCTGGGTCGCAAGCGGTGATCCGCCCCCCGCCTTGAGCACCGGATCGGCAACCACCGGCACACCGGGCCGGCGGCGCACCACATCGACCACCGCGTCCAGCGCCTCGAGGTCGGCGATCAAACCGATCTTGATCGCCGCGATCGGCAGGCTCTCCAGCGCTGCGGCCGCCTGGCGAATGGTCGAGGCCGGCACCGGGTGCACCGCCTGGACGTCGACGAGGTCCTGTACCGTCAGTGCGGTAGGCACGGTCAGCGCCCAGCCTCCGCAGGCGGCCACGCTCTCGGCGTCGGCCACCAGGCCGGCACCGCCGGTCGGGTCATGCCCGGCCAGCACCAGCACCATCGGCAGGTGGGGCGAAGTCGAAGGACTCAGGCTATTCAAAAGGGTTTCACCACGGCCAGGATCACGATAGCCACCAGTGCCAGCACCGGCAGTTCATTGAACACACGAAAGAAGGTGGCACTGCGACGGCAACGATCCTCGGCCAGCTGCTTCAGGTAGATCAGGCAGACATGGTGATAGGCCACCAGCGCCACCACCAGCGCCAGCTTGGCGTGCAGCCAGCCCTGGCTCATCAGGGCCGGGTTCAACCACACCAGCAGGGCCCCCAGCAGCAATACCGCCACCATCGAAGGTGTCATGATGCCGCGATAGAGCTTGCGTTCCATCACCATGAAGGTATCCATGCTGGCGTACTCGCCCTTGTCCCGGGCCATGGCGTGGTACACGTAGAGCCGTGGCAGATAGAACATGGCGGCGAACCAGGTCACGATCGACATCAGGTGAAAGGCTTTTATCCACAGATACATGGCGACTCCTCAGGCTGTGGATGGATCAGACAGGCGGTAGTACCGCTCAATGGCATCCCGGGTGATGATACCGGAAATTCGCTTCTGCTTCGGTCGATAGCCGTGTTCCACGTAGAGTCCATCCACCTTGCTTTCGTTCAGCACGTTCAGCGCCTCGGTCAGGGTCGCCTGCAGGTGGATGGCCACCAGGTCCAGTCGCTGGCCGGGGATTTCCAGCAGGTCCAGCAACGCCTCCTTGTCTTCATCGGGGCTGGACGCCGCTGGTGACACCGGCGGTGGCGAGCGATCGACGTTCTTGCCCGCGATGACATCCGCCTGGCCACCGGGGGCGCCCCCCTTGTCCATCAACACATCCATGGCAGCATTGTCGTCGCTGGCTTCGCGCTGATCTTCCGGCGCCGCCTTGTGTTCCTGTTTCTCCCGCTGTTCCTGCTGCTGCTGCTGCTCCTGCTGCTCGAGCAGATAACGCGCGAGGTCGGCCGCCTTCAGCGCCAGGGTCGGCTTGTCGTCGGTGGAACGTTCGATGATGATCCACACCGGTTTGGCCTCGAGCAATGCCCGAGCCTGGGTCTCCGAGATCCGTCGTCTGGTGCGCACCAGGCTGCGCTCCATCACCGCCGGCACCGACACCCGCGACAACGCCTGCATCAACGGTTGCTGAAGGGGGTGCAGACCATGGCGCTTGACGCTGATAAAGAAGCCGTCACAGCGACACAGCTGGCGCGCGGTCAGGCAGGACACCACCACCGCCAGCATGCCCGGCAACAGAATATGCGGCATATGGGTCAGTTCGAGCAGGGCCATCAGCGCCGCCAGCGGCGCCTGCAGCACCGCCCCCATCATCGCCGCCATGCCGATCATCGCGAATAGCCCAGGGTCTGCGGCCTTGTCCGGCCACATCCAGCCCCCGGCAATGCCGAACAGCGCCCCGGCGGCCGCGCCCACCACCAGCACCGGGCCGATGATGCTCACCGGCACTCCGCAGCCTACCGCGAAGGCAGTCAGCAGCAGCTTGCCCAGCACCAGCGCCATCAGAATATCCAGCGTCAAACGATTGAACAGCGCATCGGACAGGCTGTCGTAGCCGATGCCCTGGACCTGGGGGTAGCACCAGGCCAACAGCGCCGCCAGGGCACCGACCAGTGCCAGGCGCCACCACAGCGGCAGACTGGCGATGCGCTCCGAGCGCGAGACATGGATGAACAGACCCGCCAGCAGACCGATACCGAAGGCCATGGCGGCGATCCAGTAGATATTGAACAGCGAGCCCATGGACAGATCGGGAACCGCGAAGGCAGGGTCGGCGCCATAGACCAGCTGGGAGACCAGGGCTCCCATGCAGGCCGCCAGGATGACCGGCATGAAGCCAACGATGGTGTATTCCATCATCACCACCTCCATGGCGAAGATGACCCCGGCGATGGGCGTATTGAAGGAGGCGGCGATACCTGCCGCGGTGCCGCAGGCCACCAGCACCCGCAGGCTGTTGTGGGGCAGGCGCAGCAGTTGGCCGAGGCCACTGGAGGCGGCGGCGCCCAGGTGGATCGCCGGGCCTTCGCGCCCGGCGGACAGCCCCCCGACCACCGACACCACCCCCACCCACCACTGGTTCAACCAGTTGCGCAGCGGAAAGCGGCCCTGGTGATAGGTCAGGCGTTCGATCACATGGCTGACGCCGATCTTGCGGGCAGCCAGTGGCTGACGCCACAGCAGCACACCAATCACCGTCACCGCGATGATCGGCAGCACCATGCGCAGGCCGGTAGACAACTGCTCGAAGGCTTCGGGATCGTCGTAGGGCATCACCAGCATGGCGCCGACCATCAACGCCAGCCGGAAGACCACCATCAGACTGCCGGTGATCAGCCCCGTCACCACCCCCAGCACGCACAGTTGCGGCAGGGCGTCGACGCTCGCCAGCTGGCGACGGAAGGCATCAAGACTGAGATCGGGCAGGCGCATGGAGGTGTGGGTCGCTTCCTTGAGAGCGAAGGGTCGAGTCCCTGACGCAAGATGAAAGGCAGGCTTACCTTAGGTGACTATCTCTTGTGTATCATAGAACGTGACTTGGCACCCAGGCCGCCGTCATCGTCGTCTCTCGGAACCCCCATCGCCTGGCCCGAGAATCTCCAGGCAGGCCTGTGGCCAGGCCATTCGGCTCGCCTTGCGGGCGGCCACATTTCCATGGCAATGCGCTGAAACAGCAAAGTGCAAAGGAGCGTTACGTGATCAAGGTTGGAATCGTCGGCGGCACCGGCTACACCGGCGTCGAACTGCTCAGGCTGCTGGCGCGCCACCCCGAGGTGGAGGTGGACGCGATCACCTCACGAAGCGAAGCCGGCCTCGGCGTGGCCGAACTCTATCCCAACCTGCGAGGTCACTACGACGAGCTGCGCTTTTCCGAGCCTGACCCGGAGCGCCTGGCGCGCTGCGATGCGGTGTTCTTCGCCACGCCCCACGGCGTCGCCCACGCGCTGGCCGGCGATCTGCTGGAGCGAGGCACCCGGGTGATCGATCTGTCAGCCGACTTCCGCCTGCGCGACGCCGGCGTCTGGGCCGACTGGTACGGCCAGCCTCACGGCGCCCCGGGTCTGCTCGAGGAAGCCGTCTACGGCCTGCCCGAGGTCAGCCGCGATCAGATTCGCCAGGCCCGCCTGATCGCCGTCCCCGGCTGCTATCCCACCGCGGTGCAGCTTGGCTTTCTGCCGCTGCTGGAAGCCGGGCTGATCGACGCCGACCACCTGATCGCCGACTGCAAGTCCGGCGTCACCGGTGCCGGCCGTGGCGCCAAGGTGCCCTCGCTGCTGGCCGAGGCCAGTGAATCGATGAAGGCCTACGGCGCCTCCGGCCATCGTCATCTGCCGGAAATTCGCCAGGGGCTCGGCGACGCCGCAGGGGGTGAGGTCGGGCTGACCTTCGTGCCCCACCTGACGCCGATGATCCGCGGCATCCATGCCACCCTGTACGGGCGCCTGACCGGCGACCCCGGTGATCTCCAGCGCCTGTTCGAAGACCGCTTCGCCAACGAGCCCTTCGTCGACGTGATGCCCGCCGGCAGCCATCCCGAGACCCGTAGCGTCAAGGGCGCCAACCTTTGCCGCATCGCCGTACATCGCCCCGGCAACAGCGACACCGTGGTGGTGCTGGCCGTCATCGACAACCTGGTCAAGGGCGCCTCCGGCCAGGCCATCCACGCCCTCAATCTGATGTTCGACTTCGACGAGACCGCCGGTCTCGACGCCCCAGCGATGATGCCCTGAGGCCCATCCCCCCGCTTGCTGCGGGGGAATGTCGACGTAACAGGCACCTTACCTCCGAGGAAAAGTTGACCCTTTTACTCTGGCTTGGGGATAATGACCGATGCGGTCGACGTCGGCTGATCCGCGACATCGACCGCTTTGACCCTGTTTCTCGACCCCGGGAGCTCTCATGAGCGGTGCCGAATCCTTTGTCCCCACCCCGCTACTGCTGTCCGACAACGCCCAGCGCCGACTCAAGGCATTGATGGCCGAAGACGGCGCCAGCAACATCGCCCTGCGCGTCTATGTCACGGGAGGCGGCTGCTCGGGATTTCAGTACGGCTTCGACGTGGCCGACGGCGTCAACGACGACGACACCGAGATTCCCTTCGGCGATGTCGCGTTGGTGGTCGACCCGCTGTCCTACCAGTACCTGGTCGGCTCCACCATCGACTATGAAGAAGGCCTGGCCGGCGCGCGCTTTCTGGTGCAGAACCCCAACGCCACCACCACCTGTGGTTGCGGCGCCTCCTTTATGGTGTAGCGACCTTGCTGCGCGTCAGCCGACGCGACAGCAACACGCCTCTCCAGACAGCGCTTGATGCAGCCCTTGATGTCACCCTCGACGCAGCCTCCCGGCTGCGTCTTGCGTTGTGTCGTGGCGCCACCAGCGTTGGCCCAGCGGATTCTCCCCCAACTTGACCCCTTCCCCGCAACTCGCCATGGTAGTTGAGGATTTCACAATAACGTCAACTGGGGAAAATCATGAAAACCGCCCTTACTTCTGCCGCTCTTACCTCCGCCCTGCTCGCCTTCGGTGTCATCGGCAGCGCCCAGGCCGAGACCCTGAACGTGGCCACCGACCCGAGCTTCGTGCCGTTCGAGATGATGGACCAGGAATCCGGCGAAATGGTCGGCTTCGACATGGACATCATTGCCGAGCTGGCCGAGCGTGCCGGTTTCGAATACGAACTGCGCACCATGGACTTCAACGGCATCATTCCCGCCGTCCAGACCGGTAACGTCGACATCGCCATCGCCGGTATCACCATCACCGACGAACGTGCCGAGATCGTCGACTTCTCCGACCCCTACTACGACAGCGGTCTGAAGATCCTGGTCAACGCCGACGAAGAAGGCGTCAGCGAGATCGATGACCTGTCCGGTATGCGTATCGGCACCAAGATCGGCTCCACCAGCTATGACTTCCTCCAGGAAAACCTGGGCGAGGACGCCGAGATCACCCCCTATCCGGGCACCAGCGACATGTACATGGCCCTGCTCGGTGGCAGCGTCGATGCCGCCTTCTACGACGCCCCCAACGTCGGCTACTTCTCCCAGACCCGTGGCGAAGGCAAGGTCAAGGTCGTTGGTCCGCTGTACGAAGGCCAGCAGTACGGCATCGTCTTCGTCAAGGGCAGCGAGTGGGTAGAGCCGGTCAACGAGGCCCTGGCGGCGATGAAGGAAGACGGCACCTACGACGAGATCCACGCCAAGTGGTTTGGTTCCACCAGCGAGTGATCGCAGTCCATAGCGACCTGGGCAACCGACCTGGGATTCATGGGGGCCGGTACACGACCGGCCCCCTTGGTGTTACCCGGACGTCACCCCGAGGCACTGTCTCGACCCCGGCATCAAGGCCTCTCGCCTTGTCCTGATTTCACGTGCATGACGGAGACCCACTCGTGGACGTCAACTTCCAATTCGACTGGTCGGCGGCGCTGTCCTCCATCCCCCAGCTGCTGACCGGCATCCCCTATACCCTGCTGATTTCCTTCGGCGGTCTGGCCATCGGCTTTGTCATCGGCATCATCTTCGGCCTGTTGCGCATTTCCCCGAGCGCCTGGCTGCGTGTTCCCGCCGTGGCCTACATCGAAATCTTCCGCGGCACCCCGGTACTGGTGCAGGTGCTGTTCATCTTCTATGGCCTGCCGAGCATCCTTGGTGGCCCCATCGATGCGGTCACCGCAGGTATCGCTGCCATCGCCGTCAACTCCGGCGCCTACATCTCGGAGATCGTGCGCGGTGGTGTGCAGTCCATCGAGCGCGGCCAGCGCGAGGCCGGCCTGTCGCTGGGCCTGTCCCGCCGCCAGACCTTCCGCTACATCATCTGGCCCCAGTCCTTCCGCCGCATGATCCCGGCGCTGGGCAACCAGGCCATCATCAGCATCAAGGACACCTCGCTGTTCGCCGTCATCGGCGTTGGCGAGCTGGTGCGCCAGGGCCAGATCTACATCGCCACCACCTTCACCGCCTTGGAGGTCTATCTGATGGTGGCGCTGCTCTATCTTGCCATCACCCTTTCCTTGTCCTTCGCCCTGCGCATGCTCGAGCGCAAGGGCCTGGTGGGCCAGTGAGGTGCAACATCCCATGGAAAATTCCGACATGAACCCAGCCTCTCACGCCCAGGGCGAGCCCATCGTCCGTATCGACAAACTCAACAAGCACTTCGGCTCGCTGCACGTGCTCAAGAACATCGACCTTGAGGTGGCCCAGGGCGAAGTGGTGGTCGTCATCGGCGCCAGTGGCTCCGGCAAGTCGACCCTCATCCGCTGCGTCAATGGCCTGGAAGAATTCCAGCAGGGCGCCCTCAGGGTCGACGGCAACGACCTCAAGCCCGACGGCAAGGCCAGCCAGGCGCTGCAGACCATCCGCACCGAGGTCGGCATGGTGTTCCAGCAGTTCAACCTGTTCCCTCACCTCAGCGTGCGTGACAACGTCACCCTGGCCCCGATGAAGGTGCGCGGCGAAAGCCGTGACAAGGCCGAGGCCACCGCGGAACGGCTGCTCGATCGGGTCGGCATCAAGGACCAGGCCGACAAGTACCCGACCCAGCTCTCCGGCGGTCAGCAGCAACGCGTGGCGTTGGCCCGTGCACTGGCCATGGAGCCCCGTCTGATGCTGTTCGACGAGCCCACCTCGGCGCTGGACCCGGAGATGATCGGTGAGGTGCTCGACGCCATGCGTGAGCTCGCCAGAGAAGGCATGACGATGATGATCGTGACCCACGAGATGGGCTTCGCCCGGGAGGTCGCCGACCGCGTGATCTACATCCACAAGGGTGAGATCGTCGAGCAGGGCAAGCCCGAAGAAGTCTTCGACAATCCGCAGAATGAACGTACCCAGAGCTTCCTGGCGCGAGTGCTCAAGCACTAAAAAAACCGCCCGTTCGAGCCTCTGAAACGCCCTGTCGAGTGATCGACAGGGCGTTTTTTTGGCTTTTTGGGGCTGTGGACAAGATTTTTCACATTTGGCTGCGAAGCCCACTGCCACGGGGGCTGTGGGCAAGTCGGCGAGTTGTTCACCGTCGCGGTGACAACCGCCCCCGAGCTCGGTGGATAACTGGTGGAAGCCGAGCCCTGTGGGCAAGTCGTGATTGTGTCCACAGGCAGATAACACGCCATCAAACGCTGGTACGTCCCTTGTCCAACAAAGGATCAACATTGTATCTATTTGTTTTTTGTAGGTTTAAATGGCTTTTCCACAGAAAGTGTCCACACCAGTAGTTACAACCACTACAGAACTTCCTTTCTTATTCTTTTATTTTTTTATAGGTAGGTAAGTGAAGCTCCTGCCTGACAGACGGGGTGTGGAAAACCCTGACGTTTACCCACAGGAGGGTTTATACTGGCCGGCTATTTTTCGTACGAACCCAATATCCAGACCGCTGGCGCGCTGCGCCGAACGAGGTGAACCTTGGAGTATCCCGACCGCTTTGACGTCATCGTCATCGGCGGTGGCCATGCTGGAACGGAAGCTGCCCTGGCCTCTGCCCGCATGGGTTGCCAGACCCTGCTGTTGACCCACAACATCGAGACCCTGGGCCAGATGTCCTGCAATCCCGCCATCGGCGGGATCGGCAAGAGTCATCTGGTCAAGGAAATCGACGCCCTCGGCGGCGCCATGGGATTGGCGACGGACCTGGGCGGGATCCAGTTTCGCGTGCTCAACGCCCGCAAGGGCCCCGCGGTACGGGCGACCCGTGCCCAGGCCGATCGTGTGCGCTACAAGGCCGCGATTCGTGGCATGCTGGAAAACCAACCGAACCTGACGCTGTTCCAGCAGGCCGCCGGCGACCTGATCGTCGACCAGGACACCGTGCGCGGCGTGGTCACCGAGACTGGACTGCGATTCCTGGCCGAAACCGTGGTGCTGTGCACCGGTACCTTCCTCGGCGGGGTGATCCACATCGGGCTGGACAACAGCCGTGGTGGTCGTGCCGGGGATCCGCCCTCCAATGCCCTGGCCGAGCGTCTGCGCGCCTTGCCGTTTCGGGTCGATCGCCTGAAGACCGGCACCCCGCCGCGCATCGATGCCAAGAGCGTCGACTTCTCGCGCCTCGAGGAACAGCCGGGCGACAGTCCGACTCCGGTGATGTCCTACCTGGGATCACGGGACATGCATCCGCATCAGGTCAGCTGCCACATCGCCCATACCAACGAGCGCACCCACGAGATCATCTTCGACAATCTCGATCGCTCGCCGATGTTCTCCGGGGTGATCGAAGGGGTCGGGCCGCGCTACTGCCCGTCCATCGAAGACAAGGTCCACCGCTTCGCCGACAAGACCAGCCACCAGGTGTTCGTCGAGCCGGAGGGTCTGGATACCCATGAGCTATACCCAAATGGTATTTCGACCTCCTTGCCCTTCGACGTGCAGCTCAAGGTGGTGCGCTCCATCGAAGGTCTCGAGCGGGCCCATATCACCCGTCCGGGCTACGCCATCGAGTACGACTTCTTCGATCCGCGGGACCTGAAGCACTCGCTGGAAACCAAATTTATCCACAACCTGTTTTTCGCCGGCCAGATCAACGGCACCACCGGCTACGAGGAAGCGGGGGCCCAGGGCCTGCTCGCCGGGCTCAACGCCGCGCGTCGCGCCAAGGCGCTCGACGCCTGGTGTCCGCGCCGCGACGAGGCCTACCTCGGGGTGCTGGTGGATGACCTGATCACCCTGGGCACCAAGGAGCCCTACCGGATGTTCACCTCCCGCGCCGAGTACCGGCTGTTGCTGCGTGAGGACAACGCCGACATGCGCCTGACCGAACACGGTCGCGCACTGGGGCTGGTGGACGATGAGCGCTGGGCGCGGTTCAGCGACAAGCGTGAAGCGGTGGAGCGCGAGAGCGCCCGCCTCAAGGCCACCTGGGTGCAGCCCGGGACCGATGCCGCCGCCGACATCGAGCGAATCACCGGCAAGCCGCTGGCCCGCGAGTACAGCCTGATGGACCTGCTCAAGCGCCCGGAACTCGGCTATGCCGACGTGGCTGCGGCCAAGGGTGAGCCGGTGAGCGACGAGACGGTCGCCGAACAGGTCCAGATCCAGGCCAAGTACCAGGGCTACATCGATCGTCAGCAGGACGAGATCGACAAGCTCAAGCGTCACGAGTCCATGGCCCTGCCGACCGATCTCGACTACAGCCGAGTCGAGGGGCTGTCCCACGAGATTCGCCAGAAGCTCGCCGAGGCGCGCCCGGAGACCCTGGCCCAGGCCGGGCGGATCAGCGGGGTGACCCCGGCGGCGGTATCGATCCTGCTGATTCACCTCAAGAAACGCCGGTTGCTCGATGATCGCGAGGTAGCCAGCGGATGAGTCAGGCGATGTCCCCGGCCCTGCAGCAGCGACTGCACGAGCGCTTGAGCGAGGGCCTTGCCGCCCTCGATATCACGGCCACCGCCGCCCAGCTTGACCAGCTTCTGGCCCTGGTGGGTCTGTTGCACAAGTGGAACCGGGCCTATAACCTCACGGCGGTACGCGATCCGCTGGACATGGTCTCTCGCCACGTGCTCGACAGCGCCGCGGTGCTGCCCTGGGTCAAGGGCCCACGGGTGCTCGACGTGGGTGCGGGGCCTGGCCTGCCCGGCCTGGTGCTGGCGATCCTCAACCCCGAGCTCGACGTCAGTCTGCTCGACAGCAACGGCAAGAAGGTACGCTTTCAGCGTCAGGCGGTGATGGAACTTGGGCTCGCCCGGGTGACCCCGATCCAGGCGCGAGTGGAAGCCTATACCCCGGCCGACGGCGGGTTCGATCAACTGATCTCGCGGGCCTTTGCCAGCCTCGAGGACTTCGTCGAGCTGACCCGGCCGCTGCTGGCGCCCCACGGCCAGTGGCTGGCGATGAAGGGACCGGCGGTGGACGGCGAGCTCGAACGCCTGGAGGACGACGTGCGCTGTGTCTCGCGCCATGCGTTGAGGGTGCCGTACGAGTCAGCGGGTCGAGAACTGGTTATGCTGGAACCCGAGGCCGGGGGCCGCTAGGCTCGGGCTTGGGGTTCGGTTTTCACGATTTTGCCGCCACCAGCCACCCGAGAATTTCCACGCAAGGATGACGTCGTGACCAAAATCATCGCCTTGACCAACCAGAAGGGTGGGGTCGGCAAGACCACCTCTGCCGTCAACCTGGCCGCCAGTCTGGCGTCGCTGGATCGCCGCGTACTGCTGGTCGATCTCGATCCCCAGGGCCACGCCACCATGGGCAGTGGTGTCGACAAGCACAGCCTCGAGGGCAGCGTGCTCGACGTCATCCTGGGCGACAAGCGCCCGGTGGAGGTCATCCTCGACTGCCCCGAGGCGGGCTACGCCTTGCTGCCCGGCAATGGCGACCTGACCGCCGCCGAGGTCGAGCTGCTCGATCGTGGTGAAGGCCGCGAGCGGGCGCTGGCCAAGGCGCTGGACGAAGTCGCCGGCGAGTACGACGTGGTGATGATCGACTGCCCGCCGTCGCTGAACATGCTCACCGTCAATGCGCTGACCGCCGCCGATGGGGTACTGATACCGCTGCAGTGCGAGTTCTATGCCCTGGAAGGCCTGTCGGCGCTGCTCGACACCGTCGAGCAGATCAAGGACAGCGTGAATCCGGGCCTCGAGATCTTCGGGATCCTGCGTACCATGTTCGACGCCCGCAACAGCCTGACCCGGGACGTCAGCAAGCAGCTGCGGGACTACTTCGGCGATGCCCTGCTCAAGACCACCATTCCACGCAACGTGCGGGTTGCCGAGGCGCCGAGTCACGGCCTGCCGGTCACCAAGTACGCACGCTTCTCGCGGGGCAGCCAGGCCCACCGGGTGCTGGCCAAGGAACTGATTCGTCGGCTGTCGCTGTAGCCCCGGCCACGGTGGCAAGGGCCAGCAGTGTCGAATTTTTGAGCGTGCTGTGATGAGGATGAATCGATGACGCGCAAACGCGCCCTGGGACGAGGACTGGATGCGCTGATCGGGGCCGGTGCCCGCCGCCGCGAGAGCCTCGATCTGCCCGAGGTGGATGCCGAGCTGACGACCGACGGCGACGAAGACGCCCCGGTGGTGCCGCCTCCCGCGCCGGAGGAACGTCTGGAGCGCCTGCCGCTGGGCCAGCTCAGCCGTGGACGCTACCAGCCAAGGCGCGATATCCAGCCCGAGGCGCTGGAGGAGCTGGCCGACTCGATCCGCGCCCAGGGCGTGATGCAGCCCATCGTGGTGCGTCCGATCGGTCCCGACCGCTATGAGATCATCGCCGGTGAACGCCGCTGGCGGGCCTCCCAGCTGGCCGAGCTGGACGTCATCCCGGCGGTGATCCGCGAGGTGACCGACGAGGTGGCCCTGGCGCTGGCGCTGATCGAGAACATCCAGCGCGAGAACCTCAACCCGGTGGAGGAGGCGCTGGCGCTCAAGCGTCTGCTCGATGAATTCGAACTGACCCAGCAGCAGGTCGCCGATGCCGTGGGCCGTTCGCGTACCCAAGTGACCAACCTGCTGCGCCTGCTGGCGCTGGACCCCGAGGTGCAGACGCTGCTCGAACGCGGTGACCTGGACATGGGCCATGCCCGCGCCCTGTTGACCCTGCCGGCGGCCAAGCAGCGCAAGGCGGCCCATGAGGTGGTCAACAAGGACCTGACCGTGCGCGCCACCGAGGCGCTGGTCAAGCAACTGGCCAATGGCAAGCCAAAGGCCGCCAAGACTGCGCCGAATCAGGACGTGGCCCGGCTGGAGACCCGTCTGGCAGATCTGCTCGGCGCCCCGGTCAAGATCAGCCACGGCAAGGCCGGCAAGGGCAAGGTCACCATCCAGTACTCGAGCCTCGATGAGCTCGACGGCATCCTGGGCCACATCCGCTGAGTGGCGACGACCAGAGACAGCGACCGGATTGCGCGTATCAGCGCAGTAAACCACTTAGGTCGCTAATCACTTTAGCGGCCTTTTCTCCGCATTTGGTCGTAAGCCAGCGCGAAGTGACGACAAATCGTCACGTCTTTGGTTGAAGCCGTTAGGGGGCTTCCCTATAATCGCGCCGGAGTCTGCCGGTGGTCTGTCGCCGGCGATCACGATGGATGACGAGTTCGCGCCAAGAGGCGCGTCGGGAGAGACACTTGGCGGCCAGGATCCAACGACCCCAGGTGCAGCGCCTGCTGATGGCACAGCTCGCTGTGCTGGCGCTGACCAGCGTTGCGGCGGCTGGCATCGACGGTATCTCCGGCGCTTCCTCGGCGGCCCTGGGCGGGCTGGTGGCCTTTTTGCCCAATGTGTTCTTTGCCTGGTGTGTGTTCCGGGCGCAGGGCGCGCGCTACTCCAAGGCCATCGTCAACAATTTCTATCGTGCGGAAGCCGGCAAGTTCGGTTTGACGGCGGCGCTGTTCACCCTGGTGTTCATCGCAGTGCCTCCCTCAAACCCGACTTTTTTCTTTGGCGCTTATGTGGTGACGCTGTTCGTTCATTGGCTGGGGCCCTGGCTGGTGAAACGACCGTCGCACACCTGACAACGAGGCAGACATGGCAGGCACGAATCCGACTCCGACGGAATATATCCAGCACCACCTGCAGAACCTGACCTTCGGGCTGCACCCGGACAATGGCTGGTCGATCGCCCATTCCGCCCAGGAAGCTTCCGATATGGGCTTCTGGGCCGTTCACCTCGATACCCTCGGCTGGTCCGTCGGTCTCGGTCTGATCTTCCTGTGGCTGTTCAAGAAGGCGGCCAACACCGCTACCACCGGCGTGCCTGGTGCGCTGCAGAACTTTGTCGAGCTGATGGTCGAGTTCGTCGACAACTCGGTCAAGGACACCTTCCACGGCAAGAGCAAGCTGATCGCGCCGCTGGCGCTGACCATCTTCTGCTGGGTCTTCCTGATGAACCTGATGGACCTGGTGCCGGTGGACTTCCTGCCGCTGCTGGCGGCCAAGATCGGCGCCCTGTTCGGCGCGGACCCGGCCCACGTCTACTTCAAGGTGGTGCCGACCACCGACGTCAATGCCACCCTCGGCATGGCGCTGTCCGTGTTCGGCCTGATCATCTTCTACACCATTCGTGCCAAGGGCTTCTCCGGCTTCATCGGTGAGCTTACCCTGCACCCGTTCAACTCACCCAACAAGCTGGTCCAGGCGCTGTTCATCCCGGTCAACTTCCTGCTCGAGACCGTGACCCTGATCGCCAAGCCGATCTCCCTGGCCCTGCGACTGTTCGGCAACCTCTACGCCGGTGAGCTGATCTTCATCTTGATCGCGATGATCGGCCTGTGGCAGCTGCCGCTGCACTTCACCTGGGCGGTGTTCCATATCCTGGTCATCACCCTGCAGGCCTTCATCTTCATGATGCTGACCATCGTCTACATGAGCATGGCGGTGGAGAAGCACTGACGGTTTCGCTTCAACCCTAAACCCTTAACCCTAACCCACTGATAAACCTTAGTTTCAACTAAAAACTGGAGAGACCACCATGGAAGCACAAGTTCTGGGTATGACCGCCATCGCCGTGTCCCTGCTGATCGGCCTGGGTGCACTCGGCACCGCCATCGGCTTCGGTATCCTCGGCGGCAAGTTCCTGGAAGGCGCTGCACGTCAGCCGGAAATGGTTCCGATGCTGCAGGTCAAGATGTTCATCGTCGCCGGCCTGCTGGACGCCGTGACCATGATCGGTGTTGGTATCGCGCTGTTCTTCACCTTCGCTAACCCGTTTGTCGGTTAATGTCCGACCGCTCGTCCCGAGCCGTCGATCCGTTAACCCCAAACCCGTAACGCGAGAGGTGCTGGCGTGAACCTGAACCTTACCCTAGTCGGCCAGGCTATCGCCTTTGCGTTCTTCGTCTGGTTCTGCATGAAGTTTATATGGCCGCCGGTCATGCAAGCTCTGCAGGAACGCCAGAAGAAGATCGCCGATGGTCTGGATGCTGCCAGCCGTGCGGCGCGTGATCTCGAGGTGGCCGAGAAAGAGGCCGACGAGACCCTGCGCAAGAGCAAGCAAGAGGCGGCCGAGATCCTGGAACAGGCCCAGAAACAGGCCAACCAGAAGCTCGAGCAGGCACGCGAAGACGCCCGCCTTGAAGGCGAGCGCATGATTGCCAAGGCCAAGTCCGAGATCGAGCAGGAAGTGGCACGCGCGAAGGAAGACCTGCGCGCACAGGTGTCCCGTCTGGCGGTCCTGGGCGCTGAGCGAATCCTGGAGTCCTCCATCGACGAGAAGCAGCACGCTGCCATCGTCGACAAACTCGCCAAAGAGCTCTGAGGAGGTGCCCCATGGCGGAAACGTCAACTATCGCTCGCCCGTACGCCAAGGCTGCCTTTGAGCACGCCGTGGCCAAGGACGCGCTCGACGAATGGTCCGGCATGCTGGCCAGGGTCGCGCAGGTCGTCGGCGACGACGACATGCGCGCCCGGGTGCTCGGCAATCCCAAGCTGTCCAGCGCACAGAAGGCTGATGTTGTCGTCGACGTCTGTGGTGACGCCGTCAATGACGACCTCAAGAACTTCGTTCGCCTGGTCGGCCAGAAGGGTCGCCTGGCGGCGCTCGGCGCCATCGCCGAGCAGTTCGAGGTGCTCAAGGCCCAGCAGGAAAAGCGGGTAGAGGTGGAAATTGTTTCCGCCTTCCCGCTGGCCGAAGCCCAGGAACAATCGCTCGCGAGTGCACTGGCCAAGCGTCTGAACCGCGAAATCTCCATTACCACTCAGGTGGACAAGACGCTCCTGGGCGGCGTGATCCTGCGTGCCGGCGACACCGTCATCGACGGTTCGGTACGTGGTCGATTGAACCGCCTCCAGGAAGCCCTTTCCGCCTGAGTCTGAGGGACATGGCATGCAGCAACTGAATCCTTCCGAGATCAGCGACATCATCAAGCAGCGTATCGAGAAGCTTGACGTCGCATCCGAAGCCCGTAATCAGGGCACGATCGTCAGCGTATCTGACGGTATCGTGCAGATTCACGGCCTCGCCGACGCAATGTTCGGTGAGATGATCGAATTCCCCGGCGGCATCTTCGGGATGACCCTGAACCTCGAGCGCGACAACGTCGGTGCCGTGGTTCTGGGTGATTACCTGCAGCTGGAAGAGGGCATGACTGCCCAGTGTACCGGTCGCATCCTCGAGGTGCCGGTGGGTCCCGAACTGCGCGGCCGTGTGGTCGACGCCCTCGGTAACCCCATCGACGGCAAGGGCGACCTGGGCACCAAGGAAACCGACGCGGTCGAGAAGGTCGCACCTGGCGTCATCACTCGTCAGTCCGTCGACGAGCCGATCCAGACCGGTTTCAAGTCCATCGATGCCATGGTGCCGATCGGCCGCGGTCAGCGTGAGCTGATCATCGGCGACCGTCAGATCGGTAAGTCGGCGATCGCCATCGATGCGATCATCAACCAGAAAGGCACCGGCGTCACCTGTGTCTACGTGGCCATCGGTCAGAAGCAGTCGACCATCGCCAACGTGGTGCGCAAGCTCGAAGAGCACGGCGCCATGGAGCACACCATCGTGGTCGCCGCCGGCGCCGCCGATCCGGCCCCGATGCAGTTCCTCGCCGCCTACTCCGGCTGCACCATGGGCGAGTACTTCCGCGACCGCGGTGAAGACGCGCTGATCGTCTATGACGATCTGTCCAAGCAGGCCGTGGCCTACCGCCAGGTGTCCCTGCTGCTGCGTCGTCCGCCGGGCCGTGAAGCCTTCCCTGGCGACGTCTTCTACCTCCACTCCCGTCTGCTCGAGCGTGCCGCGCGTGTCAACGCCGACTACGTCGAGAAGTTCACCAACGGTGAAGTGAAGGGCAAGACCGGCTCGCTGACCGCACTGCCGATCATCGAGACCCAGGCCGGCGACGTGTCTGCCTTCGTTCCGACCAACGTGATCTCGATCACCGACGGTCAGATCTTCCTCGAGACCGACCTGTTCAACTCAGGCATCCGCCCGGCCATCAACGCCGGTCTGTCGGTGTCTCGTGTGGGTGGCTCGGCACAGACCAAGATCATCAAGAAGCTCGGCGGCAGCGTGCGTCTGGCTCTGGCCCAGTACCGCGAGCTCGCGGCCTTCTCCCAGTTCGCCTCCGACCTGGACGAAGCCACCCGCAAGCAGCTCGAGCACGGTCAGCGCGTCACCGAGCTGATGAAGCAGAAGCAGTACTCGCCGATGTCGGTTGCCGAGATGGCGATCTCCCTGTTTGCCGCCAACGAAGGCTTCCTGGACGACGTCGACGTCAACAAGGTGCTGGACTTCGAACATGCACTCCACGAGTACATGAAGTCCGAGCACGGCGAGTTGCTCGACAAGATCAACGAGTCTGGCGACTACAACGACGAGATCAAGGACGGCCTGAAGCAGGGTCTCGAGAAGTTCAAGTCCTCTCAGAGCTGGTAAGCGTCCACTGGCCCGCCGCAAGGCGGGCCAGGTGGTCGAACAGGATTCTGAGGGTCACCGAACAAGGGTAGATCGCCATGGCAGTCGGAAAAGAGATTCGCACGCAGATTGCGAGCATCAAGAACACGCAGAAGATCACCAATGCGATGCAGATGGTGGCGGCGTCGAAGATGCGCAAGACCCAGGAACGGATGTCGGCGAGCAAGCCTTACGCCGAACAGATCCGTCACGTGGTGGGTCATCTCGCCCAGGCCAACCCGGAATACAAGCATCCGTGGATGGAAGAGCGTGAGGCCAAGCGCGTCGGTTACATCGTCGTCTCCAGCGATCGTGGTCTCTGTGGCGGCTTGAACGTCAACCTGTTCAAGGCGACGGTCAAGGACGCTCAGGCGTGGCACGAGAAGGGCGCCGAGCTCGACTTCTGTGCCCTCGGCAGCAAGGCCAGCAGCTTCTTCCGCAAGTATGGGGGAAGCCTGGTCGCCGCCAAGAGTGGCCTAGGGGAAACGCCGAGTCTTGATGATCTGATCGGCAGCGTGAAGGTGATGCTGGATGCCTACGATGAAGGCAAGCTGGATCGTCTTTACGTGGTGCACAACGAATTCGTCAATACCATGACCCAGAAGCCGGTCGTCCGTCAGCTGCTACCGCTGACCGAGGACACCGCAAAGGTCGAGGAAGACGACGAGAACAAGCGTCCCAGCAGCTGGGACTACCTGTATGAGCCGGATGCCAAGGCGCTGCTCGACAGCCTGCTCGTGCGCTACGTTGAAGCGCAGGTGTATCAGGCGGTGGTCGAGAACACAGCGTGCGAGCAGGCGGCACGCATGGTTGCCATGAAGAGCGCGACCGACAACGCGGGCAATCTGATCGACGATCTGGAGCTGGTGTACAACAAGGCCCGTCAGGCGGCCATTACCCAGGAAATCTCCGAGATCGTTGGCGGTGCCGCCGCTGTTTAAGGCATGCAGGTTTCATTTGCAGGTATTAGAGAGGAACCAAGATGAGCGGACGTATCGTACAAATCATCGGCGCGGTGATTGACGTAGAGTTTCCGCGGGACGATGTTCCCAAGGTCTACGACGCGCTGAAGGTCACCGAAAAGGAGACCATCCTCGAAGTCCAGCAGCAGCTGGGCGACGGCGTGGTGCGCTGCATCGCCATGGGCTCGACCGAAGGGCTCAAGCGCGGCATGAACACCGATAACACCGGCGCGGCCATCTCCGTCCCGGTCGGCCAGGAAACCCTGGGCCGCATCATGAACGTGCTCGGCGAGCCGATCGATGAGGCCGGTGAGATCGGCGAGCAGGAGCGCATGCCGATCCACCGCGAGGCTCCGGGCTACGCCGACCAGGCGGCCACCAACGAGCTGCTCGAGACCGGCATCAAGGTCATCGACCTGGTGTGCCCGTTTGCCAAGGGCGGCAAGGTCGGTCTGTTCGGCGGTGCCGGTGTCGGCAAGACCGTCAACATGATGGAGCTGATCCGTAACATCGCCACCGAGCACAGCGGTTACTCCGTGTTCGCCGGTGTCGGTGAGCGTACTCGTGAAGGTAACGACTTCTACCACGAGATGCAGGAGTCCAACGTTCTCGACAAGGTGGCACTGGTCTACGGCCAGATGAACGAGCCGCCCGGGAACCGCCTGCGTGTGGCCCTGACCGGTCTGACCATCGCCGAGAAGTTCCGTGACGAAGGTCGTGACGTACTGTTGTTCGTCGACAACATCTACCGTTACACCCTGGCCGGTACCGAGGTGTCCGCACTGCTGGGCCGTATGCCGTCCGCGGTGGGTTACCAGCCGACCCTGGCCGAGGAGATGGGCGTTCTGCAGGAGCGTATCACCTCCACCAAGACCGGCTCGATCACCTCCGTGCAGGCCGTCTACGTGCCCGCGGATGACTTGACCGACCCGTCTCCGGCGACCACCTTCTCGCACCTGGACGCCACCGTGGTACTGGCGCGTTCCATCGCCGAGCTGGGTATCTATCCGGCCATCGACCCGCTGGACTCCACCTCTCGCCAGCTTGATCCGCTGGTGGTGGGCGACGAGCACTACAACGTCGCGCGCGGTGTTCAGGGCGTGCTCCAGCGCTACAAGGAGCTCAAGGACATCATCGCCATCCTGGGTATGGACGAGCTGTCCGACGAAGACAAGCAGATCGTGGCACGTGCGCGTAAGATCCAGCGCTTCCTGTCACAGCCGTTCTTCGTTGCCGAGGTGTTCACCGGCTCTCCCGGCAAGTACGTGTCGCTGAAGGAGACCATCCGTGGTTTCCAGGGCATCCTGGACGGCGAGTACGACGAGCTGCCCGAGCAGGCCTTCTACATGGTCGGCACCATCGACGAGGCCGTCGAGAAAGCCAACCAGATGAAGTAATCCCTCTAACCGGGAGACGTCATCATGACGAAAACCATCCAATGCGAGATCGTCAGTGCCGAAGCCTCGGTCTACTCCGGTAGTGCCGAGCAGGTGGTGGCGGCTGGCATCCTGGGGGATCTTGGCATCCTGGCCGGCCACACGCCGCTGCTGACCGAGCTGGCTCCGGGCCCTGTGCGGGTGCTCAACGAAGGCAGCGAGGAGCACTTCTACGTCTCCGGCGGCTTTATCGAAGTGCAGCCCGAGAAGGTGATCGTGCTGGCCGACACGGCGGTTCGCGCATCCGATCTGGATGAAGCGGCCGCCGAAGAGGCCCGCAAGCAGGCCATCAAGGCCATGGAGGACAAGTCGGCGGAGCTGGATTACACCCGCGCCGCGGCGGAACTCTCCGAGGCCCTGGCCCAGCTGCGTACCATCCAGCAGCTGCGCAGGAAGGCCGGCAAGGGCTAAGTTCCCTGGCGCCGATGCCCCACGCCCCCCGAATGGCTGACATTCGGGGGGCGTTTTCGTTGGTGATGGCGGCAGCGAACCGCGACTGACGCTTCTTCGATGCTTGCATTGTGTCTAATGTTCATCCAGACATGGCATCATGTCGCCTTTTCGAGCAGCCCCGATAGGTCGTCTCTTGGGGACACTGCGCCTCAGCGATTTGCGGCAAGGACGCCGGCCATGAGGAGACGCCCATGAATCTGACCCCCAGCCTGGATGCGCACAAGCAGGTGCTGCTGCGTGCCCTCGATCCCCGCGACAGCAAGACGCTGGAAGCCCGCCTGCCCGAGATTCGCTCGGCGGATCTGGCCGAGATCCTCGAGCGACTGATCGAGGATGAGGACCGCCTGGACAGCGCCGTGGCGTTGTTGGCCTGCCTGCCGGTGGGGCGCCAGGCCAGCGTGTTTGGTCACCTGCCATTCGAGGCCCAGGATGCCATGGCGTCTCGCATCGAGGACGCCTGGCTGTCGCGAATCCTCGACAAGATGGGCTCGGACGAACGTGCCGACCTGTTCAAGGTGCTGGGAGATGATCGCAAGGAGGCGCTGTTACGGCGCATGGCGCGGCGCGAGCGCGAGGCGCTCAAGCGTCTGGCGAGCTACGAGGAGGGCACCGCCGGCGCCCTGATGACCGCCGACTATGTGGCAATCCCGATGGGGCTCACCGTGTCCCGGGCGATGATGCGGGTGCGCCAGACCGCTCCCGACGCCGAGACCGTCTACCAGCTGTACGTGGTGGACGAGCACGGCCGCCTGGCTGGCACCATGTCACTGAGACAGCTGATGGTGGCACGGCCCCAGGCGATCATCGACGAGCTGATGATCCACGACGTCATCAGCATCGGTGTGGACGCCGAGCAGGAAGAGGTCGCCCGGGTGGTGGCACGCTACGACCTGCTGGCATTGCCGGTGACGGACACCGACGAGCGACTGGTCGGCATCGTCACCCACGATGACGCCCTGGACGTGGTCGAGTCCGAGGCCACCGAGGACATCCACAAGGGCATGTCGATCGGCCAGCTGGAAGGCGGCGTGTCCCGGGTGCCGCTGTGGAGCCTGTATCGCAAGCGAGTGATCTGGCTGGTATTACTGGTGTTCGGCAACCTCTTCTCGGGAGCCGGCATCGCCCACTTCGAGGACACCATCGCCGCCCAGGTGACCCTGGTGTTCTTTCTGCCGCTGTTGATCGGCAGCGGTGGCAACGCCGGCGCCCAGGCCGCCACCCTGATGGTGCGAGGCATGGCCACCGGTGACGTCGGCATCAAGGACTGGAGCAAGCTGCTCGGCCGAGAACTGCTGGTGGCAGGCTCGCTGGGACTGACCATGGCCCTGGCGGTGGCCCCCATCGGGGTCATTCGAGGCGGTGAGGCGGTGGCCTTGGTGGTGGCCATCAGCATGATCTGCATCGTCTTGTTCGGCAGCCTGCTCGGCATGTGCCTGCCGTTCGTGCTCGATCGGCTGGGCTGGGATCCGGCCACCGCCTCGGCACCGCTGGTCACCACCCTGATCGACGCCTCCGGGGTGGTCATCTACTTTTCCATCGCCACGCTGGTACTGATGGGAACTTGATCGACCGCAGCGGGGGCGGCCAGGGGCCCCTGACAGCGGACAAGAACGCCCGTGGAGTGTATGCTCTTGCGGGCGTTTTGCCTGTTACCCCTCGCTTACGGGTCACTCCATGGATTGGCTACAGATTGTCGTTCTCTCCCTGATTCAGGGAATCACCGAATTTCTTCCGGTATCGAGCTCCGCCCACCTGATACTGGTCCCCGTGTTCAGCGACTGGCCGGACCAGGGACTGGCCTTCGACGTGGCGCTGCACCTGGGTAGCCTTGGCGCGGTGGTCATCTATTTCCGCGACGAGATCCTGCGCATGCTGACGAGCTGGTGTGCCAGCGTCGCCGGTCGCGGCACCGATCAGGACGCTCGGCTGGCCTGGTGGGTGATCCTCGCCACCGTTCCGGTGGGGCTGGCCGGACTGCTGTTCAAGGACGTCATCGAGCAGTATGCCCGCTCGCCCATGGTGCTGGCGTTCGGTCTGATCTTCTTCGGCCTGCTGCTGGGGCTTGCCGACTGGCGCTTCAGGGGCTCGCGCAGCGAGTATCAGCTGCGCTGGAGCGATGCCCTGTGGATCGGCATCGGCCAGGCGCTGGCGCTGATCCCCGGCACTTCGCGCTCCGGCATCACCATCACCGTGGCACTGATGCTGGGCATGGGGCGCGAAGCCGCGGCCCGCTTCTCGTTTCTGCTGTCGATTCCGGTGATCGTGCTGGCGGGGGGGCTCGAGGCCTGCGAGCTGATTCAGACGGGTGTCGATGTGCACTGGGGTGACATGGCGCTCGGCACGCTGCTGTCCGGCGTCAGCGCCTACCTGTGCATCCATTTCTTCCTGTCGTTCATCAAGCGCATCGGCATGCAGCCCTTCGTCGTCTATCGCCTGCTGCTTGGTATCGCCCTGATCTGGCTGTTTGGCTGATATATCTGAAGAGACCCCTCATGACTGGATTCAAGTTCGCTCGGCGTGGATGGCTGACAACCTGGCTGACGCCCCTCCTGATGGCACTGCTGGTGTCCGGTTGCAGCGAAGAGACCACTACCCGTTCGCCGATCACCCTGGAAGGCGACATCTTCGGCACCTTCTACCAGATCACCCTGGCCGACCCGCTGACTCGCGAGCAGGTCGAGGAGATCGAGCAGGGCGTACTCGACGAGATGCACGCGGTCGACGCCTCCATGTCGACCTGGCGCGAGGATTCGGAGCTGTCCGCCTTCAATCAGTCACCGCTGGGGCAATGGCAGCCGATCTCCGATGAATTCATGGAGGTGCTGGCCATCAGCCAGTCGGTCAACCAGCAAAGTCACGGCGCCTTCGACGTCACCGTCGGTAGCCTGGTCAATCTGTGGAGCTTTGGCCCCGAGGCCCGGCCCCGGGAAATCCCCGAGGAAAACGTACTCGAGAAGCGCTTGTCTCAGGTCGGCATGGACGCGCTCGAGATCGACACCGCCGAGGCCCAGGCCCGTCGCCTGCGTGACGTCTACATCGATCTGTCCGGGGTGGCCAAGGGGTTCGCCACCGACGAGGTGGCGGCCTATCTGGATCGTCAGGGTATCGCCAACTACCTGGTCAATCTTGGCGGAGAGGTCAAGGTCAAGGGACGGCGTGACGGCGGCAAGGGGCTTTGGCGCATTGGTATCGAGGTGCCCGAGAACGGTGCGCCCAAGGCTCAGCACGTGGTCGGCCTCGATGACGTCTCGGTGGCGACTTCCGGTGACTACCGTCACTACTTCGAGGCCGATGGCAAGCGCTACTCCCATACCATCGACTCCCGCACAGGGCGCCCCATCACCCATCGACTGGCCTCGGTGACGGTGGTGCATCCGTCCAATGCCTGGGCCGACGCCTGGGCCACCGCGCTGAGCGTGATGGGCGAAGAGGAAGGCATGCAGGCCGCCATCGACCAGGAGTTGCCGGTGGTGATGCTGGTGCGTCAGGGTGAGGGCTGGGAAAGTCGGGTCAGCCCCGCCTTTGTGACGCGCTTTGGGCAGGAGATGGTCGATACCCTGGGGCTGACGGTGGTGACGGATGTCGACACCCCGCTAGAATAGTAGCGCTGGCCTCTCACGACGGATCACTGAAACCGTTGGTCGGTTCGCTACTGTTGCGATATTTGCTTCGATCTTTTGTTTTAGACAAGGAGTCACGATGAGCCTCGATGTGGTGATTCTCGCCGCCGGACAGGGCACCCGCATGCGCTCGAGCCTGCCCAAGGTGCTGCATACCCTGGCGGGCAAGCCGATGGTCCGTCATGTGGTCGATACCGCCCGGGGTCTCGATGCGGATCGCACCCACGTGGTCATCGGGCACGGTGGCGAGCGGGTTCGCGATGCCCTGGCCGACAGCGAGGTTCGCTTTGCCCATCAGGCCGAGCAGAAGGGTACCGGTCACGCCGTCGCCCAGGCGCTGGGCCAGCTCGGCGATGGCAAGGTGCTGGTGCTCTACGGTGACGTGCCGCTGATCCGTCGGCAAACCCTGGCGGCCTTGCTGGAGCAGGTAGACGAGCGCCACATGGGACTTCTGACCGTGACCCTGGACGACCCGGCGGGATACGGCCGCATCGTGCGTGACGATCAAGGCAAGGTGGTGGCCATCGTCGAGCAGAAGGATGCCTCTGAAAGCGAGCTTGCGATCACCGAGTGCAACACCGGCATCATGGCCATGACCAGCGCCCAGCTGAAGCGCTGGTTGCCTGAGCTGTCGTCGGACAACGCCCAGGGCGAGTACTACCTGACCGATGTGATCGCCATGGCCGCCGCCGAGGGCATTGAGGTGGCCACCGCCCAGCCGGCGCGGCCGATGGAGGTCGAAGGCGTCAACAATCGCGCCCAGATGGCGCGTCTCGAGCGAGCATACCAGCGCGACATCGCCGAGGCGCTGATGGAGAAGGGCGTGGCCCTGGCCGACCCAGACCGTCTCGACGTACGTGGCAAGCTGACTTGCGGGCACGACGTCTTCATCGACGTGGGTTGTGTGTTCGAAGGCGAGGTGGAGCTCGGCGAAGGCGTGCGCATCGGCCCCTACTCGGTGGTACGCAACAGCCATGTTGGCGCCGAAAGCGTCATCGAGGCCCACAGCATCGTCGACGGTGCAGTATTGGCCGGGCTGAACCAGATCGGTCCCTTCGCCCGGCTGCGTCCTGGCTCGCGCCTGGCGGTCAAGGCCAAGGTTGGTAACTTCGTCGAAACCAAGAACGCCGAGGTGGGCGAGGGCAGCAAGATCAACCACCTGAGCTACGTGGGTGACGCCCGCCTGGGACGTGAGGTCAATATCGGCGCCGGCACTATCACCTGCAACTATGACGGCGCCAACAAGCACCGTACCGAGATCGGTGACGCCGCCTTCATCGGCTCCAATTCGGCGCTGGTAGCCCCGGTCAGTGTCGGCGAGGGCGCCACCGTCGGTGCCGGCTCCACCATCAGCCGCGACGTCGCCGATCATAGCCTGGCGGTGACAAGGTCTCGTCAGATCGCCAAGGCCAACTGGCCGAGGCCGACCAAGGACGAGGATTGACGGACGCTTCCGCCCGATTCTGCCGTTGCGGCCCCCTCTCGATTGCTGGTCAGCGGTAGCCAATAACGAATCTCTCAAGGAGTGACCCCTATGTGTGGCATCGTCGCCGCGGTGGCCCAGCGCAACGTACAGAACATTCTGCTCGAAGGCCTCAAGCGCCTCGAGTACCGCGGCTATGACAGTGCCGGCATGGCGGTGCGCAGCCCCGAGGGAGAACTGGTGCGCCAGCGCGCGGTGGGCAAGGTGGCCGCGCTCGAGGCGCGACTGGAGGGTTCGGCGCTGCCGGGGCTCAGCGGTATTGCTCACACCCGCTGGGCGACCCACGGTCGCCCCAGCGAGCCCAACGCCCATCCCCACCAGTCGCGTGATCGCCTGGCGGTGGTACATAATGGCATCATCGAGAATCATGAGCAGCTGCGTCGGGAACTCACCGATCAGGGCTATGTGTTCGAGTCCGAGACAGATACCGAGGTGATCGCCCACCTGCTGGAGCGTGAGTCTCGCCGCGACGGTGATCTGCTCAGCGCCTTCCAGCGGGTCGTCGCCGGCCTCGATGGCGCCTACGCCCTGGGGGTCATGGCGGTGGACGAGCCCGATGTGGTGGTCGGCGCGCGCAAGGGCAGCCCGCTGGTGGTCGGCGTCGGCATCGGTGAGGCCTTCCTGGCGTCTGACCCGCTGGCGCTGCTGCCGGTGACCGATCGCTTCATCTATCTGCGTGAAGGCGACGTGGTGCGGCTGTCTGCCAATGGTCGCATCGAGATCTTCGATGCCGAGGGGACCGCCGTCGAGCGTGAGGTCCAGACCTTCGAGCATGGTGACGGCGCCGCCAGCAAGGGCGAGTACCGCCACTTCATGCTCAAGGAAATCCACGAACAGCCGGCGGTGATCGCCGCGGCGCTGGAAGGCCGCCTGGGCGACCGCTCGGTGCTGGTGGAAAGCTTCGGCCCCGATGCCGAGCGACTGTTCCAGCAGGTCCGCCAGATCCATATCGTGGCCTGCGGCACCAGCTATCACGCCGGCATGGTGGCGCGCTACTGGCTCGAGCGCTACACCGGCATCCCGGTGCAGGTGGAGGTCGCCTCCGAGTATCGCTACCGCCAGGTGGTGGTGCCCCAGGGTACCCTGTTCGTGACCCTGTCCCAGTCCGGCGAGACCGCCGACACCCTGGCCGCGCTGCGGTTTGCCATGGAGCAGGACAACTACCTGGGCAGCCTGGGTATCTGCAACGTACCGGGCAGCTCGCTGGTGCGCGAGGCCGACCTGAGCCTGATGACTCAGGCCGGCCCCGAGATCGGCGTGGCCTCCACCAAGGCCTTCACCACCCAGTTGACCGCGCTGATGCTGTTCGCCCTGGCGCTCGGACGAGTGCGTGGCATGGACGAGGACGAGCAGGCGGACATTGTTGCCGCACTGCGGACCCTGCCGGCGCTGTGTAGCCAGGTGCTGGGACTGGACGAAGCCATCGAGCGGTTGTCCACGGCCTTCGCCGAGAAGCATCACGCGCTGTTTCTGGGACGTGGCGCCCACTTCCCCATCGCCCAGGAAGGCGCCTTGAAGCTCAAGGAGATTTCCTACATTCACGCCGAGGCCTACCCGGCGGGCGAGCTCAAGCACGGCCCCCTGGCGCTGGTGGACAGCGAGATGCCGGTGATCTCGGTGGCGCCCAACGACGAACTGCTCGACAAGCTCAAGTCCAACCTGCAGGAGGTCAGGGCTCGAGGCGGCGAGCTGTACGTGTTCGCCGACGAGAATGTCGGCCTGAACGCCAGCGAGGGTATCCAGGTGCTGCATCTGCCCCACGTCCACGAGGCACTGGCGCCGATCCTCTACACCCTGCCGCTGCAACTATTGTCGTACCACGTGGCGGTGCTCAAGGGGACCGATGTCGATCAGCCGCGCAATCTGGCCAAGTCGGTGACGGTGGAGTAGACATACCGTCGGGCGATAGTATGGCAGCGGTCGCAGACTCGGCGTGACGGAAGGGAAATCTTCCCATCAACTCCAGAGAAGGTGTTGATGCAGTCCGTTCTTGTTCTTGGAGGCTAAAGAGAGTGCGGTGACACCCCGGTGTCCCGCGCTCTTTTTGCCTGGGAATGGGGTCCACTTCAGTTCAAGGATGGAGAGCAAGTCACCGATCAATCAGACAGGACTGCGGCCAAATAGCCCGGCACCGGATTTGACGATATCTCGTTGCGTTCTCGGTGGTGATGATTCTGATGTGCTATACAGTCATCAAGGCGTTGAACGGAAAGCGGCGTCGCTTTCGTTGATATTTCCACGCGTTATTTGCGGTCCCCCCTGTTGTGCTGACCTGCACGGGGTAGAGGGTTTCAGGGGAGGGCTGCTGTTTCCGGTGCACATATTGACGCCGAGAGCTCAATCTTTGCGCTACTGGTAAGGGAGCCTCAGCTCTCATCGCTTGTCCTGTCACACGCAACAGCTGACGTGTGCGAGACTCACTCGGCCAGTGTGTTTCCATCCACAGGAGCATCATTCATGAGTACTCAAAGCGAGCAGGCTCCAACCCCGGTTTCGGACGACATGCAGACGGACTATACCGTCGGGCAGGACAACTTCGAGGGCAGCCTGGGGCCTATCGGCTTCGATATACATAACCGGGTCTTCGCCATCTCGGCGCTGGCCTCGATTGTCTTCATCGTGCTGACGCTGCTGTTCCCCGAGCGAGCCGGTAATCTCTTTCAGTCCATTGTCAGCTTCTCCACCGGTACCCTCGACAGCTACTTCATGATCGTGGTGGACGGCTTCATCCTGTTCTGCCTGGCACTGGTCGTGCTGCCATACGGCAAGGTCCGTCTGGGCGGCCCCGACGCCACGCCGGAGTATGGCTACCTGTCCTGGTTTGCGATGCTGTTCGCGGCCGGCATTGGCATCGGCCTGCTGTTCTTCGGCGTGCTGGAACCGGTCTATCACGCCAACGTCTCCTCGCCGCTAGGCACGCCCTCGCCCTTCGGCAGCGACGGGGAACTGAACGCTGAGGCCATCGCCGACGCCACCGCCATGGGGCTGGCCGGCACCTATCTGCACTGGGGCATCCACGGCTGGGCTGTCTACGTGGTAATGGCGCTGGCGCTGTCCATCTTTACCTACAACAAGGGCCTGCCCTTCTCCATCCGTTCGGCGTTCTTCCCGCTGCTGGGTGACCGCGTCTGGGGCTGGTGGGGCCACGTCATCGACATCCTGGCGGTATTCTCGACCCTGTTTGGCCTGGCCACCTCGCTCGGCCTCGGCGCTCAGCAGGCCAACGCCGGCATGAACTTCGTCTTCGGCCTGGACGTCAGCATCACTACTCAGGTGGTCGTGATCGCAGCCGTCACCGCAGTGGCGCTGGTCTCGGTGTGGCGCGGTCTGGAAGGTGGCGTGAAGCGGCTTTCCGAGATCAACATGGGAATGGCCGTGCTGTTCTTCTTCTTCGTGCTGTTCGCCGGCCCGACCCTGGCGGCGCTCGCCGGCTTCTGGGCCGGCCTTGAGACCTACGTGACGAAGTTCATCCCGCTGTCGGCCCCCTTCGGCCGCGAGGACGACGCCTATCGCCAATCCTGGACCATCTTCTACTGGGCCTGGTGGATCAGCTGGGCGCCTTTCGTCGGCATGTTTATCGCCCGCGTCTCCCGGGGGCGTACGGTGCGTGAGTTCGTGATCTGTGTGCTGGTGATCCCGAGTCTGTTCATCTTCATCTGGATGGGCGTGTTCGGCGCCACCGCCCTTGACCAGCTATATGCCAATCCGGCCGGCAGCCTGGTCAAGGAATACGTGATCGACAGCTACAGCCCCGAGCTGTCGCTGTTCGCCATGCTCAACGAGCTGCCGCTGTCGGGCCTGATGTCGACCCTGGGCATCATCCTGGCGCTGATCTTCTTCGTCACCTCGTCGGATTCCGGCTCGCTGGTGATCGATACCATCACCGCCGGTGGCAAGATCGATGCACCGCGCCCTCAGCGCATGTTCTGGGCCACGGTGGAAGGCCTGATTGCCATCGTACTGCTGATCGGCGGCGGACTCTCGGCGCTCCAGGCCGGAGTCACGGCCACCGCGATCCCCTTCTCGGTGGTGATGATTGTGATGTGCTACACCATCATCAAGGCGCTGAACGGCGAGCTTCGTCAGTTACGCCGCCGGGGTGGCTGAGTCCTCTCATCATGCGAAATCTGTCGGCTTTCTTTGGTTGTAGATGCTCTATCTGCTGGCACAACAACGTCGACTGACCCCGTTTTGCTGCATCCAGCTTTGCCCGGCCTCACGAGGTCGGGCTTGTTCCCTTCCTGTTGTGTAGTGCTGAGGGAAGCGTAGGCTCAAGTGTCGCCGCAGATCCAGGAGGTGCGGTCGAGGACAACGCGATATTCCGTCTACCGGGGTATGGCTCCCCCTAGCTCGATAGATCAATGTTCAAGTCATTGATGGTAATGAACACAGTTTTTCTAGATAGGCGCTAGAAGCGTGACGCGATCGGTGCCGGCAGCCCAAATCCACATGAAGTGACGAAGACTCTTTCCAGAGTGATGTCGGCCGAGAGGTATCGCCGACGGCGCGACGAGTCAGCGTCATAGCTGCGAGGCCAAAGGTATCCTGGCGCAGCGCCGGGAAGTCTTGAGGCGACAAAGCAGCTTTATCCGGAGTGTTGGTCCTGGGACATCGGAAACCTCGGCCTGCCAGAGGTAGTGCACCTGAATCCCGAGAGGAATGCGGCGCCCCTGGCGGCAGGGTGTTAAAGAGTCAGAATCATTTCAAGTGTCATCTGTGTTGACAGGCTCCGCGCTGCCGGTCCGAGAACCAGATCACAAAAACAGCACGTTGATGCAGTGGTATTTTCTTGAGGTCGGCCAGGCGCCGCTTCTACTGCCTATCGATATATGCTGTACCGGTACTTGATAAAGAAGAAAGCTCGGAATTTTCCATATTTTCCGGTTCTAGCATTATGAATTTGTAAGATATATTTCTATTGTTTTGCTAATTCGGACGCTTCTTTTTCGTGCTTCATTGGGCACAATATCAAACACCGTCCTCGAACCTTCATTCCTATATTCGTTAGTTAAGCGCTTGGTTATACGTGGTCGCCATTCCTGCGAGTGGTTTGCCGGTCATGCCTGGGTCTCCGAGCGTGTAGGCGTCGGTGATTCAGTTCAGCGACAGCCGCCATGACGACCGCCACGACAACGATAATGAAGGGGGACGGCGATGAGCGGATTGCGATCCACAAGCGCCTTGCTGACGGGAACCGGCCTTTGTCTGCTGATGCCGATCGCGGCCGAGGGGCAGACGTCGATGCAGGAACTCAATGACCTGAAGGCCCAGATCGAACAGCTCAAGGCCCAACAGCAGGCGGCCATGCAATTGGTCGAACAGCAGCAGGCCCAGATCGATAACCTGATCAACCAGCAGGCCAGCATGCAACAGGACGTCGCCGACGTCAGCGAGAACGTGGTCAAACGCACCGAGAGTGGCGACTTCCTGGTGGGAGATACCACGGTGTCCTTTGGCGGCTACATCAAGGCTCAGGCGGCGTTCTCCGACAATGGACTCAGCGACGGCAAGGCCAACGAGACGGTGACGGCGGGGCTGTTGCGCGCCACCGACGATGACGCCGACAACCGCGTCAGTTTCAGTGCGCGGGAAACGCGTCTGAGCTTCGGTACCAGTACACCGCTGGGTGGCGATACCATGAAGACCTATATCGAGACGGACTTCTATGGCGCCGACGACGAAGCCAATGAATTTGTTTCGCACTCCTACGCGCCGCGGCTGCGCCACGCCTACCTGAGCTGGGGCAACTGGCTGGCCGGGCAGTACTGGTCAACCTTCATGGATCTCAAGGGGCTTGGCGAGATCGACGCCTTCAGTACCCATACCGGCTCGATCTTCGTGCGCCAGCCACAGCTTCGCTATACCTATCCGCTGGATTGGGGCAGCCTGCAGTTCGCGGTGGAGAATCCCGAGGACGGCGACGACGACCAGGACACCCCGGACATGGTGGCCCGGGTCAATGTGGACCAGGAGTGGGGGCATGTTTCAGCGGCCACCGTGGTCAGGCGCTTCAGCCTGGATGACGCCGAGGACGACGACAGTCGCTGGGGGGCGGGTTACAGCCTGACCGGACGATTCCCGGTGTTCGAAAAAGACGACCTCATGCTGCAGGCCAACTATGGCAACCTGGGACGCTACATGGCGCTGGGCGCCTACCCCAACGCCAAGGTGGAGGACGGCCAGATCAAGATGGTGGAGTCCTGGGGCGCCTCGGCCATCTATCGTCACTACTGGACCGACACGCTGCGCTCGAGCATCGCCTACTCGGCGACTGAACTCGACAGCAACGGTACCGGCGACGACACCGACAGCTACGACAGCTTCTTTCTCAACCTGATGTGGTCGCCCTTTGCCAACACCACGCTGTCGGCGGAGTACCAGCGCTACGACCTGGATGAGGTGGACGGCGATACCTTCGACCTGGACAGGGTTCAGTTCTCCGCCAAGTACGACTTCTAGGGCTTGTCTGAAAAGTGCCTGCGCTCGGTAATACGGCGTTAAAAATCGGCAGGTGCGCCAGCCCGGTCAAAATGCTCATTTACACCCCGTAAACTGCGCTTTCTCACCGATTTTTGCCTTGTCTAACCTTCGCTCGTCGACTTTTCGGACAGCGCCTAGGAGGCTGAAAATCCCCTGTGTCCGTCGGCTTTTCGGACAGAGTCCCGGCTGAGGGCGAGAAGCTCCGGCGCTCGGCGCCGCTTGAAGCTTGTCAGCATCGCCCCGTTCGGCAACATCGGGCGGGGCGATGCTATGCTGGCGCCCCTGAAACCGTCGAGTCTGCCTTCTTGAACGATCGATCAGCGCAACCACCCATGTACATTGGTCTGCCGATGTGGGCCAATCCCGACTGGCGTGGTGGTCTGTTCCCACCCCACGCCGGGCGCGAGGGTTGGCTCGACGACTACGCCGCCGTATTTAACGCTGTCGAGGGAAATACCACCTTCTACAGCGGGGTGCCCAGGCCAGGAACCGTGGAGAGCTGGGCCCGCCAGGCGCCTGCGGGCTTTCGCTTCTGCTTCAAGCTGCCTCAGGCACTAACCCATGGCAAGCGACTACGCCAGGTGGAAGCCGAGGTGGTGGACTTCCTCGATGCCCTGGGGCCACTGAAGGATCGCCTCGGGCCGGTCATGATTCAGCTCCCCAGGGACTTTGGTCCTGAGGAGGTGCCTGCTCTGGAGAAGGTTCTACGAGATTGGCCACAAGACGTACCCTGCGCAGTAGAACTGCGCCACAGTGAATTTTTCCACAAGGGGAGCGCCGAGAGAGATATCAACGCCCTGTTGATAAGTCATGGCGCCGATCGCGTGATGCTGGATGTCAGGCCGTTGTTTTCCGGGCCGCCCGAGGCCCATTCGGGATTGATCCAGGCTCGTGCGGAAAAGCCAAGACGCCCACTACACGTGATCTCTACAGCAAAATTTCCTGTGATACGTTTCATTGGCCATCTTGACAGCGCCATCAACGAGCACTATTTCACCCCCTGGATAGACCAGCTAGCCTTGTGGATAAAACAGGGGAAAACCCCTTTTCTTTTTGTGCATACGGCGGATAATCGCGAGGCCCCGGAACTGGCCAGAAACCTGTACGCCAGAGTCGCCGATAGAATGGGGTGGCAGGCATTGCCCGGGTTTCCGGGAGATCGACAGAATCAGCTGCTTTGACCATTGTTGGCTGGCGTTTGTTATTGTCATACGCTAGTTTTGTCGGCTGTTCGTCACTTGCCACGGGCCAGAGACGGTCGCCTCCTTATCCTTGGATGGTGACTCGCCTGGACCCACCGGTCTCGACCAGCGCGAACCCTGCGCTGGGGAAGAGTGGTGTGCCGGCAGTGATCCTGCTGACATCCGTCAGACCCCTTGTACATCGGTGGATCCGTGACCCGGACCATCGAGGACGTGGCGACTACAAACACAACGCCGTCATTGCATCCGATCGATCGATGACGACACGTATCCGAAGGGTGATTTATGTCCAAAACGACACACGCGCAGTGGTCATCGCGCTTTTCCTTTATCCTCGCCGCCACCGGTTCCGCTGTCGGGCTTGGTAATATCTGGAAGTTTCCCTACATGGTGGGCGAGAGCGGTGGTGCCGCCTTCGTGCTCGTCTACCTGCTGTGCATCGGCCTGATCGGCCTGCCGATCCTGGTCACCGAGTGGATGATCGGTCGGCGTGGGCAAAGCAACCCGGTCAATGCCATGGCCAGCGTCGCGGCCAAGGCCGGTCAGCCCAAGGTCTGGGCCCTGGTCGGCGTCGCCGGGGTCATCGGTGCCTTCCTGATCCTGTCGTTCTACAGCGTGATCGGTGGCTGGTCGCTGTACTACACCCTCGGTAGCGTGACCGGTGACTTCAGCGGCCAGGACGCCGACGGTATCGGTGCCTTGTTCAGCGGCATGCTGGCAAGCCCCGGTCTGCTGCTGCTGTGGCACTCCATCTTCATGCTGCTGGTCATCGGTATCGTTGCTCGCGGCGTGACCAAGGGCCTGGAAGGCGCGGTCAACGTGTTGATGCCGGCCCTGGCGCTGCTGCTGGTGGTGCTGGTGGGCTACGGCATGACCACCGGCCACTTCGGTGAGGCGTTGAACTATCTGTTCAACCCGGACTGGTCCGCACTCAATGGTGAGGTGGTACTGGCAGCGCTGGGACACGCCTTCTTCACCCTGTCACTGGGCATGGGCATCATGATCGCCTACGGTTCCTACCTCGGCGAGAAGGTCGACCTGATCAAGACCGCACGCACCGTGGTGATCATGGATACCGTGATCGCACTCGGCGCGGGCCTGGCGATCTTCCCGATCGTGTTTGCCAATCAGCTCGACCTGGCCTCCGGCCCGAGCCTGATCTTCGTCACCCTGCCGCTGGCCTTCGGCAATATGGGCGGTGGCCTGATCCTGGGTCTGATGTTCTTCCTGCTGCTGACCTTCGCCGCCCTGACCTCGGCCATTTCGCTGCTCGAGCCGGTGGTCGAGTTTGTCGAAGAGCGCACGCCGTTGTCGCGTTCCGCGTCGGCGGTGGTCTCCGGCATCGGCGCCTGGGCGCTGGGTATCGCCGCTCTGCTGTCCTTCAACGTGTGGAGTGACCCGGTACTGTTTGGCCTCGGGGTGTTCGACCTGCTGGACAAGCTGACCAGCAAGTTCATGCTGCCGTTGACCGGCCTGGGTGCCATCCTGTTCGCGGGCTGGTTCCTCAACCGCGAAGGCGTGGCCGAAGACCTCGGTCTGTCCGGTGGCAAGGAAGCCCTGTGGGTCGCCTTGACCCGCTTCGTGGCGCCCATCGGTGTGGCGGTGGTGTTCATCTCCAGCCTGTAACAGGCGTCATTGCTGCATGCCAGACCAGAGACCCGGCCTTGTGCCGGGTCTCTGCGTTGACAGGCAATGCCAGACGATCCATCGGAACCGGGCGGCAGGGCAAGACTGCCCGTACAGAGTGACCAAAGGGGGACGTCAACGAGGTGGCAGTGGGGCCTCAGCGGGAGCCCAACGAGACGTCAGTGCTTGTTCATTGATGCCTGCAGCCAAAGACATGCATTTGGGAGAGCATGCCAGGAGGGACGCTTGGCGGTGCCTTTGACGCGCCTGGGGCTTTCAGGCGACAGACACCTGATGGCGAGTCTCGTCGGTGCGATTCTCGCAAGGGATGGGCCGGCCGTCGCTCGAGCCAGCGGCCAGGCCCCGAATTATGGTACAGACCCGCGTTGTTGGCGGTCTGGCGCACGTCGGGCCGGCGGCCACGCGTGCTGGTTCAGTCTACCGGGTCAGTGCATTTCGTCGTCGTTGCCGTCTTCCGGCAGTTCGGCGATGTCTTCGGATAGACGCTTGAATTCCCGATGAAGCTCGATGCCGCGGCGGGCTCGCAGGTTACGTTGGGCCGCGGTGCGGGAGCGCCTTTCGTGTTCGGCGACTTCCATGCTCATGAAGATGTCGAGGAGTTCACTCTTGACGGAGGATAACCTTTCGACATTACGCATGATCGATTCTCCTATGCAGTGAATGTGCCGGCATCCAGGACGCTGCGCGACACTGCCCTTTTACTATACCCCAGTTGACAAAAAGATGACGGTGTGGACGTCAATCCTGCAACGTTCTGCCAACGCTAGAAAAAAATCCATCCGGTTGCGCAGGGGCGGCCTGGGGGCTCGATGCATGACGCAGCACAGGGCGCATTTGACGCCGTCATGGGGCATACTGGAACCAGACCGGATCGATAGCGACGGGCATTGCGCCCTGCCAGCTCCGGGTCCTCCCAGCCAGTCAAAGGAGTAGAGGGTGAGTCGCGCGCTGTTTGATGAAATGCGACGTCGCATGGAGCACTTCCGTCGGTCGGAGCAGAAGGTCGCACGCTTCGTATTGCGCAACCCCGACGAAGTTATCCACATGCGTATCGTCGATCTGGCCACCGAGGCCAAGGTCAGCGAGCCCACGGTGGTACGCTTCTGCCGGGCCCTGGGCTGCAACGGCTTTCAGGACTTCAAGTTGAAGTTGGCGCAGATGCTGGCGTCGGGCAGCCAGTTCGCGCAGTTCTCGATGAATGACAGCGACTCCGTGGCCGAGTTTTCCCACAGCATCTTCGATTCCACGGTGGGGACCCTGCTGTCGATCAGGGACCGGCTCGACAACGAGGCGTTGAACAAGACCATCAACGCCCTGGCCATGGCCAATCGCGTCGAGTTCTACGGCTACGGAGCCTCCGGTGCGGTGGCCTTCGATGCTCAGCACAAGTTTTTCAGGCTACAGATTTCCACCGCCGCCTACGCCGATCCGCACATGCAGAACATGTCGGCGGTGACCCTCAAGGAAGGCGATGTGGTGGTGGCGATCTCGCAGACCGGCCGCACCCGGGCACTGGTGGCCAGCGTCAAGCTGGCACGGGAGGCGGGCGCCACCGTGGTCGGTCTCTGTCCCAGCGGCTCCCCCCTGGCGGACGAGGTCGACCTGCCGCTGTACATCGATGTGCCCGAAGACACCGAGATCTACACGCCCATGAGTTCCCGTATCGCCCATCTGGTACTGGTCGACGTGCTGGCGGTGGGAGTGGCGAAGACCCGGGGCCCCAAGCTCGCCGAGCAGCTCAAGGCGGTAAAGCGCAGCCTCAACCCGCTGCGCTATCCGGAGTCTGATCCTTCCTGACCGAGGGCGCCCTGCCTGTCCATTTATCCAGCATCGCTGTGGTAGACTGGGCGCCCATTTTCGATCTCGAGCGGTGCCTTCTCCATGGACGACGTCACGGCGATCATCGACGGCCTCAATGCGGCGCAGCATGAGGCGGTCTGCGCTCCCCAGGGCAATATGCTGGTGCTCGCCGGCGCCGGTTCCGGCAAGACCCGCGTGCTGGTCCATCGCATCGCCTGGCTGATGCAGGCAGAAGGTCTCTCGCCCTACGCGGTGCTGGCGGTGACCTTCACCAACAAGGCCGCCAGGGAGATGCGCACTCGCCTGGAGGCGTTGCTGGGGATCTCGCTGCGCCACGTCTGGGTGGGTACCTTTCACTCCATCGCCCATCGCCTGCTGCGTACCCATTGGCAGGATGCTCGTCTGCCCCAGCACTTCCAGATCATCGACTCCGATGATCAGCTACGTCTGATCAAGCGCCTGTTGAAGGACAACAAGATCGACGACGAGCGTTTTCCGCCCCGTCAGGTGCAGTCGTTTATCAGCGGCTGCAAAGAGGAGGGATTGCGTCCTCACCAGGTCCGGATCAACGGTGACGCCTACGTGGAGCAGATGGTGGCGCTGTATGACGTCTACCAGCTGACCTGCGAACGTGGCGGCCTGGTCGACTTTGGCGAGCTGCTGCTCAGGAGCCTCGAGCTGTTGCGCGACAATCCTGCTCTGCTGGCCCACTATCAGGAGCGCTTCGCCCACGTACTGGTCGACGAGTTCCAGGATACCAACACCCTGCAGTATGCCTGGCTGAAGCTGTTGACCGGACAGCGCACGCCGATGACGGTAGTCGGCGATGACGACCAGTCGATCTACGGCTGGCGCGGGGCACGGGTGGAGAACATTCGTCGCTTCGAGCAGGAATTCACCGACACCAAAACGGTGCGCCTGGAGCAGAACTATCGCTCCACCAGCGCCATCCTCGACGCCGCCAATGCCCTGATCAAGCAGAACTCGGATCGCATGGGCAAGGAGCTGTGGACCGCCGGCAGTCGTGGCGAACCGATTTCGGTCTACGCCGGTTTCAACGACTTGGAGGAGGCGCGCTTTATCGTCGACACCATCAAGGAAAAGGTCGACGAGGGGTTCAAGCGCCAGGAGGTGGCCATCCTCTATCGCTCCAACGCCCAGTCCCGCGTTATCGAGGAGACCCTGATCCGCCAGGGCATGCCCTACCGCATCTACGGGGGCCAGCGCTTCTACGAGCGCCTCGAGATCAAGAATGCGCTGGCCTACCTGCGGCTGCTGCTCAACCGCGACGACGATGCCTCGCTGGAGCGGGTGATCAATGTCCCTGCCCGCGGTATCGGTACCCGCACGGTGGAGGGACTGCGCGATCGTGCCCGTCGTACCGAAGTGTCGCTGTGGCAGGCGATCCACGACACCCTGGCCGAAGGCTCGCTCAAGGGGCGTGCGGCCAACGCCGTGGGTGCCTTTGCCAATCTGATCGAAGGCCTCGACAACGACACCTCGGGGATGGCGCTTCACGAGATCATCGCCCACGTGAATCAGCGCAGTGGACTGATTGACCATCATCTGAGCGAGAAGGGGGAAAAGGGGCAGGCCCGGGTCGAGAACCTGGAAGAGCTGATCAACGCCGCCCGTGCCTTCACCCAGGGCGAGACGCTGGACAACGTCGAAGCCGGGGAGGGCATGGCCGCGCTGGAAGCCTTTCTGGCCGAAGCTGCCCTCAATGCCGGCGAGCACGAGGCCGACGAATTCGAGGACAGCGTCCAGTTGATGACGCTGCACTCGGCCAAGGGGCTCGAATTTCCCATCGTGTTCGTGGCCGGGGTCGAGGAAGGCCTGTTTCCCCACCGCATGTCGCTGGAAGAACCCGGGCGCCTGGAGGAGGAGCGCAGGCTCTGCTACGTCGGGGTCACGCGCGCCATGCAGAAGCTCTACCTTACCCACGCCGAGATCCGTCGCATGCACGGCAAGGAGACCTTTCAGCGCCCGTCGCGCTTTCTGCGTGAGTTGCCGGAGTCGCTGCTCGAGGAGGTGCGTCTGCGTGGCCAGGTGTCACGTCCGGTCAGCGCCCGGCCAACGCCGTCGCGCTTCGCCCAGACGACCGTGGAGGCGAGCGGCGATCTACCTGCCTTGTCGCTGGGCCAGCGGGTACGCCATCCGGTATTCGGGGAGGGGGTCATCCTCAACGCCGAAGGAGAGGGCGAGCGGGCCCGTGTCCAGGTCAGCTTCGAAGGCCACGGCGACAAGTGGCTGGTGCTGGGCTTCGCCAAGCTGGAGGCGCTGTAGCGGGGTCTCAGTCTAGTCATCAAGGCGCCGGTGACCGCCATGGGCCTGCTGACACTGATCCATCTGATCAGCATCCCGGTGACCAACACCTCGGTCAATCCGGCGCGCAGCACGGCGGTGGCGGTGTTCGTGGGAGACTGGGCGCTGGCGCAGCTGTGTTTATTCTGGGTGGCGCCGCTGATCGGTGGTGTGCTGGGTGCGCTTGTCTACCGCCTGATCGGAAGCGCTCGACCGGTGGGCGAGCAGGCGACCTGAGGTGACTTGAGCAAGACGCAGGAAACCGGCCCGGCCATCGCCGGGCCGACCTGCATGGTGGTGGCTTGCAGGCGAATTTCGCTTTGCCGCATACTGCTTGGCGGACACCACGCCGAGCGCGGGGAATGGCGCTTCAGCGCGGCTCCCTGCGCTCCCGGCGTCGACACTACAAGCTTCAGGAGCTCGCCCCATGGAACGTCGTTCCTTCCTCAGGACAGCCGGCCTCGGCGCCGCCGGCGTGGCCGCCGCCCCCTTCGTCAATACCGCCAGCGCACAGGAAACCATCACCTGGAACATGGTGACGTCCTGGCCCAAGAACTTTCCGGCCCTCGGCACCGGAGCCAACGATCTGGCAGCGCGTATCGAGCGGATGTCCGGCGGACGCATGAAGGTCAGGGTCCATGGTGCCGGCGAGATGGTACCGCCGATGGAGGTCTTTGACGCCGTGTCCCAGGGAACCGCCGAGATGGGCCACTCCGCTTCCTACTACTGGCGGGGAAAGGTCGCGGCTTCTCAGTTCTTTACCGCCGTGCCCTTCGGCATGACCACCACCGAGACCAACGCCTGGCTGTACTACGGCGGCGGCCAGGAGCTGTGGGACGAGCTCTACGCCGACCACAACCTCAAGCCTTTCGCGGTGGGTAACACCGGCACCCAGATGGCTGGCTGGTTCAAGAAGGAAATCAACTCGCTCGAGGATATGCAGGGCCTCAAGCTGCGTCTGCCAGGGCTCGCCGGCGAGGCGATGGCCGGGATCGGCGTGACCACCCTGACCATACCGGGTAGCGAGATCTTCACCTCCCTGCAGACCGGCGTGCTCGATGCCGCCGACTGGGTGGGGCCCTACAATGATCTGGCCTTTGGTCTGCATCAGGTGGCTGACTACTACTACACCTCGGCCTGGAATGAACCCAGCGCGGTGCTGGAAGGCACGGTCAACCTGGATGCCTGGAATGCGCTGCCCGATGACCTCAAGGCGGTGGTCAACGAAGCCGCCAAGGCCTCCAACCTGGCCATGATCAGCGAATTTGCCTTCCGCAACGCCGAGGCCCTGGACGCCCTGGTCAACGAGCATGGCGTCAAGCTGCGCTCGTTTCCGGAGGAAGTACTGGCGGCCCTGCATGATTCCTCGCAGCAGGTGCTGCAGAAGCAGGTCGACAACGACGAGGCGTCGGCGCGGATCTACGAGTCCTATCGCAATTTCCAGAGCCAGGTACGCAAGTTCTCTGACGTTGGTGAGTTCGCCTACCTGAAGGCCCGCGATAGCGTGCTTGGCCAAGGCGAGTCCTGACGCCAGGCAAGGCTCAAGAGTGGTGGCGCAGACCCGGCGGTGACGGGCCTGACGTGGTGTTGAAGGCTAGCGACGGAAAACCAGGCGCGCCACGGGCGCGCCTCTCTTGAAGGGCTATCTTGCAGGTCTAGCTCGCACCTCTCTCTCGCCGGTCGCGTTCCCAGCTCTTGCTGAGGTATCGCTCAGGTATCGGATCGGACGCCGCGTATGCGACCGTTGTCATCCAGTGCCACCATCACATGGCGCGCCTCGGTGACCTTATGCAGGTCGGCGTCTTCGGCGTCCTGGAGGGACCGGATCCAGACCTCCACGTCGATCTTGATGGAACTGTGGCCGATATCGCGCACCTCGGTGTAGACGCAGACCAGCGAGCCGACACGCACCGGGCACAGAAAGTCCATGCCTTCGATGGCGACGGTGGCGGTACGTCCCATCGCCTCGCGGCTGGCGGTCCATTCCGCGGCCTGATCCATCAGGCCCACCAGCCAACCTGCCGGGATATCGCCGTGGGCATTGGTATGCTGTCGTGTCGCGGCCAGCTGGAGCGTCAGCTGTCCCTTTGGCACGGGAACGTCATCGAGTTCTGTCATCATGGTGGGCGGCGCCTGGTCGTGGATGTTGTTGTGTCGTCATGGTACCCACCCGGGTCAGTCTTTCTCTACCGTTGGTGTCATGAAACGCCCAGGGGAGCGCATGTCTAGGTTGTCGCGTTGCATAGGTGCGCTCAAGCGCACGCTGTTGGCTCCCAGCCGGGGGCCGAGAACGCTGTCGATAGCGGTGTCGAGCGAAGCGCCGGCAGCGGTGTCGAGAGTGGCGCCGGGAGTGGCGCCAAGAGTGGCGTCGAGGCTGGTCTCGGGCCTGGTGCTTTCCGCCATGCTGGTGTCGGCGAAGGTTGCCGCCCATGACGTGGCCGGCTCTCTCGATGCGGTAGGCTCGGATACCATGGCGGAGTTGATGCTACGTTGGGGCGAGCAGTTCGAAGAACAGCGACCGGGGGTCAGGCTGCAGCTTCAGGTGGCCGGTTCGGCCAGTGCACCGCCTGCCCTGATCGCCGGCACCACCCTGCTGGGCCCCATGTCCAGACCCATGCAGGAGGACGAGTCCGCGGCCTTTCTCGAGCGCCATGGCTACGCGCCGACGCCGGTGGTGGTCGGCAAGGATGCCCTGGTGGTGGTGGTCAATCGCCACAACCCCTTGTCTCGACTGTCTCGAGCAGAGCTCGATGCGATCTTTTCCGACACCCTCGCGTGCGGTGCCAGCGAGAGCATCGAGCGCTGGCAGCAGCTGGGGCTCGAGCGCCCGGGGGGCACCATCCACCTGTATGGCCGCAACGCGGTCTCCGGCACCCATGGATTGTTTCGTCGCCGCGCCCTGTGTGACGGCGAATTCAAGGTATCGGTCATGGTGTCGGCGGGCTCTGCCGCCGTGGTGGCCGCCGTGGGTGACGATCCCGCAGGCATCGGTTACGCCGGCCTGAATCACTTGAATGCGGACGTCAAGGCGGTAGCGATCGGCAACGCCGAAGGCGGGATTCTTCCGCGCCGACAATCGCTGCGAAGCGGCGGCTATCCGTTGTCACGGGACCTGTTGATCTACGTCAATCGCCCACCCGAGGGCGAGCTTCCCGACGTCGAACGGGCCTTTCTCGACATGGTGCTGTCACCCTCGGGCCAACGGGTGGTCAAGGAGCTGGGTTTCGTGGCGCTGCCGCCGTCTGTGCTGGCCGCTCAGCGACATGCCCTGGGGCTGGCTGAACTGCCACGGGACGGGCCTTGAGAGATGCCAGGCCCCGGCCGGGTTGTCATCTGGGTGTCATGAAGTTGTCGTAATCTTTCGCTATACACCGATGGCCCAAGATCAATGTCTGACCCTTCTCCGATAACCTCACTGCACCAGACGAGACAGCGACGTGACCGCCTGGCGACCATGCTGATCACGGCCGGAGGGGTTGGCGTGCTGTTGGCGGTGGTCGCCATTGCGGTATTTCTGCTGGTCGAGGTGCTGCCGCTGTTCTGGCCGGATGGCGCTAGCTTTCCGCTGGAGGCGCTGTGGTCATCGCCAGACGTGAGCGGCGAGCCCGAGTATCGCTGGCTGCCCCATCGGCTGGATGACGCCGCGGTGCCCCAGGCGAGCCTGGCCCCGCTGTTGTGGGGCACCCTGGAAGCGGCCGCCTGGGCGTTGGTGGTGGCGATTCCCTTGGCCCTGGGTGCTGCGGCGCACTCCAGCCTGTACATGTCTCCCGGCCTGCGCGCACGGCTCAAGCCGACGCTGGAGCTGATGGAGGCGATGCCCAGCGTGGTGCTGGGGTTTATCGCGGGTCTGGCGCTGGGGCCCTGGGTCGAACGTCACCTGGCGCAGTCGCTGTCGATTGTGGTGGTGCTGCCCGCGGCGGTGGTGCTGCTGGCGTTGGGCTACCGGTGGTTGCCCGATCGGCTGAAGGCTGCCCTGACGTTACGCTGGGCGGCCCTGTGGTTGATACCCTGTCTGTTGCTGCTGGTGTGGCTGGCGATGAGTGTGGCGCCGATGTGGGAAGGATGGTGGTTCGATGGCGACCTGCGCCTGTGGGTCGAGGAGTCCTGGGGGCTCGACGTGCAGGCACGCAACGCCTTGATCGTCGGGCTGGCCATGGGTTTTGCCGTGATTCCCGGCATCTACGCGCTTGCCGAGGATGCGCTGAGCGATGTGCCTCGGGAGTTGGCCGAAGGCGCCCAGGCCATGGGCGCGACCCGCTGGCAGACGCTCACCCGGGTGATGCTGCCGGTGGCGCTGCCAGGTGTCTTTTCGGCGATCATGATCGGCGCCGGGCGCGCCGTGGGCGAGACCATGATCGTGCTGATGGCCAGCGGCAACAGCGCGCTGATGACGGCGAGCCCGCTGGATGGCTTGAGGTCGCTGGCCTCGAGCATCGCCATCGAACTGCCGGAAGCCGCACCCGGGGGCAGCCACTATCGGCTGTTGCTGCTGGCGGCGCTGGCCCTGTTTGCCTTCACCTTTCTGGTCAACACCCTGGCCGAGGTGGTGCGCGCCCGCCTGAAGCGTCGTTTTACCCGGCGTAAGGGGGACGCATGAAGATTCCCGGCCACACCGCGGTGGGCATGCCCGGCAAGCGGCGCACTCGAGAGGGCCCCTGGGCCTGGTTGGCAGCGGCCTCGGTGGCGCTGTCGCTGATCATGCTGGGGGCCTTGCTGGTGCTGTTGAGCGTCAAGGGCCTGGCCAATTTCTGGCCAGCGACGGTCCACCAGTTGACCCTGAAGAGCGGTGAGATGGTGATAGGGGTTCCCCTGGAGACCCGCGAACTACCCTCCGGGCAGGGGCTGGAGCGGCGCTATCTGACCGCCAATCGTGATGACGGCGGTGGCATCTGGCGGTGGCTCGCCAATGACCAGATCACCGAAGACACCACGCCGGAGGATCTGGTGGTGCTGGAGCGGCGCCACTGGGGCACCTTCCTGGGGCGTCTGGTGGCCTTGCAGTCGGGTGATCAGCGCTTGACCGGTCCGGATGCCTGGACGGTGCTCGAGTCCCGGCTGAAGGAGATCAATGCCCTGCGCGACGAACGTCGGCGTCTGACCCACGACGAGATATTACCGCTGATCCGCAGCATGGAAGACCAGGATGGCCACCGCTCGGAGGATCGGCGTCTGGCCGACCTGCAGCGCCGGGCCAGTGAGCTTCAGCAGCGCATGCAGGGTGACCTGGTGGTGCTCGAGAATGGTCAAGGGCGCCGTCAGGAACAAGCCCTTGCCGAGATACTCGAGGCCTGGCGCCCCAACGCCATGGCCTGGCATGAAAAACTCGGCCACTGGGTGCGGGAGCTGTGGCAGTTTCTGTCCCAGGGGCCACGCGACGCCAATACCGCTGGTGGCGTCTGGCCGGCGATCTTCGGCACCATCCTGATGGTGCTGTTGATGTCGATTCTGGTCACGCCCTTTGGGGTGTTGGCGGCGGTCTATCTCAATGAGGTCGCCCACCAGGGTCGATTGACCCGACTGGTCCGGATCGGCGTGCGCAATCTGGCCGGGGTGCCGTCCATCGTCTACGGCGTGTTCGGCCTGGGGGTCTTCGTCTATGGCATCGGCGGCAGCATCGATCGCTGGTTCTTCGAATCGACGCTGCCCTCGCCGACCTTCGGCACCGGCGGGCTGCTGTGGGCCTCGCTGACCCTGGCGCTGTTGACCTTGCCGGTGGTGATCGTGGCCACCGAAGAAGGTCTTTCGCGGATCCCGCTGCACCAGCGTGAAGGCGCCCTGGCGCTTGGGGCCACGCGCTTCGAGACCCTGACGCGGGTGGTGCTGCCGATGGCCACGCCGGCGATGCTGACCGGCCTGATCCTGGCGGTGGCCCGGGCCGCCGGCGAGGTGGCGCCGCTGATGCTGGTCGGGGTCGCCAAGCTGGCGCCGCAGGTGCCGCTGGACGGGGAGTTTCCCTTCCTCCACCTTGAAAGGAAGTTCATGCACCTGGGGTATCACATCTATGACGCGGCCTTTCACTCCAGCGATGTCCAGGCGGCGATGCCGCTGGTGTATGCCACAGCGCTACTGCTGGTCACGGTGATTCTGGTGCTTAACCTGACTGCAATATTCATGCGTCACTATTTGCGTAAGCGTCATGGTGCCCCGGTGCGCCGATGATGCAGGGAGAGGCAATGTCCATCGATGGCGAGCTGCCCAAGCGTCAGCTGGCCCAGGCAAGACTGGGAAATCGACGCGGGGCGGTCATGGAGTTTTCCGCGGCCGATACCTGCCTGGATATCCAGGGTTTGACCCTGGCCTATGGCGGCAAGACGGCGCTCAAGGATCTGACCCTGCGCATTCCACGCCATCGGGTCACGGCCTTTATCGGGCCGTCGGGCTGCGGCAAGTCGACGCTGTTGCGCGCCTTGAATCGTCTGCACGACCTCAATGAGGACGTCAGTCGTCACGGCCAGATTCATCTGGACGGCCACGATATCCATGACCCCAGGGTGGCGGTGGCCGAGCTCAGGCGTCGGGTGGGCATGGTGTTTCAGGCACCGAACCCCTTCCCCATGTCGATCTACGACAACGTCGCCTTTGGCCTGCGTCTGCAGGGAGGCTTGAGCAAGCGCCGCATCGACGATGTGGTCGAATGGGCACTGAAGTCGGCGGCGCTGTGGGACGAGGTCAAGGGGCGTCTACGGGCGTCGGCCTGGTCGCTCTCGGGAGGCCAGCAGCAGCGTCTGGTCATCGCCCGGACCCTGGCGGTGGAACCCGAGGTGCTGTTGCTCGACGAGCCGGCCTCGGCCCTGGATCCGATCTCGACGCTGAAGATCGAGGAGCTGATTCGCACACTCAAGCCGCATCTGACCCTGGTGCTGGTGACCCACAACATGCAGCAGGCGGCGCGGGTGTCGGACTATACGGCGTTTTTGCACAACGGTGAGCTGGTGGAGTACGGCCCGACCGACACCCTGTTCACGCATCCGCGCCTGAGGCGCACCGAAAACTACATCACTGGACGCATGGTGGGCTAGCGTCCCGTCCCATGCTTCTTCAGGAGACCTTCATGGATATCACCAGCGATACCCACAGCCAGCACATCTCGAGGCAGTTCAATCATGAGCTCGAGGAACTCAAGACCCACCTGATGGCCATGGGTGGCCTGGTGGAAAAGCAGGTGCAGGATGCCGTCAGTTCGTTGCTCGACGCCGACTCTGCACTGGCCTCTCGTGTGGTCGACAACGACCGTGCGGTCAATGACATGCAGGTCAAGATCGACGACGAGTGTACCCGCGTGCTGGCACGCCGTCAGCCGGCGGCCTCGGACCTGCGACTGGTACTGGCGGTGATTCGTGCGGCGTCGGATCTCGAGCGTATCGGTGATGAGGCCAGCAAGATCGCGCGCAACGCCATCGAACTGGTCGACGGCAACAACGGCACCCGCGGCTTCGTCGAGGTGCGCAATATCAGCGAGCACGTGCGTCACATGATGCGTGACGCCCTGACCTCCTTCGCGCGTTTCGACACCGAACTGGCGATGCAGGTGGTGCAGGAAGACGAGCGGGTCGACAGCGAGTATCAGAGCGCCATGCGCTCGCTGATGACCTTCATGATGGAGGATGCGCGTTCGATCTCTCCGGTACTGGGCATCATGTGGATCCTGCGCGCGCTGGAGCGTGTCGGCGATCACGCCAACAACCTGGCCGAGTACGTCATCTATCTGGTCAAGGGCCTGGATATCCGTCACATCGACCCTGACGACCTCAACCAGGAACTGCTCGACGACAGCAGCACGTCTTGACCTCGACGCCCTGAGCGGCGTCAATAGGCCGGCCCCGTCAGGGTCGTTGCCTGCACTCTGAGCATCGGGCCATCGTCGAGACGATGGCCCGATGTCGTTGGGGCACTGTCATCTTCAGCCACTGCCAAGGATCGATGTCATGCTGAATGCCCTCGAGGCGGTCCGCCGCGGAACCCGCCTGGTCTATAGCCAGGGCCTGCGTCGTTATGTGTTTCTTCCCATTCTGGTCAACCTGCTGGTCTACGCCGGCATGCTCAGCTACGTGCTCGGTGAGTTCGGTGGCTGGCTCGATAGCTGGATGGCCATGGTGCCGAGCTGGCTGGAATGGCTCGACTGGCTGATCTGGCCGTTGTTTGTGGTCAGCCTCGTGCTGATCGTGTTCTTCAGCTTTACCCTGGTTACCCACCTGATCGCCGCCCCCTTCTACGGCTTCCTGGCAGCCCGGGCCGAGGTCGAGCTGACCGGCCGCGAGCCCATCGATGATCGTGGCTGGCTCAAGACCGGTCTCGACGCCCTGGGCAGGGAGCTGTTGAAGCTGGCCTATATCCTGCCGCGCATGATCGGGCTGTTTATCCTGAGCTGGATTCCGGTGGTCAACCTGATCGCGCCGCTGTTGTGGGCGGCCTTCAGCGCCTGGGTCATGGCGATCACCTACCTCGACTACCCGATGGATAACAACAAGGTCAGCTTCGCCGACATGCGCAAGCGCCTGTCGGCGCGCTGGTGGCCGAGTCTCAGCTTCGGTGGCCTGGTGACCTTGATCACCTGGATCCCGCTGGCCAACCTGTTTCTGATCCCCGGGGCCGTGGCCGGCGCGGTGCTGATGTGGGATCAGCACTATCGGCAGTTGCCGGTGGTAAGGCGTTGAGCAGCAGTTTGAGCACCGCTATCGGCGTTGTCGATGGCCGTACGGCGTTGAGTAGCGCTGTCGATGGACGTGCGGCATCAAAAGGGGAAAGCAGGGAGGCACCATGACGGCGCTGTTGCCTAGTCTTTTGCTCTATATCGCGGCGGCGCTGGCCGAGATCGCCGGTTGCTTTGCGGTGTGGCGCTGGTGGCGAGATGACGCCTCGGCCTGGTGGCTGCTGCCCGCGGTGGCGAGTCTGGTGGCCTTCGCCTGGCTGCTCAGTCAGATCGATGCCGACTACGCCGGGCGTGCCTTTGCCGCTTACGGGGGCATCTACATCGTGGCGTCGCTGGGCTGGCTGTGGTGGGTCGAGCAGCGCCTGCCGGATCGCTGGGACCTGATCGGGGGAGTGCTGTGTCTGGTGGGTGCCGCGGTCATCCTGCTGGGGCCCAGGAGCTGATGGGAGCACGCTCTGTTCGTTCTGGCGGGGCCTAGTGCACAGCGCCTGCGCGGCCGAGCGCCACCGGGTCGGCCGCTGCCAGCCGGCTCGAGGGAAAGATGCAGCGGAAGGTTGCGCCCTCGCCGAGTCGGGAGTCGATATCCAGGCGTGCCTCGTGGCGCAGCAGCACGTGCTTGACGATGGCAAGCCCCAGGCCGGTACCACCGGTGGCGGTGCTGCGGCCCTTGTCGACCCGGTAGAAGCGTTCGGTAAGGCGTGGCAGGTGCCTCGGATCGATGCCTTCGCCGTCGTCTTCCACCTCGAGGCAGGCGCCTTCGCCGTAGGCACGCCAGCGTAGCGTGATATGGGCGCCGTCACCGGCGTAGCGCACCGCATTGAAGGCCAGGTTGGAGACCGCGCTGTGCATCTCCTTCTCGCTGCCGGTGAGACTGCGCGATTCTTCGACGACGACCTCGATCTGCTGGCGCCCGCCTGACAATGCCTCGGCGTCGCGCTTGACCGCCTGCAGCAGGGTGGTGGGGTCGAGGCGAACGTGGTCGCTGCCGCCCTGGTCGTTCTCGAGTCGTGACAGCAGCAGCAGGTCGTTGACCAGATTCTGCATGCGGCGCGTCTGGCTCTGCATCTGGGCGACCCCCTTGCCCAGGCGCTCCGGCAGCATGCCGGCCATGTCGCTGTAGGTCTCCAGGTAGCCGGTGAGCACGGTCAACGGCGTGCGCAGCTCGTGGGAGACGTTGGCGACGAAGTCGCGGCGCATCTGTTCCAGGCGATGCAGACGGGTGATATCGCGGGCCATGACCAGGCGTTCATCGTCACCGTACAGGGTGATCTGGAACTGCAGGATCATGTTCTCGTCGATGGGGGAGGGCAGGCTCAGCGGTTCGCGGTAGTCACGGGCATTGAAGTAGCCGACGAAGCGCGGGTCGCGCAGCAGGTTGGTGATGTGCTGGCCGCGGTCCAGCGCCGGCTTCAGGCCGAGCATGCGCTCGGCGGAGCTGTTCCACCACTCCAGGTCGCCGTGGCGATCGAGCATCACCACGCTGTCGCGCATTGCCTCGGATGACTCCTGGATACGCTGGAGGGTCGAGCGCAGGCGGCGCTGGGTGATCCGCTGGCCCTTTTGATAGCGATAGAGGCGATCGAACAGCTCGCCCCACAGGCCACTGGCGGTGGGAGGTTCCTGCTGGGGGCGGTGGGTCAGCCAGTCGTGCATCGCGTGCAGGTTGCGCAGGTGATAGCTGAGCCCAAGCGCCAGGCCCAGGCCGATGCCTACGCTGGACAGCGAGAAGGGCCAGCCCAGCAAGGCGCCGAGACCCACCAGCACGGCCAGGCGCCAGACTTCTCGTCTCCACAGACGACCCACGTCAGTTCTCGGCTCCGTTCACCTCATCCCTCCTGGTGCTGCGTTGCGTCGATGGCTCGCTCAGACCTTGGCCGAAAAGCGATAACCGGTACCGCGTACGGTCTGGATCAGTTGCTGATGGGGTTCCCCCAGGGCCTTGCGCAGGCGGCGGATATGCACGTCGACGGTACGTTCTTCCACGTAGACGTTGCCACCCCAGACCTGATCGAGCAACTGGCCACGGGTGTAGGCGCGCTCCTGGTGGGTCATGAAGAACTGCAGCAGGCGATATTCGGTGGGGCCCATGTCCAGTGACTTGCCGTCGACGCTGACGCGATGGCTGACCGGGTCGAGCTTGAGGCCTTCTACCTCCACCGGGTCCTCGACGCCCCGCGGAGTGGCGCGTCGCAGCACTGCCTTGAGTCGGGCCACCAGTTCTCGCGGCGAGAATGGCTTGGTGATGTAGTCGTCGGCGCCGGCTTCGAGACCCTGGATCTTGTTGTCCTCCTCACCCTTGGCGGTGAGCAGGATGATCGGCAGCTCTGCGGTGGTTTCCTCGCGCTTGAGCCGGCGGGCCAGTTCGATGCCGCTGGTGCCCGGCATCATCCAGTCCAGCAGCAGCAGGTCTGGCTGGTCATCGACGATGATGGCGTGGGCGGCCTGAGCATTGTCCGCCTCGAGCACCCGGTAGTCGGCCATTTCCAGCGCCACCGCGATCATTTCGCGGATCGGGGCTTCGTCATCGACGATCAGTACGGTCTTGGCGGTCATCCCGGGAGCCTCTTGGTCAGGGTCTTACACTCGACGGTGACAAATGACACCACGTCAATGTGACAATTAGATGACATTGTATCCATTGTCGAGCGACCGAGACGGGCATTTCCCTCACCCGAGGGAGGGGTAGAGGCTCAGTCCGAGTCCGGCGAACAGCAATAGGCCCGACCAGTGGTTGTTGAGAAAGGCCTGGAAGCAACGGTCGCGGTCACGGCTCTTGATCAGCCGCTGCTGGTGGACAAAGGTCGCGCCCATGGCCAGCCAGCCGAGCCAGAAGAAGCCGCCCAGCGCCAGCAGGCTGCCGGCCCAGGCCAGCAGCCCCAGGGTAGCCAGCTGCAACAGCGCAATGATACGGGTGTCCCAGCGGCCGAACAGTACCGCGGTGGACTTGATGCCGATCTTGAGGTCGTCGTCGCGGTCGACCATGGCGTATTCGGTGTCGTAGGCCACGGTCCACAGCACGTTGGCGGTAAACAGCAGCCAGGCGACCATCGGGACTTCGCCGAGCACCGCGCCGAAGGCCATCGGAATGGCCCAGGAGAAGGCTGCGCCCAGCACCACCTGGGGGAAGTGGGTGTAGCGTTTCATGAAGGGATAGCTGGCGGCCAGCACCGCTCCGATCAACGACAGCCACACGGTAAAGCCGTTGGTCAGCCAGACCAGCGCGAAGGCCGATCCCAGCAGGCACACGAACAGCACCTTGGCCTCCCGCTCACTGATGCGGCCGGTGGCCAGCGGTCGGTTCTTGGTGCGTTTGACGTGGCCATCGAAGTGGCGATCGGCGTAGTCGTTGACCACGCAGCCCGCCGCCCGCATCAGGTAGACGCCGGCGACGAAGATCAGCAGGGTGTCACGGGCCGGAATGCCCTCGGAGGCCACCCAAAGCGCCCACAGGGTCGGCCACATCAACAGCCAGGTACCGATGGGGCGGTCCAGACGCATCAGCGCCAGAAAGTCGGGAATTCGGTTCAGGTATCCAGGGGGACGCAGCAGCGAACGATCCATCGGTCTCTCTCATGCTCTGGCGCAGGTCAGGCGAAAATGAGGCGTAAGCCGGGCAACAGTCGCTCCTCGGAGAAACATCGCCGAGAAGCCTTGGCGCAGCCTAGCGCGAGCCGACGGCCATGACCAGCCAGGCGGCTCGCTCCGAAGGTGGCGACGGAAGGGCGATGGCGGGGTGACAGCCGGTGAGCGACAGCTAGTCAGCCGGTGGCAGAGGCCGACAGCGACAACGCTCGGCCCATGGTCGGCATAAAGCTCTCCTGCACCAGCAGCACCCAGCCGCTGTGACGAAATACCGAGCGGCGTTGCCACAGTCCGGTATAGCCGTGGATCGGCCTGGTGTTACGGCCGATCTGAATGGCGCTGCGCTCGAGATCGGGCTGGCGAAACAGCCAGCTGCCGAGAGAGGTCTCGCCGAGGCCTTCGAAGGGAGCGTCGTGACGCTCGACGATCGGTGCCACGCTGCGCGCCACCACCCAGGGCTCCTCGTCCACGCACAGGGCGACCTCGCGCAGCCAGGCCTGCTCGTCGCTGGCCAGGCCCAGCACGTGGGCCTCGTCAGGCCACGGCAGGCCCTTGGCCTCCGCCAGCAGGCGTACGCGAAAGTGCCCGGCGCCTGCCGCCTCGATCAGGCGTTCTGTCAGGGAGTCCCGCGAGGCCAGCCAGGCGTGCCAGTCAGCGGGCACCGCGATGCCACCGGAGGCCAGCGACACCCAGCCGGGGTCGACGATATCGGCCGCGTCGGCATTCGGCGAAGCGGCTGTGGCTGGCGCGGGATTACCCGGTTCGGACCCCGAGCGCTCCCCCAGGGAGCGGAATGTGGAAGGAAGCTGTGTCATGCGGCCTCGGCAGGGCTGTCGTCACCGGAGGGCGGTGCTCCGGTCGGTCGGCGCATAGTGTACCATGTGGCCCAGCACTCACCCGCTGGTGTGGCCCCGTGCGGGCCGGCCCAGCTTCAACAGCGACCGCCCGGCGGTCGTCGGCAGAGTCGAAGGAAGCGATGCAAGGACCCTTGACCATCATCGGTACCGGCATGGCGGGCATAGGCCTGGCACGCCAGGTGCGGGCGCTGGACGCCCACCGACCGATCACCCTGATCAGCGCCGACTCAGGCGATGACTATTCCAAACCGCTGCTGTCCACCGGCTTCGCCAAGGGCCTGGCGGCGGATCGGCTGGCCGCGCGCTCGGCGCTGGAACTGGCCGATCAACTGGGCGCGGTGGTACGTCCCCACACCAGGGTCGATGCCATCGATCTGGCGTCGCGCACCCTGAGCCTGGGCCAGGAACGCCTGCCCTGGTCGGATCTGGTGATTGCCACCGGTGCCAGCCCCGTGGCGCCCTTCGAGATTCCCGATGCCCTGGCCGGACGGGTGTTCTCGATCAATGATCTCGACGACTATCGGCGTTTTTCGGCAGGCCTCGAGGCGCTGGGGCGCCCGGCTCGGGTGGCCATCGTCGGCCTCGGACTGGTCGGCTGTGAATTTGCCAACGATCTGCACGCCGGTGGTCATCGCGTCTGCCTGGTCGGCCCTGAACCCTCGTTGCTGCCCAGGTTGCTGCCACGGCGGCTGGGTCAGACCCTGAGCCAGGCCTTCATCGAGGCCGGCATCGACGTCATCCATGGCCGTCTGGTGAGCAGGCTCGAAGGTGCCGGTGGTGACATCGGTGTGCACCTCGACGACGGCCATGAGCTGGAGGCGGATATGGTGCTGGTGGCCACCGGTCTGAAGCCGCGCTCTCGGCTGGCGCGAGAGGCCGGTATCGCGACAGATAATGATGCCATCGCCGTCGATCGCTACCTTAAAAGCTCCGATCCTCGTGTTCATGCGCTGGGTGATGTGGCCTCGGTGGACGGTGTCAATGCCATGTACGTGCAGCCGCTGCAGGCTTCGGCCAAGGCGCTGGCTGCGACCCTGTGCGGTCGTCCCACCCAGGTGCGTTACGGGCCCTGGCCGGTGCTGGTCAAGACGCCGCTGCTGCCGGTGGTGGCGCTGCCGCCGATGACCGACAAGGTGCATTGGCGAATCGAGGCCGACGGCGAGGATATCAGCGCCCTGGCCGAGGATGACGAAGGGCGTCTGCAGGGCTTTGCGTTGACGGGAAAATGCGTTCGTCGGAAAGTCGAACTGGCGCGGGCGGCACCGCCGTTGCTAGGCTAGGTTCGTCAACGGCGCGGGTTGTACGCGATACAGCCGTCGTTGAAGGTGCCACCGAGGCAGGGCAATTCTATCGGGGACGACCGCCACGACGTGTGGCTGGCCGGTGCCGTATCGCCGGTTTCGTACCGATGGAAGAGGCAAGGTCCCGTCGGCGGTGGCTCTCGCTAGTCGAAAGACAGTCAGGAAGCGCTGAGCGCACCGTGATGTTCATCGTCGTGGTCAACGATCCTGTTGTCACGGCGCAGGGCCGGGGACTGCCCGTGTGGACACTCGGACAGTGTTTCCATAACAATGATGCCGGTGTCACGGCACCGGAGTATCAAGCCAAACCAGGAGGGCTGTATGCGCAAGCCAGAACTCGCCGCGGCGATTGCCGAGCGTGCCGATCTATCCAAGGACAAGGCCAGCCAGGTGTTGAACGTCATCCTCGACGAAATCACCGGTAGCGTGTCTTCCGGCCAGGACGTGTCGTTGATCGGCTTCGGCACCTTCACCGTGCGCGAGCGTGCCGCCCGCACCGGCAAGAACCCTCAGACGGGCCAGCCGCTGAAGATTCCCGCCAGCAAGACAGTCGCCTTCAAGCCCGGCAAGGGGCTCAAGGACGCAGTCGCCCGCTGAGGTGACGACTACCACCGCCTGTCCTCCAGGCGGTGGATCGATATCGCGGCCCGGTAGCGGGCCGCGCCTACCCGTCGACCGGTGAGGCAACATGACCCTGAGACTGATGCTGTGGCTGCTGGGCGTCATGCTCAAGCGGGCCTTCAAGCGCAAGGCGCGATTCCGCGAACGTCTGCAAGACCGGGGTGGGCTCGATTGGGGCATCGCCACCGAAGATCTGTCCATCGCGCGCCACTATCGCATGCGTCCCACGGGGATCGAGAGTCAGCGCGGACTGCCGGTGGATCTCGATCTGGAACTACGCTTCCAGGACAGTCAGACCGCGATCAAGGTACTCCGGCGCCCCTCCCAGCGCACCTTCCTCGATGCCATGATGGCCGGCCAGCTGCGACTGGTGGGCGACGCCCAGGATCTTGATCGGCTGCAGCGCCTGCTCAAGCACCTGTGAGGCATACCTGATTCATACCCGGCCCACGCCTGGCCCACACCCGGTTCACACCTGGCCATAGCGGCCGGCTTCCTCGCCCAGCCAGCGCCTGATCAGTGGCCTGCTGGCCTCTGCTGCCTGCTCGAGCAGGGCATCGGCCAGTGGAGTGATGCGCGGCAACAGGTCGGCATCGCGCTCCAGGTCGGCGATCTTCATCTGGGCCAGCCCCGTCTGGCGGGTGCCCAGCACCTCTCCGGGGCCACGAATCTCGAGGTCCCGCTCGGCGATGCGGAAGCCGTCGGTGGTCTCGCGCATGACCGACAGGCGCTGTTTGGAGGACTCCGACAGCGGCGGATGGTAGAGCAGCACGCAGTAGCTCTCGGTACTGCCGCGCCCCACCCGGCCACGCAGCTGATGCAGCTGCGATAGCCCCAGACGTTCGGGGTTCTCGATGATCATCAGGCTGGCGTTGGGCACGTCGACACCGACCTCGATGACCGTAGTGGCAACCAGCAGGTCCAGCTCGCCGCTCTTGAAGGCGGCCATCGTCTCGGCCTTCTCGGCCGCCTTCATGCGCCCGTGGACCAGGCCGACGGCCAGGCCCGGCAGAGCCTCGGTCAGCTCCTCGTGGGTCACCTCGGCGGCCTGGCAGGTCATCGCCTCGGACTCCTCGATCAGGGTGCAGACCCAGTAGGCCTGGCGGCCCTCGTCGCAGGCCGAGCGGATGCGCTGAATCACCTCGGGCCGGCGTTCGTCCGGCACCACAGCGGTGGTCACCGGGGTACGCCCGGGCGGCAGCTCATCGATCACCGAGACGTCCAGGTCGGCGTAGGCGCTCATCGCCAGGGTGCGAGGAATCGGGGTGGCGGTCATCACCAGCTGGTGGGGCGTTAGCCCGCCCTGTTCGCCCTTCTCGCGTAGCGCCAGACGCTGATGCACGCCAAATCGGTGCTGTTCGTCGATGATCGCCAGGCCCAGACGAGAAAACACCACATCATCCTGGAAGATGGCGTGGGTGCCGACGATCATGCGCGCTCGACCGTCGGCGATGGCGGCCTTGGTGTCCAGGCGCGCCTTGCCCTTGAGCTTGCCCGACAGCCAGGCCACGTCGATGTCCAGCGGCGCAAACCAGTCGCGGAAGGCGCGGTAGTGCTGCTCGGCCAGCAGTTCGGTGGGGGCCATGATGGCGGCCTGGCAGCCGCCGGCAATGGCCGTCAGTGCCGCCATCGCCGCCACCACGGTCTTGCCCGAACCGACGTCGCCCTGGACCAGACGCAGCATTGGCGCGGGCCTGGCCAGGTCGGCTCCGATCTCGTCGAGCACGCGACGCTGGGCGCCGGTCAACGAAAACGGCAGCTGGGCCAGAAAGCGAGTCTTCAGGCTGCGACCGCTGGGCAGCTCCGGCGCGCCGTCCGACTGAATGCGCAGGCGCACCTCGCGCAGGCTCAACTGGTGGGCCAGCAGCTCTTCCATGGCCAATCGCCGGGTGGCCGGGTGATGCCCGTCGCTTAGCGCCTCGACGTCGCTGTCGGGGGGCGGATGGTGCAGGGTGGCGAGGCTATCGTGCAGCGAGGCCAGGCCGAAGCGCTGACGCAGGTTTTCCGGCAGGTAGTCCGGCAGCGCCTCGGGGGTCTCTTCGAGCAGCGTCATGGCCTGGTCGATCAGCGCCCGCAGACGTGCCTGGGCAAGCCCCTCGGTGGTGGGGTAGATCGGTGTCAGGTGGTCTTCCACCGGCGGTTCACTGCCACCGATCAGACGATATTCCGGGTGGTAGATCTCCAGACCGGTCGCGCCGGCGCGGGCCTCGCCAAAGGCGCGTACCCGCACGCCGGGGCGAAACTGCTGCTGCTGCGCCGGCGAGAAGTGGAAGAAGCGCAGGCTGAGGATGCCGCTGCCGTCACGCAGTCGTACCAGCAGGCTGCGGCGGCGACCGCGGACCACGTCGGCGGCGGATACCTCGCCCTCGACCACCGCCTCGTGTCCCCCCCGCAGGGTGGCGATGGGGGTGATCCGGGTGCGGTCCTGGTAGCGCAACGGCAGGTGAAACAGCAGGTCCTCGATTCGCTCCACCTTGAGCCGGGCCAGCTTCAGGGCCAGCGCCTCGCCGACCCCCTTGAGCGTCGTGACCGGGTCCGCCAGCCCGCTCACGGAGTCTCCGATTCGGCGGCGCGGCAGCGCGCGATGGCTTCGGTCACCGCATCGATGGCCTTGGGCCGGGGAAAGCTGGCGCGCCAGGCGATCGCCACGGTACGTCCGGGGGGATCCGTGAAGGGGCGGCTGATCAGCATGCCGCTCTCGTAGTGGCTGGTGCCGATGGCCGAGCGTGGCAGCACCGTGATGCCGAGTCCCGAGGCCACCATATGGCGGATGGTCTCGAGCGATCCGCCTTCGGCGGTGAGGGTATTGTTGGGGCTGTTGAGCTTGTGGCTGATCGCCGGGCAGGCCTCGAGGATCTGGTCGCGGAAGCAGTGGCCTTCGCCCAGCAACAGCAGGCGTTCATCGAGGAGGTCTTCCTTGGCGATGGTCTCGCGCTCGGCCCAGGGATGCTCCGCCGGCAGCAGCACCTCGAAGTCTTCCTTGTAGAGCGGCTTGGTGACGACGTCGGTCTCGGTGAACGGCAGCGCCACGATGATGGCGTCGAGCTCGCCATTTCTGAGCTTGCGGCGCAGCCCGCCGGTAAAGCCTTCCTCGATGTACAGCGGCATCTGGGGCGCGCCGCGGGTCAGCTCCGGGATCAGGTGCGGGAACAGATAGGGCCCGATGGTATAGATCGCACCGATACGCAAGGGGCTTGCCAACTGGTCCCGGCCGGCGGTGGCCAGTTCCTTGATGGCGCTGCTTTGCTCCAGTACGCGCTGGGCCTGTTCGACGATCTTTTCGCCGAGGGGTGTGACCTGTACCGTGGACTTGGAGCGCTCGAACAGGGCAACCTCCAGCTCCTCTTCCAGCTTCTTCACCGCCACCGAGAGGGTCGGCTGGGAGACGAAACAGCGCTCGGCGGCGCGGCCAAAGTGGCGCTCCTGAGCCAAGGTTACGATATAGCGGAGTTCTGTTAGAGTCATGATGGTGCCGATCGGCATCCTCTATCCGGGGTATTGATCGAGGCGCCAGACGCTGGACGCGCGGGTCTCCGGGCCGGAGCCTCATAGGGATTTTATATCAGGGGGACGCGGTAAAGGTGAAGACAACGACACTGATTGTTGGTTGTGGCGACATTGGCATAACGCTGGGACGCGAGCTGCTCGCCAGTGGACACCGGGTGATCGGCGCGCGTCGCCGGCCCGAACGTCTGGCGGATTCGGGCATCGAAGGCGTCAAGGTCGATCTTGCCGACCCCGAGACGCTGGCTGAACTGCCCGATGCCGACATCCTGGTCTACGTGGTCAGCGCCGACCGCTTCGAGGAGGAAGCCTATCGCGCCGCCTACCCCGAGGGCCTTAAGGCGGTACTGGCGACCATGGCCATCCGTGACAAGGCGCCTCGCCACGTGTTCTTCGTGTCCTCCACCAGCGTCTACGCCCAGCGCGACGGCGAGGTGGTGGACGAGACCAGCCCGGCTGAACCCACCGGTTTCTCCGGTGTGCTGATGCGAGAGGCCGAGCAGGCGTTGATCGAACATGATCTGCCCGGCAGCGTGGTGCGTTTCTCCGGCATTTACGGCCCTGGGCGTGATCGCCTGATCCGCCAGGTGGGCGAGGGCCGCATCGCGCCGGCGTCGCCGACAATGTACTCCAACCGCATCCACCGCGATGACTGCGCCGGGGTGCTGGCCCATCTGATCGGCAAGGCGCTGGAGGGAGCCACCCTCGAGCCCCTGTACCTGGCCAGTGACACCGAGCCGGCCCCGCTCAACGAGGTAATGACCTGGCTGGCGAAACAGCTCAAGGTGGAATGTACCGAAACCATTCAGTCACCGCTGCGTCGCAGGGCCAGCAAGCGCTGCGACTCCAGCTTGTTGATCGACAGCGGGTATCGCTTCCGTTACCCGACCTTCCGTGACGGCTATACCCAGGTGCTGAAGGAAGGCGGTTTTCTCAAGGCCGGCGTGGTGGAGTAAGGCCGGCGTCGAGCACCGGATCGACGAGGGTTTCAAAAGGACCGACAGCGCAAGGTCCGACAGCGCAAGGCCGGCAACGGAAAACTGCCGGCCAGATAGCAGAAAAAGCCCGCAACGAGGTTGCGGGCTTTTTCTTATCGACTTTTTCTTGCGGGCTTTTCTTGCAGACTTTTTCTTGCGGACTGTTTTTGCGGTAGTGGCAACGCGGGGGCGATCGCTTGCCCCGTCTTGTGCAAGACGAACGGGGAGTCACCGCTAAAAATGGCATGACAAGATAGTGCAGCGCACGTCTTGTCCGATAAAAGCGTATTCGCTTTGGTGTCTCGAGTGCGCCGAATGCATCGCCAGGGTCTGACCCTTGTCGGTCACATCCCGCAAGGCTTCAGTAGGCAAGGCGCCAGTTGAGCGCATACAGCTCGAAGCCATCGTTGGGCTCCTTGATACTGGCGTTGGAGTAGTGGGTGGCACTGATCGACAGATCGCCGTAGGGGCCCATCCGTAGACCCAGGGCGAGACGATCCTCGAACTGGAAGGAGCTCCCCAGATCACGGTCCTCGATATGGGTATCGATAAAGGCCGAGGCACCGATGCCGCCTTCCACGAAGACGTGGTCCCAGCTGTAGCGCAGCGCAGGACGCAGGTAGAAGGCCTGGTTGGCGCTACGGTCGTCGCCTTCGAACAGGATCACCCCGGTGCCCAGGCGCAGGTCCAGTGAGGGGTGGTAGCGACTCAGGTCGAAGGTCCAGTCATAGCCCAGATCCAGTGCCCCGGTGCCCTCGCTGGTGGAGCCGAGGCCGAGGGTGGGGCCTGCCGTGGCGGTAGAGGCGAGTCCCATGAGCAGGCAGCAGGCCAGCGGGCGGGCGAGTGAGGTAGTCATGGCGATTCCCCTATCCTTGTTGTGTCCTCGGGTCGTGGATCCGGCTGGCCCGAGCGCTGTTCGTTATTGTCTTTTGCAAATGGCTTTCGACACCGGCATTCGCACTCGTGCCACTGTCGCGTCTTGCCCGGATATCGTTGACGTTGCTGTGCTGTAATACGCTAGTCCCGGGTCCCACCATCGTTCGTGATTCAGGTCACATTCTTCTGCATAGCCGTGAGGTTTCTGCACAGCGGAAAAGCTCTTGTCGATGGACCAACCCCAGGTAGATCGGTCAACAGGCAGACCCTCCGGGTGTACGAAAGGTGGTGTTCCTGTGCCTGGCCGGAGCCTACGCTCAAGGGTGCCACTATCGGTCAGATGGCAGAGCTACCTATGCCGAGTTATCGACTGGTTGCGAGCGTGGTATATCGGCTGCCTTCATGACTAATTGATGACTGTATTAGTTGAATTGAAGTATAAGGCCAGCAGAAACAATCTTCTGATAAAGGTTGTGCTGATTGAGTCATCGCACTACGCAGTAACGATACATGGGGACGAAATTGCTGCGGTTGGTGGGGCAGGCCCCATCGGGTGAGCTGTCGCGACAGGTCGCTCTGCAGCTTGAGAAGGGAATCGGGGGGAGAGGAAGGACCGATCCAGACGATGCCGGGCCGGTGGAAGTAGCCTACGTGGTCGAGGGTCAGCCGACCGGGCGCACAGGGGTAGCGCTGGACCCAGCGACGCAGCTTCAAGGCGGTGGTGTCGCTCTGCTCACCGAGGAAGGCCAGCGTCAGATGAAGGTTGTCGTCGGGGATGCGGCGCCCGCCCAGTTCGGCGTGCAGCCGGTCGGCCAGCCCGCCGAGACGTTGGCGCAGCGCAGTCGGCGGCGTGAGCGCAAGAAACAGTCGCATCCCCGGGTTGCCCAGGCAGGGAGCGAGGCCGGAAATCCAGACGCCTCGGACCCTGACCTCAGGCTCCGTCCATCAGTCGCCGATGACCATCACCGCCTCGGCTTCGAACTGGGCGCCCTTGGGCAGGGCCTTGACGCCGACCGCGGCACGCGCCGGGTACGGCTTGGTGAAGACCTCTTCCATCACCTTGTTGACGGTGGCGAAGTTGTCCAGGTCGACCAGGTAGAGGTTGAGCTTGACGATGTCCTGCAGCGAGCCTGCGGCCTCTTCACACACCGCCTTGAGGTTGGTGAAGACCTGGCGCGCCTGGGCCTCGAAGTCGTCGGAAACCAGCTCCATGGTGGCCGGGTCCAGCGGAATCTGGCCAGACATGTAGACGGTGTTGCCGGCCTTGATGGCCTGGGCGTAGGGGCCGATGGCGGCGGGCGCCTGGTCGGTGTTGATGACAGCCTTGTTGCTCATTGTTGACTCCTGATGTCGTGTCAGCGGCAAATAGCAACACCACCACCAGGGCCGTCATCGGGATGACGGCCCTGGCGTCGGGGCTCAATTGCCAAGTCGAGAGATCTTGCCGATATGCGAAAGGTTACGCAGTCGTTTGATGATGCGTGCCAGATGGGTCCGATTACGCACAGAAAGTGTCAGATTGACGATCGAGAGGCGGGCGTCACGCTCCTCGATGCCGATGCGCTCGATATTGGCGTCGGCGTCGGTGATCAGGCCGGCCAGCTCGGCCACCAGGCCGCGGCGACTTTCGACCTCGAGGCGAAGCGCCACGGGGAAGTCCTCGTCGATGGTGTCCGACCAGTTGAGCGTCAGCAGCTTCTCCGGGTCGCTCTTCAATTCCTGCAGGTTGCGGCACTCGGAGCGGTGTACCACGATGCCCTTGCCCACCGACAGATGGCCGATGATCGGGTCTCCCGGCAGCGGGTGGCAGCAGCGGGCAAACTTGATCACCATGCCTTCGACGCCGCTGATGGTGACCCTGGAGCTGTCCTCGGCGGCCTCGCTATGGGAAATTCGCTCGCCACGGTGCAGTTCCACCAGGCGACGGGCGATCACCTGGGTCATGCGATTGCCAAGGCCAATGGCTTCGAGCAGGGCGGATTCGCTCTGCAGCTCCATCTCCTTGAGCAGTCGTGCCATGACGTCTTCGCCGACGTCCTCCAGATGCACGCCAAACTCGCCCAGCGCCTTGGTCAGCAGGCGGCGTCCCAGCTGTACCGCTTCGGTATGCTGCTGATGCTTGAGCGCATGGCGGATGGCCGAACGCGCCTTGGCGGTAACGACGAAATTGAGCCAGGCGAGGTTCGGCTTGCCGCCCGGAGAGGTGATGATCTCCAGCGTCTGGCCGCTCTCCAGGCGCGATGACAGCGGGGCCAGATGGCGGTCGATGCGACAGGCGATGCAGGTGTTGCCGATCTCGGTGTGCACGGCGTAGGCGAAGTCGATCACGGTGGCGCCCTGCGGCAGCTCCATGATGTCGCCTTTCGGCGTGAACACGTAGATATCATCGGGGAACAGGTCGTTCTTGACGTGTTCGATGAACTCCAGCGAATCGCCGGCATGGCGCTGCATCTCGAGCAGCCCCTTGACCCATTCCCGGGCCCTGGCACGGCTGCCTTCGGCGATCGGGTGGGAAGTCTGCCCGGCCTTGTACAGCCAGTGGGCGGCGATACCGTTGTTGGCCATCGCCTCCATTTCCCGGGTACGGATCTGGACCTCGATGGGCATGCCGCTGTTGCCGAACAGGGTGGTATGCAGGCTCTGGTAGCCGTTGGCCTTGGGGATGGCGATGTAGTCCTTGAAGCGCCCCGGGACTGGCTTGTAGAGATTGTGCACCATGCCGAGGATGCGATAGCAGCTGTCGACGTCGTCGGCGATGATGCGAAAGCCGAACACGTCCATGATTTCGGCGAAGGACTTACGCTGGTCGCGCATCTTGCGATAGATCGACAGCAGGTGCTTCTGGCGCCCGATCACCGTGCCCTTGAGCTCGTGCTCGTCGAGCCGGGTCTGCAGCGCATTCTGCACCTGACGGATGGCCGAGCGACGGTTGCCTCTGGCGCTGGCCACGGCGCGCTTGATGCGTTCGGCGCGCATCGGGTGGATGGCCTGGAACGACAGGTCCTCCAGCTCGACCCTGATGGTATTGATGCCGAGGCGGCTGGCCACCCGGGCATAGATCTCGAGCGTCTCCCGAGCGATGCGGCGCTTCTTGTCCGGGCGCAGCGCGCCCAGGGTACGCATGTTGTGCAGCCGGTCGGCCAGCTTGACGATGATTACCCGGATATCCCGGGACATCGCCATGACCATCTTCTGGAAGTTTTCCGCCTGGGCGACGGCCTTGTCCTCGAAGGTGATCTGGGTGAGCTTCGAGACGCCGTCGACCAGTTCGGCCACGGCTTCGCCGAACTGCCCGGCGAGGGCATCCTTGGAGACCCCGGTATCCTCGATGACGTCGTGCAGCATGGCCGCCATCAGGCTCTGATGGTCCATGTGCATGTTGGCGAGGATGTTGGCCACCGCCAGCGGGTGGGTCACATAGGGTTCGCCGGAGCGACGACGCTGGCCGTCGTGGGCCTGTTCGGCATAATAGAAGGCACGCCTGACCTGCTGGATTTCCTCGGCGGGCAGATAGCCTCCGAGTCGGTCAGACAGATCGTCGATCGTGAACATGTGGCGTGCCCTGACTGCGTGATGAGAGGTCCGAAGGGCGACCCGCGGCCGCCTTCGGCACGATCATTCCTCGGAGGGCGAGGCCTGGTACTCGGGACGGAAGCGGCTGGGCGCCTCGACCGGCTCGTCCAGCACGCTGTGGTCGATCAGGCCCTCGGCGATCTCGCGCAGAGCCATGACCGTGGGCTTGTCGTTTTCCCAGGGAAGCAGCGCGTCGCGTGAGCCACGGGCCAGCTGCCGGGAGCGCTGGGTGGAAATCATCACCAGCTTGAAACGGTTCTCGACGTGTTCCAGACAATCTTCGACAGTAACTCGCGCCATTGGGCCCTTCCTGATCTGACAGACGGTGTGTCGGGCAGGTGCTGGCCTTTCGCGGTCGGCGAGACGGACTGTGCCCCCGTCGACGATTGCGCCCGGGGGTTGCACCTGCGAAGTGACAGGCTAGATTACTCGAGTCACGCCGCCTGTGACAAGACGCCGGGGTCTGGTTGCAGCGCCGAAAAGCGAGCCGTGGGAGGCGTGGGTTGCCCGCGCTCCTCGGCGACTTGCCTTTGATAGCGTGTTCTAGTCGGACAGAAGCGCCTCGAGCAGCGGGGCATGGCGCTGTCCAAGGCGCGGTGTGGCCAGGCGCTGGCTCACTACTAGGGCGCGCAGCTCGTCCAGTGCGGTGGTGAAGTCGTCGTTGATGACCAGGAAGTCGTATTCGCTGTAGTGGGACATTTCGCTGACCGCCTCACGCATGCGCGCGCTGACCACCTGATGGTCGTCGGTGCCGCGGCTCGACAGGCGGCGTTCAAGCTCTTCCCGTGAAGGCGGCAGGATGAACACCGAGACAGCCTCTGGCATCTGCTCGCGAACCTGGCGGGCGCCTTGCCAGTCGATCTCCAGAATCACGTCCTGACCGGCGGCCAGCAGTGTCTCCACGGCGCTGCGCGAGGTGCCGTAGCAGTTGTCGAAGACCCGAGCGTGCTCGAAGAAGTCACCCTGCTCGATCATCGCCTCGAAGGTGGCCATGTCGACGAAGTGGTAGTTCACGCCGTCGACCTCGCCCGGGCGCATGGGGCGGGTAGTGTGGGAGACCGAGACCTGAATGCCGTCGAGACCCTCGATCAATTCACGCACCAGGCTGGTCTTGCCGGCGCCGGAAGGGGCAGAAACGATAAACAGCGTACCTTGGGACATGGGCGGGGTCTTCACTTGGAGGCCTTGGGGATCGAGCGCCGTTCGCGGGCGACTTCGCGGGCGACAAGGTGGCGAAGTATGGCACAGTTGGGCCTGGGCCTGCATCCGCCCAGGCTGACCCGCGACGTCGCTCGGTGGGGCCATCGCTCCCCCTGGACTCTCCGTGAATTCCCCCTGAACTCCCGTGAAAAAGCGCCGTGGAGAGGGAAACGGGACCGCCTGGACGGGCGGCGAGATCGGAAAAAGGCAAGCCGATGGCGGCGGTGGATCCGGGGAGCGTCATTCAGCCGGGGCGGAACAACGTCCGAGCATGGGCAAGGGAGCATAAGACATGAAAGGAACAGCCTGGCGGGCGGCGTTGACGGGGGTGCTGATCCGGCTGGTGGCACGGCTGGTGACGGCGCCCAGGCCGATCTGGTCGGGGGTCGCGCCGGTGGCACGTCAGCGGCTGTACTTTGCCAATCACTCGAGTCATGGCGACTTCGTGCTGATCTGGACCACCCTGCCGCCGCGCCTGCGGGCGCGCACCCGCCCCGTGGCGGGCGCCGACTACTGGCTGGCGTCACGGCTGCGGCGCTTTCTGATCCACGACGTCTTCAAGGGGGTGCTGGTCGACCGCCAGCGCAAGCCCGGCCAACCTGACCCCCTGGCAGTGCTGCGTGAGGCGCTCGACGGCGGCGACTCGCTGATTCTGTTTCCCGAGGGCACCCGCAATACCGATGACAAGGGCCTTTTGCCGTTCAAGCCGGGGCTCTACCACCTGGCCTGCGACTATCCCGAGGTAGAACTGGTGCCGGTATGGATCGATAACCTCAATCGGGTGCTGCCCAAGGGCGAGGTGGTACCGCTGCCGCTGCTATGCACGCTCAACTACGGCGAGCCGCTGGCTCGGATAGAGGGCGAGGACAAGGCCGATTTTCTCGCCCGGGCGAAGCGAGCGCTGCAGGCGCTGGCGCCGGCCGGGGCCAGCGTTCCCAGCGACCCCGTGTCTCCCGACACCGCGCCACCCGACACCGCTCATCCAGGTTCTACCACCCCTGGCTCTACCACCCCAGCTACCAGCACCCCAGACACCACCACCCCAGCTAAAAGCACCCCAGGCTCCGCCACCGAGGCATCTGGCCCCAGGGAGGGGGCGCCGAATGACTGATATCGTGATTCCCGCCGGTCTCGGCACCCTGCTCGCCGCCATCGTCGGGATCTTGCTGGTGGCCAGTAGCGTTGGCTTCGTACTGGCCCGCCGCTATTCGCCCGAGGGCGAAAACGAAGTGATCGAAAACCTCAACCAGCGCATCCGCTCCTGGTGGATCATGACGCTGTTGATGGGTATCGCCCTGCTAGGCGGCAGGACCGGGGTGGTGCTGCTGTTTGCCTTCGCCTCGTTTTCCGCGTTGCGCGAGTTCATCGGCCTGGTGCCGTCACGACGGGCCGATCACTGGGCCCTGGCGCTGGTGTTCTTTGTGGTGCTGCCGGTGCAGTACCTGTTCATCTGGCACCAGTACTACGGCATGTACTCGATCTTCATTCCGGTCTACGCGTTCCTGCTGTTGCCGGTGGTGGCGGCCCTGAGAGGGGATAGTCAGGGCTTTCTCGAGCGGGTCAGCGAGGTCCAGTGGGCGCTGATGGTGTGCGTCTTCTGCGTTTCTCACGTGCCTGCGCTGTTGAGCCTGGACATCCCCGGCTATGAGGGGCGCAACGTGCTGCTGATCGCCTTTCTGATCGTGGTGGTGCAGCTCAGCGATGTCCTGCAGTACGTCTGGGGCAAGCTGCTCGGACGCCGGCGTATCGCCCCCAGGCTATCGCCCTCCAAGACCTTGGAAGGCTTCCTCGGCGGGGTGGCCAGTGCCACCCTGGTCGGGGCCGGATTGGCCTGGATGACCCCCTTTTCCATGGGCCAGGCGGCGCTGCTGGCGCTGATGATCGCGCTGCTCGGCTTCGTCGGGGGGCTGGTGATGTCGGCGATCAAGCGCGATCGCGGGATTAAGGACTGGGGTCACCTGATCGAGGGACATGGCGGCTTTATCGATCGTCTGGATTCGGTGATCTTCTCGGCACCGATCTTCTTCCACGTGGTGCGCTACTTCTGGTCGGTGGCATGAGGCCCTGGTGGCGTCACAGCGCAATGCATGGACTGGTGGGGTTCGTCGCCATGGGCGGCTGGACCGCCTGGGCAAGGGCGCGGCGCCTGCATCGTTTCCTTGCCGAAGGCGGTAACTAAGCCTGGGGACGCGGCGCGGCGCCTGTCATTGCGGTTCTCGATTGGCGAAGGCGGCGCCTGACATTGCGCATTCTGCTCAACGAAGGCGACGCCTGAGTCCGGGGCGAACGATCAGCTCTCGCTGGCGCAGTCGGTGGCCGCGGCGCGGCGCCTGTCGCTGCGCTTCTCGGCGCGCAGGCCGATATAGAAGACCACCAGGCCGCCAAGGGCGAGCCCGGCGCCGACCAGGCCACTGGAGGACCAGGGCGCACCGGCCTTGATGGTCACCCCGGCCAGATAGGCGCCCAGCGCATTGGCGCAGTTGAAGGCGGCGTGATTCATCGAGGCGGCCATGGTCTGGGCGTCGCCGGCCACGTCCATCAGGCGTGTCTGCAGCGCCGGACCCAGCGCCATGCTGGTGCCGACCAGGCCGACGAACAGGATGCCGGTGTAAAGGTTGTCGGCGGCAAAGTAGAAGGCGCCCTGGACCACCAGGCACCACAGCAGGATGCGCGGCACCGCCTTCATCAGATTCTTGTCCGCTGCCCGGGCGCCCACCAGATTGCCGATGATGCCGCCGATGCCGAAGATCGCCAGCACCCAGGGGCCGACCATCTCGGGCATGTCGGCCTGGGCGCGCAGGGTCGGTACCACATAGCTGAACACCGAGAACATGCCGCCAAAGCCGATGCTGGCCACGCCCAGGGTGTAGAGCACCCGCTGTTTGACCAGGGCGGTCAGTTCGCGCTTGGGGCTGGCCTTGACGTCATGCGGCTGACGCGGCACGAACAGCTTGATCAGGCCCATGGTGACAAAGGCCACGACGCCCACCGCGAAGAAGGCGAACTGCCAGCCGAACCACTGGCCGGCCCAGGTGGCCAGTGGCGCGCCGATCACGATGGCGCTGGTCAGCCCCAGCATGACCCGGCTGATGGCTCGGGCGCGTTCTTCCACCGGTACCGCTGCTGCGGCCACCAGGGCGGCCACGCCGAAGTAGGCGCCGTGGGGCAGGCCGGCAAGAAAACGCAGACCGACAAAGGGCCAGAAGCTGGTCGCCAGGGCACTGGCGATGTTGCCCACGGCGAACACCAGCATCAGGCAGATCAGCAGGGTGCGCCGGGGCACCCGCGCGGCCAGCGCCGAGATCAGCGGCGCACCGACCACTACCCCCAGGGCATAGGCGGAGATGGCGTAGCCGACGTCGGCGGCGCTGACCGACAGGTCCTGGGCGACACGCTCCATCAAGCCCATGATCACGAACTCGCTGGTACCGATGCCAAAGCCACCGAGGGCCAGGGCGAGCTCCGCCAGGCGAGGATGACGAGCTCTGAGATGGGTGATGGAGATTGCCATCGGGCCTCCTGGAAAACGAAAACGATCCCGACGGGTGTCGAGATCGTAAATTTACGACAAAAGTATAAGGCATCCGAAAGGTGGGTTCTAGCGCCGAAAACGTCAATCTTGTCGATTAGATAGGGCTAAAATGCGGGTAAGTGACGGTTATGTGTCGTCGAGCCGGGGCGCTCTCCAGCGCCACGGCGAGCTATCGTGTTGTTAATTTTACCACTGTGAAAAAGCGCTCAGCTTTAGCGCATTTCTGTTGAAGAAGTTTCACCTATACGCAGTGTACTGTTTTTCTGTGCTCTTTTTTTGACACGACCAGCAGGCTGATCTCTTCAAAACTCTCCACTGCGCTTAACATTTGATTGAAAATCAATAGCCTGGCATGTGTTCACCGGCAAGTGATCGTGCCGATGTCGACGCGTGATTGTCGTGACGAGTGATGGCGGCGAGTGAGGAACGAACTACCTTAGTAGTTCAGTACCACCCGACTAAGTCCGTTGAGCCCCATTCCTCGGTTCAGCGGCGGTCGTCGTGGCGACGCCGAAACCGATGGTTCGGTGCACGCGCTGACGGCAGGGAGTCGACATGAAGGTCGAACTGCATCAGGCAAGGAGCGGCGACGCGACGCTGACCGAGCGCGTCGAGAAAGCCGGTGGCTGGCTGGTGGAGGCTGGACGCAAACGGCTGCTGGTCGCCGCCAACGCCCGCTGGCGGGCCGTCCGCGAGGCCACGAGCCTGCATGACGCCGATGACGCCGATGACGCGATGGTCCAGGACCTGGGCCAGGGAAGGCTGCACGGTGTCTGCCAGAAGGGTCGGCTGTTCCAGCAGGCCCATCCCGAGGTCCCGGTGCTGCTGGATGCGGGGCGCTATCTGGTGGTGGACCTGCCCAGGTCCGAGGCCAACAGGATCAACAAGCCCCTTGAGCAAAGTGAAGCGCCCTGCTTCCGCCTGTTCCCTTTACGCGAATCGACCCGTCTGTTTCGCCAGGTTGCGCCTCGTCGCGACGCCGCAGGAGCCCGGGCCGTCGACGCTGTCGTCGCGTCGGCCTCCCAGGCCCGCTACGTCACCCTGCTGAGTCAGCTGGTGTCCTATCCGACGCGCCTATCATCGAGCGCCGAGTACGCTCAGGCGGTGGACTGGGCCGAGTCTCAGCTGACCACGGCGGGGCTGGCCGTGGATCGCCAGCAGGTATCGCTGCCCGGCGGCGCCAGCAGCATCAACCTGCTGGCGCGGCTGCCGGGGCAGGCCGCCAGCCCCCGTCACTGGCTGGTGGTCGCTCACCTGGACAGCGTCAACCATCAGGGCGGTCCGTCCGCACCGGCGCCGGGCGCCGACGACAACGCCAGTGGCTCGGCGGCGCTGATGCTGATGGCCGAGGTGCTGGCCGGGCAGCGTTTCGATGATGACCTGAGCTTTGTGCTGTTCGGCGGCGAGGAGCAGGGGCTGCACGGTAGCCGCCAGTTCGTGGCGGGACTCTCCGCTGCCGAGCGGGGGCGCATCACCGGGGTGCTCAATATGGACATGATCGGCTCGATCAACGCCACACCGGCGGCGGTACTGCTGGAAGGCGCGCCCCTCAGCCAGGACATGATTGATGGCCTGAGTGCGGCGGGAGGCCGCTTCACCGATCTCGAACTGCAGGTCTCGCTCAACCCCTTTGCCAGTGATCATGTGCCCTTTATCGACGCCGGCATACCCGCCGTGCTGACCATCGAAGGGGCCGACGGCGCCAATGACGCCATCCATGGACCTAACGATGTCCTGGCCACGGTGGATCCGTCCTACGCCATGAAGATCGTGGCAATGAACCTGGGGTTTGTGGCCACCAGCGCCGGCCTGCACGCGGTCGACGCCCCACCCCTGCCGGAATGCCACTGTCGTGGCGACGAGCGCCACCACCTGGGCGACCCCTGGCGCCAGCTCGAGGCCCATCATGAAGCCCTGCTGGCCCAGTATCGTCGCTGGCAGGGACAAGGTGTCTGGTTGGCGCAGCTGGACGTCGGCTGGCGTCAGGCCTGGCAGCGGTTGGAGTTGCTGCGCTCGCGCAGGGAATGGGAGCGACGGTCTCGGTCAACGGGCCGTTGAACGAGCCAGTGGCAAGGCCGCTCACCCAGCCACTCAGCCAGCCACTCACCCAGCCACTCACCCAGCCAGTGATCGAGTGACGCCCCGGCGAGACGAGAACAGGCAAGACAAGATCAGGTAAAGCAAGACAAGACCGATCAGGAGGATGTGATGCCAAAGGACCTGTGCGGAGACTGGATCGAGATGCGCGAGGAAGGCATCGGCGACTGCACGGTGCTGCGGCACCCGGATTCGCCGGCTGTCACCCCCTCGCGGATGCCGCGAAGGCGCCTGTGTCTGCACCAGGACGGCGCCGTCGAGCTCCACACCGGAGACGCCGCCGACCGCCTTGCCTGCGATGCCCGTGGTCAGTGGCGGCGTGATGGCGATCAACTGCACCTGACACTGCCCGGTTGGGACGGTGACTACGATATCGATGCGCTGGAGGACGATCTTCTGATCATTACCCGTCATTGAGGCCACCAACGCCGCCAATACCGTGCGTTGTGGGGCCACTTGAGGCCAGTTGCTGGCCATTGAACCTGTACTCACGACGCCGACCGGCTGGCCGGCGGGGAGGCTTGCATGTCCGATAACACCACCCATCCGGAACGGTGTCGCTGTTGTGGCACCATGGCGGTTCACCGGCGACTGCTGGACCAGGACCCCGGTTATGCCAGGCGGCGATCGCGCATCGAGGAACACGCCTTTCGCGCCATGCGTGGCACCATCGTCCAGCGTCCGGGGTGCACCCGCATCCCGGTGGTCGTCCACGTGGTCTACAACACCGACGAGCAGAACATCTCGCGGGAGCAGATCGACAGCCAGATCGAGATCCTCAATGAGGACTTTCGCAAGGCCAATGCCGACATCTCGACGGTACCTGCGCCCTTCGCGCCGGTGGCCGCCGATGCCAGGCTATTGTTTGCGCTGGCCACCAGCGATCCCGACGGCAACCCCACCGATGGCATCACCCGCACCCGCACCGACGTCAGCGGTTTCGTCGATGACGACAAGGTCAAGGCCGACGCCAGCGGCGGCAAGGATGCCTGGCCCGCAGACGAATACCTCAATATCTGGGTCTGCCCGCTTTCCGGTGGCCTGCTCGGCTACGCCCAGTTCCCCGGCGGACCCGCCGCCACCGACGGCGTGGTGGTGACCTACACCGGCTTCGGCAACATGGGCACCGCCCGGGCGCCGTTCGACCTGGGGCGCACCACCACCCACGAGATAGGCCACTGGCTCAATCTCTTTCATATCTGGGGAGACGACGGCACCGGCTGCTCCGGCTCGGACTTCGTCGACGACACCCCCAACCAGGGCGGCGCCAACCTGGGCAAGCCGACCTTTCCCAAGGTGTCCTGCGACAACGGCCCCGATGGCGACATGTTCATGAACTACATGGACTACGTCGACGACGACACCATGGTGATGTTCACTGAGGGCCAGGTGGCACGGATGCAGGCCTGCCTGGATGGCCCCCGCAGTGCCATCGGCGAGATGGTGTCGTGCACACCGCTGCACCCCAAGGCGCTGCCAAAGGACGCCCCCAAGGAGTTCACCAAGGAACCGATCAAGGATCCGCCAAAAGAGCGGCCCAAGGATAACCCCAAGGAGTTCGTCAAGGAGCCGGTCAAGGAGAGCGTCAAGGAGGGACCGAAGGACCTGATCAAGGATGGCATCAAGGATGGGATCAAGGACGGCGGCAAAGACGGGATCAAGGATGGCATCAAGGACGGCGGCAAGGAGTTGCCCAAGGACAACCCCAAGGACTTTGGCAAGGATCCAGGCCTGGAGCCGGGCAAATGGAAGCCGCTTGACCCGCCTCCCAAGCAGATCTTCGAAGTGCCGACCAAGCAACTGGTGGAAGGCCCCGTGGGCGGCAAGCAGGCCTTCGAGAATCCGCTACCGGGGGGCTGGGGCAACCAGCCCGTCCAGCCGATGCAACCAATGCAACCAGCCCAGCCGCTGCAGCCCTTTGTGCTGGCCACCGGTCAGGCGCCGTCGGGCGCCTCGCTCAAGCCGCCGGTGGCGGACGGCGGAGGCGAGCAGGATCAGAGCCAGGCGTTGCTTGGCGAGTACGCTCAACTGCTGGCGCAGTACGCCCAGCTCTACCAGCAGGGCATGCTCGATCAGCAGGGGATGCTGGCCTGGCAGCAGGCCTGGGCGGCCTACGTGCAGCTTGGTGGACGGTGAGCGATGACAGGACCCGCGGGCACCCTGTCGGTGCCCGCCTTTTTCGAGGGAGCCGAGCATGATCCTGATCCTGTCGTTTGCCGACAATGCCCATGTCGAGCGGGTACTGCCCCATCTTCACTCGCCGGTGGAGGTGATCGACGTCGCCGACTTCCCCCGGCGCCTGGGAATCCTGGCCTACGCAGGTGCCAGCGGTGACAGCCTGTGGCTGGAACTTGGCGACGGGCGCCGGCTGGCGCTGGACGAGGTGCGCTCGGTATGGAACCGGCGCATCCGTTCCTTTGACCTGGACCCTGCCCTGGGCGACGGCACCGAACGGCTGTTTGCCTGGTCCGAGACCCAGGAGGCGGTGCTTGGACTGTGGTATGCCCTGGATAGCTTCTGGATGAACCATCCGCTGGCCGACGAACGCGCCCAGCGCAAGCTGACCCAGCATCGTCTGGCCCACCGGCTGGGGCTCGAGATTCCCGATACCCTGATCACCAATCGCCCGGACGCCGCTGCCGAGTTTATCGCCCGCCACGGCGACGGTGGAGTGGTACGCAAGGCCTTTCGCAATATCGTCGAGGCGCCGCGAGAGACCCTCAAGGTCGGCCAGGACGAGATGGCCAGGCTCGAGGCGGTTCGTCTGGCGCCGGTGATCTTTCAGGAGTACATCCCGCTGGCGCTGGACCTGCGCGTCACCGCGGTGGCCGGCGAGATGTTCGCGACCGCCTTCAGGAGCGAGCCGCAGTACGAGGTCGACTACCGCAGTGGCGTGGGCAGCGCCGAGGTCTTCCCCTATACCCTGCCGGATGAGGTGGAGGCCGGACTGCGCGCGCTGATGAGAGAGCTTGGACTGGCCTACGGCGCCATCGATCTAAGGGTCACACCCGAGGGGCGTCATGTGTTCTTCGAGGTCAATCCGGCCGGCGAGTACCTGTTCGCCAGCGAACGCAGCGGCCAGCCGATTCCCCAGGCCATCGCCGCCGCCCTGGAGCGCGGCGGCGGCGAGTGGTGACGTCCCCGGCCGGTGGCAGCAGGGCCCCCGGTCGGTGGGATCAGGGCCCCCGGCCGGTATCAGGTCAGTAGGGTCCCTGGGACCCGTCGCCAGGGCTGGTGGATGAGTCTTCCTGCGAATCGGCCGCCTGCGGGCCAAGCGCAAACTCTGATGCACGCTGGCGCACCGCCTGCATCATCAGGCTGACGTCGAGCCCCACCGCCACGAAGCTGGCACCAAGGGAGAGATAGTGTCTGGCAAGCTCCGGGTCACCGGTGAGCACGCCGGCGGCCTTGCCGCTGGCAACGATGCGGGCGATGGCCTCGTCGATGGCGGCCTGGACCTCGGGATGGCCCGCGTCACCGAGATGGCCCATGGAAGCGGCCAGGTCGGCGGGTCCGACAAAGACCCCGTCGACGCCGTCCACCGCGCAGATCGCTTCGAGGTTATCCAGCGCGGTCACGCTCTCCGCTTGGACCAGTAGGCAGATCTCGTCGTTGGCCCGATGCACATAGTCAGGCCGTGCATTCCAGCGTGACGCCCGGACGATGGCGGAGGCTTCACCTCGCACCCCGTCCGGTGGGTAGCGGGTGGCGGCGACCATGGCGCGGGCCTGCTCCGGGGTGTCGATCATCGGCACCAGCAGGGTCTGGGCGCCGATGTCCAGCAGTTGCTTGATCCGCGCCGTCTCGCCGTTCACCACCCGAACCACCGGGTGGCTGTCGTAGGCGGCGACCGCCTGCAGCTGGGCGAGCATGGAGCGCACATCATTGGGGCCGTGCTCGCCGTCGATCAGCAGCCAGTCGAAGCCGGCGCTGGCGCACATCTCTGCGCAGTAGGGGTCGCCCAGCGACAGCCACAGGCCGATTCTGGCCTGGCCACTGGCCATGGCGGTCTTGAAGGGATTGCCGGCGGGGACACCCGCGCAGTGGGAAGGGGTCATGGGCAGCGTCCTTGATGAGTGTCAATCGTCCAGCATCGCCTTGAGCCGACGGAACACCCCGGGGTCCTGGCGCAGCCCGTCGTGCTCGTACTCGTTGGTGATCCAGTAGCGTAGCCGCGGGATCGCCTCGGCGGTGGCCAGCGACAGCTCGGCGTCCACGTACATGTCGTCGAAGTAGATCAGCGCCGCCACCGGCACCCGGTTGGCGGCGAGCTGTCTGGCGTCGTAGAAGGGGCTGGCCAGAGGTCGCCGGGCCAGCTGGTGTACCGCCCCACGGAAGGGCTTGAGGGCGCGAATCTCGTCGAACATCCAGGGGTAGATCATCTCGCCGGTCAGCCTGAGCGGGCGATGACGCTCGTCGAACTGCGGCCCCTGCTGGCGCTCGGCGGCCCAGTCGCACAGGCGCTCAGGGTTGGCGTAGATGTTCTCGTGGATGGCGCCGAACAGCGGATTCTCGTCGAAGCCGGTCAGCGTCATCACCTCCACCAGAAAGTGATGGTTGAGGGCGCTTCGCGTGTCGTCGGTGAAGGCCTCCTCGAGCAGCCAGTGGAGCTGCTCGGCGCCGTCACCCATGCCCAGCATCAGTCCCAGGCTCTGGAAGCGGCGCACGCTCAGTCGGTCGCCGTCGGGCAGGCGGACATCGTGGTCCAGCAGATGGTCGGCGATGGCGTCGATCCGCTCGCGATCATCGGGAAAGCGCGCCAGATACGCCTCAAGCTTGCGCTCCACCCGACGGTGAGTGCGCCGATAGACCTCGTCGGGGTCGGCGTCGAGCGCCGGCAAGCCGCCGGTGATATAGCAGCGGCTCAGTCCCTGAGGCGCGTAGGACAGGTAGGTCAGGGTCAGAAAGCCGCCGTAGCTCTGGCCCAGCGTGGTCCAGGTGGCGCCCTGATAGCGGGTCTTGCGCAGGTGCTCGAAGTCCGCGACCACCGCGTGGGCGTCGAAGCAGGCCAGGTAGTCACCGCCTGCCTCGTCACTGTCGAAGGCGGCCATGGTGGCCTCGGTGATGCGCGAACTGCGTCCGGTGCCACGCTGGTCGGGCAGGATCACCCGATAGTGCTTGAGCGCCTCGTGCAGCCATCCCGGTCCATTGGCGGTGGGGCGTGGCGACTTGCCGCCTGGGCCACCCTGCAGGAACAGCAACAGCGGCAGTTCCTCGTCGACACGGTCTGACGCGCAGACCTCGCGGTAGAACAGGCTCAGGGTCTCGCCGCTGTCCGGGTGGGACCAGTCCAGCGGCACCTCGAGGCGATGGTCGCTGATGGAAAGGCCCGGGATGGCGTGGTCGGAAGGCATGCCTGCATCCTGTGTCGAAAGAGTGACGAGAGAGTATCCGGGCGGCCATGGCCGCCCGGTGCCGAAAGAGACAAGGTCGGCCAGCTTCTTGTTGCCAGCGCTGGCCGACCCTGGCGGTAGCTCAGTCTGCGCCGCGCATGGCCCGGCGAATGAACGGCAGGCAGGCCGCCAGCAGCAGGGCGCTGACGCCACCGATGGCCGCCATGGCAATAAAGTAGCCGACTTCGGTGTCCTCGGTATAGAAGGCGCCGAGCTTGCCGCCGGCGGCGAAGCCGAGCGCCAGCGAGAGAAAGAACAGTGCCATCATCTGGGTCTGGAAGGCCCGCGGTGCGAGCTTGGTGGTCACCGACAGCCCGATCGGCGACAGGCACAGCTCCGAGGCGGTGAAGCCCAGCAGCAACAGCACCAGCATGGCCAGCGGCATGTTCGACCCTTCGCTGCCGAGAAACGGCAGGTAGCCGAGGAAGGTGGCGCCGATGATCGCCATGGCGATCACGAACTTGCCGGCCGACGACGGCTGGCGCTTGCCCAGCGTCGTCCACAACCAGGCGAACACCCCCGAGAACAGGATGATGGTCAGCGCCTGCACCGATACCAGCCAACCCACCGGAATCTCCCAGCCGAACAGGCTGCGATCCACGCGCTGATCGAAGAAGGCGGTGATCACGGTGTAGGACTGGCTGTACAGCGCCCAGTAGGCGGCGCTGGTCAGAAACAGCGGAATGAACGCCAGCACCCGGCTGCGTTCCTCGGGGCTTACGTGGGTGGAGCGCAGGATCACCGCAAAGTAGCAGAGCGCCGCTACAGCGATGATGCCAAGCATCACCCCGGACAGATTGTCGGCACGAATCCAGCCCGCCAGGGCCGCGCCGACCACGAGGGCGAGCACCACCAGGGCGATACCCAGGTAGCGCTTGAGGGTCGCTGGCGCGATGGGGTCCGGCGCGGCCTTCTGATCATCGGGCAGCCCCTTGCGTCCCGCCGTGTACTGGGCCAGACCGATCGCCATGCCCACGGCGGCGATGCCGAAGCCATAGTGGAAGCCGGCGTTCTGCTGCAGCAGACCTGTCAGCAGCGGGCCGACGAAGCCGCCGATATTGATACCCAGATAGAAGATCGAGAAGCCGGCGTCGCGCCGCGGGCTGCCGGGCTCGTACAGGGACCCCACCAGCGCCGAGCAGGTGGCCTTGACCCCGCCGCTGCCCAGCGCCACCAGAATCAGGCCGGCGGTGACGCCGTAGACACCGGGCAGGATGGCCAGGGCGATATGCCCGAGCATGACCACAATGCCCGAATAGAACAGGGTGCGTTCGGCGCCGAACACCCGGTCGGCGAACCAGCCGCCGAGGATGGTGGCCAGATAGACCGAACTGCCGTAGGCACCGACGATACCGATGGCCACCGACTGGTCGATCGCCAGGCCCCCGCGGCTGGCCTCGTAGTACAGGTAGATCAACAGGATCGCCTGCATGCCATAGAACGAAAAGCGCTCCCACACCTCCATGCCGAACAGGGTGGCGAGAGGCCAGGGATGGCCGAAGAAGCGGCGTTTGCCGCTGTCGCCGTGCTGGCGGGCGGCGGCCTCGGTGGTTTTCATCGGGAGCTCCTGCTTTGACGAGAAAATCGGAACGAAAAATACATTTTCCGCCCATGAAAACCCTAAAGCGTTGCGAATTACAGGGCAAAACTCATGTCCGCGATCGGAAAGGCCACGACGAAAAACGACAAGCGGGAGCGAGGACGTTGGCTCACAGCAAAACGAGCGGAACTGCTGCTGCACAGTGATGCTCTGGAGACAGCCCGTCGTGGGGGAGAAGGCCTGCCTGGCTGGGCGGCACGGGCCCCGCCCCTTTCGACGCATAGCCCGCCCCTTTCGGCGCATAGGTAGTGCACGTTTAGCGTGCTACTATCCGCGCGAATGTGCAGGGATAACGTCAGAAGGCGACATGATAAGAACTTTTTTCAAGAAAAAGGTGGCCGAAACGCCACTTGGGAGCATCACCGTCCAGGACCGGACCATCACCGATCTGACGCCACTGGGCAGCAAGCATTCTCCCGGCATGACCAAGGCCGGCAGGCTGTCGTTTGCCGGCTGGATGAACGGTCGCAAGGTCAAGGTCTATAGCGCCTTCTCGACACGTCAGATCGCGTTGAGCCACGCCATTCGCGAACTGCCGGCGTCGGGGCTCAGCTTCCCGGCGATACTCGCCCACGACGACGAGCTGGTCGTCGAAGAGTGGATCCAGGGGCCATCTCTCAAGCAGATCGAACGCTCCAGGGCAGACAAGGCGCCTATCGCTTCGGCGGCGGAGGCGGTGAGCCGCTTTCTCGAGATGGCGCAGTCGGACGAGCGCTATCGCGCCCTGGCCGACGAGCACGCCGGGGCCTTCTGTTACATTGACGACTACCTGCTCAGACGGGTGGACGGCTGGAAGCACCTGGATGCGATCGGTGGCTTTCTGGCCCGCTGGCAGCGTGAGGACGAGCGCCACCGCGCAGCGGTGGGCGCCAGGCTCAGCCACCCTGACCTGTCGCTGGCCAATATCGTGATGGAAGAAGGCAGTGGCCGCTTTGTGGTGATCGACAACGAACTGGTCGGGGTCGGTCCGGGCTGGGTCATCGACTGGCACAATTCCTTCCTCAAGCGGCGCAGCATGGCCGACGCCCCCGTCGTGCCCGAGGCCATCCGACCCTTCATCGACCTGACCTGGCGCCTGCGTCTGCTTGGGTCCGCGCTGTCCACCGGCAAGCTTCATCGCGCCATCGAGCAACTGGACGCCGAGACCGCGCCGAGCTGGTAATGCCCACAACAAGGCGCTGCAGGCCCCCACCGGCAGCGCCTTCCCGCCTCTCGATTGCTTTCCTTCCCGTCGAGTCCCTGGCCGGGGTTCGACTACCTGTTCAGCAGGCCCCAACCCCATACCCCATACCCCATACCCCATACCCCATACCCCATACCCCATACCCCATACCCCATACCCCATACCCCATACCCCATACCCCATACCCCATACCCCATACCCCATACCCCATACCCCATACCCCACCATTGGCTAGTTGCCATTTGCGCTGCGAGTACGGTTGTGCTTTATTGTTCACATCGCACGCAGAATTGCGTGCAATCCTGACAAGGCCGCCAGACGGTCGATAACAACACCAACAATCAGGGTCGTCGCTTGCTTGGCGACCTCAGGAGAAACGGGATGCTCCCGCAGCGTGATCTGGTCGGCTACGCCGATACTCCCCCCACCGGGGCCTGGCCCAACGGCGCCCGCCTGGCGGTCAATATCGTGGTCAACTACGAGGAGGGCTCTGAAAGGTCCTTCGCCATGGGCGACGACGACCAGGAGTCGATGACCGAGTGGGGGAGTTACGTAACTCCCGCTGGCACCCGTAATCTGGCGATGGAGTCGATGTACGAGTACGGCTCGCGGGTCGGCATCTGGCGCATCCTCGACATCCTGCGCGAGGCCGACGTGCGTTCGACCTTCTTTGCCTGCGCGGTGGCGCTGGAGCAGAACCCCCGCGTTGCCCGTGTCGCCAGCGCCGATGGCCACGAATTCTGCAGCCACGGCTATCGCTGGGAGGAGGTCTTTCGCCTCAGCGAAGACGAGGAACGCGAGCACATCCGCCTCGCCATCGAGTCGATCACCGCCACCACCGGCAAGCGCCCTGTGGGCTGGTACTGCCGCTACGGACCCAGCGTGCGTACCCGGCGCCTGCTGGTGGAAGAGGGTGGCTTCCTCTACGACTCCGACGCCTACAACGACGACGTACCCTACTTCACCGAGGTGGCGGGCAGTCGTCAGCTGGTGGTGCCCTACACCACCGACATGAATGACTTCCGCTTCTGGCTTTCTCCTGGGCTTACCTCGGGGCGCGAGTTTCTCGACAACCTCAAGGAAGGCTTCGACGTGCTGTTCGAGGAGTCGGCGCGCGGCCCCAGGATGATGTCCGTCGGCCTGCATCCGCGCATGGTCGGGCGCCCCGGCAAGATTCGCGCGCTCAAGGACTTTATCGCCTACGCCCAGGCCCACGAGGGCGTATGGTTCGCCACCCGTGAAGAGATCGCCCGGGCCTGGCTTGCCCGGGAAGGTGAAGCGACCGGCGTCGTCTGACGTCGCCGATGAACCCCGTGTTTTCTGCTGTACCCGCAACAACGACAATAACCAGAGGAAATATCCCATGAGCCTTTCCTACAAGACCTTCTCCAAGCGTTCCCTGGTGCTGGCCACCGCCCTTTCCGCCGGCCTGGCAGCAGGCGGCGTGATGGCCGAAACCCTCAAGGTCGGTGCCAACATCGGCAACCTGCCCTGGGAGTTCCAGGACGACAGCGGTGACTACGTCGGCTTCGAGATCGACCTGGTCAACGAGGTCGGCAGCCGCCTGGGCTACGACGAGGTGGAGATCAGCAACATTCCGTTCAATGGCCTGTTCTCGGCGGTACAGTCTGGGCGCATCGACGTGGCGGTGTCCTCCATCACCATCACCGACGAGCGTCTGGAGTCGGTGTCCTTCGCCCAGCCCTACTACGACAGCGACCAGTCCCTGGCGACCCACACCAGCAAGGGCATCAGCGGGCTCGAGGACCTGGACGGCAAGGTGGTCGGCGTCGACACCGGCTCCACCGGCGACATCTGGACCAGCGAGAATCAGGAGCAGTACGGGATCAAGGAAATCCGCCGCTACGAAGGCCTGCAGCCGGCCATGCTGGACCTGTCCAGCGGCCGCCTGGACGCCTACATCTCCGATATTCCGGCGGTTCAGTACTACGTGCGTGACAAGCCCAGCCTCGAGGTGGTCAGCCGCATCCCTAGCGGTGAGCAGTACTCGATGATGTTCGCCAAGGACGCCGAGCTTGCCGCCAAGGCCAGCGAAGTGATCAGCGAACTCAAGCAGGAAGGCTTTGTCGCCGAGCTGCACGAGACCTGGTTCGGCGCCGCTCCGGATGCCGGCACCAGCACCGTCGAAGTGCGCGATATGCCTTCCGCCCAGTAAACCTGGCCCAGCAAGTCCCGTGGCCGCGGCGGTGACCGCCGCGGCCAGCGTATTACCCTCGATCGTGGAGACGATCCATGGACCTGGTCCAGACATTCTTCAACTGGGAGGTGCTGGTGCGCACCTTCCCGATGCTCCTGCAGGGGCTCGGCATGACCCTGATGCTGGGCTTTCTGAGCATCCTGCTGGGGCTGATCGGCGGGCTGGGGCTGGCGCTGTTGCGCCTCTACGGCCCCAAGCCGCTGCGTTTTCTCACCATCGCCTACATCGACGTCTTTCGCTCGCTGCCGGTGCTGGTGTGGCTGGTCATCGTCTACTACGCGCTGCCGTTCGTCGGCATCACCCTGTCACCGTTCGCCGCGGCCTGTACCGCCCTGACCATGATCTCGAGCGCCTACGCCGCCGAGATCTACCGCGCCGGTATCGAGGCGGTGCCACGGGGCCAGTTCGAGGCCGCCCAGTCGATCGGCCTGAGCCAGTATCGGGTGATGTGCGACGTGGTCCTGCCCCAGGCGATCCGGCTGATCATTCCGCCGCTGACCAGCAACTGCATCAACGTGATGAAGGACACCGCCCTGGCCTCGGTGGTGGCCATGCCCGACCTGCTCAAGCAGGCTACCCAGGCCCAGGCGCTGGCAGCCAACCCGACACCGCTGATCGGCGCGGCGCTACTCTACCTGGCGGTGCTGCTGCCACTGGTGCGCCTGGTCGGTCTGCTCGAGAAACGCTTCGCCCAGGGCCGGGCCTGACAGGAGAACTGCCATGATCAATGAAACCCGGACAACCCAGGGCGCTACCCAGGGCACTACCCAGGGCACTACCCTTCCCCCGCTCGAGGCTGGTCTGCCCGAGGCGCCCAGAGCGATCATCTCGCTCGAAGGGGTCAACAAGTACTACGGCGACTTCCACGCCCTCAAGAACATCGACCTCAAGGTACGCGAAGGCGAGGTGGTGGCGATTCTGGGCCCGTCGGGCTCCGGCAAGTCGACGCTGATCCGCTGCATCAATCATCTGGAGGCCTACAGCGCCGGCGACATCTACGTCGACAGCGTGCGGGTCCAGCCCGGCCCCGAGCTGATCGAGGTGCGCAAGGACGTCGGCATGGTGTTCCAGAGCTTCAACCTGTTTCCCAACATGACGGTGCTGGAGAACGTGACCCTGGGACCGATCCGGGTGCGTGGCATGAGCCCGGGGGATGCCCAGGCGCGGGCCAAGGAGTTGCTGGAAAAGGTCGGCATCGCCGAGCAGATGTACAAGTATCCAAGCGCCCTGTCCGGCGGTCAGCAGCAGCGGGTCGGCATCGCCCGGGCGCTGGCCAATGAGCCGCGCGTGTTGCTGTTCGACGAGCCCACCTCGGCGCTGGACCCGGAGATGGTCGGCGAGGTGCTCGACGTCATCAAGACCCTGGCCGGCACCGGCGTGACCATGCTGCTGGTGACCCACGAGATGGGCTTCGCCCGCCATGTCGCCGACCGGGTGATCTTTATGGAGGCTGGCCAGATCGTCGAGGAAGGCGCTCCCGAACAGATCTTCTCGGCGCCGCAGGAAGACCGAACCCGCGCCTTTTTCCAGTCGGTGCTGGCTCACTGAACCGTGGCGCCTGTTCGACGGCTGGCTCGGCGCTTGTTTCGCCCCAGCCTTGCCTCTCGACGTCCATGTATCGCCTCTCGACCCCTATTCAAGGACTTCCCATGTCACTCGATTCATCCTCAGACGCTCGCCTTGATCTGACACACGTCAGAGCCCAGTTTCCCTCGCTTGAAAGCGACTGGGTGTTCATGGACAACGCCGGCGGCGCCCAGGTGCCGAAGATGGTGGTGGAACGCATCAGCGACTATCTGCTGGGCGACAACGTGCAGCTCGGCGCGAGCTACGCCCCCAGCCAGAATTCCAAGGCCAAGGTCGACGCCGGCCGTCAGGCGGTGGCGACGCTGGTCAATGCACGCCACGTGGAAGAGCTGGTGTTCGGTCCCAGTTCGACCATCCAGTTCCGCCTGCTGGCCGACGCCATGGCCAGCCAGTTTGCGCCGGGCGACGAGATCATCGTCACCAACACCGACCACGAGAGCCACGTCGGCCCCTGGATGCGCCTAGAGCAGCGCGGCGTCAAGCTGCGCTTCTGGAACTGCAATCCCGAGACTCTGGAGCTGGAGCTGGACACCCTGGCGGAACTGCTCAACGAGCGCACTCGTCTGGTCTGCGTGACCCACGTCTCCAACCTGCTCGGCACCATCAATCCGATCAAGCGGATCGCTGCCATGGCCCACGACGCCGGCGCTCGCATCTGTGTCGATGGGGTGGCCTTCGCCCCGCACCGAGCCATCGACGTCCAGGACTGGGATGTCGACTACTATGGCTTCAGTCTGTACAAGGTATTCGGTCCCCATCACGCGGTGCTCTATGTGAAAAAGGAATGCCTGCTGGAGCTGGATAATATCTACCATCACTTCTTTACGCGTGAGCAGATTCCAGGAAAGATGGAACCGGGAAATCCCAACTACGAGCTGACCTACGCCGCCACCGGTATCCTGGATTACCTGACCTCGCTGACGGGCAATAATGGTGAAGGTGACAAGCGGAAAAAGCTGGAAACAGCCTTCGATGCCATCGCCAAGCATGAAGCGATATTGAGCAAGAAACTGCTCGATTATCTCGCTGGAAAAGAAGGCGTTCGCATCATCGGAAGGCGGGATGCCGATATCGAACATCGCGTCGCGACCATCAGTTTTACCGTGGAAGGGCATCAGTCTGACGAGATCGTGCGAAAGATCGACGAGGCCAAGGTAGGAATCCGCTACGGCGACTTCTACGCCCGTCGCCTGACCGAGGACCTCGGTCTGATGGACATCCAGGGCGTGGTGCGGGTATCCATGGTGCACTACAACACCGAGGCCGAGGTGGACCGACTGATCGAGGCGCTGGACGCCGCACTCTGATGGCGTGGGCCAGAAGCTGGCAATGACGTCGTGGAAATGCACAAAAGGGGCTTCTGGCCCCTTTTCTGCTGCGCATGTCCCAGGCTCAGGGCCGGCCTTGTCTCCTGCTTACGCGGGTTTTTCGGTCTGGCCGGCCCTTTAGCCGAGCAGATCGTCGATGTCGATATCGTAGATGTTGGCCTCGGCGCGGCGGCGCTCGGACAGGTCCAGGCTGTAGAAGATGTGGCGACAGTGCTCCATCATCGACGCGGCGGCGCCCTCGGCGTCGCGCTTTTCGATCAGGTCGACCAGGGTCTGGTGCTCGTGGGTCAGGCACAGCACACCGGTGGGGCGTTCGTAGAGTGACTGGATGATGCAGAAGCGTCGGATGATCGGACGCACGATGGCGATCAGCTCGTCGTTGCCGGTCAGCTCCGCCAGCATCAGGTGAAAGTCGCCGGAGATGCGATTGACGCTGGGCTGGTGCTCCTCGAAGACCTGATGTTCCAGCGCCAGGTGGCGACGTAGCGTGGCGATACCTTCGGCGTCGATACGCTCGCAGGCGATCCGCGCCACCGCGCCCTCGATATGCAGCCGCGTCTCGAAGATATCGTAGGCTTCCTTCACCGATGGCAGCGAGACGAAGGCGCCCCGGTGCATCTCGAAGCGTACCAGACGCTCCGCCGTCAGCCGGTTCAGTGCGCGACGTACCCGGCTACGCGGCGTCTTGAAGGCGCTGGCAAGCTTGGCTTCGTTCAAACGCTCGCCAGGACGCAGACGCTTGTCGATCAGGGCGTCGACGATGCGATCATAGACGAGCTCTTCGGCCAGGGCTTCCGGCTTGGATGGTGCAGCGGAGGTGGCGTCACTCGTCATGGCATTGTCTCGCCAGAAGGCTCGCCCATCATCAGGGGAAAATCACCGGGATGGTTGAGCATTGTGAAAGGTGAAATAGCGTCAACTTACGGCCGTCGTTCAAGGGACAGATTATCACGATGTCACTCGAACGGTAACGTTGGATCGACCAAAGTTCAGGCGCCCAGTGTGCTGCATTTTTGCCATCCGGTCAGCCAGGGCGTACTACTATGAGCAAGCTTCTCGATAACTCCGGACGAACCAGGAAGGATCGGGTAGCGTCCCTTGCCTCGTTCTGGCGCCCGGCTGGGGGTGAGGTTTGCTGTTCCGCTGCCACCAAGGAACGATCAGATGCAGACATTGAAGCCTTCCATCAAGGCCAGCGTGGCGGTATTTGACGACGCCCTGATGAGTCAGGTGCGCGCTCGCTTTCACCACGTCGACCGCTGCCCCTACACCGGCCCCCGGATATTCTTCGAAAACGCCGGCGGATCCCTGACGCTCAAGGCCGTGGTGGCACGCATGGCCGAGGTCGCCGCACTGCCGGACAACGAGCATCGCGACAATGACGCTTCCTGGGCTATTTCGCGCATGGTCGATGACGGCCGCCACGCCATGGCCAGCCTGCTGGGGGTAGAGGATGGCATTGTGTTTGGCGGCGAGACCGGCACCGAGTGCCTGTTCCGGGTGATTCGCGCCGCCGCCAATGCCGCGCCAGCGGGGGGCGACATCGTTGCTTGTGAGCTCGAGCATCCTGCCACCTTTGATGCCACCGCGCAGTGGGCGAGGCGCACCGGCAGGCAGCGGCTGACGGTGCCCTTCGATCCGCATCAGGGGCGCGCCACCGCCGAGGACTATGCCCGCGTCGTGACGCCGGAGACCCGTGTGGCCACCATTTTGCACACCAGCCCGGTGACCGGCATGACCCAGGACGTGGCCGCCATCGCCGAGTCGATTCGCGACATCGCACCGGACTGCTACATCATCGTCGACGGCATCCAGCATGCCCCCCATGGTGCGTTGGCGGTATCGCACTACGGCGTCGATGCCTACGCGGTGTCGCTGTACAAGGTGTTCTGCCCGTTCAACGACGGCTACGCCTGGGTCTCGCCGCGACTCAGTTGCGCCGATCACGACCGCCTGGCGGGCAAGCCGGACGACGCCTGGGAGCTGGGTAGCCGCGATCCTGCCGCCTGGGCCGGCGCCCACGAGATGGTCCGCTACCTCGAGTGGCTGGGAGGACACTTCACCGACGAAAGCGACCGCCGTCAGCGCCTGCTGGCCGCCGGCCAGGCCATGCATGACCAGGAGGCCGCGCTGATGCGTCGGCTGATCGACGGAGCCGATGGTGTCACCGGACTCAGGGACCTGCCCGGCGTGACCCTGATCGGCGAGGCGGATTCGCCCTGGCGGGAAGGCGCGGTTTCGTTCTGCGTGAAGGACCAAGACGCACTGGAGATCGTCGCCGAGCTCGGCAAGCGTGGCATTCGCGTCCACGCCCGCAAGGATGACGCCTATTCCGGCAATATCCTGCGCCCCCTGGGCCTGCCCTCGGTTACTCGGGTGTCATTGGCCCACTACAACACCCCATTCGAAGTGGACGCCTGTCTGGCGGCGCTGAAGGACGTCCTCGGAGCCTGAATATAGCGGCCCCCCGAATTGCCCATTCCGGGCGCCGCTGGTCAGACCTGGCTTGCCAGGACACCGAGTTCAGGCGATGGCTTCGACGCGCACTCGCCGAAGACGCGTTTGGCGCAGCCCTGGCAGACGTCTGGATCCAGCGCCGGGGTAATGGAGGTGATGGCCGCCTCGGTGGTCTCGAAGAAGCGAGCCTCGCCGATTCTCTTCAGATCACCGCGACGGCGTAGCTCATCCATCACCGAGCCCTTGAGCGAGCTGATCATCAGCTCGCCCCCCTGGTCCGTCAGGCGACGGACCTCCTGCAGCAGCATCTCCACGCCCGCCGTATCGATGAAGTTGATGCCCTTGCCGATGATCAGCGCACGGGAGCCCGGCTCTGCGGTGAAGGCGCGAAGACGACGTTGTACGTGGTCGGTGGCGCCGAAGAACAGCGAGCCGTCGATGCGCAGAATCTTGAGCTGTGGGCACTGCTCGAGCTGATAGCGTCTGACGTTGCGGATGAGTCGCCGGGGATGATCTTGGCGCGGCGCCACTTCAAGGACGGTGGGACGCGAGGTGCGCTTTAGATAGAGCACCAGTGACAGCAGCACGCCGATATAGATGGCGAACTCCAGTGCCACCAGCAGGGTAGCGGAGACGGTGGCGACCAGCACCATCGCCTCGTGGCGACTGACGCGTACCAGATGGACGATGTGCGGGATGTCGATCAGGTTCCAGGCGATCAGCAGGATGCCTCCAGCCATGGCGGGTAGCGGCAGATAAGCGGTGATCCCCGGGGCGAAGATCAGGATCAGCGACAGCAGCAGGGCGGCGAACACCGAGGCCAGCGGGGTGCGGGCGCCTGCGTCATAGTTGGCACCGGAGCGGGTAAACGAGCCCGAACTGGCGTAGCAGGAGAAGAAGCCCCCCACGATATTGGACACACCCTGGCCGATGAATTCCTGATTGCCGTCGATCACCTGACGCGAGCGCAGGGCAATGGCGCGGGCGATGGATACCGCTTCGATCAGCCCCAGCAGGGCGATGGCGAAGGCGCCGGAGGTCAGCACACGCAGGCTGTCCGGCGTCAGTTCGGGCAGCGTAACGGGTGGCAGGGTCCCGGGCAGGGCGCCGACCAGCGCCACACCGTGGGCGGCGCCATCGATCCACCAGCAGGCCAGGCTGCCGGCGGCCAGCCCCAGCAGCAGGTGAGGACTACGACGATGGAGGCGTCGTGCTACCAGCGAGGTGATCAGCGAGATCAGCCCGATGGCCAATGCGTAGAGGTTGATATCCGGCAGCGCCCGGAACAGCGCTGACAGCTCGGCCAGGAATCCCTGAGCGTCGATGGACACGCCAAGCAGGTGCTCCATCTGACTGGTGGCGATCAGGATGGCCGCACCAGAGGTGAAGCCGATGACCACCGTGTGAGAGATGAAACTCACCAGATTGCCGAGGCGCAAGAGCCCCATGGCCAGCTGGATCAGTCCGACCAGGAGCGTGATGGTCAGCGCCGCTCCCAGGTATTGGTCGGGTGTCAGCGTGCCGAGGCCGCCGATCACGCTGGCCAGCACGATGGAGAGCGCCGCAGTGGGGCCTGAGATCATGTGCCAGGAACTGCCGAACAGCGCCGCCACCGTGGCCGCGACGATCGCCGTGTAGAGCCCGACCTCCGGTGGCAGCCCGGCGATGAAGGCATAGGCCACGCCCTGTGGCAGTACCAGGATGGCGCCGGTAAGGCCCGCCATCATGTCCGCCGACAGGGTGCGGCGGTCGAGGCCGCGTCCCCAGCGCAGGAAGTGCAGATAACGCTTGGGGGAAGACGCCATGGCGGAACCTCAGGTGGGCAGAAGTAAGGGGTCGGGCAAGCCTAGAGAAATGCGGGTATCCTGAAAAACAAAATTTTTTGCGCTTCCTGAACAAAAAAACCGCATAGGTGAGCCGTGGATACCCAACTGCTGAAGACCTTTCTCGAGGTCAGCCGGCTGCGCAATTTCGGCAAGGCCGCAGAGAGCCTCTGTGTCTCGCCCTCGACGGTCAGCGCACGCATTCGTCAACTCGAGGCGCAGCTGGGGTTGTCGCTGTTCAGCCGCGGCCATCACCACATCGGTTTGACCCCGGCCGGGGAGCGCATGGAGCGTCACGCCCGCTTTCTGCTCGACGCCTGGGAAAGAGCCTACGAGGACACCGCCCTGAGCGAGCGGCACCAGCGGCGTCTGGTGGTGGCGGGGGTCGCCAGCCTCTGGGATATCTTCCTGCAGGACTGGCTCGCCACCATCTATCGCGCCTACCCGACCCTGGGCGTTCGTGCCGAAGAAAGCACCCCGCTGCGGGTGGTCGAGAAGCTGGAGCGCAACATGGTCGACGTCGGCTTCCTCTACGACACCCCGCGCATCAGTGGCGTAGGGGTCGAGGAGGTGGCGACCATCCCGCTGGTGATGGTCTCAAACCAGCCGGATAGAAGCGCCGAGCAGGCGGTGGGCGAAGGCTACATCCGAGTCGAGTGGGGCACGGCGTTTGCCAGCATCCACGAGAGCAGCTTTCCGCAGCGCCAACTGGCGCGAGGCAGGGTCAACAGCGGCCGCATCGCCCTCGGGCTGCTGCTCGAGTGTGGCGGCGCCGCCTACCTGCCCCAGGACATCGTCGCCCCTTGGTGTGACCGGCAGCGGCTGTTCGTGGTCAAGGACGCGCCCGTCATCGAGCTAAAGGCCTATGTGGCCTACCACTGGCACGGCGAGCACCGCGAATTGATCGGCGAGTTGATCGAGCATCTGGGGTGATCTGCCGTTGAGCCGGATGGCTTGTAAAGGTCGCTGCGTCATCGTGCCTGGTGTCTTGGCATCATCACCCTGTCGGATCATCGAACCATGACCATCCGGTTCTCCAAAAACCGCTGGAACACGGTTGAGCCAAGTCGCCCCTACCCACACTGATCGACTTGGAAAAACGGTGGATACAAAAAGCGAAAAGTCCCAGTGAAACCACCGAGGCTGTAGCGCCGACCGGGAACTCCCAATTCACTTGATTCACAGTCAAGTGGATGCGCTAACCAGGGTCAAGGCGTCTTCTGTGCTGAATGCTCGGCTGGCCTTGGCGGATACAGAGGCCCTCACTCAATATTCTGAATCTGAAGATGTAATTTGATGTATTTTTTATTTATAAAACAGTTGGTTAGTTTTATTTTGTGCATAGTTTTTTATTTGTTCCTACCCATCTTACTCCCCATCTGGTAGGAGAGAGACAGTCCTAGCTGAGAGCAAATGCAAACCTACCACAATCAGCTCAAGGTGACGCTCTCGCAGGGGGCTTCGTGCGTGCGATGAAATGTCCACCACCTCTGGGCTGGTATTGAGAGTAATGTCAGCAGCGTAGTGGTGAAAATGCCGCTACTGACCTTGGGGGCGTGCATGATGTCCTGTTCAAGGCTTCCCAGACACCGTTCGCTGCGGGGAACCTTCTTCTTGTTCTGTTGCTGAGCCTGAGCGACAGAAATCTGCTTCATCGGTTGGCTTTGGTCAGACAGTGGCAAGAAAGCCAGGTTTTACCCTGCGGTTGACTCTCCGTCAGCTGCGGAGGTGTTTACGCAGCGCTTCCCTAGCCCCACAGCTACTCACTCTGCGACGGAAATGGGGCTCCCTCGCTTTCTTCCGCCTGATGACGTCGTTGCTCCGGCGTCCATAACGTCTTGAGATAGTTCACCACGGAGCGGATCTCGGCGGGGGTCAGGACATTCTCGAAGGCCGGCATCGTCAGTCGCTCGGTCTTGTTCCAGGGGTCGCGCCATCCCTCGGCGATGATCCGGTAGAGCATCGCATCGGAGTGTTTCCAGGTATGCCCCTCCGGCCCGTGAGGGGGAGCGGGCAATTCGCCCTGGGCATTCTGGTGCTCCCAGTTCGGCTGGCCCTCGCCCTCGCTGCCGTGGCAGCTGGCACAGTACTGCTGGTAGATCCTTTCTCCCTCTTCCAGCCGAGAGGTATCGCGCGAAGAGGGGCCACCCCCCGCCATGGCCTGCCCGGCGGCACTCATCAGCAGCCACGTTGTGACGAGGATCCAGAGCTTACGCATCGGGGGGTGTCCAGGTTTGGCCCTGATCTTCGCTGCGCATGAGCTCCCCCTCGCGATCCAGGGCATAGAGCGTTCCCTGCGGCGCAAGCGTAAGCGTGACGAACGTCGGGCCATCACCCTTTACTTGCTGCCACTCCTGGCCGCCATTGTCGCTGCGCCACAGGCCTTGCTCCGTGGCCACATAGACGTGTTCGGGATCGTCGAGCTTGTAGGCCAGATCATAGACTCTGCCGGCATCGAGCTCCCCGGTCGGTCGCCAGCCGCAGAAGCAATCCATCGACAGGCGAACCGCATCGTCGGACACCGCATAGAGCCAGCCAGTCTGCATGCTCCCCTCCATATCGGAGTGGATGAGCCGGCGAACGGGTTGGGCAGGACCGCTATCCATCTTCTTCCAGGTCGTGCCGGCATCCTCACTCTGGTAGAGGCCGTCGTCGGCAATCACCACATAGAGTGTCTCGGGCTGATGGCGGTGCACGTCCAAGGCGGTAACGTCCTGGTTAGGCAAGCCATCGTTGAGTTCCTGCCAGGTTTCTCCATGATCGGTGCTGCGCTGCACCCCGATCGAGGGGCCGGCGATATAGAGGGCCTGTTCGGCTGTTGCCGGTTCCGATACCGTTACCAACCGTCCCTCCGCTACTTCGTCGGGCAAGGGAATCATCGTCCAGGCCGCCCCGCCATCCGTGCTTTCGAAAAGCTGGTTGGCCTGTACTTTGAGCAGCCGTTCGCCTGTTTGGTCATAACTCAGCGACGGCAATGCCTCCTCGGCGGCCCCGGCCATACTGACGAAGCTCAGACTGGCCATGACCCAGCTCGTCAGTGACAGGGCACGCCAGAAGCGACCCGTGATTTTGTTCATTGCAATATTTCCTCGAATAATGGCTAGCCGATGCTGCCTAGCGCCGGAAAGGTGCGCAATAACCAATAGGACAGCTCGGTCAGTTTGCCGGTGATCATCAAGATGCCCATCAGGATCATGATCAGCCCGGCCGCCAGATGCATGACTCGGCCCCAGCGGCGCAGGAATGGCTGGTGGTGCAGGAAGCGATCGAGCGACACCGCCGTCAACAGAAAGGGCACCCCCAGGCCCAGCGAATAGATGCCGAGCAACGCCATTCCGCTCGAGGCATTGGCCGTCGAGGCGCTGACGGTCAGAATGGCGCCCAGGATCGGGCCGATGCAGGGGGTCCAGCCGAAGGCGAACGCCACACCTAGGAGGTAGGCCGCACCAGGCCCCCCGCCCGCTTCCTTGAGGCGGCCGATCAACCGCCATTCCCGCTGTAACCAGTGCAGCGGAATGAGCCCGGTCATGAAGGCACCGAACAGGATGACGATGAGACTGCCGACCAGGTTCGCCTCCTGGCGATAGATCAGCAGCAGACGCCCGATGGCCGTGGCACTGGCGCCCAGCATCAGGAATATCGTGGTGAACCCGAGCACGAACCAGATCGACTGGGTTAACACCCGGAGTCGCTCCCGTCGATCCGCTTCCCGTATCTGCCCCAGCGAGCGCCCGGCGACGAAGGAGAGATAGCCAGGCACGAGCGGTAAGACACAGGGCGAAGCGAACGAGATCAGGCCCGCCAGAAAGGCCGTCGCCAGGCCGATATTGGCAAGCTCCAGCATCCTCCCCTATCCCGCGGCTAGGCTTGGAGCTTGGATATGGGCCGCTCGGACGGCACCTGGTGATTCGCCGCTTGGCGATTGGCGGATGTCGTCTCCGTGGGTACCGCGGTAGAGGCTTCCACCCCGGCTTGTGTATCAGTGACTTCGTCCTGGTCGGTCGACTTGTTTGTCTTGTCCTTGCATTTCATCATGCACAGTCCTAATCCGCACATGACAAGGCAAGGCAAGAGGCTCACCAAGAGAGGCGCGAGCCCAAGCAGGACCAACTGATCCCAGCCCATGGCAAGACCACCAGCCACCGCCACAGCGCCCAGCAGCATCCAGCGGCGTGGGCCTGTTACCAGGCCTTTCAGTCCGGCTTTCTCTTGGCCCTTTTGGGGCTTGTCGTCACAGCAACTCATGGCGCGTCCTCCTGGGTGGTTTCTATGGTTTCGGCAAGAAAGTCGATCATTTCAGGGGTATCCCACTCGGCCTCCCCGACCAGGCGTCCGATCTCCCTGCCCTGGCGGTCGAGCAGAAGCGTCGTGGGAATACCCACGGCACTGAGGTTCGCGCTGGCCATGCCGGTTGGATCGACGTAGGGAGCTAGATGCTCGATCCCCACCTCCTGATAGAATTCGTTGACGACCTCGATGCCTTTGCGATCGATCGAGAGTGCGACGACCTCGAAATCTGTCCCACCCAATTCAGCCTGGAGGGCATCCAGGGTGGGCATTTCCTCGCGGCAAGGGCCACACCATGTCGCCCAGATGTTGAGCAGGATCAGCTTTCCTCCGAAGGTGGTCAGCGTCAGCGGAGTACCGTCGCCAGCCTCGAAGCTGATTTCCGACACCTCGCGTGGGCTTTCCCAGAGAAGAAACCCATTCGGCCCCACACGTTTGGGTGGTTCGGCGACGGCCAAAGAAGTGATCATTCCCCACAATGCCACCGCTACCCAACTGGTCCCGATCAGTTGTCTCATCACCAAGGCTCACCTTCAGTGGGTGGCGTAAACTTCAGGGGTATCGGTCGGCTGAAAGGCCAGGGTGTAAACCTCCAGTGGGCCCTGTTTCTCGCCCGACATCCCCGGTGAGCCAAGTGGCATTCCGGGTACGCTCAGGCCTTTGATGAAAGGTTTCTCTTCGAGTACCTGGGTGACGCTTTCCACGGGTACGTGGCCCTCGAAGACATAGTTGTCGATGAGCGTGGTATGGCAACCCTGCAGTTTCTCGGAAACATCGTGTTCGGCTTTCATCTTCGCGAGATCGTGAGTATCGATTGTCTCCACTTCGAACCCGTTTCGTTCGAGATACTTGGCATATTCGGCGCAACAGCCACAGTTGGGGTTCTTGTAGAGGGTTGCCGACGTCTCGGCTGCCAACCCTGTCAGGGGGAAGGTCAATAGAGAAGCGATGGTCAGCGCTTTCCAGTGTTTCATACGCTAAGGCTCCATAGAGTTCACGAGAACGTTCGGCAGCGAGGCCGGCTATACTCTCGCGGCATTAATCGAAGGTGTTGACGACAGTATGGCGAATGCGATCCCACACACCGGTGGATAATGTCTCTGGTCCTTCTGCCAACACCTTTACATAGGAAACTAGGTGCTCCGGATCGAATTTGAGCCCATGAAAGCGGGCCCGTATCCGTCCTGATTGGTCGATGACATGAGTCACAACGCCATGCGCCTGGACGCCCTCGGCCACATCGTCGAATTTCAGACCGTAGGCTTCCGCGACCTGGCGTGTGGTGTCGACAAACTCATTTTCGCTTCGATAAAGAAACCGCCAGTTGGCGGGGTCCAGATCGAAATTTTCACCGTAGGCCCGCATGTTGTTGTGCGTGCCGGCAAAGTCCTCGCTGTCGGTAGCGATGGTGATAAATTCAACATCATCTCGTAGGCCGGTATCGTTGACTCGCTCTTGCACCTCGGCAATCAGGTTCATGTGCACCGGGCAGGCTTCCTGGCAGCGGGTGTAGATAAAATTGAGCACCACGACGCGACCTTCCAGGTCGGAAGATGCCACGATGTTGCCCTCAACACCGGCCAGGGAAAAAGTCGGGGCCGGCTGGTCGACAAACTGGGCGTAGCGTTCCCGCTCTTGCAACTCTGCCTCGGCATCTTCAAGGGAATGAGCAAAGGACGAAGCACTTGCCACCAGCCAGAGAATGGCTAATGGAGCATAGATGCATTTACGCAAATGCTGTTCTCCCCTCGCTCCACTAAAATGTAAATGGCTGCTCCTCTGCGGAGCAGCCCCTGGCGATCTCACGTCAGGCGTTACTGTCGGTTTCATGACCCTGTTGCATTTTATCCATCATGGCATTGCATTTTTCCATCATGGTATTCATGTCACTCATCATCCCCATCATGCCACCTTCTTGCATCATGTCCCCATGCATGCCCTTGCCCTCCATTGGCTCCTGCTGCGGATCTTCCTGTGCAAGGAGCGAGCCGGTCCCGAAGGCACTGGTGGCGATGATAGCGACAGTCAGGACTGCAGTGTGACGTTTCCGCATGACACTCTCCTCGATCTTCTTGGGACTCACCTTTCCACCAGCAAGGCTGATGGCACGGCTTGGCTTTGATTTCCACCCTGCAGCAGCGCTGCTTCTTGGAAAGGTATCCTTGAAGCCTACTTCAAGGTCAAGCCCTTATTTTTTGGCGTTTCCGCGTCATGCGGGCGGCCACCCATTGAGCGCTATAACCAGGCCTTGACCTTTGGGCGGCCTCACGGTTGTAGGCTGACTGAAACTGAGTAGGTAAGGAAAAGGCAATGCGAGTCACTGAACTGGCTCGGGCTGGTGGGGTCACTGCGGAAACGGTACGTCACTACACACGTGAGGGGTTGTTACGACCGCAACGGGACCCGCGCAACGGCTATCAACTCTATGACGAGGAGGCACTGGGTCGCCTGCGCCTCATTGATTGCCTTCGCTCGTTGGGAGTCGGCCTCCCAGAAATCAAGCAGATATTGACCTGGGCGGACCAAGACAGCCCTCCGGTTGTTGATAGGCACACGCCGCTGGCTGAACAAGGGCGCCACATTTGCATGAGGATTCAAGAACTTCAGGCGATAGCGCGATGGCTGGATAGCATCGGCCACGATGATGGTCCCGAGGCCCCTAGCCTGAAGCAACTGATCGAATCGCTGGGATCGGAGCAACCGGCCATCGTCACGGATGGTCCGCGCATTGGCCATCAGTGATGCGACGGCGCCATGCTGGCCATATCGTCCATGCCGGTCATGGAGTGCAGATGCCAGAGTTGCCAGACGGCAAACGCTATGATCAGCAACGCCGCCAGCGTGCGGGTCGCTGGATGGCGAATCCATAGCGAGACGCGGCGGGCTGCCATACCGGTCGCCAGGACGACGGGCAGGGTGCCGAGCCCGAAGGCCCCCATCATCGTCGCGGCGCGTAGCGGCTCGGCCACGGCCAGACTCCAGGCCAGCATTGAATAGATCAGCCCGCAGGGCATCCAGCCCCAGATCGAGCCCAGCGCGAAGGCCTGGGGCACCTTCACGACGGGCATCAAGCCTCGACCAAGCGGTTCGATACGCCGCCACAGCGAGCGACCCAGGGCTTCGACACGTAGCAACCCCTTCCACCAGTTGGCGATATACAGCGCCATCAGAATCAGCATGACCGCCGCCAGGATACGCAGCACCATGGCGATGCCGTCCAGGGCATGGTTGAGCACGGAACCGAGCAGCGCCACCAGGGCACCGGCGAGCATGTAGCTGGTGATGCGGCCCAGGTTGTAGCCGAGCAGGAGGCCCGCCAGGCGGCTCGGCTGCCGCATGCTGGGGGGCACGGCAAAGGTCAGGGCACTCATGATCCCGCCACACATGCCGATGCAGTGCGCCCCTCCGAGCAGGCCGAAGACGAAAGCCGCCGCCAATGGCGGTAGGCTCAGGCCGGTGGGATCCATTCAAGGCGCTCTATTTTCGCTATCCCCAGTACCACGAGGAGGAGAATCGAAGGCTGCCGGAGGCGACCCGTGAAGCGCGTCGAGCTCGACCTGCTCGGGTGGATAGCAAAGTCCCCGATCGGAGCAGCCCTGAAAGGTCACCGTGATGGCCAGCGGCCCGGTAGCGGCATCGCTCGCCTCGATGGGCGCACTAAATACCACCTGGTCATAGAACACCTCGATCTCCCCCAGAGACGCGTGCACCATGGGTTCGCCGGGGGGAATTGCCAGCTCACCGAAGCTGACGTCCGCGTCGCGGCTGTCCAGGGCGAATTGGTGGCGATGGAGGTAATAGTCCTCGGCATTGAGGAAGCCGACATAGAGCCGTTCATCGTCTCGCCAGGCGCTAGCCCGGAAGGCTTCATCGGCCGGCAGGAATTCCCGTTGAGCCGAGTTACTGAAGGTGGAGCCTTTGCCACCGCCCACGGGAAACTCTCCACGGGCCGCTACGGGTGTAGCGACGAACAGCAGCACCAGTAGAAAAGCGAAGGCCGTGTTCATGAGGTCGCCGCCGCCTTCGCCCTATCCACTGGCTGACGCCTCGACCAGATGACCAGGGCCAGCCCCGCAATGAGCATCGGTAAGGTCAACAGTTGCCCCATGGTCAGCCAGCCGAAGGCGATGAACCCCAGTTGGGGGTCGGGCAGGCGCACGAACTCCACGCCGAAGCGGAAGGTGCCATAAAGCACCAGGAACAACCCCGAGATGAGCCCTCGCTGGCGCGGTCGGCGCGACAACCACCACAGCACGGCAAACAGTACTACCCCTTCCAGGGCGAACTCGTAGAGCGCTGAAGGGTGGCGCGGCTCCGGCCCCAGCCCCATCATGGGAGGGAAGACCATCGCCCAAGGGATATCGCTGACCCTTCCCGGCAACTCGTGATTGATGAAGTTGCCGAGGCGCCCGGCACCCAGGCCGATCGGCACTAGCGGGGCGATGAAATCGGTCAACTGAAAGAAGGCCAGGCGGTGCTTGCGGGCAAACAGCCATGCCGCGAGCAACACACCGGCCAGGCCGCCATGAAAGCTCATGCCGCCGTCCCAGATTCTGAAGAGCCACAGTGGGTTGGCCAGCAGTTGCTCGAGCCCGTAGAACAGCGCATAGCCCAGACGACCACCGAGGATGATCCCCATGGCACCGTAAAAGATCAGATCGCCGATATCATCGTGATTCAGGTCCAGGCGGTGGGCACGACGACGCCCCAGCCACCAGGCGGCGACCAGCCCGACTACGTACATCAGGCCGTACCAGTGAATCTGTACTGGCCCCAGAGAAATGGCCACGGGATCAATCTGAGGATATTGCAGCATAAGCCTTCCTTATCTGACCGTTACCGGCCGCGTTATCAATAAAAGTAACTTTCAGCACGCTCGATGACTCATTGCTGCCATTTTTCTATCTCCTGAATAACTTTCTCAACATCCTCGGGAGTGATATAGCCCGTATGCTTATAGCGGATAATGCCCTCGGTATCGACGAGGAAAGTCTCTGGCACACCATAGACACCTAGCTCGAACCCAAGATCGCCATCCGGATCAAAAATATTGACTTCGAAAGGTCGTCCAAAATGGTCAAGAAACTCCAGCCCCTTGGCACGGGTGTCCTTGTAGTTGATGCCAATCAAGCGCACACCACGTTCGGCCAGTGTCAGCAACTGGGGCATCTCTTCCTTACAGGTTGGACACCACTCCGCCCAGACATTGACCAGCGTGACCTCACCCTTGAGGAGGGACTCGTCAACACGGCGTGAGGGGGCTTCCAGAGTTGTCAGGGTAAAGGGTGGGAAATGCTTGGCCAGTAGAGCCGAATCGCGAGCGAAAGGATTCATTTCCAAACCACGATAGAGGAAGAACCCCAGTCCCAGGAAAACCAACAGAGGAATAAGCAGTAACAGTCGCCGTTTCACGTATGCGTCTCACAGGATGTCAGCTGTCATGGTTCATGTATTCCGAGCCCAGACGAGTTTTGCCAGGATCGGCAGGAGCGTGATGCCACTGATCAGAATCAACGCGACCGCGAGGCCGTGGGAGTCGGTAGCTATGAGTATCTCCCCGAACATGACGATCAAGTACGCCGTCGGAAGTACGCCAGCCAGCGTGGCAATCAAGAAACGCCAGAAGGCCAGCGGTGTCAGGCCTGCCGCGTAGCTGACGGCATCAAACGAAATGAATGGCACCAATCGCGATGCGAATACGACGAGCATCAACCCCGTCTGAGAGCGTTCTCTGCCCAGCCAGTCGAGGATGGGGCGAGTACGCGACCAGCGATGGATCACCTCATAGCCGAGCAGGCGAGCGATGCCGAAAGCGAGCAACGCGCCGGCCTCGGCACCGATGACCACATACGCCGTCCCCCATAGAGGGCCGTAGATCGCACCGGCCACTATGGCTATCGGCCCACTGGGTATCGGGCTCATGACAATGGCCGCTATCATCATGGCGATAATGGTCAATGGCCCCCAGACCCCCAACTGGCCAACCCACTCACGCAGGACCTGCTTATTGGTGAGCGTCGATAAGGCACCGGTCTCCATCAGGATCCAATAGAGGATCACCAAGCCAATCAGCACAGAAGCTCCCAATATGAGCCTGTGTTTTACACCGAGCGTGCTTGCCATACTCATCTCAGTTGTGTGAGATGACATCTCATGTCACCCCTGTGCCGTTATGGCGCGTCATTCGACACCCAATATGTCGCGAAGCCGGTCGGTCGACACCGCACCATTGATGCGCTGCACATTACCTTCATCATCGCGGTAATAGCTGGTCGGCGTTCCCGTGGCGCCGGCCTCGCGCATGAGCTGGGCATGCCGCCTAAGAAGCGCTCGAATCTCCTCCGACGGCACCACCGGACTGATGCCGCCATTGCGGAAGTTCAATTCATGGGTTTCGAGGGCTTTGGTTGGGGCATTCGACTCAAGGATCGCGGCCGCCTTGCGGAGACTGCCCTCTGACAGAACGCCGACCAGCACATGACGAAGCTGAAGCTCACCTTGATCGATTAGAGACCGTGAGCTCTTCCACAGCGCATTGCAGTAGGGACAATTGGGGTCGGTCAGCGTATACACGATATGTGACGCACTATCAGGTCCTTCCGGAATGAAGCGAGTGTCCTCGAACGCGCTCCAGGTAGCTTCCAGCATCGGTTCCAGCACCAGAGCTTGAAGTTGGTGTTCCATTACAGCGTTGCCCTGAGGATCAATTAAGGTACCGATGATGGCGTGGTCGGAAGTGGAGGGAATATAAGCCGCCACGGGCTCATTATCATAGGACAAGGCATAACCTTGTATATCTCCAGGGGCATTAAAGGTTCCATGGAATTTGAGTCCTTGATCCAATAATGCCGTAATCGATGCGGGTAGGGGGGCTCCAGTAGCGGCTGTACTAATGGCCTGGTGGCCTTCAAGCGAATCGTCCCCCGTTTCCTTCGCCAGAGCGGGGAGCGTAATGAGACCGAACAGCCCTGCAATAACAAGGCAATAAGTGGAATAGATGATTTTCTTCATGAACGGTCTCTTTGTCGCTCTCTGATCAACCCCGGAATCGTGCCTGCTTGTAGCGATGGGCTGTCAGCTATCACGCTTCTTTCCGAAGAACAGATACTTGGCGAGCGCGGCGACGCCAAACACCAGCGCGATAATCAGCAGGATGGAAATGAGCCCCATCCCTGCCATCCCCCACGTGCATGCTTCGCTTCCCATCATCTTGGTCTCCTATTAAATTTTGCTACTCAGACTTGGCGGGCCCGAACCGCCTGGGGTTCACCGCCCGTCACCGGCGAAGCGTCATCGATATCCGGCGTGAAGCGGCGTAGCCGCAACGAGTTGGTCAACACGAAGACGCTGGAGACGCTCATGGCGGCTGCCGCCAGCATGGGGCTGAGCAATACGCCGATGAACGGATAGAGCACGCCCGCCGCCACGGGGATCAGCGCCACGTTGTAGCCATAGGCCCAGACGAAATTCCCGATGATGGTCCGGTGGGTGCGCTTGGAGAGTGCCACGGCATTGACGATGCCCCGCAGGTCGCCACGCATCAGCACGATATCACCGGCCTCGATGGCGATATCCGTCCCGGTACCGATGGCGATGCCCACGTCTGCCTGCGCCAACGCCGGCGCATCGTTGATCCCGTCGCCCACGAAGGCGACCTTACCGCCCTCGGCCTGTAGTCGCTTGATCTCGTCTGCCTTCTGGTCAGGCAGCACCTCGGCGAGTACGCGCTGAATGCCGACCTGTCGGGCGATGGCGTCGGCGGTGGCGCGGTTGTCGCCGGTGAGCATCGCCACTTCCAGCCCCAGCGCCTTGAGTGCTGAAATGGCTTCGGCCGAGCCCTCCTTGAGCGGATCGGCCACCGCGATGACCGCGGCGAGTCGGCCGTCCACCGCGGCATAGAGGGGGCTCTTGGCATCCTCGGCAAGCGCCTTGGCGCGCTCTTCCGCCTTGCCGAGCCCAATCCCGAGCCGGTTCATGTAGCGATCGGCCCCTACGTAAAGCCGGTGACCGGCGACGTCGGCTTCGATGCCGTAGCCCGGCTCGGCGCTGAAATGGCTGACGGCCGGCAGCTCGAGTCCACGCGCCTGGGCGCCGCGCACGATGGCATCGGCGATGGGGTGCTCGCTCTGGGCTTCCACTGCCGCGACCAGTCGCAGCACCTCATTCTCGTGCCCCTCGATCACTTCGAAGTCGGTCAGCTCGGGGCGACCCTGAGTCAGGGTGCCGGTCTTGTCCAGCACGACGGTATCCATCTTGGCCAGCGTCTCGAGCGCCGCGCCCTTGCGAAACAGCACCCCCATCTCGGCCCCCTTGCCGCTACTGACCATGATCGCAGTCGGGGTGGCCAGGCCCATCGCGCAGGGGCAGGCGATCAGCAGCACACTCACCGTGGTGACGAAGGCGAAGGACAGCGCCGGGGCCGGCCCGACGGCGAACCACACCCCGAAGGTGATCAGGGCGATGGCGATGACCACGGGCACGAAGACACCGGCGATCTTGTCGGCCAACTGCTGGATCGGGGGTTTCTCGGCCTGTGCCGCTTCCACCATCTTGACGATCTGTGACAGCACGGTGTCGGCACCGACCCGAGTGGCGCGGAAGGTAAGCGCGCCGTTCTTGTTGATGGTGCCGCCGACGACTTCGGCATCCTGCTGCTTGGCAACCGGTACCGGTTCGCCACTGATCATCGACTCGTCGACGAAGGAATGGCCTTCTTCAACGATGCCATCCACCGGGATACGCTCGCCCGGGCGGGCCAGGATGCGATCGCCGGGCACGACGGCCTCGATCGGCACCTCGACCGCTTCGCCATCGCGGATGACGCGGGCGGTTTTCGCCTGCAACTGCAGGAGCTTCTTGATCGCCTCGGAGGTACGGCCTTTGGCGATGTGCTCGAAGTAGCGTCCCAACAGGATCAGCGTCACGATCACCGCCGCCGCCTCGAAGTAGCTCACGGCGGTATCAGCCGGGAAAAAGCCGGGTACCAGCAGAGCGGCGACCGAATAGAAGTAGGCGGCGCTCGAGCCGATCATGACCAGACTGTTCATGCCCGGGTTGAGATGTCGAAGTTCGGCATAACCACCGCGATAGAAGCGCGCCCCGGCATAGAACTGCACGGGCGTGGTCAGCAGCCACTCGACGCCCATCCAGCCGCGATGCGGCATCAGACTCGCCAAGAGCGCATCAAAGTCGGGAATCACTTTTCCCATGGCGATGATGACCACCGGGATGGTGAGCACTGCCGCGAGAATGACCCGGTGGAGAAGCTGTCGTCCCTCGCGATCCTCGTCGTCCGCCTGCTGCTGCGACTCGGTTTCCTGCGGTTCATAGCCCGCCTCGCGGATGGCATGCTGAATGCGTGCCAGCGATACGGTCCCCGGCAGGAAACGGACGAAGGCCTTCTGGGTGGTGAGATTGACACTCACCTCCACCATGCCGGGCAGCTTGCCGAGCGCTCGTTCTATCCGCGAGACGCAGGATCCGCAGCTCATGCCGGCGACGGGAATCTCGAGGCTCTCCACCACCGGCTGATAGCCCGCCGTTACGATAGCGTCGAGCAGGCTGGCCGTCGTGGAGCCTCCCTCTATCTGGATCGCCGCCTTCTGTGTGGCCAGGTTCACCTGAGCGTTAATCACGCCCGGCTGCTGGCCGAGGGCCCGCTCAACCCGTCCGACGCAGGACGCACAGGACATGCCCCGAATCTCGATATCGACGTTTTCCGCCATTGCGGTCTCCCCCAACTTGGTTCTTCATCAGCCCAGCGTGCGCGCTTCGGGACTCCTGCGTTACACTGCCAGAAGCGACGAGGCCGCTCATTCGTCCCTATCGGCGATGGCGTCGACGATGGGGCAGCCTTCCTGCATCGGTCCTTCGCCTGTACATTCTTCAAGCGTTTTGGACAGCACAGCCTCGATTTGCGAGAGATGCTTGATCTGCTCGCGAATCTTGTGCAGCTTCTCGCCGGCGATGCGCTTGGCCTGTGCCCGGTCGCCGTTGGCATCCTGGAGGATCAACAGCTCACGGATCTCGTCGAGCGTAAAGCCCCACTGCTTGGCATGGACGATGAATTGCAACCGGGCCACGGCATCCAGGGGATAACGCCGATAGTTGGCTTCCGTCCGTGGGGGGGCGGGCATGAGCTTCTCTTTCTCGTAATATCGGATCGCCTGACTGGCGATCCCACTACGTTCGGCAAGCTCACCGATACTGAGGGTTTGCATGGCTTCACCTCTCGCACTGTGAATCGGAGCTTCTAGCCGCCCGACTGGGCCGGGCAGCCTGAGTCACGAGTCGTGACTTCGACTAGTCCGGTTGGCGCACGACCCGCAGATAGGGTGTCTTGGCATCCCAGCCGTCGGGGAAGTGTTGTCTGGCGTCGTCATCCGTGAGCGATGGCAAGATGATGACATCGTCACCGGTTTGCCAGTCGACGGGCGTTGCAACCTTGTGCTTGTCGGTTAGCTGAAGCGAGTCGATGACCCGCAGGATTTCGTCGACGTTGCGCCCGGTGCTGGGCGGATAGGTCAAGGTCAGGCGAATTTTCTTGTCGGAATCGATAATGAAGACGGTACGCACCGTCACCTTGGGGTCGGCTTTCGGGTGGATCATTCCATACAGCGTCGCCACCACCTGGTCTTCGTCCGCCAGTAGGGGATAGTTCAGGGCCGCGCCCTGGGTCTGCTCGATATCCTTCGCCCAGTCGTGGTGAGAAGCGAGGGGGTCGACCGATACCCCCACCAGCTTGACGCCACGCGCGGCGAACTCGTCCTTTCGCCTGGCAAACGCGCCAAGTTCCGTGGTACAGACTGGCGTATAATCGGCGGGGTGCGAGAACAGTACGGCCCAGTCCTTGCCCAGCCACTGATGAAAGCCAAGCGTGCCTTCGGTGGATTCGATCGTGAAATCGGGAGCTATCTCCCCTAGCTGTAGGGTCATCTCACTATCCTTATCTATGGTAAGTGTCGGATGATGCACTACGCACGATAACCTTTAAGTCAACTTTAAGGTCAAGGGCTTTCGAGGAAAGGAGTCTATTCTTTTACGTTATATCAAAAGGCATTAACTCATGGATGACTTTGAGGTAGGCGCAACCCTTAGAATTCTCTGCCTAACCATGTCCGAAGTAGGCGGCCGGCCCCAGGCTGCTTCGCGCCCAGCACCTTGCCCCCCCCCAGGAAGCGTAACGCCTTGGAATCTCTCTCTTCTATCGGTCTGATTGGCGCCTTCGCCGGCGGGTTGGTTTCCTTCTTCTCGCCCTGCACCTTGCCGCTGTTGCCGGCCTACCTGTCGGTGGTCACGGGCGGGAGTGCCGGCAAGGCCGATAGACGCCTGGAGGCATTGATCCTCAGTGCCTTCTTCGTCTTCGGCTTCAGCATCGTGTTCATCCTGTTGGGACTCGGCGCCAGTGGTATCGGCCAGCTGATGCGGGGGTATCGCCAGGAATTCAACTGGGTCGCCGGCTCGGCGGTGATCGTGCTGGGCCTGTTCATGACCGGTGTGTTCCGGTTGCCGCTGTTCCAGCGCACCCTTCAGTTCACACCGAACGTCCAGGGTGGCTCCCCGCTGTCGGCGACGGTGTTCGGGATCTCCTTCGCCATCGGCTGGACGCCCTGTATCGGCCCCATCCTGGGCGCCATCCTGATGGCCACCTCCAGCGCCGCCAGTGCCCAGGCCGGCATGCTCTATCTCAGCGCCTACTCGGCGGGCCTGGCGCTGCCTTTTCTCGCCAGCACCCTGCTGATCAATCGATTCGCCCTGCATCGGCAAAGTCTGGGTAGGTGGAGCGCCTATGCTCGCCCAGTCGCCGGCACGATCGTTATCCTGATGGGCATCGCCATCGTCTCGGGCACCATGACGCGGCTTTCCAGCATCATGGTCGACTGGTTTCCCTCGCTGGCGACACTGGGATAGTCGGGTCGGCGGCGGTGGCAAGGTGTAACCTGTTCATATCAGCGAGGAGAAACGCCACCGACCACGCAACAGAAACCTTTTGTACAATGGAGGGTTCTTCATGGAAAAAGACCCCGTTTGTGGCATGAGCGTCGATCCCGCCTCGACGGAGAGCGTCGAGCATCGCGGTGAGCGTTACTATTTCTGTAGCAAGCAGTGCGCCGAGCACTTTCGCGAGGATCCAGGCGCCGTGCTTGCCGCCACCTCGGCGGCTGCGTCGAAGCCCAGTGGCAAGGCCAATTATTTCTGCCCCATGTGTTCTGGCGTAGAGAGCGAGGAGCCGGGGGAGTGTCCCAAGTGCGGCATGGCGCTGGAACCCGTCAAGCCGCAACCGTCGTCGAGGGTCCAGTATACCTGCCCCATGCATCCGGAGGTGCGGCAGGATGAGCCCGGCGACTGCCCCAAGTGTGGCATGGCACTCGAGCTCACCCGCGTTTCCGGAGAGGAACGCAGCTTCGAGTTTCTCGAGATGTTCCGACGCTTCTGGGTGGGCGGCCTGCTGACGCTGCCGGTGTTGTTCGTCGCCATGGGCAGCGTGCTGCCCGGTATCGGCCCTTGGGTGGATGAGGTGCTGCCCGCCGGCAGTGGTCACTGGATCGAACTGATCTTTGCCACGCCCGTGGTGCTATGGGCCGGATGGCCATTCTTCCTGCGTGGCTGGAAGTCCCTCGTCACACGCAACCTCAGCATGTTCACGCTGATCGCCCTCGGTGTGGGGGCGGCCTATGGCTACAGTGTCGTCGCCACGCTCGCCCCTGGGATATTCCCGGCCACTTTCCGTGACGCCGATGGCTCGGTCGGCGTGTATTTCGAGGCGGCGGCGGTGATCGTCGTGCTGATCCTGCTCGGTCAAGTGATCGAGGCCCGCGCCCGCGAGAAGACCGGCAGTGCGCTGCGCGCGATCCTCGATCTCGCGCCGCCGACCGCACGACGCATCGATGCCGAGGGCAATGACGAGGAGGTCTCGCTCGACGAGCTGTGTACCGGTGACCGTCGACGGGTACGCCCCGGTGACAAGGTGCCGGTCGATGGCGAGGTGCTCGAAGGCCACAGCACGCTGGACGAGTCGATGGTGACCGGGGAGTCCCTTCCCGTCGAGAAGCGCGAGGGCGACACGGTCATCGGCGGCACCGTGAGTGGTCAGGGCAGCTTCGTCATGCGCGCCGACAAGGTCGGCGAGGACACGGTGCTTTCGCAGATCGCGGAAATGGTGGCCGAAGCGCAGCGTTCGCAGCCGCCCGTTCAGCGGCTTGCCGATGTGGTCGCCGGCTATTTCGTCCCCGCGGTGGTTATCGTGGCGATCCTGGCATTTATTGCCTGAGGGATCTGGGGGCCACCGCCGGCGATGGCCTACGCGGTGATCGCCGCGGTATCGGTGCTGATCATCGCGTGTCCCTGTGCGCTCGGCTTGGCGACGCCGATGTCGATCCAGGTTGGGGTCGGTCGCGGGGCCCGGGCGGGCGTGTTGATCAAGAATGCCGAGGCACTGGAACGTTTCGAGAAAGTCGACACCCTGGTCGTCGACAAGACCGGCACCCTCACAGAGGGTAAACCCCGGGTCGTATCCCTCAAGCCCGTTTCCGGCAGTGATGAAGCGCAGTTGCTGCAACTTGCCGGCAGCCTCGAGCGAGGCAGCGAACATCCGTTGGCCGAGGCCATTGTCAGTGCTGCGCAAGAGCATCATGTCGAGCTGAGCGATGCCAGCGATTTCGAGGCGGTGACCGGCATGGGGGTCACCGGTCGGGTCGAAGGACGCGAGCTTGCGCTTGGCAATGCCCGGCTGCTCGAAACACGTGGTGTGGAGGCGCGGGAATGGACGCAGCGTGCCGAGACGCTGCAAGCCGAAGGGCAAACCGTGATGTTCCTGGTGGCCGATGATCAGGTCATGGGACTCATCGGTGTCGCGGACCCGATCAAGGAAACCACCGCACAGGCGATCCGGACGCTCAAAGAGGATGGCCTGCGCCTGGTTATGCTCACCGGCGACAACCGTACCACCGCCGAAGCCGTGGCGCGCCAACTTGGTATCGACTAAATTGAAGCGGACGTACTGCCGGAAGATAAAGGGCGTATCGTGCGCGAGCATCGCGAGGCCGGGCGCGTGGTCGCCATGGCCGGCGACGGCGTCAATGACGCCCCCGCCCTGGCCGAGGCTGACCTCGGTATCGCCATGGGCACGGGGACCGATGTCGCCATCCAGAGCGCGGGGGTGACTCTGGTGAGAGGGGATCTCTCCGGCATTGTTCGCTCCCGGCATCTCAGTCGCCGGGTGATGCGCAATATCCGCCAGAACCTGTTTTTCGCCTTCGTCTACAACAGCCTGGGGGTGCCTCTGGCCGCCGGGGCGCTGTTTCCGTTCACCGGCTGGCTGCTCAGTCCCATCTACGCCGCCGCCGCGATGAGCCTGAGCTCGGTCTCGGTCATCGCCAACGCACTGCGGCTACGCGCCGCCAAGCTATGAGCCGGGGCCGCCGACAACCATAGAGGAGGGGGAGCATCATGGCTTATGTCGACCTGCAGCGACGTAGCGTATTGCGCCGCATCGGCGGTGTGGCGGCGTTGTCGACCCTGGTGGGGGCCGGGGTATGGACCGGGAGATATCGCCCCGCTCTGCGGGCGGCGTCCGCGTCAACGGCCATGGAGGGGCCCTTCGACGTCGACCTGCGTGTGCGAGCCCGTCCCGACAAGGTGGCTATCCTGCCCGGTGCGCCGAGCGACGTCTGGCGCTACACGGCCGAGCGAATCGTCGGGCCTGAAGATACCCTGACGCCCGTGGGTGAGAGTTATACGGGGCCATTGATTCGCCTGCGTCGTGGTCAGCGCTTGCGGGTACGCATCGACAACGATCTCCCCGAAGACACCACCGTGCATTGGCATGGTCTGCACGTACCACCGGACGTGGATGGTCAACCGCGCCTGCCGATCGCGCCAGCGACGAGCATGGCGGTCGCCTTCGATGTCGTGGATCGTGCCGGTCTCTACTGGTACCACCCCCATCCTCACGGCCCCGATGGTGGCCGGGTTGGCTTTCAGAGTTACGCCGGCCTTGCCGGTCCACTGATCATCAACGACGACGCCGAGCGTGCCTTGGAGCTCCCCGACGGAGAGCGGGAACTGGTCCTCATCCTGCAGGATCGCACCTTTAGCAATGGCAATGAGCTTCAGTACATCGACGATGGTGGCATGGGGGCGATGATGACCCGCATGCAGGGCTTTCGCGGGGAGCGGGTACTGGTGAACGGCCACCCGGACGCGCGACGCGAGGTGTCCACGCAGCCATATCGATTGCGCCTGCTCAACGGCTCCAACTCGCGCATCTACAAGCTGGCCTGGAGCGATGGCCGGGCGGTGACCGTCATCGGCACCGACGGTGGCCTGCTCGCCAAGCCCGAGCGGCGCCGCTCGGTCACACTGGCGCCGGCCCAACGGATCGATCTGTGGGTCGATTTTGGCGACACCGAGCCGGGAGAGTCCGTACAGCTGGTGAGCGAGGAGTACCAACTCGGCATGATGGGCGAGCGAATGGGCGACATGATGGACCGGGGCATGATGGGCGATCGAATGGGCGGCATGATGGATCGAGGGATGATGGGTGATCGAATGGGCGAGATGATGGATCGAGGCATGATGCGCGACATGATGGGAAGCGAGCGGCTCTCGCTAGTTACCTTCGCCGTCGTCGCACGGGCGAACGATGCGGAAACCCTGCCGGAACGCTTGGCTCAAGACCTGCCGGCCTCCCCGGTTCAGGCCGATACGCCAGTACGCCGCTTCGAGCTGGGCATGCGCATGATGCAGGGGTTCACGATCAACGGCCGGCAGATGGAGGGCGCGACGGTGGCAGATGACGAGATCGTCCGGCTGGCGCAGACGGAGATCTGGGAGTTCGTCAACAACACCATGATGCCGCACCCCATGCACGTTCATGGACTGCAATTCCTGGTTCAGGAGCGGATATCGGCGGGCGGCAAGACGGACCTGCACGATGGGATCATCGACGCGGGATTGCATGACACGGTGCTGGTGTTCCCGGAGGAACGGGTGCGCATCGCTCTGACCTTCAAGGACTTCGAGGGGTTCTACATGTACCACTGCCACACCATGGAGCATGAGGATGCCGGTATGATGCGCTACTTCAAGGTGGTGGCATAACGAACCGGTCTGGTTTCGATCACACCGTATTTCGATCACCTGGCAACCACACGGGATGACGATACAGATGTCCTTCTACGAGAATCGTGTTCTGCCGCATTTCCTCCACCTGGCGTGTGGCAACACGGTGGTCGATCGTCAGCGGGCGGCCGTGGTGCCGCAAGCCCGGGGCCGTGTTCTGGAGGTGGGTATGGGGTCCGGGCTCAATATTCCCCACTACGATCCGGACCGGGTCGAGCTGGTCTGGGGGCTCGAGCCTTCCGAAGGCATGCGACGCAAGGCCCGCCACAACGTCGCCAGCGCACAGTTCGAGGTGCGCTGGCTGGACCTGCCGGGCGAGGAGGTCCCTCTCGACGACAACAGTGTCGATACCGTAGTGCTCACCTACACCCTGTGCACGATTCCGGACTGGCACCGGGCGTTGGAGCAGATGCGTCGCGTGCTCAAGCCGGGTGGCCAACTGCTGTTCTGCGAACACGGCACGGCGCCCGACGAAGCCGTACGCCAGTGGCAGCGCCGTATCAATCCCCTGTGGCGCAGAGTGGCGGGGGGCTGCCATCTCAACCGCGACATACCCGAGCTTATCGGGCACGCAGGCTTCGGTATCCAGCGGATGGAGACGGGCTATCTTTCGAAGGTCCCGAGGTTCGCTGGCTTCAATTTCTGGGGGGCTGCTGTTCCCCGCTGATCAAGCTCGCGTGTAATGAGGCGATTCCCCGAACAACTGGCCATCCACTTCGATGGCGGTGCCATCCACGAACACTGGCACATAGCTCAGGGTCTTGACCTGATAGTCCAGGATCGGCGGCGCCAAGTGCCTTGCCCAGTAGCGAGCGATGCTCTGGAGCGCGTCGAGGTGGACCGTCCCCATGCGTACCAGGTATTTGCCGAGGCGGCCTCTCGCCGGCACGGTCTCGATGCCCAGCAGCTTCGCCGTGACCGGATCCTGACGAAAGGCGTCCAGATCGGACGCGCGCCATTGCCCGTGGCGAGGGAGGCCACCAGGCTCCAGAGTGTCTTCGCAACACTGGCGTCGTGCTTGAGGTGACTTTGCTAGGTGAACTGGCTCAGCAGGCCACTGAATAGCTATTAATAGACATTATTTAACCCTTGAGCGCCAGAATGCGCCTGGCACCGTTGAGCACAATGACCCCCGCGATGGTGCCGATAATCAGATCCGGATAATTGGTTCCGGTCCACGCGACCAAGGCGCCGGCGGTGATGACCCCCAGGTTGATCACCACGTCATTGGCCGAGAATATCCAGCTTGCCTTCATGTGCGCCCCGCCCTCTCGATGTTTGGATATCAGCAGCAGACAACTGGTATTGGCAATCAATGCGACGAATGCGATAGCCATCATCATCATCGATTCAGGCTCGCTACCGAATACAAAGCGCCTGACCACCTCTGCGAGTACGCCAACCGCCAGAATCAGTTGGAGCACACCTGCAAGATGCGCGGCACGCACCTGCATTTTTACGCTATGCCCAACCGCATACAGGGCGAGCCCGTACACGGCCGCATCGGCAAAATTGTCTAGGGATTCTCCAATCAGGCCGGTGGAGTGCGCGATCAGGCCGGCCGTCATTTCCACCACGAACAGGACCGCATTGATACCGAGCAACCAACGCAGGGTGCCGGACTCCTGCGCGGCAGAGGCCGACGTGTCACCGACCGCCTTGATCGACTCAGGATCGGCAGCGGCCGTTTCCTGAAGCGAGGCTCCTAGCCCCAAGGTTGTCAGTTTTGCGGTGATGGGCTCGACCTCGCCGTCATGCACGACCTCTAATCGGCGGTTCGACAAGTCGAAGGACAGCACCCGAATCTCCTCAAAGCCGTTCAGGGCAAGGCGAATCATTCGCTCTTCCGATGGACAGTCCATCTTCGGCACGGCATAAACGCTGACCCATTTCCCCGATGCTTCGGAGGAGCGACGCATATCGGTATCCGCTATGGGCGTCGCATCGCCGTCACAGGGGGCTCCACAGGTTTTGCTCATGATACGACTCCACTTGAATATTATCGGGCTATCATTTAAAACCATATAGTCACTATAAGGTCAACAGAGCGGAGAGAATCCGTTGAGGAGGAGCTTGGTGCGTATTGGTCAGTTGGCAGAGTTGGTAGGGGTCGATACACAGACGATCCGCTTCTATGAACGACAGGGCCTGTTACCGTCGCCTGAACGGCAGGAGAACGGTTACCGTGTCTATACCGAGGAACATGGTGAGCGGCTGGCTTTCATTTGTCGCTGCAGAATCCTGGACCTGTCGCTAGCAGAGATTCACGAGCTACAGAGGTATCAGGACGACCCTCACCAACCTTGTGCCGCCGTGAACGCTTTGCTCGATGATCACATCTCTCACGTGCGCTCGCAGATAACCGCTCTACAGGCGCTTGAGAAACAACTCGTTTCACTGAGAGCGAGTTGCAACGATGGCCGGGAAGTTGAGGCGTGTGGGGTTCTTGCTGGAATTAGCGAGGGAAGCATGCACCAACAGTAGGTTGACGCATCAACCATTAAATCCGGATACCCTCCCCAGCCGTGCATTAGAATGTACGAGAGTCTGAAGAAACGCCCCAGCGATCCTGTTCGCCAGGGCGCCGCTGTGCTGATGTATTGAACGCTACTCAGTCGCGGTTAGTCACCATTGCCCACTCGCAGGGCCACGAAGTAGGTGCGGCCTTCGCGGTTGAGCAGAACAGGCACCGCTTGATCATCTGGCAGGCGGGTCAGCATCTCCTTCAGCTGTTCCGGACTCTCTACCGGCTGCTGGCCCAGTCTGACCAGCACATCGCCGGGGCGAATGCCGACGGCAGCGGCATGTCCGGCGGGGGCCACCTTGACGATGCGCACCCCGTGATCGATGCCAAGCCGACGCTTCTCCATGTCGTTCAACGGCTGAACCGCGATGCCCAGTCGAACCGGGTCGCCATCGGATTGACCGGGGCCGGCATCCGGCCACTCGCCAACTTCCACCGTGATGGTCTCCTGCTGACCATCGCGCAACACGGAGAGATCAACGTCTTCGCCGGGGGCCGTCTCACCGATCAGGCGCGGCAGCGTGGTGGAGTGGTCCACTTCCTGGCCGTTCACCTCAAGGATGACATCACCGGCCTTGAGGCCGCCTTCTGTCCCAGGGCTGCCGGGCTCGACCTGGGCAATCAAGGCACCCTCGGCCTGCTCCATGCCGAAGGACTCCGCCAGGTCCTTGGATACCGGCTGGATGCTGACGCCCAGCCAGCCGCGGCTCACGTACCCCTCTTCACGGAGCTGGTTGGCCACATCCAGTGCCACATCAATGGGAATGGCGAAGGAGAGGCCCATGTAGCCTCCACTACGGGTCAGGATCTGGGAATTAATGCCCACGACCTCACCGTCGAGGTTAAACAGTGGTCCGCCCGAGTTGCCCGGGTTGATCGCCACATCGGTCTGGATGAAGGGAACGTAGACGTCTTGGGGCAGGGTGCGGTTGATGGCACTGATGATCCCGGACGTCACCGAGTGGTCGAAGCCGAAGGGTGAGCCTATGGCGGCGACCCACTGGCCGACCTGGAGGTTGTCGGAGTTGCCCAGTTGCAGGGTGGGTAGGTTATCCGCCTCGACCTTGAGGACCGCCACATCGGTCTTCTCGTCGGCCCCCACCAGCTCGGCCGAGAGTTCGCGACGGTCGTTGAGGCGCACCAGAATCTTGTCGGCCTCCTTGACCACGTGCGCGTTGGTCATGATGTAGCCGTCTTGATCGAAGATGAAGCCCGACCCCAGTGACCGACGCGGCTCTTCATTGCGATTGGGCGCACCGCCAGGTGGCATCGGGAAGCGGTCGTCGAAGAAGTCACGGAAGATCTCCGGCACCTCCTGCCCCCCAAATTGCCGTGAGGACGTCATGGACCTCTCGACCTTGCGGGAGGTGGAGATGTTGACCACGGCCGGCGCGGCCTCGTCGACCAGTTCCGTGAAGTCCGGCAGCTGTGGCTCGGCGAGGGCTGGCGTTGCCACCATCAGCAGTAAAGCTAAGCTCATCAGCCAGGCGTGCGAGTAAGGCTTGGGTATCACAATGGGCTCCTTCCGGGGGCATGGAACATGGTAGCCAACTTGGTACAGTGCCCACTATGCAAAGTTCCGTACTCCTAACCCCGGCTCGGCCTTCAACAGAGTTCGGGCTTGAAGCTTGAGTTGCTATAGGTTTTATACTGCTGGGTCATCAGGTGACACCACAAGGATGACGCATGGGACATCATCACGATCATCCCCATCTTGCCCCCACCTCTGGTGACCGTCGGGTGAGTATCGCCATCTGGGCCAACGGGATATTGACCCTTGCCCAGATCGTTGGGGGCATTCTGGCGGGAAGCCTCTCGCTGATCGCGGATGCGCTGCACAATTTTTCCGACATGGCTGCGCTTGTCATTGCGTTTGCTGCCCGCAAGATCGCGAGACGACCGCCCGACTCACAGATGACGTTTGGCTATGGCCGAATCGAGGTTGTCGCAGCGCTGATCAACTACACCACCCTCATTATCGTTGGCATTTATCTAATTTACGAAGGCTTCATGCGCATGATCGACCCGCCAGAGATTCAGGGCTGGATAGTCGTTATCATTGGCATTGTCGCTCTTCTTGTCGATGCGCTAACGGCCTTGCTCACCTGGTCGATGCAAAAACATAGCGTCAATATCCGCGCCCTCTTCCTGCACAACCTGTCTGATGCCTTTGCGTCCATCGCCGTGATCATCGGGGGCTCACTGATTCTGCTGTATGACATGCGTTGGGTAGACCCCGCGATTACGATCGGTATTGCACTCTATATTCTCTATCTTGCCTTTACGGAGATAGGTACCCCTATCCGGACACTGATGCTGGGCTCGCCACCCGATGTCGATGGTCAATCCGTCATTGATCTCCTGCGCAGCGTCGAAGGGGTTGAGGATGTGCATCATGTTCACCTATGGCAAATGCAGGAGAATACCGCCGCGCTTGACTGCCACGTGGTGACGACGGAAGCCGGCTGGCAGCAGCTCGAGGCGATCAAGGCGGATATCAAAGCTCAGCTGAAAGCGCGCTTTGGCATTGGCCACTCCAGCTTGGAATTCGAGCATATTGATTATGCACATCAGGATGCCAACCTTTATGGGCATGGATAACACGCCACTATTCGCCGACTTAGGCACCCAACAGCGGCTGAGCTCCACTCAGCAGTATCCTGAGCTTTTTTAAACCTAACTCTTTGAAGTTGAGAGAAAAATGTACAAAAAGGCGACGTTTATCCTGGCCGGAGCGTTGATGCTGACGGCCATCATCGTGATCGTGTCGAGGCCCTCGTTGTTGGGCATGGGCGCCGAGACGGCGAGCCGAGAGGGTGCACAGGCCGAGAATTCGCTGGTGCGCGCGCACTCGCCGGTCCTAGGATCGGAAGAGGCACCGGTGACGGTCGTGGAGTTCTTCGACCCGGCCTGTGAGGCCTGCCGTGCCTTCTATCCGCTGACCAAACGCATCCTGGAAGCCTACCCCGAGAAGGTGCGGCTGGTGGTGCGCTACACCCCCTTCCACGGAGACGTATCCGAAACCGCCATTCGCGTGCTCGAAGTGGCCAGGCGCCAGGATGCCTTCCAACCGGTGCTGGAGGCGCTGCTGGCTCGGCAGAGCCAGTGGGCGGCTCATGGCAGTGTCGATGAGGAAGCGATCATGGAGATCGCCAGCGAGGCCGGACTGAACAGAGCCACAGCCGAAGAGCAGCTCAATTCACCAGAGGTACAGGCGGTCTTCGACCAGGACAAGGCTGACGTCGAGGCCAACCAGATCAGCAAGACGCCGACCTTCTTCGTCAATGGCGAGCTGTTGGACCCCTTCGGCATGCAGGAGCTGGTCGACGCCGTTAACCGTGAGGTAGCCGAGGTCTCCGGCGAAGGGGATGCATCATGACACGACGCTGGTTGCTAGCGGGACTGATGGTCCTGAGCCCCGTGTTGGCTGAAGCCCGTTGGCAAGAGCGTGCCGGATTATCACCGGCCAAGCCGGTATCGGCCAGGGCACAAGGTCGCGTCGCCCAAGAGCTCACTGTGGCACCAGGGGATACCCTGGACGCACTGCTGCAGCAGCTTGGCGTGGATGCCGAGATGCGCACCCAAGCGGCGACCTCGCTGGCGAACAGGTTCGACCCGAGACGATTGCTGCCCGGAGATCGTATCACTTTCACCTCTATGGCGACGGGACAGCCGGTGTCGGTGGCCATCGAGCGTGACTCGGGTATTCAGTACGTCGTCACCCTGGGTGAGCGTCCGTCGACGCGCATTGTCCAGCCTCGCCTCGACACCCTGACCTTGGGTCGTGAAGTAGATGTCAAGACGTCACTCTATGCCGCCTTGGAGGCTGAGGAGATACCCAGGCGTTTCGCAGCAGAGCTTGACATGCTGCTGGGCGGACTCATGGACACACGCCGTGATATCGCGGGGGGCGAGCGCCTGCAATTACTGTGGGAAGAAGATCGCCGTGAGGATGGCACTCGAGTCGGGCCTCCCCGTCTGACCTATATGAGGTTGGTTGACCAGGGGGAGCGGCTGGAGGTGCTGTGGCCGGCGGACCAGAGAACCACCGTGATGCTATTTAAAAATGGTAGCCTCTTGGACTCCTTGCAGATTCCGGTTCTCGGCGCACGCCTGACATCTCCCTTCGGCAACCGGCGCCATCCCGTATCCGGAGAGGTCCGACGTCATGACGGTATCGATCTTGCCGCGCCTCGCGGCACCCCGGTCATGGCCACCGCACGGGGGCGCATTTCCTTCATCGGTCGCCGGGGCGGTTATGGTCGTGTCGTCGAGATAGAGCACGAGACGGGCACCATCAGTCGCTATACGCACCTCAGCCGGTTCGTCGCCAGGCTGGCGGTCGGGGACTCCATCAAGGCCGGCGAAAAACTGGGTGAGGTAGGGGCCTCCGGACTCGCCACGGGGCCCAACCTGCACTACGAGGTGAGAGTGGATGACCGCCCCGTGGATCCTCTCGAGGAAGGGCAGCTCATCCTTCTGAGTGAGTCACCCACACGCCAGGAGTATCGCAGCGCACTTTTCGAGGCTCGGACACGTCTGCAAAAAAACATTGGAACGTCCGCTGCTCCCGATCTGGCCGCATTGGACAATCGATAAGCCACCAGGCGGGCTTGCGATGCAACCCGCCTCGGTGGGCACGATCTGCCTATCGTCATGAGACCCTACCGCCTCAGCGGCAATCGCTTCACCCGGGAAGGGGTTATGGAAGGTATCTCGACAGTCACGCTGGGTTTTTAGGCAGCCTCACCGCCGGCGTGATGGTGTATGTCATTGGCCATGAGATCACTCCCGAGACCATCGCAGCGGTCACCAGAACAAGGCGACCCTGGGAGTCTCAATGGAGCATGGTGATCATGCTGCTCCTGAATGTCTCAACTAGGGCACGCTGGGACGCGCAGGAGGTTACCCAAAGTCGTGAGCGCCTTTGTGGGCTGTCTCACTGATACACAGCTGGTGATCACTCAGCACCTCGATGATCCGGCAGCTTTCGACTTTCCCCCCATCACACTGGCTCACCATCCGCCTGAGCTCGTCACGCAGTGCCGAGAGCCGCTGCAGACGTGTCTCCACTTCCTCCAGGTGATGCTTGGCAACGGCATCGACCTCCTGACAGGACATGTCGGGCTGGTCGGACATCGCCAGTAGCTCACGTACCGCATCCACCGAGAAGCCGAAGTCCCGGGCATGGCGAATGAAGGTCAGCCGTCTGACGGCGCGCTCGTCGTAGCGACGCTGACCCCCTTCAGTCCGTAAGGTGTTTTCCAGCAGCTCGATGCGCTCATAGTAACGCACCGTTTCAGGCTGGCAGCCGGTACGGCGAGCCAACTCCCCGATACCGATGGCATGGCTAATCTCCGGCATCCTGATGCTCCTCTTGCATGACTTGAACCTGTAGTTGCTACAGGGATTATGCTTCCGGACAAGATTAAGACATTCGGAGAGGCAGCGCCATGACCGAACCAACGCAAGGCACCATCCCGTCGACGCTGACACTGCAGGTGGAAGGCATGGACTGCGGCGGCTGCGAGCGCAAGGTAGAGGCCGCTCTGGGCCGCCTGGAGGGCATCGGGGAGGTGTCGGCCAGTTCGGTCACCGGATCGGTGAGGATTCACCCTCAACAGGATACGACGCCTTCTCATGAGGCGATCGAGCGGATCCTTAACGAGCTCGGCTACCAGCTTGCCACCGATGATGAGGGAGATGAGGCGGATGCCGCTCCGGCCTCTTGGTGGCAGACCGCCAAGGGACGCTTGGTGCTCGTCACGGGGGGGCTGCTGGCTCTGGCCTTCGTTCTCCGCCTGGTCTGGCCTAGCCTAGGCAACTGGCCCTTCGTAGCGGCCACCCTGGTGGGGTTGGTGCCCATTGCACAAGGCGCCTGGGGTGCGCTGAAGATGCGCAACCCCTTCACCATCGAGATGCTGATGAGCATCGCCGCCTTGGGGGCCCTGGCCATCAATGCCGCCGCCGAAGCGGCGGTGGTGGTCTTCCTGTTCGCCGTAGGCGAGTTGCTGGAGGGGGTGGCCGCGTCGAGGGCGCGACGCAGCATCTCGGCCCTGGCGGACCTGACGCCGTCCACGGCGAGGCTGATGGAGGATGGGGATACCCGTGAGGTCTCGGCCGCCTCGCTCACGCCTGGGCAGCGAGTCCTGGTGCGACCGGGCGACCGCGTGCCCTGCGATGGACGTATTCTGACCGGCGAATCCGACCTGGATGAGTCACCGATCAACGGGGAGTCGGTGCCCCGCACGCGGGCGCCGGGGGACGACGTCTTTGCCGGCACGGTCAACCTCGATGCCGCCCTGGAGGTGGAGGTAACCCGCGGCGCCGAGGACAACACCATCGCACGGGTCATCCGCCTGGTGGAGGAGGCCCAGGCCGCCAAGGCGCCGGTGGCACGTTTCATCGACCGCTTCGCTCGCTACTACATGCCGGCGGTGGTGGGGCTCGCCCTGCTGATGGCGGTGGTGCCGCCGCTGGTCTCGACCATGGCCTGGTCGGAATCGATCTATCGCGCCCTGGCCCTGCTGTTGATCGCCTGTCCCTGTGCTCTGGTGATCTCAACCCCCGCGGCGATCGCTGCCGGCCTCTCGGCGGGCGCCCGGCGGGGCCTGCTGATCAAGGGCGGCGCGGTGCTCGAACAGCTGGGTAAGCTGCGGACGGTGGCGCTGGACAAGACCGGCACCCTCACCGCCGGCACCCCCAAGGTCACCGACGTGGAGGACTGGGCCACTGGCCAGGGCACGCAAGAGATCCTGAGGCTGGCGGCTGGGATGGAACGTGACTCCAGCCACCCCATCGCCACGGCCATCCTCGCCCACGCTGAGCAGTTGGGCCTTTCCCTTCCACTGGCGAGTGAGAGCCGCGCCCTGTCGGGCCGAGGGGTCTCCGGTCGGGTCGAGGGGCGTGAGTTGAGCCTGATCACCCCCCGCCACCTGGCAGAGCAGGCCGCCCTCGATCACGATCTGACCGCTCGGATCGCCGAGCTGGAACACGCCGGCAAGACTCTCGCCGTGCTGGTCGAAGGCGAGCGCCCGCTGGGCCTGATCGCCGTGCGCGATGAACCTCGCGACGATGCCCGGGAGGGGCTGACGGCGCTGTCGCGCCTGGGCGTGCAGGCGGTGATGCTCAGCGGTGACAATGCGCGTACCGTCGCGGCCATCGGTGACAGCCTGGGCATCGAGGCACATGGCGAGCTGATGCCCGAGGAAAAGGCCCAGCGCGTTCGTGACTGGCAGGCCGCCGGCCGAGGCCCAGTCGGCAAGGTGGGCGACGGTATCAACGATGCGCCGGCGCTGGCCGCGGCAGAGGTGGGCATCGCCATGGGCGGCGGCACGGATGTGGCACTGGAAACCGCGGATGCGGCGCTGCTCAAGAACCGCGTCGGCGGCATCGCCGAGCTGATCGCCCTGTCCCGGGCCACGCTGCGCAACGTCAAGACCAACGTCGCCCTGGCGCTGGGCCTGAAGGCCATCTTCCTGGTGACCACGGCGCTGGGCATCACCGGCATGTGGATCGCGGTGATGGCGGATACCGGCGCCACCGTGCTGGTGACCCTGAACGCCATGCGGCTGCTGGGCTATCGCTTCTCGCCAGGCAATAATGCCACGACTGGCTCGGCAAGCCCGCGCTACCAGGAAGCCACGTCATGAGGACAGAGCGGATACCGACAGTGCCGCGCCGCTGGTACTGGTTGGCATTGGCCGTTATGGTCGGCCTGGCCGACCAGGCCATCAAGGGGCTGGTGCAGGCGCTGATGCCGTATGGCCAGACCATCCCGCTAGCCCCGTTCTTCAATTGGGGCCACTGGTGGAACACGGGAGCGGCCTTCAGCTTCCTCGCCGATGCAGGCGGCTGGCAGCGCTATCTCTTCTTGGGCCTGACGGGGATGGTGACTATTGTCCTGACGATCCTGCTGTGCAGGCCCAGGCCCCGTCTGGAGGCGCTGGGGTACAGCTTGATGCTGGGTGGCGCGCTGGGCAATGGCATCGACCGCCTGGTACGAGGGTATGTCGTAGACTACCTGGACGTCTACTGGCATGAGTGGCACTGGCCCGCCTTCAACCTGGCGGATATCGCCCTGTTCCTGGGTGTCATCGCCTTTGCGATTGCGGCCTTACGTGAGCGTCCCTCCCCCAGAGCGTCTGAGTAACGGCATGGATGCAGAGAACCTGCTAGTCCGGTACATGACGCTTGCCGGCCGGATCTCTCCGGCCCTCGGCTGTTTCCTGGCCCTGACCGCCGGGGGACTGACCACTCTCAGCGCCGCGCCCTTTGCGCTGTGGTGGCTGGGCCCGGTGGCGGTGGCACTGGTCTATTCCGGCATCCATGTCCTGACACCCGCTCAGGCCGGCCTCCGCGGCTGGTGCTATGGGGTGGGCCTGTTCGGCTCCGGTGCCTCCTGGGTCTTCGTCGCGATCCACAACTACGGCTATACGGGGGCGCCCCTGGCGCTCTTCCTCACCGGCCTGTTCGTGGCCAGCCTGGCGCTGTTCTTCGCCGTCCCCTTCTGGCTCTATCGCCGCGTCACGGGCCCACGCCTGGCCTTCCTCAGCTTCGCCGGCATCTGGGTACTCAGCGAGTGGCTGCGCACCTGGCTGTTTACCGGGTTTCCCTGGCTGCTGCTGGGCACGTCCCAGGTAGACTCGCCGCTGGCGGCCTGGGCCCCGGTGGGCGGGGTCTATCTGCTGTCGCTGATCACCGCCCTGACCGGCACCCTGGGCGTGGAACTGCTGAGACGACGCTGGTGGGCCGCGGCGCCCATCGCTGTTCTCTGGCTAGCCCCGATGGCCTTGCCGACCCAGTGGACCTTCCCGGCCGGCGAGCCGCTGCGGGTCGCCCTGCTGCAGGGCAACCTGGATCAGGCGATCAAGTGGACTCCCGAGGGGCAGCGCGAGGCGGCCAGTATCTATACGGCGTTGACCCTTGCACAGTCCAACGACCTCGACCTGGTTGTCTGGCCCGAGGCGGCCCTGCCGATGCTCGAGGAGGAGGCCCGGCCAATACTGGAGCGGGTGCAGTCCAACCTCGCCCCCGACACCGCCTTGCTCACCGGCATCCTGCAGCGCGACGGCGGCGACTACTACAACGGCGTGATCGGCCTGGGTAACGCCGAGGGAAAGTACCGTAAGGCGCGCCTGGTGCCCTTCGGCGAGTACCTGCCGTTGGAGAGCCTGCTCGCCGGCACCATCGCCTTCTTCGACCTGCCCATGCCCACCATGACGCCTGGCACCGACGATCAGGAACCGCTGCGCGCCGCCGGAACCACCATCGGTAACGCCATCTGCTACGAGATCATCTATGCCGACCGGGTGGCCGAGCAGGCGCGCGACGCCGAGCTGCTGCTGACGGTCTCCAACGACACCTGGTTCGGACGCTCCATCGGCCCCCTGCAGCATCTGCAGATGGCCCGCCTGCGCGCCCTGGAGAACGGCCGCTATCTGATCCGCGCCACCAGCAACGGGGTGACCGCCATCGTCGATACTCAGGGCCGTGTCACGGCCCGCGCACCACAGTTCTTGGCGACGAGCCTCCGCGGCGAGGCGCTGCCCATGGTGGGGAACACACCGTTCACACGTACCGGTAGCTGGCCGACCTGGGTGTTGGCCGCCTTACTGGTGCTGCTTGGATGGAAACTCAACACACGTCGGTCTGGATGATAATAGTCCAGTCGAAAAGGGAGAGAATAATGGCTTTATCGGAACGTCACTCTAGTACAGCGAGGAAAGGTCCATGGTGGCAGCTCCGAGCACGCTCAGTGGTGGGGGTGCTGGTCGGTTGGCTGGCACTCATTAGCGTTGCTCAGGCCGAAGAGGAGAACGAGTGGCCCCGCGGCCACTATCCGCTGCCTGAGGAAGGCAATGTGATCGGCGACACCTACCGCATAACGGTGGATGATCGAGGAGATACCCTGCTCGATATCGCCAGGCGACACAACCTGGGGTACAGGGAGATCGTGCGCGCCAATCCGGATGTGAGTCTCTGGATTCCCGGCGAGGGTACCGAGGTGACCATACCCGGGCGCTTCATCCTGCCCGATGCTGAGCGCACCGGGATCGTCATCAACATCGCCGAGCTGCGCCTCTACTACTATCCGGAGGTTGACGATGGTGAAACGCCACGCGTTGAGACCTATCCCATCGGCATCGGTCGTGAAGGCTTCGGTACCCCCCTCGGTGTCACCGAAACCACCATGAATATCGAGAACCCTGCCTGGTACCCACCCGAGTCGGTCCAGCGTGAAGCCAGGGCACGCGGTGAGAAGGCGCCCAGCGTGGTGCCTCCGGGTCCGGATAATCCACTGGGGGATCATGCCATTATCCTGGGTTTCGACGGTTACTTGATTCATGGCACCAACCAGCCGGATGGTATCGGCATGCGTGCCAGCCGTGGCTGTATTCGCATGTTCCCTGAGGACATCGAGTCGATTTTCGACCGCGTGCCACCGAACACCCAGGTCCAAATCGTCAACCAACCCATCAAGATCGGCTGGGAGGAAGAGCAGCCGCTGGTTCAGGCATTCCCGCCGCTGGAAGAAGAAGGGCACAGCATGTCCGCGTTGGAAGACACCGTCACACGCCTCAACCAACGCGGTGTCGAGGGCTTGAGCTTCGATGATGGACAGCTTCGCGGCCTATTGGATGACCCCAGCGGTCGCATGGTGTCCCTGAACCCCAAGCCGGCGCCGGAACCGGATAGAAAGCACGACACTGGCTACAAGGGTATCTACGCAGAAATCGCGCTGCGTAGGCCATGACGACGACATGGCGAGTCTTGTCAGTCTCGTGAGCTGACTCGGTCGTGGCTTATCCAAGGTCTATCGCCCTCTGCATGGCCACTGGCGGTGCGTTGGGGCTCGGCCTTCCTCGCCTACCAGGCACCGAGGTGCGGGCTCTGGCTTTGCCTGCGTTTATAGGCCCACCTTGCCGCATGGTGCGGCGGGCTCCTAAGCTCACCATTGGCGTGCCGATTCTGGGGAGGGAAGGGCTATCGAGCTCGACGTCGCTCTGGGCTACCTGCTGCCGTGGGAGTTCTCACTGACCTGGTCGGCGAGCTGCCTGCTGGCCATCGTGCTCTACCTGCGAGGCCTGCGGCAGCGCAGACGGCGCGGCGAGGCCACCGGCGCGGGCCGAATCCTGGCCTACCTGCTGGGTGTCGCCACCATCTATGGCGTCACCCAGACTCATTACGACTACCTCGCCCAGTACATGTTCTTTACCCATCGGGCCCAGCACCTGGTGCTGCATCACGCCGGCCCCCTCCTGATCGCCCTGGCCGCCCCCTTGCCGGTACTGGCAGACGGCTTGCCGACTCGAATCAGACCCTTCCCCGGGTGGAGCCTGGCCGCGCGCCTGCTGCGTCCTGTTTATCGGACTCTGCAGCATCCACTGATCGCCCCCCTACTGTTCGTCGGGCTGATCTATTTCTGGCTGATTCCCGAGATCCACTTCGACGCCATGCTCAGCGCTGATCTCTATCAGGTGATGAACTGGAGCATGGCGCTGGATGGGTTGCTGTTCTGGTGGCTGATCCTGGATCGCCGCTCGCCGCAACAAGGCGGTCTCGGCTATGGCAAGCGTGTCGCCATCCTGTTGGCGGTGATCCCCCCGCAAATTCTCCTGGGCGCCTATATCACCTTCAGTCGCGACGTGATCTTCGATGTCTACGAGGTTTGCGGTCGCGCCTGGCCGCTGGATCCTCTGACTGACCAACTCCTCGGCGGCCTGCTGACCTGGATTCCCGCCTCGATGATGAGTGCCATTGGGGTTCTGATCATTCTCAGCTTTCTGTTCCGTGACGCCCGCAAGGAGGATGCCGCTGATGTCTCTCACGCCACACGCTAGTCTGCCGCGCCTGGCGAAACGCTGGTGCTGGGCCTTCCTGCTGCTGATCGCGACGCCCGGCACGGTGGCTGCTGCCGAACTGCAGGTCAGCGAGGCGCGTCTTCGGCTTCTGCCCGGGGACCTGCCCGCGGCAGGCTATTTCACCCTCACGAATACCAGTGAGAAGGGCGTCACCCTGACAGGAGCGGATAGCCCCGCTTTCGGCAATGTCACCATGCATCGCACTGTCAATCAGGATGGCATCACCAGTATGCAACCCGTCGCCCAATTAGAACTGGCAGCGGGGGAGCAGATCGAGTTCGCACCGGGGGGCTATCATCTCATGCTCATGAAACGGACTCGCCCCCTCGTTGTTAGTGACGACATCGAGGTGAACCTTCATTTCGCCGGCGAGCAGCGACAGCGTGTCACCTTCCGCGCCGTGGCGCCGACAGCACAGTAGGGGGAGCAGGATGCACCGATGGATCATGGCACTATTCGTGACCCTATGGCTTGCGGGCTGCAGCGAGCCGCCTTGGCAGACCAAGGATATCTCGGGGCTCATGCCTCCCCTGGCGTTCGAGCTTGTCGACGAGAACGGCAAAGACGTCAACGCCGATCAGTTCCTCGGCAAGAGCACACTGCTGTTCTTCGGCTTCACTCACTGCCCCGATGTCTGTCCCACCACCCTCGCGCGCCTCGACGCCGCCACCCAACGCATGGATGAGGCGGCGCGCGACGACATTCAGGTGCTCTTCGTCTCGGTCGACCCTCGTCGCGATGACGCCGAGACGTTGCGAGAGTACACGGATGCCTTCGGCCCCCAGTTCATCGGCCTCACGGGGGATAAAGCGGCCCTCGATGAACTGACACGCCGCTATCGGGTGACCTACGGGTATGGCGAAGAGGACAGCGAAGGCAACTATGATGTGTCGCACTCCAGCGCTGTTTTCGCCTTCAATGATCAGGGAGAGGCGCGCCTGCTGATCCGCGACAGCGATCCTATGGAGGCCGTGGTTGCCGACCTCGAAAGGCTTGCCAGCGGTGCCTGAGTAGTCACTGTCCATCGCCCCTATCTTCCGTAGAGGATCGGTACGGTTCAGGGGGCTGCCGAGGGGGGCTTGGCTAGGAGTACGGTGCAAGGTTCGTCGTTGCGCCTTGAGGCAGCCGAACACGACGTTCGATCACATTTTACTCCTGGAAATTGGATGGGGAGCTGCAAGGGCTATGTGTGAGAGGGCTCCGGGATCAACTTGCCTGGCACCCATCTCAGGTACACCACCATGCCGAACAGCTCGACCAGCGACTGGAAGACGATGACCACCACGGCGGCTTGCCAGGCATCGGGCAGCGTCAGGGCGATGGGTAGCACCACGAAGGAGTTGCGTGTGCCGAAGCTGAAGGTCAGAGTCCTGGCTGATGGCGCGGAGAGCCGGAAGAGCCTGCCGAGGGTCTTGCCCAGGATGGCGGCAAAGGCCAGGTAGGCGACGAAGATCGGCAGCACTTGCAGCAAGACCCCGCCGAGGCCGGCCACGGTCGTCACCTGGGAGGCCGCGATGACAAAGACCACCAGTGCCAGCAGGGGTACGGGCAGTAGGCCCAGGCCATGAACCCACCGTCTGGCATTGAGGTGACGCTCGGCCAGCCGCTCGGTCACCCAGGCCAGGGCCAAGGGGGTGAGAATCAATCCCGCGAAGGCGCTGAGGAGGTGGGTGCTGATCGCTGCCTGGAACCACTCCGCGCCCAGAAAGAGCCAGAGATAGACCGGTAAAGCCAGCAACTGCACGAGCAACAGCGCCGACGTGGCGCGCATGAAATTCGTGAAAGCGGTGCAGCGGCTGGGATTCAGCCTGGACGAGATCGGGCAGCTACTGGCTCTGGAGGATGGTGCTCATTGCAGCGAGGCGGCGGAACTAGCGTCACAGCGACTTGACGACGTGCGCGCCAGGCTGGCTGATCTGACCCGCATCGAGGCGGCCTTATCCCGGCTGGTCGATGAATGCCATGTGCATCAAAGAAAGGTGTCGTGCCCGTTGATCGCTGCCCTGCATGACTGGTAGGTCATGACGGGGCTCGTCAATGTGGTGCTGCCAGCTTCTGGCATTCCATGCAGCCATCTGTTGAAACTGACAGTCTCGAAGAACTCCGACATGCGGTGCAGCGAAGACCTTGACAGCTGTTGGCGGCCAGCCGGTCGTCCATGATGGAGTTGATACGGCTGTTGGGTGGAAATTTCATGCGTGGCCGCCGTGGTCAGTGGGCTGTGGGTAGAGACGGCGACGTTATCGCGCCATGCCGCTCTGTGCGGCGTTTATGCCGCTACCTGATGATTTCGTATCTCACGGTATAAAAGCGGCCCGGGGCCGCTGTGCGCCATTTGTAAGGCAGGGGGTGGTGATCGAGACGACAAGTCGCCTCTACTGTCTCGGCCATGTAGCCGCCTGGCTTAAGAAGCCTGAGGTATCACAGCTAACGAGGGGGATCGGGAAGAGCGGATGTCAGAGGTCCGTGTGATAGGCTTTGCGAGATATTCGATGGCGAAAAGGCACGAGGTAGGGAATGACGGATCATGGTCAGGATAACCACGAGTCTCATCCAGTGGGACACGAGGTAGCCAATACCAAGCACCGGCGGCAGAGGTTTGGCCTGAGTGAGCATTGGCGTGAGCAAGCTCGGAAGGTGGCTTCTGGTGAGCTTGATGATGCCGCAGAGACTTCGCCTACGCCCGATACAGGACCCTCTTCCTCATTTCCCAATGCATCACACGATGATGAGCCACCGGCCACTTTAAAGTCCCTCTTTAGTGACCCCGATCTCCAAGCTGCGCTCAATGCTCCTTGGCCTTCCTGGCCGGCAGCGCCTGATTTGAGCAGTGAATCTGGTGCTGGGGGCATGGGGTTATTTGGAGCGCGCCAAGCGCCAAAGCAATCTCGTCACGATAGACAAGTAGCCGATGTCATGTCCATGCTTCAAGGACAGTTTTATCTCACTACTAATGAGTCGAGAAGCCCACTGCTGACTGATAAGTTTACGGGCGAGACTTTGCCACATTTGGACCCAAAGATCCTTGAGAGGCTGAAGGGAGAGTATTGGAGAACCTCCATAGGAAGGCAGCAGGATGTCTCCTATGGTGTCATCAGGTCTGCCATCAGCAATTTTGTTTATGGTGCTATCCCCGAGGCTGTTCTACCGGTTTACGGTCGTGCAGGCGTTGACTTGAACAGTGGTCGACGTGCGCTGATCTTGGGGAATCAATGCTTGATTTTTTCACCGGGCTTATCGAGCTATGAGATACGGACTGGGATTCCCCATGTCATGCCTCGAGAAAGCTTGCCGGTGTGTGTTCCTGATAACGTTGGGAATGTGCTTCCTCAATCGATATCTACTTTATTCGATGTCACTTCGCTGCCGAAAGATAGTGACCTGTTGGTGATTGCCTGGATGGTCATGGCCTGGCGCTCAGATAGTGCGCCCGTGTTGCTTGAGTTGTTAGGTGAGCCTACTCCTGAGCTGATCGATTCACAGAAGATGCTGAAGACGGTCATAGACCCGGCGAGTAGTCTGTTTGAGATCGAGGTTCCCAAGTCGATAAAGCAAGTGGATATTCGGGCGCAGTGCCATTACCTGATGAGTTTCCATCGAGTGGATTCGCTGTCCAAAACACAGCAGAAAGGCTTGCTTTCGATCATGCAGGGAAAGGCAATGGAGTGGCGCACGAAAACGAAGCGTTCTGGGGTAGATCTTTCCGTCCGTTGTGCGGTCATGCTGAATAGCAGCGAGAGTGTAGTGACCTATGCACCGCTATCCGACGCTACCTTGAGCATAGAGCTGGATGATGCAGGAGGGGGCAAATCTCAAAATGCTGTGGAGGATCGCAGCATGGCGGAGAGAACCATCATTCATGGCCTTCTCCAAATATTTGGCTATGTTAACCAGTTCTGGAGCCATGTTGAAAATGATCGACAATGCGACCGCTATGGTGGTTTGCGAGACCTATGCCGGATAGGTGTACTGGTGGCTGATGCTTTGGGTCGAGATACTGCCGAATTCTGGCAACAACTTGATGCCAACCAGCAAAGTCGTCGCGATTATGAGCTGGAGGAGAATCCTGTCGCGATGGCCGTGAAGCGTCTCATCGATGCGTCGGAAGATGGACGGATAGAGGCCACGGTCAAGGATTGGCTTGTGCTGCTCGATGGGTATCGCCCTGAGCCTGATCCTTCAGGTTCCTGGCCTGTCACGTCCCGAGGGTTGGCGGCCAAGTTCAAGCAGAGCAGGGCCTTGCTTGCGACGTTCGGGGTTCAGCTTGTCCCTCTCGAGAAACGTGGCCCCTATGGGCGCTGGCGTGCCTCATGCGATGCCTCTCGCCAGAAGTAGCGATGGGCTGCCTAGAGCGTGCAAACTGGTATTGGGTTAGACATTGTGACTTATAAATCTAAAAAAACATGAAAATCGACATCCTGCGGCGCTCATGTTGTACGATAATCCATCGCAATGTCTCAATCTCCATCGCTTTGGTGGGTCTCTACCCACTGTCTGAGCAGGGCATGGCCAACCCCCGAGGGCAGTCGTCGCCCCTGCTCCCACTCCTGCAAGGTTCGCACGCTGACTCCCAGATCGGCCGCCAGCGCTGTCTGGCTCATGCCACGAATCCGGCGTAGGGCCATGACGTCACGTAGCAGTCGACGGGTCGGTTCCTTGCGTTCCATCCTGGCGAGGCGACGATCTCCCCAGGGATCGTGGGATGACGATTCTTCTTGGCTGCCACGGGTGTTGTGAGGGAACGAGAGGGAGGGAAACATCGAAGTCGGAAACATTGCAGGCACCATGTTGAGAGAGGTAGGACGGGTCCGCCTAGGACGGACCCATACCATGTCACTCAATCACCAAAGACGACTGCCATCGAAGACATGCGCCCTCTGGCCGAACGGTTTACTGAAGGCCTTGCACAGATAGCTGGCCATGAATACCGCCTCATTCATGGCTATCCAGTCATCCCGATGCAGGGCGCAGGACCAGGGCTCTTTTGTGACCGGGTCTTTGCAGACATGGATCAGCTGATGGAAGCGTGGATCGTCATGATCGAACCCCATTGCCTTCAACCAGGAACGCATCATGCGGTGGTAGAGGTTGTTGAATGAGTAGACCCCGAACCAATCTGGACCGAACGCCCCCAGGCTGTCGTAGGCGTTCCTGTTGAGCATGATCATCAGGTGGTAGTGCGGCTTGTCGCTGTTGACCTGCTCGCGTGCCCACAGGTAGTGCAGCTGGGTCGGGTACTTGGTTTGCCTCCGCTTGAGCTCGTAGCGGAAGAAGTAGAAGAACCGTGCCAGCACGGCGTTGGTCTCATGCATCGGCAGACGCGGCATCTCATCCGGGAAGTGGAGATCCACGCGAAAGATGAAGGTGGAATGGTTGATCCGTGTCACGGCGTCAAGGGTCTGCAAGGACCGTTCCAGGTAGTTCACGACCAGTGGGCCATCTGTCCAATGCTGGACGTCAAAGCCTCGATAGATGTCTTCGTAGTGAAGGCGCAGCTTGTCGTTAAGCGGATGGCAGAGGGGGTGATGTTGAAACATGAGGAGATACCTCGCTGTGGGAATGGTGAAAGATTCCGCAGCGATGGTCTTGTCGATCGATAGGAGGATAATAGGAAGCGGTATGTACTGACCTTGATGTGATGCTGTCGCTCACTTGAACTTCATCATCAGGCGTTTTCCAGTCGCCTGTGAGGTCAATCCCTAGAAGGTCATGTTGGGTGATGGTTTCATTGGGAGTGGTCTGTATGGGACCACTCCTCGGATGATCCTTCATGATCCTGGATGGGCTTTCACAAGTGAGCCCATCATGACCTAGTGACCTATCCCTGTAGACCCTGTTAGGAGTCTAGTGAATCTCCCTATAATACTTACCCGTCAGTGACGCATGTCGGAACCCCAGGGAAACGCTATCCCTGGACATGCCAATCGCCCCAGTTTTCTGGCGAATGAGGTGTCACTAACTTTCTCGGGAAATTCCGTTATCGATCCGTACAAGACACCGCGACGCGATGACGTCACGGTTTCGCTGCATCCCATCTCACAGCGCTGTAAAATATTACGTCGTCCTGGCTTGTCATCCTGGGAAACATCGGACGGATGTTCTGAAACATGCTCAGGAAGCCGACGGAGGCCGGAAAACCCGGCTTTTTCCCGTAGCTGACGTATACCTCGATGATGTTGCGGGTGTGTCGCCCAGGATCTTGCCCGTTGTCGATTCAATCGAATTTCAAACCTGTACTACCTCCTTGAAGCCCCAGACGGGTGGCTTCGTTCTCATGTCTTTTTCGATGGAAGAGGTAATGTCATGTCCATGTCTTGTCCCAGCTGTGGCGCGTTGCGGGTCGTGTCGCGCCATCGCGGGCGGAAGGTAGGAGGCTCCACGGGGGCGGTGGCCGGTACCGCCAGTGGGGCGGCCGGCGCCTGGAGTGGCGCCGAGGCCGGAGCCCTGGTGGGCGCAGTAGGCGGTCCGGTCGGGATCGCTGTCGGCAGTATCGCCGGAGCCGTCTTTGGTGGATTGGTCGGTGGCACGGCAGGCGGTGTCGCTGGGGCACGGCTGGGTAGTCAGCTGGATGATCAGGTGCTCGACAATCTCGAGTGCCGTGCCTGCGGCCACACCTTTCGTCCCCATATCGATTGACCCCTAAAGATCCGTCTCACGAGTCCATCGCTGCTCAGCGATGATCCCGCGACTCCCTTTATCAACATGCTCACGGACGGCCTGCTTCCTTGGGGAGCGGGCTGTTATGCAGTGCTCGACTCTCAAGGAGCTTTCCCCATGGCACACCTGATCGAACAAATGGCCTACGTTGGCGATACCCCCTGGCATGGCCTGGGCCAGCAGCTGTCTCGTCATCAGCCGCTGGAAGTCTGGCGACAGCAGGCCGGCATGGACTGGCACATCGAGGAATCCCTGGTGCGCTTCATTGCCGACGGCGCTGGCCACCTGGGCAGCATCCATTCCTTCCCCGAGCAGAAAGTGCTCTACCGCTCCGATACCAAGGATCCACTGTCGGTGGTCTCCCAGCGTTACAAGGTGGTGCAACCGGAGGAGGTGTTGGAGTTCTACCGTGATCTCACGGAATACGCGGGATACGAATTGGAGACGGCCGGGGTGCTCAAGGGTGGCCGCAAGTTCTGGGCCCTGGCGCGCAGCGGCCTGGGCGGGGCATTGAAGGGCCAGGATCAGGTCAACGACTACCTGCTGCTGGCCACTTCCTGCGACGGCTCGTTGGCCACCGTCGCCACCCCGACGTCCGTGCGGGTGGTCTGCAACAACACCCTGACCATCGCGGTGGATGGCACCTCCCAGGGCGTGAAAGTGCCACATAGCACCGAGTTTCGCCCTCAGCTGGTCAAGCAGCAGCTGGGGATCTCCGTGTCCCAGTGGGACGACTTCATGTACCGCTTGAAGACCCTGGCTGAGCGCAAGGTCAGCCAGGAGGAAGCGAGAACCTACTTCCAGTCGGTGGTCTGCAACGCCGAGGCGCCGATGGACGATCCGTCCAAGCTGCCCAACGTTCGCGCCCTCAATCGCGTCCAGAAGCTCTATCAGGGTGAGGGGCGCGGCTCTCAGCTGTGCACGGCGCAAGGCACCGCCTGGGGCTTACTCAATGCGGTCACCGAGTACGTGGATCACGAGAAGCGCGCCCGCAGCAACGACTACCGCATGGACTCCGCCTGGTTCGGCCAGGGCGCCGGCCTCAAGGACAAGGCGCTGGAGTCTGCCCTTGCGCTGGTGGGCTGATCATCACTCAGCAAAACATCCACCCAGCCTTTCCCTCATCGCGGCAGAGCGCCCGGCCCCTTCAAAGGCCGGGCGCTACTGTTTCAGGAGATACCAATGCAATCGCCCATGACGTTCGAGATATGCCGGGCCCTGACCCAGCTGACCCGTCAGCTGCTGGAGGCCGGCGAACAGGCAACCGAAACCCACGTTCTGGCCAAGGGGCAGGTCTATCGCGTGGCCGTGTCCCTGGAGCCGGTCCCGATCGAGCAGCTCCCTGACGTCATCCAACGCTATCGATAACGGAGGCCATCATGGCAACCCCTATTCATCCCAAGACCGCCAACCAGGCACCGGTCGCACAGGCCACCCAGGACAGCACCGCGATCATCCAGGTGATCGAGCGGGCCGCACTCAATCCCGAGGTCGACATCGACAAGATGGAGCGTCTGCTCCAGATGCAGGAGCGTGTGCTCGACCGCCAGGCGCTGATGGCCTACAGCGCCGCGATGGCGGCCATGCAGACCGAACTGCCGAGCATCGCCGAGCGTGGCAAGACCAACAACGGTCACTACGCCACCTTGGAGGACATCGTCGATACCGTGCGCCCGATCATGAAAAAGTACGGCTTCGCGGTGAGCTTCCGCATTCAGACCCAGGAACGCGGCATCCAGGTCACCGGCGTGCTGATGCACCAGGACGGCCATCGGGAAGAGACCAGCATGCTGTTGCCGGCCGATACCAGCGGCAGCAAGAACGCCGTTCAGGCCTTCGGCTCCTCTACCAGCTACGGCAAGCGCTACGTGCTCTGCGCACTGCTCAACATCACCACCCGCGGCCAGGACGACAACGGTCAGGCCGCCGCCCCGGTCAAACTCGTCACCCCTTTCCAGGCCGGGCAGATCCGGCAGCTGATCGCCGCCTGTCCTCCTGCGACCCAGGAGTGGTTCGTCGGCAAGTACGGCGACGCTGAGCAGGTGCCGCGCGGCGACTTCGACAGATTGCGTGCCTCCCTGCAGAAGCGGGCGCAGCCCAACCATCAACATCACTGATCGGGCGGCGAAGGGACCTCCCCTCGCGGCCTATGCCGTGTCATCGAGAAGGAGAACGTCATGCAGATACTGGCGCTGGACCAGGGCACGCCCGAGTGGCATGCCGCCCGTCTGGGTATCGTCACCATGTCCGAGCTGAAGACTCTGCTGGTCAAGGGCAAGGGACCGGGCGGCTTCGGTGCCGGGGCCCTCAGCTACATGCATCAACTGATCGGAGAGCGCATCACCGGCGAGCCGTCCGATGCCTTTCAGGGCAATGCCCACACCCAGCGCGGCCATGAGCTGGAGCCCGTGGCCCGGGAGCTCTATCACGAGGCCACCGGTCTGCCCCGCCTGGCGCAGGTCGGCATCATCCTCAACCACGGTGTGGGCTATTCGCCGGACTGCCTGGTGGATACCAATGGCTTGGTGGAGATCAAGACCAAGCTGCCCAAGTACCAGATCGAGCTGCTGCTGGCCGACGAGCTACCTCAAGAGCACGTCGCTCAGTGCCAGGGCGGCCTGTGGGTCAGCGAGCGGGAATGGATCGACTTCGTTAGCTACTGGCCGGGGATGCCGCTGTTCGTGAAGCGGGCCTACCGGGACGAGGTGATGATTCGCACCATCGCCGAGCGGGTCGAGGCCTTCTACGAGGAGCTTGATCGTCGCATGGCCATGGTCATGGCGGCCTGATGCCTGATGAAAACCTGGTGGATTTACACGCCTAGTGGTTGGCAGTGAGGAGGTGGTGTCCTTCGCTGAGAGGGGATGCCTTTGAAAAAATAACATGATAATGCCGACACAGCTTCCTGCTTAGGAAGCTGTGTCGGCTGGTGGAGCGGTATTTTTTTAGTCGGCGGGAATGTTGCGGCTAGGTGGAATGACGAGCGTGTTTTTTTACCCTATTTATGCAAGGTCTCTTTCGGCTATTTTTTCTAGGATCCAGTCCTGAATTTCTTCCTCTACCCAGGCGACATTTCTTTCTCCCAAGGATACTGGTTTTGGAAATCTTTCTTCGGAAATGTATTTGTAAATGGTGGAGCGTGCAAGACCTGTAAGGCTGGTGACATCTTTAAGCTTGATTAGTCTCATGGCGCTTTCTCCAGAATTGGCTCATGAGATGTTGTTGGTGTGTAGAAATTTACGTTGTGAGTTAGGGCAGATTTATTGCAGGGCCAAGAAGGTTTGCGACCTTGATAATCGCTTCTTTTCGCTCGTCGAAGTAGTCGTAACGGTCGTAGATGCCTTCGACGCCCTTGAGCTTGTGATTCAAGCAACGCTCCGCGACATGCCCCGGTACACCAACCGCAGCGAGTAAGCTGCGGCAGGTGCGGCGCAGATCATGCACAGTAAACTCGGTGATATCGCCCATCCGGTTCTCTGGTTGCGGCTTCTTGCCAGGCTCCTTGCCAAATAGCTTGGCAATGGCACGATTCAGCGTGTCTTTGCCCATGTGGGCCCGCTTACTGCTGCGGCGATTAGGAAAGACATAGTCCGAGCCGCAGGCACGGATCTTGAGCTCTTCCAGCCAGCCGATGGTTTGCGGTGGGAGGGGAATGACGATCCCGGCGCCTGTCTTGCTGCGCTCACCGCTCAGGTTCCACCGGCCGTTCTTCAGGTCGAATTCTGACCACTGGGCTTCGGTAAGTTCGGTCTTACGTACTCCCAGGACGAGCAGTAGCGCGCAGGCGAGGTAGTTGTCGCGGCTGAAGCTGTCGCTATTGTCTCTGAATGCTTGGAAAACGTTGCGAATCTCATCGAGGCTCAAAACCCTATCGCGGCTTTTCTCAATACCGCCTGCGTCGTTGACGTTGAAGGCTGATGCTGGGTTGTAAGTTAAAATTCCCAGTTTTATGGCGTGGTTGAACATCTGTTTAAGATACATCAGTGTGTCATTAGCTATTGTCGGCCTACCACTATTTGTTACTCGTCTAATTATTTCACGGATATCAATTGGAGTGACAGCATCCAGCGATCTACCCCCGATGAGGGGCGCCACTTCTTTTTTGTATATCCGCTTTGGAATAGCTGGGTGCTTGAGTCTTCTCTCTAGCTCCGGGTACCAGTCAGCAAACAGGTCCTCCACTGTCCTGATCAAGGCTTGGCTATCGCGTTTGCGTTCCTCGATGGGGTCAAGGCCTTTGCGGATAGACTTCTGGTTTTCAACCGCTTTCGTCCGAGCCTCGGCGAGAGAGAGGTGGGCATGTTTGCCCAGTGTCATCTCACGCCGCTTGCCAAACAGCGTGTATCGCAACATCCAGTAAGGAGTTCCTTTCCTCGGTATCATCAGGTACAGGCCGTTGCCGTCGCTGTAGCGCCCTGCTTTACCCTCCTTGACAAGCGACTGGCTCTTCTTGGCGGTAAGGCTTCCCATTATTTCCTCTCGTCCCCCGTGGAAAATAAAACAAACGACCGTTTGATAGCTGCTCGGGCTAGGCTTGGGCTAGATAGGCGGCTCAATGTCATATGAGCTCGTCACTGGCGCCCAGTGGGCCTTTTTGCAACGGCATTTAGAGTGCCAGCGGGCACCTCCCCCACTTTCTCCCGGTCATGCACTCGGATCGACATGGTTGGGGAGTATCTTCAAGGGTATGTGTCTGAGGGAGGAGAGGCAATGCTTTTTCTCCCCGGTTTACTCCCCGATATGATCTGGATTTCCGGGGATGCTGGTGGGTCTTGGTGGATTTCTTATGTCTTTGTTTCTTTGAAAAACAGTAGTTTAATGGTTTTTGATGGCCTTTGGTGGATGCTACTCGATGTTCTGAATCTGCTCGCGCATCTGCTCGATCAGTACCTTCAATTCCACCGCGCAGCGCGTGGTGTCGGCGACCACGGACTTGGACGACAGGGTGTTGGCCTCGCGGTTCAGCTCCTGCATCAGGAAGTCCAGGCGACGGCCGATGGGGCCTTTCTGCTTAAGCTGGCGGCCGACTTCGGTGACGTGGGTGTCGAGGCGGTCGAGCTCTTCGGCGACGTCGGCCTTCTGGGCCATCAGCACCACCTCGGCCTCGAGCCGGTGGGGGTCGAGCTCGACATTGAGGTTGGCGAGCTTCTCCTCGAGCTGGGTGCGCTGACGTTCGAGGATCTGCGGCATCCTTTCGCGTACCTCGGCCACCAGCTCATGGATGGCCGCCAGACGCTCCTCGATCAGCGCCTTGAGCTGCTCGCCTTCCCGGGCTCGGCCTTCCACCAGGTCATTCAGGGCCTGCTTGAACATCTGGTTGGCGGCTTGCTTGACCGCGTCCAGATCGAGGCCTCCGCCTTCGAGCACCCCAGGATGGCCGAGCATGGCCAGGGCGTCGGGCATGTGCACCTCGGGCAGGGTGGCGCGTACCTCGGCCAGGGCCGATGACAGGGCGGCGAGGCGCTCATGGTTGACGCTCAGGCTGTCGCTCTTGTCGCTGGCATCGAAGCGCAGGGTGCACTCGATCTTGCCCCGTGCCAGGCGCTTGCGCAGGGCATCGCGGAAGCCGGGTTCCAGGTCACGCAGGGCCTCGGGCAGACGGAAGTGCGGCTCCAGGTAGCGCTGGTTCACGCTGCGCAGCTCGAGCTGCAGGCTGCCCCAGTCGGCCTCGAGGTCCTGGCGCGAAAAGGCGGTCATGCTGTGAACCATGGCGGGTCTCCTGGCGATTTCCTGGCGAATTCCTGGCGTCGGGCGCGGTGGTGTCGCAAGGCCGTCGAGGGTGGGCTCGACACCGGTGAGCGCAGTGTACCCGATTCATCGGTCAAGGCGTGTAGAATGGGCGGCCTTCGTTTTCCATTCCATGATCGACGTCGTCCCCTTCGCTGCGCCAGGCGATGCCGCGGCAAGAGGCGTGTCGACCAAGAGAGGTGCCATGTCCACGGACATCCGTCGTCCCAGCGGACGCGCTTTTGACCAGACCCGCGAGATTCGTCTCACCCGTGACTACACCCGCCACGCCGAAGGCTCGGTGCTGGTCGAGTTTGGTGACACCAAGGTGCTGTGCAACGCCAGCGTCGAGGCCGGCGTGCCGCGCTGGTTGCGGGGCAAGAAGCAGGGCTGGGTCACCGCCGAGTACGGCATGCTGCCGAGGGCGACCCACTCGCGCAGCGGGCGCGAGGCGTCACGCGGCAAGCAGGGCGGCCGCACCCTGGAGATCCAGCGTCTGATCGGGCGTTCGCTGCGTGCGGCGGTGAACCTGAAGAAGCTTGGCGAGTTCACTATCACCGTGGACTGCGACGTGATCCAGGCCGATGGTGGCACGCGTACGGCTTCGATTACCGGGGGCTGCGTGGCGCTGATCGACGCCATCCGCTACCTGCAGCGCGAGAAGCTGATCAAGACCGACCCCTTTTCGCAGCTGGTAAGCTCAGTATCGGTGGGGCTCTATCGCGGTCAGCCGGTGGTGGATCTCGACTACCCGGAAGACTCCAGCGCCGATACCGACATGAACGTGGTGCTGAGCGAATCCGGCGAGCTGATCGAGGTCCAGGGCACCGCGGAGTCCGGCACCTTCACCCGTGGTCAGCTCAACGCCATGCTGGATCTGGCCGAAAAGGCCGGGAACGAGCTGTTCGAGCACCAGCGTGAGGCGCTCGGCAATCGCGCCTGAGCGGTCGCCGTGACGAGATGAGTCGCATGAACGAAGGCGCCGGCCCCCTGAGGGGCCGGCGCTTTCGTGTCCGGCCCCGGACCCGGGCCAGACGGCGACGAAGGGAGGCTTACAGTTGCAGGTCGTACTCGACGATCAGCGGCGCGAACTCCGAGAAGGTGGCGTCGTAGTCGATCCAGGCGTCGGTGATATGGCGACGGAAGTTCGGCCCGACGATCTGGTAGTCCAGGCGCCAGCCCTCCTGACGGGAGCGCGGCTGATCCTGGTCCAGCGCCGGCCACCAGGTGTACTCGTCACCGTCGCGGTTGATCTCGCGGAAGGTGTCGATGAAGCCGGTGGGACCGAACACCTGGTCCATCCAGGCGCGCTCTTCGGCCTTGAAGCCGGGCGTCGTCTGGTTGTCGGCCCAGTTGGCCAGATCGATGGTCTTGTGGGCGATGTGCCAGGTGCCGCAGATGATGTACTCGCGGCGCTTGCGAGCCATCTTCGACAGGTACTCCTGGTACTGGGCCATGAACGCCTGCTTGGCGTCAGGATCGCTGCCGTCGGGCATCAGGAAGCTGGCGATCGAGAAGCGATCGTAGTCGGCCTGCAGAAAGCGTCCTTCATGGTCGCACTGGGGGAAGCCCAGGCCGTACATGATGGCCTTGGGGATCTTGCGGCAGTAGAGGCCGACCCCTGAGAAACCGTCCTGTTCGGCGTCGAGGAAGTAACCCTCGTAGCCCTCAGGATAAAGAATGCTGTCGTCCAGCTCGAAGCTTTTGGCCTTGATGTTCTGGACGCAGACAACGTCGGCGTCCTGGTTGGCGAGCCAGTCGAGAAAGCCTCGACCGACGGCCTCGCGGATGCCGTTTACATTGATGGTGGCGATTTTCATACGTGGTCCCTTTTGCGTCGCGCGTGTATGATACCCGACGTTTCGACGTTTGGGTAAATGGCCGGTCGAGAAAAACGTGATAAGGCCAGGCAATTGGACAGGAGGCCTCGTGGCTGACATGGCACCTCAACCGCCAGGCGCGGCGCGCCTTCATCCCTACCAGCGGGAGTTCATCGAGTTCGCCATCGGCGAGGGCGTGCTCAGTTTCGGTGAGTTCACCCTGAAGTCGGGGCGGGTGAGCCCGTACTTCTTCAACGCCGGCCTGTTCAAGACCGGCCGCGCCCTGGCGCGCCTCGGGCGCTTCTACGCCAAGGCCATCGAGCAAAGCGGGATCGAGGCCGACGTGCTGTTCGGTCCGGCCTACAAGGGCATTTCGCTGGCGGCGACCACCGCCGTGGCACTGGCTGACCATCATGACCGTGATCTGCCCTTTGCGTTCAATCGCAAGGAGGCCAAGGACCACGGCGAAGGCGGCAACATCGTCGGGGCCGCGCTCGACGGTCGCATCATGATCATCGATGACGTGATCACCGCCGGTACGGCGATCCGTGAGGTGATGGGGCTGATCGACGGCGCCGGCGCCCAGGCCGCCGGGGTGGTGGTGGCGCTGGACCGCCAGGAGCGCGCCAGCGACGACACCGACAAGAGCGCCATCCAGCAGGTGCAGGCCGAGTTTGGCATCCCGGTGGTCAGCATCGTCGGCCTCGACCAGGTGCTGGCCTACCTCGAACAGAGCGGGGGAGACACCCTCAAACCCCACGCCGAGGCCATCCGCGCCTACCGCGAACGCTACGGCGTCAGCGCCTGAGTCGCTATGGCTTCCTTGCGCCGAGGTCTTCCTCCCAGGAGGGCCTCGGTGATCTCCCTGCCTCACATCGTCCTCCGCCGCGATCCTGGTGATGTCCAATGCTCGACGTGGTGCTCTATCAACCCGAGATTCCGCCGAACACCGGCAATCTGATACGCCTGTGCGCCAATACCGGATTTCGCCTGCACCTTATTGAGCCGTTAGGCTTTACCCTAGACGATAAGCGCCTCAGGCGCGCGGGGCTGGACTACCATGAGTGGGCGCGGGTCCGGGTCCACGCCGACTGGCAGACGTTCATCGACGAGGTTTCGCCCTCTCGGGTCTTCGCCGTCTCGACCCGTGGGCGGCGTGGTTACCATGAGCCCGACTATCGTTCCGGCGACGCCCTGGTATTCGGCCCCGAGACCCGAGGCCTGCCCCAGGCGATGCTCGATGCACTGCCGCCGGAGCAGCGCCTGCGCATCCCGATGCTGCCGGACAGCCGCAGCCTGAACCTGTCCAACGCCTGTGCGGTGCTGGTGTTCGAGGCCTGGCGACAACTCGATTTCGACGGCGCGGCGCGACTCGATGTCCAGCCCGGCGCCCAGGACGACGCATGAACGCACCTGTGAAGACGATCCGCGAACGCATCCGCGGCCTCAACCCGCGTCAGCGCGAGGCCGTGCACTTCATCGACGGTCCCTGCCTGGTGCTGGCCGGGGCCGGCTCCGGCAAGACCAGCGTGATCACCACCAAGATCGCCTACCTGATCCAGGAATGCGGCATGAGCGCCCGGCGCATCGCTGCGGTGACCTTTACCAACAAGGCCGCCCGCGAGATGAAGGAGCGGGTCAGCTCGATGCTGCAGGGGCGTGAAGGCCACGGCCTGACGGTCTCGACCTTCCACACGCTCGGCCTCAACATCATCCGCGGCGAGCTCAAGGCGCTGGGCTACAAGCCGGGCTTTTCACTGTTCGATCCGGAAGACGCCAAGGCGCTGCTGCGCGATCTGATGAACAAGGACGCCCAGGTCGACGCCGACCAGATCAATCAGGTCCAGGGAGTGATCTCCAACTGGAAGAACGACCTGATCCTGCCCGGCCAGGCGCTGTCCCACGCCGCCACCGAAGACGAGCAGTACGCCGCCCGGGTCTACGAGGCCTACGTTCGCCACCTCAAGGCCTACAACGCGGTGGACTTCGATGACCTGATCCTGCTGCCGGTGGTACTGCTGCGCGACGACCCCGAGGCGCTGGCCCGCTGGCGTCGCAAGATCCACTACATGCTGGTGGACGAGTATCAGGACACCAACGTCAGCCAGTACATGCTGGTCCGCATGCTGATGGCCGAGCGCCAGACCTTCACCGTGGTCGGCGACGATGACCAGTCGATCTACGCCTGGCGCGGTGCCCGGCCGGAGAACCTGGTGACCCTGGGCGAAGACTTTCCGCGGCTCAAGGTGATCAAGCTGGAGCAGAACTACCGCTCCACCGGCACCATCCTGCGCGCCGCCAACACCCTGATCGCCAACAACCCCCACGTCTACGACAAGACCCTGTGGTCGGACATGGGCCAGGGCGATCCGATCCGGGTGGTGGTCACGCGCCACGAGGAGGCAGAGACCGAGCGGGTCGCCAGCGAGATCCTGACCCGCCGGATCAAGGAGCGCGCCGAATGGCGTGACTTCGCGGTGCTCTACCGTGGCAACTTCCAGGCGCGCCTGCTGGAATTGAAGCTGCAGCACTACCAGATTCCCTACAAGCTGTCCGGCGGCACCTCGTTCTTCTCCCGGGGCGAGATCAAGGACGCCATGGCCTACCTGCGGCTGTTGATCAATCCGGCCGACGACAACGCCTTCCTGCGTATCGTCAACGTGCCGCGTCGCGAGATCGGCCCGACCACCCTGGAGAAGCTCGCCAACTACGCCACCGAGCGCGGCGTCTCGTTGTTCGCCGCCTGTCACGAGCTGGGGCTGGCCGAGCAGCTGCCGGCCCGCGCGGTGGAGCGGCTTACGCGGTTCACCCACTTTATCGATGGGGTGCGCCGCCGCATGGACCAGGGCGACGCCATCGCCGCGATCCGCGAGATGATGCGCGAGATGGACTACGAGGCCTGGCTCTACCAGAACGCCAGCGCCCCCACCATCGCCGAGCGGCGCATGGCCAACGTGTGGATCCTGATCGACCAGCTCGAGAAGTCGATGCAGGCCGATCCGGAAGAGAACACCGCCAGCACCGATACCGAAACCGACGACGTGGAATCGGCGATCTCGCGCCTGGTATTGCGCGATATCCTCGAGCAACAAGCGGAAGAAGATGACTCGGATCGTGTGCAATTGCTGACCATGCACGCCTCCAAGGGCCTCGAGTTCCCCCACGTCTACCTGATGGGTCTCGAGGAAGAGCTGTTGCCTCACCGCAACTCCATCGAGGCCGGCACCGTGGAGGAGGAGCGCCGCCTGGCCTACGTTGGCATCACCCGTGCCCGGCGTACCCTGACCATGACGCTGGCGCGCCAGCGCAAGGCCTACGGCGAGTTGATGGACTGCGCCCCCAGCCGCTTCCTCGACGAGTTGCCGCCGGATGATCTGGAGTGGGAAGGACGCGCCGATCGGGAAGACCCCGAGCGCAAGCAGGAGCGGGGCAAGAGCGCCATCGCCGGGCTGCGCTCGCTGCTGGACTGAATCCATCCACAGCCGCTGGATCGCCACAGGCTGTGGATAAGCCCGATGGCATCAAGGCTTGGCACGACCCGAGTGCAGGACCAGGCCTCGCCAGCAGACCAACGCAAGCGGGGCGCCCATGGGCGCCCCGCTGCTATATCGCGTGAGTCGATTTACTGGGTCATGTAAATGACGGCCGCCTTGATCTCGTCATCGGACAGACTCGGGTTGCCACCCTTGGGCGGCATCGCGTTGAAGCCGTTGATGGCGTGGTCATAGAGGGTGTCCATGCCCTTGGCCAGGCGCGGTTCCCAGGCGGCGGCGTCACCGCGAACCGGGGCGCCGGCGACACCGGCTTCATGGCACGCCATGCAGATGCCGCCATAGACCGCTTCACCATCGATGGCCGCCACCGCCGGGTCGACCTCGGCAGAGCCTGCATCGGTTGCAGCGGCGTCGTCGCCGCCAGCCGCATCGGTGGCGGCAGCGTCCTCACCTGCTGCTTCGTTGCTGGCAGCGGCGGCGCTGTCGTCTGATGCTGTCTCTTCGGCAGGGGCCGCCTCGCTGGCGCCTGCGTCGCTTGACGGCACTTCCATCACCGGCTCGACCAGGTAGGCCACCGCCGCATGGACTTCTTCATCGGACAGGTTCGGGTTGCCGCCACGGGCCGGCATCGCATTGAAGCCGTTAAGAGCGTGATCCAGCAGGGTGTCGAAGCCCTTGGTGGTGCGTTCGGCCCAGGCCGCTTCGTCGCCGCGCTTGGGTGCGCCGGCGACGCCGGTATCGTGGCAGGCCATGCAGATGCCGCCGTAGACGGCTTCGCCATCGACGCCACCGCCCGACGCCGCGGCGTCACCGCCGCCTGACGCGGCGGCCATGGCGCTGCCACATTCCTGGCCTTCGAGGCACACAGAACCTACCGGGGCCAGGCGCTCGGCCATGGCGTCACGCTCGGCATCGTCCTGTGCCATCGCCTGGCCGGAGCCCAGGCCCAGGGTGATCAGACACCCCATGATCAGCTTGCTGGATTTCACTCTCACCACCTCTGTAACGGTCGCTTGATGGAAGTTATTGTTGGTGGCGCCGAGCACGGCCATCGTCCCTATCGCCGGGCGTCACGCTGTGCCGGCAGTATAGCGAGATCGCTCGAGACGGGAAAATGTCGCCCGTCGCCGGGAAGGTGGCGCTGCGGGGCTTGGGCATGCCCTTGGGTGGACACCGGCGGGTGCGCAAGGTAGGATATGGCTCGCCGCGTGACAGGTTCAGGCGGCACCGCGCGCCCTTAGCTCAGCTGGATAGAGCGTTGCCCTCCGGAGGCAAAGGTCAAAGGTTCGAATCCTTTAGGGCGCGCCATAGAATTCAAGGGCTTACGACACTGTCGTAGGCCCTTTTTCATGTCTGGAGGGTGGGTCGGCAGGGGGGCATCGAGCGTTCGAATCGGGCCATTCACTGCCGTTGAATTTGCCCATTGCTGCACGAGCACATGCTTGAAAGTGCACGGTTTTCTGTCGAAGTTCGCCCTTGAGGCGAAAGCGCCTTTGCTGATCTGGATCAAGTCGGCCTTTGTTGCCGAGCGCCGTAGGCCAGGAGCAAGCGGCAGCTTCGCCCCTGGCGTGAACGTTACGCTTCTCTGACGTGGACGTTGCTCTTCTCTGGCGTGGACGTTACCGGGCGCTCGCTGGACGCTTACTCGACCGGGCCGCTATCCAGCTCGCTGAACACGACCTGAGCGTAGTCGCCGTGTTGCTGGTCCGTCTCCCACACCCCGGTACCCAGGCAGGCGCCAGATTCCGGCTTGGTGTTGCACTGGTTATAGGACCCCGCCTTGAAGTACATCCAGTCACCGGCGTAGCCGTGCGGATGATCGGCCTCGTCGACCTCACCGTCGGGACCGACGTTGTCGGCCAGGTTCTGCTCGAAGGTGCGGGTGGGGTGGCCGTCTGACGCGAAGGTCAGGTGCATGACGTCGTCCTTGACCTCGACCCGATAGCGGAAGCTCTCGCCCAGGGCGATGCCCGCCTCGCCCGGATCCTCGCTGCCGCTCCAGTCGTTGCCCCACACCGCGTGGCTGACATCGATGCGCTCGGGGTCATCCTTCTCGAGGTTGCGTTCATAGTTCCAGAACACCGAGCCGGTCTCGTGGTCGGGAAACTTCTTGTAGTAGATCTTCAGCGGTTCGTTGCCGTGGCCGAAGCCATTGTCCTGGGCCAGCACCGCTTCGTCCTTGCCGGCGTGGATCTGGCCGATGACCACCGAGTAGGCCGCTGCCCGGTCGGGCTTGTCGGTGCGCTCGGCGACGTGATCGACCCGCAGCGTGGCATCGAGGTAGCCGCCGATCTGGGCGTAGCGGTCAGCCTCGGGGTGGGAGGCGAGGGCAAAGTTTTGCTCAGGTGCCTTGGGGCCGAAGGCGTCGTCGGCGCCGGCCAGCATCTGACGCAGTTCCGTGCGTGCATTGCTGGAATTGGGGGTGGTGAAGGCGCTATTGGGGGTCACGAAGACCAGATTATTGTTGTCGTTCAGATAGTAGTAGTCCGGATGTTGATAGGACTGAAGCTCGCCGACCGATATCTCGTCGACGTCGTCGTCGCCGTCGACGTCCATGGGCAGGGTTAACTTCCAGGTCGTCAGGTCGAAGACCTGCGCCGGTGGCGTATCCTCGGCGGCGGCCATGGAGGATATACCGAAGGAGGAGACGGCCAGGGCCGACAGCGCGACGATCAAGGGCTTGCGAAGGGGGTGGCGAGGGGACTGGTAAAGGGGCTGGCAAAGGGAATGGCGATGGGAGTGAAAACGGCTGAGATGGTCGTGTTCGAGCACGGCGTTGTTCCTTGTTGTGCTGGGGTGGCATCAGCAAGGCTAGAATTGCGTTTCAATATTGTCAAAGACGATTCATCAAAAATAAAACGAGGTTTTGTTTGTATGGGTTCCATGCCTGATAAAAAAAGCCGCCCGGAAGGGCGGCAAGGCGGGGAACCTGTAGGGCCTATGCGTGGCAGTCGACAAGGGTGGCCTGGGGTGAGCCAATAAGCGGCCCGTCTTCCGACGTGGCGTGAAGGGCCGTTGGCACATCGACCTTGAAGCGGCCCACCAGCGAGGCCATGTCGCGAGCCCGCTTGTCGAGGGACTCGCTGGCGGTGGCAACGCGTTCGACCAGGCCGGTGTTGCGCTGGGTGACGTCCTCGAGTTGCGCCAGTGCCTGAGTGATCTGTTCGATACCCAGCGACTGCTCGGTCGCCGCGGTGGAAATCTCCGACACCAGGGTCGCCGTCTGCTGGGCATGCTCGGAGATGGTGACCAGCGCCTCGCTGGTGGAAGCCACCAGTCGCTCCCCCTTGTCGACCCGCTGCGTACTGGTGGTGATCAACCGGCGGATCAGGGTGGCTTCTTCTGCGCAGCGGCTGGCAAGCTTCTGCACCTCCGAAGCCACCACCGAAAACCCTCGACCCTGGTCGCCGGCGCGCGCCGCCTCCACCGAAGCGTTCAGGGCCAGAATATTGGTCTGGAAGGCGATGTCGTCGATGGCCTCGACGATCCTGGTGACTTCCTGGTTGGCGTCGCGAATCTGTTCCATGGCCGTACGGGTCTGGGCGGCGTTCTGGCTCAGGTCGTTGGCGCGGCAGGCGACTTCACGGGTCATTTCCTGCGCCTGGCGAGCGGAGTCCGAGGTCTGCTTCACGGTGGCGGTGATCTGCTCCATGCTGGAAGCGGTCTGGATCAGTGAGGCCGCCTGCTGCTCCGTCCTGCTCGCCAGGTCATGGTTGCCCCTGGTGATTTCTCCACTGACCGCCTCGACGGCGCTGGCGCTCTTCTTCAGGTTGACCACCAGGCTGGCAATACTGCTCAGCGAGTCGTTGAAGGCGCGGTAAAGCTGCGACAGCTCGTCCTTGCCGGGGACCGCCAGTCGCTTGGTCAGATCATCTTTCTGCTCGCTGATGTCCATCAGGGCAATCTTTAGAGGACGCACCACGCTGCGGGCGGTCACAATCGAAAACACGAAGGTAATGCCCATGACCACAAGCATGGCCAGAGCGTGCTTGAGAAGGTAGCTGAAGGATGCTTTCTGCAAGTCGTCAATACGTGCCATAAGGTGCTGTTCTGCCGACCGGGAGATCTGCTGAATGCCATCGATATACTCGGTCTGGGCCTCGAACCACTCCTGGTGATCGATGCCGAAGCCGCCGCTTGAGGCCTTGTCGAGGACCACGTTGCGCATGGCATTCAAACGCTCGCCAAGTGCGCTGCCGGTCAGCGTCTTGAGCTCCTCCTGAACCCTCGGTGATGAAAGCTCGAAGAAGTTCTTCTTGTGCACATCGGACTTCACGATCAACGAAAGCAGCTTCCTGAACATTACTGGCGATATCGCGTCGGCGCTGAAAGATGCCGCCAGTACCGCCCGTTCTATGCCGGCCAGCTCCTTGATGTTCAAAAGGTCGTAATAGGCCGTCAGCTGACGGGCGACCTCTCCCTGATCGACGCCAAAGGTCAGCTTGGCGACGATATCGATCAGCGCCTCGTTGATGTTGGTATAAGCGTCCGTCGATGCTTCGGCAGATATGTCGAGACCATCGACCTTACGCCGTAGGTCATCCTTCTCCTCAAGCAGACGCTTTGCCAGATCGACCTGTGCTGCGATTCGAGGGTCATGACGGGAAAAGTCTATGTCAGCGATGTAGCGGTCAAATGATTCGGCCTGGGTATTGGTCGCCTCACGTTGCACCGGTAGCTCTGCGTGATAATTACGGCCATGACTGCTGAGAAAGGCGGCCGTCATCCCCCGTTCGCGCTGCAGTTCGTGTACCAGGTTGGCCGAATGACGCCCGAGGATCGCTACCTCTTGAAGATTGTCCATCCGGGTAACGACCGCCTGGCGTTCCAGCACTGTGGAGAGCGTCATCCACAGGATGGAAAGCAGCGGCAAGAAAAGCACCAGGAAGAACTTTCTTCCCATGGTCAGGCGATCAAGGAGTGATGTCATTGGCAGAGGGCTCATGCTGGGAGGGGCCAACCGGCAGTCATGGGGTGAGCGAAGTCATTTCCTGGCTTGCTCATCGCTCGGACTGCCTCCGATTAGCAGCGATGCCAGGGTTATCGACCCATGAAAGCGTCAAGTTGAGAGGAATATGCTAAAGCGCTTCGCACCAATGATCTGGGTCATGAGAGTCGCCGGTTCTCGGCCATGATGCTCAGGTTCGACCGCGACTATTCGCTGGGTGACGGAGGTTTCACGAGAATGGCCGCCTCGGAAGGCGGCCTGTCTTTTTTGCCCAAACCTCAGAACCCAGGTCCTGAGGCGAGTCGGGGGGATGTTTTCGGTCAAGCAGGGTGGTCAGGGAGGGATGGGTTCGGATGGCGGGCATGGGTGCGATGGCTGCGACCGACGAGGGTCACGCCGATATACAGAGCCGACGACACCACGCAGCCGGTCAGCGGACCGATCAACCAGCCCACATCGGCGAACAGCATCATGTAGCCGCTGGTGAAGAAGCCGCCGAGCATGGCCGCCAGCGCCCCCCAGGCCGAGCCCTGCCAGAAGGTCGAGATGAACACCGGGCCGATCAGGCTGGCGAGCAGGGTGCCGGTGCCGAGGATGCCGAGCCAGGACAGCATGAAGGGCGGTGCGTAGAGCATCATCAGCAGCGCCAGCACGCCGAGCACCAGCACCGCGGCCCGGTTCAGGCCCAGGACGCGCCGTGCCGAAGGCTGTCGTTCGGCAAAGATCGCCAGGCGCAGGTCATGGGAGACGCTGGAGGCCACGGTGTGCAAAAGGGAGTTCGCGGTGGACTTCATGGCGAAGATGATGAACAAGGTGATGACGCCCTGGATCGCCGGATGCATGAACTGCTCGAGATAGACCGGCATGGCGCTGTCGGGGTCCGCCAGTCCCGGCAGCTTGACCCTGACGTAGAGCCCGACCAGCGGAATCAGACTGAGCAGGCCGCCGAGCACCGCGACGTAGATGCCGACCTTGTGCAGCTTGACCTCGGGCTTGAAGGCCAGGAAGCGGATCGCCATGAACGGCAGCACCGCCGCGAACAGAAAGGCGTAGGGCAGGACCAGGAAGACGTTGCCTCGGGAGGCGCCGTAGTGGGCCCCGTTGGTCGGGTTCAACAGCTCCGGGTCGATGGCGTTCAAGCCGCTTTCCCACTCGTTCAAGTCAATGGTGGTCAGCATCTGAATGACGATGATGACCGCCGCCAGGGCCATGCCCCAGACCATGATGGTGTCGGTCCAGGCCACCGCGGCCAGCCCCCCGAGCATGGTGTAGAGGATGATCACCCCGACCATCAGCACGGCGCTTTGGTCGAGCTCGATGCCCAGCCAGCTGGCACCCAGAAGCCCCACCGCCTTGATCTGACTGGTCAGGAAGACCAGTAGCAGCACCACGGTGATGATCGCCGATACCGCCTGCAGCACTCGCCCCATGGCGCCGCCGCCGTGGGACTGGCCGATGTACTCGGGGATGGTATTGCTGCCCATCTCGAGCGCCTTGCGCTGCATGAAGCGGGCGAAGTAGAGCACCGCGATGACCATCGCCGGTGCAAAGAAGAAGTTGCCCAGCACCTCGATGGCACCAAACTGGTAGGTGACCCCGGGCGAGCCCATGAAGCCCCAGCCGCTGAATCCGGTGGCAACGATGGTACCGGCACCGACGAAGGCCCCCAGCGAGCGCCCGGCGACCAGGAAGCCGGCGGCGTCATCCTTGTGCATGCGCCGCGAGGACAGGTAGCCCAGATAGAGCATCAGGCCGAAGGTCATCAGCAGAAGCGCCCAATTGAACAGGGTAAAGGAGTCCATGTGCGTCACCTCGGTTGGCGGGCCTTGAGTTCTCGACGCAGGTAGGCTGCACCGGTGTGAATCAGCATGTAGAGCGTTAGAATGGCAAAGGTGGTCAATACCCAGGAGTTCATGAGGAAGCCTCTATTGTTTGTTGTTGGACGTCGACAATCGGCAGTCGTCGAGAGGTAGCGTCGATCTCCATCGACAGATTCAAGGTATTTTCTTGCCGCTGATGCGACCAATAAGAACGACAAATCGATGCATGATCTATGCCAATGAGGCCCCAGGTTGAAGACGATACCGAGTGAGTTATTGCGTACCTTCGTGACCATCAATGAGCTGGGAGGCTTTACCGCGGCAGGAGAGCGTCTGGGGCGTTCCCAGCCCGCCATCAGCCTGCAGATGAAGAAGCTCGAGGAGATGCTGGGTACTCGCCTGTTTCTGCGCGGAAGTCAGCTGGAAATGACCCAGGATGGTGACTATCTCTACCAGGAAGCCAGGGCCATGCTGGCGATCAATGACCGGCTGGTGGAGAAGCTTTGCGGAGGGGGCGTCAGTGGCAAGGTAAGGCTAGGTATTCCCAACGATTTCGAGCTGGCATTTGTGCCGAGAGTGCTGAGGAATCTGGCGCGGGTCTACCCCAATATCGAGGTTGAGGTCGACTGTGAGATCAGCAGGGTCATACTCCAGCGTTTTCACAGACATCACTACGATATCGCCCTGGTGATGGAGCCGGAAAGGGTCGACGATGATCGCGATGCTCGGGATATCCGGGTAGATGACCTGGTCTGGGTGGTCGGCGACACGGCATTGCTCGAGGGTGAAGCGCCGCTGCCTCTGGTCACCTATCCCCTGGGGTGCCTGTACCGCTCGGCGGCGGAAGCGGCGTTGAGGGCCAGGGCGATGCCCTATCGGGTGAGCTACGCCAGTACCAGCCTGCTCGGTATCTTCACCGCGGTGGAGGAGGGCCTGGGCGTGACCGCCCTGGCGCGCAGCGTCAGCCCCGACCACTTGCACTGCGTGGATGGCGCGGACCGGCTGCCCGAGCTTGGACGCGTCACCTTCGGCCTGCACTACCAGACCGGCGAGCTGTCCGTGGCGGCGCACCACGTGCTGGACTACCTCAGGGCCGGGCTCGCCGACATGGGGGGCGAGCGGCCCCCCATGTCACGTCCCGGCCGGTGATCGCCGGATCGGTTCAACTCACGATGTTGTGGGCCGGCCCGTAGGGGAAGCCGGTGATATTGTCGGCGCCGTCTTCCTTGACCACCAGGATGTCGTGCTCGCGGTAGCCACCGGCGCCGGGCTGGCCTTCGGGAATCATCAGCATGGGCTCCATCGACACCACCATGTTTGGCTCCAGTACGGTATCGATGTCCTCGCGCAGTTCAAGACCCGCCTCGCGGCCGTAGTAGTGGCTCAGGGTGCCGAAGGAGTGCCCGTAGCCAAAGGTGCGGTACTTGAGAACGTCGTGTCTGGCGAAGATCTCGTTGAGCTCGTGGGCGATATCGCTGCAGCGGGCACCGGGGCGAATCAGCTGCTGGCCGCGCTCGTGGACCTCGCAGTTGATCTCCCACAGCCGCAGATGGGCATCGCTTGCGTGCTCGCAGAACAGGGTGCGCTCCAGCGCCGTGTAGTAGCCCGAGATCATCGGAAAGGTGTTCAGGCTCAGGATGTCGCCGGGGCGCACGCGACGGCTGGTGACCGGATTGTGGGCGCCGTCGGTGTTGATGCCGGACTGGAACCACACCCAGGTGTCCATCAGCTCGCTCTGCGGGTAGGTCTTGGCGATCTCGCGCACCATGGCGCTCTGGCCGGCCAGCGCCACTTCGTACTCGGGCACCCCGGCGGCGATGGCGTCGCGTACCGCGACACCGCCCACGTCGGCGATACGCGCCCCCTGACGGATCAGCGCGATCTCTTCGGCGGACTTGATCATGCGCATCTGCATGGTGGGTACGCCGATGTCGACCAGCTCTACCTCGCCAAGGGCGCTTTCCAGCTTGTCGCGGTTGGCCAGGGTCAGATGGTCGAACTCCACCCCGATGCGCCGTTTGCCTTCGCATAGCCGCATGATGGCCTTGAAGAAGTTGTCCTTCTGCCAGTCGGTGTAGACGATGTTGTCACCCAGACGGTTGCGCCGATACGGTTGGCCGCCGTCGATGTTGGCGGTGACGGTAGTAAAGCCTCCCTGGGTCACCACCAGTCCGTAGTCGCGGCCGAAGCGACAATAGACGAAGTCACTGAAGTAATTGATGTTGTGATAGGAGGTCAGGACCACGGCATCGACCTGCTGCTCGGCCATGTGCTGGCGCAGACGGGCCAGGCGGCCCTGCATCTCGGCGTCGCTGAAGGTGGGGGTGACCTTTTCACCGTTGGGGATCTCGATCAGAGAGGGCAGTTGCATAGGGGCTCCTTGTAATTCTTGGCCGACAGGGCGGTGGTTCTCATCCTGCGCTGGCGCCAGCCTCGACGCTGACCACCGCGCTGGATCGACTATCGCCGTGGAGCCGTCAACGGCGCCAATCACAACCGCAAATGCCCCCATTTGCGCCAGAAAAATGGTTCTTGAACAGTGCGTTAAAGGAGTGTCTGGAAGCGCTTGTGGTTGCCGCCCGAGGCCTGTCGAAGGGCCACCCTGACCACTGTCCAATGGCTTTGCATAAATCAGGCTTATGCAAAGCATAAAATCTTGAAAATTGTCTAATACGCCTACCTGGCCGAGTCTCAAGTGACGCCTGTCTTGCCGTTAACAAAGCGGTGGCGGGCCCAGATCACAATCACAATGACTCAACGGGTACCCCCATGACCTCCAGGATGCTCCCCCTGCTGGCGCTTGGCGCCTTCGCCGGTCTTTCCACCTCGGCCCAAGCCCTCGACATCAAGCTCGGCCACGTGCTGGCCCCTACCCATAGCTGGCATATCGCCGCTGAAGGCTTCGCCGACGAGGTGCGCGAGGCCACCGAGGGTCGCGTCAACTTCCAGGTCTTCCCCAGCGGCCAGCTCGGCAACGAAAAGACCATGGTCGAAGGCATGCAGATCGGCAGCGTGCCCGCCGGGGTGATCGGCTGCGGCTCCTTCCAGCCGCTGGACGCCCGCTTCGGCATCGTCGAGCTGCCCTACTCCTGGGCGGACCGCCAGGACGCCTACGCCGCCTACGACGGTGAGCTGGGCGAGGCGCTGGAAGCCATCGCCTCCGACTACAACATGAAGATCCTGTCCTGGTGGGAGAACGGCTTTCGCCACGTCACCAACAACCAGGGCCCGGTCGAGACCCCCGAGGACCTGGCCGGCCTGAAGATCCGGGTAACCCCGGACAAGATGCGCCTGGATACCTTCACCGCGCTTGGCGCGAGTCCGGCCCCGCTGTCCTTCGGCGAGCTCTACTCGGCGCTGCAGCAGGGGGTATTCGACGCCCAGGAAAATCCGCTGTCGATCATCCATTCCTCGTCCTTCTTCGAGGTCCAGGACTACGTCTCGCTGACCGGACACGTATGGGCACCGGCCTGCCTGACCGTCGCCAACAACGTCTGGCAGCGCCTGTCCGAGGACGACCAGGCGGCGGTCCAGCAGCTGGCCGACAACTGGCGTGACGAACAGCGCCGCATGACCCAGGAGGACGACTCGCGTCTGGTGGCCGAGCTCGAGGCCGAGGGCATGAGCGTCAACGAGGTCGATACCGCGCCGTTCAATGCCGCCGTCCAGGGCGTCTGGGCCGACTACGAAGACGTCTTCGGCAGCGACCTGATGGCGCTGGTGAAGCGCTATCGCGAAGGGCAGTGATCGCGATGACCGTGCACGGCCTGCTGAACCCCGTGGCGCGCCTCGTCTCGCGCCTGTGCCTGGCGCTGGCCGGCATCGGCGCCGCCCTGCTGGCGGCGCTGGTCGCCTACTCGGTGTTCATGCGCTGGGTGGTGGGGGCGCCGCCCCACTGGGCCGAAGAGCTGCCCCAGCTTGTGCTGGTGTGGACCGCGCTGCTGGCCGGCGTGGCCTGCACCTACAAGCGCAGCCACCTGAGCGCCGGACTGATGCCGCTGCTGGTGAGTTCCCCCGCCGTTCGCAGAGAGATCACCCGGGCCACCGACCTGCTGCTGCTGGTGATGCTGCTGTTGCTGGCCAAGGCCGGCTGGGACCTGGCCTGGCTGACCATGAGCCAGACCACTACCGCGCTGCAGCTACCTGCGGGGCTGGTGTATCTGTCGGTGCCGGTGTGCTGCGCCGGCATGGCGCTGGCGCAGTGTGACCATCTGCTGGCGCGCCAGCCGCTGCCACAGGAGGGCGACGCATGACCCTTGGTGCCTTGACCCTGGTGGGCGTCTTCGCCCTGGCGATCCTGATCGACATTCCCATCGCCTTCGGCCTGATCCTGGCGGTGCTGTCCTATCTGCTGATGTTCGGCGCGGCGCCGATGATGGTCTCTGCCCAGCAGTTCGTGGCGGGCATGGAGAGCTTCACCCTGCTGGCCATTCCGCTGTTCGTGATGGCCGCCCAGTTGATGAATCACGCCGGACTGACCCAGCGTCTGGTGCGTCTGTGCATGGCGCTGGTAGGCGACATCCGTGGCGGCCTGGCGGTGGTCGCGGTGCTGGCCTGCATGATGTTCGGGGCGCTGTCAGGCTCTGGCGTGGCCGACGTCATCGCCATCGGCAGCATGCTGCTGCCGGCGATGCAGCGCAGCGGCTATCACCGCGGCTTCAGCAGCGCCCTGGTGGGCACCGCCAGCTCCATAGGCACGGTGATCCCGCCGAGCATCGTGATGATCGTCTACGGCACCACCTCCAACACCTCGGTTGGCAAGCTGTTCATGGGCGGCGTGATCCCCGGCCTGCTGTTGACCCTAGCGCTGGTGGGGGTGGCCATCTATGTGTCACGCCGCAACGGCTGGTCCGGTGGTACCCGGCCCGAGCCCGGCGAGCGCAAGCGTGCCTTTATCGCCGCCCTGCCGGCGCTGCTGGTGCCGGTGCTGATCATCGGAGGCATCCGCTTCGGCGTCTTCACCCCCACCGAAGCCGCCGCCTCGGCCATCGTCTATGCGCTGATCGTCGGCACCCTGGTCTATCGCAGCCTGAGCCTTCGGGACATCGTCGACAGCGTCATCGCCACCGCGGAGACCTCCGGCGCCATCCTGGTCATCATCGGTGCCGCCGGCATGTTCGCCTGGGGCCTGACCTACGAACAGGTGCCCCAGGCCATCGCCACACTGATCGGCGAGATCACCGACAGCCGCTACGGCGTACTGCTGCTGCTGACCGTGGTGTTGCTGGTGCTCGGCTCCTTCATGGAAAGCATCGCCATCATCATCATCATCATCGTCACCCCCATCGTCATGCCGCTGCTGGTGCAGTACGGCATCGACCCGGTGCACTTCGGGGTGCTGCTGACGGTGAACCTGGCGATCGGCGCCAATACGCCGCCGCTGGGGGTCGACCTGATGGCCGCCTGCCGCATCGCCGGAATCAGCGTGATGGAGTCGTTGCGCTACCTGGGACTGATGCTCGGGGCGATGGTCGCGGTACTGCTGCTGATCACCTTCGTGCCCGACATCGTGCTGTTCCTGCCGAACCTGATGGAGTGACCCATGGAGCCCCTGATCCCGACTCCTTCGTCCCTGGCCTCCTCGGCCCCGTCCCCCAAGCCCCTGGCCCAGTGTCGCAGCTGGCTGTTCGTGCCGGGGCATGACCCGGCACGCCTGGACCAGGCGCTGGCCAGCGGCGCCGAGGCCATCATCGTCGACCTGGAGGAGCTCACCCCGGACGCCGATCGCCGCCAGGCCTGCGACGACTTTGTCGCCTTCGCCGAGCGCTGCCGGCAGCGCCAGAGGCTCCCCATGGCGCGCATCAACCCGCTGACCCAGGGTGGCAAGGGCGAGCTGGCGGCGCTGATGCGGGCACGACCTGCGGCCATCTTCCTGCCCCAGGTCGAGTCCTCCATGGACATCGTGCTGCTGGCCCTGGCACTGGCCCGCGAAGAGCGTCGCGTCGGCCTCGAACAGGGCTGTACCGCGCTGATACCGACGCTGGAGAGCGCCGCCGGTGTGGGCGCCGCAGCGGAGATCCTCAAGGCAAGCCCAAGGGTGAGCGCGGCGCTTCTCGGCAGTGGCGATCTGTCGCGTGACCTGGGCATCGCCGCCGCCGCCGAGCCAGACGAGCGGGCCAGCGTCCTGGCGCCCTGGCGCGAGCGCTTCGTCGACGCCTGCGCCAAGGCCGAGTGTCTGGCCATCGACGGCCCCTGGCCTTATCGAGAGGGCTTCGAGCAAGACCTCGAGTGGGCCATGGCGCGGGGCTTTCGTGCCCGCTGCGTGGTGCTGCCCGAACACATCGCCCCGCTGCACCGGGCCCTGACAGACGCCTGAACCGCCTTTACCACCAACAACGATATCGAGAACCCTGACATGAGCCTGCCAGCCTCCACGCTTTCGCCAACCACGTCCCTTGCGCGCCGCAATGGCGGCCAGATCCTGATGGACCAGTTGCGCGCCCACGGCGCCCGCCGGGTCTTCCTGGTGCCGGGGGAAAGCTATCTGCCCTGCATCGACGCCCTCAACGAGCATCGGGGCGCCATCGAGCCCATCGTCTGCCGTCAGGAAAGCGGCGCCGCCTACATGGCCGAGGCCTACGGCAAGCTGACCAACGAGCCGGGCATCTGCTTCGTGACCCGTGGCCCGGGGGCTACCAACGCCTCCATCGGGGTGCATACCGCCTTTCAGGACTCGACCCCGATGATCCTGTTCATCGGCCAGGTGGGGAACGACTTCGTCGAGCGCGAGGCCTTTCAGGAGATCGACTACCGCCGCATGTTCGGCCCCATGGCCAAGTGGGTCGCCCAGATCGACGCCACCGACCGTATCCCCGAGTACATCGCCCGGGCCTATCGCGTCGCCACCAGCGGGCGTCCCGGTCCGGTGGTGCTGGCGTTGCCGGAAGACACCCTGTGGGGCGAAGCCGAGGTGGCCGACGCCCAGCCCATGGCCAAGCTGCATTCCCACCCCGGCGCGGCTCAGCTTGAGGCGCTCAAGGCGCGTCTGGCCGAGGCCGAGCGGCCCTTCCTGCTGATCGGTGGCAGCGGCTGGACGGCACAGGCCCAGGCCCAGATGGCGGCCTTCGCCGAGCGTTTCGAGCTGCCGGTGGGGGTGGCCTGGCGGCGGCTCGAGTGCTTCGACCAGCGCGATCCGCGCTTTGTCGGCCACGTCGGCTTCGCCATGGACGACGCCCTGCGCGAGCGGCTTGAGCATAGCGACCTGCTGATCGCCGTCGGCACCCGCATGGGCGAGGCCACCAGCGAAGGCTACTCGTGGATCCAGTCGCCGACCCCGCGCCAGGCGCTGGTACACGTCTACCCCGATCCCGAAGAGCTGGGCCGGGTCTATCATGCCGAGCTTGCCATCAACGCCGACGTGGTGGGCTTCGCCGCCGCCCTGGAGGGACTGGCGCCGGACACCTCACCGCGCTGGGCCGACCAGACCCGCGCCGCGCGCGCCGACTACCTGGCGACGCTTGAGCCCCAGCCGGCCCCGGGGCCGCTGAGTCTCGACAAGGTCGCCGCCAGCGTCGATCGTCGCCTGGACGGCCAGGGCTGCATCAGCGTGGGGGCCGGCAACTATGCGCTGTACGCCCACCGTTACGTGCGCTTTGCCGGGCTCGGCAGCTCGCTGGCGCCGACGGTGGGCTCCATGGGCTACGGCCTGCCGGCGGCGATCTCGTTCAAGCTCGAGCATCCCGACCGCCCGGCGGTGTGCTTCGCCGGTGACGGCTGCTTCCAGATGAACCTGCAGGAGCTGGGGGTGGCGCTGCAGTACGACGTCGGCCTGGTGATCCTTCTGTTCAACAACGGCATGTGGGGCACCATCCGCGCCCACCAGGAAAACGACTTCCCTGGCCGCGAGATCGCCCTGACCTTCACCAACCCGGCCTTCACCACCCTGGTCGAGTCCTACGGTGGCCTGGGCGAGATCGTCGAGCGTGACGAGGACTTCGACGCCGCCTTCGAGCGCGCCCTGGCCTTCGCCGAGCGCGAACGCCGTCCGGCGCTGATCGAGCTGCGCTACGAGGCCGACGGCATCGCCCCGGGCAAGCGCCTGAGTGCCATCCGCGAGGCTGCCCTAGCGCGTTGAACAGGCTGCCCTATGGCGTATCGTCAAAGGCGAGGGGCGCCTGGGCGGCGTCGGCCACGTCGATACCGGTGGTCAGGCGGTGCTCCATGGGCACCTTGGCCATGCAGGTGAGGAAGAACTCGATAAAGGTTGTCTCCGCCACGCTGGCGCGGCCTTCGCGGTGCCACATCAGGTGCAGGTCGATGTCGGCCACGCCGTCGTAGGGCGGCAGCGGCCACAGCTCGCCGTCCGCCACCTGCCGGGCTACCAGGTGCTCCGGCAGGCAGCCGATGCCCCAGCCCGCCATGACCATGCGCTGGATCTCCTGCAGACGACTGGACTGCCCCACCACCGGGCCCTTGAGGCCGTGCTGGGCGCGGAACACCGCCAGCGGCGACAGCACCCCGTCGAGCTGCTCGCTGCCGAAGGACACGTAGGCCTCCTGCTTGAGTTCTTCCATGGGCAGGCTGTCGCGGCCGAACAGGCGGTGGCTGCGCCCGCAGTACAGCCGATAGCGCTGGCGCGCCAGCACCTGGCTGTCGAGGTTGTCCGGGCAGCTCTGGGCTAGGCAGATACCCAGCGCGCTCTGGCGCTGTGACAGGGCGTGCTGCACCTCCTGGCTCGACATGTCCTCGATCTCGAAGGTGATCTGCGGATAGCGGCGATGGAAGGCCGCCAGCACGCTGTCGAGAAAGCGACACTGGATACCGGTGATAAAGGCCAGCGAGACGTGGCCGGCCACCTCCGGGTCCGACTCCCCCACCGAGGCCGCCAGGCGTGCCACATTGGCGTAGATATCCACCGCCTCGCGGTACACCAGCTGACCCGCCTGGGTCACCCGAAAGCGATGGCTGTCGCGCTCGATCAGCTTCTGGCCCAGCCGTTCTTCCAGCCGTTTCAGCGACAGGCTCACCGCCGGCTGAGACAGGTACAGGCGCACCGCCGCCTTGCTCACGCTCTCTTCCTGCACGATGACGATAAAGGTTCGCAGCAGGTTCCAGTCCAGGGTGTCGTGAATCGGCCGCATCACCGGCTCCTTTCATTTCTGTCAGCAAGAGGCGCTCGTGGGGACGATCTGTCCTCGCCGAAGGCGCCCTGATGTTGGCCTGTGTATGGTTGGCCAAGCTGTTGTCAGAGAATACACCGTCGGCCGTTGCCGGGCATGGGTTACCTCCTGCCAGCTTCGGCCTGGTCGAGGGTAACCGGCCAGGCGAGTCGATCCCTTGTTGCTGGAAAGAGCTGTTCTTCTGCTGGAAAGTGGCCGATATGGTGTCGAAATTGTCGCCTGTGGCAATAACGACGATGGAGCTGGATGGGCGTCTATATGAAAGAGGGTGTTTTATATAGGTCGTTGTATTATATGGCTTATCAGGTGTTATTGGGGTTTTGTCTCATCATGTTTGGCGTAAAATACTTCGAGATAATAGCCCTTTAATACGAGTTTTTTCACAAGATAGTGCTCTTTGTTTTTCTGGTTTTTATATTTTCATTTTGTTGTATAAATTCCGTAAATTCTACATATTAAAAATCGAAAAACTCGATCGGTGCCTTTCCATTGACCCCGGTGTGTCGGCCTGACTAGATTGAAGTGGTGTCGAAGATCCTTCTGCCGGACGCATCCCGCCTCGGCCACGGATGATAACAACCATAAACGCGAGGAAGACCATGAATCGCTCCCTGTCCCGACTCTCCCGCTCCATCCTGACCGTGTCCGCGCTGTCGCTGTCTGCCCTGTCACTGTCGGCGCTGTCACCCGATGCCCAGGCCACCGATCTGCGCATGCTGTCGAGCTACGACCTGACCTCGGCCTACACCCGCGAAGTCGCCCAGCGCTACATCGACAAGGTCCAGGGCGCCAGCGACGGCGAGGTCTCCATCAGCCTCAATGGCCCCGACGTGGTGCCGCCGTTCGAACAGCTGCAGCCGGTCTCGGTGGGGGTGTTCGATCTGCTCTACACCCACGGCGCCTACCACACCAACACCACCGGTGTCGGCGCGGCCATGGACGGGGTCTTCGTCGATCCTGCCAAGACCCGTGAGTCTGGCCTGTGGGACTTCATCGACAGCCACTACAACGAGCTCGGCCTGAAGCTGCTGGCGATTCCGCCGCTTGGCTCCAGCGGTTTCCAGTACGTGCTCAAGGAGCCCATCGAAGGCTCGCCGGGCCTCGAGGGACGTCGTCTGCGCGGCAGCCCCACCTACACCAACGTGACCCAGGGCCTGGGTGGCACGCCGGTGCTGATGTCCAGCGGCGACGTCTACTCCTCGCTGGATCGTAACGTCATCGACGGCGCCGCCTGGGGCCTCAACGGCGTCGAGGATCTTGGCTGGCACGAGGTGGCGGGCTACTTCTCCAAGCCCACCTTCGGCCAGACCTACACCTACCTGCTGATGAACCTCGACACCTTCAATGGCCTCGACGAGCAGGAGCAGTCGGTGCTGCTGGCCCAGGGCGAGGCGCTGGAAAGCGAGATCGCCGGGGTGCTCGACGAACTGGCGGTCGAGGAATGGGCGCGCCTGCGGGAGCTCGGCATGCACGAAACCGAGTTCGCCCCGGAAGACGCCGAGCGTCTCGACGAACTGGTGACCGAAGGCATCTGGCAGCTCGGCCTCGACAAGTCGCCGGAGGCGGTGGCCAAGATGCGCGAGATCGCCGAAAGCAACGACATGACCCCCTGATCGGATCGCTCCCATGCTGGCTACCCTTGCCCGTTGGCACGATGGCCTCACGCGATTCGGCTTCTACCTCGGCGGTGCCACCCTGTGTGGCATCGTCGTGTGTTTCTGGATCGAAGTGGTGGCCCGCTACTTCTTCAACGCCCCGACCCTGTGGTCGAGCTCCATCGTCGCCTACTGTCTGTGCCTGTCGGCCAGCCTGGCCATGCCGGAACTCGCCCGTACCCGTGGGCACATCGCCATCAGCGTGCTGCAGGACAGCCTGCCCGCCGCCCGGCGGCAGGGCTTCGAGCGCTTCACCTCGCTGCTGACCGCGGCGGTGTGCGCGCTGGCGGCCTGGATGCTGATCAGCGAGAGCCTTCGCCAGTTGGCCAGCGGCACCACCACCGCCATGGGGCTCGATATCCCCAAGGTGTGGGTGTCGAGCTTTATCGGCTACGGCTTTTCCAATACCGCGCTGCACTTTCTGCGGCGCGCGCTGCTGCCCGCCACCGTCGAGTGGCCCAGCGACAGTCCACGGCAGGAGGCGTAGACGATGGAGTGGTATGTCACCCTGGGCCTGGCCGTCGCCCTGCTGATGGGGCTGTTCGCCCTAGGCGTGCCGGTGTTTGTGGCCTTTCTGGCGATCAACGTGGCCGGCACCTTCTGGCTGATGGGCAGCGCCGGCTTCGGCCTGTTTGCCAACAGCGTCTATGACACCGTCACCTCGGAGACGCTGACCACCATCGCGCTGTTCGTGCTGATGGGCGAGCTGCTGTTCCGATCGGGCTCCATCGACGTCATCTTCGATTCCCTCGACACCTTGATGGGGCGCATCAAGGGCCGCCTGTACTTCTTCGTGGTGGCCCTGTCGACGCTGTTCGGCGCGCTGTCCGGCTCGGCCCTGGCGGTGACCGCCATGCTCAGCCGTTCGGCGCTACCGACGATGCAGCAGCGTGGCTACGACGACCGCCTGTCGATCGGCCTGATCCTCGGCGGCGCCGGCCTTGCACCGATCATCCCGCCGAGCCTTCTGGTGATCATCATCGGCTCCATGGTCGACGTCTCCATCGCTCGCCTTTTGATCGCAGGCATCATTCCGGGCATGCTCCTGGCCGGGTTGTTCGTGACCTACGTGGTGGTGCGCATGATGCTGGACCCGTCGCGGGCACCGGCGGTGGACGACTCGGGCGGCGGCAACTGGCGCCAGCGCGGTCGGGCGCTGGCCAACATGGCGCCGTTCTCGATCATCATCTTCTCGGTGCTGGGGCTGATGATGCTGGGGGTGGCGACGCCGTCTGAGTCCGCCGCCACCGGCGTGCTCGGGGCCATTCTGGTGGCCTTCTACTACCGCAAGTTCAGCCTCAAGATGGCCGGACAGGCGCTGCTGTCGTCGCTGTCGATCAGCGCCATGATCATCACCATCCTGGCTTGCTCCAAGCTGTTCAGTCAGCTTCTGTCCTTTACCGGGGCCACCTCCGGGCTGGTGGCCGCCGCCACCGCCATGGACCTGGACACCGGCCTGATGCTGCTGCTGTTGATGCTGATCCCGCTTATCGCCTGCATGTTCATCGACCAGATCGCCTTCATGATGGTGGTCATCCCGATCTACGCCCCGCTGGTCAAGGCCTACGGGTTCGACCCGGTGTGGTTCTGGACGCTGTTTCTGATCAACCTGGCGGTGGGCAGCCTGACCCCGCCGTTCGGCTACAACCTGTTCGCGGTCAAGGGCGGGGCACCCTCGGTGTCGATGCCGACCATCTACGCCGCCGCCTGGCCGATCGTGCTGTGCTTCCTGTTCGGCATGCTGATGCTGTACTGGGTGCCGGGACTGATCACCTGGCTGCCGAGCCTGATATAAGGAAAAACGCTGTGTACACCATCGCCGACCTGCCCGCCCCGCTGGACCCCGCCCGCCATCAGCGCCTGCTCGAGTGCGAGACCGCCACCATCGGTCACTTCCGCGAAGAGGGCTTTATCGACCCCGAGATCCGCTGCCAGCTCGACGAGGTGCGGGTGGCCGGGGTTGCCGTGACCCTGTCGCTGCCGCCGGGAGATGGCACCCTGCTCAACCACGCCATGCGCCTGTTACGTCCCGGCGATGTACTGGTGATCGATCGCCAGGGCGATCGTCGTCACGCCTGCTGGGGCGGGGTGCTGACCGAGGTCGGCTCGCGCCTGGGACTGGCCGGGGTGATCATCGACGGCACCGCCACTGACCTGGCTACCCTGCGCGCAAAGCGCTTCCCGGTGTGGAGCCGCGGCGTCTCGTCGCTGACCACCAAGCTCGCCGACCAGGGCGGTGCCATGAACCTGCCGGTCAGCGTCGGTGGAGTGGTGGTATCCGCCGGCGACGTGGTGCTGGCCGACGAGAATGGCGTGGTGGTACTGCCGCCGTCGGAGGTCGACGCGGTGATCGACCACACCCTGGAACTGCAGCGCCAGGAAGAACGCATCCTCGAGCGACTCGCCCAGGGCGAGTGCCTTCCGGACATCAGCGGAGCAAGTGCCATGGTCGAAAACCGGCTGACACCGTCGAACTGAAGTTGCAACAGTGACCAACGATCAGGCCGCTCCCCACGGGGAGCGGCCTGATCGTTTTTGGGCGCTTGGGAAATGCTATCGCGGGCGAGGCGACATCAGGGTGCGTCGGCTGCATCGATGGCGTCGAGCATGCTCGCCAGCAGGGCTTCGCCTTCACTGCCGTAGCGCTCGCTGATCACCTCGCGCACCGCTGGCTGGGCCTTGTCGATAAAGGCCTGACGGGCCTCGGGGGTGATGGCGTTGACTTCCATGCCGTCGGCCAGCTTCGGCAGGCCGTTGTCGGAGGCCTCGATGATCCGCGACATCGAGCGGCCGGCGTCCACCGCCACATCGGCGGCCCAGTCGATGACCTTCTGCTGCTCGGGGTCGAGCCCGTTGTAGAAGTCCTCGTTGATCAGCCAGATGTAGGGCGTGATCAGGTGGTTGCTGACGGTCAGGTAGGACTGCACCTCGTCGAAGTTGGCGAAGGACGTCTGCTGGATCGGGTTCATCTGGCCGTCGGCCACACCGGTCTGCAGCGCGGTATACACCTCGGACCAGGCCAGTGGCGTGGCCTCGGCCCCCAGGGCATTGATCATCGCTTCGTGGGTGGGCAGCGTCATGGTGCGAATGCGCAGTCCGTCCATGTCGTCGGTGGTCTCGATCGGACGCTGGGAGTTGGTGAACTGGAAGAAGCCGCCGCTGTCGAGCAGCCCCAGCACCTTGAGGCCGTCGGTCTCGGCTTCGAGGTCCTCGGCCAGGGCCTTGCCGAAGTCGCTGTCCAGGTCGATGACCTCGGTGGCCACCGCGATGTTGGGGAAGGCGAAGGGAATATCGAAGATGCCGATACGCGGATAGTGTTCCGCGACGCCACCGGCGGAAGAAATGGTGGACTGCACGATGCCCTGGCCGACCTGATTGATGACGTTGGCATCCTCGCCCAGCTGCCCGGCGGGGAAGATCTCGATCTGAATCTCGCCGTTGGTGGCGGTCTCCACCAGCTGCTTGAACACGGCGGTCATCGCGCCGGAGTTGCTGGCGGTGGGGTCCGGCGGATTGAGGTGGGCGATGCGCATGGTGGTCGCGGCCTGGGTCGAGGCGCTGGCGACCAGGGCGGCGGCGAGAGCGGCGCCCACCAGGGCAGTACGCGGGGCGACGGGGAGGGGCAGTCGAGACATGGTTCACTCCTTGCGTTGTTGTTGGCGCCCGCCGAGCGAGCCAGGCGCCTTGGGTGTTGCACTGCGTCGAGGACAAGCGGCGCCTGGCGCCGCAATAGATTAGCCCGCCAGTCCCAGCATGCGCGGGATGGCCAGACTGATGGGTTCCCAGTAGGCGGTGGCCAGCAGCACCAGCAGCTCGACCACGATGAAGGGCCACAGCGAGCGAGTGATCGATTCGATGCGCTCGCCGGTCACCGACGCCAGCACGAACAGGCAGGCGCCGACCGGTGGTGTCATCAGCGAGATGGTCAGCGACAGGATGATGATCATGCCTGCGTGTACCGGCTCAAGCCCGATGGTCGCGGCCAGGGGGGCGAGCACCGGCGCCAGGATGATCAACGCAGCGTTGATATCCATGAACAGGCCGATGAACAGCAGCAGGGCGACGATCATCGTGACCACCACCACGGGTGACTGCGACACCGACAGGAAGGCGTCGGCGATCAGCTGGGGGATCTGATTGAAGGTCATCCACCAGCCGAGGATCGAGGCCGAGGCGATGATCAGGAAGATGACCCCGGTGATCAGCGCGGTCCTCGCCAGCATCTCGTAGAGATCACGCCAGCCGATGTTGCGATAGCACACGCAGCCGACAAAGAGGGCGTAGAACACCGCCAGCGCAGCGGCTTCGGTGGGCGTGGTGATGCCGGTGAGGATGGCGCCGAGGATGAAGACCGGCAGGATCAGCGCCAGCAGGCTCAGGCGAAATTCCTTGAGAATACGAGCAAGGCTGGTGCCCTGTTCATCCTTGGGCAGGTTGAGGCGGCGGGCGGTGGCCGCGATCAGGCACATGCACACCAGACACAGCAGCAGCCCGGGGATGATCCCGGCGGCGAACAGCCCGGCAATCGACACCCCCATCAGCGAGCCGTAGATGATGGCCAGGGTGGATGGGGGGATGATCGGACCGATGATGGAGCCGGCCGCCGTGACGGCGCAGGCGTAAGGGCCACTGTAGCCGGCCTTCTTCATTGCCGGCACGAGGGTATTGCCGAAGGCGGCGGCGTCGGCGGTGGCCGAGCCGGTGAGCCCGGCGAACATCACCGACGCCAGCATGTTGGAGTGGGCCATGCCGCCGCGCAGCCAGCCCACCAGTGACTGGGCGAAGTTGACCAGGTTCAGGGTCAGCCCGGAACGGTTCATGATCTCGCCGGCGAGGATGAAGAACGGCATCGCCAGGAACGGGAACAGGTTCAGCCCAGAAAAGAACTTGTCAGGGACCATGGCGAGAAAACTGCCACCGCCCATGTCGACGAGTCCCAGCAGCCCGGCGACGCCGAGCACGATACCCACCGGCATGCCGATGACCAGCAGCAGAAAGAAGGCAGAGGCGACTAGCACCATGAGGGCGACTCCTGTTCAGGTGCGCTCGAGCGCCGGTTGGGGGGACGTACGCTTCATGTCCTTCAGCGCAGACAGAGCGAGCTGCAGGCACGCCACTCCGGAGGCGATGGGGAGGATCAGGTAGGGGTAGCCCTTGGGAACCCCGAAGATCATGGTGGACTGACTGAAGCCGCGTTCGACGTAGGTCAGGCTGTAGAAGAACATGACCGCGAAAAAGGCGATGCCGATAAGGTCGAAGGACAGCGCAAGAACACGCTGGAGAAGCGCCGGAAGTCGGTCGAAGAGTACCAGCATGCCGACATGCTGGCGCCGACATATCCCCATGGAGATTGCCAGCAACGCGACCCAGATCATCAGATAACGGGCCATCTCTTCGGTAAAGGTGAGGTTCCAGGGAAGGACATAGCGGGCGAGGATGCCGGTCCAGACGGTGACGACCAGAACGGCGAGCAGAATGACGCAGCAACGCTCCACCCATTGGTCCAGGGTGTGGCTCAGTCGTGCCGCCAGGTCAAGGGTTCGTGACATGGTGATTGGCTCCCGTCGTGTCTTGTGTTTGTTCTTTACATCTTTGGTGCCAGAGTCGGGTTTCTATCGGTTTTTCAGTATTTTGCTGTGTTCAATGTTCCCTTTTTCGACCTGATAAAGCTCGAGGCGATAATAAATGGTGCAAGCGGATGTTCACCTTGGTGCAGACTGACTTTCGCGCTTGAACCCTTGTGGTGAATGTGTCGGTTTATCAGAATATAGGGTTTCTAGAAATTTTCCGTCATGAGATAAGTAGTCACTGGGTTAACGGCTTTTTTGGCACATGATTGTCCCCGTATATTCATCACTACAGAAGATATTGTTACAGCCTGGAGAGCTCATCCAGGCTGTCATGAAGCGCTTCGACCTCCCTCAGGCGCTGCTGACAGGTATCGATATTCTGACGGTAAAAAATGGTGCAGATCGCCTGGATCATGCTGAGGCAGGAGGCGTAGCTGTCGAAGGGTGAAGCCGAGGCCACCCGTGCTTCCAGGCGCCAGTCGCCTGCCAGGGTGGTCGGGCAGGTCGGATCGACCAGCAGCAGGGTCTTGGCTCCCTGCTGACGGCAGCAGTCGAGCAGGCTGGTCTCCTGGCCGGTGCGTCGCCTCAGCGCGATCAGTATCACCAGATCATCCGCTCCTACGTCGACCAGGTCCTCGCCGAGGGTCTGGCCTGGCCGGGGCAGCAGCTGGACATCGGGCCTGAGCAATTGCAATTGACGATGAAAGAAGCTCGCCAGCATCTGGCTGTTGCGAAACCCCGCTAGATGTACCCGGGGCGCCTTGCCCAGGGCCGAGATGGCCTCGCCTAGCGCCGCCTGGTCCAGCTCGGCGAAGCTGCGCGCCAGGTTGTCCTGTTCCTGCGCCAGGTGCATCCCGAGTGCGCTATCCGCATCGAGCCCGCCCAGTGCACTCTGGCTCCCTGACAGCGCTTGGCCCTCCGTCCCGCGTGCCGACGGCTGGCGCGAGCTGCCGCCCTGGGCGGCACTTTCCAGGCCGGTACCCTGCTCAAGCGCACCGCTGTCATGGCCGGTGGCGTTCTGGCCTGTCGCACTGTTGTTGCCAGGAGCCGGTCGACGGGCCTCGGTGGCGCTGGACAGGTACAGCGGCGAGCCCCAGCGCTGGGCGTCACGCACCTGCTGTCTGGCCTCGTTGAAGTCGCGGTAGCCGAGCCGGCGAAACAGGCGTGACGCCGCCGCTCGAGAGGTACCGGCGGCCTCGGCCAGTTCTCCCGCACCGTAGCGCGAGATGTCACCGGGAAAGTTCAGCAGCAGCTCGGCCAGTCGGCGCTCCGCCGGAGGCAGGTCCTGGTGGTGGGCGCGTAGCCTGGCTTCGAGGCTCTGTTCGTGGCTGAGGCTCTGTTCGTGGCTCATGTCGGCGTGGGTCGTGTCGGTCATGAAAGCAGTATGGCACGTGGTAAAGCGATGTGAAAATGTATTTTCAATAATTGACAAAGTGAAAATATGGTTTCAGATTGAGGTGAGATATTCAGGCCAGGTGACCTTTGCCAGGCCAGGGCCCCACCGCCCTCGCTTTGCCCGCCACCCCGCGCACGGGCTCGACGACCGCTTCCCACCGACTCCAGGAGACCCCATGACCGCGCTGATCGAACATTCCCGCTGGCGCCACGTCGCCAACCCACGCGTGACGCCCGGTGCGCCCATCGGCGAGCGTCAGCGCGCGATCCTCCACCAGGCAGCGCTCGAGCAGGCGCGGGACGAGATACGCCGCTGGCCCGGCTACGCCGCGACCCCGCTGGTGGGCCTCGACGGCCTGGCGGCGGCGGCGGGAGTGGCGGCGATCCACTACAAGGACGAGTCGGAGCGCTTCTCGCTAAAAAGCTTCAAGGCCCTCGGCGGCGCCTACGCGGTGCTGCGGTTGATCAAGCGTCGGCTCGGCGAGCAGGTCACCAGCGAGGCGCTGATGGCCGGCGAGTATCGCGACGCGCTGGACGGTTTGACCGTGTGCTGTGCCACCGACGGCAACCATGGTCGCTCGGTGGCCTGGGGCGCTCGTCAGTTCGGCGTGCGCTGCGTGATCTATCTGCACGCCACCGTCTCCCCGGGCCGGGAACAGGCCATCGCCGACTTCGGTGCCGAGATCCGCCGGGTCGCCGGCAACTACGATGATTCGGTCCGTCAGGCCGCCAGCGACGCGGCCGAATACGGCTGGTTCGTGGTGTCGGACACCTCGTATCCCGGCTACATGGAGGTGCCACGGGATGTGATGCAGGGCTACAGCGTGATGGTCGATGAGGCGGTGGATCAGCTCGATCAGCCGCCCACCCACTGCTTCGTTCAGGGCGGTGTGGGGGGGCTCGCCGCCGCGACCCTGGCCCAGCTGTGGGAGGCCTATGGGGTGAATCGTCCGCGCGTGATCGTGGTCGAGCCGGAGCGCGCTGCCTGTCTGCTGGAAAGCGCCCGCAGCGGCGAGCCGGTGGCGGTCGACGGCGACCTCGATACCCTGATGGCGGGGCTCGCCTGTGGCGAGGTGTCGCTGCTGGCCTGGGAGGTGCTCGATGAAGGCATCGACGACTATCTGGCGGTCAGTGATGAAGCGGCGGTGGAGGCGATGAAGCTGCTGGCCGAGGGCGTTGGCGGCGATCCGGCGCTGGTCGCCGGGGAAAGCGCGGTCGCCGGTCTGGTGGGGTTGCTGCTGGCTAGTCAAGAGCCGGATCTGGGCGCCCGGTTGGGCCTCGATGGCAATAGCCGAGTGCTGCTGATCGGCAGTGAAGGTGCCACCGACGCCGAGGTCTATCGTGAACTGGTCGGTGCCAGCGCCGAGGACGTCATCGCACGCGGGAGGGCCAACCATGTGGAATGATCTGCGTATCGACGGCGAACGCCTGTGGCAGCGACTGAACGAATTGGGCGAGATCGGCGCGTTGCCGGGGGGCGGAGTCTGCCGCCTGGCGTTGAGCGAGGAAGATCGCCTGGGCCGTGAGCGAGTGATGGGCTGGATGCAGGAACTCGGCCTCGAGATTCACCAGGACGCCATCGGCAATGTGTTTGGTCTGCGTCCGGGGCAGCAGCCCGGCCCACCGGTGATGACGGGGTCGCATATCGATACCGTGCGCACGGGAGGCCTCTACGACGGCAATCTTGGGGTGCTGGCCGGTCTCGAGGTGGTCCAGACGCTCAATCAGGCCGGTATCGAGACGCGCCGGCCGCTGTGCGTGGCCTTCTTTACCAATGAGGAAGGCGCGCGTTTCGCGCCGGACATGATGGGCAGCCTGGTCTATGTGGGCGGCATGCCACTGGAGCAGGCGCTGTCCACCCGCGGGATCGACGGCGAGAGCGTGGCCGATTGCCTGACGCGTATCGGTGCCGTGGGCGAGCGGCCGGTGGGCCGTCCCGAGGCGCACGCCTTTGTCGAGCTGCACGTGGAACAGGGGCCGGTGCTTGAACAGCAGGGCATCACCATCGGCGCGGTAGAGCAGGTACAAGGCATTTCCTGGTCGGAGTATCGCTTCGACGGCTGCTCCAATCACGCCGGCACCACGCCGATGTCGCTGCGACGTGACGCTGCCCATGGGGCGGTGGCCACCGCCGCCTACGTCCGGCAACGCGTCGAGCAGGCAGGTGGCCATCAGGTGGGCACCGTGGGACGTATGGCGTTCACCCCGGATCTGATCAACGTGGTCCCCCTGAGCGCCAGCATGACGGTGGATCTTCGCAATACCGACGATAGCGTGCTGCGCCAGGTCGAAGAGGACGTGGAGCGCTTCGCCCGGCAGGTCGCCGAAGAGGAGGGTCTGGCGTTCGAGCGACGCTCCCTGGCCCGCTTCGAGCCGGTGGACTTCGATCCTGAAGTGGTGGGGCTGGTCGAGACCACCGCGCGCCGCCTGGGCTACAGCGTGCGTCGCATGCCCAGCGGCGCCGGCCACGACGCCCAGATGCTGGCGCGGGTCTGTCCAACGGCGATGATCTTTGTGCCGAGCGTGGGCGGCATCAGTCACAACATCGAGGAGTACACCGCGCCCGAGGATGTCGCCGCGGGAGCCAACGTGCTGCTGCAGGTGCTGCTCGAGCTGTGCCAGTCCCCTGACGTCCCGAGAGAGAACCCATGAGTCGACATATCGTGGTAGGCGCGGCCCAGTTGGGCCCCATCGCACGCAGTGAGCCACGCTCCCGGGTGATCGAGCGGATGCTGGCGCTGCTGCACAAGGCGCACCGGCGTGGCGCGACCCTGCTGGTGTTTCCCGAACTGGCCTTGACCACCTTCTTTCCCCGCTGGTTTTTCGACGATGCCGATGAACTCGATGGTTTCTACGAAGGCGAGATGCCGGGGGAGGCCACCAGGCCCCTGTTCGAGGCGGCCAGGCAACTGGGTATCGGCTTCTACCTGGGCTACGCCGAACGCATCGAGTCGGGAGGCCGGGTGCACCGTTACAACACCTCGATCCTGGTCGACCAGGCCGGTGAGCTGGTGGGCAAGTATCGCAAGGTGCATCTGCCGGGCCATCATGAGCACGAACCCTGGCGGCCCTTCCAGCATCTGGAGAAGCGCTACTTTGAACCTGGCGAGGACGGCTTTGGCTGCTGGGAGGCCTTCGGCGGCAAGATGGGCATGGCGCTGTGCAATGATCGCCGCTGGCCGGAGACCTACCGGGTCAGCGCACTCAAGGGGGTCGAGCTGCTGATGCTGGGCTACAACACCCCGATCCACTATCCGCCGGTGCCGGAGCATGACCACCTGCAGGGCTTCCACAATCATCTGTGCATGCAGGCCGGGGCCTACCAGAACGGCATGTGGGTGGTGGGCGTCGCCAAGGCGGGCCGCGAAGAAGGCTGCGACCTGCTGGGGCAGAGCTGCATCATCGCCCCCACCGGCGAGATCGTCGCCATGGCCAGCACCCTGGAGGATGAGCTGATCGTCCACGAATGCGACCTGGACCGCACCCGGGAAATACGAGAGCACATCTTCAACTTCCGCCTGCACCGGCGACCGGAGTGCTACGGCGTACTGGTGGACGACGATCAATAGACCAAAAAAAACCGCCCCGAAGGGCGGCAGGCTAGTCACGACCTTCCTGGTCGTGGACACCGCGGCCAAGAAAGCCAGACGGTGTCTTCAGGGAACACAGCTTTGTCGTGGTCGAGGGCTCGACCTTACTGACGAATCAGGTAGTCGAAGGCGCCGAGGGCGGCGGTGGCACCTGCCCCCACGGCGATGACGATCTGCTTGTAGGGCACGGTGGTGACGTCGCCGGCGGCGAAGATGCCGGGGACCGAGGTCATGCCGTGGGCGTCGGTGACGATCTCGCCGCGCTCGGAGAGCTCGATCGGCGAGTCCTTGAGCCATTCGGTGTTGGGCACCAGGCCGATCTGCACGAACACACCTTCCAGCTCGACCTGCTTGAGCTCGCCGCTGGCGCGTTCTTCATAGCTCAGGCCGGTGACGCGGTTGCCGTCGCCGTTGATCTCGGTGGTGCGGGCGCCGGAGATGATCTCGACGTTGGGCAGACTGCGCAGCTTCTTCTGCAGCACGGCGTCGGCACGCAACTCGTCCATGAACTCGAACAGGGTCACGTGGGCGACGATACCGGCCAGGTCGATGGCCGCCTCGACGCCGGAATTGCCGCCGCCGATGACCGCGACGCGCTTGCCCTTGAACAGCGGGCCGTCGCAGTGCGGGCAGTAGGCCACTCCGCGGTTGCGGTACTCGGCCTCGCCGGGCACGTTCATCTCGCGCCAGCGGGCGCCGGTGGCCAGGATCAGCGTCTTGGCGCGCAGGCTGGCGCCGGAGGCGAAGCGCACCTCGTGCTCGCCGCCCGGCTCGCTTGACGGCACCAGAGCTTCTGCACGCTGCAGGTTCATGATGTCGACGTCGTACTGCTTGACGTGCTCTTCAAGCGCGGTGGCAAGCTTGGGTCCTTCGGTCTCCTGCACCGAGATGAAGTTCTCGATGGCCATGGTGTCGAGCACCTGGCCGCCGAAGCGCTCGGCGGCGACGCCGGTGCGGATACCCTTGCGCGCGGCATAGATGGAGGCGGCTGCGCCGGCGGGACCGCCGCCGATGGTCAGCACCTCGAAGGACTCCTTGGCGCTGATCTTCTCGGCTTCACGCTTTTCGGCGCCGGTGTCGACCTTGGCCAGGATCTGCTCGAGGGTCATGCGGCCCTGGTCGAAGGGTTCGCCGTTGAGGTAGACACTCGGCACCGACATGATCTCGCGGGCCTCGACCTCGTCCTGGAACAGGGCGCCGTCGATGGCGTCGTGGGAGATCCGCGGATTGAGGATGGCCATCAGGTTCAGCGCCTGGACCACGTCCGGGCAGTTCTGGCAGGACAGCGAGAAGTAGGTCTCGAAGTGCATGTCCGCGTCCAGCGCCTGGATCTGTTCGATCACCTCGGCGCTGGCCTTGGGCGGATGCCCGCCGACCTGCAGAAGCGCCAGTACCAGTGAGGTGAACTCGTGACCCATGGGGATGCCGGCAAACACCACCCCGGTGGGGGCGCCATCACGATAAAGGGCGAACGACGGCGTGCGTGGGTCCGTGCCTTCGGTGGACAGGCTGATGTGGCCGCTGAGCGCGGCGATGTCGCTGAGCAGGCCGTGGAGTTCCCTGGACTTGTCGCCGTCATCGAGGGTGGCGACAAGCTCGAAGGGGCGGGTGACACGTTCGAGATAGGCTTTCAGCTGTTGCTTGAGAGAGTCGTCCAACATGACAGCGGCAATCCTGATAAAAATCGGAAAATGGTGGTCTGCGGCGGGGGCGTAGTGCCGGTATCGGCGAACTGGCCGATCATTGGGCCGCAGAATCCCCACCGGGCCGAAGGACCCGATCTCGCATAAGCGACTGGTAGGACGACCGAGACGAACGACCCGGTGGGGAAAAGGGTGTCACCTCAGGGGTGACGGGCGCCTCTGGCGAGGCGCCGTGACTGCGACAAGGGACACTAAGGCTGAGTCAGCCAGCCTTGGCGCAGTCACATCTTGCTCAAGACACTTTCGGTCAAGTGTCAGATCTGGCGGACAAGTGCCAGATCTTGCGGACAAGGCTTAGATCTTGCCGACGAGGTCCAGGGACGGCGCCAGGGTCTCTTCGCCTTCTTTCCACTTGGCCGGGCACACCTCGTTGGGGTGGGCGGCGACGTACTGGGCAGCCTTGACCTTGCGCAGCAGCTCTTCGGCGTTGCGGCCGATGTTGCCGGCGTTGATCTCGACGATCTGGATCTTGCCCTCGGGATCGATGACGAAGGTGCCACGCTCGGCCAGGCCGTCTTCCTCGATCAGCACCTCGAAGTTGCGCGAGATGGTCAGGGTCGGGTCGGCGATCATCGGGAACTGCAGCTTGCCGATGGTCTCGGAGCTGTCGTGCCAGGCCTTGTGGGTGAAGTGGGTGTCGGTGGAGACGCTGTAGATCTCGACGCCCAGCTTCTTGAATTCTTCGTAGTTGTCCGCCAGGTCACCAAGCTCGGTCGGGCAGACGAAGGTGAAGTCGGCCGGGTAGAAGAAGACGATGCTCCACTGGCCTTTCATGTCGTCGCTTGAGACGTCGACGAACTCGCCGTTGTGGTAAGCGGTGGCCTTGAACGGCTTGACTTCGGTGTTGATCAGGGACATTCCCGTCTCCTTTGAGCGATGGGTGTATTGTCTGAAGACAGGGCTCACCTTACGCAGAAACGAGCAATTGGATAAATTGAATGGTCCGATAATCCTGATAAGAGATGGCTATGGGGTGGCTGTTCCCTCTAGTCGGCCGCTCTTTCTAACCTGCCGTTTTGCCAGTGGTTTTCTTCTTTCGCTTTCTTCTTTTGCTTTCTTCGCTGAGTTGTCGGAGCGGCTCAGTGCTCGCTTAATCGCGCGCGCAGTCGGCTCACCGCCTGGCTATGGATCTGACACACCCGGGACTCGCTGACCCCCAGCACGGCGCCGATCTCCTTGAGGTTGAGCTCCTCCTGGTAGTAGAGCGCCATCAGCAGTTTTTCCCGCTCGGGCAGCTCGGCGATGGCGGCGACCAGCGCCTCGCGGCGTTCGCCGTCGAGCAGTTCGGCCAGCGGCGCCATGCTGACTTGGTCACTGAAGCGATGCTCGTTGCCTTCGGCGAGCAATTCCTCGAAGGGCATCAGCTGGCCATTGTTGACGTCGCTCAACAGGCGTCGGTAGCTGACCAGGTCCATGTCCAGCGCCTCGGCGATCTCGTGTTCCTCCGGGGGGCGGCCGAGGCGCTGCTGCAGCTCGCGGGTGGCCTCGTCCAGTGCCCGGGCCTGGCGGCGTACGCTGCGCGGCAGCCAGTCGCGGCTGCGCAGTTCGTCGAGCATGGCGCCGCGCACCCGCTGGCTGGCGAAGGTCGTGAACTGGGCGCCCTGGCTTGCATCGAAGCGCCCCAGCGCCTCCAGCAGGCCGACGATGCCGGCCTGGATCAGGTCATCCAGGTCGACCCCGGCGGGCAGCTTGACCTGCAGCGCCAGGGCCTGGCGACGCACCATGGGGAGGTAGGCTTCGAGCTGGGACTGATGCTCCATTCTGCCTTGTGCGGTGTACATGGCACTTTCCTCTGGGACAGCCTCAACGGTGGTTGACGATCACGCTCATGCCGTCGACAACGAGCGGCGACTCACCATCCAGGAGACGAAAACGAAAGACGAAGGGGCCGGCAGCGTCGAGGCCGGCGAAGTGTTCGGTGCTGCCGTGGGCGGCCTTCAGGCGCAGGCAGCGCTGTCCATGGCACAGGCGACCCTGCAGGCGGGCGCCAGGCGCTGTGCGATAGCGCCACACCACCCGCTCGATCACGCCCTCGACGCTGGCGGAGGGCGGCGTCAGCGGTCGCGACGACTGGTCGAGCTGGCTCGAGGCGACGGTCATGCGCGGGGCGTTGGCGGTCCAGGCACCGGGGAAGCCCTGGGCGCCGCTGGCGATCAGCCACAGCGCCAGCAGGGAGAGTGCCGCCAGGCGTCTCGGCGCACACTGGGTTCTCCGGGCAAGGATCAAGGCTGGGAGCATGGTCACATCCCCCCGACCTGATGGGTGACGCGCAGCATGCGGTCGTCGGGGATCTCGGCCTGGGACATCACCACCAGATGGCGCAGACGGCGGCGCAGGAAGCGTGCCAGCACCGGGCGCAGGCTCGGGGTGACCACCAGCACTGGCGGCTCGCCGGTGGCCTCGTGGCGGCCCAGCGCCGCCTCGGTCTGGTCCATCAGGGTCTGGGCCAGACCCGGCTCCAGGGCGCCGTTGCCGTTCATGGCCTGGTGCAGCACCTGTTCGAGCTGGGGCTCGAGGCCGATGACGTTGAGCGATTCCTGGCCGGCGAACCACTGCTGGGTGATGGCGCGGCCGAGCGCGATGCGCACCAGGGCAGTCAGCTCGCTGGGGTCCTGCTGATGGGGCGCGTGCTCGGCCAGGGTATCGAGGATGGTGCGTAGATCACGGATCGACACGTCCTCGTCCAGCAACTGCTGCAGTACCCGGGTGAAGGCGGTCAGCGACAGCGCCTTGGGCACCACCTCCTCGACCAGCGACTTCTGCTCCGCGCTGAGCTTGTCGAGCAGCTTCTGCACCTCCTGGCGCCCCAGCATCTCGGAGGCGTGGCGGTGCAGCAGGTGGTTCAGGTGGGTGGCGACCACGGTGCTGGCGTCGACCACGGTGTAGCCGTAGACCTGGGCGCGTTCGCGCTGGCTGGCGTCGATCCACACCGCCGGCAGGCCGAAGGCCGGGTCCTGGGTCGGGGTGCCGTCCAGCTCGCCGGACACCTGGCCGGGGTCGATGGCCAGCCAGCGCCCGGGCCAGGCCTCGGCGCGGCCGATCTCGGCGCCCTTCAGGGTGACCCGGTAGGTGGAGGCCTCCAGCTCCAGGTTGTCGCGGATATGCACCACCGGTGGCAGGAAGCCGACCTCCTGGGCGAACTTCTTGCGCACGCTCTTGATCCGACCAAGCAGCTCCCCCTGTTGGCGCGCGTCGACCAGCGGAATCAGCCGGTGGCCGACCTCCAGGCCCAGGGTATCGACCAGCTGGACGTCGTCCCAGCTCGCCTCCGGGGCTTCCGGGGGGGGCGCCGGGGCGGTGCTTTCCTGCTCTTCGACCAGGCGCTTCTCGGACTGGCGGGTCAGCCACCAGGCCAGGGTCGCAAGCAGCACGGTAAACAGCAGGAACACCAGGTTGGGCATGCCCGGCACCAGGCCCAGCAGGCCCATCACCCCGGCCGCCAGGATCAGCACCTTGGGATTGACGAACAGCTGGCTGATCATCTGCTGGCCGACGTCCTGGTCGGTGTTGACCCGGGACACCGTGACGCCGGCGGCGGTGGAGATCACCAGCGCCGGGATCTGGGCCACCAGTCCGTCGCCGATGGTCAGCAGGATGTAGGTGCGGGCGGCGTCGGAGAAGGCCATGTCGTACTGCATCAGGCCGATCATCAGCCCGCCCAGCACGTTGACCACCATGATGATCAGGCCGGCCATGGCGTCGCCACGCACAAACTTGCTGGCGCCGTCCATGGAACCGTAGAAGTCGGCCTCCTGGGCCACCTCGGCGCGCCGTCGCTTGGCGTCTTCCTCGCCGATAAGACCGGCGTTGAGGTCGGCGTCGATGGCCATCTGCTTGCCCGGCATGGCGTCGAGCATGAAGCGTGCGCCCACTTCGGCGATGCGCCCGGCGCCCTTGGTGATGACCATGAAGTTGATGATCACCAGGATCAGGAACACCACCAGACCCACCGCGAAGTTGCCGCCGACCAGAAACTGGCCGAAGGCCTCGATGACCTTGCCGGCGGCGTCGCCGCCTTCGTGGCCATTCATTAGCACCACCCGGGTGGAGGCCACGTTGAGCGATAGCCGTAGAAGGGTGGTGAACAGCAGCACCGCTGGAAAGGCGGCGAAGTCCAGCGGCTTTTCGGTGAACATGCTGACCAGCAGCACCATCACCGCCAGGGCGATGTTGAAGGTAAACAGCACATCCAGGGCGAAGGGCGGCAGCGGCAGGATCATCATCGCCAGGATCATGATGATCAACAGCGGGCCGGCCAGCACCTTCATCGGGATCTCGGCCATCCAGTCGCGGCGGGTCAGGTACTGGGACAACGGCTTCATCCGTGGTCTCCCGCCGGGCTGGCGATGGCGCTGTGGTCAGGCGCTGGGGTCATGGTTGTCTCTCGTCTGCTGTCACATTGCGCTCTGGCGTGGAGGCGGCCACGGCCAGTTCGGCGGGCACCTGGATGGATTCTGGGGCGGGCGGCGGCGTCTCGCCTTCGCTGGCGGCGCGTTTGAGGCCGAAGGCCCAGGCCAGCACCTCGGCCACCGCGGTGTAGAGCTCCATGGGAATCTCGCGATCCAGATCCACGTGGCGGTACAGGGTGCGCGCCAGGGGCGGCGCCTCGAGCAGTGGCACGCCGGCCTCACCGGCCAGCTCGCGGATGCGCGCGGCCACCGCGTCGGCGCCCTTGGCGACGACCCGTGGTGCGCCCATGCTGCCTTCGCGGTAGCTCAGCGCCACCGCGTAGTGGGTGGGGTTGGTGACCACCACGTCGGCGTCGGGCACCTGGCTCATCATGCGGCCTCGGGCCATGGCCTGCTGCTGCTGGCGGATGCGGCCCTTGACCTGGGGGTCGCCCTCGGACTCCTTGTGCTCCTGCTTGATCTCTTCCTTGCTCATGCGCAGCTTCTTGGCGTGGCTCCATAGCTGGTAGGGCACGTCGATCAGGATCACCACCACCAGGGTCAGCACCATCAGCGCGCTGGCCTCGGCGGCCAGCTTCATCGATGCCGCCAGCGCCGCGGCGATGGGCAATTCCATCAGGCTCAGCGCCTCACCCCGATGCAGGTAGACGAAGCCCAGGCCGACCCCGCCCACCAGCACCGACTTGGCGATGGCCTTGCCCAGCTCCGCCAGGGCCTGGGTGGAGAACATGCGCTTGAGGCCCTTGACCGGGTTCAGCTTCGACGCCTGGGGCTTGAGCGCCTTGGCCGACACCAGCCAGCCGCCGAGCAGCGCCGGCGCCACCAGCGCGATCAGGGTCAGCAGCAGAAACAGCGGAATCAGGCTAAGCAGGGTGCGACTGCCCAGGTCCAGCGCCTGGGACAGCATCGGCATGGTCTCCATGGCCTCGCGGCGCTCGAACAGGAAGGCCTGCTCCATCACGCTGCCCAGCTGGCCGTAGAGCATGGCACCCATGGACCACAGCCCGACCACGCCGCCGAGCAGCAGCATGAAAGTGGCGAGTTCCCGCGAACGCGCTACCTGGCCTTCCTCGCGCGCCTTCTCAAGGCGTCGCGGGGTGGCCTCTTCGGTCTTTTCCTGATCGCTGGAGCTGTCGGCCATGGGGGATCAACGGGCACAAGTTCTGGTATGGCCCATTGTCCCTTGGGCAGGCCAGTTCAAAGGCCCGAAAAGGTGACGAGAAAGAGGGCTTACCCCCTGATGGGGGAAGCCCTGTCTGATCCCGGGAAGAGATGGTAGGCGCGCGGCCCTCTGCGAGGCGGCTAGAAACCCAGTTCGTCGAGCAGGTCGTCGACCTGGTCCTGGCTCGCCACCACGTCGTTGCTCTCAGGCTTGACCTGGGGGCCGTTGAGCAATGAATCCTCGTTGCGCCGGCGCAGGCTGTCACGGGCTTCGCTCTCGGGCACGCTGTCGATCAGCACCTGCACCAGCTGGTCCTCGATCTCGCGGATGACGTCCATCATGCGCTTGATCACCTGGCCGGTCAGGTCCTGGAAGTCCTGGGCCATCAGGATCTCCAAAAGCTCCTTCTGGGTGGCCTGGGTGTTTTCCGGCACCATCGTCAGGTAGGCACGGGTGTCGCTGACCAGGTCGCGGGCCTCGTCGAGCTCCTTGGGGGCGTCGAACCACTGCTGCCAGCGATCGTCCAGCGCCTTGGCGTGTTCGCTCAGACTATCCTGCAGCGGCTGGGCGCGGTCGATGGCGTTGAGCGAGCGTTCTGCCGCCTGTTCGGTCATGGTGGCAACGTAGCTAAGGCGGTCACGGGCGTCGGGGATGGCCTCTGCGGCCTTTTCGATCTCCTTGTCCAGGCCCAGCTCGCGCATGCTTTCACGCAGCATGCGGGTCAGCTGGCCGATGCGCTGGACCAGGTCGTCGCCCTGGGCGTTGGGCCCGGGGGCGGCGCTGGCGATCTGCTGTTGTGTCATCGTTGTCTCCTCGTGGCGCCAGGGCGTCACATACCGAGCTTTTCGAAGATCTTGTTGAGTTTTTCTTCGAGGGTGGCGGCGGTGAACGGCTTGACCACGTAGCCGTTGGCGCCGGCTTGCGCCGCGGCGATGATGTTTTCCTTCTTGGCCTCGGCGGTCACCATCAGGACCGGCAGTGACTTCAGGGCATCGTCACCACGGATGGCCTTGAGCATTTCCAGGCCGTCCAGGTTGGGCATGTTCCAGTCGGAGACCACGAAGTCGAAACCGCCTTCACGCAGTTTTGCCAGGCCGTCCTGGCCGTCCTCGGCCTCTTCCACATTGGTGAAGCCCAGCTCCTTGAGCAGGCTGCGCACGATGCGGCGCATGGTGGGAAAGTCGTCCACCACCAGGATGCGCATGTTCTTGTCGGCCATTGATACGGGTCCTCGTCGTCGTTATCGCTTGGGGTGGAGGCCTAGAAGGCCTCCCATTCGGTTTCGTCGTGTCGCTGGCTCGCGCGGGCCTCAGGCTCGCGGCGACCATCGCCGTAGGGGGAGCCGTGGGGAGAGCCGGGGCGTGTGTCGTTGCCAGGGTCGTTGCCAGAGCCGGTTTCAGGGCCGGTTTCCGGGCCGGCGTTGCTGCTGGCGCTCGGCGTCAGCGGCTGTCCCGGCGCGCTTGCCAGCGCAACGGGGCTATCTGTCTCGAGCCCTGCTGGCAGACGGAACACTTCCACCGCGGCGGCCAGCTGGCGCGCCTGCAGCGCCAGGTCTTCGGCGGCGCGTGACACCTGCTGCACCAGCGAGGCGTTCTGCTGGGTGGTCTGGTCCATCTGTACTACCGCCTGGCCGATCTGTCCGATGCCGTCGCTCTGCTCGCGGGAGGCCACGGCGATCTCGTCGACGATGTCGAGCACCCGGCGCACCGAGCTGACCACCTCTGCCATGGTCTCGCCGGCCTGGCGGGCGAGTCGGGTACCACCGTCGACGCGGCTGGTGGAGGTCTCGATCAACGACTTGATGCGACCGGCGGCCTCGGCGCTGCGACTGGCCAGGCTGCGGACCTCGCCGGCGACCACCGCGAAGCCGCGGCCCTGTTCGCCGGCCCGTGCCGCCTCCACCGAGGCGTTGAGCGCCAGGATGTTGGTCTGAAAGGCGATGGCGTCGATCATCCCGGTGATCTCGCTGATCTGGCGCGAGTCCTGGCTGATGGTTTCCATGGTCTCCACCACCTGGCTGACCACCTGGCCACCCTGCTCGGCGGTGGTTGAAGCCTGGCTTGCCAAATGGCGTGCCTGGCCGGCGTTGTCGGCGTTCTGGGACACCGTGGTGGTGAGCTGCTCCATGCTGGCGGCGGTCTGTTCGATGGAGGCCGCCTGCTGTTCGGTGCGGGTCGCCAGATCGACATTGCCCGAGGCGATCTCGTGGCTGCCGCTGGCCATGCGTGTGCCGCCCCGGCGAACCTCGCTGACGGTCTGGCCAAGCTTGTGCTGCATTTCCTGCATGGCACGAAATAGCTGGCTGATCTCGTTGTCGCCCCGCACCTGGATCGGTCGCGACAGGTCGGCGTGGGCGATGGCGTCCAGGCTCTCTACCGCCCGTGCCAGCGGCTTGATCACCAGGCTTTTCAACAGCAGGTAGGCGCCGGCGATGGCCAGCAGGATCATCGCCAGGGCCGCCAGCTCCAGCCCGCGGTCCAGGCGTGACTGACGCTCGAAGTCGCTGACGATGGTGTTGCCGCGGGCGTCGGCGTAGCTGCTGAACGCATCGAGTGCCTGGTTGAGCTCGGCAAGTTCGGGGGCAAGCGCCAGGCTACCGGCCTCGAAGCCTTCGCTGTCGCCATCGCGCAGTGCCTCGATCAGCTTGACGGCGCCGTCCATGACCACCGGGTAGCGGTCCTCGATGCGCCCGCCGACGGCCTCGCCCTGGGGGGTGCGCGGCACCGCTGCGAAACGGTCGAAGTGGGACTCGGCACTGACGATCAGCTCCTGGGCCTTGTCCAGCCGATCCAGTTGCTGGCTGGTGGCAGCGACCTCGATCTCCAGCAGTGCCTCGTTGAGCAGGGCGTCACCGCGATTGACCGCGTTGAGCTGCTCGACGTTGATGCGGTTGAGCAGCGACAGGGTGTCGGCAGCCTTGTGACTGCTCAGCATGCCGATCCCCAGGCCGATGACCGAGGCGACCAGCAGGCTGGCCAGCATCACGATCATTAGGGTGTGCAGGCGAATATTGCGTAGTAGTGACACGGTGAACTCCTTGAGCGAATACGCCCTTCCCTGGGCGACCATCAGACGCGCTGGGCACGGCCAGCGGCGGCGACCAGCGCGAGAATCCTCGGCGCCACTTCAGGCAAGGCGACGGTTTCGTCCGCCCCTCCCAGGGCGATGGCTTCCCGCGGCATGCCGAACACCACGCAGCTGGCTTCGTCCTGGGCCAGGGTGGAAGCGCCGGCCTGGCGCATCTTCACAAGGCCGGCGGCTCCGTCCTTGCCCATGCCGGTGAGCAGTACGCCCACCGCGTTGGCGCCCGCCAGGCGTGCCACCGAGTCGAACATCACGTCCACCGAGGGGCGGTGGCGATTGACCGGCGGTCCGTCGTGCAGTCGGGCGATGTAGTTGGCGCCACTGCGGGCCAGCTCCAGGTGCATGTCACCCGGGGCGATGTAGGCGTGGCCGGGCAGCAGGCGCTCGCCGTCGCTGGCCTCCTTGACCGAGATCTGGCACAGACGGTCCAGGCGCTCGGCGAAGGATCGGGTAAAGCCGCCGGGCATATGCTGGGTGATGATGATGGCGGGGCTCGCCGCCGGCAGCGGCTCGAGCACCTGGCGGATGGCCTCGGTACCGCCGGTGGAGGCGCCGATGGCGACCAGCTTCTCGCTGCCGATGATGGGTGCCGACAGGCGCCTGGGCGGCTCCTGGTTCGGGCGCGTCTGGCGGGGGCGCGAGCGTGCCGCGGCGCGGATCTTGGCGGCGATGTCATTGGCGTAGTCGAGCATGCCGTCGCGGATGCCCAGGGTCGGCTTGGCGACAAAGTCCACCGCACCCAGCTCCAGTGCGCGCAGGGTGATGTCGGAGCCGGCCTGGGTCAGCGACGACACCATCAGTACCGGCATCGGGCGCAGCCGCATCAACCGCTCGAGAAAGTCGAGGCCATCCATGCGCGGCATTTCCACGTCCAGGGTCAGCACGTCCGGGTTGTGGCGCTTGATCAGATCCCGCGCCACCAGCGGATCGGGCGCCACCGCCACGACCTCCATGTCCGCCTGGGACTGGATGATTTCCTTCAACAGGTTGCGAATCAGGGCCGAGTCATCGACGCACAACACCTTGATCTTGGGGGCGCTCAAGCAGCTCTCCTAGGGGGATGGGCCAGTATCTGTGTTATCGGCGACCGGAAAGGGATCTTTAGACGTCGTTCAGCGCCCGGCCAGTCGATAGACGGTCTGGCCACGCAGACGGAAGGCGTCGCTGATCTGGGAGAAGTTCTCCGAATGGCCGGCGAACAGCAGGCCGTCGGGCTTGAGCAGCGGTGCAAAGCGGTCGAGGATCCGCGTCTGGGTCGGCTTGTCGAAGTAGATCATCACGTTTCGACAGAAGATCGCGTCAAACTTGCCTTCCATGCCCCAGCTCGGGGCGAGCAGGTTGAGCGACTGGAACGCAACACGTTGGCTGACGTCGGGATGAATCCGCGCCATGCCCTCGTGGCGGCCCTTGCCACGCAGGAAGTGGCGCCGCTTGAGGCCCTCGTCCAGCCGCGCGAGCTGCTCGATGCTGTAGACCCCGGCGCGGGCCCGGGCCAGGGCGTCGGTGTCGATATCGGTGGCGATGACCTCGAACTTGCCGGTATTGCCGCTGAAGACATCGCTCAACGTCATGGCGATGGAGTAGGGCTCCTCGCCGGTGGAGGCGGCGGCACACCACACTCGGTAACCGCCGGTACGACCACTGGCGTGCTCGGCCAGCAGCGGAAAATGGTGGGCCTCACGGAAGAAGGCCGTCAGATTGGTGGTCAAGGCATTGGTGAACGCCTCCCATTCCCTGGCATCCGGACGTCGTTCGAGTCTTTCCAGATAGTCGCTGAAGCGGGTCAGACCATGATGGCGCAGGCGCTTGGCCAGACGGCTGTAGACCATCTCGCGCTTGTGCTCGGCCAGCACGATGCCGGCCCGCTCATGGATCAGCTGACGAATGCGGCTGAAGTCGCGCTCGGTCAGCAGCAGGTCACGCTCGAGCGAGGGGATCCCCTCGCTCGTGCTCCAGCTGCCTGGTGGTGCCAGGGGCTCGTTCAAAAGGCTTCCCACTCCTCATGGTGTGTCTGGGCGGCTGGCGCCGGCTCGCGTCGCGGCGCACTGTCGTCGGTGCGTGGGTCCTGACGCTCGCGCTTCTCGCTCACCGTTTCCTGGGCCGAGCCCTTCAGGCGGAAGGCGCGAATGGCGAAGGCCAGTGCCTCGCTGTGGGCACGCAGCTGGTAGGCGGCGGCGGCGGAGGTCTGGACACGGGCGGCGTTCTGCTGGGTCACCTGGTCCATCTCGGTCACCGCCTGGTTGATCTGGACGATGCCGTTGCTCTGCTCGTTGGAGGCGGCGGTGATCTCCGCCATGATGTCATTGACCCGGGTGGTGGCTTCCATGACCTCGGTCATGGAGGCTTCGGCCTGGCGCACCAGCTCGGCGCCGCCGTCGACCCGCTGGTTGGCGTCGTCGATCAGCCCACGGATCTCGCTGGCGGCGTCGGCGCTGCGGCCGGCCAGCTTGCGCACCTCGCCGGCCACCACCGCAAAGCCACGACCCTGCTCGCCGGCCCGGGCGGCTTCCACCGAGGCATTCAGCGCCAGGATATTGGTCTGGAAGGCGATGGCATCGATGGTGGAGATGATCTCTGCCATCTTGCGCGAGCCCTCGGTAATCTCGCCCATGTTGCCCACCAGGCGCTGCATCAGCTCGCTGGTGGCCTGGGTGCGCTCGGCGTTGTCCGAGGCAAGACCACTGGCCTGACGCGCGTTGTCGCTGTTGTGGGCGACGGTGGTGGTCATCTCTTCCATGCTGGCGGCGGTCTGCTGCAGCGACGACGCCTGCTGCTCGGTACGCGCCGACAGGTCCTCGTTGCCCCTGGCGATGTCGGCCACCGCCGGGGTGACCTGGCCGATGGCCTTGTTGACGTCGCCGATGATGCTGCCGAGGCTCTTGCGCATCACGTCGAGGCCGGCGATCACGCGGCCCATCTCGTCGCGCCGGGCGCTGGGCACTTCGGCGCCCAGGTTGCCTGAGGCGATCTGCAGACTGAAACGCTCCACTTCGCGCAGCGGCTTGAGCATGGCACGCAGGGTCAGGCCACCGATCAGCACCAGCAGCAAAAGGCCCGCACCGAGCACCCCGGCCAGCACCATCAGCATGGTCTGCTGCATCTGACTGGCTTTTGCCGCCAGGGCGTTGGCGGCGGCCTGCTTGTCCTGGATCAGGGTGGTGACCCGATCGGACAGCGCCTTGCCCTCGGCCTCTACCACGCCGATGTGGTTGGGCAGGGCGACGAACACCTCATAGCTGTCTTCACCCGTGAGGATCTCGATCGACTTGCCCAGGGAGTTCTCCAGGTACTCATTGAGCTGGCGCTCGAAGATGTCGGCCAGGGCGGTCTGGTTGACCTCGCGCTCGCGATAGCGCTCCCACAGTCCGCCGAGGCTCTGCTGGATCACCGAAAGCTCGGCGGCGTGCTCCTCACGCTTGTCCATCAGCGCCATGCGCTCCTTGCCCACCAGCGACGAATACCCCTGGGTGATCAGTTGATCCATGCGCTGCAGGCTGGCCACGTCCTGCAGGCCGTCCTGGTGGATGGACGCCAAATAGCCCACCGACTGACGCTCGGCGTAGAGCCCGATCGCACCGCTGGCCGCCAGCAGCACCGCCGCCACCCCGATCAGCCCGATCAGACGCGCCTTCATGCTCTTGAGGTTCAGCCGTCCCAGGGCGCCGAAAAGCCCGCGCCGGCGCAGCTGGCCCTGGCGCAGGGCGTAGCGGGGGCGGCGCTTGCCGGCGCGGTAGTCGGCGTAGGCGCGCTCGGCCAGGGCGATCTCGTCACTCGACGCCTTGACCCGCACCGAGGCGTAGCCGACCACCTCGCCGCCCTCTTCCAGCGGCGAGACGCTGGCCCTGACCCAGTAGTAGTCGCCGTTCTTGCGGCGGTTCTTGACCAGTCCCTGCCAGGTCCTGCCGGCCTGGAGGCACTTCCACAGGTCGGCGAAGGCGGCCGGCGGCATCTCGGGGTGGCGCACCACGTTGTGGTGTTCGCCGATCAGTTCGTCGCGGGCAAAGCCGCTGACCTCGACGAAGGCCGGGTTGGCGTAGGTGATCCGGCCCTGGAGGTCGGTGCGGGAGATCAGGAAATGATCGTCATCGAGCACGAATTCCCGCTGGGTGGTCGGTTGATTGTTTCGCATCTTGCCCCCTGCATGGTCGTTTTCTTGTGTGGTTGTCGCGGGTGCTGCCCGAGGTCATTAGGGGTGTCCCCGGGCAGCCCTGAGTGAGGTCGTCAGAACGACTCCCACTCGTCGTCGCTGCTGCTGTCGTGCTGGCTGGTGCTGGTACTGGTGTTGCTGTTGGTCTGGCCGGCTCCGGGTCTTTGCCCGGCGTGGCGGCTGGCCTCGGCGTCGCGCTGGCTCGATCGCAGTGCCGGCATCCAGCGGGCCAGTTCGTCCTGGCTGTGGTCGGCATCGGCCCCGCTGTCGGCCAGCTGGAAGCGGCTCATGGTGGCGGCCAGACGGCTGGCCTCGGCCTCGAGCTGGTTGGAGGCCGAGGCGGCCTGCTGCACCATCTGGGCGTTCTGCTGGGTCACCTGTTCCATCTGGTTGATGGCGTCGTTGACCTGGCCGATGCCGTGGCTCTGCTCGCTGGTGGCCGAGGCGATCTCGTCCATGATGTCGCTGACGCGAGCGACCGAGGTGACCAGTTCCTGCATCACCTGGCCGGCCTCATCCACCAGTTCGGTGCCCGAGCCGACCTGATTCAGCGAGGCGTCGATCAGCTCGCGAATCTCGCGGGCCGCCTCCGACGAGCGGCTGGCCAGCTTGCGCACTTCCTCGGCGACCACCGCAAAGCCGCGGCCGTGCTCGCCGGCACGCGCCGCCTCCACCGAGGCGTTCAGCGCCAGGATGTTGGTCTGGAAGGCGATGGCGTCGATGGTGCCGACGATGTCGGCGACGCGATGAGAGCCCGAGCGGATGTCGTGCATGGTGGTGACCACGCTTTGCATCACCTCGCCGCCGCGGCCGGCGGCGCTGCTCGCTTCGTTGGCCAGTTGGCTGGCCTGGCGGGCGTTGTCGGCGTTCTGGCTGACGGTGGAGGACAGCTCCTCCATGCTCGAGGCGGTCTCCTCCAGCGAGGCGGCCTGCTGTTCGGTGCGGGCGGACAGGTCGTTGTTGCCGCCGGCGATATGCTGGGCACCCTGGTAGATCAGGTTGCCGCTGTCGCGTACCGCGCCCACGGTGCCGGCCAGCCCCGCCTGCATCTTGGCCAGGGAGGCGTAGAGACGGCCGATCTCGTTGTTGCCGCGCTCGGGAATCTGCTGGTCCAGGCGACCGGACTCCACCGCCTCGAAGTAGCCGACCAGCCGCCCCAGCGGACGAATCACGTTGACCGTGACACCCCACAGCACGCAACCGATGGTCAGGGCGGCGACGATCAGCACGGCGACGATGGCCCACTGCAGCAGCCCCATGTTCTCGAGGAAGGTGTCGTAGAGCGCGGCGCCGTTGCTCTCGGCGGCGACGAAGAAGTCCACGGCTGCCTGGTAGAAGGCGTCGCTGAGCGCGATCAGGCCTTCACGATTCTGGGTGAAGGCGTCGGTGTCGCCCTCTGCCAGCGCCGCCCGCTGCGGGACCAGCCCCTGGTCGACCAGGGCGCGGAAGGCCGCTTCCACCGCGGCGATGCGCTCGGCCTGTTCGGGGCGGCTCGGCAGTGCCATGAACTCGGCGAAGGTGGCCTCCAGGGTGGCCAGGTCGTCGTCGAGGGCAGCCGCTGCCTCGATCAGCGGTTCCCGCTCCTCCGGCCACACCGCGTCGAGCAGTCCGGCCTGGATGTCGCGCAGTTCGAGCTGCAGGAAGAGTTGCTGGGAGTTGGCCCGGTTGAGGGCGGATTGCTGGTCGACGTTGACCTCGTTCAGGCGCTGGATCGAGTCTTCGCTGAGCGAGGTGATATAGAGGCCGAGGGCGCTGAGCAGCGCCACCAGCAGGGCGAAGGTGCCCAGTACCAGCGTCCAGCTCAGCCTTACCGTCATGTCATTGAGTCGCTTCACGTGCCTTTCCTGTACGGGCGTCGTTTCAAGGGTCCAGGGACCGGATAGATCGGGAGCAGAGGGCGTCAGGCGCTGTCACCGGCGTGTTCGACCAGGGCCATTTCGTCGCTGGTCAACAGCTTGTCGATGTCCACCAGCACCAGCATGCGGTCCTCGAGGCTGCCCAGGCCGCTCAGGTAGTCCGACGACAGGGTCACGCCGAACTCCGGGGCCGGCTTGATCTGTTCCGGGGCCAGGGTCATCACGTCGGATACCGCATCGACCACGATGCCCACCACGCGGGTGCCCACGTTGACCACGATCACCACGGTCTGGCCGCCGTACTCGACCCGCTCCAGGCGGAACTTGATGCGCAGATCGACGATGGGAACGATGACGCCGCGCAGATTGGTCACGCCCTTGATGAAGGCCGGGGCGTTGGCGATGCGGGTGACGTTCTCGTAGCCGCGGATCTCCTGGACCTTGAGGATGTCGATGGCGTATTCCTCGTCGCCCAGGGAGAACACGAGGAATTCACGATGGCTCAGGTCGGTGGCCGCCTGTGCTGCCAGATCGGTGTGCTGGTTCATGCTGAAAGGTCCTCCGTCAGGGGCTGGGATTCAGGCAAAAGGTGGGCGCCGCGAGTATCGTGGTGGCGTCGCTGCTTCTTCTCGCGGTCGAGGCGGTGCAGGTCGGCGATGTCCAGGATCAGCGCCACGCTGCCGTCACCCAGGATGGTGGCGGCGGACACGCCCGGCACTCGCCGGTAGTTGGTTTCCAGGTTCTTGACCACCACCTGCTGCTGGCCGATCAGGTCGTCCACCAGCAGGGCGTAGCGGCGCCCTTCGCCCTGGACGATGACGGCGATGGTCTCGGTGATCTCGGTGCGGGCGTTGGCCACGTCCAGCGCCGAATGGACCGCCACCACCGGCAGGTACTCGTCGCGCACCTGCAGCACCTGGTCGTCGCCGGCCATGGCGTAGAGGTTGTCGCGGGAGGGCTGCAGCGACTCCAGCACCGCCGACAGCGGCAGGATGAAGGTCTCCTCGCCGACCCGAATCGACATGCCGTCGAGGATCGCCAGGGTCAGCGGCAGCACGATGCGGGTGGTGGTGCCCTGGCCCTGGCGCGACAGGATCTCGACGTGACCGCCCATGGCCTGGATGTTGCGCTTGACCACGTCCATGCCGACCCCGCGGCCGGAGACGTCGCTGACCTGGGCGGCGGTGGAGAATCCGGGGGCGAAGATCAGCTGCCACACCTCGTCATCGCTCATCGCGTCGGAGACGTTCAGGCCGCTTTCGCGGGCCTTGGCCAGGATGCGCTCGCGGTCCAGGCCGGCGCCGTCGTCGATCACCTCGATCAGGATGTTGCCGCCCTGGTGCTGGGCCGACAGGGTCAGCCGCCCGGTCGCCGGCTTGCCGGCGGCAAGACGCGCCTCGGGCGACTCGATGCCGTGGTCCAGGCTGTTGCGCACCAGGTGGGTCAGGGGGTCGATGATGCGTTCGGTCAGGCTCTTGTCGAGCTCGGTGGACTCGCCCTCGGTGGTCAGCTCCACGTCCTTGTCGAGCTTGGAGGCCAGGTCGCGGACCAGCCTTGGGTAACGGCTGAAGACGTAGTCCATCGGCACCATGCGGACCGACATCACCGCCTCCTGCAGATCCCGCGCATTGCGCTGCAACAGGCTCATGCCGTTGAGCAGGCGCGGATCGGCGGCGGCGTCGAGCTCGCTGACGGTCTGGTCGAGCATCGACTGGGTGATGATCAGCTCACCGACTAGGTTGATGATCTGGTCGACCTTGTCCACCGAGACGCGGATGGAGCTGGCCTCCTTGACCGGCTTGGCGCTGGCCTTGCGCTGCTGGCGCGGCGGGGACGAGCCGGCATCCGTGGTCGTGGCAGCAGCAGTGGCGGCGGGGCCGGCATCAGTGGCGGGCGTCGCTGGGGCTGGCTCGGCCTCAGGCGCTGGGGCGGCGGGGGCTTTTTCTGCGCTGTCGCCGGCGCCGCCGCCGGCGCTTTCCGGGGCGCTGTCAGTGCCGGTAGCAGGGGCAGTGCCAGCGACACTCCGGCAGGGACCTATCTCGACCTGGTGGGCCTCGGCGATAAAGCACATCACCGCCTCGATATCCTCGGCGCTGACGCTGGTGGACAGCACCACCTCATGGCGCTGGGCGTCGCCGCGTCGCTCCAGCACCTCGCCGAGCTGGGCCAGCTCTTCCACCAGCAGCTCGCGGTCCTTGTCGGCCACGCCGATCAGCGCCACCACCAGGGCCGTGCCGTCGTCCTGTGCCGGCGCTTCACTGGTGGCGGCTTGATCCGCGGGCGAGTCGGCGGGCGGAGCCGTCGCCGCCGGGGCGGGGGCCGGATCAGCCGCTTCCGCCGCCGCAGGTGCCGCAGGCTCGGCGCCGCCGTCCAAGGCCTGGCCAATCTCCTCCAGTGCCAGGGTCTTCAGGGTCTGACAGATGCGCTCGTAGGCCTCCTGGTCCGGCGCCTGTTCGTTGCGGTAGGCGTCGAGCTGGTCGTTGAGCATGTCCTTGGTTTCCAGAAAGGTGTCGACGATGTCGGGGCGAAGGCGCAGCTCGCCGCGCCGGGTATGGTCGAGCAGGTTCTCGAACAGGTGGGTGGTGCGCTGCAGGATCTCGAAGCCGAACGTACCGGCGCCGCCCTTGATCGAGTGGGCGGCGCGGAAGATGGCGTTAAGCTGCTCGGTGTCCGGCGCTGCTGGATCCAGCTCCAGCAGATGGCGTTCCATGTCCGCCAGCAGTTCTTCGGCTTCCTCGAAGAAGGTGTCGTAGAAGTCGGTGATATCCATGCCTGTGTCACCCTTGTTCTGGTTCAGTGCGGCTCGTCTGGCGGCGACGCTGGGGAATTGGCCAGGGCGGTGTGAAAGCGTGCCTCGATGTCCTCGAGGGGACCGGCGAGCTGGGCCTCACCGCCGCCCCTGGCGGGCCTGGGGGCTCGCGGATCGAGGGTGCCGGGGTGGCGAATCAGCTCGGCGACGCTGGGAAACAGCACCACCAGTTCGATACGTCGATTGATCGGGTCATCGGCGTCGGTGCCAGGCATCACCACCTGGTCGGCGAGGCCTGCCACCCGCAGCAGCTTGTCGCCCTCGAGGCCGCCATCGAGTAGCTCCCGGCGCGAGGCGTTGGCGCGGTCCGAGGAAAGCTCCCAGTTGCTGTAGCCGCCCCGGCCGTTCAGGTAGGCCAGGCTGTCGGTATGGCCACTGATGCTCAGGTCGTTGGGCAGGTCGTTGAGCAGCGGCGCCATGGTGCGCAGCAGATTGCGCAGGTAGGGCGCCACGCGGTCGCTGCCGAGGGCAAACATCGGCCGCTGCTCGTCGTCCAGTAACTGGATGCGCAGCCCCTCCTGGGTCATGTCGAAGCGCAGCTGGTCACGCAGTCCGCGCAGACTGGGGTCCTGCTGGATGGCCAGCTCGATGCGCTGCTGCAGGTCACGGAAGGCGCGTCGTTGCTGCTCGCTGGGGCGGGTCTGGCGCTTGAGGTCGATGCGCATGCGCTCGCCCTGCTGGCTGGTCACGTCGGGCCCACCGCCGGGGATGACCTGGGGGCTCATGGCCACGCTGTCGCCATTGGTCATGGCGGCCAGCAGCGGCATGCTGAAGTAGTCGGCCACGCCCTCGCGGGTCTCGCGGCTGGCGGAAGACAGGATCCACATCACCAGAAACAGCGCCATCAGCGCCGTCATGAAGTCAGCCAAGGCGATCTTCCAGCTACCGCCATGGTGGCGATGCACCACCTTCTTGCGGCGGATGATGATCGGTCGGCGCTGGTTGGGGCTGCTCATGCGGCCCCCGCGCTGGCCTTGGCGTCACGCACATGGTCCTCGAGCTCCTTGAAGCTCGGGCGTTCGCTGGTGTGCAGCGCCTTGCGGCCGAACTCCACCGCCAGCTGCGGCGGATAGCCGTGCAGACTGGCCAGCAGGGTGACCCTCAGGCACTGCAGCATCTTGATCGACTCGCCGGTCTGGCGTTCGATGCGGTAGGCCAGCGGGCTGATGAAGCCATAGCCGAGCAGGATGCCGAGGAAGGTGCCGACCAGGGCGTGAGCGATCATCACCCCCATCTCGGCGGGATCGGCGGCGGTGACGCTCAGCGCCTTCACCACCCCCATCACCGCGGCGACGATCCCGAAGGCGGGCATGGAATCGCCGACCTTGGCGATGGCGTCGGCAGGAATATGCGCCTCCTGCTCGAACATCTCGATCTCGTGGAGCATCAGCTCGTCGATTTCCATCGGGTCCATGCTGCCGGCCACCATCAGGCGAAGGTAGTCGGTCAGGAAGTTCATGATCATCGGGTCGGCGACGACCTTGGGGTACTCGCTGAACAGCGCACTTTCGGCGGGATTGTCGATGTCGCGCTCGATGCCCAGCATGCCGTCGCGGCGCACCTTGGCCAGCAGCCGGTAAAGCAACGCCATCAGCTCCATGTACATAGCCTTGTCGTAGCGCTTGGAACGCCTCAGGCGAGGAAAGATGCGGAAGGTCGCCTTGAGCGCCTTGCCGTGGTTGGAGGCGATGAAGGCGCCAACGCCGGCGCCACCGATCATCAGCAGTTCGGTCGGCTGGAACAGCGGGCCGAGGCTGCCGCCGGAGAGCACGAAGCCCCCGAATACCGACAGCAGCACGACCGCGAATCCAATAGGTATCAGCACGACGACTATCCTTTGCAGAGACGTGGAAGACGTTCTGCTTCAGTTATCGGCGTGCCGGCGACAGACTTGAGCCGTGAAATCACCGTTCAACGAAAAAATATGCAGGTTCGGTGGGCCCAAGGAAGAAGGGGGAGAGAGCGGAGAAGGGGAGAAAGTGGAGACGGAGCGAGGATGCAGGTCGAGAGACGTAGGGCGGAAAACCGTGGACTGGACTGCCGCAGGGCGCTCCGACGAGGAGCGGCCCTGCGGCCTGCGGTGGTAAAGAGGGGTCACGCCAGATGCTTGACCGGCCCTGCAATCGCTGGCGTCTCTGCGGCCTTGGCGGCCTCGTCCTTCTGCGCCTGGCGACGGCGGGTCTTGCCGGCGCGGGACGGTGGCTGGCAGATGCCGCAGACGTAGTCGTGGCTCGGCGAGTGAGCGTGGGCCACGAAGTTGCCATGACAGCGGGTGCAGGGCGTCAACTGCAGCAGGTCGCTTTCAAAAAAGCGGATCAGCGTCCAGGCCCGGGTCAGCCCCAGCACCGGCTCGGCGGCGTCGATGTCGATCTGCTCGGTGTACAGCCGGTAGGCCTTGACGAAGGCCTCCATGCGCTCGCATCCCTGGTCCTGCAGGCGCTGATAGAAGGCATAGAACAGCGACGAGTGGATGTTCGGCAGCCAGGTGATGAACCAGTCGGTGGAAAACGGCAGCATGCCCTTGGGCGGTGACATGCCGCGGACCTCCTTGAACAGCCGGATCAGGCGGGCCCGACTGAGGTCGGTCTCGGTTTCCAGGACCTGCAGACGCGCACCGAGTTCGATCAGGTCGATGGCGAGCTGCACCTGATGCATCTCCTGGACCAGGCTCTTGGTGCTCATGTCAGCGCGCCTCCGGTAGAGGCCGCGCTGCAGGCCATCAACAGCGAGGAGTGGAGGTGAGCCAGGCCCTGTTCCCGCGGGTTGTCCACCACCTGACGCAGTTGCTCGGTGGAGCCGAGCCCCAGTTGGCAGAGCAGTTGGTTGGTGCGTGACAGCCGGGTCAGCTGGCGTGCATTGAAGCTTTCCAGCAGCTCAGCCTGTTCTTCGCTGATGTTCAGACGTAGACGGGCGGTGGTGCGGTCTTCGGCCAACAGACGTTGGGCCAGTAGAAGATAGGCAAGATTCAACTCCTGAATCTCGTCGATCAGTGACTGATTGCTCATGGGTTCCCTGCCTTGATCGTTTTTTTTGCTGATCATCGCCAGCTTTAGGTATTGCCGATATACCTGAATAGGTGCGGACGGACACTATCGGAACTTTTTGACGTTTAAGTGTCAGGTCCGTGTCCACCATTCGAGGTATTGTCGATTGCTATCAGTGTGGCGCAAGCCAGGAGGGAGGAAAAAGCTTCAACGGTGTCCGTATGATGTGTATCAAGAAAAGTGAATATTCAAAGAAAACCGATATTTACGACGCCAAAAAAAACCAAGTTTAATTAGCTCTGTACATTTTATTACAGTCTGTTTCGCGAGTCGCTCGCATTTAGCTCGCCCACCCACACCAGCAGTTCGGCGATCACCTGGTAGAGACGAGGCGGAATCTGCTCGTCCAGATCGAGCTGCATCAACAGGCCCACCAGCGCCGGTTCGTCGTGGACGTGGATCCCCTGGCGGCGGGCTTCGTCGATGATGCGCTCGGCAATATCGCCGTAGCCCTTGGCGATCACCCTCGGTGCCTGATCATTTTCACCATAGCTCAGCGCCACCGCATGGCGGCGCGAGGGGGTGGGTTGGTCATCGTTCACTTGGGAAGCTCCTCGGCAGACCTGCTGTCACCTTCGGTGATGGTCAGCTCCACCCGGGCGAAGCCATGACCCTCGAGGCGCTGTATCAGCGTATCGCGCCCTTGCTCGAGTCGATCCCTCAGGGCCTCGGCGGATGTCGCCAGGCGCAGGCTCAGGTGCTCTTCACCGAGCAGCGCGGACACCCTGAGCGAGCCATGTTCGGCCAGCTCCAGTTCCAGCTCGGTGCGCCAGGCGTGTTCCTCGTCCTTGCTGTCGTCGCGGCCCTTGCCGCCGCCCTGATGATCCGGCTCCCGTTGCGGCGGATGAATGGCGAGCGCCATGAACAGTCCGCTCCAGACGTCGCCTTCCCAGCGCAGCACCGGGGTGGCCAGCATCTCGAGCTGGTGGCGCACCAGCGGAGCGAGGCTCTCGTGGACGCCGCTTGGGGATGCGCCCTCGCGACGGGCGACGGTATCGTCCGACGTGCTCGAGACGCCCTGGGCGCCCTGGGCATCGACGGCGATCGTCGTCGCCAGGCTGGGCTGATAGCCGGCCGGCTGGGTGCTGCGCCAGGGCGCCAGCGGGAAGGCGGGCGCAATGTTCGATTGAGAGCCCGGTTGAGAGCTCGGTTGAGCGCTCGGTTGCCCGGCCATTGCGCCCGCTTGAGTAGACAGCCGACCAAAGCCTGAAGCGGGGGAGTGCCCAGAGGTCTGAGCATTCGCCTCGCTGGCCATTGGCCGAAACACCAGGGCGCGCCACATCTGGGGCTCCCGTGCCAGCTGGGCGCGGTCCAGGTTGCCGTGAAACCAGCGATTGAGGTGGGACTCGTAGAACAGGCCGCTGTCGCGCACGCGCTCGCCCAGGCGCTCGGCGAGCATCGTGACGGCGGGCCCCGACGGGCCAGTGGCCAGCCCGGCCGTTGCGCTGGTCGCCGTGGTTGCCGTGGTTGCCGGGGCGCCGTGTGTGGCGCCTAGCGTCGACGGCGACGCGCTCGGGGCCGCTTGTTGGGCGGGGCTCGCCGTCAGCAGGGGGCCCGTCGATGTCAGAGCCGAGGGCGGCGCCGGAAAACGCGCCAGCAGCTCGGCGATGCGAGCACCCGGTGCGCTCAAGCGGGTGATGGTGGAGGCGGGACGATCGCTGTCGGTGGGGACCTCGGCGTTCGGTGTTGCCGGGCGCTGGCCGGTGGTGGCGGCGGCTTGCTGCGGCCGCCGTGCGTCCAGGCGCGAGTCGCTATGGACCGCGCCTGGCCCCCGTCCCGGGTCTACCGGCTGGACCGGGGCGTTGGGGTCCTTGGTCGGGGGCACGTCGACACGCTTGCCCAGCACCTGGTGGAGCAGGGTATCGATCAGCGGTGTGATGCCGCTCACGGCGTCTCGCGTCGAAAGCGGGTGCCGGCGTTGACCACCCGGCCACCGGCGTAGGCGCGGTGCAGGTCCTGCTGGTTGCGCGACACCTTGAGCAGTTCGCCGAGTTCGTCACGGCGGTGAACCAGCTTTTCTCGCAGCGCCAGATCATTGACCAGAATGGCCTCCAGCAGGCTGCCCAGGCGCTGGCGCTCGTCGGCGTCGAGGCTTGCCATCGGTGCCGCGCCATCGAGTGTCGCTCCATCACGTGCAGCGCTGTCGAGAGCGGCAACCTGGCTGACATAGTCGCCCTCAATAGCAATCAGCTCGTCCCAGGCGTGGTCAGCGGCCAGTGACAGCATCCGTTCGGTCATCGCCAGCAGTGCCTCGTAGCGAGACAGCAGGGGGCCTTGGGTATCTGGGCCTTGGGTATCTGGGCCGTGGTACTCGGCAAGCGGTGGCATCTAGGACCTCAAGCGCTCAGGAGTGGGTGGTGGTGCCGATCTCGCGCCAGGCCGAGGCGATATCCTCGATCAGGCGTTCGGCTTCGTCGAGGCCACTGGCGTCGTTGCGCAGGTTGGCGTCGAGCAGACGGCGCGCTATGTAGTCATAGAGGCTGTCGAGCTGCAGTGCCACCTCGCCGCCCTGCTCGCCGTCCAGCACCGCGCGCAGGCCGCTGTTGACGATATCCAGTGCCTTGGAGATGGCGGCGCCCTTGGCCGGAATATTACCGTCTTCCAGGTGCAGGCGGGCGGCGCGAATCGACGCCTGGGCGCCGTCGAACAGCATCACGATCAACTGGTGGGGGCTGGCCGACATCACGCCGCTCTCCACCCCCATGCGGGCGTAAGCGCCGGCGCCGCGGCCATAGGTGGCCTGTGCTTGTGTCATTGGTTGTCTCCTCGGCTGGGTCTGGCGGGCTCAGGGCTATTGGTTCAGCTGGGCGTTCAGCGCATCGAACTGCTGGGTCAGGTAGCTGCTGGTCTGGTTCATGCTGGCGATCATGCTGTCCAGCTGCCCGAATTGGCTGCGGTAGCGCTCCACGGTGGCATCGATGCTCTGCTCGGTGCGCTCGTACTGGCGGTCGAGGCTCTCCATGCGGGTCTCGAGCCCGCTGGTAGCATTGTCGAGCAGGCCGCCGTCATCGAGGATGGCGCCCAGGGTGTCGTCGAGGCTGTCGGCAAGACCTACCCCGTCCTCGCCACCGGTAAAGAAGTCGGCCAGGTCGCCGCGCTCGCTGGAGATGACCTCGTCGAGTCGCTCGTCATCGAGTTCAAGGGTGCCGTCGAGCTGCAGGGTGATGCCGATATCGCTGAGGGTGCGGAAGTCACCCTGGGCCACGCCGCCGGACAGGGTGCCGCGCAGCCGCGATTCGATGCTGCGCAGGGTGGCGTCGCCAAGCAGTTCGCCTGAGGCACCGCTCTCGGCGTCGAAGCTGGTCAGCGTGCCCATGGTGTCCTTGAGCTCGTTGTAGCTGTCGACGAAGCCGCTGACCGCCTCACGCAGGGCCAGGTTGTTGTACTCGACCTTGACCGTGGTCTCGCCGACGTCGGTCAGGGTCAGGTCGACGCCCTCGATGGCTCCCTCGACGCTGTTGGAGGCACTGGTGATGGCGATGCCGTTGACCGTCAGTGCCGCGTCTTCACCGGCCACCGACTGGTGCATGCCGGCGCCGGTGTCGTCGGGGTCGGGGCTTGAGATGTCGAACGCCAGCTTGGCCTGCAGCTCGGTATCGGCAGCGTCATCCGGCACGAAGCTCACGGCGCTGATCGACGCCTCGGCGCCGGTCTTGTCGCTCGACAGCACCAGACGGTAGGGGTTGTCGGCGTCGCCGGTATTGATGATCGAGGCGCTGACGCCGGCCTCGGCGTCATTGATGGCGTCGCGCAGTCCCTCCAGGGTGCTGTCTTCCTGGCTCAGGCTGATGCTGACGTCTTCGCCACCCACGGTAAGGCTCAGGGTGCCGGCGCCCAGCTCGCTGTCCCTGGCGTCGAAGCCGTCGCTGGCCAGGCTCTGGGCTCGGGCCAGCCGGGTCACCTCGACGTCGTAGCGGCCGGGGCTCGCCAGTTCGCTGGCGCTGGCACTGATACCCTCGCCCTCGACGCTGCTGGACAGGCTCTGGTAAAGCGCCGGGTCGCCGAGCTTGTCGACCGCCTCCTGGAAGCTGTTCAGCGCGCCTTCCAGGGTGCCGTAGGCGGAGATCTTGGCCTGATAGCTCGCCTGCTGGGCCACGATGGGCTCCAGCTGCTTTTGCTCCGCCGCCTCGAGCTGATCGAGCAGCCCGTTGAGGTCGAGACCGGAGCCGATGCCGAGCGATGAGATCGAGGCCATGTCGTCCTTCCTGTGTGATGGGGGCAGTGTGACAGAACGCCGGCAGGCCAGTGGCTCGAACAGGCGTCCTTGTGCTTGGTATATCGGGTTATCGGCGGTTGCTCATTTGACTTGAGCCTCAGGCGCCGATGATCACCTCGGCCTGGATCTCGCCCAGCGCGGCCAGCGTCTCGCCTTCCACCAGCGGGCCGATCAGCGGCTCCCGCGGGACCTGGCTGGGCGGCTTGCCGGCCATGCGCTGTACCCGCGAGGGCCGGCCCTGGTCGTCCAGCGCCAGTACCCAGCCGAGCGAGGCGTCGTCAAAGCGCACCAGCGAGCCGATCGGGTACAGACCGAAGCGCCGGATAAAGCGCTTGACCCAGCTGGTGTCGAACTTGTCGGGGTGGTCGAGCAGGTAGCGGTAGATCGCCGCGAGACGCCAAGGCGGACGGTCAGGGCGCTGGGCACGCATGGCATCGATGGCGTCGACCACGGCACTGGCCCGGGCCAGCTCACGTAGCTCGTCGTCGCGGATGCCGGCGGGATAGCCGCTGCCGTCGAGGCGCTCGTTGATCTGGCAGGCGGTGGCCTCGAACACCGAGGCGTTGATCCAGGCGCAGTGGCTGAGGCGCTCGCGCAGCCAGCCCACGTGCTGGATCAGACGATTGCGTTCGGCGTCGCCGAAGGTCGGCGTCAGGCGCAGGGGCTCGGGCAGCAGCACCTTTCCCAGGTCATGAATCATGGCGCTGGCGACGATGGACTTGCGCAACTCGCCGGGCAGGCTGTCTTCCAGCAGATCGATCAACAGGATCGCCACCGACAGGCCGTGGCGTACCGGCCAGGACTCGCGGGTCAGGAACCTCAGCGCGAACAGCACGCCGTCGCGGTCCTCGTCGTACAGGGCCAGCAGGTGGTCGGCCTGGCGCGACAGGCGCGGGCCGTGGATGCAGCCGCCCTGAATCAGCTCCATCGCCTGGGCGTGCAGGTAGCCGGCTACGCGGGACAGCCGCTGGGTCATGACGGTGGGGTAGGCTTCCGCCTCGCGACGGCCAAGGCGCGGGCCGCGGCGCCCTGCCGGTGGCTGAAACAGCGGCGATGGCGGACGCCTGGAATCCACCCCTTCGGCGATGCGCGCGGCCTCGCGTTCGACCTCGCGTACCAGCTTCCACAGGGTGCGATCCTGGTGGGCCCCGACGCCGATGAAGCGAAAGCCGGCCTCGACCAGCCGCCGTTCGGGGTCGAAGCGATGATGTTGCACGACGGCCTGGAGCGCCAGACGGGTACCATCGGGAAAGCCCAGCTCCAGCGGCACCGGCAGCTCTCTGTTGGTCAGCACAGGAGCGGCGGTGCGCGGGAGGTCGAGGCGACAGCCGTCCACCGACAGATCGATCAGGTCGCCGTGCAAGTCCTGGCTATCGCCGTCTCTGAGCACCGCCTCGGCGGCCATGCCCAGGCGCAGGCGCGCGCGAAAGCTCTGACGGCGCTGTAGCCGCTCCAGCTGGTTCGGGTAGGGGCAGCGCCACAGCCGGCGCAGCGGAACGCCTTGGCCGGGCGAGCGGCTGGCTTCCCGCGACAGCGCCGCCTCGCCCGGCGCCGTGGTCACCTCGCCGTCGGCGGCCGTGATCGCCGGAGTGCGGGTGATCATGCCCTCGCAGTAGCCGACCAGACGAAAGGACTTGCCCTGCTTAAGCTGGCGGTGAAGCCCCTCCACCGCGGTGATGTCCAGGGTGATGGACTCCCCCGGGGCAATCTCCATCAGCAGCACCGGTGTCGGCGTTCCATTGCCTTCCTCCCACGCCAGTGCGGCCCCCTGGGGGCCGCTCAAGCAGTCCAGCAGCCTGGCGATTTCCTGGGGGGCGCGTACTTCCTCGAATTCTTGTTGGTCCGGCACCAGCGGGACTCCTCGACGACATCTAGCATACGTTGTCTCGGAGTATCGGCAGAATGTGCCGGATCTTTAGGCTGACAACCTTGTTCAGGCTAGACACTCGGCGGGGGCGTGACACCGATCAAGCGTTGTCAGGCCTGGGAGTGACGCTTGCGCCGCGAGCGGTCGATGGCGTCGCGCTGGCTGGCCAGGCGATGCTCGCCGAGAAAGCGGGTCAAGCGCTCGAAGGGCATGGGGTGGGCCAGGTGGAAGCCCTGGAAGGCGTCGCAATGATGCTGCAGCAGGAACTCGTGCTGGGCCTCGTGCTCGATGCCTTCGGCCACCACCATCAACTCCAGGTGGTGGGCCATGGCGATGATCCCCTGAAGGATGGCGCCATCCTCCTGGTTGTCCGGCAGTCCCTGGACGAAGGTGCGATCGATCTTCACCGTGCTGACCGGCAGGTGCTTGAGGTAGCCAAGGCTCGAGAAGCCGGTGCCGAAGTCGTCGATGGCCACCTCGACACCCATGTCGCGCAGCGACTGCAGCGTTTCGATGGCATTCGGGGTGTCGTGCATCAGGATGCCCTCGGTCAGCTCGAGGGTGAGCTGGTGGGCCTCGATCCCGGTCTGGTTCAGGGTGTCGCGTACGGTCTCGAGGAAGTTGGCCCGGCGGAACTGCAGCGGCGACAGGTTGACCGCCACCGCCAGGCCCTCGAGGCCGGCCTCGTTGAGGAGCTGCAGGTCGCTGCAGGCGCGGGTCAGCACCCAGTGGTTGATGGCGATGACCTGGCCGGTCTCCTCGGCCAGGGCGATAAAGTCCTGGGGCGGCACCTGGCCGCGTACCGGATGTTCCCAGCGCAACAGCGCCTCGACCCCGATGATCGCCCGGTGGTTGTCGAACACCGGCTGGTAGTGCAGGCGTAGCTGCTCACCGTCGATGGCGGCCTGCAGATCATGGCGCATCGCCACCCGCTCGTTTACCCCCCAGGTGATGTCCTGGCTGAAGTGCTGCAGCGCATTGCGTCCCTGGTGCTTGGCCTGGTACATGGCCATGTCGGACTGCTGCAGCAACTGCATCGGTTCGATGGTGACGTCGCTGGACACCGCCACCCCGATGCTGGCGGTAACGTGCAGCTCATGCTCGCCGACCCGGTAGGCCTGGGCCACCTTCGGCAGCAGACGTTCGGCCAGGGTCACCGCCTGCTCGGGCTCGTCGAGGTCCGGCAGCAGCACCACGAACTCGTCGCCGCCGAAGCGGGCCACGGTATCCCCGGGCCTGAGCGCCTCGGTGAGTCGCTGGGCGACCTGGATCAACACCTTGTCGCCGACGTCGTGGCCGAGGCTGTCATTGATCGGCTTGAACTCGTCCAGGTCGATGAACAGCACGCCAAGGTGGTGGGACTGGCGCTTGGCCAGGGCGAAATCGTGGCGCAGACGATCCTCGAACAGGGCGCGATTGGCAAGGCCCGTCAGGGCGTCGTGGCTGGCATGGTAGGCCAGGCTTTCCTCGTAGGCCTTGTGCTCGGAGATGTCGTGCTGGACGCCGACGAAGTGAGAGACCTCGCCATCGGTGTCCATCACCGGCGAGATGTAGAGGTCGTTCCAGAAGGCCTCGCCGTTCTTGCGGTAGTTGAGCAGGGTGGCGCGGACTTCGCTGTGGTTTGCCAGCTGGCGGCGAATACGTGCCACCACCTGTGGATCGCTCTCCTCACCCTGCAGGAAGCGACAGTTGCGCCCCAGCACTTCTTCCTCCGGATAGCCGGTCATGCGCATGAAGGCCGGGTTGGCGTAGATGATCGGCAGCTCCGGCGAGCGCGCATCGGCGATCACGATGCCATTGATGCTGGCCTCGACGCTGCGCTGCAGGATGCGCAGCTGGGTCTCCTGGGCGTGGCGCTCGGTCACGTCCTTGGCGATGCCGAAGGTACCGCTGATGTCGCCGTCGATGATGATCGGCAGGTTGGTGATGTCCATCACCCGCCTGCCCAGGGGGGTAGTGATGGGCAGGGTGTAGCGGGTTACCTCGCCCTTGAGCGTCTTGCGCACCGCGTCGCGCACCCAGGAGCGATCCGATTCCTTGACGAACACCTCGTAGTGCCGCCCCAGGATGTCGCCCAGGGGTACCCCGGTGAGGGTCGAGCAGGTGGTGTTGGCGGCGACGAAGATGCCTTCGTGGTCGAGGGAGTAGATGGCGTCGGGGTTGTAGGTGAACAGCGAACGGTAGCGCTGTTCGCTCTGGAACAGCGCCTGGCGGTCCTGGTCGCGTTCCACCGCCAGGGCGACCAGCTCCAGGCAACGCTCGATACGTCGGCTGTGCTCCGCCTGTTGTGCCGGCATGTGTCGAAAGAACAGGCTGACCACCCCCAGCAGGCGTTCATCGCTGGCGATGACCGGGTAGGCCCAGCAAGCCTTCAACTCGCCGTCGCGCAGACGCGGGTGCACGCCGGCGCAGGCCGGGTCCTCGGTGATGTCGTCGCTGGCCCGGGGGGCCCTCGCCGCGGCGGCGCTGGCCCAGGTGCCGAAGGTGCCGCCCACCGGGGTTCTGGCGAGCAGCGGTGCCATCTCCGATGGCAGGCTGTGGCCCGCCGCCAGGCTCAGGGTCTCGCCGCCGGGGTCCAGCGTCAGCACGGTGGCAATGGCATTGGGGAGGTGGCCCTCGAACAGTCTGCAGCAGGCCTCCAGGGTCTCGGTCAGTGGCGCCTCCCGGGCGATCATCGACTGGATGCCCTGGTAGCTTTCGAGCTGGTCCTGGGCGGCCACCAGGCTCTGGGTCTGCCACAGCAGGGTGCGCATCAACGACAGGCTGATGGCCAGGCTGTAGGACATGATCAATCCGATCAGGGTGATCAGCGCCGGCAGGCTGCCCGCCAGCCACCAGTCACTGTCCGGGCCTGGCAGCGCGCGCAGGGTCAGGGTACGCCCGTCCAGCTCCAGGGTCTGCTCGGCCAGTCTGGGTAGGGTCGGGTCCTTGACCTGCCAGGTGTCTTCGCCAAAACCGCACCACCAGACGCCCTGGCTGTCGGTGACGGCCAGCAGGGTGCGGTCGGCAACGCTGCGGTTACTGGGGGCCAGGGTGCCGGGCAGATCGATGCAGGCGACCAGGCGCAGATCCTCATCGGCCAGGGTCCTGACCATGCGTGCCGACGTCGCCAGCGGGTTGTCGGGCAACTCCAACCGTAGTTCGCCGCGGGCCGGCCTGGGCAGTGCCTCGCTCAGGCGGCAGACGCTGTCCTGAGCACGCCGTGAGCGCAGCCATAGTCTCTGGTCGCCGCGATACAGTGCCAGGCTCTCCAGGCTCTGTACGTCTCGCAGATAGAAGGTGATGACGTCGGCCAGGGTATTGGCGTCGGTCGTCTGCTCGCCGGCACGGTTGGCCAGGCGGTCGAGCCAGCGCTGGTGTAGCGCCATCTGACCGCGTGCGCGCTCTTCGATGTTGGTTAGGGTATTGGCGGCGTCCTGCTGGACGTGGCTCTGGCGCACATGGTTGAGCGACAGCCAGGCCAGGCTGCTGAGCAGTACCCCGGCACAGGCCACCGCGATGCTGGCGCGTTGCAGGTGCAGCGGGCGGTTGGGCGGGCGTGAGGCCGCCACCAGCGAGGCCGGGCCGGCGATCAGGTAGAGCAGACACACCGCCATGGGCGAGGTGCTGCGGGTCACCTCCCAGACTTTAGGTGCCTGGCCAGGAATCACCAGCCAGACGGTAAAGATCGCGCCGATCAGCAGCAGCAGCCCCCCCGACAACCGCCACCAGAAGGGGCCCTGGCGATGCTCCACCCCGATCATCAGGGCCACGCAGCCCGGCAGCATCGTCAGGCCCGCCCAGCTGGTCATGCGCGGGCCGCCGGTCAGCAGCGACTGCACGTCGGCAGGGCCGCTGGCGACCAGGTCATGGACGATGGCGTACAGCGCCAGCAGCAGCATCATCAGGCCGCAGACGCTGCGGCCACGCGGTCTGCGCAGTACCTGCAGCAGAACGCCGCCGCCGCCAGCGAGGCTTGCCAGCGCCACATCGGGCACCAGCAGCGGCTGTTCCACCGGGTGGATCAACCAGGCGGCGAGACCCGCAGCGCCGACCATCAGCAGTCCGCTGGAGGCCATCAGCAGCCAGGCATCTTCCGCCACATCGCGCAGTCTAAACGGCATCCTACCCACGACCCCCTTGGCGACCCTGCTTCCGGGCGCTCATTTCCTTGTCCTTCCGACGCTATGACGAAGACTCGCCATCCTCACAGCATGGCAGGCGACAGCGTTGATAGCGGCCACCGTGGTGCGTCTACCGCCCGAGGCAAAGGCGCCTTTGGACGGTCGGTCCGGTATCCCTGGACGCGTTTGCTCGAAATGGCACCAAAACAGTCTTCAACATACCTCAATCACCCGCGAGTGCTAGCCCCTGATGTCAGCATCCACTACCAGAGTCAGCGTCCAGCAAGGGCGCTAGGGGGACAACCGTAGAGAAGATGCGTCAGCGAATAGGCACAGCAGGGGCATGAGAGGGGGGAGGGGGCGGAGGGCACAGGGCAAAAATAAATTTCTCACGTCGGGCTAAAGCTTTTCGACGAGCCACCGATAAAGAGGGTAACGGCCAACGGCGCCGTTGCGGCAGGCCAAGACGGTCCGCCAATGGAGCCTAACCCTTTAAGGAAGGATGACACCATGTCCGTGATCAATACCAATATCACTTCCATGATTGGTCAGCAGAACCTCAACGCGTCCAAGAGCGCCCTGACCACCTCCATGGAGCGCCTGTCCTCCGGCCTGCGCATCAACAGCGCCAAGGATGATGCCGCCGGTCAGGCCATCGCCAACCGCATGTCTGCGCAGATCACCGGTCTGTCTCAGGCGCAGCGTAACGCCAACGACGGTATCTCCGTTGCCCAGACTGCTGAAGGCGCACTGAATCAGGTTAACGATAACCTGCAGCGTATTCGTGAGTTGAGCGTTCAGGCGCAGAATGACACCAACTCTGCAGATGATTTGTCATCCATTCAGGATGAGATTGGTCAGCGTCTTGACGAGATCGATCGCATCTCAAAAGAAACCAACTTCAACGGTGTTGAAGTACTGAACACAAATGAAGGTGTGACGATTCAGGTCGGCGCTAACGATGGTGAGAGCATCTCTGTCAATCTTCAGACTATCAATGCTGAGACTCTCGGCCTTTCATCTTTCAGCGTTCAAAAGGCTGCTGAAGTTGAGCTGGGTGAAGAAGTTCTTGGCTCGGTAGACACCGGCACGCCTACTGGTCCCAGTGGCTTCGATCTCTCAACGGTGGACCTGAGTGGTATCACTACAGATGGGGATGGGTCAGTTGATGCAAGTAGTCTTAAGAAAGGTACAGATGGAAGTTACTACGTTACCGTTTCAGGTTCCGCTACTGCGAACCAGAACGGGGAATATGCAGTTACTTTTGATGAAGCAACAGGTGAACTCACCGACGTAGAACTGGCTCAAGCTGACGTAAGCGGTAATACCATGGGAGGCGGCTCATCACAGACACTGGCAGCCGGCTCTGTTACAGCTGATACTGTTTACCAAGATGCTGATGGGCAGAAATACGTCAAAGTCACAGGTTCAGATGCTGGATTCCAGGATGGCTTCTACGCTATTGCTGATAGTGATATTAACGACGATGGCTCGGTAAATGTCGATGTAAGCAGCGAGTCGACTCCTGCTCTGGCCCTCTCAGAAGAAACCAACCTGACCAAGAACCTTGATACTTCCGGCCTTACTGCCAGCCAAGAAGTTTATCAAGTAGAACTGGAAGATGGTTCATCACAGTATGTAGTGAAAGATGGTGAGGACTTGTACGCCGCAAGTGTAGATGGAACAGGTGCAGTTTCCATCGATACAGCTACTTACACTGACGCAGCAGGTGCTACTCAGCAGGCAAATGTCCGCTTCGGTGGTATTGATGGCGAGACAAAGTACGCACAGGTTGATGTGCAGCGCGACGGGGAGACAGTCACTGCAAACTTCGCTGTGACAGGCGATGCGACCAATGGTTACGCAGTTGATCTTGAAAATGAAATCGCCGTAGAAGGCACCGACAAGCCGCTGGCAGCTCTCGATGATGCTCTGAAACAGGTCGACAGCCTTCGTAGTGAGTTGGGTGCCGTGCAGAACCGCTTCGATTCTGCCATCACTAACCTGAGCACTACCGAGACCAACCTGTCTGCCGCTCGTTCACGCATCGAAGATGCCGACTACGCTGACGAAGTCTCCAACATGACTCGCGCCCAGATTCTGCAGCAGGCCGGTACTTCCGTCCTCGCGCAGGCCAATCAGGTGCCGCAGTCCGTGCTGTCCCTGCTGGGCTAAGGCTAGGTGGGTTGTCAGCCCTCGGCTGACGTGCTCCTCAGCGGGTCGCGCCTTTGCGACCCAACCCCGACAGGCGCCTCTGGCGCCTGTCGGCATTTATAGGCCCGGCCAACCTTGCTACAGCAGTTCCGGCTGCGGTAGTTCCAACGACAGGAGCCACCAATGAATAGCGCCAACCCGTTAAGCGTTTCGCAGGATGTCCTGGTCGACGATGTCCTGGTCGATAGCGCCGTGGAGGCTGTCTCCGACAAGGCCCTGTTGGATGCGCTTGCCCGGTATCAGGAGGTGGTGGCCTGGGCGAGTGAGTTAATCGAACGCTTTGAGGCGACGGGTATGCAGGACGCCATGGGCGAGGACTACCGTCATCTGCTCGATATTCATCGGCAGGCTATGTTGGGGCAGGCGGAGCTGGCATTGCGACTTGCCTGAAAAGTGCCTGCGCTCGGTAATACGGCGTTAAAAATCGGGTCAAAATGCTCATTTACACCTCGTAAACTGCTCTTTCTCAACGATTTTTGCCTTGTCTAACCATCGCTCGCCGGCTTTTCGTACAAAGTTTAGGGCTTGTCTGAAAAGTGTCTGCGCTCCTCGAGCCTTTCCCCGTCCCAGTGTGACGCCTCCGCATCCCTGCTTCTCTTCCTTCTCTCGACCCTTTGTCTACCCTCCGTCTTCCTTCTGCACGCTCACTTCCTCTTTTCGCCTCTCTTCATCTCGCTCTCTCTTCTCAGGCCCTGTCTTCTCTCGCTCCTGTCTTTTCTCTCTCCTTTCTCTCCTCACTTCTCTCCTCTTTCGCGCCCATCGTGGCGATAGGCAGCCGGGCTGACCTATTCATCGTATCTATCTCTTGCGAAGGTCAGTGAGCAATGCCTAAGCCATTCGCCTGACGCCCCTGGTGCTGCTCCCACCTTGAGCTTTTTACACTCCACGTTGTAGCGATAAAAGTTCATATAAAACAGTGATTTGAATCTTTTTTTGTCGAGTCTCCTAAGACGTTTGTCTTATTCGCCATTCCTTGTATTCACGTGGCTCCTCGGCTAGCTTCTCCCTCACTAGCTAAATTCATCTGATCAATTGTCTCGATAACCACATACAAATACAGTCAAGGAGTCACTTGTGGATGCATCCTCTACCGCGGCGGCTGAGCAACAGTCGGCGCCGGAAAAGTCCTCTTTTCTGCACAGGGGCATGACCTTGCCCTTTGTGCTTATCGTCACCTGCTTTGCCGCCTGGGGGCTCGCCGGCAATCTGACCGACCCCCTGGTGTCGGTGTTCGGCTCGGTGTTCTCGATGAGCGCGCTGCAGGCGTCGCTGGTGCAGTTCGCCTACTACGGCGCCTATTTTGCCCTGGCGATCCCGGCGGCCTGGATCAATTCGCGCCTGGGCTACAAGGGCGGCGTGCTGATTGGCCTCTTGCTGGCGGCCACCGGGGGGCTTCTGTTCATGCCGGCCTCCCAGATGATGACCTACTCGATGTTCCTGGTGGCGCTGTTCACCCTGGCGGCGGGGCTGTCGATCCTCGAAACCTCCGCCAATCCCTACGTGATGGCGATGGGCCCGCGCGAGAACGCCACTCGGCGGCTGAATTTCGCCCAGTCCTTCAACCCGGTGGGGTCGAACCTGGGGGTGCTGCTGGCCGCGGTGTTTATCCTGCCCCACGTCAATCCGGCCACCGCCGAGCAGCGCGCCTCGCTGACCCAGGAGGCGCTGGCCGAGATGCAGTCGGCGGAATTGCAGGCGGTGATGGGCCCCTACATCACCCTGGCGCTGGTTTATGTGGTGATCGCGATCGCCATCGCCATGGTGCGGGTGCCGCGCCACGAGGCGCTGATGGCAGACCGCAAGAGCGAGACGGTGGCGCTGTCGGGAAGTCGTCTCGGCCGGCTGGTGCGCAACCGTCGCTACGCCTTCGGGGTGGTGGCGCAGTTCTTCAACGTGGCCGCCCAGACCTGCACCTGGACCTTCACCATCCACTACGTGACCGAGGCGCTGGGCGTCGGCAGCGAAGCGGCCGGCTACTGGCTGCAGGCCTCCCTGCTGGTCTTCCTGGTGTCGCGCTTCGTCATGGTCGGTGTCATGGGTCGGGTGGACCCGCGCAAGCTGATGACCGGGATGTGCGTGCTCGGCGTCGCGCTGTCGCTGGTGGCGGTATTCAGCGGCAACCTGCTCGGCGCGGTGGCCCTGGTGCTGCTGAGCGCCTGTATCTCGCTGCTGTTCCCCACCATCTACGGCATCTCGCTGGAAGGGCTCGGGCAGGACACCAAGTACGGCGCCGCAGGTCTTGTGATGGCGATCGTCGGTGGCGCCCTGGTGCCGCTGGCCCAGGGCTGGCTGATCGATATCACCTCGGCCCAGACCAGCTACCTGGTGGTGGCGGTGTGCTTCGCGGTGATCGTGGCCTTCGGCGTCTATGTGCAGCGTCATCCGCGGCCCGCGACCAGCAACGAGGGTGATCTGGTCTGATCAGACGTCTCTTGAACGGGCTCTGGCCGGGTGTCTCTTGTACTGGCAGCGCCTTAACGCGAATCGGGGGTGTCTCGCAGCACCACGGCGACCTGAGCGAGGTGAGTCTGCATGGCGGCATGGGCGCCCCTGGGGTCGCCGGCGACAACGGCATTGAGGATGGCCAGGTGTTCCTGGTGGGTGATGGCGATACGACCGCCGAGGTGGATCGATTGCCACAGCCGCATCCGCAGGGTCGGCCGCGACAGCGCCTCGAGCAGGGCGACCAGCACGGGGTTGCGGGAAATCCTCGCCAGGCTGAGGTGGAACTCCAGGTCGGCGGCCATGGCGCCTTCGTGGTCCAGCGCCTGGATGGCGGGCTCGGCCTCGGCCAGTACGGCCTTCAGGCGCTCGATGTCGTCATCGGTTCGGCGCAGCGCCGCCACCGCCGCGGCCTCCACCTCCAGCGCCTGGCGCACATTGTGTAAATCGCGGGATGAGGTCCCGGCCTGGATGCCCGCCCAGAATTCCAGGGGCTTCAGCAGCAGCCCCGGGTCCAGCGAGGTAACGGTGGTGCCGGAGCCCTGGCGAGTCTCGAGGATGCCCATGGCGACCAGCGCTCTGACCCCTTCACGCAGCGAGCTGCGCGAGACAGCGAAGCGGGTGGCGAGGATCGACTCGACGGGCAGGCGGTCGCCGGAGGCGATTTCACCGGAGACGATCATCTCCTGGATGCCTTGCACCACCACCTCGTACTGGGAAGGGCGGCGCTGGTCGCTTGCGGATGGGGGAGGCGGCGTCATGGCAGGGGCTCCGGCTCGGAAGGGGTGATCGAATCCCGCCATTCTATCGAAAACTTCGGCAGCACTTTAATACATCTGATGAATCTGGAGGACGATACGTGTCCGTCATCACCTCAATCGAACTGGTGGATCTGCGTTTTCCCACCTCGGACAGCAGCGACGGCTCCGACGCGGTCAACAAGGACGCCGACTACTCGGCGGCCTATCTCAGGCTGGTCACCGACGACAGCGCGCTCTATGGATGTGGCTTCACCTTTACCATCGGTCGCGGCAACGAGATCTGCCTGCAGGCCATGGAGGCCCTCGCCCAGCCGCTGGTCGGCCGCGACGCGGCCGAGGTCTGCCGGTCCCCGGGGGCGATCTATCGTGAACTCGCCGCGGATTCACAGCTTCGCTGGCTGGGCCCGGACAAGGGGGTGGTACACCTGGCGCGGGCGGCGGTGATGAACGCCGTCTGGGACCTGGCGGCCCGGCATGCGGGAGTGCCGCTGTGGCGTCTGGTCTGCGAGATGGAGCCGGAGGTGCTCGTCGAGCAGCTCGATCTCAGCTACCTGGGTGACGTGCTGAGCGCCGAGGAGGCGGTGGCGATGCTCAAGGAACAGCGACCCTTCCAGCAGGAGCGCATCGCCGAGCTGAGCGAGCAGGGCTTCCCCTGCTACACCACCTCGGCGGGGTGGCTCGGCTATTCGGACGAGAAGCTGGCCCGCCTGTGTCTGGAAGCGATGGACGAGGGCTACCGCCATATCAAGCTCAAGGTCGGCGCCAATCCCGAGGACGACGAGCGTCGCCTGGGGATCGCCCGCTCGGTGATCGGCCCCGATGTGGCGCTGATGATCGACGCCAACCAGATCTGGGAGGTGCCCGAGGCCATCGAGCGGGTCGAGGCGCTTTCCCATCACGACCTTCTGTGGATTGAGGAGCCCACCAGCCCGGATGACGTGCTGGGGCATCGCAGCATCGGCGATGGCGTGCGCCCGCTCGGCATCGGCGTCGCCACCGGCGAGCACGGCATGAACCGGGTGCTGTTCAAGCAGTTGCTGCAGGCCAACGCGGTCGACTACGTGCAGATCGACTCCTGCCGTCTTGCCAGCGTCAACGAGATCATCCCGGTGCTGCTGATGGCCAGGAAGTTCGGCAAGCCCGTCTGCCCCCACGCCGGCGGGGTGGGGCTGTGCGAGCTGGTCAATCATCTGGTGATGATCGACCACATCGCGGTGTCGGGGCCCGTGGACGGTCGGGTGGCCGAATTCGTCGATCACCTGCACGAACACTTCGTCGACCCCTGCGTCGTGCGAGATGGCGCCTATACATTGCCGCGTGAGCCGGGGTATTCCGCCGAGATCAAGGCCGAGACGCTGGCGGCCTGGGCCTGGCCGAACGGCACCGAGTGGACCCGTCGGCGCCAGGCGGTGCCGGCATGATCCGCGGCCCATTGCTCAATCCGCCCTTGCTCGAGGGCCTGGCCGCCGCCGGACACGGCGCCAGGGTGCTGGTGGCCGACGCCCTCTACCCGCATTCGACCGGTGCGCCGCCAGCGGCGAGCCGGGTCTACCTCAACCTGTGCGAGGGCATGGTGCCGGTGCTGTCGGTGATGGAGACGCTGGCCCAGGCGGTATTCCTGGAAGAGGTCACCTACATGGCCAACGCCGAGGGCGGCGCCTCCGAATCCGTGGTCGAGTGCCGCCAGCGGCTGGCCGACCACCGGCATGGGGGAGGCCAGCAGATCGCCTGGTCGAGCCTGGATCGCTGGGCCTTCTATGACGCCTGCCGCGGCCCCGAGGTGTGCCTGGTGGTGGCCACCGGCGAGTGCCGCCCCTACTCCAACTTTCTGCTGACGATAGGCGTTCCGTGATGATCGATACCCACCTTCACGTCTGGGATACCGGTGCGGTGCGGATTCCCTGGCTCGCCGATGCGGGCCTGCCCGCCCGGGCGCCGGTTCCCGATGGCCAGGACCGCCGCTACGTGCTGGTCGAGGCCGACGCCCCGGACCCCGCCGAGGAAGCCGCCTGGCTGATCTCGCTGGCCCAGCAGGACCGGCGGGTCCACGGCGTGGTGGCGAGCGTCGCGCTGGAGCTTCCCCAGGCCGAGCAGGCGCTGGCGAGTCTGGCCGAGGTGCCTCAGGTGGTCGGCGTCAGACGCCTGCTGCAGGACCGGGAGCTGTTTGACTCGGCGGCCCTGGTCGAGGGCCTGAAGCGCCTGGCCGACCGGGGCCTGCCCTTCGATGCCTGCGTCAGGGACCGGGAGCTGCCGCGCCTGCTGGCGTTGCTCGAGCGGGTGCCGGAGCTGACGGTGGTGCTCGACCATATGGGCAAGCCGAACCCGCGTGGTGGCGTCGCGCGAGAGGCCTGGCAGCGTAATCTGGCGCGCCTGGCCGAACTCGACAGGGTCCACTGCAAGCTGTCCGGGCTGCCGGCGGAGTGCCGCGACGCCGATGAGCTCGAGCGCCACGCCGCGGACATCGTCGACGTGGCGCTTGAGACCTTCGGTGCCGAGCGCTGCCTGCTCGGCAGCGACCGCCCGATCAGCCAGGACCCGAAGGACTGGTGCGAGCGGGTGCTGGCGCGGGTGCCCGCAGAAAAGCGCCAGGCCGTTGCCGAGGACAACGCCTTGAACATCTATCACAGGAGGGATGCCGGATGACGACATCGCCGATCGCCAGCCGTCTGCCGCCCAAGCTGCGCCGTGCCTTTGAGGGCCTCGGCGTCGGTGCGGCGCAGTTCGGCAACATGGGCAAGGTCACCCCCGAACAGGACTGCCTGGCCGCCGTGGACACCGCCTGGGAGCTGGGGCTGCGGTTTTACGACACGGCCCCGCACTATGGGCTCGGGCTGTCCGAACAGCGCCTGGGCAAGGCGCTCAAGGGACGCTCGCCGGACGACTTCGTCATCTCCACCAAGGTGGGGCGCCTGCTGGAGCCCAACCCTTCCCCCCAGGGCAGCGACGAGGCCAACGGTTTCCACGTGGCCGATGACCTGACCCGGCGGCGTGACTACACCGCCGAGGGCGTCAGGCAGAGCCTGGAGGCCTCGCTTGCGCGCCTCGACATGGCGTCGGTGGACATCCTCTGGATCCATGACCCGGAAGAGCCCACGGATCGCTTCGAGGAAGCCCTGGCGGGGGCCGTCCCCGAGCTCGAACGCCTGCGCGAGCAGGGCAGGATCGCGGCCTGGGGCGTGGGCTCCAAGGACGCCGGCATGCTCAAGCGCTTCGTCGATCAGGCAAGGCCAGACCTGATCATGCTGGCCGGTCGCTACACCCTGCTGGAGCAGGAACAGACAGGACTGATGAGCGCCTGTCTCGAACGCCAGGTCGGTGTGGTCGCCGTCGGCGCCTTCAATTCGGGCCTGCTGGCGCGTGACGAGCCTCCCGCCGACGCCTGGTACGAGTACGGCCAGGCACCAGAGGCGGTGCTCGAACGTGCCCGCGAACTCGCCGCGGTGGCGCGAGCCCACGGCGTCAGCCTGCCGGCGGCGGCGCTGGCCTTTCCGTGGCGCCACCCGGCCGTGGTCAACGTCATGGCCGGAATGCGCTCGCCTGAGCAGGTGAAGCGAAATCATGCACTGGCCTCGTGCGATATCCCCGAGGCCTTCTGGAACGAACTGCAGGCGCGAGGCCTGCTGAAGGAGAACACATGAAGCTGTTGCGCCGTGGAACGATGGGTAACGAGATGCCGCTGGTCGAAGTTGAAGGCGTGCTCTACGACGCCTCGCCGGTGGGCGACTTCGGGCCAGGCTTCTGGAAGGACAACGGCGTGGCGCATCTTCGCCAGCTGCTGGACGCCGGGCGGCTGACCGCCGTCGAGCTTGCCGACGAGGTACGCCACGGCTCGCCGGTGGCGGCGGTGGGCTCGGTGATCTGCATCGGTCAGAACTACGCCGCCCACGCCGCCGAGTCCGGCGCCGAGCCGCCGAAGCAACCCATCGTCTTCTTCAAGACGCCCAACACCGTCGCCGGCCCCGACGATACCGTCACCATCGCGCGCGGTTCGGAAAAGACCGATTGGGAGGTCGAGCTCGCCATCGTGATCGGCAGCACCGCCAGCTACTGCGACTCGCTGGAGGAAGCGGCCAGTCATATTGGCGGCTATGTGCTCGCCAACGACCTGTCGGAGCGCAAGTTCCAGCTCGAGGTCTCCGGCGGCCAGTGGAGCAAGGGCAAGTGCAGCCCGGGCTATATGCCGCTGGGCCCCTGGATCGTGACCGCCGACGCCTTCGATCCCGCCGATGTGGGCCTGCGCTCCTGGGTCAACGGCGAGCCACGCCAGGACTCCCGCACCTCGGACATGATCTTCGGCTGCGCCGAGATCGTACGCGATCTGTCGCAGTACATGCAGCTCGAGCCCGGCGACGTCATCTCTACCGGAACCCCCGAAGGGGTAGCGGTCTCGGGGCGCTTCGACTACCTCAAGCCGGGCGACGTGGTCGAGGTGGAGATCGACGGCCTGGGCCGCCAGCGTCAGACATTTCGTGCCTGGGAGGGCTAATCCATGACAGCTCGATTCGAAGGACGGGTGGCCATCGTCACCGGTGGCGCCTCGGGCATCGGTGCGGCGATCGCCGAGTGCCTGGCCAGTGAGGGCGCCCGCGTCGCCGTACTGGATCGCGAAGATCCCGCCAATCAACACCACTGGGAAGCGTGCGATGTCGCCAGCAGCGAGCAGGTAGAGCGCGCGGTAACGGCGGTCGCCAGTGCGCTGGGGCGTATCGACATCGTGGTCAACAACGCGGGCATCGGCGCCCAGGGCGACGTCGCGGGCAACCCGGACGAGGAGTGGGCGCGCGCCTGGGAGGTCAACGTCGCCGGCATGGCGCGGGTGTCTCGGGCGGCGCTGCCTCATCTGCGCGAGTCGGACGCCGCCGCCATCGTCAATATGGCGTCCATCGCCGCCACCGCGGGGATTCAGCAAAGGGCCCTGTACTCGGCGACCAAGGGCGCCGTGCTGGCCTTGACCAGAGCCATGGCGGCCGACCACCTGCAACAGGGCATTCGGGTCAACTGTGTCTCGCCCGGCACCGCGGATACCCCCTGGATCGGCCGCTTGCTTGCGCAGGCGCCTGATCCCGAGGCCGAGCGTGCCGCGCTGGAGGCCCGCCAGCCCCACGGACGGCTGGTCGCCGCCGCCGAGGTGGCTCAGGCGGTGGCCTATCTGGCCGATCCCGCCAATCGCTCGACGGTGGGGGTCTGTCTGCCGGTGGATGGTGGCATGGACGCCCTGCGCCTGCGTCCGCGCTAGTCCTGTTCATGTGAAAAACGTTCATGTCGGTCCTCAAGAGTACGCCGGCCTAGCCGATAGTGGTTATATTAGGTAATGCGCACCGCTTACCTCTATCTGGGCAGGGCTCATGGCTAAGGATCGATCAGCGGGCTTGGGCCCGACGACGCTGTTGCAGGCGGCTTCCGCCGGCAAGGTCGCCCGGCATCCATCGGTGGTGGCGGGGCTGGTGCTTGACCGCGCCCCGGTGGGGCTGGCGCTGATCGATGCCAACGACCGCCTTTTATGGGCCAACACTGCGCTGACGGAGTTGGCCTGTCCCACCGGTGGCGAGCTGCAGGGCCGCAATCTCAACGAGCTGTTTCGCCCCTTCGTCAATCTGCTGGGGGAGCGGGGCAGCTACCATACCCTGTCACCCGGCGAGGACTGGCAGCAGGCCTGGCTTGCGGTGGATGACAGCGCCAGCGCCCGGCTGGGGCTGATGTCCTGCGTGGCCTTCGACCGAGGCGCCGATGCGTCTCTGGACAGCGGCACCGATCCGCTGATGTGGCTGGTCACCTTCGTCGATCTCGACGCCGACGCCGACGCGGTACTGGATCGCCGCCATGCCGATATCGGCAACGTGGCCAGTACCTGGATCTTCGAGGACCGCCTGTCCCACGCTTTCGATCGCGCCGACCGTCTTGGTCAGCGCCTCGGCGTGATGCTGGTCGAGCTGCACGGCCTGTCGCGCATCCTGGTGGACCATGGTGGCGAGATGGCGTCGCGGGTGTCGCGCCGGGCCGGACGCCGACTGGTCAACGTGCTGCGCCGGGAAGACAGCGTGGTGCAGATCGATCGCGAACGCTGGGGGGTGCTGCTCGAGCATCCGGTCACGCCGGAGACCATGCAACTGGTGGCCGACCGCTGCCTCGAAGCGCTGGAACCCCCCTTTACCCTGCCCGGCTATCAGCCCGCCTTGATCGAGCCGCGCATCGGCATCGTCCTGTGTCCGGAAGACGGCGAGGAAACCGGCGAGCTGCTGGCCCACGCCGAAAAGGCGCTGGAAGAGGCCGTGCCCGGAGGTTTCGCCTTCTACGACGGCAGCCTGCAGCGTCTGATGGAGCGCCAGCAGCGCTTCCGTCACGAGCTGCAGGAAGCGCTGATGTTCCCCGATCAGCAGTTCTTCCTGGTGTATCAGCCCCAGTTCGATCTGCTCACCCGGCGCTGCTGCGGGCTCGAGGCGCTGGTGCGCTGGCGCCATCCCCAGCGTGGCGAGGTGGCGCCGGCAGAATTTGTCGCGCTCGCTGCCGATATGCAGCTGGTCGACCGGCTAGATCGCTGGGTGCTAAAGGAAGTCGTGGCCCAGCGCCGGCGCTGGCGCGAGGCCGGCTCCGAGCTGGGTGACTGGGATATCTCGGTGAACATTCACCACCGCCTGCTGGATCAGGCCGGCTTCGATGGCCGCGCCCTGGATCTCTACCTGCGCCAGCTATGCGAGTCTGGCGCGAAGGGGGAGGCGGGTGCCCAGAAGGAGGCGGGCGGCCACTATCGCCACGAGTGCCTCGACTGGTTGTGCCTGGAGGTGGATGGCGCGGGGTTGTTCGAGGTGGGCCACCGCCAGTCCCACCTGTTAAGGCGTATCGTCGCTTTGGGCGTGCGGCTCGGCGTCGATGGGCTGGGCCGCTCCCCGGTGGACCTGTTCGGCATGGCCTCGCTGCCGGTGACCCTGGGCAAGCTGGGGCCGGAGACCCTCAAGACCCTGGCCGATCCCTCCACCAGCATGCGCCAGAGCGTGGCGGCGCTGATGCGCTGCCTCGAGGCGCTGGAGTTCGTCGCGGTGGCGGTGGGGGTCGAGACCGCCGAACAGCTCGATACCATCAAGGCGCTGGGGCTTGTCCGGATTCAGGGGCGTCTTGTCGGTGCGCCGCTGGAAAGCGAGGCCCTGGTGGGCTGGGCGGCCTCCGGCGCGCATCCCGCGATAGCGATCTGAGCCAGCCATTGATGCCGCCAAGGTGGCAGAGCCGGGCAGGTGTTTCCGAGAGGAGGCGTCAGGCCGAGATATTAAGAGCCCAAGCTGCGAGCCAAGACCTTGAACCAGGAAATCAGGCCGAGACGTTGAGCCGAGAGGGCTGCAGCCGGGTGCGGCCGTCGGGCTGGTAGACGCTGGCGTTGGCGATGCGGTGGATCTGGTCGAGCATGCGCTGGTTGTGCTCCATGCGCAGGGCCAGCAGTTCGCCACAGCGCAGATTGGCGCGGGAGACTTCCCTGGCGAGTGCCATGGTGGTCTGCCAGGCGGCTTCGCAGCCGGCGTCACGGGCGGCTTGCAGGGTGCCCTCGCGGTCATCGGGGTAGCCCAGTCGGCACTGTACCTGATGGCGGCGGGCTTCCGTCTCGGCAAGCCTTTGCTGGATCTCGGACTTCTGGCCGGCGAGCGCCACCAGCGCCTCGCTGTCGACCTGGCCCTGAACCAGGCACTCCTGTTCCTCGCCCAGCAGGGCCAGCAGCTCGGCGAGTCGCTCACGCTGCTGGTCGAGCAGTCGGGCAAGACTCACGACTGCGAGCCCTCTGAGCCATCGCCGAGCATGTCGCGGACGCTGTCGATCAGGCCGTCGGCGATGCGTTCGGGATGGATTTCCAGGCGACCCTCGCGGATGGCGTCACGAATCTGTTCGACCCGGGCGCTGTCGATGTCCTGGCTGGTATCCGCCGCCGGGCGGCTCAGGTGGGCCTGGGCACCGGCTTCGACACCGGCGCCAGCGGTTTTTTGCGTCTCGCTTTGCTGGAGCTTGTCGCTGTGCTGCGGCCCCTCGCTTTGGGCGGGGCGGGTCAGAGGATGTTGCGAATCGATCTTCACGGGCAAGGCCTCACGAGAATGGCGATGGGACCAGGCGCTGGCTGTCGCCGTTGATCCGAATGTCTGCGTCTATGTACATCATCGGCCGCAAGAACAAGAACTTTAGGGCTGGCGCACCAGCCGGTTTTTAACGCCGTATTACCGAGCGCAGGCACTTTTCATCAACGTCCTAGTAGGTTACCGCCAGCCGGCCGTGTTCCACCACCCGGGCGTCGAGGATCTGGCGCCGATCCACCCTTACCCGCACGATATCGCCGAGGCCGCCGGCCTCCAGCGCCTCGCCCTGGCGGCTGATGCGAAAGCCCCGGCCACTGGCTTCCACCGCGACCTGCTCGCCGCGTCTCACCAGCTTGGGTGATGTCAGCTGATGGGCCGACAGCGCTTGACCCTGGCGAATCCCGCGTCGTGCGATCTGACCGATGGCCGCTTGTGGATCGGTCAGCGCCTGGGACGGCAGACGGCTTACGTCGAAGCGCTCGCTGGTCAGCATGTCCGCGCTCAGGCGCTCGCCGGGGGCGATGTCCCGCGCCGCCACCAGTCGCTCGCCCAGTCGGGTGATTTCGGCCTGCAGATAGCGGCTGCGATGCCGCTCTCCCTCGCAGCGAAGCCCCACCGAGACGCGTCCGGCCAGTCGGCTCCCCGCCCGGGGCAGGAAGGGTTCGGGCTGGCGGCAGTCAGCCAGGCTCGCCGCCGGCGGGAATACCTGAATCTCCAGATCGCCCGGCCGGGCGCCGTCGGCCAGGGCCTGCTCGAACAGAAAGCTCTCTACCCGTGTCAGCGCTTCCCCGGTGCCCGCATCGACACCGCCGTCATCGACCGCCTGGCCGCTGGCCTGGGCGGTGCTGGCGGCAAAGCCTGTGCTGACACACAGCACCAGCGCCGCCCGGGCGATGACCCAGGACAGGGAAGCAGTGGCTTGTACAAGAGATGAGGATCGAGACATCGGGATACCGGTGGTCGGTGCGATCTTTAGCGCCCGGGGCCGTTTGAAGGGCGCTTTCCTGGCCTTTCAAGGGCGCTTGCCTGGCCATTCAAGGGCCATGGCACACCAGTGTAGAGAAGCCGGCATCGACGCATGGTCTGAAATGGGCGTGGAAATGGGGGCTGTTCACGGCTTTGTGCAGACAGGGGCCTGGGTATTCTTCATCGTCGAACCCCTTGTCTCTTTGTTCCCTTGCTTACGGAGCGCACCGGGATGATCGATCAGCTCGAGGCCTCGCTCGCTTTTCACCAGCAGGCCCTGTCGCTTAGACAGGAACGCCAGAAGGTCCTGGCCAGCAATATCGCCAATGCCGATACCCCCGGCTACAAGGCACGCGACATGGACTTTTCCCAGGCCCTGGAAGCCGCGACCAAGGGGGCGAATCAGCCTGGTCTGGCCCTGGCGCGGACGTCCAGTCACCACCTGTCGGGTCATGGCCAGGCGATGTCGCTTGGCGGCAGCGAGCTCAAGTACCGCGTACCGGAGCAGGCCAGCCTCGACGGCAACACCGTGGACATGGACCGCGAGCGGGCCGCCTTCACCGACAACTCGGTGCGTTACCAGGCCGCGCTGACGATCCTCAACAGTCGCATCCAGGGCCTCAAGCAGGCCATGCAGCCCGAGCAGTAAGCCCGGTCCATCTCAGTTTCCAAGCAGGGAGAGCGCCCCATGTCGATGTTTTCGATCTTCGATATCTCCGCCTCGGCGATGTCTGCCCAGGCCCAGCGCATGAACGTCACCGCCAGCAATATGGCCAACGCCGACAGCGTGGCCGGCCCCGACGGCGAGGCCTACCGCGCCCGCCAGGCGGTGTTCGAGTCCCGTGCCGCCAGTGACGGCATCGGTGGTGTCGGTGTGCGCGAGGTGGTCGAGGACCCCTCGCCGCTGCGCCAGGAGTATCGTCCCGAGCACCCGCTGGCCGATGACGCCGGCTACGTGGCGATGCCCAACGTCGACCCGGTGGGCGAGATGGTCAACATGATCTCCGCCTCCCGCTCCTATCAAGCCAACGTCGAGGTCATGAACACCAGCAAGCAGCTGATGCTCAAGACCCTGACCCTGGGCGAGGGCTGATCCCATGGCCAACACCATCGATGCAAGCGTTTACCAATCGGTCAACGCCGCCACCGCTCAGGCCAGCTCCAAGCAGGCGTCCGACGAGCTCGGCGACAACTTCATGACCATGCTGGTGACCCAGCTGCAGAACCAGGATCCGCTCAATCCCATGGACAACAGCGAGATGACCTCGCAGTTGGCCCAGATCAACACGGTTTCCGGCATCGAGTCTCTCAACGAGACCATGTCGTCGATCACCGGCCAGATCAACGCCGGCCAGGCGCTGCAGGCCACCGGGCTGATCGGCAAGGGCGTGCTGGTGCCGGGGGATCGCATCGTCATGGCCCACAACGATGAAGGCGCGCCGGTCTCCACGCCCTTTGGCGTCGAGCTGGAAAGCCCCGCCGCCGAGGTCAAGGTGACCATCACCAACGAGTCCGGTGAGGTCATCAACAGCTACAACCTGGGCCCGGCCTCCGCCGGGACCGAGTCGTTCCAGTGGGACGGCATGACAGGTGAAGGCGTGGCGGCCCCCGAAGGTGCCTATCACGTCAGCATCGAGGCCACCGGTGTCGAGGGCGAGGAGCTTGCGGTGACCGCGCTCAACTACGCCCAGGTCGGCGGGGTGTCCCCGGCGGATGACAGCGGCCAGGTGCAACTCGATCTGGGTGCTGTCTACGGGCAGGTGGCGCTGAGCGATATCCGCCAGATTCTGTAGCGAACGCAGGATGACCGTCGGGTCATCGACGCAGGGAAACGTATAAGGAGAGTGACATGGGTTTTTCACAAGCGCTGAGTGGTCTGAACGCCGCCGCCGATAGCCTGGACGTGCTGGGCAACAATATCGCCAACTCCCAGACCGTGGGCTACAAGAGCGGTAGTGCGCAGTTCGCCGACGTCTTCGCCAACTCCCAGATCGGCCTGGGTACCAAGGTCTCCACCGTGCTGCAGGACTTCAGCGGCGGCAACCTGGAGTCCACCAACCGTCCGCTGGATCTGGGCATCAGCGGTGACGGCTTCTTCCGCATGGAACAGAACGGCCAGGTGGTCTACAGCCGCAACGGCCAGCTGACCATGACCCCGGACGGCTACCTGCAGAACGCCCAGGGCGCGCGCATCATGGGTTACGGCGTCAACGCCGCCGGTGCGGTCCAGGTGGGCGGCCAGCCCGAGGTGCTGCAGATCGAGGCCGACGAGATGCCGGCCAGCGCCACCACCGAGGTGTCCACCACCTTCAACCTGGACTCGCGCAAGGTCGTCGACGAAGACCTCAACAGCGTCACCCTGGCGGGCTCCGACGGCTCCACCGGCGTCGAGGTCGACTACCACTACTCCAACAACTTCACCGCCTACGACTCGCTGGGTAACCCGCGCAATGTCACCGTCTACTACGAGAAGACGGGCGCGAAGACCTGGACCGGCACCATGGCGATGGATGGCAAGGTGTTGATGGACGAGACCGCGACACCTGTCGCAGCGCAGACCCTCTCCATGGAGTTTGACACCAATGGTCAACTGGTCACCCCTGCTGATGGCAAGTTTCCGGTCACCTTTGCCTCGGCCGACTACTTCAATGGCGCTGCCAATGACATGACGCTGGACTTCGATATCTCCGGCTCCACCCAGTTCGGCAATAACGCCAGCACCACCGCACTCAACCAGAACGGCTACACCTCCGGCGCCCTGGTCGGTATCAGCATCGACAGTGACGGCACCGTGGTGCGCAGCTACTCCAACGAGCAGACCCGCCCGGCCGGCCAGATCGCCCTGGCCAGCTTCCGCAACCCCGAGGGCCTGTCACCCGCCGGTGACAACACCTGGGCCGCCACCGACGCCTCCGGCCAGGAGCTGGTCGGTGCCCCGGGTACCGGCCTGCTGGGCGGCATCCAGTCCGGCGCCATCGAGACCTCCAACGTCGACATGGCCAAGGAGCTGGTCAGCATGATCGTCACCCAGCGCGCCTACCAGGCCAATTCGCAGACCATCAAGACCCAGGACGAAGTGCTGCAGACCGCCATCAACCTGCGCTGATGACCACGCCGGCCGCTGCCTCGGGCGGCGGCCTCTCACACCTTCCAGGGGAGTCGTAGATGGATCGCATGCTCTACACCGCCATGAGCGGCGCACGCCAGACCATGGAGCAGCAGTCGGTGGTCAGCCACAACCTGGCCAACGCCTCGACCACGGGCTTTCGCGCCCAGCTTCACGCCATGCGCGCGGTGCCGGTCGAGGGCGAGGCGCGTCTCGACACCCGGGTGTCCACCGCCGCCTCGACCCCGGGGGCGGACTTTTCCCCCGGAGCCATCACCCGTACCGGTCGCACCCTGGACGTGGCCATCGACGGTGACGGCTTCTTCGCGGTGGAAAGCGACGACGGCAGCGAGGCCTATACCCGTCGCGGCGACCTGCAGGTGGACGGCAACGGCCTGCTGACCTCGGTGGGGCGCCCGGTGATCGGCGAGGGTGGGCCGATCCAGGTGCCGCTGGAGGCCGAGCTGTTCCTCGGCGCCGACGGCACCATCAGCGCCATCGGCATGGGCCAGGACCCCGACGCCCTGGCCGAGATCGGCCGGCTCAAGCTGGTCGAGCCGCAGCCCGGCGAGCTGACCCGTGGCGGCGACGGTCTATTTCGCTCCATCGGTGAGAATGGCGAGCCTGCTGCGCTGGCGGCCTCCGACCAGGTACGGGTGGTCAGCGGGGCGCTGGAGGGCAGCAACGTCAATCCGGTGGAGTCCATGGTGGCGATGATCGATGTGGCGCGGCGCTACGAGCTGCAGACCAAGATGATCAGCACCGCCGACGAGAACGCCCAGAAGGCCAACAGCCTGCTGTCGTTGAACGGCTGACCCCTTCAACCGACGGCCAGGGCCGAATTATTGAGCGGTCAGGGGATCCTCCTGACCGAGGGAGAGAAGAACCATGATCAAGTCGCTGTGGACGGCCAAGACCGGACTCGAATCCCAGCAGGTCCAGCTGGACGTGATTTCCAACAATCTGGCCAACGTCTCGACCAACGGCTTCAAACAGTCCCGGGCGGTGTTCGAGGACCTTCTGTACCAGAACATGCGCCAGCCCGGCGCCCAGAACAACGTCCAGGACCGCCTGCCCTCGGGCATGCAGATCGGTTCCGGCGTGCGTCCGGTGGCCACCGAGCGCCTGCACACCCAGGGTGGGCTCGAGGCCACCGAGAACTCGCGTGATCTGGCGATCAACGGCAAGGGCTTCTTCCAGGTGCTGATGCCCGACGGTACCACCGCCTTCACCCGTGACGGCAGCTTCCAGCTCGACGAGAACGGCCAGATGGTCACCGCCAACGGCTATCCGCTGGAGCCGGCCATCATCATCCCCGACAACGCCCTGTCGGTGGACATCGGCGAGGATGGCGTGGTCTCGGTGACCCAGCCCGGTACCAGCGAGTCCGACGAGGTGGGCCAGATCACCATCTCCACCTTCGTCAACGCCACCGGCCTTCAGTCCATCGGCGGCAACCTGTACCTCGAGACCAGCTCGTCCGGGCCGCGCAACGAACTGATGCCGGGCATGAACGGTGCCGGCCGACTGCTGCAGGGCTATGTGGAGACCTCCAACGTCAATGTGGTGGAGGAGATGGTCAGCATGATCCAGACCCAGCGCGCCTACGAGATCAACTCCAAGGCGGTGCAGACCAGTGATGAGATGCTGGCACGCCTGGCGCAACTCTAGGGCTTGTCTGAAAAGTGCCTGCGCTCATCGACCCTTTTCGGATAGCGCCTAGTCACGACTCTGATAATAAATTCCGCGGTGGCACTGGAGACGGCCATGCACCCTGACACGACCTCATCATCTGGCGCGCCACACGGTGGGGCTCATGCTGTTCTGCGCCTGGCGACGCTGGCGCTGGCCCTGGTGCTGCTGACGCTTGCCGGCTGCGCCCAGATTCCCCACGCCTCGGTGGTGGGCGAGCAGGAGCAGATCGAGATCCCCGATCGGCCGCTGCCGGTGGCCAATGGGTCGATCTTCCAGAAGGCCCGGGGCTACCAGCCGCTGTTCGAGGATCGTCGTCCGCGCAGCGTCGGCGACATCCTGACCATCGTGCTGGACGAAGAGGTCAGCGCCAGCAAGAACTCCCGCTCCAACGCCGACCGTGACGGCGGCTCCAGCCTGACCTTCTCCCAGGTGCCGGAAGGCCTGGAGGAACTGATGGACTACGGCTTCGAGATCGACGGCGATACAGATTTCGAGGGCGGCGGTGGCTCCGAGGCCAACAACTCCTTTACCGGCACCATTACCGTCTCGGTGATCGAGGTGATGAACAACGGCAACCTCAGGGTACGCGGCGAGAAGCAGATCGCGATCAACCAGGGCACCGAGTTCATCCGCTTCGGCGGGGTGGTCAATCCGCGTTTCATCACCACCCAGAACACCGTGCCGTCCACGGCGGTGGCCGATGCGCGCATCGAGTACGTGGGCAACGGCTACATCAACGAGGCGCAGCACATGGGCTGGATGCAGCGGTTCTTCCTGAACGTTTCCCCCTTCTAGGCCGAGCATGATGAGAAACCCTGTCTCCCGTCGCCCCACCCTGACCCTCGGCAGCCTGATGCTGGTGTTGCTGATCGCGCTGTCGGCCTTCTCCCACCTGGCCCGTGCCGAGAAGGTCCGCGACCTGGCCAGCTTCGCCGGGGTGCGCGACAACCAGCTGGTGGGCTACGGCCTGGTGGTGGGCCTGGACGGCTCCGGTGACCAGACCATGCAGGCGCCGTTTACCGGCCAGAGTCTCAACAACATGCTGTCCCAGCTCGGCATCACCGTGCCGCCGGGCACCAACATGCAGTTGCGCAACGTGGCGGCGGTGATGGTCACCGCCGATCTGCCGCCGTTCGCCCAGCCCGGCCAGCGCCTCGACGTGGTGGTGTCTTCCATCGGTAATGCCCGCAGCCTGCGCGGTGGCACCCTGTTGATGACGCCATTGAAGGGCGCCGACGGCGACGTCTACGCCCTGGCCCAGGGCAACCTGTTGATCAACGGTGCCGGCGCCGAGTCCGCCGGCTCCAGCGTGCAGATCAGCCACCAGGCCGCCGGGCGTATCGCCGGCGGCGCCATGGTCGAGCAGACGGTACCGCTGGCGCTGGGCAGCCGTGATGGCGTGCTGGAGCTGCAGCTCAACCAGGCCGACTTCGGTACCGCCGAGCGCGTGGTCCGGGCGATCAACGACACCTTCGACTACCCGGTGGCCTCGGCCAGAAACGGCGGCGTCATCGCCCTGAACGGGCCGACCAACGCCAACTCTCGGGTCAACTTCATGGCCCGTGTCGAGAACGTCGACGTCACCCCGATGCCGGCCCGGGCCAAGGTGGTGCTGAATTCGCGCACCGGCTCCATCGTGCTCAACGGCAGCGTGACGCTCAAGCGCGCCGCCGTGGCTCACGGCAACCTGTCGATTGTCATCGACACCGCCTTCGGCGTCAGCCAGCCGGCGCCCTTCAGCCGTGGCGGCGAGACCACGGTGGTACCGGACTCCGATATCACCATCGACGAGGGCCAGGGCACCCTGCAGGTGGTCGAAGGCGCCAATCTGCTCGACGTGGTGGACGCCCTCAACGCCCTCGGCGCGACCCCCAACGACCTGATGTCGATCCTCGAGGCGCTCAAGGCCGCGGGATCGCTCAGAGCCGAGCTGGAGATCATCTGATGGCTATCTCGGATCTTTCATCGGGGCTGGCTTCGGGGCCCATGACCGGACTCTCGGGTTCTGCCCTGTCCGGCGCCAGCCGGGCCACCGGCAGCGTCGGCCAGGCCGGCTTCGCGCTGGACATGCAGGGGCTGGCGCGACTCAAGACCAGCGCCCGCCAGCAGGACCCGGCGGCAGCGGCGGAGGCGGCGCGCCAGTTCGAGGCGATGTTCATCAACATGATGATGAAGAGCATGCGCGACGCCGTGCCGTCTTCTGGCCTGACCGACTCGAAGCAGACCCAGTTCTACCAGACGCTGCTCGACCAGCAGTGGTCCCAGACCATGGCCAGCCGCGGCATCGGCTTGGCCGACCAGCTAATGGCCCAGCTACGTGGCCCCGAGGCCAGCCAGGCCAAGGATGTCGAGGCACTGATCGCGGGGATTCCCCGTGGCACTCCGCGTCCGCTGTCCAACGCCCTGAGAGCGGACGCCCCGACAGACAGCGAGGTCGAGGCGCCGACCAATTTCCTCGACGAGCTGGGCGCCGTCAGCCAGGGCATGACCACCGCCCAGGCCGAGGAGCGCATCAGCGGGCGCGAGGCCCGCGACACCCCGGCCCACGTCCAGGCCTTCCTCGACAAGCTGGCCGCCCCGGCCCAGGCCGCCAGCCGCGCCTCCGGCGTGCCGGCGGAATTGATCCTGGCCCAGGCGGCGCTGGAGACCGGCTGGGGCCGTCACGAGATCGCCACCGCCGACGGCAACAACAGCCACAACCTGTTCGGCATCAAGGCCGGCAGTAGCTGGGACGGCCCCACCACCCGTATTACCACCCACGAGGTGGAAGACGGCCAGCGCCAGCGTATTCGCGATGACTTCCGGGTCTACGGCTCGTTCGAGGAAGCCTTCACCGACTACGCCAGGCTGATCAGCAACAACGCCCGCTACGCCGAGGTCACCACCGCGCCGGACGCCGAGGCCGCAGCCCACGCGCTGCAGCGGGGCGGCTACGCCACCGACCCGGCCTACGCCGCCAAGCTGATCGCGGTGATGCACACCTTCGGCCCGATCGATGACGGCGCAGGCGCCACCCGCGTGGCGGCCGGCGAGGCTCGACCCGCGAATGTCGGCGCATCGCCTACCGGTGCCGCCGAGAAGGTGGATGCCGCTTCCACCACGGACAAGCGTGGCAGCGACTGGCTGGCCAGGGCGGATATAAGCGCCAACCCCACCCAGGTCTTCTAGGGCTTGTCTGAAAAGTGCCTGCGCTCGGTAATACGGCGTTAAAAATCGGATCAAAATGCTCATTTACACCCCGTAAACTGCGCTTTCTCACCGATTTTTGCCTTGTCTAACCTTCGCTCGTCGACTTTTCGGACAGCGCCTAGTCGCCCGGAAAATTAATGGTTTTTGCGGTACCGAGGCTCTCAAGCCAGCGGCCATTCGGCCGATAAACAGGCTATCGGCGAAAGGAATTCCACCATGAGCATGTTCTCCATCGGCTTGAGCGGCCTGAATGCCGCCCAGAACGCCCTGACCACCACCAGCAACAACATCAGCAACGTCTATACACCGGGCTACAACCGCGAAATCACGGTGCTGGGCGAGGGCAGCGGCGGGACCCAGGGCGTCCAGGTCAACGACATCGAGCGTCAGTTCAACCAGTACGTGGCCGACCAGCTCAATGGTGCGGTGAGCTCAAGCTCGGCGCTGGACGCCTACCAGACCCAGATCAACCAGATCGACAGCCTGCTGGCCGATCAGGACGCCGGTCTGGCGCCGCTGATGCAGAACTTCTTCTCGTCGCTGGAAGACCTGGCCTCGGCCCCCTCGGACCCTGCCGCCCGCCAGGGCGTGCTGGGCGCGGCGGACACCCTGAGCGCCCAGTTCCGCGCCTTCGACAGCTACCTGCAGGATATGCAGGATGGCATCAACAGCCAGATCCGCGACGAGATCACCCAGATCAACAACCAGAGCGAGCAGCTGGCCTCGCTCAACCGCGAGATTTCCCTGGCCAAGGCCAAGACCGGCGAGGCCCCCAACGCGCTGCTCAACCAGCGTGACCAGCTGGTCACCGAGATGAGCGAGCGTATCGGGGTGGAACTGACGGTACAGGACGGTTCTTCCTATCGGGTCAGCCTGCCCGGCGGACAGCCGCTGGTGGCCGGCACCGAGTCCTACCAGTTGAAGGCGGTGGCCTCGGCCAGCGATCCCCAGCGGGTGGTGGTGGGCTACCAGGACCCCGGCGGCGGCCTGCAGCGACTCGACGAGGACAGCCTGCAGGGTGGCTCGTTCGGCGGGCTGATCCAGTTCCGCTCCGAGACCCTGGATCGCACCCAGAACCAGATCGGCCAGCTGGCGGTGTCCATGGCGGTGGCCTTCAATAAACAGCACGCCGATGGCTACGATCTGGATGGCAATAGCGGTGGCGACATGTTCGACATCGGCGAACCGCGGGTCTTTGCCAACGACGCCAACAGCGGCGGCGCCACGGTCACCGCGAGCTTCAACATCGACAAGATCGAAAACCTCGAGGCGGCCGACTACGAGGTCAAGGTCAGCGACGCTTCGGCATCGCCGCCGACCTTCGAGGTCACCCGCAAGGACACCGGCGAGGCGGTGGACGCGAGCTTCGACGCCACCGAGAACACCCTGACCTTCGGCGGCGTGACGCTCGCCATCGATGACCCCAGCGCCCTGGCCGACGGCGATCGCTTCGAGGTGCAGCCGGTACGCCGCGCCGCGGGCGGCTTCGAAACCGCCATCAGCGATCCCGACAAGATCGCCGCCGCCGGGGAAACCGGCGCCAGCGGCGACAACGAGAACGCCCTGGACCTGCTGAAGCTGCAGGACGAGATGAGCGTGGGCGGCAGTGCCACCCTGAGCCAGGCCTACGCCTCGATGGTCAGCGACGTGGGTAACCGTACCAACGTGGTGCAGGTCAACCTGGCAGCCCAGCAGGGGCTGACCGAGCAGTTGAGCGCGGTGAAGCTGTCCGAGTCCGGGGTCAACCTGGATGAAGAGGCGGCTAACCTGATCCGCTATCAGCAGTACTACCAGGCCAACGCCAAGGTCATCGACACCGCCACCTCGGTGGTCGACACCATCCTCGGACTGCGCGGCTAAGGAGAGCAGAGCATGCGTATCAGCACCGTCACCATGTACGACCAGAGCGTCAGCTCGCTCAACCGTCAGCAGTCCGACTTCCTTCACCTGAGCCAGCAGCTCGCCAGCGGCAAGCGGGTGGTCAATCCCTCCGATGACCCCCAGGCGGCGTCCCGGGCGGTGGCGGTCAGCCAGGCCCAGGCGGTGACCCAGCAGTACACCGACGCCCGGGTCAGCGCGCGCAACGCCCTGTCCCAGGAAGAAAGCGTGCTCAACAGCGCAAGCGACGCCCTGGCCAGCGCCAAGGCGCTGGTGATCCAGGCCTCCAACGACACCCTGAGCGATGCCGACCGGCAGTCCATCGCCAGTGAACTGCGCGGCGTCTACGAGACGCTGATCGGTCAGGCCAACGCCACCGATGGCAACGGTCGCTACCTGTTCGGTGGCTACGCCGATGGCGCCGAGCCCTTCACCGACAGCGGCAACGGCATCGAGTACGTGGGCGCCGACAAGGTCCGCGAGCAGCAGGTGGACGCCTCGCGACTTATGTCGGTGGGGGATACCGGCGCCGACATCTTCACCAGCGTGCCCAGCGGCGCGGGCTACGTGGCCGAGCAGGGTGACAACAGCGGCAGTGTGACCTTTGCCGGCCCCGATGTGGTCGACAACAGCGACGCCGGCTACGGCAAGCGCTACCAGGTGGAGTTCGGTGGTACCGACGACGCTCCCACCTACAGCGTCATGGTCGAGGACGACAGCGGCAATTGGGTCAGCGCCGGTGCGGCCCTGGAAGATCAGCCCTACGACCCCGAAGGCACCAGCGTCGAGGTGGGTGGCCTGCGCCTGGAGCTTGAAGGCGCGCCTGCGACCGGCGACAGCGTGACCTTCGGTCCCGCCGACACCATGAACACCAACGTCTTCACCACCTTCGAGAAGGTGCTGTCGGTGCTGGAAGCCCCCGCCGACACCCCCGCAAAGCAGGCGACGCTGCATAACACCCTGAACGGCGCCATGCGCGAGCTGGACGCCAGCCTCGACAACGTGTTGACCAAGCGGGCCTCGGTCGGCGCGCGGCTCAACGAGCTGGACGTGATCGACTCGGTCAGCGGCAACCGCGAACTCAACTACGCCCAGACCATGTCGGACCTGGTCGATCTGGACTACAACCAGGCGATCTCCGAGTACAGCATGCGTCAGGTGGGCATGCAGGCCGCCCAGCAGGCCTTTATCGGCATTCGCGACCTGTCGCTGTTCAACTATATGTAGGGTCGATGTAGCGCTGGTATAGCGTGCAGGTAGCACGACTCGATCGTCGTCGTGTGACAGCCCCCTCAACCAAAAAGCGGCGCGTCCTTCCCTGGACGTCGCCGCTTTGTCGTTCTTGGCCAGGGTGACAGCAAGCGAGATGCCCTGGATCAAGAAGTACTTGACCCGCACATCAATATGTCCATAATTCCGGACATATGGACAAAGACGATCTGCAACCGACCCTCGACACCTTCGCCGCACTGTCTCAGCCTACCCGGCTCGCTGCCTTTCGCCTGCTGGTGCGCCACGAGCCCGAAGGCCTGCCTGCCGGCGAGCTGGCCCGCCGCCTGGAGGTGCCCCACAACACCCTGTCGGCCCACCTTGGCGTGCTCAGCCGGGCGGGGCTGGTCAGCCAGCGCCGGGAAAGCCGCTCCATCGTCTATCGGGCGGACCTGGCGCACATGGTGGCCACCCTCGACTTTCTGGTGCGCGACTGCTGCGCCAGCCGGCCGGAGGTGTGCAACCCCCTGGCCGACCTGCTGGGCCCCGGCACCGGTGACGACACCAGGACCTGCTGAGCCACGACAGCCTCGGTAGTGACGAGAGCCACGACAGCCACGACAGCCAAGAGCGCCTCCCGGAGACTCCATGACGCTGATCTACCACAACCCGGCCTGCGGCACCTCGCGCAACGTGCTGGCCATGCTCGAGGCCTCCGGCGAATCGCCCGAGGTCATCGAATACCTGAAGACGCCGCCCAGCCGTGAGCGCCTGGTCGAGCTGATCGAGGCCATGGGCATCACGCCCAGGGCACTGCTGCGCCAGAAGGGCACGCCCTACGACGAGCTGGGCCTCGGCGATGACCGCCTCGACGACGAGGCCTTGATCGACGCCATGATGGCTCACCCCATCCTGATCAACCGACCCATCGTGGTGACCGCCAGGGGCGCCGCGCTGTGCCGTCCCTCCGAGCGGGTACTGGCGCTGGTCGAGGCGCCGCTGTCGGCCATCGAGGGCGACAGCTTCACCAAGGAAGACGGCGAAACCGTCACGCTGGAGGCAAACCGCACATGACCCCCGATACCCTGCTCAAGGACCTGCCCAACATCGACCCGGAGCTGTGGCGGCCCATCGCCGTGGACGAGCTGGCCCCACCCAGCGCGCCACGCCATGCGCCTCGCATCCTGGTGCTGTACGGCTCGCTGCGCGAACGTTCCTACTCGCGGCACTTGGCCGAGGAAGCCGGGCGCTTGCTCGCGGCCTTCGGCGCCGAGGTGCGTACCTTCTCGCCCCAGGGGCTGCCGCTGCCCGATGGCGCCGAGGCCGACCACCCCAAGATCGCCGAGCTGCGCGATCTGGCGAGCTGGGCCGAGGGCATGCTGTGGGTCAGTCCCGAGCGCCACGGTGCGATGACGGCGGTGATGAAGGCCCAGATCGACTGGATTCCGCTGTCACTCGGCGGGGTTCGCCCGACCCAGGGCAAGACCCTGGCGCTGATGCAGGTGTGTGGTGGCAGCCAGAGCTTCAACACGGTGAACCAGATGCGCCAGCTGGGGCGCTGGATGCGCATGTTGACCATCCCCAATCAATCGTCGGTGCCCAAGGCCTTCAACGAATTCAATGAGGCGGGGCGGATGCGCTTGTCCCCGCTGTATCTGCGCGTGGTCGACGTGTGCGAGGAGCTGATGAAGTTCACCTGGCTCAACCGTGGCCGTGACGGTTACCTGACCCAGCGTTACTCCGAGCGGGTCGAAAGCGCCGAGCAGGTGTCTTTGCGGGTCAATCAGGACAGTCTCTGATAGGGAGTTTTCCATGCTGGCATTCGCCATCTTCGTCGTGACCCTGGTGCTGGTGATCTGGCAGCCAAAGGGCCTCGGTATCGGTACCAGCGCCCTGGGGGGCGCCGTGGTGGCCCTGGCCGTCGGGGTGGTGCAATTGCCCGATGTGCTGGTGGTGTGGGACATCGTTTGGGACGCGACCTTCACCTTCGTCGCCCTGATCCTGATCTCCTTGATCCTCGATGAGGCCGGGTTCTTCTCCTGGGCGGCGCTGCACGTGGCGCGCTGGGGCGGTGGCAACGGACGCCGCCTGTTTCCGCTGATCGTGCTGCTGGGGGCGGTGATCGCGGCCTTCTTCGCCAATGACGGGGCTGCGCTGCTGCTGACCCCCATCGTCATGGCGATCCTGCTGCGCCTGAAGTTCTCGCCCCAGTCGTCGCTGGCCTTCATCATCGCCACCGGCTTCGTGGCCGACTCCACCAGCCTGCCGCTGATCATTTCCAACCTGGTCAATATCGTCAGCGCGAACTTCTTCGATATCTCGTTCAACCACTACGCCATGGTGATGGTGCCGGTGGATCTGGTCTCGCTGGCAGCGACCCTGCTGGTGCTGACCTGGATGTTTCGCAGCGATATACCGGAGCAGTACGATGTCGAACGCCTCGAGGCGCCGAGCCACGCCATCCGCGACCCGCTGGTGTTCCGCGCCGCCTTCCCGGTGCTGGCGACGCTGCTGGTGGCGTTCTTCGTCACCGCGCCGCTGGGCGTGCCGGTGGCGCTGGTGACCGGCAGCGCGGCGCTGGTGCTGGTCGCCCTGGCCGGCCGCTGGCACCAGGCCGGGGGCAGCACGGTGATCTCGCTGTCGCGGGTGTTCAAGGGCGCGCCGTGGCAGATCGTGCTGTTCTCGGTAGGCATGTACCTGGTGGTCTACGGGCTCGGCAACGCCTGGCTGACCGAGGATGCCAGCGCCCTGCTGACCTGGCTCGGCCAGCAGGGCACCCTGGTGGCGACGCTGGGTACCGGTGTGGCCTCGGCGCTGCTGGCCTCGATCATGAACAACATGCCCTCCACCCTGGTGGGGGCACTCGCCATCGACCAGGCCCAGGTCGGCGACCTGACCCGGGAGCTGATGATCTACGCCAACGTCATCGGTAACGACCTGGGGCCCAAGTTCACCCCCATCGGTAGCCTGGCCACCCTGCTGTGGTTGCACGTGCTGGCGGAAAAGGGCACCCACATCAGCTGGGGCCAGTACATGAAGGTCGGACTCAAGCTGACCCCGCCGGTACTGCTGGCCGCACTGCTGGCACTATGGCTGTGGCTGCCGCTGATCTCGTCCTGAGGGTGCGGCGTCGGACCCGTGCCGATCCGCTTGCAGCCCTGCGCTCGATACGCCACTCACGCTAAGCTTGGCACCATCGATTTCCGGGAAGACCTGGCCTTCCCGGTACTGTGTATCGGCCCGTCGTGTCGACCCCGATCGGGCCTTATATCAAGGAGTCTTGCGTGCCCGTTTCTCTGAGCAGTGAACACAAGGATGCCCTGGTCGCCGGCGTGGAAGAGGCCGGTCGACTGGTGCTCGAGATCTATCAGCGCGACTTCGAGGTCGAGCACAAGGACGACGATAGCCCATTGACCGAGGCCGATCTGGCCGCCCACCACGCCCTGGTGGCGCTGCTGGGACGACTGACGCCGGAGGTGCCGGTGCTGTCCGAGGAATCCGGGGAGATCGCGACCGAGACACGTCTTGGGTGGTCGTGCTATTGGCTGGTGGACCCGCTGGATGGCACCAAGGAGTTCGTCAATCGCAACGGTGAATTCACCCTCAATGTGGCGCTGATCGAGCATGGCGTCCCGGTGCTCGGGGTGGTCCACGCGCCGGTGCTGGGGGTGACCTGGTTCGGTGATCAGGACAATGGCGCCTGGCGATCCGAGGGCGAGTCGCGCCAGCCGATCCATGCGCGTGAACTGCCGGACCCCGCCGAGGCCCCCTGGGTGGTGGTGGGCAGCCGCCGCCACGGTGCCGAGGCCTTCGAGGCTTTCTGTGCACGCTTGCCGGCCACCGAGTGCACCTCGATGGGTAGCTCGCTGAAGCTGTGCCTGGTGGCGGAGGGAAAGGCCGATCTCTACCCGCGCCTGGCACCGACCTGCGAGTGGGACACCGCCGCTGCCCAGGCGGTGGTCACCGCCGCCGGTGGACAGGTGCTGGACGCAGGGACCCTGGAGCCGCTGCGCTGCAATCGTGGTGAGTCGCTGCTCAATCCGTTCTTTGTCGTGTGTGGCCAGCGCGACGCGCGCTGGGAGCAGGCATTGGTTGCTGCCCTGGCACAGTAGTGTTTGTGATCTAGAATTTTATGCCGATCCGGGCCGTGGCTCGGGTCGGCTTTTTTTGCCACATCGATCGTTTTCTTTCTGTGGCTTCAGGTGTCCCGTGGGCTGTGGCCCTTGGCGGCGCCCTATCCCTGGCTGTCCTGATCCCGAAGGTTTCTCAATCATTTTCCTGAGTTTTTGTTTGCTTGCTGCGCGGCCGCTGGTCCGTCTGCAGGCAGGCTGTGGCGTGGCTATGCTTGAGAAGTGACGAGGAATCAGGCAATTGTCGCAAGGCGCGTTGAGAGATCGCTTGCTGCGGTAGCGGCACAAAAGTGGTAGTAATATGCCTCTTTGGTCGATATGTGCTTCTTTGGTCGAAGCGTCTTTTCCGCGTACGCTCTCGCCGGTTCCTTGACGGACGAGGCAGGGGAGTCGTGTGCCTTGGCCCGTTGGAGACGGAAGATGAGTGCCTCGGACGATATCCAGGATTTCCTGCGCAAGACCGGTTCCGATACCGCAGGCTACCAGGCGTTTGGTCGCACCAATGAGGAGTCGGGGCAGCCACGCTGGGGGCTGCTTGGCCAGCTCTCGGGCCACGACGTCGATCCTGGTGACAGGCCGTCACGCGCCGAGCCAGGTGCTCGCCCAGAGCCCTTGCAAACGGCAGCCGAGGTGGCCCCTGCGCGCAAGGGGAAGGCCTGGGCGACGCTGGAAAAGCTTCCCGCAGCCCCGGCACCTGAGCCTGCCTCTGGTCCTGCCGCCCGGCCCGCCCCCTCTGCCGTCGCTGAGCGTAGCGAGCCCCCCGCTGGGCGGCGGGTCGAGCACCAGGCGCCTGCCTCCAACGCCTTGAGCGTGGGCGAGGCCTCGCCTCCGGGGGAGGCTCGTGTGCCGCCTGCCGGGCGCTTTGGCCATCTGTTTCGCAGTGCCTCGGACAAGGCGTCGTCCGAGGCCGCTACCGGCAAGGAAACGCCGCTGAAACCTCTGCTCAAACGAATCTCTCAATGAATCTGGTTTCCCTGTCGTCGCCCAAGGGCGGCGTCGGCAAGACAACGCTGACCGCCAATCTGGCTCACGCCCTCAAGCGTCTCGGGCACCGGGTGGTGGTCATCGACTTCGACGTGCAGAACGCTCTGCGACTGCACTTCGGGCTGGGATTCGGCGAGGGGCGAGGTTTTGTCGCCCAGGCCGTGGAGATCGATGACTGGCGACGCCTGCTGGTGCCCAGTGCCAGCGGTATCGAGCTGTTGCCCTATGGTGAGGTCAGCGACGCCCAGCGCCTGGCGTTCGAGTCCTGGCTCAGCGCGCACCCCGAAGCGGTGGCCCAGCGTCTGGGGCCTCTGCTGAACGAGCCACGCTGTGTGGTGCTGGCGGATCTACCGCCTGGGCCGTCGCCGAGCCTAACCGCCATGGGCGCTGCCGATGCCATCCAGGTGGCGGTGCTGCTGGCCGACAGTGCCTCGCTGTCGGTGTTGCCGCGTATCGAAGGCGGTGACTTCATGGGGCCTGGTGTCAGACCCTACTACATCATCAATCAGGTGGATCGACGCCGCAGGCTTTCCAGCGACGTGGCCGACTTCCTGCAGGATCGCCTGGGCAGTCCGTTGCTTGGCAACGTGCATCGTGACGAGGCGATTCCCGAGGCGCTGGCCTGTGAGCAGTCGATCTTCGACTACGCGCCAGCCTCGGCGGCGGCCCACGATATCGACACCCTGGCCCGCAGCGTCAGTCGTCTGCTCCCCTCACTCCAGTCCCATGGGGTGGTCGCCCCGGCGCTATAGGATGCCCATGAACGTCTCTTCCTCTGCGTCACTGGGCACGCGTCTGCTGGCGCTGGTGGCCCTGATTCTGGGCGCGCCTTTGGCTGCCCTGCTTGTCACCACGCCGTTGACCCTGGAGCGCCAGCTGGTGTTCGCCGGTGTCGGCATGCTGGCGTTGCTGGTGCTGGCTCGCCTTCGTGGTGGCTGGGTACGCCAGGCGATGATGCTGCTGTCGGTGCTGGTTTCTACCCGCTACCTGTATTGGCGTCTGAGCGAGACGCTGGTGTTCGATACCCAGGTCGAGGCGGTGTTCGGTTACGGTCTGCTGGCCGCCGAGTGCTACGCCTGGGTGATCCTGGTGCTGGGGTACTTCCAGATCGCCTGGCCGCTGGAGCGCACGATCCGGCCGATGCCGCCGGATGCGACGCGCTGGCCGACGGTGGACATCTATATCCCCACCTATAACGAGAGTCTCGAGGTGGTGCGGGACACGGTGCTGGCCGCCCAGAACATCGATTACCCGGCGGATCGCATGCGTATCTATGTGCTGGACGATGGCAAGCGACCCGAGTTCGGCGCCTTCGCCGCGGCGGTGGGCGTCGGCTACATCAGCCGGGAAGACAACAGCCACGCCAAGGCGGGCAACCTCAATCACGCCATGGGGCTGACAGACGGCGAGCTGATCTGCGTATTCGACTGCGACCATGTGGCGACCCGGGCCTTTCTGCAGGCCACGGTGGGGGAGTTTGTCGCCGATGAGCGGTTGGCACTGCTGCAGACGCCTCACCACTTCTATTCCCCGGATCCATTCGAGCGCAACCTCGTCGCCGGGGCGGACATCCCCAACGAAGGGGAGCTGTTCTACGGGCCGGTGCAGAAGGGCAACGACTACTGGAATGCGGCCTTCTTCTGCGGTTCCTGTGCACTGATGCGGCGAAGCGCGCTGGAAGAGATCGGCGGCTTCGCGGTGGAAACCGTGACCGAGGATGCCCATACCGCCCTCAAGCTGCAGCGGCGTGGCTGGAACACGGCCTTCCTGGGGGTGCGCCTGGCCGCTGGCCTAGCCACCGAGCGACTGTCTCTGCACATCGGCCAGCGGGCCCGCTGGGCCAGGGGCATGACCCAGATCTTTCGGCTGGACAATCCGTTGTGGGGGCGTGGCCTGCGCCTGCCGCAGCGGCTTTGCTACCTCAACGCCATGCTGCACTTCCAGTTCGCCATGCCTCGCCTGGTGTTCCTGACCGCACCCCTGGCCTACCTGTTGTTTGATCTGCACGTCATTGCCTCGTCGCCGCAGATGATCGCCGTCTACGCTTTGCCGCATCTGTTTCACGCGATCTACACCAACTCGCGGCTGGTGGGGCGCTTCCGCTACTCCTTCTGGGGCGAGATCTACGAAAGCGTGCTGGCCTTTCACTTGCTCAAGCCGACCCTGGTGACTCTGCTCAGCCCGCGTCGGGGCAAGTTCAATGTCACCGAGAAGGGTGGACTGCTGGAGGAGGGCTACTTCGACGGTGAGGCGGTGCGTCCCCATCTGTTCGTGCTTGGCCTGTTGGTGGCGGCGGTGGTGTGGGGGCTGGTGCGGGTCTTCTGGAATGATCTGTTCGATGTCCAGACCAGCGTCATGCTGTTTAACGTGATGTGGGCCTCCGTCAGCATTCTGGTGCTGCTGGCGGCCATCGCGGTGGCACGGGAAACGCGCCAGCTGCGGCGCTCGGTGCGGGTTGAGGCGCGTCTTCCGGTGGTGTTGCATCTGGCCAGTGGCCATGCGGTGCAGAGCTGGACCGCCAACCTGTCCATGGGGGGCGCCCTGGTGGAGGGCAAGCGCTCGGCCCTGGGCAGCGAGGTGGAGTGCCTGGAGATCACCTTCAATCGACGGGGGCTGATGTTTCCCGTGTGTTCGGTCAATGCTTCCGGTGCCGATGACTCACTGCGCTTTCGTTTCGATGAGTTGCCGCTGCGCCAGCGCAGAGAACTGGTGCGGGTGGTCATGGGGCGTGCCGACGCCTGGATTCCCGAGGCACCGCATCCCCAGGACCGGCCATTGGCGTCACTGTGGCATGTGGTGCGCTCGGTGGTGGGACTGTTCTTCCACCAGTGGCAGCAGAAGGGGCTGCACTTCCGTAGCCCGGTGCGGGGGCTGACCCAGGGGCGCTTTAGTCGAGGTTGGCTGGCGCCGGTGATGCTGGTGGCCACCATCGTGCTCGGGGTATTGATGGTCTCGCACCGGGTCTGGGCCCAGGTCCCGGCGCCGACGATCGGCGTGACGCACGAGGCCGGCGGTTTTGGTGACGTGCCGGGTGACACCTCGGTACCGGGCGAGACGTTGCCTCCGCTGCGTTTCGGCGAGGACGGTCGGCTGGATCTGGACAGCGTCAGCCAGCCGTTGCAACCGACCCGGCGCGAGTTGTCGATCCCGCTGCTGGCCGCTGACGAGACCTTGCGCCTGACCCCGAACACCCGGCTTTCGGGTACTGCATTCTCGCTGCGCGATGATGAGGTGGCGGTGGCTGCGTCGCTGTCGCTGTCGTTGTCACACAGTGACCTGCCGGCCGACAGCCAACTCGGGGTGCTGCTCAACGGCGAGACGCTTCAGACCATCGACCTTGACCAGTTCAACGCCGGCGGCATGACCCAGCGCCTGGATATCCCTTCGGCCCTGATCCTGCCCTTCAATCGCCTGGAGTTTCGCCTGCTGGGGCAGGCGACCCAGCAGTGCCACGGTGATGACCAGGCCGTCGGCAGGGTGGAGATCGCCCCCGAATCCAGGCTGGCCTTGACCCTGCAGCGGCTGCCGACCCCCGACGAGCTGGCCCGCCTGCCGAGGCCCTTTATCGATGCCGCGACGGCGGATGTCAGTCGGGTGGCGATGGTGATGGCCCGCGATGCGTCTGAGGCCCAGTTGCGCGGGGCGGCCATCATTGCCTCGCACTTCGGACGCTACGCCGAGGCCGGGCAGCTACAGGTCGATGCACTTTACGATCGCCTGCCGCTGGACAACGCGGTGGTGATCGGGCGCTCGGGGCAACGTCTGGCGGGATTGACCCTGCCGCAGGTCGAGGGGCCGACCCTGTTGATGCGTCCCAATCCGCGCAACCCGCTGTTCAAGCTGCTGCTGGTGGTGGGCAACAGTGACGTCGAGGTGGCCCGGGCCGCCCGCGGCCTGGCGCTGTCGGGACTCGGGGAGAGTCTCGATAGCGCAGCGCCGGTGACGTTGAGCGGCGAACGGCTGCGCCTGGATGACGAACGACTGAGCCCGCCAGCCCCTCGCGAGCCCTATGACGCGCCGCGCTGGGTCGATGTCGAAACCCCGGCCAGCCTGGCCTCATTGGGCGAACCCGAGGGCTTCGTGGCACGCGGGCTGTCCGCCCGGGAGCACGCCCTGAGCCTGAGGGTGCCGCCGGATCTGTTCCTGTGGCCCGGTCAGAACTATCGGCTGAGAGTCGACTATCGTTTTCCCGACGAGCCCTGGCTCGATCCCATCGCCTCGAGCCTCGATGTCAGCCTCAACGGCGAATATCTCGCGGCCTTGCCGGTGGAGTCGGGCAAGGCGCTGGAGCGGCTGTGGCAACGCCTGGTAGGCGCGGGCCGGGAGCAGAGCGCCGAGGTCCTGCTGCCCAGGGACCTGCTCTACGGCAACAATCGCCTGCAGTTCTACTTTCACCTGGCGGTGGCAGACGGGGTCGACTGCGCGCCTGGGCTGGGTGAGGACGCTATCAGCCGAATCCTGCCCACCACCACGCTGGACCTGCGGCGGGCAGAGCACTTCAGCGTCATGCCGTCGCTGTCGTCCTTCGTCAGCGCGGGGTTTCCGTTCTCGCGTCAGGCGGATCTTGGTGCCAGCGTGGCGCTGGTGCCCGAGGCCCCCGACGAGAGCGAGTTATCGGCGCTGTTGACCAGCGTGGGCCGTATCGCCGGCGCTACTGGCTATCCCGCCCTTGGCATCGAGGTGCGTCGAGGGCTTTCCCTCACCGGCGATCTGACCGACAAGGATCTGCTGGTGGTCGCCGACCTCGACAGTCTGGCGCAGACGTCGCTGTTCGACGCCGGCGTTTACCGGGCCGACGAGGGGCGTCTGGCGGTGGCCGAGGTGCCCTGGATGGAACGCTGGCGCTACTGGCTGTTGGGTGACTGGCGGCCGCTGTGGCGAGAGGCCGCCCAGGCGCTGCAGGACAGCGAGGTGTCCCAGGGGCTGGTCAGCCTGCCGTCACCCTTGAACCGTTCGCGCTTCGTGGTCGCGGCGGTCGCCGACGACGCCGAGGCGCTGCCGTCGCTGGTGGCGCGACTGGGCGACGATGAGGTAAGCCGCTCGGTGTATGGCGATCTGGCGCTGATCCCCGCAGAGGGCAGTGCCGAGAGCTTTCGCGCAGGGCCGCGTCAGGGCGTCGGTGAGATGCCCTGGCACATGAGGTTGCGCTGGATGCTGGGCCAGAACCTGGTGGCCATGGCGGTTCTGCTGCTGGTGGTGGTGACACTGCTGGGGCTGGTCTGCCACCGAGGACTGGCTCGCCGTGCTGCACGGCGCCTGCAGGGGGGGCAGGCCGAAGGCTCAAGCGGCCAGGCCGACGATCCTGAAGCCAAGGCCGACGCTCCTGAAGACCAGGCCGACGATCCTGAAGCCCAGGCCGACGCTCCTGGAGGCCGCGTCGACACCCCGGTGGCCGACGGCAAGGGACAGAGTGACAACACCAGGGGAGCGCCACGCCGATGAAACACTTGCGTTTGTTCAAGGCTCGCAGCGCCGGTGCGGCAGGACTGCTGTCGTGCTCCCTGCTGTCATTGACGCTGTCTTCCCTTCCGGTGCTGGCGCAGGACCAGAGTCCGGCCCAGGCCCAGGGGACCGATCAAGCCCTGGCGCCGCTGTTCGAGCAGGCTCGCTTCTGGCGGGATCGGCAGCGCGCCGATCTGGCCGAGCAGTCTCTCGAGCGGGTGCTCGATGCCGACCCGGGCAACCGGCGTGCCCTCTACCTGCTGGCGGAATATGCGCTGACCGATGGCGATATGGAAAAGGCCAGCCGCTGGCAGGCACGGTTGGCCGAGGTGGCTCCGGAGGATGACCGGGTCGAGGCGCTGGCGCAGGAACAGAAGCTGCGGCGTGCCGACGGCCAGCGGCTGGCCGAGGCCCGCTCCCAGGCGGCGGCGGGCAACTACGCCGAAGCCATGGCCAGCTATCGGGCGGTGCTCGAGGGCGACGCGGTTCCGCCGAGGCTGGCGCCGGAGGTCTACCTGACCCTGGCCGGCACCGATAATGGCTGGAGCGAGGCTCGCGAGCGCCTGGCGGCGATGGCGCGTGAACATCCCGACGAGCCGGCGTTGGCCACCGCGCTGGGCCAGGTGCTGAGCTATCGTGAAGCCACGCGTCGCCAGGGTATCGAGCGCCTGGCCGAGCGCGCTGCGACCGGCGATGCGGTCGCCGATCGCGCCTGGCGTCAGGCGCTGGAGTGGCTCGAGGCGACCCCCGCAGACGAACATCTGTATGCCGCCTATCAGCAGGCGCACCCTGAGGATAGCCAGATCGCCGAGCTGTTCGCCGATAAGATGACCCTGCCGCCGGAACGTGAGGCGGCCCAGGCCAGGGCTCAGGGGTACGACAGCCTGGAGCAGCAGCGGCTGGACCAGGCCGAGGCGCAGTTCCAGCAGGTGCTCGAGCAGACCCCGGACGACGCCGACGCCCAGGGCGGACTGGGGCTGACCCTGCTGCGCCAGCAACGTTTCGCCGAGGCGCGAGACGCGCTGGAGCAGGCGATCCGGCTGGCACCCGAGCGACGCGACCAATGGCAGGCCGCCTACGAAAGCGCGGCCTTCTATGCTCGACTGGGGGAGGCGCGGGCCCAGGCCAGGGCGGGGCGACTGGATCGTGCGCTCGAACTGGTGACGCCGCTGACCCGTGGTGGTGGCGACGGGGCGCGGGCGGCGATCTTGCTGCAGGCCGATCTGCTCAAGCGCCAGGGACGTCTCGATCAGGCCGAACAACGTTACCTAAGTCTGGGCAATGACACCTCGGCACGGCTCGGTCTGGTCGACGTCTATCGACGCCAGCAGCGCTGGTCCGAGGCCGAGGCGCTGGCCGCCAGTCTGCCGGCCAGCGCTCGTGCCCAGCTTGGCGACCTGGGCGCCGCCCGGGCCCAGGCGCTGCGGCAGCAGGCCGCCGGTCAGAGCGCCAGCGAGGCGGAAGCGACCCTTCGCGAAGCGTTGGCGCTGGCGCCCGCGGACCCCTGGGTGCGCCTGGATCTGGCTCGGTTGCTGGACCGCCAGGGGCGCGTCGAAGAGGCTGGCCACCTGGTTCGCCCGCTCAACCTGAGCGAGGCCAGCGCGCCCCAGCTTCAGGCCGCGGCGCTGTATGCCAGTGAACAGGGCGACTGGGACCAGACCCGACGGTATCTGGCGGCGATCCCGCTGGCACTGCGCGACGAGGACATCCAGCGACTGGCCGATCAGGCCGAGGCTCAGTCGGCGTTGGCGACCGCCGAAGCGGCCTGGAACCGGGGGGATCGCGCCTCGGCGCTGGAGCGTCTCGATGAGGTACTGACCAGCACCAGCGATCCGGGAGTCCGCGCCCAGGTGGCCCAGCGCTATCAGCAGATGGGCCTGACCAGCCGGGCCCTCGAGCTGGTCGAGGCAGATACCGCCGGCGAGCTGGACGCGCCGGTGGAAGCCTACACCGGCTACGTGGCGGTGCTGGCGAGCGCCGGCCGCGACCGCCAGGCCAAGGCGCTGGTGCAGCGACTCGAGGCGCGCGACGACTTTGGCCTGGCGGCGCGTGCGGCGCTGGACGAAGCGATGATCGGCGTCCGTGTCGCCCAGGCAGACCGGCTGCGCCAGCAGGGCCAGCTGGCCAGCGCCTATGATGTGCTGGCCAGCGCCCTGCGCGAGCGCCCCGAGGATCAGGCGCTACTGCTGGCGATGGCGCGGCTGTATCAGGACGGGGGGCGCCAGCGTCAGGCGGGGCAGCTCTACGACTACACGCTGAGCCGTTTTCCCGAGAGCGATGACGCCCGCCTGGGGGCCGCGGATGCGGCCCTGGCCCAGGGCGATAGCATGCGAGCGTCGCGGCTTTTGGTGGCGCCGCCGGCCAACGCTCAGGATCGACCTCGCTGGCTGCTGTCGCGGGCGGGGCTGGCCCGGGCCCAGGGACAGGACCGCCAGGCCCTGGCGCTATTGCGTGAGGCGCGCAGCGAGCTGCGCGCCGATCCGCAGCAGTCGCTGGCGCTGGCCTCGACCACCGGCGACAACCCCTTCGAGAACGCCAGTGGTGGCGCTGGTGGCGGACGACCCGCCTGGCTGCCTGGTGGCTCGTTGTCCGCGGGCGCTGGCTCAGGGACGGGATCAGGGGCTGGTGCCTCGGCCGATGGGGTAGCTCCCCAGGCCTCGCCGCTGATCGATGAGGTTGAGCGGATGATGGCCGAGGTGCGCCGCGCGGTGTCGCCCAAGGCACAGGGCGGGCTTGCCCTGGTGGTGCGCAGTGGCGAGGAAGGCCTGAGTCAGTTCGATCGGGTGGAAACGCCCACCACCTTCACCTCCGGCGATTTTTCATCGGTCTTTGGTCGCTCCCGCGCCGAGCTGACGCTGACCCCGGCCTACGGTTCCGCCGGTACGCCCTCCGGCGACGCCGAGCGTCGCTTCGGCCGCATGGCGATCGTCGAGGCCATCGGTGAGCTGGCAAGCGATGACGATGTCAGCGCCGCGGTCACCGGCGACTACCTGTCCCGGCTGGGGCAGTTGGGGGGCGACGGCCTGGACGTGTCGGCGGATTCCCAGAGCGACGCCGGGGTGGGTCTGTCGCTGGGCTTTCGCAGCGATCTGCTGGACGTGGACGTCGGCACCACTCCGCTGGGCTTCGACCAGTCCCAGCTGGTCGGGGGCCTGCGCCTGCACCCGAAGGTAGGCGATTCCGGGGAGTTCACCCTGACCGCGGAACGCCGCGCGGTGAAGGATAGCCTGTTGTCCTACGCCGGCACCCGTGATCCGGTCAGCGGCGAGCATTGGGGCGGCGTGGTCAAGACCGGGGGAGCGCTGGGTTACAGCTTCGACAATGGCGACAGTGGTGCCTACGTCAGCTTGGGCGGCTATCGCTACACCGGTGACAACGTGGCCGACAACGACTCGCTGGAGGCGGGCATGGGGGCTTACCTGCGGCCGATCAACGAGCGTGACCGCGAGCTCAAGGCCGGGGTGCACGTCAACTACCTCGACTTCGATCGCAACCTGAGTCGCTACTCGTTCGGGCATGGGGGCTACTTCAGCCCGCAGGACCATATCAGCGTGGCCTTCCCGTTCAGCTTCAGCGAGCAGCGTGGGCGTTGGTCCTACTCCGCCAGGGTGTCGCCGGGCTTCCAGAGCTACTCCGAGGCGGCGGAGGACTTCTTCCCCACCGACGGCGAATCCCAGGCGTTGCTCGATGACCTGGCCGATGCCGACGCGGCGGTGGAGTCGCGCTACAGCGCCTCCAGCGAAAGCGGCTTTGGCCTGACCCTGGGAGGCGATGCCTCCTACCAGCTGACCAATGACATGAAGGTGGGCGGACGCCTGGGCTACGACACCTTCGGCGACTACGACGAGACCTCGGCATGGCTGTACCTGGACTACACCCTTGGGGGAGCAGATGAGTGACCTTGACGCGGCCCGGCGCCGTTCGCTTGCGTACTTCGACAGCACCCACTGTGCGTCACAGTGGAACGATGTGCTGCGCTTCCTGCTGGAAGAGCTGTATGTCTCCGGCGGCGAGCAGGATGCAGGCGCTTTTCTGCGCCATATCGGGGCCAGAATGGCCAGTGAACTGACGCTGCCCGACCAGCAGACCCTGGAGGGGCTCGAGCGCACCCTCAACGAGCTTTGGCGTGCGCGCGATTGGGGCTGGGTGTCATTGACCGCCGGGGAAACTCGGCTGACCATCGAGCATGGTGCCTACCCCGTTGCCGGTCACAGCGAGGCCGAGCGAGCCCGCGGCGCCCGTGCCGCCAGTGCGCTACTGGCCGGGGCCTATGGTGTATGGCTGGAACGCCAGGGGGGCGATAGCACGGTGCCCCTTCGGGTGGTGACGGCAGAGGCGGGAAAACCTCTGGAGTTCGTCTATGCAAGGGAAGAAGTTGCCGGCCACTGATGCCGGCCTGTGTTGGCGCCGATTGACGGCGATGTTGCTGGTCGCCGTGGCCTCCTTGACCTTTGCCCTCGCGGCGCCGGCCGACGAGGGCTGGGAGCGTTACAAGAGCCGCTTCATGAGCGCCGACGGTCGCATTCTCGACAGCGGCAACGGCGACGTTAGCCACTCGGAGGGGCAGGGCTTCGGCATGCTGCTGGCGGAGGCCCAGGGCGATCGCGAGGCCTTCGATCGGCTGTGGCAGTGGACCCGACTGCATCTGGCGCGGACCGATGTGGCGCTGTTTTCCTGGCGCTACGACCCCACCAACGTGCCACCGGTGGCGGACCCCAACAATGCCAGTGATGGCGACATCCTGATCGCCTGGGCGCTGCAGCGCGCCGCCAGTCGTTGGCAGGAACCCCGCTACGCCCAGGCGGCCGCCATGATCCGCGAGGCCATCGCCGAGTATCTGGTGGTGCAGCGCGGCGGCTACCGGGTGCTGCTGCCGGGGGTGCAGGGGTTTCGTGGCGAGGATTACGTCGACCTCAACCTGTCCTACTGGGTGATGCCGGCGTTGCTCGAGTTTGCGCAGGCGGAGCCGGATGCGGGCTGGGAAACGCTGGTGGAAGACGGCTTGAGCTTGCTCGAGCAAGGCCGCTTCGGTCGCTATCGATTGCCCACCGACTGGCTGCGGCTTGACGCCGACGGCAGCCTGACTCCGGCGCCGGGCTGGCCGCCCCGCTTCGGCTTTGATGCGGTGCGTATCCCGCTCTACCTGGCCTGGGCAGACCAGCTCGATCGTCCGGGTGTCTCGCCGATCCTGGCCTTGTGGAACGATCCCGCTCGCCAGCCGCCACCGGCCTGGATCGACGTCCACAGCGAGGCCCGGGCGGAGTACGCCGCCTCCCGCGGGGTGCTGGCGATTCGCGCGCTGGCCGGTCGCGACCGCCGGGCGATGCCTGCGGGCCTGGCCCCCGGCGACGACTACTATTCGGCCTCGCTGCTGCTGCTGGCGAGACTGGCCCAGCGCGAGTCCGCCCCCGCACCGGACTAGGGCTTGTCTGAAAAGTGCCTGCGCTCGGTAATACGGCGTTAAAAATCGGATCAACATGCTCATTTACACCCCGTAAACTGCGCTGTCTCACCGATTTTTGCCTTGTCTCACCTTCGCTCGTCGACTTTTCGGACAGCGCCTAGTCTTCGTTGAGGGACTAATGCTCGAGCACAAGCCTGTTCCCTCAGGCTGTCTTGGAAGGCCTAGAAGTCGTAGGACAGCGAGGCGCTGATCACGTCGTATTCGGTACCACTGCTGCCCAGTGTCGTCTGTCCCGCGAGGGTAAAGTCCACGTCGGGGCCGAGTCGCTGGGTAGCGCCAAGTTCCAGCACGGTACGATCGTCATCGCCCCCGTCGAGGAAGTCGGCGTCGTCATCCACGTCGCTGGACACGTCGTAGTGATAGAGCAGGCCACCGAACAGCCGGCCGGTGAAGACGTCGGCCCCGAGCCGAACCCCGGCAAAGACTTCGCCGGTCTCTTCGCCGTAGTCGGTTTCTCCCACCAGATAGTCGCCATCCACATCGTCATCCAGGTAGGTCCCGCCAAGGGTCAGGCTTGTGTCGATCCGGTGGTGGCCCGTCAGCTGATAGCTCGGCAGGTGATAGGTGGCGGCGCCGCGAGCGCCCCAGCGATCGCCGTCGAGGTCGATGCCCTCGACCAGATAGTCGCGCCGTGCGGTGCCGTCCAGGTCCTGAAACAGCAAGGTAGCGTCCAGCACCAGGCTGTCGTTCAGCAGGGCGATGGCGGCGTAGGGCGCGACCATCTCGCCGCCCAGGTCGGTGTGGCCACCACTTTTTCCATCCAGGTACATCTCGCTCTTGCCGGCGGCCACGCCGACCAGCAGGTTGCGGTAGCGGTAGTCGATGCCCAGCAGGGCGACCTTGCCGTCGCCGGAGTAGTCCGAACTTCGGGTGTCGCCGTCGAGATCGCCGATCTCGGCGGTGCTCCAGACACTTATCCCCGGCGGACGCTGATAGGGGCCGTCGCCGAGTGGCGCCATGGTGGCGTCGATGCGCTGGGTGACCTGCCGGAAGTTCTGGGCCATAGCCTGTTTCTGGGCGCCGTACAGGGTCTGGTCGAGTTCCAGCAGGCCCAGTGCATCGGCCAGGGCGAGGGTGCGATCACGGCCGAGCGCATCGAGGCGCCCGGCGAGCAGCACCCTGCCTTCGCCGTCGCTGAGCACCACCGGGGTCTGACCATCGACCTCTGCCAGGGTGATGCCCGCAGGTAGCCTCAGGGTGACGGGTCTGTCATTGATGCTCACGAACACGCGGCTTCCTCCTGTCACCGCCTGCTGACCGAGCAACTCCAGGGTCAGGGGGCGATCTTCCAGGGTGCCGACGAAGGTGGTGGGGCTCTGGTCGAGTGGCGCGAGGTCGACGTCAAGTGCAAGGGCACTCGACGAGGCGCTGCCAAGGATCAGGGCGAGGGGCAGGGATCGCCAGGCACACAGCATCGAGGCGGCATGGCGGGGAGTCCTGCGGGGCGGGGAGAACTGTGGCTTGTGCATGGGATCATCCTTGATGGGCGAAGCCGGCTTCCTGCCAGGATGTCTGGCGTAGCGTCTGACGCTGGCGGGGCGATCTTGAAGATCAGGGGGCGATGAGGTCGACTTCAGGGGTTGGCATGAGTGACGGCCATTGTTAAGCATCAAGGGGCGTGGGGTGCGAAATCCTGTGCAGATAATGCCTGTGCGAGGGAAAGTTGGCGTTTTATCGGCAAGTTTTGGTGTCAAAACCGACGTGATTGATGAAATTCGGGCGTCAGCAGCAGGGGCCTATGTGGCCACTGCTGCCTTGGTGTCTAGCGCAGACGACATCAGGGCACGCCGTAGCCGAACCATCGTATCAAGGCCTGTGCCAGCCTCGGCGGCAACAGGGTCAGTCCCTGGGTGGCGAGGCACAGTGGCAGTGGGAAGCTGACCCTGGGACGATTGGCGTCGAGGGCCCTGGCGATGCGCCGAGCCGCCCTTTCGGGGGAACACATGAATGGCTTGGGGCCGGGCATCGCCCGGGCCATGGCCGAATCCACGTAGCCGGGCATCACCAGGGTGACGCCGACGCCATCGCTGGCGAGCCCTCCGCGCAGAGCCTCGGCGTAGGCCTTGATGCCAGCCTTGCTGGCGCTGTAGCAGGGGGTGACCGGCAGCCCGTGCCAGGCGGCCAGCGAGCTGATGAAGACCAGCTGGCCACGGCCTCGACGCTGCATGGCAGGGGCAAGCTGGCGTGTCATTTCCATCGGCACGCGTAGATTGATCTCCATCAGCTGACGTCCTGCCTGAAGCGATTCGCCGTCGCGGCGATCGACCACGCCGGTGTTGATGCCGGCGCACATGATCACGATATCCGGCGTCCGTGACAGCCCCGCAAGCCAGGCCTGTCGGGCGTCGTTGTCTTCCAGGGGGCCGCTCGCCAGGCTGACCTCGGCGCCTTGGTCGCGACAGCGCTGCCCTATCTCTGCCAGCGTGTCTTGGCGACGCCCATGAAGCACCAGATGATGCCCTGGCCTGGCGTAGTGGCGCGCCAGGGCGCCGCCGATGGCGCCGGTGGCACCGGTAATCAGGATCAGGCGCTGGGGGGCCGTCATCTGTCGAGTCCTCCTGTGGTGGCAAAGGGGCAAGGGGCAAGGACTGGCGCGCCGTCTCAATAGCGCCCGTACAGATAGCGCCGGACGTGTCGGTAGAGGCGTTGCCACAGCCTCAGCCTTGGCCCTTGCTGGCGTTGGCGTTCGAGCAGGGTGATCGCGGTCTCGACGTTGATCGGTTGGCGGGTAGCGGGGTCCACGTAGCCGGGGTAGTGGATCAGTGCCGCTGCGACCAGTTCTTCCAGGGTGGCGCGCCGACATCGCCGAGGGGGTGTCGCTGTCTCATCCCGGGTCAGTCCCCAGCCGGCGTAGAAAGGCAGGCCATAGGTAATCACCGGGCGATTGCGGAGTAGCGCCTCGAAGCCCGCCAGGGAGGTCAGGGTGTGAACCTCGTCGACCTGATCGATCAGGGCCGTGATGTTGCCCTCTGCTGCCAGCACATCGTAGGCCTCGGCGGGAACCTGCTCGCCCTGGCGTACGCCGGCGACCACGTCCGGATGGGGACGATAGAGCAGAAAGGCGTTGGGGTGGCGGCGGCGCACCTCTGCAAGCAGGGCGCGATTGGTGCGGATCTCGCAGGCGCCGTGACGTACCGAAGCGTCACTTTCCACCTGGCCGATCACCAGCAGCCGGGGACGATCGCTGGGCAGCGCTGGCAAACCGGGCTTGGGCGAGGCGTCGTGGCCGTCGTTGTACTTGGATAGACCCCGTTGTACCAGCCGCGAGATCAGCCTGCGTGCGCGCAGGTGGTCCCGCGGGCTGAACTCGCCATTCTCGATCAGTTCCTCGAGCTCGCTGGGACGGGTGGGGTCGTAGTGGATGCCGGCCCCGTCGATGACCAGCGACAGCGGCCGAGTGAGATCGATGCCGAGGCCCACCGAGCGCAGGAAACCGTCTTCCATGCGATGGACATCGTCTCTTCGGGGATATTGGCTGCCCCACACCAGATGATTCACTGGCTTGGGTGCTGGGTCGGATGCCGTTTCAGACGATGAATCGGTCGATTTCAGCGAGCTCAGTGGCAGCTGTTCGACCCGCGACAGGGGGCCGAGGAAGTCCGTCACGAAGCCGCGCTTCCATCGCGACAGACCGTAGCATCGCCAGTGCCCGGCGCCGCGCTGTATCTGACGGCGCTGATCCTCCAGCAGGTCCAGGGTGTCGTCCAACGTCGCTGGCTCGCCGGTATAGGGGTTGGCGTAGCGTGTGTAGCGCAGGTAGGCGGCGGCGAATACCCGGGCCAGGGAGGCTCGTCGCTGGCGCCGCGCGCAGCCTTGTCGGTCCTGGGTGAGGCCCCAGCCGGCATAGAACGGCAGGCCGTGACAGGTGACCGGCAGGCCCGCCAGCAGCGCCTCGAAGCCGAGTTGACTGGTGACCACATGGACCGCATCGACCACGTCGAACAGGGCCCAGGGATTGATGTCGTCGGTGATCAGGCGGCAGCGGGGACGGCCGGCGGCCCCCAGCAGGTGGCCCTGGCGTCGCCCGGCGATCACCTCCGGATGGATCTTGATCAGGATTTCGGCCTCGGGATGGCTTTCCAGGGCCTGTTCAAGCATACGAACAAAGGTGGCCTCCGAGGCCCCGCCGCCAACAATGGAAGCGTCGTCCCGGGTCTGGTCCACCACCAGCACCCTGGGCCGGGATGATTCGGACAGGCGGATGTCGGGGGCGTGGTTGTACTTGGACAGTCGAGCGAGCCGCAGGCGCGCCATCAAGGCGTTGGCCCGTGCCTCTTCGGTGGCGTCGATGTCGGCGTGGTTGATCAGGGTCTCGAGATCGGAGGGCCGGGAGGCGTCGTAGTGGATGCCGCTATGATCCACCACCAGGGAGAGGCTGGCGAAGCCTTCATCGGCGGGCCCCCAGGAGCGCACGAAACCGTCTTCCAGGGCGACGAAGGGCAGGCCCTTGTCCGTCGCCAGGCGCCTGGCGCGACGGGTGGTCCCCCGGTTGCCCCAGCCGAGCACGGCGGCGGGGCGGCAACGGTGGCGCTGACGCCAGGGCCGTATGCGGGAAAATTCCGGCAGGCAGGGGGCGAGTATCGGTAGCCGGGCCAGGGCATCGGTCGCTGTCAGGGCCTGGTTGTCTGTCGGGGCCTGGTCGTCTGTCGGGGCATGGTTGTCTGTCGAAGCATAGGTCGCCGTCAGGGCGGTGGGCTGCCTGTCCTGCTCGTCCGTGTGTGGTGAAGCGCCCATGCGTGCCTGCATCTCGCCGATGATCGGGGGTCCATCGTATCAGCGTGGCGCTAGCCGCCCTGGTCTCGGGTGTGCCGCTGCCTGCAGCCCGGTGAGTCACGGCTTGATCGGGGTCGTTCGCGAGTCTGATATCGCGCCTGGCTTCCAGTCGCTTCCAGTCGCTTCCAGTCGCTTCCAGTCGCTTCCAATCGCTTCCGGCACCGTCAGCTTGCCAGGGGCGCCAGGGTGTCGAGCAGCGACTGCAGGAAATCCAGACCCTGGTGGAAGTGGCGCTGCAGAAAGCGACCGAGGTCGGTCATCAGAACCATCAGCAGTGCCAGGCCGACGCTGAGAGAGGTGGGGAAGCCGATATTGAATACGGTCAGCTGGGGTGCTGCGCGATTGAGGATGCCGAGTGCCAGGTTGATGGTCAGCAGCGGGGCGACCAGTGGCAGCGCCAGCAGCAGGCCGGTGGCAAAGATGGTGCCGCCGTAGCGGGCCAGCAGGATGAAGGCTTCGGGGTTGAAGCGCTGGATGCCGATGGGCAGGGTCTCGAAGCTGGTGATCAACAGTTCCAGCACGATCAGGTGGCCATTCACCGCCAGGAACATCAGCAGCGTGATCATGTACAGAAAGCGCGAGATCACGACCATGTTGGTACCGCTGGAAGGATCGAAGAAGGTGGCGAAGGCCAGGCCCATCTGCAGTCCGATAAATTCACCGGTGGCCTGTACCACCACCAGGATGACCCGCACGCACAGGCCCATGGCCACGCCTATGATCAGCTGTTCGACCACCAGGCCGAAGCCCGCCCAGGAGGCCACCGGGACATCGGGCAGCGGTGGCAGCATCGGCGAGATGACCACACTGATGGCACCGGCCAGCCCGATCTTGGCCTGGGTAGGCACCGCGCTGTGGCCCCACAGGGGGGCGCTCAGCATCAGCGCGGTGATGCGCATGAACGGCCACAGGAACAGGCTGAGCCAGGCATGTAGCTGGGTGAAGGTGATCTCGACCATCAGGACGCGGGCGCCTCGGGGATAGGGCCGGTGGCTTCAGCGCAGGTGGCCCGGCTCAGGACACCAGCGCCGGGATACTGGTAAACAGCTCCCGGGTGAAGGTGATGATCAGCTGCAGCAGCCAGGGACCGGCCAGCACCAGCACGGCAAACACGGCCAGGATCTTGGGAATGAACGACAGCGTCATCTCGTTGATCTGGGTAGCGGCCTGGAACAGGCTGACCAGCAGGCCGGTGAACAGCGCGGTAAGCAGCAGCGGCGCACCCAGCAGCAGGGTCACGCGCATGCCCTGGTAGGCCAAACTCATGACGGTTTCGGGATGCATGACGAGTCTCCTTGCTGGCGCCGCCTTGTCTGGGCCCGTAGGCCTGTGCCGGGGCCCTGTCGTCGGGGGCCTATAAATAGAAGCTTTCCGCCATCGAGCCGATGATCAGCTGCCAGCCGTCCACCAGCACGAACAGCATCAGCTTGAACGGCATCGAAATGGTCACCGGCGGGACCATCATCATGCCCAGTGACATCAGCACGCTGGCGACCACCAGGTCGATGATCAAAAAGGGGATGAAGATGGTGAAGCCGATCTGGAAGGCGGTCTTCAGTTCGCTGGTGACGAAGGCCGGTACCAGCACCTGCAACGGCACGTCCTCGGGACCGGCCAGGGGGCCGACCTCGGACAGGCGGGCAAACATGGCGAGGTCCGGCTCTCGGGTCTGGCCCAGCATGAACTCGCGAAAGGGCTGCTGGGCGAGCTCGATGAACTGGCCAAAATCGATGGCGTCGGTGGACAGCGGCAGCCAGGCGTCCTGGTATACGTCGCTGAGCACCGGAGACATGATGAAGGCGGTCAGAAACAGCGCGAGGCCCAGCAGCACCTGGTTGGGCGGCGTCGAGGCGGTGCCCATGGCGGTACGCAGCAGGCTCAGCACGATGATGATGCGGGTAAAGCTGGTCATCATCAGCAGCGCCGTGGGCAGAAAGGCCATGGCGCTGAGCAGCAGCAGGGTCTGCAGCGACAGCGACCATTTCTGCCCGCCGTCGGCCATGGGTTCACTGATCAGGCCCGGGATCTGCTGGGCCTGGGCCGGGCCGGCAGCCAGCAGACAGACAACCAGGGCCAGTCCGAGGCTGGCCACAAGTGGCGTCCAGGGACGGGAGGAGAGGTTGCGCTGAAGAAGTATCAACTGTCGCATCACCGCTCTCGCCGACCAAGGTTGGCCTTGAGAGCCTGGCCCAGGCGCTCGCCAAAGCTGTCACCCTGCGGCGCGTCCGGCTGGGCGGGCGTCGCCTCGTCGGTCGGAGCGGGCAGGCTGTCCAGCCGATTGACCTGACCGCCGCCGACGCCGAGCACCAGCCAGCGATCCTGGACCTGGACCACCACCACGCGCTCGCGCTGACCGACGGCGGTGGAGCCGACCACCTTGAGTCGGGACTGCTGGCCGTGAAAGCCGCCGCCCCGCCGCTTCAGCCAGGCGGAAAGCCCCAGCAGGATGGCGATGATCAGTGCCAGGGCGGCGGCGGTCTTGCCCAGCATGGCCAGTCCCAGCAGGCTGTCGCCTCCCTGGGCCAGTCCGTCGACGGCGGCGCTGGAGGTGGTCTCGTTCATCGGTTGAGCTTCTGCACCCGCTCTGAGGGGGTGATGATCTCGGTGATACGGATGCCGTAGCGGTCTTCGACCACCACGACTTCGCCCTGGGCGATCAGGTAGCCATTGATCAGGATGTCCATCGGCTCACCGGCCAGCCCCTCCAGTTCCACCACCGAGCCTTGGGCCAGTTCCAGCAACTGCTTGATGGTCAGGCGGGTGCGACCAAGCTCCACGGTCAGCTTGACCGGGATATCCATGATCATGTCGAGCTCGCGGGCAGCGCTGGAGGAGGTGCTTTCACCGAGCGGGCGGAACACGCTGTCTCCTGCGGCGCGCGCTGCGGCAGGGGTATCGCTTGAGGCCTGCTCGCCCGGGTTCTCCTCGGCGGCCTGCTGTTCGGCCATGGCATCGGCCCAGGGGTCGTCCTCGCCAGCGCCATCGCTGGTGGCATCGTCCTGTTGTTCGGACATGGCGGCGGCCCAGTCGTCGTCGCCGACAGGGGAGTCGGGTTTATTGGGGTCAGTCATGGTGCGATTCCTTGGAAGGAGGCCGAGAGCCTTTGACGAAGGCGTTGCTGGGCTGGTGACCGGCGGCGTGGTCGAACATCCGCAGGACTCGGAGGGCGCGCTGGTCGCGCTGGCTGCCGTATTCGCATTCCATCACCGGCACCTCGTCGACCTGGGCGGTGACGGTATCGGGCAGTTCGAGCGGCAGGATGTCACCGACCTTCAGCGCCATCACCTCGGCGATGCGCGAGTCGATGGTGGCGAAGTTGGCCACCAGCTCTACCTCTGGATGACGCAGCTCGCCGGCCATGCGCCGGTGGAAGGCGCCGTCCTTGTCGCGACTGTTCTCGCTCAACGGGTTGGTCAGCAGGTCCTTGAGCGGTTCGATCATGCTGTAGGGCATGCAGATCTGGAAGCTGGACGAGAGGTTGCCGACCTCCAGATGAAAGCTGGTGCTGACCACGATCTCGTTGGGCGAGTTGGTGATGTTGGCGAACTTGGACTGCATCTCCGAGCGCAGGTAGCTGATGTCCAGCGGGTAGACGGACTTCCAGGCCTCGCTGTAGCCATCGATGGCCATGTTCAGCACGCGCTGGATGATGCGCTGTTCGGTATTGGTGAACTCGCGCCCTTCGGACTTGGTGACGAAGCGGCCGTCACCGCCGAACAGGTTGTCCACCACCATGAACACCAGGCTCGGGGGAAACACGATCAGGGCCGAGCCCTTGAGCGGTTTCATGGCGATGATGTTGATGTTGGTGGGCACCGGCACGTTGCGCGAGAACTCGCTGTAGCTGAGGTAGCGCACGGCGTCGACGCTGATGTCGGCGCTGCGCCGCAGCAGGTTGAACATGCCGGTGCGGAAGTGACGGGCGAAGCGCTCGTTGATGATGTCCAGGGCCTGCAGACGCTCGCGGATGATGCGCTGCTGATTGGCCGGATCGAAGGGGCGCAAGCGCCCTCGAGCTGCGTTGTCTTCGCCCTCGGCATCGTCGTCGCCGCTGACGCCCTTGAGCAGTGCGTCGATTTCTTCCTGGGACAGGAGATCGTCTTGAGACATGGGGGCGACCTATTGGACGATGAACTCGGTGAACAGCACATCATCGATATGGATGCGCGGACGCTCGGGGCCGAGCACGTCTTCCAGGGTGGCGACGATATCCTCGGCCAGGGCCTTCTTGCCCGATGCGCTGACCAGTGTCTCGGCCTCGCGGTCCGACAGCAGCAACAACAGCTGGTTACGCACCTGGGGACGGTGCTGTTCCAGCGTCTCGAGGCTAGCGTCATCGCTGAGCTTGAGGGTCAGGCCGGCGTACAACAGGCGCGGTCCGGCGTTGTCTTCGGCCAGGTTGACGGTGAAGGGCTCCAGCTTCAGGTAGATGGGCGCCGTATCTTCGACCGCGCCGGTGCTGGCCTGGGCCATGTGCTCGCCGAAGGTGTCTGCTGATTCTGCGTGCGCCTTTTCCTGGTACAGCAGGTAGAACCCGGCCGCGGCACCGAAGGATGCGAGGATGACCAGGATCACCAGACACCAGATGAGCCGTCGAGATTTCGCCATGTCCTGAAGTCCTGAGCCTGTGGCCCCTCGAGGGGCGGTAATGTACTAGCGTGCGGGCGTGCCACATCTTTAGTATGCCGTCAGGCATCGGCGATCGATGGCGAGAACAGGCACCGAGTTCGTGCCTATCTTGGGTATTTGTGAGGGAGAGCCCCGCCGCTCACGCTGTGTAGCGGCAGGGGGTGCCTGGAAGGGCGTGGGTCAGGCGCAGGCCAGGCGCGTACCCAGCCCTATGCGTCAGGCGTAGATGTCCACGCGGCCATCGTCTGAGTCGTGGCGCTGGTCAGGGGCAGAGCTTGCCGTGGTGGCCGGCTCCATCGACTCGCCCTTGCCCTGGCCGGAGGCTGCCAGCGATGTCTGGCCGCGAGAGTCCGAGGGTTGCTGGCCGCCAAACTGTGCGCCCTGGTCGCTCACCGAGGCGTCACCGAGCTGGATGCCCTGTTCGGCCAGGGCTTCGCGAAGCTGGGGAATGGCCTGCTCAAGGGCCTGGCGCACCTGGGCGTGGGCCGAGAAGAACTGGGCCTGGGCACCGTGCTCGCCCAGCTTGAGGGTCACCCCCAGCGAGCCGAGTTCGGCAGGGTGCAGGCGTAACTCGACCTGCTGTTCGCCCGCACCGCCCTGACTGGTCAGTCTTGCCAGGGTCTGGCCGAGCTGCTGCGGCCAGGCGGCCTGGTTGAATGACAGTGAGGCATTGGTACCCGGGGGCATGGCGGCGGCCAGGGAGGAGCCAAAGGGCGACGCGCCCCGTGCCTGTGAGGCGGTGGGCGAGAGCACGGCATCCAGCGAAGCGTCGGCCTCGCCCCGGGCAGCGCCAGCAAGGATCTCGCCGGGACGCAGTTCCGCAGCGCCTGACCCTGTGCCCTGGGCCATCCAGCCGGCCGTGTCTGGAGCCAGGGCGCCGGGTGCGAGGCCCGCCGGGGCAACGGGTGCCTGACCTTGTAAATAGCCTTGTAAATGACCTTGTAGATTGCCCGGCGCATTGCTGCCGGCGGCCATGGCTGCCTGCTGCGCCGCCGAGGGAGCGCGATCCACCGGATGCTCGGCCCTGGGGAGTCGATGCAGCGCCGGGAGCGCGTCCTGTGCCAGGCGTGACTGGGCGGGCGCATTTTCCGTGGCGGCGGTGGCGTCGAGGGCGGCGCTCTGCAGCGCAGGGGCCTGATTCTGGACCTGAACCTGGGACTGGGCCCGAACCTGGGGCGAAAGCTGAGACTGCGCCGACGGCCCTGATAGCGGAGACGTCGAGAGCGCCGGTGTGGCCTGGGCTGCGACGTCCAGCGGCAGTGCCTGCTGACTTGCGGCGCCGCCTTGTGTCAGCAGTGCATGCGCCCCGCCGGGCAGCTGCCCGGCAAGCGCTGCACCTGTAGCGTCCCGCGGTGCGCCGTTCAAGCCTGGTGCGCCGAGTCCTGCTGACGCCAGCTGGCCTGCGTCAGCAGCGGGCTGTCCGTGGGGGCCCTGGGCCGACGAGGCAACGGCCAGCAGTGCCAGTGCCCAGTCCTGGGGCTCGCTATGGTCCTGATCACTGAGCGCCGTGTCGCTGGCCTGGCCATTGGCGGGGCGCCCGCTATTGTCGAGGGGGGCCGCCTGGCCGCCGAGTGCGGCCAGGCGCTGGGCGAAGTCGCCACCGACCGGTGCGGCGGCGCCCTTGCTGCCACTGGCCTGGGAAGAAACGGGGCCTGCCAGGCCCAACAGGGTGAGGTCCATGGTGAGTTCCTTTGAGGTCAGTAGCCGCCGGGCATGGCGCTGCCGCGCTGTAGTCGGCTGTTGATCAGGTCGTCGCTGGAGCGCTGTTCCTGGCGGGCCTGCAGGCGCAGGCCTTCCTGGGCACGGCGTTCGGCCAGGGTGTCGTAGGCGCTGAGGCGCTGCTGTTCGTGTTGCCACTCGCGCTGGCTGTCGCTGACCTTCTGGCGCTGTTGCTGTAGCGCTCGTCGTGCGGTGGCCAGGGCATCGTCAAGCGACAGCAGGAAGCGCTGAGTATTGTGCAGGGTGGCCGGATCGATGCCACTGCGCATGTTCTGGTGCAGACGCTCTGCGTATTCCTGTCGGTAGTGTTCCAGCGACGACAGCTGATCGGCGACCTGACGCTCGTCTCGGCGGGCGCTGGCAAGGTGCTGCATCGCCTGGTCGCGGGCGTCCCGGGCCAGCTCGGTCAAGGTGTCCAGAGGGGTTCTCATGGGGTTCCTCCCAGGGTGGACGAGAGCGCCTGACGCGAGACCTCGAGGGTGGCGCATTCGTCGATTCGCTGTTGCAGAAAGGCTTCCAGATCCGGATAGCGGCGCACGGCTTCGTCCAGGCGAGGGTCGTGGCCGGGCTGGTAGGCGCCCACGCTGATCAGGTCACGGTTGCGCTGGTAGCGCGAGAACATGGCCTTGAAGCCCTGGGCCTGGCGGCGCTGGCCGTCGTCGACGATGGCGTTCATGGCCCGGCTGATCGAGGCTTCGATGTCGATGGCGGGGTAGTGGCCGGATTCCGCCAGGCTGCGCGACAGCACCACGTGGCCATCGAGGATGGCGCGGGCGGAGTCGGCGATGGGGTCCTGCTGGTCGTCGCCTTCGGTCAGCACGGTATAGAAGGCGGTAATCGATCCCCCACCGGGCTCGGCGTTGCCGGCGCGCTCCACCAGCCCCGGCAGTTTGGCGAACACCGAGGGCGGATAGCCCTTGGTCGCCGGAGGTTCGCCGATGGCCAGGGCGATCTCGCGCTGGGCCATGGCGTAGCGGGTCAGCGAGTCCATGATCAGCAGCACGTTCTTGCCGTCGTCGCGAAAGCCTTCGGCCAGGCGGGTGGCATAGGCGGCGCCCTTGAGTCGTTGCAGTGGCGAGGTGTCGGCGGGGGCCGCCACTACCACGGCACGTCGCCGGCCCTCGGGCCCGAGGATGTTGTCGATGAAGTCCTGGACCTCGCGGCCACGTTCGCCGATCAGTCCGACCACGATGACGTCGGCTCGGGTGTAGCGCGCCATCATGCCGAGCAGCACCGACTTGCCGACGCCGGAGCCGGCGAACAGGCCCATGCGCTGGCCGCGGCCGACGCTGAGCAGGGCGTTGATGGCGCGGATGCCGACGTCGATCTGTTCCTCGATGGGAGCACGAGACAGGGGGTTGAGCGGCGGTGTGGCCAATGGCGCCCGGGGGGCGTCATCCAGCTCACCGAGACCGTCCAGCGGAGCCCCGGTGCCGTCAACGACCCTGCCCAGCAGGCTCTCGCCCAGCGGAAAGCGCCGCGAGGCATTGACGCTACCGTCGCCCAGGGGCAGCACCCGGGCGCCGGGCATCAGTCCACTGATCTCGCCAAGCGGCATCAGGAACAGGCGATCGCCGGCGAAGCCGACGACCTCGGCCTCGGCGTAGTCGTGCGCTGAGCCGGCAGCGGTATGATCTGCCGTGCCGGGAAGCTCGATGCGACAGCTGTCACCCAGTGCCACCTGCAGGCCGACGGCTTCGATGACCATGCCGGTCGCGCGCACCACGCGGCCTGTGGCCCTGGTCATGGGCAGGGGCTCGACGCGATGGGCGACGGCCTTGAGGGCGTGCTGCCAGCGCTGCTGGTGGATCTGAGGGCCGTTCATGGCGCATCGTCCTCGTGGGCGACGCCATGATCCTCTGGTTCGGGGGTGTGGCGCGGGGCCCTTCTGCGCACCTGGCGATTCACCGCCTGCCAGCGACGCTCCCAGGTGGCGTCGATATCGCCCTGTTCGCCGCTGACCCGGCAGCCGCCACGGTGCAGACGCTCGTCGGCGCGCAGGGTCCAGCCGGCGGCCTCGAGCTGCTCGCCCAGGTGGCGCTCCACCAGGCGCAGATCGAGCGGGTGCAGCCACAGGCGCTGGCGTCCCACCAGTGGCGGATCGGTGTGCAAAAGCCGTTGGACCAGCTCCACCACCTGGCGTGGCCGGGCCTTGAGGGCGTCATCCGCCAGCTGCCGGCCGGTGGCCAGGGCCAGATCGGTCAGATCCTCGGCCACCGCATCGTCCAGCTCGGACAGTGCCGTGCGGAACTCGTCGACGAGTCGGCCAAGCGGTGCCAGGGCCTCTTCACAGCGTCTGTTCAGGGCGTCGGCGATCTCCTGCTCGGCGCGGGCGCGGCCCTCGGCCAGGCCCTGCTCGAGGCCCTGGGCCAGTCCTTTCTGGTAGCCCTCGTCGTAGCCCTTCTGGTGGCCCTGGGCATGGCCCTCGCGGTGGCCCGTCTCGCGGGCCCGGCGGCGCTCGTCGTCGAGTTCCTGGCGAGTGGGCGGGCGCGGGGTCGCTGCGGCCTCGGTGGTGCCGTCGTCGCCTTCCTCGGGCAGCTCGCCCATGTTCCAGCGGCGCCATTGGCTCATGCCGAGACCCTCCTCGCCGGCGTGCCAGGTTCACTGAATCGAGGTGTCCTAGACATAGGCTTCGTCGCCTCCGCTGAGCACGATTTCGCCGTTGTCGGCCAGGCGACGCACCACCTGCAGGATGGCCTTCTGCTCGGTCTCCACCTGGGAGATACGAATGGGCCCTCTGGCGTCCATGTCTTCCTGCAGCAGGTCGGCGGCGCGCTGGGACATGTTGACCAGGAACTTGGCCTTGAGCGTTTCCGGGGCTCCCTTGAGCGCAATGACCAGGCTGTTGGTCTCGATCTCCTTGAGCAACAGCTGGATGCTGCGGTCGTCCAGGTCGCCGATGTTCTCGAACAGGAACATCTCGTCGATGATCTTCTGAGCGAGGTCCTCGCTGTGGGCGCGCACGGTGTCGATGGCAGCCTCTTCCTGGGTGGTGTTCATCAGGTTGAGGATCTCCGCCGCGGTACGTACACCGCCCATCTTGCTGCGCTTGAGGTTCTGGCCGTCGAGCATGCTGGTGAGCACTTCGGTGAGTTCCTGCAGTGCCGCCGGCTGGACGCCGCTGAAGGTGGCGATGCGCAGCACCACGTCGTTGCGCTGCTTGTCGTCGAACAGCTCGAGCACGTCGGCGGCCTGGTGGCGCTCGAGGTGCACAAGCACGGTGGCGATGATCTGTGGATGCTCATCACGGATCAGCTCCGCCACCATGGACGGCTCCATCAGGTTGAGGGCGTCGATGCCGCTGCTGGTGCCGGCGGTTTCGAGGACGTCCTCGATCAGGCTGGAGGCCCGTTCGGTGCCGAGCGCCTTGGTCAACACCGAGCGGATGTGCTCGCTGGAGTTCATGTTGAGACCGATGAACTCCTCGGTCTCGGTGTGGAAGTCGTGCAGCACGCGACGCATCTCTTCGTGGGAGATCTGCCCGAGCTGGGTCATCTCCCTCGATAGCTGCTGGATTTCCTTGGCATTGAGAAACTTGAACACTTCCGCCGCGCTGTCCTCGTCCAGGGCCAGCAGCAGTACGGCGCTGCGGCGGATGCCGCTCGAGGCTTCGATGTTAGTCATTGGCGTTCATCCAGCTGCGTACGATCATGGCGACCATGCGGGGATCTTCCTGGGCCAGCTCGCGCAGGTCGTTGAGGTTCTGTTCGTAGGCGCTGGCCTTGCGCCGGCGGCGGTTGTCGCGGCCGTAGGTGGCGTCCTCACCGTCGGTCGTCTCGCTGTCACCCTCTGACGCCTCTTCGTCGTCGCTCTCGTCGTCGCCGACCCGTGCCGAGAAGGCGCTGGGCATGGGGGCCGGGGCCACCGGAGCCTCGGTATAACGACGGATCAGCGGACGCAGCACGAGCAGATAGAGCAGAGCGACGGCCAGGATGATCAGCAGATAGCGACCGAGTTCCTTGGCCAGTTGATGGACCATCGGGTCCTGCCACCAGGTGGGGGCTGCGACCTCGGGTGCCTGGGCGAAAGCGCTGTTGACCACCGACAGGGCGTCGCCGCGGCTTTCCGAGAAGCCCATGGCCTGACGCACCAGTGCCTCGATCTCGGCGAGTTGTTCCGCTGACAGGGGGGTGAGGGTGGCTTCGCCTTCCTCATCGACGCCGTCCTGGTAGTTCACCACCACCGCGGCGGACAGGCGTTCGATGCCTCCCTTCTGGTACTGCACATGCGATACCTGTCGATCCAGCTCGTAGTTGGTGACGTCATCGCGCCGCAGGCGTTGCGGTGACGCCTCTTCCTGTTCGGCGGTATCGGCGGCGGCCTCGTCGTTGTCCTGCTGCGCGGCATCACCGTTGTCGATGGGTGACGCGGCGGTACCTGGCGCGGTGTTGCTCAGGGCGCCGGGAATGCCGCTGGCCAGGTCACCCTGGCCATTGATGTCCAGGCTGGTCTGGCGACTGCGGACCGCCGCCTGTGCGGGCGGCTGGTTCGGGGTGTAGCGCTCCTGGGTCTCTTCACGCTGGGAGAAGTCGATCTGGGCGGTGACCTGGGCACGCACGTTGGCATGGCCGACCAGCGGCGCCAGGATGTCCTCGATGCGCCGCTGGTAGGAACGCTCGATTTCGGCGACGTAGTCCAGCTGCGAGCCGTCCAGCCCCAGCCCACCAGCGTCGGCCGATGACAGCAGGCGCCCGTTCTGGTCGATCACGGTGACGTCTTCACCGGCCAGGTCGGGCACGCTGGAAGAGACCAGGTGGACCATGGCGGCCACCTGACCCTCGCCGACACGTCGGCCAGGCTCGAGTGTCAGCACCACCGAAGCCTTGGCCGGCTGACGCTCGCGTACGAACACCGAGTCCTTGGCCAGGGCCAGATGGACACGGGCGTTGGCCACCGGGCCCAACGAGGCGATGGATCTGGCCAGCTCGCCTTCCAGGCCGCGCTGGTAGTTGATCTGCTCGGCGAACTGACTGATACCGAAGGCCTGATCCTGCATCAGTTCGAGGCCGACGTTGCCGCCGTGGGGCAGGCCCTGTTCGGCAAGCTGCAGGCGCAGGGTGTGCAGCTGGTCGTCCGGCACCATCAAGGCGTGGCCGCCGGCGGAAAAGCGATAAGGCACCCCGCGGCTATCGAGTTCGGTGATGATGGCGCCGCCGTCGGCTTCGCTGAGATTGCTGAACAGGACTCGGTACTGTGGGCGCGAGGCCCACATCACCAGGGCGATGATCAGAGCAATCGCGGCGGCGCCCCCGATCATCAAGGGAATCAGGGGTTTGCCGCGTAAGCGGGACGTTAGCCCGGACAGGGGGCCGGAGCTTGAGGCGGAGGCCGCTGAGCTCATGGACGACTCCCGTCGGGGGACGGCAAATGGGGGCTGTTCATTGGCATGACCGGTGGTCCGTGGGTCGGGTGGCCGCGGGCGGTGCCCGGTTCTGTGTTGATGCCCATTATCCCGGGGCTGTGACCAGCCAATGATCGAAATAGCCCATGTTTTGACGGCCATTTGCTTCGATGACGGTGCGCTCGCTCTTGTTAGGCTTGCTGTCGTGGAGGCGATGCGCCTCCGTCACCGGCCAACGAGACACAGGACCCGTCATGTCGACTCCCGCGATGCAATCGGCCCTTGCCCAGATGACCACCATGGCCCGCGAGGCCAGCCAGGTGTCGTCCCCGACACTGGGGGGCAACACCGAGGCGGCCCAGGCCGACGCCGGCTTCGCCGACGCCTTGAAGTCGTCGATCCAGCGCATCAATGAGCTCAAGGCCACCGCCGATTCGCAGGCCAAGGCCTTCCAGGCCGGGGTGCCGGGGGTCGAGCTCAACGACGTCATGGTCGACATGCAGAAGGCCAGCGTGGCCTTTCAGATGGGCCAGCAGGTGCGCAATCGCCTGGTATCGGCCTACAGGGATGTGATGAACATGCAGGTGTAGGTGCCGCGCTCGGCTACCCCCTCGGCGATCCCCCATCGTCTGCCGACATCTTTATGTAATGTTTTGCTGATATTCCTTCGGCACCCGCTCGCCCGAGAAGCGGGGCAACCAGGGATATTCGCTCCATGACGTCTTTTCGAACGCTCTCCATACGTGCCAGCGGGCTGCTGGCGTTGTCACTCTTCCTGCTATTGATGGTCGGACTGGGGGGGCTGGGCCTTTACGCCAATCAGCAGGGACGAGAGGCTTTCGATGTGATGCGCGACGAGCACGTCGGTCAGTTCCGTCTGCTCAATCTTGCCCAGACCAGGGTCTTTCGTTCACGCGTCGAGATGGATCGGGCGGCCAGGCTGACGCGGGTGCCGTCCTTCGATCGACCGGGTCCGGTGATCGCTTCTGCCGAGACGCTGCTGAGCGAGGCCAGGGAGGCCTTCGAGGCCTTCATGGCGATCGATGTCGGCGAGGCCCAGGCAGACAACAAGGCGACGCTCGAGCGCCACTTCCGCTCGCTGGTATCCACCGGCCTGGAGCTGCAGCTGATGTTGCTCAAGGAGGGAGATCTTGGCGCCTATGATTCGGGCCAGGCTCGACTGACCAGCATGAGCCAGGCCTTTGTCGATAGCGTGGAGGCCTTTTCCACCCTGGCGCTGGAGCAGGAAGAGGGACTGGCTGCCGGCTTCAGGCACCTGGCAGACAGCATGAACCTCGCCCTGGCGGCGGCGCTCACCCTGGCTCTGGTGCTGGCCATGGCAATGGCTCTGACGGTTCGACGCTACCTGCTGTTCCCGTTGAAGCAGCTGCTGGAACACTTCGAGGCGATGGCCCAGGGCCGACTCGAGCGTCGCCTGCCCGATATGGGCAGCAGCGAAGTGGGCCAGCTGTATCGGGGCGTGGAGTCACTGCGACGGGCGTTGGTGAAGAACATTCGCGGGATTCGCGAGACCAGCGATGACCTGCGTCACAATGCCGAACGCATGCTCGATGATGGTCGCGAACTGGCCACCCGTACCCAGCGCCAGGCATCGGCCCTGGAGCAGACGGTCGCCAGCCTCGAGCAATTGACGGCGACGGTGGCCCAGACGGTGCAGCATCTGGGGGACGCCAACCGCCTGGCGGGCGATGTGGGCAAGCGTGCCAGCAAGGGCAGCGAGGGCGTTGCCGCGGTGGCGGCGGCCATGGACGAGATCCAGCGCCACGCCGACCAGGTGCAGGCGATGGTCAAGCTGATCGACGATATTGCCTTTCAGACCAACCTGCTGGCCCTCAATGCCTCGGTGGAGGCTGCCCGTGCCGGCGAGCACGGCAGAGGCTTCGCGGTGGTAGCGGCGGAGGTGCGCGGCCTGGCGGCGCGCAGCGCCGAAGCGGCCGGCGAGATTCGCAGCCTGACCGGTGCTTCCAGCAAGAGTGTGGCCGATGGCGCGAGGCAGTCCCGCGCCGCCGATCTGTCGATCCAGGGGATAGCGGCGGCAGTCGGGCAGTTGGGGGGCCGAATCGCAGAACTGGAACAGGCCGCCGGAGAGCAGCATCAGGGCCTCGATCAGATTCATCGGGCGATGGCCGAGATCGATGCTGTTACCCAGCGCAACGCCCAGATGGTCGAGCGCTCACGGGAGGAAGCCGAACGTCTGACTGGCACCGCCCTGGCGCTGGGGCAATCCAGCGCGCACATGCAGCTGTCCGACGAAGACGACGACACCTGCATCGGCGAGATGACGCTAAAAACGCGGCGCTCGTGGTGGCGGGGGCTGCAGGCCTGGCGCGAGCGTCGGCAGGCCAGACGATTCGCGCAGGGTGTCAGCGCCTGACGGGCGCGGTCCATTTCCCTATCGTCGATGAGTCGCTCGGGAGCCATTCGGGAGGCGAAAGGGGGTAATCGTCAAACTTGGGCTAAAGAGGCATTCTCGATGGCCGATAGTCGCTTGTGTCGACCTTGCAGCCGCAAGGCGTAACCCTTGACAGAGAGCGACATGATTCATTCCTTGAGATTTCGGCTCCTGCTGACCACCGTGGCCGTCATAGTGGTGGCCCTGGCCATCAATGGAGCGGTCAACCTCAGCATTCTGCATCACCATCAGGAGCGCCAGGATGCGCAGCAGTTGGCCTCGGTCGCCGAAGGCAATCGGGTGGCCATCGATGAGTGGGTGTCGAGCCACGCACGCCAGCTCGAGGCACTGGCGCCGGCAGTGTCCGATGCCGATCCCCTGGCGGCGCTGCTGCAATTGCAGGCCGGTGGCGGCTTTCTCACCACGTATCTGGCCGAGGCCGCGAGCGGAGATGTGATCTTCTCCGACGGCTGGGACGCCCCCGCAGAATATGATCCGCGTCAGCGCCCCTGGTATCAGCAGGCCGTTGAGGCTGAAGCGACCGTGGTGACCCCTCCCTACAAGGATGCCAACACAGGGGGGCTGGTGGTGACCTTCGCCACACCCTTCTTTAATGAGGGCAGGCTCGAGGCGGTGGCGGGTGGCGATATCACCATCGACGGTGTGATCGATGTGGTGGCCGACATCGCGCCGACGCCGAGCAGTTTTGCCTTCCTTGTCGATGGTGAGGGAGCCCTGGTGGCGCATCCTGATGCCACGCTGAGCCTGGCGCCGGCGACCGAGCTGTCTGCGCGTCTGACGCCGGATTTCCTGACGCAGCTGGGTGACCAGGCACGCCCTGTCACCGTAGACATCGGCGGACGGCAGCGCGAGCTTCTCGCCACGCCCATCAGCGGTACCGACTGGCGACTGGTGATTGCCCTGGACAGCCGGGAGGCCGGTGCCAGCCTTCAGCAGGTGACACAGGCAGCGCTCTGGACCCTGGTGATCGTCGGCCTGGTGGCACTGCTGCTGCTGAGCGTGCTGCTGACCCTCGCGCTCAAGCGACTGTCGATTGCGCGGGATGCCATGGCCGACGTCGCCAGCGGCAACGGAGACCTGACCCGCCGCCTGCCGGAGGACGGCAAGGATGAGGTGGCCCAGATCGCGAGTGCGTTCAATCGCTTCGTGTCGCGCATGGAGGCGGTGATGATCACCATCCGGGACAGCAGCGAGTCGGTGCGGGTCGCCGCCGGCGAGATCGCACTGGGAGGGCAGGACCTGTCGCGACGCAGCGAAACGACCGCATCGAGCCTGCAGCAGACCTCGGCATCGATCGAGGAGATCACCAGCACCGTGGCGCATACGGCGGCGGCCTCGCGCGATGCCAGGCGGCAGTCGGGGGAGGCCACCGACGTCGCCGAGCGAGGCGGTGAGGTGGTGGACCAGGTGGTGGACACCATGGAGTCGATCACCGAGTCCTCTGTGCAGATCGGCGCCATCGTCAAGGTGATGGATGGTATCGCCTTCCAGACCAACCTGCTGGCGCTCAATGCTTCGGTGGAGGCGGCCCGGGCCGGGGAGCATGGCCGTGGCTTCGCCGTGGTGGCCAGTGAGGTACGCCAACTGGCCACCCGATCCGCCGAGGCTTCCCGTGAAATTCGTAGCTTGATCGAGACCTCCGGCGAGCGCGTGGCCAGCGGTACCGAGCTGGTGCGCCGGGCGGGCGAGACCATGGGCGAGATCGTTCAACAGGTCGGGCGCGTCACGTTGAGCCTGGACGAGATCAGCGTGGCGGCGGAAGAGCAGAGCGAAGGTATCGCACAGGTCAATATCGCGGTGGCGGAGCTGGACCGCATGTCGCAGCAGAACGCGAGTCTGGTCGAAGAGTCTTCTGCTGCCACCGAGCACCTGCTGGAACAGGCCGACCGACTGGGGCGGATGGTGGCAGGATTTACCCTGAGTGAGGCTGCCAGCTCTGCCTCAGCGCCGGCCAATCACCCCGAGCGGGTTGCCGCGCCAACCCCCGCTTGATGCCCTGTTAGTGGGCCGGGGGCCGGGTCTTTCCGGCCCCCGCTTCAACCCTCCACTTCAACCTTCCACTTCAACCCTCCAGTTCCAGCCCAGGTTCTTCCCCCTGGCGGCGCAGAGCCTGAGCTGTTCCCTGCCATGCTTGTTACACCAGGCCAGCAGGCACTCTGCGTCCCGGCCTCCTCTCGACGAGAGATGCCGGGGCGCGCGGTGTCCCTTGGTGGTCTCTCCCATGACAGGCCCCACGCTATCTACTTTCTACCTTTCTCTGCCTCTACCTTTCTCTGCCTCTACCTTTCTCTGTCCCTCTGTCCCTCTGTCCCTCTGTCCCTCTGTCCCTCTGTCCCTCTGTCCCTCTCTGCCTCTGTCCCTCCCCCTCCCCCTGTCCCTCCCCCTGTCCCTCCCTCTGTCCCCCTCTGCCTTCTGATTCTTGTGTTCCTCCGCGCCCTGCAGGGCGCCCGTCATCACGTGCCTGGTGACGGCGGAACGTCGACCGGCCTGGTGGCCTGGAGCGGCCTGGGAGCTAAAGTTCGGCACAGTTAGTTGCCCTGCTCAATGGCGACTCCCTCATAAAAGCGGCCCTCCGGGCGCCCCCTCATGGCCTTGGCGCCGAGGCGGGGCGTTAGAAGATTACATTTGTTGGATGCTGGCACTTCTGACGATCAAGAAATGTTCTTCGCCAAGATGGTGAAGTTTTAATGAAAAACAATACCGTCGCAGTTAATTATTAAAGTTCTATGCCGGTCGTGACTCACGCCTAACCTAAATTATCCAATACTTGCTTTAATTATTGTACCGAAGAACTAGGCACGAAGCTTTTAAATATGCCGTAACGACATTATTGCAATGAGCATGCTTTTTCTGGTCTTTGTTTTTTTGTTATGCCTTTGATTTTTTTGATCTTTTGCTGATTTTTTTGGCGTGTGTGGATTATGGCCTTTTAGATATTTTTTTGTATTGCAGCATAGTTAAAGGGAGGCGGATTACTCTCTATGCAGTAACCGTTTATTGCCCGCCAATAACCTCGCCCGTGTCTGGATGGAGAAGTACAAAAACATTAGTATCGATGATTGTGATCAAGTGTTAATGAACCGTTATCAATGTTACTCGTCTGTTTGCTACCACGGTCGAGGGCAAAATTCGTTGAAGCAGGGCATGGGAAGGCGTCCGTGACATCCCGGGGCGGTAGCGTGCTTCATCGCCATCAGGTCCAGTGCCCCTCTCCTGCACCAACTCGCGGATCACATGCCGCGCCCACTCTCCGGTGCCTGGAGCCTTGGTGCTGCTGTGGGCTATTCGGGCCAACGGCTGCGGCTACGTCACGCGGGTCGAGTCGGCCGAGTCCACGCATTCCGCCGGCGAGTGTTTCCCTTTCCGAGGACTTCGATCCGTCATGGAACTACTACCCGATCGCCAGACACACCTCCGACAGCTGGAGGCCGAATCGATCCATATCATCAGAGAAGTCGCAGCCGAGTTCCGTTCTCCGGTCATGATGTACTCGATCGGCAAAGATTCATCGGTGATGCTGCATCTGGCGCGCAAGGCTTTCTTTCCCGGCACGCCCCCCTTTCCGTTGATGCACGTGAACACCACCTGGAAGTTCCGCGAGATGATCGCCTTTCGCGATCTCATGGCGAAGCAGTCCGGCATGGAGCTGATCGAGCATATCAATCAGGAGGGGGTCGCGGCCGATATCAATCCCTTTGATCACGGTAGCGCCAAGTATACCGACGTGATGAAGACCGCCGCTCTCAAGCAGGCACTTGATCACCATGGATTCGACGCAGCCTTTGGGGGTGCCCGCAGGGATGAGGAGGCGAGTCGTGCCAAGGAGCGCATCTTCTCCTTCCGTGACAGGCATCATCGGTGGGAGCCGAAGAGCCAGCGTCCCGAGTTGTGGAGCCTGTATAACGCCAAGGTGAACAAGGGGGAGTCGATTCGCGTCTTTCCTCTCTCCAACTGGACGGAACTGGATATCTGGCAATACATCTATCTCGAGGGAATCCCCATTGTGCCGTTGTACTACGCCGCACCGCGGCCAGTGGTGGAGCGGGATGGCATGACGATCATGGTCGACGACGACCGACTACCGCTGCGGAAGGGCGAGACGCCCCAGGAGCGCTGGGTAAGATTCCGTACCCTCGGCTGTTATCCCCTGACCGGTGCGGTGGAATCTCGAGCCGCGACTCTCCCCGAAATCATCCAGGAAATGCTGCTGACGCGGACCAGCGAGCGCAGCGGTCGAGCCATCGATCATGATCAGGCGGGGTCGATGGAAAAGAAGAAGCGCGAGGGGTATTTCTAAATTAGTTGGAATGAATGTTCGTCTGCCGTCTTGTCCTGAACTCGCGAATTGCCGATGGGTGGTGTTCCCGGGAAGGCGGCTACACCCATCGCTTCACCAGACGGCAAAGGCCGCGACCGCGTGGCTCGCCGCATTCCTCCACGCTCCGCTCTTCCAGTCTCCAGATTGCACTCCGGTTCAGCCCTAGTCTCCTCGGCATCCTTGTCCGGGTGCTGTGGCTTGCGCCTCTACCAGGAATTCGTCATGTCCCATCAATCCGAGCTGATCGCCAGCGACATCGAACGCTATCTGAAGGAACACGAGAACAAGGACCTGCTGCGCTTCATTACCTGCGGCAGTGTCGATGATGGCAAGTCCACTCTGATCGGGCGCCTGCTGCATGACTCCAAGATGATCTACGAGGATCAGCTGGCCGCCATCACCCAGGCATCTCGCACCAGCGGCACCACCGGTGACGAGGTGGATCTCGCGCTACTGGTGGATGGCCTGCAATCAGAGCGTGAGCAGGGGATCACCATCGATGTGGCCTATCGATTCTTCTCCACCGATAGACGCAAGTTCATCATTGCCGACACGCCGGGGCATGAGCAGTACACCCGCAACATGGCGACCGGCGCTTCCACGGCCAGTCTTGCGATCATACTGATTGATGCTCGACACGGTGTGCAGACCCAGACGCGTCGCCATAGCTTCATCTGCGACCTGCTGGGCATAGAGCACCTTGTGGTAGCGGTCAACAAGATGGATCTCGTGGCGTATGACGAAGATCGTTATCTGCAGATCGTCGACGAGTATCGGCTCGTCATGGATCGACTCGAGGCCCGGGATATACATTTTGTCCCGCTGTCTGCGCTGAAAGGCGACAACGTGGTCGAGCCCAGCAGCGAGATGCCCTGGTATGACGGCCCCAGCCTGCTCACGCTGCTGGAAGAGGTCGAGATCAGGCACGACCAGAATCTGCGAGATGTGCGCTTGCCGGTTCAGTTCGTCAACCGCCCCAATCTGGATTTCCGGGGATACGCGGGCACCCTCAGCTCCGGTGTCTTGACTCCCGGACTGGCGGTCAAGGTGCTGCCGAGCGGTACCACCAGTCAGGTGAAGCGCATCGTTACCATGGATGGTGATCTCGATGCGGCATTTCCCGGACAAGCGGTGACCATCACCTTGTGCGACGAGATCGATGCATCGCGCGGAGACTGGATCGTCGGGGTCGATGATCAGGTGCCGCTTCGGTCGGAATTCGTGGCCGATATTGTGTGGATGCACGAGTCCCCGTTGGAACCCGGGAAATTGTATGACATCAAGCTGGCCACTCGGGACCTTGCGGGAAAGGTTGTCGCCATCGACTACCTGGTGGACGTCAACACCCTGGAGCAACGGCATGGGGAGCAGCTGGATCTCAATGCTATCGCGCGTTGCCGTGTCGAGCTCACCACCGCGATACCTGTCGACGACTATCGTACCCACCCTGGCACGGGCTGCTTCATTCTGATCGACCGATTGAGCAATCTTACCGTCGGTGCCGGGATGATCCACAGTCCGTCGGATGCGGAGCTGCCCTACGAATTCCGCAAACACGACAGCAAGGCCAGCGTGGTGTGGAACCGCACCACGGTAACCCAGACCATGCGAGAGAGGATCAATGGCCACCGTGGCTGCTGCGTCTGGTTTACCGGGTTATCGGGCTCCGGCAAGTCGACCCTCGCCAATGCTCTGGAGGTGGAGCTCAATCGACGCGGGTATCACACCATGCTGCTGGATGGCGACAATGTCCGGCATGGGCTATGCAAGGACCTTGGCATGGGGGAGCAGGACAGGGCGGAGAATATTCGGCGAGTCGGTGAGGTTGCTCGGCTGTTCGCAGAGGCTGGGGTGATCGTTATTACCGCATTTATTTCGCCGTTTCGAGCAGACAGAGAGGCGGCCAGGGCGCTGTTTCTTAGCGATGATTTTGTCGAGGTGTTTGTCGATACGCCCCTGGATGTCTGTGAAGAGAGAGACCCTAAGGGATTGTATCAGAAGGCGAGGGAAGGCAAGATTCTGGATTTCACTGGCATCAATAGTCCTTATGAGGCGCCTGTGAAGCCAGAGGTTTCCGTCAATACCGAGATAATGAGCGAGCAAGATATTATTGCGAAATTGCTAAAACATCTGTAACAGTTATTCGTCGTTTATCGCATGACGACGTCGGGAATTTCGCTATGATTATGCTTCGATATTGCACGTTTTTAAGGTCGATTCCAGCCGATGGAAGGGCGCCTGAAAGGGCCTCGGGTCTTTCGAGGAAAAGCGTCTTTCGCCGGGGTGCCACGGTCACGCTTCTTCTTGCTACGGTGCTGATCACCGGCTGTGTTCAGCGTCCGCTTACCCAGCCGAACAGTGCCCAGGGGATCATGAGCGAGCCTTCCGGGATCCCTGCCTCCAGCGACTTGTCGCGGTTTCTTGCCCAAACCCCCGCCGGGAGCGCCACCACACTATCGAGTAGCCCCTGGGGAGCGAATGTGGAGGTGGTGGCTGACTCCCCCTACTTCTCTGCCAGCAGGCGCATATGTCGTCACTTGACAGTGACTCGCCGGAGCAACGGGGATCGACTGGCGGCCGTTGCCTGCAAGTCGGGAGAAGGCGCCTGGTTTACCAGTCGCCTGGTAACGGCGCTGTACAACGGAGCGGAGACCTGGTGATGACGATCATGGATGAACGGCTCGGCAGGGCGGTGCTGTATCTGGCAAGACGGCTGGCGTTGCCTGTGTTGTTGCTGATGGTGAGCTGGTCGATGGCGAACTCGGTCGCTGCGCAGGGTATTGCCCTGCCGGACGATATCTTGCCTCAGGCCCGGGAGCAGACGGATGAAGGGACGATCAATGACTCGCCTCGCGCCAACTGGAGCAACGATCGCTACGGGCCGCCCTCGATACCGTCACCGATCGATGTGGAACTGCTTCCTCCCTTTGGCGCCAACCTCTTTACCGGTGGGTTTCGAGGCACCATGGCAGATGGGCTCAACCGTGACTATCGCATCAAACCTGGTGATCAGGTCACCCTGAGAGCATGGGGGGCGGTGGAATTCGATCGAGTGGTGCCCGTGGATGCCCAAGGCAATATCTTTCTCCCGTCGATCGGCCCCCTCGCCGTGCAGGGAATGAGCCATAGCCAGTTGGATGCTCGGGTTCGAGAAGCGATCCAGAGCATCTATCCCGAGAACGTGCAGGTGTACACCAACCTGCAAGGCGTTCAGCCCGTCGGTGTCTATGTCACCGGCTATGTGCACAGCCCTGGACGTTACGCGGGCACCCCCTCGGATTCGATTCTGTACTTTCTCGATCAGGCCGGGGGGATCGACAACGCCCTTGGCAGCTATCGCAGCATTAGCCTGATGCGTCAGGGGCAACGCCTGGCCAGCTTCGATCTCTACGACTTTTTGCTGGATGGCAGGATCGCTCGGCCTCAGTTGCGCGACGGCGATACTATCGTGGTGGGAGAACGAGGTCCCTCCATCGCGGTGACCGGTGATGTGGAACGCGCCTACCGATACGAACTACAGTCTGGCCAGTTGAGTGGCAGCGATCTGGTAAGCCTGGCCCGCCTGAAGAGTGGTGTGTCTCACGTATTGCTGCGCGGAGAGCGTGCAACAGGCCCGGTTGCCACCTACCTGACGCTCGACGAATTTCTCGCGCGCCAGGTCCAGCCTGGTGATGAGGTGATCTTCAATGCAGATCATCAGGAAGGCACCATCGTGGTTGCCCTCGAGGGGAGTTTTCTGGGCCCGTCGAGGTTTGCCCTGCCGCGGGATGCCCGGCTCGGAGAGTTGCTGGACGCCGTCGCCATCCTGTCCGACATGTCGGCCAGCCACAATGTGTCGATTCGCCGAGAAAGCGTAGCACGGCAGCAGAAAGAGGCGCTCGAGGATAGTCTCCGTCGTCTGGAAACGACCTATCTGGGAACATCGTCATCCACCGATGAGGAGGCCAGAATCAGGATTCGCGAGGCCGAGCTGATTCAGATGTTTGTGGCGCGGGCGCGACAGCTCGAACCCAGCGGTCGACTGGTGGTCGCCAGTGATCAAGGGGTTGCCGACATTCGGTTGCAGGACGGTGACGTCATCACGTTGCCGGAGGCCATGGATTCGGTGCTCATCAGCGGAGAGGTGGTCGTGCCACAGGCGGTGGTCTATCAGCCGGGTTCTGGTCTCGACCACTATCTTGATGCCGCAGGTGGTCTTACCCAGCGTGGCGATGAGGACAACATATTGGTGGTTCGCCAGAACGGCGCGGTGCGGAATGCCGACGATATCACCCTGCGTGCAGGAGACGAGATTCTGGTGATGCCGGCTGTCCCCACCAAGAATCTTCAGTTGGCAACCAGCCTGACCCAGATCCTTTATCAGATTGCCGTGGCCACCAAGGTGGCGATCGATCTCTAGAGGGGGGCAGCATGTCGATGATTGGCAACTCCGTGCAACGCCACCCTTGGGTGGTGACGCGTAGCGTCTGGTACGCCATGTTCCTGCGAGAGGCCATTGCGCGCACCATGTCGGATCGCCTGGGCTGGTTCTGGATGATCGCGGAACCTGTGTTCTTCACACTGATCATGGTGGCCATCCGCAGTCTCATCCGCGGAGACGCCCTTATCGTGGGAGCCCCTTTCATCCCATGGATGGTGGTCGGACTGATGGGATTTTTTCTGGTTCGCGAAGGGATGATTAGAGGGCTGGGAGCCATCAAGGCCAACCAGGCGCTGTTCGCCTATCGGCAGGTCAGGCCCGTGGACCCGGTGTTGGTGCGCAACGCCCTGGAGGGGCTTCTGCGATCACTGATATTTCTCTTGTTCATCTTCGGCGGCATGTTGCTCAAGGTCGAGGCGCTGGCACCTGACGACGCCCTGTTGGCACTGGCGTGGTGGCTCTCGCTCTGGCTGCTGGGCCTGGCGCTTGGGCTAATTGTCTCCGTGCTTGCCACCCTCATCGCCGAGGTGGCGATCGTGCTACGGATGATGATCATGCCATTGTTGATCCTATCCGGTGTCATTTTCCCGATCCATCACATGCCCCACTGGATGCGTGAGTACCTGTTGCTCAACCCGATTGTTCATGGTCTGGAGCGACTACGTGGCGGTTTTTTTGAAGGGTATTGGCAGGTCCCTGGTACCAGTGCCCCCTATTACTGGATGGTGACGCTGGCACTGCTGTCACTAGGATTGATGCTACACCTTCGGTTTCGACATCGGCTGATGGCGCAATGATCCAGATAGAACACCTCTACAAGCGCTATCACCATCACAAGGTCAGGGACTGGGTGTTGAAGGATATCAACCTGACCATCCCCCACGGCGTAAGCGTTGGAGTGTTGGGGAGAAATGGCGCGGGAAAGTCGACCCTGCTGCGATTGATTGCCGGCATGGATACGGCTGAAAGGGGCTCTATCCGGCGCGATGCTCGGGTCTCCTGGCCGATGGGACTGGCCGGAGGTTTTCAGGGGGCCTTGAGTGGCCGTCAGAACGTCAAGTTTGTTGCCCGTGTCCATGGTGGTGGTCGTGACGTCGGAGCCATCATCGACAAGGTGCAGGAATTTGCAGAGCTCGGGCCGGCCTTCGATGACCCGATTCGTACTTACTCCTCCGGGATGCGTGCGCGACTCAATTTTGGTCTGTCGCTGGCGTTTGATTTCGATGTCTATCTGTCTGACGAGGCGACCTCGGTGGGCGATCGGGTATTCAAGGCCAAGGCGACCCGTGCCTTCAAGGACAGGGTCAATCGCGCAAGCCTGGTCATGGTCTCCCACAGCGAAGGCATACTGCGCGAACTGTGCCAGGCAGGCATCTATCTGAAGCATGGCGAGGCGTTCTGGTTTGACGATATCAGAGACGCCATTCGCAGCTATCACCAGGACAGTGACAGCAAGGCCAAGGCCAAGGCCACCGGCGGCCCCGGCAATGGGCCACGCCACGATGGCGAGCCGCAAGCACCCCGGTATCCGTCACCTGCGCCGACACCGGGTATCGACACAATGTCCCTGGATACGCTCAAGGCATTGCTGGGCAAGCGCAGACAGCAGCTGGAGCGTATCCAGAAGCGCCTCGATGCTCTGGAGATGGGGCGTGAGAACGCAGACGAACTGGTCGACCCGAGGGTCCGTCAGGAGCTCATTGCTCGCCTTCACCTGGCGAAGCAGCGCTTGCATGAGGTTCGTCGCGCGGTACAGACGAAAAAGCGAGCCACACCCGCCAGTGGCAAGGACGATTCGGGGAAGGATTCGCGGAAGGAGTCGGAGAAGGGTTTCGAGAAGAAAGAACGGTAGCCACCAGGCGATGGCAAGGCGTCGCTCACTGAGGATTAGATCCCGACGGTGGTGCTCGCATTCAGAGGCGTCCGGATGCCCCGCGACGTCGCTCCAGCAAGGAAGCCAAGATAATGTTGCGATGGATTGCTCGGCAGCCCCATTGGGCATTTGCCTGCCTGTCGATATTGGCCATGTCCTTCTACTGGCTAGTCTGGGCCGAGGATCGGTACGTATCCGAGGCCGTCGTGGTACTGGAAAGCCCACAGATCGCTGCCCCAACCTTCGACTTCTCGAGCCTGCTTTCCGGTGCCAGCATCGATAGCGATATGTTGCTTTTGCGGGAGTATCTGCTTTCTGTGGATATGCTCAAGAAGGCTGATGAACGGCTCGACCTGAGGTCTCATTACAGTGAGAACGGTGACTTTCCTGCTCGTCTGTGGGACGCCGAGGCTCCCATCGAAGACCTTCATGAGTATTACCTGAGTCGCGTAGAGGTAACGCTCGATGACTACGCAGGGGTCCTGAAGCTGGAGGTCCAGGGCTTCTCTCCCAAGTTTGCCCAGCAACTGACCTCGCTTTTACTGGCGGAAGGTGAAGCGCACATGAATGCCATGGGGCAGCGCCTGGCTCAGGATCAAGTACGGTTCCTCGAGCTTCAGGTAGAGCGCCTGTCCGATCGGTTGGATCAGACACGCACAGATCTCCTGGACTATCAGAACGAGCATGGTCTGGTGTCTCCTACCTCGACCGTGGACAGCCTCAACCAGGTGGTGGCCAGTCTGGAAGGTGAGCTGGCAAGACTGGAAGCTCGGCGTAGCGCCTTGGCCAGCTTTTCCAGCCAGCGTTCATCGGACATGGTGAGAGTCGAGAGCGAAATCACTGCGTTGCGTCGTCAGATCGATCAGGAGCGTGAGCGACTGGCAAAGGCCACAGGAGACTCCCTCAACCGCCTGTCCTCCGAGTATCAGCGGCTTGAACTGCGGGCTCGCTTTGCCCAGGAGACCTATGCCAGCGCTCTCGGTGCATTGGAGGGCACGCGCATCGAGGCTGCTCGCAAGCTTAAGCAGATCAGTATCTTGCAGAGCCCTCTACTGCCCGAGTACGCCACGCGTCCTGAGCGCCTCTACAACCTGACCATCTTTGTGATCGTCACTCTGTTCCTTGCCTTCATTGCCAGCATGCTGTGGCTGATCGTCCAGGACCACAGAGACTGACGCTCTTGCTGATGGAACTACCGATAGCTGTCGTCGGACGGCTGCCGCAATGAAGCCCTTCATGTTGAAGAGCTCAGGGCTCACGCTTCCTGTCATCCTCTCTTCCTTCCCGCCCGTATGCCATTTCTAGCGTCCTCCCTGGCGGGGCGGGCAGAATTTCCAGTCCTCTCGGGGTTCTTTCATGATCAAGACGTTTCTCGTGACCGGTGGTGCCGGTTTTATCGGCTCGGCCGTGGTGAGGGAGTTGATTACCCACACCCCTCATCGTGTCGTCAATGTGGACAAGCTGACCTATGCCGGCAATCTGGCATCCGTAGCGTCTGTCGCCTCCGATCCTCGCTATATCTTCGAGAGAGCGGACATCTGTGATGGCGCGGCAATGAGCAGAATTCTGGACAAGTACCGCCCCGATGTGGTGATGCATCTGGCCGCTGAAAGCCACGTTGATCGCTCCATCGACGGGCCTCGCGCCTTTATTCAGACCAATGTGGTGGGCACTCTGGTATTGCTCGAGGCGGTACGCGGGTACTGGGAAGGAATCAGGCAACAGGACAGCGACAAGGCCGATGGTTTTCGGTTTCACCACATCTCCACCGACGAAGTCTACGGAGACCTCGAGAATGATGGCAGCCTGTTCACCGAACAGACCCCCTACGCGCCTAGTTCGCCCTACTCGGCCAGCAAGGCGGGATCGGATCACCTGGTGCGGGCGTGGACGCGCACCTATGGCTTGCCTTGCCTGGTGACCAATTGTTCAAACAACTATGGTCCGTTTCACTTTCCTGAAAAACTGATTCCTCTGATGATCCTCAATGCGCTGCATGGAGAGGCTCTTCCTGTCTACGGTGATGGTGGACAGGTACGAGACTGGCTCTATGTCGAGGACCATGCGCGCGCCCTGGTGCTGGTTGCCAGCGAGGGAAAGGTTGGAGATACCTACAACATTGGTGGCCATAACGAGAAAACCAACCTCGAAGTGGTACACACAATCTGTGACCTGTTGACGGAAATGGCTCCGGACAAGGGCGAATATCGTGATCTGATCACCTACGTCGCCGACAGGCCTGGCCACGACCGGCGCTATGCCATCGATGCATCCTACATTCAGCACACGTTGGCCTGGGAGCCACGAGAGACTTTCGAGTCTGGCCTTCGCAAGACAGTGTCCTGGTATCTGGCCAACGAGTCGTGGTGGAAGGCGGTGCAGGATGGTAGCTACCGGGCCGAGCGCCTGGGGGTGTTGTCATGAGTGGGCTCTTGCTTGGTGCCTCGGGCCAGGTGGGCCATGAGCTTCACAAGGCGCTAGCCATCCATCTGGATCTTCATGCGCCTGACCGCAGGACCCTGGATCTGACCGACCTTGATGCGGTGAAACGCTGTCTGGACCACTATCGCCCCCAGTGGGTGATCAATGCTGCTGCCTACACCGCGGTGGACCAGGCAGAGACCGATACGGCGACTGCCTTTCGACTCAATGCAGAGCTGCCTGGCTGTCTCGCACGCTATTGTGCCGATCACGGGGCACTGTTGACGCACTATTCCAGCGACTACGTCTATCCAGGCGATGGCATTCGGCCCTGGACGGAAGATAGTCCAACCGACCCTTTATCTTGCTACGGCCAGTCCAAGCTTGCCGGCGACGAGGCGGTGCTCGCCAGTAGATGCGACGCACAAATCTTCCGGACAAGTTGGGTTTACAGTGCCAGGGGCAACAACTTCATGAAGACCATGCTGCGTCTGGGGCGGGAGCGGGCGTCCCTGGCAATTGTCGACGACCAGGTGGGGGCCCCTACGCCCGCACGCCTGATTGCTGACGTGACCTTGCATGCGTGGCAAGTCTACCGCTCTCGTCCCGAACTGACCGGGCTCTACCATCTGGCACCACGGGGTTTCGTGTCCTGGTATGACTTTGCCCGAGAGATTTTTCGTCTCGCCCGTCTGCACGGCCTTCCTCTCATGCTCTGCGACGACCAGCTGTCTCGTCTGGCGACGAAGGACTATCCCACACCAGCAAAGCGTCCACCCAACTCCCGGCTGTCGGTCTCTCGTCTTGAGAACGCCTTCGACATCTCGCTCCCTGACTGGAGGGGACAGTTGTCTCTCACCATGAAGGACTACCTAAGGTAGGCCTGCCGCCGCAAGGCGTTGTCCGAAAACTAGAGGTTACCGCCATGAATCGGAAGGGAATCATCCTTGCCGGAGGCTCCGGTACGAGACTTCACCCCATTACCCATGGGGTCTCAAAACAGCTTCTCCCTGTCTACGACAAGCCGATGATCTACTATCCGCTCTCGGTGCTAATGTTGGCAGGAATAAGAGAAATACTGGTGATATCTACACCGGATGATCTACCGGTCTACCGTCAGTTGCTCGGTACCGGTGACCAATTTGGTGTTTCCTTGTCCTACGCAGAGCAGCCAAAGCCAGAGGGACTGGCCCAGGCTTTTATTATCGGCGAGAAGTTTATTGGTGATTCTCCTGTCTGTCTCGTCCTTGGCGATAATATCTTCCACGGACAACACTTTTCCGAGCAACTTCTGAGAGCCTCCGACCAGGCTCGAGGTGCCACAGTGTTCGGCTATTTCGTCAAAGACCCGGAACGCTTTGGTGTTGTCGAGTTTGATGAGAAAGGGCGTGCGGTCTCTATTGAGGAAAAGCCCAAAAAACCAAAGTCATCCTATGCGGTGACGGGCTTGTACTTTTATGACAACTCAGTGGTGGACATCGCGCGGAGCGTCAAGCCATCGGCTCGGGGAGAGTTGGAGATAACCTCGATCAACAATGAATATCTACACCGTGGTGAACTTCACGTAGAGCGTTTGGGGAGAGGATTTGCCTGGTTGGATACAGGTACTCATGACAGTTTACTTGAGGCAGCGCAGTACGTGCAGACAGTCGAACATCGACAGGGGCTGAAGATAGCCTGTCTGGAAGAGATTGCCTGGACTCAAGGCTGGATCAGTGACGAGTTCCTGCTTTCACAGGCAAACAGCCTTTCCAAGACAGGATACGGGGAATACCTGCTACAGCTTCTGGCCGCGAAGGCTGTTGGTCAGTGACAAGGCTACCTGATGGTGGAGGTGACGTGCATGAAAGTTGAAAGGCTGGCTATTCCTGATGTCGTGCTATTTACGCCAAAAGTGTTCGGTGACGAAAGAGGTTTCTTTATGGAAACCTTTCGCCAGGAAACATTTGATGAAGTCTGTGGTGAACACAAGTTTGTTCAGGACAACCATAGTAGGTCGAGTCGCTCGATACTCAGGGGACTGCATTATCAGCTGAAGCATCCCCAGGGAAAGCTGGTGAGAGTAGTCAGGGGAGAGGTATTCGACGTAGCCGTTGATATGCGAACGTCCAGTGCCACCTATGGTAAGTGGGTAGGCGTTTTCTTGAACGAAGACAACCGGCAGATGCTCTGGGTACCACCTGGATTTGCACATGGTTTCTACGTTACCAGTGACGATGCCGAGTTTGTATACAAGTGTACTGACTATTACGCGCCTTCAGACGAAATGTCGGTGCACTGGGCAGATACTATCCTGTCAATCGACTGGCCATTGGACAACATTGAGCCACGAGTTTCCGATAAGGATGCTCGAGGGATGTCTTTTGTCGAGGCTCCTGGCTACTAGTAATTGCCTGAGGAAGTAGACGTGGTAGAACATGAACCAAGAAACGGCCCTCCCTCTTCGCAATCACCACACTTGGCTACACTGGCGTTGTCGGCACGCCTGAGGCGAATGCAGACTTCCTTCAGTTGGCGAGCGACCAAACCGCTGAGAGATCTCGGTGGGTTGTATCACAAGTACATCAAAAAATGCTCCCGCATGGACTTGCTGCCGATCCATGAACTGGAGCTGATGACCCGCAATAACAAGGTGGTCTGGGTATCTCGCGGTGGAGATCCACAGTTCCTGCTCACCCCGATCAATCCCGCTGTGCTTCGCCAAGGTGGATGGTTCAGCCTCGAATACGACTTTTCGGCGACTCAGGCAGTGGATCAGTGTCTCTATATTGATTATGGCGATGGTTTCCAGGCAGATATCGTGTGGGCCCGTCATGTGGAAAAGAGCGGCCACCAGAGCCTGGTCATTTACTTGCCGATGGGAACACAGGCATTGCGGCTGGACCCGATGACTCGACCTGGAGAGTTCCGGTTGGAGGATCCGGTGCTGAAAAAGATCGAGACGCCACAGATCCCGCACCCTTGGTCGGGGCTGGATGGATATCTGAAGTGCTGCGAAGGCTGTGAATTTACGCTTGCCGCTGCCCAGCAGCTCGAGCGCCGCCTGGAAGGGGAGTTCCATTGGCGTTCCCACGGTACCGATCCGGCCTTCGTCGTTCGTCATCGCCGAGGTCGAGTCATCGAGCCTGGGTGGTGTCGTATCGAATTTGTTCTCAGTGGCGAGTATCAGCACCAGGTCGCCAAGCTATATATCGATCACGGAGAGGGCTTCAGTGAAACCCACGCCTATCCCATACCCTTCCAGTCAGGGAAACTGGCGACAAGGGTGATTCAGCTTGAGCGAAGTATTGTCAACATACGCTTTGACCCATGGGAGCGGGAAGGAAGCTTCCGTCTGGAGCGACTATGCATCGACAATGTCGATGCCGAAGAGGCTTGGGATGCGATTGCCGGGCGTCTTGTCGAGACTGCTCCTGAGTACATGGACTTGAAAAAGGCCGAGGTCCTTGCGGGAGTGGGTAGGTCTGCTCCGGAAACGGATGAAGGTGACGGGACGGCAAAGAAAGCCGAGTTGGCGGATGCCGAGGACGACGCCGCACGCGAGACCCGCCTTCTCGAAGAGTACGCGGAAACCTTTATTGTCAACGAGGCCGAACTCTCCTACCAGAAATGGATAGATGAGGTAGAAGTCAATGGCCTGCCGAGCTCTGAAACCATCCGCAGCTATCTTGAGGGCCTTGAGAGTCCTGCATTAATTTCGGTGTTGGTGCCGGTTTACAATACCGATGAAACGCTTCTGAAAGCTTGCATCGACTCGGTCATCGCACAGTCTTATCCCCACTGGGAGCTTTGCCTTGTGGATGATGCCTCTCCATCACCACATGTCGAAAAAGTACTCAGGCACTATGCCAGCAAAGATAAACGCGTAAAAATACATTTTCGGCCGGATAATGGGCATATTTCCAAGACAACTAATGACGCCCTGTCGATGGCCACTGGTGACTATCTGGCATTGCTCGATCACGATGATGAATTGGCCAGAGATGCGTTGTACTTTATTGCAAAAGAGCTGGAAAAGAATCCCGATGCCCAGTTGATCTACAGTGATGAAGACAAGATCGATGTTCAGGGCATGCGCTGCGAGCCTCACTTCAAGCCAGACTGGAACATCGACCTTCTCTATTCGCAAAACTATGTTTCTCATCTGGGCGTATATCGACGCTCGTTGATCGAGAAAATTGGGGGTTTTCGAGTCGGGGTAGAGGGATCGCAAGACTATGATCTGGTGCTGCGTTGCATACCACACCTGACCGCTGGCTCAATTTCCCACGTTCCCAGAGTTCTCTATCACTGGCGCGCTATCGAGGGTTCGACAGCACTGGCTGAAGAGGGCAAGGATTACACGACCTCAGCTGGTGTAAAGGCGCTGAAAGACCATATTGAAGGAATAGCAGATGGGCGTGCGATTGTAGAGCAGGGGATTGTGGGAAATACCTATCGTGTGCGTTGGCCTATTCCTGAGCCGGCACCGTTGGTGAGCATGTTGATTCCTACGAGAGACAAGAAGGACGTCACAGAGCTGGCAGTGCGCAGTATCCTGGAGAAGTCACGTTATACAGACTACGAGATTATTCTCCTTGATAATGGCAGTGTAGAGCCTGAGACGCATGAATTTTTTGAAAAAATTCAGGCTGAAGACTCCAGGGTAAGCGTTCTCAGGTACGACCACCCCTTCAACTACTCAGCTATCAATAATTTTGGTGCAGAGCATGCCAAGGGAAGCATCATTGGTTTGGTAAATAATGATGTTGAAGTGATCAATGGAGACTGGCTCCGGGAGATGGTTCCTCATGCCTGTCGCGAGGATGTCGGCTGTGTCGGCGCAAAACTATACTATGGGAATGACACCATTCAGCACGCAGGCGTCATCGTTGGGCTTGGCGGAGTAGCAGGGCACTCTCACAAGCACTTTCCTCGAGAGTCCGGCGGTTATTTCAACCGTTTGAAGGTGGTCCAGTCTGTATCTGCCGTGACAGCGGCGTGTCTGCTCGTGAGAAAGTCGGTGTATGAGGAAGTCGGAGGCCTGAACGAACAGGACCTCAAGGTCGCTTTCAATGACGTTGATTTCTGCCTGAAGGTGCTCGATGCCGGGTATCGTAATATCTGGACCCCATACGCTGAATTGTATCACCACGAATCCATCAGTCGTGGAGCAGAAGATAACCCAGAAAAAGTTGCCAGATTCAACACCGAGATAGATTACATGCAGAAGGCCTGGGGAAAAATAATCGAACACGACCCCAGCTACAGCCCTTGCCTCACAAGAAGCCGAGAAGACTTCTCCATCGGAGGTCGTTGATGGCTTTCTTGATGGGTCGTCGTATTCGGAGAAACTACGTATCCCAGGAGGGGACATGCCCAAGAATGATGCCTTGATCAACAAGGGAGTCGTGGTCATAGGGGACCAGGATGACAAGATGCCATCTCCTATCATCGTCATTGGAACCGCGCGAGGCGGGACCTCGATGGTCGCTGGCGTGTTGGCCAAGCTTGGCGTCTTCATGGGCGACCGTGCCTCACACCCTGTGTACGAAGACGTCAGACTTTCCGAGGCTTTCGAAAAGCAGGACATGGCTCAGACAGCTTTGATTGTGAAGGAGTACCAGACCAGGTACACCCGCTGGGGCTGGAAGCGACCTTCCATCATCGACCATCTGGATGAAGTAGACGCTCTATTGCCGAATGCCAGGTATGTGTTTATCTACAAGGATATTCTTTCAATAGCGCAGCGGAATTCTATTTCCATGTTGGCCGAAATTACCGAGGGCATGGACAGAGCGCTGTCACAGTATAGAAAGACGCTTCGCTTTGTCAGGCAGAAGTCTCCGCGTGCCATGCTCGTCTCCTACGAAAAGGCCAGTGCTTATCCCGAAGCCTTTCTTTCCACTCTCGAGTCCTTTTGCGGAATTTCTCCCTCGCAGGAGGAACACCAGACGGCACTGGCCTTTATCGATCCTGAACCAGAAGACTATATAGAGGCAACCCGGATCACCAAGTCACAGGGAAAACTTCTTTCATGTGATTCACGACGTGTCAGCGGTTGGGCGCGCTATGTACACAAGAAACAGCATGCTGAGGTAGAAGTTTTTGTTGATGACCGGTCCGTGGGTGTGGTGGTGGCGAACGAACCGAACCCCGGTGGCGGTGCTCCCGCGAACGAGCCATGTGGCTTCACCTTCACCCTTCCTGCCGGTGAAAGCTTGAGCGAGGACGCCAGTGTCAGAGCCAGAGTAGTGAACGACGTTGTCGATCTTGGCAACTCTCCGGTCAGGGTGGGCTAGAGATGGCGAAGTTCTGTGTTGCCGGTATCGTCCGCAATGAGGTGGATTACCTTGTCGAGTGGGTAGCTTGGCATCGGCTGGCAGGGTTTGGGCATGTCATTCTGGCCGACAACGGTTCCGACGACGGCACCCGCTCTTTGCTCGAGGCGCTGGCAGATCTGGGAGAGGTCAGCCTGCTGTACCAGCCGGTGCTTGAGCGCAGGTCGCAGCAGTTGGCCTATCGTCGCATCCTTGGGCTGGCTCTGGGAAAGCATGACTACGTCATGTTTCTCGATGCCGATGAGTTTCTTGTGCACGAAAGCCAGCGTCACGGTGAGGAATGTCGCGAGCTGGAAAGGCTGGTGGCGTCGGGTGATGTGGGAAGCGTCAGCGTGAACTGGAAATGCTTCGGCTCCTCGGGGCTTGAAGAGGCGCGATCTGAACCGGTACTGCAACGTTTCACCCGTTGTGGCACTGCACCAGGCGCGAGCGCAGATTGTCACACCAAGAGCCTGGTACGCGTCGACCATGTCAAGGCGCCCTATTGTCATTCCTCTACCCTGGTATCGGCCTGGAAATATGTCGATGCCACAGGGGACGTGATCGAGGACTTCGTTGGCTCGCCGGACGGCAGTGGTGAGTCGGACCCACGTGGTGGGCGTACGCGGTCGATCCATCAGGGACCGCTTCGGGTTCACCATTACGCGGTGAAGTCGCGTGAGGAGTTCTCGCGCAAGCGATTGAGGGGGAGTGCTACGCGAGGCGCCAACTTCGACAAGGGCGAGGCATATTTCGGACGTTACGACATCAACGACGTTGCTCATGAGTTCCAGGCCGGCAAGCTTGCCCGCCTGGCTCGGGAGATGTCGGCGCTGAAACAGCGTCTGGCAGAGCGCACCGTGCTAGATCGCCCTTTGGTGGGAGCCATCGATCATTTTGACGCCAACGCAGTCTGTGGTTGGGTGACGGACCGCAACGGCAAGGCCAGTGGTCTGGCAGTGAACATCTTCGTCAATGGTGTTCACGCGGGGCGTGCAAGGGTGGGGTTCTATCGACCCGATCTACGACGTTCCGGCAAATCCGTGGATGGTTATTGCGGGTTTCGCTGGCTGCATCCGGCGCCTTTGAAAGAAGGCGATCATGTGACCGTTTCTCTCCATGCCAATGCTTCAGTGCTGGTGGGGGGGAGTGATCTTGTTGTCGGCACATCGTGACGCGTCTGGAGTGTGGAGGTGGCTCCGCCACCGGATCCCGTGTCGTCTTCCCCTATCCCTTTTGCCACGCCGCGCCGCAGGACTGATTCCTGCGGCGCTTTTGTCAGGAGACTCCACCATGAAACCCTTGTTTTTCGTACATATACCCAAGACGGCGGGAACCAGTTTTCGTCACGGTGCTGAGCGCGCCTTTGGCTTCGACAAGATCGTCTATGACTACGGCCAGGATGCATCTCAGACCAGCGTCCTGACACGCGAGTGCATGTATGGCGAGTCCCCCGATCCTTGGCGCCTGTATCGCAGGAGCCTGGACAACCAGGCGATGATGCTGGCAGGACACGTCACCGCGGCCAAGTATGTCCCGCTGTGTGGCGTCGATCGCGCGGTGACCTTTGTTCGCGAACCGTTGCAGCGGGCGGCTTCCGAGTATTCGCACTTTCAGCGGATTCATCAGTACAAGGGCAGCTTCCGCGACTTCATGAAGATTCCTCTGATGCTTGATCGCCAGTCGAGCATCTTCAAGGGGGTCGATGTCGAGGCGATCGGGATGGTCGGCTTGACCGAACGCTACTCGGAGAGCCTGGAGTTGATCAATGCTCGCTTTGGCATCGATATCGCCCAGCGTGAGGACAACCGGGGGAAGCCGCAGGTGGGCGAATTGCATGACATCGCGCCGGAGGATGAACAGGAGTTCCGCAAACTCAACCCGCTGGATCTGGCGCTCTACGAGCGTTGTCGCAAGCTATTCGAATCGCGCATCCAGCTCTATCGCGACAATCTCCCCTTTGCTCACGCTCGACTGACGCAGTTCGATGCCGAGCGGGTGGGGGGGTGGGCCTGGTGGGAAGGTGGTGCTGATACCCCGGTGGACGTCGAAGTCTGGGTCAATGACGAACATCGCGACACTGTGTCGGCCACCCAGCTCCGTCCGTCCATGGCTCGCTTGAAGCTTCCCCGTGGCGGCTATGTCGGCTTCCAGCTGAAGGTGAATCTGTCTGCGGGTGACAGGGTCCAGTGTCGTGTTGCCGAGACCGGACAATGGTTCCCGCCGGGGCCGCGTCGAGTCGCTGTGGCCAGCAACTGAGCGGCGGGTATGGAAGGTGCCAATCGAGGTGGCGGAACACGGTCGTGGCTGAAAGGTCTTCTCGATCTGTGCCACCTGGTCGTTCAGCCTCAGCGACACTGGCAGCCTCATCATGGCCTGAGACAGCAGGCGAGTGGAGGGGACTGGGAGTGGGAGTCGCTGGATGAAGACCCCCAGTTCCTGCTGTGTCGGCACCTACCGTTGCCTGGCTGGCATATGGTGGAGCTGGACCTGGACCACGACCAGCATAGCGTTGCTGTCAGGCTTTACTTCGATACGGGGGAAGGCTTCAGTGAAGACGAGTCGTTGACCCTTCCGCTCAAGGGTGGACGTATTACCAAGCGGTTGATCTACGTGAAGCGGCGACTGCGCCGGTTGAGATTCGACCCGATGGAGTCGCCGGGATACTTTGCGATCCGCCACTTTCGCGTCGTCTGGCTCTCCCCCTGGTTCGCGCATGATCGCCTGAGCCAGCGTCTGGTCAATATGCACCATCGCTGGCGTGATGTGTCGAAGCAGGAAGTGTTGGGAGTGCTTCGCCACCGCGCCCTCCAGGACGGCACCTGTTGGCGCGACCTTGCCCTGTCGGACTACGAGGAAACGTTCGAACGATTCTGCTCGGGTCGAAGCTATGTGCAATGGCTGCGTGAGCGCGGATGGGATAAGAATTCGGATAGCAGTTCAGATAGTAGTTCGGATAGTAGTTCGGATGATTGCGACAAGACCTCTATGGTCTCGGCGCTCGAAGGTGGGTGGCGTTCCAGGAATAGAAGAGCTGAGCTGGACGAGATTCGTGGTGGGCTTGACGGGTGGCGAGGCAAGGATGAACGCCGCCGTAGCCTGGCGCTTGAGCGTCGCTGTGCTGCTGCCGAGCGAGCTGCGCAGTCATGTGTGGACACCGCAGTAGCAGCCAGGACGGATACGTTCAGGCCGATTGTGTCGATCTTGCTGCCGGTACATGATCCTGCGCCGGAACATCTGAAAGACTGTCTCGAGTCTGTGCTTCGCCAGGACTATGATCATTGGCAACTCTGTATCGTTGATGACGCCTCCAGAAACCGCGAAGTCATAGCGTTGCTGGAGCAATTTGAGGTTCGTGATTCTCGAATAGTTCTGCGTCGCCAGAAAACTAATGGCCATGTCTGTGAGGCCTCCAACGCGGCCTTGAGCATGGCCGCTGGGCCCTACGTGGCGCTACTGGACCATGATGACCTGCTGACTCCGTGTGCCTTGAGCTATGTTGCCGAGGCGCTGAGTCGCTCACCACGACCGGTGCTGGTGTACAGCGACGAAGACAAGGTGGATCAGCGTGGTGTGCGCTGCGAACCTCACTTCAAGCCCTGCTTCAATCCTGATCTGCTGCTGGCCCAGAACTACATGGCGCACTTGAGTGTCTTCGACACCGCGCTGGTACGGCAACTGGGAGGCTTCCGCAAGGGGCTGGAGGGCAGCCAGGACCATGATCTGGCCCTGAGAGTCTGTGCCCACACAGAGCCTGATCGCATCGTCCATATTCCCAGGATTCTCTATCATTGGCGTGCCAGTCCCGGCTCCACGGCGATGACCAGCAACGCCAAGGATTATACGTCCCGTGCAGGGCTGCGAGCGGTCGCCGACCATCTGGCACGAAGCAGCCCCGGCGCCACCGTCGAGCTTGGGCGCCTGCCCAATACCTATCGTGTCCGCTGGCCTCTGCCGGATCCGCTCCCGCTGGTCAGCCTGATGATCCCTACGCGTGATCGTGTCGATCTGTTGGCACCATGCGTCGATGCGATCCTGTCTCGTACCCGCTATTCCAGGCTTGAGGTGCTGATCCTCGACAACGGGACGCGATGCGAAGAGACACTGGCTTATCTGGCCGAGATCGGCAAGGGAGACCCCCGGGTCAGGATTCTGGCCTGGAACCATCGCTTCAACTATTCCGGCATCAACAATTTCGGAGCGTATCACGCACGTGGTGATGTGCTCGGACTTATCAATAACGATATTGAACCCATCAACGAAGAGTGGCTCGAGGAAATGGTGCGGCACGTCGTGCGGCCGGACATCGGTTGTGTCGGCGCCAAGCTCTATTATCCCAACGATACCATCCAGCACGCCGGTGTCGTGTTGGGTATCGGGGGCGTTGCGGGCCACGCTCACAAGTATTTCAGCCGCCATGCCAACGGGTATTTTTCTCGCCTGGCGCTAGCGCAGAATTACTCTGCGGTGACCGGTGCCTGCTTGTTGATACGCAAGGCGCTCTATCGGCAGGTGGGCGGCCTCAACGCGCGAGATTTGCCGATCGCTTTCAATGATGTGGACCTGTGTCTAAAGGTTCGGGAGGCGGGTTATCGAAACGTATGGACGCCCGACGCTGAACTCTATCACCACGAATCCGAGTCGCGTGGTGCCGATGACAATGCCAGCAAGCGAGCCAGGGCCATCGGAGAGGTACTCTACATGCGCCACACCTGGGGTGAGCAGCTTGATCGGGATCCGGCCTACAACCCCAATCTGACGCTGGTTCACGAGGATTTTTCTCTGCGTTGAGAGGCGTTCACCATGGCCCGGGGTTCTGGCATTTGTGGTTCTCGCTGGCTGTTGCTGAGTGATGGGGCTCTGCCCACCGAGGACATCTACTTCATGGCGACGGCTGCGCCCTGGCTTCGCTATGCAGGTGCGACAGTGACTCGCCTTGATACCCGTCGGTGGGCGTCTCCTCTGCTGTGCTGGCCCTGGCTGGATCGCACCTTGTCCGGGGCACATGTCATCGTTTGTCGAAGCTTGTCCGAAGCCTGGATCGATCTGCTGGAGACGCGACGAGCTCAGGTCGCCAGCGTGCATTACCTGCTGGATGATGATCTTGATGCTGCCGCCAGGGATCCTGGCTTACCGATGGACTATCGTGAGCGTATGGGGTGGGTGTCGCGCCGGATTATGCCCAGGCTACTGGCCCTGGCCGACGAAGTCGTCGTACCAAACGAGGAGCTGGCGGCACGAATCAGCACGCGCCACTCCCGGGTGGTGACGCTGGCACCTGCGCTGCTTTTTTCCCCGGAGATGGCCACCCCCGAGGCAACATCGACGGGATGGCGATTGGGTTACCACGGTACGCGGGCCCACCGTCGGGATCTGGAGCAAATCAGCTCGGCACTGGTCAGCGTTCTCGAGGCCCACTCTGGTTTGATGCTGGAAGTGGCAATGGGGCGCTACACTCCGCAATCCTTGCGTGAGCATGATCGTGTGGGCGCGCTCGCGCCCATGGCCTGGCATACCTATCTGAGGCACTTGAAAGGATCGCGGTTGCATCTGGGGCTGGCTCCCTTGTGGCCGACAACGTTCAACACTGCCAAGTCCCATATCAAGTTTCTGGAGATTGCCGCCATGGGTGGTGTGGGCCTCTTCAGCAGGCGTGCCCCCTACAGCAATATCGTGAGCGACGGGGAAGATGGACTGCTGGTCGATGATGATCCCGCGGATTGGCAGCGCTGCCTCGTCCGGTTGCTGGAGTCTCCACGGGAAACCCATCGCATGGCCCAACGGGCGTTGGAAAAGGCCCGGGATATCGGCAGTGCGGCCCACCACCATGCCTTCTGGAGTGAGCGTCAGTGCTGAAACAGACAACAGTTTCCAAGGGAGCAGATGCTGTATAGACAACAGTGATTGGTGCTTCCTTTTCTCCTTCCTCTCCCTTCCTTCCTTCCTTCCTTCCTTCCTAACTTCCTTTCTTCCTCTCTCTTCCTTATCTTGCCCTGCTTCCTGTTCTTTCATTGAAGCTTGGTACCTATCCCTATCCCTATCCCTATCCCTATCCCTATCCCTATCCCTATTCCCTCTCCCCATCCGTGGCCGCCGCTCGCTATCCGCCTTGGAGGTTGGACTGCTTGCAAGGTGGGGGAGCGTCAATCAGTGTTGGTCAGTCGTTCCAGGGCCGACAGGGTCTGATCGATCTGGTCCGGCTGGTGCTCGCAGCTGACAAAGAAGCGCAGCCGAGCGCTACGTTCTGGCACTGCAGGGTGCAGGATGGGTTGCACATTGATACCCGCCGCCAGCAACGCATGGGACAGCTTGGCTGCCCTGGCGGAGCTGCCGAGAATAAGTGGCACGATGGCATGTCCCTCGCTGCTGCCGGTATTCAGCCCCAGGGACTGGATACCGTCCAGCAGACGTCGAGCGTTCTGCGTCAGCCTGGCGGTTCGCCAGGGTTCTTCCTGCAGCACTTGCAGAGCGCGGCGTGCTGGTGCGGCCAGTTGCGGTGCCAGCCCGACGCTGTAGAGAAACCCTGGCGCAAGGTAGCGCAGCGTATCCACCAGTGCTTGGCACCCGGCGATATAGCCTCCGCAGGAGGCAAGGGATTTGCTCAGGGTGCCCATCCAGATGTCCACATCTCCCGGAGCCACTCGGCAATGCTGGTGAAGACCTAACCCGGTTGCCCCCAACACGCCAAGCGAGTGGGCTTCATCCACCATCAGCCAGCAGTGGTGCCTGCGCTTCACCTCAACGAAACGTGCCAGGTCCGGGGTGTCACCGTCCATGCTGTAGTGGCCTTCGATTACCACCAGTACGCGCTCGAAGCGATCGCGATGGTCGAACAGCAGACGATCCAGGGCTTGGGCATCGTTGTGGGGGAAACTCATGCGAGTGGCGCCGGATACGCTGGCGCCCACCACCACACTGTTGTGGATCAGGCTGTCGTGGATGATCAGGTCCCTGGTGCCCACCAGCATGGCGATGGTGGAGACATTGGTAGCGTGGCCGCTGACGAAGGCGAGCGCATCGTCACTTTGGTAGCAGTGCGCCAGCTCACGCTCCAGGGCCCCGTGAAAGGGGCGTTCGCCGGCGACAATGCGACTGGCCGATACCGAGGTGCCGTAGTACTCGATCGCCTGATGGGTGGCGTCCAGGACACGGCGATCGCCGGCCAGGCCGAGATAGTCGTAGTTTGCAAAGTTGATGACGTCCTGATCGCCGAGTCGGCTGGTAGCCCCCGCCCTACGCTGATGACAGCGAAAGAAGGGGCTGGTGATACCGAGGGAGTCCCCTAGCGTCCTCATCATGGCGATGCGGCGATAGCCTTCGAGGCTGCGGAAGTCGGTGGTTGTGACGAGTGTTTCGGTCAGCGGGTAGTGCTCTGAGGTTGAAACAGCGCGGTCGATGGGCGTTGCCTGGGCATGACGAGCGCTGTCGATCGCCCTGGCCTGGTTGAGCAGGCGGTCTTTCAATGCCTTCCGGTCATCGGGATTCATGTCACCTCCCGTGCAGGAGCAGGAGGGGAGACTGCGTGGCGGTAGGCCAGCGCAGCGTGTTCGTTGGTTGCATCGAGCTCGGGGCTTTCCAGCAGGTCGCAGATCAACAGGGTGGTGCGATGCAGGGTCGCGGCGTCGGCGAGGGCCAATGCGGACACCTTCACGCCAAGCCGGGTCTCGATGGCCGATACCAGCTCGACGGCCATCAGCGAATCGAAGCCGAACTCGGAGAGCCTGCGCCCACTGTCGATGCGTTCCGGGTCCAGCATCAGGATGCTCGCCAACTGTCGACGCAGGATGGCTTCGACGGCCTTGCGGCGGGACGATTCATCGAGCGCCGATAGATCGAGGTCGTCGTTGCTACTTGCCTGGCGGTCCGCTTCACCGGAGTTCTGGCGCAACTCGATAAAGCGCCGCTGGATGAAGCCATGGTCGATGGCACCGATGACGGCGGCGTTGCTGACGCCTGCCGCGAGTGCTCGTTCCAGCGCGTCCAGCGCCTGCTCTGCGCTCAGCTGCCCACCTCCCATACGCTGGGACAGGGCCTGACGCCTGGTCTGGTGACGAGCCAGAAAGCCGGTGTCCTCGATGATGCCCAGGCTCAGGCAGGTGGCGGGTTTCCCCGCCTGACGGCGCCGCACGGCCAGCGCTTCCAGGCCAAGGTTGGCCGCCACATAGGCGGACTGCCCGGGACTTCCGAACAGGGTGGTGGCCGAGGAGTAGAGCACAAAGTGCTGCAGGTCGTGATGGCGGGTCAGGCGGTCCAGCAGGATGGCGCCCAACAGCTTGGGGCCGAGTACCGCGTCCAGCTGCTCGCGAGTCAGCTGTCGCGCGAGGCCGTCTTCGATGACGGCGGCGGCGTGAATGACGCCACGTAGCGGTGGGCGCCGGGAACCGCACTCCTCGATCAGTCCAGCCAGCGCCTGCTCATCGGTGACGTCCAGCGCTGGCGCTTCTACCGTGACGCCCTGTCCTTGCATGGCGGCGATAGCGGCACTGGCCTCCGGGCTGCTGACGCCCGAGCGACTCAGCAGCAGCAGATGGCGAGCGCCGCGCCTCACCAGCCGCTCTGCGCTGGCCAGGCCGAGGCCGGACAATCCACCGCTCACCAGGTAACAGCCTTCGGTATCCAGCGCCATGCAAGCCGGATTGGTAGAGTTATTGGTGGTGTTTCTCGGACCGCCATGCGGGTGCATGGTGGTCTTGGAGACTGAGCCTGTGCGGAGTGTGTCAGGAGAAGGACTGGCAGCGGCTGAAGGGTGCGTCACGATGATCTTGCCGATATGCCGCGCCTGCTGCATATGGCGGAAGGCCTTGACCACTCTGGTGGTCGTGAAGGTGGTATAGGGCAGGGCGCTGAAGGCGCCCTCGGCAAAGCGGTCCATGACCTGTCGGAACAGTTGGCGGGCGAGCGCGGGACGATGTGACAGCAGTTGATCGGAGTCGATGCCGAAGTAGCTCAGGTTGTGACGGAAGGGGCGCAGCCCCATCGGGGTATCCTGGTAGAAGTCTCGCTTGCCAAGCTCGAGAAAGCGCCCGAAAGGCGCCAGCACACGCAGGTTCTGGTGGATGGCGTCGCCGGACAGGGAGTTGAGCACCACATCGACACCCTGGCCATCGGTGTCTGCGAGGATCTGTTCGGCGAAGGCCAGGCTGCGTGAGTCGTAGCAGCGCTCGGCACCCAGCAGGGTCAGCAGATCACGCTTGTGCGGGCTGCCGGCGGTCGCCAGCACTTCAGCCCCTCGCCACCGGGCCAACTGTACGGCAGCCAGACCGACACCGCCGGCAGCGCCGTGTATCAGCACCCGTTCCCCGGGCGATAGCCGAGCCAGATGCTCGAGGCTGTACCAGGCGGTGAGAAACGCCGTGGGCAACCCGGCAGCGGCCACCGGGTCGAGACCTGTCGGCACCCTGGCCAGCGAGTCGGCGTCGACCACCAGGTGGTTCGAGAAACAGGCCGACCCCAGCCCGACCACCGGGTCACCAATATCGAACTGGGTGACCCCTTCGCCCAGCGCCTCGACGATACCGGAGAACTCGAGCCCCAGGGTGGCGCCGGAAAAGCCCTGCTCGAGCGCCTCATCGGTGAGCACGCCGAGAGCATACATGACGTCACGAAAGTTCAGACCCGTGGCCAGGACCTTTACTCGGACCTGGTCCTTGGTGAGCGTCGACCGTACCGGGTGGGCTCGCCACTGCAGGCGCGAGAGCTGACCGGGATGAGCGATTTCCAGGGTCACCCTGGACGCTACTCGGTCTGGCGTGGGGGGTGGTGTGAGCGCTGGCGGTGTGTCGGCGACAGGACGCACGCGCAGTGCCCGGCGATGTCCGTGGTGGTCGATGACCACCTCATCCTCGCCATCGTCGTGATGCAGATCCTGCGCCAAGGCCACCAACGCCGCTTCTCCCGAGGCCAGGTCGACCAGCCGTACGCGGGTGTTCGGCAGTTCGTTGTCGAGGGAGCGACAGCCCCCCCACAAGCCAGCCTGGTACAGGTCGATCTCGGGGGTATCAGCGCCGAACAGCGCGGCGACATCGCGAGTCACCACGACCAGCGTCCCGTGGCGATCCGCCAATGTCCTTGCCCAGTCACCCAGTCGCTCAAGGGCGTCCAGGCCCGCCTGGTGGGTCTCGAGGTCACCGCCTGTCTGCCGAGACGGTACGGCGGCTCGCAGGTCGACAACTTGCGGGGCGACCACTTTCCGGGCACTCGGCGCTTGCTGCGCGTTCGAGGCGCGCGCTGAGGTGACCTCCGCAAGCGAGGACGGGGCGGCAAGCGTCAACTCGAGATCATTGTATGTCACGCAGCGGGTAGCACCCGAGGGCATGTGTTGTACAAGCCGCTCACCCAGAGCACGACTGGCAGCATCCACCACCAGCAAGGTGGCTGCGTCGCGCTGTGCAAGAGGCTCGTCCGAACCGGTCTCGGTGGTGGGGCGAGCGCTTGCCGAGGGCACGGCACTCAGCAGAGTCGGAAGATGGGAGGCCTCTGTCGGGGGACGCGCCTCGACGCTGAACCCGGCCTGGCTCAGGTGGTGGCAGATCGCCTCGACAGTGGCCGGTCTGGCGTCAGGACGCAGGGAGCCCAGCGCTCGCCACCACCCTGTAGGGGGCAGGACCAGTATCAGCAGTTGCCCGTGCGGTGCCAGGCGCGCCGTGGCCTTGTCGATTGCCTCGATGCTGACCTCGAGATCCGTCGGTGTGCTCACCACCCAGGCCAGCTGGGCGCCGGGGGCGGTATGGAAGGGGGGCAGCGATGCGGCACCGTTGGACGCTTCGATCAGCGGTTGGGTGCGTTGGCTGGAGCCATCATCTGGGGGCAGGATGTCCACCATGAGGCAATCGGGGTCCAGTGTCTGGCTCAACGCCTCGCCCAACCGAGGCGCCGCGCATCCCGCCTCGACCAGATGCAGCCGTTGTGCCGAGGGTAGCGTTGACAGGATCCGGGAAACGCTGGCGAGAACCTCGTCGTGCAGGGCCTGCCACAACGCTTCCGGGATCAGCGAAGCGGCGTCGAGGGTCAGCCCTTCGATGTGCTCGACCGAGCCCTCCAGCAGGCCGGGAAGATGCAGGCCAAAACGCCCGAGTGAGCCAAGCAGAGGGAACTGCCGAGGGTACTCCGCCAGCAGCAGGCGCCAGATATCGACCGCCGCAGGAGACGCTTGCACCTCCGAGGAGGTTACTGTCGCGTCTGTCGGGTACTGAGCCAGAAGTCGACGGTAGAGTTCATTATTGCCGAGGCCGTCGCCTTCGATATCGGGCCGAGCGGCGACGAAGGCCTCCTCGAGCCAGGCAACGTTGAGACGCTCGAACAGCAGGCTGAGCTCCTCCAGGTCGCGCCCCACTGGGCCTGACATGATGCCGGCAAGGGCATTGGCCAGTCGCCTGCCTTCTTCGCCCAAGGGGGTAGGTACCAGTGGCGCCGGGGTCAGGCGGGTGGTCAGCCACTCGGTGGACGAGGAGGTTGGCAGGGCCAGTGGCGTTGCAGCGAAGCGGACCTCCTCGAGGGCAGCAACGCAACGATGCTTGCGGTACAGCCAAAGGTCCGCGGTGAAGGAGTGTGGCGAGCGTCGCGTAATGACGGCGCGGGCGTGGGTCGGTCGACCGGCGTCCTTGTCGAACTGCATGCGCGACAGGCGCACGGGCAGGTAGCCCTGCGTCGGCGGCGTCTGATCGTTGTTCATCAGTGGCAGGCACAGTTGCAGGGCGCCATCCAGCAGACCGGGTGGCAACCACCAGCAAGGAGTGTCTTCACTGACGGTGAACTCGCCGATGGCTTCATCGTCCTGGCACCAGATCCGGCCCAGGCTACGGTACTCGCCGCGGTAGTCGAGCCCCATCGACCTGGCGAGCGCCAGGTGGGCGTCGCTGTTTATGCAGGCCTTGTTGTCCAGCCAGGTCTCGCCATCCAGGTGCTCCTCACTGGCCGGCACAAGCGGAGGGGCCGAACGCAGCAGACTGCCCTGGCAGGCAGGGGCCAGGCGGGCGCTGAGGTGTAACTGCCAGGCGGCTACGGGGTCGAGGTCGCGTACCGTCAACTGGACGCGCCCTTGGTCGGCCAGGGTGAGCCGCGCCAGCTTGCCCACAGAGGCGTCCAGTACCAGCGGCGCCAGGATCTCCAGGTCGTTGATTTCGAAGATGGTGTCTGGCGACGAAGTGATGGCGGCAGCCAGTACCATCTCGACCTGCGCCGCTGCGGCCAGCACCGGGGTCTCCCCGACCCGGTGGTCCGCGAGAGCGGGCTGCGTGGCAACACTCAGGCGCTGGACCCACGTCGACTCGCCCGGGGCCTGGCGAGCCCCCAGCAGGGGATGTTCGTCACGCTGCTCCAGCGGGTTGTGACCCAGGCCACTCGGGCGGGTCCAGTGGTAGCGACGTTGCCAGGGGTAGGCGGGGAGTTCGATGGGGGCAAGGGGCCGTTCGAACCAGGGGGAAAAGCCATCCAGCGCTCCACTGAGCCACAGGCGTGCCCGTGCTTCGGAGAGTTCGTCCTGGCCCTGGCCCTGGCGTGTCAGGGTAGCGATATGCAGGACCTGATGCCCCCGCAGGCGACACTGCTCCTCGATGTATCGCTTCAACAGCGGATGGGCGCCGATTTCCACCAGCACCGAGTCGCCGCGATCGATCAGCGACTCGATGGCCTGGCGAAAGCGCACCGGCGCCCGCAGGTTTTGCCACCAGTAGTCAGCGCCGAGGGGGCGGTGGGTCTCGCCACCCTCGACGGTGGAGATCATCGGCAAGCGCGGAGATGATCCGTCCAGATCGGCAAGCGCCTCGAGCAGCGGGGTCTTCAAGCCATCCAGCAGTGGGCTATGGAATGGGTAGTCCAACGCCAGGCGAAGGTATCGATGGCCCGCGGCCCGCAAGGCGTCTTCCAGTTCGGCCAGCGCCGGCAGCGGTCCCGCCAGCGTGACATTCCCTTCGCTGTTGTCCCCGGCCAGGGAAATCTCGGCGAAGCGTGGCTGTGCGAGCCAGGTGGCGATGGTGTCAGCGGAGCAGGACACCGCGGTCATGCCTCCCTGATGACGGATCTTGCCCTGCAGGCGGCTGCGGTGGGCAATCACGGTCACCGCCTCAGCCAGTGACAGTGCGCCGCAGGCCCAGCCCGCCGCGACCTCACCGACGCTGTGACCGACCACCGCAGTGGGGGTGACCCCTGCCTCGTCAAGCCAGGCAGTGATCCCGACCTGAATCGCAAATAGCGCCGGTTGGGCCACCACGGTGTCTTCGAGCAGGGCCGGATCATCGCTGCGGGCCAGTACGTCGAGCAACGAGAAGCCGGCGATGGGCAGGAAGTGCTCATCCACCCGCGCGACGGTATTGGCGAAGGTGGGACTGGTCGAGAGCAGGTCACGCCCCATGCCAAACCATTGGCATCCATTGCCGGTGTAGACGAATACCGGTCCCTGGGGCGCATCCAGGCGTTGCTGGCGCCACACCCTGGGGGCGCTGCTGTGGGGAGCGGTCGTCGTGTCCTTCAGCGAGTCCAGGGCCGCCTTGGCCTCGTCATGGTCCCGCACCAGGGTCAGCGCCTGTTCGTTTAGGCGCTCGCGGTGGTGAACCAGGGTCCAGGTCAGGGCATCGAGGGCTGGCTGGTGAGTCTCGAGGTAGTCGCTTAGCCGACTTGCCAGTGCTGCCAGCGCTTCCTCGTCGTGGGCCGAGACAAGCAGCGGTAGCGGCTGCTCGAAAGAGACTCGTGGCGTCGGTCGCGATCGCACCAGTGACGGTGGTGGCGGCGTGGTCAGCACTACGTGGGCGTTGGCCCCCCCGAAACCGAAGCTGTTGATACCGACGGTCAAGGGGCCGCTTTCGGGAAGCGTCCGCGGTGTCAGCACCACGTCCACATTGGCCTCGTCGAGGTGCAGCTCAGGGTTGAGGCGGTCGACACCGATGGTGGCGGGGACGAAGCGCTGGGTCAGGCAACCCAGCGCCTTGTAGAGTCCGGCGATGCCGGCCGCTGTCTCCAGGTGGCCAATGTTGCTCTTGACCGAGCCGATCGGCAATGGGTGGTGACGATGTCGCCCAAGGGCCTGGCCGATGGCGGTGACTTCGATGGGATCTCCGACGGCGGTGCCGGTCCCATGGGCTTCCAGGTAGTCCAGCCCGTCGGGATCGATCCCCGCCCGGGCGTAGACCTCGGTCAACAGTTGGGCCTGAGCCTGAGCGCTGGGTACCGTGAGTCCTGACTTGTGTCCGTCGGTATTGGTGCCGCTGGCGGCGACTTCGGCGAGGATGGGGTCGCCGTCCGCGAGCGCCTGGTCGAGCGCCTTGAGCACGAAGATGCCGGCCCCTTCCGAGCGCACGTAGCCGTCCGCGTCTTCGCTGAACACGCGACAACGGCCTCGCGGCGACAGCATGCCGGCCTTGGAGAAGGCGACGAAGCCGAAGGGATGCAGGTGCAGGCTGACGCCGCCGGTCAGGGCGGTGTCGCATTCACCGGCGCGAATGGCCTGACAGGCCTGATGAAAGGCTACCAGGGAAGACGAGCAGGCCGTGTCGATGGCCATGCTGGGTCCCTTGAGATCGAACACGTAAGACAACCGATTGGCGGCGATGCTGAAGGTGTTGCCGGTGGCGAACAGATTGCCCAGAGAGGCCAGGTCGGCGGTATGCCGATAGGCGAAGTCAGGACTGGAGATGCCGATATAGACCCCGCAGCGGCTGCCGCGCAGGCGCGAGGGGGGGACGCCCGCGTGCTCGAGCGCTTCCCAGGTCAGCTCCAGCAGCAGGCGCTGCTGGGGATCCATGGTCGCCGCTTCCCTGGGAGAAATTCCGAAGAAGTCGGCGTCGAAGCCGCCGATGTCGCCGAGTGACCCGGCGGCGAAGGTCACGCTGGTACCGGGCGAACGACGGTCGGGATGATAGAACCGGCGCCAGTCCCAGCGCGATGCATGCACCTCTGTGACCAGATCCCGCCCCGCCAGCAGGCTCTGCCACAGGGTTTCTCCGGGGACTCCAGGAAAGCGGGTAGCGTTTCCGATGATGGCGACGCGCCTGGTCATAGCGGTTCCTTGCAATGGCGGTGGAGGGAGCGCCCGAGGGAGCCTGTGGCGACGGTCGTGGTCTGGCACCCGATGGAGTGGAGCAGTGCTTCGGCCAGTTGCGACAGGTCGGACGGTGGCTCCGGCCGTCGTGTGGTCTGGGGGCGGTTGCTCCAGATCATGAACGGCGTTGTTCCATCGGGCTCTCCGTGCCAGCGATAGCTGGGAGACAGGATAGGGACGTGGTCGCCATAGGCGCACAACAGGCCCGGGCGCGATTGCCTGGTGAGGGTCGCCGCCAGGGCGCCGAGCATGGCGTCGGTATTGGCCAGGTGATGAAGATAGATATCGAGTTCGTGGGTCACGGCCATGGGGCGCGAGGCGTCGGCAGCGAGCCAGCGCAGTGGATCGGGCGCTGGCTCCAGCAGAAAGGGGCCATGGCTTTCCATGGTGATCACGAACACCATCAGTGGGCGCGGGTCTGGATCATCCAGGGCTTGTGTGACCCGCCTGGCGAGCTCGACGTCGGCGATGAAGGGGCCATCTCGACGGCAATGCCTGAAGCTTTCGATGTCCTCGAATGCCTGAAATCCCAGCCGAGGCATGACCTGGTCGCGCTGGTAGAAGTCGCCGGGGTAGGGGTGCAGCACCAGTGTGCGGTAACCCAGGTGAGCGCAGGCACTGGCCAGACTGGGAACCGGCTGGCGGGACAGCTGACGATAGGGATTGAAGCGATGCATGCCCAGAGCATCCTCGTCCAGCCCGCACAGAAAGGCCGTTTCGCTGCGTATGGTGTTGGCGCCCCAGGCCGGCACCTTGAGGTAGCCGTGGGTGATGGACTGCTCGTTCAGGCGATCCCAGTGGGCGAGCACATCCAGGGGTATCTGGCCGTACCAGGGGCGTGGATCGAAGAACGACTCGCCCTGGACAATCACCAGGTGTGGCAGTGACTCCTGGGAGACTGGTGATGGCGGTTGGCGCAGGAGCGCTGGAGCCTGGGTGGTGTCGATGGGGGTATCGGGGAAGCGGGCGTAGGCCCAGAAGCAGCTCCACAGTCCCAGGTGGTGGTGGTCTCGGCACGGAACCAGGGAGGCCGCCGGGAGTCGCCGCAGGCCAAGCCCCAGAGCAATGGCTGGCCCCAGTGCCAGGCCGCCCAGCAGCAGCGCCATGGAGGATAGGGAGAGCTGATCCAGCAGCCAGGGTTCGAGGAAGACGAAGACCGACACCGCCATCAGGGCGGCGAGGCTGGCACCCAGGGCCAGGCCGATACCGAAGAACGGCAGGTAGAGCCTTGGATGTCGGATGGCATCGAGGAAGTACTCGAAGTCCTGCACCAGGAAGGGCTCCTTCAGGCTCTGCCACTTCGCCTGATGGCTGCGCTGCACCACCCATTGCAGGGTAAGCACCGTGGCCAGGGCCAGCGCACCTCGTTGCAGCACCGCTACGGCTAGTACGTAGCACAGCCCCCAGGTGCCCGCATGGACCAGCCAGGGGGCCGGAGGGCGGTCGCGCCAGTTGCCCAAGCCTCGACAGCCTATGGCGTCCATGGCGAGGCTGAGTCCCGTGCCGAGGGGGAGTCCCAGTACGCACAGGATGAACGCCAGGTCTCGGGACGCGATCCACGTCAGCATCGGCGGTCAGAAAGAAGCGGGCCAGCGAGCCGAGCAGCTACGACGTGCCGCGAGTCGGCCCCTGAAACCGCCAAAGCCGTATCTGGCACGGGGAAAACAAGGGTCAGGCGGCGGCGGGCAGGCATGACAGTAACTCCTCCAGGGGAGAGCGTTCGGCGACGAGTCGCCTGGCGCTGTGGTGCACACCGAGACGAATACCGAGGCGGCAGTAGAAGCTGCCGTTGAGCTGAACGGTTCGCAGCAGGGTGGTCCTGAGCGCCTGATACAGGGCGGCGTTCGGTGCCGGTGGATCGTGCCAGAAGCCCGCGGGGACCCGTTGCCGGCCTGTCGCCAGTCCGGGCATGGTGTAAATGGCTTCGCCCAGGGTCAGCAACGGACAGCCGTGCTCCAGGGCCACGAAACCGGAAGTACTGTTGACGGTGATGGCGCCAGTGGCGCCCGGCAGGAGGTGATTGAGGTCACCGCCCTCGATGAACAGTACCCGCCGGTCGATACCCAACTCTCGTGCCAGTCGGCGAGCGCGACGATGGTGTGCGCTGAGGCCGGGGTCGAGAGGGTGGTTCTTGATCAACAGACGTGTCCGGGCCGGCGCGTCGCGAGCAAAGGACGTCATGGTTTCTTCGAGTACCCGGGCCATGTCGGGAAAGGGCGAGTGGCAGCGGATCTGGGCGTCGCTGTCCAGTTGCAGCAACAACACGAAGTAGGGCGCTGGCGCCGAAAGAAATGCCATGATGCGGTTAGCTTCAAGGCCAGCCAGCAGGCGTTTGCGCGTCAGTTGCTGCGCATAGGCGGCGTACTCCCGGGGAGCGCTGACCGGGGCGTGGCCGCGATAGCCCGGGAACAGCAGAGGGTTAAGGACGCCTGCCAGATGGTAGATCACGTCGTGGGTGGCACGGGTCAAGAAGGGACTGATGCAAGGAACGGGAGGCTCTGCCGGCCCAAGACAATGGGCGGCCTCGAAGACCCAGGCCGGGTCCCTGGGAAAACGGGAACATCCGTTGACACCTTGGGGCTCCAGGGTGATCCAGTGGGGACGCAGGTAGCCTTCCTCGAATACATGGACCCGCAGCCGTTGACGCTCTGCGGCCTGAACAGCGAGCCGATGCAGAGGGCGCTGGTCGCCGAAGACCACCAGGTCGGAGATTCCCCGTTGACCGAGAAAATCATCGATCAGCTCGCCAAAGCCTGCGGCGTCGCCACGGTAGCGTTGGCCCCCGAGGCGCCAACGATAGAGCAGGTCTCCACCACACAGGTCGAGCACATGAACACCGTGTCCCTGGTCAGCAAGGGTGCGAGCCAGTTGCGTGAAGAAGGGAGAGCATGGCCCCTGAAGCAGCAGAAACTGACGCGCCTTGAACGGGCCCATGTTCAGACCTCGCCCCCATGCACAAGAGACGCCGGGCGTCGACTCAGGAAAAGAAATGAAGATGCCATCATGCGGACGGGTGGGCTCCTGTGGCAATGAGGAGCATGGGGAATGATCGTTCTCAAGCACCGCTCAAGATCATTTGCCAAGCATTAGTTGAATGGGTCTTTCAGAGGTTACGAGGAACATAGCACGTGCCCCGCCGAGTCCGGCTGACGAACTTCGCAGCGTCGAGCCGGGGAAATGGAAAACTTGCCCACAGTCATTACAGGTGGCATGTAGCGGCACAGCGCCACGGTTCATGGGGGGAGCGGCGGCTTGTCAAGAGCCTATCCACAGCGGGTGGAGAACTTTTCCACCGAGTTGTTCACAGCCCTGACAGGGGCGGCTGCAAGAGAGGGGCTGCGAGCGGTGATCAGCGAGCGAAGATCAGCGGCCGGACATCTGCCGGTGCCAGCGGTGGTTGGCTTCGATGCTCGCTCAATGGACTTCCGCTGGCTGCGGTCAGCAGGATCTGCAGGGGGTCACCATGGCCGACCAGCAGGATGGTGGCATCATCGAAGCGCTGTTCCAGCGAGATGATCAGGTCGATGAGTCGGCGGGAGACGTCGCCGACGCTTTCGACGCCGTGGGTGCGGTGTTCGGCATTCTCGCTATCCATTGCCCAGACGTCCGCGTAGGCCGGGTCCGGCCCCTGGTCGTAGTCACCGAAGAAGCGCTCTCGCAGGCGCGGTTCAGGGTGTGGGGTGACGTTGAAGTGTTGCCCGACCAGTGCTGCGGTTTCGGTGGTGCGCAGAAAGTCCGAATGGAAGACCTGGTCAGGCGCGGCCAGGTGCCAGCCGGTCAGCCGTTCGTGCAGCTGTTCCTGCCCCTTGGGCGAAAGACCGTAGCCCTCGAGTCCCTGCTCGGGGGAGGAAACGATCAGGCCCATGGCATTGGCCTGGCTATGGCCGTGGCGCATCAGCAGGTAGTGATTGCGGCAGCGTGGAAAGTCGTTGGCCTCAACGTTTGACATAAAAGTGTCACCTCCTAGATTGAACTCAACGATGTTTGTTTTCGAACATCGCTGCGTCGCTGGCGCTCGTCTTCGCACTTGGCAGAGCCTTCAGCCCATGTGATAGAGCCTTCAGCGTAACGCGGGAAGTCTTCAGCCCATGTGGCAGAGCCTTCAGCGTAACGAGTGAAGCCTTCAGCCCATCTGACAGAGCCTTCCCCAAGTCGCCAGTCGTCGACCGCCAGGCTGTCCGCTGCCGCCGGGACCCGCGATGTCGGCGCGAGAGGCCGGGGTCGATTCCCACCCTATAACAAGACTCAGCATAGGTGAGCCACGCCATGACACAACGCTCAAGCCGGGGACGTCAGGTCCTCAACGCAGGTCTCCTGCTCACTTTCGGCGCTGTTGCATCCGTCGCTGTCGCGGAGGATTGCCCCCGAGGTGATCTGGATGCGCTCTACTGCGACCGCAATGGCGATCTGGTGGCCGACCCGCCCGCCAATCAGGACGAACTGGTCGACCCCGACACCCTCATCTTCGCCTACACCCCGGTGGAAGACCCCGCCATCTATGCCGATATCTGGGAGCCCTTCATCGATCACCTCCGGGAGGTGACGGGCAAGGACGTTCGTTTCTTCGCGGTCCAGTCGAACTCGGCCCAGGTCGAGGCCATGCGCAGCGGGCGTTTGCATATTGCAGGTTTTTCCACCGGCCCCACGCCCTTCGCCGTCAACCTGGCCGGCGCCGTTCCCTTTGCCTTGATGGGCTCCGACGACGGACGCTTCGGCTATACCCTGCAGGTCTACACCCAGGCCGATTCGGATATCCAGTCGCTGTCCGACCTGGCCGGCAAGCGGGTCGCCCACACCTCACCCACCTCGAACTCGGGCAATCAGGCGCCGCGTGCGCTGTTCCCCGAGGAAGGCGTGGTGCCGGACGAGGACTACGAGGTGGTGTATTCCGGCAGTCACGACCAGTCGATGCTGGGAGTGGTAGCGGGTGACTACGACGCTGCACCGGTGGCGTCCGAGGTGGTGGAGCGCATGGCCGCACGGGGGCTGTATGACGAAGACAGCGTGCGCATGATCTTCGAGTCCCAGCCCTTCCCCACCACCTCCTATACCTACGCCCATGACCTGGCGCCGGATCTGGTCGAGCGCATCGAGGAAGCCTTCTTCAGCTTCGATTTCGCCGGTACCGCGCTGGGTGAGGAATTCGAAGGCGTCGAGAAGTTCATCCCGATCACCTACCAGGACCAGTGGGAGGTCATTCGCACCATCCAGGCCTCGAACGGCGTCAGCTACACCGCCGACAATCTGGAGTGACGACAGGGTATCCCAGGGACAGGAGGGCCGGCGCACGGCGCTCGGCCTTCCCGGGGAACGAGGATGTGCAATGCTCGAGATTAGCCAGCTGGTCAAGCGCTATGGCCACGATGACCCCGTGCTCAAGGGGCTGGATCTGCGCGTGGAAGGCAACTCCGTGGTGTCCATCGTGGGGGCGTCCGGGGCGGGCAAGAGCACCTTGCTCCGCTGCATCAATCGGCTGATCGAACCCACCTCGGGGTCGATCAGGCTCAATGGCCAGGAGTTGTCCAGCCTCAAGGGCGCACCACTGCGCCAGGCCAGGCGGCGCATCGGCATGGTCTTCCAGGGCTTCAACCTGATCGACCGATTGACGGTGATGGAGAACGTGCTGGCCGGTCGGCTTGGCTACGTCGGCTTCTTTCAGGCATGGCGGCGGCGCTTCCCGCCGGAGGATATCGAACGCGCCTTCCACCTGATGGAGCGAGTGGGCATCGCCCAGTACGCCAACAAGCGCGCGGACGAACTGTCCGGCGGCGAACGCCAGCGCGTCGGGGTCGTCCGAGCCTTGATGCAGGAGCCGGACATTCTGCTGGCCGACGAGCCGACCGCCTCGCTGGACCCCGTCACCAGCGAGCAGATCATGAAGCTGATGAGAGCCCTGGCCAGCGAGCTGTCATTGCCGGTGCTGATCAACATTCACAATGTGGCCCAGGCCAGGGCCTACACCGAGCGTATCGTCGGCTTGCGCCACGGTCGCATGATCTTCGATGGCACGCCGGAGCGCTTTGATGCCGCAGCGCTGGAGGAGATCTACGGTGGCATCGAGGCCCCGGACGAGACCTCCGCATCGACCGTCGCGGAAGGGGAACGCTGATGGTCAACGACAAGGCTCGGACCTGGCGCAAGCCGCCCTTTATCGCCAGTCCTGTGGTGCGCCTGCTGCTGGCGCTGGGCGTGTTGGGTTACCTGGGCTGGGCTCTGGCCACCCTGCCGTTCGACTGGGAGCGGATCAGCGATGGGCTGCCGCGGGCCGCGCGCATCTTCGGCGGCGGCTTTCCGCCCAGCTTCGAGCGCTTCGAACTGCTGCTGACCGGCTTCAAGGAAAGCTTCCAGATTGCCCTGCTGGCGACTCTGCTGGGGGTGGCACTGTCGATCCCCTTTGCGGTGATGGCGGCGCGCAATATCGCCCCGCGTCCGGTCTATCTGGTGGGGCGAGCGGTGATCATCGTGTCGCGCAGTTTTCACCCGGTCATCGTGGCGATTCTGTTCGTCAAGGCGGTGGGGTTCGGACCCCTGGCCGGGATCCTGACCCTGACGCTTTATTCCATCGGCTTTGTCGGAAAACTGCTGGCCGAAGAGATCGAGGAGATCGACTGGGGGCAGGTGGAGGCCATGAGGTCGGTCGGTGCAGGGTTCATGTCCACGTTGCTGTACGCCGTCTTCCCCCAGATCCTGCCACGCCAGCTGGGGCTTTCCATGTATCAGCTGGACAGCAATCTGCGCGCCTCGGCGGTGGTCGGTATCGTCGGCGCCGGTGGTATCGGTGGCACCCTGATGAACGCCTTCGGGCGCTACGACTATGACTTTGCCTTCGCCATCCTGCTGGTGATCATCGCGGTGATTCTGGTCAGTGAGGGCATCAGTGGCTGGGTCAGGAGACGACTATGGTAGCGACGCCGACAGAACAACGGGTATGGCAGCGCTACAGCCGACGGGAGCGCTGGACGCGCTTCGTGCTGCTGTTGCTGGTCGTGGCGGTGTTGAGCTGGGCGGCCAGGGATGTCGATATCTTCTGGCCCTGGGTGTGGGATGCGCCTGCCCAGATCTACAGCCTGGCCGACCGCATGTGGCCACCCGACCCGCGGCGCCTCGGCGAGATCGTCGAGGCATTGGTCGAGACCGTCCATATCGCCACCCTGGCCACGTTCTCGACGATCTTTGTGGCCCTGCCCGTCGCCTACCTGGCGGCCCAGAACACCACGCCCAATCGTGCCTGCCTGTGGTTTGCCCGTTTCGTGCTGGTGGCCAGTCGTTCGGTCAATACCATCATCTGGGCGCTGCTGTTCGTGGCGATCTTCGGCCCCGGCGTGCTGGCGGGCATCCTCGCGATCATGTGTCGCTCCATCGGTTTCGTCGGCAAGCTGATGGGCGAGGCCATCGAGGAAATCGACCGACGGCCGGTCGAAGCGATGGAAGCGGTGGGCGCCAGTCGGCCCAAGGTCATCCTCTACGCGGTGGTGCCTCAGGTCGTTCCGGCCTTCTTTGCCGTGATCATCCTGCGCTGGGACATCAATATTCGCGAGTCCACCGTGCTGGGGCTGGTCGGGGCCGGCGGTATCGGCGTTATCCTCCAGGGGGCCATCGACACCTTTGCCTGGCCGACGGTGGCCACCATTCTCTGTGGCATCGTCATTCTGGTGTTGCTGGGAGAGGTGTTGACCGGATGGTTGAGAAGCCGGGTGCTTTAGGGCTTGTCTGAAAAGTGCCTGCGCTCGGTAATACGGCGTTAAAAATCGGCTGGTGCGCCAGCCCGGTCAAAATGCTCATTTACACCCCGTAAACTGCGCTTTCTCACCGATTTTTGCCTCGTCTAACCTTCGCTCGTCGACTTTTCGGACAGCGCCTAGGCTCGTACGACGGAAGGATGTACGAATCTGTGCGATTACCGGCATGAACCGTTGATGCTTGCGACTTAGTACTAACGTTCTGTTTTCTGGGACAGTTGTCTTGGAGTTGTCGCCGTTTTCTGGTGCCGGATGGTGTCTGGTCCTGGGGGAAACGGCACAGAATGCCAGGGCGAGGCGGCGGGGTGCCCCGAAGTTAAGCTATCCTCGATACCATTGATTACCTTGTTCAGTGGATCGTCGCCCGGCCTATGAAGATGGATGCCCGCAGAGCCTTTCAAAGCCTAGCCGACAGCCTGTCGCGGGATATCGGTGATGACTTCTTCATGCATCTGGTCGATCGGCTGGCGGTAATCCTCAACGCTGACGCCATGATGATAGCGACCCCTGTCGCGGACGGCTCACGCCTGCGGTCCATGGTGCTGATGGCAGATGGCAAGCATCAGCCAGACGTCGAGTACGAGACTGCCGGCACCCCCTGTCGCGATGCCCTGGACGGCGGAGCCTGCATCTATCCGGAGAACGTCTGCAGTGCCTTTCCGGACGACGTCCTGCTGCGAGATTTTGGTGCAGAAGCCTATGCCGGTGTGGCGATGCGAGGGCCCGAAGGTGAGTTGCATGGTGTTCTGGTTGCCTTGCACCGCCATCGACTGCACCAGCGTCGCCTGGTCGAGGAGGTGCTGAGAATTGCCGCGGCGCGCTGCGGGGCCGAACTGTCCAATCGGCGCACCGAGCAGGCGCTGGAGAAGACCGCCACCCAACTGGACACGACCAACCGACAGCTCAAGCGCGCCCACCGCGCCTTGACCCTGCTGCGACTGGTCAACCGTGCGGTGATTCGGCTCTCCGACGAGATGGCAATCTTCCAGGAGGCCTGTCGGCTGGCGGTGGAGCAGGGCGGCTACCGCTACGCCTGGGCGGGGCTGGCCCAGGACGACCCCGAGCGCAGCATCCTGCCGCTGGTCAGCGCCGGTGGCGCCGATGATTTGTTGCGTCACGCGCGTTTCAGCTGGGATGTGACCACGCCTGAGGGCCTGGGTCCCAGCGGGCAAGCGGTGCATGAAGGCAAGGAGCAACGGGTAGCCGACTATACGACAGGTACGGTAGCGCCTCCGCCCTGGGCCGAGCGATTCGGGGTCGTGGCGGAGGTGGCCTTACCGCTGAGTCTGGGAAGCGAGCGACGGGGCGTGCTGGTGCTGTTGATGGATCAGCCCTACCACGCTGGCGCCGACGAACTGGCGCTGCTGAGGGAGCTTGCGGACAACCTGTCGTTTGGCTTGCAGGCCATGCGTGCCCACCAGCACCAGCAGAACACCCAGCAGGCGGTGCTGGACATGGCCGAACTGGTGACGGCGCGCAGCGACGACGCCTTCTTTACCCTGCTGGTGCGACGTCTGACCGACGCCCTCGGCGCGGACGCCGTGTTCGTGTCACGCGTCGAGGAAAGCGTCCCGTTGCAGGCGACGCTGATCGCCGGCCTGGTATCGGGCCAGCCGGTGGAGCCCTTTCACTACAGTTTCGAAGGGCTGCCCTGCGAGAGGTCCTTTCGCGACAGCGAGCATGTGATTGCTCGAGGCATGAGCCAACGCTATCCCCGCGCCGAGGAGATGGTCGGCTTCGCTGTGGAAGCCTACGTCGGCCGACGCCTGGAAGACGCCAACGGCGACGCCGTCGGTATCCTGTTTGCGCTGTATCGCCAGCCGCTGCATGATCCTGAACCCATCTGTCATCTGTTGCGGATCTTTGCCGCAGGCGCCTCGGCGGAGCTCGAACGGCGCCGCAGCGACGCCCATATACGGCATCTGGCCTTCTTCGATCCCGGGACCGGTCTACCCAACCGGGTCCACTTCATGGAGCGTCTGCAGGCGGCCATTGTCCGGGCTCGCACCGAGCAATATCGGGTGGCACTGATGTTCCTCGACCTCAACCGCTTCAAGGAGATCAACGACGGTCAGGGCCACGACGTCGGTGATCAAGTGCTCAAGGAGGTGGCCGCTCGCTTCAGCGGTTGCCTTGGCAGGCTGGAAAGCCTGGCGCGGATGGGGGGCGATGAGTTCGTCGTCATGGTGGAGCAGACCGACGAGATCGGAGCCGCCCAGGTCGTGGGGCGTCTGCTCAGCGCCTTGAATGATCCAGTGGTGCATGAGGGGCATCGATTCAACGTCGACGTCAGCATCGGCGTCGCCTTCTTCCCCGACGATGGCGATAGTTCCCGGGAACTGCTCAAGCACACCGACATCGCCATGTACCATGCCAAGGAAAGCCGTAGCGGCTATCGCTTCTACGCACCTGAGATGGGACGTGATCTGCGGCGCCGACTGGTGCTTGCTTCTCGACTGGGTGAGGCGCTGGACACGAAACGTCTCGAGCTCCGCTTTCAACCTTGCGTCGACCTCAAGAGCGGGGACCTGATCGGCGCCGAGGTACTGTGTCGCTGGCACGACGCCGAACTGGGATGGATAAGCCCGATGGAATTCGTCGCCGTGGCCGAGGAACAGGGGATGATCGAGGCCCTCGGCAGTTGGGTCATGGAGCAGACCTGCCGACAGCTAAAGCAGTGGCAGCAGGCATCGCTGGACCGGCTTCCCGAGCGACTCTACGTCAATCTGGCGGCGGCCCAGTTCGAGGACCCCGAGCTGGCAATCAAGCTTTGCGAGATCGCCGCCCGGGCTGGCGTCTCCCCCTCGCTGCTGGGGCTGGAAATCACCGAAAGCGGCTTCATGAAGGATCCCGAGCAGGCGATACGCATCACCGACACCCTGCGCCAGCAGGGATTCGCCCTGGCCATCGACGATTTCGGGACCGGCTATTCCTCGCTGGCCTACCTCAAGCGCTTTTCCGTACAGGCGGTCAAGATCGATATGTCCTTCGTCAGCGACATGCTGACCGACAGCAACGATCACGCCATCGTCGCCACCATCATCGCCATGGCCGATCGTCTGGGACTGACGGTGGTGGCGGAGGGCATCGAGACGCCGGCGCAGTTCGAGGCACTGCGTGCCCTGGGTTGCGATCTTGGGCAGGGGTATCTGCTGTCACGGCCTTTGAGCGGTGATGACTTCGCGCGGCGCTGGTTGAGCCGCGATGGGCAGCGGCAAGATGGTCTGGGAGATACCTTGCAGGCGATGGAGCGGCCCGCCTGAGCGGCCTCAGGGGACCCGGTTCAGGTATTCGGGGAAGGTCCCCGAAGCAGGTCCCCGAAGCAGGTCCCCGAAGCAGATCCCCGAAGAAGGTCCCCCGAAGAAGGTCCCCGAAGCAGGTCCCCGAAGCAGGTCCCCGAAGCAGATCCCCGAAGAAGGTCCCCCGAAGAAGGTCCCCCGAAGAAGGTCCCCCGAAGCAGGCGCGCCGCTAGCCCTCGCAGGGATCATGACGCCCGCACCTTTATATTGCCTCTGGAATTGCTGCCGGATCAGGAAGCCCTGCACAGGGTCTTCATCCGCTGCCATGCCGTAAAGGCGCCATTCAGTGAAAAGCTCATGAACCAGTAGTCGCTGGTATCGGGCGTCATGCGCAGGCGCAGATGCAGCTGCTCACCGGTGGCGAGACGCGAGGCCAGCAGGTCCATGTCGATGCCATTCACGCGCACGTAGAGGCCGTCGTCACCGCGTTGGGTGGACAGCACCGCCGTGCCGGTCTGGGCACGTTGCTCGTCTACCAGCAGGTCGATGGGAACGCGATTGACCACTTCGCTCACGGCCTGGCGCTGGCCAAGGTCGCTTCTGACCTCGATCCAGGGCGTGCGGCAATGCCCTGGCGTGGCGTTGACGCTGAGCATGGCGTCGCTGTAGCTGGTCCTTTGGACCGCTCGCACATGGGACTCGTCGCCGAGGGTCGCGATCAAGGTCTGCCAGTCCTGGTGGGTCTGGTGGGCCGAGGTGTCGAAATCCACCGCCATGGCTTGGCTGCTGACGCCTGTCAGCCCGAGTACGGAGACCAGTGCGGCGGCGACACTCAGGCGAAGAAGGCGGGCGCGGCGAGGTGAAAACAATGGCGGAATCGGCATGCTGGCTCCTGACGACCGAGAGAACTCAGAGGTCAGGAGGCTAGCATTCTCGGAGTACGCTGTCGTGGCGTTACCCAGTCTTGCCTCGGCGCGTCAGGCGGGCTCGGCTTCAGGCTCCGGCTCGAGCTCGATCAGCTTGAGGGTGTGCAGGCGCTGGCGGCACTGAGGGGTCATCAGGTCATCCAGGGTGTAGCGATCCAGGACATCCAGAAATGCGGTCAACCCTTCGTTGGCGATCTGCTTGAAGCGGCAGATGGGCGCGATGTAGCAGGCGCTGTCGTCCCCTTCGCACTCCACCAGGGCGAGGCTATGTTCGGTATCCCTGACCAGGGCGCCGAGGTGGATGCTGCCCGGCGCCTGCTTGAGCGACAGTCCCCCGTGCTTGCCACGGACGGCGGAGACATAGCCAAGGCGACTGAGCTCCTGAACCACCTTCATCAGATGGTTGCGTGAGACCTCGAAGCGTGAGGCGATCTCGGCGATCGTGGTGCGTTCGCTGCCGGATTCGGCAAGGTACATCAGAACGCGCAATGAGTAGTCGGTAAATCTTGTCAGATGCATTGGTCGTGCCCCGGCGCCCCTTGGGCGACTTGGTAAAGAGAAGGGAGGCTTTCGCTCATGCTTTCGACTCTAGCAAGGGACGAGAAATCTCACGCAGGCTTGGCGCATTAAAGCGTAGCGATGTGCGATTATTCCTACGCCAGATGACCTATATCAATGAGATAACATGCGCGGTTTAACTCCTTGTCATGGATGTTCCATCCATCTTATTGTCTCTTGAACGTAGCATGGTAAATCCATAAATTTAGCAATTTTTTTGGTCGGATTTTGTCGCTGCATATTTGCGGGATTTTCTATACCTATTCAAGGGTGGCTTGCTCGGCTCATATGGGTTAGCTGGTCGATTTCTAGCTCATCAAAGCGCTCGATGATGCCGCCATGTTCGTGCTGAAAAGCCTCCGCGCCGCTTCTTGTGGCAAAGGTAGCCAACGGATGTCCCATGCCGCCGGGCCGCGAATGACCAGACACGTACCAGGCCTCCTGTGCACTGATAAAGGCACCGTTTCCGGGGTGGTCCCAGTCGGTGCGAGCCATGTCATGAACCCAGGCATGGGCAAGGCGTTCGACGTTTTCCGGTTGAAGAAGAAAGACCAGCATTTCCGCCGCCGAGCAGAACTTGGTGACCTCGCTGTCACCATCGAGTGCGAGTTCTCCCTTGGGACCTGGCATGGCCTCGATCAACATCCCGCATACATGGCAGATGTCGTCATCACCGATGGGGGCGGGGCCGATAGTCGTGTCAGAGGTGCCGTCGTTGCAGCCGATCAACAACAGCATCAGGCCACCGATGGCAAAGCGTTGCAGCATAGAAGGAAGGGACATGGGAGTTCTCCAGGCGAGCGTCCTGGCGGACGGAGTGGGGGGACCGCTGGCAGCAAAAGCCAGCAGCAATAACCCGCAGTAATGGCTGGCAGGCAGCGTCGGCTTTCCGATGAGCTAGGCGTGCGGGTTACAGCGCTCGATGCTCGAATCGCCTGATCGCCAGACACAGGGGTAGCAGCACCCAGACGACCTGCAGCAGCGCCAGCAGCAAGGGCGACCTGGGGGTGGCGCTGGCCAGGGCGGTGATCGCGGAGGCCTGATGAGACTCGACCGCCGAGAGCACCAGCAGTCGGAAGCACTCGGCCGGGTTGGCCAGCATCAGCCAGGGCAGCCAAGCCCCTCCCTGGCGCACGCCTACCAGCAGGGCGAGTAGCGCCAGGTCCAGTACCAGCACGAACACGAACCAGGTGATCAGGGCCTGGCTGGCAGCAGCCTGCTTGCTGCCGGCACGGGCGCTGATCCAGTACGCCAGGGCCAGAAACGACCAGCCGAGCAGCACGCTGGAGACGATCAGTGTAGTGAGCCCTGCGGCTACCTCGGCCAGCGCGGTTTCAGGTGTGGCGAAAGCGATGACCACGCCAGCGACCGCAAAGCCGCACAGGGTGGCCAGGCCCAGCACCCAGGCGTGGCCCATGAACTTGCCGAGCAGCCAGGTCCGGCGTGACATGGGGTAGGTGGCGAGCAGCAGCAGGGTGCCGCCCTCGTCTTCGCCGACGATCGCGTCGTAGGCCAGCATCAGGGCGATCAGCGGGATCAGCAGCATGGATAGCGTCGACAGGCTGATCAGGGTGGTGGACAGGCCGGTAAAGCCGGTACCACCACTGGCGGCGGCACCGAAGGCGGCGATACCCAGCGCCAGTACCCCCAGCAGCACGGCGATTCCGAGCACCCAGCGGTGGCGCAGGCCGTCACGGAATTCCTTGTGGGCGATGGTCAGTAGAAGGCGCATCAGGGCGTGTCCTCGGCGGATGGTGAGACGGTGGTGTGGTCGGACTCGTCGATCACCTGGTAGCGGTCGCTAGCGTCGCTCTCGCTGCTCCCTTCACTGCCATTGCCTGGATCGCGGCCGCTGGGGTCCTGGACACGTCGGTACAGTGCCTCGAGGCTGGGGGGGCGAATTTCCAGGTCCTTGAGCCCCTGAAAGGCAGTGCACAGCCTCAAGGCGTTCATGCGGTGCTCCGGGGCCACTTCCAATCGCAGTCGACCACCGTCCGCCAACGAAGAGCGGGCGGGGATGCCCTCGCGAATCAGCCTTAGTGCCAGATCCTGGGGAGCACCACGCATCTCGATCACGTAGGGCAGCGCAAAGCGTTCGCGCAGGCTCGCCAGGTCGCCCAGCGCCAGGCACTTGCCCTCGCCGAGGATCAGCGCACGATCGATCACCGGCTCGACCCCCGGCAACAGGTGGGAAGACAGCACCACCGTCACGCCACGCGCCTTCAGCATTCCGATGGTGGCGTAGACCGCCTCGGTGGCGGCGGGGTCGAGCCCGCTGGTGGGCTCGTCGAGCAGCAGCAGCCGAGGCTCGCCAAGCAACGCCTGGGCCAGCCCCAGGCGCTGGCGCATGCCCTTGGACCAGGTCGCCAGGCGTCGGTCGGCGGCCTCACCCAGCCCCACCTGCACCAGCAGCTCGTCCACCTCTGTCGTGGGCCGACCCTTGAGTCGGGCCAGATAGGTGAGGGTCTCTCGCCCGCTCAGGTTGGGGTAGAAGCGGACATTTTCGGGCAGGTAGCCCAGGTGCTGGCGAAAGGCACGGTCGCCGGCTCGGTCCGGCCGTTGCCCAAGCACGCTGAGACTTCCCTGGGTGGGCGACAGCAGTCCCAGCATCAGTTTCATGCTGGTGGTCTTGCCGGCGCCGTTGTGGCCGAGCAGGCCGAGCACCTCGCCCCTGTTCACCTCGAGGCTGAGATGGGACAGGCGGGTCACGCCGCCGTGTTCCAGGCTGACGTCGTCAAAGACGATGGCGCAGGTCGTGGCGCAGGTCGTGGCGCGGGTCATGGATAGGATGTCCGTGTGGCGGAACGAGGTCTCGAAGGCGTCATCAGGGGGGCGCTGTCGCTGACGCCGGCGGGGCGAAATACCGGGAAGGCGCGCTGGACCCAACGCAGCGCCAGCACCGCCGGGCTGGCCATCAGCACCTTGGCCTCCGGGTGTCGCCACAGCAGCTGGTCCATGGCGTCATTGGGCTGGTAGCGGGTGTCGCCGATGCCGTCCTCGTCAAGGTCCCAGCCCAGGTAGTCGCTCCAGTAGTTGCCGCGACCGTGCTCGGACCATTCCTGCTGTCGAGTGGCCACGTACTTCACCTGGCGGCGATTGTGGATGAGGGCGTTGCCGCTGATGCGGTTGTCCTCGGAGCCTGCGGTCAGGTGAAGCCCGATGTCGCTGTCCTCGAGGCGGTTGCCGCGAATCACGTTGAACTGGGCGTTGTAGACGAAGATGGCCTTGCCATCGCCACCGCTGACCAGGCCCCGGTCATGGGCGTCGCGTGCCTGGCGCACGCCGATGATGTCGTTGTCGATGATCCGGCTTTCGGTGATGTTGTTCATCAGGATGCCGTAGTTGCGATCCTCGATGGAGCGATTGGCCCTCACCGTCAGCCCACGGGACTGCATCAGGGCGTAGCCGGTGCGGGTGTGACGGGTCAGGTTGTTGGTCACGCTATTGTCGTGGGCGTACATGTAGTGGACGCCGTAGCGAAGGTCTTCGAGCAGATTGCCGTCGATCACGCTGTCGCTGCTGGTGTCGATATAGACGCCGTCGCGCACCTGGCGGATATCGTTGCCGGAGACCAGCGCCCGACGCGCATTGAATAGCTGCACGCCGTTGCCGCGATCCTGGGAGCGTACCCGGGTATCGCCGCGAATCTGATTGTCGAGGACCCGGGCGTCGTCGACGCCATCGAGCCAGATGCCGAAGCCAGGGCCGGACAGCCGGCAACGCTCGATGCTGGCGCCATGGGCGGTCCTTTCCACGTGAACGCCCGCATCCATGGCGGTCAGGTCCGCGCCCCAGTGCTGAAGGGTCAGCCCGGACAGGGAAATGCCAGGTGAGCGCAAGGTCAGCAGGGTCCCGCTGCCGCCGCCATCGATCACCACACCGGCACCGTCGGCGACCAGGCTAAGCGGTTTGTCGATGATCACCGGGCCTGTCGTGTAGTGGCCCGGTGCGAGCCGCAGGATATCGTTGGGCTCGGCCTGCTCGACCCAGCGCTTGAGCGGTGTGCCCGCGGTCACCTTCAGCTCAGCGCCCAGCACCTCGCTGGGACTCAGTATCGCCAGTAGCGCCAACCCTGCGGTCAGGGCCAGCGCCATCGGTGTTGCTCGGCCGGATGCCGAGCCACCTGCAGGAAAGGAGAGAGCTCGAAACATGGTGATGTCGCCTGGGCCGGGCCGAGCGCCATCGGCGCCCGGCCCGGCCGCTCCTCAGGCCTTCTCCACCAGCATGCGACCGAACATTTCCATGTGCATCGCGTGGCAGAACCAGTTGCAGTAGTACCAGTGCACCCCGGCGCGTTCGGCGGTGAAGGTGACGCTGGACGTCTGCTGCGGACCGATCTCCATGGACACGCCATGGTTGACCATGCAGAAGCCGTGGGTCAGGTCTTCGACGGTATCCAGGTTGGTGATCACCACCGTGACCTCGTCACCCTGCTTCACCTTGAATTCGGTGATGCCGTACTGGGGTGCGACCGAGGTCATGTAGACGCGCACCTTGTTGCCGTCGCGGATGACCTTGTTGTCGCTCTCAAGGGTGATACCGTCGGCCTCGGCCATGGCGCGGGTGGGCGCGAAGAACGGATCCTGGCGGTCCCACACCTGGATCGGGTTGAGCTGGTCGGCGCGCATCATGATGGCGTCATGGGGCTCGGCGTAGGTCGGGCCGTCATGCACCAGCTTCATGGTGTCGCCGGAGATGTCGATCAGCTGATCGTTTTCCGGGTGCAGCGGTCCCACCGGCAGGAAGCGGTCCTTGGAGAACTTGCACAGCACCACCAGCCACTTGCCGTCGGCATCGCGTGTCTCGCACAGGCTGGCGTGGTTGTGGCCTGGCTGATAGTGCACGTCGAGCTTCTGGTGGATGTAGTTGACGTCCTCGCCGTTGTAGGCGCGGATCGCCTCCTCGATGTTCCACTTGGCCACCTGGCTGTCGATGAACAGGGTGGTGTAGGCGAAGCCGCGACCGTCGAAGGTGGTGTGCAGCGGCCCCAGGCCCAGCTCCGGCTCGGCGACCACGCTGTCGCGGGGCTCGATCTCGTCGGCGAACAGCGCCGGCAGCTTGTCGATGGCGATGATCGACACCGTCGGCGACAGCTTGCCGTTGGCGATGAAGTACTTGCCGTCGGGTGAGGTATTCAGGCCATGGGGGTTCTTGGGCACCGGAATGTAGCGGGTCAGCGGTGAGCCCTTGCGTCCGTCCAGTACCGGCACCGGGGAGTCGCCCAGGGTCTCGAACTGGCCCTTCTCGACGGCGGCCTCGATGGCTTCGACGTCGTACACCACCACCCAGTCACGCTCGGCACGCATGCTGTCGGCCAGGGTCATGCCCTTCTCGGAGTTGTAGCAGGTCGAGGCAACGAAGCGGCCGGTGTAGTCGGCGTCGGTGTTGTCCAGGTTGCCATCGACGATCACCTGCCAGGCCACCTCCATGGTCTCGGCGTCGATGGCGTTGAACATGGTGTAGTAGTTCGCAGGATTCTCCAGGTCGCGACCGTCGTTGACCTGGGGGATCGGGAACTCGGCGTTGGCGAAGACGTACTTGGTGTAGGGCACCTTCTGCAGACGCAGGCCGTGGATGGCCTGGACGTTGGGAATAGTGGTGACCTTGTCGGTCTTCATGATGTCGAGGCGGATCCGCGCCACCCGGGTATTGGCCTTGTCGTTGATGAACAGGTACTTGCCGTCATAACGACCGTCGGTGAGCGAGGCGTGGGGGTGGTGGGCGTCGCCGTTGTGGAAACGCGCGGACTCGCCGAGGATGTGCTTGGACTCGTTGGTGATGCCCCAGCCGGTGGCGCTCTCGGTGTTGAACACCGGAATGCGCATCAACTCGCGCATGGAGGGGATGCCCAGGACCCTCACTTCACCGGAGTGGCCGCCGCTCCAGAAGCCGTAGTATTCGTCGAGTTCACCGGGGGCCACCATGGCATCGCCTTCACTGGCGCGGGCGCTGCGGCTGCCGAGCAGGGCGCTGGTGCCAACACCGCCGACCACTCCGCTGGCAAGGCCGGCGCCGGCGACGCCGGTCACCGCACTGTTGCGTAGAAAGTGGCGTCGGGCCAGATTCTGGATACTGCGGGAATCGTCACTCACTTCAGTTCTCCTCAAGGCAGGGTATACGCCGCGGGTCGCCGTCCTGGCTTGATCCGCGGGGTTCTGCGTCACCCACGTCGCCGTGCGTCCTCGCCGCATCCCGTTCCAGGCGCTTTCTGCGCTTGACCCGGGGCGGACAGCGACGGTCGTCGTCGTAAGTGATCTGGCAGTCCAGGCAGTAGTGGCACTCCGAGGCCTCGATGCGACCGTCGGGATGGATGGCTACCAGCTCGCAGTCGTTGGCGCAGATCTGGCAGGGGGTGCCGCACTGGCCACGGTGCCGCCTGAGCCAGTCGAAAAGGCGCAGGCGACCGGCGATGGCCAGGCTCGCGCCCAGCGGGCAGACGTAGCGGCAGTAGGCCTTGTGCATGAAGGCCGAACTTGCGATCAGTGCCACGGCGTAGAGCACATAGCCCCAGTCGCGCAGGAAGTGCAGGGTGATGGCGGTCTTGAACGGCTCGACCTCGGCCAGCCGCTCCGCCTGTCCCAGGTCGTAGAAGGACACCCCGACCAGGCCAAACAGGATCAGATACTTCACCACCCACAGCCGCCGGTGCACGGCGAAGGGCAGCGTCAGTTGCGGCACCTTCAGGTGACGGGCGAGCTGGTTGACCAGGTCCTGCAGCGCACCGAAGGGGCACAGCCAGCCGCAGAAGATGCTGCGGCCCCACAGCACCAGGGTGACCGCCACGAAGACCCACAGCACGAACATCAGCGGGTCGATCAGGAAGGCCGACCAGCTGAAGCCATGGCTGGCGGAATTGGCGACGGCAGGGATGACGGCATGGATCAGCGCCAGCACATTGACCACCGAGAGCTGGGCCAGCGACACCCAGCCGATATAGACCAGGGTGTAGAGCAGGAAGGCCTTGCGCAGCGGGCGCAGCAGGCGCGGGCGACGCGCCAGGGCGTCCTGGAACGCCAGGATCAGTGACAGCGTCACCAGTCCAGCGCCAAGCCCGATCAGCTCTAGCCGACTCTGCTGCCACATCTCGAGCCACAGCGGGGCGGGCTCCACCGGCTCGGGACGCTCGATAAAGGCCTCGGGCAGCGCCTGGTCGAGATGAAAGCGGGTGAACTCCTGGGTCAGCGGCCCCGAGGCCCGGCGCACCAGCAGGTTTAGCCGCCAGGGCGTGCCCGGGTCGAAGTGGGCGTCCTCGTGGATCACGAAGATGTCGCGTTCGCTGAGTGCGGGGGCTCCGTCGATGGCCAGGCGCGGCAGGCGGCGCTGGTCGCTGTCGTGGAAGCTGATCGAGGCGTTGCCCTGGACCAGCTCGATACGATCGAAGATGCCGCCGCGCACGTAGCCCGACCCCTTGTAGGAAAAGCTGCCATCGGCGAGCAGGGCAACGGCGTGTTCGCCGGGGGCGAGGCTCGCCATCAACTGGTCGTAGCCGCGCTCGCCGAGCAGATTGCGGCCCACGCTCGGCGCATTGAGGTAGCCCAGGTAAAGATCGATGAAGGTGGCGTCGCGGGGCGGACGCTGGCCGCTCAGGTAGTGCTCCGCAGGGGTGCCGACGAAGGCGTCATCGACCTCTCCCTGGCGCAGGGTCAGGTGGCCCAGTGCCCCCTGGTCGAGCAGGCCCTGCCAGTCGGCGGGCGCGTAGATCTCGTCGCGCACGCGGGCGATTGGCGCTGCCGCGGGGTCCTCGATCAGCCCCAGGGCGGCGGCGACCAGGCGTCCTGCCCGCATGATGGTGTCGTTGACCACGATGACGGTCACGGTGGCGCCGGAGATGGCATCGACGTCCTCTCCCACCTCCAGGCGCGACGTCACCGAGGTACCCAGGTGCTGGCCGGCGAAGTCGTCCAGGCGCTCTGACGGGATACCGACCAGCATGATCGGCTCGGAATGATTGAGTACCTTGGCCAGGCGCAGGCTGGCGGAAGGATCGATGGCGATCAGCAGGTTGACCGGCTTGCCCGAGTAGGCGGGGATCGGCGCGACCTCGGCGCTCTCGAAGGCGTAGCCGACCAGTTCGTCGCCACGGTAGAGCGCATTGACCGGCCACGGCAGGTCGGTCACCGGCTCGACCCTGTCGGTGCCGGGAAAGGCCTGCTGAAACAGCGCGAGGTCACCCTTGGCGCTGCCAAGGTCACCGGGATACTGATCGAATTCCAGCGCCAGGGCGGGCAGGCTCAAGCACATCGCCAACAGCACGACAAGCAGGCGCAGGGGAGAAGACCAGTGGCGGGGAAAATGGCGGGGGGCTTGGGTCATGGCATGACCTCGAGGCGCAAAGCGCCCCGAGGACGCTTCGCGCACCAGGGTGGGATCAGGGCGTCAGCGACGAGAAGTAGGCGGCGATGTCGGCGATATCCTGATCCGACAGGGCCGCCGCCTGGGGCGCCATGATGGCGGACATGCCACCACCGCGCTGACCCTCGCGGTAGGCCTTGAGCGCGCTTTCCAGGTACGGAGCGTTCTGACCCGCCAGGTTGGGATAGATCGGTCCGGTGGCCTTGCCGTCAGTGCCATGGCAGGCGGCGCAGGCGCCGATCTTGGTTTCACCGGCGGCGGCGTCGCCGGCGGCCTGGGCGTTGAGACTGAACAGACAGGCGGCGCCAAGCGCGGCCAGGGGGATCCATTTCATGATGAGCGCTCCTCGGTCTTGGGGCGTGATACCTGACGCAAGCGGCGTGCGGCTTGGGTCAGGCATCACGGTTTGTGCGGGATGTCCCTTGGGACTCTCGAGTATTGGAGCGCTCAGCGACAATACCCTATGACGTTGGTCAACTTTAGGCGGGGAGAGGTACGTCTTCCGTACTATGCTTGATCGGGATCACTGGGATGGCAGGGGCATCATTGCGGTTGGCTCTCGTTTGCACTACCTCGGGCGAGAACACGCCACAGGGGCAAGCGCCGTGATGCCGCTGCCGTGATTTGATGCAGATCATGTCTGGCTTCGTCTTGCCGGGACGGGCGGATTCGACGTGCGACAATGCCGACAGATGCCGCCGTCGGGCGGTCGTGTCACGAGGGGCCTTGTCGATGTCATCCGATGTTTTGCCGTTTCAGCGTGCGCTGGTCGAGAAGTACGACCGTCCAGGGCCGCGCTACACCTCCTATCCCACCGCGCCGCACTTCCACGACGGTTTCGGTGTCGCCGACTATCGCCAGGCGGTCGAGCGCAGCCAGCAGGGGGAGCCGAAGCCGCTGTCGGTCTACGTCCATGTGCCCTTCTGCGAAAGCCTCTGCTACTACTGTGCCTGCTCCAAGATCATTACGCACAATCGCGAGCGTGCCGCCGACTACCTGGCGCTGCTCAAGCGCGAGATCGCCCTGCAGGCGGCGCTGTTCGACGAGACCCGGGAGCTCAACCAGCTGCACCTGGGTGGGGGCACCCCGACCTTTCTGTCCAATGACCAGCTCAAGGGGCTGATCGACGCCCTGGCGCGCCACTTCCGGTTCGCCCCGGAGCAGCGCCGGGAATTCTCGCTGGAGGTGGATCCGCGTACGGTGACCCCCGCCCAGATCCATGAACTGCGCGAGATGGGCTTCAATCGTCTGAGCTTCGGCGTCCAGGACTTCGATCCGCTGGTGCAGAAGGCGGTCAACCGCGTGCAGAGCGAGGCCCAGGTGGCGGCCCTGGTGGACGCCGCCCGGGACGCCGGCTTCGCCTCGGTGTCGGTGGACCTGATCTATGGGCTGCCGCTGCAGACCCGCGACAGCTTCGACGCCACCCTGGCCAAGGTGGTGGCGCTGAGACCCGACCGCATCGCCGCCTACAGCTACGCCCACCTGCCGTCGCTGTTCAAGGCCCAGCGGCTGATCCGCGACGAGGACATGCCGCCGCCCGGGCGCAAGCTCGAGTTGCTCGAGCTGACCATCGAGCGGCTGACCCAGGCGGGCTACGTCTATATCGGCATGGACCACTTCGCCCTGCCCGAGGACGAACTCAGCAGAGCCCGTCACGACGGTACCCTGCAGCGCAATTTCCAGGGCTACTCGACCCACGCTCAGTGCGACATGATCGGGCTCGGGGTCACCTCCATCGGCAAGGTCGGCGACGCCTACAGCCAGAACGTCAAGACCACCGCCGAGTACGCCGAGCACCTCGAGGCCGGGCGGCTGCCGGTGTTGCGGGGCTATCGGTTGAGCGACGAAGACCAGCTGCGTGCCGAACTGATCACCTCGCTGATGTGTCACGGCGAGGTGCGCTTCGCCGAGTTCGAAGCCCGTCACGCTATCGACTTTCGCACGCATTTCGCCAGCGCCCTCGACCAGCTCGACGAGATGCAGGCCGACGGCTTGATCGAGATCAAGCAGCAAGCGCTCAGGGTACTGCCGGCAGGACGCCTGATGATGCGCAACGTGGCCATGGCCTTCGATGCCTACCTGGTCCCCGGCAGCGGGCGCTTCTCGCGCACCGTCTAGCCGGCTCTATCGCGGCTGCCCCGGGGCGAGACGCCCGGGGTAGGCCGCGCTACCTTTCATGCGCCAAAGCCGAATTAACGATCGGGTCTTCCATGGCCCGATTTTTCGTTTATATTGTGCCGCCGGTCGAAAATTTTACTATATCTGGTAGGGTGCCCGAGCTTATCCGGAGCGCGCATCCGCCCCTTTACGACCCCGTTTATTTGCCGGTAACTTCATCGGAGACAAGCTTTCATGACCACATCCGCCAAGGCCGCCGCCCTGTCGCAGGAGGTTCCCATGCAGGGCCCCTCGTATGACATCTGGGACGCCAAGTATCGCTTGAAGGACCGCCACGGCCAGCCCGTCGACGCCGACCTTCAGGCCACCTGGGACCGCGTGGCCAAGGCGCTGGCCGCCGTCGAGGGCGACGCCGCCGACAAGTGGCTGCCGAAGTTTCGCTGGGCGCTGGAAAACGGCGCCGTGCCGGCAGGCCGGATCACCTCCAACGCCGGAGCCGAGGGCTACAAGCCCGCGGTCAGCCTGATCAACTGCACGGTATCGCGGACCATTCGCGACTCCATGCACGACATCCTCGACAGCGTGGTGGATGCGGGCATGACCCTCAAGGCCGGCTGCGGCATCGGCTACGAGTTCTCCACCCTGCGCCACAAGGGCGCCTTCGTGTTCGGCGCCGGTGCCGGCACCAACGGCCCCCTGGCGTTCATGGATATCTACGACAAGATGTGCTTTACGGTGGCCTCCGCCGGCGGCCGTCGTGGCGCCCAGATGGGCACCTTCGACGTCGGTCATCCCGACGTGCGCGACTTTATCGAGGCCAAGCGCGAGGCCGGTCGCCTGCGCCAGTTCAACCTGAGCCTGCTGATCACCGACGAGTTCATGGAAGCGGTGAAGCAGGACGCCGACTGGCCGCTGGCCTTCCCGCTGCACGAGGGCGAGAAGGGCGACGTCGATGACAGCGAGCTGATCTACCGCGACTGGCCGGTGATCGAGGACGGCTACACCCAGGACGCCGAAGGTCGCGTGGCCTGCCGCGTGGTCGAGGTGATCAAGGCCCGCGAGCTGTGGGACACCATCATGCGCTCCACCTATGACTACGCCGAGCCCGGGTTCATCCTGATCGACCAGGTCAATCGCATGAACAACAACTGGTTCTGCGAAGAGATCCGCGCCACCAACCCCTGCGGCGAGCAGCCGCTGCCGCCGGAGGGCGCCTGCCTGCTGGGGTCGGTCAACCTGACCCGCTTCGTGATCGATCCGTTCGGCGACAAGCCGCGCTTCGACTGGGACAAGTACCGCGAGGTGGTGGCGATCTTCACCCGCATGCTCGACAACGTGGTCGAGATCAGCGGCCTGCCGCTGTCCGGCCAGCGTCGCGAGATCGAGGCCAAGCGCCGCCACGGCATGGGTTTCCTCGGCCTCGGCTCGACCATGACCATGCTCAAGATGCCCTACGGCTCGGCCGAGTCGCTGGGCTTCACCGAGGAAGTCAGCCGAGTGCTGGCCGTGGAGGGCTGGAAGCAGGCGCTGGAGCTGTCCCGCGAGAAGGGCATGGCCCCGATCCTCGAGCAGGAGTTCGAGCTGACGCCGAAGATGCTGCGCGAGCGTCCCGAGCTCGGCCGCGACGGCTATGAGGTCGGCGACAAGGTGCCCGGGCGCATCCTGCACGCGCGCTACAGCCGCTATATGCAGAAGATCGCAGAGGTCGAGCCGCAGCTGGTGGCGGAGCTGGCAGAGCACGGCGCGCGCTTCACCCACCACTCGTCGATCGCCCCCACCGGGACGATCAGCCTGTCGCTGGGCAACAACGCCTCCAATGGTATCGAGCCGTCGTTCTCCCATCGCTACTTCCGTAACGTGATCCAGGCCGGCAAGAAGACCAAGGAGCAGGTCGAGGTGGTGTCCTTCGAGCTTGCCGCTTACCGTCACTTCATGCACGCCGACGCGGTGGAAAGCGACCTGCCCGAGTACTTCATCACCGCCGACGCGGTGACCCCCAAGCAGCACGTGGCGGTGCAGGCCGCGGCCCAGGCCTGGGTCGACTCGGCGATCTCCAAGACCGTCAACGTGCCCACCGACTTTGCCTTCGAGGCGTTCAAGGACCTGTACCTGGACGCCTACCAGAGCCGCCTCAAGGGCTGCACCACCTTCCGCTTCAACCCGGAGGCCTTCCAGGGCGTGCTGGTGCGCGAGGATGACCTCAAGAACACCACCTATATCTTCGAGCTGGAGAACGGCGAGACCCTCGAACTCAAGGGCGACGAGACGGTGATCTACGACGGCGAGGAACACAACGCCGCCAACCTCTACGACGGCTTGAAGGAGGGGACCTATGGCAAGTGGTAATCGGTCCAGCGGCGAGCCAGCCTGCCTGCCAGTCGGCGAGCCGCAATATCATGCCTGGGTCGTGAGCGTGTCACGCCCGCATCATCTTTCTGGAGGAGCCCGCTGATGGCTGTCGAAATCAATTCCAAGATCGTGGGCTACCGCGTCAAGAGCGAAGAGGCCGCCCCCGCGCCGGCCCCGCTGCCCGAGGAAAACCCGCTGACCATGCGCATCCCCTCGCGCCCCGAGGGAACGCTGGAGGCGGTGTCCGAGAAGATCTCCTACGTCGGCGCCGAAGGCCGCAAGAAGGTCTACCTGCTGGTGTCCTTCATGCCGGTGGAAGGCGTGCTCAACGGCCAGCGCGTTATCATCGAGCGCCCGGTGGAGTTCTTCTTCCCCTCCGGCCAGCTGTCCAGCGAGCACCAGTGGATCACCGCCACCATGCGCAGCCTGTCGCTGGCCGCCCGCGGCGGCTACGTCACCCAGGCGGTGGCGGATCTGCGCAAGGTAGCCTGGGACAAGGGCCTGGTGCGCTGCGGCATGAACCGCTGGAACAAGCCGATGTTCCACGACTCCGAGGTCGCCGCCATCGCCTGGTCGATCCAGCAGATCCTCTACCGTCGCGGCTTTCTCGACATCGACGGTAACCAGGTGCCGGTGGAGGACCTGGTCAGCCGCTACGCCCGGCGCCAGGCCTCCGGCCACGGCTGGTACCCCGCCGAGGTCGAGGACGAGACCCCGAGCGGCGCGGTCGAGCCGCTGGACGGCAAGCCTGCCGAGTCCGCCGCCGAAGGCGCCGGCCCCGCAGTGGTCGGCAACTGCCCCGAGTGTCGCGGCGAGCTGATCATGATGGACGGCTGCCCCACCTGCTACGCCGGCTGCGGCTGGTCGAAGTGTGGCTAGTCGACGTTTGGTTGGAAAGCACGACTAGAATACGTGGCTAGAAAGCACGGCTGGCGCGCGAATAGGCCAGCGTCACAACGATGGGCCCTTCGGGGCCCATCGTTGTGTCTGGAGGGGGGTGTCGTTCAGCCAGCGTCGTGACAGCAGGCGCTATGACGCCCCAGGCGGCTGAGCCTGGCCGGAGCGGGTGATGTTGTAGACGGGGTGGCCGCAGGGGCAGTGGTGGTTGATGAACCGGCTGCGGAAAAAACGGATGTCGAACTCCCGGACGTAGCTGGTCTTGTGGGCGGCCAGCACGATGTCAAAGGCGTAGTCGCGGTGGGCCTCGCCCCGACTCTGGGCGTCCAGGTAGGGCGTGTAGTCGGTGGTGATATGCAACTGGAGATGGGCTTCGCACAGGTGCCCGGTGAAGTAGGGCAACACACGTATCTGGCTTTCCTCCTTGGGCGCCGAGGGTTCGGGCATGCCAGTCACGTTGCCGATGATCACCTTGCGAGAATCCAGCACGAACATGCAGAGGCCGCTGCCGGTGCCAAGCAGGCTGCCAAGGTAGAGGGTTTCGGCATGGTCACCCTCTATCAGCTTGCGCATGGCGTGGACGGTGAAGCGATAGCTCTGCCAGTGGCACCACTGTGCTGCTCGTTGCAGTCGGTGATAGACACTAGCCCCGACGCTGCGACGCGCAAACCCGGCCAGGCGCTGGCGCAGACGGGATTGGCCCAGATAGAAGGCATAGTACCAGGCCACCAGTTTCGTAAACGCCAGGCAGATGATCGCAATGGTAAGGGTAACCAGCGACGTCTGAAGGAAGGGCTCGCCGAAGGGCTCGCCTTGGGTGTCTGGGTTGGCGTAAGGAGAAGCGGAGGGGGCAGAGAAAGCGTGCAGGAGGTAGAGCACAGCGAAGACCGGGAGGGCGGCCCCAAAGCCGGCGATGGCGCTGCGCAATGTCAGCTGTTGTCCGTTGGCACGAATGACGTAGCGTCGCCAGGAAGGGATCGAATGGCATAGCAGAAAGCCGGCCACCAGCAGGACGAAAGGTGGCAGCAGCTTGATGCCGCTCATTCCGGCTTGCTGTCCCTGCGATCGAGGCTGCGGCGAAGGGCTCTGACGTTGCTCTTGACCTTGCGCGACCGCACCAGCTCGGCGCTGTCCACGGAGACGGCGCCGCGATGCGATATCTTCATGCTACGCAGGTGGCCACCCTCTTTGGCCTTGAGGTAGCCTTCGAAGCTGGTTTCGATGGACATCGTTGCTCCTTTTCCGCTTGTGAACTTGATGCTCTGCGGAACCTGGGTGAAGCCAAGGGGCCGAACCCTATGATGTCCGCAGTGTAGCAGAGTTCCCATTTCGACCCCGGCATTCGGCTGTGTCAGAGCGTTCAACGAGCGCTACGCCAGAGGGCTTGATGGGCGTCATGAACCGAGGGCGACGGGATCGCTAGCATGACCCGGCGGCGTCGTGCCGCTTGACCAGGAACCCGTCATGTCGCTGTCACCGCTCGGCTCGCTGTCGTTGCCTTCTCTTGCCCTTCCTGCCTTGCCCACCCTTCCTTCGCTGTCGTCGTCGTTGACGTCCGGCGCCTTGACCCGGGTGCCCCATCGTCTGCATCTGTCACTGATGCGCCGTCTCGGCCCGCTGCCCCTGCCGCTGTTGCGCACGAGTCTCGAGCCCTGGCTCAACCGCACCCTGGCAGAGCCGCTGGCCGACGGTGAGTTCGACGTGCTTGAAGGGCGCCGTGTATGTCTGTCCATCGACGATCTGGCGCTGGCGGTCACCCTGACGCTTACGCACGGGCGCCTGCAGGTCACCGACGCGCCCTGGGAGGTGAAGGTGGCGGGGGGCTGGCGCGAGTTCGCCTGCCTGGCCAGCCGTGAGGAGGACCCGGACAGCCTGTTCTTCCAGCGCCGGCTGTGCCTGGAGGGTGATACCGAACTGGGGCTGACGGTGAAGAACCTGCTGGATGGCCAGGAAATGGAACTGCTGCATCCCTACCTGCTCGAGGTGCTGGGGCAGCTGCAGCGCTGGCTGCCCCGCCAGGCCTAGGCTCCTTGCTGACGGGTAGCGGAGGAGGCCGGCGAACCGGCCTCCTGAGTGAGGTGGCGTGGGAGGGAAGGGGCTTTCAGTCTTCCAGCACCGGCGCCAGATCCATCCCTGCCTGGCCGTGCCAGTAGCCGTTGCACAGCTCGGCGTCGACCAGCGCCAGCGGCGAGGGCGCCGGGTAGCGTCCCTGGCGGGCCAGGTCGAAGTCCGCCACCACCTCATCCATCCCCTCTGAACGCGGACTTAGCCGGGCCGTGGTGACGCCCATTGTGGCCATCTCGGCAAGCTCGTGGCGCAGGTCCTGACAGGCCCCGGACAGGGTCTGGATACCGTTCAGGGTGAACAGTCGACGGCTGTCGTCCTGGGTGGTCAGCGACAGCCCTTCCGGATAGTCCTGGCAGACGAACTGGCAGCGATCCTTGGGGTGCTGATGGTGACGCGCGGTAAAGCAGCGCGACGACCAGGCCAGCGGCAGGTGGCCGTAGGCCAGCACCTCGCAGTCCAGCGCCAGCCCCGCCTCGCGGGCGTCAGACAGCAGCCGGGCCAGGTCGGCGCCGGGCAACTCCACCGGGGCGACGAAGCGGAACATGCCGGCGCGCTTGAGGATCTCCAGGGTCGGCACATTGTAGAGGTTGAGCGCCGGGCCGCCGACGAAGGGCAGGCCCGCCTCGGACAGCCGGTGCACCGCGCTCATGTCGTTGGCCTCGACCAGGAAGTCGCCGTTGTCGCACAGCCTGGTCAGGTCGCGCAGGTCGGCGTTGGACTCGATCAGGGTCTGCGAACCGAGGATCACCTGCTTGCCGGCGGCGGCCAGCTGGTGGCCGATCTCCAGCCAGTCGGCGAGCTTCATGTCGCGCCGCCGGGAGCACACGGTCTCGCCTAGGGTGACGCTGGCCAGCGGCCAGTGGCAGGCCTGTTCATAGAAGGCGAAGTAGCGCTCGCGGGTCCAGTAGAAGGACACCGGGCCAAGGCTCAATTCCAGTGAAGCAGCGGTCATCTCGCCTCCTGTCATTTCCAGTCGCGCTCGTAGGCGCCGAGAGTATGGGTGGAGCCTTCGGCCAGCGGCGCCAGGGCGGCGCTCCAGTCGGCCTGGGGGCGATAGTCGTCGCCGGCCCGGTCCAGATGGTCCAGTGCCTGGCGCCACACGCGGGTGACGCTGGCCACATAGGCCGGACTGCGCTGACGACCCTCGATCTTGATCGCCTTGATGCCCAGCGCCGCCAGCTGGGGCAGCAGGTCCAGGGTGCTGAGGCTGGTCGGCGCCTCGATGGCGTGGCCGACGTCGCCCTCGACGTTGAAGCGTCCCTTGCACAGGGTCGGGTAGCCGGCCTGTTCGTCGGCGCGGTAGCGATCGATCAAGACGCCGTTCAGGCGCGATTCGCGTCCGCTGGCGGTCTCTTCCCAGCGCACGTGGGCCGCCGGCGAGCACACGCCGTGGGTGTTGGGCGACTCGCCGGTCAGGTAGGACGACAGATAGCAGCGGCCCTCGGCCATGATGCACAGGCTGCCGAAGGCGAACACCTCGAGCTCCACCGGGCTGTGGCGGGCCAGGTCGCGCACCTGGTGGATCGACAGCACCCTGGGCAGCACCGCACGGCGGATGCCGAACTCGCGGTGGTAGAAGGCCAGCGCCTCGTGGCTGGTGGCGGAGCCTTGCACCGACAGGTGGCGGGGGATGTCCGGGTGGCGTTCGGCGGCGTAGGCCAAAAGGCCCGGATCGGCCAGGATCAGGGCGTCGACCTGAAGCGAAGCCGCCTGGTCCACCGCCGCGCGCCACTGGGCCAGGCTCGACTGCTGCGGGTAGGTATTGATCGCGCAGAACACCCGGCAGCCCCGGGCGTGGGCGTAGTCGATACCTTCCCGGGCGCGCTTGTCGGTGAAGTTCAGCCCGGCGAACTGGCGGGCGTTGGTGGCGTTCTGAAAGCCGAAGTAGACCGCGTTGGCGCCCTCGTCCACGGCGCGCTTCAAAGCGGGCAGGCTACCCGCGGGACAGACCAGTTCCATGTCGATCTCCGAGCGAAGAGAGGCGCCATGCTAGCCCCACGCGGACACCGCCGGCTTGATGCGTATCAGTGTCCGCCAATGAAGTGAGGGATGGAGCGAAGGGATGACGCGCTGCACCGGGGCCGGGTGTGGACAACCTGGCGATGGTGGGAATCCGACTTGCGGGTCAGGCGTGCAGATAAAGGTGGCGATGAGCTTGTGAGTCGTTCTGTGGATAACCCTGTGTGGCACCTTGTGAAAAGCGGTGGGCAGGCGGTGCAGGGGCTGTGGGCAGCGGTGTATAAGTCGCCTGTCAGTGGTGGATCAGCGGCTCGCTCGCTGTGGTAAACGAAAACGGGCCCCGCAGGGCCCGTGGTCTTCTTGCCGGAGCCTACTGACCGCCGGAGGGGAAGTGGAACTCCGCCTGGGTGGTCTCGAAGGGCGAGGGCCAGCGCTGTGACACCGCCTTGCGACGGGTGTAGAAGCGCACAGCGTCAGGGCCGTAGGCGTGCAGGTCGCCGAACAGCGAACGCTTCCAGCCGCCGAAGCTGTGGCTGGCCACCGGCACCGGCAGCGGCACGTTGATACCCACCATGCCGACCTCGATGGCGTCGGTGAAGCGACGCGCCGCCTCGCCGTCACGGGTGAACAGGCAGGTGCCGTTGCCGTACTCGTGGGCGTTGGTCAGGGCGATGGCCTCGTCGAGGCTGTCGACACGCACCACGCACAGCACCGGGCCGAAGATCTCCTCGCGGTAGATGGTCATCTCCGGGGTGACCCGGTCGAACAGGCAGCCGCCGACGAAGAAGCCGTTCTCGTGGCCCGGGACCACCAGGTCGCGGCCGTCGGCCACCAGGGTGGCCCCTTCCTGCACGCCCTTCTCGATATAGCCGAGCACCTTGTCGCGATGCTGGGCGGTGACCAGGGCGCCCATGTCCAGGCCCTTGTCGGTGCCGGGGCCGATCTTCAGCGCGGCGATCTTGGGGCCCATGGCCTCGATCAGGCGGTCGGCGGTGTCATCGCCGACGCACACCGCCACCGAGATCGCCATGCAGCGCTCGCCGGCGCTGCCGTAGGCGGCCCCCATCAGGGTGTTGGCGGCGTTGTCGATATCGGCGTCGGCCAGCACCACGGCGTGGTTCTTGGCGCCACCGAGGGCCTGCACCCGCTTGCCACTCTCGGCGCCACGCCGGTAGATGGTTTCGGCGATGGGGGTCGAGCCGACGAAGGACACGGCCTTGACCTCGGGGGCGTCGAGCAGCGCCTCGACGGTCTCGCGGCCGCCCTGAACCACGTTCATGATGCCCTGGGGCAGGCCGGCTTCCTCGAGCAGGCGGGCGACCGCCAGGGCGGCGGACGGGTCCTTCTCGGAGGGCTTGAGCACGAAGGCGTTGCCGCAGGCGATGGCCATCGGGTACATCCACAGCGGCACCATCGCCGGGAAGTTGAACGGGGTGATGCCGGCCACCACGCCCAGCGGCTGAAAGTTGGAGAAGGCGTCGATGGACGGCCCCACGTTGTGGGAGTACTCGCCCTTGAGCAGCTCCGGCACGCCGCAGGCGTACTCGACGTTCTCGATGCCGCGCTTGAGCTCGCCCATGGCGTCCTCGAGGGTCTTGCCGTGCTCCTCGCTGATCAGTTGCACCAGACGATCGGCGTCACGCTCCAGCAACGCCTTGAAGCGGTACATCACCTGGGCGCGCTTGGCCGGCGGGGTATCGCGCCAGGCCGGGAAGGCCGCCTGGGCGGCGTCGATGGCGGCCTTGACGGTGTCGGCATTGCCGTCGGCGACCTGGCGAATGGTCTCGCCGGTGGCCGGGTTGGTGACCGGCAGGTGGCGGCTGGCCTCGAGATCCTGACCATTGATCCAGTGATTGACGTTGTCCATCGAGGGTCCTCAAGTGTCGAAAGGGCGGACGGGCATGGCCCGTCCGCGCTGTGGATAACGCTGTGAACAGTGGGTGTAAAGGTTGTCCACAGGCTGTCGGTTTCAGGTGGATAAGCCGGGCGCTCGGTACCGGCAAGCGGCCTCAGTAGTGCGGCCCCAGTCAAGCGGCCTCAGTCGAGCCGGTCGAGGGTCTCGGCGACGGCGTCGAACAGGCGCTCGAGCTCGGCCTCGGTGGTGGCGAAGGGAGGGCCGAACTGCAGGGTGTCGCCGCCGAAGCGCACATAGAAGCCGGCCTCCCACAGCGCCAGGTGGGCGTCGCGCGGGCGGATGGCCGGATCGCCGTCGCGCGGGGCCAGCTGGATCGCCCCGGCCAGGCCGAAGTTGCGGATGTCGACCACATGGGAGCGGCCCTTCAAGGCGTGCAGGCGATCCTCGAAGACCGGGGCGATGGCCCTGACCTGGGCCGGGAAGTCCTCGCGCTCGAGCAGGTCCAGCGCGGCCAGGGCGGCGGCGCAGGCTACCGGATGTCCGCTGTAGGTGTAGCCGTGGGGGAATTCGATGGCGTGCCCCGGGCCGCCGGCGTGCATGAAGGTGTCATGGATCTCGCCAGAGGCGATCACCGCCCCCATCGGCACGCAGCCGTTGGTGATCTGCTTGGCCACCGTCATCAGATCAGGGGTGACGCCGAAGGCCTCGGCGCCGGTGCGCGCGCCGCTGCGACCGAAGGCGGTGATCACCTCGTCGAAGATCAACAGGATGTCGTGGGCCGAGCAGATCTCGCGCAGCCGCTCGAGGTAGCCCTTGGGCGGCACGATGACCCCGGCCGAGCCGGACATCGGCTCGACGATCACCGCGGCGATGTTGGAGGCGTCGTGCAGGGCGATCTGCTCGAGCAGCGCATCGGCAAGCTCGGCCCCGGTTTCGGCCTGGCCCCGGGTGAAGGCCTGGTTCGGCTGCAGGGTGTGGGGCAGGTGGCTCGAGTCCAGCAACTGGCCGAAGTGCTTGCGGTTGCCGCCGATGCCGCCAAGGCTGGTGCCGCCGATGTTGACCCCGTGGTAGCCCTTGGCGCGGCCGATCATGCGGGTCTTTTCCGGGCGACCCTTGAGTCGCCAGTAGGCCTTGGCCATCTTCAGCGCGGTATCGGCGGACTCGGAGCCGGAATCGGTGAAGAACACATGGTCGAGTCCCGCCGGGGTCAGGCTTGCGACCTTCTCGGCCAGCTTGAAGGCCAGCGGATGGGACACCTGAAAGCTCGGCGCAAAGTCGAGACTGCCGAGCTGGTGGGCCACCGCCTCGCGGATCTCTTCACGGTTGTGGCCGGCGCCGCAGGTCCACAGACCCGACAGTGAATCGAACACCCGGCGGCCGCGGTCGTCGATGAAGTAACGGCCCTCGGCGCCCTGGATCATCCGCGGATGCTGGTGGAAGTCCTGGTGGGCGGTGAACGGCATCCAGTAGTGATTGTTGAGCCCGGCCCCCGCAGGGCGCTCGGCGTGGGCGTCGGGACGGGTATCGAGGGTGTCGAAGGTCAGCATGGCGAGTCTCCAGTCAGGGGCCGCAGGGCGGGCATGGACTCAGCATGGACAGGGCTTCAGGTTTGTAAAATCACTCTTTGTTGTCGTTCACGTGAGTAAAGATAAACGTTTAGTGTCGGCGATTTCTTTTCTTGACCAATTCACGCAACGGGTCTAATCCTTATATTTATTCGAATAAATGACCGAGGCGATCCGTGCCGACTTCCTTTCCCCAGCGCCGACAGAAGCTCGCGGACCTGATCTGCGAGGACATCAAGCAGAAGATCGTGATGGAGAACCTGTCGCCGGGTGACCGCCTGCCCAACGAGAAGGCCCTGATGGAGCGCTATGAATGCGCCAAGGGCACCATTCGCGAGGCGCTGCGGGTGCTCGAGGTGGAAGGCCTGGTCGCGCTCAAGACCGGCCCCGGTGGCGGCGCCATCATCCGCGAGGTGACCGTCGATCCGGCCTGCCGCGCGCTGCGCAACTTTCTGCACTTCCAGCACGTGGACGGTAGCCAGGTCTATCAGCTGCGGCGGATGGTGGAGGTCGAGGTGGCGGTCTCGGCCATGGACCGGCTCGATGCGGCGGGGCTGACCCGGCTGCGGGACAACATCGATCAGTGCCAGCGGCCCCATGAGGACGAACTCAGCCAGCGCCAGCACCGCATGCTGGAACTCGAGTTTCACAACATCCTGGCCGAGTACTGCCCCAATCCGCTGCTGCGCTTCATGAGCACCTTCCTCAACGACCTGCTGCGCGACCTGGTCGTCATCAAGAAGGCCTACAAGCCAGAGCGCCACGCCTTCGATGAATCGAACATCCGCTATCACATCGCCCTGCTGGAGGCCTTCGAGGCCAGCGACCGCGAGGCGGTGCGCCGCCTGATGTACGAGCACATGTGTGACGCCGAGCACCATATGTCGGCCCTGGAGGGCGAGATGGCCAAGCAGTTCCTGGTCTCACCTGACGCCCTCGGCGAGGCGGGCGGCTAGCCTCCTGGCCCCCGACCTGCGGCAAACCAACCAACAATGACAACAACTGCCACCCCACGCCAGCGACCCCTCATCCACTCCGATGACGTCGAAAAAAGAGGAACAACAATGACTGTGCGCAAGACCTCCCTGATGCTTTCCGCCCTGGCCCTTGGCCTGGCGACCCAGCCGCTGCTGGCCCAGGATCAACAGCCGCTCACCTTCTACGGGGTGAAGTCCCTCTCCGGTGCCTTCGCCAGCTACGGCAAGTACGCCGAGATGGGCTCCCGGCTGGCGGTGGAAGAGGCCCGAGAAACCCTCGGCCGCGATATCGAGTACGTCAGCCTGGACACCGAGGGCAACGCCGGCCGCGCCATCCGCAAGGTGCAGGAAGCGATCAACCAGGACGGCGGGCGACTGTTCAACGGTGCCACGCTGTCATCCACGGCGCTGGCGGTGGGCAAGGAAGTGGCCGGCGTCGAGGGCGTGTTCATGACCCCCGCCGGCGCCGACGAGCTGACCGGCAGCGAGTGCAACGCCTCCACCTTCCGCTGGTCGGTGCCGACCTACGGGGCCATCCGCGAGACCCTGGTGCCGCTGATCGAGGCGTTACCCGAGGCCAAGCGCTTCTACACCATCACCCCCGAGTACGTGTTCGGCGAGGCGCTGCTGGACAACGCCAAGGCGGTGTTCGAGGAGTACGGCGTCGAGCACGTCGGCAACAGCTATCACTCGCTGCAGGAGCAGGAGTTTTCCGGCTACCTGACCAACGCCATGTCGGCGGCGCCGGACGTGCTGGTGCTGTTGAACTTCGGCTCCCAGTCCTCCAACGCCCTGCGCCAGGCGCGCAACTTCGGCCTCAACGAGCAGATGGACATCCTGATGGTGTGGTCGGCGGGCCTCGACCAGTTCGAGGAACTCGGCGCAGCCAACGTCGACGGCATCTACTTCGGCGCCCAGTACTGGCACGAGGTCGACACCCCCTTCAACCAGCAGCTGGTGGCCTCGGTGCGCGAGGCCTACGACATCACTCCGACCTATCCCCTGGCTGCCGACTACACCATGACCCGCGTGATGCTTGAAGTGGCCGACGCCAGCGGGGCCAGCGAAGGTCCGACGCTGATCGAGGCGCTGGAAGGCTACACCTACCAGGGCCCCACCGGTGAGGAGACCATCCGCGCCTCCGACCATCAGGTGATCAAGGACTACTACCTGCTCAAGGGCAAGGCCGAGGGCGAAATGGAAGACCCCGACGACTACGCCGACATGATCAGCGCCGGGCGCTCCTTCGTCACCCCTGAGGACTCGCCCTGCCAGCTGTAAGGCTGTCAGCTTGCCAATCTGCCGGGGACGGCGTCCCCGGCACGACAGGAGTCGGGACCATGCTTAACGTCTATCTGTTCCAGATCCTCAACGGTCTGGGGCTCGGGATGATCTATTTCCTGATTTCGGTGGGATTGACGCTGATCTTCGGACTGTTGAACTTCGTCAACTTCGCCCACGGGGCCTTTTTCCTGGTGGGCTCCTACCTCTGCTATACCCTGGTCAGCCTGACCGGCAACTTCTGGCTGGCGCTGATCGCAGGCCCCTTGCTGGTGGCGCTGCTGGCCTGGGCGCTGGAGCGCAGCCTGATCCAGCGCATCTACCACCTGCCGCATACCTTCCAGATTCTGGTCACCCTGGGCATCGCGCTGATCATCCAGGAGCTGTCGATCATGATCTGGGGCCCGGTGGGCAAGAGCATCCCCACCCCGGAGGCACTGCAGGGCGTGGTACGCATCGGCAACTTCGCCTACCCCTACTACCGGCTGTTTCTGATCGGCTTCAGCGCCCTGGTGGCGGTGGTGCTGTGGCTGCTGCTCGAACGCACCCGCTTCGGCGCGCTGGTGCGCGCCGGCAGCGAGTCCACCGAGATGGTATCGCTTCTGGGTTCCAACATCTTTCGCCTGTTCTCCATCACCTTCGCCCTCGGGGTGGGCCTGGCGGGGCTTGCCGGGGTGCTGTCGGCGCCGCTGCGGGGGGCGCACCCCTTCATCGGGCCGGAGGTGCTGGGCCTGGCCTTCGTGGTGGTGGTGATCGGTGGTATGGGGTCCTTCACCGGCGCCCTGGTGGCGGGGCTGATCGTCGGCGTAGTGCAGAGCCTGATGACCTCGCTGTGGCCCCAGGGCGCCAGCCTGATGATCTACGCCGCCATGGCGGTGGTGATCCTGCTGCGTCCCCACGGACTGTTCGGGAGAGCATGAGATGATGACCAAGACACTCGATACCGCCGCTGCCAACCCGGGCCGGCGCCGCTTCAAGGGGCGTCTCCGCGCCGGCACCACCCTGGCGATGCTGGCGGTGATGGTGCTGCTGCCGCTGGTGCTGCCCTCCGCCACCCTGGCCACCGAGATCCTGATCTTTGCCATGGCCGCACTGGCCTGCAATCTGCTGCTCGGCTTCACCGGACTTCTGTCCTTCGGCCAGGCGATCTTCTTCGGCGCAGGTGCCTACATCAGCGCGCTGGCGATGATCCACCTTGACGCAGGACTGATCGGTGCGCTGCTGATCGCCGTGGTGGCGGGCTGTGTGCTGGCACTCGGCGTGGGCATGCTGTGCATCCGGCGCAAGGGCATCTACTTCGTGATGCTGACCCTGGCGCTGACCCAGATGGCCTACTTCCTGGCCTACACCCTGAGCGACTGGACCGGTGGCGACAATGGCCTGCTCGACGTGCCGCGCCCGCCGCTGGCGGTGGGCGAGACGACCCTGATCAGCTTCGCCTCGCCGCTGGCCTTCTATGCCCTGGTGGCCACGCTGTTCGCGCTGATCTACGTGGTGGCCCGGCGCATCACCGACTCGCCGTTCGGCAGCACCCTGCTGGCGATCCGCGAAAACGAGCAGCGCGCCTCGGCGCTGGGCTACGACACCCGTCTGTTCAAGATCATGGTGTTCGTGCTGTCCGGCGGCATCACCGCCCTGGCCGGGGCGCTCTACGGCATGCTGCTGAACTTTGTGCCGCTGTCGAATATCGAGCTGTTGATGTCCGAGCAGATCCTGATCATGACCATCATCGGCGGGACCGGCTCGCTGTTCGGTTCGCTGCTGGGCGCCGGCGCCATCGTGCTGCTGGGCGACCTGCTGTCGTCGATCTGGCCGCGCTGGATGCTGCTGCTGGGCGTGGCGCTGATCGCGGTGGTGATCTTCATGCGCGGCGGTCTGTGGGGCGGGCTGTCGAGCCTGCTGGAGCGACGCCGTGGCAACCACGCCGAGCCGCACAAGGAGGCCAGCCATGACTGACGTACTGTTGGAAACCCGCGACCTGGCCCTGGTCTACGGTGCCTTTCGGGCGGTGGATGGGGTCAGCCTGCGCATCGCCCGCGGCAGCATCCATACCGTGATCGGACCCAACGGCGCCGGCAAGACCAGCCTGTTCCATTGCCTCACCGGTGAGCGTCGGCCCACCGCCGGGCGCATCCTGCTCGATGGCCGCGAGATCACCAGGGAGCCGCCCCACGGCCGGGTCGGCCTGGGCATGTCGCGCTCCTTCCAGGTCACCAGCCTGTTCCAGGAGCTCAGCGTCCACGAAAACCTGCGCCTGGCCGCCCAGGGCATCGACGGCTGGCGCGCGCTCAACTTCTGGCAACGCCTGAACAAGCGCCGCGAGCACCTGGCTCGGGCCGACGAGATCCTCGAGCGCATCGGTCTTGCCGAGCGCGCCGGGGTGGCGGCAGGGGAGCTGTCCCACGGCCAGCAGCGCATCCTCGAGGTGGGCATGGCGATCTGCCCGCGGCCCAAGCTGCTGCTGCTGGACGAGCCCACCTCGGGCATGGGCATCGACGATATCCCCAGCATGACCTCGCTGATCGGCGAGCTGGGCAAGGACCACAGCATCCTGCTGATCGAGCACAACATGAGCATCGTGATGTCGATCAGCGACACCATCACCGTGATGAACCGCGGGCAGGTACTGGTCGAGGGCGACCCCGAGACCGTGCGCAGCGATGCCCGCGTGCGTGACGCCTATCTGGGGGAGGCCGCCTGATGCTCGAGATCAAGGATATCCACAGCTACTACGGCAAGAGCCATGTGCTCGAAGGCGTCTCTTTGACGGTGGGCGAGGGCGAGCTGGTGACCCTGCTGGGGCGCAACGGTGCCGGCAAGACCACCACCCTGAAGAGCATCATGGGGCTGGTCGACACCCCCGCCGGCAGCATCGAGCTCAACGGCCAGTCGCTGCTTGGCCAACCGCCGTTTCGCATCGCCCGCCAGGGCGTGGCGCTGGTGCCGGAGCACCGCGGCATCTTCAGCATCCTCAGCGTGGAGGAAAACCTGCAGATCGCGGTACGCGCCGGCAGTCGCTGGCAGATGGCCGACATCTATCGCTGGTTTCCGCGCCTCGAGGAGCGCCGCCGCAACCGCGGCAACGCCCTGTCCGGGGGCGAGCAGCAGATGCTGGCGATCGCCCGGGCGCTGCTCAACGATCCGCGGATCCTGCTGCTCGACGAGCCCACCGAGGGCCTGGCCCCGGTCATCGTCGACGAGATCGTCAAGATCTTGAAGGCGATCCGCGAGGAGGGCCTGTCGGTGCTGCTGGTCGAGCAGAACCTGCGGGTCTGCGAGGCGGTGGCCGACCGCCACTACATCCTCGAGCAGGGCCAGATCGTCTACACCGGCAGCGCCGACGACTTCCGTGACGATCCCGGCGTGCGTGATCGCTACCTGGCCCTGAGCGCCTGAGACCACTCTTTTGCAAGGACGATACCCATGACCGTTTCCGTGACCCCATTCGAGGCTGCCGGCGCCGTGCTCAAGAGCGACGGCGAGCGCCTGTGGCAATCCTTGATGACCCTGGCCGAGCTGGGCGCGACCCCCAAGGGGGGCGTCAATCGCCAGGCGCTGACCGAACTCGACCGTCAGGCCCGTGACCTGTTCATCGACTGGTGCCGGGCCGAGGGCTGCCAGATCCGCATCGACGCCATCGGCAACATCTTCGCCCGACGGGCGGGCAGCGAGCCCGGCATGCCGGCGGTGATGACCGGCAGTCATATCGACACTCAGCCCACCGGCGGCAAGTACGACGGTTGCTTCGGCGTGCTGGCCGGGCTCGAGGTCATCCGCACCCTCAACCAGCACGCCATCACCACCCGGGCTCCGGTCGAGGTGGTGGCCTGGACCAACGAGGAAGGCTGCCGTTTTCCGCCCTGCATGATGGGCTCCGGGGTGTTCACCGGCGAGCTTGGCCTCGATGAGATGCTGGCCCGTTGCGACGACCAAGGGGTCAGTGTCGGCGAGGCGCTGGACGCCATCGGCTATCGCGGCAGCGACCGTGTGGACCTCGACGAGGTGAAGGCCTACTTCGAGGCCCATATCGAGCAGGGGCCGCTGCTCGAGGATACCGCCACCACCCTGGGCGTGGTGATCGGCGCGCTGGGGCAGAAGTGGTTCGATGTCACCCTGACCGGCGTCGAGGCCCACGCAGGCCCCACTCCCATGCACCTGCGCAAGGACGCCCTGGTCGGCGCCGCCGAGATCACCCTGGCGGTCAACCGTATGGCCAACGAGGCGGCGCCCCACGGGCGCGGCACCGTCGGCGTACTGACGCCCCACCCGGGCTCGCGCAATGTGATTCCCGGCCAGGTGCGGATGACCGTCGACCTGCGCCATCTGGAATCGGACGCCCTCGAGGACATGGCCGCCCGGCTCGCCGAGGTGGTGGCCGAGGTCAGCCAGCGCCACGGTCTGCGGGCGGAACTCACGCCCACCGCGGACTTCCCGCCGGAGGCCTTCGACGAGACCTGCGTCAAGGCGGTGCGTGCCGGCGCCGAGGCCCATGGCCTGTCGCACATGGACATCGTCAGTGGTGCCGGTCACGACGCCATCTTCCTTGGCCGGGTGGCGCCCACCGCCATGATCTTCGTGCCCTGTGAAGGCGGCATCAGTCACAACGAGATCGAGTACGCCACGCCGGAGGACCTGCACGCCGGCTGCAACGTGCTGCTCCACGCGGTGCTGGACAGCGCCGGCGTCGCCGCTCGGGCCGAGGGAGGGCAGCGATGAGTCAGGCAACGCTCCCCCCCGAGCGTCAGGCCAGCGATGAGCCGGCCCTGGCCGAGCTGGGCGCCTGCCAGGCGCTCGAGGCCTTTCGTCAGCGGCGATTGACCCCGAGCCAGGTGATCGAGGACTGCCTTGCGCGGATCGCCCGGGACAACCCAAGGGTCAACGCCTTCGCCCATGTCGCCGGCGACGAGGCGCTGCGTGCCGCCGAGGCCTCCACCCGGCGCTGGCGCGAGGGCACGCCATGCGGCCCGCTGGATGGCATCCCGGTCACCATCAAGGATTTGACGCTGACCCGTGGCATGCCGACCCGCATGGGCTCGCGCACCAGCGACCCGGACGCCGCGATGGAGGTGGACGCCCCGGTCAGCGGCTTTCTGCGCCAGGCCGGAGCGATCATCGTCGGCAAGACCCTGTCGCCGGAGTTTGGCTGGAAGGGGGTGACCGACAATCCGCTCCACGGCATCGCCCGCAATCCCTGGAATCCTGCGCTGACCCCGGGGGGCTCCTCCGGGGGCGCCGGGGCGGCGGCGGCGCTCAACCTCGGCATGCTGCACCAGGGCAGCGACGCCGGCGGTTCCATCCGCATCCCCTGCAGCTTCACCGGCACCTTCGGTATCAAGCCGACCTTCGGCTGGGTGCCCCAGTGGCCGGCCAGCGCCATGAGCACCCTGTCGCATCTGGGACCGATGACCCGCAGTGTCGAGGACAGCGCCCTGATGATGAGCCTGCTGGCGCAGCCGGACGCTCGCGACGGCTACCTTGGCGGCCCCTGTCCCATCGACTGGCGCGCGCCGCCGCCGCAGGACCTGCGTGGCTGGCGCGTCGCGCTGAGCCTGGATCTGGGCTACGTTCAGGTGGCGCCGGATATCCGCGCCCGGGTGGAGCAGGCCGCCAGTGAACTCGAGGCGCTGGGGGCTCGGGTCGAGCGCCTCGACCCGGGCTTCGAGGATCCCATCGACACCTTCAATACGCTGTGGTTCTCCGGCGCCTCCCAGGCGCTTTCGAGGCTGTCGCCACAGCAGCAGGCGCTGCTGGACCCCGGCTTTCTCGAGATCGCCCGTCGCGGCGCCGATATTCCCCTGGCCGAGTACCTCGACGCCCGCCGCCGACGCGCCGAGCTGACCGCTTGCATGGCCGACTTTCATCGGCGCTTCGATCTGCTGGTGACCCCGACGATGCCGATCTCGCCCTTCGCGGCCGGTCATAACGTGCCGCCGGGCGGCCCCTACCGGGAATGGATGGACTGGACTCCCTTCACCTATCCGTTCAACTTGACCCAGCAGCCGGCGGCGTCGCTGCCCTGCGGGCTGGACGACCAGGGCCTGCCGGTGGGGCTGCATCTGGTGGGGCCGAAGTTCCGCGATGACAGGGTCATGCAGGCGGCCGCGCTGCTGCAGGCGCGCCTGCCTCGGCTGAACCCGCCGGGGCTCGGTTAAAGCGCTCCGTCCTTCAAGGCGGATACAGCGGACGATGCGGCGAGGGTGATAGAGAGTCGACCGCAAACGACAGCGGGGCCGATCGGCCCCCCTGTCGTTTTTCATGGTGCCCGATTCATGCCGCGCCGTCTTGTGGCGCCCAGTTGATGAAGCGCCTTCTTATGGCGCCCCGTTGATGAAGCGCCTTCTTGTGGCGCCCGGGGCCGCGCTTTTCTGATGGCGCCCGGGGCCGCGTTTTTCTGATGGCGCCCGGGGCCGCGCCGACAGACGGATATCCCTCACTAAAGTCGCATTTCGCAGTCGTCATGCTCTGGCTATCTTGGGTACACGAATACTTTGTATGATGTAATACCTTAAGTGCAAAAGCCGAAGTAGTCGTCACAAGAGCAGCAACCACAAGAGCAGCAGTCCCCACAGGAACGGCCACACCGCGTTGCGTCGGCCGTCCCCGCAAGCCAACAACAAGCACTGCCCTGACGGTGGCAAGGAGTGGAAGAGATGCGCAAGTCGATGAGCATGACCCTGGGTGGCCTGGCGCTGGTCGCCAGTGCCTCGGTCGCGGCGGACTATCCGGAGCGCGACGTTCGCATGATCGTGCCCTGGGGCGCCGGCGGCGGTACCGACGGTATCGTGCGCAAGATCTCCAACCTGGCCGAGGAGCCGCTGGGGGGTACCGTCTACGTCGAGAACATCGAAGGCGGCATGAGCGCCAACGGCCTGGTGCAGGCGCTGGGCGCGCGCCCCGATGGCTACACCCTGATCGCGCTGACCTACGACAGCGTCGTCACCATCCCGTGGCAGGGGATGCTGGCCGGCTACGATATCGACAAGCTGGATCTGATCGCGCGGATCACCAGCGAGCCGGATGCCGTCGTGGTGCCGGAGGATTCGCGCTTCGATAGCCTCGAGGCATTGATCGAGGCGGCCAAGGCCGCGCCCGGGGAGATCCGCGCCGGTATCCAGAACATGGGCTCGCGGACCCACCTGACGCTGCTGCAGTTGCAGGATCAGGCCGAGGTGGAGTTCAAGATCGTCTCCTATCCCGGTGGTGCGGCGCCCCAGAAGGAGGCCCTGCTCAACGGCGAGGTGGACCTGGCGCTGACCAGCCTCGGTGACTTCGAATCGCTGATCTCGGCGGGTGACGCCCGTGGCCTGGTGGAGTTCACCGACGTCCAGAGCGAGAGCTTCCCCGACGTGCCCCCGGCAACCGAGCTGGGCTACGACATCCAGATGGGCAGTTTCGTGATCCTGGCGGCGCCTGCCAATACGCCGGACGACGCCGTGACGGCCCTCGAGGCGGCCTATCAGCAGGCCTACGACAGCGAGGAATTCCAGACCTGGCTGGTCGACGTCGGTGTCACCCCCAACTGGCTGGGCACCGATGAGGTCGAGGATTGGGCCGAACAGACCCAGGGTGAGCTGTTCGCGCGCATGGACGAGCTGAAGGAAGCCGGCCTGATCGGCCAGTAAGCCCGCGCCGCCACCGCGGTGGCGGCTCTTTTCCGGAGGACTCCCGATGAAATCGCTCTCCCGCCTGGGGACCTGGCTGACGGGGCCGACAGGTGTCGTCATCTGCCTGTTGGCCCTGACCCTGATCTATCTGCTCGAGGCGTTCAAGATAGCCCCGCCCATCAAGAACGGGGCCCTGACCGCCTCCTTCTTCCCGGTAGCGCTCGCCGTGGTCATGCTGCTGGCGCTGGGTGGCGTGATCCTCGCCGATCGACGCGAGGCGGCCAGTGGCGAGGCAGGTGATGAGGCCGGCGCCGGGGAAAGCGACGAGGGCGGCGACAACCGTGGCGATGCAAAGGTGGCGGCGTGGCGGGGGCCGGTGGCGGTCACCCTGCTCACCGCCGTCTATATCGCCCTGTTTGCCCACCTTGGCTACTTCATCGCCACCTTCCTCTACGCCTTCAGCATGACGCTGGCCTTCGCCACCGGGCGGCCCTCGCCGCAGGCGCTGGCGTTCAAGGCGCTGGTGGCCGGCGTGATCACTCTGCTGGGATACGGGCTCTTCGAGCTGGTGTTCCAGGTTCGCCTGCCGACGCCCTGGATCTGACCCATGGACTATCTGATCGAACTCTCCAAGGGCCTTGCCGTGCTGATGCAGCCCGACATCCTGCCCTACCTGATCGGCGGCTACCTGATCGGCACCTTCTTTGGCGCCGTGCCGGGGCTCACCTCGATGCTGGCCATCGCCCTGCTGTTGCCGTTGACCTACAGCCTCGACATCACCGCGGCGCTGGTCGCCTGCGCCGCCATCTTCATGGCCGGCATGTGCAGTGGCAGCATCACCGCCACCACCATCAATATTCCCGGTGCCCCGGCCTCGATGATGACCGCCATCGAGGGCTACCCCATGCAGCAGCGGGGCGAGGGCGCCAAGGCGCTGGGCCACGCCGCCCTGGCGTCGATGATCGGCGGTGCCCTGGGTGCCATCATGCTGATGGTGATGGCGCCGCTGGCCACCGAGGCGGCGCTGCTGATTCGCACGCCGGGCAAGTTCTCGCTGATCGCCTTCGCCCTGATCGTGATCGTCATCTCCCAGCGTGGGGCCATCTCCAAGGGCCTGGTCGCCACCACCCTGGGGGTGATGGTGGCCACCGTCGGTATCGACGTGATGCAGCCGGTCACCCGCTTCACCTTCGGCACCGGCGTGCTGATGCAGGGCATCGACATCATGCCGCTGGTCATCGGCGCCTTCGCCGTCAGTGAGCTGCTGGTGCAGTCGCAGAACCGCGCCTCGCGCACCGTCGAGGTCGACGCCATCAAGGCCAGCGTCATTCGCCGCCGGGACTTTATTCCACCCTGGCACGAGGTGCGTGAAATCGGCGTCTATCGCTACGTCAAGACCGCCATCATCGGCTACAGCGTCGGCGTGCTGCCAGGCGCCGGAGGCTCCATGGCGGCCTTTGTCGCCTACGCCGAGTCCATGCGCAGCTCACGCCACCCGGAGAAGTACGGCAAGGGCTCGGTGGAAGGCATCGCGGCGGCGGAGGGCGCCAACAACGCCATGTGCAGCGGCGCCTTCGTGCCGATGCTGTCCTTCGGTATTCCCGGCGATCCCACCACCGCCATCGTGCTGGGCGTGCTGGTGATCAACGGCCTGCAGCCCGGGCCACAGTTCCTCGACAGCCAGCTTGCGCTGGTGGCACCGATGTTCATGGCGCTGCTGGTGGCGGCCCTGGTGATGGTGCCGCTGACGCTCTACGTGCTGGGGCCCTGGTTCGTGCGCATCGTCTCGATCCGCCGCGATGTGCTCTACGCCAGCATCGCGGTGATCGCGCTGGTCGGCTGCTACGTGGCCACCTACTCGATCTTCCAGATGGGACTGGCGCTGGTGTTCGGGGTGCTCGCCTTCCTGCTGCGGCGTCAGGGCTATCCGGTGGCCTGCCTGCTGCTCGGCTTCGTGCTCGGCCCGAGCCTGGAGGAATACTGCCGACGCTCGCTGTCGCTGTCCGACGGCAACCCGCTGATCTTCCTCACCAGTCCCGACAGCCTGTTCTTCCTGGCGCTGACCGGGGTGTTCTACTACTTCATGGTGGTGAGAAAGCCCGAGGCGCGACAGCACGCCTGATGTCCTGGCCAGTGAGCGACCGCCGCAAGACACGACAAGGCCGCGCCCTCGGGCGCGGCCTTGTCGTGGTGGGCTGAGTGGAACGCGACGGTCAGACGTGCTTGTCAGGCGACGCTATTGCTGTTGCTGAGCGGACGAGAGGGGCCGAAGTGCTCGTAGTGACGGCGCTGCTCGGGGATACCCAGTTCTGCCAGATGGCTGTCGATGGCGCTCATGAAGGGCGGCGGGCCGACGAAGTAGCACTGGGCGTCGCCGCCGGGCAGCAGGCGGGCCAGCAGCTCACGCTCGAGGCGGCCCTTGATGTCGCCGCCGTCGCCTTCCTCGTAGGCGCAGACCCGGGTCAGCAGTTGCGGATAGTCTCGGGCAAGGGCCTCGACCTCGCCACGGAAGGCGTGGTGGTCGATGTTCCGGGCAGCGTGGACGTAGCAGACCCGGCGTCCCTGGGCCAGGGCCTGGCGCGCCAGCGGCAGCATCGGTGTCTGGCCGACACCGCCGCTGATCAGCATCACCGGCGCGTCGCCATCGTCCAAGGTCAGCTCACCGGCGGGGGGCAGCAGTTCCAGGGTGTCGCCGACGCGCATCTGCTGATGCAGGAAGTTGCTGACCAGACCGCCCGGCTCCTGTTTCACCGAGATGCGATAGCTACGGCCGTTGGGGCTGCCGGACAGGCTGTAGTGGCGATGCACGATTGCCTCGTCCACCGCCAGACGCAAGCCGATGTACTGGCCGGGCTCAGCGTCGGCCACCGGCTGGCCGTCGACCGGCTCCAGGGTGAAGGAGCGAATCACCTCGCACTCGCGCTGGATCTGGGCGACACGAAACTCGCGCAGTCCACGCCAGCCGCCGGGGCGCTCGGCGAAGGCCTGGTAGCGCTCGGCTTCGGCGGCGATCAGCAGCGCGGCCAGGTCGTTGTACAGGGCCGTCCAGGCGTCGGCGATCTCCGGCGTCACCACCTCGCCCAGCACCTCTCCGATGGCGGCCATCAGGCATTCGCCGACGATGGGGTACTGCTCGGGCTGGATGCCCAGCGAGACGTGCTTGCTGATCACCGTCTGCATCGAGTCGATGACCTCCTGGGGCTGGCGGCGCAGGCCGACATAGGCCAGCACCCCTCGCGCCAGCGCCTTCGGCTGGCCACCGTCGGCCTGGTGGGCCTGGTTGAACACTGCCTTGACCTCCGGGTAGCGCTCGAACATCAGCGGATAGAAACGGGCGGTGATGGCGTCCAGATGTTCGGCGACCAGAGGGGCGGTGGCATCGATGATGGCGTCTTGGGCAGCGGTGGTCATGGCGTCTCCTGTCAGGGATATGGCGCAGCGCGCTCCCACTGTGGCAAAAAACCCTCACCGCGTCGGAGGCCTGGCTCGTTTGGGCCTACTTTTTCTCTACAGCTTGTGAACAGAGCATCGGTTGATATGCCTCGACACCTTCGGTGCTACCACGGGGTCGGGGCGTATCGCTCGTCGCCTTTCTGTACCCTGTATGGAGCAAGCGATATGCCGCTTCGCTTGAGGTGCGCCAACTTGCCACAGTGCGGGTGATCCAGAGCGGGTAACGAGCGGGCAGTGTGGATCCACAGGGCGCTTGTCGAGAGCGCTGGTCACGCTACCCGGCTCCTTTTTTCTGGCCCGGTTCCCGGCCACGTTCCCGACCCGATTCTGTCCCGGTATTCGCCCAGGCCAGTGGTACCTCTTGTGAACGAGATCGAGGTTGCATGTCGATCTGACACTACAAGTGCTATCGTTTTGACACTGTTGATAGTCAAAAGGACATTCGAGGTGGTCAGCTTTCTACGACGCCTGCGTGCCCTGCTGCAGCGCCTGGGCGATGAGCAGGGCCCCGAGCTCGCCGAGGCCTGGCAGGGCGTGCTCGAATCACTGGTGGCCCCCACCGCGGCGGATGCCAGCGCGCTGCTGGTGGCGCAGGGCTCCGGTCTCAGGCCGGTGGCCACCATCGGCCTGCCCGAGGGCGTGGCCGGCAGGACCTTCGCCTTGAGCGAGCATCCTCGCCTCGCCGCCATCGCCGAGGCGCCGGGGGTCTGCCGCTTTGCCGCGGACTCGCCCCTTCCTGATCCCTACGACGGACTGCTGGATGACGGTCTCAGCCCTGTCCATGACTGTCTGGGGGTGGCGTTGCGCGACGGTGATGAGCTGATCGGCATGGTCACCCTGGACGCCCTGATCCCGGGGGCGCTGGCCGAGCTGGATGACCAGGGCCTGCTGGCGGCGGCCGAGTTGCTGGGCACCTGCCTGCGGCTGTCTCGGCGTCTGGACGGCGCCCGCCTGCAGCTCGCCCTGCAGCGCGATGACCACGGCCAGTTGCCGCGTCGGCTGACCGGCTGGCGCAGTGGCGCCATGCGCAAGCTGATGGCCTCGGTGGAACTGGTCGCCGCCACCGACATGAGCGTGCTGGTGCTGGGCGAGACCGGCGTCGGCAAGGAGCGCATCGCCCATGCCCTCCATCACGGCTCGCGACGTGCCGATGGGCCACTGGTGGTGGTGAACTGCGCCGCGCTGCCGGCCTCGTTGATCGAGAGCGCCCTGTTCGGCCATCGGCGCGGGGCGTTTTCCGGGGCAACCAGCGACCATCGCGGGCACTTCCAGATGGCCGACGGCGGCACCCTGGTGCTGGACGAGGTGGGGGAGCTGCCGCTGGAGCTGCAGCCGAAGCTGTTGCGGGTGCTGCAGGAAGGCGAGGTCCAGCCGCTGGGCAGCGATCGGCTCCAGCATGTCGACGTTCGGGTGGTCGCGGTGACCAACCGGGATCTTGCCCTGGAGGTCGCCCAGGGGCGCTTTCGCGAGGATCTCTATCACCGGCTCAGCGCCTTTCCGCTGGAGGTACCCCCGCTGCGCCAGCGTCCCGAGGACCTGGCGCTGCTGGTCGGACACTTCCTGGAGCAGAACCGGGTGCGTCTCGGCGTCGGCAACCTGCGCCTGAGCGAGGCCGCGCGGGAGTCGCTGGCGGCCTGGCACTGGCCCGGCAACGTACGTGAGCTGGAGTCGCTGCTGGCACGTGCCTCGCTGCTGGCATTGGCCTCGGTGGACGTGCTCGGGACGCCCGATGCTCGCCGCCGTAGCGTACGCATCGAGGTCGAACACCTGGGGCTGGCGCCGGCGACAGCCCGGGCCACCGACTCGCCCGCAGCTCAAGGCGACACGTCTCGAAGCGCCGTGTCGCCGGCCGATCGGCCAGCGGGCGAGGCGCTGGATCGAGAGCCCTCGCTGCGGGAGGCCACCGAGGCCTTTCAGCGCGAGCGCATCCGGCAGGCCCTGGACACTGAAGGCAACTGGGCAGGGGCGGCTCGCCGGCTGGGGCTGGACCCCGGCAATCTGCATCGCCTGGCGCGGCGGCTGGGGCTAAAGGCCTGATTCTGTCCTGGTCATCGCCAAGGGCGTGCGAGGCTGTCGCGGGGTTGGGGCTGGGTTGGGGGATGCAGGGCTTGCCAGCGTGAGTCAGGTTTGCGGCATCGGCAGTGCCTTTGATGTGCATCATGGTGATGTTGTCCAAAGCGGGCCAGACTTCACAAGACCAAGTGAATTACTCAGGTACTCGCCATGTCATCCGTCGCCGCTCGTCTGCCTCTTGCGCGCCTCGCCTTTCGTCCCTTCTTCCTGCTGGCGGCGGCCTTCAGCGTGGTGGCCCTGCTGGTGTGGCTCGCTTTCTGGCACGGCATCTTCGTGCTGTCGCCCCGGGCGGGCATGCTGTGGTGGCACCAGCACGAGATGCTGTTCGGTGTGGTGGGGGCGGTGGTGTCGGGGTTCTTGCTGACCGCGGTGCAGACCTGGACCGGCCTCAGGGGGCTGCATGGCGCCCCGCTGCTGGGGCTCGTCGCACTGTGGCTGGGGGCCCGGCTGGGGCTGGCCTTTCCGGTCTTGCCACAGGCGCTGGTGATGGCGCTGGACGTCGGCTTTCTGCTGATCGTCTGCGCCGTGATGGCGGTGATGGTGATCCGGGCGAAGCGCTGGCGCAATCTGATCTTCGTGCCGGTGCTGGCGATCCTCGCCGGTGCCAACCTGGGCAGCCATCTGGGCGTGCTCCAGGGTGACCCTGAGCTGGTGCGCCAGTCGTCCTACCTGGCGGTGCTGCTGGTAACGCTGATTATGGGGGTGCTGGGCGGTCGGGTGATCCCGATGTTCACCGCCAACCGGCTGGGCCTGAAGCGCCGCCCGGCGCTGCCCTGGCTCGAGGGGCTGGCGCTCGGCAGCCTGGCGCTGGCGGTGGTGCTGCAGGTTACACGCACCCTGGGGGCCGATCTGCCCGACAGCTTACTGGCGCTGGCGCTGCTGGCGGCGGCGCTGGCCCACCCGCTGCGCCTGATACGCTGGCAAGGCCGCGCCACCGGACGTGAACCCCTGCTGTGGAGCCTTCACCTGAGCTACGCCTTCGTGCCGCTGGGGCTTTTGCTGTGGGCCCTGGGGCTGTGGGGCGTCGGCCGGGCAGAGCTGGGTGTCCACGCCATCACCGTGGGTGCCATGGGCACCATGATGCTGTCGATGATGTCGCGGGTGTCGCTGGGCCATACCGGCCGTCCCATGCGCTGTCTGCCGGGCATCGGCGTGGCTCTCGGCCTGCTGGTGGCGGCGGGACTGTCGCGCTCGCTGGTGCTGGCGCTGTGGCCCTCGGTCACCCACTGGGTCTACAGCCTGAGCATCCTCCTGTGGTGTCTCGGCTACGCCATCTTTCTGGCCCACTATGTGCCGATTCTGGGCAGTCCGCGTGTCGACGGTCAGGACGGCTAGGCTCAGATGTTACCGCTCTACCTCACTCTCAAGTCCCTGCATGTGTCGCTGGCGCTGGTCAGCGGCGCCCTCTTTGCCCTGCGCGCGCTGTGGTCGGTAACCGGCTCTTCCTGGCTAAAGCGCCCCTGGGTGCGTGTGCTGCCCCATCTGCTCGATACCCTGCTGCTGGCGGCGGGGCTGTCGCTGATGGTGCTCACCACCCAGTGGCCTCACCAGACGCCATGGCTTGCCGCCAAGCTGACCGCCCTGCTGGCCTATGTCGGCTTCGGCAGTCTGGCGCTTCGACGAGCTGCCAGCGTTCGAACGCGGGCGCTGTCGGCCTGTCTGGCGCTGCTGATCTTCGTCTATATGCTTGGCGCCGCGCACCGACACAGCGTCCTGTCCTGGCTGGTATAGCCTCTTTATTGCAATGCATTGATTTACCTCAATGGCGTTGGTTTTTTCTCCTGTCAGTGGCGATATTTTCGTCATCTTGTCTCGTCAATTTCATCGTTTATCGCCGATAGTCCAGGCGACTGTTTAAGTGGTTGATGGGGCGAATCAATCAAGAATTTTGGTGATGCATGTCATATTCCGAGTGTTTAACTCAGGTATAGAAGAGCGCTCCTCAATACAATGGTCAACGGGGCCAGGGAGGTCTGACTCTCCGGCACCATGGGCCAAACAATGAGGAGACGTGGTCATGGCCGAGGGTCTGACAAAATCCGCAGCACGTAACATCTTCTACGGGGGCTCACTGTTCTTTTTCCTGATCTTTGTAGCGCTGACTGCTCACAGTCACTGGTACATCGTGACGGAGTCCACCAGCGCACTTCCGCTGACCGATTCGGTACGCGAAGGCAAGCATGTGTGGGAAAAGAACATGTGTATCAACTGTCACAGCATCATGGGCGAGGGGGCCTATTTTGCGCCTGAACTGTCCAATGTCTGGACCCGCTATCACGGGCGCGAAAACCCCGAGGCGGCAAGGGCGGGACTGGCGGCCTGGATGCGCGCTCAGCCGCTGGCCGTACCAGGGCGGCGCAAGATGCCGCAGTTCGATCTGAGCGACGAGGAAATGACCTCGCTGATCGATTTCCTCGAGTGGACCGACGCTATCGATGATCAGAACTGGCCGCCCCACGTATCGGGATAGGTCGGTGGGTTCGCGTGACATATCGACAAGATCGCAATGGCGTACGCGTCGCGTGAGGGGAAACCGTGGAGGAACATGAAAAATGAAATATGAAACACAGAAGGTGGCCTACGCCTTCTTCCTGGTGGCGATGGGGCTTTTTGCCCTTCAGCTGGTGTTTGGCATCATGGCTGCGCTGGTCTACGTCTTTCCAGACTTCCTGGCGCAGTTGATGCCGTTCAACATTATCCGCGTCAGCCATACCAATCTGCTGATCGTGTGGCTATTGATCGGCTTCATGGGCTGCACCTACTACCTGATGCCGGAAGAGGCCGAACGGGAGATTCATAGCCCGATGCTGGCCTACCTGCAGCTGGGCATCTTTGTGGTGGCCGGGGTCGCCGCCCTGGTGTGCTATCAGCTTGGCATCCACGAGGGACGTGAATTCCTCGAGCAGCCCTTCTTCGTCAAGGTGCTGATCACGGTGTCCTTCCTGATCTTCCTCTACAACACCAGCATGACCCTGCTCAAGGGCCGCAAGACCACCATCAATCTGGTGCTGATGCTGGGCCTGTGGCTGGCGGCGGTATTCTGGCTGTTCGCCTTCTACAACCCCGGCAACCTGGCGGTGGACAAGGTCTACTGGTGGTGGGTCGTTCACCTCTGGGTGGAAGGCGTGTGGGAGCTGATCATGGCGTCGCTGCTCGGCTATCTGCTGATCAAGATGTCCGGCGTCGACCGCGAAGTGATCGAGAAGTGGCTCTACGTCATCGTCGGCCTGTCGTTGTTCTCCGGGCTGCTGGGCACCGGCCACCACTACTACTGGATCGGTACGCCGGGCTACTGGCAGGCCATCGGCAGCATCTTCTCGACCCTTGAGGTGATTCCGTTCTTCGCCATGGTGGTGTTCGCCTTCGTGATGTTCTGGAAGGGTTCGCGCAACCACCCCAACAAGGCTGCGATGCTGTGGACCATGGGCTGCCCGACGGTCGCCTTCTTCGGCGCCGGCGTGTGGGGCTTCATGCACACCCTGTCGTTCATCAACTACTACTCCCACGGCACCCAGGTCACCGCCGCCCATGGCCACCTGGCGTTCTACGGTGCCTACGTGATGCTGATTCTCGGCGTGATCACCTACGCCATGCCGCAGCTGCGTCGGAGCCAGCCGTTCAACCAGGTGCTCAACATGTGGGGCTTCTGGATCCTGACCTCGGCCATGTGCTTCATGACCTTCACCCTGACCTTTGCCGGTGCGGTGCAGACCCATCTGCAGCGGGTGCTGGGGATGAACTACATGGAGGTGCAGGACCAGCTCGGCCTGTTCTACACCATGCGCCTGGGCACCGGCATCGCGGTGACGGTGGGCGCGGTGCTGCTGCTCTACGCGCTGTTCGGTCCGGCCCGTCGGTCGGCCTCTGGCCAGCCGGCGATGTCCGCCAGCTGAATCCGATCGAGGCCGCCGTCAGGCGGCCTCGATGGTCTCGAGGACCCTGTTCATGACCCAAGCAACCCTGTCTCGGTGCGCCTTGCACCAGGACCCTGTGCGTGACGACATCCCCTTCTACCAGCCGACCGGCCAGGAGGTCGCGCTGTTCGAGCACGCCTACCGCCAGCGCCTGCCGCTGCTGTTGAAGGGGCCGACGGGCTGCGGCAAGACCCGTTTCGTGCGCCATATGGCGGCACGTCTCGGGCTGCCGTTGCACACCGTGGCCTGCCACGACGACCTGACCGCCTCCGATCTGACCGGACGCTATCTGTTGAAGGGCGGTGACACTGCCTGGTCCGACGGCCCCCTGACCCGGGCCGTGCGCGAAGGCGGCATCTGCTACCTCGACGAGGTGGTGGAGGCGCGCAAGGACGTGACCGTGGTGCTGCACCCGCTGACCGACGATCGTCGTCTGCTGCCACTGGAACGTACCGGCGAGCGACTCGAAGCGCCGGACGACTTCATGCTGGTGGTGTCCTACAACCCTGGCTATCAGCACATTCTCAAGACCTTGAAGCCGAGCACCCGCCAGCGCTTCGTGGCGATCTCGCTGGACTTCCCCGATGCCGACACAGAGGTCGACATCGTCGCCCATGAAAGCGGCCTTTCGCGTGGGCGCTGCGAGGCCCTGGTCAACCTGGCGGCACGCCTGCGGGCAATGAAGGGCCAGGACCTGGAAGAGGGGGTGTCCACTCGCCTGCTGATCTATTGCGCCAGCCTGATCCAGGCCGGCATGCCGGTGCTCGACGCCGCCCGGGCGGCCCTGCTCGAGCCACTCAGTGACGATCCCGACGTGCTCAAGGGCATCGAGGACGTCGTCACCGCCACCTTCGGATAGCCACCACCATGCTGGAGTTTCTCGAGGTCGAGGAGTTCGTCGGCCGTCACTGGCACCGCTGGGCGTCACGCGCCGCCAGCTACCCGGAGTATCCCGAGGCGGCGGTGACCCTCGATGAGGTGTCGCGCTCGCTGGGGGTGCTGTTTCGCGCAAGCGGCGGAGACCCCGGCGTCACCCTGGATGCGATCGGCAAGCGCGCCTCGCGCCATCGCCTGTCACTGCGTCAGCGCCTGGGCTTCGACGAGGAGGCGCTGGAGGTTTCGCGGCGTGACGACGAGCATCTGCTGCTGCCGCAGCGACTGGCGCTGCTGCCTGAGGTTGAGCTTAATCGCGATCTATATCGCTGGCTGGCCATGTCGCTGGCCGAGCGCCGTCCCGTGGCGCGCTGCGACGATCCACTCGAACAGGATCTGGTGCGCCTGGCCGAGGCCCGGCGCTCAACCGAGGTGACGCTTGCGCGCTATCCCGGCTTCGTCCGACGCCACGCCCGGCTGTGCCAGGCGCTGCTCGCCGTGCGTCCTCGGCGCCGCGGCCTGCCTTCGCAAGAAGCTGCGGTAGAGACACTGGTCCGGCGCCTGCTGGGCGACGACCGATCCTTCGATAGCGAGGCCCAGACGCAAGACAGTCCCGAAGGCGACGCGCGCCAGTGGTGGTCCTGGCTGCAGGCGGCGGATGACCAAGGGCGCCCGTCGGTGCGCGCGCCACGGGGGTATCGGCCCTTTCTGCCGGTGCCGCTATGGGGCGAGGCGTCGACGCTCGAGTGCGTCTCGAGGTCGACCGATGAGGATGACGAGGACGAAGACGAAGAGACGGCTCCGCCCCAGGCCGCCGAGGTGGAAGGTGCCCGGCGCAAGGCCGAGCGCCGCTATCAGGATCAGGCCGAGCGAGACGACCCGCTGATGCTCAATGCCTCGGAAAAGATGCTGTCCTGGGCGGAGATGGTCAACGTCAACCGCCACCTGGATGACGAGGAGGAAGACGCCGCGCGCGAGGCGGCCGACCAGATCGACGAGATCACCTTGAGCCGCAACCGGCGACGCGCCGCCTCACGGCTGAAGATGTCGCTGGACCTGGCGCCCGACGCCGCCTGTGGCGAGTCGCTGGCCGCCGGTTCCAGCGTCGAGCATCTCTATCCTGAGTGGAACTACCGCAAGGGCCGGCTGTTGCCGGCCCACTGCCGGGTGATCGCCGAACCTGCCATCGAGGAGGGCGAGCCCTGGCAGGGCGACGAGGCGGCGACACGGCGGGTACGCCGGGTACGCCGCCAGTTCGAGGCCCTGCGGCCCCGGCGAGAGTGGCTGCGGGGCCAGGCGGACGGTGACGAGCTGGACCTGGACGCCCTGGTCCGCAGTCGCTGCGACCTGGCCGCCGGCGGTCAGGTCAGCGACCGCCTGTTCGTCGACGCCAGGCCCCAGGGGCGTGATCTGGCGGTGTCCATCCTGATCGACGTGTCGCTGTCCACCGATGCCTGGCTGGAAAGTCGCCGCGTGCTCGACGTGGCCCAGGAAGCGCTGATGGTACTGGGCCACGGCATCACCGGCTGCGGCGACGACGTCAGCATCCACAGCTTTACCTCCCAGCGTCGGCATCGGGTCTGGGTCAGGCGGTTGAAGGCCTTCGACGAGGCCATGGGCGAGCGGGTGGAACGACGCATTTCGGCGCTGACGCCGGGGCATTACACCCGCATGGGACCGGCCATTCGCCACCTGGCCAGGGAGCTGGGCCAACACCCCAGAAGACATCGGTTGCTGCTGGTGCTGACCGACGGCAAGCCCAACGACACCGACTACTACGAGGGGCGCTACGCCATCGAGGACACCCGCCACGCGGTGCGCGAGGCGGCGCGAGAAGACGTGCGGGTATTCGGGGTGACCATCGATCGCGAGGCCAGTCGCTATCTTGGCCGCATCTTCGGTCGAGGGGGCTACGCTATCGTGCCGCGCCCGGAGCATCTCGCCCTGGCGCTGCCGGGCATCTACCGACAGCTGGTGGCCCAATGAACGTCATATCTTCGTCACAGACTCGCTGGCGCCAGCGGCTGGCGCTCGCCACCGCCGGCCTTGCGGCGCTGATACTGTTCACGCTGCTGGCCTGGCTGATCCATCACCGTGACTGGGGCATCGTGCTGATGGCGCTGGTGCCCCTTGCGGTCTGGCTCACCCTGCGGCTCTGGCGCCGGCTCGAACGCTGGGCGCTGCGGGGCTGAGTGGTCGGTTGCTCGCCGTTGGCCGTCAGTCGCTAGCAGCTCAGCGCACCAGGTCGTTGATGCCGGTGATCTCGTAGCAGAAACGGGCGCTGCCGGTGCGGTAGGTGTCGACGCGATAGACGCGCTGGCCAAGGGCCACGGCGGGGGATGAGAAGTTCAGCGCACTCTCGGTGCAGTCGCCGTAGCCCCAGCGGATCTGGTAGTGATCATCGCCCGCTCGATCCAGCACGAAGGGGTAGGTCACCAGTTCCTCTTCCGCGCGGTCGCGGGCGAAGCCGTAGACCTGAGTCGAGGTCAGGTCGCCTCGGTCGTTGACCACCGCCACCAGGCGAATGGTCTCGCCGGGGTCTTCCTCGAAGGTCATGTCGATTTCCACGGCCTTGTTCATCTGGGCTCCTGTGCCTGTCGTTCGTTGTGTCGTTCGAAGTGTCGTTCAGTGTGTCTATCGCTGCGTCGATCAGTGGTGTTATTCGTTGTGGTGCTGTGGATCGAGGCCGGGATGGCGGTCGCACCGGCGGTCGCACCAGAAGCCTCGATCCAGCGAGGCAGCAGTCCCGCAGCCGCCAGCCCAAGCCCCATCGCCCCGACCAGTACCAAGAGTCCCCCTCGCCAGGAGGCAGGGGCAATACGCAGGTTGAGGTAGATGGAGAGAATCTGTTGCGCCTTGACCAGGCTGGCAACGAGCACCAGCGCCAGGGCCCAGAGCGCCAGCGGGCCGCGATGCAGCGCGCCGCTGGCCATGGCGATGAGGGTCATGCCCATCAACAGGGCCCAGGTGCGCCACAGGCGTCTGCGCTGAGTATCCGTGTCATGCATTGTCGTCACCGCACCAGATAGAGCAGGGGATACAGCAGTACCCAGATCAGATCGACCATGTGCCAGAAGGCGCAGACGGTCTCCACGGTGTCCGCTCGCGGGCGCCATATCGCGACGCCCAGCAGGCACAGGCCAAAGATGACGTGGGCGGCGTGAAAGCCGGTCAGGCCGATGTAGAAGGTGAAGAAGTTGCCGCTGTCCGGCAGTGGGCCGGTGAAGAACTCGAGGTGATACTCGACGGCCTTGATCAGGCAGAAGGCCGCACCCAGTGCCGCGGCCAGCGCCAGCCACTGGCGTATCCGGCGCTCGCGCAGGGCGTGGGGTGGACACTGGGACTGCGTGACCGCCATCGCCGCGGCAAGGCCACTGGTCAGCAGCACCAGGGTATTGAGCCCACCCAGCAGCGGCTCGAGATGGCGTTGCCCGGCGAGAAAGCCCACGGGGTCGAGTACCCGCTGCCAGGCAAAGACGCCAAAGAAGGCGGCAAACACCAGCAGCTCACTGATGATCAGCACCCAGATCAGCGGGTTGCCCGGCAGGCCCGACAGCGGCCCCCAGCCAGGATTGGGCAAGCCAGAGCCCGGTAAGTCAGAGCCTGGAACGCCAGAACCCGGCATGCCAGAGGCGCCGCGATCGAGGTTCACCGGTCGCTGTCCGTAAAGCGCACGCGGCAGCCACCCAGCAGCGGGGACAGGGGGCGCGGGACGGGCAAGTGGTGCAACAGCCGGCGGATACCCAGGGCGCAGCGTCCCACCATCCAGATGAGCGCCAGGGTGAAGCCCAGATAGCCGTAGGCCCAGCCGGTGAGCCCCGGCAGGTCGATGTGGCCGATCAGCCCCCACAGGCCAAGGCCAATCGCCCCGGCCAGCACGCCGTACCAGAAGGTCGCCAGCTGAAAGCGCAGGTGGCTCACCAGCACCGCATCGGTGGGTCTTCTGATGGCCAGCCAAAGATGAGCGACAAGCGCACTGAGCGGGGCGGTCACCACCGCCATGACGCTGCCCAGCATCAGGGCGTAGAGCAGCAGCACCTTGCGCTGCCCGGAAGGCGTCGTGACGACGGTGGTCTGTTGTGATTGCGTCTGGCGAGTTTCCAGCGAAGCAGGGTGCATGGCGTTCTCCCGCGGCCTACAGGCCGATGCGATGGGCTCGATCGGTGAAGAAGATGCCACTGGGCGACTCGGCCTCCAGGGTCGCCAGGCGCTCGAAGGTGGCGGTGTCGTAGACCACCACCTGGTCGGAGTCCCGCGCCGAGATCCAGACCTCCTCGCCGCGCGGGCTGAACTCCATGTGCAGTACCGCCTGGCCGGGGGTCAGGGTGCGGATGATCTCGCCGCTTTCACTGTCGATGACCTGGACCACATCGTTGTCGGGGTGGGCGAAGTTGACCCACAGCTGGCGCTGGTCCGGCCGGCTCATCACGAACACCGGCTGCCCGTGCACCGCAATCCGTCGCTCCAGGCGCCAGTCGTCGAGGTTCGCCATCAGCACCTCGTGGCGACCCACCGCCGGCCACCAGGCGTGGTCGTTGGCGATGGTCCAGCCCTCCAGGTGGGGCATCTTGTACACCGGCAGCTTGTCGTCGCCCTGACGATAGCCGGACAGGACCGGCTCGACCCCGTTCTCCGGGTGCCACAGATCGAGCCGCGCCAGGTGGTCCTCGCCGAACAGGCCGGCCACGTAGAAGCGCCCGATGGGATCGATCAGGGCGTCGTAGGGTTTCTCGCCGATATCGGAGAAGCGGGTGATGGCGGGAAGCTCGCTGGCACCTTGTTCGTCCGCGATGAGCGTCGAGGCGTCGAGCACCTGGATCTCGTTGGCGTCCCACAGGCTGTAGACGAAGCGGTTGCCCGGGGCGTCGACCAGGCCGACCACCTTGGACAGCGCCTGACTGCCGTCATCTTGGGTGTAGCGCGCCGGTACCTCGGCCAACAGCTCAAGGCTGTCGGCGTCGAACAGCTTCACGCCGCCCGGCTCGTAGTTGGCCACCGCGATGATGCGGCCGTCCTGGGAGATGGCCCCGCCGATGCTGTTGCCGGACTGCAGCACTCTCTTGTCGATGGTGGCGCACACCAGATCCACCTTGGTCAGACCGCCGTCGCGGCCGAACACGTAGGCGAAGCGCTCGTCGCTGGAGAACTTCACCGAAGCGTGGGACAGATCGCCCAGTCCCTCGACACGAGTGATCACGCGATGCTGGCGGCGGTCGACCAGGGCCAGGCGGCCATCGGCGCGTTCGACCACGACCCCGAGTCCGCCGGTGGCGAGGTTGGCGCAGCTGGCCTCCGGCGTGCCGGCGTCGGTGCTGTGGGCAACGGCGGCTGAGCCGTGCGGGCTCTGACCCCAGGCGATCAGGCCGCAGGCCAGTGCCAGGCCAAGCATGAAGCCCGGGGCGTGAAAGCGCCGAAGACCCTTGGCGGCGGGGGGATGGGGCAATGCAGAACGGTGCCTCATGGGAGCTCCTGAGCGTCGGTGTGCTTGAGCGTCTCGGCGATCCAGCGGGCCTCTTCGGCGCTCAGCAGATCGCGCCAGGGCGGCATGGCGGTGCCGGGCAGGCCTTCGAGGATGATGGTGGTCAGGGTGTCGACGTCGTAGACCGCCAGGCGCTCCTGGGTGAGAGCAGGGCCGAGCCCCCCCTTGAGGGTCATGCCGTGACAGGAACCGCAGTCCTGAAGGAGCAGGTTGCCGAGCGCCTCCGGGTCGACTGCTGCGCCGTTCGAACCTGTCGCTGAAGCGCTGGTCGTTTGCGTCGCCGAGGCGCTGGTCTTGTGTGTCGCCGAGGCGCTGGGCGCTGGCGCCGCCGATGTATCGGCAGCCCATGCTCCCATCAGCAGAAGGCAGGCGAGGGCGGCACGCCATCGTGGCAAAAGCACTGAGCACGCATGGCACCTGAAAGGGTGCTGGGAAATAGGTGTTGCCATCGACAAGTGTCCCCCGGCGAAGGTCCCTGTAGGACCCGACAGTGTCCTTGATTCATCGAAAATATTTATTGATATGGGTCGTCGTTTTATCCCGAAGGTGTTGGTGTTTCTTGAAGTGGCAAGCAGTAGTCGAGTTTCGTCCTGCTGTCGATAGCGGCTGGAGCCATTGGATGATGCGCGTCAACGTCTTGATCAAAAAGTACTGAAATGCTCCTTTCGAGGTAGCTCCGAAAGTCTTATTTGGTCATTAAGCTTAAGAAATTAAAGGGGAAAAATTTCCGCTGGTGCGCGGAGGAGTGATTGTTGATAGGGGTCAAGAGTCGGCAAGAGACCCAGTGAAATCGTCGGGAATGCGCGCTTCCATGGTAGGCAGGGCAAACGCGAAGAGAGCGGGCGTCTTCGCGGCCTTCATCTGGAAGGAAGATGTGTCGCTTATCCAGGGAAGGGATTGCCGTACCAAGGGAAATAACTCGCTCAAGAGAAAGCGGAAAACCTGGCGACATTTTCATCTTGTGGCACGACATTGGCGACAGGATGAAAGACACGTGGATCATGACTCGAGGTGAAAAGATGACCAGAAGCGTCACGACTCTCAAGCCCCTTGCCGCAGCGATAGCCATCGTGATTGCAGGCCTGGGAAGCGCCCATGGCGCCGAGAAGAACCTGTCTCCGGAAGAGGCGGCCTACCAGAGCAATCCGTCCGGCGTCGACCCGGCGGCGGTGATGATGCCCGATGAAGAGGGCGCCCCTGCGATGACGCGGGAAGAGTTCGATCACGCCAAGGAGATCTACTTCGAACGCTGTGCCGGCTGTCATGGCGTGCTGCGCAAGGGGGCCACCGGCAAGCCGCTGACCACCGACATCACCCGTGAACGCGGCATGGACTATCTCAAGACCTTCATCACCTACGGCTCACCGGCGGGCATGCCCAACTGGGGTACCTCCGGCCAGCTGACCGATGACGAGATCGAGATGATGGCGAACTACGTCATGCATGAGCCACCGGTACCCCCGGAGTTCGGCCTTGCCGACATGAAGGACAGCTGGACCGTGTTCGTGGCGCCGGAAGATCGCCCCACCGAGCAGATGAACGACCTGAACCTGGAGAACCTGTTCTCGGTGACCCTGCGTGACGCCGGCCAGATCGCTCTGATCGACGGCGACAGCAAGGAGATCGTCAAGATCATCGATACCGGTTACGCGGTGCACATCTCGCGGATGTCCGCTTCCGGGCGCTACCTGTTCGTCATCGGTCGCGACGCCAAGGTCGACATGATCGACCTGTGGATGGAAGAGCCGACCACCGTGGCCGAGATCAAGGTCGGTCTCGAGGCGCGTTCGGTGGAGACCTCCAAGTTCGAGGGCTACGAGGACACCTACGCGGTCGCCGGCACCTACTGGCCGCCGCAGTTCGTGATCATGGACGGCGAGACCCTGGAGCCGAAGAAGATCGTCAGCACCCGCGGCATGACGGTGGGCACCCAGGAGTACCATCCGGAGCCCCGTGTGGCGGCCATCGTGGCGTCCCATCAGCACCCGGAGTTCATCGTCAACGTCAAGGAAACCGGCAAGGTCCGTCTGGTCAACTACGAGAACCTGGACGCCCTGTCCAGCGTCGAGATCGACACCTCCCGCTTCCTGCACGACGGTGGCTGGGACAGCAGCGGTCGCTACTTCATGACCGCCGCCAACCAGTCCAACCAGATCGTCGTCATCGATGCCAAGGAGCGTGAGCTCGAGGCGATCATCGACGTGGGCAAGACCCCGCACCCGGGACGTGGCGCTAACTTCGTCGACCCCGAGTTCGGGCCGGTGTGGGCTACCAGCCATCTGGGCGACAACACCATCTCGCTGATCGGTACCGACCCGGAAGGTCATCCGGACCAGGCCTGGACGGTGGTGCGCACCCTGGAAGGTCAGGGCGGCGGCTCGCTGTTCATCAAGACCCACCCCGAGTCCGAGCACCTCTACGTGGACACCGCGCTGAACCCCGACGAGGCCATCAGCCAGAGCGTTGCCGTGTATGACGTCAACGACCTGGAAGAGGGCTTCCAGGTGCTGCCGATCGCTGACTGGGCGGATCTTGGCGAAGGGCCCAAGCGGGTGGTGCAGCCGGAGTACAACCGTGCCGGCGACGAGGTCTGGTTCTCGGTGTGGAACACCGCCGATCAGTCTTCCGCGCTGGTGGTGGTCGACGACGAGACGCTGCAGCTGGAAGCGGTGATCAAGGACGAGCGACTGGTCACGCCGACCGGCAAGTTCAACGTCTACAACACCCAGCACGACGTCTACTGACGTCCTCGCGGGCCGCTCGCACGGGCGGCCCGCCCCAATTTTTCGCTTTTCGGGAGATGGCCATGGCAACCGACAAGGTGGTCGACGACCTGGACCGTATCGACCGGCGTCTGATCGATCGCTATCAGCGATCGCTGCCGTTGGTCGAGCGTCCCTTTGCGGCCATGGCCGAAGAGCTCGGACTGGATGAACAGGCGTTGATCGAGCGCCTGCAGCGTCTGTGTGACCTGGGCGTGGTGGGCCGTGTCGGCGCGGTGTTCGATCACCGCCAGGCCGGCGCCAGCGAGCTGGTGGCGGTGGCCGTGCCGGACCATCGCCGGGAGGCGGTGGCACAGATCATCAACGCCTGCCCCGGGGTCAACCACAACTACTGGCGCGAGCACCGCTACAACCTGTGGTTCGTGGTGACGGCGCCGGACAGCACCAGCCTGGAACTGCGCCTGACGCGGCTGGAGGCCGAACTGGCCACCCCGTTGCTGCGCCTGCCCATGGTCCAGAGCTATCACATCGACCTGGCCTTCGCCCTGCCCTGGGCGGAGCTGGAGGAAGCATGATCGAGGCCGTCACGTCTACCGCTGAGCGCCGTCCGGCGAGCCCGCTGCAGGCCCAGGATCGCCGCCTTATCAGGCTGAGGGCCTGTCTGGAACAAGGGCTGCCGCTGGTGCCTGAGCCGTTCAAGGTGCTGGCCGAGCAGACCGGCCTGAGCGTCGAGGAGGTCCGCACCTGGATCGGGCACTGGCAGCACAGCGGTTTCATCAAACGCTTCGGCCTGGTGGTCCGCCATCGCCGCCTGGGCCTCGCCGCCAACGCCATGGTGGTATGGAACCTGCCCGATGATCGCGTCGACGAGGTAGGCCGGCGTCTGGCCGCTGAGCCCGAGGTCACCCTGTGCTACCAGCGGGTGCGTCGCCTCGGCTGGCCCTACAACCTGTTCTGCATGATCCACGGCGTCCGGCGAGTGCGTGTCGAGGCCCAGATCCGTGCGCTGATCCAGCGCCATGGCCTCGAAGACGTCGACCACCAGGTGCTGTTCAGCCGCCAGGCCTATCGCCAGCGCGGCGGACGCTACACGCCCGAGGAACCATGACACCCCCGGAGGAGCCATGAGCTCAGAAACACCGTCCCGGGGTTTTCCCGGCGACCCCGACCGCCATCCACACGACGCTGCCACCGCTCGCCATGACGCGGTGGCTGCGCTGTCTGAGGTAGAGCGTCGGATCATCAACCGCCTGCAATTGGGTGTGCCCTTGACCCCGGACCCCTACGGCGACCTGGCCTTGGAGCTGGGGCTCGGGGTGCGCGAGTTGCTCGACGCCCTGTCGTCGCTGCTCGATCGAGGGATCCTCAGTCGCTTTGGCCCGATGTTCCAGGCCGAGCGTCTCGGCGGTGCCCTGACGCTGGCCGCCCTGGCGGTGCCGGAAGCCGACTTCGAGCGCGTCGCCGAGGTCGTCAACGCCTTCCCCGAGGTGGCCCACAACTATCGCCGCGAGCACCACTACAACATGTGGTTCGTCATCGCCTGTGATCGCCCCGGCCGTGTCGCCTCGGTGATCGAGGCCATCACCGAGGCCACCGGGCTTGAGGTGATCAACCTGCCCAAGGAGGAGGAGTTCCATGTCCATCTCCACCTGCCCGTCTAGGGACCGCGACGACATCTCTGTGCTGGACGACGGCGACCGCGCCCTGATCGAGGCCACCCAGGCGGGGCTGCCGCTGGTGGCCGACCCCTGGGCTGCGGTGGGCGCGGCCATCGGCATGAGCGGCGAAGAGGTGCTGGCACGCTTTCAGCGCCTGCGCCTGACCGGCGTCGTGCGCCGCATCGCCGCGGTACCCAACCACTACCGCCTGGGCTACCTGGCCAACGGCATGACCGTGTGGGACGTCGATGATCAGCGTATCGATGAACTCGGCCGGCAGCTGGCCGACTGGCCGGGCGTCAGTCACTGCTACCGGCGGCCTCGCCGCTTGCCGGACTGGCCCTACAACCTGTTCGTGATGCTGCATGGCCATCACCGTGACGAGGTCGAAGCCCAGGCCGAGCGGCTGCGTGAATGGCTGGGCGACGCCTGCCGCGACCACCGTATTCTCTACAGCAGCCGCATCCTCAAGAAGACCGGGCTACGGCTCGCCACCGCCAAGGGAGCCTCGCCATGTTCCGAGTGACCCGCTACATCGACAGCCTGCTCGAGCCGACGCCACTGGCGCCTGCCCGCACCCCGCCAGGCCCGGTGGTGATCTGGAATCTGATTCGCCGCTGCAACCTGACCTGTCGGCACTGCTACACGGTGTCGGCCGACGTCGACTTCGCCGGTGAGCTGTCCACCGAGGAGGCGCTGAGGGTGCTCGAGGACCTCAAGGCCTTCCGGGTGCCGGCGCTGATCCTGTCCGGTGGCGAGCCGCTGATGCGGCCCGACATCTTCGAACTGTCGCACCGGGCCAAGGAACTCGGGCTGTACACCGGGCTTTCCACCAACGGCACCCTGATCACCGAGGACAACATCGACGCCATCGCCGATGCCGGTTACGACTACGTCGGCATCAGCATCGACGGCCTCGAGGAGACCCATGACCAGATCCGCCAGCGTCGTGGCGCCTTTCGCGAGTCCATGGCCGCAGTCCGGCTGTGCAAGGAGCGGGGCATCAAGGTAGGGCTGCGGTTCACCCTGACCCGGGACAACTACGCCCAGTTCGACGACATCCTGGCGCTGACCGCCGAGCACGACGTCGACAAGTTCTACCTGTCACACCTCAACTATGGCGGACGCGGTCATCGTCACCGTAAGCACGACGCCTGGCACGAGATGACCCGCGACGCCATGACCCGACTGTTCGACCGCTGTCGCGCCGAGCTCGAGGCGGGTATCCGGCGCGAGTACGTCACCGGCAACAACGACGCCGACGGCCCCTTCCTGCTGCACTGGGCCAGGCGCCACTTCCCCGAGCGGGTCGCCGATCTCGAGGCGCGTCTGCTCGCCTGGGGCGGCAACGCCAGCGGCGAGTACATCGCCAATATCGACAACCTGGGCAATGTCCACCCGGACTCCTTCTGGTGGGACCACCACCTCGGCAATGTGCGTGAGCGGCCCTTCTCGGAGATCTGGTGCGAGGCCGACGACGATCTGATGCAGGGCTTTCGCAGTCGTCCGCGGCCGCTCAAGGGACGCTGCGGCGCCTGTCGTTACCTGCCGATCTGCAACGGCAATACCCGGGTGCGTGCCTTCAAGACCCTGGGCGATCCCTGGGCCGAGGACCCGGGCTGCTACCTCGACGATGACGAGATCGGCCTGACCGAAGCCGTCTCGCCCAAGATGATTCTGACGACCGGTTGAACGGGAGATCACCATGTCCTTGCAAGCCCTCTACGACCAGCTCGGCGAAGCGCCGCTCGCCTCCGGCGAGGTGGCCATCGTCGGCGCCGGCCCCGGTGACCCCGGCCTTCTGACCCTGCGCGCGCTGTACCTGCTCAGCCAGGCGGACTGCCTGGTCTATGATCGCCTGGTGTCACCGGAGGTGCTCGCGCTGGCGCCCAAGGCGGCCCAGCGTTTCTACGTGGGCAAGGCGGCGCGCTGCCACGCCCTGACCCAGGAGGAAACCAACCAGTTGCTGGTACGCCTGGCGGTGACCGGCAAGCGGGTGGTGCGCCTTAAGGGCGGCGACCCCTTCATCTTCGGGCGCGGCGGCGAAGAGGCCGAGATGCTGGTGGACAACCAGGTGCCCTTTCGCGTGGTGCCGGGAATCACCTCGGCCCAGGGCTGCAGCGCCTACGCTGGCTTTCCGCTGACCCATCGCGACCACGCCCAGGGGGTGACCTTCGTCACCGGCCACGCCCGCGCCGACGGCAGCCTCGATCTCGACTGGCGCTCGCTGGCCAGTCGCCGCCACACCCTGGTGTTCTACATGGGGCTGACCAACGCCGAGCTGATTCGCCGCGAACTGCTCGCCAACGGCCTGCCCGCCGACCAGCCGGTGGCGCTGATCGAACGCGGCACCACCCGGGAACAGCGCCGGGTGATCACCCGGCTGGGCCAGTTGCCGGAGACCATCCAGGCCGAGGGGCTCAAGCCGCCGACGCTGATCGTGGTGGGCGAGGTGGTGTCCCTGGCCGGGCGGCTCGATATGGACGCCATGACGGAGGCGGTGGCATGAGCACGGCAAGACTGCTGGGCGCGGCCCTGATCGGGCTGATGCCAGCCCTGATGCCAGCGCTGGCTGGGGCTCAGGAGGAGGCGATAACGGCAAATTCGGCGCCGCCGCAGCTCTACCAGGATCACTGTGCCAGCTGCCACGGCGCCGACCGTCTGGGCGCCATGGGACCGGCGCTGCTGCCCCAGAACCTGGGGCGCATCAAGCCCGAAGAGGTTCGTCGGGTGATCGCCGATGGCCGCCCCGCGACCCAGATGCCCGGCTTTACCGACACGCTGACCGGGCCCGAGGTCGATGCCCTGAGCGACTGGGTGCTGAGTGACCCGCCGGTGACCCCCGACTGGACGCTAGACGATATCCGCGCAAGCCAGGTGGTGTCGCATCCCCCCGGCAGCCTTGGCGACACGCCCGAGTTCGACGCCGATCCGCAGAATCTGTTCGTGGTGGTAGAGACCGGCGATCACCACGCCAGCGTGCTCGACGGCGACACCTTCGAGCGCCTTGCGCGCTTCCCCACCCGCTTTGCCCTGCATGGTGGGCCCAAGTACAGCCCGGATGGCCGCTACGTCTATTTCGGCTCCCGCGACGGCTGGATCACCAAGTTCGATCTCTATCACTTCGCCGTGGTGGCCGAGGTCCGCGCCGGCATCAATATGCGCAATATCGCGGTGTCCGCCGATGGCCGCTACGTGATGGCCGCCAACACCCTGCCCGGCAACCTGGTGCTGTTCGACGCCCACCGGCTCGATCCCATGCGGGTCTATCCCGCCGCCGACGCCGAAGGCAACGGCTCCCGGGTCAGCGCCGTCTACGCCGCGCCGCCGCGCTCGAGCTTTATCGCCGCGCTCAAAGACGTCAAGGAGCTGTGGGAGATCCCCTGGCCGGTGACGCCTGAAGCGGTGGTGGCCACGGGGCATATGGACGAGCCGCTGGATCCCGCGCGCAAGGCTCTGGAGGCCAGGGGCGAGAGCTTCGAGGTCCGGCGTCTGCCGGTGCCGGACTACCTCGACGACTTCTTCTTCGACCCCGAGTACCGCCGCGTCATCGGCGCCTCCCGCGGTGGCGATGGCGCCATGGTCATCGACCTGGACAGCGGCGACAAGCTGGCCGACCTGCCGTTGTCGGGCATGCCCCATCTGGGTTCCGGCATCACCTGGGAGACCGGCGGACGTCGGGTGATGGCGATTCCCCACCTGGCCAAGCCGGAAGTCTCGATCATCGACATGGACGACTATTCGCTGATCAAGACGCTGCATACCGACGGCCCGGGCTTCTTCATGCGCAGCCACGAAAACTCCCGCTACGCCTGGACCGACGTGTTCTTCGGGCCCAACCGTGATCGTGTCCACGTGATCGACAAGGACAGCCTCGAGATCGTGCGCACCCTGATCCCGGAGCCGGGCAAGACGTCTGCCCACGTGGAATTCGACCGTGACGGCGAGACCCTGCTGCTGAGCCTGTGGGAGCGCGACGGCGCGGTGATCGCCTACGACGCCGATAGCCTCGAGGAGATCACCCGGGTGCCGATGGACAAGCCGTCAGGCAAGTACAACGTGTGGAACAAGACCCACTATGAAGAGGGCACCTCGCACTAGAGGCCTATGTGAAAAGTGCCTGCGCTCGGCGTCTTTACGGACAACGCCCAAGGACGTGGCGCTGTCCTGATACAAGGCGGGCCTGGTGCAGGAGAAGAGTGCGTCTTGCCCGGAGGGGGCGTGCCAGCGGGCACGCTCCTCCCGGGCCTCTTTTCGATGGGGGCTGCCATCGATCTTCAATCCATCGTTTAAAACAAACGTCGACACCAGCATTGACCACGCCGGCCGAGGCTCGGATAGTGAATGGGCGTACAACGCTCATCCATTACTGGAGTTGAATCCATGCGACACAATAACAAGACGTTGCTGACCCTCTCCCTCGCCGCGCTATCCACAGCGGCGCTGGGCGTGACGAGCAGTGCTTCGGCCGCCACCCTGGACGAAGTCACCTCCCGCGGCGAACTCCAATGCGGTGTCAACGTCGGCCTGTCCGGTTTCTCCTCGCCGGACGAGAACGGCAACTGGCAGGGACTCGATGTGGAAACCTGTCGCGCCATCTCGGCGGCGATCTTCGGCGACGCCGACAAGGTGGTGTTCACCCCGCTGACCGCCAAGGAGCGCTTCACCGCGCTGCAGTCCGGCGAGATCGACGTGCTCTCGCGCAACACCACCTGGACCGCCACCCGGGACAACTCCCTGGGCCTCAATTTCACGACGACCACCTTCTACGATGGTCAGGGCTTCATGGTGGCCAAGGATCTCGGCATCGAAAGCCTCGAGGACCTGAACGGCGCCTCCATCTGTATCCAGTCCGGCACCACCCACGAGCTCAACCTGGCGGACTACTTCCCGGCCAAGGGCATCGACATCAACACCGTGACCTTCGATACCCCGGACCAGACCGCCTCGGGCTTCGCTAGCGGGCGCTGTGACGTGCTCACCTCGGACACCTCCCAGCTCAGCGCCCTGCGCCTGCAGCTGCCGGAACCGGACAGCGTCGAGATCCTCACCGAGCTGATCTCCAAGGAGCCGCTGGGCCCGGTGGTTGCCCAGGGTGACGACCAGTGGTTCGACATCGTCAAGTGGACGGTCTTCGCCATGGTCAATGCCGAGGAACTGGGCATCACCAGCGACAACGCCGAGCAGATGAAGAATGATCCGCCCAATCCCCAGGTGGCGCGCCTTTTGGGTGTCGACGGCACCTACGGCGAGCAGCTCGGTCTGACCAACGACTGGGCCTACAACATCGTCTCCCAGGTGGGCAACTACGGTGAGGTGTTCGCCGATACCGTGGGCGAGAACTCACCGCTGGGCATCAGCCGTGGCATGAACGCCCTGTGGAACGAAGGCGGCATCCTCTACGCCCCGCCGATCCGCTGATACTGTCCGCTGCGACCCCGGCCATGGCCGGGGTCGTCCGACCCATGACGGATAGAGCGACGACGTCGCGCGCCGGCCCCCTCGCCGTTCGCGGGTGAATGCCCTCGGCCGCGAGACGGGCCGGAGGCAAGCGTCGTCCAGCAAGAGGCTCGCCCATGTCCACGCCCCCTATCGAACGGACGCCGCTATGGCGGCGTCCTGCCTTTCGTGCGCTGATCATCCAGGCGCTGCTGCTGGCAGGCCTCGCCGCGCTGATCGCGATGATGATCGGCAATGCCCTGACCAATCTCGAGGCCAGGGGCATCACCACCGGTTTCGACTTCCTCGGTGAGCGCGCCGGGTTCTCGATCCCCCAGACCCTGATCGACTACTCCGGCGACAGCAGCTACGCCCGCACCTTCGTGGTGGGGCTGCTCAATACCCTGCTGGTGTCCGGGCTCGGCATTCTGGCCGCCACCCTGATCGGCTTCGCCGTGGGTATCGCCCGGCTGTCGCCCAACTGGCTGCTGGCTCGCCTGGCGGCGGCCTTCGTCGAGACCTTCCGCAATATTCCGCTGCTGGTGCAGATCCTGTTCTGGTACTTCGCCGTGCTCCAGGCCCTGCCCAGTCCGCGCCAGAGCATGTCGCTGCTCGAGGCGTTCTTTCTCAACGTGCGCGGGCTGATCGTGCCGGCGCCGGTGCCCGAGCCAGGCTTCGGCCTGACCCAGCTGGCGCTGGTGGTAGCGATCCTGGCGGTGGTGGCCCTTGGTATTTACGCCAGACGGCTGCAGCAGCGTACCGGCAAGGCGCTGCCGGTGTACTGGCTCGGCAGCGCCCTGATCATTGGCCTGCCGCTGCTGGTGTTCGTGGCCAGCGGCAGCCCGCTTGCCTGGGACGTGCCGTCGCTCAAGGGCTTCAACTTCTCCGGCGGTATCACCGTGATCCCGGAGCTGATGGCACTGTGGCTGGCGCTGTCGATCTACACCGCCTCCTTTATCGCCGAGATCGTGCGTTCAGGGATCCAGTCGGTGCCCAAGGGGCAGATCGAGGCGTCCCGGGCGATCGGCCTGCCGGGCAACATCACTTTGCGCAAGGTGGTCATCCCCCAGGCGATGCGAGTGATCGTGCCGCAGCTCACCAGTCAGTACCTGAACCTGATCAAGAACTCGTCGCTGGCGACCGCCATCGGCTATCCCGACCTGGTGGCGGTGTTCGCCGGTACCAGCCTCAACCAGACCGGCCAGGCGATCGAGATCATCGCCATGACCATGGCGGTCTATCTGACCATCAGTCTGGTGGTGTCGGCGTTGATGAACGTCTACAACGCCCGGACCCTGCTCAAGGAGCGCTGAGATGAATACGCCAACCATGCGCTCTGCCATGAGCCGCTTGCCTGTCTTCGTTGGAGGACTGCTGCCATGACCGAGCGTCCCACACCTCCTTCCCAGTCCCCGGTGCACCCCCCGAGTGAGCCCGAAGCGGCGCCGGCTGCCGCGTCCACCGAGCATTCGATGATCGCCGCCCGCCCGGCGCCGGTGGCGCGCCATGGTGTCACCGGCTGGCTGCGCAGTCGGCTGTTCTCGACCCCGCTCAATTCGGTGGTCTCGCTGATCACCCTGGCGGTGCTGGTATGGGCGCTGTCCCCGCTGGTGCAGTGGGCGCTGATCGACGCCGACTGGATCGGCACCACCCGCGAAGCCTGCACCGGCGAGGGCGCCTGCTGGGTGTTCATCAGCGCCCGCTTCGAGACCATCGTCTACGGCTTCTACCCCGAGACCGAGCGCTACCGCGTCGATATCACCCTGGCGCTGCTGGTGGCCACCATCGCCTGGCTGATGATTCCCCGGCTGCCGGCCAAGCGCTGGGTGGTGATCTTCGCCCTGGTCGGCTTTCCGGTGATCGCCTGGCTGTTGCTGCTGGGAGGCCACTTCGGCCTGCCGGCGGTGCCCACCCGTGAGTGGGGCGGGCTGATGCTGACCCTGACCGTGGCCATCGTCGGTATCGTCGGCTCGCTGCCGCTGGGGGTGATCCTGGCGCTGGGCCGGCGCTCGCAGATGCCACTGGTGCGCAGCCTGTCGGTGGTGTTCATCGAGTTCTGGCGCGGCGTGCCCTTGATCACGGTGCTGTTCATGGCCTCGGTGATGCTGCCGCTGTTCGTGCCCAGCGAGGTCGAGTTCGACAAGCTGCTGCGCGCACTGATCGGCATCATGTTCTTCTGGAGCGCCTATATGGCCGAGGTGGTGCGTGGCGGCCTGCAGGCGATCCCCAGAGGCCAGGAAGAGGCCGCCAAGGCGCTGGGCCTGGGCTACTGGCGGCGGATGGGCCTGATCATCCTGCCCCAGGCGCTCAAGCTGGTGATCCCGGGCATCGTCAACACCTTCATCGCGCTGTTCAAGGACACCTCACTGGTGCTGATCATCGGCCTGTTCGACCTGCTGGCGATCATCCGTGCCGGGCTCACCGACACCAACTGGCTAGGCTTCGCCACCGAGGGCTACGTGTTCGCCGCGCTGATGTTCTGGATCTTCTGCTTCGGCATGTCACGTTACAGCCAATATATCGAACGGCGTCTACATACCGGCCATTGACGGCCAACAACAACAAATTTGATCGGGAGGCAGCCATGTCTGCTCAAGCGGCGACCACGGCGGATTCGAACACGCCGATGATCGAGATCGACGGCCTCAACAAGTGGTACGGGGACTTCCACGTGCTGCGCGACATCGACCTGACCGTGCAGCCAGGGGAGCGCATCGTGGTGTGCGGGCCCTCGGGGTCCGGCAAATCCACCCTGATCCGCTGCATCAATCACCTGGAGGAACACCAGCAGGGCCGAATCACCGTGGGTGGGGTGCACATGACCCAGGACGTCAAGCGCATCGAACAGATCCGCCGGCACGTCGGCATGGTGTTCCAGCACTTCAATCTGTTCCCTCACCTGTCGGTGCTCGACAACTGCTGCATCGCCCAGACCTGGGTGCAGAAGAAGCCCCGGCGCGAGGCCGAGGCCACCGCCATGGAGTTTCTCGAGCGGGTGCAGATCGCCGACCAGGCCCACAAGTACCCGGGTCAGCTGTCCGGCGGCCAGCAGCAGCGCGTGGCCATCGCTCGCGCCCTGTGTCTGCGCCCGGAGGTGATGCTGTTCGACGAACCCACCTCGGCGCTGGACCCGGAGATGATCAAGGAAGTGCTGGACGTGATGATCGAGCTGGCCCGGGAAGGCATGACCATGCTCTGCGTGACCCACGAGATGGGCTTCGCCAAGACCGTGGCCGACCGGGTGATCTTCATGGATCAGGGCCAGATCATCGAGCAGGCGCCGCCCCAGGAGTTCTTCAACAACCCGCGCTCGGAGCGTACCCAGCTGTTCCTGAGTCAGATCCTGGGGCACTGAGGCGCGCTTGCGCCCGCAGAGCGCGGCAAGCCGGACGGGTGGCACCGCAAGCGAGGCACATAAGCTGGAGGACTGGTAGCGCGGGGTGGCTCCCATGGTGTCGCTGCAAGAGAGACTGCGCCGATAAAGGCGCGGAGTGTCGAGAGCGATGGCGGCGACCACCACCGTGGCATTCCTCGAAGGAATGCAACCAGCGATAATTTTCGTTTGTCGCCGCCTCCCCGCTCTGGTCTTATCGGTGGCATCACCGCCTGCCAACCGATAGGAGCCCGGATGTCTTCCGACTTTGTGACCGCCGACGAGATTCGTGACCGCTTTGCCTCTGCCATGTCGGCCATGTACCAGGCCGAGGTGCCCCAGTACGGCACTCTGCTGTCACTGGTGGAGCAGGTGAATCGGCAGACCCTCGAGGCTGATCCGGCGCTGGCCGAGCGGCTCGAGGCCAGCGGCGAGCACGCTCGCCTGGGCGTCGAGCGTCACGGTGCGATCCGGGTGGGCACGGCCGAGGAACTCGCCACCCTGAGGCGCCTGTTCGCGGTGATGGGGATGTTCCCGGTGGGCTACTACGACCTGTCCGAGGCCGGGGTGCCGGTGCATTCCACCGCCTTTCGCCCGGTCTCCGACGAGGCCCTGGCGCGCAATCCCTTCCGCCTGTTTACCTCGCTGCTGCGCCTCGAGCTGATCGAGGACGTTGAGCTTCGTACCCTGGCCAGCGAGATCCTGGCCAAGCGCGACATCTTCACCCCGGGGGTGCGTGAACTGATCGCCACCTTCGAGCAGCAGGGTGGCCTCACCGAGGAACAGGCCGAGCGCTTCGTCGCCGAAGCCCTGGAGACCTTCCGCTGGCACCAGGACGCCACCGTGGATCGCGCCACCTACGAGCGGCTGCACTCGGCCCATCGTCTGATCGCCGACGTGGTCTGTTTCCGTGGCCCGCACATCAATCACCTGACGCCGCGGACTCTGGATATTGACGAAGCCCAGCGCCGGATGCCCGAGCATGGCATGACGCCCAAGGCGGTGATCGAGGGCCCGCCCCGGCGCGCCAGCCCGATCCTGCTGCGTCAGACCAGCTTCAAGGCGCTGGAAGAGACTACCCGTTTCGTCGGTGACGCCGAGGGCAGCCATACCGCCCGCTTCGGCGAGATCGAGCAGCGTGGCGTGGCCCTGACCCCCAAGGGCCGGGCGCTCTATGACCGCTTGCTGGGCGAGGCCCGCAAGGCGACCCAGGGGCTGGACAACGCCGCCCATCAGGCACGCCTGGCCGAGGTCTTCGCCGACTTCCCCGATGACGAGACCACCCTGCGCCGCGAGGGTCTGGCCTACTTCGTCTACCGTGCGGTAGACGAGTTCGACGGTGACGCCTCTGTGGAGGCACAGATCGCCGCCGGCAAGGTGGTGGCCGAGCCGCTGACCTACGAGGACTTCCTGCCGGTGTCGGCGGCGGGCATCTTCCAGTCCAACCTGGGCGGTGAGGAGAGTGCGGTGGGGCAGGGCAACGCCAACCGTGACGCCTTCGAGGCGGCGCTGGGGGCCTCGGTGCGCGATGAACTCGAGCTCTACGCCCGCCGCGAGCGCGAATCCCTGGCGGCGCTTGGCCTGAAACGCTGATCCTGATGATTGGCCTGAGCCTGCTCTCTGTATCAGCCGCTGAATGTGCCCATCGCTGATCCTGTCGTCACGGCTCTTGCCTTCATGGAAAGTACCCGCGCCGATCGATCTTCCACCCGGAAGATCGATCGGCGTTGGCGTTGGCGTTGGCGTTGGCGTTGGCGTTGCGGGTAGCGAGGCGATGTTGACGGGCGGGTCCTCAGCGGGTGCGAGCCGTGGCACACAAAGGTAAGCTTCTGGCTTTTCTTGTCTCAGGAGTTTGTCGCCATGGAGTGGCTCGCCGCCATCTCGCCGCTGTCCCCCGTCGTCAGCCTCGGCCTGATCCTGCTGTCCGGTGTCACCTCGATGATCAGCGCGTCGCTGGGCGTGGGCGGCGGCACCCTGTTGATCATGACCATGGCCCAGGTGATGCCGGCGGCGGCGCTGATTCCGGTGCATGGCATGGTCCAGCTGGGCTCCAACGGCGGACGCCTGGCCATGAGCTGGCGATACGTTCACTGGCCGCTGCTGGCGACCTTTGTCCCCGGTGCCCTGATCGGCGCCCTGGTGGCCGGCTGGCTGCTGATCCGCCTGCCTAGCGGGGTGCTGGAACTGTCGATTGCCGCCTTCGTGCTCTATACCCTGTGGGGGCCGGGATTGCCCAAGCGCGCCCTGGGCCGCCTGGGCACCCTGATCGCCGGCGCCGTCACCACCCTGTTGTCCAGCTTTGTCGGCGCCAGTGGGCCCATGGTGGCGGCCTTCGTCAAGCAGCACGGCAACTCCCGCCAGGGCACGGTGGCCACCTTCGCCGCCTGCATGACCTTCCAGCACCTGACCAAGGCCTTCGTCTTCGGCGTCGCCGGTTTCCTGTTCGCCGACTGGCTGTGGTTGATCCTGCTGATGATCGGCGTCGGGGTGGTGGGCACCTGGCTTGGACTGCGCCTGTTGCATCACGTGTCGGAGCGGCGTTTCGACACCGGATTCCGAGTGGTGTTGACCGCGCTGTCGCTGCGTCTGGTGTGGCTGGGCATGACGCGGCTGCTGACCTGAACGTCTGGGCAGGCACGGCCGTCATGGGGGAGGGTCAAGACGAAAGATGTGGGCGAAGTAGTGCATAGGGGGTAGTTGCCCCCCGCTCCAGAGCGGCTGAATTGGCATAGAGTGATAGGTAGTCGTCACTGCTGGTCGACTGCCACCCTCGAGCCCTTCAATGCCTCTATTTGTCCGCCGTGAACTCCCGATCCAATGGCTTATCGCCGCCTCCATCGTCGGCATGACGCTGATGATGGCCGGTCTGCTGCTGTGGCAGTCATGGGATCAGGCTCGGGACTCGCTGGTCGAGGCGCTGCAGCGATCCAGCCAGCAGCTGTCGGCGACGGTGGAGGTCAAGACCCGCTCGTTGATCGAACCTTCCAGGGCGATGCTCGGTGTGCTGAGCAGAGAAACGAGCATCGAGAACTTCGACAGTGCCCGAAGCGATCATCTGCTGCCCATGCTGGCGGCGGTGGTCGACGCCCAGGAAGTGCTGGGAGGCGCCTACATCGGCTCCGACAACGGCGACTTTCTGATGGTTCGCGCCATCGAGCGACTGTCGCCCGGGGCGGTATCCGACTCATTGAATCTGGCCGGCGGCACCTACCTGGCGCTGATCCTGCACGGCGACAGGCGGCAAGGCCTGGCTGGCTACTGGCAGGTACTCGACGATGCGGCGAGGGAGCTACGTCGCATCGCCATCGAGAGCCACGGCCTGGACCCGCGCGATCGACCCTGGTTTCGTCAGGCGCTGGACGAGTACGGCCCGCAGCTATCGGCTCCCTATACCTTCTTCACCAACGGTGAGCAGGGCGTCACCCTGTCCCAGCGATCCCGTGACGGACGCGCCGTGCTTGGCATCGACATGACCTCCGCGGATCTCGGCAAGGAAATCCATGCGTTTGCCACCACCCAGGGGTCACTGCTGGCCATCACTACCCCCGAGGGCGACGTGCTCGCCCACAACGCGGACAAGGATGCGGCGCTGTTGCCGGGGACCTCGCTGGAGGATCTGGGCGAGGCGCCGTTGATCGAGCTCAAGGATCAGGGGGTGCTGGCGACGCCGGTCCGCTACTTCTGTGGTGAGCAGTACTGGTGGGGGCTGGCGCTGCCCTTCGACATGCTCGGCAGTCGACTGGCCTGGCTGCTGGTGGCCATGCCGGAGCGGGAGCTGATGGCGAGCCTGCGTGAATCCCTGTGGCACCGTCTGTTGCTGTCGCTGGGGCTGGTGATGCTGATGGTGCCACTCGGCATCCTGCTGGGTCGCCGACTCGGGCGCCCACTGCGCGAACTGGGCGAGCAGGTACGGACCATCTCCGAGTTCGACCTCGATGCCTATCGCGGGGTCGACTCCCGGGTGCGCGAGGTGGCTCACCTGTCCGGTGCGCTGGACACTCTGGTGCATCGCGTCGGCGAGTTTCGGCGCATCAATCGCATGCTGGGACGCGAGCGCCGGCTCGACGTGATGCTCGACGGCATCCTCGATGAGCTGTTGAACGTCACCGGCAGCCAGCACGGGGTCATCTATCTGGCCAACGAGGACAGTTCCGGCCGCCTGTCGCCGGTCGCCGAGGCGGGTCAGGGGTGGGGCGATGCCCCTTTGCCGGCGACGCTCGAGGTTGACCAGGACTCGGGCCCTCTGCTGGAGGTGCGACGGGCGCTGGAGGCGCAAGGGTATCTGGTGCAGTCGCTGCGCGACCGCGCCGGTAAGCGTCTCGGGATATTGCTGCTGGCGCACCGGGACGGTGGTCAGGATGATGACCAGTGGCGCACCTTCGTCGCCGAGGTGTCATCGGTGGCGGCGGTGGCCATCGACATGCGCCGCCTGCTCGAGGGCGAGGCGCGTCTGCTGGACGCCATGATTCAGCTGGTCGCCAGGGCCACCGATGCCAAGTCACCCCACACCGGGGGACACTGTACCCGGGTGCCGCAACTGGCGGAGATGCTGATCGATGAAGTGGATCGGGCGCGCCAGGGCCCTTTTGCTGCGGTTCACCTCAGCGAGGAAGAGCGCGCCACCTTCCACCTGGCGGCCTGGCTGCACGACTGCGGCAAGCTGACCACCCCAGACCACATCATGGAGAAGGCCACCAAGCTCGAGACCCGTTATAACCGGATCCACGAGATCCGCACCCGCTTCGAGGTGCTGTGGCGAGACGCCGAACTCGATTACTGGCGCGCCATCGCCCAGGGGGGCGAAGCAACAAAGCTTGACCAGGTACTGCAGCGTCGGCGCCAGGAGCTGCAGGAGGCCTTCGCCTGCGTCGCCGAGGCCAACCATGGCCGCGAGGCGATGAGCGAGGCCGACTGCCAGCGCTTGAAGACCATCGGCGAATGGCGCTGGCTGCGTTACTTCGATGACCGCCTGGGGCTGTCGCGGGCCGAACTGGACAACATGGCCGAAGAACCCCGTCGCGCCTTGCCTGCAGAAGAACGTCTGCTTGCCGATCTGCCCCGTCATCGCATTGCCTGGCAGCGTCCCTGTCCCCCGGTGCATCCCGAGGACCCCGACAATCACTGGGGCTTTTCGATGGAGCCGCCGTCCCTGGCGGAGCATCAGGGGGAGCTCTACAACCTGTGCATCGCCCGGGGCACGCTCAACGACGTCGAACGCTTCCGCATGCAGGAGCACGTGATCCAGACCATCATCATGCTCGAGTCTCTGCCCTGGCCCGCTCACCTGAAGCGAGTGCCGGAGATCGCCGGCAATCACCATGAGCGCATGGACGGACAGGGGTATCCGCGGCGGCTGCGACTCGGCGAGGCCAGCCTGGAAGAGCGGATCATGGTGCTGGCGGATGTGTTCGAGGCGCTGACCGCCTCCGATCGTCCCTACAAGAATGGCCTGCCGCTGTCCCGCGCACTGGAGATCCTGGCTGACATGGTCAAGGACGGCCACCTGGACCCGGCGGTCTTCGAGTTGCTGCTGGATAGCGGCGTGTGGCGGCGCTACGCCGATACCTTTGTGGCCGACCGACAGATCGACCAGGTCGATATCGATGCCATCCGGGCCCGAGCTCGGCGTTGACCTAACGTGGAGCCTGCCGCTGTGTTCGGGATACGCGTCTGCAGATCTGCACATATAGTGGAGAGAGCGCTACCCCTTTCGGCTTAGGGCGTTTCGTCACGCTTGAAAGTCCCGTTTGCCTCGTCACGAGAGGTCCGACCATGTACCGCCATCGTCTCGTCATTCCGGTGCAGTGGCTGATCGGTATCGTTATCGTCGGGGTGATGGTGGTGATGGCGGTGGCGCTGCTGGGGTTCTCCTGGCACCAGTCCCAGCGCACGTTGGGGGCGACCCTGGAAGAGACCTCGGCCCAGCTGGTCGACACCCTGGAGGCGCGTACCCAGGCGCTGGTGAGGCCGGCACGGGTGGCCATCGACATGCTGGCCAACGGGGCCCCGGGCGAGGCCGACGACTGGGACGGCCGGCTGTCAGCGTTGCCGCTGATGAGGGCGGCGCTGGAAGCCCATCGACTGGTCGACGCCGTCTACATCGGCTATGGCAGCGGCGACTTCCTGATGTTTCGCGCGGTGGATCGCATGCTGGAGAGCAAGCGTCCCGACCTGGTCGATAGCGGCGGCCAGGACGCGGCCTACCTGGCGCTGGTGGTGGATGCACGCCCTGGCCAGCCACCGCAGAGTGAATGGCATCTGTTCGATCCATCGCTTGCTCCGCTCGGGCGCGAGCGACTCGACCAGTACTTCTTCGATCCGCGCAGCCGTCCCTGGTTTCAGCAGGCACCCGAGGGTGACGCTCCTTTCCTGACCGCTCCCTATGTGTTTTTCAACACCGGCGAAATCGGCATCAGCATGGCGCGCCGCCGCGGTGACGCCGTGGTCGGCCTGGATGTCGCCTCGCGGGACCTTGGCATCGGCCTGGATGACCTGCGGTTGACGCCGCAGACGCGCATGGCGGTGGTCACCGCCTCCGGCCAGGCGCTGGCGACTACCCTGGACGCCACACTGGATCCTGGGCCCGGCAACGCCCGCCAATTGTCCTCTTTCGAGGATCTGGCCATGCCGGTGCTGGCGCAATTGTTGAGCACGAACGTCGACCAGCCGCCGCGGCGGTTGTCCCATGACGGTCGCCAGTGGTGGGGGCTGGTGCTGCCCTTTGTCACCCTGGGCGGCGAGGCCACGCGCCTGATTGCAGCGGTCCCGGAAGACGAGCTGACCACCGATGTGCGCCAGATGATGCTGGAGAGTTCGTTGTTGGCGGGGATCGTGACGCTGGCCTTGTTGCCGCTGGGGGTGCTGCTGGGACGACGACTGGGGCGTCCGCTGCGGGAGTTGTCCGGACAGGTCGAGGCGCTCGGGCGCTACGATTTTTCCGCCTGCGACGGTGTCGGTTCGCGGGTGACCGAGGTGCGCGGGCTCAGTGTGGCACTGCGCCGGCTGGCGCGTGGTATCGAGGGCTTTGGACGCATCACCCGGGTGCTCAACAGCGAGCCACGCCTGGATCGCATGCTGACCAGCATTCTCGAGGATCTGCTGCGCGGCACCGGCAGTCGCGCCGGCGCCATCTACCTGGCCGATGAACAGGACGAGGGACGCTTCGCTCGGATCGCCAGGGAGGGGGAGGCGAGGGACCCCGATGCGGACCCACGGAGTCGGGAGCTGCGACTGCATGAAGGCTCCGAGGCCGAGCTCGAGGCGCTGATCGAGCGCTTTGAGGCGGCCGGCTATCTGTTGCAGCCGCTGCGTAACCGGGAGGGAGCGACGCTGGGGCTGCTGGCGTTGGCGCGGCGCTCGCTGGACGATGACGACGCTCACTGGCGTGCCTTCGTCGCCGAAGTGTCGGCGGCGGCAGCGGTGGCCATCGACCTGAGGCGACTGCTGCGTGGTGAGGCGCGTCTACTGGAGGGCATCGTCCAGCTGGTGGCCCATGCCATCGACGCCAAGTCGCCGCATACCGGAAGCCACTGCTCGCGAGTGCCGGTACTGGCGGAGATGATCGTCGAGGGCATCGATCGCAGCGAGCACGGGGTATACGCCGAGACTCACTTCGACGCGACCCGCCGCAGCGCCTTCCATCTGGCGGCCTGGCTGCATGACTGCGGCAAGCTGGCGATTCCCGACGAGGTGATGGAAAAGGCCACCAAGCTCGAGGCCCGCTACGACCGTATCCATGAGATTCGCACCCGCTTCGAGGTGCTGTGGCGCGATGCCGACGTGGCCTACTGGCAGGGGCGCGCCCACGGTGGCGATCCGGTGACGCTGGAGCGACGGCGCCATGCGCGACAGCAGGAGTTGATCGCAGCCTTCGAATGCGTGGCCGAGGCCAATCGGGGGGGCGAGGCCATCAGCGATGAGCTGCTGGAGCGCCTGACCGTCATCGCCGAGTGGCGCTGGTGGCGGCGCTTCGATGATCGGCTCGGGGTGTCGCGAGATGAGCTCAAGCGCATGTCCCGCGAACCCCTGCGCAGGCTGCCCGCGGAGGAGCGCCTGCTGGCCGACCTGCCACGTCACGAGATTCCCTGGCACCGCTCTCGCCCGGCGGTGGCGCCGGACGACCCCGACAATGTCTGGCGTTTCGACATGCGGCCCAGTGAACTGGCCGGCCATCAGGGCGAGCTTTTCAATCTCAGGGTGTCCCGCGGCACCCTCAACGAGGTCGAGCGATTCCGCATCCAGGAGCACGTGGTCCAGACCATCATGATGCTCGAGGCGCTGCCCTGGCCCGCGCACCTGCGTCGGGTCCCGGCCATCGCCGGCAATCATCACGAGCGCATGGACGGTACCGGTTATCCACGCCGACTGGCGATGAAGGACGCCAGCCTCGAGGAGCGGGTCATGGTGATGGCGGACGTGTTCGAGGCCTTGACCGCCGCGGACCGCCCCTACAAGTCGGCCATGACCCTTTCCCGGGCACTGGCGACGCTGGCCGACATGGTGCGGGAGGGCCATCTGGACCCCGAGATCTTCCGGCTGATGCTGGAGCAGCGGATCTACAGCGACTACGCCGAACGCTTCTTGACGCCGGCCCAGCGTGATAGCGTTGATACCGAGGCGCTGCTGGCCCGTGCGGGAGTTTGACCTGACGCAAGCGCGCAGGAGTAGGCCCGCTCCGGCTTTTGCCCAAGTGGACGACGACAAAGGCGCCTGCATGAACGGCTGGTTCGCCCGAAATGGTCTATATAATGCCGAGAATGATGGTGAACGCTCGCCAATTTGGCCTGTACAGGCCGGTCAAGTGGGTCATAATGCCGTCAGTGCAGTCTGGAAATCGCAGGGGTTTGGATAAATGGTGACCACAAGGAATTCCGGGTGGCGTTCGCTGACGATGCTGGTCGCGCTGGTGGTGACCTGTCTGATGGTGGTGCAGTCCGCCCAGGCAGGCAATCCGCGCTACGCAGGCATCGTGGTGGACGCCGAGAGTCATGAGATCCTGTACGCGGAAAACGCCGATGAGCGCCGCTATCCGGCCTCACTGACCAAGATGATGACCCTTTATATGCTGTTCGAGGCTCTGGACGGTCGTACCATGAGTCTGGGCCAGCCGCTGCCGGTCTCTTCCCATGCGGCCTCGATGCCGGCGACCAAGCTGTGGCTCAAGCCCGGTGACAGCATCCCGGTGGAGAAGGCCATCCAGGCGTTGGTCGTGCGCTCCGCCAATGACGTGGCGGTGGTGGTGGCCGAGTCCCTGGGCGGTTCCGAGTCTCACTTCGCCGACATGATGACCCGCAAGGCGCGCAGCCTGGGCATGAATAACACCACCTTCCGCAACGCTTCGGGCCTGCCCAACTCCGGCCAGGTCACCACGGCGCGGGACATGGTCATCCTGGCGCGCCGTCTGATGCTGGACTTCCCCCAGTATTACCCCTACTTCTCTCTTACCGAGTTCACCTGGCGTGGCACTCGTCACACCGGTCACAACCGTCTGCTGACCAAGTACCCGGGCACCGATGGTCTCAAGACCGGCTTCATTCGCGCCTCCGGTTTCAATGTGGCGACCTCGGCCACGCGCAATGGACGGCGCATGGTGGCGGTGGTCATGGGCGGCTACACCGCCGCTTCCAGGGATGAGCAGATGATGAGCCTGCTCGACCGTGGCTTCCTGCGGGCTTCGCTGGTCGACGGTCGTGGTTTCCTTGCCAATACCGACGTCTCCGGTGGCGAACTGATGGCGCCTCGCCAGCGTGGGTTGATCTCTGCGCCGACGCCGAGCCGTGTCGCTCAGGTGCCATCGACCGCGGTGCGGCCGTCACGGGTCGAGACCGTGGTTCGTCCGGCCACGCCGACGCTGGCCAGCCGCCAGTCGGCGACAGCGCCGGTGCGCTTCGAGTCCGCCGCCCCGATCATCTCCGATTCGCGTCGTTCTTCGTCCGGTCCCGACCCGCTGCGCAACCTGATCGACCAGCCGAGTGCCTCGGCACCCGCCCTGGCATCGATTCCGGTGGCGGCCTCGGTGCCCGACGCGGCAGCGGCGAGGCCTGAGCCCAGCCCTGTGTCGAGTTCCGTGTCGAGCGCGCCGTCCAGCGCGCCGTCCAGCGTGGCGAGCACGAACACCACCAGCGCGAATGCGAACAGCACCATCGCGCAGACCGGCGACTGGGGGGTCCAGGTGGGGGCGTTCAGCGACATGGACAGCGCGCGCAGCCAGGCCAGCCAGGCGGCCGATCGTCTGGCGGGCGAGATGGCCCACGCCCGGGTAGCGGTGGCGCGAGCCGACAATGCCAACATCTACCGTGCCCGCGTGGTGGACCTGCAGGAAGGCCAGGCCCGTTCGGCCTGTCGGCGACTGCTGCAGCAGGGCATGGACTGCATGGTCGTTCAGGCCAGCCTCTAAGCGTCAGTTCGCGCCACCTTCACGTCGTTCTCCGACAAGGCCCGCCTCTGGCGGGCCTTTTGCTGCATGGCATACACCAGTGCACAGTTCTGGTGCGTCTGTTCTTGCCAGCGAAGCGTTCGCCCCCTAACGTTGTCCCTGTTACCCCCGTCGGCCCCGTGCCGGCGGGGTTCGTTTTTAGGTCAGGTAGATGGTGGTCGTGAGCCACTTGCCATCAGTGCTGCGGACAGGGAGGAGAGCATGGGATCATCGTTCAAGGGTATCGGGTTCATGTGTCTTGGCGTGCTGTGCCTGGCGCTCGGTGACGCCATTTCCAAGTGGCTCGGCGAGGTGCATTCGCCGTTGCAGATCATCTTCTTTCGCACCCTGGTGTCGTTGCCGTTGATCATGCTGCTGGCGCACCAGGGGGGCGGCCTACGCACCCTGTCGACCCGACGTCCTGGGGTGCATCTGATCCGTGGTCTGATCTATACCGGCACCATGGGTTGCTTCGTGCTGGGGTTGACGATGATGCCGCTCGCCGAGGGCACCGCCATCGCCTTCGCCGCGCCGCTGTTTGTCAGCCTGCTGTCGGTCCCGCTGCTGGGCGAGCGGGTGAGCGTGCCGGTGGTGCTGGCGTCGTTGGTGGGCTTTGCCGGTGTATTGGTGATCGTGCGTCCAGGCAGTGAAGGCATCTCGCTGGGTGCTCTGTCGATGCTCGGGGCGGCGGTGTTCTATGCCTTGATGATGATCACCGCTCGGCGCTACGGCGCCCGCGAGCACCTGTGGGCGATGGTGTTCTACATGACCCTGGTGCCCTTTGTGGTGACCGGCGTCGCCCTGCCGCTGGTATGGCAGGTGCCGGCGCTGGAGCATTGGCCGGCCTTTCTCATGTCCGGGGTGCTCGGGGTCGGCGCCACCGCCTTTATTACCCTGGCCTTTCGTCACGCTCCGGCCGCTATCGCCGCCCCCTTCGACTATACCGCCATGCTGTGGGCGGTCCTGCTCGGCTGGATGATCTGGGACGAGGTGCCGGATCTCGGGGTGCTGATCGGCGGCACCCTGATCATCGCCAGCGGCCTGGCGATCGCCTACCAGGAGGGGCGCACCAGCCTCAAGCGGCGCCCTTCGGCCTGAGCTGGGCGCTTGATCGGATGGAAGGACCAGGAGGTTGACCGACATCACGTCGCCTTGGGGGGAGGCGCTTGCCGTCCTAGGGCTTGTCTGAAAAGTGCCTGCGCTCGGTAATACGGCGTTAAAAATCGGCTGGTGCGCCAGCCCGGTCAAAATGCTCATTTACACCCCGTAAACTGCGCTTTCTCACCGATTTTTGCCTTGTCTAACCTTCGCTCGTCGACTTTTCGGACAGCGCCTAAGCTTGCCTTAAGTTGCTGCCGTCAGGCTGCCTGTTACGCGACAAGGCGTATCACCTTCAGGGAGCAGGACGATGGCATCGATTCCGTCACATTCAAAAGGCCGGCAGATCAAGGTGTGGGACCCGTTGGTCCGCGTCTTTCACTGGGCGCTGGTGCTGGGGTTTGCCCTCAATTACGCCGAAATTGGCCCTCATCGTTATATCGGCTACACCCTGATGGGGCTGATAGGGCTGCGTCTCGTCTGGGGACTGGTGGGGCCCTGGTCGGCGCGCTGGTCGAGCTTCTGGCCGACACCCTCGCGCCTTGGGGCGGTACTCAAGAAACAGGCCGCAGCACAGGAAGAGTGTTCGTCTCAGCGCATCACCCATACCCCGCTGGGGGCGGTGATGATGTTGCTGATGCTGGCCTTGCTGGTGGGGCTCGGTACCACCGGCATCTTGATGGTGCACACCGAGCGTTTCCACGATGTGCACTGGATGGAGGAGCTGCACGAGGGCCTCGCCACGGCGGTACTGTGTCTGGTGCCGTTGCACGTGGGCGGTGCCATCCTGGAGGGGCGACGACTGGGCGACAACCTGATCGCCGCAATGGTCCATGGGCGTCGAAGGGTCAGGCCTCGCGTCTGAGGGTCGCGTTCGGCGGTGGGCTGCCTGGCCGGGCTCCCAGGCCGGTTCAGCCTTCCCAGGCCGTCAGCAGGTCCCTCGCGGCGCACGCCGGGTCCGCCTGGCCGCAGATGGCGGAGACCACGGCCATGCCATCGGCGCCGCTTTGACGCACCGCCGAGGCGTGCTCGCGCTTGAGCCCGCCGATGGCCACGCTGGGCAGCGGGCTCGCCGCCACCAGCGAGGCAAGACCATCGAAGCCCAGCGGCGTGGCGTGGTCGCTCTTGGTCGGCGTGGCGAATACCGGTCCGAGTCCCAGGTAGTCCAGTGCCTGGACATCCAGGCGCGACAGCTGGTCGGGGTGCTGCACCGATAGGCCGATGATCGCCGTCTCGCCAAGCAGGCGGCGGGCTTCGCCCACGTCGCCGTCGTCCTGCCCCAGATGCACGCCGTCGACCTGTGCCTTTAGCGCGACCTGGACACGGTCATTGATGACCAGAGGAACCCCGTGTTCGGCCAGCGCCGGTTTCAGTCGGCGCGCCAGTTGCACCAGTTCGTCATCGCTGGCGGTCTTGTCACGTAGCTGCACCAGGCTGACTCCGCCGCGTACCGCCGCCTCCACCGTCGCTTCAATCCCCATGGATGCGCACAGCCCGGGGTCGGTGACCAGATAGAGGCGAAGGCTGCGGGGGTCGAACAGGCGCGCATCAAGGCGTCGAGGAGAGTGGGTCACGAGGGGCTCCTGGTACATGAATCGGGTAGGGCGGTCGGGTCAGTCGAGAGACTCGATGGCGAGAGGTTCCCGCCGTAACAGCGTCTCGGGATTGAGCTGATGCAAGGCGTCGATAAAGGCGACGGCGAAGCTGCCAGGACCCTGGGCGGTGCGGCCGGCGCGACTGCCGGCTTCGCCATAACAGGCCAGGGCCGCGCAGGTGGCGACCAGCGGATCCTGATCGGCGGCGAGAAAGGCCGCGACCACACCGGACAGGGCGCAGCCCAGCGCCGTCACGCGGGGCATCAGCGGGTGTCCACCGGGCACGCGCACCAGCCGCCGGCCGTCGGTGACCAGATCGACCTCACCGGTTACCGCTACCACCGCCTCCTGGCGCCGGGCCAGGGCGACGGCCGCCTGCACGGCGTCGTCGCTGGCGGCAGTGGAGTCGACGCCGCGCCCGCCAAGACCGTCCTCGGCCAGGGCGATGATCTCCGAGGCGTTGCCGCGAATGACGCTGGGCCTCAAGTCCAGCAGCCTGGCGGCCGACTCTCGCCGATAGGCGGTGGCGCCAACGGCAACGGGGTCGAGCACCCAGGGGGTCTGGTGCTCGCCGGCACTGGTGGCAGCCTCGGTCATGGCCTCGACCCAGTGAGGCGAGAGCGTACCGATATTGATCAGCACAGCGTCGGCCAATGCCGCGAACTCGGCCGCTTCCTCACGCGCATGGACCATGGCCGGTGAAGCGCCCACGGCCAGCAGCACATTGGCGGCGCTGTTCATGGCCACGTAGTTGGTCAGGCTATGGACCAGCGGCGCCGCCTGGCGCAGCCGGGTCAGCCGTGCGCCGATGTCGGCGCCGGTGAGTGTCGTCGTCATGACAGGCCTCCCTGGCGTTGGACGAAGGCGGTGAGGGTCGCCTTGCAGGGAGTCATGATCCGGTCACTGCGCGCCGCTGTAAAGCGGCGATGGCCTGAGATATCCCCCTTGAGCCGGGAGACGGTGAACCGCGACAGCTCGCCGGGCGTCAGCCCAGCAGTTGCAGTGCGATCAATACCCCCAGGGCGGCGAGGGCGAGCTCGCGAACCGGTACGCCGTTGCCGCTGTCTGTGGCGTCGTCTCGACGCTCCGAGCTTGCGGTTCGGGGCCACAGGGCGAGGCCACCGAGAATCAGGCTGAGGCTACCGAGGGGCAGGCTGATGGACGACCAGAAGGCCATCAGGGCGAGGCCGCCGACCAGGGCCAGAGAGATACGAAGAAGCCCCTTGGTGGCGAAGCGGGGGCGAGTACGGGAGACCTGCTGTAGGAAGGGCATGTTCGGAATTCCTTGTCGGTGCAGGGGGCGGGCCAGAAGACAACTACTGACACCATCGCTAGGGCTGCAGCGTAGCGGCTTTGCCTTAACGCGCGCTTAAGCTTTATTGAAAGATTTGTGACAAGGTCTGATGCGCGAATCTGCAAAATGTTCAGTCGGCGAGCTGCGACATTGGTCGAACGCCATTGGCAGAGCGTGGGAATCTTGGGGGGCAGAGGGCGCGTCGCGCCTGGCTCCGTCCTCGCCTTCAAGGGCGACCTGCAAGGGTGATCTGCAAGGGCGACCGCAATGGCCTCCTGCCAAGGCGGTCTGTCTGGACGTGGATCAAACGCGTGCGTCAGGCGCGGATATAGGCCCAGCCCTGGCGCTGGCCCTCGGCCAGGGTGAGTACCGCTGCCTCGACGATGGCCAGTCCCCGGGTGTCGACGATGCCCTGGGCGTCGAGACTGTTGCGACATAGTCTTAACCACACGTCGGTGTCGTCCGGGGTGGCGACGGCGGCGGCCACACCGCCGGCGTTGGTGATGATCAGCACCTCGGCGTCGGGGCTGGCGGCCTTGAGGTTGCGGGCATTGCGCCTGGCGCGGGCAAGGCTCTCGGCGCAGGGAGCGTGAAGCATCACCTTCAAGCGTGAATCACCCGCTTCGCGGGGGGGCAGGCCGGTATCGCTCATGACGCCTCCGGGGCGGCGCCGATCAATGTTTCCAGATGATGGACCTGGGCGCCGAAGTCGGCATGCTCACGGCGATTGTCGGCGGGCAGCGTGATCTCGAGGGTGTCGATGACCCGCGCCGGGGCCCCGCCCTGATGTCCACCGAGCACCATCACCCGGTCGGCCAGCAGCACCGCCTCTTCGATGTCGTGGGTAACGAAGACGATGGCGGCCTCGGTGCGCTGGCGCAGGTCGATCAACTCGTTCTGCAGGCGACGGCGAGTGATCGCATCCAGCGCCGAGAAGGGCTCGTCCATGAACAGCACCCGGGGCTTTACCGCCAGCGCCCGGGCAATGCCGACACGCTGTTGCTGGCCGCCGGACAGGGTGGAAGGAAAGCGCTCGGCCATGTCGCCCAGGCCGACCAGCTCCAGCGGCGCAAGGGCGCGGCGCTGGCGCTCGTCCCGGGACAGCCCCAGTCCCTCTAGCCCGAGCGCCACATTGGCGCGGATGCGTCGCCAGGGAAACAGCCGCGGCGCCTGGAAGACCATCGACCAGGGCCGCGCTCCATCACGCGGACTCTCGTCCAGCCAGCGCTCGCCTGCCACCGCCGGCAGCAGGCCGCAGAGTGCCCGCAGCAGGGTCGACTTGCCGACCCCGGAGGCACCGACGATGGCGATGAACTCCCGTGGAGCCAGGCGCAGGTCGACATGTTCGAGCACGCGCTGGCCGCCAAAGCCCAGGGCCAGGTCATGGGCCTTGAGCACGCAGGCGTCGGCGTTGCGTTCGGCTGTCAGGGTGTCCATATCAGCAGCCTTTTTTGCAGATGCAGGAAGCCCAGGTCGAACAGGGCGTAGAGCGCCGCAATGGTCAGCATGTAGACCACCACGATATCGGTGGCCAGCAGGCCCGAGGCCTCCATCATGCGCTGGCCGATGCCGGGAATGCCGAACAGTTCGGCCGCGACCACGGTCATCCAGCCCTGGCCGAGGCCGGCGCGCAGGCCACCGAGGATGCCGGGGGCCGCCGCTGGCAGGCTGACCTTGGTCAGGCGGGCCAGCAGCGAACCCTGGCCGAAGGCCCTGGCCACTTCGTCATAGCCGGGGTCCACCGCGCGCACCGCGCTGTAGCTGGCGAAGTAGTTGATCCAGAACACCCCGATACTGATGATGAAGGCCGCCGCCGATGGCGTGATCCCGAACCAGATGATGGCGAAAGGGATCCAGGCCAGTGGCGGGATCGGGCGCAGCAGGCGCGCCAGCCAGGCGTGCAGGGCGTCGAACACCGGCAGCAGGGCCGCCGCTACGCCCATGGCGATGCCTGCCAGCGAGCCGATAGCCACCCCTACGCTGTAGTGAGACAGGCTCGAGCTGACGACTTCCCACCAGATGCCGTCGACCACCTCGCCCCAGAAGACCGTCGGGATCGCAGAGGGCAGCGGAACCAGATTGCCGGGCAGCAGCCCCAGGCGCAGTGAGATCTCCCAGAGTGCCACAAAGGCGACGAGCCCCAGCGCACCGAGGCCGGTGCGCCGGCTACGAGATACCGACTTCATGGGCTCGTGTCGCCTTCTTCGGCGTCTGCGTCAGCGCTTGCGGTCAGGTCGTCGTACCAGCGGGTGTCGAACAGAGTGTCGATGTCGAGGCCCTGCTTGAGGGTGCCGTTGGCCAGCTGGAAGTCATGCATGGTGCGGGTGCCCTCGACGATCGCGTGGGGATCGGCGCCGTAGTTGGCGAAGGGCGAGGACAGTGCAGCCTCTACGGTTTCCAGCGGCACCAGACGCTTGCCGACGAACTCGCGCACCGAGGGGGCGACCTGCTGTGGCGTATCGACCAGGGCGTGGGTCGCTCGCAGGTGAAGTTCGAGCAAGGTGCTGACGGCATCGGGGCGCTGTTCGAGCAGGCTTTCGCGTGCTGCCAGCACCGCGCCGGGTTGACCCGGCAACATGTCCGAGGCGTGGGCCACGATCTGGGCGTCGTCGAGGCGTTCGGTCACGGTGGAGAGTATCGGCTCCAGGGTCGAGGCGGCGTCCACTGCACCGGCCAGCAGCGCCTGCTGGACACGATCGGCGCCCATGGCGACGATCTCGACGGCGTCACTGCCGATGCCCAGGCGTTCGTCCAGCCAGTAGCGCAATACCGTGTCGGGTACCGAGCCCTTGGGGAAGGTGGCGATCTTGGGCCGACGGCCTTCGCGCTCGGTAAAGTCGGCGATGGCCTGGGCCGGGTCGGCGTCGGCCATCAGGCTGGCCAGTTCGCCGCGGGCGACCAGGCCGATCTGCTCCTGGATGGCGGCCGCCAGTACCTTGATCGGTACCCCGTTGGCGCGAGCCACCATGGCCGGGCCGATACCGAAGTACATGACGTCGAGATCACCCGAGGCCAGCGCCTGGACCATCGCCGGCCCGCTGGAAAAGCGTGTCAGCTCAAGTTCCAGGCCGGCCTCTTCGGTCCAGCCTTCGCCCTCCATCACGAATAGCTGAGCCACCGGCAGGATCGGCATATAACCAACCTCCAGCGGACCTTCGTCGGCGGCGATGGCGGTACCAGGCAGAAGCAGGGCGGCGGCGGTCAGCCAGCGGTAAAGGAGCTGGGGCATGGAGCCCTCCCGGAGCAATGAAGTTAATGATCAGCATGATAACGATCGGGGGACGAGGGCGACACGCAGGCGTGCGATCAATCCGTTATATGCTTATTAGGCGTCGGAAGACGCCGACACGACGATGGCCGCCCGGGGGCGGCCATCGCTGAGGGGACAGGCTGTCTGACGTAGCGGTAGATAGAGAGGGGGCGCTGCTCGTCCCTCCCTCGGACACTTCTGTCCTTACGTCTGCCTGCTCCGTCCTTACTTCTTGCCCGGCTGTTTGACGTAACGCAGATACGGACGCTGTTCGTCCCAGCCCTCAGGGAACAGGGTCTTGGCTTCGTCGTTGGAGACGGCAGGCACGATGATGCAACGGTCGCCATGGTTCCAGTTCACCGGGGTCGCCACCTTGTAGCCGTCGGTCAGCTGCAGGCTGTCCAGCACCCTCAGGATCTCGTCGAAGTTGCGTCCGGTGCTGGCCGGGTAGGTCAGCGTCAGGCGCACCTTCTTGGCCGGATCGATGATGAATACGCTTCGCACCGTCAGGGTGTCGTTGGCGTTGGGGTGGATCATGTCGTACAGGTCACTGACCTTGCGATCGGCGTCGGCGAGCAGCGGGAAGTTGAGCCCGTGGCCCTGGGTGTCCTCGATATCGCCGGCCCAGGCGTGGTGATCCTCGATGGGATCCACCGACAGGCCGATGGCCTTGGCGTTGCGTTTGTCGAACTCACCCTTGAGGCGCGACACTTCCCCGAGTTCGGTGGTGCACACCGGGGTGAAGTCCTTGGGGTGAGAGAACAGGATGACCCAGCTGTCACCGGCCCACTCATGAAAGTGAATGGTGCCGGCGGTGCTTTCCTGTGTGAAGTCCGGTGCGGTATCACCCAGTCGTAGCGTCATGGTCGTCTCCTTGGCGGTTGATGGCGACGGGCCCAGGCGGACCCGTCGGGTCGATCGGTGAGACCGGGGCGCGGCCTCGTGACAGCGAGCGTCAGGGCGCTGGCGCGGCCGCCCCGACGAAGCGATCCTGCCAATAGTCTATGGACAGCGAGGTGGTGGTGACCGTTCGCCCGCGTCCGGGCGCGTGGATCATCACATCGTCGCCGGCGTAGATGCCGACATGGCTGACCCCGGGACCCTTGCCGGTAGCGAAGAACAGAAGATCACCCGGCCGTGCCTCGTCGATGGGCGGCAGGCGCCGGTATTGCTCCCGGGATGAGCGCGGCAAGGGGATACCCGCCCGGGAATACGTCATCTGGGCCAGGCCGGAACAGTCCAGCCCGCGCGGATCGTTGCCGCCGAACCGGTAGGGGGTGCCGACGGCGCTGCGCGCCTCGGACAGGATCAGGGCACGTTCCATGGACAGTCCCTGGCCGCCGTCATCGGTGCTCAGCGGGGCCGAGGCACAGCCCCCCAGAAGTACCAGCAGCGGTGCCATCAGGGCTGTCCAAGAGGACCTGGTGTACCACGGCATCGAAGTGGTCATTGCGGCTTTCCCTGCACAGACGAGGCGCCCTCTACGGTACTCTGCCCTACCAGGCAGGCCAAGGGGGCCGAGGCGTAATGTGTCGCTGGCGCCGCAGGCGTAGCGACAACGACCAGGCGACCAGGCGACCAGGCGCGGACGCGACCGACAGGCCGATGCCCCCTGACGACAGGAGATACGTGCCCCCTAACGAAAGGAGATGCGTGTGCCGTTGGCCAGCATCTCGTCGGGGGTCATGGCCTTGCCCTCCACGCCGATCATCTCGTCACCGCACTGGTCGGTCCAGGTCAGGACGCCATGGGTCAGGCCGACGCCGCCGAGTAACTCGCGGATCTCGCCGGTGCCGAGAAAGGTGCGGGTTCGCCCCTTGTCGTCGGCAAGCTCTGTGGTGCCGTTGGCGTGATGAAAGCGCACCGTGTAGATGCCATCCATCGACTCCACCTCGACGATGGGCGAAAACCCGCGGGACAAGGCCTTGGCGAGTGCCTTGAGGGTAATCTGGCGCTCCAGGGTGTAGTCGATGTCAGCCATCTTGGTGTTTCCTCCGGCGAAACGGGCCTCTTAAGACTGGTCCAGCAAAGGACTTCTGGCAAACAGGTAAGTGCGGTGCCGTGACCCAGTCGTTGAAGGCGCGTTCTTGAGGCGGTGTGCCGAGCCGGTATGGTTGATGGCTTCTACAGCTATCGACAGGTGAACCATGCGACACCATTCCATGCCCTTGGCCCTGGCGGCCTCGATTGCGCTCGCGGCTTCCTTCGGCGCCCATGCTCAGGACCAGGAAGATGCCCAGGTTCGTTTTTCCGTGCCCGCCTGGCCCGGTGTAACGGTCAAGACGGCCCTGGCATCCACCCTGCTCGAGACCCTGGGCTACGAGCCGGTCCAGGAAGAGCTGGGCTCCACCATCACCTATCAGGCCCTGCGCCAGGGAGAGCTCGACGCCTTTCTGGCGGCCTGGCTGCCGGCCCAGCAGGGCATGTACGACGCCAGCTTCGAGGATGGCGAGTCCAAGCTCGAGGATCTCGGCAACAACGTCGACGGTGCGCGCCTCGGCTTTGCCGTACCCACCTACGTCTACGAAGCTGGCGTGAAAACGGCGGAGGATCTGGACAAGGAAGAGTTTGCCGACAAGCTGGACCGCACCATCTATTCCATCGAGGTGGGCTCCGGCATGAGCGACTCGCTCAACAGCGCGGTGGATGAGGACACCTACGGTCTGGGCGACTGGAACCTGTCCGAGACCTCGACGCCAGGCATGCTGAGCGCCGTGGACGCGGCGATCGATCGTGAAGAGTGGATCGTGTTCGCCGCCTGGACCCCGCACTGGATGAACATCGAGTTCGACGTGCGTTATCTGGATGACCCCGAGGACATGTGGGGCCCGGAAGGCGGCCGCAGCGACGTGCGCACCCTGGTGCGTAGCGAGTTCGCCGAGAGCCACCCCAATGCCACCCGTCTGCTCGATCAGCTGGTGTTTACCGCCGATGACCAGAGCGCCATGATCCGTGGCTTCAGCTACGAAGAGCGCGAGCCGGAGGCGGTCGCCGTCGATTGGCTGCGTGAACACCCCGAGGAGACCAGGGGCTTCCTCGAGGGGGTCACCACGCGCGACGGCGAGGAGGCCTGGCCCGTGGTGCGCGATGCACTGGAGATCCCCGAAGCCTGATGTCGGTAGCCTCAAGCGTCGACTGAAGACCGCCGTTTGGAGTGAAAGACGAAAGGACCGCCCCAGGGCGGTCCTTTGTTTTCTGCAGGTCGACAGTACGACGTGTGGCGTCCACTCGAGCTGTCGAGCGAGCGGGTCGTGATGACAGGATCAGTGGTCGTGGTCGTGGCCATCGTGGTGGTCATGGCTATCGTCATGACCCTCGGCATCGACCAACCCCTGATGCAGCACCTCGGCATTGTGCAGGATCATTCCCAGGTAGTGAGACGTCATCCCTTCTTCGGACAGGGCGCCGTTGTAGAGTGAGCCGGCGATGGGCACGCCGGTTTCCTCGGACAGTTGTTCCATCAGCGCCGGGCTGGACATGTTCTCGACAAACAGCGCCGGAATCTGGCGTTCACGGATGACGTCCACCATGCGCGCGATATCCGCCGCTGACGGTTCCGCTTCGGTGGACAGACCGACCGGCGACAGGAAGTCGATGCCGTAGGCCCGAGAGAAGTGGCCGAAAGCGTCGTGGCCGACGATGACCTGGGCGTGTTCCGGCAGGTCTTCGAGCAGCGCGAGCACCTGGTCGTGGGCCGCCTGGATATCCTCCATGTAGCTGTCGGCCCTGGACGCGTAGTGCTCGCTGTTGTCAGGGTCGACGGCGATCAGCCCGTCGCGGATATTGGCGACATAGATCAGTCCTGCCGACAGGTCGAGCCAGGCATGGGGGTCGTACTCGCCATGGTCGTGGCTGTCGTGATCATCGTGGCCGTCGTGATCTTCATGGTCTTCATGGCTGTCGTGATCACCGTGTCCGCCGTGCTCTTCATGGCCGCCGTGCTCTTCATGGCCGTCGTGCTCTTCATGGCTGTCGTGCTCTTCATGGCTGTCATGATCGTGGCCATCGTGCTCTTCATGATCGTGCTCTTTATGGTCGTGTTCGGCCCCTTCCTCTTTCTGGCGATGCAGTGATTGGCCGCCATAGGCCAGCAGCGGCACTCCGTCCGTGGCGACAACGGTCTTGCCCTGATAGCCGCTGGCGTCGAGCAGGCGCGTCATCCAGCCCTCGAACTGCAGGCCGTTGAGCACCACCAGGTCTGCCTCGGCCAGGGCCCTGGCGTCGGTCGGGCGAGGGGAGTAGACGTGGGGGTCGCTGTCGGGGCCGACCAGTGAGGTGACCTCGACCCTGTCGCCGCCGACGTTGCGTACCATGTCGGCCAATACACTGAAGCTGGCGACCACCTGGGTGGGCTCGTCTGCCACGGCCTGGGGGCCAAGGGCGAGTCCCGTCAGGGCAATCCAGGCGTGGCGTTTGACGAAGGCATGAGGCAGTGACAGTGGCATGGACGTTGATCTCCGGTTGGTCAGGGGACGGCGGGGCGCGTCAGGCGTGGTCGTCGGCGCGCAGCGGTGTGGCGCGACGACGAAGGCGAGCAGAAAGACTGTGCTGGCGGCCAAACAGCGCCGACAGCAGATAGGCCACACCGGCCAGCAGGATGATGGCCGGTCCAGAGGGCAGGCTCAGGTGGTAGGAAATCAGCAGGCCACCGAGGCTGGCGCCCAGCGCGATCACCACCGACAGCACTATCAGGCCCTCGAGGCGCGTGCTCCAGAAGCGAGCGGTGGTGGCCGGCAGCATCATCAGACCGACCGCCATCAGCGTGCCCAGGGTCTGAAACCCGGCGGTAAGGTTGAGCACGACGAGCCCCAGGAAGACACCGTGGACCAGACCGCTTCTGGTGCCTTGGCTGCGCAGAAACAGCGGGTCGAGGCATTCCACCACCAGGGCGCGGAAGATCACCGCCAGGGTGATGACGATCAGGCTACTGATGCCGGTGATCAGCACCAGGGCGGTGGTGTCCACCGCCAGGATGGAGCCGAACAGCACATGGGTCAGATCGACACTGCTGCCGCCCAGGGCGACCAGCATGACTCCGGCCGCCAGCGAGATCAGGAAGAAGCTCGCCATGGCCGAGTCTTCCCGGTGGCCGGTGAGCTGGGACACGCTGCCGGCCAACAGCGCGATCAATAGCCCTGACAGCATGCCGCCAAGGCTCATGATGGGCAGCGAGAAACCGGCCATCAGAAAACCCAGTGCAACGCCGGGCAGGATGGCGTGGGACATGGCGTCGCCGATCAGGCTCATGCCGCGCAGCATCAGGAAGACCCCCAGCGGCGGCGCCGCCAGCGACAGCGCCAGGCTGGCCAGCAGTGCACGGCTCATGAAGGCATAGTCGAAAGGGGCGATCAGCCACAGGTACAGGGTGGAAAGCAGCGAGTCGAGCATTCAGACAGATCCAGGAAAGGTCAGCGGCAGTCGAGGTGGGCGGGTCAATTGACCGGTGTGACGCTCCACCAGCGCATCCGGCGTGGCCCAGCGGCCGTGGCCCTGGGACAGGATCAGGACGTCATCGGCCAGGCGTGCCAGTTGCTCCATGTCGTGCAGCACGATGATCAGGGTCGCCCCCTGTTCGGCCATCTCGCGCAGCACGTCCATCAGCATCTCGACGGTATCGACGTCGACGTTGGCAAAGGGTTCATCGAGCAGCAGCAGTTCGGCTTCCTGCATCAGCGTCCGGCCGATCAGGGCTCGCTGGCGCTGGCCTCCGGACAGCTCGCCCAGCGGGCGGTGGGCCAGCCGCGAGATGCCCAGACGTTCCATGATCTCGCGCCCACGGCGATAGTGAGCGGCGCAGTAACCCTTGAAGGCACCGTGGCTCGGCCAGGTGCCGGTCATGATCAGTTCCTCGACGCTCATCGGGAAGCTCAGGTCCAGCGCCAGCTGCTGCGGCAGCCAGGCGCGGCGCGCCGCCGGAACGGCGCATTCGACGCGGCCCGCGACCGGCGTCAAGTTGCCCATGATGGCCTGGATCAGGGTGCTCTTGCCGGCGCCGTTGGCGCCGATGAGCGCGGTGATGGCGCCATCCTGAAAGCGCCCCTCGAGATGTTCGAGCACGGTGCGCCCGCCGCGTGCCAACTGCAGGTCATGCAAGACGAGGCGTGACATCAGTGCCACCATCCGGCGGACCAGGACACCGCCAGCCACAGTGGCAGCAGGGGAATCAGCACCAGCATCAGTCGGCGCCGCACGGACAGGGACATCAGCGAGAAGTGGCAAGGCCCTTCGGGGCGGTGACGATGGGTCATGCAGGATAGCTCCGGGGCGAATCGGTCGAGCAAAATGGTTGAAAGTTATAACATAACAATAGCTGGGATTCCACGACTTCCCTCCCTCGGGCCATCCACTTGAGGTAGCCGCCAGAGCGTTCGAGGCAGGCGTGGAACTTTCCTACAATCGGTACTGCAAAGAATGTCTTCCCACGATAGACTGAAATAAAGTGTCAGGTGTGCCTGGTCTCGCACAACAGGACAACGTTTCTACGGAGTTTTCAGGATGTCACGGATATTGCGGCGGATGGCGCTGGTCGGGGCGGCCCTTGGGCTGGCCCTGCTGACGTCGACCCACTGCGTGGCGGGCGGCAGTACCGGCTTGTACGTCGGTGTCGGCGCCGGCCAGATGCAGGGCGATGACGACTTTGACGACGAGGCGTCGGCGGCCAAGGTCTTTGCCGGCTACAACTTCGGCTGGCTGCCCTTCCTCGATCTGGGGGCGGAGCTGTCCTACCTCAACGGCGGTGAGCTCGACGGTGAGGTCGACGGCACCTCGGCACGGCTCGAGGTGGAGAGCCTGCAGGCCATGGGTATCGCCGGCTTCAGCTTTGGCCCCTTCGGCGTCTACGGCAAGGCCGGCATGGCGGACTGGGACGCCGACCGCAGCGGCAATGGCCTGAACAAGGACTATTCCGGCACCGACCCGGTATTCGGGCTGGGCGCCCGGGTGCAGCTGTTCGATGTGACCGGGCGTCTGGAGGTCGAGCGCATCGATGCCGACGAGATCGGGCACGTCGATAGCCTGACCGGCAGCGTGGTCTATACCTTCTAGCCGGGCTGATGCGACTCAGGTACCGGTTTCCATCAGGTGCGTTCTACTCCGCAGGGCCGACGCAAAAGCGTCGGCCCTGCGCTGTTTTGGCGTCACGTATCGGCCGTTGGTACTAGTCGATTGACGATTTTTCGTCGGTTCAGAGGACGGATTGCGCAAAACGTGATGTAGATCATGCTGATTGTGTTGTAAGTGATTACGCACACAAAGGTCAGTCAAAGGGGGTAGGGGAGGAGCAGTATAGAGTATGAATATCTTCCTGCTCGGTGCTCCCCATGCTCACGCTGCCCCACCGGTTCCCACAGCTGCCCGCCCTGTCGACGGAACCTCGCCGCATTTGTCGATGGATGGCGCTTCTCGTGCTGGCCCTGCTGGCGCTGGTCAGCTTGGTGCCCCATGGCGTGCCCGTCGACCTGGCGATCTGGGCCGGGGTACTCAATGCCATGCTGTTGCCGAGCATGGATCTGGTGCTGGGCGTATTGCTCGAGGGGCTTCGCCCGCTGCTGACCTCCCTTGAGCGTCCATGGACGCGCCTCCTGCTTGTCGTCTTGGTTGCCGCCGCGATGTGGTGCTTCGCCATCTTTCTGCTGCCGCTGGCGCTGGCCTGCCGTCATCTGCGCGGCCATGGAACGGCGCAAGACTACTGAGATGGCCGTCAGACCGTTACCATGATGGCAACGCATCGACGCCATCGAGGAATCCCATGACGACAACGCCCTTCGACCAGGCCCAGGCAAGGCTCGACGCCCTGCATGCCGAGGACCCTCGCCGCGTGGAGGTGGGCGGGGCGTCACAGCCCCAGGAGCTGTGGCACGCCGGGCGCATGAGCGCCTGGCTCGAGCGTCTCGATCCCGACGCAGCGGAGCTGGTGCAGCTTGCCGTGCACAACCAGCACCTGAAGCGCTGGGAGGTGCCGCGCAGTGACTATGAAGAGGGCCGCATCGGATATTTGACCTGGCGACGTGACCAGGGCAAGCGCGCCGGCCAACTGGCGGCGGAGGTGATGCGGGCCTGCGGCTACAGCGACGCCGACGCCGACGAGGTGGCGCGGATGATCCGCAAGCAGGGACTGGGGCGCGACCCCGGCACCCAGGCGGTGGAAGACTGCGCCTGCCTGGTGTTCCTCGAGAACTACTTCGCCGACTTCTCGCGTCAGGTCGATCACGACCACCTGATCCGCATCGTCCAGATGACCTGGAAGAAGATGTCCCCCGCCGCCCACCAGCTCGCATTGGGCCTGCCCATGAGCGACGAGGCCCGCGCCATCGTCGAGGAAGCGCTGGGATAGCCGTAGTCCCTCTGCGGCGCGAGCCCTGATCCGGCTTGGCCAACCGCCTGCCGGGGGCGCACAGTGACTGATCGAGGCTAAAGTACCTTGGCAATACGTCAAACCGTTACATTGGCCACAGGTTGTGGCCGATGTCGGTTGATATCACCAAAATCAAGGGGTGTCGGTCGAGTTACGGATGCCTGCGCAGGTCCTGAAGGCGCATGATCAGCATGCCGACCAGATAGACCAGTGCAGGCGACAGGCCGATGGCGGCGCCAAGCAGGAGTTCGTTGAGTGTCATGCCTTACCCTCCTCTGTCGCGTCCTCATTGGCTCGAAGGGAGCCTAGCCGGTACGCGATCAGCGCCATCAGCAGCATGCCAAGCCCAATGGCGACCAGGGAAGTGGCCATCTGGGCCCTGGGGTTGATCAGGGCGCCAATGGTAGAGCCAATGATGACCCCTGTGGTGACCTTTTCAGATGCCTCCAGCAGTGCCTTCTCCCGATGATGTCTGACATTCATTGTAGCTCCATGGGGTCCTAGTCTCCACGAGGGGCCGTCGGCCCGCAGGAGTCGCCTGAGGACGCAAGCGCCGAGCACAACATGGTTGAGCGTAGCAGCCATGGTGCCAGTCCTCAGGTTCTCTGCTGGATGTTGCCTAGACACCATCTCTCCTAATCGGCCACAAACATCACATCAGGCGGTTTGTAGCCGATTCTTGCCTTGTCTAACCATCGATCGTCGATTTTTTGTATGAAGCCTAGAACCCCTTGGCCTGCCCTCTGGGCCTCGCCGGGGTGGGCTTGTCGCAGCGCAGGAACTGGCCGTCACCGGCTTGGCCGCAGGGCTTGCCGTCGCGGGCGACCACCTGGCCTCGGCACAGCGCCATGACTACCCGCCCGGTCAGCTCCAGGCCCTCGTAGGGGGTGTAGTCCACCGCGTGGTGCAGGTCGTCGTTGCGCACCGTGACCCGGGCCTCGGGGTCCCATAGGGTCAGGTCGGCGTCGCTGCCCACGGCGATGGTGCCCTTGCGCGGATAAAGGCCGTAGATCTTGGCCGGGTTGGTGGCGGTCAGCGCGACGAAGCGGGTGGCGTCGATGCGCTGCTTGACCACGCCCTCCGAGAACAGGATCGCCAGGCGCGTCTCGAGCCCCGGAATACCGTTGGGGATGCAGGAAAAACTCGCCTCCTCGCCATGCAGCTTCTTGCCCTTGTCGTCCTCGTAGCGGAAGGGCGCATGGTCCGACGAGAACACCTGGAAAACACCGCTTTCCAGCGCCTCCCACACCGCCTGCTGGGCCGCTGGGTCCCGGGGCGGTGGGCTGCACACGCACTTGGCGCCTTCGAAGCCGTCCTGGTCCAGGTCATCGGCGGTCAGCATCAGGTACTGGGGGCAGGTCTCGCCGTAGACCCGCAGGCCACAGCTCTGGGCCCAGCGGATCTGCTCGATCGCCTGGGGGCCGGAAACGTGGACGATCAGCAGCGGTACGTCGATCAGCTCGGCCAGCGAGATCGCACGGTGGGTGGCCTCGCGTTCGGCGATGGAGGAGTGGGCCTCGGCGTGGTAGCGCGGGGCGGTGTGGCCCTGGGCTTCCAGCAGTTCGGTCAGGTAGGCGATGCAGTCGGCGTTTTCGGCGTGGACCATCACCATGGCGCCCTCGCGGCGGGCCAGCGCCAGCACCTCGAGCACCTCGCGGTCGTTGAGCTTCAGGTCGTCGTAGGTCAGGTAGATCTTGAACGAGCTGTAACCCTCCTCGATCAGCGCCGGCAGCTCCTCGCGCAGCACCGTCTCGTTGGGGTCGGTGACGATCATGTGAAAGGCGTAGTCGATCATCGCCTTGCCGTCGCTCTCGTGGTGGTAGTCCTCCACCGCTGCGCGCAGCGACTGTCCCTTGAACTGGGCCGCGAAGGGAATCACCGTGGTGGTGCCACCGGCCGCCGCCGAGCGGGTACCGCTGGCGAAGTCATCTGCCATCACCGCGCCGTCACCCAGCGGCTGGGCCAGGTGGCAGTGGGCGTCGATGCCGCCGGGCATCACCCACAGGCCGCTGGCGTCGATGGTCTCGCCGACTGGGGCTGCACCCTCGGCGAGTCCTTCGCCGAGGGCGACGATACGCCCGTCGCGAATGCCGATATCGGCGACAAAGCGGTCGGCGGCGGTGATCACGGTGGCGTTGGTGATCAGAGTATCGAGGCGTTGCATCTTGCTCTCCAGAGACCGGCTCGCGCCGGAGTTATTCATTGTTGTTCAGGTGCTTGGTGCCAAGGCGTGGCGGATATCGCCGATCATCCCATCACCCCCGGCAGCCACAGCACGATGGCCGGCCATGCGGTGATCAGGGCGACGAAGGCGAGCATCACCGCGAGGAAGGGCAGGCTGCCGATCATCACGTCGACGATCGAGCCGCGTCCGCGCACCCCCTGCACCACGTAGAGGTTCATGCCGATGGGCGGGGTGATCAACGAGATCTCCATCATGATCACCAGAAATACGCCGAACCACACCGGATCGAAGCCGAACTGCACCACCATGGGCACCACGATGGGTACGGTGGCGATCATCATCGACAGGGTCTCGAGAAAGCAGCCCAGCACCAGGTAGAACACCACCAGTGCCAAGATCAGCCCCAGCGGCGACAGTCCCAGTTCCGAGACCCACTGGGTCAGGGCGAAGGGGATGCCGAGGATGCCGACGATATAGTTGAGAAAGAACGCCGCAGAGATGATCAGCATGATCATGGCGGTGGTGCGTGCCATGGACAGAAAGCACTCGTGAAGCATGGCGATGGTCAGCTTGCGGTTGAGCGCCGCGAGCAGTAGTGCTGCCACCACCCCCAGGGCGGCGGCCTCGGTGGGGGTCGCCCAGCCGCTGTAGATGCTGCCGATGACGATGGCGAAGACGAACGCCGGTGGCAGCAGATCGACCAGCGAGCGCAGACGTTGGGCCAGCGGCACCCGCGGCTCGCGCTCGCCGGCGACCCCGGGGCGCAGCAGGCTCATGCCCATGATGACCAGCATGAAGGTGGCCGCCAGGGCAAGCCCGGGTACGATACCGGCGATAAACAGGGCGCCGATGGAGGTGTTGGTGATCGCCCCGTAGATGATCATGTTGATGCTGGGCGGAATCAGGATGCCGAGCGTCGCCCCGGCGGCCAGGGTGCCCAGCGCCAGGCGCTCGCTGTAGCCGCGCTCGGCGAAGGCCGGCAGGGCCACGGTGCCGATGGTGGCGGCGGTGGCCACCGACGAGCCGGACATGGCGGCGAACACCGATGAGGCGCCGATGTTGGTGTGCAGCAGACCGCCCGGCAGGCGGTTGAGCCACACCGACAGCGCCGAGTACATGCGCTCGGTGATGCCGGCCCGCAGCAGCAGCTCGCCGAGCAGGATAAACAGCGGAATGGCGGTCAGGATGAAGTCGTTGAGGGTGCCCCACAACAGGTCGCCGAAGGAGAACAGCAGCGGGGTACCCAGGTAGAGCATGGCGCCGAGGGCGGCGGTGGTGAAGATGGCCACCGCCACATGGATGCCCAGCGCCATCATGGAAATCATCAGGCCAAAGCCCAGCAGTACCTCGGTGACGGAGATCATGGTGTCTTCTCCCGGCCGGCTATCTGGCCATCCGCCGAATGGCCAGGCGAGCCACTCTTCGCGCCAACATAGTGGCGACGCGCTTCGTCGAGCTCGTCATCGGCGCTGAGCGGGTCGCAGCCGGCGTTGAGCGCGCCGATCTGGCCGCGCGTTAGCTGGACTCCGGCCCGGACGGCGGCTCGCAGGGTGACGATGGCGAACACCGAAAGCCCGATCAGCCACAGCGACTGGGGGATCCACAGCGGGGTCTGCAGTGGGGTGCTGGCCAGGCTGGAGAATTCCAGGGTCTCGCCCAGGGTCGCGCCCGCCCGCCACAGCATAAACAGCGAAAACACGCACAACAGCACCAGCGCCACCAGGTTGAGCAGGGCGCGCAGCCGGGGCGGCAGTCGCGTCAGCAGGACGTCGACCCGGGTATGGGCGCGCTGGGTCAGGGCGAAGGCGAAGCTGAAGGCGACACCGATAGCCAGCACATAGCCACCGATCTCGTCGACCCCCTGCAGCGAGAAGGCGAAGAACTTGCGCGCCAGCACCTCGAAGGTGATCAGCGCAGACAGCAACAGCGCGCCGTAGCCGGCGGCCAGAGCGGCACCGCGGGACAGACGGGCAAGTCCCCGGTCGAGCCGGGAGTCCGGTGATACAGCCATCGATGCGGCAGCGGATGCAGCGCCGGGCGATCTGGCGTCGGGTGGCGAATGCGCACCGGAGGGACGGGAATCGGACATCGGGATGCTCCTGGGGACGGGGCCGCCGCATGGGCGGCCCCTGGTCGTGGGCGACAGGGTCGATCAGCCGCCGCTCAGGGCGCGCTGGCGCTCAGGCCGGTGACCTCGCCGACGCTTGCGTTCCACAGCGCGGTGCACTCGGGGTAGCGGGCGTCGCAGGTCTCCGCCCACACCGGCAGCACCGCCTCGGAGGTGATCTGTTCGATGCGCGCGCGGGAGTCCTCGTCGATGTCCACCAGGGTCATGTCGTAGGCGGTGTGGTTCTCGCAGCTCGGCTGACCGGTATTGCAGGCGATGGCATCGTCGTTGACGGTGTAGGCCAGGTCCCACATCTGGTCCTCGAGGCGGGCGAAGGCCTCGCTCAGCGACGCCTGCTGCTCGGCGTCGAAGCCGTTCCAGGTGTCCAGGTTCATGAAGTGGCCCTGCACCGAGTAGGACAACGGCAGCGGTACGAAGTGATCGGTCACTTCCGGCCACTTTCCGTTGCTGCCGGCCGACGGTGCGGTCACTCCGCAGTCGGCGACGCCGCGCTGCAGCGCCAGGTAGACCTCGCTGAACTGTAGCGTCACCGGCACCGCGCCGAGTCCTTCCACCAGCCGTGACATCGACGGCGTGAACACCCGCACCTTCTTGCCAGCCAGGTCGTCGGCACCGTTGATGTCACCGTTGCAGAACATCATCTGCGGGCCGAATGGCCACAGCGTCATCAGCTTGGCGTTGAAGCGTTCCTGCAGGCGGGCGTCGAAGTCGGCGCGGAAGGCGTCCACCGCCTCGCGCTGCTGGTCCAGGTCGGCGGTGACCCCGGCCAGGTCGATGCCCTCGAAGAACGGCTCGTCGCGGGAGGCCATGCCGATCTGCACCGACATCACGTCGAAGGCACCGGAGCGTATGTTGCGCAGGGCGTCCGCGGCTTCCACGCCGATGGCGTCCATCGGGTTGTAGCTCACCGCCAGGTCGTCACGGGCATCGAGCTCGGCGAAGAAGGGCCGCTCCACGTTGTCCACGTGAAGCTTGTTGCCGGAGAAATTGCCGGCCACTCGCAGCAGGGTTTCGGCCTGGGCCTGGCTGGTGGCCACCAGCAGGGGGGCGGCGATCAGGGCGCCGAGGGTAAGCCGGCGGGTCGCCGTCACGAGGGTGGGAGTCGTCATGGGAGAACCTCATCTTGTTGTTGGTGGTTGTTGCAGGTGCTGATGTTGCTGTTGCTGTCGAGAGGGGCAGGGGGTGTCAGCCGAGCCGAGGGTCGTGAAACAGCTGGCCCCAGCCGTTGATGGCGCTGGGGTCCTGGCCTGCCAGCAGCAGGCTCTTCCACACGGTGACGCTGACCGAGTCGTAGATGGGGATGCCGAGCTCTCGCTCCAGCTCCTCGACGATGCCGGCCCCGCGCAGGTTGGTGCATAGGATGGTGATCGCCTCCGGCTCTGCTCGGGCGACCTCGCGGACCATCTCGGCCAGGGTCTGCTCATCGTATTCGGAGAACGAGAAGTTGCCGCGGTCGTTGAGGTGACGCTCGGCCACCACCTCGACTCCTTCACGCCGGTAGTTATCGACGATGGCGGCCTGGATGTCGTCAAGGTATGGGGTGACCAGCCCTAGACGCTTGACCCCGGTGCGCTCGAGCACCTCGTTGAGCGCCAGCACGCTGCTGGTCGCCGGTATGCCGGTGGCTTCGGTGATGGCGGCGCACAGGCGGCGGTCGGCGTCGAACCCGAGCCAGCTCGAGGAGGTGCCATTCCAGGCGATCACGTCCATGCGGGCATCGCTGAGCAGGCGGGCGGCGTCAAGCTGTGGTGCGGGGTCGAACTGGGCCAGGGCCGCCTCGCTCAGCGAGATTTCCTTGACCGTGAAGCGCTGAAAGTGGGCACTGACCGCTGGCATGAGGTCTCGCAGGATGGCGCTGGTGTAGGGCTCCAGCACGGTGTTCGACGAGGGGGTCAGCATTCCGAGAAGGGTGCGTTGCATGGGCGTGGCGATCCTGTGCAAGGTCGTGTTGTTGTTGTGTGGGGCGTGCCCCGGAGGCGGATCGGCGGTGGCCGGTCTTGCCTGTGGCGCGCTACACTGAATCTTGAAAGAAATTCGGAATTCCAAATTTCTACGACCTTTTCAGCATTGCATAACGTCGAGTTTTTGCAAGTACACTGCATCAATCGCCATGACATCTTGCTGTGAAGGCGGCAGTGAACACCTGGCGACCGTCGTGGAATCCGCGCCTTGGGATCTTCGATGGAGTGTGGAAACAACTTTGATTTCAGCGCTTTGTTGAGTGCTGGCGGTCGACGGTCGGCGTGCTGAGCACTGGGTGCCCGCTCCAGGGCGCTGTGGGCTGAAGCGACGCCCCAGTCCTCCGCAAGCAGCCAGCATGAGCACCCAGGAGCACCGAGGAGCAAAAGGAGCCGCCATGAACGAGTCCCTGGATCAGGACGTGCTGTCATCGCCTCGCCCGGCGCCGCTCAAGCGCTCGAGCCTTTATGAGGCGGTGGCCGAGCGCCTGCGCGAAATGGTACTGGAAGGAGAGCTGGCCCCCGGCAGCCGGATCGCGGAAAAACCGCTGTGCGAGGCCTTTGGGGTGTCGCCGACGCCACTGCGCCAGGCGCTCAAGGTGCTGGCCAGCGAAGGCCTGGTCGAGATGCTGCCCCATCGTGGGGCCCGGGTGACCAGGGTGGATCGTGACGAGGTACGTGATCTGTTCGAGGTCATGGCGGCACTGGAGTCGCTGGCGGGCAACCTGCTGGCGGTGCGCGCCTCTGATGCCGACATCGCCGAGATCCGCCGACTCCATGACGAGATGATGGGCTATTTCGCGGACAATCAGCGCAAGCGCTACTTTGCCCTCAATCAACGCATTCACCAGCGTCTGGCGGACCTGTCCGGCAATCGGGTGCTGAAGGACCTGGAGCAATCGCTGACGTTGCGTATTACCCGGGCGCGCTACATGGCCAACCTGGACGCCAGCCGCTGGGAGGAGTCCGCTCGCGAGCACAGCTACTTCGTCGAGGCGCTTGAGGCGCGGGACGCCCAGGCGCTGTCCGAGGCCCTGAGCCTGCATATGCGCAAGACCGGCCAGGCCGTGCTGCAGGGGCTGCCCGACAACGCTGGCGACGACTGACCGCGAGCGTTGCCTGGCGCGGGGCCGCAGGTACACGCCGCGCCGCTCCCCCGAACCTTTTCTCCCGAACGCTTTCTCCCAAACCTTTGCCCTCGAGCCCCTTTTCCCAGGGCTCTTTTCCCTTCGAGCCTCCCCTCAAGCCCTGCACCAAGGGGCTTGGGCCCACTGCTCCTTGCTACCGGACACTCCCCGCCGTGCACGGCTTGCCACCCATGGTTCGCCACCCACGGCTCGGCGCCCGGAAGATCTCCTGCCGCATGGCCTCCGCATGTCATAAGTCGCTTCTTGCTGGATTTTAAAACAACAACTATATGATAAATAGAGTGTTTAAAAAAAATAGTATTCAAGATTTGGAATTCTTGAGTGTGTTCGACTAAGGTCAAAGCAGGTGGGCTCGCTTGAGCGTTCCATCACCGATTCCTTACCCAATACCAACAACAAGGATTGCGACATGACGACTCCCTCCCGTCTTTCCCTGCTGGGTGCCGGCGCGCTGGCCCTGGGTCTTTGCACACCGCTGCTGGCCCAGGCAGAAGACCTGCGCTTTGGCGGCAACTTCACCGATGATCACTCCAGCAGTCGCGCCATGGCGCGCTTCGCCGAGACCCTGGCGGAGCAGAGCGATGGCGATCTGACCGCCCAGCTGTTCCCCAACATGCAGCTTGGCGGTGCCGGCGAGAATCTCGATCAGGTCAGTTCCGGCGCCATCATGGGCAGCTGGATCGGCATCTCCTACCTGTCGCGTACCGTGCCGGAACTCGAGGCGCTGAGCCTGCCGTTCGCCTTCGACAGCCGCGAGGACGCCTTTGCGCTGATCGACGGCGAGGTCGGCGAGCTGCTCGACGAGAAACTGGCCGAGGCCGGGTTCGTGGCGCTGGGCTACATGGAACTCGGCTTCCGCCACGTCACCAACGCCGAGCGGCCGCTTGAGTCGATCGAGGACTTTCAGGACCTGAAGATCCGCCTGCAGCCCAACCAGACCCACCTGGACACCTTCCGCGCCATCGGTGCCAATCCGGTGTCGATGGACATCAAGGAGGTCTACGGTGCGCTGCAGCAGGGGGTGCTCGATGGCCAGGAGAACCCCTACAGCATCATCGAGACCAAGCGTCTGGACGAGGTGCAGCCGTACCTGTCCGATACCGGACACTTCTACGACTACATCGTGGTGGTCGCCAATCGCGACAAGTTCGAGGACCTGAGCGACGACCAGCGTGCCACCCTGATGGCGGCCATGGACGAGGCGGTGGCCTGGCAGCGTGAGACCGCGGCGGCCGAGGATACCCAGGCCCGCGATACCCTGATCGAGCGCGGCATGCAGTTCACTCCGATCAGCGACGAGACCCGCGCGGCCCTGCGCGAGGCCAGCCAGAGCGTAGTGGATGATCTGCGCGAAAAGCTCGGCGCTGAGCTGGTCGACAAGGTGCTCGAGGAGCTGGGGGCATGACACGGGCCTGGCAACGCCTGGAGGCCCACGCGGGCCATCCGGTTCGGCGCCATTTCCTGCATCTGCTGGCGTGGCTGGACCGTGCCTCCTACTACGCCATCCTGCTGGCCATGGGCCTGATGACGGTGCTGGTGTGCGCCCAGGTGGTGGCACGCTACCTGCTCGGCACCAGCATCGACTCCGCCGATGAGCTGTCCCGGTTGTGCTTTGTATGGGCGATCTTTCTGGCCATTCCCCACGGTATCAAGAGTGGCATCCACGTCGGTATCGATGCCCTTGTCAGCCACTTGCCCGCCGGCGCCCAGCGCCGGCTGGCCCAGCTGATGGCGGCGTTGGGGGTGGTACTGATGGTGATCCTGGGGGTGGTGGGAGCCGGTGCGGTGATCGACAAGTGGCCGCAGCTGATGCCAACCATGCCGATCACCGCGGCGGTGTTCTATATCGCGGTGCTGATCTCGGCGATCCACTGTGCGCTGCACCTGATTGCCCAGTGCCTGGAGCTTGAGCCGCTGCCTTCCGCCCCGGCTGGACCCGACTCAGGCCATGACCGCGGTGAGGAGGTGCGCCCATGACCCTGGCGATTATTCTGAGCTTTGCGGTACTGGCGCTTCTGCGTATGCCGCTGGCCTTTGCCCTGGGCCTTGCCTCGCTGGTGGGGCTGGTCGTCGGCGGCATGGACCTGGCGGTGCTGCCACAGCGCATGATGCACTCGGTGGACAGCTTTCCGCTGATGGCGATTCCGTTGTTCATGCTGGCCGGCGAGTTGATGGTGGCGGCAGGGATTCTTCAGCGCCTGGTCGATTTCGCCAACTCGTTGATCGGCCGCGTCCACGGTGGGCTCGCCCACGTGGCGATCGTCGCCGGCATGGTGCTGGCGGCGGTCAGCGGGGCGGCGGTGGCCAGTGCCAGCGCCCTGGGCAGTTCGCTGGTGCCGTCCATGCGTCAGCAGTACGACACCGGCTACAGCAGCGCGGTGGTTGCCTCGGCGGCCAACCTGGGGGCGATCATCCCGCCCAGCAACGCGATGATCGTCTATGCCTTGATGGCCGGCTCCAGCGTCTCGGTAGGCGGGCTGTTCATGGCGGGTATCGTGCCGGGACTGGTGCTGGCGCTGGGCTTCATGGGCCTGGCCAGCTTCCTGTCGATGCGCCGTGGCTATCCGCTGGCAGGCGGAGTCATCGGGCTGCGCCACGTGCTGGTGCAGACCTGGCGGGCGCTGCCCATTCTGCTGATGCCGATCGTCGTGGTCGGCGGCATCGTCGCTGGTGCTTTCACCCCGACAGAGGGGGCCGGCATCGCCGTGCTCTACGCGCTGGTGATCGGCTTTTTCGTCACCCGCCAGCTACGCCTGTCGCACCTGCCGCGGGCGATGTTCAACGCTGCGGTCACCGCCGCCATGGTGGGGGCACTGATCGCCTTCGCCTCGACCATGACCTTTGCCTTCACCATCGATCTGGTGCCGATGCGTCTGACCAGCGCCCTGCAGGGGCTGACCAGCGACCCGCTGATGTTCCTGCTGCTGGTGATGGGGCTGTTGATCCTGGTCGGCATGTTCGTCGAGTCCAACGCCGCCTACATCATGCTGGTGCCTCTGCTGGCGCCGATCGCGCTGTCCTACGGCATCGATCCGCTGCTGTTCGGCTTTCTGTTCGTGATGAACCTGGTGGTGGGCATGATGACGCCGCCGGTGGGGGTGCTGCTGTTCGTGATGTGCGGCATCTCCAATATCAGCCTGAACGAGCTGATGAAGAGCGCCTGGCCCTTCATCGTCTTTCAGTACGTGGTGCTGGTGGCGTGTATCGCCTTCCCCTCGCTGGTCACCTGGCTGCCGCGGGCACTGGGGTACTGAATGATCGAGGTACTGAATGATCGAGGTACTGGCGACTGAAGTACGGCATCGACCGAACGACAAGCTACGAAAGGGCCGAGGTTTCGCATTCGGCGCCTCGGACCGGCCCACCACAAAGAGACTGCCATGAAGCTTCTGGTCATCAATCCCAATATTTCAGACGACGTCAGCGCGCTGATCGAGCGTGAAGCACAGGCAAGCCTGCGCCCCGGCAGCGAACTGAGCGTCGCCACCGCGCCCTTCGGTGTGGCCTATATCGAGACCCGCGCCGAGGCGCTGATCGGCGGCTATGCGACCCTGGGTCTCGCCGCCGAGCGCTACCCCGGCCACGACGCCGTGGTGGTGGCCGCCTTCGGCGATCCCGGTCTGCCCGCGTTGCGCGAGGCCCTGCCGATCCCGGTGGTGGGGCTGACCGAAGCGGCGCTGATGAGCGCCTGTCAGTACGGCGGGCGTTTCTCGATTATCGCCATCTCCCAGCGGATCCAGGCCTGGTACCGCGAAACCGTGGACAGCTACGGCCTGGGCTCGCGGCTGGCCAGCATCCGCGCCCTGGACGAACCCCTTGCGGCCATCGGTAGCGTGCAGCAGGACCAGGGCGGGCGCCTGATCGAGCTGGCCGAACAGGCGGTCAGAGAGGATGGCGCCGACGTGCTGATCTTGGCCGGGGCCCCGCTGGCGGGGTTGGCCCGCCAGGTCGCCGCCGAGCTGCCGGTGCCGGCGCTGGACGGCGTGACCTGCGCCATCACCCAGGCCCAGGCGCTGGTCGATCTCGGTCGCGCCAAGGCCACCGTCGGCAGCTACGCCGCGCCCCCCGACAAGCCGCACAAGGGCCTGAGCAGGGAGCTGGCAACGCTGATCGGCCGGCGCTGACCCTCCGCCACTGTCACCCTGGCAGGCATCACCACAACAAGTACAACAACGAGGTATCACCATGCACCTTCAATTTCCTGCATCTGTTTCCAGATTTGCCCACGGTCGTCGTTCCCTCACAGGACTCGTCGCCGCCACCCTGCTGTGCGGTTCACTCGGTGCCACTGCGAACGCCAGTGACCTGCCAAGTGCCGCACCCAGCGAAGTGGGAGTGGATGCGGCCCCGCTGAGCGAGCTGTCGTCGTGGCTCGACGCCCAGGGCTACGACGTGCGCAGCCTGATGGTGGTCAAGGACGGCCAGGTCATCATGGAACGCTATACCCAGGATCTCGGCAGGCAGCACAACTATGAGCTCTACTCGGTGACCAAGACGGTGACCGCGCTGCTGGCGGGTCTGCTGATCGAGGAGGGCAAGATCACCCTGGACGCCAGGGTGGCCGATGTCATCGCTACCCTGCGCCCCGATCTGGCCGAGCGTGTCGCCGACAAGGAGGAGGTCACTCTGGCGCACCTGCTGTCGATGTCCTCTGGGCTTGCTTATGACTTCGATCCGGAAGGTGACCCCATCTACTACGGGGCTGAGGATCGCCTGGCGTTGATCGCCGACACCCCGGTTGCGTGGGAACCCGGCAGCGCTTTCGACTACACCGACGTCAATCCGGTATTCGCCGCCGCCATGCTCGAGGCCGCTGCCGGTGAGCCTCTTGCCGAATACGCCGAGCGACGGCTGTTCGAGCCCCTTGGTATGGAGAACGCGAGCTGGCAGCGAGCCGATGACAAGGGACTGGTGTCGGCAGGCTGGGGGTTGAGGCTCAGATCCATGGATCTGGCCAAGCTGGGCCAATTGCTGATCGACCAGGGGCGCTTTGATGGCGAGCAGATCGTGCCTGAGGGCTGGATCGCACAGATGACGACTCCTCGCGCCGCGCGAGACTTTGGCTACTACCTGTGGCTTGGCCATATCGTCGATACCACGCCGAGCTTCGACATGATGGGATTCAAGGGCCAGTTCGTGACGGCGCTGCCAGAGCGTGACGCTGTGGTCGTGATGACCGCGATGCTGCCGATCGACGGTGGGCTGCGCCATTCGAAGAACGTGCGCATCTTCCGTAACGTGGTCAATGACTATGTGTTGCCGGCGCTGGACGGTGAAGGCTCCGCCGAAGCCGACGCAGCACTCGAGGACGAGGTAGCGGCGCGTGCCTCGAGTACCCCGACGCCGGGTGTGTTCGTCGACCCGACCGACGAACCGCAGTCCTGAAGGGGATGTCGGGCCCGGGGCAGGCGATATACTCTGGGCCCTTCTCTCCTTCAATTTTCCAGGGTCCATGCCCATGACGTCGACAACCGACGACGCCACCGTCGCTTCACCCTCCGATAGAGGCGCGCGTCAGCGAGCGCCTCACCGCCGCCGTATCCAGGCGCCGTCCCTGGCCGATGAAGCCTACGACTTGCTCAAGGGGCTGATCGTCCACGGTGAGTTGGCCCCGGGGGAGCGTCTGCTGGAGCCGGCTCTGTGTCGGCGTCTGGGCATCTCGCGCACCCCCCTGCGCGATGCCTTGAACCAGCTGGCGGGTGAAGGCCTGGTGACCCTGCGGCGCAATCGCAACGCCCTGGTCACCCTGCTTGATGGTGACGAACTGCGTCATCTGTTCGAGGTCGAGGCCGGGCTCGAGGCCATGGCGGTGGAACTGGCGGCCGGGCGCATGACAGAGACCGAGCTCAAGCGGCTGGCCTCACTGCAGACTCGCCTGGAAAAGCAGCACGCCAAGGGCGATCGCGACGGCTACTTCGCCACCAATACCCGTATCCACGCGCTGCTGGTCGAGGCGGCGCGCAATCCGGTGCTGGTGGAAACCCACCAGCGCCTGCTGGGTCGGTTGGAGCGGGCGCGTTATCTGGCGCTGAATCGCCTCGGCCGCTGGCAGGAGTCCACCGATGAGCATCGCGCCATCCTCGATGCCTTGATCGCCAGGGACGCCGACCTTGCCCGCCGCCACATGCACGAACACGTCATGCACACCGGTGTCGCCATCAGCGCCTTGCTGACACGCTGAGTCTTGCGACAGACATGGCGACGGTCGCCTGCTTCTTCTGGTCGCTGAACAGCGATGATCAGGACGAGCCTTGACAGGCCACCCAAACACGACCATATTTCAAACGTTAATGATTCTCATTGTTTTGGGCTATCAGCGTCTGCAGGAGGTCGTCATGTCCTATCGCATCAAGACCGCGCTTCACGGAGCCAACCCGACCCTCGAGATCTTCGACGTCAGCTCGGGCTCCATGCGCATGGCGTGGGAGTATCCGAAGGAGGTGGGCAGTGAAGAGAAGGATCCCGAGCTTGCCTCGCTGCGCCGAGAGGAGGCGATCCACGAGCTGTTTCGGCGGCTGTTTCTGCTGACCACCGAGCAGTACCTGAAAGGCGAACTCGGCAGGGACGGAAGCGAGGCGTCAGGGTCACACGGCGGTGGGCACAAGGCGCATTGAATGGGTGGTCTGGCAGGGCTTGCCGTGGCGTAGCCACAGCACCTTGTCGGTCAGGTCCATGACCACGCTGAACAGCGTTTCCATCCGCTCGGCTTCAGCGACGCTCGGGTCGAAGTGGCGACACAGGCTGTCCTCGCCGGGGGTATGATCACCGAGCAGGTCGAATAGCCGCTCGGCGTCGAGGGTGGCGCTCTCGTTGGGGGCTGTGCTCGCTGTACCCCGTTCTGTCCCCCTCTCATCCGCACCCGAGTCATCCATACCCAGACCGTCGAGCAGTTGCTCGACCAGCGCGTCGAGGCGACTCAGGCGGGACCAGGAGTCCGGCTTGGGGAAGTCCTCGACCCAGTGGGTGGCGGTGTCACTGACCAGGTGATTGGTATGGGTGACGACCCCGCGAGCCGGGGTGATGGTTCCCGGTTGCCCGGGGTGAACCTCGAGCCCTTCTGCCTGGCCGCTGCCGTCGGCCAGCAGGAAGTGGGCGGGCGCACAGACACCGTCGTGGGCGATTTGCCGGGCGGCGTCGAGGGTCTCGCACTCGAGCATGGCGCGCAGGGCGATATGGATCGGCAGTCCCTCGCCACAGGTCGCCGAGCGGATGGCATTGAGTCCGACTCCCACACCATTGGCGTTGAGCCCTATCTTGCCGACCATGCCGGCCTCGCCCACGCTGATCAACGGCGGTGCGCCGGGAGCCTGGATCTCGAGGATCACCAGATGGTCGAGTTGGTCGGCGCGCCAGTCCCAGTTCTGGGCGAGCCACTGGCGGCCGGCGTGATAGAGCGAAAAGGCCGAGCAGCCACCGCCGGCGCGGGTCAGCGACACCTCGCTGCGACAGTTGAGGGTAAGCACGTCGGCCAGATCACCGCCGATGCCCTGGGCGATGCCGTCTAGCTCCTCGAGAATGGCCGGGTAGCGCCGCTCGATCATCGGCAGGAAGCGTTCGGCGTCGCGTCGCGCCTCGTGCCAGTGCAGGCCCGCCAGGTCATGAAACAGTCGGTCGTAGACGTCGATGCTGGCAAGGATCGCCTCACGGTGCTGACTGCCGTGGGCACGACCGATGTCGAGGCGGCTGCCGGAGAGCCTGGTGGGTGTCAACGACGAGCAGGAGGGGGTGGGAGAGGACGTGGAGGGGGTCATGAAGTGCTCCCTGCGATCGAAGCGGCTGGCGCCGGGTCGCTGACATGGGTGGATATCCCATCAGCGTAGCAGTTCTGCGCTTGGCATGGCGTCGTAGAGGTGGCAATCGAGGTGTCTTGGATGAATTTTAATATATTGATATCGTTCAGTTTTTACACGATTCGCTACCCTTCTCGACAATTCCTGGCGAGACTCCCACAGAGCGTTTCACTTTATTAGTCTGCGAAGTTGTATGCTGCCAGAGAGCCTTACCGGCCATCTCAGGAGACACAACATGAAGACCAGAAACGCGCTGCTCGTATTGGCCCTCTTGGCCCTGCCGTTGTCCGCTCAGGCAGGTGTTGTCGACGGCAAGATTGCCAAGCTGGCTGAGCCGCTGGCCCCTGCAGAAGGGCCCTGCGCCAATCATCACACCACTTACTGCGCGGCTGAACACGCTGGTGCCACGCAGGATGCCGACTTCGACGCCCGCGAGACGGCAAGCCAGGAGCAACAGGGCCACAGCTGAAAGCGATGATGCTGGCGGAACCCTGAACGACGATGCCCCGGCCAACTGGCCGGGGCATCGTCGTCTGGCAGGGGCTCGGGGGGCTGGTCAGGTCTTGTTGGCGGCGTTGTAGACGTTCTCGTCGAGTTCGCCTTCGCTCTTGCCGACCAGGGTGGTGACCATCAAGTCTCCGGCCACGTTGACGCTGGTACGGGCCATGTCGAGGATGCGATCGACGCCGGCGACCACCGCCAGGGCTTCCAGCGGCAGGCCGATCTGGGCCATGACGATGGACAGCATCACCAGGCCTGCGCCCGGGACACCGGCGGTGCCGATGGAAGCCAGGGTACCGGTGACGATGATCATGCCGTAGTCGGCCAGGCTCAGGTCGACGCCGATCAACTGAGCGATGAATACCGCCACCACCCCCTGATAGATGGCGGTGCCGTCCATGTTGATGGTGGCGCCCACCGGCAGCACGAAGCCGGCGACACCCTCGGACACGCCGAGGTTCTTCGTCGCGCAGCGCAGCGAGACCGGCAGGGTGCCGGACGAGGACGCCGACGAATAGGCCACCACCAGGGCATCGAGGATGCCCTGCAGGTAGCGCACTGGATTGAGACGACCGAGCAGCGACAGCAGACCGGAGTAGACCACCAGCACGTGGACGACGCTGGCCAGGTAGGCCACGCCGATCACCTTGACCAGGGGCAGCAGCACCTCGGCGCCGTAGCTGCCGGCGACGTGGGCGATCAGACCGAACACGCCGAAGGGCGCCAGCGCCATCACCAGGCTGGTCAGCTTGACCATGGCCTCGGCGAAGCTTTCGAACACCTTGACCACCGGCTCGCCCTTCTCGCCGATCAGGGTCAGCGAGACACCGAGGCCAATGGCGAACACGATTATCTGCAGGATATTGCCGCTGGCCAGGGCGTCCACCGGGTTCTGGGGCACCAGGCCGACCACGATCTGCACCAGGCTGGGGGCTTCCTTGGCCGCGTCTGGGTTGGCCTCGAAGGTCATGTCGAGGCCAACGCCAGGCTGAAACAGCCAGGAGGCGGCCAGGCCGATGGCGATGGCGAAGGCGGTGGTGACCAGATACAGCGCGATGGTCCGCGCGCCGATGCGGCCCATCTTCTGGGGGTCACGCATGGCGGTGATACCGACCACCAGGGTAGAGAACACCAGCGGCACGATCAGCATCTTGATGGCGCTGATGAAGATGTCACCGATGGGCTTGAACACGCTGGCGCTTTCGCCCATCAGGGTGCCGACGAGGACACCCAGGGCGAGGCCGACCAGGATCTTCTGCCATAGCGGGATACGGCGCCACAGGCCGGGGGAACGATCGGGGGTGGACATGGGGAGGCTCCAGAAGGACAGGGTGGATGGCCTGCCGTGCAAGGTGGGAAGACGCGATACCCATCGATAGCCAGCAAAATGTTCTCGTTGACTGCTATCGAATGGGCGATCGGCACGATGGAGGCGGATTCTACCGAATAATCTGCCTCGGTGTTTTCATCCGTTGCACACCTTCTGGTGCTCAGAGGCCACCTGGGCGCGGCTTCCAGGTGGCCGGGCTGTTGACGACGCTAGCGGTTCAGCCCTGATCCTGCTGTTCCAGGGCGCGCCGCAGCAGCTGGTGGAAGGCCGCCCAGGAGGCCTGGTCGGCCCGAGCCTGGTAGCGATCGCTGCCGAATACCGTGAAGGCGTGGGGAGCACCGGAGTAGACCTGGATCTCGTAGGGGGCGCCAGCCGCCTCCAGTTCCTCGGACAGCGCCGCCACCTGGTCCATGCCGATGGAGGCGTCGGCACCACCGTGGGCGACCAGGATCGGTGGCGTATCGGCGGAGTAGCCCTGGCCTTCCGGTGTGTCGAGGCCGCCGTGGAAGGTAGCGAAACCACGCACACCTTCGTCGGCGTTGGCGCGGGCCATCTCCAGCACCACGGCGCCACCGAAGCAGTAGCCCATCATCACGGTGTCTTCGCCGGCGCCCTGTTCACGGGCCTGGGTCAGCCCCGCCAGGGTCAGCCGGCGCATGCGTTCACGGTCATCGTAGAGCACCGCCATCTCGGCCTTGCGCGCGTCGATCTCCTCGGGGCGGTTGCCGGCGCCGTAGAGGTCCACGGCGAAGGCGTCGTAGCCCGCCTCGGCGAGCATGTCGGCACGCTTTCTTTCATAGTCGGTGAGGCCATCCCAGTCGTGGATGATCAGCACGCTGCCCTTGGAAGAGGACGCGGCGGGGGCGAAATAGCCCTGGAAGGCTTCACCGTCCACCTGGTAGTCAACGTTTTGTCCGGCCATGGCGCCGGCGCTGGCGAGAACAGAGCCGAGACCGATCAGGGCAGGGGCGAGCAGGGCGCAACGAGACATGGTGTGCTCCTTGGCGAGTGAGGGGCGTTGGCCCTGCCAGATGGCAGGGCCTGTGCTGAGTATAGAAGCCTGGCCACAGACGCCAGTCCTGAACCCCGTCTTGTTGCATCCAGCCGGCCTAGCGTTGGCGGCGGGGACTTGAGTTTTCCCCGGCGGCCTTCCAGATTGGGGGTATGAAGATCGAGTGGGCGAGCCGCGGCTGACCGCGCTCGTCTCGGCTTCATCTCAGGACAACCAGAGCGAGACCAACAATCATGAAAAAGCGCGTACTGGCGACCGCCGTGGCTGCAACCACCCTGGCGGTCGGCTCCATGGCCCACGCAGAGGTCAAGATCGGATTTCTCGGCGGCTTCACCGGGGGGATCGAGAGCCTGACGCCGCCGATCTACGACGGCGCCCAGCTGGCGGTTGACCATATCAACAACCAGGGTGGCATCCTCGATGGCCAGGACGTGGTGATGCCGACCGGCGACACGACCTGCGGCGACGCTTCGGCGGCGTCCAACGCTGCTGACCGCATGGTCAACACCGAGCAGGTTACCGCCATCGTTGGCGCGCTGTGTACCGGTGCCACCATCGCCGCGGCCAACAACGCGGCGATTCCGGGTGGCGTGACCATGGTGTCTCCGGCCTCCACGGCGCCGGCGGTCACCGATCTCGACGACAATGACCTGGTGTTCCGCACCGTGCCCTCCGATGCCTTCCAGGGCGAGATGCTGGCCAAGTTGCTGATCGACAAGGGCATCGAGGAAGTCGCCGTCACCTACGTCAACAACGACTACGGACGCGGCCTGTCCGACGCCTTCAGCTCGGCCTTCGAGGACGGCGGCGGCAGCGTGCTGGAAAACCTCGCCCATGAGGACAACCGCGCCGACTACCGCAGCGAACTCGGCACCCTGTCGGCCACCGGCGCCCAGACCCTGGTGGTACTCGCCTACGCCGACACCTCCGGCCAGACGGTGGTGCGCCAGGCCTACGAGAGCGGCATGTTCACCCAGTACGTGGGGGCCGACGGCATGGTCGGCGACAGCCTGGTCGAGGCCATCGGCGCCGACGTGCTCGACGGCATGATCGCCACCCGTCCGGGCAGCCCGGACCTTCCCGGCACCGAGATCTTCACTGAACTTGCCAACAACGCCGACATCGACCCCACCGCCGTATTCGCCGCCCAGGCCTACGATGCGGCCTTCCTGCTGGGGCTGGCCATCCAGCAGAACGGCAGTGCCGAGCGCGAGGGTGTGTCTGAGGCGCTGCGCAGCGTGTCCTCTCCCCCCGGTGAGGTCATCCTGCCCGGTGAGTGGGAGAAGGCGGTGGAGCTGATCGCGGCGGGGACCGAGATCAACTATGAAGGCGCTTCCGGTACCCAGGACTTCGACGACAACGGCGATGTGCCTGGTGTGGTACAGGAAATGGCCGTGGAAAACGGCACTTTTACCGGCAAGGGCTTTGTTGAATAGCCGCCATGACGTAAAGTAAGGCGAGTCGTCGACGGACGACAACGCATCCGGGCGGTCGCCTCCGCCCAATGACCGCGCCAATGCTCGCAACAGAGGCGCTCAAGGAAAGCCCCCGGCCATCTGGCTGGGGGCTTTATCGTTGGTAGGGGCCTGTCATTGGCGTCGAGCTGGCGATGTCGTGCGAGATGGCCAGTGATGGGGCAAGAGGCGTGAGAGGCGGGCCCTGGCGACCCTGGGCCGCCAGGATGAGACCATCAGTGACGACGACCGGCGTCAGGCACTGTCCGCAGAAGCGGTGTCGACGGACACGCCTCAGTCATGGTGCTTGACCTTCTCCGGCAGCAGCCCTTTGGGGGCGACGCGCAGCACCACCGTGATCAACAGCCCGATGACGAATACCCTGGCCTGCAGGGCTCGGCTTTCCAGGTTGCTGGGTAGCTCCCAGCCGAAGCTGGCCTGGCCGAAGTGGGCGATCAACTCCATCACGTAGAGCGCCAGCGGCTCTGACATGATCCAGATGATGTACACCGCCACCGCGCCGAACAGGGTGCCGAGGTTGTTGCCCGGCCCACCCAGGATGACCATCACCAGCACCAGGAAGGTGTGGTTGAGCGGCAGGTAGCCGTTGGGGTCGAAGATGCTGTTGAAGCTGCCGAGTGCCGCGCCGCCGAGGCCCATCAGCACGCAGCCCAGCACGAAGATCTCGAGCCGGCGGCGATTGATGTCCTTGCCCATGGCGGCAGACGACACCTCGTTGTCGCGAATCGCCCGGATCATGCGGCCCCAGGGGGCGTTGTAGGCTCGGTTGAGCAAAAAGAAGATGCCCAGGATCATCACCGCCGTCACCGACAGATAGAGCGCCCGCGCCAGGGTAAAGCCGACCTCGCCGGGATCGGGTACCGGCCACGGCAGCGGCGACACGGTGGCGGTGCCACGGGTCAGCCAGTCGGAGTTCTTGAGAAAGGCCTTGATGATCTCGGCGATGCCCAGGGTGGCGATGGCCAGATAGTCGCTGCGAAGCCCCAGGCAGACGTGGCCGATAAAGTAGCCGATACCGCCGGCCAGCGCTCCGCCGACCACCCAGCCGACCCACACCGGCAGGCCGAACCCGCCGATGAAGCCCATCTGGCTTTCGATGGCGTCGGTGACCTCACGCAGCTCGCTGATCACCACCATGTAGACGACGAGGCCGATCACCACGGTGATCAGGGTGCGCAGCCAGGACGGCACGCCCAGGCGAGTCATGCGCGACAGCGCGAATACCAGCGCGATACCGACGGCCAGATACCCCAGTACCTTGGCCAGCTCACCGGGCAGTGGGCTATCCCAGAAGGCCGGATTGACCGGCACGCTGAAGGTCATGGCGCAGAAGCCGCCGAGGGCGACGAAGCCCATGACGCCTGCGTTGAACTGGCCGGCGTAGCCCCACTGGATGGTCAGGCCCAGGGCCAGGATGGCGTAGCAGCTGGCTTCCACCAGCATGCGTGTCGAATAGGCCGAACCCATGGCCATGTAGACCGCGCCGACGGCGACGGCGAGGACCACCAAGAGGCTGAGTTCGCGTACCGGAAAGCGGCTCTGGGGCGCGGTGTTGGCGTCGTCGCGGCGATGAAAGTTGTTGGTCGTCATCAGATCACCTTGCCCTTGAAGATGCCGGTGGGGCGCCACACCAGGATGGCGACGAGGATGAAGAAGGGCACCACGATCTTGTACTCGGTGCCGACGAAGGCCAGGTTACTGGGCAGCTCGAGCCACTCGGGCAGGCTGTCGCTGAAGGGCCGCAGCAGCACCCGCCAGTTGAACACCGCCAGGGTCTCGGCGAAGCCCACCACGAAGCCGCCGGCGATGGCGCCGAAGGGGTGGCCGACACCGCCGACGATGGCGGCGGCGAAGATCGGCAGCAGCAGGTGGAAGCTCAAGTCCGGCTTGAACGTCACGTCCATCGACAGCAGGGTGCCAGCGATGGCGGCCAGGCCACCGACGATCACCCAGGTCACGGCGACGATGGTGTTGGTGTTGATGCCCGACGCCCGGGCCAGGTCCGGGTTGTCGGACATGGCGCGCATGGCCTTGCCGAGCCGGGTGCGCGACAGAAACAGCTGCAGCCCGATCACCGCCACCAGGGTCAGCACGAACAGATAGATCTGCGGCTCGGTGATCACCACCGGCACCCGGGCGCCCTCGAAGGGCAGCGCCAGGCGGAAGATCTCCTTGCGGTCATCGACGTACAGGCTCTGGCCGCCGGTGCCCGAGAACAGCCGGATCAGGCCCTGCAGCATCAGGGTCACGCCGAGGGAGCCGATGACCATGACGATCGGCTTGACGCCGTGGGCACGCAGCGGCTTGTAGAAGGCCTTGTCGATGCCCACCGCCAGCGCCGCCGTCAGCACCATGGCCAGCGGCAGCATGACGATGGCGGTGGGCACACCGATGACGTCGCCGGCGTGGGGGAACAGCGTCGCCAGCAGCAGTACCATGAAGGCGCCGAAGGTCATCATGTCGGCGTGGGCGAAGTGGGCAAAGCGCATGATGCTGAAGACCAGCGTCACGCCCACCGCGCCGATGGCGTAGATCGACCCGGTGACGCTGCCGGCGATCAACACGTTGTTGATGAAGAACACGAATTCGTTCAAGGCGATATCTCCGCGCTAGGACTCGGCGTCAGCCGCCGAGGAAGCTCTTGGCCACGTCAGGATCGGCAAGCAGCGCCTGCCCCGTGTCGGTAAAGCGGTTCTGGCCGGCGGCCAGCACGAAGCCCTTGTCGGCGATGGCCAGGGCCTGCTTGGCGTTCTGCTCCACCATCAGGATGCCGACGCCGGCGGCGTTGACCTCCTTGACCCGGTCGAAGATCTCGTACATGTACTTGGGCGACAGCCCTGCAGTCGGCTCGTCGAGCAGCAGTAGTTCGGGCTCGGCCATCAGCGCCCGGCCCATGGCCACCATCTGGCGCTGGCCACCGGACAGCTCGCCGGCGGGCTGATGACGCTTTTCGTGAAGGGGCGGGAAGAATTCGTAGACCTTGGACAGCATGCGTTTCACGTTTCCCGGCTTGAGGAAGGCCCCCATCTCGAGGTTTTCCTTGACCGTCAGGCTGGGAAAGACGTTGTGCTCCTGGGGCACGAAGCCCATGCCCAGTTCTACCAGGCGGTTGGTGGGCAGGTTCTGGATCGGTTCACCGCGCAGCAGGATATCGCCCTGGGTCACGTTCAACTGGCCGAAGATGGCCTTGAGCATGGTCGACTTGCCGGCGCCGTTGGGGCCGACGATGACGCCGATCTGGTCGGCCTCGATGGCCATGTCCACCCCGTTGAGGATGTTCATGCCGCCATAGCCGCCGTGCACCTCGCGTGCATCGAGTAGAGGCATAGTCCTGTTCTCTGCATAAGAGCGCCTGTCGCGCCCTGGTTGTTGTTATCGCCGCGCCTGCAACGGGAGGGGCCCCCGGGTGGCGCGGTGTCTGTTGCCGGGCCGCTGTCAGGCCGCGCCGGCGCCGAAATAGGCTTCGATGACCTCGGGGTTGTTCTGGATCTCCTCGATGGAGCCCTCGACCATCACCGAGCCCTGGGCCAGCACGATCACCGGATCGCACAGCCTGGCGATCATGTCCATGTCGTGCTCGATGACCAGGAAGGTGTAGCCGAACTCGCGGTTCATCCGTTCGATATTGCCGATCAGGTCTCCCAGCAGGGTGCGGTTGACCCCGGCGGCGATCTCGTCGAGCAGCACCACCCGAGCGTCGGTCATCATGGTGCGGCCGAGCTCCAGAAGCTTCTTCTGGCCACCGGAGAGGTTGCCTGCCAGCTCGTTGCGCACATGATTGAGGCCGATGAACTCGATCACCTCCTGGGCCCGGCGCTTGACCTCGGCCTCCTGTGCTCGTACCGCCTTCGGCGCGAACCAGGCCTTGGCCAGGGACTCGCCGGGCTGGTCCGGGGGCACCATCATCAGGTTTTCCAGGGCGGTGAGCTGGGAGAACTCGTGGGCGATCTGGAAGGTGCGCAACAGGCCCTTGTGAAACAGCTCGTTGGCCGGACGATTGGTGATGTCCTCGCCGTCCAGCAGGATCTGCCCGGAATCCAGCGGCAGGGCGCCTGCGATGATGTTGAACAGGGTCGACTTGCCCGCACCGTTGGGGCCGATCAGACCGGTGACGGAGCCTTCCTCGACCTGAATCGAACAGTCGTTGATGACGTGAAGGCCGCCGAAGGCCTTGTTGACGTGTCGTACATCGATGATGGCTGACATCTTGGGTCCCGCCGTGTTGTCTATTGTCGTTGTTGCGTTGGTGTTGTTGGTGTCGTTGCGGTCTTGATTGTCGGGCTTCCCGACGTCCCTCAGCCGCTGGCGGCGTGCTGCTCGGCCATCAGCCGGTAGGCGGCGAAGGCACCTACCAGTACGCAGGCACCGATGGTCGGCAGCCAGTAGCCCTGGACATAGGGCAGGGCACGCAGAAAGACGAAGGCGACCCCGGTCGGCGCGATGAAGCGCACCAGAAAACGCCACAGCCTGAGCCAGCTGGAGCGGGTGTGCATTTCCTTCATCGATTCGGACTGGGTCAGCGACCAGCCGGCGAACAGCGCCACCAGCAGGCCGCACAGGGGCAGTGAGATGTGGGTCACCAGTTCCAGCACGGCGAAGGCGCTGCGACCGAACACGTCATGCACGGGGCTGGCCTCGGCCCAGACGTTGAAACTCGCCACCGTGGCGAGCCCCAGCCCCCAGGCCAGCACCGACACCAGGGCTACCGCCAGTACGCGACTGAGGTCGAAGCGCTCGACCAGATAGGCCGCGACCGGCTCGATCAGCGAGATCGCCGAGCTGATCGCGGCCCCCAGTACCAGTACGAAGAAGATGGCGCCGACCAGCGAGCCGGAAGGCATCACCGAGAATGCCAGCGGCAGTGACACGAACATCAGTCCCGGCCCTTCGTCGGCGGCAAGTCCCGCACCGAACACCAGGGCGAAGATCGCCAGCCCCGCGATTACCGCCACCAGTGTGTCGATCAGGGCGATGGCGAAGGCGGTCAGGGTCAGCGAGGTCTCGCTGGGCATGTAGGCGCCATAGGCCATGATCGCGCCCATCCCCAGACTCAGCGTGAAGAACGACTGCCCCATCGCCTCGAGCCAGCCTTCCAGGCTCAACTCGGACAGCGAGAAGGACAGCATGAAGCGACTGGCTGCCGCCATGTCGCCGCTGTTCGCGGCGTAGAACAGCACCACCAGCAGAATGACCAGCAGGGTCGGCATCAGGATGCGCAGGGCGCTCTCCAGCCCACGATGGACACCCCGGGCGACGATGTAGGCGCAGATGGCGAGAAACAGCGTGTGGTAGAGCGTCAGCTTCAGCGGCGAGGCGATCAGGTTGGCAAAGTTGTCGGCCAGCATGGCGGCGTCGGCGTCGCGCAGTGACCCGGTCAGCATCTCGCCAAGATAGTGCAGCGCCCAGCCGCTGATCACCGAGTAGAAGCTCAGGATCAGCAGCGCGGACAGGCCACCGAGCCAGCCGATGGTCTCCCAGGCGCGGGAGGTGCGATGACAACGGGTGAGAAAGCGCATGCCCATGATCGGGCAGCGCCGGCTGTTGCGCCCAAGCATGATCTCGGCGATCAGGATCGGGATGCCGACGGCAAAGACGCACAGCACGTAGACCAGCAGAAAGGCGCCACCACCGTGCTCGCCGGCCAGGTAGGGAAAGCGCCAGAGGTTACCCAGGCCCACCGCCGAGCCGACGGCGGCCAGCAGGAAGGTGCCTTTGTGGGTCCAGATGTTATCGCTGCTCATGGGGCTTCCGTCGACATGTCGGCGTCGCGACGCGGTAATGGCTGACCGGGCCGAGGCCCGGTCTGACATGTCAACTTTGCGATACAACCATGGCGCCTGACTAGGGGCGATGCGTTTAGCAGGCGTTGGCGGGACGGGTTTCCGTCACTGGCGGGTTCTGGAACTCGTCGTCAGCTGCTGGTATGGGGAGCCAGGGCGCGGTGATCGTCGCCAAGACGCACGGTATCGCCGATCGACAGGTCGCCGATATTCTTGGTGCGCTCGCCTGTGCGCACGGAGATCAGGGCGACCACGTCGCCGATGCTGGCGGTGTCGTCGTCGACCCTGGCTTCCACCCTGACCCTGACCGAATAGCCATGGTAGCGGCCGGCGATGATACTGCCGACGTGGGCGGTGGGGTATTCGTCGGGCTTGTCGGCGAAGTAGCGCTGAACGCTGTCAGCGCCGGGATCATCCCATTCGACGTGCTTGTGCATTCGCGTATCTCCTTGTTCGCGAAGGATGACGGTGCCCCATTAGCATAGACCGCAACTAGGGCGGTCGCCGTCTTCACCCCTAACGGTTATCAGTCTGCATCAATTGTGGCAGCGCTCGGCCCGGAAAGTTCCTGGATCAGACGGGTGGTGAGATACAGTCGCGGCACAATGCTGTCGAGCTCGATGAATTCCTCGTCGCTGTGGTAGCGCCCCCCGACCAGACCGAGGGACTCCAGCACCGCGGGTTGGCCGGTTTCGGGGTCGTAGGCGTAGCCCGCATCGGTGCCCCCACCGATCTCGGCCAGGGCGAGCGTCTGGTCGAGTTCCTGGCGGTAGATAGACTGGGCGAGGGCCGCCAGTTGCTCGGTGGCCGGATTCGGCGGCAGCGGCGGGCGCCCGCGCTCGAGCCGAAACGCTACCTCGGTGTCCGTGACTCGCTGCTCGGCAATAATCGACTGGGCTTCGGCCATGACGCGCTCGTACTCGGTATGATCGAAGTAGCGCATGTCCCCTTCGGCCCTGGCCGAGTCCGGGATGATATTGCGCTTGGTGCCACCCTCGACAATGGTCCAGTTGAGGGTGGTGCCCTTGTCGCTGTCGCCAAGGTCATCGAGCTGGAGCAACTGGTGGGCCAGCTCCATCACCGCATTGCGGCCTTCCTCGGGGGCGCCGCCGGCGTGGGACGCACGTCCCTCGACCTCGAGAAAGGCGTAGTTGATGCCCTTGGTCACGGTGGTGACCGCTGACTCGCCGGGCTTGCCCAGGGTGGGCTCGAAGGACAGGACCGCGTCCTGTTCGCTGGCCAGTTCGGCGATCAGCTCACGGGATCCAAAGGAGCCTTTTTCCTCGTCGGGGTTGAACACCACGGTCAAAGTTCCCCAGGGCGAGAGCCCGAGGTCAGCGAGCAGGCCCAGGCTATGCAGGATGACCGCGATGCCGCCCTTGGCATCGCCGACGCCGGGGCCATAGGCCCTGGAGGCGTCGCTGGAAAAGGGGCGCTTTGCCACAGTGCCTGAGGAAAAGACGGTGTCGTAGTGGATCATCAGCATGAGATCGGCGTCGCCGCTGCCCTGGTGTCGAGCCACCAGCGTGTTGCCGCCGAAGGCCTCGGCCGGGTGCTGTTCGACCTCGAAGCCGAGTTCGACGAGACGTTCCTGCAATAGCGCCTCGACGCGAGCGAGGTCGTCGACATCGCCGGTACCGGAGTCGAGATTGACCAGCGACTCCAGGGTCTCGAGAAAGGCCGAGCGCTCCTGCTCGGCATTGGCGAGCAGGGTGTCATCGGTGGATGGCGAGGCCAGGGCAAATGCTGGCAGCAGGGACAGTAAGGCGATGAAGCGTCGGGCGGCCATGGTGAGCCTCCTTGCTGGGTGGTCACCAAAGGATAGTTCAGTCCGGCCAGGGTGCCGTCCTCACCCCAAATACTGATGTCTCCACTTGCAGACGACACTGGCCGCCATCGGGCGCCGGGCATCGATATTGTCTATATGAGCATTGCCGCAAAACGATGATGCCCGCCATGAACAGCCGGGCATCGATATTGTCTATTCCGCAAAACGACGATGCCCGTCATGAAGAGCCGGGCATCGCTAGAGAGGCCGAAAACAACGATGCCCGCCAGGAGGCGGGCATCGATGAAGCGAGAAAACGCAGCGCTTACTTCTTGGTGGCGCGCTTGCGCTCGTTCTCGGTCAGGAACTTCTTGCGCAGACGGATATGGTTCGGGGTGATCTCGACCAGCTCGTCGTCATCGAGGAACTCGATGGCCTGTTCCAGAGTGAAGCGCACCGGCGGGGTCAGCACGATGTTCTCGTCGTTGCCGGAGGCGCGCATGTTGTCGAGCTTCTTGCCCTTGGTGGGATTGACCACCATGTCGTTGGCGCGGTTGTTGATGCCGACCAGCATGCCTTCGTAGACCTCGGTGCCGTGGTCGATGATCAGCTTGCCGCGCTCCTGCAGGGCGTACAGGGCGTAGGCCAGGGCCTTGCCCGGAACCATCGACACCAGCACGCCGTTGCGACGCTCGATGGAGGCGTCGGGCTTGAGCGGGCCGTAGTGGTCGAAGCGGCTGGTCAGGATTCCGGTACCAGAGGTCAGGGTCAGGAACTGACCACGGAAGCCGATCAGGCCGCGCGCCGGGATGATGAAGTCCAGGCGGACCCGGCCCTTGCCGTCCGGGTTCATGTTCTTGAGCTCGCCCTTGCGGTAGCCGAGCTCTTCCATGATGGCGCCCTGGTGCTGCTCTTCGCAGTCGATGATGACTTCTTCGTAGGGCTCCTGCTTCTCACCGTCGATCTCGCGGATGATGACCTCGGGACGACCCACGGCCAGCTCGAAGCCTTCACGACGCATGCTCTCGATCAGCACCGACAGGTGCAGCTCGCCGCGGCCGGAGACGATGAACTTCTCCGGGGACTCGCCCTGCTCGACACGCAGCGCCACGTTGTGGATCAGCTCCTGGTCGAGACGATCGCGAATGTTGCGGCTGGTGACGAACTTGCCGTCCTTGCCGGCAAACGGAGAGTCGTTGACCTGGAAGGTCATGGACACGGTGGGCTCGTCGACGGTCAGTGCCGGCAGTGCCTCGACGGCGGCCGGATCACAGATGGTGTCGGAGATCGCCAGGTCGTCGATGCCGGTGATGCAGACGATGTCCCCGGCGGTGGCCTGCTCGGTCTGTACCCGCTCGAGACCCAGGTGGGTCATGACCTGGCCGACCTTGCCCTTGCGGGTCTGGCCTTCCTTGTTGATGACCACCACCTGCTGGTTGGGCGAGATGGCGCCGCGGGTGATGCGGCCAAGGCCAATGACGCCGACGTAGCTGGAGTAGTCGAGTGCCGAGATCTGCATCTGCAGCGGGCCGTCGAGTTCCACCTTGGGCGGCTCGACGATGTCGACGATGGACTGGAACATCGGCGTCATGTCGTCGGACAGCTGGTCAGGCTCGGGACCGGCGATGCCGTTGAGGGCGGAGCAGTAGATGATCGGAAAGTCGAGCTGCTCGTCGCTGGCGCCGAGGTTATCGAACAGGTCGAAGATCTGGTCGATGACCCAGTCCGGGCGTGCGCCGGGGCGATCGATCTTGTTGACCACCACGATCGGCTTGAGGCCCTGATCGAAGGCCTTCTGGGTGACGAAGCGGGTCTGCGGCATGGGGCCGTCGACGGCGTCGACCAGCAGCAGTACCGAGTCCACCATCGACATCACGCGCTCGACCTCGCCGCCGAAGTCGGCGTGTCCAGGGGTGTCGACGATGTTGATGTGGTAGTCCTGTCCCTCGGGGGAATTCCAGCGGATCGCCGTGTTCTTCGCCAGGATGGTGATACCGCGTTCCTTCTCCTGGTCATTGGAGTCCATGATGCGCTCCTGACCCTCGGCCTTGCGGTCCAGAGTGCCAGACTGACTCAACAGCTTGTCGACCAGGGTGGTTTTGCCGTGGTCGACGTGAGCGATGATGGCGATGTTGCGAAGATTCTCGATCACGACGGGATCCTGCTGGAAAAAGTGGGGCAGCATTATAGGGCCTGGGCGATGACAACGACCAGCCTTGTTGGCGCCAATCTCGGCATCGATCCTCAAGATGCTGAACTATCAAGCACCTGCGAAGCGAAAAAAGTAGGCGAAATCGACAGAAAGGACGATCTGACGCTCAGGCGCGCTGCACGACCATCTTGGCGCGACAGGCCTTGAGGCGAGTGGCGAGGTCCTCTACCGCGCTCAAGTCCAGCGACGGGTCGAAGCCTCCCAGTCGATCGAACCAGGTACGTTCGACGCCCAGGGCCCGGGTCGGAGTACGTCGCAGCAGGCTGAGCAGCGATAGCGGACAGGGGCGAGCAGGACGCACCACCGGGCGCGAATCATCGCAGGCGGCTGCCATCATTCGCTCGACCCAGTGGGTGTCCAGAGGGCCGAGGCAGAAGCCGAGCATGCGTCCATTGCTGTGGGAGGCGGCCAGGTTGAGGCGCCGCCCCATGGGCGCGGGCCGGCTGCGCACCTGGCGATAGCCGACGACGGCGTGTTCGCCCGGTTCGCCCAGTAGTGGTGGCGCCATATCGCCATCGTCGATGACGAGGATCTCGCCTCTTCCCTGGAAGAGGGCGACCTGCTGGCGTGCTTCCGCGAGCCGGCGAGGCAGTTCCTTGCCGGTAAGTCGGACATCTATGATCAAGCTGATTTTCACGACGACACTCCGAGGAGGGTGACGCCGGCCGGCAGGAGAGGCGGTCGGAGTCGAACGTAATAAAGTGTATCTTTGCGTTGCGAAAGGTTCCAGCGCCCACTGACACCTCACGATCGGCCCGGCAGAGTTTATAGATCCTGTCACAAAGGTCCAAAGTGGTGCATCGCAGCCTTTGTTGCACTATTTCGGTGCATTAGGCGGCGACTCCTGTAGACGGTGGGCCTTTGTGCCCTAAGCTGGCGCAAAGGGTCTGTTTGGATAAAAAAGATTTGAAACAATGGGTTGAGATTTTTTTGGTCGATGCTGGTGCAATGCTGGCACGCAATCTGCATTGTGGTTGGCAGTGTCATCGTGTCGCGCACGTTGCCATGGGCAGTGTCCCGGGAGCGTGCTACAAAGGATCCCGGTACCCCTTTTGTTCCCTGGATCATCCCCCGTTTCAAACCGGTGACATGGGATTGGCGCCGTTGCGCAACGCTCGAGTCACGAGACAAGTTCCACTCTGGAGGACCACATGTCAGACAAGACCCTCGCCCTGATCAACGAACATGATGTGAAGTGGGTTGACCTGCGCTTCACCGATACCCGCGGTAAAGAGCAGCACGTCACCATTCCGGCCGCCGAGGTCGACGAAGAGTTCTTCGAGAATGGCCAGATGTTCGATGGTTCCTCCATCAACGGCTGGAAGGGCATCAACGAGTCCGACATGATCCTGCGTCCGGAGGACGGCACCGGCTTCCTCGACCCCTTCACCGAAGACGCGACCCTGATCCTGCGTTGCGACATCATCGAGCCGGCCACCATGCAGGGCTACGAGCGTGATCCGCGCTCCATCGCCAAGCGCGCCGAGGCATACCTGCAGTCCTCTGGCCTGGGCGATACCGCCTTCTTCGGCCCCGAGCCCGAGTTCTTCATCTTCGACGAGGTGCACTGGAAGGCCGATATCGAAGGCGCCATGTACAAGATCAGCTCCGAAGAGGGTGCCTGGTCCACCGACCGCGCCGTCGAAGGTGGCAACCTCGGTCACCGTCCGCGGGTCAAGGGCGGCTACTTCCCGGTTCCGCCGGTGGACAGCTTCCATGACATGCGCGGTGCCATGTGCAACACCCTCGAGGCCATCGGTCAGAAGGTCGAGGTGCACCACCACGAGGTGTCCAACGCCGGCCAGAACGAGATCGGTGTTGCCTTCAACACCCTGGTCAAGAAGGCCGACGAAGTTCAGGAAATGAAGTACGTGATCCACAATGTGGCTCACGCCTACGGCAAGACCGCCACCTTCATGCCCAAGCCGCTGGTCGGCGACAACGGCAGCGGCATGCACGTCCACCAGTCTTTCTGGAAGGACGGCCAGAACCAGTTTGCCGGTGACGAGTACGCCGGTCTGTCTGAAATGGCGCTTTACTACATCGGCGGTATCATCAAGCACGCCCGCGCCCTGAACGCCTTCACCAACGCTTCTACCAACTCCTACAAGCGTCTGGTGCCGGGCTTCGAAGCGCCGGTCATGCTGGCCTACAGCGCCCGTAACCGTTCTGCTTCCATCCGTATCCCGTACACCGCAAGCCCGAAGGGCAAGCGTGTCGAGGCGCGTTTCCCCGACCCGACCGCCAACCCCTACCTGTGCTTCGCGGCGATGCTGATGGCCGGTATCGACGGCATCAAGAACAAGATCCACCCCGGCGACGCCATGGACAAGAACCTCTATGACCTGCCGCCGGAAGAAGGCAAGGCCATCCCGACCGTGGCCGAGAGCCTCGACCAGGCGCTGGCAGCCCTCGACGAGGACCGCAGCTTCCTGACCGAAGGTGGCGTCTTCACCGACGACATGATCGACGCTTACATCGAGCTCAAGAACGAGGACGTCGAGCGCCTGCGCATGGCGACCCACCCGATCGAGTTCGACATGTACTACAGCTGCTGATCGGCATAACGCCTCGTGCGTTCCGTCGGCCCCGCGATGATCGCGGGGCCGATTTTTTTTGCGCGGGCCTTGCGCCTGGGCAAGGGATTCCCTTGGCTCGGGTCGTGGCTGACGTCATCCTCGTCAGGGGAAGGTCGGCGAGGGCAATCACGATGATGCAGCGGTGGACGCGCAGGGCAGGCCGGGAGAGGGGCGAGAGCGCTCCCTCGTCGCCGTGTCGACCGTCACTGATGGCCATTGCCTTGCTGGCAGCGTCCGGGCTGGCGTTGCCGGTGGCAGAAACCGTGCCGGCGAGCACCATCTATCGCAGTGTCGGTCCCGACGGCGTCGTGCGCTACAGCGATACGCCCTCGGTCGGCGCCCGCGCGCTGGCACCGCCGCCGTTGTCCAGCGCCCCTGCGCTGGATGTGGCGGCGCCCACCAGGCCGACGGCGCCTTCAGTACCAGGCCCGGATAGCGACGCCGATATCTTCCAGCCCCACGATGTCCTGGCCATCGCCTCTCCGGCGGATGGCAGCGTGTTGCCCACGGGGGCCGGGGGAAGATTGAAGGTGCTGGCCGCGATCAGCCCGCCTCCGGCGACGGGGGATCGCCTCGGCCTGGAGGTCGACGGTGTGCTCGCCACCAGCGTCACCGGCATCGGCCCACTGTGGCTCACCAATCTGGAGCGTGGCGAGCATCGCCTGGGCCTGGTGGTGCTGGCCCCGTCGGGAGAGGTGCGTCAACGCAGTGCCGATATCGTCATTCACGTACAGCGCGCCAGCCGCCTGCTTCCCGCCAACCCCCTTCGTCCTGCGCCGCCTTGACCCGCGATCTGCGGGCCTTGTGCGGACAGTGATCCAGGCGAGACTGCCCTGCACCAGGTTGGTGCACTAAAATGGTGCGTAGGTGCGCCGACGGTGACCCGCCTCCTCGACAAAAGCACCGTCCTGGCGCCTGTGCGGCGGGAGTGTGCCACTGGCACCAAGGCTGGCCCGCTTCTTGCTTTGAATGTTGTTGTCTGACGCCTGCTCGAGGCCGAGACCTGGACCGCCACCATGGAATGCCGGCTTGGCGCCGTGGCGGCCTCTATCGAGCGGGCGCTTTGCCCCATCAGGATGGACCCATGACGCCTGGCATCATCGAACACCTCACAACTGCGGTCATGCTGCTCGACGGCGAGCTGCGACCGACCTGGATGAACCCGGCGGCGGAGACCCTGCTGGCGGTCAGCGCCAGTCGGGTTGCCGGCGTGGCGCTGAGCGACTGGCTCAGCGGCGAGGATGATATCGCCGAGGTGCTGATACGTGCCCGGGATGGACAGCATCCCTATACCCAGCGGGAGGCGCGGCTGGTCCTCGCCGGTGGAGAACCCCTGACGGTGGACTACACCGTGACGCCGCTGTCGCCTGATGAGCTGCTGCTGGAGATGGAGCCACGGGATCGGCTGTTGCGAATCTCCCGCGAGGAAGCGCTGCAGTCGCGCCAGGAAACCATGAAGGTGCTGGCGCGGGGGCTGGCCCACGAGGTCAAGAACCCCCTGGGGGGGATTCGTGGTGCAGCGCAATTACTTGAGCGTGACCTGGAGCAGACGCCGGCGCTCAAGGAGTACACCCGGATCATCATCGAAGAGGTGGATCGGCTCCGGGATCTGGTCGATTCCATGCTCGGGCCCAACCGGGTGAGTCGGCGAGAGCCGCTGAACATCCACCGGGTGCTGGAGCGGGTACGCGCGCTGCTCTTGGTCGAGCAGCCGCGGGTGAGCATCGAGCGCGACTATGATCCCAGCCTGCCGGAGTTGACCGGCGATGAAGCCCAGTTGATCCAGGCGGTGCTCAATGTGGCCCGCAACGCCGTCCAGGCGCTGGTCGAGTCCGAGACGCCGAACCCGGTGATGACCCTGAGGACCCGCGCGCGCCGCCAGTTCACCCTGGGCGCCCAGCGCCATCGTCTGGTCTGCGACGTCAGCGTGATCGACAACGGCCCGGGCGTCCCCGAGACGCTGCGCGAGACCCTGTTCTATCCGATGGTGTCCGGTCGTGCCGAGGGCAGCGGCCTGGGGCTGTCGATCGCCCAGTCGGTGCTGCACCAGCACGAAGGGCTGATCGAATGCGAGTCCGAGCCTGGACGCACCGAATTCCGTCTGTTGATTCCCCTGGAGATGAGTCATGACTGATACCGCTCGTGTAATGATCGTCGACGACGACCGGGCCATACGCTGGGTGCTCGAGCGCGCCCTGGCGCAGCCGGACCTTGAGGTCGAGGCGGTCGAGCGGGCCGACGGTATCCTCGATCGACTGCTGGCCGAGCCGCCGGACGTGCTGGTCACCGATATCCGCATGCCAGGTATCGACGGACTCGATCTGATGGCCAAGGTGCGCCAGGTGCACCCGGACCTGCCGGTCATCGTGATGACCGCCCATTCCGACCTGGACAGTGCGGTGGCTTCCTATCAGGGCGGGGCCTTCGAGTACCTGCCCAAGCCGTTCGACGTGGACGAGGCGCTGGCCCTGGTGCGACGCGCGGTGGCCCACGTGCGCGAGCGCCAGCGGCCGGTCAGCGTGCCCGAAGGACTCGACGCCGAGATCATCGGTGAGGCGCCGGCGATGCAGGAGGTATTCCGGGCCATCGGGCGCCTGGCGCACTCGCATATCACGGTGTTGATCAACGGCGAGTCCGGGACCGGCAAGGAGCGCGTGGCGCGTGCGCTTCATCAGCACAGTCCCCGCGCCGCCAATCCCTTTATTGCCCTCAATATGGCGGCGATCCCCCGGGATCTGATCGAGTCGGAGCTGTTTGGCCACGAGAAGGGCGCCTTTACCGGTGCCAGCGCCAGTCGTCAGGGGCGCTTCGAGCAGGCCAACGGCGGCACCCTGTTCCTCGACGAGATCGGTGACATGCCGTCGGAGACCCAGACCCGGCTGTTGCGGGTGCTGGCCGACGGCGAGTTCTATCGGGTCGGTGGTCATACGCCGGTCAAGGTGGACGTGCGCATCATCGCCGCGACCCACCAGGACCTCGAGACGCTGGTCGCCGATGGCCGCTTTCGTGAGGACCTGTTCCACCGCCTCAACGTCATCCGCGTGCACCTGCCAAGGCTGTCCCAGCGGCGCGAGGATATTCCCCGGCTGGCGCGGCACTTCCTGGTCGAGGCGGCCAAGGAGCTGTCCACCGACGTCAAGGTGCTGACCCGCGAAGCCGAGGAGTTCCTGACCCGGGTGGACTGGCCCGGCAACGTGCGTCAGCTCGAGAACACCTGTCGCTGGCTGACGGTGATGGCCTCCGGGCGCGAGATCCTGGTCGAGGACCTGCCGCCGGAGCTGCGCGGCGGCGATGACAGCGCCGCAGGCGGGGACTGGCGTGAAGCCTTCCGCGCCTGGGCCGACAGCGCCCTGGCCTCCGGCCACACCCACCTGCTCGAGGAGGCGGTGCCGGACTTCGAGCGCATCCTTATCGAGACCGCGCTCAAGCACACCGCCGGGCGCAAGGGTGAGGCTGCCGAGCTGCTGGGCTGGGGGCGCAATACCTTGACCCGCAAGCTGAAGGTGCTGCTGCCGTCGCTGGCGGAAGACCAGGAGGTCTGAGCGGGCCAGGGCGGCGAGTCCGGGGGGCACCGGTTTAACCAGCCTGCCCGGACCGGCCTACCCCAAGGGGCATATCATCAGCCTGTTATCGGTGGCCTAGAGTGGTGGCGACGTTGCACCGCTACTCTCGGCGTCGGGGGTAGCGTCACGATTCTGAGGCCTACCCCCATGAACCTTTCACGCTCTCGTCGGCTTGGCCTGGTGGCCATGTCGCTGGTTTTCATCTCGAGCCTCTCGCTTGCCCAGGAGCGGTCCTCGCCACGCACCGTACCGGCCAACAGCGAGCCCGCTGCCAGCAGCGAGGATCTTGCTGCCATCGCCAAGGAAACCACCAACCCGGTGGGTTCGGCCTGGATGCTGTGGATGCAGAACGACTATACCCACCTGGACGGCGACGACTTCGACGGTCGCTGGTCCAATTCCTTCAAGTTCCAGCCGGTCATGTCCTTCCCCTTCGAGATGGCAGACGACAACTGGAACCTGGTGGTGCGCCCGGTGTTCCAGTACAACTCGAGCCCGATGGACGAGAGCTTCGGTACCCTGGCCCGGGGTGGCAGCCCGCTGGACATCGATCCCGACGAGTGGAGCCGCAATGCCCCCCATCGCGGGCGTACCGAGGGCCTGGGTGATACCGCCCTGGTGACCCTGGCCGGTCCGGCCCGCGCCGACGGTGTCATCTGGGGCCTGGGGCTGACCCAGATCTTCCCCACCGCCGAGCATGATGTGCTGGGCCAGGGCAAGTTCCAGGCCGGCCCGGCGGCCCTGATCGCGCGCCTGGCGCCCAATCCCGGCGGCTGGAACATGGGCCTGCTGGCTCAGCACTGGTGGTCCTACGCCGGAGAAGATGACCGCGAGCACACCAGCCAGACCGATCTGCAGTACTTCCTCAACTACCGGCTCAGCGGCACCGAGCTGGTGGGCATGACGCCCAACGTGCGCATCAACTGGGAGGCCGACAGCGGCGAGAAGGTCAACTTCCCGATCGGCCTGGGCTATTCCAACGTGGTCCGCATGGGCAGCACCCCGGTGCGCCTGGCCGCCGAGATCCAGCACAGCGTGATCCGCGGTGATGAGTGGGATGCGGACTGGAACTTCCGCTTGATGTTCATCCCGGTGGTCAAGAACCCGTTCATGTAAAGGCGCTGGCAGCCTACGCAAAGGGGCCCCGCCATGGCGGGGCCCCTTTGTATCTGCGGCCGACCAGCAGGCTCGCTATCAGGCAAGCGTCAGCGGTTCGGTGCGGGCTTCGAGCCAGGCCAGCGCCTGGCCGTCGAGCCTCGGCGCCAGCCGGCGGCGGACCTCGTCGTGGTAGGCGTTGAGCCAGTCGATCTCGGCCTGATCCAGGGTGAACAGGTTCAGGCAGCGGGTGTCGATGGGACACAGGGTCAGGGTCTCGAACTCGAGGAAGTCGCCGAAGTCGCTGGGGGCCGCGGCGCGGTTGGCCACCAGGTTCTCGATGCGCACCCCCCACTGGCCGGGACGGTACACCCCAGGCTCGTTGGAGGTGATCATGCCTTCGCGCATGGCGGTATGTTCGGCGACGGAAGCGCCTGAGCTGATCACCTGGGGGCCTTCGTGGACGTTGAGGAAGTAGCCCACGCCGTGGCCGGTACCGTGACCATAGTCGCGGCCGGTGGCCCACAGCGGCGCCCGCGCCAGGGCGTCCAGCCGCGAGGCGGCGATGCCCTCGGGGAAGCGTGCCCGCGACAGTGCGATCATGCCCTTGAGCACCAGGGTGCAGTCTTCGCGCTGAGCCTCACTGACGGTGCCGACCGGGACCATGCGGGTGATATCGGTGGTGCCACCGCGGTACTGGCCGCCGGAGTCGATCAGCAACAGGCCGTCGCCCTCGATCACCGAATGGGCCTCCTGGGTCGCGCGGTAGTGGGGCAGGGCACCGTTGGCGTTGAAGGCGGCGATGGTATTGAAGCTCTCGCAGACGAAGTCCTCGTCCTTGGCGCGTTCCTCGTACAGGCGGGCCTCGACGTCCAGCTCGGTGACCCGTTCGCCGGCGGCGAAGGCGGCCTCCAGCCAGGCGAAGAAGCGACACAGGGCCGCGCCGTCGGCTTCCATGGCCTGACGCACGAAGCCGAGCTCGTGGGCTGTCTTGATGCCCTTGGCCAGGGTGCTGGGCTGGAAGGCTTCGACCACGGTCATCTCGTCCGGCAGGGCCTGGCGGGTTCCCAGCGTCAGCCGGGCCGGATCGATCAGTACCCGTTCGTCCCGCGGCAGGGCGGACAGCCGCGTCGCCCAGTCGGCGTAGTCGGCCACCTCGACGCCATCGGCCTTGAGCGCATCGACCAGTTCAGGAGCGAGCTTACCCGGTGCCACGAACAGGGTGGCGGTGGCGCGACCGATCAGCAGATGGGACAGGAACACCGGATTGAAGCCCACGTCGGCACCGCGCAGGGTGGTCAGCCAGGCGATGTCGTCCAGCGTCGACACCAGATGCCAGTCGGCGTGGTGCTCGGCCATGGCCGCGCGTACCCGGTCCAGACGCTGGCGCCGGGTCTCGTCCAGATAGCGGCTGGCGTGGGGTTCGATGGCCCCGCTCGGCAAGCTCGGGCGATCGCGCCAGATCTCGTCGAGCAGGTCGCTGTCGCCGCGCAGGACGACGCCCCGTTCACCCAGGATGTCCTCGAACTGGCGGCCGTGGGCCAGGGACACCACCTGGGCGTCGTAGCCCAGGGTTTCGCCGGCCTCGAGACGCTCGGCCAGCCACTGCATCGGTGCGCTGGCCTGGCCCTGGGTCAGCTTCATCATGCTGATGCCGGTGCCGGCGAGTTGTGCCTCGGCCTGCACGAAGTAGCGGCTGTCGACCCACAGGCCGGCCTCGTCCTGGGTCACCACCAGGGTACCCACCGAGCCGTCGAAGCCGGACAGCCACTCGCGACCGGCCCAGTGCTCGGGCAGGTATTCGCTGTTGTGCGGATCGCTGGACGGTAGCCACCAGGCATCGATGGCGTGGCGGCGCATCGCCTCGCGCAGATCGCTCAAGCGTTGGCGAGCGGTATCGGCACTGGCTGAGGTCATGCTCAGACTCCTGTTCTGACAATGGCTTCGGCGTCCGCGCGGTGGGCGGCCGCCGGATCGATAAGACGGTGATGCTTCAGCATGCGCTTGAACACCGGTACGAGCAACAGCAGCACCCCGGCGAAGATTACCAGGGCGATGGCCGACCGCCCGAACAGTTCCGGCAACTGCTGAAGCTCCTCGGCGTTGACGTGACCGCCGATCAAGCCAGCCACCAGGTTGCCGAGGGCGGCGCCGGTGAACCACAGGCCCATCAACTGGCCCTGAGTGCGGCGCGGCGACAGCCCCGACATGGTGGACAGCCCCACCGGCGACAGGCACAGCTCGCCCAGGGTCAACAGCAGCATGCTGCCGACGATCCACCAGGGTGACACCAGCCCTGTGCCTGTCAGTACCTGTTGCGCCGCCAGCACCATCAGGCCGAAGCCGCAGGCTGCCAGCAACAGGCCGAGGACGAACTTCATCGGGCTACCCGGTTCCAGTCGGCGCCGACCGAGCGCCGGCCACAGCCAGCCGAACAGCGGGCCCAGCAGCACGATGAATACCGGGTTCAATGACTGGAACCACAGGGTGGGGACTTCCCAGCCCATCACGTTGCGGTCGGTGTAGTTGGCCGCGAACAGGTTATAGGAGGTGGGCTGCTGCTCGAAGGCGGCCCAGAAGAAGGCGGCGGCGACGATCAGCACAAAGCAGATGGTGACGCGAATACGCTCGTCACCGCTGAGTCCAGAGAACAGCATCAGGTAGGCAAAGAAGCCCAGCGAGGCGACGATCAGCACGCTGGTCATGGCCTCGGCCACCGCGCGGGCGTCGATGGTCACCACGCCGGTAGCGACCAGCGCCACCAGGGCGGCGATCAGCGCCAGGCACAGCGACACGATGGGGCCGACGTGACGACGGCGCTGGGCCGGGGCGTCCCAGGTGGAGGCGCGGCCGCGCTCGGCGTCGGCGCGCTGCATGGCGGGCACCGCCCACAGGCGAAACAGCAGCAGTGCGATCAGCATGCCAAGGCCGCCCATGGCGAAGCCCCAGTGCCAGCCCAGCGAGTCCATCAGCAGCCCGGTGAACAACGGCGCGAACAGGCTGCCGATGTTGATGCCCATGTAGAAGATGGCGAAGCCGCCGTCGCGGCGCACGTCGCTTTCGTCATACAGGCTGCCGACCATCACCGAGATGCAGGTCTTGAATAGCCCGGTGCCGAGCACGATGAAGATCAGCCCGACAAAGAAGGCGACGGCACCGAGCAGGGCCGACAGCGCGATGGACAGATGACCGAAGGCGATCAGGATGGAGCCGTACCACACCGCCCGGCGCTGGCCGAGCCAGTTGTCGGCGAGCCAGCCGCCGGGCAGCGCGGCCAGATAGATGGCACCACCGTAGATGCCGACGATGGCAGCGGCGGTCTTGGGGTCGAAGCCGAGCCCGCCGTCGAACAGTGAGGCGGCGATGAACAGCACCAGCATGGGGCGAATGCCGTAGAACGAAAAGCGCTCCCACATCTCGGTGAAGAACAGTGGCCCCAGGGCGCGGGGGTGACCAAAGAAGCCCTTGTCGGCGGCCGAGCCGTCGGAGGAAGTGGATTGCATGAAACCAGGCCTTTTCAGGGTGGGAAGGCGAACGTCGACGCCTCTACATCAAGCGCCCCGGGACGGAGGCGGCATGCGAACAGAAAAACGTGTGAAGAACACGATAATGTGCGAGTCCGCAACAAAAATTGCTGTGGATCACGATTTGGGCGGTGAATTCTATGGAAATCACCGGTCAAGGGGAATACCTCTGCGGTCTGGCACCGTCAGCGTACGGACGTCTCAGCGAAAAGGCGTATGTCCAACATGAGCCAATAGCCTCTATATTGGTGAAATATCGACTTTTAGGGACTTCTTCGCCATGACGTCATCGCCGCCCCAGCGAGCACCTGCCAGAATCGAACTGACCGAAGTGGGGCTTCGTGATGGCCTGCAGAACGAGGCGCGGGTGCTGTCCACCGAGCACAAGCTCGAATTGCTGCACGGGCTTCACCGGGCCGGACTCAGGCGCTTCGAGCTGACGTCTTTCGTCAGTCCCCGGGCGGTACCGGCGCTGGCCGACGCCGCGGAACTGGTGGCCGCCGCCAAGGGGTTGGCGGATGCCCGCTTCAGCGCCCTGGTGCCCAACCTGCGCGGTGCCGAGCGCGCACTGGAGGTGGGCATCGATCGTGTGGTGCTGTTCGTGTCCGCTTCCGAGACCCACAACGCGCGTAACGTCAATCGCTCGATCGACGCCTCCCTGGCCGGTTTCGCCGATATCGTCGAGCGTCTGTCCGGCAGCGGTATCGAGGTACAGGGCGCCATCGCCACGGCCTTCGGCTGTCCCTTCGAGGGTGACCTGCCGGCCGGGCGCATCGGTGAGCTGGCGCGTCGCCTCGGCGAACTGGGTATCGATGACCTCACCCTTGGCGATACCACCGGCATGGCCACGCCCGCCGTGGTCTCGCGGGTGGTGGGTGAGATCGCCGAACAGGCCCCAGCGGCGCGGCCGATCCTGCACTTTCACAATACCCGGGGCCTGGCGTTGGCCAACGTCATGCAGGGGCTGTCGCTTGGCGTCACGCGCTACGAAAGTGCGGTCGGTGGTCTTGGAGGCTGTCCCTTCGCCCCCGGTGCCAGCGGCAATCTGGCCACCGAGGAGCTGATCTACCTGCTCGAGGAGCTGGGGCATGACACCGGCGTCTCGCTGGAGTCCTTGATCGAGGTGGCGGGGCTTGCCGCGCGGCGACTGGAACGTGCGCCGGGCTCCCAGCTGGCCCGGGCCGGCACTCGGCTCAGGCTGCATCGACCCGATGCGGTGCCCACCGCGAAGGGCTGAGTCAGATCCCTGAACCTGGCAAGACCAGACGACACCACCACAGACATACCGACGGATACGCAAACCTATGGATGCTAGCCCCGGCAGGGATGACAGCGACGACCCGCGGCCATCGACCCAGGACGCCACCGGCCTTGCCCCGGGCAGCCTGGCCGGCATACGTGTGATCGATCTGACCCGGGTGATCTCCGGCCCCTTCGCCAGCCAGATGCTGGGGGATCACGGCGCCGAGGTGATCAAGATCGAGACCCCGGGGGAGGGCGACGTGGTCCGCCGCCAGGGCAATATGGTCAACGGCTTCAGCGCCTATTTTGCCCAGTTCAACCGCAACAAGCGCTCGATCACCCTCAATCTGCGCGAGCCCGAGGGACGCCAGATCCTGAACCGCCTGCTCGAGGACGCCGACGTGCTGGTGGAGAACTTCCGCCCCGGGGTGCTGGCCAAGATGGGACTCGACGACGACACCCTGAGGCAGCGCTTCCCGCGCCTGGTGGTGGGGCGGATCAACGGCTTCGGATCCACCGGGCCCTACCGCGACCGACCCGCCTACGATTTTGTCGCCCAGGCCATGAGCGGCTTCATGGGCGTCAACGGGGTCGAGGGGGGCGAGCCGATGCGCGCCGCGCCACCGATCAGCGACATGGTGGCGAGCCTCAACCTGGCCTTCGGGGTCAGCGCGGCACTGGTGCGCCGCGAGCGTACCGGCCAGGGCGAGATTCTCGAGACCGCCCTGACCAACGGTCTGGTGGCGATGCTGGGCTATCTGGCGGCGGAGTACTTCGCCACCGGCGAGGTCCCCCGACGTACCGGCAATGACCATCCCATGCTCTACCCCTACGGCCTGTTCGAGGCCAGCGATGGCGAGGTCGCCATCGCCCCCAGCAGCGAGACCATGGTGCGTCGTCTGCTGGAGGCGCTGGGTCGTGTCGATCTGCTCGAGCAGCCGCGCTTCGCCGACAACGCCCAGCGCATGGCGCACCGCGAGGCGCTGCGCGAGATCCTCAACGAGGTGACGCGCCGGCGCAGTGTGGACGACTGGATCGAACACCTGAACACCGCCGGCGTGCCCTGTGGCCGAGTGCAGGATCTGCGCGAGACCTTCGATGACCCCCAGATCATCGACCAGCGCATGCGCCTGACCCTGGATCAGGGCGAGGCCGGACAGATCGCTACCACCGGTTTTCCGGTGAAGATGCGCGAGGCCCCGGCGATGATCCAGCGACCGGCGCCACAGCTTGGCGAGCATACCGACGAGGTACTGGCCGAACTCGGCTTCGGTGCCGACGAGTGTCGGGCGCTGCGCCAGCGCGGGATCGTCTAGGCTGGGTGGCGGTCCCCGCCGGACAACGCCAAGCGAGTGGCCGCGCAAGATGGCGACTCGACAACCGCCAGGCAATCCGCCGGATGGCCGGTGCCGGCTGGTGACAACGATGCAGGACCGCAGGACCGCAACACCCACAACGAAAACGCCAACAACGAAAAACAAGGAGCCTTCCATGCCCTCGACTCTGACCACTCGCCTCGGCCTGCCGCTGCTCGCGCTCGGCCTCGGTGTCTCGACCTCGGCCAGCGCCCTGCCCATCGACGAGTGCATCGCCCCGGCCGACCCCGGTGGCGGCTGGGACTTCACCTGCCGCAGTGTCGGCAAGCTGCTCACCGACCTGGAACTGACCGACGGCTCGGTGCAGGTCACCAACATGCCCGGCGGTGTCGGCGCGGTGGCCTTCTCCAACGTGGCCTCCAAGCGTGCCGATGACAGCAACCTGATCGTCGCCACCAGCACCGTGGGCATGACCCAGATTGCCCAGGGTCGCTATCCCGGGGGTGCCGAGACCATGCGCTGGCTGGGCATGCTCGGTACCGACGTCGGCGTCATCCTGGTCGACGACGAGAGCGAGTACGAGTCCCTCGAGCAACTGCTGGAGGCCATCGTCGCCGATCCGACCTCGGTGGCCATGGCCGGCTCCAGCGGTGCCGGTGGCTGGGATCACATTCGGGCATTGATGCTGGCCAAGGCCGCGGGCCTGCCCGGCGACCAGGTCGGCGCCCTGCGCTGGGTGCAGTTCGACGGCGGCGGCCCCGCGGTAACCCAGATGATGGGCAACCACGTGGACGTGGTTTCCACCGACCTGGGCGAGGTCGCCGGCTTCATCGAGTCCGGTGACGTGCGGGTGCTGGCGGTGATGTCGGATGATCCGCTGCCCGAGCCCTTCGACGAGCTGCCCACCGCGGTCAGCCAGGGCTATGACGTCACCGGCTACAACTGGCGCGGCTTCTACACCGGCGGCGAGGTCTCCGACGAGGACTACGCCAGCATGGTCGAAGACCTCGAGAACCTTTACGCCAGCGACGAGTGGAAGGACGTGGCAGCCCAGAATGGCCTGGTGCCGCTGTGGCGTGGCGGTGACGACTTCTCGAGTTTCGTCGAGGAATCCATCCAGCGCGTCGAGGCCATCTCGCGCGAGATCGGGGTTATTCAATGAGTCAGATGAGCGACCTCGACGCTCACCAGCATCGCCGGCCGGCCCAGGTCGGCGATCGCCTGGCCGGCGCGGTGCTGCTGGTGCTGGCGCTGGGGGCCTGGTGGCATTCTCATAGCTTCGTCACCGGCTTCATGCAGCCGGTGGGGCCGGGGGCTTTCCCCCGGCTGGTCAGCCTGCCGCTGGCGGCGCTGTCGGCCTACCTGATCCTGCGCCCGGGCTTCAACGAGCGCTGGCCGGATCGTGCCGGCCTGGCCCGACAGCTGGCGGTGCTGCTGCTGCTGGCGGCCTACGCTGGCCTGCTCGAGCCGCTGGGGTTTGTTCCCGCCACCCTGGCCTGCGCCATCGTACTGACGCGGCTGTTCGGCGCGGCCTGGGGCCAGGCGCTGATCGCCGGCACAGGACTGGCGCTGGGGCTGTACGCACTGTTCGAGTTTGCCCTCGGCATGCCCTTGCCGGACGTGCCCTGGTGGGGAGGGGGACACTGATCATGGAAACGCTTGCCTTTCTTGCCCAGGGCTTCGCCGTGGCGACCCAGCCGGAATTTCTGCTGCTGGCGCTGATCGGCTGCGCCGTGGGAACCCTGATCGGGGCGCTGCCAGGGCTCGGCCCGGTCAACGGGGTGGCGCTGATGATCCCGCTGGCCTTCAACTTCGGCCTGGATCCCACCGCCGCGCTGATCCTGCTGGTCAGCGTCTACTATGGCTGCATGTACGGTGGGCGGATCAGTTCCATCGTGCTCAATATCCCCGGCGACGAGCCGGCGATGATGACCACTCTGGACGGCTACCCGATGGCCCTCAAGGGGCGCGGCGGCGAGGCCCTGGGGCTGTCGGCGGTGGCTTCCTTCGTCGGCGCCACCATCGCCACCATCGGGCTTACGCTGTTCGCGCCGCTGTTGGTGGACCTGGCGATCAAGTTCGGTCCGGCCGAGTACTTCGCGCTGTTCCTGCTGGCCTTTGCCACCATCGGCGGGGTGACCAGCGGCAGCTTTACCAAGAGTTTCATCGCCGCCTGTCTGGGCCTGCTGCTGGGGACCGTGGGCATCGACCCGGTGTCCAGCGTCGCGCGCTACACCTTCGGCACCTTCGAGCTCTATGACGGCATCGACTTTATCGTGGCCCTGGTGGGACTGTTCGCCATCTCCGAATGCCTGGTGTTTCTCGAACAGCGCCACGACGCCGACAAGCCGCATATCAAGCTGGGCTCGGCCTGGCCGGGGATGAAGGCGTCGCTGTCCTGCAAGGGCACCATCGGTCGTGGCTCGCTGATCGGCTTCGTCTCCGGGGTGCTGCCCGGCGCTGGCGCCTCGCTCGGCAGCTTCCTGTCCTACATGCTCGAGAAGCGCTGGCTGGGAGCCAAGGGGGACTTCGGCAACGGCGACCCGCGCGGTGTGGCCGCGCCCGAGGCAGGCAACAACGCCGCCGCCGGTGGCGCGCTGATTCCGATGCTGTCGCTGGGCATTCCCGGCAGCGGCACCACCGCGATTCTGCTGGCCCTGCTGCTGTCGATGAACATCACCCCGGGGCCGCTTTTGTTCGCCCAGCAGCCCGAGATGGTGTGGGGGCTGGTGGCAGCGCTGTTTATCGGCAACATCATGCTGCTGGTGCTCAACGTACCGCTGGTGGGACTGTTCGCCCGGGTGCTGCAGGCCCCCAGCTGGCTGCTGATGCCGATGGTGGTTCTGATCGCCTTTGTCGGGGTCTATTCGCTCAATAACAGCCCCTTCGATCTGTACATGATGCTGGCCTTCGGGGTGCTCGGCTATGTGCTCAGAAAGCTCGAGATTCCCACCGTGCCGGTTGTGCTCGGCCTGCTGCTGGGTGGGCAGATGGAGTTCAATCTGCGCCGGGCGATGTCGATCAGCGGTGGTGACTGGAGCATCCTGGTCAACAGCGGGATCTCGATCGGGATCTACGCCTTCGCCGCCACCCTGATCGTGGCCGGAGCGGTCTACGCCATGATGCTCAAGCGTCGGCTGGCGTAGAGAAGCGTCGCTAAAGCGTCGCTAAAGAAAGAGGGCCCGGTGGAGGTGTATCCACCGGGCCTTTCCATCGACTTTCCATCGATGCGCCTAGGGCCTGTCATGAGGGTCCTGGCGACCTCGCGGTCGTGGCCTTGCAGGTGTCGTCCCGGGTGTCAGAATGGAGGGCCACAAGGAGGGGCCATCGATGAAGACCATGAACTGGGAACGACTGCTCGATCCGGGCCGACTGCACGATCCGCGTGGCGGGACTCGTGACGAGGTGGGACGCAGTCCCTTCCACAAGGATCACGATCGCATCGTCTTCGCCGGCTCCTTTCGCCGCCTGGGACGCAAGACCCAGGTGCATCCCCTCACCGACAACGACCATATCCACACCCGCCTGACCCACTCGCTTGAAGTGGGCTGCGTCGGCCGCTCGCTGGGCATGAGCGTGGGCGAGCTGCTGCGTGACCGCCTGCCCGACTGGATCACTCCGGCGGATCTGGGGGTGATCATCCAGGCGGCCTGTCTGGGGCACGACATCGGCAACCCCCCTTTTGGCCATGCCGGTGAGTACGCCATCCGCGACTGGTTCAAGTGCGCCGAGGTCAACGGCAGCGGGCTGCTCGATGGACTGTCGCCGCTGGAGCGCGAGGACCTGCTGACCTACGAAGGCAACGCCCAGGGCTTTCGTATCGTCACCCAGATCGAGTACAACCAGTTTCGCGGCGGCATGCGCCTGACCGCAGCGACCCTCGGTACCCTGCTCAAGTATCCGTGGACGGTGACCCACGGTGGCAAGGCCGGCAAGTTCGGCTGCTATCAGAGCGAACTCGGTGCACTTGAGCAGGTGGCCGACCATCTGGGACTGATTCCCCAGGGCGAGCACCGCTGGTGTCGCCATCCGCTGGCCTGGCTGGTGGAGGCCGCCGATGACATCTGCTACGCCCTGCTTGACCTCGAGGACGGGGTGGAGATGGATATCCTGGCCTTCGACGAGGTGGCCGAGATTCTGACCCAGATCGCCGGTGGCGAGCCGTCGGACTACGCCGAGATGAACCGTGCCGGTGTATCTCAACGCCGGCGTATCGCGGCGCTGCGAGGGGCGGCCATGGAGCGAGCGGTCACCGACGTGGGCCAGGTGTTCGTCGAGCATGAGCAGGAGCTGCTTTCCGGAACGCTTCAGGATGACCTGCTGGAGCTGTGCCACCCGGATCTGGACTGGGGGGTCAAGCTGGCCAAGCAGCTGGCGCGCAAGCGCATCTTCCGCAATACCCGCAAGGCCAAGCTGGAGATCGGTGCCTACACCACCCTCGGCATTCTGCTCGAGGCCTTTATCGGCGCGGCCCACGAGTTGCACCACACCGGCCATTCGAGCTTCAAGCACCAGCGGGTGCTGGCGCTGATCGGCGAGAACACCCCGCTGCCGTCCTGGTCTTTGTACGACAGCTATCGACGCATGCTCGACTTTATCGGTGGGATGACCGATCACTACGCGGTCGACCTGGCCCAGGAGATGGGCGGAAAGCTACGTGGTGATTGAAAAACTGAGTGTGTTCAGGCGGTAAGCTCGCGGTGAGTGAACCAGGGCGTTCCGGCCAAGGGAGTCGAGCGGCGGACGATAGGGCGTTTGTCGCTGCGCGGCCTAAGTCAATGGATTACGTTTGATGCAGCAAGACTGCGTATACTGGGGAAAACGATAACAAGGTATGGCCCGTGAAAAGGAAATCCTCCCCCGCCTCTTCCGATCAAGGCTTTGATGCGATCGACAAGCCCACCTTCTTCGGTTCGCTGTTTCTCCTCCTTGCTGTCACTCTGCCTCTGGTGGTGTTCCCCGAACAGGGAGCAACCTGGGTCATCGCGGCCAAGAACTTCATTACCAATGAGCTCGGTGTGCTGTATCTGGCCCTGGGGCTCGGGGCCAGCGGCTTCATGCTGTTCATCGTGTTCAGCGATATCGGCCAGATCAAGCTGGGTGACCCTGAGGAGCAGCCGGAGTTCTCGACCCTGTCCTGGGCGGCGATGCTGTTCTGCGCCGGTATCGGCGCCTCGATCCTCTACTGGTCGATGATCGAGTGGATCTACTACTACCAGGCGCCACCCTTCCATGTGGAACCTCAGTCGCCGGATGCGGCACGCTGGGCGGCGGCCTACGGTATCTTCCACTGGGGGCCGGTGGCCTGGTCGATCTATCTGATCCCGGCGATTCCCATTGCCTACTTCTACTACGTGCGCAATCACAGCGTGCTCAAGATCAGCGAGGCGCTGATGCCGGTGCTGGGCGAGAGCCGAGCCCACCGCTGGCCGGGCAAGCTGATCGACGTGCTGTTCGTGTTCGGTATGCTGGGCGGCGGTGCCACCACCCTGGGACTGGCGGCGCCCTTGATCAACGAGGGGCTGCATGAGCTGTTCGGTTTTCCGAAGACCCTGGCGACGCGCATCTTCGTGCTGATGCTGTGTACCGTTGTCTTCGGCTACAGCGCCTTCGTCGGCCTCAAGAAGGGCATCAAGGTGCTGTCGGACATCAACTTCTGGCTAGCGGTATCGCTGCTGACCTTCGTCTTCATCGTCGGGCCGACCCAGTTCATGGCCAGCACCGGCCTGGATGCCCTTGGCAGGGTGCTCAGCAATCTGGTGCACATGGGCACCTGGACCGAGCCCTTCGCCCGCTTCGAGAATTTCCAGGACACCCACTTCCCTCAGGACTGGACCATCTTCTACTGGGCCTGGTGGCTGGTGTTCGCCCCCAGCGTCGGCCTGTTCATCGCGCGCATCTCCCGCGGCCGCACCATCCGCTCCATGGTCGCGGGCTCGATCTTCTTCGGTACCCTGGGATGCGCCCTTTTCTTCATCATCCTCGGCAACTACGGTCTCTACCTGCAACTGTCCGGCACCCTGGATCTGGTCACCATCCTTAATGAGCAGAGCCCCACGGCGGCGATCTTCGCTACCCTGTCGACCCTGCCGCTGAGCTACCTGGTGATCTTCGCCTTCACCCTGCTGGCGCTGATCTTCACCGCCACCACCTTCGACTCCATCTCCTACATCCTGGCGGCGGTGGTACAGAAGGAGGTCGACGAGGAACCGATGCGCTGGAATCGACTGTTCTGGGCCTTTGCGCTGTCGTTCATGCCGGCGGTGCTGATGTTCATCGGTGGACTCGAGACCCTGCAGACGGCCTCGGTGGTAGGGGGTGTGCCCTTGCTGCTGGTGGCGCTGTTGTTGTGCATCTCGACCGTCCGGGCGGCCCACTACGATCTGCGCTATCAGCCCGACTACACCGACAAGGAAATCTATATCGAGGAATTCCCCGAGGATGATCCCTGGACCGAGGAAGGCACCTGGGAGTTGCCGGAAGGGGAGCACCACGGTGTCGATCATGACGACAAGCCCCACCAGGAGGGCGACCCGGCGAGCCATCCTTCACGGCTGTAATCAGCGCTCAACGCCGACTGCCCGGGCCACCGTCATTGCGACGGTGGCCCGTTTTCTTGTGGTCGATCCTGTGAAGGGGGATAGCTCCGAGAGCGGCGACCAGCAAGGATCAGGCCGCCTGGCGCCAGCTATCCTGCTCGAGGTGTTCGAGGATCGCCTCTCCCACGCTGGTCTCGGGGGAGTCGATACCCTGGTTGCCGAACAGGCGGTTGAACTCCAGCACCATCGGGGCGTCGTCGACCATGGCGATGTCGAAGCCGGCGTGATCGATGCCCAGGCGCTGGGCCAGGGTGGTGGCAAGCTCGATGGCGGAGGCCGGCACCGGGTCGTGGCGGATCTCGCCGCCGCGTGCCACATTGGTGCGAAAGTCGCCCAGCGGGCTCTCGCGCCAGTAGGCGGCCAGCACCCTGCGCCCGACCACCACGATGCGCAGGTCGCGTTCGATGGGCAGGTAGCGCTGGGCGTAGAGCAGATTCTCGCTGGACAGGTGATCGATCAGCGCCTCGCGGGAGCGAATCAGGCGCACGCCCTCGCCCATGGAGCTGCGCACCCGCTTGACCACGAACGGGTAGCCGAAGCGCGCCTCCACCTGGTGGATGGCGTCTGAATTGACCCCGAGGATGGCGGTATCGGGCGTTGCCTCGGGGCAGCAGGCCTGGAAGGCGCGGGTCTGTTCGATCTTGTCGTGACCCAGGTGATAGCTGGGTAGACTGGGAAAGACGCGCGGATTGAGGCCGTAGGCCAGGGCATTGATCTGCCAGTATTCGGGGAACAGCAGGGCGTCGGCATCGGCCAGGGCCTGGCGATGGTCATTCATGTGCTCAGGCTTGATGTATCGCGCCCCCGGGACCCCCAGACTCCGTAACGGATCGAAGGTGATCAGGTTCATGAGACAGTCATCCGAGAAAGACGAAAGAGGATTGAAGCGAGGCGGCGCACCTTGCCAACTGTGGTCGCCGATTGCAAGGCGGCAGGGTGGCCGGGGAGCCCGTCGACGGCAACCATGGCGCGCGCTGGCTGCGGTGCTGCTGGCCCTCACCATGGTCGCTGGCGCCCAGGCCCACGAGCCGCAGGAGCAGCGTGAGGCACTGGAGGATCTCGAGCGAGAGCACTTCGATCATTATGTGCTGGCGCTGACCTGGCATCCCGGATTCTGCGCCAGCCGTCGTCAGCCGCCACGAGAGTGCCGGGATCCGTCGCTGATGGTCGGGGCCGACGATGGCTTCGTGATCCACGGGCTGTGGCCGTCACGCCCCGTCAGGCTGATCTCACAGGGCGTCAGTGTCAGCGAGTGGCGCCGCCAGGGCTGCTTTCTTGAACGCCCGAGGCCAGCGGGCGATTTCTGCCAGGCAGGGCCTGCCATCGATATCGGCTCATCGCTTGAACAGGAGCTCGACGACGCCATGCCCGGCAGGGCCAGCTGCCTCGACCGTTACGAGTACGCCAAGCACGGTGCCTGCCTGTCGATCAGCGATGATGACTTCTTCGACGGTGCCCTGGCGCTGACCGAGATCGTCAACGCCGGGGCCCTGGGGGACTTCATGCGCGACAACCGAGGTTCGACGGTCAGGCGCAATGCGCTGATCGCGGCCTTCGAGGAGGCTTTCGGCCGGGGTACCGGCAGCTCCCTGTCGCTGCAGTGCGGGGGCTCGGGCAACCGACTGCTCACCGAGGTGCGCATCGGCCTGGAGGCGGAGCATATCGATGACTTCCCGGCCAGAAAGAGTTTCGCTCCGGTGGATCATGGCCGCTGCCCCGGCCGGATCGAGCTGCGCCGCTTCTAGGGCTCGTCCGAAAAGTGCCTGCGCTCGGTAATACTGCGTTAAAAATCGGATCAAAATGCTCATTTACACCCCGTAAACTGCGCTTTCTCACCGATTTTTGCCTTGTCTAACCTTCGCTCGTCGACTTCTCGGACAGAGCCTAGATGGACGGGCCTTCCAGGTGGCCAAGTTCCCGCGTCAGTGTTCGCCGGTTCAAGGCCTCGATGACCCGGTCGTGCAGCGTCGGATCCATCGGTGCGATACCAGGGCAGGCGTCGGTCAGATGGGCGGCCAGGCCTTCGCCGCTGACCACGGCAAGATCGTCGTCGGGGACCTCACGTTCGATTTTCCAGCCGGGCAGGGCAAGGATGCCCTTGACCGGCACCGGCTGCCCCAGTTCGCGACATAGCCAGGAAGCGACCCAGCGGGTGGCCTGGCGGGCCTTGCGCTGGGGGCGTCGCTCCATCCAGCCGGGAAAGCGCAGGCGCTCGTGTTCGACCACCACGGTGTCCTCGGTCTCGCCGGCGGGACTGATGGCCGGGGTGCGGGCACGGGTCTCGATGACGAAGACGGCGTGGGGGGTGATCGCCACGTGGTCGATCACGAAGGTGTCGGCGGGTACGTCGTGGAACACGAAGTAGGGGTGGGCTTCGGGACGAATCAGGCGTTCGAGCTCCTGGCCCACGGCCAGTTCGCAGGCGAGCCCCAGCTTCAGTCGACGGATACGCTGGTAGTCACGCATCAGTCGGAAGCTGACCACGATCGCCAGCAGTGTGCACAGCACACCGTAGAGCGCCCATTCGATCCAGTTCTGGTGGCGCGAGAACAGCATCCTGCCCATGCCGTAGACCAGTGGGGTCAGCACCAGTACGGGGCCGAGGGCGGCGTTGAGGAACAGGGTGGCGAAGGCGCGATCCAGCCGATCGCGCAGGGCCTGCCCAGGCTCACGCAGTGGATGGGCGTCGAACGGCGAGCGTACTCGCGCGTCGTGCAGGCTTCGGAGTGCCACCACCACCGTGGCGGCCGCCGCGAGGGGGAACAGAAAGAACAGCGGCAGCAGGTAGTCCAGCCAGGCCATCGGCACTCCTTGCCCGTGAAGAATCCCGTCCATTGTAGACAACGACGTGCCTGTTGGGCCATGGCGCCCTTGGTCTTATCGATCGCCCGGGGGTAGTCTTGGCCTTGGGGGCTGGGCTGACGGGCCTGCCCCGGGTGTTGGTGCGCGGTCACAAGGGGAGGAGCAATGACGAATGTCGGCGGCGGTAGCGAGGCTCGAACTTGCGTCAACCGAGACGCGTCAGCGTCGGCGATGGATGCGCTGTACGCTCTCGTCTGTCGTCACCGGCGCATCGCGGTGCTTAGTGGCGCCGGCATCAGCACCGCCAGCGGTATCCCCGACTATCGTGACGCCCAGGGCGAGTGGAAGCGTTCGCCGCCGATCGACCATCGCGACTTCATGTCTCGCCACGCCTCGCGTCAGCGCTACTGGGCGCGGGCGATGATCGGCTTTCGTGTGCTCAATGAGGCCAGCCCCAACGCGGCGCACCGGGCCATCGCCGAGCTCGAACTGCGCGGCAAGGTCTCCGGGGTGATCACCCAGAACGTCGATGGTCTGCACCAGCGCGCGGGGACCCGGCGGGTCATCGATCTGCACGGCAGGGCGGATCTGGTGGTGTGCATGAGCTGCGGTGCGCGCCAGATGCGCCATGCCCTGCACGATGAGCTGGCACGCTGCAATCCGCAGTGGGTGGCGCAAACGTCTCCGGTGCGGCCTGCGCCGGACGGCGATGCGGACCTGGAGGCGGACTTCTCGAGCTTTCGGGTGCCCTCCTGTGGCCGCTGTGGCGACGGTATCTGGAAGCCCGATGTGGTGTTCTTCGGCGACAACGTGCCAGCGGCGACGCTGGCCAGCGCCCGAGGGCTGCTCGAGGACAGCGACGCCCTGCTGGTGGTCGGCAGTTCGCTGATGGTCTATTCCGGCTTTCGCTTCGTGCGCGAAAGCGTGAAGGTGGGACGCCCGGTGGCCTGCATCAATCTGGGGCGCACCCGCGCCGATGAACTGTTCGACGTCAAGCTCGAGGCCCCGGCCGATCAGGCGCTGGAAGCGCTGGTCCAGGATCTGGGCTAGGCGCCGGCCCAGGCACTTCTCAGGCGAGCCAGCGCTCAGCCTCCGGCCAGCTTGACCCTGTAGCCTTTCTTCTCCAGGGCGTCTTTCAACACCTGGCGATGGTCGCCCTGGATCTCGATGACGCCGTCCTTCAGCGCGCCACCGGTGCCGCAGCGTTTCTTCAGCTCCTTGGCCAGAGCCTTCAACTCCTTGTCGGCAAGCGGCACGCCGTCGATGGTGGTGACGCCCTTGCCCTTGCGTCCGCTGGTTTCCCGGCGGATTCGCACCACCCCGTCCAGGCTGGCCAGGCGCGCCTGGTCCTGGATCTCGTCGCAGCGGCAGGCGTCCTTCGGTTCACGGCAGTCCGGGCAGATGTCGCCGTGTTCGGTGGAGTAGACCAGCGAGCCGAGTTGTTCCTTCAGCGATGCCATGGTGGTGCGCTCCTGTCGGGTGGTGCGATGGTGCGGTCGGATCAGGCCAGCTGGACCGGGATGGCGTTGCTGGTGTGGCTGATCTCGTTGCCTTCCTGGAGGTAGACCAGGGAGGGCTTGTGCTGGTCGAGTTCGCTGTCGCTGTAGTGGGCGTAGCTGCAGATGATCACGCGCTGGCCTTCGCTTGCCAGGTGGGCAGCGGCGCCGTTGACCGAAATCACCTTGGAGCCTTCCTCGGCACGGATGGCATAGGTGGTGAAGCGCTGGCCGTTCTCGACGTTGTAGATCTGGATCTGTTCGTTTTCGCGGATACCGGCGAGGTCGAGCAGTTCACCGTCGATGGCGCAGGAGCCTTCGTAGTTGAGCACGGCGTGGGTCACGCGAGCCATGTGCAGCTTGGCCTTGAGCATGATGGTGTACATCTAGGGGGCTCCTATCGAGGTAGCGTCACAGTGAGGTTGTCGATCAGTCGCGTGGCGCCGAGACGGGCGGCCACCAGCAGGATGGCGTCACGGGTGGTGGCGGTCACCGCGCCGAGGTCACGGGCGCGCAGCTCCAGATAGTCGGGAGCAAAGCCGTGGGAGGCCAGGCGCGCGCGTCCCTCTTTAAGGGTGGCGTCGATGTCGGCGCCGGCCTCGAGGCTGCGCGCAAGCGTCACCAGGGTGGCCTGCAGTTCGGCGGCGGTGGCGTGCTCGGCCTCGCTCAGGTAGCCGTTGCGCGACGATAGCGCCAGTCCCGAGGCCTCGCGCACCGTGGGCACCCCGATGATCTCGATCGGCATGTGCATGTCGTGGACCATGCGGCGAATGACCGCCAGTTGCTGGTAGTCCTTTTCGCCGAAGCAGGCGACGTCCGGCTGGACGATATGGAACAGCATGCTGACCACGGTCGAGACGCCGTCGAAGTGGCCGGGTCGGGCGCCGCCGCACAGGCCTTCGCTGACCTCGGGTACCCGCACCAGGGTCTGGCCGTCGAGGCCGTCGGGGTACATGGTCGCCGGGGTCGGGGTGAACACCATGTCGCAGCCAGCGGCCTCGAGCTTGGCCAGGTCCGCCTCGAGGGTGCGCGGATAGTTGTCCAGGTCTTCGCTGGGGCCGAACTGCAGCGGATTGACAAAGATCGAGGCGACCACCAGGTCACAGCGCTCGCGGGCCGCTTCCACTAGCGCCAGGTGGCCCTGGTGAAGGTTGCCCATGGTCGGCACCAGGCCGATGCGGGCACCACTGCGGCGGTGAGGCGCGAGCGCTTCGCGAAGCTTGGCGATGGCGGAATGGACGTGCATCGCAGACCTCCTAGAAGCAGTGCTCGGCAGCCGGGAACTCCCGCGCCAGCACCGCTTCGTGGTAGCGACGGAAGGCGCCTTCGATGTCCTCGGCTTCGGCCAGGAAGTTCTTGACGAAGCGCGGGGTCCGCCCGTGGGTCACGCCGAGCACGTCGTGCATCACCAGGATCTGGCCGTCGGTGTCGGGGCCGGCGCCGATACCGATCACCGGCACTTCCAGAGCTTCACTGACGGCACGACCGAGACTCGCCGGCACGCACTCCAGCAGGATCACCGAGGCGCCGGCCTCGACCAGCGCTCGGGCGTCCTCGAGGATACGGCTGGCGGCTTCGGCCTCGCGTCCCTGGACCTTGTAGCCACCGAGCTGATGCACGGTCTGGGGGGTCAGCCCCAGATGGGCGCAGACGGGCACCCCGCGACGGGTGAGTTCACGGATGTCATCGGCCATCCAGCCCTCACCCTCGACCTTGACCAGCTCGGCGCCGGCCCTCATCAGCGCGGCGGCGTTGTCCAGCAGGCGCTCGCGACTGGGATTGCCCATGAATGGCAGATCGACCATCAGCAGGCTGTCGCCCTTGCCGCGTGCCACGCAGCGGGTGTGGTAGAGGATGTCGTCCATGGTGACCGGCAGGGTGCTGTCGTGCCCCTGCAGGACCATGCCAAGGGAATCCCCGACCAGCAGCACGTCGATGCCGGCGCGCCCGGCGGCGGCGGCAAAGGAGGCGTCATAGGCGGTCAGGCAGCTGAAGGGTTCACCGGCGCGCTTGCGAGCCTTCAGCGAGCTCAGGGTGACGGAAGTCATGGCGTGTTCTCGTGTTGGCGGTGGGGCGACTTCTATGACCGCCCCAGAGTGATCACCGCGGATTGTTACCGATGGGTGAATCTGTGTCGATAGGTAACGTTGACCAAGGCAGAGCAGGGTTCAAGGTAACAGCGACCAAAGTGGTAGAGGTCGATCGGCGTCTAGTGAGTGCCTGGAGGCTTCGGGCCACCTGGGCTCCAGGTGCTCAGCGAACGGCCTCGGTGGCGTTCAATGGGGATAGATCACCCGAGGTGAGGGCGCCGTTCCAGCGCTCGGCCAGCGATGCCAGGGTCTGACCGTCGGGCAATCTGAGGTCTGTGGCGATCTCGGCCAGCGGCAGTACCACGAAGGCGCGGTTTACCAATTCCGGGTGTGGCAGCGTGAGGCGCGGGTGGCGCCACTCGGCGTTGCCCATCCACAACAGGTCGAGATCAAGGGTGCGGGGCCCCCAGTGGCGCTGGCGTACGCGTCGATGACGTTGCTCCAGCGCCTGCAGTTGGTCGAGCAGGGCCAGCGGCGACAGCCGGGTGTGGAGTTCGGCCACGGCGTTGACGTAGTCGGGCTGGTCCTGGGGACCGACCGGGCGGCTGGCGTACAGCCGAGAGGCCGCGACTCGACGCGTCAACGGCAGCCGGTCGAGCTCCTCGAGAGCCTGCTCGACCTGACGACGGGGGGCGTCGAGATTGCTGCCGAGGCCGATAAAGGCCTGGGTATGGCGCCCCACCTGGTTCACTCGTCCGACTGCGGCGGTTGTTGCGGGCGCGGCTTGCGCCGCCGGCGACGGCGCTTGCGCGGGGCGGCGGTGCCGGCAGGGTCGGCGCCTACCTTGCCCAGCAGACGGCGCTGTTCGTGCTCGTCGGCTTCCTGAAAGGCGGTCCACCAGTCACCCAGTCCCGGTTCGAGTTCGCCGGCGGCCTCGCGCAGCAGCAGAAAGTCGTAGGCGGCACGGAAGCGCGGATGGTCACGGGTCTGGAAGGCACGCTTGCCACGACGTAGCGGCAGACGCTGCTGCAGGTCCCAGATGTCTCGCATCGGCATGCTGAAGCGCTTGGGCAGTGATACGTGCTGCAGCTCGCGGCTGATGACCTGCTGGGCGGCGGTCTGCAGGGCCGGAACGGGAGGCATGCCGTCGGCCTCGAGATCACGCTGGCGCAGCTGCACCGGCCCCCACATGAAGGCGGCCAGCAGGAAGGCGGGCGTGACCGGGCGATCCTCGCGAATGCGACGGTCGGTGCTTTCCAGTGCCTGCTCGATCAGCGGCTCGGCCCAGGGTAGCTCGGCCATGCACTCGTCGGCTTCGGGGAACAGCATCGCGAACAGGCCATAGTCCCGCAGCAGACGGAAGGTGGTCAGACCCTCGCCGGACAGGAACAGCTTGAGGATCTCGTCGAATAGCCGCGCCGGAGGAATCTGCAACAGCAGCGGCGCCATCTCAGCGATCGGCGCCTCGGTATCCGGGGCGATATCGAAGTCGAGCTTGGCGGCGAAGCGGATGGCCCTAAGCATGCGCACCGGGTCCTCGCGGTAGCGGGTCTCCGGGTCGCCGATCAGGCGCAGGGTACGCGACTCGATGTCGTCGACCCCGCCGGCGAAGTCATGCAGGCTGAAGTCGGCAATGCTGTAGTACAGGGCGTTGACGGTGAAGTCGCGACGCAGCGCGTCTTCCTCGATATTGCCCCAGACGTTGTCGCGCAGCAGCAGGCCGTCATCGGACTGGGAGGCGACATGCTCGCCGTGGTCGTCACGGGGCTTGCCACGGAAGGTGGTGACCTCGATGACCTCGCGGCCGAAACGCACGTGCACGATACGGAAGCGACGGCCGATGATGCGTGAATTGCGAAACAGCTGCTTGACCTGCTCCGGCGTGGCGTCGGTGGCCACGTCGAAATCCTTGGGAGCGATCCCGAGCAGGGAGTCACGCAGGCAGCCTCCGACCAGATAGGCTTCGTAGCCGGCGTTGTGCAGGCGGTAGAGCACCTTGAGGGAGGCTTCGCTGAACTGGCGACGGGACACGGGGTGTTCGTCGCGTGTGAGTACGCGGGGCATCGGCGGTCCTGCGGCGGCTTCCTGAGCGCCGAACAGCGACTTCAAGTGCTCGCCTGGGCTCTGTAGAAAGCGGGTAAATCCTTTGATCATGCGGCGATTTGGACTCGCGGGGTACGGAAAGGTGATGAGTGTAGCGGACGCTCCCGGCCTTGCAAAGCGCAGTGGACAAAGCCGCTCGGGTGTCAAGGACGACAGTCGGCGCAGTGTTCGTGCTGCGAAGAGGCGCAAAAGGTCCGGTTGCCCATGGCGATTGAGCCCTTGGGGGCTGTCTCGTCTGGCGGGGCAACGACTGGCTTGACGCTCGGAGGCCAGACAGCAGAAGGGGAGGCCAAGGGCCTCCCCATCAAAGCAGGATGCAGCGTCCGTGCTGCTAATTTTTCTTCGTGATGGCGCATCGCCTTGAATACGCACCACAGTCACCAAGGAGTTTCAGGCAAGCAATGATGTTGTTGTTATTGGCGCTCCTGACGGCGACCGTCTCGTATTCAAAACAATAGTCCAACCACGACGGCATGGGATCATGCCTCCTCCCGGATTATTGGCATTGTTGCCGGGAGTGCGCTCTGACGACCCTGTTGTTCTTGTTGGTCGGTCATCGTTGGCGCGTCGCGTCCTGGTACTCCGGGCCTCGTCGTCTTGTTGTTGTTCGACGAGTGATAGCTCCGCAGGTCCGTATTGTTGTTGTCAAGGCTGCGGTGCCTAGTGCCCAATCCGCCTGCTTCACCTGGAAGCGTTGTTGTTGGGGCGGCGGATTCGATCGTGGCGGTGCAGGTTATTGTTGTTGGCTGCCCACGATCGCCGGAATTTGTTGTTCTTGCCCAGACTTACTGCAGTTGTCGTGCCTACTTTGATTTTTTTCTTTTTTATCAGCCGCTTGCTTCATTGTCGTTGGTTCGAAGCAAGCCGCCGGGTCATTTGTGTTACCTCGGGCTACCCATTTTGGCGCACTCCCCTGTGTGGGATGGTAACAACCGGTGCATCAAGAGGTAGCTGGCGTGCAGGGCCTACAATGCCTGTATTGATCGCTACAGACACTTGCACCATGGTCGAATGAACCAAAGCAGGGGGCATGGCAGGAAGCGGCAGGCAAGGGCGAGCCGAGGGGTGAGTCGAGGGGTGAGTCGAAGGGAGGGCAAGGTGAGCGGCCCAAGGGAGGCCGGGGCGAAGCGCGGGGCCAGGGCCCCAGGGTGTTGAGCCTGTGGTCTCGCGTCAGTGGCGCCGCGCCGCCTTCTTGCGCGGGATGCCCAGACGCTGGCGGCGCTCCCACAGGCACTTGCGTGAAATTCCCAGCTTGTTGGCCAGCTCCGTCTCGCTCATCTGGTCCTGATGTTCGAGTACGAAGTGCTGGAAGTAGTCTTCCAGCGACAGGTCGTCCTCGGTAGCCGTGTCGGATCTTTCGGAGGCGGGCGCCTCCAGTGACGTGGCTGCCTCCTTGGGGGGACTGGGCGGGCGCGTTACCGGCACCGTTGCCAGGCCCAGGTCGTCCGGATGGATCAACTGGCCTTCAGCGAGGATCACGCCACGCTCCAGGGCATTTTCCAGCTCCCTGACGTTGCCTGGCCAGGGGTAGTCGGCGATGTCCCGCCGTGCGGCGCGAGACAGGTGCAGACCGTCGCGGGCGTGGCGCTTGCAGGCCTTGGCCAGCAGCACGTCGGCAATCTCGAGAATGTCGTCCTCGCGCTCGCGCAGCGGAGGCAGGTCGATCTGCATGACGTTCAAGCGGTAGTAGAGATCGAGACGGAAGTCTCCGCTGCGTGACAGGGCGCGCAGGTCACGGTGGGTGGCAGCGATCAGCCGAACGTCGACGTGGCGCGTCTCCACCGAACCGATGCGGCGTATCTCGCCTTCCTGCAGCACCCGCAGCAATCGGGCCTGGGCGTCCAGCGGCAATTCGCCGATCTCGTCGAGGAACAGGGTGCCGCCGTCGGCGGCCTCGACCAGTCCGGTACGCATGGCGCTGGCCCCGGTAAAGGCGCCCTTCTCATGACCGAACAGCTCAGATTCGATCAGCGTCTCGGGGATGGCTGCACAGTTGACGCAGACCAGCGGCGCCTCGGCACGGCGGCTCTGCTGGTGCAGGGCCTTGGCCACCAGCTCCTTGCCGGTACCGGATTCACCCTGAATCAGTACCGTCACGTCTGCCGGGGCAGTCTTGCGGATACGGGTGTAGACCGCCTGCATCGCCGGGCAGTTGCCGATCATGGTGTGGCGCCGTCCACCCTCGTCGGCGATGGCGGGCGGCGTGCTGCGCTGACTCGCCTGGCGGTGCAGTACTCGAGCCACGGTTTCCAGCAGTTCATCATGATCAAACGGCTTGGCGACGTAGTCCACCGCGCCGAGTTTCAGCGCATCCACCGCCGAGCGCATGCTGGCGTAGCTGGTCATGATCAGTACCGGGCAGGGGGCGGCGGCCTTGATCAGGTCGGTGCCGGGTGCACCGGGCAGGCGCAGGTCGCTGATGATCAGGTCGTACTCGCCAAAGCCCTGCCCGCATGCCTGCTCCACCGACTCGCATTCGCACACGCGGTGGTCGTGGCGTTCGAGCAGGCGGCGCAGGGCGCTGCGGATGATGGCTTCGTCTTCAACGATCAGGATTCGGTTCATGGATCGGCATATCCCCGGCAGGTCGATGGACATCGGGAGAAGGTAACCATACCTGAATTCTGGTGCCACCGGCCTGCCCCGGCAGGGGCGACTTCACCTCGACCTTGCCCTGGTGCTCGGCCACGATGCTTACCACCAGGGCGAGACCAAGACCGGTACCTTGGCTTGGCGGCTTGGTGGTGGTGAAGGGCTCGAACAGGTTTTCGCGCACGCTGGGATCGATGCCGGGCCCCTGGTCGGTGACCGACAGCCAGTGACGCTCACCTTCCTCGCCGGCGTCGATGACCACCAGGCCGTTGGCCGGGCTGGCGTCACGAGCATTGCTCAGCAGGTTGATCAATACCTGCAGCAGGCGCTGCTCGTCTCCCGTGATGTCGAGCCGCGCCGGACAGCGATTGTCGTAGCGAACATCGTCGCTCTTGCGGGCCAGCTTGAGCAAGTGCAGCGCCTGGTCGGCCAGATGCCTGGCCGATACCGGCGCGAAGTCGCTGCCGGTGACGTGGCGACCGCCGTGGGCAAAGCCCACCAGTGAGCCAACGATACGCGACACGCGCTTGGTCAGTGTCTGGATCTGTTCGGCGGTCTCGAGCACGTGGGGATCCGTGGTGTCATAGCGCAGGTTCTGGGCCAGCGATGAGATGCCGGTGATGGGGTTGCCAATCTCGTGGGCCACGCCGGCGGACATCTGGCCGATGGAGGCGAGGCGAGCCGCGTGGATGAGTTCGTTCTCCAGCCATTTCATCTCGCTGTGGTCCTCGACCAGGATGACCGTGCCACCAGCGGCGTCTGCCGCCGGCTCGTCCACCAGGCTGGCCTTGAGCAGGCTGACGTAACGCAACCCCCGGGGCAGCTCCACAGCTTCCTGGTAAAGCCGGTCCTTGTCGCTTTCCAGAATGGTCCCGAGCAGCTCGGCCCAGGGCGCGGGCAGGGCCTGGCGATGGGCGCCAATGATCTCCTCGCCGGAAATCTCGCAGAGCTCGGCCAGGGCGTCGTTCCACATCAGTACCTCGCCGTCGTCACCGAAGGCACACAGCCCGACAGGCAGTCGCGTCAGCATGCGGCGATGGTGACGTCGCAGCTCATCGAGTTCCCGCGCGAGGCCAGTGAGGCGAGATCGGTAGGCCTCCAGGCGGCTTTCGACGAAGTGGATATCTTCCTTCGGCACTCGCCCATCGCGCCGATAGGGCAGGTAGTGATCGACGATGTCCTGGGCGACCGATGGGCCCATCAGGCCGGACAGGTTGGCCTGGATACGGTCGCGCAGACGTCGCAGCGCGTAGGGCCTGGCATCCTTGGCAGATTGATGGAGGCTTGCCAGCGCCCGGGTCACTTCGCGCTCGGCGACCTCGTCGCCCAGCGCCATGGCCAGGCGCCGCCTGACGTCATCACTGTCGGCCAGATTCAGCGGCAGGCGCTTGGGGCGGATGACCGCATCCACCGAGCAGGCCTCGGCGGCCGCTCGTTCTCCGGCGGAGGTGGGGGTGATCAGCGACACCAGAATCAGGCTCAGGCCATTGACGCCAAGCGATACCAGGGCGACCGGATACCAGGCGGGCGAGTCGGTGACAGCCTCGTCGCCCAGGAGCCCGAGCAAGGCGTCCAGCGGCGCAAGCAGCGGCGGCAGATCGCTGAGCAGCGGCAGCCACAGGCCGGCACACCAGATCGCCACACCCAGGCCGAGGCCGGTCATCACCCCCTTGCGGTTGGCACCGGGCCAGTACAGCAGGGCCAGCAGACCCGGCAGACACTGAGCCATGCCAACCACCGCCACCAGCCCCAGTCGGGTCAGCTCGGTATTGGCGTCGACGGCCTGGGCGAACAGCCAGCCGGCGAGAATGATGGCGCCGATCAGGCCGCGCCGTAGCCAGCGTAGCCAGCGATAGAGGTCGGGGTGCTCCACCGGAGGATGGGCGACCAGCACCAGATGGTTCAGCACCATTCCGGCGAGCGCCAGCGCGCTCAGGATCAGGGTGCCGCAGGTGGCGGCCAGTACCGCGACAAAGGCCAGGGCGGTGACGGCGGGGCTATCGGACAGCGCGAAGATGACGTAGGCGGCCCCCTGGATATCATCGGCCACCCCCATGCGCTGACCGGCCCACAGCACCAGCGGCACCGGCAGTGCCATCAGCAGCAGCACCAGCGGCAGCCCCCAGCCCGCGCTGAGCAGGGTTCGGCGACTGAGCGGGCGGGCGAAGGTCACGTGAAACATGTGGGGCATCAGTAGCGCAGCGGCGAAGAACAGCAGCAGCAGGGTTCTCCATTGGGCGGCATCGAATTGGCTCGCCTGTGCCTGGTGGACGCGGCCGGGCCCGTCCAGCCAGTGCTGCAGGTCGCCGGGGCCGTCGAAGATGGCGTAGAGCGCAAAGGCGCCCAGCCCGAGAAAGGCGACCAGCTTGATCAGCGACTCCAGGCCGATGGCGGCGGTCAAGCCGTCGTAGCGCCGATGGACGTGGGTATGACGGGCGCCGAACAGTATCGCGAACAGTGCGATCAAGGCACACAGCATCAGCGACAGCAGGCCTGGAGAGGCAGCGTCGGTGTAGCGATGGATGGCATGCCTCATGGCCTCCACCTGCATCGCCAGCAGCGGCATGACCGCTACCAGGCTCAGCAGGGTGACGCAGGTGCCGACCCAGCGGGAGCGAAAACGAAAGGCGAACAGGTCCGCCAGAGAAGACAGCTGGTGGGTTCGCGTCATGCGCTGCAACGGCAGCAGCAGGACCGGTGCCAGCACAAAGGCGCCGGCGGCACCCAGGTAGTAGGCGAGATAACCAAATCCCCGCTGGTGGGCCACGCCAAGGCTGCCGATCACCGCCCAGGCGTTGGCGTAGACGCCCAGGGCCAGGATGCCGATCAGTGGGTGGTGGACCAGCCGCCGCGGAATCCAGCCGCGCTCCACCGCGCTGGCGGTAGCGAACAGTGCCGACAGGTAGCCAAGCCCCAGCAGTACAAGGGAGACGAGCTCAGCGCTCATCCAGCGCTCGCTTCTGCTCGAGCCACAGCGTCAGGGCGATCAGTGCCCCCCAGATCAGGAACGGGCGGTACCAGGCGTTGCCGGGCTGGCCCCAGCCGGTCATCAGCAGCGGCGAGAGCAGATACCCGCAAAACACAAGCAGCAGCATGATGCGGTAGACGTACATGGCAGGCTCACTCGTTGGTGTCAGCGTCGTCGCCGTCCACTTGCAGCCCCTGCGAGGCGATGTCTGCGCGGGGGATCTGTCGAGGACGCCAGCGGCGGCAGGCGGCCTCGAGCTGCTCGGCCACCGGCGCCTCGCTCGCCGCCGGGTCGGGGGACTGCCCCAGCAGTGCCAGGGTGGCATGCAGCAGCCGGCGGACGTCACGAGGATCTTCGGGCAGTGGTCGGGCCAGGTTCTGCTTGGACAGCTTCTGCCCATCCTGCCCTATCACCAGCGGCAGGTGAAGATAGCGCGGCGGCTCGGCACCGAGGGCTTCGAGCAGCTGCAGCTGCCAGGGGGTGTTGTCGAGAAGATCGGCGCCGCGCACCACGTCGGTGATGTGCTGGTCGATATCATCCACCACCACCGCCAGCTGGTAGGCCCAGAGGCCGTCCTTGCGCTTGAGCACGACGTCACCCAGGGCGGCAGGGTCGAAGCGCTGCAGACCCTGCAGCCGATCGTGCCAGCTGACCGGGCGCTGCCCCAGGTCGCTGCGCAGGCGCCAGGCCTGCGGGGCCTCGGGCTGGCATACGCCGTCGCGGCACCAGCCTGGATAGATGCCGTAGTCCCGCCACTGCTTGCGCGAGCAGCTGCAGGGGTAGGCCATGCCCTGCTCGGTCAGCCGCGCAAGGGCACGTGCATAGGCGTCATGGCGATGACTCTGGTAGCGCACCTCGCCGTCCCAGGCGAGGCCAAAGGTCTCGAGCTGGCGCAGGATGGTATCGACGCTGCCAGGAGGGCAGCGGGGGGGATCGACATCCTCGATGCGCAGGCTCCAGCGGCCTTGCTGGCTACGCGCATCCAGATAGCTCGCCACCGCGGCCACCAGCGAGCCGGCGTGAAGCGGACCTGAGGGGGTGGGGGCAAAGCGACCATGGACGTGGTGCATGGGGGCTCCAGCGCTATCGGGAACAGGCAACCCTCGTGAACAGGCAGCCGGGGGGGCAGGTGATCACGCAAACGGGCACCCTGAGGTGCCCGTTGTCGAAGGTCCGGCGAGGGGGGGATCAGCCGCCGAGCTGCTTTTCCTTCAGTTCGGCCAGGGTCTTGCAGTCGACACAGAGGGTGGCGGTGGGACGCGCTTCCAGGCGACGGATGCCGATCTCCACGCCGCAGGCATCGCAGAAGCCGTAGTCGTCCTCATCGATCATCTCGAGGGTCTCGTTGATCTTCTTGAGCAGCTTGCGCTCGCGATCGCGGGTCCGCAGCTCCAGGCTGAAGCCCTCTTCCTGGGTGGCACGGTCAGCCGGGTCGGCGTAGTTGTTGGCCTCTTCCTGCAGATGGCGAACAGTACGGTCGACTTCTTCCATCAGCTCCTGCTTCCAGCCAAGCAGGATCTGGCGGAAGTGCTCGAGCTGCTTCTCGTTCATGTATTCTTCACCCGCCGCCGGCTCGTACGGGATGAACTTCTTGGGCGCTTCCGGTTTTTTCTGTGCAACTGGCATGGGATTGCCTCATTACTTTAGTGACTGCTGATCAATACCCCACGCTAGGCTAAGGTATCTCACGCCAAAGGGAAGGTTGTTTAGCGGATATTTGGCCGTAGTGCAATAGTTTTGCGCGATAACTACCAGTTTTCTCCCCGAAAGTCGTAGCCCGCATCGTCCGGATCAATGATTGGCGTCCTGGACGGTGACGGACGGCGACGAGGTTCCATGTTTCAATACCTCCATTGGACCATCAAGCAGGGCTCGGGTTCGCTGCGGGCCGCGATCAAGAGAGGAAGCCATGAGCTTTAACGCCAGGGTCGAAGGGGTCGCCCCTTTCCGTGTGATGCATCTGCTGGAACTCGCTCAGCAGCGCGAGGCGGCCGGCGAGGACGTGATCCATCTGGAGGTCGGCGAGCCGGACTTCTCGACCCCACCTGCGGTGCGCGAGGCCGGCCACCGTGCCCTGGACGAGGGACGCACCCGCTATACCCCTGCCACCGGTATTCCTGCGCTTCGCGAGGCGATTGCCGGCCACTATCGTGAGCACTTCGATGCCGAGGTGGCGCCGGAGCGGATTATCGTCACCCCCGGCGCGTCCGGGGCGCTGCTGCTGGCGAGTCAATTGCTGGCGGGGCCCGGAGACGGCGTGCTGATGGCCGACCCGAACTACCCCTGCAATCGCCACTTCATGGCGCTGGCCGGCGCCCGGGTAGACGCGGTGCCGGTAGGGCCCGATAGCGGCTGGCAGCTGAACGCCGAGCTGATCGCGCGGCATTGGCGCGACGATACGCGCCTGGCGATGCTGGCCTCGCCGTCCAACCCCACCGGCCATGTGCTCGAGCGCGCGGCGCTCGGCGCGGTGGTGGACGCGGTGGCCGAGCGTGGTGGTGAACTCTTGGTGGACGAGATCTACCAGGGGCTCAACTACGGCATGGCGCCGCTGTCGGTGGCGTCACTCAGCGATCGGGCCTTTATCGTCAACAGCTTCTCGAAGTACTTCGGCATGACCGGCTGGCGCCTGGGCTGGCTGGTGGCGCCCGAGGACGCCGTGGAGCCGCTGACACGGCTGGCTCAGAACGTCTTCCTGGCCGCCTCCACGCCGGCCCAGCACGCGGCGCTGGCCGCTTTCAGCCCTGAGTGTCAGGCGTTGTTCGAGGAGCGCCGGCGAGAGCTCCAGACACGCCGGGACGCCTTGCTGGAAGGGCTGTCGCGGCTCGGCCTGGCACCGTCGCTGCCGCCCCAGGGAGCCTTCTATCTTTGGCTCGACATCTCCGCCTACAGCAACGACAGCCAGGCGTTCTGCCTGCGCCTGCTCGAAGAGGAGAACGTGGCGATTACCCCGGGGACCGACTTTGCCCTGCAGGGCGGCGAGCACCACGTGCGCATCGCCTTCACCACCGAGGTGCCGCGTCTGCAGGACGCCCTGGCGCGTCTGGAACGTTTTCTGGCACGGCAGGGCTCATGAACTACCCCACCCTGGTCGGCGGCGTATTGCTGCGCCGCTACAAGCGATTTCTGGCCGATGTGCGCCTCGACGACGGGCGCGAAGTGGTCGCCCACTGCCCCAACACCGGCTCGATGCGCGCGGTCAATGTTCCCGGCGCCCGGGTCTGGCTGTCCCCCAGCGACAATCCGGCGCGCAAGCTGGCCTGGACCTGGGAACTGATCGAACTGCCGTCTGGCGACGCCCAGGCCGGTGCTGCGTCGGCGTTGGCCTCGGTGCATACCGGGCGAGCCAACCGGATCGTCGAGGAGGCCCTGCGCTCGGGGACGGTGGCCGAACTCAGGGGTTATTCGGCGATCAAGCGCGAGGCCAAGGTGGCCAACGCCCGGCTGGACTTTCGCCTGGATGATGACGAGCGCCCGAGCTGCTTCGTCGAGGTCAAGCAGGTCACCCTCAAGGAAAGCGATGGCCACGGTTACTTTCCCGACGCGGTCAGCGAACGTGGGCGCAAGCACCTGGAAAGCCTGGCGCAGCTGGTGGCCGAGGGGAAGCGAGCGGTGTTGCTGTTCCTGGTCGCCCACGAGGGCATCGACGATGTGGCTCCGGCGATGCACCTGGATCCGGGGTACGGCGATACCCTGAGACGGGTGATGGCCGAGGGCGTAGAGGTGCTGGCCTACCGCATCCGCGCCCGGCGAGACGACCAGGGCAGGCCACTGGCGCTGACCCTGGATGCAGCCTTGCCGGTGCGGCCGATGGCGCAGTTCGTCGAGTCCTGAATGGGCGCTTCTGTGAGGGGCGGATTCAGTCTGCTGCGGACGGGCGGCAGTCGGGCAGGGCCGCGAGGACGCGCTGCATGGCGGTGTCGCCCTTGGCTCCCTCGCTGACCTGGTCCCACCACTGACGATGGATGCCGCGGACGCGCACCTCGACCCGTGGTATGCCGATCACCTGGGCCATGGCCATGCGGTGCAGCCCCTTGTTGATCTTGACCAGCTCGCCGTGCCGATCCACCGCCGCGCCCAGACGGTCCTTGCCGAGGCCATTGTCGAAGCCGAAACAGGCCATGGCCTCCATGTACAGGAGGTATCGGCGCAGATAGGCGAGGATGCGTTCGGGACGATCCAGCACCATGCCGTCGGAGTGCGAGGCCACCGGCTTGCCTCTGGCCAGGCGTTCGGCCAGCTGGTGGTAGCTGCGGCTCTGGCTTGGGTCGCGGCGGTGTGCCCAGATGTCGGCGATGAAGTGCATGCGACGGCTCGACAGGGCGTGGGTCGTCGACAGATCCCAGTCGCCGTCCCATAACAGGCGATCGCTGATCCGGTGACGCTCGCGCCGATCCGGGAAGGAGCGTGGATAGTGGATCTGCCTGAGCAGCCGGCGTGGGTCGACGCTGACGTCCAGGGCCTCGCCGTAGCGTGATTCGATGCCGCGCCGGGGCAGGCCGCGGGCCTCGAGGGGCCGGCTGCCCGGGGCCTCGGACAGCCACAGGCGCAGGGCCAGGTGCTCCAGCGGCAGTGTCAGCGAGCGATTGATCAGTCCCTTGGCCCGCTGGGCCAGTCGTGACAGGCTCATGCGCGGGCCCAGGCTGGGATCGTACAGGCTGGGGTCGGCGGGCTCACCGCCGGGCGTCAGCGGCATGTCGCGGCTGGCATCCAGCAGGCTGATGGCACAGCACAGTCGTGCCTTCAGGGCATCATCCACCGACGCCGGAAGCAACTGCTGGTACAGCGCCATCAAGGCGTCCAGCGTCGGGCGCTGGGCATCCGTCAGCGGAGGCGGCAGAACGACGCGGTCGACATCGAGCCGCCAGGGCGTGGCATCGGCCGGCGTGGCCAACGCCAGGCGCTGGCTCGCCAGGCGCGAGGCGAACACCTGCATCAGCCACGCATGGGGGGACTCGGCGGCGGGGTCGAAGCGCCAGACGTTGTGCCATGCCAGCACCAGGGTGTCGTGGATCACGTCCTCGACATCCCTTGGCGCGTCGAGAAAGTGGCGGGCGATGGCGGTCAGGTGAGGCACCGTCAGCCTGGCAAGGGTCTCGAGGCCGCCGGTGGCGCCCTGAGCGCACTCTTTCAGGGCGTCGCCGACCGCCGAGGTGACGGGTAGCGCGGAAGAGAAAAGGGTATCACTGGTCACGATAGAACCGTTTCAAGAAGCTGACTGCCTCGGGGGAAGCGTTGCGGTCAAGCTGCAGCGAGAGCCGAAAGCGCATCGGCGCACTGGTGTCGATGGCGAAGGTGGCGTAGCGCGAGATGCCATCGCCTTCCCGCAGGGTGCGAAAGGCCAGAGGTGTCTCGCCGGGCTTGCCCACCACCGAGACGCTGCCTTCGGTGGCGACGTTGAGGGCCTGGCCATCGGCGTCGCGAACGCTGAGGCTGACCAGACCCTGGTGCGGACTGCGCTGGATATCCAGACGGCGGGCCATCTCCTCGGAGAGAAAGTCGGTGGTGATGGCGCTATAGTGCGCCTCGATATCGCCGAAGCGCTCGAACTGCTGGGCCTGGGCTGGCGCCGTCGGCAATGCCTGCAGCGCCAGCAGCACCAGCACAGACAAGGCGAGTGCGTATCGTCGGTGGCTGGCTCGATTGACGTTCATCTCATCCTCCTTGGCAGCAGGCCTGCCTGCTGACGTCCGACCCATTACGGCCTTGACCCTCGGCCCGATCCTGTCGCGCCGAGGCCTGTGGCGCGCCCGCGCCAGGTGTCAGCCGTCGCGGCTCACGCGAAAGATCGCGATCTCGCCGAACAGGTTGGGCCACAGCCGTGACAGTCGTCTACCTTCGTGGTCCTTGATGCCCACCGCGCGGTCGACGATGGTCACCCCCTTGTCACGACACAGCGCCTCGAAGTCATTGAACGTCGACAGGTGGATGTTGGGGGTGTCGTACCAGGCGTGGGGCAGCGACTTGGACACCGGCATGTAGCCGCGTAGCCCAAGATGGACCCGGTGGCGCCAGTAGGCGAAGTTGGGGAAGGTGATGATGCATTCCCGGGCCACCCGCAGCATTTCGTCGAGCATGCGGTCGGGGCGGCGCAGCGCCTGCAACGCCTGGGTCATGATCACCAGATCGCAGGCATCATCCTCGAAGTTGGCGAGTCCTTCGTCGAGGTTCTGCTCGATGACGCTGACGCCCTTCTCGATGCAGGCGGTAATGCCGTCAGGATCGATTTCCAGACCGTAACCGGTGACGCCCTTGTCGCGCGCCAGAGCGTGCAGCAGGGTGCCGTCACCGCAGGCCAGGTCGAGCACATGAGCACCCTCGGGAATCCAGCCGTGAATCAGGGTGAGGTCAGAGCGCATGGTCGGCCTCCTGGCGTGACGGCAGCTTGAGGTCATCGGCGACGCGTCTCATGAAGCCGGCGAAGATCGCTTGATAGCGCGGCTCCGGCATCAGGAAGGCGTCATGGCCGTGGGGCGAGTCGATATTGGCGTAGCTGACCGACTTGCCGGCACGAATCAAGGCGTTGACCAGCTCCTTGGAGCGTGACGGCGGGAAGCGCCAGTCGGTGCTGAAGCTGACCACCAGGAACGGACACTCAGCCGGGGCCAGGGCCTTGGCCAGGTCGCCCTGGTGGGACGAGGCCGGGTCGAAGTAGTCCAGCGCCTTGGTCATCAGCAGATAGGTGTTGGCGTCGAAGGAGGTGGAAAAGGCGTCGCCCTGGTAGCGCAGGTAGGACTCCACCTGGAACTCCACGTCGAAGCCGAAGTTGAGGTCTTCGCTGCGTAGATCGCGGCCGAACTTCGAACCCATGGCGTCTTCGGACAGATAGGTAATGTGGCCGACCATGCGTGCCAGCTTCAGTCCGCGACGGGGCAGGGTCTCGTGATCGGCGTAGTGGCCGTCGTGGAAGTCGGTGTCCGAGCGAATGGCCTGACGCGCGACCTCGTTGAAGGCGATGTTCTGAGCCGACAGCTTGGGCGTGGCGGCGATGACCACCGCGTTGGCGATGCGTTCCGGATAGGCCAGTGACCACTGCAGCACCTGCATGCCGCCCAGGCTGCCGCCGACGACGGCGGCGAAGCGGCTGATGCCCAGGCGATCGGCCAGGCGAACCTGGCTGTCGACCCAGTCGCAGACGGTGACCATGGGGAAGTCCGGCCCCCAGCGGCGGCCGGTGTCCGGGTTGATGCTGGAAGGCCCGGTGGAGCCGTGGCAGCCGCCGAGGTTATTCAGCGAGATGACGAAGAAACGATCGGTGTCGATGGACTTGCCGGGACCGATGTGGGCGTCCCACCAGCCTGGCTTGCGATCGGCCTCGTCATGATAACCCGCGGCGTGGTGGTGGCCGGACAGGGCATGGCAGATGAGGACCGCATTGCTGCGGTCCTGATTGAGGGTGCCGTAGGTCTCGTAGACCAGGTCGTAGGCCGGCAGCGTCTTGCCGCAGACCAGGGGCAGAGGGTCGTCGAAGTGCGCCACCTGCGGCGTCACCAGTCCGACCGAATCGCGAGTCGTCTCGGGCATCAGTCGTGTGTGTCCAGTGAAAGTTGGTGTTGTCGTGGCCGTGTACGCGAGCGTTGGTCGAGCCTAGAGCCCGACCAGCATCCCGGAGATACCGGCGGCCCGGACCAGCGAACCCACCACGATGCCATCGATCAGGTTGATGCCGATGAACACCACGATGGGTGACAGGTCGAGCATTCCCAGCGGCGGAATCACCCGGCGTACCGGCGCCATGATCGGCTCCACCAGTTGCATCACCAGCAGCGCGCCGGGATGGCTGGCGTTGGGGGCGACCCAGCTGAGGATGATCATCACGATCAGCGCAAAGAAGTAGATCTTCAGGATCGCGCTGGCCAGGGCCGCGACGCCGGCGATGGCCAGGCCATCGAGCCTCGGCATGCCGACACCGGCCAGCTGCAGCAGGATGATGATGCTGATCACCTTGACCAGAAAGCCCGCGGCCAGGGTGGCCAGGTCAAAGCGGCCCATCACCGGGCCAAGCACGCTCTGGAAGGGACGCACCACCGGCTGGGTGATCTTGACCACCGACTGGCTCAAGGGGTTGTAGTAGTCCGCCTTCGAGGCCTGCAGCAGAAAGCGCAGCATCAGCAGGAACAAGAAGATGTTGATCAGGGTGTTGACCAGCAGCAGGCCAGCGTTTCCCAGTTGACTGCCCATGTGGGCTCCTCCGTCTTTGATTAACCCTTGCCGAGTTCGGCAGACATTTCCTGGGCACGCTTGGCACAGGCTTGCATGGCGCCGTCGAGCGCCTGCCGCAGTCCTGCCTGCTCCAGATATTCGATGGCCCTCTCGGTGGTACCCCCCGGGGACATCACATTGCGTTTCAGTTCACCGGGATCGCGGTCGCTCTGCATCGCCATCGAGGCGGCCCCGTAGGCGGTCTGTATCGCCAGTCGGCGAGCGCTTTCGGCGCTTAGCCCGAGTTTGACGGCGGCCTCTTCCATGGCCTCGAACATCAGGAAGAAGTAGGCCGGTGCACTACCCGAGACGGCGGTGACCGCTTCCAGCAGGGCTTCGTCTTCGACCCATTCGATGATGCCGACGGAAGTCATCAGCTCGCCGACCAGGGCGCGCTGCTCGTCGCTGACGCGCGGGTTGGCATACAGCCCGGAGGCACCGGCACCGACCAGCGACGGAGTGTTGGGCATGCAGCGGACCACCGCCAGGCCGCCACCCAGCCATTGTTCCAAGGTCTCGGCGCTGAGGCCAGCCGCCACCGACACGATCAGCGGCTGACGCTTTTGCACCGACTCCCGTAGAGTCTCGCACACCTGGCGCATGATCTGTGGCTTGACCGACAGTACGACCACGTCGGCGTGCTCGATCGCCGCCAGATTGTCGGTGGTGGTATGGATGCCCAGGCGCTCGGCGAGCGGCGCCAGGGTGGCGTCACGGGTGGCGGTGGCGGTGATGGCATCGGCAGGGTAGCCGCTGTGCACCATGCCGCCGAAGATGGCGCTGGCCATGTTGCCGGCGCCGATAAAGGTCACGTTGCTGGCCATGCGGGGCTCCTTGAAGGGTAGGGCGTTGGGTATTCGGACAAACAGGGTAGCGTCACCAGGCCTGTCGTGGCGACGGGCTCACTGGCGCGAGCCAAAGATCGCGGTGCCCAGGCGCACGATGGTGGCACCCTCGGCGACGGCGGCCTCTAGGTCGGCACTCATGCCCATGGACAAGGTGTCCAGCGGTGCGTCCGGCAGCTCTCGACGCAGCGATGACAAGGCCTCTGCCAGTAGCCGGAAGGGCTCGCGCTGCGCTTCTGGGTCTTCGCTGGGGGCCGGGATGGCCATCAATCCGCGCAGACGCACGCGAGGCAGCGCCGCCGCCAGGCTCGCCAGCTCAGGCAGCTCCTCCAGGCTGACGCCTGATTTGGTTGCTTCGCCGCTGACGTTGACCTGCAGACAGATATTCAGTGCGGGAAGGCCATCCGGGCGCTGATCGCTCAGGCGCTGAGCGATCTTGGCACGATCGACACCATGGACCCAGTCGAAATGGCTGGCCACGTCACGTGTCTTGTTGGATTGCAGCGGTCCGATGAAGTGCCAGTGTATGCCAGGGCAGTCGCCCAGTTGGGCCTGTTTATCCAGCGCTTCCTGTAGATAGTTCTCGCCGAAGTCGCGCTGGCCCAGGGCATAGGCATCCCGGATCATGTCGGCTGGCTTGGTCTTGCTGACCGCCAGCAGCAGGGCCGCGTCGGGCGCTCTTCCCGCCTTTGCAAGTGCCTGATTCAGGCGTGTCCGGGCTTGGGTCAAGGATTCGGCAATCGTCGTGGTCATCGGCCTGGGTCTGTCCTATCGTGGGGCTCCCTGCCCCCGAGTCGGGGGTTCAAGCCTGGTAAGCCCATGGATATTACCGAACTGCTGGCACTCTCGGCAAAGCAGGGCGCCTCGGATCTGCACCTGTCGGCGGGACTGCCACCGGTGATGCGCGTCAATGGTGAACTGGAGCGTCTGCCTGGCCCGCCGATGGGCGATGGTCAGGTCAGATTGTTGCTCGAGTCGTTGATGGATGAGGAGCTGCGCGAGCAGTATTCGCGCACCCACGAGGCCGACTTTTCCCACCAGATACCGGGTCTGTCGCGTTATCGCGTCAATGCTTTCGTCCAGCAGCGCGGGGCGGCGGTATTGCGTACCATCCCCGATCGCATCCCGACGCTTTCGGAGCTGGGGATGGGCGAGATCTTCGAACGTCTTGTCGCCCTGCCGCGGGGCCTGGTACTGGTGACCGGGCCCACCGGGTCCGGCAAGAGCACTACGCTTGCGGCGATGATCGACCATATCAACCGCCACCGTCGCGACCATATCCTCACCATCGAGGATCCCATCGAGTTCATCCACCACAGCCAGCAGGCGCTGGTGTCCCAGCGTGAGGTACACCGCCACACCGAGGGCTTTGCCGTCGCCCTGCGCAGCGCCCTGCGCGAGGATCCCGACGTCATTCTGGTCGGAGAGATTCGCGACCTGGAAACGGCGCGCCTGGCCATGACCGCGGCCGAGACCGGGCATCTGGTATTTGCCACCCTGCATACCGCCTCCGCGGTCAAGACCATCGATCGGATCATCGATGCCTTCCCGGGTGATGAAAAGAATGCGGTGCGGACCATGCTGTCGGAGTCGTTGCAGGCGGTCGTCTCCCAGGCGCTGCTGCCCAGCAGCCGGGGCGGGCGAGTGGCGGCGCGAGAGATCCTCTTGATCAATCAGGCGATCCGTCATCTGATCCGCGAGGACAAGCTGGCTCAGATCTACTCGTCGATGCAGACCGGCGGTCAGGCCGGCATGCAGACCCTGGACGCTGACCTGGCGAGACTGGTGGCGTGTGGCGAGGTGGCGCCGGAGGATGCCCGGCGCCTGACCCGTGAATCTCTGGTCGATAGCGCGCCGAGCGCCGGCTGGAGTGGCGGGCAGAACGAGGGCTGGGTGAGCCCCCAGGGCGAAGGCTGGGGGTGAGGCGGTGGTTCAGAGCCAGTCGTTACCCTTTAGCGGGCGTAGAGCCCGCCGAGCACGCGCTCTGCGCTGGCGCCGGTGACCGACGGCAGGTTGCCGGGTTGCAGATTCAGTCGGGCATGGGCCAGCCAGGCAAAGGCGGCGGCTTCCAGCCAGTCGGCCGGCCAGCCCAGGGATTCGCTGTCCAGTAGAGTAGCCTCCGGCAGCTGGCGCGCAAGGCGTGCCAGCAGGTCCAGGTTGCGTGAACCGCCGCCGCAGGGCACCAGGTCGAGGGAGGCAGGGGCGGTAAAGTGCTCCCGCGCCATCTCGATGCCCAGGGCGACGCTGGTGGCAGTGAGTTCCGCCAGGGTGGCCTGGACGTCCTGTGGTGACTCTGAACCGTTCAACTGCGCCTCTGCCCAGTCGAGAGAGAACAGCTCACGCCCGGTGCTGCGAGGCGGTGGGCGGTGAAAGTAGGGCTCTGCCAGCCAACGCTCGAGCAGCGCGGTATCCACCTGGCCGCCGGCAGCCCAATCGCCGTTGGCGTCGAAGGGGGTGCCGCGATGGCGTTGGTGCCAGGCGTCGAGCAGGGCATTGGCAGGCCCGGTGTCGAAGCCCAGCGGAGCGCGCGGGTCCGAGGTCGGCGGCAGTAGCGTCAGGTTGGCGATGCCGCCAAGGTTCAGCACCAGCCGCCAGCGTTCGGGGTGGCGAAATACCTGCTGGTGGAAGATCGGTGCCAGTGGTGCGGCCTGACCACCGGCGGCCAGGTCGCGGCGGCGGAAGTCGGCGACCACGGCACAGCGGGTCAGCTCGGCCAGCCGGCTGGGGTTGTCCAGTTGCAATGTATAGGGGGGCGAGCCTGGCTGGTGGCCGTAGGGGGCATGCTCGATGGTCTGCCCATGGCTGCCGATGGCAGACATGTCCTCGGGTTCAAGCCCCTGTTGCTCGAGCAATCGCTGGACTGCCTCGGCCTGGCACTGGCAGAAAGCCTCCTCGGCCCAGGCCAGGTCGGCAAAGCTGACCTGATCGGCGTGGGCCAGTTGCCACAGCCGCTCACGCAGAGGCTGCGGCATGGGAATGCCGACGCTGGCCTCCAGAGCTGCCGTGCCTGTGGCGTCAAAGCGCACCAGGGCGGCGTCGATCCCGTCCATGCTGGTGCCCGACATCAGTCCAATGAAGCGTTGCATGGGCCTTGTCATCTCAACCGGTGGAAAGGTTCATGGTAACATCCCCGCCACTGTCTATACCTGGCGCCGGCGCCGTGACGACGTGCCCCTGCTGACGGGGGCGTCGATGTCCGCGCAAGGGCCGATTGACCAAGCCAAGCCGAGCTGGAAAGCCGAATTGATAAGTGGAGTGAATACCATGAGCGATGTGGACGAGGCCCTTGCGCTGATTCAGCGCGGCACGCACGAGATTCTGCTGGAGGATGAGCTGAAGAAAAAGCTCGCTTCCGGGCGCAAGCTGAGAATCAAGGCGGGCTTCGATCCGACCGCGCCGGACCTGCACCTGGGCCACAGCGTACTGTTGACCAAGATGCGCCAGTTTCAGGATCTCGGCCACGAGGTCATTTTTCTGATTGGCGATTTCACCGGACGCATCGGTGACCCCACCGGCAAGAACGTCACGCGCAAGCCGCTGACCGAGGCCGAGGTCAAGGCCAACGCCCAGACCTACAAGGAGCAGGTGTTCAAGATCCTCGATCCCGACAAGACCGAGGTTCGCTTCAACGCCGAGTGGTTCTCCGAAATGAGCGCCGCTGACATGATCGAACTTGCCGGTCAGACCACCGTGGCGCGGATGCTAGAGCGCGATGACTTCGAAAAGCGCTACAAGGGTGGCCAGGCCATCTCGGTACACGAGTTCCTCTACCCGCTGGTGCAGGGCTATGACTCCGTCGCCTTGAAGGCTGACATCGAGCTGGGTGGAACCGACCAGAAGTTCAACCTGCTGATGGGCCGCGAGGTGCAGAAGCACTTCGGTCTCGAGCCCCAGGTCGTCATTACCATGCCGCTGCTGGAAGGCCTCGACGGCGTGCAGAAGATGTCCAAGTCGCTGGGCAACTATGTCGGCGTCGACGAAGCGCCGGGGGCGATGTTCAACAAGCTGGTATCGATGCCCGACAGCCTGATGTGGCGCTATTTCGAACTCTTGTCGCTCAAGGACAATGCCGCCATCGAGGATCTGCGCGCGCGGATCGAGCGTGGTGACAACCCTCGTGACATCAAGATGGAGCTGGCTCGCGAGCTGATTGCCCGCTATCACGGTGATGAAGCGGCGGCGAACGCACACCGAAGCGCCGGTAACCAGTTGGCAGAAGGTGAGCTGCCCGAAGACTTGCCCGAGGTCGAGGTGGTCTTTGAAGGCAGCGATCAGGCGCCGATTGCGGCAGTGCTCAATCGCTCGGGACTTGCCAACAACAGCGCCCAGGCCAAGGACATGCTGGGTAATGGACGTGTGCGCGTCGATGGCGAAGTGGTGGCCAAGGATCTGATGCTGGCGCTCGGCCAGAGCTATGTCATCCAGGCCGGCAAGAAGCGTTACGCCAGAGTTACGCTGCGCGGCTGATCCGCCGGTGTGACCATCGCTTCCGGGACGCTCGCCACTGGCGGGCGTCCTTCGTTTTGCCACCCGCCTGCCTGCGACCTGTCCACAGGCGGGTGCGAGAAGATGGCTGTGGGTAACATGAAGGCGCGAGTCGTGGGGCAGGCGAAGGTCAGGGCCAAGGCTGGCGCAGCAAGGAAAGCTGGCGCAGCAAGGAAGAGACGCAGCAAGGGTGGCTTGGCAACGACAGGTGAGGCTTCCGGGGGCGTAGCGGCAAGTGAAAGGACAGGCCGGCTCGCTGCACCGATCAGGTATGGAGTACTGGTCTGGAATAGGGCAGTAGAAATAGCGCAGTAGAGACGTGAAGTGTGGGGTGGGTGTTGGAGGCTTCTGACCCATGACAATGTGATGACGCCGGCGTGAAATTTTTTTACACGAAGTGCTTGCCAAGCCCGGAGGTGATGCGTAAAGTACGCATCCGCTGCCGGCGACGAGCAAACGTCACAGGCGGTGAAGGGTGGTAAAAGTGATTGTTTTGAAAAGGCTTTTTCAAGTCTTCAAAAAATTCTCCACTTGACGGGCAACGAGAAATCGGTAGAATGCTCGCCACTCGATCGGAGTCGCCGGGACGGTATCGCAGAATGCGCGTCAGGCTCGCTTCGCTTTCTCTTGGGTCCTGCAGGCATCGCTTGCACGGCGAAAAAAAGAAAGCCTTGACGAAACGCTTCGATTCTGTAAAATACGCCTTCCTCGCAGGGCGCTGCGCCAACAGGCGCTGCAAAGCGAGAAGCTCTTTAAGCTCTTCTATAGAGCCCAGAGCACGCTCTTTAATAATTTGATCAGGTAATTCATGTGGGCGCTTGCCGATGAGTCAGTGACACTGTCACTGAAATATCAAGGCAAGCGACTCGTCAAACGAGACGTTTGAACCTTGAGCCAAGTTTGGTCCGCTTAACGGACTATCAGACTTTAAACTGAAGAGTTTGATCATGGCTCAGATTGAACGCTGGCGGCAGGCCTAACACATGCAAGTCGAGCGGAAACGATCCTAGCTTGCTAGGAGGCGTCGAGCGGCGGACGGGTGAGTAATGCATAGGAATCTGCCCGGTAGTGGGGGATAACCTGGGGAAACCCAGGCTAATACCGCATACGCCCTACGGGGGAAAGCAGGGGATCTTCGGACCTTGCGCTATCGGATGAGCCTATGTCGGATTAGCTAGTTGGTGAGGTAACGGCTCACCAAGGCTGCGATCCGTAGCTGGTCTGAGAGGATGATCAGCCACATCGGGACTGAGACACGGCCCGAACTCCTACGGGAGGCAGCAGTGGGGAATATTGGACAATGGGCGAAAGCCTGATCCAGCCATGCCGCGTGTGTGAAGAAGGCCTTCGGGTTGTAAAGCACTTTCAGTGAGGAAGAAAGCCTTGAGGTTAATACCCTCGAGGGAGGACATCACTCACAGAAGAAGCACCGGCTAACTCCGTGCCAGCAGCCGCGGTAATACGGAGGGTGCGAGCGTTAATCGGAATTACTGGGCGTAAAGCGCGCGTAGGCGGCTTGATAAGCCGGTTGTGAAAGCCCCGGGCTCAACCTGGGAACGGCATCCGGAACTGTCAGGCTAGAGTGCAGGAGAGGAAGGTAGAATTCCCGGTGTAGCGGTGAAATGCGTAGAGATCGGGAGGAATACCAGTGGCGAAGGCGGCCTTCTGGACTGACACTGACGCTGAGGTGCGAAAGCGTGGGTAGCAAACAGGATTAGATACCCTGGTAGTCCACGCCGTAAACGATGTCGACTAGCCGTTGGGCTCCTTGAGAGCTTTGTGGCGCAGTTAACGCGATAAGTCGACCGCCTGGGGAGTACGGCCGCAAGGTTAAAACTCAAATGAATTGACGGGGGCCCGCACAAGCGGTGGAGCATGTGGTTTAATTCGATGCAACGCGAAGAACCTTACCTACCCTTGACATCGAGAGAACTTTCCAGAGATGGATTGGTGCCTTCGGGAACTCTCAGACAGGTGCTGCATGGCTGTCGTCAGCTCGTGTTGTGAAATGTTGGGTTAAGTCCCGTAACGAGCGCAACCCTTGTCCCTATTTGCCAGCGATTCGGTCGGGAACTCTAGGGAGACTGCCGGTGACAAACCGGAGGAAGGTGGGGACGACGTCAAGTCATCATGGCCCTTACGGGTAGGGCTACACACGTGCTACAATGGCCGGTACAATGGGTTGCGAATCCGCGAGGTGGAGCTAATCCCATAAAGCCGGTCTCAGTCCGGATCGGAGTCTGCAACTCGACTCCGTGAAGTCGGAATCGCTAGTAATCGTGAATCAGAATGTCACGGTGAATACGTTCCCGGGCCTTGTACACACCGCCCGTCACACCATGGGAGTGGACTGCACCAGAAGTGGTTAGCCTAACTTCGGAGGGCGATCACCACGGTGTGGTTCATGACTGGGGTGAAGTCGTAACAAGGTAGCCGTAGGGGAACCTGCGGCTGGATCACCTCCTTAAACGACACGTCATCTGACTGTCGGTAAGTGCTCACAATGAATTACCTGATCAAGCAAGAGTAGCGACTGAAGGGTCAACGCTCGAGGCTAGAGTAGCTGGACCCTTGTAGTATGGGGCCATAGCTCAGCTGGGAGAGCGCCTGCCTTGCACGCAGGAGGTCAGCGGTTCGATCCCGCTTGGCTCCACCATTTCTCGATCTCGAGTAAAACAGTCGTCAAGTTCTAAGCAAGATGCTTGTTCGCCACCAGGCGATATCAAGTCTCTCGCTTAGAGCTTTTGCTCTAACGCTCTTTAACAATGTATATCATGCTGACAAAGTAAGATACGTTTCAAGCGTATCCGGCAATTGTCGTGACATCATCGATTGACAGACCCTTTGGGGTTATATGGTCAAGCGATGAAGCGCATACGGTGGATGCCTAGGCAGTCAGAGGCGATGAAAGACGTGGAAGCCTGCGATAAGGTTCGGCGAGGTGGCAAACGACCTGCGACCCGGACATCTCTGAATGGGGAAACCCACCCAAGGTAACTTGGGTATCTCATGTTGAATATATAGACATGAGAGGCGAACCGGGGGAACTGAAACATCTAAGTACCCCGAGGAAAAGAAATCAACCGAGATTCCCCTAGTAGCGGCGAGCGAACGGGGACCAGCCCTTAAGCAACACAACTGGTAGGTGAACAGACTGGGAAGTCTGGCCATAGTGGGTGATAGCCCCGTAACCGAAACCTGAGTGTTGTGAAATCGAGTAGGTCGAGGCACGTGAAACCTTGACTGAAGACGGGGGGACCATCCTCCAAGGCTAAATACTCCTGACTGACCGATAGTGAACCAGTACCGTGAGGGAAAGGCGAAAAGAACCCCGGAGAGGGGAGTGAAATAGATCCTGAAACCGTATGCGTACAAGCAGTGGGAGCCAACTTGTTTGGTGACCGCGTACCTTTTGTATAATGGGTCAGCGACTTATTTTCAGTGGCGAGCTTAACCGTATAGGGGAGGCGTAGAGAAATCGAGTCTTAACTGGGCGACCAGTCGCTGGAAATAGACCCGAAACCGGGCGATCTATCCATGAGCAGGTTGAAGGTTGAGTAACATCAACTGGAGGACCGAACCAGGATCTGTTGAAAAAGATTTGGATGACTTGTGGATCGGAGTGAAAGGCTAATCAAGCCCGGAGATAGCTGGTTCTCCTCGAAAGCTATTTAGGTAGCGCCTCACGTATCACCGCCGGGGGTAGAGCACTGTTTCGGCTAGGGGGTCATCCCGACTTACCAACCCGAGGCAAACTCCGAATACCGGTGAGTGCAAGCGTGGGAGACACACAGCGGGTGCTAACGTCCGTTGTGAAAAGGGAAACAACCCAGACCGTCAGCTAAGGTCCCGAAATCCTGGTTAAGTGGGAAACGATGTGGGAAGGCTTAGACAGCTAGGAGGTTGGCTTAGAAGCAGCCATCCTTTAAAGAAAGCGTAATAGCTCACTAGTCGAGTCGGCCTGCGCGGAAGATGTAACGGGGCTCAAACCAGGTACCGAAGCTACGGGTGTGTTCGCATCACTTAAGGTGATTCGATAGTGTCAGTTCGCTGCCATCGCGAAGCGATGGCAAAGCGCTTCCCGAACGTTGAGTCGGGCAGGGCAAGGTGAACGGCCTGAGTCATTTTAAGGATGCGAACACGCGGTAGAGGAGCGTCGTGTAAGCCGATGAAGGTGTGTTGAGAAGCATGCTGGAGGTATCACGAGTGCGAATGCTGACATGAGTAACGACAAGGGGAGTGAAAAACTCCCCCGCCGGAAGACCAAGGGTTTCTGTTCGACGCTAATCGGAGCAGAGTGAGTCGGCCCCTAAGGCGAGGCCGAAAGGCGTAGTCGATGGGAAACGGGTCAATATTCCCGTACCTCACAGTATTGCGATGGGGGGACGAAGAAGGCTAGGTGAGCCAGGCGTTGGTTGTCCTGGTGAAAGCCGGTAGGCTGAGGATTCAGGTAAATCCGGATCCTCAAGGCCGAGAGGCGAGACGAACTGACTACGGTCAGGAAGTCATCGATGCCACGCTTCCAGGAAAAGCCTCTAAGCTTCAGATACTGTGAGACCGTACCCCAAACCGACACAGGTGGTCAGGTAGAGAATACCAAGGCGCTTGAGAGAACTCGGGTGAAGGAACTAGGCAAAATGGTGCCGTAACTTCGGGAGAAGGCACGCCGCATTAGGGTGAAGGTCCTCGCGACCGGAGCCTGACGCGGTCGAAGATACCAGGTGGCTGCAACTGTTTATTAAAAACACAGCACTCTGCAAACGCGCAAGCGGACGTATAGGGTGTGACGCCTGCCCGGTGCCGGAAGGTTAAGTGATGGTGTTAGCTCACGCGAAGCTCCTGATCGAAGCCCCGGTAAACGGCGGCCGTAACTATAACGGTCCTAAGGTAGCGAAATTCCTTGTCGGGTAAGTTCCGACCTGCACGAATGGCGTAATGATGGCCACGCTGTCTCCACCCGAGACTCAGTGAAATTGAAATCGCAGTGAAGATGCTGTGTACCCGCGGCTAGACGGAAAGACCCCGTGAACCTTTACTACAGCTTCACACTGGACGCTGATGTTGCTTGTGTAGGATAGCTGGGAGGCTTTGAAACCCTGTCGCCAGATGGGGTGGAGCCAACCTTGAAATACCAGCCTGGCATCATTGGCGTTCTAACTCAGGACCGTAATCCGGTTCGAGGACCGTGTGTGGTGGGTAGTTTGACTGGGGCGGTCTCCTCCCAAAGAGTAACGGAGGAGCACGAAGGTACCCTCAGCACGGTTGGAAATCGTGCAGTGAGTGCAAGAGCATAAGGGTGCTTAACTGCGAGACAGACACGTCGAGCAGATACGAAAGTAGGTTCTAGTGATCCGGTGGTTCTGTATGGAAGGGCCATCGCTCAACGGATAAAAGGTACTCCGGGGATAACAGGCTGATACCGCCCAAGAGTTCACATCGACGGCGGTGTTTGGCACCTCGATGTCGGCTCATCACATCCTGGGGCTGAAGTCGGTCCCAAGGGTATGGCTGTTCGCCATTTAAAGTGGTACGCGAGCTGGGTTTAGAACGTCGTGAGACAGTTCGGTCCCTATCTGCCGTGGGCGTTGGAGATTTGAGAAGCGCTGCTCCTAGTACGAGAGGACCGGAGTGGACGTACCTCTGGTGTTCCGGTTGTCACGCCAGTGGCATTGCCGGGTAGCTATGTACGGACGGGATAACCGCTGAAAGCATCTAAGCGGGAAGCCCCCTTCAAGATGAGATCTCCCTGAGGCCTTGAGCCTCCTAAAGGACCCAGCAAGACCAGCTGGTTGATAGGCCGGGTGTGGAAGCGCTGCAAGGCGTTGAGCTAACCGGTACTAATGGTCCGTGAGGCTTGACCATATAACACCCAAAGGGTTTTGGTCGATGATGTCTCGAATCAATTGACGGATACGATGAAGCGTATTAGAAAAAGCGAATTGTCACGCAGCGAGCGATGACAGATGGGTGATCGCCGGAGCGCAAAAACCGGAGTTTACAATTGTAAATGAGGATTTTGAGCACCGCCGAGCGCCAAACTGTCGAGCGCAGCAGGGACAAACGTTTTTTCACCAGCATGATATACATTGCCTTTTCCGCCTGACGACCATAGCGAGTGGGAACCACCTGATCCCTTGCCGAACTCAGAAGTGAAACCGCTCAGCGCCGATGGTAGTGTGGGGTCTCCCCATGCGAGAGTAGGTCATCGTCAGGCATTTATTCAGAAGAAGCCCGGTTATCGAGAGATAATCGGGCTTTTTCGCATGCATGGGAAGACCCCGCTTTTTATTTGTGGGGCCGCACTGCGTGCGGTCCGGCCGCTCGCAGGCTCGCGTCGTTCGTCACCCCTTGCAGCTTCGCTGCAAAAGCTCGGGGTGACTCACCCCCATGCGAGCGACCTACCTTGCTGTCTAAGCGTCATCGTCAGGCATTTATTCAGAAGTAAGCCCGATTATCGAGAGATAGTCGGGCCTTCTTTTTGTAAAGAGCGCATGCATGGGCTTTCTACAAGTTCAGCCCCGCTTTTTATATGTGGGGCCGCGCCGCCGCCCCCGAGGTGTGGTCCGGCCTGGCTCTTCTCAAGGGCGGGCTCGCGTCGTTCATCCCCCTTGCAGCTTCGCTGCAGCCCTTGTGAAGAGCGCTGGGGCGACTCACCCCCATGCGAGCGAACTTGCTGTCTAAGCGTCATCGTCAGGCATTTATTCAGAAGTAGGCCCGATTATAGAGAGATAGTCGGGCCTTCTTTTTGTAAAGAGCGCATGCATGGGCTCTCTACAAGTTCAGCCCCTCTCTTTATATGTGGGGCCGCGCCGCCGCCCCCGAGGTGCGGTCCGGCCTGGCCCTTCTCAAGGGCGGGCTCGCGTCGTTCGTCCCCCCTTGCAGCTTCGCTGCAAACCCTGGGGTGACTCACCCCCATGCGAGCGACCTTGCTGTCTAAGTGTCATCGTCAGGTGTCGATTCAAAAGAAGGCCCAATTCCAGGAGGAGTTGGGCCTTCGTTTTGTAAAGTCTGGTCATCGAGCAGCTGAGCCATCGCTATCACCGGAATCTTCCACCAGAAGGGGAGAGTCGGCGACCGACAAACTTGATTTAGGCTTGTGCGATACGCGGGTTGAAGCACGGCGGCAGGACCTCCATCTTGTACAAGCACGTGACAGATAGAGTCGATTGTCTAATTTATCGATCCATGGAGGATGTCATGACGCAGCAAGTGGAAGGCAAACGTGTCGCGATTCTCGCCACTCACGGTTTCGAGGAGTCGGAGCTGGCGGTACCCAAGGCGAAGCTTCAGCAGCAGGGCATCGTGGTGCACGTGGTCTCCCCGGAGGCCAAGGGCATCAAGGCCTGGGCAGAAAACGACTGGGGCGACACCTACGACGTCGACGTGGCCCTGGATGATGTCAGCGAACATGACTATCACGCCCTGGTGTTGCCTGGCGGCCTGTTCAACCCCGACGCCCTGCGCCAGGACGAGAAGGCCTTGAGCTTCGTCAAGGCTTTCTTCCAGGCTCACAAGCCGGTGGCAGCGATCTGCCACGCCCCCTGGATCCTGATCAACGCCGGGGTGGTCGAAGGTCGCAGGCTGACCTCCTACCCGAGTGTCGAACAGGATCTGCGCAATGCAGGCGCCGATTGGGTCGACGAGCAGGTAGTGGTGGATAACGGCCTGGTGACCAGCCGTAAGCCCGATGATCTGGATATCTTCTGCCACAAGCTGGTCGAGGAAATCCACGAAGGGCGTCACGAGAAGCAGCACGCCTGACGCTGTTCGATACAGCAACCTGGCGGAACGCAACAGGCCCCCGGCGACTTGGTCGCCGGGGGCCTGTTGCGTGTCGAGGTGGTGTTGGCTGGTGATGTAGCCGAGCCAGTTCGACGGGCTAGTTCGACGGGCTAGTTCGAAGGGCTAGTTCGACGGGCCTATTTGACGGTGGAAGAAGCGTTCATTGATGGAGTGACCGAATCGGTCTGTTCCTCGCCAGTGGGCTCGATGCGCTTTACGCCGAACCAGCCGGTCCAGGGCCCGATCATGGCCAGCAGGATCGAGAAGACGATACCCAAGTAATTGAACAGCGCCCATGGAGCGTAGTCGAGGGTGGCGACACCCAGGGTGCCTGCCATGTAGACGGCGGAGACGGTCCAGGGGGCCAGCGGCTCGGGAATCATGCCGCCGTCTTCCATGCTGCGCGACAGATTGAGCTGGTGCAGGCCTCGCTTGCGATATTGCTCGGCGAACAGCTCACGGGTCAAAAAGAAGGTTACGTAGCTGTTGCCGGTGGCCAGGATGATGGTGCTGCTGGCCGCAAGCGAGGCCAGGATAGTGCCGCGGGCGGAGCGCACGTAGGCCAGGCTGCGATCGAGCACGACCTTGAGGATGCCGGCGGCCTCCAGCGCCGAGGCAAAGAAGAAGGCGCACAGCGCGAACAGCACTGCTCCGTGCATGCTGTAGAGCCCGCCACGGTTCAGCAGGCTGACCAGTGCCGGGGGCAGGGTGGCGACGTCCAGGCCCGGGTTGAAGCCGGCCAGCAGGCTGACGTTGAAGCCCGAGACTGCGGCCTTGGCCACCGCCTCGGGGCTGGCACCCTGGAGCAGTATCGCCAGCAGGGCGGCGCAGGCCGAGGCCAGGAACAGTACCACCAGGGTCGGCTTCTTGCGCACCGAGCCGAACAGCACGATGGCCACTGGCAGCAGCAACAGGAGGTTCAGCTGATAGAGCCCGCCGATGGTTTCGGCGCTGGCGGCGATGGCCTCCGGGGTGCCCTCTGCCAGGTCCATGTTGAGGCCGAGTATCAGGTAGACCACAGCGGCCACCACGCTGGCGGGCAGTGAGGTGTACATCAGGTGGCGGATGTGTCGGTACAGGTCTTCGCCTACCACCATGGACGCCATGATGGTGGTGTCCGACAGCGGCGACAGCTTGTCGCCGAAGTAGGCGCCTGAGAGCACCGCGCCGGCGGTGATCGCCAGGTTGATGTCCATGGCCGCGGCGATGCCCATGATGGCCACCCCCAGGGTCCCGGCGGAGCCCCAGGAGGTGCCGGTGAAGGTGGAGACGATGGCGGTGCCGAAGAACGCCATGACGTACAGGTAGCGGGGATCGATCAGCTCCAGGCCATGGTAGATGAAGTAGGGAATGGTGCCCGAGATCATCCAGGTGCCGATGATGATACCGATGCTGTAGAGCACCAGTAGCGCGGACAGGGCGGTGCGGACCTTGTTGCCCATGATGTCCATGACGCCTTCCCAGGTCCCGCCGTGCAGCAGACTGAACAGGGTGGCGGCGGCGCCCAGGGTGATCAGCACCAGTTCGGTGGGTAGGCCCGCCACCACGATGCCGTAGACGATGGCGAAGGCGATGGCGGTCAGCAGGATCAGGGATGGAACAAGTCCAGGTTGTCGTTGTATGGCTGGCATGGGATGTCCTCCTCGTGGTGATCAGCGTTCGAGCGCGGCGAACCCCCGCTCGAGGTCGTCGATGATGTCGTCGATGTGTTCAAGCCCGATGGCCAGGCGAATCAGCGGCTGGCCGCTGCCGTCGGGGCGCATGGGAGACAGCGCGAGACTTTCGTAGCCGCCCCAGCTGACGCCGATACGCATCAGTTCGAGGGCGTCGATGAAGTTCGCGATGCGCGAGTAGCTGGGGTGATGAAGCGCAAGGCTGAGCAGGCCAGAATGGCCGTGCAGCTGGCGGGCGGCCCAGTCGGCGGCGGCGCCTTTGGCGAGGCTCGGGTGATGCACCGCTGCGACCTGCGGGTGGTCAGCGAGAAAACGGGCGACCGCCAAGGCGTTGCGCTGATGCTCGGCCATGCGCACCGGCAGGGTGCGTAGACCGCGCAGGATCAGCGAGGCGCTGTGGGGCGACAGGGCGGCGCCCAGCAACTGGTGACCGTTGGCGAAGAGCCTGTCGATCAGCTCGGCGTCGGCGATGACTGCGCCGCCGACCACGTCGCTGTGCCCGCCGATGTACTTCGACAGCGAATGCACCACCATATCGATGCCGTGGGTAAGCGGCTTCTGGAACAGCGGGGTGGCCCAGGTGTTGTCGATCAGCGTGAGGATGCCGCGTTTCCGGGCGATGGCGGAGATAGCCTCGAGGTCTGCCAGCTCCATGCGCAGCGATGACGGACTCTCGATGTAGATCAGGCGGGTCTCGGGCCGCAGGTGGTCGCTCAATTGCTGGTCACCGGCGATACCGTCGTGGCTGACGCCGTAGCGGGCCATATGGTCGAGCAACTCGACGCTCGGCCCGTAGGTCTGGTTGATGCGCAGGACGTGGTCGCCGTGCTTCAGCAACGAGAATAGCGTGGCGGAGATGGCGCCCATGCCGGAGGCAAAGGCCTTGCAGGCCTGGCCACGTTCCAGCGCCGCCAGCTTGTCCTCCAGCAACTTGACGGTGGGATTGAGCCCTCGGCTATAGATGAAGCGTTCGCGTTCGGCCAGCTGTGCGCGGCTGAAGCTATCAAGGTCCGGGAAGGTGAAGATGCTGGTCTGGTAGACGGGAGGTGCCACGGCGCCGTGATGATCCTGGCGCTGTTCGAAGGCGTGACTACAGATATGGCGATCCTGTGGGTCCACGGTGCGGTCTCCGCAAGCAGGGTGGATTTAGCTATCAGCCTGTCTGATAGCTAAGCTAGCACGGCCCTGCTGGCCCCACAATTGATCCAGAAGAGGTTTGCCGTTACCGTCGATCAGTCCCCTGGACGCCTTTCCTTCCTGGATGCCAACGTCATGAAACGACTCTACTTATCGGACACCGTCGCCGGAGAGATCAGCGCCTATATCGCCAAAGAGCAGTTGGCGCCGGGGGCGCGCCTACCCTCGGTGGGGGAGTGGATGGAGCGCCTGGAGGTAGGTCGATCTACCCTCCGGGAGGGCCTCAAGAAGCTCCAGGCCGAGGGCATCATCGAGGTGGTCAACGGCAAGGGGATCTTCGTCAGCGAACAGCGGACCTTTCAACTGCTGGCCAGTCTTGGCATCCACGACGCCAGGGCGCATCTGCTGGAGATGCTCGAGGTTCGCCAGGCGCTGGAGGCCCAGGCCATCCTGCTGGCCGTGCGGCACGCCGAAGAGGCCGCCTTCGAGGCCATGGCCGGCCACCTGGATGACTATCGACGTGCTCGGGCGAGGGAGGATTTCCTCGCGGTCAGCGAGGCCGACGCGGCCTTTCACCTTGCGATCTATCAGGCCTGCGGCAATCGCGTGCTGGTTGGGCTGATCCAGATGATGCACGACGAGCTGTACCTGTCCTGGGACTCGCCGGACGATCGTCATGAAGTGTTTGACGCAAGTTTTGCCCACCACGAAGACCTGCTCGAGGCCATGCGGCGGCGTGATGAGCAGGCCGCTCTGGCCGCCTTCGACAACCTGGTCGGTGCCACGCGCAAGAGCGTCGAGGCCATGGTGTCGTGAAGACGCCGGCCTGGTGGCTGGTTCGTTGCGCCTGCAGCAATAGCGTACAGGGCGGGCTTCGCCCATCAGATCTTGCTGCTTCGATGCAGCAAGCAGCGAAGCAGTGGCCAGTCAGTAGGCGGCTGGCATTGGCGCTGTGGAGGACTTTCGAGTCCAGGCTCGGGCATTGTCGGCGTGGCTACAATCGAGCAGAGTGGCGGACGCTTGCATGGTGCCAGTTTCCTTTTGCTCGCCACCGCCCGTCGGTGCTCGTACCACCTGGAGGAGTTGCTCAGAGGCACACCCACAGGAGTGTTGCAGACGCGTGGATTTCCGGCGACAGGCGACATTCGATAGACTATGCCCTTTTCCCGTGGAAGGGGCGAGGGATGACCATTGGTGAGCTGATTCGGCTGTTGAGTGACGGCGAGTTCCACTCCGGCCAGCAGCTGGGGGAAAAGCTGGGCGTGTCGCGGGCGGCGGTGTGGAAGCAGCTGCGCAAGCTTGAGGATCTCGGCATCCCCATGGAGGCGGTCAAGGGGCAGGGGTATCGGCTAGCCGAACCCCTTGAGCTGCTCGATGGGCCCTCGGTGGTGGCCGCGCTGTCACGCGAGTCGCGTCGGCACCTCTCGCGCCTCTTCGTGGAAGACACCCTGCCCTCGAGCAACGAGTTCCTGCGCGAGCGTTTTCGTCAGGGAGCAGGGCACGCTGAGGCCTGCCTGGTCGAACAGCAGAGCGCCGGCCGTGGGCGGCGCGGGCGCACCTGGACGACCCCCTGGGGGCGCACGCTGATGTGCTCCGTGGGCTGGCGCTTCGATTCGGGTGTCGCTGCCCTGGAAGGCCTCAGCCTGGCCATCGGTGTGGTGCTGGCCCAGGTGCTGGAGCGCCATGGGCTCAAGCCCGGGCTGAAGTGGCCCAACGACGTGCTGTTGCCCTTGGGGCCGCAAGGATCGGCTCAGCAAGGATTGGATGAGCAGGCAGCGACCGGGCAGGGGGCGGGTCAGCAGGGCTTTGGCAAGCTGGCCGGTATTCTGGTCGAGATGAGCGGTGACGCCGCTGGCCCCTGCGAGGTGGTGCTCGGTATGGGCATCAACGTGGATCTGCCGGAGAGCTTCCGGGCGAAGATCGATCAGCCGGTCGCTTGTGTGCATGATCAGGCTCCGGGGCTATCCCGTAACGTGCTGGCGGCCGAATTGCTGGACGGCCTGCTGGGCATGCTGGCAGGTTTCGAGGAGCAGGGGTTCGATGCCTGGCGCGACGCCTGGAACGCACGTCACGCCTTTGCCGGTTGGGACATCGAGATCATTCGAGGGGAGCAGCGCGAGCTGGCCCAGGCAGGAGACGTGGATGGCAGTGGCAATCTCTGGGTGCGCAAGGGCATTGACGGAGAGCGGCAAGAGCGCCTGGTGGGAGGAGAGATCAGCGTGCGGGCTCGCCCATGATTCTTGATCTGGATATCGGCAATACCCTGTCCAAGTGGCGCCTGAAGGACGCTGACAGTAGCGAGATTCGCTCCAGGGGCGCGGTGTGGACGCGGGAGGAGTGGAAGCCCGGGTCGGACATTCCCGACCTCGACGTGGTCGAGACGGTGCGCATTTCCAGTGTAGCGAGGCGTTCGGTGCTGGCGCAGACCGAGTCGCTGCTCAAGGACCGGGTGCGTTCGGTGCACGTGGCGCGCTCCTGCCACGAAGCGCTGGGCGTCACCAACGGCTATCACGAGCCGGGTCGACTGGGCGTGGATCGCTGGATGGGGGTGCTGGCGGGCTATCAGCTCGCCGGTGCCAGCTGCACGGTGGACTGTGGCAGTGCCATCACCATCGACTTCGTGCTGCCAGGCGGGCGTCATCTCGGGGGGTACATCCTGCCGGGGCTGCGTCTGATGAAAGAAAGCCTGAAGCTGGGCACCCGCAACGTGGCCATCGACCCGGACAGCGAGGCAGACGAGCTGCTCGCTCCTGGGCGGCGCACGGTAGAGGCGGTCAATCACGGTATCTACATGGCCGCTGTCAGCGCGGTCAATCGGATCTACAGCGAGGTCTGTGATCGTGAAGGGGTGGCGCTACCCATGCTGGTCACCGGCGGCGATGCCAGGGTGGTGTCTCGTGGTATTCGCGTACCCCACGCGATCTGGCCGGACATGGTCTACGCCGGCCTTGAAGCGTGTTTCCCTCTGACCGCGGCGGAGCGTGCCGGCAAGATGGCCGGGGCGCCGGTGCCGCCGGCTCCGGTAGCGCTGGAAAAGATCCGGGCGGGGTTGGCCTTCTCGATGCTGCTTTGATGCGTTGGTGACATGACTGACGGTATAACCGCGCTGGAGGCGGCTCTCTTTCCGGCCTCTGACGGCGGCAGAACGTGCCGGCAAGATGGCGGGGGCGCCGGTGCCACCGGCTCCGGTGGCGCTGGAAAAGATCCGCGCGGGTTTGGCGTTTTCGATGCTGCTGTGACCGTGGTTTTCCGGTGCGCCGTAAAAAAAGCCTATGGAAGCCTTGCGTTATCCATTCTGCTTTGACACAATGCGCCGCGTTCCGAGGTACAGCGACCCGCGGGTTGCAGGCTGCCGTCGAGACAGGTTGTAAGAATTTTGCGTACAGCTTGATTCTTTTAAAACAACCACTTGACTTCTCGGGGCAGGGCGATAAAATACGTCGCCAGTTGGAGGGGTTCCCGAGTGGCCAAAGGGAGCAGACTGTAAATCTGCCGCGAAAGCTTCGAAGGTTCGAATCCTTCCCCCTCCACCAGATTTTGATCGACCAGAGTTGTGGTTTCTGGTTGATATGGAGCAGGCGGTCGGACGCTGCCAGGCTGGTTTGGGTTCGGTGGGCTTTGCTTCAGCAAAGAAGGTTTAGTACCGATTTTGCGGGCATAGTTCAATGGTAGAACCTCAGCCTTCCAAGCTGATGATGCGGGTTCGATCCCCGCTGCCCGCTCCAGAGTTTAGGTAATGTGAAGTAGTTGGGTTGCCGAAGAGTGCGCTCATGTAGCTCAGGGGTAGAGCACACCCTTGGTAAGGGTGAGGTCGACGGTTCAAATCCGTCCATGAGCTCCATCTAAGAAAAGCGAGCCTAGGCTCGCTTTTTCTTTCTCCGCCGCGTCTGCAGGGCGGAGGGGGTTGCCAGGCGAGATCCGTTTCGCTATCATGGCGCCCGCTGTTGCAGAGGCTGCCCGCAAAGGGTGGTTTGCATCGAGTACAGGCCAGTAGCTCAATTGGCAGAGCAGCGGTCTCCAAAACCGCAGGTTGGGGGTTCGATTCCCTCCTGGCCTGCCAGTCTTCCCCAGGCTGGCAGTTTTTTATATACTTTCGTGTTTCGATTGCCGCGCCCTGAGGAGTCTCGTTTTCATGAAGCATAACGCCGAGGTGCAGGAGTCGCGCCACGACGGGCTCAAGTGGGCGGTTGTCGTCGTTCTTCTGGTGCTGGCCGTCGTTGGCAACACCTACTTTGCCGACCAGCCGCTTCTGTATCGTGTTCTGGGCGTTGTTGCCCTGTCTGTCGTTGCTGCCCTGGTCGCATTGACCACCACCAAGGGGCGTGAATTGGTGGAGCTGGCGCAGAGCGCCAGGAAGGAAATTCAACGTGTCGTCTGGCCGACGCGCCCCGAGACCATTCAGACCACCGCCATCGTGCTGGTGGCTGTGCTGGTGGTCGGGCTGCTGCTCTGGTTGATCGACACGCTGCTCAGCTGGGCGATGTCCGGCGTCATCGGTTAGGAGTCTTCATGTCCAAGCGTTGGTACGTCGTCCACGCCTACTCCGGCTTCGAGAAGCACGTCATGCGCTCGCTGATCGAGCGCGTGAAGATGCACGGCATGGAAGATCTCTTTGGTGAGATTCTGGTGCCGACCGAAGAAGTCGTCGAGATGCGTGACGGCAAGCGCCGCAAGAGTGAGCGCAAGTTCTATCCCGGCTACGTGCTGGTCGAGATGGAAATGGTCGACGAGACCTGGCACCTGGTCAACGAGACGCCCCGTGTCATGGGCTTTATCGGCGGGACCAAGGAGAAGCCGGCGGCGATCACTCAGCGCGAGGCCGACGCCATTCTCAGTCGCGTCAGGGATGGGGCCGAAAAGCCGCGTCCCAAGACCATGTTCGAGCCCGGTCAGTCGGTGCGCGTCATCGATGGCCCCTTCGCCGATTTCAACGGCGTGGTCGAAGAGGTCAACTACGACAAGAGTCGTCTGCAGGTCAGCGTGCTGATCTTCGGGCGCGCCACTCCCGTCGAGCTGGAGTTTTCCCAGGTCGAGAAGGAGTAGGTCGACAAGTTTCTTACGGTGGGTCTGCTCAGGCAGGCCCGCCGTCATGTGCTGAAAGTTTTCAGTGCGTAGGGGTCGCCTCGAGAGGCGGCCGTTTTGTCCGGGGAGCCGCAAGGCGCTACTACCCAACTGGAGTCCATCATGGCCAAGAAAGTACAGGCTTACATCAAGCTGCAGGTTGCAGCTGGTAAGGCCAACCCGAGTCCCCCCGTGGGTCCCGCGCTGGGTCAGCACGGTGTCAACATCATGGAATTCTGCAAGGCGTTCAACGCCGAGACGCAGAACATCGAGCCGGGTCTCCCGACTCCCGTGGTCATCACCGTCTACTCCGACCGCAGCTTCACCTTCGTCACCAAGACACCGCCCGCCGCGGTGCTGCTGAAGAAGGCCGCTGGCATCAAGTCCGGCTCTGGTGAGCCGAACAAGAAGAAGGTCGGTACCGTGACCCGCGAGCAGCTCGAAGAGATCGCCAAGACCAAGGAGCCGGACATGACGGCTGCCGATCTCGACGCCGCGGTGCGTACCATTGCCGGTAGCGCCCGCAGCATGGGCCTCAACGTGGAGGGTCTCTGATCATGGCAAAGCTTACCAAGCGCGCAAAGCAGATTCGCGACAAGGTTGACGCCACCAAGGTCTACTCCATCGACGAGGCCGTGGCTCTGCTCTCCGAGCTGTCCACCGTCAAGTTCAAGGAGTCGCTGGACGTCGCCATCAACCTGGGCGTCGATCCGCGTAAATCCGACCAGGTGGTGCGCGGTGCGACCGTGATGCCCAACGGTACCGGCAAGGACGTGCGCGTTGCCGTCTTTACCCAGGGTGCCAACGAAGAAGCCGCCAAGGAAGCCGGTGCCGACATCGTCGGTATGGACGACCTGGCCGAGCAGGTCAAGAAAGGCCAGCTCGACTTCGACGTGGTCATTGCCTCGCCGGACGCCATGCGTGTCGTCGGCCAGCTGGGTCAGATCTTGGGTCCGCGTGGCCTGATGCCGAACCCCAAGGTCGGCACCGTGACCCCCGACGTCGCTACCGCCGTCAAGAACGCCAAGGCCGGTCAGGTGCGTTTCCGTACCGACAAGAACGGCATCATCCACACCACCCTGGGCAAGGTCGATTTCGAAGCCGACGCCATCAAGGGCAACCTGGATGCGCTGCTCGCCGACCTTAAGAAGCTCAAGCCGAGCACTTCCAAGGGCGTGTACTTCAAGAAGATGACCCTGTCCACCACCATGGGCCCGGGTCTGACCGTCGATCACTCCGCGCTGGTGTGATGCGACACAACAGGCAAGACACTTTGCGGTCCCCGTGCCGGGTGATTCGCCCGGCCGGCGGGGCACCGTCAAAGACCGCAGGCGCCGCCGCCTGACCTTCGGGTCTACCGGCGGCTTAATCGCCCCCCCCCCCCGGGCACCTGCGCAGATGGTGTTGCCGCCAGGCATCTGGTGAGCACCATCATTGAAGCCCCTCTTCTACGGAAGGGGAGATGGTAACCATCGGAGCCCTCGGGTTCCGGCACGAAGGAGTGATCACAGTGGCACTAGCACTCGAAGGCAAGAAGGCAATTGTTGCCGAGGTCAGTGAAGTCGCCAAGGATGCACTCTCCGTCGTAGTTGCCGACTCTCGCGGCGTCGCGGTCCACAAGATGACCGAACTGCGCAAGCAGGCTCGCGAGAATGGCGTCCAGGTGCGTGTTGTGCGCAACACCCTGGCACGCCGCGCCCTGACCGGTACTCCCTGGGAGTGCCTGTCAGAGACCTTCGTTGGTCCGACTCTGCTGGCCTTCTCCAACGAACATCCGGGCGCTGCCGCTCGTCTGTTCAAGGAGTTCGCCAAGGATGAGAAGAACTTCGAAGTCAAGGCGCTGGCCTATGAAGGTGAGCTGATCCCGGCAAGCGATATCGACCGTCTGGCGACCCTGCCGACCTACGATGAGGCGATCGCCAAGCTGATGTCCGTCATGAAGGAAGCTTCTGCCGGCAAGCTGGTTCGTACCCTCGCTGCGCTGCGCGACCAGAAGCAGGAAGAAGCCGCTTAAGGCGTCGTCCTGTCGACCGACCACGATCCATTTCGCGTTCTCGGGTAACCGAGACGCCCGCAAAGTTAGGAATCTAGACAATGGCACTGACCAAAGAAGATATCATCAACGCCGTCTCCGACATGTCCGTCATGGAAGTCGTCGAGCTGATCGAAGCCATGGAAGAGAAGTTCGGCGTTAGCGCCGCTGCTGCTGTCGTGGCTGGCCCGGGCGCTGGTGGCGAAGCCGCCGCTGCCGAAGAGCAGACCGAGTTCGACCTGGTGCTGACCTCCGCTGGCGACAAGAAGGTCAACGTCATCAAGGCCGTCCGCGAGATCACTGGTCTCGGCCTGAAGGAAGCCAAGGGTGCCGTCGACGGCGCGCCGGCGACCATCAAGGAAGCGATGAGCAAGGACGACGCGGAAGAAGCCAAGAAGAAGCTGGAAGAAGCCGGCGCGTCCGTGGAGCTCAAGTAATCCTTGTGCCCATGGCTTTACGCGCTGCGTAAGCTTCCACGGCTGGTGGCGGGACGCCCGCTACCGGCCTTTTTCTGTTGTCACTAGCTGCCTGCCCCCAAGGGCCTGTAGCTTGCAGAATTCCGACGGCGAGTCACTCATCCGAGGACTTGCCGTCAGCGCCTGACGGAGACCGTCCGTCGGGTGGCGCCGACACGCATCGGTCACCCATGGTGAACAAGCTGGGGAATACAGATGGCTTACTCATACACTGAGAAAAAACGCATCCGCAAGGATTTCGGCAAACTGCCCCAAGTGATGGATGTGCCTTACCTGCTGGCCATCCAGCTTGATTCCTACTACGACTTTCTCCAGCAGGACCGCTCTCCCGAAGAGCGCATGGAAGTCGGCCTGCACGCCGCCTTCAGGTCCGTGTTCCCGATCGAGAGCTTCTCCGGCAACGCTGCGCTCGAGTACGTCAGCTATCGTTTCGGCACTCCGGCCTTCGACGTCAAGGAATGCCAGCTGCGCGGCGTCACCTACTCCGCTCCTCTGCGTGTCAAGGTTCGCCTGATCATCTACGACAAGGAGTCGTCGAACAAGGCCATCAAGGACATCAAGGAGCAGGAAGTCTACATGGGGGAAATCCCCCTGATGACCGAGAACGGTACCTTCGTGGTGAACGGTACCGAGCGCGTCATCGTGTCTCAGCTTCACCGTAGTCCCGGCGTGTTCTTCGATCACGACAAGGGCAAGAGCCACAGCTCCGGTAAGCTTCTGTACTCCGCTCGCGTGATTCCTTACCGCGGCTCCTGGCTGGACTTCGAGTTCGACCCGAAGGACAACGTATTCGTGCGGATCGACCGTCGTCGCAAACTGCCGGCGTCCGTGCTGCTGCGCGCGCTGGGCATGAGCGCCGAGGAGATCCTCGACGAGTTCTTCGACACCAGCACCTTCCACATCGAGAAGTCCGGCTTCTCGGTGGAGCTGGTGCCGTCTCGCCTGCGTGGCGAGACCGCGACCTTTGACATCAAGGGCGCCGACGGTGAGGTCATCGTCGAAGAGGGGCGTCGTGTCACCCAGAAGCATATCCGCCAGCTGGAGAAGGCGGGTCTCGAGCGTCTGGAAGTGCCGATGGACTACCTGTTCGGCAAGACCCTGGCCAAGGACCAGATCAACCCTGCCACCGGCGAGCTGATCTGCCCCTGCAACTCCGAGATCACCCCGGAGCTGCTCGAGGCCCTCGGTCAGGCCGGCATCACCACCATCGAGACGCTCTACACCAACGATCTGGACTGCGGGCCCTTCGTCTCCGACACCCTCAAGCTGGACACCACCGGTTCCCAGCTCGAGGCGCTGGTCGAGATCTACCGCATGATGCGCCCCGGCGAGCCGCCCACCAAGGAAGCCGCCGAGACGCTGTTCAACAACCTGTTCTTCAGCGAAGACCGCTATGACCTGTCCGGCGTCGGCCGGATGAAGTTCAACCGTCGTCTGCGTCGTGATTCCGACACCGGTTCCGGTGTGCTGGATCGTACCGACATCCTCGACGTGCTGCGCGAGCTGATCAACATCCGTAACGGCTTTGGCGATGTCGACGACATCGACCACCTGGGCAACCGCCGCATCCGCTGCGTCGGCGAAATGGCAGAAAACCAGTTCCGTGTCGGCCTGGTGCGTGTCGAGCGCGCGGTCAAGGAACGTCTGTCCATGGCCGAGAGCGAAGGCCTGATGCCTCAGGACCTGATCAATGCCAAGCCGGTGGCCGCTGCGGTGAAGGAGTTCTTCGGCTCCTCTCAGCTGTCCCAGTTCATGGACCAGAACAACCCGCTGTCCGAGGTGACCCACAAGCGTCGTGTGTCTGCTCTCGGCCCGGGTGGTCTGACCCGTGAGCGCGCCGGTTTCGAGGTGCGTGACGTTCACGCTACCCACTACGGCCGTCTGTGCCCGATCGAGACGCCGGAAGGTCCGAACATCGGCCTGATCAACTCGCTGGCGACCTACAGCCACACCAACAGCTACGGCTTCCTCGAGACGCCGTACCGTAAGGTCGTGGATGGCGTGGTCACCGACGAGGTGGTGCACCTGTCGGCCATCGAGGAAGGTGACTTCGTCATCGCCCAGGCCTCGGCCACCGTCAACGCCGACAAGAAGCTGGTCGACGACCTGGTCCAGGTGCGTCATCGCGGCGAGACCACCTTCATGCGTCCCGAACAGGTGACGCTGATGGACGTGTCTCCGCGCCAGGTGGTGTCCGTCGCCGCCGCACTGATTCCGTTCCTCGAGCACGATGACGCCAACCGCGCCCTGATGGGTGCCAACATGCAGCGTCAGGCGGTGCCGACCCTGCGTGCCGACAAGCCGCTGGTCGGTACCGGCATGGAGCGCTTCGTCGCCCGTGACTCCGGTGTCTGTGCCGTGGCCCGTCGTGGCGGCGTGATCGACTCGGTCGACGCCAAGCGCATCGTGGTGCGGGTCAACGAAGATGAGATCATCGGCGGTGAGGCCGGTGTCGACATCTACAACCTGACCAAGTACCTGCGTTCGAACCAGAACACCTGCCAGAACCAGCGTCCGATCGTTCGCCCCGGCGACAACGTCGCGCGTGGTGACATCCTGGCCGACGGTCCGTCCGTCGACATGGGTGACCTGGCGCTTGGCCAGAACATGCGCATCGCCTTCATGCCGTGGAACGGTTACAACTTCGAGGACTCCATCCTGCTGTCCGAGCGGGTGGTCCAGGAAGACCGTTTCACTACCATCCACATCCAGGAACTGACCTGTGTGTCCCGTGACACCAAGCTGGGGCCGGAGGAGATCACCTCCGATATTCCCAACGTCGGTGAATCGGCACTGGGCAAGCTGGATGAGGCCGGTGTGGTGTACATCGGTGCCGAGGTCGGTGCCGGCGACATCCTGGTCGGCAAGGTCACGCCCAAGGGCGAGACCCAGCTGACCCCGGAAGAGAAGCTGCTGCGTGCGATCTTCGGTGAGAAGGCGTCCGACGTGAAGGACACCTCCCTGCGTGCCCCCACCGGCATGAAGGGCACCGTCATCGACGTTCAGGTGTTCACCCGCGACGGCGTCGAGAAGGACTCGCGCGCTCTGTCCATCGAGCAGATGCAGCTCGACGAGGTGCGCAAGGACCTGCAGGAGACCTACCGCATCGCCGAGGACGCCACCTTCGAGCGTCTCAAGCGCACCCTGTCCGGTCAGCCGGTCAACGGTGGTCCGCGCCTGTCCAAGGATGACGTGCTGTCCGAGGACTATCTCGAGGAGCTGCCGCGTCAGCAGTGGTTCAAGCTGCGCATGCAGGACGAGAAGCTCAATGAGCTGCTGGCTCAGGCCGACGAGCAGCTCGAGAACCGTCGCAAGGAAATGGACGAGCGTTTCGAAGACAAGAAGCGCAAGCTCACCCAGGGCGACGACCTGGCGCCGGGCGTGCTCAAGATCGTCAAGGTCTACCTGGCGATCAAGCGTCGCCTGCAGCCGGGTGACAAGATGGCCGGCCGTCACGGTAACAAGGGTGTCATCTCGGCCATCATGCCGATCGAGGACATGCCGTTCGATGACAACGGTGAGCCCATCGACGTGGTGCTGAACCCGCTGGGTGTACCGTCGCGGATGAACGTCGGTCAGATCCTCGAGACCCACCTGGGCATGGCGGCCCGCGGTCTCGGCGTGAAGATCGAACACATGCTGCGTGATGCCCGCGAGCAGCAGCTCACTCAGCTGCGCGAGTTCCTCGGTGAGGTCTACAACTCCACCCAGGGTACCCGCGTCGAGGAGATCGAGTCGCTGTCCGATGACGAGATCATCGCGCTGGCCAAGAACCTGAAGAAGGGCGTGCCGATGGCGACGCCGGTGTTCGACGGTGCCAAGGAGCACGAGATCAAGCACCTGCTGAAGCTGGCCGATCTGCCGGATTCCGGCCAGATGACCCTGTACGACGGGCGTACCGGCGAGTCGTTCGATCGTCCGGTGACGGTGGGCTACATGTACATGCTGAAGCTCAACCACCTGGTCGACGACAAGATGCACGCGCGTTCCACCGGCTCCTACTCGCTGGTCACCCAGCAGCCGCTGGGCGGCAAGGCGCAGTTCGGTGGTCAGCGCTTTGGTGAGATGGAGGTCTGGGCCTTGGAGGCCTACGGCGCCGCTTACACTCTGCAGGAAATGCTCACGGTCAAGTCCGATGACGTGGAAGGTCGTACCAAGATGTACAAGAGCATCGTGGATGGCGATCACACCATGCAGGCGGGCATGCCGGAATCCTTCAACGTATTGGTGAAGGAAATCCGCTCGCTGGGCATCGATATCGAACTGGAGAGCTGAGGCGGCCCGAAAGGCGCTTCAATGAATGACGGTCCGCGGGGAGCAATAGCTCCCCGCCCATGACAACTCCGCAACGGAGCCGACCTAATGAAAGATTTGGTGAAAGTCCTCAAATCGCAGTCACAGTCCGACGAGTTCGACGCGATCAAGATCACGCTCGCGTCGCCGGACATGATCCGCTCCTGGTCCTTTGGCGAGGTCAAGAAGCCGGAGACCATCAACTACCGGACTTTCAAGCCCGAGCGTGATGGCCTGTTCTGCGCCAAGATCTTCGGTCCGGTGAAGGACTACGAGTGCCTGTGCGGCAAGTACAAGCGCATGAAGCACCGCGGCATCATCTGCGAAAAGTGCGGCGTCGAAGTCACCAAGGCCGCCGTGCGCCGCGAGCGCATGGGGCACATCGAGCTGGCAAGTCCGGTCGCCCACATCTGGTTTCTGAAGTCGCTGCCGTCCCGCATCGGCATGCTGATGGACATGACCCTGCGCGACATCGAGCGCGTGCTCTATTTCGAGAGCTTCATGGTCGTCGATCCCGGCATGACCACCCTCGAGCGTGGCCAGCTGCTCAACGACGAGCAGTACTTCGAGGCCCTCGAGGAGTTCGGCGATGACTTCGACGCCCGCATGGGTGCCGAGGCCGTCCAGGCGATGCTCAAGGATATCGATCTCGAGGAAGAGATCGAGCGTCTGCGCGAAGAGATCCCGCAGACCAACTCCGAGACCAAGATCAAGAAGCTGTCCAAGCGTCTGAAGCTGCTCGAAGCCTTCCAGGGCTCCGGCAACGATCCGGCGTGGATGGTGATGGAAGTGCTGCCCGTGCTGCCGCCGGACCTGCGTCCGCTGGTACCGCTGGATGGCGGCCGCTTCGCGACCTCGGATCTCAACGATCTGTACCGTCGCGTGATCAACCGCAACAACCGCTTGAAGCGTCTGCTCGACCTCAACGCGCCGGACATCATCGTGCGCAACGAAAAGCGCATGCTGCAGGAGTCCGTCGATGCGCTGCTCGACAACGGTCGTCGCGGTCGCGCCATCACCGGCTCCAACAAGCGTCCGTTGAAGTCGCTGGCCGACATGATCAAGGGCAAGCAGGGGCGTTTCCGTCAGAACCTGCTGGGCAAGCGCGTCGACTACTCCGGCCGCTCGGTCATCACCGTGGGCCCGACCCTGCGTCTGCACCAGTGCGGTCTGCCCAAGAAGATGGCGCTTGAGCTGTTCAAGCCGTTCATCTACTCCAAGCTGCAGGCCAGCGGCCAGGCGTCCACCATCAAGGCCGCCAAGAAGATGGTCGAGCGCGAGCTGCCGGAGGTGTGGGACATCCTCGCCGACGTCATCCGCGAGCACCCGGTGCTTTTGAACCGCGCCCCAACCCTGCACCGTCTCGGTATCCAGGCGTTCGAGCCGCTGTTGATCGAAGGCAAGGCGATCCAGCTGCACCCGCTGGTGTGTGCCGCCTACAACGCCGACTTCGACGGTGACCAGATGGCCGTGCACGTGCCGCTGACGCTGGAAGCCCAGCTCGAAGCGCGCGCGCTGATGATGGCCACCAACAACGTGCTGTCACCGGCCAACGGCGAGCCGATCATCGTGCCGTCCCAGGACGTGGTGCTGGGTCTGTACTACATGACCCGCGAGCGCATCAACGCCAAGGGCGAGGGCATGGTGTTCTCCGACCTCAACGAGGTCGAGCGCGCCTTCGGCACCCAGAACGTGTCGCTGCACGCCCGCGTCAAGGTGCGCCTGGACGAGGTCGACATCGACGAAGAGACCGGCGAGCGCTCCGAGCACCGCCGTCTGCGTGACACCACCGTCGGCCGTGCGCTGCTGTTCCGCATCCTGCCGCAAGGGGTGCCCTTCGATCTGGTCGACCAGGCCATGAAGAAGAAGGCCATCTCCAAGCTGATCAACGAAGTGTATCGTCGCGCCGGTCTCAAGGCCGCGGTCATCTTCGCCGACCAGCTGATGTACACCGGCTTCCGTCTGGCCACCTGGTCCGGCGCCTCCATCGGCGTCAACGACTTCGTCATCCCGGACGCCAAGGCCGAGATCGTCGAGGCGGCCGAGGAAGAGGTCAAGGAAATCGAGGACCAGTTCTCCTCCGGTCTGGTGACCGCGGGCGAGAAGTACAACAAGGTCATCGATATCTGGGCGCGTGCCAACGACCAGGTCGCCAAGGCGATGATGGCGGGCATCTCCAAGGAGACCGTGATCGACCGCGAAGGCAAGGAAGTCGAACAGGACTCCTTCAACAGCGTGTTCATCATGGCCGACTCCGGTGCCCGTGGTAGCGCCGCCCAGATCCGCCAGCTGGCGGGTATGCGTGGTCTGATGGCCAAGCCGGATGGCTCGATCATCGAGACCCCGATCGTCGCCAACTTCCGTGAAGGTCTGAACGTACTCCAGTACTTCATCTCGACCCACGGTGCGCGTAAGGGTCTGGCGGATACCGCCCTGAAGACCGCCAACTCCGGTTACCTGACCCGTCGTCTGGTCGACGTCGCCCAGGACGTGGTCATCACCGAGGTCGACTGTGGCACCGAGCGTGGCCTGACCCTGCACCCGGTCATCGAAGGCGGCGACATCATCGTCTCGCTGGCCCAGCGTGTACTCGGCCGTGTGGTCGCTCAGGACGTCATCGACCCGAGCACCGACGAAGTGCTGATTCCGCGCGGCACCCTGCTGGACGAGGCCTGGTGCGAGCAGCTCGACACCATGGGCGTCGACGAGATCATCGTGCGCAGCACCATCACCTGTGAAACCAGTCACGGTGTGTGTTCGTCCTGTTACGGGCGCGATCTGGCCCGTGGCCACCAGGTCAACATCGGTGAGTCGGCCGGCGTCATCGCCGCCCAGTCCATCGGTGAGCCGGGTACCCAGCTGACCATGCGTACCTTCCACATCGGTGGTGCCGCCTCGCGGGCCTCTGCGGTGGACAGCGTCCAGGTCAAGCATGGCGGCAAGGTGCGCCTGCACAACATCAAGTACGTGGAACGCGCCGACGGCAAGCTGGTCGTGGTGTCGCGCTCCAGCGCCCTGGCGGTGGCCGACGAGCATGGCCGCGAGCGTGAGTACTACAAGCTGCCTTACGGTGCCGAGCTTTCGGTGCGTGACGGTGATGCGGTCGATCCCGGCCAGGCCGTGGCCAAGTGGGATCCGCACACCCACCCGATCGTCGCCGAAGCGGAAGGCCAGGTGCACTACGTCGACATGGACGAAGGCCTGACCATGCACCGCAGCGTCGACGAGATGACCGGTCTGTCCTCGATCGAGATCATCGAGTCCGCGGCGCGGCCGATGGCCGGTCGTGACAAGCGCCCGATGATCATGCTCAACGACGCCGCCGGCAAGCCGGTGACCGTCTCCGGCAGCGACACTCCGGTGCAGTACCCGCTGCCCGGCAAGGCGATCGTCACCGTCGACAATGGCTCGTCCATCGGCATCGGTGAGATCGTTGCGCGTATCCCGGTGGAGGCGTCCGGCAACAAGGACATCACCGGTGGTCTGCCGCGCGTCGCCGACCTGTTCGAGGCGCGCAAGCCGAAGGAGCCATCCATCCTGGCCGAGATCAGCGGTGTGATCAGCTTCGGCAAGGAAACCAAGGGCAAGCGTCGTCTGACCATCACCCCGTCCGAAGGCGACCCCTTCGAGATGCTGATTCCCAAGTGGCGTCAGATCGCGGTGTTCGAGGGCGAGACGGTCGAGAAGGGCGAGGTGATCTCGGATGGTCCGAGCAACCCGCACGACATCCTGCGACTGCTCGGCATCGCCGAGCTGGCCAAGTACATCGTGGCCGAGGTGCAGGACGTCTATCGTCTGCAGGGCGTTGGCATCAACGACAAGCACATCGAAGTGATCGTGCGTCAGATGCTGCGCAAGGTCGAGATCACCGACGCCGGTGACTCCGACTTCATTCCGGGTGATCAGGTCGAGCTGGTCCGTGTGCTGGAGCAGAATGCCGTGCTCCAGGCCAATGACAAGTTCCCGGCCAAGTACCAGCGCCTGCTGCTGGGTATCACCAAGGCCAGCCTGGCCACCGAGTCGTTCATCTCTGCGGCCTCCTTCCAGGAGACGACCCGCGTGCTGACCGAAGCGGCGGTCACCGGCAAGCGCGACTACCTGCGCGGCCTGAAGGAAAACGTGGTGGTGGGACGTCTGATCCCGGCCGGTACCGGTCTGACCCACCACGAGGAGCGTCGTCGCAAGCGTGAAGACACCGAGCGACTGCTCCAGCCGTCGGCCTACGACGTCGAGCAGGAGCTGGGCGCCCAGCTCACCGCGCTGGACTCGGACGACGACGAGATCTGATGTCGGCAAAAGCCTGGAGCCTTTGCGGCTCCGGGCTTGACGCGCCTTGGCATCAGCCAGTAGAATGCGCAGCCTTTAACAGTGGGGTGGGTGTATCCGCGCCACTGTGAAAAGGCTTAGGCAACCCATTGGAGTCAGCTAACAGCTATGGCAACGATTAATCAGCTCGTGCGCAAGCCGCGCAAGCGTCAGGCCGCGAAGACCGACGTGCCTGCGCTTCAGGCCTGCCCGCAGAAGCGCGGCGTTTGCACCCGCGTCTACACCACCACCCCGAAGAAGCCGAACTCCGCACTGCGGAAGGTCTGCCGTGTGCGCCTGACCAACGGCTACGAGGTGTCCTCTTACATCGGCGGTGAAGGCCACAACCTCCAGGAGCACTCTGTGGTCCTGATTCGTGGCGGTCGAGTAAAGGACCTTCCGGGTGTGCGTTATCACACCGTTCGCGGCGCTCTCGACACCTCTGGTGTCCAGAACCGTCGTCAGGGCCGTTCCAAGTACGGCACCAAGCGTCCGAAGTCCTAAGGGCTGCGTCGCTTTCCATTACCAAGTTTGACCCGGTCTGATAAGAGTAAGGTCGAGCCGCCAAGCGCGAGTCTCGGGTTTACCTGAAGGACCCTTCAACCGAGGGCTTATCATGCCTAGAAGAAGAGTTGCGGCCAAGCGCGAGATTCTGCCGGATCCCAAGTTCGGATCCGAGCGTCTGGCCAAGTTCATGAACCACCTGATGATCAGCGGCAAGAAGTCCGTAGCTGAGCGTATCGTCTATGGTGCGCTGGACAGGGTTGCCGAGCGTTCCAATGAAGAGCCGCTGGAAATCTTCGACAAGGCGCTGGAAACCATCCAGCCCATGGTCGAGGTGAAGTCTCGCCGCGTAGGCGGTGCGACCTATCAGGTGCCGGTCGAAGTCCGTCCGTCCCGCCGCCAGGCGCTTGCCATGCGCTGGCTGGTGGACGCCGCTCGCCGTCGTGGCGAGAAGACCATGGTGCAGCGTCTGGCTGGCGAAATGCTGGATGCAGCCGAAGGCAAGGGTTCGGCAGTCAAGAAGCGTGAAGACGTGCATCGCATGGCAGAAGCCAACAAGGCCTTCTCTCACTACCGCTTCTAAAGCGCATCGCCAACCAACGGGAGTTACATCGTGGCTCGCAAGACTCCGCTTAAGCGTTACCGCAATATCGGTATCGTGGCCCACGTCGACGCCGGTAAGACGACTACTACCGAGCGTGTCCTGTTCTATACCGGTCTGTCCCACAAGGTCGGTGAGGTCCATGAGGGCGCCGCCACCATGGACTGGATGGAGCAGGAGCAGGAGCGTGGTATCACCATCACCTCCGCGGCGACCACCTGCTTCTGGCAGGGCATGAACAAGCAGTTCGATGAGCACCGCATCAACATCATCGACACCCCTGGACACGTTGACTTCACCATCGAAGTCGAACGTTCCCTGCGTGTGCTTGACGGTGCCGTCGTCGTGCTGTGTGGCTCCTCCGGTGTGCAGCCGCAGACCGAGACCGTCTGGCGCCAGGCCAACAAGTACGAAGTTCCGCGCATGGTGTTCGTCAACAAGATGGACCGCAGCGGCGCTGACTTCTTCATGGTCGTCAACCAGCTGAAGGATCGTCTCGGCGCCAACGTCGTGCCGATCCAGATCAACTGGGGCTCCGAGGACGAGTTCAAGGGCGTCATCGACCTCATCCAGATGAAGGCCATCCTGTGGGATGAAGACAACTTCGGGATGAACTACGACCTCGTCGATATCCCGGCGGAGCTCCAGGAGACCGCCGAAGAGTATCGCGAGCAGATGGTCGAGGCCGCCGCCGAGGCGTCCGAAGAGCTGATGGACAAGTACCTCGAAGAGGGCGAGCTGACCAACGACGAGATCAAGGCTGGTCTGCGTCGTCGTACCCTCGACAACGAGATCGTGCTGGTCACCTGTGGCTCTGCGTTCAAGAACAAGGGCGTTCAGGCCGTTCTCGATGGCGTCATCGAGTACATGCCGTCACCCACCGAGGTCAAGGCGATCGAAGGTGAGCTCGACGACAAGGACGGCACCATCGCGACCCGTGAGGCCGATGACAGTGCGCCTTTCGCCGCGCTGGCGTTCAAGATCGCGACCGACCCCTTCGTTGGCACCCTGACCTTCATCCGCGTCTACTCCGGCGTGCTGAAGTCAGGCGACAGCGTCTACAACTCCGTCAAGCAGAAGAAGGAGCGCGTCGGTCGTATCGTCCAGATGCACTCCAACTCGCGCGAGGAGATCAAGGAAGTTCTGGCCGGCGACATCGCCGCCTGTATCGGCCTGAAGGACGTGACCACCGGTGATACCCTGTGCGACCTGAACGACAAGATCGTTCTCGAGCGCATGGAGTTCCCGGATCCGGTTATCTCCGTGGCCGTGGAGCCGAAGTCCAAGGCTGACCAGGAAAAGATGGGTATTGCACTGGGCAAGCTGGCCCAGGAAGATCCGTCCTTCCAGGTCAAGACCGACGAAGAGACTGGCCAGACCATCATCTCCGGCATGGGCGAGCTTCACCTCGACATCATCGTTGACCGCATGCGTCGCGAGTTCAAGGTCGAGGCGAACATCGGCAAGCCGCAGGTGGCCTACCGTGAGACGATTCGTCAGAGCGTCGAGCAGGAAGGCAAGTTCGTTCGTCAGTCCGGTGGTCGCGGTCAGTACGGTCACGTACACCTGCGCATCGAGCCGTTGACGGCCGAAGACAAGGGCGACGACGAAGAGATGCACTTCAAGTTCGCTTCCGAGATCGTCGGCGGCGTGGTTCCGAAGGAATACGTGCCGGCCGTCGAGAAAGGGGCCTATGAGCAGCTCCAGAACGGTGTCATCGCGGGCTACCCGATGATCGACGTCAAGGTAACGCTGTTCGACGGTTCCTACCACGACGTGGACTCCAACGAGACCGCGTTCAAGGTCGCCTCTTCCATGGCGATCAAGCAAGGCGCTCCCAAGGCCAAGGCAGTTCTGCTCGAGCCGGTGATGAAGGTCGAGGTCGTGACCCCTGAAGAATTCATGGGTGACGTCATGGGTGACCTGAACCGCCGCCGGGGCCTGGTCCAGGGTATGGATGACTCTTCCTCCGGCAAGGTCATTCGCGCCACCGTGCCGCTGGCTGAGATGTTCGGTTACGCAACCGACCTGCGCTCTCAGACCCAGGGCCGCGCAAGCTACACCATGGAGTTTGCGGACTACGAAGAGGCGCCGTCCAGCGTCGTTGAAGCCGTCATCAACCAGAACGGTTAACCGTTAGCTAACGAAAGAGGTCATAGCAGTGGCTAAGGAAAAATTCGAACGTTCCAAACCGCACGTCAACGTCGGCACCATCGGTCACGTCGACCACGGCAAGACTACCCTGACGGCGGCCCTGACTCGCGTTTCTGCCGAGGTGTTCGGCGGTGACTGGCGTGAGTTCGACACCATCGACAATGCTCCGGAAGAGCGTGAGCGTGGTATCACCATCGCCACCTCTCACGTCGAGTATCAGTCCGAGGAGCGTCACTACGCTCACGTCGACTGCCCGGGACACGCTGACTACGTCAAGAACATGATCACCGGTGCTGCCCAGATGGACGGCGCTATCCTGGTCTGTTCCGCTGCTGACGGCCCCATGCCGCAGACTCGCGAGCACATCCTGCTGTCTCGTCAGGTTGGCGTTCCGTTCATCGTCGTGTTCCTGAACAAGGCCGACATGGTCGACGACGAAGAGCTGCTCGAGCTGGTCGAGATGGAAGTTCGTGAACTTCTGTCCGAGTACGACTTCCCGGGCGACGACACTCCGATCATCACCGGCTCTGCCCTGATGGCTCTGGAAGGCAAGGACGACAACGGCATGGGTACTACCGCCGTTGCCAACCTGATCAAGGCTCTGGATGCTTACATCCCCGAGCCGGAGCGTGCTGTCGACCAGCCGTTCCTGATGCCGATCGAAGACGTGTTCTCCATCTCTGGTCGCGGTACCGTTGTGACCGGTCGTGTCGAGCGCGGCATCGTCAAGCCGGGCGAAGAGATCGAGATCGTTGGTATCAAGGACACCACCAAGACTACCGTTACCGGTGTCGAGATGTTCCGTAAGCTGCTCGACGAAGGTCGTGCTGGCGAGAACGTCGGTGCCCTGCTGCGTGGTACCAAGCGTGACGAAGTCGAGCGTGGTCAGGTTCTGGCCAAGCCGGGCACCATCACTCCGCACACCCAGTTCGAGGCGGAAGTGTACGTGCTGAGCAAGGACGAGGGTGGTCGTCACACTCCGTTCTTCAAGGGCTACCGTCCGCAGTTCTACTTCCGTACCACCGACATCACCGGTACCTGTGAACTGCCGGAAGGCGTCGAGATGGTCATGCCGGGCGACAACGTCCAGATGGTCGTCAACCTGATCGCTCCGATCGCCATGGACGAAGGTCTGCGCTTCGCCATCCGCGAAGGCGGCCGTACCGTCGGCGCTGGCGTCGTGGCCAAGATCCTGGTCTAAATCAGACCGGTGATCACCGAAGGGGGCTCCGCAAGGAGCCCCCTTTTCTGCGCATCGTCATTGAGGGTTTGACTCTCGATGGCGCGGCGCATATAATGCGCATCCTTTGAATGCGTGGGTTGACGGCTCGCGCCGTCAAGTTCCATTGGAGTTAGGGCAAATGCAGAACCAGAAGATTCGCATTCGGTTGAAGGCTTTCGACCATCGCCTGATCGACCAGTCCGCCGCGGAGATTGTTGAAACCGCCAAGCGTACCGGCGCCCAGGTTCGTGGTCCGATTCCTCTGCCGACCAATCGCGAGCGTTACACCGTGCTGGTTTCCCCGCACGTGAACAAGGACGCCCGTGATCAGTACGAGATTCGTACCCACAAGCGTGTGCTCGACATCGTCGAGCCGACCGAGAAGACCGTTGATGCCCTGATGAAGCTCGACCTCGCCGCTGGCGTGGACGTGCAAATCAAGCTCGACTGATATCACTAGACACTCGCGGCCCAGCGTCCCTCTCATCCAGTAGAGGTTCAGCAGCCGCCACGCCGGGATGGCGTTACACAACGTGCTAGTGGAATGCTCTGGAAAGGGCAGCCATAGCGGGTGATAGCCCCGTACACTAAAGGAGACTAAGCATGACTATCGGTTTGGTCGGTAGGAAGGCCGGCATGACCCGTGTCTTCACCGAAGACGGCGCGTCTGTGCCCGTAACCGTTATCGAGGTTGATCCCAACCGCGTGACCTGCGTGAAGTCTGTCGAATCCGACGGCTACGCCGCGGTCCAGGTGACAACCGGCTCCCGCAAAGCCAAGCATCTGTCCAAGGCCCAAGCTGGCCTGTACGCCAAGGCAGGTGTCGAGGCTGGTCGTTCCCTGATGGAGTTCCGCCTGAGCGAAGGCGACGAAGCTCCGGAAGTGGGCGGCGAACTCACCGTATCCCTCTTCGAAGCTGGTCAAAGCGTTGACGTGACCGGCACCTCCAAGGGTAAGGGCTTCCAGGGCGCAGTGAAGCGCTGGAACTTCCGTACCCAGGACAACAGCCACGGTAACTCTCTGTCCCACCGTGCTCCGGGTTCCATCGGCATGTGCCAGACCCCGGGCCGCGTGTTCAAGGGCAAGAAGATGGCCGGCCAGATGGGCAACGCACGTTGCACCGTTCAGAGCCTGGAAATCGTCCGTGTCGATGCCGAGCGCAACCTGCTGCTGATCAAAGGCGCCGTTCCTGGTGCTACCGGCAGTGATGTCATCGTGCGCAGCGCCGTCAAAGCTGGCTGAAGGGGAACTTTCCAATGAATCTGAATCTTGCAGGTGCAAGCGCCGGGACCGTTGAGCTGTCCGACGCTACCTTTGGCAAAGAATTCAACGAAGCGCTCGTGCACCAGGTCGTCACCGCCTATCTGGCTGGTGGTCGTCAGGGCACCCGCGCCCAGAAGAACCGCTCCGACGTCCGTGGCGGCGGCAAGAAGCCGTGGCGCCAGAAGGGCACCGGTCGCGCTCGCGCCGGTACCATTCGCTCGCCGATCTGGCGCAGCGGTGGTGTGACCTTCGCGGCCCGTCCGCAGGACCACTCCCAGAAGGTCAACCGCAAGATGTACCGTGCGGCCATGCGCTCGATTCTGTCCGAGCTGGTCCGTCAGGAGCGTCTTGTTGCCGTTGATGCCTTCTCTGTCGAGTCACCCAAAACCAAGCAGCTGGTCGCCAAGCTTTCCGACCTGGGCCTGGAGAAGGTGCTGATCGTCACCGAAGAAGTCGACGAGAACCTGTACCTGGCAGCCCGCAACATCCCCAACGTGGATGTGGTGGACGTCGCCGCCGCCGACCCGGTCAGCCTGGTCGCCTTCGACAAGGTCCTGGCTACCGTCTCCGCACTGCGCAAATTCGAGGAGAAGCTGGCATGAACCAGGAGCGTGTATTCAAGGTTCTGCTTGGTCCGCACGTGACCGAGAAGGCCGCCATGGCCGCCGAGCGTAACCAGTACGTGTTCAAGGTGGCGAGTGACGCAACCAAGCCCGAGATCAAGGCTGCCGTCCAAGAGCTGTTCGGCAAGAAGGTCGATCGCGTTTCTGTTCTGAACGTGAAGGGCAAGACCAAGCGCACCGCGCATGGTGTTGGTATGCGCAAGGGTTATCGCAAGGCGTACGTGACACTGGCCGCCGGCGAGACGCTTGAAGACTTCTCTGGCGCCGAGTAAAGGCAGGAGTACGGATCATGGCAATCGTCAAGACAAAACCCACATCCGCCGGTCGTCGCCACGTCGTCAAGATTGTTGGTGAGGAACTGTACAAGGGCCGCGCTTACGCGCCGTTGCTCGAGAAGCAGTCCAAGTCCGGTGGTCGTAACAACCAGGGTCGCATCACCACTCGCCACGTCGGCGGTGGTCATCGCAACCACTATCGGATCATCGACTTCAAGCGCACCAAGGATGGCGTTCCGGCCATCGTCGAGCGCCTGGAGCATGACCCGAACCGTAGCGCCCACATCGCGCTGCTGAAGTACATCGACGGTGAGCGTCGCTACATCATCGCCCCCAAGGGCGTGAGTGCCGGTGATCGCCTCGAGTCCGGCGTCAATGCGCCGATCAAGAAGGGCAACGCACTGCCGCTGCGCAACATCCCGCTGGGTTCCACGGTGCACTGCATCGAACTGAAGCCTGGCAAGGGTGCTCAGATCGCACGCAGCGCCGGTACCAGCGCCCAGCTGGTGGCTCGTGAAGGCAACTACGCCACCCTGCGTCTGCGCTCCGGCGAGATGCGCAAGGTGCTGGCCGAGTGCCGCGCGACCCTGGGTGAGGTGAGCAATTCCGAGCACAGCCTGCGTCAACTTGGCAAGGCCGGTGCAAAGCGCTGGAGAGGTGTGCGCCCGACTGTTCGCGGTGTCGCGATGAACCCGGTGGATCACCCGCACGGTGGTGGTGAAGGCCGCACCAGCGGTGGTCGTCATCCGGTGTCCCCGTGGGGTATGCCCACCAAGGGCCACAAGACCCGCAAGAACAAGCGCACCGACAAGCTGATCGTCCGCCGCCGCAAGGCTCGCGGTTAAGATCCCACGCCAAGACATTAAGAGGTAACGGCTGTGCCACGTTCACTGAAGAAAGGTCCTTTTGTAGACCTTCATCTGCTGAAAAAGGTTGAGACTGCAGCGGAAAAGAACGATCGCAAACCGATCAAGACCTGGTCGCGTCGTTCAATGGTCCTGCCCAACATGGTCGGGCTCACCATTGCAGTCCATAACGGTCGCCAACACGTCCCGGTGCACGTCTCCGAGGAAATGGTTGGCCACAAGCTGGGCGAATTCGCTGCTACCCGCACCTATCGCGGCCATGCGGCGGATAAGAAAGCCAAACGGTAAGCCAGAGAGGATTAAGAGATGGAAGTCACAGCAAAGCTGCGTGGCGCCAGTTTATCCGCCCAGAAGGCCCGTTTGGTGGCTGATCAGGTGCGCGGTAAGCCTGTCGCCGAAGCAATCGACCTGCTGACCTTCTCACCGAAGAAGGCGGCCAAGCTGGTCAAGAAGGTGCTGCAGTCCGCCATCGCGAATGCGGAAGAAAACAACGGCATGGACATCGACGAGCTGCGCGTCTCGACCATCTGTGTCGATGAGGGTACGACGCTCAAGCGCATCCGTCCGCGCGCCAAAGGCCGTGCGGATCGCATTTTGAAGCGCACTTGCCACATCACCGTCAAGGTAGCCGAGAAGTAGGAGTCGACCAGATGGGTCAGAAAGTCAATCCGACAGGCATCCGACTGGGTATCGTCAAAGACCATACCTCTGTCTGGTACGCCGAGCGCGGCGCCTATGCCGATAAGCTCAACAACGACCTCGCGGTGCGTAGCTTCCTGGAAGAGCGTCTGAAAAACGCCTCCGTTAGCAAGATCACCATCGAGCGTCCCGCGAACAACGCGCGCATCACCATTCACACTGCCCGTCCGGGCATCGTGATTGGCAAGAAGGGCGAAGATGTCGATCGCCTGCGTCGCGACGTCACCGAGATGATGGGCGTGCCTGTTCACGTCAACATCGAGGAAGTTCGCAAGCCCGAGCTGGATGCTCAGCTCGTCGCACAGAACATTGCCGGCCAGCTCGAGCGCCGTGTGATGTTCCGTCGCGCCATGAAGCGCGCTGTCCAGAACGCCATGCGTCTGGGCGCTGGCGGCATCAAGGTGCAGCTCTCCGGTCGCCTCGGCGGCGCGGAAATTGCCCGCACCGAGTGGTACCGCGAAGGTCGTGTTCCGCTGCATACCCTGCGTGCGGACATCGATTACGCCACCTACGAAGCAAAGACCACCTACGGCATCATCGGTGTCAAGGTCTGGGTCTTCAAGGGTGAAATCCTCGGGGGCATCGAGGAGGTCCGCGCCAAGGCGAAGCAGAGCCAGGCAGCGCCCTCCAAGAAGAAAGGTTCCAGGTAAGGGGAGAGCGATTCGATGTTACAACCCAAGCGTACAAAATTCCGTAAGGTGCAGAAGGGCCGCAACCGTGGCCTGGCGCATCGCGGAAGCAAAGTGAGCTTCGGCGAGTTCGGCCTCAAGGCCACCGGCCGCGGTCGTGTCACCGCCCGTCAGATCGAAGCTGGCCGTCGTGCCATCACCCGTCACGTCAAGCGTGGCGGCAAGATCTGGATCCGTGTCTTCCCGGACAAGCCGATTTCCAAGAAGCCCCTGGAAGTCCGGATGGGTAAAGGTAAGGGCTCCGTCGAGTACTGGGTCGCACAGATCCAGCCCGGTCGTGTCCTTTACGAGATCGAAGGCGTTTCCGAGGAACTGGCCCGCGAAGCTTTCGCACTGGCCGCCCAGAAATTCCCGGTCTCCACCACCTTTGTGAAACGGACGGTGATGTGATGAAAGCCCAGGAAATTCGTGAAAAGTCCGCCGAGCAGCTCAACGAGCAGCTCCTCGAACTCCTCCGCGAGCAGTTCAACCTGCGCATGCAGAAGGCCACCGGCCAGCTGAGCCAGACTCATCTGCTCAAGCAGGTTCGTCGGGATATCGCCCGCGTGAAGACTGTGCTCAACGAGAAGGCAGGTGTCTGAGATGGCCGAAGAGAAAAAAGCCCGTACGCTCACCGGCAAGGTGGTGAGCGACAAGATGGACAAGTCCATCGTTGTAATGATCGAGCGTCGTGAGCGCCACCCGATCTACGGCAAATACGTTAAGCGCTCCACCAAGCTGCACGCCCACGACGAGACCAACCAGGCCAAGGCCGGTGACACGGTATCCATCCAGGAATGCCGTCCGCTGTCCAAGAAGAAGGCCTGGACCCTGGTCGAGGTTGTCGAACAGGCCAAGGGTTAAGGCCACGGCCTTAACCTCGTGCAGTCAGTTTAGGTTTGGAGAAAACCGATGATTCAGACTCAGACAATGCTGGATGTCGCCGACAACAGCGGAGCGCGCCGGGTGCAGTGCATCAAGGTGCTGGGTGGTTCACACCGCCGCTACGCTCGCGTTGGTGACGTCATCAAGGTCACGGTGAAGGAAGCTATTCCGCGCGGCAAGGTCAAGAAAGGCCAGGTGCTGAAAGCGGTAGTTGTCCGGACCCGCAGTGGCGTCCGTCGCAGCGACGGTTCGCTGATTCGCTTCGATGGAAATGCGGCCGTCTTGTTGAACAACACCAACGAGCAGCCGATCGGTACCCGTATCTTCGGGCCGGTGACGCGTGAACTTCGCAACGAGAAGTTCATGAAGATCATTTCCTTAGCGCCTGAAGTGCTGTAAGGGAGCGAGGCGACATGCAAAAGATCAAACGTGATGATGAAGTGATCGTCATCGCCGGCAAGGACAAGGGTAAGCGCGGTACCGTGAAGCGCGTCCTCAAGGACGAGCGGTTCGTGGTAGCGGGTGTGAACATGATCAAGCGTCACACCAAGCCGAACCCCATGGCCGGCAATCAGGGCGGTATCGTCGAGCGCGAGGCTCCGATTCACGCGTCCAACGTAGCCATCTTCAATCAGGAGACCGGTAAGGCGGATCGCGTCGGCTTCCAGATCAAGGAAGACGGTACCAAGGTACGTATCTACAAGTCGACGCAAGCGCAGATCGACGCCTAACGCGAGTCGGGTAGCAAAATGGCGAACTTGAAAGAACGTTATCAAAACGAGGTGGTGGCTCAACTGAAAGAGCAGTTCAGCTACGCCAACGTTATGCAGGTACCCCGGATCACCAAGGTGACTCTGAACATGGGTATCGGCGAAGCGACCAGCGATAAAAAGCTGATCGACGCTGCCGTCGGCGACCTGGAGAAGCTCTCCGGTCAGAAGCCGATGGTGACCAAGGCACGTAAGTCCATCGCGGGCTTCAAGGTGCGTGAAGGCTGGCCGATCGGCGTGAAGGTCACACTGCGCAGTGAGCGCATGTGGGACTTCCTCGATCGCCTGGTGAATATCGCGATCCCCCGCGTTCGTGACTTCCGTGGTCTCAACCCGAAGTCCTTCGACGGTCGTGGCAACTACAGCATGGGGGTGCGTGAGCAGATCATCTTCCCGGAGATCGAGTATGATAAGATCGACCGGATTCGTGGTCTGGATGTCACCATCACCACCACTGCCAACACCGATGACGAAGGTCGTGCGCTGCTGAGCGCACTGAACTTCCCGTTCAAGAAATAGGGGTGGGATCATGGCAAAGAAGAGCATGATTGAGCGTGAGCAGAAGCGCGCGCAACTGGTTGAGAAGTATGCTGCCAAGCGTGCCGAGCTCAAGGCGATCATCCAGGACGTGAACAGCTCCGATGAGGAGCGCTTCGATGCGCAGCTGAAGTTGCAGTCGCTGCCGCGTGACTCCAGCCCCGTGCGTCAGCGTAACCGCTGCCGCGTGACTGGCCGTCCGCACGGCTACTACAACAAGTTCGGCCTCGGTCGTAACAAGCTGCGTGAAGCCGCCATGCGTGGCGACGTGCCCGGACTGAAGAAGTCCAGCTGGTAACGCCACGTAGAATCATCAGGAGCGCAAGTTAAATGAGCATGCAAGACACTCTGGCGGATATGTTTACCCGTATCCGCAATGCGCAGCAGGCCACCAAGGAGACGGTCACCATGCCGTCCTCCAAGATCAAGGTTGAAGTGGCCCGCGTGCTGAAAGAAGAGGGTTACATCACTGACTTCGCCGTGAGCGAATCAGCCAAGCCCGAGCTGACCGTCAGCCTCAAGTACTTCGAAGGCAAACCGGTCATCGAGCATCTGCAGCGGGTTTCCAAGCCGTCCCTGCGTAGTTACAAGGGCAAGGATGCGCTGCCGAAGGTCGCCGATGGCCTGGGTGTCGCGATCGTCACCACATCCAAGGGTGTGATGACCGATCGTGCCGCGCGTCAGGCTGGTGTCGGCGGCGAAGTCCTCTGCACCGTATTCTAGGAGTTTGGAATGTCCCGCGTAGCCAAATATCCGGTTAAAGTGCCCGCTGGCGTCGAGGTCAAGATCGACGGCGCCACGCTGACCGCCAAAGGCGGTCAGGGCACCCTCTCCATGCCCGTTCACGACGATGTCGTGGTCGCGCAGGAAGATGGCCAGCTGACCTTCCAGCCGAGCGAATCTGCTAAGAGCTGGGCCATGGTCGGCACCACCCGTGCCCTGGTTCAGAACCTGGTCACCGGCGTGTCCGAGGGCTTTACCAAGTCTCTCGAAATCATCGGCGTCGGTTATCGCGCTCAAGCGAAAGGCCAGACGCTCAACCTGACACTGGGCTTCTCTCACCCGGTCGACTATCAACTGCCTGAAGGTGTCACGGCGGAAACGCCGAAGAACACCGTCATCGTGCTGAAGAGCGCGGACAAGCAGAAGCTCGGCCAGGTCGCAGCGGAAATCCGCGCTTTCCGTCCGCCTGAACCCTACAAGGGCAAGGGTGTGCGTTACGCGGATGAGCAGGTCCGCCGTAAAGAAGCCAAGAAGAAGTAAGGCAGGGTTATGAACGCGAAGAAAGAATCTCGTCTCCGTCGTGCCCGCCGCGCTCGCGCGAAGATCCGCGAGCTGGGCGTGTCTCGCCTGTGCGTCAATCGTACCCCCCGTCACATCTACGCGCAGATTATCTCGCCGGATGGTGGCAAGGTCCTGGCCAGCGCTTCCACGCTGGACAAGAGCCTGCGCGAGGGTTCGACCGGCAATGCAGACGCCGCAGCCAAAGTTGGTGCGCTGATCGCTGAACGCGCCAAGGAAGCGGGCATCACCCAGGTGGCCTTCGACCGCGCTGGCTTCAAGTACCACGGTCGTGTGAAGGCCCTGGCCGACGCCGCACGTGAAGGCGGCCTGGAATTCTAAAGGGTTTTACGATGGCGAAGAACGAACAGCAAAACGGCGATCTGCAGGAAAAGCTCGTGCAGGTCAACCGTGTCGCCAAGGTGGTCAAGGGTGGCCGTATTTTCGGCTTCACCGCTCTGACTGTCGTGGGCGACGGTAACGGTCGCGTCGGCTTCGGTCGTGGCAAGGCACGTGAAGTGCCGGTCGCGATTCAGAAGGCGATGGACCAGGCGCGCCGCAACATGATCAAGGTGAACCTGGTCGGCGGTACCCTCCAGTATCCGGTCAAGGCTCGTCATGGCGCCTCCAAGGTGTACATGCAGCCGGCCTCTGACGGTACTGGTATCATCGCCGGCGGCGCCATGCGCTCCGTGCTGGAATTGGCCGGCGTGCACAACGTCCTGGCCAAGTGCTATGGCTCCACCAATCCGGTGAACGTGGTCCGTGCGACCGTGAATGGCCTGGCTTCCATGCAGTCGCCGGAAGACGTGGCCGCCAAGCGCGGTCTCTCAGTCGAAGCGATCACGGGGTAATACACCATGGCAGCTACGATCAAGGTTACCCAGACCCGCAGCACCATCGGCACGTTGGCCAAGCACAAGGCCACCATGAAGGGCCTCGGCCTGCGCCGCATCGGTCACACGGTTGAACTGGAAGACACCCCTGCCGTTCGCGGCATGATCCACAAGGTCAACTACCTTGTGCGTGTTGAGGGAGAGTAATCCATGAAACTTAACAGCCTGAGCCCGGCACCGGGCTCCAAGCACGCTGAAAAGCGCGTCGGTCGTGGCATCGGTTCCGGTCTGGGCAAGACCGGCGGCCGTGGCCACAAGGGCCAGAAGTCGCGCAGCGGTGGCAGCGTGAAGCCCGGCTTCGAGGGCGGTCAGATGCCCCTGCAGCGTCGTCTGCCGAAGTTTGGTTTCACCTCCGCCAAGTCTTTGGTTTCCGAGGAAGTCCGCCTGGCCGAGCTGGCCAAGGTCGCGGGTGACGAAGTCACCCTGGAAAGCCTCAAGGAAGCCAATGTGCTGAAGGATTCCACGCAGCATGCGAAGGTGATCCTTTCCGGCGATCTGAACAAGGCGGTCACCGTTCGCGGTCTGCGGGTCACCAAGGGTGCCCGCGCAGCGATCGAAGCCGCCGGTGGCAAGGTAGAGGACTAAATGGCCAAGTCAGGAAACATGCCGGCGATGGGCAGCGGTCTGAGTGAACTGTGGGCGCGTCTGCGCTTCGTGCTCCTCGCCATCGTGGTCTACCGTATCGGTGCCCACATACCCGTTCCCGGTATCAATCCTGACCAGCTTGCTGCCTTGTTCAGGGAGCAGCAGGGCACCATCCTGGGCATGTTCAACATGTTCTCGGGCGGTGCCCTGGAGCGCATGAGTATCCTCGCCCTCGGCATCATGCCGTACATCTCGGCGTCGATCATCATGCAGCTCCTGACCGCCGTCTCGCCCCACCTCGAGCAGTTGAAGAAGGAGGGCGAGAGCGGCCGCCGCAAGATCAGCCAGTACACGCGCTACGGCACGGTGGTGCTGGCCCTGGTTCAGGCCACCGGCATGTCCGTGGGTCTGGCCAGCCAAGGCATTGCCTATACGGCCGATCTCAGCTTCTATTTCACCGCGATCATCACCTTCGTGAGTGGCGCGGTGTTCTTGATGTGGCTGGGTGAGCAGATCACCGAGAAGGGCATCGGCAACGGCATTTCGCTGCTGATCTTCGCGGGTATCGTCGCCGGCCTGCCCGGAGCTGTGGCTCAAGCCTTCGAGCTTGCCCGCAACGAGGGCGCGTGGAATGTGTTGCCGCTGTTGGCGCTTAGCCTTCTGGGTATCGCCACCGTGGCGTTCGTCGTGTTCATCGAACGCGGCCAGCGCCGGATCACGGTGAACTACCCGCGCCGCCAGGTAGGCAACAAGATGTATGCAGGGCAGAGCAGCTACCTGCCGCTCAAGGTCAACATGGCGGGTGTCATTCCGGCCATCTTTGCCTCGAGCATCCTGTTGTTCCCCGCCTCCCTCGGTCAGTGGGTAGGTGCGGGCGACGGCATGGAATGGTTGCAGCGCGCGTCCCAGGCGTTGGCCCCAGGTCAGCCCCTTTATATCTTGCTTTTCGCGGCGGCGGTGGTATTCTTCTGCTTCTTTTACACAGCGCTGGTCTTCAACCCCAAGGATGTGGCCGACAACCTCAAGAAGTCGGGTGCCTTCCTTCCGGGGATTCGTCCTGGCGAGCAGACCGCTCGTTATGTCGACAAGGTCATGACTCGTCTGACCCTGTTCGGCGCTCTCTACATCACTGCGGTTTCCCTGATGCCCCAGTTCCTGATCGTAGCGTGGAACGTGCCGTTCTTCTTTGGCGGTACCTCGCTGCTGATCGTGGTCGTGGTCATCATGGACTTCATGGCCCAGGTGCAGTCGCACCTCATGTCGCACCAGTATGAGTCGGTGATGAAGAAGTCCAACCTGAAAGGCTACGGTAGCGGCGGCATCATGCGCTAAGGCGCCGCAGGCCGATTTGGCACGCCGCAAGCCGATTTTGGAGAGAACGATGAAAGTTCGAGCTTCCGTGAAGAAAATGTGCCGCAATTGCAAGATCATTCGTCGCAATGGCGCTGTTCGCGTCATCTGCACCGAGCCGCGGCACAAGCAGCGCCAGGGTTAATCCTGGCCTGAATTGAACCGGGTGCTGGCATACCCCTTGCCCTAATGACGGGAAGGGGGTATGCTATTGCGCCTTTTGTAGTTGATTAACCGAGCAAGCCGCTCAAACTTCGGAGTAAGCTGATGGCCCGTATTGCAGGCGTCAATATCCCGGACAACAAGCATGCGGCGATCTCGCTGACCTACATCTTCGGGATTGGCCGTACTCGCGCACAGGAAATCTGTGAAGCGACCGGCATCGCGCCGACCACCAAGATCCAGGATCTGTCATCTGAAGAGATCGACAGCCTGCGTAGTGAAGTCGGCAAGTATACCGTTGAAGGCGACCTTCGTCGTGATGTGACGCTGAACATCAAGCGTCTCATGGACTTGGGTTGCTACCGTGGTCTGCGTCATCGTCGTGGTCTTCCGATGCGCGGTCAGCGCACCAAGACCAACGCGCGTACCCGTAAGGGACCGCGTAAGCCGATCCGCAAATAACACGCACGTTCTGGCGTAAAGACAGGAATTGACATCAACATGGCTAACCCGCGTAGCAACCGTAAAAAGGTTAAAAAGCAGGTAGTGGATGCCGTTGCGCATATCCATGCCTCTTTTAACAACACGATCATTACGATCACAGACCGCCAGGGCAACGCTCTTTCCTGGGCGACAGCCGGTGGTTCGGGTTTTCGTGGTTCTCGCAAGAGCACCCCGTTCGCTGCTCAAGTGGCAAGCGAGCGTGCAGCAACTGCTGCAGCCGAGTATGGTGTGAAAAACGTCGACGTGCTGGTCAAGGGCCCCGGTCCTGGCCGTGAATCCGCCGTGCGTGCACTCAACGCCGCCGGCTTCCGCGTGCAAAGCATCACCGACGCGACGCCCATTCCCCACAATGGCTGCCGTCCGCCGAAGAAACGCCGCGTTTAAGGAGACAGATTCATGGCTCGTTACATTGGACCGAAGTGCAAACTGTCTCGCCGGGAAGGTACCGACCTCTTCCTCAAGAGCGGTGTCACTCCCTTCGAGAAAAAGTGCAAATCCGAACAGATTCCGGGTGTGCACGGCCAGCGCCGTCAGCGTCTTTCCGACTACGGCTTGCAGCTTCGCGAGAAGCAGAAAGTACGTCGCATGTACGGCGTACTCGAAAAGCAGTTCCGCAACTACTACAAGGAAGCCGCCCGCCTGAAGGGTGCGACCGGTGAGTTGTTGCTGCAGCTGCTTGAGTCCCGACTGGACAACGTCGTCTACCGCATGGGCTTTGGCGCCACTCGCTCCGAGGCTCGTCAGCTGGTAAGCCACAAGGCGATTGCCGTCAACGGCAAGACCGTCAACGTGGCCTCCTACCAGGTCAAGCCCGGCGACGTGGTATCCGTTCGTGAAAAGGCCAAGCAACAGGCGCGTATCCAGAACGCCCTGAGCATCGCCGCCAACCGTGGCGACGTGGCCTGGATCGAACTCGACGCCAAGAAGATGGAAGGCACCTTCAAGGCCCTGCCTGAGCGCGGTGACCTGACTGCCGACATCAACGAGCAACTGATCGTCGAGCTGTACTCGAAGTAAGCGGTCCGTCCGCGCCGCCCTCCTCCGGGAGGGCGGCGATTATTACCGAGTATTCGTTTGGCAGCCTGAAAGGTGTTCATATGCAGCGTTCAGTGACAGAGTTTCTCCGTCCTCGCGACATCAAGGTCGAAGAGATCAGCGCACACCACGCAAAGATCGTGCTCGAGCCGTTCGAGCGTGGCTTCGGCCACACGTTGGGCAATGCTCTGCGTCGTATCCTGCTCTCGTCCATGCCCGGCTGCGCCGTGGTGGAGACCGAGATCGCTGGTGTCGACCATGAGTACAGCGCGATTGAGGGTGTCCAGGAAGATGTCATCGAAATCCTCCTGAACCTCAAGGACGTGGCGATCAAGATGCACAGCCGCGACGAGGCGATGCTCTCGCTGAACAAGCAGGGCCCGGCCGTCGTCACCGCTGGTGACATCGCCGTCGATCACGACGTCGAAGTGGTCAACCCCGAGCACGTCATCGCCCACGTCAATGAAGGCGCCGAGCTCAAGATGCAGCTGAAGGTGGCCCGTGGTCGCGGCTATGAGCCTGCGGATGTCCGCAGCGAAGCCGACGACGAGACACGCGCCATCGGCCGTCTGCAGCTGGATGCGACCTTCAGCCCCGTGCGCCGCGTTTCCTACAGCGTCGAAGCCGCCCGCGTCGAACAGCGCACCGACCTCGACAAGCTGATCATCAACCTGGAAACCGACGGCACCCTGGATCCGGAAGAGGCGATCCGTCGCAGCGCGACCATCCTGCAAGAGCAGCTGGCAGCGTTCGTCGACCTGGAAGCCGACAAGGAACAGGAAGTGGTCGAGGAAGAGGATCATATCGATCCCATCCTGCTGCGCCCCGTAGACGATCTCGAGTTGACCGTTCGTAGCGCCAACTGCCTGAAAGCCGAGAATATCTACTACATCGGCGATCTGATTCAGCGCACCGAGGTGGAGCTGTTGAAGACCCCGAACCTCGGCAAGAAGTCCTTGAACGAGATCAAGGACGTGTTGGCTGCTCGTGGTCTGTCCCTTGGCATGCGGCTTGAAAATTGGCCGCCGGCTAGCCTGAAGGACGACAAGGCCACCGCCTAAGCGTCGGCTCGAGTCCCAGTTTGGTAAGGAATCACAACCATGCGTCATCGTAAGAGTGGTCGTCACCTCAATCGTACCAGCTCGCACCGCCAGGCCATGTTTCGCAACATGAGCGTGTCGCTGGTCGAGCACGAAGTGATCAAGACAACCCTTCCCAAGGCCAAGGAGCTGCGTCGTCATATCGAGCCGCTCATCACCCTGGCCAAGGAAGACAGCGTCGCCAACCGGCGTCTGGCCTTCAGCCGTACCCGCTCGAAGGAAGCGGTCGGCAAGCTCTTCAATGAGCTGGGTCCGCGTTACGTCGAGCGTCCGGGCGGTTACGTCCGTATTCTCAAGTGCGGTTTCCGCACCGGCGATAACGCCCCCATGGCCTACGTCGAGCTGGTCGATCGCCCCGTCGTTGAAGAAGAGGCCGTCGGCGAGGAGTAATCCTTTCGACAGCGCTTCGACACGACGCGAAACCGACACCTCCGGGTGTCGGTTTTTTTATGTCTGTCATTTGTCGACGGGACTCTTGGGCATGATGGTCGGAAGCTGGGCCGGCCCGAGAGGGCTGGCATCCAGGGGCAGCGATGACATAAGCGCCAGGGCTGTGTGTCCGCACGGCGTGGCTTCCCCTATGCTGTCAGTCAGGGACAAGGTATCGGGGGAAGGCATGCAAAGGACGTGGCAGAGGCTGTTGTCGATGCTGGTGCTATCGCCAGTCATCGCCGTGGCGCAGACGCCGGGCGATCCTCGAGAAGCGGGCAAGGAGGCTGCCCAGGCGTCATCATTGGCCGAGGAGGGGGGCAGTACGGCGCCCACGGTCGACACCGCCGAGGTGCGCGACTGCTTTGTACAGATGGGCCAGGGGGCGGTGGGTGACTGCATCGGACTCGCCGCCGACGCCTGCCAGCAGAGCCCGGGCGGGGCCACGACCCTGGGCATCGTCGATTGTCTGGCCCAGGAGACCCGGGTCTGGGATGAACTGCTCAACGCCCAGTACCAGGAGCTGCGCGCGCTGATGCGCGAGCAGGACGAGGGGAATCCTGACGTGGGTATCTCTCGGGTGGACGCGCTAAGAGACGTGCAGCGTGCCTGGATCACCTTCCGCGACGCCGAGTGCGGCTACGCCTATGCCCGCTATCAGGATGGCACCATCCGCAGCGTCGTCGCGGCCGCCTGTCAGCTTGAACAGACCGCCCGGCGGGCGCTTGCCTTGAAGGGCATCCTGCACGAGAGCAGCCTTTAGGTAGGGTGTGGCTGACGCTGCTGTGTCCTCGCGCTTCTGTGTGAAACAAAGAGCGAACCATCAGGAACAGAAAAGGGGAAGGCCTTGGCCTTCCCCTTTCGCTGCTTCTTTCATCGCTGCTTTCGATTGTCGCTGCGGCTACACGCGTTCCACCCGCGGGCCTCAGGCGGTCGCGGTTTCCTTGTCGCCCTTGCGCGAGGTGGGGGCGGCGCGTTTGAGCAGCGGCTTGAGGAAGCGCCCGGTGTGGGAGACCTCCATCTCGGCGAGCTGTTCCGGGGTGCCTTCGGCGATGATGCGTCCACCGCCGGAGCCGCCCTCCGGGCCCAGATCGATCAGCCAGTCGGCGGTCTTGATCACGTCAAGGTTGTGCTCGATGACCACCACGGTGTTGCCGTGGTCGCGCAGCCGGTGCAGGACCGTCAGCAGCTGGCGGATGTCCTCGAAGTGCAGGCCGGTGGTGGGCTCGTCGAGGATGTACAGGGTCTTGCCGGTATCGCGCTTGGCCAGCTCCCGGGCCAGCTTGACCCGCTGGGCCTCGCCGCCGGACAGGGTGGTGGCGCTCTGGCCCAGTCGGATGTAGGTCAGGCCCACGTCGACCAGGGTTTGCAGACGACGGGCGATGGCGGGCACCGGGCTGAAGAACTCCAGCGCCTCCTCCACGGTCATCTCCAGCACCTCATCGATGGTCTTGCCCTTGTAGTGGATATCCAGGGTCTCGCGGTTGTAGCGCTTGCCCTTGCACACGTCGCAGGGCACATAGATATCCGGCAGGAAGTGCATCTCGACCTTGATCATGCCCTCGCCCTGACACGCCTCGCAGCGCCCGCCCTTGACGTTGAACGAGAAGCGGCCGGGCTTGTAGCCGCGTGAGCGCGCCTCCTGGGTGCCGGCGAACAGTTCGCGAATGGGGGTGAAGATGCCGGTGTAGGTCGCCGGGTTGGAGCGCGGCGTGCGGCCGATCGGGCTCTGGTCGATGTCGATGATCTTGTCGAGCTGATCGAGCCCCTCGATGCCGGTGTAGGGCGACGGCGTCAGGGTAGTGGCCTTGTTCAGCTCGCGCGCGGCGATCGGCATCAGGGTCGAGTTGATCAAGGTCGACTTGCCCGAGCCGGACACCCCGGTGACGCACACGAACAGCCCCAGCGGCAGCTCCAGGGTGACGTCCTGGAGGTTGTTGCCCGAGGCGCCGGTGAGCTTGAGCATCTTTTCCGGGTTGCCGGGGATGCGCCAGGGCGGTACCTCGATGGCGCGGGTACCGGACAGGTACTGACCGGTCAGCGAGGCCGGGTTGGCCATGACCTCCTCCGGGGTGCCCTCGGCGACGATCTCGCCGCCATGGACACCGGCGCCGGGGCCGATGTCGAGGACATGGTCGGCGGCACGAATCGCGTCCTCGTCGTGTTCGACCACGATCACCGTGTTACCCAGGTCGCGCAGGCGTTCCAGGGTCTGCAGCAGGCGGTCGTTGTCGCGCTGGTGCAGGCCGATGGAGGGCTCGTCGAGGATGTACATCACGCCCACCAGGCCGGCACCGATCTGGCTGGCCAGGCGGATGCGCTGGGCCTCGCCACCGGACAGGGTCTCGGCGCTGCGCTCCAGGTTGAGGTAGTCGAGGCCGACGTTGACCAGAAACTCGAGTCTGGCCGAGATCTCGTTGAGGATCTTCTCGGCGATCTCGCCGCGCCGACCAGGCAGGCTCAGTTCACTGAAGTAGCGCTGGGCGTCGCCGATCGGCAGGCGCACCACCTCGGGCAGAGTGGTGTCGTCGACGAACACGTGGCGGGCTTCCTTGCGCAGGCGCGAGCCCTCGCAGGTGCGGCAGGGCTGCACCGCGATATAGCGGGCGAGTTCCTCGCGGACCATGCTTGACTCGGTCTCGCGGTAGCGGCGCTGCATGTTCGGCAGCACGCCCTCGAAGGGATGCTCGCGGGTGACCTTCTTGCCGCGATCATTGACGTAGCTGAAGGCGATGTCGTCCTTGCCGCTGCCGTTGAGGATCACCTCGCGCTCGTGACGGGCCAGATCCTGCCACGGGGTCTCGAGGGTGAAGCGGTAGTGCTCGGCCACCGACTTCAGCTGGTTGAAGTAGTAGACGCTGCGCCGGTCCCAGCCCTTGATCACGCCTTCCGCCAGGGACAGCTCCGGGTGGCTGATCAGCTTTTCCGGGTCGAAGAACTGCTGCACCCCCAGGCCGTCGCAGGTGGGGCAGGCGCCGGCCGGGTTGTTGAACGAGAACATCCGCGGTTCGAGTTCGGCGATGGAGTAGCCGCAGACCGGACAGGCGAAGCGTGCCGAGAACGCCATGTCGTCCTGTTCACCGTCCATGAAGTGGACCATGGCGGTACCGTCGGCCAGACCCAGGGCGGTCTCGAAGGATTCCGCCAGGCGCTGCTCGAGGCCTTCGCGTACCTTGATGCGGTCCACCACCACGCTGATGTCGTGCTTGCGGTTCTTGTCCAGCGGGCGCACGTCGTCGAGTTCCAGCACCTGGCCGTCGACCATGGCGCGTACAAAGCCCTGGGAGCGCAGCTCTGCCAGCAGCTGCAGGTGCTCGCCCTTGCGACCGCTGACCACCGGGGCCAGCAGCATCAGCTTGCTGCCTTCCGGCAGCGCCATCACCTGGTCGACCATCTGCGAGATGGTCTGGGCCTCGAGGTCCTCGCCGTGTTCCGGGCAGCGCGGGGTGCCGGCACGGGCGAACAGCAGGCGCAGGTAATCGTAGATCTCGGTGATGGTGCCGACGGTGGAGCGCGGGTTGTGGGAGGTGGACTTCTGCTCGATGGAGATCGCCGGCGACAGCCCCTCGATATGGTCCACGTCGGGCTTTTCCATCATCGACAGGAACTGGCGCGCATAGGTGGACAGCGACTCCACGTAGCGGCGCTGCCCCTCGGCGTAGAGGGTATCGAAGGCCAGCGACGACTTGCCGGAGCCAGACAGCCCGGTGACCACGATCAGCTTGTCACGGGGTAGTTCGACGTCGATCTGCTTGAGGTTGTGGGTGCGGGCACCCCTGACCAGAATCTTGTCCATTCCCACCTCGAAGACGCGGCAAAAGGTCAATTATACGTGGCCGGTCGCCCGGCCGGCAAAGCCACCGGTGAAAAGACGCTTGTGAAATGACTCGAGTGTCGGCATTTTCTGGATCGCCCCCAGGCGCTAGAATATGCGGTCCACCTTCGGGGCTCTCTCCCCGCTCTCAAGCCGGAATTCGTTCATGTCCAAGGCCAGACTCTTGTTAGCCTCCGAGCGGCGCGCCATCGTCGGTCTGGCGGGGCTCTACGCCACACGCATGCTCGGGCTGTTCATGGTGTTGCCCGTACTCGCCCTCAACGCCGACCACCTGGTCGGGGCCACCCCTCTGCTGGTGGGGCTGGCGCTCGGCGTCTATGGCCTGACCCAGGCGGTACTGCAGATTCCCTTCGGTCTGCTGTCGGATCGCATCGGGCGCAAGCCGGTGATTGCTGCTGGCTTGGGGCTGTTTCTGATCGGCAGCGTGGTCGCCGCCCAGGCGGACTCCATCGCCATGATGATTGTCGGTCGCAGTCTGCAGGGCAGCGGTGCGGTGGCCGCCGCCATCATGGCGCTTCTGGCCGACCAGACCCGCGAGCAGGTTCGCACCGCCGCCATGGCGACCATCGGTCTGTCGATCGGCGTGGCCTTTGGCGTCGCCATGGTGCTCGGCCCGCTGGTGGCCAGCCACTTTGGCCTGGCCGGGGTGTTCTACTTCACCGCCCTGCTGGCGGCGCTGGGGATGCTGGTGCTGTGGAAACTGGTGCCGCCGGCGCCGCGCCGGCGCGGCCATCGTGACGTCGGCCTCGATCGCGGGCAGCTCGCCAGCATCCTCGGGCGCATGGACCTGTGGCGCATGGACGCCTCCATCTTCAGCCTGCACCTGATCCTGATGGCGATCTTCACCGCCGTGCCGTTCAAGCTGGTCGATGCCGGTGTCGTCGAAGCCCGCCATGGCCTGGTCTACCTGGTGGTGATGGGGCTGTCCTTCGTCGCCATGGTGCCGCTGGTGATCGTGGCCGAGAAGAAGCGCAAGATGAAGCTGATGTGCCTCGGCGCCATCGCCACCATCACCCTGAGTCTTGTCGGGCTGGGCCTCGCCGGTTCGGGCCTGGTAGCCCTGGGCGCCTGGCTGTTGGCCTTCTTTACCGCCTTCAACCTGCTCGAGGCCACCCTGCCGTCGATGATCAGCAAGCTGGCGCCGGCCGGGGCCAAGGGCACGGCCATGGGGGTCTATTCCACCAGCCAGTTCCTGGGGGCCTTCCTCGGTGGCGTGATGGGCGGCTTCCTGGCCCAGCAGTTCGGGCTGTCGGCGGTGTTCCTGGGGGCAGCGCTGCTGGGGCTTGGCTGGTTCGTGCTGATGCTCGGCATGCGCGCACCGCGCCACCTGTCCAGCGAGGTGGTGGCCCTGGCCGACGAACACGAGAGCGATACCCTGGACAACCTGATGGCGCGCTTTGCCGCCGTCGCCGGTGTCGAGGACGTGCTGGTGGTGCCGGAAGAGCGGCTGGCTTACTTGAAGGTGGATCGCGCCACCCTGGACACCGAGGCGCTGGCGCGGCTGACCCGTTCTTCGACCCAGCGCTCCTAGTAGCGGTAGATAGCCGCGGTAGATAGTCGCGGTAGATAGTGTCGGCACCTTGTCGCGACATCACGTCGCCGCACACTGTCTGCGCTCGAGTGCCGAGGCGTTCTTCACGGCGGCGAATCGTCTCGATCTCGCGTATAGTAGCGACATCCGCTTTTGTGGCGTCGACCGATCGACGCCGACCGATTGTCACCGGGGGCGTGGCAGCTATCCTGCCCGCCGGCCCGGCACCCATTGTCTGCATCAAGGAGTCAACCATGGCCCGTGGCGTCAACAAGGTCATCCTCATCGGCAACCTCGGCCAGGATCCGGAGGTGCGCTTTACACCGTCCGGCACCGCCGTGGCCAACCTGAACCTCGCGACCACCGATACCTGGATGGACCGCCAGAGCGGCCAGCGCCAGGAACGCACCGAATGGCACCGGGTGGTGATGTTCAACAAGCTGGCCGAGATTTCCCAGCAGTACCTCAAGAAGGGCTCGAAGCTGTACATCGAAGGCCGCCTGCAGACTCGCAAATGGCAGGACCAGAACGGCCAGGATCGCTACTCCACCGAGATCGTCGCCAACGACATGCAGATGCTCGATGGTCGCGGTGAAGGCGGCCAGGGTGGCGGCTTCGGCGGCGGCCCTCAGGGCGGCGGCAACTTCGGCGGTGGTCAGCCCCAGCAGGGTGGCAACTTCGGTGGTGGCCAGCCCCAGCAGGGTGGCAACTTCGGTGGCGGCCAGCCCCAGCAGGGCGGCAACTTTGGCGGTGGCCAGCCCCAGCAGGGCGGCAACTTTGGCGGTGGCCAGCAGGGTGGCGCTCAGCAGAACCGTCCGCCCCAGCAGGCGCCCAACCAGGGCGGTGGTCAGAAGGGCGGCTTCGGCGCACCGGACCCGGGCAACTTCGACGACTTCGACGACGAGATCCCGTTCTAAGTCCCGTTGTGGATGCCATCAAATAGCGTCATTAGCAAACCAAGGAGGCCCTGCATCGGCAGGGCCTCCTTGCGTTCCGGGTCTTCTTTTTTGGTCAGCGCCTCTTCAGTGCAGTGCCTCTTCTCGCCCAGTGCCTCTTTCTCTTGCAGCGTCTCTCTTCGGCCAAGGCGCTTCGCCTCAAGTGCCCGGGGTATCAGGGCGTCTTGGGCATGGCACGCTTGTGGGCGGTGCGCCGCCAGGTGGCGATGATGCGCTCGGCGTCCTCGGGGGCGACACTCTCGCCGGTGAGGAAGCGGTCGATGGCGGCGTAGCTGACGCCGAGGGCTTCCTCGTCACTCAACTGCGGGCGCAGTGACTCCAGGTCCGCCGTCGGCACCTTGTTGACCAGGGTGTCCGGGACGCCCAGCTGTGCAGCCATGTCGCGGACCTGGCCCTTGGTCAGGCCGGCCAGTGGCACCAGGTCGCAGGCACCGTCACCGTGCTTGGTGTAGAAGCCCATCACTGCCTCGGCGGCCTGGTCGGTGCCGATGACCAGGCCACCTTGAGCGCCGGCCACGGCGTACTGGGCGATCATCCGCTGGCGCGCCTTGATATTGCCCATCACGAAGTCGCGGTGGGCCTGGTCGCGAAACTCAAGGCCTGCCTGCTCCAGCGTTTCCAGCATGGCGTCGCTGGCCGGCTTGATATTGACCGTCAGGCACTCGTCCGGCTGGATGGCGTCCAGCGCCTGCCTGGCGTCGTCATTATCCTGCTGCTCGCCATAGGGCAGACGCATGGCGATGAAGCGTGCTTCGGGCAGTCGCTCCCGCGCCGCCTCGACCGCCCGCTGGGCCAGCAGGCCGGCGCTGGTCGAGTCCACGCCGCCACTGATGCCGAGCACCAGGCAGTGCTGGCCGGTGGTGTGAAGCTGGTCGATCAGAAACGCCTGGCGCCGCTGAATTTCATCCCTGATGTCCGCCCCGGGCTGGACTTCGAGTTCACGCGCGATGATGCGCTGCAACTGGTCGATATCGTCGTGGGTCATCCGTGCCTCCTTGCGGGATTGGGGTGTCAGTCGTGCTCACGCCAGTAGGGCGCGAGCTTGCCGTCGCGAATGTCGCGATGCCAGTCACACACCCGTTTGAGGGCATGATGGGCCGCCGCCAGGCGGACCTCGTTGCGATCCCCGTCGAAATGCTCGGTGGTGGTGATCACGTAGATCTTGTCCTCGTAGCGAAAACCCCAGCCCAGGCACACCGTGCCCTTGGGCGGTCCATCCTCGGGTTCGCCTGGGCCGGCGATGCCGGTGTTGGCGATCGCCAGCTTGGCGTTGGAGTTGTTCAGGGTGCCCAGCACCATCTCCCGGGTGATCTCCTCGCCGGTCAGGCCGTAGCGCGAGATGGTCTCGAAGGGGATCCCCAGGTAGCGGTTCTTGGCCTCGGGCGAGTAGACGGCCAGTCCGCTGTCGATGACCTGGCCGCTGCCAGGTACGCGGGCCAGTTCCGAGGCGATCAGACCGGCGGTGCAGGACTCCGCGGTGGCCAGCTTGATGTCGTGCTCGGTCAGGTAGTCGACAAGATCTTCCAGCCATTCCATGGCGTGCTCTCCTGCGATGATGAGAGTGGGAAATGCTCGTTTTGGCAAATTCAGCATAGGGGCTGAAGGCCGGGTCTTCCAACCCACTCCTTGCGAGACGGATGCCTCTCTATCTCCACTGATGTCTTATGTTGCCGTGCAGCCAGACAGGCTAAAGTGATAAGCAGACAAATAATTTTAGTGGTGATCCAGAGGGAGCGGCGGATGCAGGATCTGTTGTGGTACCAGTACGCGTTGATCGGGCTGATCTTCTGCTGGAGCGGTTTCGTGCGCTCCAGTCTGGGGTTCGGTGGGGCGGTGCTGGCGCTGCCCTTCCTGCTGCTGGTGCTCGATGAGCCACTGGTGTTCCTGCCGCTGGTGGCGGTGCATCTGTTGATCTTCTCGAGCTGGATCGCCTGGCGCGGCCATCGTCAGATCCAGCAGACCGGCAATACCGGAGACAGCAATATCGACTGGCGCTACTTGAAGCGCGCGCTGGCGATCATGATCGTGCCCAAGCTGATCGGCGTGGTTGGCCTCTTGACCCTGCCGGCTGAGCTGATGACGGCGGTGATCTTCGTGATCGTGATCGTCTACGGCGCCAGCTACGCCCTCAATCGCCCCTTTCGTAGCCGCAGCAAGACGGTGGACGTGGTGCTGCTGGCGCTGGGCGGCTACGTCAGTGGAGCATCGCTGATCGGCGCTCCGCTGATCGTCGCGGTATTCGCTTCCCATGTGGCCAAGCACCAGTTGCGCGACACCCTGTTTGTGCTGTGGTTCATCCTGGTGGTGATCAAGATGGTGTCCTTCATCATCGCCGGAGTGGACCTGCAGCTCGAGCATCACCTGTGGCTGTTGCCCTGCGCCATGGTGGGCCATGTACTCGGCGAGCGGGTCCACCAGGCGCTGCTCGGTGCTCGCTCCGAGGTGTTCTTCCGGGTGCTCGGGGTGGTGCTGGTGGCGGTCAGCCTGGTGGGCCTTGCGACCAGCGTCGGCTGATCGCGCCAACCGGCAGCCAGACGTTTCCACCTCGATGGATGGCGAGAGTCTGCTACCTCCAAGAGGGGCGCTGATCGATGAGCAGTTGGTGTAGAATATGGCCCTTTGGTGTCCTCGGGCGTGATGTGCGAGTGGCGGTTCTCGCCGCTATTCCTGTCGCAGCGTCTGGACACCGGCCGTAACGCCAGGGCGTCGTACGAGTCTCGTGCGGCGCTCTCATGGACGAGGAGTCGTCGTGAAGCTGCTGATTCTGGACGCCGGGCATTGTCTGTCCCTGGCCCTGGCGCGGGAAAGCAATCGGCGCGGTGATACCGAGCTGGTGATCGATCCCGCGACCCGCGTGGATCCTGAAGCGCTGCGTACGCTGGCGCCGGACGCGCTGATCATTCCCCCCTTGTCGCGCCCCTTCAGCGTGCCGCCCGCTGCGGTGGTCGAACACGCCGAGGCGGTCGAGGCCTGCATGGAGGCGTGCCGTGACGTTGGCATACCGCTGGTGTGGTGCGTCTGTGACCAGCTCTACGAGGATGGCCACGATTCGCCCATCGACGAGCACGTGATTCCGGCCCCCCGGGACGAGGGGCTGCGCCGGCTGGTGGCGACGGGCGACCGCATCCGTGCCGAGTGCCCCGAGCACCTGATCGTGCGGGTCGGTCCCATGTTCGCCCTGGAGGGTAGCCACGCCTGGCTCGGCGAACTGCTCGATACCCTGATCGATGGTGGCACCGTGCCCGCCGAGACCGACGTGACCCTGTGCCCGACGTCCGCTGATGCCGTGGCCATGGCGCTGATCGGCATGCTGCAGCAGCAGTCCTGCGGCGCCAATGCCTGGGGCAGCTACCATCTGGCCGGGGTAGAGCCGGTCAGCGCCTATACGTTCGTGTGCATGGTGCGCACCCAGTTGGGCACGCGTCTGGAAGGCCAGGGCGAAAATATCGCGCTGGGCGAGGTGAAGGCGCTCAGCCACCACCATGATCAGCCGCTGCGCCGGGTACTCAACTGTCGCCGGGTGCTGGAAGTGTTCGGGGTACACCAGAAACCCTGGCGGCTCGAGGTGGGTCGCATGCTCGACACCTGGTGTCGAGCGCGGGAAGACGTGGCCTGCCAGGCGACGAGTCAGGGGAAGGACGCATGAATCTGCTGCGCAGCGTGATCTTCTATATTGGCTATTTTGCCGCGATGCTGGTGTGTGGCTTGCTGTTTCTGCCGCCGGCGCCGCTGCTGCCACTGCGCTCGCGCTATCGGCTGCTCAACCTCTACAACCACTTCATCATCGCCTGGTTCAGCCTGGTGTGCGGGGTGCGCTACGAGATGAAGGGGCGTGAAAAACTGCCCGATGGGCCGGTGGTGATCCTGTCCAATCACCAGTGCGAGTGGGAAACCGTCTACCTGCAGTTGCTCAAGCCTCCGGTGTGCACGGTGCTCAAGAAGGAACTGTTGAACTTTCCGATCTTTGGCTGGGGGCTGCGCCTGTTGCACCCCATCGCCCTGGACCGCTCCAAGCCTGCCCGGGCCATGCGCCAGGTACTGAGCCAGGGAGGCCAGCGGCTCAAGGAGGGGTTGTCGGTGCTGATCTTTCCCGAGGGAACCCGGGTAGAGCCAGGCAAGCGTCGCCGCTACAACAAGAGTGGGGCGGTGATCGCCTGCCGCGCCGGGGTGCCGGTGGTGCCGGTGGCCCACAACGCCGGCGAATGCTGGCCGGGGCGTGACTGGATCAAGCGGCCTGGCCGCATCTCGCTGGTGGTGGGCGAGCCTATCGCCACCGAAGGACGCACCCCTGAAGAGGTGCTGGTCGAGACCGAAGCCTGGATCGAGGCGCGCCTGGAAGAGATCTCCAGCGTGCCGAGACCCGCGCCCGAAGAACTGGCGCGCAGTGTCAGTCGCTGAACGCGATCCGGCCCCACTGGAGCCGGTCTTGGGGCGCTCGGCATCATCGCCGATCGCCGAGAGAAAAGGCGGTCAAGCCGTCGCTTCGGTGGTGTTTTCCATCTCCTGATAGCCTGTCCGCTGTCTTTCGGCAACGCTCAGGTCATGTACACGCTCTCGCATGCCGTGGACGTCCTTGATGCCGGGAATAAGTTGGCGCGGATGGGTCCGGTCTGCCGTCAGCAGTATCAGGTTACCCAAGCCAAAGAGCCTGAGCAGCAAAGGCTCTGATGTCGACAGGTCGCGGATGCGTGCGATCTCCAACTGATCCACGCGGCGATTCAAGACGCCGTGATAGTAGTAGACTCGGCGCGGTGTGATATCAAACTTGGTGGTGGCCAAGCCAATGATCTTGCAGATGGGAATAATAAGACAGATCACCCAAACAGTGATGATGGCGCAGGATCGGTTCAAGATGATTGAACTGCCTGGAATGTGCAGGCTGATGAGAAACCCATAAAGATAAACGGCAACATGTACTAAATAGTATGTGCCGATTGATGCGAGCAACAATCCAACTATCAGTGAACCCACTCCCGCCAAAATCGAAGGCTTCAGCGTTGCGATAACGCTTTCATTCGAGGTGCTGCCGCTCATGGTCTTCTCCTTTTGTCGTTGATGCGGGCAAAGCGAGTGTGGCAGCTCCGAGCATGAAAGGGCTGAAGCTGCCACCTATCGTCAGTCCTAGCCGTTGGCCAGGCGCTCGCGAATATTGTCGGCGCGTTCCATGGAGCCCGGGTGTGACGACATCAGGCTGCTTTCGCCGCCGTCGAGATCGGCGAACTTCTGGAAGCCGGTCATCAGCCCCTCGCGCGGGATGCCCCGCTCGGTCAGCAGGTCGAAAGAGAAGTTGTCGGCGTCGCTTTCCTGACTCTGGGAGAACTGGGCGTTGATGAACTGCTCGCTCAGGTCACCCAGTTGGGAGTCCGACAGGGTCGCCATCGCGCTGTTGCCAGATGCCGCCATGGCATCCCGGGCGATCGCGGTGGCGTAGGCCGTCTGCATGCGCTTGCGGCTATGCCCCAGGGCCACGTGGCCGAGTTCGTGGCCCAGTACGCCCTCGATCTCGTTGTCGTTCATCATGTCCATCAGCCCGCTGTAGACACGCACGCAGCCGTTGGCCATGGCCCAGGCGTTGATGTCGTCGGTCATGTAGACCTTGTAGTTGACCGGGGTGCCTTCGATCTGGTGACCCAGGTGGTCGGCAATGCTTTTTAGGCGCTGTGCATACTCAGAGTCGGGCGACGCCAGGACGGATTGGCTGTCCATCTGCTGGCAGCTCTGGTCAGACATGGCCTTGACCTCGGCGTCGCTGATGGTGGCGGCGTTGAAGCCGGCGAGCCCGGTGTTGATCATGCTGTCGGTGGACATGTTCTCGCAGCCGGTCAGCAGGCTGGTGCAGCCAAGCACGGCGAGAGAAAGCGTAAGGCGTAGGTTCATGCTCATCATCCTTGATGAAAGAGGGAGTCGGGATGGTTCCTGCAGGACAGGGTCCTGATCGGCGGTTGCGCGCGCAGGATCGCGACGGGAGTTTCTGGAGCGCAAGCTGACCGTGTTCGGAGTTGTAGCACGCGCTATTGCAGCGCAACAAACCTACCCATTTTTCGTGTTTTTCAGACAACACTTTGTCAGCAATATCGTCTTGCTCTCCCTGGCAGTGGGAATAGCGCTATCCACAAACAACGACGGCGCCCCGAGGGGCGCCGTCGTGTTACTACCTGGCCGGGCTGGATCAGTCGTTGAAGCGCTGCAGCACCAGACAGGCATTGGTACCGCCGAAGCCGAAGCTGTTGGACAGTACGCGATCCAGCTTCACGCCATCACGGCGGCTGGTGACGATATCGAAGCCCTGGGCCTCGTCGTCCAGGTCGCTGACGTTGGCCGAGGCGGCGATGAAGTCGTTCTCCATCATCAATAGCGAGTAGATCGCTTCCTGCACGCCGGTGGCGCCCAGGGAATGCCCGGTCAGAGACTTGGTGGAACTCATCGCCGGGGTGCTGTCACCGAAGACCTCGCGCACCGCCTTGAGCTCGGCCACATCGCCCACCGGCGTGGAGGTGCCATGGGTGTTGATGTAGTCGATGTCGCCGTCGACGCTGGCCATGGCCTGGCGCATGCAGCGAATGGCGCCTTCACCTGACGGCGCGACCATGTCCTTGCCGTCGGAGGTGGCGCCGTAGCCGACCACCTCGGCGTAGATCTTGGCGCCGCGAGCCTTGGCGTGCTCGAGCTCTTCAAGCACCAGCATGCCGCCGCCGCCGGCGATGACGAAGCCGTCGCGGCTCTTGTCGTAGGGGCGAGAGGCGGTCTGCGGGTCGTCGTTGTAGCTGGTCGACAGCGCACCCATGGCGTCGAACAGACACGACAGCGTCCAGTGCTCCTCCTCGCCGCCGCCGGCGAATACCACGTCCTGCTTGCCGAGCTGGATCTGTTCCATGGCGGAACCGATACAGTGGGCAGAGGTGGCGCAGGCAGAAGAGATGGAGTAGTTCACGCCCTTGATCTTGAACGGGGTCGCCAGACAGGCCGAGACGGTGCTGCCCATGGTGCGGGTGACCCGGTAGGGGCCCACACGGCGCAGACCCTTCTCGCGCATCACGTCGGCGGCCTCCACCTGGTTGGCGCTGGAGGCGCCGCCGGACCCGGCGATCAAGCCGGTACGTTCGTTGGACACCTGCTCGGGCGTGAGGCCGGAATCCTCGATGGCCTGGGCCATGGAGACATAGGCGTAGGCCGCAGCGTCACCCATGAAGCGGCGCAGCTTGCGGTCCACCAGTTCGTCCAGGTCGATGTCGACCACGCCGGCGACGTGGCTGCGGAAGCCACGCTCGGCGTATTCTTCCTTGAAACGAATGCCGGACTGGCCGTTCTTGAGTGCCTCGAGTACCTGTTGCCGGTCATTGCCCAGGCACGACACGATGCCCAGACCGGTGACTACCACTCGTCGCATGGGAGCCTCCTGATCAGAAATTCGCGGTGGAGGTGAACAGGCCGACACGCAGGTCGTTGGCCTGATAGATATCGCGGCCATCGACGGAAACGGTGCCGTCCGCCATGCCCAGAATCAGGCGGCGGGTGATGACGCGCTTGATATTGATGCGGTAGGTGACCTTCTGGGCGTCAGGCATGATCTGCCCGCTGAACTTGACCTCGCCGCAGCCCAGCGCCCGGCCGCGTCCGGGGTGACCGAGCCAACCGAGGTAGAAGCCCACCAGCTGCCACATGGCATCGAGGCCGAGGCAGCCGGGCATGACGGGGTCGCCCGGAAAGTGGCAATCGAAGAACCACAGGTCAGGGCGGATATCGAGCTCGGCGATCAGTTCGCCCTTTCCGTACTCGCCACCCTCTTCGTAAATACGCGTGATGCGGTCGAGCATCAGCATGTTGGGGGCCGGCAGCTGGGCATTGCCCGGGCCGAACAGCTCACCGCGGCTGCAAGCCAGCAGTTCATCGCGATCAAAAGAGTGTTGCTTGGTCACTGGAGCGTTCCGAGAGTCGAAGTGATGTACGCCGCGCACGGCAATCTGCCGCCATGCGGCCTGCCTAGTCTACTGTTCGTGGGGGCTGAATGCACCCCGTGGGCCTTCGATCATGGTCGTGGTAGACAGAAAGTCTGCTTTGACACTACAGATTCCGGGCAAAGCGCCGATAACGACAGCACACTTTTTTCGCGTTCTCTATCGCGGGAGTCCAATTCGACCATGTGGCCTCGGTTATCTTTCAATCGCCCGCTGATCTGGCTCGGGCTCTCGGCGATGTCAGCCGTCCTGTGGCTGCCGAGCGTCTCGCTCAGGCTCGGTGCGCTGTTGCTGATGGCGGTGGCCATGTGGGACGGCTGGCGTCAGGTGAAGCTCGAGCAGCGTCGCTCGCGGTTGACCGAGCAGGTGATGCGACAGTCGGGGGAGGCGGTGATGATCACCGACGACCAGCACCGTATCCAGGCGGTCAACCCGGCCTTTACCGAGCTCTCGGGATTCGAGCTGTCCGAGGTGGCCGGCCTCAGCGCCAGCAACCTGGCGGCGGCGCGCCATGACAGTGCCTTCTTCGAGCGCTTCTGGCAGGCGCTGATCAGCGCCGGTCGCTGGGAAGGCGAGCTGTGGCAGCGACGCAAGGATGGCAGCGAGTACCCCATGTGGCTGGAGGTCCAGGTGATCACCGACCCCCATGGCCGCGCCGAGCACCATATCGCCACCTTTACCGATATCTCGCTGCGCAAGGCCCGGGAGCAGGACCTCAGGCGGATCGGTCGGGAAGACCCGCTGACCGGCCTGCCCAACCGTTTCCGTCTTCATGAATTGCTGGCCTCGCGTCTGCGTCATCTGCGTGCCGGTGAGTGCCTGGATCTGGCGCTGATCGATATCGATGGTTTCAAGGAGATCAACGACGGCCTCGGTGTCAGCGCCGGTGATCGATTGCTGGCACGTTTCGGCAAGCGCCTGGCCGGGCATGTGGCCGGCGGTGTGGTCGGGCGGCTGGGCGGGGACGAATTCATGGTCCTGCGTACCACTACCTACGACGATCACGAGCGCTGGGTCGAGGGCTTGAGGAGCCATCTGGGGGAGCCGTTCGAGATCGACGGCAGCACCTTGAGGCTCGGTATTACCATCGGCAGCTGTCGTGCGCCGGAGGACGGCAATAGTGACGGCGTGCTGTTTCAGCGCATGGAGGCGGCGCTGGCGTCCGCCCGCCGCCATGGCGGTAATTGCTGCCAGCGCTTTCGGCCTGCCCTGGACGTCGGCGACGGTCCCAATCTGACGCTGCTCAATGACCTGCGGGAAGCGCTGGCCCAGGGAGGGCAGCTTGAGCTTCACTACCAGCCGCAACATCGCCTCGCCGATGACGCCATGATCGGCATGGAGGCCTTGCTGCGTTGGCGTCATCCCCGCGACGGGATGATCTCCCCGGCGGAGTTCATCCCCCTGGCGGAGCGTCATGGACTGATGGCACCGCTGGGTGACTGGGTGATTCATCAGGCCTTGACCCAGCTCGCCCACTGGCGCTCGCGGGGGCTATCGCCGCTGCCGGTGTGGATCAACATCTCGGCGATGCAGCTGTTCCAGGGCGACCTGGAGAAGACCCTGGCCACCGGCCGCGCGCGCCATGACGTGGCGTCCCAGTGGCTGGGGCTCGAGCTGACCGAGTCGGTGCTGCTGGACGATCGTGGCGGCGATATCGTGCCGCGCCTGGAGCGATTGCGTGACCTGGGCCATCGCATCGCCCTCGACGACTTCGGTACCGGCTATTCGTCGCTGGGCTATCTCAAGGAGTTGCCGCTGGACAAGCTGAAGCTGGATCGTGCCTTCATCAAGGCGCTGCCGGGTGACAGCGCCGATGCGGCCATCGTCAACGCGGTCACGGCGATGGCCCGAGGATTGTCACTGGAGATACTGGCCGAGGGTGTCGAAACCGCAGAACAGCGCGACTACCTGCGCCAGGCCGGCTGCGATGAGGTGCAGGGGTACTTCTACGCCCGGCCGATGCCGGCCCACGAGCTCGAAGCCCTGTGGCGGGAAAGCGCTACCCGTCAAGAGGCCAATACCCGTCAGGCGGTGGCCTGATGGCGCCTTTAGCCCTTGTTCAGCCTGAGCGTCGACGCAGGCCGATGCCGATGACCAGGCACAGCGAGGCCCAGATCAGCGCCTGGGTCGGAAGCAGCCACTTGGCCAGCTCGACGCCCGCCAGTGCCGCGCCGCCCAGGTAGGACGAGGGGCCGCCGATCAGGCCGCCGAGGGCGGCGAGCCAGGGGCGCGTCCATAGCCACTCCAGCGAGTGATGAATCAGGGTGGCGAACAGCGGCCACAGCCACAGCAGCCACAACGCCAGCGGACCGAGCCTCGGGCTCTGCGGGTCGAAGCGATAGCCGCCCAACGCCGCCAGCGAGCCATCGATCACGACCCCAGCCAGCAGAAACCCCAGCAACCAGCGCCATTCTCCGGGCTTGGCCAACCAGCGCAGGTGCGCCACGATCACCGCCAGGGCAATGGCTCCGCCGGCCCAGGCGCCCATCAGCACACAGCCGAACCAGCCCAGCTGGAAGCCCGCCACATTGAGCAGCGAGGCCTGCCAGCGGGGGGGCATCGGTCCCCTGATCACGGCTTGCCGAGCCGAGTTCGCGGCCGCGCATCGGGCTTGGCCAGCAACAGGTGGCAGGTGCTGATGGTGCGCTCCGCGAAACCCGCCTCGCAGTAGCACAGATAGTAGCGCCACATGCGCACAAAACGCTCGTCGTAGCCCAGCTTGCCGACCTGATCGAGGCTCGCCTCGAAACGCTGGCGCCACTCACGCAGGGTGCGGGCGTAGTGCGGGCCGATATCATCCAGATCGACCAGGTTCATCGAGGTGTGTTTCGTCAGGTTCTGCAGCAGTACCGTGGGCGATGGCAGAAAACCACCGGGAAAGATGTAGCGCTTGATGAAGTCCATCTCTCTGCGCGCCGCTTCATAGCGCTGGTCACGTACGGTGATGGCCTGCAGCAACGCCAGCCCCTGGGGCGCCAGCAACTGGTCCAGGGTCTTGAGGTAGCGCGGCAGGTAGTCGGCGCCGACCGCCTCCACCATCTCCACCGAAATCAGCCGGTCATAGCGCCCGCTAAGTTCGCGGTAGTCCTCGTTGAGCAGGGTGACCTGGTCCTCGAGTCCCTCCTCGGCCAGGCGGCGAGCGGTATGCTCGTATTGCTCGCGGGAGATGGTGGTGGTGGTCACCCGGCAGCCGCGGGTACGGGCGGCATGGATCGCGAGTCCGCCCCAGCCGGTGCCGATCTCCAGCAGGTGGTGGTGAGGTCTGACGTCTAGCTTGTCGAGCATGACATCGAGCTTGTGCGTCGAGGCCTGCTCGAGGGTAGCCTCCGGGGAGGGGAAGATGGCACTGGAGTACATCCAGTGTTCACGGTCCAGAAAGGTCGCGAACAGGTCATTGCCGATGTCGTAGTGGGCCGCAATGTGGCGCCGGGAGCCCTTGCGGGTATTGCGCTGCAGACGCAGCAGCGTGGACAGCAGGGCGCGTCCCAGGCCGGCCAGGCCGCCTTCCACATCGTCATTGACCCGGTCGATGTTGCGCGCAAACAGACGCACCAGTCCGACCAGATCGTCCACGTCCCAGTCACCGTCCATGTAGGCTTCTGCCGCCCCCAGGGTGCCGCCCAGCGCCATGCGCTTCCACACCCGACTGCGGCGTACCACCAGGGTTACGCTCAGTTCCCCCTGTTCCCCAAGCTGATGGCGCTCATGGCCGTCGACAAGGGTGATGCTGCCGTGGCGCAGTTGGCCCAATTGCGCCAGCACCCGAGGCTTGAGCCAGTGGCTGAGCCTGTCGCCGCGTCGGCTGATGGTGACGCCTTGTTCGCTCCTGAGTGTGGTCAAGACGGAGTCTCCTCGGATCTGGATGAGAGGCCTTCGGCCGGCGGTGGGTGATCGTGCAGCGGGACGCCCTTGAGCCACAGCCTGATTGCCTCCCAGTGGATGGCAGCCAGGGTCTTGGTGGCCATCCAGGGTTGCCGCGCAAGGCCGGCGAGCAGCGCCGGTCGGGTAGCCGGCCGGCCTGCCAGGGTCAGGGTGGCATCGAAGTGGCGCTGGCCATCCCGCCAGGTCTCCATGTGCATGGCGAGCTCACGCCCCGGGCTGTTGAAGCGCCAGTGGTAAGTCATGCCCATGGGCAGAAAGGGCGATACGTGCAGGTCCTTGTCGAACTCAGCGCGGTGGCTGTGACGCTCGGGGTCTACCGCGGCAGCGTAACGGGTGCGCTCGCGCCAGGGGGTATTGGTGACTTCACCGAGTATCGCGCCCAGACGCTCGCGTCCCTCGCCGTCGGGTTCGTGGTAGAGGTAGTAGAGCGAGATGGGATTGAACGACACCCAGGGAGAGCCAAGCTGGGTCAGCAGGCAGACCCGGCCCTGGGGCGCCTGGCCCAGGCGCTCGCGGACCTCGGCCCTGGCGGCGTCGGCCAGGGTTATCTCGCTGCCCCGTGCCGGCAGGTAATCCTCGCGCCTGAAGCGGGCCAGCGCCGGCCTGCGGGCACTGAAGCCGGGCACCCGGTCGAACAGTTCGGGCAGCTCCTCCAGGTCGAGCCAGGCCATCCATACGCGATAGGCAAACTCGTGGGGTCGCGGCAGAAAGCGCCGATGGCGCAGGGTGCCGCGGTAGATCCGCGAACGCGGCTTGGCGATCATGGTGCCACCGCCTCCAGCCGCTCATGGTCGCTTTCCTCGCAGCCCAGCGCCTTTGCCACCCGCAGCGCGCTCCATACGCCATCCTCGTGAAAGCCGTTGCGCCAGTAGGCGCCACAGAAGTGAGTACGCAGCGCCGCAGAGGAGATCTCGGCATGACGCGCCTGGGCCAGGCTACCCTGGGCCGTGAACTGGGGATGGGCGTAGCGAAAGCGCCCGAGCACCTTGGCCGGGTCGATGCTGTCGGCGTCGTTCAGGGTCACGCAGAAGGTGTGCGGCGCGCTCAGGCGCTGGAGGATATTCATGTCGTAGGTGACCGAGACCCGGTCAGCGTCGCTGCGGCTGTCGAGGCGATAGTTCCAGCTGGCCCAGGCGCGCCGACGGCGCGGCAGCAGGCGAGTATCGGTGTGCAGTACCACCTCGTTGTCGGCGTAGGGCAACGCCGACAGCACCTCGCGTTCGGCGTAGCTGGGGTCATCGAGCAGCCCGAGCGCCTGGTCGGCGTGGCAGGCCAGCACCAGTTGGTCGAAGCGTTCCTCGCCGGCATCGGTGCGCAGCACCACGCCGTCGTGTTCCCGACGAATACTGCGCACCGGCGTCGCCAGGCGGATGGCGTCGGCGTAGGGCGCCACCATGGCATCGATATAGCCGCGCGATCCCCCTTCCACGGTGTACCACTGGGGCCTGTCGTTGACCGACAGCAGCCCATGGTGGTGGAAGAAGCGCAGGAAAAAACGTGTGGGAAAGGCGCGGATATCGGCCAGGCTGGCCGACCAGATGGCGCCCCCCATGGGCAGCAGGTAGTGGCGCTGAAAGTCGTCGCTGAAGCCATGGCCATCGAGATAGTCGCCAAGGGGCATCAGCAGGGCATCGCTGGACGTATCCTGGCCCGGTCGCGCCAGATCGGCGATGGCCAGTCGGTTGAAGCGCAGGATCTCGCCCAGCAGGCGGTAGAACGCAGGGCGCAGCAGGTTGCGACGCTGGGCAAACAGCGAGGTCAGGGTGTGGCCGTTGTACTCGAAGTCGCGGTCGGTGCGATGCACCGAGAAGCTCATCTCGGTGGCCTGAGCGTTCACCCCGAGGTGTGCCAGCAGGCGCTGGAAGTGCGGATAGGTGCGATCGTTGAAGACGATGAAGCCGGTGTCGATGGCGTAGTCCCGTCCGTCCAGGCTGACATCCACGGTAGCGGTGTGTCCCCCCAGCCGGTCGGCGGCCTCGAACAGCGTCACCCGGTGACGCGCGCTCAAGTAGCGGGCGGCGGCCAGGCCGCTGATACCCCCACCGATCACCGCGATGCGCTGGGCCTCGAACGGCGGTTGAAGGCGAGTCATTGGTTGCGTTCCTTGTGGGGGGTGGAAGCGTCATCGTCTTCGCGCCTGACCAGGCGCTTGCCCAGGGCGATCCTCAGCCGCAGGGGCAGGATGCCCATGAACTTGACCAGGTAGGTGAAGCGCCGCGGGAAGTGGATGTCCCGTCGGCGTGCCGACAGTCCTTCGAAGATCGCCTTGGCCGCCTGTTCCGGCGTGACCGCCATGGGCATGGGGAAGTCGTTGCGTTCGGTCAACGGCGTCTTGACGAAGCCGGGGTGGATGACGCTGACGTCGATGCCTTGATGGGCCAGGTCGAGTCGCAGCGACTCGAGAAAGTAGCTCAGTGCCGCCTTGGACGCGCCGTAGGCTTCGGCACGCGGAAGCGCCAGATAGGCCGAAGCACTGGACGTCGCCACGATCTGCGGGCGGGCACCCTGGCGTCGGGCCTTGTGCAACAGCGGCAGAGCCACCTCGATGCCATGGATGGTGCCGAAGAAGTTGGGTTCGAAGTTGTCGCGAACCAGGGTGGTGTCGACGCGGCCGCCGTCGAGGTAGACGCAGGTCCCGGCATTGAAGATCACCATGTCGAGGCCGTCGAAGGCCTCGTCGATGCGTGCGGCGGCGTCCTGCATCGACGCGCGGTCGGTGATGTCGGCGGGGACCGGCATGGCATTCTCGTGATCCTTGGCCAGTCGTTCGAGGCCAGCCTTGCCGCGCGAAGTCAGGGCGACGCGATGGCCATCGTCGAGCAGGCGTCGTGCCAGTGCCTCGCCGATGCCGGAGGTGGCGCCGGTCAGCCAGATGCGCTGAGGGTTGGGGTCGCGTGCCATCTACTGTCGCTCCTTTTGCGGTGCGGCCTTGCTGTCTGAGCTTGCTGTGGGCTCGATTCAAGCTCGCTGCGATTCACGCTTGTCGAGATTCACTCTTGTTGTACAAGGTCGGATCAGAATTCTGGGCCTGCTGTCAGCTACGTATCGGCGCCGTCCATGGTTTCAGCCGACGGTGCGTATATTTACCGAAGGCGCGGGCATCGGCCGGCGCTGCCAGCCTCAACCGGCGGCGTATCGCTTGATGCTGCGTATCACCGCGCCGAGCAACGGCAGGCGCTCGTAGAGCAGCGCACCGGCGTCGAAGTGGTCCTGGTGGTGGACCACCTTGCCGCCGTCTGGTGAGGCGAAGCGCAATACCGAGCAGCCTTCCACGTCGATCTGGCGGCCTTTGCAAAGGCGCCGGTGGCGCAGCGCCATGGTCCAGCACACGAAGCCCCGGTCGCCGTCCCGCAGGCCATGGTGAAAGCGGAAGCGGCAGTCGATCACGTTGGCGTATAGGGCGTCGAAGTCGCGCTTCAGTGCCTCTATGCCTTCCACCCGATGCAATGGGTCGATAAAGACGATGTCACTAGAATATATACTGTATAGCTTTTCTGTACAGGTATTGTCTAGTTTATTGAAGGTGTCGCAAAAGGTCGCCAGCACAGGGTCCTGGATCATGGGGTGCTCCTTGTCGGTGTTGTTGTCGTCGGCAGATCGGACTGAGGTGGATCGGGCTTAGGTGGATCGGGCTTAGGTGGATCGGTCTGAGGTGCTCAGGGCTTAGGTGGTTCGGGCTTAGGTGGTCAGGGTTTAGAGGGTTCGGGCCGGGGCGGATCAGCAAAGGGACCTCAGAATGACTCTGGCTTGTGCCGGGCTATCTCACGCCAGGCCAAGCCAGACAGTGTCCTTATCCCGCGTCCTTCGACAGGCTCTTGAAGGCGTCGAGTGCGCGCTCGCGGGCGGCGCGGTGGTCGACGATGGGGGCGGGGTAGTCGAGGTCGGTGAGCAGATCCCGGGTCGGGGCATGTCGCTTCTTCGGCGCCAGTGACGCAAGCTCCGGCACCCAGCGCGCGATGAATTCGCCTTCGGGATCGAAGCGTTCGGATTGGGTGGTGGGGTTGAAGATGCGGAAGTAGGGCGCGGCGTCGGTACCGGTGGACGCCGCCCACTGCCAGCCGCCGTTGTTGGCGGCGAATTCACCGTCGACCAGGTGCTCGAGAAAGAATCGCTCTCCACGTCGCCAGTCGATCAACAGGTGCTTGGACAGGAACATGGCGGTCACCATGCGCAGGCGATTGTGCATCCAGCCGGTGGCGACCAGCTGGCGCATGGCGGCGTCGACCAGCGGATAGCCGGTGCGTCCTTCGCACCAGGCGGCAAAATCCTCGGGGGCATCGCGCCAGTCCAGGGCCTCGGTGTGGCGTTGAAAGGCCCGATAGCGGCACACCCTGGGGAAGCCTGTGGCCACGTGCTGGTAGAACTCTCGCCACACCAGTTCGCTGACCCAGGCGGTCAGGCCGGCGTCGCCGTCGCTCAAGCTACCGTCGTTGATCGCCATCACCGCCTGCATGCACTGACGCCAGGAGATCATGCCCAGCGCCAGATAGGGCGATAGCTCGCTGGTGCCGCGTCTGGCCGGGAAGTCCCGCTGCTCCCTGTAGCGCTTCGCCGGGCTGTCAGGGAAACCTCGCAGAAAGCGCGACAGACGGTCACTGGCGGCCTCCTCGCCGGCCGGCCAGTGGCGACCATCCACGCTCTTGTTCGGATAGTCGCGGCGCTGGCTGGCGCTGGAGGACAGCTCCAGCGGCGCCTGGCGCTCCGGTGGGTCCAGCACCTCGAGTCGCTCGGCGCTGATGGCCTTGTGCCAGGCCTTGGCGAAGGGGGTGAAGACGCCATAGTAGTCGCCCTTGCCGGTGAGCAGTTCGCCGGGACTGAAGGCCACGGCGTCGCGCAGGGCACGCGCCTCGAGGCCGTTGTGCTCGGCCTGCGCCAGCACCGCCTGGTCGCGCCTGACCTCATCGAGGGGGTACTCGCGATTGAAATAGAGGGCGTCGGCGCCGAGTTCCTCGGCCAGCGCCATCAGTGCCTGGGGGGCGTCATCGAAGCGTGGCACCTGACGCTGGATCAACGGAATATTGCGCTCGGCCAGGGCTTCGCCCAGGGCCTCCACGCCACGACACAGAAAGTCGAGCTTGTTGTCGCCGTGGCCATGTTCGCGCCACTGCTGTTCGGCGTGCAGAAAGACCCCGATAACCGGGCCGCGCCGGGCGGCGTGGTAAAGCGCAGTATTGTCGTGAATACGCAGATCGCTGCGAAACCAGACCAGAGTGACAGGCATGGGGAGCTCCCGCGAATCGTGTCGTGGTTAGAGTGGGCATCGCGCCGCGACGGGGATGATCAGGCTGTCTTGTCGTGGCTCAGTGCTGGCGAATCAGCGGCCTCAGCCGGTCCAGCGCCATGGGGATGTCGTCACCGAGCACCTCGATCTGGCTGTCGGCCAGTTCGGCGGCGCGGATGCGTGCCACCGGGCCGCACAGCGCCAGCGGAGTGTCGAGCTGTTCGGCCAGGCGAGGCAGCAGTCGACGGACCACGTCGGAGCGTTCGGCCTTGCCGCTGCACAGCACCACCGCACCGGGGCGCAGGCGCTCCAGCGCCAGCGGCAGATCGGTGAACGGCAGCGGCGCATCCATCAGGGCGATGCGGTAGCCGCGTTCACTGGCGGCGAGCGCCAGCATCAGGGTCCACAGCGAACCGTCATCGTCCGGCAGGGTGTCCAGCAGCAGGGTGGAACCACGGGCGGTGCGATTGGCGTGAAACAGGCGAATACCGATGCGCGTGCGCAGGAAGCTCTCCAGACTGCGTCGCTGCAAGGCCGCGCCAAGCTGCCCTTCCCAGCGCTCCTCGAGCTCCTGGACCACCGGCTGCCATAGCTCACTGATGCAGGTGCCGACCGGGTAGAGGGCCAGGGACTGCTGGTACAGGCCGTCCAGATGATCCATGTCGAGGGCATCCACCGCACCCAGCATCTGGCGGCGCTGCGAGGTCCAGTCACCGGCGGCGGGCGGTGCCGTCTCGGCGGGCTCGGGCTGGGTCAACAGATCCTTGACCTGACTGACCGGGACACCGCGGTTGAGCCATTGCAGAATACGCTCGACCCGCTCGATGTCTTCCCGAGCGTAGAGGCGATGCCCCTTGGGCGTGCGGCGCGGCTCGATCAGTCCGTAACGCCTCTCCCAGGCACGCAGGGTCACCGAATTGACCCCGGTGAGCCGCGACACTTCGCGGATGGGGTAGAGAGGAGATTCGGTGGGGGGCGCCGTATGACTCATGAGGGCCTCGATGCGTGTCCTGGTGCGATTGTGAAGGCGCAAGCTGCGCCCTGTCCCTGGAAGTTGTCGATGGCGTAGGTGACTCGACGTTTCCGTAGCTGTACAGACGCTACAAAGTGTACAACAGTTTTACCGCTTTTCGCTCACGCTGATTGAACGTCTAGGCTTAGTCCGAAAAGTCGGCGAGCGAAGGTTAGACAAGGCAAAAATCGGTGAGACAGCGCAGTTTACGGGGTGTAAATGAGCATGTTGATCCGATTTTTAACGCCGTATTACCGAGCGTAGGCACTTTTCAGACAAGCCCTAGGGGGCTGATCAGGGGGCCGGTGACAGCGTCTCGCCGACCTGGTCGGCCACTGCGCTTGCCAGCGCCTCGACGAACACGGGGTGTTCTCCTACCGGCGCCAGCAGCGTCAGCTCGAGCCCCGGGTGTTCGCTGCGCAGGGCGCCGATCTGGGCAGGCACATCCTTGCGCAGATGACGACCGGCGGCGAAGAACAGCGGCAGCACCTCGATGCGGGTAACGCCGGCTGCGCTCAGTTCGGCCACGGTGGTCTCCAGCGACGGCTCGCACAGCTCCATGTAGGACAGCCGGATCGGCGTGCCAAGGCGTGGCGCCAGGGCGTCGCGGAAGTGCTCGAAGGGCGCCCGCCAGTTGGGATCGCTGGAGCCGTGTGCGAGTAGTACCAGTGCGTATGACATGTTCGGTTTCCTGATGACCTGAAAATGGGTAAGCCTGCGACTGGCGCCCGCTTCAGGCGTCGGTGGCAGTACGATGCAGGGCCTCGGCGACGTGCACGCCCGACAGCCAGGCATCCTCGATACGTCCGCCGCGCAGACCGTCACCGGCCAGTGCCAGGCCATCCTCGCCGAGACGGTGATCGGGCGCCGCCAGCGTAAGGTCCGCGGTGGCGTAGCGCCAGCGATGGGCACCGCTGGCCGTGATCTGGGGCAGAGAGGAACCTGTCGGCAACTGGGTTGCGAGGGCCTTCTGCAGGGCTGCCGTCAGCCTGCTGACCACGTCCTCGGCGTCGTCCTCGAGATGGCGCTGACTCCACTCGTCTTGGGCCAGCAGCGAAAGCGTCTCGCTCTGGTGCTCGCGTCCGGGCTTGCGATTCTGGCGAACCGCCAGGCGCAGCGGCCCCTGGTCAAAGCGTACCACTGGCCAGTCGGCGTCGATGCCCTCGAGCGTCAGCGCGGTGTCGAAGCGCACCCAGGCACTCCAGCAGGGCAGCATGCGGATCTCACGACAGGCCTGCGCCAGCGCCTCGTCGTGGGGGCGCAGCAGGGGTTCGGCCTGGGCCGCCGGCGCGGTCACCACCACCCGGTCGAAGGGGCCGTAGCTGTCGCCCTGCGGGTCCTCTAGCCACCAGCCGTCCAGGCGATCGGTCAGGCGGGTGACGCGAGTCGCCGCAAACAGCTCATGGGGGGCGGCCAGGTGGCGGGTGATGGCGCTCATGCGTGGAGTGCCGCAGTAACGATGTTGATCGTCGCCTTCCTCATGCCAGGCGCCCGAGGCGTCGACCCGATAGCTGGAGGGCGGCCAGTGCGTGGCTACCCCTGCGGCTTCCCAGCGGTCGACCTCGGCGGCGAAGGTAGCGTCACGCACGCTGAAGTATTGAGCACCCAGGTCGAGGGATTCGTCTCCCTCTCGGCGAGAACTGCCACGCCCACCGGGCCCTCGGCCCTTGTCGAACAGCACCGCACGGTGACCGTGTCGGCGGAGCTGGCCGGCGCAAGCCAGGCCGCTGAACCCCGCTCCAATGATGGCGACCTGCAGCATCGACGGAAGCCCTCCTCGAGTCTGTGGTGTCAATATCTTGGATGTAGCGTATAAGTGATGTACAACTTGAGTCAAATGAAGTCCTAGGCTCTGTCCGAAAAGTCGACGAGCGAAGGTTAGACAAGGCAAAAATCGGTGAGACAGCGCAGTTTACGGGGTGTAAATGAGCATTTTGACCGGGCTGGCGCACCAGCCGATTTTTAACGCCGTATTACCGAGCGCAGGCACTTTTCAGACAAGCCGTAGACCGGCCAGCGCACAACCGACTAGGCTGAAATCAGGCTGGTCGCACGCTGCGGTGGCCGCTGCCGTTAGAGAGGGCCGACGGTATGTGGTCGGGGCCAGGGATCGTTGTGTATTGCGAGAGGACAAGCTATGCGAGTACTGATCACCGGTGGCAGTGGCTTTGTGGGCCAGCGTCTGTGTCGACGCCTGGTGGACGCCGGTCACCGCGTACAGGTGGTCTCCCGCTCACCGGCGCAGGCGGCGAAGGTGCTGCCCGAGGGGGCGGATGTACGGGTCAGCGCGCTGGACTTCGTCGACGCGCCGCCCGGGGTGCTGGTCAACCTGGCTGGCGAGCCCATCGCCGACAAGCGCTGGAGTGACACCCAGAAGGAAAGACTTATCGATTCGCGCATCAACGCCACCAGGGAACTGGTGATGCTGTGCGAACAGTTGTCGCAGACCGCCAAGGCCCCCAGGGTGCTGGTCAGTGGTTCGGCCATGGGCTTCTACGGCGATCAGGGCGGGGGCGAGGATGCGCCGCCGGTAACCGAGCAGACAGCGCCCCATGATGAATTTGCCCACCGCCTGTGCAAGCGCTGGGAACAGGCCGCCGCTGGAGTGAAGGACTTCGGCGTGCGCCTGGCGATCCTGCGCACCGGCCTGGTGCTGGATGAAGGCGGCGGCATGCTCAAGAAGCTGCTGCCACCGTTCAAGCTGGGGCTGGGGGGGCGGCTCGGCAAGGGCGATCAGTACATGCCCTGGATCCATCGCGAGGATCTGGTGGAAATGATCCTGTGGTTGATCGAGAAGGAGCACCTGAGCGGGCCCTTCAACGGCAGTGCCCCGGAGCCCGTCACCAACCGCGAGTTCACCGAAGCGATCGGGCGTCACCTGAAGCGCCCGACGCCCTTTCCGGTGCCGGCGATGGTGCTGGAGACCGCCTTCGGCGAAATGTCGCGGTTGCTGCTGACCGGCGCGCGCATGGTGCCGCAGCGCTTCGAGGAGGAGGGCTTCAGCTTTCGCTACCCGACCCTGGACAAGGCGCTGGACGACATTCTTTAAGACGGCGCGAGTTCCGCTGTTCGATACCGGCGGTCGCTACTGCCGGTCGATACCCCAGGCGACTCACGTTACGCCAAGGCCTTGCACCGGATACATCTCGCAAACAGCAGGAGCCCCGCGCTGTCGGTCGCAGCGCGGGGCCGCCTCATCCGAGACGATCCTTAGGCGCTGTCGTCGTCGATGGTCACGATCACACGCACGGCGTCCAGGCGCAGGCGGGTGCCTTCGATGGCCTGGTCCAGCGCCTGGCGCTCGTCGCGCAGGGCGGTGATCTCGTCCTCGCGTACCGACGGGTTGCGCTGTGCCAGGGCCTCGAGTCGGGTCAGCTCGTTGTCCAGCGTCTGGCGCATGCGCACCTGGGCGGCCTCGACGATCGTCGGCAGCTCTCGCTGGGCCTCGGCCTCGGCGCTGTCGAGCAGGTCGCGCAGCTGGTCGTGACGACTCTTGATCAGGTCCCGCGCCACCGCCTTCTTGACCTTCTTGAGGTTCTTCGAAAGACCGGTGAAAGACACCTTGTCGGTGAGGTTGGCGCCGGACTCGTCGAGCAGCACCCGCACCGCGGTGGGCGGCAGGAAGCGATTGAGGTGCAGGCGCTTCGGTGCCGGACAGTGGGTGCGGAACACCAGCTCCGCCATCAGCCGGCCGGCAGGGATCGCCGGATGCTTGAGCAGGGCAAGGGCGGTGTTGCCCATGTTGCCGTCGAGGATGCGGCCCATCATCTCGCGCAGCAGCGGGTGTTCCCAGGACAGCCGCTGGACGTCGTCCCGGGCCAGCGCGCGGGAGCGCGAGGTGGTCACGGTGAAGCCTTCCTCGCCCTTCACCAGCCCTGGCAGGCCGTCGAGCATGTGCGAGCCCGGTGACAGCAGGGTCAGGTCGTTGCCAAGTTCGCGACTGTCGACGCCGAAGATGTCCAGCGCCTGGTCGAGGTAGCGTGGCAGGGCGCGGTCCTCGTCGAGTTCGACGATCCCCTGTTTGACCGACTCGACCCGCTCGGGACGGCAGGCGTTGAGCTCCAGCAGGCGATTGCGACCGGCGTCGCGTTCGGCCAGCTTGGCGTCGAACAGCGCGCGGGTCTCACCGATGACTTCTTCCAGAGCCTCGTCGTCGAGCAGGCTCTCGGCCAGGTCGTCGCCGAAGGCGTCGAACAGGTCATTGCCGATACCGTGCGGCGCACTGAAGGCGTCCATCCCCTCCTGATACCAGCGCAGCAGTTTCTCGCCGGGGCTGCCTTCGAACACCGGCACATGGATCTCGATGGCGTGGCGCTGGCCGATGCGGTCGAGACGGCCGATGCGCTGCTCAAGCTGATCCGGGTGCAGAGGCAGGTCGAACATCACCAGATGACGACAGAACTGGAAGTTGCGGCCTTCGGAGCCGATCTCGGAACACACCAGCACCTGGCAGCCGTCCTCGTCATCGGCGAAGGCGGCGGCGGCACGGTCGCGCTCGACCAGCGACAGGTCCTCGTGGAACACCGGCGCCTGTACCCCGCCGAGCACGCGCAGGCCGTCGGACAGCCCCTGGGCGGTCTCGCGGTCGTGGGCGATCACCAGGACCTTGTCGTCGCCCATCTCGGTCAGCCGTTCGAGCAGCCAGGTCACCCGGGGGTCGAACTGCCACCAGGGTTCGGCGTTGAGCGGATCCTCGGTCAGGGCGCTGTACATGCCGTCCAGATAGACCATCACCTCGGGGTGGTCGAGGCCGGTCTCGATCAGCAGCTCGTCGAGGTAGTCCTCGTCCCGCGCCAGGCGACGCAGCACTCGGCGATAGGACGACGGCAGCTCCAGCTTGTCGACGTGCAGGCGACGTTTAGGGAAGCCGCCGACGTGGCGACGGCTGTTGCGGAACATCACCCGGCCGGTGCCGTGGCGGTCGAGCAGCTGGTCTCGCAGCTGGGCGCTGGCCTGCTGGCGCTGTTCCAGGCTGCATTCGGGGTTGGACAGGGTCGCCAGCAGCGCCTGGCTGTCGCCGTCGTCGGCGACAGCGCCGATGGTGTCCCGGGCGCCGGCATCCAGCGGCCCGTCGACATCGCCCAGGGCGTCGATGGCCTCGGCCACCGCCACATAGCCCTGCTCTTCGGCGCGGAAGGCCTCCAGGTCCGAGTAGCGATCGCGATCGAGCAGGCGCAGCCTGGCAAAGTGGCTGGCCAGCCCCATCTGTTCCGGCGTCGCGGTCAGCAGCAGCACGCCCTCGGTGGCGCCGGACAGGCGCTCGACGCAGGCGTAACCGGGGCCGACCTCGTCCTCGCTCCACTCCAGGTGGTGGGCCTCGTCGACGATCAGCAGGTCCCACTCGCAGGCTTCGGCCTGCTGCTGGCGGTGGGTGTTGGCGAACAGCCAGTCCTGGCTTGCCAGCACCAGCTGGCCGGCCTCGAAGGGATTGGTGTCACCGTGGGCCTGGCTCTGCTGTTCGTCGAGCAGGGTCACCGACAGCGAGAAGCGTCGCAGCAATTCCACCAGCCACTGGTGAGTCAGGCTCGCCGGCACCAGGATCAGCGCCCGCTCGACCCGCCCGGTCAGCAGCAGGCGATGCAGGATCAGTCCGGCTTCTATGGTCTTGCCGAGGCCGACTTCATCGGCCAGCAGCACGCGAGGCGCCTGACGCGAGGAGACCTCGTCGGCGATGTACAGCTGATGGGGTATCAGATCGATGCGTGGGCCGGCCAGACCCAGCGCCGGGTTCTGCTCGATGCGATGGTAGTGATGCAGGGTGCGAAAGCGCAGGTCGAACCAGTCGTTGCGATCGACCTGGCCGGTCAGCAGACGATCTCGGGCCTGGTCGAACTGCATGCTGTCGGCCAGCCGGGCCTCCGGCAATTCGCACAGCTCGCCCTTGTCGTCTTCGCCGATATAGACGATCAGGCCATCGATTTCCTTGGTGTCGTCCACCGTCATCTGCCAGCCCTCGGCGGACTGGATGCGATCACCACTGCCGAAGGCGACTCGGGTCAACGGGGCAAGACGGGTACTGTAGGTGCGGGTTTCCTGGCTGGCGCCGAAGAGCACGGTGACGCTGCGCGCGTCGCAATTCAGGATAGTGCCCAGGCCGAGTTCGGCCTCGCCGTCGCTGATCCAGCGCTGGCCGGGAGAGAAGTCGCTCATGATGCCTCGGGAGATGCGTCGTTACGGTTCGTGGTCGCGGGCCAGGCCCGCCGCCGACAGGGCGCGGTATCTTACAGCAATCTTCAGTCTGGCTTAAGCGCCATCGTCATGCCCGTGATCAGATGTCGCATGGCGGCTGAAACCTTCGCATCGAGGCGTTCCCGAAACGCCCCCGCGCTTGCCGCCGTGCCCGGGCCAGCGATGAGCTTGGCCGTGAGGTGGCGGATTCAGGCTACGTCAGTGCAGGAAAAGACAGGTTGGGCGGGCCGAGGCGGGGTGTCCCCCTCGGCCCTGAGACTGCGGGTGCGGTTCACCTGCAGTATGTGCTCAGGTTGGCAAAGTTTCAGCGCGCCAGCCAGTCGTCCAGCAGAGGCAGGGTCAGCTCCCCCACATGGCGCTCGAGCAGCTTCCCTTCGGCGTCGAACAGCAGTGTCGTGGGTAGCCCGGGAGATTGACTCGCGGCCAGCAGTTGCTGGCGCGGGTCGAGCAGGGGGTAGCGAAAGTCCAGGCCGGCCTCGTCCAGGTAGCGCGCGACCTGAACCAGCGGCTCTCCCTGATTGGCCACGACCACGGTGACGTCGTCGCGTTGGTCGATGTCGGCCAGCAACGGCATCTCGCGCCGGCAAGGAGGGCACCAGGTGGCCCATAGATTGATGATCAGCGGCTTGCCGGTGGGGCCGCCTGCCAGCGAGGCCAGTTCGATGGGGGCGCCGTTGACGTCTTCCAGGGTCAGCTCTGGCACGCGTTGTGGCGCCGGACTTGCCGACAGCGGCGCCCAGCTGACCAGCGCCAGCCAGGCAAGCGAGGCGACCAGCGTCAGACCCAGGGCACCGAGCAGGGCGCCAAGGCGATCACGCAGTGACCACAGGGTCCACAGGGCGGCGGCGACCAGCCCCCAGACCCCGCTGTAGCCGGGCAGCCACAGCTTGATGATATCCAGCCATTTGTCCTGATAGGCGGCCCAGTGCGGCAGCACGTGCCCGAGCCGAGCGCCGACCAGCCAGGCCAGCATCAGGCCGTTGAACCAGCGACCGTGGCGGCGGCGGGGCAGGCCCAGCAGGAAGGCGCTGGCGGCCAGCAGCAACAGGGTGACGACGAGGGCGTAGAGACGCGGCAGGCTCACTAGCACCGGTCCGATGGCGATGGCATCCATGGATGGGGCGAACTCCATTGGGGAAACGCGAAAGCACGAAAATGCGCAGGCGAGCAGGTACACTTGGTGGGCTCGATCCGGCAAGGCTACTGCGCCCGATGCGCGCTGTCATCCCGAGCCGCCTGCCGGGCCATCGGTTTTCGAGCCATCTCTCTGATCAGGATCTGTGATGTCACCACCCAAGACCTTCGACCCCCTGCGCGCCCTGGCCATCGGCAGCCAGGCCCTCGGCTTCGTGATGATCTTTGTGCTCGGCACCACCCTGGACCACCCGCGCCCGTGGCAGGGGCTCACCTTGGGGCTGATGCTGGTGGTGGCGCTGGTAGTAGCGATCGTCCGGCGCTACCGCAACAACCGCCTGCAGAAGTTCCGTGACGAACGGCGCCAGCGGCTGTTGGGTGATGACGAGGGTGACGAAGAAGCGGGAGACGGCGAGGGTCGCGATTGATCAACGGCGTCAGGCCCGGACCTCTCGGGTCGATGAGGCGCAGCGGGCCGGATCGATGGCGGTAAGCCTCAGCCAGTGCCCCTCCGGCATCCGGCACAGCACCACCCGAAAGGCGCACTGACGCGAGGTGCTGTTGTCTCCCTCCCAGCTCTGTACAAAGCCGCACTCGTGTCCGCAGTCTTCCAGGCGTCGACGCAGCGCAGGAAAGCTGGCGGCGTCGACCTCGAGATTCAGTGTTCTCGGCGGCGTCGGGGTGTGGCTCGCCAGCAACATCAGCACCTGGGTGTTCTCGCCGCCTCCCAATTCAAGGGTCACCCCAGTGTCGCTGGCGACCAGCACCCGAAGGCCCAGTGTCGTCTCGAAGAACCGACGCATTCCCGCCAGGTCGCTGACCTCCAGGGCGCCCGGCTCCAGACTGAGATGCTGCATGACATGCCTCCGTGGGATCATGTGTCGGATTCAGTCTGGCGCCGAAGCCGCCGGTTTTCCCTTCAAGCCTGTTTATGGCCTTTATCGCCTGGCGCTATGGGCGTGGCGATTGGCCGCTTGCTGGTGCCTCCTTGCAAGACTTTTCAGGGCGTCTTGTCCATCTTCCTTTTCGTACAGATGGACGACGTCTTCGTCCATAGGTCGCCCTGCCTGAGTATGACGAATCGGCGGCAATGACGTGACCGCTGCATGACAGTCGACCCCAACTCCTTGTTTTTTCTACCTCTGGCGAGGTAGTGCCGGTGCGCTTGCTCCGTGTGCAGGGAAATTTGTCATCTCAATGACATTGTCTAGACAACTGGCCTTCATCTTTGATGTCCAGACTGGCGCCATTCCTAGAGGAGAGGCGTCATGTCCATTCCCACCATCATCGTCGAGCGGCTCAACAAGAACTTCGGCCATAGCCGAGTGCTCGAGGATGTCAGTTTCGAGATCACCCCGGGGGAGATCGTTGCGCTGATCGGCCCGTCCGGCTCCGGCAAGTCCACCCTGATGCGTCATCTGGTCGGACTGACCTGCTGCAACCGTGATCGCGGTGGCCGAGTCAGCCTGCTGGGGCGCGAGATCCAGGCCAGCGGTCGCCTGCGCCGGGCCAGCCGTGGCCAGCGTTGCCGGGTCGGCTACATCTTCCAGCAGTTCAACCTGGTCAATCGCCTCAGCGTGCTGACCAATGTGCTGATCGGCCAGCTCGGGCGCATGCCGCGGGCGCGGGCGCTGCTCGGTCGCTTCAGCGACGAGGAACGCCAACGGGCCCTTCAGTGCCTGGCTCGGGTCGGCCTCGAGGGCATGGCCTACCAGCGTGCCAACACCCTTTCCGGCGGTCAGCAGCAGCGGGTGGCCATCGCCCGGGTGCTGATGCAGGACGCCGACGTCATCCTCGCCGACGAGCCCATCGCCTCGCTGGACCCGCGCAGCGCCCGGGAGGTGATGGAGATCCTCGAGCGGATTCACGCCGAGGATGGCCGCACCGTGGTCATCACCCTGCATCAGGTCGATATCGCCCGGCGCTACTGCCACCGGGCCATCGCGCTCAAGGATGGGCGCCTGTACTTCGACGGCAAGACCTCCGAGCTGACCGACGCACGCCTCAAGACCCTGTACGAGAACGCCGGCCTCGACGAGCTGCGTGCCGGCAGTCAACCCGACCTGCCGTCACCGCTGCGTGAGCCGAGCTACACCCAGGCCCAGACGGCTGTGTCGGCGCAGGTCGTCCATAGCTGAGCCACCACATCCTGCGACACCTGTTCCCACAACGACCGATAACCTTCAGGAGAATCCCATGTCTCTCGCATCCTTTCGTCGCCTGTCGCTGCCATTGATCGCCGGTATTGGCCTTGCCGCCAGTGCCCAGCTGGCCGCCGCCGAGACCGAGACCCTCAAGTTCGGCATCATCTCCACCGAGGCCAGCCAGAATCTGGCGCCGCTGTGGGACCCGTTCCTGGCCGATATGTCCGAGCAGATCGGCATGGAGGTCGAGCCCTTCTTCGCCACCGACTACGCCGCGGTGATCCAGGCCATGCGCTTTGATCAGATCGACCTGGCCTGGTACGGCAACAAGTCGGCCATGGAAGCCGTCGATCGTGCCGACGGCGAGATCTTCGCCCAGACCGTGGCGGCCAACGGAGCCCCGGGCTACTGGAGTCTGATGATCACCCACAAGGACAGCGACATCGAAAGCGTCGATGACGTCCTGGCCAACGCCTCCGAGCTGGTGTTCGGCAACGGCGATCCCAACTCCACCTCCGGCTATCTGGTGCCGGGCTACTACGTCTTCGCCAAGAACGGTGTCGACGCCTCGTCAGCCTTCAAGCGCACCCTGAACTCCAGCCACGAGACCAACGCCCTGGCGGTGGCCAATCAGCAGGTCGACGTGGCCACCTTCAATACCGAAGGCATGGAGCGTCTGGAAGTGACCGCGCCGGACAAGGCCGAGCAGCTGCGGGTGATCTGGAAGTCGCCGCTGATCCCGTCCGACCCGCTGGTGTGGCGCGGCGACCTAGACGACGCCACCAAGGAAAAGCTGCGTGAGTTCTTCCTGAACTACGGCGATGACGCCGAAGAGCAGCAGATTCTCGAGCCGCTGCAGTGGTCTGGCTTCGATGCCTCCGACAACGACCAGCTGTTGCCGATCCGTCAGCTGGCGCTGTTCAAGGAGCGCTCCGAGGTGGCCAAGGACGAAAGCCTGGACGAAGGCGATCGCGAGGCCCGACTGGCCGAGATCGACAGCCAGCTCGACGATCTCGATGCGCGCATGAAGGAAGTGCAGGCCGCCGAGGCGATGCCCGAGGATGCCGCCACCAACGCCGGCTGATGTGACGCCAGGCCGCGCCGGGACGAAGGCCCGGCGCGGCCTGGACCGCTCACGCTGTCACCGCTTTCTCAAGTTCCCCCAGGAAAACGCATGACCACCCAGACACAACTTTCCGGCATCAGCCTGCCGCCCAAGCGTAGCTGGACCACCCTGGCGCTGTGGGGCGTCGGCCTGGCGGTGCTGGCCTGGTCCTGGCAGGGCGTCGAGATGCGCCCGAGCCTGCTGGTGACCAACGCCGACAATATGGCGACCCTGGCCGGCGACTTCTTTCCCCCGGCCTTCGGCAACCTCGGCCACTACATCGAGCAGATGCTGGTGACCATCCAGATCGCCATCTGGGGCACCCTGCTGGCCATCCTGGTCGCCATTCCTGCGAGCCTTCTGTGCTCCGAGAATCTGGTGCCCTGGTGGGTCTACCAGCCGGTGCGCCGACTGATGGACGCCACCCGTGCCATCAACGAGCTGGTATTCGCCATGCTGTTCGTGGTGGCGGTGGGGCTTGGGCCTTTCGCCGGAACCCTGGCGCTGTTCATCCACACCACCGGGGTGCTGGCCAAGCTGTTTTCCGAAGCGGTGGAAGCCGCCGAGGCCGGGCCCATGGAAGGCATTCGGGTCACCGGAGCAGGGCGCATCGAGGAGATCGTGTTCGGTCTGATTCCCCAGGTGCTGCCGCTGTGGATCTCGGTGAGCCTGTATCGCTTCGAGTCCAACATCCGCTCGGCCACGGTGCTCGGCATGGTCGGTGGCGGCGGTATCGGGGTGGCGCTGTGGGAGACCATGCGCGGATTCCAGTACGCCGAGACGGCCACCATCATGCTGGTGATCATCATCGCCGTGACGGCGCTGGACATGGCCTCGCAGTTCGTACGCAAGCGCTTCATCTAGGCTGACACAGCAGAGCCGAGTAAGCAGACCAGAACGGCTGGTCTGCCGGTGGCTTCGGCCACCACCCGATACCTTCTTTTTTGGAGCGAAGATGTCTAGACAAGTGACCGAGGCAGGCAGCCCGCCGCGCTATCGCCAGTTGGCCGATGTCCTCTCGCGCGAAGTCCGGGCGCAGTACTCTCCCGGCGATCTGCTGCCCAGCGAAGCGGCGCTGTCCAGGCGCTTCGGCGTCAACCGCCACACCGTACGCCGGGCGCTGGACGAACTGGTGGCCGCCGGCATGGTGACCCGTCACCAGGGCCGTGGCACCCAGGTGGTGGACCGCCGCCTGGACTATGCGGTCAACGCCGCCAGCAAGGTCACCCACAACCTGGCGGAACTGGGCCTGGCCACCGAGACCTGCTGCCTGACCCAGGGCCTGGCGGTGCCGCCGGAGGCCATCGCCCAGCGCTTTGCGCGTGGGCCGGGCGAGAGCCTTCTGTGTGTCGACACCATGCGCCATGTCGACCGGGCCCCGCTGTTGCGGCTGCGCCACTGGTTCGACCCCGAACGGGTGCCGGGCTGGCTAGATCGCTATCGCGGTGGTTCGACCCGGGCGCTGCTGGACCAGCACTACGGGCTGCGCCTGAGGCGCTCCCGGGTGCGCCTGGAAGCGGTCCAGGCCGACGCCGACGACAGCCGCATGCTGCAGTGCGCCCGCCTGGCGCCGCTGGTGGTGCTGACCAGTGACAACGTCGACGCCGATGGTCGTCTGGTGGAGATCTCCGTCAGTCGGGCACGGGCCGATCGGCTGGCCTATCACTTCGACTTTCCCGCGGACGAGCGTCCGCAGTCCCACGACGACGAGGGCTTCTCATGACACCGACCATGACCCCGACGCAACGTCATCGCCTGCTCGCGTTGACTCCTTTCGACCGTCTTGCGCAAGGCTGGCAGTCCCTGGGCATCCAGGCGAGCCACCGCTGCGTGCGTGGCCCCGAGACCGGCATGGCGATGGTCCGTGGCCGCATGGGCGGCAGTGGATCGGCCTTCAACCTGGGCGAGATGACCCTGACCCGGGCCAGCGTCGCCCTCGATGACGGCACCCTTGGCCATGGCTGGGTGCGTGGTCGCGACAAGGCCCACGCCGAGCTGATCGCCCTGGTCGACGCCTGCGCTCACCACGACCACTGGGCCAGGCGTATCGACAGCGAACTGATGGCACCGCTCGAGCAGGCACTCGATGAGCAGCGCAACCAGGCCTCGCAGACCGCCGCCGCCACCCGCGTCGACTTCTTCACCATGGTAAGGGGCGAATGAACATGACTCAGCAGACCTCCGAGGCCGTCCGGCCCCACGACTGGCCGGGACTCGCCGATCCCGTTCACGACAGCCAGCGGCTGTTTCGTCAGCTGCTCGGCGCCATGTCCGAGCCCGGCACCCTGACCGAGCTTGTCTTGCCGGAGCTGCCGGCCGGCGCGGCGATCTCGCCCGCCGCCTGGGGCGCGCTGCTGGCGCTGTGCGACCTCGATACCCGGGTGTGGGTGGACGAGGGGCTTGCGCGCGCCAACCTCGCCGCCGCCCTGGCCTTCCACACCGGGGCGCGACTGACCGACGACCCGGCCCAGGCCGACTTCGCCCTGGTGACCCCTGACACCCTGTCCCGCGAGGACGGCTTCGCGCTGGGCTCGGACGCCTGGCCCGATCGCAGCACCACCCTGATCGTGATGGTCGAGGCGCTGGCGCAGGGCGAGGACTGGTGGTTATCCGGTCCCGGGGTACCCGGTCAGCGCGGCCTTGCGCTGGGTAACGCCGAGCGCGTGCTGCCGTTGATGCGTGTGCTCGCCGCCAATCGTGCCCACTTCCCCCGGGGGCTGGACGCCTTTATCAGCAGCGGGACGCGACTCACTGCCATCGCCCGTAGTACCCGTCTGTCGGGAGCTGGCTTGTCCGGCGCAGGATTGTCCGGCGCAGGATTGGCGGGAACAGACGACGCCGAACGCCAAGAGGAGACCGCCTGATGTATGTCGCCGTGAAAGGAGGCGAGAAGGCCATCGCCAACGCCCATCGCTGGATGGCCGATCGTCGTCGTGGAGCGCGCGACCAGCGCGAACTCGAGGTGTCCCAGGTCCAGCAGCAGCTGGGGCTGGCGGTGGACCGGGTGATGGCCGAGGCCTCGCTGTACGATCCCGAGCTCGCCGCCCTGGCGCTCAAGCAGGCCAGCGGCGACACCGTCGAGGCGGTGTTTCTGCTGCGCGCCTATCGCACGACCTTGCCGAGGCTGGCCGAGACGCTGCCGGTGGATACCGGCGCCATGCGCATCGAGCGTCGCATCAGCGCCACCTTCAAGGACGTGCCCGGCGGCCAGGTGCTGGGCCCGACCTACGACTACACCCACCGGCTGCTCGACTTCATGCTGCTGGCCGGCGTGGAGGTCGAGACCGATACACCAGCGCCGCAGGGTGCCGAGGAAGGTCTCGAGGCCTGCCCCCAGATCCTTGACTGTCTCAACCATGAAGGCCTGATCGAGCGGGAAGAGGACGACGGCAGCGAGCCCTACGACATCACCCGCGATCCCCCCGACTTTCCGGTGGATCGCGCCACCCGGCTGCAGATGCTGGCGCGTGGCGACGAGGGCTACCTGCTGGCGCTGGGCTATTCGACCCAACGGGGCTACGGGCGCAACCACCCCTTCGCCGGCGAGATTCGCCAGGGTGCGGTGGAGGTCGAGATCGAGGTCGAGGGCTTCGACGGGCCGGTGTGCGTCGGCGAGATCGCCATGAGCGAGTGCCAGATGATCAACCAGTTCGCCGGCAGCGGTGACACCGCCCCCCAGTTCACCCGGGGCTACGGCCTGGCCTTCGGCCGCAACGAGCGCAAGACCATGGCCATGGCGCTGGTCGACCGCGCCCTGCGCGCCGAGGAGCTTGGCGAGCCGATCCAGAGCCCGGCCCAGCAGGCCGAGTTCGTGCTGGCCCACGCCGACAGCGTCGAGGCCTCGGGCTTCGTCTCGCACCTGAAGCTGCCGCACTACGTCGACTTCCAGTCGGAGCTTGAGCTGATTCGCCGCCTGCGTCGAGAGCACGCCGAGCGTACCGCCGCCACGGCCGAGGCCGTGTCCGACACCCAAGCCGCCAGCGCACGTCCTGCACCAGGCGATGGCGACAGTACCCGTTCTGAAAAAGCCCAGACCGCAAACGCCCAGGCCAAGAACGTCCAGGAGAACGTCCGATGAACACCGCCATCGACAGCGGCTACAACTTCGCCTACCTGGACGAGCAGACCAAGCGCATGATCCGTCGCGCCCTGCTCAAGGCGGTGGCGATCCCCGGCTACCAGGTGCCCTTCGGCGGGCGCGAGATGCCGATGCCCTACGGCTGGGGCACCGGCGGTATGCAGTTGACCGCCAGCGTGCTGGGCGCCGACGACACCCTCAAGGTGATCGACCAGGGCGCCGACGACACCACCAACGCGGTCAGCATCCGCGCCTTCTTCGAGCGCGTCGCCGGGGTCGAGACCACCACCGCCACGGCAGAGGCCAGCGTGATCCAGACCCGTCACCGGATTCCCGAGAAGACCCTGCGCGCCGACCAGATCCTGATCTTCCAGGTGCCGATTCCCGAGCCGCTGCGCTTTATCGAGCCCAGCGAGGAGGAGACCCGGGTCATGCACGCGCTTGAGGAGTACGGGGTGATGCACGTCAAGCTCTACGAGGACATCGCCCACCACGGCCATATCGCCACCACCTACGCCTACCCGGTGAAGGTCGACGGGCGCTACGTGATGGACCCCTCGCCGATTCCCAAGTTCGACAACCCCAAGCTGCACATGAGCGAGGCGCTGATGCTGTTCGGCGCCGGCCGCGAGAAGCGCCTGTACGCGATTCCGCCACACACCCGGGTGGAGAGCCTCGATTTCGAGGATCACCCCTTCGAGATCCAGGCCTGGGACGAGTCCTGCGCCATCTGCGGGGCCACCGACAGCTACCTGGACGAGGTCATCATCGATGATCAGGGCGCACGCATGTTCGTGTGCTCGGATACCGACTACTGCAACTCCCGCAGCGAGGAGAAGGCATGAAGCGCCCACAGCTTGAACGTCCCGCCCTGCTCGAGGCCCGCGCCATCCAGCGCCTGTACGGCCCCGGCAAGGGCTGCGAGGAGATCGATTTCACCCTGCACCAGGGCGAGGTGCTGGGCATCGTCGGCGAGTCCGGCTCGGGCAAGTCGACCCTGTTGCGGGTGCTCTCCGGGCTCGAGGCGCCGGATCGCGGTCAGGTGGTCTATCACGCCGGGGAGGCCGGCTCGGTCGGCGGCAGACCCGGCAAGGACGAAGCGCTCGACCTCTATGCCATCAGCGAGGCACGCCGCCGCGCCCTGCTGCGCATGGAGTGGGGCCTGGTCCATCAGAACCCCCGGGACGGCCTGCGCCTGGGGGTCTCCGCCGGGGCCAACGTCGGCGAGCGGCTGATGGCGCTGGGCCAGCGCCACTACGGCGAGCTGCGCGCCGCCGGCCAGGACTGGATGGGCCGGGTCGAGCTCGACCCGGCGCGCATCGACGACGCGCCCCAGACCTTTTCCGGCGGCATGCAGCAGCGCCTGCAGATCGCCCGCACACTGGTGACCCAGCCCAGGCTGGTGTTCATGGACGAGCCCACCGGCGGCCTCGACGTCTCGGTCCAGGCGCGGCTTCTGGACATGCTGCGCACCCTGACCCGGGAGCTCGGCCTGTCGGTGATCCTGGTCACCCACGACCTGGCAGTGGCCAGGCTGCTGGCCCACCGCCTGATGGTGATGCGCCGGGGCAGAGTGGTGGAGGCCGGGCTGACCGATCAGATCCTCGACGATCCGCAGCATCCCTACACCCAGCTGCTGGTGTCTTCGGTGCTGACGCCATGAATTCGCTTGCTCAGGAGTCCAAGATGACGTCCCCCTTTCTTACCGCCCGGCGGCTCGACAAGACCTTCGTGCTGCACGCCCAGGGCGGCCAGGCGCTGCCGGTGATGCGCGGTCTCGATCTGTCCCTGTCGCCGGGCGAGTGCCTAGTGCTGGCCGGGCGCAGTGGCATTGGCAAGAGCACTCTGTTGAAGATGGTCAACGGCAACTACCGGGTCAGCGGCGGGCAGCTGACGCTGCACTTCGAGGACGGCGAGCTCGAGCTGTCGGCGCTGCCGGCCCACGCCTGGCACCTGCTGCGGCGCGACGTGATCGGTTACGTCAGCCAGTTTCTGCGGGTGGTGCCCCGGGTCTCGGCCCGGGAGGTGGTGATGGAGCCGCTGCTGGCCCGGGGCTGTGAAGCCGGCGAGGCCCGCACCCGTGCCGAGGCCCTGCTGGCGCGGCTCAATCTGCCCGAGCGGCTGTGGGAGCTGGCGCCGGGCACCTTCTCCGGCGGTGAGCAGCAGCGGGTCAATATCGCCCGTGGCTTTATCGCCGAGCACCCGCTGTTGCTGCTCGACGAGCCCACGGCGTCGCTGGACGCCGCCAACCGCGAGGTGGTGGTGCAGTTGATCGAGGAGGCCAAGGCCCGTGGCACCGCCATGCTCGGCATCTTCCACGACGAGGAGGTGCGCGAGCGGGTCGCCGATCGCCTGCTTGAGCTGGAAGGGCATATGCTGCTTGGTGGCACCGACGCTGACCGCACCGCGTCAGACCATACCTCATTTCGTCAGACCGACTCCGGGGAGTCCCTTTCATGAACCAGGATCAGATTCTGACCAACGCCAGGCTGGTGCTCGACGACGAGGTGGTGCACGGCAGCCTGGTGATCAAGGACGGCGTGATCAAGGCGCTGGAACGCGGCCCGGTGTCGCTGCCGGGGGTGATCGACTGCCAGGGCGATATCCTGATGCCTGGCATGATCGAGCTGCACACCGACAATATGGAAAAGTACTTCCAGCCAAGGCCCAAGGTGTCCTGGCCGGGCCGCCAGGCGGCGCTGGCCCACGACGCCCAGATGGCCGCCAGCGGCATCACCACGGTGTTCGACGCGGTGTCGATCGGTGACGTCGACGAGCAGAGCATGCGCCACGGGGCCCTCGACGAGATGGTCTCGTCCCTGGCTGCGATCAACGACAACGGCATGGCCCGGGTCGACCACCGTCTGCACCTGCGCTGCGAGGTGTGCCACCCGGATACTCTGGCGCGTTTCAAGAGCTTCATGGACTCGCCGCTGCTGGGGCTGGTGTCGCTGATGGATCACTCGCCGGGCCAGCGCCAGTTCGCCAGCCTTGACGCCTACCGGGTCTACTACCAGGGCAAGTACGGCCTGGACGATGCCAGCCTCGAGGCCTTTATCGAGAAGCAGCTGGCCAACAGCGCCGCCTATTCCAGCGCCCACCGTCGCGCCATCGCCGAGCTGTGCAGCGAGCGCGGCCTGGCCCTGGCCAGCCATGACGACGCCACCGTCGCCCATGTGGCGGAAAGCCTCGAGTACGGCACCCGGGTAGCGGAGTTTCCCACCACCCGGGAGGCCGCCGAGGCCTCCCATCGTCACGGCATGGCGGTGATGATGGGCGCCCCCAACGTGGTCCGCGGCGGCTCCCACTCCGGCAATATCGCCGCGGCCGAGCTGGTGCGCCTGGGCGTGCTCGACATCCTGTCCTCCGACTACTACCCGGCGGCGCTGCTCGATGCGGTCTTCCGTATCGCCGCCATGGAGGACGGCTACGACCTGCCCCGCGCGGTGGCCACGGCCTCGCGTAGGCCGGCCGAGGCCGTGGGCCTGGACGATCGCGGACGCATCGCTCAGGGGCTGCGCGCCGACCTGGTGCGGGTGCGCGAGGTCGACGGCCATCCGCTGGTCCAGCGCGTGTGGTGCGCGGGCAGGCAGGTGCACTGATGCTGGTCTACCTGATCGGCGCCAGCGGCGTGGGCAAGGACAGCCTGCTCGACGCCGTGCGAAAGCGGCGCCCGGACCTGCTGGTGGCGCACCGCTACATCACCCGGCCAAGCGGCGTCGGCGAGGACTCGGTGGCGCTGTCGCCGGCCGAGTTCGAGGCCCGGCGGGCACGCGGCCTGTTCTGCCTTGACTGGGTCGCCCACGGGCTTCACTACGGCGTTGGCATCGAGGTGGAGGCCTGGCTGGCGGCCGGGGCCACGGTACTGCTCAACGGCAGTCGTCGCGAGCTCGCGGCCGCCCGTGCGCGCTTCGGCGAGCGCCTCACGCCGGTGGTGGTGACCGCCCCGCCCGGGGTGCTGCGTGAGCGGCTCGCCAGGCGCGGGCGCGAGAGCGACGATCAGATCGAGGCGCGCCTTGCGCGCCACGCCGAGGTGGAGGCCGAACTCGAGCGCTGCCATCCGGCGCTGGATCGCGTCGACAACGGTGGCAGCCTGGACGAGAGCGTCCGGGCGCTGGAGGCGATCATCGCCTCCCGCCTCTGACGGAGCCGGCGTCGAGTCTGTCGGCGCCGGCCTTGTGTCGATCGTCGACTACAGCGGCAGTGCGTACCACCTCATCAGCGCAAGCGGCTTGTGCCTCTTGCTTCAGCTCGGAGACTTCCATGGAGTTTCGCTTCAACGGCACCGGAGACAGCGCCCAGGTGCCTCGCTTCGGCTGCGACTGTCGCGCCTGCACTCGGGCCAGGGTGTTCACCAGCCATCAGCGTGGCCCCTGCTGCGCCGAGCTGAGCGTGGACGGCCGGCGCTACCTGCTCGACGCCGGGCGCATGGACCTGGCCCATAGCTGCGAGCTGGAGCGTCCCGCCGCCTTCTTCGTCACCCACTACCACGCCGACCATGTGCAGGGGCTGTTTCACCTGCGCTGGGGGACCGGCACGTCGATCCCGGTCTACGGTCCCAAGGATCCCAGCGGCTGCGCCGATCTCTATCGCAACAGCGGCATCCTCGACTTCCAGCCGGGGCTCAAGCCGTTCAAGCCGCTGGACTTCGATGGGCTGTCGGTGACCCCGGTGCCGCTCAATCACAGCAAGCCGACGCTCGGTTACTGCCTGGATGATGGCGGCACCCGCCTGGCCTACCTGACCGACACCCAGGGTCTGCCCGGCGCCACCGAGCGTTTTCTGCGCCAGTGGGACGCCGACGTCGTCGTGCTCGACGCCTGCCACCCGGCCAGCCAGCTCGAGACGCGCAACCACAACAGCATCACCCAGGCGCTGGAGATCATCACCCGGCTCGACCCGCCCCGGGCCTATCTCACCCACATCAGCCATGAACTGGACGCCGAGCGTCTGGACCAGCCGACCCCCTTGCCGCCCAAGGTGCGCATCGCCCGGGATGGCGAGACGTTGGAGGACTGGGATCGCCTGGACGCCGTCTGCTAGCCAGTTGCGGCCTTGGCTTCCTTCATGCTGACGTATCTGCGAGAGCACCCCTGATCATGTCCGATGTCCCCACGCCGTCTGTGTCTGACGGCTCCTTATCTTGTGAATCGCCCAGTGACTCGCCCAGTGGCTCATCCAGAGACTCATCCAGCGCGCTGGACCAGCCGACGTCCCCGCGTCTGTCCGAGCGGCCCAACGTCGCTACCGACGCTCGCCTGCACCACAGCGAGCTTGGGCGCTTCACCGAGGTTGGCAGTCGCTGCGTGTTCAACCATGTCAGTCTCGGCGACTACAGCTATATCGAGCGTGACGGCGACGTCATGTTCGCCACCATCGGCAAGTTCACCTCCATCGCTGCCAGCGTGCGCATCAATCCGAGCAACCACCCCTGGTGGCGGCCGACCCTGCACCACTTCAGCTATCGCCCCGGCAAGTTCGGCTTCAGCGACGAGGCCCTCGACGCCGAGGTATTCGCCTGGCGCGAGGCCGATCGGGTGGCTATCGGCCACGACGTCTGGATCGGCCACGGCGCCATCGTGCTGCCCGGCGTGACCATCGGTCATGGCGCCATCGTCGGCGCCGGCAGCGTGGTGACCAGAGACGTGCCGGCCTACCACATCGTGGTGGGCAACCCCGCCCGGGTGCTCAGGCCACGCTTCGATGATCCCGCCATCGCCGAACGGCTCGAACGACTGGCCTGGTGGGACTGGCCGGACGAGCGTATCAAGGCCCATCTGAAGGGCTTTCAAGGCAACGTCGAGGACTTTCTGGCCGAGGCGGAGCGGGGGACATCCAGGTAGGGACAAGAGGGGCTGGCGGTGTGGGGGAGGCTTCATGACCCCTAGTCGGTTGGACATTGACGTTATAGGGCGCCGACATACGCCAGCGACTTTGCTGAATTGAAACGATTGATGACGCTTTGATGGCAGCGTTGTGAATCGCCGCCTAGCTTTCCTGAATCGTCGGGGGGAGCGCTCGAGCAGTGGCCAGGGCTCGCAGATTCTCTCCGGCTCTGTCGGCGACCGACCCTGCTCAGGAGTGCCCCTTTTGATCCACCGCCTCTTTTCCCCAGTGCAGCGCCCCCCGACCCTGACGGAGGCGCTGGTATCGCTGATCGCCCTGGTGGTCGGCATCGGCGTATCCATCGTCGTCTACGGGCTCGACCCGCAGATTCCCATGTTGCTGGGGGTGATCGTGGCGAGTCTGGTGGCGCTGCGCTGCGGCTACCGCTGGGACGATATTCAGGAAGGTATGGTGCGAGGCATCCACAACGCCCTGCCGGCGCTGATCATCCTGATGGTGGTAGGGGTGCTGATCGGGGTGTGGATTCAGGCCGGGGTGGTGCCGACGCTGATTTCCTATGGCCTCAAGCTGCTGTCGCCGACGATCTTCCTGCCGGCGGCGGTGGTCATCTGCGCCATCTCGTCGCTGGCGACCGGGTCGAGCTGGGGCACCTCCGGCACCCTGGGGGTGGCGCTGATGGGGATCGGCGGCTCGCTGGGGATTCCGCTGCCGCTGGTGGCCGGGGCGGTGCTGTCCGGGGCCTACTTCGGCGACAAGATGTCGCCTCTGTCGGATACCACCAACCTGGCACCGGCCATGGCCGGTACCGACCTGTTCACCCATATCAAGCACATGTCCTACACCACCGGGGTCAGCATTGGCCTGACCCTGGTGATCGAGATGGCGCTGAGTCTTTACTACTCGGGCACGTCCGGCGGGCTCGAGCGGGTCGAGGTGATGCAGCAGACCCTGGCGGCGCACTACGTCATCAACCCGGTGCTGCTGCTGCCGCCCTTGCTGGTGCTATTCGTGTCCTACAAGCGGCTGCCGGCGATACCCGGCATCACCCTGGGGGTCATCGCCGGTGGTCTCTGTGCGCTGGGCATGCAGGGGGCCGATTACGCTGAACTGATGCAGGTGGCCTTTGGTGGCGTGACCTCCGATACCGGCGTCGAGGCGGTGGACAGCCTGCTTAGCCGCGGCGGCCTGAACTCGATGTTCTACACCATCAGTCTGGTCATCGTGGCGATGATGTTCGGCGGGGTCATGGAGCGCACCCAGCAGCTCAGGACCATCGCCGAGACCATTCTGAAGGCGGCAAGGACCCGGGGCTCGCTGATCCTGTCCACGGTGCTGACGTCGATCGGCGCCAATGTGGTGCTGTGCGATCAGTACATGGCCATCGTCATGGGCGCACGCACCTACGCCGAGGCCTACCGAGAGCGGGGACTGGCGCCGGAGAACCTGTCCCGGGCGGTGGAGGATTCGGCCACCGTCACCGCCAATCTGGTGCCCTGGAACTCCGGCGGCGCCTACCAGGCGGCGACGCTGGGGGTCGCGACGATTGCCTATCTGCCGTTCAACTTCTTCTGCTGGCTGTCGCCGCTGGTCACCGTGCTCTACGGCTACACCGGCTGGACGATCAAGCCGCTGGCAGCACCCGAGGACGACGCTTCACCAGAGGTACCAGGCGCCAATGAGTGAAGACAGCGCCAAGGGGGCGGTAGCGCCAAGGCGACACAGGAGCTACACCGGAAAGTCGTGCTGGCTGCCATCCGCTAGCTCGATGGTCAGGCTGACCTTTCCACCGATGGCTTCGACATAGCGCTTGATGGAGCTCAAACGCGCGTCCTGGCCGCCTTTTTCCAGTCCTGCGATGGTGGGTTGCTTGACTCCCAGCGCATCCGCCATCTCGCGCTGGGTCATTTCCGCCAGTTTGCGAATGTCAGCGATCTTGAGCTCGAGCAGCATGGCGTCGGCTTTCTTCCTGGCTCTTTCGACGAGCGCTGGATCTTCGCGGGAGATCAGCGTCTCCAACTCTGTAGCCATGGGGGTGCCTCTCTGAGGACTGACCAGATGGTCATGGTGCGCGTGCGACTTTGTGGTCGACCCGTGACTTCACTATCGGAAACGATCGCCCCGTGGGCCATAACACAGGCCATTTGCGCCTAGATTGTCAGACCCTGTGCCAAGACACCTGACACAAGAAGCGAAAAAAGCGCCACCGGCGGTGAACCGCAGGTGGCGCCTTGGGTCAGGTCTGATCGACGATCAGCCCATCAAGAGATCAGTGATGGCAGCGTCGGTCTGCCGGTCTACTGATCCCACTTCGGTGCGAAATCGGGGCTGGCGACACGCTCGCCCCTATCCAGCTTGGCGATGGCGTCCATGTCCTCCTGGGACAGCTCGAGCTTCAGCGCCTCGAGATTGCTCTTGAGGTTCTGCTCCTTGGTCGAGGAGGGGAAGGTCGGGATACCGAGCTGGTTGAGCCAGGCGATGGCGACCTGGGCCGGATTGGCGCCATGCTTCTCGGCGATGGCCTTGAGCGTCTCGTCCTCGAGCACCTTGCCCACGGCCAGCGGCATGAAGGCGGTGGGGATGATGCCGTGGCGTTCGCAGTGGGCGATCAGTTCGCGGTTCTGCAGGAAGGGGTGGACCTCGATCTGGTTGGTCAGGATCTCTCCCTTGCCGAGGATATCCACCGCCTGATCGATGTGCGCCTTGGTGAAGTTGGACACCCCAATGTGGCGCGCCTTGCCGGCGTCCTTCACTTCCTTGAGGGCGGTCAGGTAGTCGCGCATGGGGACTTCATCGTCCGGCGACGGCCAGTGGATCAGCAGCAGGTCGACGTAGCCGGTGCCCAGCTTGGACAGGCTCTCCTCGACGCTTGCCTTGAGTGATACCGGATCCAGACGATCCCACCACACCTTGGTGGTCAGGAAGATCTCGTCGCGGGGGACCGAACTCGCTTCGATGGCGGAGCCGACCTCGGCTTCGTTGCCGTAGAACTGGGCGGTATCGATATGCCGATAGCCAAGCTTCAGCGCGGTGGTGACCGCGTGACGCAGGGTGTCGCCCGTCAGGCGAAAGGTACCGAGACCGGGGTTGGGGATAGGCTGAGACATCTTGGCTCCATTGTCGTGGCGAGGCCCGCACAGCGGGACCCTGGATTCCTTTGTCACCGGCAGGCCGGTGTTTTGCCGATACGTGCTTCGATGTGTCGTTAATGACATGCGGGGAGACCCTTGCGACTTCAAGGGTTCGTCAAAAAAATTTAGCAGGCGAAGCAATAATGCGACAGCCACGAGGCTCTTCCGTTCGCTCTGTGGCTGTCGCGGGACGCGGGTCGCGGGTCGCGGGTCGCGGGCTTCAGGCGCTGGCCAGGCGAGCGGCGCGACGCTGATCGAGCCTGCCGGACAGCCGGGTCAGTACCAGCGCCGCCAGCACGATGATGGCGCCGATCCAGGCGGTGTCGGTCAGTGCGAGGTGCGTGACCACCTGGCCTCCGACCACCGAGCCCAGCGCGATGCCGATATTGAAGGCAGCGATATTGAGCCCTGAGGCCACGTCCACCGCTTCGGGCACATAGCGCTCGGCCAGCTTGACCACGTAGACCTGCAGGCCCGGCACGTTACCGAAGGCGAAGGCGCCCCACACCAGGATCGTCAGCACCGCGGCGACCGGGTGGACGGCGCTGACGCTGAGCACCAGCAGGATGGCGACGAGTCCGGCAAAGATCAGGGTCAGGGCGGGGATGGGGCCGAGACGGTCGGCCAGCCTGCCGCCGTAGAGGTTACCGATGGCCACCGAGGCGCCGTAGACCAGCATGATCAGGCTGACCATGGACGGCGCGAAGCCGGTGGTCTGCTCGAGGATCGGGGCGAGGAAGGTGAAGGCGGTGAAGGTGCCGCCGTAGCCAAGGATGGTGATGGCGTAGACCAGCAGCAGTCGCGGATGGGTCAGTACCTTGAGTTGCTGGCCCAGCGTCGCCGGAGCCGAGCGCTTGAGGTTGCCAGGAATCAGCAGGGCGCTGCCGATCAGGGCGAGCAGGCCGAGCGCCGAGACCACCAGGAAGGTCGCGCGCCAGCCGAAGGTCTGGCCGATCCAGGTGCCCAGCGGCACGCCGGTGACCAGTGCCACGGTCAGGCCGGTAAACATGATGGCGATGGCGCTGGCTTCCTTGTCCTTGGCGACCAGGCTGGTGGCAATGGTGGAGCCGATCGAGAAGAACACGCCGTGGGCGAGGCCGGTCAGTATGCGGGCGGTGATCAGCGAACCATACCCGGGGGCCTGCCAGGCCAGTAGATTGCCGGCGATGAACAGCATCATCAGGCCGAGCAGGACCCACTTGCGATTGAAACGGCCGGTCAGGGCGGTCAGTACCGGTGCCCCTACCGCGACACCGGCAGCGTAGAGGCTGACCAGCAGTCCCGCAGAGGGCAGGCTGACGCCCAGGTCCTGGGCGATGGTGGGCACCAGTCCGACGATGACGAACTCGGTGGTACCGATGGCGAAGGCGCTGAGGGTCAGCGCAAATAGCGCGATGGGCATCTGTTTCTCCTGTCGAGATGGCGTCGTCTCGTGAGACGACTTGACGACGCGGAGTCTGGGGGAGGAGACTTTTGCGATAAACGCGTCTAATCGAGAAACACCTTTGTCGCTATCGAGACAATTGCGCGCTAAACAGAAACGAACTCAGCAGCGCCGAACCGAACAGGAACCGCAACGATGAAGACCCGCTCAGAAGATCTGGAACTGCTGCTGGCGGTGGTCGATAGCGGCGGCTTCAGCGCCGCGGCGTCGCGTCTGGACGTCCCGGTGGCGCGGGTCTCCCGGGCGGTGCAGCGCCTGGAACAGCGCCTCGAGGTGCCGCTGTTGAACCGCACCACGCGAAGCGTCGCCCTGACCGATGAAGGCTGTCGCTTTATCGAGCAGGTGCGCGTCGGGCTCGAGCGCTTGATCGCCGCCGAAGAGTCGCTGGCACTGGGGCGCGGCGAGCCCAGCGGACGCCTGCGAGTGGACGCTGCCAGCCCCTTCGTGCTGCACCAGCTGGTACCTCTGGTGGGAGAATTCCGTCGTCGCTATCCCGGTATCGAGCTGGAGCTCTCCGCCAGCGACGGCATCATCAATCTGCTTGAGCAGCGTGCCGACGTGGCCATTCGCATCGGTGCCCTGGCGGACTCCACCCTGCACGCCCGGTTGCTGGGGCGCTCGCGGCTGTACCTGGTGGCGAGCCCCGCCTATCTCGAGCGGGCCGGACGGCCAGCCTCGGTGGCGGAGCTGGCCGATCATCAGCTGATCGGCTTTCTCGCCCCGACGGCACTTAATCGCTGGCCGGTGGAGGGCCTGGACGAGGAGATCACGCCCACGCTTGCGACCTCCAGTGGCGAGGTGATGCGAAACCTGTGCCTGGCCGGGGAGGGCATCGCCTGCCATTCGAACTTCATGGTGGGCGATGATATCGCCAGCGGACGCCTCGAGGTCATCCTGCCTGACGCCATGCGCCACGGCGGGCCCCGGGAACTGGTGCAGGCGGTGTACTACCGCAATACCGCCCTGTCGGCCCGCATTCAGGCGTTTCTTGATGTCATCCAGCCCAGACTGCGGCTGTAACGGGCGGTCCTTGCCACCGGGTTAGCCCAGCGGGTTCTTGCGTCGGGCCATTTCCCAGCGCTATTGCCAAGGGCTATTGCTAAGGGCTATGGCGTCGCTTCTGCCTGCACTTCGGCAAACCGACGCTGAAAGCGCTGAACAAACTCCTCGGCCAGCCGCGACAGCGGCTGGTCCCGGGGTGTCAGTAGGTAGAAGGTGTCGGTCAGGGGCTCTTGCAGCGGTAGCGCAATGCTGTCGCTGCCGCCCATGGCGCGGGCGTTGAGGGCGTCGACGATGGCGATGCCGGCGCCCTGGCCAACCAGACGGGTTGCCTGCAGCGCCAGCGACACCTCCAGCCGCGAGCGCGGCACGATGCCTTGCTCGGCCAGGGTGCGCTCCAGCGTCTGGCGACTGGGGTCTCCCGGTTCATAGTGGATCAGCGTCTGGCCATCGAGGTCCTCAAGGGCGATGCTCTCGCGCCCTGCCAGCGGGTGATCCCGGGGCAGCAGGCAGACGCTATCGAGGGTGAAGGCTGACGCACCGAGGCGCTCATCCTGGCCTCCCAGCAGGGAAAAACCGATCTCCGAGCGCTGGGTGACCACGTCTTCCACCACCTGCTCGGAGCGGTAGGTGGACAACCGCAGGTGCTGGTCTGGGTGATCCTTGGCCATCCCGGCGATGACGTCCGGGACAAAGGTCAGGCCGAGCAGCGGCATGGCGCTGATGCCGAGCCCGCCAAGCTCGCGCTGGCGAATCCGCCTGGCGCTGTCTCTGAGGTGCTCGAGTCCCTGCCACAGGCGCTGCTGCTCGCGATAGAACAGGCGCGCCTCCGGCGTCGGTACCAGACGTCCCTTGATCCGCGAGAACAGCGCAAAGCCGAGGTCGTGTTCGAGCTGCTTCAACAGCCGAGTGACGCCTGGCTGGGCGATGCGCATGCGGCTGGCGGCGGCGGTGACGCTGCCGCTGTCCATGGTGTGTTGAAAGGCCTGCAACTGGCGGTCACTGAGCCGGGGGCTGTCCATCGCTGTCCTCCATCGAAACCTCCACTGAACCCACCCATCAGCCCTGCATCCAGCCCTGCATCGAAAGGAGCCATAACATCAGGGCATGGGTTTGCCATTGATTGGTATTGGATCGTATGGGATGTGGCTTCTATCGTCGAGTCATCGGCAATCGACGGCTAGGGGTCCAAGGCTTCCATGGCACACGAGGTAATGATCATCGGCGGTGGTGTGGTCGGCATGGCGGTGGCCTACGGGCTTGCGCGCCGTGGCCGTCGCGTCTGCGTTCTCGATGAGCACGATACCGCCCTCAAGGCTTCCCGGGGCAACGCGGGCCTGGTCTGGGTCCAGGGCAAGGGCGCCGGTATGCCCGCCTATGCGGCGATGTCGTTGGCCTCGAGTCGAGCCTGGCCGAGATTCGCCGGCGAGCTTGGCGAGCGCACCGGGGTGGATCTGGAGTTCGAGCAGCCCGGAGGCGTCGATCTGTGTCTTGACGACGACGAGGTGCGTAAGCGTTGCGCCGAGTACCAGGCACTATACGACGCGCCCTGGGCCCGTGAGGCCGGCGTGCGCTGGGAGTACCTGGAGGGCGCGCGGCTTGAGCGACTGCTGCCGGGCCTTGGCGGCGACGTCCCGGGGGGCATCTGGACACCCCACGACGGCCACTGCAATCCGCTGTTTCTGCTGCGCGCACTCTACAGCGCCTGCCAGGCGCTTGGCGTGGACGTACGGCCTCATCATCCGGTCGCCTCGATCGACCCCGGCGAGGCGGGCTTTGTTGCCCACACCGCCCGTGGCGCCGTGCGTGCCGAACGGCTGGTACTGGCCTGCGGACTGGGGGCGGCGCGGCTGGCACCGCCGCTGGGTCTCTGCGGTCGGGTCACGCCGGTGCGTGGCCAGGTGCTGGTCAGCGAGCGGCTGCCCGCCGCCGGCCGCCTGCCGACACCGCAGATTCGCCAGACGGCGAGCGGCGGCTACCTGATCGGCGACGGGCTCGAGCACGTCGGCCACGACACCCGGGTCACCCTCGAAACCCTGCACGCCCTGGCGCGGCGGGCGGTGACCATCTATCCCGATCTGGCGTCGGCGCGGCTGGTGCGCAGCTGGGCGGCGCTGAGGATCATGACGCCGGACGGTTGCCCCGTCTACGAGGCTTCGCAGCGCTATCCCGGGGCCTACAACCTGAGCTGTCACAGCGGCATCACCCTGGCCGCCTTTCACGCCGATGAGCTGGCCGCAGCGCTGGACGATGATCGGCTCACCGAGCGCTATCCGCTCTTCTCGGGAGGACGCTTCGATGTTCAAGCGGCATAAAAGGGCCACGGCCACACCCGAGGTCACCATCACCATCGACGGCGCACCATACCAGGTGCCCTCGACGCTTAGCGTGGCGGCCGCGGTGCTGATGCACCAGGGCGCCGCCGGCTATCGCCGCCACGTCGCCAGTGGCCATCGCGCACCGCTGTGCATGATGGGGGTGTGCCACGACTGCCTGATCACCATCGACGGTGCCCCCAATCGACAGGGCTGTCTGGTCACGGTGGAGCAGGGCATGCGGGTACGCCGCCAGCTCGACGAAGAGACAGCGACGGCTTCCCGGTGGGACACCGCCAACCATGCCAGTGGTGACGAGCAGAGGGGGCGCGAAGATGCAGACCTGTGAGCCGAGGGAGACCGTCGGCACCGACGGCAGCAAGGACCGCGCCCGAGTGGTGGTACTCGGCGCCGGCCCTGCCGGCATGGCGGCGGCCCTGAGACTGGCCGAGGCCGGCCTGCGCTCGCTGGTACTGGATCAGGCCAGGGCGCCGGGCGGGCAGATCTATCGCGATCTCGACCAGCCCCAGCTCGACGCCGCAGTCATGGGCAAGGACTACCATCGCGGTCGGTCCCTGGTCGGCGCCTTCCTGGACGCCGCCAGACGGGGGGAGATCGACTATCGCCCAGGCACGCGGGTGTGGTGGATCGAGGCGCTGGACGACGCCCTGGACGACGCCCATCGCCTGGGCGTGCGGGGGCACGATGGCATCAGCCGGGAACTGGTTGCGGAGCGTCTGATCATCGCCACCGGCGCCATGGAGCGGGGCTGGCCCTTCCCCGGCTGGCAGCTACCTGGGGTGATGCAGGCCGGCGCCGCCCAGATCCTGATGAAGCAGGGCGCGCTGCTGACCGAGGGGCCGCCGGTGCTGGCGGGCAACGGGCCACTGCTGTACCTGCTGGCCTGGCAGTACCTCAACGCCGGCTGCCCGCCCCGGATGATCCTCGATACGGCGCCGAACCTGGGACTGGCGCGGACCCTGCGTCACCCGCTCAGGGCCTGGCGGGCTCGCGGCTACCTCGCCAAGGGCGCGCGCATGCTGGCGGCGTTGAGGCGCGCTGGGGTGCCGATCGTGCGTGGCGTCCAGTCGCTGGCTGCCGAGGGTGACCAGCGCTTGACCGGGGTGCGCTATCGCCGGCGTGGCGACAGCGACGAGCACAAGCTCAAGACCGATTGGCTGTTGACCCATATGGGGGTGGTGCCCGAGCCGCAGCTCCCCCAAGGGCTGGGCATCGAGCACCGTTGGCAGGAGGCGCAGCAGGCGTTCGTGCCCGATCGTCGCGACGACCTGTCGGTGCGCCCGGGGGTGTGGCTGGCCGGTGACGGCGGTGGCATCGGCGGCGCTGTGAATGCCGAGCGCGAAGGGCGACTGGCGGCGCTGGCCGTGCTGGACGACCTGATGGCTGACCCGCTGGACACGACAGCCGATGCAAAAGGCGCCGCGGCGCCGATACCAGACGCCGATAACCGCCGGGCGGTCGCCAGGGAAAGCGCCGCGCTGAGGCGTCGACGCCGCCAGGATCTGTCCGGTCGACGTCTGCTGGATGCACTGTTCACCCCACCGGCGGACTGGGTCGAGCGACAGCCCGGCGAGACCCTGATCTGTCGCTGCGAAGGGGTGAGCCGGGCCCAGCTCAAGGCGGCGCTGGAAGCGGGGCCTGCCGGGCCCAACCAGCTCAAGGCCTTCACCCGCTGTGGCATGGGCCCCTGCCAGGGACGGCTATGCGGCACCAATGTGTCACGGTTGATGGCCCGCGAGCAGGGCCGCGACATGGACGAGGTCGGCTACTACCGCATTCGCCCACCGTTGACCTCCATCACGCTGGGCGAGCTGGCACTGGCGCCCTCCGATCACCTGACCACACAATCACAATAGAGCGAGAAATGACCATGAAAGTTAACGCTTCTCTGTCTGCCTCCCTTGGCCTGGCGATGGCCCTTGCCGGCGCCGGCGCCGCTGTTGCCACCACCGCCCAGGCCGACGATCGCCCGCTGCGCATCGGTGTCGACGTGCCCTATCCGCCGTACCAGGAAAAGCTGCCCGACGGCAGCCTGACCGGCTTCGAGGTCGAGCTGGTCGAGGCCGCCTGCGAGCGCATGCAGCGCCAGTGCGAGTGGGTCGAGCAGGGCTGGGACGGCATCATCCCGGGGCTGCTGGCGCGCAAGTACGATCTGATCGCCTCGGCCATGAACATCACCGACGAACGCGCGAAACAGGTGCTGTTCTCCGATCCCTACTATCAGGTGCCCTCGGTGTGGGTCGGCCAGGCCGACGCGGAGATCGATCCCGAAGGGGACCTGTCGGAGATGACTATCGGTGTGCAGCAGGGCACCATCCAGGACGAGTACGTGACCACCTACCACGGCGAGGCGGACATTCGTCGCTACTCGGACTCCGGCGGCGTGGTCAACGACATGTTCACCGGTCGGCTGGACCTGGTCTTTACCGCCTTCCCGTTGGCCCAGGAGCGGCTGTTCAGCGATGAGCGTTTTGCGCGCAAGGGCGAGCTGGTGACCGGCCCCGAGTCGATCTACGGGCCCGGCGTCGGCGCCGCCTTCCGCCAGCGCGATCGCGAACTGGCCATCGCGTTCAGCGAGGCCATCCAGGGGCTCAAGGACGACGGCGACTACCAGGCGCTGTGGGCACGCTACTTCGAGAAATAGCACCGGCGGAGTCGACCTCCCGCGGGGGGAAGACGAGAGGCGTGACAGCTATGCGACGAGCCCACCATGCGACGAGCCCACCATGCGACGAGCCCTCCATCGGAGGGCTCGTTGGTGTCGGGGGTTCGGCCATTTACGCCGTCGGCGGCACGGTGCAATAGGCGGCTAGGCGCTGTCCGAAAAGTCGACGAGCGAAGGTTAGACAAGGCAAAAATCGGTGAGAAAGCGCAGTTTACGTGGTGTAAATGAGCATTTTGATCCGATTTTTAACGCCGTATTACCGAGCGCAGGCACTTTTCAGACAAGCCCTAGGGCGTCACAGGTAGCGCCGCGTAGGCCACCATCTCGACCAGCATCTCTTCCCGGGCGAAGCCGGAGACGATCACCGCCGCGCGGTTGGGGTAGGGCTCGCTGACGTACTCGGCGTAGACCCGGTTGACCGTAGCCAGGTCCTCGCGTCGGGTCACGTAGATCAATACCTGGGTCAGCGATTCAACGCCGCCACCGGCGCAGGCGAGGGTGTGCACCAGATTGTCCAGCGTCTGGCGGGTCTGGGCCTCGATGCCGCCGTCGACCACCTCGCCGCTCTTGTCGATGGGGATCTGGGCGGTGAACAGGATGCCGTTGCCGACGCTGGCCCAGGACAGTGGGGCGCGGGAGGCGAACAGCTCGGTCTTGACCGGGTGAACCATGGGGTATCCTCGAACGTTGGAAGTCGGGGGTAGTAGGGCAAAGAGAGTGCCAAGGGGTGAGGGTTGTGTGTCAGTCGTTGTCGTGGGTGCCGGCGCCGGCGCCGCTGCGTGAGGCCTCGGTAGATTCCACCAGCAGCCGGGTGGCCAGCGCCTTGAGCTGCGCCCACAGGCCGTCGTCGACCTCGATGCCTTGCTGCATGGCACGCTCGCGGCAAGCCAGCAGGTCGGACTCCTGGTGACGGGCCAGCAGGTCGAGCTGATACTCGGAGCGCAGCGACGGCAGCAGGTCCACGTGGTTGGCCATGATCAGCGTCACCCCGTCGTTGGGTTCGTTTTCCTCGGGCACCTCGTGCACCGCGTAGACGCGGATCTCCGGCACCGAACTTCCCGCACGAAAGCCCACCACCTGCTCGATCAGCGGGGTGGCTGCCGCCTGCTCTGCGCCAGCGGTCCGGGCCTCACCGTCAGGCGCCTGGGCATTGCGCCAGAAGGCGGTGACGTTCATCCCGCGCCCGGCCAGCCGCGCCAGGTAGCCCATGATCAACTGGCGGTTGTGGCAGTGGCGGATCTTGATCACCGCAAGGCCTCGCGCCCGGGCCTTGGCAAAGCCCAGCTCCAGTGCCAGGGTCGAGCTCTTGAGCACGCTGGCGCCGTGGCTGTCGAGCACCGCCAGGTCGCCGTCCGAGTAGACGAGTTCCGGGGGGCGCTCGCCCTGATCCGCGAGCAGAAAGTCGAGGCCTCGTCCCAGCGCCGCCAGTCCACCGAGCTCGTAGAGCTGCATCCAGGCCACCATGTCGGCGGCGTCGCTGGCGTCTCCGTCCTCGAAGCCCATGGCCTGGAAGGCTTTGCGGCAGAGTCCCTGGAGTTCGTTGTAAGACACCTTCATGAGTTGGCTCCGGCGTGCTGGCGGGGTTGGGCATCGGCTTCCTTGAGCGTGCCGGCGGCGTCCTGGTCGGGCTCCAGCGGGAAGCTCCAGTCGTCGAAGTCGATCAGGTCGCTGGGCTCGGCGTTGAGTTCTTCGACCAATGGCGCGCCCTGGAACAGGGTGATGCGCACCCAGCGATCGGACTTGGGATCGAAGCGACTGGCGCCGAAGAACGACAGCTTGGTGCGAAGCAGGTGCATCGGCTTCATCTCGCGGGCCCACAGGTTGGCGCGGATCTCGCCGAAGGGCGTCTCGGCCATGCTCTGGATGCGCCGGATGATGTCCTTGTGACGCGGGTGGTGAATCAGGAACTCCACCACCAGGGCGCGCGGATGGGCGCTGAGGAAGTCGTCGATGACCCCATGGGTATCGGCCACCCGAGGCGCGATGGCGAGCTTCAGTTCACGGTCGGCGCCGGGTTCGACGTCGCGCACGCCCAGGCGCGGCTCCTCCTTCTCGACCGATCGATACCAGAACCAGTAGCGCTCCTCGGGGTCGCCGAAGTCATGACGCAGGGCCCAATCGTAGTGGGTCTCGATCAACTGCTTGAGTCTGACCAGCGGCATGTCCGGGGTCAGCTCCAGGCCCTCCTCGACCCCCATCTGGTCCTCGAAGGGATCGACGATCTCCGGGTAGAGCTCAAGCAGCAGGGTGTGGATCAGCTCCTGGGCTTCCAGGCTCAGGGTCTGGCGGCTCCAGTCGATCAACTCCTGCCACAGCTCCTCGGCCAGTGGTACCTGCTCGAGCCAGGCGCGCACCGCCGGCAGGGCGCTGGCGGTCTCGCGGTTGCGCGCGCTCTGCTCGCTATCCTCGGTCACGGTCTGGGCCAGGTGGCGCTCGGCCCGGGCGACAAGCGCCACCAGGCGCTGTCGCTCCGGTTCACCAGGGACCTGACCACTGACCTGGGCCAGCGCCTTCTCGCGGCTCTCGACCCAGCGCTGGATCAGCTGCGGGTGGTTGATCAGAAAGGGCGCCATGCCCAGTCCGGTGGAATTGCCGATGCCCAGATAGCGGCGCAGCGGCGCTGCCATGGCGACGGCGCTGCCCGGCGCCCGGGCACGGGCCATATGCTCGATCTGCTCGATGGAGAAGTGGCGCAGCAGGTAGACCGCCAGCATCTGGGCCGAGAAGGGACGCTGAAAGTCCGGGTTGTGCTTGAGCCGATCGAAGTCGGCGATGCCGAACTTGCCGTTTCCGTAGACCGCGGTGGTGCGATACAGATAGCCGACCCGGGTCAGCCAGGCCGGGTCGGGCTGGCGCCCGGCGCACAGCGCGTCGAGAAAGGCGGCGAAGTTTCTGAGGCTGCGGTTGGCCCGGGACAGCACCAGCAGACGTGGATGCTGGCGCCCGGCCTCCTGCAGCGGCACATTGGCGGCCATCTGTTCGAGCAGCGAGTCGTCCACGTCGCCTTCGACCACGCCGAAGGTGACGTCCCAGGCCTCGGCGATGACCCGGTCGGAGCGGGCGGCGTCATCCAATGGCTGGGAAAAGATCACCCCGTGGTAACGGGCCTGGGGCGTCTGCAGACGATAGATGGCGACACCGTGGCCCTCGGCGTCGAGCTCGAAGCGGGTGGTGCTGATCTGCCAGCGCTGGCGCGCCATCTGGCGCACCAGGCTACGCACGAAACTCAGCCGGCTGGCGTGCAGGCTGCCCAGGCGATCGAGTTGCATCACCTCGTCGGGCGCGCGCAGACGCAGGCGCTGCTCGACGTCGGAAAGGCGGCTGGCGAGGTCTTCGCGTCTCATCTCAGGCCTCCCCTGTAGCGCTGGCTTTGTGGCTGGTGATGCCCTGGGCGCGGGCCATGGCGAGGGCGGCCTGGGGGCCGGTCCACAGCGACGGCAGCAGCACCAGCGACACCGGGATGGCGGTCAGCACGATGAACTGCTGCAGGGCGCTGATCTGCCCCGCGCCCATGTACAGGAGGATAGCCGCCATCAGCGCCATGGCGATGCCCCAGAAGGCGCGAACCAGCGGGCTCGGCTCGTCGTGACCGGCACCCACCACGGCGATGGCGTAGCTCATGGAGTCACCGGTGGTGGCGACGAAGATGGTGGTCAGCACCAGGATCGCCACCGCCATGACGGTACCGCCGGGCAGCGCCTGGGCCACGGTCAGCGTAGCCACGTCGAACTGGAAGTTGTTGAGCGCCTCGGTCAGGTCGATGGCTCCGGTCATCTGGTAGAAGATGCCGGAACCGCCCAGCAGGGTGAACCAGATGGCCGTGGCCACCGGTGCCAGCACCGCCACGGTGAGTACCATCTGGCGAATGGTGCGGCCCCTGGAGATGCGCGCGACGAAGATCGCCATCAGCGGGCCATAGCCGATGAACCAGGCGAAGAAGAACACCGTCCACCACTGCATCCACCAGTCCGGCGCGCTCTGGGCGGTCATCGTCGACATCGCGAAGAACGACGTCAGGTACTCGCCGAAGCCCTGGGTGAAGGCGTTGACCATGAACAGCGTCGGCCCGAACAGGAAGATCACCGCGGCGATGGCGAGCGCCAGGAAGACGTTGAAGCGCGACAGGATCTGGATGCCCTTGTCGATGCCGGTAACCGCCGAGGTGACGTAGACCGCGCCGAGGCCGATCAGGATGATCAACTGGGTCATGTAGGTGTTGGCCACGCCGAACAGCTCATGCAGACCGAAGCTGACCTGGGTGGCAAGAAAGCCGATGGGGCCGACGGTACCGGCCACCACCGCGATCACGCAGAGGGCGTCGACCACGCCGCCCAGCGGGCCCTTCATCATCCGTTCGCCGAGTACCGGATAGAGCAGGGTGCGCGGCTGCAAAGGCTGGCCCTTGTCATAGTGGGCGTGGGACAGCACCACCGCGGTCAGGCTGCCGAGCACCGCCCAGGCCAGAAAGCCCCAGTGCATGAACGACTGGGCCAGGGCCGGGGCGATGGCGGAGTCGCTGCCGGCCTCGATGGCCGCGCTGCCGGCAAAGGCCGGCGGCGTGACCACGAAGTGGTAGATCGGCTCGCCGGCGGCGAAGAACACCCCGCCCCCTGCCAGCAGGGTGCACATGATGATCGACACCCACTTGAAGGTGGACAGCTCCGGCGTGCGGGTGTTGCCAATGCGTGCACTCGCCGCCGGGGTGGCGATCAGCCCCATGGCGATAAAGAAGGTCAACAAAAGCAGGATCTGGAAGTAGCTGCCGAGCGCCTTGGCGGTCCAGGCGAAGCCCGTGCCAATGGCCCCCGCGACGCCGTCGATGTCGTACAGCGACAGGCCGACGAACAGCAGGATGAAACCGATGCTGAGACAGAGCACGACGGGGTCGCCCAGGCGATACTGGCCGGCGGGCAAGTCCGCGGTCGCTGGCGCCGAGCGATCGGCGGGTGACGAGGTGCCGGTGGTGGAGGTGGTCATGGCATGAACCTCTGGCGTGCGGCACCGTCGGGGCGGTGCCTGTTATGGTGATTGATGGCCGCAGGCATTCGGTTGTTGTTGAAATCTGGGATGCCGGCGGGTCGGTGGCTGACGGATGGCTGGTCCAGGGTTGGTCGAGGGCTGGTCGGTGGCTGGTCGGGGGCTGCTCCGACGGTCGCCTCAGGCGACCTTGGCGATACCCTGAGGCGTGGCGGCGCGCTCCAGCAGTGCCACCCAGTTGCGGCCCATGATGCCGGCCACTTCGTCCTCGTTCATGCCGACGTCGCGCAGGCCCTGTATCAGGTTGGGGAAGTCGCGGCTGTCCTTGAGCCAGGCCAGTGGCCGCGGCCAGCCGGCGTTGGAGGCGCTGCCCTCGCCGTAGTCCATGTCCTTGGACCAGCGGCCGTTGCGCATCCAGTCGAGCACCGAGGTGGGCTGGTTCTGACACAGGTCGGTGCCGATGCCCAGGTGTTCGACCCCCATCAGGTCGGCGGTGCGGGCGATCATCTCGCAGTACTCGGCAAGGGTGCAGTCCGGGCCGTTGCGCAGGTGGAAGGGGTAGGCCGAGAAGCCCAGCAGGCCGTTGCACTCGGCGATGGCCCTGAGTACCCGATCGGACTTGTTGCGCTTGGCCGGGTGGAAGCTCTCGGGGTTGGCGTGGGAGATGATCACCGGACGGCTCGACAGCTCGATGGCCTCGAGGGTCGAGCGCTCAGCGCTGTGGGACATGTCGATGACCATGCCGACCCGGTTCATCTCGCGGATCACCTGGCGCCCGAAGCGGGTGATGCCGCTGTCTTCTGCCTCGTAGCAGCCGCAGGCCAGCAGGCTCTGGTTGTTGTAGGTGAGCTGCATGATCAGGAGGCCGAGATCGCGCATCACCTCGACCATGTCGATGTCGTCCTCGATGGGCGAGCAGTTCTGGGCGCCGAGAAAGACCCCGATGCGCCCGCTGGCCTGGGCCCTGGCGATATCGCCTGGCCCGCGTACCGGCATGATCAGGTCCGCATGGGCCTCGAAGCGGCGGTTCCACTCGCCCAGGCGCGACAGCGTCTCGCGGGTGGTCTCGTGGTAGACCAGGGTGGCGTGGACGGCGTCCAGGCCGCCTTCGCGCATCTGCTCGAAGATCTCCCGCGACCAGTTGGAGTACTGCAGGCCGTCGACGGTCAGCATTTCTCGGGACATGACGTCTCTCCTCAGGCCTTGACGTAGCAGGTCTTGACCACGGTGTAGAACTCGCGGGCGTAGCGGCCCTGCTCGCGGGGGCCGAAGCTCGATGCCTTGCGGCCGCCGAAGGGCACGTGGTAGTCGGTGCCGGCGGTGGGCAGGTTGACCATCACGCAGCCGGTCTCGGCGCGGGCCTTGAACTCGCTGGCAAGCTTCAGCGAGTCGGTGATGATGCCGGCGGTCAGGCCGAAGTGGGTGTCGTTGAGCACCTCGATGGCCTCGTTGGCGTCGGCGACCTTGATCACGCAGGCGATCGGGCCGAACACCTCCTCGCGATTGATGGCCATGTCGTTGGTGGTATCCACCAGAAGCGCCGGCGCCATGAAGTAGCCGTCGCTTGCCGCGCTGACGCGCTCGCCGCCGAACACCAGGCGGGCGCCGTCGGCCTGGGCGCGTTCGACCCATGCCAGGTTGGAGGCAAGCTGGCGGGCGTCGGCCGCCGGGCCGATGTGCACGCCGTCTTCCAGGGCGGGGCCGACACGCACCTGCTTCAGGCGCTCGATCAGCCGCTCGACGAAGGCGTCGTGGACCTTTTCTGTGACGATCAAGCGCGACGAGGCGGTGCACTTCTGGCCGGTGCCGGAGTAGGCGCCGTTGAAGGCGGCCTCCACGGCGAGGTCGAGATCGGCGTCGTCGGCCACGATCAGCGCATTCTTCGAGCCCATCTCGAGCTGGCACTTGACCAGGTTGGCGGCGGTGGCGCCGGCCACCCGGCGACCGACCTCAAGCGACCCGGTAAAGGTCAGGGCGTTGATCTCGGGACTCGAGATCAGGGCGTCGCCGACGCTCGAGCCCGGCCCCATGATCAGGTTGAAGGTGCCGGCGGGCAGCGCCTGGCGGCTGAGGATCTCGGTCAGCGCCCAGGCGCTGGCGGGGACCAGGTTGGCCGGCTTGAACACCACGGCGTTGCCGAAGGCCAGCGCCGGGGCGATCTTCCACACCGCGGTGGCCATGGGAAAGTTCCAGGGGCTGATGACGCCGACCACCCCCACCGGCTCGCGGCGCACCTCCACTTCCACGCCGGGACGCACCGACTCGGCGCGCTCGTCGATCTGGCGCAGCACCTCGGCGGCGTAGTAGTGGAAGAACTGGGCGGAGCGGTGGACCTCGCCGACGGCCTCGACCAGGGTCTTGCCCTCTTCACGGGCCAGCAGCTCGCCGAGCTCGGCCTTGCGCGCCATCAGTTCGTCGCCCACCGCCATCAGCACGCCGTAGCGCTGCTCCAGGCCGCTCTTGGCCCATTCGCGGCCACCCCGGCGGGCGGCGGCGATGGCGTCCTTGACCTGCTCGGTCGAGGCCTGGGCGTAGACGCCGATCAGGTCGCTGGTATCCGACGGGCTGCGGTTCTCGATCTGGTCGACGCCGTCGATCCACTGGCCGTCGATATAGAGTGCGTAGGCTGACTGCTGAGACATGATGACCTCCTGTGACGAATGCGACACAGCCTAGGAGAGCCATCAAAATAAAGATAATCAATAATAACGAGCATATGATAAGTAAAGCTTACCGCCTGCCTGTGTGACGGCCCGTGTGAGGAAATGCCATGCTCCCCGACCTCAAGATCCAACCGCTGCGCTACGTGTTGGCGATCGTCGACCATGGCGGCTTTCACGCCGCAGCGCGCCAGCTTCACCGCAGCCAGCCGGCGGTGTCGATGGCGGTGCGCGAGCTGGAAGTGCGGCTTGGCGAGGCGCTGTTCGAGAAGGGTGCCCAGGCCAGCCTCACCCCCTTCGGCGCGTACTGCGTGCCGCGCTTTCGTGAGTTGATCCTCCAGCATGATCGCCTGAGCCGCGACCTGCTCGCCCAGGTCGAGCGCCAGGCGGGGCATCTGGACATGGCGGCGGTACCGTCGGTGGCCAGCCGCCTGATGCCGAGCTTGCTGTCGGAGTTCGTCGAGCGTTATCCGGGCATCCGCGTGGCGCTGCACGATGGCAACGCCGACTTCGTGCGCGAGCAGGTGCTGGGAGGTGAGGTGGATATCGGGCTTTCAAGCCTGTGGCAGCCTGACGACGCCCTGGCGTTCACCCCTTTGCTGCGCGACAAGGTAGGGGTGGTGTGTCGTGATGACCATCCCTTCGCTGATCGTGCGAGCCTGCACTGGCGCGAGCTTGCCGGCGAGACCCTGATCGGCAACGGCACCTCGCGGCTGCTCGAGGGCACCGAGGCCGAGGCGCTGCTGGCAAGTCCCACCTTCTTCATCTCCAACATGATCTCGCTGACCGCCAGCCTGGTGGCGGGGCTCGGCATCACCACCCTGCCGCGACTGGCGTTTGCCGAGGAGTACGAGCGGCTGAGGTTCGTTCCGCTGGAGTGCCCGGTGGTGGAGCGCCAGGTGGGCCTGGTGCGCCTGGCCGGTCGCAGCCTGTCGCCGGCCGCCGCTGCCATGGCGGCCTTTATCGTCGAGCGCCTGGAGGAGGGGCAGGGGCAGGATGGCCATGCGCCGAGCAGCCAATAGCCGTTCAGCCAATAGCCGATAACGCCAGGCGGGCTCGCCGTCCGTCAGCCGTTGCGGTCGAGTTCGCCGGCGTCCATGCCGTTGCGTCGCCGGACCTCGAGCAGCAGGGCGCTGTGGTCGAGGTCAGCACCACCTGCGTTGACCAGATCGCCGAACAGGCGGTCGGTCAACTCAAGCAGCGGCAAGTCGAGGCCGAGTTCCCGGGCGACGTCGCAGGCGGCGCGAGTGTCCTTCAGCTGATGCCTGGCCGGTCCGCCGGGTGCGAAGTCGCCGTCCAGCATGCGTTGGCCATGCTGGTCGAGAATCCGCGAGTAGGCGAAGCCCCCCAGCATGGCCTGGCGCACCTTGGCGGGGTCGGCGCCGCCGGCTTCGGCCAGCACCAGGGCTTCCGACACCGCCGCGATGGTGCTGGCCACCGTCAACTGATTGACCAGCTTGGCCAGGGCGCCGCTGCCTGCCGAGCCAATATGCAGGGGATGGCCCATGGCCTCGAGAATGGGCTTTGCCCTGTCGTAATCGACGGCGTCTGCTCCGGCCATGATCGAAAGAGATCCTTCGCGCGCGCCCTTTTCGCCGCCGGAGACCGGGGCGTCCACCCAGCCAAGGCCAAGCTCGCGACAGCGTTCGGCCAAGGCGATTGCTTCACTGTGGCCAATGGTCGACATCACGATGAGCAGGGTACCGGGAGACAACTGACGGGCGATGCCGTCGTCGCCGAACAGCAGCGTCTCGCATACCGCGCCCGAACTTACCATCATCACCACCGCCTGGGCGTTTGCCGCTGCCTCGATGGGTGTCTCGGCCAGAGTGGCGCCAAGTTCGCCCAGCGGGGCTGCCTTGTCGATGCTGCGATTCCAGGCACGCAGGGGGAAGCCTGCACGGATCAGATGACGGCCCATGGGCAGGCCCATGATACCGGTGCCCAGCAGGGCGATGGTGGCAGGAGAGGTCATACGGGCGGCTCGTTGTAGATTAGAAAGTAGGTAACAGCCTAACCTCTTCCGCCCGGTGCCTCCACGCTCAGTCGACCTGCCGCCACCACTGTACCGGCCAGCCGCGCTCGCGGGCGGTGGCGTCAAGCGTCGAGTCGGGGTTGATGGCGAAGGGACGGTCGACGAATTCCAGCAGGGGCAGGTCGTTACGCGAGTCGGAGTAGCCGAAGCTCTCCACCGGGGTGTGCTCGGCCAGCCACTCGCGCAGCGCCTCGAGCTTGCCGCCCTGGAAGGTGCGGATGCCCTCGGCCTTGCCGGTGTAGCGCCTGCGGGAGTCGAGTTCGAGAGCGGTGGCCAGCGCCTGATCGGCACCGAGGCGCTCGGCCAGCGGGCCGACCACGTGGATCGGCGAGGCCGAGATGATCACCACCCGATGGCCTTGGTCACGGTGCCAGGCCAGGCGTTCGTGGCCCTGAGGGAAGAGCCGGGGCACCACCTTGGCCTCGAGGAAGGCGTCGACCTGTTGCCTGACGTCGGCCTCGCTGCGGCCGGCCAGCGGCGTCAGCAACAGCGCCAGATGGGCTTCCATGTCGAGCGTTCCGGCGGCGTAGGCGGCCATGTGTTCGGCGAAGGCGGCGCGGTAGGCGTCGCCGTCCTCGATCCAGCCGAGATCGATCAGCCACTGACTCCATAGTCCGGTGATGTCGCCGTCGAGCAGGGTGTCATCGAGGTCGAACAGGGCCAGGGTCATGGGCGCGTCGGGGGCCTTGGCGGCATCGCCGTGGCAGGCGTCAGTGGTCATGGTGACAGGGCTCGTCAGGTCGTTCATGCATCCAGCTCCTGAACCTCGTCGAGATCGACGTGGATCGTCACCTCGCAGCCGGCGGGCAGCAGGCTGCGGGCGGAGCGATTGAGGGTATCGACGGCGAGGCTGGTGCCTTCGCAGTCGATGTCGTAGCGCACGATGTTACCGAGCAGGCGATGTCGACGCACACGACCGCTGACGCCCGGTCCCACCCGCGCCGGCCGCTCGCCACCCAAAGGGCGGCCCTGCACGCTGAGATAGAGCGCCTCGGGGCGCAGCGCGACACGACCGGCCTGGCTGCGAAAGCCCAGCAGTGGCGCGGCCTCGACGGCGTCGAGCAGACAGTAGTGGCCCATGAAGCCGGCGGCGTTTTCGTCCCGGGGCCGGGTGTAGAGCACCTCGGCGGTGTCCTTTTGCAGGATCCGCCCCTGGTGCATCAGGAACACCCGGTCGGACATCAACATGGCCTCTTCCTGGTCATGGGTCACGAACAGGGTGGTCAGGCCGAGGGTCTTCTGAATCTCGCGGATCTGGTCGCGCAGATGTCGACGAATGCGGGCGTCCAGCGCCGACAGCGGCTCGTCCATCAGCAGTACCTTGGGTTCCACCACCAGCGAGCGTGCCAGTGCCACCCGCTGGCATTGCCCGCCCGACAGCTGGTGGGGAAACTTGTGCGCCTGGTCCTGCATCTCGACCAGGCGCAGCACCTCGTCTACCCGGCGCGCGCGCTCGTCACCGGGGACCTTCTGCATGCGCAGGCCGAAGGCGACGTTGTCGGCGACCTTGAGGTTGGGAAACAGCGCATAGTGCTGAAACACCATGCCGACCCCGCGCCGCTGGGGCGGCAGGCGGGTGATGTCGTCACCGCCGATGTGGATGCTGCCGGCGTCCAGCGAGGTCAACCCAGCGATGGCCCGCAGCAGGGTCGACTTGCCGCAGCCGGACGGCCCCAGCAGGGTGATGAACTCGCCATGCTCGATATCGGCGTCGATGTCGGCGAACACCGAGGTTTCGCCGAAGCGCTTGGCCAGCCCCTTCAGCGAGACCGCGTTGCCGCTTTCCTGGCGGCCTGGCGCGGACGGGGTCGTGGTCTGGACCGAGGACGGGATAGTGGACGGGACCGTGGACGGGGCGGCGCGCTGGGTGGCAGGTGTAGTGGCAGCCATCATCGTGTGGCCTCCGTGATGGTGTGCTCGGCCTGGCGATTGCCCAGCCAGGTCAGGATCAGGGTAAAGGCGAACAGGGTGATCACCAGGGCGCTGGTGAAGTGGCCGCTGGCGCCGCGCATATTGTTGAGGTAGACCTGCAGCGTCTCGAAGCGGGTGCCCACCAGCATGTTGGCGAAGACGAATTCGCCGACCAGGAACGAAAACGACAGGAAGATGGCGATCTGCACCCCGCCACGCAGGTTGGGCAGGATGACCAGAAAGAAGGCTTTAAGCGGCCCGGCACCCAGCAGCTGGGCGGCGTCCATCAGGCTTTGCACGTCCACCGCACGCAGGCTGTTGGCAATGGCGCGGTACATGAACGGCAGCACGATGGTGAAGTAGGTGGGAATCAGGATCCAGGGGGTGCCCACCAGCGGCAGCGGGCCGCCAGCGTAGAGCTTGAGTAGCCCCACCGAGGACACCACCGGGGGCACCGCGAAGGGCATCAGGATCAGGGTGTTCATCCAGCGGTCCAGCCACGGATAGCGGGTGTGGGCCAGCAAAGCCACCGGCATCACCAGCACCAGCGACAGCGCCAGGGCACCCACGGCGACAGCCAGCGACCGGGCGAAGGCCGCCACAAAGCGCGGGGTGGTCCATAGCTCCACGAACCAGGCCAGGGTCAGGCCATCGGGGACCAGGGTCGCGCCCCAGCGGGTGGCCAGGGCGTAACCCAGGGTCGCCACCAGCGGCAGGGCCAGCACCGCGAAGACGCTGCCGACGATCCAGGCGTAGGGGTTGAAGGTCGCCGACAGCGGCGCTGCGGTCGGGCTCTTGTGAGCCGGCAGGGTTTCAGCGTGAGCCATGCTGTGCACTCCGTCTCAACAGCCACTGCTGGACCAGGGTGACCAGCACCAGCAGCATCACCAGAATCAGCGCCAGGGCGCTTGCCAGATTGGGCTCGAGGAACAGGTCGCCGGCCACCAGGTTGGCAATACGAATGGTCATCAGGTTGTAGCTGGTGTTGACCAGCGCGTAGACGGTGGCGTAGGCGCCCATGGCGTTGGCGAACAGTACCGTGAAGGTGCCGGCCAGGGCCGGCCACAGCACCGGCAGGCCGATGCGCTGCCAGTAGGCGATGCGCCCGGCGCCGAGCAGGCTGGCGGCATCACGCCATTCGGCCTTGAGGCCGGCGAAGGCCGGGAACAGCAGCAGGATGCCCAGCGGAATCTGGAACCAGGTGTAGATGACGATCAGCCCGCCGGTGGAGTAAAGACGCACGTCCTCGATGATGCCGAGTCGTTGAAGCGCCAGGGTCAGCACGCCGTTGGCCCCCAGCAGGATGATGAAGGCGAAGGCCAGCGGCACGCCGGCAAAGTTGGAGGTCATGTTGGTGAAGGCGATCATCGCTCGCCTCAGGCGTCCGCCGGAACGCACCAGGGCGTGGCAGGTCAGGGTGGCGATGACCAGGCCGATGGCGCTGGACACCAGCGAGATGGTCAGGCTCTTCCAGATCGCCTGGCGGAAGAACGCCGACTGGGCGATCTCCTGAAAGTGGCCAAGGCCCCAGTCGCCGTTGACGTTGAAGGCACTGATCGCGACCCAGGCCATCGGCGCCAGCTGGAAGGCGGTGAATATCACGGCGAAAGGCACAAGCCACAGCCAGGCCGGTAGGGGCGCCTTCACGAGCCGGCCTCCTCGTTGCAGGTGGCGTTCGCGGTGGATGCGACGCCTGCGCTGCTGGACGCGGCCAGCAACTCGGGATGCCAGGGCTTGTCGTGGGAGAGCCCGAGGACGCTTGCCAGGGTGCCGCACAGGTGGGTCTGGCGGATGACCCGTCCGGCGGGGTCGGCAAAGGCGTCGCCGAACAGCCACAGCGGCACCCGGCGTTCTTCTTCCAGCAGGCCCGAGTGGGAGCGATCGGCGTTCATGCCGTGGTCGGCGGTGATCATCACCTGGCAGCCGTCGGCCAGCCAGCCTGGCAGGTAGTCGGCCAGGGCGATGTCGGCGTGGCGGGCGGCGTTTCTGTACTGGGGCGAGTCGCCGCCGTGACGGTGGCCGGTATCGTCGATGTTCATGCTGTGAACCAGCAGGAAGTCCGGCGCGTGGCGTTGCCTCAGGGCCTCGGCGTCGCTGAACAGGTGATCATCCGGATAGTGGTCCTGCCAGTAGAAGATGCCGGCCTGGATGGCCGCCGCAGGGTCGTCGAGAAAACGGTCGCGGGTGCGCTCGAAGGGCGCCTTGACGTAGAGCTCACTGACCCAGTGATAGGCCGCCGCAGCGGTGGCAAGGCCCTGGCCGCGGGCCAGGTCGAACAGGCTGATGCCATGGGACCGGCGCACGATGTCGTTGTGCACTACCCCGGAGTCCACCGGGCGATCGCCGGTCAGCAGGCACTCGTAGAGCGGCCGAGACATGGCCGGCAGCTCGCAGTCGAGGTGGGTGGTGTAGCCGCGTCCGGCCTCTACCAGGGCGCTCAAGTGGCCCATGGCGTGATGGCCGACGGCGTGATTGAGGCCGTCCAGCACCACCAGTATGACGGGTCTGGTCATGATGACTCCCGGCCGCGCGGCAATACAGGGCGCGGCGCTGTCGCGATAAGACGTGGAATGCGCTGAAGACAGGCCACTTGGGCACTGTCTTCAGCGGTCGATCGACGTAGCGGCGCTGTCCTCAGCGCTTGATCACTGCTGGTGGATCAGCACCTCGGACTGCCACTGGCGCGGCAGCACCTTGGCGCTCTGTTCCCAGGCGGCAAAGTCCTGGATCGGACGGGCGCTGGCGTACTGCTCGTTGGGCAGCAGCTTGGCGGCGATGTCGTCGGGCAGGGTCAGGTGCTCGGCGCGGATCGGGCGAGCGTAGCCCTCGGCCAGGTTGAACTGCCCTTCGTCGGACAGGATGTACTCACGGGCCAGCTTGGCGGCGTTGGGGTGCTGGGCGTGGGTGTTGATGATGGTGGCATAGCCGGAGGTCACCGAAGCGTCCGAGGGGATCACCACCTCGAAGGCGTCACGGTCGATCTGGTCGCGGTAGTTCAAGGCGTTGAAGTCCCACAGCAGGGCCACTTCCACTTCGCCCTTCTCCAGGTTGGCGATGGACACGTCGGCCAGCGACAGTCGGCCCTGCTCGGCCAGTTCGGCGAACAGCTCGAGGCCCGGGGCCAGATTGCCCTCGTCGCCACCGGCGGCGTAGGCGGCGGCGAGTACCGCATTGTTGGCCTGGGAAGCCTGGCCCACGGCGCCCACCGATACCGAGTAGTCACCCTCGCGCAGGTCGGTGAAGGAACTCGGGCGCTGGTCCTCTTCCACCAGGTTCTTGTTGATCATCAGCGCAATGGTGCCAGTGTAGCCGAGCATCCAATGGCCATCGTCGTCCTTGGCCCAGTCGGGGATCTCGTCCCAGGTGGTGGGCTTGTAGGGCTGAGTCACCCCCTGCTGCACCGCGATCGGACCAAAGGCGAAGCCGACGTCGCCGATATCGGCGGTGGCGTTCTCGCCCTCGGCCTTGAACTTGGCGACTTCCTCGGCGGAGCTCATGTCGGTATCGGTGTGCGCCAGGCTGTAGACGCTTTCCAGGTCGGCCCAGGTGTCCTTCCAGTTGGCCCAGGTGTCGGGCATGCCGACGCTGTCGACGCGGCCTTCCTGCTTGGCGGCCTCGATCAGTGACTCAAGCTCGGCGGTGTTTGCCTGGGCGGCGGTGGACAGCAGGCCAACGCAGGCCAGGGCGGTCAGGGTCGGGTAACGCAGAGAAGTGACGATCACGAGAGGGTCTCCGGGTCAGGGGCGAGAAGTCGACGGAAACCGATGCGCCTTTCTGGTCTAGATCAGTTCCCGTTGACGATCACCCTAAGGAGCTAGCGTGACAGCCTCGTGTCAGTTGCGTGGCAGTCTCGTCTCAGTCCATATGAGCTAGGTAAAGGACGAAAAACCCGACTCGTTCGAGCACTGTCATCGCGTTGTCACCGGCTTGCCACTAGACTGCTGAAATTACGTTGAACCTTCTTTGGTCTATACCAGAAAGCTGGACGCCGCCGGATACTGCCCGGCGGCGATCCTGGTCAGAGCTTCGAGAGTCCGCCTTGCCTACTGTCCCTGACGACACCTCGCACGACGCCTCCCCCTCCCATCGCCTGCGCGAGCGTCTTGCGCCCTTGCTGAGTCTGGCCTCGACACGGGGCGATCGCCGTCTGCCCAGCGAGCGAGACATGATGGCGCGCCTCCAGACCACCCGCATCACCCTGCGCGAGGCACTCAATGAGCTGGAGGCGGAGGGCTGCGTGTATCGCGAGAATCGGCGCGGCTGGTTCGTGTCGCCGCCACGGCTACGCTATGACCTGTTGGCCTGCCTGCCGTTTCACGAGATGGTGCGATCCCAGCAGCGCAGCGCCCGCACCCTGTTGCTCAGTGCCGAGGAAGTGATCGCGCCCGTCACGGTCGCCCGCCGGCTGGGACTCGCCGAAGGCGAGCGCGTCTACCGCATCTGTCGTGCCCGGCTGGTGGACGAACGCCGGGTGCTCTACGTGGAACACCATCTGTTGCCGCGCTGCTTTCCCGCCATTCTGGAGTTCGATCTGGCGCGGGAATCGCTGACCGAGCTCTACCGCCGCGAGTACGGCATCCGGGTCGGGCGGGTCAGCTACGAGCTCGGCACCTGTGTACTTTCCAGCGACGCCGCCAGCGCGCTCAACGCGGTACGCGGCAGCCCCGCCCAGCGCATCACCCGCATCAACCACGACCAGAACGGCCGTGCCATCGACTGTGATGATGAGTACTGGCGCCACGACGCCATCGAGCTGACGCTTTCCGCCGCCCCTCAGGGAGTTTGAGGTGCGAGATCGAGGGGCTTCGAACTGCAGGGGAGTGCTAGACCGCGGGAGGGCGTTCTTCCAGCAGGTGCCACAGGGGGGCTGCCACTGCCGCTTCGTCGCGATGGCGATAGCAGGCCACTTCCAGAGAGGGGCCGCCGAGGATTTCCTGCAAGGAAATCAGCTTGCCGCTCTCGAGGTCTTCCTCGATCAACCCGTGGGGTAGCCAGCCGATGCCGAGACCGGCCAGGGCGAGTTGGCGAATGCCGATGGTGAAGGCGGTCTCGCAGACCAGTTCGATCTCGTAGTGGCGTTGGGCATCGAGCAGGTAAGGCGTCGCCAGGGCCTGGCCAAGAAAGCTGTCCGGATCGTAGCCGATCAAGGGCAGTCGTTGACCTTCCTCGAGTTCGTGCATGAGACCACCGTGATGATCCGATGCGCACACCGGCAACAGCCGTTCAACGCCCAGTGACAGCCGCTCGACGCTGTCGCTGCCGCTGAACAGGGGGGCGCCCTCCAGCTCCGAACACAGCAACAGGTCGGCCTTGCCTTGCTCGAAGTCGTGGATGCACTGGCTGCGGTCGGACGAGGTGATCTGCAGTCCCACCTCAGGCGCGTGATGACGCAGGTGGCGCAACAGGCGCGGCAGGTAGCTGACGGTCAGGGTGTGCTGGGTGGTCAGAATGGCCCTGGGCCCCTGGCGGGCATCGCTTCTGAGACGACTGCGCATGGCGTAAAGGCGTGCCAGCCACTCTCGTAATTGGGGCTCGTACGCCCGCGCGTGGGCGGTCAACTCCAGGCGCGAGGCGCTGCGATCGATCAGCGCCACCCCCAGCCATTCTTCCAGCTGGCGGATACGGCGCGAGAATGCCGGCTGGGTGACGTGGCGCCGTTCGGCCGCCTGGGAAAAGGTGCCCGCTTCGATAAGCTCGAGAAAATCCTCTATCCATTCGATCTTCATTGGTGTTTTGGTCTGCCTTAGTGGGTGGCGGCCGGGGCTAAGCAGTGGCTATGCAAAAATTTAACAGCTGGCGAGCAACTTGGCATTGGTCTCATGTTCCAGGCGAGGCTTAACTTGGAAGCGATCGCTCGAGGGCAGGCCTTCAGGCCTGCTGTGTCTTTCGACGTAGGTCGTCAAGAGAGCACGCCAATGCCAACAATGACTCGCCTGGAGGCCCGTATGCACCTGTCCCGTTTTCCCCGTGTCCGTCTCGGCCATATGCCCACTCCGCTGGAGCCCATGGACAACCTGAGCAAGCTGCTCGGCGGTCCGCGGCTGTGGATCAAACGCGACGACTGCACCGGCCTGTCCACCGGGGGCAACAAGACCCGCAAGCTTGAATTCCTGATGGCCGACGCCCTGGAACAGGGCGCCGACACCATCATCACCCAGGGCGCCACCCAGTCCAACCACGCCCGCCAGACCGTGGCCGCCGCCTGCAAGCTGGGGCTCGAGTGCCACATCCTGCTGGAAGACCGCACCGGCAGCGAGGACCCCAACTACAACTACAACGGCAACGTCTTCCTTGATCAGCTCCACGGCGCCAGCGTCGAGAAGCGCCCGGGCGGTGCCGACATGGCCGCCGAGATGGAAGGCCTGGCCGATCGTCTGAAGAGTGAAGGCAAGAAGCCCTACATCATCCCCGGCGGCGGCTCCAACGAGATCGGTGCCCTGGGCTACGTCAATGCCGCCCTGGAACTTCTGGCCCAGGCCAACGACATGGGTCTGCGCATCGATCATCTGGTCCACGCCACCGGCAGCGCCGGCACCCAGGCGGGCCTGGTCACCGGCCTCAGCGCCTGCAACGCCGGTATCCCGGTGCTCGGCATCGGCGTTCGCGCGCCGAAGGACAAGCAGGAAGCCAACGTCTTTGCCCTGGCCCAGAAGACCGAAGCCAAGCTCGGCCTGTCCGGCGTCGTCAGCCGCGACCAGGTGGTCGCCAACTGCGACTACGTGGGTGAGGGCTACGGTGTGCCCACCGACAGCATGATCGAGGCGGTCACCCTGCTGGCCCGTCACGAAGGCATCCTTCTGGACCCGGTGTACTCCGGCAAGGGCATGGCAGGGCTGATCGACCTGATCCGCCAGGGCCACTTCAAGCAGGACGAGAACGTCGTCTTCCTGCACACCGGCGGCGCCGTTGCGCTGTTCGGCTATCCCGATACCTTCGGTTTCCCCGACTACAAGGGCTAGGCCCAGGGCGCTTCAGGGCAGGCGCCCGCTGAGTTCGGGCGCCCTCGACGACGTTATTCGGAGACAACAATGACCATTCGTCATCTCAAGACGGCGGAGGCCGCCGCTGGCGTTGCCGCCGAAGACCAGCGCGTGACGGAAGCGGTGCGTGGCATGCTCGAGGATATTCGTGCCCGCGGCGAGGCGGCCGTGCGCGAATACGCCGAGAAGTTTGACGGCTGGACCGGCGACTTTGTGTTGAGCGACGACAAGCGGCGTCAGTTGATCGACAGCGTGCCCCAGTCGGTCAAGGACGACATCGACTTCGCCCACCGCCAGATCCGCCGTTTTGCCGAGGCCCAGCGTGACAGCCTGACCTCCTTCGAGATCGAGACCGAAGAGGGCGTGCTGCTCGGTCAGCGTGTGCTGCCGGTACACAGCGCCGGCTGCTATGTGCCGGGCGGCCGCTACGCTCACGCCGCCTCGGCGCTGATGAGCGTGGCCACCGCCAAGGCCGCCGGTGTCGAACACGTGGTGGCCTGTTCGCCGCCCCGGGGCGACAGCATCAACCCGGCGGTGGCCTACGCCATGCATGTGGCCGGCGCCGACATGATCCTCGAGATGGGCGGCGTCCACGCCATGGCCAGCATGGCCTTCGGTCTGTTCGGTGGCCGCGAGGCCGACATCCTGGTCGGTCCCGGCAACGCCTACGTGGCCGAAGCCAAGCGCCTGCTGTTCGGTGAAGTGGGTATCGATGTGTTTGCCGGCCCCACCGAGTCGGCGATCATCGCCGACGAATCCGCCGACCCGATGACCATCGCCGTCGACCTGGTGTCCCAGGCCGAGCACGGCCCGAATTCACCGGTGTGGCTGTTCAGCACCAGCGAAGCGATCGCCCGCGAAGTGATGGAGATTCTGCCGAAAGTCGCTGACGACATGCCCAACGCGGATATCGTTCACGCTGCCTGGCGCGACTTCGGTGAGGTCATCGTGGGCGACAGCCGCGAGGAGATCGTCGCGATCAGCGATCAGTACGCCTGCGAGCATCTGCAGGTGCTGTGCGAGGATCTGGACTGGTGGAAGCAGCATTTGAGCAACTATGGCTCGCTGTTTCTGGGGGAGGGCAGCACCGTCACCCACGGTGACAAGTGCTCCGGTACCAACCATATCCTGCCGACCAAGCGCGCCGGGCGTTACTCCGGTGGACTCAATGTCCACAAGTTCATGAAGGTGCTGACCACCCAGCAGTTGAGCGTCGAGGCCAATCTGACCTTCAGCGCGGTGGGATCCCGGATTTCCCGCACCGAGGGCATGGAAGGCCACGCCCGGGCCTGTGACTGGCGCCTGGCCAAGTACTTCCCCGAGCAGGAGTGGGATTTCCCTGTTCACCGTCAGGCTCGTTACTGAGTCGCAAGCGAAGGAGCCTGCCATGCGCCGTTTTGCCAAATCCTTCACCCAGCAGGAAGCCATCTCTGACGACGCCATCGCCTCGGCGGTGGCCGTGCTCCAGAGCGGTCGCCTGCATCGCTACAACCTGGCCGAAGGCGAGGCCGGTGAGACCGCCCTGCTGGAGTCCGAGTTCGCCGCGAGCCTGGGTGTCGACTACGCACTGGCCTGCGCCTCCGGCGGTTATGCGTTGCAGCTGGCGCTGCGCGCCTGCGGACTCGAGGCCGGCGACAAGGTGCTGTGCAACGCCTTCACCCTGTCGCCGGTGCCCGGCAGTATCGTCGCGGCAGGGGGCGAGGCGGTACTGGTGGACATCCTGGACGATACCACCGTCGATCCCGGCGACCTGGATCGCGCCGCTCGCGAGAGCGGTGCCGGCTTCTTTGTGCTGTCGCACATGCGCGGCCATATCGGCGACATGAACGCCATCGTCGCGGTGTGCGAGTCCCACGGCATCGTGCTGATCGAAGACTGTGCCCACACCATGGGGGCGGCCTACGATGGCCGACCCAGCGGCACCTTCGGCAAGGCAGGCTGCTTCAGCACCCAGACCTACAAGCACATCAATTCCGGAGAGGGCGGACTTCTGGCCACAGCCGATGCCGAGGTCATGCGGCGTGCGGTGATCCTGTCCGGCTCCTACATGCTGTTCGATCGGCACCTGGCCGCACCCGCGCCCGAAAGCTTCGCCGAGACGCGTCTGATGACACCCAACATGAGTGGCCGCATGGACAATCTGCGGGCGGCCATCCTGCGTCCTCAGCTGGCCGAGATGGAGCACCGCAAGACGCGCTGGAATTCGCTGTATCGGCGCATGGAGCAGCGTCTTGGAGATATCGCCGAGGTGTGCCTGATTGACCGGCCCGCCAGGGAGGACTTCGTCGGCAGCTCCATCCAGTTCCGCCTGCCGGCGCTGGGCGCCGACACCATTGCGCGCTTTGTCGAGGGCTGCGAGGCCCGCGGCATTCCGTTGAAGTGGTATGGCAAACCCTTGCCGGAGGACTACACCAGCCGCTACGACAGCTGGGGTTATCTGGCCGGCACACGTGCGCTGCCGATCGCCGACAGAGTACTCGCCACCCTGTGTGACCTGCGCCTGCCGCTGACCTTCGATCAAGCAGACTGCGACGACATCGTCGCGCTGATGAGCGCCGCCATGGATGAGGCGGTGCAGCCCCCCGAGGCAACACCCGACAAGGCGCTCGGCTCTCGCTGAGCCACGTCTGACGACGCAATAACAAGACATCCGGAGTGACAATAATGTTCAAGAAGACTCTACTTACCGCCGCCATCGTCATGGCAGCCACTGCCACCGCCGCAGAGGCCAAGACCTTCAAGGTCGGCATGGGCGATCCCATGGACTCCGACCAGGGGGCCCTGGCCCAGCGCTTCGAGGAGTTGGTCGAATCGCTGTCCGACGGCGAGATGCAGGTCGAGTTGTTCCCCGGCGGCCAGCTCGGTTCCGAGACCGGCATGATCCAGGACACCCGCATCGGCAAGCTGGACTTTGCGCTGGTCGGTGTCGGCAACCTGACGCCCTACGCAGCGCGTCTGGGCGCCTTGACCATGCCCTATGCCCTGCGTAGCCACGCCGATGCGGTCAAGGCCACCACCGGCCCCCTGGCCGATCGGTGGAACACCATCGCCGAGGAAGAGGCCGGTGTGCACATCGTCAGCTGGCTGTACTCCAACTTCCGTCACCTGACCAACTCCCAGCGGCCGGTGACGACCCTCGCCGACGTCGAGGGACTCAAGGTTCGCGTGCCGCAGAACGAGATCATGCTGGCCAGCTACGAGGCCTGGGGCGCCAGCCCCATCAGCATGTCCTGGCCGGAGGTCTTCACCGGCCTGCAGCAGGGCGTGATCGATGGCCAGGACAACCCCTACATCGTCAACAGCACCATGAAGTTTCACGAGGTGCAGGACCACCTCACCGAACTTCACGCCCAGTACTCGCTGCAGCCCATCGTGATGGGGGTGCGCAGCTACGAGCGTCTGTCCGACGAGGAGCGAGCGATCATCGATCGCGCCGGCCTGGAGGCGCAGCTGTACGCGCTGCAGTTCCAGCTGACCAAGGCCTCCGAGGCGCGCGCTGCCATGGAAGCCGAAGGGGTCGAGGTGGCCACCCTGGAAGATGAGGATGAATGGATCCGCATCGCCCAGGAAGAGGTGTGGCCGCAGTTCTACGAGGACATCGGTGGCCAGGAAGCCTTCGAGGAAATGCAGGCGGCGCTCGGTCACTGATCGTTGTCGCCGCGGGCGGCGGTCGCTGACCGCCGCCCGGGTCTTGTTGTCATCGCTGCTGCATTCCCGTCGGGAAGGAGGCCTCCATGCTGGCCAAACTCAACTATATCGAAGACTACGCCTGCCGCTTTCTGCTCGGGCTCTTTGTCATTCTGCTGTTCGTTCAGGTGGTGATGCGCGTCACCCTGGGCATCGGCATGGCCTGGATCGAAGAGCTCGCGCGCTACGCCTTCGTCTGGTTCGTCTTTCTGGGCGCCGCCCACGCCGCCCACTTGAGCGCGCATAACCGTCTGCAGACCCATATCAAGCTGATGCCACGCAAGGTGGCCAATACCCTCTTGTTGCTGGTGGATCTGATCTGGGTCGCCTTCTGTCTGGTGCTGGCCTACAAGAGCCTGGATCTGATCGGGCTGTTGCTGGAATTCCCCTATGACTCGCCGGCCCTGGGCTGGTCGCTGGCCTACGTTTACTTCGTCTTCCCCATCGCCTTTACCTTGATGGCCTTTCGCGTGCTGCAGGTGCAGTACCTGAAGCTGTTCAAGGGCATCGAGCCAGGTGACGTGGACGCTCAGGAAGTGTCCAGGATCACCGAGGAAACGAGCCACTACAGCGACGGCAAGACGTCGTCCAAGGCGGAGGGCTAAGCCATGGCCGCAACCGTACTGTTTTCCATGTTTGCCGGGCTGTTGTTCTTCGGCACCCCTATCGTCGTCTCTCTCGGTGTGGCCTCGATGGCCGTCTATGTGCTCAACGGCGACGATCTCAGTTCGCTGATCGAGCTGGCCTTTTCGGCCATCAACTCGTTTCCGCTGATGGCCTTGCCGTCGTTCATCCTGGCTGGCGCACTGATGGGGGATGCCGGTATCGCCAGACGCCTGATCCTGATCGCCGAGGAGCTGGCCGGTCCCGCCGCTGGTGGGCTAGGCGCCGCTGCGGTGATGGCCTGCATGTTCTTTGGCGCGATCTCGGGCTCGGGACCTGCTACTACCGCAGCGGTGGGGATGCTGGTGATACCGGCGATGATCGAGCGCGGCTACGGCAGAAGCTACCCGGCGGCGATCACCGCCACCGCTGGTGGTCTCGGGGTGGTCATTCCGCCCAGCATGCCGCTGGTGATCTATGGCGTCACCGCCAACGAGTCGATTTCTGCACTGTTCATGGCCGGCGTCATCCCCGGCGTGATGCTGGGGGCGGGCCTGATGGTGGCCAACTACATCACCGCCAAGCGCAACGGCTACCAGACCGAGGGAACTTCCTACGATCGCAAGCGGGTGGTCGCGGTGCTCAAGGATGGTTTCTGGTCGCTGATGGCGCCGGTGGTGATCCTGGGCGGCATCTATTCGGGCATGTTCACGCCCACCGAGGCGGCCGTGGTCTCGATCTTCTACGCCCTGTTCGTCGGTGTCTTCATCCACAAGGAGTCGTCGCTGCGCGGGCTCAACGAGGCCTTCCAGAGCACCACCTGGCTGACCGGGCGTGTGTTGATCATCATGTTCACCGCCACCGCCTTCGGCCGCATCCTGGTCGAGAATCACATTCCGGCGATGATCGCCCAGGGCATCCTGGATATCACCAACAGCCTGTGGCTGGTGTGGATTCTGGTGATCGGCTTTCTCCTGATCGTCGGCATGTTCATCGAGATCCTGGCAACCATCATGATCGTCACGCCGGTGCTGTTGCCGGTGATGGTGGAGCTCGGCGTCGATCCCGTGCACTTCGGCATCGTGCTGGTGGTCAGCCTGGGCATCGGTTTCTCGACGCCGCCGCTGGGCGAGAACATGTTCATCAGCTCGTCGATCGCCAATGTCTCCATCGAGAAGATTTCGGTGCGCGCCTTGCCGCTGGTGGGTTCCATGGTGGTCATCGCCTTGCTGCTGGCCTTCTTCCCGCAGCTCAGCCTGTGGTTGCCCAACCTTCTCGGCTTCTGATACCGGTCATCACTCGTCAAAGGACCCGCTATGACGCTTTCCACCGATAACTCCGCAACAATCGCCGACCATACGATGGTCGGCGTGCTGGGCGGCATGGGACCGGACGCCACGGTGGCCTTCATGCAGAAGGTCATCGAGGTGACGCCCGGCGAGGACGATATCGACCACGTGCATATGCTGGTCGACAACAATCCCAAGGTGCCATCACGGATCAAGGCGCTGATCGACGGTGACGGCGAGTCACCGGCGCCTGCCATTGCTGCCATGGCCAGACGACTCGAGCAGGCAGGCTGCGATTTTCTGGTCATGCCCTGCAATACCGCCCACTACTACTGGTCGGCCGCCCAGCAGGCGGTGGACATTCCGGTGTGGCATATCGTCGAGCGCACCCTGGACCGGGTCGCCGCCGAGATGCCGGGGGCCAGGGTGGGCATGCTGTGCTCGCCGGCGCTTCGCAAGATTGGTCTTTACGAGGGATTCATCGAGCCAAGGGGGCTGTCGTTGGTCTATCCCGACAACGAGGATCGCGTGCTCGACGTGATCCGAGCGGTCAAGCGTGGTGCCGGGCGCGCGCCCGCCACCCGTGCCGCCTTCATCGAGGCCGCCCATGATGTCCAGGCGCGTGGTGCCGACGTGCTGGTCCTGGCCTGTACTGAGCTTTCGGTGATCCGCGATGCGCTCGATGGTCGCGTGCCGATCATCGATACCGTACAGGTGCTGGCCGAAGACGTGGTCGCCGAGGCCACCGGAAAGGCACCGCGCGGTTGATTCGGAGAACCGAGTCGAGCGCTGAAGCGAGAGTACTGTAACGAGAGCGCTGTAACGAGAGCACTGCACAGAGGTTGAAACAGGGCGGCGTCGAGCGCCGCCAGCACGTCGATCTTCCTGTCCCGTTCACCAAAGAGACGCCTTCGTCCGCCGGCCTCATCCGGCAGGACCGGGGTCGCTCGTTTTCACGATCCGGAGTCGTCCCATGACCTCACCCTCTTCTTCCCCCTCGACGGCGACCTCGCGACAGCGGCTAAGCCGTCGACTGGCGTCCCTGAGCCCGATCGGGCGAGGACTGCTGGTGTGCGTGACCATTGCCCTGGCCACCACCTTTATCGCCGATCACTACGGTGGGCCGACCCTGCTCTACGCCTTGCTGTTTGGCATGTCGCTGCACTTCTTGAGCGAAGAGGGACGCTGCCTGCCGGGGATCGAGTTTGCCGCGCGCACCGTGCTGCGCCTTGGCGTGGCGCTGCTGGGCGCACGCATGACCCTCGAGCAAGTCGGTGACCTGGGGCTTGGACCGGTGCTGACGGTGCTCGCCGCGGTGGGACTGGTGATCTGCGCAGGGGGGCTGCTGGCCCGGGCGCTTGGCCTGCACCGTGATCTGGGCCTGCTGACCGGTGGTGCCGTGGCGATCTGCGGGGCCTCGGCGGCGCTGGCGCTGTCGGCGGTGATGCCGAAAAACGACACCAGCGAGCGCAACACCATCCTCACAGTGGTGGGCGTGACCACGCTGTCGACGGTGGCCATGGTGACCTACCCGCTGCTGGTGGGGGTGCTCGACCTTGCCAATACCCAGGCCGGCATCTTCCTGGGGGGCACCATCCACGACGTGGCCCAGGTGGTCGGGGCGGGGTACATCATCTCGGAGGAGACCGGCGACGTCTCGACCCTGGTCAAGCTGGTGCGTGTGGCCATGCTGGTGCCGGTGGTGATGATCTTCAGCTGGCTCTATCGCGCCTCGCGCAACAGCGAGGGAAAGCGCCAGGTGCCGATGCTGCCTGGCTTCCTGGTGGGGTTCGTGGCGCTGGTGCTGATCAACAGCCTGGGGCTGATTCCCGACAGCGTGAACGAAGGACTGTCGACGCTGTCGCGCTGGTGTCTTGTCACCGCCATCGCCGCCCTGGGCATCAAGACCTCCTTTCAGAAGCTCGCGGTGGTCGGCTGGAAGCCGGTCATCCTGATGGTGCTGGAGACCCTGCTGCTGCTGGCCATCGTGCTGGGGGTGGTGGTCTTCGGTGGGCTGGGTAGCTGAGCGGCGATGAAACGCTGTTCTCGCTAATACACCAATAAAACACAATAAGGTCCCTGATAATGACAACACAAACCGCAACACCTTCACTGTCCTTTCGTGGGGGCACCCTGGGTGCCTTGACGCCCCTGATCCTGCTGGTGCTAGGCCTTATCTATCTGTCGGTGTTCGAGCGTGCCGGCACCAAGCCATTCTGGGCCTGCGCCTGGGTGGCCATGGGCGTGGGACTCTTTCTTTGTCGGCAACGCACGGCGTACTGTGACAGCCTGCTCAAGGGGATGGGCAATTCCACCGCGACGGCCATCATCGCACTGTGGCTGCTGGCCGGTGTCTTCGGCAAGTTGATGGCCGCCGGCGGCCTGATCGATGGCTTGATGTGGTTGGGAGCAGCGGTGGGCGCCGAGGGTGCGGCCTTCACCCTGCTGGCCTTTGCCATGGCCATGGTGTTTGCCCTGGGGACCGGCACCAGTACCGGTACCGTCATCGGGCTGTCGCCGGTGCTGTACCCGGCGGGCGTCCTGTTGGGGGCGGATCCGTCCATGCTGGCGGTGGCGATCCTGTCCGGTGCGGCCTTCGGTGACAACCTGTCCCCGGTGTCGGATACCACCATCGTGTCCTCCTATACCCAAGGGGCGGAAATCGCCGACGTGATCCGCACCCGTCTACCGCTGGCGCTGTCGGCTGCGGCGATCTCGATGCTGATCTTCCTGTTGTTCGGTGCCAGCGGCGAGGCCTCGGCGTCAGCCGTGGAGGTGCCTTCCGGTCATGCTTCCGGCCTGGTCATGCTGATTCCGCTCGCGGCGGTGGTGTTCTTTGCGCTGAAGCGCCGACACATCGTCGAAGCCATGTTTATCGGCAATCTGGTGGCCATGCTGTGCGCCCTGGCGATCGGTGCCATTGGCCTGGGTGATCTGTTCTCGTTGCCCGAAGCCAGAGGCGAGAGCACCGGCCTGATCGAAAATGGTATTGCTTCGGTAACCGGCGCCGTGCTGTTTGCGCTGATGGTGCTGGCGCTGACCCAGGTGATTCTCGATACCGGTCTGATGGAAAAACTGCTGGACGGCGCCAGGAAGCGCCTGGTCAAGGACCGGGCCAGCGCCGAGACCAGCATCGTGGCAGTGACGATTGCCGCATCTACTCCGCTGTCGGCCAACGCCCCGGCGCTGCTGCTGGTGGGGCCGGGATTGGTACGAAGCTTGGCTCAGCAGTTCGGCATCTCGCCGGCCAGGGCCGCCAACCTGATGGACTGCGCGGTCTGCACGGTGTTCTTTCTGCTTCCCTGGCACATCGTGGTGGCGGTCTGGCAGGAGGTCATCGCTTCCACCGCGGTGCAGAACGAGGTCGCCGCGCCGTCAGCCTTTGCCTCCTTCCTGACCCCGTACCCCTGGGCCATGCTGGTGGTGCTGGCCGTCTCGATCCTGCTTCGGCGGCGCAAGCAGGGCACCACCGAGGTCGCAGCCGTCTGACCGGCCTCCGCTCACCTGGCAGTAAAAAAACAGCCCCGCCATGCTGGCGGGGCTGTGGCGCTCTTGTGGTTGTCGTTGTTGGTAGTAGCGCAGGGAATGTTTTTTTAGAGCGTTAGAGAGGCCAGCGCTACGCAAGCAACGACCGACAGTCCGGTCAGGAACCAGAACAGGGTCATCTCATTAGAAGTGAGGGGGGAAGGTTCAGCACCGAAGCGGTTGTCACCATCACTCCCCTTGATGAAGGTCACCATGATAAATGGGATGAGGTTTATAAGGGGGATAAAGAAAAGTAGCATGAGCCAGCCTGACTTGTTCAGGTCATTTAGCCTGCGCTTTCCCTGGATTAGCGCAAAGATAGTCAATGGAATTCCAAGCACGAATTGGCTGATGGTAAAGGCGCTGGCGGCTGTCTCTGCAGCGGCCGGTGTTGCCGTCAGACTATAGTAGATAAGTATCCCGTGTACGGCATAGACGAACAATACCGGCAAGGTTAAGCGATTAAAGTATCTTACTCTACCGATACGACCATTGGTCGACCATAGTCCAGGGTTTTTATTTGCTGCCTGGCGGTCGTTTGCATCACCTTGCGTGTTGGAGATTTCTGTATCTGAAGGGAAGTTGATTTCATTTGAGTTATCTAACGTAGTGCTTTCGTTTGTCATCTTGCTGCTTCCTTCCTTGGGGTAAGAGTTCCGGCGATCCTTTCGCCGAGTCGGTTAATATCTATGCTTTTAGCAGTCCACTGGGAGGGTCTAAAGACCCAGGTGAAACTGTAGTGGTCCATAGCAGATGGCCGCTGACGCCACGGCAATGTTAAGAATGAGCAAGCACCAGAAGCGCTTCGTTTCCGATGAAGTCGATGGAGAAGGTGGTGGTCCGAAGGGGTTGCTTCCTGGTGTGCCACGAGAGAAGACCAGGGTGATGACCAGCCATACGTTGATCAGGGGAATCAGTCCAAGAAGCAGTACCCACCCAGAACGCCCCTGATCGTTAAGGCGACGTTTTGCCTGAAGAATGGCGAAAAGGGTGAAGACTGAGTACAGGCCTGCGTAGGCGTAGATCAGGATGGTAAAGGTGCTCTGGGTGAGTGTCGCAGGGTACAGGTAGTCGAGATAAAGTGGGAGAAAGAGCGCGAGGTTATAGATGAGTCCTACTGCGGCAAGTCGGCTACAGTAGCGAATGCGCCCGATACGGCCACGAGTTGACCAGAGTCTGCTGCTTCTACCGGGTACGCTATACAGCGGCAGCGGCAAGGTGACGGAAGATGAGGTGGCTGACGACATGGAGTTGAGTCTCATCTTCTTCTCCTGTTTCCTTCTTTAAATCGGTCTTCGATTCATCAAAGGTGTCAAGGCGTTGTCGGATTTTCCCATGCCTTGATGGATGGTCAGTCGTCATGGCAATGGTTGGCGGTGGCGCATGTTGTCCTTGCATGAGGAACGCATCATTGGTGCCTGCAGCGAAGGCTTCACTGCGACTCTAGAAAGCCATTTCGTCAGGGGATATGGGGGATGTCCTACATCCTTTCTCTTTTTAAGAATTTTCTAATTATTTGACCTCGGGTTGGCCGAACTGGCACGAAATTGCGTCGCTGCGACAAAAAAACACCCCGATGGCCGGGCGCCTTGCCCTGCCATCGGGGTGATGTTGTTGAGATATTGCCGCAGTGGTGCTGAGTCGTCGCTGAGGCGATGGTCCGGAAACAGGACCGGGAGAGGTTGGGGAGGCGCTGAAGAAATGTCGCGAGCGATGACAGGTCGGACGCCGCCGGAGCGGAAAGGCCGGAGTTTACGTGGGGTTAAATGAGGACCTTGAGCACCGCCGGCGACCGAGATGTCGAGTGCAGCAATTTATACAGTGCTTCCCCGGGCGGCAGGGCCAATCAGATGCTTTACCTCAAGATAACCGGACAGTCCCCAGGGGCCGAGTTCACGTCCGATGCCGCTGGCGCCGAAGCCGCCCCAGCTGGCCTCGGGCATCACCAGCTGTTCGGAGTTGAACCAGATGCTGCCTGCACGCAGGGCGCGGCCAACACGCCTGGCGCGCTCGGCGTCACCAGAGATCACGGTGGCGGCGAGGCCAAAGGCGCTATCGTTGGCCAGGGCGATGGCCTCGGCTTCGCTCTCTGCGCTGCGCGCACACAGCACCGGGCCGAAGATTTCCTCGCGCCACAGACGGCTTGAGGTGGGCACATCGCGGTACAGGGTCGGGGCGACGAACTCGCCCTGGGCCGGCAGGTCACGATGGCGGCCGTCACGCACCGGCGTCAGACCTTCCTCCTTGGCGATCTCGAGGTAGCGCTCCACGGCTTCGCGCTGACGGGCGCTGGTCATCGGGCCCATGTCGGTGCCCTCGGCCAGCGGGTCACCCAGGGTGAGGCCGTCGATACGGTCGGCCAGCGCCTGGTAGAGCGGTTCGGCCAGCGTCTGATGCACGATCAGTCGCGAGGTGGCGGAGCAGATCTGCCCGGAGTTGAAGTAGATGCCGGCCATCACCCAGTCGGCGGCGGCTTCGACCTCGGCGTCATCGAGCACCAGGATCGGCGATTTGCCGCCGAGCTCCAGTGATACGCCGCGCACGCCGTTGGCGGCGGCCCGCATGACCTTCTCGCCGACCCCATTGCTGCCGGTGAAGGACAATTTATCCACACCCTGATGGGCGGACAGAGGGGCACCGATGCCTTCGCCGTCACCCAGCAAGAGGTTCAGCACACCGGCAGGCAGGCCGATCTCCACGGCGATGTCGGCCAACGCCACCTCGGGCAGCGGGGTGACCTCGGAGGGCTTGAACACCAGGGTGCAGCCGGCGGCCAGTGCCGGTGCGATCTTCCAGGCGCTGGTGACCAGCGGGAAGTTCCAGGGGGTGATCAGTCCGACCACGCCGGCGGGGTCTTCGAACACCCGCGCCTCGACGCCGTCCATGCCGTGCTCGAGCAGGCGACCCTGACGCTGCTCCAGAGCGCGGGCCTGGCCGGCGTAGTAGCGGTAGCAGGCGATGGCGTCGTCCAGGTCGATGGCGGCCTCGGCCAGGGCCTTGCCGTTGTTGGTGGAGGACAGCCGTTCGAGATCGCCGCGGCGGGTTTCGAGGGCCGTGGCGAAGGCTTCGAGAAAGTCGCCCCGACGCTGTCCGCCCAGCGCCTGCCAGGCGGGCAGGGCGGCACGCGCGCTGGCCACGGCGGCGTCGACGTCGCTGGCATCGCCGGCGGTGATCTCGGCGATCTGGGTCTGGCGGTAGGGATCGGTCACCGCCAGGCGCCGGCGGCTGTGGCTATCGACCCAGCGGTTGTCGATAAACTGTTGTGTCAGCTGTTGCACGGAGGGACTCCAGGGGCAAAGACATTAGAGGGAATAAGCGAATGAAATGATCGGCGAGATGAGGGGGTGTCCCGCGTTCACGCCTGGTGGCGCTTGAGCCAGTCATCGATCATGGCGTGGCAGTGACGGCCCGAGAAGCTCGGGAAGTGGCCGCCGTGCACCGTGGCGATAGGCAACCGCCGCAGGCGCTCGAGGCTCGCCGCGTAGTCGTCCAGGTCGCTGTGATAGGCGTCCTCGATCAGCTCACCGTCGTAGATGATGTCGCCGCTGATCAGGGTGGCGCTGGCGGCCTCCCACAGGGCGATGCCGCCGGGCGAATGGCCGGGGGTGTGGATCACCTCGAAATGGCGATCGCCCAGCTCGATGACGTCGCCGTCCTCCAGCGTCTCGATACGCGGCGGCGCCGCAATGCGATAGCCGCTGTGGGCGTAGGGCAGCGGTGGCAGGGCGTCGAACATGGCGTCGTCGAGAAAGGCCTCGGCCAGGGTGCGACGGTTGTCGGGGCTTGCCAGGATATCGGCCTCGGCGCGATGAACGTGGCAGCAGTCGAACTCGTGAGCGGCGCCGATATGATCGAAGTGGGTGTGGCTTGCCACCGCCACGATCTCGCGTTCGGCCAGCAGTGCCACGCGCTCGCGCAGTGGCACCGCGCCCAGGCCGAAGTCCACCACCAGATCGCGCTCGCGGCCGCGAACGTGCCAGATATTGCAGCGGTAGAACGGCTTGATGGCCGGTTCGTCGATCAGGGTGATGCCGTCGGCCAGGCGCTGGGTGCGATACCAGCTGGCGGCGTCACCCCGGGGCAGGGTGAAGGTGCTCACGTGTTGCCTCCCGGCAGGGCGCGCAGGTCCTTCAGGTAGTCCTGGTGGCTGCGGCTCTCGTCGATACGCGAGTGTTCGATGTCCACCACCAGCACCCCGGCGTCGTTGCCAAGGCGCCCCAGCACCTCGCCGTCCGGTCCCGCCACCAGGCTGTTGCCACAGTAGTGCAGCTCGCCCTCGATGCCGGCGCGGTTGATGCAGGCGACGAAGCGCTGGTTGTCCAGCGCCCGGGCGCGGATCTGCAACTGCTGGCGTTCGGCGTTGGGCACCATGTTGGCGGTGGGCGAGAGGATCACCTCGGCGCCGGCCTGGGCCAGCGCTCTGGCTATCTCCGGGAACTCGTTGTCGTAGCAGATCATCAGGCCCAGGCGGCCGAGCCGGGTGTCGACCACGCACAGCTCGTCACCGGGGATGAAGTACTGATGTTCACGATCCCATAGCTGGCGCTTGTGGTAGCAGGCCAGGGTGGTGCCGGCATCGTCGATCAGCACCGCCGAGTTGGTCAGGCGGCCGTCGGCCTGGCGCTGGGCCAGGCCGAACAGCAGGTGCAGGCGATACTGGTGCGCCAATCGGGCGACCTGATCGATCAACTCGCCTTCGTCGGCCAGCTCATCGAGCCGTTCGAACACGTTGTAGCCGGTCAGCGCCAGTTCCGGCAGGGCCAGCAGCTGGGCGCCGGCGGCCACCGCCTGCTGGCACAGGCCATCGAGAGCATCGAGGTTGGCGGCGACATCCGCGTGGACGGGGTCGGTCTGGGCCAGCATCAGGCGCATGGATCAGTCTCCTTGGGCAGCGAGGCTGGAACGGGTGAACAGGGCACAGCCCAGCCAGTAGAGTCCGCCGGTGATGACGAACACCGGCAGCGAGGCACCGATGGACAGCGGTGCCACCAGGGTCCAGTAGGCCGCCAGGGCCGCACCGATCAGGTAGGCGCCGATGGCGATACCGGCGGTGGGCCGACCGAGCTGGTGCGGCGAGCGCAGCAGCTCGGCGCTATAGCCGTCACGGCCAACCAGGTAGTAGTCGACGATCATCACCGAGAAGGCCGGAATGAACAAGGCGCCGATCAGCAACAGGAAGTTCTGGAACTGGTCGAGGATACCGGGGATCAGGGCGCCAAAGACCGTCACCACGCCGATCACCAGCGCCGGCTTCCAGAAGGCCATGCCGGGGGACACGTTCATGCACGACAGGGTGGCGCTGTAGACCGCCATCACGTTGGTGGTCATCACCGAGAAGAAGATCACCAGCGCAGCGGGCAGACCAAAGCCGAAGCCGGACAGCAGCCGGGTCGGGTCGTAGGTCTGTTCCATGCCGCCGAGCACCGACAGGCCGGATACCGCGGCACCCAGCCCCATGGCGATCATCGAGGCGCAGACGTAGCCGCCGTAGGTGCCGAGTACCGCGATGCGTCCGCTCTTGCAGTTGCGGTTGTAGTCGGCGGAGGTGGAAATCCACGAGAAGGCGGTGGCGACGACGATGTCGAAGGCGATGCCCAGGGTGATGCCGTTGCGGGATTCGGCGGGCATCTCGAACAGCGCACCGACCTCGTAGTGGCGGTTGAGCTGGTAGACCACGCCGGCCGCCAGCACCATCATGGCCGCCGCCGCCCAGCGCTCGATGCGCTCGATACCCAGGTGGCCGCGCAGCACGATCAGCACCACGATGGTCTCGCACAGGATCGTCATCAGCGGCAGGTTGGAGTAGCCGGTGGTGGCCTCGATGGCGTAGTCCAGGCTCATGCCGGCCAGCAGCGCCTGGATCCAGCTCCAGGCGATCAGCACCGCCATGTTGACCAGCGAAATGATCTTCGAGCCGGTGGGGCCATAGGCGCGGCGGGTCAGGGCCATCGAGGGCAGGCCGGTGCGCTGGCCCATCAGTCCTACCAGCAGCAGCGGAATGGCGCCGATCAGCGAGCCGATCAGGACCCAGGTCATGGCGACCGGGAAGCGCAGATCGGGCACCAGCAGCATGCCGGTGAGGATGGTGGTGACGACCACGTTGGCGCCGAGCCACAGGGCAAAGGTGGCCATGCCTCCCATGCTCTTGTGCTGGTGTTCATCCAGGGTGTCGTGGCCGATCAGCCGCTTGAGTGAAATCATCTAGGAAACCTTTGTGGTTATGGTTGGTAGGTACCGCAGGGGCGCGAAATTGGGAGCGCAAAACGGAGCAGATAAAAGGGGCGGACAAAAGGAGCAAAAGGGCCGGCGCCGTGGCGCCGGCAAAGGGGTCGTTGCTCGATCAGGCCACCGCGGCGTTCCATGCCGTGGCGTCGATTTCGATCAGCATCGGGCCGTCTTCGGGGCGATGGGCGATTGCCCGGGCGAGGCCGGCGGGGTTGCCGACCCGGGTCGCCGCACAGCCGAAGCCGGCCGCCAGGGTCTGGAAGTCCGGTGCTTGGATGTCCACGCCGAGGCGGGTGACGCCGGCGTTGTCCATGAAGCGGCGGATTTCCTCGTAGCCCTGGTTGTGCCACAGCAGCACGATGACCGGCAGCCTTTCCTCCACCGCACAGGCAAGCTCGGTCAGGGTGAACATCACCCCACCGTCGCCCACCAGCGCCACCACCGGCAGGTCCGGCTGGCCGAGGCTCGCGCCCATGGCCGCGGGCAGGCCGTAGCCGAGAGTGCCGTAGCCGGTGGACGCGTTGAAGAAACGGCGCGGCGCGTCCTGGCTGACCAGATGGTTGGCGGCGTAGGTGGTGGCGCAGGAATCGCCCACCAGGATCGCCCCCGGCAGGCTCTCGCGCAGGGTGTCGAACAGCGGCACATAGGGGCGGAAGGCCGGATCATCGGCCAGCGCCAGGGCGCTCAGCGCATCATGTGTACGCTTGCGGCCATCGCGCGAAAGCTGCTCACCGCCGAGGCGCTGGTCGCAGCCGGTGGCCAGCGCTTCGAGGCTGGAGGCAGCGTCGGCCACCAGTGCCAGGTCGGCATGCTGGTTGCGGGCAAGCTGCTCGGGGTCCAGGTCGATGCGAATCAGTCGACCGTCGAGGGTAAAGCCGTCGTCGAACACCACGTCATAGTCGGTCTCGCCAAGCTCGGTGCCGATGGCCAGCACCACGTCGGCTTCATGGGCAAGCTCCCGCACCGCTGGCAGCGAGGCGTTGGCGCCCAGATCCAGCGGATGGTCGCGGCCGAGCAGGCCCTTGGCGTTGATGGTGGTGACGGTGGGGGCGTCGAGGCTCTCGACCAGACGACGGGCGGCGTCCGGGGCATCGACGCAGCCGCCGCCGAGCAGCACCAGCGGGCGCTTGGCGTCGACCAGCCAGTCGAGCGCCTGCTCGAGTGCGGCGGGGGCCGGTGCGGCCTTGGCCAGCGCCGTGCGGCGCGTGCTGACAGGCTCGCTGACCGGGGCGTCGAACAGGTCGATGGGGATCTCGATATGCACCGGGCCGGGGCGGGCGCCATCGAACACGGCGAAGGCACGGGCCAGCACCTCGCCGAGGCCGTTCGGGTCGAGCAGGGTGTGGCTGAAGCGCGAGACGCCGGCCATCAGCTCGCGTTGGCCGGGGAGTTCGTGCAGCCGGCCCTGGCCGCGTCCCAGGGTGTCGCGGCGGTTGACGCTGGAGATCACCAGCATCGGCACCGAGTCGGCCAGGGCCTGGCCCATGGCGGTGGCGATATTGGTCATGCCGGGGCCGGTGATGATGAAGCACACGCCGGGCTTGCCGGTGGTGCGGGCGTAGCCGTCGGCCATGAAGCCGGCGCCCTGTTCGTGGCGCGGGGTGACGTGGCGGATGCCACTGCCCTGGTGGTCGTGTCCATTGCCGCCTTCGAGGCCACGATAGAGCTCGATGGTGTGGACGCCGGGGATACCGAAGACGGTGTCCACGTCGTAGGTGTCACGCAGCAGACGGATCAGCAGTTCAGCGCAGGTCATGCGGTACTTCCTTGAGACGGATCAGGGGCTTGAGACGGGCCAGGGGCTTGAGACGGATCAGAGGCTTGAGACGAGCCAGGGGCGAGGGCGGGGTCCGGGGCCACCGAGTAGGGGGCTCTTGCAAAGATCCGCCTGACCATGGGCTCGAAGTGCGCCAGCGGCAGGGTGTCGTAGGCGGGGTCGAAGGACGGGCAGTCCCAGTCACGACAGAAGGCTTCGCAGTCGTCGAACCAGGGATGGCCGCGGAATTGCTCGCGGGCGTCCTTGTCGCCGCCGACCTTGTCCCAGTAGTAGTGCCCCTGGAAGACGTCGTGATGCTGGACGATCCAGTGGGTCTTCTCGCTGACGAAGGGTCGCAGGATCGAGGCAGCGAAGGCGGCGTGGTCGAAAAGCGCCAGTTCGTCACCGATGTCATGGACCAGGGCGGCGACGATCATCTCTTCGTCGGCGCCGGCACGCTCGGCCCGGGTCGCGCTCTGCAGGCAGTGCTCCAGCCGGGTGATCTGGTAGGGCTGGTGGCCCTCGCCCAGCCGGGCGAGGGTGTCCAGTACGCTGTCGGCGAGGCCGGCCAGGTAGTCGGCGTCGTGGGCGGCGATCACCGCCCAGTCTTCTGCCGTGCTTTGGTCGATGCGGGTGAAGGCCGCCTTGCCGGCGGCGTGAGCATCGTTTGGGTCTGTCATGTCGGCCTCCCGATCAACCCACCAGCCAGTGGGCCATGACCACGATGATGGGCAGGGTGATGGCGGTGCGCAGCAGGAAGATCACCACCAGTTCCCACAGCTTGAGCGGGATCCGTGACTTCAGCAGCAGGGCGCCGATCTCTGACATGTAGATCAACTGGGTCAGTGACAGACAGGCGATGACGAAGCGAGTCAGTTCGCTCTCGATATCGCTGGCCAGTACCGCCGGCAGGAACATGTCGGCGAAGCCCACCAGGGTCGCCGGCGCGGCGGCCTCGGCCTCGGGCAGACCCATCCACTCGAGCACCGGCACCATCGGCATGGACAGCCAGGTGAACAGCGGAGTGAACTCGGCCAGTACCAGCGCCACGGTACCGATGGCGATGACCAGCGGCAGCAGCCCGAAGAAGATGTCGGCGACGTTGAACAGTGCCAGGCGGGCGAGCTTGAGCGGGCCCGGGGCGGTCTCGGCGCGGGCCACGGCGATGCCCAGGCTGTAGCGCAACAGACTCTGGTTGCCGGTGTTTTCTTCCTGGATCTGGCAGCCCACCGGCTCGTAGTAGGTGTTGGCCTTGCGTGACAGCGGCGGCAGGCGCGGCACGATGACGGCGGCGACCAGGCCGGCCACCACCACGGTCAGGTAGAACGGCACGAACAGGTGGTTGATGCCGATGAAGCTGGTCACCAGCAGGGCGAAGGCGATCGACACGATCGAGAAGTTGGTGGCGATGGCCGAGGCCTCGCGGGCGTTGTAGAAGCCCTGCTCGTATTGCTGGGTGGTGATCAGTACGCCGACGGTGCCGGAGCCCATCCAGGAGGCGGTGGCGTCGATGGCGCTGCGCCCGGGCAGCCCGAAGATCTTGCGAAAGGGCGTGCGCACCATGGAGCCGATGAACTCCATGAAGCCGAAGTCCACCAGGAAGGGCAGCAGGATGGCGGCAAAAAAGAAGAAGGTCAGCAGCACCGGCGCCAGGTCATTGAGCATCACCCCGCCGGTGAAGGAGGCGGTGACCATCTCCGGGCCGACCTGGAAGTAGGTCATCAGCGCGAAGGCGGCGCCGAGGGCGCGCATCACCACCCACAGCGGGGCGATGTCGAACAGCTCCTTCATCGCGCCCTGGCGGGCCCAGCCTGGTTTGGTCAGCTTGACCACCAGGGTCAGCACGATGGACAGGGTGAGCACGACGGTGGCGATGGCGGGCAGGGCGTCGCCGAGGGTGGCCTTGAGCCAGTCGGCGGCCAGACCCATGCCGATGTTGATGGTGTTACCGACCGAGAAGGGCACCAGGAACAGCAGGATGCCGATCAACGACGGGACGAGGAACTTGATCAGACCATGGGTGCTTAGCTTGCCCCCGTCGGTCGTGATCTTGTCGGCAGAATGCAGGTGGGAGGACATGGGCGATCACTCTTTGCTGTTGTAATGGTCGGCGCCCTGACGCGGGCGCCTCGTTGGCTGTCGCCAGGGCCACTCCCTGGCCCTGTGAGGATTCAGTCGCGGCGCGCGACTCCGGGGAGCACGCACAGCATTTCATAGAGCAGGGTGGCGCCCATCAGGGCGGTGTTGCCGCTGGGGTCGTAGGGCGGGGAGACTTCGACCAGGTCGCCGCCTACGATATTGAGCCCCTGGGCGCCGCGCACGATCTCCAGGCCCTGGGTCGAGGTCAGGCCGCCCATTTCCACCGTGCCGGTGCCGGGCGCCACCGACGGGTCCAGGCCATCGATGTCGAACGAGATGTACACCGGGCCATCGCCCATCTGCTCGCGCACCTCGGCCATCAGCGGCTCGAGAGACTTGTGCCAGCACTGTTCGGCCTGGACCACGCGGAAGCCCTGCTGGCGACACCAGTCGAAGTCCTCGGCGGCGTAGCCGGTGCCGCGCAGGCCGATCTGGACGACCCGGTTGGCGTCCAGCAGCCCTTCTTCCTGGGCACGCCGGAACGGGCAGCCGTGGGCCACCTCTTCACCGAACATGTGCTCGTTGACGTCGGCGTGGGCGTCGATATGGATCAGCCCGACCGGGCCATGCTTCTTGGCGATGGCGCGCAGGATCGGCCAGGTAAGGGTGTGGTCACCGCCCAGGGTCAGCGGCACGCAGTCGTGGGACAGGACGTCGTCGTAGAAGCGGCTGATGATGTCCAGGTTCTTCGGCAGGTTGAAGGTGTTGATCGGCACGTCGCCGATGTCCGCCACCTGCAGGCTGTCGAAGGGTGCAGCACGGGTGGCCATATTGTAGGGGCGCAGCATGCGCGATTCGTCGCGGATCTGGCGCGGCCCCAGTCGGGTGCCCGGGCGGTTGGAGGTGCCGATGTCCATGGGAATGCCGATAAAGGCGGCGTCCAGACCCTCGGCGCTGGTCTGGGTGGGCAGACGCATCATGGTGGCAGGGCCACCGAAGCGCGGCATCTCGTTGCCGCCGAGAGGTTGATTGAAGTCGCTCACAGGGAACTCCTGGCATCGTGGATGGGGACGGTCGCGGCCCTGGGCCTGACGGTTGTTATGGGTGATGCAGACGTCGTGCCATCTTTTAAGCATTTATACTAAAGATGTAATAGAGGTGCAGGGATTCCAAGGGAAGGTCTGCTGTGGTGATAGACGTGATCCAGAAGTGAATCGCGATCCCGACGCATCGTGATACACTTCTGAATCAATGATGCATTTATGGATCGCTGGATGAGCGACGACGACACCAAGATTCTCAAGACCATCATCGACACCGCCCACGACCACTTCTTCATCGTCGCGCCGGATGGTCGTATCCGCGACGTCAGTCCCGGGGCGGCGGCGGTCTACGGCATGTCCTGCGAAGAGCTCTGCGCCACCAGCGTGCAGCGGCTCGAGGCCGATGGCGTGCTGACCCCGTCGGTCAGCCTGGAAGTCATTCGCAGCGGGCGGCCGGCCCAGCTGGTCCAGCGCACCGGCACCGGACGCAGGGTCATCGCCCAGGCCCATCCGGTATTCGAGGGTGAGCGGCTGGTGGCGGTGGTCAGCCGCTCCATGGACTTGACCGATCTGCAGCTGCTGCAGCAGGAGTACGCGCTGTTGCAGCGCCGCTTCAGCGAGCACTTGCGCCGGGGCCATGCGCTGGAGAGCGACAGCGAAGCACTCGAGGCCGAGCTCGATGACCTGGAGGTGAAAAGCCAGCTGATGCGCGAGGTGGCGCTGCTGCTCAAGCGGGTCGCGCCCACCGACGCCACGGTCTTGATGCTGGGCGAGTCCGGGGTGGGCAAGACCGCTTTCGCCCGCCAGCTGCACCGTTGGAGTTCTCGCCGCGATGGCCCCTTTATCGACGTCAACTGCGCCGCCATCCCTGAAAGCCTGTTCGAATCGGAGATGTTCGGCCATGAAAAGGGCGCGTTTTCCGGCGCCGCGCCGGGGGGCCGCAAGGGGCTGATCGAGCAGGCCGAGGGCGGCACCCTGTTTCTCGACGAGATCGGCGAGTTGCCCCTGGCGGTGCAGACCAAGCTGCTCAAGACCATCCAGGACGGCAGTATTACGCGGCTTGGGGACAGGGCCCCGCGACGGGTCGACTTTCGCCTGGTGGTGGCCACCAATCAGGACCTGTCGGCACGGGTCGAGCAGGGCCTGTTTCGCCTGGATCTGTACTACCGGCTGAACGTGATTCCGGTCACCCTGCCGCCCCTGCGCGAGCGCCGCGAGGATATTCCCGGCCTGGTCGAGCGCCAGCTAAAGCGCCTCAATCGGCGTTATGGACGCGACAAGATGCTGGCGCGAGACGTGTGGCAGGCACTGATGGGCTGGGATTGGCCGGGCAATGTGCGTGAGTTGGAAAACACCCTGGAAAGGGCCTGGTTATCCAGTGACGATGTCATCCAGGGCGATCTGCTGGTGCCGCCCACGGGGGCCTCGTTAGGGCCGCTCGGCTCGCAGCAGCGTGAAGCGCAGCAGACGGCGGCGTCTGTCACCGGAGCCTCCGCTGCGCTGGCTGATGGCGCTACTTCACCCGCGACACTATCCGCACCAGGTGCAGCGCGACCCGAGCTGCCGCTTGCCCGGGGCGAGGGCCTGAAGGCCGCCCTGGCCCGGCGCGAGCGTGAGATCCTTGCCGACTGCTGCCGTACCCTTCCCACCACCTACGCCATCGCCGAACAGCTGGGCATCAGCCAGCCAAGCGTGGTGCGCAAGCTCAAGCAGCATGGGTTGCGGATCGGGTGACTGGTGATGAAGGGCCGAGCTCTGCGGCACTTACTGACGGAAGACGTAAAAGAACCCGACCCAGGTGGCCAGGATCAGCAGTGGCTTCAACACCAATACCGCACCGCTGGTGGAGCCCTGTTCGTCGTGCTCGGTGTCGCTGGACTCCCCGGGCTGCATGGCGAGTACCACCGTCAGCAGCAGGTTGGCGCCGGGGACCAGCAGCATCAGGCTCCACAAGCCCGCCTGGCCCAGGTCGTGCAGGCGACGAGTGCCGTGGAGCACCAAAGGCTGAAGGCTGATGACAACCCACCAGATCCCCAGCAGGCCTGCCTTGATCGTCAATGCGTCCTCGAGGGCGGGGGCGGTGATGGTGGTCGCCCACAGGGCGGCATAGTAGAACGATAGCGCCAGGGTAGCGTTGAGACAGAAGTCGAGACGACTCTCGCGCCCCGCCAGGCTGTCGAACCAGTAGCCCGGCAACACTCGCCTGAGCTCGAAGGCCTGGGGCGATGAGTGACCGGGGGCGACAGGGTCGTGAAATCCGGGAGCAGTAGGGCGATGCATCGGTATCTCGTCCTGTAGATCCAGCGTGATGCCGGTGTGCAGTTGAGGGAGACTGGTTCGATAAGCTGCGTCCTTCCGACTTGAATCCTACCCATTTTCTCCCTTGGTCTAGATAGGCGATCACGTAGTTTCTAGTACGAACCGCGTAAATAGTGCTGGTTCATAAGTCTGGTGGGCGACCTGCTTCCGAAGGATGGAAGCGTTCGGCCTCTGCCTGGTCCTTGAACACCAGAGTGCGGTAGGGGAAGGGAATCTCGATATTGGCCTCATCGAGCGCGCGCTTGATGGATGCCACCACCTGATCGCGGGAAGCGCGGATGTCGACGGGGCGGGACCCGGTCCACCAGGCCACCTCGAAGTCGATGGAACTGGCGCCGAAGGCCTTGGCGAAGACCTGCACCGCACGTACGTCGCTGCGCACCGAGTCCACCTCGGCGACCGCGCCCTGGATGATCTCGCGAGCCTGGTCCACGTCCTCGTCGTAGGCGACGCCAACGATGATGGATGTGCGCCGGATATCGCGGTTGGTGCGGACGATGACCGGCTGCTGGAACAGCAGGGCGTTGGGCACCACGATCATCTGGCCGTCGGTGCGGCGGATACGGCTGTCGCGCACCGTGATCTGCTCTACCTGACCTTCCACGTCGTTGGCCTCCAGGGCGATGTGGTCGCCGATCTGGAAGGGTTCTCGCCACAGGATCAAGAGGCCGGCGAGGAAGTTCTCGAACACGTCCTTGAAGGCGAAGCCGATGGCGATGGAACCGAGGCCCAGGGTGGTAAGGGCCTTGCCGGGAGTGACGGTGGGGAAGATCAGGGTGATGGTGATCAGAAGTCCCCCGAGCCAAAGACAGAGCCCCGTCAGCATGGTCAGGACATCGCGCAGATTGCGTCGGAGCTTGGCCTTGTCGGCCACCCGCGCCACCAGGGCGCGGCCGAATCTCGCCACCAGCCAGGTCACCAGGATCAGCAGCAGGCCGGCGGCCAGTCGTGGGCCAGCAGAACCAATGTCTGACAGGTAGGCCTGAACCTCTCCCAGCAGCAGCGACACGAAGGGTAGTTGTTCCAGTTCTTCCATCGCATCCTCCCGGGCCATGTTCAGGCGGCGGGCGCACTATCCTGCGCCCTTGTTGCTGAGCATAGCGGGGCGCCAGGCAAATCGCGCGTCACCTGCCAACGCTGGCAGTCCGGATACCTCGTCGGTTCCGACTTGACCCTCTATTTATCATGATAAATACTTTTGTTCATCTGGAGGTGGCCGCGATACGCTCGCGGCGTCACTCCATCGCCAGGCCTTCTTCGACAAACGATCCAGAACGGTTCTTCCACAACAAGGACAACTCCATGAGTGCCCACGACCAGACGCTGAAAGAGCGCAAGAAGTGGTATCGCACGGTGCCAGACCCGATGGTGCTGATCTTCCTGATCCTGCTCGCCACCTATGCGCTGACCTTCATCATTCCCGCCGGCGAGTTCGAGCGGGTCATGCAGGATGGACGCACCCGCGTGGTGCCGGACTCCTTTCATTATCTGAGCGACGTGGCGGCGATCTCGCCTTTTGACATCTTCGTGGCGATTCCCAAGGGCTTGAACGCGGCCTCGCTGTACCTGTTCATCGTGTTCATCGCCGGCGGGCTGTTCCATATCCTTCAACGCACCGGCGCCCTCGAGAACGCCATCGGGGTGGCGGTCAATCGGGTCGGCGTCGAACGGCGTAACGTCATCATCACCGCCGGCACCTTCATCTACGGCTTCTTCGGTGTGGCCGTCGGCTTCGAGAACAATATTGCGCTGGTGCCCATCGCGGTGCTGATCGCCAGCGCGGTGGGCTGCTCCAGCCTGGTGGGCACCACCATGGCGGTGGGTGGCATCGGCGTGGGCTTTGCACTGTCGCCGATCAATCCCTATACCGTGGGCGTGGCCCAGGGCATCGCCGAGCTACCGACCTTTTCCGGCGCCTGGCTGCGCGCCTTGCTGGTGCTGACCTCATTGGGCCTGTTGTCCTGGTATATCTGTCGCTTCGTCACCCGCATGGACTTCGAGGAGCCCAACGACGCCAAGGCCATGAGCAAGTCGCTGGACGAGTACCACATGAGCAAGCGCGACAAGCTCACGCTGGTGGTGTTCGTCGGTGGCCTCGCCGCCATGCTGGTGGGGGTCTTTACCCAGGGCTGGTACATCAATGAGATCGCCGGCATGTTCCTGCTGATCGCCATCGTGATCGGCATCGTCAACGGCCTGTCGGCCAACGAGATCGTCAAGCAGATGATGGAGGGGGCATCCGGCGTGACGGCGGGCGCCCTGGTCATCGGCCTGGCCGCCTCGATCCAGGTGATCCTCAAGGACGCCCAGATCATCGACACCATCGTCTACGCCCTGAGCGGTCTGATTCAGGATATCCCGGGGGCGCTGTCGGCGATCATGGCCAGCGTCGTCCAGGGGGTGATCAATCTGTTTGTGCCATCCGGCTCTGGCCAGGCGCTGGTGACCATGCCGATCCTGGTGCCGGTGGCCGACCTGGTCGGCATGAGCCGCCAGCTGATGATCACCGCCTTCCAAGTGGGTGACGGCCTGACCAACCTGATCGTGCCGACCTCCGGTGGCACCCTGGCGATGCTGGCGCTGGGCCGGGTGTCCTACGAGAAGTGGCTGAAGGCTATCCTGCCCTTCATGGCGCTGGTCTACCTGCTGTCCTGGGGTGGTCTGGTGATCGGCCATATGGTCGGCTACTAGGTCGCGCCATGACACTGTCGCTGCTGCATGTTCATCCGGCTACCGGCACGGTAGCCGCCCTCACCGCCACCGGAGGTGTGGCGGTGGGCGGCTACGTTCACCATGTGTGGCGTGGCGTCGGCGCCTGCGCGACCCAGGGGCGGGTTACCCACCCCTGGTATCCCGACGGTGTCCGCCGGGCGCTGGAACGGGGGGAGGATGCCCGCGGTGCGCTTGCCCGGCAGGTCGACGCCGACAAGGGTGCCTCGTTGCGCCAGTGCCTGGTGATGGATGCCCGGGGGCGCTCAGCGCTGCATAGCGGTGCCGACAACCTCGCCACCGTCGCTTCCTGCTGCTACCCCGGCGTGGCCGCGGCGGGCAACCTGCTGGCCAGCGCCAAGGTGGTCGAGGCCCTGGCCCACGCCTTTGTCGACACCTGTTGTACCAACGCCGACGCCGTGCGCCAGGGCGCAACGCCCGAGTACCGCGACGACTATGAGGCGTACCTGCTCGAGGGACTGATCGACGCCCTGGAGGTCGCCTTGGTAGAGGGAGGCGACGTCAGAGGCACGCGCTCCGCCGCCCTGCGTATCGAGTCGTTTACCCAGGCCCCCCTCGATCTGCGTGTCGATTGGTGTGAGGGCGATATCGCGGGCGAGTTGCGCGCCCTGGCCAGGCGTGTGCGCGCGCCAGCCTTTGCCGACTTTCTGGCGTCCCTGCCGCGTCGCTGACGCCATTCCTTCGTTATTCCGGTGCCTCAAGGCACCCGATCTGGAGATATCATGACCGCTGACCACGAGACCATGACGCTCGGCGCACAACTGCTCGAGCGCCTCGACGAGGCTGCGTGTTTCTCGGAGCCTGGTGCCGGCGTGACCCGGCTGTTCTGCTCGGAGCAACACCGCCAGGTACTCGAACTTATCGCCGATTGGATGCGCCGGGCCGGACTTGAGCCCGAAATGGATGCCTCCGGGAATCTGGTTGGGCGATGCGACAAGGCGCGCGCCGGCGCGCGCACGCTGATCATGGGGTCACACCAGGACACCGTGGTCGAAGGTGGCAAGTATGACGGCATGCTCGGCGTAGCGCTGCCGCTGCTGGCGCTGGAGCGATTGAAGAAGGATGGGATCGAGCTCGACTACGGCGTCGAAGTGGTGGCCTTCGGTGATGAGGAGGGGACCCGTTTTCAGTCGACGCTGATCGGCAGTCGTGCCCTGGCCGGTACCTTCGATCCTGCCAGTCTGGAGGCCAGGGATGCCGATGGCATCAGCGTGGGCGAGGCGCTTCGGGCCTTTGGTGGTGATCCTGAGCAAATTCCGTCATTGGCCCGAGATCCTGACTCGGTGCTGGGCTTCGTCGAGGTCCACATCGAACAGGGGCCGGTGCTGGAACGGCGCGATCACGCTCTCGGCGTGGTGACCTCCTTGACCGGGATCGAGCGTCACCGGCTGACGGTTGCCGGCAAGGCAGGCCACGCCGGCACCACGCCGATGCCGGGCCGTCGCGATGCGCTGGTGGGGGCTGCCGAGATGATCGCCGAGGTCGACCGCATCCTTAACGCCACCGAGGATTTTGTCGGGGTGGTGGGTAAGCTGGAGGTACGCCCCAACGCGGTCAACGTGATTCCTGCCGAGGTGGTGTTCACCCTCGAGCTGCGCTCTCCCCACGCCGAGGTTCGGCGTCGTGGTCGCGAGGACATTCTGGCCGCCTGCCGACAATTGGCACAGGCGCGCGAGTTGTCACTGACGGTGGAGACGACCTATGAGGCCGAGGCGGTGGCCTGCGCGGACTGGCTGATCGAGGCCTTGGGGGATGCCTGCCAACGGTGCGATGAGCCGGCTGATCTGCTGTTCAGCGGCGCCGGTCATGACGGTCTGGCGATGTGCGACCTGACCGGTATCGGCATGTTGTTCGTGCGTTGTACCGATGGCCTGAGTCACCATCCGGACGAAGCCATCACCGCGGCCGACGGTGAGGCGGCCACTCGTGTACTGATGCAATTTCTCAAGGACCTGACCGTGAAGGAGCAATAAGCGTCGCCGAGACTCGCACCTCCGCAACTACTAGGCGCTGTCCGAAAAGTCGACGAGCGAAGGTTAGACAAGGCAAAAATCGGTGAGAAAGCGCAGTTTACGGGGTGTAAATGAGCATTTTGATCCGATTTTTAACGCCGTATTACCGAGCGCAGGCACTTTTCGGACGAGCCCTAGTGGTTAACCTTCGTTGAGAAACCCGCGTCTTACCTGCGCCTCGTTGTCGTGCATCACCGCCTGGGCTTCCAGCAGATGCTCGCGCATCAGGGTGCGGGCGCGTTCTCCGTCGCCGGCCTCGATGGCGTCGAGCAGCCAGGCGTGATACTGGCAGCCGGCGGGACCGATATGATGGTCGCCGGGCTCGTACAGCCGCCGATAGACGGTAAGGTCGGACAGCACCTGGGCGGTGAAGCGGATGATGAAGGACAGCAAGGGGTTGCCGCCGGAAAGCTGCGCCAGTTGTTCATGAAAGTCCAGCGAGTCGATGTGCTGCTGGCGCTCGGCGTCCAGGTCACAGGCGGGCTCGGCGTAGCTCGCAAGCGACTGGCGCAGCCTGGCGATCTCTGAAGCCTCGACCTGCCCCGCCAGCGAGGCTACCAGCTCCGGCTCCAGCGCCAGGCGGATCTGGTAGATGTCGCGGATCGAGATGTCCTTGAAGTACAGATAGTGGCTAAGCAGTGAGATGGCGCGGGATTCGCTCATTTCCCGGATAAACACGCCGCCGCCGGGTCCGGTACGCGTCTCGACCAGCCCCTGGGCTTCCAGCACCCGGGTGCTTTCACGAACGGTGCCCTTGGAGGCGCCGAGGATCTCCATCAACTCCGCCTCACCGGGCAGGCGATCACCCGGTGACAGCTCGCGTTCGACGATCCAGCCCTTGATGGTCTCTGCCAATTGATAGGGTCGTCTGCGAGGTGTCGATCCGGTCATGTTGGTCTCTCGTCGGTGATGAAACCACAGCATATCAGAGCTCATGACGGACTGGCCGCCACCTCGTCGGTCAGGGCTGCCGCGACTGCGCAGGGCTGGACGGCAAAGATTTTGTGAATATTAGTTACATTTAGTAACAGTATGGCTATTCTAGAAGCCAAAGGGTGAAGCCTGTGCCTGAAGTGGCCTAAGCCGGTTAGACCGCAGTGCCCGTGAGGGGGTTACGGGTGACTTTATCTGCCACTCTGTGTGCAGCGTTTGTGTGGTGGTGGCGCCATCGACAATCTGTGGAGGCCTTTCGATGTCCTTTCGTGCTCGGCTACTGCTGGTGATGCTGGTCCTGACCATCGGGATCCAGCTGGTCGTGTCATGGGCGGTACTCAGTGCGCTCAAGACGACCGCCATGGAGCAGGGCGAGAAGGAACTGGGCGTGGCCTCCGGCGTGGCGCAAGCCCTGCTCGATGGCTGGGGCCAGCAATTGCTGCACAGTGTGGATCTGCTGGTGGAAGATCCGCGTTTCCGCGAGGCCATCGACCCGCTCGACAGCGCGGTGCGAGTGGACGTGCTTGGCGAGTACGCGGAGCGCATGGGTGCCAACATGGTGAGCCTGCTCGATGATGAGGGCCGTGTGATGGTGTCGAGCCATCATGATGCCGGGGCCACGGATGCTTTCCCTGACCTCCGGGATCAGGCGAGACGCACCGATGGGACCATCACCCTGTTCATTCATGATGGCGAGGCCTTTCAACTTGTCCTGCATCCGGTGCGGGGGACGACGTCCGTGGGCTGGCTGGTCATGGGGTTTCGCCTGGACGAGGACATGGCAACGGCGCTGTCGGCGCTGATTCGTAGCGACACCCATTTCGAGGTGCAGGTGGGTGAAGGTGAGGACGTTGGCCTTGTGGGGAGCGAGGGTCTGCGCCGAGCCTCGACGCTGTTCGAGGATGCAAAGGGGCGTATCCAGCTCGTGGTGGAACGTTCCTACGAGACTCTGCTGGCCGACTATCAGGCGATAAAGCGCCAGCTGGCCATCATCCTGGCGATCAGCCTGGCGCTGATGCTGGTGGCCGCCAGCTTGATCGCTAGAGGCGTGAGTCTGCCGCTGTTGCGGCTGGTCGGGGCGGCCAAGAGTGTGGGGCGTGGGGAACCTCTGGATCTCGATCGACTTCCCCGCAAGGGAGAATTTGGTCTGCTGTCCTCGACCATGCTGAAGATGCAGAACGACCTGGTGCGCCGGGAAGCCGACATTCGCAAGCGCTCACGCCAGGACCAGTTGACCGGGCTAGGCAATCGCCAATGCGCCAACGAGGATATCGAGGCTGCCATCGCCACCGGGCGTCCCTTTACCCTGCTGCGGCTGACCATCAACCATATGCGCCGGATCAACGACACCTTCGGCCATGACTTCGGTGATCAGGTACTGAGTACGCTGGCCGGACGCCTGGCGGATCTGCCGGCACCCAAGGCAGGGGCTTACCGTCTCAGTGGCGACGAATTCCTGCTGCTGCTGTCAGTGTCTCACCTCGACCCGCTGTGGCTTGAGGATACGCATCGTCGACTGACCCGGGCGATCCGTCTGGATGGGTCGCCGGTGACACTCGATTGCGCCATGGGCGAGGCGCGCTATCCGGAGCATGGCGGCGAGGCCAACCTGCTGCTGCGGCGGGCCGAGATCGCACTGGATCGAGCACGTCAGCTACGCCAGTCCTATCAGTGTTACCTGCACGGCCAGGACGAACGCCATCTGCGCCATCTGTCTCTGGTGCGCGATCTCCAGCACGCCGCCAGCAACGGTGAGTTCTCGCTGCGTTATCAACCCCAGGTGTCGGCCCTGACAGGACGGGCCCTCGGCATGGAGGCACTACTGCGGTGGGATCACCCCAGGCTCGGACGCATCCCTCCGGATGAATTCATTGCCCTGGCCGAACGCTCGGGGCTGATCCACCAGCTGACCCAGTGGGTCATCGACACCGGCTGCCAGCAGCAAGCACAAGCATGATGAATCATAATGAGAACTAAAACTGGTGATAATATGCTGATTTTTTTGAAATTTTTACATAACTGGCTCGCCAAACGTCCTATGAATATAGGTAAAGTTGCTCTTTTAGAAGTACATTATCGGTATTGAAGTATGTTCGAGTGGAAATGAGAAGGGAAACTAAGCAGTAAGTGCTGCATTGTGTATGAGATGGCACGACACCCACATTCCGTTACACGCATCCACCATATCAGTTGTCGAAAAGTGTTAAGGTTCTGTTTTTTAAATGATTTTATATTGATGTGAACAGTTGATAGAATTCGCTAAACCAACCTTCCTCATCCATGTGCCCATACGCGATGAGACCTTGACTTGAGCCTTAAACGTGACCTCTTGATTCATGAGGGCAGCAACGCCCTTTTGGCATCCGACTACCATTTGAGTTTACAATACACATGATCATAAGCTTATACTCTATGATAAGAACCCTTAGTTACAATTAGAAAATCATCTGTCGTAAAGAACCACAGAAGGGTACATATATGGATCACTCATTCACTCCAGAAAGTTTCTTAAAGATAACAACGAGGCTTGATCCCAGAAAGCACAAAATGGGGAGAAGCAAAAACGAATATGTAAGATTCCATGCGCAAAACATTGAGAAATTGCAGGCAAAGGATTTCAAGATAAGTGAGGTAATGACTTCAAAGACCGCTCATGGCAATATTAAGCATATTGATAGTTCAGCGTCACACGCAATCTTTGCAGTAAGAAAAGCCAATCAAAACATCAAATTTACCTACAAAGTAAAGCCTGCGAACCGCGAAAAAATCGTTAGACAGGTAATAGAGTTGCTAGGTAGTCGTGAACCAAAAGCAATTTTAAGGCTAGATATTTCAAAATTCTATGAGTCGATTCCAGTAGAAAAAATCGCAACAATGATTCTGGATGACTATAGAATAAACTATGAAACAAAAAACGTGCTCCTCTCCCTTTATGAGGGAAAAAACAATTCCGAATACTCGAGTCTTCATAGAGGGCTTTCACTCAGTTCTACCATGTCAGAAATGTTTATGGAGAGCACTGATAAAAAAATTTCCATTATTGATGGAGTTTACTATTATGCGCGTTTTGTCGATGACATCATAGTTTTCTGTACTGGAAAGCCGGAAAAGTTGATTAAAGAAATAAAGCGAGTTCTACCTGAAGAGCTAAAATTAAATGCTAAAAAAACCGCTATAGTAAATGTTAAATTCGATGAGAAAAATAAACTTGCCATGTATTCATCTAGAGATTTTTTTGAATATCTAGGTTATAAGTTCTCAATATCGACATCTGGAAATACAGTATCGGTAGACGTTGGTATCGCCGAAGAGAAAAAGAAGAAAATTAAAACTCGACTAATATTGTCCGCAAAACAATTTATAAAGAATGGTGATAAAAAACTTTTTTTTGATAGAGTGAAGTTCTTGACTGGTAACCACCGTATAAAAGGCTCATATGGGCGCAACAAGCTCTTTTCTGGAATTCACTTTAACTATAGGGCTATGGAAGGAAAAACAGGTTCTTCCCAGTCATTACAAGAACTGGATAGTTTTCTAACTACACTTTTGTTTAAAAGAAACTCGATGTTAAGCCATAGTTTAAGGTTACAATTAAATAAGAAAGAATTGATTGCACTATCACAATACAGCTTCAAAGAAGGGTTTCAGAATAAAAGAGTCAACAACCTTTCAGAGAAAAGAATTTCCGAAATAAAAAAGGCTTGGAAAAATGTTGCGTAACAAATCTTGGAAGAAAAAAAAGGTAGAAAAAAAGGATTATCACCGTGTCCTTCTTACCGAAACTCTACCTTATGAGGTTCCGGTCCATTTCTCCAATTTAGGGTTTTATCAAAAAGTCAAGAATAGAGAGTTTGATTACACTAGGCTCCCTCTCCCGTTCGATAACATAAAGGGGGTGTCCGTTCCCTTTAACTACGAAATCAGGAATGGTGAAAACAAAAAGAGAGTTCTTTCCATACCACACCCGGTAAATCAAATAAACTTCATAAAATTATATGAAAAATTTGAAGAGCAAATAATTTTCTTATGTTCTAAGAGTAAGTATTCTCTTAGATATCCAGCGGCCACAGGTTCATACTTCTTTGAAAAAGGAAAGAGTTACAAAAAAGAAGATGAAAGGGCTGTGGACTCATATGGAGATGATGTTATTACTGAGAGTTCATCCTCATTTTTTTCATATGATAGATATAACTTCGTATACAAATTCTACGACTCTATCGAATACTGCGACTTAGAAACTCGGTTCGGTTATTTAAAAAAACTTGATATTAAAAAATGCTTCTATAATGTGTACACGCACTCCATATCATGGGCTGTAAAAGGAAAAGAGTTTTCCAAGAAATTAAGAAACTCGTATTCGTTACCTAACGAATTCGACAGAATAATTAGAGACTGCAACAATGGGGAAACAAATGGCATTGTGGTTGGGCCTGAAGTTTCAAGAATTTTCAGTGAAATCATACTGCAAGAGCTGGATGTAAAACTGCAAAAAACCCTCGATACCCTAAATCTCCATTCAGACCAAGAATATGCCATAAGACGTTATATCGATGACTATTTTGTGTTTTCCAACTCAGAAGAAATTCTGGAAATAGTAACAGAGGAGTTGGAAAAAATACTTGCCGACTACAAGCTTCACTTAAACGAAAGTAAAACTGAAGTCACTCGGAGGCCGTTTGTCTCAGGAGAAACGGCTGCAAAAGCCAGTGCAGCAAATTTAATCGAGAAGCAGTTCGATATAATGTCAGCCATAAGAGAAAAAAAAGATGGTAATGTGAAAAGTGCCTTTCAAAGGCCGATCAATATAGAGTCAAAACTTTCGAGCATGATCAAAGATTACAGAGTTATAATCCACGAAAAAGACATTCATGCATCAAGTGTCTGCAACTATACCCTGACAATAATACTAAACAAAATTGATGAGATAGCAGCATGGAAAAATATTGAATATAATAAATCAGGAAAGAATTTTAACAATTTTTTGACTGTTCTATTATTATTCGCGCTTTATGTATTTTCTCTTGGGGTAAAACCACGATCATGCTATATTTTTTCTAGGCTTGTGATCGCTATAGGGAATAATTTCTTGTCTCCTGAAAACCCATATTCAAAAAACATAAAATCAACGATTTCTGAAAAACTCAAAGATATTATAACAATGAAGAGCGACTCGGAAGTGCACGCTGTAGAACTTTTTGATCTTGTGCAACTTTTGAGATGGCTAGGTCAGGGTTACGAAATAGGATCGAATGACTTTAAAAAACTTATCTCTAATAAGGTTGGAGAAATAGATACATCATATTTCGGGATAATGGCCGCACTGGATTATTGTAAAAATATTCGCGGGCGAAGAAATTTGAAAATAAAAATTATAGAACATGTTTCAAGCTATGTCTTAAAAAAGAGAGTGTCAACATCATCCGCCGAGTGTTTCATGATTATCTCAGATTTAATGGCATGCCCATACTTAAGCGAAAGAATGAAAAAAAACGCTTGCAGAGCCATCATCAAAAAGTATTGGAGTGAACAAGAGATTTATAAGAAAAGAGAAATGATAGACAGGTCAGCAAAGAATTTATTCGATTATTATGACAAGATTGGCGGCACGTGGTTTTACGAATGGGACTCATTATCAGAAAGCAGCTTTGCACCAAAAGTATTGAAAAGAAAGGAACTAAGGACTGCATACTGAAACTTCCTAGCTACATTCATTTGTCTGTGATAGAATGGCCATGGTTCTGGGCTAGTAGCCGTATGCAGGTGCAACACCGGCCTGCACTCGCAGATTGATTTGTGAGGAACAGGATGGACACCTTGCCAGCCTGGTAAGATCATCATCGAGTGCTAGATGATGGTTTGTCCTGGTCAAGGGGCAGTGGCTTGAACGCTGCCCCAACAGGAGTGGCAGTTCGCTAAATGCTACCGCTAATCCTGTTTGCTGTGAGGTTTGCAGCACACACACGAATGGTGAACGTCCAGGGCCATATACCCTCCCCTTCATGGTCTTAGATTAACATCCCTTTTAGTGCTTTGTGTAGGCTCTAGGCGGCTAACGCTGGGTGTGCTCGCGGTACCAACAGCCCAGGACTGTTGTCGTCGTACTTTGATGTAGTACCGAGTAGAGCGGCTCATCATCGATCGGGCTTGGCCCAGCGACTTGAGTTGAGGTTGCCAGATGCATTTTTCCTTAAAGGACTGGAAGACGCGCTCGATAGGGCTGTTGTCAGAGCCCAGGATTAAGGTTGATGAATCCGGCCCTGTGCGCCGAATCCATGTACCAGGGCCTCTTCCAGCGCCGCTTCACCCGTATTATGGCTTCCATTGTCGGATAATCGCCCGCCGAGACTCTGTCGTATACAGCAGTTGATAACCACGGCTATGCTGGCTCTCCGGTCCTTTCCACACTACACACGGGTAAGATCGGTCGCTCATCGCTCGTCAGGCCTCGAAGCAATGTAAGCAAGGCTCTGGGCACGTGGCCGAAAGCCCTGGGGCCGCTAGCGTACCTGCCAGCCTTAAGCTTCAGGGTGTTCGGATTGGTCAGCGGTCTTAACCAAACACGCACCTTGGGCGCGATAGCCATGAATCGGACATCGCTCAAGAGTCTGCCTCACACGAGCAGCCATATACGCATTGTTCTCCCGACATCGTGGATTGCGCCGGTAGTAAATAGACCTGAGTGAGAGTGCCAGTCACGTTCGTAGCTTGACGACTGATACTTCACGTCCCTGTTGGGTCAGCTCCGTGTGCAATGACGTGACAAGCTCTCGCCTTCGTCGAACAGACGGTGCCACTTTTTTGGCGCGTAGATCTGCAGGCGGGGCTCCTCAATCCGGCCCTTGACCTCGGAAAAGATGAGGCCATGCTAGCGAGCCACATCAGCGACGGTGGTCTTGCCCTCAAAGATTTCCATGACCACGGCGACTTTGCCCTTCGCAACACAGCGTTGGACGGTGGGTTCGTTTCTCATCGCGCCATACTAATCTCTGCCCTAGAGCGTGTATTGCATTGGAGGAGGCATTTCAATTGTCCCTGCAGTAATAGAAGTAGAGGTACTAGCTACATAAATGGAGTTGAATTTTAATTAGGATGATTCTTATTTGAGTTTGTTTTATTGGGTTGCGGATGTGATTTTTTGGGTATACCGTATTCAATACGCGACTTTTCAGTCGAAATTCGTGCTGGTAAGTCGATTTTTTACGGTTAAAACAATACGTTTAGATTTCATTACACCAAACCAGCACAGAGGTCATCATGTTTATTCGCGCCTATCTTCGTGCCAGCACTCATGATCAAGATGCCAGCAGAGCTAAGGATAGCCTTGAGACCTTTACGCAGGGCTTTGAAAAGGTAATCGCCTGTCAGTACGTGGAGAATGCTAGCGGAGCCACAACGGAGCGCAGAGAGCTTCAGAGACTACTTACGGATGCGCTGCAGGGTGATGTACTGTTGGTTGAGAGCATCGATAGGCTTTCGCGACTGCCTGTCGACGACTGGAAAAAGTTACGTTCAGAAATTGATCAGAAAGGATTGCGTGTTGTGTCTGTGGATCTTCCGACTAGCCATCAAGCAATGAGAGCAAACGAGGATGATGAGTTTACTGCTAGGATGCTCGATGCAGTCAACTCGATGATGCTCGATATGATGGCTGCCATAGCAAGAAAGGACTATGAACAGCGCCGAGAGCGCCAGCAGCAAGGCATAGAGAAAGCGAAAACACAGGGAAAGTATAATGGAAGGCCTGTCGATGAAGTAAAACATAAACGCATTGCCGAGCTTCTAAAGGCTGGATTCAGTATTCGGAAGACTGCTGAGCACGCTGGCGCTAGCACCTACACAGTGCAAAAAGTGAAGTCAAATATGATTGATTTGTCGTTAGACAGTAAGGTTTGAATTATGACATGAAGTGTAATGAGAAACAATAAGGCTTCGATAATATTATTGTCATAGCGAATGCCGAAATTAAAGGAGCCTTAAATGTTGGGTGGACCAAATTCTATGTTTTTTTGTTGTTGATTATTATTCTTTCAATAAGTAGAGTCGATACCACTCAGGCTTAAAGGATAAAAGCAATCAATTTTTTCTGCTATTGATTTTCCTGGCTTTTCAAAAAGTTTTGTTAAATATTTTTCTAAAGATGAGTTTTCGTCACCAGCGTAATAATCCTGAAGGTGGAACTTTGTTATTTTGTTTAGGCTTGATTGCCTTCCATTAACTAGTCTAATTTTTTTTTCGATTAATTGCTCCATTCTGTCTTTACTAGGGAGCTTGTTTTCTTTGTCAGCGATTAATATATGGTAGTGTATATTTTCCATGCCAAATGTTGATTCTTTGATAGCTATACCCTCAATAAATTGATTGTTCTTTCCATATCTTTTTTTCAGTATGGCTCTATTCATAAATTTCATCAACATGTTTAAACAACTTTCGCTTTTTGTTTCATGCATTCCATAGGAAAAGCTAACTGTTAAATGGTACCGTGTTTTTATACTTTTCAAGAAAATCTCATATTCCTTTCTAAGTTGAATTTCTGAATTGATTCTTTTCATTTCAACCAGGCTTTCTTTATTTATTTCAGTTTTGATTTTATCCATTTCTCTTCTGATCCTTTTTCTAATCTATGTATGATGCACTTTCCTTTAGGCATTAGGATACCAATGCCGTTCGTGTAGAGAAAGCATCATTTATAATGTAAAATGTAGGTAGATGAAGAGCGTTCCCGCTGTAAAAGCGTAGACTAACTTCATTTCCCTGAAGGCTCACGGCCATACCGCATGGCTATGCATTTGTGAGACTTCAGTTGTATTTATATTTCCAGCATCAAAATCCGTAGAGGCCGCGTATTTTAAGGTAGAGGGTGGGGTATGAAACTCAACAGAAACACATCTACGGCTTCCCATCGAGCAGCCGAGGTTAAGAATGAAAAACGAGCTAAACTTCGCAATCACATCGCTCAATACGTCATTCCAGATTTTTGCCGAAATAACGATTGTCCGGGGGCTTTGAAATGTGGTAAGGAAGTTTTCATGGAATGCGTAAGTTATAATGATTTGGCCGGTTCACTTAATACACTAAATGTTGAAACTTTGGCAGGAAAAAGGGGGAATTGGAAAGCGCAAATGGTTAAAAATTTGTTTAAGTAATTCTTGTGGGTGAAAGTTTATAATCCTGGTTGCGCACCTGTCTTTATGGACCCCGGTGCGCATACTTATTTTTTCTGAGTTATTTGCTCTATGCAAACATGTTTTTTGAGTATGAGTAATTTGGAAATTGTTTCTGGGTGCGCGGTAAAGTTATCAAGTAGGCGCCAAGGCCAATGGGAATATCCACCGTTGGACCTCATATTATTTCTAATTTTCTCGTGATTTTACTTTTTCTAACTCGGCCATTAACTCATTTTCACTGGCAGACTCTGCCAAAATACCGTCACGGTTTACGGCGCGCCAAGTTATCTCGCTATCTACTGTTACGGTATCTCTCACCCCTCCTTGGTCAAGATCAATTATTTCTGTTTCGAATTCGGGTATGGTCTGCTTGATGATGTAACATTTATGGCGCTGGCTTCGTTTGGTTAGTTCAAATTTATGAAGCTTATCTGATCCAAATTCGATGGGTATGGTAGCTACCTTACCTATCATTTCAATCTGATAGCTTGTCTTGCTTAGGATGGTGCGGAGGCGTGTGTCATCCTGAAGTGCAATGGATATAAACTCGTTTCCGTCAACGGCCATAGCCTCAAGCGTCTTAACATTACTTACTTGATCAACAGATAACTCTGCTTGAATAGCGTGGGCTCTAGTTTCTAACGGCTTTCTCTGCTCTGCGAGTGTTGAGAGTTTATCTCTGACCACTTGGCTGTCTGGCAACACGCTATATCCAGTTTCCAGTACAAACTTTATTTGTGTGTCAATTTCATTAATTTCCCCATTTATGGTATCAAGTTCGGTGGCGAGGTTGGACTTGGTTTGATCCCAAGCAGCGCGGCCTAGATGTTCGATAAAAGTTACGTTGAATATGTTCATCAAGGCTTCATATGGCCATGTCGTATTGTTGTCGCAGAATAGCTTGCCACGCCTTAGGTAGGTTGAACAATTTGCATAAATGATTTTCTTTCCATTGTAGTCTCGTGTCCGGTAGTACAGGCGTTTTCTACATGATCCGCATCGAACAAGACCGGATAGTAGGTACTGCTGATCCGGCGACATCGAAAGCGATCTTGAGTTTAGGCTTCGTTGTATTTTGTAGAATGTGTTTGTATCTATGAGTGGTTCATAAACTTCTTTAATAGGGTCTCCCTTGTTTTCCCATTCTCCAATGAGTGCTCTAGACTTTAGCCAGCGCTTTAGAGTCGACGGGTGCGTTTTCTTCAGTACGGGGTGGGATGGAATAAGTGTTTGTAGGATGTTCCTCGGCCCATGCCCATCCAGATACATAGAGATGCAAGATTTAATAGCCTCTGCGCGTTCCGGGATCAGAGCCCCACTGGTATTGAGCCAGAAGGGTGTGGATTTTTTGATACCCTGACCGGCTCGCGCTTTCCTTCGCTTACTTTCATACGACGCCGAGATACGCCTTGATAAATTTCGGCTGTATTCGTTTGCTTGCTGAGCCTTACCTACTAGCACATAGATCAAAGAGGAGTTGGACTGTATGACCTCTTTCGAATAAGTCTGTTGATCTTCAAGGGTGACGATGATCACTCCTTTGGACGCAATGCTGTTGACCAACGAAACCATATCCATAGCGTCTAGGCGGCCTAGACGGTCTATCGCTTCAACAAGGATGAAATCACCAGCATTGATCTTGCCTACGTCGATTGCATCCAGAATACGGCCTAGTCCATGTTTGAGGTGGTCACCTGAGAATCCACTGCGGCCTAGATCCTGCTGTGACAATGCCGATAGGTGAACATCTGGGTGCCTATTTAGCCACTCACTGACCATGGCTTGTTGGCGCTCAGTGGTAGACCCAGCACCTTGCTGGGCTGAGCTGAAGCGGATGTAGGAGATCGCTTGAGGCATGATGAAAAATGTCTTGGAAAAGGTTCATCATATACTAGCATTCTTCCAGCAGCTGGCCAGGTGGAGCGAGGCAGGGCTCAATGTGCGCCTCGGGGTGAATATCTCGGCCATGGACCTGCAGCAGCCAGGGTTGATCAAGCGGGTCGAGCGGGCGCTGGACCGCCATGGCCTGCGCGGCGAGTGTCTGTGCATCGAGCTCACCGAGAGCGCGCTGATGGAATCGCCGGAGATGGGGGCGCGCAAGCTGCAGTCATTGCGCGCCATGGGGGTGGAGCTGGCCATCGATGACTATGGAACGGGCTATTCGTCGCTGGCCCAGCTCAAGCGCATGCCGGTCCAGGAGCTGAAGATCGACAAGTCTTTCGTCATGCAGCTGGTGAAGGGGTCCGAGGACGACGTCATCGTGTCCTCCACGATCGAGCTTGCTCACCATCTGGGGCTCAGCGTGGTCGCCGAGGGGGTGGAAGACCAGACGGTGGCGGACCACCTGGCGGAGCAAGGCTGCCATATGCTGCAGGGCTTCCTGATTTCACGACCAATGACCGCCGAGGCCGCCACCGAGTGGCTGCGCAGTCGCGTCGGGGACGGCATCCGCGACGCCGCCAACGAAGAACTGCGCTGAGCCTTGACGACGCTGCTTCAGGCGAAGCCGCCATTGGCGCGGATGACCTGGCCATTGATCCACTCGGCCTCGGGGCTTAGCAGGAAGGCGATCACCGCGGCGATGTCACGCGGTTGGCCCAGTCGCTCCAGTGGTGGCATATGGGTGAACCTTTCGATCTGTTCCTCGGTCTTGCCCGAGCGGAACAGTTCGGTATCCACCGGTCCCGGCGCTACCGCGTTGACGGTGATCCGCCTGCCGCGCAACTCGCCGGCAAACACTCGGGTCAGCGACTCCACCGCAGCCTTGGTGGCGTTGTAGAGCCCGTAGCCAGGCAGATTCAGCGCCAGCGCGCTGCTCGACAGGTTGACGATTCGGCCGCCATCTTCCAGGCGCGAGGCGGCTTCCCTCAGGGTGTTGAAGGTGCCGCGCGTGTTGGTCTCGAAGTGCGTGTCGTAGTCGTCGTCCGCCGCCTCGGCGATGGGCACCGCCTTGAGCACGCCGGCATTGTTCACCAGCGCATCGACGCGACCGAAGCGCTGCATGGCAGTGTCGAAAAGCTGCGCCACTTCGTCGGTGCGTGAGATGTCTGCCTGAACGGCCAGCGCCGCGCCGCCCTGGGCCAGGATCTCCTCGACCAGGCCGTCGGCGACCTCGCGGTGATGGGCGTAGTTGACGATCACTGCATAGCCATCGTTGGCCAGACGCCGACTGATGTCGGCCCCGATACCGCGTGAGCCACCGGTGATGATGGCGGCCTTGGGAGAGTCGGATTCGCTCATGCTTCAGGCCTCTGGGGGTGCGTCGTAAACCTGGGGGCGCCGCCGATGGACAAGCCGAAAGCGGCGGCATGTGAGCAGCGATTCAGCGCAGGGCGATCGGTGGATCATCGAGCCCACGTACGCCGGGAAGCGCTTCGCTCAGGTCGAACAGGAAGGTGGCGCCGTCCTGGCGGCCTTCCTTGTGTTCTCGCTGTCCTTCGGTGGCGGTGGTGATCAGCAGGGTGGTCAGCTCACGCCCGCCGAAGGCCGGGCAGGAGGGCTGGTCGGCGTTGACCCTGACATGACCGACCTCCTCGCCATCCGGCGTCAGCCGGGCAACCCGCCCTGAACCCCATAGCGCCAGCCACATGTAGCCATCGGCATCGATCACTGCGCCGTCCGGGTTTCCCGGGTCGTCGTTGAAGTCCGCCCAGGGTTCGGGCTCGGCCAATTGTTCGGGCCTTGCCGCCACCCCGTCCTGAAGGAAGGCGCCGCCATCCTGGCGCAACGGGAAGCCCTCGGCGTCGAGCGCCCAGCGCATGACCACTCCGGTGGTGGTGTCGGTGAAGTAGCCAAGGCGACCATCCGGTGAAAAGCACAGGGCATTGGGGATGGTGATGTCTTGCTTCAGGCAGAAGATCTCGCCGCGGTACAGGCGATAGAGGCTGCCGGCTGCGGCTTCGGCGGCCTTGCCCATGGTCGAGAACCACAGCCCGCCGTGGCGATCGATGCGCGCATCGTTGCTGCGCGTCACCGGGTTGTCAGCCTCCACCTCGCGCCAGGGTGACACGCCGCCGTGGGCGTGGTCGCGTTCCTTGAGGCCGTGTTCGGTGACCAGCAGATCATCACCGCTGGTCAAGGGGGCGGCGAAGGACACCAGCTCATCCAGCGCCTGGGACCGATGATCGCCGTCTTCGAGGCGGTAGCGATGGAAGCGGTGCCCGAGGATATCGAGCCAGCGAAACTCGCCACGCCGGGCGTCCCAGCTGGGACCCTCGCCGAGTTCGCAGGGTGCCTCGACGATGGCGCGAGCCTCGCCAAGGCAGGGGGATGCGGAACGGGACATGACGTCTCCTCGAACTTGGCGGATGGCACCTTGGGGCGCGCATCCACCAGGACTGTTGTCATTGTTCGGCAACGCGATCAGCCGTCGCTCACCACTCGGCGACGGAGCCGTCATCGTGTTGCCATACCGGGTTGCGCCAGCGGTGTCCGACCTTGGCGCGTTCCTCGACGAACGCCTCGTTGATCTCGACGCCTAGGCCTGGCCCCTCGGGAATGGCACAGAAGCCGTCCTCGATCGCCAGCGCGTTCTTGTCGACCAGATAGTCGAGCACGTCGTTGTCCTTGTTGTAGTGGATGCCCATGCTCTGTTCCTGGATAAAGGCATTGTGACATACCGCATCCAGCTGCAGCGACGCCGCCAGGGTCAGCGGGCCCAGCGGGCAGTGGGGTGCCAGGGCCACGTCGTAGGCCGAGGCCAGGGTGGCGATCTTCAAGCCTTCACTGATGCCGCCGCAGTGAGACAGGTCCGGCTGGACGATATCGACCATGTTGTCGGCGAGCAGGTCACGGAAGGCGAAACGGGTGTGCAGGCGTTCGCCGGTGGCGATCGGGGTGGCCAGATCCTGGGCGATGGTCTTGAGCACCGGCAGGTGCTCGGGAGCCACCGGCTCCTCGATGAACATCAGGTGATAGGGCTCGAGCTCGCGCATCAGCGTCTTGGCCATGGGCCGATGGACACGGCCGTGGAAGTCCACCGCGATGCCCACATCGGGGCCGACGGCGTCGCGAGCCTCGGCGATGCGGGCGACCGCCTCGTCGATCTTGCGATGGCTGTCGACGATCTGCATCTCCGGCGTGCCGTTCATCTTGAAGGCGGTAAATCCCTGATCGGTCAGTGCCTTGGCGCCGGCACCCACGTCGGCGGGACGATCGCCGCCGGTCCAGGCGTACATGCGCATGCGATCACGCACCTTGCCGCCCAGCAGTTGATGCACCGGGACGCCGAGTTCGCGGCCCTTGAGGTCCCACAGCGCCTGGTCGATGCCGGCGATGGCGGACATCAGAATCGGGCCGCCGCGATAGAAGCCGGCCCGGTACATGACGTTCCACAGGTGCTCGATATTGCGCGGATCCTGGCCGATCAGGTAGTCCGACAGCTCGTGCACCGCGGCTTCCACGGTGGCGGCCCGGCCCTCGATGACCGGCTCGCCCCAGCCGTAGACGCCCTCGTCGGTCTCGATCTTGAGAAAGCACCAGCGCGGCGGAACCTGCCAGGTCTTGAGTCGGGTGATCTTCATGGTCGATGCCTCTTGTGGGGGCCTGCTTGGCCCGATGTCGATGGGGTTGGGTGAAGCGAGCGGACGGGCTTAAAGGTGTCGCGACGCCGGTGTCGTGATGCCACTGGCCGGGAGTGTCTTGTCCAGGTCACGTGCGGTGCGCTCGAGCAGCAGTTCCGTGGCGCGGCGGGCCTGCTCTGGCTGCCTCAGGCGAATCGCCTCGAGTAGCTGGCGGTGGCGCTCCAGGCTGTCGCTGAGTCCACGCGCATGGCCGCCTGCTGCGTCGTCCGTGGGGCCGTCAGAGGAACTCCCGGCATGGCGCTGCGAGCGCTGGATCAGGGCCACGATGGAAGGTCTCAACAGCAGCCCCATCTGGCGCCAGACCAGGTTGTGGCTGGCGCGATAGATGGCGTCGTGAAAGGCCACATCGTGCTCGGCGTGGGCCAGTCGCTGTGAGGCCGCATCGGCGGTCTCCTGCATGCCTTCAAAGGCGCGTTCGATGCGTGCCAGGTCTTCGCCGGAGGCGTTAAGCGCCGCCAGCTCGCCGATATAGGGTTCCGCTGCCAGGCGAAAGGCAAACACCGCCTCGACCAGTTGCGGGTGGGGCGCGTCCAGGCTGGCCATCCAGCCGCTCATCTGCGGATCCAGCAGATGCCAGTCGACGATATCGCGCACCACGGTGCCGCGACCGGCGGTGCGCTCGATCAGACCCGCCGCGCTGAGTTCGCCCAGGGCGTTACGCACCCGATTGCGGCTGGCCTCGAAGTGCTGGCACAGATCCAGCTCCCGAGGAAACAGATCCCCCGGCTGCCAGTGTCCCGACAGAATCGCCCGTGCCAGTACCTCGGCCAGCGCCGCGGCACCGCGACCCTCGGCGGGCCTCGGGAGTGAAGCGAGAGCGTCCATCCAGGCCTCCATAATGTTCGACGTTACTATAGTTAATGTCTGACATTTTAGGCAAGGCAGGAATGCCTCGAATGGGGTAGACCTTGGTGGAAGGCACGGTGCTGAACGCGTGCGCTTGTTAACTCGCCGATTAGTGGCTGCCTGATTCTCGGCAGCCTCCGTCATTACCTTTATCTACTGATCGAGTTTCAGAGCAGCGTCGATCCCTTCATGGCGCTACGCATCATGACCTACGTGGGTCTGCTGTATCAGGACCTGGTAAAGCAGAGAAAGTTGGCCAGCAAGCGCAGCTTGCCGCCGGTACTGCCCATCGTCCTCTACAATGGAGAAAGGCGCTGGAGTGCCGCGAAGGAGCTGTCCGAACTGATTCATCCCGCAGCGGCACAACTGGCTCGCTACCAACCCTCGCAGTCCTATCTGCTGCTGGATGAAGGTGCAATCGTCGCCGACGAGCGCTGGCCTACGGACACCCGCAACCTGGTTGCCGCTATCTTTCGGTTGGAGTATCACCACAGCCAACAGGACGTGATCGACACCATCGGCCAGTTGGTGGAGTGGTTGAAATCACCCGGGCAGGCTCGGCTGCGGCGCCACTTCGCGACATGGATCAAGCGTGTCCTGCTGCCCAATTGGGTGCCGGGCGGGAACGACGACCACGAGCAGTGGCAGGCGCTCAATGACCTTGAGGAGGTACACACCATGCTGTCGGAACGTGCCAAACGATGGCCTGAACAGTGGAAGCAGAAGGGACTCGAGGAAGGGCGCGAGGAAGGGCGCCTGGAAGCCGCGCGTAACCTGCTTGCGCGCACCGCCATGGATGACCGCGAAATCGCAGAAATCTGTGAACTCGAGCTTGAGCAGGTGGCGGAGCTGAGAAGACAAGCATAAGGCAGGACAGCAGTGAATAAGGCCCACCTCCTGCTTTCCAGATGGCCCCATCCGGCGCCGATGACGCTCTCTCAATCGAATGTCTGAGGAAGCCCCGTCCAGTCCGGCAACTCCAATCCACCCAAGTGCATCTCGATGGTCAGCTCGGGTTCACGGGCGCACAGGCTCAGGGTGAGGCGGTCATCCTGGGCCTGCCAGGCGTAGAGGGGATCGCTCGACTGCTGACTATTCGAATGGCTATTGGAATGGCTATTTGAATGGCTGATTATGTCGGTCAGATCAGGCGCCATCAATGAGCCGATGCGGGTGGCAAGGACGTGGTCCGGGGGCTGGCCTTCGAGACAGCCGAGCTTGTAGTGAGCCTCGTACAGGGTCCAGGCGCGGTAGAAGGCTGCCAGGGCATCCGGCGCCCGCTGGATGGCCCTGCGTACGCTGGCTTCGGGCAGCGTCGCGATCAGGCCATCGAGGCGGCTTCGGTGACGCTGTCGCTGTCGCCGGTCGGGACATTCGATATCCAGCCCTACCGGCACCTCGGCGAGCCCAGCGACGACCAGGCTGCCGCTGTGGCTGAGGCACGTGGTCCAGGGCGAGGGTAGCCCGGGGTGGCGAGGCGGCCCGGCACCGCGGGGCGACCAGCCCGCCACAGGGCAGTCAAAGCCGAGTCCGGCGGCGAGTCGGCTGAGCCGTTCACGACCCAGGTGCGAGGCAGCCTCGCCGCGAATGCCTGCTTGAATGCGTCGCGGCTGTCGTCCGTTGTCGTGTCCTTGGCGTGCTTGCTGCGACCCAATTCCCTGTAGTCTCCCCCGTGCCGCACCCTGATCGGGCGTGCCGCTGGCCGGCAGTTCGGCGATGGCCAGCAGCAGGCGTGGGAGACGAGCCTCAGCGCAGGGTGACGACATCGCCCTTCAGCGCGACACCGGCCATCAAGGCGCCGGCGTGGCACTCGTACTCGCTGGTCGAGGCGCGTGCGTTCCTGTCGTAGAAGCTCTCGATATTGACCACGGCGTTGCCGCCCTGCTGGCGGGCACTATCCTGGAGCGCGATCAGCGCCGACAGCATGACCCAGCGACAGGCCTCTTCGTCGGTCTTGTTGAAGGCGTTGGTCTTGCGGCTGGTGACCACCTCACCGAAGTCCTGGCTGACGTTGCCGCCGGCATCGGCAAACACCAAGCGGATGTTCGGGTCCAGCTTCTCCTGGGCGGCCGGTGTGGCCAGGGCTTCCTGGATCGGCAGGAAGTAGGGGGTGTCCCTGGCTTGTGCGCTGGCGGCTGCGCCAAGGCCTGCGATCAGTAGCGTCGGTGCGAGGATTCCCTTTCTCATGGTGTCGTTTCCTTTCTTTTTGGTGGGAGGCCTGGTGGCCCCTTGGGCTTCAGCTACGGCCAGCGGCGGAAGATCAAGGAGGTGTTGATGCCGCCGAAGGCAAAGTTGTTGCTCATCACGTACTCGCAGTCGATGCGTCGGCCCTCGCCGCGCAGGTAGTCGAGCTCTGCACAGGCCGGGTCAGGATGGTCGAGATTGAGGGTGGGGTGAAACCAGCCCTCGCGCATCATCTCGATGGCGACCCAGGCCTCGAGGGCTCCGCAGGCCCCCAGGGTGTGGCCGGTGAAGCTCTTGAAGGCGCTGACCGGCTGGCGCTCGCCGAATACTGCCCGGGTTGCCTGGCTCTCGGCGATGTCGCCACGATCGGTGGCGGTGCCGTGGGCGCTGACGTAGCCGATCTGGGCGGGGCTGACGCCGGCATCGTCGAGGGACTGGCGAATCGCGCGCTCCATCATGGCGGCGTCGGGCTGGGTGACGTGGCGGCCATCGCTGTTGGTGCCGAAGCCGACCAGTTCGGCGTAGATGCGGGCGCCGCGAGCCTGGGCATGCTCCAGGTCCTCGAGGATCAGGCTACCGGCGCCTTCACCGATCACCAGGCCGTCGCGGTCGCGGTCGAAGGGGCGCGGCGTTGCCTCGGGGGTGTCGTTGCGGGTGCTGGTGGCGAACAGGGTGTCGAAGACCGCCGCCTCCGAGGCGGACAGTTCCTCGCAGCCGCCGGCGATCATCGCCTTCTGACGGCCGAAGCGGATCGCCTCGTAGGCGTAGCCGATGCCCTGGCTGCCTGAGGTGCAGGCGCTTGAGGTGGTGTGAATCCGTCCCCGTAGGCCGAGAAAGACGCCGATATTGACCGGCGCGGTGTGGGCCATCATGCGGATGTAGGAATTGGCGTTGAGGCCGTCGGTGGACTTGTTGATCAGCATGTTGCCGAAGTCGGCCACGGCGTCGGGCTCGCCGGCGGAGGCCCCGTAGGCGATGCCCATCTCGCCGCTGCCCAGCAGGTCGCTGTCGAGCAGCCCGGCATCCTCGAGCGCCAGCTCGCTGGCGCGGGTGGCCATGCGCGCGCCGCGCCCCATGCTACGCAGGGCCTTGCGATGGTAGTGGGCGGGCAGGCTGAAGTCTTCCACCGGGGCGCCGAGGCGAGTGTTGAGCCCATCGTAGACGTCCCACTCGGGAAGGTGGCGAATTCCACTTTCACCGCGCTGCAGTCGGGTCTTGATCGTGTCCCAGTCGTTGCCGACGGGAGAAAAGCCGGCCATGCCGGTGACCACCACGCGGCGGCCAAGTCCATCGGCTCGATGTCCATTGTGATGCATCAGCAGAGGCCTCCATTGACGGCGATGACCTGGCGGGTGATATAGCCTGCGTCCTCGGAGCACAGGAAGCTGACGGTGGCGGCCACTTCCTCGGCGCGACCGCTGCGGCGCATCGGAATCGCCTTCAGCGCTTCCTCGCTGGCCAGACCCTCGGTCATGTCGGTGTCGATCAGTCCCGGGGCCACGGCGTTGACGGTGATCCGGCGCTTGGCCAGCTCCACCGCCAGGGCCTTCACCGCGCCGATCAGGCCGGCCTTGGCGGCGCTGTAGTTGACCTGGCCACGATTGCCCATGATCCCCGACACCGACGACATGACCACGATGCGGCCTGGCCTGCGGCGTCGCACCATGGGCATGGTGATCGGCTTGACCACGTTGTAGAAACCGTTGAGACCGGTATCGATGACGCTGTCCCAGTCGTCATCGGTAAGCGCAGGGAAGGCGCCGTCGGCGGTGATGCCGGCGTTGCAGACCACCCCGTGGTAGGCGCCGTGGACCTCCATGTCGGCCTCGAGAGCGGCTCTGGCGGCGTCTCTGTCGATGACGTCGAAGCAGAGCACGCGGGCGTCACGGCCTAGGGCGCGAACTTCGTCGGCCACCTGTTCGGCGGCGTCACGGCGGCTGCGGCAGTGGACCACGATATCGAAGCCATCGCGGGCGAGCCTCAGGGCGATGGCGCGGCCAATGCCCCGACTGGAGCCGGTGACGAGCAGGGTATCGGTCATGGCGCTGAATCCTCGAGCATGGCCGACAGGGTCTCGGCGCTGTCGGGTTGAAAGACGTTGAGGGTGGCGTGGGCCAGGTGCCGATCCTCGGTGTCGCGCAGTTCACCACGAAAGGCGCCGAGTCCATTGTCGGCGCGGTAGTCGAGTTCGACCTTGACCTCGACAGGGGAATCGAAGACGAAATGCTCGACGTCGCAGTGATAGTGCCGTGAGCCCAACAGAAAGCCGATCCGGGGTTCGCCTCCGGCCTCGCGGGCGGCCCGCCCGGACCAGGCGGCAATGGCCTGGGCCAGCCACTCCAGGCCGACCCAGCCGGGAATGCCGTGGTCATTGGCAAAGGGGTCCTGCCGGTCGGGCGTGATACGGGCGATCAGATGTTCCTCACCGATCTCCAGCACGCTGTCGAGCAGGCACATGGCGCCGGAGTGGGGCACCAGGTCGGCGATAGGGGGCAGCGCGTCTGCACTGCCGGATGAAGAGGCATCAGTGGACATAAGGGGTGCTGTCACGGGAGTCGGAAGTGTCGTCATGGCGCGCGCTCCATCACCAGGGCGATATTGTTCCCACCAAAGGCGAAGGCGTTGGTCAGGGTACGGCGCACCTCGGTGGCTGGCGTCGTATCAGATCCGCACAGCGAAAGCGCGGGCAGTTGCGGGTCTGCTGCGTGCAGATGTGGCGGCCGCCGGTTGTGGTGCATGGCCAGCCAGCAGAAGGCTGCCTCCAGCGCGCCGCAGGCGCCCAGAGTGTGGCCGGTGAGGCTCTTGGTCGAGCCACAGGCCACGCCATCGGGGAAGGCTTGAGCGACCGCCCGGGACTCCATGCTGTCGTTCTGTCGGGTGGCGGTGCCGTGGAGATTCAGATAGTCGATCTGATCCGGACCGAGGCCGGCCATCTCGAGAGCGGCGCGCATGGCCTCCAGAGCGCCCATGCCGTCGGGGCGAGGGGCGGAGATATGGTGGGCGTCGCTGGTCTCGCCGCAGCCGCTGAGCTGAACGCCACCGGGTTCGGCGGTGACCAGGAACAGTGCGGCGCCTTCGCCCAGATTGATGCCGGCGCGATCCTCGGCGAAGGGGCGACAGGGCTCGTCGCTGACCGCCTCGAGGGCGGCGAAGCCGTTCACCGTAAGTCCGCACAGGCTGTCGGCGCCGCCGGCGATGACGGCGTCGCACAGCCCCGCCTTGAGCATCCGCCTGGCGCTGGCCAGGGCCTTGGCGCTGGAGGTGCAGGCGGTCGACAGGGTATAGGCGGTGATCAGACGGATATCCGGCCGCTCGGCGGCCAGGCGCCAGGCCAGAAAGTCGGACGCTGCGCCGATCTCGTGGCGGCAGTAGTTGAAGGGCTCCGGCCACTGGCCGCTGGCGGCACGATGGGCCACCGCCGCCTCGGTCTCGCCGATACCGGAGGTGCTGGTGCCCAGCACGACACCCAGGCGTGCCCCGGGATGGCTGGCAAGGTAGTCATCAAGGGTCGGCCGCAGACGCGCGAAAGCGGCGTCCAGCAGGCGATTGTTGCGCGAACGATGGCGCGCCGGCCAGTCACCGTCGTCGGGCAACGGCGTGGTCACGGTGCCCAGCCACAGCGGCCTGCCGGGGGTGTATTCATCGTTTCGTACCAGACCGTGCTGGCCGTCGAACAGCCGCGCGGCGATGGTCGAGAGGTCATCCCCCAGGGGGCAGACCAGTGCCGGCGCATGCAGTCGGCAGGGTGTCTGCGCAGGTGTCACGTCGAGGGGCATGGTGAATCGGTCACTGCGTTATGGTTGGTGGTGGTCGTGCTGACGCTGCTGTTCGGGCTTTTGTTCTCGCGGGCATCCGGGGAGGGCGCGAGGGTCGCCACGCTGAGCCGGTAGTCAGCCTCGATATCATGAATCACGTGGCAGGTCGGCGTCATCTCGAGTCGCACCGCCAGGCGGCCCTGATGATAGATGCGGCGCTCGTGGTCGCGCTGCGCGAGCGACCAGTCACTGCCGGCGAAGGCCTCGCGCAGGCGTGCTTCGGGCCACAGGCTGAAACTCAGGCGGCTGGCCAGCCAGTCGGCGCTGAAAGGCGGCTCGAAGGCGGCGCCCGGAGCGAAGCGCGCGCCCTCGTCATCCTGCACCAGGGTCAGCAGTCGCTGGCCCTGAGGGCTTATCAGCGCCAACTGAAGCTGCTGGTGGTCATGACGCAGCACGCCGAGCAGCACGCGGCGCTCGCCCTGGTGCTCGAAGGTCAGCCGCTGGGTCTGAGCGCTGATGGGCGCAAGCGTGTGCAGTGCCGGCATCGGCGCCACGCCTGGACCCAACCCGCAGGCGCCGAGCAGGCAGAGTATCACCAGCGCCGCGAAGGACCTGCCTGGCCCACGCAGCCTGGCCCAGGGGCACGACCACCCGCCATTTGGCGGGTGGCGCGGGAGCGTAGAGCGCACCTTCACGGAGCGACGGCCTGGCTGTCCAGTTCGCAACGCTCGGCCAGGCTGGTGAGGCGTCGACGGCTGGCGGCGACAAAGGGGTTGTCGATGTCCCAGGCGTATCCCGCCAGCACCGAGGCGATCATCTGACGCACCCGGGGCTGTTGATCCGGATGGAAGATGACGCGTGGCAGGCGGCCGTCGTACCAGGCATCGACAAACTCGCGGAAGGTGGCGACACCACGGCGCAGCGGTGCTTCAAAGTCCTGCGCCCAGTCCACGGCGTCGCCGTCGAGCTGGTCTGCGACCAGTGGCGCCGCGCGCAGCGCCGAGTCCAGCGCGATGGTGACGCCGGAAGAGAACACCGGATCGAGAAACTCGCCGGCATTGCCGAGGATCGCGAAGCCCGGCCCGTGCAGGCGGGTGATATCGGCGGAGTAACCGTCGATGCGCTGGACCTCGCGGGTGGCCGTCGCGTCCTTGAGCAAGCGAGCGTAGCGGGGCTCCTGACCCAGCATCGCCCACAGCCGCTGGTCGTCGCTGTCGCCGGCGCTCTCGAGCAGCTCGGGACTGGCGACGACGCCGACGGAGGCCCGCCCGTCACGGAACGGGATCAGCCAGTACCACACGTCCGGGTGGGTCGGGTGGACGCCGATCAGAATCTTGTCGCGGTCATGCTCGGCGCGATCGATACGGTCTTCGACGTGGGTGAACAGCGCACAGCGAGTGGCCAGGCTGGAGGGGCGGTCAAGCGCCTCCAGGCGTGCCAGCACGCGGCCATAGCCGCTGGCATCGAGGACGAAGCGGGCTTCGATGTCGAAGCACTTCCCGTCATCGTCGACACAGCTCAGTCGCGGCCTGAACGGATCGGCGCGAAAGTCGCTGACGCTGACGCCGAAGTCGACGCGCGCGCCCGCCGCCCTGGCGCCCTCGATCAGGCGCTGGTCGAAGTCGTCACGGGGCACCTGCCAGGTGGTGCCGGGGCCATCGCTGAACTTGTCACGGAAATCGATGGCCGCGTAGTCGTCGCCCCGGCAAAAGGCGGCGCCATTTTTCGGCTGGTAGCCACCGGCCTTGGCCGCCTCGAGCAGGCCGCAGCGCTCCAGGTGCACCATGCACTGGGGCAGCAGGCTTTCGCCGATGACGAAGCGCGGAAAGTGGGTGCGCTCCAGCACCCTGACCGAATAGCCCTTGCGCGCAAGCCAGGCCGCGGCCGCCGCGCCCGAGGGGCCGGCACCGATGATGGCGACGTCGGTATCAGGTCGATCTTCCATGGGATGAACTCTCCAGTTCTTGGGTGTCGCTTCCTGCGACACCCCGGTGGGCGGCCACGCCAGCGCGTTCCGTCGCGCCTCGGGCCAGGGGGACCAGGCACCAGGTGGCAACCAGTCCGATCAGGCAGGTCTGACCAAGAAAGTGCAGTGCCGGCGTGGCGCTGAAAGCCAACAGGCCGAACGCCAGCAGGCTGGACGCGCAGGACAGGCTGATCGCTAGCCATGCGCCAGGGTCTTGCGGGTGCTCGGTGCTGAAGATACCGGCGTCGAGGCCGATGCCGAGCACCAGCAAAAGGCCCAGCAGGTGAAACAGGGTCAGGCCGGTGTGGCTCAGTGCGTAGAGACCCAGGGTGATGATCACTGCGCCCACCGGCGGCAGCAGCACCCGCCAGGCGTGGCGACGGTAGCGCAGGCCGAACACCACCACCAGCAGTGCCAGGGCGAGTGCCAGCCAGCGCACCAGCTCTTCGCTGAGCAAGGCGAGCTGCTGCGACAGCGCCGCGACCCGATCGCGGTAGATCACGTCCGGTGACTCGGCGAGCTGCGTCAGCGCCTTCGATGCGGTGGCGTCCACCTCACCGATGGTGATCAGGGCGGCGGGGCGTTCGAGGCCATCGAGCCAGAGCGCACGGTCGGCTTCGCCGGCGCGGCTCGACAGCCAGGTCTGCGGGGACAGGTAGGGCACCTCGTGCAGAGGATCTTCAAGGCGCGGGATCAGCGTCGAGGGCAAGCCGGCGGCCGTCAGCAGCTCCGGCAGGGCCGCGGCGTAGCGCTCGCGCACCCGTTCGAGGTTGTGCTCCTGGGTCTGCATCGACGGTACCGCCTGGGCCAGGTGGCGATGGGAGGACAGGTGGCCCTCCCGTTCGAGCCGGGACAGCGGCTCGTCAAGCTGTTCCAGGCGCTTCAGCAAGGCATCCGGGGTCTCGCCGCTGACGATCAGGTAGCGGAAGTTGGCCGGACGCTCGAGCAGCGTCTGCACCCGCTGCTGTTCGGCGATCAGCGCAGCCGGCGACGGATTGAGCTGGCGCAGGTCATGGCTGGTGGTACTCCCGGTCAGCGCCAGCACGGCAGCCACGGCCAGCACCAGCGCCAGGGCGGGATACACCCAACGCTGGCCGCGGCCGACACGCAATCGATCGAGCCACCTGGCGATGGTGGCGGTAGCCGGGTGGTGATAGAGCGGCAGCCGTGGCAGCCACAGACGCACGCTGAGCCAGGCGCCGATCAGGCCGAGTGCGGTGAAGGTGGCCATCTGGCGCAGCCCCGGCAAGGGAGTCGCCAGTTGCACCAGGTAGGCGCACAGGCTCGAGGCCAGGCCCAACGCCAGGCCCGGCCAGAACAAGCGCAGCGAGCGCCCCGGGTTGAGCTGGCGGGTGCATTGCAGGTGCAGCGCGTAGTCCACCGACAGACCGATCAGGCTGGCGCCGAAGGCCAGGGTGATCAGGTTGAGCGAGCCGAAGATCAGCCAGGTCAGCGCGCTGGCGAAGACCAGACCGGTGGCCACCGGCAACAGCAGCGTGGCGATCACCAGCGGGCGGCGGAACACCAGCGCCAGCAACGCCAGAATGCCGAACAGCGAACCCAGACCGATGGTGGCGATCTCGTGACTCGCCTGCCTGGCACCGGCGGCGGCATGGAACACCAGCCCGGCGCGCAGCAGGGTCAGCTCGGGATGCGCCTGGCCGAAGCGCTCCAGCACCGCACTCAGCTCTTGCTGCAGTGCCATGTCGTAGGGGCTGGCCGCCAGGGTTGCGCCGATCAGGCTCCACTCGGTCTTGTCGGTGACCACCCCGGGGCCGCCGGGGTGCCAGCTGACCGGGCCCTGGAAGCGCGCCTCGAGCCAGCCGTCGAGCAGGCCGAAGGGGTCGCGCTCGAGATCGGCGTCGACGCCTGGGGCGAACAGCCGTGACAGGCCGCGCTGGCGCCAGGCCTCGGCGTCTTGGCGGGCCAGCGAATCGGTCAGCAGGCGATAGCGATAGGGGGTCAGGGTCTGATCCGGGCGCGGCGGCGACTGGCTATCCAGGCTTGCGATGATGCCGCTGGCCGTCAGCGCCTGGCGAAGCTCGTTGACCGCCTCCACGGGGGCGGCGTGCGGCGTCGCGTCGCTCGCGACCAGCAACAAGAAGCGGCGCTCGAAGGTGGACGCAAGACTGTCATCGGCGCGGGCGATCAACTCGCCCTGCTGATGTTCGGGCAGCAGGGCGGTGATGCGGGTATCCAGTGGCGCACCGCGCAGCACTTGCACGGCCAGCAGCACGATACAGGCCAGCAGCACCAGTCCCCAGCCGCGACTCGCCAGCAGCGCGCCGCGGGCTGAATCAGTGCCCCCGAGACTCATGCGCCGGGGGCTCCGGTCAGGGCGTCACAGGGCAGCGGCGACAACTCGAGGCGCAGACGATCGCCGTCGGTGAAGCTGACCTGAAGGTGCTCGACCTGCTCGGCGCCGTCCAGTTCGATCCCTTGCAGACGCTCGGCGATGGCCCTGTCCAGGGGCGCAAGTTGTGCCTGCCAGTCATCGAGGTTGCCGCCAAGGCGCACGCTGAAATGCCCTTCAAGGCTCGCCCAGTTGCCGTCGAACAGTCCCGTCAGAACGGGTAGCAGGGCCTTGAGCCCCGGTGGCAGTTCGGGGTTGTCGGCGGACAGCACGACCCGATCCTCGATCGGGCTCAGGGTCTGCCACACCAGCCCAGAGGGCTCGCGACGAAAGTAGCCGGCGCTGGGCAGTTCGGTCTGCAGGTCCGCCATCCAGCGGTTCTGCTCGAAACTCACGCAGGCCGGCTGATGCTGCTCCAGTTGCCGGCTCAACTGCGGCAGACTCGGTACCGTGCCGGTGGAGGCAACAGCAGCCGTTGCCAGCATCGGCAGCACCAGCAGGGTGCCCGCCAGGGCGCCCCTCAAGGCTCGGCTTTTCCCGTGAGCCCAGTGAGGCCAGTGAGGCTGGTGTGAACGGTGGTGCGTGGAGCTGTGGTTCATGGTTGCGCCTCCTGCCAGGCGATCAGCCGCTCGATCAGCGCAGGTGGTGAGGCCAGGCGCATCTCGCCATCGTCCAGCCCCACCGCGACCTGGACCGACCAGGCGCGGGTCAGGCGCTTGCGGCTCTCGGCGCAGCGGATGGTGTAGTCGATCTTGAGGCGGTTTTCCCATTCGCTCAGGCGAGCCTCGATGGCCAGGCGCTGGGCGAAACGAGCGGGCGCGGCGTAGCGCAGGCGCAGATCGATGATCGGCCAGGCGAAGCCTGATGCGCGCATCTGCAGGTAGTTGTAGTCGATGGCGTCGAGCAGCCGGCAGCGGGCGATCTCGAGATAGCGCACGTAGTGGCCGTGCCAGGCCACCTCCATCATGTCGACGTCGTGAAAGGGCACCTCGAGCTCCACCTCGGCTCGGGGTAGCGGGCGATCGTCAGGCGTCATAGAGCCTCCAGTGACGGCGGCGTATCAGGCCACAGAGGTGGTTGAGGTCGCTGTCCATGGCGCGGTCCTCAGCCAGGGGGGCGACGTCGCGGCGCACGCTGTCGACGAAGGCCGCCAGGCGCTCGGGAACGGCGCCGGCGTCGTTCAGTCGGCTGCGCAGTTCGACGCCCTGCACCGCGGCGTGCAGGGTCGCGGCGGCGACCTGCTCGACCAGGGTCAGCACGCGCAGGGCATCGCGCGCGGCGATGGTGCCCATGCTGACCTTGTCCTGGTTGTGGCACTCGGTGGAGCGCGAGAACACGCTGGCCGGCATGGTCAGCTTGAGCGCCTCGGCGGTCCAGGCGGAGGCGCCGATCTGTACCGCCTTGTAGCCATGATTGAGCGCGAGGCGCTCGGCACTGGCGCCGCTCAGGTTGCTCGGCAGCCCATGGTTGTAGCGGCTGTCCACCAATAGTGCCAACTGCCGGTCGAGCAGGTCGGCCAGATTGGCGGCGGCCTGCTTCAGACTGTCCATGGCAAAAGCCACGTGGCCACCGTAGAAGTGGCCGCCGTGCATCACCTTGCCGGCCTCGGCATCGATCAAGGGGTTGTCATTGGCGCTGTTGAGCTCGTTGGTCAGGAACTGCCGCCACCAGGGCAGGGCGTCTTCGACGACGCCGATCACGTGGGGCGCGCAGCGGGTCGAGTAGCGATCCTGCAGCCTCGGTGAGTTGCGCGGGGTACGCGGTGCGTGCAGGTCCTGGCGCAGCCTGGCGGCCACCTGCTGCTGTCCCGGGTGCGGCTTGGCGGCGAACAGCTCGGCATCGAAGTGGTAGGGGTTGCCGTCCAGCGCCTGAACCGACAGCGCGGTGATGCGCGTCGACAGTTGTGCCAGGTAGGCGCAACGGGTGAAGGCCAGGCAGCCCAGCGCGGTCATCACCGCGGTGCCATTCATCAGCGCCAGGCCTTCCTTCGGCTTCAGTCGATAGGGGGCCAGGCCGCGCTCGGCCAGGGCCTCGGCGGCCGGACGGCGGGTACCATTGTCGATGACTTCGCGCTCACCACACAGCACCGCGGCCAGATAGGACAGCGGCGTCAGGTCACCGCTGGCGCCGACCGAGCCTTCCTCGGGAATCACCGGCAGCACGTCGTGTTCGAGCAGCCAGGCCAGCCGCTCGAGCAACTCGAAGCTGACCCCGGACACCCCCTGGCACAGCGATACCAGGCGCACCAGCACCACCGCCCGGGCTGCCTCGATGTCGAGGTCCTGACCCATGCCGCAGCCATGGAAGGTGTACAGCTGGCGGGGCAGGTCGTCGATGTCCTGGTGGGCCACCGGTCGGGTACAGGCGTCGCCGTAGCCGGTGGTGACGCCGTAGACCACGCCGTCTTCTTTAAGCAGGCGCGCGAGAAAGCGCTGGCCGCGCTCGATGCGCGTGCGAAACTCGGGAGCTGGCGACAGCGCGACGCACCGGCGGCGCTGGGCCACATCGAGTACGTCCTCCAGGCTCAGGGCGCCGCCATCGAGGATCAAGGGGGCGGTCGGCTCAGCGGGGTGGGTCATGGTCAGTCGTCTCGTCGGCGGTCCAGAAAGGAAAGAAGTTGAACCACTGCAACGGGTGGCGCTGGACGCGCCAGGCCAGGTCGGCGCAATGGCGTTGCATGGCCTCGGCGATCCAGGCGCTGCGGCCACGGCGCCCTAACCGCGAGGTGTCGTCGATCAGGTCGAAGTCGACCACGAAACCGTCGCCATCACGCACACAGGCAAGCCGGTAGAGCCGACAGCGCAGCAGGCTGGCGAGTAGGAAGGGGCCCTCGGGAAAGGGCGCCGGTGCACCGAGAAACTCGAGCGCACGGGTACGGCCCTGGCGCAAGGGAATGCGATCGGCGGCGATGACCACGAAGCCTCCGGCGCGGATGCGCGCGTCCAGGCGCTGGGCGCTGGACGGTGAAATCTCGCTGACCTCGAGAATCTCGGGGCGACGGCGGCCGGTGGCGCGCTCCAGCAGTTCGTTGAACTTGCGCGCGTTGCGGGTGTGCATGATCACCGTCAGGTCCAGCGAGGGGTGGCGTTCGCTGAGGGCGTTGACGATGTCCAGGTTGCCGTGGTGGGCGACCAGAATCAGGCCCCCCTGGCCGCCGTCCACGGCCTGGGCGAAGTGCTGTACACCGTCGCCGGACAGCCGCGAGGGGGGATACTCGCCGTTCCAGGCGGCCACCTTGTCCATCAGCGATCGACCAAAGCACAGAAAGTGACGAAAGCTACGCGCCCGCAGCCGCAGTGGCTGTCGTTCGAGCGCCGGATCGAGCCGTGTCAGGTAGTCCTGGGAGGCGCGCCGGGCGGTGCGGTGGGACAGGTAGTACCACAGGATCACCGGCCACAGCAGTAGCTGGAAGGGCCAGTCGCCGAAGCGTCTCAGCCAGACCATGAACAGCATCCCCGAGAGGGTACCGCGCTCGCCGATGGCGGCCCAGTGGCGGTTCATGGCTGCCTCCGATGGCGCCACAGCAGACCGGGCAGGCGGGGCCACATGGCCACGAACAGGCGGGCGTGCATGGCGCTGATCTGGGCGTTGTCGCGCCACAGGGCGAAGTGGCTGACTCCTTGCTCGGGGTAGTGCACCCGTACCGGCAGGTTGGTGAGTTCGCCCCCGGCCCAGTACCAGCGCACCAGCACCTCGGTGTCGAAGGTCATGCGATCACCACAGGGGTGCCGACGCAGCATGCCATTGACGGCAGCCAGGGGGTAGAGACGTACCCCACACATGGAGTCGCGAATCCGCCGCGACAGGGTGTTGATCCAGACCCACACATGGGTGGCGTAGCGGCCGTACAGCCGGGCTCTGGGCACGCTGTCATCATAGCGGGCGTAGCCGACCAGCAGACGATGGGGCGTCTGGTGCATGGCATCGATGAAGGCAGGCAGGTCGTCCGGGTGGTGCTGGCCATCGGCGTCGACCTGCAATGCGTGGCTGTAGCCCAGCCGCTCGGCCTCGAGCAGCCCACTGCGCACCGCCGCGCCCTTGCCACGATTGCGCTGGTGGGTCACCAGCGCGTGGCCGTCGCTGGCCAGACGCTCGAGCTCCCGGCGACAGGACGGTTCACTGCCGTCGTCCACCAGGATCACCGGCAGGCCCAGATCGACGAGCCGCCCGACCACTCCGGCCACACTGTCGGGGTGGTTGTAGACCGGTACCACGGCGCAGGGGCGGGGCTCAGTCATGGCGCGCCTCCAGCCGGACCCTGCCGCCGGCGTGGCGACCCTTCGGCGAGTCGAACGAGAAAGCGATGCCATCGGTACGACGCTTGAGCGTCAACGTCAGGCGCTGGCCGGGACGCAGGACCTTCTGGAACTTCAGCCGGTCGACGCCGCGAAAGGCGCAAAGCGCCGGATACCGCTCACGCGCGTGGTGGATGGCCCACTGCACCAGCACCACCCCGGGCACCAGCGCGAAGCCCTCGAAGTGGCCTTCCAGATAGCGCAGACGCTCGGGTACCTCGAGGGTGATGCGCTGCTCGTCATCGACGTCCACTGCGCCCAGCCAGCGCGGCAGACGATCGTCGTCGAGGTCATCGAAGAAGCGACGCAGGGTAGCGTGATCGTGCTTGCCCTGGGGATTGAGTGGAAGCGACTCGACGAAGCGCCAGTAGCGCGGAATCGCCGACGGCTCGTGCTCGCTGGCGAGGTGCTCGCGCAGGGTCGAGATCAGCCGTCTTCTGGCCTCGTGCTGCTGGGGTAGCGCATCGCCGGCCACGGCCAGCACCACGCCGAGCCTTCCGTCGCGCAAGTCGAGATCCACGCAGCGGGCGTCATCGACAACCTCGTGCTGACACAGACGTTGTTCCAGCGCCGTCAGCGAAACACGCTTGCCGCCGATCTTGGCCAGTCGGTCGCGGCGCCCCAGCAGGCGAAAGCCCTCGCCCTGGCGCTCGACCCGGTCGGCCTGGTCCCACCACTGCTCCGGCCGGGCCAGAAAGGGCGAGCGCAATCGCAGGGCGCTGTCATTCAGGTCCAGTTCGACCCCGGGGAACGGTGTCCAGAGATCACCGCTCGATTGCCGACGATGGGCGATGCCGCCGGTCTCGGTGCTGCCGTAGATCTCGATCACCGGGCTATCCAGCAGACGCTCGCAGCGCATGGCGTCGTCCCTGGACAGCGGTGCCCCGGAGCACAGTACCCGGGCAATGCGCTGGTGGTGCAGGGCCAGGTGCTGCGGCAGCCGCGACAGTTGCGCGGGGCTCGCGACCAGGCAAGCGTCCAGCCCGACTGCGGTTGCCTCGCTGACCCGTTGGGCCATCACCTCGGGGAAGCGGCTGTCGTCGCCACAGAAGGGCGCGCCGTGACACAGCGGTGCCAGAATACCGGCGAGCAGGCCGTAGATATGCTGGTGACTGACCTGACAGACCACGGCTGTCTGTGTCAGCGGCCACAGTGCGGCGTGACGCTCGAGCTCTTCGTCGAGTTGGCGAAAGCACTTGGGCTCGAGGCTTGGCTGGCCGGTGGAACCCGAGGTGCACAACACCACCGCCTCTTTTTCCGCCGCCTCGCTGTCAGCCGCCACCACCGTCGCACCGGCAGAGTTCCGATCGGTTTCCCGCTGTGTAGTGGCGAGGGAATCCGGGGCAGGAAGATCCTGGGTGTCTTCCGGCGATGGCTCGGCGGGGAGTCGGCCGACGACCAGCGGCATCAGTCGCGCCAGAGTGGCGGGACGATCATCGCCGGGAAGCAGCGCGCTTTGTCCGCTTTCCCAGAGTGCCAGCAAGGCTGCAGTAAAAGTGATCGGGTCTGGGTCGAGCAGCAGCCAGCGTCCGTGCGGGCGAGGGGCGAGCCAGGCGAGCCAGGCGTCGATTCGCCGGCCAAGATCCCGGGAATGGCACCAGCGGGAGGACAGGTGCCGAGCGTCCGGCCAGGCCTGTCGCCAGGGGCGATCTGCCAGACACAGATAGCCGTCACGGGTTGTCGGGGCGCCGATGGTGGGGCGTGTCATGAGGAGGAGCTCCGCAACCGGCGACGGCACAGCCATTCGCCGGTAAACATCAGGGCGATCAGGCCATAGCTGATAACGCCGTTGTACAGGGTCCAGACGTCCAGGTCCGCAAAGGCCGCCGTCCAGGCAGCGATACCGCCATTGATCAGGAAGAACAGGCACCAGGCCTGGGTGACGCGCCTGGTATAGCGCACCCCGGCGGGGGGCAGGTCGGGCTCCTTGAGACGCGCCAGGCGTTCGATCACCGGCATGCCTCGCCACAGGCTGGCGGCGAAAGACGCCAGCAGCACCGCATTGACGGCCACCGGGTAGCCGCGCATGCCAAGCTCGGCATCGACGGCAAGCCCCACCGCCAGCAGCGCCAGGGCGGCAAGGATCGCCAGACCGCGTGTCTGGGGCAGGCGCCAGGCGATCAGCCCGCAGCCAATCAGCAGCAGTGGCCAGGGCCCCAGGGTGCCCTGCAGCCACCACACCGGCAGCGGCCAGCTCAACGACAACGCGGTGGCAAGCACCACGACGGTAGTGGACAGCGTGCGCAAGACCGGGCTCAGTCGCGCATCAGCTGATCGACGGCGTTGACCACATCATCGATGCTGCGCACCGACTTGAAGGCCTCGGGATCGATGCGCCGACCGGTGAACTGCTTGAGTTCGACCACCAGATCGACGGCGTCGATGCTGTCGATGTCGAGGTCTTCGTAAAGACGGGCCTCCGGGGTTACCTCGGCAGGAGAGACTTCGAACAGCTCGACCAGGGTACGTTGCACGTGGGTGAGAATCTGCTCACGGCTGATGGCGGCTTCAGTTGACACGGCGTTCCTCCACCAGTGCTTGCAGCGCCGCCAGGCTGGCGAAGTGGCGGCGAGTATCCTCGGCCTCGGCGTCAAGGGTGACGCCGTAGCGCTTCTGCAGCGCCAGCCCCAGTTCGAGGGCATCGATGGAGTCGAGCCCGAGGCCCTCGCCGAACAGCGGCGCATGGTCGTCGATGTCCTCGGGGGTGACATCCTCGAGTTCGAGGGTGTCGATGATCATGTGCTTCAAATCAAGCGACAGCGGTACGCTTTGGTTCATGGTGGAGGCGCTCCAGTTCCCTGTTGAAGTAGTGGCTCAGTTCCCGCGTCAGTTGTCGGGCTTGCTGGCTGGTCGGTTGGTTTGACGCCGGCTCTGGCGGCAGGTCGTCGAGTATATGCAGGTCCATCTGAACCTTGCGCCGGGGGATGTGATACCAGGGCTCACCCTTGGTCAGGGTGGTGGGCGAGCATTTGATCAGCACCGGGGTGATGGCGCTGCCGGTGCGCAGGGCGATGTTCGCTCCACCACGGCGGAACTTTATCGGGCGACCGGGCGTGGTGCGCGTGCCCTCGGGAAACAGGATCAACGAATTGCCCCGGGCAAGGCTGTCCCGCGCGGCCTCGAGCAGTGCCTGGGGATCGCGGTTGGTGATATAGCCGGCGACACCGATCGGCCCGCGGGTGAAGGGGTTGGTGGCGAGTCGGCCCTTGACGATGCAGTCGGCGTTGGGGGTATAGGCCAGCAGGAACACCACATCGATCAACGACGGATGGTTGGCCAGAATCAGACGGCCGCCACGGGCGAGTCGCCCACGACCTTCCAGGCGATAGTCGAGTACCCCGAGGCCCTTCATCAGCGCAATGAAGGCGCGAAAGACCCGCTGGATCAGACGCCTGGCCAGGCGTTGGCGACGCATCGGGTCGCGCATCCCCAGGTGCAGCAGCGGTGCCACCACCAGGCCGATGATCAAGCCGCCAATGCCGAAGGCAGTGAAGGACAGGAAGGTGCCGATGCCGCGCCGCCACTGGTCCAGCGTCATGCTTCCTCCAGGCGCCAGCCCGGGGCGGCGGCGAGACGTGGACTGCAGCCACCAAGCCAGTCGATGACGTCGAGCGGCGTCGGAGCCGCCCCTGGCGTGGCGTCCTCGGTTACCAGCGCCCAGCCCTGGGTCAGTGACAGTCGCAGGCCCACCGCGCAGGCGTGCCCCGGGTGCGGCGTGCAGTCGATATAGTCGCCGGGAAGCGTCCCTTCGCTGAACACAATGACCACCGCTTCATGGCCCTCGGCCAGGTAGCCACGGGCTTCCCACAGCAAGGCGTTGAACTCGTTGCCGCTGGCGCCGAGCGCCTGTAGCGGGCGGTAGTGATGGTTGGCGATGGCGTGGACGCCCAGGGTGGCGTTGTGCACCGACATCGAAAAGCGGGTAGGCGAGAGCGGTTCCTGATTCGCCAGAGCCTTCAGCATCGACAGAGTAAAGTTGGCGTCGCCGTGGCGGGATGCGTGGATCAAGGGACAACGCGCCTCGGGATCGAGCCCTGCAAGAATATCGCAGGTGGCCCGACCGGCATTGTCCAGTCGGCGCCGGAGCATGGCCGGTAGCGAGACTCCCGGCTTGTCTGAGGGCAGTAGTCGGGCATCCTTCGTCGCGTTTTCTTCGCGGAGAGGATCCCAACCAAGCCATTCACTTAGGCGTAGTTGTTCCATGCTTAAAATCCGCCTGAGCGAAAAGGTAAATTTTACCGCTAAATCTGCACCTATCCAAGCACGTTAATTATCAGTATTACGTCGAAAAAGGGGTGTTTGGTCGCGTTTTTTTCTGATTGGTGCAGATGTCGATAGGCGCGCGGTGTAAGCAAGGTTGGGCTCGATAAGGCCTTTCAAGGAAAGTTGCTCCGGAAAGTACCGAGATCAGACACCAAAGCCACATCAAACAGGGCTTTAAGATGCGACATATGTGGGACGACATGGTGGCGTGTTTCATTGCTGTCCAGATCACAGCGGTCGCATGTGGTGTAGGAGGCCTCGGTGGTAGTCCGTCGGCGCTATTCGGGGTGCGAGCTGCTGCAAAGGCACAACCTGACTTTCTTGTCGAACCAGAATGGGCCACCGAGGCGGCCCGTTTTTGTCCGTGTACGTCAATGCCGAGCGAGTGGCCGGGCATCGGCGCAGCGAGGCTGACAGCTCGTGCCTGATCAGGGCGTCGCCTTCTGGGCGATGGCCTGGCGATAGCTTTCAAGCGTCAGCTGATTGCTGGTCGCCCAATCGCTGTCGACCACCATCTGCATGCGATCCTTCAAGTGGGCGTGGATCGGTTCCAGCTGTCGTGCGTCGGAAAAGGTGAACTCGGTCTCGATATCGGTGTTCAGGGCGATAGCCCAGAAGCCCGGCTTGACCCAGGTCCAGAAGCGGGTCACACCGATATCCACGGTGGTCACGTCGTCGCTGGCGTCGGCGCTGTTGACTACATTCCAGCCTGCGTCCTCGAAGCCTTCGCTGGCGTAGACGCGCACCAGCTCCGTGATGGTCTTGTCTTCCGGCAGCAGCACGTCGCCGAGCGCCTTGCCGTAGCCATTGCGCTTGCGTCCGATGGCCCGGGACTTGAGCTCGTCCGTCGCCGCCTCGGCGCCCTCGAAGCCCAGTGATGGAATGTCGGCGGAGCGGGGGGCCTCCTCGAAGTGCCGCTGATCAGTGACGTTGCGTATGTACAGGCTGGGGCCTGTGTGTGCCTGGCTGACTGTCCCGGTATTGGGTGTCTGTACGTCCACGGTGCTACGACTGGTGGCGCATCCCTGCAGAAGGGCGGCCGCCACAATGATGGCGGCCAGCATGATCCTTTTCATATGTCGTTCCCTGATGTCTTGATGATGAGCAATATCGTTGTCGGCAGCAGAGCGATCAGTGCCGAAGCGGAAAAATATCAGTATTGGTTGAACAAGTGCAGCTAGCACGCGCCGAGGTTGTGTCGTAAGACAATGTAATGCAGGTGTTGGAATGTAAATGTCTAACTTTTGTTAACTTTGTGTATAGGGTTTAATTTACTGATATAGAAGAAATATTCTGATGTTTTGCACGTAAGGTGCCGAGATGGAGGTTTGAGAGTTGCAGATCTCTTGCCTATAAGGGAATGGCTTGTTTGGCGGTGTGACTGGTAGTTGGCGCCGACCGGACCGATGACGGCCCACGCCTGGTGGCGTGGAAGGCTCATTTCCCGAGCAAACAACGGAGTGTTTGTCATGGCGAAGAATCCGTACACCCAACCGAATCGAGACGAGGCTCATGACACTGAGCGTCGTACCGACGCCAACAGCAAGTCCGACAATCTCGAGACCTACCGCAGTGATGCGACCGGGCATGACCTGCGTACCAACCAGGGCACCCGGATCGCGGACAACCACAATTCGCTGAAGGCCGGCGAGCGCGGCCCGACGCTGATGGAAGACTTCATCTTCCGCGAGAAGATGAATCACTTCGATCACGAGCGCATTCCCGAGCGTATCGTCCATGCCCGCGGTGCGGCGGCCCACGGCTACTTTCAGCCCTATGAGGCGGCGGCAAGGTACTCCAAGGCGGGACTGTTTCAGGATACCGGCAAGAAGACGCCGGTATTCGTGCGCTTTTCCACCGTGCAGGGCGGGCGCGGGTCCAATGACACCGTGCGCGACGTGCGCGGCTTTGCCACCAAGTTCTACACCGACGAGGGTAACTGGGACCTGGTGGGCAACAACATGCCGGTGTTCTTCATTCAGGACGCGATGAAGTTTCCCGACTTCGTGCACGCGGTGAAGCCCGAGCCCCACAACGAGATTCCCCAGGGGCAGTCGGCCCACGACACCTTCTGGGACTTCGTCTCGCTGATGCCCGAGAGCGCCCATATGGTGCTGTGGACCATGTCCGACCGGGCCTTCCCGCGGCACTACCGCTATATGGAAGGCTTCGGCGTCCACACCTTCCGGCTGATCGATCGACAAGGCAAGGCCCGCTTCGTCAAATTCCACTGGAAGCCGCTGGCGGGCACCCACTCGCTGATCTGGGACGAGGCCCAGAAGCTGTGGGGTCGTGATCCAGACTTCAACCGCCGCGAGATGTGGGGCGACATCGAGAATGGCGATGCCCTGGAATGGGAGCTCGGCATTCAGGTGGTCGAGGAAGAAGACGAGCATGCCTTCGACTTCGATATCCTCGATCCGACCAAGCTGATTCCCGAGGAGCAGGTGCCGGTGACTCCCATCGGCAAGATGGTGCTGGATCGCAACCCGGACAACTACTTTGCCGAGACCGAGCAGGTCGCCTTCAACCCCGGCAATGTGGTGCCCGGCATCGACTTCAGCAACGATCCGCTGCTTCAGGGGCGCCTGTTCTCCTATCTGGATACCCAGATGCTGCGTCTGGGTGGCCCGAACTTCCACGAGATCCCGATCAACCAGCCGGTGTGCCCGTTCCACAATCACCAGCGCGACGCTCCGCACCGTCAGACCATCAACAAGGGCCAGGTTTCCTACGAACCCAACTCGATCGAGGATGGCTGGCCCCGGGAGACCCCGCCGGCGGAAGAAAACGGCGGTTTCGAGAGCTATCAGGAGCGCATCGATGCCCACAAGGTCAGGGCGCGCAGCGAGTCCTTCGGCGACCACTACTCCCAGGCCAGGTTGTTCTGGCATAGCCAGAGTGACGTCGAGAAAGAGCACATCATCGCCGCTTACGCCTTCGAGTTGTCCAAGGTCGAGCGTCCGTGGATCCGTGAGCGGGTGATCAAGGAGATCCTGCCCAATATCGACATGGAGCTCGCGCGCCGAGTAGGCGAGGTGCATGGTGTCAAGCCGCCGGAGCATCCGCCGGCACCCTCGGAAGAGTTGGGCACCACGTCGCTGGACGCCTCCTCGGCGCTTAGTTTGATGCATCGCGGTCAGCCGGATATTCGCTATCGCAAGGTGGCGATCCTGGCCGCCGACGGGGTCGACGGTGACCAGGTGGAAGCGCTGCAGAAGCGCCTGGAAGCCGAGGGGGCCCAGGGGCTCATCATCGCGCCGTCGATGGCGCCCGTGGCGACCGTTCAAGGCGGCACCCTGACCCCGGATGCCATGCTCAACGGACTGCCGTCGGTGACTCTGGACGCCGTGGCGGTGGCCCCTGGCGATGACAGTGTCAAGGCGCTGGCGGGTTCCGGCCTGGGGCTTTACTACGTGCAGGAGGCCTACAAGCACCTCAAGCCGATCGCTGCACTCGGCGACGGTGCCAATGTGCTGCAGGCGGCTGGCATCGAGGTGCCGGAAGACGGCGTGTTCTCGGCGCAGACCGTGGACGATCTCTACGCCGATTTCCAGGAGGCGATTCGTGGCCACCGGGTCTGGTCGCGCGACGCCAAGGCCAACGACATGCCGGCCTGAGGTCCGGCGATGGCAGACCCCTTTGAACTGGCGGTCAGCACAGCAGCCCCCGAGGAGACTCGGGGGCTTTTTTTGGGTTCATCGCATTTTGCCGGGAAATGCGGCGCGGATCTTCAGGAAGAAGTACGCCGTGTCGCGTTATCCATAGGCCATCCGCCGATCGGACCTGATCCACGGCTTGCTGTTGGGGCTATTGGCCGGTCTTACCCATGCCCTGTATTCGTGGACGGCACGCCGCCTCATGCAGCGGGGCATCGCTCCCCGGGCCGCCATGAGGGCCACCTTTGACCACCTTTGGATTGGGTGGCCTGATCTGAAACCTGTCCTCATGGTCGCCGAGGCCTTATGACTCCCAGACTTGCCAGCTGAGCCGAAACCAATCATTATTCGGCTCACAATGCGAGTCGAATATCGTTGTCATTCGGCTCCTCCGCCTTCTTGGAGGCCTGGCATGACCGATCACGCCTCGACATGGATCTGGCAGCATCCTGACTGGCCGAACTTCACCTGGCACGCGGCCGAGATTCAGCCGCGGGTCCAGGCATGCTGGAGGGATCTCGGCATCTTGCTGGGACGCTCGTGGGCTCTGACATCCGCGGATGACCAGGACGCTGAGGCAAGAGCCGCCCTGGATACGCTACTGCAGAGCATCGTTACCTCTTCGGCCATCGAGGGAGAGCGTCTGAACGTGGTGTCAGTTCGCTCTTCCTTGGCCCGACGCCTTGGTGTGGAGGAGCCGGAGGGGGCTACCTCACCACGTGCTGAAGGCCTGGCGGAGTTGATACTGGATGCCACCTTCAAGCCTGACACGCCGCTGGACACCACCAGGCTGTTTCAGTGGCATCGGTGGTTGTTCCCTGATGCTGACGCGGGGCTTACGACGTTAAGGCCCGGGCAGTGGCGCGGAGTGGAGCCCATGCAGGTGGTCTCGGGTCGCCTCGATCGACCCAAGGTGCATTTCGAAGCGCCGCCGCGAGAGGGGTTGGAACATGAGGTTGATCAGTTCCTCACTTGGTTCGCGTCCAGCCGTCATGACCCCGAGTTGGATCCCCTGGTTCGAGCGGGCCTGGCACACTTCTGGTTTGTAACACTGCATCCATTTGAAGACGGCAATGGTCGAATTGCCCGGGCTATCGCTGATCGCGCCTTGGCGCAGGCGGATCAGCAGAGTATCCGCCTGTATGCCATGTCGGCTGCCATCCTGGAGCGCCGCGCTGACTATTATCGGCGCCTGGAAGCGAACCAGTGTGGCACGCCTGACCTGACGGCCTGGCTTGTCTGGTTCCTGGAGACGCTGGATGCCACCTTGTTGGATGTCCTGGGGAAGGTCGATCGGACGTTGGCCAAGGCCCGTTTCTGGCAGCACTTCAGGGCGGCCGGCCTGTTGCCTGAGCAGGTGAAGGTGTTGAACCGCCTGCTGGATGGCGGTGAGAGAGGCTTCGAACACGGCATCAGTGCGTCGCAGTACCAGAAAGTCGCCAAGGTCAGTAAGGCAACTGCCACCCGTCATCTCGCAGGGCTGGTCGAGAAGGGTTGCTTGGTAAAGCTTCCAGGAGGTGGCCGCAGCACGCGCTATCAGGTACCGGAACGGTTTCATCAGGACAGCGGGGAGTAGGTGTTCGCCGTAATGACACGAGGAGAAGGAGTGCCGAGCCATACTGCTGAGACCCGCGGTTGCGGGGAACGGTAGGAGACGGGGTGCCGCCCTCTCGACCTCGGTAAGGCACGTTGTCGACAGCTAGCTTGGCCTTTCCCCAATAGCGATAATAACTCGTTGAGACCGCCACATTTTTTTCTTCGACTCCGCTCAAGCGCACCACTGGTGACCCTGAGTGCAAGCATCAGCCGGTGTAAGCGTCACCTGGATGAAAGGTGCAGGAGTAAAGACGGTTCCCTCAAGCTAAATAAATTGCCTGAAGTGCGCATCATTGCCCGAGCTGATATCGACCTTGGTTGAGTCATCAGGAGATGTCTTGCAAGAGATATCGGCGATGACGTACTGATCGGTGAGACGTTGTTTTTTCTGCCACCGCCACTTTCACGAAGTTGGCGGTTTTTTGTTGCTGTTTCCGTTAGTTACTTATTCAAGTGACTCACTATGTGGCGGATTGGTTGACTATTTGACCGTGTATGGGGCCTTGCCTTGAATGGGATGAATCAAGGAGGCGCCATGGATGAACTGATTCCCCCAAAAGACCGCTCCGGCACCCAGACCCTGAGTCGAGGGCTCGAAGTGCTGCAGTGCGTCGGGCGTGGTATTTCCACGATCAAGGCGCTGTCCCAGGCGATGCAGCTCCCCCGCAGTACGGTGGCCCGTTCCCTGTCCTGCCTGGTCAGAGACGGCTACCTGCACAAGGTGCCCTACAAGGGCTACTACCTCGGGGCGAAGTTGATCGAGCTGGGCGAACGGGCGGCGGAGCAGCAGCCCTTGGTCGATATTGCCAGGCCGTACCTTGAGGCGCTGGCCGAACAGACGCGGGATACCGTGCACTTCGGGGTGCTCGACGGTGGCGATGTGCTCTACCTGTGCAAGTTGCCGGGCAAGCGGACTCTTGAGATGCGCTCGCGCACCGGAGGGCGCATGCCGGCGCTGGCCACTGCCCTGGGCAAGGCAATGCTGGCATCGAAGGATCCCTCCAGCTGGCCTGCCTACTATGCCGCCGTGCAGCGGGTAGCCAGGCCTCGCGAGGATGCTCCTGCACTCAAGTCATTCGCGGAGGTCCGTCGCGACCTGAAGGAAGCCGACGTGCGCGGCTGGAGCTTCGACTGGGAAGAAAACGAGTACGGCATCCGCTGTGTCTCGGCGCCGGTCAAGAATCATGTCGATAACGCCGTGGCCGCCGTCAGTGTCACCAGTGTCATCAGCTTTATGCCGAGAGACCGCATGGCAGCCCTGGGCCCCCAGGTAAAACGCACCGCCGACACCATCTCGCGGGCCCTTCGTGGTGAAAGTTAGCAAGCAGCATCGCGTCCAGGCGCGATCGCGCGTGACGCTCTGTGCCTGGCAGCCACCACCCACACCGGAGCGTGAGATGGACGTATTGGTCGATACCGGCCCCTGCAGCGCCGGGGATGACATGAAAGGACCACCGATGATGCTGGCATCACCTGTCTCTGACGATGTCAGAGAGGCCGTTTCGCCTGTGGACAGTGGTTGCCTGGGATCTTGAAAAGGACACCTGCCATGAACATTGTCTTCTCCGATCTGGATCACGCCGATCATGACATCGAGCGGGACATCCTGGCTTCCGCTGGATTCGACGCACCGATGCTGGCCTGTCGCAGCGAGCAGGATCTGGTCGATCAGCTTACTGACGTGGACATCGCGCTCAACCAGTACGCCCCCTTCACCCGTCGGGTGCTCGAGGCACTGCCACGACTCAAGCTGATCGTGCGCTACGGTGTCGGCGTCAATAACGTGGACCTCGAGGCGGCCACCGACGCCGGGGTGCAGGTATGCAACGTACCCGACTACGGCATGAACGAGGTCTCCGACCATGCCCTGGCGCTGACGCTAGCGCTCACGCGCAAGCTGGTGCCGATGAACCTTGCCTGTCACCAGGGTCGCTGGGACTACGTCGAAGCCATTCCATTGCGGCGGCAGTCGACTCAGACGGTGGGTCTGATCGGCCTGGGACGGATTGGTCGACTGTACGCTCGGAAAGTCAACGCCCTCGGTTTCCGTGTCATCGGCTACGACGCCTTCTACCGCCCCAGTGCCGAGGATGGCACCGACTATATCGAAGCCGTCGAACTCGATTCGCTCTACGGACGGGCCGACGTGGTGGCGGTGTTCTGCCCGCTGACGGAGGACACCCGTCACCTGATCGACGCAGGGACACTGGCCGCGATGAAGCCCGGGGTCTTGCTGGTCAACACCTCACGAGGCGGGATCATCGACGAGGTGGCACTGGCCGAGGCGCTCGCCTCCGGTCACGTCGCCGGAGCAGGACTCGACACCACTGAACGGGAGCCGCTGGAACCCGATAGCCCGTTGTGGGCCCAGCCAAGCTGTCTGATCACACCGCACATGGCCTGGTATTCCGAGGACGCGGCTGCCGAGCTCAAGCGCAAGGTGGCCGAGGAGGCGGTGCGCTTTGCCAGAGGGGAGGCTGTGTACTGGGCCGTCAATCGGCTCGCGTGACGAACCCTCGAGAAGCGGATGCAGGATTGCTGTGACGACGGGCGCCTTGCTGCCCGTGCTCTTCAATGCCAACAACACCAACAAAGGAAGACCTCATGCCAAGACTCTCCAGAATGAAGCTGTCCCTGATCGCCGCGGCACTGGCGATGACCCCGGCGCTGTCTCAGGCCGAAACGCTGCGCATGTCCAGCGTGACCTCGACCTCGGCCAAGGACGCCAGTGTCGAGTTCAAGCGCCTGGTTGAAGAGCGGACCGACGGCGAGCTCGAGATCACGCTGTTCCCGGATAACCAGCTAGGCGATGACAGGGTGGTGGTGGAAAGCACCATCTTCGGTGATATCGACATCGGTATCTCCTCGACCAGTCCGATGGCCACGCTGTTTGCGGACCTGTACGTGTTCGATGCTCCCTTCCTGTTCCTGTCGACGGAGGCCACCTACAGCGCCCTGGACGGCGAGGTCGGCGACAAGCTCCTCGAGTCGCTGGAAAGCAAGGGTCTCAAGGGGCTGGCGTTCTGGGAGAACGGTTTTCGCAACTTCACCGATAGCGGCAAGGTGGTGGCCGAACCGGCTGATCTGGACGGCATGAAGGTGCGGACCATGGAGAATGAGGTCCATCTGGCGGCCTGGCGCGCCTACGGTGCGAATCCGACACCGATGGCCTTCACCGAGCTGTTTACCGCGCTGCAGCAGGGGACGGTGGACGCCCAGGAAAACCCGTTGGGCATCATCGACGGCAATCGCTTCCAGGAAGTGCAGGACCATGTGTCGCTGACCCAGCACGTCTATACGCCCTACCTGGTGTTCATGAACCTCGACAGGTACAACGCCCTCGACGACTCCCTGCGTGAGGCACTCGACGCCACCATCGACGAGATGACGACCTACCAGCGCGAGCGCTCCCAGCAGCTGGAAGGCGAGATCCTCGACAAGTTTGCCGATCAGGGGGTGACGGTGACCGAGATTACCCCGGAGCAGAAGGAGCTGTGGCGTGATGCCGCCGTCGAGGCCGACATCTATTCGCTGGTCAAATCGAAGATGGAGCATCCCGAGTACCTCGACGAGCTGTTGAAGCCATGACCCGATGAGGCCAGAAGGCGCCCGCCGCACGCGGGCGCTTCGCTGTAGCCTTGCCGACTTCTGTCATCACCCCGCTGCCAGGGAGAGAGCGGATGAAACTTGTGAGATGGCTCGATGAGTACGCGGAGATCTCGATCTGCGTGGCGCTGATGTCCGCGATGACGCTATTGCTCGCGGTGCAGGTGTTCATGCGATACATCATGGGCGCGTCGCTGTCCTGGTCCGAGGAGCTCGCGCGCTACTTCTTTATCTGGTTGATTTATCTTGGGATCAGCTACGGCGCCCGGGAAATGCGGCATATCAAGATCGACGCGGCGCTCAAGCTGTTCCCACGCTCGGCGCGTCACTGGGTGGTCATCCTGGGGGACCTGCTGTTTCTGGCCTTCGCGCTTTATGTGGTCTGGACCAGCTGGGCGGTCATAGAGCGCCAGCTGATGCTCGGCCAGGCCTCCCCGGCCATCGGTGTTCCCATGTGGGTGGTCTACGCGGCGCCTTTCGTCGGCTTTGCGCTGACCACCCTGCGCCAGGTGCAGAGCATTCGCTGGCGGCTTGCGCATCCCGACGCCGTACACGACAAGGAGGTGTGAGATGACCGCGACGGTATTGTTCTTGAGCCTGGTGGTATTGTTGATCCTGAACGTCCCTGTGGGCATCGCCATCGGTCTGTCCTGTGTGGTGACCATCCTGTCCTTCGGCACCCTGTCCGAGCTCTATGTGGCCCAGACCCTGGTATCGGCCACCGATAGCTTTCCGATCATGGCCATACCGCTATTTATTCTGGCCGGCGACCTGATGGGGGCCGGCGGCGTGTCGCGGCGGATTCTCGGGGTGGCCTCGGCCTTCTTTGGTCGCTTCACCGGGGGGCTTGCCATCGTCACCGTGGTGGTGTGCATGTTCTTTGCCGCGGTATCGGGCTCGGGCCCGGCCACGGTTGCAGCGGTGGGGTCCATGGTGGTGCCGACCATGCTCGAGGCCGGCTACTCGAAGTCCTTCGTGCTGGCGCTGGTGGCGGCGGCCGGCAGTATCGGCGTGATCATTCCGCCTTCGATCCCGATGGTGCTCTACGGGGTCTCCACCGGCACCTCGATCTCCAACATGTTCCTCGGCGGTGTCCTGCCGGGGCTGTTGATTGGTCTGGTGCTGATCACCTACGCCTACTTCTATTCCCGCAAGATGGGCTGGAAGGGCGATGATACCCCCTTCGATGGGCGCAAGACCCTGTGCCTGGTGTGGGAGGCCAAGTGGGCGCTGCTCAATCCGGTGATTATCCTGGGGGGCATCTACGCGGGCATCTTCACTCCCACCGAGGCGGCGGCGGTGGCGGCGGTGTACGCCTTTGTCTGTGGGGTGTTCATCCATCGCGAGCTGTCGCCCCGGGATATCTTCAAGACCATCGCTGGGTCCTGCGCCACCACCGGCACGGTGATGGTGATCCTGGGCTGCGCCTCGACCTTCGCCCGCATCCTGACCATCGAGCAGATCCCGGTGGCGATCGCCGACTTCATGCTGCAGTTCTCGTCGAGCCCTGCGGTGTTGCTGCTGGTCATCCTGGTAATGCTGCTGCTGGTGGGCTGCGTCATGGATACCACCCCGGCGATTCTGGTGCTGTCACCGATTCTCTATCCGGTGGCGACCTCCATGGGTATCGATCCAGTGCACTTCGGCATCGTCATGGTGGTCAGCCTGGCCATCGGCTTCATCACGCCACCGCTGGGGATCAATCTGTTCGTGGCCTCGCGCATCGGCAATGCCTCGCTTGGCACCGTGATCAAGGGCATCGTGCCCTTCGTGATCGTGATGATCCTGACCTTGCTGGTGATCGCCTACGTACCGCAGCTGTCGCTGGTATTGCTGTCGGTGTTCAATTGAGCGTGGCATCGTAAGTCGCACACGCTGTCCATCAACGCCTTTATCGCCCCCGTCTTCCGCTGCCGGCCAGGCCTCGGGAGACAGGGGCGAAGCGCATGCCAAGGGGCAGCGGATGGCTGGCATATCGGGCGCTCCGGCCCTTGCCCAAGGTCTAGCGGTTGCCGCTGAGTTCGCCGTCTATGCTTCTCCTGTCGGTTCAGTGACCGCCAATGACAAGGAGATGCTCATGCTCGCCTCGTGCAGAACCGCCCTCGTTTTCACTACGTTCGCCACTATGCTTGCCCCGATGTCGCTTCTGGCTCAAACCGTCATGCAGGAGCACCGCATCAAGAGCTCTGTGGACGATGCCATCGAGCTCTATGTCAGGGAGCGTCTGCCTGATGGAGTGTCGCCCGCCGACATGTCCGAGGCGGTGCTGTTTGTTCACGGTGCCACCTATCCCGGCATTTCCTTCGACACCGACCTGGCAGACGGCAAGAGCTGGATGGATCACACCGCGGAGGCAGGCTTTGCCACCTACTACCTTGATCAGCGGGGGTATGGCAATTCGACTCGGCCGGAGGTGATGGCGCAGCCCTCTGAAGACAACGCACCTTTCGCGCGGGCAGAGACGGTCATCGACGATATGGAGGGTGTCATCGATTTCATTCGCGAGCGCACTGAAGTCGACAGGGTCAATCTGGTGGGCTGGTCCTGGGGTACCGTCACCAGTGGCATGTACACGGCGCGTAACGATGAAAAGGTGGATCGCCTGGTGCTGTTCGCGCCGGTCTATAGCCATCGTAACCAGAACTGGACCAGCAGCCTGGCCGATGCGAATGATCCTGGCAAGTTGGCCGACGTGGGCGCCTACCGGACAGTGAATCGAGAGCAGGCAGACCAGCGTTGGGCCAACCAGATCCCGCCCGAGGCACTTGAACAGTGGCGTGATCGGGCGGTTTTCGACCGCTGGTTTGACGAGATGCTGGCTATGGAGCCCGCCGAGGATTCCGACGTCGTCAAGGCGCCTAACGGCGTTCTGGTTGATCTGTGGGAGATCTTCAATGCGCGACCGATCTATGAGGCTTCGCGCATCAGCGTACCGACGCTGGTTATTCGCGGCGATGACGACCCTACGGCGACCGACGCTGATGCCAGAGGGCTTTTCGCAGAGCTGGCAGCTGAGGAAAAGCGCTATGTGGTGATTGGAGAGGGATCGCACTTTCTTAATCTGGAAAAGCATGCCCCTCAGCTATTTGCCGAGACATTACTGTTTCTCGGCGGTGGCGAAGGGCAGCCTGGACGGGCGACGGATTAGCGGTCCAGATAGTTGCGATAGATGCGCGCCATGCGCTTGCGGTCGCGGTAGCCCCTGAGTTGTTGCGTTTCCAGGTGGTGGGGGCGCGCCTGTCCGTTGTCGTCGAACACAAAGGAGCGGCTGGCCCCCATGATGCCGGGGGCGGAGCTGTAGATGTACAGCACCAGCAACTCGAGCACGTAGTCGCTGTCTTCACCCTCACACAGGGTGTTGTCTTCGTCCTCGATGTCGGCGGCGCGTGCCCGGCGCACCAGACTATCGATTTCGCCGGCATCCAGGTGGGCGTTAGATGGCAGTGGACCCTGCAGCGTCCCCCTGGAGATGGAGGTGGGGGTATCTCCGTTTTCGTCGGTATCCACCTCCGACACGGTGCAGCGGCGTATTCCGCACTTCTCGTGCAGCCACACCTGGACGGTCTCGATATGGATGCCCTCGGCGCTCATGTTGCTGATCAGGCAGCGGCCCTGGGTGGACAAGCCCATCACCTGATTGATGACCACCTTGGGGCGCCGCTGGCGACGGAAGCCGGCGTAGAGCAACTGAGCGTAGAAGATCCAGACCGCCAAAGTGCCGAGGCTGGTCATGAATTGCAGAAAGGTACCGTGGCTGGAGATCCATTCCATGGGAGAGGTCCTTGTCGGTTAGGGGAGGGCGAGATCGAATCCATGATCTCCACGTATGACGCTGCCTTTATTGTGCAGCGTCGAGCATCTAGAAAGAGTGGGTCAGCGGTGACGGACTTGCAAGACGTGGGGAGGTGAAGGGGGGCGTCCAACGAAAAACGGCCACCGCTCTGATGAGCTAAGTGGCCGTCTTTACTAAATTCTTGGTCGGAGTAGCAGGATTCGAACCTACGACCTCTGCCTCCCGAAGGCAGCGCTCTACCAAGCTGAGCTATACTCCGATGTTTGAGGTGTGTCCCTCAACGGATGCGTAGTATACGGATCCGTGTGGATGATGCAACCCTCGCGAGCCCGAGTCAGCCACTTTTTTCCAGCTTCCCCGTCACTTGAGGGCACTTGCCCGGTGATTTTCAGGTCTTGCGTTCCACCGCCAGGCGGGCCAGTTCGGCCATGCTGTCGCGGTAGGGCGAGGGCGGCAGATGGTCGAGTTCGGCCAGGGCCTTGGCGGCCATCTCTTCGGCCTTCTGGCGGGTGTAGTCCAGTGCGCCGGTGGACTTGACGATGGCCAGCACCTCGTCGAGGTGGTCGAGTCCGCCCTTGCGGATGGCGCGACGCACCAGGCGGGCCTGGTCGGGGGTGCCGGCGGCCATGGCCTGGATCAGCGGCAGGGTGGGCTTGCCTTCGGCCAGGTCGTCGCCGACGTTCTTGCCCATGGCCTTGGCGTCACCTTCGTAGTCGAGCAGGTCGTCGACCAGCTGGAACGCCAGGCCCAGGTAGCGTCCGTACAGCGCCAGCGCCTGTTCCTGGCGTTCGTCGGCGCCGGCCAGGATGGCGCCGCTGTGGGAGGCGGCCTCGAACAGCATCGCGGTCTTGCCGAGGATGGTGTCGAAGTAGGCGGCCTCGTCGGTGTCGGGATTGCCCACATTGGTCAGCTGCTGAACCTCGCCCTCGGCGATGGTGCAGGTGGCGGCGGACAGCACCTCCATGATGCGCATGGAGCCGACCTCGACCATCATCTGAAACGAGCGCGAATACAGAAAGTCGCCGACCAGCACCGAGGGCGCGTTGCCCCAGGCATCATTGGCGGTGGCCTTGCCGCGACGCATGTGCGACTCGTCGACCACGTCGTCATGCAACAGCGTCGAGGTGTGCATGAACTCGATCAGCGTCGCCAGGGTGATGTGACGATCGCCCTGATACTCCAGCGCGCGTGCCGCCAGCAGCACCAGCAGGGGGCGCAGACGCTTGCCGCCGCTTTCGATGATGTACTGGCCGATGGTCTCCACCAGCGGGATGCGCGAGGCGAGCTGGTCGAGGATGGTCTGGTTGACGGCGGCGAAGTCGTCGGCGACCACCGCGTGAATCGGCGAAGGAGCTGCTGATGGTGACGGGGTGGCGTTGACTGACATGAAGGCGGCTTCGACTGGAGGTGAGGGAGGCCGTGGGCCTTGGGTTGCCGGTCATGCTATGGGCCGCCCATGGGGGCGTCAAGACGATTAGCGCCCGGCGGCGGCCTCGCGCGGGGTTTTTTCCGGTCTCGCCACTTGACGCTGGTTGTCGGGTTGTGCCCACGCGAGGGTGTCGCTATAATACGCGGCCCACTCATCCATGCTCCCTGTCAGATGGCTGCCAAAAGGGGCGCCACTCGAAGCAGGTCGATCAAGAGCCAACCCTGATGAGTTTCTGGAGAAACAGCATGTACGCAGTGATCAAGAGCGGTGGCAAGCAGTACCGCGTTCAGGAAGGCCAGACTCTCAAGCTCGAGAAACTGGAAATCCCCACCGGCGATACCGTCGAGTTCGACGAGGTTCTGCTGGTCGGCAACGATGACGACGTCACCGTTGGTGCCCCGCTGGTCGAGGGTGCCAAGGTCAGCGCCGAAATCGTCGCCCACGGCCGTGGCGAGAAGGTGACTATCATCAAGTTCCGTCGCCGCAAGCACAGCATGAAGCGTCAGGGCCACCGTCAGTGGTTCACCGAAGTTAAAATCACCGGAATTTCTGCCTAAATACGCCTCGCCCTCGGGCGAATGCGTAGCGGACTATTCCCTCAACGAGCGAGGACTTTGCAATGGCTCATAAGAAGGCAGCCGGCTCCACACGTAACGGTCGCGACAGTGAAAGCAAACGCCTTGGCGTCAAGCTGTTCGGTGGCCAGGCCGTGACCCCGGGTAACATCATCGTGCGTCAGCGTGGCACCCGTTTCCACGCCGGCACCGGTGTTGGCATCGGCAAGGACCACACCCTGTTCGCTCTGGACGAAGGCGTGGTCAAGTTCGAGACCAAGGGTCCGAAGAACCGTAAGTTCGTCAGCGTCGTCTCTGCCTGAGACCGCCCGAACGCCATGGGCCGCCGGCGAGCGTGACTCGCTTGCCGACAGGCCCCGGAAGGCCCCGCCAAGCGCGGGGCCTTCTTGTATCATGGTGGAAAGCATCCGCCAGGAGAGTGATAGATGCAGTTCGTCGACGAAGCCTCGATCATCGTGGAGGCAGGCAACGGAGGTAACGGTTGCCTGAGCTTCCGGCGCGAGAAGTACGTGCCCAAGGGCGGCCCGGATGGCGGCGATGGCGGCCATGGTGGCAGCGTCTACCTGATCGGTGACGATGCCCTCAATACGCTGATCGATTTCAAGTATCAGCGCTTCTACAAGGCGCAGAACGGCCAGCCCGGCCAGGGTCGCCAGATGAGCGGCCGCGCCGGTGAGGATCTCCACGTCAAGGTGCCCGTGGGTACCACGGTGATCGACGAGGATACCCTCGAGGTGATCGCCGACGTGACCGAGATCGGCCAGGTGGTGCAGGTGGCCCAGGGCGGTCGCCGTGGGCTCGGCAACATTCACTTCAAGTCCTCCACCAATCGGGCACCACGGCGTACCACGCCGGGCACCGAAGGTGAGCGGCGCAACCTGCGCCTGGAGATGAAGGTGATGGCCGATGTCGGTCTGCTGGGCCTGCCCAACGCCGGCAAGTCGACGCTGATCCGCTCGGTGTCGGCGGCCAAGCCCAAGGTGGCCAACTACCCCTTCACCACCCTGGTGCCGAACCTGGGAGTGGTGAAGCTCGGCATGCACGAGCACTTCGTCATGGCCGACGTGCCGGGGCTGATCGAGGGTGCCTCCGACGGTGCCGGCCTGGGGCTGCGCTTTCTCAAGCACCTGACGCGTACCCGCCTGCTGTTCCACGTAGTGGATGTGGCGCCGTTCGATGAGTCCGATCCGGTGGAAGCCGCCGAGGCGATCATCCATGAGTTGGGCGAGTTCTCGCCGACCCTGGCCGAGCGCCCGCGCTGGCTGGTGCTCAACAAGCTCGACCTGCTGCCCGAGGACGAGCGTGAGGCTGCCGCCGACGAGATCGTGCGTCGACTCGGCTGGGAAGGCCCGGTCTTTCGTATCTCGGCGATCTCCAACGTCGGCACCGAGGCACTGGTGCAGGCGGCCCATCGCTGGCTGACCGAGCAGCGCACCCTCGAGAACGAGGATGAAGAGGCCATGGAGCGCGAGCAGGAGATGCGCCGGCGCATGGAAGATGAGGCGGTGGCCAGGACAGAGGCGCGCCTGGGTCGTCGTCGCAAGCGTGACGAAGACGACGATGACGATCTCGATGACGACGACTACGACGTCGAGGTCGAATACGTTCAATAGCGGTCGTCAGGGGAGTCGACAGCCTCCCCGTTCGGCCAGAGCAGCGGGGCGAGAAAAGGATGCACAGCGGAGAGCGGGTCCCGGGGCGTGACGCCCTGTCCAGCGCGCGACGGGTGGTGGTGAAGATTGGCAGCGCCCTGTTGACCAACGACGGGCGTGGCCTCGATGACCCCGCCATCGGTGGCTGGGTGGATCAGATCGCCGCCCTGGCGAGTCGCGGCATCGAGGTGGTGCTGGTGTCTTCCGGGGCCGTGGCGGCAGGCATGGTGCGTCTCGGCTGGCGGGCTCGCCCGTCATCGGTGCGAGAGCTCCAGGCCGCTGCGGCGGTGGGGCAGAACGTGCTGACCGAAACCTACGAGAATCACTTCGGTCGTCACGGTCTGGTGACCGCGCAGATTCTGCTGACCCACGACGATCTGTCCAATCGCAAGCGTTACCTCAACGCGCGCTCGGCGCTGAGCACGCTGGTGGACCTCAAGGTGGTGCCGGTGATCAACGAAAACGACACCGTGGTCACCGACGAGATCCGCTTTGGCGACAACGATACCCTTGGCGCCCTGGTGGCCAACCTGCTCGAGGCCGATGCGCTGGTCATCCTGACCGACCAGGAGGGCTTGTTCGACGCCGACCCGCGTCATGACCCCAGCGCCCGGCTGATCGAGGAGGGGCGCGCCGACGATGCGCGCCTGGCGGCGGTGGCCGGCGGCGGCGGCGCCCTGGGCCGTGGTGGCATGACCACCAAGGTGCGCGCGGCGCGCCTGGCCGCGCGCAGCGGGGCGGTCACGGTGATCGCCAGCGGTCGCCAGCCCCGGGTACTGGAGCGGCTGGCCGATGGCGAGCGGCTGGGCACCCTGTTGACGCCGGACCGGGCCCCCATCGCTGCGCGCAAGCGCTGGCTCGCCGGCCAGCTGCAGGTGCGCGGTACCCTGACCCTGGACGCCGGCGCGGTACGGGTGCTGCGCGGCAGTGGCTCGTCGCTGTTGCCGGTGGGGGTCAAGGCCTCCTCGGGTGACTTTGCGCGCGGCGATATGGTGCTGTGCGTCGACGAGCAGGGTGAGCGGATCGCCAAGGGGCTGGTCAACTACAACGCCGAGGACGCGCGCAAGATTCTCGGCCAGCCCAGCGGTCGCATCTGTGAGTTGCTCGGCTATATGGAAGCGCCGGAGCTGATTCACCGCGACAATCTTGTGGTGCTGGCTTGACCCAGGGCAGTAGCGCGCTTCTTGTTGCTGCTGGCGCCTCTCTTTAGGGATATGGTTCCCGTCTTTTCTCCGTGCTCTTATGCGCCGCCGACAGCAGCCGCTGTCGGCGGCGCATGCGCGACATCTGTCCTGTTGCGTGAGCCTTGAAGCTGAAGCGTGCCCTGGTGCGTGGTCTCAGCGGTCTTTGGAGAAGAGGGAGCGTTGTCGATGAAGTCTATTCTGGTAACGGGTGCTGGTTCCGGCGTCGGCTTTGAGGTCGTCAAGCTGTTTTTGGAGAAGGGCTTCAAGGTCGGTGGCCTGGATATCAACGTCAAGGCGCTGAACGAGCTGCAGGCGCAAGGGCAGGCGAACCTGTTTGCCTACAAGTGCGATGTCTCCTGTCGTGCCGGTGTGCATGACGCCATCGAGCAGTTCGCCACCGTCTGCGGTGGAGTGATCGATGTCGTCCACTCCAATGCCGGGATTCAGGCGAGTGGCCTGTTCAAGGACGTCGAGCTCGAAAAGTACGAGATGATGAACCTGATCAATGCCATGGGCACGATCTACATCATCAAGGAAGCGCTGCCTTACGTGATGGCGTCCGAGGCAGGCGCCATCCTGCTGACGTCGTCGGCGTCGGCGATCACCGGGCTGCCGATGTTCAGCGTGTACGGTGCGACCAAGTCCTTCGTGACGTCGCTGGGCGAGTCGCTGAGTATCGAGCTGGAGTCCGATGGTATCTATGTAGGGATCATCGAACCCGGTCTGATCAATACACCGATGAACTCCAACAACCCTGACTCCATGGTGTGCACGGAGCAGGATATTACTCTGGGCCCGAAGGAAGTGGCGGAGGCCGCCTACCAGGCGATCAGCACTCGCCGTCAGCTCTACTGGCACGTGGGCGAAGAGGCTCATGATCTGGCGGAGGCGATCCAGGGGCTGCGGCTGCAGGAGCGTCAGCGCTTCGTCAAGCAGATGATCCAGTCGAAGCTGAAGTGATTCGAGTGATGATGGCGGCGGCGACGTCTGGGGTGACCTGAGGCGCCCGTGGCGTTGGGACAAGTGGCGCGATGACCGCTGCGCTGGCCGCCGCTGGCCGGGCACAGGGTCGGTGGAGTGAGCCAGGCGCGCCAGGCCCTAAAAGGCTGGCGCGCAGTACCTTGACATGATAGGATGCGCCATCCTCTCAGACACGGCCCGTAACGATTGCCTCGCGACAGTGCTTGCGATGGCGGTCGGCCAGATGGCCAGGCCGACGGGGATTTTTTTATTTCCCTGTTGGATCAATACGTTATCAAGTCATCGTGCGACGGTGACGACAACTTTCTCCAAGGAGACAGTCAGTGGCTAACAGCAAGCAAGCCCGTAAGCGCGCCCGTCAGGCAGAATCTCGTCGTGTCCTGAAGGCAGGCCAGCGCAGCATGGTCCGCACTTACGTCAAGCGCGTGATCAAGGCGATCAACAGCGGTGACCACGCTCAGGCAATGGACGCCTTCAAGGCGGCACAGCCGGTCATCGACCGCATCGCCGACAAGGACACCCTGTCCAAGAAGAAGGCCGCTCGCATCAAGAGCCGTCTGAACAAGCGCATCAAGGCGCTGGCTGCGTAAGCCGGTCCCGCGCTTTCGGCGTGACGCGGATGCGTCCGTGTCGCGCACGCGAAAAACCGGCTACGGCCGGTTTTTTTGTGCCTGCCAATTGATGACCCGCGGCGCCCCGGTGCCCCTTCGTCGCCCTTCTCCGGGCGATGGAGAGCCACAGGGCGGGGAATGTCAGTGGGACAAGAGGGCCGGACAAACGAGCCGGGAATTGAGCAGGGAACCCGCAAGCAAGGAATCAGTGACGTGACCGACGAGCGTCGACAGCAGGCCTCGGATGAGGACATTGATCAGGCCCTGGAGCAGGGAGCGGGCACCTCGGTGGGGGGCGCCAAGGCGCCCGTGCGTCGGGGCCTGATGCGCTCTGGGTTGGTGGTCAGCAGCATGACCATGCTGTCCCGGGTGCTGGGGCTGGTGCGCGACGTGGTGATCGCCACCCTGCTGGGTGCAGGACAGGGCGCCGACGCCTTTTTCGTGGCCTTCAAGATCCCCAACTTCATGCGTCGGCTGTTCGCCGAGGGCGCCTTCAATCAGGCCTTCGTGCCGGTGCTGTCGGAGTACTCGACCACCCGCACCCGCGAAGAGATACGCGAACTGCTCAATGCGGTGTGCGGTAGCCTGGCGGCGGTGCTGGCGCTGATTACCGCCCTGGCTATCGTCGCCGCGCCCTGGTTGACCTGGGTGTTTGCTCCTGGCTTTGCGCGAGATCCCGACAAGCTCGCGCTGACCACCGACATGCTTCGGCTGACGTTCCCGTATCTGCTGTTGATCTCGCTGACCGCCTTCGCCGGCAGCGTGCTCAATACCTGGAATCGCTTCGCGGTACCGGCCTTCACCCCGGTGCTGCTGAACCTGTCGCTGATCGGTGCGGCGCTGGTGCTGACGCCGATGATGAGCGAGCCGGCCATGGCGCTGGCCTGGGGCGTGCTGATCGCCGGTGCCGCGCAACTGCTGTTTCAGGTGCCCTTTCTGGTGAGGCTCGGGCTGATGCCCCGGCCCTGGCCCAACTTCGCCCACGAGGGTGTGCGGCGCATCCTTCGACTGATGGCGCCGGCGTTGTTCGGAGTCTCGGTGTCGCAGATCAATCTGCTGCTGGATACCATCCTGGCCTCGCTGCTGGCGGCGGGCAGCGTGTCCTGGCTCTACTATTCCGACCGCCTGGTGGAGCTGCCACTGGGGGTGTTCGGCGTGGCCATCGGTACGGTGATCCTGCCGGCGCTGTCGCGGCGCCACGCCGAGGCGTCCACCGAGCACTTCAGCCAGATGCTGGACTGGGCGCTGCGAGCGGTGCTGCTGCTGGGGCTGCCAGCGGCGCTGGCGCTGGCGCTGCTGGCCGAGCCGCTGTTGATCACGCTGTTCCATTACGGCGCCATGACCGACAACGATATCGTGATGGCGGCAATGAGCCTGCGTGCCTATGCCCTCGGCCTGGTCGCCTTCATGCTGATCAAGGTGCTGGCGCCGGGTTTCTTTGCCCGCCAGGACACCAAGACGCCGGTCAAGGTCGGTATCATCGCGATGGTCGCCAATATGGTGTTCAACCTGATCCTGATCTGGCCACTGGCCCACGCCGGGCTGGCGCTGGCCACCGCGCTGTCGGCCTTCCTCAATGCTGGGATGCTGGCCTGGCTGCTGCGCAGGCAGGGCGTGCTGCGCTTCCAGCCCGGCTGGGGGCGCTTTGCCGTGCAGCTCGGAGGCGGCTGTGTGGCCATGGGCCTGGTGCTTGTGTTGCTGGCGCCGGAGTGGCACCAGTGGCTCGGCTGGGGGCTCATGCCTCGTGTGCTGTGGATGGCGGCGCTGGTGGCGGCCGGTGGGCTTGCGTACTTCGCCTGGCTGGGGCTGACAGGAGTCAGAGTCCGCCAGTTCCGGCTCAAGGGTTAGGGCTGGGGTTTGTCAGAAAGCTGCCTGCCCACCCAGACGCCTTCAGACGGTGGGAAGACGCGGCGCCCCGCACTTCGCTATAATCGACTCCCTTTAGGTTCGGTGTGACCCGACTCATGGAAGTAATTCGAGGCCTGCACAATCTGCGCGAGGAGCACCGTGGCACGGTGGCGACCATCGGCAACTTCGATGGGGTGCACCTGGGCCATCGGGCGATCCTTGAGCAGTGCCACGCCGAGGCGGCGCGCAGCGGACTGCCGGTGACCGTGGTGGTGTTCGAACCCCAGCCGCGCGAGTACTTTGCCGGCGACCAGGCGCCACCGCGCCTGACGCGGTTGCGCGACAAGGTCGGCCTGCTCAAGGAGTGCGGCGTCGATCGGGTGCTGTGTCTGCCGTTCAATGAATCGCTGCGCCAGCTGACGGCGGCAGAATTCATCGAACGGGTGCTGCTGGAAGGGCTCGGCGTACGCCATCTGGTGGTGGGCGACGACTTCCGCTTCGGTTGCGATCGTCGCGGTGATTTTGCCCTGCTGACCGAAGCCGGCCGCAGCAGCGGCTTCAGCGTCGAACACACCCTGACCTTTCGCATCGACGATGATCGAGTGTCGAGCACACGGGTGCGCACCCTGCTGGCCTGTGGCAACTTCGAGGCGGCGGCGCGCCTGCTGGGCCGGCCTTACCGCGTCAGCGGCCGGGTGGTGCGTGACCAGCAGCGCGGGCGCACCATCGGCGTGCCCACCGCCAACCTGCCGCTGCTGCCGGGTCCGCTGGTGCTGCGCGGTGTCTATGCGGCGACGGTGGAGATCCACGACGGCAGCGATGGCGAGGCGTCCCAGGGCTATCCTGCGGTGGTCAATATCGGCTGGCGGCCCACGGTAGGGTCGCCGCGTCCGGTGCTGGAGGCGCATCTGCTGGACATGCAGGCGGACCTGTATGGCAAACGCCTGACGGTGGTGCCCTGCGCCAAGCTGCGCGGTGAAGAGACCTTCGCGGACTTCGCCGCGCTGAAGACCCAGATATATGCCGACATCGACCGGGCGCGAGCAGTGTTTGCCCGGGACCCTGACGGCCCACGACCCTATCCTCTGGCATCGGCGCCACGTGCGCGCGAGGCCGCAACCCAGGATTCCCCGGCGGGGCAGGCCCCCGCCGATCATGACGACGGCTGACCCCAGGACTATGAGCGACTACAAGCACACTCTGAATCTGCCAGAAACCGAATTCCCCATGCGCGGCATGCTCCCCAAGCGCGAGCCGGCGCGGGTCGAGCAGTGGCAGAAGCTGGACATTTACCAGCGCTTGCGCGAAGCACGCCAGGGCCAGGAGGTCTTCGTGCTGCACGATGGCCCTCCCTACGCCAACGGCAGCATTCACATCGGTCACGCCGTCAACAAGATCCTCAAGGATATCATCGTCAAGTCGAAGAACCTGGCGGGCTTCGACGCACCCTACGTGCCGGGCTGGGACTGCCACGGGCTGCCCATCGAGCACAAGGTGGAGACCACCCATGGCAAGCACCTGGAGCCTGAAAAGGCCCGGGCGCTGTGTCGCGAGTACGCCGACGAGCAGGTCAAGGGCCAGCTTCAGGACTTCGTGCGTCTGGGCGTGGTCGGCGACTGGGACAATCCCTACCGCTCCATGGAGTACGCCAACGAGGGTGGCGAGATCCGCGCCCTGGCCGACATGGTCAAGGGCGGCTACGTGTTCAAGGGACTCAAGCCGGTCAACTGGTGCTTCGACTGTGGTTCGGCCCTGGCCGAGGCCGAGGTCGAGTACGCCGACAAGAAGTCCGACGCCATCGATGTGGCCTTCACCTGCGCAGACGACGCCAAGCTGGCCGCCGCCTTCGGGCTGGACAGCCTGCCCAAGCCGGCGGCGGTGGTCATCTGGACCACCACCCCCTGGACCATCCCGGCCAACCAGGCGCTGAACGTCCATCCGGAGTTCAACTACGCCCTGGTCGACACCGGCGAGCGGCTGTTGCTGCTGGCCGAGGAACTGGTCGAGAGCTGCCTCGAGCGCTTCGGCCTGAGCGGTGAGGTCATCGCCACGGCGCGTGGCGAACGGCTGGAGCTGATCGAGTTCCATCATCCGCTGTATGAGCGTACCGCGCCGATGTATCTCGCCGACTACGTGACCAGCGACGAGGGCAGCACCGGCATCGTCCACTCGGCGCCGGTTCATGGCGTCGATGACTTCGACTCCTGCCGTCGCTACGGCATGGACTTCAGCGACTTCATCAGCGTGGTCAAGGGCGACGGCGTCTACGTCGACGACCTGCCGCTGTTCGGTGGCATGCTGATCTGGAAGGCCAACCCGAAGATCGTCGAAGCACTGTCCGAGGCCGGCGCGCTAATGGCTCACAAGACCATCACCCACAGCTACATGCACTGCTGGCGTCACAAGACCCCGGTGATCTACCGGGCCACCGCCCAGTGGTTCGTCGGCATGGACATCCCTGGCCATGACGGTCGCACCCTGCGCGAAAGCGCGCTCGAAGGGATCGAGGCGACCGAGTTCACGCCGGGCTGGGGCAAGGCGCGGCTGCACAGCATGATCGCCAACCGCCCGGACTGGTGCATCTCGCGTCAGCGCAACTGGGGCGTGCCGATCCCGTTCTTCCTGCACAAGGAAAGCGGCGAGCTGCACCCGCAGACCGTGGAGCTGACCGAGAAGGTCGCCGACCTGGTCGACCGCGGCGGCATCGACGCCTGGTTCCGCCTGGACCCGGCCGAGCTTCTGGGCGAAGAGGCCAGTCAGTACGACAAGGTCACCGATACCCTGGACGTGTGGTTCGACTCCGGCACCACCCACCGCCACGTGCTGCGCGGCTCGCACCCCCACGGCCATCAGAGCGGCCCGCGTGCCGATCTGTACCTGGAGGGCTCGGACCAGCACCGCGGCTGGTTCCACTCGTCGCTGCTGACCGGCTGCGCCATCGACGGTCACCCGCCGTACCGGGGCCTGTTGACCCACGGCTTCACCGTCGACGCCCAGGGCCGCAAGATGTCCAAGTCCATGGGCAACGTGGTGGCCCCGCAGGAGGTAATGGACAAGCTCGGCGCCGATATCCTGCGTCTGTGGGTGGCCTCCACCGACTATTCCGGCGAGATGGCGGTGTCCGACGAGATCCTCAAGCGCACCGCCGACGTTTACCGGCGTATCCGCAACACCGCGCGCTTCCTGCTGGCGAACCTGAACGGCTTCGACCCCGAGCGTGACGCCCTAGCCTTCGACGACATGCTGGCGCTGGACCAGTGGGTGGTGGACCGCGCCGCGCAACTTCAGGCACGCATCGAGACGGCCTACGACGAGTACCGCTTCCTCGATGTCTACCAGCAGGTGCACGGCTTCTGCGCGCGGGAGCTGGGCGGCTTCTACCTGGACGTGATCAAGGATCGCCAGTACACCACCCAGTCCGACTCCCAGGCCCGTCGCAGCGCCCAGACCGCGCTCTATCACGTGGTCCAGGCGCTGGTGCGCTGGGTCGCGCCGATCCTGTCGTTCACCGCCGAGGAGATCTTCGAGAACATTCCCGGCGAGAAGGGCCTGGCCGAAGGCCGCAGCGTGCTGCTGGAGACCTACTACACAGGCCTGTCCACCCTCAGCGACGACGCCAGCATGGGCCGTGACTTCTGGGAGCGGGTGCTGACGGTCAAGCAGGCGGTCAACAAGTGCCTGGAAGACGCCCGCAACGCCAAGACCATCAAGGGCAGCCTGGCCGCCGAGGTGACCCTGCACGTCAGCGACGAGCTTGACGAACTGCTCTCGCGCCTGGGCGACGAGCTGCGCTTCGTGATGCTGACCAGCGAGGTCCACCTGGCGCCGCTCGACCAAGGAGTCGATGCCGCCGAGACCGACGTCGAAGGGCTCAAGGTGGCGGTGCGCGCCAGCGACAACGCCAAGTGCGAGCGCTGCTGGCACCATCGCCCCGATGTGGGCTCGCTGCCCGAGCACCCGGACCTGTGTTCGCGCTGCGTCAGCAACCTGCCGGACGGTCCGGGCGAGGTGCGTCACTATGCCTGACGCCACGGATTCCACGACCAAGGAGGGTGACGGGCACATGAGTTCACAGGTAGAACCGATGCGCCAGCCGCTGCGCTGGTGGTGGCTGGCGCTGGCCTGGGTCGTGCTCGATCTGGGCACCAAGGCACTGATGAGCCAGACGCTGACCTACGCCACGCCGGTGGAGGTGCTGCCGTTCTTCAATCTGACGCTTTTGCACAATACCGGGGCGGCCTTCAGTTTCCTGGCCGATCACCCCGGTTGGCAGCGCTGGCTGTTCGCCGCCATCGCGGTGGCGGCCACCGTCGGCCTGACGATCTGGATGCGTCGCCTGCGGCGTGACGAAAAGCTGCTGGGGGCGTGTCTCGCGCTGATCATCGGCGGCGCCCTGGGCAACCTCTATGACCGCCTGGTGCACGGCTACGTGGTGGACTTTCTGTCCTTTCACGCGGCGGGCTGGTACTACCCGGCGTTCAACGTGGCGGATATCGGCATCACCCTGGGCGCCATCGGCCTGATCTGGGAGTCGATCTTCGGCGAGCGCCGCCGCGCCCGGCGCGGCTAATTATCTGTTGCCGGCAGCGACGTATCGGTCCCTGCCGGTCCGTCACTCTTTCGGAGATCCCAATGAGCGACTACCGTATCGACGAGGGCATGGAAGTCACCCTTCACTTCACCCTCAAGCTGGAAGATGGCACCGTGGTGGACTCCACCCGGGACAAGGCCCCGGCGACCTTTCAACTGGGCGATGGCAACCTGCCGCCCGGGTTCGAGCAGCCGTTGAAGGGTATGACCGACGGCGACAGCGGCAGCTTCGAGGTCAGTCCCGAGCACGCCTTCGGTCAGCACAACCCGCAGAACATCCAGCGCATGAAGCGTGAGGTGTTCAACGGCGACGAGCCGGAGGTCGGCACCGTGATGTCCTTTGCCGATGCCAACGGCGACGAATTACCCGGGGTGGTCACCGAGATCGACGGCGACATGGTGGAAGTGGACTTCAATCATCCGCTGGCCGGGCGCACCCTGACCTTTGAGGTCGAGGTGCTGGGCGTCAAGCCTGCCACTACCCACTAGGCGATTCACGTCCCCGGTGTGCCGGTAAGGCGCAGTACGTGATGACCACGCGAATCATCCGCTCAACCAGGTGCCAAGACGGCACCGAGGCAAGGCAAACCATGCAAATCAAGCTGGCCAACCCGCGCGGCTTCTGCGCCGGCGTCGACCGGGCCATCGACATCGTCAACAGCGCGCTGGACGTGTTCGGGCCGCCCATTTACGTGCGTCACGAGGTGGTCCACAACCGCTTCGTGGTCGATAGCCTGCGCGAGCGTGGGGCGATCTTCGTCGAGGAACTCCACGAGGTTCCCGATGACGTCATCGTGATCTTCTCTGCCCACGGGGTGTCCCGGGCGGTGCAGGAGGAGGCCGAGCGGCGCGGGCTCAAGGTCTTCGACGCCACCTGCCCGCTGGTGACCAAGGTGCATATGGAAGTGCTGCGCTACGCTCGCCGTGGCCAGGAGTGCATCCTGATCGGCCATGAAGGGCATCCCGAGGTCGAAGGCACCATGGGGCGTTACGACACCTCCCACGGTGGCCAGATCTACCTGGTCGAGGACGAAAAGGACGTGGCCCGTCTGGAGGTCAAGGACCCCAGTCGGCTGGCCTTTGTCACCCAGACCACCTTGTCCATGGACGATACCGCTCGGGTGATCGATGCCCTGCGCGCCACCTTCCCCGACATCCAGGGGCCGCGCAAGGACGATATCTGCTACGCCACCCAGAACCGCCAGGACGCGGTGCGCGAACTGGCGGCGGGCTCCGACCTGGTACTGGTGGTGGGAAGCCCCAACAGCTCCAACTCCAATCGCCTGCGCGAGCTGTCCGAGCGAGTGGGCACCCCGGCCTACCTGATCGACAGTGCCGAGCAGATCGATCCGGCCTGGCTTGCGAATATCGGTGCAGTCGGCGTGACCGCCGGGGCCAGCGCCCCGGAGGTACTGGTCAAGGGGGTCATCGACCGCCTGACCGAGCTGGGCGCCGAGGCCCCCGAGGAACTGGCCGGCCGAGAGGAAACCATCACCTTCTCGATGCCGCGTGAACTGCGCGAGCGGGTCATCGTCAGCGACTGATGCCACCAGAGGATTGCCGTGAAGGCATTCCACCGTTCGTTTTTCCAGTGCAGCATCTCGACGCCGCCCCCAAGGGCGGCGTCCTTGTTTTCAGGCGTAGGAGAAAGCCTCAAGTCTGTGCTTAAGCGTGGTGTCGCGACACAACCTTGATCCAGCGCCTGCCGCCCATGGCGGACGTGCGACATACTCGAAGGGAAAACGAGCCGGAGAAGCCCGATGCAGGGAATACGAAAAACGCGAGGCTCAATTTACGCAGAGACGCGCTGGGATGAGCATGGATTCAGTGAGCTGGACCAGAAAGTCAGTGCCGCTTCGACACGGGCTTCGTCACCAGGCCCGATGGAGCGTCAGGGCGGTTTCACCCTGATCGAACTGTTGCTGTGCATCGCCATCATCGGTCTGCTGGCGTCGGTGGCCTACCCCATGTACACCGAGCATCTACGCGAGACCCGTGTCGCCGATGGCCGCGCCTTGTTGATGACAACCGCCTCGTCGCTGGAACGCTGCTACAGCCGTGACCAGGCCTATGATATCGCCGCCTGTGACGGGCTTGAGCGACCGTCGGAGTCCGGTTTCTACCAACTGTCGGTGGAACGCCACCCAGGACGCTATTTTCTCGAGGCCAGGGCCCTCGACGCCCAGTCGGTGAAGGAAGGCTGCGATAGCCTGACCATGGACCAGACCGGCGAGCGGGCACCAGATGACTGCTGGTAGACGCCAGCGCGGGGTCACCCTGCTGGAGCTGGTCGTCTGCGTCGCGGTGATCGGCCTGATGGCTGCGGTGGCGGTGCCTGGCCTGCACCATTGGCTGGCCGGCGAGCGTCTGGTGGCGGATACCAATCGCCTGGTCGGCGCACTGACCCTGGCACGCACCACCGCCTTGACCCGACGCCAGGAGGTCAGGGTGCTGGTGGTCGACTGCGCGGGACGCTGGCGGCTCGAGGTACTGGCGGGAGACGCGGACGCCGGCGGCTGCCAGTCCACTCCAAGCGCGCATGGCGATGTACTGATGGTCGATGAAGCAGCGCACACTGACGGTACCCGGGTATCGCCCGGTGGGGTCAGCTTCGATCTGATGGGGCGCCTGGATGAGTGCAGTTACGGTAGCCCCTGCCGTTGGCAGCTTCGCGGGACAGGAGGCGAGGGTCGCTGGGTCTCGGTGGAGCCAAGCGGCGTGGTACGTTCCGGCGATGAGGAAGATGCCGCGTGAGACGGCTGCGATCCCAGGCCGGGTTTTCCCTGCTCGAGGCATTGGTGGCGCTGGTGCTGTTGTCGGTGGGACTTTTAGGGGTGGCGGGGATGCAGTTGCGCAGCTTGCAAAGCGCCCATTCCAGTATCCAGAGATCGCTGGCGGACCTGGCCGCCCAGGATGCACGGGAACTGCTGTGGGCAAGCCTGGTGGCCAATGGCGGGTACTGTCCTGAAGGTGTGCCCGAGAGCCTTTCCCGAGAGCACTGGCGCGAGCACTGGGCCGATTTCCTTCCCGGTCTCATTGCCCTGGACGAGGCGGTGATCGCGCGGGACGACTGCGCCTTCGAGCTGCGTATCGGCTGGAAGGACGAGCGCTTCACCGAACCTAGCCTGTTTCAGTACTGGGTCAAGTTGCCCGCTCGGAAAGCACCATGAGTCCGCACCGCGTCCTTTCCCCAGGCAAGTCGTTGCATCGCCAGCGCGGCGTGTCGCTGGTCGAACTGATGGTGGCCATGGTCGTCGGCAGCCTGGTGATCCTGGCTGCGGGCTCGCTGTTTCAGGAGGTCAACGCCAATGCGCGCGAGGTGCTGCGCCTGGCTGATCGCCAGGCGGTCCTGAGCTACGCCCTCGATACCATCACCGCGGCGGTGCGCCGGGGCGACGCCTCCCCCGGCGATTACGTGCTGCGCCCGGCGCCAGATGGCGAGTCCTGTACGCTGCACGAGGTCGACAGCGGCGAGCCTCTGGTCGATGGCCTGGCCTACGATGGTTCCTGCGAGGACGATCAGGTGCTGGAAGATCTGGGTGGGGGACTCTATCGCATCACCCTGAACCTGCCCCACGCCAGTACACCGATCCGGCTGCACGCGGTGGATCGTCTCCAGGCCGTGTCCGCGGCGGAGAATGCCGAATGAAGGCGCCAGCGAGGCAGCGAGGCGCGGCACTATTGGTGGTGCTGTCGCTGGTAGCGATCGCCTCGGTGGTGGCCATGGCCGGGGTCAAGTCGGCGCTGGTGGACGAACGCCTGGCCGGCAATATGCGCGCCATGGCCCAGGCCCAGATGGCGGCGGATTGGGGCGGGGCCGAGAGGCTAAGTGAAACGCCTGAATCGAGCGGATTGTCAGCATGTGAGGTGGCCCGCGACAAGGCCTTTGATGGACAACTGATGGCTGGCTGGTCGGACGTACTCCCGATATCCGATAGCGAGACGATCGGCTATCGTTATATGGATTGTGTGTATCAGGCAACTCCAGTGCAGTTGATCAGGGGCCAGGTCAGTGATGGCGAGCAGGTTGTTGCACAACATTTCATAATGATTGGTAATAAGGCGACAGGCGATGGTATTTCTTCACTGCCTATCCCTGAGCAATGCCAACTCGGCTCTGCCGGAGCATTCAATATTCAAACTCCGGATGGAGTTTGGGCTCCCGTGGATTATGACTGCACAATCGATGTGGATTCCGTGTGTATGGATCAGCCTGTGCCCTGCGACGCCAAGATTGGCTCCCTGGCGATGATTGATGACCGTATCAAGGAGCTCGAGGAGCAAATGACGGATGATAGTTTTGACGATCTAGGGTGTGCGAGGCTGGAAGAAACTCTTTTTTGCTCAATCGATCAGGAATTTGATGGTGAGTTGGTCTTGTCGGAATATGCTCCGGTAGAAACTGTAGTAGTAAAGGGATCTGCGGACGTGATTCTTGCTGAAGGACATTACGAGAGTTCTATAGTTACATCCGAGAAATTGTCTGTTGCCATGGAAGGGGATGTGACTCTTGAAGGGAACTTGATCAGTGGAAATCAGCTGATGGTTGGCGATGCCAACCTGAATAATGGACGATTGCTCTTGGAAGGCCAGGCAATTGGTGTGGGTAGCGCTGTTGTTTATATGGACGTGCAGATTGACCCAGAAATGGCAGGTGACGATTCTGATGGGGGGGCTATCTGGATTGATGGTGGGGGCAGTGGCTTGTAACCGGAGTAAAGAGAAAGATGTTTTTACTGAATAGTGAAATTTGTCTGCGAGGTATATATGAAAGATCGTATTACAGTTCACATATTTCGATCATATATTTAGTTTTATATTAGTCCACAAGGTTTCCGCAGTTGATCTGTGCGGGCAAATTGACGCGCACTCGGCCGTAGTTGCTGAGCACCAGCCTTGCTCCGGTGTTATCTTTCGCGCAGACCTCAAAGGTCCCGTTATGTCCACTGGCGCGTCCATTGGCCAGAAAACGCACCGGCTTTGCATCCTCGCGAAAATCGATGCTTGAGAGCCGGCTTGGCGCAAAGACATGAAGTGTCGCTCCCTCCCAGCTCGGCGCTCCCGCCTTGATCAACAGCTTCCCCCTCCAGTCCTCGCCGCAGTGCACGCCGTCGTCGCTCGGGCACAGGGTGACGGGTCTTGCCCGGGTGATGGCCGTGCCCCGGGCCAGCATCAGGGCGCCTTCTAGTCGCGAAAGCTCGCTGGCGATATCCTGTCGGGCGGCCATTGCCCGGTAGCCCGGCAGGGCCACGCTGGTCAGAAGGCCTACAATAGCCACCACCAGCAACAGCTCCAGCAAGGTAGTTCCGGACTGGCGGAAAGCGATTCGATGAGGTTCGGGATGGCAAGACTTGGGACGGTAAGGTTCGGGGTGGTGAGGTGTGTGCCAGTAAGCTCGGGACATGCAGACATGACGGGGGCGTCGGGCGTCGTCGTCCATGGCGAACGCTTCCTTGTGGTTGTTGTTTGAATTCGGGGTTCCTTGAGCCTAGCTCGGAGAAGGGAGAGCAGACGTTGGAGAAGCGCTTTGAGTGATTTCCTGGTGATTGGCGGCGGCGTCATAGGGCTGATGACGACACTGCAACTGGCCGATGCCGGTCACAGTGTGACGGTGGTAGAGCGAGGCGGCTGCGGTAGCGAGGCCTCCTGGGCCGGGGGCGGGATCGTCTCGCCACTTTATCCCTGGCGCTACAGCTCGCCGGTATCGCGCCTGGCGAGCTGGTCGGAGGGGGCCTACCCCGAACTGGCCCTGCGCCTGCTGGAGGAGACCGGGGTCGACCCGGAGTATCGTCAGAAAGGGCTTCTCTACCTGAGGGTGGATGACGAAGCGCGCGCACTCGAGTGGGCGCGGGAGGTTGGCAAGCCGCTGTCGCGGGTAGGCGCTGAAGTGATCCGCCGAAAGGAACCCAATGCCCGCCGCGATATCGACGAGGCGCTGTGGATGCCGACCCTGGGCAGCATTCGTAACCCCCGTCTGATGCGCGCGCTGAGGTCCCGACTGGAAGACATGACGTCGGTGACGTTGCGCGAGCAATGCACGGTCACCGGGTTCGAGCGGCAAGGGGAGCGGGTGGCGGTGGTGAACACCGACCAGGGCAACCTCAGTGCCGATCAGGTGGTGATCTGTGCCGGCGCCTGGTCGGCGGGGCTTGCCGACATGGCCGGGCTCGATCTGCCGGTACGCCCGGTCAAGGGTCAGATGATTCTGTTCAAGGCACCACCCGGACTGGTCGAGCGGGTGGTGCTGATGGATGGACGCTACGTGATTCCTCGCGGCGACGGGCGGGTCCTGGCCGGCTCCACCCTGGAAGACGCCGGGTTCGACAAGGGCACCGACGACGACGCCCGCAGCTCACTATGGCATAGCGCTACCGCCATCATTCCGGCATTGGCCGACTGCGAGATCGAGCACCACTGGGCCGGACTGAGGCCCGGATCACCGGACGGGGTGCCTTATATCGGCCAGGCCCCCGGCTGGGACAACCTGCACGTCAACGCCGGGCACTACCGCAATGGGCTGGTGCTGGCGCCGGCCTCGACGCGCCTGCTGGTGGATCAACTGCTGGGAAGAGAGCCGATCATTGATCCCGCGCCCTATCGGTTGCAAGGACGTGTGGAAGAGCGCCCAAGCTGACCGGGAGTGAGGCGATCGAAGCAGGGGCAGGGTGAGGTAGCAATGGGCAGCGGGGCGTCGGTCAACTGGGCGTCGGCGTGACTGTCGGGGCGTTTAACGCCCCTGGGTGTCATCGCCGTTATCGCCGTCAGCATCGTCGCCTTGGCGGCTTTCGGTGATGAACTTGTCACGATGGTCACCGCAGCAGAACCACTCGCCCTTTTCGCGCAGGGCGTCCTGCTCGGGCAGGTGTACCTTGCACCAGGTGCAGCGCACCATTTTTCCTCCCTCATGGGAGGTGGGGCCTTGATCCTGCTGCTCAAACTTCCACTCGCGGTACATGCGATAAAGCTTGAGCCCGGCAAAGAACACCACGGCGAAGATCAGAAGGCGGATTATCAAGAGGTTCATCCTTACTCCACACGGATTGGAGGCGGCCTTTGCCTGTTGGCGGCCCTTGCGGGACAATGGGGGCTGATCCCCCCGATTCTCGAGAGATTTCTCCGCTCATGCAAGACCTGACTCTGGTGATGGCGCAGCTCGACCCCTTGGTCGGCGACATCCCCGGCAACGCCGACCGGGCCATCGAGACCGTACGCGAGGCTTTCCTCGAGCACGGTGCCGACGTGGTTGTTCTGCCGGAACTGTTCTTGACCGGGTATCCGCCCGAGGACCTGTTGCTGAGGCCGTCGATGGAGACCCGCCTGCGCGAGGCGCGTACCCGCATGGCGGAAAAGATGGTCCGCGACGTCATGGTCATCGTGGGCTATCCCGGCCGTCGCGAGGGCGCGCTGCACAACATGGCCGGCGTGCTCTACAACGGCCAGTGGCTGGATGAGTACGCCAAGCAGGCCCTGCCCAATTATCAGGTATTCGATGAGCAGCGCTACTTCCAGCCCGGAGACACGCCGCTGGTCGTGGAACACAAGGGCGCCAGGCTCGGCATTCTGATCTGCGAGGATATCTGGCAGGAAGCGCCGGTCCGCCAGGCTCGCGACGCCGGTGCCGATATCCTGGTCACCCTCAATGCCTCGCCCTACCACCAGAACAAGCCGGCCGAGCGGCTCGAGCTTCTCGAGCAGCGTGCCAGTGACGTCGGCCTGCCGCTGGTCTATGTCAATCAGATCGGCGGTCAGGATGAGCTGGTGTTCGACGGTGGCTCCTGCTGTGTCGACGCCGTAGGCAAGCTGGCGGTGCAGGCGCCGCACTGGGATATCTGGCTGAGCCCGGTGCACTTCGTCGAGGAGCAGGGCAAGTGGACCCCGCGCCAGGGCGAGGTGGATCTGGACGTGGCGCCGGAGGAAGACCTCTACAGCGCCCTGGTCACCGGTCTGCGTGACTACGTCAACAAGAGTGGGTTCAAGGGCGTGGTGCTGGGGCTGTCTGGCGGCATCGATTCGGCCCTGTCGCTGGCCATCGCGGTGGATGCACTCGGCCCCCAGCGGGTCCATGCGGTGATGATGCCGTATCACTACACCGCCGACATTTCCAAGGAAGACGCCGCCGAGCAGGCCCGTCTGCTTGGGGTCAGCTATGAAGTGATGCCGATCGCGCCCATGGTTGAAGCCTTCATGGACACCCTGGCCGAGAGCTTCGAGGGTACCGAGCGCGATACTACCGAGGAGAATCTCCAGTCGCGCTGTCGCGGTGTGCTGCTGATGGCGCTGTCCAACAAGAAGGGCCTGATGGTCCTGACCACCGGCAACAAGAGCGAGATGGCGGTGGGCTACGCCACCCTCTACGGTGACATGGTCGGTGGTTACAACGCCATCAAGGACGTCTACAAGACTTGGGTGTATCGCCTGGCGCGCTGGCGCAACACCGAGAACCTGGTGATCCCGGAGCGTGTCATCGAGCGTCCGCCCTCGGCGGAACTGGCGCCGGACCAGCAGGACAGTGACTCGCTGCCGGACTATGACACGCTGGACGCCATTCTGGTGCGCTACATCGAAGGCGACATGAGCGCCGAGGCGATCATCGAGGCAGGCTTCAGCGCCGAGGACGTCTACAAGGTGGTCAAGCTGGTGGACCGCTGCGAGTACAAGCGCCGCCAGGCACCGGTAGGCGTGCGCGTGACCCAGCGCGGCTTCGGCCGTGACCGTCGTTATCCTATCGTCAATGGATGGCAACCGGGCCTCTGACGAGACCTGCTTCTTTCCTCTTGTCGGTACCTCACCCGTCGGGCCAGATCGGCTCGGCGGGTGGCGATGTTATGCCCAGCCTTCGCTGTTTGTGACGTCACTTCCCGTCGTTGGTCATGATTTCCCGGGCCGGGATTTCTGTTGCGCTCGCTAGGGCTTGTCTGAAAAGTGCCTGCGCTCGGTAATACGGCGTTAAAAATCGGATCAAAATGCTCATTTACACCCCGTAAACTGCGCTTTCTCACCGATTTTTGCCTTGTCTAACCTTCGCTCGTCGACTTTTCGGACAGCGCCTAAAGCCCCGCGACCATTAGATGGTATTTTCTTTGATGCGTACGCCGTTTTTACACGGTGATCGACGTCACTTTGCATATTCGTCGGAAGAGATGATTTAAGCCTTCATGACTGAAGCGCCAATAGGCATCGTAAAGGTAATGGAGAAGAGTGCGCTGATAGGTGTAGGCGATATCGCAGTTCTTGCTGAACTAGTATGGTTGTTGGCAGTGGGATAACCGAAGAACTCTTCCTTATCTTTGTTTTCTCATGGTTTTTTTGAATCATATATGCCTAATTAAATTAATTTGTAATGGTGATTTCTGGGTGTGTTTAGACCAATGTCCCGGTAAATAAAGCGCGACATTTCAATGTTGGGACGACGCCATGGTGCTAAGGTTTTTTAGAACAGGAACCTATAACGCCGGCAGAGGGAGCGCGAATGATGACGTCCTTTCGAGTTAAAACCGCTTGTGCGCTGGTAATGGGGGGTGGGGCGGTGTTTGCCCAGCATGGCGTGGCTGCCGAGTTGACCATTGCCACGGTGGATAACCGGGACATGCTGCGGATGCGAGAGCTGAGCGAGGACTTTGTCGCGGGGAATTCCGATATTCAGCTCAACTGGGTGACGTTGGACGAGAGTACGCTGCGCCAGCAGGTCACCACCGATATCGCCACCTCCGGGGGGCGCTTCGACATCGTTACCATCGGCACCTACGAAGCCCCCATCTGGGCGGAACGTGGCTGGCTCGTACCCATCGCCGACATGCCTGGCGACTACCAGCCCGAGGATCTGCTGCCCACCGTGCGCCAGGCGCTGTCTTATCAGGATGTTCTCTACGCGGCTCCCTTCTATGCGGAGTCCGCCTTCACCATGTACCGCACGGACCTGTTCGAGGATGCGGGCCTGAGCATGCCCAGGGCGCCGAGCTGGGACTTTCTGGCACAGGCGGCAGAAAAGCTCTCGGACTCCGATGAACACTACGGCATCTGCCTGCGGGGCAAGCCGGGGTGGGGCGAGAACATGGCCCTGTTGACCGCCATGGCCAACGCCTTCGGCGGTCGCTGGTTCGATGAAGAGTGGCAGCCACAGCTCGAGGGAGGTGGCTGGCGTGATGCGCTGGATCTCTATCTGACTTTGTTGGGAGAGTACGGCCCGCCGAATCCGGAAGACAACGGCTACAACGAGAATCTCGCGCTGTTTCAACAGGGCAAGTGCGGCATCTGGGTGGATGCCACCGTGGCCGCATCCGCGGTGACCGATCCCGAGGCCTCCGAGGTCGCCGATCGCGTGGGATTCGCTCTGGCTCCTGATAACGGACTGGACAAGCGCAGCAATTGGCTGTGGGCCTGGGCGCTCGCAATTCCCACCAGTTCCGAGCAGAGCGAGGCGGCCAAGCGCTTTGTCGCCTGGGCCACCTCCCGGGGCTATCAGGAACTGGTGGCCGAGCGAGAGGGCTGGTCCCAGGTGCCGCCGGGGACCCGTGCTTCGCTTTACGACAATCCGAGTTACCGCGAGGCCGCGCCCTACAGTGAGCTGGTGCTGGAATCGTTGAGAAGCGCCAATCCGGATGACCCGACGGTACAGGCGGTGCCCTATCGAGGCGTTCAGTACGTGGCGATCCCCGCTTTTCAGGGTATCGGTACGGCGGTGGGTAACCGCTTCGCCAAGGCGTTGGCCGGAGACATCTCCGCCGAGGAAGCCATCGAAGATGCTCAGTGGGTCACCGAGAAGGTGACCGAGCAGGCACGCTTTGCTCAGCAGTAGTGGCGATCGGCTCCTCGAAGGAAGCCGGCGGAACGGGTGAGCCCGCAGGTGCGACGTTCACCCGCAAGCGAGATGAGTGACACACAAGGAGGCGCCCATGGCGACATCCGGATTTGACCCGCAGCAATCTCTAGACAGCGTCGACGATGAACAGCTGCCGGTTCCGCCCCACAAGCAGCACGGTGCCAAGCACTTTCTCGGACTGTATGCCGCAGAACACGTGGCCGCGACCGAGTTCGTGATCGGTGCCACCTTCGTCGGCCTCGGTGCCGGCATCTGGGACATTCTGATCGGTCTGGTCATCGGCAACACCCTGGCGATACTGAGTTTCACCCTGATCACCGCACCGATCGCCGTCGGCACCCGGCTCAGTCTTTTCGCCTACCTGGAACGCATCGCCGGTAACGTCATGGCGAAGCTCTACAACGGCGCCAATGTGGTGATCTTTGCTGCCATCTCGGCGGCCATGATCACGGTCTCTGCTACCGCGGTGCGGGTGCTTTTCGATGTGCCACCTCAGGTGGCGCCCTATCCCACCGACATGGCCTTCGTCATCATCGCCTTTGCCGTAGGGGCCATCGTGGTGCTGGTCGCGGCCTTTGGCTTCAACGCCCTGAGCGAGTTCGCCAGCATCTGTGCACCCTGGCTGATGGTGATGTTCACCGCCGGCGGCATGGTATTGATACCGGCGCTGTCGGAGTCGGTCACCGGTTTTACCACCTTGACGAGTTTTTCGGATTTCGTCGCCATCGCCAGTGCCAGCGTATTCACCGGCATCAACGCCGATGGCGAACCGGGGATCGGGCTGTGGGAGGTCATTGGCTTCGCCTGGGCCGCCAATACCTTCGCCCACTTCGGTCTGATCGACATGGCGCTTCTGCGCTATGCCCGCAAGAAGCGCTACGCCCTGGCCACCAGTACCGGCATGATGTTCGGCCACTATGTAGCCTGGATCTCGGCGGGCCTGATGGGGGCGGCCACCGCCGCCACCATGAAGCTCAGTATCCTGGTGGTCGACCCCGGCGATGTGGCGTTCTACGCGTTAGGAATGTCCGGCTTCGTGATCGTGATCGTGGCCGGCTGGACCACGGCGAATTCCAACCTGTACCGCGCCGGTCTGGCCGCCCAGGCGCTGATGCCCGAGGTCAAGCGCTGGAAGGTGACCATGCTGGTGGGGCTCGGGGTGATGGGCGCGAGCTGTTTCCCCTTCGTCTACCGCAGCATGTTGCCGCTGCTGACTTACGCCGGCCTGATCCTGGTGCCGGTGGGCGGCATCGCCTTTGCCGAGTACCAGCTGTTCCCGCGGCTCGGCATGACCCGCTACTGGGCCAACTTCAAGGGCCTTGCCGACAACCGGCCGGCGATCGCCAGCTGGGGTATCTCGCTGATCTTCGGTTTTGGGCTCAATGTCCTCGACGTGATGCCGTTCTACTACCTGTTCCTGCCGACCTGGTTTGTGTCGATCCTGGTCTACGTGGTGCTGGCGCGAAGGGCCGGTGCCTGTGAGGCCTATCCAGAGAAGGAAAAGGCCCAGCAGGAGTTCAACGAGCGGGTGGTCGAACATCACCGGCGCAAGGCGGCGGAAAAGTACCGCGAAGGCGTGGAGGACAAGACACTGCTATCCAAGGGCATCAAGGTGATGTGGGGGATCGTTGGACTGGGTGTGCCAGCGGTGCTGGCCTGGCGGGTGATGTTTGAAAGCCCCGACCTGTATCAGTACTACGTTAATCGTGAGCTGTTCTACGACATCACCATCTGGTGCACGGTTATCTACTTCGTCTTCGCCTACTGGGGCCTGCAGCGCTCCAAGCAGTTCAAGCGTCGGGAGCCCGAGGGCACACCGTCCCAGGCATCGACAGGTTGAGTAGAAGCAGAAAATAGCCGGAGCCTGGCCTGCGGTGGACGCCAAGGGCAGCCACAGGCCAGCGACGGCGGAAGGACGGTGGATCGCAGCCCTGGAGCGTCAATATGGGAGCTGAACGAAGATAAAAGAAGCGAAGCGCAGAGCGAATGACAGCAAGCGCTGCAACAAGAAGGGGCCGCCCATGGGCAGCCCCTTCTCCTTTCATTGGCCAGCCGGCAACCTCACGGCACCGCCTGCCTTGCGGTCGTTCAGGCGCTCAGTGGGGCGCCGTCGACGTACTTGGGTTCGAAGCGACGACCGTTGAGGCGCTCGTTGTCCGGGTCGTTCTCGATCAGCACCTGCAGCGTCTCGCTGGCGCGATCACGCAGGCCCATGCCGAGGTAGCCTTCGACCATCACCGCCAGGGCGTCGCGGGTAGCCTCGGCCTGGGGGTAGTTCTCCAACACCCAGCGACCCCGCTGCACGGCGGCCATGTAGGCCTTCTTGCGCAGGTAGAAGTCGGCCACATGCAGCTCTTGCTGGGCCAGCAGGTTGCGCAGGTAGATGATGCGCTGTTGCGCGTCCGGGGCGTACGGACTGTCCGGATAGCGGGTGATCAGGTCGGTAAAGTCGGTGTAGGCGTCTCGGGTAGCGCCGAGGTCCCGCTCCGAGATATCGATGACCTTGAGCGACTCCAGGCTGAAACGACCGGCCTGCCAGGCGGCCAGCCCGCGCATGTAGTAGGCGTAGTCGACCTGCGCATGGTTGGGGTGCAGGCGAATGAAGCGGCTGGCGGCGGCCCGGGCGGCTTCCCAGTCATCCATCTCGTAGTAGGTATAGATGAGTTCGAGCTGGGCCTGTTCGGCGTAGTCGCCGAAGGGGAAGCGGGTGTCGATGGCTTCCAGGCGGTTCATGGCCGTGGTAAAGCTGCCGTTCTCCAGGGCCTGGCGACCTTCCTGGTAGAGCTGGCGTTCGGTGGCGCCGTCGTAGCGCTCTTCCTCGACGTCGTTGCTGGCGCAGCCGCCGAGTACCGCGCCCATCAACACCAGGGCGCCCAGGCGAGCGGCGGAAGTAGTGAAAACGCGCATCTTGGTCCTCGTGTCAAACAACCCGGGTCGGCCGTGGTAGAATCGGCCGCGATCCGCCCACTATAAAGCACCTTGCCTGGAAACGCAGTCTTCCTGCTGCGGGCCACGTGTTTTGTGCGCGAGTTGCCATCAATCTTCGATCCCCACAGAGAAGTGTTCCGAACCATGTCACAGACCCTCGACGTCCACAGTCGCATTCCCCTCGACATGGCAGGCTATCGCCTGGACCAGGCCGCAGCGGAATTGTTTGCCGACTATTCCCGGGAGCGGTTGAAGGGTTGGATCAAGGACGGTTCCCTGACCCTGGATGGGGCTGCGGCCAAGCCCAAGGACAAGGTCCACGGTGGTGAAAGGCTGGTGCTCAAGGCCCTCATCGAGGATGACACTCGCTTCGAGGCGCAGGATATTCCGCTTGAGGTAGTGTTTGAGGACGACCAGGTACTGGTGGTCAACAAGCCGCCGGGGCTGGTGGTTCACCCCGCTGCGGGCAACCCCGATGGGACCCTGCTCAATGCCTTGCTGCACCACTTTCCCGACGCCGCCACCTTGCCTCGTGCCGGTATCGTGCATCGCCTCGACAAGGACACCAGCGGGCTGATGGTGGTGGCCAAGACCCTGGCCGCCCACGCTGACCTGGTGGCGCAACTGCAGGCGCGTAGCGTGTCGCGGGAGTATGACGCCATCGTGGTGGGCAAGATGACCTCTGGCGGCACCGTGGATGCGCCGATTGGCCGGCATCCCAAGGACCGCAAGCGCCAGGCGGTTACCGCCTCGGGCAAGCCGGCGGTGACCCACTATCGGGTGGTGGAGCGCTTTCGTGCCCATACCCACGTTCGCTGCAAGCTGGAGACCGGCCGTACTCACCAGATTCGCGTGCACATGGCGCACCGACGCTTTCCGTTGATCGGCGACCCGGTTTACGGTGGGCGACTCAAGCTGCCGCCCGGAGCGGGGCCGACGCTCAAGGAAATCCTGCGCGAGTTTCCGCGCCAGGCGCTGCACGCGCGTCGACTGGCCTTCGTCCACCCGAGTCGTGGTGAGGAGGTCAGCTTCCAGGCGCCGCTGCCGGATGACCTGCTGATGCTGCTGGACTTCCTGCGTGACGATGCGGAGACCATGCAATGATCGATGCCCTCGACCTGCGCCCCAGCGTGATCGTGCCCGACTGGCCTGCTCCGGCCAATGTCGGTGCCTTCGTCACCACCCGCGAGACCGGCCCCAGCCAGGGACCCTACGCCGCCTTCAACCCGGCGAGTCACGTCGGCGACAAGCCGGAACATGTGGAGCTTTGTCGGCGCCAGTTGAGCAAGGAACTGGGCGATGAGCGTCCGCTGCTGTGGCTCGATCAGGTCCACGGCGCCAGCGTCCAGCATGGTTTCAGTGACACCATACCCAAGGCCGATGCCTCGGTGGCGACCACCCGTGACTACGCCTGCGTGATACTGACGGCGGACTGTCTGCCGGTGTTCTTCTGTGATCGTGGCGGTGAGCGCGTGGCGCTGGCCCATGCAGGCTGGCGCAGCCTGGCCGGTGGCGTGCTGGAGGCTACCGTGGCCTCCCTGGGCACTGCGCCTGGGGAACTGATGGCCTGGTTGGGGCCGGCGATCTCCAACGCTCAGTTCGAGGTTGGCCCCGAGGTGCGTGAGGCCTTCTGCGGCGTGCACCCCGAGGCAGCCAGCGCCTTTGAACCGAGTCCCTATCGCCTGGGGCACTATATGGCGGACCTTTACAAGCTGGCGCGTCTGCGGCTTGAACGTCTTGGCGTCTCCCACGTCAGCGGCGGGCACTTCTGCACCGCCTGTGAATCACGCTTCTATTCCCATCGTCGTGACGACGGCGTCACCGGGCGCATGGCCAGCGTGATCTGGCTGCGATAGAACGGACTGACGTCGTACTTTTCCCGAGACTCCCCTCTAGACGTGAAACTGCTTCACTAGACTTGAAACGTCCCTAAAGCACCGCCATATCTCTGTCAAGTCACATTGACAGGGTCAAGCGGTGCGTCCGAACGCATCGCCATCCCGAAAGGAGATATCGATGCGTTTTGACAAGTTTACCGCCAAGCTGCAGCAGGCTATCGCCGACGCCCAGTCCCTCGCCGTGGGGCGCGGGCACAATCAGATGGAACCTGCGCACCTGCTGCTGGCGCTGCTCGACAACCGCGACACCGGCGTCAAGGCGCTGGTACAGAAGGCGGGGGGCGACGCCGGTCGGCTGCGTGACGCCCTGGCGGGCCAGATCGACGATCTGCCCCAGGTCGCCCAGTTCGACGGCGAAGTGCAGCCGTCCCGGGATCTGATCAAGCTGTTCAACCTCACCGATGCCGAGGCCCAGAAGCGTGGCGATCAATACATCGCCAGTGAACTGGTACTGCTGGCGGCAATCGCCATGAAGCATGCCGTGGCCAAGGCGCTGACCCAGGCTGGCCTTGCGCGCAAGTCGCTGGAGGGCGCCATCGATAGCGTGCGCGGTGGCCAGAAGGTGGATGACGCCAACGCCGAGGACAGCCGCGAGGCGCTGGAGAAGTACACCCTGGATCTGACCCAGCGGGCCGCCGACGGCAAGCTGGATCCGGTGATCGGGCGTGACGACGAGATCCGTCGCACCATCCAGGTGCTGCAGCGGCGCACCAAGAACAACCCGGTGCTGATCGGCGAGCCCGGCGTCGGCAAGACCGCCATCGTCGAGGGGCTGGCCAGCCGCATCATCAACGGCGAGGTGCCCGAGGGGCTCAAGGACAAGCGCGTGCTGTCGCTGGACATGGGCTCGCTGCTGGCTGGCGCCAAGTTTCGCGGTGAATTCGAGGAGCGCCTGAAGGCGGTGCTCAACGAGCTGTCCCAGGAAGAAGGGCGGGTCATCCTGTTCATCGACGAATTGCACACCATGGTCGGTGCGGGCAAGGCCGAGGGCGCCATGGACGCCGGCAACATGCTCAAGCCGGCGCTGGCCCGGGGTGAGCTGCACTGTGTCGGTGCCACCACCCTGGACGAGTACCGCAAGTACATCGAGAAGGATGCGGCGCTGGAGCGGCGTTTCCAGAAGGTGCAGGTGGACGAGCCCAGCGAGGAAGACACGGTGGCGATCCTGCGTGGCCTCAAGGAGCGCTACGAGGTGCACCACGGCGTCGACATTACCGACGGCGCGATCATCGCGGCGGCCAAGCTGTCGACGCGCTACATCACCGATCGTCAGCTGCCGGACAAGGCCATCGACCTGATCGACGAGGCGTCGTCGCGCATTCGCATGGAGCTCGACTCCAAGCCGGAGGAAATGGACCGTCTGGATCGTCGCCTGATCCAGTTGAAGATGGAGCGCGAGCACCTCAGGAAGGAAACCGACGAGGCCTCACGCAAGCGCCTCGATACCCTTGAGGAACAGATCGGCGAGCTCGAGCGCGAGTACGCCGACCTGGACGAGATCTGGAAGGCCGAGAAGGCCAGCATCCAGGGCGCGGCCCAGTTCAAGGACGAGCTAGACCGGGCACGGGTCGACCTGGAGCAGGCTCGCCGCCAGGGTGACCTGGGGCGGATGTCGGAACTGCAGTACGGGGTGATTCCGGAGCTCGAAAAGAAGATTGCCGAGAGCGGCGATGCCGAGGCGGACACTCGTCACCACAAGCTTTTGCGCTCCAACGTCACCGAGGAGGAAATCGCCGAGGTGGTGTCACGCTGGACCGGCATTCCGGTGGCCAAGATGCTCGAGGGCGAGCGCGACAAGCTCCTGCGCATGGAGGAGGCCCTGCACCAGCGGGTCATCGGTCAGGACGAGGCGGTCACCGCCGTGGCCAACGCGGTGCGGCGCTCCCGCGCGGGCTTGGCCGACCCCAACCGGCCCAACGGCTCCTTCCTGTTTCTCGGCCCGACCGGGGTGGGTAAGACCGAACTGTGCAAGTCGCTGGCCAACTTCCTGTTCGACACCGAGGAAGCCATGGTGCGCATCGACATGTCCGAGTTCATGGAGAAGCACTCGGTGGCGCGGTTGATCGGCGCGCCTCCCGGCTATGTCGGCTATGAAGAAGGCGGCTACCTGACCGAAGCGGTGCGCCGCAAACCCTATTCGGTGCTGCTGCTCGACGAGGTGGAGAAGGCCCACCCGGACGTCTTCAACATCCTGTTGCAGGTGCTGGAGGATGGTCGCCTGACCGACGGCCAGGGGCGCACGGTGGATTTCCGCAACACCGTCATCGTGATGACCTCCAACCTGGCGTCCGACATCATCCAGCAGTTCGGTGGTGACGACGCCGACTACGACAGCATGCGCCAGACGGTGATGGAGGTGGTCGGAAGCCACTTCCGGCCTGAGTTGATCAACCGCATCGATGAAGTGGTGGTGTTCCACGCCCTCGGCCAGGATCAGATCCAGGCGATCGCCGGCATCCAGCTTGAACGTCTGCGCACGCGGTTGGCAGAACACGATCTCGGGCTCACGGTCTCCGACGAGGCGTTGGCACTGTTGGCAGTGGTCGGCTTCGACCCCGTCTATGGCGCTCGTCCGCTCAAGCGCGCCCTGCAGAGCCGGATCGAGAACCCGCTGGCACAGGACCTGCTGGCCGGCAAGTTCAGCGCTGGCGACGTGATCCGCGTGGTCGCCGACGATGGTCAGTTACGTTTCGACCGCTGACCACGGGTCGATCACGCAAGAAGGCCCCTTCATCAAGGAGGGGCCTGATGCCTTCGGCTGGCATTCGTGCATGATGGGTAATTCGAATACCCATTCTCAAGCAAATGGTTAATCGGTCGCTATACTGAAGGTCAGGTTGCGTCCTGTGACCCCCTTGCCCGCCCGGTTCCCCACCCGGCGGGCTTTTTCGTGGCGTTCCTCAAGGCTTGGGCTCTGCCCGAAAGGGCAACGAGCGCGGGCTTATTCTTGCCAAGCCCTAGGGCTTGTCTGAAAAGTGCCTGCGCTCGGTAATACGGCGTTAAAAATCGGATCAAAATGCTCATTTACACCCCGTAAACTGCGCTTTCTCACCGATTTTTGCCTTGTCTAACCTTCGCTCGTCGACTTTTCGGACAGCGCCTAGCGCGTCGCCCGGGCGCCGGACAGGTGCACGCGTCGCAGGCGTACGTTGTCGCCCACCAGGTGCTTTTGCAGTTCCTCGAGACTGACGTTCTTGGTCTCTGGCATCAGGAATATCACGAACACCAGTTGCAGCAGCATCATTATCGCGAAGAAGGCGAACACCGGCCCGCCGCTGAAGGTACCCAGCACCCAGGGCATTACCAGGGTGATCAGCGCAGCGAAGACCCAGTGGATCGAGGCACCGAAGGATTGGCCGCGGGCACGCACGTGGTTGGGGAAGACCTCGGAGATGAACACCCAGATGACCGCACCCTGACTGATGGCATGGGCAGCGATGAACAGTCCCAGCAGCAGCGGGACTTCGAGTCCGCCCAGGGCGTCGGCGAAGAAGGCGCGAGAGATCAGCACCAGCGACACTAGATAGCCGGCCGAGCCGATGAACAGCAGGGTACGGCGGCCGAAGCGGTCGATCAGCGACATCCCGATCATGGTGAAGACCAGGTTGACCAGACCAATGCCGGCGGTGGACAGAAGCGCTGCCTGGCTACCGAGTTCGGCGGCTTCGAGCACCCGGGGGGCATAGTAGATGATGAAGTTGATGCCCGAGAGCTGGTTGAAGAAGGCGATCAGGAAGGCCAGCAGAATCGGCAGACGATAGCGACGCGAGAAGAAGGGGGCCTTGGCGGACGCTTCGTCGGTTTCGGCGGCGCGAATGGCGTTGATCTCGGCGTCGACATCGGCGTCAGGGTTGATCTGGCGAAGTACCTGGCCGGCTTCCTCGATAGCGTTCTTCTTGAGGATGAGCCAGCGCGGACTGCGCGGGACACGGGTAATCATCAGGGTGTAGATCAGTGCAGGGATGGCCTCGATACCCAGCATCCAGCGCCAGGCGTCGTCGCTCATCAGGCTGCCGATCACATAGTTGGAGACGAATGCCATGAGGATGCCGAAGACGATATTGAACTGGTACATGGCGACCAGAAAGCCACGATGGCGCGGCGGGGCGATCTCGGAGATATAGGTGGGGGCCGCCACCGACGAGATGCCGACGCCGATACCGCCGATCAGGCGGAAGAAGGCGAACAGCCAGGGGTCGGACACCACCGCCGAGCCCACCGCGGAGACCAGGTACAGCACACCGATCATCAGCAGGGTGGCGCGCCTTCCCAGCGCATCGGTGGGCCAGTTGCCGAAGATGGCACCGATCACGGTGCCCCAAAGGGCCATGGACATGATCAGCAGGCCATGCTGCAGGTCGCTGAGACCCCACAGCGCCTGGATGGGCTTGTCGGCCCCGGAGATGACCGCGGTGTCGAAGCCGAACAGGAATCCTGCCAGCGCCACGGTGATGGACCATTGCACGATGCGAGACATGTAGTGCTACCTCCTGTGAAGGGGGGCGTTGTTGTGGTTGTCGAAAAGACCTTGTGGTTGTCTAGAGAAATCCTTGGATGAATCGATTCTCTCTTGAGGCGTCAGCGATCCAGATGGCAAGTGTCAGCGACCCGGTTTGAAAGCGTCGGTGAGTCGTTCGCTGATCCTCAGCGGTGCCGGTCAGTCCCGGGGCGGGGCAGAGAGAAACTCTCCTGTCGTCATGCTCCGGCTGTCGTGGCGACTTTCCGCCGCACCCTCTCCATCGGTGTCTGGTAAAGTAAGTGAATCGTGTCACCTGGCGTCATTACAGCAGCGTCATGGCCAGATTTCGAGAAAACGGCGTTAGACATTGGTCTTGCTGCACCCGCGAAAAGAGGCCTTTCAGAGTGCTCTGACCGAGCGCGATGGGAACGGCGGTTGACAGTCACAGAGCGCTATTGGAATCTTGAGGGTTCCTGACTGCGGGCGCGGCACGATGGGTGACCCCCAACGCCGCGTGAAGGGTAGGCCAATGGGCCTCTACCCGCCGAAGGACTACCAGGTTCGGGTTAACCGCCCCGCCTGGCCAACGCCCCGACGCGGTGACCCGCCGTGATGAGAGTGCAGGCCCCAACCGGGCCGACGGACGCCAGGGTTTGGCATCAGGTGCCGGTGCGCCGGCAGCAGCATACCGCTGCACTCGACTTCGTACCCACGACAGGTGCGAATCGCACTCGAGACCTCCAGGGGAGATACATCTGTGGAATTGCTTTCAGGCGCGGACATGATCGCCCGCTTCCTCCAGGATGAGGGCGTGGAATACATCTACGGCTATCCGGGCGGCGCCGCACTACACATCTACGATGCCTTGTTCCGTCAGGACAAGGTCAAGCACATCCTGGTTCGCCACGAGCAGGCCGCGACCCACGCCGCCGACGGCTATGCACGGGCGTCCGGCAAGCCCGGGGTGGTACTGGTCACCTCGGGGCCGGGGGCCACCAATGCGGTGACCGGCATCGCCACTGCCTATATGGACTCGATCCCGATGGTCGTGCTCTGTGGTCAGGTGATGAGCCATCTGATCGGTGACGATGCCTTCCAGGAGACCGATATCGTCGGTGTCACCCGGCCGATCGTGAAGCACAGCTTCTCGATCAAGCACCCGAGCGAGATTCCCGAGGTGCTCAAGAAGGCCTTCTATCTCGCTGCCACCGGGCGTCCCGGTCCGGTGCTGGTGGATATACCCAAGGACATGACGGCGCCCACCGAGCGCTACGAGTACGTCTATCCGAAGAAGGTCAAGATCCGCTCGTACAACCCGGTCAGTCGAGGCCATACCGGACAGATCAAGAAGGCCGTCGAGCTGATGCTCAAGGCCCGTCGTCCGGTGTTCTACACCGGTGGTGGCGTGGTCCAGGGGCGTGCTTGCGAGGGGCTGACCGATCTGGTCAAGCAGCTCGGCTTTCCGATCACCACCACCTTGATGGGCATCGGGGCTTACCCCCAGAGCGACGATCAGTGCCTGGGCTGGCTCGGCATGCACGGCTCCTATGAGTCCAACATGGCGATGCATCACGCCGACCTGGTGATCGCCATCGGCGCGCGTTTCGACGATCGTGTGACCAACAATACCTCGAAGTTCTGCCCCACGGCCAAGATCATCCACGTGGATATCGACCCCAGCTCGGTGTCCAAGACGGTGCGCGCAGACGTGCCCATCGTTGGACCTGCGGCCAGCGTGATCAACGAAATGATCAGCCTGGTGCAGGGCCATGAGATCGCCAATCCCGACGCGCTCAAGGACTGGTGGAAGACCATCGACGAGTGGCGCGACGAGCGCAAGGGCAAGCTCTACGAGCCGTCCAGGCCCGGCGAGGTGCTCAAGCCGCAGGAGGTGATCGAGGCCATCTGCCGGGTGACTCGTGGCGAGGCGTACGTCACCACCGACGTGGGTCAGCACCAGATGTTCGCTGCCCAGTACTACAAGTTCGACAAGCCTAATCGGCTGATCACCTCCGGTGGACTCGGCACCATGGGCTTCGGTTTTCCCGCGGCCATGGGCGTCAAGCAGAACTTCCCCGATGAGGAGGTGGTCTGCGTGACCGGCGAAGGCAGCTTCCAGATGATGATGCAGGAACTCTCCACCTGTAAGCAGTTCGGTGGTGGGGTCAAGATCATCAATCTAAATAACGGTTCGCTGGGCATGGTGCGCCAGTGGCAGGACCTCAACTACAAGTCCCGCCATGCTCACTCCTACATGGAGTCGCTGCCGGACTTCCAGATGCTGATCGAGGCCTACGGTTTCACCGCGCTCAGGGTCGAGAAGAAAGAGGATCTGGAAGAGGCGCTGGCGCGTACCTTCGCCGACACCCATGAGCTGGTGTTCCTCGACGTCGCGGTGGACCCGCACGAGCACGTCTATCCGATGCAGGTGCCTCTGGGCTCCATGCGTGACATGCTGCTTTCCAAGACGGAGCGGACCTGATGCGACATATCATCTCGATTCTGATGGAAAACGAACCGGGTGCGCTGTCGCGGGTCGTGGGGCTGTTCTCCCAGCGCAACTTCAACATCGAAACCCTCAACGTGGCGCCCACCGATGACCCGACCCTGTCGCGTCTGACCGTGACCACCGTCGGGGACGACCGGGTGATCGAACAGATCACCAAGCACCTCAACAAGCTGATCGACGTGGTCAAGCTGGTGGATCTCACCGAAGGCAACCATATCGAGCGTGAGTTGATGCTGGTGAAGGTCAAGGCGCTGGGCGCTGCCCGCGATGAGGTCAAGCGCACGGTAGACATCTTCCGTGCCCAGATCGTCGACGTCACCCCGAGTCTGTACACCGTGCAGATCACTGGCGATGCCGAGAAGCTCGACGCCTTCCTGCAGGCGATGGGCCCCGTGGGCATTCTCGAAGTAGCGCGCACCGGCGTCTCGGGTATCGCCCGTGGTGACAAGGTGCTGAGCCTCTAGCAAACCGCTGGCCCTGGTGGGCAGCCGGTGAACCTGTTACGCCGCCTCTCGGGGCGGCGTTTTCGTGCCCGGCCTCAACGCTCCACGACTTCCTGCCACAGGGCGTCGATCAACGGACTCTTCAGACGCCGCTCCAGCACACAGAGGCCCACGTCGTAGTGCGGCAGTTCCGGCTTGACCGGGAGTATTCTCACGCGTTCGGCCAGCGGGCTCGCCTCCAGCACGATGCGTGGCACCACACCGATGCCGAAGCCGAGTCCGACCATACTGACGATGGCTTCGTGGCCGGCTACCTGGGCGTAGATGGTCGGGGTCACGCCCAGCGCCTTGAACCAGGTGTCGGCCAGTTCCCGCGATAGCCCAGCCTCCGACAGGATCATTGGCACCCCTTGCCACTGTGTCTGGCTCGGGCTCATCGGCTGCTGTGGCACCCACGGTCGTTGCTCTTGTGGGGCGATGAACACCAGTGCCGAACGGGTCAGCGACTTGAAGGCGAGACCATCGGGCAGGCGGCGCGGGCGTGAGGTAATGGCCATGTCTTCGTCGCCGGCCAGCACTCGCTGGATGGCTCGGGCTGGGTCGCCGGTGTGCAGCTTGAGCTCGATGGCGGGATAGCGCTGGCGGAAGTCGGCCAGCAGGCTGTAGAGAAAGCTGTAGCTCGCGGTCACCGAGCAGTAGATGCTGATTTCACCACTGAGGCGCTTGGCCTCGCTCTGCAACGACAGGCGGACCTGTTCCCACTCTTCCAGGGCTTCCTTGGCATAGCGCTGGAAGCGCTTTCCCTGGGGGGTCAGCACCACGTGGCGATTGTCACGGTTGAACAGCACCACGCCGAGCTGTTGTTCCAGTTGGCGAATGGAGCGGCTCAGGGTCGATGGGCTCACGTGGCAGGCCTCGCTGGCACGGCCGAAGTGCAGTGAATCGGCCAGCATCAGAAAGTGCTTCAGGGGGCGGAAGTCCATGGGGAGTCCTGACCTGTAATTGCATATTTTGGCACGTAGTATTGCAAATATAGCGTTTTACGCAACACGGGCGCTGGCGTAAGGTGGGATGCATCGACGGAGGGCGAGCCCCCTCGTCTGCCCAGCGCCGCACAAGACGGCGCGGGTGGCCATCAACGCTGAACGCAACACGACACAGACAAGATCTCTTCTATCGCCGAGCAGGCACTCGTTTTCAGGAGCACCAGATGCGCGTTTATTACGACAAGGACTGCGATCTTCAGCTGATCCAGAACAAGCAGGTCACCATCGTCGGTTACGGCTCCCAGGGCCACGCCCACGCCAACAACCTGAAGGAATCCGGCGTCAGCGTCACCGTCGCGCTTCGCCCGGGTTCTTCTTCCGCCGCCAAGGCGGAGGCCGCCGGCCTGAAGGTGGCCTCTGTGGCCGAGGCTTGCCAGTCCGCCGACGTCGTCATGGTGCTGGCGCCGGACGAGAACCAGAAGGCTATCTACGAGCAGGAAATCGAGCCGAACCTCAAGGAAGGCGCTACCCTGGCCTTCGCCCACGGCTTCAACATCCACTACAACCAGATCGAGCCACGCAAGGATCTGGACGTGGTGATGATCGCCCCCAAGGCGCCGGGCCACACTGTGCGCTCCGAATTCGCCCGTGGCGGCGGTATTCCTGACCTGATCGCCATCCACCAGGATGCCACCGGCCAGGCCAAGGAACTCTGCCTGTCCTACGCCGCCGCCATCGGTGGTGGCCGCAGCGGCATCATCGAGACCACCTTCAAGGACGAGACCGAAACCGACCTGTTCGGTGAGCAGGCTGTCCTGTGTGGTGGCGCTGTCGAACTGGTCAAGGCCGGCTTCGAGACCCTGACAGAAGCGGGCTACGCCCCTGAAATGGCCTACTTCGAGTGTCTCCACGAGCTCAAGCTGATCGTTGACCTGATGTACGAAGGCGGCATCGCCAACATGAACTACTCCATCTCCAACAATGCGGAGTATGGCGAGTACGTGACCGGCCCTGAGGTCATCAACGACGAGTCGCGTGCCGCCATGCGCAACGCCCTCAAGCGTATCCAGACCGGCGAGTACGCCAAGATGTTCATCAACGAGGGCAACAGCAACTACCCCTCGATGACCGCACGTCGTCGCCTGAACGCCGAGCACGAGATCGAGCAGGTCGGTGAGAAGCTCCGTGGCATGATGCCCTGGATCGCCGCCAACCAGCTGGTCGACAAATCCAAGAACTGATGGGTTCCTGGTAACCCATCGTCGGGCTTGCCCGCCGATGGGGACAGAAACGGGGGAGGAGCACACTCAGTGCTCCTCCCCCGTTGCGTCATGGGTGAACGACTGAGTGGTCATGGTGCTGCCGCATGAATCCTGCGCTGTGCCTTGCGTTTGGCCCGCAGGTGCCCGAGGCTGGGGGAGAGGGCGGCTGCCGCGAGGTTGGCGGTAACGGCCGGCCGGTCGTGTAGAATGATCCCATACTCGAAGCCAATGGATGACAGAGATGAGCGAAGACGCAGGCAAGCGTGAGCAGGAACCACGAGAGCCCCAGGATGAAGATCTGGCCAGCGCCTTCATGCGGGAATCCGAAGTCGTGGAAGAAGCGGTCGAGGACGGCAAGAAGGTGCGACGGCGGGGGATCTACCTGTTGCCGAACCTGTTCACCACCTCGGCGCTGTTTTCGGGATTCTTCGCCGTTGTCGCCGCCCTCAATGGCGATTTCACCGCCGCTTCGGTGGCCATCTTCATCGCCATGGTGCTCGATGGCCTCGACGGCCGGGTAGCCAGGCTGACCAATACACAAAGCGAGTTTGGCGCCGAATATGACAGCCTTGCTGACATGATCTCCTTTGGCATGGCGCCGGGGCTTGTCGCCTTTACCTGGATCCTGCAGGACATCGGCAAGACCGGATGGGTGGTGGCGTTCCTGTACGTGGCCTGTGCGGCGCTTCGCCTGGCGCGGTTCAACGTGCAGATCGGCAGCGTCGACAAGAAGTGGTTCATCGGCTTGCCCAGCCCGTCGGCGGCGGCGCTGGTGGCGGCCAGTGTGTGGACGTTCCACAGCTTCGACGCCACCGCTCTTGGCTTCAAGCTGTTGATGCTGCTGGTGGTGGGGGCGGCTGGCATTTTGATGGTCAGCAACATTCGCTACTACAGCTTCAAGGATGTCGATCTCAAGGGGCCGGTGCCCTTTGTGGCCCTGCTGGCCATCGTGCTGGGATTTGTCGTGATCTCGATCGAGCCGTCGGTCATGCTGTTGCTGCTGTTCGGTACCTATGTGGCGTCCGGTCCGACGATGGCGCTGATGCGCAAGCTCAAGACCTAGCCCAGGATCATCTTGCGGTAACAATAGAGGCCGATGTGAGCAGCAAGCCCAACGCTTCGTTATACTGACGACCGACAGGAACGCCCGCCTAGCGCGGGCGTTCCTGTTCTTGTATGAGTGCCGAAAGCGCCTTCTGGGGAGTCTGTGCATTCATCCACAGGGGGGGGGTCCATAGAGCGGTGTGGACAAGATGGTGCCGCTGTTGGATCGACACTGCTCGATGATCTGGCATTTTTTTACGAAAAGCGCTTGCCAAGGCCGGAGGTGATGCGTAAAGTACGCATCCGCTGCCGGCGACGAGCAAACGTCACAGGCGGTGAAGGGTGGTAAAGTGATTGTTTTGAAAAGGCTTTTTCAAGTCTTCGAAAAATTCTCCACTTGACGGGCAACGAGAAATCGGTAAAATGCTCGCCACTCGATCGGAGTCGCCAGGACGGCATCGCAGGATGCGCGTCAGGCTCGCTTCGCTTTCTCTTGGGTCCTGCAGGCATCGCTTGTACGGCGAAAAAAGAAAGCCTTGACGAAACGCTTCGATTCTGTAGAATACGCCTTCCTCGCAGGGCGCTGTGACAAGGGCTCGGGTTAACGATTCGGGCTGCGGCGCAGCAAAGCGAGACGCTCTTTAAGCTCTCTATAGAGTCCAGAGCATGCTCTTTAATAATTTGATCAGGTAATTCATGTGGGCGCTTGCCGATGAGTCAGTGACACTGTCACTGAAATATCAAGGCAAGCGACTCGTCAAACGAGACGTTTGAACCTTGAGCCAAGTTTGGTCCGCTTAACGGACTATCAGACTTTAAACTGAAGAGTTTGATCATGGCTCAGATTGAACGCTGGCGGCAGGCCTAACACATGCAAGTCGAGCGGAAACGATCCTAGCTTGCTAGGAGGCGTCGAGCGGCGGACGGGTGAGTAATGCATAGGAATCTGCCCGGTAGTGGGGGATAACCTGGGGAAACCCAGGCTAATACCGCATACGCCCTACGGGGGAAAGCAGGGGATCTTCGGACCTTGCGCTATCGGATGAGCCTATGTCGGATTAGCTAGTTGGTGAGGTAACGGCTCACCAAGGCTGCGATCCGTAGCTGGTCTGAGAGGATGATCAGCCACATCGGGACTGAGACACGGCCCGAACTCCTACGGGAGGCAGCAGTGGGGAATATTGGACAATGGGCGAAAGCCTGATCCAGCCATGCCGCGTGTGTGAAGAAGGCCTTCGGGTTGTAAAGCACTTTCAGTGAGGAAGAAAGCCTTGAGGTTAATACCCTCGAGGGAGGACATCACTCACAGAAGAAGCACCGGCTAACTCCGTGCCAGCAGCCGCGGTAATACGGAGGGTGCGAGCGTTAATCGGAATTACTGGGCGTAAAGCGCGCGTAGGCGGCTTGATAAGCCGGTTGTGAAAGCCCCGGGCTCAACCTGGGAACGGCATCCGGAACTGTCAGGCTAGAGTGCAGGAGAGGAAGGTAGAATTCCCGGTGTAGCGGTGAAATGCGTAGAGATCGGGAGGAATACCAGTGGCGAAGGCGGCCTTCTGGACTGACACTGACGCTGAGGTGCGAAAGCGTGGGTAGCAAACAGGATTAGATACCCTGGTAGTCCACGCCGTAAACGATGTCGACTAGCCGTTGGGCTCCTTGAGAGCTTTGTGGCGCAGTTAACGCGATAAGTCGACCGCCTGGGGAGTACGGCCGCAAGGTTAAAACTCAAATGAATTGACGGGGGCCCGCACAAGCGGTGGAGCATGTGGTTTAATTCGATGCAACGCGAAGAACCTTACCTACCCTTGACATCGAGAGAACTTTCCAGAGATGGATTGGTGCCTTCGGGAACTCTCAGACAGGTGCTGCATGGCTGTCGTCAGCTCGTGTTGTGAAATGTTGGGTTAAGTCCCGTAACGAGCGCAACCCTTGTCCCTATTTGCCAGCGATTCGGTCGGGAACTCTAGGGAGACTGCCGGTGACAAACCGGAGGAAGGTGGGGACGACGTCAAGTCATCATGGCCCTTACGGGTAGGGCTACACACGTGCTACAATGGCCGGTACAATGGGTTGCGAATCCGCGAGGTGGAGCTAATCCCATAAAGCCGGTCTCAGTCCGGATCGGAGTCTGCAACTCGACTCCGTGAAGTCGGAATCGCTAGTAATCGTGAATCAGAATGTCACGGTGAATACGTTCCCGGGCCTTGTACACACCGCCCGTCACACCATGGGAGTGGACTGCACCAGAAGTGGTTAGCCTAACTTCGGAGGGCGATCACCACGGTGTGGTTCATGACTGGGGTGAAGTCGTAACAAGGTAGCCGTAGGGGAACCTGCGGCTGGATCACCTCCTTAAACGACACGTCATCTGACTGTCGGTAAGTGCTCACAATGAATTACCTGATCAAGCAAGAGTAACGACTGTTTGGGATTTATGCCCAATATTGCTCGGCAATGGGTCTGTAGCTCAGTTGGTTAGAGCGCACCCCTGATAAGGGTGAGGTCGGCAGTTCAAGTCTGCCCAGACCCACCATCTTCATAAGTTCAGCGAGTGCACGCCTTTGGTGTGGTGAAGATCGGTGAGCTCGCCGGGTAGCATCGGATTTGCCCAGGCCCATCGTTTGATAGCTGGTTCTGGTCAAGCATACCCGACAGGATATGGGGCCATAGCTCAGCTGGGAGAGCGCCTGCCTTGCACGCAGGAGGTCAGCGGTTCGATCCCGCTTGGCTCCACCATTTCTCGATTTCGAGTAAAACAGTCGTCAAGTTCTAAGCAAGATGCTTGTTCGCCATCAGGCGATATCAAGTCTCTCGCTTAGAGCTTTTGCTCTAACGCTCTTTAACAATGTATATCATGCTGACAAAGTAAGATACGTTTCAAGCGTATCCGGCAATTGTCGTGACATCATCGATTGACAGACCCTTTGGGGTTATATGGTCAAGCGATGAAGCGCATACGGTGGATGCCTAGGCAGTCAGAGGCGATGAAAGACGTGGAAGCCTGCGATAAGGTTCGGCGAGGTGGCAAACGACCTGCGACCCGGACATCTCTGAATGGGGAAACCCACCCAAGGTAACTTGGGTATCTCATGTTGAATATATAGACATGAGAGGCGAACCGGGGGAACTGAAACATCTAAGTACCCCGAGGAAAAGAAATCAACCGAGATTCCCCTAGTAGCGGCGAGCGAACGGGGACCAGCCCTTAAGCAACACAACTGGTAGGTGAACAGACTGGGAAGTCTGGCCATAGTGGGTGATAGCCCCGTAACCGAAACCTGAGTGTTGTGAAATCGAGTAGGTCGAGGCACGTGAAACCTTGACTGAAGACGGGGGGACCATCCTCCAAGGCTAAATACTCCTGACTGACCGATAGTGAACCAGTACCGTGAGGGAAAGGCGAAAAGAACCCCGGAGAGGGGAGTGAAATAGATCCTGAAACCGTATGCGTACAAGCAGTGGGAGCCAACTTGTTTGGTGACCGCGTACCTTTTGTATAATGGGTCAGCGACTTATTTTCAGTGGCGAGCTTAACCGTATAGGGGAGGCGTAGAGAAATCGAGTCTTAACTGGGCGACCAGTCGCTGGAAATAGACCCGAAACCGGGCGATCTATCCATGAGCAGGTTGAAGGTTGAGTAACATCAACTGGAGGACCGAACCAGGATCTGTTGAAAAAGATTTGGATGACTTGTGGATCGGAGTGAAAGGCTAATCAAGCCCGGAGATAGCTGGTTCTCCTCGAAAGCTATTTAGGTAGCGCCTCACGTATCACCGCCGGGGGTAGAGCACTGTTTCGGCTAGGGGGTCATCCCGACTTACCAACCCGAGGCAAACTCCGAATACCGGTGAGTGCAAGCGTGGGAGACACACAGCGGGTGCTAACGTCCGTTGTGAAAAGGGAAACAACCCAGACCGTCAGCTAAGGTCCCGAAATCCTGGTTAAGTGGGAAACGATGTGGGAAGGCTTAGACAGCTAGGAGGTTGGCTTAGAAGCAGCCATCCTTTAAAGAAAGCGTAATAGCTCACTAGTCGAGTCGGCCTGCGCGGAAGATGTAACGGGGCTCAAACCAGGTACCGAAGCTACGGGTTCGCCGAATGGCGAGCGGTAGAGGAGCGTCGTGTAAGCCGATGAAGGTGTGTTGAGAAGCATGCTGGAGGTATCACGAGTGCGAATGCTGACATGAGTAACGACAAGGGGAGTGAAAAACTCCCCCGCCGGAAGACCAAGGGTTTCTGTTCGACGCTAATCGGAGCAGAGTGAGTCGGCCCCTAAGGCGAGGCCGAAAGGCGTAGTCGATGGGAAACGGGTCAATATTCCCGTACCTCACAGTATTGCGATGGGGGGACGAAGAAGGCTAGGTGAGCCAGGCGTTGGTTGTCCTGGTGAAAGCCGGTAGGCTGAGGATTCAGGTAAATCCGGATCCTCAAGGCCGAGAGGCGAGACGAACTGACTACGGTCAGGAAGTCATCGATGCCACGCTTCCAGGAAAAGCCTCTAAGCTTCAGATACTGTGAGACCGTACCCCAAACCGACACAGGTGGTCAGGTAGAGAATACCAAGGCGCTTGAGAGAACTCGGGTGAAGGAACTAGGCAAAATGGTGCCGTAACTTCGGGAGAAGGCACGCCGCATTAGGGTGAAGGTCCTCGCGACCGGAGCCTGACGCGGTCGAAGATACCAGGTGGCTGCAACTGTTTATTAAAAACACAGCACTCTGCAAACGCGCAAGCGGACGTATAGGGTGTGACGCCTGCCCGGTGCCGGAAGGTTAAGTGATGGTGTTAGCTCACGCGAAGCTCCTGATCGAAGCCCCGGTAAACGGCGGCCGTAACTATAACGGTCCTAAGGTAGCGAAATTCCTTGTCGGGTAAGTTCCGACCTGCACGAATGGCGTAATGATGGCCACGCTGTCTCCACCCGAGACTCAGTGAAATTGAAATCGCAGTGAAGATGCTGTGTACCCGCGGCTAGACGGAAAGACCCCGTGAACCTTTACTACAGCTTCACACTGGACGCTGATGTTGCTTGTGTAGGATAGCTGGGAGGCTTTGAAACCCTGTCGCCAGATGGGGTGGAGCCAACCTTGAAATACCAGCCTGGCATCATTGGCGTTCTAACTCAGGACCGTAATCCGGTTCGAGGACCGTGTGTGGTGGGTAGTTTGACTGGGGCGGTCTCCTCCCAAAGAGTAACGGAGGAGCACGAAGGTACCCTCAGCACGGTTGGAAATCGTGCAGTGAGTGCAAGAGCATAAGGGTGCTTAACTGCGAGACAGACACGTCGAGCAGATACGAAAGTAGGTTCTAGTGATCCGGTGGTTCTGTATGGAAGGGCCATCGCTCAACGGATAAAAGGTACTCCGGGGATAACAGGCTGATACCGCCCAAGAGTTCACATCGACGGCGGTGTTTGGCACCTCGATGTCGGCTCATCACATCCTGGGGCTGAAGTCGGTCCCAAGGGTATGGCTGTTCGCCATTTAAAGTGGTACGCGAGCTGGGTTTAGAACGTCGTGAGACAGTTCGGTCCCTATCTGCCGTGGGCGTTGGAGATTTGAGAAGCGCTGCTCCTAGTACGAGAGGACCGGAGTGGACGTACCTCTGGTGTTCCGGTTGTCACGCCAGTGGCATTGCCGGGTAGCTATGTACGGACGGGATAACCGCTGAAAGCATCTAAGCGGGAAGCCCCCTTCAAGATGAGATCTCCCTGAGGCCTTGAGCCTCCTAAAGGACCCAGCAAGACCAGCTGGTTGATAGGCCGGGTGTGGAAGCGCTGCAAGGCGTTGAGCTAACCGGTACTAATGGTCCGTGAGGCTTGACCATATAACACCCAAAGGGTTTTGGTCGATGATGTCTCGAATCAATTGACGGATACGATGAAACGTATCGTCGGCATGATATATATTGTCTTTTTTCCGCCTGACGACCATAGCGAGTGGGAACCACCTGATCCCTTGCCGAACTCAGAAGTGAAACCGCTCAGCGCCGATGGTAGTGTGGGGTCTCCCCATGCGAGAGTAGGTCATCGTCAGGCATTTACATAAACAAAAACCCCCAGCTCCGAAGGAGTTGGGGGTTTTTGTTTATGTCTGTACGATGCCCCTTCCTCGCATGCGAGAGTAGGGTGAGAGCCGCCCGGACAATGCAACGCATTGTCAGGCTCGAACGGGCGAGGGATGTAAAGCCGCTTGCGGCGCCCCGAGCCCAGGCTCAAGGCCACGAAGTGGCCGCAGAGGCGTCAGGCATTTATTCAGAAGTAGGCCCGATTATCGAGAGATAGTCGGGCCTTCTTTTTGTAAAGAGCGCATGCATGGGCTCTCTACAAGTTCAGCCCCTCTCTTTATATGTGGGGCCGCGCCGATCCCCCCCCGGCGCGGTCCGGCCTGGCTCTTCTAAAGGGCGGGCTCGCGTCGTTCGTCCCCCCTTGCAGCTTCGCTGCAAACCCTGGGGTGACTCACCCCCATGCGACTACCCTGTCGTGAACAGATCAGGCATGTATCACGAAGAAGCCCGCTTCCGAGAGGAGGCGGGCTTCTTTGGTTTCAGGCAAGTTTCAGCAAGACGGTTGTCGCGGCTCTGTGCCTAGAACGCGATGGTGGAGACGACCAGTTGGCTCGCTTGCAGCGAACGCAGGCCCAGGCGGTCGCCGGGTTCGATGACCAGAAGATCACCGGCCGCGAGTACCTCGCCGGAGACGAGTTCCACATGACCACTGATCAGGTACCAGGCTCGAAGTAGTGCGGGTTCCGGTGACAGGTGCAGGGTTTCCTGTTCGCTCAGCAACTGGTGTGTGAGGTAGCCGCGACTGCCGTATCTCACCATCAGGTTGAAGTCGCGATAGAGCCCCTGGCTCAGGGTTTGCCAGGCGCCGTCAAAGGTGTCGACTTCGAAGCGCCTGAGGTCCCTGGAGCGGTGCCCTTGATGCTCAAGGTGGGCCGCGCCTTCCAATACCATGAGGTGTCGTTCGTAGCCTGCCAGAGGGGTGAACAGGCACTCTTCGGACTCTACCGTGGCGGTGCTCAGGCGGACCTGAAAGTTCCGGTCGGCATAGTCACTGTCAACGGGAGCGATGAACAGCTCCCGCGTCGTGCCGCCGGACCAGAGGCGCGCGGGTGTCTCGGATGAGCGTCGAATGATCATGGGAGGTTGGCCAGCGAGTGCTGCGCCTCCTTTTGCCAAGGATCGTTTCATCGTCTCAAGGGTTTAAGTCGATGTGCTTGATCTGGCTCAAGAGATGCTGGGGTAGAGCGACTCTCGCTCGGCGCTGACTCCCGAATCACAACAGTTCGGTGAAAAAGTTGTGCTTACATCAAAATGATAGTTCTACGCCTGCATAGAAGGAACGGTCCGGCGCCGGTTCGAAATAGCGGTCGTTGCTGGCATTGATGCGGACATTGGCATAGTGGTCTTCGTCAAACAGATTTCGGATGCCGAGGTAGGTCGACAGTATCTGGTTGCCGCCCAGTCGCCAGCCGTCACCCGCACGAAGGTTGACCAGCCAGTAGCTGTCGATGTCTACCCGGTTGGCATTGTCCGCGACCATGTCGCCCACATACTGGGTTTCCAGGGTGGCAAAGTAACGTGTGTCCTGGCTACCTGTCCCGTACCAGGTGAGCTGGTTGACCCAGGTTGTCTCCGGAAGCCCGGGCAGACGGTTGCCGTCCAGGTCACTACCGGAAACCTGGTCGAACTCGTAGCGTGCCAGGGTCAGGGCGGTATTGAGCTCCAGACGCGCCGAGGGCTGCCATCCTAGCGCGACTTCGAGCCCGTCGCGGCTGGTGTCGCCAAGGTTTTCGTAGAAGGTGCGATCGCTACCATCGATCTCGTAGGGGACCAGTTCATCGTCGACGTCGATCGAGAACAGGGTGACGTCGTAATCCAGTCCGGTGGGCAGGGTGCCGCGCACCCCGAGCTCACGGCTCCAGCTCTCCTGGGGTTCGACGTCGGGGTTGAAGCCACCACCTGCGGGATTGGCAAACTCCGAGAAGGTCGGTGTCTCGAAGGCGGTGGAGGTGTTGGCGTAGACCTGATGCAAGGGATGGAAGCGATAGCTGATTCCCAGGCTTCCATTGGTTTCGTGGAAGGTGCGTTCACCGCTCTGGTCGCCATCGTTGTCGTAGTCGTCATCGATTTCCATGTCGATGCGATCGAAGCGTCCGCCGGCCGACAGTGTCCAGTGCTCATTCAGGGCAAGGTCGCCCTGGGCGAAGATACCCAGGCTGGTCGCCGTCTGGGTCTCGTCGGCCACTTCTCCCGTCACGCTGCCATCGAAGGCTACATCGCGGCGATGGCGGTCGTCTTCCTGGCGAGCGCCGTCGATACCCACCATGCTGTCCAGCGTCATGCCGGCGAGGTTGAAGCGTTGGTGATATTCGGCGCTGCCACCGAAGTGGTGACGTCGGTAGTCGATCAAGCTGTCGCCCGGATAGGGCAATTGCTGTTCGAAGTCTCGCCAGGTGGTAAATCCCTTGAGGTAGAGCTCCCCGGGGCCGAAGCCAAGATCCTCGTACTGCAATCCCACGACCTGCTGGTCCACCTTCTGGCCGGTGTCGTAGTCCTCGGTGAAGCGGCCCGCCTGTCGGCGATCTTCATCGACCTGGTCCTGGGTCAGACCACCAGGATCTTCGGAACGGGGGTTGTCGAGCAGGTTGATGATGGCGGTGAGACGGCGTTGATCGCCCATATCCCGTGACAGGCTGGCGTTCAGCAAGCGCTTCTCGGTGCGGCTGTGATCCCGATAGCCGGCCAGTTCCAGTCGCGAGGCACCCAGGTGGTAGGCCCAGCCGTCGTGCTCGCCGCCGGTGGAAAGGGATTGCTTGTTGTAGCCGTCGCTACCGATACCGGCACGTATCGTCGTCGAGTCGTCACCTTCGTCACGCCCGTCCGCCGTCGTGACCGAAATGACACCACCGGCGGCATTGCCGTACTGAACCGCCGCCGGTCCCCTGATGACCTCGATCTGTTCTGCGTTGTCCAGGTCGATGGCATCGAGCTGGGCCTGGCCATCGGGGAGGGTGTAGGGAATACCGTCCACCAATATGGTGATGCCGCGCACACCGAAGGGAGCGCGGGCACCAAAGCCCCTGATGGAGACACGAGCACCCTGGGCGAAGTTGTCGCGATTCTGGATGAACACCCCAGGCACTCGAACCAGGGATTCATCGAGACGGACCCGCTGCTGACCTTGATGGATGTCGTCTTCATCGACCATCGAGACAGCCATCGGGGTGGTGAGTAGCTCGCGCTCCAGGCGCGGCGCCGACACCGTCAACACGGGTTGCTGCAGCTCGACGGCGCGGTCGTCGGTTGCGGCAGTCTGTGCGGTGACAGGCGTTGTCAGCGGGAGCAGCAGCAGGGCGGCGGCCGGGCGAGAGGTCATCAGGTTCATCCTTGAACGGCGAGGCGAGAAGGGAGTGGTGGCTCGAAAGAGCATCTTTATCGTTTAAGCACAATTCTAGAGAAGTCGCCTCCTTGGCACCACTCTGGGGAAGAGAGCCTGGTTCCCGTCGGTGCCTGGCCTTCCGCTAGACCAAAGTCGCTTTTCGTTGTGTGGCCAGGTAGTTTATCTTTTGAACTGAAAAAACGAACAGAAGTTCACTATGCGAACGAGCGCCGCTGGTCGAGTTGCCGGAAACGGTGTCGAGCGAGAGACCAATAATGAGCGCGCGTCGACGATAACGATAAAGTCCGGAGGATCCCCATGAAGACCCCCCTCGCGTGCCTGATGGCCGCATCCCTGACGGCCCTTTCCTGTGCCTCGGTTCAAGCGGCGACCACGCTGCGCATGGCCCACTTCTGGCCTGGTGCCTCTGGTATCAATACCCAGATCTTCGAGCAGTGGGCCAAGGCGGTGGAGGAAGACTCCGGCGGTGATCTGCGTGTTCAGGTCTTTCCCGCCGGTACCCTGGCCAAGGCTGACGACATCTATGAGGCGACCGTAAACGGCATCGCCGATATCGGCGCCACCGCTCAGGGCTATACCGCCGGGCGCTTCCCGCTGTCGCAGATCGTCGAACTCCCCGGGGTGGCCGATTCCGCGATACAGGGTTCATGCATCCTGCAGACCCTGCACGACGATGGCGGCCTGGGGGGAGAGTACGACGATACTCGCGTGTTGTTCATGTTCACCACCGGTCCCGGTTACATCCATACCGTGGATACCGACGTCCAGGTACCGGCTGATCTGGAAGGGCTGCGAATCCGTCGCCCGACCGCGGTGGCAGGCGATATCCTCGAAAACATGGGGGCAAGCCCGGTAGGCATGCCTGCCCCGGATATCTATACCTCCATGCAGCGGGGCGTGCTCGATGGCTTGAGCTTTCCCTGGGAAGGCATGAAGGGGTTTCGTATCAACGAGCTGGTCGAATACCACACCCAGGTGCCGTTCTATTCGCTGATCTTTGTGGCGACCATGAGCCAGCGTGCCTACGATCGGCTGACGCCGGAGCAGCAGGCGGTCATCGATGCCAACTCCGGCATGCAGTGGGCACTCAATGCGGGGGAGGTGTTCCACGCCATCGACGAGGTGGGGCGCCAGGAAGCGGTGGATGCCGGCCACACCATTCGGGTGGTCGATGCGCCCCTCGACAACGCCGACTGGGCGCCGCCGCTCCAGCAGGGCATCGAGGATTACCTGAGCGGACTCGAGGAGCGCGGCTTGAGCCAGGCGCATGACGTCTATCAGGCGGCGCTGGCGGCACGTGAAAGCTGCGTCGGGACGGAGTGACGCCATGCAACCCTTTCTGGAAGGGGCCAGCCGTTGGCTGGCCCTGGTCTGTCGCTGGGTGGCGGGCGGCTGTCTGATACTGATGCTGGCGGTGACCATCGCCGACGTGGTGACACGCTACCTGCAGCGTCTGACCGATGGCGCCATCTCCTTTCAGGTCTTCGGCAGCGTCGAACTGGTCAGCTACCTGATGCTGTTTGCCTTGCTGGCGGCCATGTCGGCCAGCGTGGAGAAGAGCCAGGTGGTGGTCGAGGCCTTTTCCCACCGTCTTCCTGCGTCCATCGCAGCGCGCCTGCATGGCGTCTATCTGCTGGGCTTTGCGGTGCTTGGCGGGGTGCTGGCGACGGGCCTGGTGGGTGCGGCCCACGCCGCTGTCGAGTACGGCGAGGTCACCCAGGACCTGAGGATCTCGCTCGGGCCGATCTATCTTGTCGCTGCAGTGCTCAGTGCTCTGCTGGCGTTGCGCAGCCTGCTGCACGCGCTCCTGGGGGCGCTGTTCGGCCAGAGTGCGGAGGTGTCCCATGGCGACTGAGACGATCGGCGGGTTCGGGCTGCTGCTGTTGCTGGTGTTGATGATCCTGCGGGTGCCGGTAGCTCTGGCGATGCTGCTGGTCGGTGTCGGTGGTTTTGCCACCATCATCGATCTCGGCGCGGCGGTATCGATGTTGAAGTCGGTGCCGGTGGAGGTGTTGTCCAACTACAGCTTCAGCGCGATTCCGATGTTCATCCTGATGGGCGTGCTGGCGGCGCATTCTGGCATGGCCGGCAAGCTTTTCCAGTCGGCTCGGGTGATCTGCGGTGGCTGGAAGGGCGGCCTGGCGATCGCCGCCGTCGGCTCCTGTGGCGTCTTTTCGGCGATTTCCGGATCTTCTCTGGCCACCGCCAGCACCATGACCCGGGTGGCCCTGCCGGAGATGGAGCGATACGGCTACCATCGTGGCCTGGCCACCGGGGCGCTGGCCGCGGGCGGCACCCTAGGCATCATGATTCCGCCCAGTATCGCCCTGCTGATCTATGCCATCCTGACCGAGCAGTCGGTGGGTGACATGTTCATGGCGGGTCTGGTGCCCGGGCTCCTGGGACTGGTGCTGTACGCCCTGACCGTCAGCGTGGTCATGCGGGTCAAGCCGGAACTGGCGGTGGCAGGGGAAGCGACGAGCTGGGGCGAGAAGCTTGCCTCGCTCGGCGGGCTGGTGCCCTTCTTCGCGGTCTTCCTGGTCATGATCCTGGGCATCTACCTGGGCATCTTCACTCCCACCGAGGGGGCCAGTGTCGGTGCCTTTGCCACCCTGATCTACTCCCTGGTCAAGGGGCTGCGTGCACGGGAGCTGTGGTCTGCGGTCCAGGAGACCCTGGCGCTGTCGGCGGTGGTGTTCTTCATGCTGGTCGGTGCCGAGGCGCTGGGCTACTTCATTTCGCTCTCACGCATCTCGTTCTCCATCAGCGACAGTCTGTTTGCCATGGAGCTGACGCCCTTCGTTGTCGTGCTGTGCATCCTGGCCATGTACTTCCTGCTCGGCATGTTCATGGACTCGATCGCCATGCTGGTGATCACGGTGCCGGTGGTGTTCCCGATCATTCAGAGCCTGGGTATCGACCCGGTGTGGTTTGGCATCGTCACGGTGCTGACGGTCGAGTTGGGGCTGATCACGCCGCCGGTGGGGATGAACGTCTTCGTGATCAAGGCCATGGCGCCCCATGTGGGACTGGGAGAGATCTTCCGAGGCGTCTCTCCCTTTATCGTGTCTGACTTTGTGCGCCTGGCTCTGTTGCTGTTGTTCCCGACCTTGAGCACCCTCTTTTTGCTGTAGTCGGCATCGAAGCGGCGGCCAGTATTACGCTCAGCTCACCCCAAGCCCGCCATACGGCGGGCTTTTTTGATGCATTTAATGTCGGTTGGATGAGGTTTCTGATATGACGCTCTAGTCCAATATGAGCCTTTGTGGGAGGCGCGTTTCACTAAGCTTGCAGCGTGACACCATCGTAATGACGCGAGGGCTTGACGTGAGTGCGCGCAATATTTTTGTGGTGGGGCTGAACGATGACAATCATGAGCGTCTGCTGCGCTTGAAGGGTGCCGAAGAATGGCGCTTTCACCGAATTATTGCGCCGGAGGCGGTCTATGACACCGAAGAATTCGATATTCCCGCGATGCTCGAGGAAGCCGGCCAGACCCTGGACCGATTCGGCAGGCCGATAGACGCGATCATCGGCTATATGGATTTTCCGGTATCCACGATGCTGCCGATCCTGTGCAAGCGATTCGGTACCCGATCGACGTCGCTGGAAAGCTTGCTGAAGTGTGAGCACAAGTACTGGAGCCGTTGCGTTCAGCGCGAGGTGGTGCCGCAGTACATCCCCGGGTTCACCGCCTTCGACCCCTTCGACGAGGCGGCGTTGGGTCAGATCGGTGCGGCGGGGCTGTCCTTTCCCTTCTTCGTCAAGCCGATCAAGTCGTCGGGCTCACGGCTCGGTTTTCGCATCGAGACGCCGGAAGACTTTGCGCTTGCCATTGACCGTCTGAAGGCGGAGATCGGTTCCATCGCCGAGCCGTTCAACAGCGTGCTGGATCAGGCCAACCTGCCTCCGGAGATCGCGGCGATCGATGGCCATTACTGCATGGCCGAGGAAATCATCGGCGGCTGGCAATGCACGCTGGAAGGCTACGTCCACGATGGCGAGGTCGTGGTCTATGGTGTGGTCGACTCGATTCGCTACCCAGGGGTGTTGAGCTTCTTCCACTATCTGTACCCCTCGGCCCTGCCACAAAGGGTTCAGCAGCAGATGATCGACGCCACCCGCCTGGTCATGACCCGCACCGGCTTCGATCAATCCGCGTTCAACGTCGAGTTTTTCTGGGACGAACTCCAGGATCGCATCTGGCTGCTCGAGATCAACACACGCATTTCCCAGTCACATTGCGACCTGTTCGAGAAGGTCGACGGGATCAGCCATCAGCAGGTGACGGTGGACCTGGCGCTGGGGCAGCGTCCGAGACTGCCCCACCGGGAGGGCGCCTACGCGGTCGCGGCCAAGTTCTTCTACCGCGTGTTCTTCCATGACGCCACCGTCGAACGGGTTCCCTCGGCGCAGACCCTCGCACAACTCGAACAGGACTACCCCGGCACGGTGATCAGTCTGCAGGTGGAGGAGGGGCAGCGTCTGTCGAGCCTGCCAGAACAGGATAGCTACAGCTTTGCATTGGCCTATATTTGGATGGGGGGCGACGACTATCAGGCGCTGCTTCGTCGCTATCAGCAACTGGCGGCCCGACTGATCTTCGCATTCGGCGATATCGATAGTTGAGTCGGCGCGCCGCCGCTGTACCGAGCGTCACCGAGAGCGCTGGAGTGGCCAGGCTGCAGGGGTAGGGCGATCTCGGCAGCGCGGTATGGACAGGGCGATCTCGACAGGGTGAGCTTGAAGCCAGTGCAAGGAGCGACGATGCGGGTGGTCAGCGATTTTCCGCGCAAGGTGATGGAGCAGGAAACCTGGATTCCACTGGCCGACGGCACGCGGCTGGCTGCCCGTATCTGGCGGCCGGTCGACGCCGACGATGATCCGGTGCCGGCGATCCTCGAGTACCTGCCTTATCGCAAGCGTGACCTGACCGCGGAGCGAGACGCTCAGGTGCATCCTTACTGGGCCGGGCATGGCTATGCCGGGGTTCGCGTCGATATCCGAGGCACCGGCGAATCCGATGGCGTACTGACCGACGAGTACCTGCAGCAGGAACTGGACGACGGGGTGGCGGTACTCGAGTGGCTGGAACGCCAGCCCTGGTGTACGGGAAGTGTCGGCATGGTCGGTATTTCCTGGGGGGGCTTCAACGGCCTGCAGATCGCCGCCATGCGCCCACCGCAGCTCAAGGCGGTCATCACCATCTGTTTTACCGATGACCGCTACGCCGATGATATCCACCATATGGGTGGCTGCCTGCTGGCCGACAATCTTTCCTGGGCGTCGACCATGTTCGATGGCAATGCCATCCCGCCCGACCCGGCGCTGGTGGGTGGCGACTGGTTCAGGATGTGGCTCGATCGCCTGGACGGCAGCGGCCTCTGGCTTTCGCGCTGGCTTCAGCACCAGCGACGTGACGACTACTGGAAACATGGCTCGGTGTGCGAGGACTACAGCCGTATCCAGGTGCCGGTGTACGCCATCAGCGGCTGGGCGGATGGTTACTGCAACGCCGTCTTCCGGCTGCTGGCCGGTTTGACCTCGCCACGCAAGGGGCTGGTGGGCCCCTGGGCTCACAAGTACCCCCACCTCGGGGTACCGGGGCCGGCCATCGGCTTCCTGCAGGAAGGGCTACGGTGGTGGGACCACTGGCTGAAGGACCAGGATACCGGGATCATGGACGAACCGATGCTGAGGGTCTGGATGCAGCAATCGATGCCGCCATCGGCGCGCTACAGCGCTCGTCCCGGTCGCTGGGTCGCCGAGCCGAGCTGGCCCTCTCCCCACATCATGTCCCGGAGCTGGCGGCTGACCAGCGGACATGACCTGCGTGGCGAGGACGGCACCGACGCGAAGGACGGCGATGACGACGAGAGCCTGGATATCCGCTCGCCGCTGTCGGTGGGCCTGTATGCCGGCAAGTGGTGTTCCTACAACGCACCGCCGGATCTGCCTCACGACCAGCGTGACGAGGACGGCGGCGCCCTGATTTTCCAGACGCCCCGGCTCGAGCAGGATCTGGAAATCTGTGGTGCCCCATCGGTGCAGCTGGAACTGTCCGCCGACCAGCCGGTGGCGATGGTGGCGCTGCGTCTTGTCGATATCGCCGAGGACGACAAGGCGACACGGGTGTCCTATGGGGTGCTCAACCTGACCCATCGTGACAGCGACGAACACCCGGAGCCTCTGGTGCCGGGGCGCCGCTACCGCGTGACGGTGTGTCTCAAGCATATTGCCCAGCAGTTTCCGGCGGGGCACGCCATCCGGCTGGCGATCTCGACCAGCTACTGGCCGCTGGTATGGCCTGCGCCAAGGCCGGTACGCCTGACACTGTGGCCTGGTGCCTGTCGCCTGGTGCTGCCGACCAGGGTCCCCAGGCCGGCGGAAGAAGCGGCTCTGCGCCCCTTCGAGGAGCCGGAAGGGGCGCCACCGCTGGCCAAGACGCTGCTGCAGCCTTCCCAGGAAAGCTGGAAGGTGATCCGAGATCTGGCCAATGACCAGACCACACTGGAGGTGTTCCACGACGAGGGCAGCTACCGGCTGGACGATATCGCGCTGGACATCTCCGGCTCGGTGACCGAGCGCTACAGCTATTCCTACGGCAACTACGACAGTGTTACCGGCTGGACCGAGTGGCAACGTACCTTCCGCCGGGGGGACTGGGAGATCCACACCCTGACCCGCACTCGGCTGACCAGCGACGCCGACAGCTTTCGGGTGCGTGCCACCCTGGACGCCTGGCAGGGCGATACTCGAATCTTTTCGCGAAGCTGGGATGAGGTCTTCCCCCGGGATCTGGTCTAGGGTGAGCTTGGCGATCCGTCGCCTTGACGATGGAACTGGCGGCGGCGGAAGTCGCGGGGAGCCACTCCGCTGAGCCGCTTGAAGAAGCGGGTGAAATAGGCGGGCTCGGAAAAGCCCAGGCCATCGGCGATCTGGGCGATGGTCAGGTTGGTATAGGTCAACTCGCGCTTGGCTTCGAGCAGTAGACGCTGGTGCAGCACCGCCAGGGCGCTTTGGTCCGCCAGGCGCCGGCACAGGGCGTTGAGGTGGGCCGCGCTGATGTCCAGCTCGCGCGCCATTTCCTCGATGCTCGGCTGCTGGCGAAAGCGCCGCTCGATCAGTGTCTGGTAGCGGGCCAGGTGGCCGTGGCCGGGATCGGTGCTCACGGCAGACCTGGCCCGGGTGGCCGGATGCGTCGCCAGGCGAGCCGCTTCCACCGTCAGCGCCTGGATCAAGGCGTCGAGCAGCACGTCGCGGTCCCGCGCCGGCCGTCGGTATTCCCCGTCGATATGTTCCACCAATGCCTGCAGTCGGTGTCTGGCGTCGGCTAGTGCAGTGACTCCCGCGCTGCGCCAGACCCTGCTGGCGTCCGGCAGTACCTGCTCGAGGTGGCTGACCAGCGGTGCCGCCAGGGTCAGGATGTGGCCCTGGATGTTCGGAGCGAAGGCAAACCCGTGAATGGTGAGCGCAGGCACCAGGATCAGCAGCGGGGCGGCCCGCCGTTGTCGGCTGTCTTCCAGTTGCAGTTCGACCTCGCCCGCGTACAGCAGCAGCAGGTGAGTCAGGTCGACGTGGCGGTGGGGATGGATGCGCCAATCGTGAAGCCGACTGCGTTCGGCGATGGACTCGCAGTGCAGCAGGTCGGGGGTCGGCCAGCTACCGGTTTCCCCGTAAAGGGTAAAGGTGGGAACCGCTGACGATATCGTGGTGGACGGGGTCTCGGGGTTCATGGTCTGCGCTCCTGGCGGTTGCCGGGGAGGTGATTGAGCGTGACTACGACAAATGTCAGGGTAGATTCCGCGAAAAGTCCAGTTTGTGGCGAGGAATATGCCTTATCTGGGGTGGTGTTTCAGCGAAAAATACAAGGCATAACCATAACGTTCCGCTGACGAGGTAGCCACCATGACGACAACATCTTCCCCCGAGCGTATCGATAGTGAACTCACGACCCAGGTCGCCATCATCGGGGCCGGGCCCTCCGGACTGCTGCTGGGGCAACTGCTCAGCCGGGTCGGGATCGACAATGTGATCGTCGAACGCAAGAGCGGCGACTATGTGCTGGGACGTATTCGTGCCGGGGTGCTCGAGCAGGGCATGGTCGACCTGCTGCGTGAAGCCGGCGTCAGCGAACGCATGGATGCCGAGGGCCTGCCCCACGACGGCTTTGAGCTTGCCTTCGACAACCGCCGGGTACGCGTCGACCTTGCGGGGCACACCGAAGGCAAGCAGGTGATGGTGTACGGCCAGACCGAAGTCACCCGGGACCTGATGGAAGCACGCGAGCGAGAAGGCGGTATCAGCTACTACGAGGCCAGCGACGTCACCCCCCATGATCTGGAGAGCGAGTCGCCCTCCCTCACCTTTCAGCATGAAGGCAAGGGGTACCGTCTGCGCTGTGCCTATGTGGCGGGGTGCGATGGATACCACGGCGTGTCACGCCAATCGATCCCGCAGGAGCGTCTGAAGACCTTCGAGCGGGTCTATCCGTTTGGCTGGTTGGGGCTGTTGTCCGATACGCCACCGGTGACCGATGAGCTGATCTACGCACGCCACGAGCGGGGCTTCGCCCTGTGCAGCATGCGGTCGGAGAATCGCAGCCGCTACTACGTGCAGGTGGGCCTCGATGAGAAGGTCGAGGACTGGTCCGATGAGCGTTTTTGGGACGAACTGAAACGGCGCCTGCCGGAAGACGTGGCCGAGACTCTGGTGACGGGACCTTCGATCGAAAAGAGCATCGCACCACTGCGCAGCTTCGTGGTCGAGCCGATGCAGTACGGTCGCCTGTTTCTGGTGGGGGACGCCGCCCATATCGTGCCGCCCACCGGTGCCAAGGGGCTGAACCTGGCGGCGAGTGACGTCAACACCCTGTATCGCCTGCTGGTGAAGGTGTTTAACGAAGGGCGCAGCGATCTGATCCCGCGCTACTCCGAGGTGTGCCTCAAGCGTATCTGGAAGGCCGAGCGCTTCTCCTGGTGGATGACGTCGATGCTGCATCGTTTCAGCGACGAGGAAGACTTCGAGGCGCGCATGCAATTGGCGGAGCTCGATTATCTGACCGGCTCGACAGCGGGCCTGACCACCATCGCCGAAAACTACGTGGGGCTGCCCTACGAACCCCTGGAGTAGCGTCATAGAGGTATCTGCCGGCGAGGGACCTGCGAGGGAAAAGCGGCTCTCGGTCAGGGGCAATACCGACATCGGGGCATCGACAGGGAAAGGTGCAATGGGGTCGACGTTGACCTGGTGAGGGCTCGGGGCGTGTCCTGCCGCTAGGCAGCTTCCGGTGCATCGCGTAAGGTCGTGATTCTGCTTCCCGGTCGATGTCGAACCCCATGAAACAAGAGAGCTTGACCCCATTTCAGATCCTGATTCTGATCCTCTCCTTTTACGTGCTTGGTGCCATGGCGGTGCAGGAGCTGAATGACCTGCCGCCGGAGGTCGATGACCTGATTTTCAAGCTGGACCTGGTGGTCTGCGGCTTCTTCTTTGCCGACTTCTGCATCCGTTTTCACCGTGCGGAAAGCAAGTGGCGCTTTATGCGCTGGGGCTGGATCGATCTGCTGGCGAGTATCCCGGTGAGCTTCTTGATGGCTGGCCGTCTGGTGCGCGTAGTGCAGATCATCCGCATGCTGCGCGCGATCAAGTCGGTACACCTGATCTGGAACCTGCTGTTTCGCAACAAGGCCAAGGGCATCTTCGCCTCGGTGGCCTCGGCCACGGTACTGCTGTTGATCTTCGGCTCGGTGGTGATCCTGGTGGTGGAAGGCCCCAATCCGGAAAGCGCCATCGATACCGCCGAGGAGGCGCTGTGGTGGGCCTTCGTCACCGTCACCACGGTGGGGTACGGCGATTACTATCCGGTGACGTCGCTGGGACGGGTGGTGGCGGCGCTGTTGATGGTGGCCGGTGTGGGTCTGTTCGGTAGCTTCGCGGCCTACGTCGGTTCACTGTTCATCGATGATCAGGAGGACGAGTCCGAACGGCTGCATCGGGTCAATCGAGACATGCTGCGAGAGTTGCACCGCGAGGTGCGAGAACTCAAGGCCGAGGTGGTGGCCCTGAGGGGGGCACTCGATGGGAGCAGCGACGCCCCGTCAAGCGGACAGGTTGCCCGTGAAGACCGGGCAGGCGGGTCTGATCAGGTGCCCGAGCCCGGTCCCGAACAGCTGCCGGGAGGCGATCCGCGCGAGTGACGCACACTCGCCGCTGCATCGCCTCCCGGGTGCTTCACTTGACCTCATACTGGCCTTCCCACACGCGGGCATCGTCCTGACCGGGGGCTCGGGTGGTCGCCCCCGGCGTGATGTCGTCGGCATGATCGGCGCGGTAGGCCTCCATGCGCTTCTTCATGCGGTGACGCACCAGCGGCATCAGCGCCAGTCCCACCAGGCTCAGCACCAGGGCCATCATGGTGGCCAGCACCAGGGTGACGGCGCCGACCAGGGTGGCGAGAGCCAGCTTGAAGCCACCCATCCGGCGGGTGGGGCGTGCCTGGCGAGCGCGTTGCTGCCAACGGGACGCCGCCCTCCAGGCGGCGTTGTGCTGGTAGTCGTCGGTGCTGAAGGAATGATCAGTCGTCATGCTGGACTCCGGTCACGTCAAGGGTATGGCGATCGAGGCGGACCTCGAGCTCCTGGTGCTGGGCGTCGTAGCCTTCGATCTCGATATCACCTGTACGGTCGACATCCAGCGAGCTGAACAGTTCCAGGCCGGCCGACTGGGCGGCGTCCAGCGCCTTGCCGACATCGTCGCCGCTGAGGCTCCAGGTCGGGATCTCGCTCTGGCGCCGCTGTTCGCCCAGCAGGCTGCCGTCACGCAGGTCCATGTCGACGTCCAGGCGCCAGCCGTCGTCGCGCCAGCCTTCCGCCTCGAAACGATCGCCGTCGTCGATACCCAGCTCATCGTAGTGGGTGAAGCCGTACTCCCCGGTGCTGGCCAGCAGGCGGTCGATCTCCTCCCGGTTGACGGCTTCATCGTCGGCCATGGCGTTGGTGGCGAGGGTACCGCTCAAGGTCAGGGCGGCCAGGCTCAGGGTGACAGTCTTGTTCATGCTGGGGACTCCATTCGCTGTTGAGGTAAGCTCACCGTGTGCTTGGTGATCTCGGCGAGTGGGACCATCCTGACAGGGGGGACCTGTCGCCAGCCTGACGGGATCGTTCATCTTTCATTCATCTGCAGTGGGTCAGACTTCGCCTCATGACCTCCAAGACACTTTTCTTGCTATGCACGTCCGTGATGGCCGCGAGCCTGGCCCAGGCCCCGCGCCCGAGCGACGACGTCAGCCTCGCGGCGCTGGCGAGCGAGTCGCTGGGTATCGGTTTCGCCCGCGCGGATGACGACTGGCGTGACTTGCACCAGGAGGTGCGTGAGGGCCGGCTGGTGGCGTTGCCGACGCTGCTGGACTGGCTCGATGAGCGCTACGACGGGCAGGTGCTCGAAGTGGAGCTCGAACGTGACGACGGCAGAATCCTCTACGAGATCGAACTGGTCGGCGCCCAGGGACAGGTCGTGGAGTTCGAGTTCGACGCAGGCAGTGGTGAGCTGTTGAGCATCGAAGGGGTCGGCATCGATGCCATGCAGCGCCCCGCGCCGCGCGATACCGACTAGCCCGCGGGGATCACCGCAATACAGGGATGACGCCGGAGGAGGCGTGGCATGAAGATTCTGCTGGTCGAGGATGACCAGGCGCTGAGCGAAGCGCTCGCCGCCTCCCTCGAGGAAGGCGGGCTGCTGGTGGAGGTCGCGGCGACCGGAGGCGAGGCGGATTTTCTGCTGCGCACCGAGCGCTACGACGCAGTCGTGCTCGACCTGGGACTGCCGGATGGCGATGGCACCCGCTGGCTGGCCCAGTGGCGCGACGACGACATCGACCTGCCGGTGCTGGTGCTGACCGCGCGAGAGCGCTGGTCCGACAAGGCTGCGGGCTTTTCTGCCGGGGCCGACGACTACGTCACCAAACCCTTCGAGACCGCCGAAGTCATGTTTCGGCTGCGGGCCCTGGTGCGCCGCAGCCACGGCCACGCCCACCCGGTGCTCAGCGCCGGGGCGCTCAGCTTCGACACCCACACGGGGGCCGTGACGCTGGCCGGCAGGCCGGTGGCGCTGACGGCTCAGGAGTCACGGTTGTTGTCCTACCTGATGCACGCCCGCGAGCGGGTGGTCAGTCGCGCCGAGCTGGCCGAGCACGTCTACGACCGTGACCATGAACCCGATTCCAACGTGATCGACGTCCAGATAAGTCGCCTGCGGCGCAAGCTCGGCAGCGAGCGGATCGAGACACGGCGCGGCGAGGGCTATCGCCTGGTGACCCCGGCGGGAGAGGATGCGCCGTGACGCCGCCGCGCGGTTCGCTGACCCGGCGGCTGCTGCTGGCGTCGCTGGTGCTGGTGCTGGTGATCCTGCCGCTGGTCGGCGGTGGGCTGTCCTACAGCTTTCGCGAATCCGCCTCGGCCTCGTTCGACGAACGCCTGTCGTCGATGCACCGGGTGCTGCTGGCGGCCCTGGATCGAGACTCCCAGAGCGGTGCCCTGGTGGTCAACGACAGTCTCGGCGATGCGCGCTTCGATCAGGTGTTCTCCGGTTGGTACTGGCAGATCAGCGACGGCGAGCGCCTGTCCCGGGGCTCGCGTTCGCTGTGGGATCAGCGCCTGCCGATCACCGCCTCCCCGGACACCGTCTGGCGCACCATCGAAGGGCCTCGTGGGCAGCGGCTGAGGCTGGTCGAGCGTTCCCTCAGGCTGTCGGGGCATCCCCACCCCGTTCACGTCAGCCTGGCGGTCAGCCGTCAGGAGCTCGATGCCGAAGTGGCACGCTTCGAATGGCTGCTATGGCTGTCGCTGCTTGGGCTCGGCGTGCTGTTGCTGACCGGCCTGGCGCTGCAGATCCGCTGGGGGCTGGCGCCCTTGAGGTCGCTTCACGCGGACCTGGCGGCGGTCAAGGGCGGCCAGCGGGAGCGCCTCGATACCCGGCTGCCGACCGAGCTCGCGGAACTGGCGGTGACCATGAACGAGGTGCTCGACCATGACCGACGGCTGATCGAGCGCGGTCGCGCCACCGCCGGCAATCTGGCCCACGCGCTCAAGACGCCGGTCAGCGTGTTGATGACCCAGGCGGAACGCCTTCCCGAGACCGAGCGAGCCAGGATGCGCCAGGAGCTAGGACGTATCGATGCTGCCGTGCGCCACCACCTGGCTCGTGCCAGCGCCGTCGGCAGCGCCGCCCTGGCCGCCAGGGTACGTCTGGCCAGAGTGCTGGCGCCGGTGCTGGACGGCCTGTCTCGGCTGGCCAGGCGTCGTGGTATCCATCTCGAGACCCGCGTGGCGGATGGGCTGGCGCTGCGCATCGATCCCAACGATCTGCAGGAGCTGACCGGCAACCTGCTGGAGAATGCCATCGACTGGGCGCGTACCCGGGTCGAGCTCGATCTCTGGCTCGAAGGCGACAGCGTGCGCCTGCGTCTGGAAGATGACGGTCCGGGCATGAGCGCGCAAGAGCGTGAGGCGGTACTCAAGCGCGGCGTGCGTCTGGATGAGCGCCGCCCCGGCAGTGGGCTGGGGCTTTCCATCGTCGAGGAACTGGTGTCGCTGTACGGCGGTACGATGACCCTGGATCGCGCGGCGCTCGGTGGACTGAGGGTAAGCGTCACGCTGCCCGGCGGCTTGCTGGAAAAGGCGCTGGCCGAGTAAGCCTGCGTTGTGCCGGTGTCCCTGGCTTGCGATGATGCAGGCTGTACGATCAGCCAGAGAGACGATGCGTGGACAAGTTCGAGGTCAAGCTGGACCAGGCCGCACGAGCCGCCTGGCTTTCCTATGTGGGTGGACAGACGCAGGATGAGATCGCCGCACAGCTTGGGGTCTCCCGGCCGGGCGTGCAGCGACTGCTGGCGCTGGCCAGGCAGGAAGGCCTGGTCAAGGTCCATATCGACCACCCCGTGGCCCACTGCACCGCACTGTCCCAGGCCATCCGTGAACGCTTCGAACTGGACTACTGCGACGTGGTGCCTGCGTCCGCCACCGCCGAGGACAGTACCCCCTACCTGGCGGTGGCCGGCGCCGAGCGTCTGTCACGCATCATCGAGCGCAGCGAGCCGCAGACCCTGTCGCTGGGCTCCGGCCGCTCGATTCGTGCGACGGTGGAGGCCTTGAGCCGGATCGACCGTCCACGTCATCGCTTCGTCTCGCTGGTCGGTAACGTGGCCAGGGACGGCTCGTCCAACCGCTACGACGGGGTCATGGTGGCGGCGGACAAGACCGGCGGCGAGCGCTACCTGCTGCCGACGCCGGTGGTCGCCAGTTCGGTCGAGGAGAAGCGGGCGCTGGCGGCACAGCCGCTGTTCCGCGCCATCGGCGAGGTGGCCGAACAGGCCAGCGCGGCCTTCGTCGGGGTAGGGCGGATCGATCGCCAGGCGACGCTGTTTCAGGATCATTTCATCAGCGAGTCGGAACTCGACGAGCTGCTGGCGCTGGACGCCGTGGGAGAGCTGGTGGGCTGGCCGATGGATGCCGATGGCCGGTTGATCGACTGCTCCACCAGTCAGCGAGTGACCAGCCTGCCGCTGACCACGCTGAAGCGTCAGGCGATGGTGGCGGTGGCCGGTGGCCGCGACAAGGGGCCGGCCATCCTGGCCGCGCTGCGCGGCGGCTGGTTGACCAGTCTGATCACCGACGATCAGGCGGCGCGCTATATCGTCGAGCGCCTTTCCTCGCAAATCTAGGCAGCGCGGCCGCTGTATCGTCGAGCGCCTTTGCCTGGCCCCCTTCCTGACACCCTTCCTGGCACCCTCGCGCCCCGGCGGCTCGCCGGGGCGCGAGGGTGTTGTCTGACGCGCTTCTTCGTCACTTCGTGTGGATCTGGCCTTCATGCCTTCACGCCTGCTGGTGCTGCAACTGCTGCTCCTTGCGCGCGGTGATCGCCTTGAGCTTGAGCGATGCCAGCATCCCGACGATGCCCATGCAGGCGATGTAGCCGAAGTACAGCTGGTAGGCGGTGACCGCCTCGAAGCGTGCCGACAGGAAGCCGTAGATCTGTGGCAGGAAGATGTCCGGGGTGTAGGCGAGCAGCGAGATTACGCCGATGGCCAGTCCCGCCACCTCTATGGAAATATCGCAGTCATCGAGTATCGCCCAGTACAGTCCGCGCAACGCATAGGTGAGCACACCGATCATCAGCACCACCGCCAGCAAGGCCACCGTGCCCACCGAGGTCGGCATCAGGATCAAGGTGGCCAGAAAGGCGGTGGCGCCTAGAAACAGCAGTGCCAGCACATTGGTCTTGCCGAAGCGGTCACCGAGAAAGCCGGCGGTGATGCCGCCGATAGGGCGCATCCACAGCTTGGCCACGGTGATGGCGCCGGCGGCGACGGCGGTGACGCCATATCCCTCCTGGACATAGGCCGAGAAGGAATAGGTCGCCCAGAACAGCTGGTAGCCGCACAGGATGATAAGGGCAACCAGCCACAGCGCCGGAATCGACGCCAGATGCTTGAGGTCGGCGAGTACATTGCCGCTGGTCTTGATCTTCTTGGCGCGTATCTCGGAGCCGTCATGGCGAGTGAAGAAAATGAAGGTCAAGGCGGCGATCACCAGACAGGTGAACGAATACATGTAGACCACCACCTTGAGCGCCTCGGTGGTGTTGTCCTGCTGGTCGTTGAGGTAGTAGGCGAACAGGCTGATCGCAATGGTCGCCAGGATCGCCTCGATCAGTCCGCGCCCGCCATCGAGGATACCGAAGAAGCGGCCCTGCTCGTCTTTCTTGGCCAGCATCTTCACCCCCTTCAGCATCGCCGACCAGAAGGTCAGCCCCGAGGTCAGTCCCCAGCCGAGAAAGACCATCGTCAGCATGACGCCGGAAGGGATGGTCGCGAACAGTAATCCGAGCAGCCCGGTGCCGGTCATGGAGACCGTCACCAGCAGGCGGGGCGAGAACTTGTCGGCGAGCCAGCCGCTGGGCAGGTAGCACAGGAAGAACACGACACCCAGCATGGAATAGAAGTTACCGAGTTCACTCGAGGTGATGTCGAAGACCTCGAGGATCGGTGTTTCGAAATTCTGGCGCAGGTAGAGCAGGGGGTAGATGGACCCGGCCGCCAGCAGCATCAGACTGAACTGGAAGTAGCGCTTGCGATTGGACTTGTTGGCGATGGCCGGAGGCAGAGCAGCGTGGTCTGTCATTGTTGTGGCTCCCTCGATCCAGGATCGATTGGCTTGGCATGCGTGGTGGCGTGGGGCCTGCAGGCATGCTCGGCGAGGCCCTGGCCGGCGCTTCACGCAAGGGCCCCGGGGCACCGGACGAGAAGGCAGGGAACTAAATGACAGGTCGCGCGGTGGATCTGCAGAAGTGCCGCAAAGGACGCATCGAACTGCCGGATCAGCGATCGATCGAAGCCTAGGAGGCGGGTCTGAGAGCGTCAATTTTATTCCATATAGGGAATAATATTTCTATATATGGAAAATAAGGAGAGGGTTAAAGTAATTGTTTGATTTTAAAGAAAGTACTGACTGTTACAACGGCTTTTCGAGGTAAGGGGCCAGGCTGAAGCCAGGGGCGGGAAACTACCATGGGAGGATGAAAAGCCTTTAAACAACAAGGTAATGAAGAGGCTGAATATCTAATATTTGCTGTTTTGTGCGAGCTCGGTGAAGGCCAGACGTTTGGCTGATTTACGTCGATGAGTGGTTGCCGGGGCAGGGGCTGAAAGGCGTCCGTGTACCGCTAAAGTCTAAAGCTATCGGCTTTGCGTTTTGTGTGGCTGTGTCCGATCATTTGATCATCAAGTGATTTGATTGATCATTTTCTGGGAGAGGTATCCGCAGCGTTGGCTTGCTCGGATGCACGCAAGGCCCGACCACCACGACGAGTCCGAGGATTCGCGTCGGCGGTACAACAATATCCCCGCCAAGCGGGTAACGATCAGGAGTGCGCCATGAAGCCGTCTTACACCCTCCGTCCTCTTTGCGCGGCGCTGTCCAGGCCGCTGGTGCCGGCAAGCGCGCTGGTGCTGTCGCTGGGCGCGTCAGCCGCCCAGGCCGAGACCATCACCGTCGCCACCGTCAACAACAACGACATGGTGATCATGCAGAGCCTGACCGAAGCGTTCGAGAAGGCGCATCCGGACATCACCCTCGACTGGGTGGTACTGGAAGAGAACGTGCTGCGTCAGCGCATGACCACGGATATCGCCACCCAGGGTGGCCAGTTCGACGTCATGACCATCGGCAGTTACGAGGCCCCAATCTGGGCCGAGCGGGGCTGGCTCGAGCCGCTGGATGATCTGCCCGAGAGCTATCAGGTCGATGACCTGCTGGGACCCGTGCGCGATGGCCTGAGCCACGAAGGCAGCCTCTACGCGCTGCCGTTCTACGCCGAAAGCTCGATGCTCTACTACCGCAAGGATCTGTTCGCCGAGGCCGGTATCGAGATGCCCGAGCAGCCCACCTGGAGCCAGGTGCGCGACTGGGCAGAAGCCCTGCATGACGACGACGGCGAAGTGGCCGGCATCTGTCTGCGTGGCAAGCCGGGCTGGGGCGAGAACATGGCCTTCGTCTCCACCTTGACCAACACCTTCGGTGGCCGCTGGTTCGACATGGACTGGAACGCCCAGATCGACAGCCCGGCCTGGCAGGAGGCGGTCGCCTTCTACGTCGACCTGCTCGACAACTACGGTCCGGCCGGTGCCAGCTCCAACGGCTTCAATGAAAACCTGGCGCTGTTCTCGCGCGGCAACTGTGCCATGTGGGTGGACGCCACCTCGGCGGCGGGCAAGCTGTTCGATGCCGACGAGTCCCAGGTCGCCGACCAACTGGGCTTCGCCCCGGCGCCGGTGGCCGAGACCCCCAAGGGCTCTCACTGGCTGTGGGCCTGGGCGCTGGCCATCCCCGCTTCTTCGGACGCCAAGGATGCGGCTCGTCAGTTCGTGACCTGGGCCACCTCCCCGGAGTACGTGGCGCTGGTCGGCGAGCGTGAAGGCTGGACCAGCGTGCCCCCCGGCACCCGCCAGTCCACCTACGACAACGCCGAGTACATCGAGGCCGCGCCCTTCGCCAGCTTCGTGGTCGACGCCATCAGCAAGGCCGACCCGCTCGACTCGAGCCTCGAGCCGAACCCCTACGTGGGCGTCCAGTTCGTCGGCATCCCCGAGTTCCAGGCCATCGGCACCCAGGTCGGCCAGATGGTGGCCTCGGCCCTGACCGGCGAGACCAGCGTCGAGCAGGCGTTGTCCGCCGCCCAGCGGGCTACCGAGCGCACCATGAAGCGCGCCGGCTACACCGACTGAAGCTCGTTCGCGGGCCGGCCTCCACGGTCGGCCCCTGGCTCCGATCGCCTGCGGACTTACCCCGCAGGCCTGACCAAGCGTGATCCCCCATGAACAAGAACCGTACTTCCGGGCGCACCGTCGGAGGGCTTCGCACCCTCTCGCTGCAGGCGCCGGCCGTTACTCTGCTGCTGCTGTGGATGATCGTGCCGCTGGCGATGACCGTCTGGTTCTCGTTTCAGCGCTACAACCTGTTGATGCCTAGCATGACCGGCTTTGCCGGTTTCGAGAACTACGAATACCTGCTGACCGACCCGGCGCTGTGGTCGGCGATGGGCACCACCCTGCTGCTGGTGGGCTGGGTACTGGCCATCACCGTGGTCGGTGGCACCCTGCTGGCGGTGCTGTTCCAGCAGGACTTCATGGGGCGCGGCGTCGCCCGAGTGCTGGCGATCTCGCCGTTCTTCGTGATGCCCACGGTCAGCGCCCTGGTGTGGAAGAACATGATGATGCACCCGGCCAACGGCGTATTCGCCTGGCTCGCCGAGAGCCTGGGGCTGCCGGCGGTGGACTGGTTCTCGAGCCTGCCGCTGACCTCGATCATCATCATCGTGTCCTGGCAGTGGCTGCCCTTTGCGCTGCTGATCCTGCTGACCGCGATGCAGTCGCTGGACGACGACCAGGTCGAGGCTGCGCGCATGGATGGTGCGGGCCCGGTGGCGATCTTCTTCTACATCACCCTGCCGCACCTGAAGCGTGCCATCAGCGTGGTGGTGATGATCGAGATGATCTTCCTGCTGACGATCTTTGCCGAAATCTTCGTCACCACCTCGGGCGGTCCGGGGCTGGCCACCACCAACCTGGCCTACCTGATCTACATCCGCGCGCTGCTCGACTTCGACGTGGGCACCGCCTCCGCCGGCGGCGTCATCGCCATCATCCTGGCCAACATCGTCGCCATCTTCCTGGTGCGCATGGTGGCCAAGAACCTCGAGCAGTAGCGCCTTGCGGCCGCTGACGACCCATCGACCAACAACAAGCTGACGAGGTGCACCACATGACCACCACCACTACCACCGGCGACAGTGTCAAGGCGCCGGTCGCCGACGCCGGGCGAGGTGCCTCGGCCCTGCGCGCCCAGCGCAGGCGCAAGTTCGGCATCACCCTGCTGGGCTGGGGCGTGGCCCTGATCATCTTCTTTCCGATCTTCTGGATGATCGTCACCGGCTTCAAGACCGAAGCCGAGGCGATCGCCGATCCCAGCCTGATCTTCACCCCGACGCTGGAAAGCTATGTCGAGGTACAGGAGCGGGCCGACTATCTCAAGTTCGCCTGGAACAGTGTTGTCGTTTCCTTTGGTTCGACCCTGCTGGCGCTGTTGATCGCGGTGCCCTCGGCCTATGCCATGGCCTTTTTGCCGACCAAGCGCACCAAGGGCACCCTGCTGTGGATGCTGTCCACCAAGATGCTGCCCTCGGTGGGCGTGCTGGTACCGATCTATCTGCTGTTTCGCGACTTCGGCCTGCTCGATACCCGCATCGGCCTGACCATCGTCTACACCTTGATGAACCTGCCGATCGTGGTGTGGATGCTTTACACCTTCTTCAAGGACCTGCCCAGGGAGATTCTGGAAGCGGGCCGCATGGACGGTGCCAGCACCTTCCAGGAGGTGTGGTACCTGCTGCTGCCGCTGACCCTGCCGGGGATCGCTTCCACCGGATTGCTGTCGGTGATCCTGAGCTGGAACGAGGCCTTCTGGAGCCTGAACCTGACCACCTCTCAGGCGGCGCCGTTGACCGCTTACATCGCTTCCTTCTCCAGCCCCGAGGGACTGTTCTGGGCCAAGCTGTCGGCGGCCTCGACCATGGCCATCGCGCCGATCCTGATTTTTGGGTGGTTGACTCAAAAGCAAATGGTCCGTGGCCTGACCTTTGGCGCGGTGAAGTGACCGATCTTCGGCGCGATGAAAAAACCGATCTTCGGCGCGGTGAACGACGCACCGGCAGACAGATATTCCAGGCGGCGCCGAGGCGCCCCTGACAGAACTTCGAGGACAACAAGATGGCAACACTGACACTCAACCAGGTGGTCAAGAGCTTCGGCGACACCCACGTCATCAAGGGCGTCGATCTGGAGGTCAAGGACCAGGAATTCGTGGTCTTCGTCGGCCCGTCCGGCTGCGGCAAGTCGACCCTTTTGCGGATGATCGCGGGACTCGAAAGCACCAGTGACGGCGATATCGTCATCGACGGCCAGCGGGTCAATGACCTGGGGCCGGCGGAGCGGGGGCTGGCCATGGTGTTCCAGAGCTATGCGCTGTACCCCCACATGACGGTGGAGGACAACATGGGCTTCAGCCTCAAGCTGGCGGGGGTGTCCCAGCAGGAACGCCGCCAGAAAGTGCTGGACGCGGCGAAGATCCTGCAGCTGGAGCCCCTGCTCGAGCGCAAGCCCAAGGCGCTTTCCGGCGGTCAGCGCCAGCGTGTGGCGATCGGCCGCGCCATCGTGCGCAACCCCAGCATCTTCCTGTTCGACGAGCCATTGTCCAACCTGGATGCGGCGCTTCGGGTACAGATGCGCATCGAACTGGCGCGTCTGCACGAAGAGCTCAAGGCGACCATGATCTATGTGACCCACGACCAGATCGAAGCCATGACCATGGCCGACAAGATCGTGGTGCTCCAGGGCGGCGTGGTGGAACAGGTCGGCTCGCCGATGGAGCTGTATCACCATCCGCGCAATCGTTTCGTGGCGGGGTTCATCGGCTCGCCCAAGATGAACTTCCTGAAGGTCGAGGCCGTTGCCGGCGACGCCCAGGGGGTCGAGGTGCGTGTGCCGGGCGGCGATACCGTCAAGGTGCCGGTGGAAGGCGACGAGGTGGCCCAGGGCCAGGCACTGGAGCTCGGCATCCGTCCCGAGCATCTGATGCTCGACGACCAGGGACCGCTGAAGGCCAGCGTCAGCGTGATCGAGCGGCTGGGCGGACAGACCTCGCTGTACGTGGAGATGGACGGCGACTTGCTGACGCTGATGGTGGATGGCGACGTGACCCACCGGGTGGGAGACGAGATCCGCTTCGGCTTCGAGCCGGGCCGGGCACATCTGTTCGGTGAGCAGGGTCTGGCGCTGGCAAGCCTGGAGCGTCACCCGCTGGCGTCTCTGACCCGCCAGGACAATCGTGCCGCCAGTACCGCGGAAGCCTGAGGAGCGACCATGACGACCCTGATCTTCGACTGCGATGGCGTGCTGGTGGACAGTGAGGTGATCGCCGAGGCGACCCTGGCCGAGCGGCTGGCCGAGTGGCTACCCGACCTCGACGTCGAGGCGGCCCTGAATGAAGCCCTGGGCCGCACCACCGCGGCGATTCTCGAACTTCTCGACGGCCAGAGCGCCCACGCGCTGCCCAAGGACGCGCTGGCCCTGCTCGACGACGAGATCGAAGCCCGCCTCGCTCGCGAACTCACCGCCATCGATGGTGTGGCGCAGGCGCTGTCGGCGATTCCCGGTGCCAAGGCGGTGGTCTCCAACAGTCGTCGTCAGCGGGTCGTCGCCTCGTTGTCGCGCACTGGTCTGGATCAGGTGCTGGGCACGGCGCCGATCTTCTGTGCCGAGCAGGTCGACAAGCCCAAGCCCGATCCCGGCGTCTACCTGCTGGCCGCCGAGACCCTGGGGGTCAGCCCTGGTGCCTGCCTGGTGGTCGAGGACTCCATCGCCGGTGCCAGCGCCGCGCTGGCCGCCGGCATGACGGTCATCGGCTTCGTCGGGGCAAGCCATCTGCCCGCCGATCACGCCGAACGGCTCAGCCAACTCGGTGTGTGGCAGGTGATCACCCATATGGCGCAATTGCCCGCCCTGGTGTCCAACTGGCAGCAGCGTCAGCAGGCCAGCGTATGAAAGACGGCTCTGTTGGCCCGGTGGCGGGCAAGCTCCAGGACAAGACCGCCGTGATCACCGGTGGTGCACGCGGGATCGGGCTCGCCATCGCCCGGCGTTACGCCGAGGAGGGCGCGCGCGTGGTGATCGCGGATGTCGACAGCGAGGCCATCGACGAGGCGCTGGAAGGTTTCGACCGTGAGCGTGCGATGGGTACTGCGCTGGATGTCCGCGACAACACCGCCATCACTGCTATGGTTCGAAAGGTAGAGAAACGTTTTGGCGCTATCGACGTGCTGGTCAACAATGCGGCGGTATTTGGCATGGCGCCGGTGCTCGAGGTGGATGAGGCCGACTTCGAGCGCCAGTTCGCGGTCAACGTCAAGGGGCTGTTCTTCACCCTGCAGGCGGTGGCCAGGGCCATGGTCGAGGCGAAACGTGGCGGTGTCGTCATCAATATGGCCTCCCAGGCCGGGCGGCGTGGCGAGCCTCTGGTCAGCACCTATTGCGCCACCAAGGCAGCGGTGATCAGTCTGACCCAGTCCTGCGCGCTGGACCTGATTCGCCACGGTATCCGTGTCAACGCTATCGCCCCGGGGGTGGTCGATACCCCCATGTGGGACGAGGTCGACGCCCTGTTCGCCCGCTACGAGGGACGCCCCCTCGGCGAGAAGAAGCGACTGGTCGGCGAGGCGGTGCCCTGTGGCCGCATGGGGCGACCGGACGATTACGCCGGCGCTGCGGTGTTTCTGGCCAGCGCCGACAGCGACTATGTCATCGCCCAGACCCTGAACGTCGATGGCGGCAATTGGATGAGTTGAGCCACGGGCACGAGCGAGGTGACAGATGACCCCCACCATGGAAGCGATCGCTGACGAACTGCTGACGCGCAGCGAGGGCAGGGCGCGCTATATCGTTGCTCTGGCCGGCCCGCCGGGGGCCGGCAAGTCCTTTCGCTCCGCCTGGCTGGCGCGTCAGCTCAACGAGCGGCAACCCGGCGTCGCCGAGGTGGTGCCCATGGATGGCTATCACTTCGACAACGGCGTGCTGGAATCGCAGGGGCTGCTGCCCATCAAGGGCGCGCCGGAAACCTTCGATGTGGATGGCCTGCGCCATGACCTGGCGCGGCTGAAGCGAGCCGACCGGGACGTGGCCGTACCGGTATTCGACCGACCGCTGGACCTGGCGCGTGCCGGTGCTCGGGTGATCACGCCCGGTCATCGGGTGCTGATCGTCGAGGGCAACTACCTGCTGCTGGATCACGGGCCCTGGCCGGCGCTGGCGGACTACTTCGACTTCAGCCTGTTTCTCGAGGTCGCCGATACGGTGCTCGAGCAGCGATTGATCGAGCGCTGGCTCGGCATGGGCCAGGACCAGGCCGGGGCCATCGCCAAGACCCGGGACAAGGACATGCTCAACGCGCGCCTGATCAAGACCCGCTCGATCACCGCCGATCTCCACTGGCACTAGCCAATCCCATTTTTGGAAAGCGGCTCTGCTTTCTCATTGTTCATCTGGCGGAGAGCCTTCATGACACGACTTTGCAACGCGGAACTGGCTGGCCTCGCTCCGCATATCTCGGTGCCCAGCTACGATCGTCGGGCGCTGACACCGGGCATCGCCCATTTCGGCGTCGGCGGTTTTCATCGGGCCCATCAGGCCATGTACCTGGATCGTCTGATGGAAGCCGGGCAGGCCCATGACTGGGGTATCGTCGGCATCGGCGTGATGCCAGGCGACAAGCGCATGCAGGAGGCGCTGGCCAGCCAGGACCACCTCTATACCCTGGTGGTCAAGCATCCCGATGGCGCGCTGGAACCCCGCGTCATCGGTTCGATCATCGATTACCGCTTCGCGCCGGACGACCCCGAGGCGGTGATAGAGACACTGTCGGACCCGAGCATCCGGATCGTCTCGTTGACGGTGACCGAGGGCGGCTACAACGTCCACCCGGTCACCGGCGAGTTCGATCTCGATGCCGCCGAGGTGGTGTATGACCTGTGCAACCCCGAGCGTCCGCGTACCAGTTTTGGCTTGATCGTGGCGGCGATCGAGCGCCGGCGCGAGCGCGGCATCCCGCCCTTCACGGTGATGTCCTGCGACAACATCCCGGGCAACGGCGAGGTGGCGAGGCGCATGTTCACGGCCTTTGCCTACGCTCGTGATCGCGCGCTCGGGCAGTACGTCGAGGCGGAAGTGCCTTTCCCCAGTTCAATGGTAGATCGCATCACACCGATGACCACGCCGGGCGACATCGAGGAGCTTTCCGAGCGCTTCGGACTGGAAGACGCCTGGCCGGTGATCTGCGAACCCTTCACCCAATGGGTGCTGGAGGATCATTTTGCCAGTGACCGACCGGCGTTTGATGAGGTCGGCGTGCAGCTGGTCGAGGACGTCGAGCCCTACGAGCTGATGAAGCTCAGGTTGCTCAACGCAGGCCACCAGGCGCTTTGCTATGTCGGCTATCTGGCCGGCTATCGTTACGCCCATGAGGTCTGTCAGGATCCGCTGTTCATCGACTTCCTGCTTGGCTACATGGCCGAGGAGGGCAGCCCGACACTGCCTCCGGTCCCTGGCGTCGATCTCGATCAGTACCGGCACACCCTGATCGAGCGCTTCGCCAATCCCGAGGTGAGAGACACGCTATCGCGGCTTTGTGCTGAAAGCTCGGACCGAATCCCGAAGTGGCTGTTGCCGGTCATTCGTCACCAGCTCGAACACGGCGGCGAACTCAAGCGTTCTGCCGCGGTGGTGGCAAGCTGGGCGCGCTACGCCGAAGGCGTGGACGAGCAGGGCCAGCCCATCGTGATCGTCGATCGCTGGAAGGATCGGCTGACCGAGCTCGCCGGTTCCCAGCGCGAGCACCCCACCGCCTTTATCGAGAACCGTGAGCTGTTCGGGGATCTCGCCGACTCGCCGCGCTTCGTGGTGGCCTACGTCGAGGCGCTGAAGCTGTTGCAGGACAAGGGCGCCAGGGCGACCCTGGAGGCGCTGGCGTCCTGACCCACCGCTGAGCGCGTCGGCTTCGACGCACCGTGTCGATGCGCCAACGAGGAATCTTTTCATGTATCTCGGTGTGGATTGTGGCACCCAGAGCACCAAGGTGGTGGTGGTGGATCTGGCGCGTGGCGCCACCATTGGCGAGGCCAGTCGACCCCACCGCATGATCGAGGGCGCCAGGGGGCGGCGCGAGCAGGACCCGGCACAGTGGATCGAGGCCTTTATCGGCGCCTTCCACGCGGCGATCGCGTCGGCCGGTGTCAGCGCCGGTGATATCCGCGGCATCGGTGTCTCCGGCCAGCAGCATGGCATGGTGGCGCTGGATGCCTGGGACCAGGTGCTGTACCCGGCCAAGCTGTGGTGCGATACCGAGACCCATGCCCACAACCAGGCCCTGATCGGCGCTCTGGGCGGGGAAGAGGGCTGCCTGGCGCGGCTCGGCCTGGTGCCTCAGACCGGCTACACCGCCTCCAAGGTGGCCTGGCTGCGCGAGCATCATCGCGACATCTATGATCGCGTGGATGGCGTGCTGTTACCCCACGACTACCTCAATCTGTGGTTGACCGGCGAGCGTGTCAGCGAGGCGGGAGACGCCTCGGGTACCGGTTATTTCGATAGTCGCTCACGGCGCTGGAGTCCTGAGGTGTGGCAGTGGATCGCCCCTGAGCTGGACCCGGCCCGGGTGCTGCCAAGACTGATCGATTCCCGCGACACGGCAGGGCAGGTCCGGCCGGTGCTGGCCCGGGAGCTGGGGCTTTCCCCTGGCGTCGCGGTCGCCAGCGGCGGCGGAGACAATATGCTCGGCGCCATCGGCACCGGCAACATCGTGCCGGGCGAGGTAACCATGAGCCTTGGCACCTCGGGCACCGTCTGCGCCCACTCCGATCACCCGGTGCTGGCCGATTCCGCCATGGTCGCCAACTTCTGCGCCAGCCACGCGGGCTGGCTGCCGCTGGTCTGCACCATGAACACCACTTCGGCCACCAATCGCGTGCGTGAGCTGTTCGGTCTCGACCTGGCGGGGTTCAACCAGGCCCTGGCCCAGGCGCCTGTCGGCGCCGATGGCGTGACGGTCTTGCCGTTCTTCAACGGCGAACGGGTACCGAGCCTGCCCGAGGCCAGCGCCTCCTTTCTCGGCCTGACCAGTCGCAATACCAGCCCCGCCCATCTGTGTCGCGCGGTGGTGGAGGGCGCCACCTTCTGTCTGCGCTACGGCCTTGACCTGATGGGGCCGCTGGCCGACCAGGCACGCCAGATTCGGCTGATCGGCGGCGGCGCCCACAGCGCCGCCTGGCGCCAGATGGTGGCGGACATCACCGCCACCGAGGTGGTGTGCCCCCGGGTGACCGACGCCGCCGCGCTTGGCGGCGCCATCCAGGCGGCCTGGTGTGCCAGGGAGGGCGAGCTGGACGAGCTGTGTCAGACGCTGGTGCAGCTGGATGAAGGCTCCCGGGCCGAGCCCGACGCAGGCCGAGTCAAGCGCTATGGTGAGGTCTACCTGGGCTGGCTGGTCGCCCTCGACCGTTTGCATGGATGACAGCGGAGGCTCTTGCATGGATGACAGCTGAGGCTCCGCCCGCTAGCGTTGGAACATGTCGGGCCAGCCCGCTCGTCTCAATGCCGTGCAGCGAGGACGCCATGCCTATTCCACCGCCATCGTCACCTTTACCGTCTGATTCGCCCACCTCACCGCCCGGCGCTTCATCCTCTGCTCCGTCCGTGGGCGAGGGCGCCACGAGCCCTGCCCAGCGCGAGATCCTGGCGCTGGGAGCGCTTGCGCTGTCCCGGGCGATCCATGCACGAGAGCTTAGTTGCCGCGAGGTGATGGACGCCTACCTGGCACAGATCGACGCGGCCAACCCGGTGGTCAACGCCATCGTCTCTCGCCGTGACCACGAGGTGCTGATGGAAGAGGCCGGGGAGTGCGACCGCGAACTGGCGGCGGGGCGCTCTTGCGGCTGGCTCCACGGCATTCCCCAGGCGATCAAGGACCTTTCGGCCACGCGTGACCTGCCGACCTCGATGGGCTCGCCCTTGTTCAAGGGTCAGGTGCCACAGCAGGACGGCATCATGGTCAGGCGGATGCGCGAGGCCGGTGCCATCTTTGTCGGCAAGACCAACACGCCGGAGTTTGGCCTCGGTTCCCAGACCTACAACCGCGTCTTCGGCGCGACCCGCAACGCCTTCGATCCCGCCCTGTGCGCCGGTGGCTCCAGCGGCGGGGCCGCTGCCGCCCTGGCCATGCGCATGCTGCCGGTGGCCGATGGCAGCGACATGATGGGGTCTTTGCGAAACCCCGCCGCCTACCACAACCTGTTCGGGATGAGGCCTTCCTTCGGTCGCGTTCCCCATGGTCCAGGCCCTGATATCTTCGGCCATCAGCTGGCCACCGAAGGTCCCATGGCGCGCAGCGTCGGCGACCTTGCCAGGCTGCTGGCGACCCAGGCCGGGGCCCACCCCCGCGCTCCCCTGTCACTCGCCGATGATCCCGAGCGTCTCGCCGATCCGTTCGATGACGCTGACGCGGCGTCGGGCCTGCGTATCGGCTGGCTCGGCGACTGGCAGGGCTGCCTGGCGATGGAAGAGGGTGTGCTGGACGTCTGCCAGGGGGCGCTGTCGGTGTTCGAGCGCCTCGGTGCCCGGGTCGAGCCGGTGGTGCCGGAGATGTCACCCGAGCGGCTGTGGCAAAGCTGGCTGGTGCTGCGCCAGTGGGCGGTGGCGGGCAGTCTGTCAGAGGTCTGGGCCGACGATAGCCGTCGTTGCCAGCTCAAGCCCGAGGCCTGCTGGGAGGTCGAGCAGGGCATGGGCCGAACGGCGCTGGATGTGCACCGCGCCAACGTCGAGCGCAGTGCCTGGTACGCCTGTCTGCTCGGACTGTTCGAGCGCTTCGATGCGCTGGCCCTGCCCAGCGCCCAGGTATTTGCCTTCGACGTCGACACACCCTGGCCCGGGCAGATCGCCGGGCGAACGATGGACACCTACCATCGCTGGATGGAGGTGGTGATCGCCGGCTCCCTGTCGGGGTGCCCGGTGATCAATCTGCCCGCAGGCTTCAACCCGCACGGCCAGGCCATGGGCGTCCAGCTCATCGCTCCCCATCGCCGTGATCGCGACCTGCTGCGCTGGGCTCATGCCTTCGAGCAGGCCGCACCCGACTGGCTCGAGCGCGAGCCCGAATGGCGTACGCCCAAGGCTCAGCCTCCGCGTTGAGGCCCCGTCGCGCCACGTTGCCTGGCGGGGCTCAGCCTTGCCATACCTCAGCGACCAGGCGGTAGCTCTCGAGGCGATCCTCCAGGGCATAGGTGTCGGTGTTGATCATCAGCTCATCGGCCTGGGTGCGTTCGAGCAGGCGCTCCAGACCGTCGCGCACCGTCGCCGGGCTGCCGATCACCGCGGCGCCAAGAAACCCTTCCACCTGGGCGCGCTCCATGGGGGTCCAGTCCAGCGTCGCCACCGGTGGCCGGGCGCGTCCGCGCTGGCCGCGAATCAGGCCCAGAAACTTCTGTCGGGCGGTGCTGGCGAGGTAGTCGGCGCGCTCGTCCGTGGCGGCGGCCAGCACCGGCAGACCGACCATGGCGTAGGGCGCCGCGAGCACCTCGGAGGGGCGGAAGTCGCGGCGATAGATGGCCAGCGCTTCGTCGAGCTGGGCCGGGGCGAACTGGGCGGCGAAGGCAAAGGGCAGCCCCTTGTGGGCGGCTAGCTGGGCGCTGTACAGGCTCGAGCCCAACAGCCAGATCGGTACTCGGGTGCCCTGGCCGGGCACCGCCCGGACCCGCTGCTCCGGTCGGGCATCGCCAAGAAAGCCTTCCAGTTCGGCCAGACGCTGGGGGAAGTCCTCGACGCCAGCGTGTGGATCGCGGCGCATCGCCGCCATGGTGGCCGCGTCCGAGCCCGGTGCCCGGCCCAGTCCCAGGTCAATGCGGCCCGGATAGAGCGTCTCCAGGGTGCCGAACTGTTCGGCGATCACCAGCGGTGGATGGTTCGGCAGCATGATGCCGCCGCTGCCCACGCGGATGCGTGAGGTCTTCTCCGCCAGGTGTCCGATCAGTACCGAGGTCGCCGCGCTGGCGATCCCCTCCAGCCCATGATGTTCGGCCAGCCAGTAGCGGGTGAAGCCAAGCGATTCGCTCAGGCGGGCCAGGGCAACGCTGTCGTGGAAGCTGTCGGCGACGGTGCCTCCATCCCGGATCGGCGCCAGGTCCAGGACCGAAAGGGGCGTAGTGTCGAGACGGGCCATGGGGCTCTCCTTCTTTTGGGCCGGGCTTTTGGCCGGGAAAATTCGTACCTGAGGCGACGAATTTGGCGGATGTTTTGCTGCGCCGACTGGCGGGTGGTGGATTCCGCTGTCTTGGTGGCGAACTTCACTATGATGTCACCGAGGTGCCTCATCGGTGCTTCGACTCTCCAGTGGCAGTCCAGTGTCAGCTTAGTGCCAAGCCGGATCGGTGGGCTGCCCGGGGATGATAGATAACAACCTAACTGTTATCAAAGTACGGGTCTGCAAAGGCTGCTCGGCGAATGCCCGGGCAGAAGCGTTCGATAAGGAGCGTCCGAGCGTGGTCTTCGCCGGAGCGGCGCTGCACAGGCCTTCCAACAAGCAGTCGAACAAAAGGAAGGCGATATGCAACGCAATGAAGGACAGCGGGTCTTTTACGTCTCCGCGATCATCATCCTGATCCTGGTGGCCCTGGGGGCCATGTTCCCTGAAGGTTTCGGCGAAGTCGCCAGTCGCGCCCTGGGTGGCGTGTCCCACTATTTTGGCTGGTTCTATCTGCTGTCGGTCACCGGCATCGTGGTATTTCTGCTCGGCCTTGCCGTGAGCAAGTACGGCAAGGTGCGCCTGGGGCCGCAGGACGGCAAGCCAGAATACGGCTTCTTTTCCTGGGTCAGCATGCTGCTGGCGGCCGGCTTCGGGGTTGGCCTGGTGTTCTACGGCATGGCCGAGCCCATGACCCACTATATTGCACCACCCTACGCCGACATGACGCCGGAAAGCGCGGAGTCGGCCCGCTACGCGATTCAGTACAGCTTCTTCAACTGGGGGATTCATCAGTGGGCGGCCTTCGCCCTGGTGGGCTTGATCATCGCCTACTACCAGTTCCGCAAGGAGCAGGCGGGCCTGGTGTCCGTGGTGCTGCGTCCGCTGACCGCCAAGCGACCGGGGCTGCGCAAGTTCAACGGCGCCCTGGACGTCTTTGCCGTGGTGGCTACGGTGATGGGGGTAGCGACCTCGCTGGGGCTGGGCGTGCTGCAGACCAACGGCGGCCTGCACGCGGTGTTCGGCATCCCGGAGAACGGCCTGTGGCAGTTCATCATCCTGTTCTGCATGTTCCTGGCCTACATGGCGTCCACCTGGTCGGGCCTGGACAAGGGGATCAAGCGACTGTCCAACCTCAACATGATCATGTGTATCGCCATGATGGTCTACGTGCTGGCCACCGGCCCCACCATCAAGCTGCTGGAGACCATCACCCTGGGACTGGGCGACTACCTGCAGAACTTCTTCGTGATGAGCCTGCGCATGTCGCCCTACAACGATAATCCCTGGGCCCAGAACTGGACCATCTTCTACTGGGCCTGGGTCATCGCCTGGTCGCCCTTTGTCGGTACCTTCGTGGCGCGTATCTCCAAGGGGCGCACCATCAAGGAGTACGTGTTCGGCGTGCTGTTCGTGCCGCCACTGCTGGCCTGCCTGTGGCTGGGCGTGTTCGGTGGCACCGCCATCCATATGGAACTGGCCAACGAGGGCCTCGGCCTGGCCCAGGCGACCCAGGACAACATCACCGTGGCGCTGTTCGAGATGTTCGATCTGATGCCCTTCTCGGGACTCTTGTCGGTGATGGCAATGATGCTGATCTTCATCTTCCTGGTGACCTCGGCAGACTCGGCGTCCTATATCGTTGCCCAGATGACCGACAACGGCTCGATCAATCCTCCCCTCTACAAGCGGGTGCTGTGGGGTGTGCTGATCGCCGCCATCTGCCTGACGCTGATCGCCGCTGGCGGCCTCAAGGGACTGCAGTCGGCATCGGTACTGTCGGCGCTGCCGTTCACCTTCATCCTCTACATGATGGTGATCGTGCTGGTGAGAGAGCTGCGCAAGGATCGCAAGCTGATGCTCGACGGTCTCTATCAGCACTACCGCGAGATGCCGGTCGGTGCAGACGCCTTCGAGGCGCGTGACCAGGCCAAGACCGAAGGCATGGAGCCCCCCGAGGAAGCGCTGAAAATGGATGACAGTGAGGAGGGTGGCTCCAGCGAGGCGATGGCCACACCGAAACCGCAGTAACCACTAGTGGCGGTCGGGCTTCGATCACCCGTCTGTGATAGCCCCGGCTGGTAAGGGACAGGCGGAGCCAGACCTGACCGCAGGAAACCAGAAGGCCCGCCCCATGGCGGGCCTTCTGCTATGTCGTCAACTGACGGCGCTATTGGAGGCACTATTTCCGACACTATTGCCGGCGCTATTGCCGGTACCCCAGGGTGCCGGTAATTTTTTGTGCCGAATCGAATATTCGCCTACCGTGATGGAGAGTCCGACTTTTGTTAGGGTGCTACGCCCCTCACATCATGACCGCCGTCTGGCAAGGAGTGTCCATGAACGGTCGAGCGCTGCAGGAGCGCCTGCCGCTGTCTGGCAAGGATCGCGTCTTTCGTCTATCTGCCCTTATCATCATCGCCCTGGTCGCCGTGGGCGCCAGTTTCCCCGACGCCTTCGGTGACGCCGCCAACACCGCGCTTAGCCAGGTGACCCACTACTTTGGCTGGTTCTACCTGATGGCGGTGTTCGCCTTCGTCATCTTTCTGGTAGCGCTGGCGATGAGCAAGTACGGCAAGGTGCGCCTGGGGCCCCAGGATAGCACCCCCACCTACGGCACCTTTTCCTGGATCAGCATGTTGCTGGCGGCCGGCTTCGGCGTCGGTCTGGTGTTCTACGGTATGGCCGAGCCCATGACCCACTTCGCCGAGCCTCCCTATGGCGCGGTCCCCGCCGAAAGCGTGGAAGCGGCGCGCTACGCCATCCAGATGAGCTACTTCAACTGGGGGGTGCACCAGTGGGCGGCATTCTCGCTGGTCGGGCTGATCATCGCCTACTTCCAGTTTCGCAAGGACCAGGCCGGGCTGGTCTCCTCGGTGCTGTCGTCGATGACCGCCAAGCGCCCGGCGCTGCGCCCCTACACCGACTGGCTCGACATCTTCGCCGTGGTCGCCACGGTGATGGGGGTGGCGACCTCGCTGGGGCTCGGGGTACTGCAGGTCAATGGTGGCCTCAATGCGGTCTTCGGACTGCCGGAAAGCGGCCTTTGGCAGGCGGGCATCCTCGGGGTGATGTTCGTGGCGTACATGGCCTCGACCTGGTCGGGGCTCGACAAGGGCATCAAGCGATTGTCCAACCTCAATATGGCGCTGTGCATCGCGATGATGCTGTACGTGCTGTTCACCGGCCCCACGGTCAAGATCCTCGAGACCATCACCCTGGGCATCGGCGACTACCTGCAGAACTTCATCGGCATGAGCCTCAAGATGTCGCCCTACAACGATGACCCCTGGGCTTCCAGCTGGACCATCTTCTACTGGGCGTGGGTGATCGCCTGGTCGCCCTTTGTCGGCACCTTCGTGGCTCGGGTCTCGCGGGGACGGACCATTCGCGAGTACGTACTCGGTGTGCTGGTGGTGCCGCCGCTGCTGGCGTGTCTGTGGATCGGGGTGTTCGGCGGGGCGGCCCTGCATATGGAGCTGGGCGGTGATGCCGGCCTGGCCGCCGCCACCCAGGACAATATCACCGTGGCACTGTTCGAGATGTTCGACCTGATGCCGTTTTCCACGGTGCTGTCGGTGCTCGCCATGATCCTGATCTTCATCTTTCTGGTCACCTCGGCAGACTCCGCCTCCTTTATCGTCGCCCAGATGACCGACCATGGCTCCATCGCTCCGCCGCTGTACAAGCGGATCTGCTGGGGGCTGTTGATTGCCGCCATCTGTCTGACGCTGATCGTTGCAGGTGGGCTCAAGGGACTGCAGTCCGCCGCCGTGCTGGCGGCCCTGCCGTTCTCGTTCATCCTGTTCGGGATGATGTTCGTGCTGGTCAAGGAGCTGCAGGCGGATCGCCGCAACATGCTGTCACAGCTGTACCGTCAGCATGGCGAGACCCCGGTGGGCGCGGATCCGTTCGAGGCCGGCAACCTGGCCGAGGAGGAGCGTCTGCGGCGGGCCCCCAACGTGGTCAACCGGCGCATCAACCACTGAGGTGACGTCGACCGGCACCGGCGATCTGTGACCCCGGGCGAGCACCCTCAAACGAAACTTGGCGCAAAATGCAGTATCTACGATGCATTGGTAGTCAGGAAGAGTGCCAGGACGTAAGCTCAGGGTATCGTCGGAAGGATCTCGGCCATGTCTTCACCCCCTGCCCGCGGCGCGACCCGCCGCGGGCCTCCGTCTCGTCGCAGGCGGCTGACATTCAACTGGGTCACCTTCGATCGCTGGCTGGACCGTATCGTCATCCTGGCGGTGGTAACCGCCGTGACGGTCGGTATCGTCGCTCTGGCGCTATCCATGTTGGTGGACCCCTGATCGTACTCGACGCCTCGGTCGTGGGATGAACCGTGGCCAAGGGTCGGGCGCAGGAAGGGTCGGGCACAGAAAGGGTCGGGCACAGAAAGGGTCGGGCACAGGAAGGAACTATATGGGGCAGTGGCTGTTGATCATGCTGCTGGTGTTGGGCGTTGCCCTGGACAAGGGGATGATCGCAATACCGGATCGCTGGTTGCCCTGGACACCGATATCGATCGAGACGCCGCCTGGTCCTTTCCTCGGCTGGAAGCTGGCGCGGCTGGCGGATGACCCCGAGGCCTGCCGTGCGGTGCTGGCGGCGGACCCGCCCCAGCGATATACCCCACTGGATGACGTCACCCGGGGCCAGTGTGAGCTTTCCAATCTGGTGCGCTACGCCGGTGGCCAGTCGCGCATGCAGCCGAGCGTGATGACACGCTGCCCGCTGGCGGTGGCCTGGGCGGTGTTCGAGCGTCACGAGCTCAACGCCGCTGCGCGCGCCCACCTTGGCGTGGACGTGGCCCAGATCGAACACTTCGGCAGCTTCGCCTGCCGCAATATCTATGGTCGGGCCGAGGGACGTCGCAGCCAGCATGCCAGTGCCGAGGCCCTGGATGTGGCCGCCTTCGAACTCGAGGACGGTCGTCGCGTCAGCTTGTCGGGCCACTGGGGCAAGGGAGCCGAAGGACGTTTCCTGAAGGAAGTGGGGCAGCGCGCCTGCAAGGTCTTCGGCACCGTGCTGGGGCCTGACTACAATGCCGCCCACGCCGATCACTTTCATCTCGGCGTGGGCGGTCGGGTCTGCCGCTGAGGGCGGCATCTTGGCTCGGATCGGGGCGGGGTCGAAAGCTGCCTGGACGCCTCGGGCCTGGACTTAGCGACTGAGGTTGATGTCCCGGGAATCGGTGGCAGCACCGGTCGCCGCACCCACGCCGCCGCCGATGACCGCGCCCTTGCCCACGTCGCCGCCGGTGATCGCCGCCGCGCCGGCACCTACCGCTGCACCGACCCCCGCGCCACTCAGCGCCCGTTCTCCGGTACCGGTACCGCAGGCCGACAGTGCCAGGGCCATGGTCAGGGCAGTAGCGCTCAGCCCGGTCATCTTCAGAAGTTTCATGTCGTCGTCCTCATGCTGGGGGATGACCCTAACAGTAACAACGGCACAGAAAGGAGCAAGTGAAGCAAATATGCAGCAATTGTCGCCAATTGGCGCCAATTGTGGGAGCCGCGCCCGCTTGGCCGACCCCCGTTTAGCCGAACCCCGCTTGGTCGAACCAGGCCAGACACACGACAGCTCAGATACCCGGCCGGCCAGACCCAGGCGAGATACCCGACCGGCCAGACCCAGGCGAGATACCCGACTGGCCAGACCCAGGCGAGATACTCGACCGGCCAGACCCGGGCGAGATACCCGACCGGCCAGATACAAGAACACCGCCGGCAAGCCGGCGGTGTTCCTGTGCGTCGAGCAGGTTTGGAACGAGGCACCCTCGCCTCGCCCCAGGCCCAGGACCTTAGTTGTCCAGGTCGACGTCGTCCTCATCGGTGGCGGCGCCGGTGGCCGCGCCTACGCCACCGCCGATCACGGCGCCTTCGGCGACGTCACCACCGGTGGCGGCGGCGGCGCCGGCACCTACGGCGGCACCCACGCCAGCGCCACTGGCGGCGCGTTCACCGGTGCCGGTGCCGCAGGCGGCGAGGCCCAAGGTCATGAAAGTGGCCAGCAGCAGGCTGGAGAGTGTCTTGATGGAACCCTTCCTCATGATGTTTCTCCTATGCTGTTATGTGCCATATCGAGCCTATTGGCCAAGAGAGCCGAGCACAACCCCTTGATTCTCCGATGCGGTGTCGCTTCCAGCAGACATTTTCTGGTGCCGTGTCGTCACCGGCGACGACTCCCGCCTGTCAGGTACGTCTTGGATCCCTCGGCTGTTGTTGGGTAATGCAGTGGACGTTGCCGCCGCCGAGCAGGATCTCTCGGGCGGGCACGCCGATCACCCGACGCTCGGGAAAAAGCCTCGCCAGAATGTCGCGAGCCTCGTTGTCGCGGCGTTCATCCAGCAGGGGCATGACCACCACTCGATTGCCGATGTAAAAGTTGACGTAGGAGGCCGCCATGCGGTCCCCGGGCTGGCGTGGGTGCGAGCTGGACAGGCGGTCGATGCCGCTGGCCTCGTCTTCGCCGATAAACAGTGGGCCGGGCTGGGGCAGGCGGTGCACGGTGAACGGTCGACCGCAGGCATCGGTACTGGCTTCCAGCACCGCCAGGGCGTCGCGGCAGATCTGGTACTCCGGGTCCGCGGCGTCGTCGCACCAGGTCAAGGCAACTTCGGCGGGGCCCACAAAGCAGCAGAGATTGTCGACGTGGCCGTCGGTTTCATCGAGGTAGCAGCCCCGGGGAAGCCAGATGACCTTGCTGATGCCCAGCTGCTCACCCAGGCGCGCCTCCATGGCGGCACGATCCAGACCCGGGTTGCGGTTGGGGTTGAGCAGGCACTCCTCGGTGGTGATCAGGGTGCCCTCGCCGTCGACGTGAATGGCGCCGCCTTCCAGCACGATACCGGCATCGAAGCGGGGGATGCCCAGCATTTCGGCGATCTTGGGGCGAATCCGGCGGTCCTTGTCCCAGGGAAAGTAAAGCCCGCCCTTGAGTCCGCCCCAGGCGTTGAATTCCCAGTCCACCACCGCCAGGCCATGTTCGGGGTGGGTCAGAAAGGTCGGGCCCACGTCCCGCATCCAGGCGTCGTTGCTGGATAGTTCGACCACGCGAATCGATTCCGGAAGCTGATAACGGGCGTTTTCGTACTGATCGTCGTTGACGCCCACGTAGACGGTCTCGCTCTCGGCGATGGCGCTGGCCACCGCGACGAAGGCCTGTTGGGCGGGCTTGGCTCCCAGGCGCCAGGTATCCGGGCGCTGGGGCCACAGCATCCAGCAGGCGTCGTGAGGGGCGAATTCCGCCGGCATGGACCAGCCAAGTCGGGCGGGACTGTGCGCGTCGCTGCCGGCGGAACGCGACGCGGCAGGGGCCGGGGTCGGTGAAGACGAATGGTGTGTCTGGTTCATGGAGGCTCTCACAAGAATCCGATCAGCAGGAACACGCCGGTGGCCAGGGCCGCGGCGATCAACACGTAGGGGATCTGGGTCAGGGCGTGGGCCATGGGGCTGCAACCGCTACCCTGGGCCGACAGCACCGTGGAGTCCCCGTAGAAGCAGGCGTGGCTACCGAAGGCGCTGGCCGAGATCAAGGCGCCGACCACCAGCGGCATATTGGCGTCCATGCTGATCGCCAACGGCAGCACGATCGGCATGGCCACCGCGAACAGCCCCCAGAAGGAGCCGGTGGCAAAGGCCAGGAAGGCCATGGTGACGAATACCACGGCGGGCAGCAGGCCGGCGGTCATCAGCGGCTGTACCGCCTGGATCACCACCTCGGTGAGGCCCAGGACGTCGTTGACCTCCTTGAGCGAGAAGCCGGCGACCAGGGTGCCCAGCGGCATGATCATCGCCTTGAAGCCTTCCAGGGCGGTATCGAAGGTGTCATTGAAGCTCAGCAGACGCTGGACGGCGATCAGCACCAGGGTGACGGCCAGGGCAACGATGACCCCGCGCAGGATGTCGATATCGAAGTACCAGGTGGCGACGATCAGGCTGGCGATGGGCAGCAGGAAGTTGAGCAGATGCGGGCTCTGGCCATCGTAGTTGGTGTCGATCTGCAGCGCGTGCTCCTCGCCGCCATCGGGCACCGGCTGGCCGGCCTTGGCACGGGCCTCGGCGGTCTTCATCGGGCCGATGTCAGGCAGCCAGCCCAGCGCGACCAAGGGCACCAGGGCCGCCGCCACCCAGGCGTAGGCCATGTACGGGATCGCCGAGATGTACAGCGACATGCCGTTGTCGGCGACGTTGTTGTCCTCGAGCAGGCCGGCGAAGAATACCGCCCAGGTCGAGAAGGGCACCAGGATACACACCGGGGCGGCGGTGGAATCCACCAGATAGGCCAGCTTTTCGCGGGAGACGCCGAAGCGATCGGTGATCTTCTTCATCGAGGCGCTGATGGTCAGGGCGTTGAGGTAGTCGTCGACGAAGATCACCAGCCCCAGCACCCAGGTGGTCAGCAGGCTCTGGCGACGACTGTGCAGTCGTTGGGTCATGGCATCACCGAAGCTCAGCACGCCGCCGGTCTTGACCAGCAGGGCGATCAAGCTGCCGAACAGGCCGCAGACCAGGATGATCCAGGTGACGGTGTCATTACCGAGGACCGTGAGCAGGATGTCCGACCCGCGGGTGACGACCTCGCTGGGGGCGATCATCAAGAGCCCGACCAGGCAGCCGGCAAGCAGTGATTCGATGGTGCGACGAGTGATGATGGCGGTGACCAGCACCACCAGGGTGGGAACCAGGCTCCAGGCGCCGTAGGTTTCCATGCAAGCTCCTTGTATCGCCTGTGGCGACGGTTGTTATTGGACGGAAGCTATCGCGCAGGGGCGAGCCCTGCGCTGGCCGCGCGGCAAAAAAGCGTGCGGACTCGTGTTGCAGGAGGGTTCGTGGCTAGAGATAGCCGTCGCGACGCAGGGACTCGGCGGTGGCGGCAAGCGCCTCGTCGAGGATGGCGACGGCCTCGTCGACGGTGTCGCGGGTCCAGATCAGGGGCGGCGAGATCACGTTGAGATGCCCCACCGGACGAATGATCAGTCCGCGCTGCTGGGCCTCGAAGGCCACCCGATCGCCGACACGCGCGTCCACCGGAAACAGCGCCTTGGTGTCCTTGTCTGCCACGTTCTCGATGCACATCATGAAGTGGCTGCCGCGCACGTCGCCGACGGTGGGATGTCGTGACAGCGTCGCCAGTGCCTGCTCCAGATAGGGGCCGACCTCGCGGACGTTGGCGCAAAGCTCTTCTCTCTCGAGGATCTCGATATTCTTGAGCGCCGCGGCGCAGCTGACCGGATGTCCGGAGTAGGTGAAGCCGGTGCTGAGTACTCCGCCCTTGCCCTGGGGCGTGCCCAGCACCTCGTAGAGGCGGTCGGAGATCAGGGTCGCGCCGAGCGGGGCATAGCCCGAGGACAGGCCCTTGGCCAGGTTGATGACGTCGGGCTGGGTGTCGAATACCGCTTCCGAGGCGAAGATGTGGCCGAGGCGACCGAAGCCGGTGACCACCTCGTCGGCGATATACAGGATGTCGTGGGCGCGCAGCACCTCCTGCATGCGGGCGTGATAGCCCCGGGGGGCCACCAGTACGCCGCCGGCTCCCATGATCGGCTCGGCGATGAAGGCGGCGATATTGTCGGCGCCGATCTCGGCGATGGTGGCCTCGAGTTCCGCGACCAGATGATCACAGTACTGTGCTTCATCCATGCCTTCGGGGCGACGATAGAGGTTGGCCTCGCTTAGATGGGTGACCAGACCATCGAGGGTGTCGAATTCCCAGTTGTTGCTCTCGATGCCGGTCAGGCTCGCGGCCAGGTAGGTGGTGCCGTGGTAGGCGTTGCGGCGCGACAGGATACGCTTCTTGTTCGGCTTGCCCAGGCGGTTGAAGTAGTAGTGCACCAGGCGGATGGTTGCGTCGTTGGCGGTGGAGCCTCCGCAGCTGTAGAAGACATGGTTGAGGTGGGCCGGGGCCAGTTCGGCGAGCTTGGCGGCCAGCCGCGTAGCCGGTGCGTTGGACAGATTGTTGAAGGTCGAGAAGTAGGCCATGCGGGTGGCCTGTTCGGCCATGGCCTGGCCGATCTCGGCACGACCGTGGCCAACGTTGACGCACCACAGCCCGGCGATGCCGTCGATAAAGCGGTTGCCGTGAATGTCCTGAACGTGGATGCCCTCGGCATCGGTGATCAGCTCGCAGCCCTTGTCGTGGAAGACGCTGAAGTCGGTGAAGGGATGGACGAAGTGGTCCCGATCCTGGCGCCACAGGGTCTCGGCATCCACTGTTGTTGGGACTGGGGCCGGAACCGGAGCCGTGTCGGCGACGGGAGTCGAGGGGCGGGACGAGAGGCGAGTGTCGGGTGTTGTCATTGGAAACCTCCTTGGGAAGGTCTCCAGTCTCGCCAGACTGCCCCTGTCGATGACATATCCTTATGAGGGTAGGTCTCCTCGGGCCGCCAGGCGGCGGCAGTGCCGGTATCACCGATGGGGTAGCCTATGATCGACTCAGGTTGCCATGACCTTGATCTACCTCATGATTGAGAGAGGGGTGCGCGAAACGGCACTACCGAGACTTGAGGCAGACGTAGCGATCCTCCGACGTTGGTGTAGGCTGTGCCGTAATGATCCGCAGGTGCCGGAAGAGGTGGCCCAGATTCTGGCGCGGCGGATGCTGAATGGTCAGTCCGGATACTTTGCCATGTTGCCAGCACCACCCTTTACTCGTCGTGCCCTGGGCACCCTTGTCGCCTTTCTGATGTCGGCCCCGTTACCCGCTATCGCCGCCAACTGTGGTGCCTCGGGAGGGCTGGCTTTTGTCGGTGTCACCAACGATGGTTCGCGCTCGGTGTGGTTGTCGGGGACCTCGCCGGGTGACTTCGGGTTGGAGGCGGCGCAGGGAAAGCAGAGCGTCGATGAGTGGACGCGCAATGCCGGAGGCCTGCACCTGACCCTGTCGCCAGTGGTATCCAACGGCAACGGTGGTGTGCACAAGCTTCTGGATCTGGGGGGCAACAAGGATTGTCTGCTGGATACCCAGAACCAGAAGGGTGGCTTCACATTGCCGCCGGCCGGGCAGATCCCGATGCCGGAGCGTCCGGGCATTACCCCTCCCATCGGCAAGATCTTTCCTGATTTTTCCCGCCCTGGCGGGGTGACGCCGCCGATAGGTACGGTGCCGCCAGGCTTCCGGCCACCCACCGGGGTGACGCCGCCGGTAGGGACGGTGCCACCGAACTTCCGGCCGCCCACCGGAGTGACGCCGCCGATAGGGACGGTGCCGCCAGGCTTCCGACCCCCGACCGGGGTGACGCCACCGATAGGCACGGTGCCGCTAGGCTTCCGACCCCCGACCGGGGTGACGCCGCCGATAGGCACGGTGCCGCCGGACTTCAGGCCGCCCACCGGAGTGACGCCTCCGATAGGTACGGTGCCACCGGACTTCAGGCCACCCACCGGGGTAACGCCACCGATAGGCACGGTGCCTCCGGACTTCAGGCCACCCACCGGGGTGACGCCGCCGATAGGCACGGTGCCTCCGGACTTCAGGCCACCCACCGGGGTGACGCCGCCGATAGGGACGGTGCCGCCAGGCTTCAGACCACCCACCGGGGTGACGCCACCGATAGGCACGGTGCCACCGGACTTCAGGCCACCCACCGGGGTGACGCCGCCGATAGGTACGGTGCCACCCGCTTTCCCACCAATCGAGCGACCGCCGACCGGGGTAACGCCGCCGATAGGTACGGTGCCCGCCCCCGAACGTCCGCCGGTGGGGGTGACGCCGGGGCGGCCCACCCTGGGGCAATGGAGCCTTCCTCCGAACGTTGCGCGGCCGGGCGAGGTAGCGCCCCCCATCGGTGTCGTGCCTCCGGATGTCAGGCCACCTTCCGGGGTGACACCTCCCATCGGCGTCGTACCGCCTGAACAGCGTCCGCCGTCGGGTCTGACACCCTCTTTGCCATCGATGCCCCAGGGCCAGATCGTTGGCCGTGTCGACGCGGCCGAGTGGTATGCCGGGCGGGTGCCGCTGCCGGCTAACCGCTGCATCGACCCTCGTCACGACCCCAGGCTCGGGGGCGCACCGCTGGCCGACGGTACCCTGCCGGTGGTGACCTGCCCCGAGAACCTGCTGCGCCAGCACGCCCAGGCAAGAACCCGGAACGCGCTGGAGGCCACCTTGATGGAACAGGTGCCGATCACCGCAGGGCGTCAGGGAGAGCCGGTCTCTCCCTGGAACACCTGGGTGGATGCTCGTTATACCGATATCTCCGATGACCGTGATGGCCAGGATCTGGATGGCGAGGCCCAGGTAGTGGCGGTGGGTGTCGACCGCTGGGTGTCGGAGCAGACGGTGGCGGGGGTCAGTTTCAGCGTCGACTCGAGCCGCTCTGACAACTTTGGCGGCGCCTGGGACAGCGACAGCGATGGCTTCAGCATCTCGCCCTATGTCGCCTATCGACTGTCCGAGCGCTGGGCGTTGGACGCATCACTGATCTGGCGCTGGGGTGACAATGACACCGAACTGGCGACCCTGGAAGGCAGCTTCGACACCCGTAGCTTCGGCGGCGCGCTCAATGCCCACGGTCAGTACCGCTGGGGGGAGGCCCTGTTGCGTCCCACTGTCTCGCTGTTCTACTCCCGTGAGCGCAGCGACGACTATGACCTGGACGGCAAGATCCTGGGGATACCGGTGGAGGTGGAAGTGCCCGGCGACTCCTACAGCACTGGCGTCGCGTCGGTCAGTGGTGAGCTTAGCCGTATCTACCACACTGACCACGCGGGTCTGATCATGCCCTACGCCGAACTGGGGGTGGACTGGGCCTTCGAGCAGCCCAACGACGGGCGCTACCTCAACGAGGATCTGGAGTGGGAGGACCCTTCTGATCTGACGGGTACCCTGCGCACTGGCGCCCGCTGGTTTGTCGGCGAGGCCACCCTGCTCGAGGCCAGCGCCGGTTATCTCAGCATCGGCCATGACGACCTGGATATCTGGGAGGGGCGGTTGTATCTTTCCTACCGCTTCTGAGCGGGTGCGTCAGTCACGCTGCTGGCGGGAGATCAGCGCTACGTGATCGAGAAAGGCGCGAAACAGCTCGGCCTGACTCGAGACCTGCAGGCGCTGGTAGACGTGCTTGCGATGGACCTTGACGGTGCCGTCGCTGATGCCGAGCTCTCGCGCCGCCGACTTGGCCGAGTGGCCCGCCAGCAGCAGGCGCACGATATCCTGCTCGCGGCGGGTGAGCACCCCCTGGCCAAAGCTCGAGAAGGCGGCGTCGACGGGCTCGACCTCCTGGTGTTGCGGTTCGAAGGCACTGCGTTGCCAGCTCCAGAACCGCTGAAGCAGGGCTTCGACGATGGGCGTCAGGTGGCGTAGCGCCTGTACGGTGCGCCGAGTCAGCGGTGGTGACTGGGTACGGAAGCCGAGGGACAGCACCATCACGGTGTCGTCGCTGACCCGTGCGAAGAGTCCGATCTCATCCTTGAGTCCCAGGCCGCGATAGTAGTAGTGGTAGTACTCGCTGCTCTCGAAACGGTCCGGCGCCAGATCGCGAAGTCGATGGGTACCGTTATCCTGACCAGACTCGATGGCCTGGAACATCGGGTCGAGCAGGTAGACGCGACTCAGATAAGGGTCGATGTCGCGCTGGCGGCGTTCGGGGGGATAGTTGTCATGGACCACTCGCGGACGGCCTCGGCCCTGGTAGGCATGCAGGATCAGGGTGTCCATGGGCACCAGCTCGGCGAGTGCCTGCTCCAGCTGTCGCGGAAGGTCGCTGCGATCGGCACCCTGAATCAGGCCAGCCAGTCGTTGGTGCCAGGCCTGGGCCGCGCTGGATGCCAGGTAGTCGATGGGAGTCATGGGATTCGCTGGGTCGAAAGTCTGAAGCCCACACTGTATCACTTCGTTATTGGTGTCAGTGGTCGTCCCGAGGGTCTGCCGGGCTCGGCGTGACGTGGCACTGGGGCGAGTCGGGCTGCTATCTTGGACTCCTTTGCCAACGGGACGGCAGCATGAGCGTGAGCATGACGACTCCAAGGGGCGGCGACAGGGCGAGCCGGCGCGAGATCTTCGGCTGGGCGATGTTCGACTTCGCCAATCAGGCCTACACCCTGCTGATCATCACCGTGGTGTTCGGTGAACTCTTCACCACGGTGATCGTCGGCGACCGAGGCGACGACTTTCGCCTGGCCAACCTGCTGTGGAGCCTGGCGCTGGCGCTGAGCTTTCTGCTGGTGGTGGTGACCGGCCCGCTGTGTGGTGCGGTGATGGACTACCGCGCCGAAAAGAAGCGCTTCCTGTTTGCCAGCTATCTGGCCACCATCGCCACCACCGCCATGCTCTACTTTGTCGAGCCGGGCTACGTGGCGCTGGGCTTTGTGTTGATCATCCTGTCCAACTACGCCTACTCCATGGGCGAGTCCTTTATCGCGGCCTTTCTTCCGGGGCTTGGGCCGCCAGAGAAGCTCGGCGCCATCTCCGGTTTCGGCTGGGCGCTGGGCTACGTCGGCGGACTGGTGGCAGCTGGCTTCACCCTGGCCATACTGGGCGAGGCCACCGCGGATAACTTCGAGCGGATCCGTTGGGTCGGGCCCTTCGCCGCGGGATTCTTCCTGTTGGCGGCGATACCAACCTTCGTCTGGCTCAAGGAGCGCGCCGAACCACAGCCCCATCGCCAGCCCTTCGCCCGCATCGCCTGGCAGCGGGTATCGACCACCTTGCACGAGCTGCGTCGGTTCCGTGACCTGGGTCTGTTTCTGACCTCGGTGCTGTTCTCCATGGCTGGCGTCTACATCATCATCGCCTTCGCCTTCATCTATGGCGCCCAGGTCATCGGCTGGCAGGAAAGCACCCGCAACCTGATGTTCATCATCGTCCAGATCACCGCCGCGGCAGGGGCACTCGGATTTGGCTTTATCCAGGACCGCATCGGTACCCTGGTGACCTATCTGATGACTCTGGTGCTGTGGGTGCTGGCGATCCTGGCCATCTGGGCCACCCCCGAGGTCACCGCCTGGCTAAACGCTACCTGGGGACTCGACTGGCAGGCCGAGCAACTGTTTCTGGTGGTCGGCTGCCTGGCGGGCCTCAGCCTCGGCTCCAGCCAGTCGGCCAGCCGGGTCCTGGTAGGCCTGTTCTCGCCCCGCCAGAAGGCGGCCGAGTTCTTCGGGTTCTGGGGGTTGGCCAACAAGCTGGCGGGGGTCATCGGTATCGTCGGCCTGGGACTGCTGCAGGCGGCGGTGGGGCTCAAGGCTTCGATCCTGTTGTGCGCTGCCTTCTTCATCATCGCCATCGTGATCTGCGCTGGCGTCAATCAGCGCCGCGGCCAGCGGGTGGCAGGGGAGTGGGAAGCCAGGCTGGACGATACGCACTGAACCACCTGGGCCGAGGGAACGCTATCGAGGACCTTGGCCGAGAGACCCGCTCCGAGGACGTTTGAATGCTGCCGGACGCGCTGTTCGCACCCGATACCCTGATCCTGCTGTCGGCCATCTTCGTCCTGGCAGGACTGGTCAAGGGAGTGCTCGGCATGGGCATGCCCACGGTACTGCTGGCGCTGTTGACCGCGACCCTGGGGCTGCCTCTGGCCATGGCGCTGATGCTGGTGCCCACGGTGGTCACCAACGTCTGGCAGGCCCTGGTGGGAGGGCATCTGCTGGCGCTATGCCGTCGGCTCTGGTTGTTTCTGTTGGCGGCGGTGCTGGCGGTCTGGCCGGGGGTATGGGTGCTGGCCAGCGTCGAGGCTCACTGGCTGTCGTTGCTGCTGGGGCTGTTGCTGATGCTCTACGCACTGATGAATCTGAGCGGGCGACGGCTGCGCTTCTCGGGAAGCCCGGTCCAGGCCGGCGCCGTCGGCGCGATGAATGGCGTCCTGACCGGGCTGACAGGCTCCAGCGTCTTCCCCGGGGTGCCCTTTCTGCAGGCCATCGGTCTGTCACGGGACGCCCTGGTTCAGGCCATGGGGCTGTTGTTCAGCCTGTCGACCCTGAGCCTGGCGCTGGCACTCGGCGAGAGGGACTTGCTCTCCACCGACCTGCTGCTGGCGTCGAGCCTGGCGCTGCTGCCGGCGAGTCTTGGCATGTGGTGGGGCGCCTGGCTCAGACGCCGGCTATCCGAGGCGCGCTTTCGCCAGGTGTTTCTGCTTGGCCTGCTGGCCATGGGCGGCTACCTGGTGACGCGTTCGCTGCTTGCGGCTTGAGCAACGACCCGGGCGACCCGAGCTTCATCGAGAGCTGCATTGGGCCGTTGCAGGCGCCGTCAGGGGTTGCCGGGGCGCCCCAGGGTTCGTTACTTCGGACGTTCCAGTGAGAACAGGTCGGTGCAGCGTGCGTAGTCGCTGCCGGCCATGCGCCCGATCGGGGCCAGGGCGTCGCAGCTGACGTGTCGACCGTTCCACACCCGGGGATCGGCGTGGATGACGGTCACCTCGGCCAGTACCAGGTTGCCTGACAGCGGACGGTCGCCGAAGTGCAGGATATCGTGAAGGCGACAGCCGAAGGCAACCGGTGCCTCCTGAATACGCGGTACCCGCAGGTCTCCCAGGCTGGCCTTGGTCAACCCGGCATGGTCGAACTCGTCTCCCTCGGGCGGCAGGCTTGCGCTGGTGGCGTTGAGCGCCTCGGCCAGCGCCTCACCACCGATATGCACGATGCACTCGCCGACCTGCTTGAGGTTGGCGATGGTGTCCTTGGTGGCGCCTTCGCCGTTGAGCAATGGAGAAAACGCCAGCACGGGGGGATCGACGCTGGCCACATTGAAAAACGAGAAGGGCGCCAGATTGGCGTGACCGCTCTCGCTCAGGGTCGACACCCAGGCGATGGGACGCGGAGCGATGGCTCCGGAGAACAGTCGATAGATCAGGCCGGCGTCCAGCTCGCTGACCTTGAGGGTGGCGTCGTCGCTCACTGTCGAACTCCTTGTGTTCATTGTCGTTGCAACAGCACCCGTTGTGCTGGTGCCAGTTGGCGTGGGGCGGTCCAGGCGCTATCCCAGCACGCCGAGCCCGACAGGTCCAGCCTTGGCGGAGCTGCGTGATCGAGGCCATCGCCTCGGTCCTGGAAAGGCGCCAGGGCCGCCAATCAGGCCCCGGTGCCTGGTCGGCGACGGCGAGCGTTCAGGGAATCGGTGCCTCGAGGAAGTCACGCAACTGTTTTTCGGCCTGCTGGATGTTCACCACACCGTCGATGTGGCCGCGGTCACCCTCCAGGGCCTCGAGGGTCACCGGAGTGCCGTCGGCCTCGATCAGTGCGGCGGTCTCGCGAACCTTCTGGGGCGAGAACACCAGGTCGTCTTCGCTGTAGAGCATCAGGGTCGGGGCCTCGATGGCGGCCAGGCCCGCCTCCAGGCTGTCGCCATGGCCAGTCATGAAGGCCTGGTTGGCCTTGACCAGATACAGCAGGTGATTGGCGTCGGCGGTGGCAGCCCGCTGTTCGGCGACGTTGTCCAGGGTCGCCTCGACCTCGTACTGGGCTTCCAGTGAGCTCATCGGTGAGGTGTTGGCGTCGGCCCAGTCGCGGTCGAAGGTGGCGTCCGCCCAACGCCAGTGGTTGGCCTGCAGGGTGATCAGCTTCAACGACTCGCGTAGACCGTCGAGCGGTGGCGTCTGTGCGTAGTAGTCACCGCCGCGCCAGTTGGGGTCCAGCGTGATGGGGGCGGCCCAGGCGTCCAGGCTGGCGATCAGCCAGGGATCGGCCACGCCCGCACCGATCACCGGAATCAGGCGTTCGACCCGCTCGGGATAGGCGCTGGCCCACTCGTAAGCCTGCAGCGCCCCCATGGAGGCACCCATCACCGCGTGCAAGCGCTGGATACCGAGATCATCCAGCAAGGCCTTCTGCACATTGACGAAGTCGCGAATGGTCACCAACGGGAAGTCGGTGCCCCAGGGCTCGCCGGTGTCGGGGTTGTGACTGGCAGGGCCGGTGGTGGTGACTCTGGGGTCGCCGGCGTTGAGGTTGACCAGGGTGTCCGACGACACGACGTAATAGCGGTCGGTGTCGAGCGGCTTGCCGGGGCCGATGATGGCATCCCAGTAGCCCGGGGTCTCTTCACCGTCATAGCGGCCGGCGGCGTGACTGGTGCCGGAGAAGAAGTGGGTGATCAGGATGGCGTTATCGCCTGCCTCGTTAAGCTCGCCATAGGCCTCCCAGCCGACTCTGACCGGGGCGATGGTGTCACCGCCGACGGTGGTGTAGCTTGGCATCTCGAAGACCTGTTTGGTGACATTGTCCAGGCCGGTGGAGGCCGCCTCGTCATGGTTGTCGGCGCTGGCCAGTGCCGGCGAGGCGATAAGCCAGATCGAGGCGACGAGGAGGCCAAGGGCGACGGCGGCGCCAGGCTGGCGCCGGTCATGGAGAGCGGACGCATAAACTGTCATCATGAACCTTCCCTGGTGGTGGTTGGCGCGGACGATGCCGCGTACAGACACCAGTACAGCGTTCACCTGGCGCCTTCGCCATGCTGCCTTCGTCGTCCCGGCGCGAGGAGGACGAAACCGCCCGTGAGGAGAAACCGATGACCCAGCGACAGGGGACACGTGGCCCCGGGCTCGCCATGATGCTGTTGTTCTGGGTGCTGTTCATGGGGCTCGGTGGCTGGTGGGCGACGTCCTGGCTGGAGCAGCGCCTGAACCCCAATGCCAACCTGAATCAGGTGGCCGAGGGCGAGCCGTTGAGGCTCAAGCGCGGGCCTGGCGGACACTTCGTTGCGCCCGGCAGTATCAATGGCACGCCGGTGACCTTCCTTGTCGACACCGGCGCTACCCGTGTCGCTCTGCCGGGAGATCTGGCGGCAAGACTGTCGTTGCCGGACCTCGGCAGCGCCTGGTTTCATACCGCCAATGGTCGTGCACAAGGCACCCTGACACGCCTCGACAGCGTTACCCTGGGCGGCCTGTCGGCGACTCGGGTCGATGGCTCCATCAGCCCGGGCATGGAAGGTGAGACGGCGCTGCTGGGCATGAGCTTTCTCGGACGCTTCGACATTGCCATCCGTGGCGATATCCTGGAATTGCAGGCGCGCGGCTCCTCGTCACCGAGAGCCGACGCCGCTCCACACAAGGAGATTCAACCATGACCGCGCTCTCTCGATTGCGGCTGAAGTGGCCCATCCTCCAGGCTCCCATGGCCGGCGCCCAGGACGAGACACTGGCGCTTGCGGTCACCGCAGCCGGAGGCCTGGGAGGCCTGCCTGCCGGCATGCTGGCCCTCGAGGCGCTGGATCAGGCCCTTGCAGCGGTGGAAGGACAAGGCCCGGTCAACGTCAACTTCTTCAGCCATGTGTCGCCCGAGCCTCAACCGAGTCGACTGGAGAAGTGGCGAGCGTTGCTGGCCCCTTACCATGAAGAGTTGGGAATCGCGCCGCCACCTCCAAGTGACACGCCTACCAGACGGCCGTTCGACAGCGATGCCTGTGCCATCGTCGAGCGCCACCGTCCCGCAGTGGTGAGCTTTCATTTCGGTCTACCTGAGGCACAACTGGTCGAGCGGGTGAAGGCCTGCGGAGCGCTGGTGCTGTCTACCGCCACCACGGTGGATGAGGCCCGGTGGCTGGAAGCCCATGGCGCCGACGTGGTGATCGCCCAGGGCCTTGAAGCAGGCGGTCACCGGGGACATTTCTTGAGTAACGACCTGAGTCTTCAGTTGCCGCTGGCGTCATTGCTGCCCCGGGTGGTCGAGGCTATCTCGTTGCCGGTGGTGGCGACCGGAGGGATCGGCGACCCCCAGGGGGTCCGGCAGGCACTGGACCTGGGAGCCCAGGCGGTCCAGATCGGTACCGCACTGCTGTGCTGCCCCGAGGCCTCGGTGAGGGCCGTCCACCGAAGGGCGCTGCTGGATGATGAAGCCTCCACCGACATCACCAATGTCTTCTCCGGTCGGCCCGCCCGCGGGATCGTCAATCGTGCCATGCGCGAGCTGGGGCCGCTGTCGGATGAGGTACCCGACTTTCCGCTGGCTGCCAGCGCCTTGTGCGAGCTGCGCGCGGCCCACGAGTCCCGTTGCAGCGGTGACTTTTCTCCGCTGTGGGCGGGCCAGAATCGGCGCCACTGTCGAGAGGTACCGGTGGCCGAGCAACTCCAGTGGCTGGCAGGAGAACTCGAGGAGCAATGAGGAGCACGTCTTCCTGTGCGCTCGCAACGCCAACCTGGCGACAAGCGTAGATTGCGGTTCCTGCGGGCAGGTCAGGGTCGCGAGGCAGCGCTAACGCTTCGGAAATCACGCGGCGCTTTTGCATAACATGCGGCTTCGCTCTGGCACGCAAGGCCGCGGCGCTTTTGCATAACCTGCGGCTTTGCTCTGGCACGTAAGGCCTCGGCGCTCTGGCATAACATCCAGCTTCGCTCTGGCATAAAAAAGCCGCGGCACTCGGCGATGAGTGGCCGCGGCTTCTGCTGATATCGGTTGATTATTGCTTTACCGATGTATTACCGCCTTGTGGCGGGGCGAACGACATCGCCGAGCATGCTTTCGGTCTGTCGATCAGCACTCGCCTTCGGCGCACTTCTCGGTCTCGGCCAGGTCCGCGGCGTAGATGATGACGTCACCGTCTGTCTCATTCTTCCACCAGTGCCAGATCTCGTTGAACTCGGCGATGATCGACGGCGCCTTGTGAACGCGCGGCTGCTCATGCTTGGAGTTGTACTCGACGATCTCGCCCTGGAACACGAACAGGATAGCCGGGCGGTTTTCGTGGGAGTGGTAAGGCACGATGCCACCTGGTGCCACGTCGACGCGGCGGAAGCGCAGGTGACGTTGCTCGAGCGGTGCAGCGCCTGCCGGCAGCTTGACGTCCGCAAGGTCGATGTAGGCCAGTGTGGTATCGACCTCGTCAACGGGTTCCATCGGCGGATTTTTCTGATGTTCAAACATGGCGTAATTCCTTCTTGCGCAGCGTTGGGTTTGGTGGGGCGTGTATCACCGTGGTGATCTTCAGGTATCGGGGTAGATGTCTTTGACGGCCAGCACCGCATTGATGGTGACCGGGAAGCCGGCATAGGGCGCCAGCTGCATGAACAGTTCGACCAGCTCGTCACGGGTGAAGCCTAGTGAGCGTGCGATGCCGATATGGATGCGTAGCTGATTCTCGTGGCCTCCACAGGCCAGTGCCGAGAGCGTGGCGCTCTGGCGCAGCTTGGGGTCCAGGCCATCACGACCGTACATTTCGCCAAAGGGGAATTCGGCGACCAGGCGCATCAGGTCGGGGGCGAAGTCACCGAGCTTTTCCTCCAACGCTTGTGCGGCGGCGGGATTGTGCTTGCGGAAGAAGGCGAGTCCCTTCTCCATGTTGGGTGAAACGGCGGTGGAACTCATTTTCCAGCATCCTCATGGCGACGATAGTGGTCGGGGTAATCGCATTCCGTGTCGGCCTTTCCGTAATCGGCGGCAGCAGGAAGACAAGCCATTTTTTTGCCGCTACCAATCTCTACGTCGTTTGAAACATACGACTGTTTTATCTTGCTGAGTCATCACTTCTTGTCGGACTGATCCGTTTGCTCAGCTTGGTCGGTGCCGGGCCTGCAACCTTACCGGCACCGCTATGCCATAACGCCTATCGGGACCCGTTGCCGATCAGTGGGTGCCCTCGAACATGGCTCTCAGGTCAACGCTGTCCTGCTTGCCGATGTCGTCGTAGTGTTGCTCGATCCAGTCCTGGGCGCGTTTGCGGCCGAGATCTCGCAGATGGCACAGGAAGTCCCACTCGGCGTTGAGCTTCGATGAGGCCCCGAGGGGTTTCAGCAGGTCCTGGCTATCGATGATATGGACCAGCATGTCGCGATAGTTCTTGGGGTCGAGGTGGCCTTCGTGGATCAGTCGCTTGACGAAGGCAAGCGCCCTCAACTCCTTGAGCAGACTGGCATTGAAGGTGATCTCGTTGGTGCGATTGAGGATCTCCTGGGCGCTGGTCGGCGACCCCTCACGCTCCACCGGATTGACCTGGACGATCAGGATGTCCCGGGACTCGGTGGTGTGATAGAAGGGAAACAGCGGAGGATTGCCGGAATAGCCGCCGTCCCAGTAGGGCACGCCGTCGACTTCGACCGCTTCGAACAGGAAGGGCAGGCAGGCCGACGCCATCACCATGTCGGGGGTGAGTTCGGCGCGATCGAAGATCTTGACGCGCCCGGTCTCGGCGTTGGTCGCGGCCACGAAGACCTTCATCTGGTCGCAGCCACACACATTGTCGAAGTCGACCTGCTCGACGATGATGTCCCGCAGGGGGTTGTACTTCATGGGGTTGAACTGGCTCGGCGAGAAGAATCGCGTCATCAGGTCGAAGTAGACGTGGCCCGGCGAGTAGTCGAGGCTCCAGTTTCCGCTAAGACGATCCCAGGGGGTGCGCTGCAGAATGCTGAAGCGCGCCGACTGGGACACGGCACGCCAGAACGTTTCCAGTTTTTCGCGCCCAGCCTCTCGCCCGCCCTGGACTAGACCATCGGCCAGAACGACAGCGTTCATGGCGCCAGCGGAGGTGCCGGAAATGGCCTCGATCTCGATGCATGGGTCGTCGAGCAGGGCGTCGAGGACCCCCCAGGTAAAGGCGCCGTGAGCGCCTCCACCCTGAAGTGCCAGACTTATTTTCTTGGGTGGCTTGGCCATCAAGCTCTCCTGTCATCTTGGTGCGGTCGTCCGTGAGGCCGTCTTTCCTTGCCGGGAAAAGTGCGGCAGCAGCGGCGTCGGCGGCAGGTTCGCCGCATGCTCTACCCTGTCGAACGGTGCTTCAGTGTGCTGTCCAGCCGCCATCGACCGGCAGGGCGATTCCCGTCATGGAGGCGGCGCCGTCCGAACACAGGAACAGCGCCGTGGCCGCCAGTTGTTCGGTGGTGACAAATTGGCGGGTCGGCTGGTTGGCGAGCAAGACGTCGCGAATGACCGAGTCCTCGGAGATACCGCGTGCCTTGGCGGTGTCGGGAATCTGCTTCTCGACCAGAGGCGTCAGCACGTATCCCGGGCAGATGGCATTGACGGTGATGCCGTGTTCGGCGACTTCCAGCGCCACGGTCTTGGTCAGTCCCAGAACGCCGTGCTTTGCGGCCACATAGGCCGACTTGAAAGGCGATGCCACCAGAGCATGGGCGGACGCGATGTTGATCACTCGCCCCCAGCCACGTGCCTTCATGCCAGGCAAGGCGGCCTTGGTTAGGTGAAAAGCGGAATTCATGTTGATGGCGATGATCGCGTTCCACTTGTCCTCGGGGAACTCGTCCACCGGTGCCACGTGCTGAATACCGGCGTTGTTGACGATGATGTCCACGCTGCCGAATTCTGCCTCGGCCCGCTTGTGCATGGCGCTGATCTCGCCGGGGTCCATCATGTTGGCGTTGTCATAGACGACCTTGACGCCGTGCTTTTCGAGACTGGCGCGAGTGGCCTCCACGTCCGCGGCGGCCTCGATACCGTTGATGACCAGGTTGATGCCCGCCTTGGCGAAGCCTTCGGCGATACCGAGACCGATACCGCTGGTGGAGCCGGTGATGATGGCGGTCTTCTGCTGGGGCATGGATCACTTCCTCTAGAGACGAGATCGCCGGCGCTGGCCGGCAGGAACTTGCAGCGTGTTCATGGCTTGACCGATAGGTCGCTTCACTGGCCTCGCTTCGTCGACGAGCTTTTTCGATGGCTTCATCGTCGGGCTGTATCGACGAGCTTTGTCGATGCCGTCATCGACATCGACCAGCTCCACAGAGCTCGACGTGTTTCACCGAGTCCGATCAGGCGGCAGGCCGGCAGCAGGCTCGTTGGTCATGGCCTTGTTCGACAGTGTCACCAGCATAGACTGGCATGCAAGATTCGGCTTTTGCTGAAATGGCTTTGTCCACATAATGCTCATCAATGCTTAGCAGCAAAGCCGTTTGCCGCCTGACGAATACCCGGGCGCGCGTCGGTAACTTCCTTGGGAGCGCAGCGAACCACTGGTAAAATGCCTGCATGAATCCCAAGTCGCCCACGCTACCCGCCGACCTGCGCGACGATCCTCTCTACTATCTGCGTCACTTTCAGTTTGTGCTCGACTGGGTGATGGCACGCCACGCCGACCTGCTGGCAGAGCCAGAACAGCGCTTTATCATGGCCTTCGGCGAGCTGCCGGAGGCAGCCCAGGCGTTGCTGGTCCGCATGGTCTCGCGCAAGGGTGAGCTGTTTCGCACAAGTCGCCTGGTCTACACCGAGGTCGATGATCTCGAGCAGGCGCTGAGCCGACTGGCGGCGGCGCAGCTGGTGGAGCTTGATCCCGTGCTGAGTCTCGATGACCTGCTTGCACAGTTGCGCCTGCCCGAGGCTCGACGGGTCTTCGCCGAAACTGTGTCCGCTTGCGGTCTGCCCAGCTCGGTCTCCAAGTCACGTCTGTGCGAGGCGCTGGCCGGCCAGTTCACGCCGCGGCGCTGGAGCGCCTGGTGGCCTGAGTCCGACGAGACCCTGGTGCGGGTCTCGGTAATGTCGGTGTGTGATCGACTGCGCCTGATGTTCTTCGGCAATCTGCGCCAGAGCTGGTCCGATTTCGTGATGGCCGAGCTTGGCCATATGCGCTATGAACGGGTGAGTTTCGATCCCGCGTCGCGGGGGTTTCAGCAGCGTCAGGAGGTGGATGCCTATCTCTGCCTGCATCGGCTGCGAGAGCGATTCGACGACGGCGAAGCCGTGGCTGATATCTGGTCGGCAGTACCAAGGCTGCCCGACGACAACCCCTGGCTCGCGGCACGGCGGTCTCGCCTGCTGCTGCGTCTGGGCCAGCAGGCCCAGCGAGAGGGGCAGGTGGCGCTGGCGCTGGAGATCTTCTCCTTTGCTGGCCCGGGCGAAGCGCGGGTGCGTCGACTGCGCCTGCTGGAGCGAGAGGGAGAGCATCACCAGGCGTTGACGCTGGCGACCCAGGCGCTCGAGGCACCGCTGGACGACGCCGAGCGCCAGGCGCTTGCCCGGCTGGTGCCGCGATTGCAGCGCCGCCTGGGTCTGCCGGTGCTCAAGCCGGCAGCACAGGCGCCGCCGCAGAGCTGGAGCCTGAGCTTGCCGCCACTATCGCTGGCGGCCAGTGGCTCGGTGGAGTTGGCGCTGCGTGATCACCTGGCCCGGGATGAGGCCCCAGCCTTCTACGTCGAGAATCACCTCTTCGCCGGGCTCTTCGGGCTGCTCTGCTGGGACGTCATCTTCGCCCCCTTGCCGGGAGCCTTCTTTCATCCCTTCCATCGCGGGCCGGCGGATCTGTATCGGCCAGACTTCGTATCGCGGCGGCGTGATCGCTTCGATGCCTGCCTGGAGGCGCTGGCGAGCGGCGACTACCGCGAGCGTATCAGGGCCCGCTGGCGCGACAAGCAGGGGCTGGCCAACCCCTTCGTCTACTGGGAAGTGCTCGACGAAGCCTTGCTGGAACTGGCGCTTCACTGTATTGCGCCTGAACACCTGGCGGTGCTGTTCGAGCGCCTTCTCGAGGATCTCAAGGCCAACCGATCGGGCTGGCCAGACCTGATCCAGTTCTTTCCCGATGCTGGCAAGGGCCAGCCCCGCTATCGTCTGATCGAGGTCAAGGCGCCAGGAGACCGGCTGCAGGACAACCAGCGACGTTGGCTTGAGCACTTCCAGTGCCACGGCATTCCGGTGTCGGTGTGCCACGTGAGGTGGTCCGATGGCTGAGGGATCTTCATCGTCTGACGATGCCGAGACAGCCACCTCGGACACGGCCGAGTCGGTCTCTCTCAGCGTCGGCGTGCGGGAACTGTGCGAGTTCACCGGTAGACGCGGTGATCTGGATCACCGCTTCACCCCGGCCCCCAGCTCTCGGGAAGGGATAGAGGGCCATGCCCGCGTCGTGGCCCGACGTGGCGAAGGCTACCGCAGTGAGGTGATGGTGGTCGCCACCCTCGAGGGTCTCAAGGTCCAGGGGCGCATCGACGGTGTGGCCGAGAACGGTGGGCGACTCGAAGAGATCAAGACCCACCGGGGACGCCTGGAGCGCATGGCCGACAATCAGCGCGCGTTGCACTGGGCCCAGGTGCGGGCCTACGGCGCACTTTGGTGCCGCCAGCAGGGGCGCGAGCGGATTACCCTGGCGCTGGTCTATCTGGATCTGGTCAGCGGTCGCGAGACTTGCCTGAGCGTCGAGGCCGAGGCCGCCACGCTGTGGCAGGAGCTTGAGTCGGCCTGTCGCGCCTATCGAGCCTGGGCGCTGGCCGAAGCCTCACATCGCCGGCGGAGAGATGAAGCGCTGGACCGTCTGACGTTTCCCTACCCTGCGTTCAGGCCTGGGCAGCGCGAGATGGCCGAGACCACCTACAAGGCCGTCGCCACTGGCCGGGATCTGCTGATAGAGGCGCCGACTGGCATCGGCAAGACGCTGGGGAGCCTGTTCCCGCTGCTCAAGGCGATGCCCCGCCAGGCGCTGGACCGCACCGCCTTTCTGACCATGAAGACCACCGGCCGACAGCTGGCGCTGGCGGCACTGGCGCAGCTCGACCCTGGCCCACAGCGCAAGCTGCGCACGCTGGAGCTGATCGCTCGGGACAAGGCCTGCGAGCATCCCCAACTGGCCTGCCACGGAGATAGCTGTCCTCTGGCTGAGGGCTTCTACGACCGACTGCCCGAGGCGAGGCAGGCGGCAGTGGAGCAGGGCTGGCTAGATCGTGACGGACTCAGGCAGGTGGCGCTTGAGCATCGCGTCTGCCCCTACTACCTGGGCCAGGAGATGGCTCGCTGGTGCGATCTGGTGGTCGGCGACGTCAATCACTATTTCGACTCGAGCGCGCTGTTGCACGGCTTGGCCCAGGCGCGACAGTGGCGCCTGGGTGTGCTGGTGGACGAAGCCCACAACCTGATCGAGCGTGCCCGTGGCATGTACTCGGCGAGCCTCGACCAGCGCCGTCTTGCTCGTTTGCAAAAGGAGGCGCCGGGGGCGCTGCGCCAGCCTCTGGCCAGGGTGATCAAGCAGTGGCAGGCACTGGTGCGTCAGTACGGCGGAGAGGACCCGGGCAGTCGCGAGGCGCCACGCTGGTTTGCCCTCGACGCCTTGCCGGCGGAGTTGATCGGCTCCCTTCAGGGGCTCTGTGGTGCCATCGGCGACCACCTGGGCGAGCATCCGGAGGACACCCAGCCGGCGCTGACCGACTGCCTGTTCGAGGCGTTGGCCTTCGTTCGGCTGGCGGAGCGTTTCGGTGATCACTCGCTGTGCGAGCTCACCCGTCACGGGCGCGGGCGGGCACGACTGGCCATCGTCAACCAGGTGCCCGCCGACTTCCTGCGGCCCCGTTTCGCCGCGGCTCACGCAAGCGTGCTGTTTTCCGCGACCCTGGCGCCACCACGCTATCAGATCGACTTGCTGGGGCTTGCCGAGGACACGGTATGGTCCGAGGTCGCGTCGCCTTTTGTCGCCGAGCAGCTCGAGGTGCGGGTGTGCGCGCAGCTGTCTACCCGCTACCGCGATCGGAAGCGATCCCTGCCGGGAATACTCGACGTCATGAGCGAGCAGTACCGTCGACGTCCCGGCCACTATCTGGCGTTCTTCTCGAGCTTCGCCTACCTGGAGCAGGTGCGAGAAGCCCTGGCCGAGGCCCATCCCGACATTCCTCAGCGCGCCCAGCGACGCGCCATGAGCGAGGCGGAGCGGGAGGCCTTTCTGGAGGACTTTGTGCCAGGGGGTGAGGGAATCGCCTTCGCGGTACTCGGAGGCGCCTTCGCCGAAGGCGTCGACCTGCCGGGCGAGCGCTTGATCGGCGCCTTTGTCGCCACCCTGGGGCTACCCCCCAGCGATGCCCGCCAGGAGGCGCTGAAGACGCGCCTCGAGCAACGCTTCGGTCGCGGTGACGACTACGCCTATCGTATCCCCGGGCTGATCAAGGTGGTCCAGGCGGCCGGGCGGGTCATTCGCGGGCCCCGGGATACCGGCACCCTGGTATTGCTGGACGATCGCTTCGCCAGGCCTGAGGTGCAGGCGAGGCTGCCCCGCTGGTGGGAAACGGCCCGGAGCTGACGTCGCCCCTGTGTCTGACCTGTCGCTGCCCTTGTCCATTCCCTATCCTTGCCTGGGCAGACTGGCCGTCGACGTGGCGGGTGAATGGCAGGGCAAGTGATTTCAGGCACAGGTTCTGGCATGAGGGCCGGAGGTCAGGACTCGTTGCCCGAGCGCTTGGTGTCGTCGCCATCCGAGGCTTGGCGCCGGGGGATTTCCTCGACCCGGGTCAGGATGTCCTCGTCGGCCTCGAACAGGGTCTCGAGCTCCTTGGCCGCCTGCCGCACCGTCTGCATCTGCTTCTTCTCGTTGCCGAAGACCTCGAGCTGACGCCGCAGGGTCTCCTCGTCGTGGGGGCGGAAGGTGTCGATGGTGTGCTGGGCCTGGTCGCGGGGCACACCGAGCCCGATCAGCACCTCACGGGTCATTTCCAGGCTCGCCGGCAGCAGCTCACGAAGGATAAAGCCGACCTTGGCACGCATCAGCAACTGGGCATGGTGACGATCTCGGGCACGTGCATAGATCTTGAGGTGGGGAAAGCGCTTGCTGGCGCGATGGATGATACGCATCGAGATATCCGGATCGCCGACCGCGACCACCAGCACCTGGGCATGACGCGCGCCGGCGGCATCCAGCAGGTCCAGTCGGGTAGCGTCGCCGTAGTACACCTTGTTGCCGTAGCGACGCACGAAGTCGACGTGGTCGGCATTGATGTCGAGGACGGTGTAGGGGATCTCGAGCCCTTGAAGCGCACGCCCCATGATCTGACCGAAGCGACCGAAGCCGACCAGAATGATGCGTGGCGAATCATCGTCCATGGCATCGAAGTCGCGCTTGGGCCGAGGCTTCTTGAACAATGGCCGAACCAGTCGTTCGTGGCCCAGAAACAGGATCGGTGTGGCGGCCATGGACAGCGACACTACCAGCACCAGAACGTGCACGAGGTCCTGCGCCAGCAAGGCGGCGGAACCCGCGGCGGTCAACAGCACGAAGGCGAATTCTCCGCCCTGTGACAACAGCACGCCGAGGGTGGTGGTCTCGCGCCAGCCGCAGCGGTAGACCCGAGCGGCGATCATCAGGCTGGCGCCCTTGGCCAGCAGCAGCAGTGCGGTCAGCCCCAGCACCAGCCCAGGGGACTGTGCCAGCAGGCCGACCTTGGCGGTCATGCCCACCGCCATGAAGAATAGTCCCAGCAGCAGACCGCGAAACGGTTCGATGTCGGCCTCGATGCTGTGGCGATACTCGGAATCGGCCAGCAGGATACCGGCGATAAAGGCGCCAAGTGCCATGGACAGTCCGGCCAGCTCCATCAGCAGGGCGGCACCGATCAGTACCAGCAACGACATGCCGGCGAACACTTCGCGGCTGTCGGTGGCCGCGGCCAGGCGGAACAGCGGCGGCAGCAGCTTGCGCCCGCCAAAGATCAGACCGGTGAACGCGACGACGGCGATGGCGACTTCCTTGAGCACCGCAGTCATGCCGCCGCTGACCAGCGAGTCGGCGGCAAGGATCGGAATCACCGCCAGTACCGGAATGGCCGCCATGTCCTGGAACAGCAGCAGCGCAAAGGCATGGCGTCCGTGGCGGCTGTTGAGTTCCTGGCGCTCGCCCAGCAGGTGAAGTACCAGTGGCGTAGAGCAAAGCCCCAGACTGAAGCCCACCACCGCCGCCGCCACCGGCGGAAGGCCCAGTGCCAGGGCGGTCAGGCCCAGCACCAGGGTAGTGATGGCCACCTGCAGGCTGCCAAAGCCGAACACCGCCTTGCGCATCAGCTTGAGCCGTGCCGGTTTCAGCTCCAGGCCGATGACGAACAGCAGAAAGACGATACCGACCTGCGAAAACTGCAGTACCCCTTCCGCGTCTGGTACCAGGCCGAGGGCCGAGGGGCCGATCAGCACGCCGGCGATCAGGTAGCCGAGCACTTCCCCCAGGCCAAGGCGTTTGATGATCGGGACCACCAGCACCGCCGCAGTGAGAAAGATCAAGACGTTGAGAAGCAGCGCGGTGGCCAAGGTCGGGTCTCCAGGGCGGCTCGTGGGTGGGCCTCATAGCATACCTGATGTCACCGGCATGCATGTTATGCCGATGGCAGCGTGGGCGCTGGGGCAGGGCTCTGAGGCGGAGCTTTGCTGCGGTGTGCTGGTGCCGGGGGCTGGTTCGCGGTGCTGGACAGCCCCCGGCGTCACGCCACCTTTAGCGCCGTGGGCCGCAGCGGGGGCTTCTGCTCATTCGGACGAGAGGCTGTCCTCACCGAGGGCGACATAGCCTGGCAGTGCCTGGATACGCTGGATCCAGGCACGAATGCCGGGAAAGGCGCCGAGATCGAAGCCGCCTTCGTGGGCCACATGGGTGTAGGCGTAGAGCGAGATGTCGGCGATGGTGGGGTGCTCGCCCACCAGAAAGGGCGTAGCCTCCAGCTGACGCTCCATGACGCCGAGCGCCTTGTAGCCGCCTTGCTGCTTGGCGTCGAATTCGGCCCGCCGGTCCTCCGGCAATCCGAGGTAGAGCGAGATGAAGCGCGCCACGGCGATGTAGGGCTCATGACTGTACTGTTCGAAGTATTGCCACTGCAGCACCTTGGCATGGCGGTAACGATCCTCGGGCAGCCACTCACTGCCGCTGGCCAGGTAGTGGAGGATAGCGTTGGATTCCGCCAGAAAGCGTCCATCATCCAGCTCGAGCAGGGGGATCTTGCCGTTGGGGTTGCGGCCCAGGAAGTCTTCTTCGCGGGTGTCCCCGGCCAGGATGTCGATGCCTATCCACACCATGCGAATGTCCAGCAGCGATGCCAGCAGCTTGATCTTGTAGCAGTTTCCCGAGCGAGTATCGCCGTAGAGATTCATGGAGGTGTCCCCTGGTGCATGGATGATGAGTCTATGGTGTCACTATTGCGGGAGGCGGGAAGGGCGTCAGCGCGATTCGGCACTGAGCGACGCTGCGGGAGTCGCAGTGGCATCTGGCAGCTTCTATCCTGTTCCAGGCGGTCAGGGCCGACCCGTACCGAAGGGTAGTCTAACCCTTGTAGCATGGAGCTGCGCCCCAGTAGCAAGAGCGGCAAGAGCGGCAGGATGGGCAAGAGCGTCGAGCTGGCCTCGCAGCAACGCTGGCCCGACTCGAAGTCAAGGATGCCGGAGGTAAGGCGATGGATGACAGGCGTGCCGCAAGGTGGCCAGCACGACTGCTTGGCCTGTTGGTGCTGGCGACAGCGTTGGTTGCACTGGCCGCCGGGGGCTACCTGCTGGCGCTGGGGGGCTCGGCGTACTACGTGCTGGCAGCGGGGGGGCTGGCGCTGACGGGATGCGGCCTGATGGCACGATGGCGCCTCGCCCCGGGACTTTACGCTTTACTGCTTGGAGCAACCCTCGGCTGGGCGCTGTGGGAAGTGGGGCTGGACGCCTGGCGCCTGCTGCCGCGTCTGGGCCTGCCGGCATTGCTGGGGCTGGTGCTGCTGTTGCCCTGGTTCTCCCGCGGTGCCTACGCCTGCTGCAGGCAGGCGCTGGGATTGATGACGCTCTCTTGCTTGTCCTTGCTGCTGTTGCTGGCCTTTCTCCCTGCTGTCGAACCGTCCTTGTCTTCGCGTCCTGAGTCTTCTGTCTCCTCGGTGCCCGAGGGCGCGGCGAGACCCCAGGGTGAGTCCGCCACTGGCCTTGATGCGCTATGGCGTCTCGAGCTGGAGCAGGATAGGGCGGAGGCAGAGGCAGAGGGAGAGACAGAGAGCCACTTGGCCACCGCCTTCCCTCTGGTCATCATCGACGACAGATTGATTGTCTGCACCTCGAGCGGTATCGAAGCCCGCATGGTCGCTACCGGCGAGCGTCTTTGGTCGCACTCGAACAGCGACGGGCACCCGAACAGCGATGGAAAGGGCAACGCGGACAATATCGAGCCGCTGGGGCCCTGTCGCACGCTTGCCTATCACGATGCCGCTGAGCGAACGCAGGATATGGTCGAGGGCGTCTTTGTGCCGACCCCCGGGGAGGGCGAGCCGGATCCGCTGGAAATGTCGACGACCCATGAAGGTGCCGGGGAAGAGGGGGTCGCGGAAAGCGATCTGGTCTGTCCGCAGCGGCTGTTCGTTGTCACCCGAGATCGGCGCTTGCTGGCGCTGGATGCCGACACCGGCAGACACTGCGAGAGTTTCGGCACCGACGGCCAGGTCGACCTGGCCGAAGTGGCTGACGTGGCTGACGTGGCTGACGTGGCTGACGCGGCTGACGCGGCTGACGCGGCTGACGTAAGTGCCGACACATCCGCCGAGATGCTGAAGGGAGCCGCCGGCATCCAGGTCACCTCGCGACTGGTACTGCTTACGGGGTTCAGCCACGAGGTGGTGGCGCTGGACATCGCCACCGGCGATCGCATCTGGCGCTGGCGGCCCGAGACGCCAGGCGCCGACAACCTTCGCATCGTCGCCGTCGATGAGACCCAGGGCCTGCTGATGGTGGCTGTCCCTACTGACCCTGCTGACCCTGCTGCCTCTGGGGCCGAGCGCCGCCCGGACAACGTCCGAGATGAGAGTGAGCAGGGCCCGGGGGGCCGGGTGACGGCGCTGGAGGTGACCACCGGCGAACCGCTATGGACGCGAGCGCTGGATCTTGCCCCCACGCCGGGCGTGGGGGCGATGCCTGTCGATGCGGCGATCACAGCGTCGACGGCAGCAAAGGACGTTGTCATGGTCAGCCTGGACGATAGACCCCAGGTCGCGGTGGTGGCGACGAGCGAGGGCCGGCTGTTGATGCTGGACATGCCCAGCGGGGAGACCCTGGCGTCGCTCGACCTGAGGCCACCACCGCCGCTGTCGGCTGAGACCTGGCGAACCCCGCCCTCTGACCCGAAGGCACTGCGCGAACGTGACATGTGGGGACTTTCGCCGGTGGATCAACTGCTTTGCCGTATTCGCCTGCGGGCCAGGGACAGCGCTGGGCCAGTCACCTTGCCGGCGTCGCTGGAGCGGCTGATCAGACCGACGCTACCCTTGGTGTCACCCCGTATGGCGCTGAGGCTCGGCCCGGATGGGCAAGCGCTCTACGCCAGCGTCGGCTCCCGTGGTGCCGACCCTCGTCATCCCTGGCTATCCTGTCGTACGCCTCCCTGGGGGGAGCTGGTCAAGGTCGAGCTGTCCGCGCTTTACGCTCTGCGCGGCAGTGATGGTAGTGATGATAGTGATGGTAGCGATAGCTCGGCGATCGTCTGGCGTCGCACCGTCGGTGACCTCGACGTCGAACTGCCTCAGGAGTTGCGCTTGCCGTTCGAGCTTTCGCTGCCTGTCGGAACGGCGAATCTGTCGGCACCGATGATGCTCTCGGGTAGTTCCGGCGATGCAGCGGTGGTCGTCGCGGACCAGACAAGGTCAGTCGCGCTCTACGCCTTCGCTCTGGATGATGGTCGGGCATTGTGGCACCAGCGAATGGTCGAGGGGGCGCGGGGTGCAAGCCAACTCACTCACCAGGGCAGGAGCGAGGCGAACGTGGTGGCGCTTGTCCTGCCGCAAGGTGCAGCGTCTCCAGACCATGCCGCCGAACTGGTGGTGTACGCAGCGCCCGAGGCTTTGCCCCAAGGGGGTGGCGCGAAGTGAGCGAGTGCGGGCGTCGGTCCCGCGGCGCCCGACCATGGCTATGCTGAAAAACAACATTGCAGGTTACGCAGGGGGCACCCATGAGAACCATGTTGATTGTCGTCGTCGGGGTGGTCGTGGTCCTGGTGTTGCTGTGGCGCTGTCCCAAGCCGCGACAGCACACCGCCATGTGGATATTCAGCCTCGCCTGGCTGGCGATATGCGCCTGGAACCTGAGCGTCGGGCTGTCGCACGGCTACGCCCTGGGCGAAGAGTTGCTGGTCCATGCGCTGCTTTACGGGGTACCCGTGGGGCTTGGCTGGTGGCGGGTGTGCAGGGAGCCGTCCTCGATCTGACTGGTGCAGGACAGAGGCTGGCGCTCTGTTCAGTCGCCGGGCGCCTTTTGTTTATAGTGGCCGGGGATCTTGACGCGCTCGCCATTGGGCAGCGTCTTGACGTGGGTGGGAACGTAGACTCGCTTGATGACACTCTTGGATGTCGCCATGACGGACCTCCTGCATGTTCCATGGAGAGGACCTCCGATAGTCCTCATCACTACCAGAGCATGATGAGGTTGTAAATGAGAGCATATATCTTTTGTCATCAAATCACATTTGACCTGCATCAAGGGAAGCGACCATTGCCTGCGCAGCGAGTGCGGGGCTAGACCGATGAGCGCCCACGCCCCCCTGATCGAACATCGACACTATCCAGACCGAGTGTTGAGTGACCGCCACGACTTTCAGCAGCTGTTGCTGGGCCGCGGCGGCATGGTGGAACTGGACGTTGGCGGACGTGGTCTGCGCGTAGGGCCGGGCGTACTGGCCCCGGTCCCCAGCGGCGAGACCCACCACTATCTCGCGCCGGGGGCCAACGACATTCTGGTGCTCGACCTGCCGGTGGCCTGGTGCCAGGCCCTGGGGGTGGAGGGGATCTTCGAAAACGAGCGAGCGAGGGGCTATCGCGCGCCGGCGAGCCTGGTCGAGGCGGCGCCCGCCCCGGGCGCCGGCGTCGAGGCGCTGGCCCGGTGGCTTTCCCGCCTGCAGCACGCGCTGGATGAAGGGCGCGGCAGGCCGCTCCCTGCGCCGCGTCTGCGTCTGCTCCAGCTGCTGCCAAGGCTACGCGGCGAGCTGGCCCACCCCTGGCGCGTCAAGGAGATGGCGGCGCTGTGCCACCTGTCCGAGGCGGTCTTCGCCCGTCAGTTTCGTGAGCTGCTCGGAGTGCCGCCGGCGGTCTGGCTGCGTCGTGAGCGGCTGGCCCTGGCGCGACAATTGCTGGTCACCCGGACTCGTTCCGGCTCGGCCATGGCCCTCAGCGAGGTCGCGCTGGTCTGCGGGTTCCACGACGCCGCCCACTTTTCCCGCGTCTTCCGCGAGGCCCATGACGTTTCTCCCGGCGCCTGGCGGCGTCAAGCCGCAACCGCCACGCACAACAGGTCAGAATCGTACAAGACCTAGTGTGGGCGGCTGGCCCACACTCGAGACCTCGGTGCTCTGGAGGTCTTTATGCGCTCTTCCTCTTCTTCATCTTCTTCCTCTGCCCAGGCGGGGGCATCCTCCGACGCGGTCGACATCTCGCGTAGGCGCGCCACCTGGATCGGTGCCACCACGGTGCTCAATTGGGCCATGCTGGCCCTCTTTACCCAGTTGTCGGGGCCCGTGCCACCGTTTCTGCTCACCGCCCTGGCGTTCGGCGTGGCCTTTGTGTGCTTTGTGGTCTATCAGTGCCTGCGCGGCGAGGCGGTGCTGGCGCCGATGCGCCAGCCACCGCTGGTCTGGGCGCTGGGCGTCGGCGGGCTGTTCGGCTACCACGCCCTCTATTTTATCGCCCAGCAGAACGCGCCGCCGGCCAACGCCGGCCTGATCAGCTATCTCTGGCCGCTGTTGATCGTGCTGTTTGTCGCTCTGCTACCCGGCGAGCGCCTGCGCGGGTTTCACGTGGTCGGTAGCCTGCTCGGTTTCGGCGGGGCGGTGCTGTTGATCGGCGGAGACGTCGACGCCGGCGGTAGCCTCCTGGGCTACGCCGCCGCCTTCGCCTGTGCCTTCGTCTGGAGCGGCTATTCGGTGCTGTCCCGGGCCACCCGCACGGTACCCACCGCCGCGGTGGGGGGCTTCTGTCTGGTCACCGCGATACTGGCGGCAGCGTGTCATCTGGCCTTCGAACCCGGCCGCTGGCCCCAGGGCAGCGACTGGTTCGGTATCATCGCTCTTGGCCTGGGCCCGGTGGGCAGCGCCTTCTTTACCTGGGATATCGGGGTCAAGCAGGGGGACCTGCGGCTGCTGGGTCTGCTGGCCTACTTCACGCCGCTGCTGTCGACCCTGGTGCTGGTGGTGACCGGCTTCGCCGCGCCTACCCTGTGGCTTGCCGGGGCGGCGGTGCTGATCACCCTTGGGATGCTGATCGGCAGCGGCTGGATTGGGCGTAGAAGGTCGTCCCGGGCGTCGGACTGATACCCAGCCGGGCGACTGTATCCTTGGGACAATAGGGAGCCTCAGGCGCGTCTTTCAAACTGGCCTCGGCGTTCGACAATAACGTCGGTCTTCAAGGAGGACGCCAGTCATGAAAGAACACGATTTCGAACTACGTTTTCGACTGCCCCGAGGGGTGAACCCCGAGGATCTCGCCGAGCGGCTGTGTGACGACGGCTGCCGCGACGCCCTGGTCGGCAGGGCCCACGATGATGAAATCGCGCTGCAGTTCTGCCGCGCGGCGGCCTGCTCCGGCGAGGCCATGCGCAGTGCGCTGCAGGATGTGATCAGGGTGGAGCCCAAGGCGAGGTTGCTGGTCAGCCGCTAGGGTTTGCCTGAAGACGCCGATGACGCCGGCAGAGCGCTCGATACACGCAAGGCCCGGTGACGGGCCTTGCGCATTTTTATGCCAGTGAGGCCGTCGTCAATGACTCCTGACGCGATGGCGCGACAAGCGGGTAAAGCAGATCGGTGGGGTACTGGCCGTGCTCATGCGGTCGGTATCGGGCTGCGCCCGCCAGCCGCGATAGAGCGCCCAGCGCTTCAAGGCGTCCAGGTTGAGGTGCGGGTGGTGCTCGTCGCGGGGATCGTACTCGGGGGAAGGAAAGGCGTGGGCCAGGTGGTCGTAGCGGGCCAGGGCGCGTTCGCCGCCGTGGGCGGCCAGAGCCCGGTCCAGGGCGGACTGCCAGGCGCGGGTGTCATGCTGCTGGGGTCTTCCATTGGAAACAGCCATGCTGTTGCCCTCCTGAAATCACGTCAGAACATTGGTGGTGTCGCCATTCCCTGGTGGGGTTGTCGGTGGAGTGAAGGAAAGACGCCCGAGCCGTCAGGCCCGGGCGTCGTCTCGATCAATCCCAGCTCAGCGCGCCGCCGACCTGATACTCGGTGACGCGGGTCTCGAAGAAGTTCTTCTCCTTGCGCAGATCGATGATTTCGCTCATCCACGGGAAGGGGTTCTGGGCACCCGGGAACTGCTCCTTCAGGCCGATCTGGGCCAGGCGACGGTTGCAGATGAAGTGCAGGTACTCCTCCATGATCGCCGCGTTCATGCCCAGCACGCCGCGGGGCATGGTGTCGCGGGCGTAGCTGATCTCGAGCTCGGTGCCCTCGAGGATCATCTGGGTGACCTCGTCCTGGAACTCCGGGGTCCACAGGTTCGGGTTCTCGATCTTGATCTGGTTGATCATGTCGACACCGAAGTTCAGGTGCATCGACTCGTCGCGCAGGATGTACTGGAACTGCTCGGCCACGCCGGTCATCTTGTTGCGCCGGCCCATGGACAGGATCTGGCTGAAACCGCAGTAGAAGAAGATGCCTTCGGTGACACAGTAGAAGGCGATCAGGTTACGCAGCAGCTCCTGGTCGGTCTCGACGGTGCCGGTCTGGAAGTCAGGACGGGCCAGCGACTGGGTGTGCTTGAGGCTCCAGGCGGACTTGGCAGCGACCGACGGGACCTCGCGGTACATGTTGAAGACTTCGCCCTCATCCATGCCCAGCGACTCCACGCAGTACTGGTAGGCGTGGGTGTGGATCGCTTCCTCGAAGGCCTGGCGCAGCAGGTACTGGCGGCACTCCGGGTTGGTGATCAGGCGATACAGCGCCAGCACCAGGTTGTTGGCGACCAGCGAGTCGGCGGTGGAGAAGTAGCCCAGTGAACGTTCGACGATGCGGCGCTCGTCGGCGGTCAGGCCGTCGTTGCTCTTCCACAGCGCGATGTCCGCGTTCATGTTCACTTCCTGGGGCATCCAGTGGTTGGCACTGCCGTCCAGGTACTTCTGCCAGGCCCACTCGTACTTGAACGGCACCAGCTGGTTCAGGTCCGCACGGGCGTTGATCATCTTCTTGTCGTCGACCTCGATCCGGGCGGCGCCCATCTCGAGTTCCTCGAGGCCGGCGGCCACGTCGAGTTCTTCCAGCGACTTGCGTGCCCGGGCCATGCGGTCCTGGTCGGCAGCCTGGTAGTTGCCGGCGCTTTCGCGCACCTCATCCGTTGCCTCGGCAGCCGGGGCCGGGGTCGGCTCGGGGGCCTTCTTCGGCTCAGGTACTTCTGCGGTGGCGGTGTCGTCCTCGTGGAACTCGTCCCAGTTCAGCATTGTTGCGGTCTCCCGATCATCTGATCGGCCGACGCGCCTGGCGTCGGCGTGGGGTTGTCTGGTGGCCCCGGCGGTGCCGGGGCGAGGTGTGCGTGCCTGGCCCGCACGTCCGTCATGGCGTTGTCGCCGGTGTTACTGGCAGGCCTCACAGCCCAGCTCGTCGATTTCCCCGGCGGACGGCGGACGCTGGCCACCCTTGCCCTTGAGGAAGTCGTCGATGCCGCGGGGCTCCTCGGCTGCGGGTGCCGCCGCCGGTGCAGACGCCTGGGGTGCGGTACCGTTGGAGACGGCGTTGAGCTTGCCGCGGTCCACCGTGGACTTCTCCACCGAGGTGGCGCCGAGGGCGCGCAGGTAGTAGGTGGTCTTGAGGCCACGGAACCATGCCATGCGGTAGGTCACGTCGAGCTTCTTGCCGGACACGCCCTGAATGTAGAGGTTCAGCGACTGGGCCTGGTCGATCCACTTCTGGCGCCGTGCGGCGGCTTCGACCAGCCACTTGGGCTCGACCTCGAAGGCGGTGGCGTACTTGGCCTTGAGGTCGTCCGGGATGCGGTCGATGGGCTGGACGCTGCCGTCGTAGTACTTGAGGTCGTTGATCATGACCTCGTCCCACAGGCCGCGTTCCTTGAGGTCGTTGACCATCCAGGAGTTGACCACGGTGAACTCGCCGGACAGGTTCGATTTCACGAACAGGTTCTGATAGGTCGGCTCGATCGACTGGGTCACGCCGCAGATGTTCGAGATGGTCGCGGTGGGGGCGATGGCCATCACGTTGGAGTTGCGCATGCCCTGGCTGCGCACCTTGTCACGGATGCGATCCCAGTCCTGGGTCTGGCTGGTGTCGACCTCGATGTACTGCTCGCCACGCTCGGCCTTGAGCTTGTCGACGGAGTCGATCGGCAGCACGCCCTGGCTCCACAGCGAGCCCTCGAAGCTCTCGTAGCGTCCGCGCTCGGCGGCCAGGTCGCTGGAGGCCTCGATGGCGTGGTAGCTGATCAGCTCCATGGAGCGGTCGGCAAAGGCCACCGCCTCGCCGCTGGCGTAGGCGATGCCCTGGGCGTACAGCGCGTCCTGGAAGCCCATCAGGCCAAGGCCCACCGGGCGGTGCTTGAAGTTGGAGTTGCGCGCCTGGGGCACCGCGTAATAGTTGATGTCGATGACGTTGTCGAGCATCCGCACCGCGGTGCGCACGGTCTTCTTGAGCTTGTCGTTGTCGAGCTCGCCGTCGACCACGTGCTGCGCCAGGTTGATCGAGCCCAGGTTGCACACCGCGATCTCGTCGGGCGAGGTGTTGAGGGTGATCTCGGTGCACAGGTTGGAGCTGTGGACCACGCCGGCATGGCTCTGGGGGCTGCGAATGTTGCAGGCATCCTTGAAGGTGATCCAGGGATGGCCGGTCTCGAACAGCATCGACAGCATCTTGCGCCACAGGTCCTTGGCCTTGACCCGCTTGAACAGCTTGAGCTGACCGTTGCGGGTCATCTCCTCGTACTCGGCATAGCGCTTCTCGAAGGCCACGCCGTACAGGTCATGCAGGTCCGGGCAGGTGGACGGCGAGAACAGGGTCCACTCCTCGTCATTGAACACCCGCTTCATGAACAGGTCCGGCACCCAGTTGGCGGTGTTCATGTCATGGGTACGACGACGGTCATCGCCGGTGTTCTTGCGCAGCTCGAGGAATTCCTCGACATCCAGGTGCCAGGTCTCGAGGTAGGCGCAGACGGCACCCTTGCGCTTGCCGCCCTGGTTGACCGCGACGGCGGTGTCGTTGACCACCTTGAGGAAGGGGACCACACCCTGGGACTTGCCGTTGGTGCCCTTGATGTAGGAGCCCAGCGCACGCACCGGGGTCCAGTCGTTGCCGAGGCCGCCGGCCCACTTGGACAGCATGGCGTTGTCGCGGATCGCGCCGTAGATGCTCTCGAGGTCATCCGGCACGGTGGTCAGGTAGCAGCTGGAGAGCTGGCTGCGCACGGTGCCCGCGTTGAACAGGGTCGGGGTGGAGGCCATGTAGTCGAAGCTGGAGAGCAGCTCGTAGAACTCGATGGCCCGGGTCTCGCGGTCGTCCTCGTTCAGCGCAAGGCCCATGGCCACACGCATGAACATCACCTGGGGCAGCTCGTAGCGCACGTCATCGCGGTGGATGAAGTAGCGGTCGTACAGGGTCTGCAGGCCCAGGTAGGTGAACTGGTTGTCGCGGCTGTGGTCGAGCGCCTCGCCCAGACGTTCCAGGTCGAAGTTGGCAAGCTCGGGGTCGAGCTGCTCGAACTCGATGCCACGCTCGACGTAGCGCACGAAGGCCGGCTTGTAGAGCTCGGCCATGTCGCCGTAGGTGGCGTCCTCGGCCACGTCGAGGAATGACAGCGCCTCGCGGCGCAGGTTGTCCTGCAGCAGACGAGCGGTGACGTAGGTGTAGTTCGGGTCCTTCTCGACCAGGGTGCGGGCGGTCATCATCAGCGCCTGGGACACGCCGTCGATGGTCACACCGTCGTACAGGTTCTTCAGCGAGTCCTGGACGATCTTGTTGGGGTCGACGTTCTCGAGGCCTTCGCAGGCGTCGAACACCAGGGTCTCGATACGCCCCAGGTCCAGCGGACGACGGCTGCCGTCGGCGGCGGTGACGTTGAGGGTCGGGTGCGGCTTCTCGATGCCGCTTTCCTCGCGGGCGCGGGCGTGTTCCTCGCGGTACAGCACGTAGGCACGGGCGACCTTCTGCTCGCCGCTGCGCATCAGCGCCAGCTCGACCTGGTCCTGAATATCCTCGATGTGCACGGTGCCGCCGTCGGCCAGGCGACGGGCAAAGGTCTGCTCGATGGCCTCGGCGGATTCCTTGACGAAGTCACGGACCCGGCTAGAGGTGGCGGCATTGTCCCCCTCGACGGCGATGAATGCCTTGCTGATGGCCACGGCGATCTTGCCGGCGTCGAAGGGCACCACGTCCCCGGTGCGCTTGATCACGCGCAGCGTGTCGGGGGCGGTGACGGAGACGGACGGTCGGTCCGGGCTAGCGAGGGTATCCATGGCGCCGAGGCTCCCTATGAGGTAAAAAAAGTCGTGAAAACAGGCGTGACCAACTGCGAGAAAGAGGCAGTTGACAGGCTTCTGTGATATTGCTAGAGACACATGATGTGGTGTCTCTCTGGATATTCGGACACAAGATAGTGTGCTTCTTGCCCGTCATCAAGTGGATAAGTCTGTGGATGAGGTGTGGTCATCAAGGGGGCAACTGGGCACAACCGGCGTGGGCGCCGTGGTGGCGGCCTTGATGCGCATCAGGGCGAGGGCAGGCGACAGCGCAAAATTCGGGTATCCTTGTGTTATCGCGTGTGACATTGCTCAGCACCAGTCATTCGGCCAGGTTGGATAATGCCCGGCATTCGCCAAAAGGAATGAGACCCCCTATGGAAGAACGTTCAGAGCAACGAGAACAGGATCACGTACTTATCATCGAAGATGATGAGCGTCTCGCTGGTCTGACGCGGGACTACCTCGAAGCCAACGGCTTCCGAGTGAGCCTGGAGGATGACGGCGGTCGCGGCGTCGATCGTATTCTGTCGCTGCAGCCGGATCTGGTGATTCTGGATCTGATGCTGCCGGGCGAGGATGGCCTGTCGATCTGTCGTCGTGTTCGCAGCGACTACGGTGGTCCGATCCTGATGCTGACCGCGCGGACCGACGACATGGATCAGGTCCTGGGGCTCGAGATGGGCGCCGACGATTATGTGCCGAAGCCGGTGCAGCCGAGGGTACTGCTGGCACGCATGCGTGCCCTGCTGCGTCGTCTTGACGGAGCCGAGGTCAGCGGCGAAAGCCGCTTGACGTTCCAGGACCTGGAAATCGACAACGCCACCCGCGAGGCCTGGCTCAAGGGCGAGCGTATCGATCTGACCAGCGCCGAGTTCGACCTTTTGTGGCTGCTGGCCAGCCACGCCGGTCGGGTGCTGACCCGCGAAGAAATCTTTTCCCAGTTGCGTGGCATCCGCTACGACGGCCAGGACCGCTCCATCGACGTGCGGGTGTCGCGGATTCGGCCCAAGATAGGTGATGACCCCCATCATCCGCACCGCATCAAGACGGTCAGGAGCAAGGGCTATCTGTTCGTGAAGGACAGCTGAACCCATGCGTCGCGCCCTGGCCGACAGTACCTTCCTGCGGGTCTACGTCATGCTGGCGGCGACCCTGGTGCTGGCGCTCGGCGTGGCGATGGTGGGCATGACGCTGATCGACAAGGTGCGCATCGAGCACTATCGCGAACAGCTGGCCGAGGCGCCCATGCACCTGTTGGCGACGATGATCGACAGCATGCCGCGGGGCGAGCGGCGTGAGTGGATGGCCGAGAAGTCCGAGGCGCTGGACATGTCGATGTCGATCGTGCCCCTGTCGTCGCTGTCGCCGAGCTACTTCACCCGTCTTCGACTGCAGCGCGGCGGCGTGCTGGTAGGGCGTGACAGCCCCCATGAGTGGCGCTTCTGGCGGCTGATGCCCGCCGGTGGCGCGGTCCTGCAGGTGTCGCTGTCCGGCATGTCGGAGCGCCAGTTGCGGGGCCTGACCCAGCTCAGCGGGGAATGGCTCGCCAGCCTGCCGGCGGGGGCGCGCCAGGCGAGCATCGACAGCATGACCCGTGGCGATCTGCCGGTATCGATTAGCCAGTCCCCTCCGGATATCCTCGAGCCACGTCAGCGCAACCGCCTGGCCGGTGGCGAGGTGATGATGCAGCTACTGCCCGAGCACTGGTCGGTAGTGCTGTTCATGCAGGTGACGCCGCCTGGCGAAGCCCCCTTCTGGCTCACGGTAGGGCCGATGGCCAGCTACGAGGCGCTTCCGCCGGCGCTGTTGGCGTCGATGCTGGTGCTGCTGATGGGCGCACTGGCGATCGTCATCTACCTGATCGTGCGGGGTATCGAGGCGCGCATGGCGCGACTCGAGATGGCTGCCACCCGGCTTGCCAGCGGTCGCCTCGATACCCGGGTCAAGGTCGAGAGCGGCGACTTTCTCGGGCGTGTCGGCATGGCCTTCAACGGCATGGCCTCCCAGGTGCAGTCGTTGTTGCGGGCCCAGCAGGACATGATCCGGGCAGTGTCCCACGAACTCAGGACGCCGGTGGCGAGGATTCGCTTTGCGGTGCAGATGGTCGAGGACATGTCCGAGGACGCCCTGGTCAGGCGCCAGTTGCAGGGGGTCGACAGCGACATCGATGAACTCGACGATCTGATCGACGAAATCCTCACCTATGCGCGCCTCGACAGCGAGACAATCCACGGTGTCGAAGCTTCCCCCGAACCGGTGGAGCTGCGTGACATCTGCGAGCGGGTGATCGACTCCCTGATGCCGTTGCACGGCAATCTTGACGTGCGTCTGTCTGCGGGGCCGGAGATCGAGGTCCACGCCGATTCCCGCTATCTGCAGCGGGCCACCCAGAACCTGGTGGCCAACGCCTGCCGCCACGCCCGCACTCGGGTCAAGGTCAGTCTGCACGACGAACCCAACCAGGTGAGGGTCGACGTGGAGGACGATGGGGAAGGGGTCCCGCCGGAGGCACGCCAGGATATCTTCAAGCCCTTCGCCCGCCTGGACGACAGCCGAACCCGCCGCTCCGGCGGCTACGGGCTGGGGCTGTCCATCGTGCAGAAGGTGATGGCCTGGCACGGCGGCACCGTCAGCGTGGACGAGAGTCCCGGCCTGAAGGGCGCGCGCTTCTCGCTGATCATCCCCCGCCGGGTCTGAGAATCTGCCCGCGGGCCAACCTGAATGCCGGTGAACGGCCCCTGTTTCGGGCGGGCCTGATTCGTTCAGCGCCTCGACGATGCTTCCTGCTCAGGCCGGCTTGATCCCTTCCAGCACCGCAAAGGACGTCTCCCGCGCGGTGCGCAGAAAGTCGACCATCCAGGGGGCTTCCCGGGTGTCCTCGCGGATGGCGGCGAAGAGCGTGCTCCAGACACCATCCTCGCCCAGCGCGACGGCCTTGACGTAGTCCCGCTCCAGGTACTCGGTCAGTGCCCAGTTGGGCAGCGCGCAGACTCCGCGACCGCTGGCCACCAGTTGCATCATCATGATCGTCAGTTCGGCGGTGCGCACCTCCCTGGGGGTGACGCCGGCCGGGTCGAGGAACTGGGTGAACACATCCAGACGCGAACGTTCCACCGGGTAGGTGATCAGGGTCAGGTCGGCCAGATCCTGGGGCGAGACGTGGGAGCGCCCGGCCAGGGCATGCTGACGCGCCACGGCGAGCAGGCCTTCGTAGCGAAACAGCGGCTCGTAGTGAACGCCGGGCAGGGGTTGGGGGTCGGCGGTGATCACCAGATCGAGCTGCTCGCGGGCCAGCGCCGGCAGCGGATCGAAGTGGTGGCCGCCGGGGATGTCGATCTCGACCTCCGGCCAATGGTCGCGGAAGTGATCCACGGTGGGCATCAGCCACTGAAAGCAGCTATGACACTCGATCGCCATGTGCAGGCGGCCCTGCTCGTTGCCGGCCAGGCGCGCCAGGTCACGCTCGGCCATGCGCACCTGGGGCAGGATCTGTTCGGCCAGGTTCAAGAGGCGCAGCCCGGCCCGGGTGAACTCCACCGGCCGGGTCTTGCGCAGGAACAGTGGCCCGCCCAGACGCTCCTCCAGATCCTTGAGCTGGTGGGACAGCGCCGACTGGGTCAGGTGGACCCGTTCGGCGGCCTCCACCAGGGAGCCGGCGTCGCGCAGCGCTATCAGAGTGCGCAGATGACGGAGTTCGAGCATTATCGTGAGCTTCTTTCATAGTAAAGATTAAGAAGTTTAGTTTGATTCACCCTTCGGATGCCAGCGACACTTCGTCGTATCATTCATGATCAAGGTGAATCACCATGACTTTTTCTCATATTCTGGGGTATCCCCGCATCGGTGCCGACCGCGAGCTCAAGCGCGCCACCGAAGCCTACTGGAAGGGTGACGCCGATCGAGCCAGCCTGGAGGCCACCGGTCGCGAGTTGCGCAAGCGTCACTGGCAGGACCAGCGCGAGGCGGGACTGGACCTGGTGACGGTGGGCGACTTCGCCTTCTATGACCAGGTGCTCAACGTGTCGCTGCTGCTGGGTGCGGTGCCGGCGCGTTTTGCTGCCAAGGCCGAGCTCGAGCGTGGTGAAGTCGATCTGGACACCGCCTTTCGCATGGCCCGGGGCCGCGCGCCCAGCGGAGAACCCGCCGCCGCCTGCGAGATGACCAAGTACTTCGATACCAACTACCACTATCTGGTACCGGAACTGCACCAGGGTCAGGACTTCCGCCTGGCCAGCACGCGGCTGTTCGACGAGGTCGTCGAGGCGCAGCAGCAGGGGCTCGCGGTCAAGGTGGCACTGGTCGGGCCGCTGACCTGGCTGTGGCTCGGCAAGGAGCGGGGCGAGTCGTCCTTCGATCGTCTGGCGCTGCTCGATGGTGTGCTGGCGGTCTACGCCGAGGTGTTCGCCCGACTCGCCAAGCTGGGTGTGGAGTGGGTGCAGCTCGACGAGCCGGCCCTGGCCCAGGACCTGCCCGGCGACTGGAAGGTAGCCTTCGAACGTGCCTACCATCATCTGCAGGGGGCGGGGGTCAAGCTGCTGGTGGCCAACTACTTCGGCGGCCTCGGCGACAACCTGACCCTGGCGGTCAATCTGCCGGTGGCGGGGCTGCACCTGGACGCCGTGCGTGCCCCACAGGAGGTCGAGACGGTGGTCGACCGTCTGCTGCCTCACAAGGTGCTGTCGCTGGGCGTCATCGACGGACGCAACATCTGGCGTGCCGACCTGGCTGCCCTGCGCGATCAGTGGACCAACGCCGCCAGCCGTCTGGGCGAGCGTCTGTGGATCGCCCCCAGCTGCTCGCTGCTGCATGTGCCGGTGGACCTGGAGCGCGAGACCGAGCTCGACGCCGAGTTCAGAAGCTGGCTGGCCTTCGCTCGCCAGAAGCTCGACGAGACCGTGACCCTGGCAAGACTGCTCGCTGGCCGGGTGCGACCCGAAGACGAGGCGCTGCTGGCGGCTTGCGTGCAGGCGATTGCCTCGCGGCGTGAGTCGCCACGCATTCATCGTCCCGAGGTCGGTGCACGCCTGGCGGCGCTTGGCGAGGCCGACAGCCAGCGCCCGAGCCCCTATCTGCAGCGCGCCGAGCAGCAGCGTCGCGCCCTCGGACTGCCGCTGTTTCCGACCACCACCATCGGCTCCTTCCCCCAGACCGCCGAGATTCGCGCTGCCCGTCGTGACCACAAGGCAGGACGCCTGTCTGCTGACGACTACCACACCAGGATGCGCGAGGAGATCGCCCAGGCGGTGCGGCTGCAGGAAGAGCTGGGCCTGGACATGCTGGTCCACGGCGAGGCCGAGCGTAACGACATGGTCGAGTACTTCGGTGAGCAGCTCGACGGTTACGCCTTCACCCGCTTCGGCTGGGTCCAGAGCTATGGGTCACGCTGCGTCAAGCCACCGATCCTGTTCGGCGACGTGAGCCGTCCAGCACCGATGACGGTGGAGTGGAGCCGCTACGCCCAGTCGCTGACCGGGGCGCCGATGAAGGGCATGCTGACCGGCCCGGTGACCATGCTGCAGTGGGCCTTCGTGCGTGATGACCAGCCTCGCGCGACCACCTGCCGCCAGATCGCCCTGGCACTGCGTGACGAGGTGTGTGACCTGGAGGCGGCGGGCATTCGCGCCATCCAGATCGACGAGCCGGCGCTGCGGGAAGGGCTGCCGCTGCGCAAGGCCGAGTGGCAGGAGTATCTGGACTGGGCGGTGGAGGCGTTCCGCCTGTCGGCCAGCGGTGTAGCGGACGCGACCCAGATCCACACCCACATGTGCTATTCCGAGTTCAACGACATCATCGCTTCCATCGCCGAGCTGGACGCCGACGTCATCACCATCGAGACCTCGCGCTCCGACATGGAGTTGCTCGACGCCTTCCGTGACTTTGACTATCCCAACGAGATCGGACCGGGGGTCTACGACATCCATTCACCGAACCTGCCCGAGGTGGACTGGATGGTGGCGCTGATGGAAAAGGCCGCCGAGCGCATCTCGCTGGAGCGGCTGTGGGTCAACCCGGACTGCGGCCTCAAGACCCGTCAGTGGGATGAGGTGACGCCGGCGCTGGCCAATATGGTCCAGGCCGCCAAGGAGCTGCGTCGACGCCACGCCTGACGACCGCGCAGCACTAGAGGGCCCATGACGCCGGGAAGCGCGGTTGAAAGTTCGTCGATTGTGCGAGGGGGCGATCCCATGGTGGCAGAGCCGCGCCTTTTGACGATGTGGCTGGTAAGCTTCGCCAGTAGGCCCCGACAGGGACACGCCAGACGGCACCTGGCGGGGCCACGGAATCGTACTGATATCGTGATCGAAGGAGCCTGTCATGTGTCGTCCCGCTGTCGTCTCACCCCTCCTTGTCGTGATGCTGAGTGGACTGGTGGGGTGCGCCACTACCAGCGCTCCCGGTCCTGCCAGCGAGCAGACCGATCGCGCGGAGCGGCGCGGTTCCTTTACCGATGCGCCGGTGGAGCAGAAGGCGCCGCTGCTGCCCTCTGCCTACTTTGTCGGTGATGGCGCTACCTTCGTTGGCTGGCGCTGTTCGCCGAGTCAGGACATGGTCTCGGCGACCCAGGAGGATTCGCTCAGGTTGTGGACCACCCACGGTGCCGAGCAGTTGCCCCAGGCGGTGGTGGACCAGGGCGAGCGTTACCAGCGAGGGGAACTCAGCGCCCATATCATTGGTGAGCGGGCGGTGATCAAGAGCTCCCGCGGTCGGCTCGAGTGCGAGGCCCGTACCCGCCGCGACTCCCTGCGGCGCAGCGACAAGCCCGGGGTGATGTTCCTGGCCCGGGGCAACGAGCCAGGCTGGCACCTCGAACTGGCCAATGACGTGCCGCGCATCGACATGAGTCTGGACTACGGCGAGCGTGAAGTGAGCCTGCCCTATCGCGTCACCACCCTGGACAACGGTGCCGGTCGAGTGATCCTGGAAAGCGGCCGCGCCGATGCGCCCTTCGAGCTGCGCATCGAGGCCGGTGCCTGCTTCGATGATATGGCGGGCACGCCCTGGCCGGCCCAGGTCACCTTGAACGTCAACGGACGTCAGCTGCAGGGGTGTGGGCAGGGCATCGCGCCCTGACGGGGGGCGACGTGGACGCGCTTGGCAAGCCGACGAAAGCGTCCTTGGCTTGTGTAGCCAGCACACGCGAATAAAGCGCCGAGCGGCGCTTTATTCGTTTTTATCGAAAGATATTCCGAGATTTATTCGCTTTTCGACAATTTTATTGGCGGTAAACTGTGCGCAGACATCATCTTCCACAGGAGCTCGCCATGACCCGCGTACTGCTTGTCACCTCATCCATCCTCGCCGACCAGGGCCAGTCCACCCAGCTGGCACGCCACTTCGAGCGCCTGGCGCGCCAGCGTGACGATATCGAGATCACCCATCGCGACGTGGTCGCCGACGACCTGCCACACCTGGGCCTCGAGGAGCTGTCCAGCTGGCAGGTGGCGGACGCAGAGCGCAGCGAGGCACAGCGCGAGCTGGCGACGCGCTCCGATGAGCGTCTCGCCGAGCTCGAGGCACACGACGTGCTGGTGCTCGCCGTGCCGCTGTACAACCTGGGCATTCCCTCCCAGCTCAAGGCCTGGTTCGACCGTATCCTGCGCGCGGGCAAGAGCTTCCGCTACACCGAGAATGGCCCGGTGGGGCTGCTCGAGGGCAAGCGTGCCATCGTGCTGGGCGCTCGCGGCGGTCAGTACGCCGGTAGTGCTCTGGATACCCAGACACCGCACCTGCGCCATATGCTGGGCCTGATCGGCATCAATGAGGTCGAGACGGTGTTTGCCGAAGGGCTCAGCATGGGTGACGAACACAAGGAAGCGGCCCTCACCACTGCCCACGCCGAGATCGAGGCGCTGATCGCCAGGCTGTAAGCCGCGCCCGACGTCTGAAGACACTGATTCGCAAGCCGCCGTGGCCCTGGCCACGGCGGCTTGCGTATGGTGATCGTTGCTCAGGGAAGAGGCCGACACCCGGCCGGGTGTCAGCGAGCGTCGCAGTCGTCGCCTGCGCCCAGCTGCCAGCGGGAATCGACGAAGTCAGCGACACACAGCGCGGGCTGTGGTGACAGCATGCGCTCGAACAATTGCCCCATGGGGCGCTGGCTTGCGCTCATCGGTAGTTGCAGGGTCGGTTCCAGGGCGCGCCAGTTGCCATCCTGGCGCTGTGCCAGGGCGAAGCGAAACGGATGGAAGCCGGGAAAGCCCAGGCGCAGGTCGGTGGCCAGCAGACGTTCGGCGTCTCCCTTGCGCTCCACCTCGTAGCGCACAAAGGGGCCAGCGAACCAGGCCAGGCGGCGACCGCTGTCGAGCTCCAGGGCGGCAGCCTCGAGTTCGGTACCGCGTCGAAACAGTTCGACGACCGGGCGGGTATCTCCGTCGAGCAGGCCGATCAGCGTCTCGGCGTGGCGATCGCCGTCCACGGCGGTGACCCGCCACAGCAGGATCGAGAAGGGCGCCGGCTGGATCAGGCGCGGTGCCTCGGCCATGTCCACTCGGTCGAGCGCCTCGTCGGCCCTGGCATCGACCCAGCCGCGCGCGCCCAGCGCCAGCAGCAGGTACAGCGTCGAGATCACCAGGCCCCAGCTGGCGGCGCGTTGCAAGGTCGCTGGCCGATGGCCACGCCACAGTGCGATCACCAGAGCGACCAGCAAGGCCAGGGTGTAGGCCGGGTCGATGATGAACACCAGCGGGGTAGCGCTGGGCGCGGTGACCTCGAGTGGCCACCACAGCTGGGTGCCGTAGGTGGTCAGCGAGTCCAGCAGCGGATGGGTCACCAGGCACAGCCAGAAGAACAGCCACCAGCGCAACAAGCCAAGGTGCTGCAAGCCCAGGCCCTGTGCCGGGCTTAAGCTCAAGCCCAGTCCCTGTGCAGGGCGTCTGGCCCGACGCTCGGCCAGTCGCTCGGCCAGTCGCTGAGCTAGCCCGGCCAGCACCAGCGAGAGCCCCGTCAATACGAAGAGCGAATGACTGAAGCCACGGTGGTAGGTGACGTTGGCCACGGCGTCGCCGTAGTCGATCAGCACGTCCAGGTCCGGCAGGCTGCCGACCACCGCGCCGGCGAGCAATGACTTGCGGCCCAGGTGACGGCCCAGAACCGCGCCTCCCAGGGCCGCGCCGAGGGCGGCCTGGGTCAGCGAGTCCATGGTGGCGCCGCCGCCAGTATTCGGGCCTGCACCGGGCAGTCGTCGCGGTGGGCGCCGGCCAGGTAGCCCGCGCTCATCAGGAACTCCTTGACGATCTCCGGGCCGGTAAAGCGAAAGTGACGCTTGAACAGCTTCACCCAGTCCGCGTGCTCACGTGGGTGGTGGGCATCGAGCCAGGCCTGGAAGCCGCCGTGGGACTCCCGCATGGCCTGGATCACCCGGGCGTTGTGGATCACCGCCTCGATCTTCAGGCGGTGACGAATGATGTCGGCGTCGGCCAGCAGACGTGCCCGATCGTCGTCGTCGTAGGCGGCGACCCGATCGACGTCGAAGCCGTCGAAGGCGCGCTTGAAGCCCTCGCGCTTCTTCAGCACCGTAAGCCACGACAGACCGGCCTGATTGATCTCGAGTGCCAGGCGCTCGAACAGGTCGGACTCGCCTCGGATCGGGAACCCGTATTCGCTGTCATGGTAGGGCCCGTGCAGCGGATGCCCCGGGGCCAGGTCGCAGTACTCGCTCATGCGGCTTGCTCTTGTTGGTAAGGTGTCTCGATTCCCCTGGGACCGACCTGCGCTACGACAAAAGGGTACCGACTCGGCATACCCTTGATGGCGCGATTCTGCGATCCTGAGGCCTGTCCTTCTCTTTTTCCGTCAGGAGATCATACGCGATGACACGTCTTTCTCGCGCCCTGGGCGCCGTTCTCATGGGTGTCTTCAGCCCGCTTGCACTGGCCGCCGGCCTGGACATGCACAAGGATTCCCACTGCGGCTGCTGCAGCGCCTGGGCCGAGCATATGCGTGAGGCCGGCTTCGAGGTGCGTCTTCACGATAGCCCCGACATGGCGTCGGTCAAGCAGCGCCTGGGGGTTCCCCAGGCGTTGGCGTCCTGTCATACCGCTACCCTGACCAATGAAGACGGCAGGCGCTACCTGATCGAGGGCCATGTCCCCGCCGAGCAGGTGGCCTGGCTGCTGGAGGCGTCGCCGGATATCGATGGTCTGGCGGTGCCGGGCATGCCCCATGGCTCGCCCGGGATGGAGACCGGCCGCCTCGATGACTACGCGGTGCTCGGCTTTACAGCCGATGATGCGCGCGCCATGGTAGTGGCCCGTTACCCCTGAGTCCGCGCAGCAGACGCGGCCCCCTGAACCCCGAGGAGACCCGAATGCAATTTCTACACACCATGGTGCGTGTCAGCGACCTCGACGCCTCTCTGCATTTCTATTGCGACCTGCTGGGTCTCAAGGAGGTGCGTCGCAAGGACAACGACAAGGGACGCTTTACCCTGGTGTTCCTGGCGGCGCCAGAGGACGAGGAGCGCTCAAGCCAGCTCAACGCGCCGGAGCTCGAGCTGACCTGGAACTGGGACCCGGAGGAGTACCAGGGCGGACGCAACTTTGGCCACCTGGCCTATCGCGTCGATGACATCTACGCCCTGTGTCAGAAGCTCATGGACAACGGCGTGACCATCAACCGGCCCCCCCGCGACGGCCATATGGCCTTCGTCAGGAGCCCGGACGGCATTTCAGTGGAACTGCTGCAGAAGGGCGACGCCCTGGAACCCGCCGAGCCCTGGGCCTCGATGGAGAACACCGGCAGCTGGTAGCGAGCGAAGGGCCGCTGTCGATCGTGCCAGCGAGCGGCGCCGAAGGGGCAGCGAAGGGATGGGGGAGCTGACTCCCCCATCGACGCCTTGTCTTGCAGCTTGCCACGTGACCCGCCGCGCGGGCGTCGTTTGCTCAGGCGGGGATGGCGCTGTCTCTCAGCAGGTGTGACGACAGTGCCGGCCACTGGTCTTCCCAGTGCTCGGTGGGGCGGTGGCGGTAGTCGCTGCGCACGTACTGGGCGATGCGTCCCTCGATCTGGGCGGTCAGCAGGTTGGCGCCGGCGCTGGCCGGCATCGCCAGCCGGCGACCCTCGCGCAGCTCCGCCTCGCGTAGTACCTGCTTGAACTGGGTATCCAGCCGCTCGAACAGCTGGTGGATACGCTGCCTCAGTCGCGCCGTCTCGCCGGTCAGCACGTCGCCGCCCAACAGCCTCGACAGGCCCGGGTTCTTTTCGGTGAAGGCCAGCACCAGGGTCATGATCTGATGGCAGCGCGGCAGCGCCTCCTGCTGCTCGTCGAGGATGCGCGTGATGCGCTCGAACAGGGTCTCCTCGATAAAGCTGATCAGGCCCTCGTACATCCTGGCCTTGCTCGGGAAGTGGCGGTAGAGCGCTGCCTCCGAGACGCCGACCTGGCGCGCCAGGGCGGCGATGGTGATGCGCTTGCCGCTGTCTTCTTCCAGCATCAGGGCCAGCGCCTGCAGTATCTGGTCCCGCCGACTTGGGGTCTTTTCCTGCGTCATGATATCGAATTCTTTTGTCGTTGATGGCCCGCCGGGGCGCCGGCGGGCGAGTTCCCTTGCGTCCGGAGCTTGTGCCCGGTTCGCACTTCCTTGCGTCGTTATCGTGTCGTTATCGTGTCGCTTTCGTATCGCCCTGGTACGGGTACTTCAGTTGGGCGATTCGTTGGTGATCAGGGTGCCGACACCCGCGTTGGTAAAGATCTCCAGCAGGGTGGCGTGGGGCACCCGGCCATCGACGATATGGGCGCTGACGACCCCGTCCTTGACCGCGTCGAGGGCGCAGCGGATCTTCGGCAGCATACCACCGTGGATGGTGCCGTCGGCGATCAATTCGTCGACCTGAGCGGTGGAAAGTCCCGTCATCACCTCACCGTCGCGGTTCATCAACCCGGCCACGTTGGTCAGCAGCATCAGCTTCTCGGCGCCGAGCGCCTCGGCCACCTTGCCGGCCACCAGATCCGCATTGATATTGTAGCTGCGACCCTCGCCGTCGACCCCGATGGGGGCGATCACGGGAATGAAATCCCGGGCGGCGAGCATTTCGATCAGGTCGGTGGAGACGTGTTCCACTTCGCCCACATGGCCGATGTCGATGATCTCGGGCGCCGTCATTTCCGGGCTCTGGTGCTCGACCTTGAGCTGGCGCGCGCGGATCTGGGCGCCATCCTTGCCGGTCAGGCCGATGGCCTTGCCGCCGCACTGATTGATCTGGTTGACGATATCCTTGTTGACCAGTCCGCCGAGCACCATCTCGACCACGTCCATGGTCTCGGCGTCGGTGACACGCATGCCACCGACAAAGCGCGACTCGATGTTGAGCTTGGCCAGCAGATCACCGATCTGGGGGCCGCCGCCGTGGACCACCACCGGATTGATGCCGACTTCCTTCATCAGCACCATGTCCCGGGCGAAGGAGTCGATCAGGGCGTCCTCGGTCATGGCGTTGCCGCCATACTTGACCACCACGGTCTTGCCGGAAAATTTCTGGATATAGGGGAGGGCCTCGGAGAGGACCTCCACCACCAGGCGCGGATCGCGTGCCTGTTCGCTCATGGGCGTCATGTCTCCTGCACGTCAGTTGGGTAGGGTGAGCGAGGCGTCCACGTCGGCCAGCGCCTCGGCAAAGCGCGTGCGAATGCGCTCCAGCGCGGCGGCGTCGTTACCCTCGAAGCGCAGCACCAGCATCGGCGTGGTATTGGACGCGCGGCACAGACCCCAGCCATCCGGGTAGTCCACGCGGATGCCGTCCAGGGTGGTCTTGACGCCCTCGTCACCGAAGTCACCTTCCCGGGCCAGGCGCGCGACCAGGTCGAACTTGGTCTCGTCGGTGACCTCGATGTTGATCTCCGGGGTGCTCAGGTTCTGCGGATAGCGATCGAAGAAGGTGTCGGCGTCGCCGTCGAAGCGCGACAGGATCTCGAGCAGGCGGGCGGCACCATAAAGGCCGTCGTCGAAGCCGTACCAGCGTTCCTTGAAGAAGATGTGGCCGCTCATCTCGCCGGCCAGCAGGGCGCCGGTTTCCTTCATCCGTGCCTTGATCAGGGAGTGGCCGGTGCGCCACATCTCCGGCGTGCCGCCGGCCTTCTCGATCACCTCGATCAGCTTGCCGGTGCACTTGACGTCGAAGATCACCCGGGCGTCCGGATTGCGACCGAGCATGTCCTCGGCGAACGCCATCAGCAGGTGGTCGGGGTAGATCAGGCGCCCCTTGGGGGTGATCACGCCGAGGCGGTCGCCGTCACCGTCGAAGGCCAGACCGATGTCGGCGCTGTGCTCGGCCACCGCGTGGATCAGGTCCTTGAGGTTCTCCGGCTTGCCGGGGTCCGGGTGGTGGTTGGGGAAGTTGCCGTCGATGTCCTCGAACAGCGGCACGGTGTCGGCACCGAGCTGTTCGACCAGGCGCGGGCCCAGTTCACCGGCCACACCGTTGCCGCAGTCCACCACCGCCTTGATCGAGCCCGACAGCGAGACGTCTTCGAGGATGCGCTTCAGGTAGGCGTCACGCACATCGTGCTCGGACACCTGGCCCTGGCCTTCGCGCAGATCGCCGTTCTGAAGGCGAGTGTAGAGCGCGGTGATCGCCTCGCCAGAGAGCGTCTCGCCCCCCAGCACCATCTTCAGGCCGTTGTAGTCCGGCGGGTTGTGGCTGCCGGTCAGCATGACCCCGGAGCGGGTACCTTCCAGGGTGTGGGTGGCAAAGTACAGCACCGGCGTTGGCACCATGCCGATGTCGACCACGTCACAGCCGCTGGCGGTGAGGCCGCGGGTCAGGGCCTTGATCAGGCGCGGGCCAGAGAGTCGGCCATCGCGGGCCACCACTACACGGGATTCGCCGCGGGCCTGGGCTTTGCTGCCGATGGCCTGGCCGATCGCCTCGACCCCGGCTTCGGTCAGGGTCTCGTCGACGACGCCTCGAATATCGTAGGCACGAAAGATCGTGGAGGGGACTTGAGTCATATGAGGGTCCTGTCCTTTTGACGTGGCGCTTGAATGAACGGGTAGTCGAACCTGGGGCGTCAGTGGCGGCCGGAGCTGCCGAAACCGCCGCCGCCGCGAAGGCTCTCGGAAAAGTCCTCGACCACTTCCAGCTCGGCCTGGACCACCGGCACCAGCACGTACTGGGCCAGACGTTCGAAGGGCTCGAGGGTGAAGGCGGTGGTCGATCGGTTCCACACCGACACCATCAGTTCGCCCTGGTAGTCGGAGTCGATCAGGCCGACCAGGTTGCCGAGCACGATGCCGTGTTTGTGGCCAAGCCCCGAGCGGGGCAGGATCATGCCGGCCAGGCCCGGATCGGCGATATGGATCGAGAGCCCGGTGCGGACCAGTTCGCAATCCCCGGGGGCCAGCGTCAGCGGCGCGTCGAGCAGGGCGTGAAGGTCCATCCCGGCCGAGCCGTCGGTGGCGTAGCGGGGCATGCGCTCCTTGATCCGTTCATCGAGGATCTTGACGGCGAGGCGAGGGCGCGAGGCAGTGTCGTGCATGAAAGGTCCTTGGTCTTGGGCAGCCAGACAGGCTTCCTGATAAATAAGTGGTGTCGTGGCTCAGCGCGGGTTCGGCCGCACCGTCTGACGTCGCGCCTCGAGGCAGGCTCGGGCCTGGGCGATGATGGCCTGGGCCAGGCTGGCCTTGTCCTGGTCGGTCTCTTCGCGGCGGGCGAGAGACTCGCCGTCGCGCCACACCAGGGTTGCGGCATTGCGGTCCGAGCCGAAGCCGAGTCCCTCCCGGGAGACGTCGTTGGCGACGATCATGTCGAGCCCCTTGCGCGCGAGCTTGCCCTCGGCGTAGCGCACCACGTCGCGGGTCTCGGCGGCGAAGCCGACCATCAGCGGACGCGGATCGCGGGCAGCCAGGGTGGCGATTATGTCGGGGTTCTTGACCAGCTTCAGGGTAAGACCGTCGTCGTCATCGCGCTTCTTTATCTTGTGATCGGCCGGGGCCTCGGCGCGATAGTCCGCCACCGCCGCGCAGCCGATGAAGATGTCGCAGCCATCCATCAGCCCTTCGGCTGCGGCGAGGAGTTCTTCCGCGGTTTCTATGTCGTGGCGGGCAACGCCCGGGGGTGTCGGCAGACTGACGGGACCGGCGATCAGGGTGACACGGGCGCCACTGTCCCGGGCTGCTTCGGCCAGGGCGAAACCCATCTTGCCGGAGCTGTGATTGGACAGGTAGCGCACCGGATCCAGCGGCTCCCGGGTGGGGCCGGCGGTGATCACCACATGAAGGTCTGCGTCCGGGGGCACTGCTTCGCCTTCCTTTCCCACGACGCTTGCCGCTGTCCTGGGCGTGGAGGGAGAGCCGGCATCCAGCAGGGCGCCGAGAATGGCCTCCGGTTCCATCATGCGTCCCGGGCCGACGTCGCCACAGGCCTGGTCGCCCTGGTCGGGCCCCAGCAGGGCCCAGCCATCCTCGACCAGCCGGGCGGCGTTGCGCTGGGTCGCCGGATGGCGCCACATGGCCTGGTTCATCGCCGGGGCCAGCATCCGCCGGGCGTCGCTGGCCAGGCAAGCGGTGGTCAACAGATCGTCGGCCATGCCCTGGGCCAGGCGCGCCATCAGGTCGGCGGTGGCGGGGGCGATCAGAATCAGGTCGGCCCAGCGGGCGAGTTCGATATGACCCATGCCGAGCTCGGCGTCGGGGTCCAGCAGCGAGGTGCGTACCGCGCGTCCGGTCAGCGCCTGCAGCGTCAGCGGCGTGATGAAGGCCTGGGCTCCCTCTGTCATCACTACCTGCACCTCGCAACCCGCCTGCACCAGCAGTCGGGCCAGAGAGGCGCTCTTGTAGGCGGCAATACCGGCGCTGATGCCCAGCACAACTCGCTGCCCGGGGCGAAGGCGGCCGGGGCCTGAGCCGGTCAGGCCGCAACCGGAAGAGGAGGGAGCGTGCAACATGAAAAAAGTCCGCAGCCAGAGTCAGCCCTCTACCTTACCACCGGTACCGGATCATGCGTAGCCGCGCACCCTGGCTCCAGATCAGGCAGACCGCACTAGACTCAACGGGTATGTCGGCGCTCGCCGACAGGGCGTGAGGGGAGGATGTGACAAGAGTGTGTGAGAAGAGGGTGTGACGACAGGATGTGGCGGCTGCGTGTGAGAAGAGGGTGTGATGACAGAGCGTGTCGAGAGGATGTGACGACAGGGTGTGACGAGAGCAACGGAGCAGGAGACAGGGATGTCGATACGAGACTGGCCAGAGGGCGAACGCCCTCGCGAGAAGCTGCTGACGCTGGGGCCCACCGCGTTATCCGACGCTGAGCTGCTGGCGATTGTGCTGCGAGTCGGGGTGGCAGGACGCTCCGCGGTGGACCTGGCGCGGGACGTACTGGGTGCCTTCGGCGGACTGCGTGCCCTGCTCGAGGCGCATCAGCAGGAGGTCTGTGCCCAGCGTGGCCTGGGGCTTGCCACCTTCGTTCAGCTGCAGGCCGCCCAGGAGATGTCGCGCCGTCATCTGGCGAGCCATCTGGAGCGGGGCCAGGCGCTGAATTCTCCCGCGCGGGTCAGGACCTTTCTTTCCGCTCAGCTTCGTCATCTGGACCACGAGGCCTTCGCCGCACTGTTTCTCGACGCCCAGCATCGGGTGATCCGCTTCGAGGTGCTGTTTCGCGGCACCCTGGACAGCGCCTCGGTGTACCCACGTGAGGTGGCCAAACGTGCCCTGGCGCTGGGGGCGGGCGCCTTGATCCTGTGCCACAACCATCCCTCCGGGGTGGCCGAGCCCAGTGACGCCGACCGGCGTATCACCGATCGCCTGAAAGAGGCGCTGGGCCTGTTCGATATCCGTGTGCTGGATCATTTTGTGGTGGGAGACGCAGAAGTGGTGTCATTTGCCGAGCGAGGTTGGGTATAATGCGCCGCGCGCAAAAAGAGCTGGCCCAGGCGGGGCGAGGATCGTCTCGATCCTATCGCGTCCTGGCCGGGCGACTCTCTACCCGAACACGTCACGTCATCGCCGTCGACGCAGCGGAGCCGTTTCGAGCACCTCGACACGGGCCGTGAGCGAGCGACCTGGCGAACGTTGGTGTATCCCTTGCCCATGGAGGCAGGGTCTGGTATAAAGTGCACCCTTTGAATTCCCTTGGGTCAAAAGCACGGGGCTCATGACAGGGCTCGAGGTTGCTGAGGGCATGATGAATGCGGACTTTCGCCGGCACCGCGCGGCCAGTCTGCGACACATCCCTTCGGTTCTCGCCCTTCCCGGTTTGCCCGACAGGTTTTGAACAACTCGCCACGCGGTTGGAGGCTCTCATGTCCAAAGTATGTCAGGTTACCGGCAAGCGCCCGGTGACTGGTAACAACGTTTCACACTCCCAGCGCAAGACCCGTCGTCGTTTCTTGCCGAACCTTCACAGCCATCGCTTCTGGGTCGAGTCCGAAAAGCGTTTCGTGACCCTGCGTGTTTCCTCCAAGGGCATGCGCATCATCGACAAGAAGGGCATCGAAGAGGTGCTCAGCGATATCCGTAAGCGCGGCGACGCCATCTAAGGATGACGTCCTCGGGAGCCCACTGGTTCGCCTGAGCGAACGGCCTCCGCCGACTTGAATGACTGGCCTGGTGTGCACGACGCGTACCAGGCGGCAAACTGGGAGAAGTCTCATGCGTGACAAGATTCGTCTGGTGTCCAGCGCCGGTACCGGCCACTTCTACACCACCGACAAGAACAAGCGTAACACTCCGGACAAGATGGAAATGAAGAAGTTCGATCCGGTGGTTCGCAAGCACGTGATGTACAAGGAAGCCAAGATCAAGTAAGGCTTGATCTCGCTTCCACCGCAGGCGAGTTGTCGCCTGTCACCGAGAACCCGGCCCCGAGGTCGGGTTCTTGCGTATGTCCCTGTCAGCGGCCCCGGGCGATGGCGTGATGTCGCTCGCTGCTCGCCGCTCTAACCTCAGGCCCCAGGTGTGCCATGCCCGAGCTTCCCGAAGTCGAGACCACCCGGCGCGGCATCGCCCCCCATGTACAAGGGCGCGAGATCCGTGAGGTGCTGGTGCGCCAGTCGCGCCTGCGGGTGCCGGTGCCTGAGGATCTCGCCGATCGTCTGATCGGCGCCCGCCTCGGCGAGATTCGCCGTCGCGCCAAGTACCTGCTGCTGCCGGTGCTGTCGGGCGAGGGCGGTGAAAGCGTCGAGAACGGCGAGACGGTCGCCAGCACCGAGGGTACCTGTACGGCCGCGTCCCGGTCGGACGACGGCGGCGGAGTGCGCGAAAAGGGCACCCTGCTGTGGCACCTGGGCATGTCCGGTAGCCTGCGTATTGCCCGCCTCGGTGAGCTGCCCAGGAAGCACGACCATGTGGACCTGGTGCTCGAGGACGGCGTCATCCTGCGCTATCACGACCCGCGTCGTTTCGGCTTCGTCGACTGGCTCCGGGACGACGAGGCCCACGATACCCGCTTGTCGCGGCTAGGCCCCGAGCCGTTGTCGCAGGCCTTCGACGGCGCCCGGCTGTACGCCCTGTCGCGGGGGCGCCAGGCGGCGGTGAAGCCGTTCTTGATGGACAATGCCGTGGTCGTCGGGGTGGGTAACATCTACGCCAGCGAAGCGCTGTTTCTGGCCGGTATCGATCCGCGCCGCGCGGCCGGTCGTATCGGACGCGAGCGCTACGATCGCCTGGCCGCCGCCGCCAAGGAGGTGCTGGCCGCGGCCATCACCCAGGGCGGCACCACCCTGCGCGACTTCGTCAGCGGCACCGGCGAACCCGGCTACTTCGCCCAGCGTCTAAACGTCTATGGGCGTGCCGGCGCACCCTGCCGCCGTTGTGGCGGTGAGCTGAAGCACGTGACCCTGGGGCAGCGCGCCAGTGTGTTTTGCCCTCGTTGCCAACGTTAGTCCTGTCGATGCTTGAAGGGCTCGCCCAATTATTCATGTAGTTTCCGTAGAGAGAGTGATCACCGTGACTCGTCCGCTGCGCCTGAAAAAGAACGCCGATCGTCGCCTCAAGTCCGGCCACCTGTGGCTGTATTCCAACGAGATCGACATCGCCGAGACGCCGCTCAAGGGGCTCGAAGTCGGTGAGCAGGTCATCGTCGAGGCCGCCAATGGCAAGCCCATGGGTCTGGCCTACGTCAATCCCAACTCGCTGATCTGCGCCCGCATCGTCTCGCGTGACCCGAGCATGCGGCTGGATCGCTCGCTGCTGGTGCATCGCCTGAATCAGGCCCTGGCGCTGCGCCAGAGCCTGTTCGACAAGCCGTTCTATCGCCTGGTCCATGGCGAGGCCGATCTGCTGCCGGGGCTGGTCATCGACCGCTACGCCGAGGTGCTGGTGGTCCAGCTCAACACCGCCGGCATGGAAGCGGTGAAGGACGAGCTGCTCGACGCACTCGACAAGGTGCTGTCCCCTGCCTGTGTGGTGCTGCGCAACGACACCAGTGGTCGTCGTCAGGAAGGCCTCAGCGAGGTGGTAGAGGTGGTCAAGGGCGAGCTGCCGGAGCAGGTGCTGCTGGAAGAGAACGGCGTGCAGTTCGCCGCCCCCGTGCTCGACGGCCAGAAGACTGGCTGGTTCTACGACCACCGCATCAATCGCGCCTGGCTCAATCAGCGGGTGGCCGGCAAGCGGGTGCTGGACCTGTTCAGCTACGTCGGTGGCTGGGGCGTGCAGGCGGCGGCCCATGGCGCCAGCGAAGTGCTGTGCGTGGATGCCAGCGAGTCGGCGCTGGATCGCGTCGCCGAGAACGCCGCGCTCAACGGCCAGCACGAGCGGGTCGCTGTGGGTCACGGCGACGCCTTCGAGGCGCTGGCGGCGCTCAAGGCCGACGGCGAGAAGTTCGACGTGATCGTGCTCGATCCGCCGGCCTTCATCAAGAGGCGCAAGGATATCGCCAACGGCGAGCGTGCCTACGCCCGACTCAATCGCGACGCCATGCGCCTGCTGGGCCGCGACGGCCTGCTGCTGTCCGCCTCCTGCTCCATGCACCTGGCACAGGATCGCCTGGTCGACGTGGTGCGCGGTGCGGTACGTCACCAGGATCGTCAGGGACAGATCCTTTTCCAGGGCCACCAGGGACCGGATCACCCGGTGCACCCGGCGATTCCCGAAACCGCCTACCTCAAGGCGCTCGGTGTGCGCGTCTTTCGCGACTGAGCAAGGCGCGATTGAACAAGGCATGAGCTAGATAGGCGCGACGTGACTCGCCGTGGCTGAACAGGCTGGGCCGAACACGCTGGGCCGAAAAAGGCGCAGGGGCTTGCCTCGGGCGATGGAAGTGTCACATCGTGCCTGGGCAAGCCCGCGCCAAGGAAGACACCATGACCGAGGTTCCCTGGACCCTGATCTTTGCCCACGGCAACGCCCTGCTGGTGGGCCACGTGCGCAACCTGCTCGACGCCGCCGGGATCCCCTGCGAACTGCGCAACATGACCCTCGGCGGTGGCGCCGGGGAGCTGCCGCCGCTGGAGTGCGAGCCCCAGGTGTGGGTCGCCGAGCACAACCGTGAGCGAGCCGAAGCGCTGGTGAAACAGGCGCTCGAGGAGCCAGCGCCGGACAGCGCCTGGCGCTGCCGGGCCTGCGGCGAGGAGCTCGAAGGGGCCTTCGATACCTGCTGGAACTGCGGTGGCCGCAAGGAGGACGATCATGACCGCTGAACACGGTGCCTTCGACTGGGATCTGCCCCGGCCCTTCGTGATCGACATCCTGGTGGCGCCCGAGGCCATCGACCACTATGGCCACGTCAACAACGCCCAGTACCTGCGCTGGGTGGAACAGGCCAGCTGGGAGCACTCCGGCCAGCTGGGTCTGACCCTGGAACACTACCGGGCGCTGGATCGCGCCATGGCGGTGCACCGTCACGAACTCGACTATCTGGCACCGGGTTTCGAGGGCGAACGCCTGGCCATGGCCACCTGGATCGTCGCCTGCGACTCGCGCCTGACCCTGACCCGCCGCTTTCAACTCATACGCCCGCAGGATGGTGTCACCCTGCTGCGTGCGCGTACCCGCTACGCCTGCATCGCTCTCTCAAGCGGCCGTCCCCGCCGTCTTCCTCCCGAATTCGTCAGCGCCTACGGCGGCGCCCTGGTCGCGGAAAGCTGACGATAACGTCCTGACCACACCGACCTGAGCGTACACAGCTGGCCTCCACCCCTTCCGGCAATTTTCTGGCACCCTGGGTGTCGAGTTGGCGAATCTCAATACTGGCAGCTTTTTTGTCCTGACCCTGGGTGTGATAGGTCGCACTTTGTTCCTGAATGCGTCTAAAGACTCCCTGGGTTCATGGAAGAACTGCAGCACTTTGGACCACGAGGTAGAGGCGGGAGGGCCAGCCTGGTGGACGTGGATGGCGACGTGGTCAACGACCGCCTCAGCGAGGTGGCCCTGGGAGGCAGGATTTGCGGGTGTATTGTGCCACTTCAAAGAAATGTTATAACATAACATTTGTGCGAGTGTGATGGTCTCAGACGCCTTGTGCAATCGGCGTGGCGGGAGGAGCGGTGAGATGCCAACGATGGATGACGCAGCGCATCTTCTCGAGATGCCGGACGACGACTACATGAACGGTGAGCAACTGGCGTTCTTTCGACGCCGGTTGCTGCAGGAACGGGCGCTGGTCGAGGAGCGGTTGCAGGAGGTTCGCCTGCGCATGTCGGCCCGCGAAAGGTCGAGTGACGACCTGGATCAGGCAGCCCAGGAGGAAGAGCTTCAGCTGCAGCTTCGCCAGGCCGACAGGGAAACCCGCTTGCTGGGCAATATTGCCAGCGCCTTGAAGCGCGTCGAGACGGGTGAGTACGGCTACTGCGAGGAGACCGGCGTTCCCATCGGCCTGCCACGGCTGTTGCACCGGCCCACGGCGCGTCTGTGTCTCGAAGCCAAGCAGCGCCAGGAACAGAGAGAACATCACTTCGCCAGGACGCGGAAGTAGCGTCGCCGGTAAGCATCCACCGCTTGTGACCGTGATGGCCGCCCGCAAGGGCGATGCTGAGTCTGGACGAGTGCCTGCGCGGTGGGCTTGTCCACGGATGATCCAACCGGCTCAGCGAAGGCGTCGCCGTATGTCGCATCAAGATTCGCCCACGCCGACCACGCCGACCACGCCGGGTGATGATCACTATCTGATTTGCAGGAATCACAACCAAGGAAGCATGAATGATTCGCAAGAATCCCTACGGCGATTTGCCGGTTGTCCACCCCAGCGCCTTTGTCGATCCCACGGCCATTCTCTGTGGGCGGGTGATCGTCGAGGAGAACGTTTTCATCGGCCCCTACGCGGTCATTCGTGCCGATGAGGTCGATGCCGATGGCAAGATGGAGCCGATGATCATCGGCGCCCACTCCAATATCCAGGACGGCGTCGTCATCCACTCCAAGTCCGGCGCGGCGGTGATCATTGGTGCACGCACGTCGATTGCGCATCGCGCCATCGTGCACGGTCCCTGCGTGGTCGGAGAGAGCGCCTTTATCGGTTTCAACAGCGTGCTGTTCAACTGCACTATCGGCAAGGGCGCGGTGGTGCGCCATAACGCCGTGGTGGATGGTTGCGACCTTCCCGACGACTTCTATGTGCCGTCCACCGAGCGCATTGGCCCCGGGACCGATCTGGACACCCTGTCCCGAGTAACGGTCCAGGATTCAGCGTTTTCCGAAGACGTGGCGCGCACCAACAATAGCCTGGTGGAAGGCTATAGGCGGATCCAGAACTCTTTCTAGCCCGGCGCCCTGGTTCGAGGATAGGCGGATGGCCTCTGGGCGGCGAGACGGGAGGTTTGGCAACCGCAAGCGCTTGCGCGCCTGATGCAAGGCGAAGGAGGGGGGTAGCGCCCTTTATCGGCCACGGTTGTTCGCTGTCGCCAATCCGCTACGCGCTTTTTCGCGCCTTGTCAGCTTGTGTTCATGTGGGCTTAATGCCGCGCTCACCCGCCTGACAGGATGCAACGAGCGGCCCACGGTAGCCTCGGGATGTGCCTTCATCCCAGAGGATTACCGCCATGACCTGTGCCGCTGCCGTGACTCCCTTCGCCGTCCCCGCCACCGCCAAGTGGGCCTTTACCACCCGCCGCGCCAGGCGCGATGACGTCCGTTCCCTGGTCAGTCTCGACCATCCTTTGCGCGCCGGTGACCTGATCCTGTGTGAAGTCCTCCAGGTCGGGCAGCACAAGCGGGTCCAATTGGCCTGCGGCCGTCCCAGCGAGAGCTATCCCGGTGATCTGCTGGTGCTGTGTGTGGGAGATCGCTACGCACCGGATCAATTCATGGGCCGCGCTGAGGTGGATGTGCGTATGGATCTGCTGGCCGGTGGCGGCATCGCCGGCAAGGTCGAGGCGGCACATGCCAGGATGGCTCGCCCCACTCAGTTGCGACCGCTGGGTTTTCTCGCCGACCTTCATGGCGAGGTGATCAATATTGACCGCTATGCCATCGCCGATGCGCGTATCCCCGATGACATAGTGGTGCTTGGGGTGTTCGGCGCTTCGATGAATGCCGGCAAGACTACGGCGGCGGTGAGCCTGGCCCACGGCCTCCAACGTGCGGGCTTTGCGGTGGAGGGGGTCAAGGCCACCGGCACCGGCGCCTTTGGTGACTTCAACGCCTTCGCTGACGCCTCGGTGGCCGTCAGTGACTTTACCGATGCCGGCATGGCGTCGACCTTCCGCTGTCCGCTCGAGCGCATCGAACGTGGCTTCGAGGCGCTGGTCGGAGGTGCGGCGGCGCGCGGTGCCGAGGTGGTGGTGGTGGAAATCGCCGACGGGGTGTTCCAGGACGAGACCGCTGCCATCCTGGCGGATTCCACGATCATCGAGCGCCTGGACGGTATCCTGTTCGCGGCTCCGGATGCGCTGGGTGCGGTCGGGGGTGTGTCGGTGCTCAAACGTCATGGCCAAACGCCCTTTGCCCTGGCGGGGATGGTCAGTCTGTCGGCGCTCGGTAGCCGTGAAGCCAGCGGCGAGACCGGGCTGCCGGTGGTCAAGCGTGAGGCGCTGTGTGACCCCGAGGCGGTATCGAGGCTGGTGGCGCCAATCATCAGAAGGCGTCTCGGTCAGACCATGCTCAAGGACCTGACAGAGGATAACCGGCTTGCCACGGGTGTCGCCGCATGAGCGAGCTTCCCGAACTCTCGGGGCGTGGCAGAGGCCGCCATATCGCGCTGGTGGTGGGCTTGGGGATCATCCAGGCTGGGCTGATGATGGCCACGGCCTTCGCCACCCGCGATGTCTTCGTCGCACTGCGTTCGACGTCCGGCTCGGCCTCCACCCAACTGCCGCTGACCTCGCTGCTGATACTGGCGGTGGCGGCGCTGGTGATAGCTGCCTGTCAGGCACTGGCCAGGGTCCGGGGCGAGGCCATCGGCCAGAGCTACGCGGTGGAGCTTCGCAGCGTCGTCTTCCACGCCATCGCTGCCCTCGGTGCCGAGCCTGCCGGTCGTCGCCTCGGAGGGCTGTCGCTGCGCTTTGTCGGTGACCTGACGGCGGCCCGGGGTTGGGTCGGCATGGGCATCTCTCGGCTGGTGTCTGCGGCGGTGGTCTTTCCCATGGCGGCGCTGTGCCTGTGGCTGATCGATCCCGTCCTGGCGCTGGCCGGCATGCTACCCATCTTCGCCGCCGTGGCGCTGGCCGCCGGGCTGGGTCTGGCGCTGGGCCGCCTGCATCGGGATCTGCGAAGGCGGCGTGCCGGGGTGGCCATTGCCGCGATGGAGCGGATTCCCATCGCCCGCGAGCTGGCGTTGATGAATCGCCTGCCCCGTGAAATCGCCAGCCTGGAGCGCAAGGGACGTCGCAGTGCCGAGGACGCCGTGCGTCGCGTACGTCGGGTATCGCTGCTGCGTGCGCTGCCCAACGCTTCTCTGGGGCTTGGTGGAGCGGCGGTGCTGTGGGCTACGGCGCGCTTTGGTCTGGCGGCGGCGGACGCCGCCGCGGCACTGTCGGTGCTGGCGATCCTGGTGGTACCTGTGCGCGAATGTATCGGCGTATGGGATCGCTACAGCGCCTGGTGTGTCGCCCGCGACAAGTGTCGGGCACTGCTCGCGCGGACCGAGGCCTTGCCGCGAGTGCGTCGACGTGGACGGCCGGTGCCGCTGGATCTGGAGCACCTGCGGGTGGGTGGCTGCACCCTGCATCTGCGTATTCGCGCGGGCCAGCGGGTGTGTCTCGCCACCGATGATCCCGACTTGGCGTCGCGGGTGCTGGCGGTGCTGGCACGGCGGCGTGCACCCGAGGCGGGGCGACTGCGGTTTGACGGCTTGCCGACCGAGCCGGCCATCGCCTGTATCGGTGATCGCCCCGCCTTGCTCAGGGGCAGCCTGCGCCGCGCGCTGACCATGGGGGCCGCCGCGCGCCCCGACGATGACGACATCGGCCGGGTGGCGCGAGAGTGTGGTCTAGGCCCTGCGATCGCTCGCCTGGGAGGTCTGGATGGGCGGATCGAGGAAGCAGGGCACAACCTGACCCCAGGTGAGTCCCTGCGGGTGGCTCTGGTCCAGGCGCTGCTGTCGCGCCCTGATCTGGTGGTGGTCGACAGTTACCTGTGGCCGCTGCTCAAGGACGCCGTCGAGCTGTTCACGCTGCTTGACGCACGCTGCCAGGCGACCCTGGTGCACAATCTACCTGATTCGGTCACCGGCGGTGCCGGCTTGTTGCTGCGCCTGTCGGAGAACATGGATCATCCGAAAACGCCTTCCGTCTGCGGGAACAGTAAACTGGGGTCATGAAAATCATCAGTGTGGTAACCGCCTATACCCTGGTCTTGCTGACGATGGCCTGCACCGGAGCGGTGTTGGCCTACTGGAGCGTCGAGCGCAGTACCTGGTTGAGCGATCGCATGAACCTGGCGCATCACTCCTACGAAGCACACCTGAATCTGTCGACCCACAGCTATCGGCTGTTCAAGCAGTACGCAGATGCCTTGCTGATCGGTGATCAGGACGGCGGTGAGGGGGAGCGCAGGTTACAGGAGCTGGTGCGCCAGGATATCGGCGAGATCCGCGATATCATCGGCGCCGAGATCGAGCTGGTAGGGGACGAGGAAGTCGAGGAGCTGGAACTGCTGGCCAGGCTCGAGGACCAGCTGGACGAGGTGATCCGCGGCTACGCTGAGCTGCTCGACTCGGAGCGGGAGCTCGATCCGGTCAGCCGCTGGTTGAGTTTCTATGCGCTGCTCGATGAAGCCATTGATGAACGCTTTCGCAAGCTGATGGACGTGGCCCTGGAGGGCGAGATCGAGGAGGTGCGCGAAGCCCGCGAGGAATTGGCCCGGGGCGCCCGCCAGACGCGCTGGCTGGCGCTCGGGTTTGCGCTGCTGGCGGTGGTGCTGACGGTGGCGGTCATGGTGTTCTACCGTTGGCGGGTATCACGGCGCTTTCAGAGGCTGATGGCGGGCGTCGAGCGTATGCACGGGGGTGCCTTCGGTCATGCCATCAAGGTCTCCGGCGGTGACGAATTAGGCCGCATCAGCCGTCTGCTCAATCAGATGGGTGCAGACGTGCACTCCCAGCGGCGCGCGCTCGAGCGCCAGAACAGCGCGCTGGAGGAGGCGGTGGCGGATCGCACCGGAGAACTCGAAAGGTTGCTGGAGGAAGCGCGTCGGGCCGAACGGCATCGGCGTCGACTACTGGCCGATGTCAGCCACGAGCTGCGCACACCGTTGACCATCATCCAGGGCGAATGCGACGTGGTACTGCGCGCGCGCCAACCCGACGAGGACGACTACCGCGAGGCGTTGCGTCGTGCCCGTGAGGCGGCCGGCCATACTGCTGCTCTGATCGACGACCTGCTGACCATCGCACGCCAGGAGAGCGGCGAATTGCGCCTGCAACCGCAACCGACCGAACTGGTCGGGTTTCTCAAGGATGTCATCAGTCTGTCATCGGTGCTGGTGTCTCTTGAGACCGAGGTGACCGTTGCCCCCGTGGAGGTGGATCGCCTGCGTCTACGCCAGTCGGTGCTGGCGCTTCTTCAGAATGCCCGGGTCCACGGGGGCCCCCGGGTGGTGGTGCGCCTGTGGCGTCATGGTGGTGGCTGGCGAATCGCGGTGGAGGACGATGGCAGGGGGGTATCGGCGGTCGACAAGGCGGTGGTGTTCGAACGCTTTTATCGCAGTGCCAATGCCTCCACCAACTACACTGAGGGCAGTGGTCTGGGACTGCCCATTGTCCGTGCTATCGCCCGTGCCCACGGAGGGGAGGCCGGTCTGGAAGACCGGCCGGGAGGCGGGCTGATCGTCTACATCGATGTGCCAGGGATGGCCGAGGAGTCCACGACGACGTGAACGTGCTGGTAGTGGAAGACGAAGATAGGGTCGCGGACTTTCTGTGTCGCGGGCTCAAGGGCGAGGGGTGGACTGCCACCCGTGCCGGTGATGGTGAAACCGCCTTGTCGCTTTTGAAGGAGGGCGGTTTTGATGTGGTGCTGCTCGACATCATGCTGCCGGGGCTGTCCGGGCATGAGGTGTGCACGCGAGTCAGGGCACGGGGCGACGAGGTCCCGATTCTGATGCTGACGGCCCTGGATGCCACCGATGAGAAGATCGTGGGGCTTCGCAAGGGAGCCGACGATTATCTGAGCAAGCCCTTTTCTTTCGACGAGCTGATCGCGCGCATGGAGGCGTTGCATCGACGCGCCCGGGCACGGGCAGGCGCGACACCGGGCGCTCAGGCGGAGGATCCGGTGCAGTTCGATCGCGAGGCGCTGTGCCTGAAGGTCGACGGTGAGGTCGTCGAGTTGTCGACCAAGGAGCGCGATCTGCTGGCGCTATTGCTCGGCAATGCCGGGCGGGTGATGAGCCGTGAACGTATCCTCAACGCGGTCTGGGGGCTCAACGAGGACCCCATGACCAATACCGTCGATGTCTACGTGGGGCGGGTTCGGCGCAAGCTCGGCGACCACGCCTCGCGCATCACTACGGTCCGCGGCGCCGGATACCGCTACGACGCTCAAGACGTTTGAGGCTCTTTGCCATCGGGTGCCGCCGGGAGAGAATTTCACGCCCTGGTGTGTCTTGCTGTTTTTAGGGGCCTGGGAAGAAAGTTCAAAGGTCTTTGAGGGTGAAGTTTTCTGATCTTTCCGTTTTTTCGCCGGGGGTTTATTGGCAAAAAATTCCTGTGCTTCACTGTGGGTGACGATAAAAAATCTGTTGTACGAATCGATGGGAGAGTCGCCATGCAGATCGCCGTCCCCAAGGAAATCAAGAACCATGAGTACCGCGTCGCCCTGACCCCCAGTGGTGCGCGGGAGCTGACCGAGCGTGGCCACGCGGTGGTTGTGCAGGCCGGTGCGGGTGAGGGCGCCGGTTTTGCCGACGAGGCCTATCAAGCTGCCGGTGCCACCATCGAGGCCGACGTGGACGCGCTGTTCGATGGCGCCGAGTTGATCCTCAAGGTCAAGGAGCCCCAGCCCGAAGAGGTGGCCCGGCTGCGCCCCCAGCACACCCTGTTCACCTACCTGCATCTGGCCGCCGAAGAAACCCTGACCAAGGGGCTTCTGGACAGCGGCGCGACCTGCATCGCCTACGAGACCATCACCGCGCCTCAGGGCGGACTACCCCTGTTGGCGCCGATGAGCACCGTGGCCGGACGCATGGCCGTGCAGGCCGGTGCCCACAGTCTCGAAAAGGCCCAGGGCGGTGCGGGTGTATTGCTGCCCGGGGTGCCTGGGGTGCCGCCTGCCAAGGTTACCGTGATCGGCGGTGGCGTGGTCGGCGAGAACGCCGCCCGCATGGCGTTGGGGCTGGGCGCCGATGTCAGCGTGCTGGACAAGTCGATCCCGCGCCTCGAGACCCTGGATGATCGCTACCAGGGGCGCATGAAGACGGTGTTTTCCTGCGCCGACGCACTGGAAGAAGCGGTGCGCGAATCGGACCTGATCATCGGGGCGGTGCTGGTCCCGGGGGCGGCGGCGCCCAAGCTGATCAACCGCGCCATGCTGTCGGAAATGAAGCCGGGGGCGGTGCTGGTGGACGTGGCCATCGATCAGGGCGGTTGCTTCGAGACCTCCAGGCCCACCACCCATGCCGAGCCGACCTACGTGGTGGACGGCGTCGTGCACTATTGTGTCGCCAACATGCCGGGTGCGGTGGCGCGCACCTCGACCCAGGCCCTGACCAACGCCACCCAGCCGTTTGTGGTGGCGCTGGCCGACAAGGGCTGGCGTCGGGCGCTCGGTGAGGATCGTCACTTCGCCGCCGGTCTCAATGTCCATGACGGCCAGCTCACCTACGCAGCCGTAGGGGAGGCCTTCTCGCTGCCGGTGATCAGCGTGGAGAGTGTGCTCGGCTGATGTGATTGGCCAAGGGTCGGCCGGGGCGGCGCTGTCGCCCCGGTCGCCATCCACAGGCCTTGGCGTTACCATAGCGGGCATTTGCCGATACTAGAGTGCCGTCCATGTCCGCAACGACCACCGCTTCCGACAAGACCCGGGTGCTGACCGGTATCACCACCACCGGTACCCCCCATCTGGGCAACTACGTCGGGGCCATCAAGCCGGCGATCGAGGCCAGCCTCGATCCCAACGTGCAGTCCTACTACTTCCTCGCCGATCTGCACGCGCTGATCAAGTGTCAGGACCCGCAGCGGGTCCAGCAGTCGCGCCTCGAGATCGCCGCGACCTGGATGGCGCTGGGGCTGGACACCGACAACGCCATCTTCTATCGCCAGTCCGATATCCCCGAGATTCCCGAGCTGACCTGGATGCTGTCCTGCGTCTGTGCCAAGGGCCTGATGAACCGCGCCCACGCCTACAAGGCGGCGGTGGCGGAGAACGACGAAGCCGGCAACCAGGATCCGGACAAGGGTGTCACCATGGGTCTGTTCGGCTATCCGGTGCTGATGGCCGCCGACATCCTGATGTTCCAGGCCAACAAGGTGCCGGTGGGACGCGACCAGATCCAGCATATCGAGATGGCCCGAGACATGGCCGGGCGCTTCAATCATCTCTACAAGGGTGACTTCTTCACCCTGCCCGAGGCGGTGGTGGACGAGCGGGTCCAGGTATTGGGTGGCCTCGACGGTCGCAAGATGTCCAAGAGCTACAACAACACCATCCCGCTGTTCGTGCCGGAAAAGAAGCTGCTCAAGCTGGTGCGCAAGATCAAGACCAACTCGCTGGAGCCCGGCGAGCCCAAGGATCCCGACACCTGCACCCTGTTCCAGATCTATTCGGCCTTCGCCAGCGCCGAGGAAACCCAGGCCATGCGTGATGACTACGCCGCGGGCATCGGCTGGGGGGACGCCAAGAACCGGGTCTTCGAACACCTCAACGAACAGCTGCGCGCCCCGCGTGAGCGTTACCAGGCGCTGATGGAAGATCCGGGCCATATCGAGACGGTGCTGCTTCAAGGGGCCGAGCGTGCTCGTGCCGAGGCTGCTCCGCTGATGGATCGACTGCGTGTCGCCGCGGGGCTTGGTCGCTTCGTTTGAGCCGTTTCCTACGCGTCTCATCGTCGAGTCGCTCTTGTCTGAGCTAAAGTGCGCATGGGCCCTGCGTTGAGGGCCCGCTTTTGCGGGGCTTTCTCGACGGCGTGCTAGAGTGGGCACAAAGGAAGAATGGTATAACGCCTTGTCAGGCAGGCGCCGCCTGAGCCCGGTGCATCGCGCACGGGCGATGTCGTCAGTGTTTCCCCAAGGGTACCGAGAAGAGTGCCCGGACTCGCCAGAGTCCCTTGACCGAGTCACCAAACGAGACGAGAGATGAGCACAGAACCCAAGCGTCCCCTCTATATTCCCTACGCTGGACCCTCTCTGCTGGAGATGCCGCTGCTCAACAAGGGCAGCGCCTTCACCCAGAAGGAGCGCCTGCAGTTCAACCTGATCGGCCTCTTGCCGCAGAACGTCGAGACCATCGACGAACAGGTCGAGCGTGCCTACCACCAGTACCAGCAGTGCCAGAATGACCTGGACCGCCATATCTACCTGCGGGCGATCCAGGACGACAACGAGACGCTGTTCTTCCGCCTCGTCTCCGAGCATCTCGAGGAGATGCTGCCGATCATCTACACCCCCACGGTCGGCAAGGCCTGTGAGGAGTTCTCCAATATCTATCGCAACCACCGGGGGCTGTTCATCTCCTACCCCGACCGCGAGTACATGGACGACATCCTGCGCAGCGCCACCAAGGACAACGTCAAGGTGATCGTGGTCACCGACGGCGAGCGCATCCTCGGCCTCGGTGACCAGGGCATCGGCGGCATGGGCATCCCCATCGGCAAGCTGTCGCTGTACACCGCCTGTGGCGGCATCAGCCCGGCCAATACTCTGCCGATAATGCTCGACGTCGGTACCAACAACCAGCAGTTGCTGGACGACCCGCGCTACATGGGCTGGCGCCACCCGCGTATCAGCCAGGAAGAATACGACGAGTTCATCGATGCCTTCATGCAGGCGGTGAAGCGGCGCTGGCCCAAGGTACTGCTGCAGTTCGAGGACTTTGCCCAGGCCAACGCCATGCCGCTGCTGGAGCGCTATCGCGACGAGCTATGCTGCTTCAATGATGACGTCCAGGGCACCGCTGCGGTCTGCGTCGGCACCCTGATGGCGGCCTGCCAGGCCCGTGGCGAGGGCATGGCCCGTCAGCGGGTGGTGTTCGTCGGCGCCGGCTCCGCCGGCTGCGGCATCGCCGAGATGGTGGTGGTGGCGATGATGGCCGAAGGCCTGACCGAGTCCCAGGCCCGCGAGCGGGTCTACATGGTCGATCGCGAGGGCCTGGTGACGGACGACCAGACCTGGCTGCGTGACTTCCAGCGCCGCCTTGCCCACCCGGCCGGTATGGTCGAGGGCTGGGAAGGTCAGGACCTGCTCGAGGTGGTCAAGCAGGTTCAGCCGACGGTGCTGCTCGGCGTCTGTGGCCAGAAGGGTATCTTCACCGAGGCGGTGGTCAAGGCGATGCACGCCAACTGCAAGATGCCGCTGATCATGCCGCTGTCCAACCCCACTTCTCGGGCCGAAGCGATCCCCTCCGACGTGCTCGAGTGGACCAACGGCGACGCCCTGGTGGCCACCGGCAGTCCCTTCGCCCCGGTCGAGATCAATGGTCGTCGCATTCCCATCGCCCAGTGCAACAACGCCTACATCTTCCCGGGGATCGGCCTCGGGGTGGTGGCAAGCGGTGCACGCCGCGTCACCGATGCGATGCTGATGGCGGCCTCACGGGCTCTGGCCCGGGAGGCACCGATCGTCAAGGAGGGCGAGGGTGCCATGCTGCCGGCGCTGTCGCGCATCCGCGATATCTCCAAGTCGATCGCCTTCGACGTGGCGGCCCAGGCCCAGCACGAGGGCGTGGCGCTCAAGAGCGACGGTACCAAGCTGCGCCGCGACATCGAAAAGAGCTGCTGGATGCCCAACTATCGCGACTATCGTCGCCGCGCCTTCTAGGCATCTGCGCGCTCAAGCGATCACGGAACCCCGCCACAAGGCGGGGTTTTTATTTGCTGGCGTGAGGCGCAGTCGGGTAGCAACACAGGCGGGTAGCAATAGATGCGGTCGCTCAAGCGCTGCGCTGAAGGGTCTGTAGATGGAGTAGAAAACAAGATTCGCACAAAAAAAGACCTCGCCGGTGGGCGAGGTCTCGGTGTGACGGCCAGTGCGATGCGCCGGCCGTCTGTGTGGCGGGCCTGGGCCCGCCGGGTGATCAGGCGGCGCCGATCATCTTGCGCAGCACATAGTGCAGGATGCCGCCGTGGCGGTAGTACTCGAGCTCGTTGGCGGTGTCGATGCGACACAGGGCGTCGAGGGTCTTCTCACCCTTGTCGCCCTTGATGGTCACCTTGACCTTGCCGCCCGGCTCGAGGCTGTCGAGGCCCTCGATGGAGACCGTCTCGTCGCCGGTCATGCCGAGTGACTTGCGATCCTCTCCTTCGGGGAACTGCAGCGGTACCACGCCCATGCCGATCAGGTTGGAGCGGTGGATGCGCTCGTAGGACTCCGCCAGCACGGCGCGCACGCCGAGCAGCAGGGTGCCCTTGGCCGCCCAGTCGCGGGAGGAGCCGGTGCCGTACTCCTTGCCGGCCACCACCACCAGGGGGGTGCCTTCCTCCTGGTACTTCATGGCGGCGTCGTAGATCGCCATCTGTTCGCCGCTGGGCACGTGGCGAGTCTCGCCACCGACCACGCCATCGAGCATCTCGTTCTGGATGCGCACGTTGGCGAAGGTGCCGCGCATCATCACCTCGTGGTTGCCGCGCCGCGAGCCGTAGGAGTTGAAGTCCACCGGCTTGACGCCGTTCTCCTGCAGGTAGCGGCCCGCCGGGCTGTCGGGCTTGATCGCGCCGGCCGGCGAGATGTGGTCGGTGGTCACGCTGTCGCCGAGCATGGCCAGTACATGGGCGTCCTTGACGTCCTCGACCTTGGACGGCTCCTTGCCCATGCCCTCGAAGAAGGGCGGGTGCTGGATGTAGGTCGAGTTGTCGTCCCACTCGTAGACCTCGCTTTCCGGCACCTTGATGGCCTTCCACACCTCGTCGCCGTCGAACACCGCGGCGTATTCTTTGCGGAACATCTCGGTGTTGACCTTCTCCACCGCCTCGGCGACCTCGGCCTGGGTGGGCCAGATGTCCTTGAGGTAGACCGGCTCGCCGTCGCTACCTTCACCGATGGGGTCATTGTCCAGGTCGCAGCGCACATTGCCGGCCAGGGCGAAGGCCACCACCAGGGGCGGTGAGGCCAACCAGTTGGTCTTCACCAGCGGGTGCACCCGGCCTTCGAAGTTGCGGTTGCCGGACAGTACCGAGGCCACCGTCAGGTCGCCGGTCTTGACCGCATCCTCGATCGGCTCGGGCAGCGGGCCCGAGTTGCCGATGCAGGTGGTGCAGCCATAGCCCACCAGATTGAAGCCCAGGGCGTTGAGGTCGTCCTGCAGGCCGGCGGCGGCCAGGTATTCGGTGACCACCTTGGAGCCGGGAGCCAGCGAGGTCTTGACCCAGGGCTTGGTCGCCAGGCCCTTCTCCTTGGCCTTGCGGGCCAAGAGGCCTGCAGCCATCATCACGCTGGGGTTCGAGGTGTTGGTGCACGAGGTGATGGCAGCGATGACCACCGCGCCGGGGTCCAGGCTGAAGTCCTCGCCCTTGTAGTTGACGTCCTGGCTGTCGGCGTGACGATAGCTGCGCTCGACGCCGACCGCGGTCTGGCCGCCCTCGGAGCCCATCTTGTCGTCGCGGCTGTCCTTGGCCGACTTGCCCTCGTCCTCCATCAGTTTTTCGAAGGTGGTGGCGAGCTGGCTCAGGGCGACACGGTCCTGGGGCCGCTTGGGACCGGCGAGGCTGGCCTCGACGTCACCCATGTCGAGTCCCAGGGTGTCGCTGAAGATCGGCTCGTGGCCGGGTTCGCGCCACAGGCCCTGCTCCTTGGAGTAGGCCTCGACCAGGGCGATCTGGTCGTCGTCGCGGCCGGACAGCCGCATGTAGTTCAAGGTCTCGTCGTCCACCGGGAAGAAGCCGCAGGTGGCGCCGTACTCCGGGGCCATGTTGGCGATGGTGGCGCGGTCGGCCAGGGGCAGGTCCTTGAGGCCGTCGCCGTAGAACTCGACGAACTTCCCGACCACGCCTTTCTTGCGCAGCATCTCGGTGACGGTGAGTACCAGGTCGGTGGCGGTGATGCCTTCTCTGAGCTTGCCGGTCAGCTTGAAGCCGATGACCTCGGGGATCAGCATCGACACCGGCTGGCCGAGCATGGCGGCCTCGGCCTCGATACCGCCGACACCCCAGCCGAGTACGCCGAGGCCGTTGATCATGGTGGTGTGGGAGTCGGTGCCGACCAGGGTATCCGGGTAGGCCAGGGTCTTGCCGTCCTCTTCCCGGGTCCACACCGTCTTGCCCAGGTACTCCAGGTTGACCTGGTGGCAGATGCCGGTGCCCGGCGGCACCACGCGGAAGTTGTCGAAGGCCTGCTGGCCCCAGCGCAGGAACTCGTAGCGCTCGCGGTTGCGCTCCATCTCCAGCGCCACGTTGTCCTTGAAGGCGGACGGGTCGCCGTACTTGTCGACCATCACCGAGTGGTCGATGACCAGATCGACCGGCGACAGCGGGTTGATCTTCGACGGTTGCTCACCGAGTTTCTCCACCGCGGCACGCATCGAGGCCAAGTCGACCACCCCCGGCACGCCGGTGAAGTCCTGCATCAGCACGCGGGCGGGACGGTAGCCGATCTCGCGGTCCGAGCGGCCTTCCTTCTGCCAGTCCACCAGCGCCTGAAGGTCGTCTCTGGACACGCTCTCATCGTCGGCAAAGCGTAGCTGGTTTTCCAGCAGTACCTTGAGCGTCATCGGCAGACGCTGAATATCGCCAAGGTCCTCGGCAGCCTGGGCCAGGCTGTAGAAGTCGTACTGAGTCCCGCCTACATCTAGCGTGCGACGGGTATCCGGTAGGGAATCGCTACTCATGCTGTCCTCCTGAGGCATTGAATCGAACGGTCCAGGTTCGCTGGGATCGGCGCGGGGCCAATATCGATCCCTTGGTGGTACTAGTAGTGGTACTTGGTCATCATAGTTGTGTTCTTCAACCGTTGACGTGTAAACGGATGCCGGATCACGCCTTGAAAGGCTGTCGGGTCACCCCCATGGTGAAGGTTCACGTCGATCGCGACCAGAGGGGAGGTGCATCGTGCACGAACAGACGCTGCCGAGCTGGCCGCTTGATTGCCCCTACTGCGATGCCCATATCGAGCTGGTGGTGGACACCTCCCAGGGCAGCCACGAGACCTGGGAAGACTGCCCTCAGTGCTGTGCGCCGATCCACTACCGTATCGAGGTGGATGCGGTGACCGAGGATATCGTCTCGGTGGTCGCCGGCGACGATGACGAGGTCATGTGACAGGGCTCATGTGATGGAAGTGTCATGCGCCGCTGTGGGCCGCGTAACGATCTCATTCGAGCCTGGCGGATGTCGATGACGGCGTCATTGCGACGTCATCGCCGTCGGGTGACAATAGCCGGCGACTATCGGGTCGATGGCCCAGGTCGATTGGCCCGGTGTGGTTCGCTGGCCTAGGGTGACATCCGGTATTTGCCTCTGATTCTTGAACCCTCACGTTTCACTACTCCAAGGAGACTTTCATGAGCGTACTGGTAGGACGTCAAGCTCCCGATTTCGAAGCCGCCGCCGTCACCGGCAACGGCGAAATCGTCGAGAACTTCAAGCTGTCCGACAGCAACGGCAAGCTGCGCGTGCTGTTCTTCTGGCCGCTGGACTTCACCTTCGTGTGCCCGTCCGAGATCATCGCCCATGACAACCGTCTGGCGCAGTTCAAGGATCTGGGTGTCGAGGTGATCGGTGTCTCCATCGATTCCCAGTTCACCCACTACGCCTGGCGCAAGACCAGCCCGGACGCCGGTGGTATCGGTGAGGTCGGCTTCCCGATCGTGGCCGACGTCAAGCACGAGATTACCCAGGCGTACGGCATCGAGCATCCGGAAGCCGGTGTCGCCCTGCGCGCCTCCTTCCTGATCGACGAGGATGGCGTGGTGCAGCATCAGGTGGTCAACAACCTGCCGCTGGGCCGCAACGTCGATGAGATGGTGCGTATGGTCAAGGCCCTGCAGCACCACCAGAAGCACGGCGAAGTCTGCCCGGCTGGCTGGGACGAAGGCCAGGAAGGCATGAAGGATACCGCTGAAGGTGTCGCCAAGTACCTGGGTACTCACTCCAGCGAGCTGTAAGACGCTGCCAGCGCTCACCGCCAGGTGAGCCGACTCGGGACAGCCCGAGCAGTGTCACGACGGGGCGGCCTGGCCGCCCCGTTGCGTATATTCTCGGCATGCTGGTGTGCTGGCCAGTCGCGACAGACCGTTGCGCGGCAGACCGCACCCTGCCGACCCGAGTTCCGGGTGGATTGGCTCATGACGACGCTGCGTCGCCGTCATCATCGAATCCATTTTCCTTTAGCGTCGCGGCCCCCCAGGGGAGCCCCCGGCTTAGTCAAGTTAGTCTTGTGAGGTAGCCATGAGCGAAGTGCGCCACGAACGTCTGATCATCCTGGGCTCGGGGCCTGCCGGCTACAGTGCGGCGGTCTACGCTGCGCGGGCCAATCTCAAGCCGCTGTTGATCACCGGCATGCAGACAGGCGGTCAGTTGACCACCACCACCGACGTGGACAACTGGCCAGGCGACGACGCCGGTGTCCAGGGGCCGGAGCTGATGGAGCGCATGCGCCGTCACGCCGAGCGATTCGATACCGAGGTGCTGTTCGACCATATCCACGAGGTGGAACTGCGCGAACGTCCCTTCACCTTGAAGGGCGACAACGGCACCTACACCTGCGACGCCCTGATCATTGCTACCGGGGCCAGTGCGCGCTACCTGGGGCTGCCCTCGGAGCAGCAGTTCATGGGCCAGGGCGTGTCGGCCTGCGCCACCTGCGACGGCTTCTTCTATCGCAATCAGGAAGTGATCGTGGTGGGCGGCGGCAACACCGCCGTGGAAGAGGCGCTTTACCTGTCCAATATCGCCTCCAAGGTCACCCTGGTGCACCGCCGCGACAGCCTCAGGGCGGAGAAGATTCTGCAGGACAAGCTGTTCGAGAAGGCCGAGAACGGCAACGTCGAACTGATCTGGAACCACACTCTGGACGAGGTGCTGGGGGACAACACCGGGGTCACCGGTGCGCGGCTCAAGGCGGTCGAGGACGGTTCGACCCGCGAGATCACCGCACCCGGCGTGTTCATCGCCATCGGTCATAGCCCCAACACCGGCATCTTCGAGGGCCAGCTCGAGATGGCAGGCGGCTATATCAAGGTCAAGTCAGGCCTCGAGGGCAACGCCACCGCCACCAGCGTGCCCGGTGTGTTCGCCGCCGGCGACGTCATGGATCACGTCTATCGTCAGGCGATCACCTCAGCCGGCAGCGGCTGCATGGCGGCGCTGGACGTGGAGCGTTATCTGGACAGCCTCGACTGACGCTATCGTCAGGCGCGATATCTGGACAGCCTCGACTGAGGCTATCGTCAGGCTCACTACAACTGCACCGCTGGCAGCATCGATATCGATCTGATACAAAAAACACCGCCAGGCAAATGCCTGGCGGTGTTCTTGTTGATGGCATCCGCCGGGGGGGGGGGGCAGCGGCGGAGCAGTACTGTCCTGTCCGCCGGGCCGCGCCTCAATAGTGTGGCGGCAACTCGTCCTCGGGGCCGGGGGCATCGCCCAGTCCGCGGTCGTTGCTGGCCGCCAGTTCGCGTAGCCTTTCCTGCATCAGGCGATTGATGCGTTCCAGCTCCATCATTCGGCGCTCCTGGCCGGCGATGGTGGCGTCCAGGCTGTCCAGCCAGTGTTCCTGGTAGGCCAGACGGCTCTCCAGTTCTTCGACACGCTTTGCTAGATCGGCGGACGACTTGTCAATACCCGTGATAGACTCATGTTGCGGTGTGTCACTGTTCATCGTGTCAACTGCCTGCCTTGGGCTTTTTTCGAGAAGTCGTGGCGGAAGGATCTCGTCTGTGTATCGTGCATGGCCGCGGATCCCATGGTCATTCCACCTGTTTTCACCATAAGAAGAGAGTTTTTCACGTCCATGAAAAAAAGGGTATTCGTTCGTTGTTGTGTGATCAGTCTGCTGTTGGCCGCGCCTGCACCGCTGCTGATTGCTCTTGCCGTCAGCCTGGTGACCGGGCTGTCCGTCGAGGAGTTGCACGGCGCCATCGCCGAGGAGGCACTGCTGCATGGCTACCTTGCCGCTGCCGGAGCGGTCTTTGGCGTGTTGCTGGTAGCCACCCTGGCCCTCAATGCCCTGACGCCAAGGCTGGTCAACCTGGCCGAGGTCGAGGATGACGATCGCGAGATCGGCGAGGTCAAGTGGTTCAATGTCAACAAGGGCTACGGCTTCATCACCCGTGACGGGGGCGAGGACGTCTTTGTTCACTTCCGTGCCATCCGCGGCCGGGGCCATCGCACCCTGGCCGAAGGCCAGAGAGTACGCTACTACGTGATCGAGAACGAGCGCGGTCTGCAGGCCGACGACGTCACCGTCATCACCTGAGCGCGATGCTCTCGCCATTGCCACGACGCCCCGCCTAGTGCGGGGCGTCGTCGTTTGTGGCGCCGCGGGTCTGTCTCTGCGCCCGGCTCAGTATCCGTTTCTGTGCCCATCCCAGTGCCCGGCTCTGCGCCCGTTGCAGGACCCTTTTCAGGGCCCAGCTGGGAGCACCTCGTCAGTGTCCCGAGTCGGGCCAGTCGATGGCCGATTCGCTGCCGTCGGGTAACACCTGCAGGAAGCGGTCGGGGTCGTCGCCGGGCTGCCAGCCGCCCAGCGAGCAGCGCACCTCGCAGTCCAGCGCCAGGGCGGCCGCCCTGGCGAAGTCGGCGTCGGTGGGCCAGGGGGACTGGCCGCTGTCGAGCCACAGGCTGGCGAAGCCATCGGCGGCCTTGCCGACCAGCAACACGGGAATGTCGGCACCATCGAGGTGACCTTCGGTGCGCCACTTGAGCTTGCCGCAGGGGGTCAGCGGCGGGGCATTCAGGGTGGCGCCGAGCCACTCGCCGATGCGCTCGGCGCTGGCCACGCCAAGATAGATCTCGATATCCGGGTAGCGCTCGGTCATCACTTCAGCTCCTTGCGTCGGCGAACAGCCGCGTCAGGATGGCTTCGTAGACCCGGCTCAGGTCATCCAGGTCCGCGGCGCGCACGCGCTCGTCGACCTTGTGGATGGTGGCGTTGAGCGGGCCAAGTTCCACCACCTGGGCGCCTAGGGTGGCGATGAAGCGCCCGTCGGAAGTACCGCCGGAGGTGGACAGCACCGGGGTGGTGCCGGTGACGTCGCGGACGCCGGCCACGGCGGCGTCGACCAGCGCCCCTTCGCGGGTCAGGAAGGGCTGGCCGTTGAGCGTCCAGTCGATCTCGAAGTCCAGGTCGAAGCCACGCAGGATAGCCTCGGTGCGCTCGCGCAACTCGGCGTCGGTGGTCTCGGTGGAGAAACGGAAGTTGAAGGTGGCCTCGACCTCGCCCGGGATCACATTGGTGGCACCGGTGCCGGCGCGCAGGTTCGAGATCTGGAAGCTGGTGGCAGGAAAGCAGTCGTTGCCGGCATCCCAGTGTTCGTTGGCGAGGGCGTCCAGCGCCGGCGCGATCTGGTGAATCGGGTTACGCGCCAGGTGAGGATAGGCCACGTGGCCCTGGATGCCGCGGACCTTGAGTACGCCGCCCAGCGAGCCGCGCCGGCCGTTCTTGATCACGTCGCCCAGGCGCTCGGTGGAGGAAGGCTCGCCGACGATGCAGTAGTCGAGGCGTTCGTTGCGCTCGCGCAGGTGCTCGACCACCGCACGAGTGCCGTCCACCGCCGGGCCTTCCTCGTCGGCGGTGATCAGAAAGGCGATGCGTCCGGGGTGATCGGGGTGGGCGCTGACAAAGCGCTCCACCGCCGTGACCATGGCGGCCAGACTGCCTTTCATGTCGGCGGCGCCGCGACCGCGCAGCATGCCGTCGTCATCGATGATCGGGGCAAAGGGCGGGGTCTGCCACTGGTGCTCGGGTCCGGTGGGTACCACGTCGGTGTGGCCGGCGAAGGCCAGCACCGGGCCGTGGTGACCGTGCACCGCCCAGAAGTTTTCCACTTCGCCGAAGGGCAGCGACTCGATGTTGAAGCCCAGGCGCTCGAGGCGTTCGATCATCAGCGCCTGGCAGCCCATGTCGTCCGGAGTTACCGAAGGACGCCGCAACAGCTCGAGGGCAAGCTCCAGGGTGGGCGAGAGTGTCTCGGTGGTCGCGGGGGCGTCGGTCGGTGCAGGCAAGTCGGTAGTCGGCATAGCGGTCTCGAAGAAAGGCGGCGGCCAGGGCCGCCGCGCTCGGGATCAATTGTGGGCGTGCAGCGCTTCGTTGAGGGCGATGGCGCTCTTGTTGGTCAGGCACTCGATACGGCCGTTGGTCGAGTTGCGACGCAGCAGCAGATCGTCCTGGCCGGCCAGTTCGCGGGCCGCCAGGGTGCGTACTTCCTGGCCCTGGTCATCGAGCAGGGTGACCTTGGCGCCGGCGGTGATGTAGAGCCCGGCCTCGACGGTGCAGCGGTCGCCCAGCGGGATACCGATACCGGCGTTGGCGCCGATCAGGCAGCCTTCACCCACCGAGATGATGATGTTGCCGCCACCTGACAGGGTACCCATGGTGGAACAGCCACCGCCCAGGTCGGAGCCCTTGCCGACCACCACGCCGGCCGAGATACGGCCCTCGATCATGCCCGGGCCTTCGGTGCCGGCGTTGAAGTTGACGAAGCCCTCGTGCATCACCGTGGTGCCCTCGCCCAGGTAGGCGCCCAGACGCACCCGTGCGGTGTCGGCGATGCGCACGCCATTGGGCACCACGTAGTCGGTCATCTTGGGGAACTTGTCGACACAGTCCACCGACAGGGTGCGACCTTCCAGGCGGGCCTTGAGGCGGCGTGCCGGCAGCTCGATGATGTCGATGGCGCCTTCGCTGCTCCAGGCAATATTGCGCAGCAGACCGAACATGCCGGTGAGGTCGAGCTGGTGCGGCTTGACCAGGCGATGGGACAGCAGGTGCAGCTTGAGGTAGACCTCCGGGGCGCTCTGGGGCGGCAGGTCCTCACTGATGAAGGTCGCCACCAGCGGACGCTGGCTGGCGCTGAGGCTGGCGGCCAGTTCGGCCTGCTCCGGGTGGCCGGCGTCGCGCAGGGCGTCGGCCAGGGCCTGGCAGTGTTCCGGCAGGAAGCTGACGGCGGCGGTGCCCTGGGGCGCGTCGAGTACCCGGGCGGCGGCCTCTACCAGGCTGGCGTCGGGGGCGAGCAGCGGCGCCGGGTAGTAGACCTCGAGCCAGTCGCCCTGGGTGTTCTGGGTGCCGATGCCGAGTGCAAAGCTGTGCATGCCGTATGTCCTTTTCGTAGGTACTGGAATTCGCAAAGAGGGGCGAAAAATTAGAGGTCGTCGTAGTCGCCGTCGCGATAGCCGACCAGGATGTCGTCGCCGGTGTCGAGCAGCGGGCGCTTGATCAGGGTCGGGTTGGCGAGCATCAATTCGCGGGCCTTGTTGGCGTCGACGTCGTTCTTGTCGTCGTCAGGTAGCTGGCGCCAGGTGGTGCTGCGCTTGTTGAGCAGGGTCAGCACCGGCACCGACTCGAGGAAGTGCTCGAGCAGGGCCGCCGATACGCCATCGGCGCGCAGGTCATGGACCTGGTAGGGGTGGCCGCTGCCGTCCAGCGCCTTCTGGGCCTTGCGGCAGGTATCGCAGTTCTTGATCACGTAGAGCGTCAGCATGGGGCCCGTCCTCAATGTTCGTTGGTCGTGGCGTCGGTCGGGATCAGCCGCGTGCGAGCAGGTCGCGAATGCGCTCGGCCGCTTCCCGAGTGGGGGCCAGTTCGTCCACCAGTGCCAGTCTCAGCCGACCGGCGCCCGGGTTGGTGCCGTCGCTGCCGGTTCTGCCCATGTAGCTGCCCGGCAGGACGCTGACGTGGGCCTCGGCGTAGAGTCGCCTGGTGAAGGCGGCGTCGTCACCGTCGGGGACCGCTGGCCACAGATAAAAGCTAGCCTCGGGGGCGGGAAAGTCCATCACCGGTGCGAGGATCTCGGTGACCGCGGCGAACTTGGCGCGGTAGGCGTCTCGGTTGTCGCGCACGTGGGCTTCGTCGGACCAGGCGGCGATCGAGGCCTGCTGGATCGGCAGCGCCATGGCGCAGCCGTGGTAGGTGCGGTAGCGACGAAAGCGGCTGATCAGCTCGGCGTCGCCTGCGACGAAGCCCGAGCGTAGCCCCGGCAGGTTCGAACGCTTGGACAGCGAGTGGAACACCAGGCAGCGGTGATAGTCGTGGCGCCCCATGGCGGCGGCGGCCTGCAACAGTCCCGGTGGTGGCGCCTGCTCATCCAGGTACAGCTCCGAGTAGCACTCGTCGGAGGCGATGATGAAGTCGTACTCGTCGGCCAGGGCGATCAACTGCTGGAACTCTTCGATCGGGGTCACCGCGCCGGTGGGGTTGCCCGGCGAACACAAGAACACCAGCTGCACCTGGCGCCAGGTGTCGGCGTCGACGGCCGAGAAATCCGGGCGGAAGTCGTTGTCGGCACGGCAGTCGAGGTACAGCGGGGTGCCGCCGGCCAGCAGGGCGGCGCCTTCATAGATCTGGTAGAAGGGGTTGGGCACCGCCACCCGCGCCGGGCGTGAGCGATCGAGACAGGCCTGGACGAAGGCGAAGATGGCCTCGCGGGTACCGTTGACCGGCAGCACCTGGTGCTCGGCGTCGAGCCCGTCCAGGCCGAAGCGGCTACTGGCCCAGTCGGCGATGGCCTGACGCAGCTCGGGCAGTCCGGCGATGGCCGGATAGCGGGCGAAGTCATGCTGATGTCGGACCAGGGCGTCGAGTGCCGCCTGGTAGGGCGCATGCTGTGGCTCGCCAATGGTCAGCGGACGATGGGCGAGGTCGGCTGGTGGCGTCAGGTCCGCCTTCAGCGCCGCCAGGCGCTCGAAGGGGTAGGGTTGCAAGGCGTCGAGATCAGGGTTCATGGGGTCCAGGCGCGCCCTTGGGGCGTCGTTGTCATCACGGGAGTGGGTGCCGTCGGCGCGGGGCGCGACCGGGCATCGATTATAGGGAAGGGGCGTACCAGCCTCAAATCGACGCGCCTTGCCTGCTGTGTGATTCAGGTCAGCTCGGCGGGGCCGCTAGACACTGAGGACGTCGATCAGCCGTTCGCGCAACTGCTGCTGGCGCTCGGGGTCGGTGATCGGTCGGCCTTCGCGGTCGGTGACGTAGAAGACGTCCTCGACGCGCTCGCCGAGGGTCGCGATCTTCGCCGCCGACAGGGTGATGCCCTGCTCCATGAAGATACTGCCGACCCGAGCCAGCAGGCCGGGCCGGTCCGGTGCGGTCAGCTCCAGCAGGGTGCGCTCGCCACCCGGGTCCTGTTCGATGGCCACCTGGGTGGCCACCTTGAAGTGCTTGAGCTGGCGCGGGGTGTGGCGGGTGACGATGGTCGGGTAGTCGTCCGGGTCGTCGAGTTCTTCGACCAGGTGGCGGCGAATCTCCTCGAGGCGGCTGGCGTCGCGGATCGGCTTGTCGTGGTCATCGAGCACGATAAAGGTGTTCAGCGTCCAGTCATTGAGCGAGGTGGCGATGCGCGCGTCGTGGATCGACAGCCCGAGCTGCTCCATGGCGGCGGCGGTGGCGGCGAACAGGTCATCCACCGAACGGGTATGGATAAATACCTTGGTCCCGCCCTCGGCCATGTCGTCGGTGGGCGCGTTGATCAGGATCAGCGGCAGCTCGCTGCCGGCGTGGGCCAGCATGCCCTGGGTCTGCCACACCACCTCGCTGGAGGCGTACTGCAGGAAGAAGTCCTCGCCGAGCGACTCCCACAGGGCGTCGACCCGCGCCATGTCGGCGCCGATCGTGGCCAGCAGCGAGTGCGCCTCCTCGCGGGTCTCGCGGACCCAGTCGGCGCGCTCCAGCGGGTTCTCGAGGCCACGCCGCAGCGCCCGCCGGGTCTCGGCGTGGAGCTGGCGCATCAGCGAGGCGCGCCAGCCATTCCACAGGGTGGGATTGGTCGCGGTAATGTCGGCCACGGTGAGGATGTACAGGTAGTCCAGGCGGGTCTCGTCGCCGACGCTGGCGGCGAAGTCGCGGATCACCTCGGGGTCGGTGATGTCGCGCTTCTGGGCGATCATCGACATCAGCAGGTGGTTTTCCACCAGCCAGCTGACCAGCCGGGTATCACGCTGGCTGAGCCCGTGGCGTTCGGCGAAGTCCTCGACCTCGCGGGCGCCGATCAGCGAATGATCGCCGCCGCGGCCCTTGCCGATGTCGTGGAACAGCCCGGCGATCCACAGGATCTCCATCTTCGGCGCCTGGTGAATCAGGGTCGCCGCCACCGGGAACTCCTTCTTCGCCTCGGGCTTGCGGAAGCCGTGCAGGCACTTCAGCAGGCGCAGGGTGTGGGCGTCCACGGTGTAGATATGGAACAGATCGTGCTGCATCAGGCCGACCGCCTGGCCGAAGGCCGGCAGATACTTGCCCAGCACCCCGTAGCGATTCATCCGGCGCAGCTGGCGGGCGACATTGCCACCGGAGCGCAACAGCGCCATGAACAGCGCCTGGTGACGCGGGTCGTTGCGGTAGCGGTCGTCCATCAGATGGCGATGGTCGCGGATCAGGCGGATGGTGTCGGCGCGTACGCCTTCGATCTCGGGGTGCTCGGCCATCAGGTAGAACAGCTCGAGCAGCGCCGCCGGCTGGTCGCGGAACAGGGTCCGCGAGCGCACCTGGATGTAGCCGCCGGCGATCTCGAAACGCTCGTTCAGCGGGGTCACGCTGATCGGGGTGTCGGGCCTCAGGATCTGTTCGTCGAAGTGCTGCAGCAGCATGTCGTTGAGCCCGGCCAGGGCGGTGACATGGCGGTAGTAGCGCTTCATGAACTGTTCCACCGCCAGGCGCTCGGGACTGTCGCGGTAGCCGAACAGCTCGGCGATGGTGTTCTGGTGGTCGAACAGCAGCCGATCCTCGGCGCGCCCGGTGAGCATGTGCAGCGCGTAGCGGACCTGCCACAGGAAGGCCTGCCCCTGGCTCAGGATGCGGTGCTCGGCATCGTTCATGAAGCCCTTGGCGACCACGTCCTCGTAGGACTCGGTATCGAAGTGGCGCTTGGCCACCCAGCCGATCATCTGGATATCGCGAAGCCCCCCGGGGGAGCTCTTGATGTTCGGCTCGAGGTGATACTCGGAGTTGTTGAAGCGGTAGTGGCGGGTGATCTGCTCCTGCCACTTGGCCTCGAAGAAGCGGTCTGCCGGCCACATGCGCTCGCCGGACAGGCGCTCGCGCATGGCCTGGCGCAGGGCCTCGCGGCCGGCCAGGGTGCGTGACTCGAGCAGATTGGTGATGACGGTGACGTCGGCCTTCGCCTCGCGCTCGCAGTCGTTGAGCGATCGCACGCTGTGGCCGATCTCGAGACCGATGTCCCACAGGAAGGTGATGAAGGCGGTCAGCGGCTCGCGGTAGGGCGTGTCATCGTCGTCCTCGAGCAGGAACATCAGGTCGATGTCCGAATGAGGATGCAGCTCACCGCGGCCGTAGCCACCCACCGCCAGTAGCGCTACACCATCGTCCAGGCCTGGCTGGCGCGCCCAGGCCAGCGCCAGCAGCTGGTCCAGGCACCAGGCCCGTCCTCGCACCAGGTCGCGGATGTCGACGCCGCCGAGGAAGCGCTCGTCCAGCCGCGACTGGATCTCCTTGAGCGCGCCCTTGAAGGGCGCGATGGGGGAGCGCTGGCCCTCGAGCTGGCGAGCGAAGTCGTCGAAGTCGAACAGCTCGAATTCCGGTGCGAAGCGATAGTGGTGCAGCAGCATGGGCTCTCAGCGCTCGAGGAAGGACAGGTCTTCGTCGGAACGGGCGGTCAGCACCTCGACCCCCGTCTCGGTCACCAGCAGGGTGTGCTCCCACTGGGCGGTCAGCCCCTTGTCCTTGGTCACGGCGGTCCAGCCATCGCGCAGTACCTTGGTGCGATGGTCGCCGACGTTGATCATCGGTTCGATGGTGAAGCACATGCCGGCGGCCAGTTCGATATCCGCCTCGGGGGCGTAGCCGTCATAGTGCAGCACCTGGGGGTCCTCGTGGAAGCCGGCGCCGATGCCGTGGCCGCAGAAGTCACGCACCACCGAATAGCCGTTGGCCTTGGCGTGGCTCTCGATGGCCCGGGCCAGCTCCGACAGGCGGGCACCAGGGCGTACCAGCGCCATGCTGCGGTAGAGGCACTCCTGGGTGACCCGGCACAGCCGTTCGCCCTGGATGGTCTCGCCGATGATGAACATCACGCTGGAGTCACCGTGGTAGCCGTCGGCGGTCCTTACGGTGATGTCCATGTTCATGATGTCCCCTTTCTTCAGCTTCTTGCTGTCGTCGGGGATGCCGTGGCAGACCACGTGGTTGATAGAGGTGCAGATCGACTTGGGAAAGCCGTGATAGTTGAGCGGCGCCGGGGTGGAGCCGAGCTCGTTGACGATGTAGTCGTGGCACAGCTTGTCCAGGTGGCCTGTGCTGACGCCGGCTTCCACGTGGGGGGCGATCATCTCCAGCACACTGGCGGCCTGGCGGCCGGCTTCGCGCATCTTCTCGATTTCTTCGGGCGTCTTGATGGGTACGTTCATGGAATCTCGGTCTGGGTGGTGTCGCCCCGGCGCAGGCGGCTGAGCCGAGTCGCTGGCTCGCGGCGACGATGACCGCGGCGACTCCGGGGAGGGACGCGTCGAGGTGCGCGAGACGTTGGGCGACTTCAATTCGAAGGTCATCCATGGTATAAAGCTGCGCGCTTTCCTGCAATCGCCGTTCCTTGCTGGTGTTTTCGTCGAGACCCTGGTCTTGCGATCGCCTGCAACGGGATAGCCCGCTGGCGAGCGACAAACAGTAGAAGAGGTCTCCATGACGGAGCCTCGCGCCTTGAAAACACACACGCACCGACACATGGTCCCGGGTGCCTGAGGGAAACCTCTGGTCGGATCCATGGGGTGCGTGGAGGCCTAACCCGATTTTTCAGGAGTCATCCATGGCACACGTCAATATGCGTGACCTGCTCAAGGCAGGCGCACACTTCGGTCACCAGACCCGTTACTGGAACCCGAAGATGGGCAAGTTCATCTTCGGCGCTCGTAACAAGATTCACATCATCAACCTCGAGCATACCCTTCCGGCGCTCAACGAGGCGATCGATGTGGTCGAGAAGATGGCCGCTTCCAACAACAAGATCCTGTTCGTCGGTACCAAGCGTAGCGCGAGCAAGATCATCAAGGAAGAAGCGAACCGTGTGAGTCAGCCGTTCGTCAACCACCGCTGGCTCGGCGGCATGCTGACGAACTACAAGACCATTCGTCAGTCCATCAAGCGTCTGCGCGAACTCGAAACCATGCACGAAGATGGCACCTTCGAGAAGCTGACCAAGAAAGAAGTCCTGATGGCCACCCGCGAGCAGGACAAGCTCGAGCGTTCCATCGGCGGTATCAAGGACATGGGCGGCCTGCCGGACGCACTGTTCGTGATCGACGTCGACCACGAGCGCATCGCCATCAACGAGGCGAACAAGCTGGGCATCCCGGTCATCGGTGTGGTCGACACCAACTCCGATCCGGACGGCGTCGACTACGTGATCCCGGGCAACGATGACTCCATCCGCGCCATCCAGATCTACGTCAAGGCCATCGCCGATGCCTGTGGCCGTGCGAAGGAAGGTCGCCCCGATGAGTTCGTCGAAGTGACCGACAGCGAAGGCGACGCCGCCGCTGCCGCTGCCGAGTAAGCTTCGGCCCGCCTGGGCCAGCCGATCGCGCGAGCGATCCACGCCGGACAGGCGCAAAGGGGGCCGTGGCCCCCTTTTCTCTACTTCAGGCCCGCGGTAATACCGAGGGTCTCTCCGACACCCAGGTCGAACCATTTAGAGGTGAATACCATGGCAGCTATCAGCGCCTCCCAGGTCAAGGAACTGCGCGAGCGTACCGGGCTCGGCATGATGGAGTGCAAGAAGGCACTCACCGAAGCCGGCGGTGACATCGAGCAGGCCATCGAGGATCTGCGTAAGAACTCCGGCCTCAAGGCCGCCAAGAAGGCCGGTCGTACCGCCGCTGAAGGCGTCGTCGTCACTCGTGTGGCCGAAGACGGTGCCTACGGTGTGATGGTCGAGATCAACTCCGAGACCGACTTCGTTGCCCGTGACGACAACTTCAAGGCCTTCGCCGACAAGATCGCCGACGCCTTCTTCGCCGCCAAGAGCGACGACGTGGCCGCGGTGACCGAAGGCGAGCTGGAAACCGCCCGCGAGCAGCTGGTGCAGAAGATTGGCGAGAACATCGGCGTGCGCCGTGCCGTCGTCGTCGACGCCGCTGAAGGCAACCTGGTGGGTGCCTATGTGCACGGTGGCCGTATCGGCGTGCTGACCGAGCTCAAGGGCGGTACCCAGGAAGCCGCCAAGGACGTGTCCATGCACGTCGCCGCGATAAACCCGGCCGTGGCCCGTCCCGAGGACATGCCTCAGGAAGCCCTCGACGAGGAAAAGGCCATCATCCTGGCTCAGCCGGACATGGCCGGCAAGCCTGAGCAGATCGCCGAGAAGATGGTCCAGGGCCGTCTGAAGAAGTACCTGGCCGAGAACAGCCTGACCGAGCAGCCCTTCGTCAAGGACCCGAACCAGAGCGTGGCCGAGTTCGTCAAGGCCGCCGGTGGTGAAGTGGTCGGCTTCACTCGCTTTGAAGTGGGCGAGGGCATCGAGAAGGAAGAGGTCGACTTCGCCAAGGAAGTCATGGAACAGGCCAAGCGTAGCTAAGGTCCAAGGTTCCAAACTGTGCCTGCACAGTGTAATGATGGCGTGCGCGAAAGCGCACGCCTTCGTGTATGCGTCAGCGGTGGGTGTCTCGCGGCCTGACCGACCGCCACCCGACCCAGTCAAGCCCAAAGCGGAGAAATGCCATGAGCAGCGTCGATTCTTCCCCCCTGTCCAAGTCCGAGAAGCCCCGTGCCGCGGTGTCGAAGTACAAGCGCATCCTGCTGAAGCTCTCGGGTGAGGCGTTGACCGGGGATGCCGACTTTGGCATCGACCCCAAGGTACTGGACCGCATGGCGCTGGAGATCGGGCAACTGGTCGGTATCGGTGTCCAGGTCGGTATCGTGGTCGGTGGCGGCAACCTGTTCCGCGGTGCCGCCCTGCACGAGGCCGGCATGGAGCGCGTGACCGGTGACCACATGGGGATGCTGGCCACGGTGATGAACGCCCTGGCCATGCGTGATGCGCTGGAGCGCTCGAACATCCGTTCGCGAGTGATGTCGGCCATTCCCATGAGCGGCGTGGTGGAGCACTACGATCGGCGCACGGCGATTCGCTACCTGACCTCCGGTGACGTGGTACTGTTCTCCGCCGGTACCGGCAATCCCTTCTTCACCACCGATTCCGCCGCCTGTCTGCGCGGTATCGAGATCGACGCCGACGTGGTGGTCAAGGCCACCAAGGTGGACGGCGTCTACAACAAGGATCCGGTCAAGTTCGACGATGCCGTGAAGTACGACGAACTGTCCTATGATGACGCCCTCGATCAGAAGCTCGGGGTGATGGATTTGACCGCGATTTGCCTGGTGCGGGACCATGACATGCCGGTCCGGGTCTTCAACATGAACAAGCCTGGCGCCCTGCTCAACCTGGTGGTGGGCGGCAAGGAAGGCACGCTGATTCACAGAGGGTGACATCGTGATCAACGAGATCAAGAAAGACGCAGAAGCAAGAATGCAGAAGACCGTCGAGTCGCTGCATCACAACCTGAACAAGATTCGTACCGGTCGTGCTCATCCCAGCATTCTGGACGCGGTGCAGGTCGAATACTACGGTTCCATGATGCCGCTCAACCAGGTGGCCTCTGTCAACGTCGAGGACGCCCGCACCCTGGCCGTGGTGCCCTGGGAGCAGAGCATGGTGCCGAAGGTCGAGAAGGCCATCATGACCTCCGACCTGGGCCTCAACCCGGCGTCTGCCGGCAACGTGATCCGCGTGCCGATGCCGATGCTGACCGAGGAGACCCGCAAGGGCTACATCAAGCAGGCGCGTCAGGAGGCCGAGAACGCCCGGGTGGCGATTCGCAACGTGCGTCGTGACGCCAACAACGACCTCAAGGCGCTGCTCAAGGACAAGGATATCTCCGAGGACGAGGAGCGTCAGGGCGAGGACGAGATCCAGAAGATCACCGATCGCTTTGTCGCCGAGATCGACAAGACCCTGACCGCCAAGGAAGAGGACCTGATGCAGGTCTGAGGCGCCCTGGCGATACCCGTACCGGCCTGCCTGTGCGGCCGGGAGGGGGCGCGATACCGACCGGTCACGCCTGGCGTGGCCGGTCGGCCGCTGGGTACTACGTCGTTCAGCGATCCCTGGCGACCCCGCCATCGGTCATACTGTCTGGACTCCCCGGGTCAGGGATGCCTCGGGGCCTGATTCAACCGTCATGCGAGACACCATGAAGTCAACGCCGTCTCCCGAACTCCGCCCGTTACCGCCGACCGCGAGCCTGCCTCGCCATGTGGCGGTGATCATGGACGGCAACAATCGCTGGGCCAAGGCGCGCGGCCTGTCAGGAGTGCGTGGACACCACGCCGGCGTGGAGGCGGTCAGGGCCGTCATTCGTCGGGCGGCTGAGCGCCGTATCGAGACGCTGACGCTGTTCGCCTTCTCCAGCGAGAACTGGAAGCGCCCGGCGGCCGAGGTCAACGCCTTGATGGAACTGTTCCTGATGGCGCTCAAGCGTGAGGTCAAGAAGCTGCACGAGCATGACATCCGGCTGTCGGTGATCGGCGATACCTCGGGGTTTTCCTCGGCCATCCAGAAGCGCATCGAAGAGGCCGAGCGGCTGACCTGCGACAACCAGGGGCTGCGCCTGGTGATTGCCGCCAACTACGGTGGTCAGTGGGACATCGCCCGGGCTGCGCGGCGGTTGGCCGAGCGAGTGGCCGCCGGCGAGCTCGACCCCGGCGCCATCGACGAGCAGGCGCTGACCGATCAGGTCAGTCTGAGTGACGCCGCGCCGGTGGATCTGTGCATTCGCACCAGCGGTGAGCGGCGCATCTCGAACTTCCTGTTGTGGCAGCTGGCCTACGCCGAGCTGTACTTCACGCCCGTCCTGTGGCCGGACTTCGATGGCGAGGCCTTCGATGACGCCCTGGAGGATTTCTGCCGGCGCAAGCGCCGCTTCGGCATGACCGACGAACAGCTCGAGGCCCAGGGTGCTTAGACAGCGGATCATCACCGCAGCCTGGCTGGCGCCGCTGGCGCTGGCCGGGCTGTTCGGTCTGGAGGGCGGCCCCTTCGCCCTGTTCACCGCCGCCATCGTGGTGCTGGCGGGCTGGGAGTGGGCCAATCTGGCGGGGCTCGAGCGCGGGGCCTCGCGCCTGCTGCCACCGCTGGTGCTGGCCCTTGGCATGGCGCTGCTGTGGCATTTCGGCCAGCACCTGGCGCTGTGGCCGCTGGTCATTGGCGCGCTGGGCTGGGCGCTGAATCTGTGGTGGGTGCTCGGTCATCCTGGGCGCAGCCATCAGTGGTCCTCGCGGGCGATGCGCCTGGCCATGGGAGCCTGGGTGCTGCTGCCGACCTGGGTCGGCTTCAATCTGCTGCGCGAGAGCGGCAGCGCCTGGCTTCTGTTCGTGCTGCTGCTGGTGTGGGGTGCCGACATCGGCGCCTACTTTGTCGGGCGTGCCCTGGGGCGGCGCAAGCTGGCACCCAACGTCAGCCCCGGCAAGTCCTGGGAGGGCGTCTATGGGGGCATGGCGGTCACCGCTGCGCTGGCGCTGGTGTTCGCGCTGTGGCAGCAGCTGTCGCTGTCGGCCGGTCTGGCGCTGGTGGCGTTGACCCTCGGCGTGACCCTGGTGTCGGTGCTCGGCGATCTGCTCGAGAGTATGCTCAAGCGCCATCGCGGCCTCAAGGACTCCAGCGCGCTGTTGCCGGGGCACGGCGGGGTGCTCGATCGCATCGACAGTCTTACCGCGGCGGTCCCGGTGTTCGCCCTGTTCTTTACCTGGCTGGTGCAAGCATGACGGCATCTGCAGTTTCTGCCTCGTCCCAAACCTCCTCGACCACCATCAAGGGCGTCTCGGTGCTCGGTGCTACCGGCTCCATCGGAACCAGTACCCTGGACGTCATCGCCCGCCACCCCGACCGCTATCGGGTCCACGCTCTCACCGCCCATCGCTCCCGCGAGGCCCTCTATCGTCAGTGTCTGACTCATCGTCCCGACGTGGCGGTGCTCGGCACGCCGACCGACGCCGACTGGCTGGCCACGCAGCTGAAAGAGGCTGGGCTTGCCACCGAAGTGCGTCACGGCGAAGCGGCTCTGGCCGAGGTGGCAAGCGCCCCTGAGGCCGAGGTGGTGATGGCGGCCATCGTCGGCGCGGCGGGCCTGTTGCCGACGCTGGCGGCGGTGCGGGCCGGCAAGCGCGTGCTGCTGGCCAACAAGGAGGCCCTGGTGATGTCCGGGGCCCTGTTCATGAAAGCGGTGGAGCAAAGTGGTGCGGCGCTGCTGCCCATCGACTCCGAGCACAATGCGATCTTCCAGTGTCTGCCTGGCCAGCATCGTGGGGGACTCGGGCGCCACGGCGTGACTCAGCTGCTGCTGACCGCCTCGGGCGGCCCCTTTCGTGGATTCGATGCCGAGCGTCTGGCCCGGGTGACCCCGGATGAGGCCTGCGCCCACCCCAACTGGTCCATGGGGCGCAAGATCTCGGTGGATAGCGCCACCCTGATGAACAAGGGGCTGGAATTGATCGAGGCCTGCTGGCTGTTCGACGCCCGCCCCGAGCAGATCCAGGTGGTGGTGCACCCTCAGAGCGTGATCCATTCCATGGCCGCCTACAGCGATGGCTCGGTGCTGGCGCAGCTCGGCAATCCCGATATGCGCACCCCCATCGCCTACGGCCTGGCCTGGCCCGAGCGGATCGAGGCAGGGGTCGAGGCGCTGGACCTGTTTCAGGTGGCCAGGCTCGACTTCGAACCCGCCGACGAGGCCGCCTTTCCGTGCCTGCGGTTGGCCCGTGAGGCGATGGACGAGGGTGGGCTGCAGCCGGCGGTACTCAACGCCGCCAATGAGGTGGCGGTCGAGGCCTTTCTCGACGGGCGGCTTGGGTTCACCGAGATCCCCCGGCTGGTCGAGGCGGTGCGCGCAGGTGCCCCCGGTGGTGGTGCCGATGATCTGGAGGCGGTACTCGCCGCCGACCATGACGCCCGCGCGCGTGCCCGTGCCTGGTTGGAGGCGTTGTGATGATCGCGCACCCGGTTGAACCTTTTGCCTTTGGCGCTGCCGGAGCCTGGGAAGCGGCGGCGACGGCGGCCGTCGTGATACAGCCAAGGAGGCTTGCGTGGGCCTGATTCAAAATATTCTGGCCGTGATCGTCGTACTCGGCCTGCTGGTCACCTTCCATGAGTTCGGTCACTTCTGGGTGGCGCGGCGTTGCGGGGTCAAGGTACTGCGCTTCTCGGTAGGTTTCGGTAGCCCGCTGTGGTCACGTTTCGATCGCCATGGCACCGAATTCGCCATCGCCGCGATTCCGCTGGGCGGCTACGTCAAGATGCTCGACGAGCGCGAAGGCGAGGTGCCCGAGGACCAGCTCGATCAGGCGTTCAATCGCAAGTCGGTGTGGGCCCGCATGGCCATCGTTGCGGCGGGTCCGCTGGCCAACTTCCTGCTGGCACTGGTGGCTTACTGGGCGCTGTTCGTCGCCGGGACCACTACGGTGGTGCCGGTGGTGGGTGACGTCACCCCGCAGACGCCGGCGGCCGAGGCTGGCCTCGAGTCGGGGATGGAGCTGACCGCCATCGGTGGCGAGACGGTGCGCTCCTGGGACGAGGTCAATCTCAAGCTGGTGGCGGCCATCGGTGCCAGTGGCAGCCTGGAGATCGAGGCCCGCGAGGAGGGCTCGAGTGCCTCCCGCAGCTATCGCGCGCCGGTCGAGAACTGGCTGGTGGGGCAGGACCCGCCCGCGCCGCTGGCAACGCTCGGTATCGCCCCCTGGCGTCCCGACATGCCTGCCGTCATCGGCCAGGTGATGGAAGGGGAGCCCGCGGCCGAGGCAGGGTTGCAAGCCGGTGATCGTGTGCTGAGTATCGACGATCGCGCGGTGAGTGACTGGCCTGATCTGGTCGAGCGGGTCAGAGCGCGACCCGGCCAGACGCTGTCGCTGGAGGTCGAGCGTGACGGCGAGTCGAAGGCGCTGAGTCTGACGCCGCGGATCAACCGGCTGGATGATGGAAGCGAGATCGGCTATATCGGTGCCGGCGTTGCCCCGGTAGACTGGCCCCAGCAGTACCAGCGGGAAATCCGCTACGGCCCCCTGGACGCAGTGGGGCAGGCGGCCTCACGTACCGCCGAGATGACGCTTCTGACGTTCGACGCCGTGCGCAAGATGGTGGTCGGCCTGATTTCGCCGACCAATCTGTCCGGGCCCATCACCATCGCCCGGATCGCCGGTGACACGGCGCGTTCCGGGCTCGAGAGCTTCATCAACTTCATGGCCTATCTGTCGATCAGCCTTGGGGTGCTCAACCTGCTGCCGATTCCGGTGCTCGATGGCGGCCATCTGCTGTACTACCTGGTCGAAGCGGTACGTGGGCGCCCGGTGTCCGAGCGCACCCAGGCCGTTGGCCTCAAGGTCGGGCTGGCGCTGGTGGGCACCCTGATGATCATGGCCCTGTACTTCGATGTGATGCGCTTGTGGTAGAAGTTGCCCCCGCCATCGACGTGGTGCGTGCGCAACAACGAGCGCCCAGGTGAATCGCGCTTTGCCGGGGACGTCACCAAGCGAGACGCCGCCGCCAACTTGTCAGTAAGGCGGAGAAATGTATAAGGTGCCTGTCTGGACAGGTACGCTGACTCAACGCGAGCGAAACGACTGCATGAAAATCAAGACCATCGGATTGGCGACACTCTTGACCGCCTGTGCCCAGGTGGCGCACGCGGCCCCTTTCACCGTGTCGGACATTCGCGTGGAAGGCCTTCAACGGGTCTCTGCGGCTTCCGTCTTCAATGCTTTTCCCGTCAACGCTCGCGATCGAGTGGACGACAGTGAACTGGCCGAAGCGGCTCGCCAGCTGTTTGCCACCGGACTGTTCGAAGATATCCAGCTGGCCCGTGAAGGCGACGTCCTGATCATCCAGGTGGAGGAGCGCCCGACGATCTCGGCGCTGAATATCGAAGGCAACTCCCAGATTCCCGACGAGGACCTGCGTGCGGGCCTCAAGCAGGCCGGCATCAGCGAAGGCCAGGTGCTGCAGCTCTCGACCATCGACGAGATGAAGCGTGAGCTGGAAGGCCTCTACCAGTCCCAGGGCCGCTACAGCGCACGCATCGACACTGAGCTGACGCCGGTGGGCCAGGGCCGGGTGCGGGTCGACATCAACATCAATGAAGGTGCGGTCGCCAAGATCCGCCAGATCAACATCGTCGGCAATGAAGCCTATTCCGACGAGATCCTGCTCGACGAGTTCGAGCTCGAGGACGATCCCGGTCTGTTCTTCGGCTGGTTCTCCGCCGACGAGTACTCCCGCGAGGCGCTGGCTGGCGACCTGGAGCGGCTGCGCTCCTACTACCTAGACCGCGGCTACGTGAACTTCGAGATCACCTCGAGCCAGGTATCGATCAGCCCGGACAAGTCGCGCATCTTCATCACCATCAACGTCAATGAAGGCAATCGCTACCGGGTCGGCGACATCAGCTTCGTTGGTGATCTCAAGGTGGCCGAGGCCGAGGCCCGCGAGCTGCTGCAGTTCGAATCCGGTGATATCTTCTCGCGCAGCGACGTGGTGGCGTCCTCCGAGGCCATGCGCTCGCGCCTGGGTGCCGAGGGCTTTGCCTTCGCCGAGGTCAATGGTATCCCCGAGGTGCGCAGCGACGGCGAGACGGTGGACCTGAGCTTCCAGGTGGCGCCGGGGCGTCGCGCCTACGTACGGCGTATCCAGTTCGTCGGCAACACCACCACCAAGGATGAAGTGCTGCGCCGCGAGATGATCCAGATGGAGAGCGCGCCAGCCTCCACCGAGGCCATCTCCCAGTCGCGCCAGCGCCTCGAGCGCCTTGGCTTCTTCAAGCAGGTGCAGGTGCAGACCGAGCCGGTCCCCGGCGAGAGCGACCAGCTCGACGTCACCTACACCGTCGAGGAACAGCCCTCAGGCTCGCTGTCGGCGAGTCTCGGCTTCTCCCAGAGTGCCGGCGTCATCTACGGCGCCTCGCTGTCCCAGAACAACTTCCTGGGTAGCGGCAACCGGGTCAACATCGGCGCCCAGAAGAGTGATACCTACACCAGCGTCAACTTCGGCTTCACCGATCCCTACTGGACCCTGGACGGCATCTCCCGCGGCTACAACTTCTACTACCGGGCCACGGACTACGAAGATTCCGACATCTCCACCTACTCCACCGATGCCCTCGGTGCCGGGATCAACTTCGGCTACCCGATCAACGAGCTGACGCGGATGAACTTCGGCGCCAACATCGAGAAGCTCGAGATCGACACCTACGATGACACCCCGTCGGAGATCAAGCGTTACGTGCTCGACGAGGGTGACGACGCCAGTACCCTGTCGGCCACCGGCAGCTGGACCCGCAACGACCTCAACCGCGGCATCATGCCGACGGCGGGTAATTACCAGCGGCTGTCGCTGGAACTCGGGGTGCCCGGCAGTGACGCCGAGTACTACAAGGCCAGGGCCCAGGCCAAGCACTTCTTCCCGTTCAACGAAGAGCAGACCTGGTCGTTGAAGTTCAGTGGCCAGCTGGGCTACGCCGATGCCATCAATTCGAGCGACCCCTATCCGTTCTACGAGAACTTCCTCGCCGGTGGCCTGGGCTCGGTGCGTGGTTTCACCGACAACACCCTTGGCCAGCTCACCACCGAACGTGAGGACGGTGATGACGAGACCCTCGGCGGTAACGTGCTGCTCGAGGGCAGCATGGAGCTGATCTTCCCGATGCCGTTCGTCGAGGACAAGCGCTCGGTGCAGCCGTCGCTGTTCGTCGATGCCGGTAACACCTTCCTCACCGAGTGCTACGACGTGCTGTCCGAGGACGAGGATCGCAAGAAGTGCAACTCCGGGGTGGAATTCAGCGATATACGCTACAGTGTGGGCGTGGGCGTCTCCTGGCTGACGCCGGTGGGTCCCCTGACCTTCAGCGTGGCCGAGCCGCTCAATGACGAGGACGAGGACGACACCCAGGTGTTCCAGTTCTCGCTGGGTCAGACCTTCTGATGAGGACAGGCGGCCGTCGCCGCTGGCTGGTGTGGTTGGCGCTGGCCGCTGCACTGAGCAGCCCGGTGTCGGCATCGGCGTCCCAGGTGGCGGTGCTCGACTGGCGTCGCGCCGTGCTCGACACCGAGGCCGCCCGCAGTGCCATGCATAGCCTGCAGCAACAGGTCGCACCCTGGCAGCGCGAGGCCGAAACGCTACGCCTTGAGCTTGAGGCCCTGGCCGACGACCTGGCGGCTGCCGAAGGGCAGCCGAGCCCCTCACGGGTTCAGGAATTTCAGCGAAAAGGGCAGCGTTTCGATCGCCTCAGACGTGATATCCTCGAGGCTCGCCAGGAAGCCGAACAGCGTTTGATAAGTCGCCTGGAAGGCAGGGTCGACCAGGCGGTCGCTCAGGTCATCGAGCGTCACGAGGTCGAGGTGCTGGTGACACCGGACGGTGTCCTGCACAGCGGTCGTGATCTGCCGGACCTGACGGCCGAGGTCACCCGGCTGCTCAACACGTACTGAGGGAATCGCCGACAGCGCCTGTCCCGAATTCCGTCGTCACCGCATTACGGTCATACATGAAATCGACACGTACACAGCCAAACCTCTCCGATATCGCCTCTCGCCTGGGCGCTCGCCTGCACGGTGACGGCAGCCAACGTATCGTTGGCCTTGCGACGCTCAAGGACGCCGGCCCCGATCAGGTGAGCTTTCTTGCCAATCGCGCCTATCTGAAGGACCTGCCGTCCACCCGGGCGGCGGCGGTGCTGCTTCACGCCGACCATCTCGACGCCTGCCCGGTGCCAGCGCTGGTGCTGGACAATCCCTACCTCGGCTACGCCGAGCTTTCGCGCATGCTTGACCCCCAGGCCGACGCGCACCAGCCCGGCATCCATCCCAGTGCGGTGGTGGCCGAGGACGCCAGTCTGGGTGCCGACGTCTCGATAGGCCCCAATGCGGTGATCGAGTCAGGTGCTCGCCTGGGGGATCGTGTGGTGGTCGGGCCCGGTTCGGTGGTCGGGGCGGACTGCGAGATTGGCGAGGACGGTTTCCTGCACGCCAACGTCACCCTCTATCACGGCGTGGTCGTCGGCAAGCGTGTCATCTTGCACAGCGGTTGTGTGATCGGTGGCGATGGCTTCGGTTTTGCCCACGACGGTGGCGGCTGGCGCAAGATCGCCCAGCTCGGTGGCGCGGTGCTCGGCGATGATGTCGAGGTCGGCAGTTGCTCGAGCATCGACCGTGGGGCGCTGGGTGACACCGTGATCGGCAACGACGTCAAGATCGACAGCCAGGTGCAGATCGCCCACAACGTGCACATCGGTGACCACAGCGCCCTGGCCGGCTGTGTCGGCATCGCCGGTTCCACCCGGGTGGGCCGCCACTGCATGCTGGGTGGCGGCGTGGGGCTGTCCGGCCACCTGACCATCTGCGATGGCGTCCAGGTCACCGGCATGAGCCTGGTGACCAACTCCATCCTCGAACCCGGGGTCTATTCCTCGGGCACCGGGGCCATGGAAAACAGTCAGTGGCGCCGCAATGCGGTGCGTTTCAAGCAGCTCGACAGTATCGCCAAGCGGGTCAATCGTCTGGAGAAGCGAGGCTCCGGCGAGGCTTGAGGGGCGGGTACAGGTCGGTATAATCCACCGCCTATTGCCGGTATGGTGCCCTTGGCCCCCGCCGGTCATGTCCTTCCAGGGAGAAGGGCTCTTGTCATTTCAGAGGTCGCTACGATGGTTATGGACATCAACGAGATTCGCGAATATCTGCCCCACCGCTATCCTTTTCTGCTGGTGGATCGGGTCACGGAACTGACCCTTGGCGAAACCATCGTTGCCTACAAGAACGTCAGCATCAACGAGCCGTTCTTCAATGGTCACTTCCCCCATCACCCGATCATGCCCGGCGTGCTGGTGGTGGAAGCGCTGGCCCAGGCCTGCGGTATCCTGGGCTTCAAGACCGTCAACAAGCTGCCCGCCGATGGCTATGTGTACTACCTGGTCGGAAGTGACAATGTGCGCTTCAAGCGCCCGGTGATGCCCGGCGACAAGCTTGAGCTGCGCGCCGAGGTCGAGCGGGCCAAGCGGGGTATCTGGAAGTTCAAGTGCCGTGCCACCGTGGAAGGCGAGCTGGCCTGTGAGGCCGACATCATCTGTGCCGAGAGGAAGATCGCTTGATACATCCGACCGCCATCGTAGACCCCGGCGCCCGCCTGGCCGACGATGTCGAGGTGGGGCCCTTCAGTGTGATCGGCCCAGACGTCGAGATTGGCGCCGGGTCGGTCATCGGCCCCCACGTCGTGGTGCAGGGCCCCACCGTGCTGGGCGAGCGTACCCGCATCTTCCAGTTTGCCTCGGTGGGGGAGGCCTGCCAGGACAAGAAGTACCAGGGCGAGCCGACCCGCCTGGTGATGGGTGACGACAACGTCGTGCGCGAGGGCGTCACCCTGCACCGGGGCACCGTTCAGGATCGCAGCGAGACCACCATCGGCTCGCGCAACCTGTTCATGGCCTACGTCCACGTCGGCCATGACTGCGTGATCGGCGACGACTGCATCCTGGCCAATCAGGTCACCCTGGCGGGCCACGTGCACCTGGGCGACTTCGCGATCATTGGCGGGCTATCCGCCATCCATCAGTTCTGTCGTTTTGGCTCCCACGCCATGGCAGGCGGTGGCTCGATCATCACCAAGGACACCCCGGACTTCGTGATGATCAACGGCAATCCGGCCCAGGCCCACGGACTCAACGTGGTCGGGCTCAAGCGCCGCGGCTTTGCGACGGAAGCCATCCGCGCCCTCAGCGAGTCCTACAAGCTGGTGTACCGCCAGGGGCTCACCGTGGAACAGGCCATCGGCGAGATCCGCCAGCGCTTCTCGCTGGCCGAGACCGAAGCCTTCGTGGCCTCCATCGAGGCGTCCTCGCGGGGCATCATCCGCTAGGCAGTCACCGGCCCGGCTGTCGGCGCCCGCAGCGGCGGGCGTCAGCCCCAGCGTCGTCGGCCATCTTGATGGCCGTCGTCGGCTTGGGCACCCTTCCATTGTCAGACTTGTTCAGCCAGTCAGGTATCCGTCATGACCCACGCTGCACGCGATGTCGCCAGCGAGACAGGCTCAATCCGCCGCGTCTACCTGGTGGCCGGTGAACTGTCCGGCGATATTCTCGGAGCGAGCCTGATGCGCGCGCTCAAGGCGCGTCATCCCGAGGTGGCATTCCGAGGACTGGGTGGCCCGCGCATGATCGCCGAGGGGCTCGAGTCGTTGTATCCGCTGGAGACCCTGTCGGTGATGGGGCTGGTGGAGGTGATCAAGCACCTGCCAGAGCTGATCCGCGTGCGCCGCACCCTGCGTCGGGATGCGCTGGACTGGGAACCCGACATCATGGTCGGGATCGACGCCCCGGACTTCAATCTTGGCCTCGAGCGCCAGCTGCGCGAATCAGGTGTCACCACCGCCCACTACGTCAGCCCGTCTGTGTGGGCCTGGCGTCAGGGACGGGTCAAGGGCATCGCCCGCTCGGTGGACGCCATGCTGACCTTTCTGCCGTTCGAGGCGGCCTTCTACGTCAAGCACCGTGTGCCGGTGGCCTTCGTCGGCCATCCGTTGGCCGACGAACTACCGCTGGTCAACGACCGCCGGGCCACGCGCGAGGCGCTGGGAATTGCCGCCGACGCCCGGGTGCTGGCGTTGCTGCCCGGCTCCCGGCGCAACGAGATCCGCTTCATGGGGGAGACCTTCCTGGAGGCTGCCGAACGCCTGGTCAAGGCAAGGCCGGGGCTTGCGGTGGTGATCCCGGCGGCCACGCCCGAGCGCAGGCAGGAGCTCGAGGCGCTGCTGGCCGCGCGGCCGGCGCTTGCGGCCTGCGTCAGCCTGCTCGATGGCCAGGCTCGTGAGGCCATGGTGGCAAGCGACCTGGTGCTGCTGGCTTCCGGCACCGCGGCGCTGGAGGCGATGCTGTGTCATCGCCCCATGCTGGTGGGCTACCGCATGGCGCCGATGACCCATCGCATCGCTCGGCTGATGGTCAAGACCGAGTGGATCTCGCTGCCCAATCTGATCGCCCGCGAATCGCTGGTGCCGGAGTTGATCCAGGACGAGGCCAGCAGTGAGGCCATTGCCACCCGCCTGGGCGAGTTGCTCGACGATGAAGCGGCGCGGACTGCGCTCGAGGCTCGCTTTGCCGCCATGCACGAGGGGCTGCAGCGTGACGCCAGCCGGCGTGCGGCGGAGGCCATCGAAGCGCTGGTAGCGGGGCAGCCGTTGCCCGACAGCGTATCGCCTCGGCTGGCCGAGGAGGTGGCCGAGGCCACGGCTGATGAAACGGATGATGTCCGTCAGGAGGCTGGCGGTGGCCGCTGAAGCGAAGTCCAGGCGCAGCAACAAGCCTGCCTTGCCGCCGCTGGTGGTGAACTATGATGGCAGCTTGCTGGCCGGTGTCGATGAGGTTGGTCGAGGGCCGCTGGTGGGCTCGGTGGTGGCAGCGGCGGTGATCCTCGATCCCTCGGTGCCGATCAGCGGACTCAATGACTCCAAGGCGCTGAGTGCCAAGCGTCGCGAGGCGCTCGATGGCCAGATACGCGAGCATGCACTGGCCTACCATGTGGCCGAGGCGAGCCCCGAAGAGATCGACCGGCTCAATATCTATCACGCCACCCATCTGGCGATGCGCCGGGCCATCGATGGTCTGGCGCCGGCTCCTGAGTACCTGCTGGTGGACGGCAATCGGCTGCCCGGGCATCATGTTCCGGGCCAGGCCGTGGTCAAGGGCGATGCCCGTCATCCGGCCATCGCCGCCGCCTCCATCCTGGCCAAGGTGGCCCGTGACGCGGCCATGCTGGCCCTCGACGAGCGCTATCCCGACTACGGCTTCGCCCGCCACAAGGGCTACCCGACGCCTGAGCATCTGGCCGCGCTCGAACGCTTCGGGCCGCTGGCCGAGCATCGCCGGTCGTTTGCGCCGGTAAAGCGTCAACTGGCGCTGTTCTGACCCGTTTTCACACACCCGCCACGGCGGGTCGAGGTAAGGCTTTCTCATGTCCGCTCCCTTCGTTCATCTTCGCGTCCACAGCGAGTTCTCCCTCGTCGATGGCCTGGTGCGCCTCAAGCCGTACGTCAAGGCGGGCATCGAGCACGGGGCGCCGGCGCTGGCGCTGACCGACGAGGCCAACCTGTTCGGCCTGGTGAAGTTCTACAACGGTGTCCAGGGCGCCGGCATGAAGCCGGTCATCGGCGCAGATCTGTGGCTGGTCAACGGCCACGACCTGGATCACCCCTATCGGGTGACCCTGCTGGCGATGAACGACGTCGGCTACCGCAATCTGACTGAGCTGATCTCGCGTGGCTGGGTCGAGGGCCAGCGCCAGGGGCGGGCCTACCTGGAGAAGGCCTGGGTGCTCGAGCAGAACGAGGGGCTGATTGCGCTGTCGGGTGGTCGCGACGGCGATGTCGGACGCCACCTGCTCAGCGATCTTCACGCCGATGCCAGGCGCCTGCTGGACGACTGGTGCCAGGCCTTCCCGGGACGTTTCTATCTGGAGCTGACCCGTACCGGCCGCCCGCTGGAAGAAGACTGTGTACACGCCTCGGTGGCGTTGGCGCTGGACACCGGGGTGCCGGTGGTGGCCACCAATGACGTGCGCTTTTTGAACCGTGAGGACTTCTGGGCCCACGAGACCCGAGTCTCCATCGGTGAGGGCAAGGCGCTCGACGATCCCCGACGTGAGCGCCGTTACACCGAAGAGCAGTACCTGAAGTCGCCCCAGGAGATGGCCGAGCTGTTCGCCGATATCCCCGAGGCGCTGGAAAACAGCGTGATGATCGCCGCGCGTTGCAACGTCGACGTGCGTCTGGGCGAGATCTTCCTGCCGGAGTACGGCATCCCCGAGGGCATGACCCAGGACGAGTTCTTCCGCAAGATCTCCCACGACGGTCTGACCGAGCGCCTCGAGGCGCTCTATCCGGTGGCGCAGCACCCCCGCGACAGTGACGAATGGGCGGCCCTTGAGCAACGCTACCGCGAGCGCCTGGACTTCGAGCTGAACATCATTCTGCAGATGGGGTTCCCTGGCTACTTCCTGATCGTGATGGACTTTATCCAGTGGGCCAAGGACAACGACGTGCCGGTGGGGCCGGGGCGGGGGTCCGGTGCCGGCTCGCTGGTGGCCTACGCCCAGAAGATCACCGACCTCGACCCGATCCAGTACGACCTGCTGTTCGAGCGCTTCCTCAACCCGGAACGTGTCTCCATGCCCGACTTCGACGTCGACTTCTGCATGGAGAAGCGCGACAGGGTCATCGACTACGTGGCCGAGCGCTATGGCCGCAACGCGGTGTCCCAGATCGTCACCTTCGGCACCATGGCCGCCAAGGCGGTGGTTCGTGATGTTGCCCGGGCCCAGGGCAAGCCCTATTCGCTGGGTGACAAGCTGTCCAAGCTGATCCCCTTCGAGGTCGGCATGACCCTGGCCAAGGCCATCGAGGAGGAGCCTCAGCTCAAGGAGTTCCTCGAGGCCGACGAGGAGGCGCAGGAAATCTGGGACATGGCGCTCAAGCTCGAGGGCGTGACCCGAGGCACCGGCAAGCACGCCGGTGGCGTGGTGATCGCCCCCACCAAGCTGACCGACTTCTCTCCGCTGTTGTGCGATGAAGACGGCTCCGGCCTGGTGGTGCAGTTCGACAAGAACGATATCGAGGACGCCGGCCTGGTCAAGTTCGACTTTCTTGGCCTGCGTACCCTGACCATCATCGACTGGGCCCTGGAGATGGTCGACAAGGTGCGCTCGAAGGAGGGTCAGGGACCGCTCGATATCGACACCATTCCGCTGGATGACGGCAAGACCTTCGAGATGCTCAAGAAGGCCGAGACCACCGCCGTGTTCCAGCTCGAATCCCGCGGCATGAAGGAGCTGATCAAGCGCCTGCTGCCGGACTCGCTGGAGGACATGATCGCCCTGGTGGCGCTGTTCCGTCCCGGTCCGCTTCAGTCCGGCATGGTCGACGACTTCATCAACCGCAAGCACGGTCGGGCGGAGATCTCCTATCCGCACCCGGACTACCAGCACGAACTGCTCAAGCCGGTGCTGCAGCCCACCTACGGCATCATCCTGTACCAGGAGCAGGTGATGCAGATCGCCCAGGTGATGGCCGGCTACTCGCTGGGCCAGGCCGACCTGTTGCGGCGTGCCATGGGCAAGAAGAAGCCGGAAGAGATGGCCAAGCAGCGCGCCGGCTTCATGGAGGGCTGTGCGGCCAACGGCATCGATGCCGACCTGGCGGGCAACATCTTCGACCTGGTGGAGAAGTTCGCCGGCTACGGCTTCAACAAGTCGCACTCCGCCGCCTACGCCCTGGTGTCCTACCAGACCGCCTGGCTCAAGGCCCACTATCCGGGTCCCTTCATGGCGGCGGTAATGTCCACCGAGATGGACAACCTCGACAAGGTGGTGCCGCTGATCGAGGAGTGTCGTCACCTCAAGCTGACGGTGACCCCGCCGGACGTCAATGTCGGTGGCTACAAGTTCACCGTCGACGAACAGGGGCGGGTGGTTTACGGCCTGGGCGCGATCCGTGGGGTGGGCGAAGGTCCCATCGGCGCCATCGTCGAGGCGCGCAGCGCAGACGGCCCCTTCAGCGACCTGTTCGACTTCTGTCGGCGGATCGACCCCAAGCGCATGAACAAGCGCACCCTGGAAGCCTTGATCCGTTCCGGGGCGCTGGACAACCTGGGCCCCAATCGCGCCGTGCTGGCCGCCTCGCTGGATGACGCCCTGAAGGCCGCGGCCCAGAGCCACAAGAACCAGAGCGCCGGGATGATGGATCTGTTTGGCGAGGCCTTCGCCCCGGACGAGGACGACAGCGCCAGCGATCCCTACGCCGACTATCTGCGCGTGCGTGAGTGGAGCGACCGCGAGCGCCTGGCCGGCGAGAAGGACACCCTGGGCCTCTACCTGACCGGCCATCCCATCGATGAATACGAGGAAGAGCTTTCGCGCTTCGTCTCGACCCGCATCGCCGACTTGAAACCCTCTCGCGAGCCCCAGCGGGTTGCCGGCCTGGTGGTGGCCCAGCGCACCATGAAGTCCAAGCGTGGCGACACCATGGCGTTCGTGACCCTGGACGATCGTACCGGACGCATCGAGGCGTCGCTGTTCGGTGAGCTCTACGACAGCGTGCGCGAGCAGCTCGACAACGCCGAGGTGCTGATCATCGAAGGTGAGGTGTCCAGCGATGACTACTCCGGCGGCCTGCGCCTGCGCGGCAAGGAGGTCACCCCCATGGTCCAGGCGCGCTCGCGCTTCGGTCAGGCGGTGGAGGTCTCGGTGGATGGTCGCGAGGCCAACGGTCGACTGATCGACAGCCTGCGCACGAGCCTCGAGCCGCATCGTCACCAGGAAGGCCTGCCGGTGCGCCTGCGCTACCGCAATCTGGAGGCCACCGGCTGGCTCGAACTCGACGAGCAGTGGAAGGTGCTGCCATCCGACGACCTGCTGATCGCGCTGCGTGAGGTCGAGGGCCAGGACGGCGTCCGCCTCAAGTATCGCTAGCGGCGCGGGGTTGCGAGGGCGCCTCTAAGACGATCTTGACCCGCTGCGCCTTGCGTGGCCCGGTCAGGGTGCGATAATGCACACCACTTTTTCTTTGCCATGGGTGGGCTTGCGACGACTGCGTCGCGCCCGCCTGACCATGACCACAAGGCTGGCCCATGAATCCCAACTATCTCGATTTCGAACAGCCCATCGCCGAACTGCAGGCCAAGATCGAAGAACTGCGTCTGGTCGGCAACGACAGCCAGGTCAGCCTGGCGGACGAAATTTCCCGACTCGAGGAAAAGAGCCGCAAGCTCACCGAGTCGATCTTCAAGGACCTGTCGCCGTGGCAGGTATCCCAGCTGTCGCGCCATCCCCAGCGTCCCTACACCCTGGACTACCTCGAGCACGTATTCACTGACTTCGACGAACTGCACGGTGATCGCGAGTTCGCCGACGACGCTGCCATCGTCGGTGGTGTGGCGCGACTCAATGATCGTCCGGTGATGATCATCGGCCACCAGAAGGGCCGCGACGTCAAGGAGAAGGTGCGCCGCAACTTCGGCATGCCGCGGCCGGAAGGCTATCGCAAGGCCTGCCGTCTGATGGAGATGGCCGAGCGCTTCAAGATGCCGGTGCTGACCTTTATCGACACCCCTGGTGCCTACCCGGGCATCGACGCCGAGGAGCGCGGTCAGAGCGAGGCCATCGCCTACAATCTGGCGGTGATGTCGCGGCTTGAGACGCCGATCATTTCCACCGTGGTGGGCGAAGGCGGCTCCGGCGGCGCCCTGGCCATCGGCGTGTGCGACGAGCTGATGATGCTCGAATACTCGACCTACTCGGTGATCTCGCCGGAGGGCTGTGCCTCGATCCTGTGGAAGAGCGCCGAGCGGGCCAGCGACGCCGCCCAGGCCATGGGGATCACCGCCAGCCGTCTCAAGGAGCTGGGCTTCGTCGACACCTTGATCAAGGAACCCCTGGGCGGCGCCCATCGCTTCCCCCATGAAACCGCCACCCGGGTCCGCGACGCCATCGGCGAAAGCCTCGAGCGCCTCGACGCCATGGATACCGCGGCACTGCTCGAACGTCGCTACGAGCGTCTGATGAGCTACGGTGCCCCGGCCTGAGCTCGAACGCTCTGCATCGATGGGCGTCTGATGAGCCACGGCGCCCGGCCTGAGCTCGAACGCTCTGCATCGATGAGCGTCTGATGAGCCACGGCGCCCGGCCTGAGCTCGAATGCTCTGCATCGATTGTGCGGCCCCCATCGTCCTGCGATGGGGGCCGTATGCATAGTAGGTGCCACCGCCCACCCTGACCCTCAGGAATCGCCGACATGCTGACGTCTCCCACCCTTGAAGCGCGAATCGAGCGGGCCCTCGACCGGGTGCCGCCGGAGCGGTCGTTGTGGATCGCGCTGTCCGGCGGGCTCGACTCCTGCGTGCTGCTGGCGCTGGCGGCAAGGGTCTGTGGGCAGCGGTCGCGCCGATTGCGGGCGATCCACGTGCACCATGGCCTGCAGGCGGCGGCGGATGACTTCGAGCGCCACTGTCGCAGGCTGTGCGCGCAGCTGGGGATAACCCTCGAGGTCGTCCGGGCAAGGGTGGACCGTACCTCCGGCAAGGGCCTGGAAGCGGCGGCGCGCCAGGCGCGCTACGACGCCTTCGTCGAATGCCTGGACGCCGGTGATGTGCTGTGGCTGGCCCAGCACCGTGATGACCAGGCCGAGACGCTGCTGCTGGCCGCACTCAGGCGCGCAGGCGTTGCGGGCCTTGCCGCCATGCCGGCGCGGCGTGAGGAGCGTGGCCTTTCGATCGAGCGCCCCTTGCTGGACGTCCGGCGAAGCGAACTGGAAGCCGAAGCCCGGCTTCGCGGGCTCGATTGGGTCGAGGACCCCAGCAACGCCAGTCGCGAGTTCGATCGCAACTATCTGCGTCATGAGGTGGTGCCGGCGCTGGTGCAGCGCTGGCCCGACGCCGCGGACGCCCTGGCGGCGAGTGCCCGGCATGCCGGCGAGGCGGCGGCACTGCTGGACGAATACGCGCTTGAGGATCTGGCGCGGCTGGGTGGCGACCCCGCCAGGCTGGAACTCGAGGGCCTGCTGTCGCTGTCACGGCGCCGTCAGCGCTGGTTGATCGGGCTGTGCCTGCGTCGGCTGGGACTTGCGCCGGCACCGGGACCACGGTTGGACGATCTGCTCGAGCAATGCCATGCCCGGCGTGACGCCGAGGTCAAGGTGAGCTGGCCCGGGGCAGAGGCGCGGCTCTGGCGCGGTGCGTTGTGGCTGATGGGGGAGGGTACCGGAGATCCGCTGGAGGTTGCCGAAGGCCCCTGGGCGCCTGGCCGTGTCGTGATGGTAGCGGGACGGTCGCTACGGCTGCCGACAACGGCGGAGGAGACTCCGCTGCCGCTGTGGCTTCGCCCGCGCCAGGGCGGCGAACGGCTGAGGCTTGCCGGGCGAGGAAGTCGCGACCTGAAGCGGCTGTTGCAGGAGGCTGGTGTGCCGCCCTGGCGGCGTGCCCAGGTGCTGGTGGTGTGGCAGGGCGAGCGCTGCGTGGCGGCGCTGGACGCCGGCAGGGGGTGCTGGGTCGCCCTGGCCGAGGGCTGGGCGGCGTCGCCCTTACGGGCAACGCCTGGGGCCGGCTGATGGCTTGGCCAAGGGCTCTGGCCGTGGCTTTTGACCAAGGGCTCTGGCCAGGGACCGTGTGAGAGGGCTCAGGCTTCGGCGTGGGCCGTGCTCGCGTGCAGCTTGAGCGCGAAGTCGGTATTGGCCAGGTAGTCGGCCTCGCGTTCCAGGTCGGTGCACAAGAGGCCTGGCTCGTCGCCGCCCTGGTAGTGCAGATGCAGGACCTCGCCGTCCACCTCGAGCCGCGGCGTCGCCGGCGGCTGCTCCGGGCGCGAATGGTTGAGGATCACCGCCAGTCGCAGCAGGCGTGCCAGGCGCTGGCTGTCACGCTGTTCGGCCTTCGGCAACAGCTGCCATTCCTTGCTCGGGAACTTGCGTCGGTGGGCGCGGACCAGGAAGGCCAGCAGGCGCTGTTCCGGGCGCGAGAAGCCGGCCAGATCCGAGTGCTCGAGCAGATAGGCGCCGTGGCGATGGAACTGACTGTGCGAGATCGACTGGCCGATCTCGTGCACCCAGGCGGCCCACTCCAGATAGCGGCCACGTTCCTCATCGAGCCCCCAGTCGTCGGCGACCTGGGCGAACAGCGCCTTGGCCGAGGCGGCCACATTGTCGGCCTGGCGAACGTCGACGGCGTTGTAGCGGGCCAGGGTCTCCAGGCTCTTTAGACGCGAGTCCTCGGGACTGTTGCGGCCAGCCATGTCGTAGAGCACCCCTTCACGCAGGGCGCCGTCGGCGTAGCGCATTTCGCTGAGGTCGAAGGCCTCGAAGATCGCGCACAGAATCGCGACACCGGCGGGAAAGACCCGGGCACGATCGGCCTTGAGCCCGTCCATGGAGACCTTGTCGAGCTGCTTGGTCTTGATCAAGCGCTTTCTCAACTTGGCCAGACCGTCGCGAGTGATCACTCCTTCCGGCGCGTCGCCTGCCGCGTGCATCACCGCCGCCGCCGCCTTGATGGTGCCGCTGGAGCCCACCGGGTCATCCCAGCCCAGACGCTGGTAGGGTCTGCGGATATTAGCCAGTTCCGACAACGCCGCGAGTTCGGCGTTGCGCATGCGCTTCTCGCTGATATCGCCGTCGCCGAAGAAGCGTCGGGTAAAGGTCACGCAGCCCATGGAGAGGCTTTCCAGCGCCTTGGGTTCGAACTGTTCGCCGATGATGAACTCGGTGGAACCGCCGCCGATATCGACGATCAGCCGGCGCCCGTTCTCGGCCAGGGCGTGGGCCGCGCCGAGGTAGATCAGGCGTGCCTCCTCGCGCCCGGCGATGATCTCGATGCGCGTGCCGAGCATGGCCTCGGCGCGGTCGATCAACTCCTGGCTATTGTGGGCATCGCGCAGGGCGTTGGTGCCCACCACCCGCATACGCGAGGCGGGGATGCCCTCGAGAAAGGGCGCAAAGCGAGCCAGGCAGTCCAGCGCCCGCGTCATGGCGTCCTCGTTGAGGTAGCCGTCGTCGTCCAGGCCCGCCGCCAGCTGGACCTTTTCGCCCAGCCGCGCCACCACCTGCAGCCGGTCATCCTGATAGTTGGCCACCAGCAGGTGAAAGCTGTTGGAGCCCAGATCGATGGCGGCCAGGCGGGCGGGGTCCTTGGTGGCGTCGTGGGGCGACTCGCGCAGGGTGCTGAGCGTATCCGAGGGTTGATTCATGGCGGGTCCTTCACTGGAGATGGATCAAGGTTGCGTTTCGCCCCGGGGGATGTCAATGATCCGGGTCCGCCACGGGGCTTGCGTTCCCCTTCCGGCTTGTCTAGTATCGGGTCATTCGCCTGTTTCGAATGTGTTTTCCCGGTCGCGCCGCCGCCGCGACGTGACCATCCCAAGTCGTCAGACAGCCCGCACGACGTCAGCTCCGCTCCCGGCCAAGGCCCCGGCCCAAGCCCGCGAGACGCTGGCAACGGCGAATGAACCTGCTCCCTCGTCCAGACGCTGGCGTGGATCTCCCCTCCGGAGAATCCAGTCAATGGCCCTATTATCTTTACCTGGCCTCGCACGAGCAGCCTCGGGCTCTGAACGCACTCAATCGGCGTGTCTTTTCGCCCCTCGGCGCCTTGCCGCCCGGCTTCCACGAGTAATTTCTGAACTCTGATGAATCTGACCGAACTCAAGCAAAAGCCCGTGCCGGAGCTTCTCGATATCGCCCGCGAGATGGGTATCGACAACCTGGCCCGGTCCCGCAAGCAGGACATCATCTTTGCCATCCTGAAGAAGCACGCCAAGAGCGGCGAAGACATCTTCGGCGATGGCGTGCTGGAGATCCTTCAGGACGGTTTCGGATTCCTGCGCAGCGCCGACAGCTCCTACCTGGCCGGCCCCGACGATATCTATGTGTCGCCGTCCCAGATCCGGCGCTTCAACCTGCGCAAGGGCGACACCATCTCCGGCAAGATTCGCCCGCCGAAAGAAGGCGAGCGCTACTTCGCGCTGTTGAAGGTCAGCCAGATCAACCTGGACCGGCCGGAGAACGCCAAGCACAAGATCCTGTTCGAGAACCTCACGCCGCTGTTTCCGCAGGACCGTCTGCGCATGGAGATCGGCAATGGTTCCACCGAGGATCTGACCGCGCGCATCATCGACCTGACCGCACCCATCGGCAAGGGCCAGCGTGGCCTGATCGTGTCGCCGCCCAAGGCGGGTAAGACGCTGATGTTGCAGAACATCGCCACCTCGATCACGCGTAACAACCCCGAGTGCCAGTTGATCGTGCTGCTGATCGACGAGCGCCCCGAGGAGGTCACCGAGATGTCGCGCACCGTGCGCGGCGAAGTGGTCGCCTCGACCTTCGACGAGCCGCCGGCGCGTCACGTCCAGGTGGCCGAGATGGTGATCGAGAAGGCCAAGCGTCTGGTCGAGCACAAGAAGGACGTGGTCATCCTGCTCGATTCCATCACCCGTCTGGCGCGCGCCTACAACACCGTGGTGCCGTCCTCCGGCAAGGTGCTGACCGGTGGTGTCGACGCCCATGCCCTGGAAAAGCCCAAGCGCTTCTTCGGTGCCGCGCGTAACATCGAGGAAGGCGGCAGCCTGACCATCATCGCCACGGCCCTGGTGGACACCGGCTCCAAGATGGACGAGGTGATCTTCGAGGAGTTCAAGGGCACCGGTAACATGGAAGCCCACCTGGATCGCCGTCTGGCCGAGCGTCGCGTCTATCCCGCGCTCAACATCCGCCGCAGCGGCACCCGTCGTGAGGACCTGATCGCCTCCGACGAGGAGATGCAGCGCATGTGGATCCTGCGCAAGCTGCTCAACCCGATGGACGATACCGCGGCCACCGAGTTCCTGATCGACCGACTCAAGGACACCAAGACCAACCTCGAATTCTTCGAGGCGATGAAGCGCCGCTAGCGTTGGCCAACGCCGCGCCTGGGCGGTCGCCAGACGCAAGGTCCAGGTGACCGAGGTCAAGACGAGGGGCAGCATGCTATGCTGCCCCTTTTGTGTTCAGGGGAGCGAGGCAATCGCATGAAATATGGTGACTTGCGTGACTTTATCGCGGGTCTCGAGGCCGCCGGCGAACTCAAGCGGGTGACCGCCGAGGTGGACCCCTATCTCGAGATCACCGAGATCTGCGATCGCACCCTGCGCGCCGGTGGCCCTGCGTTGTTGTTCGAGAACGTCAAGGGCAGCGAAATGCCGCTGCTCGGCAACCTTTTCGGCACCCCCAAACGCGTCGCCATGGGCATGGGCCAGGACTCGGTGGAGGCGCTGCGCGAGGTCGGTGAGCTGCTGGCCTTTCTCAAGGAGCCGGAACCTCCCAAGGGCTTTCGCGATGCCTGGGAAAAGCTGCCGATCTTCAAGCAGATTATGAGCATGGGTCCCAAGACCGTGCGCTCGGCACCGGTCCAGCAGCGAGTCTTCGAGGGCGATGAGGTGGACCTGGATCGACTGCCGATCCAGCACTGCTGGCCCGGTGATGCCGCCCCCCTGGTGACCTGGCCGCTGGTGATCACCAAGGGCCCGCACAAGAGTCGTCAGAATCTCGGTATCTATCGCCAGCAGAAGCTCGGCAAGAACCGCCTGATCATGCGCTGGCTGTCCCATCGTGGCGGCGCGCTGGACTTCCAGGAATTCCAGCAGGCGCACCCCGGCGAGCCCTTCCCCGTAGCGGTGGCGCTGGGCGCCGACCCGGCGACCATTCTGGGGGCGGTGACCCCGGTGCCTGACTCGCTGTCCGAGTACGCCTTCGCCGGGCTGCTGCGTGGCTCGCGCACCGAACTGGTCAACTGCGGTCACGCCGACCTGCAGGTGCCGGCGTCTGCCGAGATCATCCTCGAGGGCTTCCTGTACCCCGATGATACCGCGCCGGAAGGTCCCTACGGCGACCATACCGGCTACTACAACGAGGTGGAGACCTTTCCGGTGTTCACCGTGACGCGCATGACCATGCGCAAGGACGCCATCTACCACTCCACCTACACCGGACGTCCACCGGACGAGCCTGCGATCCTCGGGCTCGCCTTGAACGAGGTGTTCGTGCCGATCCTGCGCCGCCAGTTCCCTGAGATCGTCGACTTCTATCTGCCCCCGGAAGGCTGCTCCTACCGCATGGCGGTCGTGACCATGAAAAAGCAGTACCCGGGCCACGCCAAGCGGGTAATGATGGGGGTATGGAGCTTCCTGCGTCAGTTCATGTACACCAAGTTCGTGGTCGTGCTGGATGATGACGTCGACGCTCGCCAGTGGGAGGACGTGATCTGGGCCATCACCACCCGCATGGACCCGGCCCGCGACACCGTGATGGTCGAGAACACCCCGATCGACTACCTCGATTTCGCCTCTCCGGTGGCCGGGCTCGGCTCCAAGATGGGCCTGGACGCCACCAGCAAGTGGCCGGGTGAAACGGACAGGGAGTGGGGCGTGGCGATTGCCATGGACGACAGCATCAAGTCCCGGGTCAGCGAGCGCTGGGACGAATTCGACATTCCTCTCCCCGACAGCAACAAGAGGTCGACATGACGGCAAGGACCCTGACCTGCCAGGTCATCGAGGTCGAGGACCTCACCCCTGACGTGTTTCGCGTGATTCTGGAAGGACGCGCCGAGGCCATGGCCCATGCCCCGGGCCAGTACCTGGAAATGTGCCTGGACGATGACTGCTGGGTGCCCTTTTCCATCGCCAGCCGCCATCGTGACGATGGGCGACTCGAGCTGCATATTCAGCACTGGCCCGAACGCTCCAACTCGGCCCAGCTCAGGGCCATGCTGGTCGAGGCCCAGCACCTGACCGTGCGTCTGCCGGGGGGCGACTGCGTGCTGGATGGTGAAAGCGATCGTCCGCTGACGCTGATCGCCGCCGGTACCGGCTTCGCCCAGATGAAGGCGATCGTCGAGGCGGCGCTCCACGCCAACCCCGAGCGCTCCATCAGCCTGTGGTGGGCGGCCAAGGAACGCCGTGATCTGTACGCCGAGAGCCTGGCCCGGCAGTGGGTCGCCGAGTCCGATAAGGTCAGCTTCCACGCGGTCTGCGAGGAAGGCTTCGAGCAAGGCTTCGCCGACGAGCGGGTGCACGCCCATCATGGCCGTATCGACGCCGCACTCGCCGCCGAGCTTGGCGATGTGTCGGGCCACGACGTCTATCTGTCGGGCTCGCCCGGCATGGTCTATGCCTGTGTCGACGTGCTCGCCTCGCTGGGGCTGGACCCGTCACGGGTGTTCTCGGACGTCTTCGCCTACGCGCCACGCGACCCTCTGGTGCCGGTGGTCGGTAGCCTGGTCGGGGAAAAGCAGTCATGAGCGCGTCGCCGATCCTGATTACCGGTGGCGCCCAGCGTCTGGGGCGTCACTGCGCCGAGCGCCTGGTGCAGGACGGCCAGCCGGTGATCATCAGCTATCGCCGCGAGCGCCCGGAGCTCGAGGCCATGCGCGAGCGCGGCATCGTCACCCTCCAGGCGGACTTCTCCAGCGAAGACGGTATCCTCGACTTCCTCGAGCGGCTCAAGAGCGAGACCGGCGCGTTGCGCGCCATCGTCCACAACGCCAGCGACTGGGCACCGGACAGCGATGGCGAGGATGCCGGGGCCGCCTTCGAGCGGCTGTTCCGTATCCATATGCTGGCGCCTTACCTGATCAACCTCCACGCCAAGGCCTTGCTCGACGCCTGCAGCGAGCCTCAGCGGGACATCGTCCACATGACCGACTACGTGGTGCAGAAGGGCTCGCGCAAGCACGCCGCCTACGCCGCCACCAAGGCCGGGCTCGACAATCTGACGCTGTCCTTCGCCGCGCGTTATGCCCCTGAGATCCAGGTCAACGCCATTGCACCCGCGCTGATCATGCTCAATCAGGGCGATGACGAGGACTATGCCGCCAAGGCCAGGGCCAAGTCGGCGATGGACATGGTGCCGGGGCCCGGGGTCATCTACCAGAGCCTGCGCTACCTGCTCGACAACCGCTATGTGACCGGGACGACCCTGGCTGTGGACGGTGGCCGCCACCTGCGCTGAATCGCCGGCGGACTCGCCTGACCCGAGGAATCCCCCTAGACTCTGGATGACCCTGACAACAACATCACAAGGAGGCGACCCATGGCCCATCACGACGACGACCTGCATGGCGACAGCTCTCACGACGGCTTTCATGACGAAAGCGGATTCCTGACGATCTTTCTCGGCCTGGTGGTGATGGTCGGCATGACCTGCCTGCCGGCGACCATCGGCTGGGTGCAGCTGGCGACAGGCTAGCCAGGGACGTCAGTCGACCATGGTCGACGGCACGGCGCTTTTCCTGCCCGTGCACAGGGGTTGCCATTTGCTCCGGCGCGGGGCAGGATGAAACAAGATTCGAGGAGACACCGATGACCGATCACGCAAACCCGACCCGACCCCGACCCGATGGCAGCGAAAGCGCCCTCGTCGGTGCCGTCGTGGGCTCGGATTGTGTGCATGCGGACGCGGTGTCCTTTTATTGGCCCAGCTTTTCCTGGTATTGGTTTGATACCGGGGCGCTGGTGCGCGAGGCCTGATCCAAGTATCTGGCACTCGCGAGGCGCTCCCCCCCCAGGGCCGCCTCCCAGAACCCCCGGACGGCTGCCCGTCCGGGGGTTCCTTGTTTGTATGGCCAGACGTTTTCACTCAGTAGCACTCACCTGCGAAAGGCAGGCAACCGGAGCAATGACATGACCGCATATCGACTCTTCGCCAGCACCATTTCCCATGGCTATGCCTATGGCGATAGCTGGCGATTTATCGACGCGCGGTCGGCCCAACTGGCCACCTCCGACCGTGAGCGCCTCGGTGGTCGACGCACCCAACGATGTACGACCACACGGAGCTGATACCATGACCGCCAGCCTTTCGCTTGCCACCGCCGACCTCAACGCTGCCGCGACGCAAGAGACCGCCCCCCAGATGACCCTGCCGACCCCGCAGGCGCTCAAGCGCCAGTGCCCACTCGGGACGACCCTGAGCGATCGCGTCGACGCTCAGCGTCAGCAGATCCGTGACATTCTCGAGGGTCGTGATGATCGCCTGCTGGCGGTGGTCGGGCCCTGTTCGATCCATGACCCCAGGTCGGCGCTTGAATACGCCCGGCGTCTGGCCTCCCTGGCCGACAGCATCCGTGATCGAGTGCTGGTGGTGATGCGGGTGTACGTCGAGAAGCCCCGCACCACCGTGGGCTGGAAGGGCCTGGCCTATGACCCGGACCTGGATGGCAAGGGCGACATGGCGCGTGGGCTCGAGCTGTCACGCCAGCTGATGCGCGAGATCGTCGAGCTGGGTCTGCCGGTGGCCACCGAGATCCTGCAGCCGATGATCGCTCCTTACCTTGAGGACCTGCTGGCCTGGGTCGCGATCGGCGCACGCACCACCGAATCCCAGCTGCATCGCGAGATGGCCAGTGGCATCGGCGCGGTGGTCGGCTTCAAGAACGCCACCAGCGGCGACGTCCAGGTGGCACTGGACGCCATGCGCTCGGCCGCCCACCCCCACCAGCACTTCGCGGTGGGCGAGCAGGGGCAGCCGGTCATGCGCGAGACCGCCGGCAACCCCTACACCCATGTGGTGCTGCGGGGCGGCCACGGTGAGCCCAACTACGGGGTCGACGCGGTCGCCGCCGCCAGGAAGGCGCTGATCGGCACCGGCCTGCCGCCGCGGCTGATGGTGGACTGCAGTCACGCCAACGCACGCAAGGACCATCGCCGTCAGAGCGAAGTCCTGCTCGAGGTGCTGGCCCAGCGTCTGGCCGGTGACACCTCGCTGATCGGGGTGATGCTCGAAAGCCACCTGAACGAGGGCAAACAACCCCTGGAGCCCGGCAAGCTGCGCTACGGTGTCTCGGTCACCGACGCCTGCATCGGCTGGGAGACCACCGAACACCTGTTGAGCCTGGCTGCCGAGCGTCTTGCCCAGCAGGGTTGAGCCCGACGATGCGAACGAACCAGACCAGAGGCCCTTTCGGGCCTCTGGTCGTTTATGTCCGGCGTAACTGGCTCGCGTCGCGGGTGGGGACGTGACTCAGCGGCAGACGGGTCATACCTGATAGAAGCTGTCGCAGCGGAATTCCGCCTCGCAGGCCGCCAGTTGGCTGCGGTAGCGGGAAGCATAGTGGGTGGCCACCTGACTCAGCGGCAGAAGGGCCATACCTGATAGAAGCTGTCGCAGCGGAATTCCGCCTCGCAGGCTGCCAGTTGGCTGCGGTAGCGGGAAGCTGTGCTAGCCACCTCCCGCGCCGCGCGTTGCACCGCCGGCTTGGCGCGATAGCTGCCGCGCTGATAGCCTCCCTGGCCTTCGTGGTAGGCCAGGTACAGGTGCTCGGGGTTGGACAGTGACACCCCCGTCATGCGCCGCGTGCGGGCGTTGTACCAGCCGATGAAGTCGGTGGCGTCGTCCATGTCGGTGCGACTGGCGAACAGCCCGCCGGCGGCGTCATCGTATTCGCCCCATACCGGATCCTGGGCCTGGGCATAGCCGTAGGCCGAGGACGGGCGCGTCCACGGAATGAAGCCCAGCAACTTGGTACGTGGCGGCCTGACGTGGCTGCGAAACGACGACTCGCGCTTGATGAAGGCCATCTGGGTCCAGGGGGGCGTGCCCCACTTTTCATAGGAGGCCTGGGTGGCGTCGTACCAGTCAGGCTGCTGGCGAAAGATCTCGCACAGATTGTCCTGATGGCTCGGCGGCGCCGGGGCGAAGGCGGCGCAGCCGCTGAGAGTAACAAGCGCCGCGGCAAGCACCGTAGTGAGTAGAGCAGACCGCATCCCTGGCATGGCCCGTTTCACAACATTTTCCCGTTTTAGTGATATCGCCCCCAGTATGCCCTCCCGTGCAGTGTCGGGTCATCCTCACATGTCCCACCGGCTGCTTCGGGTCATCGGAGAGGGGGCGATGGGGCGAACGCCTTCGATGTTCGATGACGTCTGAGTTCGATCATCCAGCGCCACGCTCAAGGCCAGGACGGTCATTTCTTGCGGGAAGGCAAACGGGTTGCATCAAGGTGCCTGTTGTTCGCCTATGGTAGCGGTTGCCGCTGAAAACGCCTGTTGAAGCCAGACCACCACCTTGTCGAGGATGGCATTGTCGGACATTGTTTGGCTCCTGATCAGGTGGTAGTGCAGTCCCGGTAGAAACGGGCCGAATGGCACCTCCAGCACACCACGAGCGATCTCATCCTGCACCAGGGTCAAGCCCAGCAGGGCCACGCCCTGACCGGAGATAGCGGCCTGGATCGCGTGACTTTCTTCGGAGAAGGCGAGTCGAGGCCCCAGCACGGCAGGGGTAGACCCCAACGCCTGACACCACTGAGCCCAGCCGGGCAGGCCAAGGTTCGGACAGTACCAGTCGAAATCGATATGACGAACACCCCTGAGGTCGTCGACGCCAGCCAGCTGGAGTTGCGGGCTGGCGACCAGGGCAATGCGATCGGTCGCCAGGGTCACCACCTCATGGTCCGGATAGGGGCCCATACCGTAACGAATCGCCAGGCGGGTTCCATGCGTCAGATCAAGCACGCTCTCGCTGGCATGGATATTCAAGGCGATATCGGGATTCGTCGAATGAAAGTCGGTCAATCGAGGAAGCAGCCACTGGCTGGCGAAGGCCGGAGTGCAGGAGAGGGTGACGCTGGCGGGTGTCGTTCGCTTGAGCAGACTTTCCAATGCCTCGGCGAAGGCGTCAAAGCCCTGGCGTAGCACGGGAGAAAGCTCCGTTGCCGCGTCGGTCGGGATCACCTGGCGGGTGCGACGCTCGAATAGCGCTACGCCGAGCCAGCTTTCCAGTTCCCGTACCTGGTGGCTGATCGCGGCGGGCGTTACCGCCAGCTCTTCAGCCGCCCCCTTGAAACTACGGTGACGTGCTGCCGCCTCAAAAGCACGCAACTGCGAGAGTGGTAGTCGGCGTCGTTGCATCGCATCCCTATGGATAAAAAATTTTTGTGCATCTGCAAAGAATAGATCGTTTGTCGGCCCGAATCGATTGGAAGATTCTGTCGTTCGTGCTCCACCAAGCATGAGCGGTACTAATCCCAAAGGAGAATCTTCATGGCTACACTGTTGCACCTTGATGCCAGCGCACGCTCCGGACTTTCCGGTAGTCAACCCCACGGATCGCATTCGAGACGCCTCAGCGCCCACTTCGTCACACAGTGGCAACGGGCACGTCCTGACGACAGGGTCGTCTATCGCGATGTCGGCCAGCAGCCGCCTCGTCCTGTCACCGGTGATTGGATTCATGCCGCCTTCACCAAGCCGGAAGCGCGGGATAGGTGGATGCACGAGGTTCTCGCGGAGAGTGATTCCCTGGTCGACGAACTGCTCGAGGCGGATCTGATCATCGCTGGCGTCCCGATGTACAACTTCGGCGTTCCGGCCGGATTCAAGGCTTATATCGACAATATTGTGCGAGTCGGGCGGACTTTCGGCTTTGATCGCTCCCGCCCAGGCTTGCCCTACTGGCCGATGCTGAGCGCCATGGGCAAGCGCTTGGTGGTGCTTGGTGCACGGGGTGACTATGGCTACGAGCCTGGTGAGCGAATGGAGCACACCAACCACGTCGAACCACACTTGCGTACCGTTTTCGCCTATCTCGGCATAGAGGAGTTGCACAGCATCGCCGTGGAGTATGACGAGTTTGCCGGCGAGCGGCTGCAGCAGTCTCTGATTCAGGCGGAGCAACGCGTTGAGGCGTTGGTCGACAGGCTGGCGGCCAGTCTGGACGTTCCTCGCGTTGTTTCCGATCCAGTCTCGGGGTGAGCGCACCTCCGTGACCGCTTCTACGATCGTCCCCTGCTGGGTACCAGATGCTCGGCAACAGATGTGATTCCCTGTCCAGCAAACGTCTGTATTGCAGAACTTGAAATAAGAATAGTCTCGCGGGATGAGAAATTTGCGCGTCTCGCCGTCAGAGGGCCGATGTGGTGAGAGGGAGTGTCTGATTTCCAACAATGTATTCTTCATGATAAGTCGGAAAAATCAGTGAGCGAGGTGGATGATGGGTGGTTATATAAGTAGAGATAGGGAGCCTGATCTGGCGGCTTCTTTCGGTGCGCTGGAAGAAAAACAGTTGTCAGTGAGCCAACCGCTTGCGCGCAATGGTGTTCTGCAGCCAGGAAAGGTCTATTTCATTCCCGCGAGGTGTGGCGCTGCCGTTGTACTGGAAAAAGGGCAGATGCTTACGCTGATTAACGTAAGTGGATTGCAGGTCTGCGATATGTGGGCTTTCAATACGAGTGATCCAGACGAATTTCTATCCATGGAACATACTCGAACCCATCTTGGGCGCTTGGTGCCGGTTGTCGGTGACAGTATGGTTTCCAATAGAAGAAACGAGATGCTGGAACTAGTGGAAGATACTTCGCCTGGGGTGCATGACACATTGATTGCCGCCTGCGATATCAATCGCTATAGACAGCTTGGCGTAAGCGAATACCATGACAACTGTGTTGATAATCTTCGAATGGCATTGCTTGCCATCGGCAAGGAGGTTTCGCATGTTCCATCACCATTCAATGTGTGGATGAATGTTCCACTTGATGGTGATGGCTCACTGACATTTGTGCCACCCGTGGCCAAAAGAGACGACAGGATCGTGTTCAAGGCAATGATGACCTGTTGCGTAGTCATGTCATGCTGTCCCCAAGATATTACGGCGGTCAACGGAGTTGGTAGCCAAACGGAAAGTATAGGAGTCATGCTCGGAGATTGAAGAAACACGGGATAGATGGCGATGCACTGCAACTCCGCCGCCGGCGCTAAAGGTTCTCATTCCGTCGAAGGTAAACTCCAGCCTTTGCGCTCCGGCGGCATCCGGCTCGTCATCGCTCACGATATGACTTCAGCATTCCCTCTCGTCGCTTCAAACGCCTCTACACGTTTTTTGGGCCAGTGGCAGCGAAGTTTAGCGATAGCGATCACGCTGCCTCTACGCGGGCTCGGGCTTCTTCTCCCTAGGCTGACCCTCACCTCCGATGTCCGAGGGCACCAGTGGCAGGTCCTCGGGCAGGTGGCGGGCACAGAAGTCCAGGCAGTCGAGGCCGTTGACGGCCTGGGGGGCCAGTGGACAATTCCATGGCGACTCGCGCAGCACTTCCGGAAGATGGTCGCTCAGGTCCTCCATGTCCTGACTCTTGGGCCAGCACAGCCAGCGCTCCCGTTCAGGGGTCTCGGGGTGGCGCCACTTCAGCATCCAGTCGTCGCCCCAGGGCAGTACGCCCAGGGTGTCGGGTTCGGGCGGCGGCAGACCCTGGAAGGCGCTGGCCCACCAGCGGGGCGAGAGGTGATGGCGTCCCAGGCGTCGGCTGCACTGGGCCAGCAGGGTACGCTGCACCACCATGACATCCAGGGCGCTGTCATCACGATAGAGCACATGGAGCGCGAGAGTGTGCGGTATTACGCAAAGCTCCCGCTCAACCAGTTCATCCAGTGACTCCCTGCTGTCGACCTCCTCGGCCAGGGCGCCGTCCAGCGTTACCAGGGTGACCGATTGTGGCGGTATGACGAGACAACAGGGAAGTGCCTGGTCGAGGCATGAAAGCGATTGGACATTGGCGGCGCTGCCCCGGTCGAGGCTCTGTTGATCGACACAGTGGACCCAGTACCAACGAGGCTCGGGATCTTCGTCGGCTGAAGGGGCGCGTTGGGGCATAAGAAGTATGCGCTGATGTCGGTGTCCCAGATTCCACATGGTTCTGGTCCTGTCGATAGCGATTGTTGGTGCACTGTGTCGACGAGCGAAGCCATTTTCTTTCACCAACTGTTACTCTTTTTACAATAGCGCTACTTCCTGTGCTCTGCGTCAACCTCGTCTATCGTCATACGAGTGTCATCTGGACTACCTAGTGTTGTCGGCGGACCGCCGTCGCCCCTGTGATCGACTTTCCCCTCCGATACCCGAGGCCGGCAACAGTGACTGGCACCGACAGCCCACGCCTTGACGGCGAACAGAGGGCTGCAAGAAGAGGACTGCGCAATGAGCAAGGAAATTGAAGATCATCGTCTGTTGAACCCCAGCCGTAATGAACCCTTCTCCTCGGTGCTCGACCGTCGTCTTTCCCGGCGAGGGGTGATGAAGGGTGGCATGGGCATGGCGGCCATGACCATGCTGGGAAGCTTTGGTCTCTCGGCCTTCGCCAACGAGCCGTCGTCAGGGATGGCCAAGACGCCGCTGGCGCTGGCCTTCGAGTCGATTGCCGGTTCGCGCAGCGACGCCGTGGTGGTGCCGCCGGGCTATACCGCCCAGGTGCTGGTGCCCTGGGGTACGCCGCTTGACGACAGCGCGCCCGAATGGAGCGAGGATCTGACGATGACGCCCCAGGCCCAGGCGGCCAGCGTCGGCATGCATCACGACGGCATGCATCCTTTCGCGCTGGATGAGAGCACGGCCTCCGAGCGCTTCCTGCTGGTGATGAACAACGAATACATCGACGAGAACGCGCTGTGGGCGCCCCAGGGCGGCCCTACCAACATGACCGAAGGCAAGCGTCCGGCGGACGAGGTGCGCACCGAGATCAACGCCCACGGGGTGACCGTGGTCGAGGTGAAGAAGGACGCCGATGGTCGCTGGAGCCACGTCAAGGGTTCCGCCCATAACCGTCGCTACACCAGCGCCACCCCGATGCACCTGTCAGGGCCGGTGGCGGGCAGCGACTATGTCAAGACCAGGTATTCCCCGGGCGGCACCCAGGCTCGCGGCACCAACAACAACTGTGCCCACGGCTACACGCCCTGGGGTACCTACCTCACCTGCGAGGAGAACTGGCCGGCCTACTTCGTCAAGAACGAAGGCCGTACCCTGGACGATGACCGTCTTGGCATCGCCAGTGGTCGCGGACGCTACGGCTGGGAGACCGCCGCGGGTGATGACAGCGAACGCGACGACGAATTTACCCGTCTGATCGGCGACCCCGTCGCCGACGACGCCAGCGGTGACTACCGCAACGAGCCGCGTCAGTTCGGCTATATCGTCGAGATCGACCCCTATACCGGCAGGCAGGCGATCAAGCGCACGGCGCTGGGCCGCTTCCGCCACGAGGGCTGCTGGCCGGGCAAGCTGGTAGCAGGCGAGCCGGTGGTGTTTTACTCCGGTCACGACTCGCGCAACGAGTACATCTACAAGTTTGTCTCGGAGGCGGCCTGGGACCCGGCGGATGCCATCGCTCCCGGCGCCGAGGCCGATCGCCTGGCGATCGGTGACAAGTACATGGACAGCGGCACCCTTTACGTCGCTCGCTTCAACGCCGATGGCAGCGGCGAGTGGCTGCCGCTGACGCCGGACGCTTCCACCCAGGATGGCCGTACCCTGGCCGAGGCGCTGGAACTCGACGCCGATGACCTGGCCGGGGTGATCATCCACACCTGTGATGCCGCCGACCTGATGGGTGCCACACCGATGGATCGCCCTGAGTGGGGCGCGGTGGACCCGTCCACCGGCGAGGTCTACATGACCCTGACCAACAACTCGAAGCGTACCGAAGACGGCACCGAGGCGACCCTGACCGGCGACGGCGACAACATCACCGCGCTGGGCAACGGCTACGCCACGGCACCGGTCAATGCGGCCAACCCGCGGGCGAACAACGAGGCCGGTCAGATCATCCGCTGGCGCGAGGGCAGCGATGCCACCGCCTTCGACTGGGAGGTATTCGTGTTCGGTGCCGCGGCCAGTGACCAGAACAACCTGTCCGGGCTGACCGCCGACAACGAATTCGCCAGTCCCGATGGGCTCTACTTCGATGAGCGCGGCGACGGCCAGGGCATCCTGTGGATCCAGACCGACAACGGCTACGAGGGCGTCACCGAGAGCACCAATGACCAGGTGCTGGCGGTCGTGCCGGCGGAGCTCGAGCGTGCCGATGGTGCCGCCGCGGTGATCTCCGGGGCCAACCAGGACAAGCTCAAGCGTTTCTGCGTGGGCCCCAACGGCTGCGAGGTCACTGGCATCTTCCCCACGCCGGACAAGACCGCGCTGTTTATCAATATCCAGCATCCGGGCAACTGGCCGGCCAGTGACGACGCGACCCAGGCGTCTGATGCCAGCGTGCGACCGCGCGCCGCCACGGTGGTGATCCAGCGCGAAGACGGCGGCCAGATCGGCGTCTAGGACGTGTCCGAAAGGTGCCGGCTTGCGTCGGCCTTTCGGGCAACCTCCAGGGGCGTTCTCTACGTCTGACGTCTTGCGCCGCCCCAGCACCCCGGCTCCCTTTTCAGGGAGCCGGGGTGTTTTTTCTAGGGTCTGGGTGTCCAGGGCTGGATGATCGGCAGCCTGAAGCGGGAGGCGGTTGGTCCGGGAACCGCTTGGGGCGGCCAAGGCGCAGGTCGCGCGGCGTCCGGCAGCCGTCAGGACACATGACGACAACATGAAAAGCCCCTCGCCAGCGTCGCTGGCGAGGGGCCTGGGTGGTGTTATCGACGCGCCGATGGCGCGTCAATGCGGGGCGTTACTCAAGCGCGAGCGGCGTAGGCGTACAGCAGCGTTTCCTGGGCGGAGATCGGTGCGGCCTCGCCCGGATCCTGCTTGATGTAGGTGCCGTCGGCCTGCAGCAGCCAGCTCTGGCAGTTGTCGACCAGGTAGGTCTCGAGGTCCTTGCGCACCCGGGCGGCGAGCTTCTTGTCGAGCAGCGGGAAGCAGGTCTCGACCCGATGGAACATGTTGCGCGCCATGAAGTCCGCGCTGGAGCCCCATATCTCGGGCTTGCCGTCGTTGTGGAAGTGGAACACCCGGGTGTGTTCGAGGAAGCGACCGATCACCGAGCGCACCCGGATATTCTCGGAGATACCGGGCAGGCCGGGGCGCAGGCAGCACATGCCGCGGATGATCAGGTCGCACTCGACGCCGGCCTGGGAGGCGCGGTAGAGCGCCTGGATCAGCTTGGGTTCGGTCAGCGAGTTGCACTTGACGATGATATGGGCGCGCTTGCCCTTGCGCGCGTAGCTTGCCTCCCGCTCGATCATTTCCACGACCCGTTCGTGCAGGGTGAAGGGGGCGTGCAGCAGCTTCTCGATCTGGCGGGTGCGGCCCATGCCGGACAGTTGCTGGAACACCTTGTGCACGTCGGCGCACAGCACAGGGTCCGCGGTGAGCAGGCTGTAGTCGGTGTAGAGCTTGGCCGTCTTGGAGTGATAGTTGCCGGTGCCGAGATGAGCGTAGTGGCGCAGCGCGCCCTTCTCGCGACGCACGATGTGCATCATCTTGGCGTGGGTCTTGTAGGCCATCACCCCGTAGATGACGATGGCGCCGGCCTCCTGCAGGCGCGAGGCCAGCGCCAGGTTGTCGGCTTCGTCGAAGCGGGCGCGCAGTTCGATGACCACGGTCACTTCCTTGCCTTGGCCGGCGGCTTCGACCAGGGCGTTGACGATGGGTGAGTCGGCACCGGTGCGATACAGCGTCTGCTTGATCGCCAGCACGTCGGGGTCGCGGGCGGCCTCGCGCAGCAGGTCCTCCACCGGGGTGAACGACTGGAAGGGGTGGTGCAGCAGGATGTCGCCTTCCTGCATCGACTGCATGATGGAGTTGGGTTGCTTGACCTGCTTGGGCACGCCGGGGGTAAAGGAGCGGTACATCAGATCGGGTCGGTCGGCGTCACCCAGTACCGACATCATGCGGGTCAGGTTGACCGGGCCATTGACCCGATAGAGGTCACTGGGTTCGAGCTGGAACTGCTTGATCAGGAAGTCGGAAAGCTCCTCGGGGCAGTTGTCGGCCACCTCCAGGCGCACGCCGCTGCCGTAACGCCGGGCCAGCAACTCGCCGCGCAGGGCCGAGGCCAGGTCCGAGACTTCTTCGGGATCCACCGTCATGTCGGCGTTGCGGGTCAGACGGAACTGGTAGCAGCCCTTGACCTTCATCCCCGGGAACACCTCGTCGGCGTGGGCGTGGATCATCGACGACAGGAACAGATACTCGGTGAAGCCTTCCTCGCACAGCTCTTCCGGCAGCGCGATGACCCGGGGCAGCGAACGTGGCGCCGGCAGGATGGCGAGGCCGCCCTCGCGGCCGAAGGCGTCCTTGCCCTCGAGCTCGACGATGAAGTTGAGGCTCTTGTTGACCAGCCGCGGGAAGGGGTGCGAGGGGTCCAGCCCGATGGGACTGACCACCGGGATGATCTCGGTGGAGAAGTAATCATGGACCCACTTGCGCTGCTGCTTGGTCCAGTCCCCACGCCGACGGAAGCGGATGTTGTGGGCTTCCATGGCAGGGATCAGCTGCTCGTTGAGGATGCGGTACTGACGCTCCACGTGCTCGTGGGCGATCTTCGAGATCTCGTCGAGCACCGAACGCGGGCTGCGGCCGTCGGCACCGGTGGTGTCGTCGCCCAGGGCCAGCTGGCTCTTCAGTCCGGCCACCCGGATCTCGAAGAACTCGTCCATGTTGGAGGAAAAGATCAACAGGAACATCAGGCGGTTGAGCAGCGGGTGCGCCTGGTCCAGCGCCTGTTCCAGCACCCGGATGTTGAACTGCAGATGCGACAGCTCGCGATTGAAGTAGAGGCTCGGGTCAGTGAGGTCGGCCTCAGGGTCCGGCATTGCCTTGGGCTTGATGCCGGTGCGCGTCTGGTTAAGGCGCGGCACCGGGGTATCGGCCTGGGGCGCGTCGCTCATCGAGACGTCGGACTTGCCCAGGGTCGCATGTTCAATCGTGGCGTTGTCGCTCTGCGCGTCTTCCATGGTGGTTCCTCATCGGGGCTCGGGAAGGGCGCCGCTCCCTCCCCTGATCAGCGGGCCAATAGCCTGGCCGCGCGTTTGGCAAAGTAGGTCAGCACGCCGTCGGCGCCGGCACGCTTGAAGCACATCAGCGACTCGAGGATGACAGTGTCAGCGTCCAGCCAGCCGTTGTCGAAGGCGGCCATGTGCATGGCGTATTCACCGCTCACCTGATAGGCGTAGGTGGGCACCCGCAGCTCGTCCTTGACCCGGCGGACCACGTCCAGGTAGGGCATGCCGGGCTTGACCATCACCATGTCGGCACCTTCGGTGATGTCCATGGCGACCTCGTGGAGGGCCTCGTCGCTGTTGGCCGGGTCCATCTGGTAGGTCGACTTGTCGGCCTTGCCCAGGTTGGCCGCCGAGCCCACCGCATCGCGGAAGGGGCCGTAGTAGCGCGAGGCGTACTTGGCGCTGTAGGCCATGATGCGGGTGTTGGGCAGGCCTTCACGCTCGAGCAGTTCACGGATGGCACCGATACGCCCGTCCATCATGTCGGAAGGGGCGACCACGTCGGCCCCGGCCTCGGCATGGGACAGCGCCTGCTTGATCAGGGTCTCGACGGTGCGGTCATTGGCCACATAGCCGTCTTCATCGAGGATGCCGTCCTGACCGTGGCTGGTGTAGGGGTCCAGGGCGACATCGGTGATCACGCCGAGCTCGGGCAGGGCGGCCTTGAGCTCGCGCACGCTACGCTGGACCAGGCCGCTGGCGCTGTAGGCTTCCTCCGCCAGCTCGCTCTTCTTGTCGGCGTCGACCACCGGAAACAGCGCAATGGCGGGAATGCCCAGCTCGACGGCCTCGCGGGCTTCTTCGATCAACAGGTCCAGCGACAGGCGCTCGACCCCGGGCATGGACGGTACAGCCTCACGGCGGCCTTCGCCCTCGAGCACGAAGACTGGCCAGATCAGATCGTCGGCACTCAGCTGGTTCTCGCGCATCAGGCGGCGGGAGAAGTCGTCCTTGCGCATGCGGCGAGGACGGCTGGCGGGGTAAAGACGAGGGGTAATGGCACTCAAGACGGCACTCCACGGAAGCAAGGATTCGGCGCCACGCGCTAGTCTGGTGGCACTTCATGACAAAAGCATGACATTGATTGAGTATATTCCTCCTCTCCCGTTCGCCGAAAGTCGCGTCTTGTCGCACCCGTGGCGACTCTCTAGAGTAGTGGCAGTCTTGGCCGCGTCCGGGCCCGTTCGCGACGCGCTATAAAGGAGAATGACATGAGTAAACAGGTAGCGATCGTCTTGTCGGGCTGCGGCGTACAGGATGGTTCCGAGATCTACGAGACCACCCTGACCCTGCTGCGCCTGGACCAGCTGGGCATCGCCTATCGCTGTTTTGCCCCGGATATCGCTCACCAGGAGGTGATCGACCACCACAGCGGGGAGGCCGTCGAGGCGTCGCGCAATGTGCTGGTCGAGTCCGCCCGCCTGGCTCGTGGCGAGATTTCGCCGCTGGACGAACTGTCGGCATCGGACTTCGATGCCCTGATCCTGCCCGGTGGCTTCGGGGTGGCCAAGAATCTTTCGAACTACGCCACGGCCAAGTCCGAGATGGAGGTCCACGAAGACCTGGCTGAGTTGTTGATCGAGTTTCACGATGCGCGCAAGCCGATCGGTCTGATGTGCATCGCGCCGGTGCTGGTGCCCAAGGTGCTGGGGCCGGGCATCGCCGTCACCATCGGTACCGACCCCGAGGTGTGTGGCTGCATCAGCGCCATGGGCGGCCTGCATCGCAGCTGTGCGGTGGACGATATCGTGGTGGACTTCGAGCATCGCCTGGTGACCACCCCCGCCTATATGCTGGCCACCCGCATCAGCGAGGCGGCGCTGGGCATCAACAAGCTGGTGGATCGCATCGACGAGATGATGGACGTCAACACCTGAGCGCCGTCTCAGCGGGGCCATGCCCCGCTGAGACGCCACTGATCATTGTCGCCAAGCGCCTTGAACAACACCGGTGCGAGAGCGGTAAAAAAGCAAAGCCCGAGGCCAATGCCTCGGGCTTTGTGCATTCTGCTGACGGGGGCTCTGCCGGTGTGGCGATCACGCCTCGTCCGGCGCTTCCTCGTCATCGCTGCTCCGCCTCTTGACCAGCCGGCCGAACAGCAGCCCGACCTCGTAGAGCAGGTACATGGGTACCGCCAGCAGGCTCTGGCTGACCACGTCCGGCGGGGTCATCAGCATGCCGATGACGAAACAGCCGAGGATGACGTAGGGGCGCTTGGCGCTCAGGCTCTTGACGCTGGCGGCGCCGGTGAGGATGAGCAGGAAGGTGGCAATCGGGATCTCGAAGGCGATACCGAAGGCGAAGAACAGCTTCAGCACGAAGTTGAGATACTGGTTGATATCGGTCATCACCTGCACGTTCTCCGGCCCGGTCTGGGTGAAGAAGGCGAACAGCAGGGGAAAGACCACGTAGTAGGCGAAGGCCGCGCCGAGATAGAACAGCAGGACGCTCGAGGCCAGAAGCGGTAGCGCCAGGGCCTTTTCCTTGTCGTACAGCCCTGGCGCCACGAAGGCCCAGGCCTGGTGCAGGACGAAGGGAATGGCCACGAACACCGCCACTACCAGGGTCAACTTGAACGGCGCCAGGAAGGGCGACGCCACCTCGGTGGCGATCATCTGGGAGCCTTCCGGCAGCAGCTCCATCAGGGGGTCTGCGACAAACTGGTAGATGTCGTTGGAAAAGGCGTAGAGCGCCAGGAAGATCACCAGGATGGCGATCACGGCGCGCATCAGCCGCGAGCGCAGCTCCACCAGGTGTTCGATCAGTGGGGCGTGGCCCTGACTTGACGGCGGAGTGTCACCGGTATCGCTCATCGGGTGGCGGAGTCCTTGTGCTCGGAAGAGGCGGTGTCATCGCTGGGAGCGGGGGAGAGCGTGGAAGCCGAAGCGCTGGACGACGAGGCGCGTGCGGCGCTGTCGACGGCGTCGTCCAGCCGCTGGCCGGCCGAGGCAGACTGGGCGCCGGTGGAATCCGCCTGCCCGCCGTTGCCCTTGTTCGGGGTGTCGGCGATGGATTCCACGCTGCGCTTGGCTTGTTCGGCGCTGCGCTTGGCCTGGTTGACGCTGTCGTCCAGCTTGCGTTCCTGCTCCTTGAGCTTCTGGCGCAGTTCCTCGGCCTCGAGCTGGGCGCTGATCTCACGCTGCATGCCGGCCACCGAACGCTTGATGCGTCCGATCCACAGGCCGGCGGTACGCGCGGCCTTGGGCAGGCGCTCGGGACCCAGCACCAGCAGTCCCACCACCCCGATGATCAGCAGTTCCAGAAAGCCGATATCGAACATGTGGCGTTACTTGCGCTCGTCGGAGGATTCGGGCTTGCGCTCCGCCTCGACGTCGTAGGTGTTGTTGGGCGTATCGGTCTCGTCATGACGGACCTGAGCCTGGGGCTTGGCCTCCTCCGACTTGTCCTCATCTTCGTTGACGGCCTTCTTGAAGCCCTTGACCGCGCCACCCAGGTCGCTGCCAACGTTGCGGAGCTTCTTGGTGCCGAAGATCAGGATGATGATGCCGAGTACGATCAGCAGTTGCCAGATACTGATACCACCTAACATAAGAACTTCCTCAATATGCGGCGCCAGGCGCCGTGAATCGTTGGTTCCCGCCGAGGCTCAGGAGCGGCGCGAGGCCTTCTCCTCATGCCCCGATACGCCGAAGCGTCGGGCGAGTTCATCCAGCACCTGCCGATGGTCGAGTCCCAGGTGCGAGAGCATCACCAGACTATGAAACCACAGGTCTGCCGTTTCGGCGATCAACGCCTCGCGACTGGCTGGATCCGCGTCAACATCCTTGGCGGCAAGCACGGTCTCCACCGCCTCTTCGCCCACCTTCTCGAGTATCTTGTTCAGCCCCTTGTGATGCAAGGAGGCAACGTAGGAAGTGTCAGGATCGGCGTGCCGACGTTCGCTGAGGGCGGCGTCGAGCTGGTTCAGAATATCGCTCATCGGTGAAGATTCCATTAAAAGATCAGTTCCAGATCACCAGCAGTGTGCCGATGCCCGCAGCGACCAGGACCGGCCAGGGCTGATCGGTCAACCAGCCGGACAGCGGTTGCCAGGCCAGCGCCACCGCGGCCAGGGCGAGCCCCAGTCGCGTCCGGCGTATGCGCCTGGCCTGGCGGGTCAGCTGGCCGAGAATATGGGTCATGACCTCGCCCTGCTGGGTGATCTGGCGCGATCGCTTCTCGGTCTGGGACAGCGCCTGGTGGGCCAGCACCGGCAATTCCGGTAGCTGCCGGGTCAGCTCCGGTGCCTGCCGCTTGAACGACTCCCACAGGCCCTGGGCGCCGGCGCGCTCCTTCATCCAGCGCTCCAGGTAGGGCTTGGCGGTGGCCCACAGGTCCAGGTCCGGGTAGAGCTGACGGCCCAGACCCTCGATATTGAGCAGGGTCTTCTGCAGCAACACCAGCTGGGGCTGGACTTCCATGTTGAAACGCCGCGCGGTCTGGAACAGGCCCAGCAGCACCTGGCCGAACGAGATGTCCTTGAGCGGTTTCTCGAGGATCGGCTCGCATACCGTGCGCACCGCCGCCGCGAACTCGTTGGCGCGGGTATCTTCGGCCACCCAGCCGGACTCGATGTGCAGCGCCGCGACCTCGTAGTAGTCCTGGTGGAAGAAGGCCAGCAGGTTGCGCGCCAGGTAGTCCTGGTCTTCCCGGGTAAGGCTGCCGACGATGCCGCAGTCGATGGCGATGTACTGGGGGTCGGACGGCGCCTGGCGGGAGACGAAGATGTTGCCCGGGTGCATGTCGGCGTGGAAGAAGTTGTCGCGGAACACCTGGGTGAAGAAGATCTCCACGCCGCGCTCGGCCAGACGCTTCAGGTCGGTGCCCTGGGCCTTGAGCGCCTCGATGTCGGCCACCGGCACGCCGTGGATGCGTTCCTGGACCATCACCTTGTGGCGGGTCAGCGGCCAGTGGATCGACGGCACATACAACAGTGGCGACTTGTCGAAGTTGCGCTTGAGCTGGGAGGTGTTGGCCGCTTCCTTGGTCAGGTCGAGCTCGTCGAACAGGGTGGTCTCGTAGTCGCGGACCACTTCCACCGGGTGCAGCCGGCGCGCTTCCGGCACCTTGTTCAGCGCTCGCGCCACCAGGTACATCAGCGCCATGTCCTGGCGCATGACCCGCTCGATGCCTGGGCGAATCACCTTGACTACCACGTCCTGGCCGTCGGGCAGCCTGGCGGTGTGGACCTGGGCGATCGAGGCCGAGGCCAGCGGCTCACGGGAAAATTCGGCGAACAGTACCTCGAGCGGCTCGCCCAGGGACTCCTCGATCAGTGCTTCGGCCTGCTCGCCGGGGAAGGGCGGTACCTGATCCTGCAGCCGCTTGAGTTCATTGGCGATATCGTCGGGGAACAGGTCGCGACGGGTCGACAACATCTGGCCGAACTTGACGAAGATCGGTCCTAGCGACTCCAGCGCCAGACGCAGGCGTTCGCCGCGGGAGCGCTCGCCGACGGGAATCAGCTTGAGCGGCGACCAGGTGAATATCAGCCGCAGCCACCAGGGCAGCTTTTCCAGCGGCAGCAGGGTGTCGAGACGGTAGCGGGTGACGACCCAGATGATGCGCAGCGGGCGGAGGATCATGAGACGTCGTTCTCCCGGGCCAGGCGACGGGTCAGGCGCTTGAGACGTGCCTCGGTACGGTCGGTGGCCAGCTCCAGTTCGGTCAGCGCCTCGCGCATGGCCTCGAGCTGATGGCGGCCGGGCAGCCAGCGGGCTTCCTCGAAGACGTACTCGGAGACATCGGCACACAGCTCACGGTGGGTGCGCAGGCCCCAGCGGGACAGGCCGCGCAGGCCTTCGGCGAGCTGGTGAGCCGGCAGGTCGCCGAGATAGCGGGCAAGCTCAGCCTCCCAGTCCAGGTCGAGATCCAGCAGCAGGTCGCGGGTCGCCTCGAGCAGGTGGATCTTGCCGCGCACCGCCAGACGGCCCTCGAACATCAGCCGTTCCATGTCGGCGCCGCCGGCCAGCCGGCCCAGGGTGTCGCTGTCCAGCTCGACGATGGCGTCCCAGGCGCCTTCATCGACCTCGTCCACCAGCAGCAGGTCAACCCCCTGGGGGTGATAGCACAGCGCCAGCTGGACACGCGGGGACTCCAGGCACATCAGCACCCGCTGGCCCGCCAGCGAGCGCAGCCGAGAAGGCGAGGCAGGGTCGCGTGCGAGCAGGGCGTTGACGGTCTTCTCGATGCCGGCCAGCAGCAGGGTCGGGGTCAAGGCCATCATGTCCTCAAAGCTTGATGCCGCGATGCAGCGCGACGATGCCGCCGGTGAGATTGGTGTATTCGACGCGCTCGAGTCCGGCGGTTTCCATCATGCCCTTGAGCGTTTCCTGATCCGGGTGCATGCGGATCGACTCGGCCAGATAGCGATAGCTGTCGGCGTCGCCGGCCACCATTTCGCCCATCTTCGGCAGCAGACGGAAGGAGTACTCGTCGTAGGCGCGGGTCAACAGCGGATTGTCGGGCTTGGAGAATTCCAGCACCAGCAGGCGGCCGCCGGGCTTGAGGATGCGCGCCATGGAGGCCAGGGCGGCGTCCTTGTCGGTGACGTTGCGCAGACCGAAGGCGATGGTGATGCAGTCGAAGGTATTGTCGGGAAATGGCAGGCATTCGGCATTGGCCTGGACGTACTCGACGTTGCCACCGACACCACGGTCGATCAGCTTGTCGCGTCCCACCCCAAGCATGGAGGCGTTGATGTCGGCCAGCACCACCTTGCCGCGCGGTCCCACCATGCGCGAGAACTTCAGCGCCAGGTCGCCGGTACCGCCGGCGATGTCGAGTACGCTATGACCAGGCCGGACGCCGGAACGTTCGATGGTCAGGCGCTTCCACAGCCGATGGATACCGAAGGACATCAGGTCGTTCATCACGTCGTAGCGAGCCGCCACGCTGTGGAAGACATCGGCGACACGTGAGGCCTTTTCCTCGACCGGCACGTCCTGAAAACCGAAGTGGGTGGTGCGCTTATCCATGGGACTCCCGAGTCGTGAGCGATTGCGAGAAGAGCCGATGGGGGCTCTTTGGCAGCGGCCATTGTAGCCTTGCCGAGGTGGCTTGTCTTTGACCGTCACCCGGCTTGTCGCCACACCGGTGTCGATCGCTACAGCTGACGGATCTCGATACCCAGCGGCTCGCGACTGGCGCCGGCCTCGTCCAGACGCTTGAGATAGTCGGTCCAGTTGGCCTCGCGCTCGCGGATCAGCCAGTCCAGATAGTCCCAGCTGTAAAGGCCGCTGTCGTGGCCATCGTCGAAGTGCAGCTTGAGGGCGTAGCGGCCCGCCTGGGTGATGTCGGCAAGGCCCACGTCCTTCTTGCCCACCTGAAGGGTGGCGGTGTCGCCGCCGTGGCCACGGACCTCGGCGGAGGGAGAAAACACCCGCAGGTACTCCACCGACAGGCGGTGGCGGGAGCCGTCGGCGTAGCCGATCTCGAGCTCGCGGGCCTTTCTGTGGTAGTGCACCAGGGTCGGAGTGGGGGCGCTCATGGCGATCCTCTCTGTTTCAGCACGGTGGGCGTGCCCTGACTTCAGCATTTGCGGCATCGAAAGCACGACCGGGCCGCGGCGCAGTGCGCGGCGGCCCGGTCATCGAGGGTGCTTGGCCGGTGGTTACAGGATATACCGGCTCAGATCCTCGTCCATGGCCAGTTCGCCGAGCTGAGAATCGACGTAGGCACGGTCGATGATCAGCGGGTTGCCGAGATCCGAGCCCTTGAACGAGGCCTCCTCGAGCAGCCGCTCCATTACCGTGTGCAGGCGACGGGCGCCGATGTTCTCGGTGCCTTCATTGACGTTGAAGGCGATCTCGGCGATGCGCTCGATGCCGTCATCGGTGAAGCGCACTTCGAGGCCGTCGGTGGCCAGCAGCGCCTCGTACTGACGGGTCAGGGCGGCGGACGGCTCGGTCAGGATGCGCTTGAAGTCGTCCGGCGTCAGCGCCGACAGCTCGACACGGATCGGCAGACGGCCCTGCAGCTCGGGGATCAGATCCGAGGGACGCGACAGGTGGAAGGCGCCGGAGGCGATGAACAGGATGTGGTCGGTCTTCACCATGCCGTACTTGGTCGACACCGTGGAGCCTTCGATCAGCGGCAGCAGGTCGCGCTGGACGCCCTCGCGGGAGACCTCACCGCCGCTGGACTGACCGCTGCCCTTGGCGACCTTGTCGATCTCGTCGAGGAAGACGATGCCGTTCTGCTCCACCGCCTCCACCGCGCGGGACTTGATGTCGTCCTCGTTGACCAGCTTGCCGGCCTCTTCGTCGCGCAGGATGGTGAAGGCCTCCTTGACCGTGACCTTGCGGGTCTCGGTCTTGCCCTTGCCCATGCCGGAGAACAGGTTCTGTAGCTGGCTGGTCATCTCTTCCATGCCCGGCGGTGTCTGGAACTCGAGGTTGGGTGCCTGGGGCGACACCTGGATCTCGATCTCCTTGTCGTCGAGCTGGCCTTCACGCAGCTTCTTCCTGAACATCTGGCGCGTCGAGGAGTCCTCGCGCGGCTCGTTTTCCTGGCCACGGGGCGGCGGCAGCAGGGCGTCGAGGATGCGATCCTCGGCGGCGTCCTCGGCGCGGTGGCCGACCTCTTCCTTGGCCTGCTCGCGTACCAGCTTGATCGCTGCCTCGGTCAGGTCACGGATGATCGACTCGACGTCACGGCCGACGTAGCCCACCTCGGTGAACTTGGTCGCCTCGACCTTGATGAAGGGAGCCTTGGCCAGCTTGGCCAGGCGCCGGGCGATTTCGGTCTTGCCGACGCCGGTGGGGCCGATCATCAGAATGTTCTTGGGGGTGACCTCCTGGCGCAGCTCGCCGTCGAGCTGCATGCGGCGCCAGCGGTTACGCAGGGCGATGGCCACGGAGCGCTTGGCATCCTGTTGACCGACGATGTACTGATCCAGCGCGTGGACGATTTCGCGGGGCGTCATCTGGGTCATGATCAAAGCTCTTCCAGGGTCACGTGATGGTTGGTGAACACGCAGATGTCACCGGCGATCTCCAGCGACTTCTCGGTGATCTCGCGGGGCGACAGTTCCGTGTTCTCGAGCAGCGCGCGGGCGGCGGACAGGGCGTAGTTGCCGCCGGAGCCGATGGCGATGATGCCACGCTCGGGTTCCACCACGTCACCGTTGCCGGTGATGATCAGCGAGGCCTTCTTGTCGGCCACCGCCAGCAGCGCCTCGAGGCGGCGCAGGGCGCGATCGGTGCGCCAGTCCTTGGCCAGCTCCACCGCGGCCTTGACCAGGTTGCCCTGGTACTTCTCCAGCTGGGCCTCGAAGCGTTCGAACAGGGTGAAGGCGTCGGCGGTGCCGCCGGCAAAACCGGCCAGCACCTGGCCGTGATAGAGGCGACGCACCTTGCTGGCGTTGCCCTTCATCACCGTGTTGCCCAGTGACACCTGGCCATCGCCGGCCAATGCCACCTGGTCGCCGCGGCGAACGGAAACGATCGTGGTCATGGAGAATTCTCCTTGGGGAAGCCGAGGCCTCCGGTGACTGTCGAGGGGCAGAGCCCTCTGCATAAGCGATAGGCTGGTAGGTGCGGGCGGGTCGCAAGGATTTCAAGCGCGGGCGACTCGGGAATGCGGCTCGCTGCGCCAAGAAGACGGTGCAACAGAGGAAGAGAGACGCCGCCACGATGGGTGCTTGAGCGGTGGCCAGCACGCACCAGGCCCAGACGTGATGTTCTGGGCCTGGTGGGCGTAGCTTCAGAAGGAGGAGGTGTGCCGACGTCAGTTCTGCAGCTGGATCAGCAGCGGCTCGATGCCTTGAGTGCTCATTAGATCCTGGGCCCGCGACAGTTCATTGCGATCGCTGTAGGGGCCGACCTGCACGCGATGCCAGGTGGCGCCGCCGGTGGCTTCGACCTCGCTGATCTTGGCCAGCAGGCCGAAGTCCTTGAGTCGCCCGGCGAGCTGTCGGGCATCGTTGACCTCGCGGAAGGAGGCCGCCTGCAGCATGTAGCGACGCTCGGCGCTGCGCGGTGTCTCGGATGGCGTGGACGACGCTTCCTCTTCGCGGGAGTTGGCGGCGATCACCGCGGCGATGGGGTCGTCCGCGGAGATCTCGTCCTCGCTCGGCTGGGCCGCCTCGGGGCGCTTGGCGGTGGACGCCGGCATCTCCTCGTCGGAGGCGATGACTTCGGACTCCGGCAGCAGGGTATAGAACTCGAACGTCGGCATCGGCGGCTCGCTTTCGCTGGCCTGTCCGCCTTGTGCACTGCCACTCGCATTGCTGCCCTGCTGCTCGCCGCTGGAGGGCTTGGGCAGTACCGCCGCCACCGGTGAACGGGGATCCTGCCAGGGAGCGGTACCGTTCTGGTGGTGGGCCAGCAGGAAGCCTGCGACCACGCCGACGGCGGCCCACAGCCAGCCGGGGATACCTCCGCGGGCCTGCTTGGGTGCTTGCCTGCGCTTCTGGCTGGTGGTTGCTCCGCGCTTGCGCGGGGGCGCCTTGCGAGTGGCCATGGCTTACATCTCCTCCGGTGCACCGACGCCCATCAGGTCGAGTCCATTACGCAGCACCTGACGCGCGGCCAGGCCCAGCGCCAGGCGCGCATTGCGCAGGGCGTCGTCGTCGACCATGACTTTGCAGGCGTTGTAGCAGCTATGGAAGTCGGCTGCCAGATCCTGCAAATATTGGGCGATCTGCTGCGGCTCTCGGGCCTTGGCGGCGTGCTCGACCACCTCGGGATAGCGCGCCAGGCGATTGAGCAGGGCCTTTTCCTGGTCTGCCTCAAGCAGGCCCAGGTTGGCCATGGCGGTGGCGTGGTCGAAGGCCAGGCCTTCGCTCTCGGCCTTGCGCAGCACGCTGCACACCCGGGCGTGGGCGTACTGGACGTAGTACACCGGGTTGTCATTGGACTGCGAGCGCGCCAGATCGATGTCGAAGGTCAGCTGGGAGTCGGCGCGACGGGCGGCGAGGAAGAAGCGGGTGGCGTCGCGGCCGACCTCGTCGATCAGGTCGCGCAGGGTAACGTAGCTGCCGGCCCGCTTGGACAGCTTGACCTCGACCCCGGAACGGGTGACCAGCACCATCTGGTGCAGCACATAGTCCGGCCAGCCCTGGGGGATACCGACATCCAGCGCCTGCAGGCCGGCGCGTACCCGGGTCACGGTGGAGTGGTGGTCGGCACCCTGCTCGTTGATCACGCTGGTGAAGCCGCGCTGCCACTTGTCCAGGTGGTAGGCCACGTCGGGCAGGAAGTAGGTGTAGCCGCCCTCGCTCTTGCGCATCACCCGATCCTTGTCGTCACCGAAGTCGGTGGTGCGCAGCCACAGGGCGCCGTCCTGCTCGTAGGTGTGGCCGTTTTCGGTCAGGCGACGGGCGGTCTCCTCGACCTTGCCCTGCTGGTACAGCGAGGACTCGAGGAAGTAGACATCGAAGCCGACGCCGAAGGCGCGCAGGTCCAGGTCCTGTTCGCGACGCAGGTAGGCCACTGCGAACTCGCGGATGGCGTCGAGATCCTCCGGGTCACCCTTGGCGGTGACGTGGCGGTCGTCGGCGTGGATGGTCTCGCCGGCCAGGTAGGCCTTGGCCACGTCCTCGATGTAGCCACCGCGGTAGCCGTCCTCCGGCCAGCCGTCGCTGTCCGGGCCCAGCCCCTTGGCGCGGGCCTGCACCGACAGCGCCAGATTGGTGATCTGGGCGCCGGCGTCGTTGTAGTAGAACTCGCGGGTGACGTCGTAGCCGGTGGCCTCGAGCAGGCGACACAGGCAGTCGCCCACCGCGGCTCCTCGGCCGTGGCCGACATGAAGGGGGCCGGTGGGGTTGGCGGAAACGAACTCCACCTGCACCTTTTCGCCAGCGCCGGCCAGGCTGCGGCCGAAGGCGTCGCCGGCGTCCAGCACCTGGCGCACCACCTGGGCCGCGGCGTCGGTGGCGGCGAAGAAGTTGATAAAGCCGGGGCCGGCGATCTCGACCTTGGACACGGCGGCGCTTTCGGGCAGGGCCGCTACCAGTTTTTCCGCCACCTGGCGCGGTGCGGCCTTGGCCGGCTTGGCCAGCATCAGGGCGAGGTTGGTGGCGTAGTCGCCGTGGGCCTTGTCCTTGGTCGGGTCGACCTTGTAGGCCGGGGAAAGCTCCTGGGGAACGACTTCCTGCTGCTTGAGCTCGGCAAGAGCGGCATCCAGCAGCGCAACGATGGTGTCTTTCATGAGGCGTCTATGTCCTGTGGCACGGTGGCCGAGCGTGGCGAATCCTGGCGGGAGCACCTGTCGGCGGGCAGACCGCGTATTATCGATGATTGCGCCTGGCCTTTAAAGGCCGGGGCGGCAAAGCTCAGCGTATCGGACCTCAGCTCAGGGTCTGCGGATCGACGTCAATGGACCAGCGGATACGCCGCGCCTCGGGCCAGGCTTCCAGACGGTGGGCTAGCCATTCGAGCGCGGGGTGCAGCTGACTGCGTCGCTCCGCCATCAGCGCGATCTGCAGGTGGTAGCGGTTCTGACGGCGCTCCATGGGGGCAGGTACCGGGCCGAGGCAGTCGAGATCCAGAGCCAGGCTACGTACCTGCTCGCGCAATTCGCCGGCGATCTCCCGGGCGAGTGCCGTCAGGGCGTCTTCCCGGGGGCCTTCCAGGCGGACCAGGGACATGAAGCGCAGTGGCGGCAGGGCGGCGATGCGGCGTTCTTCCAGCAGCGACTCGGCCAGGGCGTCGTAGCCGCGCTCGGCCAATAGACGAAGGCTGGGGTCGTCCGGGTGCATGGTCTGCACCAGCACTCGGCCAGGGTGGGCGGCGCGGCCGGCGCGCCCGGCCACCTGCTCAAGCAACTGGGCCGAGTGCTCCAGCGCGCGAAAGTCGCTGGCGTAGAGGCCGGCGTCGGCGTTGACCACCACGACCAGGGTGACGTGGGGCAGATGGTGGCCCTTGGCCAGCATCTGGGTCCCGACCAGGATCGCTGGTTCGCCACGCCGGACCTCGGTGAGCATCTTCTCGAGCGCGTCCTTGGCCCGGGTGCTATCGCGGTCGATGCGGTGGACCGGGGTCTCGGCAAAGGTTTCGGCCAGGCTCTCCTCCGTACGCTCGGTGCCGCTACCCAGCGGACGCAGGTCGGCGCTGCCGCAGTCCGGGCAGGCGTCGGGAATGACCCGGCGGCGATCGCAGTGGTGGCAGGCCAGCATCGGCGGCTGGCGGTGCCAGGTCATGCGTGCGTCACAGTGGTCGCACTCGGCCATCCAGCCGCAGGCGTGACAAGCCAGGGTGGGGGCGAAACCGCGGCGATTGATGAACACCAGCACCTGGTGGCCGGCATCCAGCGTTGCCTTGATGGCGTCGATGACCGGCGGAATCAGGCCGCCGCGTCGAGGGCGCCCCTTGAGGTCGACCAGCTCCAGTCGAGCGGGAGCGTGGCGAGTGGCCCGCCGGGTCAGCCGCAGGTGAGCGTAGTCACCGGTGCGCGCGCGGTGCAGGCTCTCCAGCGATGGCGTGGCGCTCCCCAGCAGCAGCGGAATGCCATGGCGCTTGGCGCGCACCACCGCCAGGTCGCGGGCGTGGTAGCGTAGTCCGTCCTGCTGCTTGAACGAACCGTCGTGCTCTTCGTCGACGATGATCAGGCCTGGGCGAGCCAGCGGGGTGAAGATGGCCGAGCGGGTGCCGATGATAATCGGCGCCCTCCCGCTGGCCGCCGCCTCCCAGGCGTCCAGGCGCTCGTGGTCGGTCAGCCCCGAGTGCAGTGCCACCACCGGGACCCGGAAGCGCTGGCGAAAGCGCCCCAGGGTCTGCGGAGTCAGGCCGATTTCGGGAATCAGCACCAGCGCCTGGCGCTTCTTGGCCACCACCGCCTCGATCAACTGCAGGTAGACCTCGGTCTTGCCGCTGCCGGTCACCCCGTGCAGCAGGCAAGGGTGAAAGCGGTCGAGCCCCTGGTGGAGCTGGTTCAGCGCCTTGGCCTGCTCGTCGTTCAGGGCCAGCGCCGGGCTCGCCAGCAGGCCCTGGCTGTCGTCGGGGGTGGGGCCGGTGAGGGTTTCCTCGTGGCAGCTCACCAGCCCCTTGGCTTCCAGCGCCTTGAGCTGGTCGCGGGTGAAGGATTGCGCCTGGATCACCTGGGTGGTGAGGCCCTGGGGATGCTGGCGCAGCATCTCCAGCAGTTCGGCCTGGCGCGGAGCCCGGCCCAGGCGGGCAGGATCGCCGTTCAAGGCGACCTGCCAGCGTTCGCGTACCCGCGCCTCCAGCGGGCGTCCCTGACGCAGCAACACCGGCATGGCATGGGCCAGGGTGTCGCCGAGGGCGTGCTGGTAGTAGCGCGAGGTGAATCGACATAACCACAGCCAATCGCCTGGCAGCGGCGCCTTGTCCAGACAGGCCTGGATCGGCTTCAGCTTGGCCAGCGGCAGGTCGCTGTCGTCACGACAGTCGACGATGACGCCCACCACCTGACGGCGGCCGAACTCGACGCGCACGCGCAGCCCCGGCGACCAGCCCCCTTGCGGGGGCACCCCCTGGGGGAGGTAGTCGAACAGGCGGCGAAGGGGGGATGGAATGGCGATCCGCAGCACGCGCGGGGCAGGAGAGTCAGCCAATTGGCCTCCACAATGAAGTCTGCTAGAATACTCCGCCGCTTCCTTGATGGGAGCGGATCACCGGCCGGCACAGGGGCTTGACGACGCACCAACGAGTGCCCGTGCCATTACCCGTATGCGGTGCCTGGCAATGGATCAGGTGGCGGCATACCGAAAAGTGAGGTTCACGATGAAACAAGGTATCCACCCGGATTACAAGACGGTCAATGCGACCTGTTCCTGCGGCGCCACCTTCGAGGTCGGTTCCACCGCTGGCCACGACCTGAGCCTGGACGTCTGCTCTCAGTGCCACCCGTTCTACACCGGCAAGCAGAAGCAGGCCACCACCGGTGGTCGCGTCGAGCGCTTCAACAAGCGTTTCGGTGCCGCGCTCAAGCGTTGATCGTACGGAGCTGAACGCGCCAGCGAGAAACGCTGGTCGACGATGCTCGGGCAATGTCCCCTTCGAACCCGCCTTCATGGCGGGTTCGTTGCGTCTTGGGGCGCGCAGAGGAACGTGGGGAAAGGACAGGGGGCAAAGGGCAGGGCCCGCGACCGCGTGAGCGTTCCCGTTATTGCGTTGCATCAATGCGCAACGCGCGGCGGGCGACTAGGCTTCAAGCAGCAAAGGGAGGCGATGGTCGGGCCTCATCGTTGTCAATGGGCGAACTCACGCTTGCCCGAGCGGTGAGCTTCCAGCGTCACCCTTGGCCCATCTCTGCGCTCACCTTCCTTGCATCTTTCTTCATGACAAGGGTTGGTGCAATGCAGCAAAAGTTGTCGACATTGTCAGCGAAAATCCTGAAACGGGCGTATAACTGACGCTTTTCTCAATCGTGTTGAGAAATGGAATATTTTTCTATATTGTGTTGCCACCGTTCCACAAGGACATCCGGACACCAAGCATGACGGACGCAAAGAAGCAGGCTGCGCTGGACTATCACGCCCTCCCCATTCCCGGAAAGCTGTCGGTCGAACTGACCAAGCCGACCGCCACGGCCAAGGACCTGGCGCTGGCCTACAGTCCCGGCGTGGCGGAGCCGGTGCGAGAGATCGCGCGGGACCCGGAAAACGCCTATCGCTATACCGGCAAGGGCAACACCGTGGCGGTGATCTCCGACGGCACCGCCATCCTTGGCCTCGGTAACCTGGGGCCGCTGGCGAGCAAGCCGGTGATGGAAGGCAAGGGTGTGCTGTTCAAGTGCTTCGCCGGCATCAACTCTGTGGATATCGAGGTCGACGCCGAGAGTCCCCAGGCATTCATCGATACCGTGGCGCGGATCGCCGACAGCTGGGGCGGCATCAACCTCGAGGACATCAAGGCACCGGAGTGTTTCGAGATCGAGCAGGCGCTGGTCGAGCGCTGCAAGATCCCGGTGTTTCACGATGATCAGCATGGCACCGCCATCGTCACGGCGGCGGGTATGCTCAATGCGCTGGAAATTGCCGGCAAGTCCCTCGACCAGGCGCGTATCGTGTGCATGGGCGCCGGCGCCGCGGCGATCGCCTGCATGAAGCTGCTGGTGGCCTGTGGTGCTCGCCCCGAGAACCTGGTGATGCTCGACCGCAAGGGCGTTATCCATACAGGTCGTGAGGACCTCAACCAGTACAAGGCGATGTTTGCGGTGGACACCGACAAGCGCACCCTGGATGACGCCATCGATGGTGCCGATGTGTTCATCGGTCTGTCCGGCCCTGGCCTGATGACCGCCGATCATATTCGCAAGATGGCCAAGGACCCGATCGTCTTCGCCTGCACCAATCCGGATCCGGAGATCCATCCCGACCTGGCGCGGGAGACCCGCCCGGACGTGATCATGGCCACCGGACGTTCGGACTATCCGAACCAGGTCAACAACGTGCTCGGTTTTCCCTTTATCTTCCGCGGTGCCCTGGACGTGCGCGCCACCCGCATCAACGAAGAGATGAAGGTCGCCGCCGTCCACGCGCTCAAGGACCTGGCGCGGGAGCCGGTGCCCCAGGCGGTGCTGGAAGCCTACGAGCAGGACGCCATGAGCTTCGGCCGTGAGTACATCATTCCGACCCCGGTGGACGTGCGTCTGCTGGAGCGGGTGACCTCGGCGGTGGCCCAGGCGGCGGTGGACTCCGGCGTGGCCAGAAAGCCCTACCCGTCGCACTATCCGCTCAAGACCATCGACGACGTCTACGGCGGCTGAGCCAGGCGCCGATAGATCCAGGCGCCGCTAGATCCAGACGTCTCGACAGCAACGACAAGGCCCTCCAGTGGAGGGCCTTGTCGCGTCTGGTGGCCGTAATCCGATCGGTCCTGGTCGCTAGAACTCGTAGTGCAGTGACGCCGAGGTGATGCGGTCGGTCTTGGCCTCGGCGTCCTCAAGGGATGAGAGCTGCTTGAGAACTCGTGGCGCAGGAGCCGGTCTGTTCTTGATCGGGGGCTGCCCTAGAACTCGTAGTGCAGTGACGCCGAGGTGATGCGGTCGGTCTTGGCCTCGGCGTCCTCAAGGGATGAGAGCTGCTTGAGAACTCGTGGCGCAGGAGCCGGTCTGTTCTTGATCGGGGGCTGCCCTAGAACTCGTAGCGTAGCGAGGCCGAGGTGATGCGGTCGGTCTTGGCCTCGGCATCCTCGGGGGGATCCCAAGGGATGAGAGCTGCTTGAGAACTCGTATCGCAGCGAGGCCATCGGGGAATGGACGCTGCTTTAGAACTCGTAGCGCAGCGAGGCCGAGGTGATGCGGTCGGTCTTGGCCTCGGCGTCCTCGGGGGGATCCGAATTGTGCTTGATCTCGTGGGACAGGCGCAGCGACATATGGGCGTTGATGCGGGTATCCAGGGCGGTATAGGAGCGCACCGTCGAGTTCTTGCGGGTGGTCTCCAGCGACAGTTCCTGTTCGAGGGTGGCGCTATCGCTCAGCGCATAGCCGGCCTCCAGGGCGCCGTAGGCCACCGCCAGACGCTGGTCGTTCTCGCCGGGCAGGATGTCGGCACGATAGCCGGGGCCTGCCTCCAGCGCCAGGTGGGCGCGATCGTCGTCGATCAGCTGGCGGCCGTAGCCGGTGATGGCGGTGAACTGGTGGTCGTAGCCGCTGAAGCGATCCTTCTCCCAGCGGCCGAAGCCGAACAGATAGTGCGGGCCGACCAGTTCGCGGCGTTGGCGAAAGGACACCAGATACTGCTCCGCACTGGTCTCGCTGTCCTCGCTGGCGTGGCGGGCCTCGCCGCGCAGGCGTGACAGCCAGGCCCCCTGCAGCCAGGTCAGCTGAGCCTTGCCGAGAAAGGTCTCGCTGTTGGAGTTGCCCGACAGATGGGTGTAGCCGAACTCGACATGGCCGAGAAAGTCCGGCGAGTCGTCATGGACGGGGATCGGGGCGTAGAAGGCGTCCGCCAGCGCGGCATTTATCGGCACAAAAAGCCCGAAAATGCATAGTGCCGTCGCGGGCAAATGAAAACGGGAAATCACCATAAGGTGGTCTCTAGGAAGGTTCAAGGCGTGGTGGGTAGCGCGAAGTGACAAGGGACCCCTCCTTCCCGACGGGAAGGAGGGGTAATGGCCTTAGAAGATGGCTTCGTAGGCGCCGGTACCCTGGGAGCCGCTGTGGCGCTCGACGGCGCTTTCGACACGGCGGGGCTGTACGGTGGGCATGTGGTCTTCGTCGAACAGTTCCTCGACGCCGCCACCCTGGCCGTCGCGCAGCAGGCGACCGCTGTTGGCGTCGACCCTGGCGGTGATGATGCCGGGCGGCTGTTCGGGGATGTTCTCCGGCTTGCCGGCCAGCGCCTGGCCCATGAAGTCGACCCAGATCGGCAAGGCGGCCTGGGCGCCGTACTCGGCGGTGGGGGTGTTGTCGTCCTTGCCCACCCACACGGTGGCAGCGTAGTCGCCGTTGAAGCCGGCAAACCAGGCATCACGCTGGTCGTTGGTGGTGCCGGTCTTGCCGACGATGTCGGTGCGCTCGAGTGCCAGGGCGCGGCGGGCGGTGCCGCGCTCGACCACGTCGCGCAGCATGTCGCGCAGCAGGTAGACGGCACGCTCGTTGGCGACCCTGGGCGCCACCTCGTAGGTCTTGCCGTCGATCTCTGTGGTGGTCTGGCTTTCGCTGCATTCGCGGCAGGCCACGCGGGGGCTTGCCTCTTCCACCAGGGTCTGCTGCTCACCCTGGGTGATCTTCTCGATGAACCAGGGCGATACCCGGAAGCCGCCGTTGGCCAGCACCGCGTAGGCGTTGGTCATCTCCAGCGGGGTCAGGCTGGCGCTGCCCAGTGCCAGCGACAGGCCGTTGGGTAGACGATCACGGGAGAAGCCGAAATCCACCAGGAAGTCGATGGTGCGACTCAGCCCGATGTTCTGCAGAAGGCGAATGGTGACCAGGTTGCGCGAGCGGGCAAGGCCGACCCGCAGTCGGGTCGGGCCGAGGAAGTCACCGCTGGAGTTGGACGGGCGCCACAGTTCGTTGCTGCCGTCGTTGAGCACCACCGGGGCGTCGTTGATGACGGTGGCGGGGGTCACCTCGCCACTGTTCAGGCCCGCCAGGTAGATGAACGGCTTGAAGATGGAGCCGGCCTGGCGACGGGCCTGAATCGCGCGGTTGAACTTGCTGGCGTCGAAGTCGAAGCCGGCCTGGAGTGCGAGGATCGCGCCGGTCTGCGGGTCCATCACCACCAGTGAGCCCTCGGCACCGGGCTGCTGGGACAGGCGCCAGCTGCCGTCCTCGCGCTGGAGGATGCGCACCAGGTCACCCCGGCTGGCGATCTCTGAGGCCGAGGACGGTGAGGCGCCACGATAGCGGGCACTCTTGTAGGGCGCGGCCCAGTCCAGCCCGTCCCAGGACAGGGTGATCAGCTCGCCCTCATGGGCCAGCACCTGCATCTCGCGGCCTTCGCTCTTCACCACGATGGCGGGTTCCAGCGGACCATAGGTCGGGGTGCGCTCCAGTACCTGCAGCCAGTTGCTGACGTCGCCGTCGACGCCCTCGACGCTGGTCTGGCTGCGTTCGGCCGCGCGACGGGCCGTTTCCATGACCTCGGGGGACTCGGACAGCTCTTCCTCCAGGCCGGTGCGCTCGGTCTTTTCCTGGGCTTCGGCCAGACTCTGAGGAATCTCGGTGTCCTCAGGCCCGCGCCAGCCATGGCGGGTGTCGTAGGCGATCAGGCCATTGGCCAGCGCCTGGCGAGCCATGGGCTGGAGCTCGCTGTCGATGGTGGTGGTGATGCGATAGCTGCCGGTATAGGCCTCGTCACCGAAGCGATCGGTGGCGAACTGACGGGCCATCTCGGCGACATAGTCGGCCTGAACCTCGGCCTTGGCCACGTGGCGACTGGCGGTGATCGGCGCCTGAACCGCCTCGTCATAGGCGCTCCGGTCGATGTAGCCCAGCTCACGCATGCGAAACAGGATCCAGTTGCGGCGAATCAGCGCGCGCTCGGCGTTGGCCAGGGGGTTGAAGGCCGAAGGCGCCTTGGGCAGGCCTGCGATCATCGCGTGCTGGGCCAGCGTCAGCTCATCGAGCGGCTTGTCGTAGTAGACCTCGGCGGCGGCGGCGATGCCGTAGGCACGGTGCCCCAGGAAGATCTTGTTGACATAGAGCTCCATGATTTCCTGTTTGCTCAGGATCTGTTCCATCTGCAGCGACAACAGGATCTCACGCAGCTTGCGGGTAAAGGTACGATCCAGCGTCAGCAGATAGTTGCGCGCCACCTGCATGGTGATGGTCGAACCGCCCGACTGGATATCGCCACCGCTGGACACCAGTTCCACTGCGGCCCGCGCCAGGCCCTTGGGGTCGACGCCGGGGTGTTCGAAGAACGCCGAATCCTCTGCTGCCATCAGTGCCTGGAGCATTGGCTCGGGAATGTCCTCGAAGTCGACCGGCATGCGGCGTTCCTCGCCGAATTCGCCGATCAGCTGACCGTCGCGGGTATAGATGCGCAGTGGTGTCTGCAGCTCGAAGTCCTGCAGTTGACGGACATCGGGAAGCCCAGGAGCGAAGTAGAGGGCGGCACCGACGACGCCCAGGGCCGCGGCGGCGCCAAGCGATATCACCAGCCACACGGCGGAGAAAATGAGCGTTCTGAGATACTTCATGAAATCGCGGTGTCCATGCTGAGAACGAAAAACGGCGGGGCGAAGAGATGGGGTAAGGCAGTCCTTTGCGTCGGCCATTATAGGAACTGGGAGGGCCTGTCACCACCATTGTGACGAATTGCCCGTCTTGTTGCACAAAGTGCCGTCATGGATCAGTAAGGCCCGGCCCGGTTTTGGCTAGGCTGGCGCCACAGCGTCGTGCATCGGGCGCGGTGCCATGGTGGCAGTGTGATGGGCTCATGTGGTTTTCCTCGAAGGACAAGGGTCTGGTCGGTGTCGATATCACCTCCGCCTCGGTCAAGTTGATCGAGCTGGTGGAGGACGACGCCGGCCACCGCGTGGCCGGCTACGCGGTCAGACCGCTGCGTCAAGGGGCCGTGGTGGAGCGCCGCATACGTGATATGGGCGAGGTCATCGAGGTGCTGTCGCGGGTGGTCGAGCTGGCCTCTCCAGGGAGTCGAGAGGCCGCCGTGGCGGTGCCATCCCGCGCGGCGATAACCCGGGTACTGCGCTATCCGGCAGCGCTCGATGATGAAGAGATCGAGGCCCGTATCGAATGGGAGTCAGACAAGCACATACCGTTTCCGTTCCGTGAGGTGGCCTTTGACTTCTATCGCCTGGGGCGCTGCTCCGACGATCCGCAGTGGCAGGAGGTACTGCTGGTGGCCTGTCGTCGCCAGGACGTCGAGCAATTGACCCAGGCGCTGGAGGCCAGCGGGCTCATGCCTGCGGCGGTGGATGTCGAGAGCTTCGCCATCGAGCGGGCCATCGCTGGCCTTTGCCGTCGTCGCCGACTGGGGGACGGCGCCCTGGCCCTGGTGGACGTGGGCGCCTACCTCAACACGCTGCACGTGGTGGTGGCCGGGCGCATCGTCTACAGCCATGACAGCCTGTTCGGCGGCATGCAGCTCACCGAAGCGATCCAGCGTCACTACGGTATCGGCATGGATGAGGCCGGCTTCGGCAAGAAACGGGGCGGTTTGCCGGACGACTATTCGCAGACGGTGCTGGGGCCCTTCGTCGAGACCCTGGTGGAGCACATCCAGCGATCGTTGCAGCTGTATCAGGTGTCGGACCATGTGCGCCCGCTCGAGCGACTGCTGTTGACGGGAGGTGGCAGCCTGGTCGCGGGGCTTGCCGATCGTCTGAGCCAGGCCCTCGGCCTGCCGGTCAGCCAGGTGGACCCGCTGGAGGGGATGGCGCTCAAGCCATCGCTGGACGCGGCGGCACTACGCGGCGAAGCGCCGGCCCTGCTGACCGCCTGCGGCCTGGCCATGCGAGGACGACCATGAAAGATGTGACGATCAACGAGGTCCAGGTCAATCTGCTTGACTGGCGCGAGGCCGCTCGCGCCAGGCGCACGCGACGCTTCTGGCTGGCGGTGGCGCTGTCGGCGTTGGCGGGTGTCGGGCTCGCGTTGATGGCGACGCTCTGGCTGCAGTGGGGGTTGAGGCAGATGGAGGCCCGCCAGCGACATGTCGCCGCTGCCGTCGAGCGTCTGGAAGAAAAGTCCGCCGAGATGGTAGATCTCGAACGCCAGCTCTCATTGCTGGATCAGGAACAGGCGTTGCTCGAGCGGCTGCAGGACGAGCGGCGCCAGACGCTTGCGGTGGTCAACGCCCTGGCAGCCACCCTGGCGCCGGGGGTCCGCTATCAGCGTGTCGAGCGCATCGGCGACAGATTGATGCTCGAGGGCGAGGCCGTGGACAGCGCCAGGCTGGTCGAGCAGCTGCGCTCCCTCGAGCGAGCGCAGGTCTTTGCCGAACCACTCTTGTCGCGGGTGGGGGCCGAGCAGGGCTATCAGCATTTTGCGCTGGAGATGACCCTCGCGGCATTGCCGGCGCTTGAGCCCTTGCCATGAATTCAGAGCAGGGCGGTGACGTCAGCTGGCGTGAGCGCTGGCTCGATGAGTGGCGCCGGCTCAAGGCGCTGGACTGGCGTCGGCTGGAGCTGAGTGAGGCCGGGCGCTGGCCGATGTCGCTGCGGACCCTGGTGGCGATCCTGGCTTTCGTGCTCGCCCTGGTGGCCATGGTGGTGGGCTATCTGCATCCCCTGTCACAGCGTCTGGTGGAGCTGCAGCGTCAGGAGCGAGAGGTGGTTGCCGACTTCGAAGGTCGCGCACGCGAGTTGGCGGAGCTTGATCGCCTCAAGCGGCTGTTGGTGGATCTCGATCAGCGTGTCAGCGAGCGGCGGCGCATGTTGCCGGATGGCGCCGCCATCCCATCGCTGTTGGAAGGCATCGGCCAGGTGGCCAAGCGTCGCGGGCTATCGCTGGAGGAGCTCGAACTGAGGCCGGCGCGCCCCCTGGAGCTTTATGTCGAGCGGCCTTTTGATCTGCGGGTGCGGGGCGACTACCACGCCATCGGTGGTTTCGTGGCTGATCTGGCCAACCTGCCCCGACTGGTGACGTTGCACGATTTCAGCCTGTCGCCGGTCGAGGGAGGGCTTGAGCTGCACGCGCTGGCGCAGACCTACAGTATTGGTGACGGCGCGCGCGTCGCGGATTCGACGCCGGATGCCGCCGATGCGCTGGTGGAGGATTCATGAGGCGGCGCCGGCTGGTGGGCGTGCTGATGGGCGCCTTGTTGGGTGTGGCCCTGACGGGTTGCCAGCAGGCGGACCTCGACGCCCTGGATCGGCGTCTGGCCGAGGCGCTGGCGCCGGAGCTCGATCGGCGGCCGGTAGCGTTGCCCGAGGTGGTGAGCCTGCCGGTGCTTCAGTATCGCTACGCCAACGCGAGAAGCCCCTTTCGCTTCGAGGGCCAGGGCTTCGGCGGTCAGCGGTTTGGGCAAGGCAGCGGTCTTGCTGCCTTTTCCCTGGACGAACTTGAACTGGTGGGAGTGCTGGGTCGAGGGCAGCGGCATTGGGCGCTGTTCGAGGCGCCCGATGGTCATCTCTATCGGGTGGCGCAAGGGGAGATGCTGGCCAATCCGCCCGCCAGGGTCGCGGCGATCAGCGCTGAGGCCGTCAGGCTGGAGGCGGTTGCAGGCAAGGACTATCGCTGGAAGGAGCGTGTCATGAGGGTAGGCGAGTGAGCAGGCGACCTGATATCGGTTCATGTCGGACAGGCGAATCGGCGTTTTCGCCTGGGCAGGCGATCGCGCGGTGGCTGGTGGGGCTGGTGGTCGGTGTGCTGCTGGTGTCGCCGGGCTGGGCGCAGGGCGAGGGCTATCAGGGCGCGCCGATCACTCTGAACTTTCAGGATGTCGAGGTGCGCTCGGTGCTGTCGGTGTTGAGTGACTTCACCGGCCTCAATATCGTCGCCAGTGATAGCGTCGCTGGGCGGGTGACCCTGAACCTGGAAGCGGTGCCCTGGGACCAGGCGCTGGACATGGTGCTGGAGAGCCAGGGGCTCGATAGTCGTCGGCAGGGCGACATCCTGCTGGTGGCGCCGGCCTCGGAACTGGCCGAGCGTGATCGCCTCAAGCTCGAGGCGGCCTCGCGGCTGGACGAGCTTGAGCCCCTGGTGACCGAACACATCGAAGTGCGCTATGCCAAGGCGGCGGAGCTCGCCGCCTTGCTGCGTGGCGAGAACGGTTTCGGGCTGTTGTCCGATCGCGGGCGCGTGGCCACCGATCCGCGCACCAATACCCTGCTGGTCCAGGACGTGGCCAGTCAGCTTGACGAGATTCGCTGGACCCTGGCGCGCCTGGATGTGCCGGTACGCCAGGTGCAGATTTCGGCGCGCATCGTGGTGGCCCGAGACAACACCGCCGAGGAGATTGGCGTCAACTGGGGCGCGCGCAGCCGCCACGACAAGTTGCCTGTGGGGAGCGGGGACGGTGCCCTGTCCGGGGCGCTGGGTGAATCGGTACAGATCGGTGATGGGGTCTTCGGCAATCGAGGGGATGCCTACGGTGGCCTGGGGGTGGATCTGGGCGATGCCCTGGATCCGGGAAGCTCTTTCAAGTTCGGCTATCTGGCCGGGGATGTGCTGCTGGATCTGGAGTTGCATGCGCTGGAGAGCGAGGGCAAGAGCCAGACCATCTCCGAGCCGCGGGTGATTACCGCCAATCAGCACACCGCCCTGATCAAGCAGGGCAAGGAGATCCCCTACCAGGAGTCCACCTCCAGCGGTGCCACCAACGTGGAGTTCAAGGAGGCGGTGCTGGCGCTTGAGGTCACCCCGCAGATTACCAGCGATGACCGCATCGTCATGGATCTGACCATCAACAATGACACCCTGGCCGAGCAGAGCTTCGACGGCGAGCCGGCCATCGATACGAACGAGATCCAGACCCAGGTGCTGGTCGAGGACGGCGAGACCGTGGTGCTGGGGGGGATTCTCACCACCCAGCAGCTGCATACGCTGTACAAGACGCCCTGGCTTGGCGATATCCCCTGGCTGGGAAAGCTGTTTCGCTATACCGAGGACGTCAACGATAAGGTAGAGTTGTTGGTATTCATCACTCCCCGGATACTCGACGACGGCCTGGCGACTCACTGATGCAGGAAGTACCCAACCTGATTCTGATAGGCCCCATGGGGGCGGGAAAGAGCACCATCGGCCGCCTGCTGGCGGCCGAATTGTCACGTCCGTTCTACGACAGTGACCACGAGATTCAGTCACGCTGTGGCGCGGATATCCCCTGGATATTCGATGTCGAGGGCGAGAGCGGCTTTCGTGACAGGGAAAGCGCCATGATCAGCGAGCTGGTGGACTACGACAAGGTAGTGATCGCCACTGGCGGCGGCGCGGTGCTGCGCGAGGAAAATCGCCAGCGTATCCGCGAGGGCGGTACCGTCATCTATCTGTTCACTACCGTGGAGCAGCAGTTGAAGCGCACCGCCAAGGATCGCAACCGGCCGCTTCTGCAGCGCGGCGATCGCGAGCAACTGCTGCGCGACATGTTCGCCCTGCGTGACCCGCTGTATCGCGCCACCGCGGACCTGGTGATCCGCACCGACCGCCGCGGGCCGCGCTCGGTGGTCAACGATATCGTTCGTCGCGTCCATCGCCTCCTCGACCCTCTCACCTGCAAGGCCTCATCATGAGCACACCCACGTCCGTGAATCCCTTGACCCTGACCGTCGCCCTGGGCGATCGCAGCTACCCCATCCATATCGGACCGGGGCTGGTCGATGACGGTGAGCGTCTGGCCTCCTATCTCAGTGGTCGCCAGGTGATGGTGGTGACCAACGACACCGTTGCCGCGCACTATCTCGAGCGGTTGACCTCGGCGCTGTCAGCGGCCGACGACCGCCTCAGGATAGAGACCCTGGTGCTGCCGGATGGTGAAGCCCACAAGAATGTCGATGGCGTCTCGCGCATCTGGGACGCCCTGCTGGAGGCCGGTTTCAACCGCAAGGCCACGCTGGTGGCGCTGGGCGGCGGGGTGATCGGCGATATGGTCGGCTTCGCCGCGGCGTCCTACCAGCGCGGCATCTCCTTTATCCAGGTGCCCACCACTCTGCTGTCCCAGGTGGATTCTTCGGTAGGGGGCAAGACCGGGGTCAATCATCCGCTGGGCAAGAACATGATTGGCGCCTTCTGGCAGCCCCGCGCAGTGCTGATCGATACCGCCACGCTCTCGACCCTGCCCGAGCGGGAGCTGTCCGCGGGTCTTGCCGAGGTGATCAAGTACGGACTGATCCATGACAGTGACTTTCTCGGCTGGCTGGAAGATGAGATGGCTGCGCTGCGTGACCTCGACGATGTTGTGCTCGCCAAGGCCATCGAACGTAGTTGCGCGATCAAGGCCGAGATCGTCGCCCTCGACGAGACCGAGCAGGACGTGCGGGCGCTTTTGAATCTGGGGCACACCTTCGGGCACGCCATCGAGGCCTACATGGGTTATGGCACCTGGCTGCACGGCGAGGCGGTGGGTGTGGGCATGCTGATGGCGGCGGACCTGTCGATGCGCCAGGGCTTTATCGAGCAGGCCGATGTGACGCGCACCCGTCGAGTGATCGAGCGGGCGGGTCTGCCGGTGGCGGCGCCCAGGGAAATGACGGTTGAGGATTTCGTGTCGCGCATGAAGCTCGACAAGAAAAATACCGATGACCGCATGCGCCTGGTGCTGATGCGCGCGCTCGGTGAGGCCTGCGTCTACGATCAGACCCCGCCGGCGCTGCTCGGCGAATGCATCGAGGCCTACCCGCGGGCCTGATGATGCCAGTCTCCAGCGTATCGACTGCGACGCCCGCCTTGCGCGGGCGTTGTCGTGTCTGGGGCACGCCGAGCTGCAAGGTTGGCTTTGGTTGGCACGGGTGGCTTTGGCGTGGCTTTGGCGTGGCTTTGGCGTGGAAAGGAACGGCAAGAGACGGGACAGGTATTGGCCGAACAGGGCTTCACGGAGTGCGGTACGAGGTGCTGTCGACGGCTTCGGGATGGGGGGAATAGGCGCCGCTCATGCGTGGATCTGTATGTCGTATGCCTGATCGGCATGGGGTGTCGACAGTTTTTGCGACTAAAGTCTAGTGGCGAAAGGCGTACAGCAAGACTTGCTGGAAACGGCTTCCAAGTCGTTGACCTGATAAGGTTTTTTTTCGAAGCCTTGGTGCAAGCATCAGATTTACGGTGTTTTTTTATGGGGCGTGCGCGGCGGGGAGATTGCGCGAGGGCGGGGGGCTGGCTATGCTGGGTACCCATTTTTCGTGCAGTTAGCGAAAGCCCTTAAGGGCTTAAAATCAAAAGAAAAACCGATAATAATATCGCGATTATGCTGTGACTACAACCCTTTCACCTGAGGCGCGCCCATGAACAGAGGTCTTCACCAGCCCGGCGAGTTCCGTGACAACTGCGGGTTTGGCCTGATCGCCCACATGGAAGGGCAGGCTAGCCATGAACTGCTCAGTACTGCCATCGAATCCCTGACCTGCATGACCCACCGTGGCGGTATCGCTGCCGACGGCAAGACCGGTGACGGCTGTGGCCTGCTGTTGAAGATGCCCGACGGCTTCATGCGCCACGCCGCCAAGGAAAGCCTGGGTATCGAACTGGGCGACAGCTATGCCGTGGGCGTGATCTTCCTGCCCGACGACGACCAGCGTGAGGAGCGCGCCCGCCAGGTGCTCGAGGCGAGCCTGACAGAGCGTGGTGTCAAGGTGCTCGGCTGGCGCGAGGTGCCGGTGGACCCCAGCGTGTGCGGCCCGATGGCGCTGGAGTGCCTGCCGCGTATCCGTCAACTGTTCGTCGAGCCCGGTGACGCCGAGGAAGCCTTTGACGTCTCGCTGTTCATGGCCCGCCGACTGGCCGAGCAGGCGCTGATCGACGAGCCGGACTTCTACGTCAGCTCGCTGTCCAGCGACGTCGTCTCCTACAAGGGACTGGTGATGCCGGTGGACCTGCCGGCCTTCTATCAGGACCTGGGTGACGAGCGCCTGGAAACCGCCATCTGCGTGTTCCACCAGCGTTTCTCCACCAACACCGCGCCGCGCTGGCCGCTGGCTCAGCCGTTCCGCCTGCTGGCCCACAACGGCGAGATCAACACCATCGAGGCCAACCGTGGCTGGGCCAACTCGCGCAAGGAGAACTTCGTCTCCGAGCGGCTGCCCGACATCGCCAGCCTCGACCAGATCGTCAATACCACCGGTTCCGACTCCTCGAGCATGGACAACATGCTCGAGGTGCTGCTGACCGGCGGCATGGAGCTGCATCGGGCGGTGCGCATGATGGTGCCGCCGGCCTGGCAGAACGTGGAGATCATGGACGGCGATCTGCGTGCCTTCTATGAGTACAACTCCATGCACGTGGAGCCCTGGGATGGTCCCGCCGGTGTGGTCATGACCGATGGCCGTCAGGCCCTGTGCATGCTCGACCGCAACGGCCTGCGCCCGGCGCGCTGGGTGATCACCCGCAACGGCTTCATCACCCTGGCTTCCGAGATCGGTACCTACGACTACAAGCCCGAGGACGTGGTGGCCAAGGGCCGTGTCGGCCCCGGTCAGGTCCTCGCCGTGGACACCGAGACCGGCGAAGTGCTGCACACCAGCGACATCGACGAGCGGCTGAAGTCGGCCTATCCCTACAAGCGCTGGCTCAAGCAGGAGGCTCAGTTCCTGGAGTCCGCGCTGACCGAGCTCGCCGCCTTCAAGAACATGGACTCCGACACCCTTCAGGTGCAGCAGAAGATGTTCCAGGTCAGCTTCGAGGAGCGTGACCAGGTGCTGCGTCCGCTGGGCGAAAGCGGCCAGGAAGCGGTGGGCTCCATGGGCGACGACACCCCCATGGCGGTGCTCTCCGGCAAGCACCGGATGCTGTCGGACTACTTCCGTCAGAAGTTCGCCCAGGTCACCAACCCGGCCATCGATCCGCTGCGCGAAGCCATCGTGATGTCGCTGGAGACCTGTATCGGTGCCGAGCGCAACGTGTTCAAGGCGACCCCGGAGCACGCCCACCGTATCGTGCTGACGACCCCGATCCTGTCGCCGCGCAAGTTCACCGCTCTGGTCGGCCAGGACGACCCGGCCTTTGCCAGCCAGCGTCTGTCGCTGGGCTATGACCCGGAGCAGACAGGGCTCAAGGCGGCGCTGCTCGAACTGTGTCGCGAGGCCGAGGCGGCGGTTCACGAGAACAAGGTGATCCTGGTGCTGTCCGACGCCGACCTGCCCCAGGGGCAGGTGCCGATCCATCCGGCGCTGGCGGTGGGCGCGATCCACAACGAACTCGGTCGCAAGGCCCTGCGCCCGCGGGTCAACCTGATCGTCGAGACCGGCTACGCCCGTGACGCCCACCAGATGGCGGTGCTGTTCGGAGTGGGCGCCACCGCGGTCTATCCGTGGCTGGCCTACCAGGTGATGGCCGACATGCATCGCACCGGCGAGCTGTCCGGCAATCCGGCGGACGCCCGCGAGAACTACCGCAAGGGCCTGCAGAAGGGACTGTTCAAGATCCTCTCCAAGATGGGCATCTCGACCCTGGCGTCCTACCGTGGTTCGCAGCTGTTCGAGGCGGTGGGTCTGTCCTCCGAGGTGATGGATCTTTGCTTCACCGGCATGGCCTCGCGCATCGAGGGCACCGGCTTCAACGAGATCCAGCTGACCCAGGTGGCGCTGGCCAAGGACGCCTGGAAGCCGCGCAAGGGCATCTCCCAGGGCGGCCTGATGAAGTACGTCCATGGTCACGAGTACCACGCCTACAACCCCGACGTGGTCAAGGCGTTGCAGGAGGCGGTGCAGGAGGGCGACTACGCCAAGTGGAAGAAGTTTGCGCAGCTGGTCAATGATCGCGCGCCCGCCACCATCCGTGACCTGCTGAAGCTGAAGCCCGCCGCCGAGGCGTTGCCGCTCGAGGAAGTCGAACCGGTCGAGGACCTGCTGCCTCGCTTCGACAGCGCCGGCATGTCGCTGGGTGCGCTGTCGCCGGAGGCCCACGAGGCCCTGGCCCAGGCCATGAACGAGGCCGGTGGGCGCTCCAACTCCGGTGAGGGTGGTGAGGATCCGTCGCGTTACGGCACCATCAGAAGCTCCAAGATCAAGCAGATCGCCTCCGGGCGCTTCGGTGTCACCCCGGCCTACCTGGTCAACGCCGAGGTGCTGCAGATCAAGGTGGCCCAGGGCGCCAAGCCCGGCGAGGGCGGCCAGCTTCCCGGTGGCAAGGTCAACGAGTTGATCGCCCGGCTGCGTTATTCGGTGCCGGGGGTGACCCTGATCTCGCCGCCGCCGCACCACGACATCTACTCCATCGAGGACCTGGCCCAGCTGATCTTTGACCTCAAGCAGGTCAATCCCGACGCCCAGGTGTCGGTCAAGCTGGTCTCCGAACCCGGCATCGGCACCATCGCCACCGGCGTGGCCAAGGCCTACGCTGACCTGATCACGGTGTCCGGCTACGACGGCGGCACCGCGGCGAGCCCGCTGACCTCGATCAAGCACGCCGGTTCACCCTGGGAGCTGGGCCTGCCGGAGGTGCATCAGGCGCTACGCATAAACGGCCTGCGCGACAAGATCCGGCTGCAGACCGACGGCGGCCTGAAGACCGGCCTGGACGTGATCAAGGCGGCGATTCTTGGCGCCGAGAGCTTCGGCTTCGGTACCGCACCGATGGTGGCGCTGGGCTGCAAGTACCTGCGTATCTGCCACCTCAACAACTGCGCCACCGGTGTCGCCACCCAGATGCAGTACCTGCGCGACGAGCACTTCCGTGGCACCGTCGACATGGTCAAGCACTACTTCCGCTTCATCGCCGAGGAAGTGCGCGAACTGATGGCGCTGGTGGGTGTGCGCAAGCTCACCGACCTGATCGGGCGCACCGACCTGCTCGAGGTGTTCGAGGGGCTGACGCCTTCGCAGCACAAGCTTGACCTGACGCCGTTGCTGGCCAACGACCATGTGCCGGCAGATGCCCCTCAGTATTGCCAGGTCAGCCGTAACGTGCCCCATGACCCGGGCGCCAAGAACCTCGAGGTGCTGGAGGCGCTCAAGGACGCCATCGAGTCCAAGGGCGGGGCCGACGTGTCCTTCACCATCACCAACTGTGATCGTTCGGTGGGTGCGCTGACTTCCGGCGCCATCGCCAAGCGTTACGGCGAGGCGGGTCTTGACGACGCGCCGGTGACCGCGCGATTCACCGGTGTCGCCGGTCAGAGCTTCGGGGTGTGGAACGCCCGCGGACTCAATCTGTACCTGGAAGGTGACGCTAACGACTATGTCGGCAAGGGCATGAACGGTGGCAAGATCGTCATCACCCCGCCGAAGAGCAGTCAGTTCGAGAGCCACAAGACGGCGATCATCGGCAACACCTGCCTGTACGGCGCCACCGGCGGCAAGCTGTTTGCCGCGGGTACCGCCGGCGAGCGCTTCGGCGTGCGCAACTCCGGCGCCCACGCGGTCATCGAAGGCTCGGGCGATCACTGCTGCGAGTACATGACCGGCGGCATCGTCTGCGTGCTCGGCGAGACCGGCGTCAACTTCGGTGCGGGCATGACCGGCGGCTTCGCCTACGTGCTCGACGAGGATCGCTGCTTCGTCGACCGTTACAACCACGAACTGGTGGAGATCCATCGGGTCAACACCGAGGCCATGGAGGCCTATCGGAGACACCTCAGGGAAACCATCGAGGAGTATGTGGCCGAGACCGGGTCATTGCGCGGTCAGGCGATCCTCGAGGACTTCAGCGACTTCATCCGCCACTTCTGGCTGGTGAAGCCCAAGGCGGCGAGCCTGAATGGCCTCTTGGCCCAGTCCACGCGTCAGCCCGAATAACCCGACGGCGTCCCGAACAAGGCAGGAGAACATCATGGCAAACCGTTTGAACAACGACTTTCAGTTCATCGACGTCGGTCGTCAGGATCCGCAGAAGAAGGCGGCGCGCACCCGCGCCCGCCAGTTCGCCGAGATCTACGAGCCGTTCAAGCCCATGGAGGCGGCCAGCCAGGCGCATCGCTGCCTGCACTGCGGTAATCCCTACTGCGAGTGGAAGTGTCCGGTCCACAACTACATTCCCAACTGGCTGCAGCTGGTCAGCGAAGGCAACATCCTCGAGGCGGCGGAGATGTCGCATCGCACCAACTCGCTGCCCGAAGTGTGTGGCCGGGTGTGCCCCCAGGACCGCCTGTGCGAGGGTGACTGCACCCTCAATGACGGCTTCGGCGCGGTGACCATTGGTTCGGTGGAGAAGTACATCACCGACACCGCCTTCGCCATGGGCTGGCGCCCGGACATGAGCCAGGTGACCTGGACCGACAGGAAGGTCGCGATCATCGGCGCGGGCCCCGCTGGCCTCGGCTGCGCCGACATCCTGGTGCGCAACGGCGTCAAGCCGGTGGTCTTCGACAAGTACGCCGAGATCGGCGGCCTTCTGACCTTCGGCATCCCCGAATTCAAGCTCGAGAAGACGGTAATGGAACGTCGTCGTGCGGTGTTCGAGGAGATGGGCGTGGAGTTCCGCCTCAACGTCGAGGTGGGCAAGGACGTCGCCTTCGAGGATCTGTTGGCGAAGTACGACGCCGTGTTCCTCGGCATGGGCACCTATACCTATATGGAAGGTGGCTTCCCCGGCGAGGACCTGCCCGGGGTGCACAAGGCGCTCGACTACCTGATCGCCAACGTCAACCACCGCCTGGGCTTCGAGAAGAATCCCGAGGACTTCGTCTCGCTGGAAGGTCAGCGTGTGGTGGTGCTGGGTGGTGGCGATACCGCCATGGACTGCAACCGTACCGCCATTCGCCAGGGCGCCCGTGAGGTGACCTGCGCCTACCGCCGTGACGAAGAGAACATGCCGGGCTCCCGGCGTGAGGTGGCCAATGCCCGCGAGGAAGGCGTGGACTTCCTGTTCAATCGTCAGCCGGTGGCGGTGGTCGGTGAAGAGCGGGTCGAAGGCGTCAAGGTGGTGCGTACCCGCCTGGGCGAAGCCGACGAGAACGGCCGTCGCCGTCCCGAGGTGGTGCCGGGCTCCGAGGAGATCATCCCCGCCGACGCCGTGGTCATCGCCTTCGGCTTCCAGCCGAGCCCGGCGCCCTGGTTCGAGTCGGTGGGCATCGAGGTCGACGAGCGTGGCCGGGTCAAGGCGCCTGAGCATGGCAGCTTCGCCTTCCAGACCACCAACGAGAAGATCTTTGCCGGTGGCGACATGGTGCGCGGCTCCGATCTGGTGGTGACTGCGGTCTATGAAGGTCGCCAGGCCGGTGAGGGCATCCTCGACTACCTCGACATCTGAGGCTCTGCCGAGCCCCGTCCCCCGTTGTGAGAACCATGGCGGAGGGGCGGGGCGGTTTCTCCAGGATGACTTCCTGTTGTGCAAATTGAGCCGTTAGTCGATATCTGCTAGTCTGTCGTCCCATCCTGGCGCGGCTTCCTGCCGGGCCTACCGATCACGTTTCGACAGGTTCTCCATGACACGATATATCTTCGTGACCGGCGGCGTTGTGTCCTCTCTTGGCAAGGGCATTGCGTCGGCCTCGCTGGCGGCGATTCTCGAGGCTCGCGGCCTCAAGGTCACCATGCTCAAGCTCGACCCGTACATCAACGTGGATCCGGGCACCATGAGTCCCTTCCAGCACGGCGAGGTGTTCGTCACCGAGGATGGCGCCGAGACCGACCTGGACCTGGGCCACTATGAGCGCTTCATCCGCACCAAGATGACCCAGTCCAACAACTTCACCACTGGCCGGGTCTACGAGCACGTGCTGCGCAAGGAGCGTCGTGGCGACTACCTGGGCGGCACGGTACAGGTCATCCCGCACATCACCGACGAGATCAAGCGTCGTGTCTACGAAGGTGGCGAGGGCTTCGACGTGGCACTGGTGGAGATCGGTGGCACCGTGGGTGACATCGAGTCGCTGCCGTTCCTCGAGTCCATCCGTCAGATTCGCAGCGAGAAGGGCGCCAGCAACGCCATCTTCATGCACCTGACGCTGGTGCCCTACATCCAGACCGCCGGCGAGACCAAGACCAAGCCGACTCAGCACTCGGTCAAGGAGCTGCGCTCCATCGGTATCCAGCCGGATATCCTGATCTGCCGCAGCGAGGTCGAGCTGGAAGAGACCGAGCGTCGCAAGATCGCGCTGTTCACCAACGTGGAAGAACGCGCGGTGGTACCGCTGCAGGACGCCGATACCATCTATCGGATTCCGCTGATGCTGCACGAGCATGGGCTCGATGACATCGTCTGCGACAAGTTGCGCCTCGAGGCCGACGAGGCCGACCTCAGCGAGTGGGTCAAGGTGCTCGACGCCAAGCTCAACCCGCTCAAGTCGGTGAACATCGCCATGGTCGGCAAGTACATGGAGCTCTTGGACGCCTACAAGTCTCTGAACGAGGCGCTGATCCACGCCGGCATCCAGACCCGCGTGAAGGTCAACGTCGACTACATCGACTCCGAGGACATCGAGCGTCACGGCACCGACCGGCTGGCCGGCAAGGACGCCATCCTGGTGCCCGGCGGCTTCGGTGAGCGCGGTGTGGAAGGCAAGATTGCCACCGCGCGTTTCGCCCGCGAGAACGACATTCCCTACCTGGGCATCTGCCTGGGCATGCAGGTGGCGGTGATCGAGTACGCGCGCCATGTGGCCGGCTGGAACGATGCCGACTCCACCGAGTTCACCCACGACACCCAGCACCCGGTGGTGGGCCTGATCACCGAATGGCTCAACCCCGAGGGCAAGATCGAGGTGCGTGACGAGGCCTCCGATCTGGGCGGTACCATGCGTCTGGGTGGCCAGGAGTGCCGTCTGGCCAAGGGGTCCAAGGCCCGCGAGGCCTACGGTGACGACATCATCGTCGAGCGTCATCGTCATCGCTTCGAGGTCAACAACCAGTTCATCGAGGACCTGGAAAAGGCAGGCCTGGTGGTCTCCGGACGCAGCGTCGACAACTCCCTGGTGGAAATGGTCGAGCTGCCGGACCACCCTTGGTACGTGGCCTGTCAGTTCCACCCGGAGTTCACCTCGACGCCGCGTGATGGCCACCCGCTGTTCACCGGCTTCGTCAACGCGGCCCTGGGTCACAAGGCCAAGCGCACCCGCGCCCAGTCCGCGCATCAGGAGTGATCGCCATGTCAGACGCCCAGCGTACCATCGAATTTGCCGGCCTGAGGGCCGGCAATTCATTGCCTCTGGTGCTGTTTGCAGGGATGAACGTGCTCGAATCCCGTGAGCTGGCCCTCGAGGTCGCCGAGGCTTACGTCGAGGTGACCGGCAAGCTCGACATCCCCTATGTGTTCAAGGCCAGCTTCGACAAGGCCAACCGCAGCTCGGTGCATTCTTACCGCGGTCCCGGCCTGGACAAGGGGCTCGCGATCCTCGATGAGGTCAAGTCGCGCTTCGGGGTGCCGGTGATCACCGATGTCCACGAACCGCACCAGGCGGCACCGGCGGCCGAGGTGGCCGATGTCATCCAGCTGCCGGCGTTTCTGGCTCGCCAGACCGACCTGGTGGTGGCGATGGCCGAGACCGGTGCGGTGGTCAACATCAAGAAACCGCAGTTCCTGGCCCCCCACGAGATGCGCCACATCATCACCAAGTTCCAGGAAGCCGGCAACGAGCGGCTGCTGCTGTGCGAGCGCGGCTCGAGCTTCGGCTACAACAACTTGGTGGTGGACATGCTCGGCTTCGGCGAGATGAAGGACACCGGCTTCCCGCTGCTGTTCGACGTGACCCACTCGCTGCAGCGCCCGGGCGGGCGCAGTGACAGCGCCGATGGCCGCCGCGCCCAGGTGCTGGACCTGGCCAGGGCCGGGGTGGCGGTGGGCATCGCCGGGTTGTTCCTGGAAGCCCATCCCGATCCCGATTCAGCAAAATGCGACGGCCCCTGTGCACTCCCGCTTGATAAGCTCGAGCCTTTCCTGTCGCAGATCAAGGCGCTGGATGACGTAGTAAAAAAACTACCGTCGATCGAGATACGCTGACGCTACCTCCGTTGGATCGTGTGTTCTGGCCCTGGGGCCTATGGTGTCACCCGGGCGGATCGACAACGCTGACACGAGTTTTTCACCCACAAGGATCCTCAAGATGACCAAGATCGTCGATATTCGTGCCCTCGAGGTGCTGGACTCTCGCGGCAACCCCACCGTGCAGGCGGAAGTCCGCCTGGAAAGCGGCGCGATCGGTGTCGCCTGCGCACCGAGCGGCGCCTCCACCGGCTCTCGCGAGGCGCTGGAGCTGCGTGATGGTGACAAGAGCCGCTACCTCGGCAAGGGCGTGCTGAAGGCGGTGGACGCGGCCAACGGCAAGATCCGTGAGCGTCTGCTGGGTATGGACGCACGCGATCAGCGCGGGCTGGATGATGCCATGCTCGAGCTCGACGGCACCGACAACAAGGAAAACCTGGGCGCCAATGCCATCCTGGCGGTCTCCCTGGCCGCGGCCAAGGCCGCCGCCAACGCCAAGGGCGTGCCGCTCTACGCGCACATCGCCGAGCTCTACGGCCAGCCGGGCAAGTACCTGATGCCGGTGCCGATGATGAACATCCTCAATGGTGGCGAGCACGCCGACAACAACGTCGACATCCAGGAGTTCATGGTCCAGCCGGTCGGCGCGCCGAGCTTCCGCGAAGGGCTTCGCGTCGGTGCCGAGATCTTCCATGCGCTGAAGAAGGTGCTGTCGGCGCGTGGTCTGGCCACCGCCGTCGGTGATGAGGGCGGCTTCGCCCCCAACCTGGCCTCCAACGCCGAGGCGCTGGCGGTCATCAAGCAGGCCGTCGAGGATGCGGGTTACGCGCTGGGCAAGGACGTCACCCTGGCGCTGGACTGTGCCGCCAGCGAGTTCTACAAGGACGGGCAGTACCTGCTGGCCGGCGAGGACAAGAGCTTCGACGCCGAGGGCTTCGGTGACTACCTGGTGGGCCTCAGCGACGAGTACCCGATCGTGTCCATCGAGGATGGTCTGGACGAGTCCGACTGGGACGGCTGGAAGTCGCTGACCGCCAAGCTCGGCGATCGCGTGCAGCTGGTGGGTGACGACCTGTTCGTGACCAACACCCGCATTCTCAAGCGCGGCATCGACGAGTCCATCGGCAACTCCATCCTGATCAAGTTCAATCAGATCGGCTCCCTGTCCGAGACCCTCGATGCCATTCGCATGGCTCAGGACGCCGGCTTCACGGCGGTCATCTCCCACCGCAGCGGTGAGACCGAGGACACCACCATCGCCGACCTGGCCGTGGGCACCTGTGCCGGTCAGATCAAGACCGGCTCTCTGTGCCGCAGCGATCGTGTGGCCAAGTACAACCGTCTGCTGGTCATCGAGCAGGAGCTGGGTGAGCGTGCGAGCTATCCGGGCCGCTCCGCCATCAAGGGGCAGGCGTAGGCCCTTGGCAAGGCACCGATGGTGCTAGTGTCGACGCGTCTTGTAAGAGATTGACTACAGTTCTTGTAAGACATTGACTATTTTGGCGTCGAAAAGGCTCGCAACCGTGTTGCGGGCCTTTTTTATCGCCTTGATTTTTCAATGCTTTTTCCGACAGGCCCTCTCGGTCTGCGTCATGGGTGAGAAAAGTAGGGTGCTTGTGATGACCCCAGAAACTGACAGAATGGCCACACGAATCGAGAGGTCAGGCTTCGCGGCGGCAAGTCGCCCGTCTGTCCCACGGAAACTTCATTGTTTCGGCATCGTTTCCGCAAGGAGGTGGAGTCGACGTCGGCAGTGAAGGGGCATGGATGTCCTCGGTGGTTGACACCCGGATGGGCCGGACTTGCCACTCTTCGGTTCAGGTAGGTGTTTTCGGGATGCGTTCAGGAGTCAAGAGCGCGCCTGGTGCGACAGGAAGTCGCTTCTGGGCACGGAGGGCGCTCAGGGAGTAGGGCGGAGGGAGCCGCCCAAGGAAACGCTTGGAGCGGGCGGCCTACGGGCCGCCTTTTTTTATGCCTGCCTGTCGGGCACCTGCTTCGAAAGGCCATTGCACCACGTCCTTCCTGCGCCGATGTCAGGCAGAAATCCGCGCCGGTCGATGCTTGTCCGGGGGCGAGTGGGCCGGACACCCTCCTTCAAGATTGCCGTTACACAAACGCGACAGCCGCCCGGATAAGGCGGCTGTCGCGTTTGTTCAGGTACTGCCTGGCGGCTAGGCTCAGCGCTCGAGCTTTTCCAGCTTGCCCGGCTTGCCGTCCCACTGCTCGGCGTCTTCCGGCGGATCCTTCTTCTCGGTGATGTTGGGCCACACCTCCGCCAGCTCGGTATTGATCTCCAGGAACTGTTCCTGGCCCTCGGGCAGTTCATCCTCCGAGTAGATCGCTTCGGCCGGGCATTCCGGCTCGCACAGGGCGCAGTCGATGCATTCGTCGGGGTGAATCACCAGGAAATTGGGGCCTTCGTAGAAGCAGTCCACCGGGCAGACCTCGACACAGTCGGTGTACTTGCACTTGATGCAGTTTTCGGTGACGACGAATGTCATGCCAGTCTCCCTTCCTCGGGCCAGCGCCTTGCCGGCCTCTCTGTACAGTGGTGGCTTTCGCCCGGGTCGTTGGTGACGTGCGTGCGGCGTGGCGCCCATGCAGGCCATGCAACCTTCGCGTCCGGCGTAACATGCCGGCGCGTCTTAAGCCTTAATGTTATATAGAAATGGCTTTTTATAATCTACGGTCCTTGGGTGCCACATTCTAGTCCTCGCGCCGCTATCGGGCAAGAGTATGCCTCACAAGGGCCTCACAGTGCCGACTTCCAGCGGTACAGCAGTTCCAGTGCCTGGCGTGGACTGAGGTCGTCGACCGCCAGGCCGCCGAGTTCTTCCACCAGAGGGTGGGGGGCGCTGGCGAACAGGTCCGCCTGCTGGGGGGCGGACTGGTGGTGTCGGCTTCCGCCATCCGGATCAGCGCTCCTGCGGCCATGATCGATCTCCTGCTGCTCCAGGGCGGCAAGCTTGGTCCGTGCCTCGGCGATGACGGTCTGGGGCACACCGGCCAACTGGGCCACCTGCAGGCCATAGCTCTGGCTCGCGGGGCCGTCCTCGACCCGGTGCATGAAGACGATGCCATCATTGTGTTCGGCGGCGGTCAGGTGGACGTTGGTCACCGCCGGCGCCTCTGTGGCCAGCGCCGTCATCTCGAAGTAGTGGGTGGCGAACAGGGTAAAGGCGCGGGTACGGGTCAGGTGTTCGGCGCTGGCCCAGGCCAGTGACAGGCCGTCGAAGGTGCTGGTGCCCCGGCCGATCTCGTCCATCAGCACCAGGCTGTGGTCGGTGGCGTTGTGCAGGATATTGGCGGTTTCGGTCATCTCCACCATGAAGGTGGAGCGCCCGCCGGCCAGGTCATCGCTGGAGCCGATGCGGGTGAAGATGCGATCCACCGGGCCGATGGTGGCGGTGTCGGCGGGCACAAAGCTGCCGCTGTGGGCGAGCAGGGTGATCAGGGCCGCCTGGCGCATGTAGGTCGACTTGCCGCCCATGTTGGGGCCGGTGATCACCAGCATGCGGCGATCGTCGTCCATGCGCAGGTCGTTGGGCACGAAGGGGCCGTCGCTGACCTGTTCGACCACCGGATGGCGACCACCGCGGATATCGAAGCCTGGGGTCTCTGACAGCGTCGGGCGGACGAAATCCAGCGCCCGGGCTCGCTCCGCCAGGGTGCACAGCACGTCGAGTGCGGCCAGCGCCCTGGCCGTCGCCTGGAGCCTGGCAAGTTCGGCGTTGAGGCTGTCGAGCAGGCTGTCGTACAGCAGTTTTTCCCTGGCCAGGGCGCGGGACTTGGCCGACAGCGCCTTGTCCTCGAACTCCTTGAGCTCCGGGATGATGAAGCGTTCGGCGTTCTTCAGCGTCTGGCGGCGAATATAGTCGGCCGGGGCCTCCTTGGCCTGGGCACGGGGGATCTCGATGTAGTAGCCGTGAACCCTGTTGTAGCCGACCTTGAGCCCGGCAAGCCCGGTGCGCGAGCGTTCGCGGGTCTCGAGCTTCACCAGGTAGTCCCCGGCGTGTTCGGCCAGGCCCCGGTGCTCGTCGAGCTCGTCGTCGAAGCCTTCGGCGATGACGCCGCCGTCGCGGATCACCACGGGAGGATTGTCGACCAGGGCTCGGGTCAGCAGTTCGGCCAGCTCCGGGAAGGGGCGAATGTGCTGGCGCAGGCCGTCGAGCGTGGTGCCGTCGGCGTAGCCGGCAAGGCTCGCCTCGAGTGCCGGCAGGGCGTTGAGGGCGTCGCGCAGCCGTGCCAGGTCCCGCGGGCGGGCACTGTTGAGGGCCACCCGGGCCAGAATGCGTTCGACGTCACCGATCGCCTTGAGGTCGTCGCGCAGCGGCTCATGGCCGTCATGGTCGAGCAGCAGGCTGATGGCCGCCTGGCGCCCCATGACCTGCTCGCGATCACGCAGCGGTCGATTGAGCCAGCGCTTGAGCAGGCGTGAGCCCATGGCGGTGGTGGTGGTGTCGAGCACGCTGGCCAGGGTGTTGTCGCCGCCCCCGCCAAGGTTGGTGTCGATCTCCAGGTTGCGCCGGCTGGCAGCGTCGATGACCACGGTGTCGTCGCGACTCTCGACGCCGATGGCGGTGACATGGGGCAGGGCGCTGCGCTGGGTGTCTCTGGCGTAGTCCACCAGTACCCCGGCGGCGATGATCGCCGCGTGCAGGTGGGCGCAGCCGAACCCCTTGAGGTCCTGCACGCCGAACTGGTCACACAGCACCCGATGGGCGCTCTCGTGGTCGAACAGCCAGTCGCTCTGACGCCGCAGGCCCCGGCGTTCGCCAAGCGCCGGCGGCAGCTCGGTACTTTCCGGTACCAGCAGCTCCGCCGGGTCCAGGCGGGTCAGCTCCGACAGCATCTCTGCCTCGCTTTCCACCTCGAGCACGCTGAAGCGGCCGCTGGAGACCTCGAGCCAGGCCAGGCCGATGCGCTCGCCCTGGGGCGCGATCGCCACCAGCAGGTTATCGCGGCGGGCGTCGAGCAGGGCTTCGTCGTGGAGGGTGCCGGGGGTGACGATACGCACCACCTTGCGCTCCACCGGTCCCTTGGAGGTGGCCGGGTCGCCGATCTGTTCACAGATCGCCACCGACTCGCCGGCGCTGACCAGGCGTGCCAGGTAGCCCTCGGCGCTATGATAGGGAATGCCGGCCATGGGAATCGGCTTGCCGGCGGACTGCCCGCGCTGGGTCAGGGTAATGTCGAGGGCCGCGGCGGCGCGCTTGGCGTCCTCGTAGAACAGCTCGTAGAAGTCCCCCATGCGGTAGAACAGCAGCACCTCGGGGTGCTCGCGCTTGATCCGCAGGTACTGGGTCATCATCGGCGTATGGCTGGGGGCGCTGGGCTTGGCCATGTCGTTCATGGGATCTCGAAGCGATGTTGATGAGTCGTCGGCGGCGGGCCGGCATCGCGAGGGACGCTGGCGAAAGGCGTCAAGGATAGCATGGGCGCAGGGCGCGCCTGTACCGCTGTGCCGAGATCCGTCTCGGGCTTTCTTCCCGGGGGCCAGGCGTGTCAGCATGATGTATCCACGATGCAGCATTTGTGGGGCCAGAGGGTGTCCGTCTACCCTTGTGGGTGATCGGTCGACGCCTTTTCTGGTGAGTGCGGAGCGATTTTCAAGGAACTCTCTTCCCTTGCGGGACTCTCTCAAGGAGTCGCCTACAAGGAACTGTCTTTACGGACTATTCAAAGGAGCTGTCATATGGACGTTGTACGCATTATTCTCGCGATCCTGCTGCCCCCGCTGGGCGTCTTCCTGCAGGTGGGCTTTGGTCTGCACTTCTGGCTCAATATCCTGCTGACCCTGCTGGGCTATATTCCCGGTATCGTTCACGCCATCTGGATCATTGCCAAGCGCTGAACCTGCCTGGATGACGGGTATCACTGTCGCGGCGACCTCGGTCGCCGCGATGCGTTGGTGGGCGCTGTACCTGTCGGCTTGTTGTCGCGGTTGTCGTGGCAAGACGTTTCCGAGGCGACGACGAGCCTGTCATTGTTGTCGTGATGTCGTATCGTGACACCCTGTTTTCACCACAAGAGACGGGCCTGCGATGACAAATGCAGACGATCGTGTTCGTCGCCTGGCGATTCGGCTGGGTGAGTTGTGTGTCGAGCGTGGGGTCTCGGTGACCGCCGCCGAGTCCTGTACCGGTGGCGGCGTGGCCGCTGCCATTACCGATATCGCCGGCAGTTCACGCTACTTCGAGACCGGCTACGTGACCTACTCCAACGCCGCCAAGCAGCGGCTGCTGGGGGTGCCCGGCGAGACCCTGGACGCCCATGGCGCCGTCAGTCAGCCGGTGGTGGAGGCGATGGTAGAGGGCGCTTGTCGCGACAGTGGTGCCCGACTTGGCGTCTCGGTCAGTGGCGTCGCCGGTCCGGATGGCGGCAGCGCTGAAAAGCCTGTCGGTACGGTGTGGTTTGCCTTCGCCGTCGACGGGCGGCTCGAGGCCGATCGGCAGCGCTTTGCCGGCGGTCGCGATGAGGTTCGCCAGGCCGCCGTGGTCCATGCGCTCGAAGGCCTGATCAGGCGGCTCGAGAGCCTGACCTGAGCCTTGCCGGTGATGCCCCTTGATGTGCCCGTGGGCGTAGCGTCCAGCGCCGTGTGCCGGGCGTGGGGCGCAAGCGTTCCGGCCCCGCGGCTGTGGCGGTGCAGCGATCAACCCCTCATCCACTATTGATTTGCCCTATGCGCTCGATTCGTCACCTCGAAGGGCTGGTCGTCGTCCGCAAATTTCGTCATACTACTGTTCAGTCATACAGTAATTGCCAGGGTCCGGCGCAGGGCCCGATGGGGACTCGGGCAAGGCGCTCGACCCCGATCCATTGTCTACAGGAGCTCCGTAATGGCGCAGGATCAGAACCGCAGCAAGGCGCTGGACGCCGCCCTTTCCCAGATCGATCGCCAGTTCGGCAAGGGTACGGTGATGCGTCTGGGAGACGCTCCCAGGGTGGTGATGCCGTCGGTATCCACCGGCTCGTTGGGTCTCGATATCGCACTTGGCATCGGCGGTCTGCCCTATGGTCGAGTGGTGGAGATCTTTGGTCCAGAGTCCTCGGGCAAGACCACCCTGACACTGTCGGTGATCGCCCAGGCCCAGAAGGACGGCAAGACCTGCGCCTTTATCGACGCCGAGCATGCCCTCGATCCCAGCTACGCCGAGAAGCTTGGCGTCAATCTGGATGATCTGCTGGTGTCGCAGCCGGATACCGGTGAGCAGGCGCTGGAAATCTGCGACATGCTGGTGCGTTCCGGTGGCGTCGACGTGATCATCATCGACTCGGTGGCGGCGCTGACGCCCAGAGCCGAGATCGAAGGCGAGATGGGCGACTCCCACGTCGGCCTGCAGGCCCGACTGATGTCCCAGGCGCTGCGCAAGATCACCGGCAATATCAAGAACGCCAACTGCATGGTGGTGTTCATCAACCAGATCCGCATGAAGATCGGGGTGATGTTCGGTAGCCCCGAGACCACCACCGGCGGTAACGCCCTGAAGTTCTACTCGAGCGTGCGTCTGGATATCCGTCGTACCGGCTCGGTCAAGCAGGGCGACGAGGTCACCGGCAACGAGACCCGGGTCAAGGTGGTCAAGAACAAGGTGGCGCCGCCCTTCCGTCAGGCCGAATTCCAGATCCTCTACGGCAAGGGCATCTACCACGCCGGCGAGGTGGTGGACCTTGGCGTTCAGTGCAAGCTGGTGGACAAGGCCGGCGCCTGGTACAGCTACCAGGGCAACAAGATCGGCCAGGGCAAGGCCAACGCCGCCCAGTTCCTCGAGGACAACCCGGCCATCATGGAAGAGATCGAGTCCCAGATTCGTGCCCAGCTGCTGACCCAGCCGGAGCCGAAGAAGAGCGAGAAGGAAGCGGAAGCCGCGGCGCCCGCTGGCGACGACCTTGGCGACGATCTGCTGTAGCAGGTCGACTCGCGGCAGGCCGGCACGCCGGCCTGTGACGTCGCAACGTACGACTTTCCTCGGGCCCCTCGACAGGGGCCCGAGGCGTTTGTGAAAGGGGGCTCGCGCCGTCGGTGCTCGCCGTCCCGTGCCAACAGGAGATGACATGCACAAGGCTGCCAGCCAGATGTCCCCACGCGAGCACGCCATCGATCTGCTCGCTCGACGCGAATACGGCCGTGAAGAGCTGCGAGGGCGATTGCTGGCCAAGGGGCACGCCCTCGAGGACATTGACCAGGCCCTGGAAGCGCTTGCCGATCAAGGCCTGCAGAGCGACCGGCGCTTCGCCGAGAGCTTTCTGCGCGGTCGGTTGATGCGTGGGCAGGGGCCGGTGAAGATGCTGGCGGAACTGGGCCAGAGGGGCGTCGATCGAGCGCTGGCCAGGGAGGCGCTGGCGGAACTGGAGCGCGAGGAGTCCGTCGACTGGTATCGACTGGCCAGCGAAGCGCTGGAGCGGCGCTTCGGCCGAGAGCTGCCAGCGGATGCCAGGGAACGTGCTCGACGTGAACGCTTTCTGGCCGGGCGCGGTTTCGACTTCGACCATGTGCGCGAGGCGATACGGGCCCTCGGCGATGATTGAACCGCCGCCAGACGGGCCTTCTCGGATGCGGTTTTGCACGACCCACTTTAGTCGCTTGACAACTACGCTATAATGTCCCCTTTTGCGACAGCCCCGGGTCGCGGTTTCATGCTCGGATGCTCCGGCGTGCCACGGCAGTGGGCCGGTTCGACGCGCTCTATCGCTCATCGCCACGGATATTTCATGAAAAGCGCAGATATCAGACAGGCCTTTCTGAGGTTCTTCGAAGAACAGGGTCATACCCGCGTGCCGTCCAGTTCGCTGGTGCCGGGCAACGATCCGACGCTGTTGTTCACCAACGCCGGCATGGTGCCGTTCAAGGACGTCTTTCTCGGGCGTGACCCCAGGGACTATGTGCGGGCTACCTCCTCCCAGCGCTGCGTGCGCGCCGGTGGCAAGCACAACGATCTGGACAACGTCGGTTACACCGCGCGTCATCACACCTTCTTCGAGATGCTGGGCAACTTCAGCTTCGGCGACTACTTCAAGCGCGACGCCATCGGCTTTGCCTGGACCTTCCTGACCGAGGTGCTGGGACTGCCCAAGGAGAAGCTGTGGGTCACCGTCCACGTCAGTGATGATGAGGCCGAACGCATCTGGAAAGACGAGATCGGTATCGATCCCGAGCGCTTCTCCAAGCTGGACGAAGACAACTTCTGGCAGATGGGCGACACCGGCCCTTGCGGTCCCAGCTCCGAGATCTTCTACGATCATGGCGCCGAGGTGTGGGGCGGCCCTCCCGGCAGTCCGGAGGAAGACGGTGATCGCTACATCGAGATCTGGAACCTGGTGTTCATGCAGTTCGATCGCGACGCCAGCGGCGAGATGAAGCCGCTGCCCAAGCCGTCCATCGATACCGGCATGGGGCTGGAGCGCATCGCCGCGGTCATGCAGGGGGTCCACTCCAACTACGAGATCGACCTGTTCCAGAATCTGCTCAAGGCCGCCGCCGAGGCGACCGGTGCGAGCGACCTGGAGGCGCCGTCGCTGCGCGTGATCGCCGACCATATCCGTTCCTGTGCCTTCCTGATCGCGGACGGCGTGCTGCCTTCCAACGAAGGTCGTGGTTACGTGCTCAGGCGGATCATTCGCCGGGCAATCCGCCATGGTCACAAGCTGGGCGCCCAGGGAGCCTTCTTCCATCGCCTGGTGGCGGCGCTGGACGCCGAGATGGGCGAGGCCTACCCGGAACTGCGCCAGGCTCGCGCACAGATCGAGCGCGTGTTGCTGAAGGAAGAAGAGCAGTTCGCTCGCACCCTGGATCATGGCATGGGCCTGCTGGAGCAGGCGCTGGCCGCGCTCGACGGTGACACCCTGCCGGGCGAGACGGTGTTCAAGCTCTACGACACCTACGGCTTTCCCTATGACCTCACCGCCGATGTCTGCCGTGAGCGTGGCGTCACCCTGGATGCCGAAGGCTTCGAGCGGGAGCTCGAGGCGCAGCGTGAGCGGGCCCGGGCGGCCAGCCAGTTCGGCGCCGAGTACAGCGCCACGATCGAGCTCGAGGGCCAGACCGAGTTCACCGGCTACGACCGCCTCGAGGACAGCGCCAGGGTGGTCGCGCTCTATGACAGCGAAGGCAATGCGCTCGAGCGCCTGACGCCTGAGCATCCCGCCGTGGTGGTGCTGGACCGCACCCCCTTCTACGGCGAGTCCGGTGGCCAGGTCGGTGATACCGGCTACCTGAACGTCGAGGGCGGACGGTTCCTGGTCAAGGACACCCAGAAACAGGCGGGGCATCACCTGCATCAGGGGGTGTTGCTCGAAGGTGAGCTGGTGGTCGGCAGCGAGGTCACGCCCCAGGTGGACGAGAGCCTGCGTGCGGCGACGGTGCGTAACCACTCGGCGACCCACCTGCTGCACAAGGCCCTGCGTCTTGTGCTGGGCGATCATGTCCAGCAGAAGGGCTCGCTGGTGACGCCTGAGCGCCTGCGTTTCGACTTCAGCCACTTCGAGGCGATGAGCGCCGAACAGCTCAAGGAAGTGGAGCGCCTGGTCAACCAGCAGGTGCTGGCCAATGCGCCGACCCGGATCGAGAGCATGACCCTCGATGAGGCCAAGGAGAAGGGCGCCGCTGCCCTGTTCGAGGCCAAGTACGCCGACAGCGTGCGGGTGCTGACCATCGGTGCCGACGACTTCTCCATCGAGCTGTGTGGGGGTACCCACGTGGCCCGCAGTGGCGACATCGGCTGCTGTCATATCGTCGCCGAGAGCGGCATCGCCTCAGGCGTGCGGCGGATCGAGGCGATCACCGGTGAGGGGGCGCTGGCCTACTTCGGCGAACAGGAGGCGCGCCTTGCGCGTGTGGCCGAGCGCCTCAAGGCCAAGCCCGAGCAGCTCGAGGAGCGCGTCGACAGCCTGGTCGAGCGTAATCGCGGCCTGGAGAAGGAGCTCGAGCGGCTCAAGGCCAAGCTCGCCAGCGCCGCCGGCAGCGACATGCTGGCAAGCGCCACCGAGGTCAAAGGCGTCAAGGTACTGGCGACGCACCTGGATGGCGTGTCGGGCAAGGAATTGCGTGGCGTGCTTGACCAGCTCAAGAACAAGCTTGGCTCCGGCATCATCGTGCTGGGGGTGGCCGACGAGGCCGCCGGCAAGGTCAGCCTGATCGCCGGGGTGACCGATGATCTGACCGCCAGGGTCAAGGCCGGGGAGCTTGTCAATCACGTCGCCGGGCAGGTCGGCGGCAAGGGCGGCGGTCGTGCCGACATGGCCCAGGCCGGCGGTAGTGACGTCAATGCACTGCCGGCGGCGCTGGAGAGCGTCCCGGCCTGGGTGGACGCCAAATTGTGATCCCTCTGGGGTCGGGGGCTCGAGAGGGTCCCCGGCCCTTTTTTCTGCCCTGACAAAACTTCGCAGAGACAACAGTTTCATTCATTGAATCCAACGAGCGAGGAAGACGGCATATGGCACTATACGTACAGAAGTTCGGTGGGACGTCGGTCGGCTCGGTGGAGCGCATCAAGGCCGTGGCCGAGAAGGTCAAGGGCTTCCGCGACCAGGGCCATCAGGTCGTGGTGGTGGTCTCCGCCATGAGCGGCGAGACCAACCGCCTGATCGGGATGGCCAACGAGATCAACGACGAGCCGACCCCCCGTGAGATGGACATGCTGGTGTCCACCGGCGAGCAGGTGACCATCTCGCTGCTGGCGATGGCGCTGCACAAGCTGGACGTGCCGGCAACGTCCTACACCGGCTCTCAGGTCGGCATCATGACCGACAGCGCCCACACCAAGGCGCGTATCCAGCGCATCGAGACCGACGAGATGCGTGAAGACCTGGACGCTGGCCAGGTGGTGGTGGTCGCCGGCTTCCAGGGGGTCGATGAGGAAGGCAATATCACCACCCTGGGTCGTGGCGGCTCGGACACTACCGGTGTGGCGCTGGCGGCCGCGCTCAAGGCCGACGAGTGCCAGATCTACACCGATGTGGACGGCGTCTACACCACCGACCCGCGGGTCTGCTCCAAGGCCCAGCGCCTGGATTCGATCACCGTGGAGGAGATGCTGGAGCTTGCCAGCCTCGGCTCCAAGGTGTTGCAGATTCGCGCCGTCGAATTTGCCGGCAAGTACAATGTTCCGCTGCGCGTGCTGTCCAGTTTCGAGGACGGCCCCGGCACCCTGATCGTTGCAGACTCCGAACAAGACGAGGATTCCATGGAAGAACCGCTGATCTCAGGCATCGCCTTCACCGCCAACGAAGCCAAGCTGACCCTGCTCAACACGCCGGACGTGCCGGGCGTGGCCTCGCGCATCCTGGGCCCGATCGCCGACGCCAACATCGAGATCGACATGATCGTGCAGAACGTGGCGCCGGCCGGTGACTACACCGACTTCACCTTCACCGTAGCCAAGGGTGACTACAAGCAGACCATGCGCATCCTCGAGCAGCAGGTCATCCCCGATCTGGGCGGTGGCGAGTTGCGTGGCGACGATAATATCGCCAAGGTGTCTCTGGTAGGGGTGGGTATGCGCTCACACGCCGGGGTCGCCTCGAAGATGTTCCGCGTGCTGTCCGAGGAAAACATCAACATCCGCATGGTCTCGACCTCGGAGATCAAGATCTCCGTGGTGATCGACGAGAAGCAGATGGAATTGGCAGTACGTGCGCTGCACAAGGCATTTGGTCTCGACAAGGCCGATATCGAGAGCGAATAAGTTTCTCGGCGCGGCGCACACCTTCTACGCTTTAAGGAGTCCCCTCGCCAATTCGGCCGGGGGCTTCCCTTAAACGGCACAATCAGGTGTCATGAGTCGCTAGTGCTCGCCACCAAGAAAGAGGGCACGTCGTCCGGAAGCGTGACGGCGTAGCGACTCACGTAACAAGTCTGAGAAGGAGATCAGTCATGCTCATCCTGACACGCCGCGTCGGCGAAACCCTGATGATCGGGGACGATATCACCGTCACCGTTCTGGGGGTGAAGGGAAATCAAGTGCGTATCGGCGTGAATGCGCCCAAGGACGTTGCCGTCCACCGTGAAGAGATCTACCAGCGCATCCAGCGCGAGAAGGCTGACGATGGCGCTGCCGATGATGAGTGAAGGTGGTGGCCGAGCGGAGAACTTTTTTCGCCTCGGGCTGGACAAAGGCCTTACGTCTCGGTAGGATACGCACCGTGCCGATGAGGGAGAGGTGGCCGAGTGGCTGAAGGCGCTCCCCTGCTAAGGGAGTATGGGGTTTATAGCCTCATCGAGGGTTCGAATCCCTCCCTCTCCGCCATTTTACGATGCATGTCGTGAAGCGGCTTCATGGGTACCGATGATCAGGCATGTTGGATGCCTGGTGCATCAAGAGATTGATACGCGCCCGTAGCTCAGCTGGATAGAGTACCTGACTACGAATCAGGTGGTCGGAGGTTCGAATCCTCCCGGGCGCGCCATCTTCTCCCAGGTTGCATTCCGATAGTTTCCTGGAATACGACATCGCAATGAGTTTCATTGCCTACGCGCCCGTAGCTCAGCTGGATAGAGTACCTGACTACGAATCAGGTGGTCGGAGGTTCGAATCCTCCCGGGCGCGCCAGATTCAGACCCGCTCTCTTCGGAGGGCGGGTTTTCTGTTTCCTGCCAAGTTTCCTGTCCAGTTTCGTGCTGACCGGCTGGCGACCACTGCCGGTTGCGATCGTTTAGGCGCCTGTCGAAGGATGGGCGCCTTTTTTTATGCTGTTTCCTGCCAAGTTTCCAGACAAGTTCCGTGCTGACCGGCTGACTGGTGTCGATCCGTTATGAACGGTGCTGTGTCGAGCGTCGGTCGTTGTCTCCCCTGGCCTGGTCTAGGCTGAAGCCTGACATTCACGCATCGGGAGGGCGGCGCATGGGCGGCAAGGTGGCGGCGGCGTATCAGGCGACCAGGGGGTCAGTGCTCGACGTGGATCGCGCCTTCTATGACGGCCTGACCGAGCGGGCGGGGAGGCGGCGGCGGGTGGCCAGTCACCGGGTCCCGATTCGTGATGGGCTGGCATGGGAGGTCAAGGCGGGGCAGGTCTTTCGCATCGCCATCGTCGATGGCGCCCAGGTCGGTGACTTCAACATGTGGCATCGCCATGACCCGCGCGAGCGCATGTGGGCCTCGCGCACCCGTCAGCTGCAGCGGGCCCATGTCAGCACCTACGACAGGCTGTGGTCGACGCTGCCCTTTCTGCGTCCCATGGCCACCATCATCGACGACACTCTGGCAGGCTACGGTGAGGACGCCGAAGGCGGGCGTGTGCATGACCTGCTGGGAACCCGCTGCGATCCCTACGTCAATCGCCTGTTGACCGGCGAGGATTTCGACTTTCACTGCCATTCCAACCTGGTGAGGGCGGTCGCGCCCTGGGGGTTGACCGAGTTTGACGTGCATGACGTGCTCAATGTCTTCCAGTGCACCGGGCTCAACGACGATGACCAGTACTTCATGAAGGCCTGTCCGGCGCGGCCTGGGGACTATCTTGAGCTGTTTGCCGAGATCGACCTGTTGTGCGCGCTGTCCTGCTGTCCCGGTGGCGATCTGTCGGTGGATCTATGGGGGCCGGACGCCAGAGATCCGCTGTCCACCTGCCACCCCTTGGCGGTGGAAGTGTTCGAGGTCGAGTCCGAGCGGCTGGCGCAGTGGCAGCCGCCCGAATCTCCGGCCTATGCAGGCGGCCATGGGCGGCGTGATCCCGATGTGGATTGGGCCGATCTCAGGGACAAGAGCTAGGCGCTGCTCCGATCGGATTCCTCTCCGGGAGGGGAGGTTGGCCTGCCTATCCCTATTGGGCGGCGGCGACTGCCTCGCTTCGGTGCTTGGGTGAGGCGAGATTCTGGCGCAGTGTGGCGTCAGGTGCGGTTTCTGGCGCTGCGTCTGATTCGATGCGCTGGGCGCCCAGTCCCGCAAGGAATTCATCGAGATCGGTGATGCGGCGCAGGGCCTGAAAGCGGGAGGCGGCCTCGCGGTCGCGCGCCTTCATGTGGTTCATCCACTGCTTTAGTAGCGATACCACCACTTTTGCCGGGAGTGTGGTACGCTGCATTGCAGCATAGGACGTCAGGATACCGGCTCGCTCGGCCCATGTCGTGGCCGGCAGGCGCTCTCCGGTGCGCTGCCAGTGGCGGATGCGCGGGGCGAGTTTCGGGTCGGCCAGGGCGCCGCGGCCAAGCATGACGTCGCGACAGCCGGACAGGGTGCGTGCCTTCCAGTAGTCCTCGAGGGTCCAGATGTCGCCGTTGGCGACGACCGGGATGCGCAGGCGCTGGTTGATGCGGCCGATCCACTCCCAATGGGCCGGCGGGCGATAGCCCTCGTCCCGGGTGCGGGCATGCACCACCAGTTGGGTGGCGCCGGCGGCTTCGGCGGCCAGGGCGCAGTCCAGTGCCCGGCGGCGGTCGGAGAAGCCCAGGCGGATCTTGGCGGTGACCGGGATGCTGTCGCCCACGGCACGGTGGACGGCGTCCACGGCACGCTCCAGGCGTCGCGGATCGCGCAACAATGAGGCGCCGCCGTCATGGCGGTTGACCAGCTTGGCTGGGCAGCCGAAGTTCAAGTCCAGGCTGATGGCGCCGAGGCGCAGCGCCTGGCGGGCATTGGCGGCCAGGGCGTCGGGGTCGGAGCCGAGCAGTTGCAGGTGCACCGGGATGTGGTTGGGGGTGATGACGCCCTCGGTCGCCAGTTCCGGGCAGTGCTTGTAGAACACTCGAGGCGGCAGGCGCGCGTCCACCACCCGTACGAACTCGGTGACCGTCCAGTCGAAGCCGGCGTCACGGGTCAGCAGGTCGCGGGTGTGGGCGTCGATCACGCCCTCCATGGGCGCGAGCCCGATACGACCTTCGTCTAGCCCCTGTTTATGTAGTAATTTAACAACCAAAACTGCTACCTTTAGACCATGGTGCTGTGCCGGGGATGTGGCAGGGTATAGCATCAAAATTTTTGCGCAAGCCGTATGATCCAGAAAGATCAAGGCAACTTTGGCGCTACAACGCGGAGGATCCCGCATGCAAGACACTCAGTTGCTCAACGAGGGCCTCAGCCTGATGGCGCTCGGCATGGGTTTTGTTTTTGTTTTTCTTACGGTGCTGGTGATCACCACCACGCTGATGTCTCGTGTCATCGGTCGCTACTTTCCCGAACCGGTGCCGGTCGAGGCGCCCAAGCGCGGGGCGGCACCCGCCGCGCCGGGCCAGGACGATGCGGTGATGGCGGCGATCTCGGCCGCGGTTCACCGCTACCGCCAGCGTCGCTGAGGTCGTCCGTACCAGGCGACGACCCTGACCGTGAATTTCGACAAAGCGCTTCATAACGATAAGGACCCAGCCATGAGCGAATCTGCACGCCCGCTAGGCATCACCGATGTCGTGCTACGCGACGCCCATCAGTCTCTGTTCGCCACCCGCATGCGTATCGACGACATGCTGCCCATCGCCGAGAAGCTCGACAAGATCGGCTTCTGGTCGCTGGAATCCTGGGGCGGCGCCACCTTTGACGCCTGTATCCGCTACCTCGGCGAAGATCCGTGGGAGCGGATACGGGCGTTGAAGGAAGCCATGCCCAATACGCCCCAGCAGATGTTGCTGCGGGGCCAGAACCTGTTGGGCTATCGCCACTATGCCGATGACGTGGTCGACCGCTTCGTCGAGCGCGCCAAGACCAACGGGGTCGATGTCTTCCGCGTGTTCGATGCAATGAACGACCAACGTAACCTCGAGCGTGCGATCCAGGCGGTCAAGGCCAACGATGGCCATGCTCAGGGTACCATCTCCTACACCAAGAGCCCGGTGCACACCCTGGATAGCTGGGTGGAATTAGCCAAGTCCATCGCCGACATGGGCGCCGACTCCCTGGCGATCAAGGACATGGCGGGGCTTCTGACTCCCTATGACGCCTTCGAGCTCGTCACCAAACTCAAGTCGGCGCTGAATATTCGCATCCATCTGCACTGCCACGCCACTACCGGGCTTTCATCGGCGACCGCGCTCAAGGCCGCCGAGGCAGGCGTCGACAACGTCGATACCGCCATCTCCTCGATGTCGATGACCTACGGCCACAGCCCCACCGAATCGCTGGTGGCGATGCTCAAGGACACCGAGCGCGATACCGGCCTGGACCTGGAGGCCCTGGAAGATATCGCCGCCTACTTCCGTGAGGTGCGCAAGAAGTACGCCGCTTTCGAGGGCTCGCTCAAGGGCATCGACTCGCGCATTCTGGTGGCCCAGGTGCCCGGTGGCATGCTCACCAACATGGAAGGCCAGTTGAAGGAGCAGGGCGCCGGTGACCGTCTCGATGAGGTGCTCAAGGAGATTCCTCGGGTCCGTGAAGACCTCGGCTATATTCCGCTGGTGACCCCCACCTCCCAGATCGTCGGCACCCAGGCGGTGATGAACGTGATGATGGGGGAGCGCTACAAGTCCATCTCCAAGGAGGTGCAGGCGCTGCTCAAGGGCGAGTACGGCGCTGCGCCGGCGGACTTCGACAGCGAATTGCAGAGCCGGGTGCTGGACGGTGCCTCGCCGATCACCGAACGTCCCGCGGATCGACTGGATCCCGAGATGTCGCGGTTGACCGATGAGCTGGCCGCCAAGGCCAAGGACGACGGCATCCGCCTGGCCGAAGGCGAGCGTCAGGTAGACGACGTTCTGACCTACGCACTGTTCCCGCAGATCGGGCTCAAGTTCCTCAAGAACCGTGACAACCCCGACGCCTTCGAACCTGCGCCCAGCGTCGAGGCGGCGACGCCCGCTGCGCCCGCCAAGGCGCCGGCGGCCAAGGCTGGTACCGCCGGACCCGAGACCTACACCGTCAAGGTCAACGGCACCGCCTACGTGGTCGAGGTCGCCGAGGGTGGCGACATTTCCCAGGTCAAGGAAGCGCCCGCCGCTGGCTCTTCTGACGCTGCACCGGCGGCGCCGGCAGCTTCCTCCGGCGAGACCATCGATGCACCGCTGGCCGGCAACATCTTCAAGGTCAACGTCAAGCCCGGCGACAGCGTGGCCGAGGGTGACGTGGTGGTCATCCTCGAGGCGATGAAGATGGAGACCGAGGTCCGCGCTGCCGCTGCCGGCACCGTGTCCGACGTCCAGGTCGCCGAGGGCGACAGCGTCTCCGTCGGCGACACCCTGATCGTGCTTTAAGGACCTCCCATGGAGAAGATTCTGACCCTATGGTACGGCTCCGGGCTGTACAACCTGACCCTGGGCCAGGCGGTGATGCTGGTGGTGGGCCTGCTGCTCTTGTGGCTGGCCATCGCCAAGAAGTTCGAACCGCTGTTGCTGGTGCCGATCGGCTTCGGCGGCATCCTGGCCAATATTCCCGAGGCGGGGCTGGCGTTGTCGGCGGCAGAGCAGGCGGCCCACCTGGGGCGTCCCGAGCTGCTGGCGCAGATGGCCCAGGCGCTCGGCACCAGCCTGCCGGCGGGCGCCGACGTGGATACCTGGCGCTACGCCATCAGCGAGACGCTGCACGGTGATATCTCGCCGGCGCTGCTTCGTACCGCCAACGACCTGGCCATGGATGGGGGCTATTCCCATGGCATGCTGTATCAGTTCTACAGCGTGGCCATCGCCTCCGGTATCGCGCCGCTGGTGATCTTCATGGGGGTCGGCGCGATGACCGACTTCGGTCCGCTGCTGGCCAACCCGCGCACCCTGTTCCTCGGCGCCGCCGCCCAGTTCGGCATCTTCGCCACTCTGATCGGGGCGGTGGGCATGACCGCCATGGGCTGGATGGACTTCAGCCTCAACCAGGCTGCGGCCATCGGCATCATCGGTGGAGCCGACGGTCCGACCTCGATCTATGTCTCGAGCATCCTGGCCCCCGAGCTGCTGGGTGCCATCGCGGTGGCGTCCTACTCCTACATGGCGCTGGTGCCGTTGATCCAGCCGCCGATCATGAAGGCGTTGACCACCCAGAAGGAGCGCAGCATCGCCATGACCCAGCTGCGTCCGGTGTCGAAGCTCGAGAAGATCGTGTTTCCGCTGGCACTGCTGATCCTGGTGGTATTGTTCCTGCCGGATGCGGCGCCGCTGCTCGGGATGTTCTGCTTCGGCAACCTGATGCGTGAGTGCGGGGTGGTCGAACGGCTCTCGGACACGGCGCAGAACGCCCTGATCAACATCGTGACCATCTTCCTCGGACTGTCGGTGGGCTCCAAGCTGATGGCCGACCGCTTCCTGGCGGTGGAGACCCTGGGCATCCTCGGGCTCGGCATGGTGGCCTTTGCCATCGGCACCGCCTGCGGTGTGCTGATGGCCAAGCTGCTCAACCTCATCAGCAAGCATCCGATCAACCCGTTGATCGGCTCCGCCGGTGTCTCGGCGGTGCCCATGGCAGCGCGGGTGTCCAACAAGGTGGGGCTCGAGTCCAATCCCCACAACTTCCTGCTGATGCACGCAATGGGGCCCAATGTTGCTGGTGTCATCGGCTCGGCAGTGGCCGCCGGGGTGATGATCAAGTACTTGGGGTGACACCCCGGGATAGTGATCAAACATCAGGATCAAGGTCATCCGGGCCTGCAGCCCAGGTTTGACCGAACGCAGCGCCCCCGCCGCCAGGTGGGGGCGCTGCTTTTGTAGCTGACTCTGGTCGAGCCCGTCATCCCGCTTACACGCGATCGCCACGGTGCTGTCATGCGCGCTTTCTAGTCTGGCGGCTATTGCCACCGACGGAGGACGGGCATGATCGATGTCGAAAAGGCCTTGATGGCCAAGGTGCCGAAGGCACAGAGCTGGCCAGCCTGGTGCCGCCGCCTGTTGAGCGCCGGCCTCAAGGGGCTGGTGCACGAGCGCGAGATCAATGCCTTTCTCGAGCGTCATCGCCGCGCCGGAGGGCTCGAGTTCATCGACGCGGTGCTCGATCAGCTGAACTTCGGCTATTCGCTGTCGTCGCGTGATCGCGACAACATTCCGGTCGCCGGCAGGGTGGTGATCGTCGCCAATCATCCCCTCGGTGCTCTGGATGGGCTGGCGCTGGTACGCATGGTGGCGGATGTACGCCCTGACGTGAAGATCGTCGCCAATGATCTGTTGATGCAGCTTTCGCCGTTGGCACCGTTGCTGCTGCCGGTGGACAACCTGTCGCGCAGGGGCTTTCGCAAGAGCCTGCAGGGCATCGTTGATGCCCTCGACGATGAACAGGCGGTGATCGTCTTCCCCGCCGGCGAGGTGTCGCGGGCGGGGCCCAAGGGGGTAAAGGACGGCAACTGGCTGTCGGGTTTCCTGCACGCGGCCCGGCGCACCAATGCGCCGATCCTGCCGGTGCACGTGGGCGGTCGCAACTCCTCGCTGTTCTATTCGTTGGCCTCGCTGTACTCGCCGCTGGGCACGCTGCTGTTGCCCCACGAGATGTTTCGCCAGAAAGGGCGGCACATCACGCTCAAGGTGGGGGGCGAGATCCCGCTGTCACGCTTCGACCGCGAGGACCTGGCCACCGTCGCCAAGCTCAAGCTGTTGCGCAAGCACGTCTACCGTCTGGGGCGGGGACGCAAGGGCGTGTTTGTCTCCGAGGCCGGTATTGCCCATCCGGAAAATCGCCAGCACCTGCGAGAGGAGCTGGTCGACGCCGAGGTGCTGGGCAGGACGCCTGACGGCAAGCAGATCCTGCTGTTTGACCATCGTCCCGACTCTGCGGTGATGCGTGAGATCGGGCGGCTGCGCGAAATTGCCTTTCGCCGGGTCGGCGAGGGCACCGGCAAGAAGCGGGATCTGGACGAGTACGACGAGCACTATCGTCATCTGGTGCTGTGGGACGATCGTGACCTGGAAATCGCCGGGGCCTATCGTCTCGGTGAGGTCGGGCGCATCCTCGATAGCAAAGGCATCGAAGGGCTCTACAGCGCCACCATCTTTCATCTCGAACAGGCGCCGATGGATCGCTGGCGCCACGGGCTGGAGCTGGGCCGCAGCTTTGTCCAGCCACGCTACTGGGGACGTCGCAGTCTCGACTATCTCTGGCATGGTCTTGGCGCCTACCTGCGCCATCATCCCGAGGTGCGCTGGCTGTTCGGGCCGGTGACCATTCCCAATCATCTACCGCCCCTGGCCAAGGACCTGCTGGTCAGCTACTACCGGCACTACCACGGGGACGGTGACAGCCCGATCCGGGCCAAGGCGGTGTGCACGATGTCGCGCGCCGGGCGCGAGGAGGCGGATCGGCTGTTCGCCGGCAACGATGCCGGCGAGGACTTTCAGCGCTTGAAAGGCGCCCTGCAGGCCATGGGGGCGGGGGTGCCGGCGCTCTACAAGCAATACGTGGAGGTGGCCGAACCTGGCGGCGTCAGCTTCAAGGCCTTCGGCGTGGATACCGCCTTCGGCTACTGCATCGATGGCCTGGTGGTGGTGGACGTGGCACGGCTCAAGGCCGACAAGCGCAGACGCTATATCGGTGAAGACGCTGTCTCGTCTGGAGAGGACACTCTCACCAAGGACGAACGCGCCGTCCTGGAGAGGCCGCTTTAGCAGGGGGCGCGTCGGACCGGCCCCGGAGGCGGAACAGACGGGGCTGGAGGCTCCCTCGATGTTAGCATCGAGCGGGCCTAGCCTGCCTGATGGTCCAGGGACTCGATGCGGCCCTTGAGGCGAGTGCTGAGCTCGCTCAGGTCGGTGGTCCGTTCACTGGGCCAGCCCAGGGTCAAGGTGACGCCTTCGGCCCCGTAGTCCACCGCCTGCACCGGGATATCCTGCCCCTGGCACCACTGTCGGGCGTCGGCCTCGCCGGCAAAGTCGACCCGTATCTTGAGTGGGCGGCGCTCGATGCATTCGCCCCTGGGCAGGCTTTCCAGCGCCGTGACCAGCGCCTGGGTATAGGCGCGGGCGAGTCCGCCGGTACCGAGCTTGGTGCCGCCGAAGTAGCGGGTCACCACCGCGCCCACCTGGCCGATGCCATCGCCATCGAGTGCCTGAAACATCGGTCGGCCGGCGGTACCGCCCGGCTCGCCGTCATCGGAGAAGCCAATGTGCACCTGCTCCCCGGGCGGGCCTGCGATGTAGGCGCTGCAATGATGGCTGGCATTGGGATGCTGCCTGCGAGCCTCGGCCAGCAGCGCTTCGAAGTCCGCCACCTTGGGGGCGTGGGCCACCCAGGCGATGAAGCGACTCTTTTCCACCTCGATCTCGCTTTCGTGCCACTCACCGGGGGCAAGCTCGGGTATCGGGTAGCGCATCAGGCGGCCATTTCTTCCTGGCGGGCGACACCCATGACCAGACCCAGCACACGGATGTCACTGTTCTTCAGGTAGATCGGGGGCATGGTCTCGTTGGCCGGCTGCAGGCGAACACCATTCTTCTCGATATAGAGCTTTTTCAGGGTGACCTCCTGGTCATTGATCATCACCACCGCCGTTTCGCCGTTCTCGGCGCTTTCCTGGCGTTCGATGATGATCACATCGCCGTCGAAGATATTGCAATCGATCATCGAGTTGCCGCACACCTTGAGGGCGTAGGTGTTGCGCCTGACCATGCGCGATGGCACCTGCAGGGTGGCGTTGTCAAGGCAGGCCTCGATCGGCATGCCGGCGGATACCTGCCCCAGCAGGGGGACCTCCACCAGGGCATCCGAGGTGGAGTCGACGGGTGCCCAGCTGTCGGCGATGGGCAGGTTGGGCAGGCGTTCGAGGAACTGGCAGGTCGCGATATCCATGGCGCGGGGTCTCCCTTGTTGTGAGGGTCGGGCTGTCACGGGATGGAGTAGCGGGTGGCGATTGGTGTCAACGTCGAGGGATCTTGATACTGTCGATTCATACAGTATGTGAAAGATAGCAGGCCTCGCCGCTCGTGCAAGTGCCATGGATCAACGAAAGGTGCATTGCCTGTGCGATTGCGGCTGTCAGCTGCGCTGGCTGTCTGGTTCGGGTAGTGCAATCGGTGTAAAGTCTGTGCGTGATTTGCTGCCCCGTCCCTGGTTGTGGAGTGCCCTTTGCGTCTGTGTCTTGAAGCCCGACAACTGGCCTGTGAGCGCGATGGCCGCTGGTTGTTTCGAGGATTGGATGTTGTCCTCAAGGCGGGGGAAGTGCTCCGAGTCGAGGGACCCAACGGCAGTGGCAAGACCACGCTGTTGAAGATCCTGTGCGGCCAGATCGCCGACGTCGATGGAGAGGTGCGCTGGCAGGGGCGGGCGCTGCCCCGCGCCCGCGCCGACCTGCTGGCCAACCTGCTGTATCTGGGCCATGCCCCGGGTATCAAGGCCAACCTGAGTGCCCTGGAAAACCTGCGTTGGTATCAGGCGCTGGGGGGCGAGGGGCGCCCCGATGCCGAGCTCGAGGCGGCCCTGGCCGAAGTCGGCCTGGCCGGCTTCGAGGACGTCCCCACCGCCCAGCTATCGGCCGGCCAGAAGCGCCGGGTGACCCTGGCTCGTCTGGTGTCGAGTCGCCGTGCCCTGTGGGTGCTGGACGAACCTTTTACCGCGATCGATGTGGCCGGCGTGGCCGCCCTGGAGCGCCGCCTGGCCAACCATGCCGCCAGCGGCGGCGCGGTGCTGGTCACCACCCACCATCCGCTGTCCAATGTGCCTGGCGTGCGCCGGCTGACCCTGGACGGACACCGACAGGTGGCTTCATGAACACGCCGACGTCTGGGTCGATCGAAGCCGCCGAGCCGGTCAGAGAGGCCGGTGATGGCCTTGGTCGCGCGATGGCTGCCACCTTCCGCCGTGACTTGACGGCGGTCGCCCGTCGACCGGGTGACGCCCTGACCCCGCTGGTGTTCTTCGCCATGGTGATCACCCTGTTTCCACTGGGGATCTCGCCGGAACCCGAACGCCTGGCGCTGATCGCCCCTGGCGTGTTGTGGGTGGCCGCCTTGCTGTCGGCACTGCTGTCGCTGGACGGCTTGTTTCGTGGCGACTTCGAGGACGGCACCCTTGAGCAACTGTTGCTTGCACCGCACCCGCTGTCGTTGCTGGTGCTGGCCAAGGTCGCCGTGCACTGGTTGACCACCGGGCTACCGCTGGCGTTGATGGCCCCCTTGCTGGGGGTGCTGCTGGCATTGCCCCAGGGCAGCTACCTGGCGCTGAGCGCGACCCTGGCACTGGGAAGTGGCTGCATCAGCCTGATCGGTGCCATCGGCGCAGGGCTGACGGTGGGGCTGGCGCGTGGTGGCATGCTGCTGTCGCTTCTGGTGTTGCCACTTTTCATGCCGGTGCTGATCTTCGGCACCGGCGCCATGGGCGCGGCGCTGGGCGGCGGGGAATGGCTTGGGCACCTGGCGGTGATCGGCGCGCTGTTGTCGGTAGCGCTGATGGCGGCTCCTGTGGCCATTGCCGCGTCGCTGCGCATCAGTATCCATGGTTGATCGGGCCGTCGTGGCCATCACGAATTCAAGGTTGATCGAGGTACAACGCTCATGTGGGCCTTCTTTCACAAGCTGGGATCGCCGCGCTGGTTCTACGGCATAGCCGCGCGTCTCTCTCCCTGGTGCTGGGCGCTGGCGCTGGCGCTGATCCTGGTCGGCAGCGTCTGGGGGCTGGCCTTCGCTCCGGCGGACTACCAGCAGGGCAACAGCTTTCGCATCATCTACGTGCACGTGCCTGCGGCCTTCCTGGCCCAGTCGATCTTCATGGCGCTGGCCGCCTCCGGCTTCGTATTCATGGTCTGGAAGATCAAGATCGCCGACATGGCGGCAGCGATGATGGCGCCGCTGGGCGCCGCCATGACCGCCATCGCCTTGCTGTCGGGGTCGGTCTGGGGCAAGCCTACCTGGGGCACCTGGTGGCAGTGGGACGCCCGCCTTACCTCGATGCTGATCCTGCTGTTTCTGTATCTTGGCGTGATGCTGATCCGGCGCGCCTTCGCCCGCCCCCAGAGCGGCGCCAAGGCGGCGTCGGTGCTGGCCATGGTGGGGGTGATCAACATACCCATCATCAAGTACTCGGTGGAGTGGTGGAACACCTTGCACCAGCCCGCCAGCTTCACCATCACCGAACGCCCGGCGATGCCGGTCGAGATGTGGATGCCGCTGTTGATCATGGTGCTGGGATTCTACGCCTTCTTCGCGGCCTTCACCCTGACCCGCACCCGTACCGAGATCCTGCGCCGTGAAGGCCACAAGCGCTGGGTGAAAGAGCTGTTCGAGGAGCGTCCATGATGGCTTTCGAATCGCTGGCCGAGCTGGTCAGCATGGGCAGCCACGGCCCCTATGTGTGGACCGCCTGGGGTGCGACCCTGGGCTTTCTGCTGTTGAGCGTGATTCTGGTTCGCGGTGAAAGCCGCGGTGTTCGGCGCACCTTGCGCCGCCGGCTGAGGCGTGACGCCGCGGTCGCAAGTTCCCCCTCGGAGGATCAAGATGAGGGCTAAACGCCGAAATAAGATGCTGCTGGTGCTTGGACTGGTGGCGCTGTGTGCGGTGGCGGTGGGACTGACGCTGTACGCCCTGCGCTCCAACATCAACCTGTTCTTCAGCCCGGTGCAGATTGCCGCCGGAGAAGCCCCCGTGGACCGGCAGCTACGTGCCGGCGGGATGGTCAAGGAAGGCAGCGTCCATCGTGACAGTGACAGCCTGGACGTCAGCTTCGTGGTCACCGACTACGTCGACGATGTCGAGGTGCGCTACAGCGGCATCCTGCCGGACCTGTTTCGCGAGGGGCAGGGCGTGGTGGTGGTCGGCGAACTGACCGGCGACGGCTATATCGCGGCCGACAAGGTGCTGGCCAAGCACGACGAGAACTATATGCCGCCCGAGGTCGCCGAGGCATTGGAAGACGCCGGCTATTCGCCGGCAGACTACAAGCAGGCGGGCCCAGGCACGTCGCAGTAGGCTGCGTGCATCGACAAAAAAGGTATCCCGACAACAGGGCTCCGTGGTGCGGGGCCTTGTTTGCCCGAGGGGGCAGGGCCGAAGGCGCTTCTTCGAGCCAGAAGGGGACAGGGTCAATCGACCATAACGCAGGCGTTCCGGGCCCATGGGCCCACGCGATTCAGTCGCAGAGCCAGGCGCCAGTGGACTGACGCGGACGGAAGGCGGGCCAAGGTGAATCCATGCTGATCAAGATGATTCCGGAAATCGGACACTACGCGCTGATCGTGGCGCTGCTGATGGCCTGCGTGCAGGCGGTGCTGCCGCTGGCCGGGGCTGCCACTCGGCGCCCGCTGTGGATGGCCTACGCGCGGCCGATGGCGGCGGGCCAGCTGGCCTTTCTGTTGATCGCCTACGGCTGTCTGACGGCGAGCTACATGCTCGACGACTTCAGCGTGGTCAACGTCGCCAACAACGCCAACTCGCTATTGCCCTGGTACTACAAGTTCAGCGCGGTGTGGGGCAACCACGAAGGCTCGGTGCTGCTGTGGAGCCTGATCCTCGGAGTCTGGACCTTCGCCGTGGGCTGCTTCTCCCGGGGGCTGCCACCGGACATGGTGGCGCGCGTGCTCGGCGTGATGGGGCTGGTCAGCGTGGGCTTTCTGGCCTTTGTGCTGATCACTTCCAACCCCTTCGAGCGTTCGCTGCCGAATATCCCCGCCGACGGCGCCGACCTCAATCCGCTGCTGCAGGACGTCGGTCTGATCATCCATCCGCCGATGCTGTACATGGGTTACGTGGGCTTCAGCGTGGTCTTCGCCTTTGCCATCGCCGCGCTGCTGGGCGGACGCCTTGATAGCGCCTGGACCCGTTGGGTGCGCCCCTGGACCAATATCGCCTGGGCCTTTCTCACCGTCGGCATCGCGCTCGGTAGCTGGTGGGCCTACTACGAACTGGGCTGGGGCGGCTGGTGGTTCTGGGACCCGGTGGAGAACGCCTCGCTGCTGCCCTGGCTCGCCGGCACCGCGCTGATCCACTCCCTGGCGGTGACCGAAAAGCGCGGCACCTTCAAGAGCTGGACGGTGCTGCTGGCGATCACCACCTTCTCGCTGTCGCTGATGGGCACCTTCCTGGTGCGCTCAGGGGTGCTGACCTCGGTGCACGCCTTCGCCAATGATCCTTCGCGGGGCCTGTTCATTCTGGTGCTGCTGGGCATCACCGTGGGCCTGTCACTGTTGATCTTCGCCCTGCGCGCGCCACGGGTCAGCCAGCCCGGAGGCTTCAACTGGGTATCCCGCGATGCCCTGTTGCTGGTCAACAACATCCTGCTGGTGGTGATGACGGTGACGGTGCTGCTCGGCACCGTCTATCCGCTGCTGCTCGACGCGCTGAACCTGGGCAAGATCAGCGTGGGGCCTCCCTACTTCAACGCCCTGTTCGTGCCCCTGACCGTATTGCTTTGCGTGTTCATGGGGCTTGGCCCCAGCGCCCGCTGGAAGCGCATGGCCGGGCGCGAGCTGCTGACCCGCCTGTGGATCGCCGGTCTCGGCGCTCTGGTCATCGGCGTGGCGGCGCCGCTGGTCTACACCGGGCAGTGGAACCTGAAGGCGTCGCTGGGCCTGGTCGCGGCGCTGTGGCTGGTGCTGTCGCTGGTGCGCGACCTGTGGGGCAAGACCTCCCGAGCCGGCTCGCGCCTTGGCGCCCTCAAGCGCCTGACGCCTGCCTACTGGGGCATGGTGCTCGGCCATCTGGGGCTTGCCGTGACCATCATCGGGGTCGCCCTGGTGTCCAACTATTCGGTGGAGCGCAACGTGCGCATGAATGTCGGTGACCGCGTCGAGGTCAACGGAATCGGCTTTCACATGACGGCGCTGGACGAGCGTCGTGGGCCGAACTATGTCTCCGACGCGGCCACCATCGAGGTGACCCGAGAGGGCGCCAGCGCAAGCTTCGAGATGCACCCGGAGAAGCGCCTGTACATCGCGCGCGGCATGCCGATGACCCAGGTGGCGCTGCGGCCTGGCCTGTTCCATGACCTCTACGTGGCCATGGGCGAGGAGCTCGACGACGGCAGCTGGGCGCTCAGGGTGCAGATCAAGCCCTTCGTGCGCTGGCTGTGGCTGGGCGCGCTGCTGATGGCCGCCGGTGGCATCATCGCCGTCGCCGACAGGCGCTACCGTCGCCGCTTGAGCGTACGTGAGCCCGAACCTGTCGTGACGGCCAGGGAGGCCAATGCATCATGAAAGATCGTCAGCCGCTGGCCTTCGCTCCTGTCATTGTCGTCACGGCCAGGGAGACCCGTGCATGAAACGTCGACTTCTATTGCTGTTGCCGCTGGTGCTGTTTCTGGCGCTCGGGATCTTTCTCTATCAGGGGCTGTCGATCAACCCCTTTGAAAGGGAATCCGCGTTGATGGCCAGAGAGTTCCCCGACTTCGAGCTGTCGACCCTCGAGGAACCCGAGCGCAAGGTGAGCCAGGGCGCGCTGTCCGGCGAGCTTTCCCTGGTCAATGTCTGGGGTAGCTGGTGTCCGACCTGTCGTCAGGAGATGCCGCAGCTTCTGGATCTGGCCGAGCGCGGGGTACGCCTGGTCGGGGTCGACTACAAGGAAGAAGGTGCCAGCGACGGCGAGCGCAGAGCCAGGGGAAGCGCCTTCCTGACCCAGTTCGGCAATCCCTTCGAGTTCAATATATTCGATCCCGAGGGTACCCTCGGCTTCGATCTCGGCGTCTACGGCGCTCCCGAGACCTTTCTGGTAGACGCCGAGGGGATCATTCGCTACCACCACACCGGCTATATCACCGCCGACGATGTGGAGAAGATCATCTTGCCGGAGGTGGAAAAATGGCGTTGATCGATCTGTGCTGCTCGAGCGCTATCAGCGCCCGCACCCGCGCTATCAGCTCCAGCGCCCGCACCCGCGCTAGCGGCGACGACCGCAGCGCCCGTGCACGTAACCTGCCTGGCTCGGGCCTTGGCTGGCTGGCGGGCATGGTGCTGGCGCTGTTGATGCTTGTCGCTGCGCTCGACGCTCGGGCGGAAGCCATCGAGGTACGCGGCTTCGACAACCCGGTGACCGAAAAGCGCTATCAGGAGCTGACCGCCACCCTGCGCTGCCCCAAGTGCGAGAACCAGGCCATCGGCGACTCCAACTCGCCGATCGCCGCCGACATGCGCGAGCGGGTCTACGCCCAGCTTCAGGACGGCCGCTCGGACAAGGAGATCATCGACTTCATGGTCCAGCGCTTCGGCGACTATGTCCTCTACAATCCGCGTCTCGAGGGGCGCACCCTGCTGCTGTGGGGGCTGCCCGGCGCGCTGGTCGTCATCGGCGCCCTGGTGCTGTGGCTGATCATCCGCTCACGGCGACGCACCCAGGTACGCAGGCTGTCCGCCGAGGAGCAGGCGCGCCTGGACGACCTGATCGATAGAGAGGGATCCGCATGACCCTGTTATGGCTGGCCTTTGCCGTTCTGCTGCTGCTCGCGGCCTGGCTGCTGATCCTGCCCCTGCGCCGTGCGGCGAAGGTGGAACGCCTGCAACGTGCGCTGGAGGACAGCGATGACGCCGCCGCCCAGAACGTGGCGGTCTATCGTCGTCGGGTGGCGTCGCTGGAAGCGGCCAAGTCTCGGGGAGACATCGACGCGGCACGCTTCGACGAGGATCTCAGTGAACTCCAGCGCAGCCTGCTCGATGACACCGAGCGGCTCAAGCGCTCGCCGCTGAAGTCTGCCGCTGCGGGCAAGCTGGCGGTGCCGCTGGTGCTGGTGGCGGTGGTGGTGGTCAGTGTGCTGTGGTACCGCTGGGAGGGCGCCGAGGGCGACCTGGTGCTGTATCAGGCCATCGAAGAGGTACGCAACGACCCCGAGGCGAGCCTCGCGCTGATGATCCAGCGCCTCGAGCAGCAGGCCGAGAGCCAACCCGACAACCCTCGCGTGTGGCAGACGCTGTATCCGCTTTACCGCGACAGCGGCGCCTACGCCGAGGCCAGCGATGCCATCGAGCGTGTGCTTGCGCTGGAGGGGCGTTCACCCTGGTGGATCGGCGAGTTGGCCAAGATGCAGTACTTCATCAACGAAGGGCGGCTCGACGATCGCATTCTGGCGCTGTCCCGGGAGGCCAGTCGCGAGGCGCCGAATCTGCCCTCGGCCATGTGGTTTCTGGGGGTCGAGGCCTTCCAGCAGGACGACTACCAGGGCGCCCTGGGCTTCTGGCGGCGCGGTCTGTCGACGGCAGACGACTCGCCGTTGTCCGAGGCCATGCGCCAGGGCGTCGCCCAGGCCGAGCAACGCCTGGCCCCTGCGGCGAGCGAGCGCAATGTGCTGGTCAGCCTGTCGCTGGCCGACGAACTGGTCGGGCGTCTGGCGCCGGAGACCACGGTGTTCGTGGTGGCACGGGACAGCGAAGGCAAGCTGCCGCCGCTGGCCATCGAGCGCCTGACCCTGGCCGACCTGCCGGCCAGCCTGACCCTTGACGCCAGCGATGCCATGTCGCCCATGGCAAGCCTCGCGCAGGTCGATGAGGTGCGTCTGCTGGCGCGGGTATCGTCCAGCGGCCAGGCCCAGCCCCAGGCCGGCGATCTCATGGGTGAACGACAAGGGGTTGCAGTAGGCGGCCCGGACATGGATCCTGTCGCGCTTATCATCGATCGAGTGATTGAATAGTCCATGCGTCTGACGTCGATCCGGCTGGCCGGGTTCAAGTCCTTCGTCGATCCGGTCACGGTGCCCTTTGACGGCAACATGACCGCCATCGTCGGTCCCAACGGCTGCGGCAAGTCGAACATCATCGACGCCGTACGCTGGGTCATGGGCGAATCCTCGGCCAAGACCCTGCGTGGCGAGTCGATGACCGACGTCATCTTCAACGGCTCCACCGGGCGCAAGCCGGTGGGCATGGCCTCCATCGAGCTGACCTTCGACAACCGCGACGGCACCATGGGCGGGGTCTACGCCCAGTACGCCGAGATCTCGGTCAAGCGTCAGGTCACCCGGGACGCCCAGTCCAGCTACTTCTTCAACGGCCAGAAGTGTCGCCGACGCGACATCGCCGACCTGTTCCTGGGCACCGGCCTGGGGCCGCGCTCCTACGCCATCATCGGCCAGGGCATGATCTCGCGGCTGATCGAGGCGCGTCCCGAAGAGCTGCGCGCCACCCTGGAAGAGGCCGCCGGTATCTCCAAGTACAAGGAGCGCCGTCGCGAGACCGAAAATCGCATGCGTCGCACCCAGGAGAACCTGGACCGGCTCGACGATATCCGTGAGGAGCTGGACAAGCAGCTCGAGCGGCTCAAGCGTCAGGCCGAGGCGGCCAGACGCTACCAGTCGTTGAAAGAAGAAGAGCACCGGGTCAAGGGGGAGCTTGCGTTGTTGCGCGGACGCGCCTTGCGTGCCGCCCAGACCGAGCAGGACACCCGGGTGCGCGAGCTAGAGACCGCGGTGGAGCGCGAGGTGCTCGGCATGCGCCAGTGCGAGACCCGGCTGGAAGAGGCCCGCGCCGAGCACGATGGCCTGGCCTCTGAGCTCGACCAGCGCCAGGCACGCTTTTACGAGACCACCACTGCCATCGCCCGCCTCGAGCAGGAGCTCGAACACACCCGCTCCCGCGATCAGCAGCTGGCGCGGGATCTCGAGAGTGCCCGCCGCGAGCTCGAGGAGCTCGATCGTCTCGGCGAGGACGACAGTCAGCGCCTGCTGGCCCTCGAGGATCGCCTGGAGACCCTGGGCCCCGAGCAGGAAGAACTGGCAGAGCAACTGGCCGAGCTGGAAGCGGCGCTGGAGGAGGCCGAGCCCGCGGTGGAGGAGGCCGACGCCGAATGGGAGGCCTTCAACGAACGCTGGCGCAGCGACAGCCACGAGGCTGAACGCACCCAGGACCGACTGCGTGAGCTGGAAGCTCGGCTCGAGCGCATCGCCGCCGACCGTGCCAAGCGCCGTCAGCAGTTCGATGAATTGCCGGACCTGGCCGGCCTCAGCGCTCAGCGCGAAGAAGTGAAGAGTCAGCTGGCCGAGCACGAGGCCCGCGCCGAGGAGCTCGAGGAGCGTCGTGAACGGCTGATCGAGCAGCGCGACGCCAACCGTCGCGAGGTTGTCGAACATGACCGCGCGCGCGAGCAGGCGCTTGCCCGTCACAGCGCCCTGGGTGGCGAGATCGCCTCGCTGGAGGCGCTGATCGAGGCGGCCCTGGCCGACCACGACGAAAGCCTGGACCGGCACCTGGCCGAGCATGGCCTTGCCGAGGCGCCACGCCTGGGCGAATGCCTGAATGTCGAGCCCGGCTGGGAGGAGACGGTGTCCTGGGTGCTGGGTCCCTGGCTCAGGGCCCGCATGGCGTCGTCGAGTCACTGTCGTGAGGTGATGGCCTCGCCGCTTGCCGCCGAACTGGCACTGCTCGATTCAGAGGCCAGCGTCGACGCTGCCGGCGACAGCCTGGCGGCGAGGGTCAAGGGCGCCGGTGCGGCCGCGCAGTGGCTCGCCGGCATTCGCTGTGCGGCCTCCCGTGACGAGGCCTGGCAGGCACAGGATCGGCTCGAGGCGGGGGCCAGCCTGGTGACCGCCGACGGCCTGTGGCTAGGCCCTGGTTGGGCGCGCCAGCGGGGCGAGGGAGATGGGCCGGATGCGTTGCTGGTGAGCCGTGCCCGGCTGGACGAGGCAAGTGCCGCCCTGGCAGAGCAGGAACAGCGGCTGGCGTCAGTCGAGCAGGCCCGCGAAGGTGCCCAGGCGCTGGTCGATCAGGCCGAGCAGGGGCTCGAGCAACTGCGGCTGTCGGAGCGTGAGCTGGATCAGGCGCGTCAGCAACTGGCGGTTCAGGACAATGGTCTGGCCAGCCGGCTTGAGCATCTGTCCAGTCGCGGCGCCGAGATCCACGAGGAGCTCGAGGGCCTGGCCGAAGCCGACGAGGAAGCGCGGCTGGCCATCGAGGAAATGCGCGAGCAGTGGCAGAGCGCCATGGCCCGGCTGGAAGAGGGCGCCGAGGTACGCGAGCGTCTCGAGCGCGAGCGCACCCAGGCGCGCGAGCGGCTGGCCTCGCTGCGTACCCGCCAGCGTCCGCTGAGCGAGCGCTCCCAGCAGCTCACCCTGGAGCACCAGCGGTTGACCACCGAGCGTGCTGGCCTGGCCGAGCAGCAGGGGCGCGCGGGGGATACCCGCTCACGCCTGGAGGAGCGGGTGGCCGAACTCGAGGAAGCGCGTGAGGGGCTGCATGAGCCGGATGAGGAACGTCGCGAGCGTCTCGATGAGCTGTTGCACCGGCGCGAGCAGGAGGAGCGCCAGCTCAATGAGTCGCGGGCACGGGCGGCGGCGCTGGTCGAGCGCCTGCGCGACGACGAGCAGGCGCGGCAGAGCCACGAGCGAAATCTCGATGGCGTGCGCGAGCGTCTGCAGGAGGCGCGTATGCAGGTTCAGGCATTGGCGCTGAAGGCCGAGACCCAGGATGAGCAGCTCAGGGAACTTGGCCACGATGCCGAGGCTCTGACACAAGGGCTGGACCCCAATGCCACCGAGTCCGCCTGGCAGACCCGGCTGGAGGAGCTGGGCGAGAAGATTCGCCGGCTGGGGGCGATCAACCTGGCCGCCATCGAGGAGTACGAGCAGCAGGCCGAGCGGCGTGACTATCTCGAAGCGCAGCAGGCCGAGCTGAACGAGGCCCTCGAAACCCTGGACAAGGCGATCCGACGTATTGATCAGGAGACGCGGATGCGATTCCGCGATACCTTTGAGCGGGTCAACGCCGGCCTGCAGTCGCTTTTCCCGCGAGTCTTCGGTGGTGGAACCGCATGGTTGACCCTGACAGGCGATGATTTGCTGGAAACCGGGGTGGCCATCATGGCGCGACCTCCGGGCAAGAAGAACAGCACCATTCATTTGCTGTCCGGGGGAGAAAAAGCACTGACGGCGTTGTCCATGGTATTCGCCATCTTTCAGTTGAACCCGGCGCCGTTCTGTATGCTCGACGAGGTGGATGCGCCCCTGGACGATGCCAATGTCGGGCGCTATGCCAAGCTGGTGAAGGAAATGTCCGAGAGCGTTCAGTTCATCTATATCACCCATAACAAGATCGCCATGGAGGCCGGTGAACGACTGATGGGTGTGACGATGCAGGAACCTGGCGTCTCGCGACTGGTCTCGGTGGGCGTGGACGAGGCGGCCGCGCTGGCAGAAGCATGATGCACTTGAAAGGTGGTTATAATAGGGTTACCAAGTAAGACCATGATACTGCATGGCAAGGTAAGCAAAGGGAGTTGGAAGGGCGAATGCGAAGGGCACTGTCGAGAAGACCGGAGAAAATCCGGCGCTTGACAAATAAAAAAAGTGGCCCTTTTTTTCGCAATCACGCTATGCTGTTGACGGACAACCATCAGGCATGGCGCCTTAGCAAAGGCATGACGACCCATGGAACTAAGAGAGTGGCTGATCATTCTGGGGCTGGCACTGGTGACCCTCATCGTTATCGATGGGGCGCGTCGCCTCCAGCGCCAACGTCGCACTCCCCGCCTTGATGAGGTGCAGGGAGACGTCCTCGATAGTGGCTACGGTAGCTACGAAAGCGGCTATGGCAGTGGTCATGGCAGTCGCCATGATCAGGAACCCGCCATGGCGGCGAGCCCCGGACCCAGCGCGCCAGAGCGTCGGGAGGTGGCCTCGGTAGAGGACGACCCCGAGGAGCGTGCGCGCCAGGAAGAAATCAACTGGGAGCTGCCCAATGGAGGGGCCAGGGTCGTCAGGCCTGCGGACTTCTCCAATGTTCAGCCCAAGCCCAAGCTGCAGCGCCAGGAGCACCCCGGGCCCTCCCGGGTGTTGTCCGAATTCCGCTCCAGTCAGGCCAGTCGCGCTCAGGAGGCTGGGGACAGCCAGCGCGCCGATGGATCGTCGACCAATGACCGGCCGGCGGACACCGTTGCCCCGCGAGCCAGTCAGCCGGCACCTGCAGCCCGGGCCGAGCAGCCCACCCAGGCAGAGGGTGTAGAAGAGGGTGCAGAACAAGCGCCCGCCGAGGCAGAACCGACTCCAGCACAGGCAGAGCCGTCGGTGCGGGTCGATCAAGCGCCCGCGCAGGCCCCGAACGCTGAAAACGCTGAAGAAGTGGCCGAGCAGTCCTCCCTGTCAGACGAGCCCATGGCGGCCGACAGCCGCGAGGAGCCAAGGGCCACCAGCGAGACGACGATGGACGCTCCGGTGGACGCTGACGCCTCCACCGGCAAGACTGCCCAGGACGAACACGCGGTGCGTGACGATGTCGCCGACGCGGGTGATGGGCGCCGCGAGCCCAGCTTGAGCGCGCGTCGTGACGATGACGTCGCGAGCGAGCCCGGCGACGCTGCCATGCCGTCTCTGGCGGCGGACCCACAGGACCACGAGGAATTCGACGAGGATCAGTATCGTCTGGTGGACTTCGAGGGGATGGGAGATTCGTTGAAGGATCGCTCTCGTCGAATGGGGTCCTCCGTGCATCGTTTTGGCGCTTCGCTGCAGAAGTCGCTGGGAGAACGCCGGGAACAGAAGCGTATCGAACGCGAGAAGCGTGAGAAGGAAAGAGCCGAGAAGGCACGACTCAAGGCCGAGCAGAAGGCCGAACAAGCCAAGCTCAAGGCCGAGGAAGAAGCTCGCCGGCAGGCCGAACAGGCACAGCATCAGGCCGAACAGCAGCGTCAGCGGCAGCAGGAAGAAGGGCTGCGTCAGGAGCAGGCCGCTCAGGAGGCCGAGCGCCGCCGTCAGGAAGCCTTGCTTGCCAGGCAGGCCGCTGCCGATCAGCGTGGCGCCTCGTCGATGGAAGACGAAGCCTCGTTTGACGATGCCACGTACGACGAAGCCGCGTATGACGAAGCCGCATTTAACGAAGCAGCGGACGCCAATGTCGAAGACTCCAGGGTGCGCACCCATCCGGTGCTCGAGAAGGCCCTGCGCCACGACGTCAACGCCGAGCATGCCCGTGACAGCCTGAGCAACGCCGAGGAAATCATCGTCATCAGCGTGATGTCCCGTGACGAGGACGGCTTCCCTGGCACGACCCTGCTGGAGCTGATGATGGCCTGCGGTTTGCGCTACAGCCGAGACATGGGAATCTTCCATCGCTTCGAGACCGAGGATGAGGGCAGCGCCCTGCAGTTCTCCATGGTCAACGTGCTCAAGCCCGGGACCTTCCCGATCGAAGCCATGGACGACTTCACCACACCTGGCATCACCCTGCTGATGCCGCTGCCCAGCGCCAAGGACAGCTCGGCGGCCTTCGAGGCCATGGTCGAGACCGCGATGGTGATCGTGCGCCATATGGGGGGTGAGCTGAAGGACGAGAATCACAGCGTGATGACCGCCCAGACCGTGGAGTTTGCCCGCCAGCGGGTGCAGGAGTTCGAGCGCCGCCACCGCCTGCATCGTTATCAGGTGAACTGACCGCGCAGGCGCTGCCTGGTACGCGACGGCCCCGTGGAGACACGGGGCCGTCTGCGTTTTCCTGCTGTGTCTTGATGGGGTGGACCGGGCTTGCCTGTCGGGGGCGGTGATGTCTGGCGGTTTTCTCCCGGCGGGCATGGGGTAGAATGGCCGATCATCAGCACTTCGCACTTCGCCAGGACAAGGGTTTACATGACCACCGATGCTTCGACCCGTGACGAGGTCGCGCGGCTTCGCACCGAACTCGATGACGCCAACTACCGCTATCACGTGCTCGACGACCCACGCCTGCCCGACGCCGAGTACGACCGGCTGCTGCGTCGGCTGACGGAGCTCGAACAGGCCCATCCCGAGCTTGCGAGCCCCGACTCGCCGACCCAGCGGGTCGGTGCCAAGCCCGCCGACGGCTTCCCCGAGGTGACCCACGCGCTGCCCATGCTGTCGCTGGACAACGCCTTCGATGACGATGAGATACGAGCCTTCGTCAAGCGGGTGGCCGAGCGTATGGAGCTGGACGCCGACGCACTGTCGTTCAGCTGTGAGCCCAAGTTCGACGGCGCCGCGGTCTCGCTGGTCTACCAAGACGGTGTGCTGGTCAGCGGTGCCACACGTGGCGACGGCCGTACCGGCGAGGGCATCCTGTCCAATCTGAAGACGCTGAAGTCCATTCCGCTGCGCCTACGGGGCGAGACGCCGCCGACGCTGATGGAGGTGCGCGGCGAGGTCATCATGCGTCACCAGGAGTTCGAGGCGATGAACGAGCGTGCCCGTGAGCAGGGCAGCAAGGTATTCGCCAATCCCCGCAATGCCGCCGCCGGCAGCCTGCGCCAGCTCGACCCCAGGGTGACCGCCACGCGGCCACTCGAATTCCGTGGCTACCAGGTGGCGCGCATCGAGCCCGACGACGGCGCAAGCACCCATAGCGAACTGATGCAGCGGGTGGCCGAGGTCGGCCTGCCGGTCAGTCGCGAGCTCGAAGTGGTCAAGGGGGCGGACGGTGTGATCGACTACTGCCGCCGCCTGGGGGAGCGTCGTGAGCGCCTGGACGTCGATATCGACGGGGTGGTGATCAAGGTCGACGAGCTACGCCTGCAGCGCGAGCTGGGCTTCGTTTCGCGCGCGCCGCGCTGGGCCATCGCCTTCAAGTTCCCGGCCCAGGAGCAGACCACGACCCTCACCGACGTGGAATTTCAGGTGGGGCGCACCGGGGCGATCACCCCGGTGGCACGGCTCGATCCGGTCAGCGTGGCCGGGGTGACGGTGTCCAACGCCACCCTGCACAACGCCGACGAGATCGCGAGGCTTGGCGTGCGCATCGGCGACCGGGTCGCCATTCGCCGCGCCGGCGACGTGATCCCCCAGGTGGTCAGGGTGGTCGAGGCGGCAGGCGAAGGTCAGGATATCGTCTTCCCCGAGCGCTGCCCGGTGTGCGAGTCCGAGATAGAGCGGATCGAGGGCGAGGTGGTGGCACGCTGCTCCGGCGGGCTGGTATGCGCCGCCCAGCGCAAGGAGGCGCTCAAGCACTTCGCCTCGCGCCGGGCGATGGACATCGACGGCCTCGGCGTCAAGCTGATCGATGCCCTGGTCGAGCGTGACTGGGTCAAGACCCCGGCGGACCTGTTCAGCCTGTCCGCCGAGCGGCTGGCAGAATTGCCGCGCATGGCCGAGAAGTCGGCCAGCAATCTGGTCGAGGCGCTGGAAAGGGCCAAGGCCACCACCCTGGCACGCTTTATCTACGCCCTGGGTATCCGCGAGGTCGGCGAGGCCACCGCGGCCAACCTGGCGAGCCACTTCGGCAACCTCGATGCCCTCAAGCAGGCCGACCGTGAGACGCTGGAGGCGGTGGACGACGTGGGGCCGGTGGTGGCCGCCCATATCGCCACCTTCTTCCACCAGGCGCACAACCTCGAAACGCTGGAGGCGTTGATCGCCGCGGGGGTGCACTGGGACGAGGTCGACGTCGGCGAGCGCCCCACGCCATTGGAAGGCCAGGCCTGGGTGCTCACCGGTACTCTGGAGACCATGACAAGGGACGAGGGCAAGGCGCGCCTGCAGGCGCTGGGCGCCAAGGTGGCCGGCAGCGTGTCGAAGAAGACCCATTGCCTGGTGGCCGGCCCCGGTGCCGGCAGCAAACTGGCCAAGGCCGAGCAGGCGGGGGTCGAGGTGATCGACGAGGCGACCTTCCTCGCGCGCCTTAACGAGTGGGAATCCGAGAGTTCGGAGGAGCAAGCATGAGCCGTTTCGTCGAAGTACCCTATCGCATGTTGCCCGGGGAGACACTGGACGCCCTGCTCGAGAGTTTCGTCACCCGTCAGGGCTACGACACCACCGACACCGGAGAGGGCATGAATGGTTGGGTCAAGGAGCTCAAGGGCCAGCTCGAGCGCTCGGAGCTGATCATCGCCCACGATCTGGAGACCGAGAGCACCGAGGTGCTGACCCTGGCCCAGTGGCGATCTTTTGGCAGAGACATCGCAGATGACGAGGAAGAAGGAGACATCTGATCTGCCGATGCCCCCGGCCGCCTGACGCTTGCTGCGGCGGGTGAAAAAGACGACGGGCCGCCTTCAAGGCGGGCCGTCGGCGTCTGGGCGTTGCTGCTCGCGTCCAGCCCTGGAGCAAGCTCTGGTGCTAGCCCTGGTGCAAGCCCCGGAGCTAGCTCTATAGCCAGGCCCTGGAGCCCGCCCTTTTGCTAGCCCTGTCGCTAGCCCTGGCGCTTGCCCTGGACGATATCGCGGATCAGCCGCCGCCCCGGGTGCAGGTGGTCGGCCAGGGGGGCTTCCAGCGGCAGCGGTTCATCGCAGATCCGCGAGGCCAGCAGTTCGGCGCACAGCGGCGCGCTGGCCAGCCCCCGTGAGCCGTGGGCGGCGCTGATCCACAGGCCGGGATGGTGGCTGCTAGCGACGTCCGGCACCCGGGTGGCGTCCTTGGCCAGCACCGCGTAGTCGCGAAGCCATGCCGGCTGATCGGGCAGCGGGCCAGCGTAGGGCGTCTTGTCGGGGCTTGCGCAGCGCACACCGCCACGGCCATCGAGGTTCTCTATCGCCAGAGGATGGCCGGCCTGGCGCAGCTGGTCGAGGTAGCCCGGCAGGGTTCTGTCGAGTTCCTCCAGGTTGGCCTGGTGGTCTTCGTCGAGGGTGTCGTTGTCGCTACGCCCCGGGGCAAAGGTCGCGCCGAAGGTCAGCACGCCATCCAGCGGCGGTGCCACGTAGCCACCGGCGCAGACCACTCGCTTCGGCGCCGGGGCCTCGAGCGCCAGGGGCGCGCGGCTGACCTGGCCGCGTACCGCCTGCAGCGGCAGGCCAGTGACCTGGCTGAAGTCAGCCGAGCGATAGGCGGCGGCGACGATGACCTGATCCACCTCGATGGCGACGCTGGTGTGATCGCCCTTCAGGGCGTGGCTGCCGACAAGACGCCAGCCGCCGTCCTCCAGAGGCTCGATGCTGTCGATGCTGGCCTGGACGAAGGTCACCCCTGGCGTGCGGGCGAGCTGCTCGCACAGCTCGCGCGGCCTGGCCCAGCCTGCCAGCGGATAGTAAAGGCCGCCGTGGGGCAGCGAGAGCCCGGCGAGGCTGGAGGCCTCGTCGGCGTCGATGCCACGCACCACCGTGTGGGGAAGGCCGTGGTGATCGAGAAAGCGTCGCTGGCGACGGGCCTCGCGCTCGTTGGCACCGAGTTGCAGCACGCCACAGGCTGACCACAGGAGCTGCTCGGGGTCGAGCCGGGCGAGCCAGCGCTGGCTGTAGAGCAGTCCGCCCAGATAGACCCGGCTCTGGTGGTTGGTGTCGGCGGCGAGCTTCACGTATAGCGCGCCCTGGACATTGCCGGAGCCCCCGCTGCCGGGTCGCGAAGCGTCGATCAGGGTGACCTCGACACCACGTCGGGCCAGCGCCTCGGCGGCGCTGCAGCCGGCGATGCCCGCGCCGACAATGGCCACGCGCCGACAGGGCCGCGCCTCAGGAGGGCGAAACCAGGGGGTGTGACGTCTGCCGGTATCGTCGGGAGGCGAGTCGATTTCGCCGGCGAGCATCTCGCGCTTGCGTCCATGGCCCGGTACCTTGCGCCAGGTGAAGCCGGCGGCCTTGAGCCCGCGCTTGACGATGCCTGCGCAGGTGAAGGTGGCGAAGGTGGCGCCAGGACGGGAGTGCGTCGCCATCGCGGCGAACAGTGCAGGCTGCCACATCTCGGGATTCTTCGAGGGGGCGAAGCCGTCGAGGAACCAGGCGTCCACCAGGCCGTCGAGCAGCGCAAGGCGTTCGCTGCTGTCACCCAGGTGCAGATCGAGAATGACCCGGGGCGACAGCACCAGTCGATGCACCCCGGTGACCGCCGCCGGCCATTGACGAATCAACGCCGCCGCCTTGTCGGCCAGATCCGGCTGGCCTGCCAGGGCCCGAGTCAGATCCTCGGCGCTCATGGGATAGCGCTCGGTGGAGACGATGTGCAGCCGCGCCCCGGGGGGCGCCAGCGCCTCGAAGCTGTGCCAGGCGCACAGCACGTTGAGCCCAGTGCCGAAGCCCGTTTCACCGATCACGAAGGGGCGCTGCTCGTGCCAGGCGGCAAAGCGCTGGGGCAGCCGGTTGGCGGCGATAAACACGTGCTCGGTCTCGGCGCGACCGTCGTGGCGCGAGAAGTACACATCGTCGAAGGCACGGGAGTGAGGGCTGATTCCGCTGTCGTCCTCGCGCCAGTCCAGTTCGGCGGTAGTGGCGGCGGTCAGGGCGGGGAGGCCATCTGGAGATGATGTCACGTCGAAGATTTCCGGCTGGCGGGGCTGGTCAAGAATTGATCACTCTGTTGTCGAGGGCGTGGCAACAGGGTTACAGCAATGCGTCCGCGGCGTTTCAACAGACTTTTCCACAGACTCTGTGAACAAGCAGGCTGTGAACAAGACCTGTGCAAACAGGCTGTTCGTGAACGGCAGCCAGGACATCGCCTGTCCACGAACAGGTGCCAGAAGCAGGGTGCCCGCGATCCCGCCAGGTGCGCGGGGCAGGCACTCGGCTCGCCTCAGGGCAAGACCTTCTTGAACGGCTTGACGGTGACCGACGCGTAGACGCCGGCGATCATGTAGGGGTCGGCATCGGCCCAGGCCTGGGCGCTGGTCAGGTCGTCGAACTCGGCGACCACCAGGCTTCCACTGAAGCCGGCGTCTCCGGGATTTTCGCTGTCCACCGCCGGGTGCGGTCCGGCCAGTACCAGGCGTCCCTCATCGCGCAGGGCCTCGAGTCGAGCCAGGTGGTCGGGCCGGGCGGCCAGTCGACGTTCCAGGCTGTTGTCCACATCTTCGCTGATGATCGCGTAGAGCATCGATAGTTCCTCGATAGGGCCCGGTTGACGTTGGCCCGGGCAGACTCGCCGGGCGGTCGGATGCCGCTCTACGGCATCCTGGATGACGATCACCCGGCTCGGGGAGGCGCATGCGCGACGCGACCAGCATTGACCGCGGCAGGCGCCACGCGCACCATGGAGGCCATATTCTGTCAAAGTCGCCGCCCGGCGTCATGTCGAGGAGCCAGTTTCCTGTCCCATGCCAGCCCTTCCTGAGTCCTTCGAGGGCACGGCCCTCGCCATCGATCTGCATATGCACTCGACCGCTTCCGACGGCGCTCTTGCGCCGTCGGAACTGGTGACGCTGTGCCACGCCAAGGGGCTTTCGCATATCGCCCTGACCGACCATGACAGCCTCGAGGGGGTCGCCGAGGCCGACCGTCGCGCCCGCGAGCTTGGGCTGTCGGTGCTGCCCGCCAGCGAACTGTCCTGTCAGTGGCGGGGACTCAATATCCATGTGGTCGGGCTGTTGCCGTCGGGGCCGGGGGACATGCTGGAAGCCGGCCTTGCCGAGCAGGCCATCGCCCGCGAGAAGCGTGCCGAGACCATTGCCCGGCGACTCGAACGCATCGGCCTGAGCGACGGGCTGGCCAAGGCGCGTGCCTGGGCCGGCAGCGACCGGCCGCTCAATCGCCCCGACTTCGCCCACGTGATGGTGGCAGAAGGGCTGGTGGCGGATCTGTCCGGGGCCTTCAGCAAGTATCTTGGCAACGGCAAGATCGGTGACGTGAAGTCGCATTGGCCCTACCTGTCCGAGGTGGTGGAGTGGATCCTCGACAGTGGCGGCGTGGCGGTGCTGGCTCACCCCCTGCGCTACAAGCTGACTCGACGCAAGCGCGGCTTGCTGCTCGACGAGTTCTGTCGAGCGGGTGGCCAGGCGGCGGAGCTGGTCAGCGGCTTCCAGAACCCGGATGTCACCCGGGACCTGGCGCGACAGTTGATGGAGCGCGACCTGTACGGATCGCTGGGCAGCGACTTTCACTTTCCGGGAGGACACCTGGCACCGGGCAGCATGAGTCCGATTCCGCGCACCGCGGTGGCGCCGGTGTGGGCCCATCCGCGCCTTGCCGACTGGTTCGCCAGCGCGGCGAGTACGGACGTGGCGGGCCCTGGCGTGACAAATGCGAGCGTGGACGATGACACCCCGCGCGCCGGCCCGGAAGACAAGAGCCCCGAAGACAAGAACGCCGCCCATTCGGTCTAGTCTCAGAGGGAAGGCCCGCGCTGCGCCTCGTGCTTTCTTCGCCAACTTCTTTTGCCCGTTTGTTCGCCAGGGAGGCAACATGACCCAGTACTTTCAGATTCACCCCGACAACCCCCAGAAGCGCCTGATCGACCGCGCGGTCGAGATCATCCACAAGGGCGGAGTGGTGGCCTATCCGACCGACTCGGGCTACGCCCTGGGCTGCCACCTGGGGGACAAGAAGGCCATTGAGAAGATCAAGTGGCTCAGGTCGCTGGACGACAAGCACAATTTTACGCTGGTGTGCTCGGACCTGTCGGAGATCGGCACCTACGCCAAGGTGGACAACGCCGTCTTCCGCCTGCTCAAGGCCCACACCCCGGGCGCCTACACCTTTATCCTGCACGCCACCACCGAGGTGCCCCGGCTGCTGCTGCATCCCAAGCGCCGCTCCATCGGTGTACGGGTGCCGGACCACGAGATCTCGCGTGCCCTGCTTGAACGCCTGGGCGAGCCGCTGATGAGCGTGACCCTGATTCCGGTGGGGGAGGCGTTGCCGATGACCGACCCCGAAGAGATTCGCGATCGCTTCGGTGCGCACCTGGACCTGGTGATCGACGGTGGCGCCTGTCAGCTGGAGCCGACCAGCGTGATCGATCTGCGCGACATGCCGCCGGTCATCGTGCGCGAAGGGCGCGGCGATATCTCACCCTTCCAGGAGTAGCGCTCGACGCAAACCAGCGAAAGCATGCGGCGCATTGTCAGAAAGGCGACAGGCGAATACCGCCACGATGATGGGGTCGCGTTCCTGGCTCGCTCTCCCGGGCCGCGGTTGTGGACCCCGCCTTAGACAGAGGGCCCGCTGCGGTCGGGATTGCTGACGCCATCGTCTTCGTCATCTTCGCGCTTGGCCTTTTCTTCCTCACCGCCGTCGTCCTCCGGTTCCTCTTCTGGTTCTTCCTTCGGCGCGTTGGGGTCGGGGGTGTCCTCGTCGAGCCAGGTGCCACAGATCAGGCAGTACTTGGCACGCTGCTCGTGGCGGTCGTGGCCGCAGCCTGGGCAGGCTTCGTCGGAGTAGCGATCGGCACGAATCGAGCGGATTACCTCGGCGGAGAAGACCCCGGTGGGGACCGCGATGATCGAGTAGCCGATCAACATGACCACCACGCTGATGGCCTGGCCAAGCGGCGTCACCGGTGAGATATCGCCGTAGCCCACCGTGGTCAGGGTCACCACCGCCCAGTAGATGGCTACGGGAATGCTGGTGAAACCGGCCTCCCTCGGCTCGATCAGATACATCATCGAGGCGAAGATGGTCACCAGCATGAACACCGTGAACAGGAACAGGAAGATCTGGTGGCCGCTGCGCTTCAGCGCGTCGATCAACAGGCGTCCCTCGCCGACGAATTCCATCAGTCTCAGTATCCGGAAGATGCGCAGGCTGCGCAGCAGGCGGATGACAATCAGCGACTGGGCCCCGGGGATCAGCAGCGCCAGCCAGCTCGGCAGGATGGCGATCAGGTCGACGGTGCCGTAGAAGCTCTTCAGATAATTGAGCGGCCGCTCGAGGCAGTAGAGCCTGAGGACCAGCTCGATGGTAAAGAGGATGGTGAAGGTCCATTCGATGGCCCGGAACAGCTCGCCATACTGCATGCGCAGGCTATCGACGCTCTCCAGCACCACCACCAGCACGCTGGCCAGGATGGCGGTGATCAAGGCGATGTCGAAGCCCTTGGCCAGCCGGGTATCCGACTCGAAGATGATCTGAAAGATGCGCGTCTTGAGGCCTTCGGCGGCCGGCTTGTAGCCGTTGATCACGGGCGTGTCCTTGTGGTCTCGGGGCATTCTCCTGCAGGGATTAGGTTATCGCCTACAGGAAATGGGGCCATCGTCGGCGTTGCTCGCTATTGACGTTACTCCATCTCGACGTTGTCGGGTAGCCGGCGACCGAGTCTCAACAGGCCGGCGCCGACCTCGGCACTGAGCCAGTCGGGACGGTGCTCTGCGTCCTCGAGGGAGTCTTGCAGGTGCTTGACTTCCTCACCGACACCGGGCGCCGACGAGCACTGTGCAAGCCGCTCTAGCGTCTCCCGGGCGGTGACCATCCAGCCGCTGTCCTGGGTGTCGGCGTAGGCGTCGAGGGCGACCACCAGGCGATGCAGCAGGGTCGAGGGGCTGTCGCCGGACGGCAGCCGCCAGCCCTCCGCCAGTGCCGTCCCGCGAGCCGCCTTGCTGGTGTCCGATGGGCGCAGCGGGACGCTCTCGGCGAAGCCATCGGCCAGCTCCAGTAGCTGTCTGGCGTCTCCCCGCTTGAGCTCGAGCTCGACCTCGCGGATGGTAACGCTTAGCTCCCCCACGCGAATCTCGCCCTCGTCGAGGGCGATTTCGACCTCGCCACCATCGCTTTGCAAAAGCCACACCTCCCGCTGAAAGTCGGTGGTAAAGCAGGGGGCGAGGCGGGTCAGCAGGGTCTCGTCCAATGCCTGGATCGGCTCGAGCCCCTTGAGACCTTCCAGATCGAGGGTGTCGCCGGCCACCTTCCATTCCCATTCTCCCCGGGTGGACAGGCCACCACCGCCCTGGCCGCTGGTCTTCAGGGTCTGGCGCCACTCGTCGCCGATACGCCGCAGACGCAGGGCGACGCGGGCCTCTTTGAGATCTCCCTCAGGGGTGTCGTAGTAGGTATTGACCAGCGTCTGACGGCGGGAAGCCTCTCCGGCGAGGCGGGGGTGGCGTCGTAGCGCATCCGGGCCATCCGGCCCCAGGGCGAGTTTGAGTTCGACTTCATGGCTCATGCGGAGCGTCCTGGCAGGGATAATGGAGGGTGAATCACATCAATGTGACGTTAGTGAGGCAGTATTTTTTCCATGACGTGACAGTTTGGGGTCACTATACTGTCGCCGCCATTTCTCCAGTGTCCGTGACTCCCTATGGTGACATCAAATCCGTTTTCGGCGATGTTTGGCCGCTCCCCCTTTCAACCGCTGCTGGCCCATATCGAAAAGGCGCACGACTGCTCTGCCGAGCTGCTGCCCTTCTTCGAGGCGACCCTTAGGGGCGACTGGGATGCGGCGGCCTCGCATCGTGAAGTGATTACCCGGCTCGAACACGAGGCGGACTCGCTGAAGACCGAGCTGAGGCTGAACCTGCCCAACACCCTGTTCCTGCCGGTTTCCCGTTCGGACCTGCTGGACCTGGTCAGCGTTCAGGACAAGATCGCCAACAAGACCCGCGACATCACCGGCATCATGCTCGGCCGCCAGATGCAGGTACCCGACGCCCTGGCGACCCCGATGCGCGAGTACATCGCCACCGCCGTCGACTGTGTCGCCCAGGCGCGTCAGGCCCTCGAGGAACTCAAGGACCTGCTCGAATCCGGCTTCGGACGCAATGTCACCGAGCTGATGCAGAAATTGATCCGTGGGCTGCATGATCTCGAGCAGCGTGCCGACGAGCAGCAGATCGCCATTCGTCGCCAGCTGTTCGCCCTCGAGAAGGACCTGCCGCCGGTAGACGTGATGTTCCTCTATCAGATCATCGAATGGATCGGAGAAGTGTCGGACCGCGCCGAGCGGGTCGGCAGCCGACTCCAGATCATGACGGCGAACTGAAGACCGTCTTTCCATCCGACCGCCTGCGGGCGGTCTGACGTCATTCAGACTTTCCTCAGTCAGCAATCAAGGGATCTTCTCCCATGTCGATCATTGCCCAGCACGGTGACATCTTCATCCTACTGGCCTGCGCGTTCGGTTTCTTCATGGCCTGGGGCGTCGGTGCCAATGACGTGGCCAACGCCATGGGTACCTCCGTAGGTTCACGGGCGGTCACCATCAAGCAGGCGATCATCATCGCCGTCATCTTTGAATTTCTCGGTGCCTGGCTGGCCGGTGGCCAGGTCACCGAAACCATCCGCAAGGGCATCATCAATCCGGCCCTTCTGGAAAACGACCCCCAGTTCCTGGTCTACGGCATGCTGGCCTCGCTGCTGGCCGCCGGCACCTGGCTGCTGATCGCTTCGATGAAGGGCTGGCCGGTGTCCACCACCCATTCCATCGTCGGTGCCATCGTCGGTTTTGCCCTGGCCGGGCTCGGCATCGAGGCGGTGGGCTGGGGCAAGGTGGGCCAGATCGCCGCCAGCTGGATCGTCTCGCCGCTGCTCGCGGGCTCCATCGGTTTCATGCTGTTCAAGTCGGTGCAGCGTCTGGTGTTCGAAGCCGACGACCCGTTCGCCGCTGCCAAGCGCTATGTGCCGATGTACGTGTTCCTGGTGGGTTTCATCGTCGCCATGGTGACCCTGACCAAGGGCCTCAAGCACGTGGGCCTGCACCTTGCTCCGTTCGAGAGTCTGCTGATCGCGGTGCTCTTTGGCCTGGCGCTGATGGGCCTGGGTATCTGGCGCGAGCGCAGCATCGGCCGTAGCCAGCGCAAGACCGACTCCTTCGGTTTCGAGGGTGTCGAGCGGGTGTTCGGCGTGCTGATGATTTTCACCGCCTGTGCCATGGCCTTCGCCCACGGTTCCAACGACGTGGCCAATGCCGTCGGCCCTCTGGCCGCGGTCATCAGCGTGGTGCATGAGCATGGCAGCATCGAAGGCGCCTCGGCGGTGCCCTGGTGGGTGCTGGTGCTGGGCGGTGGTGGCATCGTGGTCGGCCTGGTGACCTATGGTCACAAGGTCATCGCCACCGTCGGCACCGGCATCACCGAGCTGACCCCGAGCCGTGGCTTCGCCGCCACCCTGGCCGCCGCCACCACCGTGGTGCTGGCCTCGGGAACCGGCCTGCCGATCTCGACCACCCACACCCTGGTGGGTGCGGTGCTGGGCGTGGGTCTGGCCCGCGGTCTTGCCGCCCTCAACCTGAGGGTCATCGGTACCATCGTGATGTCCTGGCTGATCACCCTGCCGGCAGGGGCGGGCCTTGCGATCATGTTCTTCTTCATGTTCAAGGGGATCTTCAACTAGGCAAGGGATCTTCAACTAACGGGTTGGAAAGGGGCTATAGGGCGATCATGTCGCTCACTCCTCCCCCCCACGACGGCGCCTTCGGGCGCCGTTGTCGTGTCTGGCGTCCGCAGGTGCGCAGGTGGCAACAGGGCGTAACGGGCGGGGCGGGTGTGGGTCGATAGCAGGCTCTGATATAGTGAGAACTCCTTTCTCCTTGTCCGCCGCAGCAGGTCCGGTCCTTGAACACGTCCTTTTCCTTCGTCGACTGGTTTCGCCATTCCTCGCCCTATATCAATGCCCACCGTGGCCGCACCTTCGTCGTGCTGGTCGAAGGGGAGGCGATGGCGGCGGGGCGAGGGGAGTCGCTGATCCAGGACCTGGCGCTCTTGCACACCCTGGGGGTCAAGCTGGTGGTGGCCTTCGGCATTCGCCATCAGGTACACAGCGTGCTCGAAGCCGAGGGTATCTCGCCGGTGCGCCATCAGGGGCGCTGGGTCGCCGACGAAACCATCATGGCCAGGGTCGAGCGGGTCGCCGCCGAGCAGCGCCTGTGGCTCGAGGCGCGGCTGTCACTGGGGCTGCCCAACACGCCGCTGCACGGTATCGAGTTGACCACGGTGTCCGGCAATCTGGTCATGGCCAAGCCCCTGGGGGTGCGTGACGGCGTCGACTTCCAGCGTTCCGGCGAGGTACGCCGGGTCCGCTCGGGGGCGGTCAGAGCCCTGCTCGAGCAGCACTCGCTGGTACTGCTGCCGCCGCTCGGGTTTTCCAGCACGGGCGAGGTCTTCGATCTGGACGCCGCAGAGGTCGCCCAGCAAGTGGCAGTGGCGCTGAAGGCCGACAAGTTGATCCTGCTGGGGGAATCCGACGGTCTGCGCGATGACAGCGGGCGGTTGTTGCGACAGCTGTCTCCGGCGGAGGCGCGGCCGCTGTTGGACGACGCCTCTATCGGTGAGGAGCGCGCACGCCACCTGGGAGCCGCCTGCGAGGCGGCGTCCCATGGCGTCGCACGCACCCACCTGTTGTCCTGGCGCGACGCCGACGCTCTGCTGGGCGAACTCTTCACCCGTGACGGCGTCGGCACCATGATCACCCAGCATCGCTACGAACAGCTTCGAGCGGCGGGCGTGGAGGATATCGGCGGGCTGCTGGAACTGCTGGATCCGCTGGAGAAGCGCGGCATGCTGGTCCCGAGATCCCGCGAACGGCTCGAGCACGAGATCGACGACTACCTGGTGATCGAGCGTGATGGCATGGTCATCGGTTGCGCCGCCCTGCACCGTTTCGACGACGCCAACGTCGGTGAGCTGGCCTGCGTGGCGGTGCACCCGGACTATCGTAGCGGGGCCCGTGGTGAACGCCTGCTGGCAGAGATCGAGCGTCAGGCCCGGCGCCAGGGCATCGATCGTCTGTTTGCCCTGACCACCCACACCGCCCACTGGTTTCTTGAGCACGGCTTTGTCCCCTCGGCGCTCGATGAACTGCCACCGCTGCGACGCGACGCCTACAATCATGCGCGGAAGTCGAAGGTAATGAGCAAGGCCTTGTAGGGCGTACCAGGGAAGGTGCTCGTCGACGTTTCGGCCAACCATTACGGCGTCTCCATTTGGAGACGCCGTAATTGTTTGTTAAGTAAGGATATTTTGATTTTGGCTCGTTTTGCGTCTGGATTTGGCGACGTTTGTTCAAGGCTCAGACCTCGAAAGTCGGCCATGACGCTTAAGATGGCTGTGGTTGGCAATTTTTGATAATTTTAAGTTATTGATAATAAATAGGTTGCTTTGTTTTTGGCACGGTGATCGCAATAGTCTTGGCGAGCAGGGAAGGTGGCGATCAAGTGTCGTTGTCCTTCCGGGATCGGCGGAAAAATCACTGCCCTGTGCGACTCCGACGAACCCAGCGCCTGCTCCGCGTGATGTGCGACACAAGGTTGCGATGAGACGGCACCGGCCGATCAGGCATGGAGAGGTGTCGTGAAGAGCAAGGATGCTCTGGCAAGGAAGCCGACCCCTTCGGGGGAGTCTTTCGCTCCGCCGCCCAGGCGACGGAGCCAGAACGAGGCAGGATGGGAGACCATCCAAGAGGTGAGATCAGGTTCCTGGTAACGACGATCGCACCTTGGCTTCGGGCCCTTTGGGCCACCCGAAAACCGTTCAATGGGCGGACCAGGCCATCGATTGATCTGTTTTCGACCCTTCAGTTCCCTGCGTATTCGGGCCGGCCTAGCCGGCCCCTTTTTTTTCATACGGTTTTTTGCGAAGTCGGCTGAGCGTTTGACGCGGGGGTAACGGGCCAATTCTGGTATTCTTCTGGATGGATTGATGGACGCTTCATTCACCTTCCTTCACAGAACTCTGGTCATGACCTCTGCTGCCACGCGCCGTTGGCGCCCTCGCTCGCTGTTGCAACTGGTGCTGCTGGCCTTCGTGGTGGTCATGCTGCCGCTTGGTGTGCTGATGTACCAGGCTGGTCAGGCGCTGTCGGAGCTGTCGCGGCTGGCCGAGGTCAGCGCTCGTCAGGCGGTGTCCGAGACACGTCGGGCACGCACGCTGGGGTCGCTGGCGGTGGAAATGGAGCGTGGTGCGCGCCAGTACGCGGTGATCCAGGAAGAAAGCCTGCTCGACATCTATGCCGATCGTCTGGCCGAGTTCCGTGAGTTGCTGGCGCGCCAGCGCCTGCTGCTGCCCGATGACCCCGACATCCAGGCGCTGGAACGCCTGCTCGACGAACTCGCGACCCTGCCGCAACAGCCGCCGGAGGCCTACGCGGCTTCGCTCGACGACTTTGTAGCTTTTTCCCGACACGTCGAGGGTATGCGCCAGGCCACCAACAGGCGCATCGATCTGCGCCTGGACGCCATCCGTGAACGGGCGCGACAAGTGCAGCAACGCCTGTGGTGGCAGACCGGGGCACTGGTCTCGGCGAGTCTGATGCTGATGCTGTTGTTCACCCGCTTGATCATACGCCCGGTGCGTCAGCTCGAGCGGCGCATCCTCGGCATCGGCAGTGGCTATCAGGACAGCCAGCAGCGCCACGTTCAGGGTCCTGCAGAGCTGGTGGCGCTGGGCGAGAGGCTCGACTGGTTGACCCATCGCCTGGAAGAGCTCGAAGCCCAGAAACAGCAGTTCCTGCGCCATATGTCCCATGAACTGAAGACACCGCTGGCCAGCGTTCGTGAGGGATCGGCGCTGTTGTCCGATGGCGTGGCCGGTGAGTTGAGCCCGCGTCAGCGTGAAGTGCTGGACCTGATCGACGCCAGCGGCGCCGAACTGCAGCGCCTGATCGAGCAACTGCTCGACTATAATCTGTTGCAGCACCACCGCAGTGCGGCCATCGAGCGCCTCGACATGGCCACGGTCGCACGCGAGGTGCTGGCCAAGCATCGATTGAGCCTGCAGTCCAAGGAGATGGCGGTCGAAGTGTTCTCGGGCCCGCTGCAGTGGCGTGCCGATCATCAGGCCACCGCCCGATTGCTCGATAATCTGGTGTCCAACGCCGTGGCTTACGGTGAGGATGGTGGCAAGCTGCTGATTCGCGCCCGTGCACGCCACGACAGGCTCGAGCTCGAGGTGGCCAACACCGGCGAGCCGATCGCCGAGCAGGACCGTGACCACCTTTTCGAGGCCTTCTACCAAGGACGAGCACGACGCAAGGGTGCGCTCAAGGGCTCCGGCATCGGACTCTCCGTGGCGGCCGACTGCGCTCGTCTACAGCACGGCCGGCTCGAGCTGATCGATGATCCCGAGTGGCCGGTGTGCTTTCGACTGACGCTGCCGGCAGCACCACCGGAAGATGGCCGACATTACGGCCTACATAACGATACAAGGCCCGCATTGACGGGTCAGGACGCAAGGAACCTGACGCTATGAACTCAAGGGGTGTGACCCTGACACCTCGACGCTCGCTTACCCGAGTCGTCGGCCCTGCCGCTGTTGTCAGTCTGATGCTGGTGATCAGCGGTTGCGAAATGCTGCCTATCGAGTCAGTCGGTGACGAAACACCGGCGGTCGAAGCGCTCGATCTGACCACCTGCCATGCAGAGGTGCCGACCTTTGCCGAGTCTTCTTGCATGTTGACCGACTGGATCGCCTTCGGTCTGGCCTCCCAGCGTGGCGATCGCCAGTGGCGTGACGCCATGCTGGCGCGGCTGGAAGGTCATGCGCCCGAGCAACGCCTGGGGCGTGCCGTGGCCTTGAGCTGGGGCAGCGAAGCCCAGTGGGACCAGGCGTCGGAGCTTTACAAGGCGGACCTGAGCCTGGCGCCCGTTGAACTCCAGCCCCTGCTGCGCTATTGGCTCAACGAACTCGAAGGGCGGCGCGCCCTGGATGACCGCGCCGGTCGCCATCATGGCGAGGTGGCTCGGCTACGCCAGGAAAACAAGGAACTGGCAGACAAGCTCGATGCCATGACTGCCATCGAGCAGAACATCAATCTGCGACAGCAGGCGGAATGAGAGCAGAGCACCAACCAGCGACAGCGGATGGAGTGAAATTGTGGAGACGGTGATATGAAGCAAGTCGCAGCGACCGCGAACGCCAGGACATCGGCCCATGTACTGCTGGTAGACGATGATGTCAGCCTGCTGAAGCTTCTGGGCATGCGCCTGGAAAGCCGCGGCTACCGGGTGACCACCGCCGAGAGCGGTCGCGAGGCGCTCAAACGGCTGGAAGAAGGGCGGCCGGATCTGGTGCTGTCCGACCTGCGCATGGATGAAATGGACGGCATGGCGCTGTTCCAGGATATCCAGCGGCGCATGCCCGGCCTGCCGGTGATCATCCTGACTGCCCATGGCTCGATTCCGGATGCGGTCAGCGCCACTCGCCAGGGCGTGTTCAGCTTTCTGACAAAACCGGTGGACCGCGAAGAGCTGTTCGGGGCCATCGACGATGCCCTGTCCAATACCGCTAGCAGCGGCGAAGGTGATGATAGCTGGCGCGACGAGATCATCACCCGCAGCCCTGAAATGGAGCGTATTCTCGAGCAGGCGCGGATGGTGGCGGGGTCCGATGTCAGCGTGCTGGTCACTGGACCATCGGGCTCCGGCAAGGAGCTGCTGGCCAATGCCATCCACAAAGCCAGCGCCCGCGCCGACAAGCCCTTTATCGCGATCAACTGCGGCGCGCTGCCGGAGCAGTTGCTGGAAAGCGAGCTGTTTGGCCACGCCAAGGGCGCCTTCACCGGGGCCATCAGCGAACACGGCGGGCTGTTCCAGGCGGCCGACGGTGGCACCCTGTTCCTGGACGAGATCGGCGACATGCCACTGGCGATCCAGGTCAAGCTGCTGCGGGTACTGCAGGAGCGTCAGGTGCGCCCGGTGGGCTCCACCACGTCGGTGCCGGTGGACGTGCGGGTGCTGTCGGCGACCCATCGCGATCTGGATCAGGCCATGCATGAAGGTGAGTTCCGTGAGGATCTCTACTATCGCCTCAACGTGGTCAACCTGAAGCTGCCGGCGCTCAAGGATCGCGCCGAGGACGTGCCGCTGCTGGTCAAGCATCTGGTAGCCCAGGCGGCGTCGCGCCACAAGCCCTTCGTCAAGGGGTTCTCGCCGGAGGCGCTCAATCTGCTGGCAACCTGTGCCTGGCCCGGCAATGTGCGTCAGCTGGTCAACGTGGTCGAGCAGTGCGTGGCACTGTCCAGTGCGCCGATGATCCCGGAAGCCCTGGTGGCCCAGGCGCTGGCGGCGGAAGACAACGCCATGCCGACCTTCAACGACGCTCGCGCAGGATTCGAGCGTAGCTACCTGGTCAAGGTGCTGAAGATTACCGAGGGCAACGTGACCCAGGCGGCGCGCATCGCCGGACGTAACCGTACCGACTTCTACAAGCTATTGTCCCGCCACGAGCTGGAACCCGCCTCGTTCAAGCCGGGGGTGGCAAGCCCTTCTCGCTAGCCCGATGGGCAGGCTTGGTCCGATGGGCCGAGCCCCCGAAGATCCCCGCTCCGGCCCCGTCCGGCTGCTTCAGCCGGCGGCGGTTCGCCGCCAAGGTGCCGCCGGCAAGGTGCCGCCGGCAAGATACCGACAACCTAGGCGCTGTCCGAAAAGTCGACGAGCGAAGGTTAGACAAGGCAAAAATCGGTGAGAAAGCGCAGTTTACGGGGTGTAAATGAGCATTTTGATCCGATTTTTAACGCTGTATTACCGAGCGCAGGCACTTTTCAGACAAGCCCTAGGCCTCGTCGTCGGATCGGTTGTCCGGGGCCTGCTCGGCTGCCGGCCATGTCTCGATCACCTCGACGTCCAGCTCGCCATCGGCGAGACGAGCGTGCAGTCGCTGGCCGGGCGCGGCCTGATCGGCACGGCGCACCGCCTGGCCGTCGCTGGCGGTGAGGATGGCGTAGCCACGACCTAATACGGCCAGCGGACTGACCGCCTGCAACTCCCGGGCGGCGGCTGCCAGGCGCTCGCGCCGATGGACCAGCGATAGCCGCTGGGCGCCGTCGAGACGGCGTCTCAAGCGGCTCAGTTGGCGCCGATTCTCGTCCAGGGTGAGTCCGGGCGAGCGCAGCGACAGACGGTGAGCCAGGTCTGTCTGGCGGCGCCGCTCGGCGACCACTCGACCGCTGATGGCGCGTCCGAGGCGTTCCTTCAGCTGGCCAAGACTATCGCGCTGACGTGCGATCGCCTCGCCGGGGTGACGCAGGCGCGAGCGCAGGTGATCCAGCCGCTGGCCTTCCCGCTGCAACAGGCGTGCTTGTGCACCCTTCAGACGATTGTCTGCCTGGGTTAGCCGGGCCGTCAGTTCCTGGCGCGAGGGCACCAGACGTTCGGCGGCGGCGGAGGGCGTCGGTGCGCTGGCGTCGGCGGCCAGATCCGACAGGCTCTGGTCGGTCTCGTGGCCCACCGCAGACATCACCGGCAGGCGCGAGTGGTGGATCGCTCGGGCCAGGTGTTCATCGTTGAAGGCCCACAGATCCTCGAGACTGCCGCCGCCACGGGTGATCAGCACCACGTCCCGGTCCTGGTCCAGCGTCGCCTGGCGATTGAGCAGGCCCAGGGCGGCGATGATCGCGGGCGCCGCCTCGGCCCCCTGGACCGGTACCGGTATCAGGGTCACCGTGACCAGCGGCCAGCGTGCCCGGAGTACCGCCAGCACGTCGCGCAGGGCGGCGCCGCTGGCGGAGGTCAGCACCAGCAGATGTCGCGGGGGAAAGGCCAGCGAGCGAGCGTTGGTGAAGACCCCCTGGTCGCCCAGGCGTTGCTTGAGCGCCGCCAGGGCGGCGAGCAGGGCGCCGGCTCCGGCGGCCTGCACCGCCTCGACGATCAACTGGTAGTCGCCCCTGGGCTCGAACAGCGAGACTCGGGCGCGCACCCGCACCAGATCACCGTCACGCATGGGCGTCGACACAAAGCGTCCACGCGTGCGAAACAGCACCGCCTTCACCTGGGCGCGTTCATCCTTGAGGGTGAAGTAGACGTGCCCCGAGGCCGGGCGCGAGACCCCCGACAGCTCGCCTTCGATCCACTGTTCGCCGAGATCGGCTTCCAGCGTAGCGCGCGCGCGTCGATTGAGGTCGCTGACCGAGAGTACGTCCTGGGCGCTATCCGACGTCGCTGTCATGGAGGCTTCCTGGGCTGGCATTGAAGAGAATCGGCGAGCATCAGCGACTGGCAGGACCACGCTGGCAAGTGACAGGTTACCAGAGCCCAGGTCGCCGCTTCAGCAAAGTCGAACTACGCTTAACGGGACAGGCGGGCAACCGGTCTGCCTCGCACGCGCCGCTGCGACGGAGGAGGGCACATGTCGGGACTTCGCGCGCCCGATATCGGGCCTATCGTGGGGCACACCACGGCTCACAGCTGTCGGCTGTGGGTTCGCGGTATCGCTCCCAATGATGATGGCGTCGACCTGACCGCGTCCTTGCGCACCGTGGGCCTGCTGGCGGTGGTCGAGGACAATGGCTTGCCCCGCCTGATCGACGGTGATCCGTCACGTCCCCACGCCTTCTATTTTCGTCTGCACCGGGAGTTTGATCGTACCGGGACCTTCGAGCTGGGGGCCGAGGAAGGTCTGGGAGCGATCGATGGCGTGGCGCCGCTGGGCCAACCCGATGGGGTGGTGCCGTTGACGCCCGATACCCGCTACAAGGTGCGTGTCGCGACCCTCACCCTGGATGACACGACGCCCGACGTGGAAAGCCTGAGTGACGCCCAGATCGCCGCCAGGCTGCCCGACGTTAACGGCATGGCGTCGCTGCTCGCCGACCTAGATGGCGAGCACTGCGAGGCCGAATTCACCACCTTCGCCGCCGCAGTGGAGCCACGACTGGCCTTTCTGCTGGGGTCCTGTCGCTATCCCGGTACCCTGTGGAAGACCAAGGAAGCCGATCGCATCTTCGGCCCCATGGCCAGTCACTTGAGGCGTCGAGGCAGTCGGCCGGCGGCGCGCTTCAGCCTGCTGGTGGGCGATCAGATCTACGCCGATCAGTACAGTCGCTTCGTGCCGATCGGTCGCGCCGAGACCTTCGCCGAGTTTCAGGACCGCTATCGCCAGGCCTTTGGTTCCCCGCAGATGCGCCACTTCCTGCGCCAGGCACCGGTGTACATGATCCTCGATGACCACGAGATCGAGGACAACTGGCATCGTGACCGCCTCGCCGCCAAGCGCGAGCTGTTCAATGTCGCCATTGGCGCCTACATGAGCTACCAGTGGTCACACTGCCCGCGCAGCTTCGGGCGTCATCTGCACTATCACTTCGACTGCGGCGGCTATCCCTTCTTCGTCTGTGACACCCGTACCCATCGTACCTACGGTCGCGAGAACCGGGTGATGGACAACCATCTGCTGGGACGGCCCAGCATCGACCCCCAGCATCCTTCCCAGCTGGACGTGCTGCTCACGTGGCTGAGCGACCAGCAGGCCAGGTGCGGCGCGATGCCCAAGTTTGTCGTTACCTCGACAGTTTTCGCGCCCAGTCCGCTGGATGAAAGGCTCGATCCGGCCCTGGATGGCCATGACGCCCAGGCGCCGACGGATCTGGTGCGGACCAACCTCTCCCGGCGTGCCGAAAGCGATAGCTGGTCGGGGTTTCCGGCCACCCGCAAGGCGCTGGTCGAACATATCGTCGAGGCCGGCATCGACAACGTGATCTTCCTCAGCGGCGACGTGCACTGCGCCAATATCGCCGAGATGGTGGTGGAAGGGGGCGGTGGCGAGCCGCGACGGCTGTATGACGTCACCTCCTCGGCGCTGTACTGGCCGTTCTTCTGGGCCGACGGGGACCCCAACGGCTTTGTTCACGACTCCCGTCTGCCCGGTCAGGTGGATGGCTTTCCGCTGTTTGATGGTGACGTGACGCTGCACTACCGGGCCTTTGGCTTCTATCAGCAGGAAAACTTCTGTCGCCTGGAGCTGGACCGCGCTCACCACCGTCTGCGGGTCAAGGTGATCGATCGCTACGGCGATGAAGTCAGGGTGACGGACCCCGATGGCTCCGTGGTGCCCTATAACGATCTGGCGCTGGTGCCCTGGTAGCGAGCGATATGGCCGGTAGCGGCAATGTCGAAAGCGGGGCTGAAGGGCGCTGGGCTGGAGAGTGCTCGTCGGAAGAGTGCTGACGGGCCGGTCGCCAAAGGGCGGGCGGCCCGGACGACAGGCGCAGGAGCAGGTCCTTTCCTGGAGAAATGGCGGTGAATACGACTAACCCCATGCTGGCGGGATTGCTGTTCGAGGAAACCATGCGAGGCCATTTTTCGCTCGGAAGCCAGGCGCCCGAGCGTGGTGAACGGCTGGGGCATGCAGAAGGCACCGAACTGGCCCTCCATGCCAAGGTCCAGATCGATGACATGGGCGCCTTCCTGGCCGACGACCGCCACCACGGCAGGCTGGGTGGTGTCGTCGATTTTGCCCCGCTGGGCCTTGGGCTGGTGATTCTCGAGGGCGACTTTCAGTTGTTTTCCCAGGGCCCCGGGACGGGGCGTCAGATGGTCTACGACGCGGTTCTGGAACTGGATGAGCGGCGATTGTTCCTGCACGGGGTGAAGCGGGTCAACGACGATCCGGGGCCTGATCTCTGGCGCGATACCACCACCCTCTATACCACTCTGCATGAGGGCGAGAGCGCCACGGCCGACATTCTCGGGGCGGGCATCCTGCACCTGGGCGTGGCCGAGTTGATGGCCATGCTCAAGACCATGACGCCGACGGGCCAAGGGGACCTGCGCACGGTGGCGGATTTCGGTCGCTTCTTCTTTGGTGAACTGTGGCACCTCTATGCGCCCTGGGTCATTCGCCGGGAGCCCGAGGCATGAACTACGACGCCATCGTGGTGGGGTCAGGGTTTGGTGGGGCCGTGGCGGCCTGCCGGCTCGCCGAGGCCGGGCTCAAGGTGCTGGTGCTTGAGCGCGGAAGACGCTGGGAGCGCGAGGACTTTCCCCGGGGGCCGGATGATGACTGGTGTTTCGATGTGGACGCCCCTCGGGAGCGTCATGGCTGGCTCGACCTGCGCTTCTTTTCGCGCATGGCGGTGGCACAGGGCGCTGGCGTGGGTGGTGGTTCGCTGGTCTACGCCAATGTCTCGGTGCCAGCTGAGCGGTTCGCCTTCGACAGTGGCTGGCCGGAGGCGATCGACTTCAATGAGCTCGTCCCCTACCAGGACCGGGTAGGCCAGATGCTGGAGGTGGCCGAGGTCCCCGCGGGCCAGGTCAGCGAGCGCTATCGACTGGTCCAGGAGGCCGCCGTGCGCAGCGGAGACGGCGATCGCTTTCGCCCCTTGCCGCTGGCGGTGCGCTTCGACCCCGACTGGAACTATCGGCTCAGTGAGCCTCACCACCGTCGACACAGTCGGCAGGCCCTCAATGTCCACGGCAAGGAACAGGGGACTTGCATCCACTGCGGCTATTGCGATATCGGCTGCCCGGTGGGGGCCCGCAATACCCTTGACCTGAATTACCTGGCCCGGGCGGAGCAGTTGGGGGCGCAGATACGTCCATTGAGCATGGTGCGATCGCTGGTGCCGGAATCCGGGGGCTACCGGGTGACCTTTCAGCATCTGGAAGGCGCGCCGACGATCCGTCACGAGCGCGCCGAGCGAGTGATCCTTGCCGCTGGCTCGCTGGGGTCCACCGAGCTGTTGCTGCGGGCCAGGGACCAGTACCGCACCCTGCCGGAACTGTCGCCGCTGCTCGGCCATCACTGGTGCGCCAATGGCGATTTCCTGACCCCCGCGATCTACCCGAACAGACGCATCGATGCCTGTCGCGGGCCGACCATCAGCGCCGCCATCGACTATCTCGACGGCAGCGACGGCGGTGAGCGCTACTTCGTCGAGGACGGCGGCTACCCTGACTTGATCGCCCACGCCTTGACGGAATTGCTGTCGCGCTCCGCCACCGCGAGCATGTTGCGGGGTGGCTGGCGCGCGGTGCTGGCCGAGGCGCTCAAGGAGAATGACCCCGATCGCTGCCTGATGCCCTGGTTCGGCCAGGGCATGGACACCGCCGACGGGGTGCTCAGGCTGACGCGGCGTTGGCTGGAGCGAGAGCCGTCGTTGAGCCTGGACTATCGGGTGGCCGCGTCGCGAGCCACGGTGCAGGCGCTGTGCGAACGCCACAAGCGCCTGAGCGCGGCCACCGGAGGCGTCGCCATCGAGCCACCGAGCTGGCGCCTGCTGGACTATTTGATCACCCCGCACCCACTGGGCGGTTGTCCCATGGGAGAGAATCGCTGGGACGGGGTGGTCGACCATGCCGGGGAGGTGTTCGGCTATCCGCGACTGTACGTGCTCGACGGTGCCATCGTGCCGCGCGCGCTGGGGCTCAATCCCTCGCGCACCATCGCCGCCCTGGCCGAGCGCGCCATGGCGCGGATGCTGGCCTAGCAGACGGAAGCGGCGACCCACCGGGAGGTAACATCATGGCCCGCGAGATCCCCCTCTATACCCTCGACGGCGTTGTCGACGCCGGGGTCACCCAGCACGGCTTCTGTACCGAGGACGGCCTGGGGCTGTCACTGCTGCGCTTTCGTCGTGGCCAGGGGCGCATGGCGGTAATGATCGTTCACGGCCTGACCACCTCCAGCGACATGTTCATCCAGCCCGAGCATCGCAATCTGGTCAGCTTTCTGCTGGACGAAGGGGTCGACGAGGTGTGGACGCTGGACTTCCGCATGAGCAACCGCCACCCCTACAACCTGCAGCCCAACCGCTACTCCATGGATGACTGTGCGCTGTTTGACTTTCCCGCGGCGGTGGCAAAGATCCGTCAGGTCGCCGGTGACGACGTCGAGCTGCACGTGATCGCTCATTGTCTCGGCTCGATGGGCTTTGCCATGGCACTGTTCGGCGGCACCGTCAGCGGCATTCGCTCCTGCATCCTCAACAGCGTTGCGCTGACGCCCCATGTACCGCGCTGGTCGAGGATCAAGGGCCACATCTTTCCCTTCGTGATCGAGCGCATCTTCCAGCAGCCCTACGTCAGCCCGCGCTGGAGCGAGGATCCAAGATTCACGCTGGGCAAGCTGTTGTCGAAAGGCGTATCGCTGTTCCACCGCGAATGCGATGTGCCGGCCTGCCATATGCTTTCGCTGATGTGGGGCACCGGCTGGCCGGCACTGTACAACCACGAGAACCTGGACGAGCGCACCCACCGACGGGGTGGTGACCTCTACGGCCCGGTAGGGCTCAACTACCACCGGCATGTCTTGAAGATGCTGGGCCGGGGCCATCGCACGGTGAAGATGCGCGAGGCGCCCGAATACGCCGCGCTACCCGACGACTACCTGCTCGAGGCGCGCCGCGTCGATACCCCCTGCCTGTTGCTGACGGGACGCGACAATCGCGTCTTCACCGACAGCAACGTGCACTGCCACCGGGCCCTGGAGGAGGTCGCCCCAGGCCGCCATGAGCTCGCGATCATCGACGGCTACGGTCATCAGGACGTGTTCATGGGCGCCCGGGTCGACCGTGAGGTCTTTCCCCGGTTGATGACGTTTCTGAACGCCCACGCCTGAGCCCAGGCGCCACGCCTGAATCCAGGTGCCGTCAGGCCCTGAGGCGGCGATGGGCCCAGCCCACCAGCGGCGGCAACGCCACCAGCAGAACGGTGATGCGCAGCAGATGGTGGGAGGTGACGAAGGCCGGTTCGATGTTCAGCGAAAGCGCCACCAGGCTCAGCTCCGGCGCCCCGCCCGGCATGTAGGCCAGCAGTGCCGCAGCCACCGAGATGCCGGTCAGCGCCTGGCCGACCCAGGCTGCCGCTACCGCCAGCACCACCAGGATCAGCGCCTGGACCACCGCCAGACCCAGTTGCCGCGCCATGTCGGACAGCGCCACGCCGACGAAGCGCACGCCCACCGAGGTGCCGATGACTACCTGAGCCAGGGCGATCAGCGCCGGTGGCAGCACCGCGTGGGTCAGCCCGGAAAAGTGCAGCAGCGACGACGCCAGCGCCGGGCCGAACAGCAGGGCGTTGGGCAGGCGCAGCACCCGGCCGACCACGGCGCCGAGCGCCGCCGCTACCACCAGCCAGGCGGTGCCGGCGAGCGAGGGTAGCTGGCTCCACTGGGCCGGCCCGTTGCTGGCGCCGGCCAGATCCACGTGGCCGAACAGGCCGAGGATCGGTGGAATCGTCAGCAGCAGCACCAGGATACGCACCGCGTGGGTGATACCGACGGCACGCAGGTCAGCGCCAGACTCGTGGGCCATCATCAACAGCGCCGACAGTCCGCCCGGGGCGCCGGCGTAGAGCGCGGTGTCCAGCGAGTGACCGGCCACGCGGTAGCTGAAGGCCACCGCCACCACCATCATTACCGCGGTGGCGGCGAGCATGATTGCGGCGCTGGCGGCCCAGGCGGTGATATCGCCGGACAGCTCCGGGGTGAAGGCCGAGCCCAGCATCACCCCGATGACCACCAGAACCCCCTTGCGCAACCGTCCCGGCGAGCCCAGGCGCACCCCGGCGAGGCTGGCCAGGGTGGTGGTGATCAGGGCGCCGAGCAGCCACGGAAGCGGCAGGTCGATCAGGTAGGCGATGACCCCGCCCAGGCCGCCCAGGGCGAGGGTGGGCAGGAAGCGCCAGGCGCCGGGGGGAAGGAGTGTGGGGGCGGCGGGCATGGCGTCTCCTGTGTGCGTTGCCTGTACTCTGTGCACAGGTGGTGGTGATCGAGCCTGACGACGGCGCGCGGCGCCAGATGGCGCCGCGCGGGGACTACATAAGGGCTACATCAGGGCTACGCAGGGGCTTTGTGCGGGCCACACAAGAGCGATGCCGAGAGCGATGCCGAGAGCTATGCCAGGGCCTTTGCCGGGGCGACTCGAGCATGGCCCTGAAGCCCGTTGCATCAAGCCTGGCTCGAGGGCCGTTGCTTGAGCAGCTTGGGTACCAGCCAGGGCAGTACCAGCAGCGCCGAGGCGGCGATCCACAGCGACAGCGAGATGCCGGACTGCCACAGGATGGCGGTGTCGCCACCGCTGATCGCCAGCGCCCGACGCAGGTTCTCTTCCATCAGGCCGCCCAGCACGTAGCCGAGGATGACCGGCGCCAGCGAGAAGCCGAGCTTGCGCAGCAGGTAGCCGAAGACACCGATGACGAGCATCAGATAGATGGCGGTCAGGTCGGAATGCAGCTGATAGACCCCGACGAAGGATAGCACGGCGATGGCCGGCACCAGCACCCAGCGCGGGATGGTCAGCACCTTGGCGAAGACCCCGGCCAGCGGCAGGTTGAGCGCCAGCAACACCAGGTTGCCGATGTACAACGAGGCGATCAGGCCACCGGCGACCTCCGGGTTGTCGGTGAACATCATCGGACCCGGGGTGATGTTGTAGAGCATCAGCGCGCCGAGCAGCACCGCGGTGGTGCCGGATCCGGGGATGCCCAGGGTCAGCATCGGTACGAAGGAGCCTGCGGCGGAGGCGTTGTTGGCCGCTTCGGGCGCCGCCAGGCCACGCATGTCGCCGGTGCCGAAGGTGTTGTCCTTGTCCACCAGCCGCTTTTCGGTGGTGTAGGACACCGCCCCGGCCACCGAGGCGCCGGTTCCGGGCAGTACGCCGATAATGAAGCCGAGCACGCCGGAGCGCAGCATGGTGCCCTTGCAGGCCATCACTTCCTTGAGGCTGACGAACACCCGGCCCAGCGGCGGCAGGGTGTCATCGACGTCGTCGCGATGGGCGTGCTCGAGCATCAGCAGGATCTCGCTGATGGCGAACAGGCCGATGATCATCACCACGAAGTCGATACCGTCATAGAGCTCCGGCATGCCGAAGGTGTAGCGCATCACGCCGGTGCCGGAGTCGACGCCGACGGTGCCGATCAGCACGCCGAGCACGGCGCCGATGGCGGTCTTGATCGGGTCCTTGCCCATCATCACCGACATCGACGAGAAGGCGAACACCATCAGCGCGAAGAATTCGGCGGGGCCGAACATCACCGCCACCCGGGCCAGCAGCGGGGCGAACAGGGTCAGGCCGATGATGGCGATGGTGGCGCCGACAAACGACGCCACCGCCGACAGGCCCAGCGCCGGACCGGCCAGGCCACGCTTGGCCAGCGGATGGCCATCGAGGGTGGTCATCACCGCGCCGGCGTCGCCGGGCACATTGAGCAGGATGCTGGACATGCGCCCGCCGTACTCGGCACCGGTGTAGATGCCGGCCAGCAGGATCAGCGCGGATTCGGCGGGCAGGCCCAGGGTGTAGGCCAGCGGCATCAGGATGGCGATGCCGTTGATTGGCCCGATGCCCGGCAGGGCGCCGAACAGGGTGCCCAGCAGCGCGCCGAGGAAGGCCAGGCCAAGATTGAGCGGCGTCAGGGCGACGCCGAAGCCTTCAATAAGAAAGTCGAACATGGGAACACCTTGATCAGGGATCGGTGGCGGTCAGGGCTGGGGCAGCGCTGGCAGCTGAGCTGTTACAGGAGCTGGCTTCAGGGCGGCGGTTCGCGCTACCACGGCAGGCCGGGCAGGCCGATGCCAAGGCCATGGGTGAACAGCCACTGGCCGCCCAGCGCCATCAACACACCGGTGGCCACGGCCTTGAGCGGACTGGCCTCGAACAGCCAGGCCAGGGCGGCGATCACCAGCATTGAGCTCAACAAAAAGCCCAGGCGCGGGAACAGCACGGCGTAGACCAGCAGCAGCACCAGCACGCCGATCAGGCGCAATCCCAGGCGCTTGTCGGGCCAGTGGCCGTTTTCACCCGGACGTATCACCAGCACCAGCGACAGCAGCCCCAGCAGGATGGAGAGCCCCAGCGGAAAGGCCTTGGGGCCGACGGGGTCGTAGCTGAAGGGCACCTCGAGGGACAGGGCGTTGACGGCGGTGAACGCCGCCAACCCCATCAGGGCGATACCCAGACAGCGGTCGGCGGCGATACTCATTGGGTCAGACCCACTTCCGTGGCCAGCTCCTTGAAGCCGGCGACCTGATCCTTGACGTAGCCGTCGAAGTCGTCACCGAAGCGGGCCATGGGGAACAGGCCGCGAGCTTCGCGCAGCTCGGCGAAGGTCTCGTTGTCGGCCAGGTTCTCGAGGCGCTCGACCCAGGCCTGGTAGGCCTCGTCGCTGACCTCGGGGCCCATGTAGTAGCCGCGCCAGATCGGCCACTGGACGTCGTAACCCTGTTCGGCGGCGGTGGGAATCTCGGCGTAGGGGCCGCCCATGCGCTCCTCGGACAGCGCCGCCAGCACGCGGATGTCGCCGCTCTCGAGCTGGGACTTGAGCTCCGACAGGTCACCGGAGAACACCTGGATATGGTTGCCAAGCAGTGCGGCCAGGGCTTCACCGCCACCCTCGAAGGCCACGTAGCGCAGGCTGCGCGGGTCGACGTCGGCGGCCTTGGCGGTCAGCGCGGCCTTCATCCAGTCCTGGCTGCCCACGCTTCCACCGGCGCCGAAGGCGACCTGGGTGGGGTCTTCCTGCAGCGCCGTCATCAGCTCATCCAGGGTCTGCCAGGGCGCGTCGGCCTTGACCACGATGGCGCCGTAGTCGACCCCCAGGGCACCGACCCAGCGCACTTCGCTGGCGTCGTACTGGCCGAACTTGCCCAGCGCCAGGTTGACCGCAGCGCCGGTGCTGGCGGCGACGATCAGGTTGGGGTCGTCGGTGCGCACGCCATTGACGTGGTTGTAGGCCACCGCACCGATGCCGCCGGGCATGTAGGTGACCAGCATCGGGTCCTCGATCAGGCCGGTCTCGAGCAGGCCATTGGCGGCCAGCCGGCAGGTCAGGTCGTAGCCACCGCCGGGCTTGGCCGGGGCGATGCATTCGGCCTCGTCGGCGGCCTGGGCGGTGCCGACGCTGAGGCTGGCGCCGAGCAGCAGGGCGGCGGGCAGAGCTGTGATATTCTTCATGCGGACTCCTGACAACTATTATTATGGATTGATGAAACCGGGGTGCTTTAACGTGAGAGATGCTAGGCCGACTAGCTTTCATCAACCTGTCATGCCCTCCCTGCCTGGATAAGACATTAGTCGCATGCGCCTTCTCGTCGTCGAAGATGATGCCCTCATCAGCCGCTCGCTGGTCGAGGCCCTGACCCCCCTTGGCAATACCGTAGAGGTGTTTGCCTGCTGTAGTGATGCCAGGGCAGCGCTGCGCCAGGGTGGGGTCGACCTGATGCTTCTGGACATCGGGCTGCCCGACGGTGACGGCCTGTCACTGCTGGCCGAGTTGCGTGACGCGGGCGATCGCACCCCGGTGATCATCCTGACCGCCCGGGACGCGCTGGATGACCGGGTCAGGGGACTCGACCTGGGGGCCGATGACTACCTGGCCAAGCCCTTTGAACTGGCCGAACTTGAGGCGCGGGTACGCGCGCTGCTCAGGCGCAGCCAGCAGCGCGCCGACAACCGTCTTGGCCTGGGTCCCTTGTCCTTCGATCCGGCCAGTGGCGCCGCCAGTCTGTTCGGCGAACCCATGGCGCTGCCCCATCGCGAGCTGCTGCTGGTCGAAAGCCTGTTGCTGCACGCTGGAGCCATCGCGCCTCGCGAGACCCTGGAGGGGCGACTTTTCGGCTTCGGCGAGGTGGGCTCCAACGCCCTGGAGGTCTACGTCAGCCGGCTGCGCAAGCGGCTCAAGGGCGCAGGTCTGCGCATCCGTACCTTTCGCGGACTTGGCTACCGCCTGGAAGAGGACGACGGGTGATCGAGGTCGATGGATCACTCAAGCGTCGGCTCGGTGGCTGGCTGGTGGTTACCGTCGGGGTGCTGGGGCTGGCGCTGATGGTGGAGGCCTGGGTCAGCAGTCAGCGGGCGGCGGCGCGGGCCTTCGACGCCCAGTTGCAGGCGGCGGCGCTGACCATCGCCGAGGCGGTGCGCTGGCAGGACGGCATCCCCCAGGTGGTGGTGCCGGCGGCGGCGCTGCAGATCCTCGCCACCGACAGCCAGGCGCGGCTGTTCTACGCGGTGCTGGACGATGACGGCAGGACGCTGTCGCGTAACTGGCCGGTGGACATCCCCGCTAGCTGGCAGCAGGCGCTGGGTGAAGGCGGCATGTCGCGGGACCTGACCACGACGCTGGGAGAGCTGCGTCTGCATGCCCAGCGGGTGGCCTCGGCGGGTTGGGTCACCCAACTGCCGGTGCAGGTGTGGGTCGGGCATACCCTTGAGGGGCGTCGAGCCCTGGCCCGCTCACTGTTCGAGCGTTCGCTGTCGCGCTTTATTGCCATGGTGCTGCTGACCGGGGTGCTGATGGGCTTGACCATGCGCGCGGCGCTGTCTCCCCTGCGCCGCCTGCGCCGCCAGATTCGTGGGCGCGGCGCCGATGACTTCAGTCCGCTGGCGGCCAGGGTGCCCAAGGAGCTTCATGAGCTCGCCCAGGCCTTGAACCACCTGTTCGCCCGTCAGCGCCAGGGACGCGAGGATCTTCTGCGCTTCACCGCCGACGCCAGCCACCAGCTCAAGACGCCGCTGGCGGGACTCAAGGCCGTCAGCGAGCTGGGCCTTCGCAGCAGTGATCCGGAGGAATGGCGCCAGGCGCTCACGCGCGTTCACGCCCGGGCCGAGGACACCAGTCGACTGGCCGGCCAATTGCTGTCGCTGGCGCGACTGCGCCACCTCGACCGGGAGACGGCGCTGCCTGCGCTCGACCTGGGTGAGCTGGTGCGCGACGTCGCCCTGGACTGGGCGGCGCGGGAGCGGGCGGCGGAGCATGACCTCGGGCTTGGCAGCCTGCCAGCCGAGCCGCTGAAGGTCTGTGTCGAGGACTGGGCACTGCGCGAAGCCCTGGGCAACCTGATCGACAACGCCCTGCGCTACACCCCGACAGGTTGCGAGATCACCCTGCATCTGGCGCGCGAGGGCGACTGGGCGCGGTTGTCGATCGTCGATGACGGCCCCGGTGTCGCCGACGCGGCGCTGGCGACGCTGGGGCAGCCGTTTCAGCGGGGTGGGCGCCAGGACACCGAGGGCTCTGGACTGGGTCTTGCCATCGTCGATACCACCGCCCGGCGCATGGGCGCCCGCGTGCAATTCGCCAACCGCTCACCGCATGGACTCGAGGTGGTGCTGTGGCTGCCGCTGGCGAAGGACGAACAGGATGTCACCGGTGCCTTTGCGGCCGGCGTGAATCCAGGAGAGAACACTTGATGCCCCTGCAGCCTGGACAACGCCTTCGATCCTGTGGACGTCTCCCGGCCCGCTGTGCGACGCAGGTCACACGGCGGCAGCCCCTGGTGGTGTCGCAGTGGCTGCCGCTTTTACTGCTCATGCTTCTGCTGCTGGGTGGCTGTCACAGCGGCGATAGCCGCACCCCCACAGATAACGATCCGCTGGTGATCTCGGCGGCGCTGGATCTTGACGTGGTGGCACCGCTGCTGGAGGCCTTTCGCCAGGCCTATCCCCAGGTTCCCCTGCGCTTTGAGGATCGCACCACCCGGGAGGTGGACGACAGCGTGGTGGGACATCTTCAGGGAGGCCAGGCGACGGGTGAAGGGACGAGCAGAGCGCCGGACGTGGTGATCAGCTCGGCGATGCCGTGGCAGATGGCCAGGGTCAATGAAGGACTGGCGCGGCGCCTGAACGGGCCGGAGATCGAGCGCTGGCCGGAGTGGGCGCGCTGGCGCGACGAGGTCTTCGCCTTCACCTTCGAGCCGGTGGTGATGGCCTATCGGCTGGATCTGTCGCGGCATATGCTGCCGCCCCAGACCCATGGCGACCTGCACGCACTGCTGGCGACCCAGGCCCGCTGGCTGACGGGCAAGGTGACCACCTACTCGCCGCTTTCCAGCGGGGTGGGCTACACCCTTGCCCAGCAGGATGCCCGCTACTCCTCGCGCTTCTGGGAGCTGGTCGGCGCCATGGGGCGTGTCGATACCCGCCTCGAGACGACCACCCGGGCCATGCTCGAAGGGCTCAGCCAGGGACGCTACTGGCTCGGCTACAACCTGCTGGGTTCCTACGCCATGGTCTACGCCCAGGAACATCCCGAGGTGATCGTGCAGGTGCCCAGGGACTATTCGCTGGTGCTGATGCGCATGGCCTTCGTGCATCGCGATGCCTCCCACGTCGAGGCCGCCGAGACCTTCGTCAAGTTTTTGCTGAGTCAGCGTGGCCAGCGAGTACTGGCGGGGCAGACGCCACTGTTCAGCGTGCTGCCGGGGGTGACCGGCCCCTACACCGCCGCCAGGCTGCGCACCCAGGTGGGGGAGCGGCTCTACCCGATACTGCCCAACGCCACCTTGCTGGCCTTCGTCGATCCTGCCCGCCGGGAGGCCTTCGCCGACCACTGGCGAGCGCGTTTTCAGGGCGAGCAGGCGCTGGATGAAGCGGTCGAACGGGGTAGCGGGGCGCTGGCGCCGGAGTAGACGGCGGGTGGCAACCGAGGCGCACCGATGTGTCAAGCTGGCACATTGCCGGAGGCCGGGGCGGAACGTTATAATGGGCGATTAACTTCTTCCCTCCCTCTAAAGCCTCAGTGGGTGTTGCCGATTATGCTACGTATGGCCCAAGAAGCACTTACGTTTGACGACGTATTGCTCGTTCCCGGCTATTCCGACGTTCTCCCCAAGGACGTCAGTCTCCGGACCCGCCTGACTCGCGACCTCTTCCTCAATATTCCCCTCGCCTCCGCCGCCATGGATACCGTCACCGAAGCCCGCCTGGCCATCGCCATGGCCCAGGAAGGTGGCATCGGCATCATCCACAAGAGCATGGGCATCGCTCAGCAGGCGCTGGAAGTGCGCAAGGTCAAGAAGCACGAGAGCGTCATCGTCAAGGATCCCGTCACCGTCGGACCCAAGGCCAAGCTGCAGGATCTGCTGGCGATGGCCAAGGAACACGGCTTCTCCGGCTTCCCGGTGGTCGAGGGCGAGACCCTGGTCGGCCTGGTGACCGAGCGTGACATGCGCTTCCAGCCCAACCATGGCGACAGCGTCGCCGACATCATGACCCCGAGCGATCGCCTGGTGACCGTGCCGGAAGGCACCCCGCTGGATGTCATCAAGGGCAAGATGCAGGAGCACCGGGTCGAGAAGATGCTGGTGGTGGACGGCGACTTCCGCCTGCGTGGCCTGGTGACCTTCCAGGACATCGAGAAGGCGCGCACCTTCCCCAGCGCCGCCAAGGACGCCGACGGTCGCCTGCTGGTCGGCGCCGCCGTGGGCACCGGTCCGGAAACCCCTGACCGAGTCAAGGCGCTGGCCGAGGCCGGCGTCGACGCCCTCGTCGTCGATACCGCCCACGGTCATTCCCGTGGCGTGATCGAGCGGGTGCGCTGGGTCAAGGAGCACTTCCCGCAGATCCAGGTCATCGGCGGCAACATCGCCACCGCCGACGCCGCCCGGGCTCTGGCCGAGGCCGGTGCCGACGCGGTCAAGGTGGGCATCGGTCCTGGCTCCATCTGCACCACCCGCATCGTCGCCGGTGTCGGCGTGCCGCAGATCACCGCGGTGTCCAACGTGGCCGAGGCGCTCAAGGAGTTCGACATCCCGCTGATCGCCGACGGTGGCGTGCGCTTCTCCGGCGACATCGCCAAGGCGGTAGCCGCCGGTGCCAGCTGCATCATGGTCGGTGGCCTGCTGGCCGGCACCGAGGAGGCGCCGGGCGAGGTCGAGCTGTTCCAGGGGCGTACCTACAAGGCCTACCGTGGCATGGGTTCCATGGGCGCCATGTCCCAGACCCAGGGTTCCAGCGACCGCTACTTCCAGGACAAGGACGACGGCGTCGAGAAGCTGGTGCCGGAAGGCATCGAAGGCCGGGTGCCCTACAAGGGCGTGATGGGTGCCATCGTGCACCAGCTGATGGGTGGCCTGCGTGCCTCCATGGGCTACACCGGCTGTGCCAGCATCGACGAGATGCGCACCAAGCCCGAGTTCGTCAAGATCACCGGCGCCGGCTTCAACGAGTCCCACGTTCACGACGTCCAGATCACCAAGGAAGCGCCCAACTATCGAGCAGGGTAGGCGCTGACGTGACGCGCCAGGCGTATCGCACCAGACGCGTTGCACCAGAAGGCGCGCGGGGCGACTCGCCCCTCGTCACCCTGAGCTGGAAGCGGTCCGCCGCTTCCAGCTTTTCGCTTTTCGCTTTTCGATTGCTCGGCCCACCGGCCCCACTGCCTGCAAGGTAAGTCCCCATGACCGATATCCACGCCCACAAGATCCTGATCCTCGACTTCGGCTCCCAGTACACCCAGCTGATCGCTCGCCGGGTGCGCGAGATCGGCGTCTACTCCGAGATTCGCGCCTTCGACATCACCGAGGAGGAGATCCGCGAGTATCGCCCCAACGGCATCATCCTGGCCGGTGGCCCGGAGTCGGTGACCGAGCTGGACTCGCCGCGGGCGCCGGCCTGCGTGTTCGAGATGGGGCTGCCGGTGTTCGGTATCTGCTACGGCATGCAGACCATGGCCGAGCAGCTGGGTGGCAAGGTCGAGGGCTCCAATAAGCGCGAGTTCGGCTACGCCCAGATCCGCCTGGACGCCGAGACGGCGCTGTTCAAGGACATCAAGGATCACGTCGATCCGGATAGCGGGCGCGGCCTGCTGGACGTGTGGATGAGTCACGGTGACAAGGTCGCCCAGGTGCCGGAGACCTTCACCGTCACCGCCTCCACCCCGAGCTGCCCGATCGCTGCCATGGCCTGGGAGGAAAAGCGCTTCTACGGCGTACAGTTCCACCCCGAGGTCACCCACACCCTGCAGGGTCAGCGCATCCTCGAGCACTTCGTGCTGGAGATCTGTGGCGCCGAGCGCAACTGGACGCCGGCCAAGATCATCGAGGACCAGATCGCCCGGGTGCGCGACCAGGTCGGTGACCGCCACGTGCTGCTGGGACTGTCAGGCGGGGTCGACTCCTCGGTGGTCGCGGCCCTGTTGCACAAGGCCATCGGCGATCAGCTGACCTGCGTGTTCGTCGACAACGGCCTGCTGCGCAAGAACGAAGGCGATCAGGTGATGGAGACCTTCGCCCAGCACATGGGCGTGCGGGTGATCCGCGTCGACGCCGAAGAGCTGTTCCTCGGCAAGCTCGAAGGTGAGGCCGACCCCGAAGCCAAGCGCAAGATCATCGGCAACACCTTCATCGACGTCTTCGACAGCGAAGCGGCCAAGATCGAGGGTGTGGACTTCCTGGCCCAGGGCACCATCTACCCGGACGTGATCGAGTCGGCCGCCGCCAAGACCGGCAAGGCCCACGTGATCAAGTCCCACCACAACGTCGGTGGCCTGCCGGAGACGATGAAGCTCAAGCTGGTCGAGCCGCTGCGTGAGCTGTTCAAGGACGAGGTGCGCAAGCTCGGCCTGGAACTCGGCCTACCCTACGACATGGTCTACCGTCACCCCTTCCCGGGGCCGGGCCTGGGCGTGCGTATCCTCGGCGAGGTCAAGAAGGAGTACGCCGACATCCTGCGCGAGGCCGACGCCATCTTCATTGAAGAGCTGCACAACTCCGGCTGGTACCACAAGACCAGCCAGGCCTTCGCGGTGTTCCTGCCGGTCAAGTCCGTCGGTGTGGTCGGTGATGGCCGCCGCTACGAATGGGTCATCGCCCTGCGTGCCGTCGAGACCATCGACTTCATGACCGCCCGCTGGGCCCACCTGCCCTACGAACTGCTGGAGAAGGTCTCCAACCGCATCATCAACGAACTGTCCGGTGTCTCCCGCGTCACCTACGACGTCTCGTCCAAGCCGCCGGCGACGATCGAGTGGGAATGATCCCTTCTCCGACGACCTGACGGCGTCGGTGCAATGTTCGAAAACCACAACACCCGCCATCTGGCGGGTGTTGTGCGTTCAGGTGCAGACGATTGGCCCGGGCCAGGCGCACCATCAAGCCGCGCCGGTCGGGGACTCTGTCGTTCAATCGCTCTCGTACAGTTCTGCCTTGGCGTCACGCATGATGTCCTCGCAGGCGGCCTGCTGGGCCAGCTCGGTCATCAGGGTCTGGGAAAGGGCAAAGCCCTTGCCCAGGCAACGATCCACATCGTCCTTGGCGATGGAGGGCTGGACATCCACATCCAGAATCAGGGTGCGGCGGCCTCCTTCGAGACGGTCTGCCATCTGCCTGAGCTGCCAGGCCAGGCGATTCTTCCAGCTTGCGGTCTGCTCTGCGCCCTCGGTCACGTTGAGGGTACATTGCCACTGAGGTTTGTAGACCTTCATGTGAACCTCCTTGCTGGTGAAGTGAGCGATCTCCTGTTCTTTCATCACGTTCAGGTCCCAGCATACTCGCATATGACGTCCTTGCCACTCCCTCCCTCGGGGGCGCTACCTCAACCCTGTTGGGTCGTCTCGTGTAAGTGAGTCCTTGCTGGGGGATTTGGGCACTATCCTTCCTCTGGGTTGAAACTTCGCTGGCGGCACAGTGCCGCAGGAAAGGTATGCCGGAAGGAAGCGGCTACACTGAGTCTGGGCGACAAGGAGTGCTGCGATGCAGTGGGGCGGCGGAGGTGAGTCGGGCAGAGGCATGGGGCGGCTTTGGCTTTTGTTGACCGCGATGGTGGTGCTGCTGGCGTGGGAGCTGGCGGGGGAGGCCTCACGCCCACAGCCCAATGTGTCGCTGTGGGTACTCGACCACCAGGGGCAGCAACCACCGGAGAAAGGAGCGCTTTCTACGGTTACCGCAGAGTCTCTCGATGAGCAGGTCAGCCTGGGACTCAAGGCGCATCCGGTATGGCTGCGACTGAGGGTGGTGGGTGCTCTGCCCGGGCAGCGCCTGGTGCTGTCCAATCCTCTGGTTCAGGGAGTCGAGCTGCTGGTCTGTGACGACTCGGGGTGTCGCCCCGTCGCGAGGGAGACGCATTTTGCCGATGATCCGGGGCTCGCTGCTGCCTTGCCCCAGTTCCGCTTGCCTGTGGCAACGAATGAACTGCTGTTGCGCGTCGAGACCGATCAGGCGATACGCTTCAATGTGCAGGTACTGGATGACGTCGATCTACACCGTTACTGGCGTGACTTGTTGCTGGGGCAGGGGCTCTATTTCGGCTTGATTGCGGGCCTGGTGATCTACAACAGCCTTCTACTGTTCAGTCTTCGCGATACCAACTACCTCTGGTATCTGGGGTTCTTGAGTGGAGCGGGCGCTTACTTCTTGTGTCAGAACGGCTTGCTGCTGCTTTATTTTCCGCAGATGGGGGCACGCCTGAACGAGGCCTTGCTGCTGACGGCCCTGTCGGTGATCAGCATCTGCGGGTTGCAGTTCTGCCGGCGTTTTCTGATGACGGCGCGCCAGGACCCGAGAGTGGACTCGTTGATGCGGTGGCTGTGCTGGCTCCTGGCGCTGGCCGCCGCCATCGCCTGGCTGCTGCCGAGCTTCTTGACCGTGGTGTTCTATTCGCTGCTGGGGGTGCTGACGCTAACGGCTTTTCTGCTGTCGTCGGTGCGTGGCTTGTGGCGTGGCTTTCGCCCCGCTCAGTGGCTGTTGATGGCATGGTCGGTGCTGGTGGTCGGGGTGGTCCTGTTGCTGCTGGTGACCTATGGGTTGTCCCCCCACAACTTCTGGACGCTGCACGGTTTCCAGATCGGTTCCGCGCTGGAGGCCATCCTCTTGTCGCTGGCCCTGGCCGATCGCATCAGTCTGTTGCAGCGCGAGCGAGAGACGCTGCTGGAGGAGAAGGCGCGGTTGCACGGCATGAGCTATCTCGATGGTCTTACTGGTGTGCACAATCGCCGCTATCTCGATGAAGCCTTGCCCGCTGCGGTGGCCCAGGCCGAGGTAAGCGGGCGACCACTGTCGTTGATCATGCTGGATATCGATAACTTCAAGCGATTCAACGATGGCTGGGGGCATGCCGAAGGTGATCGCGCGCTGCAGCATCTGGGCAAGGTGATCGAGGAGGTCGTGCGCGACATCGATCCGGTGTGTCGTTACGGGGGAGAAGAGTTCGTGATTCTGCTCAAGGAGCGCGACGAGCATCAGGCGCTGGATATCGCCGAACGCATTCGCAAGGGTCTGGCGACAACGCCCTTGACGCTGCTCACCGGAGAGCAGGTGTTGTTGACCTGTACCCTGGGGGTGGCCAAACGACTGGAGGGCGAGAGCGCCTCAGCACTGTTGCGGCGGGCCGACCAGGCGCTGTATCGAGGCAAGTACGCCGGCCGCGATCGGGTGGTGCTGAATGCCTCCGGTGGCGTCGCCTCGACAACCTCATGAAGGTACCTTCTGAAGTCTGGCGTCTGGCCGGTTCCCTGATCTTCGACATGCGCAGGCGGGGAACCCTTGGCAGGATGGCGGTCCAAGATGCGTCACATGTTGCCACAGCAGTGTGCCAGCATCGTTTCTTCAACACCAAGGGGGCACCATGAAACCGACTCCAGGAACTCTACGCCAGTCGCGTCTGTGGGGGACGGCCTGGCTGTTGCTGCTGATGGCCGGTTGTACCGGGGCGTCGTCGAGTGGCACCGGGTCGAGCGAGTCGTTCCAGGCAGAGGCGTCCAGCCTGGCGCCACTTCCTGCGAGCTTTCGTGGTGAACTGTCCTGTGATGACTGCAAGGCGGTACGTCTCGATCTGGCGCTCGATGACGGGGGGCGATATCTGCTCAAGGAGACGCATCTGGGACCCGGCGAGCAACCTCGCCGCCGCCACCGTGGTCAGTGGCAGTTGACGGATGGCGAACTGTCGCTGGGCGAGCCCGCCCCGGAGGCGGCGCAGCGGTGGCAAGTCGTGCAGGGTGGCGATCTTGTGTCGCAGGCGTCGCGTACGCCAGATGGCGAGGCTGCCCGCCTGGCGCGGCTGCCCGAACCGCTGCACGAACCACTGGAAGAGCGCTACTGGAAGCTGGTGCAAGTCGACGGAGAAGTCGCTGTCGACGGTTCTGCGCATATCGTGCTGCACACCCAGGAGGGCCGCCTGGCCGGATCCGGAGGGTGCAACCGCCTGATGGGAAGTTACCAGCGCGAGGGGGCTGCGCTGTCGCTGGCCCCGCTGGCCACTACCAGGAAGGCCTGCCAGGGGCCTGTCATGGCCCAGGAGCGCGCGCTGGTCGAGGCACTGGGGGCCACTAGAGCGTTTCGTCTGCTGGCCGATGAGCTTGAACTGCTCGATGAAAACGACAAGGTGCTGGCGCGCTTCGAGGTGGTCCACCTGACCTGAGTCCTGCCTCAAGGCAGGCTTTGACGGGCGGCATTTGATTGGCGTGGGAGCGATGACCGAGCGCTGTCCAGGTGGTCGCTTGGCGCTTGCCGGCTAGAGCGGCGGAGGGACCTGCTCCTCTGACTCATCGCTGATGATCCGGTCCCGACCTTCGGCCTTGGCTCGGTAAAGCAGGTGATCGGCGCGATTGATCAGCAGATCATAGTGCATGCCGGGCGTATGGCTGGTCACGCCGACGCTGACGGTCAAGGAAATGACGTCGCCGTTGTGCATGATGGGCAGGCTGCGAAGGCGCTCCTGGAAACCTTCGAGCACCGGAAGGATCTCGTTCAAGTCGGCGCCGGGGAAGATCAGCAGGAATTCTTCGCCGCCCCAGCGGCAGAGTACATCCGAGCGGCGAAAGTGGCGCACCAGCAAATCGGAAATCTGGATCAGGCACTGGTCGCCGACCTTGTGCCCATGCTTGTCGTTGATCAGCTTGAAATGATCGATATCGATCAGCGCGAGGCTGTAGGGCGTGTTGGTGCCATCCTGTCTGTCGCCTGACAACTGGCGCAGGTATTCGCCGGCAAAACGACGGTTGTGCAGGCCGGTGAGGGCATCACGGGTCGCCATGCTGGTCAGCGTTTCTTCCTGGGTCTCGTAGACGTGGCGGGCCAGCATGGCGAAGCCGACCATGGTGAACAGCGCACAGGAGAGGTTCAGGGTCGCCAGCATCAGCGGGAAGCCGGGGCCGCTTTCCAGCGGAAACATCTGGGACAGCGGGAACTCCAGGAACAGGAAGATCAGCATCCCCATCAGGCCGAGCACCAGCGCGACCCACTTGACCGAGTGGGTGACGGCCGCCCAGCAGGACAGTGTCAGCAGGTAGAAGTGAAAGCCGGCGGAGGTACCCAGGATCACGGTGGCGATGATGGCGTGGCAGTAAGCCTCGGTGGTGATCAGGTAGACCGCGCGGTCCTGCTCGCCATGTTGATTGGCGAGATAGGCGCCAAGCCACATGGCCACGCTGATCACGTTGATCAGTGCCAGCAGCGAGTGATCGAGCACCCAGAACAGTGGAATGAAGAGGAAGTGCACCGCCGCACCCATCAGACTGGCCCAGCGGGTGAGCAGGTGCTTGCGAAGATTGCGGTGTCGAATGTTGTCCGGGCGTTGTGCGGCAGCCTGGGTCAGGGTTGAAAATGGGGCCATGCACGGAAACTCGCTCTCGGTGGAAGTAGTCGTCGAAGCGTTCCAACGAACGGTAGAGTCCTCGCAGTTCTATCGAATCCCATGCCCGGAAGCAGTGTCAGGGCAGGGCTCATGCCTGGGTACGAGCCCCTGCCGGGCACTGCGATGCTACTTAACTGTAGCAGTTTCGTCAGTCGAAAGGCGTCGATGCGCTAGGGTAATTCAGCGCTGTGGTAAACGTTCTGGACGTCATCGAGGTCGTTGAGCATGTCGAGCAGCTTTTCGAACATGGCCAGGTCATCCCCCTCCACCGGCGTGGTGGCCTGGGGCAGGAACTGGATCTCGTCGATCTCGAACTCCTCGGCGCCGAGGGATTCGCGCAGCGCCTGACGCGCCTTGGCGTAGTCGGTCGGCGGAGCAAACACGGTGATCAGGCCGTTCTCGTTCTCGATGTCGGTGACATCCACGTCGGCTTCCATCAAGGCTTCCAGCGCGGCTTCTTCATCCTCGCCGGTGTAGGCGAGGATCGCCAGATGGTCGAACATGTGGCTGACGCTGCCCGGTGTGCCGATCTTGCTCTTGGTCTTGGTGAAGCAGGCACGAACGTCGCCGAAGGTCCGGTTGGGATTGTCGGTCAGACATTCGACGATCACCATGGCGTTGCCGGGACCGAAGCCCTCATAGCGTGCCAGCGAGTAGTCCTCGCCGCCGACGCCCGACGCCTTCTCCAGCGCCCGATCGATGACATGACCCGGTACCTGGTCCTTCTTGGCGCGGTCGAGAAGGCTGCGCAGCGACAGATTGGCGTTCGGATCGACGCCTCCGGACTTGGCGCAGACGTAGATCTCGCGTCCGTACTTGCTGTAGACCTTGGTCTTGGCGGCGGCCGTCTTGGCCATGGATTCCTTGCGGTTCTGGAAGGCCCTGCCCATTGCGTATTCCTGTGGCGTGTCTACACGAGTCTGGAATTCTACGAGAGTCCGCCCCTCGGCGAGAAGTCTTATTTCCCCTCGGCTTGCCCGGGATCGCCTGGAAGACGAACCGGCTTGACTGTCTACACTGTGGTGAATCGATCAAGGAGACGGCCCATGGATCACCATCAGTACCGCCAGGCCCTGGCGGTAGAGCACGCCGGAAGCGAACTGCCGTTTGCCGCCGAGGAGTTCGATCGCCGGCTGGCGCGCGCTCGCGATGCCATGCAGCGACAGGGGCTGGACGCCCTGCTGCTGTGCCAGGCGGCGGACATCTTCTATCTATGTGGCTATCACACCTTCGAAGTCTCCGTGCACGCGGCCCTGGTGGTCACCCCTTCGCGCACGCTGCTGCAGGTGGCGTCCATCGAGACCGGGCCCGCCGTGGTGACGGCGAGGGTCGATGAAGTGGTCGGCTATCGCTGGGAAGCCCTCGATGAGGTGATCGATCCGTTGGCTGACGCCTTGGCGGACAGTCACGACATCGGCATCGATGGCAGCAGTAGCGGTCTACGGTTTGGCCTGATGCGTCATCTGCAGGGGCGACTCGGTGGCGATCGCTTCCATGATAGTGCCGGTGGCCTGATGGCGAGCCTGAGACTGGTCAAGAGCGACGCCGAACTCGATTGCCTGACGCGCAGCGCCAAGATGACATCGCTTGGGCTTGCGCGTGCCATCGAGGTGGTCGAGCCCGGTGTCACCGACAACCAGGTGGCCGCCGTCGGTGCCCAGGTGATGCTCGAGGCCGGCAGCGAATTTTTCAGCCTGGCCCCGATCGTCACCAGCGGGTCGCGCAGTGGCATCATCCACGTCAACCACAAGCGCCGGGGCATCGCTTCGGGCGATGCGGTGTTCCTCGAGTTTGGTGCCGTCTGGCAGCGCTACACCGCGCCGACCATGCGCACGGTGGTGGTCGGGCCGATCAGCGACGAGATGCGCCTCGCCGCCGACCTGTGTGTCGAGATGGAGGCCCGCATGTGCGAGGCCATGACGCCGGGCACACCTTTCGAAGACGTCGCCCGGCTCGCCGATGCTATCCTGGCGCCACACCGCGAACGCTTCTTCCATTCGGGGGTTTACGGCTACGCGGTCGGTGCCCAGTTTCCGCCGAGCTGGGTGGAAGGCACGGGTTTTCTCGCCGCCGGGCAGACCAAGCCGCTTGCCCGCAACATGGTCTTCCACCTGCCGCTGTGTCTGCGCTTGCCGGGAGGTTTCGGCATCGGTCTAAGCAATACGGTGAGGGTCACCGATCGAGGCGCGATGCGCCTGACCGACCACGACATGGCACTGGTGCACCGACCTTGACAGCACACGCCGCATGAACGGCACAAGGGTATGATGAGCGGCTGGCGTCATGCGATACGAGAGCGGAACATGCTGCGTTTTTTCGAGAGGCTGGTGGATCCCTATCCCGACCAGCCCGAGTCGGTACCCGCGGACCGGTTGTGGCCCTTCGTGCTGCACTACTCGCGTCCCTTCACCGGGCTGTTGGCGGCCATGGCGGTGGTCACGGCGCTGGTCTCCATCGCCGAGGTGGTGTTCTTCACCGCCATGGGCGAACTGGTGGACTGGCTGGCCGAAGCCGACCGTGAGGGCTTTGTCGACACCCACCTGACCAGCTTGATCGGCCTGGGAGCGGCGGTGCTGGCAGGACTGCCACTTCTGGTGTTTTTGCTGTCGTTGATCACCCACCAGGGAATCTTCGGCAACTACCCCATGCTCGGGCGCTGGCTCTCCCATCGGCTGATGCTCGAGCAGAGCCTGTCGTTCTTTCATGACGAGTTTGCCGGGCGCGTCTCGCAGAAGGTGATGCAGACCGCGCTGGCCATGCGCGAGACCGTCACCAAGGTGCTCGACATGCTGGTCTATGTGCTGGTGTATTTCACCGGCGCGCTGGTGGTGCTGGGGGCCGCCGAGCCCTGGTTGATGGCTCCTCTGGTGCTATGGCTTGCGGGCTACCTGGCATTGATGAGGGTTTTTATCCCCCGGCTGCGCCGAGTGTCCATGGCCCAGGCGGACGCGCGCGCGGTGATGACCGGGCGGGTCGTGGACAGCTACAGCAATATCCAGACGATCAAGCTGTTTGCCGATGCCGGGGCAGAGCAGGCTTACGCCCGGGAAGCCATGGATGGCTTCATGGGAACGGTACATCGGCAGATGCGCCTGGCCACCTGGCTATCGGTGTCGTTGGCGACCCTCAATACCCTGCTGCTGGTGGGTATGGCGGGACTGGTCGTACTGGCCTGGTATCACCGCTGGGTGTCCCTTGGTGAAACGGCGGTGGCGATCGGTCTGGTCATGCGGGTGCGCTCCATGTCCGACTGGATCCTGTGGGAAGTCGCTGGCCTGTTCGAGAATGTCGGCACCGTTCAGGACGGTATCAACACCCTGTCGCGTATCCCCGAAGTGCAGGATCGACCAGCGGCCCCTGCGCTGCGGGTCCAGCACGGCGAGATTCGTTTCGAGGACGTGGTCTTTGGCTACGCCCGGGGAAGCCAGGTGGGCCCCAGGGTGTTCGACGGTTTCGATCTGAACATTTCCCCGGGCGAAAAGGTGGGCATCATCGGCCGCTCCGGCGCCGGCAAGTCGACCCTGGCGTCGCTGCTGATGCGCTTTCATGATCTGCAGGCCGGGCAGATAACGATCGATGGTCAGAATATCGCCGAGGTCACCCAGGCATCGCTGCGTCGACAGATCGGTATGGTGACCCAGGATACGTCCCTGCTGCATCGATCGCTGCGCGAGAATCTGACCTACGGTTGTCGAGACTGCAGCGAAGAAAGGTTGTGGCAGGCGGTGCGTCAGGCGCATGTTCACGAGTTTATCGAGGATCTGGTCGATCCTCATGGGCGTCGGGGCCTGGATGCCCAGGTGGGAGAGCGCGGTGTGACCCTGTCTGGGGGGCAGCGCCAGCGGATCGCCATCGCTCGGGTGTTGCTCAAGGATGCGCCGATCCTGGTGCTCGACGAGGCCACCTCGGCGCTGGACTCCGAGGTGGAAGCGGCAATTCAGCAGCATCTCTATACCCTGATGGAGGGCAAGACCGTCATCGCCATTGCCCATCGTCTGTCGACCATCGCCATGCTCGATCGACTGGTAATCATCGACAAGGGGCGCATCGTCGAGATGGGTGAGCACGAATCTTTGCTGGCCCGGGATGGCCTCTATGCTTCCCTGTGGCGCCGCCAGGTCGGAGGTTTTCTGGGGGAATGATGGACCATGGTCAGCTTGGTGTGATCAAGAAACTAGGCGGTTTAATGCGCGAGTGGTGCGCAAGTACTGCGCAAGTAGCGCAGGGTTGGCTATGATCACTCGTCCATGCCCAAGACAGTCGACGGAATCTGGATGCGCACCTTCCACATGAATGCTCTAGAGGCGAAACGACGACGTGTCCGTGTCAGTTGATCCATCCCCCTTTGTGACGAATGCGTCCGACTCGGGGCGTCGTCGTGCCATTGCGCTCTATGTGACCGCCTTGATGCTGCTGGTCGCCGGCATCGTGTGGACTCTCAGGGGCCAGTATCTGGCCGAGGTGGAGCGTGTGGAGCAACGTCTCGACGCGCGAGCGGAGGTGGTCGAGGCGCTGGTGGCCGAGCCTTTTGACGTCGCGACTCACGCGCTTGCCGGGCTACTGGCTCTCGATGAAATGATCAATCCTGCCGGCAATGGACCGCCGATGGCACCCTTGCTCAGGGAGCGAACCAGGTCCCTTCCCCTGGTAGAAGACCTGGCGATCCTCTCGGACCCGACAAGCGCAGAAGCTCGCTTTTTCGAGGGTTGGTTACCCCAGGATGCGTTTCTTCGACAGTTGGCCGGATTGAGGAGGGGAGAGACCCTGGTCTCGTCTCTGCACTATTCGCCGTCTGCCGGCGAATACCGCATGACCCTGGTGCAACGGAGCACGGCAGAGACCACTCAGATGCATGTTGCCATGGCATCGATCGACCCCGGGCCCTTGGCTGAAGCGATCAAGGGGTTCGGCCTGATGCAGGGAGAAAGCATCGCCCTGGTCGACAGCGAGGCACGGCTGGTGGTCCGCGTGCCTGCGGCTGGGCTGGCGCCGGGAGAATTGGTGTCGCAGGCGGGAAGTCGATCGCTGACCGCGGACGCGCCGGATACGCTTCACTTTCGTCAGCAATCCCCGCTGGATGGTCAGGAGCGGTTGTTCGTGGCGAGGCGAGTGGCCGAACTGCCTCTGTGGCTGGTGCTGGGCTACAGTCACGAGGCGTTGCTGTCGGGCTGGAGCCAGCGCCTGTGGCCACTGGTAGTGCTGGGGGCGTTGCTGGCCCTGCTCGGATTATGGTTGCTGCGTCACGTGCTGGCGCAGGGGCGTGCCCAGCTGGCGTTGCAGGGGGAGGTGGTCGAACGGCAGCGCGCCGAACAGGCCGCCCACCGCCGTGAAGCTCGCTTGAAGGCGTTGATCGGTTCCATGCAGGACCTGGTACTGGTGCTGGATCGCGGTGGCCACTTCTCCTTTGTCCATGCCGGAGACGAAGCCTTGCTGCTGGCACCGCCGGAGGTCCTGGTCGGCAGCCACTACCGCGCCTTTCTGCCGCCGGACATCGCCAGACGTCTGGACGAGGCGCTGGCCGAGGTGGCGGCCAGCGGTGAAGTACGTCGGTTTGATTATTCTCTGACCGTAGGTGGCGGCCCCCGTGACTTCAGTGCATTGATCAGTCCGCTGCTCAGCGGTGATGGGGAGCATGACGGTGTCCTGCTGGTAGTGCGTGATGTCACCCTGGAGCGGTTGCATCAGGCCAACATGAGCATTGCCGCGGTAGCCTTCGAGACCCACCTGGGCATGATGATCACCGATGTCGATGGCCGCATTCTCAAGGTCAATCGGACCTTTACCGACATCACCGGCTATCGCGAAGACGAGGTCCAGGGGAGTCGCCCAGACATCCTGCGCTCGGGGCGACATGACGAACACTTCTATCGACAGCTATGGCAGCGGATCGGCGATACCGGTGCCTGGCAGGGCGAGATCTGGAATCGTCGCAAGAGCGGAGACATCTATCCTCAATGGCTGACCATCAGCGCGGTGCGTGACGAGCGGGGCCAGCTGCGCAACTACGTGGCGACGCTCAGCGACATCACCGAGCGCAAGGCGGCGGAGGAAGAAATTCATCAGCTTGCCTTCTTCGACCCGCTGACGGGCCTGGCCAATCGACGCCTGCTACTCGATCGACTCGGCGAAAAACTGGAACGTTGTCAGCGGGATGGCTGTTACGGCGCACTGCTGCTCATTGATTTCGATAACTTCAAGCAGGTCAACGATACCCTCGGCCACCACGGCGGTGACGAGCTGCTCAGAGAAGCCGCCCGTCGCTTCGAGTCGGTATTGCGCGAGGAGGATACTCTGGCACGTCTCAGCGCCGATGAGTTCGTGGTGGTCCTCGAAGGCGTGGGCGTGGAACTCGAGACCGCGGTGCGCGTGGCCGATACCGTTGCTCGCAAGCTGCTGAACACGCTGGATATGCCGGTCTGGATCGAAGGACGTCCGGTGTCGCCGAATGCGCGCGTCGGTATCAGTCCGTTTCGCGACGAGGTCTCTCGCGAACGGTTGTTGCAGCAGGCCGACATGGCCTTGTTCCAGGCCAAGAGTCAGACCGCCAGCGACGTCTGCTTCTTCGACCCGGGGATGCAGCGACGGATGCAGCAGCGTGCTCAGCTATACGAAGACCTGCTTGGCGCGCTGGCGCGCTCTGAGCTGTATCTGGTCTACCAGAAACAGGTCGATCAGCTTGATTGTGTCACCGGGGTCGAGGCGCTGATCCGCTGGCGACACCCCGACAGGGGCCTCGTTCCGCCGTCCGAGTTCATTCCGCTGGCCGAGGAGCGCCCACTGATCCATGAACTCGGTCTCTGGGTCATCGAGCAGGCCTGCCTGACGCTGGTGGATTGGGTGCAGCAGGGTGATGACAGCACCAGGACCGTGTCGGTCAACGTCAGTCCCAGGCAGTTTCAGGATCCCGGCTTCGTTGCCCGGGTCAGTGATATCCTCGCGCGCACCGGGGCGCCGGCCCGGCGTCTCAAGCTTGAGGTGACCGAGTCGCTGTTCGTGGCGGATCGCGACGGGGTCGAGCGCACCATGACGCGGCTCAAGGCACTGGGCGTGACCTTCGCGCTGGACGACTTCGGCACCGGCTACTCGTCGCTGGCCTATCTGAAGCGTCTGCCGCTGGACGAGCTGAAGATCGACCAGTCCTTCGTTCGCGACGTGCTCGACAACGCCACCAGCTCCGCCATCGTGGCAAGCACCATTGCTCTGGCGCGCAGCCTGGGGCTTGATGTGATTGCCGAGGGAGTGGAGTCAGCGGAGCAGCGGGACTGGCTTCATCGACACGGTTGCCACCGCTACCAGGGCTTTTTGTACGGACAGCCGGCGCCGCTGTCCGAGCTTGATTTCTCGACCTTGTAAGCGGCGGGCGCGGCCCGCCTGACGAACACCTGATGGAGCCTGCATGACCGCGCCTTTTTTCATCGACGCCTGGTCGTTTGGCCAGGAAGTCCGCCAGTTGCCCGAGCCAGCGCCTGGCCCGCTTCAGGCAGGCGCCTGGTACCACTTTCAGCGGGATGCCGAAGCCACCTGTGAGCGCCTCGAGCTGGCAGGAATCCCCGAATCCGCCATCGACGGCGTGCTGGCCGAGGACACCCGGCCGCGCTTCGAGACCCTCGGCGACGGCAACTTCCTGTTGATTCTGCGTGGGGTCAACCTCAACCAGGGCGAGCAGCCCGACGACATGCTCAGCATCCGCATCCTCTATTACGATGGGGTGCTGATTTCCACCCGCAAGCTGCCTTCCCGGGCCATCGCCGACATACGCCGTGAGCTCGAGCAGGGCAAAGGGCCTGACGATCTGGGAGCAGTGGTGGTGGATATCATCGAAAAGCTCCACGATCGCATCGAGGATTTCGTCGAGCCCTTTGACGCCACCATCGCCGCCCAGGAAGAAGAGCCTGAGGCCGACAACGCCGTCCTGATGTCGCTGAACAAGCGGTTGATCAAGCTGCGTCGCTTCCTCAAGCCCCAGCGCTACGCCATTGAAGCGATGATCGACAGCCTGCCACCGCTGCTTGCCGATGATCGATTCGATCTGGCCAATGCTCGCGACACCATCCAGCGAATCAACGAGTCGGTGGACTTCTATCTTGAGCATGTAGGCATGGTTCAGCAGTACCAGACCCATCAGCACACCGAAAAGGTAAACCGCAACACCTACCTGCTGTCGATCATCTCCGGCATCTTCCTGCCGATCAGCTTTCTGACTGGCCTGCTGGGCGTGAATATCGGCGGCATGCCTGGCGTCGACAATCCCATGTCCTTCGCCCTGTTCTGCACCTTCATGGTGGTGCTGGTGGCGGTGGAGCTGGTGGTGCTCAAGCGCTGGCGTTTTATCTAGGCCCCGGCAGCCGCTTGAGCCAGCCTCTTGAGCCAGGCGCTTGAGCGAGCCGGTTCAACGATCTTTGGCAGCCGAACGCTGGCCACACCACGTCGACGGTCAGCCGTCGCCAGCGATGGCCCGTCGCGCCTTCAGCAGAAAGCCAAGGCCCACCAGGGCAAGTCCCGCCAACAGCCCGAACAGGGCGGTATAGCTGCCGAACAGCCCATGTAGCGCACCCAGCAGGGGTAGCCCGACAAGCACACCGCTGTAGGTCAGCACCAGGCAACCGCCGGCGGCGTCGGCCACCCGTTCGGCGGGGGCCAGACGGGTGATCTCGGCCATGAACACGCCGTTCCAGCCAAGCGCCGACAGGCTCATGAGGCACAGCACCGCGACCATTGCCCAGCGCGGCCAGTCGGCGTCCATGGTGGCGATGGCCAGGCCGCTACCGGCGCTCAGGCAGGCCAGCCCCATCAGGGTGATCAGGCGATCGTCGAGGATATCGCCGACAAGGCCCCACAGCACTCGGCCGATGATGCCGAAGACCTGGACCGCGGACATGGTGGCGCCGGCGACGACCAGGCCGACGCCCAGATCCTCGACCAGCAGCGCCACGGTGAAGGCCGAGACCGATAGCTGGATGGCTGAAAAGCAGAGACTCAAGAGGGCCAGGTAGCGCAGCGCCGGGCGCTGCCAGACCACCTGGAGCCCGGCCAAGGGGGTGGTCAGCCAAGGAGTGCGAGGGTCGCGCTCGCGGTCCCAGTGATGGCGCTGAATCTGCAATAGCAGAATACCGATGACGGCGACCAGGAACAGGCAGCCCAGAGCCGCCTGCCAGCCGATGGCCAGCGCCAGGGCGGGGGCGACAAGGCCCGCCAGCACGCCACCGAAGGGCACCCCGGTCTGCTTGAGCGAGAACACCAGGCCCTGGCGGTGACGCGGAGTCACCCGAAACAGCAAAAGCGACGCAGAGGGGTTGGTCAGGCCATAGCCGAGCCCGGCGATCAGCGAGGCCAGGGCGAAGGTGGCCAGCGACGGCAGGGTCAGCAGCGCCGCGCCGCCGCCAAGCAGCCCCAGCGCCAGCTGGCTGACGCGACAGGGGCCATAGCGTCGGGTCAGAGGCCCGCCGACCAGCGAGGTCAGCATGGCGCCACCGAAGATCAGGCTGACCTGGATACCCACGGTGGCGGTGGAAACTCCCAGCGAGTCCGCCAGGGTCGGCGCGATCGCCGAGGGAAACAGCGCCACCAGCGACGAGAAGGCCAACACCAGGGTCGTTGCCAGCAGGGCGATACCGACCTGGGGAGGCGGAGAGGGTGGTGAAGAGGGAGCTGTAGAGGGCGCCGTCTGCTGGTTCATGCCCCCGCGTCTGCCCCGGCCAGGCCCTCACGTGGAACCCGGCGCAGGTGGCTTTCGGTCTTGCCGCCGGGCAGTGCCGCGATCAAGTCGGCCGCGTGCAGCAGCGCGCCAAGATCGATGTCACCTGCCAACCCGCCCCCCTGCAGGGCGTAGACCAGGTCTTCACTGGCGGTGTTGCCGGTGGCCCCCGGAGCGAAGGGACAACCGCCGAGTCCTGCGCAGGCGGCGTCGAGTGCGGTGGCACCGTGGCGGGCCGCGAATAGGGCGTTGGCCACGCCCATGCCGAAGGTGTCGTGGCCGTGGAACGCCCAGGACAGGGCGGGGGATCGGTGGCGCTCGGTCAGCTCGGTGAAGTGGTCCGCCACCTGGAAGGGTGTGGCGCGACCGGTGGTGTCGCACAGGGCGACTTCCACCGGCAACTCGCCGGTGATGGCGAGCGCCTTAGTGAGCACCTCATCGACCCGGCGCCAGTCGACCCTGCCGTCGAAGGGGCAGTCGAAGCTGGTGCCAAGGTCCAGGCGCAGGGCGGTGTTGCCCTTGGCGCGCACCGCCTCGACCACACGGGCGAAGGCCTCCAACGATTCATCCACCGACTGGCGCACATTGTTGCGGTTGTGCGCCTCGGACACCGAGACCACGTAGACCAGCTCGCTGACATCGTGTTCAAGCGCAAGCTCGGCTCCCTTGAGGTTGGGAACAAGCGCGGAGAATCTCACATCGCGGCGATGGGCGAAGGCGCGGATCAGCTCGCCGGTGTCCGCCATCTGCGGAATCGCCCGGGGGCTGACGAAGGAGCCGATCTCCATGCGTCGGATGCCGGCGTCGAGCAGCGCCTGGATGACCTCGATCTTGCGCTCTGTCGGCAGCGGATCGGCGATCGACTGGAAGCCGTCGCGTGGGGCGACCTCGACCAGTTCGATCGGGGCGGGTGACGTGGTGGTCATGCGGGAGTCTCCGTCGGGTTCAAGGGTGGGTGGCATCGATGTGATCGGAGCCGTCCGGCGGCGGCAGTGGGGCGCCGCGGGAAAGGCTCGCCAGGGTGTCGATCAGAAACTGAAGGCCGAGTGCGGTGAAGCCGATCGGCAGCAGCGCGTAGGGGATGCCCATGGGGGTGCCGAGGGCGCTGGACACCCGTTCGCCGTACTCGAAGGCCTGGGCCGCCATCAGATAACCGCGCCAGGCGAGGATCGCGCAGAACGTCATCCCGGCAAGACCAGTGAACACTTCCAGCAGGCGACGCGCCTTGGCGGGAAGCTTGTCCTTGAAGAAGGTGATACGGATATGGGCGTCGAAGCGTTGGGCCTCGGCGGCGCCCATCACCGCCAGATACACCAGCAGGAAGGAGTTGATCTCCAGGCTCCAGTGGGTGGGGGCGGAGAAGGCGTAGCGCATGACAGTGTCGTAGCAGATCGACACCGTCATGAACACCAGCACCGCCATCGAGGCCAGGCGCAGGATGGCGAGTACGCCATCCCAGCCCTTGAGGGGGATCCTCTGTGCGTGCGCTTTCATGGCGACCTCAGGCCTGTCCCAGCGCGAGCTTGATGGCACGTTCGCCGAGTTCCTCACCGACCTCGCCTTTCCAGTGGTCCCATACCTTGTGGGTGGCCTCGTTGAAGGCGGCCAGATCCTCGTCGCTGGGGGCGATGATCTCGACGTTCTCCTCGCGCACCTGAGGCCAGTACTCGTTGGGATAGATATCGTCGTTGCAGTGGCTGATGAAGTTCTCGTCGTACCAGCGGGCGGCATCTTCGAGGATCGCACGGCTGTCGTCGTCGAGGCTGTCCCAGCGGTCACGCAGCATGAAGGGCGCCACCGAGAAGCCGGTGATCGGCAGCTGGTAGCACACGTCCACCTGCTCCTGCAGGCTGCGCCCGATGATGGTGGAGATATTGAACACGCCGGCGTCCACGGTACCGCGCTGCAGCGCCATGTAGGTCTCGGACGAAGGAATGCGCACCGCACCGATGTCGTAGGCCTCCAGCGCCGAGGTGGCCTCGAAGCTGACCACCCTGACCTTCTTGCCGCGAATGTCCTCGAGGCTGCGCACCGCGTTGTCCTGGGTGCTCCAGATGTACTCGGGCTCGAGGATGCCGCCGCCGGAGGTCAGCATGTAGAGGTTTTCCTTGGCCAGCTCCTCATTGATCAGGTCGAACAGCGGGCTGCCCTGACGCAGCCGCTCGGGGTGGCGGTACAGCTCGCCGACGACACCGGGCAGCCCGGTGATGCCGAGGATCGGCAGCGAGCGGGTGATGTAGGAGGTGGTGTGGAACATGAAGTCGATATTGCGCGAGCGCAGCGCGGGAAGCTGTTCGTCGGCCTTGAGCAGCTGGCCCGAGTCGTAGAAATCGACCTCGAGCACGTCGCCGCCGTTGTCGCGCAGGTAGTTGACGAAGCCGGCGGAGCCGTAGGTCAGCGCCTTGTAGGACGGTGGCAGGTAGGTCACGCCGGTGAAGGTGGTGGCGGCGCGGGCATGGCGTGGCATCAGCGCCTGGGGGCCCAGCAGCGAGGCCCCTGCGGTGGCGAAGGCGGTGGTCTTGAGCAGTTGGCGGCGGGTCAGGTTCATGGGAATGTCTCCGTCTTGTCATTGTCGTTGTTGCCCCTGGCCAGCGGGGCGAGTGAATCGGGGCCCCTTCAGTGCATCAGGCTCGGTAGCCACAGGCTGATGCTGGGGAAGAACACGAACAGCATCAGCACCAGGAACTGCACCGCCACGAAGGGCAGCGCGCTCTTGATGATCTCCTCCACCGACAGCTCCGGGCAGACCCCCCTGAGCGCGTAGAGGTTGAGCCCTACCGGCGGGGTGATCACCGCGATCTCCAGGTTCAGCACCATGACGATGCCGAACCACAGGGGGTCATAGCCCATGGCCTGGATCAGCGGCAGCAGCACCGGCGTGGTGACCACGATCAGCGAGACCGCATCGACGATCATGCCGAGCAGGATCAGCAGCAGCATGACCGCCAGCAGGATCGCCCAGTCCGGCAGGCCCGAGGCGGTCAGCGATTCGGTCAGTAGCTGCGGCACCCGCACCATGTTGAGGTAGTCGCCGAAGATCTTGGCGCAGCCGATGATCAGCAGGATGGCGCCGCTGACTCGCGCGGTGCTGGCCAGGATGCGGCCGAAGGAGGCAAGCGTCAGGCAGCGGAAGATCAGCGCGGCGATCACGAAGGCGCCGAAGGCGCCGATGCCGGCGGCCTCGCTGGGGGTGGCCAGTCCAGAATAGATAGAGCCAAGCACCACCAGCACCAGCAGTGCGGCGTGCCAGATGTGGGCAAGGCTGGCGAAGCGCTCGCGCCAGCTGAAGCGTTGCTCGACGCTGGGCGCTTCCTCGGGCTTCAGACTCACCCGGATAAAGATGTAGAGCGACAGCGCCAGCGCCAGTACCACCCCGGGGACGATACCGCCGATGAACAGGTCGGCCACCGATACGCTGGCCACGGCGCCATAGATGATGAAGGGCACACTGGGCGGGATCAGCATCGCCAGGGCGCCGGCGCTGACCACCGCACCGGCGGCTAGCGAGCGGCTGTAGCCGCGCTCGAGCATCTGCGGTACGGCGATCGAACCGACCGCGGCGACGCCGGCCAGGCTCACCCCGGACACCGCGCCGAACACCGCCGAGGCACCCACCGAGGAGATCGCCAGGCTACCCCTGAGCCAGTGCAGCCACCTCACCGCCGCCTGGAACAGGTTGCTGCCCACCGGCGTAGCACCGAGCAGGTTGCCCATCAATATGAACAGCGGCAGGGCAATCAATTCGAAGGCATTGAGCTGGCCAAACAGCGACGACGGCGCGAAGAAGAACGCCATGGAGCCCCGGGCCATGTACAGGCCGGCGAGCCCGGCCAGCCCCAGGGACAGAAAGATCGGCAGGCCGACGGCGATCAATACGATCAGTAGCGCCAGGACGAGTAGGGGTTCCATGCAAGAGCCTCTAGGTTGTTGTTGTCGGCAGAGTGGTCGCTGGTTGGCGGTGCTAGATCACGCTGTCCTTGCGCAGGGCATCGATGCTGTTCTGGTCGAGTTCCAGCCAGTCGCCGAGCACCGCCTCGGTGTGTTCGCCCAGGGCCGGGCCGACCTGGCGCACCTTGCCCGGCGTCTGCGACAGCCGCGGAAAGACGTTCTGCATCGGCAGCGGCTTGCCGTGGCGGTCCGGCACCTCGACGATGGAGCCGCGCTCCTTGATGTGTTCGTCTTCGAGCATGTCCTTGGCGGTGTACACCAGGCCCGCCGGGACACCGGCGTCGGCCAGCAGGTCGACGATATGCTGGGCATCGTGGTGGGCGGTCCAGGCGGCGATCAGCTCGTCGATGGCCTGCTGGTTCTCGCCGCGCGCGCGATGGTCGGCGTAGTCCGGATGATCGGCCAGGGTGGGCTGGCCCATGGCCTCGCACAGCCGGCGGAAGACGGTGTCCTGATTGGCGCCGATGATGACATCCCGGCCGTCCCTGGCGGGATAGGCGTTGGACGGGGCGATCTTGGGCAGGAAGCTGCCTGCGCGCTCACGGATCTTGCCGGCCCGGGCGTAGTCGGGGATCAGGCTCTCCATCATCGCCATCACGGCCTCGAAGATGGCACTGTCCACCACCTGGCCACGCCCGGTCTTCTCGCGCTGGTGCAGCGCCAGCAACGCGCCCATGGCGCCCTGGACCCCGGCCAGGGTGTCGCCCAGCGAAATCCCCACCCTGACCGGGGGGCGGTCCGGGTAGCCGCTGATGTAGCGCAACCCGCCCATGGCTTCGCACACCGCCGCGAAGCCGGCACGCGACGCGTAGGGACCGTCCTGGCCGAAGCCGGTGACTCGCACCATGATCAGCCCCGGGTTGTCGGCCGACAGGCTCTGGTAGTCCAGGCCCCAGCGCTCCATGGTGCCGGGGCGGAAGTTTTCGATCAGCACGTCGGCCTTGGCCGCCAGTCTTCGCAGCAGGTCCTGGCCCTCTGGCTTGCGCAGATCGAGGGTCAGCGACTGCTTGTTGCGGGCGATCACGTTCCACCACAGCGGTTCGCCGCTCTCGTCGGTCTGGCCCCATTGGCGCATGGCGTCGCCCTTGCCCGGTGGCTCGATCTTGACCACCTGGGCGCCGAAGTCGGCCAGTACCTGGCCGCAGGTGGGCCCGGCGATCAGCTGGCCGAGTTCGAGCACCTTGAGGTCGTCCAGCGGGAGTGAGGCGATAAGCTCGTTCATGTTGGAGGTCCGTGGTCAGAGGTCGAAGGTGGAAGATGAAGGGTGAAACGCAAAAAAGGGCCGCGTCGGGAGGATCACGGGGGCGATGAGGTCGCGGTCGAGGTGTCGACGGTCACGTGCAATACCCGCGCGGCCAGCAGGTGGGCGCGCATCACGTTCTCCGCCCAGGCGGCGTTGCCGGCGCCGATGGCGATCAGCATCTCGCGGTGGTGCTGCATGCTGCGCTTGAGCGCCGAACGGTCGTAGCTGGCGAAATTGCGTCGGATGATCGAGGTACGCACCACGCTCTCGAGGATCTGGGCCAGACGCTGGTTGTCGCTGGCCTGGATCAACAGGCGGTGAAACTCGTGGTTGAGCGAGGCCAGCTCGCTGTGGCCCGCACCATCGAGGGGGCTCTCGGTCAGGGTCTCCATGCGCGAGGCCAGGTCGTCCAGATGGGCGAGGGTGTCAGCGTCGATGTGTCGGCAGGCGAGTCCGACCGCCATGGGTTCGAGTACCAGGCGCAGTTCGAACACTTCACGAGCGTCCTTTTCGGTCCACTCGGCCACCCTGGCGCCCTGATGGGGAATGGCCTCGAGCCAGCCCTCGGAGACCAGCTCCCGCAGCGCCTCGCGGACCGGGGTACGGCTGACCTCGAGTTCCCTGGCAACCGCCGCCTCACGCACGAATTCGAGCGGTCGATAGACGCCGTCGAGGATGCGTTGCTTGATGGCTTCATGGACCTGGGCGGTGGCCGTGCGGGCACCGCTGGCTTCGAGCGGGGTGGTCGGAGTCACGAGGAAATCTCTTACATTGCATACAATCGTAAGAGTAGAGGGCTTTATGGCTGGGCGAAGTTAGACTTTTGGTCGAAATTGCATGCAGCGTCTGGTGATTCCCCGGTGGTGGACCAGTCCTAGGCGCTGTCCGAAAAGTCGACGAGCGAAGGTTAGACAAGGCAAAAATCGGTGAGAAAGCGCAGTTTACGGGGTGTAAATGAGCATTTTTATCCGATTTTTAACGCCGTATTACCGAGCGCAGGCACTTTTCAGACAAGCCCTAGCCCACCGCGTCGTTGGCCGCGAATACGCTGTCGGCCAGGTAACGTTCGTCGAACTGGCCGGCATCGGCCAGGGCGGCCGGATCAGGCAGCAGCAGACGATGACGGTTCCGGTGCAGCAGGCCCTCCTCGTCGAGTGCGCTGAAGGTGCGACTGACGTGCACAGGACTCAGCCCCAGCACGTCGGCCAGCATTTCCTGGGACAGTGGCAGACGGATGCTGTGGTCTTCCTGCCGGCCAGCGGTCTTGGCCAGGCGCTCGTACATTTCCATGATGAAGTGGGCCAGCTTCTGCCTGGCGCTGCGTCGCGACAGGTTGACCAGGCGCTCGGTCAGCAGCACCTGCTGGCGGCTGGCCATGGCGAAGAGGATCGAGGTCAGGGTGGTCGACTGTTGAAAGATGTCGGTCAGACGGGCGTGGGGGAAGCGGCAGATGGTGCCGTCCTCGATCATCTGGACGCCGGTAAGACGCTGATGAAAGGCGTATTCGCGTAGCCCGATCACGTCGCCGGGGAGGTAGACCTCCAGGATCTGGCGCGCGCCGTCTTCCAGCTGCCGGTAGGAGAAGGCCCAGCCCTGGCTCAGGGTGAAGAAGTCCTGGGCAGGATCGCGTTCTTCCCAAAGGCTATCGCCGGCCTTGACCTCCAGCGGTGACTTCTCGAGCGCGCCCAGCAGCTGGCGATCGCCATCGCTGAGCGGGTGATAGTGGCGAAAATGCTTGACGATGCAGCTGTCCCGGTTCGACACGGCAAGGCTCCTTGCACGACAGGCTCGATGGAGAATGCGTATTAGGGGTTTACGTTAACTCAGGTTATGTCGGCGCGGTAGATACAGGCCCAGGATGGGGGTCCATCGCCGAGGTCGGTCAAGGCACAGCGTCTCCGGTCACGGCGATCCATTCTGGAATCGTTACGGAGGCGGAGTCATGACTTACGCACCCAACCAACTGTCGATCCGTTCGGATGATGGCTATCCCACACGGCTCGACGCGCCAATGGGCAATATCGCCCGCCATTGCCCGGTCGTCCATGCGACGCCCGAGCAGCGCCAGGCCGGGCCGCTCGACGAGCAGGAGCTGGCCGCATTCGAAGAACGTGGCTTTCTCTGGTTCGACAGCTTCTTTGAGGCCGACGACATCGAGCCTTTCTTCGATGAACTAAGCGCCATGGAGCGCGATCCCGAGCTGACCGGCAGCGACAAGGTCATCACCGATCCTGTCTCTGGCGCCATTCGTTCGGTGTTCGGCATGCACGAACTGTCCGAGCGCTTCGATCGCCTGACTCGCTCGCCGCGGCTTCTGAAGATCGTCGAGCAACTGCTCGGGGGCGGTGTCTACGTGCACCAGTCGCGGATCAACGACAAGGCCGGCTTTCAGGGCAGTGGCTTCGACTGGCACTCGGACTTCGAGACCTGGCACGCAGAAGACGGTATGCCCGGCATGCGCGCGCTGAGTGTCTCGCTGATGCTCACCGACAACGGCGAGTTCAACGGACCGCTGATGCTGGTGCCGGGGTCCCATCGCCAGTTTGTTCCCACCGTGGGACGCACCCCGGACCAGAACTGGGAGACCTCGCTCAAGGCGCAGCACATCGGCGTACCGACCCGGGAGCAGCTGGGACCGATCATCGAAAAGCAGGGCATCGAGGCGCCCAAGGGGCCGGCCGGGTCGATTCTGCTGTTCGACTGCAACGCGCTGCATGCGTCCAACAGCAACCTGTCACCGTGGCCGCGCTCCAACCTGTTCTTCGTCTACAACAGCGTCGACAACCGCCTGGTCACCCCCTTCGGCGCCAAGTCCCCACGGCCCGAGCACCTGGCGGCGCGCGAGCGCACGCCGGCACTGGGATGATCCGGCGCCTGCCAATGTCGGTAGATGGCTTCGCCCTTGGGCGTGGCCGCTCCCCATCAAGAGAAAAGAGCCATCAAGAGGAAACCCCCATGCACATTGGCGACACCCTGCTGATTGCCCGTGATCTGGTCATGGTAGCCGAGGACCAGTTGTCCTCGGGTAACACCGCCGAGATCATCGATACCTCGGCCCTGGTCGAAGGTGACGGTGACGACATACGTCTGCCGCGCTATCGGGTACTGATCGACGAGGTGGGGGAGCGGGATTGCTCCTGCACCATTCTCGAACGCCTCGAATAGTCGGGTGCTGGCGCCTGGTCTGACGATCGGCATCGGCATCGGCTGCGAGTGCCAAAGCCACACGGGGTGACGGCCGGGCCATGCGTCTGTTAAGGATGGAGCACATTCTCGGTCGTGGAGGCACGATGACGATTCAGCTCAAGCGGGCCTACGATGCGCCCGCCGACAACGACGGCTATCGGGTGCTGGTGGACAGGCTCTGGCCGCGGGGGATCGCCAAGGACGAGGCGCGTATCGATGAATGGATCAAGGAGGCCGCCCCCAGTGATGACCTGCGCAAGGCCTTTCACAGCGAAGCACTGGGCTGGGGCGAGTTTCGTCAGCGCTATCTGGCTGAGCTCAAGGCGCAGCGGGAAACGCTCAGACCCCTGGCCGAGCGCAGCCAGCAGCACAAGGTTACCCTGGTGTTTTCCTCGAAGGATGAGACCCACAACAACGCAGTGGTGCTCAAGGACTATCTGGCCATGCTGACCGGGTGACATTCGGGCGGACCACCGGGCATCACGGCCTCGAACCTCCGACCCACGCATTACGAAGGCGTTGCTCTACCTGCTGAGCTACACCGGCTTTCTTTAAAATCAATTAGGTATGATAGGTCGAGAAAGGCGAATCTACCCCGAGGCCTTCGAAGCCGCCTGACCGTGGTGGTTTAAAGTGTCTGAAGAGACGGGCAAGTCCAGTTGCTCATTCTGTTCATGGGTGTACGCCAATGGCCCAGACTCTTCGAGTTCTTGAACGATGTTTCCACCATTGGTGAGAGTATAATGACACCTCGTTCAGCAAGCCACCAAACAGTCCGCTTAACACTATCATGACGAGACGGCGTATCTCTCGCCTGATCGTCGATGGATACCGCTCGAGTAGAGCCGCCACCTGCCTGAGGCTAAAGCCTTGCGCGAGGCTGACTTGGATAGTCGCACGTTCTTCGATGCAGAGATTCAGAATAAGACATGGGTACAACACCTTACGAATTCGATCAGGTGTTGCACTCAGAATTTGCGACCATGGCTCTGATGTTGTATATCTTATGAGATTTTTGGCGAGCTGTATAAATGGTTGTTTTTTTGGGGTTGAGGACTGAAGTAAGAAAGGGAGATGTTACTGAGAGTCACGCTTCTATAGTAGGTTTTTTGGATGTTTGGAAAGCAAATAAAAAATAGATTATTATTACCATGAGTTTCAAGAGGTTAAGTTCCTCGGCGAGAAATTTGGTGTTGTGGTTTTTTCATAATTGTTTTTAAGTTATTGATTATTGATTATTGATTATTGATTATTAATTATTAATTATTGATTATTGATGAAAGGATGACGGGATGTATTTTAAGTACGCACCGGTTCGCGACGAAAAGAAAAGAGTGGATTATTATTTTGAGTTATCAAGAGGAAGAATTAAAGTCGTTATAATGCATGGTGAAGAAATATATTCTCGTGAAAACAATAGATATGTTTCTAGTTTTGAAAGTTGCTGTTGCGAAGTGAAGTATTTTTATTTTGATTCGAAGTTTTTTTATAACGATTCTTTGCATTGCTATATCACAAGAGATGCTGTTGGTGTCGGGGTCATAAACGCCGAATGTTTCCGGTTGCTTAAGCCGCACTGTGAAGATGTGATGGATAATTTGTCAGTAACTTATTCTGATTGGAACGAGGTGTTGGAAGATTCTAAAGAAGGCGATATGGATCTAAAGACATCGTTGTCTGAGTTTGATATTTTTATACATAGATGGAATCGCCGACTTAATGAGATAGTATGTCAAACACATAATTTATTCTGTCTTTTGAAATCTGAATATGCAAAGATTAATTCTAGGGAACCACCTTTCGCATCGCCTATTACAGTTAGATCTTTGAAGACTGCCGTATTGCAAAATGTGGCACTATATATCGAAGCAACTGCAAATTTCTTGTCAGAGTTGGCTTTGCAAATTAACTCATGTGTAGATGGAGCTCCTAGAAAGATAGCTGTATTGAATAAGGAGGATATTGTTAAGTTGAAAGAGGAAAGACGGTTTGTAAGTCTTGAAGAGAAAGTTAGACTCGCCCCTAAGTGTATCGGGACGCTTCTAAATTTTGAGTGCTCCATTGATAGAAGTGGGCGCCGTTGGTCAGATTTTAAAAAAATAAAGTCTAAAAGAGACCATCTTACTCATGTTAAATCAAGAACCATTTCTCTCGGTGATAGTCCTTCTCTTGACAGTATGCTGGCCGCTGTAGAACTGACTGATATGGACCTATTTGGATCTGTTGAGGTGCTGTGTTGGTTTAATTTCCATCTTGAGTCTATAATGTCGTTTGTTGGTGGGGACGCATTTTTGCGAGGACATAGGTATAATGGTCTTATCGTAAGTAAAATTGTTGTCTTGTCATCTTCATTCGCTGAAGTTGATGGTGGTCCAACTTTGGCTGAATTTTTCGAGTAGTTGATTAATATCTGGATTTATATGGTATTCCATAAGTTAAAAATGAGTTATGTTGCGTTTGTTTTAGTATGTTGTACTGTGTTCTTGTTGTTATAACTACAAAAAAAATCTACGCTCTGTGTGGCCCTTAACTCTCTAAAGATGGCTCAAAAAGCTCGAAACGTCCCAGTGTTCTTGAACAGCCCCATTGGCTCCTGTACCCCCTGTTTGAAATATCCCAATCCTCATCCCCGTTGGGCTCTCAGGAAGCCAGGCCACCCCCCTCTCCCGCAAGCCCTTCTATTCTCAAGCTAAGCATTGGCCTTGTCGGTTCTCACGGGACTTCAGCAAGCCTTGTAGGCGGGCAGGGCAGATAAAGCTTGTTGGATGGTGAGGCGTGACCAATCGTTTTGGCACGGAAAATCTGACAGCGTGACGATGTGCGTGGGCGGCAAGCGGTAAGTCACTTGCACATGCACTGGGTCGAACGTGGGTCTTTTCGTAGTGAGGCGTCGGGAAGGGTGGGGTATCATCCGGTCACGAGGTTGTGCGTGCTGACACCTAATCGACACCTAGAAGAGATTGGGGCTTCAGAAACGAAAAAGGCTCCTGCGTGAATGTTCACAAGAGCCTGATTCTGCTGAATTTTTGGTCGGAGTGACAGGGTTCGAACCTACGACCTCTGCCTCCCGAATGCGTTGCTCTACCTGCTGAGCTACACCGGCTTGGCGTCGCCTTCTCGAGCACACCTGGCCTGCCGCCCGCCGCTCTGGCGGGGTTGTTACCGTCTCTGGCTGGCCCCGCGTGTGCTAACCCTTTGTTTCCCTCAAGCGCGTCAGGCCTTCCTGGGCGCTGGAGGCCACCAGTTCGCCTTTTCGATTGTAGATACTGCCTCGAGCCAGGCCTCTGGCGCCGCCGGCCCAGGGGCTGTCCATGTCGTACAGCAGCCAGTCGTTGACGGCCACGTCCTGGTGAAACCACAGCGAGTGGTCGAGGCTGGCGATCTGCAGCTTGGGGTCGCCGAAACGGATGCCATGGGGCACCAGGGCGGTGGTCAGCAGGTTGAAATCCGAGCTGTAGGCGAGCAGGTAGCGATGCAGAGCGGGGTCATCGGGAAGCTCGCCATTGAGCCGGAACCACAACCGCTTGCGTGCGGGCGCGCCGTCCTCGGCGGTGTCTTCCACATGGCGAAATTCGATCGGGTGGCCGGGGAAGCGCAGGATCTCGTCGCTGTCGCCGGGCTCTGTTGCCTCGAGGGCGGGCATGCTGGCCTGGTGGCTCAGGCTGTGTTCCTGGCCATGGAAGGAAGCGCTGCAGAAGAAGATCGGACGGCCCTTCTGGATCGCGGTGATGCGGCGGGTGGTGAAGCTGCCTCCGTCACGAACGCGGTCGACCTGATAGACCACCGGCATGGCGGCGTCGCCGGGACGCAGGAAGTAGCCGTGCAGCGAGTGCACCTGACGCTCCGCCGCGACGGTCTGGGTGGCTGCCGACAGCGCCTGGCCCAGTACCTGGCCGCCGAACAGCTGGGGAAGCCCCAGGTCCTGGCTGCGTCCACGAAACAGGTTCTCTTCCAGCATTTCCAGGCCCAGCAGGTCTACCAGACCCTTCAAGGCGTCCGACATTCGCGTATCCTCCTTGCGCCGGGGTAGCCCGGCTAGTCGATGGCGGTGACACGGTGGCGATTGCCGTGCCCGCGACAATGGTTCAGCATTTGCCTGGGCTCAGTGTACGGGAGTGCAACACCTTGCGCAGTGACGAATTTTACATGCATCGAGCGCTGGAACTGGCCGAGTGGGCGGCCCAGGCAGGAGAGGTGCCGGTCGGTGCGGTGGTGGTAGACGCGGCCGGAGAGATCATCGGTCGCGGCGCCAATGGCCCCGTGGCGAGCCATGATCCCAGCGCCCATGCCGAGGTTCAGGCGCTCAGGGACGCCGGGGTGAGCCTGTCGAACTATCGGCTCGAGGGCTGCACGCTGTACGTGACGCTGGAACCCTGCATGATGTGCTCCGGGGCCATCATCCACGCCAGGATCCGGCGTCTGGTCTACGGTGCCGCGGAGCCTCGTTCCGGCATGGTCGAGTCCCGAGCCAACCTGTTCGCCCAGCCCTGGCACTTCCACCAGGTGGAGGTCGAAGGTGGGGTGCTGGCGAACCGAGCCTCTCGCCTGCTCAAGACGTTTTTTGCCGAGCGCCGATGAGCCTTTGCCGAAGCGCAAAGCACTGAGGCAACGTCGGCGGTGCCGACGGGTTGCTCAAGACTCCCGTTACAGGTTTCGAGCCTTGCTCAGGCGGTGAAGGGCGGTGTGTCCAGGTCCGATGCGCCGTCGACGGTATCCACGAAAAGCTCGACCCGGTCGCGTCCCTGGTGCTTCGCTGTATAGAGCGCCTGGTCCGCCTGCTGTATCAGGCGTGCCAGATCTAGCGGTGCCTGGTCCTGGCATGCCACCCCCAGGCTGATGGTCAGTGGCGTGCCGTCGTGATGAGCCAGCGGTGCCTGTCGGACGGCACGCCGCAGACGCTCGGCCACAGCGCTGGCTTCGGCTAGCCGTCCTTCGGGAATGATCACCAGAAACTCTTCCCCGCCGTAGCGCCCCAGCAGGCCGTCATCCCCCAGGGTCTCCTGTGCAAGTCGACCTACCGCCTTGAGCACTCTGTCGCCTTCGGCATGGCCGAGGCAGTCGTTGATGCGCTTGAAGTGGTCGATGTCGACAAGAATAACGCTAAGGGGCAAGCGCGCCCGCCAGGTCTGGGCGGTGGCCTGAAGGTGACGTCGGTTCGGCAGACCGGTGAGTTCGTCGTGGTCGGCGAGCCAGCTGAGTTGCTGCTGCAGGCGATGGCGAGTGCGGACCTCGCGGCGAAGGTCTCCGTTGGAGCGTGCAAGCGCACGATGCTGGGAGGCCATCTGGTGCTGGCTGAACAATGTCAGATAGAGGAACTGGCTGAACAGCAGACCCAGCATCAGGGTGACAGCCGGAAGACGGCTGCGCAGGCGCGTCAGCAATCGGGTATCGGGGCGCAAGGTCAGCTCGAGCGGTAGATAGGCTGTGTCGACTGTCACCGCCTTATTGTCGGGTCGATGCAGGGGAATGGCGTCGAGGGGAACAGATACTGTCCACGGGGCCGGATGCCCCTCCATGGGCCATTCCTTGATCAGACGGTTGTGGTAGGTAAGTCGGACCTGCAGGCTCCCCGCCCCCGAGGGGGGATGCGTATACATATTCTCGGCCATGGCTGACAGTGACAAGGTCGCTGCCAAGTGCCCGAGCGGCTTTCCACCGGGACGGCGAATCGGTAGCGAGAGCGTGATCTTCATCGTCGGTGCAGGAGCGTCGATGGCGAGGGTAGTGATCTGGGCCGCCGGGGGGAGCACCGCGGCAGGTTGAGGCATATCAGTGGACCTGGGGACGACTGTGGTCGCGGGGCTTCGCACATTGCCGCCGGTCACTTCGACGTAGCGCAGCGTCGCAAGGTAGGGAAAGTGGTCGCGAAGAGGTCGCGTCAGGTGCTGCCAGCGTTCGGTAGAGGGCGGGAGCGGCGATTGTTCGAGGAAAACCTGCAAATGTTGCAGGGAGTGTCGAAAGTCATTGAATTCGCTAGCCAGGCGTTCCTCCATGGCACGGCCTTCGCGCTGTCCTAGATATTGCAGTTCGCCATCGGCCTGAATCTCCAGGTACTGCCAAAGTGCCAGGGTCATCACGACCAGAAGTGTCGAAGGCCAAAGCCCACGCCTGAGACTGTCGCGGGTGGGACGCCAGCCGCTTACCACGCCCACCCACTGGCCGGCCAGCAACAGGCCGAGGACGGCGGTGACGGTGAGCGAGTGGGCGTGCAGCAGTGCCGCTGAAGGCAGCCAGTGATGCAGTGGTGTCTGGTCCAGCAGCAACAGCAGCAAGCAGGACATGTGGAGCAAGGGGACCCCCAGGCTCGAGCGCGTGCGCGCCAGTATCCCCAGGGTCAGCAGCGTCAGCACGACCAGTTCGACCAGCGGCGGGCGCCAGTCCAGCAGAGTCGAAGGCGCTGTCAGCCAATGGAAGGGTTCGGACAGGCGCTCCAGTGACAGCCAGTCTTCCGGTGCACAGGTGCCGAATAGCAGAGTGACCAGGCACAGACACAGTGGCCATAGCACCAGGGCACTGGTGAAGACCCCCTTGCGTGTCCATCGCCATTGACCGATGGCTACGATAAGGGCCAGCGCCAGGGTCGTCTGATTCGCTGGCAGAGACGCTACCCGCGTATCGAGCACGGTGAGGGAGGCGACTGCCAGCACCAGGGCGAGCAGGGTCAGCCCTTGGCTCAATAGCCGGTAGTGACGAACAACGGGTGTCGAGGTGTACCACATTCAGGCGTTCCAACCCTGGCGGCTCGCGGCCTGACTGGCCGCGCTACGACCAGCTTACCCAGGCGCTGAACGAGGCTCAGGAAGAAGTGCGCCGCCTCGCGCCAGTGGGATTGACCTGAGTCAGGAGTGCAACAGACCGCTGGGCTCTGTGGCCTCGCTGGGCTCGGCAGCGGGCTTCGCCTCGGCGATCTCCACCCGATTGCGGCCCAGCCGCTTGGCACGATACAGCGCCATATCCGCTCGATGCAGCAAGTCCCTTGGCACAACGGGGCCGTCGGTCTGGGTGATCAGGCCGATACATACCGTCATGGGACTGCCGTCTTCGTGTTGTACGCCGCAGGCCTGCACCTCTCGCCTCAGGTGTTCTGCCCAGGCATGTACCCAGGCGATATCGCCCTGTGGCAGATAGACCACGAATTCCTCGCCGCCGTAGCGGGCCAGCACGCCACCCTGTGGAAGCAGTTTCTGCGCGCAGGCGGCGAAGCGCTTGAGTGCCTGGTCTCCGGCTTGATGGCCTTGTTGGTCGTTGATGCGCTTGAAATGGTCGAGGTCACATAACAGCAGACTGAGAGGGTTCTGTCCGGCGTTCGTCGGCAGGCTGGCGAGAAAGGTGCGTCGATTGGCCAGGCCCGTGAGGTCGTCGTGTCCTGCCAGCCATTCGATGTTTTTCTGCAGGCGTGAACGACGCCGCATCTCTCGGCGTAGTTCGAGATTGGTATCGGCAATCTGGCGGTGCTGCTGGCGCTGCCGATGGCGGCTGAACAACAGCAGGTAGAGCAGCAGAGCCATGATCAGGCCGGTGCACAGCGTTGAACTCGGATAGTGCAGCTTCAGGTGCTCCAGCAAACGGCGGTTGGGGCTGAGCTCCAGGCTCAGGGTATGGGACAGCAGACGAACGTCGCTGACGAGCCTCCAGGGCGAATTAGCCGCTGACGTCGGTACCCGCCATAGGGTGCTGTCGCCGTCTTTCAATGTCAGCGTCATGGCGTCCGGTATATCGGCGAGCGCGGGCAGGAGATTGGAAGCTAAGGCGTCGAGGCTGAAGACCATGGCGACCGAACCCAGCAGCCGATCACCATCCACCGTGTGTATCGGCAGAAAGTGGATGATGCCCCAGCCTCCATCGGGCAGTGGCAGGATATCCGATGACACCGCGTCGCGCTGGTGAAAGCTCTGCTGCAGCACTTCCATCAGTGGCTGGTCGAGGGCTCCATCCAGCAAGCGCATGCCCGGGTAGGCCTGGTGCCAGTTGTCGTCGGGATAGAGGTGCTCGACCCGTCCGGAGGGATCGATCAGGGCCAGCAGGGGCAGTTCCGGGAAGTCGTTCATAAAGCTCTGGGCTTCGTGGCGCCACATCGATGCCGAGGGCAGGCGTTGATCGATCTCCCAGACCAGATGGAAGCGATGCATGGCTCGAAGGGTGTCGTCGATGCGGTCTGTCATCGTTGCCGACAGGCGATCGGTCTCCCGCTGGGCACGTTCGAATAGCTGTCGATTGGCCTCGCTGTCCTGCTGGCACCACAGCAGAACCGTTGCCGTGGCAATAAGAAGACCGGGGCCCAGGGCGCGCAACAGGCTCGCCTGGTTATGGCGCCAGCCGGTCACCACCGCCAGGAACTGGGTCAGCAACAGCAGCCCGCTGCCCGCCAGCGCCCAGGGCCCCGCGGGTGGGGTCAGTGGTGGCAAGGCCTCGGGTGATGTCACCTGGTAGGCCAGGGTCCCCCACAGCAGGACGGCGATGGCGTGCAGCAAGGGGGTGCCCAGGCTGGCACGGGTGCGCAGGGCAAGACTCAAGGCCAGGCACGCCAGCAGCAGGCTGTCGGCCAACCCCGGCCACTGCCAGGAAAGGCGTGGGTGGCCAGTATCGAGCGGCGCCGGTGGATCGAAAGTCGCCAGAGACAGCCAGCCCTGGGGCAGGGTTTCGCCGGCCACGCCGATCAGCAGAGCGGCCAACACCGCCACCACCAGCGTCAGACTCAAGCCCAGCCGCTGGCGATACCAGGCCAGTTGAGCAAGACCGATCAAGCCGCCCAGGACCAGGGTGGGCAAGGTGGTCGAGGCGGTAGTCCCGGCGAGGCTGGCGCAGAGCCCCGCAATGTACAGTGCCAGGGACAACAGTGTCAGCGGGATTCTGAGACGTAGCATGTACCCACTTTTCAGGCGAGGAGCTGGCGGTTGTTGGGCGTTGTGGTCAGCGAAATATTTCGCCGAACCGATCAGCGAGAAGAATAGACGTTCGGGGGATTGTGCTGGAAAATGCGGCCAAGTGGGCGCGGAACCGAGCCTTTCCTGATGTAGATCAAGGACATCGAAGGGGCAGGTGGGTGTCTGGTTGGCGCCGGGTGTTGAGGCCGCGCGCCAGATTCGCGCGAGGCCGAGCTCAGGCGGGTGACGTGCACGCCTCGATGCGATTACGCCCCTGTCGCTTGGCTCGATAAAGTGCCAGGTCCGCGCGATGGAGCAGGTCTTCGGCGATCAGGTCGCCGGCGCCGTGGCTGGCGATGCCGATGCTCACCGTCATGGGGCGCCCATCGGCATGCTCAACGCCGCAGTTCATCACGCTCTGGCGCAGGGATTCGGCGATCTCGACGGCCTCGTCCGCGGCCACCCCGGTCAGCAGGGCCACGAATTCCTCGCCGCCGTAACGGGCCAGCACCACCCCTTCGGGCATCGCCAGGCGTCCCACTCGGGCGAAGCGACGAAGCGCCTCGTCCCCCGCCTGGTGGCCGAGCTGGTCATTGATGCTCTTGAAGTGATCGATGTCACACAGAAGAACGCTCAGCGGGCGGCACTCCTGCTGTTCTCGCAACGTCGACATGAACAGGCGGCGGTTGGGCAGCAGCGTCAGCTCGTCGTGGCCGGCAAGCCACTCCACCTCACGCTGCAGTTCGGTACGATGGCGGACCTCTCGGCGCAGCTCCTCGTTGGAGCGGTACATCGACGAGTGTTGTACCGACATGCGGTGGTGGCCGAATACCACCATGTACAGCAGGTAAGCCAGCAGCAGCCCGATGCTGAGACTGGCCACCGGCTGGCGCGAACGCAGACCTAGCAGGTAGCCGGTGGAGGCGTTCAAGGCGACGGTCAGCTCTTGTTCGTCGAGGGCAAGCAGGCTCAGCATGGTCCATGGGCCTGGCGACTCGCTGGTCGGCCAGTCGCGAATGGTGTCACCGTCCACGGCGAAGCGCATGCGGATATGCTCACGGTCCAGCAGGGTCTCGGCGTAGAGCTTGTCGGCCAGCACCGGGAGGCTGAGCACCATGGCCGCAGCGCCGGTGACGCGCTGCTGGTCGGGGGAGGTGATCGGCAGGTAGTAGATCATGCCGGGCATCCCCTGCAGCAGTGGCACGACGCCGGTGTGGCCCTCCTGGTTGTCGGAAAGTGCCTTCGCCAGTGCGTCGACGTAGGGGCGGTCCACGTCTAGTGCATTGATGCCGATGATCGCCCGGTTGCTGTCATCGCGTGGGTGGACAAGGCGGATGGTACCGTCGGCTTCGATATAGGCGATGTTGAGAAAGTAGCTGAAGTCCTGGTGGTAAAAGGCGGCCTGGCGCTCCCACTCTTCGGCGCTGGGGGCCTCTTCCAGCAGGCTCCAGAAGCTGGCGAAACGTCTCACTGCCTCCAGGTGGGCCGTTATCTCGGCGCCAAGCTGAGTCGCCAGACGATCCGATTCGCCCTGCAGCTCGTCTTGAAGCTGCTGGTCCACGTACACACGTTGCTGGTTCCAGACGAACAGACTGACCAGCACCAGGGCGAGCGAGGGAATCAGGCTGCGCAGGATGCTGATCCGGGTGTGGCGCCACCCCGAGACCACGCCGACGAACTGGGCGACCAGCAACAGCGCCAGCAACAGCATGCTGGCGGGGGTGCCTGCCAGGTTCTGCGGCGAGCGGATCTCGTCGGTGATCACCAGCAGCGCTTCGGTGACCAGTAACAGCGCCGCCAGCGCCTGCAGCAGCGGGGCGGCCAGGCTCGCCCGGGTGCGTCCCAGCAGCCCGCCAGTCAGCGCCAGCAGGATGAGCAGCTCCATCAAGGGCGGTCGAAGATCGTCGAGGCCCTGGACCCCGGGTAGCCGCGATGCCCATTGGTCGAGCGTGACGTAAGAGATCAGGGCTTCGGGCAGCAGGTAGCTGGCCAGGCCCAGCAGCAGGATCGCCAGCACCGGCAACAGACACACGACCGACATCCTCACCCCACGCCAGTACCACATCGCCTGGCCGATGCCGGTCAGCAGCAGCAGGGTCCAGCTGGCGCTGTGGCTCTGATCCTGGATCATCGAGGGATCGACGATCAGTCCTGCCGTGGCCAGCAGGATGACCAGCAGCGTCATGGACAGGGCAATTCGAGACATGAAGGCAAGGTGTCCTAGGGCATGGGGGGCACGAGTTCGAAGATCTCGGCGTCGGCTTGATCGGGCAGGCGGGCATTCAGCTGGTGGAACTGCTGCTGGCTGCGATCGACGTAGTCGAGGATCTCGAGATAGCGGCGAATATTCTGCACATAGATGACCGGTTCGCCACCCCTTGCGTAGCCGTGGCGTGTCTTGCTGTGCCACTGGCTTTCCTGCAACAGGGGCAGCGCCTCACGCACATCACGCCACAGATCCGGGTTGCCACCCCGCATCCGGGCGATGTCACGGGCGTCATACAGATGGCCGAGGCCCACGTTGTAGGCCGCGAGCGCCATGTAGAGGCGGTCCTCACCGGTGATCGACTCGGGCAATCGCTGTTCGACGCTGCGCAGATAGCGTGCGCCGCCCTCGATGCTCTGGGCCGGGTCCAGCCGGTTCGATACTCCGACTTCCTCGGCGGTGGCGTTGGTCAGCATCATCAGCCCACGCACCCCGGTGGGCGACGTCGCCTCCGGGTCCCAGTGGGACTCTTGATAACCCACCGCTGCCAGCAGCTTCCAGTCGAAGTGCTGCGCGCGGGCGGCCTCTCGAAACAGGGCATCAAAGCGGGGTAGGCGCTTGTTGACGTGGTTGATGAAGACCCGGGCGCCAACGTACTCGAGATAGTCGTCATGACCGAAGTAGCGGGCGGTGAGGCGGTCGAGTTCACCGTCTGCGCGAAGCTCGTCGAAGAACGTATTGGCGCGTTCGATCAGCGCCAGACCGTCTTTCCCGGAGAAGGCCCAGGCCATGGTCACCGGCTCGCCGATGTCGAAGCCGTCTTCCACTTCGGGGAAGAACAGACGATTGAGGCGGAACTGGTGGGCGTACACCACCGCGGCGTCCAGCTCGCCATCCTCGATGCGCCTGAGCAGCGAAGCGATCTCCAGGTCTTCCGCTTCCTTCCAGCTGAGGCGAGGGTGCTCGCACTGCAATTCGTGCATGACGCGGCTGATGCCGGTGCCCTTGGCGATGCCGATGTTCCAGTCCTTGAGGTCATCGAGCGCCTTGGGCGGCTGCAGTCCTCGGCGATACACCACCATCGGCTGCATCGACAGGATCGGGCGGGAAAACACCAGGCCTTCCGCCAGCGGGTCCAGCGGCAGGGCGGCCGCGCCGAGGTCGCCCTGGTGGCGCACCGCGTCGAGCACGCTCTGCACATGGTGGTCATCGCTCAGGTTCAGGCTGACCCCGAGGCGGTCGGCGAAGCGACGCATCAGTTCGTACTCGAAGCCGGTAGGTCCCTGGCGCCCCTCGTAGTAGGTAAAGGGGGTATTGCGGGTGTGCACGGTGATGAAATCACGTGCCAGTACTCGCTCCAGGGCAGCGCTTGAGGAGGGGCCGGGCGGTGTTGGCCAGAGCGCCCACAGCAGGCCCAGGCCACTGGCGGCAAGGATGCGCAGGCGCCGCGCATGACGGAAACCGTCCTTCATCGGGGCAAAATCGCTCATGGTGGAGCGCCCACCTTACCCAGCCCACGGGGCGCTGTCATCCGCATCGATTTCTCGCACCCGTCGGTTTCCAGTATCATATGCCGTCTCGCCCGCCGCGGCCCCCTTCTTTTATCGCTGATCTTCAGAGGCTCCTGGATATGCTCGAACTGCGCGGAGCGCCCGCCCTGTCCACCTTCCGTCACGCCAAGCTGCTGGCTCAACTGCGTGTGTCCGTCCCCGAGATCGAGGCGCTGCACGCCGAGTATGTGCACTTTGCCGATCTGGAGCGGGAGCTCGATGCCACCGAACTGAGCCTGCTCGAGCGCCTGCTCGACTACGGGCCGGCACAGCAGGATAGCGATGTGGAGGGGCTCGTGTTGCTGGTGGTGCCACGTATCGGCACCCAGTCTCCCTGGTCATCCAAGGCTACCGACATTGCCCACAACTGCGGTTTGACCCAGATCAACCGCCTGGAGCGCGGCATCCTCTATCGCATCAAGGTGCGCGGTACGCTGAAGGAAGCCCACTTCGACGCCATTGTCGCCGGCCTGCACGACCGCATGACCGAGACGGTGCTGCGAGACAGCTCCGACGCCGCCACCCTGTTCGCCCACCATGAGCCGGCGCCGCTGGGCCAGGTGGACGTGCTCGAGGGCGGCCGTACAGCGCTTGAGGTCGCCAATCGCGAGCTGGGACTCGCCCTGGCCGAGGACGAGATCGACTACCTGGTCGAGGCGTTTGTCGAGCTGGGCCGCAACCCCAGCGACGTCGAGCTGATGATGTTCGCCCAGGCCAACTCCGAGCACTGCCGCCACAAGATCTTCAACGCCGACTGGGTCATCGACGGCGAGGCCCAGAGCCACTCGCTGTTCAAGATGATCAAGAACACCTTCGAGGCCTCGCCGGACGGCATCCTGTCGGCCTACAGCGACAACGCTGCGGTGATCAAGGGCAGCGAGGCGCGTCGCTTCTTCGCCACCCCGCTGACCGGGCGTGACGGTGAGCGCGCCAGCTACGGCGGGGAAGTGGAGCCGATCCACATCCTGACCAAGGTCGAGACCCACAACCACCCGACCGCCATCGCGCCTCATCCCGGCGCGGCCACCGGTGCCGGCGGCGAGATCCGCGACGAAGGCGCCACCGGCGTCGGCGGCAAGCCCAAGGCGGGGCTGACCGGCTTTACCGTGTCCAACCTGCGTATCCCCGAGTTCGTGCAGCCCTGGGAGGCGTTCGACTACGGCAAGCCCGAGCGCATCGTCAACGCCCTGGAGATCATGCTCGAGGGCCCCATCGGCGGCGCCGCCTTCAACAACGAATTTGGCCGTCCCAACCTCACCGGCTACTTCCGTACCTACGAGCAGGACGCCCTCGGTGCCAGCGGCATCGAGCGTCGCGGCTACCACAAGCCGATCATGATAGCCGGCGGCTACGGCAACATCCGCGAGCAGCACGTGGCCAAGGGCGAGATCCCGGTGGGCGGCAAGCTGATCGTGATGGGTGGCCCGGCGATGTTGATCGGGCTCGGCGGCGGTGCAGCGTCGTCGATGGCCTCCGGCTCGTCGAGCTTCGATCTCGACTTCGCTTCTGTTCAGCGCGACAACCCCGAGATCGAGCGGCGTGCCCAGGAGGTCATCGACCGCTGCTGGGCGCTGGGTGACGACAACCCCATCTGCTTTATCCATGACGTAGGCGCCGGTGGTCTGTCCAACGCCTTGCCGGAACTGGTCAAGGACGGCGATCGTGGTGGTCTGTTCAGCCTGCGCGAGGTGCCCAACGCCGAGCCCGGCATGAGCCCGCTGGAGATCTGGTGCAACGAGGCCCAGGAGCGCTACGTGCTGGCGGTGGCACCTGCGGATCTCGAGACCTTCGACGCCCTGTGCCGGCGCGAACGCTGCCCTTACGCGGTGGTCGGCGAGGCCACCGCAGAACACCACCTGGCGGTGGTGGACGGCCACTTCGACACCCGCCCGGTGGACCTGCCGATGAGCGTGCTGTTCGGCAAGCCACCCAAGATGCAGCGTGAATTCGAGCGTGCCCCGCTGGAACTGCCGGGTGTGATGCTCGACAACCTGGACCTGCGCGAGGCGCTGGATCGCGTGCTGCGTCTGCCCACCGTGGCCTCCAAGAGCTTCCTGATCACCATTGGCGACCGCTCGATCACCGGCCAGGTCGCGCGTGACCAGATGGTCGGTCCCTGGCAGGTGCCGGTGGCCGACGTGGCGGTGACCACGGCAAGCTTCGATACCCACGCCGGTGAGGCCATGGCCATGGGCGAGCGGTCGCCGGTGGCGCTGATCGACCCCGCCGCCAGCGCGCGCCTGGCAGTGGCCGAGTCGATCACCAACCTGGCCGCTGCTCCGATCGCCCAGCTTGGCGACATCAAGATGTCGGCCAACTGGATGAGCGCGGCGGACCATGAAGGCGAGAACCAGGCGCTGTATGACGCCGTGCACGCCGTCGGCATGGAGCTGTGCCCGGCGCTGGGCATCGCGGTGCCGGTGGGCAAGGACTCCATGTCCATGCGCACCGCCTGGGAGCAGGACGGTGAGCAGAAGGCGGTGACCTCGCCGCTGACCCTGGCGATCACCGGCTTCGCTCCGGTCACCGACGCCATGAAGACACTGACCCCGCAGATTCGCCTCGACCAGGACGAAAGCGACCTGCTGCTGATCGACCTGGGCGCCGGCAAGAATCGTCTGGGTGGCTCCGCCCTGGCCCAGGTCTACGGTCAGGTCGGCAACGACTGCCCGGACCTGGACGACGCCGAGGACCTCAAGGCGTTCTTCAGCGTCATCCAGGGGCTCAACGCCGACGGTCGACTGCTGGCCTACCACGACCGCAGCGACGGTGGCCTGATCGTCACCCTGCTGGAGATGGCCTTCGCCGGCCGCGCCGGGCTCGAGATCAAGCTCGACTGGTTGATCGACGAGGCCGCCGAGGCGGTGGACGCGCTGTTCAGCGAGGAGTTGGGGGCGGTCATCCAGGTCAGCCGTGAGCACACCGAAGAGGTGCTGGCCCAGTTCGCCGCCGCCGGTATCGAGACCTGCGGCGTCATCGCCCGTCCGCGCTACGACGACCAGATCCGCGTGACCCTTTTCGAGGAGCCGTTGCTGGAGACCACCCGGCAGCTGACCCAGCGCACCTGGAGCGAGACCAGCTACCGCCTGCAGGCCCTGCGCGACAACCCCGAGTGCGCCAAGAACGAGTTCGACAACCTGCTCGACACCCGTGACCCGGGTCTGAGTGCCAGCCCGACCTTCGACGTCGACGAGGACATCAGCGCGCCCTTCGTCAACAGCGCACGTCCGCGTGCCGCCATCCTGCGCGAGCAGGGCGTCAATGGTCACCTGGAGATGGCCTGGGCCTTCGACAAGGCCGGATTCGAGGCGGTCGACGTGCACATGAGCGACCTGCTTGAGGGACGTGTCGGTCTCGACGAGTTCAAGGGGCTGGCCGCCTGCGGTGGCTTCTCCTACGGTGACGTGCTCGGCGCCGGCGGTGGCTGGGCCAAGTCGGTGCTGTTCAACCCCCGTGCCCGCGAGCAGTTCGCCGACTTCTTCGCGCGCGAAGATAGCTTCGCACTCGGCGTGTGCAACGGCTGCCAGATGCTGTCCCAGCTCAAGGAGCTTATCCCCGGCGCCGAGAACTGGCCGCGCTTCGTGCGTAACGAGTCCGAGCAGTTCGAGGCCCGAGTGGCCATGGTGCAGGTGGAGAAGACCCCGTCGATCCTGCTGGCCGGCATGGAAGGCTCGCGCCTACCCATCGCTGTGGCCCATGGCGAGGGCCGCGCCGAGTTTCGCGATAGCGCCCACCTGCGCAGCATGCAGGGCTCGGGCCAGGTGGCCCTGCGCTATATCGACAACTACGGCCAGTGCACCACCCGCTATCCGGCCAACCCCAACGGCTCGCCCTCCGGTATCACCGGCCTGACCACGCCGGATGGCCGGGTGACGATCATGATGCCCCACCCGGAGCGGGTGGTGCGTGCCGTCACCAACTCCTGGCGGCCGGCCGAGTGGAGCCAGGACGGCGCCTGGCTCAGGCTGTTCCGCAATGCCCGGGTGTGGCTGGGCTGATCCTCCAGTCCCTCCAGACCCACGACAACGCCGCCTGCGGGCGGCGTTGTCGTATCCGGGACAACGTCAGGTGTTGTATCGAGCGGCGTCAGGTGCCAAGTTGAAGTTCCCGCTTTCGCAGTTTCGCCCCCTTTATCGATCACCTGACCGGCCACCTTATCGACGGAGCTTCCATGTCCTCATCCACCCAGCGCAGTTTTCATGACCGCTTGAGCGTTTCCCTGATCGACCATGTGGCACGGGTTCACCTCGAGCGGCCCGATCGCCACAACGCCATGGATCCGCCGATGATCGACGCCCTGCTCGAGGTTCAGCGCTGGCTCGGCGAGCGGGTGGGCCTGCGCGCCGTGGTGCTTACCGGCGAGGGCGAGAGCTTCTGTTCGGGACTGGACGTGGCCTCGGTGGTGGCAAGCCCCGAGCGCGTGGCCTGGCTGCTGACGCCGGACGCCAGTGGGGTCAATCCGGCCCAGCGCCTGGCGCTTGGCTGGCGTGACCTGGGGGCGCCGGTGGTAGCGGCGCTGCATGGTCACGTCTTTGGCGCCGGCCTGCAGATGGCGCTGGGTGCCGACCTGCGTATCGTTCACCCGGAGGCGACGCTGGCGCTGCCGGAGATCGAGTGGGGGTTGATGTCGGATATGGCGGTCAGCGTCACCGCCGCCGCGCTGCGCCAGGACGTGATTCAGGATCTGATGCTGACCGGCCGCCATCTGGCCGGCGACGAGGCCATGGTGCTGGGGCTGGCCTCGCGGCTGGACGAGGACCCGCGCGAGGCGGCCTTGGAGCTCGCCGTGTCCATGGCCCGGCGCTCGCCCAAGGCGGTGGCCGCGGCGCGTCGGCTGTGGCGAGAGGCGCCACGCCTGGATGAGCGCGGACGCTTGGCCATGGAGGCCGAACTGCAGCGCAACCTGCTGGCCGGGCGCGAGCAGCGAGAAGCGACCCGGGCACGCCTGGACGGGCGCCCACCGCGCTTCGATTGAGCGCCGGCGGCCTATGCCGCAAGCCAACGACAAGGCCCTCGCGGGTATCGCCCGCGAGGGCCTTGTCTTGCAGTCACCTTCCGATAGGGGTCAGGTTCCGGTAGGCCCCTCGACTGGCGACGGAGGATGGATACGGAACAGGGTGGCGTAGATCACCGGCAGGATTACCAGGGTCAGCAGGGTGGCCGCACCCAGACCGAACACGATGACCACCGCCATGGAGGCGAAGAAGGCGTCGCCGAACAGCGGGATCATGCCCAGCATGGTGGTGATCGCCGCCATGGATACCGGCCGTACCCGACTGATGGCGGCGGCCATCACCGCATCGAAGGGCGCCTCGTACAGCGGCATCTGGATCTTGATCTCCTCGACCAGCACGATGGCGTTCTTGAGCACCATGCCGACCAGGCTCAGGGTGCCGAGCAGCGCCATGAAGGTGAAGGGGGCGTTGAAGGTCAGAAGACCGCCGACGATACCGATCACGGTCAAGGGCACGATGGCCCAGATCGCCAGCGACTGGCGCAGGTTGCCGAACAGCAGCATGGTCAGGATGAACATGCCGAGGATGCCTAGCGGCAACAGCTTGAACAGCGCCTTCTTGGCGTCACGCGAGGTCTCGTCCTCGCCGCCCCAGCCCAGGTGGTAGCCTTCGGGAAGATCGATGGCCTCGATCTGGGGCTTGAGCCGCGCAAGGATGTTGGCCGCCGTCTCGCCGGACAGCGGTAGCGGCTCGGCGTAGACCGCAAGCATGCGCTGACGGTCGCGACGCTTGATCAGTGGATCATGCAGCTGGGTCTCGAGCGGCCCCAGCACACTGCCGGCGCTGATGTAGGTCTGCTGCTCGGCGCTCCAGACGTTGAGGCTGGCGATGTCGTTGAGGCCGTAGCGCTCTTGCCGTTCATCGCGCAGCACGATGGGGATCAGGTCGGAGCCCTCGCGGTAGACGCCGGCCATCTGGCCGTCGTTGTGGATCAGCAACGCCTGGTGCAGCGCCTGGCGGGTGACGCCGACGCGCCGCGCCTGCTGCTCGAGAAACTCAGGCGTCAGCTCCTCCACCCGATTGCCCCAGGACAGGCGGATGCTGTCGACGAAGGGCTCGGCGCGGAACACCTCGCTGACCTCGGTGGCGAGCTTGCGCAGGGTGTCCGGGTCCGGGCCGTACAGGCGCGCCTCCAGGCTGGCCTTGGCCGCAGGACCGACCTGCAGCGCCTGGACCTTGTACTGCACCTCGGGATAGTCATCGCGCAGCAGGGTGATGATCTCGGCCATACGGCTTGCTCGGCTGTCGAGATCCTCGGTCTCCACGATCAGCTGGCTATAGCTCGCGTAGCGGTCCTCGGGTGAGTAGGTCAGGGTGAAGCGCTGGGCGCCGCCGCCGATCACGCTGGTCACGTGGGTGACCTGGTCCATCGTCGCCACCTGGGCCTCCAGGCGCGAGGCCACCCGCTCGCTCTCGAGAATGTCGGTGCCCTCCGGCATCCACACATCGACGAAGAACAGCGGTGTGGTGGAATCCGGGAAGAAGGCGTTCTTGATGTTGGAGGACAGCGCGAAGGCGCCGACCAGAAGGCCCACGCAGACCGCGATGGTCAGCCAGCGAAAGCGAATGCCCTTGTCGACCAGCCAGCCGAACAGCTGGAAGATCACTCCCTTGTAGGGATCCTCGTGACTGTCGCTGTCGCCGATCTCACGATCCTTGAAGAAGATGTCGAAGAAGAAGGGGGTCAGCGTCAGGGCGGTGATCCAGCTCAGCAGCAGTGAATAGAACAGCACCCAGAACAGCGAGCCCACCAGTTCGCCGGTGGCGTCCGGCGACAGGCCGATGGGGGCGAAGGCGGTGATGGCGATGGCGGTGGCGCCGAGCAGTGGCAGCCAGTTCTGGCCGGCCACCTCCTTGGCTGCCTCGAGCTTGCTCTTGCCCTTGCCAAGGCCGATCAGCATGCCCTCGGTGACCACGATGGCGTTGTCCACCAGCATGCCCAGGGCAATGATCAGGGCCCCCAGCGAGACCTTCTGCAACTGCAGGCCGTGGGCGGCCATCAGCATCAGCGTGCCGAGGATGGTGATCGACAGGATCAGCCCCATCAGAAGGCCGGAGCGCAGGCCCATGAACACCAGCAGCACCACGATGACGATGCCCACCGACTCCATCAGGTTGATGACGAAGCCGGACACCGCCTCCTTGACCACCTGGGGCTGGTGGTAGACCGGGGTCAGCTGCATGCCCAGAGGCAGGCGGGATTCCAGTTCGGCCAGGCGGGCGTCCACCGCCTCTCCGACCTTGACCACGTTGACCCCGGACACGAACGACAGGCCAAGCGAGATCGCCGGCTTGCCGTCGGCATGGTAGAGCTGGCCGGGACGGTCGGTGAGCGCGCGCGTCACCGTGGCGATGTCGCCCAGGTGCACCGGGTTGGCGCCGGGGCGACCGACGATCAGGTCCTCCAGCGCCTCGACGCTTCTGAATTCGCCGCTGGGCTGCAACGAGATGATCTTGCCGTGTCGACGCACGCTGCCGGCGTCGGCTACCGCGTTCTGGGCGTTGAGCAGGCCGATCAGCGCATCCGGGGGAATGTTCAGAGCCTGCATGCGCTCGCGGTTGAGCGAGATGGTCACCTGCTCCGGGCGATCACCGGCGATCACCACCTTCTTGACGCCTTCGATCAGGCGCAGTTCGCGCTGCAGGAAGTCGGCCTGATTCTTCAGGTCGTAAAGGCTGTAGTCATCGCCGGACAGGTTGAACAGCAGACCGTAGACGTCGCTGAAGTCGTCCACCACCAGCGACTCCGAGGTGCCGGGGGGCAGGCCCGCCTGGGCATCGCCGATCTTGCGCCGAAGCAGGTCCCAGTACTGGGGCAGGGCCGTGCCCTGGACGTCGGTGTCGAGCTCCACGGTGATCTGGGAGAGCCCGGCGCTGTTCACCGAGCTGACCCGCTTGAGGTTGGGGATCTCCTGGATCGCCTTCTCCAGGCGCAGCGTCACCTCTTCCTCGACCTGCTGCGGGTTGGCGCCGGGGTAGGCGGTGCTGACCAGCGCCATGCGGATGGTGAAGTCGGGAAACTCCAGCTGCCCCAGGCCCAGAAAGGAGACGATACCGCCCACCGACAGCAGGATCGTGACCATCCAGCTGATGGTCTTGTTGCGCAGAAAATAGCCGACCATGACCTAGAGCCCCTCTTCCTGGGTCCAGGCGGTGACGCGAAGACCTTGGCGCATCAGATGGGCGCCGGCGCCGACCAGTCGGTCGCCGGCCGCCAGGTCGCCGGCGATGAAGATGCCGTCGTCGCTGGCGGTGCGGACCTCTACCGGTACCGCTTCCACCTTGCCCGAGGCTTCGTCGTCGGCGATATAGCGCCACACCACCGTGGCCTCGGGGTCGTCCTCCAGCGTGACCACGGTGCCCAGCGGCACCCGCCACAGGCCGTCGCTTTCGCCGGTCAGGGCGTTGAGGTCCATCGATACCACGGCGCTCATGCCGGCCAGCACGTAGACGTCGTCCGGCGTCGGCAGGGTCAGGGTGACGGTGTAGCTGAGGGTGCCGCTGGAGGCGCGGGTATCGTGCTCCTTGTAGCGCGCGGGGAAACGACGCTCGTCATCGCCGAAGCGCACCCAGGCAACGCTGTCGGCCTTCTCGAGGGCGGCACGCACGCGTTCCAGATCGAGCTGGCGGATCTGCTGTTCGGGCAGGTCGAAGGTCACGTCGATATTGCCGGGCTGCTGCAGCACCGCGATGGTCTGCTGGGGGGCCACCACCTGGAAATTGTCCACCGGCACGCTGGCGATGACGCCGTCGAAGGGCGCCTTCAGCTCGGTGTAGCCGAGCTGATCCTTGGCCAGGTCGAACTGGGCCTGGGCCGACAGGAAGGCCGCCCGGGCTTCATCGAAGGCGGCGCGGCTGATGGCGCCTTTTTCCAGCGATATCTGCATGCGGCGGTAGGTCGCCAGCGCCAGGTCGTAGCTCGACTGGGCGTTGGACAAGGCGTTGCGGGCGTCGCGGTCGTCGAGCAGGGCGATACGCTCGCCACTGGTCACCGCCTGGCCGGCCTGGACGTTCAACTCCTTGAGTTCCCCGCCGATGCGAAAGGCCAGGTCGGTGCGTTCGGAGGCCTCGACCACACCGGGGTACCGAGTCAGGGACCGATTGCCCATCTCGTCCAGGGTAAGCAGCTTGACCGGGCGGGTGACCTGCTTGGCCAAGGGCGGATCTCCCTCGGAGCAGCCCTGCAGCAGGGGCAGACCGGCAAAGACGAGCAGGGAGGCCATCTGACAGAGTTGGCGAAGCGACATGGCTGAGTCCTTGAAGACGGAGCCGCTTGACGTGCGGCGTGACTCGCCGAGGCCGGTGCCCCAGGGCTGCCCGGAGGGTGGGGGAGGGGCAGGCCCTGTTGTGGAGCATCGAGCGCTTGGCGTAGAGTGCGTCGGTTCGACGCGCAGGCGCCTATGCTACTGGCGCCGAGTGCACGCTGATGTGCCCTGGATCAATATTTGCCGAACCCTGCAGAGTAAAGGCGTCGTCATGTCCCAGACCGAGTCCCGGCTCCCGCCATCGTCGCCTCCCGCCTCCGTCAGGCCAGAACTGCGGCCCTATCAGCACGAGGCGGTGAAACGCGTCATTGGTCACTTTCGTCAGTCCGACGAGCCCGCGGTGGTGGTGTTGCCCACCGGCAGCGGCAAGTCACTGGTCATCGCCGAACTGGCCCGCCTGGCCCGGGGGCGGGTACTGGTGCTGGCCCACGTGCGTGAGCTGGTCGAGCAGAATCATGCCAAGTACCTGGCCTACGGCCTCGAGGCGGACATCTTCAGCGCCGGACTCGGGCGCAAGGAGAGCGCTCGCCAGGTGGTGTTCGGCTCGGTGCAGTCGGTGGTCCGCCACCTGGACGCGGTAAGTGACGAGCAGAACGCCCATGGCCCCTTCACCCTGCTGGTGATCGACGAGTGTCACCGGGTATCGCTGGACGCGGACTCCTCCTATCGGCGGGTCATCGACCATCTGCGTTCTCGCAATCCCTCGCTCAAGGTGCTGGGATTGACCGCGACTCCGTATCGGCTGGGCCAGGGCTTCATCTACCACCGCCACCACCACGGCATGGTGCGCGGTGACGCGGACAGCTTCTTTGGCGACTGCGTGTTCGAGCAGCCGCTGCGGCTGATGGTGCGCCAGGGCTACCTGGCAAGCCCGCTCAAGGTGGATGCGGCGGTGGCCCGCTACGACTTCTCGCAACTGTCGCCGGGGACCGGCGGGCTATATCGCGAGGAAGATCTCAATCGCGTGGTGGCCGGGCACCGGGCCACGCCGGGCATCATCGCCGAGGTGATCGAGCGGGCGCGGGAGTGCGAGGGTGTCATGCTGTTTGCGGCAAGCGTGGCCCACGCCGAGGAGATCCTCGGCTATCTGCCGGCACAAGCCTCGGCACTGATCACCGGCGATACCGACAGCGACGAGCGCACCCGGCTGATCGAGGACTTCAAGGCGAAACGGCTCAAGTACCTGGTCAACGTCTCGGTGCTGACCACCGGTTTCGATGCGCCCCATGTGGACCTGATCGCGATCCTCAGGCCTACCGAGTCCGTCGGCCTGTACCAGCAGATCGTCGGGCGAGGGCTCAGGCTCTCGCCCGGCAAGCGCGACTGTCTGATCCTCGACTACGCCGGCAATCCCTGGGACCTGTATGCGCCGGAGGTGGGCAGTCCGCGGCCGGACAGCGACAGCGAGCCGGTGCAGGTGCCCTGTCCACTGTGTGGCCACGCCAACCTGTTCTGGGGCAAGCGCGACGGCGAGCTGGTGATCGAACACTTCGGCCGTCGCTGCCAGGGCCTGGTCGACGCCGAAGGCAGGGCGCTGGCCGCCGCCGAGCCAGGGGCGCGCCAGTGCGATTTTCGTTTTCGCTTCAAGACCTGCGGCGACTGTGGCGCCGAGAACGATATCGCCGCCCGACGCTGCCATGGGTGCCAGACGCTGCTGGTGGACGCCGATGACAAGCTGCGCGAGGCCTTGAAGCTCAAGGACGCCAGGGTGCTGCGGGTCAGCGGCATGCTGCTCGAGTCCACCGTCAATGGGCGGGGGCTGCCGCGGCTCAAGGTCACCTACCATGATGAGGACGGCGCCACCCTGGCCGAGTGGTTCGCACTGGAGACGCCCGCCCAGCGGCGGGCCTTCGAGGCGGTGTTTCTGCGTGATCACGCCCGGGCGCCCGGTGTGCCCTGGTCGCCGACGTCACCCGATCAGGTATGTCGCGAGCAGCAAAGGCTCAGGGCCCCGGATTTCGTGGTCGGGCGCAAGGTGGGGCGTCACTGGCAGGTGCGTGAAAAGCTGTTCGACTATCGCGGCCGCTATCGCACCGCCGACAGCGCCGACTGAAGCGCCGCCTGAAGTGCCGACTGAAGTGCCGACTGAAGTGCCGACTGAAGTGCCGACCGGGCCTCGCTGATTTAGCCAGATCGCGCGGAGCTTGATAGACTGGGGGATTGGTGGCGCCTCGGTCCAAGCGGCCGCATCCTCCCTTGTTCATCGTAACCACTACCATGGCAACCCAGGTCCCCCACGCGTGAGCGACTCGCCGACGACACAACAACCCCAGGGTGGGACTGACGAGGAAGGTGCAGCGACTCGGCCTGACACCGAGGGCGATTTGCAGGCCCAGGCCGGTGCTGCCCCTCACGCCGAGGTCGAAGCCCACGCCCAGGTGCTGGGACGCCTGTTCGATGAGCCGATCACCGAGCTGCCCGAGGATCTGTACATTCCCCCGGAGGCGCTCAGGGTCTTTCTCGAGACCTTCGAGGGACCGCTTGACCTGCTGCTCTATCTGATTCGCCGGCAGAATCTGGATATCCTGTCGATCAATGTGGCCGCCATCACCCACCAGTACATCGAGTACGTGGAACTGATGAAGGCCATGGAAATCGAACTGGCCGGCGAGTACCTGCTGATGGCGGCGATGCTGGCCGAGATCAAGTCGCGCACCCTGCTGCCGCGTCCGCCCAGAAGCGAAGACGGTGACGAGGATGAAGACCCCCGCGCCGAGCTGATTCGCCGCCTGCAGGAGTACGAGCGGCTGAAGCTCGCCGCCGAGGCCCTGGCGGAGTTGCCCCGGGTTGGACGTGACTGGTTTCCTGCCCGGGCGGCGCTGCCCCCGGTGGAGGCCCGGGTCATCCATCCGGACGTCGAGCTCGATGAATTGCTTGGCGCACTGGCCGGCATTCTGCGCCGGGCCGAACTCAACCAGGCCCACCAGATCGAAAGTGAAGTACTGTCGACCCGGGAGCGCATGCTGGCGATCATGGAGCGCCTGACCCATGAGCACTACACCCCCTTCGAGGCGTTGTTCTCGCTTGATGAGGGCAGGGCCGGGGTGGTGGTGACCTTCATGGCGATCCTGGAGCTGGCCAAGGAGGCGATGATCGAAATCGTCCAGAATGCGCCGATGTCACCGATCCACGTCAGGGCGCGGTTGGCCGAGGACGGCGACGAAGATCCGTACGAAGGGCTCGAGGACGAGGGCGAGAGCGCCTTCGACGACGAAACCTTCGGCGATACCTTCGGTGATGCCTTGGATGATGCCTTGGATGATAGTGCCGCTGAGGACAGCGCTATAGACGACGAGGCGGGCGACGACAGCGCCTTCGATGATGCCGGTGAACCGGATGGGCGTATCGGTCAGTCGGTTGACAAGACACAGGGAGATGAGCCCGCATGAGCGTGATGGAGACGCCCGATGCGTTGGACGACATCGTAGAGGCGGCGCTGCTGGCCGCCGGCCAACCGCTGGCGCTGGACCGCCTCGAACAGCTGTTCGATGAACACGAGCGCCCGCCGCGACGGGCGCTCAAGGAAGCGCTGGAGCGATTGTCCGAGCGTCACCTGAGAGGCGCCATGGAGCTGATCGAGACCGCCTCCGGGTACCAGCTGCGCATTCGCCCGCGGCTGGCCAACTGGGTCGCCCGGTTGTGGGATGAACGCCCCCAGCGCTATTCCCGGGCGTTGCTGGAGACGCTGGCGCTGATCGCCTATCGTCAGCCGGTGACCCGGGGCGATATCGAGGAGGTCCGCGGGGTCACGGTGAGTGGCTCGATCATGCGCACCCTGCTCGATCGTGGCTGGATTCGCGTGGTAGGGCACCGAGACGTGCCGGGACGGCCGGCGGTGTTCGCCACCACCCGTGGCTTTCTGGACGATTTCGGTCTCAAGACCCTCGACGAACTTCCACCGATGCACGAGCTCAAGCAGTTCGAGCAGTTCGACACCGAGGACGAGCCACCGCCTCCGCCCTCGGCGCTGCTGGCCCAGGCCGACGAGCCGCTGGACGACGATGGTGAGACCGCCGAGGGTGAAACTGCCGAGGGTGAACCCGCTGAAGATGGAAGCGCTGAAGTTGGCAGCGCTGAAGCTGCAACCGAAAGAGGCGAGACCGAGGAAGGCGAGGCTGTATCGCCCGATAAGGATGAAGTGACGGCTTCCCGCGAGGAAGCCGAGACGACGGCGGGCCAAGCGCCCGACGTCAATGAACCGACGGCCGGGACGGCCGACGACAAGCACGCCGGGATGGCGTCCGAACGGGCTCGCCTGAGCTTTGCCGATCTGGAAGCCAGGCTGTCCGAACGCGCCCGGGGCCGCGTCGATGATGACGCTGCCTCGGGGGTGGAACCCACAGAGAGTGAGAACGACGAATGACGACCACCAGCGAAAAACTGCAGAAGGTGCTGGCGCGTGCCGGCCTGGGATCCCGCCGGGAGATGGAGGCCGCCATCGCCGATGGCCGGGTCAAGGTCAACGGCAGCGTGGCGACCCTGGGCGACCGAGTGGAGGCCCGTGACCGGGTCAGTTTCGATGACCGACCGATCACCCTGCGCGCCGCCGACGAGGTGCCAAGGCGGGTGATCATGTACAACAAGCCCGAGGGCGAGCTGTGCACGCGCAAGGATCCAGAGGGGCGGCGTACGGTATTCGACCGCCTGCCGCGCCTCAAGGGCGAGCGCTGGATCGCGATTGGCCGCCTGGACATCAACACCAGCGGGCTGTTGCTGTTCACCACCGACGGCGAGCTGGCCAATCGGCTGATGCATCCTTCCACCGAGATCGAGCGCGAATACGCGGTGCGAGTGATGGGGGAGGTCAAACGTGAGCACGTGGTGGCCATGGTCGAAGGCGTGATGCTCGAGGATGGCCCGGCACGCTTCAGCGACGTCCAGGAGTTCGGTGGCGAGGGCATCAACACCTGGTTCCACGTGGTCATCATGGAAGGCCGTAACCGCGAGGTCAGGCGTCTGTGGGAATCCCAGGGGCTGACCGTCAGTCGCCTCAAGCGGGTCCGCTACGGCAACATCTTCCTCGACAAGCGCGCCAAGGCCGGCGAGTGGACCGAGCTTTCCCAGGACGAGGTCGACGACCTGGCCGGACTGGCGGGACTCGAATCGCGCAAGGTGCCTGAGTTGACGCCGGACGAGAAGAATCGCTGGAGCCGCGACAAGAACAAGCGTCGCCCGGTGCACACGATGAAGCGTGGTGGCAAGCCGGATCGCGGCGACAAGAAGCGCTAAAGATACGGTAATCGAAAAAAACACTTGCGTCGAAAGGGGCATATCCGTAATATCTGCACCCGTTCGGAAGGGTCGTTAGCTCAGTTGGTAGAGCAGTTGGCTTTTAACCAATTGGTCGTAGGTTCGAATCCTACACGACCCACCATCCGAACCTGTGCATGGTCAGGACGATGTCCTGTCATGATCGGGTCGTTAGCTCAGTTGGTAGAGCAGTTGGCTTTTAACCAATTGGTCGTAGGTTCGAATCCTACACGACCCACCAGATTCACGGCCCTCGCTGCTTGCAGCGGGGGCCGTTTTTCGTGTGCGCAGTCCGCGGTTGGAGTCGCCGCCGCAGCCACGACGGCGCTGTCAGCCTGAACAGGCCGTTCCTCAAGCGGCGCGAGTACGCTGCGCCGAGCCGATGCCATCGTGTCGACCGGGAGTCGAGAACAGGTATGCCGCAGGCGCAATCTTGCGCCGATGCCATGCGTGGAGACTCGGCATAACCGTCCGCCTGCGTTAAACTGTCAAGTGACTCGCCGCTGCGATAGACGCATGGGCGAGGGAGAGAACCACCGGCAGCGGGTCTGGAGCGGCAGTGACGCCTTTCCAGCGCCGCATCAGGAGTCGCAGCTGGCGCTATCGGCGCCGGGCTCCACGCTCGAGGGTTCTCCTGGCGTGTCGCCGAACGGAGCGTTCGCGGCACTGTCCCATCAGCAGGGGGATCCCCTGTCGATCACAGTGGTAGACACGATGACGATCATGACTTCTCGCGCCGAGATCAGAGAGCATCTCGCGCGCCCGTACTGCCCTACCCGTATTCCCTCGGAAGACGCTGCGCGCGTCGAAGAGATCAAGCGCCTGCTCAAGGCTCACAATGCCGTACTGGTGGCGCACTACTACACCGATGACGCTATCCAGCAGCTGGCCGAAGAGACCGGCGGCTGTGTCGCCGATTCTCTGGAGATGGCGCGCTTCGGTGCACGCCACGAGGCCGATACGCTGGTGGTGGCCGGCGTGCGCTTCATGGGCGAGACCGCCAAGATCCTGTCACCGGAAAAGCGCGTGCTGATGCCGACCCTGGAGGCCACCTGCTCGCTGGACGTGGGTTGCCCGGAGGACGAGTTCGCGGCCTTCTGCGACGCCCATCCGGATCGCACCGTGGTGGTCTATGCCAACACCTCGGCGGCGGTCAAGGCGCGTGCCGACTGGGTCGTTACCTCCTCCATCGCGGTGGACGTCATCGAGCACCTCAAGGCCAGGGGCGAGAAGATCCTGTGGGCCCCGGACAAGCACCTGGGCGGCTATATCCAGAAGCAGACCGGCGCCGACATGCTGCTGTGGGACGGCGCCTGCATCGTCCACGAGGAGTTCAAGGCCAAGGGGGTCGAGGACCTCAAGTCGGTCTATCCGGACGCCGCCGTACTGGTGCACCCGGAGTCGCCCGAAGCGGTGGTCAGTCTGGCCGACGTCGCCGGTTCCACCTCCCAGTTGATCAAGGCGGCCAAGGAGCTGCCCAACGAGCAGCTGATCGTCGCCACCGATCGCGGCATCTTCTTCAAGATGCAGCAGGCGGTGCCCGACAAGACCCTGTTCGAGGCCCCGACGGCGGGCAATGGCGCGACCTGTCGAAGCTGCGCCCACTGCCCGTGGATGGCGATGAATGCCCTGGACAATCTGGCCGCCGCGCTGCGAGAGGGCAGCGGTGAAATCCAGGTCAGCGACGCCCTGCGGACCCAGGCGCTGAAGCCGCTGACGCGTATGCTGGAGTTTCAGGCCTGAGGCCAGCCGTTACTTTTTTCTGGTGACACCCCGCGCCCACGCCCACGAGCCCACGCCCACGAGAGAGTCTCGTGGGCGCTTTTGTTCCTGGGCCGAGTCGTCTGTGGGCTGGCGGGCCTGAGCGCTGCGTCGCCTGAGCACTGTGTCGCCACTGCGCCGATCGCTGTCGGGCTCAGCGGAACTTCCGGCTCAGCGGAATTTCTCCATGGTCCGCCGGTAGTCGAGGAAGGCGTCTCGACGACGCTGAATGCTTGACCTGGCGTTGAGGTCGCCTTCGCGCTCGGCCATCGCCTCGGCGACCTCCAGCTGGCGAATGGCGCGATCGATCTCACCGGTCAGCTGCAGTTGCTCGGCTCTGGCCAGATGGCCCCAGGCTTCGCGGCCACTGCGCCCGGCGGCTTCCGCCAGCAGCCCGAACACGGTGGGATCCTCGGGACGGCGCTGGGCCAGCTCGTGGAGTTCCCGGTAGGCCGCGTCGGGGTCGCGCTGCAAGAGCGCCTCGCCCAGCAGTTGGCTGGTCGGTGGGTAGCCCGGCATCAGGCGCAACTGACGCCGGGCACGCTCGATGGCCTCGTCGACGCGCCCGCCCTCCAGCGCCACCTGGACGGCGCTGGCGGGCAGCAGGGCGGTATCCGGGTGGGCCCGTGCCAGGCCGTCGAGCGTATTCAGTGCCGAGCCGGTCTGGCCGGCTCGGGCGTCGATCAGCGCCTGCAGATAGCGCTGGGCGTCCGCCGGCGCCTGGTCCTGGCGCATCACCGTCATCGCCTGGCCGGGCGCACGCTCGTGGATCGCCAGCAGTGCCCGGGCACGGATGAACTGGTACTGCAGTTCATCCGGTGCCGAGCCCGTCACCCGGGTCTGGTTGACCCTGGCCTGGGTGTCGCTGATGCGTGATTCGGTGATCGGGTGGGTCAGCAGGAATTCCGGCGGAGTGCCGCCCTGGAGGCTCATCAGGCGTTGCATGGAGCGAAACATGTCGACCATCGCCTGGGGTTCGTAGCCGGCGCTGGCCATGGCCTGCAGGCCGATGCGGTCGGCCTCTTCCTCGTAGCGACGCGAGTAGCGCAGCTGGTCCTGGATCATCGCCGCCTGGCTGCCGGCCAGGGCCGCGATGCCGGCGTCACCGGCGCCACTGGCGGCCAGGATCAGGCCCGCCAGCATGGTGGCCATGGCCGGCACCTGAGTCTGCTCGGCGCGGGCCTTGCTACGGGCATAGTGGCGCTGTGACAGGTGGCCGAGCTCGTGGGCCAGCACCGAGGCCACCTCGGCTTCCTGGTCGGCAAAGGCGAACAGCCCGGTGTTGACGCCGACCACGCCGCCGGGGACGGCGAAGGCGTTCAAGGTCTTGTTGTCGACCAGGGTGATGGTGGTGTTGATGCCTCCCAGGTCGCTGTAGGGCACCAGACGGCCGACCAGTGTCTCCACATAGTGCTGGGCCAGGGGGTCGCGCCATTCCGGCACGTGGGCGCGAAACTGGCGTAGCCAGGCACGTCCAAGGCGGGTTTCCTCGCCGCTGATGGCGTTGCTGCCGGTGGACATCAGCGATGGCAGGTTCAGCTCCCTCGGCTGATCGAGCAGGGTGCCCTGGTCCAGATACTGGGCCTGTGCCGTGGTGGCGTTCAGGCTCAACGCAAGCGTCGACGCCAGGGCCAGGGCCGGCATCGGGCGCCAGCGGCCGCGATGCCAAGGCAATGCCTGACGGCGTGCCCGCGCGGGGCGAGCGGTGACGGCAAACAGCGTGCGCTTGGGCATCGAAATCCTCGTCGATAGCGTTGGAGGGGGTTGCCTTGGGACATTGATTCAGCCGGAAAAGTGCCTTTAAATCGCAAGGGCTCGCCCCTCGGGGCAACGGCGCTGCGATGTGCAGCGATCCGATATCGCATTCTCTCGGGAGAGATCATGGCAGTGCAACCTGACGATGTGCTAGATGCGTGCGGACTTCCGTGTCCGCTGCCGCTGCTCAAGGCGAAGCAGGCGCTGTCGCGCCTGTCGCCTGGGCAGGTGCTGGAGGTCAGGGCCACCGACGCCGGTTCCTGGCGAGACTTTGAAAGCTTTGCCGAGCACAGCGCCCACGTGCTGGAAGGGCGCGAAGAACGCGACAAGGTCTATGTCTACTGGTTGCGCAAGGCGGGTGATGCATGAGTCTGCGTAGCGTATTTCGCGGCTGGGTCGATCACTACTTCTCCGATGAAGAGGCGGTGCTGCTGCTGGTGTTGCTGGTGGTGGGGCTGGCGGTGGTGATCTGGCTCGGCCAGATGCTGGCGCCCTTTCTCACCGCGCTGGTGGTGGCCTTTCTGCTGCAGGGCGCGGTCAATGCCCTGACGCGACGCAAGGTGCCACACCTGGTGGCGGTCATGACGGTCTTTCTGGCCTTTGTCGGGGTGCTGCTGGCGTTGGCGCTGATCCTGCTGCCGCTGATCTGGAACCAGCTCGCCAGCCTGATCCAGGAAGCGCCGCGGATGTTTGCTGCCGGCCAGCAGATGCTGGATGACCTGCAGATGAGCTACCCCCAGCTGATTACTCCGGACCTGGTCCAGGACTGGATCGCCGTGCTCAGCCGCGAGGCGACCCAATTGAGCCAGCGTGCGCTGACGCTGTCGCTGGCGTCGCTCGGCAATGTGCTGGGACTGCTGATCTACCTGGTGCTGGTGCCGATCCTGGTGCTGTTCATGCTCAAGGACCGTGACCGTCTGGTGGGCTTTACCGTGTCGCTTTTGCCGGCCAAGCGTGACCTGATGACCCGGGTGTGGAAGGAGATGGACTGCCAGATCGCCAACTATGTGCGCGGCAAGGCCACCGAGATCGTCATCGTCGGTAGCGTGACCTTCTTCACCTTCGCCTTCTTTGGCCTTCCCTATTCGGCGCTGCTGGCGGTACTGGTGGGTTTTTCGGTGCTGGTGCCCTACATCGGCGCCGCGGTGGCGACACTGCCGGTGGCGGCGGTAGCGGGCTTTCACTTTGGACTGGGGGACCAGTTTCTCTATGTGATCGTCGCCTACGGCGTGATCCAGGCGCTGGACGGCAACGTGCTGGTGCCGGTGCTGTTCTCCGAGGCGGTCAATCTACACCCGGTGTCGATCATCCTGGCGGTGCTGTTCTTCGGCGGCGTCTGGGGCTTCTGGGGGGTGTTCTTCGCGATCCCGCTGGCGACCCTGTTGAAGGCGCTGGTCTACGCCTGGCCTCGCGGGATCAAGGAGCGCAGCATGGCAAGGTTGCCGCCCCACTCTGACGCAGGCACAGGTACAGGGACCGGCACCGACGGCTGAGCCCTGCTCTCGAGGCGAAACACAATGCCCGGCCAATGGCCGGGCATTCGTTCTTTGCCGGGGAGGACGAGGCTTGCATCCGTGGGCCGGCGTGTCAGGACCGGGCGTGCAGTTCGCGGGCGGCTTCCAGCACTTCTTCCACGTGGCCCTTGACCTTGACCTTGCGCCACTCCCTGGCCAGGCGACCTTCGCTGTCGATCAGGAAGGTACTGCGCTCGATACCCAGGTGCTCCTTGCCGTAGAGCTTCTTGAGTTTGATGACGTCGAACAGACCACACACGGCTTCGTCCTTGTCTGATATCAGCTCGAAATTGAAGCCCTGCTTGGCCTTGAAGTTTTCCTGGGCGCGGATGCCGTCACGGGAGACGCCGATGACCAGGGTGTTGGCGTCGTCGAAGTCTGCCTTGTGGTCACGAAAGTCGCCGCCCTCGGTGGTACAGCCGGGGGTGCTGGCCTTGGGGTAGAAGTAGATCACCACCTGGCGACCGCGCAGTTGCGACAGGGTGATGGTGTTGTCGCCGGTGGCGCTGGCGCTGAAGTCGGGGACCGGCTCGCCGATGGACACTGTCATGGTGGCTCCAGAATCGCAAAAATAGGCGTCCGATTACACGCAATGACGCTCTTCATGTAAAGACGCGGCTGTACAGGATATGGCCGCCTGAGTACCATTTGTGCTCTGGTCACGACCACGCTTCCCCGGGTCGCGACCCCCTTGGCCACATTCGTTCACCCCGACCGCCATCGTCAGGGTCGCGGGAGGGCAGACAACAGAGGAACAACGAGGATGATCACGGGCAGTATTGTCGCCTTGGCGACACCGATGAAGGCCAACGGCGATATCGACTGGGAAGTGTTGCGCAAACTGGTGAATTTCCACCTCGACAATGGCACAGACGCCATCGTGGCGGCGGGTACCACCGGTGAGCCCACCACCATGACCTTCGCCGAGCACTTCGACGTGATTCGCAGCGTGGTCGAAGAGGTCAATGGCCGCATTCCCGTCATCGCCGGCACCGGCTCCAACAACACCACCGAGGCGGTGGAGCTGACCCGCTACGCCAAGGAAGTGGGGGCCGACTACTGCCTGACCGTGGCGCCTTACTACAACAAGCCGACCCAGGAAGGTTTGTATCAGCATTTCAAGGTGATCGCCGAGACCAGTGATCTGCCGGTGATCCTGTACAACGTGCCGGGGCGTACCTGTTCGGACATCTACAACGAGACCGTGCTGCGTCTGGCCGAGGTCGACAACATCATCGGCCTCAAGGATGCCACCGGCAATCTGGAGCGCGCCGAGGACCTGATCGAACGCCTCAAGGGCAGCGACTTCATGCTCTACTCCGGCGATGACGCCACCGCCTGCGACTTCATGCTGATGGGCGGTCATGGCGATATCTCGGTGACCGCCAATGTGGCGCCGAAGGCCATGCACGAGTTGTGCGCCGCCGCCGTGGCCGGTGAAAGCGACAAGGCTCACCAGATCAACACCCGGCTTCTGCCCCTGCATACCAACCTGGGCATCGAGGCCAATCCTATCCCCGTCAAGTGGGCGCTCAACCGCATGGGTATCATCGAGCCCGGCATCCGCCTGCCGTTGACCTGGCTGAGCGAGAAGTATCACTCCACCATCAGCGAAGCCCTGCAGCTGGCAGGACTGATCGAGGACTGACGCCTGAACCGTGCCTCCGGTCGTGATGTCGTGGACCCAATTTTCAATCAAGGTGGATGCATGAATTCTGCGCTTAAAGGACTGCCGCTGGCGATGATCGCGGCCCTGACCCTGGCCGGCTGTGCCAAGGACGGTCACTATCACGATCGCAACGAGGATTACGCGGGCGCCCGTCAGGCGGCTCCGCTGACCCTCCCCGGCAGCCGCGACCAGAGCCGCTATCGCGATATCATGCCGGTGCCTCAGGCCCGCGGGGACTTCTACGCCCGCGAGGGGGACTTCGCCGCGCCCTTGCCCCAGACGCTGTCTGCCAGCACCGCGGTGGCCGCCGGTGACGTGGCGGTGCGCGAGACCGACGCCGATCGTTGGCTGGTGGTAGGGGCCGCGCCCGCGGTGGTGTGGCCGGAGCTCGAGCGCTTCGTTGAACAGCGCGGGCTGGAGATCACCCGCAGCGACAGCGCCAGCGGTGTCATCGAGACCTCCGACGCCAGCCTGGTACTGCGCCAGGGCCTCCGGTCGGGCACCAGTGAGGTGCGCTGTGATACCGCGGGCCAGCTCAACCGGCTGTGCCTGAACTCCCTGCAGCGTCACTTTGAGGCGCGTAGCGCCTCGGCCAGCATCGCCTCGGCGTCGGCCCAGCAGGCCCCCGAAGCCGACAGCGTTCGCTTCGAGCCCCGTGGCGATGACTGGGTGATGGTAATGCCCTTCGACATCGAGCGGGCCTACGCCGAGCTCGCCTTCCAGCTCGAGAACAACTTCGAGATGGAAGATCGCCGCGAGCTGGTCTCCGTGGATGAAAGCGGCAAGCGCTTCGTGATCGACTACATCACCGAGAGCGAGCGTACCCGCGGCTTCATCGACTCCTTGACCTCGATGGACCTGCTTGAGTCGATGCAACGCATCGAACTCAGGTTGTCGCCCCAGGGCCAGGAAACCCTGATGGAGGCGCGTAGCGCGGACGACGAGCCGCTTTCCGGCGATGACCAGCGTGAGCTGCTGCAGCGCATGGAGGGCTTGCTGCGCTGATGAGCGTCGGGCATGCCAATGGTTCCCGGGGAGGCTTGCGTTTCGCCTCCCTGGGCAGCGGAAGCAAGGGCAACGCCACCCTGGTCAGCGACGGCGAGTCGATGTTGCTGGTGGACTGCGGTTTCGGTCTCAAGGAGGCAGAACGCCGGCTGGCGCGGTTGGGTGTCCATCCGCGTCAGCTCGATGCCTTGCTGGTCACCCACGAACATGGCGACCATGTGCGTGGCATCGGCCCCCTGGCCCGTCGCTATGACCTGCCGGTACATCTGACCCCGGGCACCTGGCTATCCGGCAAGCTCGGCCGGCTGCCCCGGACCCACTGGATCACTCCTCAGTCGCGCTTTGCCATCAAGGGACTCGACGTCGACGCCATCACGGTGCCCCATGACGCCCGAGAGCCGGTGCAGTTTCGTATCGCCGCAGGTGACAGGAAGCTGGGGCTGCTGACCGACCTGGGCCACCCCAGCGAACACGTGCGCCAGGCCTTCCGTGGCTGCGATGCCCTCGTGCTCGAGTGCAATCATGACGTGCGCATGCTGGCTGAAGGCCCCTATCCGCCCAGTCTCAAGCGCCGTGTCGGCGGACGTTGGGGGCACCTGGCCAATGGCCAGGCTGCGGCGCTGTTGACCGAACTGGGGCTGGATCGGCTGCAGCGTATCGTCTGCTCCCACCTGTCGGAGCATAATAACCGCCCCGAACTCGCTCTGGAGGCATTGACGCCTCTGCTGGATGGCGACGAGACCCGCCTGACCGTGGCTGCCCAGGATGATGGCCTGGATTGGCAAGCGATTCACTGATTCAGGACCCTGGTCCTGCTTGAACCCCTTTTTTTGATTTGCCTGTGGAGGCACCCATGGAAAAGCGCGAAGAACTCTATGCCGGCAAGGCCAAGTCGGTCTATGCCACCGATGACCCGGATCGTCTGATCCTGCACTTTCGTGACGACACCAGCGCCTTCGACGGACGCCGCATGGAGTCGCTCGAGCGCAAGGGTATGGTCAACAACCGCTTCAATGCCTTCATCATGGCCAAGCTGGAAGAGGCCGGCATCCCCACCCACGTGGAAGAGCTGCTGTCGCCCACCGAGTGCGTGGTCAAGAAGCTCGACATGATTCCGGTGGAGTGTGTGGTACGCAACATCGCCGCCGGCAGTCTGGTCAAGCGCCTCGGCGTCAAGGAAGGCGAGCCGCTGACACCGCCGACCTTCGAGCTGTTTCTGAAAAACGACGAGCTCCACGATCCCATGGTCAACGAGTCCCTGGCCGAAAGCTTCGGCTGGGCTAGCGCCGAGCAGTTGGCCGAGATGAAGGCGCTGACCTTCAAGGTCAACGAGGTGCTCAAGCAGCTGTTCGCCGACGGCGGCATGCTGCTGGTGGACTACAAGCTCGAGTTCGGCGTATTCCACGGCAAGATCGTGCTGGGTGACGAATTCTCGCCGGACGGCTGCCGCCTGTGGGACGCCAAGACCCGCGAAAAGCTCGACAAGGATCGCTTCCGCCAGGGGCTGGGCAGCGTCATCGAGTCCTACGAGGAAGTCGGCCGTCGTATCGGCATCGATTTCAGCTGACAGCCGCTTGCCGGCACTGGTCTGCGCTGACTGCCGCAAGGGCATGATGCAACGACGGTGGTGCAAGTGGTGATAACGCCGAAAGCATGTAGAGGATCGCCCGGGTCTGGCCCGGGCGATCTGCTTTTCGCTGCCCACGTCTGTACCGATGCCTGGGCTCCCACGAGTGACTTAAAGTTCCTGGCGCTACGCTGATGTTGGGTACTGGGAAGTGTCGACTCGGATAGGTGTGCGGCAACGTTATTCGCATTCCCGCGAGTCCTGAAACCCCCTGTGCCTGGTGTGGCTGCGTCTAACCGCAGTACAACACCTTCCTTTGTACTGCGTTGTCGGGAAAATTCCTGTTCATTTGACCATTGCTCGTCAGTTTTTGATGGCACCTGGCTATGGCTGGGGGGAAAGATGAATCTCATCAGTGCCCGTACAGCTTCTGAAACGGACCGTCAGTTTTTGTGCTTTATTTGGCGCGCCTTGCGCCAATTACAAGCAAGAAATGATCTGTGTCACGTTTAAAAATGGAAGTGACAGCGCTGCGCGTGTAGATTTTTTTAATCATGTTTCTTTTTGCAAGTTTTGTGTCCGGAAAGTCGGGTTTCTGCACGCTATTGGTTTTTTGATTCGTATTTCTGTTTTCAGGGTTTTTATAAGAGAGTTTTGGGTGGTTGAAGATGGATTTCGGATGAAAGTGAGTGTTTTGGTGGCGCACGAAGATGTCACCTAAGTATTGGTGGCAAGGAGGTCGGAGTGAGTGAATTGGATGGCCGTACTTTTTTGTTCGTTAACTCGCTCAAAACAGCAAGAAGTGGGAAAAAAAACGTTTGTATAACCTGTATCCTGATGTCTCTATCGGCTGTCACGCCTGGGCTGGGGTCGAGTAAAGCGGAGGCTGGCCCCCTCGTTGATGACTGTCCGACGGTGGCAGGTGAGGTCCGCAACATAGCGTCAGAGGAGGCAATGATACCTCTGACGTCACCGACTAAAGATAGATGTGTCATGCCAGGTGAGCCGTCGACGCCTGCCGACAAGCCTGAACAGTTTGTCGTCAATCGTTATCTGGCGCCGGTGGGCATCCAGCCCGCTGCGGGGGCATCTGCCATCCATATAGGCACCGGTGCCGTTGGCGATGGTGATGCCTCTATCGCGATGGGCTACTATGCGACCACGAGTGCGGCGGCAGATTCTGGTATTGCCCTGGGCGATCAGGCTGTTACCAGCGGTTTGGCCGGTGTCTCGATCGGGCGTGGGGCTTATGCGAAAAGCAAGAATGGCGTCGCTATTGGTGGCGGGGCACTGTCTAGCGGCACGGTCGCTCGATTAAACGGCGCACAAGCGATAGGTGTAAACGCCATTGCCATTGGCGGAGACCTGACCGGAGGGTCCGTTGCCAGCGCCACCTCGAGTCTTGCTATTGGCGCAAAGGCGACGTCCACGGCGACCAATGCGACGTCACTTGGGGCCACGGCTAAAGCGACGGGTAGCCACTCCACGGCACTGGGATCAGGCAGTGTTGCCAACGGCGCGAAAAGTGTCAGTGTTGGCCATCTCAACGTTTCCAATGGCGACAATAGCCTTGCATTGGGTGAGAGCAACTCCACATCGACAGGCGCCAAGAACGCGATTGCCATTGGTACTTCCAACAAGATCGAAGGCGCATCGACATATGCGTCTGCGATTGGTCTCAACAATACCGTTAAAGGCAATGCAGTCCGGGTCGTTGGCAATACCAATAACGTGACCAGCGATTTTTCCGGTGTTTTCGGCTCAAGTAACACGCTGTCATCGACTGCTACTGGTGCCAATGTAGTAGGTCTTCAAAATACCGTCGCCGGCGCCGCTACCAATGTAGTGGGAAATTGGTCGAAAGCGAGTGGCAACTACTCCATGGTGCTCGGTGATTCCGGAGAGGCGTCCGCCAGCAACGCCATTGCCATCGGTACCAATGCCAAGGCCAGCGTGGCCAACAGCGTGGCCTTGGGAAACGGCGCCACGACCGAGGCGGTGGTGGGAACCACCCAGGCTACCATCGCGGGCAAGAGCTACAGTTTCGCCGGTGCGGCTCCGACAGGCACTCTGAGCCTTGGCGCGGCGGCAACGACCGATAGCGGGGGCAATGCGGTGGCCAGCGTCGAGCGTACTATTACCCACGTAGCGGCTGGACGGTTAGCTGTCACCAGCACGGATGCCGTCAACGGCAGTCAGCTGAACGCCACCAATCAGGCGCTGGGAGAACTGTCGGAGGGCGTGCAGGCGTTGGGAGATCTGTCAGACGGCGTGGTGGTCTACGACCGTAGCGACGACGGCACGCTCAATGAGGGCAGCATCACCCTGGCCGGTGATGCCGGCACCCGGATCACCAATCTGACCGACGCCACCCTGTCCACCGACAGCACCGATGCGGTCACTGGCCGTCAGTTGAACGCGACTAATGTGCGGGTGACCCAGAACGAAGGCGATATCGCCAATCTCACCACCAACCTGGGGGATATCGCAGCTGACAGCGTCTACTACCAGGCCAAATCCAGCGGTAGTGGCGCCAGTGCCAGCGGCACCGACAGCCTGGCGATGGGGCCGGCGGCGGTGTCCTCGGCAACCAATGGGGTGGCTATCGGCAATGGCGCGAAGGCCAGCGTCGCCAACAGCGTAGCCTTGGGTAACGGTGCCACCACGGAAGCGGCGGTGGCCACTACCACGGCCACCGTGGCCGGTACTGACTACGCCTTGGCCGGCAGCAGCCCGACCGGTACGGTCAGCGTGGGCACCAGCGGCAGCGAGCGCACCATCACCCACGTGGCCGCAGGTCGACTCTCGGCCACCAGTACCGACGCGGTCAACGGCAGCCAGCTCCATGCCACCAACCAGGCCCTTGGGGATCTGGCCGAGGGGGCAGTGGTCTACGACCGCGGCACCGGTGGAACGCTCAATGAGGGCAGCATCACCCTGGCCGGCGATGCCGGCACCCGAATCACCAATCTGACCGACGCCACCCTGTCCACCGACAGCACCGATGCGGTCACCGGTCGTCAGTTGAACGCGACCAATGTGCGGGTGACCCAGAACGAAGGCGATATCACCAATCTCACCACCAACCTGGGGGATCTGTCGGCCGGTGCGGTGGTCTACGACCGTAGCGACGACGGCACGCTCAACGAGGGCAGCATCACCCTGGCCGGTGACGCCGGTACCCGGATCACCAATCTGACCGACGCCACCCTGTCCACCGACAGCACCGATGCGGTCACCGGTCGTCAGTTGAACGCGACCAATGTGCGGGTGACCCAGAACGAAGGTGATATCGCCAATCTCACCAGCAGCCTGGGGGATATCGCAGCCGACAGCATCTACTACCAGGCCAACTCTTCCGCCAGCGGCGCCAGTGCCAGCGGCACCGACAGCCTGGCGATGGGGCCGGCGGCGGTGTCCTCGGCAACCAATGGGGTGGCTATCGGCAATGGCGCGAAGGCCAGCGTCGCCAACAGCGTAGCCTTGGGTAACGGTGCCACCACGGAAGCGGCGGTGGCCACCACCACGGCCACCGTGGCCGGTACTGACTACGCCTTGGCCGGCAGCAGCCCGACCGGTACGGTCAGCGTGGGCACCAGCGGCAGCGAGCGCACCATCACCCACGTGGCAGCAGGTCGACTCTCGGCCACCAGTACCGACGCGGTCAACGGCAGCCAGCTCCATGCCACCAACCAGGCCCTTGGGGATCTGGCCGAGGGCGCAGTGGTCTACGACCGCGGTACCGGTGGCACGCTCAATGAGGGCAGCATCACCCTGGCCGGTGATACCGGAACCCGAATCACCAATCTGACCGACGCCACCCTGTCCACCGACAGCACCGATGCGGTCACCGGTCGTCAGTTGAACGCGACCAATGCTCGAGTCAGTCAGAACGAAGGCGATATCACCAATCTCACCACCAACCTGGGGGATCTGTCGGCCGGTGCGGTGGTCTACGACCGCGGCACCGGTGGCACGCTCAATGAGGGCAATATCACCCTGGCCGGCGATGCCGGTACCCGGATCACCAATCTGACCGACGCCACCCTGTCCACCGACAGCACCGATGCGGTCACCGGCCGTCAGTTGAACGCGACGAATGTGCGCGTGACCCAGAACGAAGGCGATATCGCCAATCTCACCACCAACCTGGGGGATATCGCCGCCGATAGCGCGTACTACCAGGCCAAATCCAGCGGTAGCGGCGCCAGTGCCAGCGGCACCGACAGCCTGGCGATGGGGCCGGCGGCGGTGTCCTCGGCAACCAATGGGGTGGCTATCGGCAATGGCGCGAAGGCCAGCGTCGCCAACAGCGTAGCCTTGGGTAACGGTGCCACCACGGAAGCGGCGGTGGCCACCACCACGGCCACCGTGGCCGGTACTGACTACGCCTTGGCCGGCAGCAGCCCGACCGGTACGGTCAGCGTGGGCACCAGCGGCAGCGAGCGCACCATCACCCACGTGGCAGCAGGTCGACTCTCGGCCACCAGTACCGACGCGGTCAACGGCAGCCAGCTCCATGCCACCAACCAGGCCCTTGGGGATCTGGCCGAGGGCGCAGTGGTCTACGACCGCGGTACCGGTGGCACGCTCAATGAGGGCAGCATCACCCTGGCCGGTGATACCGGAACCCGAATCACCAATCTGACCGACGCCACCCTGTCCACCGACAGCACCGATGCGGTCACCGGTCGTCAGTTGAACGCGACCAATGCTCGAGTCAGTCAGAACGAAGGCGATATCACCAATCTCACCACCAACCTGGGGGATCTGTCGGCCGGTGCGGTGGTCTACGACCGTAGCGACGACGGCACGCTCAATGAGGGCAATATCACCCTGGCCGGCGATGCCGGTACCCGGATCACCAATCTGACCGACGCCACCCTGTCCACCGACAGCACCGATGCGGTCACCGGCCGTCAGTTGAACGCGACCAATGTGCGGGTGACCCAGAACGAAGGCGATATCACCAACCTCACCACCAACCTGGGGAATCTGGCCGAGGGCGCAGTGGTCTACGACCGCGGTACCGGTGGCACGCTCAATGAGGGCAGCATCACCCTGGCCGGTGATACCGGAACCCGAATCACCAATCTGACCGACGCCACCCTGTCCACCGACAGCACCGATGCGGTCACCGGTCGTCAGTTGAACGCGACGAATGTGCGCGTGACCCAGAACGAAGGCGATATCGCCAATCTCACCACCAACCTGGGGGATATCGCCGCCGACAGCATCTACTACCAGGCAAAATCCAGCGGTAGCGGCGCCAGTGCCAGCGGCACCGACAGCCTGGCGATGGGGCCGGCGGCGGTGTCGTCGGCAACCAATGCGGTGTCCATCGGCAATGGCGCTTCAAGCTCGGTGTTTGGCGGCGTGGCACTGGGCAGCGGAGCGATCGCGAACCGCGAGGTGGCGAAGGTTTCCGGCCAGATCGTCGTGGGCAATGCCACCATTCAGTACAACACTTCGGACGCCGATCTAATGGGAGCGGTCTCCGTGGGGCGGGACGGTGAGTATCGCCAGTTGATCAACATCGCCGATGGTATCGAGGATCACGATGCGGTGACCATGCGTCAGCTCAAGGGGGCCGTGGGGTCGCTCTCGGATACGGGATCGCTGTATTTTCATGCCAACGGGGGAGGGGAAGTCGACGCCCTCGCCACCGGCGAAGGCTCCATCGCCATTGGGCCTGATACCACGGTCAATGGCGATGACGCCATCGGTATGGGGGTGAGCGCCAAGGTGGAGATAGGGGCAGCCGGTGCGGTTGCCATTGGCGACCAGAGCCACACCCTGCTGGAAGATGCGATTGCGGTCGGTAGTACGGCAGTGTCCTCGGGCGAGCAGGCGATGGCCCTGGGTGCTGGAGCCAGCGCCAATCAGGCTATGGATGTGGCGCTGGGGGCCCAGTCGACCTCACAGGAGGCAATAGGCACCGAGTCAGGCATTATCTTCGGTGAACAGCATGAATACGCCGGCACAAACCCCATTGCTACCGTCAGCATCGGTGACGAAGGGCAGGAGCGAACCTTGACCCACCTGGCCGCGGGTCGAATCTCCGCTACCAGTACCGATGCGGTCAATGGCAGCCAGCTCCATGCGACCAATATGGCGCTTGAGGAAGTGGTGGCGTATGACCACTTCAACGACGGCAGCGTCGACTGGAACCACGTAACCCTGAAGTCGCCTGGTAGAGCCTTCGGCGGTACCGTGCTCGGTAATATTGCGGATGGGTCGCTTTCCGACACCAGTCTAGAGGCGGTCAACGGCAGTCAGCTCCACGCCACCAATGGTCGTCTCACCAATCTTGAAGGCGATGTCGGTGATATCCAGACGACCCTCGACAGCTTGGGGGGCGGCAGTGGCAACCCGGCCCAGAATGTCGTGCAATATGACCCAGATTCCAACCAGGGAAAGATCACTCTGGCTGGTGCCGACGGTGGTACCGTGATCAGCAATCTGGCCGAAGGCGATATCCATCAAGGCAGTACTGATGCGGTCAATGGTGGTCAGATCTGGGACTTGATGGAGGATATCGGCGACCTGGCACTGAGTGGTCAGGACACCAAGTACTTCCAGGCGAATTCGCAGGGAGACGCTGCCACTACCAGTGCTGCAGACACCGTTGCCATCGGAGGTGGCGCCAAGGCACAAGCTGAAGGAGGTGTTGCACTTGGTGATGGCGCTGTGGCCGATAGAGAAGGCATGAAGGGGGAGGAGGAAGCCTTTTCGCACGTGGCGGTGGAGTCATCCAAGGGAGCTGTTGCGGTCGGCAACGAGGGTGGTGAACGTCAGATCACCCACGTCGCGGGGGGCACCGAGGACACCGATGCGGTCAATGTGCGCCAGCTTGGTGCCGTGCAAGAGGGAGCGGTCAACTACGATCGTAGCGAGGATGGCAGCGTCGACTACCACTCTGTCAGCCTGGGCAATGGCAGTGGCCCCACCCAGTTGCATAACGTGGCTGCCGGTTCGGCACCCACCGACGCGGTCAACATGTCGCAGCTCAATGAACTGAACCGCAAGTTCACTTCCGACTACAACCAACTCGACCACAAGATTGACGAAGTAGAGCGAGATGCCAGTGCGGGGATCGCGGCCCTGGCCGCCATGGGCGATGCACCCTATGTCGCAGGAAAGCTCACCTATCATGTGGGGACTGGCTACTACAACGGAGAATCGGCACTAGGTGTGAGCGTACGACGAACCGCTGATACTGGCCGCTGGAGTGTCGGGATGGGGATTGGCGCCTCCCACGGTGGCCCAACGGTCGGTCTGGGAATCTCCGGGGTCATCGATTGAGACCAGTGGGCAGGTCAAACGAAAACCTGGTCGTTCACCTTGGGTGTGGCTGTGTCGCAAGGCACAGCGGTACTGACGGTGTCGCGATCACGGATGGTGATCGGCGTCGATGCACAGTGACAGTGGGCGCGGAAGTTGAAGTAGCGGCATATGATGCTGCGGCCAGTGGAGTTACGAGCACAGCGGGTCAGTCGTTTCTTCCTGGTTCCTGCCCGGTTTCAAGGGCGTCCACGCGAAAGCGCAGGGCGCCCTTGTCGTTTTCGGCGCGAAAACGCACGTTGAAACCTCTCAGGCTGACACCGTACTGGCGATCGTCGTCACTGCCCTTGCTGCGATAGGCGGGGCGCGGGTCCTGGGCGAGGACCTGGGCGATCAAGCGACGCAAGGAACCATCGTTGTCGCTGCTGGAAAGCACCGCTTCGGCCTCGGCCGAGAACACCACCGGATGCTGCGTCGGCGCTTCAGGTGCAAAACCGGTACGGGCGTCGGGGCGACTCTCGGCCCAGGGCAGGTAGGGCTTGATATCCACCACTGGTGTGCCGTCGACCAGATCGGCGCTCTTGAGCACCAGGCTGACGCCGTCGCGCGTATCGATGTCGATCAACTCCACCAGCGAGAGCCCGAGACGGTTGGGGCGGTGGGTGCTGCGGCTGGCAAATACGCCTATTCGTGCATTTCCTCCCAGTCGAGGCGGACGGACCATCGCTTTCCAGTGGGGCGGACTAAGGTGAAAGATGAAGGTCAGCCACAGGTGGCTGAACCCCTCCAGCCCACGCACGGCCATGGGATCGGCGAAGTCGCCCTCCAGCACCAGACGCGCTCTGGCATCTTCTGCAAGCCCTGGCTGACGGGGTACGCCGAACTTGTCCGGGAAGTCGCTGCGTATGGTGCCGATGGGCGTCAGGGTATAGAGGTCGTCGGGCATGATCTGGTGAGGCTCTGATGTCGATGCTTTGATGTGGATGCTTTTACGTCGATGCTTTGATGTCGAAACTCTGATGACGCAGGAAGTGGGTCAGGGGTGACCTGAATGACTCCAGCAACGTGCTTGCAGGTATCGTGACATGACAAAGCTCCAGTTGGGCATGAAACAGCGTCGCCGGGCATCAGGGTGGTCAGGAGTGTTGGATCGAGCCCGTTATCTGATTAGGCTTGGCGAACCTCGACGCGCCGGATTATCCGTCTCCAGTCCTGCAGGAGTTCCCTACATGTCCGAACCCAGAATGTCGCAAGCCATGCCGGTCGAGCGACGTTCCCGTATTCACTATCGTGAGGCCCTCGCCAAGGATGGCTCGGATCAAGCCGAAGTGTTCTATCACGCCGTCATGATGGGGGCCAGTCGCCACTACAGTCTGGCCCAGCGTCAGGCCTGGGCTTCGGCGCTGCCCAGGGACGGTTCCGCCTGGCGTGCTCGTCAGGCATTGTTTACTACCCTGGTGGCCGAGTGTGACGGTCGCTGCGTCGGCTTTGTCGAGTTGGACCCCGGTCGCGCGCGCGTCGAGACGCTCTATGTGTGGCCCTCGCTGACCGGCCAGGGCATCGGCGGCCGCTTGCTGTCGCTTGCCGAGGAGCGCCTGAGAAACGCCGGCGCCCGGCGGATGATCATCGAAGCCAGCCTGATGCTGGCAGAGCCACTGCTCGACGCCGGCTGGGAATCCCACGGTGAAGAGTGGGTCGAGCGCGCCGGAGAGCTGCTGCCACGGCTATGCATGAGCAAGCCGTTGGAGTGACCCCGGCTGGACGTTGGAGTGCCCCCGCTGGACGCTGGAGAGCCCCCGCTGGACGCTGGAGAGCCCCCACGCTGGACGCTGGAGAGCCCCCCCGCTGGAGTGACCCCGCTGGAGAGCCCCCCCGCTGGAGTGACCCCGCTGGAGAGCCCCTTGAGAGTAATCTCCAAGAGTAACTCCGAGAGTGCCCTTCAAGAACAGCCCCCAGGCATGGGCCAGGGTCCAGGCCGGGGGAGCGCTTCTCGAAACGGACAGGGCGTCAGCCTGCCGGGCCTTCCTCGACCATGCGCATGGACAGGTCGATGGCCTTCACGTCCTTGGTCAGTGCGCCGCTCGAGATGCAGTCGACACCTGTCTGGGCGATGGCTTTCAGCGTCGTCTCGTCGACATTGCCGGACGCCTCCAGCGTCGCCTGGCCTGCGACGCGGCGCACCGCTTCTCGCATGTCATCCAGTGAGAAGTTGTCGAGCATGATCACGTCGGCGCCGGCGGCCAGCGCCTGATCCAGTTCCTCGAAGGTCTCGACTTCCACCTCCACCGTCAGGTCACGCGCGATGCTGCGGGCCTCCTTCACGGCGCCGGCGATGCCGCCGCAGGCCGAGATATGGTTTTCCTTGATCAGGAAGGCGTCGTAGAGGCCGATCCGATGGTTGCAGCCACCGCCACAGGCCACCGCATACTTCTGGGCGATACGCAGACCTGGCAACGTCTTGCGGGTGTCGAGCAGCCGCACACCGGTGCCCTCGAGCAGGTCGACGTAGTGGCGGGTGCGCGTGGCGGTGGCCGACAGCGTCTGCAGCAGGTTGAGAGCCGCGCGCTCGCCGGTCAGCAGGCTGCGTGCGGGGCCTGCCAGTTCGAGAAAGGGCTCGTCTGGCGTCAGTCGATCGCCGTCCGCGGCATGCCAGGTCAGAGCGACCCGGGGATCGAGGCGGCGGAACAGCTCGTCGACCCAGGCCACGCCGCAGAGTATCGCCGGCTCGCGGCTGATGACGCGGGCCTTGCCCAGATGCTTTTCGGGAATCAGTTGGGCGGTGATGTCCACCGGACCGACGTCCTCGGCCAGCAGGCGAGCGGCACTGTTGCGGATGTCTTCGGCAAGGGCGTCCTGAAAGTGCATGGGTATCTCTGTATTGCGGCGCGTGGAGCCGACATTATAGGGGCACTAGCACCTCGACGTCAGTGGGCGAGGTGACGATCCCATATTCAGACAATGGAGACACCAGCATGCAGTGTCACGACGGGTGGCTCGACGGGGCCAGGCGAGCGCCTTCGCCCAACGTCAATGAACGACCCGAACGAGAAATATCGGCGGTGGTGGTGCATTCCATCAGTCTGCCGCCGGGTCAATTCGGCGGCGAGCACATCGAGGAACTGTTCACCAACCGTCTGGATCCCGAGGCCCACCCTTACTTCGCGAGTATCGCCGGACTCAAGGTCTCGGCGCATCTGTTGATCCGTCGCGACGGAGAGTGTGTTCAGTTTGCGCCCTTCGAGGCGAGGGCCTGGCACGCGGGACGCTCCAGCTGGTTCGATGGCCATTGCCTGCGCCGCGAGCTCAACGACTTCTCGATCGGGATCGAGCTCGAAGGGGACGAGGTGTCGCCCTATCGAGACGCCCAGTACCGTGCCCTGGCCCAGGTGCTGCACGCGCTGTTTGACGCCTACCCCGAGATCACCCCCCAACGACTGACCAGTCACGCGCGAATCGCTCCCCTGCGAAAGACCGATCCCGGCCCCTCCTTCGACTGGGCGTACCTGCGGCGCTGTTTGCAGCACCGCTAGATGAAGATGCCATGCATCGTTTCGGCATAGCGCGAGCCATCACCTTCAGGTCAAACGGTAGTTTGTTTACAAGTGGCTGACTTGAGGCGCTTAAGTCATACCCCCTTTGGGTTAAGCCATTGTGTTGCAGTGCAATATGAGGTAATTGAAAAATATTTCCATAGCTGCTTCAATTGGCAGTGCAGGGCGTTTGAGGTATCTTCTTGCCCAATCGTGCTCGTTTGGCACGGACATTCTAGTAATATTACTACATGCCTGACGCTGCGAGGCGGGCGGGGAATCACCCCCTCTATCCCGCTCGCTCATTGGCCTCGATCGTGGGGCAATGGACCCCCATCGTCATTCGGAGAGACGTTCTATGAGTCTTGGTTCAAGAGAAGATCTCGATCCGGTCGAAACCCAGGAATGGTTGGATTCCCTGGAGTCTGTTCTGGATCGTGAGGGCGAGGATCGTGCCCGGTACCTGATGACGCGGCTCGCCGACCGTTATCGCCAGGACGGCATGCAGGTGCCCTTCTCGGTCACCACCCCGCATCGCAACACCATTCCGGTGCACTGCGAGGCCCCGATGCCTGGCGATCTGTTCATGGAGCGTCGTATTCGCTCGGTGATCCGCTACAACGCCATCGCTCAGGTCATTCGCAACAACAAGGCGAAGCCGGGACTGGGTGGCCACATCGCCAGCTTCATGTCCTCCGCGACTCTCTACGACGTGGGCTTCAACCATTTCTTCCGTGCCCCCAACGGCGACTTCGAAGGCGACCTGATCTACATCCAGGGTCACGTGGCACCGGGCATCTACGCCCGCGCCTACCTCGAGGGCCGGCTGACCGAAGAGCAGATGGACAGCTACCGCCAGGAAGTCGATGGCAACGGCCTGTCATCCTACCCGCACCCGTGGCTGATGCCGGAGTTCTGGCAGTTCCCGACGGTTTCCATGGGTCTGGGCCCGATCCAGGCGATCTACCAGGCCCACGTCATGAAGTACCTGCACTCCCGCGAGCTGCACGACATGCAGGATCGCAAGATCTGGTGCTTCATGGGCGACGGTGAGTGTGACGAGCCGGAATCTCTCGGCGCCATCCACCTGGCCAGCCGCGAGAAGCTCGACAATCTGATCTTTGTTATCAACTGCAACCTGCAGCGTCTCGATGGCCCGGTGCGCGGCAACTCCCGCATCATCGACGAGCTCGAGGGTGTCTTCCGCGGTGCCGGCTGGAACGTGCTCAAGGTCGTCTGGGGTCGTCACTGGGACCCGCTCTTCGAGAAGGACAAGAAGGGCATGCTGCAGAAGCGCATGGACGAGGCGGTCGACGGCGACTACCAGAACTACAAGGCCAACGGCGGTGCCTACACCCGTGAGCACTTCTTCGGCAAGTACCCGGAGACCGCCGACCTGGTCAAGGACATGTCCGACGAGGACATCTGGAAGCTCAATCGCGGTGGCCACGATCCGTTCAAGGTCTACGCGGCGTACCACGAGGCGACCACCAAACCCAATGGTCGCCCCACCGTGATCCTGGCGCATACCGTCAAGGGCTACGGCATGGGTGGCGGCGACGGCGAGGCGGCCAACGAGGCGCACCAGGTCAAGACCATGGAGTACGAGGCGCTCAAGCGCTTCCGTGATCGCTTCGGCATTCCGATCTCCGACGACCAGCTCAAGGAAGTGCCGTACTACAAGCCGGACGACGATTCGCCCGAAATGAAGTACATGCACTATCAGCGCGAACAGCTAGGCGGCTATCTGCCGAGCCGTCGCAATGACTTCGAGGCGCTCGAGATTCCCGGCCTCGATGACAAGACCTTCGCCTCCCAGACCGGCGGCTCCAAGGGCCGCGAAGTGTCCACCACCATGGCCTTCGTGCGGATCCTCAATGGCCTGGTCAAGGACAAGAAGATCGGCAAGCGGGTGGTCCCGATCATCCCCGACGAGGCGCGCACCTTCGGTATGGAGGGCATGTTCCGTCAGCTCGGTATCTACACCTCCGAAGGCCAGAAGTACGAGCCGGTCGACAAGGGCCAGATCATGTTCTACCGCGAGGATCAGAAGGGTCAGATCCTCGAGGAAGGCATCACCGAGGCCGGCGCCATGTCTGCCTGGATTGCCGCGGCCACCTCGTACTCGAACAACAACACCACTCTGCTGCCGTTCTACATCTACTACTCGATGTTCGGCTTCCAGCGGATCGGTGATCTGGCCTGGGCCGCCGGTGACATGCAGGCTCGCGGCTTCCTGTGCGGTGGTACCGCCGGTCGTACCACGCTCAACGGCGAGGGTCTCCAGCACCAGGACGGTCACAGCCTGCTGCAGGCAGCGATGATCCCGAACTGCCGCACCTATGACCCGACCTACGGGCATGAAGTCGCGGTCATCGTGCAGGATGGTCTGAAGCGGATGTTCTCCGACAAGGAAAACTGCTTCTACTACCTGACCCTGATGAACGAGAACTACGAGCACCCCGAGCTCGAGGAGATTCCCGCCGAGGACATCATCAAGGGCATGTACCTGCTGCGCGAGACCAAGGGCAAGAAGGGCCACGTCCAGCTGCTGGGCTCCGGTACCATCCTGCGCGAGGTCGAGGCTGCCGCCGAGATACTGGCCGAAGAGTGGGGTGTGGGCTCCGACATCTGGAGCGTGACCAGCTTCAATGAGCTGCGTCGCGAGGCCCTGGGGCTCGATCGTCAGGCCTTCATCAACCCGGATGCGGACCCCGAGAAGCCTCACGTTACCAAGTGTCTGGAAGGGCGCAAGGGACCGGCGATCGCCTCGACCGACTACATGAAGCTGTACGCCGACCAGGTCCGCGCCTGGGTGCCGACCGACTATCATGTACTGGGCACCGACGGCTATGGTCGCTCCGACACCCGCGAAGCGCTTCGCCGGTTCTTCGAGGTCGACCGCTACTACGTCACCGTGGCGGCGCTCAAGGCGCTGGCCGATCGTGACGAGATCGACCGCAAGGTCGTGGCCGAGGCACTCAAGAAGTACGACATCGACCCGAACAAGCCCAACCCGCTCGAGGTGTAAGGCATCGGTTGGACTGTCCGGTGGCATGGCGGGCCGGTGGCCCGCCTCCGTCAAGAGTTTGAAGGAGCGCGACCTTGAGTAGCGAAATCATCAAAGTGCCCGATATCGGTGGTGACACCGATGTGGAAATCATCGAAGTCGCGGTGTCCGAAGGTGACGTGATCGAGCCGGAAGACACCCTGATTACCCTGGAATCCGACAAGGCCAGCATGGACGTGCCGGCGCCCAAGGGCGGCAAGGTCCTCAAGGTTCTGGTCAAGGAAGGCGACACCGTCTCGGAAGGCGATGACATCGTCGAGATCGAGGCCGAAGGTGGTGGCGACGCCGACGAGGATGCTGACGCCGACGCCGATTCGGCTGAAGAGTCGCAGGCCGATTCCGGCGGCGACGAGCAGGAAGCGCCCAAGTCCGACGACAAGCCGGCACCGAAGAAGAAGAGCGGCGGTGGCAGCAAGACCGTCGAGATCAAGGTGCCGGACCTGGGTGGCTCCAGCGACGTCGAGATCATCGAGGTGGCGGTGTCCGAAGGCGACGAGGTCGGCGAGGAAGACACCCTGATCACCCTGGAGTCCGACAAGGCCTCCATGGACGTGCCGAGCCCCCACGCCGGCAAGTTGGTCAGCCTGAACGTCAAGGAAGGGGATACCGTCTCCGAAGGTGACGTCATCGGCTCCATGGAAGTCGCCGGTGAAGGCGATGATGGCGATGACGACTCTGCCGATGAGTCTGCCGATGATAGTGCAGCCGAGTCCGCCGAAAGCGCGTCGGAAGAGCAGGAAGAGGACGATTCCGACGACGAGGCCGCCGAAGGTGGTCGTCAGGAGGTTCGTGTCCCCGACCTGTCCGGTTCCAGCGACGTGCCGATCATCGAGATGGCCGTCAGCGAAGGTGACGAGGTGGACGTCGAGGACGCCCTGATCACCCTGGAGTCCGACAAGGCCTCCATGGACGTGCCGAGTCCGTTCAAGGGCAAGGTGGTGGAGCTGTCGGTGAAGGAAGGCGACAGTGTCTCCGAGGGTGACCTGATCGGCTACATCGAGGTCGCCGGCGCGGCGCCCAAGAAGAAGGCGCCGAAGAAGGACGCTCCCAAGAAGGACGCCCCGAAAAAGGATGCCCCGAAGAAGGACGCGCCCAAGCAGCAGGCGGCGTCCGGTCAGGGCTCTGCGGTGGCCGACAAGCCGCGTGATGCCAAGAGCGTCCACGCCGGCCCTGCGGTGCGCATGCTGGCCCGCGAACTGGGTGTCGACCTGGCCCTGGTGAAGCCCTCCGGTCCCAAGGACCGAGTGCTCAAGGAAGACGTGCAGAACTACGTCAAGCAGGCCATGGCCAACCAGGGCAAGGGCAAGAGCGACGCCGCTGCGGCACCTGCTGCCGGGGGCTCTGGCATTCCGCCGATCCCGGATCAGGACTTCAGCCAGTTCGGCGAGATCGAAGAGAAGCAGATGGGCCGCCTGATGAAGATGGGCGCCAACAATCTGCATCGCAGCTGGGTCAATATTCCCCACGTCACGCAGTTCGACGAGGCGGACATCACCGAGCTCGAGGCCTTCCGCAAGTCGATGAAGGCCGAGGCGGAAGCCCAGGGCGCCAAGCTGACTCCGCTGCCGTTCCTGATCAAGGCGTGCGCCTATGCCTTGAACAAGTACCCGCAGTTTAACGTCAGCCTCAAGGCCGACGGCGAGACCGTGGTGCAGAAGAAGTACGTGCACATCGGTATTGCCGTGGACACGCCCGATGGCCTGATGGTGCCGGTGATCCGCGATGCCGACAAGAAGTCGCTGATCGACCTGGCCAAGGAGTCGGTGGAGCTGGCCAAGAAGGCTCAGTCGAAGAAGCTCAAGCGTGACGAGATGACCGGTGGTTGCTTCACCATCTCGAGCCTGGGCTCCATCGGCGGGACCGCCTTCACGCCCATCGTGAACCCGCCGGAGGTGGCGATCCTCGGGGTTTCCAAGGCGTCGATGAAGCCGGTGTGGAATGGCGCGGACTTCCAGCCGCGACTGATGATGCCGCTGTCGCTGTCCTATGACCACCGTGCCGTCAACGGCGCCGATGCCGCGCGCTTCACCGCGTTGCTGGGACAGTTGTTGACCGACGTGCGTCGCCTTCTGCTGTAATTCAGGCCGAATGCGAGAACAGAACGGCGCCGCAAGGCGCCGTTTCTCGTCCTGCCGTCAGCTCTGACAGCGTGCCATGTGGATGTGCCAGGCCGGGCGAATCGTGACGCTTCTATGACTCCTGACCAAAGTGCAATCTAGATGCCAGCAGCTTGATGTTAAACGCTTTTTCTGCAGGTTTTCGGTGAGTTGCGAGTAACCTCAGGTTGTGTCGCCAAGACGGCACGGGTATTGTTCGCTTAACCCATTCTTCACCCCGACTTTTCGCTTTCTCGAAGGAGTTCCAACGATGCGCTTGATCCTCTTGGGTGCCCCGGGTGCCGGCAAGGGCACCCAGGCCCAATTCATCTGTGAGCGCTACGATATCCCACAGATTTCCACTGGTGACATGCTGCGTGCAGCGGTCAAGGAAGGCAGTGAACTGGGCCTCAAGGTGAAGGAAATCATGACCACCGGTGGCCTGGTCTCCGATGACATCATCATCGCCCTGGTCAAGGAACGCATCACCCAGCCTGACTGCGCCAACGGTTTCCTGTTTGACGGCTTCCCGCGCACCATTCCCCAGGCCGATGCCATGAAGGAAGGTGGCGTCAAGATCGATCACGTGCTCGAGATCGCCGTGGCCGACGAGGAAATCGTCAATCGTTTGGCGGGTCGTCGGGTCCACCCGGCGTCCGGCCGCGTCTACCACGTCGACCACAATCCGCCCAAGGAAGACGGCAAGGATGATGTGACCGGCGAGGCGCTGGTTCAGCGTGATGATGATCGCGAGAATACCGTTCGCAATCGTCTGTCGGTCTACCACGAGCAGACCGAGCCGCTGGTGGGCTACTACCAGCAATGGGCCCAGCAGGCGCCTGAGGATGCCCCGCGCTATCATCGCGTGGAAGGCGTGGGGAGTGTCGATGACATCACCCGTCAGGTGCGCGAGGCCCTCGAAGGCTGATCTACCGCACCACGCTTGCTGCATTCGACTCACGGCTCGCCCCAAGGCGGGCCGTGAGTCGTTTATAATGTGCCGGATTCACTACCAGGATGAGCCTGACATGACCTTGATTGTGGCCCTCGATGCCTCCTCGAGCGCCTGCTCCGCGGCCCTGCTGCGTCGCCAGGAGGGTAGCCCGGACGAGGTGATAGCGCGTTTTGCGCAGACCCCGCGAGAGCATACCCGTCGTCTGTTGCCGATGGTCGACGAAGTGCTGGCCGAGGCCGGGGTGGCGGCCAGCGAACTGGACGCCGTGGCCTACGGGCGCGGACCAGGCTCCTTCACTGGCTTGCGGATTGCCGCGGGTGTGGCCCAGGGGCTGGCCTACGGACTGGACCGCCCGCTGGTCGGTGTATCGACGCTGGAGGCACTGGCGCTGGGCGGCCACCTGCGCCATCGCTATCGTTACATGGTCACCGCGCTGGACGCCCGCATGGGCGAATTCTACGTCGGTGCCTGGCGGGTCGAGGACGGGCGGCCGTTGGCACTGATGGACGAAGCGGTGCTGCCGCCCGAACGGCTGGTGCTGCCCCGCGAGCATGAAGACCATGATTGGGTGGGACTGGGGTCTGGCTGGGCGCTGTGGGATCAGATGCCCGCCGAGATCCAGGCCAGTCTCAATCTGACCGTGACCGATGCCGACCCTGCCGCCGAGGACATGGTGCGGCTGGCCGTCGAGGTCTTTGTCGCAGGCGATGCCCAGCGCCCCCATGACGCCCAGCCCGTCTATCTGCGCGATCAGGTGGCCTGGAAGAAGGCCGAGCGAAAGGCGCGTTCGTGAGTGTTCGCCTGAGCCCTGACATGGCGCTGCCTTTCGTTATGGACAGCGATCCCGAGGCGGCGCTGGCGCTGGAATGGGATGACCAGGGTCGGCTGGTGCTGGTCGGTGACGAGGCCCGCTATGGCAAGCCGCTGTGGGTGGACTTCGTCGGTGGGCGAGCCGGCCACCGACGGCGTTTCGGCGGCGGGCGCGGTCAACTGGTGGCTCGGGCCTGTGGTCTTGCCAAGGGCGTCACCCCGAGCATCATCGATGCCACCGCGGGTCTAGGCCGTGACGCCTTCGTGCTGGCGAGCCTGGGCGCCGAGGTGCTGCTGATCGAGCGGGTAGCCGCGATTGCGGCCCTGCTGGATGACGGACTCCGGCGTGCCCGGGAGGATAGCGACACTCAGGAAGCGGCGGCGCACATGCACCTTGCCCATGGCGACAGCAGTCGTGAGCTTGGCGACATCGTGGCAGCGGCCGGGGTAGCCCCGGAGGTGATCCACCTGGACCCGATGTTCCCCCACCGCGACAAGTCGGCCCTGGTCAAGAAGGAGATGCGGCTGTTTCGCGAGTTGGCGGGGGACGATGACGATGCACCGCGGCTATTGGAAGCGGCGCTGGACGTCGCCAGCCACCGCGTGGTGGTCAAGCGTCCGCGCAAGGCGCCTGCCATAGCAGGCCCCGAGCCGAGGCATCGACTCGAGGAGAAGACCAGCCGCTACGACATCTACGTGCACCGCTCGCTCAAGGCTGAGCGCTGACCTCCGAGGGAGTCTCGACGGCCTCCTCGCGGTGACGGCTGATCAACGCCAGCCGCCGTCGCAGCGAGGCGTCGAGCAGGCGTGAGGCCCGCTGGGCCGCGCGCTTGAGGCACTCGTCGAACTGCAGCCGGTCCTGCTCGAGCCACACCCAGCCTTCCTGTTCCAGGGTATCGATCAGGGTCTCGAACAGCTTGGGGTCGAAGAACTCCGGTGCCTCGCGACCGCTGAGCAGTCCAAGGCGCTCCGACAGCGCACGCGAGCGCTCCTTCAGGGTGGCCCGGTCCAGTGCCCCCGATCCGGATCGCAGCAGCACCTCGATCAGCAGGGCGTTGCGCTCCAGCGATGGCTGGATCATGCGGCCGATCAGCTCGAGGCGTTCTCGGCCTTCGAGGCTTTCCACCGGCGTAAAGCCTTCGCCATGGCGCTCCAGCAGCCCCAGGTCCACCTGGACGGCAAGAATGGCCGCGAGGCGTTCTTTCATGTCCGCGCTTTCATCGACACAGAACTCCCGGGCCAGCGGTGGCCAAAGCGGCGTCAACAGGTCGCAGAGTTCGTGGAGGCTGCGTTGGTGGCGGCTGCGAAAGGCGAAGGCGACCAGCGCCGGCAGGGCGAACAGGTGCAGCACGTTGTTGCGATACCAGGCCAGCAGCGCCGCCTGCTCGGGCGTGGCGCTGACGATGTCGCCAAGGCTATGGGCGTGGCGCTCGACCATGTCCAGGTCCACCGCCCTGGCGATGCAGGCTTCCGGAGACTCGTCGGGCAGGCTGGGTCTTTCGCCGCAGGCGGGGCTGTCGGCCAGGCGACAGAGCAGGGCAAGCTGGTCGGTCAGGGTGGCGTACTCCAGGGCGCGGTGCGGGGACGAGAGTAGCGCGAGGCCTGTCAGGTTGATGGCATTCAGCGCCGCCACCCGATTGATGCGCCGGGTCAGGGATCTGCCAAGCGTGGTGACCGTCGGCGCCAGCCAGTCGGGGCGCGGCGATTCGTCGTCTCGCCAGCCAGGGGCGTGGCTGTCGAGAAAGCCCCCGATGGGCAGCGGCTCGCCGATATTGACCGATACCCGGCCGTAGGGCTCGCGCAGACGTCCGAGCACACGCAGCAGGTCCAGCGGGGATTCCTTGCGCTTCTTGCCTCCGCCCAGTTCGCGCTGGTAGCTGGAGTTCTCGAGAATGCGCTCGTAGCCGATATAGACCGGAACAAAGACCATCGGCCGCTCGTCGACCCGCTGGCAGCGCAGGAAGGAGCGCAGTGTCATCGCCAGCATGCCGGGACGAGGCGTGAGCATGCGACCGCTGCGGGAACGACCGCCTTCGATGAAGTACTCCATCGGATAGCCCCGGGCCAGCAGGCGGTGCAGGTATTCGTTGAACACCGCGCCGTACAGGCGGTTGTCACGAAAGCTGCGACGCAGGAAGAAGGCGCCACCACGTCTCAGCAAAGGGCCGATCAACGGCATGTCAAGGTTGCGTCCTGCGGCGATGTGGGGCGGCATCAAGCCTTCGCGGTAGAGCACGTAGGACAGCAGCAGGTAGTCGATATGGCTGCGGTGGCAGGGCACGTAGATCAGGGTGTGATCCTCGGCCAGGGCCTTGACCTCTTCCAGACCATTGACGTCGACGCCGTCGTAGAGCCGGTTCCACAGCCGCTTCAAGGCGCCGGCCAGAAAGCGCAGCACCGGATAGGTCATGTTGGCGGCGATCTCGTGGCCATAGCGTCTGGCGCGTCGCTTGAGTCGTTTGCGTGAGCTGGCCTTCTCTGCCAGTTGGTCGATCTCCCGACGCACCTCGTCGCTTGCCACCACTCCCTGGATCATCGTGCTGCGGTGCGACAGGTCTGGCCCCAGTACCCGCGTACGCACCCGGCGAAAGTGTACCCGCAACAGCCTTGCCGCCTTGCGGTTGGTGCGTGGGGCGTCACCGTCATGCAGTTCTTCGAGGTGCAGCGGGGCGCCGAACTGGATTTCCACGTCGCGGCCGTTGACCAGCACCGACAGCGCTCGCCGCAGTCGTCCGGTCAGGCGCCAGCTGTCCGCTGCCAGCAGATGCCAGAGACCGAAGTCCTTGCCCGGGGCTCGCCCCCAGAACACACTGACGGGCACCAGCTGTATCCGGGTGTCGCTGGTGATCAGCTCGGTGAAGGGCGCGACACCGGTGGCTTGGCCCGGCCACAGCCGGAATCGGCGTGCCGGCAGCGCCACGCAGCGCGGCAGGTTGCTGTCGGGCAGCGCCAACCGGCCACGCGCCGGGGGCAGGCCATGACGTTGGCAGTAGCTGTCCAGCAGCAGGGCGTCGCTCAGCGAGGGGCGCGGTAGCACATAGAGCGTCGGCAGCTGCGGATCCAGCGCCAGTTTATCCGGCGTCGGTTCCGCCAGCCGAACCTCGGTCCACAGTTCGATGAGTCGGCGCAGCGGTGCGCGAAGCATGCCAGGCATAGCAATTCCGTTGTTCGGGGCAGTAGGCGAGGACCGTCTGCGGGCCATCCATGTCGTGCCGTCAGTATAACGATCGGGTAGGGTGGCGCCATGATCTGCTTGATATCCGCTTGATGTAACACCGCCAGGGAGACGTGCAGCATGACCACCGCGTGGCGACAGCATAATCGCGTCGATCTATTGCCGGAGGCCGATCGCTTCCTGCCGGCGCTGTTCGAGGCGGTGGCCGAGGCCCGTCAAAGCGTGCTGATCGAACTTTATCTGATGGAGTCCGGCGAACTGGCCGACCGCGTCATCGAGGCGCTGGTGGCCGCATCGCAGCGCGGCGTCGCCGTCTATCTACTGTTGGACGGTTTCGGCGCCATGGGGCTTTCAGGCCAGGATAGAGAACGCCTGATCGCATCCGGCGTGTGGTTGCGGGACTTCAACCCGCTGGGCTGGCACTCGCTGGGACGCAACGTCAGTCGTGATCATCGCAAGCTGGTGGTGGTGGATCAGCGACTGGCCTTTACCGGGGGCTTTGGCGCCGTCGATGAGTTCCTGGCGGCCTGGTTCGAGGTGGCCGTTCGTGTCGAGGGCCCGGTGGTGGACGACTGGGTGGCGCTGTTTGCCCAGGTGTGGAACTCGCCGCTGACCAGAGGCGCCCCGCAGGCGCCGGCGCTGCCGTCGTCGAGTGGCGAGAGGCGCCATGACCCTGGAGTCAGGGCGCGGGTGATCTGGGGGCGGGGGTACCGCTTTCAGGCCATTCGCCACTCACTGCAGGAACGAATCGCCCGCGCCGAACGGCGCCTGTGGCTGTGTACGCCCTACTTTGTGCCCACCCTGGGGCTGAGGCTCAGGCTGCAGCGCGCGGCGCGCAAGGGCCGTGACGTGCGCCTGCTGCTGCCAGGACGGGACCACGACCATCCCGGTATCCGCTACGCCGGGCAACGCTTCTACTCTCGGTTGCTGCGAGCAGGGGTGCGCATCTACGAGTTCCAGCCAAGCTTCATCCACGCCAAGTTCGTGGTCGCCGATGACTGGGTCAGCCTGGGGTCCTGCAATTTCGACCACTGGAGCCTGCAGTGGAACCTCGAGGCCAATCAGGAGGTCGAGGACGCCGTCCTGGCCGACGAGGTCGCGGCGCTGTTCGAGCGCAATTTCGCGGCGAGTCGGGAGATCACCCGGGAAAGCTGGGCGCGCCGCTCCTGGTGGGCCAGGATCAGGACCTGGCTGTACGGCACCCTTGATGGCTGGCTGACCCGCTTGCGCTGAGGCGCCGGCTATCGCTTGCTCCGGTGCTGACCAGCGCCTGGCCTGTGACTCGCTATCGCTTGCCCTGTTATTCGCTATCGCTTGGCCTGCAACTCGCTAGCGCTTGCCCTTGGGGCCTTTGGCCTGGGGGCTGCCCTGGCCGCCCTTGCTCTTGTTGCCATGGCTCTTGTTGCCAGGGCCCTTGTTGCCATGACCCTTGTGGCCTGCCTTGCCACCCCTGCCGCCGGCTGGCGCCTTGCCGCGGGGCTTGGGCTTGGGGGTGTCCGGCGGTACCCGGAAGTGCAGGTACAGATCCAGCACCAGTTCCGGCAATTGACCGACCAGGCGCTCGAGTCGCTCGCCTTCCCCGGCCAGATCGGCCATGTCGGGCTCGTCGGCGAACAGTCCCGACAGCGCCATGAAGGGCAACAGCAGTGTGGCCACGGTTTCTTCATCGCCCTCGAACCAGGCGGCCTCGTCGAGGAAGACGCCTTCCATGAAGCCGGCACACCAGTCGCCGATGGGCGTCTCTTCCGCCGCCATGCCGTCCAGCGTCAGCTCGAAGGGCAGCTCGGGAAGACCGCCGCCTTCCAGCACGCCGATAGCGTTGGTCCTGAGCTGCTCGAGCAGGCCCAGGATGATCTCCCTTTCCTGGTCGCTTTCGAACTCGGGGGTGCCGTGGAACAGCTCCGCGACCCAGGCGGCAGCCTCGACATCCCGTGGTGCCACCGCCAGCGCGACCAGGAAGCCGTGGGCGCCGATCAGGTCCAGCGCATCGGGGCCGGCGCGCTCCTCGAGAAAGTCATCGAGCAGGTCCAGAGCGTCGTCTTCGAGCAAGGGGAGGGGGAGCGGCGTTTCGGCGTCGGACATGGGGCGCTCACTTGGCGAGGGGATGACTGGACGGTGGTCTTTACCGTCCCCGTTCGAGGCGGCATTCTAGCACTCCTTTACCTACTCTGACTGCGTCATGACCTCGACCCGGCCATCAATTCGCCCGCGCGCTCGCGGTGACTCTCCCACCCCGGTGTTGCCCGACGTCGACGACGCCTGGCTTCAGTCACTCGACGTCGCCGCTCTGCGCCAGGCGCTGATGGCAAGAGTCGCGGAGGCGGTGGCGCTATGTCGTGACTATCATCCTGGGCTGCCGGAGCCGAAGGTGTGGTGCGATCTGCGCGGCAAGGGCGCAGGGCAGGCCCACTTCGGTCGCGGCGGACTGCGCTTCAATGGCCAGCTGCTGGAAGAGAACCGCCACGCCTTCTTCACCGAGGTGGTGCCCCACGAGGTGGCCCACTGGCTGGTCTGGCACCTGGAAGATGGGCCTACCTTTCGCCCCCATGGCAGGGAGTGGCAGACCGTCATGCTCAGGCTGTTCGGCTTGGCCCCCCGGGTCACCCATCGCTTCGATACCGCCCGCTCGAGCCCTGTCCCGTATCGCTATCGCTGCGCCTGTCGCGAGCACGGATTCTCGGCACGGCGTCACGCCAACGCCCAGGCCGGTCAGGAGTATCGCTGCCGGCACTGTCGCGGCCGACTGTGCCTGGTTGGGAAGAAGTGCTGAAATTTGCGCTTAAGCTATTGTTATAAAATAAAAAAATAGTCATACCAATGTCTAAGGGGAAACCCTGGCCTGGCGACGTTATGCTGGCTGTCAGGTTATTCGCGCCGGTCGGTCTCTCTTATTCAGGCGGCTGGCTCTTCACTTCGATGGGTATCCAAGGACAGAGCACCATGAGCGATCATCAGCACGTCTATCCGGTTTCCGATGCGTTTGCCAAGACCGCCTGGGCCGACAAGGCCACCTACGACAAGCTCTATCGGCAGTCGGTGGAAGATCCCGAGGGCTTCTGGAAGGAGCAGGCCGCACGCCTTGACTGGATCAAGCCGCCGCAGACCATCAAGTCGGTATCCTTCGCCAGCGACAATGTCGACATCCGCTGGTTCGAGGACGGCACCCTCAACGTGGCGGCCAACTGCCTGGATCGCCACCTCGACAAGCGTGGCGACAAGCCGGCGATCATCTGGGAAGGGGACGATCCGAACGAGTCTTCGGTGATCACCTACCGCGAGCTGTACGAGCGTACCTGCCAGTTGGCCAACGCCCTGAAGTCCATGGGGATCGGCAAGGGTGACACCGTGACCCTGTACATGCCGATGATCCCGGAAGCCGCCATGGCCATGCTGGCCTGCGCCCGTATCGGTGCGGTGCACTCGGTGGTGTTCGGCGGCTTTTCTCCCGACGCACTGGCCCAGCGGGTCAAGGACGCTGCCTCACGGGTCATCATCACCGCCGACCAGTCCGTACGCGGTGGCAAGCAGGTACCGCTGAAGGACAACGTCGACGCCGCCCTGACCCGTGATGGCACCGACGTGGCCGAGAAGGTGCTGGTGGTCAAGCGTACCGGCGGTGACATCGAATGGCACGAGGGACGTGACGTCTGGTACCACGACGCAGTGGCCGACCAGGACACCGACTGCCCCGCCGAAGAGATGGGCGCCGAGGATCCGCTGTTCATCCTGTATACCTCCGGCTCCACCGGCACCCCCAAGGGGCTCAAGCACACCACCGGCGGCTACCTGACCTACGCCAGCCTCACCCACCAGTACGTGTTCGACTATCACGAGGACGAGGTCTACTGGTGCACCGCGGACGTGGGCTGGGTCACCGGCCACAGCTACATCGTCTATGGGCCCCTGGCCAACGGTGCGGTGACCCTGATGTTCGAGGGGGTACCGAGCTATCCGACCCACGGCCGGATGGGCGAGATCGTCGACAAGCACAAGGTCAATATTCTCTACACCGCCCCCACCGCGGTGCGCGCCCTGATGGCCCACGGCGACAAGGTGATGGACTCCAGCTCGCGGGATAGCCTGCGCCTGCTTGGCTCGGTGGGCGAGCCGATCAACCCCGAGGCCTGGGAGTGGTTCTACCGGGTGATCGGCAACAGCAAATGCCCGATCGTCGATACCTGGTGGCAGACCGAGACCGGCGGCATCATGATCACCCCGTTGCCCGGTGCCATCGACCAGAAGCCGGGCTCCGCGACCCTGCCGTTCTTCGGGGTGCAGCCGGCGCTGGTGGACAACGAAGGCAAGCGCCTCGAGGGCGCCACCGACGGCAACCTGGTCATCCTCGATTCCTGGCCGGGACAGGCGCGCTCCATCTGGAACAATCACGAGCGCTTCATCCAGACCTACTTCTCCACCTACGAGGGGACTTACTTCACCGGTGACGGCTGTCGCCGTGACGAGGACGGCTACTACTGGATCACCGGCCGGGTGGACGACGTCCTCAACGTGTCCGGTCACCGCATGGGCACCGCCGAGATCGAGTCCTCGCTGGTGGCGCACTCTGCCGTGGCCGAGGCCGCCGTGGTGGGCTTCCCCCATGACATCAAGGGGCAGGGTATCTATATCTACGTGACCCTCAACGACGAGGCCGAACCCACCGACGAGCTCAAGAAGGAACTGACCCAGTGGGTGCGCAAGGACATCGGCCCGATCGCCTCGCCGGATCATATCCAGTGGGCACCGGGACTGCCCAAGACCCGCTCGGGCAAGATCATGCGCCGGATTCTGCGCAAGATTGCCGCCAATGAGTGCGATGGCCTCGGTGACACCAGTACCCTGGCCGATCCCTCGGTGGTCGAGGATCTGATCGAGCACCGCGCCGCCAAGTAAGGCTCATGGCGTAACAGCAGGTCCCGCGGGCCGGCTGCCGGAAACTTCCGGCGCCGGCCCGTTTTTGCATAGTGATGGAGGCCGCAGAGTCGGCACCACGGGTAGCCGTTGAGGATGCTTGCGTCAGGGCGCTTGGGAAAGCCGGCAACCATGGGGTAACATGCTGTGCAAACAAGCGTCTTGCGTTGCGGCGTCCAGGCCTGACACGCTGCATCGGAATCCGGAGGAGAGTCCATGGCCTTTGCCCAGAAATTCATCGTAGCCGATGATCATCCGCTGTTCCGTGCCGCCCTGACGCAGGCGCTTCGCCAGCTCGCGCCCCAGGCCGAAATCATCGAGGCCGACACCATGGAGGCCACCTCGGACGTGGTCATTCGCCACCCCGACGCGGACCTGATCCTGCTCGATCTGCACATGCCTGGAGCCCACGGCTTCTCCGGGCTGATCCAGCTGCGTGGTCAGACCCCGGATGTGCCGGTGGCGGTGGTATCCGGCAGCGATGAAGTGCACGTGGTACGCCGCGCCATCGACTACGGTGCCTCGGGGTTCATTCCCAAGTCCTCGTCGCTGGCGTTGATCGCCGAGGCGGTGGGCGAGATCCTCGACGGTGAAGTGTGGCTGCCGGAAGAGATGGCCGACGCCCTGGGTGAGGCCAACGAGGAAGAGGCGCGCTTTGCCGAGGCCATCGCCTCGCTGACGCCTCAGCAGTTCCGCGTACTCAACATGTTGACCGAAGGCCTGCTCAACAAGCAGATCGCCTACGAGCTGAACGTCTCCGAGGCCACCATCAAGGCCCACGTGACCGCCATTCTCAGAAAGCTGGGCGTGCACTCGCGCACCCAGGCGGTGATCGCGGCCCAGAAGCTCGAGGTCGAGCCACCCAAGGTCGAATCCTGACGCGGTTGCTTGCGCATCGACGACACCCCGCCCAGGCGGGGTGTCGTGGTTCTGGGGCTTGCGACACCACCGCCAGCGGGGGCCCAGTCCTATGCTGGCGCCGGCCCTGGTGGCAGCCAGCCGGTGTTCATTCGACGTCGTCCGGCAGCACCAGCCGGTCATGGCGGCCCATCAGAAAATCCTGATTCATTGCCAGCGCCTCGCGCAGGAAGTCCCACAGCAGACGCACCCGGGCAAGCTGGCGCTGCTCCTGCCGGGCGGTGATCCAGAACTGACGCACCACCGATACTTCATCCTCCAGCAGCGGCATCAGCCCGTCTCGTCCCGCCGTCATGAAGCACGGCAGAATGCCCAGGCCTGCGCCGCTCTCGGTGGCCATCATCTGGGTCGTCACGCTGGTGCTGCGAAGCGCAAAGTGGGTCTGCTGCGCCTGTTGCACCTGCGGCGACAGCAACGGATCCAGGTAGTTGAGCTGCTCGCTGAACAACAGGTCGTCCACGTAGCCGATCAGCGGATGTGTGCCCAGCTGGGCAAGCTGCTGCGGTGCCCCGTGGCGCTCGACGTAGTGCCTCGCCGCGTAGAGCTTGAGCCGGTAGTCGCACAGTCGCGAGGTGACCAGGCCGGGGTTGCCCGGTCGTTCGATGGTGATCGCCAGGTCTGCCTCATGGCGGCTGAGATTGACCACGCGAGGCAGCGCCAGCAGGTCCAGGGTGAGGCCGGGATGACGCCGGCAGAAGGCGCTGAGCAGCGGGGCCACCACCCAGGTCCCGAAGCCTTCGGTCACGCCAAGTCGGATCTGGCCCTCCAGGCGCAGGTTCTGATCGGTCAGACTGTCGGCGGCCTCGTCGGCGTGTCGGGCCATCTGTTCCGCGTGGCTCTTCAGACGTTCGCCGGCGGGAGTCAGGCGGTAGCCATGGGTGCTGCGTTCGAACAACTGGGTGTTGAGTCGCTGTTCGAAGCGGCGGGTTCGCCGCGACAGGGTCGAGTGGTCAACGCCCAGCCGTCGGGCGGCGTCGGACAGGCGGGCATGCCTGGCCACCTCGAGAAAGACCTGAAGGTCCTGCCAATCGAGCAAAATCACCTCCGCTGAGCGACGACGTCGTGGACTTCGATGTGTTTGTGGTTGTGCATCAGTGCACAAGCAATGTGCCTGGCTGGCCGTTGTTTGGCCATCCTACCTGTGTCTAGACTGGTCAGCATGGATAGCCGTGCCGTGGTGCACACCGCCACAGCGATCAAGGCGGCTGCTGGCATGGCAGTACGCCCAGTCCATCTCTTACGACGCCACGCTCATGCACAACGACAACAGCCGGAGCACGCCCATGTCAGTCCGCGAAATTCCCATGATCATCGATGGCCAGGCCGTCCCCTCGCAGTCCAGCGAATGGCGCGATGTGATCAATCCGGCGACCCAGCAAGTGGTCGCGCGGGTGCCGTTCTGTACCCTGGAGGAGGTCGACCGGGCCGTTGCCAGCGCCCATCAGGCCTTTGCCACCTGGCGCAAGGTGCCGCTGGCCAAGCGCATGCGCATCATGCTCAAGCTGCAGGCGCTGATTCGCGAGCATACCCCGGAGCTTGCCGCCCTGATCACCGAGGAGCACGGCAAGACCCTGCCCGACGCTGAAGGTGAAGTCGGTCGTGGTCTCGAGGTGGTCGAACACGCCTGCTCGATCACCTCGCTGCAACTGGGGGAGCTGGCCGAGAACGCCGCCAACGAGGTGGACGTCTACACCCTCAACCAGCCGCTGGGGGTAGGTGCCGGCATCACCGCCTTCAACTTCCCCATCATGTTGCCCTGCTTCATGTTCCCGCTGGCCATTGCCACCGGCAACACCTTCGTGCTGAAGCCCTCCGAACAGGACCCGAGCTCCACCCTGCGCCTGGTGGAACTGGCGCTCGAGGCCGGTGTCCCCGCCGGTGTCCTCAACGTGGTGCATGGCGGCCCTGATGTCGCCAATCACCTGTGCGAGCACCCGGATATCAAGGCCATGTCGTTTATCGGGTCCACCCATGTCGGCACCCAGCTTTATCGCCGTGCCAGCGAGTCCGGCAAGCGCGCTCAAGCCATGATGGGCGCCAAGAACCACTGTGTGGTGATGCCTGACGCCAACCGCTCTCAGGCCATCAACAACCTGCTGGGGTCGGCCTTCGGCGCCGCCGGCCAGCGCTGCATGGCCAACTCGGTGGTGGTGCTGGTCGGCCAGGCCCGGGAGTGGCTCGAGGATATCGTCGAGGGGGCTCGCAACATGAAGGTGGGGCCGGGCACCGACCGCGAGGCGGATCTCGGGCCTCTGGTGTCACCGGCGGCCAAGGATCGTGTCGAAGGCTTGATCGCCAAGGGCGAACAGGAAGGCGCCCGGCTGCTGGTCGACGGACGTGGCTGCCAGGTCGAGGGCTACCCCGACGGCAACTTCGTCGGCCCGACCCTGTTCGCCGGCGTGACGGCGGACATGAGCATCTATCGTGAAGAGGTGTTCGGTCCGGTGCTGTGCGTGGTCGAGGTGGACACGCTGGACGAGGCCATTGCCTTCGTCAACGCCAACCCCAACGGCAATGGTACTTCCATCTTCACCAATTCCGGCTGGGTGGCGCGTCGCTTCGAGAGCGATATCGATGTCGGTCAGGTGGGCATCAATGTGCCGATCCCGGTGCCGGTGGCCTACTTCAGCTTTACCGGCTCGCGCGCCTCCAAGCTGGGCGACCTTGGCCCCAATGGCAAGCAGGCCATCAGCTTCTGGACCCAGACCAAGACGGTGACCGCGCGTTGGTTCGAGCCGGAGAACGTCTCCAGCGGCATCAACAGCACGATTTCGCTGAGCTGATCCAGGGCTGAGCAAAAGTGGCAGCGGGGCGCAACGTCCTGTCTGCCTGGAGTTCTCGGGCCTGACCCGGCTGCAGGCTGCGATGCCCCCATCAAGGGGGCATCGTCGTTTTCGGCAGCGGCGACCCGGCATTCGATCAAAGTACCAGAGCGCAATATTGACCTTTACGTTAACGTCAATGAGTTGCCTGCCCCTTCTTCCATGCCCACGTCAGCCCGGAGCCCCCATGAGCCCCTCGATCAGCCCATCTCTCAGCCGCTTTCCCGTCCCCGAATCTCTCGACGATCTGCCCGATGATATCCGAGACAGCATCCTGGCGGTTCAGGAGAAGGCGGGCTTCGTGCCCAATGTCTTCTTGATGCTGGCCCACAGACCGCCGGAGTTTCGCGCCTTCTTCGCCTATCATGATGCGCTGATGGAGCGTGAGTCCGATAGCCTGATCAAGGCCGAGAAGGAGATGATCGTGGTCGCCACCAGCGCCCGCAACCACTGCCTCTACTGCGTGGTGGCCCATGGTGCGCTGGTCAGGATCTACAGCAAGGATCCTCTGCTCGCCGATCAGGTGGCGGTCAACCATCGCAGTGCAGGCTTGAGCGAGCGACATCGCGTCATGCTGGACTTCGCGCTGCACTGCGCAATCGATCTGGGCGAGCTGACCGATGAGTGGGAGCAACGTCTGCAGGCGGTGGGGTTCAGCCGCGACGATATCTGGGATATCGGTGCGATCTGCGCCTTCTTTGGGCTGTCCAACCGTCTGGTGACCTTGACCGGGACGCCACCCAACCCGGAATTCTATTTGATGGGCAGGGTGCCCAGAGACGCCTGAACTCAGCCCATCAGCTTCGACAGTGGTTGCTCTGCCAGATCGGCAAGCCAGTGGGTGAGGGCGGAGCGCTGGGCCGCATGTAGGACCAGGCCCACGGTGTCATCGCTGTCGGCGGGGGAGTCATCGTGGGGCAGGCTGACGGCGAAGTCGCCTTCTTCCAGGTGGAACTCGTGAATCTCGCGCAGGCCTACCGGGGTCTCGCAGCGAATCGAGCGGTAGCTGTCGTCTTCGCCATAGATGAGGCGATGGCAGACCTTGTAGCGTGTGTAGAGCGAGAGTCCGCCGGGGAAGGCCGGCCACTTCGCCGGGTGAAGGCGAATATCGCTATCCAGCCCCATGGCATTGGCCTCGGCGCTGGACAACGCCTCTTCCAGGGCCGGGGCGAGCAGTGGGCGTGACTGGGTGTGTGGTGCGGCGTTGATGAGGTCATGGGGGCGGTGGATGTCGGCGTCCCGGAAGTTCAGGGTGTGCTGTTCGCAGTCGCCGTTTTCCCAGCCATCGAGCAGTCGTAACGTCAGTCGGCCCTGGCGCATCGGCGCGAAGACCAGCAGATTGAGGGCCAGCAGTAGATGCAGGCGTCGCTCGCTGGTCTGGTTGTCGAAGGCGGTATAGGGCGAACTGAATAGCCGATGCAGGCGACCGGGCGCGTGTTCCTTGGCTTCATGGTAGGACATGGGGCATTTTCCTCGAGACCGTACGACAACCAGCACATGCCACCATCAGGACCTGGTCGAAGCAGGAGCGTCTGCCGAGCTTCCCGCATGCCCTGATCGAGGCTTTTTATTTTAGATCCAACTTTATTAGCAGAAATTTAAATTTTTATCGAGACAATGCCGAGCCAGGCGAGTGGAAGTCAGTGATCGTCACTCTGGGCGGCCGTTGAGCTGGTTGTCTTCTCTGCTGCCTGGGCGGGGGCTGGCAACGTCCTGGCTGAGGTCTTCGAGGCGGCCTCTGCGGCACTGCGCTTTCTGGCTTCCTTGTTGCGATACATCATGGCGTCGGCGGCGCGCAGCAGTTCTTCCTCGCGCAGGTAGTCTCGATCCCCGGTCTCGGCGACGCCCAGGCTGATCGAGAAGTTCGGGTACTTGCTCTGGAAGGCCAGTTCAATCTTGCTGCCGATGGTCTTGGCGCTCTTGGCATCACAGTCTGGCAGGATACAGCAGAATTCATCCCCCCCGAGGCGGCAGCAGATGTCGCTGCTGCGGACCGTTTCACGCATGATCTGGCCGAAGGTGACGAGGATTTCATCACCCTTGTGGTGGCCGTGGGTATCGTTGATCTGCTTGAAGTCATCGATATCGCAGTAGATCAGGCTGACCAGCGAGTGACGTCGCTCGGCCATGCGGATCTCCCTGTTCAGGGCCTCGCTCATGCCTCGCTTGTTGAACAGCCCGGTAAGGGCGTCCTTTTCTGCGTAGGCGGCCAGCTCCTTGGTCTTCTCTTCCAGGTTGCGAGCGTAGAGCTCCATCCGGCGCTTGGCGCTGTGGACCTCGTTGAGCAGGGTATCGATATAGGTATCGAAGACCAGGGTGATATCGAAGTACATCAATTTGTCGAGGTTGTTCTTCGCCGACTTGGTCGCCTGCACGTCCTCGAGGTTCTCGTCGATGACGCGAAACAGGATTTCCTTGAGCGTGCGCATGGCGGCCAGAAACAGCTTGGGTTCGACGCCGATACGCTTGTGCACCAGACCGATGCGCAGCCGACTGTTGACGTATTCCGCGTCGTAGTAGCCGGTGAAGATGTCGAGGACGTACTGGCGCTGGGCCGAGCGCAGTCGCTGCAGGGTCTCGGAGTCGCCGATCAGCAGGCTGATCTCGTCGATCTCGGTCTGCCGCTCGTAGAACTCTTCGACGATGATCTCGATATGCTCGTTGATGAGGGGTTTGAGCGCTGCCAGATCGGCCAGGTCGGCTTCGTCGAGGCTCAGGAATTCCTTGCGACGCTGGATCTCGACCTCGCTGATGTGCATCTGTTCCAGCAGGGACTTGTCGATTGGCCTCATGGCAACTCTCACTGGATGGGTGCGACCACTGCGGAACGACATCGAGCCGTGCGGCCGCACCATGTCTTGAAGGCTACCTTCAAGATATATCGTGGATTGGAGACTCCTGCATCGCATTTTCGCGGTTTTACACGCAATTGACACACACCTATTCCACGCGGTGCGCGATCAAGTACACCATCCTAGGTATGCTGTGGATCTAGTGCTGGAGAGGGGGAAAGTTGGCGCCTGGCCCTAAGTCTATTGAATGACCGAACGCAACAGCTCACCAACGTTGCCACTCTGGGACGGCAATGCCAGCAGGGCAGGATCGGGCGACGTCGCCGTCAGGCTGGCCACCTGAAACTTGTCGCCAAAACGCAGAAGTCCGAGCCCCTGTTGCTCGAGCCTTGCCGCCACCGGGTCCGGTTGCCCCGACAGAATGCTCTGATAGCGGTCGACGACCCGTAAAAGCTCGATGACCTCCGGTCGCTGGCTGAGTACCAGTTCATCCTCTCGGCGATCGCCCTCCTGGGTAATCCAGTCAAGACGATAGACCTCGCCCTCGATGCCGGCGACGCTTTCCCGCGTGCCGACAGGCTCCAGCGACAGCACCTGCTGGGCCTGGTAACTGCCGAGGTCGGACAGGTCCTGGCCACCGAGTTGCCCGGCGATGGATTGAACATCGCGGATGCCCAGCACCACCGTCTGACCACCGAAGTTGGTGACAACGTGGCCCTTGCCGTCTCTCAACAGCAGATAGCCCTTGGCCGCGTGGCGGGGAAAGTCCAGGCGCAGTTGATCACCGATCCAGCGTGCGGTGACGGCGCTCTCGGGGTCGCCACTGCCATCGACCAGGGTGGCCTGGCCATCGGCCAGGGCGCTTGCAGACACACATAGCAGACAAGCCGCTAGCAGACGGCGCATCGATGATTCCTCATGGCATGAAGATCAAGGGGAAGGGTGGGGCAATGGCTCGCGCCAACAAGACGCGGCGCCCTGGCAGCATTGCCTTCCGGGGCGCCGTCCAGCACGGGCCAATCAGGAGAGTGACAGATGGCCATCGTCGATGATGCGGCGAATGGCCTGCAGCTCGTCGCAGGTGAAGTGTTCCAGTCGTCCCGACAGCAGATCACTGATCTTCTGCATGGGGAGACCCGCGCGGCGTGCGATCTCGCGGCTTCCGAGATCAGATACGGCGATAAGCCGCGTAACAATGCGCATCAGTCGTGTGCGCTGTTCCAGGTCCCTGACATCGAGGTCAGGGCATCGTCGAGGAGGCGGTTCGGAAGCGTCTGCTCGAGACAAGGAATCTGCGGTGCTCATGGTACTCCAATGGGCGTTTTCGACCCCTACAGCATGCAACCTTTTTTGCCCTCTTGCCAGTCCAATTTGGTGTCCGTTCTGGGCGTGGCGCAGCGACGAAAACTCCTCATTCCGCAGACGCCGCGGGAGACTGCGGCTGACGGCGATGGCGCCATCTGCAGGCCCTACAAACTTAGACCAAAGAGGTATAAACGAAGGCTGCGGACGGCAAACATCCTCATGATAAGTTGCACGCGCGATTGATAAATTCAACGGTGCGTCCTGTCCCCGGTCAACAATCACTGTTCTGCGGGAACGCACCACTGCGGCGAGAGGTTTATCTTATGGACAATAACAGCAATGGCGGAGCCCAGCTGAGCCGAGTGCTGGCCCGCAAGGACGTCCTGGCGCTGGCCTTCGGTGCCATGGTCGGCTGGGGCTGGATCGTATTGACGGGGGGCTTCATCACCTCGGCAGGAAGCCTTGGCGCCATACTGGCATTCGTGCTGGGCGGCATGGTGATCGTGCTGGTGGGGCTGACCTACTCTGAGCTCGCTTCGGCGATGCCCCAGGTCGGTGGTGAGCACGTCTACAGCTACCGTGCCCTGGGCCATTTTGCCTCCTTCCTGTGTACCTGGGCGATCGTGCTGGGTTATCTCAGCGTGGTGGCCTTCGAGGCGGTAGCGCTGCCCACCGTGGTCGAGCATCTGTTCCCCGGCTACGCCGTCGGTCACCTGTGGACCCTGGCGGGCTGGGACGTCAAGGCCACCTGGGTTGCCGTCGGTGTGGCCGGCTCGGTGGTCATGATGGCCATCAACTATGTTGGCGTGCGCACCGCGGCGCTGGTCCAGAAGGTGGTGACGCTGCTGATTCTGGCCGTCGGTGTGATGTTCATCACCGGCGCCCTGTTCGAGGGTAGCAGCGCTTCGCTGACGCCGTTGTTCAACACCGAAGAGGGTGTGCTGGGCGGGATCACCATGGTGCTGATCATGGTTCCTTTCCTGTTTGTCGGCTTCGACGTCATCCCGCAGGCGGCGGAAGAGATCGACCTGCCGTTTCGCGAGATCGGTCGGGTTTTGATGCTGTCGGTGGTCCTGGCGGTGTTCTGGTACGCCTTCATCGTGCTGGGAACGGCCTTGATGCTGCCCAAGGCGGAGCTCGAGAACAGCTCCCTGGCGGTACCTGACGCCATGGGGGCGGTGTTCAATACCCCCTGGGCGGCCAACCTGATGGTACTGGCGGGTATCGCCGGCATCCTGACCAGCTGGAACGCCTTCTACGTCGGTGGCTCTCGCGCCATCTATGCACTGGCCCACTGCGGCATGCTGCCGGCCTTTCTGGCCAAGCTGCATCCTCGTCACAGGACGCCGGTCAACGCCATCCTGGTGATGGGAGCCTTGTCGAGCCTGGCGCCTCTACTGGGACGCCAGGCCATGGTGTGGCTGGTGGTGGCCGGTGGTCTCGGCATCGTCATCGCCTACCTGTTCGTATCCATTTCGTTTCTGGTGCTTCGGCGCAAGGAGCCGGAACTCGAAAGGCCGTTCAAGGTCAGCCATCCTCGCCTGGTCGGTTGGCTGGCGGTGGTGCTGTCGCTGGGACTGATCGGGCTCTACCTGCCCGGCAGCCCCTCGGCGCTGTCACCCATCGAGTGGGGGCTGTTCGCCGGCTGGATGGGTGCCGGGCTTTGCCTGTACCTATGGTCCCGCCGCCGCTATGGCACGGCCTACAGCCAGCGACAGATGCGTCGTGAGCTGGAAGGCACCTGACGCCTTGACCGCAACGCCGGTCGGCGGCTTTGCCGGCCGGCGGACGCTTCAAGAACTCTGGACCTTGTCCCGAAAATCAGTACCCGGCGGCAGCCGGGTTTTTGTTGACCAAAGTTAATAATGTAGATATTTTCACAAAACGTCAAAACAATACGGAGCCCTGCCATGTCCATCCTTGCCTCTGCCCAGCTTCAGGATCGTGATGATCAGACCACCGCCCCTGGCGCACGCGATCCACGCGGGTTCACCCTGGTCCCGTCGACCTCTTCCGAGCGTCTGCAGGAGCTGCGTGTCGAGCGGTCGGTCGTCGCTGCCTTTCTCGACGCCTGTGCCGAATGGCCGATTCAGGCGCTGGAGTACAAGTCGATGCTGCGTTTTCGTGTCGCGGGAATACTCGATGAGCTGTGCGAGGGGACGCTCAAGCCGCGGCTGGCCAATATCCTGCTGGACCGTCGCCAGGGAGCGCTGCAGGTCGTGCCGGAAGGGCTGGACCGGGTCGAGCAGGCCGAGGACATGGTCAAGTTTGCCACCGCCGTTGCCCACCTGATCGGACGATCCAACTTCGATGCCATGAGTGGTCAGTACTATGCCCGCTTCGTGGTCGAGAATGTCGACACCTCCGACAGCTATCTGCGGGCGCCGCATCGGGTGATGGAGCTTCACAACGACGGCACCTTCGTCGAGCAGGTCACCGACTACGTGCTGATGATGAAGATTGACGAGCAGCACATGGAAGGCGGCAACTCGCGGCTGCTGCATCTGGACGACTGGCACGAGCTGGAGCGGTTCTGCCGTCACCCGCTGGCGTTCAGTGAGATGCGCTGGTCGGCTCCGCCCAGCAAGAATGTGGTGCGCGACGTCTTTCACCCGGTATTCGACGTCGACCGTGATGGCCGCCCGGTGATGGCCTACATCGATCAGTTTGTCCAGCCACGTGATCTGGAGGAGGGCAACTGGCTCTGCGAGCTGTCCGACTCGCTGGAGTCGAGCGACGGCGTCATCTCCCTGCCCAACCCGGTCGGCAGCTTCCTGCTGATCAACAACCACTTCTGGCTGCACGGTCGCGACAAGTTCAAGGCTCACCCGCAGCTCAGACGCGAGCTGATGCGCCAGCGCGGTGTCTTCACCTGTGGCAGCACCCTGCGAGCGCGCCAGGGCTGAGGTGTCCTCCGGGGAAGAGGGGTGCAGCGGGGCACGGCCCGACGCGGTACTCTAGGGTGATGGGCCCCGCGATACCCGGCTGCCCACGATGTATCCGGCCCCGTCCCGGCGGTGGGGCAAGACCAAGGACAACGAGACCCCCATGTACGACTTCATCATCATCGGCGGTGGCATTCTGGGCATGTCCACCGCCATGCAGCTCAAGGACGCCTATCCTGAAAAGCGCATGCTGTTGCTGGAAAAGGAGGACGGTCCGGCTCGCCATCAGACCGGTCACAACAGTGGCGTGATACACGCCGGGGTCTACTACACACCGGGCAGCCTCAAGGCGCGCTTCTGTCTGGAAGGCAACCGTGCCACCAAGGCGTTCTGCGAGACCCACGGCATCGCCTACGACAGCTGCGGCAAGCTGCTGGTCGCCACCAACGAGGTGGAGTTGGGGCGGATGAAGGCCCTGTGGGAACGCACCGAAGCCAATGGGCTCGAGCGTGAATGGCTCGACGCCGGTGCCCTTGCAGAGCGTGAGCCCAACATCACCGGCGTCGGCGGCATCTTCGTGCCGTCCAGCGGTATTGTCGACTATGCCGAGGTCACTCGCGCCATGGCCGCCGAGTTCGAGCGACGCGGTGGCGAGATCCGCTACTCACGGGAGGTCACCGGGCTCGACGAACGTCGCCAGGAAGTGGTGGTGACCACCACCACCGAGACCTTCAGCAGTCGCTACCTGGTAAGTTGCTCGGGGCTGATGGCCGACCGGGTGGTGCGCATGCTGGGGCAGACCCCGAGCTTCACCATCTGTCCCTTCCGCGGGGAGTACTTTCAGTTGCCCGAGCACCGCAACGCCATCGTCAATCATCTGATCTACCCGATTCCGGACCCCAGCATGCCGTTTCTCGGCGTCCACCTTACCCGCATGATCGATGGCAGCGTGACGGTGGGGCCCAACGCCGTGCTGGCACTGGCCCGCGAGGGCTATCGCAAGCGTGATGTCTCGGCAGCGGATCTGGTCGGCATGGTCAGCCATCCGGGTATTCTCAAAGTGCTGTGGCGTCATCTGGGCCCTGGCATGCGTGAGATGAAGAACTCGCTGTCACGGCGTGGCTATCTGGAAGAGGTGCGCAAGTACTGCCCGAGTCTCACCCTCGATGACCTGAAGCCCTACCCGGCCGGGGTGCGTGCCCAGGCGGTGACACGAGACGGCAAGCTGGTCGACGACTTCCTGTTCGTCAACACGCCGCGCACCATCAACGTAGGCAATGCGCCATCGCCGGCGGCGACCTCAGCGTTGCCGATCGGTGCCCATATCGTCGCCAAGGTACGCGAGCAGGTCGACAGTCAACGCTGAGGCGTGAAAAGCCGGCGCGACGCCAGCTCCCTGAGAAGCGCGCCCTTCGGGGGTTCGACGGGCAGGATGGCGGGCCAGTGTCTCTAAGACCTTGTGAGAATTGCAGACAAAGATAAAAAACGTCGAAATGTCTGCAGTGGCAAGCGAGGCCGGCTCTTGCTAGCTTGCCTAGGCGATTGCTGTATCGACACTTCAATTCCGCACAATAAATTCTAAGCGGTTCCCACGAGGAACGGAGGAAGACCATGCGAGCACTGACCCTTGCCCTGACGGCATCCCTGCTGGTTGCCAGCCACAGCGCCGTGGCCCAGAGCCAGCTGTCGATCGCCACCGGTGGAACCGGCGGCACCTACTACCCCTACGGTGGAGGCCTGGCCGAGCTGATCAAGAAGCACGTCGACGGCTACGACGCCGTGGCCGAAGTGACCGGCGCCTCGGTGGAGAACATGGGGCTGGTCTGGCGTGGTGACTCCGATCTGGCGCTGGCGCTGGCCGACACCGTCCACCAGGGCGCTACCGGTACCGGTGACTTCGAGGGGCGCAAGCTCGAGAACATTCGTGCCATCGCCTCTATCTATCCCAACGCGGTGCAGATCGTGACCATGGCCGACTCCGACATCGACTCGCTGGATGACCTGGAAGGCAAGGTCGTGTCCGTGGGTGCGCCGGGCAGCGGCACCGAGCTCAACGCCCGCGCCATCCTCGAAGCCAACGGCATCAGCTACGACGACTTCGACCCGCGCCGCTTGAACTTCAACGAGACCGCCGACGCCCTGCGTGATGGCGATATCGATGCCGGTTTCTGGAGCGTGGGGCCGCCCACCAGCTCGATTCTGAATCTGGCCACCACCAGCGATGTTCGGCTGATCGGCCTCAGCGACGAGGAAGTCGCCAAGGCGCGCGAGGACGAACCGGTGTTTGCCCCGTATGAGCTCAAGGCCGGTCTCTACGAAGGCATGGAAGAAGCGGTGCAGACCCTTGGCGTACCCAACGTGCTGATCGCCAGCAGCGAGATGGACGAGGAACTGGCCTACCAGATCACCAAGACCCTGTTCGAGCAGACCGACGAGCTGATCGCCATCCATCCGGCGGCCAATGACACCACCGTCGAGTTCTCGGTGAACTCCACACCCATCGCCTTCCACCCGGGCGCACTGCGCTACTACGAGGAAGTCGGTGCCGAGGTGCAGGACAAGCAGCGTCCCTGATGGCGGGGCGTCGATTCATGGCAGGGCGGGCCTCCGGGCTCGCCCTGCCTGCGCTTGGGCTGGTCACGCTGATGACCGTGGCGTGCGCTGGCCAGGCAAGTGATGCCGACTGCGATGCTCTCTTTACCTTGAGCGTGCGCGACGCCGAGGGCGCCGCGCTGGTGGAACTGCCGATGCCCGATGGCGCTGGCTGGTGCCTGGCCTGGAACCACTCGGTAGAAGGCTTCGAGGTGCTCGACTGCTATCGCAACCTCGGCGGTGCCATGGTGCTTGAACGTAGCCACCTGCCGGACTTTGCCGCGGGCCTCGACCACGTGCCCGGGCGCGGACGCCAGGTCAGCGACGGTCAGGGCGGCTACTGGATCGAGGACATCGACGAGCCCGTCCCCGGCAATCGCTATCGGCTGCGGGTCGGCGCCAAGCGTGTCGATCATCGCCTGGTCAGCCGTGGTGAGCCGACCCTGGAGACGTTGATCAAGGCGCGGGCCGACTGTCCGGACGGGGACTCCCTGGCCGTGCCGGCGGCCTCCACGCCCATCAGCCTGAGCGATCTGGCGGCGGGGCGTTTGGTCAGCGTTGGACTCGAGCGGCGCGACTAGCCTGTCGTTGGCCCAGGCTATCGAATGACGCCACCAACCGCGTGGGCACTTCGGTCCCTCGAGGGCCGGCGACCTGCGACTGCATTCCGAATTATGCCGACCGGCCAAGCGCCGGCAAGGCCTGACGAGAATCACGACAATGAGCGAAACGGCAGCTTCACCGGTGGTGCCTGGCAGCCAGGCCAACCACCCCAAGACCATCCTATGGCTGATCACCCTGGTGGCGGTCGGCCTGTCGCTGTTCCAGCTCTACTCGGCGGGGATTCAGCCGCTGGGGCTGTTCTATCAGCGCAGCATCCACCTTGCGCTGGTGATGATGCTGGCGTTCCTGATGTTTCCGGTGTTCGGTCCCAAGCGTGACAGGGGCGTGCTGGGTGGGGCGATCGACCTTGTGTTCTTCATCGGAGCGATGATCACCGGCGGCTACATGGCGCTGTTTCTGGACGAGATCATCAATCGCGCCGGTTTCTGGAGCCAGACCGACATCACCGTCGGCATCATCGCCACCATCACGGTGCTGGAGGCCAGCCGTCGCGCGGTGGGGCTGGGCATGACCATCATCGGCCTGATCGCCATCCTCTACGCCTTTGCCGGGCCCCGTGGCGAGCTACCCTGGCTCGGCCAGTTCCTGCCCGGCATCCTCGAGCATCGCGGCTACAATCTCGATCGCCTGGTGGGCCAGCTTTACCTGGGGCAGGAAGGCATCTTCGGCCTGCCCATGGGGGTGGCCGCGACCTATATCTTCATCTTTGTGTTGTTCGGTGCCTTTCTCGAGATCACCGGGGCGGGCAAGTTCTTTATCGATCTGGCCTACGCCGCCACCGGACGCCAGCGTGGCGGGCCCGCCAAGGCCGCGGTCATCGCTTCTGCCGGCATGGGCTCGATCTCCGGCAGCGCCATCGCCAACGTGGTCACCACCGGCGCCTTTACCATCCCGCTGATGAAGCGCCTGGGCTACAAGCCCCACCAGGCCGGTGGCATCGAGGCGGCGGCGTCGACCGGTGGCCAGATCATGCCTCCGCTGATGGGGGCCGGTGCCTTTCTGATCGCCGAATACACCCGGCTGCCGTATCTCGAGGTGGTCAAGGTCAGCATCCTGCCGGCCTTCATGTACTTCGCCACCGTCTATCTGTTCGTGCATATCATCGCCCTCAAGGAGGGCATGCAGGGCATGGCCAAGGACGAGCTGCCGCAGATGAGCGACGTGCTCAAGCACGGCTGGCACTTCCTGCTGCCGCTGGCGGTGCTGGTGTGGCTGTTGATGATGAACATGTCGCCGATGCGAGTGGGCTACTACGCCATCGTCTGCATGCTGCTGGTGGCGGTGCTGCGTTTTGCGGTGTGGTTCTTGTTCGTGGCGCCAGGCGAGGGGCAGCCGGTGACCGCCGAGCGTCTGGGGCTGGCCTGTCGCAACGGTCTGCTCAAGCTGATTGAAGGCCTCGAACTCGGTGCGCGCAACGCCGTGGCGGTGACCATGGCCTGTGCGGTGGCAGGGATCATCGTCGGGGTAGTGGGGCTGACCGGTCTCGGCCTCAAGTTCTCGGCCATGATGCTGGCTTTCTCGGGCGGTAACCTGCTGCTGGCGCTGATCATGGTGCTGCTGGCGAGTCTCGTGCTGGGCATGGGGCTGCCGGTGACGGCCAGCTATATCGTGCTGATCGTGCTGGTGGGACCGGCGCTGGCCAATGAGTTCGGGGTGCCGTTGCTGATCGCCCACCTGGTGGTGTTCTGGTATTCCCAGGACTCCAACGTGACGCCGCCGATCGCGCTGGCCGGCTTCGCCGGGGCCGCCATCGCCGGGGCCAAGCCCATGGAGACCAGCTTCCAGTCGTGGAAGTTTGCCAAGGGCCTCTACCTGGTGCCGCTGTTCATGGTCTACAACCCCGAGATCATCGTCGGCGGGCCGGTCTGGCTGCTGATCTGGAAGGGCTTCACCGGACTTCTGGCGCTGGGCGCCTTCGCCGCCACCCTGGAAGGCTATCTGTTCACCCGCATGGCGATCTGGCAGCGCCTGCTGCTGCTGCCGGCGATCGTCGGGGTGTTCCTGCCGTCGCTGGTGTTCGACGTCGCCGGTGCCGCCGTCATGCTGGCGATCATCAGCCTCAACTTCTGGCAGGCTCGCCGCTCGCCGGCAACAGCTTAGCGGCGCCAGGGCAGCCGCCAGCAGCGACAACGCCGTGCCCTTGGGCACGGCGTTGTCGTATCGGGAGGAGCCGATCTGTCGAGGGCGCTCGCTTACTGCGGCTGGCTGGACGACGTCTCGGTATTGGCACCGGTGTCGGCATTTTCGCCGCTCGCCGCGGCGGCGCCCTGGCTGGGCTCCTGCATGCCGGCGGCCTGTTCGGCCACGGCGTCGGCCTCTTCCACGGCCTGCTTCTCGGCGGCGGTGGGTTCATCACCGCTGGACAGCAGCGCCTCCTGGGCCTTCTGCATGCTGTCGCTCTGGGCGTTGCCGTCGGCACCCACCGGGCGCAGCACCACCGACACCGGCGGCTGGTCGGCGTCGGCACCGACTTCCACCGGAGTGGCTTCGGTACTGGTCCATACCAGCTGACCTTCGTCGTTGCGGATCTCGCCACGCAGGCTGTGGGTGTGGCGCGGGTTCACCGCGTCGCTTGCGTAGCTCAGCGAGAAGTCGGTCGGTGCCTGGCGCTCAATGGTCACCGTGGTTTCGGCGATGGTCCTGGCCGGGGCGTCGGCGAGGGCAACGTCGTTGAGCAACACCGTGACCTCGGCGTTGTCGGGCAGGCTCTGGCCGGCCTCGGCGAAGCTCAGGGTACCGTCAAGCGTCATTTTCTGCGCCTGCTCGGTGGTGCTCTGCTGGCTGGCGTTCGAGCCCTCCTGCGCGGTGCTGGCGGTGCTCTGTCCCTCATCGCAACCGGCCAGCGCCAGGCCGGAGGTCAGGGCGGCAATAAGCAGCAGGGTCGGTTTCATGGCTCTCTCCTTGGGTGAGCGGGTCGTCCTGTCAGGCGGCGTGGAGTGTCGGCGATGGCCGCGACAGCAGCGTTACCCTAGCAGGCCAATGCGCAGTCAGGGTGAAAGGCGCTGTCGCTGGCTGGCGACGTCTCCGCATAGGGAGAGGTACTGCTCCCCCGGCTCTGCTAGACTATGCCGCTTCCCGATTGTTCCCTTGTCGTGGCGATTTCTTTGCCGCGGCGCCGTCGTTTCTTCGAGGAGTTGCCGATGTCATCCACTTCCCCAGCGCCCCGGGTCGGCGTGATCATGGGTTCCAAGTCCGACTGGCCGGTCATGGAACACGCCGTGACCATGCTCGAGCGCCTCGGCGTGAGCTACGAGACCCAGGTGGTCTCCGCCCACCGCACCCCGGATCTGCTGTTCGACTACGCCAAGGGCGCCGCCGAGCGTGGTATTCAGGTGATCATCGCCGGGGCCGGCGGTGCAGCGCACCTGCCCGGCATGGTCGCCTCCCAGACCGCGCTGCCGGTGCTCGGCGTGCCGGTGGAGTCCAAGGCGCTCAAGGGACTGGATTCACTGCTGTCGATCGCCCAGATGCCGGGCGGCGTCGCCGTCGGCACCCTGGCCATCGGCAAGGCCGGCGCTACCAATGCTGGCCTCCTGGCAGCCCAGATCGTGGGGCTCGGGGACAGCCAGGTTCGCGAGGCCGTCGAGGCCTTCCGCGCCGAGCAGACCCAGACCGTGCTCGACAATCCCGATCCTCGTCCGCCCGAGTCTCGCCAGGGCTGAACGGCGTCGTGTACCCGCAGGAAAACAGGAGCAAGTCATGAAGATTGGCGTTCTCGGGGCCGGACAGCTCGGCCGTATGCTGGCGCTGGCCGGCTATCCGCTGGCCAACCGGTTCCGCTTTCTCGATACCACCGGCCACCCCAGCGCCGGGATCGGCGAGGTGATGATCGACACCGACCAGAAGCACGTCCAGAGCTTCCTCGAAGACGTCGACCTGGTCACCTACGAGTTTGAGCACCTGCCGGTGACGCTGGTCCAGGCGATCGAAGCCGAGAAACCGGTCTACCCCGGCAGTGAGGCGATCCGGGTGTGTCAGAATCGTGCCGAGGAGAAGGCGCTGTTCGATCGACTGGGTATTCCGACGCCGGCCTATCGCCTGGTGGACAGCGCCGAGTCGCTGGAAGCCGCCGCTCGTGAGCTGGGCACGCCGGTGGTGGCCAAGTCGATCACCGAGGGCTATGACGGCAAGGGGCAGGCGGTGCTCAAGGACCCGGCGGAAGCGGCTGATGCCTGGAAGCGCATCAATCACCCGCGGTTGATCGTCGAGTCCTTTGTCGACTTCGTGCGCGAGGTGTCGATCATCGCCGTGCGCGGACGCGACGGAGAGGTGGTGTTCTATCCCATGGCGGAAAACGTCCATGTCGATGGCATCCTGCGTTACTCGCTGGCGCCGATGCCGGATCTCGACGACAGCGTCCAGCACACCGCCGATGAATACATCCGGGCGCTGCTGGACGAGCTGGACTATGTCGGTGTGCTGACCCTGGAGCTGTTCCAGTGCGCCGACGGCAGCCTGCTGGCCAACGAGATGGCACCGCGAGTGCACAACTCCGGCCACTGGACCATGGATGGCGCGGTGACCAGCCAGTTCGAGAATCATCTGCGTGCCATCCAGGGCCTGCCGCTCGGGGACACCAGTGCCCGGGCGCCGACCTGCATGGTCAACGTGATCGGACGCGAGCCCGAGCCGAGCCAGGTGCTGGCCATGCGCGACGCCCACCTGCATCGCTACGACAAGAGCGAGCGCGCCGGTCGCAAGCTTGGTCACATCAACCTGGTCGCCGACGATCACGCGAGCCTGCTCAAGCGGGTGCGCGAATGCGCCGCCCTGGTGCCGGACGCCCCCGAGGTGCGCTTTAGCTTCGAAGACTGAGCCAGGCGCTGTTTCGCTCCCTCCACGACGGGCCCCAACACGGGGCCCGTCGTCGTTTCGGGGTGGCGATGACGCCACCACGGCGCTAGAGTAGTTGGTGCGTTCTGTATACAAAAACAAGTAATGAGGTGTTCGATGATTCGCAAAGTTGGATACATGGTGGCGCTGTGTGGTCTCTCGCTTTCGCCTTCCCTGGCCGTGGCGGATGCCTTCGAGGTGGCCATGCTATTGCCGGGGCAGAAGGATGACGGCGGCTTCATGGAGGCGGGTTACCGTGGACTCGAGCGCATCGAGGCCGAACTTGGCGCCGAGATCAGCTACGAGGACGGGATAGCGCCGGAGCCCGACGCACTTGAGGCCGCCCTGCGGAGATTGGCGGATGCCGGGCCGGACCTGATCATCGCCCACGGCGGTCAGAATTCCGAGGCGGTGATGACGGTGGCCGCGGACTATCCCGAGGTGCTGTTCTCCGTCACCCAGGGGGATGTCACCGGCGACAATGTGTCGAGCTATGAAGTCCTTCAGGAGCAGTCCGCCTGGCTCGCCGGTGCAGCGGCGGGTCTGCTGACCCAAAGCGGCGTGGTGGGCCATATCTCGGGGATTCGCGTCACTCCGGGTCTCAAGGGCCGCGGGGGCTTCTACCACGGTCTGCAGCATACCCGGCCGGACGCCGACTTCCTCACCATCTTCGCCGGCGATCAGGACGATGTGTCACTGGCCCATGACGTGGCCAGCGCCCAGATCGAGGCCGGTGCCGATATCATCTTCACCATGTTGAATGCGGGTCGCCAAGGGGCCATCGAGGCGATGCAGGAGGCTGAAGGCGTTTGGCAGTTCGGCAATGTGCGCGAGTGGCATGAGGACTACCCGGAGGTGTTCGCCGGCTCCGCCATCGCCAACGTGTCCATGGCGGGTTTTGTTGCTGCCGAGGCGGTCAAGCAGGGCAGCTGGAGCTCGGGTGAGGTGGTGCGTATCGGCCTGGAGAACCCGGAGGCGGTGCGTCTGTCGCTGGCGCCCTGGGTCGAGGACGACATCGTCGCAGAACTCGATCGCCTCGCCGCCGAGATCGTCGAAGGAAGCATCGAGGTACAGACGTCCTACGACGCCGAGGAATTCTCTCTGTAGCAGGGGCAAGTCTCTCGCTGCTCAATGATGGATCAGCACCATGCAAGAAGGCGGCCGCAAGGCCGCCTTCTTCGCTGTGTGTCGGGTTCCTGCCCGGTCCATCGATCCGGTCAGCCCATCAGCAGGGCACTAGCCATCCCGCCACCGACCACCAGTAGCACAAACAGGATCAGGGCGAGCAGAAAGGGCTTCACGCCGAGCGCCTTGAGGCGAGACATCCGGGTGTTGATGCCAAGCGCGGCCATGGCCATGGTCAGGGCGATCTGGCCGGCCAGCACCAGACCCGAGTGCAGCGGCGCGGGCAGGGTGATGACGCTGTTGACGCCGACCATGGCGATAAAGCCGAGGGCAAACCAGGGGATCACCAGCTTGGCCTTGTGTGCGCCCTGAGCGCCGGCCTCGGCGCCTTCCTGGGTCGGCTGACGCAGCCACCATTGGCCGACCACCAGCAGGAAGGGCACCAGCAGCATCACCCGCACCAGCTTGACGATGACCGCGTTGGCCAGGGCATCCGGGCCGACGGCGTCGCCGGCGGCGACCACCTGGGCCACCTCATGCACGGTAGCGCCGATATAGACCCCGAACAGTCCCTCGTCCATGCCCAGCCACGGATACAGCAGCGGGTAGGTCAGCATGGCCAGGGAGCCGAACAGCACCACCGTGGCCACCGCCATGGACGCCGCTGCCGGCTTCGAGCGAATGGTCGACTCGGTGGCGAGCACCGCAGCGGCGCCGCAGATGGCGCTGCCGGCACTGGTCAGCAGGGTGGTCTCGCGATCCATGCCGAGCACCCGGGTGCCGATCTGGTAGCCGACCAGCAGTACCGCGGTGATGATCAGCGCGTCCAGCAGCAGCACCTTGGGCCCGAGTCCGACCACCTGAGCGAAGGTCAGCGACAGGCCGAACAGCACGATGCCGCCGCGCAGCAGCCAGCGGGTAGCGAAGGCGAGCCCCGGCTGGGCGCCCTCGACGGTGCGCTTGAGCGGCAGATTGCCGACCACGATGCCCAGCAGCAGGGCGAACACCAGCGGACTGACGCCTGCGTCGGCGATACCGGGCAGTCGGCTGATGGCCTGCCCGGCCAGCGTCAATAGTGCGCATAGCGCAAGTCCTTGCCACATGAGCGGATCTCCTCTTCGTGTCAGGGTATCGCCGCTACCGGCTCGTCTGGGTGGAGCCTGAGGCGTCGCTTCGATAGGGAGATTCTAGGCGTGGATATGCCAGATGATTATCGTGTAATAACGAAACCTGTTATAAGCTGAGCCGATATAGGAGCCGTTGTCGTTTCCCCGCCATCTTCCCTGCAACCGTCGAGCACCGTGATGAGTTTCTCGCCAGACAGTCCCACCCGCTCCCATATCACCCTGCGCCAGCTCGAGGTCTTCGTGGCGGTGGCCCGGCTGGGAACCGTCAGCGCCGCGGCCAGACAACTGAGCCTGTCCCAGTCGGCGACCAGCCAGGCGCTGGCGGACCTGGAGCGTCAACTTGGTGTCACCCTGTTCGAACGCCCGGGACGGCGGCTTGGCCTGAACGACATGGGCCATCGACTGCTGCCGCGCGCCGAACAGCTGCTGGATGATCTGGGTGAGCTGATCGCCGCCGCCGAGGAACCGGGAGACGAGCTCCACGGCAGCCTGGCGATCTCCGCCAGCGCCACCATCGGCACCTATCTGTTGCCGCCGCTGGCCGGGGAGTTCGGCGGACTGCATCCGGGGGTCGACCTGCGCCTGAGGCTTCGCAATACCGGCGAGGTGATCTCCGAGGTACAGCGCTTCGACGCCGACCTGGGGATGATCGAGGGGCGCTGTCACGAGCCGGGACTCGCCAGCGAAGTGTGGTGCGAAGATCATATGGTGATTGTCTGCGCGCCCGGACATCCGCTGGTGGCCAAGGGCCGGGTCGAGGACGCTGATCTGGTCGAGCAGTCGTGGATCCTGCGCGAGATCGGCTCCGGCAGCCGGGAGGTGCTCGAGGCGGCGGTGCTGCCCCGGGTGCCGAGGCTCAAGGTACGCATGGAGCTGGGGCAGCACGAGGCGATCAAGCAGGCCGTGGCGGCGGGCCTGGGACTGGGTTGCCTGTCGCACCTGAGCGTGCGGGGAGAGCTCGAACGAGGGGAGTTGCTGGCGCTGTCACATGACCTGCCGCTGACCCGCCACTTCTCGCTGGTGTGGCATCCGGACCGCTACCGCAGCCCGGCCTGGCAGGCCTTCAAGGTCTTCTTGATGGAACAGAGAAGCCGTTTCGCGCTGCCGGTGCAGGACGCCTAGAGGATCTGAGCGTTGCCGGTCCACAGCAGAATGGCGGCGATCACCGCGAAGTGGGCCTGGGGGTATCAAGAGCAGGCGAGCCACCTTGGCGGGTTCTTTGACCGTTGCCGGTGCCGTTACATTATCTGAGCGTTGCCGGTCCACAACAGAATGGCGGCGATCACCGCGAAGTGGGCCTGGGGGTATCAAGAGCAGGCGAGCCACCTTGGCGGGTTCTTTGACCGTTGCCGGTGCCGTTACATGACCTGAGCGTTGCCGGTCCACAACAGGATGGCGGCGATCACCGCGAAGTGGGCCGGATACCATGCGAGCCACATCCGCCGCGGCATGACGATGCCGGGCGCGCGGCATAGCCGGTGAGCACCAGCGGCCAGCAGCAGTACCGCCAGGACCGTGGCCACGGTCACCGACTTGGCCATGTCGGAGCTGTTCATCATGCCTGCCACCAGCAGCAGCGGCAGGCAGCCGACCACCGCCAGCAGGCGCGAGAGCAGGGCGTCGTCGGTACGATGGAGCTGGCCCATGCCGAGCATGAAAAACGGCACCAGCAACAGGCCATGGTGGCCGTATTCGACCCAGAAGCCGGCAAAGTACCAGCCGGTTGCCACGCCGAGGGTTTCCAGCGCCAGGCGTACATGGCCCAGCTCTCCGGCTTCCTGTCGCCGGGTCAGTTGCTCAAGCCAGTGGCCGGCCATCAGCCCGAGCGCCAGGGTAAAGCAGATGTTGAGCTGAAACAGCGCCTCGCGGGGCATCAGTTGGTAGGGTAACTGGGCCAGCAGACCGATGATCATCACCCGGCGTGCGTAGCGCAGCGGATCACGGGTATTGAATAGCCCGTGCCAGGCGACCATGCCGGCGAACAGCGGAAAGGCGATACGGCCCACGCTCGAGTCGACCCAGCCAAGGTGCCAGGCGTCGGTGGCCAGGTAGCGTGCCAGGTGGTCCAGGGTCATGGTGACAAGCGCGATCCACTGGCCCCAGCCGGTCCAGTGGGAGGACGGTCGTTCGTGGTAGCTGGCGCTGGCGACGTAGGTCATCGGACTTCCCTGTTGTTCGGCTTGCCAGGGTAGACTTGTGCCTGGCCGACAAGTTCCGCAGGAGTCAGAGTAGAGCTTCGACACCGACCAGGATCAGCACCGGGTCAAGGATCGCTGCGACAGCCCCTGCAAGAGCCGACAACAGCGCTGAGACAATAACAACATCACCACCGAGGAGACGCCATGAAGAATGGCTTCGGCTTCGACCTGCGCAGTATGGAAATCTTCGTCGAGACCCTGGAACGCGGTAGCCAGAGCGCCGCCGCCGAGGCGCTCGGCCTGACCCAGTCGTCGGTGTCGCATTGTCTGGCGACCCTTGAAGAGAGCCTGGGGCTGGCGCTGTTCGAGCGCCGCTCGCGGCCGCTGGAACCCACCAGCGCCGGACGCTTCTTTTATGACCGTGCCCGCCGTCTGCTGGGCGAGGCCCGGGATACCCGCCGCGAACTGATCACCGGTGCCTTCGGTCAATTGCATCAGATGCGCCTGGCGCTGGTGGATTCGCTGGCCACCGCCGTGGGCAAGCCGCTGATCGACGTCATCCGCCGCCACACCCGTGACTACACCTTGACCACCGGGCTTTCGCACATGCACGGGCACTCGCTGCTGACGCGGCACGTGGACGTGATCATCTCCGACGATCGGCTGGAAAACTACGACGGCCTGGAGCGTCACAGGGTGCTGGACGAGCCCTTTGTGCTGGTGTTGCCGGCGAGCTGGACGGGGCCTGCTGACAATCTGCGCTGGCTATCGCGTCAGCTCGACTTCGTGCGCTACGTGCCGCAGTCGCTGATCGGCCAGAGTATCGAGCGCCACCTGCGCCTGGCCGGAGTAGAGCTGCCGGCGCGGCTGCACCTGGACAATACCTGCGCCTTGCTCAAGGCGGTGAGCGACGGCGTCGGCTTTACCGTGACGACCCCGCTGTGCCTGTATCAGGCGGGGCTCGATCAGCTCAGGGTGCGCATCGAAGCGCTGCCGCTGGCGCCGCTCAAGCGCTCGTTGACGCTGGTCGCCAGGCGCGACGAACTCGGTGGCTTGCCTGGACAGCTGGCGCGGGACGCCCGCCGCCTGCTGGACGGCGACTTTCGTGCCACGCTCACCGAGGAGCTGCCCTGGGTCGAGGAGCAGATCGTCACTTCCGTCTGAGGGGCTTCCCGGCGATGGCCAGTTGCATGGCCGGTTTCGGTGCAGTGGCTGCTTTTCTCTGCACTTTGCTTGAGCAGTATCGAAAGCTTCGATAGTCATCACGTCGTTGAAGTCGATGCAACTGGCACGTCCGGCCAGGCTGGGCCAAGACTCAGGAGATTCCTCTTGTGTCCGGGAGCGCCCATGCCGGCAGCCATTCGTCTCTACGTCCGCTACGTGGACCGATTCAATCGGCGTATCGGTCGTATCGTCATGTACCTGATCTTCGTGATGATCGGGGTCCTGCTCTATGCCTCGCTCTCGCGCACCCTGTTTGATCGGCCGTTGATCTGGGGCGTCGAGGTCTCTCAGTTCCTGATGGTCGCCTACTTTCTGCTGGGCGGCGCCTACTCCATGCAGCTCGACGACCATGTGCGCATGGATCTCTTCTATACCCGACTGTCGCCACGGGCCAAGGCCATGAGCGACATCCTGACCATGCTGCTGTTGCTGGTGTTCCTCGCCACCCTGCTGGCCGGCGGCATCTCCAGCACCAGCTACGCGATCAAGTACGGCGAGACCAACTACAGCTCCTGGGCGCCGCCGCTGGCGCCGATCAAGATCATCATGACCCTGGGGGTGGCGCTGATGCTCGCCCAGTGCCTCTCGACCCTGTTCAAGGATATCGCCGTGCTGAGAGGACACCCGCTCGAGCAGACCGAGGGGGAGAAGGACGGGAAGGACGGGGAGGGCGATCGATGAGCCATGAAATGATCGCGCTTATGCTGCCCTTGTCGAGAGCGTCGATGATGTTGCTGTTTCTAAGCCAGAGCCAGGGACGGAGGGCGATCGATGAGCTATGAAATGATCGCGCTGACGATGTTCTCTTCGATGATGTTGCTGCTGTTGACCGGACAGCGGGTGTTCGGCGTCATCGGCTTCGTCGGCGCGGCGGCGGCGCTCTTGCTGTGGGGCGATGGCGGCATGGAGATGCCGTTCAGCGCTGCCATCCAGTTGATGAACTGGTATCCGCTGTTGACCCTGCCTTTGTTCATCTTCATGGGGTACATGCTCTCGGAGTCGGGCATCGCCTCCGAACTTTACGAGATGTTCCACGTATGGATGGGCGGGCTCAAGGGCGGGCTCGCCGTGGGTACCATCGGCCTGATGGTGGTGGTCTCGGCGATGAATGGACTGAGTGTGGCCGGCATGGCCATCGGTGCCACCATCGCCCTGCCGGAACTGCTGCGCCGGGGCTACGACAAGATCATGGTCACCGGGGTGATCCAGGCTGGAAGCTCGCTCGGCATCCTGGTGCCGCCCAGCGTGGTGCTGGTGCTCTACGGCATGATCGCGCGACAGCCGGTCAGCCAGCTATGGCTGGCCGGAGCCATCCCCGGGTTGATCCTGGCGGCGATGTTCGTCATCTACATCGTGGTGCGTTGTCGCCTGCAGCCGAGCCTGGGCCCGGCGCTGCCGCCGGAGGAGCGCAACCTGTCCACCGCCGACAAGCTGAAGCTTCTGCGCGCGGGCATCATGCCGCTGGCAATCTTCTTCTTCATGACCGGGCTGTTCGTGATGGGCGTCACCAGCCTGGTCGAGAGCGCCGCGGTGGGGGCGCTGTCGGCGACCCTGGCGGCGGCGTTCAAGCGCCGTCTGACGCTGGCGGTGATCGAGACCACGGTGCGCCGCTCGCTCGGCATCACCTGCATGTTCATGTGGATCATCCTGGCGGCGCTGTGCTTTGGCGCGGTGTTCGACGGTCTCGGCGCGGTGCGCGCCATCGAGTCGGTATTCCTCGACCAGTTCGGCCTCACCCCCTGGCAGATCCTGGTGATGATGCAGCTGTCTTACATTCTGCTGGGCATGTTCCTCGACGACACCGCCATGCTGGTGATCGTGGCGCCGCTGTACGTGCCGCTGGTGATCACCCTGGGCTTCGACCCGATCTGGTACGGAGTGCTCTACACCATCACCGTGCAGATCGCCTACATGACCCCACCGTTTGGCTACAACCTCTTTCTGATGCGCGCCATGGCCCCGCCGGAGATCAGTCTCGGCGACATCTACCGCAGCGTCTGGCCATTCGTCGCCATCATGCTGGCGGGGCTTGCGCTGATCACCGCGTTTCCCGAGCTGGCGCTATGGCTGCCGGGTCTGTTCAGGGACTACTGAGGCAGGACTGTCGCGGTCTTGGCCCGGCAGGCAGGGATGTGAAGCAAGAAGCTTTAAAGAAGGCAGGAGAAGACGACAACAGGCGTCCTTTACAGACGTCACGTCAGGCAACAACAACGAAAACGGGAGAGAACGGATGACCAATCGTCGCGACTTCCTCAAGAAGGCCGGTGTCGCCACCGCCGCCACCGTGGGGGCGGGCACCCTGGCCGCCCCCTACGTCCACGCCCAGTCGAAGACGCCGATCCGCTGGCGACTGCAGACCTACGCAGGACCAGCCCTGGCGGAGCACGTGATCAAGCCTTCCATCGAGGCCTTCAACAAGGCCGCCAACGGCGAGATGGAGATCGAGCTGTACTTCTCCGACCAGCTGGTGCCCACCGGCGAGCTGTTTCGGGCGATGCAGCGGGGCACCATCGACGCGGTGCAGAGCGATGACGACTCGATCAATGCTCCGGTCGATGTCTCGGTGTTCGGCGGCTACTTCCCGTTCGCCTCGCGCTATAGCCTGGACGTGCCGACCCTGTTCAACCACTACGGCCTCAAGGAAATCTGGGAGGAGGCCTACGGCGAGATCGAGGGAGTGACCTGGCTCGGCTCCGGCAGCTGGGACCCCTGCAACTTTGTCACCCGGGAGCCGATTCGCAGCATCAAGGACCTGGAGGGCAAACGGGTCTTCACCTTCCCCACCGCCGGGCGCTTCCTGACCCGCTTCGGGGTGGTGCCGGTGACCCTGCCGTGGGAGGACATCGAGGTCGCCATGCAGACCCGCGAACTCGACGGCATCGCCTGGGCCGGCATCACCGAGGCCTACACCGTGGGCTGGGCGGACGTCTCCAGCTACTACCTGACCAACAATATTTCCGGCGCCTGGGCCGGCTCCTACTTCGCCAACAGTGAACGCTGGAACGAGCTGCCGGATCACCTGAAGACGCTGTTCAGAATGTGCATGGACAGCTCTCACTACTATCGTCAGCACTGGTACTGGTGGGGCGAGGCCCACTACCGCACCCAGGGCGGCAAGCTGGAGCTGACCTCGATCCCGGAAAGCGAGTGGCAGACCATCGAGGACGAGGCGCTGAGCTTCTGGGACGAGATCGCAGGCCAGAGCGAGCGCAACGCCAAGGTGGTGCAGATCCTCAAGGACTATCGTCAGACCATGCAGCAGGCGGGACCTCCCTACCGTTACAGCTGACACTCACGGCAGATATCGGGCGTTGCGGGCCGGCCCGGCAATCAAGGTCGGCCCGTTGTTTCTTCGCCCTTGTTCCTTCGCCCATGAGGAGGGTGATCGATGTCAGGACTCAATCCCAGGGACGTGCGCACGGCGGATGACGCCCGCCGGGTGGTCGAGGCGCGCAACCTCTCCCACGTCAAGATCGGTTTCCTCGATCTGGACGGGGTGATGGTCGGCAAGTACATGCACCGCGACAAGTTCTTTGCCGCCCTCGACGGCGGCTTCGCCTTCTGCGACGTGGTGCTGGGCTGGGACAGCAAGGACGAGCTGTACGACAACACGCGCTACACCGGCTGGCACACCGGCTATCCCGACGCCCAGTTGCGCGTGCTGCCGGAGAGCTGTCGCGAGGTACCCTTTGAAGGCGACATGCTGCTGTTCATGGCCGAATTCACCGAGCGGGCCGAGGCGATCTGTCCGCGTGGCCTGCTGCGGCGAGTGCTGGGCCGGGCCGCCGAGATGGGCTTCTCGGTACACGGCTCGCTGGAGTATGAATTCTTCATGTTCCAGGAGACGCCGGAATCGGTGCGCGAGAAGGGCTTTCGCAACCTGCGCCCGCTGACCCCGGACATGATGGGCTACTCCATGCTCAGGAGTTCGGTGCATGCCGAGCTCTACCACGAGCTGCTGGAGCTGTCCCAGCGCATGGACTTCCCCATCGAGGGGCTGCACACCGAGACCGGGCCAGGCGTGCTCGAGGCCGCCATCGGCGTCGACGAGGCGCTGGCCGCCGGCGACAAGGCGGCGCTGTTCAAGACCTTCACCAAGGTGTGGGCCCAGCGACGCGGCCTGATGGCCACCTTCATGGCCAAGTGGTCGCCGGACTATCCCGGCCAGAGCGGCCATATCCACCTGTCGATGAAGCACCTCGAGAGCGGCGAGTCGGCCTTCTACGACGCCGACGCCGAGCACTCCATGAGCGCCATCCAGCGTCACTTCGTCGCCGGCCAGCAGCGGCTGATGCCGGAGTTTCTGGCCATGTTCGCCCCCACCATCAACAGCTACACCCGGCTGATTCCCGGCTTCTGGGCGCCGACGGACGCCACCTGGGGCGTCGAGAATCGCACCACCGCCCTGCGCGTGATCCCCGGCAGCGCCAAGTCCCAGCGGGTCGAATACCGGCTCGGCAGCGCCGACGCCAATCCCTACCTGGCGCTGGCCGCCGCCATCGGTGCTGGCCTTTATGGTATCGAGCAGGGGCTCGAGCCCGATACCGCGGTTACCGGCAACGCCTACGAACTCGATCACCCCGAGCACCAGGCGCTGCCGCGAACCCTGTGGGAGGCGGCCCAGCGGCTCAAGGCGTCGACGCCTGCGCGCGGGCTCTTTGGCGACGACTTCGTCGAGCACTTTGCCGCCACCCGGGAGTGGGAGGAGCGCGAATTCCGTCGGCATATCACCGACTGGGAGCTCGATCGCTACTTCGAGATCATCTGACGCGGATGCCCGGCATCATGACGATCGACGGACGATAGAACGTCATCGAGATCATCTGACGCGGATGCCCGGCATCCCGCCAACCGACAGACGAGAGAACTGCATGGCCATTCAACAGACGATATCGCCGGTGGACGGCTCGGTGTACGTGGAGCGCGAGCAGGCCGGCGCGGCCGAGATCGAAACGGCCCTGGTCCGCGCGGTCGAGGCCCAGCAGGACTGGCGCGAGCGTGACGTCGCCGAGCGCTGCCGCCTGTGCAGTGCGATGGTGGACGCCTTCGTCGCCCGGCGCGATCAGCACGCCGAGGAGCTGTGCTGGCAGATGGGCCGGCCCATTTCTCAGGGCGGCGGGGAAATCGGCGGCTTCGAGGAGCGTGCCCGGGCAATGATCGCCATGGCGCCTGAGGCGCTCTCGCCGCTGCGCCTGGCCGACAAGCCCGGCTTTACCCGCTATATCCGCCGCGAACCGCTGGGCGTCTCGCTGATCGTCGCGCCCTGGAACTTCCCCTACATGACCGCGGTGAACGCCGTGGTGCCGGCGATCCTCGCCGGCAATGCGGTGATCCTCAAGCACTCCGCCCAGACCCCGCTGTGTGCCGAGCGCATGGTCGAGGCCGCCCGAGAGGCGGGTATCCCCGAGGGGGTGTTCCAGTACCTGCACCTGAGCCACCAGGCCACCGAGACGCTGATGGGGGACCCTCGCATCGACCATGTGTCCTTCACCGGCTCGGTGGGCGGTGGTCGCACCGTCGAAGCCGCCACCGCCGGGCGCTTTATCGCCACGGCGCTGGAACTCGGCGGCAAGGACGCCGCCTATGTGCGCGCCGACGTCGACCTGGACAGCGCGGTGGAAGGGGTGATGGACGGCGCCTTCTTCAACTCGGGCCAGAGCTGCTGTGGCATCGAGCGGATCTACGTCGAGCGCGCCATCTTCGATGACTTTGTCGAACGGGCGGTGGCCTGGCTCAAGCAGCTCAGGCTCGGCAACCCCTGCGACCCGTCCACCAGCCTGGGACCGGTGGTCAAGCCCGCCGCCGCCGACTTCGTGCGGGGCCAGGTGGAGGCCGCGGTGGCCGCCGGCGCCCGCGCCTGGATCGACCCCGGCGACTATCCGCTGTCGCGCCCCGGCAGCGCCTATCTGGCGCCACAGCTGTTGACCGGGGTCGACCACAGCATGGCGGTGATGCGCGAGGAGAGCTTCGGCCCGGTGGTCGGGGTGATGGCGGTGGACGGCGACGACGAGGCCATCGCCTTGATGAATGACTCCGAGTTCGGCCTGACCGGGGCGATCTTCACCCGCGACCTGGTCGCCGGCGAAGCGCTGGCCGCGCGGCTTCAGGTGGGCACCGCCTTCGTCAATCGCTGCGACTATCTGGACCCGGAGCTGGCCTGGACCGGCGTCAAGCATTCGGGTCGCGGCTGCTCGCTGTCGCGGCTCGGCTTCGACAGCCTGACCCGGCCCAAGTCCTTCCATCTGAAACACGCCTGAGGCAACCATGAGCGATATCAGCCGCTACACCACCAGCTGGAACTACCCCTCGGCCATCCTCACCGGCGCCGGTCGGATTCGTGACCTGCCGGCCCAGTGCCGAGAGCTTGGCATGACAGCGCCGTTGTTGATCACCGATCCGGGGCTCGCGGCGCTGCCGATGGTGCGCGAAGTGCTCGATCACTGCGCCGGCGAAGGACTCAGGGCGGGGCTGTTTGCCGAGATCAAGGGCAATCCCACCGGTGCCAACGTCATCGCCGGCGTCGACGCCTTTCGCCAGGGTGAGCACGACGGCGTGATCGCCTTCGGCGGAGGCTCCGGACTCGACGCGGCCAAGGCGGTGGCGCTGATGGCCAATCAGCGCGACGGCCTGTCGCTGTGGTCGCTGGAGGACGTCGGCGACAACTGGAAGAACGCCGACGGCGACGCCATCGTGCCGCTGGTGGCGGTGCCGACCACCGCAGGTACCGGCTCGGAGGTGGGACGCGCCTCGGTGATCACCGACGAGGCCGAGCGGGTCAAGCGCATCATCTTCCACCCCGGCATGGTGCCGGCCCGGGTGATCCTGGACCCGACCCTGACCGTGGGCCTGCCCCCTGCGGTTACCGCCGCTACCGGTATGGATGCCCTGTCCCACTGTCTGGAGGCCTGGTGCGCGCCGGGCTATCACCCCATGGCCGAGGGCATCGCGGTGGAGGGCATGCGCCGGGTCCGCGACTATCTGCCCCGGGCCTACGCCCACGGCGACGACCTTGAGGCCCGGCTCAACATGCTGGTGGCATCGAGCATGGGCGCCACCGCCTTCCAGCGGGGGCTCGGCGCCATGCATGCCCTGGCCCATCCACTGGGGGCGCTGTACGACGCCCACCATGGCACCTTGAACGCCATCCTGATGCCCTATGTGCTCAAGGCCAACGAGCGCGCCATCGGTGAGCCCATGGTGCGCCTGTGTCGCTATCTCGATATTCGCCAGCCGGGCACCTCAAGTGCCATCGACTGGGTGCTCGAGCTGCGCGAGCGGCTCGCGATCCCCCACGACCTGGCGGCCATCGGCATCGATGACGCCGAGGCGGTGAAGATCGGCGAAATGGCGGTGGTCGACCCGTCCGCGGCAAGCAATCCCATCGCCTTTACGGCCGAGGATTATCAACGCATCTTCCTGGCGGCCCAGCAGGGCCGGCTATAGCGCTTGGTATAGCGTTGGTATAGCGCCCGGCCCCGCCCGATGACGTAGCCCTGGCGGCGCCCGGGTCGTCTCTGGCAAGGTGGCCGGCCAGCGTCAAGGGAGTACTGGTGATGGAGAACATCATGCGAATCGGTCTACTGCAGTGCGACGACGTGGCGCCGGAGCTGATCGACGCCCACGGCAACTATCCGGCCATGTTCGAGGCGCTGCTGGCGCCGGCGGCCTTTTCTCTGGGGGTCAGCCTCGAGTGGCAGGTCTACCGCTGCCTGGACGGCGAGATTCCCGATGACGTCGAGGCAGTGGACGCCTGGCTGACCACCGGCTCGAAGTTCGGGGTCAACGACGGCCACGCCTGGATCGCCCGGCTCGAGGACTTCGTGCGCGCGCTCTATCGCGCGGAGAAGCCTCTGGTGGGGGTGTGCTTCGGCCATCAGTTGATCGTCAAGGCGTTGGGCGGCGAGGTGATCAAGAGTCCCAAGGGCTGGGGCGTGGGGCTTTCCAACAATCGGGTCGGCGAGCGCGAGCCCTGGATGACCCCCTGGCAGCATGACCTCGATCTGCTGGTCAGCCATCAGGATCAGGTCGAGACGCTGCCCGAAGGCGCCTCGACCCTGGGCGGCAGCGGCTTCTGTCCCCACTACCTGATCCGCGTCGGCCGCTGCTTTCTTGGCGTCCAGGGCCACCCCGAGTTTCGCCCCGACTACTCCCGCGACCTGATGCACCTGCGCCAGGGCCTGGTCGGGGAAGAACGGGTACGCCAGGGCCAGGCCTCACTGGCCGGACGTATCGACGACGGCGTGATGGCCGAGTGGATACTGCGTTTCATGCGCGAGGCGATGGCGGTCAGGGAGGGGTGACGAGACGCAAGATGGAGGCCATTATTTGGTGGTGGCAGCCAAGGCACCTGGCAAGCATTAGTTTCGGCAACGAGTGCGTTGTGGGAGAACGAACCTTCTTGTCCTTTTTTTGTCCATACATTTAAAGCATGATCATCGACTTCGATCCGGGGAAGAGCGCTTGGAATGCCAGAGTGCGCGGCCTGCCCTTCAGCGAGGTGTTTCATTTCGATTGGGAAGGGGCGCTACTGACCGAGGACAAGCGCAACGATTACCCGGAGCGTCGGTTTGTTGCCATCGGGATGATCGGTCAGCGGGCCCACGTGGTGTGCTTCACGCCGATTGAAGGTGGAATTCGCGTCATCAGCTTGAGAAAGGCCAACGCTCGGGAGGTGCGGCGCTATGACAAGGCGACTCACGGACAGGACAGGTGAGGTCCGGGAACTCACCGATGAGGATATCGAACGTATGCGCCCCATGGATGAGGTGTTGCCTGCAAACCTCAAACGGGCCATCGGACAGCGGGGGGCGCAACGAACGCCGACGAAGGTGAAGACGTCGATCCGTCTGTCTCGGGACGTCATTGACCACTTCAAGCAGGGCGGTGATGGCTGGCAGCGCCGCATCGACCAGGCCCTGAAACAGTATATTCGAGAACATGGTAGCGATTGAGGTCTGGCCGCCAAATAGCTGGCGGACGCGCCAGGCCAGGCCTCGCTGGCCGGACGCATCGACGACGCCGTGATGGCAAAGTGGAGACTGCGCTTCAATCAAACCGCTGTCTGAGTATCCTCAGTCCGTTGCCGACGACCAGCAGGCTCGAGCCCAGGTCGGCAAACACCGCCATCCACAGGGTGGCGTGGCCGGTCAGCGCCAGGGCCAGGAATACCGCCTTGATGCCGAGCGCCAGGGCGATGTTCTGCACCAGCAGGCGGCGGGTGCTGCGGGCCAGGTCGATCAGCCGTGGCAGGCTGGCCGGGTCGTCGTTCATCAGCGCGATATCGGCGGTCTCGATGGCCACGTCGCTGCCTGCCGCACCCATGGCGATGCCGATGTCGGCTCGGGCCAGCGCCGGGGCGTCGTTGATGCCGTCGCCGACCATGGCGCACACACCGCGCCGGGACAGCGCGTCCAGGCGCGCCAACTTGTCCTCCGGCAACAGCTCACCGTAGGCCTCGTCGATGCCGGCCTCACGAGCGATGGCATCGACCCTGGCCTGGGCGTCGCCGCTGAGCATGCTGACGCTCACTCTCTGGCGATGCAGACGTTCGATGGCTTGGCGGCTGGTGCTGCGCAGGGCGTCCCTGACCGCGAAGTAGGCCAGCAGCTGATCGTCGCGCCCCAGCCAGACGATGCCGGCGTCGTCGTTGTCGGCGTCACCGCTGGTCAGCTGGGCCTGGCTGACCCCCATCTCGCCGGCCAGGCGGGCGTTGCCGAGCCACACCGTCGCACCGCTATCGACCTCGCTTGCCACCAGACCACGACCGCCGCGCTCCTCGACACCTTCCAGTGACACCGTAGGCTGAGAGCCCAGCCCCTGCACCAGGGCGCGGGACACCGGATGGTTGGAGCGCTCCGCCAGGGCGAGGGCCAGGCGCTGTCCCTCGGCGTCGCCGCTGTCACCGAGCGTAGCTGAGCGCACCAGCCGTGGCTTGCCCTCGGTCAGGGTGCCGGTCTTGTCCAGCGCCAGGTGGGTGAGCCGGGTGGCCTGCTCGAGAAAGACCCCGCCCTTGATCAGGATACCCTGGCGTGCGGCGGCACCGAGGCCGCTGACCACCGTTACCGGGGTGGAGATCACCAGCGCGCAGGGGCAGGCGATGACCAGCAGCACCAGGGCGCGGTAGACCCCGTCGAGCCAGGGGCCGAGGCCGAGCAGTGGCCAGCCCAGCGCGACCAGCCCGGCCAGCACGAACACCACCGGGGTGTAGATGGCGGCGAAGCGATCGATGATGCGCTGCGTAGGCGCACGACGGGACTGGGCTTCTTCCACCGCGTGGATGATGCGCGCCAGGGTAGTGTCATTGGCCCGCCGGGTGACGCGGTAGTCGAAGTCGCCGGCCAGGTTGATGGAGCCGGCGTAGACGCTCTCGCCGAGGGAGCGATCACGCGGCAGGCTCTCGCCGGTGATCGGCGCCTCATCCAGGCTAGGGTCGCCGCGCACGATCTCGCCGTCCAGCGCCAGACGCTCGCCGGCGTGTACCCTGACCAGATCACCGATGGCGACGTCGTCAGCGTCGATCTCGCGCCACTCGCCGCTGCCAGACTCTCCTTTATCCAGCACCCGTGCCCTGGGTGGGGCCAGGTCGAGCAGTCCAGAGATGGCCTGGCGCGCGCGTGCAAGCGACCTGGCCTCGAGGTGCTCGGCCAGGGTGAACAGCACGATCACCATGGCCGCCTCGGCCCAGTGGCCGATCAGCATGGCGCCGGTTACCGCCACGCTCATCAGCGCATTGATGTTGAGGGTGCCGTGGCGCAGCGCCACAAGGCCCTTTTTCCAGGTGGGAATGCCGACCAGGGCGATGGCGACGATGGCCAGCAGCGGCGTAAGCAAGCCTGCGGTCAGCCCGAGCCAGCCGATGGCCTCGGCGCCCAGGGCCAGAATGCCGGCCAGCGCGAGGCGCCCCCAGGGCATCGTCGTGGTGCTGCGGGAATCATCGGTGGCGTCGGCGCCTTGGTCATCCTCGAAGCGAGGCGTCATGCCGGTGTCGCGGACACGGGCGGCCAAGGCTTCGCGATCGACACCGTGGTGATGGACCACCAGACGACGCTGCATCAGCTGGAAGCTCAGTGCCTCGACCCCGGGAAGATCGGCCAGCGCCTTTCTGAGCACGCCTTCTTCGGTGGGGCAGCACATCTCGTCGATGGTCAGCGCAAGACGACTGGCCGAAGGGGACGCTTCGCTGCTCTGTGGGGTGTCGGCAGTCTCGGCTGCCCCGCAGCAGGTACTGGTTCCCGCCGGCCTGGTTTCGCTTGTTGTTTCGTCTCTAGTTTCGGTCTTGGTTTCAGTGCGGGGCGTGGCACTGGAGGCGCAGCAGCCGGCCTTGCTCGTACTTTTCGCGCTGCGCTCTTCAGGGGAATCTGCCATCTTGGGGGAATCTACCATCCTGGGAACTCCACTCGGGTCTCTGAGTCAGAGTTGACACCCTGTAGTCACTATAGGGTCAAGGGCTGGCACGAGACAGTCGATGCCTGGCCAGAATGGACGGACGTTTGGCGGGAGGAAAATCCATGAAGATCGGCGAGCTGGCAAGACGCAGCGGGGTCAAGGTGGAGACGGTGCGCTACTACGAGCGCGAAGGACTGCTGCCCGAGCCTGCTCGCAGCGAGGGCAACTATCGACTCTATCGTGAGGCCCACGCCGAGCGCCTGGACTTTATCCGTCACTGCCGCGCCCTGGACATGACGCTGGACGAGATCCGCGCGCTGCTGGCGTGTCAGGACGATCCCGATCAGCCCTGCGAGGAGGCCGACGCCCTGATCGAGGCGCACCTGGGGCACGTCGAGCAGAGGATCGCTCAGCTCTCCAGGCTCAAGGTCGAACTGGAAGGCCTGCGTCGTCGCTGCGCAGGTCAGGGCAAGGTCGGCGAGTGCGGCATCCTCAATGAACTGTCCCAGCCGGTCGATCCCCCCGAGACGCTGGAGCATGCCCACGTCGGTGGCGTCCATCCGCGGCGTTGAGCCCGGCTGGCGCAAGCCCGCGTCTCCCCTTGCAGAGAGCCCGGACAGGACACCAGGAGCCGGACACGACAGCGCCGCCCCTCGGGGCGGCGCTGGTGGGTGCCGTGATGCGATGGCCTGGTTGGCGTTGTCAGACGACGCGCATCAGGCCTCTTCGGTGCGCCTGGGCAGTACCCAGTCCTTGCGCGGGAAGTGGCAGGTGTAGCCATGGGGAATGCGCTGCAGGTAGTCCTGGTGCTCGGGTTCGGCCTCCCAGAAATCCCCCACCGGCTCGACCTCGGTGACCACCTTGCCGGGCCACAGACCCGAGGCTTCCACGTCGGCGATGGTGTCGAGCGCTTCACGCTTCTGCTCCTCGTCCACGTAGTAGATGGCCGAGCGGTAGGACATGCCACGGTCGTTGCCCTGACGATTGGGCGTGGTCGGATCATGGATCTGGAAGAAGTACTCCAGCAGCTTGCGATAGCTGATCACGTCGGGATCGAACAGGATCTCGATACCCTCGGCGTGGGTTCCGTGGTTACGATAGGTGGCGTTTTGCACGTCGCCACCGGTGTAGCCGACCCGGGTGTACTCGACCCCTGGCAACTGGCGAATCAGATCCTGCATGCCCCAGAAGCATCCGCCTGCGAGAACTGCGCGTTGTTGTGCCATGTTCAGACCTCCTCGACTTGATTCAGATATTCGCCGTAGCCCTCGGCTTCCATGTCATCGCGATGGATGAACCTGAGCGACGCCGAGTTGATGCAGTAGCGCATGCCTCCCTTGTCCCTGGGGCCGTCGTTGAAGACGTGACCCAGGTGGCTGTCACCGTGGGACGAGCGCACCTCGGTGCGGATCATGCCATGGGACGAATCCACCAGCTCGTTGACGTAGGCCGGCTCGATCGGCTTGGTGAAGCTGGGCCAGCCACAGCCGGACTCGTACTTGTCCGACGAGGCGAACAGCGGCTCGCCAGAGACGATGTCCACGTAGATGCCGGGCTCCTGGTTGTGCAGGTGCTCCCCGGTGCCGGGACGCTCGGTGCCGCTTTCCTGGGTGACCCGATACTGCTCGCGGTTCAGTCGGGCGATGGCCTCGGGTGACTTTTCATAGGTTTTCATGGGCTCTCCTCGTGGGTGGGGGAGACGCAGGCTCGGCGCGATGGCTTGCCCTCAAGGTTACACGCCAGCTTGCGGGACCGTAATCAGTCGTGGTGATGGAGAGATCCTTACACGCCTAACGATTCGTGTCACGCCGATGCAGGCATTGGCCCAGCGCCCAGACCTGGTCGATGGCCCAGTCATCGTCGCCGAGCACCAGCAGGTCGGCGTCCTGACCGACCGCCAGACGTCCCTTGCGCTTGAGCCCGAGGGCGTCTGCGGCGTGGGTGCTGGCGAGGCCCACGGCGACCTCCAGGGCGATGCCGTGGTCGTTGACGCACTCGCCCAGTACCTCGAACAGGCTGTCCAGGCGGCCAGCCTCGAGGCCGACGAATCGCCCCTCGGCGTCAAAGCGGGGCAGGGAAGCGTTGGCGTCGGAGGACAGGCTGATGCGCGAAGGGTCGACGCGGGCCTTGAGCGCCCTGGCGGCGGCTTCTGACGCAGGCACCTCGCCGTCGGCCAGAAGCTCCTGCGTGGTGCTGGTGGTGAAGTCGATCCGCCCGCCGTCCCGGGCGAAGCGCAGGCCATCCTCGAACAGCGCCGCGGTGCGGTTGATGTGGGTCGGCATGAACTGGGCGATGGGCAAGGCCGTGGTGCGTGCTACCTCACGCAATATCTCCAGGCCACCTTCGGCGTCGCCGGTGTGGATGAAGACGATCCCGGACTTGCCGGCGAGCATTCCTGCGGTGCGGCTCTCGGAGGCCAGCCGAGCAAGCTCATGGGCGCTGGGCTGGGAGCCGCGATGGTCGCTGATGGCGACCTCACCGACGCCGATGAACTCGGGGATATGGACGATATCCTCGGCCACCGAGCCGGTCAGGGTCACCGGCGGCAGCTGGTAGGAGCCGGTGTAGGCGTAGCAGCTCAGGCCGCCGGCGGCGAGCTCGCGTACCTTGCCGAGCAGGTTGGCCGGCGTGCGGGTCAGAGCGTCGGTACCGAGCGCCCCCACCAGGGTGGTGACGCCGGAGGCGATGGCATCCTCGAGGCGGAGCTCGGGGGTGCGGGTGCCAAAGCCGCCTTCGCCACCACCGCCGGTCATGTGCACCAGCGGATCGACCAGGCCAGGGATGACCCGCCGGCCCTCGAGGTCGTGTACCTCGAGGCCGGGAAAGTGTTCATCGACGCTGGCCTCGGGCTCCAGCACCGCCGCGATGCGGCGGTCGGTGATCAGCAGGTGCTTCAGGCCCATCGCGGCAGGGGCGTAGAGGCGGGCATTCTTCAGAAGGGTCAGCATGGCGGCTCCCGAGACAGGGCCGGCCCTGGGGCAGGCCGGCCTGAACGATAAAGGGCAACGTTCACAGTTTGACGTCGTAGCTGAAGTACTCGTTCATGATCTCGTCGTAGGTGCCGTCTGACTTGAGCTCGGCCAGGGCCTCGTTGAAACGCTCGGCGAGTTCACGGTCGCGCTTGCGGAAGGCCACGCCGACGCCCTGGCCGAAGTAGGTCTCGGGCTCCTTGATGAAGTCGCTGATGCGCACGAAGTCGCTCTGTTCGGTATCGATGTCGATCATCGCCTCGGCGATCGGATAGTCCATGAAGGTCAGGTCCAGGCGGCCGGCACGCAGGTCGGCGACCACGTCGTCGGCACTGGCGTAGCGGCGCACTTCGAGCACATCGCCGTACAGGTCGGTGACGTAGCGATCCTGCAGGGTGGCGCGCTGCACGCCGACGCTCAGGCCTTCGAGGCTGGCCTTGTCGGCGATGTCGATGTCGCGGCCGCGCGGCGTGATCCAGGCGCTCGGGGTGGTGTAGTAGGGCTCGGAAAACAGCACCTGGCGGCTGCGTTCCTCGGTGATCGCCATGGACGACATGATGGCGTCGAACTTGCGCGCCATCAGCGCCGGGATCATGCCGTCCCAGGGCTGCTCGACCCAGGTGCACTGGATCTCGAGGCGCTCGCAGACGGCGTTGCCCAGGTCGATCTCGAAGCCGGTCAGGGTACCGTCGGCGGTCTTGTACTCGAAGGGTTCGTAGGGCACATCGACGGCCAGGCGCAGCGGCTCATCGGCGAGTGCTGGGCCGGCGCCGATCATCAGCGCGGACAGGGCAGAGGCCAGCAGCAGAGGGAAACGATTCATGGGGACTTCCTTGGACAAGAGTGAATAACCACAGAGTAGGACCCCTGCAACGATGCATCAGCAGGGGGCTGCCGACAGGCAGGGGAATGTCGCCAGGGGAGGGCGAACAAGCAGAACTTTCAAGGCGTTGGAGTATACGCCGGGGACGCTATTCGTCGAACCATTCACTCAGGGCAAAGCCATCCAGCCAGGGCGGCCGGGGAAGGGACTCTGCGAAGATGGGGAGCCAGGTCAGGGGCACGAAGATGTCCTGTCGCTTCAAGGTGCTATCGAGTGTTCCAGCGAGTGCTACAGCAAGATTGCCAGCAAGTGTTCCAGCGAGTGCCGGTGGTGACACCGGACCCAAGAGGGTCCGGCGCGGTGCCTGCTCGAGGCGTTGGCTCGGGCAGGACTTGTTGCTTCAGCAAGATGCTTATTCAGCAAAGAATTATTCAGCAAAATACTTGGCATGAATCTCTTCGTAGGTGCCGTTGTCCTTCAGGGTGGCGAGCGCCTCGTTGAAGGCCTTGGCCAGGTCCTCGTCACGCTGACGGAAGGCGATGCCGAAGCCGTCACCGAAGTACTCCTTGGGCTCGGTGATCTGCTCACCGACCACCTTGTAGTCGCCTGCCTCGCTGTCCAGCAGGGTCGACTTGCCGACCGGATAGTCGAGGAAGCCGATGTCGACGCGACCGGAGTCCATGTCCAGCACCAGGTCGTCGGCGGTGGCGTAGCGGCTGACATCGGCCACGTCGCCGTACAGGTCGGTGACGTAGTTGTCCTGCAGGGTGCCACGCTGCACGCCGATGGTCAGACCCTCGAGGGACTCGACGTCCGGGTTGCCCATCTCCAGGTCGGTCGGGGCGAACCAGGCGGACGGCGGGGTGAAGTAGGGGTCGGAGAACAGCACCTGCTCACGACGCTCGTCGTTGATGGTCATGGAGGACATGATGGCGTCGTACTTGCGCGCCATCAGGCCGGGGATGATGCCGTCCCAGCCCTGAACCACCCACTCGCACTGGATGCCGACTTCAGCACAAAGAGCGTTACCCAGATCGATGTCGAAGCCGGTCAGCTCGCCGTCGGGGGTGCGGTATTCCATCGGCTCGTAGGGCACATCGACGCCGATGCGGATGTCACGAACCTCGGCCTGGGCGGTAGAAGCGAGAACCGCGGTGCCGATCAGGCCAGCGGTAAAGAGCTTGCGCAGTGTCATATAGGTAAACCCTTGTTATTGATAAGCGGGTGTTGATGCGATGGGAGGGCGTCTTGTGGACGCATACCATCACCTTAGCGAATCGGGGCCCTCTCAGGAAGGGCGGGGCGGCAGAAATGAAACGCCAGTTCCCAACGCTTGTTTGACGATAGCGCGACGGCGCCGGAGGCGGTGGCCTCCGGCGTCACGGCGGCTTAACCGGAGGCCGGCTTCAAGTGGGCCAGCAGGCGCTTTTCCAGATAGCGGAACAGGTACAGGATGGCGAAGGTCAGGCACAGGTAGATCGCCGCCACGAACAGGAAGGCGTCGAAGGGCGCGTAGTAGCGGGCATAGACGAAGCGAGCCGCACCGGTCAGGTCCATGATGGTCACTACGCTGGCGATGGCGCTGGCGTGGAGCATGAAGATCACCTCGTTGCCGTAGGCCGGCAGTGCCCGGCGGAAGGCGCTGGGCAGCACGATGCGGCGCATCATCAGCGAGTAGCGCATGCCGTAGGCCCTGGCCGCCTCGATCTCGCCCCGCGGGGTGGCCTTGATCGCACCATGGAAGATCTCGGTGGTGTAGGCCGCGGTGTTCAACGAGAACGCCACCAGCGCCGGGAAGAACGGCTTCTCCAGCAGTACCCATAGCCAGGTGTCCTGGATGCCCTCGACGAACACCACGCCGTAGTAGATCAGGTAGAGCTGCACCAGCAGCGGTGTGCCGCGGAACACATAGGTGTAGAAGAAGATCGGCATCTTGATCCAGCGGCGCTTGGAACCTCGGCCAATGGCCAGTGGCACCGCGGCGATCAGGCCGACGATCAATGACAGGAACACCAGCTGGACCGTGGTGGTCAGCCCCTCACCGTAGTACGACAGGGTGTCGAGGGTGAAGATAGTGTTGTCGGCCAGCAGTGCTTCGATTGAGGCAAGCAGTGAATCCATCAGTCATGCCCTCCGAAGCCGACGTCGTAGCGCTTCTGCAGTCTGGCGAAGAACCACTCCGAGACGCTGGCGATCAGCAGATAGATGACCGCCACGATGATCATGAACAGGAAGGGCTCGCGGGTGGCCTTGGAGGCCTCCGCGGCGACCCGCACCATGTCGGACAGGCCGATCACCGAGACCAGGGCGGTGGTCTTCAACAGCACCATCCAGTTGTTGGACAGGCCCGGCAGGGCATGGCGCATCATCTGCGGGAAGCGAATACGGCGGAACACCAGGGCGTGGCTCATGCCATAGGCGCGGCCAGCCTCGATCTGGCCGCTGTCCACCGCCAGAAAGGCGCCACGGAAGGTCTCGCCCATATAGGCACCGAAGATCAGGCCGATGGTCAGGACGCCGGCGACGAACTCGTTGACGTTGATGAAGATGTCGATACCGAAGCGGGCGTACAGCCAGTCGGTGACCATGTTGATGCCGATCTGGCCGCCGAAGAACAGCAGCATCATCAGCACCAGGTCCGGTACGCCGCGGATGATGGTGGTATAGAGGGTGCCCAGGCGGTGGGCCACCCAGTTGCGCGACATCTTGGCGCTGGCGGTGACAAGGCCAAGCCCGACGGCCAGGATCAGTGACAGCACCGCCAGTTCGATGGTGACCAGCGCCCCCTCGAGAAGGCGTGGCCCGTAACCGTGAAGGTCAATCATGGGTCTCTCCTGGCCGCCTCAGCGCTTGGGTGCAAGGAATTGCTTGAGTCGCTCGGAGCTGGGGTTGCCCAGCACCTGGTCGGGCGGACCCGCTTCCTCGACCTGACCCTGGTGCAGGTAGATCACCTGACTGGAGACGTCGCGGGCGAAGGCCATTTCGTGGGTTACCACGATCATGGTGCGGCCTTCCTCGGCCAGGTCACGCATGACCTTGAGCACGTCGCCGACAAGCTCCGGGTCCAGCGCCGAGGTCGGCTCGTCGAACAGCATGACCTCCGGGTCCATGGCGAGTGCCCGGGCGATGGCGCCACGCTGCTGCTGGCCACCGGAAAGCTGGGCCGGATAATAGTCGGCGCGTTCGGCCAGGCCGACCCGCTTTAGCAGGGCGCGGGCGTGTTCGATGGCCTCCTTCTTCGACTTCTTGAGCACGTGGACAGGCGCTTCGATGACGTTCTCCAGAAGCGTCATGTGGGCCCAGAGGTTGAAGCTCTGGAACACCATCGACAGCTTGGCGCGCATCTGTACCACCTGGTTCCAGTCGGCAGGCTCGCGGCCGTGCTTGGTTTCCTTGAAGCGGATCTGTTCGCCGTGGACAAACAGCTCGCCCTCGTTGGGCTGTTCAAGCAGGTTCATGCAGCGCAGGAAGGTGCTCTTGCCGGAGCCGGAGGCGCCGATCAGGGTGATGACGTCCCCCTTGCGGGCCTCGAGAGACAGCCCCTTGAGCACTTCGGTGTTGCCAAAGCGCTTCTTGATATTGCGCACTTCCAGCGGAATTGGTGTATCAGCCATGAATCGGGCTCCAGATAGAATCGGCCGTGCCGGGTGGGCCGGCCGGATGGCGCGGGCTGGCGCGAAAAAAACGGGGGATTCTAACAGGCTTGGAACGGCGCAGCAGACGAAGCTGATCCGAGGGGGTATAGACCTTCGTCGAGTATAGGGGCGGGAGTTGTCATGCGTCTATCTCCAGGTTGTTGTTATATATGTTTATTGTGATTTCAGGTACTGTTGGATCATTCTGACGTCAGCGTTACGGGGCGCACCAGCAGCGCCGCTCGAGCGCCGAGTTCTACCCTGGCGTTGGGGAACACCACCTTGAGCGGCTCGTCACCGATACGGGTATCGCCGGCCTGGGCGTCACGCGCCACCACGGTACCGGGGGCGAACTCGGTGAAGTTGGGAATGTCATCGGCAAAGCACAGCGCGAAGTCCTCGCTTTCACGGAACACTTCGACAGCCACCGCAAAGCCATCCAGCTGCTGAATCTCGCCCGACTCGGGCAATTGTCCGGCGATCAGCGACTGAATCAGCCGGCCCATGGGTTCAAGTGGCTCGAGATCATTGTGGCCGAACGGCAACGCCTTGCCGAGTTCCAGGGTAAACGCCTGGGCGCCGTGGTAGTGCTTGCTGTAGTGGGAGAAGGTCCAGCTATGCTGATGCTGCTTGAGCGCCGCCTGGATGCCCGCGCCGGCCATCCAGTGCCACTGCTCGCTATCGGTACGAGTCTCGGCGAAAGGGTCCACCACGAAGCGTGGGTAGTGGCTGTCGCGGATCGCGGTGTGCAGGTCGTAGTGCAGCCTTGGCAGCTGGCTGTGGTCGGCGAAGAAGGCATCCACCGCGGCCATCAGCTCACGCGCGCGGTCGGCCTCGTCACCTGGCTGGTCGAGTTCCCGCCGGAACAGTCGATTGAGGTTGGTCTCGACGAAGCGGGTGTTGCGACGAATCGCCTCGAGGTTGCCGAGGATCACCAGCACCGGAGCACCGACAGAGGCAAGCCCTGCCTCCAGGCGCGCCAGGCAATCACCCAGCAGCTCGATCGGCGCGGTCTCGTTGCCGTGGATGCCGACGGACAGCACGCAGGCGCGTGCATCTGCGCCGACGGTGTCCGGGATCAGGCGCAGCAGGCCCGGCCCCTCGATCCGATAGCGGCCGCCTTTTAGCGAGCCTTCCCGGCCCTTGATCGGCCGGTCGGGGGACGACGCATCGGCCTCAAGACTTGCCGTCAGCCACTCAGCCAGCATGGCGACCTCCCGCCAGAGGCGAGGAACAAAGGGAACCTGAGTCGGGTGTCAGAACAAACGTCATCGGGAGTCTTCTTGTTGCCAAGGCATTTATCGAATTCTTGTCGCCGCACCATTGCGAGCCCCCAGGAGGACCCCGTTGCCTCTCATCGGCCCAGAGCTGGCCCACTACCTACCCTCCGTGCCGACTCGCCAGCCGAGCGGGGGCGAACGGAAACAGGGCAGGGCGTGGCCTGTCAGCGGCCGATGGCCGGGCTTTCGATCATCGCTGGAGGCGCGGATGCCGCTTCACCTTCTTAGGCAGCGAGGGACCTCGCAAGAGCGAGCGTCGATCTGGTGAAAACCGGGGGTGCGATAATGAAAGGCCCGGCAGCATTCGCCGCCGGGTTGGAGATGAGCGGCCACAGCGGCAGGCGCCTAGAGACCGCGAGCGCCGGTATAGAGGGTATACAGTGATTGACTGGCGGCCATCAGCAGACGGTTGTGCTTCTCTCCGACGAAGCAGACGTTGGCGCAGACTTCCGGCAGCAGGACGCGACCGATCAGGGTGCCATCCGGAGCAAACACGCTGACCCCATCCTTGCCCTCGCCCCCTGAGGTGCCGACCCAGAGGTTGCCGTCCTCATCACAGCACATGCCGTCGTAGCCCTCGCTGGTGCTTTCCACCAGCCTCTCGGCACCAGCCAGCGTCCTGTTTTCGGCGCTGAAGGTGAATCGCGTGATGGTAGCGGGCTGATCGGGATGGTGCGAAGGGGCGGTATCGGTGACATACAGCGAGCTGCCGTCCGGCCCCAGGGCGATACCATTGGGCTTGTAGAGCTCGGTGGTCAGACGGGTCGGCTCCTGCATGCCGTCCTCCCAGTAGTAGATGGCGGTCTCGAGTTCGAGCGAGCGCTGCTTACCCTCGTAGTCGGAGTGCGCGCCGTAGCCGGGGTCGGTGAAGATGATGGCGCCGCCGGGCAGGGTGACCAGATCGTTGGGGGCATTGAGTGGCTTGCCGTCGAAGGTGCTGGTCAGCACATGGCGACTGCCGTCCCACTCGTAGCGAACCACCTGGGCCGGCGAGTGTTCGCAGGCGATCAGGCGACCACGATCGTCGAAAGCGTTGCCGTTGGAATGGCCGATATGATCACGCAGCACGCTGACCTGGCCGCTGGCTTCGTCCCAGCGCATCTGCCGGGCCCTGGGGATGTCGCTGAACACGGCGTAGCGACCCACGGCGTTCCAGGCAGGCCCCTCGAGCCAGAGTCCGCCCGTCCATTCCCGTTCCAGCGGGGCGTTGAACAGCATGTACTGCTTGAAGCGATCATCCACCACCTGCCAGGCGTCGATCGGATAGCGCTCGGGCGTGCCGCCGGCGTGGGCAAATAGCGACGGCGCCGCAGCGGTGGCGCCAACGGCCGCCGTGGCGGCAAGAAACTCTCGTCTTCCCAGTGACATTGCTTGACCTCCATGCAGTGAAAGGGCGACCGAGGTGGTCGCCCTTTCAGCGTATGAGGTGTTCACTGGTCTGTATGTTATACATTCTGACGAGGTCAGGCGGCCCTGCGGCAGCGCCTGACTATTGCTCAGCCCTGGCGATAGGGCTCGCACTCCTCGCCCTGTTCGACCTCTATCAGCTCCTCGACCGGGTAGTCCAGATCCTGTGCGCGCTGGACCAGCGAGCGGTAGGTCGCATCGTCAAGCTGGGGACTTCTGGCGAGGATCCACAGATAGTCGCGGTCCGGTCCGGTGACCAGCGACCATTGTCCGGCGTCATCCAGCGCCAGAATGTTGTAGCTTGCATAGAAGGGGCCGAAGAAGCTCACCTTCAGGCGGCCGACGTTGTCTTCCTCCAGCAGGTAGGCCTTGCCTTCGGCCACGTCGGGCTCGCCCCTGGACAGGTCGACGCCACGGTTGATCACCTGGACGCCACCGTCATCCCGGGTGGCGTAGTCGGCGGTGACGCAGTCGAGCCCTTCCTCGAAGCTGTGATCGAAGCGCGCGATCTCGTACCAGCGACCCAGATAGTCCTCCAGGGCGAAGTCATCGATGGGCTGGGTGCCAGAGGGCAGGCCTGTGCAGGCCGACAGCACCAGCGGGGCGCCAACGGCTGCGAGCAGGGTGGAGAGGCGCGTCGGCTTTCGAGCCGGGGCCGACGAAGGCCGGCGTCCTTGCGTATCCATGAGGGCTCCTGAAGGGTGGCAGGCGGGTGGAAGACGAGTCACCGCTGAATGTGTTGCATAATTTTCGTACAAGAAGTGTATGTCTTTTTTGCTGCTGTTGTCCAAGAGGCTTCCCGCTTGAGGTCGAGCAGCCATAAACGTGCAAGGAGCGCCGCATGACGCTAAAGGGGACACCCGGAGAGGCCGCGCAGGGAACGGCAGGTAGCCAGCTGGGCCAGCACTATGATGCCAAAGGAAGCCTGCTGGCACGGCTCGAGCGTGCCTTCGTCGAGGCGGGATGCGACCCCGACCATCTGAGTCACGACGAGATGGCCGGTATCGATCAACTGCATCTGGGGGGCAGGGCGGCCAGCCGGCGATTGATGGCCCTGGCGGGGGGAGATGCCGGCCAGTCCCCGAACAAGGGGGACGGTCCTCGCTTGGACGCGGTCGCGGGTGCGGGCACGGGTTCCAGCGGTGCAGCGCGCCTTCTCGATCTGGGGTGCGGTACCGGCGGCGCCAGTCGTCTGCTGGCCCGCGAGCTTGGCTACGAAGTGGTGGGGGTGGATATCACGCCGGGTTTCATCGAGGTCGCGACCTGGCTGAGTCGGGCCTGTGGACTGGAGGACAGTACCCGTTTCGTGTGCGCCGATGCTGCCGAGTTGCCGCTGGGGGATGCCAGTGTCGAGGCGGTGTGGTGCCAGCATGCCCTGCTCAATATGCCGGACATCGCCGCTGTGCTGAGCGAGTGTCGCAGGGTGCTCGCCCCGGGCGGCAGGTTGCTGCTCCACGAGGTGGTTCGAGGCGACAATCCTGCGCCGTTATCGCTGCCGGTGCCCTGGGCGAGAACGCCCGAGCATAGCCGACTGTTGTCCCTGAAGGATCTCGAGCAACACCTCCAGGCCGCCGGGTTTCAGCGCCAGGCGCTGGAGGATGTCAGCGCCGAGGCGCTGGCCTGGCGCAGCCATCACCGGCGTCGCGAGCAGGGCGGGACCGACCGCCGAGCCCATGGGGGCAGCAACACGGACCAGGCGCAGCCGCCCAGGCAGGAGGGGGGCGAGTCGTCACCTCAGGCGTCAGGACCTGCTGCCCGTCCTCCCATTCGTCCCCGCTTGCCCGGGCCTGCGCTGATCTTTGGTGAGGTCTTCGTGGAGATGGGCCGTAACCTGCTCGATAACCTCAGCGACGACCGGGTGAGGGTGGTCCAGGGGGTGTGGCAACACCACCCATTGCCGCGAACCTGACAGTTTGACCCCCTGAATTCAAGCACCTGGATTCATAGAATAAGCGCCGCTGTATGTCGTTCAGCGGACGGCCTCCTCCAGGAGGCTCCCTCTCCCATGGTTGCCTCCTCAGGGGGCACGGGCTTGCCAAGCCTGCTGATGCTCTGTGCTCTGTGCTCTGTGCTCTGTGCTCTCTGGTCGTCTCTCTGCATTCTTCTCTCGGCATCCTTCTCTGTTTCCTGCCTTCCCTCCGTGCTTTTTTCGCGGGCTCTCTCGGCCGACGCGCGACGCCTTGGTACAGGGTGGCCTGGTGCGGTTGTGTCACGTCGAGCTGGCATGCGCCACCTGACCGGGTTCTGGGCTGACCGTTGTCGTGATGGATCACAGGGGCGGGCTTTCACGGCGCTCTTGCATTTGGGTATCCTGTAAATATATTTTATACAATCTACGTTTTGGCGGTGTTGCCTGAGTCTGGGCGTATCGGCCTGTCGAAGCGTTGGGGAATGTGGAATCTGGCGATGGGCGCTGGATACACCGATGGAGTCAATACAATGAACAACAAGGCCTTGAGTGCAGCAGCGATCGGAAGTCTGGTGATGGGGCTGGTGGCGCCTGCCCTGGCGGCTGACGTCGAGTGGAAGGTGCCGACCTCGGTACCGGCGGGCTCCCCTTTTTACGAGAACTTTCTGGAGCGGTTTGCCGATAACGCCGACACCCTCAGCCAGGGACGGGTGGAGATCAAACCCTTCGGCGCAGGGGTGATCGTACCTGCGTTGCAGGTATACGAGGCCGTGCTGGAAGGCACCGTGGAGGCGGGGCACTCCACGCCCAGCTACCTGGTAAACCAGAAGCCCATCAACGCCATCTTTGCCGGCTTCCCCGGTGGCATGGGGCCGGAGACCTATATCAACTGGATCTACGAGGGGGGCGGTCAAGAGGCCTTGCAGGAGCTGCGTGCCAGCGAGGGGTTGCATTCCTTGATCGTCGGTATCGGCTCCACCGAAGTCTTCGCTCACGCCAACGTCAGGATCGATAGTGCCGACGATCTCGAAGGTTTGAAGTATCGTACGTCGGGCCCCTGGGCGGAGGTGATGCGTGAATACTACGGCGCAGTGCCGACCGTGGTGCCGCCGGGGGACACCTACACCCTGCTTCAGCGCAAGGGTGTCGACGCGGTGGAGTGGGCAACCCCATCGAGCAACCAGCCAGAAGGGTTCCATGAAGCCGCCAAGTACATCGTGGTTCCCGGCGTGCATCAGCCCACCTTCCTTTGGGAGGTTGTCGTGACCGAGGACACCTGGGCGGCCGTCCCAGACGACCTCAAGCCGCTGATCGAAGCCGCCGCCAAGCTCACGACCTATGAAGGCCTGAGCCAGTTCTATCACCAGGACATGCTGGCCATGGAGGCTTACCGTTCGGGCCGCAATGAAGTGGTGAGCCTGGACCCCGAGTTTGTCGAGGATCTGGCCCAGAGCGGTCGGGCCTGGATGGAGGCCACGGTTGAAGCGTCAGACGATCCTGCAATGCAGGCGCTGCTGGAAGACTACCGCACCTACCAGCAGCGCTGGAGCGAGCAGAACGACTACCTGATCCGCGACTGACCCCTCAACCGATCCTGGAGGAACGTCACCTCGGCCTGCGGGGTGACGCCTATTCATGAATACACTGATGAACCTCATCGACAGGGCGTCGACGCTGCTGGCGTGGGGCAGTCGCCTGGCGCTTGTCGCCCTGACCGGCGCCATGCTCTACGAAGTCATTGCACGCTATGTCTTCAATGCCTCGACCATCTGGGCCTTCGATCTGTCCTACATGGCCACGGGAACTGCCTTTGTTCTCGGCATCGCCTGGACCGCCAAGGTGGATGGCCACGTCAGGGTCGATGCCTTTAGTCGCCTGCTTCCGCCGCGTCTGGTCCAGCGCCTGCACGGTGCCGTCTATCTACTGCTGATGGTGCCGGTGGTGGCGCTGATGGCGCATCACGGATGGCTGCGCACCCTGCGGGCCTGGCACACCAATGAGGTGGAAATGGTCAGCGTATGGGCACCCAGGATGTGGCCGCTCTACGCCCTTATCGCCATCGGGCTTTCCCTCTTCGCCTGCCAGCTTGCGGTGGACGGAGTGCGGCAGCTTTGTACAGCACGTACCACCGAGGAGAGTCGCTGATGGATGCCCTCGTTGCCGGTCTGATGTTTCCCGGCTTATTTCTGCTTATCTTCCTGGGCATCCCCATCGCCTATTCGTTGACGTTGGTCTCGGTTGCCGCTGGCTGGTACGCCTTCGGACCGATGATCTTTCAGCAGCTGTACGGTAGCGTCTACAGCGCCGCCACCCACTATGTGCTGTCTTCCATCCCGCTGTTTGTGCTGATGGGAGGAATCCTCGAGAAGTCGGGAATCGCGCGTCAACTGTTCGATGCCATCCAGCTCTGGATCGGCCGACTGCCTGGGGGGCTGGCGCTGACGACGATCGCCATGGCGGCCATCTTTGCCGCCGCCTCTGGAGTGGTCGGTGCTGTCGAGATCATGATCGGTCTGATGGCGATACCCGCGATGCGCGCCTATGGCTATCGCAATAGCCTGATGAGCGGGACCATCTGCGCCGGGGGCTCTCTGGGCACGATCATTCCGCCGACCGTGATCGTGGTGGTGTATGCGGCCCTTGCCCAGCTTTCCATCGGCGAACTCTTTGCCGCCATCATTCTGCCAGGCGGATTGATGGTCTCGCTGTTTGCTCTCTACATTCTGGTGCGCTGCGCCCTGCGCCCCCAGGACGGCCCTCCGGCCGTGGAGGCGACACCCTTGCCGCTGGGCCAGAAGCTCGCGATCACCGCTAAGGCCCTGGTACCCCCGCTGTTGTTGATGTTTGCGGTGCTGGGCTCGCTGCTGATGGGCATTGCCTCACCGACAGAGGCGGCGGCGGTCGGCGTGGGCGGCGCCTTGCTGCTGGCTGTGATGAATGGCGGTATCAGCGTCCAGGCGCTAGGGGAGTCGCTGTCCCTGACGGTGCGCATCACCGCCATGATTCTGCTGATCGTGGCGGGGGGCACCATGTTTACCGGGATCTTTGTGGTCAACGGCGGCGGCGAGATGGTGGCCGAGATCGCTGAGCAGCTCGGCGGCCCCACCGGTGTCATACTGTTCTTCCTCGGCGTGACCTTCCTGCTCGGCTTCGTGCTCGACTGGACCTCCATCGTGCTGATCTGCGTTCCGATCTTCACGCCGGTGGTCAAGCAACTGGGCATCGATCCGGTCTGGTTCGCCACCCTGGTGCTGGTGACCATCCAGACCAGCTATCTCACCCCACCGATGGCATCGTCGATCTTCTATCTGAAGTCCATCGCCCCGGATGACATCACCTACGGTCAGATGTGCCGAGGGGTGCTGCCCTTCATCGCGATCCAGCTGGTGACACTACTGGCGGTGGCGCTGGTGCCGAGTCTGGCGACATGGTTGCCAGAGCAGATCGTGGGGTTCTGAAGACCGGCCCGGCTCGAGGATGCCGGGCCGGCAGGGTGATCAGCCCTGGGCGATACGCTCGCTGATCGCGGCGCCCAGACGCTCGGTGGTGCCGTTGCCGCCCAGGTCCGGGGTCAGCACTTCGCTGTCGCCGTCTTCCAGCACCGCCTCGATGGCGGCCAGGATGGCGTCACCGGCGTCCTTGTGACCCAGGTGTTCGAGCATCATGGCGCCGGACCAGATCTGGCCGATGGGGTTGGCGATGCCCTTGCCGGCGATATCCGGGGCGCTGCCGTGAACCGGCTCGAACAGGCTCGGGAAGGTGCCTTCGGGATTGATGTTGGCCGAGGGCGCCACGCCGATGGTGCCGGTACAGGCGGGCCCCAGGTCGGAAAGAATATCGCCGAACAGGTTGGAGGCCACCACCACGTCGAACCAGTCCGGATGCATGACGAAGTTGGCGGTCAGGATATCGATGTGGAACTTGTCCACCTCGACGTCGCCGTACTGCTTGGCCATCTCGGCCACACGGCTGTCCCACCAGGGCATGGTGATGGCGATGCCGTTGGACTTGGTGGCCGAGGTCAGCTTCTTGCGCGGGCGGCTCTGGGCCAGGTCGAAGGCGTACTTGAGCACCCGGTCGACGCCGTGGCGGGTCATCACCGTTTCCTGGATCACCACCTCCCGGTCGGTGCCCTCGAACATGGTGCCACCGACGCTCGAGTATTCGCCTTCGGTGTTCTCGCGGACCACGTAGAAGTCGATGTCGCCGGGCTCGCGACCGGCCAGCGGGCTCTTGATACCCGGCAGCAGGCGGCAGGGGCGCAGGTTGACGTACTGGTCAAACTCGCGGCGGAACTTGAGCAGCGAGCCCCACAGCGAGATGTGATCCGGTACCTTTTCGGGCCAGCCGATGGCGCCGTAGAAGATCGCATCGAAGTCGATCAGCGTCTCGCGCCAGTCGTCCGGCAGCATCTTGCCGTGCTCGAGGTAGTAGTCGCAGCAGGCGAAGTCGAAGGTCTGGGTATCCAGGTCGATAGCGAAGCGCTTGGCGGCAGCCTCGAGGGCGCGCACGCCCTCGGGCATGACTTCGGTGCCGATACCGTCACCGGCGATGATGGCGATGCGATGGGCCATGAAAGCTCCTTGATCCTGTCTGCTGGCGTGTAGAGGGTGCCTCGCGCAGCGGCCACGATTGTGCTTGGTGTGAAGGGTGGCGGCGGCAAGGTGTAAGGTCAGTCTAGCTCTTTACAGCGAGGCGATAATGGGGCTCGATGGCAATTCATTGTTGACCTCAAGTGGAGAAAAGGGTGGCATCGCTCGATGATCTGGCGTTCTTTCGTCAACTGGCCCAGGCCGGCAACCTGACCGCCACCGCACGCGAGTTGGGACTGTCGCTGTCGGCGGTCAGCAAGCGCCTGAAGCAGCTGGAGGCGCGGCTCGGGGTGGAACTCGCCACGCGTACCACCCGGCGGCTTACCCTGACCGCCGAAGGTGAGCGTTACCTGGCAAGGGGAGTCGCGCTACTGGATGAGTTGGCCGAACTGGAAGAGAGCCTGGGCGAGGATCGCGAGGCGCTGGCGGGACCGCTGCGGCTCAACGCGACGTTTGGTTTCGGTCGCCGCCATGTGGCGCCCTTGCTGTCCGAGTTCTGTGCCTTGCATCCGGGCATCGAGGCGTCACTGGAACTCTCCAACTTTCCCGCGCCATTGGTGGAGGGCGTGGATCTGGGCATCCGTATTGGCGAGCCCCCCGACTCGCGCCTGGTGGCCCGCCGTCTGGTGGCCAGCCGACGTGTTGCCTGCGCCTCTCCCGACTATATCGAGCGCTGTGGTCGGGCCGAGACTCCCCAGGCGCTGCAGCGCCACGCCTGTCTGGTACTGCGGGAGAATGACAGCGATTTTGCGCTGTGGCGATTCGTCGACGCCGACGGTGTCGAGACGTCGGTCAAGGTCGGCGGGCGTCTTACCAGCAATGACGGTGAGGTCATCAAGCGACTGGCGCTCGATGGTCACGGGGTGATGCTGCGCTCCTGGTGGGACGTTCATGATGAACTGAAGGAGGGGCGCCTTGTCAGCCTGCTGCCGGGCTGGCAGGGGGTGCGTGCCGATTTCTTCGCGGTCTACGCCCAGCGCCGGCACGTCCCCGCGCGCTTGCGTGCGCTGGTCGACTTCCTCGCTCGGCGCCTGGCGGCCAGGATCCCGTCACTCGATTGAACGACTGCCGGCCCCGTCAGCCCTTGCGTGCCAGCACTCGCAGCCGGGATTCCAGCATGTCGCGGTCCAGGTAGGTGCCCTGGAGGTGACGCTCCCCGGTGGTGGGATCGAAGGCCTCACGTCCATGTAGTACCCGGCGGTTGTCGAAGGCCACCATCTGCCCGGGACGCAGGTCGAGGGCAATCTGATGCTGTGGTGCATGCAGCAGGGTCCAGAAGTGGTGGTAGGCCTCGTACCAGGAGGTGATCAGGTCGGCAGGCAGGTGCAGGGTGTCACGAATCCAGTTGTTGAAGCGAATTTCGCGGATGCGACCATCCGTGCCGACGTCGATGACCGGCTCGCGGACGCCGATATCGTGTTCCTCGTCCTGGAAGCGAAAGTCGATGGCGGTCTCGGCCAGAAGCTGGAAGTGATCGGGGTTGGCCGCGCGCAGCGCCTCGGCGACCTGGATGCCGTCGGCGAAGATCGAGCCGCCGCCTTCGGCATCGTTCTTCAGGCAATACAGCAACTGCATGTCCGGCGGTTGGCGCCAGTTGGGCAGGTCCGTGTGCAGCGCCAGGGCAATCGAGGTGTAGGCCGCGTTGTTGGGGTTGGGCTTCGAAATGACGTCGAAGCGAGCCCCGAAGTTGGTGGCCTTGAGCGGGCCAATGCGCCGTGCCAGGCGACTGACCTCCTCGAGTTCCAGCGGCCCCTCGTCGAGCAGCACCAGGCCGTCGCGCAGCAACGCCGTGATCCAGGCTTTTTCGCCGTTGCCACCGGCTACCAGATCGGCATGCCGCACATGCTGGGGGGAAAACGGTGTCTGCCAGGCGACAGGCCGCGGCAGGCTGTCGATGGCGGCCTCGCCGGGGCGACGCTGGTGCAGCCAGCCGGCGGCGAAGCGGCTGTGGTGTCCGTCCTGCCAGTCAAGGTGGAGCTGACCGTGCTCGATGCGGGCCTCGTCGAGCCCTGGAACGGCGGCCATCGGTGTGACCAGGCGTTCCCGGGTCAGCGGGTGGCGGCACTGATCACAGGCGCAGTGATCGCGCAGCCACAACAGAGGAAATTGTCCTCGGTCGCCGTTGTTCCAGACCAGCGAGAGACGCAAGCCTTCAGCGACCACGTCGGTCAGCGTCAGGTGCTGGGGCCAGGGGGCCAGTTCGTGCATATCGATGTGGCCGGCGTCGGAGGTCGAGGTCAACGAGGTGGTGCTCATGGATGGCTCCCAGGTGACGAGTGTTGACGAAATAGGTGACGAGTGTTGACGCCGATGGTGGAGGCTCGAGGCGATGGCGACAAACGACTAATATGACGCCTTAGGCCAAGCTGGGCTTATGACTGTCTTTTTCATTGACGCTAAACCATAGGGCCAGAAACCACATGCACCGACTTCCTCCTCTGCATTGGCTGCAGGCCTTCGAGGCCTCGGCAAGAACCCTGAGCTTTACCGCGGCGGGCCAGGAACTGTCGGTAACCCAGGCCGCCATCAGTCAACGTATTCGGCTGCTGGAGGACCGCCTGGGGCAGCCACTGTTCGTGCGCCACCCGCGCAGCCTGACGCTGACGCCGGCGGGCCAGGCCTGGTTGCCGAGCGTCCAGGAAGCCTTTGCGCGGCTCGATGAGGGCACCCTGGAGGTGTTCGGCGTGACCCCGGATCGTTCGGTGACGCTGCGCACTACGCCGGCGCTTCAGAGCCAATGGCTGGCGCCTCGTCTGGCACGATTTCACCTTACCCACCCCGAGGTGACCGTGCGTGTGGTCAGCGCGGTCTGGAGTTCGGATTTCGGTGCCGAAGGGGCCGATATCGAACTGCGCTACGGCCAGGGAGAGTGGCGCGGCATGGAGTCGATCTCTCTGGGGGCGTCGTCGTTGTTGCCGGTCTGTACGCCGCCGCTGGCAGGGCAGCTCGTCTCGCTGGATGCCCTGGCCGGGCAGACCTTGCTCCATGCGGCGGGCTTCGCGGCCGGCTGGCCGGCCTGGCTGGAGCACGCCGGGCGCAAGGATCTGTCGAGCCACTGTCACAGTCTGATCTGCGACAACCTGTCCATGGTGATGGCCCTGGCCCGGCAAGGGGCGGGGGTGGCGCTGGTGCACCGCTGCCTGCTGGAAGATCCCCAGGGGCTGGTTGCTCCGTTCGACATCGAGGTGCCCACCCGCGAAGGATTCTGGTTGTGTCGCCCGCGCAGTGCGCAGGGCAGTATCGAAAGCGAACGGCTATGGCGCTGGCTGGCGGGCGAAGTGGCGCCTGGGCCATCGTGACAAGTTTGTCGGCAAGAGGTCAGGCCTCGGCACTTTGCTCCAGGAGGGCTGGGGCTGAGCCGCTCGAGTCGGTATGATCGTGCCCGCCGATCGAGCGCTATCGCTGGCGGGCGCTGGCGCTCGTAAGAGCATAGAATTGAGAATGAGGGTGCCGTCCGGCTCCCGCCTGCACCGCACCCTGGGATTGTCGCCGCCGGGGTGCGGTCCATCATCTGTTTCGGGAGACTGCTGCCGCCGTGAATGTGTTGATGTTCACCAACACCTATGCGCCGATCGTCGGTGGTGTCAGCGAGTCCGTGCAGCGCCTGAAGCACCAGTTGCAGCGGGCGGGGCATCGTGTACTGGTGGTGGCGCCTCGGCTGGAGGGACAGCCGGAACACGAGCCGGACGTGGTGCGTGTCGTCGCGGTGCAGCATTTCAACGGCAGCGACTTCTCGCTGCCGGTGCCAATCCCCGGACAACTGTTCGACGCCATCGAGGCTTTCGAGCCGGACATCGTGCATTCACACCATCCCTTCCTGCTGGGCGACACCGCAGCGCGCGCGGCGGAAACCTACGGCCTGCCACTGGTGTTCACCCACCACACGCTGTACGAGCACTACACCCACTACGTGCCGGGGGATTCCTCGCGGATGCAGCGCTTTGCGGTGGCACTGGCGACCCAGTACACCTGGCTGTGCGATGAGGTGATTGCTCCCAGCGAGAGCGTCAAGCAACTGCTGGTCCAGCGCGCCGGCAACCCGGACATGACAGTGGTGCCCAGCGGGGTGGACACTTCACTCTTTGCGACGGGCAAGCGTGATCGCTGGCGGGACCACTTCGCGATCCCCGCTGATGCCCGGGTGATCGGCCATCTTGGTCGGCTGGCCAAAGAGAAGAATCTGGCATTTCTGGCGGGCGCGGTGTGCCAGGCGCTGGTCGAGGATGCCGAGGCCTGGTGGCTGGTGGTAGGAGACGGTGATGCCCGAGAAGCGGTGGAAGCCGCCGCCGATCGTCATGGGGTGAGCGAGCGTGTCTGTTTTACCGGCTGCCTGCACGGGCAGGCGCTGATCGACGCCTACCACGCCATGGACGTCTTTGCCTTTGCATCACACAGCGAGACCCAGGGCATGGTGGTGGCCGAAGCAATGGCAGCGGGGCTGCCGGTGGTGGCCCTCGATGCCCCTGGCGTTCGCGAAGTCGTGCGAAATGGCGAGAATGGACGGCTGCTGGCGCATGAGGATGAGCAGGCCTTCGCCCTGGCCCTGGCCGAATGTACCGACGCACGATACTGGCCGGCCCTGCACGAGACCGCCCTGAGCACGGCCCAGGCCTACGACGAGGCTCGCTGCGCCGAGCGCTGCCTGCGGGTCTACCGCCTGGCGATCGCCCGCGGCGGCCCCTTCACCCACGCCGATGACGGCGGCTGGGAGCGTGTACGCAGCCGACTGGGCGCGGAGTGGCAGATGCTACGCTACCGAGGGAGGGTGCTACGCCACCTGGTCCAGGAGGAGTGGCGTGAAGAGTGGCGTGAGGAGCGGCCATCCTGGTGGCCCGGCCAACATGAAGACGAACCCGAACTGCCGTCGAGGTGACGCCGCTTGCTGATTCAAGACACCTAGGTTTAAACGCACAAAATTTTCCGAATAGTGCGTTCATTCATTTTATGCTCATGTGACTCGGCTTCACCAGGAGAGCACGATAGAATCTCCAAAGGCTTCGTTTCTTCGGTTGGATAGAGCGAACAGCGCTCGGTGAGGGTATGACGTTGGAACAGACACGGCAGGACAGCAAGCGATCATCGTCGGCGCAGCGTGATGACGACGCCGTGTCCCTGCGCGCGGATCTGACCATCGAGTTACCGATACGCTTCGTGCATGAGCTGTCCGCGGCCGAATCGCTCCAGGACGTGCTGGATACGGTGGCACGCTGGTCAAGTACGGTGTTTGGCGCCAACCGCGCTTCCATCACTCTGGCGCAGTCCGAGACCGAGCTGACCCTGATCGCCATGGAAGGTAACAACGCCATCCCGATGGATCAGCCTGTGCCGATCTACGGCACCATGGTCGGACGTGTCTATCGCACTCGCCAGGCGGAGTACGCCGAGCGTTTTGACGGGAGTCCCGATCTCGACTGCCAGATGCTCAGTGCCAAGGGGCTAGGGTGCTGTCTCGATGTCCCGATGATCAGCGGCAGTCGCTGCGTGGGCACCATGAACATCGCCCACGAAAGCCCGAATGCCTTCACCGATGAAGATCGTGAGCGCCTGCAGGCCATGGCCCACTGGGTCGCCGCCAGCATACGCATCCATCATCAGATCGAAGAGATGGAAGTGCTGTCCGAGACCGACCCCCTGACCGGGGTGTGCAATCGTCGCGCCTTTGCTACCCGTTTTGCCACCCTGGCCAAGCGCTGGCAGCGCGGCAAGGGAGCGCTGGGTGTCGCGCTGGTCGATCTCGATCACTTCAAGTCGATCAACGATACCTACGGCCATGAATCCGGGGACAGGGTGCTGGTCGCCGTGGCCAAGGCGCTCGACGCAAGCTTTCGCAAGTCGGACCTTATCGCCCGCATGGGGGGAGAGGAGTTCTGCGTGGTCATGGCGGACGTCGACAAGCCTGCCTTGATGTCCGCCCTCGAGCGTTTCAACCTTGCCCTGTCCGAGCTGGAGATACCCGTCGCCGATAGCGTGATACGCGTCACCGCCAGTATCGGTGCGTTGCTGATCGACAGTGACAGCGCTGACCTCGACAGCCTGGTCAATCAGGCCGATCAGGCGATGTACAAGGCCAAGACCAATGGTCGAAACCGAGTCGAGTTCGTGCACGTGACGCAGTAGGTCAGCCGTGGCGGTGCTACTTGCTTTCCACTTGTCTGGATGATCCCCGATCGGCCTTTCTCCCGTCGGCCCAGCGCTTGAGTCCGACCAGCAGGCCGACACCCAGCGCCAGGCCACCCAGCGCATAGAAGATCTCGCTGCGACTGTCGGCGGTGATCAACTCGCCCAACTGGCTGCCGAGCAGGGTGACCCCGGCCAGGCCCGGGGCGATGCCCAGGGTGGAACCGATCAGGTAGTCGCGAAAGCGCAGATGGAAGGCTCCGGCCATCATGTTGGTCAGGGTAAAGGGGGCCAGCGGCAGCAGGTTGACCAGCGTCATGGTGCGGATGCCGCGTCCCGACAGGTAGCGTGACAGGCCGTTCAAGCGCTTTCCCCCGTAGCGCAACAGCGCATCGCGGCCAAGCTTGCGACCGACCCACCAGGTCAGGCAGGAGGCCGACAGGGTACCGATCAGGGCGTAGCCGAAGCCCCACCAGGGGCCAAATACCAGCCCGGTCGCTGCCACCAGCAGACTCAGCGGAAACATCACAAGCGATAGCCCTGCATAGACAGCAGCCACCACGACGATGGCCCAGGGGCTGTCGCGCCACGCCGTGCCACCCTGGGAAAGCTTCATCAGGGTGTCGACGGTAAGCAGGTCATGCATGGCCAGCCACTGCCAGGTCAGTCCCAGCGCTGCCAGCACGGTGATGGCCAGGGTCGGCAGTAGCCAGCGCCGCGTCATCGGGGGGATTCCTGAGTGGCGGGTGAGGGTGCGGGATGGTCGTTATCGGCAGTCAGCGGCCATTTGAGGGGCTGCTGCTGAAAGTAGCGACAGAGCAGATCGTAGAGTCCCGGGTAGGCCTCCATCAGACGGTCGGGGGCGCTGAAGAAGGTCTCGCAGCAGACGGCAAAGCACTCGCCGGGATGGCTCGCGGCGTAGTCGTCGATCGGCGTGGGGTCGCCTGCTTCGAGGCGCTTTTGCAGGTCCTGCCAGACCGCCGTGAACTCGCGATGCCACTCCCTGGAGGCGATGGCGACCGGCAGTGGTGGAAACCCGTCGACGTCCTGGGAATTGCCCATATCGAGCTTGTGGGCGAATTCATGGATGACCACGTTGAAGCCATCCAGGCCACCGCTCTCGACCAGATCGGGAAAGGCGATCACCACCGGCCCCTGGTAGAAGGTCTCGCCGGCGCGCTCGTCCTCGTAGACGTGCATCACCCCGGCCTCGTCCATCTCTTCGACCTGGCGACGAAAGGCGTCGGGCAACACCAGTACTTCGTGCACGTTGGCAAAGGCTTCCTGGTGCTCGTGCTCGCTCCAGCCGAGCGTCAGCAGACAGGCCTGGGCCGCCAGGGCCAGGCGTTCCTCGCTATCCAGTGCCGCAGGGTCCAGGTCCGGGTGCAGACTCAGACGCTTGTCATGAAGAAACCGCCAGGCGCGCTGACCCAGGCGCTGGGCCGAAGCCTCGGGCACCCGGGCCAGCAAGGGCAGCCGCGCCCGCGCGCCTGCCCAGGTGTCGGCGGGGAAGGGATGGCGGGCATCGAAGCGGGCTGCCCGCCAGCGCTTGAGTCGTGACAACACAGCCTAGCTGTCGTCCTGGTCCCTGGCGCCGGACTTCCACGACCAGTCGCGCAGGCGCAGGTCGAACAGGTCCTTGCGGCGGTCCTTGAGGTTGGTCACCGAGCCCTCGGCACGCACCACGGTCAACCGCGACAGATCCAGGTCAGAGAACATGATCATCTCGGTGTTGGGGGTGGTCTCTGCCATCACTGCGTCGTGGGGGAAGGCGAAGTCGGAAGGCGAGAACACCGATGACTGGGCGTACTGGATGTCCAGGTTCTCGATGGACGGCACATTGCCGACGCTACCGCACAGCACCACGTAGCATTCGTTCTCGATGGCTCGGGCCTGGGCGCAGTGACGAACCCGCAGATAGCCGTTCTTGGTGTCGGTCCAGAAGGGCACGAACAGCAGGTCCATGTCCTGATCGGCGAGCAGTCGGCCCAGCTCCGGGAACTCCACGTCATAGCAGATCAGGATGCCGATGCGTCCGGCATCCGTCTGGAATACGCACAGATCCTCGCCGCCCTCGATCACCCAGTCGCGGCGCTCCTGGGGGGTGATATGCAGCTTGGCCTGGCGCTCGATGGAGCCGTCGCGGTGGCACAGGTAGGCCACGTTGTAGAGGCGTCCGTCGTCACCTTCCTCGATCATCGATCCGGCGATGATGTTGATGTTGTAGGCCACCGCCATGCGTGACATTTCGGTCTTGAAGCGCTCGGTGAAGCCAGCCAGAAAGCGGATGGCCGCCATCTGGTCCTGCTGGGCGGCGCGGTCCTGAAGGCCCATCAGCGGTGCATTGAACAACTCCGGGAAGACCGCAAAGTCGCTCTGGTAGTCGGACAAGGCATCGACGAAGTACTCGACCTGCTGCAGCACCGCCTCCACCGAGGCGAACTCGCGCATCTGCCACTGCACTGCGCCGACCCGAACCTGGGTCGGACGACTTTCCAGCATGCGTTCGGCCGGCTCGAACAGGATGTTGTTCCACTCGAGCAGGGTCGCGTAGCCCTGGGACTTCTCGTCTTCCGGCAGATACTTGCGCAGCAGGCGCTTGACCTGGAAGTCGTTGGACAACTGGAACGACAGGATCGGGTCATGCAGCTCCTTGCGCGAGACCTTGTCGATGTACTCGCTCGCCGACATGCTGTCGGCCACCCGGTGATACTCGGGGATGCGTCCGCCGGCCAGGATGGCCTTGAGGTTGAGCTGGCGACAGACCTCCTTGCGCGCCTCGTAGAGGCGACGGCCAAGGCGATAGCCGCGGTAGTCGGGGTCGATCAGCACGTCGATGCCGTACATGGCATCGCCGTCCTTGGCGTTCTGGATCGTCTCGCGCTTGCCGATCAGGTCGTCGTACTTGTGCGGGTTGGAGAACTCCTCGTAGTCGACCAGGGCGGTAAGCGCCACGCCGATGACCCGGCCGTCGTCCTCGATGACGATCTGGCCGTCAGGAAACTCCGCCACCAGCCTGTCGATGGTGATCCTGGGCCAGGCTCCGCCGATGTCGTGGTAGACCTTGTCCATCAGCCCCTTGAGCTGAGGGTAGTCGTCACAGGTGAGGTTACGGAGATTGAGCTGAAGATCATCGAGGGACATGAAGCGTTCCTCCGGAAATGGACCGCATAGTCTAACATGCCGCCCAGGGCAAGGCGGAACGAGGTGTGCAGCATAGCGCAAAAGCATAAGCGTTATGCATCTAAAGCTCGGGGGGCAGTAGTGCACATCAAGGGAAGCATGAAGCGCTGGAGAGAGCGCTGGAAAGAACGCGTCCAACAAACAGCGGGCCTTGCCACGACAAAGGCCCCGCCGTAGCGGAGCCTTGGGATGCTGCGTGCAAGCTCTGCAGCGCAGGTGTCCTGCAATCTGGAGGCTTAGACGTCGTTTTCCGGCTCGTTGGCCGAATCGACACCGCTGTCTTCCACCAGGTCGCCCTCGTCCAGCGCCGACTGGCTGTCGCTGGCGGAAGCGTCGTCGCTGGGCGCGTGGTTGGAGTCGACACCGCCATCCTTGACGATCTCGCCTCCGGGAATGGCGCCATCTTCGCCCTCGGCCTTCGCTGAATCGTTGGAGGAGTCGACGCCGCTATCTTCAGGCATGACTTGCTCCTGCTTCATCTCTTCGTCTCCCTCGGCGTGGTGATCGGCCAGGGCGGCGCTGGAGAACAGGCCGATCAAGCCGGCCAGGGCGAGGCGCTTCAGCAGTGTGGTCTGGTAGGTGTTCATCGTAGTACCTCCGGGTTGTAGCTGTTGATGATGCTCTGATGACGGCCCAACGGCATTCCCGTCGTCGACCTTTCATTGTCCGTCGCTTCATGCGGGGACTGAAGGGTGGGGGGCGGGATGTGGGGCGGGTCGTGAGCAGGCCTGCTCGCGACATATTGCGTCACCTTCCTGGTGACGCCATCGAGTGGGTGGCCTGAGCCCTTCCGTGGGCCCTGTGTTCTTCCCTGTCGGTGTCGGGCACTGAGCCTGTCCGCTGGCTCTGTTGGGCTTCCTGCCCAGCGGTTCCTTCCTGGAACCTCTTGCGGCCATCCTGGCCGCTATCACGCGGCGATGACTGCCACGCGGCTGTTCGGGTCAAGGCCTGGGCCCTTCCGTGGGCCCCGAGATCGTCCATGGGGATATCGGGCGCGAGCCTGTCCATCGCTCAGTCGTGGGCGTCCTGCCCTGCGGTTCCTTCCTGGAACCACCAGCGGCCATCCTGGCCGCCATGCCGTGGCGAGTCCCTGCCACTGTGACCATCCGTGGCCTGGCGATTATTCGGTGTCGTTGGCGGAGTCGACGCCGCTATCCTCTGCCAGCTCACCCTTCGGCTGGGTCTCGGACATGCTGTCGTCGGCTTGCTCGGCGCTGTTGGAAGAGTCGACGCCACCGTCTTCGACGAGGGGCTTGTCGGCATTCATGGCGCTGTCATCGGCCATGCTGGAAGAGTCTTGCTGTTCGGTCACATTGTTTGAGGTATCGACGCCGCTTTCCTGGGCTTCGTTTTCCTCATGGTGAGCGGCCATGGCCATGCTGGAGAACAGTGCCATCGTGCTCATGAGTGCTGCGGCCTTGACGATGTGTTTCATGCGGAACCTCTCGTCGCTGGATTTGCAGAGGCCGTTGGCGTCCTGTGCTCAACGGTTGTACTAAACCTATACAACGCATGGTGGTTTTGCAAATACGGACGTTATTCTTGTCTAATTATGGTTAGCCGTTTCAGCGACATCTTGACGTCCTCGGCCCTTGTGACGGGGCCGCGGGACGAAAGTCAGCGGGCCTCGCCGTGACGGCGGATCGGCTGCCGGAAGGTCTGGGCCGTCAGCACGCCGGCAAGCACCAGAGCGCCGCCGCTGAGGTGGTACCAGCCAAGCCGTTCGCCGAGCCAGAGCATGGCGATCAGGGCGCTGAACAGCGGCATCAGGTTGATGAAGATGCTGGCGCGGCTGGCGCCGATGTGGCGAATCGCGAACATCCACAGATAGGTGGTGATGATAGAGGCGGGGATGCCGGCGTACAGGATCAGGCCGGCGTTGCTTGTGTCGATCGGTGTCATTGGGCCCAGCAGGTAGGCCGGCAGCAACAGCAGGACGGCGAACACCGCTTGAACGTAGAGCATGACCCAGGGCGATATGGCAAGCGGCCAACGCTTGAGCATGACCCCGTAAAGGGCGTAGCAGGTCGCGGCCACCACCATCAGCGCATCGCCAGGGGCCACTTCCAGATTGGCCAGGACGGCGATGTCACCTCGGCCGAGTAGCCACAGCACGCCAGCGAGAGCCATCACGCCGCCCAGGCAGCCGCCCCAGCTAGGTGGCTCACGCAGCACCAGGGCGCTGAGCAGAATCGTCAACAGCGGCACCATGGCTGCCAGAATGCCCATGTTGGTGGCGCTGGTAGAGGCCGCCGCGACGTAGGCCAATCCTTGCCACAGGGCCATGCCCAGCAGTCCCAGAAGCGCAAGCTTGGGCCAATGCGTGGCGATGGCGTGTCGCTCGCGCCAGCTCTGGCGCCAGACGAAGGGCGTCAACACGGCCACCGCCAGTAACCAGCGCAGGAAGGCGATGCTGCTGGGGGCGATGGTGCCGACGGTCAGCTGGTTGATGGTCATGTTGCCGGACCAGATCAAGACGGCGCCCAGGGGGGCCAGAAAGGGCAGGAGGGGCATCGGGACGGGTCCATGTCATCGAGAAGGTCTGGCGGAAAAGGCACCGCCGCCTATCAAGGCGGCGGTCGATAACGCAATACCAGTTGTACAGCAGGCTTGTACAGGATTCGAGTGACGTATCACTGTGTCCTGCCCAGGCGTTTAGCCGATAGCGGCGGCTCCGGCCTTGGCGACCTGGATGTCCTGGTCCGGCTTGACGCCGGAGATGCCAACGGCACCGGCCACCTGGCCGTCGATGATCACCGGTACGCCACCGGACATCAGGCCCTCCATGGGCGCCGACAGGAAGGCGTTGCGGCCGCCGTTGATCATGTCTTCGAAGACCTGGGTCTCCTTGCGACCGATGGCGGCGGAGCGGGCCTTGGCCATCGCGACGTCGGCACTGAACGGTGCAGCGCCGTCGAGGCGGCGCAGGCCCAGCGGGTAGCCGCCATCATCGCTGACGACGATGGTCACGGCGAAGCCATTGGCCTCGGCTTCCTTCTGGGCAGCGTCGAGGATGGCGTTGACCTGGGACTGGTCGAGGTAAGGCTTGGTCGGCATGGGGAGTCCTTGTGATTGAGGGTTGTGGTTAATATGGAAAATATTTTCGTTTTTAGTCTAGGCGCTCTGGGCCTGTCTGACCAGAGCCTCGTCGACGATCTCGATCCAGTGGCGCACCGGGGTGCGGTTGGTGGCGGCGAGATGGGTCTGGCAGCCAATGTTCGCGGTGACAACCACCTCCGGCTTGCCTTCCTCCAGCGCGTCCATCTTGTTGTCACGCAACTGGCGTGACAGTTCGGGCTGGGTGATCGAGTAGGTGCCGGCGGAGCCACAACAAAGGTGACCATCTCGCACCGGCGTCAGGGTGAAGCCCATCCTGGTCAGTACCGTTTCCACCGCGCCGTTGAGCTTCTGAGCGTGCTGCAGGGTGCAGGGGCAATGGAAGGCCAGGCGCTGGTCGGCGCGCACGTCGAGGGTTGTCAGGTCTTCCTGCCCCAGCACCTCGACCAGGTCCTTGGCGGCCTCGCTGACCCGGCGCGCCTTCTCGGCATAGTCGGGGTCGCCGGCCAGCACTTCGACATACTCCTTGACGAAGGCGCCGCAGCCGCTGGCGGTCTGGATGATGGCCTCGCAACCGGCGTCCAGGTGAGGCAGCCAGGCGTCGATGTTGCGTCTGGCTCGCTCGCGTCCGGCTTCCTGGGCGTTCAGGTGGAAGTCGATGGCGCCGCAGCAGCCGACCTCGGGGGCGGGCGTCAGGCCGATCCCCAGGCGGTCCAGCACGCGAGCAGTGGCGGCATTGGTGTTGGGCGACAGGCCGGGCTGCACGCAGCCTTCGAGAATCAGCATCTGGCGCGGATGACGCTTGCCGTCGGGGCGCTTGCCAGCGTCGACCGGGGCCGGGGGCATCTTGCTCTTGAGCGCCCCGGGGACCAGCGGCTTGAAGGTCTGGCCCAGCGCCAGCAGGGCCTTGAACCGGCCGGGCTCGACCAGTGCCTTGCGCAGGCCGAAGCGAAGCGCCTTGTCGGAGGTGCTGCGCGGCACACGCCGCTCGATCTCGGCGCGGCCGATATCCAGAAGCTTGTGGTACTCGACGCCTGAGGGGCAGGTCGTCTCGCAGTTGCGACAAGTAAGGCAGCGGTCGAGGTGAAGACGGGTTTCCTCGGTGATCTGGTCATCGTCTTCAGGGCTTTCGAGCATCTCCTTCATCAGGTAGATGCGGCCGCGCGGACCGTCGCGCTCATCGCCAAGCAACTGGTACGTCGGGCAGGTGGCATTGCAGAAGCCGCAGTGAACGCAGCTTCTCAGGACTCTGTCGGCCTCGCGAATGTGCGGCTTCTCGAGGTCTTTTTCGCTGAAATGGGTCTGCATGTTGTTATCCGCTAGTCATGGTCGAGGCCCGGACCGTCGCCGGGGCCAAACGGGGGATCAGGTCGTCTGTCGATGGCTGTCCGATCATGCCGCCTTCGCCGGGCGGCTGTGATCGTTCAGCGCCCGGTCTACCAGTCCGGATACAGTCGGCGCGGATTGAAGATGCCGTCGGGATCGAGCTTGCGTTTCACCCGCTCGTGGTACTTGGCGACCACCGGCTGCAGTGGCGTGAAGGGCTCGGCGGCGCCCGGTGTGAAGCAGGTGGCGTGGCCACCGGCCTGGGCGACGGCGTCGCGCAGCGACTCGGCGTCGACCTGCCCCTTGAGCCAGCGCTGATTACCGGCCCAGTCGAGCAGCAGTTGATGTGGCTCGACGCCGGCGATGTCCAGGCTCGGGGTGTTGGTCGGCAGGCTGATCCGCCACAGCGGCGTGCTGGTGTCGCTGAAGAAGGGCAGCGACAGCTCTCGGAGCTCGCGCCAGAAGTCGGCCTCGAGGGTGTCCCCGCCGATCGCCTCGCGGGTGGCGGCCACCGAGCTTGCACCGCCTTCGAGACGCAGATGCAGGGCGCCACTGTGCCAGGCCGCTGCGCTCAAGGGGAGCGGCTTGCGTCCCCATTCGGCCAGACGACTCAGAGCCTCTGACTGGGACATTTCCAGACGCAGGCTGGCGCTGGCGGTAGGTAGCGGCAGCACCTTGAGGGTGACTTCGGTGATCAGTCCCAGGGTGCCCTGGGCGCCGACCATCAAGCGTGACAGGTCGTAACCTGCCACGTTCTTCATGACTTCGCCGCCGAAGCGCTGTTCACGCCCCTGGTGATCGAGTACCCGCAGGCCCAGCACGAAGTCTCGCACCGAGCCGGCCCAGGGGCGGCGGGGCCCGGACAGTCCGGCGGCGATGGTGCCGCCGACGGTGGCCTCGGCACCAAAGTGTGGGGGTTCGAAGGGCAGCATCTGGCCCTGGTCGGCCAGCGCCTCCTCGAGTTCGGAGAGAAGGGTGCCGGCACGCACCGAGACGATAAGCTCGACTGGATCGTAGCTGGTGATACCGCGGTGTTCGCGGGTGGATACCGGCGTACCTTCCACCGGGCGGCCATAGAAGGCCTTGGTGTTGCCGCCGACGATGCGAAGCGGACGTTCGGCACTTGCCGACTGGATCGCTTCGGACAGAGCCGCCAGGCCGTCGAAGGCGGAAGGGGAAACGTCATTGTTGGACATGGTGGTACCTGAATTCCGACAAAGAGGGACAAACGTCGACAAGGCGCGACACACGGAGCACGGCAGCGCTGCAAGGGCGTCACGGTCGATGGCAGGAGACGAGGCTTGCCGCCTTCCTGTCTGAACCGTGCCCCTTTCCTGCGGCGCCTGGAAGCGTGGCGGCTCCGGCTAGAACCTTGGCAGTTCCGGGTGCGGCAGCTCGTTGTTGTGCACCATGCATGGCACTGAACCTTGATCGCGCGCAGCGCGCCAGCGTCGGGACGCTCTCGTGGCTGTCATGGCTAGAACCTTGGCAGTTCCGGGTGCGGCAGCTCGTTGTTGTGCACGTGCATCGCGCCGAACTCGGCGCACCGGGCCAACGTCGGGATGTTCTTGCCTGGGTTGAGCAGTCCCTCCGGGTCGAAGGCGGCCTTGACCGCGTGGAAGGCGGTGATCTCCAGGCTGTCGAACTGGGCACACATCTGGTTGATCTTCTCGCGGCCGACGCCGTGTTCACCGGTGATCGAACCGCCGGCTTCCACGCATAGCTCGAGAATCTTGCCGCCCAGTGCCTCGGCGGTTTCGAGTTCCCCTTCGCGGTTGGCATCGAACAGGATCAAGGGGTGCATGTTGCCGTCGCCGGCGTGGAAGACGTTGGCCACCTTGAGCCCGTACTGCTCTGACAGATCGCTGATGCCCTTGAGCACCCTCGGCAGCTCGCGGCGAGGAATGGTGCCGTCCATGCAGTAGTAGTCCGGCGACATGCGGCCGACCGCAGGGAAGGCGTTCTTGCGACCGGCCCAGAACTTGGCGCGTTCGGCCTCGTCGCGGGCGAGCTGAACGTCGCTGGCGCCAGCCTTGGCCAGCACCTCACGCACGGTCTCGATATCGTCGTCCACGTCGGCCTCGACGCCGTCGAGCTCGCACAGCAGGATCGCCTCGGCGTCCACCGGGTAGCCGGCTCGGATGAAGTCTTCGGCGGCGCGGATGGCCAGGTTGTCCATCATCTCGAGGCCACCTGGGATGATACCGGCGGCGATGATGTCACCGACCGCGGCGCCGGCCTTTTCCACGTCATCGAAACTGGCCATCAGCACCTTGGCGGTCTCGGGCTTGGGCAGCAGCTTGACGGTGATCTCGGTGACCACGCCGAGCATGCCCTCGGAGCCCATCATCAGCGCCAGCAGGTCGAAACCGGGGCTGTCGAGCGCCTCGGAACCGATGGTCATGCGCTCGCCCTCGATGGTCATCACCTCGAGCCTCAGTACGTTGTGTACGGTGAGGCCGTACTTGAGGCAGTGCACGCCGCCGGCGTTCTCGGCCACGTTGCCGCCGATCGAGCAGGCGATCTGGGAGGAGGGGTCCGGCGCATAGTAGAGCCCGTAGGGCGACGCCGCCTCGGAAATGGCCAGGTTGCGCACCCCTGGCTGGACCCGGGCGATGCGGGCGTCGGCGTCGATGTCGAGAATCCGATTGAAGCGCGACATGACCAGCAGCACGCCTTGTTCCAGCGGCAGGGCACCGCCGGAAAGGCCGGTGCCAGCGCCGCGGGTGACCACCGGCACGCCGAGTTCACGACACTGCTTGAGCAGCGCCTCGACCTGGTCCAGGCGCTCTGGCAGGGCCACCAGCATGGGCAGTACGCGGTAGGCCGACAGGCCGTCGCATTCGAAGGGGCGCAGGTCTTCCTCGCGGTGCAGCAGGGTGAGGTCGGGGACCACGCGGGTGAGTTCGGCGAGCACCTCGTTCTTGTCGCGCCGTGGCAAGGCGCCGTCCAGGCGTTCGTCATAGAGGATGTTCATGACGCTTCCTCGGTTGAGCTAGCACGGTCGTGCGGCTAATGATGGTTATTGTCTGCACTACAATCTGCGTTGTCTTGACCTCGGTGTCCAGATTTTGGTTTGCTGGTCTGACCAGTTATTGGCAGATGTGCTCGGTTCAGGGCATCAATACGGACGATGAACCACGCACGCTGCGGGAGGCAGGACATGTGGGACAACGAAGAACGACTGGCACCGAGCAGCACCTCCCAGGCCATCGCCTCGAAGCTGGAGACGCTGATCCTTGACGGTGTCTTTCGCCCGGGGCAGCTGTTGCCCTCGGAACGGCGGCTGTGCGAGCGGCTGGGGGTGGGGCGTTCCTCGCTGCGCGAGGCGCTTGGCAGCCTGCGAAGCAAAGGGGTGATCGTGACTCGCCAGGGGCGTGGCTCCGAGGTGGCGCCGCTGGTGGAGGCGCCCCATGCCACGCCCTTGATGCATCTGTTTCGCGAGCACCCACGCACCCTGTATGACCTGCTCGAGGTGCGTGCGCTGCTGGAAGGGGAGTCGGCGAGCCTGGCCGCGAGCCGCGGCACCGCCTCGGACAGGGTGTTGATCACCCGTCGCTACCGCGAGATGGCGGACTACGTGGACAAGGCGGACCCCCTCGAGGTGGAGCGTCTGGCGCGACTCGACCACGCCTTCCACCTGGCGATCTGTCAGGCGTCGCATAACCCGGTGCTGGCGCATACGCTGCAGAGCCTCACCGACCTGCTGCTGAGTTCGGTGTTCGCCTCGGTCAAGCACCTCTATCATCGCCCTGACGCCAGGGACATGATCAACCGCCAGCACGCCCGCCTGCACCGAGCGGTGGTAGAGGGCAAACCACAACTGGCGCGGCGGGTGGCGCTGGAGCACCTGTCCACCATCGGTGACATGCTGCGCGAGATCGAGGCCGAGGATCAGCGTCTGGAGCGCTCGGCCATGCGCCTGGAAGAGTGGTAAGTGCCGGGACGACGGCAGAGACTTCTGCGCGCCGTCCCGGGGCCTGCTATTCCTCGTCGATGATGCCGCTGACGGCGGCTACCTCGAGCTTGTGGCCGAGGTGCGCGCGCAGGATGTCGCCCAGGCGCTTGCCATCGCGGGCCTCGATCGCCTCCAGCATGGCCTCGTGGTCGGCGACGGCCTTGGCCCAGTTGGCCGAGCCCATCTCGACGCTGTAGCGAATGCGCTTCACCCTTTGGCTCAGGTTGTTGTACATCTCGATCAGCACGTCGTTGTTCGACGCGGCCAGGATGCACTCGTGGATCTGCTGGTTGACCTCGAAGTAGGGGGCCAGTTCCTGGCGCTGGTAATGGCCCACCATCAGCTGATGCAGACGACGGATCTCCTCGATGTCGGCGTCTGTCAGGTGCTGACAGGCCAGCTCACCGGACAGGCCTTCCAGGGCGCCCATGACGTCGTAGGTGTTCTTGACCCCACGCCGGGTCAATCGCACCACGCGGGAACCTCGATTGGGCAGGTTCTCGACCAGCCCTTCGGACGTCAGCACCTTGAGGGCTTCTCGCAGTGGGGTGCGTGACACACCAAAGGTTTCACACAGGGCCTTTTCGGCGATCTTCTCGCCGGGCAGCAGGCTGCCTTGCTCGATCAGGTCGCGGATCCTGTCGGCCACTTCCAGGTACAGGCTACGCGGCTGAATCTTTTCCATAGCGGATTTCCCGGGCTCATCATCGTTTGACGGTCGAACGCTTGACGGTTCAACTTTTCCGTATTATGAATTCATTATTCAAATTATGCGAGTGTTGGCGAGCGTATTTGGCCAGGCACTCGGGTAACCCTGTGAGGCAGCGGAGGGTGGGGCCGAATGGCATCGATCGGATTCCGGCCGTTGTCTTGCTGCCTGCCTTTTCTGTCTTCTCTCATATCTTGCGCTGGAGTTGCTATGGCCGGAAACGTATTTCTTGCACAGGTACAATTGTCGCGTCAGTCGGCGCGGCAATTGCTCGACGCCGCCTTCGCCTTTGCCCGCAAGGGCGAACTGCCTCCTCTGACCGCGGTGGTGCTGGACGCCGGCGGCAATCCGGTGGCGGCCGAGCGTGAAGACGGCTGCAGCCCGCTGCGCTGGCCGGTGGCCAACGGCAAGGCCTACGCCGCGCTGGGTATCGGGGTATCCAGTGGTACCACCGGCGAGCGTAACCGCGAGCGTCCCGCCTTCCTGGCGGCGGTGGCCGAGGCCTCCGGGGGCCGCTTCGTGCCGGTGGCGGGGGGGGTGCTGATCCTGGATGACGACCAGCGCATTCTGGGCGCGGTCGGTATCAGTGGTGCTTCCTCGGCCGATGATCAGGCCGCCGCCATCGCTGGCATCGAGGCGGCAGGCTGGCAAGCCGGGCTGGAGCCCGAGACGGTCTCAGATCCCTGATTCCGGTCTGGCAACTGTCTGGCGACAGGGACGGATGCCAAACCCGTCAGCAAGCGACAGAGCGAGCCTTCGAGCTCGCTTTTTTTGTGTATGTCTGCAGGGATGCAGCAAGGGAGCGAGTGGCTTGGATGACTCGTTGTTTCGAAATAAGACATTGAAATTTAATCAATAAATATTCTCTAAGGCGAGTTTGCGAAAGACAAAAGTATAATACCTAATTTTGAATTATGTATCCATATTGACCCTGACCCAGCGGGAAGCGACTCCTGTCCCCAGGCCCTGAACGCCCTGGAAACGGAAAGCTCAAGTGACGGAATCCGCGACTGACGGAACCGTTACGTGAAGAGCACGCCAGCTCCCGTTGAGGCTTCCTCCAGGGTGCCAGTCGGCGCCCACCGCCAGACCACGATGGACAACAACAATCGGAGTGAGGGTTATGAAACTGCTGAAGACCGTACTGGCCGCATCCGTACTGGCGCTTGGCGTCGGTGCCGCTCAGGCCGACGAGGTGCAGATCAAGTTCGGCCACGTCGGTGGCCCGGGATCGCTGTTCGAGAAGACCGCCAACGAGTTCGCCCGTCTGGCCAACGAGCGCCTGGAAGGCGAGGCCGAGGTGGTGACCTATGGCTCCAGCCAGCTGGGTTCCGACGAGCAGATGCTCAACAAGCTCAAGCTCGGCACCATCGATCTGTCGCTGCCGTCGTCGATCATGAGCAGCGTGGCGCCGGAATTCTCGCTGTTCGAGATGCCCTACCTGATCGAGGACCGGGAGCACCTCGCCCGAGTCCGCGACGAGGTACTGCGCGATGTCCTGTATCCGGTCGCCGAAGACAAGCGCTACCGCATCATCGGCATCTGGGAGAACGGCTTCCGCCAGATCACCAACAACGTCCGCCCGATCGTGGTCCCTGAGGATCTGGACGGCATCAAGCTGCGTACCCCCAACGGTGTGTGGCGGGTCGAGATGTTCAAGAGCTACGGCGCATCGCCGGCGCCCATGGCGCTGTCCGAGGCGTTCGTCGCGCTGCAGACCGGCGCCATGGACGGTCAGGAAAACCCGCTGGTACAGATCTATTCCCAGCGCTTCCAGGAGGTTCAGGACTACCTGTCGCTGTCCAATCACGTCTATTCCCCGGCCTATGTGCTGGCAGGTGCCAGTTGGACCCGCCTGCCCGAGCACGTCCGCGAGGTGCTGATCGAGACCGCCGAAGAGGTCGAGGCCTTCGCACTGGAGCAGGGCGCCTCGCTTGACGAAAGCCTGGTCAGCACCATGGAAGAGGAAGGCATGGAGGTGAACGAGGTCGACACCGACGCCTTCGTCGAGGGTTCCCGCGGGATCTACGAGAAGTTCGCCGCCGAGGTGGAAGGTGGTGAGGAACTGTTGTCGCGGGTGGAAGCACTGCGCGAATAACGCCTGTCCACTGCGGCCTCTCCACTTTCGGTGAGGCCGCATCCACCTTCGGAGGATGCTCTGTGCTTACCACCATTTCCGCGGCCTACCAGAAGATTCTGGAGGTCATCGTCTTTCTCAATGTGCTGGCGCTGACCCTGGTGGTGACCATCGGGTTCGCGTCACGCCTGTTGGGCTCTCCTTTCAGCTGGTACGACGAGGTCGCCTCGATCGGACTGGCCTGGCTGACCTACTATGGCGCCGCCCTGGCCGCCCTCAAGGGCGCCCATATCGCCTGTCCCAGCGTGATCAACATGGTTTCGCCGTCCATTCGCCTGCCCATCGCGCTGCTCGCCGAGGCGATCACCATCGGCTTCTTCGTGCTGCTCGGCGTCACTGGTTTTCAGGTGGTGCAGATTCTTGAAGGCTCCACCCTGGTGAGCCTGCCCAGCATCTCGGTGCAGTTCACCCAGTCGGTGATTCCGATCGGTGCCGCGATGTTCATTCTCGCCCAGCTGCTCAGGCTCCCCGAGGTCATCCGGGCGGCCAAGGGAGCCGGCTTCGTCGATCACGAGCTCGAAGAGGCCGGTGTGCTGGCCGACGACGTGCGTACCGACGATTCACCCACCGGTCCGCAGCGCGCCAGCTGACGAGGAGAACCCCATGATCATTGCTTCCATGTTCTTCGGCCTGATCGGGCTGATACTGATCAACGTGCCGGTGGCCATCGCCCTCGGCCTCGTCGGCGCCCTGGCCACCGTGGCCAGCTACGGCACCCTGGCCCTGCCCAATGTCGGCATGGTGATGTTCGACGGTGCTACCAAGTTCCCGCTGATCGCGATACCGCTGTTCATCCTGGCCGGCGCCATCATGAACGCCTCGAGCATCTCGCGCCGTCTGATCGATCTGGCCTCGGCCATGGTCGGCTTCATCAAGGGCGGTCTCGCCATGGTGACCATCGGCGCCTCGATCTTCTTTGCCGAGATCTCTGGCTCCGCCGTCGCCGGTGTCTCGGCGATCGGCTCGATCCTGATTCCGGCCATGCGCAAGAAGGGCTACTCCAAGGAGTTCGCCGCAGCCATCTCGTCCTCGGCGGCGAGCCTGGCGATCATCCTGCCGCCGTCGATCCCGATGATCCTCTACGCGGTCATGTCCGGCGAATCGGTGGTCAAGATGTTCGTCGCCGGCATCTTCCCAGGGCTGCTCGGCGCCCTGGGGCTGGCGGCCATGTGCTACTTCCTGGCGCGTCGTCACAACCTGCCGGCGGAGCAGAGCTTCCAGGCCTCGCGTCTGTGGGAGGCCTTCAAGGGCGCCATCTGGGCGCTGCTGATTCCGGTGATCATCCTCGGCGGCATCTTCGGCGGCATCGTCACCGCCACCGAGGGCGCGGCGCTGGCGGTGGTCGTGGCGATCTTCATCAGCGCGGTGATCTATCGCGAGTTCAGCCTCAAGATCTTCTACAAGGCCTGTCTCGATGCTGGCGTGCAGACGGCGGTGGTGATGCTGCTGGTGGCTTCCTCTGCAGTGGTCGGTCTGTATCTGACCGAGACCCAGATTCCCCAGCAGCTGGCCAACTCGATCGCCGAGATGACCGACAACAAGTACGTGGTACTGGCGCTTCTGAACGTCATCTTCCTGGTGCTGGGCATCTTCCTGCACTCGGCGGCGGCGATCATCCTGGTGGTGCCCATCGTGCTGCCGCTGGTGACCGCGGTGGGCATCGATCCGCTGCACTTCGGTCTGATCGTGACGCTGAACCTGGCCATCGGCCAGCAGACCCCGCCGGTGGCCAGCGTACTGATCGCTTCCTGCTCCATCGCCAAGGCCGACATCTGGGCCACCACGCGCACCAATCTTTGGTTCCTGGCGGTGCTGTTCGTGATCCTGCTGATCAACACCTACGTGCCCGCCGTGGCCCTGGCGCTGGTCAACCTGATCTACGGCGTGTGATCGCGACCACCACAAGGAGAACAACGACATGAGCGACAACGATCAGGGCCAGGTGCACTACCACAGCGAAGATGGCGTCGCCTGGCTGACCTTCGATCGCACCGCCAGCCGCAACGCCATGACCTGGCAGATGTACGACCAGCTCGAGGCCCACTGCGAGACCATCGAGAACGACCCGGAGCTGGTCGCGGTAGTCATGCGTGGCGCCGGCGGAGAAGCCTTCGTCGCCGGCACTGACATCAAGCAGTTCGCTGCCTTCGACAAGGGCGAAGACGCCATCGCCTACGAGCGTCGCATCGACCGGGTGGTCGGGCGGGTGGAGACCCTGCCGCTGCCGACGCTGGCGCTGCTGGAAGGCTTCTGTGTCGGCGGTGGCGCGGCCATCGCTCTGGCCTGCGACTTCCGCCTGGCGACACCGAGTCTCAAGTTCGGTATCCCCATCGCCAGGACGCTGGGCAACTGCCTGTCGATCACCAACGTCTCGCGGCTGGTCGAGCACGCCGGTATCGCCCGGGCCAAGCAGGTACTGATGGCGGGCGAACTGGTACGTGCCGAGGAGGCCCTGGCCCTGGGGCTGGTCGGCGAGATCGTCGACGCCGAGGCCATCGAGGCGACGGTGGCCGAGCGGGCGCAGGCGTTCAAGGAGCGTGCCCCCTTGACCGTGCGGGCGGCCAAGGAGGTGATCCAGCGGGTCATCGAACAGCGCCGCCCGGCCTTCGACGCCAGCGACGACTGGATCGCCACCTGCTACACCAGCCGCGACTTCAAGGCCGCGGTGGACAAGTTCGTCAACAAGACACCCTTCCGCTGGCAGGGCCGATAAAGGCCCTGAGGCAAGGAGAACCACAATGCTGCCACTCGATGGGATCAAGGTACTCGACGTTTCGCAGATCATGGCCGGCCCCTACTGCACCATGGTGCTGGGAGATATGGGCGCCGAGGTGATCAAGGTCGAGAAGGCCAACGGCGGCGACGACAGCCGCCAGATGGGCCCCTACGTCGAGGATGAATCGACCTGTTTCGCCCAGATCAACCGCAACAAGAAGAGCATTTCGCTCAACCTGAAAGAAGAGAAGGGCCGCGAGGTGTTCTATCGCCTCGCCAGGGAAGCCGACGTGGTGGTCGAGAACTATCGACCCGGCGTCACCCAGTCGCTGAAGATCGACTACGACAGCCTCAAGGCGATCAACCCGGGGCTGATCTACTGCTCGATCTCGGGCTACGGCCAGACCGGTCCGTCGCGTCACAAGGGCGGCTTCGACCTGGTGGCCCAGGGCATGAGCGGGCTGATGTCGATGACCGGCGAGCCGGGCCGGCGTCCGCTCAAGACCGGGGTCGCCGTCTACGATATCGGCGCCGGCCTGACCGCCATCTACTCGATCCTGGCGGCCTATATCCACCGTCAGCGCAGTGGCGAAGGCCAGCACCTGGACATCGCCATCGCCGAGTGTGGCCTGCCCTGGTTCACCTGGGAGGCGGGCGCCTACTTCTCCGAAGGCCGAGTGCCCGAGGCCACCGGCTGGCGCCATCGGGTGTCCGCGCCCTACCAGGCGATGCGGGTACGCGATGGTTACATGATGCTCGGCTGCGCCAACCAGCGTACCTGGGAGCGCTTCTGCGAGGACGTCATCGAGCGCCCCGAGCTGATGGTCGACGAGCGCTTCAAGACCAACCTCGACCGCGGGGCCAACGTCGAGGCGCTGGAAGCCATCCTCGAGGACATCCTCGGGCAACAGGATCGCGCCTACTGGCTCGATCGCTGTGACGCCGCCGGGGTGCCGGCAGGGCCGATCAACGACTTCGACCAGGCCATGCATGACGAACACTACCTGGCCCGCGAGATGGTGCTGGAGGTCGATCATCCGACCATGGGGCGGATGAAGACCCTGGGCTTTCCCAGCAAGTTCTCGGCGACCCCGTTGGCGATTCGCCAGCCGGCGCCGCTGTTCGCCCAGCACACCGACGAGGTGCTTGGGGAGATCGGGCTGGCAGCGGACGAGATCGACGCGCTGCGTCAGCAGGGTGCCGTGCGCTGACACCGGCACCACCGTGATCGGCAGCTAGCGTCTGGCATGTCGCCGAATCGCTGGGGCGGTGCCACCATAAAAATTGCATTCATTATTACAGATTATTACAAGAGGGGCGCGGCAGCGCTTGGCGCCCGAACAGCTATCCAGGCGTCGCCCAGTGCGACGCCTGGCCAGGAGGCCTTACATGCTGAATCTCGACTTTCATCCCACCGGACGTCACTTCCTCCAGATCCCCGGCCCCTCGCCGGTGCCGGATCGTATCCTGCGGGCCATGAGCCTGCCGACCATCGATCACCGTGGCCCGGAGTTCGGCGCCCTCGGACGTGAATTGCTCGGCAAGGTCGGCAAGATCTTCAAGACCGACAAGCCGGTGATCATCTATCCGGCTTCCGGTACCGGGGCCTGGGAGGCCGCCCTGGCCAATACCCTGTCGCCGGGGGATCAGGTGCTGATGTTCGAGACCGGCCACTTCGCCTCGCTGTGGCATCGTCTGGCCCTGCGTCTTGGACTCGAGCCCGAGTTTCTGGGCCTGCCGGGGGCCGAGGGCTGGCGCCACGGTGTCCAGGCCGACATGATCGAGGCACGCCTCAAGCAAGACACCGAACAGCGGATCAAGGCGGTGTGCGTGGTCCACAACGAGACCTCCACCGGTGTTACCAGCGACATCGCCGCGGTGCGCCGCGCGATCGACGCCGCCGGTCATCCGGCGCTGTTGCTGGTCGATACCATCTCGGGGCTTGCCAGCGCCGACTATCGCCACGACGAGTGGGGTGTCGACGTCACTATTTCCGGCTCCCAGAAGGGACTGATGCTGCCGCCGGGGATCAGCTTCAACGCGATCTCCGACAAGGCCCTGGCCGCCAGTCGCGAGTCGCGGCTGCCCAAGAGCTTCTGGGCCTGGGACGAGATCCTCGAGGCCAACCAGGGCGGCTACTGGCCCTATACCCCCAATACCAATCTGCTCTACGGCCTCAACGAGGCCATCGACATGCTGCTGGACGAGGGGATGGATAACGTCCTGGCCCGTCATCAGCGCTGGGCGGCGGGCGTGCGCGCGGCGGTGAACGCCTGGGGACTCGAGATCCAGTGCCAGGACCCCGAGGTCTACTCGCCGGTGCTGACCGGCGTGGTGATGCCGGAGGGCGTCGACGCCGATGCCGTGCGCAAGCTGATCTACGAGCGCTTCGACCTGTCGCTCGGCACCGGGCTTGGCAAGGCCAAGGGACGCATGTTCCGTATCGGCCACCTGGGCGACTGCAACGACCTGACGCTGATGGCGACCCTGGCCGGCTGCGAGATGGGGCTGAAGCTTTCCGGGGTGAGCCTTGCCGGCAGCGGCGTCGAGGCTGCCATGGCGTACTTCTCCGAGAACCCGGCGCCCCACGTGGCCCGCCTTGCTCGCGATTGAACCACCGCCCGCCCGTCGGCGGCGCTGTCGCCGACGGTCTACCCAGGGTTATCAAGGAGAGGGTGATGAACTCGTTGACGTCTGCCGCCAAGGGGCGGGATGCACGGATCCAGCCGCTGCCGGACTTTGCCGCGCGCCTGGCCAGGGAAATCCAGGGCGAGGTGCTGTTCGACGCCGCCAGTCGCGGCCGTTATTCCACCGACGCCTCGATCTATCAGATCACCCCGGTGGGCGTGGTGATCCCGCGCCATCAGGATGATCTGGCCACGGCCCTGGAGATCGCTCGTGGGGAAGGCATTCCGGTGCTGCCTCGGGGTGGCGGCACCAGCCAGTGCGGCCAGACGGTGGGAGAGGCGCTGGTGATCGACGCCAGCCGCCATCTGAACGGTGTGGTGTCCTTCGACAAGGAGGCGCGCACGGTGGTGGTCGAGCCCGGCATCGTGCTCGATCACCTCAACGCCTGGCTCAAGCCCCATGGCCTGTGGTTCCCGGTGGATGTTTCCACCAGCGCCCAGTGCACCCTGGGCGGCATGGCCGGCAACAACTCCTGCGGCTCGCGCTCGATCCACTACGGCAACATGGTGCATAACGTCCAGGCACTGGACGTCCTGCTGGCCGACGGCGAGAAGGTGCACCTCGGTCTGGTCGGCGAGCTGGCCGCCGGTTCCCGGGCGGCGCGGCTGGCCGAGCAGGTCGAGGCCATCGCCCGGCGTGAAGGCGAGCGCATCCGCGAGCACTATCCCAAGGTGCTCAGGCGGGTGGCGGGCTACAACCTCGATCTGTTCGACTGTCAGAACCCGCTGCCCTATGAGGCCGACGGTCGCGCCAACCTGGCCCATCTGCTGGTGGGGTCCGAGGGCACCCTGGCGCTGACCCGCCAGTTGACCCTGAAGCTGTCACCTCTGCCGCAGCACAAGGTGCTGGGGGTGGTGAACTTCCCCACCTTCTATCAGGCCATGGACCTGACCCAGCACATCGTGACCCTGTCACCGACGGCGGTGGAGCTGGTCGATCAGACCATGATCGCGCTGTCGCTGGAGAATCCGTCCTTCCGTCCGGTGATCGAGAAGGCCCTGATCGGCAAGCCCGAGGCGGTGCTGCTGGTGGAATTCGCCGGCGAGAATCGCGACGAGCTGCTGGCGAGCCTGGCCCGGTTGAACGAGCTGATGGCCGACCTGGGGTTGCCGGACTGTGTCGTCGACATGCCCGAACCCAAGGCCCAGAAGGCGCTGTGGGACGTGCGCAAGGCGGGACTCAACATCATGATGAGCATGAAGGGCGACGGCAAGCCGGTGTCCTTCATCGAGGACTGTGCGGTGCCGCTCGAGCATCTGGCCGAGTACACCGACAAGCTTACCGAGGTGTTCCATCGTCACGGCACCGAGGGCACCTGGTACGCCCACGCCAGCGTCGGCACCCTGCACGTGCGCCCGATTCTCGACATGCGCCGGGACGGCGCCGAGAAGATGCGCGCCATCGCCGAGGAGGCCTCGGCACTGGTCAAGGCCTACAAGGGCGCCTACTCCGGTGAGCACGGCGACGGCATCTGTCGCGGCGAGTGGGTGGCCTGGCAGTTTGGCGAGACACTCAACGACGCCTTCCGCGAGGTCAAGGGGCTGTTCGATCCGGACAACCTGCTCAACCCCGGCAAGATCGTCGATACCCCGAAGATGGACGACTCGCGGCTTTTCCGCTTTCCCGGGGAGTACCAGCGCATCGAACTGACGCCGGTGCTGGACTGGTCGCCCTGGAACGTCGAGCGAGATCCCTTGAACGGCGAGCAGACCCCACCGGGTAGCGGCCGCGATGTCACCGGCGGCCTCGCCAGCGCAGTGGAGATGTGCAACAACAACGGCCACTGCCGCAAGTTCGACGCCGGCACCATGTGTCCTAGCTATCGCATCACCCGCGACGAGAAGCACCTGACCCGCGGCCGCGCCAATACCCTGCGTCTGGTGTTGTCCGGCCAGCTCGGTCGCGACGGCCTGGCCAGCGACGAGGTCAAGGAGGCGCTCGACCTGTGCGTTTCCTGCAAGGGCTGCAAACGTGACTGTCCCACCGGCGTCGATATGGCGCGGATCAAGATCGAGGCCCGGGCGGCACGGGTCGCCAAGGAAGGTGTGTCGCTGCGCGAGCGACTGATCGGTGACCTGCCCAGGCGCGCACCGGTGCTGCGACGCCTGTCACCCTTGGTGAAGGCCATCGACGGCACGCCCTGGTTGGCCTCACCGTTGAAGCGGGCGCTGGGGCTGGCCGAGGAGCGCGCGCTGCCACGCGTCACCGACGACTACCTGGGGCGGGCCCGACAGGGCGAGCGACCGGCCGTTGCCGACCAGGCGATGAAGGAGGTGGTGCTGTTCGTCGACACCTTCAACAACTATATGGAAGCCGACAACGCCGAGGCCGCCATGCGCGTGCTTCAAGCCGCGGGTTACCGGGTGATCCTGGCGAGCGCTGCGGATCGTCGTCCGCTGTGCTGTGGGCGTACCTACCTGGCCAGCGGTCAGGTCGATCGGGCCCGGGCGGAGGCCGAGCGGACCCTGGCGGCGCTGACCCCCCACGTGGAGAAAGGGCTTGCCGTGGTCGGGCTCGAGCCATCCTGCCTGCTGACCCTGCGCGACGAGTTCCTGGGCTTCGGCCTGGGCGAGCCCGCCAAGCGACTGGCCGAGGCGAGCCTGTTGTTCGAGGAATTTCTGGTGCGCGAGAAAGATGCCGGCAGGCTGGAGCTTTCGCTCGAGGCGCTACCGGTGTCGCGGGCGCTGCTCCACGGCCACTGTCACCAGAAGGCGTTCGATGCCCTGACGCCGGTGCAGCAGGTGCTGTCCTGGATTCCCGAGCTCGAGGTGGAGACCATCCAGTCGTCGTGCTGCGGCATGGCCGGTAGTTTCGGCTACGAGCGTGAGCACTATGAGGCCTCCATGCAGATGGCGGAACTCTCGTTGCTGCCGGCGGTGCGCGACGCCGAGGATGCGCTGATCGTGGCCGACGGCACCAGCTGTCGTCACCAGATTCGTGACGGTGCCGCACGTGAGGCGCGTCATGTCGCCAGGGTGCTGGCCGAGGCGCTGGCCTGAGTCGTCGGGAGGGCAGGGGGCCAATGCGCGTGAGGGCAGTCCTCAGGTGAAGGCCGAACTGGCATACTCGGGGAAAGGGCAGCGCGAACAAGGAGAGCGCCATGATCGACCTACGCAGCGATACCGTGACCCAACCGACCGAGGCCATGCGTGATGCCATGGCCATCGCTCCGGTGGGCGATGACGTCTGGGGTGATGACCCCAGCGTCGCCGCCTTCGAGGCTGAGGTGGCCGATCGCGCGGGCTTCGCCGCGGCGGCCTTCTTTCCCTCCGGCACCCAGAGCAATCTGACCGCCATGCTGGTCCACTGCGCGCGTGGCGACGAAGTGATCGCCGGGCAACGCTCGCACATCTATCGCGATGAAGGCGGCGGTGCCGCTGTCCTTGGCGGCATCCAGCCCCAGCCCCTGGCCCAGCAGGCAGATGGACGCATGGCGCTGGAGGATATCGCCGAGGCCATCAAGGGAGACGATATCCATCATGCGCGAACCCGACTGATCGCACTGGAAAATACCTTTCAGGGCCGGGTATTGCCCCAGGACTATGTGCAGGAGGTGACCGGCCTTGCCGCCGAGAGAGGCCTGGCCTGTCACCTCGATGGCGCCCGCCTGTTCAACGCCAGCGTCGCCACCGGCAAGTCGCTGGCGGAGCTGTGTGCCGGTTTCGATTCTGTATCGCTGTGCTTTTCCAAGGGGCTGGGCGCGCCGGTGGGCTCGTTGCTGGTCGGCGGCGAGCGCTTTATCGCCGCGGCCCGTCGCTGGCGCAAGACGCTGGGAGGCGGCATGCGCCAGTCGGGGCTGCTGGCGGCGGCCTGCCGGCATGCCTTGCATCACCATGTGGAGCGACTGGCCGACGACCACCGTCATGCCCGCCAGCTCGCCGAGTGGCTGGGTGGTATTGAAGGCATCGGGGTGGCAGGTCAGGCCACCAACATGGTCTTTCTCGACGTGCCGGCTCCTCACTGCGCCGCACTGGAGGGCTTTCTTGCCGAGCGTGGCATCTTGATCGCGGTGAGGCCGCGCACCCGCCTGGTGACCCATCTGGGGGTCAGCGAGTCGGATGTACGCCGAGTGGCGACGGAGATCGCAGCGTACTTTGCCTCTCTCGCACAGGAACCGATAACGGAGTAGGCAGAGTTTGGAAACAGCGTCCACTATATAGGCAGGGTGGGCGCCCAGCGCCCCCCATCCACAAGGATAACCTCGTCAGGAGCGGGCCATGGCCATCTATCGTCTGGGTAACCATTCCCCCCATATTCATCGCACCGTCTTCGTCGCCGAGAGCGCCGAGGTCATCGGCCAGGTGAAAATCCATGAAGACGCCAGCATCTGGTACCAGGCGGTACTCAGGGGCGACACCGAATCACTTGAAGTGCGTGAAGGCAGTAATATCCAGGATGGCGCCGTGCTGCATGCCGACCCCGGCTACCCGCTGTCGGTGGGACCGGGCGTCACGGTGGGGCACCAGGCGATGTTGCATGGCTGCACCGTGGGCGAGGGCTCGTTGATCGGCATCCAGGCGGTGGTGCTCAACGGCGCGGTGATCGGCAAGAACTGCCTGATCGGGGCAGGGGCGCTGGTCAAGGAAGGCGCCGAGATCCCCGACAACAGCCTTGTCGTCGGCTCGCCGGGCAAGGTGATCCGGCAACTGGACGACAAGGCCATCGCCGCACTCAAGACCAATGCCGAGGGCTACGTGACCAAGGCGCGGCTACATCGTACCCGGCTGGCTCGCATCGGCTAGGTCATCAGAGCCTGCGCTCTTCGACGTTTCGGACAGCGCCTGGCCCCCCTTCGCAAGAGGCCACGGACACTTCGCCGCGCTGTCTGTGGTCTGTGGGCAACTCGTCATCACCCTGGAGGGAGCAGCGTCCCCGGCCTAGAGATGTCGTCGGGTCGGCCTTCTGTGCCGCTTGACCCTGTGTGGACCGGGAGCCTTGTGCCTCAGCAACAGCATGGATTCCGAGGATCTCGCGCCGTTGGTAATCACCACGACGGCGATCACGGTGATCATGGCAAGCAGCAGATAGGACATCTGAATTTCCCCTGGTCGAGAGTCGTGGCCCTTGTCGAGGCCATGCGTGCGTGGGCGCTCACGAAGAGCCATCCCCTGGTCAGTACGCAGACAACGCGCCTTGCCTGTGAACCTGAAAGCAAGAATGCTGCACGTGCGTACTGCACTGAATTAACTCTAGGCGCAGGGTATAAGGGTCGCCATATCGGCACAGAGGTAGTCGAACTGTGCTTAGAGTGGCGCAGTTCTCGAGCAAAGGTGGCGCCTGTCGCCAACAAGAAGGGGGTGTCATCGTCGATGACACCCCCTTGTCGGTCAGCCAGGTGGCGCCTGGCTTGGCGTAGTGCCTACTGCAACAGCCCCATCAGCGGGTCGGAGATACCGACGACCTGCATCGCCACCAGCCCGATCAGCCCCGCCGCGAGCACATAGTAGATGGTCGGCAGGATAGTCTTGCGAATGGTGATGCCCTCGCGTCCCAGCAGGCCCACGGTGGCCGAGGCGGCTACCACGTTGTGGATGGCGATCATGTTGCCGGCGGCGGCGCCGACGGCCTGAAGCGCCACCATCAGCGCGGTGGACACACCGAGTTGCTGGGCCACGTTGAACTGGAAGTCTGCCAGCATCAGGTTGGACACGGTGTTGGAGCCGGCGATGAAGGCACCCAGCGCGCCGACGGCAGGAGCGAACAGCGGATAGATGTCGCCGACACCGTTGGCCACCGCGGTGGCCATGGCCACCGGCATGGAGGCCAGATCCGCGCCGTTGACGCCGGAGTTGATCAGAATGCGCACCATGGGGATGGTGAACACCAGCACGAAGCCGGCGCCCAGCAGGGTACGGCTGGATTCACTGAAGGCCGCCTTGAGCTGATTGCCGTTCATGCGATGCATCAGAGCGGTGATCAGCACCACCATCAGCAGGATTCCGCCGGGCAGGTAGAGTGGCTGCAGGCTGCCGGAGATACCGGCCTCACCCAGGATGTCGCTGAAGCCCAGGCTTACCGAGGTCAGTGCCTGCTTGAACGGCTCGATGGTACGTGACGCCACCAGCAGTACCGCCAGCAGCACGTAGGGCAGCCAGCCCATGAAGGTGCTCATCGGTGCGCGGCCCACGACCTCGTCGGCCTTGATGCTGAGCTTGCCGATCCAGTGGGCAGGCCAGCTGTCACTTTCCGGGAAGTCCCAGCTCTTTTCGGGAATCAGGAAACCGCGACGGGCGGCCGGGACCACGATGGCAAGGCCTACCATGGCGCCGATCATCGACGGGAATTCGGGGCCCAGGAAGACTCCAGCCAGGGCGTAGGGCACCACGAAGGCGACGCCTGCGAAGATCGCGAAGGGAGCAATCGCCAGGCCTTCCTTCCAGGAGCGGTTGGCACCGAAGAAGCGCACCATGACGCTGACCATGATCAGCGGCATCAGCACACCGACCACGGCATGCACCAGCGCGACTTCTCCGGCAATCAGGCGGAAGTACTCCATCCAGGTGGAGCCACCGGCTTCCAGCGTCTCGGTGATGCCGACCCTGTCCAGGCCACCGGCGACACCGACCACGATGGGGGTGCCGACAGCGCCGAAGGACACCGGAGTGGACTGGATCATCATGCCCACCACCACAGCGGCAAGTGCCGGGAAGCCCAGCGCGACCATCAGCGGGGCGGCCACCGCCGCCGGCGTGCCGAAGCCCGAGGCGCCCTCGATGAAGCAGCCGAACAGCCAGGCCACGATGATCGCCTGGACGCGGCGGTCCGGGCTGATGCCGGAGAAGCCATTGCGAATGGCGGCGATACCGCCGGAGTGCTTCAGGGTGTTGAGCAGCAGGATGGCGCCGAAGATGATCCACAGGATCGCCACGGTCAGGATCAATCCTTGCAGGGTCGAGGCCAGGACCCGTGTGAAGGTCATGTCCCAGGCCACCAGGGCAATCAGCGCGGTGACCAGAAAGACGATGGGCATGGCGACCTTGGCGGCCATGCGCATGCCGATCAGCAGGATGCCGGCCAGTATGAGCGGCACAAAGGCTATCAAGGCTAGAGTGGTGTCGGTCATGGTGTTGGGGTCTCTTGTCGTGTCCTTGTTTGTAATATCCGTTGTGTCGAAGTTGGCGGTCTCACGCCGGGGTAAGGCTCGGACAAGGCGGCACGATAAGCCGACTAGCGAAATCGTTCTAGACTGGGATATTGGTCAGACCAATACAGCGCTGATGACTCCTCGTCCGATCATTCTTCAAATTTATTGTTTAACAGTAGGTTAGAGTCGACAAAGACGCTGGAGGCGGGTGCGAACGAGGCTAGTTTCTTAGACTAATGGACAGGTTTGTCTCCATCCCTCAGGAAATCATGGCGTTGGCGAGGTGGGCGGTTGATGGCACTATCGGCAGACATTCCCCTTCTAGAGGTATCTGGCATGGCCCTGGTGATGTACGACCTGTGTGGCATCGATGAGTCACTGCGTTTTTCTCCCTTCTGCTGGCGAGCCAAGCTGGCCATCGCCCACAAGGGGCTCGAGGTGGAGGCGCGGCCCTGGTGCTTTACCGAAAAGGAAAAGCTCGAATTCACGGACCATGACAAGGTCCCGGTGCTGATCGATGGCGACGAAGTGATCACCGACAGTTTCGAGATCCTGCGTTACCTGGATCGTGCCTACCCTGAGGCCCCGACGCTGCTTGGCGGTCCCTTGGCCGAATCCCGCGCCCGCTTTTTCAAGCACTACAGCGAGCGCGCCCTGCAGTTGCCGATCCTGCGCACCATCGTGATGGACCTGATGAACGCCATCCATCCCAAGGACCGCGACTACTTCCGCACCACTCGTGAAAAACGCCTGGGCATGACGCTGGAGCAGTTCCATTCTCCGGCCAAGGGGCTCAGCCAGCTCGATAGCGCCCTGGAGCCCCTGCGTGGCCAGCTGTCGGGAAGCGACTTCATCGATGGCGATGCGCCCGGTGCGGCGGACTACCTGGTGTTTGCCAACTTCATGTGGGCGCGTTCGGTGTCCACAGCGGATCTGGTGTCCAATGCCGATCCGGTCTACGCCTGGATCGAGCGGATGCTTGATGCCAATGGCGGTGTCGGCCGCAACGCCGTGCGCATCTGTGATATCGAAGGCGCCTATCGCGCCTGATCCTTGCTGCCGAGCGAGGCGACGCCCTGATATCGTCGTCTCGCTCTTTGCTCTTTGCTCTTTGCTCTCTGCTCTCTGCTCTCTGCTCTCTGCTCTCGACTCCTCGATGCGCCTCCCTCCTCAGTTTCCTTCGGTAAGCCTTCGCCTTTAGTCTGCTGCGATCATGACCCCACGGTTATTACCGCATGTCGATCATGGCTTTAGAGGATCGCCGGCAAGGGCCCTCGTCTTGGCTAATCTTCCAGATATCTTTTGGAAGGGCATCGGACAACGCTGCGGTAGCTGTACCGAGCTGGTGAATCTGCGTGCAAGTTGCCCCGGTGGTCCGTCGGAAATGGCGAAACAGCGGTTCTGTGCTTGATGACGAAGCTGTCGATTGTCGCTGCTGTCGATTGTCTCTATCGGCAACCGTCGTTATTGGCGATTGTATTTGTCGTTATTTCTTACAAAAGCGTGTTTATTGTGCTTCTGGAGCTGGCGCCGCTGCTGTCATCAGAGCGTCAATCATCTACTGCTATGGTGCGAATGGTGCGCCGCTGGGTAGATGCTGAGAATGCTGGGTGACTATACCCGCGTTAGTGTAATTAGTGGCTCGTATATGCCTTATATGATGTTGCGGTGCAGCAAGGTGCGTTCTAGTCTTCACATGCGAGACGATTCTGTGCTCGTTTGAAGACGATATGTAACCGGTGCAGCACAAGATACTGCCAGGCTGCCTCGTCTCGTCGTTGTTACGGCGATCAGGCTGCCCGTGGGCCGAGCGTGCTGGCATACCTATAGGGAGTACCAACATGAGCGAGAACAAGGCAATGCCGACAATGGAAAACATGATCCCCTCCATGGACAAATTGTTGAGTCCGTGGCGTGAGGGGAGCCTGCTGACGCTGGAATATTCCCAGAAGATGCTGGATGTGCGTTTCAAGACTATGGACTCCGCCATGAAGGCAGGTATCGCACAGGCCCGGTCCTGGTGCGAAGTGCGCGATGCCGAAAGTCTGAAGAACGCCAGCCAGTCCCAGCAGGAAACCCTGTCGGTGATCGGAGAGAGCCTGCGCGAGGAGAGCGAGACGTTGCTCAAGTTGAGCAAGGAGTACCAGGAAAAGTGTCAGGGAGTGGCCAAGGAAGCGCTGGATTCGGCCAAGGAGTAGTGGCGAAGCTGGTACGTTCTGGACGCCAGGGGCGTCGGTCGGAGACATCGGCTAGCGTCATCGGTGAGAAATTTGCCCGGAGACATGGCTCGGAGACACGGCCCGGATACATGGCCGGATTCATGGCTCGGCGATATGGTCCGGAGAAACCGACGTCGACAGTCGATGATGACACCGGCAGGCTCAAGCAGAGATATCAAAAAAGAAGAATGGAGCCAGCAGGAACGTCACCAGCAAGCGTTTAGCTAGCAGGAAATTAGCTAAAACGAAATTAGCTAAAAAGAGATTAGTCAGAAATAAAGCAGTAAAAAAGGGTGCCAGGCCCCGAGCGACAGGCGCTGCGCAAGTCGCGGAAAGGTGGGCACGAGCGTAATGGTCCCGCCTTGGGTGCAGTTTCAGCATGGTCATGAGATGAGGTAGTGCAACTCAAGCGAGAGCGACGAGCCCCATAAGTGAGGTAGCGCAACTCTACTGTCGTGCAGCTGGCAGGGTCCAGAGCATGACTCGGTGGTTCGCTGAACGTGGCCGATGGGCACCACGTGAAAGGGTCTGGTAGGCCGCCATCCACATGGGGCCGTTCGTCCACAACCAGCCCGGACGCGAAAAGCGTGACGATTTCAGGATGACGAGAGCGCCAAGGCCTCTGGTCATCGACGTAGGGTTTGGCGGCCGGTCACCAGGTGACCGGCCGTTTTTGTGTGCTTGCAGCTTCAGCTTGCGCGATCTTCCAGTCGGAACCGAGCGATCCGATTGATCTGCACCACGGCTTCCTGCCTTTCCTGCTCGGCTGAGTTGTTCAGGCGCTGTTCGAAGGCGGCGAGGATGGTGTGCCGATTGCCGCCCTTGACCGCCATGATGAAGGGAATACCAAAACGCGCCTTGTAGCTATCGTTGAGGCGGGTGAAGCGCTCCAGCTCCTCCGGGGTGCACTGGTCCAGCCCGGCCCCGGCCTGCTCGCGGGTGGAGTCGTTGGTCAACTCGCCTGCGGCGGCAGCCTTGCCGGCAAGATCAGGGTGCGCCCGGATGACCTGCAGCTGTTCCTCCGGGGAGGCGTCGCTGAGGACCTGGCCCATGTGCTCGGCAAGACGTACCGGGTCGTCATGCTGCTCGTTCAGGCCACGATCGAAGGCACGCTCCGCCACCCAGGGTGAGTGCTCGAAGACATCTCCGTAGGTGGTCACGAATTGGGTCTTGTCCATCTGGCTGGGGCGTTGGGTGAGGCTAGGCATGGGGAGTGGCTCCTGTCATGACGGCAAGGTAGATGGGGACGAGCATAGCTCTGATGACTCATTGGTGTCGGTCACACCTTGTTGGCAGCGGGCGTAGGCGCAGACGGCAAGAGGTCGGTCGAGCCTTTGTTGCTGTCGGCAAACACCAGGCAGCTATGCATGCTCAAACTGTATACAAAAAATAGTTTGAAATGTACTCTTAATTCGGTCAATGATGTATGTTGTCATGGTTCCACACCACCATGCACTGGTTCCGCCATGCCGGCATCGCTGAAGTCATCTTCGTGTTGCTGCAAGCCACGACCGGCGAAAGCCTCTGGCCAGGTGTGACGAGAGACGATGATGCTCCATATCAGTGATTCACTTTAGCCAGTCCAGGACTGGATACATTGACCCGCTGATCGACCCGCTGATGACCCGCGAGAGGGGAGGACACTTATGGGACGCCTGACCACCCATGTACTGGATACCGCGCTTGGCCGCCCAGGCCAGGGGATTCGTATTGAGCTCTTTCGCATCCTTGGCGACGAACGTCAGCGCCTCGGGGAGACGAAGACCAACGATGACGGTCGCTGCGATAGCCCGATCCTCGAAGGCGACGACTTCGTCGAAGGAGAGTACGAACTGCTGTTTCACGCCGGTGACTATCTGCGCGCCCTGGGTGTCGAGGCCTCGGAGCCGCGTTTCCTCGATCGGATTCCCCTGAGATTCGGCGTGGCGGATGCCAGTGAGCACTACCATGTGCCGCTCTTGCTGTCGCCTTATAGCTACTCCACCTACCGCGGAAGCTGAGCGTCATCGAGCACGATCAACCAGGCAGCCATCGATACTGACTGCCTTCCAACAACAACTGAAGTCGAGATAGGGCCATGTCATCGTACCTGTTGGACGTGAGCAATTTTCTGCTGCGCTGGCTGCATGTCATCGCGGCCATCGCCTGGATAGGCGAGTCGATCTACTTTGTCATGCTGGACAACTCGTTGAAGACCCCCAAGGACGAAGAAGACCGCGGCAAGGGTGTGTTCGGCGAAATGTGGGCGGTCCACGGGGGCGGCTTCTACCACAATCAGAAATACGCCACGGCGCCGGCCAAGCTGCCGGACGATCTGCACTGGTCCTTCTGGAAGGCCTATACCACCTGGCTGTCCGGTTTTGCGCTGTTCGTGATTCTGTACATGGCCAACCCCAGTTTCTACCTGGTCAACCCCCAGAGTCCCTGGGAGTGGGCCGCCAATCTGTCCGGCTGGCAGGCCAATGTGGTGGCTCTGCTGTTCCTGCTCGGTGGCTGGGTCGTCTACAACGAGATGTGCAAGCGTGTCAGTCCCAACATGGAGCGCGATGGCCTCTTGAGCCTGGGTGTCGCCGTCATGATGGTGGTGGTGGCCTACCTCAGCGTGCATATCTTCGCCGGACGTGCCGCCTTCCTGCTGACCGGTGCCGTCATGGCCACCGCCATGTCCGCCAACGTCTTCTTCTGGATCATTCCGGGTCAGCGCCGCATGGTGAAGGCGATGAAGGCGGGCGAGACGCCCAACCCCCTGGATGGCAAGCGCGGCAAGCAGCGCTCCGTGCACAACACCTACTTCACCCTGCCGGTGGTGCTGCTGATGATCAGCAACCACTATTCCTTCGCCTATACCAGCGACTGGGCCTGGGTGATCATGGCGCTCTTGATCTTTGCCGGCGCCCTGATTCGCCAGTACTTCGTGCTGATGCACAGCGGTCAGCACAAGCCGAGCTACCCGGCAGCCGGGGTGGCGCTGATTCTGGTGGCCTTCGCGGTGGGGGCTCCGAGCCTGACGACCAGTCCGGCCGCCGACAACGCCAACAGCGGCAGCAGTGCACCGGTTGCATCCGACGCTTCCCCGTTGGCCCAGGTGCATGCTGTCATGCAGGAGCGCTGTGTCAGCTGCCACGCCGCCCAGCCCGCCCACGCCGGATTCACCGCTCCGCCCGCCGGTGTGGCGCTTGAAACCGAGGCGCAGGTCGAACAGCAGAAGGCCGCGATCCAGCAGGTGGTCGCCAGCGGCTATATGCCGCTTGGCAACCTGACCCAGATGACCGACGAGGAGCGTGCTCTGGTCGCCAACTGGGGCGAATAGAGGACCAGGATGAGCCGCAGTTGCCCCGGCGGGATGCGGGGAACTGCGGTTCTTTCTTGTCGGTATATCTCGTATACAATGGGGATATATTGCATCCGAGGACAGTGTCGATGAATCAGCGCGTGAAGCCTTCGCCCCCCGCCTCACCGGCCCCCAGACAGGGCAAGAACGGTGACGGCGCCGAGCGTCACGAGGCCATTCATCGCTCGATCAGCGACGCCATCATCGAGCACCGGCTCAAGCCGGGCGCACGTTTGCGCGAGGATGCCCTGTCCGAGGTGTTCGGGGTCAGTCGTACCGGCATTCGCAAGATCCTGCAGCGCCTGGCGCTGGAGCAGCTCGTCACCCTGACGCCACGCCGTGGCGCCAGCGTGACGCGTCCTACCGCTGACGAAGCCAAGGATGTGTTCGACGCCCGCCAGATGGTCGAGTGCGGGCTGATGTCGGATATTGCCAGGCGCATCACCCAGGATGACATCGTCACGCTCAAGGACATGGCTCAGCGTGAGCGGGAAGCATTGCGAAGTGGTGAGCAGAGCGTCGCGATTCGTCTATCCGCCGACTTCCACACCTACCTGGCCCGGGTCTCCGGCAACCGCACCCTGGCGGATTTCGTCGAGCGCCTGTGTTCGCGCAGTTCGCTGATTCTGGCCGTCTACGGCAACGCCGGGCACCTGGGCTGCGAGTCACACGACCATCAGGATCTGATCCAGTACCTGGACGACGGCAAGGGCGAGCGCGCCGCCGCCTTCATGGGCCGCCACCTCAAGGCCATCGAGGCCTCGTTGTCGATCGTCGAGGAAGAGGACGAGGCGCCCAACCTGTTCGATATCTTTGCGCCCTGACGCTCACCGCGTCTCTAGAATGCCTGGCTCCGAAACGACAAGGCTCCCGGCGATCGCCGGGAGTCTTGTTGCTGGTTGCTGGTTGCTGAGAGCTGCTCGAGGACGCTCGGCTGTCGGGCCTGGCCTCAGCTGGCCGTCACCGCCTGCTTGTGCTGGCGCATCAGCGCGTAGTAGATAGCGCCACCTAGTGCTGCCCCCATCATCCAGCCGAAGCCGGCCAGTCCTTGCAGGGCCGGCACCACTACCGTCGCCAGCGAAAAGATCGCGGCCAGCGCAAAGGCCACCACGGCGCGCAGGTTCCAGCCGTTGGTGTAGGTGTAGGCGTCGCCTTCACGGGACGAGAACAACGCCTGGACGTCGAGTCGGCGGCCCTTGATCAGGTAGAAGTCGACCACGATGATGCCGTAGAACGGAGCGACGATGGCACCCACGGCGTTGACGAAGCCGGGCACGCCGATCTGGCTGATCACCGAGACCCACAGCGCGCCGACGAAGAACGCCACGCAGGCGGTGATCAGGCCGCCGACCTTGAAGCTGATCGCCCGGGGAAAGAGGTTGGCCAGGTCGTAGGCCGGGGGAATGAAGTTGGCCACCAGGTTGATGCCGACGGTGGCGGCGAAGAAGGTGACCGCCGCCAGCAGCGTCAACGGCAAGGCGTCGACCCGTTCGACGATATCGGTGGGGTTGGTCAGGGCCTCGCCGAACAGCACCAGGGTACCGGCGGTGATGATCAGCGCGATAAAGGAGAAGAAGGCGACGTTGAGGGGAAGCCCCAGCAGGTTGCCAAGCTTCATCTGACGTTCGGTTCTGACGAAGCGGGTGAAGTCGCCGAAGTTGATCACCACGGCGGCGAAGTAGGCCACCATGGTACCGACGACGGCAGCGAAGGCGCCGATGCCACCACCGCCTTCCCCGCTGGCCGAGAAGATGGTGCCCACCGCCGGCAGCAGCTCGCTGCCGGCCTGCCACCAGACCACCACCATCAGCGCCACCATGACCACGTAGACCAGTGGCCCCGCCCAGTTGAGGAAGTGCTTGATGCGCTCGATCCCCGACCAGAAGATCGCGATCTGAAACAGCCACACCAGCACGAAGGACAGCCAGGCGACCGGTGACAGACCGAGTATGCCGGCCCCGCCGTCGGTACCGATCAGGGCGGTGATCATCAGGGTGACGGCGGTGGAGGCGAAGTAGGTCTGGACGCCGTACCAGAAGATCCCGACCAGGGCTCGCAACAGCGCCGGCAGGTTGGAGCCGCGCACGCCCAGGCTCGCCCGCACCATGACCGGGAAGGGGATGCCGTAGCGCACGCTGGGGGCACCGGTCAGATTGACCAGAAACATCACGATCACCCCGGCCAGGATGATCGCCGCCATCACCGCCCAGCCGCTCAGGTTGTAGGACAGAAACAGCGAGGCGGCCAGGGTGTAGCCGAACAGGCTCTGGATGTCGTTGGACCAGACGTTGAAGATCTCGAAGGCGCCCCAGTTTCGCCGAGCGTGGGGCAGCGGGGCCAGGTCCTCGTTGTACAGGCCCGGATCGACCCGGGAGGTATCGAGGCTTAGATCGTCATGGGACATAAAGGTGTCTCTTTCTTGTTTCTGTTGTTGTTTCAGCCGTCGTGACTATTGATGCAAAGGACGCGCTCAGTCGCGGCCCAGGGCCGCGACCGCCGCCCTGGCCGCCGCACTGACGGCTATCACCAAGGGCACTTCGGTGCTGTCCTGAAGGCGAATGGCGGCATCTGACAAGGGCCCCCCGCCCATGATCACGGCTTCGGCGCCGTCTTCGCCGACCGAGGCCTCGATGGCGTCAGCCAGGGCGGTATCGAGTGCCTGCGGCGAGTCGAGCAAGGCAACCGGATCGCCGGGGGTGACGCGGGTGCCTCTGTACTGATCCTGATAGCCCAGAGCCTCGGCCTTGGCGGCAAAGGACTCGATCAGTGCCGGGTCCGGGGTGATGGTGGCGATACCGAAGGGGCGGCCATCGCGCGCTGCCTCGTGGAAGACCTCTTCGCCGATGCCGAATACTGGAATGTCGACGGCTTCGCGCAGTTGATCAAGTCCGGGATCGCTGAAGGCCGAAACGATAATGGCGCCGGTGGATGGGGCTTCGGCGGCCTGGCGGCCCAGTTCGACTACGCCTTGGCTCGCCGCGACCATATCCTCGGGGGTGGTCAAGAGGCGAGGCGCCGAGGTATTGCTGACCCCGACGACCCGCGCCTTTCCCTGGGTTTCCCGCTCGGCCAGCGCTGCCATGGCTTGGGTGGCGGTATCGCTGGAGTTGGGGTTGATGAGCACGATGGTGCTCAGGGGTGCCGATGCTGGTTTTTCGGCGTTGGCCATCGGCGCAACGGCCATCATCAGGGCGAGCCCGGGAACGGCGACAGCCTGGAGCAGGGAAGGAAGAGAGAGTGTCATCTTGTTGTCCTCGGAATTCGACGAGTGCGAGGCGCCCGACCAACTGGGGTCGGGGCCTCGCCTTGTTCACTGGGTAAAGCGCTGGCAGCCCTTCCAGTAGCGCATCAGCAGCAGGTAGGTGAGGCCCGCCGGGATCAGGCTTGCGTACCAGGACACCGTGGGCATGCTGAAGGCGGCGACGACGCCCACTGCGGTGGCGATGAAGGCGGCCAGATTGACGCCACGGTAAGGGCCGTTCTCGTCGTACAGCTTGTCCAGATCCAGGGTGCGGCGGCGAATCAGGTAATAGTCCACCACCAGTACCGCGAAGATCGGGCCGAGGAAGGAGGAGTAGGTCTGCACGAACACCTGCAGGCCGGCGGCAGACTCGTCCTTGACCAGCTCCCAGGGAAAGGTCGCGAAGGCCAGCAGGCCGACGACCACCGTCGCCTTGCGGAAGCTCATCTTGAAGGTGTCCATCAGCACGTAGGTGGGCGGCACCACGTTGTTGAGCACGTTGGTGGTGACCTGGGCGAAGGCGATGAACAACAGGGTCGTCATCAGCAGCGGAGTATTGTCCACGGCGTTGGCGAAGACCTTGATCGGGTCAGCCACGCCGGTGGCCTCGGACACCATGTAGCCGATCAACCCCATGAACAGCGTGCAGGGCAGGATCGACATGGCGTAGATGGTGGTCAACAGACCCGGCCCGGTGCCCTTGACGTGCTCGCGGGAGTAGTCGCTGACATTGAGCATCATGGTCGAGTAGATGCCCAGAAACAGCATGGTGGCACCCCAGAAAGGCAGCCCCCAGGAGCCTTCCATGGTCAACAGGTTGGCCGAGAGGGCATCGCCGTAGCGGACCACGGTGCTATAGAACATGTAGACCAGCGAGGCCAGGATGAAGGCGCTACCCACGTTCTCCAGCCACTTGATGCCCTGGAAGCCGAGCACCGACAGGCCGATCTGCAGAAACTGAAAGCCGATGAAGAACACGATCAGGTTGTCGTAGCCGAACAGGGTGGCCGACACCAGGTTCAGGGCGCCCGCTCCGATCCAGCTCTGAAAGCCGTACCAGACGATGGCCGGCACCGCCCTGACCAGTCCTGGCAGACGAGTGCCCTGGAAACCGAAGGCGCTGCGCGCCTGGACCATGAAGGGAATGCCGTACTTGTAGCCCGCGGCGCCATTGATGGCCAGGGCGATGCCGATGACGAAACAGCCGATGGCGATGGCCACCGTGGCCTGGATCAGGTTGAGGGTGCCGACCACGCTGGAGCCCATGGTGAAGGTGCCGATCGAGACGCAGCCACCGAACCAGGCCAGCAGGTAGGAGGTGCGCCCCATGATACGGGTCTTCTGGGGGGCCAGCGATTCGTCGCCGACGCTCTTGGTGGTGGCCTCGGCGACGCCCTGGGGCTCGCCTGGCCGGGAAGTGGAAGTGGTCATCTTGGACCTCGCTCGTTGTGGATTGTTATGGGTCAAGCCTTGTCATGCGGTCAGGGGCAGAGGGAAGGGGTCAGCGGCCGGTGGTCTCCAGATCCAGATGGGACAGATGCTGGAAGGTGCCGCTGAAAGCCTTGGGTCGGGGAAAGGCCAGGTCACCGGTCTTGCAGGTGCCAAGGCCCAGCCCTACCAGTGCCTCGCTCAGCTTCACCGCCGCCGTCACCCCTTCCACCACCGGCAGGCCCACCTCGCGGCTGATGGTTTCGGTCAGGTCGGCCATGCCGCCGCAGCCCAGCACGATGGCGCCGATGCCGTCCTCGTCCCTGGCACGACGGCTCTCCTCGATGATCTTGTCGAGCGCGCAGTCGCTATCGTCTTCAAGGTCCAGCACCGGGATCTCGGCGGCACGCACTCGGCGACACTGGTGACGGAAACCGTACTGGTCGAGCAGGTGCTCGGCGATGATCACGGTGCGTCCCAGGGTGGTCACCACCGAGAAGCGCGTGCTGATCAGGCTGGCCATATGGAAGGCCGCTTCGGCGATGCCGATCACCGGTGCACGGGTGGCTTCTCGCGCCGCCAACAAGCCCGGGTCGCCGAAGCAGGCCACCACGTAGGCATCGACCTGGGCTTCCCTGTCCATGCGCAGGACCTCCTCGACCACGCCCACGGCGCTGATCGCCTCGTCGAAATGGCCCTCGATGGAAACCGGGCCACTGACCGGCTGGGAGGCGGTGATGCGCGTGCCTGGCGCGGCGATGGCACTGCCGGCGAGGCGAATCGTCTCGGTCATGCCGGCGGTGGTGTTGGGGTTGATCAGGTGGAGATGCATGCCTGTCTTCCTTCATGGACGAGGAATTAATATCTTTGTACACAAAATAGATCGATATCGGATACGCATCAAGGGCTGAATTGGTCGAGCGCGGTTGGCGGGGAAACGCCTTAAAAAACAGTGCAGTGAGTGTTTTTATGGTGCGACGGTCACGATCATGAGGAGTGTGAACTGTAAATGAATACTAGATTATCGATATGGTCAGTACAATTTCATGGTAATTATTGTATACAGTATGTCGTGTCTGGACTTCATGCGGCCTGTCGTCATGAACGGTATGGGCAGTGAGGGGAGGGGCGTGGGCGAGTTCTGCGGCGAAGTACGATGTGCCTTTTCCCCTGGTAGGGGATCGATGAAGGTGTTGCCAAGAAAGTGAGTACAGTCTATTTTTAGTTTGTATACATAATGGCGTGCGGTGACGTCACGCACGGCGCGCGAAGGCAGGCGCAAGGGAGGAGCGAAGGCAGGCGCAAACGCTGCGCCCGGAGGGTAGCGTTCAGCGGAAGTGTCTCGTTGAAACGATCAGCCCAAGCGCGCCATTCAGGGAGCCCCAGGCGTCGTTGCTCATGTGTCTGGCTAAAAGCGCCTGGTCCCGTGTGCCTGCCACCACGACCTGAGCACCAGGTTCCAGAAACCGTGTTTCAGCTGACCATTCAACCGCAGGCGCCCGGGACCGCAGGTACGCCACCTTGCTCTGTCGCCTATGTACTTGCACGCTCGCACGGCAGTGGTGGCCCCGGCCATCGCCCGACTTTCAGGAGAAGCTACCCATGACAACAACATCCTATCCGCGTGATCTGATCGGCTATGGTCGCACGCCTCCCCATGCCAACTGGCCAGGCAAGGCCAGGATCGCCGTGCAGTTCGTGCTCAACTACGAAGAGGGCGGCGAGAACTGTGTACTCCATGGTGATGCGGGCTCCGAGCAGTTTCTGTCCGAGATCATCGGTGCCGACAGCTATCCCGATCGCCATCTGAGCATGGAGTCGATCTACGAGTACGGCTCCCGTGCCGGGGTCTGGCGAGTGCTGCGGGAATTCGAGCGGCGGGGGCTGCCGTTGACGGTATTCGGAGTCGCCATGGCGCTGGAACGCCACCCTGAACTGGCCCACGCCTTCAAGGAGCTGGGGCACGAGATCGCCTGTCATGGCTATCGCTGGATCCACTACCAGCAGGTCTCGGAGAAGGTCGAGCGGGAGCACATGCGCAAGGCCATCGAGATCTTCGAGCGGCTCTACGGCGAGCGTCCTCAGGGTTGGTACACCGGCCGCGACAGCCCCAACACGCGGCGGCTGATACTCGATGAAGGCGGTTTCCTCTACGACAGCGACTACTACGGCGACGACCTGCCGTTCTGGACCTGCGAGGCCGACAGCCAGGGCCAGCACCATCCGCATCTGGTGGTGCCCTATACCCTGGACAGCAATGACATGCGCTTCGCCGCGCCCCAGGGCTTCAACACTGCCGATCACTTCTTCACCTATCTGCGTGATGCCTTCGATGTGCTCTACGCCGAGGGCGAGGACTCTCCCAAGATGCTGTCGGTGGGCCTGCACTGCCGCTTGATTGGCCGTCCGGGACGTTTTCGCGCCTTGCAGCGCTTTCTCGACCATATCGAGGCCCACGATCGGGTCTGGGTCACCCGGCGGATCGATATTGCCCGCCACTGGGCGGAGCAGTTTCCCGCGCCGACGCCGGCGCCGATCGGCTAGAAGGAAAGACGCCGGTCGAGATGACCGGCGTCAGTTTCGGTGAGAGGCTCGGTCAGCCAACCCATTGGATGGCCTGAGCCAGCAGCAGGAAAGCGAGGGAAATCACGACCCAAACGCAAAACAGGGGCAAGAAAAACCTGACCCACTTTTGCCATGGGACACCCGCCAAGGCCAGGGTAGCCATGAAATAGCCTGACGTGGGGTAAAGGATATTGCCGATTCCGTCCCCCAGTTGATAGGCGAGAACAGCCGTCTGACGAGTAACGCCGACAATGTCCGCCAGCGGTGCCATGATCGGCATGGTAACCAGTGCCTGGCCGCTGCCTGATGGAACCACAAAGTTGAAGGCCAATTGGGAGAAGTACATGCCGGCGGCAGAAAGCAGTGAGGGAAGCTCGCCCACAAGATTACCGAGTCCGAAGACCAGGGTATCCATGATCTGTCCATCTTCGAGCACCACGGCGACGCCGCGAGCGATACCGGCGATCATGGCTCCGACCAGCACATCACGAAACCCCTGGTTGAAGCCTTCGCAGATATCTTCGGTAGAGAGACCGGCGATCATGCCGACGACGACACCCATAATGATGAAGAGTCCCGCCATTTCCATCATGAACCAGCCGAGGGAAAGAACGCCGTAGACCAGCAATGCCATGAAGGCAAAAGTGGCAAGAGCCGCCAGGCGTTGGCGGTGAGACGCCTTGAGTTCACCGTCATCCGAGGCATGCTGATAGGCGAGGCGTTTGTCCGCCTCAGCGGGGTCTTCTGCCATCAGGCTAAGGGCGGGGTCGTCAGCCACGCGACGTGCATAGCGCATGACAAAGAAGATGGCGGCACCAAGAATGATTACGAAGATCAGCGCGCGCAGCAAAAAACCTGAATACAGAGGCAGACCGGAGAGCTGCTGTGCGAGGCCGGTGTTAATGGGGTTGAGGGCCCCGGTGGTAAAGCCTGCTGTGGTCGCGCAGAGCGCGACGGCTGCTGCTGTCATCGAGTCGAAGCGCAGGGCGATCATGAGGGGAAGGATCACCGGCACGTAGACGAGAGATAGCTCTTGTGTGCCGATGATGGTAGCGACGAGTGCAAAGACGGTCATCAACACGGGAATCATCATCAAACGACGGTTGGTGAAGCGTCGACTCAGTTTGTCTACACCGATTTCGATGATGCCGGTACGGCGCAGGACCATAAACATGCCGCCGATCATGAAGGTAAAGAACACGACCTGCCCGGCGCTCATCAATCCATTGGGGATGGCGAGCATGAAGTCGGTGAAGCCAACGGGGCTAGGGTCAACGAATCGAAAGGACTCTGCATCGATGGTGATTCGCCCATTCGGACCTGGAATACGTTCGTACTCACCGGCCGGGACGAAGTGGGTTGCCAGTGCAGCCAACCCGATGAAAATGAAAAGGATGACGTAAATGTGTGGCATGCGAAATGGACTGCTACGTGTCACTGGGCTGGAATCGGGGGTTGTCTGTGACATGTGGTTCTCATCGTTTGTTGATGTATTTGTAGGAAATGGCGAGCGCTTTTTGTCATGACTCATGGCGCAAGAATTGCGCCAGCATGACAGTCAATATTATTATGAAATTTAATTCCACAAGAAAATCTGGTGCAGTGTTTTCGGGGCCTGATCACGGGGTTTTAACGGATTGCATCGCATCAGCCACAACTGAAGAGACGTGTATGCTCGAATTGACCGCACATCCCCTGACGGCGGAGGCCTTCGCCCCCTTTGGCGAGGTCATCGACGCGCGCAGCTCCGCCTCCTTTCCGATCAATGCTGGCCGCACCCAGCGCCACCATGATCTGGTGCCGATCGAGACCCTGGGCGACAACGCGCGGCCGATGATCAGCCTGTTCGTCAGCCAGCCCATCGAGTTGCCGCTGACGCTGTCCTTTCTGGAGCGCCATCCTCTCGGCAGCCAGGCCTTCATGCCGCTGCATGAGGAACGCTTCATCATCGTGGTGGCTCCGGCCGGCGATAGCATCGACCCTGCTGAGGCGCGTGCCTTCGTCACCGACGGCCGTCAGGGCGTCAACTACCGCGCCGGTACCTGGCACGCCATCCAGTCCGTGCTGGAGCGTGAAGGCGAGTTTCTCGTCGTCGATCGCGGTGGTGACGGCAACAATTGCGACGAATACCCCCTCGAGATTCGCGTCACCCTGGGTGAGTGACGAGCCCCGTCGACCGGGCGAAAGACACGGCTGAGCGATACTGCTGCATGGCATACGGGCCAACAACAAGGATTTTTCAATGAGCACTTCTCAACCGACACGACACTACTATGCGCCCCGCGGTGGGCATCCGGACCAGAAGGTGATGACCACCGACAGGGCGATGTTCACCGAGGCCTTCGCGGTGATCCCCAAGGGCGTCTATCGGGACATCGTCACCAGCAAGCTGCCCCATTGGCACAACACCCGGCTGTGGGTGCTGTCACGGCCGCTGTCGGGGTTCGCCGAAACCTTCTCCCAGTACATCATGGAAGTCGGCCCGGAGGGCGGCAGTGAACGTCCGGAGCCCAACCCTCAGGCGGAAGGCGTGCTGTTTGTTGTCGAGGGTGAGCTTGAGCTGACCCTGGCGGGCCAGGTGCACGTGATGGTGCCCGGCGGCTACGCCTTTATCCCTCCCGGCAGCGACTGGCAGGTGCACAATCGCAGCAAGGAAGCCGTGCGTTTCCACTGGATACGCAAGGCCTACGAACGCGTCGACGGTATCGATCTGCCCGAGCCCATCGTCACCAACGAGAACGATATCGCGCCGACGGTGATGCCGGATTGCAACGAGGTGTGGGCGACCACCCGCTTCGTCGATCCCGACGACATGCGTCACGATATGCATGTGACGGTGGTGACCTTCCAGCCCGGCGGAGTGATTCCCTTCGACGAGACCCATGTCATGGAGCACGGCCTCTATGTGCTCGAGGGCAAGGCGGTGTACCACCTCAACCAGCAGTGGGTCGAGGTCGAGGCGGGAGACTACATGTGGCTGCGCGCCTTCTGCCCGCAGGCATGCTACGCCGGTGGTCCCGGTCCGTTCCGCTACCTGCTGTACAAGGACGTCAATCGGCACATGAAGCTGCCGACGCTGGACTGAGCGACCAGGGCCTCGACCCGGAAAGCGAGCTCGATCGAGGCCCCTGACCCCGCCCCCCTCTCGCCCCTTATAGGGAACCTGCTGCGTGCTTCTCCTGGCGCAGCAGGGTTTCCAGCGCGGGGGCCTCCATCGGGCGGTAGAGCAGGAAGCCCTGCATCAGGGTGACGCCGATTCGTTCGAGGCGAGCCTCCTTGGCGTCCTTGTCCACGCCCTCACAGATGACCTGCAGGCTCAAGTGCCGGCACAACTGGTACACCGATTCGACGACACTGGCCTGGCGGGGCAGGTGGATATTGTCGATCAGCGTCTTGTCCAGCTTGATGAAGTCCACGCCAAGCTGGCTCAGGTAGTTGAAGGAGGAGTATCCGCTGCCGAAGTCATCCAGTGCGAACTGGACGTCCATGGATTGAAACAGCTTGATATCGGAAAGCGTTCGGGGAAGGTCCTCGAGCAGGGCCTGTTCGGTGATCTCGATGCCCAGCGAGTTGACCGGGCAATCGTTGAGCGCATTGAAGAAGCATCGCCGGACGTTGCCGCTGGAAAAGAACAGCGGCGTCACGTTGATGAACAGACGCTTGGACAACCCCGCCTCATTCCACTGCCGCACATGGTGAGCGGCAGTCCTTATCACCCAGCATTCGATGCCTTCCATGACGCCGGGGTGGTGGCGCAGCACGTCCAGAAACTGTGGGGGATGCAGCAGGCCCTGGGCATCGCGATAGCGCAGCAGGGCCTCGATGTGCTTGATGCGGTGAGTGCTGACGTCGACGATGGGCTGGAAGACCAGTTCGAGCTGGCCTTCGTTCAGCCATTTCAGGGTTCGGTCTGCCTGCTTGATACGACTCCAGCGGCTGACGTTCTCTTCCATCAGCACAATATCCAGGGCGTCATCGCCAAACGCCGAGTCGTTTGCATTGCGCGAGGGAAAGACCGGGTATTCGTCCTTGCTGGAGCGCTCGCGGTGAACATAGCGGCGCCACGCCACGCTGTATATCAGCACCCCGCAGCCGATACAGGTCAGTTGCAGCAGCATCGATGGCAGGTAGACGCCGTCGAAAGCCAGGTAGCTCGAGATCAGATAAGGCACCGCCCAGTGGACGCTGTTGGGTGGCGGCGCTACCCAGCCCATGGACATGGCGGCGTAGGCCAGGCTGGCATTGATCGTCGGCACCGAGATAAAGGCCCAGGCCATGCGCAGGTTGAACACCAGCGGTATGCCAAAGACCAGGGTCTCGCTGATGTTGAACAAGGTCAGCGGGGCGGAGATGCGCGCCAGCGACTTGTACTCCCGGCGCGAACTCACCACCAGCATCACCAGCATCAGGCACAACACCGAGCCCGCCCCTCCCGGGGTGGCGTAGAGGGTGAAGAATTCCGGCGAGGGCAGCCCCAGCACGTCGCTCTTGTTCTGCAGGTATTCGAACACCCCCAGCATGGTGGCGTAGCCGTGGATGGCGAACAGCGACAGCACCTGCAGAAACATCACGAACAGGATGACCTCCAGGTGATAGGGAATACGGTCCACCAGCAGCGCATAGATGTCCTGGGCGTAGCGATCGGCGAGGGCGACGAAGACAAAGCGCAGCACGATGGCCAGCATGACTGCCATGACGCCAGGCAGCACGTAGCGCAGGTTGAAGGTGATCATCTGGCTCATGACCACTCGCTGGGGATGGCTCCGGGTGTTCTCCCGGGCGAATAGCTTGAAGGTGGTGTGGGTCAGCAGGATGGCGGGGTAGATGGCGATGGTCGACCCCAGGCTGCGGGTCTGCTGGCCGACTTCGGAGTAGAGCTGATCCCAGCCGCACAGGATCCAGAACACCGGCAGTGACACCAGCATGACGGCCGGTGCACGGATGCGGTTGTGGCTGTTCAGTGACCAGCTCAACGACAGCAGGATCACTTCGGGAAACAGCTCTCCGAGATAGCGGGCCAGGTGGCTGACATAGACGGCGATGCCGGTGTCGATGCCAGCGAAGTGAAACAGATTGGCGGCCACGGTCACCGCTGCCATCACGATGACGTAGGGCAGGATCGACAGATAGGCGTTGCGAATGGCCAGCAGGGTGCGATGCGCCGACAGGCTGGACAAGCGCTCATCGATATCGCGAAAGTTGGCCATCGTGTCGATCACCGTGGCAGTCGATCTCGAGCGCCCGGTGACGCTTGCGCGCAGGAGAGCGGGGCAAGAGCAAGAGCAAGAGCGTCATTGGCTGGCGCACCATGAAACGCTGGGCAAGGTTGCCTTCCCGTCTGGTCATCAGAGGTGATTGCGGCGGGTGCCCGCCAATCCGACGGCCTGTCGTGCTTTAAACCGCACAGTTTATCGAGTATAGCCCGTTGCTGTGCGGGTGAGTGTTCCTGTTCCGCTCACTCTTCTTGACGTTTTCTCTGGTTCATCCGCACGGCGCCGTGCTTTCGAATCTTTCCTTGTCCGCGCGACCGCCAGTTGTCGCGCGATTCGCCCGGATGGGCGATGCCCGTTACGGCACATCTCACCGATCACTCGTTGTATCAGGGACTTGTCGACGCAAGTTGGCTGACGCCAATGGGCTAATGGAAAAAATTTCCAAAAATGTTTGCGGGGCGCTTGTCCGGCTGCTAGAAATAATGGAAAGAGATTCCAAAAAAACAGTTTCGTATGATGTTGCGCTGCAAAAAATGTATACAATAATAGACGATTCAGGAGATGCATCATGACTCGCATGACTGCTGCCGACGCCGCTGTTCACGTACTCATCAAGGAAGGTATCGAGGTGGCCTTCGGCGTGCCCGGGGCCGCGATCAACCCCTTCTATTCGTCGATGCGACGCGTCGGCGGGATTGACCATGTGCTGGCGCGCCATGTCGAGGGCGCCTCCCACATGGCCGAGGGCTATACCCGCACGAAGGCCGGCAATATCGGGGTCTGCATCGGCACCTCCGGGCCTGCCGGGACCGACATGATCACCGGGCTCTACTCCGCCAGCGCCGACTCCATACCGATCCTCTGCATCACCGGTCAGGCCCCGGTCAGCAAGCTGCACAAGGAAGACTTCCAGGCGGTGGATATCCAGGCCATCGCCGGGCCCGTGACCAAGTGGGCGATCACCGTGCGGGAGGCGGCCCAGGTGCCGCACGCCTTCCAGCAGGCCTTCCAGATCATGCGTTCCTCGCGTCCGGGGCCGGTGCTGATCGATCTGCCCATCGACGTCCAGTTGACCGAGATCGAGTTCGATGTAGACGCCTATGAGCCCCTGGCGGCCTACAAGCCGCGGGCCAGCCGTGCCCAGTGCGAAAAGGCCCTGGGTATGCTCAATGAGGCAGAGCGCCCCTTGCTGGTGGCGGGAGGAGGCATCATCAACGCCGACGCCGCCGGCGAGCTTCAGACCCTGGCCGAGCTGCTCGGAGTGCCGGTGATTCCGACCCTGATGGGCTGGGGCGCGGTGCCGGACGATCACCCGCTGATGGCGGGCATGGTGGGGCTGCAGACCTCCCATCGTTATGGCAACGCGACCCTGCTTGAGTCGGACTTCGTGATGGGGATCGGCAACCGCTGGGCCAACCGTCATACCGGCAATCTCGAGACCTACACCGAAGGCCGCACCTTCGTGCATATCGATATCGAACCGACCCAGATCGGCCGCATCTTTGGCCCCGACTACGGCATCGTTTCCGACGCCAAGGCGGCGCTCGAGACGATGGTCGAGGTGGCCCGCGAGTGGCGTGAACAGGGGCGGCTCAAGGATCGCAGCGGCTGGGTGGCGTCCTGCCAGGAGCGCAAGCGCACCATGCTGCGCAAGACCCACTTCGACGATGTGCCGGTGAAGCCCCAGCGGGTCTACGAGGAGATGAACAAGGTCTTCGGCCGCAACGCCCGCTACATCAGCACCATCGGCCTTTCACAGATCGCCGGTGCCCAGTTCCTGCACGTCTATCGGCCACGCCACTGGATCAACTGCGGTCAGGCTGGCCCCCTGGGCTGGACCATTCCTGCCGCCCTAGGTGTCTGCCGGGCGGATCCCGAGGCCGAAGTGGTGGCGCTGTCGGGAGACTATGACTTCCAGTTCATGATCGAGGAGCTGGCGGTGGGCGCCCAGTTCAAACTGCCCTACGTCCACGTGCTGGTGAACAACGCCTATCTCGGCCTGATTCGCCAGGCCCAGCGCGGCTTCGACATGGACTACTGCGTGCAGCTCGCCTTCGAGAACATCAACTGCGAGGAGATCGACGGCTACGGCGTCGACCATGTGTCGGTGGTGGAGGGCCTGGGCTGCAAGGCGCTCAGGGTCAGCCGGCCCGATGACATTGCGCCGGCGCTGGAGCAGGCCCGCGAGATGGCCCGCCAGCACCGCGTGCCGGTGGTGGTCGAGGTCATCCTCGAGCGGGTCACCAATATCGCCATGGGCACCGACCTGACCGGTATCAACGAGTTCGAGGCGCTGGCCGAGAACCTCGAGGATGCACCGAGTTCCATCGCTGCTCTGACCTGATTCAGCTTGAACTGATTCAGCTTGAACTGAGAGCGACGGCCGCAATGGTCTGGCGGTCGTCGATCGACGAAGTGTCCTACGCGCAACAGGAGATTTTCATGGCCAAGTTTGCCGCCAACCTGAGCATGCTGTTCACCGAAGTGGACTTTCTCGATCGCTTCGAGGCCGCCGCCAAGGCCGGCTTCCAGGGTGTCGAGTACCTTTTTCCCTATGACCATCCCGCCGAGGAGATCAAGGCGCGGCTCGACGCCCATGGCCTGACCCAGGTGCTGCACAACCTGCCGGCCGGCGACTGGGCCGCCGGAGAGCGCGGTATCGCCTGCCACCCGGATCGCGTCGAGGAGTTTCGTGCTGGCATCGACACCGCGATTGAGTACGCCACCACCCTGGGCTGCGGTCAGGTCAACTGTCTGGCCGGTATCGTGCCCCAAGGCGTCAGTCAGGACGAGGCTCGCCGTACGCTGGTCGAGAACCTGCGCTACGCCGCCAAACGCCTGGCCGACGCCGGTATCGTGCTGTTGGCCGAGCCGATCAATACCCGTGACATCCCGGGCTTCTTTCTCCATCGCACCGAACAGGCGCTGGCGCTATTCGATGAGGTGGGCAGCGACAATCTGAAGCTGCAGTACGACATCTATCACATGCAGATCATGGAAGGTGACCTGGCGCCGACGATGGAGCGTCATCTCGCACGCATCGCCCACGTGCAGCTGGCGGACAACCCCGGACGTCACGAGCCGGGCAGTGGCGAGATCCACTATCCCTTCCTGTTCGCCCACCTCGACCGGATCGGCTATCAGGGCTGGATCGGCTGCGAGTACAAGCCGGCCACGACCACCCAGGAAGGTCTGGGCTGGTTCGACCAGGCCAGGGCGTGATCCCGATATTCGTAACCCCCTGAAAGATCAGGCAAGGAGAATCACAATGAGCAAGATCGGTTTTATCGGACTGGGCATCATGGGGCGTCCCATGGCGGGACATCTGCTGGATGCCGGGCATGAGCTGGTCAGCGTCAAGCGCGGCAAGCTCGACGCGACCCTGGCCGACCAGGGGCTCAGTGAGGTCGCAAGCCCCAGGGCCGTGGCCGAGGCCAGCGAGGTGATCATCACCATGGTCCCCGACACCCCGGATGTCGAAGACGTGCTGTTCGGCGAAGACGGCGTGATCGAAGGGCTCAAGCCCGGCACCCTGGTGATCGACATGAGCTCGATCGCCCCGCTGGCGACCCAGGAGTTCGCTCGCCGTATCCATGAGGCCGGGGGCGAGTATGTCGACGCGCCGGTATCCGGCGGCGAGGGGGGCGCCATCAATGCCGCCCTGACGATCATGGTGGGCGCAACAGAAGAAGGCTTCAAGCGTGCCTTGCCGCTGTTGGAGGTGATGGGCAAGACCATCACGCATATCGGCGGTCACGGGGCCGGGCAGACCTGCAAGGTGGCCAACCAGATCGTGGTGGCGTTGACCATCGAGGCGGTATCCGAGGGATTGCTGTTCGCCTCCAAGGCCGGTGCCGACGTGGCCAAGGTGCGTGAGTCGCTGCTGGGTGGTCTGGCCCAGTCGAAGATCCTCGACGTGCACGGTGAGCGGATGATCCAGCGGACCTTCGATCCTGGCTTTCGTATTCGCCTGCATCAGAAGGATCTCAATCTGGCACTGGAAGGAGCGCGAGGGCTCAATCTGGCGCTGCCGGGTACCGCCAACGCTCAGCAACTGTTCCAGTCCTGTGCCGCCCTGGGTGGCAGCGACTGGGATCACGCCGGTATTGTGCGTGCCCTCGAGGCCCTGGCCGATCACGAAATCGGTCAGTAGACGGGTTCGAGCCCTCGGGCCGGCAAGGTCCGGGGGCCGGGCAGGGAGATGACTGCTCCCTGAACGGCGGGTGTGAGGTCGTCACTCGTCGGGATCGCGCAGGCGATCCTTGCTCGCCGATGGGCCCCCCCATTTTTCCCATCGGTGAGCTCTTTTTGCTGTCAGGCGACGCTTGATGCCAGGCGATGCTGACCTGAGCCCTGGTTGTCCTTCTTCCTGGGCATCTCTCTCGTATCGACGGAAAGAGGGATTGCGATAGCCTCTTGAGCAAGGCAGCCTTGAACAGGTATCACTGCTGGCGAGCCCCGCTATCACGAAAGTTTTGTAGTTTAATTACAGGCCGCGATCAAATTTTCCTGCGCTGGAATTGGCGTGCTCGAATTCCGTGATGATCCTTGTCTATCATCAGGTTGCGCCTAACCTTGGCGCATCGTAGAGGTGGTGGCACCAGCATCTTGGCCTTTAGTGGTGGTCGCTACAGCGATCATTTTGTAGTAAAATTACAGGATTCGGATCTGGATGCCATCGAAGTGGCTTCCACCTATCCTGCTTGCGTCATTTTCGAACCAGTCGAGGACAGCATGAGCCAACTCCCGCATACCCCCGTACGTCGTACCAAGATCGTTGCCACCCTCGGGCCCGCCAGTGATCGTGAAGGGGTCCTGGAGGAGATGCTGCGTGCCGGCGTTGACGTGGTTCGCCTCAATTTTTCCCATGGCAGCGCCGACGACCATCGCCGCCGCCTGAACGAGGTCCGGACCATCGCCGATCGACTCGGTCGCAGTGTGGCCGCGCTGGGGGATCTTCAGGGACCCAAGATCCGCATCGCCCGCTTCGCCGAGGGGGCGGTCAATCTGGAAGAAGGCGCTGACTTCGTCATCGATGTGTCGATGGATTCCCAGGCTGGCGACGCCACCCGGGTCGGCTGCGACTACAAGGAACTGGCCGACGACGTGGCCGGTGGCGACCGTCTGTTGCTGGACGATGGCCGCGTGGTGCTGGACGTGGACCGCGTCGACGGCAGCCAGATCCATACCCGTGTGGTGGTCGGCGGCAAGCTGTCCAACAACAAGGGCATCAACAAGCAGGGCGGTGGCCTGTCGGCGCCGGCACTGACCGACAAGGACAAGGAAGACCTCAAGACCGCCATCGATATCGGCGTCGACTATCTGGCCGTGTCCTTTCCGCGCACCGCCGAGGACATGCTGGAGGCGCGTCGCCTGCTGGGCGAGGCCGGCGCCGAGATCGGCCTGGTCGCCAAGCTCGAGCGCGCCGAGGCGGTGGCCTCCGATGAAACCCTGGATGGCATCATCGAGGCCAGTGAGGCGGTGATGGTGGCGCGTGGTGACCTGGGCGTCGAGATCGGTGACGAGAAGCTGATCGGTACCCAGAAGCGCATCATCAAGCATGCCCGCAGCCATAACCGCGCGGTGATCACCGCCACCCAGATGATGGAGTCGATGATCGAGTCGCCGCTGCCCACCCGGGCCGAGGTGTTCGACGTGGCCAACGCGGTGCTGGACGCTACCGACGCGGTGATGCTGTCGGCCGAGACCGCCGCCGGCGACTACCCGGTGGAAACCATCGAAGCCATGGATCGCGTCTGTCTGGGCGCCGAGCGCGAGCGTATCGCCCAGGAGTCCGGGCACCGCATCCACGAAGGCTTCGAGCGCATCGACGAGACCATCGCGCTGTCGGCGATGTACGCCGCCAACCATCTGGAGGGGGTGGCCGCCATCGCCTGCATGACCTCCACCGGTTATACGCCGCTGATCGCCTCGCGCATCCGCTCGGGCCTGCCGATCGTCGGGCTGGCCCACAACCCAATCGCCCAGCGGCGCATGGCGCTGTATCGCGGGGTCATCTCGCTGCCCTTCGACACCAGCGAAATGTCCGCCTCCGAGCTCAACGACCGCGCCCTGGAGCGTCTGGTTAACCACGGCGTGGCCGTGCCGGGGGACCACGTCATCCTGACCCGCGGCGACCACATGAACGCCCACGGCGGCACCAATACCCTGAAGATCCTGGACGTCAACGACGGTCACGTCGCTGGCTGAACCTTCACTCAGCCCGATGCACAGGTTCCGCGCCCGATCCAATGGATCGGGCGCGGTCGTTGTGGGGTGCCACCACTGGTGTATACATATGATGCGCTGAATGTGGTGCAATGGCAGAAAACGTGAGAAGGTCAAGCTTTCCAAGATGATGGGTAGGCAGCAATGAGCAACGCCTGGCAGCAAGAGGTGCTGGCCGAGATCAAGGCCGGGGGACGCATCAGCGATGGGGATATCGTACGCCAGGTTCGCCGAGCCGTGTTGGCCCAGCGGCTGCCGCCGGGCACTCGACTGCCCGAGGTGACGCTGGGCGAGGTGTTCGGCGTGAGTCGTTCGGTGGTGCGCAAGGCGCTGACGCGTCTGGCCTCCGAGTACGTGGTCGACCAGCGTCCCAATCAGGTGGCGCGGGTGCGCTCACCGGACGTGGACGAAACCCGCCAGACCTTTGCCGCCCGGCGTCTGGTGGAAGGTGAGCTGGCGGCGCTGACCGCCGGCACGCTGCCATCGACGGTACTGCTGCAGATCGAGGATCGTGCCGACCGTGAGCGTCAGGCCTTTCTCGCCAATGATGAGCCTTCGCGCATCGAACATTCCCTGGCGATCCACCACCTGCTGGCGGAGCATTCTCCCAACCGGGTGCTGGGCACCATGCTCACTGACCTGATCCTGCGCACCTCGATCGTTATCGCGCTGTACAAGCGCCAGGGGCTCGGTAGCTGCTATCTCGAGGGCGATCACCACCGTCTGCTCGAGCACCTGCGCAGTGGCGACGCCGCAGCCAGTCGCAACGACATCGAGCATCACCTCGACAGCCTGATGGGCCTTCTCGACCTGGGACCACGGGACAGCCGTATCGACCTCAAGTCGATCCTGGGCGGCGAGGGTTGAGGCGAGACTCCTTTCTTCCTGATTGCCGCCGCGAGCCGTGTTGATCATGCGTTTTCCCTTGTCGATCCTTCTCCTTGGCCTGTCTCTCGGACTTGCACCGATGTCCGCCGTGGCCGACCGGGTTCACGTCGCGGCGGCGTCTTCGCTACAGCTCGCGATGCCCTCCTTGATCGAGCGCTTCAAGACGAGCGACAGCGACGCCAGCAAGGATGGCGACATCGACCTCAGCGTCACCTTCGGCGCCTCGGGCAATCTTCAGCGCCAGATCGAACAGGGGGCGCCCTTCGCGTTGTTTCTGTCGGCGGACGAGCGCCGCGCCCGGGACCTCGAGCAGGCCGGGCTGACCCAGGGCGAGGGCGTCGACTATGCCCAGGGCCGGCTGGTCTGGCTGCAGCGTGACGGCCGACCGCTGCCGCCGCAGGACGCACCGCTTGAGGCGGTGCGCGAGGCGGTCGCAGGGCTTGAGCAGGGAGGCCCTGCGCGGCGTATCGCCCTGGCCAACCCGCGCCACGCCCCTTATGGCATGGCCGCCCGCGAGGTGCTCGAGCGCCAAGGGCTGTGGCAGGCAAGTGAACCCCTGCAACTGTTGGGTGAAAACGTCGCCCAGGCCGCCCAGTTCGCGCTGTCCGCCGAGGCCTCCGGTGGCCTGGTCGCCTATTCCCTGGTCAAGGCGCCACGCCTGGCCGAGCGCGCTGCCTGGCGGCTGATCCCCGCAGACTGGCATCGACCCCTGGTACAGCGCATGGTGCTGCTCGAAGGGGCGGGCGCCGGCGCCGAGGCCTTCTTTGACTTCTTGCAGACGCCCGAGGCGCAGGAGATTCTGCGGGATTATGGTTTCACTGCGCCCGTGACCGGCGAGTAGCCGCTTTATGGACGCTCTGGCGCTGGTCGTCTCGCTCAAGCTGGCCTTGCTGACCAGTCTCTTGTTGTTGGCACCGGGTATCTGGCTAGGGCGGCGCCTGGCCCACAGCCGGTCACGCTGGCGGCCGCTGGCGGAATCCCTGGTGGCACTGCCGCTGGTGATGCCGCCCACCGTCATGGGCTTCTACCTGATGCTCGCCTTCAGTGCCGACGCCCCGCTGGGCGGCGCCTGGCAGGCGCTGACCGGCACCAGCCTGAATTTCTCCTTCAGCGGCATCCTGCTGGCCTCGCTGGTGGTCAACATCCCCTTCGCGGTACAGCCGATCCAGCGTGCCTTCGAGGCCTTGCCGGACCACCTGCGTGAGGCCGCCTGGTGCAGTGGGCTATCGACCTGGCGCACTTTTATGACCATCGAATTGCCGCTGGTGATGCCTGGCGTCATCTCGGCGCTGGCGTTGACCTTTGCCCACACCCTGGGGGAGTTCGGCGTCATCCTGATGGTCGGCGGGGCCATCGATGGCGAGACCCGCACCCTGGCGATTTCCATCTACGACCACGTCCAGGCCTTCGACGAGGGGGCCGCCGGGGTGATGTCAGCGCTGCTGCTGGTGGTCTCCTTCGTGACCATTGCGGTGGTCTACGGGCTGGCGGCGCGCCGCCGCTGGCGGGGGCGTTGAGCATGCACCATCACCAGGATGTCCATACGGGACTCGACGTCGACCTGGCCCAGCCCGGGCCGATCCCGCTCGAGGCGCAGTTCGCCTGCCGTCCCGGGGAGTTGCTGGCGCTGGTCGGACCTTCGGGCAGCGGCAAGTCGACCCTGCTGCGCGCCATCGCGGGGCTCTATGCTCCCGCCTCGGGGACGGTGCACTGTGGCGGTGAGCGGTGGTTTGACGCCGAACAGGGGGTCGTGTGGTCGCCGCAGCGGCGCAGGGTGGGGCTGGTGTTTCAGGACTATGCGCTGTTTCCTCATCTCGACGCCGCCGACAATATCGCCACCGCCCTGGGCCACCTGCCGCGGCGTGAACGTCGCCTGCGAGCCGCGCACTGGCTAGAGCGAGTCAACCTCGAAGGGCTGGAGCGGCGCCTGCCGCGAGAGCTGTCCGGCGGCCAGCGTCAGCGGGTGGCCTTGGCCAGGGCGCTGGCCAGGGAGCCACAGGTGCTGCTGCTCGACGAACCCTTCTCGGCGGTGGACCAGGTGACGCGCCGTCGGCTTCAGCGTGAGCTGGTGCAGTTGCGCGAACGCCTCAATATCCCCATCGTGCTGGTCACCCACGACCTCAACGAGGCCAGCGCCCTGGCCGATCGCCTGTGCGTGCTGCATGGCGGCCGGACCCTGCAGCAGGGCACCCCGAGCGAGCTGTTCCGGCGCCCCGACAGTCCCGAGGTGGCGCGCCTGCTGGACCGGCCGAACATCTTCAGCGGGCGAGTGGTCGATACCGCCCAGGGACTGCGCCTTGGCTGGGGCGAGTGGTGTCTTGAGGTGGCCGCAGGCCTCGAGGGACTCGGCGAGGGAGCCAGGGTGACCTGGTACCTGCCGGAATCCGATATCGTGCTGCAGCGCCGCGACCGGCCCTCCCGCGGGGTGCGGGAAAACCTGGTCACCGCGCGGGTAGACGAGCTGCTGGTGCTGGGCGGACAGAGTTCCGTGACCCTGAGGGTGCCCCACGAAAGCCAGCCCCTGCGCTTTGATATCTCGACCCACGCCGCCAGGCGCAATGGACTCGAGCAGGGTGCCTGGGTCAATGTCTCGTTGCTGGCTGCTGGCATCCACCTGATGCAAGCGGATAAGCTGCCTGCCTTGCCTGCCGATGACCATCCTGACTGAGAGGCCTCCATGACCCTGACTCGCCGTCGATTCCTCAGCTCCCTGGCGCTCGCGCCGGTGGCGTTTTCTACTCCCTTTCTGGCGACGTCGGCCTTTGCCGCCGCCGACAGGGAAGAGGTAACCCTGGTGGTCCATGGATCCCAGGGGCCGAGTCGTCTGACGGTCGAGGTGGCCGACGAGGCGGCGGAGCGCAACCGTGGGCTGATGGGGCGCGAGCGACTGGCCGATGACGCCGGCATGCTGTTTCTCTACGCCAGTCCCCAGGGGGTGCATAACGGCTTCTGGATGTATCAGACCCTGCTGGCGCTGGATATCGCCTTTATCGGTGCCGACGGACGCATCCAGGAGATTCGTCGCATGGAGCCCTGCCAGGGCGAGGCCCAGGAATGTCCGACCACCCGCCCGGCGTCGCGCTACCACGCTGCCCTGGAGGTCAAGGCCGGGACGTTCGAGGCGCTGGGCGTCGGTCCCGGCGACTGTGTCAGCTGGCCGGGCAGCAGCGAGAGCTGCAGCGGCTAGGGGTCCTTGCTGGGGGCGGTGGGTACCGGCGGGGTGGCGGGAGCACGACGAGGCCCGAAGCGGATGACGATCAGCGCCACCCCGGCGACCACCATGCCACCACCGCCCAGCTTGTAGGCGTTGACGCTGTCACCCAGCAGCACGATGCCGAGGATCACCGCCAGCACCGGCACCAGCAGCGTCAGCGGTACCACCCGGTTGACGTCGTGGCGCCGGATCAAGCCAAACCAGATGCCGTAGGCCAGGATCGAGGACATCAGGGCGGTGTAGAGCACCGCCCCCCATCCCGCAAGGCCGGCGTCGAGCATGGCCTGCCAGTGGTTGTCCTCGAACCACCAGGAGGCCAGCGCCAGTTGGGGAGTGGCGAACAGCGCGATCCAGCCGGCAATCGCCATCGGCGAGACCTTGGGTCCGAGCTTGATCAATAGCTGGGATACCGCCCAGCCCAGTGCGCTGGCCAGCAGCAGTGCGGTAGGCAGCGGCGCCGGCAGGGTCGGCCCGCCGGCCAGCACGCCAATGCCGCCGAACGACAGCAACAGTCCCACCAGGCGTTTTGCGCCGAGCCGCTCCCTGAGAAAGATCACCGCCAGCAGGGTGGCGAAGGGCGTACCCATCTGCACCAGCAAGGCACCGGTACCCGCCTCGGCCTGGCCGAGCCCGATGATCAGCAGGGCGAAGTTCATCACCCCGAAGGTCACCGACAGCAGTGCCAGGAAGGGCAGGTGATGGCGCGCCACCGGATGAAAGGGCACCAGCAGCGCGGCCACCAATGCCAGGCGCAGGGTGGTCAGGAGCAAGGGCGGCATGTCTGACACGCCAAGCTTGATGACGATGATGTTCAACGCCCAGATGACGATGACCAGGAGGCCGAGAAGGAGGTCGCGTAGGGGCACCGGTCGTCCTTGATGGGTAAAACGAGCAGCATAGCAGAGCCCCTGGGCCGGTCCGAGGGGCGCCTTCGTTCGACTGCCTTGTTCACCGCGTCATGCTAGCACCCCCTTCGCAGACGTTTGGTGTCCACGCTCTCACAAGCTCCAGCCGTGCAGCCCTCGCACGAACGACATGGCGAGGACATCTGAGCGTGCGTGTCCGAAGGCCAACGGGCCTTTCGCGCATCGCGCGGCACTTGTCGCGGATTACCGTTTGCAGGCATATTGAAAAGTCGACAAGATCAATACGTTTCTCCCTTAATCACCACACTCGACCCCCAGCCTTCGCCAGGCTAGATCCGGCTTCTGATGCAGCGCTTGTGTCAGGTGCCGGTCAGCGTTGGCCTGGCCAAGGGGGCATCAATGCAAGGACACGTCATGACATCTCTGTTCGGCTCGCGCTCGCCGTCTCGTTTCTCTCTCACCCTGGTCGGTGCGGCCATCGCCCTTGGCTCGCTGGCCGCCTCGGCGGACGTCGCAGCGCGGGAACTCAAGGTCTCCACGGTGCTTTCCGATGCCTTCCCCTGGGGCCAGGCCGCTCAGAAGTGGGCTGACCTGGTCGAGGAGCGTTCCGACGGCGAGCTGACGCTCAGGGTCTTTCCCAATTCCCAGCTGGTCAGCGGTGACCAGACCCGGGAGTTCTCGGCGATGCGCTCGGGGCTGATCGACCTGGCGGTGGGCTCGACCATCAACTGGTCGCCCCAGGTGCCGGAACTCAATCTGTTCTCCTTGCCCTTCCTGATGCCGGACGAGAGCGCGGTGGACGCGATCACCGAAGGTGAGGCCGGCGAGCTGGTGTTCCAGGCGATCGAGTCGCGGGGCGTGGTGCCGCTGGCCTGGGGCGAGAACGGCTTCCGCCAGCTGTCCAATTCCCAGGGCGTGATCGACGAGCCGGCGGACCTGGAAGGCCTGAAGATCCGGGTGGTGGGGTCGCCGCTGTTCCAGGACACCTTCAGCGCACTGGGCGCCAACCCGACCCAGATGAGCTGGGCCGACGCCAAGCCGGCGCTGACCACCGGCGCGGTGGATGGCCAGGAGAACCCGCTGTCGGTGTTCGACGTGGCGCGTATCGACCAGGTCGGCCAGGAGCACGTAACGCTGTGGAACTACATGAACGATCCGCTGATCTTCGCCGCTAACCAGCAGGTCTGGAGCACCCTGTCCGATGACGAGAAGGCGTTGCTGCGTGAGACCGCGGTCGAAGCCGGCGCCTGGGAGATCGCCATGACCCGCGAGCAGGAGAGCGAGCGCCTGGCGGCCATTCAGGAGCGTGGTGTGACCGTCACCGACTTGAACGAGGAGCAGCACGAGGCGTTCGTCGCGGCGACCGAAGGGGTTTACGAGAAGTGGGTACCGCGCATCGGCGAGGACCTGGTCGAGGCCGCCCGAAGCGCCATCGACGCGCGCTGAGCAACCGCTCTGACGCGGCGGTAAACCTTGTGCCGACCCTCATGATCGAGGGTCGGCGTTGATTGACTCCCTACCGACGCCCTTTCTCGATGAAACGTCCTGATGCACGAATCGAGCGCACCCTGGCCACCCTGGCGATCCTGATCATCGGTGCGATCAGCCTGGTCAATGTGGTGGTGCGCTACATCACCGGTGGTTCCTTTGCGTTCACCGAAGAGTTTTCTGTCTTTCTGCTGGTCATGTTGACCTTCGCCGGTGCCTCGGTGGCTCTGCGAAGCCATCGCCATATCCGTATCGGCCTGCTGGAGCGGGCGCTGCCGCCGCTTGGCTATCGCCTGCTGGTGATCTTCCAGGGCTTGTGCGGGCTGCTGGTGCTGGGCCTGATCACCTGGTTCGGTGCGCTCATGACCTGGCAGGAGTACCAGTGGCAGTCGTTGTCGCCCGGACTTGGGCTGCCCCAGTGGTGGTACCTGATCTGGCTGCCGCTATTGTCGGGGCTGATGTTCCTCCGCCAGTGCCAGGCGAGCCTGGAGCGACTGCGCGGAGGTGCTCACGATGACGCCTGATGTATGGATGCTGATCGCCTTTCTGGTGCTGCTGATCGCCGGCGTGCCGGTGGCCTTTTCGCTGGGCCTGTCCGGCGCCGTGGGCATCGTCACCGGGCTGTCGCCGGCGATGCTGGCGACCCTTGGCACCAATACCTACAACAGCGTGGCCAAGTATCCGCTGATCGCCATTCCGCTATTTATCCTGACCGGGCTGATCTTCGAGCGGGCGGGGGTCGCGGCACGCCTGGTGCGCTTCGCCCAGGCGCTGATCGGGCCTCGCCATGGTGGCCTCGCGGTGGTCGCGGTGGTGGTGTGCATGATCATGGGGGGCATGAGCGGCTCCGGCCCCGCCGACGCCGCCGCGGTGGCGATGGTGATGCTGCCGAGCATGACCCGCGCGGGCTATCCGCGGCCCTTCTCGGCGACCCTGATCGCTTCCTCGGCGTCTACCGCCATCCTGATCCCGCCTTCGGTGGCCTTGATCCTGTACTCCATCGTGGTGCCGGGAGTGGATCTGCGGGCGCTGTTCGCCGCCGGACTCTTTCCCGGGGTGCTGGCCGGCGCTTCGCTGCTGATTCCGGCGTTGTGGCTGTCCCGGCGCTATGGTTGGGAAGACCCTGCCGAGATGGAGCGCCCACCCATCGGCAAGAGCTTCCGCGAGGCGCTGCCGGCGCTGTTCGCGCCGGTGATCATACTCGGCGGTCTGCGCAGTGGCCTGTTCACGCCCACCGAGGCGGCGGTGGTCGCCGTGGCCTACGGCATCCTGGTCGGCCTGGTGCTGACCCGTGAGCTGTCGCTCAAGGACCTGTGGGGGCTGATGGGCGAGGCGGCGGTGGTGTCCGGGGTGGTCATGCTGATCATCGCCCTGGCGGGCATCTTCGCCTGGTCCGGGACCATGCTCGGCACCTTCCGTCACCTGGCAGAGTGGGTCATCGGGCTATCCGACAACGGCACCTTGCTGCTGCTGTTGATCATGCTGGCGGTGCTGGCCGCGGGCATGCTGCTGGACGCCATCTCGATCTACCTGATCATGATGCCGATCCTGATCCCGGTGATGCAGCACTTCGGCTGGAATCCGGTGTGGTTCGGCATCCTGCTGGCCATGAACATCGCCATCGGCCAGTTTACTCCGCCGGTGGCGGTCAACCTGATGGTGACCACCGAGGTCGCCAAGGTCAGGCTGGAGCAGACCCTGGGCTGGGCCATGGTGTTCGTGGCGGCGATGGCCTCGGCGCTGGCATTGGTGGTGATCTTCCCGGAGATCGCGCTGTGGCTGCCTCGGGTGCTGGGTTACAACGTCTAGGCCGCCTGGGGCAGTACCCTGGGCAGTGGGGGCACAAGGCGCGAGCATGGCTCGCGCCTTGTTGTGTTCATGGTCTTCAGTCGTTGTCGGTCAGCGTCTCGAGCCAGCGTTGATGGACGTCTCGGCTGGCCTCGTCGAACAGCACGAAGCGTACCAGTTCGATATCGGGGCAGGCGGGCAGGGTGGTCAGGACCGTGGACACGGCAATTTCCGCCGCCTCGTTCAGCGGGTAGCCGAATACGCCGGTGGACAGTGCCGGGAACGCCACTCGACGGATGCCTTGCTGCTGGGCCAGGCCCAGCGCCTCTCGGTAGCAGCCGGCGAGCAGTTCGGCGCTCGGTTCGTCGACGCCGTAGACCGGGCCGAGGCAGTGGATCACCCAGGCGTTGGGCAGCGCAAAGCCTTCGGTGATGACCGCCTGGCCGGGGCGAATCGGTGCCAGCGGCCGCCCGGCCTGGGCCAGCTCCGGGCCGGCGGCACGGTGAAGGGCGCCGGCCACACCGCCGCCGCTTTCCAGCTGGGCGTTGGCTGCGTTGACCACCGCCTCGACGTCGGCCTGGCGGGCGATGTCACCGGTAATGCATTCGATCAAGGGATAGTCCATGGAGACTCCTGTCATTGGCTTGCGGTGGTAACCGTCGGTGACGGTAGCGGCCCTGTGGCCAGCCGGTCGATGTCCTGACGGCGGTCGCCCGCCAGTGGAAGCCGCTTCCTGGCACGCTCCAGGGTGTCGCGCTCGAGCTGCCAGCTGACCAACGCTTCCTCTTCGCCCAGAACCTCTGGCGACGCCTCGGGGGTGACCAGTGGCGGACACAACAGCGAGTGCCCCCAGCCGTTACCGGCCCGGTTGAGGCTTAGCCAGTAGCATTGGTTTTCCATCGCCCGGGTGATGACGAAGCTGTGCCAGCTGGTGAAGGAGAAGTCCCGAGTGAAGGCCACCGGGTGGATCATGAGGTCGACGCCCAACCGGCGGTAGCGGGCGGCCAGCTCACCGAACCTGAGGTCGTAGCAGATCATGAAGCCGACGCGCCAGCCGGCGATATCCAGCGTCACCAGGCGCTCGCCCGGGCTGAAGTGGGCCGCCTCGGCGCTGGCGCCGAACTGGGCGCAGTGCAGCTTGTCGTAGGCTCCCGCCAGTTGCCCCTCGGCGTCGACGACCACCTGGCTGATATGGCGCCAGAGGGAGCCGTCGGCCCGGCGTGATCTGCGCGCCACGCCGAAGGCGATCGGGCACCTGAGTTCCCGAGCCAGCGCGCAATAGTGTGCTGTCACAGGCCCTTGCAGGTCGTCATCGAGTTCATCCATCGCCTCGAAGGCCTGCTCGCCGTACTCCTGGGACGACAGCTCCGGCAGCACGATCAGCTGTGGGCGTTGCTGCGACGCGGCAGTGCGCAGGCGCCCGGCCAGGGCGTCCAGGTGGTCGCGCTGGTCGAGCCGATTGCGGGTCGCCGGGATTGTGGTCTGGCAAGCCAGCAGGCGCATGGATTCCTCGCAGTTGGCGAAAGAGGCAGGGTAACCCGAATCGACAGCGCGACGACATGGGCGGCAGTCGATTGCGTCAGCGGTGCCAAGGGCTATGCTCACGGTAGACCGTCGACGCTCGATTTCCGCTCCGCGAGTGTCAGTGGTCGAGCGCCTTAAGTCCTCGTTGTGTACCTGGCCATCGTTGCAGGCCGACGGGGAGGGAAGGGATATTTCTCCACGCCCTGAGGGGCGTGCAGAAAAAATTAACGCCCACTAAACGTTAGCGGTAGCTAAACTCTCGTTTTACAATGATTCGGCCTGGTCTCTCCAGGTGAATTTATCGCAAAAGGAATGACTGGTGGATCTTTTGCCGGCCCAGGAGGGGCAAGGCACGAGTCCATGCCGTCAACGTCGACAATACCAAAAGAGGTGTGACCATGAAGCGCCATGCTTTCTCCGCCGCTGCACTGTCCAGCGCCATTCTCGGAGCCGCCATGTTCACGTCCCCGGCCATGGCCCAGGACGAAGAACAGTTCATCACCATCGGCACCGGGGGTCAGACCGGCGTGTATTACGTCGTTGGCCAGTCTGTCTGCCGCTTTGTGAATCGCAACAGCGAAGAGACCGGCATCCGCTGTAACGCGCCGTCCACCGGTGGCTCCGTGGCCAACGTCAATGGTATTCGCAGTGGCGAGCTGACCATGGGTGTCGCCCAGTCTGATGTGCAGTATCAGGCCTATAACGGTACCGGCAACTTCGAGGGCGAAGCCTACGAAGACCTGCGTGCCGTGTTCAAGGTGCATGGCGAGCCGCTGACCATCCTGGCCCGTGCCGACGCCGACATCGAGAGCCTCGATGACCTGGCCGGCAAGCGCGTCAACATCGGTAACCCGGGTTCCGGCCAGCGCAACACCATGGAAGTGGTGATGGACGCCAAGGGCTGGACCGAAGACACCTTCTCGCTGGCCTCGCAGCTCGACGCAGCCGAGATGGCATCTGCCCTGTCGGACAACAACATCGACGCCATGGCCTACGTCGTCGGCCACCCCAATGGTTCCATCCAGGAAGCCACCACCACCGTCGACGCCAAGCTGGTGCCACTCAACGACGACGCCATCAAGGGCCTGGTCGAGGAGTATCCGTACTACTCCATGTCCACCATTCCAGGCGGTCTGTACAAGGGCAACCCGGATGACGTCGAGACCTTCGGTGTCGCCGCGACCTTCGTGACCAGCGCCGAGGCCGACGACGAGCTGGTCTACCAGACCGTCAAGGCAGTGTTCGACAACTTCGATCGCTTCAAGCGTCTGCACCCGGCCTTCGAAAACCTGGATCCGCAGGACATGGTATCCAACGGTCTGTCCGCACCGCTGCATGAAGGTGCCGCTCGTTACTATCGCGAGCAGGGCTGGATCGAGTAAGGGTTCTTCCCCTCTCGGGGGAATAGCCAGCTAATCTCTGCGCGGTCGGCCGTTGGGCGGCCGCGCAGTGCGTTGTGGCCCGTCGATGGATCGACACCGGACGTTCGGTAGAGACCAGACAGCGCCAGCACGACTGGCCCGCGAAAGCGGGCATTCGGGGATGGAGGCGAAGCCCTCCATCATGACGATTCCTCTTCCAGGCAGGGCACGCTTATGACTGAGGACAACAAGAGATCCACGCAGTCCGAAGTGGATCTCGAGGACATGGTCGCCTCCAGCGACTCCGGTTCGCGCAACCCCTTGGGTGCGCCCGGCAAGCTGCTGGTAGGCGTTGCGGCGGCATGGTCGCTGTTCCAGCTATGGATTGCTTCGCCGTTGCCGTTCATGGCCGGCGTCGGCGTCTTCAACGCCACCGAAGCGCGCTCTATTCACCTGGCCTTTGCATTGTTTCTGGCCTTCATGGCCTACCCCGCGACCAAGCGCTCGCCGCGGGACCGCATTCCTCTTCAGGATTGGGTGCTGGCGATTCTGGCCGCTTCCGCCGGGGCTTACATGTTCGTGTTCTACGAACAGCTGGCGGATCGTCCTGGCGCACCCATCCTGCAGGACGTCATCGTCGGTGTGACCGGCCTGATCCTGCTGCTCGAGGCAACACGGCGGGCGCTCGGGCCGCCGCTGATGATCATCGCCTCGATCTTTATCTTCTATTCGCTGGCGGGGCCCTGGATGCCGGGTATCCTCGCTCACCGTGGCGTCAGCCTTTACGGCCTGGTCAATCACCAGTGGCTGACCACCCAGGGTGTGTTTGGTATCGCCCTGGGCGTTTCGACCAGTTTCGTCTTCCTGTTTGTGCTGTTTGGCGCGCTGCTCGACAAGGCAGGTGCCGGCAACTACTTCATCAAGGTCGCCTTCTCGCTGCTGGGCCACTACAAGGGCGGGCCCGCCAAGGCCGCCGTGGTGGCCTCCGGCATGACCGGCCTGATCTCCGGCTCGTCCATCGCCAATACCGTGACCACCGGTACCTTCACCATTCCGATGATGAAGCGTGTCGGCTTCTCCTCGGAGAAGGCCGGTGCGGTGGAGGTGTCCTCCTCGGTCAATGGTCAGATCATGCCGCCGGTGATGGGCGCCGCCGCCTTCCTGATGGTGGAGTACGTCGGCATTTCCTACGTGGAGGTGATCAAGCACGCCTTCCTGCCGGCGCTGATTTCCTATATCGCGTTGATCTACATCGTTCACCTCGAGGCGCTCAAGGCCAACATGGAGGGGCTGGAAAGCTCTAACCCGCCCAAGCCGCTGGTACGCAAGGTGATCGGCTTCCTCGGTGGTCTGCTGCTGATGATGGTGGTGGCGCTGGGTGTCTACTACGGCCTGGGCTGGCTCAAGCCGGTACTGGGTGATGCGACTCCCTGGGTGGTGGCCGTGGCGCTCTCGGTGGTCTACGTGGCGCTGTTGAAGCTGGGGGCAAACTATCCCGAGCTCGAGCTCGATGATCCCAACGAGCCTATCTACAAGCTGCCCCAGACCCGACCCACGGTGCTGGTAGGCCTGCAGTACATCCTGCCGGTGATCGTGCTGATCTGGTGCCTGATGGTGGAGCGCCTGTCACCGGGACTGTCCGCCTTCTGGGCGACGGTGTTCATGATCTTCATCATGCTGACCCAGCGCCCGATCATGCACGCCTTCCGTGGGCGGGGTGATCTTGGCAAGGATCTGCGCGAAGGCTGTCTGGACCTGTGGACGGGGCTGGTGACCGGTGCGCGCAACATGATCGGTATCGGTATCGCCACCGCCACCGCCGGCATCATCGTGGGTGCGGTCTCCCAGACGGGGGTCGGCCTGGTGCTCGCGGACGTGGTCGAGATCCTGTCCATGGGCAACCTGATGCTGATCCTGTTCTTCACCGCCATTCTCAGCCTGATCCTGGGTATGGGGCTGCCGACCACCGCCAACTACATCGTGGTGTCGGCGCTGCTGGCTCCGGTGATCGTGCAACTGGGTGAGCAGAACGGTCTGCTGGTACCGCTGATCGCGGTGCACCTGTTCGTGTTCTACTTTGGCATCATGGCCGACGTCACGCCGCCGGTGGGCCTTGCCTCCTTTGCCGCCGCGGCGGTTTCTGGAGGGGATCCGATCCGCACCGGCTTCCAGGCGTTCTACTACAGCCTGCGTACCGCCGCGTTGCCGTTCCTGTTCATCTTCAACACCGACCTGCTGCTGATCGATGTGGCGCCCTTGCAGGGCGTATTGATCTTCGTGGTGGCGACCATCGCCATGCTGATCTTCGCCGCGGCGACCCAGGGCTACATGATCACCCGCAATCGTGTCTACGAGAGCGTCCTGCTGCTGCTGGTGGCCTTCACCCTGTTCCGCCCGGGCTTCTGGATGGACATCATCCATGATCCTTATCGCAGTGTGCCGCCGTCCGAGTTCGTCGAGGCCTACGGCAACGTGGACGAGGACAGCACCCTGCGTCTGCAGGTCAAGGGCGAGGACGCCTTCGGCGATCCGCTGACGACCTACATGACGCTGCCGGTGGCAGACGGCGAGACCGGTGAGGATCGCCTGCTCAATCTCGGTCTGGAATTGATCGTCGAGGACGGTCGCGCCATCGTCGACATGGTGACCTATGGCAGTCAGGCTGCGGATCTCGGCTTCGACTTCGATCAGGAGATCGTCGAGATTCAGGCACCGGTGGACCGCTGGCCGAAAGAGCTGATGTGGATTCCGGCGCTGCTGCTGTTCGCCCTGATCGTGTTGGCACAGCGCCGTCGTCGGCCCCCCGAAACCACTGAGGCTAAGGCCTGAGGAGGTCCGTCATGTACCAGAAGATCCTGTTACCCGTCGATCTCAATGAGCCGTCGTCGTGGGAGAGGGCACTGCCGGTGGCGCTCTCGCTGTGCCGCAACTTTGGTGCCAGCCTGCACCTGGTGACGGTGTTGCCGGACTACCGCATGCCGCTGGTGGGGTCCTACTTCCCCAAGGACTTCGCCAAGAAGGCCCATGAAGCGGTACAGAAGGCGCAGCATGACTTCATCGTCGAGCACGTACCGGAGGACCTGAAGGCTCAGGCGATCATCGCCGATGGCTCCCCCTGGGAAGCCATCATCAAGGTCGGCAAGAAGATCGATGCCGACCTGATCGTCATGGCCTCGCATACCAAGCGCAAGTTCGCCGACTACGTGATCGGCCCCAACGCCGAGCACGTCGTCCATCACAGCAAGTGTTCGGTGATGATCGTGCGTTGACCCAGACGACAAGCGCTAGCGCCATCGACGCCCCCTCACATGAGGGGGCGTTTTCGTAAGCTTGCGTAGGTTGAAGGCGAATCCAGGGCCCATCAACTACAGTCAAATTAGAGTCGATGGGCGCCGGCGATGGTGTGAAGGAACCTCGCATCTTGCCCCTTGACTCCCGTGACAGGTGGGCGGTGGCAACCGTCATCCGTGGGTACAAGGGGGAGTAGATGATGAGTGCAGCAGCATCACGACACGACAAGGAGTCGAGCGGGGCCAGGGTAAAGATCTCCATCAAGAACGTCGGTATGGGGCGGCCCAGGGTGTGGTTATCTTCGGGATTCGAGGACTTTCGGGCCGCCACTGCGGTCAGCCTTTCCTATGGCATGTTCTGGGTCGGGCTCAGCATCGCCGTCACGGCAGGGGCGCTGACGCTGGGACTGTGGCATTGGCTGTTGCCGCTGGTGGCCGGCTTCATGTTCATCGGGCCGTTGGTGGCGGTGGGCTCCTACGGGATCAGCAGGGCGCTGGAAGAAGGCCGCTCCCCGACCCTGGGGGATGCCTTTGGCGCCTGGCGCGGCCACACCGGGCAACTGGCCATGATGGGCGTGATGATGATGATCTTCTTTCTCGCCTGGATTCGCCTGGCCACCTTGCTGTTTGCCCTGTTCTTCGGTCTCCAGTCGCCGGATCCGTCCACGGTCTATGCGTCACTTCTGACCACGCCGGAAGGCCTCGGCATGCTGGTGGTGGGGCTGGCCTTTGGCTGTGTGCTGGCGTTTGGCGCCTTTTCCATTAGCGTGGTCGCGATTCCAACCCTGATGGATCAGGACCTGACGTTCATGGAGGGCATCGAGGCCAGTATTCGTTCGGTGGCACGCAATTTCCGACCGATGCTGCTGTGGGCAGCGATTCTCACCGGCTGCGTACTGGTGGGGATGGCCACCTTCTATATCGGGCTTGCCTTGATTCTGCCGGTACTGGGGCACGCGAGCTGGCACGCCTACGAAGACCTGGTGGTGTGCGAACGGCTGGACGACCCCGGCGCCTGAGGGCGGCAACCTGGTCCGCGAAGACGCCCCGACAGGGGGCGTTTTCCTGAACCAGCAAAGCTCGAGGGGCCCGCAGACTGACCTTTGGCGCTCGATCACGTAATCTACTCCTGCAGAAAGAGTCAGGAGACGTCATGCGGGTGCCAGCTTTCCTTTGCCAGGTGGGTGTCCTCCTGGGGCTGTTGGTAGCAGGGGGAATCGGCCAGGCCCATTCCCAGCCTCTGCCAGCTCCGGAGGGGCCTGTGCTGCTTAAAGTATCGGGCAATATCCAGAACACCAATGTGGATGCACAGCTTCTGCTGGATCGTGCCATGCTCGACGATCTGGAGAGTCGTGCGCTGGTGACCGATACCCCGTGGCATAGCCAGGCCAGCCGTTTCGAGGGGCCGCTGCTCCGCAGCGTGCTGGAATCCGCCGGTGTCACCGCCGACAGCATTCGCGTGCACGCCTTGAACGGCTTCGTGGCCGATATCCCGGTCTCCGATGCCTATCGCTATGACGTCATCCTGGCCATGAAGCAGGACGGCGAAGCGATGTCGGTGCGAAACTTCGGCCCGCTGTTCGTGTTGTACCCTTTCGATGATCATCCAGAACTGCGAAACGAGTCGGTCCAGTTTCGCTCGGTGTGGCAGGTAGATGCCATCGAGGTCCCGTGATCAATGTCACCGGGAGATCGGTCGAAGGCCATCAGGAGGCAAGGCAGGGAGTGCAGCGCCCCAATACCATAGTGAGTGATCCCGGTGTATCGGCTGGTGTCGACCCGAACATTCTGCCAGCAGATTCCCGACCCAAGGAGGAGGGTGCTCGGCGCATCCGTTCCGTATGCGACGCTATCCTCTGAGACTGGTATTCAGCGCCGTGGCGGCACTGACCTTCTTTGCTGCTGCCATGGTGGTGATCGGTCTGGTCGCCTGGCGCCATGACAATCTTTCCCACCAGGTGGTGGAGGACATCACCTGGCATTCCTACAAGCTGGACCGAGACGTGGTGTTGCTGCGCAATCACCTGTTGTTCGGGGAGCATGGACCCGAACAACTGGCCGGCTTCAGGCTCGAGTTCGACCTGTTGTTCAGTCGACTGAACCTGTTTCGCCACAGCGACATTCACGATCTGGTCGAGGAGGCTCCGGCCGCGCGTCGCCAACTGTCGATCATCATCAGCCTGATGCAGGACCTGGATGCCGAGGTCAGTGCCCTGGCGTCCCTCGATAGCGAGGCAGAGGCCGTTCTTGACCAGCATCTTGCCGCGCTATCCACCGAGACCGAAAGGTTGATCATGGCCGTCAACGGCCATCTGGCCGAGATCAATACCGCAGAGCGTGTTCGTCTGCAGCGACTGTACCTGTTGCTGCTGGTGATGATCCTCGGTATGAGCCTGGCCGGAGGGGTCATGCTTGCCGTACTTTTCAAGGAAGCCCGTGACAACGAGGCCTCGCGCAAGGCACTGGAGACGCTGAGCGGCGAACTGGAAATCAGTGCCCGGCGCGCCCAGTCCGCCAGTCAGGCCAAGTCCGACTTTCTGGCCACGGTGAGCCACGAGATCCGCACGCCGCTCAACGGCGTCATCGGCATGAGCGAACTGTTGCGTGATCTCGAACTGTCGGAGCCCGCCAGCCGCTACTCGCACACCATTCATGACAGCGCCCGCCAACTGATGGGCATGATCGATGACATCCTCGACTTCTCCAAGATCGAGGCAGGACGCATGGAGCTGGATGTTCAGCCGGTGGCACTCGATGCCTTGATCGAAGATGCGCTGGAGCTGTTTCGTCCGCGCGCACTCGACAAGCGGTTGCGCTTGCTTGGCCACGTGGACGAGACGCTGCCGGCACGACTCCAGGGGGACCCAGGCCGGCTTCGGCAGGTGCTGCTCAACCTGCTGGCCAACGCCATCAAGTTTACCGACCGCGGCATGGTGAGGCTGTCGGTAGCGCCTGTGGACGAGGGCTGGGTGCAGTTCGACGTGGTGGATACCGGTCAGGGTGTCGAGGCGTCGTTGTTGCCTCAGTTGTTCGAGCCCTTCCGTCAGGGCGATGCCTCCGTCGCCCGGCGCTATGGCGGCACCGGTCTGGGCCTCGCGATTTCCAAGCGCCTGGTAGTAGCCATGGGCGGCGAGATAGGGGTCGATAGCCGCCGAGGCAAGGGCAGTCGCTTCTGGTTCCGATTGCCGCTGGTGCCCTGTGACGAACCCCGCCGTCAACCGCTGACGGTGGCCAGGGCGCGCGCCCATCCCAAACAGCTCGCCGAGGCGGATCTGCTGGTGGTGGAAGACAATCTGGTCAACCAGGAAGTGGCGATCGCGATGCTGGAACGCCTCGGCTGTTCGGCTACCCTGGCTTCCTGCGGCAAGGAAGCGCTGGCTCTCTGCTCACAGCGCCGTTTTGACCTGATATTGATGGATGTCCAGATGCCAGACCTCGATGGTCGCGAGGTCACCCGACGTCTTCGCAGCTTTTCCGACTGGCGTAGTGAGGTTCCCGTGGTGGCGATGACCGCTGGTGGCGCCAGTCACGATGAGTCGGACTGCATGGCCGCCGGCATGAACGACTATCTGACCAAGCCGCTGTTGATGGGCACGCTGCTGATGGTGCTCAAGCGCCACCTGCTGGGAGAGTCCGAGACCTCGACGACTCCGAGGGGTATCACCTCACTGATCAATGCCGATACGCTCGATGCCCTGGACGAAGGACTTGGGGGCGAGCGCCGGGATGCTCTGGTGGACCTGTTCGGGCGACAGGCGCGCGAACGCTTGCCGGAGATCCAGAGCGCCTACCGGCGAGGCGAGGAGGAGCCGCTGGCACAGCTTGCCCATCAGCTCAGGGGCGAGGCCGCCGGCGTCGGTGCCATGGCTCTGGCCGAGGCGGCGCGAGCGCTGGAGCGTTGTGCCCTGGATGGCTGCATCGAGGATGCCAGAGGCGTCATCGATGCGCTGCCTGAGCTGCTTGAACGCACCCTGGCGGCCTTTGCCCGCAGCGAGAGGCGCGCCTCCCAGACCTGAGGTCGGCTTCGGCGTCCCGCTGTGTTGCTGGTGCAGGGGGACGGTTCAGTGGCTCAGTTGCCTTGGGGACGGGGACGCCGCCAGCGCGGATGTCGTGGCACCACCACCCGTTGGGCACGGTACTCACCCCGCACCGCATCCATCGCCAGCGCCAGGGCCTGCTCGGCGATGCCCCGATGATCCTGGACGGCGGAGTTGACCGCCAGCGGCAGGAAGTCCAGCAGGCGGTTGTCGCCGAAACTCGCCATGGCCAGACGCGGGGGCAGGCCGCCGCATGCAATCAGTTCGTCCAGGGCGCCTTCCAGCAGAATGTAGGACGCGGTTACCAGGGCGTCGGGCAGTCCCTTCTTGTCGATGTAGTCAGCCAGCAGCCTGGCGCCTTCCTCGCGGGCATAGTGATCGCCGCTTTCCAGGGTGCACTCGAGCTCGCGTCCCTCCACGCCTGCGCGGAAGCCGGCACGGCGCTCTTCGGTGATCGAAAGGTGCGGCACCGCATCGAGCCATAGCACGCTTTTGACTGCCGGCGTCATCAGTGAGCGTGTGAGCTGTTCGGCGGCCTCGCGGTCATTGCTGACGACGCTGGCGAAGCTCGCCTCGGGCAGGCCCCGGTCGATGGCGATGATCGGCAAACCCTCGTGCATCAATTCGGTATAGAAGGACTCCGGCTGCGCCAGACAACTTGCCACGATCAACGCCTCGCAGCGTTGGGCGCGCAGTGACAGGGCCAGGTCCCGCTCGCTGTCGGGCTGGTCGTCGGAGCCGACGATCAGCAGCTGGTAGCCCTGGGCCCGCGCTCCGCGTTCCAGGTGCTTGGCCAGGCGGGCGTAGCTCGAGTTTTCCAGGTCCGGCACGATCAGCCCCAGGATGCGGCTGCTGCCGCGCCGCAGGGCCGCCGCCTGGGCATCGACACGGTAGCCATGCTCCGCCACCACCGCCATCACTCGGTCCACGGTGTCCTGACGAATACGGCGCTCCCTGGCCTTGCCATTGACGATGTAGCTGGCGGTGGTGCGGGAAACGCCGGCCAGGCGGGCAATTTCGGCCAAGGTCATGCGGGTGTCTCCATTGAAGGCGTCGGGCGTGGTCACGGCGACAAGGTGTCAATTCCCTCTAGTCTACCTGGCATGGCAGCAGTGTCCCCCTGCCAAAGTCGTAGCTTTTGCGACTTGCCATGTGCGCTGAATCGTACCAGCATTGTGGCATGGTGAGGTGACACGATTCAGCTTTCGAGCATTTTGCATTTGCCGAAGCCAGGTGATCCCAGCATCCGGCGTGCGCTGTATCTGTTGCATCCCGGCAGTGCCGGGGCGCTGGACCTCCTCGCCGACACCGTTCAACCGATACCGGTGAGGAAACGCTGCACCTCACCCAGGAGAGCCCTTCATGCTGACGCTGAACGCCGACGACATCCTGCTGGATTGTCGTGCCGAGAGCTGGCGCCACGCCCTCGACGCCGCCTTTGACACCCTGAAGGCGGCCAGCCTGGTCGATGACGGCTACCGCCAGGGCCTGGTCGATCGGGAGTCCCAGTCCTCTACCTGGCTTGGCAATGGCATCGCCATCCCCCACGGCACCCCCGAGAGTCGAGGCGCGGTGCGTCGCACCGGGGTGCGGGTGCTGCAGTTCCCCGAGGGCGTGCGCTGGCACGACGGCAACCTCGTTCATGTATTGGTGACCATCGCCGCCCAGAGTGACGAGCACCTGGATATCCTCAGAAGCCTGACCCACGTGCTCGACCGGGACGGTGTCTCCGAACGCCTGGCCCAGGCGAGCAGCGCCGAGGAGATCACCGAGCTGCTGGCTCGGCCGGTGGTTCGCCCGCGACTGGACCAGGACACCCTGGTGCTGGGCCATCGCGCCGACGACCTGCTCGATCTGGCGCTGGCCGGGGCTCAGCGGCTGCGCCAGCTGGCATTGGTCGATACCGCCTATCTTGCCGAGATGGTCACCTCCATGCCGACGCACCTGGGACGGGGGCTGTGGCTTGCGTCCAGCGAAGCCGGCGTGTCCACGCCGGCACTCGCTGCGGTGACGCCGGCCAAGCCCGTCCAGCATCAGGGCAGCGACGTCGAGGCGGTGTTGTGCCTGGCCTCCCATGGCGAGGCTGGACGCCCGCTGGCCGACGCCATCGTGTCGCTGGTGGCGTCACTGGATGAGTCCGACGCCGCCCATCTGCGCGAGCGGGACGCTGACGACTGGCTGGCGCTGCTGGCTGGCGAAGGTGGCTCGGCCGAGAGTCGTCGCGTACGCCTGCTCAACGCCCATGGGCTTCACGCGCGTCCGGCCAAGGTGCTGGTCCAGAAGGCACGCGAAAGCGGGGTCGCCGTGCAGGTGCGCCTGGCCGAGGGCAGCGGACGCCCGGTGTCGGCGGCGTCGCTGACCAAGGTGATCGGTCTTGGTGCCAGACGAGGACAGGAGCTGATCCTGTCGGCACGGGGCGAGGGTGCCGAACAGGCGCTGACATCGCTGGTCGAAGCGATCAACGATGGTCTGGGGGAGCAGGTGACGCCACTGGCGTCTTCGGCTGTGTCGCAGGCCGGGGCCGAGCAGGCGGTCGCGGAGCCGGTGGCGGCAAGCATGCCGTCCGCCGACCAGCCGCTGGAAGCGGTGGCCGCATCGCCGGGACTCGCGGTGGCGCCGCTTTTCGTGATCAAGACCCCGGACTTCGACTATCCCCGCGAGGCGGCGGACCCCGCCTTGGAGCGACAGCGCCTCGAGCGGGCCATCGCCCAGGGCGGCGAGCAGCTCAAGGCCCTGATCGCCCGGACCGCCGGAGGCGAGGTCGCCGCCATTCTGTCGATGCATGAGGAAATGCTCGAAGACCCGGAACTGGCCCAGGCCACGCGCGAGGGCATCGACGAGGGGCTTTCCGCCGAGGCCGCCTGGTGGCAGGCAATCGACGTCGCCGCCCGCGCCCAGGAACAGCTGGCCGATCGCCTGCTGGCCGAACGAGCCGCGGATCTGCGTGATGTCGGCCGTCGTGTGCTGGGTATCCTGTGCGACGTCGAGCTGCCCGAGCCGCCGGCCGTGCCTTACCTGCTGGTGACCGACGATATCGGTCCGTCCGATGTCGCCCGCCTGGACACCGAGCGGGTTCGCGGCATCCTCACCGCCCGGGGCGGCGCCACCGCCCACAGCGCGATACTCGCCCGGGCACTAGGGATACCGGCGGTAGTCGGCGCCGGTTCTGGTGTGCTGGCGCTCGAAAATGGCACTGAGATGCTGCTCGACGGCGATGAAGGCTGGGTCGTGCCGGCACCCTCGCAAGCGCGTCGCGAGCGCTTCGAGGCGCGCATGGAAGCGCTGGAGGCGCTCAAGGCACGTGCCTGGGACGCTCGCTTCGAGGACGCCCGGACCGAGGATGGTACCCGCGTGGAGGTGGTCGCCAACCTGGGCAATACCGCCCACGCCCGCGACGCCGTATCGCGCGGCGCCGAGGGGGTGGGGCTGCTGCGTACCGAGTTTTTGTTCATGGCCCACGCCTCGCTGCCGGACGTGGAGACCCAGGAGCGCGAATATCGCGAAGCCCTGGATGCTCTGGACGGCCGCCCGCTGGTGGCGCGGACCCTGGACGTGGGTGGCGACAAGCCGCTGGCTTACTGGCCACTGCCCCAGGAGGACAACCCCTTCCTCGGCCTGCGTGGCATTCGTCTGGCCCTCAGGCGTCCCCAGGTGCTGCGCGATCAGTTCAGCGCCCTGGTGAAGGCCGCCGACGGCCGGCCGCTGCGCATCATGCTGCCCATGGTTAAGGACCTGGATGAGTTCCGCGCCGCCCGTGCGATCTTCGATGAGGTGCTGCGCGAACTCGGCGTCAGCCGAGACGGCGACCGCCTGCAGCTGGGCGTGATGATCGAGGTGCCGTCCTGCGCGCTGCTGGCGCCGAGCCTGGCACCCGAGGTCGACTTCTTCTCCATCGGCACCAACGACCTGACCCAGTACACCCTGGCCATCGACCGTGGTCATCCTGAGCTTTCCGGGGAGTCCGACGGCCTGCACCCGGCCGTGCTGCGGCTGATCCAGATGACCGTCCAGGCGGCCCATGCCCATGGCAAGTGGGTCGGCGTGTGCGGTGAGCTGGCCAGCGACCGCCAGGCGATTCCGGTGCTGGTTGGCCTCGGCATCGACGAGCTGTCGGTGAGCGCCCGCCAGGTACCCATGGTCAAGGCACGCCTGGCGTCGGTCTCCACCACCCGGGCCCGGGAACTCGCCGCCCTGGCATTGGCCGCTCCCACCGCCCGGGACGTGCGCAGAGAGCTGGAGGCGAACCAATGAGCGAGATATCCGGCAACGCCGCCAAGCGGCCGGTGCTGACCGTTTCGGCCAACCCGGCGCTGGACCTGTCTGTCGCCGTGGACCGGCTGACGCCAGGTGCGCTGCACCGCGCCGAGTCAGTCGAGCTGACCGCCGCCGGCAAGGGCGTCAACATGGCGCGGGTGCTCGCCGCCCTGGGCCACCCGGTCTGTGTCACCGGCTTTCTGGGCAGTGACAACGACTCGGCCTTCGTCGATGCCTTCGCCGAGATGGGGGTCGAGGACGCCTTTGTGCGATTGCCCGGCGCCACCCGCATCAACACCAAGCTGAGCGAGGCCGACGGCCGTGTCAGCGATATCAATGCGCCGGGACTCAGCGTCGATGCCGACGCCTGGCAGCGCCTGATCGCCACCATCGAGGCGCGCCTGACGACGCCTGCGCTGCGCCCCGCCGCGGTAATGATCGGCGGCAGCCAGCCACCGGGAGTCGGCGCTTCGGCGCTGGCCGAACTGATCACGCGGATCAAGGCCAACGGCGTACCCGTGTGGGTGGACACCAGCGGCGAGGCGCTCAAGGCCGCGGTCAAGGCGGGGGCCGACGCGGTGAAGCCCAACCTGGAGGAGCTCGCCGACTGGGCGGATCGTGACATTGCAACAGACGTCGACGTTCAGCGTGCAGCCCTTGAGCTTTACGCCGCCGGCGTCGGCGACGTGCTGATTTCCGCCGGTGCCGACGGCGTGACCTGGCTGGGTCCGCATGGCCTTTGGCAGTCGTTGCCTCCTGCGGTCAGGGTGGCCAATACCGTATGTGCCGGTGACACCCTGTTTGCCGCCATGCTGCACGGCGTGCTGTGCGAGGCGCCTGTGGAACAGGCGCTGAGGTTTGCCACGGCGCTGTCCGCCGAGGCGGTGCGCCACACCGGCGTGGGCCGGGCCGACGCCTCCGATTTCTCCGACCTTCTTTCCGACACCAGGGTGCGGCGCCTCAATGACGTCGAAGCCCGGGGAGTACTTGCATGAACGTGATCCTGTTGACGACCTGCCCCGGCGGCAGCGTCACGAGCTACCTGGCCGCCCAGCGCCTGACCCCTGCCGCCGAGGCCAAGGGCTGGCAGCTCTCCACCGAGGTGCACTCGAGCCTGGCACCGGTCGAGACCCTGTCCCACCAGACGCTGGCCGCGGCCGAGCTGGTGATCGCGGTGGGCGAACCCATCGCCGGGGCCCACCGCTTCAGCGGCAAGCGCCTGTATCGTGGCAGCCTGGAAGATGCCCTGAGCGACCCGTCGGACTTTCTCGAGCGGGCGGCCCGCGACGCCCAGGTGTTTACCCCCCTCAACGATGAGGCGGCCAGCGCTTCAGGGAATGGCCCCGTGGCTGCAGACGTCAGCGACGAGGCGCGCATCGTCGCGGTGACCGCCTGTCCCACCGGGGTCGCCCACACCTTCATGGCCGCCGAGGCACTGGCCGAGGCCGGGCGTGGGCTCGGCCATCAGGTACGCGTCGAGACCCAGGGCTCGGTGGGCGCTCAGGACCAGTTGACCGACGACGAGATCGCCCAGGCGGATCTGGTCATCCTGGCCTGCGATATCGAGGTCGATCCCACCCGCTTTGCCGGCAAGCGGATCTACCGCACGTCCACCGGCAACGCCTTGAAGAAGTCGCGCCAGACCATCGAGGCAGCGCTGGTCGAGGCCCAGGTGGAAAGCGCGGATGGTGGCGCCAGGGCCGAGTCCGCCAAGAGCTTCAAGGAGAAGGGCGTCTACAAGCACCTGCTGACCGGAGTGTCCTTCATGCTGCCCATGGTGGTGGCCGGGGGCCTCTTGATCGCGCTGTCCTTCGTCTTCGGCATCGAGGCCTTCAAGGAGGAGGGCACCCTGCCTGCCGCCTTGATGGAGATCGGTGGGGGCACCGCCTTCGCCCTGATGGTGCCGGTGCTGGCTGGCTATATCGCCTATTCCATCGCCGATCGGCCCGGCATCGCCCCGGGCATGATCGGCGGCATGCTGGCGTCGAACATCGGTGCCGGCTTCATCGGAGGTATCCTGGCGGGCTTTCTGGCCGGCTACGTGGCCAAGGCGGTGACCCGCTACGTCAAGCTGCCTTCCAGCGTCGAGTCACTCAAGCCGATCCTGATCATCCCGCTGGTCGCGAGTCTGGTCACCGGTCTGGTGATGATCTATGTGGTCGGTGAGCCGGTGGCCGGGGTGCTCGAGGCACTGACCGCCTTCCTCGAGAGCATGGGCTCCACCAATGCGGTGCTGCTGGGGATTCTGCTTGGGGCGATGATGTGCTTCGACCTGGGGGGACCGGTCAACAAGGCGGCCTACACCTTCGGGGTGGGCCTGCTCGCCTCCGAGACCTACGCCCCCATGGCGGCGATCATGGCCGCCGGCATGGTGCCGGCGATCGGCATGGGAATCGCCACCTTCGTCGCCGGGCGCAAGTTTGCCGACCCCGAGCGCGAGGCCGGCAAGGCCTCCTTCGTGCTGGGGCTGTGCTTCATCAGCGAAGGCGCGATTCCCTTCGCCGCCAAGGACCCGCTGCGGGTGATTCCCATCAGCATGCTGGGCGGCGCCATCACCGGTGCCATCTCGATGCTGGTGGGCGCCAAGCTGATGGCCCCCCATGGCGGCGTATTCGTGCTGTTGATTCCAAATGCGATTACTCCAGTGTTGTGGTACCTGCTGGCGATCGTCGCGGGCTCGCTGGTGACCGGGCTCGGTTATGCCGCCATCAAGCGCGGCGAGGCCGCCGCCATGCCGGTGGGCGAGGGGGCCTGATATGGGGGGCTCGGCACTCACCGGCGGTTGACGGCCAGCAAGGTGCAGGTGGCGCCCTGGGTGCCTCTCACTGGTGCACGATGAAGGGTGTTGCTCAATGGCCCGGCCTATAAGGCCGGGCCATTTTTTTGTGTTCTTGACCCTTTGGCGAAATGATCGACTGGTATTTTGCTGGATTCTCAGTAAAAAGGCGGAAAAATTCCGAGCGCATGGCATAATGGCGCGCTTCTTGCCTCATGCTAGGCAGGACCCGGAGCAGGTGGCGACCCCACCTCAGCCGGGACAGGGCCTTACCGGGCCCAGGCGGCCCCCACCCGGGGCCTGACAAGGACGACCGTTTTCTTGTGAAGGCCGGCGAGAGTCGGCGCTAGCTGGCACGAGGCGGTACGTCCGATTGATGAGGAGATCCCATGTCAAGCGAACCCGTGACTCTCATGGTGGCCCGCCGCGTGGCGCGTGGACGCTACCGCGACTTCACCCTGTGGCTCGATGAAGGCCGCGAGCTGGCGGCGGACTTCCCCGGCTATCTCGGTTCCGGCATCCTGGCGCCGCCCCCCGGCGACGACGAGTATCAGATCATCTTTCGCTTTCAGGACACCGATACCCTCGCACGCTGGGAGCATTCCGCCTCGCGCCGTGCCTGGCTCGAGCGTGGTGCCGGCCTGTTCGAGGCCCCCCAGGAGCGGCGTGCCCTGGGACTCGACAGCTGGTTCACCAGCCCCGGCCCCAGGGTGCCGCCGCGCTGGAAGCAGGCGATCGCCATCTGGCTGGCGTTCTTCCCGGTGTCGCTGATGTTCCAGTGGCTGCTGGGCGATACCCTGGCGACCTTGCCGCTGGTTCCTCGGGTACTCGCCAGCACCCTGATGCTGACCCCGGTGATGGTGTTCCTTTTCATCCCCCTGTCTACCCGCCTGCTGGCGCCCTGGCTTCAGGCGCCGCCCGGACGTGGCGCTCGCCTGAGCCTGCGTCTGCGCCGCAGCTGAGGCTGACAGGCGGCCCTCCCGGCTCGCATTGAGTCTGGCCACTGCTCGCGCCTACACTCAGGTCATGCGGCGTTGCCGCGGATCTTGAGGACAGCCCATGGGCAGTGCGAGCACGGCGCCCCGCGTGGAAGGCGACATCACCGCGCGGGAGCGCCCTACACCAGAACAACAAGAGCTTGCGTCGCTGGGACTCAAGGTGGCGGCCAGCCGCCACCCTAAGGCTGAACAGGCGGCGTGTGAGCTGCATCACGAGCTCTATCATCCCGACCTGGGTTTCGTGCTGTTCTTCGTCAGCGCCGAATACGCGCTGGACCCCCTGGCCCAGGCCCTGGAGTCGACCTTCGGTGGGCTGCCGCTGGCGGGTTGCACCACGGCGGGTGAGATCACCCCGCTGGGGTACGAGCGCGGGTCCATCGTCGCCATCGGGTTCGATCGCCGTCATTTTGGCGTGGCCACCACCCTGCTCGAGGACCTCGAGAGCGTCTCCCTGATCGACGCCCAGCGTCGGGTGGAGTCTCTTCTGGCCACCGCCAGGGGGCATCTGGATGGCGAGGCCTTCGCGCTGACCCTGCTCGATGGGCTGTCGGCCAGCGAAGAGCAGGTGCTGACCACTCTGGACGCCGCCCTGGGTGGTATCCCGAGCTTTGGTGGCTCGGCCGGGGACGACAACCGACTGGCGCATACCCACGTGTTTGCCGGTGGGCGCTTTCACAGCGCGGCGGCGGTGGTGGTGCTGATCACTACCCACCATCCCTTCGAGGTGTTCTCGACCCATCACCTGGCGGCACGCCGTGACAAGCTGGTGGTCACCCGCGCCGATCCTGCGGGCCGGCGTGTGCTGGAGCTCAATGCCCTGCCCGCGGTGGACGAGTACGCCCGGCTGGTCGGTGTCTTGCCAAGCGAGCTCGATGAGGGCGTGTTTGCCCGCCACCCGTTGGCGGTCAAGCTGGGCGACGCCTACTACGTCCGCTCGATCCAGCGTGCCAACGCCGACGGTAGCCTCAGCTTCTACTGCGCGGTGGAGACCGGCATCGTGCTGACCGCCATGGCCGGCACGCCGATTCTCGAGGCCCTCGACGATACCCTGGGGGGCCTTCAGCGCCGGCTGGGGCGGCCGCAGTTGATCATCGGCTGTGACTGCTTTCTCAGGCGTCTGGAGTTCGAGGCGCTCGAGCAGATCGGCGACGCCTCTGAGCGACTTTCCAAGGCCTCGGTGGTGGGCTTCAACACCTACGGTGAGCAGCACCACGGCATGCATATCAACCAGACCTTCACGGGGGTGGCGATTGGATCTGGTCGGTGAGCCAAGGCAGGATCGCGCCAGCAGTGCACTGGAACAGGAACTGCTGGAGGAAAACCATCGGTTACGCCGGATCTGCCAGGCGCTGATCGAGCGGGTCGAGTCCGCCGGGGCGGGCGGGGCACCCTATGGTGCCTTCGAGCACGCGGTGCTGCTCGCCGAGCAGGTGCGCGAGCGCACCGAGACCCTGCACCGTACCCTGGATGAACTGGCCGAAACCAATGCCCGTCTGGAGGAGGCCCGGCGCGACGCCGAGGCCGCCAATGCCTCCAAGACCCGCTTCCTGGCGGCGGTCAGCCACGACCTGCTGCAGCCGCTCAACGCCGCGCGGCTGTTTGCCAGCGCCCTGGAAGAGCGAAAGCTGCCGGAAGAATCCGGTCGCCTGGTGCAGCGTATCGATCGCTCGCTCAGCGACGTGGAATTGCTGCTGGGGACCCTGGTCGACATCTCGCGGCTGGATGCCGGGGTGTTGACCCCGGATGTGGCCCCCTTCGCCGTCTCGCAGCTGCTGGATGCGCTCGCCGAGGAATTTCGTCAGATGGCCGGCGCCCGCGGGCTGGCGTTTCGCTATGTGCCGAGTTCTGCCTGGGTCGAGTCCGACCTGGCGCTACTGGCCCGGGTGATTCGCAACCTGATGTCCAACGCCGTGCGCTACACCGAGTCGGGGCGGGTGCTGCTCGGCTGTCGCAGACGTCGGGTAGGCCAGCAGTACTGGCTCGAGATCCTGGTGGGGGATACCGGCCCGGGCATCGACGAGGCTCGGCGCGACGAGATCTTTCTGGAGTTTCGCCGGGGCAACGCCGCAGCCCCGGGGCAGGAGCGCGGGCTGGGACTGGGGCTTGCCATCGTCGATCGCATCGCCCGCCTGCTCGATCATCCCATTACCCTCAATAGCCGACCCGGCCAGGGCGCCCAGTTCTCGGTAAGCGTGCCCTGCGCTCGCCCGGCGCGTGCGGTGGCCCCGTCGGCCTCGACCCTGCAGCAGGCCGGCACGCGTCAACTGCAGAGTACCGAGGTATGGGTGCTGGACAACGATCCCGCCATCCTCGAGGGCATGAGCGCGCTGCTGGGTGGCTGGGGATGTCGGGCGCGCCTGGCGTCGCGAGTGGTTGAACTGGAACAGAGCCTGGCCGAGCGCCACGAGACACAGGGCATGGATAGGCCGTCGCCAACGGTGGTGATGATCGACTACCACCTGTCCAGCGACGAAGAAGATGGCCTGGCGCTGGCGCAGCGCCTGGCCGGCTCTCATGTAGACCTGGCCCCGATACTGATCACTGCCAACCACGACGCCGAGATCAAGCGGCGTTGTCGTGAGCTTGGCTTCCCCTGTCTACTGAAGCCGCTGAAGCCCCTGCGCCTGCGTCAGGCACTGATACACCTGCTCGACGCCGGTTGAGCCGTCTTGCCTTGGTCAGCGAGACGTTCTGCCTTCTAGCGCGCCCGCCGCCTGGCCAGGCAGGCCAGCAGGGTGGGCTCGTCGGCTGCCAGGATCGCCTGGACGCGGCTGCCGACGCCAAGCTTCTTGAGGATCGCCGAGACGTGGGTCTTGACCGTGGTCTCTGCGATATCGAGCTCGCGGGCGATGACCTTGTTGGAGGCGCCGCGAATCAGCAGGGACAGCACCTCGAGCTGCTTGACCGTCAGTTGCTCGAGTGCACCGGCATCGGCTGGACCCGTCATCCCCTGTGTCGCCCCCTGCGTCACAGGCGGGGCACTCGAGGCCTCGGCCGGGCGGCGCATGATCTCGGCGGGCAGATAGATCTGGCCGTCGAGGATCTGCTTGATCGCCGCCAGCAGGTCCGGGCGTGGCGTGGACTTCGGCAGGTAGCCGATGGCGCCCAGATCCAGGGCGCCGAGCACCGTGGCGCGCTCGCTTTCGGCCGACAGCACCGCCACCGGCACCGCCGGAAAGGCCCGGCGCAGTTCGCGCAGTCCGTCCAGGGCCGAGGCGTCGGGCAGATTCAAGTCCAGCAGTACCAGGTCGACGTCGTCGTCGGCGTCGAGGGCGCTGGTCAACGCGGCGAAACAGTCCGCCTCGCGCAGCTCGGTGCCGGGCAGGCCCGATTGAATGACCGCGGCAATGGCGTCGCGAAAGAGCGGGTGATCGTCAGCCACCATCAGGCTGTGCATGTCTGGCGTCCCGGTTGTCTGTGTCCTTGGTCGGTCTCCTACCGAAGGAGGAGGCGCTCTCCTGCCAGGGCAGTATGTCGCAAGCCAGGTTCCTGACCAAGACTGGAGTGGCAGACAACTACAACATCCTTTCCAAGGAGACACGCCATGATCTACGCCAACCCCGGACAACCCGACGCCGTGGTCAGCTTCGACGAGCGCTACGGCAACTATATCGGCGGCGAGTTCGTCGCCCCGGTCAAGGGTCAGTACTTCGACAACGTAAGCCCGGTCAACGGCCAGGTGTTCTGCCAGATCCCCCGCTCCGGTGCCGAGGATATCGACAAGGCGCTGGACGCCGCCCATGGGGCAGCGCCGGCCTGGGGGCGCACCTCCGCCGGCGAGCGCAGCAACATCCTGTTGAAGATTGCCGAGCGCATCGAGGCCAACCTGGAGGCGTTGGCGGTGGCCGAGTGCTGGGACAACGGCAAGGCGGTGCGCGAGACCCTGAACGCCGATATTCCGCTGGCGGTGGACCACTTCCGCTACTTCGCCGGCTGCATTCGTGCCCAGGAAGGCACCGCCGCCGATATCGACGCCAATACTGTGGCCTATCACTTCCACGAGCCACTCGGCGTCGTCGGCCAGATCATCCCCTGGAACTTTCCGCTGCTGATGGCCACCTGGAAACTCGCGCCTGCGCTGGCCGCCGGCAACTGCGTGGTGCTCAAGCCCGCCGAGCAGACCCCGGCTTCGATCCTCAAGCTGATGGAGGTGATCGGTGACCTGCTGCCTCCCGGCGTGGTCAACGTGGTCAACGGCTTCGGCGCCGAGGCGGGGGAGGCCCTGGCCACCAGCAAGCGCATCGCCAAGATCGCCTTTACCGGTTCCACCCCGGTGGGCTCGCACATCCTCAAGTGCGCTGCCGACAACATCATTCCTTCTACCGTGGAGCTTGGCGGCAAGTCGCCCAACATCTACTTCGCCGACATCATGAACGCCGAGCCGGAGTTCATCGACAAGGCCGCCGAGGGGCTGGTGCTGGCCTTCTTCAACCAGGGTGAGGTGTGCACCTGCCCGTCGCGGGCGCTGATCCAGGAGAGCATCTACGAGCCGTTCATGGCCAAGGTGATGGAGCGGGTCACCACCATCAAGCGTGGCAACCCGCTGGACACCGAGGTTCAGGTCGGCGCCCAGGCCTCCAAGGAGCAGTTCGACAAGATCATGTCCTACATGGACGTGGCCCGGGAGGAAGGCGCCGAGTTCCTGACCGGTGGCAACCAGGCCAAGCTCAATGCCGATCTGGACACCGGCTACTACATCGAGCCGACGCTGCTCAAGGGCAACAACAAGATGCGCGTCTTCCAGGAAGAGATCTTCGGCCCGGTGGTGGCGGTGACCACCTTCAAGGATGAAGAAGAAGCCCTAGCGATTGCCAACGACACCGAATTCGGTCTTGGCGCCGGCGTCTGGAGTCGTGACATCAACGTGGCCTTCCGCATGGGGCGTGGTATCCAGGCCGGTCGCGTATGGACCAACTGCTACCACCAGTATCCCGCCCACGCCGCCTTCGGTGGCTACAAGAAGTCCGGCGTCGGTCGCGAGACCCACAAGATGGCACTCGAGCATTACCAGCAGACCAAGAACCTGCTGGTGAGCTACGACACCAATCCCCTCGGTTTCTTCTAACGGGAGTCGATCCGGGCCCGGTACCACCGGGCCCGGGAAGCTTCACCCCAGCGGCCTGACGCCGTTTGACTCTCAGCGCCGCTACCGTTCACCGGGTGTCCCCGGACACCTTTCTCCTCTGTACCGTCCTTCCTTGATAGCGGGCGGATAGAGACCCTTTTTGCCCGGATCAGGGCAAGGAGCACAACAATGCAAAGCACCATGGAAGCCGCCGTCGTTCGTCAGTTCGGTCAGCCCTTGACCCTCGAGGAGGTCGAGGTGCCGCGCCCCGCCAGGGGCGAGGTTCTGGTCAAGATCGCCGCCTCCGGGGTCTGCCACACCGACCTGCACGCCGCCCACGGCGACTGGCCGGTCAAGCCCAACCCGCCGTTTATTCCTGGACACGAAGGCGTCGGCGAGATTGCCGCGGTGGGTGAAGGCGTCAACCACGTCAAGGAAGGCGATCGGGTGGGGATTCCCTGGCTTTACAGCGCCTGTGGCCACTGCGAGCACTGCCTGGGTGGCTGGGAGACCCTGTGCGAGTCCCAGCAGAACACCGGCTACTCGGTCAACGGTGGCTTCGCCGAGTACGCCATCGCCGACGCCGGCTTCGTCGGCCATCTGCCGAGCAACGTCGGCTTCGTCGAGATCGCCCCGGTACTGTGCGCCGGTGTCACCGTCTACAAGGGCCTGAAGATGACCGATACCCGCCCGGGGCAGTGGGTGGTGATCTCTGGCATCGGTGGTCTTGGCCATATGGCGGTGCAGTACGCAGTGGCCATGGGCCTGAACGTGGCGGCGGTGGACGTGGCCGACGACAAGCTGGAGCTGGCACGACGGCTCGGCGCCACGGTCACCGTCAACGCCTTGAAGGAGGACCCGGTGGCGGCGATCAAGCGGGACATCGGCGGCGCCCACGGGGCCCTGGTCACGGCGGTCTCGCCGAAGGCCTTCGAGCAGGCCCAGGGCATGGTCCGGCGTGGTGGCACCATCGCCTTGAACGGCCTGCCGCCAGGAGACTTCCCGTTGCCGATCTTCGATACCGTACTCAACGGCATCACCGTGCGCGGCTCCATCGTCGGTACCCGCCAGGACCTTCAGGAGGCGCTGGACTTTGCCGGTGAAGGCAAGGTCAAGGCCACCGTGTCCACCGACCGTCTGGCGAATATCAACGACATCTTCGGCCGCATGATCGATGGCAAGATCGAGGGCCGGGTGGTGCTCGATATGCAGGGCTAAGTTGACTGAGCAGCAGCGACCGATACAGCAGGGCGGCGACACCGGGTGTCGCTGCCCTGTCATCTTGATGTGATGTCCTTGTCATCCTTGCCTACGCTGGTGTCGCGGCACCATCCATGGCATCTCGAACCCGCAAGGAGCCGACCGCATGAGTACCGACCATCACGTTCCTCTGGCCCTGGAGGCCGTCATCTTCGACTGGGCCGGGACCCTGGTCGACTTTGGCTCCTTCGCCCCGACCCAGGTGTTTGTCGAGGTGTTCGCCGAGATCGGTGTGGCCGTTAGCCTCGACGAAGCCCGCGGCCCCATGGGCATGAGCAAGTGGGACCATATCCGCGCCCTGTGCGATCTGCCCGACATCGCCGAGCGTTTTCGCCAGGCCTGTGGCCACTCGCCGAGCGACGAGGACGTCGACGTGCTCTATCGGCGGTTCATGCCGTTGCAGGTGGCCAAGGTGGCCGAGCATTCCGCGCCGATTCCCGGCGCGCGGGAATGTCTCGCGGGGCTGCGGGGCAGAGGACTCAAGATCGGTTCCTGCTCCGGCTATCCCGCCGAGGTGCTGGCGCCGGTGCGCCGTGCGGCGCGCCAGGCGGAGCTCGAGGTGGACCACGCCGTCGCCGGTGACGAGGTGGTGCGCGGGCGACCCGGGCCGGCTCAGGCGCTGGCCAATGTGGTGGCGCTCGGTATCGGCGATGTGGCGGCTTGCGTCAAGGTCGATGATACCGCTCCCGGCATCGAGGAGGGGCGCGCCGCCGGCATGTGGACGGTGGCGGTGACCGATACCGGCAACGCCATGGGGCTGGATCTCGAGGGTTACCAAGCGACCCCGCCGGACGCGCTCGAGCGGCGCCGGCGCCACGTAGCCGAGCGACTGAGCGCCTGTCGCCCCCACTACCTGATCGCAAGCGTCGCCGAGCTTGACGGTGTGCTGGATCAGATCGCGGCTCGGCTCGCCCGGGGCGAGCGACCCCAGGCCTCGTGAAGGTCAGCTCGGGGAAAAAACGGACAGGTCGAGTGCGTGGCTGCGTCCCAGCCAGATGACGCCCTGGGTATGGTCGAAGAGGTCGTCGTCGGTGCCCAGATGCACGAAGATGTCCAGCTCGCCCCGATGGATGGCGAGCCAGGGCACGATTTCGCCGAAGGCCTCGGCCGCGAAGGATAGCTGGCAGCTCCAGCGCGGATGCGGCCCCACCGGTTGTTGATGAAAACGCCCCACCTGAACGGCAAAGCGCGCCTGGCATTGCTCGGCCAGGGTCCTGGCCTGGGCAAGCCCTTCGGCATCGTCGTAGTAGAGGTGGGCGTGGTAGTAGCGAATCTGCTCGACGTCGGGCATGGGACTCTCCTGGGCGCTCTGCTGATGACGTCGACAAGGATCGCGTCCCTGGCGATGCATGGCAATCGCGGTGTCACGCCCGCCTGCCCACCAGCGTTACATACCAAAGCGGCGGCCCTGGGGCCGCCGCTGTCACTTGCTCCGGCGTCGTCGGTGACGACCTTGCCGGGTCACGCTCAGGGTTCCTGGGTCGTGCCCTGGGGTGGCTCGCCGATAAAGCCCGGCATGGCCGGCGTCGGCGTGCCCTGGCGGGCGATGGCCAGGAACTGCAGGTGGCGCTCGTACTCGCCGAGCACGTCATCGATGACCTGACCCCGGGTGTAGCCATTGAGGTTCTGACCCACACCGCCTTCGGCCAGATGCACGTCCAGGCGCAGGTAGTAGTCATCGTCCGCCGGCAGGAAGCTCGGCGTGCGCATGCGATGGGGGCGGACCTGGTAGACGAAGCTCTGCATCGCCTCGAAGTCCACCTGCAGGGTCAGCCGCGGCAGCGGTTCGCCCTCGATCTGCTCTTCGCTCAGGGTGGCCGACTGGCCGCGACGCTCGAGTTCCTCGACGAACTGTTTCAGGCCCGGGCGCAGGGCGTGCTCCATGGTCGACTCGGCACCGGCGCGGTTGGAGGTGTCCAGCGCCCGATCCAGGCGTTCCTTCCAGTTGCCGCCTTCGCCGCTGGCCGCGACCAGCTTGCGCGCGTCGGCCTTTTCCTTCTCGGTGCGCAGGGCCCGGGCCAGTCCCACCATGATGGCGAACATCACCAGCGAGAACGGCAGGGCGGTGATCACCACCGCGCTTTGCAGGGCGTCGAGGCCGCCGGCCATCAGCAGGGCGATGGTAATCAGGCCGATCACCGCCGCCCAGAAGATGCGCAGGCGGATCGGCGCGTCGTGGTTGACGTCACGCAGAATCGAGGTGAAGTTGGCCAGCACCAGGGCGCCGGAGTCCGCCGAGGTGACGAAGAATACCACTCCGAGCAGGGTGACCACCGAGGCGGTGACGCCGATGTAGGGGTACTGCTCGAGGAAGGTGTAGATGGTGGTCTGGGGAGTGGCCAGCGCCTGCTCGCCGAGCACCGCCAGGCCGTCATTGGCGACCATGTCGATGCCGGCGTTACCGAAGATCGACATCCACGCCATCATGAAGCCCAGCGGAATCAGCAGGGCGCCAAGGGCGAACTGACGAATGGTGCGCCCGCGCGAGATGCGCGCCAGAAACAGCCCGACGAAGGGCGTCCAGGCGATCCACCAGCCCCAGAAGAAGATGGTCCACCAGCCTTTCCACTGCTGGGCGTCGCTGCCGGCGAAGGCGTAGGTGTCGAAGCTCTTGCCGACGAAGCCACTGAAGTAGTCGCCGACGTTGAGCACCAGGGCGTTGAGCAGCGCCAGGGTGTCACCCTGGAACAGCACGAACAGCAGCAGGGCGGCGGCCAGCAGCATATTGAACTCGGACAGCCGGCGAATGCCCTTCTCGACGCCGGTGACCACCGAGATGGTCGCCAGGATCACCACCAGCACGATCAACACCACCTGGGTCGACAGGCTTTCCGGTACGCCGAACATGAAGCTCAGGCCGTAGTTGAGCTGGATGACGCCGATACCGAGGCTGGTGGCGATGCCGAACACGGTGGAGATCACCGCGGTGATATCGACGGCGTTGCCGATGGGGCCGTAGATGCGCTTGCCCAACAGCGGATAGAGGGCGCTGCGGATGGCCAGCGGCAGGCGATGGCGATAGCTGAAGTAGGCCAGTGCCATGCCCATCAGCACGTACATGCCCCAGCCGGTCAGGCCCCAGTGGAGGAAGGTCTGAGGCACCGCCTGCCTAAGGGCGGCGGCGCTTTCCGGGGCCATGTCCGGGGGCGTCAGGTAGTGCGACAGCGGCTCGGCCACGCAGAAAAACAGAAGGTCGATACCGATGCCTGCGGCGAACAGCATCGAGGCCCAGGACAGCAGCGAGAATTCCGGGCGCGAGTGGTCCGGGCCGAGGCGAATGTTGCCGACCCGGGACAGGCTGATGACCAGCACGAACACCAGATAGGCCACGGCGGCCAGCATGTAGTACCAGCCGAAGGTGTCGTTGACCCAGGCAAGACCGCTGTCGAACAGGGCACCGGCCCGCTCGGTGAAGGTCATGGTGAAGAACAGAAAGACCACGATGCCGGCTACCGCGCCGTGAAAGACGACGGGGTTGAGGCGATCGCGGGAGGCGCTCTCGTGATGTGACATGCACGTGCTCCCTCGAGGATGAAGTGAGACAGAGCCTGCCCGGCGAGGCTATCGCCGTTCTCCACGATGCCGTCCTGGCATCCTGATGCTGCTTCCGTGAGCGTTACGCCATTTTGTTAATTGACCGACCAATTAACAAAATGATGATGGCGGAGTGGCCGAATCGTGGCTCGGCACCTGTGGGCGGCTCTTGCGAAGGGTCTGGGCGACCCACCGCGGCCAGGGGCGCGCGGTTATTTTATTGATTGAACGTTCAATAAAATACAGAGATGGGGAGCATCTTTCAACCCGAGGGGGAGAAACGGCGGGCAGGGGGCGCACGAAAACGCCATGCCCGAGGCTCGGAAATGGCGTGTTGGTACAGGGCTTTCTGGTCCCCCGGAGCGGCGCCTATGGCCGAACCGGGGGCGTCAATATCAGGCCTCGGGGGCGTGATGCTTGTCGGGACCATGAGCGCGGTGCTCACCCGGACCACCGCGCGGGTGGTCGCCGTGGCCCGGCATCATGGTGTGCTTCAGTTCACGCAGTTGGCGCTCGTCGAGGATCTCGGCCAGCTGGTCACGGGTGGAGGACATCAGTTCGCGCCAGGCGTCATGACGGGCTTCGCGGTTCTCGAACTCCTGGGCCTTCAGCGCTTCGGCGCCTTCCTTGAAAGATTCGCGAGCGGCGTTGAACGCTTCGCGCTCGTCGTCGGACAGCTCCCACTTGTCGACCAGGGCGTTGATGCGCTCCTCGCGCAGCTCGTGGCGGGCACGTTCGAGGGCGGCGACACCGTCTTCACCGAGGATTTCCATGCGCTGCTCGCGGAAATCGTCGTTGAGTTCCTTGATCTCCTGACGGTGCTCCATGGCGGCCTGCTTCAGGGCTTCGCGGGTCTCGGCGTCGATGCCGGCGCGGTCAAACAGCTCGGCGCGCATCTCGCCCCCTTCGTGGCGCGGGCCTTCGGGGCGGTCGGGCGAGGCCGTCGCGGTCATGGCGACCGGCAGCAGGGCGGCAGAGACAGCGGCGGACAGCAGGGCCTTGCGGGCAAATGTCATTTTCATGGGTCGACTTCCTTCAGCGTTGATGCCTCGTCACAGGACGTGGCGTTATGGCGGGCGATGCCCTTGTTGACGTGATCCATCTTGACCCTGGCTCGTGCAAGGCTGATGCAGCCAATGTGCAGAGAAGCGGCAAGCGCAGACGAGTTTGTGCAACGCAGGGTTCGAATTTTCGGCGGGGCAGTGGAGCCGAGGCCGAGGAGTCGGCGCCGGTGAAATTTTCTTCAATACCGAAGGGCGTCATCGCGTCAGCCTGAAACGCCATCCTGTGAGGCATGTGTGATGACGTTTTCTCTGGAAGAACTGCTGGCGATCTTCGCCTTCTCGCTGGTGGCCTCGATATCGCCGGGTCCGGTCAACCTGCTGATCCTGTCCACCGGCGTGGGTCACGGCTGGCGCCGAGCGATGCCCCTGGTGGTGGGTGCCAGCGGCGGTTTCACCCTGCTGCTGGGCCTGCTCGCCGCGGGGCTCGGGAGTGTCTGGCTGGCGCTGCCCGGGCTTCAGTGGCTGGTGCGCCTGGCGGGCCTGAGCTTTGTGGCCTGGCTGGCCTGGCGCCTGTTGACCGACGCAGGCGACTGGGGCACGGACCAGCGGCGTGAACCGCCGGGTCCCGCCACCGGCGCGCTGATGCAGTGGCTCAACCCCAAGGCCTGGATCGCCTCGTTGGCAGGGCTGGGACTGTTCACGGCGGGACGGGGAAGCGTCGATATCGCGCTGTTCACCCTGGTCTGGGGCAGTGTCTGTCTGGCGAGCGCCATCGGCTGGGCGTGGCTCGGTGGACACGCCCGGGGCTGGCTGTCGTGCGAGGCAAGACGGCGGGGCCTCCAGCGCCTGCTGGCGGCCTTGCTGATTTGCAGCGGCGCGCTGATGCTGCTGTGAGGCAGCTTGCGGCCACCGGTACGACGGTCAGGCGCGCTGCTTAAGGTGCTGAATCTGACCCTTCAACGGGCCTGGCATCTGACCTTTCAACGGGCCTGGCATCTGATCCTGCATCTGGCCCTGGATATAGTGCCCCGGGGTGGTGGCCAGCAGCTTCTTGAAGGTGCGCTGCAGGTGCGCCTGGTCGGCGAAGCCGCAGTCGTTGGCGACCGCAGCGATGGGATCGCCCCGTCGCAGTCGTTGCCTGGCATGACGCACGCGCAGGTCGATCAGCGCCGCATGGGGGGTGGTGGCATAGTGACGTCGAAAGCCCGAGATCAGGCTGGTGGCGCGGCACTCGGCGGCGGCGCAAAGATCGTCCAGGCGCAGCTCTTGCTGCCAGTCGTCGTGAAGCCGCTCCCAGACGCGCACCAGTCGCTCGGGAGGCGCGCCGTGTTCTGCCTCGCCTCGCGCCGGCAGGTCGAGCAGGCCTGTCAGGCGCTCGGCGAGCCGCTCAAGCACGGTCTCGCGCTCAAGCAGGCTGGCATCCCCATCGGCAAGGGCGTCGGTGGCGAGGCGGATGGCTTGGTGAAGGTGGGCGTCTTGCGTCGTCAGTGCCGAGAACACCGCGCCGTCGTCGCCGTCGAGGCCGCAGCGCTCGGTCAGCCAGGCGCTGTCCAGGTAGAGCATGTCGTAGCCCCAGTCTCGCTCGCTCAAGGCGTTGCAGGCGTGGACGTCGCCGGGGTTGATCAGCACCACGTCTCCCTGGCGCACCTCGAGGGTACGGTGGCGGTTGAGGAAGCTCGAGTGGCCCTGGACGATCGCGCCCAGCGAGTGGGTGTCGTGGCTGTGGGGCGCGTGGCTGAGCCGGTGCCCGCCCCTGACCCGGCGCGCCTCGACCTGGGGCATCCGCGGGTCGCGCAGGTAGCGGGAAAAGGTGGCAGCGATCCTGGGGGGCATGACGGTCTTCCTGGCAAGACGCCGTGGCTGCGCCGAGGTCTTCACTCTCGTCGATCCTGGGATGCCAGGCAAGAGACGCCTGCGCTGGATCAAGGGAGAGGGGAGTTTGTCAGGCATTTTTGGCGTCGCAACCCTTGGCGAGGCCAAAGCCTGATAGCCGTCAACGAGGCCCGCGGGGGGCATTGTTAAGGTCTGTCATCTTTTTTCAAGGCGCGCTGTCAATTCGACGAACGGTCAGGGGGACTTGGCTCGGCATCGGACAGCAGCGTCACCTCAGACATCGAGATCCACATGACAGACACCGTGACGTCCACCCGGGAGGCCGGCGAGGCCCCCAGCTATCGCGAGATGCACCGCGATGCCAGCGAATTTGCCAGCCGTTCCGACTACCTCGAGCATGAACTCAAGATCATGCGTCCCCGGCGCTATGGTCTTAATCTGATCGGCCGGGACTTCCACTTCGAACTCGAGGACCTGGTACCGGCCATCGCTGGCACCATCGGCATCATCGCCATGTACTCGGCGGTGATGATGTCCTGGGCCAATGGCCTGTCCGCCGCATGGCCCGATGTCACCCTGGGGCGCGAGTTCGCCATCGCCGTCTCGCGCCTGGAGATGCTGCTGCCGGTCCTGCTGTTCTGCGTGCTGGGCTCAGGTATCTTCAATCCGCGTGCCAACCTGGCCGGCAATCACGGCCCGATGATTCCGCTGATCGCCAGCATGGCCCTTGCCGGTGCCCACCCGCTGGCCCTGGCGCTGTGGATCGGCGCCTTTGGCCTCGGCCTTTCCTGGGTCAAGGGCGGCTCGCGCCTGGTCAACCTGACCTCCCAGGGCACCGCCGGTGGCCTGCTGATCTTTCTCGGCTTTTCCGGCGCCATGAGCCAGATCGGTAGCCTCAAGGCGTGGGGCATGGGGCTCGAGGGCCAGATGGGTTACGTCGCTCTGGTGGTGCTGGCGGTCAATATCCTGCTGTACGCCGTGCTGGCGCGGCTGGGCAAGCGCTGGCTGGCGATTCCCGCCTGCGCGGTCACCGGCCTGGTGGTGGCGCTGGCGCTGGGAGCGGGCTTCGATCTCGAGTTCACCACCGAGACCGGCCTGCCGCCGCTCAGCCCGAGCTACTGGTGGGGCAGCACCGACCGCGGCTGGATGCTGGGGCTGCCGAACATGCAGCACTTCATCGCCTCGCTGCCGTTCGCGATCCTGGCGGTTGCCATGTGGTCACCGGACTTTCTCGGTCATCGCATCTTCCAGGAGATGAACTATCCCAAGGGTACCGATCGGGTGTTGATGGACGTCGACGACACCATGACGATGTGCTCGCTGCGTCAGGTGGTCGGTACCGCCCTCGGCGGTGGCAATATCACCTCGTCCTGGGGCACCTATATGATCCCGGCGGCCATCGCCAAGCGGCCAATCCCCGCCGGCGCCATTTTGCTGGGGCTGTTGACCATCGCCATCGCCATCCTCGGCTTCCCCATGGACGTGGCGGTGTGGCCGCCGGTGATGTGCGTGGCGCTTTTGGTCGGAGTCTTCCTGCCGATGCTCGAGGCCGGCGTGCAGATGATCAAGGAAAGCCGCGACGCCCAGGCCGCCGGCGTTTGCCTGTTCGCCGCGGCGGTCACCAACCCGGTGCTGGCCTGGGCGGTGACCATGCTGCTCGACAACAACGGCTGGATCGGTGATCGCGAACGCGCCACCCGGCTGTCGCTGGCCGACCGTCTGATCATCCCCGCCTCGGTGCTGGCGGTGTGTCTGTTCGCCATGCTGGCGGTGGGCATGTTCGAGGGACAGTACGGGATTCCCGCGCTGTTCTAGATAGGCCGCAAGTGCCATACGCAAGAGGCCGCCCAAGGGCGGCCTCTTGCGTTATTGGTGAGTTGGTCGAGACACTTAGCCGACCGGCTTGCTTGGTGCTGGCGACTGAATCTTCGGGCCTGCCGTCAGTCGAGGCGAAACAGATAGAAGGGGCTCTCGATTACGGCCATGGCAGCGTGACAGAGGGCACAACGTGATATATGGCGGCCCCCCTGAGTACGGTGCTCGATTCGCCTCTCCACGCAAGTGGCCCTTCCACCGGCAGGAATGGAGAGGCGCGCTCAGCAAGCGATGGCCTGAATGCCTTTTTTCTGGATGACTGCCAGTAGCCTCAGCGCGGGCCCTCCAGGACGCTTCACGCCGCGCTCCCAGTCTGAGACCAGGTTCTTGCTGACGTTGAGGTAGCGAGCGAAGACAGACTGAGAAAGATTTTCGCGCTCGCGCAGCGCTCTGATGGCGTCGGGGGAAATCATTTCTACAGTGGTGAGGCAGCTCTCATCGAAGTCGCGCATCGTTTGCTTGTCGACGGCGCCTACCTCGTGCAGAGCTTCCATGGTTTCATGGATCGCCGCCATCGCTTCGCTACGGTATTTCTTCGCCATCGTCTTCCACCTCCAAAAAATGCCCCTTATGAATCAACTCGACCAGGTGCTCTTCTGACAGCTCGAGGATGTGTTGGGCGGCCCGTTTGAACGCAACCTTTTCCTCGTCGCTGATATTGCTCTGTTGGCTCTTGGCGAAGCCGTAAACGAAGAAGGCTCGGTGTGCCTGGCGGTAGAGGATGATCGTGCGGTAGCCGCCTGACTTGCCTTGCCCGGGACGAGCTACCCGCTGCTTGATCACGCCTCCGCCCAGGTCAGCATCGATCAAGCCCCGTTCCGCTCGCTGGATAGCGTCGCGCAGCGCGGCGGCGTCAAGTTTCTGTTTTCTGGCGAAGCGTTCAAACCAGGCGTTCTTGAAGATCCTCACCGGCCGTGTCCTTGCCATTCGTAGTGTACTACATAGTGTGACATCATGCGGCCCGCAGCAACTGTCCTGCCTGCAGCAGGGCGTTGCAGGGCAGTGTCTCCTTTTCGATGCATAAGACGCGGGGCATCAAGCAGAAAAAGAGAAAGGCAGAGCGGCCGGGCGATGTCCAGCCGCCGAGGGACTGCTGCCGAGGGACGGCTGCGGAGGGACGGCTGCCATGACAGGCAGCCCCGGAGATCACTCTTCCGGCTGGTACTTGTAACCGACGCCGTAGACGGAGCGGATGATCTCCCGCTCGGGCCAGATATCGGCGATCTTCTTGCGCAGCTTCTTGATATGGCTGTCCACGGTGCGCTCGGAGACGATGCGGTGGTCGCGGTACATGTGATCCATCAACTGCTCGCGGGCGAAGATTCGACCCGGCGAGTGCATCATCACCTTGAGCAGCTGGAATTCCACCGCGGTGAGGCCCAGGTCCTGTCCGTCGGCCAGGGCGCGCCAGCCGCTTTCGTCCAGCACCAGGTCGTGATTGGCTTCACTGTCCTGCTGGTGTGCCTGGCTGCGGCGCAGCACGGCCTTGACCCGGGCGACCACCTCGCGCGGGCTGAACGGCTTGCAGATGTAGTCGTCGGCACCCAGTTCGAGGCCCAGCAGGCGGTCGACCTCCTCGACTCGGGCGGTCAGCATCACCACCGCGATATCGGGCCAGCGCTGACGGATCTCGCGGCACAGGGTCAGGCCGTCGGTGCCAGGCAGCATCAGGTCCAGCAGTACCAGGCTGGGGCGCGACTCGGCCTCGCTGAGGTAGCCGACCACCTGGTCGCCGTGGTCGATATGGTGGGTGGCGTAGCCGCTGCCCTCCAGGTAGTCCGCCACCAGACGGGCGATCTTGGGTTCGTCCTCGACGATCAGGATGTCGTCGAGACTGGCGTCGGTGTCGTTCATTCATCGTCCTCGTGCTGCTGATGGTCCGGCAGGGCCGGAAAACGCAGGGTCCAGCATAACCCGCCAAGCTCGGAAGGGGAGGGGCGCATGTCGGTGTCGTGGGCGCGGGCCAGGGCGGTGGCGATGGACAGCCCCAGGCCGCTGCCGCCGCTTGAACGGTTGCGCGAGCCTTCCACCCGGTAGAGGCGTTCGGTCAGCCGCGGCAGTTCGTTGACCGGCACCCCGGGGGCGCTATCTTCCCAGCGCAGCACCCAGTCGTCGGCCTCACGCCGCAGCGATACCTTGAGTCGCCCCGGCGCCTGGGTGTAGGCGCAGGTATTGTCGATCAGGTTGTTCCATAGCTGGCGCAGGCGCTGCAGGTCGCCGCGAATCCACGCCGGGTCTTGAATATCGTGCTCGAGGGTCAGGCCATGATCGGCAAGCCAGCCCTCGGCTTCGTCCAGCCGGGTGGCCAGTTGCTCGCCCAGGTCCAGCGGTGCGAGCTGGACTTCCAGTGCGCCGGCGTCGCTCTGGGACAGCAGGCGCAGGTCGGCGACCAGGCGCTCTAGCTGGCCGACCTCCTGGGACAGCGAGCGCAGGTTGTCCTGGTCGAGGGCGCGAATGCCGTCCTGCATCGCTTCTATCTCGCCGCGCAGCACCGCCAGTGGGGTACGCAGCTCATGGGCAATGTCGGAAACCCAGCGGGTACGTGCCTCACGGCTGGCTTCCAGGGTTTCCGCCAGCACATTGAAGTCGTGGGACAGGCTGGACAGCTCGTCGCGACCGCGCTCCGGCAGACGGATGCTGTAGTCGCCCTCGGTCAGCCGGCGGGTGGCCAGCGCCATGCCGCGGGCGCGTCGGCCCATCCACCAGGACAGGGCGGCGGCCAGCAGCAGCGAGGTCAGCGCCAGTGCGATGACGATGATGGTCAGGTTGCGTTGCTGCTGGGCCAGAAACAGCCGGTCCATGCGTGCCATCAACTGTTCCGGTGGGCGATAGCCCAGGGTACCGACCTGGCGGCCCGCGCTCATCACCGGCAGCCAGCGCAGTTCGGCGGCCATGTCGTCCTTGTCCGGGGGCAGGCCGATCACCGGCAGGCCGCTTTCGTCATGGAGCACGAAGTCCCTGGGGTCGCCCAGGTCGCCTTCGATGCTCATCGGCGGCAGGTTGTCGCCGGGCCAAAGCTGGCGGCGTACCAGGTGGTGCCAGGCGCGCGGCGACTGGCGCAGCCACTGCCAGTTCTGGCGTCGCGCCCAGGCCTCGCCGAGGCCTTCCGCCAGGGTCTCGGCGCGCTGGGTCTGGGAGCGGTCGAGGTACTCGATGAAGCCCTGGTCGAGGCTGCGCGAAATCGCCACGAACACCAGCCCGGCGATGGCCACATTGACCACCAGGATGATGACGAAGAGCTTCAGACCCAAGCGTGAGAAGGCCGGGCGAAACAGGCGTTTCGCGGACATGCGACGATTCCTTGACCGAAATGGCGAAAAAGATGAACACAGCATGCCATCGTCGGCGCCAAAAAGGCGCCAATAACGGTGAAACCTTTGTGCAGCCTTCGCCGACGGATGAGTCGAGCGATCACCTCAGTCCGTAGCGGTCAGACCGTCAGGGACAGCTTTCCCCGATCAGCAGTCGCGTTCCCAATAGGCGGTTCTCGGCGGGTTCCAGACCCAGCACCATGCGCGCGGCGACGCGCCCCTTCTCGATGCTGTCCTGGCGCACGGTGGTCAGTCGTGGGGCTCGGTACTGGCCTTCTTCGATACCGTCGAAGCCGGTCAGGCGCAGGTCCTCGGGGACGCGGATGCCACGCTGTTCGGCCAGGGTCAGGACGGTCAGGGCGATGCGGTCGGACATGCACAAAAGCAGATCCGGGCGCTGTTCTGCCGGCAGGTCGAGAATCTTCTCGATCACCGGGGCGCAGACCGCGTGGGTGTTCTCGTCGATGTTCCACACCGGGACGCCGGTGGGGTCGATGTCGTGTTCGTCCAGGGCGCGGTGGAAACCGTCCAGGCGCGAGCGGGTGATGGTGCGATGGGCATCGAGGCAGCGATACTCGGCACTCACCGGGCCATTGTAGGATTCATCGATCAAGCGCAGGCTGAGGATGCCGACCCGCCGTGGACGTTTTTTCAGTGCGTGGCAGGCGATGGCGTGGCAGGCCGGTTCGTTGTCGATATGGACGGTGGGGCGGGCATCGATATGGAAATCCACCCCGACCAGTGGACGCTGGGCCGGCAGCTCGTTGATCAGCCGATCCCCGGGCATCAGACCATAGACGACAAAGCCGTCGGCCATGCTGGCGGAGCCCGGATGACAGAGTGCGTCGGCGTGACGGGGAGATTCGGGCTGACGTCCCGACAGCAGCAGCAGGGTGTGCCCGTGGGCGTCGAGCACCTCGGTGATGCCGGTCAGAAGCTCGCTTGAAACCGCGTCGTTGAGGCTGTAGGTCAGGGTCTCTGCCAGCACCACCGCGACGATGCGGGACTGCCCGGTGCGCAGGCTGCGGGCCCTGGCGTCGGGGCCGCGGTAGCCCAGGCGTCGGGCCTCCTCGAGGATGTGCTCGCGCAGGGCGCGAGACAACTGGTCGGGGCGATTGAAGGCGTTGGAGACGGTGGCCGTAGAGACCCCAAGTCGCTGGGCCAGATTCTTCAGGGTGATGGGGCGGTCCTCAGGATTCACCACGGGCTTGTCTTCCTTGCTGCGTGCACTCGACAGCATAAAGCGCTGGGCCACCAGGCGTCACGGCTTGGCAGCACAACCGGGCATCTTATTCCAGCATCACAGCGCTACCGAAAAGCGCTGAATGAGGGGTTGTCGTGATCCGGCATCAGAGTGCTTCCATAAAGCGCTGAATGAGTGGTTGTCGTGACCCGGCATCATAGGGCGACCATAAAGCGCTGAATGAGTGGTTGTCGTGATCCGGCATCATAGGGCGACCATAAAGCGCTGAATGAGTGGTTGTCGTGATCCGGCATCATAGGGCGACCATAAAGCGCTGAATGAGTGGTTGTTGCGACCCGGCATCATAGGGCCACCATAAAGCGCTGAATGAGTGGTTGTCGTGACCCGGCATCATAGGGCGACCAGAAACAAAATGAGTGGTGGTGACAGCAGCGACAGGATAAAGCCGCTGACCACGGCGATGGGCACGCAGCGCACGCCACCGTGCTGCTGGATCACCGGCAGGGTGAAGTCCATCGAGGTGGCACCGCCATAGCCGATTGCCAGGGGCGCGTAGCGTCGCATGACCAGCGGGATCAGTACGAAGGCCAGCAGTTCCCGGGTCAGATCATTGAAGAAGGCGACGCCGCCCAGCGCCGGACCCAGGTGTTCGCCGATCAGAATGCCGGACAGCGAGTACCAGCCGAAGCCCGAGGCCATGGCCAGGCCCTCGTTCCAGGCGAGCCCGAGCATCGGTGCAGCGGCGAGGCCACCGATCAGCGAGCTTGCCGCCAGGGTCATGGCGATGAACAGGCCATGACGATTGAGCAGGATCTGTTTGAGCGGCATGCCGGAGTTGCGCAGCTGGCAGCCGATCAGCGCCAGCAATACGTAGAGCACCCATTCTGCCAGGTGTTCCGCCAGCTCGAAGGGCGTCGTCCCCCAGCGTCCCACCAGCATCAGCCCGATGACCAGTCCGGCGATCACCACCCCGACCAGTGACAACGAACCCGCCATGGCCGCCAGCTTGCTGGTCGGGGCGCCGTCGATCACGCGTTTTTCGCCAAGGTCCAGGCGCAGTCGACGCGACAGCCACCACAGGGCGGCCAGGTTGAAGGCCGAGATGACCACGAACAGCAACAGCGCCTGGCCGCCCATGCGCGACAGCTGAGTGCCCAGGTCGGGGAGGCCCGCCAGGCTCACCCCCATCAACAGCAGGATCAGGTAGATCGATGCGCTGACGCCGCGATTGATCCAGGCCATGACGCTTGCACGGCGTACCGGCACCAGATAGCCCAGCACCAGCGGCAGCAGCACGATCAACAGACCGGTGAACATGAACGAACTTCCTTGCTCGATGGAGGCGGTGCGTGTCGGTCAGGCACCGCATCGATGAATTGCTGCGCTCGTGAGCCCGTGCGTCGAGGATGAGCAGGACAAATCGGTGGTCAACGGCGCGACCAAAAGCGCAATACTCTATGCAAGTTTCACAAGGGAGAAAAGACGACCAAAGCGTCAGTGGTCGGCAAGATCGGCGCCTTACCCCGGACGCCGACAAGGCATCCTGGCAACGAGCCGCCGGCCTCGGCGGGGCGGAAGGCCGGATGGTGGTGAGGCAGGGCGGCTGAACGAGCGCCTGACCAAGCGCGCAAAAAGGCGCCCGAGGAAGGGAGAGACGGAGCAGCTTCAGTTGTTGGAAGTGGCCAAGGAGGTCAGGCTCAGCCGACTGACCCGCTCGCCGCGTTTGATGTAGTCCACCCCCAGCAGCAGGCCGGGCAGGTCCGGGTGGAAGGCCACGACCATGTGGCGGTCGTCCTTGCCGGGCTCGACCAGGCGGACCCGCAGGGCGTCCACCATGCGCCCGTTCACGTCGATGGCGGCGGTGGGCAGAGGGCTTGCGACCAGGGTCTCGATGTCGCCCTTGTGATCGAGATAGTGAATCTCGCAGCCGCTGGCGCAGCGCTCTCGCTGGACGCTACGTGACAGATCCACCAGTGCGGTCTGACGGTCGGGGTGACGCCGTAGCTGACGGTTGTCCAGTCGGTAGCTCTTGCCGATGCCCAGCAGACGATAGCCACTGGAATAGCCCAGCGCACGCAAGCCGTCGCCGTTCTCGGCGAAGCGCGCGGTTTCCTGACCTTCGGCGATGGCCACCTGGGCGCGCATGTCGCTGCGCCAGTGATCGCCTTCGCGGTACACCCGATGGTGCACGGTGGCATCGGGCCAGCCATCCACCGACAGGTGGTAGCGGGCATCGAAGCTGGCCATCGATGCGGCTTGTGCCGCAAACGGCAGCAAGAACAGTAGCCATAGCAGCCCCGCCGCGAGGCGCGGGCGAAGAGACGGCAAGCGGTAGGCGATGGAGTTGCTGGGCATAGTAGCGTCCGCTGCTTGAGTGGCATATGGAAACGAGCTGTCACCTTGGGAGGCCGGTGCGCCCTGAAGGTTCCCCGGCGGGCTGGCAGAAGCACGGTCCAGTGGTTACGCTGCATTACAGCATGGTCGCCATCATGACCCTGCGCCGCCCCTCAATGACCAAGGAGTTTGCCACATGGCACGTTTGCTGCTGCTCGCGGGAGATTTTGTCGAGGACTACGAAATCATGGTGCCCTTCCAGGCGCTGCAGGCCATGGGGCATCGTGTCGATGCGGTGTGCCCCGACAAGAAGGAAGGCGACAAGGTCAAGACCGCCATCCATGACTTCGAGGGCGACCAGACCTACACCGAAAAGGCCGGGCATCTGTTCGCGCTAAACGAGACCTTCGCCGACATCACTCTGGCCGACTACGACGCCCTGGTCATCCCCGGTGGGCGAGCGCCGGAGTACCTGCGCCTGGACGAGCGCGTGCTGGAAGTGGTGCGCCACTTCGTCGACAGCGAGAAGCCGGTGGCCGCTGTCTGCCACGGCGCCCAGCTTCTGGCGGCGGCGGTGTCACTGTCTGGACATCGTATCTCGGCCTATCCCGCCTGCGCCCCCGAGGTACGCCTGGCGGGTGGCGAATTCGTCGACATCGAAGTCACCGACGCCATCACCTGCGGCAAGTTCGTGACCGCGCCGGCCTGGCCCGCGCACCCGGAGTGGCTGCGCCAGCTCAACGAATTGCTGTAGGCCCGCCAGTCCGGCCCCTTCTGGCCTGGGTACAGGCCCAGGCCAGGAGTGAGACCAGTCCCCCTGGAAACCTGGCCGCTGGGCTCTTGGCAGAAAGCCACTTGACGACGACTAGACGACTGGTCTAGTGTCTGGGGCATGACAACCAAGGCTCCTACACGTGACCTGTTGATACAGGTCGGCATGAACACCTTTGCCGAGCACGGCTATACGGCGACGGGCATCAATACGGTGCTCAAGGCTGCTGGCGTGCCCAAGGGTTCCTTCTACCACTATTTCTCCAGCAAGGAGGCCTTCGGCCTTGCCGTGGTCGAGGTGTTCGCCGAAGACTACGACGAGCGCTTCCAGGCGCTGCTGGTGAATTCCCACGACGCCCCCGTTGCGCGCCTGCGCCACTATTTTGAAGACGTGCGCCAGGCGATGGCCGAGTGCGGCCACACCCGGGGTTGCCTGATCGGTACCCTCGGCCAGGAAATGTCATCCCAGAGCGATTGTCTGCGCGATGCCCTGGACGCCATCTTCAAGCGCTGGGAAGGCTACTTCACCAGCTGCCTCAAGGAAGGCCAGGCCGACGGCAGCGTGCGTGACGACATCACGCCCCAGGCCATGGCGGCCTTTATTCTGGCGGGCTGGCAGGGGGCGCTGCTGCGCTCCAAGATGGCCAGAACCTGTGAGCCACTGACCGAATTCGAGAATACCTTACTGGCCTGTATCAAACGCTAACGCATCGAGGTGAAGGCGTGGCAGGGTGGGTCCTCGATTCCCCTGCCGTTTTCTTGGCCCTAAGTAATAATAGACTGGTCTATAAAAGCCTCTATTTTTGTACAAAACTGCTTGATATGTGATGCATGAATTGTACGGTAAGGGCTGAACATTCGCTAAGACGTTAGTCGAACACCTTGGGCAGCCGTTGGCGACGAGCCAACGAAGCGCCAGCCACCGTGCAGCCGTGCATCCTCGCTGAGGCCGCAGCGCCTCGTGGTATCAGCTTCACGACAGGAGATTTCCATGAGCGAGCAAGATCCCCTCTTTACCCCGCAGGTCCTCGGTGACATCACCCTGCCAAACCGAGTGCTGATGTCGCCGCTGACCCGTTCTCGCGCGGCCCAACCGGGGGACGTGCCCCAGGCGATGAATGTCGAGTACTACCGTCAGCGGGCCGGCGCGGGCCTGATCCTGAGCGAGGCCACCCAGATCTCGCCCCAGGGCAAGGGTTACGCCTTTACCCCGGGCATCCATAGCCAGGAGCAGATCGCTGGCTGGCGCCGTGTCACCGACGCCGTGCATGACGCCGGCGGTCGTATGCACGCCCAGCTATGGCACGTGGGAAGAATCTCGCATCCGGAGCTGCAGCCCGGTGGAGCCGACCCGGTGGCGCCCTCGGCGATCAAGCCTGAAGGCGCCAAGACCTTCATCAGCGCCGAGTCCGGCATGGTCGAAGTGCCGACCCCGCGTGCGCTCGACACCGACGAGCTTCCAGGCATCGTCGAGCAGTACCGCCAGGCGGCGATCAACGCCCGCGAAGCCGGTTTCGATGGCGTCGAGGTGCACGCCGCCAACGGCTACCTGCTCGATCAGTTCATCAAGTCCGACAGCAACGCGCGCACCGATGCCTACGGTGGCAGCCTGGAAAACCGCCTGCGACTGCCTCTCGAAGTGGTGCGTGCGGTGGTCGACGTCTGGGGCAAGGGCCGTGTCGGGGTGCGCATCAGTCCCACCGGCAGCTTCAACGATGTCCACGACCAGAAGCCCGAGGAGACCTTCCCGGCCTTCGCCGCCGCGCTCGACGAGATCGGCATCGCCTACCTCGAGGTCGTGGAAGATTCCTTCCAGGGCAACCACGAGAACGGTCGCCCCGAGTCGATCATCAGCGCCATCCGCGAGCGCTTCAGCGGTGTCTATATCGCCAATGGCGCCTACACCGCGGAGGAAGCACGTGAGCGCATCGCCGCCGGCAAGACCGATCTTGTGACCTTCGGTCGTCCCTTCATCGCCAATCCGGACCTGCCGGAGCGCTTTCGTCGCGGAGCAGAGCTCAATGAGCCGGACTACGACACCTTCTACGGCGGCGATGAAAAAGGCTATACCGACTACCCGTTTCTCGAAGATCGCTAGCGCTTGAAGATCGCTGGCGCGATGACATCTTTTTCTCGATGACCGCCAAGCGGTTCGCCGTCTTGCCAACGTCATCGATCTGGAACATTTCAAGGGGCCTTGGCGGCCCGACAGGAGGACAGCATGGACGTGAACAACCTGAATACCGACGGTATCAAGGACAAGGTCGTGATCATCACCGGTGCCAGCAGTGGGCTGGGTGAGGCCACCGCCAAGCGCCTGGCCAAGGGCGGCGCACGCCTGGTGCTTGGCGCGCGTCGCGAGGACCGCCTCAAGGCACTGTGCGACGACATCAAGGCTGACGGTGGACAGGCAGTCTACCGTGTCACCGACGTGACCAGCCGTGAGCAGGTCGAGGCCCTGGCCAAGCTCGCCCGCGACGAATTCGGGCGCATCGACGTGCTGGTCAACAATGCCGGGCTGATGCCGCTTTCGCCGTTGGACAAGCTCAAGGTCGACGAGTGGGAGCAGATGGTCGACGTCAACATCAAGGGCGTGCTCTACGGTATCGCCGCGGTGCTGCCGACCATGCGCGAACAGCACGAAGGCCACGTGATCAATCTGTCTTCGGTCGCCGGGCATGTGGTGTTCCCCGCCGCGTCGGTCTATTGCGCGACCAAGTTCGCGGTCAAGGCGCTGACCGAGGGCCTGCGTCAGGAATCCAATGGCGAGATTCGCGCGACCAATATCTCTCCTGGCGCGATCGACACCGAATTGACTCGGACGATCAGCGATGATGAGACCGCCGAGGGGGTCAACGAGCTCTACACACTGGCCATCGATGCCGATGCAGTGGCGCGGGCGATCGCTTTTGCGGTAGAGCAGCCGGGGGACGTCGACGTCAACGAACTGATCCTGCGCCCCACTCGCCAGGAGCTGTAAGGACTGGCGATCGACTGGCGTCGCCGTCCAGGGAGACGCCAGTCCGGCCGCGGCGCAATACGCCAGGTCGCTCCAAGGTGCTTCGTCTGACGCTATTTTTCGCTAGGCTTGTGTATCTTTACTGCATCAATGAACCCGGCGGTGCCGGGTGGTGCCCCACTCAACGAGAAGGAACATCATGAGCAACGATGCCGAGTATCAGCCGCCGAAGGTCTGGAAGTGGGAAGGTGAGAGTGGCGGCCATTTCGCCAGCATCAACCGTCCCATCGCCGGTGCGACCCACGACAAGGCGCTGCCGGTGGGCAAGCATCCGCTACAGCTCTACTCCCTGGCCACGCCCAACGGGGTCAAGGTCAATATCCTGCTCGAGGAACTGCTGGCGCAGGGCCACGATCAGGCCGAGTACGACGCCTGGCTGATCCGTATCGGCGAGGGCGACCAGTTCTCCAGCGGCTTCGTCGAGATCAACCCCAACTCCAAGATTCCGGCCCTGGTGGACCACACCACCACGCCGCCGACCCGGGTCTTCGAGTCGGGTTCGATCCTGCTCTACCTGGCCGAAAAGTTCGGCGCCTTCCTGCCGACCGAGCACAAGGCGCGTACCGAAGCGATGAGCTGGCTGTTCTGGCAGATGGGCTCGGCTCCCTACCTGGGCGGTGGTTTTGGCCACTTCTACGCCTACGCGCCGGAAAAGTACGAGTACCCGATCAACCGCTTCACCATGGAGACCAAGCGCCAGCTCGACGTGCTCGACCGTCATCTGGCCGAGCACGAGTACCTGGCCGGTGACGAGTACAGCATCGCCGACATGGCGACCTTCGCCTGGTACGGTCAGCTTGCTCTGGGGCGTCTGTACGACGCGGCGGAGTTCCTGTCCGTGCACGAGTACGAGCACGTCCAGCGCTGGGCCAAGGCCATCGATGCGCGCCCGGCGGTACAGCGTGGACGCATGGTCAACCGCACCTTCGGTGAGCCCGAAGAGCAGCTCCATGAGCGTCACAACGCCAGCGATTTCGAACTGCGTACCCAGGACAAGATCGGCGACGACGCTTGATCCTTTGAACGACAATCTGTCGTTTCAGCACCGACAAGGGCGCCTCCGAGGAGGCGCCCTTTTTTTGTGAATCAATCTGGGGCTTGATCCGGGGGCGGGCCTGGAACGCGAGACGATCGCCGCCTCGTTCCTTACCGGCCCTCGCTGGCACTTGCCGGCTCCTGGGTCAGTAGCCCGCGTCGGGGTCGACGGTCTCGATGTCCTCGCCCTTGTCCAGGGCGTCGAGGCTTGCGGCGACCTGATCGAGCGCTTCGCTCAACGGTGTCGGTCCCGCCATGTGAGGGGTGACGACGACCCGCGGGTGGCGCCACAGCGGGCTGGATTCCGGCAGCGGCTCTGTCGGGAAGGCATCGAGCAGCGCGCCCCGGAGGCGGCCTTCCTGGCGCTGGTCCTTGTCGCCCAGCGCTGTGAGCAGGGCATCCTCGTCGATCAGGGTGCCGCGCCCAGGGTTGATCAGGCTGGCTCCCTCGCGCATCTTGCCGAGTGTCTCGGCGTTGATGATGTGGCGGGTCGAGGAGGTATCGGGCAGCAGCAGCACCAGGGTCTTCACCCGCGACAGCAGCCGGTTGAGCCCTTCGTCACCGCTCAGACATTCGATGCCGTCGATGTCCTTGTGCGAGCGACTCCAGCCGAGCACCGGGAAGCCATCGGCGGCGATGGCCCGGGCCACCTTGGCGCCGATGGCGCCGAGGCCGAGCACGCCCACCGGCCAGTCCGGCTTGTCGATCACCTCGTGCTCACGCCACTCGCACTGCTGCTGCTGGCGAGCGTAGCGGTCGAAGTCGCGCTGGAAGTGGAAAAGACCGTAACGCACGTAATCGGCGATCAGCTCGGCCATGCCGGCGTCACGCAACTTGACGATGGGAACGTCGCGAGGCAGGGCCGGGTTGCCGAGCAGGGCGTCGACGCCGGCCCCCAGGTTGACGATGCCCTTGAGTCCGGTGCACTCCCGCAGCAGCGTCTCGTCTGGCTTCCAGGCCGCCAGAAAGTCCGCCTGGGCGCGCTGTTCGCGGTCGGCCTCCTGACTCTTCCAGATGGTGGCCTGGGGCAGCCGCTCGCTTAGCGCCTGCTGCCACTGGTCGGCCTGGTCGGTGTGTACGATCACCTTCATGACAATTCCGCTCCGGTCGAATGAATGGGGTTCAGTAGACAATCTGCATCATGGGCGGCGGAGCGTCATCCAGCAGGCTGGCAAGGCGCTTGAGGCCGTCCTCGAGACGTTCGATCTCGGGCTCCGCGCCGAGGCTCAGGCGCACTCGGCGTGGCGCCGGACTCTGTTCGACCATGAAGGGGGTCGCGGTGGTGATGGCCACCCCTTCCTGTTCGGCCAGCTGCTGGAGTTCCTCGGCCCGCCAGCTACCCGGCAGCGACAGCCAGACGTGCAGGCTGGTGGGGCGGGAGGCCCTGCCATGGCTGTGCAGGATGCGTGCGGCGAGCTGCTGGCGCTCTGCCAGCAGTTCGCGTTGCTGCTGAGCCATGCGCTCGATAGTGCCGTCCTCCAGCCATAGATTGGCGACCTCGAAGCACAGCGGTGTGGCCATCCAGGAGGTCGCCCGCAGGCGGGGCAGGGTGTGGTGCAGCTGACTGCGTGGCACCGTCAGATAGCCGGCGCGAAGCCCGGGCAGGGTGGCCTTGGTCAGACTGGTGACGTGGAACGCATGGGAAGGGATGCGCGCGCTGATCGGCATCAGCGGCTCGGGCTCGAGCAGGGTGTGGACGTCATCCTCGATCAGCCACACCCCGTGGCGCTCCAGAATGGCGGCGATCTCGTCGCGGCGCGTCTCGTCCAGGGTGGCCCCGGTGGGATTGAGCTGGCACGAGGTAAGGCACACGGCGCGCGGTTTGAAGCGATGACAGGCGGCGTCGAGGGCGTCGGGTACGATGCCCTGGCTATCGATGGTGACGCCACGCAGCTGGAAGCCCAGGGTACGAGACAGGGCGATCAGGCCATGGTCGGTCAGTGCCTCGGTCAGGACCAGGTCGCCGTGCTGTACCACGCTGGAAATCGCCAGCATGATGCCGTGGGCGCCACCGTTGGTCAGGATGCGGTCGTCCGCTTCACCGGGCATGCCCAGGCGCTCGTTCAGCCACCAGCTGGCGCGTTCGCGCTGATGGGGCAGGCCGGCGATCGGCCGGCAGGCCGTGAAGACGTCGGGATGTGCGCTGTCGGCCAGCGTTCTCAGGGCATCGCGAAAGTGCTGGTCATGGCTTGGGGGACAGACCGGATGGGCGATCGACAGGTCGATCACCGCCTGTTCGGTTCGCGGCTCGCCGGCCCTCAGGTAGGCGGATTCGCGGTTGTCATCGAGAGCGTTGATCCAGGTGCCGCTGCCGACCCTGGCCTGCACCAGGCCCATCTTTTCTGCCTGTGAATAGGCTCGTGACACCGTCTGGACGCTGACGCCTATGTGCTCCGCCAACTGTCGATGGGGCGGCAGTCGGGTGCCTGGCGTAAGCTCACCGGAACGGATCGCGCGAGAAAGTGCCCGCGCAATCGCAAGATACTTGGGTTGGCTATCATCCAGATATGGCAGCAGGTCAATTGTCATGATCCAATAAAGCCTTTGACCGGTAGCTTATTCGTAGTGCTAGTATCAGCAAGACGGCATTGATCAGTCATTGTCATGACGCTGTTAAGAGCTTCTCATGACAATTGTGACCTGTCAGCACGCTACAGGGGATGCAATGTCGCTTCAAGGGCGCGCCGGACTCCAATGAGTCCGGTTTTTCGGTGATGACACTGTGTGGCGAGTGGTTTCATGATTCAGGTATCCCTGCCGTTCACTCGTGAGGAATACGCTCAGCGCCTGCAAAAGGTGCGTGCCGAGATGGCCATGCGAGGCATCGATGTGCTGATTGTCAGCGATCCCTCCAATATGGCCTGGCTGACCGGCTATGACGGCTGGTCATTCTATGTCCATCAGTGCGTACTGGTGGGGCTCGAAGGCGAGCCCGTGTGGTACGGACGACGTCAGGACAGCAATGGTGCCCTGCGTACCTGCTGGATGGACCCTGACAATATCACCTACTACCCCGACTACTATGTCCAGAATCCCGAGATGCATCCGATGGAGTATCTGGCACAGTCGATCATGCCGGATCGCGGCTGGTGCGAAGGCGTCGTGGGCATGGAGATGGACAACTACTACTTCTCCGCCAAGGCCTACCAGAGCCTGATCAAGGAGATGCCCCACGCGCGCTTCCAGGATGCCAACGCGCTGGTCAACTGGTGTCGGGCGATCAAGTCACCGCGTGAAATCGAGTACATGCGCATCGCCGCGCGTATCGTCGAGGGCATGCACTCGCGCATCCTCGAGATGATCGAACCGGGCCTGGCCAAGTCCAAGCTGGTCTCCGAGATCTATCGGGTCGGCATCGAGGGCTGGACCGACAGCGAAGGGCGCGTCTACGGTGGCGACTATCCCGCCATCGTGCCGCTGCTGCCCACCGGCAGCGACGCGGCTGCCCCCCACCTGACCTGGGACGACACGCCGTTTCGCGAAGGCGAGGGCACCTTCTTCGAGATCGCCGGCTGCTACAAGCGCTACCACTGCCCGTTGTCGCGCACGGTGTTTCTCGGCAAGCCGCCGCGAGACTTCGTGCGTGGCGAGTCGGCGCTGCTCGAAGGCATCGAGAAAGGCCTGGCCGTGGCCAAGCCGGGCAACCGGACCGCGGACATCGCCCTGGCGCTCGGCGCGGCCATGGACAAGTACGGCTTCGACCGAGGCGGCGCGCGCTGTGGTTATCCCATCGGCATCAGCTACCCGCCGGACTGGGGCGAGCGCACCATGAGTCTGCGTCCGTCTGACGAGACCATCCTGCAACCCGGCATGACCTTCCACTTCATGCCCGGAATGTGGATGGACGACTGGGGGCTCGAGATCACCGAGAGCATCCTGATCACCGAAAATGGCGCCGAGCCGCTGGCGGAGTTTCCGCGACAGCTGTTCGTCAAGTAGGCCGGGGGCGGCTGAGCAGGGCTTGTCGATCAGGCCCTGTTGACTAGCCCTCTGTGATCGGCCCGGTGTGATCGGCCCTGTTGATTAGGCGCTGTCCGAAAAGTCGACGAGCGAAGGTTAGACAAGGCAAAAATCGGTGAGAAAGCGCAGTTTACGGGGTGTAAATGAGCATTTTGATCCGATTTTTAACGCCGTATTACCGAGCGCAGGCACTTTTCAGACAAGCCCTAGCCTTCTGTGATCGGCCCTCGGCGACCGACGTCGCCCATCACCACTACAATCCAATCTGACCGTTGTCCCTGTTTCTGGAGTCACCATGAGCAAGCGCAAGAGCCCCATCTCCGCCACCGTCGACTTCGACGCCCAGGGTGTGCAGCACGGCTTTCTGAAACTGCCCATTTCCAACGACGAGTCCGCCTGGGGCGCGGTGATGATCCCGGTGACCGTGATCGCCAACGGCGAAGGCCCCACCGCCCTGCTGACCGGTGGCAATCACGGCGACGAGTACGAGGGCATCACCGCGCTGCAAAAGCTCTCGACCTCGCTCAAGGCCGAAGACGTCAAGGGACGGGTGATCATCGTACCGATGATGAACACCCCGGCGGCCCAGGTCGGCCGTCGCACCTCGCCGATGGACGGTGGCAACCTGAACCGCAGCTTCCCCGGTGACCCGGACGGCAGCGTGACCGAGAAGATCGCCGACTACTTCACCCGGGAGATGGTGCCCATGGCCGACGTGGTGCTGGACCTGCACTCCGGCGGCCGCACCCTGGACATCATTCCCTTCGGTGCCTCCCACGTGCTCGACAACCCCGAACAGCAGCGTCAGGCGCTGGAAGGGGCCAAGGCCTTCGGCGCGCCCTATGCGATGATGATGTTCGAGCTGGACGCCGCGGCGCTGTTCGATACCGTGGTGGAGAACCAGGGCAAGATCTTCATCGCCACCGAACTCGGGGGCGGCGGCACCTCCACGCCGGAGAGCCTGGCCATCACCGAGCGCGGCATCGACAATGTGCTGATCCATTTCGGGCTCAAGGACGGCGAGGTGGCCATGCCCGAGACCCAGGTCTATCTCGATATGCCGGATGCCAGCTGCTATGTGCAAAGCGAGCACACCGGGCTTCTGGAGTTGACCCACGCCCTCGGCGACAGTATTGCCAAGGGCGACGTGATCGCCCGGGTCTACGACATGACCCGCAGCGGCGCCGAGCCGATCGAGTACCGTGCCGAGCGTGATGGTATCCTGGCGGCTCGACGCTTCCCCGCCCAGGTGAACATGGGCGACACCATCGCCGTCATCGCCGAGGTGGTCGAGACCCTGGGCGACTGAACGGGCCAGGGCTCGGGATACCGTCTTGCCCGAGCCCGCCCGCCGTTTCTCGTCATCAGCGCCCCGCCGAGAGCCTCTCGCGGGGCGGTCCCGTTCAACCACACAAGCCCGGCCATGAAACTCGACCGCTACGACCTCAAGATCCTCTCCATCCTGTCCCGCGACGGCCGCATCACCAAGTCCCGCCTGGCCGAGGCCATCAACCTGTCGGTGAGCCCCTGCTGGGAGCGCGTCCGCCGCCTCGAGAAGGCCGGCATCATCGAAGGCTACTGCGCCCGGATCAACGCAAGCGCCCTGGTCCGGCGTACCCCGGTGTGGGTTCAGATCGAACTCAAGGCCCACAATGCCGAAAGCTTCCAGCGTTTCGAGTCGCTGGTGCATGCCACCGACGCGGTCACCGAGTGCGTGGCGGTGGGCGGCGGAGTCGACTATCTGATCAAGGTCGAGTCCGAGACCATCGACGCCTACCAGCGCTTGATCGACGACTGGCTGACCTCGGATGTCGGCATCGAGCGTTACTTCACCTATATCGTCACCAAGACGGTCAAGGCTCCTCGCGAGGGAGTCGATATCGACGAGCTGGCCAACGGGGCGCTCTGAGCGCCATCGGCACAGGCCCGGAAGTTCTTGTCGGCTTGCAGGTTTTTGCTAAAACAGGCGTTGCAGAAAAAACCGCGTTTTCACGGTTCTGGACAAAAAAAACGCCATCGACAGACGGGCGCTTCAAAAAGTCCGACCCTGGCTTCTCCCTTACCATGACGGCAGTACATGGCGCTGGCCATGACGTCGTTTTCGTGTTCCGCACCCCCTGACCTTGCGGCGGGACACACTTGGGGAGGTAGTGTCATGAAACTCAGCGATCCGCGCCTGTTCCGTCAGTACGCCTACATCGGCGGCAAGTGGACCCACGGTGACGAAGGCCGCGAGGAAGCGGTGATCAACCCCGCCAATGGCGAGGTGATCGGCCATATCCCGCTGCTCGAGCCCGAGCAGATCCGCGCCAGTGTCGACGTCGCCGACGAGGCCTTTGCCCAGTGGCGGGCGCTGCGCGCCGACGAGCGTTGCGAGCGGCTGCTGGCCTGGTACGACCTGCTGCAGGCCCATCGCGAGGATCTGGCCACCATCATGACGCTGGAGCAGGGCAAGCCGATGCCCGACGCCCGTGGCGAGGTCGAGTACGGCGCCAGCTTCGTGCGCTGGTTCGCCGAGGAAGGCAAGCGTACCTACGGCGAGACCATCCCCAGCCACATCCCCAATGCGGCGCTGGGCACCATCAAGGAGCCGGTGGGCATTGCGCTTCTGATCACGCCGTGGAACTTCCCGCTGGCGATGATCACCCGCAAGGCCGCCGCCGCCATGGCCGCTGGCTGTCCGGTGATCGTCAAGCCGGCCAACGAGACCCCGTTCTCGGCGCTGGCGCTGGCGGAGCTGGCCGAGCGTGCCGGTATTCCGGCGGGCATCTTCAATGTGGTGCTGGGCGACGCCGCCCAGGTGTCCTCGCTTTTGTGTGCCGAGGATCGCGTCAAGGCGGTATCCTTCACCGGCTCGACCCGGGTCGGCCGCCTGCTGCTCGAACAGTCGGCGCCCACGGTCAAGCGTGTGTCCATGGAGCTTGGCGGCAATGCGCCCTTTATCATCGGCCCCGACATGGACCCCAAGGAAGCGGCCCTGGCCGCGGTGGCGGCCAAGTTCCAGACCGCCGGTCAGGACTGCCTGGCGGCCAACCGCATCCTGGTCCACGAGTCGATCCACGACGCCTTTATCGAGCATTTCACCGAGCGCATGGCCGCGCTGACCGTGGGCAACGGCATGGAAAGTGAAGTCGATCTCGGCCCGCTGATTCACCGCCGGGCGGTGGAAAATGCCCGCGCCACGGTGGATGACGCCCTGTCGAAGGGTGCCACCCTGGTGGCCGGGGACCAGTCCCAGGCGCCGGGCGAGAACTTCTTCATGCCGGTGCTGCTGACCGGGGTGACCCAGGACATGCAGGTGTGGCGTCAGGAGTGCTTCGCGCCGGTGGCCGGTGTCACCGCCTATCGCGATGACGACGAGGTGATCGCCCTGGCCAACGACACCGAGTATGGTCTTGCCGCCTACGTCTACACCCACGATATCCGCCGCATCTGGAAGCTGTTGCGGGCGCTGGAGTTCGGCATGGTATCGGTCAACTCGGTGAAGATGACCGGCCCGCCGGTGCCCTTCGGCGGCGTCAAGCAGTCCGGCCTTGGCCGCGAAGGCGGCGCGACCGGCATCGACGAGTATCTGGAAACCAAGTACTACTGCCTCGGCGCCCTGGGCTCCGTCTCCGGCAGCTGATGCCCTGAGCGGCAGTGATCGCCGGCCTGACAGCGGGCCGGCCACCTTTCGATGAACAGATGACGCCGCCCTCCCGGCGAGGGCGGTCCAAGGAAAAAAAGGAAACGAGATGAGCACCCATCAGGACCTGATCGACCGCGACCGCAAGGTAACCTTCCACGCCTCCACCCACCTGCGTGACTTCGCCCATGGCGACGCACCGGGTCGCGTGATCACCGGCGGCAAGGGCATCAACATCGTCGACAAGGACGGTCGCGAGTTCATCGACGGTTTTGCCGGGCTGTACTGCGTCAACATCGGCTACGGCCGTACCGAGGTGGCCGAGGCCATCTACCAGCAGGCGCTGGAGATGTCCTACTACCACACCTACGTGGGTCACTCCAACGAGCCGCAGATCGCCCTGTCCGAGCAGATCCTCAAGCTCGCCGGCCCCGGCATGTCCAAGGTCTACTACGGCCTCGGCGGCAGCGATGCCAACGAGACCCAGCTCAAGCTGGTGCGCTACTACAACAACGTGCTTGGCCGTCCGCAGAAGAAGAAGGTCATCTCGCGTCAGCGCGGCTATCACGGTTCCGGTCTCGCCACCGGCTCGCTGACCGGGCTCAAGGCCTTCCACGACCAGTTCGACCTGCCCATGGCCGGCATCCTGCACACCGAAGCACCGCACTACTACCAGCGCAGCGCCGAGCAGGAAAACATGAGCGAGCGCGAGTTCTCCGCCCACTGTGCGGCCAAGCTCGAAGAGATGATCCTGGCCGAGGGCCCGGACACCGTGGCGGCCTTCATCGGTGAGCCGGTGCTCGGCACCGGTGGTATCGTGCCGCCGCCGGAAGGCTACTGGGAGGCGATCCAGGCGGTACTGAACAAGTACGACATCCTGCTGATCGCCGACGAGGTGGTGTGTGGTTTCGGCCGTATCGGCGCCGACTTCGGCAGCCATGCCTACGGCATCAAGCCCGACCTGATCACCATCGCCAAGGGCCTGACCAGCGCCTACCAGCCGCTGTCCGGAGTGATCGTCGGCGATCGCGTGTGGCAGGTGCTGGAGCAGGGCACCAGCGAGCTTGGCCCGATCGGCCACGGCTGGACCTACTCCGGTCACGCCCTGGGCTGCGCCGCTGCCCTTGCCAACCTGGCGATCATCGAGCGCGAGGACCTGACCGGCAACGCCCGTGATACCGGCGCCTATCTGCAGAGCCGCATGCAGGCCGCCTTCGGCGATCACCCGATCGTCGGCGAGACCCGCGGCGTCGGCATGCTGGCGGCGCTGGAATTCGCCGTGGACCCGGAGACTCGCCGTCCCTTCGATCCCAGCCACAAGGTCGGTGCACGCATCGCCGCCGCTGCGCTGGAGCAGAACCTGATCGCCCGGGCGATGCCCCAGGGGGACATCCTCGGCTTCGCGCCGCCGCTGGTCACCACCCGTGACGAGGTCGACGAGATCGTTGCCCGCGCCGAGCGTGCGGTGAACAAGGTCACCGACGAGCTGGTCAAGGAAGGCGTACTGCAGACGGCCTGATGCCTGGTCCGATGATTGGCCTGATGCCTGGTCCGATGGTTGGTCCAAGCCCAGGCCGGTGTCTGGCCTGACGCCCGCACCTTGGCAGGTGCAAAAGGGGCCGCTTCCTTGAAGGAGGCGGCCCCTGTCGGTTTTCATTCAGGTAGGCGAGCGCGGAACAGATAGGCGAGCGCGGAACAGGTAGGCGAGCGCCGAACCGCCGACAGGGCCTGCCCTCCCGGCATTGGCAACCGGTCTTCACGATATGAGTTCAAGGAGAAGGTCATGAAGGTGGATTCACCCCCTTGCCCGAGTCACGGCGTGACCCTGGACGAGATATTCAAGGCCCGGGGACGCATCGCCGGTCAGGTAACGCGCACGCCACTGGTGCTGTCGCGGGCCCTGTCCGAACGCTTCGACGCCGAGGTCTATCTCAAGCTCGAGACGCTGCAGCCCACCGGCGCCTTCAAGCTGCGCGGTGCCACCAACATGATCGCCGCACTGATCGAGCGCCATGGACGCGAGGCCCTGGCCCAGGGCGTCACCACCGCGTCCACCGGCAATCATGGCCGCGCCGTGGCCTACGCCGCCTCCAGCCTGGGGGTGCCGGCGGTGATCTGCCTGTCGCGGCTGGTGCCGGCCAACAAGGTCGCTGCCATCGAGGCGCTCGGTGCCGAGGTGCGTCGCGTCGGCGCCAGCCAGGACGAGGCCTTCGAGGAGGTGGCAAGGCTGGTGCAGGAAGAGGGCATGACGCTGATTCCCCCCTTCGATGATCCGCTGATCGCGGCGGGGCAGGGCACCATCGGCATCGAGATCCTCGAGGACCTGCCGCGGGTCGATCGGGTCATCGTCGGGCTGTCCGGCGGTGGTCTGCTCGGCGGCATCGGCGCCGCGCTGAAGGGCGTTCGACCCCAGGCCAGAATCAGCGGGGTCAGTCTGTCGGCGGGGGCGGCCATGTGCGAGAGCCTCAAGGCCGGCAAGCCGGTGGCGGTGGAAGAGGTCGAGAGCCTGGGCGACTCGCTGGGCGGCGGCATCGGCCTCGACAACCGCTGCACCCTGGCGCTGGTCGAAGCGGTGATGGACGACCACTGTCAGGTGTCGGAAGGCGCCATCGCCCAGGCCATGGTGGACATGCTCGAAAGCGAGAAATTGCTGGTCGAAGGCGCCGCCGCCGTGGGACTGGCGGCACTGGCCGAGGGCCACCTCGAGGTCAAGGGGGAGCGGGTCGTGCTGGTGCTTTCCGGCAACGGGGTGTCACTGGATACCCTCGATCAGGCGCGCCGCCTGGCGGCGGATTGCGCCAGTCAAGGCCAGCGATAGACCGTCAAGGCCACCAACCGACAGACAAGCCCAGCAACAACCCGATCAGGAGCCAAGGATGCAACTCTACAAGCGTGAGCAGATCAGCCAGGCGGTCGCCATCGACCAGGACGCGCTGGCGGCGGTGGAAGCCGGTTTCGCCGCCCTGGGGCGTGGCGAGGTGGTGCAACCGCCGATCCTGTCCATGGCCATCGAGGAGGCCAACGGAGAGGTCGACGTCAAGACCGCCCATATTCGTGGCAACGAGCGCTTCGCCATCAAGGTCAGCCCCGGCTTCTTCGACAACCCCAAGCTGGGGCTGCCAAGCCTCAACGGGCTGATGATGGTGTTCTCCGCGCGCACCGGGCTCGTCGATGCGGTGCTGTTCGACGAGGGCTACCTGACCATGGTACGTACCGCCCTGGCCGGCGCCATCGCCGCCAAGCACCTGTCGCGGGAGAACAGCCGCCGGGTCGCGGTGCTGGGGGCCGGCGAGCAGGCGGTCAAGCAGGTCGAGGCGCTGCGGCTGGTGCGCGACATCACCGCCATCGACGTCTGGGCGCGAAGGCCCCAGGCCGCCGAGGAATACGCTACCCGCATGCGCGCTGCGGGTCTCGAGGTCACCGTCCACGACAGCGTGCGCGAGGCCTGCCGAGCGGCCGACATCATCGTCACCACGACGCCGTCGCAGACGCCGATCCTCGAGGCGGCGGACCTGCCGGAGGGCGTCCACGTCACCGCCATGGGCTCCGACAGTCCCGACAAGCGTGAACTGGCCGAGAGCGTGCTGACCCGCGCGGACGCCTTCGTCTGCGATACCCGGCCCCAGAGCGAGTCCAACGGCGAGCTCAAGGCCCTTGCCGGTCGCGAGGTGCCCTTCAAGGTCCACGAACTGGGCGCGGTCATTGCCCGCGGCGAGCGTCTGCGGCTGTCGGACGCCACCATCACGGTATGCGACCTGACCGGTACCGGTGTCCAGGACACGGCCATCGCCGGGTTCGCCCTGACGCGTCTGTCGGCTGAGGATTCGGCACGATAGGCTTTGCCGAATCAGGCATTTTTGGGGAGGATGGGGGACCCTAATCCCGACAGGAGCCCCCATGCCCTCGCTGCAGTGCCTGCTGCGCCACCGGCGCCGACTGATCGTCATCATCGCCCGCCTGGGCTATACCGCCAAGGGGCTGGTGTACCTGCTGATCGGCGTGCTGGCGGCACTCGGCGCTGCGGGCCTTGGCGGCGACAACGTCGGCACCAAGGAGGCGCTGGCGCACCTGGCTCGCCAGCCCTTCGGCACCCTGATGCTGGGGGCCCTGGTGCTGGGGCTCTACGCCTACGCCGCCTGGCGGGGCTTGCAGGGGCTGTTCGATGTCGAGCATCGGGGGCGTAGCTGGAAGGCCCTGGGTACCCGCCTGGCGCTGGTCATCAGCGGTGGTATCTACGCAAGTCTCGGCTGGTATGGTGTTGAGCTGCTGGACGATCCCCAGGAGACCACCGGCGGCGCTGAGGAGCGCACCGCCATGCTGATGTCGCACCCCGGCGGCGTCTGGCTGGTGGCGATCCTGGGGGCGATCTTTATCGGCGTGGGGCTGCGTCAGTCGTGGCGCGCCCTGGCGCGCAGCTATCTCAATCGCTGGCGTCAGCAGGACATGAGCCAACGCCAGCGTGATCTGGCCTCGGGCCTCAGCCGCTGGGGGCTGGCCGCCAGGGGGCTGGTGTTCGCGCTGATCGGCAGTTTCCTGCTGGTGGCCGCCTGGCAGGTCGATCCCGCCAAGGCCGAAGGGCTCGGCGGCACCCTGGATACCCTGGCCGCCCAGCCCTTCGGCCCCTGGCTGCTCGCCGCCGTGGCCGGTGGACTGATGAACTACGGTACCTACTGCGTCATCAATGCCCGCTTTCGCAAGGTGAAAGTGTAGCGCCTGCAGCGGCCGTTCAGGACGCCCGGGGCTTCTTGGCCCGCACGGTCAGGGCGACGCCGGCAATGGCCAGCGCCATGCCGATCAGGGATACCGGCGGCAGCCCTTCATCGAACAGCCACCAGGCCTCCACCGCGGTGACCGGCGGCACCAGGTAGAACAGGCTGGCGACGCGGGACGCCTCGCCACGCTTGATCAGCATCATCAGCAGCATGATGGCGGCGATGGACAGCACCAGCACCAGCCAGCCCAGCGTCAGCACAAAGGTCAGCGACCACTCCACCTCGCGGGTTTCCAGCAGCAGGCTGCCGGCGCCAAGCAAGGCCAGCGCCCCGAGGTACTGCACCACGGTGCCGCCGAGCAGCGGCATGCCGCTGCAATAGCGCTTCTGGTACAGCGTCCCCAGCGAAATCCCCACCAGCGCCACCAGGGTGCAGGCCAGCGCCGGCCAGCCAAACCCTTCGAAGGACAGCGCCGACAGGTCCATCTTGCCTCCCAGCACCAGGCTGACCCCGGCCAGCCCCAGGGCCAGTCCCATCCACTGCAGCGCAGACAGCCGCTCGCCCAGCAGGGGGCCCGCCAGCGCAGCGGTCAGCAAGGGTTGCAACCCCACCAGCAGGGACGCCAGTCCCGCCGGCATGCCCAGGCTGATGGCGTAGAACACGCCGCCCAGGTAGCCGCCGTGAACCAGACAGCCGGACACCGCCACATGCCCCCACAGACGGGGACTCGACGGCCAGGCCGAGCGGGTCAGCCAGACGATGGGGACCAGCAGCGCCAGGGTGGCGGCGAAGCGAATGCTCAGGAAGGTGAAGGGCTCGGCGTAGGGCAGGCCGAACTTGGCACCGATGAAGCCGGTGCTCCACAGCACCACGAACACCAGCGGCATGGCCGGCAACAGCCAGGACGGCAGGGCGGGGCGGCTCACGCGCACCTCGCACAAGGTGCGGTAAGCGGGCACCCGACAAAAGGTGCGGCAAGCGGCCACCCGACACACGATGCGGCAAGCGGGGGCTGGGCGGTGATCACTGAGGGTGGCATCGCGGGGACTTCCTTGTGGTTCATGTCATCGGCAGGGCGATCGCCCAATCATGATGCCCTATCCCGCCTCCCTCAAGGAGGGGATTGCCAAGCGTTGTTCTCGTGCTTTGGTCGTAGGTCGTGGAGGGAGAGTGAGATTGGTCTGACCACGCCGATGCTTGTTTTTGCGCAGTTTATAGGCGAAATGGCCGCTGGTCAGACCAATAATGCAGACAGGTTGCGTTGAATGGGGCCGTTGGCCGCCTGGGGCCTTTTCGCTAGCTTTCTTTTCGATGACACCCCGGGAGGGGGACGCCTCGCTTGCATCGAAGCGATGTCCCGTTCATGCCCCGAGGAGGTCCTCGCAAGGACGCGCACGGGCAACGCCCGGCTCAAGAGCGCAGCGACGCAAATCGCTTGCAACAGGCGGGCCTCGCTTGCGGCGAAAGTGCCTCGAGCGCTCATGACGATGCCATGGATCGACAACAACAACACACCGGGTGCGGCAGATCGAGACCGCACCGATCCACCAGGAGTTATGCCATGTCCCGGCTAGACAAGCCCCAGCAAGACCTTGATACGGCCTCGCCAACGGCCTCCCTGTCCGAACGCATCGCGACCCCGGACCGCCGCCGCTTTCTGAAGGCTGCTGCGGTTGGTTCCGCCGCCGCGGTGGCGGCACCCTGGGTCGGCAACGTCCAGGCTCAGCAGGGCATCCGCATCCGCATGCAGTCATCCTGGCAGCCCGGCACCACCGGCTACCGCATCTTCGAGGAGTGGGCCGCCGGCGTCGCCGAGGCCACCAGCGGCGAGGTCACCATCGAGCCGTTCCCGGCCGGAGCCGTGGCCGGTGCCTTCGAGGTAGCCGACGCGGTGCGCAACGGCGTGCTCGATGGCCAGAACTGGTTCACCGTCTACTGGCCGGGCAAGATGCCCGCCGGGGTCTTTCTCACCGCCTATCCCATGGGGCTGTCGGTACCCCACCAGTGGGACATGATGTTCGGTGCCTACGGCGGTTTCGGCATCGCCAAGGACCTCTACCGCAAGCAGGGTCAGGAGCTTCTGGGCTACGTCCACCACGACCTCAACCTGATCCACTCCAAGGTACCGCTGAGAAGCTTCGATGACTTCGAAGGGGTGAAGATCCGCATGCCCGGCGGCATCGTCGCCGAGACCTTCGCCAAGATCGGTGCGCGCACCACGCTGCTGCCGGGCTCCGAGGTCTATCCGGCGCTGGAGAAGGGCACCATCGACGCCGCCGACTACACCGGTGCGGCGGTCAACTTCGAGCTGGGCTTCTGGCAGGTGACCGACTACATCATCATGGGCCCGCCCTCGACTCCCTGTCTGCACCAGGCGGTCGACCTGATGGATATCGCGGTCAATCGCCGGGTCTACGAGCGCATGTCCGATCAGACCAAGGACCTGATGCATGACCTGGTCGCGGCCTACTCCCGCGAGCACTACGCCGCCATCCAGAAGGCCAACGCGGAGGCCTGGCCCAAGTACCGCGAGAAGGGCGTCGAGATCATCCACCTGTCCGAGGACGACGCCGACCGCTTCCGCGACGCCGCGATTCCGCTGTGGTTCGAATGGGCCAACAAGGATCCGGACGCGGCCAAGCTGTTCCGTGCCCACCTCAACACCATGCTCGATCCGTCGGTGGCACTGATCACCGAAGAGGACATCAAGGACTTCGAGCTCAACGCCTAGGCCTGCACGTGTCGACCGGGGCGACCCGGTCGACGTCGATGAATATTCCGTGGTCGCCTGGCGAAACGCCAGGCGACCAGCGGAGGAGCGTCAATGAATCTACAGATTGATTTCGTTCTGCCGCACTGGCTCTACTGGGCGGTGCTGGCAGGACTGCCGCTGATCGTGATGCTGCTGGTGGATCGAAGCTTCCGCCGGGGTGGCGAGGTGAGCGGTGGCGATACCGCCGAGACTCCCGTCGCGACGAGCGAGCAGGCCTACGCAGCGCCTGGCAATGTGGTGACCCGCGGCATCGACCGCATTTCCGGCTTTGCCGGGCGCTACGTGGCCTACTGGTCGCTGATCGCGCCCTTCGTGTTCACCTACGAGGTGGTGCTGCGCTACGCTTTCAACTCGCCGACCAACTGGGCTCACGAGTCGATGACCCTGATGTTCGGCATGCAGTACCTGCTGGCGGGTGCCTTCGCGCTGCGCGAGGGCGGGCATGTGCGCGTCGATATCCTCTACCAGCGGGCGGCGCCGCTCAACAAGGCCGCGCTGGACCTGGTCACCTCGATCTTCTTCTTCATCTTCACCCTGGCGCTGTTGACCACCGGCTGGCGTTTCTTCTCGCAGTCGGTCAGCGACGTCTGGTGGTTCGGTGACAGCTACGCCAACGAGGTGTCCTTCACCGAATGGGCGGTGCAGTACTTCCCGGTCAAGTTCATGCTGTTCTTCGGTGCCTTGCTGCTGCTGTTGCAGGGGATCGCGCAGTTGATCAAGGACCTCCAGGCCTATCGTCACCACCGCGAGCACCACGAAGGATCGACGGTGTTTGCCAGCATTCTGGTGGTGCTGGCGGTGATCCTCGGCGCCTACACCATCCACGAAATCGTCAATATCGCCCTGACCGACTACGAGAGCCTGGCGCTTAGCCTTGAGAACTCGCTGTCCACGGTGGGTATCGGCGCGCTGACCCTGTTGATGTTCGGCACCCTGATGGTGGTGCTGGTAGCGGGGCTACCGCTGGCCTTCGTTACCGGCGGTCTGGGGGTGGTGTTCCTCTACCTGGTGGGCGATCAGCACATGCTGAACCTGATGCCTTCGCGCATCTTCCCGATGATGACCAACTACCAGCTCTCGGCCATTCCGCTGTTCATCTTCATGGCCTCGGTACTGGAGAAGGCCGGCATCATCGAAGAGCTGTTCGATGTGGTCTACAAGTGGATGGGCGGTCTCAAGGCGGGCCTGGCGATCGCTACCATCATCGCCTCGACGCTGCTGGCCGCCATGGTCGGGGTGATCGGCGCGGCGGTGGTGACCATGGGCCTGATCGCGCTGCCGGCCATGCTCAAGCGCAACTACCAGCCTGAGATCGCGCTGGGATCGATCATGGCCGGGGGCACCCTGGGTATCCTCATCCCGCCGTCCATCCTGGCCATCATCTACGGCGTCATCGCCCAGCAGTCGGTGGGCGAGCTCTACCTGGGCTCGCTGATTCCTGGCCTGTTGCTGGCCGGCATGTACGCCTTCTACTGCTGGCTAAGGGGCACCCTGAACGTCAAGGTGGCGCCGCCGATGCCGGAGGAAGACCGGGTCTCCACCGCCGAGAAGCTGCGCCTGCTGCGCAATATGCTGGCGCCTATCGCCCTGGTGTTGCTGGTGCTCGGCATCATCTTCACCGGGGTGGCGACCCCGGTGGAAGCGGCGGGTATCGGCACCTTCGGTGCGCTGGTGGTGGCGGCGATGCACAAGCGGCTGACCTGGCCCAACCTGCACGCCGCCTGCATGACCACCCTGGTGGCGACCGCCATGGTCATGTGGATCATCTTCGGTGCCAGCATCTTCGTCGGCTTCTACATCCTGCAGGGCGGCCAGACCTTCGTGCAGGAGCTGATCGCCGGGGCAGGGCTTGGCCCCTACGCGGTGCTGGCGCTGATGATGGTGCTGCTGGTGGCGCTGGGGATGTTCCTGGACTGGGTCGGTATCCTGCTCCTGGCGGTGCCGATCTTCGTACCGCTGATCAAGGGGCTGGACTTCACCGGGGTATTTGGCCTGCCCGGGGTGGACCCCGCCGACGTCTCGCTGTGGTTCGGGGTGATCTACCTGGTCAATATGCAGATGTCCTTCCTCAGCCCGCCGTTCGGCTATGCGCTGTTCTACATCAAGGGGGTGTGTCCGCCGCATATCACCATGGGCCAGATCTTCCGCTCGTCCTTTCCCTTCCTTGCGCTGCAAGCGCTGGGCCTGCTGCTGGTGATCATGTTCCCGGCACTGGTCACCTGGCTGCCCAACCTGGCCTACGGCTAGTCGGGCGGTGTCATGACAACGCCTCCGGCCGACTCGGCCGGAGGCGTTTTTGCAAGATGTTCAGCAGTGGCAGGCAACACGCCTTTTTCGGTGCTTCGCCGAAGAATTGCGTGGCGTATCATGACGCTTATCCCCATGGCCTGCCGTGGCCTCTGGCGGTTGTCGCCGACCGGCGACGCGGAGGCGAAAATGGCTTGCATTTCGTAACACGATTGTGGGGAACCCTCATGCAACTGCGTCGTCACACTGTGCGAGCGATTGACGAATTCTCAACCACCTCCTGGAGGACTTCATGCAACGATTCACCGCCCTGATCACCGCCGCCCTGCTTTCTGCTGGTCTGATGAGCGCCACCGCCCATGCCCAGGAAGCAAACGCGCAGGCGTCAGGCAACGCTGACGTCGAGGCTGCCGCTCAGGCGCAGAATTTCTCTGATGCCCAGCTCGAGAAATTCGCCGACGCTTCCAAGGAGATCGCCGCGATTTCCCAGGACTACACCCAGCAGTTGCAGGAAGCCGAAGGCCAGCAGGCCCAGCAGGATGTGCGCACCGAGGCCAACCAGAAGATGGTCGAAGCCGTCCAGCAGAGCGGGCTCGAGGTCGAGACCTTCAACGCTATCGGTCAGGCTATCCAGCAGAACCCGGACATGATGAAGCGCGTACAGGAGATGGCGCAGTCGTGAGCTGACCGCCACACTCGCCAGTCAAAGAGACTGGCCGCCTAGATCGACGCCCGCCGCCCTCGAGGTCGGCGGGCGTTGTTGTTTGCAGTGCTGAAGATGTTTGCACAGGGCGAGGATTCGAGCGGCCGGTCGGGTGTGAAGTCGTGATCAACGAAGGATGGATCGGTCATCAGGTCGCAGTGTCAGCAATGCCTGGCTCTCCGGGCCACGCTCGATGGCTTCTGCGGCGTTTGGCGAGAGGCCGATCAAGATACTGCTAATGCTTTACAGCCGCTGGCCTCGGCTCCATGCTTCCGATAGTCAGAGGGTGGGGGACCAGGGAGCGTCCTGCTGCCAGCCACGGCGACCGCGCGGAGGACACCATGGAAGCGGAACTGTTGGAAATCAGCCAGCATATGGGGCGCTTTGCGCCCTTTGACGGGCTGTCGGAGGAGTTGCTGGACGAGGTCGCCGGACAGGTGCAGGTCAGCTACTTCAAGGCCGGCTCGACCATTCTCGAGCTTGATGCCGTGCATCAGGAGTTCTGCTACATCCGCAGCGGCGCGGTGGAGGTCACCCGGCGCAACGGAGAGCTCTACAACCTGCTGGGGGAGGGCGACATCTTTGGCCACTTCAGCCTGCTGCGCCACAGTCGCGTGCGCTTCCCGGCCAAGGCGCTGGAAGACAGCCTGATCTACTTCATCCCCGAGGCGATGTTTCACCAGCTGTGCGAAGCGGATGAGCAGTTCGCCGAGTTCGTCGAGGTGGATCGCCCCCGGCTCGAGACGGCGGTGGAAAGTCAGCGCAAGAACAACGACATGATGGTGACGCGGATCCGCAAGCTGCTGACCCGCTATCCCGTCATGGTCGAGGCTCGGGCCACGGTGCAGGAGGCGGCGCGCCAGATCAGCGAGTCCCAGGCCTCGGCGGTGCTGGTGCTGGACAAGCCCGAGAACAACCCGCGCTACACCTTCAAGGATAGTGAAGGTGGCTACTGGCAGGTCACCGGGATCCTGACCGACAGCGACTTTCGCACCAAGGTCGTGGCCGAGGGACTGTCGCCGGATACTCCGGTGGGCGAGGTTGCCGGCCGCCGCCTGATCGCGGTGCAGTCCGATGAGTCGGTGCAGGAGGCGATGCTGTGCATGCTGCGCAACAACATCCACCACCTGCCGGTGATGCACCGCCGTTCGCCGGTGGGCATCGTGCACCTCTCCGACATCATTCGCTACGAGACCCAGAGCAGCCTTTACCTGGTCAGCAATATCTTCCATCAACCGTCGGTGGAGTGTCTGGCCAAGCTGGCGCCGGACGTCCAGGCCGCCTTTGTGCGCATGGTACACGACGGTGCCGACTCGCAGATGGTGGGCAAGGCGCTGTCGACCATCGGGCGCAGCTTCACCCGACGGCTTCTGGAGATGGCGGAAGAGGAGCTAGGACCGCCTCCGGTGCCGTACTGCTTCATGGCGCTGGGCTCGATGGCGCGTAACGAGCAGAGCATCGTCACCGACCAGGACAATGCTCTGGTACTGTCCGATGACTTCGATCCAGCATTGCACGACGAGTACTTCGCGACCATGGCCAAGCGGGTCAGTGATGGCCTGGCCGCCTGCGGTTATACCTACTGCAAGGGGGACGTGATGGCCACCAATCCGAAGTGGCGCCAGCCGCTGTCGGTGTGGAAGGGCTACTTCACCGAATGGATCGAGCGGCCGTCACCGGAAGGGCTGCTGCACAGCTCGATCTTCTTCGATCTGGACACGGTCCACGGTGACAATCCGCTGGTGGAGGAGTTGCAGGACCTGGTCGCCACCAAGGCGTCGAAGCACAAGCGCTTTCTTGCCGCCATGGCGCGTAATGCGCTGAATCGGACGCCGCCGCTGGGTATCTTCCGCACCTTCGTGATGGAGAAGGACGGCAAGCACAACAACTCGATCAATCTGAAGCGTCGCGGCACGGCGCCGATGGTGGACCTGATCCGTATCCATGCCCTGGCCTGCGGTTCCCGCGCCCAGAACAGCTTTGACCGCCTGGACGATATCGATCGCACCCAGTTGCTGGCGCCCGGGGTCAGTGACAAGCTGCGCTACGCGCTCGAGTTTCTGTCCATGTCGCGGATTCGTCACCAGGTCATCGATCTGGAGCACGAGCACGAGCCCGACAACAATATCGAGCCGGAAAACGTCTCCAGCGAGGAGCGACACAATCTCAAGGATGCCTTCCAGGCGCTCAGCAACGCCCAGAAGTTCCTCAAGTTCCGTTATCCCCTTACCAGCAGGTAGCCGCCATGCCGTTGCTTCGCCCCAAGACTCGCTCGGCGCCGGATTGGCACGACTACCTGGTCGCCCGACGTCAGAAGAGCCGCCAGCAGGCGCTGGTGGACTTCTTCGCCGGGGCCGACCTGTCGCCGATCCTGCCGATTCAGGAGGCGCCGCTGATGGCACTGGACCTGGAGACCACCGGGCTCGATCCCAGGCGTGACGAGATCGTCTCGATTGGCCTGGTGCCCTTTTCGCTGTCGCGTATTCGGCTCGCCGAGCGGCGCTACTGGGTGGTGCGTCCCCATCGCACCCTGAACGCCGAGTCGGTGACCTTTCATCACATCACCCACGCCGATATCCAGGGGGCTCCGCGGATCGAGGAGGTGCTCGCCGATGTCTTCCGCGCCATGGCCGGCCACCTGCTGGTGGTGCACTTTCGCCATATCGAGAGGTCCTTTCTGGACGCCGCGGTACGCGCGGCCTGGAAGGAGTCGCTGAGCTTCCCGGTGATCGACACCATGTCGCTGGAGGCGCGCATCCACCGTCAGTCGACCATGGCGCGCTTTCGTCGCTGGATGGGCCGACCACCCAGGTCGATCCGCCTGCACGACAGTCGGCTGCGCTACGGGCTACCGCATTATCATGGCCACCACGCCCTGACCGACGCCATCGCCACGGCAGAACTGCTGCAGGCGCAGGTAGCCGGCAACTACGCCCCGGAGACGCCCATCGGCATGCTGTGGAGCTGAATGGGGGAGTTGAGCTGCCCGTCGATGCGTCAGCCATCTCGCCAAAAGAAAAGCGGCAGCCCGAGGGCTGCCGCTTTTTTCATGCACTTGCTGTCTGCGTAAGGCTGGCCTAGACCGCCTTGGGCTCGCTCATCAGGCCCTTGATGATGGCGTAGCAGGCCACCAGCAGCACCAGGGTGAACGGCAGCCCGGTCGAGACCGCCGCCGCCTGCAGGGCGGTAAGACCGCCGCCCAGCAGCAGAGCGATGGCGATGGCGCCTTCGATGATGGCCCAGAACACGCGCTGCGGCTTGGGTGCGTCGACCTTGCCGCCGGCGGTGATCGAGTCGATGACCAGCGAACCGGAGTCCGAAGAGGTCACGAAGAACACGATGACCAGCACGATGCCGATGAAGGAAGTGATCGAGGCCAGCGGCAGCTCGCCGAGCATGGCGAACAGCTTGAGCTCGAGGGCGGCGTCCTGGACGCCCTGGAAACCATCGGTGATGTACTGCTCGATGGCGGTACCGCCGAAGGAGGTCATCCACAGCACCGATACCAGGGTCGGGACCAGCAGCACGGCGGTGAGGAACTCACGCACGGTGCGGCCACGGCTGACCCGAGCGATGAACATGCCGACGAACGGAGACCAGGAGATCCACCAGGCCCAGTAGAAGGCGGTCCAGCCCTGAACGAAGTTGGCGTCCTCGCGACCGAAGGGGTTGGACAGCGCCGGCAGCTCGGCCAGGTAGTGACCCAGGTTGGTGAAGAAGCCGGTGGCGATGGCCAGGGTCGGGCCCACCAGGATCACGAACGCCAGCAGCAGGAAGGCCAGCACCATGTTCACCTGGGACAGGCGCTGCACACCCTTCTCGACGCCAAGCATGATGGAACACAGCGCAACGCCGGTGATGCCGGCGATCAGCAGCACCATGGTGGTGTCGGTATTCGGCGTACCGAACAGCTCGTTCAGGCCGGCGGCAGCCTGAGAGGCACCAAGCCCCAGCGAGGTGGCCAGACCGAACAGGGTGGCAAAGACCGCCAGGATGTCGATCAGGTGGCCCGGCCAGCCCCATACGCGCTCGCCCAGGATCGGGTAGAACACCGAGCGCATGGTCAGCGGCAGACCCTTGTTGAAGGCGAAGATGGCCAGTGACAGGCCGACGATGGCGTAGGCCGCCCAGGGGTGCAGACCCCAGTGGAAGATGGTTGCCGCCATGCCGAGATCGACCGCGGCCTGTTCGTCACCGGCGGCGGCGCCCAGCGGAGCCCAGTCGGTACGTATGCCGTTTTCGCCGACCGAAGTGCCCCCGAGCGCGGTGGAGAAATGGGTCATCGGCTCGGACACGCCATAGAACATCAGACCGATGCCCATGCCGGCGGCGAACAGCATGGCGAACCAGCCCATGTAGCTGTAGTCGGGCGTGGCCTCGGCACCACCGATGCGGACCTTGCCAAGCGGGGTGAAGATCAGTCCCAGTGCCAGCAGCACGAATACGTTGCCGCCGAGCAGAAAGACCCAGGACAGGTTGCTGGTCAGCCAGCCACGGATGCCATTGAAGAACGGCTCGGCGCCGCCCTGAAAGGCCAGGGTCAGGATCACGAAGACCAGGATCAGCAGCGATGAGACGGTGAACACCTTGCCGTGCAGGTCCACGTCCACGCCGAAGGACTTGGTGACGATATTGTCCTGACCGATAACGTAGTCCGTATCGATCAGGTTGGCTGGCCCCTCCGGGGCCGGTACTCCTTCACTACCGGTATCGGCAGATGAAGGCTTGTGGTTGGGGTCTTTTTCCACGTGCGATCTCCCTTGCGTTGAAAAATGGTAACTGTGGCGTCACGCCATCGACTCGGAGCGGGGTCGCGGCTGGCTTGCCTGTCATCGACACCGTACGGTCCAGCCTGCCTGAAGTGTGGCCTGCCTGAGCCAGCTTGCCAGTTGTGCCGTCAACGGCATCTGTTCGAAGGCCGCCCGGGCACGCCTGGGTCAGCTTGCCACGATCGTCCGAGACCCAAGGTTCTGCCGGCGACCGCTTGCACCGCGTGGGCGACGCAGGTGCTGGCCGCAACGACAGCAGGGGCGCCCCGGGGCACCCCTGACCATTGCCACAGCATCATGACGGTGGCGTGGCATCTATCGGACTCAGGCCTCGCCGAGCCACTCCTTGACCACGTCCTGGTTGTCCTCGACCCACTTCTGGGCGTTTTCGTAGGGATCTGTGTCGTCTTCCTGATTCATCAGCATGACTTCACCCATCATTTCCGTGGTCCACTCGAAGTTCTCGAGGATGGCGTAGGCCTCCGGCATGTCCTCTTCGAGGCCCTGACGGACGATGGTGTGGATCTGTTCGGCACCACCGTAGACGCCCTGGGGGTCCTCGAGGTACTTGAGGTCCCAGCGGGCGAACATCCAGTGCGGGGTCCAGGTGGTGACCACGATCGGCTCGCCACGGTCGATGGCGCTGCCCAGTGCGGCGGTCATGGTAGCGCCGCTGCCGGTGCGCAGGTCCAGGTCGAGCTCGTAGGCGTCGACCACTTCCTCGGTCAGACGCATCAGGCCGGCGCCGGGATCGATACCGATGATCTCGCCATTGAACTGGTCGGCGTGTTCATTGAGCTCATCAATCGAGTTGACCTCGGAATCTGCCGGAACCGCAAGGCCCAGCTTGGTGCCGTCGAGGTTGACGCCGGCATCGACCAGCTGGTCCTGGAGGCGCGCGTAGTAGTCCTCGTGGGTGGTCGGCAGCCAGCCGGCGAGCAGAGCGTCGGCGTCGCCGCTGGCGACGGACTGCCACATGGCCGCGGCAGACAGTGCGGAGGTCTCGACCTCGTAGCCGGCCTGTTCGAGCACAGCACGAACCACGTTGGTCGACGCCACGGTGGACGACCACTCGACGTAGGCCAGGTGCACGGAACCCTTGTCCTGGGCGTGAACACTGGTGGCGGCGGCGCTGATGGCCAGGGCCAGACCGAGAGAACGAGTTGCCTTGGGTGACATGGTGCGACTCTCCTTGCGATAAGAGGTATTAGCGTGAAGCAGGCGACAGTGTCTTGCAAATGCCGCCCCGCAGGCTCCCCCGGCCGAGGGAGCCCGCGTCGAGCGTTTACTGCTTGCGCTCCTTGCGCAGAGACTGGGTCAGGCGATCCAGCAGCATCGCCAGGATGACCACCGCGATGCCGGCCTCGAAGCCATCGCCCGGACGCAGTCGCTGGATGGCTCGCCAGACCTCGCTGCCCAGGCCATCGGCGCCGATCATGGCGGCGATCACCACCATCGACAGGGCCAGCATGATGGTCTGGTTGATGCCGGCCATTACCGTGGGCAGCGACAGCGGCAGCTGCACCTTGACTAGCTTCTGGCCGCGGGTGGCGCCGTAGGCGTCGGCGGCCTCGATCAGCTCCACCGGTACCTGACGGATGCCCAGGGTGGTGAAGCGAATGGCCGGCGGCATGGAGAAGATCACGGTGGCAAAGATCGCCGACACCGAGCCGATACCGAAGAACGGGATCGCCGGGATCAGGTAGACGAAGGCCGGCATGGTCTGCATGAAGTCCAGCACCGGCATGATCAGGCGGTAGAGTCGATCGGACAGCGCCGCGGCGATACCCACCGGCAAGGCGATGACCACCGCCACCAGGGTGGCGATGACGACCAGGGTCAGGGTCTCGATCATCGGGTCCCACAGATCGAGGTTCCAGATCAGGCCAAGGCCCAAGACCGCGCCGATGGCGAGCCTGGGGCTTGCCATCTTCCAGCACAGGCCGGCGATGATCAGCAGCAGGGCCCAGTCGGGCAGCCACATCAGGGCGTCATTGAGACCGTCGATACCGGTCTGGGTAATCCGCGAGATGCCGCGGGTGACGGCAGAGTATTCGGTGGTCAGCCAGCTCAGGCCGGTCTCGATCCAGTCACCGAGGGGAATGCGAGGAATCTCGATCGCCATTAGTGGTCTCCTGCCTGTGCCAGTTCATCCAGTACCGCGCCCTTGACCACCACGCCCAGCAGGCGTCGCTCGTCGTCGATGACGGCGATGGGGAAGCTCTTTTCGTTGAACAGCGCGAACAGATTGTGCAGCGGCTCGTCGGGCCCCACGGTGCGGAAGTCCTGGGTCATCACGCTATCCAGTCGATCCTGTCCGCTCTGGATGGCGCTGTTGGCGGCGTCGGCTTCGACCAGTCCCTTGAGCTTGCGATCGCGGCTGGTGACATAGATCGAGTCCATGGCGTTTTCTTTCATCTTGCGCAGTGCGGTACGCGGGCCGTCGTCCTCGCGGGCGGTCGCGCGCACCGGGCGCATGGCGCTCTCGGCGGTCAGCACCCGGGACATGTCGACGCCCTCGATGAAGCGCTCGACGTAGTCGTCGGCCGGCTTGGTCAGGATCTCCTCCGGCGTGCCGATCTGCACCACCTCACCGTCCTTGAGCAGGACGATGCGGTCACCGATGTTCAGCGCTTCGTCCAGGTCGTGGGTGATGAACACCGTGGTCTTCTTCATGCGGTGCTGGAGTTCCAGCAACTCCTGCTGCATATCCTTGCGGATCAGCGGGTCGAGCGCCGAGAAGGCCTCGTCCATCAGCAGCACGGTGGAGTCATTGGCCAGCGCCCGGGCCAGGCCGACACGCTGCTGCATGCCGCCGGACAGCTGATTGGGGTAGGCGTCTTCCCATCCGTTAAGCCCGACCTGGGTCAGGGCGTCACGGGCGGTCTTGGCGCGGGTGTCGGCGTCGATGCCGCGAATCTCCAGCCCGAATTCCGCGTTCTGCTGCACGGTACGGTGGGGGAACAGGGCAAAGTTCTGGAAGACCATCGAGAAGTGACGGCGGCGGCACTCCAGCAGTGCCTTGTCGGAGAGCTGCGGAATGTCCTCGCCGTCGATGATGATCTCGCCTTCGGTGGGCTCGATCAGCCGGTTGAGGCAGCGGATCAGGGTCGACTTGCCCGAGCCTGAGAGGCCCATGATCACCAGCAGTTCGCCTTCATGGACATCGAAGTCGATGTTCGACAGGCCCAGGGTCTGGCCGGTCTTGTCCAGGATTTCAGGACGCTTGAGCCCTTCATCGCGTAGCTTGAGTGCCTTCTTCGGCTGGTCGCCGAAGACCTTGCTCAGCCCGCGAACCTTGATCTTGACGGATCGGTTCTCGCTCATGGGTAGGGGTGCCTTGTTGGGTTGCGTAAACACGTCCAGCCGGTCGAACGATGAAGGTCGACGTCACGTGCATCCTGGCGTCGGCGTTCATCGTCCAGCGCTGGCGCGGCTGCGTCAGGGGCGGCACTCCTTGCCGCATCCCCACGGCTGAACAGCATGCCAGCTTTCACCGTTGAGGCGCAGAAAGGTGCAATACCCTAAAGGTCTTTGAAAGATCATTCAAATTCAGCATGGGCGCACGTTGACTGAATCGAGAAAGCCCCGATGGGTGCGGTATTGGGTAGAAGTGGGGGAGAAGCCCATGCCGGAACGGCATGGGCAAGGGGAGCTATTTCCCTGTCGCGCTTCCTGTCGCGGTCAGTATCGGCGCCGCTCAGCGTACCCGCGTCAGCCGGATCAGACGACCGGGATCGCTGTCGGTCAGCAGGTAGATGGCGCCGTCGGGGCCGAGTCGCACGTCGCGGATGCGGCCGACCTCGCCATCCAGCACCACCTCGCGCTCGATGATGCTGTCGCCCTCGAGGCGCAGGCGCAGCAGTCGCTCGCCGCGAAGCCCGCCCGCCAGCAGATCGCCCTGCCAGGCGGGAAATTCTTCACCGCTGACCACGGCGAGCCCGGACGGCGCAAAGCGTCCTTCGAACACATGCGCCGGATCGCGCATGCCCGGGGCACTGTCGACGCCCAGCGGCAGGTTGGTGGCGTAGTCGCGTCCGCGGGTCACCTCGGGCCAGCCGTAGTTCTCGCCGGGCAGAATACGATTGAGTTCGTCGCCGGTGCGCGGGCCATGCTCGGTCGACCACAGGGTGCCGTCGGCAGCCTGGGCAAGGCCCTGAGGGTTGCGGTGGCCGATCGAGTAGACCTCGGGGGCCGCGTCATCGTCGAAGCCCGGATTGTCCGGCGCGGGATCGCCGTCTGCGGTCAGCCTGAGCAGGCTGCCGGCGTGGTCTGCCGGGTCCTGGGCGCGGCTCTTGCTGACGCCGCGATCGCCGATGGTCAGCCACAGCAGGCCCTGGTCGTCGAACAGCAGGCGGCCACCGTAATGGCGGCCTGGCGTGGAAAAGCGATTCTGCACAAAAATTGGCGTTATCGCGCCCAGGGCGTCGTCCTCGAACCTGACCCGTGATACCGCCGTGGCGTCGTCCGAGTCGCCGTCCTTGCCGGGCTGCGCCCAGCTGAAGTAGAGCCAGTCGTGGGTGCCATCGCCGAATTGCGGATGCAGCGCCAGGTCAAAGAGCCCACCCTGGCCGCGGTGTGAGACCTGGGGCAGGCCGTCGAGTCTCTGGACATCACCGTCATCCACCAGCGCCAGGGTCCCGGGCTGCTCGGCGACCAGCATGCGCCCATCGGGCAGAAAGGCCAGCGACCAGGGGGTGTCCAGCTCATCGGTGATCAGCTCGAGCGCGACCGGGTGATGAAGCCCCGGCACCTGCTCGGGCAACGACGCCGCCTGGGCGCCTGCAGGCAATGACAATGTCAGCAGGGCGAGGGTGAGGCTTCGCAACATGGAGACTCCGCACGGCAAGTATGGGTTTCCGGTGGCGGACCGCTTCCCAGTCCCGGGCACGCCGAGCGGCGATGGCGTGCCAGGTCGACGGAGACGCTTTTCCTGCCAAGGTCAACAAGCGTTACAGCAGCAGCGCCAGCAGCACCGGTAGATAGATCAAGGATAGCAGTGTGGAACAGAACACCAGGCTCGCCACATAGGCGGGCTCGCGCTGGGACTTCTGGGCAAACAGATAGTTGAACACCGCCACCGGCATGCTCATCTGCAGCACCAGGATCGCCAGTGCCATGGGGGGCAGGTCAAGCCAGATGCCTATGCCCCAGGCCACGCCCGCCGCCAGGGGGATGCGCAAGAGGCTGAACCAGACGCCCGAGCGCAGGCTTCTGACCTGGATGCTGGCCAGCGACACCCCCAGGGTGATCAGCATCAGCGGCACGGTGAAGGCTGAAATCAGATCGACGCTGTTCTGCAGCCACAGCGGCAGTTCGGTGTCGGTGAACAACAGCGCGATGGAGATCAGGATGGCGTAGACCGTGGGCGTCTTGACCAGCGACTTCAGCGGATTGCCGCGACTGGCCAGCATGGTGCCCAGGGTGAACTGGAACAGCGACACCGTCACCATCACCGTGATGCCGAAGGCGAAACCTGCCTCGCCGAAGGCGTAGAGGATCACCGGTAGCCCCATGTTGCCGGTGTTGGGGTACATGGTGGGAGCCAGCAGTACCCGCCAGTCCTTGCGCAGCACCAGCGCCAGCACGAAGGCCAGCGCGGCCATGGCGCACAGCACCAGGGCGGCTGCCAGCATGGTGCGACCGAAGCTCGAGGCGTCGATCTCGGCGCCCGCCAGCGAGGCGATCACCAACGCAGGCGTACCGATGTTGAACACCAGTTTGGTGACGAAGGCCACTGGATAGTCGAAACCGCGGCGGATCCAGAAGAATCCGAGACCGGCGCCGGTGATCACCGGCGCCATCACGGCGAAGAGTTGGGCAAACATGCGAGGATCTATCTCCTTATCGGTCGACACCCGGGGCCTTGGCACCCTGTCGGTCTGGAGTACGCTGCCGGCCAGTGACGCCGACAGCAGGCGCGGCTTGCCGGGCCTGTCGAGAGCGAGCGGCCTGGTGCTCCAGCGACATCGTCAAGCGCTCTATCAGACCCGCCATCAGCCGGTACTCGGCGCTGTCATTCGTCTGCTGTTCAAGCGTCTGCAGCAGCCGGTTGCCGTATTCACGAGCTCTATCTGGTGCGTGGCCTCTGGCGCTGGCGCCGTAGTCGTCGGCGAGGGCGGCGGCAAGGTCGTCAAGGGCGAGGTCGAGCGCGTCACTGCGCCCGCCCAGGCGCCGCCGCAGATTGAGGCTGGCGTAGCCAAGGTCCAGCCCCACCAGGCCCAGCGAAAATAGATAGCGGCGTTCTTCCGGGAGACTGTCGTCGTGCTGGGCGAGCCTGAGTAGGCGGTCCGCCATGGTACCACCGAAGCGTGACTCGGCTTCATGGAAGCTACGCCGGTGAAGCCCGTGGAGGTCGTTCACCGTGGCGCTGACCAGCCGGTGCTTGCGAATGGTGGTGGGGAGTCCTGGCGCCAGGCGAAAGGCCATCACCACGGTGGAGAGCCCGAGCAGCAGGGCGATAGCGCGGCCGAGAAAGCCATCGATGGAAAAGTCCATGCCGTTGCCGGGCATGGTCAGCAGGATGTTGCCGATGGTGAAGGCCAGGCAATAGCCCATCAAGCGGGGGTTGGCGGCGCCCAGCAGACCCAGGAACAAGGGTGGCATGAACACCAGCGCGAGGGTGACGAAGTCGTTGGCCTGGGCCAGCAGTACATGGCCGAACAGCAAGGCGCTGGGCACCGCCGCCAGCATCCCCTTGAGGAAGGTGGTGGCGACCGCTGCCGGATTGTCGCGGGTCGCGAAGAAGGCCGAGAACAGGGTGCCGACCAGCATCGCGATCTGACCATTGTCCCAGGCGGTGTAGCGCCAGACGATGGCCAGCAGGGCGAACACCAGTCCGGCTCGCAGTCCGTTGAGGGCGGCTTCCAGATGATCCCGGTGAAAGGCCAGCGCCGGCGCCTTGAGGCGGCGTTTGCCGGGGGTGTGGATCGCCTCCCGCGCATCGAGGATGACCAGGGCGTGGCCGAGGGCCTCGCGCAGGCCGAGATGGATGCGCCGTTGCAGCAGCGCCTCTGGTGACTCGGTAGTGCGTGTCGGTGCGGGATCGCTGGTGTTAGGCCCACTGGGACTGTGCCCATACTGGGCTGTGGTTTGGCCTGGGGTCTGGTCCGAGGCCTGGTCTAGGGCCAGGTCTGGGGCCGGGGCTATGCCCTCGTCCGAGTCTGCGGCCATGCACTGAAGGGCGCGATGCCTGAGCGCCTGCAGCCGCTGGCGGGCCTGGGCCACGCCGCTGCCCTCGGCGCTGTGGCGCAGGTCATTGGCCATGTCCTCGATCAGGCGTTTGGTGGGCGTTGGCAGCTCGCCGCCGTGGGAGCGCAGCAGTTGCTGCAGCGCGTGGAGGATCGCCAGCAGTCGGGCAGTGCGCACCGTCAGCACATGGCTGGCGCGTAGCCGGCCGATGCCTTCCGGGCCTTCGTAGCGTGCCGCCTGACTGTCGGATTCCAGCTGGGTCAGGGGTTGCAGACTGGCGGTCAGGGTGGCTTGCAGGGCAGCGATATCGGCGCTGTTGTCCAGGCGCAGGGCGCCGTGCAGGAAGGCCTGATTGACCACCCGATCGGCCAGGCCGGCGAGATGATCACGGACCTGAATCGGCCACAGCAAGGCGCTGACCAGGGTGGCGCAGATGGCCCCCAGCGCCAGCTCCGACAGGCGCGCCACGGCCACCGCGAACAGACCCGTGGGGGCGCTGGCGGTGATGATCACGATCAGCATGGCGGTGACGGCCGCCATGATGCAGCCGAAGGAGGCGTTGTTGCGGGTCACCGAGGCGGCGTAGGCGCACAGGATGATCCAGGCGGTCAGACAGATCAGTGCAGGTGTCGGCGACTGCACGAACAGCGACATGATGGCGATGCCGGCGAGGCAGCCGACGACGGTGCCGGTGATCTGGCTGATGCCTTTCTCCAGCACCATGCCGCTCATCGGGCGAATCTGCAGAAAGGCGGCGGAAATCAGCGCCCAGTAGGGACGATCGAGGTCGCACCAGAGGGCAATGTACAGCGCCAGACCCATGGCCAGGGTGGCCTTGATGGCGAACTTGACCGCACTGGCCGGCGGCGTCAGGTAGGCCTGCCACCATACCGAAAAAGGCATTAGCGAGGCTCGGGCCGGACCCGCACCGTGGCGGTCATGCCGGCGCTCAGGTCGAGGTTCGTCGGCACCTCGTCGAGGGCGATGCGTACCGGGATGCGCTGGGCCAGGCGCACCCAGCTGAAGGTGGGCTCGACCTGGGGCAGCAGCTGGTCGTTGGGGGTGGCGTTGTCATTGGCGATGGCTCGTCCGATGCTGTCGACGTGGCCATCCAGCTCGAGGTTGCCGCTCATCAGAATGACCTTGGCTGGATCGCCCACGGCCAGGGCAGGGCGCTTGGTCTCCTCGAAGTAGGCGGTGACGTAGTAGGAATCTTCCACCACCAGCGCCATGACCGAGGTGCCCCGATTGACGTAGTTGCCCTGAGTGAGCTTGAGGTTGATCAGGTGTCCCGAGGCCGGGGCGGTGACCTCGGTGCGCTCCAGGTCCAGGCGGGCGCTGGTCAGGTCACTGCGGGCCTGGTCGAGGGCGGCGGCGGCGACATCGCGGTCACGATTGGCGCTTTCGCGATTCTCGGCGCTGATCGCCTGGCGGCTGAGTTGCTCTCGCCGCGACGCCTCGTGTTCCTTCAGTGCAAGCTCGGCCTCACGCTGGGCGACGATGGCAGAGGCCTTGGCCAGGGCGGCCTGGTAGCGAGCATCGTCGATACGAAACAGCACCTGGCCTTTTTCAACGTGGTCGTTGTCGTCGACCGCAAGGGCGATCACCCGGCCCGAGACGTCGGGTGCCACGGTGATGATGTCGGCGCCGACTCGGGCGTCACGGGTCCAGGGGCTGTACAGATAGTAGCGCCATAGCCACAGTCCGGCAGCCACGGCGGCGGCGACCACCGCCAGGGTGATCAGCACGCGCAGGGTCTTGCGCATTCAGGCGCCTCCGCTGGCAAGCGCACCCCACCAGGCGACCCCGGCGGTGCACAGAACGAAAAGAGAGGTGTCCAGCCACGCCTCGTACCACAGCCGAGAGGTGCCGCATAGGCGGTGCAGGGCGAAGCGCAGTACTGCGGCGAGCAGCAGTCCGATCAGGGCGTAGACCAGCAGTGGGCTGAAATAGATACCGCCAAGCGCGACTTCCTTGAGCGCCATGCTGGGCCTCCCCGGGATTCAACCGTGCGGTTGTGAATCGTGTAACCGAGACCAAGCGTAGCAAACATGCAAGCAGGGCGGGAGGGGCTCACCCCGCCTGACGGCGGGGCAGGGCGGTGGTCTCCAGGGCTCGCCAGGCGTCCGGCACGGCGTCGCGCAGATGGTCGAGCAGGGCGCTGACCTTGCGCGGCTGATGGCCGAAACCGTAAAGCAGGGTCACCGGCAGCGGTGCCAGCGACCAGTCTTCCAGGCAGCGCACCAGTTCGCCGGGGTGATGGCGTTCGCGGGCTTCGGTGGTCCACACCGGCAGGATGCCGAGCCCGCGTCCCCGGGCGATGGCGTCGATATGCAGCATCGACTGGTCGACGCGAAAGCGTGACGCCGGTGGCTGGAAGTGCACCGTGCCGCCGTGACGGTGGGACAGGGTGATGCCGCCCTGACTGTCGCCCATCAGGTCGATCCAGGCGTGATGGCCAAGGGCGTCGGGTGCCTCCGGGGTACCGTGCTTCGCCAGATAGTCCGGATGAGCGTAGATGCCGCGCTCCAGCGCGCCGAGGCGCTCCTGGCGCAGGTTGCCCTCGTCGGTCTCGCCAAGCCATACGCAGATGCCCTGGAAGTCGGGATCCCGTGGTGCCGTTTCGCCGGTACTCAGCGTCAGGCGTATCGCCGGATGACGTTCCAGAAAGGTCTCCATCACGCCGCCCAGCCAGCTTCGCGTCAGGGTGCGATGGGCTTCGACATGAAGCTCGCCGCTGACGTCCTCGCGCAGGCTGTCCAGGGTGCGCTGACCCTGTTCGGCCAGTTCCAGGATTTCCCGACTGATCACGTAGTAGCGCTGTCCGGCCTCGGTGGGCAGGAGCTGGTTGGCCTGACGCTTGAGCAGCGGCTGGCCCAGCCGCGACTCGAGCTGGCTGATTCGCCGGCTCAAGGTCGACTTCGCCAGACCGAGCTGGATGGCGCTCTGGGTCAGGCTTCCGGTCTCCATGACGCGGTTGAAGGCAAGCAGTTCGTCGAGATCTGGCATGGCATCACGCAAGCGGGAAGAGGGGCAACACGAACCGCCAGTATGCCACGGGATCGTGCGGATGAAAATCATTCTCCCTTGTGCTGGCGGCCTCTACCGCATGCCCAGCCGTGCACTTCCTGCGCGTGGTGCGACGCAAGCCGGGGGGGGGCAGGCGGGCAAGGCGAGTAGGGGCGGGCGAATCAGGCAGGCAAGCCAGCTACGGGAGGGGGTTGCGAGAGTTGCAACGTCACGTTCACGAGCAATTGTGCAACTTTGATGGAAGAATCTAAATGATAAATATTCACATTCATTGTTGTGCGCAGGTCGTCTCGACCCAGGGCGGCGGTCCTGAAACGCCAGCCATTGCGCGTGCCACCGGGTGGCTTGCCACCCCTTTTCGGAGTCATGAAGAAGATGTTGCCTCAGCGCTTGTCAGCTCAACCTCTGCCGTCTCAAAACCTGTCTGCTCGTTGCCTGTCGCTTCACCCTCTGTCGCTTCACCCGCTATCGCTTCACATTCGCCGCCTGGCGGCGGGGCTGTCGGGGATCGCCCTGTGTGGCGCAGTGCCGGCGCTCGGCGCCGAAGACATGGCGCTTGATGACGTGGTGGTCACCGCCTCAGGCTTCGATCAGAGCGTGGCCGATGCGCCGGCCTCGATCAGCGTGGTGACCCGGGAGGATCTGGAGAAGCGCTACTACCAGGACGTCACCGACGCCCTGCGTGACGTGCCCGGGGTGATCGTCACCGGCGGCGGTGGTGGCGACAACGGCTACGACATCAGCATGCGCGGCATGCCCGCGGAGTACACCCTGCTGCTGATCGACGGGCGCCGCGTCAGTACCCGTGAGACCCGCCCCAACGGCAGCGCCGGCTTCGAGCAGGACTGGCTGCCGCCGCTGCAGGCCATCGAGCGCATCGAGGTAGTGCGTGGTCCCATGGCCACCCTCTACGGCTCCGATGCCATCGGCGGGGTGATCAACGTCATCACCCGCAAGGTGGCCGATGAGTGGCACGGCAACCTGCAACTCGACACCATGCTGCAGGAAGACAGCGCGTCCGGCGACAGCCGCCAGGCCAACTTCTATACCTCTGGTCCGCTGGTCGAGGGGCTGGCCGGGCTGACCCTCTACGGCCGTGCGACCCAGCGCGATGAAGACAATATCCTCTATGGCTACGAGGACAAGCAGGTCCAGAGCCTGACCGCGAGGTTGTCGCTGACACCCAGCGTCAACCACGACCTGGCGCTGGAGGCCAGTCGCACCGAGCAGCAGCGCGAGGCGCTGGTGGGCAACAGCGTCGATCCGGACGGTTGTCGTGGCGCCTGTGAGGACAGCTTCGACGACTACACCCAGGAGTACGTCGCCCTGACCCATACCGGGCGTTTCTCCTTCGGCACCAGCGAGACCTATGTCCAGCGCGAGGTGTCCGAGAACGAGACCCGCGAGATGGAGATCACCAACACCAACGCCAAGTCGAGCCTGGTGGTGCCGCTCGGTGCCCATATCGTCACCGTCGGCGCAAGCTTCGAGGAAGAGGAGCTGGACGATCGTACCTCGAATCAGATATCGGATCTCACCAATGTCCGCAACAGCCAATGGGCGCTGTTCGCCGAGGACGAATGGATGCTGCTCGACGACTGGTCGCTGACCGGTGGCGTGCGCATGGATCATGACGAGAACTACGGCTCCGAGATCAGCCCACGGCTTTACAGCGTGTGGCACATGACCCAGGACTGGACCCTCAAGGGTGGCGTGTCCACCGGCTATCGCTCGCCGGACCTCAGGGAAATCACCCCGGACTGGGGCCAGGTCAGCCGCGGCGGTGACGTTTACGGCAACCCGGATCTCGAGCCGGAGACCTCGCTCAACAAGGAGCTGGGCCTTCTCTATAACGGGACTGGCGGGTTGTCGGCCAGCGCCACGCTGTTCCACAACGACTTCGACGACAAGATCACGCGGATCGAGTGCCCGGCCGACGTCTGTACCGACGGCCCCAACCAGTTCGGCAGCAACCCCACCTATCGGGTCAACGTCGACGAAGCGGTCACCCAGGGGGTGGAGCTGTCACTGTCGACGCCGCTTGGCGACTCGCTCGAGCTGTCGGCGAGCTACACCTACACCGACTCCGAGCAGAAGAGTGGCGAGTACGAGGGCGAGCCTCTGACTCAGCTGCCGGAGCACGAGTTCTCGGCCAGTCTCGACTGGGAGATCAACGATCGCCTGTCCCAGTGGACCCGGGTCACCTACCGTGGCGACGAGAGTCAGCCCACCACCGGCCCGTCCCAGAGTGAAATCGTCGCGCCGGACTACACCTTCGTCGACACCGGCCTTGGCTATCAGTTGACCGACGCCGCCCGCGTCAACGTCGGCATCTACAACCTGTTCGATGAAGACATCGACTACGACGAGTATGGCTACGTCGAGGATGGCCGCCGGCTGTGGCTGGGGCTGAACGTCGATTTCTGACCCTCTGAGGGACCAAGGCAAGAAATGAGAATGCCTGTCCGCCATGATCGAACGCATCGTTGCGCGAGCCTGGACGAGAAGGGCAGGTATTCTCAAACGAGATTGATTACTATAAGCGTCAATAGTGATGCCCCGCCCCATTGCGGGGGAACCGACAAGGAAGATGAGCATGCGTGGAATGTCACCCCTGGCCCGAGGCGCCGTCGCGCTGGGCCAGAAAGTAGGTCCGGGGATCGGCCTGGCACTCGGACTCAGCCTGGTCACCCTGGGGGTGGCCAGCGCCCAGGAGGAACCTCGCGTCCTCGACACCGCCTTCGGTGAGGTCGAGATCCAGGGCCAGCCCGAGCGGGTTGTCACGCTCTACGAAGGGGCACTGGACACCTCCCTGACCGCCGGGGTGACGCCGCTTGGCGCGGTGGCGACCCGCGCCGCCGAGGACGTGGCCGACTACCTGAAGGATGAGGTGCCCGACATCCAGATCGTGGGCACCGCCGGCGAGGTCAATGTGGAAGCGGTGGTCGGTCTCGAGCCGGACCTGATCCTGGCTTCCTCGCGACTGTCCGAGGATACCTACGCGCTGCTGTCGCAGCTTGCCCCCACCGTGGTACCGGCGACCGAGGGCTTCGACCCCGAGGCCTGGAAGGACGAGGCGCGGCTGTTCGGCAGGGCGCTGGGCCATGAAAGCGAGATCGATCGCGCCATCGAGACGGTCGAAGCGCGCGCCGCCGAGCTCGCCGCTACCTTCGAGGCACAGACGTCCCAGGACAACGCCTTCCTGATTCGCTGGATGCCCCAGGGGCCGCTGGTGATGTCCACCGAGCTTTTCACCACCGGCCTGCTCGCCGCCGCCGGCCTCGACGTCCAGGACGATCAGCTGGTGCCGCAGGGACGGCCCCACAGCGACCCGCTGAGCCTGGAGGCGCTGTCCCGGGTCGACGGTGACTGGCTGTTCGTCGCGACCCTGGACGCCAACGGGGCCGAGGCGCTGGATCAGGCGATGCAGAGCGACGCCTTCAAGCGTCTGGCGGTGGTCGGCAACGACCGTGTGGTAGCGGTGGACGGCCAGTTGTGGACCAGTGCCAGCGGTCCCATCGCTGCCCAGGCGGTGCTCGATGACATCGAGCAGGCCCTGGAGGGCGTCGTGACACCGTGAGTGCAGAGCGCAGCTTACCCGCAAGAATACTGTTCGGCCTTGTCGTTCTGCTTGGGCTCGCCATCATGGCGAGCCTTGTCGTGGGTGCCGGGGAGATCGGCCCGGTGCCGTCGTTTCAGGCGCTGCTGGGCCTGGGCAACGAGGAGGCACGCTTCGTGGTGTGGGACCTGAGGCTGCCGCGGACCCTGGTCGGCCTGGTGGTCGGGGTGGCGCTGGGTGTCTCCGGTACCCTGCTGCAGTCGATCACCCGTAATCCCCTGGCCGAGCCGGGCCTGCTCGGCGTCAGCGCCGGCGCCGCCTTTGCCGTCGCGCTGATGTTGCTGCTGGGTGGCAGCCTGCTGGAGCTGCGCATCGGCGTGGCCCAGCTGGGGGCCTTGCTCGGCTGTCTGTGCGTGCTCGGGGTCAGCCGCATCCGTGGGCTCGGCGCCGATCCGGTGCGCCTGGTGCTGGCGGGGGCGGCCTTTTCGGGGCTGCTTGGCGCGATGACCTCGTTGATCCTGATCACCGACCGGCGCGCCGCCGACGAGATTCGTTTCTGGGTGGTGGGTAGCCTGTCGGGACGGCGGCTCGACGACCTGCTGGCGGTACTGCCAAGCATGGCGCTGGCGGCGCTGGTGCTGGTGATGGTGGTGCGGCCGCTGGCCAGCCTGGCGCTGGGCGAGCGCGCCAGCGCCGGTCTCGGTAACCATCCGGGGCGACTGCGGCTATTGGCCATCCTGATCGTCGCCCTGCTGGTGGGCGGGGCCACCGCCATCGCCGGGCCGATCGCCTTCGTCGGCCTGGTGGTGCCCTTTATCGCCCGTGCCATCGCCGGCCCGGAGCTGCGTCGCACCCTGTGGCTGTGCCTGCCGCTGGGGCCTCTACTGGTGCTGACCGCCGACGTGATCTCGCGCCGCCTGGTGGCGCCCTCGGAGATGCCGCTGGGGGTGCTGACCGCGCTATGCGGGGCGCCGGTGCTGATCAGCGTCGTCCGCGCCCGCCGCCTGCCGAGCCTGTGACCATGCTGGATGATCGTTCCTTGTCTGCCGCCGCCACCCGCTCGCCGGATGTATATCGCGACTGTCACGGCCGCCGCGATGCCAGCGCCACCCCCGACGGCATGTGGCTGCTGCGCAGTGGGCGGTTCAGCCTGCTGGTCGATCGACGCCAGCTTTTCGGCGCCCTGTTGCTCGCTGTCTTGCTGGTCGGGGCGAGTCTGGCCTATCTGTGCCTCGGCGAGAAGCCGCTGTCGCCGGGTAAAATCTGGGCGGTCATCAATGGGCAGGGCGCGATGCTCGATACCTTCGTGGTGGAACAGCTCCGCCTGCCACGGCTGTTGGCGGCGCTTGCCAGCGGCGCCGCCTTCGGGCTGTCGGGCTGCCTGATGCAGACGCTGGCGCGCAACCGTCTGGCCACGCCCGGCATCATCGGCATCGACAACGGTGCCACCGCCTTTGCGGTGGCCTCGGTGGTGGGGATGGGCTTGAGCCTGGCGCCTTCTGCCATGGCGTTGACCGGGGCGGCCACCGCAGCGGCCCTGACCTTCGGGCTTGCCGCCGGGGGCGGTGCCAAGGGCGGTGCCAAGGGCTATCGCTTTATCGTCGCCGGCATCGGCGTCGGGGCGATCTTCGCCGCGGTGACCCAGCTGATACTGTCGCGTGCCGCCATCGATGCGGCCAACGCCGCCTACCCCTGGACCGTGGGCACCCTGAACTCACGGCCGGCCGGAGCCGTCGTCGTTCTCGCCATCGGTCTTGCGCTGCTCACCCCGGTGGCGCTGTGGCTGTCGCGCTCGCTTAGCCTGATGCGTTTCAGCGACGCCGTGGCACTCGGCCTGGGGACGCCGCTCAAGCGTCGCAGGCTGCAGGTACTGGTGGTATCGGTGGCGTTGACGGCGCTGGCGGTATCGGTGGCGGGGCCGGTCGGCATGGTGGGGCTTTTGGGTCCGGAAATCGCGCGCCATCTGTGCGGCAACCGTCAGGTCCCGCTGACCGCTGCGGCCCTGGCCGGGGCGGCGGTGATGGTGCTGGCCGACCTGGCGGGACGATTGATGCTGGCGCCGCTGGAGCTGCCGGTGGGCATCGTCACCGCCGTGGTCGGTGGCCCCTGGCTTCTGTGGATACTGATTCGCCGCTGAATTCATATTGACCCGCTCCCGGGCCAATGGCGGCCGGGGGCGCTTGTGCAAGGGGACCTTGATGTCACTGACGCTGTCTTCACGATCCGATGGGATTCCCCGGGCTGAGGTGGCTTCGCACCCGGATTCGGGCCAGCAGCGGGACACCGCAGTGCCGCATCCCTATGTGGTCGAGGACCTGGTGCTCTGCCACGGCCGTCACAAGGTCATCGATGGTCTCGACCTGACGATCCCGCGGGGCAAGCTCACCGCCATCGTCGGCCCCAACGGCTGCGGCAAGTCGACGCTGCTGGCCGGGCTGTCCCGCCTGCATGCACCAAGTGGCGGGCGCGTCTGGCTCGAAGGCCAGGACCTCAAGCGGTTTGCGGCGCGCAAGCTGGCCCGCTGCATCGCCCTGTTGCCCCAGGAAGCGTCGGCACCGGAGGGGCTGAGCGTCAGCGATCTGATTCGCTTCGGGCGCCAGCCCCACCAGGCCTGGTATCGCCAGTGGAGCGAGGAGGACCAGGCGGTGGTGGCACGCGCCATCGCCGCGGCGGGGCTTGAGGACCTGGCCGAACGCGCCCTCGATACCCTGTCCGGCGGTCAGCGCCAGCGCGCCTGGATCGCCATGACCATCGCCCAGCAGACACCGATCATTCTGCTCGACGAGCCCACCTCGGCGCTGGATCTGGGTCACCAGCTGGAGGTCTTCGAACTGCTGCATCGGCTGGTGGAGCGAGGGCGTACGGTGATCATGGTGGTCCACGATCTTTCCAGCGCCTGCCGCTACGCCGATCACCTGGTCGCCATGCGCGATGGGCGCCTGGTGGCAGAGGGCGAGCCGGAAAAGGTGGTGACGCCGGCACTGGTCAGGCAACTCTATGACGTGGACTGCTCGCTGGTGGAAGACCCGCTGACCGGCAAGCCATTGCTGGCCGGGCTTAGTCGGAGAGCTTAATCGTCGGCAGGTCTTGGTCGGCAGGTCTTGGTCAGAAGGGCCTAGTTGGCGCGAGGCCTAGTCGCCAGGTCTTGGTCGGCAGGGCCTGGTTGGCGCGAGGCATAGTCGGCGCGAGGAATAGTCGGCGGCGGGTCATGGTTGGCGGGGCCGAACGGGTATGCAGGCCTTTAGGGAAGTGAATTCGGGGAGCCAAACGCAACACACCCGGCGCGAAGGCCAGGTGTGTTCTCTGGCTGACGGGCGCTGCCCGTCAGCTTCGGATCGCTCTTAGTTGGTAGCGTCCTGAGCGGCGTCCTGGGCATTGTCGCCCGCGCCTTCGATGGCGTTGCCGGCGCTGGTCAGGGCGTTGGCGGTAGCAGACTTGGTGGTCTGCCAGGCGCTCTGGGCGCCTTCCTTGGTGTCCATCCAGGCCTGCTGAACGCTGGACTTGGTCTGGTTCCACCAGGTATCGGTGTATTCGGGCAGCTGGGACACCTCGTCCTGAGTCATGTCCAGATGAACGCTGTACTCGATGTTGTCGAGGCTGTCGCCGTTGGCAGTCTGCACGGTGAAGTTGCCGGTTTCGACCACATACTCGTTGCCGCCGAGGTCAAGCAGGTCGCCCGCTTCGACGACGATGGCGCGGACCTTCATGTCATTGTCGAGAAGGATGTCCTCGACTTCGCCCACTTCATCCTCGCTCGAACCCTTGGCGAAAACGTCGGCGTCCATCAGCTCATCGGCGGAGTAGAGGCCCTGAGCCTGCTGCTGGTTACCGGCGCCATTATTCTGAGCGGTGTTCTGCTCGGCGAAGGCGTTGGTGCCCACGGCCATGGTGCCGGCGAAGACGGTGCTTGCGATAGCGGTAGTCAGCAGATTCTTGCGGATCATTCCATTTCTCCTTCTCGCGGATGGTTCCAGCGATGTCATCGGTCGCAGCGGGTTCCTGTGCTGCGACTTGCGATGTTGCACGAATCATTGTGGAGGTTATGTACAAGATTTCAAGCCAGTCTTGTGAAAGAAACATGCAAGGCTCTGTTGCCTATCGATGACGCCGCCATAGAGCTTGTTTCAAACGTGCACGAAAGAGCCGACCTGGCGCTATTTCAGGGATGATCCCTGTTTGAAAAGTCAGGTGCGCATGCGGCTTTCCATGGTGTGTTGCCTCTGGGACAATACCGGCCCCTTGCCCGCATTATCATGGCCAGGGCGACGATCGACACCGTTTAAGCGGTGCGAAAGCGCCGTCCGGCCCGCCCCTCGAGGTCCTGTTTCGTGGAATTGTTGAGCGTCGTCTTTCGTCATTATCGCTGGCCCTTTATCGGCGTCATGCTGCTGAGCCTTGCCAGTGCCGGACTGGGTATCGGCGCCATCGCCTTTATCAACCGCCGCTTGATCGAGGTGTCCGGAGATGCGCTCGGCGTGCTGCCGCAGTTTCTCGGGGTGATCGTGGCATTGCTGGCCGTGACTCTGGCCTCTCAGCTGGCCTTGACCACCCTGGGGCATCATTTTGTCTATGGCCTGAGAGGCCGCCTGGTCAAGCAGATCCTCGATACCGATATCGAGCGCCTCGAACGCCTGGGCAGCGCCGAATTACTGGCCAGTCTGTCCAGCGATATCCGCAATATCACCATCGCTTTCGTACGTCTGCCCGAGCTGGTTCAGGGCATCGTGCTGACGCTGGGCTCGGCGTTGTATCTCGGCTGGCTGTCCCCCGGGCTGCTGTTGGTCACCGCGCTGTGGGTCACGCTGACCATGGCAGGAGGGGCCTGGCTGGTAGGGCGGGTCTACCGCCATCTGGCCCAGGTTCGTGCGACCGAAGATTCGCTCTATCGCGACTATCAGGCGGTCATCGATGGACGCAAGGAACTGGCGCTCAATCGTGCCCGGGCGCGAGCCCTGTTCGAGGACACCTACGACCATGATGCCCGCCGCTATCGTCACCATGTCATCCGCGCCGACACCTATCACCTGAGCGCGGTCAATGTCTCCAATATCATGATGCTCGGCGCCATCGGGGTGGTGTTCTATCTGGCCAATGGGCTTGGCTGGGCCACCACCGAGGTGGCGGCGACCTTCTCGTTGACCTTGTTGTTCCTGCGTACCCCGCTGATCTCGGCGGTGGGCGCACTGCCGACGCTGCTAAGCGCCCAAGTGGCCTTCGACAAGCTGCGTGGACTCGATCTGGCCGAGGCCAAGGGCGACTTCGGGGTGCAGGAGGCAGATGGCGAGCGTTGGCAGCGACTGCACCTTGAAGGCGTGGCCTTTCGCTACCCCGAGCCCGCTAAAGCGTCCGACGAAGACGACGGGGCAGGACGAGCGTCGAAAGGCCCGGGTTTCGCCGTGGGGCCGCTGGACCTGACCCTGCGGCGTGGTGAACTGGTATTTCTGATCGGCGGCAACGGCAGCGGCAAGTCGACCCTGGCGAAGCTGCTGACCGGTCTCTACCGGCCCCACCAGGGGCGTCTCTTGATCGACGACCAGGAGGTGGGGGCCGCTGAGATGGGCGCCTATCGCCAGCGCTTTTCCGCGGTGTATACCGACTTCCACCAGTTCGACACCCTGATAGGCCCCGGCGGTGACAAGGCCGACCCCGCGATGGTCGAGGACTGGCTCGAGTACCTGGCGATGCGCGAGAAGCTTCACTTCGACGGCCAGCGGGTCACCAACCCGGAGCTGTCCCAGGGGCAGCGCAAGCGGCTGGCGCTGTTGATGGCGGTGGCCGAGGAGAGAGATATCCTGCTGCTCGACGAATGGGCCGCCGACCAGGACCCGCAGTTCCGACGGGTGTTCTATCGTGAGCTGCTGCCGCGACTCAAGGACATGGGCAAGACGGTGTTCGCCATCAGCCACGACGACCACTACTTTCAGCACGCCGACCGGTTGTTCGAGATGCGCGCAGGGCAGCTTGTCGAACTCACCGGGTCCAGCCGCGAGGCCGCCAGTCGTGATGCCGTGGCCCGGCTCGATCCGCTGTAGGGCGATTCGCTCAGCCGGTAGAGCGCTCTCGCCACCATCCAGCGGTTCATCCATCCCCCCTGCCTGGCTCCCTCGCACCCGAGCACGGCTTGTTCGGGCTTTCGTGTGCCTGTGGTTAATGGGTCGCTCTGGTGTCGCTGATGGCGCGAGGTGGTTTCGCAGCCCTTGATCGACATCGGCCTTTGGCGGGATTTCTGTAAATGAAAGCTGGTCTTGATTGCGTGTAAAAATGAAAACAATTAGCATGCCGCAGATGTTTCACGAACGTTCAACGTCGTTCGTTGTCGTCTTCGATGCGCTCCGAGGCCTACCGCATGCAACCCGCCAGTCCCCGTCCATCCGCCAGCTCACTGTTCACCGACTTCCTGCCCGGCAGCCCTGTCTCCCGTCGCCCGCTTGCCATCGCCGTGCGCCTCGCGCTGGGGCTGGCCCCACTTGCCGGGGCGGGGATGGCGTTTGCCCAGGAGGAGGCGGTCACCGAGGTGACGAGCGACACCATGGTGGTGAGCACCTCGGCGCTGAAGGTCGAGACCCCGGTGCTCGAGACGCCTCGGGCTACCTCCCAGGTCTCCCGCGAGGAACTCGATAACCGCCAGGTCAACAAGTACGACGAGGTGCTGCGCTACCGCAGCGGTGTGGTATCCCAGCCGTTCGGCCAGGACAACAAGGCCGAGTGGTTCTATATTCGCGGCTTCAATGGCGAGGACTCACTGTACCAGGATGGCCTGCGTCAGTTTCGTGAGGGCGGCTACTTCTGGTGGAGCACCGAGACCTTCGGCCTCGAGAGCGTCGAACTGCTCAAGGGGCCGGCCTCGATCCTCTATGGCGAGGCGCCTCCCGGGGGTGTCATTAACGCCATCAGCAAGCGTCCCACCGACGAGCCTCAGGGGCTGATCGAATTGCAATACGGCAGCGACGACCACGAGCAGGTGGGCGTCGACGTCTCGGGGCCTGTGGCAGGGCGCGATGATGTGCGCTATCGCATGGTCGGACTGTTCCGCGAGAATGATGGCCAGATCGAGGACACCGACAATCAGCGGGTCTATCTGGCGCCGAGCCTGGAGCTCGATCTGTCGCAGGATACCAGCGTCACCTTTCTGGCCAGCTACCTGAAGGACCACGGCACGCCTACCAACGGCTTCAAGCTGCCCTACGGCACCGTGGACAACACCCCCTTCGGCAAGCTCGACCCCGAGGACAACCTGGGAGAGCCGGACTACGAGCGCCAGGAACACGAGCAGTGGGCGCTGGGCTACGAACTGTCCCACCGTCTCAACGATACCTGGGACATCGAGCAGAACTTCCGCTACAGCCATCTGGATCTGCTCGAGCGTGACGTCTATGTGTCCTACCTGCTGGACGACCGCAACGCCCAGCGCGGCCTGACCTATCGCGACGGCGACTTCGACGCGGTCACGGTGGATACCCGCGCCATCGGCCGCTGGTACAGCGATCGCACCGAGAACACCCTGCTGGTCGGCGTCGACTACCAGGATCTGGATATTGACTACGACAACTACGACGATTTCGCCTTCGGTTCGCCTTTCGACATCTTCGATCCGGAGTACGGCAACTTTACTCCGAGCTCCCGAAATGGAACCGATCACGAGGAAGGCAAGGAACAACTCGGCTTCTACGCCCAGAACCAGCTTCGTCTGGATGACCGCTGGATCTTCCTGGCCGGCCTGCGTCATGACAGCGTGGACGTGACCAACCGCATCGACGGGGAGGACAACGGTGGCGGCAGCGAGGACGAGACCACCTTCTCCGGCGGCGTGATGTACCTGGGCGACTACGGCATCTCGCCCTACTTGAGCTACAGCGAGTCCTTCTCACCGCAGATCGGCACCGATCCGGATGGTCGTGCCTATCGTCCCAGCGAGGGCGAGCAGTGGGAAGTCGGCGTCAAGTATGCCCCGGACTGGCTGGATGGCTATATTACTGCTGCGGTGTTCGACCTCGAGGAAAGCGATACCCTCTATACCAGCGGTGAGTCGGCCAACCGCCAGGGCGGTGAGCGCGAGTCCCAGGGTTTCGAGATCGAGGGGGTGGGCTATGTCACCGACGACCTCAAGGTCACCGCCGCCTACACCTATACCGACGTACGCGTCGATATCAGCCGTGAGGAGCGCGACCTGCGCGCCGGCCTGATCCCGCGTAACCAGGCCTCGTTGTGGTTGGACTACGCGGTCCCGGGAGCGCTGCACGGTCTGAACCTGGGGGGCGGTGTGCGCTATGTGGGCGAGACCAAGGACAGCCCGCGCTACTCTGATGCCACGGTGGACTCCTACACCCTGTGGGACGCCAAGGTCAGCTATGACATCACGCCCCAGTGGACCGCCCAGGTCAACGTCAACAACCTGACCGACGAAGAGTACGTTTCAGGCTGCGAATACTGGTGCTACTACGGCGAGGAGCGCAGCGTGGTCGGCAGCATCAAGTACCGCTTCTGATCCAGTGGCGGGCTTCCAGCCCCGCTGATCAACTCGCTGAATCGAGACGCCCGACCGGTTTTCCCGGTCGGGTGTCTTGGCATGGAGGCTGCCGGTGGAAGAACAGCGGGCCTAGGCGGTCCGAGTGTTATCGCTATTCCTGTCTTTCTATAGCCATATCTCTCTATCTTTCTATCTCTCTAGCTCTGGCCCTAGCCGTCCTCCGCCGTTACCCCGGCCCGGGCCAGGCGCTCGCCGTCGGCGACGTCGCCGAAGCGCTCGAGCAACAGTTTTAGCTTGGGGGTGATCCAGCGTTCGCAGAAGGGCCGCGACGGGTCGCTGTAGAAGTAGTCCTGGTAGTCCTCCTTCGAGGCGCGAAAGTCCACCAGCGGCAGTACTCGGGTGAGCAGGGGCGCGTCGAAGTCATCCTGCAACTGGGCCAGGGTGTCTCGAGCAGAAGCTGCCTGAGACTCGGTCAGCACATAGACCGCAGAGCGATAGCGGTCGCGGCGCTGGTGGTCTGCGGTGGCCCGGTGGGTGTAAAGGTGGATCTCGATCAGCACGTCGAGGGGCAGGCGAGAGGGGTCATAGTCCACCACCACGGCTTCATGAAAGTCCGAGTGCTCGCCGTCGGCGGCGACCCAGCCCTGGTGGACGGATTCGACCCCGCGCAGCGACTGATAGACCGCCTCCAGGCACCAGTAGCAGCTACCGCCGAGGGCCAGACGGGCGAGGGAAGGACGGAGCAGGGGCAGGCTGTCGTGCATCGGGATTCCCTCGTTGGCGGAGCGGCTTTGTCACCGAAGACGCCTTTAGCTTACAACTTTCGCAGCCCCCACATGAAGTAGCTGCCGCCGATCAGCGAGGCGACCAGGCCTGCCGGGATCTCTTGGGGAAACAGCAACTGGCGGCCGACCCAGTCGGCCAGCACCATCAGCAGCGCCCCGATCAGCGCCGCCCCGGCCAGGTGCGCGCGTGCCCGGGACAGCCCCAACAGACGTGCCATATGAGGCGCCAGCAGGCCGACAAAGGACAACGGACCGACGATCAGGGTGGCCACCGCGGTCAGTATCGCCACCGTCGCCAGCAGGCCCAGGCGGGCGCGCTCGACGTGGATCCCGAGCGCCTTGGCGGTGGCAGCGCCCAGCGGCAGGATATCCAGCCAGCGAGTCAGCGCCTGAGCGGCGACGGCGGCCAGCGCCCCGATACCCAGTACCACCAGCGCCGAGACCGGGTCGACGTAGTAGGTCGACCCTGACAGCCAGGCGATGACCTGCTGGCCACGTGGGTCGCCGCCGGCCAGCACGATCGAGCGCACCGCGTCGAACAGCGCAGTGATGGCCACGCCGCTGAGCAGCAGGCGTTCTGGCTGGAAGCCGCTGGCGCGATTGAGCGCCACCAGCACGCCGAGCACGACCAGCGCACCGACGGTGCCGGCGCCCACCAGCGTCAGGTTGCTCGGCGCTGGCACCAGGAAGATGGTGAGAATCAGCGCAATCGCCGCACCACCGCTGATGCCCAGCAGTTCCGGGCTCGCCATGGGATTGGCGGTGACCCGCTGGATCAGGGTGCCGGCGATGGCCAGCAGGGCGCCGCTGCCGGCGGCGGCGAAGATGCGCGGCCAGCGCCAGTCGAGAACGTCGCTGTGAAGGCTCAATGCCCAGCCGCTGCTGGACTGGCCGATCAGAATGCCGACCAGGGTCGCCAGCGCCAGCAGCACGGCGAGCACCAGCAGCAGGCGCCCGGGTGCCTCGGCACGCAGGGCCTGCGGGTTCGAACTGGGCGGCGGACGCCGGGCGGTCAGGCGCAGGCGCGGGATCAGCCATAGCAGCAGCGGTGCCCCCAGGGCGGCGGTGGTCGCCCCGGTGGGCAGCAGGGTAGGCAGGGCGTCGACGCCGCCCTGGAGGACCAGGTCGGTGATCGCCAGCAGCAGCGCGCCGAACGCGATCGACCAGCCCAGCCGCGCCGGCAGACGCCGGGCACCGGCCATGCGCGCGATATTGGGCGCCGCCAGGCCGATAAAGCCGATGATGCCGACCACCGCCACCACACAGCCGGTGATGAAGACCGCGAGACCCAGCCCGCCCAGGCGCAGCCATTTGAGCGAGACGCCGAGGCTGCGTGCGCTGGCATCGTCCAGCTCCAGCAGCGCCAGCGGGCGCAGCAGCCAGATGGCAAGAGCGCCGGCGATCACCAGACGTGGCAACAGGTAAAGCACGCCGTCCCAGCCGTTCTGGGCCAGTGAGCCGGCGCCCCACACCAGCACGCCCTTGAGCGCCTCCTGGTTGAACAGCAACAGCACCACCGCCAGGGCGCCGAAGTAGAGGTTGACCACCAGGCCGCCGAGTACCACGACGCCGGGTGACAGGCCACGGCGCCAGCCGAGGGCGAACACCAGCCCCATGGCCAGGCCTCCGCCGGCCAGCGCCACCCACTCGCGGCCCAGCACCAGCAGGCCAGGCGCCATCAGGGTGGCGACCATCAGTGCCAGGTTGGCACCGCTGGCCACCCCCAGGGTGGTGGGGGCGGCCAGTGGATTGCGCAACACCTGCTGCATCAGCACCCCGGCCAGCCCCAGGGCGCCGCCGGCGCTCAGCGACATCACCAGGCGCGGCCACCAGCTATAGTGCAGCACCAGCGACTCCGGGTCTGGCGGTTCATTGGCGCCGAGCGCCCCCGAATCGGTCAGGGCAGCAAGCGCCGCCAGGGGGCCGCCCAGCTCGGCCAGGGAGTAGAAGGCGGCCAGCATGCAGGCCACCGCCAGCACCAGGCCGGTGATGCCCAGCGCAGTGGTACGGCGGGCGCGGGATTCAGCGGCGAGCATCGGTATTTCCTTGTGCCTGATCCGGTGTGGTGGCCTGTTCGTTGATGTCGAGGGCGCTGGTGTCGAGAGCGCTGGTATCGGAAGCGCTGGTGTCGGGAGTGTGGGTATCGGGAGCGCGGGTATCTGGCATGTTGCTGGAGAGGGCGTCCCCCAGCAGGGTGGCAAAGCGCCTGGCCGAGGGCAGGGCACCGAAGCTCCACACCGGTGGCAGGGTGACGACGTCGTCGCGCTGGACGCTGCCCAGATGGCGCCACAGGCCACTGTCGGCCAGCGCCTCGCGGACCCCGGCGATATAGGGTTCGACCACCACGATGCGGGCCTCGGGATAGTTGGCCAGCTGTTCGATGCCGATCAGGCTGAAGCCCCAGGCGTTGGTGGTGCCCTGCCAGGCGTTGGTCAGGCCCATGCGCGTCAGCACCGCCTGGTAGAGGCTGTGCTCACCGAACAGGCGCACGTGGCGTTCATCCATGAACTGGAGCAGCAACAGCGGGCGGGTGTCCTCGGGCAGCCGAGCGGCGATGTCCGCGATGTAGGCCTCGGTCTCCTCGATCAGCGCCTCGGCGGCGTTCTGGCGATCCACCAGTTCGCCGAGATGTCGGGTCAGTGCCAGCGACTGCGACCAGAAGGTGCCCTCGCCGCTGTACATGGCGAGCTGCTTGACCTCGGCGATCGATGAAAGCCGCGGCGCCAGGTTGGCGAACATCGGCGAGATCACGATGGCGTCGGGGTCGAGTTCGGACAGCAGTTCCAGGTTCGGCTGGGTACGCAGGCCGATGTCGGTGGCACCTGGCGGCGCCTCGAGCCCCACCCAGCTTTCGTAGTCGTCGACCTGGGCCAGCGCCACCGGTGGTGCGTCAAGTGCGATCAGCGTCTCGGCCAGGGTCCAGTCCAGGCTGGCGATACGCGGCGTGGCACTGGCCGGAGACGTCAGCAGCCAGGCCGACAGCGCCAGCCACGCCAAGCTATGGTAGCCACCCGAGCGAAAAAGGCCGGAACGCAAGCGCAGGGAAGCCAGGGACACCAGAGAAGGGCGGACAGTCAGAGCACGGCGGACATTCAAGGACAACCTCATTGCACCAGCGCCACCGCGTGTTCGCCGGAGGGATGGGGCATCACCTGCATCGGCACGCCGTAGATGTCCTCGAGCAGGTCGCCGGTCATCAGCGTCTGCGGGTCGCCTTCGGCGATGACGCGGCCGCTGTGCAGGGCGACCAGGCGATCACAGAAGCGTGAGGCCATGTTGATGTCGTGCAACACGATGACCACGCCCAGGTCGAGCTCCCGCGACAGCTTGCGTACCAGGGTCATCACTTCCACCTGATGGGCGATATCCAGCGCCGCCAGTGGCTCGTCGAGCAGCAGCAGGCGGCTGCCCTGGGCCAGCAGCATGGCCAGCCACACCCGGGTACGTTCGCCGCCGGACAGGGTGTCCACCAGGCGATCGGCAAAGCCCTCGGTGTGGGTCAGCGCCATGGCTCGGGCCACGTGTTCGTGATCGTCGCGCCGCGAGCGACCCAGGAGCCCCTTCCAGGGGTAACGACCAAAGGCGATCAGCTCGCGACAGGTCAGGCTTTCGGCACTGGGCAGGTGTTGCGGCAGATAGGCCACTTCGCGGGCGAAGGCGCGGCGACCCCAGGCTTCGAGCGGCTGGCCGTTGAACAGGATGCGCCCCTCGCTGGCCGGCTGTTGCTGAGCCATCAGCTTGAGCAGGGTCGACTTGCCGGAGCCGTTGTGGCCGATCAGTCCGTGGACCCGGCCGGCATCGAAGCTCAGGCTGGTCGGCGACAGCAGGGTCTTGCCCGGGATCGCGAAGGAAGCGGACTGAAGATCGAACATGAAAACGGCTCCGCTGGGTGACTTGGGCAGGGTGGCTTGGGCTGGCTGGTCCGGGCAGGAAAGATAATGGATAGGAATGGTTATCAATTTGTTTGTTATTGTCAATGATGCACGTCAGGGAGGCGTTGCGCTGAAAGACTATTGATCAACCCTTGTAGAAGGGGCGTAAAGGATGACACCCTGTGGTCCACGACATCGGGCCTCTTCAACGGCGGCAGGGACGCCGACACCGCCAGGCGGGCAATGCGTTTGGCGTGGAGCACGCTAGCGAGAAGAACGCGTCTTGCCTATAGTATGAGGCCCACGATGACGTAAGCTGGTGAGTGGGATACGATTATCCCCCCTGAACCCAGCCCTATTTCGACAAGGAAGGAGGTATCACCATGGCACATACTCTGCCGGAACTGCCCTACGCCTACGACGCACTGGAACCCTCCATTGATGCGCTGACCATGGAGATCCACCATTCTCGTCACCACAACACCTACGTCACCAACCTCAACGGCGCCCTGGAAGGCACCGGTCTCGAGGACCTGCCGGTCGACGAGCTGATCTCCAACCTGGAGCGTCTGCCGGAAGACAAGCGCCAGCCGGTCATCAACAACGGCGGCGGCCACTCCAACCACTCGCTGTTCTGGACCGTGATGTCCCCGAACGGTGGTGGCGACCCCAAGGGCAAGGTCGGTGAGGCCATCGAGAAGGAACTGGGCGGCTTTGACGCCTTCAAGGATGCCTTCACCAAGGCCGCGCTGGGCCGCTTCGGCTCTGGCTGGGCCTGGCTCTCCGTCACTCCGGACGGTGCCCTGGTGGTGGAAAACACCCTGAACCAGGACAGCCCGCTGATGCACGGCAACACGCCGGTGCTGGGTCTGGACGTGTGGGAGCACGCCTACTACCTGAAGTACCAGAACAAGCGTCCCGACTACATCGCCGCCTTCTTCAACGTGGTGGACTGGGACGAAGTCGAGCGTCGCTACCAGGCCGCCACTGCCTGAGCGAAGCCGGCCTGACGTCGATGTCTCGACGTCATCCGTGCTAGCGCAAGACCCGCGCCGCGGCCCCCAGGGCCGCGGCGCTTTTCGTTGGTGCCCCGGCTGGGGCGCCGTCTGGATTGGTCGTCGCCCTTGTGGTGCGACAGCAAGGAGTTCACGCCGTGTCCCGCTCATCCAGCCTGCAGGCACTAGGGCGCCTGTTGCGCTACGCCCGCGGTTATCGTCGACGGATCGTCGCCGCCACCCTGTGTTCGATGATCAACAAGCTGTTTGATATCGCCCCCGAGATCCTGATCGGAGTGGCCATCGACGTGGTGGTCAACCAGGAGCAGAGCTTCGTGGCGGGGCTCGGCTTCGTCTCGGCCAGCTCCCAGATCATTGTGCTGGGGGTGCTGACCTTCTTTATCTGGGCCGGCGAGTCGCTGTTCGAGTACCTCTATCAGATCCTGTGGCGCAACCTTGCCCAGCGCCTGCAGGCCGACCTGCGTCAGGACGCCTACGAGCACGTGCAGCGCCTGGACATGGGGTTCTTCGAGTCGCGCTCGTCCGGTGAGCTGGTCGCCACCATGAATGACGACGTCAACCAGCTCGAGCGCTTCCTCGACGGCGGTGCCAACTCGCTGATCCAGGTCGCCGTCACCGTGGTGGCGGTGGGGGCGGTGTTCTTCGTGCTGTCGCCGCTGATCGCGCTGCTGGCCTTTACCCCGGTGCCGTTGATCCTGTGGGGTGCCTTCGTGTTTCAGCGCAAGGCCGGTCCCCTCTATGCCGACGTGCGTGAGAAGGTCGGGGTGCTGTCCAGCCGGCTGTCCAACAATATTCAGGGCATGGCCACCATCAAGAGCTTTACCGCAGAGGCCCGCGAGGCGGCTCGGCTGAAGGCCGACAGCGAGGCCTACGTGGACGCCAACAGCCGTGCCATTCGTATCAGCTCGGCCTTTATTCCGGTGATCCGCATGGCGATCCTCACCGGGTTTCTGGCCACCTTCATCGTCGGCGGCATGCAGGCGCTGTCCGGTGAGCTCAACGTCGGCGCCTACGGCGTGCTTGTGTTCCTGACCCAGCGGCTGCTGTGGCCGCTGACCGGACTGGCCCAGGTCATCGACCTGTTCGAGCGGGCCATGGCCAGCACCCGGCGCATCCTCGATCTGATCGCTACCCCGATCCGGGTGCGCGACGATGGACGCCGTGAGCTCGAGACGCCGGTGCGTGGCGAGGTGCGCTTTTCAGAAGTGAGCTTTCACTACCCGGGCAGCGGCGCCGGCATCGACGCCGTGGACCTGGCGGTACCCGCCGGCAGCACCCTGGCGCTGGTCGGGCCCACCGGCTCCGGCAAGTCGACCCTGATCAAGCTGCTGTTGCGCTTTCACGACCCCGACCAGGGGCGGGTCGAGCTCGACGCCGTCCCGGTGGCGGAGCTTCGCCAAGGGGCGCTGCGCGACGCCATCGGCCTGGTCAGCCAGGACGTCTACCTGTTCGAGGGCAGCGTGCGTGACAACATCGCCTACGCTCGTCCCGAGGCCAGTGATGAGGAGGTCATCGCAGCGGCACGCACCGCCGAAGCCTGGGAGTTTATCGAGCGTCTGCCGGACGGCCTCGATACCCGTGTCGGCGAGCGCGGCGTGCGTCTGTCCGGCGGGCAGCGCCAGCGTCTGTCGCTGGCCCGGGCGCTGCTCAAGGATCCCCCGGTGCTGGTGCTGGATGAGGCCACCAGTGCGGTGGACAACGAGACCGAGGCGGCGATTCAGCGCTCGCTGTCGCGTATCGGCGGTGAGCGTACCGTGATCATGATCGCCCACCGGCTCTCGACCATCGTCCACGCCGACCAGATCGTGGTGATGGAGCGGGGGCAGGTGGTCGAGCGTGGAGACCACGCCGAGTTGATCGCCCGGGGCGGGCGCTACGCCGCCCAGTGGCAGGTGCAGACCGGCGAGGCGGCGACGGTGGCAGCCACGTCGCCCTGACCTGGCGCACTGACCTGTCGCCCTGACCTGTCGCGATGCGCGGGGCTTGGCCGCGGGCCCGGTGCCGGCCCATGAACAGGCCCCGGGATCGGCCCCGGAACCGGTTCCGGTGTGGAGGATACGGCTCGCCAGCGCCGTCTGTGCAGTCTAGGGTAAGTAAGTAGTAACTTCCTATGCTGCATGAGGCGTGAAGGATGAGCTGCGTACTGCTCGGGGGCGGAGTCCGTCGCCGGGCGTTCCATCGTCTGCTGTCGGGCTTTGTCGTACCGGGCTTTGTTGTACCGGGCATAGCTGCACCTGCCTTGGCGATGCGGGCCTTGCGAGTGTCGGCGTCTTGTTTACAGGCGGCTTGTTTACTGGCGGCTTGGCGTCCGAGTGCCCTGGTCCGGGCCGCTATGCTGCTGGGTTGCCTGGCAACGACACCGGCCCTCGCCGACCTGCGCATCCTGCACCTCGACGTGGGCATGGGTGACGCCACCCTGGTAGTGGATACCGGCAGCGGTCAGAGTCTGTTGATCGATGCGGGAAATCGCGGTGATGGCCACAGGGTGGTGGCGCCGGCCCTGATCGCACTGGGGGTCGATCGACTCGACTATTTTCTTGCCAGCCACTATGACGCCGACCATATCGGTGGCTTCGATGAACTCATCGAGGCGGGCGTCACCGTCGAGACGGTGCTGGAACGACCCGGCATCAAGCCCGAGGTGCTGTCTCCCACCGGCCGCGACACCCAGTACGGCGAGTACCTGGCGGCGGCCCGGGCCGTGGGGGCGCGGCTGGTCGAGCTTATCCCCGACTGTCGTCCCGATCATCCCCAGCTGCGACTGGGCGCCGACACCCGTATCCAGGTGGCCGCTGCCGGCGGCAGGCACCTGGCCGGGGATATCGGTTTCTGCGAGGTCGGTGAGCAGTCACTTCATCCACGGCGTGAAAACGCCCGCAGCGTGGCACTGATCATCGAGCACGGGCGCTTTCGCTACTTCACCGGCGGCGACCTCACCGGCGGCGGCGCTCGCAGCGTACCCATGGAAGCCTTCGTCGCCGCCCAGGTGGGCAACGTCGACGTGCTCAAGCTGAATCACCACGGTTCCGACACCAGCACCAGCGACACTTTTGTGCAGACGCTGAGACCCGAGGTGGCCGTGCTCAGCGTCGGCGATGGCGGAGTGAACCTGCGCTATCGCCTGCCGCGTCAGGCTCCGCTGGATCGCCTGGCCAAGCTCAGCCCGGCACCGCTGCTGTTCCAGACGCGCCAGGGCGAAGGTGGAAGCTACCTGGGGGCTTACGTCGAGAATCGCCACCTCGTCGTTCATACCGATGGCGAGAGCTACACCATCAACGGCCTGATCTGTGTGGTGGACGAGCGCACCCAGGCAAGCGAGGGAGGACACTGTCGATGAGCAGTTCAGAGCAGGAGGGGCCTCGTCGCGATCGCAGGGACGATGATGCCGACGGCGGCAGCGATAGTGACAATGTTAACGGCAACGGCAACGGCAACGGCAACGGCAACGGCAGTGAAGATGGCTGCGGAGAGCGTATCCGCAAGCTGCTCGACGACACCACGGCGCTGCTGGACTACGCCCAGGAGTTCGAAGGTTACCCGCCGGAGATCGACCTGACCGCCTACTTCGTGGCCAAGGAAAAGACCGATCGCAAGGAGCTGTTGACCACTGAAGAACTGGCCGGCGTGGTGGATTGCTACCGGCGCCTGTCCCGGCTCTACCCAGGTATTTCGCCGCGTACCCTGGCGGCGACGCGCCCGGACAGCGATGGTCGAATGCGCGACAGCCGCACCGGCAAGTACTTGATTCGTCTTTGGTGGTGGACCGGGGCGGTGGTGATGGCGGTGATCGGCTCCAACGTGCTGATGTACGCCATCGATACTGGCCGGCCGTCCTCGGGGCTCGACTGGACCCACTGGAATACCGCGCTCGACTTTATCTACGAGGGACTTCGCCACACCGAGCCCTTTCTTTATGGCGCCCTCGGGGCCTTCGCCTTTGTGCTGCGGGTGACCGCGACCCGGCTGTACAGTCGCACCTTCGATCCCGCGCGGATCGGTGAGCATGTCAATCGCATCGTGCTGGGCACGCTCTCCGGTGGCGCCATCGTGTTGTTCGTCTCCCAGATTCCTACCGATCAGGGCGCACAGGTGGCGCTGAGCGGCGCCGCCCTGGGCTTTCTCGCCGGCTACAGCATCGACTTTCTGTTCGGCACCCTGGACCGGGTGATCTGCGCCTTGCTGGCAAATGACGCGGGCGACAAGACTGGCAAGGCGGCGCGGGCTCGCCGTGACGCCGACGTGGTTCAGGTGCTGGATGATCTGGTCGCCGAGCAGCCAGACGGCGAGGCCAGGCGTCGTCTGGGAGAGGTGATCGAGACGCTCAGGCAGCGCCACCAGGCCTGAGCGCGAGGGCCGAGGAAGCGTTCAGGGGCTTTGGAGCACGACGCAGCATCAACCCGGGGTCGAATAGAAGTGGCGACGCCAGGCTAGCGTGCGGGTCTGGTCGCGGGCCTCGTAGTCAGCCAGCGCCTGCTCGAGGGATCCCGGCGACTCGTCGTCGCGATCCTCGGCCAATTGCGTCAGGCGCATGGTGTACCAGGCGGTGATGCCGCCCTCGGGCGGGGTGTCGAAGCGTGGGAAGGTCGGGCCCGCGCTCTGACCTTGCTGCCAGTGGCGGGGCAGCTCGGGCTTAATGGCCAGGGCCCGGGCCAGTCCGATGATATCCACGCTCCCTTCATCCACCGCGCTGCGTGCCTGGGACAGTGTCTTGAAGCCACCGGTCAGCATCAGCGGCAGCGTCGTGTGTCGGCGAGCCCGACGTGCAAACGCCAGAAAGTAGGGGCTGCCAGCCGCCGTGTCCGTGTCGGAGGCAGAACGGGCGCCGGGAAAGTAGGTGCCACCGCTGATATCGATCAGGTCGATGGGCTGGTTGTCCAGCGACTTCACCACCTCGAGCGCATCCTCCTGGTCGAGCCCGCCTTCGAGCTGGTCGCTGGCGTTGAGCTTGACCGCCACCGGAAACGCCGGCCCCACGGCGTCGCGTACCGCCTGGATCACCTCGAGCAGCAGGCGTCGGCGTCCCGTGATCGAGCCACCGTAGGCATCGTTGCGGCGGTTGAACAGGGGCGACAGAAACTGGCTGAGCAGAAAACCGTGGGCGGCGTGGACCTGCACGCCGGCGAAGCCTGCCGCTCTGGCCAGTGCGGCGGTGCGTGCAAACTGATCGGGCAGGGCGTGGATCTCGCCTGGGCTCAAGGCCGCGCAGCGTAGACCCGGCAGGTCGAGGGCGCTGGGACCCCTGGCGACACTGGTCGGCGGATAGGCCAGCGCACCGGCGTGACCGAGCTGCAGCCACAGGCCGCTGCCATACTGGTTGCCACGTTGGGCCAGTCGCTCGAAGGCCGACAGGTCCGAGTGGTCGTTCAAGACCAGATTGCCGGGCTTCTCGGCCACATCGGGCCTGCCCTGCACCTCTCCGATGAGAGATAGGGCGACTCCGCCCTGGGCCCAGCGCTCGTAGAGTCGGCCCTGTGCTTCGGTAGGATGACCGGTGCCATCGCCGAGTGAGTCCGACATGGCCGCCTTGGCGATACGGTTTTTCAGCACCAGGCCGCAGGGCAGCGTCAGCGGCGAGAACAGCGGACCGACGTCGTTGTCGTCGTGCGCGGTGTCGCAGGAAGGGATCATGGGCAAACTCCGGGCGTCGATGGGAAGGGAAAAGGGAACGGTAGAACGGCACCTGAGCAGGAGCCGCCATCCTGGCACGCCGCCGGGGCAGCGATAATCCCTTGTCGAGGCACAGGACTTGTGACTATAAGGAACAGATGGATACTGTCAGCGAACTTTCCGTCTTCCATGCCGTCATCGACGCCGGCACTTTTTCAGGGGCCGCCCGCCAGTTGGGCGTCACCCACTCGGCCGTAAGCAAGCGCATCAGCCGGCTGGAACAGCGGCTGGGTGTCCCCCTGATCCTGCGCTCTACGCGACAGATGAGCCTGACCGCAGCAGGAGAGACCTTCGCCAGCGAGACCCGGGGGCTGCTGGAGCGGCTTTCCCAGGTGGAACAGGGTATCGCCGAAGGCCGCAGCGAGCTGCGCGGGCGTATTCGCCTCACGTCGCCCACAGCGCTGGGCAAGCAGCGGTTGATGCCGCTGCTGCTGGCGTTCATGGAGCGCTATCCGGCGGTGGAGATCGACCTGACGTTGACCGACGCGATGGTCGATCTGGTGCACGAGCGTATGGACCTGGCGATTCGCAGCGCCACGCTTGACGATTCGAGCCTGATCGCTCGGCCCTTGGTGGCGCATCCCCGGCTGATCTGCGCCTCAACTGCCTACCTGGCTCGCCACGGCAGGCCGCTGGCGGAAGATGAGTTGCCCCGGCATGTGGGGCTGTTCCTGCATCAGGGCCGGGGCGCCGTCATGTGGGGAATCAAGGACAGCAGGCTCCCGCAACCCGGGTTTCTTTCCAATTCGCTGGAGACACTGCACGCCGCCTGTCTGCAGGGGAGAGGCATCGCCTGCCTGCCCGCGTACATGGTCGACGAGGATCTTCAGGCGGGCCGGCTTGAACGGCTGCTCGATGACGTCGTCGCCAACGAGCCGACGACGACAGTGTCCATCGTGCGGCCGGCCACGACCCTGCTGCCCAGACGCGTTCGCGTGCTGATCGACTTTCTGGTGGAGCGCTTTGCGTAGACAGAAAGCCATGGATGGCCCCGTTCCTCAGCCGCTCATCGCCTGGGGCAGATAGGTGGCGATGCCCGGGAACAGGCTCATCAGCACGATGGCTACGATCATCAGCAGGAAGAACGGTAGCGTGGCGCGGGTGATCGACATGATGTCGCGTCCGGTCAGGCCCTGGATCACGAACAGGTTGAAGCCCACCGGCGGGGTGATCTGCGACATCTCGACCACGATGACCAGGTAGATGCCGAACCAGATCAGATCGAAGCCGGCGGTCTCGATCACCGGCATGATGATCGAGGTGACCAGCAGGATCAGCGAGATACCGTCGAGAAAGCAGCCCAGCACCAGCAAGAACAGGGTCAGCACCACCAGCAGCCAGGCCGGTGACAGACCCATGGCGCCGATCTTCTCGGCCAGGTCCATGGGCAGCTGGGTGAAGCTCATGGCCGAGGACAGAAACGAGGCCCCGGCGATGATGAAGGCGATCATGCAGGAGGTGCGCACCGCGGCGAACAGGGCGTCTTTGAAGATAGTGCTGTTGAAGTGGCCGTTGGCTCGAGCGATCAGCATCGACAGCACGACCCCCGAGGCGGCGGCCTCGGTAGGCGAGGCAAGCCCGCCGTAGATGCTGCCGAGGATGCCGCCGATCAGCGCCAGCAGCGGCAGCAGTTGCAGGCTTCCCGACAGCTTCTGGTGCAGCGGCATGTCGCTGTCGCGCTTGCCCACTGCGCCACGACGATTGCCCACCAGCAGCGACCAGCCGATCACGTAGGTCATGAACAGGCCCAGCAGCATCAGTCCCGGCCCGACGCCGGCGATGAACAGCCGCGAGATCGACTGTTCGGTGACCACGCCGTAGACGATCATCATGATCGATGGCGGAATCAACAGCCCCAGGGTCGAGGCGCTGGCCAGGGTACCGATGGCCAGATCGTTGTCGTAGCCGCGCTTTTCAAGCTCCGGCAGGGTCATCTTGCCGACGGTGGCGCAGGTCGCCGCCGAGGAGCCGCAGACCGCGGCAAACAGCCCGCTGCCGATGATGTTGGAATGCAACAGACGTCCGGGAATACGACCGAGCCAGGGCGACAGCGCCTGGAACATGTTGTTGGCGAGCCCCGAGCGAAACAGGATCTCGCCCATCCACACGAACATCGGCAGCGCGGTCAGGTCCCAGCCGTAGCTGGCGCCCCAGAAGTCCGAGGCCAGGATCGGGCCGGGCTCCAGCGGGAAGAACAGCGTCAGCACGATAAAGCCGGTGCCGAGCAGGGCGTAGGCGATCCACACGCCGCTGCCGAGCAGCACCGCCAGCGCCAGCAGGGTGACCAGACTGATCGTCAGCATCTCGGCAAGCCCTCCTGGCAAGACAGGCGCTGCAGGCGAACAGGAATCCTCGGGTCAGTCATGGCTGGGTTCCTCGTCCGGGGCCTCGAAGCGGCGTGGCGCCGTCAGCGCCTGTCTGGCGGTGTAGATCAGCGCTTCGGCCAGGGCCAGGCTCATCAGCGCCATGCCGACCAGCAACGCCAGCTGGGGAATCCAAAGCGGAACGGCGAGCAGTCCCGAGGAGACGTCGTCGAACTCGAGGCTCTCGTGCATCAGTTGCCACAGCGATACGCACAACAGCGCGTTGAGCGCCGAAGCCACCGCCAGGCAGAACAGTTCGGTGAAGGCGCGCACCGCCGCCGGCAGACGCTGGATCACCAGCGACATGCGGATGTGGGCGTGGTGGCTGAAGGTGTAGGCCATGCCGAGAAAGGTCGCGCCCACCAGCAGGAAGGACGCCAGTTCCGACACCCCGGTGATCTCGAGGCCAAGACGCGCGCCGCCGAACAGCACCAGCAGGGCATCCAGCAGGCGAAACAGCACCTGGATGGTGATCAGGCCGCAGATGGCGACCATGGAGGCGGCCGCACCTAGCCCACCAAGGCGGTAAAGCGGCATCAGGCGAAACTTCATGGGCGATCCTTGGCGTCAGTGGAGCGATACGTTGTCCGTGAGTCGTTGACCGCCCCCTTCTTGCAAGGCGTCGTGACGTGGCGTGTTGCGAAAGACAGGCCGTGAACGGGACAACGAACGAGCGGCGAGGACACCCCTCACCGCTCGTCCCGAGCGCTATTCGGTATTGGCGCGGTAGTCCTCGATCAGCGCCTTGGCTCGGTCATCGGCGCGGCTCTCCCAGTCCTGGAAGAGCTTGTCGCCGGCCTCGGAAAGGGCTCCGGCCACCGCCTCGTTGGGCTCGCCAATGGTGATGCCGTTTTCCTCCAGGGCCTGGGCGCTGCCTTCCATATCGGCCTTGCTGGCCTCCCAGCCGCGCTCTTCGGCCTCGGCCGCCGCTTCCATCAGCGCTTGCTTGGTCGCCTCATCCAGGCGATCGAAGGCCTTCTGATTGACGAAGATGATGTTCTTCGGAATCCACAGGTTGGCGTCGGAGAAGTGGGAGACATAGTCCCAGGCCGCCATCGACTCGCCGGTGGACACCGAGGTGATCATGGCGTCGACCCGGCCGGTGGAGAAGGCGGTGGGGATGTCCGATTCCTCGGTCTCGGTGGGCAGGCCGCCGAGGTTCTCGGTCAGGCGCTGGGTATTGATGTTGGGCGCACGTACTCTGAGCCCTTCGAACTGGGCGGGGTCATTCAACTCGAAGTCGGTGTAGATACCCTGTGACGGCCAGGGCACCGCGTACAGCGGCTTCATGCCCTGCTCGGCGAACAGCTCCTCGATCACCGGCTTGCTCGCCTGCCACAGCTCCCAGGCCTCGTCGTAGCTGCCGGCGAGCCCCGGCAGGGTGTCCAGCTCGAACACCGGCGACTCGTTGGACAGGATCGACATGAAGATCTCGCCGGCCTGGACGGTACCACGGCGCACCGATGGCTTGATCTCGCCGTGGCTGATCAGCGAACCGCCGGAGTGCACGGTGATGTCGAGCTCGCCCTCGGTGGCCTCGCGCACGTCTTCGGCGAACTGCTTGGTGTTCTCGGTGTGGAAGCTGGCATCCCCGTAGGGCGTCGCCAGATTCCATTCGGCGGCCTGGGCGCTGCTGACCGCAGTGGCGGTGGAGAGTGTGGCCACGGCAACGGCCAGCCCCAGGGAGGAGTATCGAGTCATGATGCCTACCTTGTTGTTGTAGAAACGTGGCGGTGAAAACGACGTGTCGTGATGGAGGTATCAGTCTGACTATGCAGCATCGGGCAGGATGGCGTTGAAGATCAAGCCGCCTTGCCGATGCCGCTGGGCTCTCAGGCCTTCTTGAACAGCTGGCTTTCGCGATCCTTGAACGCCTTGAACTCCAGTGCGTTGCCGGACGGGTCCTTGAAGAACATGGTGGCCTGCTCGCCGGGCTCGCCCTTGAAGCGGATGTAGGGTTCGATCTCGAACTTGACGCCATGGGACTTGAGCTTCTCGGCCAGGGCCTCCCAGGCGTCCATTTCCAGTACCACGCCGAAGTGCGGCACCGGCACACCGTGGCCGTCCACCGGGTTCTTGTGGGCAGCGTCGGCGGCGTCCTTGAGACCGGGGTTCAGGTGGCAGACGAACTGATGGCCGTAGAGGTCGAAGTCGACCCAGGACTCGGAGCTGCGGCCTTCGGGGCAGCCGAGAAAGTTGCCATAGAACTCGCGGGCCTCGTCGATATCACGGACCTGAATGGCAAGATGGAAGGGATCGCTGACGGCCATGGGGGAAACTCCGGAGTAGGTGAAGGGGTATATCACTGATTCTTGGCCGGGGGGGATCGTGGCGTCAATCTTCTTGCCGAATTTGTCGGGAATCGACTCGGGCGTTAGATTCAACTGACAAGAGGAGATTTTGTGGCGCCCCGGCAACGTGATCGAAGCATTCGCGAAAGGGCTCGAAGGAAAGCGCTCGGAGCGCGCGCTGGACGCCACGATGGCGACAGAAGACAGCGGAAGACGACGATAACAGGTAAGTTAACCACCTGATGTCCACTGGCGAAGGTTCACCAAAGGACGTCGACAACAGAGGCTGCCCCCATGCCGATACCCCGACTCAACTGCGACGTTGGCGAGAGCTTTGGTGCCTGGAAGATGGGCCGTGACGCCGACGTGATGCCCTATATCGACTGCGCCAATATCGCCTGCGGCTTCCACGCCGGTGACCCTGACGTGATGCGGCGCACCGTAGGCTACGCCGTGGCCAACGAGGTGCTGGTCGGCGCCCACCCCGGCTATCCCGACCTGGTGGGCTTTGGCCGGCGCAGCCTGGCGGTGTCCCCGAGCGAAGCCGAGAACCTGCTGCTCTACCAGATCGGTGCCCTCGACGGCGTCTGTCGTGCCGAGGGCATCAGGGTCGGCTACGTCAAGCCCCACGGCGCGCTCTACAACGACATGGCCACCAATATGGAATTGCTGCGCGCCACCATGCGGGCGGTCAAGGCCTATGACGAAAGCCTGCCGCTGTTGGTGATGTCCACCGCCGACACCGCCGCAGTGAGGGCGCTGGCCGAGGAGGAGGGCGTCAGCCTGTGGTTCGAGGTGTTCGCCGACCGTGCCTATGACGGCGAAGGTCGGCTGGTGTCCCGGCGTGAGCCAGACGCGGTGCATCACGATGAGGACACCATCGTCGGCCAGGCGGTGACCCTGGCCCGGGGCGAGGCGCTGACCGCCCGCGACGGCACCAAACTGGTCCTTCCCGCCGATACTCTGTGCGTGCACGGCGACAACGAGAGTTCAGTAGCGGCGGTGCGCGCCATCCGTGAGGCCTTCGACCAGCTGGAGGGGGCATGACGCCGAGCCCACGTCTTGAGACAGTCGCCTTCGACAGCCTGATCGTGCGGCTGTTCGACGCCATCGACGAGTCGCATATGCCCTGGGTGCTGGCGGCGGTGGACGCCATCCGCGAACGGCTGGGCGAGGATGCCCTGGAGGTGGTGCCGTCCTACACCACGGTGCTGGTGCAGCTCGATATCCACAGACTGTCGCTTGGCGAGGCCCGAGCGCGCCTCGGCGAGGCCCTGGCGAACCTTTCGCCCCGGGCGACGGAGGACGGCAGCCTGCACGAGATCCCGGTGTGGTATGACGCAAGCGTCGGCCCTGAGCTTGAGCTGATCGCTCAGCGCGCAGGCATCACCGCCGACCAGGTCATCGAGCGCCACTGTGCCCACGACTACAGCGTGTTCGCGCTGGGATTTGCCCCCGGCTACGGCTTCATGGGACTGGTCGAGGACGCCCTGGCCACGCCTCGACTCAAGACACCGCGCCAGAAGGTGGCCGCGGGCAGCGTCGGCATCGCCGATCGCCAGACCGCCGTCTATCCCGCGCCGTCGCCTGGCGGCTGGAACCTGATCGGACGCACCGCCACCCGGCTGTTCGATCGCGAGCGCGAGGGTTACATCCTGTTCAAGCCCGGCGATCGCGTGCGCTTTGTGGCCATCGACCGCGCCACCTTCGAGGCGCAGGGTGGCGACACCACTCCCCAACCCCCGGCCGAGGAGAGCGGCGCATGAGTCTCAAGGTGGAACGCGCAGGTCCCCTGGCGCTGGTGGTCGATGGTGGTCGTCAGGGTGTGCGCCATCTGGGCGTGACCCAGGGCGGTGCCATGGACTGGATGGCGCTGGGCTGGGCTAACTGGCTGCTGGGTAATGCCCCGGACGCCCCCGGCATCGAGATCATGGTGGGCGGCCTTGCGCTGGTGGCCGAGGCCGACGTGAGCGTGGCGCTGGCCGGGGCCGACCTGGGCGCGACTCTGGACGGCGAACCCATGACTTTGGCGGAACCGGTAACGCTCAAGCGTGGTCAGCGGCTGGTGTTCGAGAGGCCGAAAAGTGGCCTGCGCACCTATCTGGCACTGCCGGGCGGGATCGAGGCGAGCGCCATCATGGGCAGCGTCACGAGCACCGTGCGTGAAGGGCTCGGTGGCCTCGACGGTTTCGGCAAGCCGCTGGCCCAGGGCGACGTGCTGACGCCAAAGCAGGATCGGCCCTCGGGCGGCGATCGTCGCCTGCCACGGCGGGACGCCGACAAGGGGCAGCGGGACGCTGATCGAGAGCAGGGGGCTCAGGTCACGGCAAGCGACGGGCCACTGGCGCTGTCGCTGGTGCCCGGGGCCCAGATCGCGAGCTTCTCGGGCACCAGCCTGTATCGCGCCTTCAATGACGTCTGGACGCTGGATCAGCGCGCCGATCGCATGGGGATTCGCCTGACCGGGCCGCAGCTTGAGGGCAGCATGAGCGGTATGGTGTCGGAGGGCATTCCGCTGGGGGCGGTGCAGGTACCGCCGGACGGCCAGCCGATCATTCTGATGAACGACCGCCAGACCATCGGCGGCTACCCGCGCCTGGGGGCGCTGACCCCGCTGGCCTGCGCCCGTCTGGCCCAGTGCCTGCCTGGCACCGAGGTGCGCCTGGTGCCGGAGTCGCCGGAGCGTGCCCGCGATGACCATCTGAGGCAGCTTGCGCGTTGGGAGTAGGGGCGGAGGGCTGCCCTCCAACAAGGCCTTGCAGCGGATTCCGATGCAGCAGCAGGCGAGGGTAGCGGTCGGGCCGAAACGCAAAGCGCCCCGTTCATGGACGGGGCGCTTTTCCTTCATTTGGGTCAGTGGCTAGAAACGATAGCTCAGGGTAGCGCTGACGCTGCGCTCGGCGCCGAAGTAGCAGAATTCGAGCGAGTTGCAGGAGGCCACGTAGTCCTCGTCCAGCAGGTTGCTGACGTTGAGGCGGCCGCTGACGTTGGTCAGCCCCACCTGGCTGAAGTCATAGCCCAGGGTGGCGTCGACCAGGGTGTAGTCCGGGACCGACTTGGTGTTGTCGCGGTCGGCCTGGATATCGGCGTGGTAGCGCACCCCGAGGCCGGTGTTGAGCCCGGCCAGCGGTCCCTTGAGGAAGTCGTAGTAGCCCCACACCGAGGCGATGTGCTTGGGCGAGTAGATGGCGTCGTTGCCTTCCTCGCTGGGGTCATCGCTTTCGGCGTAGGTGATGTCGGTGTAGGCGTAGCCGGCCTGGAGGCTCAGTGCCTCGGTGAGCTGAGTGCGCGCCTCAAGCTCGATCCCCTGGGATTCGATCTCGCCCACGGCGCGATACGGATCGGTGGGCTGCTCCTTGGTGGCCACGTTTTCCTGGGTGATATGGAACAGGGCGATGGAGTACTGGTCCCGAGTACCCAACGGCTGGTACTTGAGCCCGGTTTCCACCTGCTCGCCCTCCATCGGCTCGAGCAGATCGCCGGAGGCATCGACGAAGCTGGTCGGGGTGAAGGCGGTCGAGTAGCTGGCGTAGGGCGAGACGCCGTTGTCGAAGGCGTAGAGCAGGCCAGCGCGGCCGCTGAACTGGGTTTCGTCGAGATCCGAACTGTCGCCGCTATCGAGGTTGGTGTTCTCGATATCGACCCAGTCATAGCGGCCACCCAGGGTCAGGTGCCAGCGATCCCAGCTGATCTGGTCCTGCAGGTAGACGCCGGTCTGGTCGAGTTCGTGCTTCTCGCGGGTGGTCACGACGATATCGCCGATGGGGCCAGCACCGTAGCTCGGGTTGAAGGCGTCGATGTTGGGGAAGGTGCCCCCGGACCAGACCACGTCGTTCTCGCGGGTCTGGTAATCGAACCCGGTCAGCACCCGGTGCTCGAAGCCGCCGGTGGAAAAGTTGGCTTCGAGCTGGTTGTCCACGGTCCAGGCCTCGAGATCCTCGTCGGCGCCGGAGTAGTAGCGGTTGAGCTCGGTGTCGTTGGCCCAGCCGTAGGCGTAGACCTGATCCATCTCGACGTCGGATTCCAGATACTTGAGCTTCTGGCGAGCGGTGATGCCGTTGCCGAAACGGTGCTCCAGCTCATAGCCCAGCAGGGTCTGGTCGCGCTCGAAGTTGTCGTAGTCGTCCTCGCCCTCGAAGAAGGTGTTGTCGATATGCCCGCCGGCATGGCTGGTCACCGTGCCGTCGTAGGGCAGACCGGCGTGATAGCCGCCCTCGGGCTCACGCGAGACGTAGGCGTTGAGGTTGAGGGTGGTGGCGTCGGTGATGTCCCAGGTCAGCGACGGCGCGATGGCGTAGCTTTCTTCTTCGGCTTGATCGAACTGGGTATCCGAGGAACGGGCGATGCCGGTCAGGCGGAAGGCGGCACGCTGGCCTTCGTCGACGCTGCCGGTGACGTCGAAGGCGGCGCGCTGCTGGTCATTGTTGCCGAAGCCGACCTGCACCTCGCCGGTGGGGGTGTCGCTGAACTCAGGGCGCTTGCTGGTCAGCGCCACCAGGCCGCCGGGGGAGGCGCGACCATAGAGCACCGAGGCCGGCCCCTTTACCACCTCGATGCTTTCGAGCATCCAGGGGTCGACCTTCAGCGAGCTGAAGCTGTTGGTGTCGCCCATCAGCTTGAGGCCATCGAGGAAGGTATTGCTCAGGCTGCCGTCGGAGAAGCCCCGCAGTACCAGATAGTCGTAGCGGTTGGACGACCCGAGCTGGTTGGTATAGACCCCGGGGGTGTAGTCCAGCGCCCGCTGCACGGTCTGGGCACCACGTCGCTCGATCTGTTCGGCGCTGACCGTCGAGGTGGCCTGGGGCGTCTCGAGGAAGGGCGTATCGGTCTTGGTGGCGGCCTGGCCGGTAACCGTCATGGTGCCCAGTTCGGTACTGGTGGAGGTGCCAGCATTGACGGCATTGTCACTGAGGGTGGTCTGGGCCAGTGCGGCGGAGGATACGCTGGCCGCCAGCAGCGCCGGGCCAGCTTTCAAGGCGAAAGGTTTCAGGGCGAAAGGCGTCAGCGCGAAGGGCAGGGTCGAGGTGATACGCATGTTGTCGCTTACCATTGGGAGCAGGGAAAGGCGCCGCGGGGTAGGCACCTGAACAAAGCGGTCATGTTTCGGTAATGCGAATTATTACATTTTGCGAGTGGGCCTGTTTATGCGCGGCGCCAAGAACCTTATGCGTGGTGACAGGACCTGCGCCGATAATGAAACCTCAGTAGACAAGTGCGATCGGCGTAGCGAGTGCTATCGGCGTAGCGAGTGCTAGCTGATGTAGTGGATCCATTCATCGACGAAGCACCGCCCGACGGCTGGGTGCCGTTGCGGTGTACTGTGTCCAGTTGAGGTCTCTGGGGGAGAGGTGCCCAGGGGGCTGGGCGAAGGGCGAAGGCTCTGGAAGCGTCTAGCCAACGTCGCGGGGTGAGACTCCGAAGCGCCGCCGAAAGGCAGTGGAAAAGTTGGAGGCGTGGCTGTAGCCGCTCTCGAAAGCGGCCTGCTGCACGCTGGCGCCCTGGGCCAGCAGCTCGTGGGCCAGGGTCAGTCTGCGTTCTCGCAGGTAGTCGAAGACCGAAACGCCGAACAGGCGCTGGAACTTGGCGCGCAGGCCCGAGGCGCTCATGGACGCCATCGCCGCCAGCTGCTCGAGGCAGTAGGACTCGGCGGGAAAGTCGTGCAGCCGCTGGCGGATCCGCTCCAGCCGCTGGCGCTCCGGCAGGGGCAGGTCACCGCGCTGGCGCGGGCCGGGATGTCGCAGGCCGTGGGCCAGTAGTTGCAGGCCAATGGCCTCCATCAAGAGCTGGCGCTGGCCGGGGGAAGGCTGCGGCATGACCGCCTGTTCGAGCATCGGCGCCAGGTAGCCGGGCAGTGGCCAGACGTGCAGATGGGGACGCGGGGCGTCGAGCAGTTCGGTGATGTCCGGGCGCTGGCTCAACGAGGCGATCGCAGCCTGGTCCAGCGACAGGTTCAGGGTGCGCAACCGCTGCCCCTCATCCTGATGCACGCGCAGGGAAACCTGATCGGCGAGCCGGGCGCTCAGTGCGCTGCCGGCGGTGAGCCGCTGCCGCCGTCCTCCGGTGTCGACCACGATGGCGCCTTCCATCACCACGCACACAAACAGCGGCGAGGCCATGGTGGAGCAGGAGTCGTAGGGCTTGAGCACCTCGACATCGGAAAAGGTCAGATGCCAGCCGCTGCGCACCTCTTCCTCGATGACGCGGCCTCTGAGAATTTCCAGGTGGTGGGCCACCGCCGGGAAGCGGGCGCCGTCGAAGCGGTAGTCGATGCCATGGCGCTGGCCAAAGCGTAGAAAGTCCCGCGCGCGGATGACCCGGGTATCACCAAGTCCCGCGGCGGCCCCGGCCAGCGGGCGCGAGCGAGGCTGATCACCACTCGACTCGCAGGCCTGCGCGTGGCTTGCAGTGCTCATCTTCAGCTTGCGACCAGGCGGCGGGCGTCGCCGCGAGAGGGGAAGGTCTGCACCACTTCCCCCGTGCTCTGGGGCATCGCTGTGGTCCTGGGCTGCCTGACCTTGTTGCCGGTCGTGCTGCTGGTCTTGTTGCTGGTCGTGCTGCTCGCCCTGGCAACGGCGGCATCGTCCAGCGGGCAGTTGCCGCAGCAGCCGAAGTCCTCGAGTCGATAGCGCAGGCAGCACAGCCGCCGTGTGCGCTGGGTCTCTCCGTGTTCGTCGGGCAGGTAGCGCACCGGCATGAACAGGGGATTGCGCCGGCCATCCGGGTAGACCCGGTGGTCGATCAGGCGCAGCGCCTCGTCGCCGAGCCCAGGTGAGGCCATGGGGTGGTGCACTGCAGCCTTGGCAAAGTACTCGAAGTAGTTGCCGAAGTTGCTCCAGAACACCTTGGGGGAGGCCCCGGAGACGCAGCCCAGCATGTCGACCAGCGGTGCCACATGCCCCTGCAGCAGGCGTTCGAAGCGCTCGAAGGCGTCGAGCGACCCCAGCGGGGTGCCTTCGTGGGGCAGGGCGATGCCAGTCGTCTGGCCGCTGTCGCTGAGATACAGGCCCATCTGATCCAGCGCTACCGGCAGGTCGCGCTCCAGCAGCAGGTTGGAGGCCAGGGTATGGGCGGCCATGGCGCTGAAATGCCACTTGGACCAGAGCGAGGCCACCGCCTTGAGGTCATCGCCCTGGTACTGGGCGGCGAAGCGCTCGAGCAATTCGTCCAGCACGCCAGGTTCGAGCAGACGCTCGGCAGGCATGGCGTCGTCGGGTAGCTCGGCCGCGACGGTGGGTACGGCAAGGTGTTCCAGGGGACCGCAATACAGACGAGGCAGCGCTGATGTCATGGGGTGTCCTGCAGGCCGGAGGCTTGAGGTCATAAGACCAACGGTGCACACCATAAATTAAATGCGAATTGTTATCAAGAATATTGCCGATAGCCGGCGTCGATCGACTGAACGCTGGCGGCCCGCCAGACCTGGCTGGGGCTGGGCCCCTGGTCGATATCCGAGCACATGTCGATCCGTGCAAGCGTGAGGGTATGGCAATGGACGACCAGCTCACCGCTCGCTCCCCCGCCCTTGCCCTTGCCCTTGCCATCGCCGGACTGGCGCCAGCGCCAGACCTGACGGCGGTATTGCGGTTCGTTGTCGCCGTCGTTGTTGTTGTCGTTGTATGTGTGCTGGCCGGGCATCTCTTGCGGGTCCAGGGCGTTGTCCTCCACCAGCGCCAGTTCGACGCAGGGCAGGGCCGAGTCCCTGGCCAGCCACTGGAGCGCGGCGACCTCGGCGCACTGCTGGGCCGGGGTCAGGTGGGAGGCTCCGCGATAGCCGGGCAGGAAGCGCTGCCCCTGCGCCTCGGCTTGCAGCATGGGCAACGCCTGGTCGGGCTCGATACGCCCGTATTTGCGCACCGGTGACAGCAGGATGATGCTCGCGGCGAAGCGGCAACCGCCCAGGTGGCTGCTCTCCCAGACGTCGAAGGGCAGGCGATGTTCCTCCACGGCGCGGGCCAGCGCCTTGTAGCTGCGATAGCCGTAGCGCGCGCAGCACTTGTCCTTCTTGCCGTGGGTGCAGCACAGCACCAGGTCGTGGTGCTGTGGGATGGACGGCCAGCGCTCGAGATCCTCGCCCGCCGCCAGCGCCTCGACAAAGGCCCGCAGTGCGCTGCGCTCGAGCTGGAGACGCCGACGCTCCGGCATCAGGATCACCTCGTGGACCTCGGCAGGCTGATCACGACGATGGATCAGATTGACCCGACGACCGCTGGCGGCCAGGGCGTCGAGTTGTGCTGCCAGCTCGGGGGGCATGTCGCTGGCGTGGCGCAGGTTGCGCTGCCACCTGGCCCGGGGCCAGCTGATCAAGAGGTTGCGCTCGGCGTGGGCGCCGCTGCCAGGCAGCGGATCCCCCGCTTCGCGAGACAGGTCGGTGCAGAAGACGTGGCTCATGGCCTCGGCCCTGACGTTGTCGAAAGATGCATTGCCTGAGTGTGCGACGCCGGCGACTCGTCGGTTGGTTTCTGCCGCGGCGTCTGCGATTCACGGCGCCCCAGCAAAGGTACGCACAGCGGCTTGCCGCTTTCCGGGTCGACCATGACGTGGGCCTCCAGGTCGAAGACGCGCTTCAGATTGTCGGCGGTGAACACTTCTCGCGGCGCGCCGCTGGTGAGGATGCGGCCGTCGCGCATCATCACCAGCTCGTCGGCGTAGGCGGCGGCCAGGTTGAGGTCGTGCAGCACCAAAAGCAGGGTGCGCCCCTGGTCGTGGGCCAGTCCCGAGAGCAACTCCAGCAGGTCCACCTGGACCTTGAGGTCAAGAAAGGTGGTGGGCTCATCGAGCAGGATCAGGTCGGTCTGCTGGGCCAGCACCATGGCGATCCAGCAGCGCTGGCGCTGTCCACCGGACAGGGTGTCGACGTGGCGTTCGGCGAACTCGGTGACCCGGGTGTAGGCCATCGCCTGCTTGACCACCTCTGCGTCGCGACGGGCATCGCGTTGCCACAGGCGCTGGTGGGGAAAGCGTCCCATCGCCACCAGCTGGCGCACGCTCAGCCCCTCCGGTGCCGTCGGCCCCTGGGGCAGCAGCCCCAGATGCTGGGCGACCTCGCGGGTGGAGCGACGGTGAATATCCTGACCGTCGAGCAGCACCTGGCCGCCCTGGGGCTTCAAGGTGCGTGCCAGGGTCTTCAGCAGGGTCGACTTGCCGCTACCGTTGGGACCGAGCAGCACCGTCAGCTTGCCTGGTGCCACCGCGATATCCACCCCGTCCAGTACCAGCCGTTCCTCGTAGCCGACCTTGAGAGATTGCCCCGCCAATGGGTGGTCAAGCGCGGACGCCGCGGTCGATCCGTCTGACGACACGCCTGACGATGCATCGGACCGGTGTTGGGGTGCCGCGCTGGAAGAGGGTGTGGTCGGCAAAGAAGGCTGAGATGAGGTCATGCAAGGCCCGCCTGGGGGTGTGTGGCAGCAGCACGGTATGACAAAAAATTCTCATTTTCAATCCGGCCAGGCCCGTATCGGCGCGGTTTGTCGGCATGGCGCGCGGCGTTTTAGCACAGTGTGTTGTTAGCTTATGCCGAACGAATGGTTCGCATTTCGTGGACATCAGGAAAGCGATTAATTAGGATAATCGTTCTCATTTGTATGTGAGATGGCAATAAACGACGCAATGCGGCATCGAGGCTTCGGTAAGGTGCGGCCCTTCGGGAGGGTGGCGAATCGCATCGCCACCGCTCGCCGGGAGCGGCAGCACGGGGCAGGGACGACGTCCGAGAGCAACGTCCTGGCGTGAGGGACTCGCCAGACCTCGAGTCAGCGTTTGCGCGATCATTCGATTTAGCAAAAGGAACGATGCACGACATGAAACGTCATGCTCTCTGGCCCACCGTTTCACTGCTTGGCCTGGTGGCCGCACAGCAGGTCGCGGCGCAGACCTCCGTCGATACCTCTTCCTCGAACGGCGCCCGTGCCGACGAGGCCCCGACCATGGTGGTGACCGCCTCGCGGACCAATACCACCGCGGAAGATTCGCCGCAGACCGTGCGCATCATCAGCGAGGAGGAGATCGCCCAGCAGCTGGACGTGACCACCGACTCCTCCCAGATTCTGAGCAACCTGCTGCCATCCTATTCGCCCAACCGCCAGAAGATGACCGGCAGCGGCGAGACCCTGAGGGGCCGCACACCGCTGTTTCTGATCGACGGCATTCCCCAGTCGAATCCGCTGCGTCCGACCGGTCGTGAGGCCCATACCATCGATTTCTCCCAGGTGGAGCAGATCGAGGTGATCCAGGGCGCCAACGCCACCAATGGCGTCGGCGCAGCCGGCGGGGTGATCAACATCATCACCAAGCGTCCGGAGCCGGGTTCCTTCAATCAGCACTTCGGCGTGCAGATGACCACCCCGACCAGCGAGCTGGACGAGGACACCCTGAGCTACAAGACCGACTACGGCTTCAGCGGCAACAAGGGCAACGTCGACTACCTGTTTGGTCTGAGCTACGAGGACCAGGGGCTGTACCTGGACGCCAAGGACGACCCGGTCGGTGTCGACAACACCCAGGGCGACCTGATGGACTCGCGCAGCTATGACCTGCTCGGCAAGATTGCCTACTGGATCGACGATGACCAGCGCATCCAGTTCACCCTCAATCACTATGACATCGAAGGTCACAACGACTACGTCAGCGTGACCGGCGATCGCGACGCCGGGATTCCGACCACCTCCGTGCGTGGCACCCCCGAGGGCGACGCCCCCTTCAATGAGGTCTGGACCACTGGGCTTAGCTACGAGAACTACGACCTGGCCGGCATGCACCTTAGCGCCCAGGCCTACTATCAGGACTACGAGGCGTTGTTCGGCGCCACCGACTCCAGCAGCTTCCAGGATCCGTCACTGGCGCCGGTAGGCACCTACTACGACCAGAGCTCGGCCAAGACCGAGAAGTTCGGCACCAAGATCTCGCTGACCAAGGACGACCTGTGGAATGACCGGCTCAAGCTGACCGGTGGCTTCGATACGCTGTTCGACGAGACCGAGCAGTACCTGTATCAGAGCAACCGCACCTACGTGCCGCCCACCGATTACACCGACCTGTCGCCGTTCTTCCAGGCCGAACTGCAGCCGATCGACTCGTTGCTGCTGTCCGCCGGGGTGCGTTATGAGTACGCCGAGCTGGATATCGATGACTATCAGACGGTGTGGGCCAACAATGGCGTCGACGTCGAGGGCGGCAATCCCGACTTCGACGAGACGCTCTACAACGTCGGCGCGGTGTGGAAGCCGGTCGATCGCGTCAGCCTGTTCGCCAACTACTCCGAAGGCTTCTCGATCCCTGATGTTGGTCGTGCGCTGCGCGGCATCGATACCCCGGGACAGTCCGTCGACAGTATCGACAACCTGCGTCCCATCGTGACCGAGAACGTCGAGACCGGCGTGCGCTTCGAAGGGGATCGCCTGTCGGCAGAGCTGAGCTACTACGAGTCCACCTCCGACTTCGGCAGCCGCCTGACCGAAGAAGACGGCGTCTTCATCATGAACCGCCAGGAGACCCAGATCACCGGTATCGAGGCCTCGGTGGACTACGCCTTTACCGAGCGCCACTCCGGTCGCCTGGCCTACTCCCACATGACCGGGCTGTATGACAGCGACGACGATGGCGACCTCGATGCCGAACTGTCCGGCCTGGATGTCTCGCCGGATCGTCTGATCGGTAGCTGGTCCGCCAACTGGACCGACAAGGTGTCCACCTTCCTCCAGGCCAACTACTCGTTCGATGAGACCTATGACGAGGACGATCGCGAGTTCGACGGCTATCTGCTGGTGGACGCAGCGGTGGGCTACCAACTGCCTACCGGCAAGCTGAATGTGGGCGTGTCCAACCTGCTCGACGAGGACTACATCACCTACTACTCCCAGAGCGCGCTGGTCAACGACGACCGTTACTTCGCCGGTCGTGGTCGTACCCTGACGGTAGGGTATAGCGTCGACTTCTAAAGGCTGCGTTTGTAAGCACTACGGCTGGAAAGCGCTACTTTTCGTAAGCGCCGCTAGTCGGCTGACCCGGACCGCCGCCAGGACGGCGGCGGTCCACGCGGACGGGCCGTGGTGCCGCTTCGATGACACCAGGCAACGCCTGAGGCTGTTTTCAGGCCATCTGCAGAATCAGTTTCCAGATCAACGACTTCATAACAACGTACGCAATAACAACTACGCCATAACAACAACCCTTCGCCAAGTGACTAGCCAGGAAAGCGCGGTTTCCCCTGACGAAAGGCGTCGATGATTCGACGTCCGGGGAAGCAAAACAAGGAAGGAATCCTTGCGGAGGTTGCACATGCAATTCCCCCCATGTACTCGCACCCCTGGCGAGATCGCTCGGCATGCCTCACAGCATGCCCTGCTCAACGGCATCATCAAGGAAGTGGCTATCCCCCACGACCTGTTGAGCCACCACTGGCCCGCCAACAGGCGTGGCCTGCCAACGAGCCTCCAGGGCCTGCCATTGCAGGTCGCCTGGTCGTCTTCTTTAACCTTGTTCGTGCTGGTCGATCGCCACTCGGCGATGGGCTGCCATCAGGTTGTGTCGCCGCTGTATCTGCGCCGCAGCCTCGATCAGCCCTGGCGGGAGGCCGATACCGACGAGCTGGTATCGGCCCTGCTGGAAGATGGCCCCTGGCGCGAGGCCAGCCCCAACCCCGAGTTCGGCGACCAGGTGCTGCAGAGCCAGGCGGTGATGGCCTCCATCATCGAGGACGCTCGGCGACGCCCCCATGACCCGCTCAAGGACTACGCCGCCAGCGAACAGGGGCTGTGGTTCGGCCATCCAAATCACCCCACCCCCAAGGCCAGGCAGTGGCCGAAAGGCTTGAAGGGGCAGGGCAGGGACTGCTCCCCCGAGTTTGGTCAGGGTACCCGCTTGCACCAGTTCTCGTTTCCGGCGCAAGGGCTACGGATCGCCTGCAATGGCCTGGAGCCCGGTGAGGTGCTCAGCCAGGCCGCGGACCAGAGCGCGGAGCCCGAGGCCGGGCGGGTGGTGCTGGCCATGCACCCGGTCCAGGCCGAGCTGTTTCGCCAGGTGCCGGATGTCGCCGCGCGGATCAACGACGGCAGCATCCGCGACCTGGGCAGAAGCGGCCCGCTGGCGCTGCCCACCGCCTCGATGCGTACCTGGCATGCGCCTGAGCATCCCTGGTTCATCAAGGGCTCGCTCAACGTGCGCATTACCAACTGCGTGCGCAAGAACGCCTGGTACGAGCTCGAAAGCACCCTGGTCATCGATCGCATCATGAGTCGCTTGATCGACAGTGAAGACCCGGCGCTCGAGACCCTCGAGCTGGCTCGGGAGCCCGCCACCCTGCACTGGGCCCCGCAGGACGCTGACGACGACCAGCGCCGCTGGTTCCGCGAGCAGACCGGGGTCATCCTGCGCGAGAACTTCTGCCAGCGCTTCGGCGCCGAGCGTTGCCTGCTGGCGGCGACGGTATTCGCCCGTGACACCGAACTTGAGCCGATGGCGCCAACGCTGGTGGCGCGCGCGAGTTCGCCTGCGTCCGCTGCTGTGAGCGGCGCTCACGCCGACGATGTGCCCGAACACAGGATTGTCGACTGGTACAAGGCCTATCTTGGCGCCCTGGTCGAGCCGGTGCTGGCGCTGTATTTCCGTCATGGCATCGTGGTCGAGCCGCATCTGCAGAACTGTGTGCTGATCCATGACCAGGGCTGGCCCCGTCGCGTACTGCTGCGCGACTTCGAAGGCGTCAAGCTGACCGAGGATCATGGCCTTGACTGGCTCGCCGGCGAGACGCTGGATGAGCGCGTGCGCGCGTCGATGACCTACAGCCGCGACAAGGGCTGGAAGCGCATCGCCTACTGCCTGCTGGTCAATCACCTGGCCGAGGCGATCCTGGCGTTGAGCTGGCGCCGCCCGGCCCTGGCCGAGCGTCTGTGGGAGGCCACCGGGGAGGAGCTTTCGCGGGTCAGGCAACGGCTCGGAGTCGCCACGCCCGAGCTCGATGGCCTGCTCGCAGGCGGCGACTTGCCGTGCAAGACCAACCTCAAGCTCAGGCTGATGGCCCGGGCCGATCGTCACGCCGACTATGTGTGGCTGCCCAACCCCTGGCATCAGCTCGCAGGTGAGCGTCTGGAGGTGGCCCATGGCTGACAGTGTTGCTGTCTCGGGGCGCAGCGAGGCCCAGCGGCTGCCGCCAGCGGTGCGGGAGGCGATACGTTGCCACCAGGCCGAAGCGCAAGATCCTATCGCCGCCTTCTTCTATGACCTGGAGGCGCTGGCCGCCCGGGCGCGTTCGATCAAGTCCGCACTGCCCGACGGTGTCGAGCTTTACTACGCCATCAAGGCCAATAGCGAGGCGCCGGTCCTCGGGACCTTGGCCCCCATCGTGGACGGCTTCGAGCTGTCCTCCGGTGGCGAGATCGGGCGCATGCGCGAGGCGACGAGCACGCTGCCCTGGGTGCTGTCGGGGCCGGGCAAACTCGACACGGAGATGGCGTTGGCCATGGGCGAGAGCATCGAGGCCTTTCACGTGGAGAGCCTTGGCGAGATCGCGCGGCTTGAGCGACTCGCCGCGGCCAGGGGGCGTCACCAGGCGGTGCTGATCCGCATCAATCCGACCCTGCCCGAGGCGCTGTCGAGTCGTCTGCGCATGGCCGGTATCGCCACCCCCTTCGGCATCGACGAAGCCAGGCTTGGCGAGGCGGTGGCGGCGGTGGACGCCGCTGCCCATCTCACCCTGGTCGGCTTTCATATCCACGCCATGTCCCACCAGACGAGCGTGGCGCGCCACCAGGCGTTGCTTGACGGTTACCTGGCGCGCTGGCCCGAATGGCGCGCGCTTGCCGCCTCGCCCGCCAGGGTCACCCAGCTCAATGTCGGGGGGGGCATCGGCGTCGACTACATGGCGCCGTTCGAACCCGAGCGTCAGTTCGACTGGCAGACGCTGTGCGCCCATCTGGACGCCCGACTCAAGGCGATGGCTCAGGCCCCGCGGGTGCGCTTCGAGATCGGCCGTTTCCTTAGTGCCTTCTGTGGCTACTACGCCATCGAGGTGCTGGACACCAAGCACAGCCATGGTCAGGGCTTCGTCGTCTGTCGTGGCGGTACCCACCAGTTCCGGCTGCCCGCGGCCCAGGGCCACGACCACCCGGTCATCCACCTGCCGAGCGGGGAGCGCGGCGAAGCGTCGTCCGGCGAGAAGCGACCCTGGACGGTGGTGGGGCAGCTATGTACGCCCAAGGACGTGCTGGGGCGTGATCGACTGCTTGGCGACGTCGCCCCGGGGGATCTTCTGGTGCTGCCGCTGGCCGGGGCCTACGGCTACAACATCTCCCACGCTGACTTTCTGTGCCACCCAAGGCCGCCGCAGATCTTCATTGGCGCCGACAGGGCGTCACCCGACACCGCACGCTGAGGTTATTCATGTCATCACCTTCCTACGTTGCCGAGCCAGCGACGGGGTCCGCTGACGCCGTCGCAGACGTCGCCGCACCTCGAGTTGCCCCCTGTGTTGCTCCCAGTGCTGTTCCCGCTGCCGTACCCTTTGCCAGTTCCGACGACTGGCGTCATCGCCCGCGCATCGAGCGGCGGGTTATCGGCCAATTGCTGCAGACCCTGCTGTACGAAGACGTGCTCGAGTATCGCTGCGAGCACCTGGCCCCGCCTGAGGGTGAAGGGCAGGGACGTGAAACCACCTTCGTCGTCTCCCTGGGGGAGCGCGACTATCGGGTGCGAGGCTGGCTGTGCCACAGCTTCTCGCTGATTCGCCTCGATCATCAGAGTCTGGCTGTTGCGTCGACTCAGGCGCTGGCTCGGGCGCCGGCTCGGGCGTCGACAAAGGCGCCGGCTCTGGCCGGACGCGATGGCCGGACCCAGTCGCCATCGCTCTCGGAGTTTCTGGACGACCTGGCGTCCACACTGAGCGCCAGGGCCGAGGGAGACCTTCAAGGGCGGCTGCAGCCGGGGTTCATCAACGAGCTCAAGCAGACCCTGATCAAGGACCTGCAGTCTTCGACGGCAGCGCCCGTCGACGGCCAGAGCGCGCCCCACACGCTCGACGCCGACGCCCTGGAGCAGTACTTCACCGACGCCCACAGCTACCATCCCTGCTACAAGTCTCGTCTCGGTTTCACGCTTGGCGACAACTGTCGCTTCGGTCCCGAGTTCGGCCAGCCGCTGCGGGTGCTGTGGCTGGCGCTGCCGGCGCGGCTGGCTCATCAGGGGGCTGTTCCTGGTCTCGGCGCCCTGGCGACGTTTGCGGCCATGGCCGATGCCGAGCTGGGTGACGAGGGATCGCCGGCCAGGCAGCGTCTGGCCGAGTGGCTAGGCGAGCGAGGCCTTGCGCGCGAGCAGGCGGTGCTGCTGCCGGTGCACCCCTGGCAGTGGGAAAACGTGCTGGTCGGCGCGCTCTACCCGGAGCTTGCCAGCGGCGAGATCGTCCTGCTCGGCGAGGGCGAGACCCGCTATCGCCCGCAGCAGTCGATTCGTACCCTGGCGCCGCTGGATCACGATCGGCGCGCGTCCCCGACGCCCTATCTCAAGCTGGCGCTGGGGATCACCAACACCTCCAGTACCCGCATCCTGGCGCGCCATACCATCACCAACGGCCCCATCATCACCGCCTGGCTCAAGCAGCTTCTGGAGAGCGACGCCGGCGCCGGGGCGGCCAACGTCGTGATCCTCGGCGAGGTGGCCGGGGTTGCCCTGGACGAACGCGCCTTTGGCGGCCTGCGCCATGACGAGGTGTACGGCCAGGCCGGCGCCCTGTGGCGTGAGCATATCGACGGCTTTCTCGCCCCTGGCGAGCAGGCGGTTCCCTTCAACGGCTTGAGCCAGTGTCTGCGCGACCCGGACGGGGCGCCCACAGAGCCCTTTATTGCCGACTGGATCGCCCGTCACGGGCGCGACGCCTGGACCCGCCAACTGGTGAGCGTGGCGACACTGCCGATCATCCACCTGCTGTTCGCCGAAGGGGTGGGGCTTGAGTCCCACGGCCAGAATATCGTGGTGATCCACCGAGACGGCTGGCCAGTGCGAGTCGCGCTCAAGGACTTCCACGACGGGGTGCGCTACTGCCCGTCGGCGCTGGCCCGCCCGGAGCTGGCCCCCAGCCTGGAGCCGCTGCCGGCGGCCCACGCCGCGCGCAACCGCAACTCCTTTATCGTTACCGATGACCTGGCGGCGGTGCGCGACTACTCCTGCGACGCCTTCTTCTTTATCGCCCTGGCCGAGATGGCGATCTTCCTCGAGCGTCACTTCGGACTCACCGAGGGCTCCTTCTGGGCCATGGTCGCCGACGTCATCACCGCCTACCAGGACGCCCATCCAGAGCACGCCGAGCGCTATCGCCAGTTCGACGTCTTTGTCCCCGAGTGGGAAGTGGAAGCACTGACCCGCCGGCGGCTGTTCGGCGACGAGATGCCTCAGATCAAGCGGGTGCCCAATCCCCTGGCCTTGCATGCACCGGTGCAGCGCCCTGCGTCTGTGACCACGGGGAAGGCTGCAGCGATACAGGAGCGTACCCCATGCTGAGAACCAATCGCCTGAAACGTGCGCTAATCGAGCAGCGCGAGATCTACGGAGTGCTGGCGTCGTTGCCCACGGCGGCGTCGATCGAGCTGATCGCCGAAGCCGGCTTCGACTTCGTGGTGATCGACACCGAGCACGTGCTGATCAACCCGGAAACCGTCGAGCACATGATCCGCACCGCCGAGAGCTACGGACTGACGCCGTTGGTGCGGGTCGCCGACGACAACCCCAAGACCCTGCTGCGCCTGCTCGACGGCGGCGCCCAGGGCATCGTGTTGCCGAGCGTCGAAGACCCCGAGCGACTGGCCGCCGCGGTGGGTGCCTGCAAGTACGCGCCCCAGGGCACGCGCAGCCTCAACGCCGGGCGCCCCGGCGCCTTCGGCAAGCACTCCCTGGCCGAATACGTTCAAAAGGCCAACGACGAGATCCTGGTCGTCGCCATGATCGAGAGCCGGGCCGGCGTCGAGCGCATCGACGAGCTGTGCGCCGTCGATGGTCTCGACCTGGTGCTGGAAGGTGCCGCCGATCTGTCCCAGTCCCTGGGCGTGAGCTGGCAGACCGCCCACCCTGAGGTGCTAAAAGCGCTTTGCCGAGTGCAGCAGCGGGCGGCGGACCACGGCCTTCCCTACGCCGCCTTCCTGCGCCATGCGGACGCCAAGGCCGAGTGGCGCGAGCGCGGTGTGCGTACCTTCCTGCTCGGCGACGAGCGGGGCATCGCCTTTCGCGCCCTGACGAGCGCCTTGAAGGAGGCACGCGCATGAGGTGCCTGTCGCTTGCTTCCGGTGCCCCTGTTGCCCGAACCCCGAACCCTGCTGTCGCGCCTTCGTCGGTGCCCCCGATTGTTGCAGTTGCAAGGAGAGCCCAATATGGCCGCGTTTGATTCCGTTTCTTCACCCGTTCCTTCACCCCAGGCGAGGCGCCTGGCCAGCGAGCAGATCCTTCAATCGCTGGTCGATGGCCTGCTGGTCGAGGGGATCCTCGAGATCGACTCGCTGGCCGGTGATGACAGCGATGCCCGTTCGTTTGCCGCTGAGCTGTTTGGTGATGAGGTGCTGGTGGTCCATCCAGCAGCGCGATTGTGGCGCCAAGAGCGGGATCAGGGCGCTAGCCAAAAGATCAGCCTGGTGATGCTGCTGGAGCCCGGTATTGCCCAGGACTGGCAGAAGGTGCCCGGCACGCCGGTGTTGGCTCACGATGGGGGGACTCCGTCGCCCCTGGATCCCGTGGCATTGATGCGCCGGGTGTTCGGCGGCGATGAACAGGCCCTGACGCCTGGCCAGCGCGTCTTTCTCGACGCCCTGGAGGACAGCCTGTGGCAAGCCACGGCCTCCATGGCGCACGGCGTGGATACCCGCCATCTCGCCTCCCTGGGTACCCTTGAGCACTTCACCATTCTGGAACAGTGGGCGTCGCTGCTCGACCGGCCCTACCATCCCACCGCCAAGGCCAAACAGGGTTTAAGCGCTGCCGAGTACCGTGCCTATATGGCCGAGTTTGCCAACCCCGTCGAGCTTTACTGGGTGGCGGTCGCGCGTCACCGGCTGACCCATGGCGCAGGGGTGGGGGCGCTCGCAGCCGGCGCGGCTTCGGGCGCCGATAGAGAGAGCGCCCCTTTGGAACAACCCGCAGACTGGCTGCTCGCGGCCGAGGAGCGTCAGGCACTCTCCGATGAGATGCGCGCCATGGGCATCGCCGACAGCCACCTGGCGCTGCCGGTGCACCCCTGGCAGCACGATCATGCCCTGCCGAAGTGGCTCGCCGAGGACTTTGCCGCCGGTCACTGCATCACCCTGGAGACACGGGCCGGGCGCTGGTGGCCGACCTCGTCGCTGCGCTCGCTGCTGCCGGCTGCGCCCTCATCAGATGGCGCCGCGCATAGCCTCAAGCTGCCCATGGCCATCCACTCTCTGGGGGCCTCGCGCTACCTGCCGGCGGTGAAGATGATCAATGGCGATCTGAGCGCACGGCTGCTGGAAGAAGCCCAGCAGCGTGATCCACTGCTGGAAAGCGCCCTGCACCTGTGTGACGAAGGCAAGTGGTGGGCCTACCTGCCCGAGGACGCCAGTCTGTTCGATGAGGCCCCGCGCCATCTGAGCGCCATGGTGCGCAGCTATCCTCAGGCGCTGCTCGAGCAGGCCGGCACCCAACTGGTACCCATGGCGACCCTGGGTACGCCGCTACCGATGGTCGGGACGTCAGGTCCAGCACGCATCAGCGCCCATCACGTCTTCGATGACTGGATGGTGCAGCGTGGCATGGAAGCCAGCGCCACGAGCGCACAGGCGCTGTTCGGCGAGCTGTGTGCGCGCTTTTTCGAGATCAACCTGCGCATGCTGAGGCTCGGCATGCTGGCGGAGGTGCACGGCCAGAACGCCGTGCTGGTGGTGCGCCAGGGTAGGGTCGAGGGCCTGTTGCTGCGTGACCATGACTCGCTGCGTATCAACGTCGGCCAGCTCGAGCGCCACGGCATGCAGGATCCCTGCTACCGGATCAAGCCGGGTCACGCCAACACCCTCTACCACGACAGTCAGGAGGCGCTGTTGTTCTGGCTGCAGACCCTGGCGATCCAGGTCAATCTGCGTGCGATCATCGACACCCTGGCGGGGCACTATGGCCTTTGCCAGCGCGCGCTATGGCGAGATCTGACGGTTCAGCTCGAGGCCCAGCTCGACGCCGTGCCCTTCGATGCCGCCGAGCGCAACGCCTTGAAGTCCGCGCTGTTCGAGCGCGAGCGCTGGCCCTACAAACGCCTGATCGCCCCGATCATCGAGCGTGCCGGCGGCCCCGGCAGCATGCCTTTTGGCGTCAGCGAGACCGTCAATCCGCTGAGGGCCTGCCAGGGCGAGCTGACGCCTCAGAACGCCGAGGCAACTGCTGGTGTTGAACAGGGTGTCGGTACCGCTGGCGAAGCCGACCGTCTGGGGACGCTGCAGCAAGCCTGATCTCACCGTCAGGAAAAAACGCGGCGGCATCGGTGAACACCGATGCCGCCGTTTTTTCGTGCGCAATAGACGGGATATTCAGCGCAGCCATTCGGGATGCTCAGCAAGCATCGCCTCGCGCCGACGAGTTTCGTCCTGCTGCTTGGCCAAGGCTTTTTCGGCCAGCTCGTCGGCCCGGTGCGGGGGCACCACGAACAGACCGTCGTCGTCACCCAGCACCAGATCGCCGGGCGTGACGGTGACTCCGTCGATAGCTACCGGGGTGTTGATCTCACCCTCCAGCGACAGCGAGCGGGTGGTCAGCGGACTGGTACCCGCAGCAAACATCGGCAGGGTCAGCCGAGACAGTGTTTCTCGGTCGGTGACGGCGCCATTGGTGACGACACCAGCGAGTCCCTTGGTCAGCGCCGCGTAGGCGCGAAACTCGCCCCAGCAGGCGCGACGATGGTCACCGGACACGTCGATCACCAGCACGTCACCGGGGCGTGCGAGCGTCAGCGCCTCGCGGATGATGCTGCCGTCGACATGGGGAGTTCTGACCGTCAGGGCGGTGCCGACCAGGCGCACCGGACGATGCAAAGGCTCCAGCGAGGCGATGGCGCCAAAGTCGCTGAAGTGGCCCAGGGTCGAGGTGGCAAGCCCGGCGAAGCGATCGATCTGCGCCTGGCTGAAGCTGTCTCTGCGGGGGGCAATGTGGAACATCGGACCTCCTGTCGGATGTGTTGCTTAGGGCTTGTCTGAAAAGTGCCTGCGCTCGGTAATACGGCGTTAAAAATCGGCTGGTGCGCCAGCCCGGTCAACATGCTCATTTACACCCCGTAAACTGCGCTGTCTCACCGATTTTTGCCTTGTCTAACCTTCGCTCGTCGACTTTTCGGACAGCGCCAAGGGATTGCGGAGTGGTTGCTGAAAAGTTGCTGGCGGTGCTGATAGCGGCGTGAGTGCTGACCGGATCACGACGAGCAGCCGACGCTCTTACTGCCGGGTGCGATAGAGCAGATAGACGAAGAAGGGCGCACCCACCGCGGAGACGAAGACCCCGGCGGGCAGGTCCTTGGGCAGAAAGGCCACTCGGCCGATCAAGTCGGCGTAGAGCACGATCAGCGCGCCACACAGCGCCGCCACCGGCACCAGCCGCGCCAGACTGCGGCCGACCAGGCGGGCCGCTAGATGGGGCGCCACCAGGCCGACGAAGCTGAGTCCCCCGGCAAACGCCACCGCCGCGCCGGCCAGTGCCACGCTGAGGGCCAGCAGGATCAGCCGGCTTCTCAGCACATCGACACCGAGCCCGACGGCCACGGCGTCGCCCAGTGCCAGGGCGTCCATATGCCGAGCCAGGCTCAGGCACAGCGGAATCGCCACCAGCAGCCAGGGCAGCAGCGACAGCACATGGCGCCACTGGGCCGCATACAGGCTGCCGGTGAGCCAGACGTAGGCGTGCAGCGCCGAGGCGTCGTCGCTGATCACGATCAGCAGGGTCGTCGCCGCCCCCATGGCGGCGGATAGCCCGATACCGACCAGCACCACCCGGCTGGGGTTGAGCCCTTTACGCCAGGCCAGCGCCACCACCAGCACCGTGGCTATCACGGCGCCGCCCAGCGCCGCCAGCGGCAGCAGATGGATGCTCAGCTGACTGGCAAAGCCGGCTAGAAATACCACCGCCGCCAGCGCCGCGCCGCTGGTGATACCGATCACATCCGGCGAGGCCAGGGGATTTCTGACGATGCCCTGGAGCACCGCGCCGGCCACCGCCAGCGCCGCCCCCACCAGCACCGCCAGCAGAATGCGCGGCAGCCTCAATTCCCAGACGATAAAGCCAATGTCGCTGGCCTGGGGCGCGGCCAGGGCTTTCAGCACCTCGATGGGGGGAGTGGGGAAGCTGCCCAGCGACAGCGACAGGCCTGCGCTTGCCACCAGCGCAAGCGCCAGCAGCGCTACCAGGCGGCGATAGCGTCGGTTGGCCCGATCTTGTGTATGGCCTTGCGTATGGCCTTGTGAATGGCCCTGTGTCTGATCCTGTGTGGCGGATTCGCCGTTGGCGCCAGACAAGCTGCTCATGCGGATACCTGCTTCTTGCGGGCCAGATAGATAAAGAAGGGCGTGCCGATCAGAGCGGTCATGACGCCGACCGGGATCTCCTGGGGTGCCATCAGGAAGCGCGAGGCGATATCGGCTACCAGCAGCAGCGTGGCCCCGAGCAGCGCACAGGCCGGCAGCAGCCAGCGATGGTCGATGCCGACCAGTCCGCGGGCCATGTGTGGCACGATCAAGCCGACGAAGCCGATCATCCCGGCAAGCGCCACCGAGCTGCCGGCCAGCAGGATCACGCACAGACCCAGGGCAAGCTTCAGGGTGCCGGCGCGCATGCCAAGGCCGGTGACCATGTCATCGCCCAGCAGCAGGGCGTTGGCCTGACGGGCGAGGGCCGCGGTGATCGCAAGGGCCAGGGCAAACAGCGGCAGCAGTGGCACCACCAGTTCAAGCTCGCGCCCGGAGACCGAGCCCGCCAGCCAGTACAGCACGCTCTCGAAGCTCTGCTGGTCGATGATCAACAGGCCCTGACTGAAGGACACGAACATCGCCGTCACCGCCACCCCGGCGAGCACGACCCGAAGCGGCGACAGCTCGCCGCGCCGGCCACGGCTGAGCGCCACCACTGCGAGTGCGGCGACCAGCGCGCCGAGCAAGGCCGCCCACACGTACTGACCGGGGGTGTGCAGCGGCAGCAGCGATACCGCCACCACCACAAAGAACATGGCGCCGGCGTTGATGCCGAGGATGCTTGGCGAGGCCAGAGGGTTGCGCGTCATGGTCTGCATCAGCGCACCGGCCACCGCCAGGCTTGCACCGGTCAGGGTGGCGATCACCGCCCGGGGCAGGCGTTCGCTGAGGATGATGATATGGCTGACCCTGCCACCGTCATAGTCGGTGACGGCCTCAAGGGCGGTCAGCGGCGTGATCTCGGTGGTGCCGAGGATCACGCTGGCGCCAAAGGCCGCCAGCAGCAGCAGGGTACCGAGGATCAGTCCGGCGGCCCGGGTCGAGGTGCGTTCCAGCATCAGGCCGCACCCTCGTCTGTCGTGGGTGACGGCTCTGTGATAACTGAAGGCTCTCCAGTAGCTGAAGGCTCTTTCACAGCTGAAGGCTCCTCACCCAGCGCGTCACCCAGCGCGCAGGAAGAGGAGTGCGCCTGGGGCGCCAGGCCGTAGTGGCGATAGAGGTCATCGAGCATGGCGTTGGCGGCAAGGATGCCACCGCCCATGATCCAGTTGACCGTGTCCACCTCGTATACGCGGTCGGCGCGGGTCGCGGTCAGCCGCTGCCATAGCGGGTGGGCGGTCCAGTGGCGGTAGGTGTTTTCGATCGCCGGGTCGTCTTCCAGCAGCACGAAGATGACGTCGGCGTCCAGCGCGGGGATGTTCTCCTCGCTGGTCAACTTCATGCCCCAGCCTTGGTCTGCGGCGGCGTCAGGCTGGCGGAAGCCCAACTCCTCCAGGATGCTGCCGGCGAAGCCGGAGGAATACAGACGCACGTGGTCGCTCTTGAAGCGCACCACCGCGGCTTTCTGCGGCCAGGCGTCGCCCAGCACCGTGGAAATCTTCGTGCGCAGATCTGCCACCCGAAGGTTCCAGCAGGTCAGCAGTTGTTCGGCCCTGTCCTCACGACCGGTAGCCTTGGCCACCAGCTCGAGCGAGTCCTTGAAGTCAGACACCGTGGACGAGAACACCGTTGGCGCGATCTGCTCGAGCAGCGGGCGCACCCGTTCGTGTCGAAAGCGGGTGGCGACGATCACTTCGGGATCGAGCCAGGCCACTTTTTCCAGGTTGGGCTGGGTCTCCAGGCCCACGTGCTCGACGCCATCGAGCGCCTCGCGCAGGTAGCGATAGGTGGGCTTCTCCATCCAGGCATCGACCACCCCGATGGGCGTTACCCCCAGCGCCACGGCGCTGTCCGTGGCCCCCTGATACAGCGTGACCAGGCGTGGCGTCGAAGCCGAGGAGACTACCGGCGCAGCGGCCGCCGAGTCAGACCTTGCATCAGCGCTTACACCAGAGCTTACACCAGCCCTTTCATCAGCCCTGATGTCGGCCTCGGCAGCGCCTGCAAACAACAGCATCCCGGCGAGCAGGGCGAGTGCCACAAAGGCCAGGACGCCGGCGAACAGCCCGAGCACCAGCAGCAGACTGCGCAGCACTGAGGGTGCCTGCCGAGGCTGGGGCCGGGAGCGGTGCGGCGGCTTGGGTGGCATGTGCGATGAAAATGGCGAGCGCGAGCCTGGTGAGGGTTGCGACGGCGGTCGCAGCGATGGCGTGAACGTCATGGGGATGATCCTTCACCTGTATTGGCGTGTCTGGCGCCCCGACGAGTGGCCGATTTCTCGCCCCAGCGCCCAGGCCAGCGGCAGGCACAGCAGGGCAATGGCGGCCAGGGCGATAAAGGTCTCCTGCAGGGCCTGGGCGCTGGCCTCGGCGGCACTCACGCCTGTGGCGGTGACGCCACTTACGCGGGTGTCGTAGTAAAGCGATAGCGCCACCAGACCCAGCGAGGCGATCAGCCGCCTCGCCATATTGTTCATGGCCGAAGCCTGGGCTATGTCCCGGTCGGGCAGGGCGCGCATGCCCACGGTGGTGGAGGGCAGATAGCCGCAAGCCAGGCCGATGCCACGCGTCCCCATCCACAGCCCCACTACCCAGGCTGGCGTCGCCGACGACATCAGCGCGAGCCCCGCAAGACTGACCGCGGTCAGCACAAGGCCGGCGAGCAGGCACCACTGGGGCGGGTGGCGGTCGATCATCCTCCCGGCGATGGGCGAAGACAGCGACGCCATCAAGGCCGTAGCCAGAAACACAAGCCCGGTGGTCAGCGGACTCGCCCCGAGCACCTGGTGCATCCACAGCGGCACCAGCAGCACGCAGCCGAACAGGATGATGGACTGCAGGCAGGCCAGGATGACGCTCAGGCGAAAGGCGCGGTGCCCAAACAGGGACAGCGACAGTAGAGGCGCCGGGGCTCCCTGGGCTGCTGTGGGGTCGGCTTTCCGTTCCTGCATTCGCCCCGCCTTGAACTCCATACCCCGTTCGACCAGCACGAACCCTACCAGGGCGGCAAGCCCGAGCCCCAGGGGGACGAGCGCCGAGGGCGTGAGCAGTTCGGCCAGGCTGTCGATTCGGCTCAGCGAAAACAGCACCGCGCCCATACCGAGGGTGATCAGCAAAAAGCCCGGCAGGTCGAAGCGCCTGGCACGGTTGGGCGGCTCCCGACGAAGATAGCGCCAGCCGACCACCAGCCCCAGCAGCGCAAAGGGCAGATTCATGACGAACAGCGCCCGCCAGTGGCTGACCTCCAGCAGCAGGCCGCCAACGCTTGGGCCGATGGCCGGCGCGATCATCACCGCAAACCCCCAGATGCCGCTGACGCGGCCCCGCTGCTCGGGCGGATAGGCGGCGAAGATCAGCGCCAGCGACAGCGGCATCATCAGCCCCGCCGCCATGCCCTGGACGCCCCGGGCGATGATGATGCTGTCTAGACTGTCGGCCATGGCGCCGAGGCCAGAACCGGCGATAAAACCGATCAGCCCCAGCAGATAGATCACCCGTCGGCCGAAGCGATCGGCCAGATAGCCGGTCAGCGGCATGGTCATGGCCATGCTGATCATGAACAGGGTGATGACCCAGTTCACCTGGCTGGCGCTGGCATCGAAGGTCGCCATCAGCTCCGCCACCGCCAGGTTCAGCGCACTGTTGTTGAGGCTGACGGTAAAGGTGCCCAGCAACACGCTGACCAGCACCCAGGCGCCCCCGGCGCGGGCCTTCGACGACTCATCGGAAGACAGCTCAGCACCCCGCGACGCAGGGGCCTTGGCGAGTGTGTTGGTGGGCCGGGCCTGGAACATGAACCGTCTCACAGTCCTGAAAAGCGGAAATGCGGAGGGCCAAGAGCATGCCATGATGCAAAAGCAAATGCAATTCATTATCAAATGGGAGGAGTGCTACCCGAAGTCGTCGCGCCAGGTGAGCGACGCCACCAGCCTGAAACCATAAGCGCCGGACCTGAAATGGCCCGGCGCTTGGTGGGGATGGGAATTCCGTGGACGAATATTAGAAGTCCATGGTCCAGCCAAGGGTGAAGGTCCGTCCCCGACCCTGATAGTCGTACAGGTACTCCGGACCGTAGTAGGGCGAGTAGAACATCGCCGCTCGCTGTCCCCAGACGGTGGAATATTCCTCGTCGAGCAGGTTGTCGATACCCAGCGTCAGACGGCCGATATCGATATCCTGTGCCAGCGCCAGGTCCACCGTGGTGTAGCCGTCGATCTGGCGGTCATCGTCATCTTCCAGGTTATGGGCATGGTTGGCCTGCAGGCGGGCGCTGCGTCCTGCCGCCATGTCCTGCCAACCGACGAAGGCGGTGGCGGAGGACAGCGACGCATAGCGGGCGTCACGCTTTTCCCAGCTGCCGTTCTCGTCTTCCTGCTCCGAGCGCACCAGATGCAGGGTGCCGCCGACCTCGAAGCCGCCGTCCAGGAAGCGGGTCACCGCCGCCTCGAGGCCGTAGTCGCGCTTGTTTTCCTCGACCACGCTGACCGACAGGTCTTCGGCATTTTCCACCGCCTTGTCGGACCAGGCGTAGTAGATCGCCGCCTGGGTGCTCCAGTCGGCGTTATTGAAGCGCCAGCCGAGTTCCACCTGGTCTGTCTTGATGGCGTCCAGCGGGTTGTCGTCGACGCTGACATCGGCGCTCTTGCCGTAGTACTTGGCCGGGTCCGGCAGCTCAAAGCCCTGGCTGAACTGGATCCAGTTCTGGTGGCCGTTGCCGTAATCGTAGAGGGCGCTTGCGTTGACCAGGGTGGCATCATAGTCATTCTCGCCACCCGGTACGCCGTTGAAGTCATCGACCTCGACGTCCATATGCTGCTGGCGCACCCCGGCGGACAGGGTCAGACCGTCGGTGACCCGCCAGTCGCCCTGGGCGAAGCCGGCGTAGCCGTCGACCTCGTAGCTTGGATAGCGCGGGCCGATCTCGCGCTCTTCCTGGGTGAGACCGCCACTGGCATTCGAGGTGGCGATGTCGAAGTACATCTGGTCGGCGTCGAAGGACTCACGGTCCATGTCGAGGCCATAGGTCAGCGAGACGCGCTCGCCCAGCTCGGCATCGAACAGCGCCTTGATACCGCCCAGATCGGTGTCCTGCTTGGAGGCGCGGAATTCGACGCCCTGAGTGGTGGCGTAGGGGAAGGCATTGAAGCTGGCCTCTTCTTCCCGATAGAACGCCTGCAGGTAGAAGTCCTGACCCAGCAGGTCGGCGTGGTGGTACTGCAGGTTGACCATGCGACGATCCGTCTCGGGATCGCGATCCGACGAATAGCCGTCGCGGATCTCGGCGCCTTCCAGATTGCCTAGCGCCAGGTTGGGGAAGTAGAGCCCACGGTCACCCTCATAGGCCGAGCGGTATAGCTGAGCGCCAAGCGTCAGCGTCTGCTCGGCGCTGAGTGCCAGATCGACGCTGCCCATGATGTCGATGGAGCGATTGTCCTGCAGGTCGGTCTGGGCGATGTCCGGGAAGATCTCGTCGCCACGCCCGTCATAGAAGCGTCCATTGTCCTGATAGGCCACCGCCAGACGTCCCTGGACACGCTCGCTGCCGCCACTGATCGACTGGGCCAGGCGGAAGTCGGCGTCGTCACTGTCATTGAAGCCGCTGGTGACGCTCGTCGCGGTGGAAAAGTGGCGACCGGGGCCGTCACCTTTCTTCGTCACGATATTGATGATGCCACCGGTGGCGCCACCGCCATAAAGACTGCTGGCGCCGGACAGCACCTCGACGCGCTCGATGTTGAACGGGTCGATGGCGTCGAACTGGCGCGACAGACCCCGGGAACTGTTCAAAGAGACGCCGTCGATCAGCACCTGCACGCTGCGGCCACGCATGTTCTGGCCATAGTTGGTGCGTCCCTGGGGGGCCAGATCCAGCCCCGGTACCAACCGACCCAGCGCGGTCTTGAGGTCGGCTCCCGTCGCGATCTGAGTCTCCAGCTGCTGCTGGTCCACCACCCACACCGCACCGGGAATCTCGCTGATCGACTTCGGCGTGCGCGAGCCGACCACCACCATGGTCTCCTGGGATTGGACAGCTGCCTCGTCGGTGGCCGCCCTGGCGTCGGTGCCTGGCTGATCGGCGCCAACCGCCTGCGCCCAGCTAAGCGACGGAGCAGCGGCCAGCAGCAAAAGGCCTGCACCGAGGGAAAGTGACGCTGACAAGGGAGAGCCGCCATATGACGTAACGCCGGTGACTGGCGCAGTAGTAACGGGCCGCGGGCGTGTGTGGAGCTGAGTCGGAATCTGGGATGGCATGGAATGATCGCTTGGCTGATGTTGACCGGCTTGTCGAGACGAGCCGATGGGACAGTGCGGACCGGGCTTCTGGCGGCCCGTCTCGCGCCACCTGCCGAGGGAGCTGCGTGTTGCCCGTGGGGCAGATGTGCAGTTTCGGCAGCGGCAAGCAATATAGCGAATTGTTAAGAAAATGCGAAGCGTTCGTATTCAAATATAAGGTTTGTGCAAGTCAAGCTCACCCCCTCGCCGACCAGAGGCACAAGGCGTAGGCTGGATGCATCTACCACGCGACGATCAGGAGGCCTGATGGCACGAGTAAAAATCCTCAAGCAGGGCACGATCCACTGCTTTCCTCCCGGCCTGCGTGACGACCAGGGCGAGCTGGTCAACGCCGAGATTTCCGCGGTGGCCTACGACGGCGAGCGACTGTTGATGGCCAGTGACAAGCCGATCCCCGGCCACGAGCGTTCTGCCGCCTTCAGCCTGCCGTTGACCGCCGAGGGGCCCGACGACAGCCGCATCGACTACCTGACCCAGCAGACCATCAAGGAAGCGGTGAAGTATGAAGACTTCGCCCTGACCACCGATGGGCGCCACATGATCGCCACCACCGGCTTCGATCGCATCGATGACGAGACCCACGATCTCAACGCCTACAACCACCTGCTGATCTGGCCACTTCACGAGCCTGACCGGGTCCAGGTGGTGGACCCCGACCCCCGTGACGGTGTGGAAGGGTCGCTCGAATTCCGGCGCAAGATGGATGCCGCCGTAGGCGAGCCCTATTACAAGATCGAGGGCCTGGCCGCGATCCCCGGCGAGCGTGGCGATGGCCTTTTGCTGTTCGGCATCCGCGAGCAGGGCAAGGCCCACGATGACTTCGACTACGTGCGCCGGGTCATCGGTGCTCACTACATCATCAACGACGACGACAACCTGGAGTTCGTCGACGCCCTGCACGACGTCTTCAGCTTCGACCCCGGCGAGTACGACGGTGTGGAGCACATCTGCGGCCTGTCCAGCCTCGAGTACGATCCCTACCACGGCCAGCTCTACCTGCTGACCAGCTTCGAGACGGAAGAGGGCGACGACGAGCTCATCGGCGGCTATCTGTGGGTGATGTCGCTGCACGACTTCCGCCAGGGCAGGGCACCCACCCTGGTACGCGACGAGAACGACAAGGTGCTCGAGTTCGAACACAAGGCCGAAGGCCTCGCCGTGCTCGACCGCGAGCGGCTGTTCGTCGCCTACGACAACGACCGCAACTACGACCTGCACAGCGTCAGCGAACGCGACGAACGCCGCTGCTGCGAAGCCCCCTACACCATCCTTGGGTTGGTGCAGTAGGCACCAAGCGGTTCAGGTATGGCGCATTGCCACTTCGAACCGAGGCAGGGCAGAACGTGGCGGAGGAGCCTGATAGAGAGCCCCGGAGAGTAATACCAAGCCATAGAGGGCGAGCGCGTGAGAAGGAGCGCGGAAAGAGGGGGCGTGTGAAGGGAAAGGGGCGCATGGGGTGGAGCGGGGCGCTGCGGGTACGCCGGCGGTACACCCAGCCGCCAAAACCGGACTTTGAGGCGCTAGAACGATGATTCGAGAAGGGCTATAAGGCGAGAAAGTGCCAGGAAGAGCACAGCCGAAGCGCCTCGAAAGCCGCCATACTGACCAGTGGCAAGCGTCCACCCGAAACCCGCTAGCCTACGGCCGCAGCTTTCGCTATCATACGCCCGCGCTGATAAGGGCCTATAGCTCAGTTGGTTAGAGCAGGGGACTCATAATCCCTTGGTCGCTGGTTCGAGTCCAGCTGGGCCCACCAATAAAATCAGCATCTTACGAATTCTCTCTGGTGAGTCCCATAGTCCAAGGGTACAGTTTCGGTACAGTACCGATTCTTCAGTCCCTGGAGATTTTCATGGCCACCATCGTCAAGACCCCCTCTGGTAGCTGGAAAGCCGTCATTCGCAAGACCGGCTGGCCCACTACCGCCAAGACCTTCCGCACCAAACGAGATGCCCAGGACTGGGCACGCCGCACCGAAGACGAAATGGTGCGTGGTGTCTATATCCAGCGCAGCGCTTCGGAGCGCATGACGCTCGAAGCCGCGCTCAAGCGCTACCTGGCCGACGTCACACCCACCAAGAAGCCCAGCACCCAAAAGAGCGAGCGCCACAAGGCCAGCACGCTGATCGAGCACCTGGGAAAGTACTCCCTCGCGGCCCTGACGCCGGAGCTGATTGCCAACTTCCGTGACACCCGCCTGAATAGCATTGGCCATCGTGGCCAGCCTATTAGCGCCAATACCGTGCGGCTGGAGCTCGCCTTGCTAGGCCATCTCTACACCGTGGCCATCCAGGAATGGGGTCTGGGCCTGACCTACAACCCCGTCCAGAACATACGCAAGCCCAGCCCTGGAGAAGGGCGCGACCGGCGCCTGAGCGCCGACGAGGAGAAGCGCCTGTTCGCCGTGCTACGGCAGCACAGCAACCCCATGCTGGCCTGGATCGCCAGAATCGCCCTAGAGACGGGCATGCGTTCGTCGGAGATCCTGACCCTCACTCGCTCACAGGTCGACGTGAAACGCCGCGTGGTGCGTCTCACGGACACCAAGAACAACGAGGCCCGCCTGGTACCGCTGACCCAGGCTGCCACCGAGGTGTTCAAGCGGGCGCTGAACAATCCGGTGCGCCCGCTCGAGTGCAACCTGGTGTTCTTTGGCGAGCCTGGAAAGGATGGCAAGCGCGGCCCCTACGCCTACACCAAGCTTTGGAACCAGGCGAAGAAGCAGGCCAGGCTCGATGACTTTCGCTTTCATGACCTACGCCATGAGGCCGTCAGCCGGCTGGTAGAGGCGGGGCTATCCGACCAGGAGGTCGCCGCGATCAGTGGGCACAAGTCGATGCAAATGTTGAGGCGGTATACGCATCTTAGGGCGGAGGATTTGGTTGTGAAGCTGGATAGGTTGAGTGAAATTTAATATTGTTAGTACGTGCTTGACTTAATTTCAGTAGAGGATTGAGCGTTTTTGGAAAAACAAGCTATTAGGCTATTTGTTTCCTGTTGAGTTTCTAGGGGGGAGGTTTGAAAAGATTTTTTTCTGTAGACAGAGGAAGAACGTTCAAGGAAGGGATGGTGCTAGAGCTAGTTCGACATGTTGATGTAGAACCAGAGTTCTTGAAAGCACACGTGGACAGTCTTTATCCCTCTGGATTGTCTTTTCATGGCGAACGATACCTCTTAAGCAATAAAAGTAGAGGCGATGTTGCCAGTCCAATAATTGAACTGCTGTTTGAGAATATTCGGAAAGCTCATTTTTCTGGCCGTCCGTCGCGGTTTCAAAGTGTCTTTGCCTGTTGCTCGATAGAAGAGGCTCGGCAATTCAAAGCCTCCTATGGAGATGAGAGCTCTCCAATATGGGAGGTTTATAAAGATGGTCCTATTTTTAAAGGCAATATGCGGCTATTGGATAATAACCAAACTAATCTTATTTGTTCCTATTTGGCTCACGAGTATTGGAGTGGGCGCCAGGGGCCTACGGAGTTTTTAGGGTTGACAGAGGTTGTCCTTGAGTTGCCCGTCACCGTCGGAACTAGGATCGAGGGTTAGTTTGATATTTGCGTGAGACGGATGACTTCAAGCTTCTCTTTGTATTGACCTTTATGGAGTAAACGATGATCCAGTTTTGTCCTCACTGTTGTAATCGAGCAAAACAAGAAAAGCTCAATGAGCAGTTTTACAAATCTGTAGCATGGGGGGTGGACGATGGGGAAGAAGCCGAATGTGAAGGAACATATCATGTTTATAAATGTACAACATGTGGAGAAATTCTTGTTTATCACCACCTTTTTGATTTTGAACCAACTCTTGTCTTCCCAGATATCGGCTTAGATGATTCTGTACCTGAAAGTGTTTCAGTAATATATAATGAAGCGGTTAGGGTTAAGTATATATCACCTAACTCTTTCGCTGTGCAAATCAGAAGGGCTCTTGAAGCTCTTTGTCAAGATCGCGATGCAGTGAAAGGGAGCTTGGCGGGTAAGTTAAAATTTCTAAGTGAAAAAGGAGAGATTCCTGAAAAATTATCTGAAGCCGGAGATGTGTTAAGACTAATAGGGAATTTGGGTGCGCATGCAGATACTATTGATGTTCATCCTTTGCAAGCAATGGCAATAGATGATTTTTTTAAAGCGATTGTAGACTATGTATACGTGTCTCCCGCAAGAATTTCTCGTTTTAATGAAATGCTTCGTATATATAAAAATAAAACGTGATTTTTCTAATTGGTAATATTCGGGAGTATTTTTTGTATTAAAGTTGTTGGCTACCAAAGAGTTTAATGATGATAATAAAATCTGTGTGGCTTTAGGGGGTATATAAATATGTCCAGGCTGCTGGAAGTCGGTGAGATACTTAGTTGAAAAAATTAATTTTTGGTTGATTTTTACTGGTCTTTCCGACACTGCTGTTAATCAATAGGTGTGAAAAGGTATTATGAGTTTTCAGCTATGCTTGGTTGTTTTCCCGGCGATGTGTAGCGTGTAGTATGTTGTAGTATTATACAACATACTACGTCTTACAATTTGATTGCTTTCCCCAAGAAATTTTTTAGCGGCTAAAACTTTATTCTGTGTTAGTTTGCCTCCAGTGGTAAATCTGCTCAACACCCCTTTCTCCCGTCTAGCACTCCGCATGATGAATTACATTTCTATATTTTCAGGTTGTTGAAGGGTTGTGGTGATAAAGATAGCCCCTCAAGTGTCAATGAAATGGAGCGCATTGACCAAGCCCTGTGCGTGAGGCGATTTATCCAGGGTGGTTATTGACACCGCCCACTTGAGGGGCTTGAGTACCTAGGTTTCTGCTTAATTTTCATATGAAGACGTCGTGCTTATTGAATTAATGTGAGTGCTTTTGAGAAAGTATAGGTAAACTTTTTCAAGGCAGGTATAGCTATACTTTTTCTTTTAAATCAATTGCTTGAAAATAACCGCAAGTTGGCGTAGATATTAAAAGCGTAATCTCGCTATGCGCTATCTTGAGGTGATTATGACAACCGAAGAACAGTTGCTTGAACGTTATGGGCCATTGCTCTCCCTTACCGATTTATCGGAATTATTGAAGCGTAGTCCCGATGGTCTCCGAATATCTTTGCAGAGCCAGTCAGAGTTTGCTGTGAAATGGAATGCCGCCAAGAGGAAGGTTGGAAGGCGTGTCTATTTCCGTGCAACCGACGTTGCAGGGCTGATTGATGAAGCCTGAGCGGTTAGAGCGGCAAAGTGAAGCGGATACGAAGGGGTAAGGCGTGAGTATTGTCGCCATGAACTGGGCATGGGATGTCCAACTGAGCTACCTGAGCGAGCGTGACAACAAGGCTGGGCGTCGCCTGCTGTTGGTAGCGTTGGGCGACAACGCCAACGAAGAAGGAGTGTGTTGGCCAGCCATCTCCACTCTGGCACGCCGCTGTGAGTCCAGCACCAAGAGCGTCCGCCGTTGGTTGCGTGAGTTCGAGGAACATCAGTTACTCAGCATTCAGCCGCGTCGGAATGCGGCGGGGCAGACCAGCAACCTGTATCAACTGAGACTAGCAAATCGAGTCGCGGAGAGGCCTTACACCCCCCTGGACACCGAGTCCACCCCCCAGGGACATGGTGTCTGGGGCCCCCGGACACCTGGTGACCAGGGCCCCTGGACATCTGGTGTCCCCCTAACCACCAATGAACCATCAATGAACCTCTCTCACTCTCTGGCGAGAGATTCGATGCTTGGTCGAGCGGATCAGAACAGCGACGCAGTTCCTTTTCAGGAACCTTCGTCAGCCATCCCAATACGTTCTGATCGCTTTCCCATGACCCTCGAATGGACACCGGACCCTACTGAGCTGTCGATGGCCTGTTTACGAGCTGGTCTCTCAGCTGATCTGGCTCCCGAGCGATATCAGCTCGCCAAGTTCACGGCCCACCATGCTGATACTGGCCGCACGGCCAGTACGACTGCCTGGCATACCAAGCTTGCCGACTGGCTGCGCAAAGATGTGCTCGCAGCTCAGTCCACTACCGGAGGACCCGCCAATGGACATCGCCGCCAACGCACCCCATCGCGCCGTGTTACCGCCGCAGAAGCACGCGCACGCGCCAAAGCTCAACAGAGTGGGGGAATCATCGACCAAGACTGGCCCGCTGATCGGAGAAGCTGACGTGGATCAGTTGTTTGATGCCCTGGGTGTGTTGTTCGGCTGGAAGTTCACGAGCCAGTGGGGGGCCTTCGATGAATCAGGCGTTTGGATGGCTGAGCTGGCTTTCCTGACACGTCTACACCTCGAACTGGGTATCAAACGCTGTCGTGAGGCGGTGCAGGAAGCAACGCGGACGGGTAACGAATCCTGGCCACCGCAACCTGCTGCATTCGCGGTTCTCTGTGAGCCGCGCCCAGAGGACTTTGGTATGCCTGGTCTGGAGGAGGCGTGGCGTGAGGTATGCGCCCATGCTCATGAACCGACCCAATGGCACTGGAGCCATGAAGCCGTGAGGATGGCGGGTAGCGCCGTCGGTTGGTGGGATCTGACGCATAGCACGGCGCTGTCGGCTTGGTCACGTCTCGAACGTCACTTCACCCAGGAGTATGGAGCCTTGGTCAATCGGTTGATGAATGGCGAACAACTGGTGGCCTATGCGCTGCTGGAGAGTGACAACAATCGTAGCCCCGCCGACCTTGCAGAGCGAGCTGGGCACGAGGTTGCGAACCGAGCGGTCAAGGCAGCGGGTCTTCCGCATCGAATGAGCTCCGCGCATGGGCTTACAGCACTACGCAACGCGGTCGGCAAGACTTGAGCGCTTTCATTGACACTTGAGGGGCAGCGCTTCTGATTCATTGACATTTGAGGGGCAGTGCGGAAACCGCGTGGAAAGCTGTGTATTTGAATGTGGAGAGCGCAAGGGCGCCGCTATGGGGAAATCGCTGTTAGATCGCTGTTTTACCGCTTCTGGAGTGCTGCATTATCACCGCAAGTATCGACTTCATCAGAGTTCGGGGCTGTTTGTCATGGATGCACAGGAAAAAAAGATTCGTGCAACGAAATGCAGAGAAATAGCGATGCTTTGCACATGGCGTACCTACAAGAATCAACGCTGAAGTGTGGGCAGGATGTGTGATGTAGTCCCACCTCGCAAGCGCGGTGTTCCTCTTCACTGGTCCTTATTCGCACCTGCGGTGCTCAACGGACATCCTGATCTTCGAGGCATGGAATCTGAGATAGGAGATGGCATGAGTGAGAAGCAAAGAGTTACACGGAAGAACAGCACTCCGCTCAAGGTGTACTGCCTTCCGGAAGAGAGAGAACTGATTGAATCCAACGCCAGACAGGCCGGGCTAAGCGTTGCCTGTTATCTGCGCGAAGTAGGTCAGGGCTACCAGGTCAGTGGTGTTATGGACTATGAATATGTCCGCGAGATGGTTCGTGTAAATGGAGACTTGGGTCGTTTAGGAGGTTTGCTCAAGCTCTGGCTGACGGATGACGTGAGAACGGCTCACTTCGGGGCAGCTACCATCCTTAGCCTTCTCGGAAGGATCGAAGCCACTCAGGAGGAAATGAGTCAGGTTTTGAAATCCGTGGTGCAGCCAAGGGCCAGGTCGTGATTTTTTTAGCCGCTAAAATGTGGGGCTGGCACTGATGATCGCCAAACACGTCCCCATGCGCTCCCTGGGCAAGTCAGACTTTGCTGGTCTGGTGAACTACATCACCGACGAGCAGAGCAAGGAGCACCGTCTTGGCGCGGTACGGCTGACCAACTGTGTGGCGTATTCGGTCCAGGATGCCGTCAGCGAGGTACTAGCGACCCAGTTTGCCAATACCCGAGCGAAGAGCGACAAGACCTATCACTTGATTGTCAGCTTCCGGGCCGGGGAACAGGTTGAGGCCGATACCCTGGTGGCCATCGAGGACCGTATTTGCAAGGGGCTGGGCTTTGGAGAGCATCAGCGCATTAGTGCCGTTCACAACGATACCGACAACCTGCACATCCATATCGCCGTCAACAAGATCCACCCGACGCGCAACACCATCCACGAACCCTACTACCCACACCAGACCCTGGCCGAGCTGTGCGAGGTCATGGAACGGGACTATGGGTTGCAGCAGGACAACCACATTCCGCGCCGACGCGGCGCCGAGTCGCGAGCCACCGACATGGAACGTCATGCCGGTATTGAAAGCCTGATCGGTTGGATCAAGCGCGAGTGCCTGGACGACATCAGAACCGCGCAGTCCTGGGCTGAACTGCACCAGGTCATGCGTGACAATGGCCTGGAACTCCGGGCGCGGGGGAATGGGCTGGTTGTCGTTGCCGGTGATGACGCGGCGGTCAAGGCGAGCACCTTGGGGCGGGAATTCTCCAAACCGAAGCTGGAGGCCCGTTTCGGCCCGTTCGAGCCTGACCAGGCACAACAGGCCAAACCCCGCCGCCAGTACCGCAAAGACCCGGTACGGCTGCGCGTGAACACTACTGAGCTTTACGCCCGCTTCAAATCAGAACAGCAGAGCGCCGCAGCCAACAAGACGGCGGCCCTGGACAAAGCCCGGCGGCAGAAAGACCGCCGGATTGAGAACGCCAAGAAGAAAGGCAAGGCCCGGCGGGCGGCCATCAAGCTCACCAGCGGCAGGCTGACCAAAAAGGTGCTGTATGCGCAGGCTAGCAGCGCCCTGAAAGCCGACATTGACGCGATCCAGAAGCAGTACCGGGAGGAACGCCAGGCGATCCATGAGGCCCACGGACGCCGCTCCTGGGCCGACTGGCTCAAACGGGAAGCCCTGCAGGGCGATACCGGGGCCCTGGCCGCGTTGCGAGCCAGAGAGGCCACCCAGGGCCTCAAGGGCAACACCTTGAAGGGTGAGGGACAGGCAAAGCCCGGCCATGCGCCGGTGATCGACAACATCACCAAGAAGGGCACCATCATTTACCGGGCCGGAGCCAGCGCCGTGCGCGACGATGGCGACCGGCTACAGGTGTCCAGGGAGTCCGACCAGTCAGGCATCCAGAACGCGCTAAGGATGGCGATGGAACGCTACGGCGAGCGCATCACCGTGAACGGTTCGCCCGAGTTCAAAGCGCGGGTGATCCTGGCGGCAGTGGATGGACAGTTGCCTATCCGGTTTGCGGACGCCGGGCTGGAACGTCGCCGCCAAGCCCTGGCGAACGGCGAGAACACCGCCCCGGCCAAGACCCGAAGCAAACGGGCGGGAGTGCCGCTCATCGGTCAGCCGCCACCCCCGGTGCGCCGGAACCGGCTGCAATCGCTATCCCAGGCCGATGTGCTTCACCTTGAGGGACAAGCGGGCAAGACTCCGGCACCGCCCCTACAGGGGCCGAGCGAGCAAGAGCGCCGCAAAGCCAAGTTACGGGCAGAGATGGACGCCAAAAGGGCAAAAAGACAACAGAAGGGACGTTCACTATAGTGCTTTCCCTTTGGAAGGCGGCAACAAACAGTAGATGCGATTAACCCTTGGGAAGCCTAACCGTTCCCCAGGACAATGACACCGATGTTCAACAACCATTGGCCGCGCGTTCTGACGGTGTCGCGCAGGTCGGACGCCGGGATAGTAAGTGACGAGCTATCCCTGTAGAGGTCCACACTTCACCGCTGGGTTGTCCGGCAGGGGTAGTGGCTCGCAATCTTCATGAGCGAGCCGCTACAGGTTGGTGAGTGCAACTTAGTCACGATGAAGCTAAGAGCACTCAATCATGAGAAGAGAAAGAATTTTAGCGGCTAAAATTCCTGTCGCGGTCATGTCCCTGGCGTTAAACGCTTCCATGCCTGCCCAAGCGGGCATCCCTGTCGTCGACGGTACCAACCTGCAGCAAAACGTTATGACGGCGATGGAGTCCGTCTCTCAGACTCTCAAGCAGATCGAGCAGTATCAAACGCAGTTGCAGCAGTATGAAAACCAGTTGCAAAACACCATGGCTCCAGCGGCCTATATCTGGGACAGGGCACAATCCACGATTAATGATCTTATCCAAGCCACCAATACGCTTCAGCATTACCAGAGCCAGCTCGGCAGCCTCGATGCCTACCTGGGCAAGTTCCAGGACGTAGCGTATTACCGGAGTTCCCCCTGCTTCAATGGCGGCGGTTGCACGGATGCCGAACGTGCAGCGATGGATGAAAACCGTCGCCTGGCGTCTGAATCGCAAAAAGCGGCCAACGATGCGCTCTTCCGAGGGCTGGATCAGCAACAGGATAACCTGGCGTCTGATGCTCGACAGCTTGAGCTTTTGCAATCCGCCGCCCAGGGCGCGGATGGCCAGCTTGCCGCCATTGGTTACGCAAACCAGCTCGCCAGTAACCAGGCTAACCAACTCCTGCAAATTCGCAGCTTGCTGATTGCTCAGCAGAACGCTGAAGCCGCCCGTCTCGCCGCCGAACTGGACGCTAACGCCAGAGGGGAAGCGCGGGAACGGCAGATGCGTACCTGGAATTACCAACCTAGCGCAGCAGATCGCTATTAAGGAGGCCGCGATGAAGAAGATCATCCCACTTGTGGCAGCTGTTGCCTTGGTAGGTTGTGAGCAGGAAACGGTACCAGAGGCGAGTGCGATCACGTGCGCGCCAGTTGCGTTTCAGCAGACCATCAGCGAGCTGAGCCGCGAATCGAGCCGAAAAGCCTTTACCGAAGCCTGTCGGTCGTTCGAGAAGGCCCAACGCATGAGGGAATGGGAGTTCGAACCCAGCTCCCCCGACAGATATTGAGGGAGGGCATCGCATGAAACGATTCGTTTTTGGTGGTTTGGGCGTGATGGCTGTCGTCATGCTGTCCGATACCGCAATGGCTCAGGAGCTATCCAGCAGCAACATCATGGATGATGTGTTGGACCGCTTTCATTCCGCGGCATCAACGTGGGGGCCTGCCATAGAAGCGGCCGCCAGTCGATTGTTCTGGACCCTGGTAGTGATCTCGATGGTCTGGACGTTCGGCATGATGGCGCTGCGCAAGGCCGACATTGGTGAGTTCTTTGCCGAGCTTGTTCGTTTCACCATCTTTACAGGATTTTTCTGGTGGTTGCTGACCAACGCGACTCAGGGCATGAACATCGCGGGAACCATTGTGCAGTCATTGCAGACCCTTGGAGCACAAGCCGGTGGCCTTTCCAACAGCAACTTGGGGCCGTCCAGCATCCTTGATATCGGTTTTGAGCTGTACGACCAGACGGTGAAGGCTACGTCAGAGTTGAGCTGGAAACAGTTTGCCACTGCGTTGGTGATGGAAGGTATGGCCTTGGCCGTATTGCTGGTGTTGGCGATTATCTCCGTCAACCTGCTCCTGCTGCTAGCCGCCAGTTGGATACTGCTTTATGCGGGAGTGTTTTTCCTGGGGTTTGGCGGCTCCCGTTGGACATCAGACATGGCGATCAACTATTACAAGGCCATTCTCGGCATAGCGGCTCAGTTGATGGCAATGGTGCTCTTGGTCGCCATCGGTAGGGAGTTTATTACTCACTACTACTCGCAGATGAGCGAGAACATGGCGTCCCAGGAGTTGGTCGTGATGCTGGTCGTTTCGGTGATCCTGCTATTTCTGGTTAACAAGATTCCACCGATGATTTCCGGCCTTGTGTCGGGTGGCAGCGTGGGAGCGATGGGTATTGGGTCATTCGGTGCCGGTGCTGCGGTAGGAGCAGCCATGACAGCGGCAGGTATGGCGCTCACGGCGGGCAAGATGGCCGGCGGAGCGATGTTAGGCGGGGCGGCGAATGCAGTAGGTGGCGGGTCAGCCATCAAGGCTGCCTTCGAGAAGGCCCAGTCCAATATGTCAGGGTCAGGAGCGGACATGCCGAGCTTTGGCACTGGAGGTGACAGCAGCGGTGGTGGGAGTGGCAGCAGCTCCACCGGAGATGAAGCTGGCACCGGTGACACCCCATTTGCGCAGGCGGCTGGTTTCGCTGGTTCTGGCTCCCAATCTGGTGGCGGTAGCGGATTCAAGCGAGCAGCATCCTTGGGAGCGGGAACGGCTGGCGAGCTAGCTAAAGGGGTTGGATCGAGGATGGCTGGGAAGTTCCAGGGCAAGGTTGATCAAACCGCTGGGGGCCGCATGGCGTCCTCCATCCGCGCGAGCATGGAGCCGGAAGGGGATAGTGAGGTTGTGGAAGCGGATGATTCTGCTCCCTCATTCGACAGCGACAGCCTGGGCGGCAGTGCACACCAGCAGGACCGTAGCGACGAGATCGCTCGCTTTGTGAACCGTGGCCAGCAGGACACCTAAGGAGACCCCACGATGAAACAACGCCATTTTATGGTAGCCCTGGATATGCTCGACGAAGCGCATGAAGCCCACACTGAAGCCGCTTTTTTACAGGCTGTCGAGCTAGCGGCCGAGGGGGAGAGGAACGCTGAGTCAGAGATTGCCGCCTTTGTGAACCGTCCGGCCCACTCGGGCCGCGAGGAGGCACCACGCAGCACGCATACTAGCAACGATGTAGGAACTGGAACCGGAAAAACCCCGTTTTCAGAGGCGGCGGGATTTTCTGATACGGGCTTCTGACATTATGGGAGCCATTGACCAGCGATAGCTCAGGCGGCCAATGGCCGCCTTTCAGCCAGGAGGAGGACATGGATGAGCAGACACGCTGGCAACGGCGTAAAAAGCTGGAAGACAAGACCGTCGAGCAGGTAGGCGAGGCGCACCTAGAAAGCAGGGAGCCAGCGGTTCGATGGCTGACTTCCGAAGAACTGGATGAACTGCGGCGGGACATGAAAGAAGCCTCTGCTTGGGCGCGGGCTGAGTTGAAGCGGCGGAGAGAGGGCGGGTAGTCAAATTCAAGGTGGTTGGGTAAGAATTGATGGTAACTATCGCGACCCCGGCTTTCTGACCATGCTTAGACGCAGGATTCATGACGTTCTGTCCCGCCACTTGGAATTGCGCCAACTCCGTAAGGCAGCTCAGTCCCATGGAAGACCAGAGCTACCGGAGCTGGTGAAGATCGATCCATTTGAGGCAGTATGGCGGGTTTCGATACCGAATCACGAGCCACGCTTTATGTCGGTTAGATCAGGGGCAGTCAACCACGAGTTCTTTGTCGTGCATCTGGACGCTGAGCGCTTCTATCACGCATGGTTCAAGGCTAGTCTAAGGATACCAAGGCGCCGGGGCTCAGATTGCATTTGCCGATCTCAGATGTCTGCTGACTACAAGTACAAATGGGCAGTGGATGGCTTTTCTCATGGCGTAAACAACCCTGTACCCTTGGCCGAGTCGGGAGCCCATGTCGACGCTGGTGGGCGGCTGTGCTTGGGCTTCACAAACGGTGTAACACGCACCTACTGGCTTCTAGCAAATCACTGCCCCGCTTTTCCCGTGAAAGTCTACGGTGGGGATAGCGCACATCTCCTTCACCAGACAGCCGGCCTCGGCCCAGGTCCAACTGCCTTGGCGGAGCTCTTTTCGAAGACCAACCCACAATACGTATAGAGCTGTATGCAGCCTAGCTTGCAAAAGTGTATGCAGGACCTCGTTGGTGCTTTAGTGTTGGACCACTTTTACAGCCTGTTTCTATGATGTGCTGAGGTATAGCTCCGGTGCTGTGATATTTTTCTAGGTGAGAATTAATTGGCGCCCGTTCCTTGGGGAAGACCAGAGACACGGTTTGTTCAAAAAACAGGCAGCCAGATTCACTATATTGCCCAGTTCTTACTCTAAAGATTCAGAGACGACGATGAGTGATTGCCGCCACGTCACGCAACCAGGGCTGGTGAGTCCAATGTTGGTCAGCGAACTTTGAGATATCGTTTTGATAGGTCAACGAAAGCCCGATACTGTCCAGACCTTCAAGAAACATTTTGAGGTGACGCGGCATCAGTTCAAAATTAGCCTGAACGCTATAGCTCGTAAGGCTTTGCTCCTTGATGTCGATCTCGACCGTATTCCTGGAGGGGGCATCGGCATCGTCCATCAACTGGGCGATTTTCTCTGGCGGCAAGGTCACCAGCAACAACCGGTTGTTCATTGCATTGGAGTAGAAAATTTCGGCAAAACTTGAAGCGATCACGGCTCGAATGCCGAACTGCTGGAGGCCCCAGACCGCGTGCTCGCGGCTTGATCCACAGCCGAAGTTGGAGCCACCGATCAGAATTGATGCGCCGACATATGAAGGTTGGTTGAGCACAAAATCAGAACGTGCCTGTCCCTGAGCGTCGAAACGAAGGTCGTAAAGCAAACCCTCCTTCAGACCTGACTTGTCAATGCCACGGAGGAACTGCTTGGGCATGATCTGGTCCGTGTCGAGATTCTCTATGCGAAGCGACGCAGAGCGTCCCTTGATGCGAGTATGCTCAGTCATTGCAGGATCTCCAGTCGACGTACGTCGGTAAGGTATCCAGCCACAGCGGCTGCAGCCGCCATTGCCGGGCTCATTAGATGGGTGATGGCACCTCGTCCCTGGCGTCCCTCGAAGTTGCGATTCGTCGTCGAAGCGCAGCGTGTGCCTTCGGTTAAAACATCGTCATTCATTGCCAGGCACATCGAACAGCCGGAATTGCGCCACTCGAAGCCTGCCTGCGTAAAGATCCGATCGAGGCCTTCGGCTTCCGCTTGAGCTTTCACGGCCCCGGAACCGGGTACCACCATCGCACGGACGCCCGGAGCGACGTGGCGCTTGTGCACGATGCTGGCAGCGGCACGTAGGTCCTCGATCCGACCGTTGGTGCAGGAGCCGATAAAAACGTGCTGAACAGGAGTGCCTTCCAAGGCAGCTCCCGCCTGCAACCTAGTGTAGTGGAACGCCCTTTCGGCGCTTCTCTGCGCCGGTCCCTCAGGGAGTTCATCTAGCTCAGGGATGCGCTCGTCGATGGCGACCACTTGGTCGGGGCTGGTACCCCAGGTTACCTGAGGGGAGACGTCACTGGCATCGAACTGGTACTCGGCATCGAATGTACATCCTGGGTCGGAATGCAGGTCCTGCCATGCCGCCAGCGCTGCGTCATGATGCTCAGATGTGATGTCCGGTGCGCGGGCCATCACGTAGTCTATCGCCTTTTGATCGGGAGCCACGAGTGCGCCGCGGGCCCCGGCTTCGAGCGTCATGTTGCACAGCGTGAAACGTGCCTCGATCGATAACGCATCAATGGCAGTACCGTAGTATTCGACCACGTAGCCACGAGCACCCTGGGCTCCGATGTGACCGATTACCGCGAGTACTAGATCCTTGGCCGTCGTACCCGAGGGGAGGGTTCCGTCGATGCGTATGCGCATGTCCTTGGCGAGCCGGTAGACCAGCGTTTGCGTCGCCAGTACGTGCTCCACTTCAGTGGTTCCTATGCCGAAGCCCAAGGCTCCTAGCGCGCCATATGTCGTAGTGTGACTGTCTCCGCAGATTACGACCATGCCGGGACGAATCATCCCGTGCTCTGGAGCCACCACATGTTCGATGCCTTGAAGGGCATCGTTCGTGTCGAACAGGGGAATATGGAAATGGTCGCAGTTTTTCTTCAGGTTCGATGCCTGAAGTGCCGATGCGGTGTCTTCGATAACACGAATCCGGGTCGGATGCGTGGGAATGATATGGCTCACGACGGCCACGTTCTGCCCCGGCATCGATACTTCGCGGTCCTGCTCGTACAGCCCCGCAAAGGCTTGCGGGCTGGTGTATTCGTTCATGAGATGTAGATCGCAGAACAGTAGAAGATTGTGCTCGTCCAATGCTGCAACCGTATGTGAGTCGACTATTTTGCGATACAGCGTCTTCGGTTTCATGCGTCCACCTCCAGCAGAAAGGGTAGAACCTTGGCGAGTAGCGCCTCGGGTGCTTCCTCGGCGATATAGTGCCCGCAGGGAAGGGGCTCACCTTCAAGCTTGTCGGCCAGCTTCTGCCACTCCTCAAGTGGTCTGAAGCACTTCTGGATCACGCCGTTTTCGCCCCACATCACGAGCAAAGGTGCTGTGATCCGTCGGTCGGCATCGATATCATTCTGTTCATGTTCAATGTCAATGCCTGCTGAGGCTCGATAATCCTCGCAGACACCGTGAGCAGTACCCTCAAGCGCGAAGCAGCGCCGGTATTCGTCGAGTGCTCGCGGATCGAACGGCTCAAGACCGGCACTACGCCGGCCCATCACGTCGATGATATAGGCTGTGGGGTCGGCTTCGATAAGACGCTCGGGTAGCGATGCGGGCTGAATCAGAAAGAACCAGTGCCAGTAGGCCCGAGCGAACGTATCGCTGGTCTGCTGATACATGGAAAGTGTCGGTGCGATATCGAGCAGGATCAGTCGTGACACTGCTTGCGGGTGATCAACAGCTAGTCGGTGTGCCACCCGAGCTCCGCGGTCATGTGCTAGTAGGTCGAAGCTTTCGAATCCCAAGTAGCGCATTAACGTCAATTGATCTTGTGCCATCACCCGTTTCGAGTAGTTCGAGTGATCCGGTAAGCCAGCTGGCTTCGATGAATCTCCGTAACCACGAAGGTCGGCCGCAACCACGGTGAAATGTTCGGCTAGTGTTGGTGCTACCTTGTGCCAGATCGCAAGTGTCTGGGGATGGCCGTGTAATAATAGTAGCGCTGGGCCTCTGCCGCCGACGATAGCGTTGATGTAGATCTGTGGCTCGACCTCGACATGTTGTATTTCGAAGCCGGGGAATAACTGACAAAGATTAGAAGACATCGTTACTTCTCCTGGTGAAGTTGTGATGAAGTTGGGGGGGCCAATGTTTAGGAAGCCCAGATTGCACCTACAATGAAGTAGCTCAGCATAGTTATCAGCATGATACCGACGATATTTAGCCCAAATCCGGTGGCTACCATGGACTGTATCCGCATGTGCCCAGTGCTGAAGACGATCGCATTAGGCGGTGTCGCGACCGGTAACATAAAGGCGCAGCTGGCGGCTATTGCAGCGGGTATGGCAATCATTTCCACAGAGAAACCTTGGGATACGGCGACCGCCGCAAGAAGCGGCAGAAAGGCTGCTGCCGTTGCAGTGTTGGAGGTAACCTCGGTCAGGAAGATAATGACCAGCGCTACCAGTGCGATCATTCCCAGTAGTGGTAAGGTGCCAAGCGATCCGATGCTATTTGCGATCCACTCGGCCAGCCCGGTTGACTGAATAGCTGCGGCCAGCGACAGGCCCCCGCCAAATAGCAGCAGCACCCCCCAAGGAAGCTTGACGGCGTCTTGCCAGCACATCAGGAAGATGCGCTGCTTGGTATCGACCGGAATCAGAAATAGAGATAATGCGCCTATCAGAGCAATACTAGTGTCGTTGATACCGGGTAGGTAGCTTGTGATGAACGTCCTGAAGATCCAGCCAAGTGCTGTGAGTGCAAAGACCACCAAGACCAGTTTTTCAGCCTTAGACCAGGGACCTAACGTTTCTATTTCTGCACGAATCAGTTCCTGGCTGTTCCCGTTATGGAATTTAAAGCTGCGCCGAGTCAACCACCACCACGTGAAAAGAAGCATTGTCGCCGCGACCGGAATACCCAACAGCATCCACTGTCCGAAGCCGATAGAGACGTCGTAATTCGCTTGTAGAAAACCCGCAAGCATCGCGTTCGGTGGTGTGCCGATCAGGGTTGCAACGCCGCCGATGCTTGCTGCATAAGCGATGCTCAGCAGCAGAGCAGTAGCAAAGCGCGTACGTTCAGCATTGTCCGAGTCGTCGCCATCACGATTAAACAGGTGGATCACGGACATGCCGATTGGCAACATCATAATTGTGGTTGCTGTGTTGCTGACCCACATGCTGAGAAATGCCGTGGACAACATAAAGCCGGCTATCTGTTGCGAAGGGGAACTACCAACCAGCATAAGCGTGTTGAGCGCGATGCGCCTGTGCAGGTTCCAGCGCTCCATTGCGAGGCCGAGTATGAAGCCGCCTAGGAAAAGATAGATGATCGGGTTGGCGTAGGGGGCGGTGGCATCGCTGATTTCGCCGATACCCAATGTTGGAATCAACAGAATGGGCAGTAAGGAAGTGATGGGTATCGGGATAGCCTCGGTCGACCACCAAGTGGCGATCAGTAACGTTATGCCCACGGTCGACCAAGCGGAGACGGGCATGCCCGTGGGTGGGGGAATCACCAAGCACGCAATTAACAGGATCGGTCCGAGATAGAAGCCGATCCGGGCGGCAAGATGGCTAGATGTATTGTCATCCCCATTGGGATGTGCTGTTAATGTACGAGCTGAGGGCGATGATATTGTAGTTGTATTTCTGGTCATGGAGCATCTCTTTTGGTTCTCATGGGCAGCCCTTGTATCGGCTTCGGCGACGAGGACTTTTTTCGTTTTGGGTATCAATTGAGGAGTCGCTTCAGGATCTGTCACTAGCAATGCTATTATTTACGTTACGTGAAGGTAACCTGCTTGGTGTGATGTCTGTGAACACGATTCGTAAACAATGGCCGCTTCCGGAAGACCTTCGTGTATTTCTGATTGTCATTCGGAAACAGAGCTTTACGGCTGCAGCCGATGAGCTGGGTGTGTCACCTGCCTATGTCAGCAAGCGCATAAGGCTTCTTGAGAAGGTATTGAATACTAGCCTGTTTCACCGAACCAGCCGGCGTTGTGCGTTGACAGATGACGGGAAACTGGCCGAGCGTGCTGCGGTGCAGATTCTGGACGATATGCATACCCTGTTCGATGATCTGTCCGATGCACGCCAGAGCCCGCGCGGTCTGCTGCGTATCTGCAGCAGTTTTGGGTTTGGACGCAACCATGTAGCACCCGCCATCGCTGGACTAGCGCAGCAGTTTCCAGAATTGGAGATCCGCTTTGAGGTGTTTGATAGGGTGGTTGATATCGTGGGAGAGGACTTCGATCTGGAAATCCGAGTGGGCGACGACTTGCCCGGCCAGCATATCAGTCGCCATCTTATCTCGAATCAGCGCGTGCTCTGTGCAGCACCCAGGTATCTGGAGCGGTGCGGGACACCGGTTACACTGGATGATTTGACTGAGCACGATTGCCTCGTCATCAAAGAACGCAATAACCCTTTCGGTATCTGGGACCTGGAGTGTGGCGACCGCACCCAGAGTATTCGTGTCAGCGGTCCCTTGTCCTCAAATAACGGCGAGATAGTGCTGCAGTGGGCATTGCACGGCCGCGGCATCCTGCTACGCTCCATGTGGGACGTTGGACCACTTTTGAAGCAGAATAGCTTGGTACGAGTACTAAGCGACTACAGTCAGAGTGCAGATGTTTGGGCAATTTATTCAACTCGAGCTGCCAATTCGGCCAAAATTCGCGTGTGCCTGGATTTTTTGGAACATCACTTCTCGCAATTGGAGGTCTGACTTTTTGATGCGAGTCCTGAATTCTACCAATAAGGTCAAAGCCTGCGGTATTTAGGGCCTTGGAGTGTTGCCCCTGGAGTACTTGTTCCGGTGTTGGCTAACCGGAAGATGTTATCGGCGATCGGGGGCAATTGACTGACCTTTCTCCCCAGCAATAAGGCTTGGACAGCAACCTGCTGAGCTTCAAACTCGATGAATAGTAAGTGCGCGTCAGGGCCGTAGCTGTTTGAAGTAAGTATGGCTCCCCAAGCCCGCTGTGGCTGGCACATGAGCTTCAGGTGATGTTATAGCAGCCAGTTGGGTGCATATGATTATACGATGTATATACATTTATAATTATATAAATAGTTGTTTATAAAAGGAATTTTTAGGGTATGCTGGTCTACAACGCCACCAAGCAGCAGTTCATCAACGATGTACGAGCCAACGTCATCACCGACGCCATCGAGAACGAGGTGGCACGCAGGCTGAACCGCAACTCGCCGCGCAGTGAGGTGTCGTCGTGGGAGAACTCCCTGCGCTTCATGATGAGCGTTCTGCTCGACGAGGGCATTCCCGCATCGGCGGGAGTGGCCATCGAGTACAACATCCCGCTGACCAATCGCCGCGTGGACTTCATCTTGACCGGCAAGAACCACCAGCGGGACGATGCGGCGGTCATCGTGGAGCTGAAACAGTGGCAGTCCGTCGAGGTGACGAAGAAGGACGCCATCGTGCGCACCCAGTTGGGCGGCGGCGTACGCGAGACTAACCATCCGTCGTATCAGGCGTGGTCCTATGGCGCACTGATCGAGGACTACAACGAAACGGTACGCTCCGAGTCGATCCGCCTGGTGCCCTGCGCCTATCTGCACAACATGAAGCAGGGGGACGCCATCAATGATCCCTTCTACGAGCACCACACGCGCCGTGCGCCGGTCTTCATCTCGCAGGATGCCTTGAAACTGTCAGCGTTTCTGAGCCAGCACATAAAGTACGGCGACAGCAACAACATCATGTATCGCATCGAGCACGGTGTGATCAAGCCGAGCAAGAACCTGGCGGATGCCCTGGCCTCGATGATGCAGGGTAACGCCGAGTTCCTGATGATCGACGACCAGAAGCTGGTCTATGAAACCGCGCTTGATCTTGCGCATCTTGCAGGCATTGGCAGCAAGCAGTGCCTGATCGTCAAGGGCGGGCCAGGTACCGGCAAGTCGGTGGTGGCCATCAACCTGCTGGTGGAACTGACGAAGCGCGAGATGATGACGCAGTACGTCTCGCGCAACTCGGCCCCTCGGGAGGTCTTCAAGAAGAAGCTGACCGGTACGCGCAAGAAGACCCATATCGACAACCTGTTCAAGGGCTCGGGTAGCTACGTCAATGCCGAGCCGGATACCTTCCATGCCCTGATCGTCGACGAGGCGCACCGCCTGAACGAGAAGTCGGGCATGTATCAGAACCTGGGCGAGAGCCAGATCAAGGAGGTGATCGCCGCGTCACGCTTCTCGATCTTCTTCATCGATGAAGCGCAGCGCGTAACGCTGAAGGATGTCGGCACGGTCGAGGAGATCCGGCGGCGTGCGGCCGAATACGGAGCCGATGTCCACGAACTTGAGTTGGCGTCGCAGTTTCGCTGCAACGGCTCGGATGGCTATCTGGCCTGGCTCGATCACGCCCTTCAGATTCGCACCACGGCCAACACCGACCTTGAGGACATCGACTACGACTTCCAGGTGTTCGATGATCCGAGTGCCATGCGCCGGGCGATTCTCGAGAAGAACCGCAAGGCCAACAAGGCACGCATTGTGGCGGGCTACTGCTGGCCCTGGGCCAGTAAGAAGGACAAGCAGGCCATGGACATCGTGTTTCCCGAACATGGCTTCGCGGCCCAGTGGAACCTCGATGACGACGGCATGTTGTGGGCGATCGCCGAGGGCTCAGCAGAGCAGGTCGGCTGTATCCACACCTGCCAAGGGCTCGAGTTCGACTACGTCGGTGTCATCATCGGCGACGACTTCGTGATTCGTGACGGTCGCGTGGTGACGGACGCGGCCAAGCGGGCAGGGCAGGACCGCTCGGTGCATGGCTACAAGAAACTGCTCAAGGAGCAGCCCGAGCATGCCCGTGGCCTGGCCGACCAGATCATCAAGAACACCTATCGCACGCTGATGACGCGGGGCCAGAAGGGCTGTTACGTCTATGCCACGGACCCCGAGACCCGTGAGTACTTTGCGGCCTTTGCTCGCTCTCAAGCAGCGGCTGAGCGGCTGGATGCGCCCGAGGAAGCCGAGACGCTGGATGGCTTGCACCTTCCCATCGTGACGCGTGGTCAGGCCGCGCCGTTCGAGCGCCATGTGCCCGTGTACGACCTGAGCATCGCCGCCGGCGAATTCAGCGAGATGCAGATCGCCGACGCCGAGCACTGGGTCGAGCTGCCGGACTTCATGCGGGCAAGCCCCGATCTGTTCGTCAGCCGGGTGGTGGGTGAGTCGATGAACCGCCGCATTCCCAATGGCGCTTGGTGTCTGTTTCGTGCCAACCCAGGCGGCACGCGGCAGGGCAAGGTCGTCGTGGTGCAGCATCGCGCCATCGAGGACCCGGACCACGGCGGCAGCTTCACGATCAAGCTGTACCAGAGCGAGAAGATCGAGGAGTACGGCGAGTTCGTGAACCAGCGCATCGTGCTGAAGCCCCAGACCAATGCCTTCGGCTACAAGGACATCGTGCTCGAGGACGAGCTTGAGGACCTGAAGGTCATCGGGGAATTCCTCTCCGTGCTGTGAGCGAGTGGGCGGCCGGATGGTCGCCTATGCCGATGCTGGCTGGATAGCGAGCGGCAGAGCAGGCATGCTCACCGCTATCCGATACCGCAGAACCAGGTGAGCCCTAGATGTCAGACCCGTTCAAGCAGCTCCGCGACGCCATGGACCAGTTCGCCACCGAGCGTGACTGGGATCAGTTCCATTCACCCAAGAACCTGGCCATGGCGCTGACGGTGGAGGCAGCTGAGCTGCAGGAATGTTTCCAGTGGCTGACCGAGGTGCAGTCCAGGGAGCTGGATGAGCAGCAATTGGCCGCCGTGCGCGATGAGATTGCCGATGTTCAGCTTTATCTTATCCGGCTGGCGGGCAAGCTGGACGTGGATATCGAAGCGGCATGCCGGGCGAAGATGGAGAAGAATGCGGAAAAATATCCCGCCGACCAAGTGAAGGGAAGTGCGAAAAAATACACGCACTATCAGGATTGACGTGATGTGTGGCCACTTTGTCCCCCTGCAGCGGCCTTCTCAGCCTGGCTTCATCCCTCAAGCTTCCTCCCGCTGAATTCGGCTCAAGCAGGGCCGGAGACTCGGCTTAGGTTTAAATTCTTCGCAAAAAGCGGCCTTTAATGGCGTTTATGTGCTTGAAGATAAACCAGCTTGGTTTATTCTTCACCCTGAAGACGGAATTTAAGGCCGCTTTTTTACGTGAAAATAAACCAGCTGCTGCACAAGATCCCGTATGGCGCCGTGGTGACGACCGCCTGGCTGGCGTCACACGGCGTCAACTCGGATCAGGCGCGTAAGCTGGCCAGCAGTGGCTGGCTGCAACGCGTGGGGCACGGCGCCTACTGCCAAGCGGGGGAGCCTCTTACCTGGGAGAGCGCTGTTTTCGCCTTGCAGGCGAGCGACGACACGGGCTTACCACCGCTTTGGCCGGGTGGCCAGACTGCCCTCGCACTGCATGGCTTTTCCCACTACCTGCACATGGGGGAGCGCACGACGCACCTGTATCGCAAGGAAGCCGTTCGGCTGCCCCGTTGGTTGAGTGATGCCGAGTGGGCAGGGCGGATGATGCTTCACTCCGAAAAGGGCCTGTCGGTGCAGCTTCCCGGCAGCTTCACGGACTACGCGCCGGATGGCAGGGCCTTCAGCTTGCAGGTATCGACCCCCGAACGAGCGGTCCTGGAGTGGATCGCCACGACGCCGAATGAGCTGCTGTTCAGCAGTGAGCTGGTGGACACCTTCGGCGGGCTCAATACGCTGCGTCCGCGCCGGCTGCAGGCATTGCTGGAGGGATGCCGTTCGGTGAGAACCAAGCGGGCCTTCCTGGTGCTGGCTCGCCACGCCGGGCATGCCTGGTACGCTCGCCTGGAACCACGCCGACTGAATCTCGGCAAAGGCAAGCGGCAGCTCTGCCAAGGCGGCAAGCTGGATAGGGAATATCACGTGACGGTGCCGGAGGCGTTCCTGCATGCCGATTGAAGTTCGCTACCACGAACAGGTCAGTCTGTTGGTCTCGCTGCTGCCATTTCTCAATGAAGAGCCGTGCTTCGCCCTCAAGGGAGGCACGGCCATCAACCTTTTCGTGCAGCCATTACCTCGCCTATCGGTCGACATCGACCTGGCCTACTTGCCACTGGAGCCCCGTGACGAGGCACTGCGACGCTGTCGCGAGGCGCTGCAGCGACTGGCAGAAACTTTCAGCGCCCGACTGCCAGGTGTGCGGGCCGAGCTTCAGGATAATCGCCGAGACGAGCTCAGGATCCTGGTGCGCCGAGGGCGTAGCCAGGTGAAGGTAGAGGTGTCGCCGGTGCTGCGTGGCACTCTGCACCCGCCCCAGGAGCGCGATGTCGTTGAAGCCGTGGAGGACGAGTACGGCTTTGCTGCGGTGCAGGTGGTGTCACTGCCGGACCTGTATGGCGGCAAGATCTGCGCCGCGCTGGATCGCCAGCACCCCCGGGATCTTTTCGATGTGAAGCTGCTGCTGAACCAGGGCAGCCTGGATCGAAGCGTATTCGAAGGCTTCCTGGTCTATCTGCTGGGGCACCCGAGGCCCTTGAACGAAGTGATCAACCCACGGCTGAAAGCGTTGGATGATGTCTACCGACAGGAGTTTGTCGGGATGGCCAGGGTTGACCTTCCATTGCAGGAGCTGGAGAGCGTCCGCGATGAGCTGCTATCGCGGCTGGGGCAGCTGATGACGGACGAGGATGTTCGCTTTCTTCTGTCCTTCAAGCAGGGGGCGCCTGACTGGACGCTGCTTCCGCTGGCGGGCGTGGATCGGCTGCCTGCCGTGCGCTGGAAGCTAGCCAATATCCAGAGGATGGGGGCTGACAAGCACCGTCAGTCACTAGAGCTATTGGAGCAGGCCTTGGGCGGGCTTCGCCGATGATGCGGCATGCCCTGGCAGTTTAACGGCCTAAGTCGACTTCTCCTTATATCGTTTAAACGCTAGGCTGTTACGCATAATTACGACACGCGCAGGGGATGACACATGGCGAACAGCAGGGAAGCTCAGTTCCAGCGGGACATCATCGAGGCCATAACGGCCTATGGCTGGGAGGTCGGCATAGTCGGCGGCTGCGAATATACGGGGGAGGAGGTCAGCGAGTTTGATTTCACTCACTATCATCCCACCAAGCGAAATGAGAATCGTGTGCGCCAAGAGGGGATGAGGGCTACTACGGCCTCACCCCGGTCAGCGAGGTGGGCTCCGGCAAGCCTCACGACCCTGAGAAGCAGCGCTTGGCCGGGACTATCGACTGGCTCAACGACTTCTAGGGCGCCGAGGTGAGCGACCACGAGAAGCTCAGCATGCCGCTGCTGGAGGCTGAGGATTTGCACTTTTGATCCTTAAGCCTTTGCATAGTGATAAGGACGAAATGAAAAGCCAAGTTAATGAGTCGCTGATTTAAGGTCGAGTAAAGGCTTGTTATCAGGCACATAAAACTTGACAGGGGTGAATGGTGAGTGATTTTACGAGCTTCGATGCAACATCTTCTTTTGTCGGATATCTTTATCAAGCTAGATATGCTTTGTTGTTGGCTTTAAAAAAAATTGATGATGTTGATGATCCGGACAACTGTTTCATTTCCATAGAAAAGCTTGATGATGTCGCGTTTGAAGAGTCGGGCACGTCATCTGAACTGCTTCAGATGAAGCATCATACGAAAGCGGGGAATATAACAGACCGTAGTCAAGATATCTGGAAGACAGTCAGAGTATGGTCTGAGTTTGTAGCGAGCTCAAATGAATTAGAGAGCGCAGTGTTTTCTCTTGTAACAACAGAAGTGGCTGCAGAATCTACCATTGCAGAGTTTTTGAGCTGTGATAAAGATAAGCGCAACCCAGGCTTGGCTCTAGAAAGAATGAGGAGTATTTCTCAGGAAACAAAAAGCGAAACAAATAAAAAAGCTTATGAGGCTTTTTGTTCTCTTGAGCCATGGCAGCAAAACAAGCTAGTCAGTTCGATTTATATCATTGGTTCTTCGCCAAACATAGTGGATATTAGGCATCTTCTGCTTAAAAAATTAAGGTCAGCAGTCTTTGCTGACTATGTCGACCCGTTTCTGACGCGGCTTGAGGGAAAATGGTTTTCGCGTATTATCGATATATTTTGCTCAAGTGATGAAGATGTGATTTGTTTGAGCGAAGTTTTAGATGTAATGGACGATTTAAGAAATCAGTTCTTGCCAAGCAATTTGCCGGCAGACTTTAGTGATGCTATTCCTACTAATATAGATCTTGATGGAGATGCAAGGAGGTTCTTAGAGCAGTTGCGCTTGATTGGGGCTAGCAACAGAGTTTTGACGACTGCTGTTATAAACTTCTATCGTGCTTATGAGCAAAGGTCACGCTGGTCTAAAGATAATCTTTTACGCCCCGGAGAGATAAAGAAATATCTAGATAGGCTGAAGGATGAGTGGGAGAACTATTATGGTTTGTTAGAGATGGAGTATGATTTTTCTCAAGAACAACAAATGGTGAATTTTGGTGCAAAGCTGTATTCAAAATGTCAGTTGGAGGCGGTGATTCCTATTCGGTCTGAATTTTCTGAGCCTTATGTTGCCAGGGGTAGTTACAATACTTTGGCTGATGACTTGGCAATAGGGTGGCACCCGGATTATCAAAGTTATTGTGGGTCAGGCAAGAGTGAGGGAGTTGCATGATGCACAATGAAGAGCTGTTTTCTGAAGAAGAATTTTCATTGTTTAATCCTGCTTTCACTGGGTTTAATTTATATCATGGTGTTAGGGAATTTTGTTCAGTTGATGGTTCTGGTATGCATTGCGCACTTCCGTTTATATTGATACCTATGTCTCTCAATGTTTCTATTAATAGCATGTTGCCAAGTACTTATAGAACTCCAATTTCATCTTGGGTTGCGAGTAATGAAGGACTTCTAGCTACCTTTTCTCTGCAGGCTGAGTCCTATATACCTATAGTTAGATCTGCTTTCGAATTTTTGCTTTCGTATGACTTGATACGACTTTCTAGCTCTGGAAGCTTCCTTTTGGGAGAGGAGTCTTTACCAGTTAATCCCAGACTTTTTAACCAAAGTCATGACATGAAAAGTGCTTTAAAAGCTTCTCGATTTCTAGGAAAGTGGTTTGCTCACGCACAATCAGCTGAAACAATATATGCCCAGTTCGGTGTTAAGCCATGAGTATGCAAATAAAAGCCATATCGCTTTACGGAAAAAACCATGAGCGCCGTGATGTCATACTAAATCCGCACAAGGTTAATATCATAACAGGTGCCTCTAAAAAGGGTAAATCTTCACTAATAGACATAGTCGAATATTGTCTTGGGTCCAGTGAATGTAATGTTGCGAAAGGGCGTATCACTGAGACAGTGTCTTGGTACGCTGTAAAGCTACAGTTTCCAGATTCTCAAGTATTTATTGCACGTTCAGCACCTCTCGAAGGGCAAAAGTCAAGCACGTCATGCCACTTGTTAGTCGCGAAAGAAGTGAGCATTCCAAGCTTTGGTGAGCTTGAAAGTTCAACCAATGTTGATGCCGTAGTGAAATTTTTGACGAGCAAGGTTGGAATAGCTGAGAATGTCACTGAAGTTCCTGAAAATCAGACTCGTAACAATATTTATATAGGTTTTAAGCATTCTCGTTTTTATCTCTTCCAGAGTCAGGATGAGATAGCCAATAAACGAACACTTTTTCATCGTCAAGCTGAGCCACATATCCCACAGGCTATTAAAGATACGCTTCCCTATTTTATGGGAGCAGCTGAGGATGACAGACTAGCAGAGTTGGATAACCTTAGGAGCTTAAAGCGTGAACGTACGAGGCTACTTAAACGTATTAAGGAAGTTGAGAGCCTAAGAGGAGATGGCTTGCAGAGAGGTTATGCTCTCCTTGCAGAAGCAGCTAACATTGGGTTGGCTACAACTAATGTAGTGGCTGGTGATGACCAATTGATTGACGCGTTAAAAGATATTGCTTATGGAAGACAAAAAGTAATAGAAGAACAAGAAATAGGAGATGGTGGTTATTTGGATGTCGAGTTAAAGTATAAAAAGTTAGCCGAGGAGAAAAAGGTAGTTCGTGCAAAGCTTAAAGATGCTGAACATTATTCTTCGACTATGAGTGGCTTTGAGGGGGCGATACAAGAGCAATATCTTAGGTTAAAGTCCATTGGTTTATACAAAAATTCTAAGTCACGTCTTGTTGCATCAGATGGCGAGATTGGTGAAGAAGATTCAGTTGAATCTATTATTTATAAGTCAATTAATAGTCTCAGTGACAAGCTAGAGGGTGTGAATCGTAACCGCCCTAGGCTTGTCACCTATATCAGTAGTTTGCGGGAAAGGGATGCACAGCTTGCTCAAGAGATAAAGAGGCATAGAGGGGCTCTTGAGTCAATGCGGCAGCAAGAAGCAGATGCTTTAGAGAAGGCGACCTTAGAAGAAAGGCGTTCCCGTGTGGCTGGACGTATATCCTTGTATGTTGAAAGTGTGGACTTCGGTGAAGAGGATTTGCCGTCTCTTAAATCTCATCTTGAAACACTCACCGGTGAAATTTCTTCCCTTGAAGAAAAGCTTGACCCTGCCCTTCTTAAAGAAAGATTAGACTCACAGCTAAGCTGTGTAAGTGAAGATATGACAAGGTGGGCGAGAGAACTAGGGCTTGAGCATAGTGAGTATCCTATCAGGTTGGATGCATCGGCGCTCACTGTGGTTGCAGAAACTCCTATGGGGCGAACACCTCTAAATCGTATGGGAAGCGGCGAGAATTGGATTGGCTATCATTTGGTTGCGTATCTTGCTCTAGCTAAGTGGTTTATAGAGCAAAATAGGCCAGTTGGGAGGTTTATTTTTTTTGATCAGCCAACACAGGTATATTTCCCTTCAGAAAAATCAGTAACTGGTAGTCTTGATGAAATAGAAAAAGATGAAGATCGTGAGGCCGTAAGAAAAATGTTCGAGTGGATCTTCAAGACTGTGGGTGAACTATCGCCCGGCCTCCAAGTTATTATTACAGACCATGCCGATATTGATGCGAAGTGGTTTCAAGATGCTGTAGTTGATAATAAGTGGCGAGGGGATGAGGCACTAATCCCGCTTCATTGGTACCGATAGGAAGATATGAATATATAACTAACGCTGGGGCGAAATTTGTTGACTACCAAGCGAATGCCATCATATCACAATCAGTGATTGGGAGTGCTGGGAGGGGTGCTCCCTCCCAGTCTTATTCTTCATACAACATCACGCTGTTAACTTTTTATTCATTGTTTCGTCCATCCAGCAGTACACTCGTGGTACACACACCAGCTTCCTGTGTTATCCTCAACTTTCGCTAACCTACTGATTACAAAGAACTGTACCTTTCGCTCGATTACGGTTGCTTTTCCTTATGTGCCAGTAACTTATTGTTTTAAAAGCGAACTCATAATCCCTTGGTCGTAGGTTCAAGTCCTACTGGGCCCACCATCGTCTCTTCCTTCCTTCCTTCCTTCCTTCCTTCCTTGCTGTTGGTTGTCCTGTCTGGGTTTTACATTGCTCTTGTACGCAGGGGCTTCTCGATGCTTGACTCTCGACGAAGATCGTTCCAGTACTACTTCCTTGAATGAACGGGCGTTAAGCAATGGGCGATCGTCCACTGCCCCCGCAGTCTCCATCTAGATAGTCCCCAGCATTGCTGAAGGCAAAGGGGGGCAATGAGCCCTCCTCTCTAGATGAGGATATGCCAATCTGCGCCATGAAGCTGGGGGAGTTGCGCGTCGATCTGATGCCGGACCATGACGACGTGCTCGGTTTCAGCAATCACTGGTACCCCCAGGCACTGGAAACGGCACAGCCCGTCTCGTTAGGTGGGGATCTTTCCATCCGCGTGGTCGCACCACCGCTTTTCGTTGCCACCAAGCTTGAAGCCTACAAGGGGCGGGGTGAGGACGATCCATTATCGAGCCACGACATCGAGGACCTCCTCAATCTCGTGGATGGCCGTCCTGAGTTACTTGATGAAATGAGAGCCGCCGACAGCGACCTTCGGTCCTATATCACAGATGAGCTCAGCAAACTTCTCGACAATGATCTCTTCGGATATGCCGTGCAGAGTGAGGCCGGAGACCCCGACCGCAAAGCGCTTGCTCTTCGAGCGCCTGGAGGTCCTGACCAGGGAGCGCGGCTGGCAGTGAGTAGCTTACGGCTGGGGGTGGTCCTGGATCTGGGACAGCCCCGCAACCCGTCAAAACTATTCCCACGCGCTGTCGATCCGGGTAATTTGCGGCTTAAGCTGAAACGGCGGCTTGAGGCAGTTGATTCGCACCAAAAGATCGTTGACCGATTTTCCTCGGGTGCTGAGCTGCCGCGGACGGTTGCTGAATTGGCTAGATGAGGTGGACACTATGGCGACTGAGTACTGAGGGACGCAATGAGTATTGAACAGGCGATACAGCAGCTTACGCGCAGCGATGTGATTCGCACCATCGATGCGAACGGCCAGCGCATACCGCCTGGTGAGTGCTTCTCGTGCCTCTATCTGGGGCGCCGTTTCGATCCTAAGCAGCTGTTGGCGGAGGCTCTGACACAAACCAAACAGCACAAGGTCGACTCTGAGGCGCTCGAGCAAGCGCCCTTCGAGCCCTTTGTCGAGGCACTCAAGGAACGCGAATTTTCGGTGGTCGGCAATCCCGACGAGATTGGTGATACTGGTTTGACCGTGATGGTCTACGAGGTGAAGAAGCCACCTCTTGTGCAGGAGAACTTTAAGCGCTTGTTCTCAGCCAACCAGAATCGGTTCTACTGGAACCGCGATAAGTTTGCCAAGCTTGATCGCGGCGCCCCGGTGTTTGTGGTCAACAATAGCGCTGCCCGAGTGCTGTTTGGCTACGTTCAGGACACCATGATCCGCGCGGAGTTTGACGAGCAGAGCAATGTCAGCCGCTTTACTCATCAAGGTGAGACGTTCGAAGTCAGCGGCGAATATCCAGAGTTCGTCTGCATCGAGATCAGATCGCTCCAGCACCCGCCGTCGGGCTGGCAGTGGAAGACCTTTGGTAGCGGTGAACACTCCTACATATCGGGACAACAAGTCGGCGCCGATGCTGCCAGGAACAACTTGGAGCGAGTTAATTTGCTGCTTGAGGTGTTTGCGCGTGAGGAGGAGATCGTCCTACAGCTGCAGACCTGCTACCAGGCGTTGCTCAGCCACCTGGTGGATGATGACGAGCCCGAACAGCAGCGTGAGCCCAAGATTTGGTATGTCATGCAGGGGAAGACGTTCTCGTACCAGAAAGCCCTGTCATACATCTGGGCCCCATTGGAGGGGAAAAGCGGGCGGTCGTTTAGTCACTGGAAGGCCGTCGGCGATGTTCGGCTGGGTGACATCATCGTTCATCATGCGGGAGGTGGAGTCCAAGCCATCACTCGGGCGGCCTCCATGCCCATGGTGGCCCCGCAGCCGGATGCGTTTGACAATGAGTGGCGAGGAAATGGGCACCGCGTCGAGCTAGAGGTACTAGTCCAGCTTGAGCAGCCAGTTGCGCTAGGCACCATCCGTGAGAAGAAAGCGCAGCTGCAGAAAGCCCTAGCCAACGTGCGTGGACCCTACAATCGCGATGGCACAGGAAATCAGGGCTACCTGTTCGAATTTACCTGGGAGGCGCTGGCGATCCTGCTCGATGGGTACACTCTGGCGCTACCCGACGAAATACAGCGCTGGCTGCCGGCCCTCGACCACCTGATCGAGGACGAAGAGGAAATCTCCGACGAAGACGACGCTTCTGAAGCAGCCGAGGAGCGCCGTCTGCCAGTCGCGGTTACCCAGACACCGGCCAGGGAGTGGCTGCCCCGGGTGAAGGCCTATATGGCCAGCCAGGGCTTTTACTACTCGCTGGCGGAGGTGGCCAACTTCTATCTTTGTCTGCGTACAAAGCCGCTTGCGATGCTGGCGGGGATCTCGGGTACTGGCAAGACCCAGTTGGTGCGCCAGTTCGCCAAGGCCATCGGCTATGGAGATTCCGACCACTGCGTGTTAATCGCCGTGCGTCCGGACTGGGCCGATAGCTCGGATTTGATCGGCTACGCTAACATCCAGGGCAAGTTCGAGACCAAGCCGCTGCTGGATGTAATGGCCCGAGCCATCGAACACCCCGATGAGCTCTACTTCGTTATCCTGGATGAGATGAACCTGGCCAGGGTTGAGCACTATTTTTCGGAGTTCCTGAGCTTTATCGAGACCCGCGGGCGTGACAACGATGACGTCATCGTCACCGAGCCGCTGATCAGCCGTGCCGACGTGAACGGTGGGCGCCCGATCTACCTACCCCAGAACTTGATGGTGGTGGGCACGGTAAACATGGACGAGACCACACACGCCTTCAGCCGTAAGGTGCTGGACCGGGCCAATGCCATCGAGATGAACGATATCGACTTGGCGTGGGTGAACCCGCCTCTGAATGTGGGGCCGGTCTCCGACATCCATGCCGATGCGCTGAGAAGTCCATTCCTCAACTCTTTTGACCTGACCGCCGGCCAAAAGCAGGCGCTCGAGACGCCCATGGCGTTTCTTATGAAGGTTAACGCCATCCTGGAGCCTGCCGGGCTCCACTTTGGCTACCGCGTGCGCGACGAGGTCGCCTTTTACCTGACATTGCACCGCGAAGAGGGCCTAGAACGGCTAGATGGCTTCGGTGCCGACGCTGCCTTGGATTTCCAGTTGATGCAGAAGGTGCTGCCGCGCATTCAAGGCAGTTCGCTGAGCGTGCTCAAGGTGCTGATACGCCTGCTGGGCCTGCTGGCCAACAAACCGCTCGATGATGAAGCGGAATACAGCGTTGTCGAGAAGGAGGTAAGCCCAGAACAGACCCGTTACCCCAGAAGCGTCAAGAAGTTGCTGTTCATGCTGCAGCGCTTCCACGACGACGGCTTCACCTCGTTCTGGCTGTAGGTGGGTATGACGGCGCTCTGTTTCGACCACCCCGATGGCACCATCTGCCAACTCGCCGTAAGCGAGGTGGCCCTGACGCCGGCGATCGAGGCTCAGCGGCACCGCGAGCAGCGCTCTCGCTTCAAGGCGCACGGCCTGACGTTCAACGAATTTGAGTCGGAGTTGGAAGGCTCGCTAAACTCGCCGCTGTTCTTCGAATGGCAGCAGCTGGAGTGGCTGTTCGAGCCAGGCCTGGGCTGCCACTGCGAGCCTCCCCTGTCGCTCTACGTCAATGGCGTGCATCAGAAGCGGGTCAGGTCGAGGTCGCTACATGACTAGGTCCGCCTGATGGGCACCATAAACCTCGAGAATAGCGTCGGACTGACGCGCTTCGAGGTGCGTGACGCCGGTGGCAAGGTGCTGTTTGCCCTAGATAGCGAGGTGTTTCCCCAGAAGCTGGATTACAAGGACGACTTCCCGGCGATGCTAGATGAGATCACCGAGATCCTCTACTCGCTAGCTTTCGATGCGTTCACCAGGACCTTTGCATCGACCCGTCCACGCTCTACCTACCACCAGCTCACCTCGGAGTGGCTGAACCTGTTCAAGGCGCTCTATCACAGCTTAGAGCAGAGCCTGGACACGCTGTTGCGTTCGCCCAAGTCGGATCTGCGCAAGGAGTCACGGGTAAAGCCCATTCACCGGGTGAAGCGGGCGACACCTCGGGCGATCAAGGCCGCCACCCAGCGCCCCGACCGCTACTGCCGCGGCGGTGGGCTGCAGGTGGTTCCTGGGGTTCAGCTTTCGCACCTGACCGAGCAGCATAAGCGTATCAGTTACGACACCCAGGAGAACCGTTTCGTCGCCTGGGCAATCACCGATATCCTGCGTCAGATTCAGCGTGCCGTCCGCCATCTGAGCGGCGGTCGGGGCTTGGACAGTCAACGGGTCCAAGTGGAAGTGGAGGCGCTGGAGCGCAGCAAATCCCACCTGCGGCGCCGCCTGAGAGGTCCGGTGCTGGCCGAAGTAGGGGCCTTCAATCACCAGATGTTCTTCTCGACCACCCTGACCATGGCGCCGGGGTACAAGGACTTCTATCACCGCTTCCTGCTGCTGCGTAAGGGCCTTACCATGGCCGAGCACCCGCTGTTCAAGATGGACTATAAGGACATCGCCACCATCTACGAGTACTGGTGCTTCCTGAAGACAGTGAAGCTACTGCGGGAAAATCCCAAGTACGAATTGGCCAGCAATGACATCGTCAAACTGGAGCACCACCGATTTAAGGTGAACCTCCGCAAGGGCACGGAATCTGCGGTCAACTTCGTGCAGCGTGGTACCGGCGATGATATCGCTATCTACTTCAACCGCACCTTCCCGCGGAAGGACTACACCTACACCTTTGACCAGAAGCCGGATCAGTTCATCGAGTTCTCTCGGAGCGGGTTCGGCAGCAGCCGTGACAAGAAGTCGTTCAAGGTGATCATGGATGCCAAGTACCGCTTCGATCGTGGCTCAAAGGGGTACCCCACCGGCCCCGAGGACACGCCCTATGGTCCACCGCTGGATACCATCGCTCAGCTGCATCGTTATCGTGATGCCATTTTGTGGGAGGACAAGGGGGAGCAGCAGAAATCCGTCAAGATGGCCAACAAGAGTATCGGCGGGGTAATCCTGTTCCCCTATCCGGAAAATGAGCAGGATTTTGTGGCCCACCCCTTCTACCAGAGCATCGAGAAGGTCAATATCGGAGCGGTACCGCTACAGCCGGGTAGAGCGCGCGAGAACCTACTGTTCCGGCAGTATCTGGATAGCCTCTTTGAGCAACCCGGCGAGGTGATTACCGAGTCGCTTTACCACTACGACGACCGTACCTACCAGCAGCGCCGGCAGTCTAGTCAGGACCTGGTAATGGTGGGCATGATTCCCGCCAGGGATCGGGAAGCCAGGCTGCACTACCATCGTAACTGCCAGATTTTCTACACCCAGCGTCCGGACTCACCACGCTATCCGCTGCATGAGGTAAAGGCGGTGGCGCTCTATGACCAGCAAGAGAGAAAGATCATCGGCTGGGCCAACGTCGTGGGTATTGAGGTACTGCTAGGCAAGGAGCTCAAGCAGACGGGCACCACTTGGGCTCCGAACCGGCCTGACCATCCTTACTACGTCTATCGTCTTGAACCGATACAGCACGCCGACTTGCATGCTGGTGGCCAGATGAAGGGTAATCGCACAGGGCGTTACTTCATCACCCGACTGGGCCTGGAAGTGGCGCTCCAGGAGTTGGAGCCAGAATTGCAGTTTCTCAGCAGCTGGGAAAAGTTCATTGAATGGAAGACGCTGAAGACGCGCTTCCCCTCAGTTCGTATTCAGCGGCAACGCTTCACTGACCCAGTCACTTGGCAGCCAGAGAGTGAGCTTGAATTCATCGCTCAAGCAGACGTGGAGTCGTCATAATGTCACTGAAAGCCTGGCGAGATGTCGTCATGCCACATAAGGACGTGCTGGGAGGCACCCTCAAGTAGTCGGAATGCGCTGCGGATATCACCCAGGTGGCAACCGGCACGGCCGCCGAGGAGTATTAAGATGCCGAGAAGTTCTTCTCTCGCGCCTACATTACCGAAGGCATGCGTCTGCTACTGATCTCGGTGGCCCAGCACCTCTCGGGCAATGGCGGCGGCCGGCAGTGATCTGCCACTGCTCTAACCGATGGCGAAGGCGTTATCGACACTCAAGCGACATGCTGAACAAGTGATGAGGCGTGGGACTCGAGGCCGACCAACGCCCGGCTGGAAGGTATGAACGGACTGTTTCAGGCTGCCAGGTCAGGTGCACGTGGATACCGGAACGGGGCCTATTTCATCACCATGATCTACCAGATCGGCAGCCTGTGGAGCGTATGCGGGATCAGGTCAAATCCACATGAAGTGACGAAGAACCCATCATTTAGTCTTCTCCAGACGTGCACGGGTAGACGCACGGCGGGCAGCAAACCTGGCTTCCACATCTGCGGCAGGTATTAGATTGCCAGCTTCTGCCGAGGCCCGTGATTGCTCGACCTTGGCAACCAGCCAGGCATCATAGTCCTGCGCTTCCTGCTGCTGGGCTACATAGTTGCGCATGAAGTCGCGTAGGAGCTGTGCCCCGGTCCGATCGTGGGCCTTGGCTGCACTGGCAAATTCTGCTTTCAGGCCCTCATCGACCCGAAAGGTGAAGGTAGCATCGCTCATGACACACATCCTCATGTGTTACACGGTGACCACGGGATAGCACGGGAAGTATGCCATGCATCCACTCGCATCTTCCCTGAACAGGTACACCACCGGTACTGAATCGCACCGACTATTCGAGACACACGTCAGGCTCTGGATATCACGCTGTTTTTGCTCAATGGTAGATAGACCATCGTTTGTGCGGTGAGGGCGCATCCCCAACGGCGCCTGGTCCGCGCCAATCCTGGTGACACACGGCAAGGCAAGATCGTTGTGGTGCAGCATCGCGCCATTGAGGGCCCGGACCACGGCGGCAGCTTCACGATCAAGCTGTATCAGAGCGAGAAGGTCGGGGACCTGACTGGCATCGGAAAATTCCTCTTCGTGCTGTGAGCTAGTCGCCAGCCGGATGGTCGCCTTTGTTGGTGCTGGCTGGATAGCGAGCGGCAGAGCAGGCATGCTCAGCGCTATCCGATACCGCAGAACCAGGTGGCCCCCAGATGTCAGACCCGTTCAAGCAGCTTCGTGACGCTATGGACCAGTTCGCCACCGAGCGCGACTGGGATCAGTTCCACTCGCCCAAGAACCTGGCCATGGCGCTGACGGTGGAGGCCGCTGAACTGCAGGAGTGCTTTCAATGGCTGACCGAGGCGCAGTCCAGGGAGCTGGATGAGCAGCAACTGGCCGCCGTGCGCGATGAAATCGCCGATGTTCAGCTCTATCTGCTCCGGCTGGCAGGCAAGCTGGACGTGGATATCGAAGCGGCGTGCCGGGCAAAGATGGAGAAGAATGCTGAGAAATATCCCGCAGATAAGGTAAAGGGGAGTGCGAAAAAGTACACGCACTATCAGGATTGACGTGCTGTGTGGCCGTTTCGTTCTCTGCAGCGGACTTCTCAGCCTGGCCTCGTCTCTCAAGCTTCCTCCGACTGATTTTGGCCTCAAGCAGTGCCAGAGACTCGGCTTAGGTTTAAATTATCTGCTAAAAGCGGTCTTTTATTCCGATTTCAGAGTGATAAATAAACCAGCTGCCGCACAAGATCCCGTGTGACACCGTTGTGACGCCCGCCGGATGGCCGGCGTTTGCTGGGCGAAGCGTGGCACTCGGGTCAGTGACGGCGAGTCAGGCGTGTGGCCAGCCACCAGCCCAGTAGCATCGTCAGCAGAAAACCCGCCAATGGCAGACTCATGGCGCTGCTGGAGACGATGGCAGGCCCGGGGCAGTAACCGCTCAGGCCCCAGCCAATACCGAACAGGGCCGCGCCGAGCAGCAGGCGGCCATCGATATCGCGACGCGTGGGCAGTTGGAAGCGCTCGCCCAGCAGGGGAGTGCCACGCCGCCAGACGAGGCGATAACCGATGAAGGTGGTGATGACGGCACCGCCAAGCACGAAGATCAGGGTGGGGTCCCAGTCACCGGCCACGTCGAGAAAGCCGACGACTCGCGCGGGATCGGTCATGCCGCTGAGTGTCAGCCCGAGGCTGAAGACCAGGCCGGTGATGAAGCCGATGATCGCTTTCATGGTGACTCTCCCAGCAGGTGTAGGCTCACGAAGACCGTCAGCATGGCGACGGCCACGAACACCGCAGTGGCCACCAGCGAGCGGGGTGAAAGACGAGCGATACCGCAGACGCCGTGGCCACTGGTACAGCCGCCCCCGATGCCTGTTCCCACGCCTACCAGCAGGCCTGCGAACATCATGCTCAGGCCCCCGCTGGTGGGATCGCCGATCAGCGCATCTGAGCGCTCGGCCACATTGCCCCAGTCAAGATTGAACAGCACAAGGAGCAGCGGGCCGCTGATCAACCCGAGCACGAAGGCAATGCGCCAGCGGTGGTCCGGGCCTGATTCCAGAAGCGCTCCCCGCGTGATGCCACTGATACCCGCGATACGTCCCAGAAAGGCCATCAGCATCACTGCCGAGAGGCCGATCAGGACGCCGCCGGCGAGTCCTTTCATGCTGCTCATGATGTCCATGTCATTCGTCCTCCCTTTCGGCCATCCAGCGTTGCGACGATGATATGCTCGAGCCCGACCATCGCCAACCGTCATCGCCAGGCGACTTCGTCCACCGACTGCCGAGTCTACTGGTCAGGTGATTGGCCAGCCGGTTGACCTGTGGGGCATGCGACAGGGGCGCCGAGGATTCGCAGGAGCACCATGAACGAACTGACTCAACGCCTGCGCACCTTTCTCAAGGTGGCGGAGCATCAGAGCTTCAATGTGGCGGCGCGGGAGCTGGATATCGCCAGTTCCACGGCGACGCGTCATGTCAATCATCTGGAGCGCCAGCTGGGCGAGCCGCTGTTGGTGCGCACCACTCGCCATGTGCGGCTGTCGCCCGCTGGAGAGCGTGCCCTGATCCGCTTTCGCGCCATTCTGGCCGAGGTGGAACAACTGGAAGATGAGCTCGAGACGCTGAGTGAGCGAGTCGCGGGGCCGCTGCGTATCTCGGTGCCCTGGCGCTATTCACGCCTCTATCTGGCGCCGCTGCTGAGCGAGTTCATGCAGCGCTATCCCGAGGTGGCGCTGGATATCGTCAGCAGCGACCAGTGTGTGGATCTGATCGAGGACCACTTCGACGTGGCCCTGCGCATCGGTCACCTGGAAGATTCGAGCCTGATCGCGCGGCACATCAGTGATCAGTGCTTCGTGCTGGCCGCCGCGCCGTCTTACCTCGCGGCCCAGCCCCCGATCCATCGGCCGGAAGACCTGGAGCAGCACCGTCTGCTGACCTTCAGCTATACCACCGCCAATCATCACTGGCGACTGGTGCAAGGGGATCGGGAGCATCGTATCTCGGTGCGGGCCCGCGCGTTGCGCACCAACAATGCCGACATTCTCACCCTGGCTGCGCTGGGCGCCGCCGGCGTCGTGGTACAGCCGCTCTGGGCCATACGGGAAGAGCTGGCAAGCGGCCGCCTGATGCCGGTGCTGGAGGACTATCAGGTCACCTCATCGGATTTCGACACCGGTATCCATGTCGTCTACGCGCGCGAGAATCAGCATAATCCGCGCGTGCGCGCCTGGATCGACTTCTTGCTGGCCCGCCGCGAGCGGCTGTCCTGTCACTAGCCAGCCGTGAGCGCTGTCCGTCGTCCAGATACACGAAGGGCCCGATCTAAAGGGAGATCGGGCCCTGTGCGCACGTCGCGACTGCTGGGACGATACTCATCAGGCGGTGTTTATCAGATGGTGCTCATCTGACAGCCTTCAGTAGAGGATATCGCTGCGGATGATGTACTTGGCTCCGTCGCGGATCGGCTCGCTGGCGTGCACGCAGTGCTGCGGATGCGAGCCATGCGGGAAGCACAGTACGCCACCCTTGGGCGTGGAGACCGAGACCGTCTGGATATCGTCCCGCGACTGAGCCGGCTTGTCGGGATCACGGCGGCTGACCAGAAACTCGGTGCGCCCGCCAGTGTAGCCATCGCTTAAGAAGATGAGGAAGGTGTACTGGCTCATCAGGCCCGGATAGGCGTCCTGGACGACCTCGCCATTGATGACGCGACTGCCCGGCCAGGCGCCATCGGTGTGCGGCTTGAAGAAGTCGTCGGCCTCGTAGCGATAGACACGAAAGCGCGCATTGATGCCTTTGGCTCCCTCGCCCTGGATCTGCTCGGTGACCCGCGGCGCCGAGCGCTGCCAGATGACCTGATCGACCGCTTCACTGACGACCCAGTTGACGTTGTGATTGTGGCGTACCGAGCGCGGCAGGGAGACGGGCGCATCTTCCTCGAAGCCCATGTCCTCCACAACGGCAACGAAGTTGTCGGCCTCGGCAGGTGTCAGCACATTGAGCAGCTGGAAGGCGCCGGGGACACCCTCGACCTCCTGACGGACAACCTCTGGCGTCGCGTCGGCTTCGAAGAGGTCAGACACGTCGCCGTTGTCCGTCCAGATGGGCAGGGGCATGGGGGAGAAGCCGCGTTCGTGGCTGACGACATGGAATGACAAGCTCATGGCAAAGCTCCTGAATGACGAAGAATGTGAGACGAAAACGTGGGGACAGCGATGCCTGCCGGGAGGAAGGCCTGGATGACCGTCAACTGGCGGTGAGTGTCGGTACCGAGGAGAAATAGTCAGCTACCTGGATGGGCCCGGTATCCGCCATGTTGACCGTGGAACTCAGCCGCCACCAACGGCCGATGCACCTCAGTCGGGATAGCGGACCAATACCCGCGTCTCCAGGCTGGTGCGTGTCGGCGCATCTTCGGGCGTGTCGAGCAGCTCGGCCGCGGTATGCGCTACCGGTGGCTTGCCGGCGCTGTCGAAGGCATTGAAGACGATGGCTTCGTCGGGGCGCATGTGTGAGACGAAGTACCAGCGGTGATCCGGGTTGTGGACGAGGCCCTGGATCTGGCCGCAGCGATCCGGATAGAGGATGTCGATGTTGACCCAGTCCTCGTGGTGCACGCTTTGGGTATCGGCGAATGCCAGCGGGTCACGCGCGACGGCCTGCTCGACGGGCTGCCAGACATTGACGATGCCGTAGTGGCCGCTCAGCCACTGCTCGGCCTGCTCGGGCGGCAGCAGATCGCGCACGCGCTGCGGGCCAGAGCGTGGCGAGTAGTCGACATGCACATGCTGCGCCGGCACGCGTTCACCTTCGAAGCCACGCAAGGTGTGGTCGAACACAAGCACCTCACTGACACCGAGCTGCTGCTTGAGCAACGCCTCGATGGCTGGCGTGTGCAGGCGGTCGCGCGCCTTGGCGTCGCGTACATCCACGGCAAGCTCGGGCGTATCGAGAAACAGCAGGCCATGGGACGCGAAGCTTGGCGGAGTGGCGCGCAGATCCTGCAAGCTGACGCTTTGGCGATCATGTTTCGGCTCAATACGCCGACCGGTCTCGCCGTCCGGGTCCACCTTGATCTGCAGACCTTCCGGGCGATCGAGCTGATAATTGACGAACGCCAAGCGGGTAAGGATGGGCGCTGACATGATCGAGACCTCCTTCACGATGAGTTGCCAGAGGATGAGCACTGGCATGCACTTGGGCCGGCCGCCTGTGCTGTGGCGAGTCCAAGAGGCTGGTTCGCGAGCTTAGTGCATTGGCGCAGACACAAAAAAGGCGCCTGTCTGCAATTTGTTATTGCACGAATGGCAATAATCAACGGCTGCCAAGCGTCCGTGGCTTCCGCATGTTGTTTCCGTCTCCGTCCTTATTCCCATCCTAATAAACCGCTAAGTAACTGATAAACAAAGGCTGGGAGAGCCGCCAAGAGCAAGGCTGACGTCATAGAAAGTTGGCATTCGACGTGTTGATGTAGATAAGGGCCGGCTTGTATAGTCAAGTTGCTATTGCAACGACGTCTCCCAGGCGCATCTGTCAGTTTATGCGATGGGTGAGCGTGATATTCATCGTGCCAAGGGAATGGTCATGAAAGATAAGCGTGTGTCTGTAACTCCAGTGTTTTATCGCGGTGCGTCAGCGGCTCTGTGTGTCGTCGTTCTAAACGGCTGTACAGGGATGGCCGAGACGGGCCCTGCAGCCGACGTGCCCGGACAGCCAGAAAGCACCAAGACCAATGTGCTGGAAGCAGGAGCCAGTGCATTGCAGACCGACGCACCGACGGATCAGCTCAATATCTATCTTGTCGGTTTCCATCCCATGAAGGATGAGCCAAGCCATCAATTCGAAGCGCATCATTTCTGCCAGCAGATCAATGAAGACTTCATGCAGTGTGCGCTTTACGATGGAAATACTGCGGATGCCCACCTCACCGGGGTGGAATACATCATATCCGAAAGCGTTTTTGAGACCCTGCCTGAAGAAGAGAAGCAATATTGGCATCCCCATAACGGGGAGATTCTGTCTGGCCAATTGGTCGCGCCCAACCTGCCTGAAACCGCTGATCATGAGCTGATGCAATCCAAGATGAACAGCTATGGCAAGACGTGGCACACATGGAGCAGTTCACACAGCGATGAACAAGACCAGGCGTTGCCGCTGGGTAAGCCCGAGCTGGCTTGGTCCTTTAATCGTACCGGAGAGCCGCAGCCGGGCCTGGTCGAAGATCGAGACCAACGTATGGGGATCGACACAGAGGAGCGGCGTCAGGCCAGGCAAGATCTGGTGCCGCTGGCCAATCCCCAGTCGGGTGTTGATGTGTTGAAAGGAGAGTTTCCCAGGTCAACCCAGCCCATCCCTGGTGTGGAAGCCAAGACCAGCGAGTGATGTTGACGTTCACAGCTTTACCGGTCGGCTGCGCTGATGTTTCGCGTGGCGCTGACCATCCCCTTGATGTCGGTTTAACTACCGGGTTGACGCATGCCGCGCTACAAACGCGACAGATGGCCCACAGTTGGTTGTCGCGTCGTGTTGTTGCCTTGGCGGGGCTCGGAGGAGGGGGCGTCGCGTGGCAGAGGTTTAGTGCTGGCTCAGTTCAAGACGATAACCTTGTTGATAGACGCTCTTGAGTCGGTGGTTCTGTTGCCCATCCAGCTTCAGCTTGCGCCGAAGGCCGCTGATGTGGGTGTCGACGGTACGGGTATTGAGGTCACCACTGACGCTCCAGATTCGCTCAAGCAGATAGGCGCGCGTGAAGAGCTGACCGGGATTCTGGAGAAACAGGGCAGCCAGCCGATATTCCCGATCGGTGAGCTCGACGATATCGCCATGCAGGCGGATGATCCCTGCCGTCAGGTCGAGCTGGAGGGGGCCGCATTCGAACAGCGTCGTTCCAACGCTGTCTACGTGACCTAGCCGGCGACCCAGGGCTTCGATCCGAGCCCTGAGCTCGGGGACCCGCAGCGGCTTGTGCAGAAAGTCATCGGCCCCTGCCCCGAGGGCTCGGACGACGTTGTCTTCGGCGTCGTCGGCAGTAATGAACAGCACCGCGCCTGGCCACTGATACGCATTGCGCAAGGTCTCAAGCACTTCGAACCCATCGACCTCCGGTAAACGCCAGTCGAGCACCAGTAGCTCGAAACTTGTGTTCTGCATTGCCCGAAACAGGTCGTGGGCCGTGGTGAAGGGGGTCAGCGTGGCTGTGCCGTCGCCTAGCGCCGCGGCGATCAAAGCCTGCTGGTCGGGGTCGTCTTCGAGGATAGCGATGCGCATACCGAAGTTTCCTGTCTTGGTGCCTCGCAGGAGCAGGTTTGACAAAGTTTCACAAACCTACATCCAAAATTAGCATATACCGAATAGGTAAGTGCTCAAACGTTTGGAGATGCGTCGATGAAGACCTTGTGGTGCAAGACTCCTGTCCTGCTGGTCCTGGCGGTTGGGCTTGTTGCGAATCAGGCAATGGCGCTGGAGTCGCCTGCCGGCAAGACGGTACTGGTGGTGAGCGGTGACATCACCCAGACCAATGTCGGTGACGAGGCACATTTCGACATGGCCATGTTGGCGAGCCTCGAGCAGGGCGAGATCGTGACACAGACTCCCTGGCATGAGGGGAAGGTGTCCTTCAGTGGACCGCTGGGCGTCGCCTTGCTGGCGGAGGTGGGAGCACAAGGGAGTGATCTGCGCGTCACCGCGCTGAACGATTACGCCGCCGATGTGCCGGCCTCTGACTTTGCTGAACATGGGGTCGTGCTGGCGACCCACAAGGATGGTGAGCCGATGAGCATTCGCGAACAAGGGCCTCTCTTTATCGTCTACCCGTTCGATGACAATCCCGATCTACTGACCGAGACCTATCTCACCCGCTCCGTCTGGCAGGTAGCCGCCATTGATGTATACGACAACTAGTCGATGAAGGAGGCGCGCGGTCTCAAGTTATCCGCGGCAGCGGCACTTTTGCTGTTCGCGGCCTGTCTTGTCATTGGTGTGACCGCTTTCCAGCGTCACGATCGACTGCGACATGAAGGGCTGGAGAACGTCACCTGGGCGATCTATCAACTGGATCGTCAATCACGTGAAGTCGAAGTGGCGCTGGAGCAGGTGGACAGCCAGCTTACGCACGGCGTATCAGGTACTCGTGGCGAGCTTTCTTCCTGGACCCGGCTGATGGAGCGTTTCGACATTCTCTACGGCCGGATAAAGCTGCTGCAGCAAGGACAATATCGAGAATATCTGGCTTCACAACCTGAGCTCCTCGAAGCATTGTGGCACCTCGATGCCCGCCTTGAAGATATTGATGTACTGCTGCAGCCACTCTATCAGGAAGCGCTGGCACCGCTGCCTGCTCAGCGCCGGCAATTGTCACAGCTGATCAGCGCCATGCGTGACGATGCGGAACGGTTGCTGCTCGACCATAACAAGGCGCTCGCGAGCGTTCGTGAACAGACCCGGCAGGGCATGCTGCGGGTGTACGTCCTGCTGTTCGTGCTGATGATATTGATCATGCTGGCAGGAACTTATCTTGTCATGGCGCTGTGGCGCGAGGCGCGCTCTCGTGCTCGCCACGGTGAGCGTCTGCAGCAGCAGTCTCAGGAACTTCAGCGTGCTGTGCAGCAGGCAGAAGCGGCGAGTCAGGCCAAGTCGGAATTCATGGCGATCATGAGTCACGAGGTCCGCACCCCGCTCAATGGTGTGGTGGGCATGCTCGATGTGCTCGAGGATGAGCCCTGCCAGGAAAAGCGTGAGCAGCACTTTGCGACCCTGAGGGAAAGCACCGCCTCGCTGCGCGCGGTCATCAATGACGTACTGGACTACTCGAAGATCGAGGCCGGACGTCTTGATCTTGACCATTCTCCATTTCCCTTGACGCGGATGGTCGCGAGGCTTGCCGAAGGATATCGATCACGTCAGACCAGAGACGTGTCGTTTATCGTGCAGTTAGGTGATGACTTGCCTGCGGTGGTGATCGGTGATGCGACCCGCCTACGACAAGTGCTGATGAACCTGATGGACAACGCCTTCAAGTTCACCCAGGCCGGCAGCATTACGCTCGCTGTCCAATCGCGAAAGCCTGCGTCGATCATCTTCGAGGTGCGTGATACTGGAGTCGGCATCGACAAACAGGCCCAGGCCGCGCTTTTCGAGCCATTCACGCAAGTGGATACATCTCTGTCGCGCCGTCACGAGGGGACCGGTCTTGGCCTGGCGATTTGCTACCGGCTGATAGAAGCCATGGGGGGAAACCTTGAATTGAACAGCATGCCGGGCCTGGGCAGCGTCTTTCGCTTTTGTCTTCCACTGAGCGCCGCCGAGGGTGTCAGCGAGCGTCTGCTCGACGATCCGTCTGAAGCACTGGCCTCACGACATCTGCTGGTGGTGGAAGACAACCCTGTCAACCGGGATCTGGTGGCCGCTTTGCTCAAGCGCCTCGGTCAGACCTTCGACCTTGTCGAAGACGGAGAGCAGGGGCTGGCTGCGATGAAGTGCAAGGACTATGACCTGGTGCTGATGGATATGCAGATGCCCTGCATGGATGGCGTGGAGACGACTCGGCGCTTTCGTGCCGAAGAGGGCGAGGGCCACCTGCCTATTGTGGCCATGACGGCCAATGTCATGCCGGAGCATCGGCAGGCATGTCGTGATGCGGGAATGGACGACATTCTGAGCAAGCCTTTCACGCGGCTGGAGCTGGCCGATGTCCTTCGCGCTTACCCACCCAGGCGCCGTCAGGCTGCTTTGCATGTCGTGCCTTTTGACTACGCGCCCGAGCAGGTTGCCGATGTTGACGCCGCCAGGCCCGTGCAGGATCACAGCTGCGTCGGGAGGGGCGGCCTGGATGCTGACACCGTGATCGAACTCAAGCAGAGCCTGGAGCATGAGACGTTGAAGTCGCTGCTCGCAGCGTTTTTCTCTCGACTCGATGGTCGGGTCGAAGCGTTGCGCGAGGCTGTCGATGGCAGTGACCGTGAGCGGATCAAACGCGAGGCGCACTCGCTCAAGGGCGCGGCGGCCTCGTTGGGGTGTCGGCAGCTTGCCGCGGAAGCGGCGCGCCTGGAGCAGTTGGCGCCGAAGGCAAAAATGTCGCACTGTCGCGAGCAAATTGCCCGTATCGAGCGCGGGGGTAGTGACGCGGTTTGCCAATGGCGTGGCGGGGGTGTCGATCTGTCCTGAGCGGCCTAGCGGCACCGATGCATAAGGTCTTGTCGCAGTGTCATCGGCGATGGACCTTGGCGTTCGAGTGTCCCATGTCAGGTACCGAGGAGGCGGGGACCGGCGCCCGCCCCAGGTTTGTCTGAGGACAGTGTGTGAGTTTGCTGGTGTCCGGGCCGCTGGTCTCGACATGCCTCAGGCGGCCTGGCGCCTGCGCCGTCGGTGCAAGGTGGACGCCGCCACTCCGAGTTGCCGGGCGGCGCGTTCTATACAGCCGTCGCAGGCTTCCAGAGTCGCTTCGATGGCCGCGTCTTCTATCTGGCGCAAGGTCATGCGACCTGGGCTGAAGTGTATACCGACGCCAGACGGCGCTTGCGAGGGCGGGAGTGCGGACGGAAGGCGCTCGTCATCGTTCAGCATCAGGTTGTTGACCGTTATCGCTTTTCCGTCGCATAGCAGCAAGGCGCGCCTCAGACGATTTTCCAGTTCTCGGACATTGCCGGGCCAGTCGTGCTGCTGGATCCAGTTTCTGGCCTCCTCATCCAGGGGGCAGACTGCGATACGTTCTTCTCTGGCCAGCGACTCCAGCAGGTGATCTGCCAGCATCAAGGCGTCCCCTTGTCGCTCGCGCAGGGGTGGCAAGGCAAGACTCAGAACGTTGAGACGGTAATAGAGATCCTCCCGAAACGCCCCCTCTCGCACGGACTGCGCCAAGTCTCGGTGGCAGGCGGTGATCACCCGGCAATCGACACGAACGTCTCGCGTGCTTCCCACGGGAGTGATGGTGCCGGTCTGAAGTGCGCGCAACAGCTTGGCCTGGAAGGGAAGTGGCATATCGCCGACTTCGTCGAGAAACAGGGTGCCCTGGTCGGCCGCTTCGAAGAAACCCTTGTGATCCCGCGTGGCCCCACTGAAGGCTCCTTTGACGTGACCAAAGAGCATGGATTCGATCAGTGCCTCGGGAAATGCTGCGCAGTTAACGGCCACAAACGGACCGGAGGATCTTGGGCTGCAGTAGTGCACACTGCGCGCTGCGAGTTCCTTTCCGGTCCCGCTTTCTCCGTGTAGCCACAAGGGAGAACGCGACTGCGCCAAGCGTGGGATGAGCGTGCGGAGGTGTTGCATGGCGGCGCTCTGACCGATCAGCAGATTTTCGGGGGCATGGTCGCCGGGGCCTTCGCCGTGAACTGCAGTCTGTACCTTGTGCACGAGCTTTGCGGTCCACTGCAGCAGCGTCTGACAGCCGAGCGGCTTGGTCAGACGTATCGCCTCGCCGCATCCGGCCTCCTGGTCGTTCAGGCGGTCGGCGGACACCATCATGCAGGCGACTGGGTGTTCAAGGTCACGACAGGTGGCCATGACTTCGATACCGGTCATGTCGGGAAGGTGGTAGTCCAGTACCACTACGGCAGGGCCTTGGTGGCTGACCAGCCTGGCGACGGCTTCACTACCGCTGTGGCAGACGGCCACGTAGTGGTAACGCGTGGCCAGGATGGTCTGATAGAGGTGAGCGGTATCGGTGTCATCCTCGACTACGATGATCAGCACTCCAGGCTTGGGGAAACATGTGGTTGAAGTAAGGTGATGCTCCTGCGCATTGTAAGACGTCATGGCAATACCCTTGGCTAGCTCTAAGCCGGTTTCAGAGCTTGTACGAGTTGTCACTCGAGGTGCTCTTTGGATGCGTGCGTCGCCATCTTTCAGTGCGCCGTCCGATCAGCGCTTGGCGATCGGGTTTGATGACACCGATGGCTTCGGTATGAACGGGTGTACCGGTTGCCGCAGCCTTTCTGATTCGTACAAGAGTCAATTGCCACCCTAGCCAGACTCGAAGCAGCTTTCCTTGTTTTAAAGGTTGCTTTAACAGTGTTTGACATTGTCTGGGATTTGGCTGGTACTCCATTCGTAGTTATTCCACTTTGAGTACTGAATTTCTCATTATTGCTAGGGCAAGTTATTGCTACTTCGCTGTTTGTTCGTTGGAAAGCACGTCCTCTGAGCTCTCGGCATCCAGGTTCAGCGTGGTATTGATCTTTGACAGGGCGTTGGCCTCGGCTTCATTAGTCTGATGGTTTTCGGTCATGATCAGACCCTCTGCCCCATCGCCCAGAGTCATTTCGATCTGTTGCCAGTTGCCCACGGCGATCGACGTGGAATTGTTGTTGACGATGGCACCGGCATTAATGCTGCCGCTGCCGCCAGATCCTGAACCTCCACTACCGTTATTGCGACGCCGTGCCTCCTGCAGGATGAGGGAACCCTGGATGCTGGCTCGCGCGGGGAAGTCGTAGGGGTAGGGGCCGACGAGCGGATCTCGATCTCTCGCCTCAGCGGGGCCACCGGCAGATAGAAGCGCTGCGCCAAGGGCTGCGGCCATCCAGCTGGCCCATCGCCGAGAGGGAAGGGCACCAGAGTCGAGGGGGAGGCAGTCAATGTCGGAAACATGTCGGTTAACTGTGCGTGTCATGAGAGAACTCCCAGGGCATCCGTGGAGGCCACGGATGCCCGAGCCAGGGTTGAGATGAGGAATCAGAAGTTGCCATCCACCTTGACCGACAGGTTGTTGCCCACGGCGGTGGCGGTGGAGGATACGGCGGCGGTATCGCCTCCTCCCATACCGTTGATGCCGTTGAACAGCACACCGTCGGCAGTGGCAGTGCTGGTGACCAGTGCCACAGAGAGCTGTTCGTTGTTGGTGATGGCGAAGGCGTCGTTGTCAGACAGGGTGGTCAGGTCGACGGTCATGTTGTTGCCTACGGCCGTTGCGTCAACGTCTACTGTGGCGTTGAGGATGGCGAGTGCCGAGGCGGTCGCGGTGACGGCACCAGGCAGCGTGGCATCCACCAGTTCACCGGTCAGCGGCGTGCCGACTGAGGCGTCGAGCCCCGCGTACACCTGAGAGTTGTCGGTTTGGGTCGACACATCGGACTCGATCGCGGCGTTGTTACCCACTGCGGTCGCGATGCTTTCTACCGCCGCCAGGTCTTCAAAGGCGTTTCCATCGAGCAGCGGTATGATGGTGTTGTCGACGGCGGTGACCAGGCTAGTGGCGCTGATGGTGCCCAGGGCGGTCTGGTCATTTTCGGTCATGTTCAGGCCTTCGGGGGCGACATTGACTTCAGACAGCGCCGAAGTGTCGACCGTGCTGTTGACCGTGGCATCCCACACCCAGGTCACCGAGTCGAAGGCCAAGGCCGAGGAGGCTGACATCAGACCAGTGAGGGCGATAGCAGCGGACAGTGCGGTTTTTTGCTGAGTTTTCATGACGGCGTTCCTTGTTTTTTCGGATGTTTTCAAGCCGCAGGGTAATGCCCGTCTGCCACCTGACACGCTTGGGTGTCGTTGATCGGCAGGCCGAGCCCTTCCGTCAGGATCTGGTATGCAGCCATTTCCACGACGGATCGAACACCGAGCTGGAGAGGTTCGTTCCTCACCGTCCCGGCATCGAATTCCACGAGCTGATTGTCGAAGAAGCGATAGACGCCCGCTTCCACCTGGTTGCCGACAATCTGCTTTTGCAAACTGGTGACGTAGACGGTCTGAAAGGTAGTGGCGTCCACCACTCGGAGATCCAGGCCTACGTTGATGACCGCTTCTCGGTTGCTTGCGCCTATCAGTCCTACATAAAGGCGTGCCCCCTGGGTCAGGATGTTGTAGTTGAGCTCGGTGAGTGCGCCGAGAATGACGTAGTTGACGGGCTGCACGTTGAGCGCTGCGGGCGCGCGTTGCATGGCTCCGGCATCCTTGAGCTGGCGCTCGGCTAGCGGAATGCGAATGTCGAGGCGCTCGGCCAGGCGTACCTTGCGCGTCTTGTAGAGCGCGCTGATCAGCATTTCAGACACGCCCTGGGTCAAGGTGCGGCTCTCGGTGATGGTCGAGTAGCTGACTTGGCCGGTCCGGTCGAGGATCTGTCCTACGCTGACCACTGGCAGGTTTTCACCGGGTTGTTGGCTGAGTGCGCTCAGGCAGCGGGTGTAGGGCGTGTGGTTGGTCATCACTCGCGAGCCTTCACGGGGTGCCACGGGATCGGTACCGATGGAGGCGCAGCCACCCAGGGTTGCAGTGAGTGCTAAGGCGGTGGTGAGTTTGTGGGGCAGCGAGACCTTCATCCTGGCGTCCTCCTGTGATTGACATGGCTATTGCTCAAGTCGTGCCAGAAAGACCAATTAGTCTTTTTATTCAATAGGTTGGGGTAGTGAATAGCAGCGAGGAGATGATTTGAGGTAGCCGTGTTCGGCCAACCGAAGCGTTTTGCTAGAGGGAAAGCGTGGCGAATCGCCAGACTCTGGCGTTTTGCACGACTGAATTAGGAGAAACCGTCGTACACATGCGGCGCGCGATTGACAGGAGTGCTGGGCCGAGAGCAGGACGAAAGCGTGGGTGATTGCCGCCATCGCCTGGCCGTACCGGACGATGCCAATGTCGATCACGCAGGCTGATTTCGTGTAAGTGATTAATAATTCAGTTTTTTATCGGATCTTGATGATGTTTTTTCGATCGTCCCGAGGACCAGCAGCGCAACGTGCGAAAGTTCTGTTGCCATGCTATAAAAAGGTTTGACAAGGCGCGGCGAGCCGTGAGACGATGCTTCTCGTTGGTTAGCAAGTCGTATATTTCAGTAGTGATCGAATCATTCGGTAGCCTGGCAATATCCCCCTTGTTATATCCATATTTCTGGGATGACACCCGGCAAACTGTAATGACAACGCTCTGCGTTAAGGAAATCGATCATGGCAACTGGCACAGTTAAGTGGTTCAACGACGCTAAAGGTTTCGGCTTCATTTCTCCGGCCGACGGTGGTGACGACCTGTTCGCCCACTTCTCCGAAATCAAGGCTGAAGGTTTCAAGTCCCTGCAGGACGGTCAAGAGGTCTCTTTTGACGTGACCCAGGGCAAGAAAGGCCTTCAGGCTTCTAACATCAAGGTTATCTAACTTCTAGTTAGCTGACTGAGATGGATGACAAGACCCGCTTCGGCGGGTCTTGTCGTTTTTGTGTGTGAAAAGTTTAGGTCTGGCCGTGTGTGGCCGGCGTTGAGCTTCATTTCGCGCTCAGCCTGCTCGGGTTGTCTTGCGTAGATCAATCTCTGGCGATGATCTGTCTTTGTAGATCGTCTGCTTCTAGCGGCCCGGGTACTGGGTGGGCAAGGCTGCCATCCCTGTAAGAGTGTTTCTGGATACGGCTTAGGGCTTGTCTGAAAAGTGTCTGCGCTCGGTAATACGGCGTTAAAAATCGGCTGGTTCGCCATCCCGGTCAAAATGCTCATTTACACCCCGTTAACTGCGCTTTCTCACCGATTTTTGCCTTGTCTAACCTTCGCTCGTCGACTTTTCGGACTGAGCCTAGGAGGCCTTCGTGCTGGACCAGCGGGATTGGCAGGCCGGTAGCTCAACCTGCCCAAGAGGCGATAGTGGTGGATAGCAAACTTTGCTGACGGCTTTAACGCGTCAAGGGGGCTTCGCTGGGCTTGCCTCATCAGCATAGCGCAGCCAGTCTCCCATGCCGCTGTCCTCAAGGGCGTAAACTCCCCGACCAGAGCGCCACACCAGGCCCTTCGCGCGAAGCGAGTCGAGCGCCCGTTGAATGGTGGATGCCGAAGGCTGGGTCTTGCGCTTGGCAAGAGCCTGGATCTCCTTGAGCGTATCCTTGGTGAAGGGTGTAAAAGGGCGCTGTTGCGCCGATGTTCGGGCCAGGACGAGCAGGATGGCGCGCTGTAGCTCGGGCAGTTGATCAAAGTCGGACTGGAAGAGGGCCTGGTAGTCTGCCTGGATCGATTGTGCACCTTGCTCCAGCAGCTCTCCGAGGTCGTCGGCCCGCCCGTGCTCCAAGGCAACGCGCTTGATGACGTCCCACAGCAGTTCAGGACGGCGACCCACACGTTCGAAGGTCTTGGCGACATCTGCGACCTGGAAGGTGTTGCCAGGAGCCAGTCTTGCATTGACGTGGTAGGTAAATGCCTCCACGAAATCATCCCCCAGCAACGGGAAGGGTGTGACGGTATTGCCGAAGAAGGGCTGGTCGCGGCTCAACACCAGTTGGGCCAGCTTGTCACGACTGCTCCCAGTGAACACCAGACGCAGGCCTGGTTTCGCCCTGCCCAGGGTCAGCGCATCGCGAGCGGCCTTGAGTGCGAACATGGTGTTCATCCCCTGCTCGCTACTGAGTGCATGCTGTGCCTCATCGATGAAGAGTACGACCAGACGTTCCGATGCTTCGTGCAGTGCCTGCAGGGCTTCCGTCAGGGTGGCTTCATCCGGCAGAGCGGAACCTGTCAGGTCCCACGTCAGCCTCTTGTGTAGCGTGACGGAATCGACGCCGGCAGCACTCCAGAGCTTCTTGATGCGCGGCGCGTAGGTCTGCAATCTGGCCATGATGGCGCGTTCGATCAGCAGGCCTGGATCCATCTGGCGGTCTGCCCAGAGGTCGACGTAAACCACTTCCCAGCCGTGCTGTTCGCAGGCAGGCATCAGGTCCTGCCGCAGGAAGGTGCTCTTGCCGGTGCGCCGTGGTGCGGCGAGGAATAGCCCGCCGCTGTAGTCGATCAGGCCATCGCCAGCCAGGCCTGTCACGATCGACTGTGCGAGGGCTGGTCGGTGAAAGACATAAGTTGCGGAAACCATGGAATACGCCTCTTTACGCAGCTATGCGTAAAATTATGCATCATGGCGGTAAAGGGCGATAATGCGGGCCTGCATCGCCAGCACGATAGGCGAGTTCAGCAGGATGGCGCTGGCGAACCGTTTCTGGTGGGTGAACGGTTCGTCCGGCGCACTGCTGTGCATTCCGGCTAGTGCACCGACTCACCGATAAAACAAAGCCCCTCGATCGAGGGGCTTTGGTCTCTCTGTGCCTATGCCTGGGCCTTAGTGGGCCAGCATTTCATCGACGATACCCTGGCCGTCCAGTTCGGAGGGGTAGTAGGTCGGCCAGTTGATGACTTCTTCAAGCAGGGCCGCACGGTCGTCACCCCAGTACAGGTGGTAGTGATCGGCCTCGGTCGGGTAGATGGCATGGTCGCTGAACTGGATGTAGTTCGGCAGGCTGTCGTCTTCACCCTGGTACTCGAAGATGTAGCGAACGCCGCGGTTGCCGGCCTTGTAGGTCAGCACCTCGTAGCCGTCGGAGGCGTATTCGCCGGAGAGTACCTGACCATCTTCGTGGAAGGAGACGGTAGAGCCATCGATGACGATACGGTCGACGTCGGTCTCGTAACCGATCTCGTAGTACGCCTTGTATTCCTCGGCGCTCTTGTCATCGCTCTGCTGGGCCTTGTGGGCGAACACTTCGTCGAGGGTGCCGTCCAGCAGGTAGGGGTAGACGGACTGCCAGTCGCCTTCCCAGTCGGACAGCGGTCGGTCCTTGATCTGGTCGTCGTCGAAATAGCCGGCGTAGATGTCCTTGGCGTGATCATGCTCATGATCGTGATCGTGCGCTTCGCTGGCCGCGGAATCGCTTTGTGCGAGGGCCAGGGGGGCGGTCGCCAGTGTCAGGGCGCTGATTGCGGCGACGGCCATGCGGCGGGTCAGAATCGGGTCCATCGTCTTGCTCCTTGGGATGATCGGTGGGGCGTTGTGGCCTCCCTGGGGAGGCCTTGGAAAGAACAGGGCTTTCATCACTCGGCCTCGGCGGCGCAGCGGGCGACGCCGTCGGCCAGTTGGCGCAGCAATGCGGGATAGAGCTCGGTACCAAGCGGCAGGTCGACGCCCAGGGGGTCGATGACCAGCGACGTCTCGACCCCGGTGCCTGCGAAGACGCTGTCCACCAGCGCCGGGTTGAACTGGGGCTCTCGGAAGACGCACTGCACGCCGAGTTCGGCGACACGCTGCTGGATCTCTCGGATACGCGCAGGGCTCGGGTCCGAGGCATCCCCCAGGGAGATCGCCCCGGCCGCCGGCACATCGAAGCGGCGCTCGAAGTACTGGTAGGCATCGTGGAAGACGATGAAGCGAGTACCCTGGGTCTGCTGGAGGCGGGTCTCCAGTTCATCGATCAGGTCGTCGAGCTCGCTGCGGGCTTCCTCTGCGTTGTGTCGATAGATGTCGGCGTTGTCGGGATCGAGTTCGGCCAGTGAGGTGGCGATGGCATCGAGCCAGGCCTGGGCATTGACCGGGTCCAGCCAGCCGTGGGGGTCCCAGCCTGAATGGTCGTGATGGTCGTGGCCGGCATGCTGCTCGTGCTCGTGCCCGTCATGCCCTTCGTGGTGCCCGCGGCCCTCATGCTCCTCGTGCTCATCATGATCGTGGGCCTCGAAGGTGGCGCCCTGTCGATAGGTAAGGCGCTGTGTGCCGGCGCTTTCCATCAACTCCACCTGCTGCGCATCCGCCGCCAGTGACTGGCGTGTCTTGGCAAGCCAGGGCGTCAATCCATCGCTGACCCAGAACACCACGTCGGCCTGCGCCAGGGCTTCGGCCTCGGAAGGACGCATGGCGTAGCCGTGGGGGGAGGCCCCAGGCTGGATCACCAGTTGCGGCGTCCCCAGGTCTCCCATCACGCGCTCCACTAGGCTGTGGACCGGCGGAATATCCACGGCCACCGAGGGGACCTCTGCGGCAGCCATCGCAGGAAGCAGCAGGCAAGGGAGGAGAAGGGGGCGTAGCGAGGTGTGCATCGTCATCGATCTCTTGGGGCGTTCTCGGGGCGGCTGATTGTGACATGTTTTGTTATGATATAACATTGTTTTCGAAATCGAGAAAGGCTCTGGAGAATGTTCATGCCGCTATTGTCGATCGATGATCTGCGGGTCGTCCTGGGAGGGCAGACCATCCTCGAGGGCATAGACCTCAAGCTCGAATACGGAGAAATCGTGACGCTGGTCGGCCCCAACGGGTCGGGCAAATCGACGCTTTTGCGTACCATCATCGGTGCGCTGACGCCCGCTGGCGGACGTTTGGTGCGAACGCCCGGGCTTACCATCGGCTATGTACCGCAGCGACTGGCCATCGATCCGACCCTGCCGATGACGGTCACGCGCTTTCTCAACCTGCCTCGTCGACGTTCCCGCAAAGCCGTGCAGCAGGCCCTGGCGCAGGCCGGCGTGCCTGAGCTGGGTTCGCAACAGTTGCTGTCGTTGTCAGGCGGCCAGCGACAGCGTGTTCTGCTGGCGCGAGCCCTGCTCGAGAAGCCCGACCTGTTGCTGCTCGACGAGGCAACCCAGGGACTCGACCACCGGGGTACGGCGGATTTCTATCGCCAGATCGAGCGGGTGAGGCGCGAAACGGGCTGCGCGATCCTGATGGTCAGCCATGAGCTGCATGTGGTGATGCGCACCTCGGATCGGGTGATCTGCCTCGATCGCCACGTCTGCTGCCAGGGCACGCCTGAGCGAGTGCTGGCGTCCCCGGCCTATCAGGCGCTGTTTGGCCCCGATACCGCTGACGCGCTCGCCTTCTACCGCCACGAACATCTGCGCGAAAAAGACGCCGCTAGCCCGGCCTTGGCGCAGGTGGGCGCTGCCCGCTCCTTGGGGGTCTCGGCCTGATGCTCGATGACTTCATGCTGCGTGCGGCGCTCGCCGGGATCGGTGTGGCATTGGCCGCCGCCCCCCTGGGCTGTTTTGTGGTGTGGCGCCGCATGGCCTACTTCGGCGATGCCACCGCGCACGCCGCCATCCTTGGTGTGGCACTGTCGCTGTTGCTGTCGACCTCGATCTTCGCCGGAGTGCTGGTGGTGTCGCTGCTGATGGCGATCCTGGTCTCACTGCTCAGTGGTCGCGGCTATGCCATGGATACCTTGCTCGGGGTCATGGCTCATTCGGCGCTGGCCTTCGGGCTGGTGGCGGTGTCCTTCGTGTCCGGGGTGCGTATCGACCTGATGGCATATCTGTTCGGTGACATTCTGGCGGTCGGCAAGGGGGATCTGGTGTTGATCGCCGGCGGCGCCTTGCTGGTCATGGCGCTGGTGGGGTGGCGCTGGTCGTCACTGTTGACGGCGACCCTGGACGCGGATCTGGCGCGGGCCAATGGCATCCATCCCGGGCGCGAGCAGCTGGTGCTGACACTGTCCCTGGCGGTGGTCGTGGCGGTGGCGCTCAAGGTGGTGGGGGTACTGTTGATCGCTGCACTGCTGATCATTCCCGCCGCCGCCGCCAGACCCTTCTGCCGTACCCCGGAAGCCATGGTGCTGGTGGCAGCGGTGATCGGTGCCGCGTCTACTAGCGGCGGTCTTCAGGCGGCCTACTGGCTCGACACGCCCACCGGTCCGACCATCGTCAGCCTCGCCGCTGTGGTGTTTGTCCTGTGTAGCCTGGTGGATATCGGCAGGCGCCGGCTCGCAAGAATGTCTTCCAGCGTCTCGTCCTGAACGGGTGACCCGTGCGTTGCTGCTTTGGGCGCAGAGAGGAAGGCGGGCGACCACCCCCGTGCTCTCGTCGCGCGTCCCGAGGGCGATGAGAGGTGGCTAGAATCGGGGCGAGGGCGCTGGAAAGCTTACGAATCCGTCAGCAGAGCGCCTTGGTGCATGGGGATGGTGCGCTGCACCACAAAGAGGTGAGCGAAACAGCACACATCTGACTCATGTACATGAATTATTTGTTATGGAGTTGATTGGTAAGGAAAACCGCTTTTGTGGCACCGGTTATGCCTGAGTAAAGGTCACATGATCTTGGATACTGGCCTTGCTCAGGAGGTAACGAATGAATGCCCCGGTGTCGCACGCACTACCCTTGGAACAGCCGCAGGCGATAGCTCCGCCGCGCCCGAGTGTCATCTCGCTGGAGGGGGTAAGGAAGACCTTTTCCAGTCCAGGCAATGACAGCGTCGAGGTGATAAGAGACATCACACTCGATATCAAACAGGAAGAGTTTGTCAGCATCGTCGGGCCCAGCGGGTGTGGCAAGAGCACGATGTTCAACATCATCTCCAGCCTGCTGGAACCCACGGATGGAAAGATCACGCTGCGCGGGAGCGATCCAGTCTGTGGGGCGCGGATCGGCTACATGCTGCAGCGTGACCTGCTCTTTCCCTGGCGTACCATCATCGACAACGTCTGCCTCGGGCTTGAAGTCAAAGGCGTATCCAAGGCGAAGCGCTATGAAATGGCCAGGGAGCAACTGGCGCGCTATGGCCTGGCCGATTTCGCCGATCAGTATCCCAATACGCTGTCGGGAGGTATGCGTCAGCGGGTGGCACTGATACGCACCCTGATCACCGAACCCGATCTGATTCTGCTCGATGAGCCGTTCTCCGCGCTCGACTATCAAACCCGCCTGGTGCTCGAGGAAGAGATCGTGTCGATCCTCAAAGAGCATCGCAAGACGGTGGTGCTGATCACCCACGACATCGGCGAGGCCATCGCCATGTCGGATCGTGTCGCCGTCATGACCAAGCGACCCACCTCGGTCAAGAAGGTCTATGACGTGGGCCTGTCCAGGGAGCTTGGGTCCTGCCTCAAGGCACGCAGTGACGTCCGCTATCAACAGCTGTTCGACCGCATCTGGGATGACCTGGATATCCAGGTAGCCGGAGGTGCGGCATGAGTGAGGCCCAGGTCTACACCCATACGATCCAGTCGGGCAGCAACAGGGAAAACTGCGAAGCGCCCGGTCGCTCGATCCTGCTGACGGACAACCTCTGGCGTGGCGCGGGCATCGCGCTGGTGGTGGTGCTGTGGCAGATGGGCGTCAATCTCGGCTGGATCAATCCGTTCTTGATGGGCTCGCCGGCAGGCATCGCGGAAGAGGCCTGGCGCCTGTTGCAGTCGGGTCAGCTTCTGGATGACACCCTGGCCACGGTCTCTGCCACCATCGCGGGCTTTCTTCTCGGCAGCGTGCTCGGCTCGGTGTGTGGCCTGCTGTTGTGGTTCTCGCGTACCACGGCAAGGATCATCGATCCCTTCATGGTGGCCTTGAACGGTCTGCCGAAGATCGCCCTGGCACCGATGATCATCATCTGGTTCGGCTCGGGCATGTTTTCCAAGATCATGCTGGCCTTCGTCGCGACCTTCGTGGTGGCGTTGCTGTCGGCCTACCAGGGTACCCATCAGATCGATCGCAACATGATCAACCTGATGAGGTCGCTGGGTGGCACCCGCCGCGAGATCTTTACCAAGGTGGTCGCCCCGGCAACCCTCCCCTGGATCATCTCGGCCTTCCGTCTGAACATCGGCTTTGCGTTGATCGCCGAAATCGGTGGTGAATTCATCTCATCCGATCGCGGGCTGGGCAGAATGATCTTCGTGGCGGGCAACCTGTTCAACCTGAATGTGGTCTGGGTAGGCGTGATCGTCCTGATGATGGTGGCTATCGCACTTTACGTGGTGGTATCGAAGGTAGAGAAGCGCCTTCTTCCATGGGAAAACAAGTAGAGATTGCCGTCACAGAACGTTGTGTCAGGTGGTGAGTGTAACAAGCAATAAACGCGGTAAAAGGAAAGAGTGGCAAGAGTGGCAAGAGTGGCAGGTGTGGAAAGTGCAGAAGATGTAGTGAAGGTAGTGAAGGTAGTGAAGGTAGTGAAGGTAGTAAGCGTAGTGAGTATGGAAGGTGTAGTGAAAGTAGTGAGTGTAGTGAGCGCAGTCCCGAAGCTGAAAATATAACGACAAGGAACAGAACCATCATGAATTCATTTGCGTGCTCCAAGAAAGTTGTCGTCGGTCTTGGCCTCTTGGCCAGCGTGTCTTCGTTCCAGGCCCAGGCCGAAGACATGGACACCATCTTGATTAACGAGGCGTTTCACTCGCTGCTCTATCTGCCGGTCTACGTGGCCAAGCACGAAGGGCTGTTCAACGAGTACAACATCGAGGTCCCGGTGGTACGTTCGGCGGGCTCTGGCCCGGCGGCTCTGGCCTCGGTGCTGGCCGGCGAATCGCAGTTTTCCGTGCATGGACCAGAGCATGTCGGCTTTGCCCAGGAGCAGGGGGGCAGCGGCAAGGCCATCAGCGCGGTGGCCAACAGCGCCCCTGTCTGGGTGCTGGCGAGCCCCGATCTCGACTACAGTTCGCCTGCTGATCTGGCCGGCAAGGAAGTCGTCGTGGGGCTGGCGCCTGGTACGTCCAATACCTTGATCAAGCGGCTGATCGAAGACGCCGGGCTCGACGGCGAGGTGTCCATCACCGAGGTGCAGAATGGCTCGGAGCTGGGGCCGGTGCTGTCCGGGCGTGGCGACATCGCCGTGGCGTACCAGCCTCAGGTCGAGCAGGGGATTTCCCAGGGACTGGAGGTAATCCACGCCTTCACCGACGACTATCCCGAGTACGCGTTTTCGACCATCAACACCTCCCAGGAGATGATCGATGACAATCCGGACCTGGTACTGCGCTTCGTCAATGCCATCAATGACTCCCTGGCGCTGATCCATTCCGACGCCGATGCTGCCAAGGCGGTGGCGCGCGAGGAGTTCGGCGATCTTTCCGGCGAGGTCGTCGACGCGGCGGTGCAGCGCATGATCGACAACAACGTCTATCCCGAAAGCGTGACGATTACCGAAGACGCCTTTACCAACGCCATCGAGATGCAGCAGTTCGTCGGCAACATCCAGGGCGAGATGTACTACGAAGATATCGTCGATGACTCCTTCGCCGCCAAGGTCGTGAACTAAGGCGCGTTCCCGGGTCGCTCGTCGACCACCGTAACAGGGCGTCGAGTACGCCATAAGCGAGAAGGTGGGGTGGAGGAGGGCCTCCGCCCATCTTCGATGCTGGAGGAAAAGTGAATGCTAGCGGCACTGTTGTTCTTCAGCGCGGTCGGTGGACTGGCGGGGCTGGTCGCGGGGCTGTTTGGCATCGGGGGCGGCATCATCATCGTGCCGGCACTGTCACTGGCCCTGGCCCATCAGGGCGTGGAAGCGGGCCTGGTGATGCACCTGGCGATCGGTACCTCGCTGGCCATCATTGTGGTGACCGGCGCCTCCTCGGCCTTCAGCCACTGGAGGAAGGGGGCGGTGTCGCTGGATCTGCTCGCGCGCATGCTGCCCGGGTTGATGTGTGGTGCGGTGCTCGGGGGGCTGGTGGCCGAGCAGCTGGACGCACAGCAGCTCGAGCGCTACTTCGGTGTGTTCATGCTGTTGCTGGCGCTTCACATGTTGCTGTCCAAGGGTGTCAGTGAAGCCGACAGTGGCGCCGGTCGTCCGGCCATGTTCGCTGCGGGCACCGCCATCGGTACCTTTTCGGCGCTGTTCGGGGTAGGCGGTGGCGTGCTCAGCGTGCCCTGGCTTGCCCGAAACGGCGCCGGAGTCACCCACGCTGTCGGCACATCAGCAGCGTGTGGCCTTCCGATCGCCGCCGCCGGTGCCATCACCTTCCTGTTCACCGGGCTTGGGCATTCCGGCCTGCCGAGCGGTAGCTCCGGCTACCTCTACTGGCCGGCCTTCTTCGGCGTCGCCTTGTTCAGTGTGCCGGCGGCCCGGCTGGGCGCGAAGCTCGCCCACTTTCTTCCCCCCCACCGGCTGCGCCAGTTGTTTGCCGCGGTGATGCTGGTGGTGGGGCTCAAGTTGATCCTCTGACGTCACAACAACGCTTTCAACAATCCTCGAGGATGATCCATATGCAATCAGGTCCTGACACCATTGGCGCCTTTCGTAACAGGCTCGACCAGTCCGACGCCGAGGCGCTGGACTGGTGGCACGAGTGCACGGCAACAATCGAACACAGCGAGGCCTCGGTAGGGGCCTGGGAGGCGCTCGCCGAGTCGCCGCCGGCGCTGGATCCGGCGCTGGCGGATCGCCCCCTCTACGGTGTGCCGGTGGGCATCAAGGACATCATCGATACGGTGGACCTGCCGACAGCCTGGGGAACCGGCGGCTACCTGCGTTCTGCCGGCGCGCTGGTCGATGCGTCCCTGGTCACCCTGCTCAAGCAGCAGGGCGCGCTGATCATGGGCAAGACGGTATCGACGGAATTCGCCTATTTCACCCCGGGCAAGACCCGCAATCCCCACGACGAAGCGCGTACGCCGGGCGGCTCATCCAGTGGGTCCGCCGCCGCGGTGGCGGCGGGCATGGTGCCCATCGCCTTCGGCACGCAGACCGCCGGCAGCATGATTCGTCCGGCCAGCTATTGCGGCGTCTATGGTTTCAAGCCGACGTTCAATACGCTCAGCACCGCAGGCGTCAGAGGCTTCGCCCCATCGCTGGATACCCTCGGCTGGTTTGCGCGCAGCATCGGTGACATCTGTACGGTATTCACCAGTCTGACCGGCGCGGCCGAGATCGCCCCGCAGCAAAGCCTTGTTGGCGTTCGCATCGGCACCTTCAGCCTGCCGGCAGGCCAGCCACTGGCGCCCGACGTGCAGAAGGTGATTGCCGAGGCCGAAGCGCTGGCGAAAGAGGCCGGTGCCGAGATCGTGCCGCTGGTGCTCGGTGATGACTTTGAACAACTGGTCGAACATCAGCGGGTGGTCATGGCCTACGAGTCCGCGGGCACCCTGGCCAGTGAGTACGACCGCTTCGCGGACCAGATGGGCCCCAAGCTGGTCGAGCTGATCGAAGAAGGGCGCAACATCAGCTGGATGCGCTACTGCGAGGCAATGCGGACCGTCGCCAGTGCCCGGCAAACGCTGACGCAGATCTTCGACACCCAGGTCGATGCGATCCTGGCAGCCAGCGCCACGGGCGAGGCGCCATTGGGGCTGGAGGCCACAGGCGATCCACTCTACTGCCGCGCCTGGACCCTGTTGGGGGTGCCTTGCCTCAACCTGCCGATCGGGCAGGGCAGCAATGGCATGCCCATCGGCGTGCAGTTGATCGCCGATCGCTGGGCCGATGAGCACCTGCTTTCCCTTGCATCCGGTCTGGTTGGCGGGCTCAACCCCGTGGCCGTTGCCGAACGGGAGCCAGCGCTGTCGGCTTGATGCCTGGCGTCGCTCGCACTGGAGCCATCGCTCGTCTGCCTGCACGCAAGCGCTTCGGGCGACGAGCGTGGTCGGCCCCTGTGTGGCCGGCCACGCCGGCGCTTGTCCCGGGCCGGCGCAGTGTGCATGGGGCTCGATATCGGGACGAGCCTACGGCTGCCGGGCCCCTCAGGACGTACAGATCCACAGTATCCGCGCCGGCTCGTCGCCGACCGATATCACCGCGTGGCCCATCTGGCTGTCGAAGGACATGCTGTCGGCGACCTTGAGCCGGGTCGGTTCGTAGTGCTCCGTCCATACCTCCACTTCACCCTGCTGCACCACGATCTGCTCATGTCCGGCGTGGCGCTGCAACTCGCCGAACTCCTCGATACTGGTGTTGAGCACCGTCGTGGAAAACACCAGAAAGTCCTTGGCCACCATATCGTTGCACAGAAGCTCGAAGCGATAGTTGGGCGTCTCGACCACCGGCCCCTGGCCCGCCCGGGTCAGGGTGCGCCAGCCGCTCAGGGCGCTGCGTTCGTTGTGATAGAAGAGTTCGCTGACATCGACCTCCAGGGCCGCGGCCAGCTTGACGATCACGTCGTAGGTCGGGGATAGCCGGCCGTTCTCGATACGCGAGATGCTGGCGGCGGAACTGCCCGAGGCCTCGGCCATCTGGGCGATGGTCAGGCCCCTATCGCTTCTGAGTGCCTTCAGGTTGGTGCCGATGGAACCTGCCTTGCGCGGGCGCTCCCTGACGCGTGGGGGCGGGGTGACGGTGTCGCTCATGCTGGCCTCCGACGCCTTTGTCTCGAATTTTTCAAGAAAAAGCGTTGATTATTGGTCTTTTTTTATAGTTTTGACTGAATATTGCGTATATGCAATCCTCATTCACGAACGCGACAATAGCAAGGTATGTGCGTGTGAGCGGGTGCTCCGGCGTGATCCCGGGGTTGCCAAAGCGCTTGCCAGCACGGTCATTGCGCTCCTAGGGCTTGTCTGAAAAGTGCCTGCGCTCGGTAATACGGCGTTAAAAATCGGATCAAAATGCTCATTTACACCCCGTAAACTGCGCTTTCTCACCGATTTTTGCCTTGTCTAACCTTCGCTCGTCGACTTTTCGGACAGCGCCTAATTTCCACAAGAAAATCCAATGGGGATAATAATGTACAAACTGAATCGACTGGCGGGCGGTGTCGCCCTGGCGGCCGCGCTGGCGGGTGCCTCGCTGAGTGCAAGTGCCGAGGAAATGAACTGGAAGATGGCGACTCCCTGGGGCGGCGGTCCCTGGCTTGAGCGCGATGCCCAGACGTTTGCCGACTACGTCGACCAGCTGACGGCCGGCGACATCGCCATCGAGGTATTCCCCGGTGGCACCCTGGGGGGCGCGCTGCGGGTCACCAATACGGTCAAGGCCGGGGTGGCCGAGGTCAGCCACAACTACGTCAACTACGACTACGGCACCGATCCCACCGCGGCGCTGCTGGCCGGGCATTCCAGCGGCCTTACGCCGGAAGAGTTCATGATGTGGATGTATGAGGGCGGCGGCGTGGAGCTTTACGAAGAGTTCCGCCGTGACGTCTTCGATGTGGTGGCCTTCCCCTGTTCGATTCTGGGCACCGAGATCTTCCTGCACTCCAACAAGAAGGTCGAGACGCTGGAGGACTTCCAGGGTCTGCGCCTGCGCACGTCCGGCGCCTGGGCCGAGATCGCCTCCCAGCTGGGTGCGTCCACCGTGGTCATGGCGGGCAGCGAGATCTACAACGCCCTGGACCGTGGCGTGATCGACGCCGCCGAGTGGGGTAGCCCCGAGATGAACAAGCCCACCGGCTTCCAGGATGTGGCGCAGTACGTGATCCTGCCTGGTGTGCACCAGTCGGGTGGCTTCCTCGAGTGCCAGGTCAACCAGGACGCCTGGGATGGGCTGAGCGGCGAACAGCAGGAGCTACTGCGTCTGGCCGGCAAGCTCAGCGTGTTCGACTCCTGGCTCGCGAGCTCCTACGCCGACCTCGAGGCCTATCAGGAGCTGGTCGACGGCCCCAACGAGATCGTCCAGCTGGATCAGTCGTTCATCGACGCCATCTATGAAGAAACGCGCAAGTGGGAAGACGAGAACGCCGAGAGCAACGAGTGGTTTGCCCGGGTGCTCGAGTCCCAGCGTGAGTTCAAGGCCAGCATGACCAACTGGCAGCAGTATCGTCTGCCGATCGGTGCCATGGGTCGCGACTGACCACACGCCTTGCGGCCCGGCCAGACAGCAGGAGCTAACCCCCTTGCTGCCTGGTCGGGCCGCTGTCTTTACCACCACCTGTGGGCAAACGAGATGAAGCTTATTCACGCTATCGAGCGGCTGACCCGCCTGGCGGGAGGGCTGGGCGCCATGCTGACCTTTCCGCTGATCGCGGCCCTGGTCTATGAGGTGTTCAGCCGTTACGTGCTGGGCCGCCCGACCCTGTGGGCCTTCGAGGTCAGCTACATGGTCATGGGTGCCATCTTCATGCTGGGCATGGCCAACGCCCTGCGCCTGGGCCAGCACGTCAGCGTTGATCTGTTGACGTTGCGCTGGTCGGATCGCACCAACGCAGCGGTGCGCCTGGTCGGCTACCTGCTGTTTCTGCCGGTGCTGGGCTGGCTGGTGTGGGAGCTGGGGCAGTATGCGCTGGAGGCCTTCGCCTCGAACGAGCGCTCTGGCCGCTCGGCCTGGAACCCGGTGATCTGGCCCGTATTTCTGACCTGGTGGGCCGGCTTCGTGCTGCTGGCGCTGCAGGTCGTGGCCGAGATCCTCAAGGCGGTTCATATCATGCAAGGGCGCACGCCCGAACAGGGGGGCGCGGCATGAGCGACTATCTTGCGCTGGTGATGTTCCCGGCTTTGATCGGTTTCATCATCGCCGGCTTTCCGATCGCATTTTCAATGATTCTGGTGGCGACGCTGTTCGGCATCATGCAGTTCGGCGACGCTGCCGCCTATCAGTTGCTGACCAAGATCGAGGACACCGCCTCCAATTCGATCCTGGCGGCGGTGCCACTGTTCATCTTCATGGGCGCCATGCTCGAGCGCTCCGGTATCGCCGAGCGGCTGTTCACGGCGATCCACTTCTGGACCCGTCGGCTGCCGGGGGGGCTGGGCGTCGGCGCGGTGGTCATGGGGACCTTGTTCGCCGCGGCCAGTGGCGTGGTCGGTGCCACCGAGGCGGTGATCGGGCTCTTGGCCATCCCGGTCATGCTCAAGCATCAGTACAGCAAGTCGCTGATGTCCGGCACCATCTGTGCCAGCGGCTCGCTGGGGACGGCGATCCCGCCGTCGATAACGGTGGTGGTGCTGGGCCCGGTGGCCAGCGTCTCGGTGGGGTCGCTGTTCAGCGGCCTGATGTTCCCGGGCTTTCTGATGGCGCTGTTCTTCCTGCTCTACATCGTGCTGATCGCCTACTTGAAGCCGGAGATGGCGCCGCGCATGGCGCAGGATGATGCCGAGCGGGCGACCCTCGGCGAGAAGCTCAAGATGACCTTCGGTGCGCTGCTGCCGACCATGGCGCTGATCATGACGGTGCTCGGCACGATCTTGCTCGGCATCGCCACGCCGACCGAGGCGGCCGCCTGCGGTGCCCTGGGATCGGTGGTGCTGGCGCTGGCCTATCGCAACCTGACGCTGGACGTGCTGTGGAACTCGGCCAAGCGGACCTTGAATATCTCGGCGATGATTCTGCTGATCGTGCTGGGGGGCAACATGTTCGCCGGGGTGTTCTTCGCCGCCGGTGGCATGGCCACGGTGCAGTCGCTGTTGATGGACACCGGCATGAGCCCCTGGATGATCCTCGGCATGATCCTGCTGATCGCCTTCCTGGCCGGCTTCGTGCTTGACATGATCTCGGTGGTGCTGATCGTCATCCCGGTGGCCATGCCCATCGTGCGTGCACTCGGCTTCGACGAGATCTGGTTCTGCGTGGCCTTCCTGGTGGTGATGCAGACTAGCTATCTGACGCCGCCGCTGGCACCGTCGATCTTCTACCTTAGGGCGATCACGCCGCCGGAGGTGACGCTCAAGCACATGTACATCGGGGTGGTGCCCTTTATCGTGGTACAGCTAGTGGTGCTGGCGCTGGTACTGAGTTTCCCATCGCTGGCGCTGTGGCTACCCGAGCAGTTGAGCGGCCCCTCGTGGAAATGACCCCGGACACTGACAAAGGAGACGCCCCCATGAAGGACACCGACACCACCGTCGACAACGGGGCCTACCTGACCCGCGAGGCGCTGATGTCGCTCAGTCGCCGCGTGCTGGAGCACCAGGGCTTCAGTGCCGAGCAGGCCAGGGCCCTCGGCGAGACCCTGGTGGCGGCGCAGATGGACGCCAGCCACTCACACGGGCTCTACCGTCTGCTGGGGATCGTCCAGACGCTGCGCCAGGGCGCGGTGGTCGCCGACGCCGTCCCGGAGGTAGAAGACGTGGCCGCCGGGGTGGTGCGGGTTGATGCCGGCGGTGGCTTTTCACCGCTGGCCTTCGAGCTGGGGCTGCCGCTGTTGGTGGACAAGGCCCACGACGCCGGGGTCGCGCTGATGGCGATCAATCACTGCGTGCATTCCACCGCCTTGTGGGTCGAACTCGAGCGGCTGACGGAACAGGGCCTGGTGGCGATCGCCTGTAACCCCACCCAGGCCTACATGGCGCCCCACGGCGGCAGTCGTCCGCTGTTGGGCACCAACCCGCTGGCCTTTGGCTGGCCCAGACCAGGGCGTGAGCCACTGGTGTTTGATTTTGCCACCAGCGCCATCGCCCGAGGCGACATCGAGCTGCATCGCCGCGAGGGCAAGCCGATCCCCGAGGGCTGGGGGGTCGATCGCGACGGGGCGCCCTGCACCGATCCCGAAGAAGTGCTGGATCACGGCGCCATGCTGCCGTTTGGTCAGCACAAGGGATCGGCACTGGCGCTGATGGTCGAGCTGATCGCCGGCCCGATGATCGGTGACCTGCTGAGCGTCGAGTCAAGCGAGCACGACGCCGGTCGCGCAGGACTTCCGTACCACGGCGAACTGATCATCGCCATCGACCCGGCGCGCACCGCAGGCGCCAGCAGCGAGGCGCACATGGACAGGGCCGAGCGGTTGTTCGACGAGCTGCTGGGCCAGGGCGCACGCTTGCCGGCCCAGCGTCGTTACCGTGAGCGGGCGCTGAGTGAATCCCGTGGCGCCTGGGTGCCCCAGGCGCTGCTCGATGATATCGAGGCGCTGCTGGCGTGAGGTGACGCGGGGCGCCTTAGCCGAAGGTGTCGCCGCCAGACCGAAGGTACATGAGGCTTACACGAAGTCATTGCCGCGCCTCTAGGACGCGCCGTGATCATTTCCTACGCTGGGGTACGGTTGGGCAGCGACGCCCGACCGAGAGCTCATTTGTTCGAAGCGAGGGCATGTCATGGCAATGACAGGGACGTTATTGGTGATGCTGGCATCGCTGCAGTGGGGGCTCGCCGGCGGTTTCGGCAGCCTGCTGTTGCAGCGCGACTGGACGCCTGAGGCGGTGTCCTTCTGGCGGGCGCTGGTGGGGGTGGGTGTGATGCTCGTGTGGCTGGCGCTGTCCTGGTGGCGGCGCGGGCGACCGACGGTCAACCGCCGGATGGTGATGTGGGCGATGCTCGCCGGGTGCGGTATCGCCGCCAACTTCACTTTTTACTTCATCAGCATCAGTGAGAGCAGTGTGGCGGTGGCGGCGACCCTGATGTACAGCGCGCCGATCTTCGTGTTCGTCGTGTCCTTCATCACAGGGGCCGAGCGTCCGTCACTGGTGCAGTGGCTGGCCATGGCGGTGGTGATGGGCGGTATCGTGCTGTTGACCGGCATCTATCGCGCCGACGCCGGGGTGGTGACGCCGTTCGGGATTGCCGCCGGTTTGCTGGCAGGCGTCGGTTACGCCTTCTTCATCTTCGGCTTTCGCTTTGCGGCATTGCATGGCTCGGCCACGGCGGCGCTGCCGATGGCGCTGGCCACCGCCGCCCTGTTGATCCTGCCGCTGGCGGATTTCTCGACGCTGGCCTCGGTGCCGGCGTCCGCTGACGTTTCGTTGTTTCTGCTGGTCGGTGTGCTGGGCGGCGCGCTGTCGTTCTTCTGCTACGTTGTCGGCGTGCGCTATACGCTGCCGACCATGGCCTCCATCGTCGCCATGGTCGAACCGGTCACCGCGACCTTGTTCGGGCTGTTCGTGCTGGACGAGAGCCTGACCCTGCCTCAGGTCGGGGGCATGTTGCTGATTCTCGGCGCGGTGACCGGTATCAGTCTGCTCAAGCACCGTGCGGCGACAGCCTCAGACTAGGCACGTCGCCTCGATAGCGCGGACGTCGTCGGCGCCACGGTCTTCACCGTCTGCCGACCTGGCAGAGACGAGTCCTGCGAGGGGCGCTGCGGGCCTTGAGCTCGGCGCCCGGGCTACTCCAGTCCGATGTTCTTGGCCGGGAATTTCTCGAAGGTGGCGCGATGGGCGCCGGCTTCGGCCACCATGGACGCCTGCCAGGCGTTGCGTCGGTGGCCGACGGTCATCTGTTCCTTGGGGTCGATGTAGAGATTGAACAGCCAAGGGGCCAGGGCGGTCCTTTCCACCGTCGCCATGTCGATCCAGCGCAGGCCATCGTCGGCGCGCACCACGGCGGTATGCATCTTGTACTCACGCATGCGCAGGGCGGTGAACTGGTTGCCCAGCCACATGTAGACCTGCTCGCGGTGGGACTGACCGTTCTCGGTAAGCAGGAAGGACGTCTGGTCGATGCCGTCGATGTAGCGGTCCTGAGGGATGCCGTCTTCGGCGCCGCCCAGGGTGGCGAAGGTATTGAACAGGTCCATCAGATCGAACAGGCCGTCGGAGCGCTGGCCGGGCGGGATCATGCCCTTCCAGTAGGCGATGCCCGGGACCCGCACGCCGCCTTCCCAGGTGGTGCCCTTGGCGCCACGGAAGGGGGTGTAGCCGCTGTCCGGCCAGCTATCCATCTGGGGCCCATTGTCCGAGGTGACGAAGATGAAGGTGTTCTCCAGCTCGCCGCTGTCATCCAGCGCCTGAACGATGTCACCGATATAGCTGTCGACCTCGACGACGGCGTCCTTGTAGGGATACTTCGATGGACTGGCGCCGAGAAACGCCTCCGATGGCCAGTTATCGGCGTGCACCTTCATGAAGGCGTGGGTGATGAAAAAGGGCGCGTCCTGCTGCGACAGCCGCTGGATGCTGTCGACGGTGTAGTCCCTGAGTCGGGCGTCACCCTCGGCCATGTCCTCGATGGAGCTGACCTGGCTGACCACCTCGGTGGTGCCGTCGGCGAGGCCGTGGATCAGGTTGTCATCGGCCTTGATCCGGTCGTAGCGCTCAAGCTTGTCGTCATCCAGTACCAGGTCGGGATAGCGACGCTCATCGAAGCGCTGGGTGTATTCCTTCTGCGCCCGGTAGTAGCCGTAGAACTCGTCGAAGCCCACATCGTGGGGGCGCATGCCTTCTTCTTCCCCGATATGCCACTTGCCCACCAGCAGACTGTAGTAGCCCTGGTTCGACAGCAGCCTTGCAATGGACGTCTCGCCTTCCCATGGATTCACGCTGACGCTGTCGCCGGCAAGGATCGGGCGGATCAGCCCGGTGCGTACCGGCAGTCGGCCGGTAAGGATGGCGGCGCGGGTCGGCGTGCAGGTGTACTGCGAATAGGTCGACGTCAACATCAGGCCTTCATCGGCCAGCCGGTCCATATGCGGGGTGGGGGCGCCGATGGCCTCGCCACCACCGAAGGCGCCGGGGTCACCGTAGCCCAGGTCATCGACGATAAACAGCAGGATATTAGGCTTCTGGCCCGCGCGGGCCTCGAAGTCCGCCAGTGCCTGGGCGGCCGCAGCCTGCTGCTGGGGGTGGGGAATGGCCGGTTGGCGATGGTCGTTTTCCGCCACCGCCCGGGACAGCGTGCTGGCCATGGCGATGGGGGCCTTGGCCGCCAACAGGCCTGCCGACAGGGCCACGGTCAGCATTGTCGCAGCGATGGAAGTCCTCATTTTCCACTCCATGTGTCGGGCCCAGGGAAAGAAGAGAGCCGCGGTGCCAGGGGAGACATGTGATCACTGAAGCAGGACGCTGTCTGGCGCCTGATGTCTTCCCGGTATCCGTCGGGTGGTGCCAGGATGTGCAGCATTGGCGTGTTGCTCGGGCGTGGTCGCAGTGTGGCGAGTGAGGTGGGAGGGCGCCATCCCCCGAAAGGCATAACGGCCTGGGCTCCATCGCCAGGCGGGTGCTTCCTGATCTTGCCCAACAAAAGTGGACACCGGTCTATGCGATCATTCGAGCTTCGAAGGCTGCTGGGCTGATCATCCCAATGGCGCTGTGGCGGCAGTGACAGCGGCGCAGACAGCGAACAAGCGCTGGCCCTGAACGTCGCCGGTGCCGGCGACACCACCCTGGAGCGCATCGGCCAGGAGGCCGCGCTGCTGGTGGAGTAGGCAGTGGAGTAGAGAGTGGAGTAAGCCGTGGAGCAAGTGGTGGATCACTCCAGAGAAAGTCCCCTTCGATCACCCGGCCCTTGGCCGGGTGATGTTTTTTGCATAGCGACGAGCCTCCCTCGAGTACGAGACGCCACGGCTATCTCGCATCGCTACGAGCCCTCCCAGCCCTCTCTCCCAGCCCTCTCTCCCAGCCCTCTCTCCCAGCCCTCTCTCCCAGCCCTCTCTCCCAGCCCTCTCTCCCAGCCCCCTCCCAGCCCCCTCCCAGCGACAGGGCCGTGCACTGCACCCTGCAAGCGCAGCAACTATCGGCTGTTCTTCGGGGGTGATCTCGACCCACAACATCAGCACGTGAATCCAGCCAATCGGGGTTTGAATCAAAAGGTAATCATTTTTTGTTATGGCGTTATAACGGCTTGCGCAAAGGCCGGCGTGTACTCGCTTATGGAAAGATGGAAGCGTGGTTTTTGTTTTTTTAGTTGTCGAACTGACAAGGGAGGAAAATCGTGACTTAAAGTCTAGAGTGTTTTGTGTGATTGTTCGCAGTCATCGTTGCCCGGGGCGTGGAATAAGCATGCAAAAGTGTGCTTAATCGATTGTGAAATCGTTTAATGGCAGCGACCTATTTTTTATTTATAAAATAAAGCAACGAATTATCAATTGTTTAAAAATTTGTGAATTTTTTATCACAAAGTGTGAATTGGTGCCTGAGATGTTTTCTGACGTGCAATTGTCTGTTTTATAAAAAAGAAAATTTTGATGTCGGAAAACAAGGAGGCTTTGAGTGATGATGGTGTTCGCCAGTCCAGTGTCGAGAGCGAAAATCAGTGCCTAGGTTTAGGGCAGACGCAGGAATAAAACCGAGCTTGTTGCCTTGTTTTCGTTGTTTGCCGCCACCAACCGGTGGCGAGGACGCTCCCATGAATACCGACACCGAAAGAGCCAATGCCAGCGCCACTGCGCTGATGAATACCCGCGGCGTGGATGCCCCCATCACTCCCGAGACCGACGATGATCCCGCCACCGGTCCCGACAAGGCCGTGGTCGACGAGGATGGCCTGGCCGGCGGCATCCACGGCGGTGTCAGGGATGCGCTCACCGAGCAGACCGTGGAGACCGGCGTCTTGGGTTACGACGCTGGCGATGACGGTCTGGGCGGCTTCACTTGGCACACCGATGGCCTGCCGGCGCTGACCAGCGGCGGCGACCCGGTGAGCTGGAGACTCAATGGCAATGGTCGCTCGCTGGTGGGGTTCGACGGCAACGGCGATCGGGTGATTTCGGTGCAGCTTACGGATGTGGCGAGCGGCAGCTACAAGGTGGCGGTGGCACAGCCGCTGGATCACACCTACGCCGGCATCGAGGACGATCTCAACTTCAGCGTGGGCTATACCGTCACCGACCGAGACGGCGACAGCGCCTCAGGCGTGCTGCGTATCACCGTGGACGACGACAGCCCGCAGGTCAGCGACGGCAGCGCCACCACCGGCACCAAGACACCGGTGACCGTGGACGTGCTGGCCAATGACGCCTTCGGTGCCGACGGGAGTGGCGGGGTGGTCGCGGCCAGCGTCCAGGGAGGGGCGAGCGTCGGCAGCGTCAGCGTCAATGGCGACGATACCCTGACCTTCGTGCCTGGCGACGGCTTCACCGGTAGCGCCCTGATCGACTACAGCGCCAGCGATGGCGACGGCGACACCAGTGAGGGGCGGCTTACCGTCACCGTCAGGGACCCGCAGGGGAATGGTATCCCCACCACCCCCTCCACGCCGCCCTGGGTTCTCCTCGACGAGGACGGTCTGGTTGACGGTATAGGTGGTGGTCCTGGCGATATTCCTGACCCCGCTGGCACTTCTTACAATGGTCAACTGGGCTATGACTTCGGCGATGACGGGCCTGGCAGTTTTACCTGGCTGACCGAGGACCTGCCGACGCTGACGAGTCGGGGATCTTCGATCGATTGGCAGCTCAGCGACGACGGTCTTGTGCTCAGGGGCGCTGCCGATGGGCGTACGGTAATACGGTTTGAACTCACCGATGTCCTCAGCGGGGACTATCAGGTGTGGTTGGAGCAGTCGATGGACCATGACGATGCCTATGTGGAAAGCAACATCGACTTCGATATTGGTTACCGGATCACCGATGGCGACGGTGACAGTGCCGCAAGCAAGATACAGGTACGGGTAAACGATGATAGCCCCTTCGCCGTGGCCAGCATGGAAGCAACCATCGAGAGTGGCTCCACGGTATTTTTCGGCAATGTACTGCGCTTCTCCAGGTCCGGTGCCGACTATGGCCTCGACTTCAGCGTCGAGGTTCAGGGGGGTGACGCGGTCGGCAGCGTCAGCACCACCAGCGCAGGATTTTTCTTCACGGCCCATCCCGACTTTACGGGAATCGCCACCGTCTACCTGAACGTCATCGACGGTGACGGCTCCATCGATGTGGACGATGTTTCCATCACAGTGGAGAGCAATGTCGATACCGGTGACTACGCCAGGGCCAACTCGAGTCTCACCCCGGTTGTCGTCGCTGAGGACGGTCTGGCGGACGGTATCACCGATGGCGGTGATGACGCCCCCGGTGAGTCCAGCATCCAGTCGGGATCGCTGCCCTACGACTTTGGCTCCGTGAGTGTCCTCGAAGCCGAGGCTCAGGACGACGTCCTCGGCAACGCTTTGGACAACGCCCAGACGGGCCGGCTGGCGCTGTCGGAATTGCTCGATGACGAGAGCGACGAGGAGGTAGCGGCCTGGCTGCCGCCGGACCAGACCGACAGCGTAGGCCCCGCGTCGGCAGGGGGCAGTGGTGGCGGCAGTGGTGGCAGCAGTGACAGCGGCGCAGACAGCGAACAGACCCTGGCCCTGAACGGAGCCGGTGTGCCGGGCGCAGGCGACACCACCCTGGAGCGCATCGGCCAGGAGGCCGCGCTGCTGGTGGAGTAGGCAGTGGAGTAGGCAGTGGAGTAGAGAGTGGAGTAAGCGGTGGATCACTCCAGCGAAGATCCCCTTCGATCACCCGGCCTTTGGCTGGGTGATGTCTTGTCGGCTATCGCAATATTTTTTTGCGTCTTTTTTAAGTCGATAAACCGGCTGAAACGCTACCTCGACTTATCGATGATTGATGGGTGTTTGTCCTGTCGCGTGGTCAATGTTGATCGATCAATATTCCAAAAAGGTGGCGGTGACCTACAAGGTGATATGTTGGCTTTTATAAGCCAGGTCAGCGCCGGCGCTTATCCGGCCTACAGAACTGTGTTGTTTCGAGTTTTTCGATGCCGGAATCTCATGTTTTCAAATCGGCGGAAAAGAAAAAAGTGTTTTTTATCAGTCAGTAACGCATTTAGTGAGTTTTCTTTCGTGTGTCTTTAAGTGCGAAATAGTTTTTTGCTGATTCGCAAGTATCGGTTTTTTATGAAAGTCGCGTTTGGCGCCAGATATCGAGGAGTAATGGGGCGAAAAGTGGTGGCCTCCAGTCCAGTGTCGAGGTCGGTATCGACCGCCTAGCTTCAAGGAGTCATACGCGAATTTCGACCCACCCAAGGACAGGAGACTGTCATGAATACCGATTCCGAAACAGACAATGCGAGCACCTACACCTCGATCGACAGTCCACACGACCATACCCCGACCGCCGGTCTGATCAGGTCGGTGGTTGACGAAGAGGGCCTGCCCGGCGGCATTCGAGGTGGCGTAGGGGACGCCTTGACTTTCCAGAGCTTTACCGCCGCTCGTTTGAACTATGACGTCGGTAACGACGGCGTGAGCTCCTTCACCTGGCACACCGCCGGGCTGCCGGCACTGACCTCCGGCGGCGTCCCGATCAATTGGCAGCTCAGTGGTAACGGTCGTTCGCTGGAAGGATTCGACGACAACGGTGACCGCGTTATCTGGATACTGCATGGCCCTGAAACGGCCTATTACAAGTTGTTTGTCGAAGGTCCGCTGGACCACCGCAGCGGTACGTTTGAAGACGATATCAAGTTCACGGTGGGCTACACCGTCACGGATGGGGACGGCGACAGCGCTGACGGAGCTGTGCAGATCATCATCGATGACGACAGCGGAATCGCCCATGACGACAGTGCCACTACCGCCAGCGGCACGCCGGTGCGTGTGGATGTGCTGGCCAACGATGAGCATGGTGCCGATGGCCCGGGCGATGTCATCAGGGCCAGCGTTCAGGGTGGTGCTGGCGTCGGCAGCGTCACCATCAACCCCGACAGCACCCTGACCTTCGTCCCGCACCAGGGCTTCGCCGGTGACGCAGTGATCGACTACAACGGCACCGATGGCGACGGTGATATCACCTCGGCGTCACTGACGGTCGATGTGATGGCGGGCCGGGAAGATGGTGAACTCTATGTCGGTGACAATGGGGACAATCATGGGTCGACCGGCCCGGGTGATGACGTCCTGATCGGCGACCTGGGCGGCAAGCAGGGATTGATTGCGTCAGGTGTCGACTACAACATCTCGATCCTGATCGACGAGTCCGGCAGCATGCGCCAGCCGTCCGGCACGGATGGTCTGAGTCGGCTACAGCTATTGCAGCAGAACCTCAATCTGTTGCTGACACGTCTGGCGGGTCACGACGGAAATGTGGACGTACAAGTGGTGCGTTTTGACGACAAGGCGCATTCACCCAGAGCGGTCGATGGTCTGAACGAACATAACGTGGCTGGCCTTGTCGCTTATGTCAACGGTGCGGCCGCCCAGGGCTCCACCAACTATCAGGCAGCCCTCTCCGCCGCCAGAAAATACCATGTCGCAAAGGAAGATGAAGGTGACAGGTCGCTGACCATGTTCCTGACCGATGGTCTCCCAACCTCCTACCGGGAGGGTGGACACATCGTGGAGAGCGATGTGGCGGGGGCCTTTACCCCTGTCCACAAGGCGTATCAACAGTTCCTTCAACTCGGTCGGCTGTCCGAGGTGCATACCTTCGGTATCGGTGAAGAGGTAGCGGGGGAGCCGGATCCTGCGGGTCTGCTGCGCAAGGACTATCTGGACATCTTCGACAATACCGAGACCCAGGGGACTCGCACCATCACCCTGCAGGACGGCACCGAGTGGACGTCACCCGCCGGTGAGTCGGTCATCGTCAACACCCAGGAGGTACTGAATGCCGCGCTGGCGCAGGGTGGCCCCGACGCACCGCTCGAGGTGCTCGGTGACGATGTGCTTGCCGGCGGGGTGAAGGCCGATATTCTGTTTGGCGACACCGTCAACACCGACCACCTTCGCTGGAGAGACGGCGATACCAACGAGAGCTTTGCCGCCGGCAGCCACGACGGCCTCGGCTACGAAGGGCTGACCGAGTACCTCAAGTGGTCGGTTCACCATGGCAATGGCGCCGAGGCGAGCGACGCCGAGATCATTGCCTATATCCAGGACCACTACCGGGAGCTGATGGATACAGACCGTGTCGATGGCGGCAACGATACCCTGCTTGGGCAAGGGGGGCGCGATGTGCTGATCGGCGGTGGTGGTGACGACGTGCTGATCGGCGGTCGCGGTGGCGACGTGATGTGGGGCGGCTTTGGCGCCGACACCTTTGGCTACGAGGCGGGGGATGCGGGCAGTGTGCGCAGGCCTGCAGAAGACGAGATCAAGGACTTCACCCTGGGCAACACCGCCCGCAACCCTGAGGCAGACCGGCTCGATCTGTCTGATCTGCTCGATGACGCCCGTGACCACCAGGTGTCGGACTTCCTGCACGCCCGTCAGGAGGGTGACGATACCGTCATCGCGGTCAAGTCCGAAGGTGGTATCGGCGCACACGGCGCCGGCGCCGATCAGTTTATCGTCCTGGCCGGCGTGCGCATGGGCGGAGCATCCAGCGACGCCTTCCTCGATCGATTGATCGACCATGGACAGCTCGAGGTGGAATAGGCGCTGGCTCATTCGCCGGCGCATGCTCACGCATGCGTCGGCGGATGGCGAGAGGGTCGTCGCTTCACTAGGTGTCGTTGACGTCGCCTGAAGGCCGCCTGACGCTGCCGCGCAGCATCGGCGTGACCGGCAGGGTGATCTGCTGTGGTGGGGTGTCCGGTTGGTCGATCTGGGCCAGCAGCAACTCGGTGGCACGCATGATCATGGTCTGTACCGGCTGCTGCAGGGTCGTCAGCGAGTGGCTCGGCCAGGCGGCCATGGGCACGTCGTCGAAACCGATGACCGAGACGTCCTCGGGCACCTTGAGGCAGAACTCGCTCTGGATGACTTCCATGGCGGCGATGGCCATCAGGTCGTTGGCGGCAAACAGGGCGTCGGGTGGGGTGGTGCTGGCGAACAGCAGACGGGTGGCCTGGCAGGCGCTGGTGTATTGGTAGTGGCCGATGCCGCTGTCGTGAAGCGCGGCACCCATGGAGGCCAGGCCCTCGACAAAGCCTGCTCGACGCTGGATGTCGGTGGAGGAGTCGACCAGGCCAGACAGGTAGGCGATGCGGCGATGGCCCAGAGAGACCAGGTGGCGGCCCGCCCAGTAGCCGCCCTGGAAGTTGTCACAGGCGACCTGGCTGATGCCCGCGTAGTCGACCGTACGGTTGATGATCACCACCGGAATGCCGTAGTCGCAGACCAGAGCCGCCTGGTCGTCATTGAGGGTAATCGCCAGCATCAGGATGCCTTCGACCTGGCTTCTCAGGATGTCGTCGAGCACGTCATCGAAGCCGTCGCTGCTGGACGCCGAGAACAGCAGCAGGTGGTAACCCTGCTGCTTGAAGAAGCGGGACGCCTTTTCCAGCATATAGCTGTAGAAGGGATTCTCGAGGCTGTAGACGACTACCGCGATGGTGCGACTCGATCGCGTGATCAGAGAGCGGGCGATGGTGTTGGGCCGATAGCCCAGTTGCCGCGCCGCTTCCATGACCTTCTTGCGTGTCTTGTCCGACACCTTGGCATCCGGCGAAAAGGTCCGGCTGACGGCAGACTGCGAGACCCCGGCAAGACGGGCGACATCGTGTGAGGTGACGGATTTCTTTTTCATCGAGTCATGTCGTGTCGGGTGGCAGAAATGGCCGGCGATCACGCCGGCTCGACAGGCTCCAGAGACGCATAGGCGGCGATCTTGTCGGTGTAGACGCGGGCATTGTCGCGCACCGACTGTATCTCGTCCTCGGTCAGTTCTCTGACCACCTTGGCTGGACTGCCGACGATCAACGAGCCAGGGGGAAAGCGCTTGCCCGAGGTGACGAGCGCGCCGGCGCCGATGATACATCGATCACCGATGTCGGCACCGTTGAGTACCGTGGCATTCATTCCCACCAGCACGTCATCGCCGATGCGGCAGCCGTGCAGCATGGCCAGGTGACCGACCGTGACCTGGCGTCCCATGGTAACCGGATAGCCGGGGTCCGAGTGAACCACACAGCCGTCCTGCAGGTTGCTGTCGTCTCCCACCACGATAGGCGCATTGTCGCCACGAAGCACGGCCCCGGGCCACACGCTGACGCGCTCACCCAGGCGTACGTCGCCGATCAGCGTGGCCTCGTCGAACACCAGCGCGCTGGCGGCGATATCGGGGGCCTCGCCCCCGAGTCGATACAGAGTCATTGCCCGTCTCCCTAGAAGCCGACCTGGTCGGCGCCCTTGAGTCCCAGCATCTGACGCGCTTCGTCCGGGGTCGCCACCTCAAATGACAGACCCTCGAGGATCTCGCGCACCTTAGCGACCTGGCTTGCGTTGGTCTCGGCCAGTTTGCCCGGGCCCAGCCACAGCGAATCCTCGAGCCCGACCCGCACGTGTCCCCCCATGGCGGCGGCCTGGGCGGCGATGCGCATCTGGCTGCTGCCGGCGCCCAGCACCGACCACTCGTAGGCGTCGCCGAACAGCCGGTCCGCGGTGCGCCGCATGTGGATCACGTCCTCCGGGTGAGGACCGATGCCACCGAGGATGCCGAACACGCTCTGGACGAACACGCGGCCGCCGATGACGCCGCGGTCGAGCAGGTTGCGCAGGGAATAGAGGTGTCCGATGTCGTAGCACTCGCACTCGAAACGGGTACCGTTCTCGGCGCCCAGGGTCATCGCCTTCTCGATGTCGGCGAAGGTGTTCTTGAACACCAGGTCGCGACTGTTCTCCAGGTGCTCACGCTCCCACTGGTGCTCAAGCGACGCGTAGCGGTCGAGCATCGGGAACAGCCCGAAGTTGATCGAGCCCATGTTCATGGAGGCAAGCTCGGGCTTGAACTCCATGGCCGGGCGCATGCGCTCCTCCACCGTCATGTGCGGACTGCCACCGGTGGTGAGGTTGATCACCGCGTCGCAGGCGTCCTTGATGCGAGGCAGGAAGCGCTCGAACATGGCCGGGTCCTGGGTCGGCTTGCCGTTGTCGGGATCACGCGCATGCAGGTGCAGAATCGAGGCGCCGGCCTCGGCGGCGGCGATGCCTGCCTCGGCGATCTCTTCCGGGGTGACCGGCAGGTGCGGCGACATGGACGGGGTGTGGATCGCGCCGGTGACCGCGCAGGTGATGATGACCTTGCGTTGCTTTGCCATGGGTCGGGTCCTTGAATGATGGATAGGCGGGTAAGGTGGGATAGTGGCTGGTCTGGGTCAGTCGTTGGCCCGGGTCAATCGTTTGTCAGCGACTGCTGGTGGGCGATCAGCGCCATCAGGCGTCGGTCGCGCCAGGCCTGTCGCTCGCCCAGGCGCTGGGCCGGCAATTGTTGACGGCGCTGCTGGTCGAGTGCCGCCAGGGTCGTGGCTTGCCAGGGATCGTCGTCACCGCGCTCGCGGTCGACGTCGCGATACAGCGGCCCATAGCGGTTGCCATAGTCGACCACGCCGTCGGGCGCATTGAGGTCGATGGTCTCGAAGGGCCCCATGAACGACCAGCGCAGGCCCAGCCCGTGCTTGACCGTCTTGTCCAGATCCTCGGCGGAGCACACCCCGTCTGCGAACAGTCTCAGCGCCTCGTTGAGCAAGGCGCCTTGCAGGCGATTGAGCACGAAGCCAGGGACTTCCTTGTTGACCAGGATCGGTGTCTGCCGGGCCCGCTCCATCAGCGCCATGGTGGACGCCACCGCGGCTTGCCCGGTGGCCGGCGCCGGCACCACTTCCACCAGCGGGATCAGGTAGGGCGGATTGACCGGATGGGCCACCAGGCAACGGTCAGGGTGATGGAGGTGATCGGTGAAGCGCGAAGCGGCGATACCGGAGGTCGAGCTGGCCAGCACCGTGTCCTTGGCCACCACGGCTTCAAGGTCGCTGTAGATGCGCCGCTTGGTCTCGACATCTTCCGGCCCGCACTCCTGCACGTAGCCGACCCCGGCCATGGCCGATGCCAGGTCGCTGTCGTAGCGGATACGCGACATCGCCCGCTCCGGGTCCTCGATCAGCCCCGCCTGGTGGAGGTCGTCGAGGGAGGTGGCGATGGCGTCGCGGGCCCGTTCGAGCGCCTCGTCTGCGGCGTCATGCAGGCGCACGTCGATGCCGGCTCGGGCGAACACGATGGCCCAGGCGCGGCCGATCAGGCCGGCGCCGAGAATACCTACGGGTCTGGTCATAAGGAGGCTTCCGTGGTCACAGGGATTCGACGTTGGCGCAGACGCTGAGTGCCTGGCCGCTGATGTTGGTGCCCCCCGGCGCCGCCAGGAACAGTGCCATGGCGGCGATATCGGTGGGCTCGACCATGCGCCGCATGGAGATCTTCGACAGGTTCTCCGTTTCCATCTCGGCGTAGCTGATGCCGCGCTTGGCGGCACGGTCCTCGATCACCTTCTCGATGCGAGGCCCGCGCACGATGCCCGGGAGGATGGCATTGACCCGCACGCCGTCCGGGCCGAGCTCGCAGGCCAGGCTCTTGGTCAGGCCGACCACCGCCCACTTGCTCGCGGCGTAGGGCGTGCGGTAGGCGAAGCCAAGCCGTCCGGCCACCGAGGCCAGGTTGACCAGCAGTCCCTGGCTTTCGCGCAGCAGCGGCGCGGCGCGGTGGGCGACGCGGTACTGGCCGTTCAGGTTGATGTCGATGGTCTGGGTCCAGCTTGCGTGATCGATCTCGTCGATGCCCGCGGTGGGGCCGGCGATCCCGGCGTTGTTGACCACCACATCGAGACCGCCGAGTGCGCGGGCGTCATCGAACAGGCGGGCGACCTCGTCCTCGCGGCTGACGTCGCAACGGGTATGGGTGATGCCGTCTGGCAGGGCGGCCAGGGCCTCGCTGTCGATGTCGCAGACGTGGACCCTGGCGCCGGCCTGGACGAAGGCCTCGGCGATGGCCAGGCCGATGCCGGAGGCGCCGGCGGTGACCAGCACGCGCAGTCCCTGGCGCGGGGTGAGGCTTTCAACGACGTTCATGGTGTTCTCCTTGTGTGGGGTCACAGCGACGGCAGCCAGGTGGACAACACCGGCAGCAGGCTGATGATCAGAAGGTTGGCGAGCACGATCGCGACAAAGGGCATGACCGCCCAGGTCAGACGAGCGATGCCGATGTTGGTGATCTGGGAGGCGACGAAGAGGTTGAGCCCGACCGGCGGGGTGAACATGCCCATGGCCAGGTTGACCACCATGATGATGCCGAAGTGGATCGGGTCGAAGCCGTAGCTCACCGCGATCGGCAGCAGGATCGGCACGAAGATCAGGATGGCGGCGGCGGCCTCGATGAACATGCCGGCCAGAAGCAGCAACAGGTTCGCCAGCAGGATGAACAGAAGCGGGCTGTCGATGGCCGAGATCACGAAGTCCGAGATCATGTCGGGGACCCGCAGGCTTTGCAGGATGCGCCCATAGAGCCCGGCGGCGCCGATGATGCTGAGCACCACCGCGGTGGTCACGGCGGATTGCTTGAGGATGCCGACCAGGCTCGCGAACTTGATCTCGCGGTAGATCAGGGTGCCGATGACGAAGGAGTAGGCGACCGCGATGACGGCGGCTTCGGTGGGCGTAAAGACACCCCCATAGATGCCACCGAGGATGATCACCGGCATCAGGATGGCCAGAATCGCCTTTTTACCGGCGCGAAAGACGTCGCCGAGCGAGCTTTTTTCTCCGCCGCCAAGTCCATTGGCACGGGCAAAGAAGTAGGCAAACACCAGCAGGGTCAGGGTCACCAGGATGCCCGGCAGAATACCGGCGATGAACATGTCGCCAACCGAGACGTTGGCGGCGATGCCGTAGAGAATCAGCGGGATGCTGGGCGGGATGATCACGCCGAGGGCGCCGGAGGCGGCCTGGTTGGCGGCGGCGTAGCCACCGGGATAGCCCTTGGACAGCATGGCCGGAATCAGGATGGCACCGATCGCGGCGGTGGTGGCGGCGCCGGAGCCGGAGATCGCCGCGAAGAACAGCGACGTGACGATGGCCACCATGGCCAGGCCGCCGGTCATGCTGCCCACCAGGGTGTTGGAAAAGTCGACCAGGCGCTTGGAGATGCCGCCACCCTGCATCAGGTAGCCCGCCAGGATGAAGAACGGGATCGCCATCAACGGAAAGGAATTGACCGAGGCCAGCATCTGCTGGGCGACGATCAGCATCGGCATCAGGTCGCCATGCCAGACGGTAATGGCCGAGGCCAAGCCCAGCGAGAAGGCGATGGGGACGCCAAGAATGAACAGTGAAATCAGCAGGACGAACAGTAACAGTGCCATGGTCAGTTCACCTCCTGATGGTGGTGGACCGGTTGGCCCAGGGCTTCGTCGATCAGCAGGCCGAGGCTATTGACCATGATCACGATGCCGCCTGCCGGGATGGCGAGGTAAGGCCACATCATCGAAATACGGGTGCTGGGGGCGGTCTGGCTGGAGACCCGGCCGACCAGCTCGAAGCCGTACTTGATCATGACGTAGGCGAACACCGCCGAGCACAGCACAACCAGGATGCGCATCAGGCGGCCCACGCGTTCGCCGCAATACTCCAGCACGATGTCGACCGAAATCAGGGTGCCCTTGCGGTAGGCGTAGCCGGCACCGATAAAGGTCAGCCAGAGCATCGAAAAGCGCGCGATCTCGTCGGAGAAGAACAAGGGACTGCCGACCACGAATCGGGCGAAGACTTGCCAGAAGATCAGTACGGTCATGACCAGCAGCAGCAGCGCCAGGCCCCAGCCGATCAAGCGGTTGAAGTGCCCGATCCCGACGTTGACGAATTGCAGGAAGGATTGCATGGGATGCCTCGCAGGAAGAGACGGCGCCCGCCTTGCCATGGGCTCGGTGGGCGCCTTGTTGCTTAGTGGTCGAAGTTGATCGCGGCGTCGACCAGGTCCTCGCCCACGGTCGGCGCCCACTTGTCGATGACCGGACGGACGGCCTCACGGAAGGGACCCAGGTCCGGCTCGGTCACGGTCATGCCGAGTTCCGCCAGTTCACCCTTGTAGCGCTGCTCCAGTTCCTGGCTGGCTTCACGCTGCACCGGCAGTGCGATCTGCGCGGCTTCGAGGATGATCTGCTGATCTTCTTCGCTGAACGAGTTGAACAGGTTCAGGCTCATCATCAGCGGCGCCGGCGAATAGACGTGCTGGGTGATGTTCAGGTAGTCCTGGACCTCGTAGAAGTTGACGTCGTAGATGGTGGCCAGCGGGTTTTCCTGGCTATCCATGACCCCCTGCTGCAGCGCGGTGTAGACCTCGGTCCAGGCCATCGGCGTGGCGTTGGCGCCCAGCGCTTCCCAGGTGTCCACCTGAACGCGGCTTTCCTGGGTGCGGTGATTGATGCCGTCGAGATCGCTCGGGTGCTCGAGCGGGCGTACCGAGTTGGTGTTGTGGCGGAAGCCGTTTTCCATCCAGGCCAGGAACTTGACGTTCATCTGCTCTTCGGCGAGTTGAGCGAGCTGTTCGCCGTGTTCGCTGTCGAGGAAGCCGTAGGCGTGCTCGTGGTCCTCGAAGATGTAGGGCAGGTCGAACAGCAGGAACTCGTCGACAAAACCGCCCATGGGGCCGGTGGAGGCGATGCCGGCGTCGATGATGCCAAGCCCCATGCCCTCGATGACCTCACGCTCGGCGCCCAAGGCGTTGTCGTAGTGAGGTTCGATGGTCAGACGGCCATCCGACAGGCGCTCAAGTTCCTCACCGAACTTGAGGATACCGATGCCCTGCTGTGACTCGGGTCCCAGCGGCAGGCTGACGTCGATGGTGCGTTCCTGCTGGGCAAGGGCGGTCGCGGACAGGCCAAGACCGACAGCGGCGGTCAGGGCGGTCAGGCTGAAGGGGAGGGGGTGAAAGTGGCGCATGGAGCTCTCCTGTTGTCGTTGTGAGCCCCTGGCCGGCAGCGAGGGGCAATCGGCGGCGCTCGAGGTGGTGGCGCTGCGGAGTGCACACTTGTAAATCCAAACGACATACGTATTCAACAATAGAAAATTCCATGATCCATGTATGTGAAGTAAGTTGCTGAATAGTAATTAAATATACTTTAGTTTAATTTAGTGACTACGTAGTCTTTGTTTGTGGATTGATGGGTAGCGTGCGCGCTCTGTAGCGTCGGGTGGAGGCTGGGGCAAGTGACGTCAGGTGACCTGAAGTGGAGTGAGCTGGAATGAGCTGACGTGAGGTGGAGTGAGCTGGAGTGGGCTGGCGTGAGGTGGAGTGAGCTGGCGCGAGGTGAGGGCGGCTCGTTCATGGGCTCGCACCAGGCGCTCGACAGCGTCACATCAAGCTGTCATCTGGTGGTGATTGACTACACTGTCGCCAGGTCGGTGGCACGCCTTGACGTCCACCTCGGCGACGCACAGGCAAGGGGCGAAAAGCCGTGGCGTGAAACGGCAAATCTGGTTAGCATGCGCCGTCCGGTAGTAGGGTAGGGGGCTCGTCGGGTGGACGAGCCTCGTGGGTCGCGATTCGGCTCACCTCGACCGGGCCTATCCATCTTGACGGGTCGTTGTACTCAGGCGGGAGCGTATTGTTATGTCAAAAGTGATCATCATCGGTGCCGGCGGTGTGGGCAGTGTCGTCGCTCACAAGTGTGCGCAGCTTGAATCGGTGTTTACCGATATCCTGTTGGCGAGTCGCACCGAGTCCAAGTGCAAGGCCATCGCCGAGCAGTTGCCGCGCCCGATTCGCACAGCCCAGGTCGACGCCGACAATGTCGCCGAGCTGACTGCCCTGCTCGAAGCCGAGAAGCCGGAGCTGGTCATCAACGTGGCGCTGCCCTACCAGGACCTGAGCATCATGGATGCCTGCCTGGCCGCCGGCGTGCACTACCTCGACACCGCCAACTACGAGCCGCTGGATACCGCCAAGTTCGAGTACAAGTGGCAGTGGGCCTACCAGGATCGCTTCAAGCAGGCCGGCCTGACCGCGCTGCTCGGCAGCGGCTTCGATCCGGGCGCCACCAACATGTTCACCGCCTATCTCGCCAAGCACTACTTCGACGAGATCGAGGAGCTGGACATCATCGACGTCAACGGCGGCGATCATGGCTACCCCTTCGCCACCAACTTCAATCCGGAGATCAACATCCGGGAGGTCAGCGCGGACTGCCGCCACTATGAAGATGGCGAGTTCGTTACCACGCCGCCGATGTCCAAGATGGCGCGTTTCAGCTGCCCCGAAGAGGTCGGTGACTACAACATCTACCGTCTCTACCACGAGGAGTTGGAGTCGCTGTCCAAGCACTTCCCGAGCCTCAAGCGTGCCCAGTTCTGGATGAGCTTCGGCGACAGCTACCTCAAGCATCTGGAGGTGCTGAAGAATGTCGGCATGACCGGCATCGAGCCGGTGGAGTACAACGGCCAGCAGATCGTGCCGATCCAGTTCCTGGCCAGCCTGCTGCCCGACCCCTCCACTCTGGGCCCGCGCACCAAGGGCAAGACCTGCATCGGCACCGTGGTGCGCGGCAAGAAGGATGGCCAGGAAAAGGTCATGTACCTGTACAACATCTGCGACCACCAGGACTGCTACGCCGAGGTGAAGTCCCAGGCGATCTCCTACACCACCGGCGTGCCGGCGATGATCGGCGCCAAGATGATCCTCGAGGGCCACTGGAAGCGTCCGGGCGTGTGGAACATGGAGCAGTGCGATCCCGATCCGTTCATGGCCGACATGAACGAGTACGGTCTGCCGTGGAAGGTCATCGAGCTGGATCCGTCGTTCCGTCTGGACGTGCAGAAGGGCGAGGACCTCTAAGGCGTGGAGATCCTTCAGTTCACGGATATCACGCGGCTGGACGCCGAGGCGCTGCCGTCACCCTGCTACGTCGTCGACGAGGTGGCGGTGGAGCGCAACCTGGCGATCCTCGCCGAGGTCGCCGAGGCCAGCGGTGCCAAGGTGCTGTCGGCGCTCAAGGCCTTCAGCATGTGGCACTTCGCGCCGATGGTCTCGCGCTACTTGAGCGGCACCTGCGCCAGCGGCCTGCACGAGGCGCAGCTCGGGCGTGAGCACTATGGTGGCGAGGTCCACGTCTTCGGCGCCGCCTACAGCGACGCCGATCTGGCCGAGATCCTCAAGATCGCCGACCATGTGGTGTTCAACAGCTCGGCCCAGTGGCGTAGGGCCCAGCCGCTGGTGCGCGAGGCGCTGGCGCGTCGCCCGGGGCTGCGCTTCGGGCTGCGCATCAATCCGGAGCACTCCGAGGGCGATGTGCCGATCTATGATCCCTGCGCACCGGGGTCGCGGCTCGGTATCCCGTTGTCCGAGCTCGACGAGCAGAGCCTCGACGGCATCAGCGGCCTGCACTTCCATACCCTGTGCGAGCATGACTTCCCGCCGCTCGAGCGTACCCTGGCGGCGGTGGAAGAGCGCTTCGGCCATCTGCTCGGGCGCATGCAGTGGGTCAACTTCGGCGGTGGCCACCATATCACCCGTCCCGACTACCAGCGCGACGACCTGATCCGCTGCGTGCGTGACTTCGCCGAGCGTCACCAGGTGCAGGTCTATCTGGAGCCCGGCGAGGCGATTGCCATCGGTTCCGGGGTGCTGGTGACCACGGTGCTGGACACGAGCTTCAATGCGCTGAACCAGGCGATCCTCGACACCTCGGCCACCTGCCATATGCCGGACGTGCTGGAGATGCCCTACCGCCCTGGTCTGCTGGGGGCGGGGGAGCCAGGCGAGTACCCGCACACCTATCGACTGGGCGGGCTGACCTGTCTGGCCGGGGACGTGATCGGCGACTACAGCTTCTCCGAGCCGCTTGAGATCGGCCAGAAGCTGATCTTCAAGGACATGTCCCACTACACCATGGTCAAGACCACCACCTTCAATGGCACGCGCCTGCCGGCCATTGCGGTGTGGAACTCAGAGACCGGTGAGCTCAGGGTGATCCGCGAGTTCGGCTATCAGGACTTCCGCGAACGCCTGTCCTGACGGCAGAGTGGAAGGTGCGAGGCCGAGGTCAGGGCCTGATTCGGCTCTGGGGTTCGAAACCGAGGTTCTGGAGCTCGACTGACGCGGATCGTGGTATCGATTCGATCGGACCGTCTTCGATACGCAAGCCGCCCGCCCCGTTCGGCAGTGCCGAGCGGGGCGGGCGTCTTTTCGTCTGCGCCTTAAAAACCTTCGAGCACGATCTTGCCCTTGGCCTTGCCACTCTCGATCAGCGCATGGGCGCGCTTGAGGTTGTCGGCGTTGATGGTGCCGTAGCTGTCGGTGGCGGTGGAGCGAATCCGACCCGTGTCGATCAGCCCCGCCACCTTGTCGAGGATCTCGCCCTGGCGGGCGATGTCGTCGGTGGTGAAGAGCGCGCGGGTAAACATCAGCTCCCAGTGGATCGACACCGCCTTGGGCTTGAACGGCGTGATGTTCAGCGTCTCTGGGTCATCGATCAGCCCGAAGCGGCCCTGGGGGGCGATCAACTCGGCCACCTGGGGGGCATAGTGCTCCGAATAGTTGGTCGAGAAGACGAAGGCTGGCGCACCCAGGCCCAGCGCCTCGACCTGTTCGGGCAGCGGTTGGCTGTGGTCGATCACATGGTGGGCGCCGAGTTCCTTCACCCAGGCCTGGGTCTCCGGGCGTGAGGCGGTGGCGATGATCTGCAGGTCGGTCAAGGCACGCAACAGCTGGATGGTGATGGAACCCACGCCGCCGGCACCGCCGATCACCAGCACCGCACGGGCGGCACCGGGGACCGGATCAAGCACCCGCAGGCGATCGAACAGCATCTCGAAGGCGGTCAGGGTGGTGAGCGGCAGTGCCGCTGCCTGGGCGGTGGGGATGGAGCGAGGCGCATGCCCGACGATGCGCTCGTCGACCAGATGGTACTCGCTGTTGGTGCCCGGGCGGGAGATATCGCCGGCGTACCAGACCTGGTCGCCCACGGCGAAGCGTGAGGCCTGGTCACCGACCGCGACCACCTCGCCGACCGCGTCCCAGCCAATCACAGCAGGCTGACCTTCTTCGGGGGCGCGGGCCTGGCGAATCTTGACGTCCACCGGGTTGACCGAAATCGCCTCGACCTTGACCAGCAGGTCAAAACCGCTGGCCTGTGGTGTGTCGAGGGTCAGATCGACCAGGGCGTCGTCGCGGTCGATGGGGCCGGGGGCGTGGTAACCGATAGCTTTCATGGGATCTCCCGTTAGGTGTTCATCAATGGCAACACCTTAGCGTGCTATGGAGTCGTGAAACACCGGCGGCCGCCAAACACACTATTCGGAATTCCCGGACAATGGCGCCCTCAGGATGCAGACGAAATAGCGGCCACAAACCGCCTGCCAGGCCGTTTGTGACCGGTTGGTGGGGAAGGGATCTTGGGGATGTTGGCGTATGGTCAGTCGATCAGTCCCTGGTCGACGAGAAACTGCTCGGCGACCGTCTCGACGACGTCGCGGTTCACGTCCACCTGTTCGTTGAGGCGGGTCATCACCTCGTCATCGAGCTTGGCAACGAGAGCATTGAGCTGGGCTTCCAGCTCGGGGTGGGTGTCCAACGTCTCCTGGCGCACCACGGGGGTCATGGCGTAGGGCGGGAAGAAGCCCTTGTCGTCCTCGAGGATACGTAGATCGAAGGCCGATACGCGTCCATCGGTGGTGGTGACCATAGCGATGTCCACCTGATCGTCTCTCAGCGCCGTGTAGGTCAGGCCGGTATCCATGCGCTTGATGTCGGAACGCTCGAACTGAAAGCCGTAGATGTCCTGCATCGGCCGCAGTCCGTCAGGTCGGGCGTAGAATTCTGCATTGGAGGCAAACAGCAGGTCCTCGCCGGCGTTGACCGCTTCTGCCATGTCCGAAATGCTGGTGATCTCCATGGCCTCGGCGTCGGCCTCTCGCATGGCGATCGCGTAGGTGTTGTTGACGCCGGAAGGTTCGAGCCAGGCAAGTCCCTTCTCGGCATCCAGCGCCTTGACGCGGTCATAGGTTTCCTGGGAATCGAGCTTTTCCTCGACCCCATTGAAGACGATCAGGGAAGTGCCGGTGTACTCCCAGTAGAGGTCTACCTGGCCGTTTTCCTGGGCCTGACGCAGTACCGCCGAGCCCATGCCAGCGCGCTTGTCCACGTCGTAGCCGAGATGGTCAAGGTACTGGGCGGTCATGCTCGAGATGATCTGCTGTTCGGTGAAGTTCTTGCCACCGACCACGATGTTGTCGTCAGCGTGAGATGTCATGGCAAAGAGGGTGAGCAGTCCGACGGTGATTGTTGTCGTGGCACGGCGTTGAAGTGTCATCTAGAAGTCCGGTTATGGGGTGGAGCCTTAAGTCTAGGCCAACGGGGCTCGCTGCCAAGGGGGGACGCACGAGTCTTTGCAATGGGCACGATTGCAGATGCAAATGCCTGAAAGTTGCAGAAATCGCTACCATGATCTCACGCTTCATTATGTGGAAAGGTGCCCGGAAAGCCGCATGGAAATCGAAGAGTTCATCAACTGTTATCAAAAGGGGCTCAACCAGCTTGACGGGATGACAGTCGCCGACTCCCGGCTTGGCTATGAGCGCCTGTGCGAGAGTTTTCAGGTGAGAAGTTCGGCAATCGCTTGCGACGTCACCGAAATCGCCGGTGTGCCGGTCACCAGGTTGTGGGCGCGTGATGGCGTGGGTCGAGGCGATGGCGTGGTGGTGTATGCCCATGGTGGAGGCTGGTCGCTCGGGTCCAGTCGTAGCCATCGCGGCGTCGCTGAAGCCCTGGTGCTGGCGCTGGGCCGCGAAGTGGTCAGCGTGGACTATCGCCTGCTGCCTGAAGCGAATTACCGCGAAGCACTGGCGGATGTGCTTGGCGTGTGGCGAACCTGTGATCCTGTCGCCGCGGTAGGGGATAGCGCCGGGGGCAGGCTGGTAATGGATGCAGCAGCCACGCTAACTCGGGAAGGCGTTGGCGTACCTCCGCTGGGGCTGATCTATCCAGTCGTCGGTACGCCGCACATGACGACGCTGGGGCCGGACGCACCGCTGCTGACACGCGACGATGTCATGGCGTTGTGGCGGTCGGTCGCGGCCGATATTCCCTGTCATGATGTGAGCCTTCCGCCGTCGCGCTACGTTCATGTGCTGGCGGCAGAGCACGACCCGCTGACGGCAATGACGGCAGATGCCGTGGAGCGATGGTCGGGCGCTTCAGTGCATGTTTCTCTGGATATCGCCGAAGGCATGGTGCATAGCGCGCTGCATGGCCTTCCCAGGCTGAGACCCATGCAGGCTGCCTGGCGGACTTTTTGCTCGCGGCTCAACGCTTCAATCGAGGCAGCAGCGAGTCATGACGGGAGTGAGTGAGCAGCAGGGGGGGGGGCGACGGAGGTGAAGTTCTGCCGCCGGGCGACCAAGAGACGGTGTTAGCGCTGTGCTCGGAGGGGAGCCGGAATCCCTGCATCGAGACGTGCCTGCCGTTGACGACGATGCTTTGATGTTCACCTCGGCTTCCCTGGGGCCGGGAGCATGGCTACACTTGGCGTTTCCCATTGCCCACAGGACGTTGCATGGCAAGCTCGCGGCCCAGCTACGCAAGAATAAAGGAATATCTGCTGTCCGAGATCGAGAGCGGGGCCTACGTCGCCGGTGATCGAATCCCTGCCGAGAATGCGCTGGCCACCCAGTTTGGGGTCAGCCGCATGACCGCCAACAAGGCCATACGCGATCTGGTACAGAAGGGCTTGCTGGTGCGCCGGGTGGGGTCCGGTACCTTCGTCAGTCAGCGCAAGTCCGAATCGTCGCTGTTCGACATCCGCAATATCGCCGACGAGATCCGCCTGCGAGGCGGTGAGCACTCAAGCCAGATCATCGCGTTGAAGGAGGTGGCCGCATCCGAGGAGGTCGCCGTCTTTCTGGGGGTGAGGACCGGGACCCGGGTGTTCTACTCCGAGATCGTGCATCGGGAAAATGGCGTGGCGATCCAGCTCGAGCGACGCCACGTCAACCCGAAGCTGGCGCCGGACTACCTGCAGCAGGACTTCGAGCGCCAGACGCCCAACGCCATCCTGGTGGCGCGTTATCCGGTCACCGATGTCGAGAACAGCGTCGAGGCGATGCTGCCAAGTGACGAGGAAGCGGCGCTGCTGGAAATGTCTCCCAGCGATGCCTGCCTGCTGGTGGTGCGGCGTACCTGGTCAGGAGAGCTGTTGATCAGCTACACCCAGCTTCTGCATCCCGGCAAGCGTTACAAGCTGAACGCCTCCCGCAATACCTGAAGCTCCCCTGGCGCATTGCCGCCGCTGTTCGGACGGCTGCCTTCGCAGGTCTTTGCTGTGAAGGTGGCGACGGCTGTGGCTTGGTGTCATGCAGCGCTTGCGTTTTCACCTCCCTCTCTCAGTGATCTCCCCCGGCAAGCTCTCTCGCCGAACTCCCTCCTATCACCCTGCTATCTCTCTACTGGCAGCGCTGACGAACGCTTGGCGCCCGTCGTTCTCCCCCCTCCCTGACGTTGCCCTCGATGACCATCTCTCGGGTTCCCGGCGGGCTTCAGGGTGTCGTGCCGCGGACTCCCTCGACATCGGTGCGGGCCGTCGATGACGCTAGATGTATATACCAATATGTGCCACAAGCGCCTGGTGTCACCATTTGTCATTAGACCTTGGTCGATAATTCTCAAGGCTTATTTTATAGAAAACATTTAAAAAACAATAAATAAATTTCGTTCTGAGATTTTTGGCAAGAATGTCTGGGTGGAAAGCCGGTCACTTTAGCGATAGAAATGTATATACATATTGAGCGGCCATCAGCGCTCGATGTCACTGCCAACAACAAGACCGGAGGCAAGACGCTATGCAACCACTCAAGGGGATCACCGTCCTCGACCTGTCCCGGGTGCTCGCCGGGCCCTACTGCACCGCCATGCTGGCCGACCTGGGCGCCGAGGTGATCAAGGTCGAATCGGGGCAGGGCGATGACAGCCGTCATATTGCGCCTTACGTCGAGGGTGAGAGCCTGTACTTCTCGATGCTCAATCGTGGCAAGAAGAGCCTGTGTCTGAACCTCAAGGACCCCCAGGACCTCGAGCGCTTTCATCGGCTTTGCGAGCGCGCCGACGTGGTGGTGGAGAACTTCCGGCCCGGGGTTACCGAGCGCCTGGGAATCGACGAGGCGACGCTGCGTGCGCGCTACCCCCGTCTCATCTACTGCTCGATATCCGGCTTCGGTCAGAGCGGTGCCATGGGCGCCAAGCCAGCCTACGACATCATCGCCCAGGCGCTGTCGGGCATGATGGCGGCCACCGGTCCCGATGGCGGCATGCCGACCCGCATCGGCGAGTCGCTGGGAGATGTGTGCGCCGGAATGTTCGCCAGCTGGTCGATCGCGGCGGCGTTGTTCGCCCGTGAACGTGACCCCGAGCGCCAGGGCTGCCATCTGGATGTGTCCATGCTCGATTGCCTGTTCTCGATGCAGGTCACCAACCTGGCGCAGTTCGTCGCCAGCGGCCAGGCGCCTTCTCCTATCGGCAACCGCCATCCGCTGTCGGCGCCCTTCGACAGCTTCGAGGCCAACGATGGCCAGGTGATCATCGCGGTGATCAACAACACGCTGTTTTCTCGCCTGGCCGAGTGCATGCAGGCGCCAGAGCTCGCCGAGGATGCGCGCTTCGTCGACGACGAGCAGCGCTGTCTCCACCAGGCCGAACTCAAGTCGCTGATCGAAGACTGGACCGGCCAGTTCACCGTGGAGGAGGTCTGCGCGCGTCTCGATCAGGCGGGAGTGCCGGCGTCTCCGATCTGGAACATCGCCCAGCTTGCCGAATCCCGGCATGCCGAAGACCGCCAGCTGCTGCTCGATATGGGGCACTGGCGCTCGCCGGCTCAACCGGTTTTCTTCAATGGCCGACGGGTCGTCTGCGATCGCCCTGCGCCGACGCTTGGCCAACACAACGCCTGTCTCGAATCACAGCACCTCGACAAGGAGATCGACGCATGAACTTTACCTTCAATGAAGATGACATCGCCTTCCAGGACGCCGCTCACCGCGTCTGCGCTGAGGTGCTCAAGACCAATGCGGCGCGCTACGACGAAACGCGGGAGTTCTGCCGCGAAAGCCTCGACGCCCTGGGCGAGCTGGGCTTCTGGGGCATGAACCTGCCCGAGCAGTACGGCGGTGTGGAGATCTCGAGCATCGCCATGTCGCTGGCGGTGGAAGAGATCGCCTACCACTGCGCGGCCACCTGTTCATCGCTGACCGCTCACTTTCTGGCCACCGACTCGGTGCTGATCGGCGCCACCGAGGATCAGAAGCAGACACTGCTTCCCCAGTGCGCCAGCGGCGAGAAGCTGGGCGCCTTCGCCCTGACCGAACCCGGGGCCGGCTCCAATCCTGCCGAGATGCGCACCCGGGCGGTACGCACCAGCGACGGCTGGCACCTGACCGGCACCAAGCACTACATCACCAACGGCGCCTTTGCCGACTTCCTGGTGGTCTATGCCAAGACCGACCCCGATCAGGGCCACCGCGGCATCTCGGCCTTTCTGGTCGACCGCCACACCGCCGGCATCGAGTTCTCGAGTCCCGAGAAGACCCTGGGCCTGCGCGGTAGCCATATCTACGAGATCGGCTTCGACTGTGTGCTGCCATTGGATGCGCTGATGGGCGAGGAGGGGGCCGGATTCGCCACCGCCATGGAGGTGCTGGATCGCGGCCGGGTCGAGGTGGCGGCGATGAGCGTCGGTATCTCGCGGGCCGCTCGGGATGCGTCGTTGGCCTGGTCAAAGGAGCGCATCGTCGGTGGCAAGCCGCTGTGCCGGCACCAGGGCATCCAGTGGATGCTGGCCGAAATGCACGCCCAGCTCGAGGCCGCCAAGCTGGTGACCTACAAGGCGGCCGACGCACGTGACTCCGGCCAGCGTTTCAGCCTGGAGTCGGCGGTGGCCAAGCTGGTGGCCTCCGAGGCGGCGGCCAAGGTCACCGACGCCGCGGTGCAGGTCCATGGCGGCTACGGCTACATCTCCGACCTGCCGATCGAGCGCTACTACCGTGACGCCCGCATCACCCGCATCTTCGAGGGCACCTCGGAGATCCAGAAGATCATCATCGGCCGTGCCATCACCGCCTGACCGCCCAGCAAGGGAGATAGCCCATGAAAATCCTTGTCGCGGTCAAGCGCGTCATTGATCACAACGTCAAGATCCGGGTCAAGCCGGACCACTCCGGCGTTGACCTCACCAACGTCAAGATGGCCCTCAACCCGTTCTGTGAAATCGCCGCGGAGCAAGCGGTTCGCCTCAAGGAGGCCGGCCTTGCCAGTGAGGTACTGGTGGTCAGTGCCGGGCCGAAGGCGGTGCAGGAGCAGTTGCGCACGGCGCTGGCCCTCGGCGCCGACCGTGCCCTGCACATCGACACCGAGGTCGCGCTGGAATCGCTGGCGGTGGCGCACCTGCTCAAGGCGGTCGTCGAGCAGGAGCAGCCGGAACTGGTGCTGCTCGGCAAGCAGGCCATCGACAGTGACAACAATCAGACCGGCCAGATGCTGGCCGCCCTTGGCGGCATGCCCCAGGGCACCTTTGCTTCCGCCCTGGAGGTGGAGCAGGGCCAGATCAAGGTCACCCGCGAGATCGACGGCGGCCTCGAGACCCTGGCGCTGGCGCTGCCGGCGGTCATCACCACCGACCTGCGCCTCAACGAGCCTCGTTACGCCAAGCTGCCGGACATCATGAAGGCCAAGAAGAAGCCCCTGGCGGTGACCACGCCCGACTCCTTGGGCGTCGACGTCAGCCCTCGGCTCAGGCTCAAGGCGGTCGAGCCGCTGCCCGAGCGACTGGGCGGTATCAAGGTGGCCTCGGTGGCCGAACTCGTGGACAAGCTCAAGAACGACGCCAAGGTGATCGCATGAAGATTCTGGTTGTGGGGGAACATCACAAAGGACAGCTCGGCGAGGCCACCGCGCGGGTAGTCGCCGCCGCCCGGCAGATCGCACAGACCGCAGCGGACCCAAGTGACGTCGATATCGACGTGCTGGTAGCCGGTGAGGGCGTCGCGGGCATCGCCGAGGCGGCGGCAAGGCTTGAGGGCGTCAGCCGGGTACGGCTGGCCGATCAGGCGAGCCTTGCCCATCAACTGGCCGAGCCCACGGGCGATCTGGTGGCGGCGCTGGTCGGGGACTACACCCACGTGCTGGCGGCGGCATCGACCAGCGGCAAGAACGTGCTGCCGCGGGTAGCGGCGCTTGCGGATGTCGCCCAGCTCTCCGAGGTCATCGCGGTCGAGTCCGCCGATACCTTCAAGCGGCCGATCTACGCCGGCAACGCCATCGCCACAGTACAGAGTCTGGACCCGGTCAAGGTCATCACCGTGCGGGTCACCGCCTTCGAGGCGGTGGCCGAGGCCTCAAGCGCAGCACCCATCGAGTCCGTCGACATCGCCATCGTCAATCAGCGCTCGCACTTTGTCGGCGAGACCCGGGCGGTGAGCGAGCGCCCGGAGCTGGGCGCTGCCAGGGTGGTCATCTCCGGTGGTCGCGGCATGGGCAGCGGTGACAACTTTGCCCTGCTCGAAGGTATCGCCGATACCCTTGGCGGCGCCATCGGGGCGTCGCGGGCGGCGGTGGACGCCGGCTTCGTGGCCAACGACCTGCAGGTAGGGCAGACCGGCAAGGTGGTCGCGCCGGAGCTGTATATCGCGGTGGGTATCAGCGGCGCCATCCAGCACCTGGCAGGGATGAAGGACTCGAAGGTCATCGTCGCCATCAACAAGGATGAGGAGGCGCCGATCTTTCAGGTCGCCGACTACGGTCTTGTCGCGGACCTGTTCCAGGCTCTGCCCGAACTCGACCAGGCACTGGCCGAGCGCTGACGCGGCTGGCCACAGCTCCGCGCTTAACGGCGCTGGCCATTTAACCCCTGAATATCATCCATCCCGCGGGCGCCGATGACGGCGCCGGCACCACCGAGCATCGCCCCCGCGGGCGGTGCTCATCGCAAGCCCCACTGGAGACACAACATGAACAATCCCAAGGTGGCAGCCCCTCCGCGCAGCGCTGGCGTGACCTCGCTGGTCGGCAGCCTGATTGGCCTTTGCATCTTCTTTTTCCCCTTCCCGACGGCAGATGGCTCGCTGAAGATCCCGCTGGTGATCATCATCGACTATCTGAAGTCTTCGCTCGGCGGGGCCCTCGAGTATCTGACGCTTGGCCTGGTCGCCCTGTTGTGTGTGACCTGGCTGCTGTCACGCCTGGTGGCTTCCTCCGTGTCGTCGTCTCCATGGCGCCGAGCCGTCGCCGCCTACCATGAGAAGGACGGCACGATGACCGGGCTGACCTTCCTGCTGGCGGCAGTGTTCACCTTCATGCTGGTGTTCCAGATCGGGCCCGACTGGCTGCTGCACAAGGATGTCGGTGGGCTGGCGCTGTATCTGGGGGGCAGCGTCTTTCTGACCGTGGCCATCGCCGGCCTGTTTGTGCTGTTTCTGACCGAGTTCGGCTTCCTGGAATTTGTCGGCACCCTGATGGAGCCCTTGATGCGTCCGCTCTATCGTCTGCCGGGCAAGTCTGCGGTGGACGCGGTTGCCTCCTTCGTCGCCGCCCCGGCGGTGGGCATCTTCATCACCAACAAGCTCTATCTGGAAGGCCACTATACCCAGCGGGAGTCGGCCAGCATTGCCACCAACTTCAGTATCTGCAGCCTGGGCTTCTTCGCCCTGCTGGCGTCCATCGGCGGCATCATGGCCTACCTGCCGCACATGATCATCGTCTCCTTCATCATCAACTTCACCCTGGCGGCGCTGATGGTCAGGATTCCGCCGTTGTCGCGCAAGCTCGACGTCTACCATCAGGGCAACACCCAGACAGCCCAGGATCTTGAGGTTTCCAGTGATGGACACATCCTGGCCCGGGCCTGTGGCGCCGCCGCCGAGCGCGCCTCCCAGACTCGGCTCGATGTGTTCTACAAGGGCTTCTGGGAGGCCATCACCTTTGCCCAGAAGATCGTCGCCTACATCCTGGCCATCGCCACCCTGGCGCTGCTGCTGGCGACCTACACCCCGGTATTCGACTACCTGGGCGTGCTGGTGGAGCCGTTGATCTCTGCGCTTCAGTTGCCGGATGCCGGTGCCATTGCCCCCACCGTGCTGGTGTCGATCGCCGAGATCGCGCTGCCGGCGATCATCATCTCCGGCGCCGACGTCGACCCCATGGCGGTGTTCTTCGTGTGCACCCTGTCGTCGGTGCAGATCATCTTCTTCACCGAGAGTGCCAACGCCATGCTGGAGTCGGACATCCCGCTGACGGTGCGTGACCTGGTCGTGGTATTCCTGCTGCGCACCCTGGTGGCCATGCCCATGGTGGCGCTGGCGACCCACCTGCTGTTCTAAGGCTTGACCAAAGCCTAGGCCTCGTCTCTTTGCATCGCCCATTGGCGCTTCCGTCCTCCGTCGGCAGCGCCTTTTTTTGTGTCGGGCGCAAGGCGCAGGTCATACGCCAGGGTCGGGATAGGCGAGGCTGCCGGCGTGGTGCAGGCGATGGCTTTGCAAGAAAACCGAAAACTGATTGCGGTGCTTGCCGGCTTATCGTCGGCACAGGGCTGCACTAGCATGGGGGAAAACATGTCGCCGCACCGTTATCCGGTGACCGGCGCCGCCAGGAGATTGCCATGAAGACGATATTGATCACCGGGTCCACCGATGGGATTGGCCTCGCCACCGCCAGCGAGCTGGCGCGCCAGGGCCATCGCGTCATCCTGCATGGACGTAATCCGGACAAGCTCGCGGCGGCCCGTGAACAGCTGGCAGCGATCTCGCAAGGCGAGGTGCCCGCAGGGCATGTTGCCGACCTGTCACGCCTGGCCGAAGCGGCGGCGCTGGCGGCGGAGGTCGAGCAGAGCGACGAGCGCATCGATGTGCTGATCAACAACGCCGGGGTCTACCGCACCCCGGACACCCGTACCGCAGACGGCCTCGATGTGCGATTTGCCGTCAATACCCTGGCCCCCTATGTGCTGGCCCGTCGCCTGGCGGCTTTGCTCGGAGACAAGGGGCGGGTGGTCAATCTGGCTTCTGCCGCCCAGGCGCCGGTGTCGCTGGCGGCGCTCGCCGGCACCGCCGACGCCGACGGTGACTTCGACGCCTACGCCCAGAGCAAGCTGGCGCTGATCATGTGGACCCGCGACCTGGCCGCCAGGTCCAGTGCCGGTGATCCCATGGTGGTGGCGGTCAACCCCGGCTCCTTGCTGGCCAGCAAGATGGTCAAGGAAGGCTTTGGCGTGGCCGGCAACGACCTGTCCATCGGCGTCGACATCCTGGTCCGGGCAGCATTGTCCGAGGAGTTCGGCAACGCCGGCGGCCAGTACTACGACAACGACGGCAAGGGCTTCTCGTCACCGCATGCCCACGCCATGGACGATGGCCGATGCCGTCGCCTGGTCGAGGCCATGGAAGAGGTGCTGGAGCACTGCCTGGGCTAGGCCTTGGTTGTTTGGCCCCATTGCACAAGATAAAGCCCCCGCTCACCGTGAAGGCGAGCGGGGGCTTTTGGTTGCCTGCTGTTGGTGACGGCTCAGGTGGTCTGAAATTCGCCGCTGGAGGTGGTCGTTTTCTCGGCGGGCGGGGTCGTGCGCCAGATGGCGATATTGGCGTAGCCGTAGAACAGCGAGATGGCGATGACCAGCATGTGATACCAGAGGAAGGGCAGGTAGGCCATGGTGGACACGCCGAGGGTGGTGGCCATGAACACGCCGCCATCGGTCCAGGGCACCATCGGGGTGGTCACGGTGCCACCGGCTTCGGCGTTGCGCGACAGCACCCGACGATCGATGCCCTGATCATCGTAGTTCTTCTCGGTGATGGTGCTGGCGGTGATCAGCGAGACGTAGGCGGCGCCCCCGAAAAAGTTGCCGAAGAAGCCACCGAGCATGGTCGACAGGGTCAGCCGGCCCGGGTTGTTGGCCCAGCGCAGGAAGCCGTTGCTGATCGCCTTGAGGATGCCGACCCGGTCCATCAGGCCACCGAGGCCCAGGGCGAAAAGGATCAGTGCCACCACGCCGAGCATCGACTGGATGCCGCCGCGATTGAGCAGTGTATTGAGGAATTCCACATCCGAGGCCATGGCGTTGCCGTCATAGGCGATGCGAATGGCATCGACCGGAGACACGTCCTGGGCCCACCAGGCGCAGATGCTGCCCAGCACGGCGCCGAAGGTGATTACCGGGATGGCGGGGAATCGGCGCGTCAGCAGGCCGATCACAATCACCGCCGGCAGCAACAGCCAGGGGCTGATGGTGAAGTGGGTCTCCAGCGCCTGCATGGCGACAGTGGCACGGGAGGTGTCGACGTCGCCGTCGATAAAGAAGAAGCCGACCACCAGAAACAGCACGCCGGCGATCAGGATTGCCGGTGCACTGACCAGCATCATCGAGCGGATATGGTCGATCAGGTTGACCTTGCACAGCGAGGCGGTCATCACGGTGGTATCGGACAGCGGAGACATCTTGTCGCCGACGTAGGCACCGGAGATCACCGCGCCGGCGACCAGCGGCAGCGGGATGCCGAAGCTGTGGCCGATGCCCATCATGGCGACACCGGCAGTGCCTGCGGTACCGAAGGAGGTACCGGTGGCCAGCGAGGTGAGGGCACAGATGATGAAGGCAGCGAACAGGAAGATCTGCGGGTCCATCACCGTCAGACCGTAGTAGATGATGCTCGGCACGATGCCACCGGCGATCCAGGTGCCGATCAGGGCGCCGACGGTAGTCAGCACCAGTACGGCTTCCATGCCGTTGTGAATGCCGTTGATCAGTCCTTCCTGCATGCTGGCGTAGCGGATCTTGAGCCTGACGCCCAGCGCCATGACCAGAAACCAGGAGGCGAACAGGGCAAGCTGGATGGGCAGGCCAAGGACATTGATGCTCAAGAACATGATGGCGATGAAGCCGATCATGACGGCCAGTACCTCGGCCATGCCGGGTAGGCGGATGGGGGTGGAAGACGACGTCATGGGATCTCCTTTGGTGTTGTTGTGGGTTCTGCGGTGCAGGGGCCGAGCGGTCATGCTCAGAAGCGCTCGAGCCGATAGGGCGACAGTGGCGGGAGTGGCGATAGTGGCGGGAGTGACACCGGACCGGATCCGGTCGCTGGGCCCGTCCGCCCCGTCGCCAGGCGGGCGACAAGCTGTGCCGTAACAGCGGCCTGGGTCAGTCCCAGGTGGTGGTGGCCGAAGGCCAGCAGCACGCGGCCGTCCCGGGCGCTGTCGATGATCGGCAGCGAATCGGGAAGGGAAGGGCGAAAGCCCATCCAGGGCTTGGCATCGGTGGCGTCCAGGTCGTGGTCGAACAGACCCTGGCTCAGGCGGTGGAGCTGCCAGGCGCGGGCCATGTTGGGGGGGCGCTTGAGGCCGGCGAATTCGACAGTGCCGGCCAGGCGCAGGCCGTCACTCATCGGCGTCATGATGAAGCGGCGCTCCAGCGAGGTGACCGCCACCGGCAATCGGTGTCGCTCTGCCGGCAGCATCAGGTGATAGCCACGCTCGGTATCCAGTGGCACACGGCGACCGCTGAGTTCGGCGGCCAGGCGGGCCGAGTGGGCGCCGCAGGCCAGCAGTACCCGTTCACAGTCCAGCGCCCCAGAATCGGTCTGGAGGCTGACGCCCTGGCCATGGACACGGGCAGTGCGTACCTCTGCCGTGGCGAAGGTAACGCCTTCCTGGCGGGCGGCGTCGACCAGGGCAGCGGTGATGGCGGCGGGGGCGACCACATGAGCGGTGGCGGGGAAGAATAGGCCACCACGGAGCTTGGCCGAGAGGGACGGCGCGAGCTCGCGTATGGCGTCGCCCGACCAGGATTCGAGGGCTACGCCCTGGGCCGACATGGCGGCGGCCAGCTGGTCGATCCGGGGCTTTGATTGGTCCTGCTCATAGACCAGCAGCGAGCCGTCTTCCTTCATCAGATGGCGACCATCGATCGAATCGAGCAGCTTGCGCCAGGCGTCCAGGCTGGCCTCGTTGAGGGCACGAATCCCGGCCACGCTGTTGGCGTAGGGGGCAGAGCGCAGGTTCAGCAATAGACGAGTGAACCAGGGCAGGGCGCGGGGCAGGTAGCGCCAGTCCAGTCGCAGCGGCCCCATCGGATCACGCAGCATGGCGGGAAGCTGCGTCAGGATCGAGGCGTCGGCGATGGGAAAGACCTGCTCGGTGGCCATATGCCCGGCGTTGCCGTATGACGCCCCCATGCCGGGAGCCTGACGATCCAGTACCTGCACCGAAAAGCCCTGGCGGCGCAGCTCGAGTGCGCAGGCGAGGCCGATGACGCCAGCACCGATCACGGTAATGCGCGTGTCGCCGGGTTGGCGGTCTTGTCGCGAGCCGGGTGAACCCATGGTTTGCCTCTGCAGCGTTTGTCTTTGTCGATTGTATAAAATATAAGATAGGTGCCCTTTCGGATCAATAGCGGCGATATTCAACGTTGGCGTTATCCGCTGGACGGTCTGCATGGGCGACGCACCGAGGGGGAGCGCATGAACGACGTGCTGGGGCCGGAGCGCAAAGGAATGCGCCGTGTTCGGGGCGCAGAGAAAGCCGCGCCGTGTTCGGGGCGCCGAGAAAGCTGTGCTGGGGTCGGAGCGCAAAGGAACGCGCCGGGTTCGGGGCGCCTGGAAATCCGCGCCGGGTTCGGGGCGCCGAGAAAGCCGCGCTGGGGTTGGAGCGCAAAGGAATGCGCCGTGTTCGGAGCGCAGAAAACCTGCCAAGGGGATGGAGCGTCAGGACGGTGCGTTCAGGGCAGGGCCTTGAACAAGCCTGCGCAGGGGGGAACCTTGATGCCAGGCGGCTGGCGACGACGGGGGCGATAACGCCACTGGCAGGCCAAGGGCGACGACAGTGAAAGCGGGCAGCTCATCCGCGGACGTTCAGGGGGCTATGGCGTTGACGCCAGGGTTCTAGCGAGTCGGCGCCCGCAAGGCGCCGACAGGGTAAGCACAAGGGGAGGGATGGCGCTTCAGTCGGCGTCGCCGCGCTGGGCGCGTTCTTCGAGCAGGGTCACGATGCCTTCACAGGCTTCCTGAATATGGCGCTGGAGCAATTCGCAGGCCTCGTCGGCCTTGCCCTGGCGGGCGAAGTCGAGCAGCCCATGGTGTTCGCGCTCGGCCTTTTCGATCTCCTGGGTGTAGAGCAGTTGCATGCGGATGTAGCGATCCGACTTGGTGTTGAGCTGACTGATCAACGCCAGGGTTTCGGGCAACCTGGCCGGTGCATAGAGGGCCTGGTGGAAGGCGAAATTGTACTCGCTCCAGTTGTCGATCTCGCCGCCGCTGTTCAGGGCATCGTCGTACTTCTCGAGGATGCGCTCTGCCTTGAGCAGGTCGTCTTCCGTCAACTCGCTGATGGCATGGCGCAGGACGTAGGTCTCGAGCAGCACCCGCAGGTCGAACAGCTCGCGAATCTTGGCGACCGACAGTTCGGTGGTAAAGGCACCGCGGTGGGCATGGAACTCGACCAGCCCTTCGGACTCCAGGGTCAGCAGGGCTTCGCGCACGGGAATACGGCTGACGTCATAGTCCTTTGCCAGGGCATCCTGGCGCAGCTGGGTACCCCCCTGGAACTCTCCGCCCAGGATACGCCTGCGCAGGTCATCCGCGACGAACTGTGCGCGTGTCTTGAAAGTCGCCATAGCCTCTCTCTGCCCATCGGATGTTATTGCACACTGTATACAAACCGCGATGAATGTCCATGGGCAGGCGGCGGCCCCCGGGGGCCGCCGCCTGGGCAAGGGACCTGATTCAGGCCTCGCGCTTGCCGTCGACCAGGCGGCCAAGGGCCCAGGGGTTGTCGTCGCGCAGTGCCTGGGGCAACAGCGCTTCGGGCAGATCCTGATAGCACACCGGGCGCAGGAAGCGCTGGATCGCGGCGCTACCCACCGAGGTGGTTCGGGCGTCGGAGGTGGCGGGGAAGGGGCCACCATGCACCATGGCGTGGCATACCTCGACCCCGGTTGGCCAGCCGTTGACCAGGATACGTCCGGCCCGGCGTTCGAGGATCGAAAGCAGGCCGCGGGCCGTCTCGGTATCGCCGTCGTCCATCTGCAGGGTGGCGGTCAGCTGGCCCTCGAGACCTTCGGCCAGCGCCTTGACCTCACTTGTATCGGCACACTCCAGCACCAGGGAGGTCGAACCGAATACCTCGGCCTGTAGTGCTTCGTCGCCGAGAAAGTCACTGGCCGTGGCCACGAACAGACCCGCCTGACACTGATTGACACCTTCGCCTTGCGGCCCACGTGCGATTTCTCGGACCTCGTCGCTGTCGCCAAGGGTCTCTACGCCCTGGGTGTAGGCGTCATGAATGCCCGGGGTCAGCATGGTCTGGGCGCCCGCGGCCTTGACGGCTTCGGCGGCCGACTCGATGAAGGCGTCCAGGGCCTCGCCCTTGACCGCGATCACCAGCCCCGGGTTGGTGCAGAACTGTCCGGCGCCCATGGTCAGTGAGCCGACAAAGGCCTCGCCGAGGTCCTTGCCGCGGGCCTTGAGCGCCTCGGGCAGCAGGAATACCGGGTTGATCGAGCTCATCTCTGCGTAGAAGGGGATGGGGTCCGGTCGGCGCTGGGCGCTTTGCCACAGGGCCATGCCGCCAGAGCGAGAGCCGGTGAAGCCGGCTGCCTTGATTCGGCGGTCCTCGACCAGCGCCTGGCCTACCACGCGGCCGGAGCCGAAGATCAGCGAAAACACGCCTTCGGGCAGCTCGCACCGGGCCACCGCCCGTTGTACTGCGCGGCCGACCAGCTCCGACGTGCCGGGGTGGGCCGAGTGAGCCTTGACCACCACCGGGCAGCCAGCGGCCAGGGCCGAAGCGGTGTCGCCGCCGGCCACCGAGAAGGCCAGCGGAAAGTTGCTGGCACCGAACACCGCGACAGGCCCCAGGGCGATCTGACGCTGACGCAGGTCGGCACGGGGCATGGGCTGGCGTTGTGGCTGGGCAGGGTCGATGCGAACGTCGAGCCATTCGCCCGCGCGTACGGTGTCGGCAAACAGTCTGAGTTGTCCGCAGGTGCGTCCGCGCTCTCCGGCAAGGCGGGCCTGGGGCAGGCCGGTTTCCTGCATGGCGCGCTCGATCAGCGCATCGCCGAGTGCCTCGATTTCCGATGCGATGGTCTCGAGAAAACGGGCGCGTGTCTCGAGCGTGGTTTCGCGGTAGTCATCGAAGGCGGCCTCTGCCAGGGCGCAGGCGCGCTCCACCTCGGCCTGGCTGCCGCCCGGGTAGGCCGGCTCCAGGCGCTTGCCGGTGGCGGGGTCGATGGCGTGGATCGGCGCCTGGCTGCCAGTCACGGCGTCCTGTCCGATCAGCATCTTGCCTTCCAGTGTCATTTGACTCTCCTGTCGAGGGGGAAGTGCGGGAAGCAGCATGGGCGAAAGGGGGGTTGTGCCAACGCCCCTGTCGCCCATGCCGAAAACAACAGGAGGCCCGGCGTCGAGCGAGCCTCCCCGGTGGTTTCAGGACATATCGGGCTTCAGGACAGGTCGAGCGAGGCTGACCAGCCGGCGTACCAGGTGCGGAAGAGGTCGTACTGGGTCTCGACGTAGCGACGCTGGGCATCACTGAGGGCGTCGCTCTCGTTGAAGTGCAGGCGATACTCTTCGTCACCGTTGAGCACCATCAGGTGCTTGTAGTAGAGCACCAGGTCGGCACCTTCATCGAAGGAGGACAGCACCCCCAGGGCCTGCTCGAGTTCCTGGGCCCGGCGGCGGGCCTCGACATCGCCCTTGGCAGCCTTCTTGCTGAGGGCCACCAGCGTCAGCACCTCGTGGGGCAGGGCGTTACCGATGCCGGTGATGGCGCCGGTGGCGCCGCAGTTGACGAAGCCATGGAAGACGGTGGTGTCGACGCCGACCATCAGGGTGACCTGATCATCCTGGGAGGTGATGTGCTCGGCGGCGTAGCGCAGGTCATCGGCGCCACCGAATTCCTTGAAGCCGATCAGGTTGGGATGCTGGCGACGCAATTCGAAGAACAGGTCGGCGCGGGTGGCAAAGCCATAGTAGGGGCTGTTGTAGATGACCGCGGGGAGGTCCGGCGCGGCGTCCAGGATCGCGGCGAAGTGTGCCTTCTGGGCGGTCACCGAGGTGCCGCGAGACAGCACCCGAGGAATCACCATGAGTCCATGGGCGCCGACCTTGGCGGCGTGGGCAGCGTGGGATACCGCTTCGCGGGAATTGACCGCGCCGGTGCCGACGATGGTGGGGATGCCGGCTTCCACCAGGCGGGCGACGCCTTCCTGGCGCTGGGCCTCGGTCAGCAGCGGCCAGTCGCCCATGGAGCCACAGTAGACCACGCCGCTCATGCCGGCCTCGATCAGTTCACGGCCCTTGGCGACCAGGGCGTCGAAGTCGGGCTGGCGGTCCTTGGTGCACGGGGTCATCAGGGCGGGGATGCAGCCGGTGAAGATATTGTCGTTCATGTCGGGTCCTTGAGTGGGACGGTGTCACGGGGTCAGGGAGGCGCCGCCCTTCTTGGGCAGCCGCCGGTGGGTAAAAACGTCAATGGCCGTCGTCGGGTACTGGGGCGCCAGCCGCTGGGGCTTCAGCCGCCGATGCCCCAGGCGAAGGGGTCTTGCTCGTCGATCAGCAGGGTGCTGTCGGCGCTCATGAAGGCGCGTCCGGTGATGCTGGGGCGAATCTGATCGCCCTGCCATTCATAGCTCGCCTCGAACAGGCCGCCGCAGACGCTGGCCTGGCGCCAGCGTTCGCCGGGAGCGAGCTTGCCGTCGGCGGCCAGGCACGCCAGCTTGGCGCTGGTGCCGGTACCGCAGGGGGATCGGTCGTAGGCCTTGCCGGGGCACAGCACGAAGTTGCGGCTGTCGGCCTCGTCGTCATCGGCGAACAGCTCGATGTGGTCGATTTCGCCACCGTCATCGCCGGTGAAGCCCTGGCCTGCAAGCGCCTGACGAATGGCCCAGGTATAGCCGGTCAAGGTCTCCACATTGTTCAGGGCGATGCGCTGGCCATGGTCGCTGACCAGAAAGAACCAGTTGCCGCCCCAGGCAATGTCGCCATGGACCATGCCGTGGCCGGGCACTTCCACCGCGACCTGCCGGCGGTAGCGGTAGGAGGGGACGTTGCGTACGGTCACGGCACCGTCGGCATGCAAGGTCGCCTCGACCTGGCCCACCGGCGTGTCGATGCGGTGGTCGCCGGGGCTGAGGTGGCCCAGGTGATGCAGCGAGGCGACCAGGCCGATGGTGCCGTGACCGCACATGCCCAGGTAGCCGGCGTTGTTGAAGAAGATCACCCCGCAGGTTGCGTCCGGAGATACCGGCTCACAGTAGAGTGCGCCGACCAGCACGTCGTGGCCGCGGGGTTCCAGCATCACCGCGCGGCGCCAGTGGTCGTGTCGGTCGCGCAGACAGTCGCGTTTCTCGGTCATGGTGGCGCCGGCAAGCGTCGGAAAGCCGTCCATGACCAGGCGCGTGGGCTCGCCGGCGCTGTGGGAATCGATGACGTGTACGCGTTGCATGGAGTACCCCGGTTTGTTGTCGGTTGTGGTGATCGACGATCATCTGGGCGTCGTTGATCAGGTTTTATATTTTATACAATCTTCAAGAGGCGTTGTGAAGTCATCAAAGAGGATTCTTTGCGGGGGCTGGCGCGAGCAGGAAGAGCGGCAGGCACAGGAAAGACCGGGAGGCCGGCGCGGAAGGACAGCGGTGGGGTACGAAGGGCGAGCAGCAGGCACAAAAAAGGCGAGGGGCAGGGCCCTCGCCAAGTCGTCAAAAGGGGGGGCTGGTGTCATTGAGCGGTGATCACGCTCATCACCAGGTTGCCGTCGACCTTGACCGGGCCGTCTTCGCTGGCGCCCAGGGTGTATTCGAAGATGCCGGTCTGCATGCCGCCGTCCTCGCCGTGGAGCATCAGCATCAGATGTTCGCCGCTGCTGACCTCTTCAGTCAGGATGGCCGCGATATCGGTGTTCTCACCGGCCTTGAGCGGGGCGTGACCGACAACGCGCCCTGGTTTGTGGCTTTCGTCGGTACGGTGGACGACCAGCCAACCGTTGTTCTCGGCGACGATGCGATCGGCGGTGACGGTGCCGCTCTCCACCGACTGATCTTCGGCCCAGACGCCGAGATGGCCGGCTTCGTCCATCTCTCCATGGTGGGCGGCCTGGGCGCCGGTGGCCAGGGTGGCCGCGCCGACGAGGAGGGCTGAGGTGATGAGGGTACGTGCTGCCAATGGCTTGAACATGGTGATGGTCTCCTGGTGTTGCTGATTGGCTTGCCGAAGGTGCTCCACGACAGGATGGCTGCCGAGTTGATAACAGCTACGTGCCGATGCCACGGTGGGTTTCAGGTCATCGAAAAAAAATGTTGTGCCCTGACGCCAAGGCGAGAGCCGACGTCCAGATAAAAAAGGCCACTCGAACGAGTGGCCAAGCAGGGAAGTCGTGGTGCGGGGCGTACGCCTCGAGGGTGTCGAAACGCATGCCCGCCACGATGACCCCGCCATCGGCCGTTGCCGGTGGCGGGGTCATCGACTAGCTACGCAGGGGAGGCGAAAAGGTTTCAGTGAGGACTGAAATTCTCAGAGACGCTGGCCGCCGCTGGGCTCGGTGGGGTACAGGTAGCCGTGGATAGCGGGGCCGGTAGGCTGGCCGGTGGGCGAGCCACCCGGAGGCTCGACGCTGATGCCAAAGGTGGCATGCTTCAGCAATTCAGGTTCGTAGTCGCGCAGGGCGGCCTGGTCGAGGCTCAGGTCATCGTCGAGTACACCGACGGACCGGGGAGCGGAGCCCAGATCATCATGCTTGATCCAAAGTTGATAGGAGCGGTCGGGCAGAGGTTCGGCGCTGACCGGGCGGACATGCAGGCGGCGCTGCTCCAGGTTGACGCTGAGCATGAAGGCGGGCTGGCGATCGTCCTGCTGGAACACCGCCACAAAGTTGGACTCACTGGTGGACGGCGACGGCTGTGCCAGCAGCACCGCCGCCAGGATGACCGCCGCGGCGCTGGACAGGCCGGTGGCGGCCTTCCAGAAGGCCAGGCGGCGGTGCAGCGGCGTGACGCTGGCGGTGCTCGGGGGGGCGTTGGGCGCCGTATCGCCACGCGCGGCGTCCTCGATGGCCTTGATGCGTTGCTGGATAAGCGGCAACAGGTCCGGGCCCGGGGTGAGGTCCTGGATCTCGTCGGCCAGAGGCGCCAGTCGGCTCTCCCATTCACCGATACGCTGCTCGAGTTCGCTGTCGTGTTGACGCTGGCGGCGCACCCTGTCGCGCTCGTCACGATCCAGGGTGCCCAGCACGAACTCGGCGGCCAGCATGTCCTTGTCGTCGCGGTCGCTCATGATCCCAGGCACCCCTTGAGTTGTTTCAGTGCACGATGCAGCCAGGTCTTGACGGTATTGACCGGCTGGTCGAAGTGGCTTGCCAGTTCGGCCCGCGACCAGCCCTCCAGATAGGCCAGGCGCACCATTTGCTGCCGGCTCTCTTCCAGTTCATCAAGGCACAACGTCAGCTGTGTCGACGTCTCGTCCTGGTGACGCTGATCGTAGGCGGAGGGCGTCTCGGCGACCCAGTTCTCGAGGATACTGTCGCTCTCGGTGGGCCGTGTCGGTGCCTTGCGTAGCTCGTCGATGGCCGCATTGCGGGCGATGGTCACCATCCAGGTGATGGCGGAGGCGCGCTCGCTCTCGAAGCGTCCGGCCTTCTGCCAGATGGTCACGTAGACCTCCTGGATGACATCGTTGGCCCAGGCCTGCTGCTTCAAGATACGTAACACCGTGCCGAAGAGTTTCGCCACGCTGGCCTCGTACAACTCGGCGAAGGCCTCCCGGTCCTTGTCGGCGACTCTGGACAGCAGATGAACCAGCCGCTCCGGGGAGGACAGCGGCGGGGATTCCTGGTGCGCCGGGGGCGGGGCGCGAAAGGCATTGGACATAGCGGCGATCTCTGCGCTGCGGAGTGTTGTTGTCGTGGTGGCTGAAGGGTGACGCTGCCTGACCGGCAAGGTCAAGCAGCCTGTATCGACGGTATCGGGCTGCCGTTTAGACGATGCCAGTGGGGTGGGAAGGTCTGCCTTCAGGCTCGAGCCCGGATAGGCGGGCCTCGCGCACCGGCGTATCCCGGGTGACGTGTCGGGGTTCCGCTGCGGCCGCTGCCACGAGGTGACCCTTGGCCAACAGTGCCTTGAGGTCTTCGGCCGGGACCGGTTTGCTGAACAGGTAGCCCTGGTACTCGTGGCCCTGCAGCTGGCGGATAAAGGCCAGCTGTTCTTCGCTCTCGACACCTTCTGCGATGATATGAAGCCCCAGGCACCTGGCCAGCGAGATCACCGCCTGGACGATGGCCGCGTCCTGTTCGCAATCGACCACGCCTTGCATGAAAGTGCGGTCGATCTTCAGACGGTCCACGGGCAGATACTTCAACTGGGTCAAGTTGGAATAGCCGGTGCCGAAATCATCGATGGACAGCAGCACACCCATGTTGCGCAGGGTACTCAGTACTTCCAGGGCGCGATCAGGGTTCTGTACCAGGGTGCTTTCGGTCAGTTCGAGTTCCAGCAGGTGAGGGGGAAGCTCCGATTCGGCAAGCGCAGCCTCGATGGTGGCCACGAAGCCGCGATGATTGAGCTGAATGGCCGAGATGTTGACCGCCACCGGCAATGGCTCGCCGGACTCCTTGAGCCACTCGCTCGAAAACCGGCAGGCGGTGCGTAGCACCCATGCGCCCAGGGGAAGGATCAGGCCACAGTCTTCGGCGACGGGAATGATCTCGTCAGGAGTGACCTGGCCGAGTTCCTCATCGTGCCACCGCAGCAGCGCTTCGACGCCAGAGACCTCACCGCTGTCGACGCGGATCTTCGGTTGATAGGCCAGGCTCAGGCGATCCTCCTCGATGGCCTGGGTCAGGCGTCGCTCGAGGGTACTGCGACGGTCCGCCTCGGAGGTCATGTCCAAGGCGAAGAACTGGAAGTTGTTGCGTCCCTGCTGCTTGGCGCGATACATGGCGGCGTCGGCGTGGACCATCAGGGCATGCTTGCTGCGCCCGTGGTCGGGGTAAAGGCTGATGCCCAGGCTGGTGGAGACCTTGACCATGCTGTTGCCGATCTGGAAGGGCTTGTCCAGCGAACTGACGATGCGCTGGGCCAGCGCTTCAGCGTCGCCGCGCCTGGCAACCTGATGGGTGACCACCATGAATTCGTCGCCGCCCACCCGGGCGACCAGGTCGCTGTCGCGCACCGCCATCTGCAGGCGTCGGGCCGCGCCCTTGATCAGCTCGTCACCCACATGGTGGCCGAGGCCGTCATTGACCTGCTTGAAGCGGTCCAGGTCGACGAAGAACACCGCGAAGGTATCGATGTTGTCCTCGAGCAGTTCATCGAGGTGCTCCTCGAGCTTCAGTCGGTTGGGCAGTTGGGTCAGGACGTCATGATGGACCAGGTCCTTGAGCTCCTGATTGGCCTGCTGTAGCGAACGTGCCAGCTGAGCATTGCGCGAGGACAGATGGGCGTCGTAGATCGACATCATCAACGCTGCCAGCATGATGCAGGTGGCGATCAGCGCCACCACGATGGCCAGCCGGTCGGTGCCGATGCCCGGGGCCGAGGCCGAGTAGCTCAGAGTGCGGTAGCTGGTGGCGGCCATGCCGGTGTAGTGCATGCCCGAAATGCCTGCGGCCATGACCAGCGAGGCCAGGCCACGTTGCCACAGCGGGGAGCGTCCCCCCACCGGGTTGAGTCGAAAGGCCAGGCTGAGGGCGACCGCCGAGGCCAGCACGGCGATGACCACGGACAGGGCAAACAGGTCCGGTCGGTAGCGCAGGCTGTCTACCGACAGCATGGCCTCCATACCGATGTAGTGCATCAGGCAGACGCCGCTACCCATGATCAGCGCGCCGACGGCCAGGCGAGGACCGGTGAGGTGGCCTGACTGCACTGTTGCCAGTGCCAAGGCGGAAGCGAGAAGGCTCGCCAGCAGGGACGCCAGGGTAAGGGGGATCCCGTAGGCGAAGTGCGAGTCGGGGTCCATGGCCAGCATGCCGACGAAGTGCATCGACCAGATGCCGGTGCCCATGGCGAAAGCACCGCCGGCAAGCCACAGGTGGCGGGCAAGGCCCTGGCTCGCTCTGACGCGTCCGGCGAGATCGAGGGCAGTGAGCGAAGCGATGGCGGCGATGCCAAGGCTCAGGGCGACCAGTGCCGGGTTGTAGGACGCAAGCGAGTGGTCCATGCAGGTGAGATCCTTGAGAGTAAAGTATTAGTATCGGCCAGGTGTCGCATTCACTTTACCCTCAGCCTTGTGCAGGAGGTGAGGCAATCTCCTGAAAAGCCAGCTTTTCTTAAGTTTCTGACGGAGTCTGGAGGGGGATCTGTGGGTCGGTGGGGGCGCCGCAGGCCCTGCCGGGTATCCTCGGCGGGACGGGGTAGCAGGAGATAACCGTGCTCCCCGGGAGAAGGCTGCGCTTCTCCCGGGGGACTCAGGGTGTGTACACGCTAGCCATGGGCGGTGCACAGGTACTTGGTCTCGAGGTATTCCTCCATGCCCTCGAGGCCGCCTTCACGACCGAGGCCGGACTGCTTGACGCCGCCAAAGGGGACCTGGGGCCCGGTGATATCCATGGTGTTGGTACCCACCATGCCGACTTCCAGACGTTGCTGGTAGCGACGGATGCGCTGCTGGTCCTTGGCATAGACGTAGGCGGCCAGACCGTAGACCGTGTCGTTGGCAGCGGCGATGGCCTCGTCATCGCTGTCGAAGGCGCGCACCGGGGCGAGGGGCGCGAAGGATTCTTCACTGGCGATGCGCATATCATCGGTGAAGTCGGCCACCAGGGTCGGCATGAAGAAGCGTGGCCCTGGGGCCTGGTCCTGGCCGCGACCGAGCACGCGCGCCCCCCGGGATCTGGCGTCCTCTACCAGTTCGCGGGCCTTGGCCACCGCGTCGCGGTTGATCAGCGGGCCGATCTCGATGTCCTCATCGAAGCCGTTGCCCACCGGCATGTCATTCATGCGCTGGGTGAAGCGCTCGATGAAGGTGTCGTAGAGAGAACGGTGGACGAACAGGCGGTTGGCCGCCACGCAGTCCTGGCCGCTGGTCTGGAAGCGGGCGGCGATGGCGCCTTCCACGGCGGCGTCCAGGTCGGCGTCCTCGCAGACGATGAAAGGGGCGTTGCCACCCAGCTCCATGGCGCTGCGCTTGACCGTGTCGGCGGCCTGAGCCAGCAGCGTCCGGCCGACCTCAGTGGAGCCGGTGAACGACAGCGCGCGAACGCGATTGTCGTCACAGACCTTTTCGGAAAAGCGCTTGCCGGGGCAGGTGAGGACATTGAACTCGCCCCGGTTCAGCCCGGCCTGTTCGGCCAGTCTGGCCAGGGCAAGTGCGCAGAAAGGGGTCTGGCTTGCTGGATTGACCAGGGTGGTGCAGCCCGCTGCCAGCGCGGCCCCGACCTTGCGGGTAATCATCGCCAGCGGGAAGTTCCAGGGGGTAATGATGGCCACCACGCCGACCGGCTGGCGCAGCGTGCCAAGCGAGATGTCGGGGTCATCCGAGGCCAGGGTATCACCGGCGATGCGTCGCGCCTGGCCGGCAAACCAGCGCAGGAAGCTGGCGGCGTATTCGACCTCTCCGCGGGCCTCGGCCAGGGGCTTGCCTTGCTCCAGGGTCATCAGGCGGGCCAGCGCCTCGGCGTTGTCCTGCATCGCCTGGTACCAGGCCATCAGCGCGTCGGCGCGCTCCAGGGCGGGGGTGTCACGCCAGCGCTCGAAGGCCTGACTGGCGGCGTCGATGGCCTCGCCCAACTGGTCCTCGGTCAGCTGGGGCACCTTGCCGATGGTCTTTTCGGTGGCCGGGTCTTCGACCTCCCGGGTCTTGCCGTCACTGGCCTCGACCCAACGTCCGCCAAGATAGGCATGGTCTGTCATCAGCTGGTTCTCAGGGGTGTGCATAGGGGCAATCTCCTGAAGAAGTTCCGTTTCCGACCTCCCCAAACTACGCTGCAACGAGCATGTCCTCAAGCCGGGTTCGGAGTGGTAGGGTGGGGACGAATCGACACCGGACGTCCCTGTGGATCCCCCGCAGGGGCGATGACAGGAGGTCCCATGAACGTTCGCAGTGAAGGCGTGGTGATCGTAGGTGGTGGTGCCGGCGGCCTCGAGCTTGCCATCCGGCTGGCCAAGGCAGGCCACAAGGACGTATTGCTGATCGATCGTAGCGCCACCCATGTGTGGAAACCGCGGTTGCATGAGCTTGCCGCCGGTTTTCGGCGCGGCGAGGTCGATGAGCTGGACTACGCAGGGCTCGCCGAGCACTGGGGGTTCGGCTTCGAGCGCGGTGAACTCGCGGACATCGATCCCGAGGCGCGTACCCTGACCCTGGCCGAGTGGCGCGAAGACGACGGTCGGGTGAGGGTGCCCGGTCGCTGCATCGGCTACCAGGCGGTGGTGCTGGCGATTGGCGGGGTGACCCCGGACATGGGCGTGGACGGCGTGCTCGAGCATGCCCTGATGCTCGACAGCGAGGCCGACGCCGAGCGACTGTTCGAGCGCTTCTCGACGGGGCTGCTGGCGCATCGCGCCGGGCAGCGCAGTGATCCCTTCCATATCGCCATCGTCGGTTCAGGGGCCACCGGGGTGGAACTGGCAGGGCTGCTGGCCACCGAGGCGCGGGCCTCGAGTGTGGCCCCACGAGAGTGCCAGCCCAGGGTCAAGGTGACCCTGCTGGAGGCGACCGATACCTTCATGCCGGGCATGGAGGATGAGGTGCGCCAGTCCATCCGCAAGCGCCTTTTGAATGTCGGCATCGACATTCATACCGAACAACAGGTCAGTCGCGTCGATCGCGACCGTCTTACCACCGATGGCGGCGACGAGTTTCCGGCGGACCTGACCATCTGGGCGGCCGGACGCGTGGGGCCGCCGGTGGCCGATTCGATCGACGCGCTGGCGACCAACAAGAAGCGCCAGTGGCGGGTGAAGCCGACCCTGCAGAGTGTCGACAGTGATCACGTCTTTGCGCTGGGTGACTGCTCGGTTATCGACGACGAGCCCGCACCGCCCACCGCCCAGGCGGCCAGCGAGCAGGCAGAACATCTGGCCAAGGAGTTGCCGCGTTTTCTCGCGGGGGAAACGCCGGCGCCCTTCGTCTACGAGGACAAGGGTACCCTGCTGTCGCTGGGTGAGGCCGGCAGCGTCGGCGAAGTGAAAGGCTGGTTCGCCGATGACGTCCAGTTGCGCGGGCGACTCGCGCGGGCGGCCTACCAGGGACTGCAGCGCCAGCACCAGTTCATCCTGCTGGGGCCGCTCAAGGGTACCGCCGAGGCGCTGAGCGACGTCCTCGGCCGCTCGGTCGGGCCACGCCTGAAGATCCACTGACCACGCGTTGCGTGCGCAGGCGGCCGCCACGCCCCTGGCAAAGCGTCGGCGGCCGCTCGACTCAGCTCGGATCGATGGTCAACAAAAGGCGCGTCTCCCCTGCCTGCTGCGCCGGGCTGCGATGTACCAGTCCGCGGCCCTCGTTGCCGCTCCAGCCGTCTCCCTTCAACAGTGCCAGGTCGCCGGTGCCCAGCCGCTGAATGGCATGGGCCTGGCGAAGCGTCTCGGGCTTGTCCGGCGAGGGTGCGCCGAGCCCGGCGCGATTGACCGCAGACTCGGGCAGCCATTCGCTGCCCGGCCCCCGATAGCTGGTGACCAGTCGCACCGGCAACTTGTCGCAGTGAAAGCGTGGACACATGGCGCTGTCCAGCAGGCGCAGCCGTATTCCCAGAGTGTCGGTGTCGAACAGCATCGCCATGGCCTGGGTCAACAGCACGACGTCGTCTACCAGGGGGCAGGCTTGCTCCGGGGCGGGCATGCTGCGCCGGAGTTCTCGCTTCATGGCGGCGTCGGGAACTCCCAGCCACTGAAAACTCCAGCGACGCTCGGTATCGCACTGTGCCTGGATGCTGTGTTCCAGGCTGGGGGACAGCGCGCGCTGCATCACCGCGATGGTGATGCCTTGCTCGAAGATGCGCGGCAGGATCGAGGCATCGATACCCTGGGCCCAGTGGACACTTGGCTGCGACTCGCAAGACGCGGTCGGGGCGTCTCCGTCGACGCAGGTGGACAGTGAGCTGGACAGCGACATCTTGGCGTCTCCATGGGATGTGTTTACAATGTTATAACGTAACATTTAAAACAAGGAAAGCGCCTCGTGCAGAGAGGGGCTTTCCTTGGCGAGAGCACATGGGGAGAACAGGTTCATGAATGATGCCAGGTTGCCGGTCACGGTACTGTCAGGCTTTCTGGGAGCCGGCAAGACCACCTTGCTGAATCACCTTCTGGCCAATCGCCAGGGGCGTCGGGTCGCGGTCATCGTCAACGACATGAGCGAGGTCAATATCGACGCCGCCCTGGTGCGCGGTGGGCCAGGGGCATCAGACGAGCTGGAGGACCGGGTCACGCTGAACCGCGCCGAAGAGCGCCTGGTGGAGATGAGCAACGGCTGTATCTGCTGCACCCTGCGCGAGGACCTGTTGATCGAGGTCCGCAGGCTGGCCGAGGAGGGGCGCTTCGACAGCCTGGTGATCGAATCCACCGGGATCTCTGAACCCCTGCCGGTGGCGGAGACCTTTACCTTCGCCGATGAGGACGGTCAGTGCCTGTCCGAGATCGCCAGACTCGATACCCTGGTCACCGTGGTCGATGGCGCCAATTTTCTGAGCCAGTACGCTGAAGCCCGCTCCCTCAAGGAGGCGGGGGAGTCGCTGGGCGAGGACGATGAGCGCAATGTTGCGGACCTGCTGGTGGACCAGATCGAGTTCTGCGATGTGCTGGCGATCAGCAAGTGCGACCTGATCTCGGCGCAGCAACTGGCGGAGGTCGAGGCGGTACTGCGCGCCCTCAATCCCGAGGCCGACATCGTCCATATGGTCCAGGGCGAGGTGGCGCTGTCGCGGGTGCTGGATACCGGACACTTCAGCTTCGAGCGGGCCCAGCGGGCGCCGGGCTGGCTCAAGGAGCTGCGCGGTGAGCATGTGCCGGAAACCGAGGAGTACGGTATCTCGAGTTTTGCCTATGAGGCGCGCCGCCCCTTCCATCCGCGCAGGTTTCATGAACTGCTGCATGGCGACTGGTTCGGTGGCACCTTGCTGCGCTCCAAGGGGTTCTTCTGGCTTGCCAGCCGTCCTCAGTTCGCCGGCCAGTGGAGTCAGGCGGGAGGCATCGCTCACCACGGCCTGGCGGGTCGCTTCTGGCGGGCGGTACCCGAGGATCAGTGGCCCGAGGACCCGGAGTATCGCGAGGCGATTCTGGCCAAATGGCAGGAGCCCTTCGGTGACATGCGCCAGGAACTGGTGTTCATCGGCCAGAACCTGGCGGAGCATCGCATTCGTCAGGCCCTGGATGAGTGCCTGCTGAGCGAATCGGAGCTGGCCCTCGGCATGGACGCCTGGGTCGACTCGGATGACCCTTTCCCAGCCTGGTAAAACCAGGCTATCGACGCTGGCTCAGTGAGTCAGCCCAGGCTGTCCGATCAGGCCATCCGCTCAGCCAATCAGGCCTGCTAGAGGGGCCACCTGCCGGCTGTCGGGAAAGACCTGCTCGGCCAGGGGATCGAGATCGAGGCCAAGGTGGTCGCGCAGCACACCCTTGAGGACGGCGCGGGTGTCCTGGGCGGCGATCAGATCACGGTCGTCACGCAACCTGGCGAGCCCCGGCCACTGGCCATGGACGCGCCCCCCTCGAATGGCGCCACCGGCCAGCAGGATGCAGCTGGCGGTGCCATGATCGGTGCCGCCGGTGCCGTTGACGGCCACCGTGCGGCCAAACTCGGTGATGACCACTACGGCGGTGTGCTGCCAGCGTTCGCCGAGCTTGCCGTGCAGCGCCGCAAGCCCGCCATCCAGCTGTTCAAGCTTGCGTGACAGCACCGCATTCTGGCGAGCGTGGGTGTCCCAGCCGTCGTCTTCCACCATGGCGATCTGGGGGCCATCCGCGACGGCCAGGAACTGTGCTGCCGCCGCCAGGGTGTCCTTCAGGAGGCCACCGCTGTCGATATCGGTGGGGGCCATCTGCTGCATCGCCAGGGCGCGTTCGAACACCGGGCCCAGCCGGGGATCCTGTCGATAGAGCGCGGCGACCCGCTGGGCCAGTGACGGCTGGGTGGTGCCGTGCGCCGACGGCGACCAGGTGGCGAAGGGGGCCGGCCCACGGATCAACAACGGGCGGGAGGAGGTGAGGCCCAGTCCCTGGGTGTCGCCTAGGCTGCCCACCGCACGATTCAGCCAGCCGGTGCGGCTTCCTGTGGGGGTGGCGGTGCCGTTTTCCAGGCACTCCTGGGCGTCGAAGTGCGAGCGTCCCTGATAGGGCAGTCCGCAGGCGTGAACCACGGCGAAGTCGCCGGCCTGGTAGAGACGGTGGCAGAAGGCCAGTGACGGATGCAGCGAAAAGGTCCCGTCCAGTCGTGGTGCAACGACTCCTTCCTGCGATGCCAGGCTACCGCGCAAGCGCTGGTAGGCGGGGTCGCTGTCGCAGGGGACGGCGGCGAGGCCATCGAGGGCACCGCGCAGCAGCACGACGACCAGGCGGCGCTTGCCGAGCGGGGAGTCGGCCGCAGCCAGCGAGGGCCACAGCAGCAGGCTGGTGCCTGCGCCCAGTGCCTTGAGAAACTCGCGTCGGTTGAACATGGCGGATTCCATTGGGTGGTGTCGCGACGGCGCTCAGCGCCACTGAAACTCGGGGCTTGCCAGCACCATGGCGAGCGCCTGGTTGCGGGGCGCCTGACTGAGCGCCACGGCGGTGGCTTCACGCAGGCGAGGGCCCAGGCTCTGCTGGGCCAGCTCCATGGCTTCGCCGCTGGCGTCACCGGCGTGGCGCTGGGCCACCAGCAGTCGCTTGTTCAAGGCGTCGGCACCGATCCAGTCGTTGGCATCATCGCTCCATCCGGCCGGGGCGCCGGCGAGAAAAGGTGGCTGGCCCAGCAGTCGAAGCTGCTGGCCCCAGTCACTGCCATCGGGCGAGGGTGCCTTGCCCAGGGCGCGATAGAGCGCGACGAGATATTCCTGCGGACGGCGAAACTTGAGCGCTTGCGGCTGCCACGCCTGGGGGTGGCTGAACAGGGTGCGAAACAGCGCCGACAGGCGACCGTTCTCGCGCTGGAAGGTGGAGGCCAAGGCCGATACCAGCTCACCGGGTGGATCGTCGGCGACAAAGTGACGGGCAAGCTTGGTGGCGACAAAGGTTGCGGTGGCCTCCTGGCCGGCCACAAAGCGCAGCATGTCACGCCCCTGCCTGGCCCCGCCTGCAGCGAAGCGCCGCCCCAGCAGTTCTCGCTCGCCGCCTTGATGGGCCGCGCCATGAAACAGGCTGCCGTAGGGTCCGAGGGCCGGCGCCTCGGTCGATGGCGGCAGTTCGAGCCGTGTCCGCCATCCGGTGATGGCCCTGGCCAGTTCGACCACGTCCTGCTGTTGATAGGGGCCGTCGACGCCGAGGGTATGCAGCTCCAGGATTTCCCGCGCCAGGTTCTCGTTGAGCCCGAGCCGTCCGGCAGAGGCTCTGGCACTTCTGGCCAGCGGCGAATCGGGGCCCACCGACGCTGCATTGTCGAGATAGAGCAGCATGGCCGGATGCTGCTCGACGCCCAGCAACATGGCCGAAAAGCTACTCGACACATAGGGCCGGATGGCCTCGCGCTCGAAGGCCCCGGGCAGCAACTGTACGCCGCCGCGGTCGGCGGACACGGTGAAGTGGTTGCTCCAGAACATCACCCAGCGCTCGAGTACCGGAAACGGACTCAGACACTGCTGGCGCCCCCTGGCCTGGATCTCGGCCTGTTTCATCGCGCCAAAACGCTCGAGCAGGGTCGGCAGGCTCTGTGTGGGCTTGTCATTGGCGGCGGCCTCGCTCATGCGTCGACGGGCGGCCGCGTGGTCGCGGCGAAAGCGATCAAAGCGCTCCAGGTAGGTGATGGTGGATGGCAGGGCGGCGAGAGGCTCGATCAGTGGCGCTCGTTCGGCCTCGTCGATCTGCGCCAGCACCCAGCCCTGGGGGTCCTTGGCGATCTCGGCAAGCTCACCTGGCCCCGCGCCGAGGCCAAAGCGATTGGCGGCGATTTCCGCCTGAACGAGGGTGGTGGTCACAGCTGACGCCTCCTGTTGGCATGGCTGACGAAGCCTGGGGCAGGATGCCGGGGGCCGGCCCTGGGGTGAGGTGCCGGGGATCGCCAACAGTTTGGTCGGTAGGTGGCGGGGGCGTTCAGCCGAGCAGGGGGGGATGATCGAGCAGGCCCAGGTCCGAGGCCAGGGCTACGCTTGCACCGGCCTAAGGCGCACCTTTCGTGCATTTTCGATAGGCGTGTCGCGCCAACTCCAACGCCAACGCCAACGACAACGCCTCAGGTCAGAGCCTTCGGTGGGGGCGCAAGCCGTAGGCTTAGGGGGTGTGCAGGGCAATACTCAACAGCACCCGCTTGCCCTTTTCGATTTTCGAGACGCTGTGCTGGTAGAGGTCGGGACGAAACAGGATCACCCGGTCGAACAGGTTGAAGATCACCTTTTCGGTCTCGAATACCCCGCCGGCCCGAGGGGCCTTCAGGATGAGGTTCAGCTTGTAGTAGCGGCCGCCACCCATGGGGTCGTTGTGGCGATAGACGCTGTGGCCTTCGGGGTAGGTGACCAGGTTGGCGGTCAGCCGCCCCAGATCCAGCAGGGTTCGATTGGTGACGCTTGCCATGGGGACTCCTTGGAAGGGCGCGGGACGACTCGGTGATGTCGTGGGTGGACGCCATTCAAACGCATTTTGAGTAATTGCTCAATAACGGGCGGTCGCTCCGTGCAGGCTGGGACCATCAGGACGATGTCTCGGGGGCGAGCCGAGCCGGCTGGCTGGCCGGTAATGAGGGCGAACGGCGGCGTGGCCGAGCCCTGTGGACTGAACTAGGCTGAAACGAGCCAGGGATAATCGTCCTTCGGCTCCCGGGACTGCCGTCGACAGCGACGGCAAGGGGGAAGCATGTCGGGTCAGATGATGTATCGCCTGCCGGTGGAAGCTGTCGAGCGTGTGCACATGCGCCGCTACATCGCTGCACTGGGCGCGTCCAAGGCTCGACAGGATAATCGAGGCTTCTACCACTACGCCGGCATCCATGGCGCCCCGGGGCGCTGGTGCTGGCATCATCAGTTCTCGCCTCGCACCAGCCTTAGCGCCAGGCTGTTTCTGCCCTGGCACCGAGCCTACCTCCATCGCCTGGAGCAGTCGCTGCAGGATATCGATGAAGAGGTCTCGATCCCCTGGTGGGACTGGACCGAAGGCGAGGGCATTCCCGAGGCCTTCGATGTTGCGCTGATCGATGGCGAGGAGAATCCGCTTCACTCCTCGCGCATCCAGCTTTATCCCCCCCAGGTGCCCGAACCGGTGGACCTGGTCACCGAGCGCAATCCCGACGGCCTGTTGCCGGTGTTTTCCTTTCCAGTGGCCGACGTGAACGGCGATGGCCGGGCGACGCTGGGCGAGATCGCGGCCTTCCTGGTGGAGCGGGTGGACACCTTCGAGCAGTTCAACGACCTGATCGAGACGGTGCATGATCAGCTCCACGTCTATGTCGGTGCGACCATGGCCAGCACCACCTACGCCGCCTATGATCCGATCTTTTATTCTCACCACTGCATGATCGACCGGCTCTGGTCGCTGTGGCAGAAGCGCCACGGCATCACCAACTTTCCCCCGGGGCTCGAGGATATCGTGCTGGAACCCTTCGGCCTGACCGTCGGTGAAGTGCTCAATGTCCAGTCGCTGGGCTACGAGTATGCCCGTTCGGTGGCGGACCTGACCCTGGCCGGCAGCGGTCTGGAGGAGGCCTGATGATCGAGCAACGCTATCGCCTGCCGCGGCTCGACCTGGGCGCGCTTCGCGCCGATGAGTTCGAGGAAGCCTTCGTCGAGCTTTATGGCATCCACCACCTGCGCCCCAGCTACACCGCCTGGCTCTTCTTCAGCGCGCGCCTGCCGGCCAGGGTGACCCCGCAAAGCCGGGGCTATGCCGGCACCTTTGCGCTGTTCGGCCACGCCGAATGCTGGGGCTCGCCAGGACACTGCCATGGCCCGGATGGTCTCAGACGTTTCGATACCCGGCCTTCCCATCCGATGACACCGGCGTTCAAGCGGGTACCGGTGACCCAGGCCCTGAAGCGCCATCTGCACGCCGGCAAGAGCACCCTGGACATCCAGATCTACGCCTATACGCGCGAGGCCTGGCCCGATCGTGGCGACAAGTCACTGGTGTGTTGCAGCGGGGTGCAACTGGTCACCTTGTGATCGAGCGCAGGCGCAGTTTCGGTGTGCGCGGCAGGCTTGATGCTTTCTGGCTTGCCGAGCTGGCTTGCCGAGGCACTGTCCGAAAAGTCGACGAGCGCAGGCACTTTTCAGACAAGCCCTAGGCCTTGGAGGACTGGGCCCATAGATTGACCCCACCATCCACCGCGTAGCGGTCGATGTCGGCCAGCTCCTCGTCGCTGAAGTCGAGGTTGTCCAGGGCCTCGACGCAGTCGCTGACCTGATCGGGGCGGCTGGCGCCGATCAGGGCGCTGGTCACGCGGCCGCCGCGCAGCACCCAGGCAATCGCCATCTGCGCCAGACTCTGGCCACGCCGCTCGGCGATGGCGTTGAGCGCCCTGACACGCTCGAGGTTGTCGTCGGACAGGTGCTGTTCGCGGATCGCACCACCGCGAGCAAGACGGCTGTCGTCAGGCACCCCACCCAGGTACTTGGCGGTCAAAAGGCCCTGGGCCAGTGGCGAGAAGACGATCGAGCCGATGCCTTCATCGTCCAGCACATCGAGCAGCCCGTCGTCCTCGATCCAGCGGTTGATCATCGAGTAGCTGGGCTGGTGGATCAGGCAGGGGGTCCCCAGTTCGCGCAGCAGGCGAGCGGCCTCGCGGGTGCGCTCAGGGCTGTACGACGAGATACCGGCGTAGAGCGCCTTGCCCGAGCGTACCGCCTGGTCCAGCGCGCCCATGGTTTCTTCCAGCGGTGTCTCGGGATCGAAGCGGTGAGAGTAGAAGATGTCGACGTAGTCCAGATCCAGGCGCTTGAGACTCTGGTCGAGGCTCGACAGCAGATACTTGCGGCTGCCCCACTCGCCGTAGGGGCCAGGCCACATGTTATAGCCCGCCTTGGTGGAGATGATCAGTTCATCGCGGTGGCCGGCGAAGTCGGTCTTGAGGATGCGCCCGAACATGGACTCGGCGCTGCCAGGCGGCGGGCCATAGTTATTGGCCAGGTCGAAGTGGGTAATGCCGTGATCGAAGGCGGTACGGCAGATCTCGCGAGCGTTGTCTTCATGGGCGTTGTGGCCGAAGTTGTGCCACAGCCCGAGGGACAGGGCGGGCAGCTTGAGGCCACTGCGACCGCAGCGGTGATAGCGCATGCGTTCGTAACGGTCTTCGGCGGGACGATAGCTCATGGTGGTCTCCTGTCAGGGCGCACGGGCGCCGAGGCTGTCGTCTCAGCACTTTAGCTGTGTTTGTCGAGGTATCCAAAAGGGCCGCCCCGAAAAAGCCAGGTGAAGGCGGGCAGCACGCAGGCAAGGGCGCAGTGCGGGCAAGATGGTGAGCGCCTGGAAAGGCGAGCGGGAGAAGACTCAGGGGGACTCAGGCGACGGTGAAGCTGCGGGCATGAGAAGCCGTGAGGTAACCCAGGGCGCCATGTGCCAGTTAGTGGGCACATGGCGCCTGGGGCGTGACGCCAGGGGCATGACGTCAGGGGGCAGGGGTCAGCCGCCGGCGTTCATGGTCTCCGGCATGGCGGCCAGGGTAGCCTCGTCGGAGAGCAGGTCGTGCAGGGTCTGGGACGCCATCTGGGAGTTGCCGTCCATGACCCCGTCGAGCCATACCAGCGCCTGCTCACGGTTGGCGTTCTCCAGGCCATTGGCGGCCAGGTAGGCCTTGGCCAGCGCCAGCCGCGCGGTCTCGTGGCCCTGACGCGCGGCCTTGAGCAGGTAGTCGGCGCCCTGGCGGGTGTCCCGCTCGAGGTTTTCGCCACGCAGGTACTCGCGGCCGAGGCTGGCCTGGGCGCCGGCGTGTCCCTGGTCGGCGGCGCTGGTCAGCAGCTGTTCGCCCCGGCTCGGGTCCTGAGCCAGGCTCTGGTCGCCTCGCACCAGGGCGGTGCCAAGCAGGGCGCGTGCCGACAGGCTGCCGGCGTCGCTGGCCCGGGTCAGCCAGCGCTCGGCCTCGGCCGGGTCGGCGCTGACGCCATTGCCTTCGAGGTAGGCCTCGCCAAGGGTCTGGGCGGCATACTCGTTGCCGGCCTCGGCGGCTTCGCTCAGCAGGCGACGACCCCGCTCGGGGTCGGCTTCCACGCCGTTTCCGGTCAGCAGCATGCCGCCCAGGTCAGCACGCGCGCCGGCGTGGCCACCGGCCACCGCCACCTGGAGCAGTTCGGCGCCCTTGGCCGGGTCGCGGGCGACGCCTTCACCGTCGAGGTACATGCGGCCAAGCGCGGCGGCGGCGCCTGGATGACCCTGGCGGGCGGCACGCTCGAGCCAGCGGCTGGCCTCGGACAGGTTGCGCCCGACGCCCTGGCCGTCGCGATAGGCGCGGCCGAGGTCCGCCATGGAGTTGACGTTGCCCTGACGGGCAGAGGCGATCAGCGCCTGGATGTCACCGGCCTGGCCGCGATCGCGCTGGGTGCGCATCAGCGCCTCGGCGGCGGAGGGGTGGCCGGCGGCCTCGGCCCGTTCGAGCCACTCGGTGGCCTGGGCAAGGTCACGGCTCACCCCGGTACCGTCGCGGTAAGCGCGGCCGAGGACGACCATGGCGTAGGCGTCGCCCTGCTCGGCGGCGTTCTCCAGAAGGCGCCGTCCGTGATCCACCCGAGAATTTCCTCGCTGGGTCGAAGCACCATCGGCCACGGCCATGGCGTCGCCGCCCGGTTCCTGGGTGGGGTTCGGGCCTGTCGTCTCGGGGCTCAGCTCGCCGCTCAGCTCGCCAGTCAGATAGGCCTCGCCCAGGCGGGTGGCGGCGCTGGTATCGCCGGCTTCCACCGCCTGGGTCAGCAGGCGCTCCGCCTCACGGGGCTGATAGGGCAGGGGGCCGTCCTCGGCCAGATAGGCTTCGCCGAGGGTGCGCAGGGCGCCGCTCTGCCCCTGGTCGATGGCCTCGCGCAACAGCCGTTCGCCCCGGGCTGGATCGGTGGCAACGCCACGGCCGCTGAGGTAGAGCGCGCCCAGCTGTTCGGTGGCAAACGGATGGCCCAGCTCATGTCCGCGCTCGAGATAGCGGGCGGCGATCACCGGCTGGGTCGGCACCACCTCGTCGGCCAGGTAGGCCTGGCCGAGCATCGCCAGTGCCAGCGGATCGTCGTGTCGGGCGGCCTGCTCGAGCAGGCGGATGCCGCGCTGGGGTTCCGCCGGCAGGGCATCGCCTTCCAGCAAGGCGCGACCCAGGGTCACGCGGGCGTCGACCGAGTCCTCGTCGATGGCCTTTTCGAGCCAATTGCGTGCCTCGATTGGCCGTGCCCTGAGGCCGTCGCCCTCCAGCAGAATCCGGCCCAGGCGCTCCATGGCGTCGACGTCACCGTTCTCGGCCGCCTGGGTCAGCAGGGTCACGCCCTGTTCGGCGCGGCCGCTGTCGAGCATCTCGCGGCCCGCCTTGGCCACCGCGTCGGGGTCACCGGCCTGGGCGGCCTGGGTCAGCCAGTGCAGGCGGCGATCGTCGTTGCCGGCCAGCAGGCCGTCGGCCGAGTACAGCTCAGCCAGTTCGGTCATCGCCTTGATATCGCCGCCGCCGGCGCGCTCGCGCAGGCCTTCGGCGTAACGCTCGGCGTACTCGCGCGAGCGTGCCTTGTCGGTGTCGAGCCAACCGCCCTCGGCGTAGGCGTTGGCCAGTGCCAGGATGGCATCCGGATTACCGTTGTTCGCCGCCTGACGATACAGCGCCAGGGCGCGCTGGGGGTCCGCCGCGACGCCGTCGGCGCCGCGGGCCAGCAATGAGGCCATCACCACGCCTTCGTCACGGCCGATTTCCTCTTCCATGGCCTGCTCGAGCAGATAGTAGGCCAGTACCGGACGATAGGGCGCACCCTGCTGTTCCAGGCTCAGCTTGGCCAGGTTGAGCGATGCGTGGCCAAGGATATAGGACGGCGTGCGCACGGCGTCCTCGTAGTAGGCAGCGGCCTTGGCGGGGTCCGCCTGGATGCCCTTGCCCTGATCCCAGATCTTGCCGAGTTCGTAGTAGGCCTTGGGGATGTCCTGGGCGGCCAGCCCCTTGAGCTTGAGGATCGCCTCTCGGGTCTGGCCGGCAGCGACGAGCTGCTGCGCCTCTTCCAGGGTGTTGTCATGCATCCATTCGGGGTTGCGCGGCTGCTCCTTGTCGAAGAAGTCCTGATACTCGGCAGGCAGCGGGTCGACGCCGGTACTCTGGAACTCGGTACCGGGGGCGGCGCAGCCGCCGAGCCACAGCGCCACGGCGACCGAGGCGGTGAGCGGAAAGGCCCGGGACCAGCGTTGGCCCTGGGCGGTGTGGGGGCGAAAACGGGGGAGCATCATAAGCAGGCCTCCTGGTTGATCGTGTGCTGTCACTGCGACGCGCTGTCGTCGTCGAGACCCTCGAAGGCGGTGGTCTCGCGCTCCTGTTCATCGACGACGAGGTGCTGCTGCGCCTCGGGTGACATGAAGTACAACGTCTGGTAACCGCCGGCGCTGCGGTTGTAGACCGGACGCACCTGGGCCAGGAACCGTTCGATGCGCGGGTCATCGAAGCGGCTCTGATAGATCTCCATCCAGGCGAAGTACTGGTTGTCCTTGAGAAAGCCGGTGTACTGCTCGTGGGGCGCCAGGTCTCCAAGCGCCTCGGGATCGTTGAAGATGGTCATGGCGAAGTCCACGGCGTCGTGGATGTCGTGGCCGTTGATCTCGAGTTCGAAGATGTCATAGCCCTGGCGTGCGATGACCTGCATGTTGGTGATCAGGTAGAGCAGCGCATAGTTCTGGTAGTGGGTGGCGCGACGACCACGCTCGATCTCCAGCGGAAAGGCGCCGCGCTCGGTCATGTCGGAGAGCGCCGAATGGATGGCGCTGACGCCGAAGCGAAACAGCTCATCGTCCTCGGTAATCACGCCGATCATGCTGGCGTAGAGGGCGCGGCGGTAGAAGTGGTTGTTGCAGCAGCTGTTGCCGGGCTGCCCTTGAATGGCGGCGTGCTTGTGGGCGAGCCGGTTGAGCCACTGCTCGACACGTTGCTTGGCCTGGTCGCTGCCCTCGACGCGGGGACGCACCACCGAGTAGGCCATGCCCGCGGCGAAGATCATCGATTCGGTGGCGAACCAGGCCTGAGGCTCCTTGGGATCGTAGTGGAAGTCGGTCAGGGCATCGTGCTGGGCCCATTGATCGAGAAAGGTCACCAGGCAGTCGGCGTAGTAGGTGTCGCCGGTGGCCACGAAGGAGCCGGCGAGCATCGACACACTGTCCTCGAAGTCGAACAGGGGTTCGGATGCCAGTTCCCACTCCTTGGGGCTGGGATAATAGCCGGGGATCCGCAGGCGCGTGGTAATCGGCTCCTGGGCCAGCAGTTGCTGGCAGCTGGGTCCGTTGGTCAGTTGATCGAGCTCCTGCAACAGGATCGAGTTGTCGGTGTCGGCCAGTGTTTCCATGCGGGCCTCTACATCGAAGTAGGAGGCGTCAGGTCTGGTCACTCGGTAGTCGCTGAGGTCCAGCTCGGCCCGTTCTTCCAGGGTCATGGCGTGCGCGGACGATACCAGGGCGGCACCCATCGTCAGGCCGAGCGTCAGGCCCGTTGCCAGCTTTCCCGACAACCTGGCCGTCGGCCATCCCATCACTCTGTGTGCCAGACGCTTGAGCGGATTTGCCGAGCGTTGGTCGAAGTGGTGGCACCGGCCGGATTCGAATGCCGGCATCGATGGGCCCAGGCCTCGGGTGGGGAGGGGACCGGGGGATGAGCCATGGGATGGGTGCATCAAGCGTCTCCTTGGCGGCGCCCCTGGGGGCGCCGCGATCATGAACGGGGGGCGTAGAAACGGAAGTCGGCAAAGTCGGCGTGCTGGTCACTGGGGGTGCGCCAGTCCTCACCGTGGCCACCGAAGAAGGTCGAGAACATCAGGCCATCGATGTGCACGTCGTCGTCGGTACGGTAGGTGAGATTGGTCTGCTCGAGCACCGGCCGACCATCGACCCACACCCGGGCAATGCCGTTGGCCTTGCCGGGGTCGTTGAGGATGATCTCCTGCTCCAGGGTGACCCACTGACCGGTGGGGAAGGTGAAGCGGCCTCGGGCCACCGAGTCGCCGTAGTCGCCCTCGCCGCCGACCACGTATTCGTAAAGTTCACCCTGGCCGTCTTCGCGCCACATGTAGCGCATGGAGAAGCCATTCTCGCCGGTGACATCGTCACCGCCGCTGGGCGCTTCGCCGCCGTAGAGCCCCGGCAGCTTGCCGCCCTTGACGAAGTTGAACCCGCTCTCGAAGCGAACCCGGTAGCTCAGGCAGGCGTGATCGCGCCCTTCGAGCGCGGAAGGCTCGGTGTAGAAGCCGGCGCCTCCGGTGTCGGTGTCGCCGGGCGAGGAGGTGTCCTCGGGATAGAGGACCCTGAGCGCCGGTGTCGCCGAATGACCCGACAACAGCTCGACGTTCTCCTCGGTGCCCCAGGTACGGGTGGTGTCGAAGCCTTCGCGGATGGCGTCGTGGGCGCTTTTCTCACCCAGCGCAGGGGCGGGTGAGGCGACCAGCGGATGGCGCGCCGAGCAGGCGGCGACCTGGGGGACGCCGGGGCTCTGCTGATCGGCGTCGCTGTCATTGGCGCCGTTGTCCGCCAGGGCGGGTTGGGTAGCGCAGATGGCCAGCAGGGTGGCGGACAGGCGCGTCGTCAGTGTCGACATGGCGTTCGATCTCCTGTTGGCTCACGACCACCGCGGTGGTCGTGGCAAGTGGGACGGATACGTGTAAAGAAAGAGCGTGGCTCAGCCGGCGGTGTCGGCGGCGTCGTTGTCACCAATGCCCGAGAACAGCTGGCTGGCCTGCTGGACCACCCGGCGGCCGCTCTGCCAGATCCACTCGGCGGTGGCGCCCAGCAGGGCCTGTTCGGTAAAGCGCACGTCCACCGGAGTACCGACGCTTTCCACCGGCAGCGGCTTTTCCGGTACCAGCAGCACGCTGGCGACGTTCTGCTGTTGGCGTACCCAGCTCGGGAAGCCGGCGCGCGGCTGGCGCTCGATGTCCAGCGCCACGCTGCGCACCCGAGCGCTGATCGGGCCGGAGGCGTTGGGCAGCGACAGATAGGCGAGTTGATCGGGCTCGATGCGATCGATGTCGTCCATATGCACCAGCGCCTCGACCATGACCTCGTCGTCGCCGGTACGCATCAGCGTCATGATCTTTTCGCTTTCGTTGATATAGGTGCCGTCGGAGCTCGACAGCGCCCACGCCACCAGGCAGTCGCAGGGGCTGTAGATCTCGTTCTGGGACTGGCGCGCCTGCAGCGCGGTGACCCTGGACGCCTGGAAGTCCCGGGCGGTCTCGAACTGATCGATACGTGCACGAGCGATGTCCGGGGACACCGTCTCGAAGCTCACGGCGTCACCGTTGCCGGGCTCGGCGGAGTTGGCCAGGCTGACCTGTCCGCCATTGGCGCCGTCGAGGTTTTCCTGAAGGTTCTCGATCAGTTGGCTGTTGTAGCGCTGGGCGGCCTCGGCCAGGATCAGGTCAGACTCCAGATCGACGTCCTTGACCCGGGTGAGCTGCTCGTCCCGTGTGACACGGTCACCTGCCTTGAGTTCGTGCGCCATCAGGATGCCGGGGCTCGGTGCACGAATGTCGATGCGTGGCGCGGTGACAGCGGCGAAGTTGGGCTCGATCAGCATGAAGTTGCGATAGGCGGTGGCCGCCGCGACCACCGCGAGCACCGCGAAGCCAATGAACAGCGCCACGTAGCGGCCCATGGGCCTCGGCGGACGAGCCGCCGCCTGGGGCGTGCTGCCGGTGCCGCGACGCTTGCGTGGGGTCTGGGCATCCTCGCCCTGGACCATCTGCTCGACGTCCAGCGGCCGGCCGGCCAGATGGGCGCGGACCACGCGGCGCAGCAGCTCAAGGTGGGAGGGGGAGATGTCGGTGATCTCGAAGCCGGCGTGGTGTGCGCCACCGCGACCTTCCAGCGCCAGGCTATGGCGGCACTGGGCGCTCACGGGTACCAGTAGCTCGCCGCTGGCGGTGGTGATGGCGATGCTGCCGCGCACCCTGGCGTCCTGGCGCATCGGGCGCGGGCTCTCGATGGCGAAGCCGCCCTGGGACAGGTCCAGCCCGCGGAAGCGGTTGCCGTCATCGAAGCGCACCTCGAAGGTCGGCGAAACGCGGATGTAGCGGCGCTCATCGCGGCGCTCATGGGCCAGTCCCGAGCCTGCCGGTGCCTCTTCTTGGCGCGGCTGGGAGCGCGCATCGCCCAGATGGGGTTCGGCGCGCGGTGCGGGTTCCGGCTGGTGTGTGGGCTCGTGGCGAGGTGTGGAGGTGTCCTTGTCGTCGAAGTAATCGCTCATATCGGTGTCCTGAAGTCAGTATTCGCTGAGCCGTGGCGGTGTCTGGCCGTACATGCGGCTCAGCGACAAAGTGTGGCCGTGTCGTCGTTGTCAGCCGTGGCGTGGCTGCACCTGGATGCGCAGGTCACTCAGCGACAGCCTGGTGTCGTGAAGATCAAGCGAGCAGCGCTGCTGGTCGGTGCAGCTCAACAGATCGCCGGGGGCTGGAGTGGTGCCCTGGGCGTCCTTGAGGCGGTCGATCAACGCCGGCGGGACCTCTAGCGTGGTGCCCTGGGGGCTGCCGCTGAGATTGGTGGCCTCGCCGATGCTGCTTGCGCCCAGGCGTTCGATCAGCCGATCGCTGATCCGCAGCTCGCCGGCAGGCAGGCGCAGCTCGCCCGAGCCATCCTCGATGCGGCTGGCCAGCCAGCGACTGGCGTCAGGCAGCGCGGCACTGTCGCTGGGCACCGGGCCTGCACGCTCGAGGATCTTCAGCGAGGTAGCGTCAGGTACCTTCAGTACGCCGGTGGCCAGGGTCAGCACGAACAACATCAGGCACACATGAAAGCCATGCAGCAGGTGACCCATGCGACGCTGGCGGCGAACCGCCTTTTCATCACCTGGCTCGCCGGCGGAGATGCCCTGGCGTGACCACTTCTGACGGTTGAAGCGAAAGCTCACGTAGGTCTTGAGCAGGGCGCCGTAGACCTGGTTGTAGTAGATCAGCGGGATCCACAGAAGGCTGAAGCGACCACGCTGCCAGGCCAGGATCGAGGTGGAGATCCCGCGGGTGAACAGGATCCACAGGGCATAGGCGAAGATGAACGACGGCCGCACAAACAGCGTCACCAGGATCGCCACGATGGGGCCGATCAGGGTCGTCCACATGGACAGCCGCTGGTCGATCAGGCTCCACCAGGTGAATAGCCCCATCGGCCTCGGCCCCAGGGCAATGGCGCGACCGCTGGTGCGCAGCATGTTGCCGTACCAGCGACGCATCAGGTCGGTGGTCGAGGCGAAGAAGCGCTTGCGGTCCGGCAGCTCCTCGAATCCCGAGACGTAGACATCGGGCAGGTAGAGCATCTTCCAGCCGTTCTTGAGCAACCAGTACCAGGTCGACTTGTCGTCCCCGGACAGGAACTTGAAATTGCCGAAGCGCCAATGCTCGACGTGGTCGTTCTCGACCATGTCGATAAAGTCCGGGTGGGTCGCCAGGTCGGCGCGGAAGGCGCTGTAGCGGCCGGTCAGGACCAGCAGCCGCTCGGACACCGACATCGAGCTCATCACCAGATGACGCTGGGCGTAACGCAGGTCGTACCACTCCTTTGTGGCGTCGTTGCCGGTGACGATGGCGCTGTTGTTGGTGGTCAGGGCGCCGAGATCATCGCGCAGGGCAAAGAACGACAGCGAGCGCTCCAGGGTTCCGGGCTCGAGCAGGATATCCCCGTCCATGGACACCAGCAGGGCGTCGGGGGCCGGGGCCCGGCGCGAGATCGCACGCAGCACCTCGGCCATCGCCGAGCGCTTGCCGTCGCCCTTCTGGAACATGTAGCGGACCTCGATGTGCGACGGCCAGCGGTGTTCCTGCAGTACGTGGGAGATGATGTCCACGTCGGTCTGGTCCGAGACCGAGGCAAAGATGGTGGTCGGCACGCCATAGTGCCGCGTCTCCTTGATCAGCGCGTCGTAGACCCGGAAGCAGACGTCGGGGTCGATGCGAAAGGAGGTGCACAGCACGTAGAGCTCTGACGGCTTGCCGGACTCTCCCAGGGCGTCGGCCTCGGCCCGCATCTGTGGAAAGACGCGGCGGTTGTACCACACCGATCGCAGCGCCTGGACGAACCACCATGAATAGCGCCACGCACCGACCGCGCCAATGGCGAAGAAGAAGCTCTTCGACGCCGGCGAGAACACCTCGGAGGGCAACTCGCTGACCAGCACGATCAGCAGCGACAGCAGCAGCGCCAGGGTGGTCAGCTCCGTGGCCTTGCTGGCCACGGAGGTGTGCTTGGGTAGCGATGACATGGTGGCGTCCTTACACCCGGGGGTGTTGCAGGGAGGCGCCGCGACCCATGGCGTAGTATTCGAGACCCGCCGCTTCGACGTCCTCGGGTGAGAAGAGGTTGCGTCCATCGATCACCAGCGGGTGATTGAGGGTGCGCGCGATCTTGTCGAAGTCGACGGTGCGGAAGGCCTTCCACTCGGTGCAGATGACCAGGGCGTCGGCGCCTTCCAGGGCAGCGTCACGCTGCTTGGAGAGACACAGGTCCGAGCGCTCGCCGTAGATGCGGTGACACTCGGCGGAGGCCTCGGGGTCGTAGGCCTGGATCCGGGCGCCGGCTTGCCACAGCTGTTCCATCAGTACCCGGCTCGGCGCCTCGCGCATGTCGTCGGTGTTGGGCTTGAAGGCGAGTCCCCACAGGGCGATGGTGCGGCCCTTGAGGTTGCCGTGGAGCGCCAGTTCCAGCTTGTCGAACAGCCGCGTCTTCTGGGCGTCGTTGACCGTTTCCACCGCCTGCAGCATGCGGGCGGGGGCGCCGACCTCGCTGGCGGTGCGAGCCAGTGCCTTGACGTCCTTGGGGAAGCAGGAGCCGCCGTAGCCACAGCCGGGATAGATGAAGTGGTAGCCGATACGCGGGTCGCTGCCGATACCGTGGCGGACCTGCTCGACGTCCGCACCCAGGTGCTCGGCCAGGTTGGCGATTTCGTTGATGAAGCTGATCTTGGTGGCGAGCATGGCGTTGGCGGCGTACTTGGTCAGTTCGGCGCTGCGCACGTCCATGAACATCAGCTTGTCGCGCTGGCGGCTGTAGGGGGCATAGCACTCGCGCATCAGCTTGCGGACCTTGTCGCTGTCGGTACCGATGACGATCCGCGCCCCCCGCGAGAAGTCCTCGATAGCCGCGCCTTCCTTGAGGAATTCCGGGTTGGAGCAGACGTCGAAGTCGACCTCGGCCTCGGCCTGGCGTCCCTCCAAGGTATCGGCCACCGCCTGATGAACCTTGTCGGCGGTCCCCACCGGGACGGTGGACTTGTTGATGATGACGCGATATCCGTCCATGTGCTGGCCGATGGTACGGGCCACGCCAAGCACGTGGGTCAGGTCGGCGCTGCCGTCCTCGTCAGGGGGCGTTCCCACCGCGATGAACTGCAACAGGCCATGGGCCACTCCTTCCTCCGGGCTATCGGAGAAGGTCAGGCGCTCGTCTTCCATATTGTGGCGGATCAGATCCTCGAGGCCTGGTTCGTAGATCGGTACCTCACCGCGCTTGAGGCGGGCGACCTTGACCTGATCGACGTCCACACACATCACGTCGTGTCCCACATCGGCCAGGCAGGCGCCGGTGACCAGTCCTACGTAACCCGAGCCGTGAATCGTGATTTTCATGAACTCACTCCTTGCCGTCGCTTGTGATATTGGCGGCCTTGCCTCGGGCGTCGGAGGGACGCCGGGAAAGCCTTGTTCTGACCGCAATGAGGGCAAGGATCGATCCAGTTATCTTTTTGTATTTTAAAAACAACAACTTATTTGGATGCGTGCTCTAGTGAGCGTTCTCCGGGATGACCGATGGTCGGCCGGAATGTCGCCATTAACAGACAATGGTGCGCGACGTTCGTATAAAGCATTTAAAATCAGCTAGTTATATGTTGCTCTATGGATACGCCAATGATTTTTTGTGTGATAAGCTTTTGAAAATAAAGTGAAAACACTGTTTTTTTACGTTTCGCCGATCAGCACCCGATCGGAGCATCATGCTTGAGACGGTTTTTGCGGCATGACGATCGCCATGCTGACGTTGTCGACGCCGAGTAGCGGCAGGTCTGCCAGGCGTCGAGCCGCGGCGAACGTCGAGCTGGATGACCCGGCAGTGAAACAGCGCCATCAGCGAATGAGGGGAGGAATGCTTTGTTGAACAGTGGCTTAGGCTTTGAATGTGGGCCGGACAGGGGTGCCAGGAGGGACCGAAGCTCACATGCGTACACAGACGAGTATGAAGTTTCTCGCCATCATTGGTGTTAGTTAAGTGTTAATAGAATGAAGTTATTAGTGTTAAAGGTGTAGGAGAAATATTTAAGGTTTTGCACTAATCTGCACTTAAAAGCAGTGTTCATCAAAATACTGTACCTCAGTCCAATGCTAGTCATAAAAAAGCTTCGCTAATACTGCTTCCACAGTGTGCCGATAAGGTGCGTTATCGAGGGCAGAAATATCCTTGGGCGCGCTCGATAAACGACAACGAGCATCAGGGGAAGCGACATGAGCACGGCGACGGTGGTGATGGTACAGGGGCAGGCTTTTGTTCAGGGCACCGATGGTAGCCTTCGCGAACTCAGGCCGGGAGACGTGATCAGCGACGGGGAGCGCCTGGTGACGTCACAGGGTGGTGAAATCTCTATTTCGCCCGGTGGCGTCGGCGACCCCGTGACACTTTCCGGTAGCGGACAGGTGCGCCTGTTGCCTTCCACCACCGAGCCTGCCGGCCCTTCGCTGGTCGATCAGGGGATTGTGCAGACCACCGACGACTCGGCGCCCATTGCTGCACCCGCGACCCCTTTGGGCAGCCCGGTGACGGCCGGCGCGGCTGTCGGCATTGACGCACCGGTACCCGAGGGAACCCAAGCGTCCGGCTCCACGGACGCTGAGCTCGCGGCCCTCGCCCAGATCGCCGAGCAGGCCGACAACGTGCTGGGTGACGAAGAGCTCAACGAGCTGTTGGCCGCCATCGACTCCGGCGAAGGCGACCTGTTCGATGATCTTGAGGATCCGGCGGCCGGCGGCACCGGCGGGGGAGGGGACGACGAGGGCAGTGGTTTTGTCCGTCTGTTGCGCATCGTGGAGACGGTGGATCCGCTGGCCTTCCAGTTTGGCCTTGAGGGGCGCGATGGTCCCATCGAGCGCGATTTCACCGGTGTCGACGCGGTGGATCCCGGCGATGACGACGAAGGTGTCACCCTGACCGGTCTCGATGGCCCCGAAGATCCCACTGGTCCCGGTGGTCCTGATGGCCCCGGTGGTCCTGACGGCCCTGGTGGTCCTGACGGCCCTGGTGGTCCTGGCGGCCCTGGCGAGCTGCCGATTGGCGCCGCCGGTGCCGAACAAGTGCTGTTCGAAGCAGACCTGGCCGGCGGTAGCCGTGGCGACGCCACCCAGCTGGTTCGCACCGGCTCCTTTGGGTTTGATTCACCTGACGGCCTGGCCACCCTGACGGTGGGGCCGGTTTCCCTGACGCTTGCCCAGCTTGATGCCCTGGGGACCTCGCCGGTCACCATCGTCACCGATCATGGTGTGGTGACGCTGACCGGCTTCACCGGTTCGGCCGCAGGGGGCACCGTCAGCTACACCTATGAACTGACCGACAACGTCGACAATGACAGCGTTGCCGGCGCCACCGATGGCGGCTATCTCGAGAGCCTGAATGTGCAGGCGGTGGACGTGGACGGCAGTAGCGCCAGCGGCTCGCTCGACATTTTGATCGTGGATGACGCGCCCCGCGCCGAGGACGATCCTACCGTCGAGACCACCGACGATACGGCGGTGAGTATCAATGTCATCACCAACGCATCAGGCGCCGATACGCTTGGTGCCGATGGCGCCGAGCTGACCGCTGCAGAACTGGTGGACAGCACCGCCGGCAGCCTGGACTTCGACGCCGACGGTACCATCACCTTTACCCCGGCGGCGGGTTTCGAGGGGACCGCCGAGATCCTCTATACCCTGACCGACAACGACGGTGACACCAGCCAGGCGACCTGGCGGGTGGAGGTGGAGGACGACGAGCCCGAGATCGAGATCAATCCCGAGTCGCCCAATGCCTCGGGCAACAGCGAGGTCGACGAGGCGGGTCTCGATGACGGCGGCAGCAAGGCGCAGACCAACCTGGAGACCACCAGCGGTGCGATCAACATCGACACCGGCAGTGACACCCTGGCCTCGCTGAAGATCGTGGACAAGGATGGCACACAGGTCGACGTGACCAATGGCGGTACTGTGCAAGGCGTCTACGGCACCCTGACGGTGACCGAGTCGAACGGCGACTACAGCTACAGCTACACCCTGGCTGACAACACCGAAGAGCACTCGACCCAGGGCTCCGCCACCGACGGGATCAAGGACGACTTCGCGCTGGTGATCGAGGACAGCGATGGCGACGTCAACGACAGCGCCACCCTGACCATTGACATCAAGGATGACGTGCCCGAGGCCAAGGATGACGAGACTATCGGCGCGTCCGACAATGCTCCGGTCATGTTGAACGTTATCAACGATGGGCCAGGCGCCGATACGCTCGGTGCCGATGGCGCCGAGCTGACCGCTGCAGAACTGGTGGACAGCACCGCCGGCAGCCTGGACTTCAACGCCGACGGTACCATCACCTTTACCCCGGCGGCGGGCTTCGAGGGGACCGCCGAAATCCTCTATACCCTGACCGACAACGACGGTGATACCAGCCAGGCGACCTGGCGGGTGGAGGTGGAGGACGACGAGCCCGAGATCGAGATCAATCCCGAGTCGCCCAATGCCTCGGGCAACAGCGAGGTGGACGAGGCGGGTCTCGACGACGGCGGGAGCAAGGCCCCCACCGACCTCGAGACCACTCTGGGGTCGCTCACCATCGACACCGGCAGTGACAGCCTGGCCAAGGTGGAGATCGATGGTATCGATGTGACCGACGGTACCGAGGCCAATCCGGTCGAGGTCGACGGAGACCTCGGCACCCTGGAGGTGTGGAAGGATAGCGCGGGGACCTATCAGTATCGCTATACCCTGACCGACAACAGCACAGACCACACCAGCCAGGGCACCGCCAGCGACGCTGTGCAGGACGCCTTCAGCGTGGTGGTGACCGACTCCGACGGTGACGCCAGTGATCCGGCCACCCTGACCATCGACATCAAGGACGACGTGCCCGAGGCCAAGGATGACGCCGCCGAGACCGACGAGAACCAGCCGATCACCGTCAATGTGCTCGACGGTACGGCGGGCGAGCCTGACGTGGCCGGGGCCGACGGTGCCTACACCTTCGTCACCGACAGCGTGAGCCTGGAAAGCGGCAGCGGCACCATCACCAACGTCGACGCCAACGGCAATATCACCTTCACGCCGGCCGACGGCTTCGAGGGTGACGCGGTGATCAACTACTCGATCCGCGACACCGACGGTGATATCAGCAGCGCGACCCTGACGATCACCGTGGACGCCACGCCCGAGGTCGAGGTCAATCCCGAGTCGCCCAACGCCTCGGGCAACAGCGAGGTGGACGAGGCGGGTCTCGACGATGGCGGGAGCAAGGCCGCCACCGACCTCGAGACCGCTCTGGGGTCGCTCACCATCGACACCGGCAGCGACAGCCTGGCCAAGGTGGAGATCGATGGTATCGATGTGACCGACGGTACCGAGGCCAATCCGGTCGAGGTCGACGGAGACCTCGGCACCCTGGAGGTGTGGAAGGATAGCGCGGGGACCTATCAGTATCGCTATACCCTGACCGACAACAGCACGGATCACACCAGCCAGGGCACCGCCAGCGACGCTGTGCAGGACGCCTTCAGCGTGGTGGTGACCGACTCCGACGGTGATGCCAGTGATCCGGCCACCCTGACCATCGACATCAAGGATGACGTGCCCGAGGCCAAGGATGACACCGCCGAGACCGACGAGAACCAGCCGATCACCGTCAATGTGCTCGACGGTACGGCGGGCGAGCCTGACGTGGCCGGGGCCGACGGTCCCTACACCTTCGTCACCGACAGCGTGAGCCTGGAAAGCGGCAGCGGCACCATCACCAACGTCGACGCCAACGGCAATATCACCTTCACGCCAGCCGACGGCTTCGAGGGTGACGCGGTGATCAACTACTCGATCCGCGACGCCGACGGTGATATCAGCAGCGCGACCCTGACGATCACCGTGGACGCCACACCCGAGGTCGAGGTCAATCCCGAGTCGCTCAACGCCTCGGGCAACAACGAAGTGGACGAGGCGGGTCTCGACGACGGCGGGAGCAAGGCCCCCACCGACCTCGAGACCACTCTGGGGTCGCTCGCCATCGACACCGGCAGCGACAGCCTGGCCAAGGTGGAGATCGATGGTATCGATGTGACCGACGGCACCGAGGCCAGTCCGGTCGAGGTCGACGGAGACCTCGGCACCCTGGAGGTGTGGAAAGATAGCGCGGGGACCTATCAGTATCGCTATACCCTGACCGACAACAGCACGGACCATACCAGCCAGGGCACCGCCAGCGACGCCGTGCAGGACGCCTTCAGCGTGGTGGTGACCGACTCCGACGGTGACGCCAGTGATCCGGCCACCCTGACCGTCGACATCAAGGATGACGTGCCCCAGGTGTTCTCCGAGGCGGAGCACGCCCTGGAGAGTGGCAACGGCACTTTGGACTTCGGGCCCAACGTCGGAGCCGATGGGGTCGGGGAGGTGGTCTTTGCCGCCGCCCTCGACGGACAGCCGGCGACGGATAGCCAGGGCAACGCGCTGCGAGTCGACGGCAAGCCGCTGAGCTATCGTTTGAGCGCTGATGGAACGACGCTGTATGCCGAAAGCGCCGACGGTGCCGAGGACGGCTTCAGCGTCACGCTCAACGCAGCAGGTGACGGCTACAGCGTCGAGGTGATCGGTGCGATCACCAATGGCGAGGCGTTCGACTCAAGCCCGGCAGATGCCCAGACGATCGGTGACTACCTGGCCTTGCACGCCGGTGATGACGTCGCGGTCAACGACCTCTTGCTGTCGGGAACGACCGACCAGGATAGCGACGGCCGTATCGCCCTCGGTACCGACGGGACCCTGCGCATCGATGCGCTCAAGGGCGTTACCGCTTCCGGGGCGACGCCCGAGTGGCAGGACCACGTTGGCCTGACGAGCTATTCGCAGAAGGTCCATGTGACCAACGGCGTCACCGCCGCTCTGTTGCTCTCTGCCGTCGTGTTCGATGCTGAAGGCGCAGGCAGCGGTGATCCAGGGGCGACCAGCGGTGCCGCCATGGATCTGAGCGTCGATGACGTCAAGGTGTTCGACGCTCGGGGCGTGGATGTCACGGGAAGGGTGTCGTTGGTCGATACCGGCGATGGCATTGAGGTCGACGGCCTCAAGGATGGCTGGGAGGTGCGCTTGAGCACCGGTGACGATCGCCCCTTCGAGGCGGTCTCCATCGAGGCGGAGCAGAGTGGCAGTGAGTCCCCTGGCGATCTGTCACTGGGTGACATCAACCATCGCAGCGGCGAGCAGCGCGAGGACTTCGAGGTGCCCCTCGGTCTGGTCGGTGTCGATGGCGACGGCGATCGACTCGAGAGCACCCTGACCCTTAACGGAGAGGCGCCGGATACCCTGTACGTGGATGACAACGACAACAGCGAACAGGCCGGTGGTGATGGCGACGACGTGCTGATCGGCGACGCCGGCGGGGTGGCCCAGGCGCAGCCGGAGAATTACAACCTGTCACTGATCATCGACAGCTCGGGCAGCATGGGCAATGCGTCGGGCACCGCCGGCAAGACGCGGATGCAGCTGGCCAAGGACGCCCTGGAGAATCTTCTTATCCATCTCCAGACCTACGGTGGGACCATCAATCTGCAGATCGTGGACTTTGACTCCCTGGTGAGGCCTGGGCTCGACGGCACAGGTCAGACGGTTGATTCGCTGATCATTGAGAACTTCGGCCCTGATGATCTACAGGATGCCATTGATTATATCGAGGCCATGGTGGCTTTCGGGGGCACCAACTACGAGGCTGGGTTCAACGAATCCGAGACGTTCTTCGAAGGTATTGCTGGCTCGACCTCGGGTTACAAGAACCTCGCGCTGTTTCTGACCGATGGCGAGCCGACTTACCATGTCAATAGCTCAGGTGGCTTCAGCGGCCCCGGAGGCAACAACAGCACCGCGGTGATGACGCAATCGATCGCCGCCTTCAATGACTTGGTCGCCAATGATGTCGAGGTGGCCGCCATCGGCATCGGCAACGGGATCAACGAGGAAACGCTTGAGTACTTCGACAACAGCAACGTCGATGGCACCGGAGGCCTGACCATTGGCGGTACGACGTTTAATGATCCGGTCGGCCAGGTTCAGATCGTCAACGACGAGGACGGTCTCAACAGTGCCATCCAGGAAGCCGCAGGAGGGCTTCTGGCACTTGGCGATGACGTCCTGTCGGGCGGAGGCGGCGACGACATCCTGATCGGCGATGTGCTCAACAGTGACCACCTGGCCTGGACGAATACCGACACCGGTGAGGTCTTTACCGCGGGTGGGCATGACGGTCTGGGCTACGAAGGGCTCTACGAATACGTCAAGTGGGGAGTCAATGGTGGTACCGAACCCACCGATGGCGAAATGATCGGTTATATCCGGGACAATCTCGATGACCTGATTGACGAGTCGCGTGATGAAGGCGGGATCAACACCCTGGACGGCGGCGACGGCAACGACACCCTGATCGGCGGCGCCGGGGGGGATACCCTCCTTGGCGGCGAAGGTAATGACACCCTGGTTGGTGGCAAGGGCAACGATACGCTCGATGGCGGCGCGGGCAACGATATCATCGATCTGGGCACCGGCGCCGATGTGGTCGCCTGGAATGATGGCGACGCTGGGACCAGTGCTGCGCCTGCCAGTGATGAGATCAATGACTTTACCCTGGGAGACGTCGGCAGTGACGCCGAGGCCGATCGCCTGGAGATGGCGGACCTGCTCGATGGGGCGACCGAGGCCAGCGTCAATGACTACCTCTACGCCGAGGAGGACGGTAGCGGCAATACCGTGTTGTACGTGAAGAGTGACGGTGGCATCGGCGCTGGAGGGGGGGATGCCGATCAGGTCATTACCCTCAACGGTGTCGGCATGGGTGGGCAGGACTCGGCGGCCTTCCTGCAGCAGATGATCGATAACGAACAGCTGCAGGTGGAATAGCAGGTTGAGTTGCAGGGCCGTGGTCTCTCTCGGCGCATCCGGGGGAGGCCGACGCCGGGCCGGGGCGTCCGGTCTCGGCGAGTGAAAAGGAACAGAGCCCGGCTGGCGTCGGGCTCTGTGTCGTCGGGTCGAGGGCGTTTGTGGCGCGGGTGCCTATCGTCGCTCGCGGCGCTTGCTGGTGTCGGGTGTGCTCAGAAGTCGATGCCGCGGCGGGCCTTGAGGCCATTGGTGAAGCCGTGCTTGACCTCCTGCATCTCGGTCACGGTGTCGGCCATGGCAACCAGTTCGCGATGGGCGTTGCGCCCGGTGATGATGACCGTCTGCTCGGCAGGCCGGTTGGCGATGGCCGTGCGCACGGTGTCGATGTCCAGGTAGCCGAACTTGAGCATGTAGGTGATCTCGTCGAGCACCACCAGGTAGACCTCAGGATCGGCCAGCATGCGGCTGGCCTCCTGCCAGACCTCGCGGCATGCCTGGGTGTCCGACTCGCGATTCTGGGTATCCCAGGTGAAACCGGTGGCCATGATCGCCACCTCGAGGTTGTCGTCGGCCTCGAGACGGTCGCGTTCTCCGCACTCCCACAGTCCCTTGATGAACTGCACCACGCCCACCCGGTAGCCGTAACCCAGGGCGCGGGTGACGGTGCCCCAGGCGGCGGTGGTCTTGCCCTTGCCGTTGCCGGTAAACACCAGCATCAGCCCGCGCTCCTCGTCGGCGGCGGCGACCTTGGCGTCGACGTGGGACTTGAGCTTCTCCATGGCCTTCTTGTGTCGGGTGTTTCTATCCTGCTCGCTCATGCCGGCTCCCGCTGTCTGGTCAAAAGCGCAGGGTAGCCGAGGCGGACGCCGGCGTCAGCCCGGATATGCCTTTCCGCCTCAGCCGGGATCATTGGCTGGAAGGCTCTGGCGTCCCGCCTGGGGCGAAGCCGTGTTAGCCGAGCGTGCCTGTCGGCGCGCCTCCATGCGCCTGGCGAAGACCTCCATCAGGCGATCGTAGAGCGCCGCACCCAGCACGCTGTCCTCGATGCCCGCATCGATGTTGGGATTGTCGTTGACCTCGATCACCAGCACACGGTCGCCGACCTGCTTGAGGTCGACACCGTAGAGGCCATTGCCGATCAGCCGGGTGGCCTTGAGCGCCGCACGCAGCACGGCGGCCGGCACCTCGTCGATGGGGTGGCTGCTGAAGCCGCCGCTGCGGGTGCGAGAACCGGAATGATCGTAGATCTGCCAATGGCCACGGGCCATGTAGTAGCGGCTGGCGAACAGTGGAGCACCGTCGAGCACGCCGATGCGCCAGTCGTATTCGGTAGGCAGCCATTCCTGCAGCAACAGCAGGTCCGAGCTCTTGAACAGGGTATCGGCTTCCCGAGCCAGCGATTCGCTGGACGTTACCTTGACGATGCCACGGGAGAAGGCGCCATCGGGGACCTTCAGCACCCTCGGGTAGCTGAGACCCTGCGTCTGCTCGAGGAGACGTGCTCGATCCGAACGCTTGAGCAACAGTCCCTCGGGAGCGGCGACCCCCCGGGTGCGAAGCAGTTCATGCAGATAGACCTTGTTGGTGCAGCGCAGAATGTCCTGGGGCGCGTCGATGACCACCAGGCCTTCGTGTTCGGCACGTCGGGCCATGCGCCAGGTGGGGTGGTCGAGGGCGGTGGTCTGGCGCAGAAACAGAGCGTCGAACTCGGCCAGCCGGGCGCTGTCGCGATGGGTGATCAGCGAGACATTGATGCCCTGGCGCCGACCGGCGCGGATAAATTGCTTGAGCGCGCCCTTGTTGCTGGGCGGCAGGTGTTCTTCAGGGTCGATCAACATGGCCAGGTCGAAGCGATAGCGCCTCCGCGCCCTGGGGGTACGCCAGATCTTCAGCGAATGGCGATTGAGGGCGCGAGCGAAGGCGTCCTGCTCGTCTTCTTGAAGCCGCCCAAGCGCAAGCGGACGCAGCCGCACCAGTCGATAGCCCTGGGCGGTGCGATTCAGGCGCGCCTCCATCAGCGGACAGGGCAGGCGCTCGAACAGGCGGCGGGCGACGCGTGCCAGCAGGGGCTCGACGCATTCGCCGAACAGCACCCTGAAATGGACGTCATCGCCGAGTCGCTCGACTGCAGCGGGCCGGCTCAGCTCATCGAGCAGTCCGGTAAGGCCCTCGAGCTGCATGTCGGTGGTCGACTTGCGGCGCAGGGAGTTGAGGGTATCGACACTGGGGATCACTCTGGCGCCTCGCGCCTGGGCGAGCAGCGAGACATAGTAGCCTCGGCCCAGGTAGCCGAGGTCGGAACACAGGTTGATGACCTGTGCGCTGGTGGCGCCCGAGGTGGCCTTGGCATCGGCGATGTCCGCGGCGTCGACATAGTGGTCGGCGTCGATCACATCGTCACTGGGGTGGTAGGGCTGCCAGTCGCGCTGGCGGTCGACAACGATACGCAGGGCGCACATCGCAAGAATTCCTCGGCAAGGGGCGAGATAGGGGCGAGACAAGGGGCGAAACTGGTACGAAACTGGGACGAGACAACGGCGGAGCAAGGGCGAAGCAAGGCCGAAACAAGGTGATAGCCCGAAGCCGGAGGACACCGCACGAGTCGGGGGAGAGGTCAGGGCCGACGGTGGCAGGATGCGCCTGGGTTGGCGGCAAAGCAATACGGCAAGAAAGTGAAAAATATTCATTCTGTCGGCGGCTGACAGCGGCGTGTGGGCCAGACAGAATCAACAGATAACACACCTCGCCCGAGTCGGGCGTCGGGCTGCCGAGACGGGACCTCTCACTATGCCACTTGCCTTGCGTTCGGCCACCCCAAGCGATCTCGATGCCCTGGAGGGACTGGAGAGTCGCGGTTTTTCGGGGGACCGCTTCACTCGTCGCCAATTGCGCCACCTGCTCAAGCGCGCCCATGGGCTGACCCTGATCGCCGAGGACGCCACCGGCTCCGTTTTGCCGCTCGGCTACGGTACCTTGCTGTTTCGTCGCAACAGCCGCGCAGCGCGCCTCTATTCGCTGTGTGTGGCCCCCGAGGCGCGTGGCCAAGGAGTGGGAAAGGCCTTGCTCGAGGCGCTCGAGCGTGACGGGTGCAAGCGTGGCTGCGAGCGCATGACGCTGGAGGTGCGGGCCGACAATCGTGTTGCTCTCGGCCTCTATCGACGGGCGGGCTTTCGCTTGGCTTGCTGGCTCGACGACTACTACGAGGATGGCTGTGCCGCCTGGCGCATGGTCAAGTCGCTGGGCCTGTCTCGAGAGCAGCCTGCCGTCGTGCCTCGGGGTTCACCTTCCGTGGCAGCTCCAGCGACATCTTCGGCGCCGTCTTCTACACCACCTTCCGAGCCGTCCTCCGTGACATCCGGGGAGGACTCGGTAGTGACACCCTGCGGGTCGCCGTCGATGGTAGACTAGCGTTTTTGTCAGCGGAGCAGAGCGAGCATGCCCTCTTTCGATATTGTGTCCGAATTCGATCGCCACGAAGCCCAGAACGCCGTGGACCAGGCTAACCGTGAGGTCCAGGGGCGCTTTGACTTTCGCGGTGTCGACGCCGGTTTCGAGCTGTCCGATGAATCCGTGGCGTTGCACGCCGAGGTCGACTTCCAGCTCAAGCAGATGCTCGACATCCTGCGCAACAAGCTGATCGCCAGAAGCATCGACCCGCGCATCATGGACGTTCAGGACGCTGAGCTGTCCGGCGTCAAGGCGCGTCAGACGGTCGCCCTCAAGCAGGGGCTGGAGCAGAAGGAAGCCAAGGACATCGTCAAGCGCATCAAGGACTCGAAGCTCAAGGTCCAGGCCCAGATTCAGGGCGACAAGGTACGCGTGACCGGCAAGAAGCGCGATGACCTGCAAAGTGTGATGGCACTGCTGCGCGCTGATGAGGGCCCTGATCTGGCGCTACAGTTCGACAATTTCCGCGACTGACAGGATCGGCGGCTGACATGTCTCTGTTGCCGGCATCGTGAGGCGAGTGGCCCTGCGGATTCGGCAGGCTACTGGCCTGATAGCGGCGTCCGATTGGCCTCGTCGCACCTGCTGCGTTTCAATAAGTGAATTCTTGACCAATTGGCGTGGCGAGTGCGCCGCCGGAGTTCGCCCTTGATTTCCACCACCCGTCGCCTGGCCTGGCAGTTGCTGGCCTGGACCAGCTTTGCCCTCGGTGTCATCGGGGCCTTCGTGCCGCTGTTGCCCAGTACCTGCTTTCTGCTGGTGGCGGTGTGGGCGGCGTCGAAGGGGTCGCCGCGGTTCGCTCGCTGGATTCGCAGTCATCCTCGGTTCGGCCCTGCGGTGGTGGCCTGGGAAGAATCCGGTGCGATTCCCCGTCATGCCAAGTGGATGGCGCTGGCGATGCTGTCACTGTCGGTGGTGGTGCTGTTGATCACGGTGTCACTGTGGTGGTTGAAGCTTGGGTTGACCGTCATGCTGATAGGGATTGCCATCTGGATCGTGACCCGGCCCGAGCCCGCCTCCTCGTCCTGACGTCTTCCGCCTTGATCCGTTTCGCCTGATGGTTCCGACGTGCTCCGGGTCGCGCCGGTTCTTTGAGCCCGGCACGTCCGTACCCGTACAATATCGTCGACTTTTCTGATTGGAGCATCCCCGATGTCCGACCCCCAGCCGATCCATCTGAGCGACTATCGTCCGCCGGCCTACCTTGTCTCACGCACCGAGTTGACCTTCGACCTGGCGCCTGGCACCACCCGCGTCAAGGCACGCCTGCATCTGGAGCGTCATCCCGAGCGCGAGGCGGGTGCACCGGTTTGGCTGGATGGCGAGCAGCTTTCGCTCAAGGCCATCGCCATCGATGGCCAGCCGCTGGAGGAAGGCGAGTACGAACTGACCCGCAAGGGACTGTCGATTACCGGTGCGCCGGAGGCGTTTGTTCTGGACACCGAGGTCGAGATCTCGCCCGAGGACAATACCGCGCTATCCGGCCTCTACCGTTCCGGTGGCATGTTCTGCACCCAGTGCGAAGCCGAAGGGTTCCGCCGCATCACCTTCTACCCGGACCGCCCGGACGTGATGGCGACCTTCTCGACCACCGTGATCGGCGACCTGACCCGCGAGCCGGTGTTGCTGTCCAACGGCAATCCGGTGGAGCGAGGAGAGCTGCCGGATGGCCGCCACTTCGTGACCTGGGACGATCCTCATCCCAAGCCCGCCTACCTGTTTGCACTGGTGGCCGGTGACCTGAAGAAGGTCGAGGACCGCTTTACCACCATGAGCGGCCGCGACGTCACCCTGCAGATCTGGGTCGAGGAAGAAAACCTCGACAAGACCGACCACGCCATGGGCTCACTCAAGCGTGCCATGCGCTGGGATGAAGAGGCCTACGGTCGCGAGTACGACCTGGACCTGTTCATGATCGTGGCGGTCAATGATTTCAACATGGGCGCCATGGAGAACAAGGGGCTCAACATCTTCAACTCGGCGGCGGTGCTGACCCACCCCAACACCGCCACCGACGCTGCCTTCCAGCGGGTCGAGGGAATCGTCGCTCACGAGTACTTCCATAACTGGTCGGGCAACCGCGTTACCTGCCGTGACTGGTTCCAACTGTCGTTGAAGGAAGGCTTCACCGTCTTTCGCGATCAGAGCTTCTCGGCCGAGGTCAATTCCGCACCGGTCAAGCGCATCGAAGAAGTGTCGTTCTTCCGCACCGCCCAGTTCGCCGAGGACGCAGGCCCCACAGCGCATCCGATTCGCCCCGACTCCTACATCGAGATCGGCAACTTCTACACCCTGACCATCTACGAGAAGGGTGCCGAGGTGGTGCGGATGCTGTCCAACCTGGTGGGGCCGGAGACCTTCCGCAAGGGCTCGGATCTGTACTTCTCGCGCTTCGACGGGCAGGCGGTCACCATCGAGGACTTCGTCGACTGCATGGCCGAGGTGTCCGGGCAGGATCTCGAGCAGTTCATGCGCTGGTACTCCCAGGCGGGTACGCCGGAGATCGACGCCTTCGGGGAGTACGACTACGCCAACTCCCGCTACCGCCTGATCCTGCGTCAGCGCACGCCGGCCACCCCCGGCCAGCCGGAGAAACAGGCGCTGCATATCCCCATTCGCCTGGGCCTGGTCGGCACCAAGAGCGGCCGCGACCTGTCGATGACCCTGGACGGCGAGAGCCTGGGTAGAGACGCCGTGATTCATCTGCGTGAAGACGAGCAGGAGTTCATCTTCAGCGATATCGAAGAGGCTCCGGTGCCCTCGCTGCTGCGCGGGTTCTCGGCGCCGGTCAAGCTGTCCTTCCCCTATTCGCGGGAGGATCTGGCCTTCCTGATGGCCCACGACAGCGATGGCTTCAACCGCTGGGACGCCGGCCAGCGGCTGACCCTGCTGGCACTCGATGATCTGATCGCGGCCCACCGCAATGGTGTCGAGAAGGTCATGGATACGCGCCTGGTCGAGGCCTTCCGCGCACTGATCGAGGAAGGCAATGACGACAAGGCGGTGCTGGCCGAGATGCTGCAATTGCCGAGCGAGGCCTACATCGCTGAACAGCAGCCGCTGGTCGACGTGGACGCCATCCACGCCGCGCGCACCTTCATCCAGCAGTCGCTGGCGCAAGAGCTGCGTGACGAACTGTTGGCACTGTATCGCGACAACCAGAGCGACGCCGCCTACGCGCCCACGCCCGAGCAGATCGGCCAGCGCGCCCTGAAGAATGTCGCGCTGTCCTACCTGATGAGCATCGAGGACGAGGTGGCGATCGAGCTGGCCCAGGCCCAGTTCGAGGCCGACCACAACATGACCGACGTGCGCCATGCGTTGACCCTGCTGGTCCACAGTAGCCGCTCGGATATCGCCGATCCGGCACTCAAGGCCTTCGGGCGCAAGTGGTCCCGCGATCCGCTGGTGATGGACCAGTGGTTCAGCCTGCAGGTGACCCGTCCCCAGGCGGACGCCCTGGATCGGGTGCGCTATCTGATGGAGCACCCGGCCTTCTCGCTGAAGAACCCCAACAAGGTGCGCGCGTTGATCGGTGCCTTTGCCGGGCAGAACCGGGTCAACTTCCACCGCCTGGATGGCGAAGGCTATCGCCTGCTGGCCGACGTGGTGATCGAGTTGAACCGGCTGAATCCCGAGATCGCCGCACGCATCATCACGCCGCTGACCCGCTGGCAGCGCTTCGACGAGGCTCGCCAGGCGCTGATGCGCGCCGAGCTGGAGCGCATCCGTGGCGAGGAACTCTCACCCAACGTCTACGAGATCGTGGAAAAGGCGCTGGCCTGATGTAGCGACGACGATCGCTGCTGGAGCCACCGTCATGAATGCCAACGCCGCCCCTCGGGGCGGCGTTGTGCTGTGTGCTACCGGCTCGGCTGGCCTTGAAGACCGTCCCGCGTCAGGGCAGCAGCATGCCCAGGGTCAAGAGGCCCAGCAGAGCCCACAGCAGGGCGGCGATGGGGGAGCCTGTGAGGATCGCGCGTAGACCCCGCCAAAGAAAGAAAAGGCCCAGCACCAGCAGCGCCAGGGTGAAGAAGGTCGGTGCGATGCCCAGCGAGCGAGACAGGCCGTCGATAAAGCCGGCGGCGGCGTCATCGATGCTGTTGAAGAAGGTGCCCAGAGTATCGACCACAAAGCGAATCAGGGTGCCAAGGGCCTCGCCCAGCCAGGTAAAGACGTCTTCCACCGCCATGCATCCTTGTCGTGGAGCTTGCAAAGGGCCTCGGCGCGCGCCTTGAGCACGAGCCTTGGCCATGGGAGCCCCGAGTATCCGCATCCGACCTGTCCACGGCAAGCCCCGTGGCCGAGCGCGTCTGGGTGTTGCACAGGTCTGCGCGCGCCACTTGCTAGGGCTTGTCTGAAAAGTGCCTGCGCTCGGTAATACGGCGTTAAAAATCGGATCAAAATGCTCATTTACACCCCGTAAACTGCGCTGTCTCACCGATTTTTGCCTTGTCTAACCTTCGCTCGTCGACTTTTCGGACAGCGCCTAGCCGAGTTGTTCGGTACGCGAGATGATTCCCGCTTCCTCCGCCGCACTGTCGGCCAGGGCGCGGCCGGCCTCGTCGTAGACGTGGTAGACCGCGTGGGCGCCCAGTTCGCGGATGGTGTCGATCTCCTCCAGGTACTCGACCACGGCGGTGATCTTGCCCGGGAAGTGGCGGCTTCGCAGCTGCTTCAGGGCGAACAGGTTACCTGCATGGTGGGGCATCGCCAGCACCACCAGTTCTACCTGAGAGGACATCAGCATCTTGTCCCAGAAGTCCGAGTCTACGGCGTCGCCCTCGACGATATTGAAGCCCTTGTCGGCCAGCATCTTCACGCTCTTGGGATTGGAGTCGACCCCCAGCACCTTGAGTCCATACTCCTTGGTCAGGCGACGGTAGACGCTGCGACCGATACGGCCCATGCCCAGCACCACCGCTTCGGCGTCGCCGACCTCGATGGGGCGGTCGCTGGGGGACAGCGACGCCTCGTCGACCGGTGGCAGGCGTGGCTCGAGCCAGCGGTAGAACTGCTCGCTGACGGCATTGAGGATCGCCGATACCACGAAGCTCAGCGCGACCGCGAGCGACACCACCACCAGCCACTGCGGCGCCAGCCAGCCGCTGGATACCGCGATGGCACCGACGATCAGACCGAACTCGGAATAGTTGCTCAGGCTGAGGGTGGCCAGCACCGAGGTACGGTGGCGCATGCCGAAACGCATCAGAATAAGCTGGTAGAGCAGGCTCTTCAGCGGCAACAGCGCCACCAGCAGCAGGGCGATGCCGAACAGCGACCAGCTGGGCAGGGCGGTAAGGCCGATGCTCAGAAAGAAGCCGACCAGCAGCAGTTCCTTGATATTGAACATCGAGCGCGACAGCGTCTGGGCGGCGGGGTGGGGCGCCAGCAGCATGCCGATGATCAGCGCCCCGAGATCCCCTTTGACGCCGACCGCCTCGAACAGGCCGTAGCCCAGCACCAGGGCCATCACCACGCCACACAGCATCTGCATCTCGCCGTGGCCCATGCGGTCGAGCAGCCGCCGCAGCAGCGGCGCCAGCGGCAGCAGCGCGAACAGGCCCAGGGCCCAGGGGCTCGGCAGCTTGCCGGTGGAGGCGGTGAGAAAGATCACCGCAAACAGGTCCTGCATGATCAGGATACCGATGGCCAGGCGTCCGTAGGCCGCATGGGTCTCGCTTCGCTTTTCGAGGACCTTGACCACGAAGACGGTACTGGAGAAGGACAGGGCGAACGCCAGCACCAGCAGCGTCGTCAGGTCGAGTCCGGCGAGCAGACCGTTGGGTGACGTCAGCCAGCCGAGGGTGACGATCGCCTTCAGGACAGCCAGAATACCTACGAACAGCACGACGCTTGCCAGCATATGCAGGCTGGCGCCTCCCCAGACGTCCGGGCGCAGCAGGGTCTTGACGTTGAGCTTGAGACCGATGGTAAACAGCATCAGGGTGACGCCAAGGTGGGCGATCAGCGTCAGGACCGGCGTTTCGTCGTAGCCGAGAGCATTGAGGATGAAGCCACCGGCGAGAAAACCCACCAAGGGTGGTAGTCTGAGGGCCATGGCGGCCAGGCCTGAAACAAAGGCGGTCAGCACAAAAATTGGTTCAATCATGCAGGAACTCGGTCGCAAAGGGGGGCGTGTCTTGATCAATTGTAAGGGAAATACGGGTCAAGTCAGCGCTATGGCTGCGATTGTGCCCGTCCCGCAACAGCATAGGTGCGGCGTCGGCAGCAGGACGTGGCTGGAGGCCGGCAGGTATCGGATCGCCGCTGCGGGCCTCCATGCCGGGGGAAGGATGTGATGAAATAGGCGCCGCACAGGGAGGATGTGCGACTTTCATGAACCTCATGTGAAAAAGGAAGCGTCAGGATGACCCAGCCGCCGGGCACCAATCGGCTGATCCTCAACGGACAATCGGCGCAATTGCCGGAAGTGCGAAGCGCTGTCTTCGCCTGTCGGCGAGGCGGCCTCGATGTCGATGTGCGTGTCACCTGGGAAAAGGGCGACGGCGAACGCCAGGCCACCCAGGCTGGACGCGATCGGGTCAAGCGGGTCATCGCCGGCGGTGGTGACGGTACCGTGCATGAGGTGGTCAACGGGCTGATGCAGTTGCCGCGCGAAGAGCGTCCGGAGCTTGCCATCATGCCGTTGGGCAGCGCCAACGACCTGGCCAAGTCCCTGGGCCTGCCGCTCGGCCAGGCAGCGTCGCTGGACGCCGCCTGTCGTCTGCCCAGCCGCTGGGTGGATGTGCCAAGGATGAACGATCGCTATTTCATCAACATGGCCACCGGTGGTTTCGGTGCCGAGATCACCACATCGACACCGAAGCCACTCAAGCGCTTGATGGGCGGGGGAGCCTACTCGGTGTTCGGTGCCTTCAAGGCCTGGCGCTATCAGCTCTACCAGGGCCACCTGGCCTGGGATGGCGGGGAGAGTCGAGCGGGCATCTTTCTGCTGGGTATCGGCAATGGCATCCAGGCCGGTGGCGGTCAGCAGTTGACGCCGGCGGCGCGACTGGACGACGGCCTGTTCGACGTGCTGCTGGTGCGTGACTTCCGCTCGCTGCGCCAGCTTCGGGCGATGATGCAGGAACTGCGGGCCAGGCCCTACCATGGGCAGTACGTCGACGCCTTTCGCAGCGCCTGGTTGCGCTTTGAAGCCGATGGCGAGGCGCGCCTGCCGCTGACGCTGGACGGCGAAGCCTGCTATCAGCGCGCGTTCGAGGCCCGGGTCATGCCGTTGGCGCTGCGTCTGACCATGCCCGACAGCTGTCGCATGGCCTCACCCCGGGGAGAATGATCAGGGCGGGAGCAGCCATAGACGTCGCCCGATAGGCGAGATTGCGGCGTGCTGCAGCGTCAACGCAAGTTGCGTGGCCGGGGTGGCTTTGGTGCAATAGCGCGCGATCAATCATGGAGATTGGGCGCATGGACAAAGGCTTTATGGAGAGAAGACGATGGCAATGACCCCTCGAATGGCGGCGGCCCTGGTGGCGCTGAGCGTACCGCTGTGGCTGGTTGGGTGTGATGGCGAGGAGCCCCCGGCGTCTCAGAGTGAGCCTTCCGCTGTTCAGGAAGAGCCTTCAGTTACTGAGGAAGAGCCCTCAGCTACTGACGAGGAGCCGTCAGCGACTCAACAACAGCCATCCGATTCCGAGAGCGGGATGTCCGCAGCCCAGTCAGAGTCATCGAGTGAAGCGGCGTCGAGCGGGGCCGACGGGGCGCAGAGCAACAGTGACGCCGATGGGGCCGATGTAGACCTCGGCAGCAGTGCCACCGACACCCTGGAGCAGGGCCAGGCGCTGCCGGGGGAGAGCACCGAGTCAGATGTCGATGCCATCCTGGAGGAGACCGAGCGTCGCTTCGAGGAAGCGCAACGCAAGATCGACGAGACCTATAAGCAGGCCGAGGCAACGAGCGCTAGCCAAGGCACACCGGACAGTGAAGGGCAGCAGAGCGACACAGGCGACGGAGAAGCCTCGGTGCCCTCGGTGCCGGACCCTGTCGAGGAACCGGTGCAATTCGAGGGATCGAGCGAGGAGGTCGACGCCATCCTTCAGGAAACCGAACGCCGGTTCGAGGAAGCCAAGCGCAAGATCGACGAGACCTTCGAGCAGGCCGAGCGCCAGGTCCCCGAGGAGGTGCCCGCCGACGCGGACGCGTCCTTCGATGCCGACGTCAACGCCGAAGGCGACGTCGAGACCCGTACCGACAACTCGCCCTGAGCTGGTATTGGCAGGGCATCAGGTCCGGGTGGCTTAATCATGGCTTAGTCATGGGCCCAAGGCGTGCTAGCAAGCTCTTACGGCATCCGATCGGCCCCCCGGCAGGCTCTGCCGACCAACAAGAAAGGCCCACCGTATGGTGGGCCTTCTTGTCGCATGATCGAGGATCGTCACAACTTGCGGCAATCCTGCTCAAGCGCTGTTGCTTCACGGGGTGGCTAGATCACGCAGAATGCGATCTCCCCGTGACAAGGTCAGACAGGCACTAGGCTCAGTCGGCGACCTTGATGTTGGAGGCCTGAAGGCCTTTCTTGCCCTGAGTCACCTCGAAGGAGACCTTCTGGCCGTCCTGCAGGGACTTGAAGCCTTCAGCCTGAATCTCGGAGAAGTGGGCGAACAGGTCGTCTCCGCCGTCGTCCGGAGAGATGAAGCCGTAGCCCTTGGTATCGTTGAACCACTTGACAGTGCCAGTTGCCATTGTCGATTTCCTTAACTCGCTAAATGATGGTGCAGGCTCAACCACCCGGGGAGCTTTTCTCCCGTCGTGTGGTCTGAACCCTGTTGCGTGGGCATGACAAGAAAGAAGGGCGCATTGCGTGTTTCGACAATAGAGCGATCGAACTACCACTGCTGACGTTTCTACTTGCTGTCCTACGCTGCGGTCGAGTTGGCGATTCCGATTACCCGGGAAACGACACCTCTGGTGTCGACCACCCCTGGCAGGCGAGAATGGCTTACCTCGACTCGCCAAGTTACTGTAGATCGAAAGGCCAGCAGCGTCCAGCCGGACGCCCGTTGCTGCCTCTTAACGGAAAAGATGACACAAGGAATTCACATGACTGCCCCCGTGATCCATAGCGACGATACCCACTCCAAGGTGGTGGGCTACCTGTTGTGGCTGTTCGGTTTCCTCGGCGCCCACCGGTTCTATTACGGCAAGCCGGTGACCGGCACCATCTGGTTTCTGACCCTCGGACTGTTCTTCATCGGCTGGATCATCGACCTGTTCTTGATCCCGAGCATGGATCGCGAGGCCGACCTGCGGTTCCGCGGTGGTCCCACCAACTACACCCTGGCCTGGGTGCTGCTGACCTTCCTCGGGGTATTCGGCCTGCACCGTTTCTACATGGGCAAATGGGTGACCGGCATCATCTATCTGCTCACCGGTGGTCTGTTCTTGATCGGCATCCTCTACGACTTCTGGACGCTCAACGACCAGATTTCGCTGAAACACTCCGATAGCCTCGAGTCCGTGCGCTGATGGAAGGCTGGATCGATGCCCAGTTGCTGGGCTTCGTGGTGGCGATCACGCTGTTGAGCGTCACTCCCGGGGTCGACACCTTGCTGGTGATTCGCAACACCGCTCGGGGCGGTCTGCGCGACGGTGTGCTGACCAGCCTGGCGATCTGTTCGGGGCTGTTCGTCCACGCCACCATCTCCGCCCTGGGGGTATCGCTGATCCTGCTGCAGTCGGCCTGGGCGTTTTCGGCGTTGAAGATGATCGGGGCCGGCTACCTGGCCTGGCTGGGAGTCGCCAGCCTGCGTCAGGCCTGGGCCGGCAAGGGGCTCGCGGTGTCGGCGGCGAGTGGCGCCCGCCGCCAGCGCGTATCGCCGTGGCGGCCGCTGCGCGAGGGGTTGCTGTCCAACGTGCTCAATCCCAAGACGGTGGTGTTCTACATGGCCTTTCTGCCCCAGTTCATCGCCCCCACGGATCCGGCCTTGCTGAAGTCCCTGTGGCTTGCCGGTATCCACTTCGTGATTGCCAACCTGTGGCAGATCCTGGTCGCGGTATTGGTGGGCAGCGCCAGCCACTGGCTCGCTCGGCCGGCGTTCTCGCGCGTGCTCAACGGCTTGACCGGCGGTGTGCTGGTGGCGTTCGGGGTCAAGTTGGCGTTGACGCGGGCGCCGTCCTGAGCCGATGCGATTGGCGCGGAGGTCAATAGCCCGAGACACAGGCCAGCGAAGCTACCGCAAAAAACCGGACCTCGACAGCAAGAACCCCCGACCACAGGCCGGGGGTTCTTGCTTTGCGAGGCGATCTCACCTCATCGACGTGCCGGGGCTCCGCCACATCATCGACGTACCATGGAACCGTCGTAGCGCGAGCTCTTCTCGGCCGCTGTCAGCACCTGCACGCCCTGGGTCGAGCCCTGGGCCAGGCTCTCGAACACTACCCGGTACTCGAGCACCGCGCGGACGTAGCGGCGGGTTTCCTTGAAGGGGATCTCCTCGACGAACAGGTCGAATTCGCCCGGCGCGCGGGCAAGCCAGGTGTCGACCCGGTGGGGGCCGGCGTTGTAGGCCGCCGCCGCGGCGATACGGTTGCCGCCGTAGCGCGCGATCATGTCACGGATATAGGTGCTGCCCAGACGAATGTTGGTGGCCGGGTCGAGTACGCCGTAGGGTCCAGGATCACCGATGCCCACCTGGCGTCCCACCAGGGCGGCGGTACCCGGCATCAACTGCATCAGGCCCCTGGCCCCGGCGGGTGATAGCGCCTCGGGGTTGTAGGCGCTCTCGCGACGGGCGATCCCCATCAGCAGGTAGGGGTCGACGTTGTTGGCCTGGCCCCAGCGGCGGAAGTCCTCCCGGTAGGCTTCGGGAAAGCGCCAGGGCAGGGCGTCGAGCATCTTGCCGACGATGGTCGTCTGCACCAGGCGTACGTGCCAACCGCGTCCTGCGGCGTAGTCCGCCAGGCGCCGGGCATCGGTGGGGCCTGCGCTGCGTACCGCATGATTCCACTCGAGGTTGGCAAGCCCTTCCTGTCCGACGCGCAGCAGCGCCTCGGTGCGACGCACCGTCGGCCAGCCGGCGACCTGGGCGCGCTCGGCCTCGCTGAAACGCGTGTCTTCCATGTTGAGATCGTAGGGCTGGCCAAGGCGGTCGGCGGCGACGAAGCCGAAGAAGTCGCGTTGACCCGCTGCCCGGGCGTAGGCGGCCTGCGCGTCTGCCTGCTGCCCGCGCAGGGCCAGCGCGCGGCCCAGCCAGTATTGCCAGCGCGCCTTGGCCTGGGTCTCGGCGGGCATGATGCCAACGGTCCGCTCGACGGCGGCCCAGTCGCGATCGCGGATGGCCAGGCGTGCACGCAGTTCGAACACCTCCGGATCCTGCTGGCCGGCCAGGGCGCCGTCGATCCAGCCGAGCAGGCTGCGCTGGTCGCGGCGCAGGGCGTAATAGATGATCTCGCGCTCCAGCGCCTGGCGAGACTGGGCCGGCAGGCTCACATTGCCGGAGACCTGCTGCCAGGCGGACAGCGCCGCCGCCGGGGATGACTCTGCAGTGGCGATGATGGCGGCCCGCACAAAGGAGGCGGTGCCGGCGCAGTTGGGGCCGACGCAGCGCGCTACGCTTGCCAGCCGCGACGGATTGGCGGCCACGCTTTGCTGTGCTGCTGCAGCGGAGCTCCAGGCGGGTCCCAATTGACGGCCAAGATAACTGACCAGTCCGTCTTCGCCGTTTTCCCAGGCCAGCATCATGCGCTCGAAGATTTCCGTGCCACCGATCTCGCCGCGGGCGCGCAGGGTGGAGAATAGCGAGTCGCAGGCATCCGGCTGGGAGCGACCCACCAGCCATAGTTCGCGGCCGCCCTGAGCGGCGACGGCGGGGCTCTGACCCAGTTGCGCGGTGTAGTAGTAGCACTGCTCGGCGGTGGTCTCGGGAACGCCGCCGGCGACGGCCAGCAGGTCGCCGTAGCGCCCGGCCTTGCCGTAGCGCAGGATGGCCTGCTCACGCATCCAGTCACCCAGCGGTGCATCGGCATTGGCCGAGATGTAGCTGAGAACTTCCTGAGGGCTGGCGTTGGGCAGGCGGTCGCGCAGACGATAGTACGCCACATAGCCGGCCAGTTCGTGGCCACGAATGGCGGCGTCGTTGATGTTGTGGAAGTTGCCGCTACGGGCGGCTTCCAGGGCGCTGCGCATGGCGCCGTCACTGCCCTGGGCGGTAGCCGTCAATGGCATGCACAGTGCCGTGGCTGCCACCAGCGGCACGAGGCGACGAAACAAGGCGAATGGCATGGAGACCCTCCTGGTCTGTGAAGAAGAAGACATTGCTGCCTTTTTGTGCCGTAGACGGCGAATCGATGTCGGATCGAAGCCACATGGTGACCGAACCGGCGGGCCTTGAACAGTTGCCCGGCCAGGTTACGAGACTTGACCCCGGTCAGCTTCGCCCCCATGTTGCGATAAGACGACGTCGACGCCATGAAGATAGCCGTTGACACCCGATAAATACCATCGGCAATCGTTGGTGCTGAATTGAGTCGAGGAGACTATCCATGGCCCTGTTTGATCGAATCCCCGTTATTGGTCGCTTTACCCAACGCACCCGAGCGTTCAAGCATATAATGCGGGCGCTCAAGCTGTTTATCCCGATGCTGCAGGACGTGCTCAGCGGTCGCTACCGCCCGGTGCCCTGGGCGGCTTTCGGCTGGATGGCGGTGGCCTTTGCCTATCTGGTGTCACCGCTGGATCTGATTCCCGATGTGCTGCTGCTGTTCGGTCTTCTCGATGATGTGGTCATCGTCGGCTGGTTGCTGACCAAGGTGGACAATAGTCTGGCCGACTATCGCGCCTGGCGTGGTATTGGCGAGGACGATGCTCCGCGGGAGGAGCGGGATATCCACGACATCTAAGGTGCCTTGTTCTTGATTTTCTGGCTCGAAGTGTGCGGATTCGAGCTTTTTGCGTTTGCTTCAGGGTACGTCGTCTGTTTCTGACGCTTGGCGAGCATTTGGCGGGTAAAAGGTAAAAATGCGGACCAAGGACCTATTGTGGCGTCGGCGGGCTGGGTCTAGATTGTCAGTCAAACGTTTGAATTCGAGCCCGCTCATGTCCTCCTCGCACCGCACCCTGCAGCCACCCTCCGTGTCGCTCTGGCGGCAGGCGCTTCAGCGCTTTGTCGATGTCATTCCACATACCCAGGCGCTCGGCATGCGCGTCGTTGCGGTGGATGCCAGCGGCGTCACCCTATATCTGCCCGGGGGCGCCGAGTTGTGCGGTGATCGCTCGAGAAGCCTGGTGCACAGCGGGGTGCTCAGCGTACTGCTGGACACCGCCTGCGGTGCCTCGGTCCTGCCGGCACTGCCAAGTCCTGAGGTCTGTCCCACCCTGGATCTGCATATCAGTCATCGTCGCCCTGCCTGTCAGGGGGCGTCATTGTGGGTACGTGCCGAAGTGGAGGCCATCACCGACTCGGTGGTGTTCACCGAGGCCCGGGCCTGGCAGCACGAAGGACAGGTGGTGGCCTGCGCCCGCGGGCACTTTGCCCGGCTGGGGCCGCGCAACACGCCAGCAGGTTTTGCCGAGGCCATGTTCGCCGGTCTTGTGGAAGACGAGGGCGATCCCCTTATCGAAGAGAAGGCCCCAGTTGGCGATGCCGACAGTGGTGCGATAGCGGCGGCTCCACACGAGAGTGTCAGCGGCTTGCTGGAACGTGGGCGTGCCAGCGGTGAGATCAACGCCTGGCTTGGCGAGGTGCCCTACGCCGACTTCATCGGGGTGAGGGAGGACCGCGATGAGCACGGCAGGCGCTTTGTACTGGAGACGCGTCCCCACAACGTTGGCAATCCGATGCTGCCGGCGCTGCACGGTGGTGTGGTGTCGGCCTTTCTGGAGACTGCTGCAGCGCTGGATACCCTGGCGCAGACCCGTGAGCCGCGCCTGCCGAGGCTGGTCAACGTCACCGTGGACTACCTCAGTTCGGCCGGGGTGAAGCCAACCTTCGCGCGTTGTCGTCTGGTGCGCGAAGGGCGGCGCATGGCCAATGTCGAGGCATGGGCGTGGCAGGACGACGAAGACGCGCCGGTTGCCCGGGCTCGCTTGACCTACGTGCTGGGGGCGCCGGCGTAGGTGAGAGCCGGCCTGGGCAGCCGTTAGCCGGGTGACCACGGCCAGGGACGTCGGCCCAGGTCTGGCCAGCCTTGATGTGAAGGTGCCAGCCTTGACTTGGTGGCGCCAGCCTTGAAAAGCGCAGCGCGGACCCCATATCGATTGTCATCTTGAATGACGTGCGGCGCGAGCCGTGCACTCTGGACCGCCAGCGACCCATCGCTGGCCCGGAAATCGCCATGTCGAAAGGGGTTCGATCTACCATGACCACCGCTACCCACGAAGAAACCCTGGGCTTTCAGACCGAGGTCAAGCAGCTTCTCAACCTGATGATCCACTCGCTGTACTCCAACCGCGAGATCTTTCTTCGGGAGCTGATCTCCAACGCCGCCGACGCCTGCGACAAGCTGCGTTATCAGGCGCTGGACAATGATGCGCTCTACGAGGGCGACAGCGAGCTGCGCGTCGAGATCGAGCACGACAGCGAGGCCGGCACCGTCACCCTTCGTGACAACGGTATCGGCATGAACCGCGAGGACGTGATCGCCAACCTGGGCACCATCGCCAAAAGTGGCACCGCCGAGTTTCTCAAGCAGCTTTCCGGCGAACAGCAGAAGGACGCCCGGCTGATCGGCCAGTTCGGGGTCGGCTTCTATTCAGGCTTTATCGTCGCCGACGAGATCACCGTGCGTACCCGCAAGGCCGGTGACGCCGCCGATGCCGGCGTCGAGTGGCGCTCGAAAGGCGAGGGCGAGTTTGTGGTCGCCGAGATCGAGCGCGAGAAGCACGGCACCGAGATCATCCTCCACCTCAAGGAGGACGCCAGGGAGTTTGCCGACGACTATCGCCTGCAGAGCCTGGTGCGCAAGTACTCCGACCATATCGAAGTACCGGTGAAGATGCCGCGTACCGAAAAGGCCACCGACGACGATGGCAACGAGGTCGACGGTAGCGAGGTCACCACCTGGGAGACCGTCAACGAGGCGACCGCGCTGTGGGTGCGGCCCAAGAGCGAGGTCTCCGAGGACGAGTACAAGGCCTTCTACAAGCACGTGGCCCACGACTTCTCCGACCCCCTGACCTGGAGCCACAACAAGGTCGAGGGCAACCTGGAGTACACCAGCCTGCTGTACGTGCCGGGCCGCGCACCCTTCGACCTGTACGAGCGTGACGGTGCCCGTGGGGTCAAGCTGTACGTCCAGCGCGTGTTCATCATGGACGACGCCGAGCAGTTCCTGCCGCTGTACCTGCGCTTTATCAAGGGGGTGCTGGACACCCGCGATCTGTCGCTGAACGTATCCCGTGAGCTGCTGCAACAGGACCCGAAGGTAGAGAAGATCAAGTCCGCGCTGACCAAGCGTGCCCTGGACATGCTCAAGAAGCTGGCCAAGGACAAGGAAGCCTACCAGACGTTCTGGAACACCTTCGGTTCGGTGCTCAAGGAAGGTCCGGCGGAGGACTACGCCAACCGCGACAAGATCAGCGGCCTGCTGCGTTTCTCTTCCACCCACACCGACAGCGCCACCCAGGATCAGTCCCTGGCCGACTACGTGGAGCGGATGAAGGAAGGTCAGGACAAGATCTACTACATCGTCGCCGATGGCTTCAACGCCACCAAGAACAGCCCCCACCTGGAAATCTTCCGCAAGAAGGGCATCGAGGTGCTGCTGCTCCACGATCGCATCGATGAGTGGCTGATGAGCCATCTCACCGAGTTCGATGGCAAGAAGTTTGCCGATGTTGCCAAGGGCGATCTGGACCTGGGGGACGTCGAGGACGAGGACGAGAAGAAGGCCCAGGAGGAGACCGCCAAGTCCAAGGAGGATCTGGTCAAGCGGGTCAAGGAAGCGCTCGGCGAGGAGGTCCAGGAGGTCAAGATCACCCACCGCCTGACCGATTCACCTGCCTGCGTGGTGCTACCCGAGCACGAGATGGGCTTCCAGATGCGCCGTATCATGGAGGCTGCGGGCCAGAGCCTGCCCGAGGTCAAGCCGATCCTCGAGCTCAACCCGGACCACGCCCTGGTCGCTCGCCTGGAAGGGGCCGACGGTGACGGCTTCGGTGATCTGGCGCGGATCCTGCTCGATCAGGCGATCATCGCAGAGGGTGGTCATCTCGACGATCCGGCCGCCTACGTCAAGCGTCTCAACGCCCTGCTGAGTGCCTGACAAGCTGGCTGCCTAACTCAAGAGCTCAAGCGCCCCAACGCACTCTGTTGTGGGCGCCTGCCCGGCGGGCAGCCACTGTCTGCATGCCAACAGCGACGCCACCTTCGGGTGGCGTCGCTGCGTTCAGGCAACTGCAAGGCGACGTCCTTGCCGCGCCGATGGCGGTTGTTCAGTGTTTCAGGCTGGCGAAGAGGTCGGGGCACTGGCGCTGAAGCTCCCTGTCGTCGAGCATGGCCTCGCGCTGGCGCTGGATGGCGTGGCCTCGGCGCTTGAGCACCGCATCGATGTCATCGCCGCTGGCGCAGCTCACCTTGAGCAGGTTGATCAGTGCGTCCAGCCGCTGGGGAGAACTCGCCAGGGCCGCCTCGATATCCGCCCGGGCCCTGTCGTACTGGCCCAGGCGGTAGTAGGCGTAGCCGCGGTAGGAGAGCGCGTCGTTGTTGTTCGGGTCGATCGCAAGCGCCCGGGTGTAGTCGGCCACCGCCCCCTCGAAGTCGCGCTCGATGCGTTTTTCACGTCCCGCGCTGACCTGCTGCTGGGCCGACTGCATGGGGGCCTGGCGGGTGATGATGGTCAGGTAGCGCGGGGCCACGTCGCTGCCGAGGGCCAGTGCGGCCTCGAAGTAGCTTCGAGCCTTGTCGAGCTCACCGGCGGAAAAGGCGTTGATGCCAGCGTTGTTGAGGGTCTTCAGGCGCACCTCACGCAAGCCGCCATGACCTTGACTCGCCCTGAGCGCCTGCTCGAACAGCGCTGAGGCGTCGGCGTGGCGGCCTTCCCGATACAGAATCCAGCCCTGGGCGTTCAAGCCTTCCATCCGGGCCAGCGGATCAGGACTTTCGAGCAGAGGACGTAGTTCGCGCAGGGCGGCCTGGTTGTCACCCTGCTGCAACAGCGCCTTGGCCCTGGACAGCGGGGCCTGCTGGGCAGCCACCGGCCACGCCACCCCGACGCTCAGCAGCACGATCAGCAGGGCGTTTCTCGTAGACGTGGGGTGGCGCCGTCGTTTTCCCTTCGCTGGCCCGGCCAGGGCTGTCGCCATCGCGCGCGACGCCAAGGCGCCCTGCCTGTTCTTCATTAGAAGCCTACCTGCGGAGAATCTCGCTCCGCTGCAGCGATGACGTCGGCCAGTTGGCTCTTCAAGGCGTCGCGCTCCTGCTCGATGGCGATCAGCCGGCCGTGCAGATCGTTGTTCAAGATGCGCAGCACATTGTCGTCCTGGACCTTCAGCACGACCGTGCCCCGGCCATCCAGCGGCATGTCCCGCTCCTGCAGACGGATGACCGGCAGCACGCCTTCCGGCGGGGCGATGGAAAGATTGACCTGGCTCGAGGGTTTCATCATCGCCATGGCCAGCCCACCGACGAAGAACAGCAGACTCAGCGCCATGAACAGCCTGGCGTTCTTGGAGATCTCCTGCAAATAGCGAATGCGCAACTCGGTGCCCTCTCGGGTCTCGCCAGAGCGCTCGTTTAGCAACAGGGTGTGGGTCTTGTTGAGCAGGTGGTAGCCGAGGATCAGCAGCACCACGGCGAAGCCTGGCAGACCGTACTCCAGTAGCGTGGGAAAGCTGTTCATCACGGGCACCCGGCGGTGGGACAGGGCTCAGGCCTACGTATGCCCTTGTCAGCATAGCGCAGGCGGCCGTCCTCGCCGCGCGAAATTGGCCTGGTACAGGTTTCTTGGCCGCTTCGCTCGCGCTGTATCGCCGTCCCGTGGCGCCATGATGCGGGTCAAGTAGGGGCGACGAGACTACTGCTAAGGTCGAATTGTGCTCTCGAGGGCAGGTGTTTTTTCGCCGATCGAGAAGCGTGCAGCACACCCGCCGCCTCCGATGCGGCGACCGCTGCTGCCACCGAACAGGCGGGTCGGCTGCCATCTCCGAGGGATGGCCGCCGCTCAGCATGCAGGACTAGCGTTGTCATTTACTCTGTTGAGGTGCAAGTCGATGAAAGAGCAATTCGCGCAAGCGTGGGAAGGGTTTGCCGGGGGCGAGTGGAAGAAGGACGTCGACGTACGAGACTTCTTGCTGGCCAACGTGACCCCCTACGAGGGTGACGAGCGTTTCCTGGTCAGCGAGCCGGCGGCCAGCACTCGCGAGCTATGGGACACTGTGATGGAAGGCGTCAAGAAGGAAAACGCCACCCATGCACCGCTGGACTTCGACACCTCGCTGGTCTCGACCATCACCGCTCATGACGCCGGCTATATCGATCAGCGTCTCGAGACCATCGTCGGACTGCAGACCGACGCGCCGCTGAAGCGGGCGATCATGCCCAACGGCGGCATCAAGATGGTGGAGGGCTCATGCCAGGCCTACGGTCGTGAACTCGATCCTCAGGTCAAGAAGGTCTTCACCGAATTTCGCAAGACCCACAATCAGGGGGTGTTCGATGTCTACACCCCGGACATCCTCAAGTGCCGCAAGTCAGGGGTGCTGACCGGACTGCCGGACGCCTACGGGCGTGGACGCATCATCGGTGATTACCGCCGGGTCGCCCTTTACGGCGTCGACTTCCTGATGCGTGACAAGCAGGCGCAGTTTGCCTCGCTGCAGCAGCGCTTCGAACAGGGCGAGGACCTGGAGGCGGTGATCCAGCTGCGCGAGGAAGTCGCCGAGCAGTATCGTGCACTCGGCCAGCTCAAGGAAATGGCCGCCAAGTACGGCTTCGACGTCTCGGTCCCGGCTGCCACCGCCCAGGAGGCCATCCAGTGGACCTACTTTGGCTACCTGGCGGCAGTGAAGTCGCAAAACGGCGCCGCCATGTCACTGGGACGTACTTCCAGCTTCCTCGATATCTACCTGGAGCGTGACCTGCGCCAGGGCGTGATCGACGAAGCCCGCGCCCAGGAGCTGGTCGATCACTTCATCATGAAGCTTCGCATGGTGCGCTTCCTGCGCACCCCTGAGTATGACGAGCTGTTCTCCGGCGACCCGATCTGGGCCACCGAATGCCTGGGCGGGATGGCACTGGACGGACGCACCCTGGTCACCCGTACCAGCTTCCGTTTCCTCAACAGCCTCTACACCATGGGCCCGAGCCCGGAGCCCAACCTCACGGTGCTGTGGTCCGAACAGCTGCCCGACGGCTTCAAGCGCTACTGCGCCAAGGTGTCCATCGACACCTCATCGATCCAGTACGAGAACGATGACCTGATGCGCGTGGACTTCGCCTCCGACGACTACGCCATCGCCTGCTGCGTGTCTCCCATGGTGATCGGCAAGCAGATGCAGTTCTTCGGTGCCCGGGCCAACCTGGCCAAGACGCTGCTTTACACGATCAACGGCGGCGTCGACGAGAAGCTGAAGATCCAGGTCGGCCCCAGGAGTGAGCCGATCGCCACCGAGGTGCTCGACTTCGACGAGGTGTGGGCGCGCATGGATGGCCTGATGGACTGGCTGGCACGCCAGTACGTGACCGCCCTCAATGCCATCCACTACATGCACGACAAGTACAGCTACGAGGCGGCGCTGATGGCGCTGCACGACCTCGACGTCAAGCGCACCATGGCCTGCGGCATCGCCGGGCTGTCGGTGGCGGCGGACTCGCTGTCGGCGATCAAGTACGCCAAGGTGCGCCCGGTGCGTGATCCTGACGGCGTGGCGGTGGACTTCGAGATCGAGGGTGACTACCCCTGCTTCGGCAACAACGATCCGCGCGTCGACGATATCGCCTGCGAGCTGGTCGAGACCTTCATGAACAAGATCCGCAAGCTCAATACCTACCGTGGCGCCGAGCCGACCCAGTCGGTGCTGACCATCACCTCCAACGTGGTCTACGGCAAGAAGACCGGCACCACGCCCGATGGTCGTCGCGCCGGTGAGCCCTTCGCACCGGGTGCCAACCCCATGCACGGGCGTGACACCAAGGGTGCGGTGGCCTCGTTGACGTCGGTGGGCAAGCTGCCCTACGCCCACGCCAAGGACGGGATCTCGTATACCTTCTCCATCGTGCCGAGGGCGCTGGGCAAGGACGAGGGCGCCCAGCGCAGCAACCTGTCTGGCCTGCTCGACGGTTACTTCCACCACAGCGAGCGTCAGGAAGGCGGACAGCACTTGAACGTCAACGTGCTCAACCGCGAGATGCTCGAGGACGCCGTGGTCAATCCGGACAAGTATCCTCAGTTGACCATTCGCGTGTCCGGCTACGCGGTGCGCTTCAACTCCTTGACCGCGGAACAGCAGCGCGACGTGATCTCCCGGACCTTCACCGAAACGCTCTGAGCCGACAGTCGTCTCGCCCGGGGCCGCGACAGCGGTCCCCTTCCGGGCTCCGGGTCTCTCCCGGAGCCCCTTTTCGTGAGGAGTCTCGATGATGATCACTGGCCGTCTCCATCACCTGGAGAGCTGTGGTGCCGTGGATGGCCCAGGCATTCGCTTTCTGGTGTTTCTACAGGGCTGCGTGATGCGCTGTCAGTACTGCCACAACCGCGACAGCTGGGATCGCCAGGGCGGACGTGAGGTGACGGTGGACGAGATACTCACCGAAGCCAGGACCTATCTGCCGTTTATGCGGGCGTCGGGGGGCGGCATCACCTGCACCGGCGGCGAGGCGCTGCTGCAACCGGCGTTTGTGCGTGACCTGTTTCAGGCGGCCAAGGCCGAGGGCATGCACACCTGCCTCGACACCAATGGCTACGTCTGCCACTACGATGAGGTCCTCGACGAGTTGCTTGCCGCCACCGACCTGGTGCTGCTGGATCTCAAGCATCTCGACGAGGGCGTGCACCGCGAGCTCACCGGTATCCCCCGACGCCGTCCCCTGGCCTTTGCCCGTCATCTGGCGGCGATCGGCAAGCCCACCTGGATTCGTCAGGTGATCGTGCCTGGCTTTACCGACAGCGAGGCATCCATGCACCTGCTGGGGGAGTTCGTCGAGACGATGGACAACGTCGAGCGTATCGAGCTGCTGCCCTATCACGCACTTGGCGAGTACAAGTGGCAGGAGCTGGGAGAGCACTATCCGCTGGCAGGAGTGGCGCCACCGAGTGGCGAGATCATGCAGCGCCTGGTGACGATCGCCTCGCGGTATCATCCGGAGGTCATCGCTGGCTGACGTGGTGTCGTCGCCCGCTCGAACAACACAGCGAGCCCCTCTCAACCTTTGGTGAGAGGGGCTCGCTGTCGTTTCAGAAGAGCTGTTGTTTCAGGAGATGAGCAAGCGTGGCAGCGCCTCTGGGCGTCAGTCGCTCAGTTCGCCCCTGCGGCTGGCGGCGGCGGTGAACAGCACATCGGTGGAAGAGTTCAGGGCGGTCTCGGTGGAGTCCTGGACCACGCTGATGACGAAGCCGATGGCGACCACCTGCATCGCCACGTCGGCGGAAATGCCGAACAGGCTGGCGGCCATGGGAATCAGCAGCAGCGAGCCACCGGCCACGCCGGAGACGCCGCAGGCGGCCAGGGCGGAGACCACGCACAGCAGCAGGGCGGTGACGAAGTCCACGCTGATGCCCAGGGTATGGGCGGTGGCAAGGGTCATGACGCTGATGGTGATGGCGGCACCGGACATGTTGATGGTGGCGCCGAGCGGAATCGAGATGGAGTAGGTGTCCTCGTCCAGCTTCAGACGCTTGCACAGCTCCAGGTTGACCGGGATGTTGGCTGCGCTTGAGCGGGTGAAGAAGGCGGTGATGGCGCTACCGCGCAGACAGCTGAAGACCAGCGGATAAGGGTTCTGGCGAGTGGCCAGGAAGACGATCAGCGGATTGGTCACCAGGGCGACGAACAGCATGCAGCCGACGATCACCGACAGCAGTTGGGCGTACTCCAGCAGCGCACCGATTCCGGCTTCGGCCAGGGTGCCGGCGACCAGTCCGAAGATACCCAGCGGCGCCAGACGAATGACCCAGCGCACCAGGGTCGATACCGCCTGGGACAGGTCCTCGATCATGCCCTTGGTAGCGGCACTGGCGCTGCGCAGCACCAGGCCGAGGCTGACGGCCCACACCAGAATGGCAATGAAGTTGGCGTTCATCAATGCGCTGACCGGGTTGGCCACGGCGCTCAACAGCAGGTTGCGCAGGATCTCTACCACGCCGCCTGGCGGATTGCCGCTGGCCTGAGCGGTATTCAGGGTCAGTTCGGTGGGGAGGGCGAAACTGGCCACCACCGCCACCAGCGCCGCCACCAGGGTGCCGATCAGATACAGCACCAGTACGCTGTGGATCTGGGTCGGCTGGCCGCGCTGATGGCCGGCGATGGCGGCCATCACCAGCACGAAGACCAGCACCGGGGCGACGGCCTTCAAGGCCGAAATGAACACCTGGCCGAGCAGCGATACCGAGGTGGCGAGCTCGGGGGACAGGGTGGCGACGGCGATACCGCAGAGGATACCGATCACGATCTGAGGGATCAGCCCCAGACGATTCAGCGCCTTGAAGGGGGCGCTCAAGGAGGTGGACATGGCTCTGGTCTCGAAGCGTGGAGTGTGCATCGACCGTCGCGTCAGGACGGATGGGCGTCGGCTTGTGGCCGGAAGGAGGGCGATTCTATCACCGTCGGCCACACCCAACGGTTCGACTTAAGCATGATATCAGCAGTAAGAATCTGGCATGGATCAGCAGTTGCATAGATGGTGTGGCTGCATTCCAGGTGTCCGCTGAAAATATTGACTGGGTCGGGGAGATGTTCGGCCCGGTGGCAGCAAGCCCCGCCTGATCGGCGGGGCTTGCGTGGGGAAGAGAGGCTTCCCGGGAGTGGCTTGGCGCAAGGCCTGGCGTGAGTCTCCTCGAGGCGTCTTTCTGTCGAGCAGACGCCGACAGGGCCTTTGTACCGGGATCACGCGATAAGGGGTTCTTTACCGGGGTTCTTGACCGGGGTTCTTTGCCAGGGCTTAGCGGGCGCCGGTCAGCGCCTGGGCCAGCTCGCGCGTCAATTCGAGCACGGCTTGGGTACCTTCGGCGGGAGTGTCGCCGCTGGCCTGGGCATCGATCAGCGCCGAACCTACCACCACGCCGTCGGCGAAGGCGCCGATCTCTCTGGCCTGGGCGGCGGTGCGAATACCGAAACCGACGGCGATGGGAATATCGCTGTGCTCGCGGATGCGGGCTACCTCCTGTTGCACGCGTTCGGCGCTTGGCGCAGCACCGCCGGTGACCCCGTTGCTCGAGACGTAGTAGAGAAAGCCCGAGGTATTGGTGAGCACCCCCGGCAGGCGTCGGGCATCGGTGGTGGGGGTCGCCAGACGAATGAAGTTGAGCCCGGCTTGATTGGCAGGCAGGCACAGCTCGTCGTCATGTTCCGGCGGCAGGTCGACCACGATGAGACCGTCGACGCCGGCAGCCTTGGCCTGATCGAGAAAGCGTGTCACGCCACGGGCGTAGATGGGGTTGTAGTAGCCCATCAGCACGACCGGTGTCTGTTGATCGGTCCGACGCAGTTGGCGGACCATCTCGAGGGTCTTGTCCATGGTCTGGCCGGCATCCAGCGCCCGGCGGGTCGCATGCTGGATGGCGGTGCCGTCGGCCATGGGGTCGGTGAACGGCATGCCGAGTTCGATCACATCGGCGCCGGCCTCGCCCAGGCCCTTGAGAGTCGCGAGGCTGGTGTCATAGTCGGGATCACCGGCGGCGATGTAGGTCACCAGGGCGGCGCGTCCCTGCTGGCGAGTCTCGGCGAAGCGACGTGCGAGGCGCCCCTCGGCAGTAGTGGTCGTGGTCATGGTCTCTCTCCTGGAATCCGGGGTGTCAGTCCTGCTGGTCGGGCTTTCCCAGGCCCAGTTCATCGGCAAGACATTCGGTGGCGGTGGCCATGTCCTTGTCGCCGCGGCCGCTCAGGTTGACCACCATCAGATGATCCGCCGGCAGTCGCGGGGCGCGCTTGATCACCTCGGCCAGGGCGTGGGAAGACTCCAGCGCCGGGATGATGCCTTCCTTGCGACACAGCAGGGTGAAGGCGTCCAGCGCCTCACGATCGGTGGCCGCCACGTACTCGGCGCGCTCGATGGCATGCAGCCAGGCGTGTTCGGGTCCGATGCCGGGGTAGTCGAGGCCGGCGGAGATGGAGTGGGCGTCGCTGATCTGGCCCTCGTCGTCCTGCAGCAGAAAGGTACGGTTGCCGTGTAGCACGCCGGAACGTCCACCCTTGAGGCTGGCCGCATGGCGTGGGGTGTCGAGGCCTTCGCCGGCCGCCTCGACGCCGACCAGCGCCACTTCAGGGTCGTCGAGGAAGGGGTGAAACAGGCCCATGGCGTTGGAGCCGCCGCCGATACAGGCGACCAGCGAGTCCGGCAGGCGTCCTTCCTTGGCGGTGATCTGGTCGCGCACCTCTCGCCCGATCACCGACTGGAAGTCGCGCACCAGCGCTGGGTAGGGGTGGGGGCCGGCCACGGTGCCGATGATATAGAAGGTGGAGTCGACGTTGGTGACCCAGTCTCTCAGCGCCTCGTTCATGGCGTCCTTGAGGGTTCCGTCGCCGGCGGTGACCGGAATCACCTTGGCGCCCAGCAGTTGCATGCGCTGGACGTTGGGCTGCTGGCGATGGATATCGGTGCTGCCCATGTAGATGACGCAGTCCATGCCGAAACGTGCGGCGACAGTGGCGGTGGCCACACCGTGCATGCCCGCGCCGGTCTCGGCGATGATGCGACGCTTGCCCATGCGACGGGCGAGCAGGATCTGGCCGAGGGCGTTGTTGATCTTGTGGGCGCCGGTGTGCATCAGGTCTTCGCGCTTGAGATAGATGCGCGCGCCGCCCAGATGCTCGGTCAGGCGCTCGGCGAAGTACAGCGGGCTCTGGCGACCGACGTAGTCGGCCGACAGCGAGGCCAGCTCGTCAGCGAAGGTCGGGTCCTGGCGTGCGGCGTCGTATTCCTGCTCGAGATCCAGAATCAGCGGCATCAGGGTCTCGGCCACGAAACGACCGCCGAAGTCACCGAAGAAACCACGAGGGTCGGGTCCGTGACGGAGGCTGGGAGTTGGGCGTTGCTGGTTCATGACGGGCTCCAAGGCTGACCAGGCGCGATCTGCGCCCCGAATGGCATGGACAGCAGCGTAGCGCTGCATGCGGCCGGAAAAAATCGAAATAACAGCCAGGATGTGTGAGAAAATCTCACCAGTTGAGGAGCTGCAAGACCACTCGGCCCTTCACTGTGGTCCCGAATGCGGCCGTAAGCCGTGCCCCGGAAGTCCGCCCTGACAGCACGCGGTGGCACCATCAGCTGACCTCTGGGCGCCGGGGCACACCAGGCCCAGCCCAGCCCAGCCCAGCCCAGACAATACAAGACACCCCATGCCAAGCCGGGAGAGACGTTCGCCATGACATCGCACAACCAGGACGTCCCGTTGCCCTCGCTCAGGGCGCTCAGGGCCTTCGAGGCGCTGGGGCGCCACGGTAGCGTGTCGCGGGCGGCGGCCTCGCTGCACCTGACCCATGGTGCGGTCAGTCGTCAGATCAAGCTGCTCGAGGACCAGTTGGGGGTTGCCCTGGTCGAGAAGGAAGGGCGGGGGTTGAGACTGACCGATGCCGGCCGTGAGCTGGCCGACGCCGCAGGATTCCATCTTGGCGCCCTGGCACGGGTCTGCGCCGAGGTCGCTCGCACCAGCGTCCAGTCGCCCTTCGTGCTGAGCTGCCCAGGCTCCTTCCTGGCGCGCTGGTTCATTCCTCGACTGGCCCGCTTGAAGCAGGCTCTGCCGCAGTTGGAGTTGCATCTGACCGCCGGTGAGGAAGGTGTCGCAACGCTATCCGGGGTCGATGGTGTGCTGCGCTTTCAGCGCTTGCCGGAAGGGGAGCCGCCGGGCGAGGTCACCCGTATCCTCGGGCAGGAGCGCATCGGTCCTGTGCTCAGTCGTGAGCTTGAGCTGCATCGGTCCGGCGGGGCTACAGCAAGCCCGCCCGACCCGCGGGTACTGCTCGGCCAAGCGCTGTTGCATACCCGTTCACGTCCCTCCGCCTGGGGCGACTGGAGTCGCCGCCAGGGGATCGCGCCGGAGCGGCTGACGATGGGCCAGGGCTTCGAGCACCTCAACTACCTGCTGGAGGCGACCCTGGTGGGGCTTGGGGTCGGCATTGCGCCGGACTACCTGGTGGAAGAGGACGTGCGCGCAGGGCGCCTGGTGGCGCCTTGGGGCTTTGTCGCCACCGACGCCTGCCTGGTGCTGGAACTGGCTGCCGGGCCTAGGGGGGCGCGCCATCCGCTGGCAAATGATCTGGCCGACTGGTTGGCGGCAGAGCTGGCCGAAGCGCCGGCGCTGGGCTGATACGAGGTGCTGGGCTGATACGAGGTGCGAGCCGGCAATGGCGCGGCTCGCCGCGCTGTGAACGGGTGCTCGGTCACGCTGCTGCGTGCTGATGGTAGAGCAGGATGTCCGAATGCAGTCGTTGTTAATGTTATGTTATAACGTAGTTTTTTATCAGACTGAACCGGCGGTGAAAGGATGAATGACGCACAGATCGAGGCCAGCCAGGCCGTCAACGACACAGTCAGCGATACGGTCAACGACACGGTCAGCGACACAGACGCCCGGGGGAGGGAGCCCATCGACGATCCACAAAGGCTGTCGGATGTGGCCGTGCAGCAGGTGAGCCAGGGCGTCGCCCTGGACTGGGTCGGCATGGAGGGCATCGCGCTGCCCGTCGAGCTGGCGGGACAGCGGATCGAAGCCAGGGTGAACGCAGGGGTCAGTCTTGACGCCCCGGAGGCCCGCGGGATTCATATGTCGAGGTTGTACCTGGCGCTTGACGACCTGACCGAAGAAGCGCTGACGTTGCCTCGACTGGACGCCTGCCTGGCGCGCTTTCTCGACAGGCACGAGGGTCTCTCCCGGTCTGCCAGTCTGTCTCTCGAGGGACGTTTGCTGTTGAAGCGTCCGGCGTTGGTCAGTGACCTGGCTGGTTGGAAGGCCTATCCCTTTCACCTTGAAGTCGAGCAACGAGGTGGCCAGCGGTCGGTAGTCCTGCGTCTGGAGGTGGGCTATTCCTCCACTTGCCCCTGTTCCGCGGCGCTGGCGCGTCAATTGATCCAGCAACAGTTCAACCGTGACTTTGCCGCAGAGCCTCATCCGGCCCGTGATGAGGTGCACCGCTGGCTGGGGCAGGAGTCGGGGATCGTGGCGACGCCTCACAGCCAGCGCAGCCAGGTGATCATGGCGCTCAGGCTGGGCCTCGAGGTCGAGGACGTCCCCATGGTCGAAGTCATCGACAGGGTGGAGCAGAGCCTGGGCACGGCGCTGCAGACCGCGGTCAAGCGTCCCGACGAACAGGCCTTTGCATTGGCCAACGGGCAGAACCTGATGTTCTGCGAGGACGCCGCACGTCGTGTGCATGGTTGCCTGATGACCATCCCGGGGATCGATGGCTTCGAACAGAAGGTGATCCATGCCGAGAGCCTGCACGCCCACGACGCCGTGGCCCGCAGCAGTTGGCGCTGGTAGCGTGGGCAAGTACCTGAAGCGGCCTTGCCCTTGTATGGCCGGCCGGCAGGCTAGCGAGGATGCGTGCTGTGATCTGGTAGCGTGGGCAAGTACCTGAAGCGCACTTGCCCTTGTATGGCCGGCTGGCAAGTTCGCGAGGATGCGTGCTGTGATCTGGTAGCGTGGGCAAGTACCTGAAGTGCACTTGTCCTTGTATAGCCGGCCGGCAGGCTAGTGAGGATGCGTGCTGTGATCTGGTAGCGTGCGCAAGGGCCCGAAGCGGTCTTATCCTGGTATGGCCGGCTGGCAAGCCAGTAAGGATATGTGCTTCGGCACGCGTAGGAGACCACTTGGTGGGAGGGCAGGTCGAAACAGGGGTTTGAGACGTGGTTTTATAGGACGGAACACACCGTTCAGGGCGTGGTCATGACAAGGCCATGAAACATCCATGACGTTGCGAAAACAGCAGGCCATTGTTGCCTGGTGGGTAGACGCGTCCGTGTCGACTGGTGTCTCCCGAGGGTCGTCTTTCACCATGGAAGGGTAGTAGAGAGGCGCTTCAGGTTTCTAAACGTGACGGTTTGTGTCTTTTGCTTTACTCTTTTCACATCATCGGTAGCTGATTCAGCATATAAGCGAAGATTGCTTCCACGCCCAAGCAGGAGGCCATAGGGGGAGATGTGAGATATTGCTGGCGACTCATGGTCCTGGGGCTGACACTGGCGTCGCCCCTGTCGATGGCGCTCGAACCGCCCTCGGGCACGCCTTTGTTGAAGGTGTCCGGTGACATCGGGGTCACCAATGTCGGTGATCAGGCCTGGTTCGACCGCGACATGCTCGAGGCGCTACCCCAGGGCACGATCACGACCCATCTCCCCTGGTTTGACGGTGCCTCTGTCTATCAGGGGCCTCTGCTCGAGGGGCTACTCGATGCGGTCCAGGCGCGCGGTACCGAGCTGCGTGTTTCCGCATTGAACGATTTTGTGGCGTCGGTTCCGGTGCAGGATGCCTCGACCTTCAACCTTGTGCTGGCGATGTGGCGCGATGGCGAGCGCCTGGAAGTGCGCAATCAAGGGCCCCTGTTTGTGATTTATCCCTTTGATCAGCACCCTGAAATCTACAACGCTGTCTACCTGACGCGGTCCGTCTGGCAGGTGGAGTCCATCGATGTCCACTGAGCCGCCGGTGGCCGAGGTCAGATTATGCTGAAACTGCCGTATCGCTCGAGGGTGGCGGCCACCGCAACGGTGCTGTTTTTTGTGGCGGCACTGGTGGCGGGAGGCCTGACCTTCGATCGGCAGCAGGAATTGCAGCATCGCATCCTCGATACCGTCACCTGGAACCTCTACCAGTTCGATCGCATGGTGCGCGAAATGCGCATTCAGGCCGCCGAGGTCAGCGCGGATGATATCGATAGCCTGGTCCTCGACTACGAGATTCTGCACGGACGAAGCGACTTGTTGCGTCAGGGGCAGACTCGGGACTTTCTGCGTCAGACCAGTGCCTCCCAGGAACTGTATCGGCGCGCGGAGCAATTGATCGACGATCTGGGGGGGCGAGTCGAGCCTCTGGAGCAGGGGGGGCGCCTGCTCGACGACGACAGGGATGCACTCAAGCAGACCCTGGGGCAGTTGCAGAACGTCAGTCGCGACATGCTGTTGCAACACAAGGCCAGTGTGGCCGAGTTGCGCACCCAAGATACCCAGTCGATGCTGCGTCTGTATGGTGTCGTACTGGCCTGCATCGTGCTTATCATGGTGACCGGTACCGTGCTGGTGCTGGCGCTGATGCGTGAGGGGCGTGCCCACACCCTCAAGGCGGAGTTGCTGCAGGCCCAGTCGCGAGCACTGAAGGAAGCGGTGGAGCGTGCCGAGAACGCCAGTCGCGCCAAGTCCGATTTCATGGCGATCATGAGTCATGAGATGCGCACACCGCTCAGTGGCGTCATGGGCATGACCGATCTGCTGCGCGACGAATCCCTGAGCGATCAGGGCAAGCGTCATATCGAAGGCCTGGAGGCCAGCGCGACGGGACTGCGCTCGGTGATCAACGATGTGCTCGACTATACGCGGCTGGAGACCGGCCGGATCGAGGTCGAGCGCGAACTGTTTGCGCTGCGCCATATGCTCGACCAGACCACCCTGGGCTATCGTTCGCAACGCCTGGGCGATGTGCAGTTTCTGATGCGCCTGGCCCCGGACCTGCCCGCTTGCGTGGAAGGAGATCAGCATCGACTGCGCCAGGTACTGCAGAACCTGTTGAACAACGCCTTCAAGTTCACCCGCCAGGGGTTCGTGATGTTGAGGGTTTCCTGTGCCCAGGATCAGCGCATTGCCTTCGTCGTCTACGACACCGGGTGCGGGATATCTCAGCAGGATGTCGAGCGCATCTTTGAGCCCTTCGAACAATCCGATCCGGTGATGGCCAGGCGTCATGACGGTGCCGGTCTTGGCCTGCCCATCGCACGTAGCCTGGTGCGCGCCATGGGGGGCGACCTCAAGGTGGACAGCCAGTTGGGCAGCGGTTCCAGATTCTGGTTCGAACTTCCCTTGCCGGCCAGCGATCAGAAAGAGGAGAAGGTCGAGGTGGCGTCTGCCCCGGCGCCGCTGGCGCCGCACCATGTGCTGGTGGTGGACGACAACCTTCTCAACAGGGAGCTGGTGGCCAGTATGCTGGCCCGCCTGGGCCAGTCCTGCGAAGTCGTGTCCAACGGCGAGCAAGCGCTGCAGGCGCTGTCACAGCGTGACTTCGATCTGGTGCTGATGGATCTGCAGATGCCGGTCATGGATGGTCTGGAGACGACCCGGCGCTGGCGCGAGCGGGAAGCGGCGATCCACCGTGGTGATGGCGACGACGACGCTCGGCTGCCGATCATCGCGGTGACGGCCAACGTTCTGCCGGAACATCGCCGGGCCAGCCGCGAGGCGGGGATGGATGACCTGATCGGCAAGCCTTTCACGCGTCAGGATCTAGGCCAGGTGCTTGGTCGCTTTCCCTCTCGGGTCTATCCCTCTCTCGACCCCGACGAAAACTTCTGGACGCCTCCGAGTACATCCGCCCACGAAGGGGCCTCCGCGCCCAGCCAGACGGCGACGGAAGAAAGAGTCGCCAGTGCCGACCTGCTGTCACGAACGACGCTTCAAGAGTTGCGCTCGATGGTCTCGGCGGATGCTCTGGAGCGCATGGTACGCGGCTACCTGGCCCGCTTTCCTGCTCGCATCGCGAGGCTCTACACGGCCCACGAAGAAAGGGACTTCGACATGCTGGTCGGTGAGGCCAGGGAGCTTCATCATGCGTCAACCACCCTGGGGTGCACGGCAGTGGTCGCGGTGGTGGAGGCAATCATCGAGCACGGTGAGATGGGCCGTCACGAGCCGCTGGTGCCGCTGATCAAGGAACTGGAGGACATCGGCACCCGCACCGGTCTTGCCTGGCGAACCACCGGAGTGCTCGACAGCTTTCGCTGAATCCTGAGCGTGAATGCCTTCCCTGGCCGTTGAACTGGCAGTAGCATGTCGCTGGTACGGCAAAAATTCGTCGAGAATGCCGATTTTCAATGGGAGAGGCGTAATGGGATGGCGAACCATCGCGTTGGTGATGCTATGGGGAATGGTCGGACAGGCTCTTGCGCTGGACGCCCCCGGTGGCAGGGTGATCCTCGAGGTGGGTGGGCGCATCTCCGTGACCAATGTGAGTGATGAAGCCCACTTCGACCGCGCCATGCTCGAGGCGCTGCCCCAGCATGTCGTGGTGACCGGCAATCCCTGGATCGATGGTCAGTCTCGCTTCGAGGGGCCGCTGCTCAGCGATGTACTGGCGGCGGTGGAGGCCGAGGGCGACGAACTCAGGGTGGCCGCCATCAAGGACTACGAGACGCTGATGCCGGTGAGCGACGCCCACGAACATGGTGTGATCCTCGCCATGCGCCGCGATGGAGAGCGCATGAGAATCCGCGACAAGGGCCCCTTGTTCGTGGTCTATCCTTTCGACGACCAGCCGGAACTCAAGACCAATATCTACTTCAGTCGATCTGTCTGGCAGGTCGCCCGCATCGACGTCAACTGAGTTCTCATGGCCCATCGTCTGCGCATCAGGATTCCTGCGATCGCCGCCGTCGTCTTCATTGTCGCCGTGATGGTGACAGGAGGGCTGATCTATGACCGCAACAAGGCGATCTACCACCGAGACGTCGACACCGTCACCTGGACCCTGTATCAGTACGATCGCTCGCTGCGCGATCTGCGGCTGGCCATCTGGGAGCGCGGCGATAGCCGGCTGGACGAGACCCTTTTGGATTTCGAACTGCTGTACGGGCGCTTCATGGTGCTGCTGGAGGGCCAGACGAGCAACTTCCTGGATCGCTACGCGACCGGTCGTGAGCTGATCGACGAGCTGGATCGTGGCATGCAACGGCTGGATCGACGCTTCATTGCGGTGGCCGATGGAGACGTTGCCTATGACGCTGCACTGCGACGCGAACTGATAGAGCGTCTCGGCGAAGCGCAGGAACTGAGTCGGCAATTGATGCTGCATCATGGTCGAATCGCCGCGGAAGAGCGCAGCGCGGACATGGGCGTGCTCGGGCGATTGTACATCGCGGTGCTGATCTCGATCCTGCTGTCGCTGATCGCCGGTGGCGTGCTGATTCGTGCGCTGGTGAAGGAGGCGCGTCAGCATCGTCACAAGACCCATTTGCTCGAATCCCAGTCCGAAACCCTGCGCGAGGCCTATCAGCGCATGGAAGTGGCCAATCGCGCGAAGTCCGACTTCATGGCCATCATGAGCCATGAAATCCGTACGCCACTCAACGGCGTGCTGGGCATGGCCGAGCTGCTGCACGACGAACCCTTGAGTGATCAGGGACGCCGCCAGATAGAAGGGCTGCGTGACAGCGCCGCTGGGCTGCGTTCGGTGATCAATGACGTGCTCGACTACACCCGTATCGAGGCAGGGCACCTGGCGGTCGAACGTCAACCCTTCCACCTGTCGAGAATGCTGGAGCAACTCGCGACCGGTTATCAGACCCAGAGCCGCAGCGGGGTGCAGTTCCTGATGCGTGCCGCTCCCGCCTTGCCCACCTGGGTCGATGGCGACGTGCATCGGCTGCGCCAGGTGCTGATGAATCTGCTCAACAACGCCTTCAAGTTCACCGAAAGTGGCTTTGTGATGCTCAGGGTCTCCGACAATGGGGACGGCCGGCTGACCTTCATGGTCTATGATACCGGCTGCGGTATCGCCCAGCAGGACCAGCAGCGCATCTTCGAGCCCTTTGCCCAGACCGATACCGCCCTGTCACGCCGTCATGAGGGTGCCGGCCTGGGGTTGGCGATCTGCTCGCAGCTGGTCGCGGCCATGGGCGGAGAGCTCAAGGTGGAAAGCCAGCCGGAGTCCGGCAGCCGATTCTGGTTCGATCTTCCCTTGCCGGTGGTGGCGGGGGTGGAAGAGGGTGCTGCCAGCACCGGGCAGCAGGAGCCGCTGGAAAGCCAGCACGTGCTGGTGGTCGAGGACAATGCCCTCAATCGTGAGCTGGTGGCCGCCATGCTGACCAGACTGGGACAGACCTGCGAACTGGTGGGCAATGGCGAGCAGGCGTTGGAGGCCCTGGGCCAACGACGGTTTGATCTGGTCTTGATGGACATGCAGATGCCGGTGATGGACGGGCTGGAGACCACGCGTCGCTGGCGCCAGCACGAAGAGGCTCTACGCGAACAGGGCCAGCGGGTCCAGCGTTTGCCGGTGATCGCGGTGACCGCCAACGTCATGCCCGAGCATCATCGCGCCTGTCTCGATGCGGGAATGGACGACGTCATCGGCAAGCCGTTCTCGCGCAAGGAGCTGTCTGCTGCGCTGCGCCGTTACAGCCGGGTGCACGCGGCACCGAGCTCCGCTGACGCGAGTCCATCAGGTGGCGACAATCCCGGCAGGGGTTGCGATGGCAGGGCGAGTGGTCCGGACCGCGGCCTGGATAGCGAGACCTTAGGCGGCACTGTCGAAGCGGCACCCGCCGTCGTTGCCCCGATGCTCGAGGATCGGCCCCGGATCGACGAGACGCTGCTTGCCGGAGACACGGTAGAGGAGCTGCGTCAGGTGATGTCGCCCCAGGGCCTGAGTCGCATGGTGGCCAACTATCTGCAGCGTTTCCCGGAGCGGCTCGAGCAGATGCGAGAGGCGCTGTCGGTCGGCGACCACCAGGCACTCGGTCAGATTGCTCATGACGTCAAGGGCGTCTCTGCTTCGCTGGGCTGCCAGGCCCTGGAGGCGCAGGCCGCCCGAGTGGAGCGCATGGCAAACGACGGCCAGCAGGCGGAACTCGAGACACAGCTCGAGATACTCGCCCGGCTGGGCCCGGCGACCGGCCAGGCTCTGCGATCGGCGGGGCTGTTGCAGACCTGAAAGCGGCCCTGGGCGGGACCCTTCGATGAGGTGACGTCCCGCCGCTGGCGGGGCCTAGACGTCGCCGGGAGCCACGCCGCTGGCCCAACGTTCGTCCGGATGCACCTCATTGGCCGGCATCACCGGATCGTAGCCCTCATGGCGCAGGGCCTCGATGACCTCTCGGGTATGTTCGCTGCCCAGCGTCTCCAGGGTGGCTTCGACCTCGGTGGCGCGCAGCGACAGGTCGGTGAAGGTACGCTGGTGGGTGATGCTGATGACGTTGGCACGCTGCTCGGCGAGCAGTTGGGTCAACTCTGACAGCGAGCCGGGGACGTCGGAGATGCCCACGCGAACGCGCACGATGCGACCAGAGCGCACCAGGCCGCGCTGGATCACCGACGACAACGCCTGCATGTCGATATTGCCGCCGCACAGGACCAGCCCCACCTTGCGACCGCGGAAGCGCTCCGGCTGGCTCAATACGGCAGCGAGTCCCGCCGCACCGGCGCCTTCCGCGACCGTCTTCTCGATCTCCAGGAACATCAGGATCGCCCGCTCGATGGTGGCCTCGTCGACCAGCAGGATGTCACTGACGTGCTCGCGCACCAGTTCTCGCGTGATCTTGCCGGGCTGCTTGACCGCGATCCCCTCGGCAATGGTAGCGAGGCTGCAGTGGATCTTTTCACCCGCCAGCGCCTGCTGCATGGCGGGAAAGCGGGCGGTCTGCACCCCGATGATCTCGATGTCGGGATTGAGTCCCTTAGCGGCCACGGCGTTTCCGCCGATCAGGCCGCCGCCGCCGATGGGGATGACCAGCGCATCCAGATCCGCCACGTCTTCGAGCATCTCCAGCGCGATGGTGCCCTGGCCGGCAATCACGCGCTCGTCGTCGTAGGGGTGGACGAACACATAGCCGTGCTCCTCGGCCAGGCGAGCCGCGTAGTCTCCGGCCTCGTCCACCCCATCACCGACCAGGTGCACTTCGGCGCCAAGGGCCCGGGTATTGCTGACCTTGAGATTGGGAGTGTGGCGCGGCATCACGATGACCGCCCGGATGCCGAGCCTTGAGGCGTGGTAGGCCACCGCCTGAGCGTGGTTGCCGGCCGACATGGCGATGACCCCCCGCTGGCGCTCGTCTTCGGACAGGGACAGCAGGTGGTTGAGGGCGCCGCGTTCCTTGAAGGCGGCGGTGAACTGGTGGTTCTCGAACTTGATGTACAACTCGCAGCCGGCCAGCCGCGACAGCGTGGCGGAATGCAGAAAGGGAGTACGGGCGATATGGCCGACGGTCGCATCGGCGGCACGTCGAATGTCTTCAAGGGTCACACTCATCCGGGATCTCCAGCGGGTAACAGACAGATGGCCGGAGGTCGTCCGGCACAAGGTGTCGCCGGCGGGGTCGCCGGCTCGATCCGAGAGCCAGGCGTGGCCGGCATTGCCGAGGGGAAGGGCGGCGCTCAGTCGGTGGTAGCCGGGTGAGTCGCCGCCTGGCGCATTCGACGGCGCAGGGCGGCCGCCAGGCCGAAGACGTGGTCGTCTTCGCCACCCATGGCGTGCAGGGCGTCTGCCAGGTGCAGCAGGTAGTCTCTGTTGGGGCCGCTGGGGCCATGGGCGTGGGCGATCTGCTCGGCAATGCTGTCATCGGAGGCATCACCGAGATAGGCCGGGTTGGCATCACCGGCGATGTAGACCAGCCCCTCGGCGGTCCTGGCGGTGGTCAGGCCGTCATCGTCGAGCGGGTCATCGACATCAGGCTGATCATTGTCGGCGAGATCGTTGTCCAGAAAATGCAGCGTGACACGCTCACGCAGATAGCCGTTCTTTTCACGCAGGTCCAGGGGGGCCAACACCTCCGGCCCGATCAGGTAGGCCATGCCCAGGCACCGCGAGCCCGGCTGGTGGATCAGCGTCGCGACGCGACCAGGAGCCTCAGGAGTGCCGCGATGATCGTGGGAGCCCTGCCAGAACCGGCGGGCGTAGCCTTCGATCAGCGCTGGACGACGTGCGCGATAGGCGAAGTCCGCCTTCCAGATCAGCGAGCCGTAGCCGAACAGCCAGATCGCCTCGCGAGAGCCGAAATGGTCCTGGCGTCGATTGGCTTCCCGGGTGTCCGCGCTGACAGGCGTTGGCCGGTTGGAAGGGGAGTCCTGCGGGTGCATCGAAGATCCTTGTCGAATGAAGTCAGACGGACTGGTGGTGCTCGAGTCGATACCGCCACGCCGTCACTGCGCCGGGCAACCGGTTTGTCAGTACAGGAGGCGCGGGTATGATGGTGAGCGCCACGCAAGAAGCCACGAGGGCCAGGTTCCTTGGACCGCCAATAGGCAAATTATCAGCTCCGAAGGCCAGGATGAAGCCCGAATGTCCTGGTCCCTCTTTCGGGTAACGGCCGGTGGCGGCGTCCTGGCACTCCGACAATGATTCATGCAAGACCGAGAAAAAGGAAATGAGGCCATGAGTTTTACCGTCTATCTGTCCGGTGAGATCCACACCGACTGGCGTGAAGAGATCAAGCAGGGAGCCAGAGACGCCGGGCTCGACGTGGTGTTCACCCAGGCGGTGACCGACCATGATGCCAGCGACGCCGCCGGAGACATGCTGGGCGTGCCGGAAAGTGGCTTCTGGCGGGATCACCAGTCTTCCAGGGTCAACGCCATCCGGACCCGGACCCTGATCGAGCAGAGCGATCTGGTGGTGGTGCGCTTCGGTGACAAGTACAAGCAGTGGAACGCGGCCTTCGACGCCGGCTACTGCTCGGCTCTCGGCAAGCCCTATGTGACGCTGCACGGCGAGGACATCGTACATCCGCTCAAGGAGGTCGATGCGGACGCCCAGGCCTGGGCCACGACCACCGACCAGGTGGTAGAGATCCTGCGCTACGTGCTGCGGGACTGATGCCGGCGCTGCCTCGAGCCTCGCACGATGGCATCCACTGGCGAGGGTGGGCACTGCCATTGCCCAAGCCCGTGGCTTCAGCGATAACGCTCGGGGCAGTAACGACATGGCCCGGAATCCTTAAGGAGGATCCCGGGCCATGTTTCAGGGGCCTTGGCCCCTGGCTGGACGTCCCGTCTGGTGACGGCAGAGGTCGACAGCGCTGTATCAGGCGTTCTGGTCGATGAACTGGGTCAGCTGGGACTTCGACTGGGCACCTACCAGGGATGCCACCTTGGCACCTGACTTGAACAGCATCACGGTGGGGACGCCACGCACGCCCTGCTCGGCGGCGATTTCCGGGGCATCATCGACGTTGATGCTGACGACCTTGAGGGCGCCGTCACGCTCCTCGGCGACTTCATCGACCACCGGTGCCATGACCTTGCAGGGGCCACACCAGGGAGCCCAGAACTTCAGCAATACCGGGGAGTCGGCCTGCAGAACTTCCTGCTCGAAGTTGGCATTGGTGACATCGACATTGTTAGCCATGTGTTTCTCCATCTACGTTGCGCTTCATCGAGCGGAATGTGGGACATGTCTGCCATGTCCGGTGGGACGATGGTAGCGGTCGGCCCATACGCTGGCAAATATTGGGTCGATAGTTTCTTAGTCAGCTTACGAATCGCTGCATCTCATCTCATTATGCTATAAAGTAATCACAAAGGTGGTTTTTTATGGCGCTTTGGCATGTTGTCATGTCCGAGGTCCAGTGCTTGAACCCGGGCAAGGACGCTGTCACGCCGCCAACGCGATGGCTCCAGTCTAGTCCGCTTCCGCGACCACCGTGCCAATCCGTCGACTTCGGACGAGGTAAGCCCCGGCCATGAAATTACAGCAGCTGCGCTATATCTGGGAGGTTTCCCGCCACAACCTGAATGTGTCGGCTACCGCTCAGAGTCTTTTTACCTCTCAGCCAGGCATATCCAAGCAGATTCGTCTGCTGGAAGACGAGCTTGGCGTAGAGATCTTCGCGCGCAGCGGCAAGCACCTGACTCGCGTGACACCCGCAGGGGAGGCGATCATCGAGCTGGCAGGCCAGGTGCTCAGGCTGACCGCCAACATCAAGGATGTGGCCCAGGAACACAGCGACGAGCGGCGGGGCAGCCTGTCCATCGCCACCACCCATACCCAGGCGCGCTACTGCCTGCCGCCGGTGATCCAGAACTTTACCCAGCGCTACCCGGACGTCGCTCTGCATATGCAGCAGGGGACGCCCAAGCAGATCGCCCAGATGGTCAGCGAGGGACAGGCCGACTTCGCCATCGCCACCGAGTCGCTGGAACTGTTCAACGACCTGGTGTTGCTGCCGTGTTATCGCTGGAACCGCTGCATCCTGGTGCCGCGGGATCACCCCCTGGCCGAGGTCGAGCGTCTGGGACTCGACGAACTGGCCAAGCACCCGCTGGTGACCTACGTGTTCGGTTTCACCGGACGCTCGCAGCTCGACGACGCCTTCCGTGCCCGTGGACTCTCTCCCAATGTGGTGTTGACCGCCGCCGACGCCGATGTGATCAAGACCTACGTGCGTCTGGGGCTGGGGGTCGGCATCGTGGCGCACATGGCGGTGGACGAAGTGCTCGATGAGGATCTGGTAGCGCTGGACGCCAGCCATCTGTTCGAGAGCTCCACGACCAAGATCGGTATCCGCCGCGGCACCTTCATGCGCGGCTACATGTATGACTTCCTACAGCAGTTTGCCGACCATCTGGACCGTGATCTGGTCGACGCTGCCCTGGCAGCGGGACCGCGCCATGAACACGCGCTGTTCGACAAGATCAGTCTGCCGGTGCGCTGACCGCGGCGAGGTGGCGCCAGGCGAGGTTCACTGACGTCGTCATGAACGGCGTCGTCATGAACCGAAAGGCCCCGGACTCAAGCGAGTCCGGGGCCTTTGCGATCTTGTGAGGCTGTGCAGCCAGATACCTCAGAACGTCAACTGGTGGCCGCCTGGGGCAGGTTGAGGGCATGCAGCCCGCATTCCTTGCCACCCTGGTCTTCCCACCACCAGCGACCCTCACGTTCATGCTGGCCCGGCAGAATGGGGCGGGTGCAGGGGGCGCAGCCGATACTGACGTAGCCCTTTTCGTGCAGGGCGTTGTAGGGCACATCGAAGGAGCGAATGTAGTTCCACACGTCTTCGCTGGTCCAGTGGGTCAGCGGGTTGATCTTGTAGAGGGGTTGATCGTCACTGCCGAAGGCGGTGTCGCGCTCGGCGATCTGCAGCTTCGAACGGGTGCCCGGGCTCTGGTCCCGACGCTGGCCGGTGACCCACACCGGCAGGCCTGCCAAGCGCTGGCGCAGCGGCGCGACCTTGCGGATGCCGCAGCACTCGTGGTGACCGTCCTGATAGAAGCTGAACAATCCCTTCTCGCTGGTCAGCGCCTGCACTGCCTGCTGATCGGGGAAGCGAATATCGAGCTCGATATCATAGTGATTGCGGACTCGTTCGAAGAACTCGTAGGTCTCGGCGTGCAGACGCCCGGTGTCCAGGCTAAACACCTTGACCTTGTCCTTGGGCGCGACCTTGAGCGCCAGGTCGACGAGCACCACGTCCTCGGCGCCGGAGAATGACACGGTCAGTTCGCCGAAGGCCTCGTAGGCGGCTTTCAGGATATTCTTGGGTGTCGCCTGGTCATTGGCCAGGACGAACGCATTGGGGTCAAAGGACGTCACGGCGACCTCCACTGGGGGTTTTGCCGATACCCTACCAAAACCCGCCGCCATCGCCCCAATATCGATTGGTTCGGTTCTTATATAGCGTTTATCGATTAGCGGTAAGGTTTCTTATTACTATTTGACAGGTGTGCCCAGGGCGGCCATCAGATGGCGAATCTTGTCCTGGGTCTCTTTATGGTAGGTCCGCCTGTTCCTGTCTAGCGCGAGTCAGTCGCAGTGCCCAGGGCGGCCATCAGATGGCGAATCTTGTCCTGGGTCTCTTTATGGTAGGTCGGCCTGTTCCTGTCTAGCGCGAGTTAGTCGCAGTGCCCAGGGCGGCCATTAGATGGCGAATCTTGTCCTGGGTTTCTGTGTACTCGGCCTGTTCCCGAGAATCCGCCACCAGGCCACCACCGCCCCAGATGTGCAGTCGGCCGGCATCGGCGACCAGGGTACGGATGGCGATGGACGTATCCATATGGCCACGCACATCGACGTAGCCGAGGCTACCGCAGTAGGCGCTGCGTCGATCCGGCTCCAGCTCGTCGATGATCTGCATGGCGCGAATCTTGGGGGCGCCGGTGATCGAGCCACCGGGGAAGGCCGCTTCCAGCAGCTTGAGCGGCGGCGTCTCGTCGGGTAGGCGTCCCTTCACCACGCTCACCAGATGGTGAACATTGGCGTAGCTTTCCAGTCCGCACAGCTGGGGGACCTTCACCGTGCCGGGCTGACACACGCGACCCAGATCATTGCGCAGAAGGTCCACGATCATCACGTTCTCGGCGCGATCCTTGATGCTCGAGGACAGCTCCTGTGCCAGGGCTGCATCCTCCTGCTCATTGGTTCCCCGCGGCCGCGTGCCCTTGATCGGACGCGTCTCCACCTCGCCCTGGCGGCTTTCAACGAAGCGTTCGGGCGACAGCGACAGCAGCGCCTGTTCGCGCCCTGCGTACTGCCAGGCCATGAAGCCGGCGAAGGGGGTCGGCGTCGCGTCACGCAGGCGGAGATAGGCCTGCCACAGGTCTCCCCGGTAATCCGCCGAATACCGTTGAGCCAGATTGATCTGGTAGCAGTCTCCGGCACGGATATAGTCCTGCACCCTGGCAAAGCGATCGCGGTAGCCCGCTTCGCTCAGGTTGGAGGTGAAGGCGGAGCTCAGCGAAAAGTCGCCGGCAGGTGTCGCTGTCGCCAGCCAGGCCTGTACCTGCTCGCGCCGTTCGGGGGAGGCGACGAGAAGGCAGCGGCGCTCCTGGTGGTCCTGAATCAGCGCCCAGTCATACAGGCCGAGCCGGGCCTGAGGCAGGGCGGTGGCGGTCTGTGAAGGCCCTTCGATTCCCGCCAGTTGCCGGCCCAGGTCGTAGCTCCAGTAGCCGATCAGTCCGCCGACGAAGGGAAGATCAAGCTCCTGGCGTGGACGGGGCAGGCGTTCGAGCAGGCGCTGCTGGGCGTCGAAGGCGGAACCCTCGAGGGCCCTGCCGCTCGAGTCTCTGGGCAGACCATGCTGATCGACTTCCAGCCATTCGATGGGGTCGCTCGAGAGGATATCGAATCGTCCGCCGGGGGCCTGGGGCCGGCCGCTGTCCAACAGCACCGCCCCGGGCCTCGAGCGCAGAGCCTCGAAATAGCGCAGGGGGGTCGCGTGGTAGGGCAGGGAGGTGGTCTGGAGCTCGGCGTTCATTCGGGGCCTCGGGCGTTGCAGGCGGCATATTCTACGGGCAACGACAGGGCTTGTCGTTGTGGAAGGATGGCGCGAGTCAACGCTGCATTGTCGACAGGACAAGGAAGATGGATGGCATTGTCTACAACCAATGGTTAAGGTTATGAGCCTGATCAGGCCATTGACCCGCGCCTTGGCGTATCTTACATTTCCGTTATCCCAACATTGTCGACAATGATCCCATGACCAGCGCCGAATACGAGACCCCCGCCACCCCCGAAGTCAGAACCCTCGCCGAGCGGGTCTTTCATCAATTGCAGGACGCCATCGTCCGGGGAGAACTGGCGCCGGGCAGCAAGATCACCGAGCCGGGACTGTCCAAGGCCTACGGTATTTCTCGTGGGCCGCTGCGCGAGGCCATGCGACGACTCGAGGCTCACCGGCTGATCGAACGGGTACCCCATGTGGGTGCCAGGGTGGTCAAGCTGTCGATGAAGGAGCTGATGGAGCTGTTCGACGTGCGCGAGGCGCTGGAAAGCATGGCCGCCAGGATCGCCGCCGAGCATATGACCGCCAGCGAGATCGCCGGCCTCCGAGAAGTGCTGGCGGTGCACGAGAAGCAGGCTGATCTGGCCAGCGGTGAGGCCTACTATCAGCGCGAGGGCGACCTGGATTTCCACTATCGTATCGTGGTGGGCAGCCACAATCGCATGCTGATGGCCCTCTTGTGCGACGACCTCTATTACCTGGTCCGGATGTATCGCACCCAGTTCAGCGCCAGCGGTGCACGTCCGCAGAAGGCCTTCGTCGAGCACCACCGTATCGTCGACGCCATCGAGGCGGGTGACGCCGAGCTGGCTGAGCTGCTGATGCGTCGCCACGTCAGCGCCTCCCGCGAGAACGTGATGGCGCGCTACGCCGCCTCGCTGGAGGGGCGCGACGAACCCCAGGTGGTCGCCGGCAACGGCCTGGTGACCTGATCTTACTTTCCCCTGACTGGAGCCCCCCATGACATCCTCGTCCACTTCGACCCCTGGTGCCCGCTTTCGTGCGGCGCTCAACGCCAATAGCCCGCTGCCCATCGTCGGCACCATCAACGCCTACACCGCGATGCTGGCCGAGCGGGTCGGGCATCAGGCGATCTATCTGTCCGGCGGTGGCGTTGCCAATGCTTCCTTCGGGTTGCCGGACCTGGGCATGACCACCATGAACGATGTGGTGGAAGACGCCCATCGCATCTGCGGGGCCAGTGACCTTCCGCTGTTGGTGGATATCGATACCGGCTGGGGGGGCGCCTTCAATATCGGGCGTACAGTCAAGGAGATGCAGCGGGCTGGGGTCGCTGCCGTGCACCTGGAAGACCAGGTGGCGCAGAAGCGCTGTGGCCATCGCCCCAACAAGGCGATCGTGTCCCAGCAGGAGATGGTGGATCGGGTCAAGGCTGCTGCCGACGCGCGCATCGATCCGGAGTTCTACCTGATCGCCCGTACCGATGCCTTCCAGAAGGAAGGACTCGACGCGGCCATCGACCGCGCCAACGCCTGCATCGAGGCCGGTGCCGATGCGATCTTCGCCGAGGCGGTGCACACCCTCGACGACTATCGCGCCTTCTGCGAGCGGGTGGATGCCCCGATCCTGGCCAACATCACCGAATTCGGCGCCACCCCGCTGTTCAGTCAGCAGGAACTGGCCGAGGTGGGGTGCAGCATGGTGCTCTACCCGCTGTCGGCGTTCCGCGCCATGAACGCTGCCGCGCTCAAGGTCTACCAGAGCATTCACGACAACGGACACCAGCGCGACGTGGTCGACACCATGCAGACCCGCGACGAACTCTACGACGTGCTGGGCTACCACGACTTCGAGCGCAAGCTCGACGCGCTGTTCGACGAGGGCAAGGACTGAGAGACCCTCGGGCGTCCAGCACGCCTTTCATGCCTTTTTTATAACAACGACCAATGACGAAAATGGAGATACGCCATGGCTGATAAACCGATTGGAGGAGCCGGTCTGCGGGGACAGAGCGCCGGTGCGACCGCACTGTGCACCGTGGGCCAGAGTGGCTCGGGCCTGACCTATCGCGGCTACGACATCAAGGAACTGGCGGACAAGGCCCGCTTCGAGGAGGTGGCCTACCTGCTGCTCAAGGGCAAGTTGCCCAACCAGAGCGAGCTGGATGCCTACATCACCAAGTTGAAGGGCCTGCGCGGTCTGCCCGAGGCGCTCAAGACGGTACTCGAGCAGATCCCGGCGGACGCCCACCCGATGGACGTGATGCGTACCGGTGCTTCGATGCTCGGCAACCTGGAAACCGAGGCCGACTTCAGCCAGCAGCAGGACGTCTCCGATCGCCTGTTGGCGGCGCTGCCCTCGATCATCTGCTATTGGTACCGCTTCAGCCATGGTGGCGTGCGCATCGACACCGAGACCGACGACGAGTCGGTGGGCGGGCACTTCCTGCACCTGCTGCGTGACGAGCCGGCCTCCGAGCTGCATGCCAGGGTGATGAACGTCTCGCTGATCCTCTACGCCGAGCACGAGTTCAACGCCTCGACCTTTACCGCTCGTGTCTGTGCATCGACCCTGTCCGATATGCATTCCTGCGTCACCGGGGCCATCGGCTCCCTGCGTGGCCCGCTGCATGGCGGCGCCAACGAGGCGGCGATGGCGATGATCGAGAACTGGCAGAGCGCCGAAGAAGCCGAGCGCGAAATCCTCGGCAAGCTCGAGCGCAAGGAAAAGATCATGGGCTTCGGACACGCCATCTATCGCGAGTCCGACCCGCGCAACGCCATCATCAAGCACTGGTCGAAGAAGCTCGCCGACGACGTGGGCGACACCCGCCTGTACCCGGTGTCCGAGCGGGTCGAAGCGGTGATGTGGCGCGAGAAGAAGCTGTTCTGCAACGCCGACTTCTTCCACGCCAGCGCCTATCACTTCATGGATATCCCGACCAAGCTGTTCACCCCGATCTTCGTGTGTTCTCGGGTGACCGGCTGGTGCGCCCACGTGTTCGAGCAGCGCGAGAACAATCGCATCATCCGCCCCAGCGCCGACTACACCGGCCCGGCCCACAGCGAATGGGTACCCATCGAAGAGCGTGACTGAGCCCGGGGCTCTCCCGAAGGTACCCCAACGGTATCCCGAGGCTCGAGCGGCGGGGCGCGCGCATGGTCATGGTTGTGGTCATGGTCATGCGCAGGCACAAGTGGCTCCGCCGCCTTCCTACCATATTCGCGCCGCGAGGGCCGTGCCCTCGGGCGCCCGAGACCGTGACGCCCATGAACACCGACTATCGCAAGCCCCTGCCGGGGACCGACCTTGACTACTTCGATACCCGGGAGGCGGTGGACGCCATCTCTCCCGGCGCCTACGACCGACTGCCCTACACCTCCCGGGTGCTGGCCGAGAACCTGGTGCGCCGCTGTCCGCCGGAGGATCTCACGGCGGCGCTGTCCCAGATCATCGAGCGCAAGCGCGAACTCGACTTTCCCTGGTTCCCTGCGCGGGTGGTGTGCCACGACATCCTCGGGCAGACGGCGCTGGTCGACCTGGCCGGCCTGCGTGACGCCATCGCCGAGAAGGGTGGTGATCCGGCCAAGGTCAATCCGGTGGTGCCGACCCAGCTGATCGTCGACCATTCGCTGGCGGTGGAGCACCCGGGATTCGAGGAGGGCGCCTTCGACAAGAACCGCGCCATCGAGGATCGGCGCAACGAGGACCGCTTTCACTTCATCAACTGGACCCGCGAAGCCTTCGAGAACGTCGACGTGATCCCCCCCGGCAACGGCATCATGCACCAGATCAACCTGGAGAAGATGTCGCCGGTGATCCAGGCCCGTGACGGCGTGGCCTTCCCCGACACCCTGGTGGGTACCGACAGCCACACGCCCCACGTGGACGCCCTCGGCGTGATCGCCGTCGGGGTGGGCGGGCTCGAGGCCGAAAGCGTGATGCTGGGGCGTGCCTCCTACATGCGACTGCCTGACATCGTCGGGGTGGAGCTCAGCGGCAAGCCCCAGCCTGGCATCACCGCCACCGATATCGTGCTGGCGCTGACCGAATACCTGCGCAGCGAACGGGTGGTGTCGAGCTATCTCGAGTTCTTCGGTGAAGGCGCGGGGCACCTGACACTGGGTGATCGTGCCACCATCTCCAACATGACGCCGGAGTATGGCGCCACCGCCGCGATGTTCTACATCGACGATCAGACCCTCGACTACCTCAAGCTGACCGGGCGCGAGCCGGAGCAGATCGAACTGGTGGAGACCTACGCCAAGGCCGCCGGCCTGTGGGCCGACAGCCTCGTCAACGCCGACTACGAAAGGGTGTTGCACTTCGACCTGTCCAAGGTGGAGCGCACCCTGGCGGGGCCTTCTAGTCCACACAACCGGGTCTCTACGCGGGAGCTTGCCAGTCGCGGTATCGCCGCTCCTTACGAGCAGAAGGACGGCGAGATGCCCGATGGCGCGGTGATCATCGCCGCCATCACCAGCTGTACCAATACCTCCAATCCGCGCAACGTCATCGCCGCGGGGCTTCTGGCCAAGCGCGCCAACGAGCTGGGCCTGACCCGCAAGCCCTGGGTCAAGACCTCGCTGGCGCCGGGGTCCAAGGCGGTGCAGCTGTATCTGGAGGAGTCGAACCTGCTCGGTGAGCTCGAGCAGCTCGGCTTCGGCATCGTCGGTTTCGCCTGCACCACCTGCAACGGCATGAGTGGTGCGCTCGATCCGGTGATCCAGAAGGAGGTGGTCGAGCGTGATCTCTACGCCACCGCCGTGCTGTCGGGTAACCGCAACTTCGATGGGCGTATCCACCCCTACGCCAAGCAGGCGTTTCTGGCCTCTCCGCCGCTGGTGGTGGCCTACGCCATCGCCGGCAGCGTGCGCTTCGATATCGAGAAGGACGCCCTGGGCGAAGACGCCGAGGGCAACCCGATCACCCTGAAGGATCTGTGGCCGGCGGATGACGAGATCGATGCGATCATCGCCGAGAGCGTCAAGCCGGAGCACTTCCGCGACGTCTACATCCCGATGTTCGACACCACCTTCGACAGGTCGAAGGACATCAGCCCGCTGTACGACTGGCGCGAGATGAGCACCTATATCCGGCGTCCGCCGTACTGGGAGGGTGCGCTGGCCGCCGAGCGCTCGCTGACCGGGCTGCGCGCCCTGGCGGTGCTGGGGGACAACATCACCACCGACCACCTGTCGCCGTCCAATGCCATCCTGCCGACCAGCGCGGCGGGGGAGTACCTGGCCAAGATGGGCCTGCCGGAGGAGGACTTCAATTCCTACGCCACCCATCGAGGTGATCACCTGACCGCCCAGCGGGCGACCTTCGCCAACCCCAAGCTGATCAACGAAATGGCGGTGGTCGACGGTGAGGTCAAGCAGGGCTCACTGGCTCGCCTCGAGCCCGAGGGCGAGGTCATGCGCATGTGGGAGGCCATCGAGACCTACATGGCGCGCAAGCAGCCGCTGATCGTGATCGCCGGGGCCGACTATGGTCAGGGTTCCTCCCGTGACTGGGCTGCCAAGGGTGTGCGTCTGGCCGGTGTCGAGGTCATCGTGGCCGAGGGCTTTGAGCGCATCCACCGCACCAACCTGATCGGCATGGGGGTACTGCCGCTGCAGTTCGAGGAGGGGACCACGCGCAAGACCCTCGGCATCGACGGCAGCGAGACCTTCGATGTCCGCGGCGACATCCAGCCGGGGGCCAGCCTGACCCTGGTGATCAAGCGGCGTGACGGAGAAAGCGTCGAGGTGCCGGTGACCTGTCGTCTCGACACCTTCGAGGAGCTGTCGATCTACGAAGCCGGTGGCGTGCTGCAGCGTTTCGCCCAGGACTTCCTCGAATCGGAGGTGGCGTGATGGCCGCTTTTGCTCCGCAGCTCCGCATTCCCGCCATCTACATGCGTGGCGGCACCAGCAAGGGCACCTTCCTGCGCAAGGACGACCTGCCCGAGGCCGCGCGTGAGCCCGGCCCCGTGCGCGACGCCCTGCTGATGCGTCTGGTCGGTAGCCCCGATCCCTACGCCAAGCACACCGACGGCATGGGTGGCGCCACCTCCAGCACCAGCAAGGTGGTCATCGTCAGCGCCAGCGAGTCGCCGGATCACGATGTCGACTACCTGTTCGGCCAGGTGGCCATCGACAAGGCCTTTGTCGACTGGAGCGGTAACTGCGGCAACCTGTCCTCGGCGGTCGGTCCCTTCGCCATCGAGAGCGGACTGATCCCGCCTGAGCGAATTCCTGCCGACGGCGAGGTGGAGGTACGCATCTGGCAGGCCAACATTGAAAAGACCATCGTCGCCCGAGTGCCGATACAGGACGGTCAGGTGCAGGAAAGCGGTGACTTCGAGCTCGACGGCGTGGCCTTCCCCGCCGCCGAGATCGGCCTGGCCTTCAAGGATCCCGCCGACGGCGAAGGGCGGATGTTCCCGACAGGCCAGGTGGTGGACGAACTCGAGGTTCCCGAGGAGGTGGTGGCCGGAGGTCGCATCCAGGCAACCCTGATCAATGCCGGTATTCCGACCATCTTCGTCAGCGCGGCCGACCTTGGCTATGACGGCACCGAGCTTCAGGACGATATCAATTCAGACCCCGCCACCCTCGATCGGCTCGAGACGTTAAGGGCCCACGGCGCGCTGAAGATGGGCCTGATCTCGAGACTCGAGGAGGCCGCGAACCGTCAGCACACGCCTAAGCTGGCCTTCGTCGCCTCGCCTCGTGGCTACCGGGCCTCCAGCGGCAAGCAGATCGACGAAGGCGATATCGATCTGCTGGTGCGGGCCATGTCCATGGGCAAGCTGCATCACGCCATGATGGGCACCGCGGCCGTGGCCATCGGAGTGGCCGCCGCGGTGCCGGGGACCCTGGTCAGCCAGGCCGCCGGCGGCGACGAGGGGCGCAGTTCGGTGGTCTTCGGTCATCCCTCCGGTACCCTGCGGGTCGGGGCGCGAGCTGAACAGCTGGACGGGGAATGGACCGCCACGGAGGCGACCATGAGCCGCAGTGCCCGCATTCTGATGGAGGGCAAGATCAGGGTGCCGGCGGACGTCCTCGATTCATAATGCTCTCGACCGATGAAGCCCGCCTGTGTCGATACTGGCGCCAGTGGCGCACCACGACGATACTGACAACGGACCTTTTGCATTAGCGCCGCCGCCAGGCGGCGCTGTCGTTCTCCCCCCATTCTCGAACCTCTCGCCATCCGCCCACGCTGGTCCTCGGACTCCCGGCTCTGGCTCAGGTTCAGGCACGCCGGCAGCGGGCGATAGCGCTCACTGGAAGGAGGCAGACATGAGCACCGTCGAATCCAATGTTCGTCCCGACTACGACGACGAACTCAAGGCCATCGCCGACTATGCGCTGGACGCCGTCATCGATAGTGACGAGGCCTTCGATACCGCACGCCACTGCCTGATGGATACCTTGGGCTGTGGCCTGCTGGCATTGCGCTTCCCAGAATGCACCAAGCATCTGGGGCCGCTGGTGGAAGGCACCCAGGTGCCATGTGGCTCGCGGGTGCCTGGCACGTCCTATCGACTGGACCCGATCAAGGCGGCCTTCGATATCGGAGCCATGGTGCGCTGGCTGGACTACAACGATACCTGGCTCGCGGCGGAGTGGGGGCACCCGTCGGACAATCTGGGCGGTATCCTGGCGGTGGCCGACCATCTCTCACAGTGCCGCGTGGCCAGAGGCGAAGCCCCGTTGGTCATGCACGAGGTGCTCGATGCGATGATACGGGCACACGAGATACAGGGCGTGCTGGCACTGGAGAACTCGTTCAATCGTGTCGGACTGGACCACGTGCTACTGGTCAAGGTGGCGTCCACTGCCGCTATCGCCAGGCTGCGCGGCGCCAGTCGTGAGCAGACGCTGTCGGCGCTATCCCATGCCTTCGTCGACGGTCAGAGCCTGCGCACCTACCGCCATGCTCCCAATGCCGGTTCGCGCAAGAGCTGGGCCGCCGGTGACGCCACCTCGCGGGCGGCGCGTCTGGTGGACATCGCGATGCGCGGGGAAATGGGCATACCCGGCGTCCTGAGCGCTTCCCATTGGGGCTTCTGTGATGTCTCCTTCAGTCACTCCAATCGTGATCTCTCGCTGAAACCCGAGGACACCCGGCGTCTACGTCTGCCTCAGTCGTTTGGCAGCTACGTGATGGAGAACATCCTGTTCAAGCTTTCCTTCCCCGCAGAGTTTCATGCCCAGACGGCCTGCGAGGCGGCGGTCACCCTGCACCCCGAGGTCAAGGGGCGGCTGGATGAGATCGAGCGCATCGAGCTGACTACCCATGAGTCGGCAATACGCATCATCTCCAAGGAAGGGGCGCTGGCCAACCCGGCAGATCGAGACCACTGCCTGCAGTACATGGTGGCGGTACCGCTGATGCTGGGTGAGCTTCAGGCCGAGCACTACGAGGATGACTTTCATCAGGCTCATCCGGAGATCGATGAGCTGCGGGCAAGGATGGTGGTCGTCGAGGACGAGGGCTATACACGGGACTATCTGGACCCGGACAAGCGATCGATCGCCAACGCGGTCAGGGTGGTGTTCACCGATGGTAGTGCGACCGACAAGGTGGAGGTGGCCTATCCCATTGGTCATCGCCGTCGTCGCGAAGAGGGCATGGCGGTGCTCGAGGCCAAGTGTCGACGCCACCTGGCCACCCGATTCGCCCCCGGACGTTGCGACGAGATCATGACGCTGTATCAGGACGCCGAGCGCCTGGCGGCGACGCCGGTTCATCGCTTTGTCGATCTGCTGGTGCTGTAGAGACCAACGAGGGGAGGGCGGTGGCTTGGGCAGCGTGGGCAGCGCTGTCCCCGGGCGTACCCATGGGCCTGCAAAATCCGTCGCCGGGCAGGCTTAGCCTTTGGTCGAAATTTTTTTACACGAAGTGCTTGCCAAGGCCGGCCCCGATCCGTAAAGTACGCATCCGCTGCCGACGACGAGCAAACGTCACAGGCGGTGAAGAGTGGTAAAAGTGATTGTTTTGAAAAGGCTTTTTGAAGTCTTCGAAAAATTCTCCACTTGACGGGCAACGAGAAATCGGTAAAATGCTCGCCACTCGATCGGAGTCGCCAGGACGGCATCGCAGGATGCGCGTCAGGCTCGCTTCGCTTTCTTGGGTCCTGCAGGCATCGCTTGCACGGCGAAAAAAAGAAAGCCTTGACGAAACGCTTCGATTCTGTAGAATACGCCTTCCTCGCAGGGCGCTGCGCCAACAGGCGCTGCAAAGCGAAAAGCTCTTTAAAAATTGATCAGGTAATTCATGTGGGCGCTTGCCGATGAGTCAGTGACACTGTCACTGAAATATCAAGGCAAGCGACTCGTCAAACGAGACGTTTGAACCTTGAGCCAAGTTTGGTCCGCTTAACGGACTATCAGACTTTAAACTGAAGAGTTTGATCATGGCTCAGATTGAACGCTGGCGGCAGGCCTAACACATGCAAGTCGAGCGGAAACGATCCTAGCTTGCTAGGAGGCGTCGAGCGGCGGACGGGTGAGTAATGCATAGGAATCTGCCCGGTAGTGGGGGATAACCTGGGGAAACCCAGGCTAATACCGCATACGCCCTACGGGGGAAAGCAGGGGATCTTCGGACCTTGCGCTATCGGATGAGCCTATGTCGGATTAGCTAGTTGGTGAGGTAACGGCTCACCAAGGCTGCGATCCGTAGCTGGTCTGAGAGGATGATCAGCCACATCGGGACTGAGACACGGCCCGAACTCCTACGGGAGGCAGCAGTGGGGAATATTGGACAATGGGCGAAAGCCTGATCCAGCCATGCCGCGTGTGTGAAGAAGGCCTTCGGGTTGTAAAGCACTTTCAGTGAGGAAGAAAGCCTTGAGGTTAATACCCTCGAGGGAGGACATCACTCACAGAAGAAGCACCGGCTAACTCCGTGCCAGCAGCCGCGGTAATACGGAGGGTGCGAGCGTTAATCGGAATTACTGGGCGTAAAGCGCGCGTAGGCGGCTTGATAAGCCGGTTGTGAAAGCCCCGGGCTCAACCTGGGAACGGCATCCGGAACTGTCAGGCTAGAGTGCAGGAGAGGAAGGTAGAATTCCCGGTGTAGCGGTGAAATGCGTAGAGATCGGGAGGAATACCAGTGGCGAAGGCGGCCTTCTGGACTGACACTGACGCTGAGGTGCGAAAGCGTGGGTAGCAAACAGGATTAGATACCCTGGTAGTCCACGCCGTAAACGATGTCGACTAGCCGTTGGGCTCCTTGAGAGCTTTGTGGCGCAGTTAACGCGATAAGTCGACCGCCTGGGGAGTACGGCCGCAAGGTTAAAACTCAAATGAATTGACGGGGGCCCGCACAAGCGGTGGAGCATGTGGTTTAATTCGATGCAACGCGAAGAACCTTACCTACCCTTGACATCGAGAGAACTTTCCAGAGATGGATTGGTGCCTTCGGGAACTCTCAGACAGGTGCTGCATGGCTGTCGTCAGCTCGTGTTGTGAAATGTTGGGTTAAGTCCCGTAACGAGCGCAACCCTTGTCCCTATTTGCCAGCGATTCGGTCGGGAACTCTAGGGAGACTGCCGGTGACAAACCGGAGGAAGGTGGGGACGACGTCAAGTCATCATGGCCCTTACGGGTAGGGCTACACACGTGCTACAATGGCCGGTACAATGGGTTGCGAATCCGCGAGGTGGAGCTAATCCCATAAAGCCGGTCTCAGTCCGGATCGGAGTCTGCAACTCGACTCCGTGAAGTCGGAATCGCTAGTAATCGTGAATCAGAATGTCACGGTGAATACGTTCCCGGGCCTTGTACACACCGCCCGTCACACCATGGGAGTGGACTGCACCAGAAGTGGTTAGCCTAACTTCGGAGGGCGATCACCACGGTGTGGTTCATGACTGGGGTGAAGTCGTAACAAGGTAGCCGTAGGGGAACCTGCGGCTGGATCACCTCCTTAAACGACACGTCATCTGACTGTCGGTAAGTGCTCACAATGAATTACCTGATCGATAGAGCGGTTAACGGAACTTTAAGTTGGACGTTTGTGCTTCATTAGCAAGCCACAAGCCGCCAGCTTAGAGTTTTGTGCTCTAATGCTCTTTAACAATGTATATCATGCTGACAAAGTAAGATACGTTTCAAGCGTATCCGGCAATTGTCGTGACATCATCGATTGACAGACCCTTTGGGGTTATATGGTCAAGCGATGAAGCGCATACGGTGGATGCCTAGGCAGTCAGAGGCGATGAAAGACGTGGAAGCCTGCGATAAGGTTCGGCGAGGTGGCAAACGACCTGCGACCCGGACATCTCTGAATGGGGAAACCCACCCAAGGTAACTTGGGTATCTCATGTTGAATATATAGACATGAGAGGCGAACCGGGGGAACTGAAACATCTAAGTACCCCGAGGAAAAGAAATCAACCGAGATTCCCCTAGTAGCGGCGAGCGAACGGGGACCAGCCCTTAAGCAACACAACTGGTAGGTGAACAGACTGGGAAGTCTGGCCATAGTGGGTGATAGCCCCGTAACCGAAACCTGAGTGTTGTGAAATCGAGTAGGTCGAGGCACGTGAAACCTTGACTGAAGACGGGGGGACCATCCTCCAAGGCTAAATACTCCTGACTGACCGATAGTGAACCAGTACCGTGAGGGAAAGGCGAAAAGAACCCCGGAGAGGGGAGTGAAATAGATCCTGAAACCGTATGCGTACAAGCAGTGGGAGCCAACTTGTTTGGTGACCGCGTACCTTTTGTATAATGGGTCAGCGACTTATTTTCAGTGGCGAGCTTAACCGTATAGGGGAGGCGTAGAGAAATCGAGTCTTAACTGGGCGACCAGTCGCTGGAAATAGACCCGAAACCGGGCGATCTATCCATGAGCAGGTTGAAGGTTGAGTAACATCAACTGGAGGACCGAACCAGGATCTGTTGAAAAAGATTTGGATGACTTGTGGATCGGAGTGAAAGGCTAATCAAGCCCGGAGATAGCTGGTTCTCCTCGAAAGCTATTTAGGTAGCGCCTCACGTATCACCGCCGGGGGTAGAGCACTGTTTCGGCTAGGGGGTCATCCCGACTTACCAACCCGAGGCAAACTCCGAATACCGGTGAGTGCAAGCGTGGGAGACACACAGCGGGTGCTAACGTCCGTTGTGAAAAGGGAAACAACCCAGACCGTCAGCTAAGGTCCCGAAATCCTGGTTAAGTGGGAAACGATGTGGGAAGGCTTAGACAGCTAGGAGGTTGGCTTAGAAGCAGCCATCCTTTAAAGAAAGCGTAATAGCTCACTAGTCGAGTCGGCCTGCGCGGAAGATGTAACGGGGCTCAAACCAGGTACCGAAGCTACGGGTGTGTTCGCATCACTTAAGGTGATTCGATAGTGTCAGTTCGCTGCCATCGCGAAGCGATGGCAAAGCGCTTCCCGAACGTTGAGTCGGGCAGGGCAAGGTGAACGGCCTGAGTCATTTTAAGGATGCGAACACGCGGTAGAGGAGCGTCGTGTAAGCCGATGAAGGTGTGTTGAGAAGCATGCTGGAGGTATCACGAGTGCGAATGCTGACATGAGTAACGACAAGGGGAGTGAAAAACTCCCCCGCCGGAAGACCAAGGGTTTCTGTTCGACGCTAATCGGAGCAGAGTGAGTCGGCCCCTAAGGCGAGGCCGAAAGGCGTAGTCGATGGGAAACGGGTCAATATTCCCGTACCTCACAGTATTGCGATGGGGGGACGAAGAAGGCTAGGTGAGCCAGGCGTTGGTTGTCCTGGTGAAAGCCGGTAGGCTGAGGATTCAGGTAAATCCGGATCCTCAAGGCCGAGAGGCGAGACGAACTGACTACGGTCAGGAAGTCATCGATGCCACGCTTCCAGGAAAAGCCTCTAAGCTTCAGATACTGTGAGACCGTACCCCAAACCGACACAGGTGGTCAGGTAGAGAATACCAAGGCGCTTGAGAGAACTCGGGTGAAGGAACTAGGCAAAATGGTGCCGTAACTTCGGGAGAAGGCACGCCGCATTAGGGTGAAGGTCCTCGCGACCGGAGCCTGACGCGGTCGAAGATACCAGGTGGCTGCAACTGTTTATTAAAAACACAGCACTCTGCAAACGCGCAAGCGGACGTATAGGGTGTGACGCCTGCCCGGTGCCGGAAGGTTAAGTGATGGTGTTAGCTCACGCGAAGCTCCTGATCGAAGCCCCGGTAAACGGCGGCCGTAACTATAACGGTCCTAAGGTAGCGAAATTCCTTGTCGGGTAAGTTCCGACCTGCACGAATGGCGTAATGATGGCCACGCTGTCTCCACCCGAGACTCAGTGAAATTGAAATCGCAGTGAAGATGCTGTGTACCCGCGGCTAGACGGAAAGACCCCGTGAACCTTTACTACAGCTTCACACTGGACGCTGATGTTGCTTGTGTAGGATAGCTGGGAGGCTTTGAAACCCTGTCGCCAGATGGGGTGGAGCCAACCTTGAAATACCAGCCTGGCATCATTGGCGTTCTAACTCAGGACCGTAATCCGGTTCGAGGACCGTGTGTGGTGGGTAGTTTGACTGGGGCGGTCTCCTCCCAAAGAGTAACGGAGGAGCACGAAGGTACCCTCAGCACGGTTGGAAATCGTGCAGTGAGTGCAAGAGCATAAGGGTGCTTAACTGCGAGACAGACACGTCGAGCAGATACGAAAGTAGGTTCTAGTGATCCGGTGGTTCTGTATGGAAGGGCCATCGCTCAACGGATAAAAGGTACTCCGGGGATAACAGGCTGATACCGCCCAAGAGTTCACATCGACGGCGGTGTTTGGCACCTCGATGTCGGCTCATCACATCCTGGGGCTGAAGTCGGTCCCAAGGGTATGGCTGTTCGCCATTTAAAGTGGTACGCGAGCTGGGTTTAGAACGTCGTGAGACAGTTCGGTCCCTATCTGCCGTGGGCGTTGGAGATTTGAGAAGCGCTGCTCCTAGTACGAGAGGACCGGAGTGGACGTACCTCTGGTGTTCCGGTTGTCACGCCAGTGGCATTGCCGGGTAGCTATGTACGGACGGGATAACCGCTGAAAGCATCTAAGCGGGAAGCCCCCTTCAAGATGAGATCTCCCTGAGGCCTTGAGCCTCCTAAAGGACCCAGCAAGACCAGCTGGTTGATAGGCCGGGTGTGGAAGCGCTGCAAGGCGTTGAGCTAACCGGTACTAATGGTCCGTGAGGCTTGACCATATAACACCCAAAGGGTTTTGGTCGATGATGTCTCGAATTAATTGACGGATACGATGAAACGTATCGCCAGCATGATATACATTGCCTTTTTCCGCCTGACGACCATAGCGAGTGGGAACCACCTGATCCCTTGCCGAACTCAGAAGTGAAACCGCTCAGCGCCGATGGTAGTGTGGGGTCTCCCCATGCGAGAGTAGGTCATCGTCAGGCATTTATTTAGAAGAAGCCCAATTCCGAGAGGAGTTGGGCTTTTTCGTACGCATGGGGAAGACCCCTCTCTTTATATGTGGGGCCGCGCCGATAACCCCCTCGGCGCGGTCCGGCCTGGCTCTGCTCGAGGGCGGGCTCGCGTCGTTCGTCACCCCTTGCAGCTTCGCTGCAGTTCTTCTGAAGAGCGTCGGGGTGACTCACCCCCATGCGAGGGCGCTGTTGTTTGTGTGACGCCCTGAGGTCGTATACCCCTCCAGTGGCATGCTGGCATGACCGGAAAAAGACTCAAGCGTTGAACCATCGCGCTGTTCAGGGGGTGGTCACGCGGCGTCGACATTGTCATGCTTTTTTTACGATACGCCTGGAACGGGTTCCAGGCGCGTCGCCGGGTTCGATTCGCGCATGAGGCGCGGTGAATCCTTTCCCTTCAGCCACAGAGCTGTCATGAAATCGCGGAATCCTCCGTGCTTCCTTCATGCCCATCAGGGCGCCATTCATCTTTCCCAAAAGGAGAGTCCGACAGCCTGACCCTAGTCTGCTGTCGCTACCCACCACATGAGTCATACCACCGCTTCCTCCGACTCGCGGGCTTCTTCGGCCGGTTCTCGACTGGGTGATCCCATCGTGCTCATCTTGAGCATCGGCTTCATCATGGGCTTCGTCGCCCTGTCTGTGTACGACATCGAGATGGTTGCCAACGGCATCTCGGCAGGCTTTGCCTGGACCGCCAAGACCCTGGGCAGCTATTTCCAGCTGTTGTTGCTGGCGACCTTCTTCATCGCCATGGGCATCGCCGTGTCACCCAGCGCCAAGGCGCGTATCGGCAATCTCGAGACGCCAGAGATCAGTACCTTCAAGTGGCTGTCGATGATCATGTGCACGCTGCTCGCGGGCGGCGGTGTGTTCTTCGCCGCCGGTGAGCCGGTCTATCACTTCGTGGTGACGCCGCCGGCCTTCGACAGCGAAGCCGGGACGGCCGAGGCCATTTCAGGGGCTCTGGCCCAGTCGTTCATGCACTGGGGGCTGCTGGCCTGGGCCGTGCTGGGTACGCTGGCGTCGGTGGTGCTGGCTCATGCCCACTACGTCAAGGGACAGCCGCTGCAGCCGCGGACCCTGCTGTATCCGGTGCTGGGCGAAAAGGTCATGAAGGGGCCCTTCGGTGGCCTGGTCGACGCTCTGTGCGTAATCGCCGTGGTGGCGGGTACCGTCGGCCCCATCGGTTTTCTGGCGACTCAGGTCAGCTTCGGTTTTCATGAGCTGTTCGGTGTCAGTGAAGGCTACAGCACCCAATTGATGGTGCTTGCTGCTCTGGGGGTGGTGTACGTGACCTCGGCGGTCACCGGGATCCACAAGGGGATCCAGATCCTCAGCCGCTTCAACGTGTTTCTGGCTCTGGCGATCGCTGCCACGATCTTTATCCTGGGACCGACGCTGTTTCTGACCGATGCCTTTACCCAGGGGGCGGGCGCCTATCTGAGCTCGTTCTTCGAGATGGCGACCATGACCACCCAGACCGCACCGGACTGGTGGATGCAGTGGTGGACGGTGTTCTTCTTTGCCTGGTTTATCGGTTACGGCCCGCTGATGGCGATCTTCGTCGCTCGTATTTCTCGTGGACGCTCCATCCGGCAGATGATTCTGGCAGTGGCGGTGATGGCGCCTGTGGCCACCATGATCTGGTTCACCCTGCTGGGTGGTTCCGGCATCTACTATCAACTGAGCGGTGCCATCGATCTGACCGAGGCGCTGAACAACTTCCAGTTTGATGTCGCGACCCTGACCGTGGCCCAGGCGCTGCCCGGCGGAAGCCTGATGGCCATGGCCATCCTGCTGTTGACCACCATCTTCGTGGCGACGACCGGTGACTCCATGAGCTACGCCATTTCCGTGGTCGGTGCCGGTCACGACGAGCCCAATGCTCTGGTTCGTGCCTTCTGGGGCATCGCCATGGCGCTGATGGCCGCCATTCTGCTGAGAATGGGTGCAGGCCAGATCAGTGCCCTGCAGCAGTTTATCGTGATCACCGCCATCCCGGTGTCGCTGGTATTGCTGCCGACATTGTGGACGGCCCCTCGGGCGGCTCGTCAGATGGCCAAGGAGCAGGGCATCCTGTAATTGGGACATCGCCTCTGTTGGCCGCGGCCTGATGGCTCTGCAGGTTGAGTCCTGATTGCGGCCTCCGCTCCATTGTCTGCCCCCGACGCTTGCGTCGGGGGCAGTTTTGTATAAGGGGTGGCTATCCGGCAGTCGCTACCGGATCGGCAAGTTGTGCGTCTTCCTGCGCGAGCTTGTCTCAGCGTGCCGGGTGTGTCGCACCCGGTGCGTCAAGCTGACCTTCGAGGCTGGGGGAAGGGCCGCGCGACTCGTCGACAGGCGCCGTGACTGCTACCATGATCGACTTTCGTCGATCCTCTGGAGTGCCCCCGTGAACTTGACCACGCCGGCCCTGCTGTTTCCCGCCATTTCATTGCTGTTGCTGGCCTATACCAATCGCTTCCTGACCCTGGCCGGACTGATCCGCAAGCTGGCGGAGCAGGTAAAGGAGGGGGAAGAGGATCACGTCACCCAGATCCGACTACTGCGACGGCGCATCTCGCTGACCAAGCGAATGCAGATCGCTGGGGTTTTCGCTTTTCTGCTGTGTACCCTGTCGATGTTTGCGCTGTTCCTGTCATGGACGCCGCTGGGTATGCTGCTGTTCGGCATCAGCCTGGCATCGCTGTCGATATCCCTGGTGTTTTCGCTGTGGGAGGTGGTGATCTCCACCAACGCCCTGAACGTTCAGTTGAAGGATATCGAACTGACCGCCGAGGGACGCGCCGGACTCGACTGGAGAAAGAGAACCTTTACCCATGACGCCTGATCAAATCCTTCTATTCTGTCGCCCGGGGTTCGAGCCGGACCTGGCCGCCGAGCTTACGGACCGCCTGCACGCTGAGTTCCTGGCCGAAGGCGAGGGCGCCAGCGTCGAGCCCCTGATGGAGGAGGGGCTGGTCAGGGTCAGCATGGACGGCGAGCACCCGGCCAATGACTTGCATCGTCGCCTGCGTCTCGACGAGCTGGTATTTGCCCGTCAGTCGTTGCTGGCCCTGCCGGAGCTCTCGCTGTCCCGGGACGATCGACTCTCGCCCATCTTCGAGCAGCTCAAGGCCTGTGGCTGGAGCTTCGAGTCGATCTGGCAGGAGACCCCGGATACCAACGAGGCCAAGGCGCTGAGTAGCCTGTTGAAGGCGTTGGAACGCCCGCTCAACTCCCAGCTCAAGAAGCGTGGTGCCTTGCGGCGCAAGGCGGGAGGACGACGGCTGCACCTGGTCTGGCGTGACGGTGACCGGGTCCAGCTGGCGATGAGCTTTCCCGGCAATCGCAGTGAATTCCCCGGCGGCATTCGACGTCTGCGCTTCCCCCACGCTGCGCCAAGCCGATCGACCTTGAAGCTCGAGGAGGCCTGGCATGAATTCGTGCCGCGTGACGAGTGGGACGAGCGGCTCGGGGAGGGCATGCAGGCGGCGGATCTTGGTGCTGCCCCGGGGGGCTGGACCTGGCAGCTGGTGCAGCGGGGGATGCAGGTCTACGCCATCGACAATGGCCCCATGGACAAGGCCCTGATGGCCAGCGGCATGGTCGAGCATCTGCGTGAGGATGGCTTCGTGTGGGAGCCGCCGATGCGCCTGGACTGGCTGGTCTGCGACATCGTCGACAAGCCCTCGCGCGTCATCACCATGATGGAGCGTTGGCTGTTGCAGCGCTGGTGTCGCGAGGCGGTGTTCAACTTGAAGCTGCCGATGAAGAAGCGCTGGGAGGAGGTATCGCTGTGTCTTTCCGGCCTCGCGTCACGCTTGCAGGAGGCCGGGGTTCGGGCCGAAATACGCTGTCGTCACCTCTATCACGACAGGGAAGAGGTCACCGTGCACGTTCGCCTCGATTGAGGCGGCGACACGGGCAGCAGATGGGCGTGGGTCAGTAGGCCGGTTCGAAGATCCGGACGTTCTCTGCCTCGGTCAGCAGCGGCTGGACGTGCTGCATCACTCTTTCTCGGGCCTCGCTGTTGTACCATGCCTTCCAGGCGCGCAGATCGCGCCACTTGGTGATCATCAGACGGCGGTCGGAGCGTCCTTGTTCGACCAGGCTCTCGCCGCCGAAGAAGCCATCGGCGCCCAGCGACTGGCGCATGGCCTCTCGTGCGGCCTGCTCGTATTCTTCTTCCAGGCCCGGCATGATGCGGCGCTCGATGATGATCTTGATCATGCTTTCACTCCAACTCCGAGGTATTGATGGTGGATTCTTCCGATGCGCTGCCCGCAAGCGACAAGGAACTGGATACCAGCGGTCTGTTCTGCCCTGAACCGATCATGATGATGCACAACGCGGTGCGGGACATGAGTCCTGGCCAGGTGCTCAAGGTCACGGCGACAGATCCGGCGACCACCCGAGATGTGCCCAAGTTCTGCCAGTTTCTCGGGCACGAGCTGGTGGAGCATCGCAGTCTTGAAGATGGCTCGCACTTCTACTTTATCCGGCTGGGATAAGATTGCCGAGGGAGGGGACTCAACGCTTGAGCCCCCTCCCTGGTGATGACGCTGATCCTGACGCTCCTTCCGACGCTCCTTCTTACGTTATGGCGCGGCTTCCTCATCGTCGTCAGGCATGACCATCATGGCCAGAGCTTCCAGCGTCGCCGGGTCTTCCTGGCGAATACGATTGGCGATCTGGCGCTGGAAGAAGTACACCACCCGGTGTCGGCTGTGGCCCGGGTAGAGGCAGGCGTCGCCGGGCAGTACCGGGACGGTTTCGATCAGGTTCTCGTCGGCCAGCAGGGACTCGATGGTGCCATCGCTGTACAGGCGCCAGCCGAAGACCTGCTTGAGCTGCCAGGGCGCGCCTTCCTCGTCCATGCACAGGGCGTGGGTACCCTGATGATCCGGCAGGCTCTGGATCAGGGTGGTTTCGCGGGTATCCTCGTATTCGAAGTAGGCCGCCGCGTGGGCCAGTTCCATTTCCTTGTGTTCCGGGGGCTGGTCGAACAGCTCCTCGGTTTCCGGATCACGGTAGCCGACGAAGTGACCGTGGTCCGGATCGTCGAGCTGCTCGCATGGCGTCAGCGACTCCATCCACGGGACCAGCCCGACAATATCGCCGTTCTCACGCATCCCCCAGGCCAGTATCGGCATGCCGTACAGGGTATCCGGGTGCGCGTCGAGTCGGTACACCATCTCCAGTCCATCGAGCTCCGGGGCCAGGCGAACCAGGCGTCTGCGGGCCAGTTGGCGTTGGCGCATGCTCTCCAGGTCGATGACCCGAGCGGGGCGGGGTGACAGTGGAATGCCCATGATCTCCCTCCAGCGGCTGCTTGCTTACGGCATCGCATCTCGGCCCGGGGCCGGACGCTGCGCTCTACGTCCCTGTTCTCATCAATAGCACAGACTCATCAACTAGCGTAAGTCCTCGTGGGTATCACAGCGTTGACGCCATTGCTGACGCAACCACAGGTGATCGTCTCGTACGCGCACGAAACTTGCCAGTGGCGTGGTTTCGGCTTCGAGCTCGAGCCATTGCCGGCGGTAGTCCTGAAAGGCCTGGCTGCCCGCCACATGGGCGTCCAGCAGTCGGTCCATGCCTGCGAACCAGCGTAGCGCCTGCGTCTCGAGGCGCTCAAGTGACGCTAGGGTGTCGCCTTCCTCGGGCAGCGTCGTCGTCTGTGAACATGCCGCATCAGCGCCGGTCCGGTCGTTGTCTGAGCCATGGCGGGAGGCGAGGGCGCGCTCTAGCAGTCGACTGGCTTCCTCGAGGCGTTGGCTTGCCAGCATCAGGGCGCGCATCAGCTCGGCACTCAGTGGACGATCCCGCAGGGTGGCAAGCGCCTGTTCCAGTGGCCCGGACTCTGGCGTCCACTGGCGGTCGAACTGGTGGATGACCGCTTCGTTCAGATAGCCAAGCGCCGCAAGCTGCTCGTCGACCGCCGAGAGTTCGTCGAGAGGCAGGGGAGAGCTTGCCCGCGAGAAGCTGCCGGTCCACTCCTCGGAGGAGACCAGGGCGTTGTAGCTGGCCAGCGGTAGCTGGCGTGTCTTGATGTCGGTCAGGCGAGCCAGGCGCTGGCGGTCACCCTCGGCCAGGGCGTCGGCGGCCTCGGCGTTCCAGCAGGCGCTGAGGCGGCGCCACAGACGCAGCTCGTAGAGCCAGCGCTGGCTGGGGGCGGCGGTCTTGCCAAGCTGGTTGTTGCGCTCGGCGACCAGGTTGGCGATATGGCAGCCGCGCAGGGCAAAGACGTCGAGCATGCCTTCCCTGATCGGCGGGATCTCGAGCGTCAACTGACGGCGTTCGGGGAAGTCGCCGATGTTTGCCACCGGCGCGGGCTCCGGTGGTGGCTGGTCGAGTGCCTTGGCTAGCCGCTGTTGATAGGCCAGCAGATCACGTTCCAGCGCCGAGTCGCCACAGCCCACCAGCAGCGACAGGCAGGAGGTGAGCAGCAGCCGCCACCGGCCAGGACGAAAGCCGTTCATGCTCAGCCGTCCTCCGCGCGCCTGGCAACGCTTCGGGCCTTGCGCCGGAAGCGCTCACCGAGCAGCAGCGCGGCGACGGTCAGCCCCGCGATCAGCCCGATCCAGTAGCCGTGTACCCCCATCGGTTCGATCCAGTCGCCAACCCCGTAGCGTCCCAGCAGGTGGCCGCCGCCGAGGCCGACCAGCCAGTACGCCAGCAGGGTGATGAACATGATCACCCGGGTATCCTTGTAGCCGCGCAGGGCGCCGGCGAGGGCCACCTGCAGGGAATCCGATACCTGATAGAGCATCGCCAGCCCCACCAGCGACAGGGTCAGTGTCTGGACCTCGACGTTATGGGTGTAGAGCCCGACGATGGTCTCCGCCGTCAGCCACAGCAGCAGGCTGTTGAACAGCGCCACCAACAGCGCGATCAGGATGCCGTTCCAGGCCACCAGTCGCGCCAGCCGAGGGTCGCCACCGCCGAGGGTGTTGCCGACCCGCACCGTCAAGGCCATACCCAGTGACAGCGGCAGCATGAACAGTACCGAGGTGTAGTTGAGCGCCACCTGGTGAGCGGCCACCACGATCTCGCCGAGGCTTGCGATAAACAGCGCGATCAGGGTGAACAGGGTGACCTCGACAAAGATCGCCACACCGATGGGAACGCCCACGTAGAGCAGTTCGGCGATCATCCGGGGATTCGGACGGGTGGGCGAGTGCCACAGTTCGATACTGCCATAGGCGCGGCTCTTCTGGGTGTAACGGACCATCGCCAGGGTCATCACCCACATGGCGATGGCGGTGGCGATGCCGCAGCCATAGGCGCCCAGTGCCGGCAGGTCGGCCAACCAGCCGGGGGTGGCGTCGCCCAGTAGGCGAGTAAAACCGTCGCCACCGTAGATCAGCACATAGTTGCTGGGAATATTCACGGCCAGCCCGATCAGGCTGATCCACAACGCCGGCCGGGTATGATTGACCCCGTCGGAGAACGCTCGCAGTGCCAGAAAGATAGCGACGCCGGGCATTCCGAAGGCCACTGCGCCAACATAGTCACGCGCGCGTTCTGCCACTTCCGGCGGCACTTCCATCCAGGCGAATACCGGCGCCACCGCCAGGCGCAGCAACAGCGCCGAGACCAGCCCCAGTACCAGGCCCACCCACAGCGCCTGGTGCACGTTGGGGCGAATGCCCGCCTGGCGCCCGCCCCCCAGCAGCTGGGCGACGATCGGCGTCAGCCCCATCAGGGTTCCGGTCATGAACAGCATCAAGGGCATCCACAGACTTGCACCGACGGAGACCGCGGCGAGGTCGGTGGCGCTCTGGCGGCCAGTCATCATGATATCGACGACGCTCATGCCGGCCTGGGCCAGTTGGGCACCACAGATGGGCAATGCCAGACGGATCAAGGGCCAGCTCTCGCGGCGGCTGGTGGCGCCGAGGCCGGTGGGGAAAGGACGCACGTTGGTGGGCTCCATGCAAAGAATACGGGCTTCTTGCCCTGGTGCCTTGAGTCAGCGGGCCGCTGTCGGGACAGACGGCCAAGAGGTGATCGCCGGGCAAGCGCCGACTCGGGACACGGGGTACCGTGAGAGTGTACCAGCGATGCACCATCTTGGCGCCGCAGGCCCTGGTGCCAGAGTGCGAAGGCCGAGCGCCGTCATCGGTGTCTGGTCAATCAAACCAGCGATGTCGCCAGAATCGAATGCTTCGAGAGTTTGGCTGTGCGCCAAGCCTTGGTATCCTTGCCGGCTCGCGCCAATCGGCATCGGCCACTGTTCTCGCCAGGCGGGTTCGGCAATCGTTGTCGGCAGGCGCCCTTGGCAAGCGCCCTCGCCAACATCGCTCGGTAGTGGCGCGCGGGAACAGCCTGCCGCCGCTTTTGACAAACGCCCGAACTGAAGGAGCCCTTGTGGAGCACCGCCTGGAAGACGTGATCGAACTGTTCGATGGGCTGTTTCTGGGCCCCTGCAATACCCGTCTGGTGCGTGGCGGTGATGAGCCCCTGTATCTGCCCGCCGACGAACAGGTGCCCTGGCATCGGGTGATCTTTGCGCGGGGCTTTTTTGCCAGCGTACTGCACGAGGTCAGCCACTGGTGTATCGCCGGGCCGCGTCGGCGACTACTGGAAGACTACGGCTACTGGTACGAGCCTGACGGTCGCAGCGAGATGCAGCAGCAGGCCTTCGAGAAGGTCGAGGTGGCGCCCCAGGCGCTGGAGCGCATCTTCAGCGAGGCGGCCGGGCTGACCTTTCACGTCAGCGTCGACAACCTCGGCGAGGTGGAGGTCGATCGTGAAGGCTTCGCCCGACGGGTGGCCGAGCGTGCCCGCCGTTACCGTGACGAAGGACTGCCGCGCCGTGCGGCAGCCTTCGAAGCGGCGCTGCGCGGCTTCTATCGGCAAGGGCTGGCGTTGAGCGAGGCGATCGAGCTCGGACGAGAGCAGCTCGAGCCTGCCATCGCCTGATGGTGTCGGTCACTCGATGACGTCAAGATCATCGGGTAGCAGCACCCTGCCATCATAGTCGGCGCGAACCTCGTCAAGCACGCTCTCCCGCGGGGCCGAGTAGTGCAGAACATGGGTCAGCACCAGGGTGCCGGGACGCGCTTCCCGGGCCAACTCTGCCAGTTCATCGCTCAGCGTGTGGGCGTATTGATGGTAGGCCTGCCACTGCGGTGACAGTTGTTCCCACCCCTGACGGCTGATCACCTCGTGGATCAGTACGTCTGCGCCGCTTGCCTGGCGACGCACTTCCTCGGAAAGCGACGTGTCGCCCGAGATCACCAGGGTCAGGTCATCGGTGACGACCTTGTAGCCGTAGGCCTGCTCCCAGTCTCCATGAGTTACTCCGAAGGCGTGGATGCTGATGCCGGGTGACTCGTGGACCAGCCCCTCCTTCTCGATTTCGGTCACCAGGGCCCTGGCCGCCGCTGGATTGGTGACAGGGCTCTTGTCGGCCAGGCGCGTATTGGTGTCCTCGGCCAGCATGGTGTAGACCCCTTGGCTCATGGCCTCGGTACCCACCGGGCCGACCACCGAGATGGGCTGTTCGCGGCGCCACCAGTAGGTGCCGAGCAGTTCCGGGTAATCCAGTACATGGTCGCTGTGGAGGTGGGTCAGAAACAGCCGCTCGATGTTCACCGGGGCGAGCGCTTCGATGCCCATTCGCTCCTGGGCCTGGCTGGCGCGCTCGACGACGCCGGGGCCAACATCGAAGAGATAGGCCTCGCCATCATGGATGACCGCGACCCCCGAACCGGCCCGCTCTCCGTCGGGTACCGGGGTGCCGGTGCCCAGCATCACGATACTGGTGTCGGCCTGGGCGGAGGTAGACAGGGTTGCGCTGAAAAGGGCTGCGCTGGCCAGAGCCAGAAAGGTGGCGATGGCGCGGGGGGCAGGTCGGGGTCCGGCAAGACGCCGGGGCTGGGCAAAAGACGTGGCAATGTTCGTAGTAATGGGCATGGGGTCACTCTCTCGAAGCTTATTGTTCGGATGGCGTACTTAAGTTCGATTTGTTGGGAAGAACAAGCCTGGCCCGAGAGGAGGGAGGAGACCAGTCGACCAAGGTATACCGCGACCACCACGCGGGGGTGACGCCAGCCGCTGCTTTGCTTCGCGCCGGGAGGGGCGGTACTGCTTCGTGACCAAGCGATAGTTCGCGAGAACGCCTGAAGCCCTGGTAACAGGGGATGGAGCTATGGGAGGGCTGACGGGAGGACTGCTGGTAGGACTGACGGCCCGAGTCGCACCGTCAGCGGTCGCATTTCGTTTGCGGTCTCAGTCGCTGTCGCTGAGTCGCTTGTGCAGATGCAACATTACCTCTACCTCCTGCTCCGGACGCATGGGCTCGAGGCCCAGTTCGGCAAACAGCTCGTTGCGGGCGCGCGCCCACTCGCCAGGATCCAGGTCGGGATAGAGGGATTCTGCCGGGGCCAGCTCGACGAAGGGGTCGAGACCGTAGGTGTCGAACAGCCGTGAGATGGCCGCCTCGTCGTCGAATACGCCGGCGGTCAGCAGGGTGGCATTGAAGTGATCGGTTTCCAGTTCACGAATCACGTCCAGCGGACTCACGCCGATGCTGGCCAGCTCCTCGCGGCTGTAGTCGCCGAGGGACACCGTCTCGGCATCGAGCCAGTCCTCGTCGGGCTGGATCAGGGTGTGCTTGATGCGGCCATCGTCGAGGCTCCAGGCGATGGCCAGGGGCAGATCGCCGTCGCCGCCGGTCTCCACGGCGATAAAGGCAGGCATGTCGCCCATGTCAGGACTCCTTGATATCGAAGAAGGCGCGGGCCGTCGCGGTGCTGCTGGCGGCAAGCTCAGCTTCGCTTTCGCCGCGCCAGTGGGCGATCTCTCGCACGATCCAGGGCAGCAGCGCCGGCTCGTGGCGGCGGCCCTTGAGCTTGGCCGGCAGATTACGCGGCAACAGGTAGGGACAGTCGGTCTCCACCATCAGTCGATTGGCGGCGATGTCGCCTACCAGATCACGTAGATGATGGCCCCTGCGCTCGTCGCAGATCCAGCCGGTCAGGCCAATGTGCAGGTCAAGATCCAGGTAGCCGTGGAGCGTCTCGCGATCCGCGGTGAAGCAATGTATCACCGCCCGTGAAATATCATCTCGCCAGTCGCCGAGGATGTCACGCATTCGGGCACCGGCGTCGCGCTCGTGCAGGAACAATGGCAGCCCCGACTCGGCAGCCAGGGCGAGTTGCGCCTCGAAGGCGCGTTCCTGTTCGGCCGGGGTCGAGAAGTTGCGATTGAAGTCGAGGCCACATTCTCCCACCGCGACCACTTGGGGCTTTTGGTGTAGCTCGGCCATGGCGGCTTCGAGCTCCGGACCCCATTCGCTGGCCTGGTGCGGGTGAATGCCGGCGGTGGCGTAAAGGCCTTCGTGGGCCTGGCACAGGGCCACCGCCTGTTCGGCATGCTCACGATCGGTACCGGTGAGAATCAGCGTCTCGACGCCGGCCGCGCGGGCACGGGCGAGGGTGGCATCGATATCGTGGGTAAAGCTCTCGTGGGTCAGGTTGGCGCCGATGTCGACCAGAGGGGCAGGCGAGTGAAAGCGCAGCGGCTCCGGCAGCGGGTTCGGCAGCGTCTCGTCTGGGGCTGGCTTGTCTGGGACGGACAACGCGGTCTCCTTGGGGCGGCTATATCGATGGAGGCGCATTGTACCTGTGTGTCGGCGGCACAACCACGTGGTGCGGTGCTCGAGGTGGCCGTGTCGCTGATCGCGTGGTCTCTGATTTTGACTCTCAGGTGGGATCGGTCATGCCAGCAGGAGGGGGGCATGAGGTACACTGTCGCGATGATCAAGCGAAGAGGTGAAGCGTGATCCTGCTACGATTGGAGCAGTTGCAACTGGCCTATGGCCACCATGTGTTGCTCGACGGTGCCGACCTGGTGCTCGAGCGGGGAGAGCGGCTGGCGCTGGTGGGCCGCAATGGCACCGGCAAGTCCACGCTGCTGAGACTGGTGGCGGGCGAGAATCAGGCCGACAGCGGCACCATCTGGCGCGCCCCAGGGCTCAAGATCGGGGTGCTCGAGCAGGACCTGCCGGAGGCCAGCGGCGAGACCATCTTTGATGTGGTGGCCCAGGGCCTGCCCGAGGCCGGCGATCTGCTGTCCGAGTATCACCATCTGGTGCAGTCCGAGGATCCGGACATGAACCGCATGGCGACGCTGCAGACGCGGCTGGAGGCCATCGACGGCTGGTCGTTCCACCAGCGGATCGATGTGGTGCTGACCCGCCTGGGGCTGCCCGAAGACGCCGAGATGTCGTCGCTGTCGGGCGGCTGGCGCCGGCGGGTGGCGCTGGCTCGGGCGCTGGTCGCCGAACCTGATCTGCTGCTGCTCGATGAGCCGACCAACCACCTGGACCTGGACACCATCGCCTGGCTCGAGGAACAGCTTGCCGCCTTTGCCGGCGCGGTGCTGTTCATCACCCACGACCGCGCCTTTCTGTCGCGTCTGGCTACCGGCATCCTCGAGCTGGATCGTGGCAAGCTCGGGCGCTATCCCGGTGACTACGCCACCTACCAGGCCCAGAAGCAGCACGAGCTTGAGGTCGAGGCCCGGGAGAACGCCGAGTTCGACAAGAAACTGGCCCAGGAAGAAGCCTGGATTCGTCAGGGGATCAAGGCCCGGCGTACGCGCAACGAAGGACGGGTGAGGGCGCTCGAGCAGTTGCGCCGCGAACGCAGCCAGCGGCGCGAGCGCCAGGGCAATGCTTCGCTGACGGTAGATACCGGCGAACGCAGCGGCAAGCGGGTGGTGGAGCTGTCTCACGTCACCCAGCACTTCGAGGACGCGACGGTCATCCGTGACCTGAATATCGAGATTCAGCGTGGGGATCGTATCGGCCTGATCGGGCGCAATGGCGCCGGCAAGACCACCCTGTTGAAGATCCTGCTGGGCGAACTCGAGCCGAGCGAAGGCACGGTGCGGCTGGGGACAAAGCTTCAGGTCGCCTACTTCGACCAGCTCCGGGCCGGGCTTGAGCCTGAGCGCACCGTCTACGACAACGTGGCCCAGGGCAGCGATCGGGTCACGGTGGGTGGCAAGGACCGCCACGTGATGAGCTACCTGCAGGACTTTCTGTTCTCGCCGGAGCGTGCGCGTCAGCCGGTCAAGGCACTGTCCGGGGGCGAGTCCAACCGCCTGCTGCTGGCCAAGCTGTTCACCCAGCCGGCCAACGTGCTGGTGCTCGATGAGCCGACCAATGACCTGGACGTCGAGACACTGGAGCTGCTCGAGGAATTGTTGCTCAACTTCGACGGCACCCTGTTGCTGGTATCACACGACCGCGCCTTCATGGACAACGTGGTGACCAGCGTGCTGGCCTTCGAAGGCAGGGGGCAGGTACGCGAGTACGTCGGTGGCTACAGCGACTGGGTCCGCCAGGGCGGCAAGTTGCCGCCGGCGCCCTGGGAGGGTGCGGCGCGCCAGCGGGTGGAGCCGACCGCGGATGACGCGGCACCGGCGCCGGCATCCAGCAAGACGGATACGGTGGACACGGCCGCAGCGCCAGCCAAGGCCAAGCCGGTCAAGCTATCCTACAAGCTGCAGCGCGAGCTCGATGGCCTTCCGGCGGAGATCGAGCGGCTGGAGTCTGAGGTGGCCGAGCTCGAGGCGGAGGCGGGCAAGCCCGACTTCTACCAGCAGCCATCTGGTGTGGTCACCGAGCGTCTGGCGTTGCTGCAGGAGACTCAGGAACGCCTCGACGCGGTCATGGAGCGCTGGATGGAACTCGAGGCCATGGCCGCCGGCGAGTAGACCCGGACGCGCTCTGGCCCCTTTGCGTGGTACCGAGGAGTCGCTCGATAGGCGCCTTGCGAAAGGAGCCTCGCCCGTCCACCGCTTGGGTGGACGGGCGAGGGCAAGCTCCCGGGAATGAACGGGGCAGCGGGCGCGATGCGGTTGCCGCGAGGTGCGATCCGGTCAACCGCTGGGGTTACTCTTCGCTTTCCTTGCCGACGCGCACGGCCAGTACGTCGCACTGAGCACCATGGAGCACGCCGGTGGAGGTGGAGCCGAGCAGCAGGGCGAAGCCATGACGGCCGTGGGAGCCGACCACAATCAGGTCGACGTCGTGCTCATCGGCGAAGCGATGGATCTCGGTATCGGGCATGCCGACGACCACGTGCTGGTCGTCGCGCGCCACGTGGGCATCGGCGATCTCGGCCAGGCGCTGCTTGGCATGGTCGTCCAACTGGTCCTGGATGCTAGTCAGGTCCATGGGGATGTCGCCCCCGTAGGCAAAGCCGAGGGGCTCCAGCGTATGCATGATCGACAGCTTCGCGTGGTTGCGATCGGCGATCTGCAGGGCGCGTTCGAGGATCTTGTGGGAGTCCTTGGTGAGGTCCACGGCCACCAGCACATGACGATATTCATTGCTCACGGGACTACGCCTCCAGCGGCGGTCGGTTGAGAAAAGGTCTGTGCTTCCACTCTAGGCCGCCAGTCCCGTCAAAACAATGCTGATGATCAACGATTTTTCTGAGGAAACCGTATGTTGTGGCTGCTGATCCTGGGGGTGGTAGGAATGGTCTTTGCCCCGGCCATGTGGCTGCGCCCCACCGCCCGAGAGCGTCGTCAGGGGTCGCTGCGCCAGGTGGCGATCGAGGCGGGGGCCAGCGTCAAGCTGGAGACGCCACCGCTGCACGGCGAGACCGACAAGATGGCGGCCTATCGCTGGGTCTATCCGAGCCAGCGGCCTGGCCCACGTTTTGTGCTGGTACGCACAGAACGTGCCAGCGAGGCGCTCAAGTCGTTCGACTACGACAATGGCTGGCGCTGGCGGATTCAGCCGCTGGAGCCGTTGCCATCGGTGATCAATGCGCGACTGTCGCGTCTGCTGACCCAGTTGCCCGAGGACGCCTGCGTGGTCGAATCCAGCGACAAGGCCTTGACGCTGTGGTGGGAAGAGTCGCTGGAGGCCGACGCCTTCGGCAGCCTGGCGGCGCCTGCGACGGCGCTACGCGACGCCCTGCAGGGACGTCCGGATCGTCCCGCCGCCAATTTGCCGAACTCGCCGCCCTGATATTGGCGGCTCTAACTTGGACGATGGCGATCGACCACCCAGGATCGAACAGGGCTGCGGCATGCTGGGTATCCGGCCCAGGTGTCAGGGCGGGCTTTGAAGGCGATCTCGGCGAGGCTCTTGCTGGGCTCTTCGAGCTCAGGTGTCAGCGCTGGCAATCATCCGGCGTCAGCAAGGCCTGACCGTTGGCCTCGATGCGGCTGAGCATGTCGCTGAGTCTTTCCTGTTCCTGCTCGTCCAGCCCCTTGAGCATCTCTTCCCTGGCCTGTTGCACGATGGCATCGATCTTCTCGAGCAGAGGCGTCGCCTGCTTGGTCAGGTGCACGCGTTTGGTGCGGCGATCCTGGTCACACGGACAGCGCTCGACCAGGCCCTGCTCGCAAAGCTGATCCAGCGTCCTGACCAGCGACGGCGCCTCGACGCCGATGGCCCGCGCCAGGTCGCACTGGGGCTGCCCGTCCGGCATGCGCCACAGGTGATAGAGCGTCACCCACCGCGTCTGGGTCAGTCCCAACGGTGCGAGGCGCTGATCGAGCACCGCACGCCAGATGCGTGGTGCCCGAGACAGTTGAAATCCGATGTTCTCGTTCATAGTGATCAAGATCGCAAGGCTGCAAATGATTTGATTGTCCGAACGCAGCGGCGGTAATGCAAGCCAACTCCCTCCTTTGCTTCGAAACTGCGCCTATTCTTCACTCTTCGGGGGTACAGCCGCTCCCTGGCTGTCGCTTGTTCGCGACTCACGACTCACGCCCTGTCTCACCGTTGTCGTGTTCCCCTTCATCGTCTGCTTGCGACGCTTGCTCCTCCTTGCCCTCGCGATCACCTTTCTGTTCAGCCGGCTGCTCGCCTGCCGAATCGCTCTCCCTCGTCTCGCCGCTTTGTCCCGTGTCATCTTTCGGCTCACCCGCATCCTCTTCAGCAGGGGCTGGCTCCTCGTGATTCGGCGGCTCTTGCTGGCGTGCCTTGTCGGATGCCATGTCCGGTGTCTCCTGCTGTCCCTCGGGACGGGCGGTCAACCAGCGCAGCCTGAGGCCGGGAATGCCCGCCTGGGTATCGATGCTGGCGTCGGCGGTGGTCGCCGCCCCAGGGTCTTCGGCAACCTCGAAGCGCAGTACGCCGATACGTTGGCCGCCGGCGGTCATCACATCGATGCGCCAGCTGCCGCTGCTGGCCTCGGGAAAGTTCTGCTTGCGGGTCCAGGCGCGATAGCCCTCGGCGCGTCCGCCGTAGATATTCAGCGCGATGCGGTCGACGAGTTCTCCCTCGTGGCGCCACTCGTGTACCACCTCTTCCTTCAAGCCGCGTGGCGCATGGATTGCGGTGTAGGCATAGAGCCCTCGGGACGACAGCGCCTCCGGTGTCAGCGCCATGGAGCCCTGCGGCGTGCGTGCGGCCTCGTCGAAGGCCGGCGACAGGGCGCTGCCGGACAGCCACAGGGTCGCCGGCGGCACCCACACCCGGCCCAGCCAGGCGACCCCGGCCAATAACGGCAGCAGCGCGAACATCGCCAGCCAGCGGGCGGGACTCATGGGGCGCAGCAGATGCAACAGACTCGGCAGGCTGAATACCACCATGGCCACGGCGGCCGCCAGCATGCTCTGACCGGTACTCAGGTGCAGTACCAGCGGCAGGGTCACCAGCACCACCAGGAACACGCACTGGGCGTGGAACACGAAGTAGAGCCAGCGCTTGCGTTCGGCCAGTCGGTAGTAGAGCGGATCAACGATGGACAGCACCGCCATGCCAAGCATGAACAGGGTGAACAGCGCCTGACCGCTGCTCCACACCGTGGTGGCGACCAGAAAGGGCAAGGCGAAGAACAGCGTCTCCTGGTGGATCATCTGGGCGATGAAGGTGGTGACGCCACGGGGTAGGGCAGGATAGCCGCGCCGCACCATCAGGCGTCCGATCAGGCTCTCCGACAGCAGCAGGGTCCAGGCCAGCAGCATGCCCCCGGCCAGCAGCACGCCGAGCCACTGCTGGCGCTCGACCAGAAAGAAGCTGGCGACGCCGGCAGCAAAGGCCAGCGGTGGCCACAGCCAGTGCCAGGGCCGCAGACGCGCTACCCAGGTCTCGATGAATCGCTGCGTCGCGTTGAGGGTGGTGCGCTGAGGGGGCGAGGAGGGCATGGCGTGGTCCGCGGCGGCTGGGAGGGGCATGCTATCAGTATGCTTAAACGCTGGTGAAGCGCCGCTGCATGCTTCAACGCCTCGCAAGCCCTCTAAGGTATTGGTAGGGGTTGACGGAAGTGAATCTTTGCACCAAGCTGGCGAAATCAAACGGGCGTATGAATGTCGCCTGGCCCATCGATTGTCGGGCCCTTTCCGGATGACACGGCATGACTTCAGTGGAGATGCGTGGATGATCTATCAAGGCAATGCCATTTCGGTGGCTCGCAATGGCGAAGATATCGCCACTCTGACCTTCGACTTGAAGGATGAATCGGTCAACAAGCTCTCTGGCGCGGTGATCAAGGAGCTGGGCGAAGCGCTGGACGCGGTACGCGGCGAGAGCGGCGTCAAGGGCCTGATGCTGAAAAGCGCCAAGGACGCCTTCATCGTCGGTGCCGACATCACCGAGTTTCACGCCATGTTCGGCAAGGACGAGGCGGAGATCCAGGGCATGCTCGAGCAGGTCCACGGCATCTTCAATGGCCTCGAGGACCTGCCCTTCCCGACGGTCAGCGCGATCAACGGCCTGGCCCTCGGTGGCGGCTGTGAGGTGGTGCTGTCCACCGACTTCCGCGTGATGACGCCTGACGCCAAGATCGGCCTGCCCGAGACCAAGCTCGGTATTGTCCCCGGCTGGGGCGGCTGCGTGCGTCTGCCCAGGGTGATCGGCGCCGACAACGCCATCGAGTGGATCGCCGGCGGCACCGAGAACCGTGCCGACGCCTGCCTCAAGGTCGGCGCCGTGGATGCGGTGGTGCCCGCCGATGACCTCGAGGCAGCGGCGCTCGACATGCTGGCGCGAGCCAACGCCGGCGAACTCGATTTCAAGGCCCGGCGCGAGGAAAAGAACAGCGCGCTGAACCTCAATCCGGTCGAGCAGATGATGGTGTTCGAGACCTCCAAGGGATATGTCGCCGGCAAGGCCGGGCCGCACTATCCGGCGCCGGTGGAAGCGATCAAGGTGATCCAGAAGGGCGCCGGTGAAGGTCGTGCGCGGGCACAGGCGATCGAGGCCAAGGCCTTCTGCAAGATGGCCAAGACCGACGTCTGCTACAACCTGGTCGGGCTGTTCCTCAACGACCAGGTGGTCAAGAAGAAGGGCGGCAAGTACGCCAGCAAGGCGCAACCGGTGCGCCAGGCGGCGGTGCTCGGTGCCGGCATCATGGGCGGCGGAATCGCCTACCAGAGCGCCTCCAAGGGCACCCCGATCCTGATGAAGGACATCAAGGAAGACGCCATCGAGCTGGGCCTCAAGGAGGCGCGCAAGCTGTTCGGCAAGCAGGCCTCCCGCGGCAAGCTGTCCGTCGAAGGCGTGGCCGAGAAGCTCGCCAACATTCGTCCGACGCTGTCCTACGGTGATTTCGACAATGTCGACCTGGTGGTCGAAGCGGTGGTCGAGAACCCCAAGGTCAAGGGTGCGGTGCTCAGCGAGGTCGAGCAGCAGGTAGGCGATAACACCATCCTGGCGTCCAACACCTCGACCATCTCGATCACCCGGCTGGCCGAGAACCTGAAGCGTCCCGAGAACTTCTGCGGCATGCACTTCTTCAACCCGGTGCACCGCATGCCGCTGGTCGAGGTCATCCGTGGCGAGAAGACCAGCGACGCAGCCGTGGCCGCCACCGTGGCCTACGCCAAGGCCATGGGCAAGACGCCGATCGTGGTCAACGACTGCCCGGGCTTCCTGGTCAATCGCGTGCTGTTCCCCTATTTCGGCGGTTTCAGCCTGCTGGTCGAGAAGGGTGCCGACTACCAGCGCGTCGACAAGGTGATGGAGAAGTTCGGCTGGCCGATGGGCCCGGCCTATCTGCTCGACGTGGTCGGCATGGATACCGCGGTGCACGCCAACGAGGTGATGGCCGAAGGCTTCCCCGACCGCATGGCGCGTGACGCCAAGACCGCCATTCAGGTGATGTTCGACAACGATCGCCTGGGGCAGAAGAACGCCAAGGGCTTCTACGCCTACGAAGAGGATCGCAAGGGCAAGCCCAGGAAGGTCAGCGACGAGGCCGCCATCGAGCTGGTCAAGCAGGTGGTCAGCGAGAACCGCGAATTCTCCGACGAGGATATCATCGCGCGGATGATGGTGCCGCTGTGCATGGAGACCGTGCGCTGTCTCGAAGATGACATCGTCGGCACCCCGGCCGAGGCCGACATGGCGCTGATCTACGGCATTGGCTTCCCTCCCTTCCGAGGTGGTGCGCTGCGCTATATCGATGCCATGGGCGTGGCCGAATTCGTCGCCCTGGCCGACAGCCTGGCCGAGGAGCTCGGGCCGCTTTATGCGCCCACCGATGGCCTGCGTGAGATGGCCAACAGTGGCAAGACCTTCTACGCCGACGCCAAGTGACCCCACCAGACAGGAGAAGACAGATGAGCTTGAACCCGAGAGATGTGGTGGTGGTCGATGGTGCCCGTACCGCCATGGCCAAGGCCAAGAACGGTGGCTTCCGCCACGTGCGTGCCGAGAACCTGTCGGCGGCGGTGATGAATGCGTTGCTCGAGCGCAACGCCGCCGTTGATCCCGGCGAAGTGGATGACGTCATCTGGGGCTGCGTCAACCAGACCCTGGAGCAGGGCTTCAACGTCGCACGCAACGCCCAGATCATGACCGCCATGCCGCGCAGCGTGCCGGCCCAGACGGTCAACCGCCTGTGCGGCTCGTCGATGAGCGCACTGCACATCGCCACCGCCAACATCAAGGCCGGCATGGGTGACGTCTACCTGGTCGGTGGCGTCGAGCATATGGAGCACATCCCGCTGACCCACGGCATCGACGTCAACCCCAGCGCCAGCAAGCACGCCGCCAAGGCAGCGATGATGATGGGCATGACCGCCGAATTGCTGGGCAAGCTGCACAGCATTTCCCGCGAGCAGCAGGACAGCTTCGGCGTACGCTCCCATCAGCGTGCCTACGAGGCCCAGCAGAGCGGCGCCTTTGACCGCGAGATCATCGGTGTGGAAGGCCATGACGCCGACGGTCGCCGGATTCTGGTCAAGCGTGACGAGGTGATTCGTCCCGAGGCCAGCCTGGACAGCATGGCGGGCCTCAAGCCGGTGTTCGATCCGCGTGGCGGCACCGTCACCGCCGGCACCTCCTCGGCACTGTCGGTGGGCGCCAGTGGCATGCTGGTGATGAGCTACGAACGCGCCCAGGCCCTTGGTCTTTCGCCGATTGCCCGGGTGCTGTCCACCGGAGTGTCCGGCTGCGACGCCTCGATCATGGGCTATGGCCCGGTACCGGCGTCCCAGAAGGCGCTCAAGGCGGCGGGACTGAGCATCGATGACATCGACACGGTGGAGCTCAACGAAGCCTTTGCCGCCCAGGCGCTGCCGGTACTCAAGGACCTGGGGCTGCTCGACGTGATGGACGAGAAGGTCAACCTGCACGGCGGCGCCATCGCCCTGGGTCACCCGCTGGGCTGCTCCGGCACCCGTATCAGCAACAGCCTGCTGAACGTGATGCGGCGCCAGGACACCCGCCTGGGTCTTGCCACCATGTGTATCGGCATGGGGCAGGGCGTGGCGACCGTGTTCGAACGCCTCGACTGAACTCTTGCCGCCTTCGGGCGGAGCAGAGCGGAAAACGCCGGCACTGTCTGACAGTGCCGGCGTTGTTGCGAGAGTGCAGTGTACACGCGCAAGTCATTCAACCGCTGGATGCTGCCGTGGCCATCATCTGATCGTGGCAGATGCGCACCATGGCGCCTCCTCGTCCCAGTGGCACGATCTGATCGACGTTGTCCGGCGGGTTCTGCTGGTCCGATGGTTCGACCACTTCCTCGAATTCCACCCTGTAGCGATGTCCGGCGAGGTGAGTCAACACGAACCGATGGCCCTCAGGCATCTCGGCGGAGGCCGGGAGGAGCCGGCGTACACGATCCCAGACCTCCTCTGACAATACCTCATCCTGCTTTTTGACCAACATCCAGCCAAGCTGCGTCACGATCCCCGCGACGGTAGCGATGGGGCCCGGGTAGAGCTGCCAGAACTGGGTGAAGGTGGGGCCGTGGGCGATCGATACGCTGACGTACTCGGGGCCGAACATGATGATGAGAACAGCGATGATCAAGACAATCAGCGACACCGCAATGATCAGATAGCCAAAGACAGTATCACCGGTGTAGGAGGGACCTTCGAATTCGATCGGTAGGTCCTCCAGCGTCTGCTGTGCATCCATGCGCATCTCCTGTGGCTCCGTTGGTCGGAGCCGTTGTACTTCCCTGTAGACCCCGACCTCGCCGTGATTTACGGCATCCCTTGAACGGACGAGTATCGAGTGAGTGACGCACAGTCCGGGCGACATCAGGCATCTTGCCAAAGGCCCATCTGTACGTTGGTGAGAGTGTCTCCAGAGGGACCGTGGCCTGGCAATGTCGAGGCTTTATGCGACCTATCTAATACGCCATTGGCGATGTGATGGTGCATAGTTGTGAGGTCTTGGCGACATTTCCGTTCGCTGCGGCAAGCAAGGGGGCGGCGAGTCGATCGCGACGTCAGGCCTATTCGAACGTCTCCTCCGGCAGAGCATAGCGCCAAGGCGCTGACCAGACGGCGGCTCGGTAGCGGGGCTTCTCGGCTCTGGGTGGTGATACACGCTACCTGAACTAGCGCTGCTTCTGGAGATGGAAGCTTCATGCTTCCCGCCCGCGGATTACACGATCCCCGCATCAAGTCCCGCCGCCAGGGTCATGGCGAGCTCCTCCACCTGGTCGGTGAAGTCATCCTGCCATTCACCCCGCAGCACCAGTGGCGTCTGGACCCATTTCCAGCGCAGACCGGTGACGATGCCTTCCACCGCCCGCTGCGTGCCGGTGCCGTCGTGACCCGCGCGGATGTACAGTACGCAGGGCAACCCTTGGGTGTGTTCCAGCACGGGGTAGTAGCTACGATCGAAGAAGTCCTTGAGGGCACCGCTCATGTAGCCGAGGTTCTCGGTGGTGCCAAGCAGGATGGCGTCGGCTTTCCTGACATCCTCGGGGCCAGCATCGAGCGGCGCCAGTACCTGGACGTCCACGCCGTCGATGTCCGGGTGGCGGGCGCCACGCTCGGCCGCTTCCCTTAGTGCCAGGGTGTTGGGCGAGGGTGCATGGGCGACGATCAGCAGACGTTTCATGCAGGGCTCCGGCAAGGCTGGTGCGAGGATGGTGGCTAGAGTGGCGAGCGACGGTTCGGTGCGTCGATCTTCCGGCTGCCCCCCTTGAAGCCATGGGGGATCATCATCATGTCAAAGACATGCGGGTTTGACAGCCCGGGGCGACTCGTCAAGGCTGGACATGGCTGCCGCGGTGAAATATCTCCTAGCGGTGGCATGAACATCACGCAGACGCCCTTTGCAGATTGTGAACCATTTCGATCCAGGGAGGATATCACCATGCCCTTTGCGCTTTCTTCGCTAAGAGTGACCAGCACCGCCTTCGACAATGATGGCGCCATCCCCGCACGGCACTCCCAGGAGGCAGAAGACCTGTCTCCGGCGCTGGCCTGGGATGGCCTGCCCGAGGGTACCAAGTCGGTGGCGGTCATCTGTCACGACCCCGACGCGCCGCTGGTCCAGAAGGGATGCTACGGCTTTGTTCACTGGGTGCTCTACAACCTGCCGGCGTCCCTCTCCTCGCTGGAGGAGGCCACCGAGGAAGGCACCCGAGGAATCAACGACGCCGGCAACCTCGGTTTCAATGGTCCGATGCCGCCGGAAGGGCATGGCGTGCACCGCTACTACTTCTGGGTACTGGCGCTGGACACCGAGACGAACCTGCCGGAGGGCCTCGGCATGAATGAACTGCTGTCCGAGGTCGAGCCGCACCTGCTCGGCATGAATCGGCTGGTGGGGAGCTATCAGCGCGACGCCTGAGGCGCTTCGGCCACCATCAGAACATGACGTACTGAAGCCCGTTTTTAACGGGCTTCTCGTTCAAGGATGACGCCCATGTACGAATGGATTTCTGCCCACAAGGACGTATTGCAGACGCTGGCCAGCGTCGGCTCCTTCATGATCTGGCTGATCTACGCGCAGCTTCTGTACTTTGGCTTTCGCCGCCAGCGTCGCCCCCGGCTGATCATCAATCGCGGCAAGCGAAAGAATCTGGATGCGCTGTGCGTGATCAGCAACATGAGCGCCGAGCCCATCTACTTGCAACATATCATGATGACGCTGGAGACCTCGGAAGGAGACTGGACGCTGGATGTCAGTGACCACGAGGCGGATCTTGATGATGATGAAGACCAGCAGGAAGCTGGCCACAACGCCAGTCATTGTACCCACCAGGGTCCGCTGGACAGCGGTGGCTTCGTTCATATCGGTTCGTTCAATGCCTTGAAGGAACGTATTACCACCATCGCCGACATCGACGAGTCGCGGGATGGGCTGGTATTCAAGGCCGTCTGTGTACGGGTGATCGGCACCTACTGTTCGGAGAACCTGCCGATCGGTGCCGAGCGGCGTTTCGTGTTTCACCAGAGCGAGGATTCCTGCACCCTGGTGCCCGAGACCTGGGACACTCTGCAGTTCAGTACACGCCGCCAGCGGCGGGCCCTGAAGGCCGATATCAAGCGTATCCATGAGCGCCAGGCCCAAGGCGAGGGCGAAAAGGCGGAAAAGGAAGATAGGGAGCAATAGGAAGCAATAGGAAGACAGCGCCTGACAAGGCTCTCCTTCCATTGGACGACTGGCAATCCGGCGGGGGGCGGAGTACCGTCTTCGCTTTTCCCACCTGCGAGAGTGTCATGAGCGACCTGCCCCCCTGTCCCGCCTGTGAGTCCCCATACGGCTACGAGGATGGCCATTCCCTGGTCTGTCCCGAGTGCGGCCACGAATGGTCGTTGAACGCCGAGCCCGATGAGAGCGGTGACCAGGTGCGGGACGCCCACGGCAATGTGCTGAGCGACGGCGACAGCGTCACCGTGATCAAGGATCTGAAGGTCAAGGGCTCTTCTTCGGTGGTCAAGGTCGGCACCAAGGTGAAGAACATCCGCCTGCTCGATGGTGACCATGACATCGACTGCAAGATCGATGGCATCGGCGCCATGAAGCTCAAGTCGATGTACGTCAAGAAGGCCTGAATGCGGCCCTTGAGGCGTCATGCAAGGGCAAACGCCAGCGCTTGGAAAGCGCTGGCGTTTTTTTATGCTCGACTTGCGTTGGTTGCCCTGACGCGACCTGTGCTCAGGTGAGGCTGGCGCCCACGAACAATGTCACGGTGGTGACTCCCAGGGTCATCAGGATATAAGGCAGCGCCCACTTGACGAAGCGCTCGTAGGGTATCTTGGCAAGCGCCAGTCCGGCGACCAGATGGGCGGCGGTGGGAGCGAACATGTTGATCCAGCCGCTGGCGGACTGGAAGGCGGTGACCACCAGTTCGCGATCCACGCCCGAGAAGTCGGCCAGTGGCGCCATCAGCGGCATGGACACCGTGGCCAGCCCTGAAGTCGATGGGATGAAGAAGCTCAGCACGATGTGGACCACGTAGGCCACCACCACGAACAGGCCCGAGGACAGGCCGGCTACCGCGCCTTCGGCCCAATTGAGGATGGTGTCGATGATCACGCCGTTGTCCATCACCACATAGATGCCGCGTGCCACGGCCACCACCAGGGCCACGCCGATCAGGTCCTTGGCACCATCGAGGAAGGTCTCGATGAAGTCGGATTCGGACTGTCGATTGATCAGGGCGATCAGGATGGCAGCGCTCAGGAACAGGGTGGAGAGTTCATCGAACCACCACCACAGAGTCGGAAAAGCCGTGATGCCCATGTCTTCCCAGGGCACGACGCCGTAGACCATGATCCCGAAAGTCATGAAAAACACCGTCATGGTCAGCTTGTGGCGCAGGGTGAACGCCTGGGTCGAGGCGGCCTCCTTGGCCTGAGGAGCGGCCGCCAGCTGCAGGTCCGCCAGCACCGAGCGCTGCGGGTCGCGCTTGATCCGCGCGGCGTAGCGCATCACGAACCAGATAGCCAGTGACACCAGGATCACGAACTGCACCAGCCTGAGCGTGATACCGGCGCCGATCGGCAGGCCGGCGAAGCCCGAGGCGATGCCGGTGGCGAAGGGGTTGACGGTGGAGGCCAGCACACCGGTGCCGGAGCCGAGCAGGATGATGCCTGCGGCCACCATGCGGTCGTAGCCGGCGGCGGTGATCACCGGCAGGATAATGGCCCAGAAGGCGACCGTTTCCTCGGCCATGCCGTAGGTGGACCCGCCGAGGGCAAACAGCACCATCAGTACGGGAATCAGGTACTGCTCGCGCCCGCCAAAGCGCTCGACCACCGCGCCGATCCCGGCATCCAGGGCGCCCGAGCGCATCGTCACCGCCAGGAAGCCGCCGATGACCAGCACGAAAAGGGCAACGTCCACGGCCTTGTGGAATCCCTGGATCGGTGCCACCAGCACATCCAGCGGCCCTTGGGGGGAGCTTTCCAGCACCTGGTAGGTGCCGGGAATCGGCAACAGGCGGCCGTCACCCTGATAGTCGAGCACGTCGCTGGCAGCAATGACCTGATCGCTGCCTTCCACATGGTAGTCGTACTTGCCGGCGGGCATGACCCAGGTCAGCACCGCCACCAGCGCGGTGATCACAAAGAGCAGGGTATAGACCGTGGGCATGCGCAGGCCGGAGCGCCGTTTGGAGGAGGTCGCTTGCGTTTCCATCTCGGTTTCCTTGTTTCAGAAGGTCATGGTGTAGGCTCTTTTGTTGTCGGTGTAATCAGGGACTGACGGCCCTTGTCTGACCGCCTGCCTTCGAGTCTACGGGCCTCGACGGTCTGTCGGGACTTGGGTCGGCACAATGCTTGATCCGCTGCAAGGACGGCGACGATGCGGCGAGATGAGAGGTAAATTTGCTGGCCTGGCTCAAGAAACGAGACGACCCCAATGTTTCACCGCACGCGGTCTCGCTGCACGACGAGACACGCGCAGGGTTGTCGTGTGCAGGGCAGTAGGAAGTGGCGCTGGGGTCGGCTGAAAGGGCGGCTGAAAGGGCGGCCGGGAGGCCGGGAGGCCGACTGAGCGAGCGGCCGGCCCTGCCGCAAATGAGGGCCTTGGGTCAGGTGATATGGCCAGGGGCCCGGTGTGGCGGCCCCTGGCGAGTTCATCCATAGCCCAGAGATCAGCCTTCGAAGTTCCATGTCAGGCGGGCGTTGATGCGACCCTCGCGGCTATCGGTCTCGAGGTCACGATCGCCGATGGGCTCGGCGTACTCCAGGGTGAGGCCGTACAGACGTCCTTTGCCCAGACTGACGCCGGCCGCCGCCGAGGCCAGGTGGCTATCCGCGTCGCGCTCCTGAAACTCGGTGCGGGCACCATCCAGCACCAGGTAGGGCTCGACGCGGGAAAGCCAGGCACTATTCACAGGCTGCAGATAGCGTAGTTCCAGCGCCCCGGCGAAACCGTAGTCGCCCTCCGCCTGGCCGGCGTCATAGCCGCGCCCGAAGCGTTGGCCACCGTAGTTGCCGCGCTCGGGTTCCGGCAGCGCATCATCGGAGTAGAAACCGTTGGCGCTGGCAGTAAGGCGCCAGTGATCGCCATACAGGCGTCTGTACTGGGCGTCCAGCTGCCAGCGGGTGAAGTGTAGATCTCCGTTGTCGGCAAGCGGTGTACCGTTGAGCCGGCGCTGCTGCTCGTTGGCCCCCAGATCCATGCCCTGGCGCAGGGCCAGCGAGGCCAGCCAGAACTGACGTCCACGCTGGGTGCGATAGTTCAGGTCCAGATCGGCGGCCGAATACTCGGATTCCTCGACCAGTTGGTTGAGAGTCTGTTCCTCGAAGCTGAGTGATGTGGTCTTGGTCTCGTCGTGGTGACGCAAGGCGCCGCCCAGGGTCAGGCTCGAGGAACGTGACAGCAGCAAGGGGTAGGACAGCCCCAGGCGATAGCGTCTGCGGTCGGTATCCTGATCCTGGCGCAGATCGAAGCGCTGTCCGTCGAGCAGGTAGATCAGATTCTCCTCGTCCTCACCGTCATAGCTGTCGGCGGAGGCGGTCAGGGTCAGGCCGTCGTTGCCGATATCGGTACGATAGTCCAACGCGTAGAGCTCGTTGTCGTTGTCGATGGGCCACAGCCAGGAGAAGCCCAGGCTGTCGCCCCAGGTAGTCAGGCTCTGGGTCGAGACCCTGTTGATGAAGACGGCGTCCTGCTCATCGCCGCCGCTGAGGTTGCCCGAATAGTCAAAATGATCGATACGACGTTCTTCGACACGCAGGGTAGTGGCGCCGCTGGGGGTGCGCGGCACCGGTGCCTTCAAGGTCAGGCTGGCACCGGGAATTCGCTCGATCAGCCCGCTGACACGCTCAAAGGTGCTGCGCGTCAGAGGGCGTTCTTCCAGCAATGGCTGGACCAGTTTCTCCACCCGGCCCGCCACGGGGTCATCGTCCACCACGATCTCGGTACGGGCGATATGCCCCTCCACCAGTACGATGCGCACGTTGCCGTCACGAAAGTTGTTGGTTGGCAGGTAGGCGAAGGACAGCGGATAGCCGCCATCCTGGTAGGCGTCGGTGATCGCCTGGACTTCGGCCTCGATGGCCTCTCGGCTCACACTCTGCCCGATCATGGCCTGAAGTCCCTGACTCAGTTCGGCCAGATCCAGCACGCTGTCGCCGATGAAGCGCACGTGACGCACGGTGACGCGGGCAGGGATGCCGGCGCTGGCGTCGCTGGGCAGGTCAACCTCGGTTTCCACGCTGCGCTGTTGTGGCGCCAGCCGGCGATTTTCGATGATGTCGTCGACGGTCTCCAGCGTCTGCTGGGCCTGGAGGGGGGACACGGCCAGCAGGCTGCCGGCGGCCATCACTAGTGGAAGGGGACTGTATCGCGAACGTGGCGGGGTAGGCGGCTTGGTGTAGGGCGTTGGTTGCGGCGTAGTGCTTGGCATAGGCTTCCTTGTCGATCCCTGGTAGAGGCCCCTCAAGGGGGCTCGAATATTGTTATGAACAGCGTCTGGACTGGTGTTGGGTTTGACCTCAAGAAAAGGCCCGATACCCGCGGGGGTATCGGGCCTGCGTCTGGCATGGCTGGTCAGGCGAGATCAGTTTCTGCCCAGCAGTCCTCCCAGAACGTTGCTGACCAGGCCGTCATTGCTGCTGGAGTCGTTACTGCTGCCGTCCTGGCTGCTACCCATGTCACCGGTAAGCTTCTCGGTCACGCCACCGACGGCGTCCAGGGTGCCGCCGACCAGGCCACCGCCGCTGTCGCTGTCGCCACCGCCGAGGGTGCTGGTCAGGGTGTCGGAGACGCCAGAGACCAGGCCGCCGCCACTGTCGCCACCGAGGGTGTCGCCAAGCCCTGCGGTCAAGCCGCTGCCGCCGCCCAGCGTATCGTTGAGTCCGGCGATGAGGTTGCTGTCACCACCAAGCTGGTCGCCAAGCCCTGCCTCGAGTCCGCCCCCGAGGCCGCCTTGCTGGCTTCCTCCGAGGTCCGAGAGCAGAGCCCCTTGGCCCAGCAGTCCGGCAGATTCCAGTTGACTGAGTCCCTGACCATCGAGGCGCGAAAGCAGTCGAGCCTCATCACCGCCCAGCAGTCTGCCGGTGTTGGCGGCGATGCCTCCGACACCACTGACAGCACCACCCACGCCAGCGGCGAGGTCATTGCCCTGGCCCAGGCGGCCACCCAGTCCATCTACCGCTACGCCGGCCTGGATCAGCACGTTGCCTACCTCGGGGCCGACCACCAGGGCCTGGCTGAGCTGGGTAACGCCGCTATCCGTCTGGATGACAACGGGGCGCAATACCGCCGACACTTCGCGGGTCAGGCCACCAAGGTGCGAGCCATCGTCGTTGAAGTTCAGGGTCAGCACGTTACCGGCCTGGGTCACGCCGCCACCAAGGGCCGCGACGCTGCTGCCGAGCTGGGTGATGGCGCCGCTGCGGTTGTCGAGCTGCATGACCAGGGGGAGCTGGTTCAGGTTGCCGACGGTGGCGCCGAGGCTGGATACCACCTCTCCGGTTTCGGAGACCGCTACACCGCCGTCGGCCAAGGTGGTTCCCACAGCGTTGGGGTTATTCGAGAAGTTGCCCAGACCATTGTCGAGTCCGTTGCTGAGCCCGGATACGGCTTGGCCGCCATTGCTGATGACATTGCCCAGCCCGTCGGTGACGAACTCTCCACGTCCTCCCAGACTTTGTTGCGAAATGCCATCGCCCAGGGCGGTGACCGCGTCTCCAGCACCGGCGCCGGTCTGTCCTGCGCTGGCGACGGTGCGCTCCAGGTCGGTGCGGCCGTCTTCAGGCGCGCTGGTATCGCCATCGAGCAGTCCGCCGAGGCCGCCGCCTGAGCCATTGTCGCCTTCACCCCCGCCGAGCAGCTCGCCGGTCGCGATGACGATATTACCGCTGCCGGTCACGCTATCGCCGGCGCCGCCAAGCAGAGAGTAGCGTTCACCGATACGCTGACCGAGGTCGGCCAGGGTGCCACCGGTGCGTAGCAGCAGGTTGCCGGCCTGGGCCGGCAACACCAGCGCTTGACCGACGCGTGTGACCTTGCCGTCGGTGCCCAGCAGCACAGGACGAAGGGCAACACCAAGCTTGGTAGTGGTGGCCCCGAGCACCTCGCTGGAATCCTCGAAATTAACGCTGAGTGCGTCGCCTGCGCGCTCCACCTTGCCGCCGAGCCCATTGACGGTGGTACCGAGCTTGGTCACCAGTCCTGTTCGGGCGTCGAGTTCCATCACTACGGGCAGTTCGCCCAGGCCGGCAACGGTGTCTCCTGTCGCCGAAACTGCCTGTCCAAGCTCGCCGACACCGTTGGTCACGCCTGCGGCGGTGGTGCCCAGATAGTTGTCATTGGTACTGAGGCTGCCGACACCATCGCGTATGCCGCTCGAGATGTCGCCGACCGCATCGCCCGTTTCGGAGACGATCGTACCTGCAGGTTCGGTGACGCTGGCCAATTGAGGGACGGCGCTCTGCTGGGAGATGCCGTTCCCGATGTCAGTAAGCGTGGTGTCTACACCGTCGCTGGTATCGGCTGTCGCCAGGAATACACCTTCCAGCGATGAGCGGGCAATGCCATCGCCGCCATCGCCGCCGTCGGATCCATCACCATCGCCGCCATCGCCACCGGAGCCATCGCCACCGGAGCCATCACCACCGGAGCCATCACCACCGGAGCCATCGCCACCGGAGCCGCCATCGCCACCTGAGCCGCCATCGCCACCGGCGCCACCGGAGCCATCGTCGCCACCGCTGGTAATCGGGTCCTGGCTGTTACTGGCCAGGGTGCGAGAGTTGCTGGAATCACCAGAGCAGGCGGTCAGGGTCGCCATCGCGCTGGCGAGAGCAATAACGAGTAGTTTTCGTTGCAAAGTCATCGGTTTATACCTCACCTAGTCCGGATGTAATGGTTATCTTGGTGGAAAGGCAATGAAGCCAGTATGGGCTTTCTAAAACTCTTGTAGTTGAATATTTAGCGTAGATGCATCTTTACGCATGATTCCTTTTTATTAGCTTTTTATGGGTTTTAATTGGTGTTTAAGTGTTATCAAACGTAATGAAAGGTGTTATGAAGTGATTGTGCTGAAGGTTGTTTTGAAAAGGGCGGGGCGCTCGGGCGTACACTGAACTAGCACCGTGCTAGGCTCATGTAGCAGCAAGGAGAGGTGATGATGAGCCCTTGGCGTTTTGTAGTAATGTTGGTCGCAGGAGCCTTGGTTGCCGGGGTGCTGGCGGCCTGTGATGGAGATTCAACAGTGAGTCACCCTTCGGAGCCGAGCGGTGAGCGAGACATCGCGTCCGGTTCTGTCGAAAGGGTGACGTCCCGAGCTGATGAACCTGAACCTGAACCGATGACGGTCGCGGCGCTGGACGAGCCGGTGACGGTATCGCTGGATATCCGGCTGGCGTCGGATCGGCGAATGCATGTGGCGGCCACGACCAACTTGCCGGAAGGCACCAGAGTCCAGCTGCGGGTGGTGCGCGAGGCCAGCAATGTGCGTTGGCAGTCACGCACCGAGGTGCGTGAGGGCAGTGTGGCAGCCGGGCCCTACGGTCCCGGTAGCGGGTTGCCCGATGGCTACTATCGTATCGAACTGGTCACCGCTCCTGCTGACGTGCAGCCCGCCGAGGTCAAGGCGCGGATCGGGCCGAGCGGCGAGTACCTTGATGGGCCGCTGGTTGCCACGTCGGAGCATGGACTGGGCAAGATCATCAAGGCTAGCCAGCGGTTTCTGGTAGGGCAGGAAGTGCGACGAACGCTGGACGATGTCGAAGTGCAGCAGAGCCCCTGAATCAACCTTGAAAGCACCTCTTGATAAGTGTCCCTAAGACGCGAACGCAGCAGGAAGTTGTTACAGACCGCTCGTGGAAGTCGCTTTTGGAAATCGTTTTTGGAAATCGTTCCGGAAACGTGTTCTTGAGAAGTGTTCCTGGCAAAGTTCTTGCGAAAAGTTGTTGAGAAGATGTATCTGAAAAGGCTTTGAGAAGTGTTCTCGGAAAACATGCTTGAGAAAAGTTCTTGGGAAGAGTTCTCGGGGCAACGTTCTTGAGAAGAGTTCTTGGAAAAGACTGAGAACAGTTCTGGAGAAGTGTTCCAGAAAAGCGTCCTGGGAGATGGCTGGAAGCGGACGTCATGCGTCGAACGCGCCTGGACGCCATCGCCGACTTATAAGTAAGAGGGATAAACGGCGCCAGGGATAAGAAGCTCAAGAGATAAGAAACGCAAGTGATAAGAAGGGCAGAGGATAAGAAGGGCAAGGCACAGAGAGCGGTGGCGACAAGACTGCCGGGCAGGGCAGAGGCGGCAAGGGACGGTCAGGCCGGAGTGACCGACCTGCCCCGTCGGGCTCGCTCTCGGGGCTTGGGCGCCTGGTTGGATGATCTGGGTAGGCGAGAGATGAAACGTCATGCCCGGCCGACTGCTTTTGGTTTCATCTCTGCTTTTCGTCTCACCTCAGGTCGCTGACTCGCTACGCCATAGCGCTACCACCTTGGCCTTGAGTCGCATGCCGCTGTGATAAGGCATGGTGGTGGTCTGGCCCTGGCGCTGAAAGGTCAGTTGCCCGTTGTTGTCCTGTGCGACCCGGCGCAGGTACAGGGTATCTTCCTCCGCCACAAGATAGAGTCCCGGCTGCCGGAATATCTCGGTCGGAGCCACGGCGGCCAGATCCAGCGGTCCCAGAAAATCGAAGTGCTCATCCGGCGCTGGCGTCACCAGGTGGCAGTCACCGTCCCAACGCTGCTCCGGGATCAGCTCCAGTGGCAGATCGATCCCCTTGTGGGCGACTTCCTGCCAGGGCAGCGGCAGGGTCGATCTCAGGTAGAGGGGAGATGGTCGGCTCGGTTCTCCTTCCAGCAGGTGTGCCAGGGGGCAGTTAAGGGCCTGTGACAGTGCCACCAGGCGTTCATGCCCGATCTGCTTGATGGTGCCGGACTCCCAGTAGGAAATGGTGACGTCAGAGACCCCGACCTGGCGAGCCAGCGCCGCCTTGTTCAAGCCGGCTGCCAACCTCAAAGATTTGATGCGCGGACCCAGCGCGTCCATGGAACCTTCCTGTCGACACATAAAGAGAATTTAGAATACTCATTCATAAGCACCTCTTGTGCAATATCAGGCGTCAACGATATTCGACGGTTCCTATGCCGCACTACCAGGTGATCGGCTCGTTGGACCAGTCGAAGAAGCCGCCGCTGTCGTCGGGGCCACGCTGCTGCACCATGGTCATCAGTCGGTCGGCGACAAAGTCGGCGGTGAACAGCTTGTGCTCAGGGACTCGGGCCTGAAAGGGGCGTGACAGCAAGCTGTCGGTGGTACCCGGGTGGAAGCTCAGCACGCAGGACCGGGGGTTCAATCGCTTGAGTTCGATGGCAGCGGTTTTCATCAGCATGTTGTGGGCGGCCTTGCTGGCGCGGTAGGCGTACCAGCCGCCCAGGCCGTTATCGCCGATCGAGCCGACCCGTGCCGACAGGCTGACCACGGTGGTGGGATGGGAGCCCTTGAGGTGGGGAAGCAGCGTCTGGAGCATCAAGGCCGGCGTGGCGGCGTTGACCTGAAAAAGGGTCGTCAGGGCGGCTTCGTCGAGGTCCTCCAGGCGTTTCTCGGGCTGAATGTTGCTTGCTTCGTCGTGCAACAGGCCAATGGCGTTGACCACAAGGTGAAGAGGAACGGCTTGGCCAGCAGGGCCGTGAAGGGCTCGACCCAGGTCAGCCCGGCCCTGTGCAGTGGTGACATCGCCTTCGATCGCTTCCAGGCGAGAAGAGGAGGCCTGAAAGGAGGTTCGGCTGACGACGGTCGCCTGCCCCAGCCGTGGGTCGGCGAGCAGTCGATCGACGACGGCGCGACCTATGCCTCCATTGCCGCCGATGACGAGGGCGCGATAGCCGTCGGGAAGTCTGTCCATGTCGCTCTCCTGGCCTGGGTGGGGTGGCAACCTGTTCGAGTCCCGCACGGGGTGACGATTTCAGAGTTTCGCGAATCCCGCCGGGTCCTGCGCAATTGCTTCGTCGGTGCGTATAATGCGCCCACGCCGCCAGCTTGGCTTCAACGACTTCAGGATGCAGGACGTTATGACTGTTCGCACGCGTATCGCCCCGTCGCCCACCGGGGACCCCCACGTAGGAACCGCCTACATTGCCTTGTTCAACCTGTGCTTTGCTCGACAGCATGGGGGAGAGTTCATCCTTCGCATCGAGGACACCGATCGTGTTCGTTCCACCGCCGAGTCGGAGCAGATGATCCTCGATTCGTTGCGCTGGTTGGGGCTCGAATGGGACGAAGGACCCGATGTAGGCGGCCCGCATGGTCCGTATCGTCAGAGCGAGCGAGGAGACATCTATGCCGAGCACGCCCAGCGATTGATCGATGCCGGCCATGCCTTCAAGTGTTACCGCACCAGCGAGGAGCTCGACGAGCTGCGTGAGGCGCGCAAGGCCCAGGGGCTGCACCTGGCGCTGAAACCGGCCGATCTGGCGCTTGATCCCGATGAACAGGCCCGTCGCGAGCAAGAGGGCATGCCCTATGTGGTGCGCATGCAGGTGCCGGAAAGCGGCCCCTGCGTCGTTCAGGACATGCTGCGTGGCGCCATCGAGGTGGACTGGGCCCAGGTGGATGCGCAGATCCTGCTCAAGTCCGACGGTATGCCGACCTATCACCTGGCCAATGTGGTGGACGATCACCTGATGGGGATCACCCACGTGCTGCGTGGCGAGGAGTGGATCAATTCGGCGCCCAAGCACCAGTTGCTGTATGAGTACTTTGGCTGGGACATGCCTGAGCTGTGCCATATGCCGCTGCTGCGCAATCCCGACAAGTCCAAGCTGTCCAAGCGCAAGAACCCTACCTCGATCAACTATTATCGGCGTATGGGATTCCTGCCCCAGGCGGTAACCAACTATCTCGGACGCATGGGCTGGTCCATGCCGGACGAACGAGAGAAGTTCTCCCTCGCCGAGATGATGGAAAACTTCGACATTCAGCGGGTATCGCTGGGTGGCCCGGTGTTCGATCTCGAGAAGCTGACCTGGCTCAACGGTGTCTACCTGCGCGAGGACCTGGACGACCGCGCCTTTCTCCAGGCCTTGATGACCTGGGCCTTCAATGAAGACTATGTGGCGCAGATCCTGCCCCAGGTGCGCACGCGGGTCGATACCTTGTCCGACGTGGCGCCTCTGGCGGGGCACTTCTTCTCCGGGCTGCCCGCCATCAGCGAAGCAAGCTTCGACGGGATCAACCTGGAGCGTGAAGATCTCGTCAAGCTGCTGCAGTTCCTGGTCTGGCGGCTCGAAGGTGTGTCCAGCTGGAACAAGGACGCGCTGCTGGCCGAGATCAAGCTGTTGGGCAGCCACTTCGATCTGAAGATGAAGGTACTGCTGGCACCGGTCTTTATCGCCATCACCGGCTCTTCGTCGAGCACCTCGGTGATGGACGCCATGGCGATTCTTGGCTCCGACATGACCCGCGCCCGCCTGCGTCACGCCATCGGCGTGCTGGGTGGCGTCTCCAAGAAGCAGGCCAAGCGCTTCGAGAAGGAATATCGCGAGTTGCCGGCGGAATAGTGACAAGTGATGGCGGTGGGGGAGAGGCGTTATTGCGAGCCCCCATCGCCATGGCGCTTGATACGTTTAGCTCCCCCGCGCCCGCCTGCGTCACGCCATCGGCGTGCTGGGTGGCGTCTCCAGGAGGCAGGCCAAGCGCTTCGAGAAGGCGCGCCGCGAGCTGACCTGAGAAAAAGCGCGAGCTGCCGGCGGCATGATGAAAAAAATGGGGAGGCCTGCTGGCACCCCATCACCTTGGCATCGCCATGGCCGGGACACCGAAAAATTTTGGCGCTTCCGGGGTTGACCAAATCTTATGATATCCGTAAGATACGTCTCGTCTTCACGAGATGGGGCCTTAGCTCAGCTGGGAGAGCGCGACACTGGCAGTGTCGAGGTCAGCGGTTCGATCCCGCTAGGCTCCACCAATCTCGTTTCAGGCTGCGTCCCATTCGTCTAGTGGTCCAGGACACCGCCCTTTCACGGCGGGAACAGGGGTTCGAACCCCCTATGGGACGCCACTTCCTGTGCGTAGCGTCTTCTCCGCATGGATTCATGCTTTCGCATGAATCGTTATGAACTCCGTGGTCTCTCCTCTTGTTATCACCATTCGCTTTGTGAGCTCTTCGTGATTTGCACGAAGCCTCAGTTTGCTTGTGGATGGTTTGCAAAAACTGTCTTGTATGGCTTGACAGAACCTTCCTCTTGTCCACCAGTGACGCATTTTTCCCCCGGTCAGCCTCTGCTACGGGGATAACGCCCGTGGTTGCGCGATTTATATTTTTTTCCTTCAAAATCAACGTGTTGCGACAGGTTAAAAATTAACCAATCTAAGTCCAATGCCCAGTTCATGGCGATTCGAGGGCGGTTTCGATAGGTTGTGAACAGGGTTATCCACAGAAAGTGTGGAAAACGCTGGGCGGGGTGTAAGGGGCTTGAGAAGAGAGGGGGATGTTGGCCCATGAGCGCATGCCGGCGCCGCGGGAAGGTCGGGCCAGCAGGAGGGCGCTGGCCCGGCAGGTATGGAAAATGTCAGTCCTTGCTGTCAGACCTTTCGCGCAGGCGTCGCAGCAATGAGGACGTGTCCCAGCGTCCACCTCCCATTGCCTGCACGTCGGCGTAGAACTGGTCCACCAGGGCGGTCACCGGCAGGCGAGCCTCCAGCTGGCGCGCCTGGTTCAGACAGATATCCAGATCCTTGCGCATCCAGTTGACGGCGAAGCCATGCTCGTATTCGTCACGGATCATGGTCGCGTGACGGTTCTCCATCTGCCACGATCCGGCGGCTCCCTGGCTGATGACCTCGACCACCCGCTCCTGGTCGAGACCCGCTTGCTCGGCAAAATGAAGGCCTTCAGCGAGGCCCTGGACAAGGCCTGCGATGCAGATCTGGTTGACCATCTTGGTCAGCTGTCCGGCGCCGACGCCGCCCATCAAGGTCACGGCTCTGCCATAGTGCTCGAGTACCGGCCTTGCCCTGGAGAAGTGCTCCTCCTGGCCGCCGCACATGATGGTCAGGGCGCCGTTCTCTGCTCCTTGCTGGCCGCCGGAGACCGGCGCATCGATGAAGCCCACATCCTGCTTCTGGCAGGCCTGGTCGAGCTCCTCGGCGAGGCTCGAGGAGGCGGTGGTATGGTCCACCAGGATGGCGCCCTGGGAGAGCGTCGACAGTACCCCGTCGGGCCCGGTGGTGACCTCGCGAACGTCGTCGTCATTGCCCACGCACACCAGTACCAGATCGGCGCCGCTGGCGGCCTCGGCGGGTGTCGCATGATGGCTGCCGTCGAAGCGCTCGCACCACTGCTCGGCCTTGCTTTGGGTGCGATTGTAGACGCGTACCGTCAGTCCGGCTTCGGCGAGATGTCCTGCCATGGGAAAACCCATCACGCCAAGGCCGATAAAGGCGACGGTGGAGATGTCTCGACTCATGAAAGCGCTCCTTTGTTATTTCGCTAGAGGGGGTCAGCATAGCGCCGGTAGGCGTGTCCGTTCATCCGTTGGGCAAAAAAGTTGAGCAAAAAAAAGGGCCGCCCCGGAGGGCGGCCCTTTTCATGGCAATGCGACGCGGGATGTTGCGTCTTCTGGCGTGACGGCGATTGCCTTGCATGGGGCAGCGGGCGTCACGCGAATTGCCTGGTTGGCGAATTACTTGGACGGGTAGTCGCGCTTGGGATGCCCGGTGTAGAGCTGGCGCGGACGACCGATCTTGTAGCTTTCGCTGATCATCTCGTTCCAGTGCGAGATCCAGCCGATGGTACGGGATACCGCGAAGATGACCGTGAACATGTTGGTCGGGATGCCCATCGCCTTGAGGATGATGCCGGAATAGAAGTCGACATTCGGGTAGAGCTTGCGCTCGACGAAGTACTCGTCTTCCAGGGCGATCTGCTCCAGGCGCTTGGCGATCTTGAGTTGCGGATCGTCGGCCTTGCCCAGTTCTTCCAGGACCTCGTCGCAGGTCTCCTTCATGACCTTGGCGCGCGGGTCGAAGTTGCGATAGACGCGGTGACCGAAGCCCATCAGCTTGAACGGGTCATCCTTGTCCTTGGCCTTGTCGATGAAGCGCTGGATGTTCTCTTCGGAGTCGTCGCCGATCTCGTCGAGCATGTTGAGCACTGCTTCGTTGGCGCCACCGTGGGCTGGACCCCACAGGGCCGCGATGCCGGCGCTGATGCAGGCAAACGGGTTGGCGCCGGTGGAGCCTGCCAGGCGCACCGTGGAGGTGGAGGCGTTCTGCTCGTGGTCCGCGTGCAGCATGAAGATGCGGTCCATGGCCTTGGCGTAGACCGGGTTGATCTCGTAGGGCTCGCACGGGTTGCTGAACATCATGTAGAGGAAGTTCTCTGCATAGTTCAGGTCGTTGCGCGGGTAGTTGAAAGGCTGGCCGATGTTGTACTTGTAGGACATGGCCGCGATGGTCGGCATCTTGGCGATCAGGCGAATGGCGCTGATCTCGCGGTCCTGCGCCTGGGTGATGTCCAGGTGGTCATGGTAGAAGGCTGCCAGGCCGCCGATCACGCCGCACATGATCGACATCGGGTGGGCGTCGCGGCGAAAGCCCTTGAAGAAGTTGGCGATCTGCTCGTGGACCATGGTGTGGTTGCGCACCCGGTGCTCGAAGTCCTTGTACTGCTCTTCGTCTGGCAGTTCACCGAACAGCAGGGTGTAGCAGAGCTCGACGAAGTTGGAATGCTTGGCCAGTTGCTCGATCGGGTAGCCGCGATGCAGCAGCACGCCGTTGGCGCCATCGATGTAGGTGATGCCGGATTCGCAGGAAGAGGTGGCCAGGAAGCCGGGGTCGAAGGTAAAGAGGCCTTCCGCTCCGAGTCCGCGCACGTCAACGACGTCGGGGCCGAGGGTGCCTGAATGGACGGGAAGTTCGACAGGTTTCTCCAGACCATCCACCGTCAGGGTCGCTTTTCTCTCAGCCATGTCAGGCCTCCTTCGTGTTCGATATGGAGCGATACGTTGTCATTTCTCACTAACGTGCCGACGAATAGGGGGTCGCCCGGCAAAAAAGGTTCGCCCACTATAGAAGCGTTCAGGATATTGTCAATTCTCCCATTGAACGCTTGCTGTTGTACTATGCTCATTTAGCAGTATAGATGTTGTACAGGTTATGATGCTTTGCATCATAGGCTGTCCTTTTGCAGTGCAGCAACTTGACGAAGTCGCATTTTTATGCAGCTTTGCCGCATTTTCCGACGAAGCGTTCGCCAAATTGCATGGTCATGCCATTTGTCATGGTGGGGGCATGTCCCTATAATTCAGGCCGCGACTGGCAGGAACAGGAGGTCGTGTCCAACTTGTCGCAGGTTGGGTCACGACAGCGCCCTTCCCAAAACCACCGCCCGCTCGGGCCTCTGGCCCGTATGTCGTAGAGTGGGCCAAGAGAGTGTGTAGAGAGCCGTGAATAGCAAACGACCCGTAAATCTGGATCTATCCACGATCCACTTCCCCCTTCCCGCCTTGACGTCGATTACCCACCGGGTCACTGGCGTCATTCTCTTCGTCGGTCTGATCTTCGGCTTCTGGGCGCTGGACGCCTCGTTGTCCTCGCCGGCCGGTTTCGACGCCGTACGTGATGCGCTGGCGCACAACTTCTTCGCCAAGCTGGTGGCCTGGGGACTGTTGTCCGCTCTGGCCTTCCACTTCGTCGCCGGCTGCAAGCACTTCATTATGGACGCCAACATCGGCGTGTCATTGGAAGGTGCGGTGAAAAAGGCGCAGATCACCATCGTGGCGAGCGTTGTCCTGATCATTCTGGCGGGAGTCTGGGTATGGTAACCAACATCACGAGCTTCAGCCGCAGCGGCCTGTCCGACTGGATCATCCAGCGCGCCAGTGCGGTTGTCATGGCGCTCTACACGGTCTTTCTGGTGGTCTATCTGCTGGCTCATCCACAGCTCGACTATGCCACCTGGAGCGGTCTGTTCGAGCAGACCTGGATGCGAATCTTCTCGTTGCTGGCCTTCGTCTCGCTGGCCGCCCATGCCTGGGTGGGCCTGTGGACCGTGACCACCGACTACATCAAGCCGACCGCCATTCGTGTCGGCACCCAGTCCGTCATCATCATTGCCATCTTCGTGTTCCTGGTCTGGGGCATCCAAGTGCTGTGGGGAGCCTGATACATGTCAACCATGCGTAGTTTGACCTTTGACGCCATCATCATCGGTGGCGGTGGTGCCGGCCTTCGTGCGGCGCTGGAGCTGGCCAAGTCCGGCAAGAAGACCGCGGTGCTGTCCAAGGTCTTCCCGACGCGTTCGCACACCGTGTCCGCCCAGGGCGGCATTACCTGTGCCATCGCTTCCTCCGACCCCAACGACGACTGGCGCTGGCACATGTACGACACCGTCAAGGGCGGTGACTACATCACCGACCAGGACGCTGCGGAGTACATGTGTTCCGAGGGGCCGAAGGCGGTGTTCGAACTCGAGCACATGGGCCTGCCGTTTTCCCGTTTCGACAATGGGCGGATCTATCAGCGCCCGTTCGGCGGTCAGTCCAAGAACTTTGGCGAAGGCGGCCAGGCGGCCCGTACCTGCGCCGCGGCCGACCGTACCGGACACGCTCTGCTGCACACGCTGTACCAGAACAATCTGAAAAATAACACCACCTTTCTCAATGAATGGTACGCCGTCGACCTGGTGAAGAACGCCAACGGTGACGTGGTCGGCTGTATCGCCATGGATATCGAGACCGGTGAAGTGGTGCACGTAAAGTCCAAGGCTACCGTGCTGGCCACCGGCGGTTCCGGTCGCATCTATGCCTCCACCACCAATGCCCTGATCAACACCGGTGACGGTATCGGCATGGCGCTGCGTGCCGGTGTGCCGATGCAGGACATGGAAATGTGGCAGTTCCACCCGACCGGTATCCACGGTGCCGGTGTGCTGGTGACAGAAGGTTGTCGCGGTGAAGGCGGCTACCTGGTCAACAAGGACGGCGAGCGCTTCATGGAGCGTTATGCGCCGAACGCCAAGGACCTCGCCGGCCGCGATGTGGTTGCGCGCTCCATGGTCATGGAAATCCTCGAAGGTCGTGGTTGCGGCGAAGACGGCGATCACGTCTTCCTCAAGCTCGACCACCTGGGCGAGGAGGTGCTGTCCAAGCGTCTGCCGGGCATCGTCGAGCTGGCCAAGACCTTCGCCCACGTGGATCCGGCCAAGGAGCCGATCCCGGTGGTGCCGACCTGCCACTACATGATGGGTGGTATCGCCACCAACGTGCATGGTCAGGCGATTGCCCAGGATGCCGACGGCAACGACCAGATCATCAATGGTCTCTACGCCTGTGGCGAGGCAGCTTGTGTCTCCGTGCACGGTGCCAACCGCCTGGGCGGCAACTCGCTGCTGGATCTGGTGGTGTTCGGGCGTGCCGCCGGCATGTACATCGAGAGCGCGCTCAATGAAGGCATCGAGTACCTGGATGCCCGCGAGTCCGACATCGAGACCGCGATGAAGCGCATCACTCGCTGGAACGAGTCCGAAGGCGGCGAGAGCGTGCCTGAGCTCAAGCGCGAGCTGCAGAGCATCATGCAGAACTCCTTCGGCGTGTTCCGCGAAGAGAAGAACATGGTCGAGGGCGTCGAGAAGCTGGCCGAACTGCGTGGACGGATCGCCAACGCCCATCTGGCCGACAAGTCCCATGCGTTCAACACTGCCCGGGTCGAGGCGCTCGAGCTCGACAACCTGATGGAAGTGGCCGAGGCCACCGCCATCGCGGCACTGGAGCGCAAGGAGAGTCGCGGTGCGCACTCCCGCTACGACTATCCGGATCGTGACGACGCCAACTGGCTGAAGCACTCCATGTTCTTCCCCGGCGAGAAGCGGGTCGGCCAGCGCGATGTCAATTTCGCGCCGAAGACCGTCGACAAGTTCGAGCCGAAAATCCGTACCTATTAAGGGGGAGTCAACATGTCCAAGCTTCAGGTATCCCTGTACCGCTACAACCCGGAAACCGACTCCGCGCCTTATATGCAGGAGTTCGAGGTCGATACCCAGGGTCGCGACCTGATGGTGCTGAACCTGCTTGAGATGATCAAGGAGGACGACAGTTCCGTGGCCTTCCGTCGCAGCTGCCGTGAAGGCGTCTGCGGTAGTGACGGCATGAACATGAACGGCAAGAACGGCCTGGCTTGTATCACCCCGCTGTCCGAGGTGGTCAAGAACAACAAGCTGGTGCTGCGTCCCTTGCCTGGTCTGCCGGTCATTCGTGATCTGGTGGTCGATATGGCGCTGTTCTACAAGCAGTACGAGAAGATCCAGCCGTACCTGCAGAATGACACGCCGGCGCCGGCCATCGAGCGCCTGCAGTCTCCGGAAGAGCGCGACAAGCTCGACGGTCTGTATGAGTGCATCCTGTGCGCCTGCTGTTCGACCTCGTGCCCGTCGTTCTGGTGGAATCCGGAGAAGTTCGTCGGTCCCGCCGGCCTGCTGCAGTCCTATCGCTTCCTCGCGGATTCCCGCGATACGGCGACCCAGGAGCGTCTGTCGGAGCTGGAGGATCCGTTCTCCGTATTCCGTTGCCGCGGCATCATGAACTGTGTGGCGGTCTGCCCCAAGGGGCTTAACCCGACTCGGGCGATCGGCAAGATCCGTGAGATGTTGCTGGCGAATGCCACTTAAATCGTGGCGCCGGGCTTGTTATCATGGGCTCGGTCCGGGGCGCGGCATCCTGTCGCGCCCCCGGATGACAGCGTCTGGAGCCGGTGCCATGGGCACCGGCTTTTGAGCATGATGCAAGACCGCTAGGCAGATCGACCGCGGCCCCGATGACCGCGGCAGAACCACCAGGGCGCTCGATGATGGTCAGTGCCAAGGGTGACGATGGGCAGGAAGCCTTCCACTGAGGGGCCTGCGCCACGCCCGCGGTAGATCACGAGCATCGAGCCCACTACCACCCCATCAGTGCAGGGTGACCGAGAGATGCAACAAGGCATAATGGAGTTGATGTGGCGCTCCTCTCACGTGACGGGCAGCAACGTCCACTACGTGGAAGCGCTCTATGAGCAGTACCTCGACGACCCTAGCGCCGTCTCCGATGAATGGCGCGATTACTTCGACGAGTTGTCACGCCAGGAAGGCGCCCCGTCCGACGAGACCCCCCTCTCACCGATCCGTGATCAGTTCTATCAGCTTGGCCGCGAACGTCGCACCGCCGTTGCCGGCAGCACGCCTGTCGACAGCGAAGAGAGCCGCAAGCAGGTCAAGGTCCTGCAGCTGATCAACGCCTATCGCTTCCGGGGCCACCAGAAGGCCGACATCGACCCGCTGGGGCTGCGTGATCCGAAGCCGGTGCCTGATCTTGATCTGGCGTTCCACCAGCTGTCCAAGGCCGACCTCGATACCGAGTTCCAGACCGGTTCCTTCTTCCTGGGCAAGGACCAGGCGCCGCTCAAGGAAATCGTCGATGCGCTGGATCGCACCTATTGCCGTTCGATCGGTTGCGAGTTCATGCATATCGTCGACACCGAAGAGAAGCGCTGGCTGCAGCAGCGTTTCGAGTCGGTGCGCTCGGCTCCGGACCATGGTGATGATCGCCGCAAGCAGCTGTTCGAGCGGTTGTCCGCGGCCGAGGGGCTGGAAAGCTATCTGGCCTCCAAGTACCCGGGCACCAAGCGCTTCGGCCTCGAGGGTGGCGAGACCTTCATTCCGATGATGGACGAGCTGATCCAGCGCGCGGGCAGCTACGGCACCAAGGAAGTGGTCATCGGCATGGCCCACCGCGGTCGCCTCAACGTGCTGGTCAACATCCTCGGCAAGAACCCCGGCGAGCTGATCGACGAGTTCGACGGCAAGAAGCTGATCGAGCGCGGTTCCGGTGACGTCAAGTATCACCAGGGCTTCAGCTCCAACGTGATGACGCCGGGCGGTGAGGTTCACCTGGCGATGTCCTTCAACCCCTCGCACCTCGAAATCGTGGCGCCGGTGGTGGAAGGCTCGGTACGCGCACGCCAGGATCGCCGCGACGATGTCGATGGCGGCAAGGTGCTGCCGATCAACGTCCATGGCGATGCCGCCTTCGCTGGTCAGGGCGTGGTTATGGAGACGTTCCAGATGTCCCAGACCCGTGCCTACAAGACCGGTGGCACGGTGCACATCGTCATCAACAACCAGGTCGGCTTCACCACGTCGCATCCCGAGGACGCGCGTTCCACCGAGTACTGCACCGACATCGCCAAGATGGTGCAGGCGCCGATCCTGCACGTGAACGGCGACGATCCCGACGCGGTGCTCCACGTGACCCAGGTGGCCCTGGACTATCGTCAGCAGTTCAAGAAGGACGTGGTCATCGACCTGGTGTGCTACCGCCGCCGCGGCCACAACGAGGCCGACGAGCCCTCCGGCACCCAGCCGATGATGTACCGCAAGATCAAGGACCATCCGTCCTCTCGTGCGATCTACGCCGAGCGCCTGGTCAAGCAGGGCGTGTTGAGCGAAGACGAAGCCAAGGCGGTGGTCGAGAAGTATCGCGATGATCTGGTCGCCGGCAATCACGTGGCCAACGCCCTGGTGCAGGAACCCAACACCTCACTGTTCGTCGACTGGAAGCCGTACCTCGGTCACGAGTGGACCGGGCACGCCGATACCACCTTCGACATGAAGCGGCTCAAGCAGCTTGCCGCCAAGATGTGCGAGATCCCTGACGGGGTGAAGGTGCAGCGTCAGGTCGCCAAGATCTACGATGATCGCCGCAAGATGCAGGGCGGTGGGCTGGCCATGAACTGGGGCTTCGCCGAAACCCTGGCCTACGCCACCTTGCTCGAGCAGGGACACCCGATTCGCCTGACCGGTCAGGATGTCGGACGCGGTACCTTCTCGCACCGCCATGCGGTGATCCACAACCAGGCCGACGGTTCCACCTACGTGCCGCTTCAGCACATGGCGGACGGTCAGCCGCGTTTCACTATCCATGACTCCTTCCTCTCCGAGGAGGCGGTGCTGGCGTTCGAGTACGGCTACTCGACCACCATGCCCAACGCGCTGGTGATCTGGGAAGCGCAGTTCGGTGACTTCTTCAACGGCGCCCAGGTGGTGGTGGACCAGTTCATCTCCTCCGGCGAGACCAAGTGGGGTCGTCTGTGTGGCCTGACCATGCTGCTGCCCCACGGTTTCGAAGGGCAGGGCCCCGAGCACTCCTCGGCGCGTCTCGAGCGCTTCCTGCAGCTGTGCGCCGAGCACAACATGCAGGTGTGCGTGCCGACCACCCCGGCGCAGATCTATCACCTGCTGCGCCGTCAGGTGATTCGCCCGCTGCGCAAGCCGCTGGTGGTGATGTCGCCGAAGAGCCTGCTGCGCCACAAGGAAGCCACCTCGAGCCTCGAGGACCTCGCCAACGGCAGCTTCAACATGGTGCTGCCCGACCAGGGACAGCGTGATGCGTCCAAGGTCGAGCGGATCATCATGTGCTCGGGCAAGGTCTATTACGATCTGGCCAACTGGCGCGAGGAGAACCTGCGTGACGATGTAGCGATCGTGCGCGTCGAGCAGCTCTATCCGTTCCCCAAGGAAGAGCTGATCGAGACGCTCAAGGACTACAGCGGCGTCACCGACATCGTCTGGTGTCAGGAAGAGCCCCTGAACCAGGGCGCCTGGTATTCCATGCAGCACAATCTGCGCATCGTCGCCGATTCGCTCAAGGACGGCCTGGGCGGTCAGCTGAAGTTTGCCGGACGTCCGGCATCGGCGGCTCCCGCGGCGGGCTACATGTCCGTACACACCGAACAGCAGCGCCAACTGGTGGAAGACGCCTTCAATCTCTAAGGCGACCATCGGGAAGAGAGAGAACACTAAGGATACGACATGGCTACCGAGATCAAGGCACCATCCTTTCCGGAATCCGTTGCCGAAGGCACCGTAGGTACCTGGCACAAGAAGCCGGGTGACAGCGTCGAGCGTGACGAACTGATCGTCGAGATCGAGACCGACAAGGTCGTGCTCGAGGTGGTGGCGGTGGAAGCCGGCACCCTGTCAGAGGTGCTGGTGGAAGAAGGCGACACCGTGGAGTCCGAGCAGGTCCTGGGCCGCATCGGTGAAGGCGGCGGCGAGTCCAAGGAAGCGTCCGAGGAGTCGTCCGAGAAAGACGAGGACGACGCCAAGGAAGCCGCTTCCGAAGCGTCCGACGACAAGGCTGAGAAGAAGCCGGCCGAAGCGCCCAAGGGCGGCGGCGAGAAGCGCGACGTCAAGGCACCGAGCTTCCCCGAGTCGGTGCAGGAAGGGACCGTCGCCAGCTGGACCAAGAAGGTCGGCGAAGCGGTCAAGCGTGACGAAGTGCTGGCCGAGATCGAGACCGACAAGGTCGTGCTCGAGGTGGTCGCACCGGAAGATGGCGCCCTGGCCGAGATCAAGATCGAGGAAGGCGACACCGTGGAGTCAGAGGCCGTGCTGGCGGTGTTCGAGGTGGGGGCAGGCGGTGGCTCTGCCGATACCGCCGACCAGGAAGCGCCCAAGGCCAGCGCCGACGATGGCGACAGCGACGAGCAGGTCGGCGACAAGATCGTGGCGCCTGCCGCACGCAAGCTGATCGCCGAGCACGACCTCGACGTCAGTGCCATCAAGGGCACCGGCAAGGACGGTCGCGTCCTCAAGGAAGACGTGCTCAAGGCGGTCAAGGACGGCGGCGCCAAGAAGTCCGCGCCGGCCAAGAAGGCCAGCTCCGGCGCCACCGCAGCCCCGGCCGTGGAAGGCGAGCGCCCCGAGAAGCGCGTGCCGATGACCCGTCTGCGCAAGACCATCGCCAAGCGTCTGGTCCAGGCTCAGCAGACCGCTGCCATGCTGACCACCTACAATGAGGTGGACATGGGTGCGGTGATGGAGCTGCGCTCCCAGTACAAGGACACCTTCCTGAAGGCCCACGACGTCAAGCTCGGTTTCATGGGCTTCTTCGTCAAGGCGGCTTCCGAGGCGCTCAAGCGCTTCCCTGACGTCAACGCCTCCATCGACGGTGACGACATCGTCTACCACGGTTATCAGGACATCGGCGTGGCCGTATCCACCGACCGTGGCCTGGTGGTGCCGGTGCTGCGCGATACCGACAGCATGAAGATCGCCGACGTCGAGAAGGGCATCGTCGACTTCGGCAAGCGCGGACGCGAAGGCAAGCTGGGCATCGAGGACATGCAGGGCGGTACCTTCACCATCACCAACGGCGGCATCTTCGGCTCGCTGATGTCGACCCCGATCCTGAATCCGCCGCAGACCGCGATCCTCGGCATGCACAAGATCCAGGAGCGTCCGATGGCGGTCAACGGCAAGGTCGAGATTCGCCCGATGATGTATCTGGCGCTGTCCTACGACCACCGCATGATCGATGGCAAGGATGCGGTACAGTTCCTGGTCACCATCAAGGAGCTGCTCGAGGATCCGGCGCGTCTGCTGCTGGAAATCTGAGCCTGACCGTGGCAGCGACAGGGATTTACTGCAGAGCCTCTGCACACAGAACGAACAGGAGCCAACATGGCCGACAAGTATGATGTGATCGTCATTGGCGCGGGCCCGGGTGGCTACGTGGCCGCCATCCGTGCTGCTCAGCTGGGTCTGAAGACCGCCTGCGTCGAGAAGTGGATCGGCAAGGAAGGCAAGGTGGTGCACGGCGGTACCTGCCTGAACGTGGGCTGTATCCCGTCCAAGGCACTGCTCGAGGCCTCCCACAAGTTCGTCGAGGCGCAGCACGACTTCGACGACATGGGCATCCAGGCCGGCGACGTCAGCATGGACGTGTCCAAGATGATGGCGCGCAAGGACAAGATCGTTAAGCAGCTGACAGGCGGCATCTCCGGGCTGTTCAAGGCCAATGGCGTCACCGCCATCGAAGGTACCGGCAAGGTCGTGGCCAAGAACAAGGTCGAGGTCACCGACAAGGACGGCGAGTCCAGCACGGTCGAGGCGGACAACATCGTCATCGCCGCTGGCTCGGTGCCGGTGGAGATCCCGCCGACCCCGCTGACCGAGGGTCTGATCGTCGATTCCACCGGCGCCCTCGAGTTCCAGGAGACGCCCAAGCGTCTGGGCGTCATCGGCGCCGGCGTCATCGGCCTTGAGCTTGGCAGCGTGTGGAGCCGCCTGGGCAGCGAAGTGACCGTGCTCGAGGCGCTGGACAGCTTCCTGCCGATGGTCGACTCGGCCATCGCCAAGGAGACCCAGAAGCTGCTCAAGAAGCAGGGTCTGGACATCAAGCTCAACGCCCGCGTGACCGGTTCCGAGGTCAAGGGTGAGGAAGTCGTCGTCAAGTACGAGGACAACGAGGGCGAGAAGGAACTGACCTTCGACAAGCTGATCGTCTGTGTCGGCCGTCGTCCCTACACCAAGGGCGTGGTAGCCGACGGCCTGGGCGTCGAGCTGGATCAGCGCGGCTTCATCCACGTCGATGACCAGTGCCGCACCAGCGTGCCGGGCGTCTACGCCATCGGTGACTGCGTGCGTGGCCCGATGCTGGCCCACAAGGCCTCCGAAGAGGGCGTGATGGTGGCTGACATCATCGCAGGCCACAAGGCGCAGATGAACTATGACGCCATTCCCAGCGTGATCTACACCCACCCCGAGGTGGCCTGGGTCGGCATGAACGAGCAGGACGCCAAGTCCGCCGGTATCAAGGTCAAGACCGGTAGCTTCCCGTTCGCCGCCAGTGGCCGTGCCATGGCCAACAACGCCACCGAAGGCCAGGCCAAGATCATTGCCGACGCCGAGACCGATCGCATCCTGGGGATGCACATCGTCGGTCAGCACGCCGGTGAGCTGATCGCCCAGGGCGTCATCGCCATGGAATTCGGCTCCAGCGCCGAAGATCTGGCGCTTACCTGCTACGCGCACCCGAGCCTGTCCGAGGCGGTGCACGAGGCGGCGCTGGCGGTGGAAGGTCACGCCATCCACGTGGCCAACCGCAAGAAGCGCTAGCAAGACAACAAGCGCCCGGTAATTCTAGGCAAGCCTGTGCAGTTTTGGCAGGCTTGCCGGTGTTTTCCGCGAGCGCATCGCCGCCGACCATGTATCGGTGGCGGTCGGTGGCGACCCGATGACTTTCGTCCCTCGGGGCAGGGTGGGTCGCCGTTCGAGTCACATGCAACCAATGGCATGAATCGATGAACCTTCACGAGTATCAAGGCAAGCAGCTGTTTGCCGACTATGGTCTGCCCGTTTCCAAGGGCTTCGCCTGCGACACCCCCGAAGAAGCCTATGAGGCTTGCAAGAAGATCGGCGGCGACATGTGGGTCGTCAAGGCCCAGGTCCACGCCGGTGGCCGCGGCAAGGCCGGTGGTGTCAAGCTGATCAAGAGCCCGGACGAGGCCAAGGCCTTCGCCGAGCAGTGGCTGGGCAAGAACCTGGTGACCTTCCAGACCGACGAGAACGGTCAGCCGGTCGCCAAGATCCTGGTCGAGAACTGCACCGACATCGCCAATGAGCTGTACCTTGGCGCGGTGGTCGACCGTGGCACCCAGCGTGTGGTCTTCATGGCCTCCACCGAAGGTGGTGTCGAGATCGAGAAGGTCGCCGAAGAGACGCCCGAGAAGATCCTCAAGGCCGAGATCGACCCGCTGGTCGGCGCTCAGCCCTACCAGGCGCGTGAGCTGGCCTTCGCCCTCGGCCTGGAAGGCGCGCAGGTGAAGCAGTTCACCAAGATCTTCCTGGGTCTGTCCAAGATGTTCCACGACAAGGATCTGGCGCTTTTGGAGATCAACCCGCTGGTGATCACCGACGAAGGCAACCTCCACTGCCTCGACGCCAAGATCAACCTGGACGGCAACGCCCTGTACCGTCACCCGGACCTGCAGGAAATGCGTGACCCGTCCCAGGAAGACGAGCGTGAAGCCAACGCTGCCCAGTGGGACCTGAACTACGTCGCCCTGGAAGGCAACATCGGCTGCATGGTCAACGGCGCAGGCCTGGCCATGGGCACCATGGACATCATCAAGCTCCACGGTGGCCAGCCGGCCAACTTCCTTGACGTCGGCGGCGGCGCCACCAAGGAGCGCGTGGCTGAGGCGTTCAAGATCATCCTGTCCGACGACAGCGTGCAGGCCGTGCTGGTCAACATCTTCGGCGGCATCGTTCGTTGCGACATGATCGCCGAAGGCATCATCGGTGCCGTCGAGCAGGTCGGCGTCAATGTGCCGGTCGTGGTGCGTCTGGAAGGTAACAACGCCGAGCTGGGTGCCGAGAAACTGGCCTCCAGCGGTCTGAACATCATCGCTGCCAAGAGCCTCACCGATGCGGCTCAGCAGGTCGTCAAGGCAGCGGAGGGCAAGTAATGAGCATCCTGATCGACAAGAACACCAAGGTCATCTGCCAGGGCTTCACTGGCGGACAGGGGACCTTCCACTCCGAACAGGCCATCGAGTACGGCACCCAGATGGTCGGCGGCGTGACCCCGGGCAAGGGCGGCCAGGAGCACCTGGGCCTGCCGGTGTTCAACACCGTCAAGGAAGCCGTCGAGCAGACCGGCGCCGAGGCCAGCGTGATCTACGTGCCTGCCCCGTTCTGCAAGGATTCCATCCTGGAAGCCGCCAACGCCGGCATCAAGCTGATCGTGTGCATCACAGAAGGCATCCCGACCCTCGACATGCTGGACGTCAAGGTCAAGTGCGATGAGCTGGGCGTGCGTCTGATCGGTCCGAACTGCCCCGGTGTCATCACCCCGGGCGAGACCAAGATCGGCATCATGCCGGGTCACATCCACAAGCCGGGCAAGGTCGGTATCGTGTCGCGTTCCGGCACCCTGACCTACGAAGCGGTCAAGCAGACCACCGACCACGGCTTCGGCCAGTCCACCTGTGTGGGCATCGGCGGTGACCCGATCCCGGGCTCCAACTTCATCGACATCCTCGAGATGTTCGAGAAGGACCCGGCGACCGAGGCCATCGTCATGATCGGTGAGATCGGCGGTACCGCCGAGGAAGAGGCTGCTGCCTACATCAAGGAGCACGTCTCCAAGCCGGTGGTGTCCTACATCGCCGGTGTCACCGCTCCTCCCGGCAAGCGCATGGGCCACGCCGGCGCCATCATCGCCGGTGGCAAGGGCACCGCGGACGAGAAGTTCGCCGCCCTGGAAGCCGCGGGCGTCAAGACCGTGCGCTCCCTGGCCGAGATCGGCGACGCCCTGAAGGAAGCGACCGGCTGGTAAGCGGTCCTACCGTCAGAATAAGCGTCAGAATAAAGGCCACCTCCGGGTGGCCTTTTTTGTGGCTGGAACTCCACCAGATGCGACGAAGGGGCGGGTCGAAGGGGGAAGTACGCGGAAGGCGTTAGGGACGAGGCGACGATTGATTGGCCCGCGTGCGCCACCAGCCGACCACCTGTGCCACGAACACCGGCGCGCCCGCCACCAGATAGAGGTGGTAGCTGACCAGGCGCCAGACGATCACCGCCGCCGCGGCCTGCTCTCGGGCCATCAGCGGCAGCAGCAGGGCGCCTACGCTGACCTCCGCGGCGCCGGCGCCGCCCGGCAGCACGCTCAACTGGCTGGCGGCCATGGCCAGCATCTGCACCAGAAAGGTCCAGGCCCAGTCGGCGCCGCCGCCCACCCCCAGCACCGCCAGATACAGGAGGCTATAGCGCGCAAGCCAGTGCAGGCAGCACAGCGCGAAGATCGCCATCAGCACGCCCTTGGGCAGCGCAAGCGTACTCGCCAGGGTCCGGCGACAGCGCAGCAGGCGTCGGGTCATCCAGCGCCTGGGCCCCGAGCCGACAAAGGGAGGGGGAGGGACATGGCGCAGCAGCCAGGGTAGCCACACGATCACCACCGCAAACACCACAAGCGCCAGCAGCAGCGCCGCCAGGGAGGCCTCGACCAGGGTCTGGTGAGGCCAGCTGGCCAGTCCGCTCATCGACAGCGACACCAGTACGCCCAGCATCAGGCTGAAGAACAGCATGTCGGCGAGCTGATCGACCAGAAAGATGGCCGAGGCCTGGGCCGGCGGATAGCCCCGGCGTGCCAGCAGCCACAGCAGGGTGGCGACGCCTCCGCCCCCGGCCGGGGTGGCACATAGCGCGAACTTCGACGACATCTCGATCGCCAGGGCACCGCCCTGACCGAGGCGGCCGGCTCGTCCGTCGAGCATCAGCCGCAGGCGCGCCGCGTTGAGGTTCCAGCAGATCACCGCCAGGGCTACCATCAGCGCCAGCAGGGGCAGCGGGAAGGCGATAACCGCAGTGAAGGTGCCGGCGCCCCCCAGCCACCACGGCAGCAGCAGGGTGATGGCCAGGGTCAGGATCAGCAGGGCGGCCTTCCACCACAGGCGTGATCGCATCCCGGCAGGGGCACGCAGGCGCCTGTCCAGCGATGGTGTTGGCCCAAACCTAGCCATGGCGCCGATCGCGCGGGCAGACCGGATCGATGACGGCTTCGTAATGGTTGAGCAGCGAAATCATCACCTTGTCCCAGTCGAACTGGCGCTCGACGAAGCGCCGAGCGTGGCGCCCGGCCGATTGCGGATCATTGGCGAACAGCGCCTCGGTGGCCTCGGCCATGGCGGCTGCCGAATGTGGCTGACATAGCACGCCGCCGCCCAATGGCACGTTCTCGATCAGCGCACCGGCCCTGGCGCCGATCACCGGGATGCCGCTGGCCATGGCTTCCTGGGCGATCAGCCCGAAGGTCTCGCGGGTGCCCGCGTGCAGCAGGGCATCACTGGAGGCGAGCGCACGGGCGACCTCATGCACGCCGACGCAGCGATTGATGACGCTGACGTTGGCGGGCACCTCGGTGGGCATGCCGGGGCCCATCAACAGCAGGTGGTAGGGAGGCCCAAGGCGCCTGGCGGTGTCCAGCAACACCTCGATGTTCTTCTCTCGTGAGTAGCGCCCGACGAACACCAATAGACGGCTGTCGTTGCCGAGCCCCAGCTTGCGCCTGAGCTCGGGATCGCGCCTGTCCGGGTGAAAGGTCGCCAGATCGACGCCAAGGGGCTGCACCCGCACCCGTTTGACGCCCCAGGACGTCAGACGGTCGGCCATCGCCTGGCAGGGCGCCAGTACGCTGTCGAAGCGGCGGTAAAGGTCGACCACGTAGCGCTCCAGCCGTCGCTGCACCATCGGCCCGAAGCGATCCCCCATCAACCGAGGAAGGTCCGAGTGGTAGAAGCCCACCACCGGCACGCCGAGGCGCTGGCCGGCGTCCAGTGCCGCCCAGGCGGTGACGTAGGGGTCGCCGGCTTCGATCAGATCCGGCGATAGCTCCACCAGGGCGTCGCGCCAAGGCCGGCGGCGCAGCGGAAAGCGGTAGCTCTGGCCCAGCGGGATGCGCAGTGCAGGCAACTGGTGATGGTCGCCGAGGCTGTCTCGCTCGGCCCCCGGCACCAGCAGACTGGAGCGCAACTGCGGGAAGCGCGAAAACACCCGGTGTTTGGCTTGAAGGTAGGTGCGCACGCCGCCGCTGGCGGGGGCGTGAAACATGGTGACGTCGGCGAGATGCAAAAGGGGCCTCCATGGCGAGCGCGTCATTGCCATGAGCCTACGAGGGAAATAAGTCAGTTCAGCGACAGGGGTGGGCAGTACGTCATCATCCTCGACATGAGCTGGGCAAGAAGTAAGCGAGGTGGACTGACCCCTGCATCGGATGTGCCTTCCGTCGCTGGCGCCTTGATCTCGATACGCTCCGGAAGCGCGCTTGTCGAACCGGAGTAGTGGTTAGGTGTTCTCGTACAGAAGTTGGAGGTGGCGACCCCTTATGCTGAGAGAAACAGCGGCGGCAAGGTCCAAGCCGCGTTTCATCGCCACCAGCACATGGAGCGGGAAGGCGACTTCAGGGAAGGGGGAGAAGTATGGCGGACGTCAGGATTAGCGAGATTGCCGACTGGCTCGAGGCACTGGACGACAACAGCCCGCTGCCAGGAACGAAGCAGCAGGGCTGCCCTTGCTGCGACAGGGTGGGACTACCCATCCTGCCGGTGCGCTACGCGGTATCGGACCGTCACGTCAGCGACTGGTCGCAAGACCTTCCCAGGTCGATGGCGGTGCACGCCAATCGCCACTTTCCTGCCCCGCGTGAGACGCGCTATGTCCTGCGCCTGATGCGCGAGGGCTATCTCTACCTGTTCGACGAGAAGCGCCAGCGCTGGCAAGCCTGGCGTATCACTCACGACTCCCGTTTCGAAGAATTTGACCCCTATGGGCGCGGGCCGAGAGAGGCGGCCTACGGGGACTCGCACATCGACGCGCCTTGCAATATTCCCGAGAATAACCTCTCGGCGCGCCTGATTTCTCTACCGAAGGCTCAGGAAGCTGGCATCGTTCACGTTGGCTATAGTGACCATCCCTTCACGCAGGCGATGCTGGGGCGGCTGGAGCGCAACGACAGCGGTCTGCGTGATCGCCTGCTTAGCCCTTTCGATGTGGCTGCCTGGCTCGGTAAGGGAGAGGCCGCTGGCGTGATTCCCTCTACGCAACTCGGCACGCATGTCATGGAGTTCAATGACGCCTGTCCCGAGGAACTACTGGAGAACAATGGTTTTCCCCTTGTTGGTGTCTGCGAGCGATTGCCGTCGACGGTGCGCCAGCTTCGCGATCGGATGAACTGGATGGTCCAGGACGCTCCTCAGTGGATCGACAGGACACCGATACTGGCGGTGGCTGACCCTATCGGTATATGCATCTCCGTCAATCATTACCGGAACCAGGCCAAGGCTCGCCTCGATCGCTATGCCCGCCGCAAGGATGTTGTGGAAAGGAAGGTGACGTCGGAATTGATCGAGGGCATACGAGAAGCGGTGAAAAGCAAGGCCGAGCACCAGGCTGAGAAACATATTGAACGGGCACGTCGAGCCGAGGTATTTGGTGACCAGAGGCTCGCTCAGGAGTTCGATGCGCTGACGGACGCATCAGAAAAGGCAAGGCGCTGGGCGCTGATGGGCGATATCGACAGGCGAAGAGTCGAGCGGGGTCGCCGCGAGCTCGAATTGCTGCGCGCTCAGCAGGCTGATAACGCGCTAGCCTATCAGCGTCGTGCCATCGAGCAGAGCTGGGAAAAGTATCAGGCCTGCTACGACGAGCAGCGGCGTCTGGAGTTCGAGTCGCGCTATAGCGCCCATCTTGAACGTGACAGCCAGGCGGTGGTGAAGCTGGCCGAGATTCACCGTGACTGGTTGATGTCCGATCTGGTCCGTGACGCCATGCTGGGCTACGACGACCAGGATCTGGACAATGGGGCGGCCTATGAGGTGGCAGTGGCCGCCATGACGGTGGGCATGACCACGACAGAGACGGGGCAGGAAACCGTCGCCGAGTTGATCGAACGATCGATCGACGAGGTGGATTCCTACTTGTGGCGTGCCACCTTCGCCAATCACGCCCCGGCCATCGACATGGTCAAGGATCTGGTCTTCGAAAGTGCCTTCTGGGGCAGCAAGATTCTGGGCCCCTTGAGGCGGGTGCTGGGGGCTGACATGGACAACCGCTCCCAGACCGAGCAACTGCTGGCCACCATGGCCAGTCAGATCGCGCAAAAGCTCGGGCTGGTCAGCTACACCAATATCGCCAACGATTCGCTGGCACGACTGTGGCAGGCGGTTGGCTGGGTGCGCTATGGGTTCAAGACGTCCTTGATGGTGTTCGATGCCACCCCCAGACAGCTGTTGTCCATGTACGACCAGGTGCTCTGGCGTGATGAACTGGCCTTGCGCAATATCCGGCATGACCTGCGCCACTTCTTCCCACCCTTGCCGGAAGGGCCTCCTGATGTGCCGATACGTCTGTGGGCCTTTGTTCCCACCTCCGTGGACCCGCTGCAGCGCCCGATCATCCAGGCGGAACTTGCCCAGTCGATCGAGATGCGGCGAATAGCCGTCGCATCGGCAATGACGCCCGGCTCCTGGTTGGGGGTCTTCGCTGCCAGCCTGGAGCTGATCAATTCGGTGTATCTGGGCGAAGCCGTGTTTGACGAGAACTCCGCAAGGAGTCAGGCGGAGCTAAACTGGATGTTTGGCGGTGGACTGCTGTATCTGGCCAGCAGCCTGGTCGGGGTGGCCAATCAGATGATCCACCCGGTGGCGGCGCCGGAGAGCCGTCTGTACAAGGGTCTGGCCTGGGGCGGAGGAATTTCCGCAGCGCTGGGGGCCTGGATTTTTGGCGTATGGCATGCGGTAAAGGCTATGCAGGTTTATCGAGATGGTAGCAAAGGAGTGGCAGCACTCTATTTTTCATCTTCGCTAGTTTTCATTGCCTCTGGTGCATCAGCCCTAGCTGCTGTCGCTCAACAGGTGGGCAAGATATCGAGAACAGAAGCGGCGATGGGTTCCTTGATCATCAGCCGCTCGGGCTGGGCCTTGGTGGCTGCCCGGCTGGGTTGGATTGGCCTGGCGGTGGCGCTATTGATCGTGGCGTTGGAGAAGAACCAGCTCGAGACCTGGCTGACACGCTGCGTCTTTGGCAATGGAGATGCTGACGTTCGCTACCGGGATCTTCAGGCGGCGCTCGATGCGCTGGACGATATGACGCGCTAGAGGATGGCCGCGATGATCAACGAGTACTTTACCCAGATGTTGTATCGCGACCGGGGACTCGACTGGTTTGCCGAGCCGCTGGATATTCCTGTGGACGATGATGTCCCCTTTGACCTCAAGACTCGAGCAACCGAAGCGCCCTATGACGCCGAGTTTATCTACACAAAGAATGATGTTTTTCTGGAAACCGCCAATGCCGATGAATTCTGTCGGCGTGGGTTTTATACCGCAATGTTCGGGTTTCTTTTCGGTGGTATTGTTCCTTTCTTTGTTTTCTTTCTGGCGATTGTCTTGTTAGATATCTTCAGCGGGGATTATGAATTTGCCTCATTTGTTTTGGTTGCTCTTATTGTTGTGGGGATTACTGGGCTTGTTTACTTGGTCACCCATGTTCACTCCGCCTGGGACTGCTTTACCTATCGCCATGCGGCGATTCGCTTTAACCGTCGTACTCGTCAGGTGCATGTGTTCTATACGCCCAAGCTGGGCGGTCCACGCAGCTATGACTGGGACGATATCCTGGCGACCATCACCCCCTTCGACAACGGCGGCTACTTTGTGCTGAACATCATGGCGGCAACGCCGGACGGAACCCGCTACTACGACAGCTTTCCGGTGGGAGGGGAGTTAGTGAAGCACGAGGAGTGCCTGGGCTGGTGGGAGTATATCCGCCGCTATATGGAAGAAGGGCCGGACCAAGTGCAGGAGCCCGGCTGGTACCACACCGACAGGCTGTCGCTGAAGGAGTCCTTTCTGCGCTGGTTCCCGCTGCGGGAGATGAAGCGTGACAAGGCGCGGGGCCATGATATTCGTTACTCCCAATGGCGCATGGTGCTGATGTCGCCGATGCTGGCGCTGTTCTCGCTGGGGCACTTTGTCTCGATGCTGACCAGCCGCAAGGTGGTCTGGTCGAAGGAGATTCGCGAGGCCTGTGGGGGGCGTTAGCTGTCGGTGCCCGGATGCTGCCAACGGATGGTGGAGGAAGTGGGAGCCAAGACGATGCCGATGGCTATGCAATAAATCTATATGAGTTCGATATACTTCAGGGAAGATGAACTATGCCGCTTTATATTGTTCTTGTCGCCATTCAACTGGCCCTTGTGATTCATGTTTTGAAAACGGGCAGGGCGATGACATGGATCTTTATCATACTGATCTTTCCATTTATTGGTGGGATGGCATACTTCTTCGTGGAGGTGCTGTCTGATTTTAAAAATAGTCGTACGGGGCATTCGGTGAGGAGTGAAGTGTCAAAAACCCTCAATCCTGATAAAGGTTTGAGAGAAGCCTCACGCAATTTTTCTATTGCGAGAACGACGCAGAATGCGTTGACGCTTGGCGATGAGCTACTTGGGCGGGCTGACTTTGAAGGGGCCAGGGATCTATTTAAGGAACATCTGGCGGGAGTTCATGCGAATGATCCGGAGTTGTTGCAAGGTTTGGCCAAAGCGCACTATGGCCTCCACGAATATCAAGAGGTCATCGATACGTTGAATGCCTTGAAAGAGCATAACCCCGACAGAACGACGGCTGATGGACATCTGCTGTACGCGAGGGCCTTGGAAGGGCTGGGACATGACGATGCGGCGATATCAGAATACGAAACGCTTGTTACCTATTACGCTGGACCGGAGCCCCTGTGTCACCTGGCACGACTGTTGCGAAAGCGTGGGGAAACCCTTCGCGCTCATGGCTTGTACGAGGAGGTCGTGAAGAAGAGTGAAGTGGCGGGAAGACACTTCAACAAGATCTACAGAGAATGGGTAGCGCTGGCGAAACGTGAAGTGCGCAGATGACGACTCATCGTCGAAGGTGACGCAATGCGTCCAGGCACCAAGGAAAACGGCGACCCGAAGGTCGCCGTTTTCTGTACTTCCAGGTCGATAGCGGTGTTACCGCCGCGACCGAGCAGGAAGGATCGCTCAGGCGGCGGGCTGGGCCACCAGTGAGCGAGTCTCTTCCTTGGCTTCGGTCAGGGCGACGCGTACCGCGTCGCCGAGCTTGAAGCGCTCCTCGCCCTCGATCTGGATGCGGCCTTCCTTGTCGTCGACCACCACCTTGTCGCGATCCGCGTGCATCAGCGGTGCCGGCACGAAGGCGGTGGCGCCGTTGGCGGTCAGGCGTACCCGCATGCCGCCGCGGTTGATGGCGATGATCTCGGCATCGAACACGTCCTGCTGCTTGGCCGCCGGGGTCAGGTAGCGCACGTAGAGCCAGTCCTTGACGTCGCGCTCGGCCAGGCGGTTGAGGCGACGACGCTCGGTGAGCTGCTCGGTCAGCTCGACGCTGGCCTCCTTCGGCGCCTGCTCGCCCTTGAGCACGCGCTTGATCAGGCGGTGGTTAACCATGTCGCCGTACTTGCGGATCGGCGAGGTCCAGGTGGCGTAGGCGGCCAGTCCCAGGCCAAAGTGCGGGCCCGGCTGGGCGGACATGGCGGTAAAGCCCTGGAACTTGCGCAGGCGGGCGTCGAGCCAGGCATCGTCACGGCTTTCCAGCGCACGCTTGAGCTCCTTGTAGCGCGACAGGTCGGTCAGCGCCTCACGCTCGACGGCGATGTCCTGGGTCGCGAGGAAGCTCTGGGCGGCCTCGGCCTTGTCGTCCTCGAAGGCACGATGGACGTTGAAGATGCCGTGACCGACCTTGTCGGCCAGCAGCGCCGCACAGCAGGCATTGGCGGCGATCATCGACTCTTCGATCATGCGGTTGGCGATGCGCCGCTCTTCGGTGCGGATCGCCAGCACGTTGCCGGCCTCGTCCAGGTCGAAGACATAGTCGGGACGGTCCTTGAACACCAAGGCGTGCTCCTGACGCCAGGCGGTGCGTGCCTCGGTCAGATCGCGGAGAGCCTTGAGCTGTTCACCGATGGTGTCGTCGGGTGCCCAGTTGCCCTGGCCCTCGAGCCAGTCAGAGACGTTGTCGTAGACCAGGCGAGCCTGTGAACGCGCGGTGGCAGCGAAGAATTGATAGTCACCGAGGCTGCCATCGGCGTTGACGTCCAGGCTACAGGCCAGCACCGGGCGCTCCTGTCCCTCGTGCAGCGAGCACAGATCGTCGGCCAGCTGCTCGGGCAGCATGGTGACGTTCTGGCCCGGCAGGTAGACGGTGAAGGCGCGGGTGCGGGCCTCGAGGTCGGCGGCGTGGCCTTCCTCGACGTAGGCGGTGGGGTCGGCGATGGCCACCGACAGGCGCCAGCCGCCGTCCTCGCGGACCTCGACGCGCAAGGCGTCGTCCATATCCCGGGTCTTCTCGCCGTCGATGGTGAAGAAGGGCTCGGCGGTCAGGTCCTCTCGCTCCAGGCCTTCGTCGCGCAGCGGCCAGTCGTTGCCGGCGTCGGGGCATTCCTGCTCGAGGGCGTGGCGGGCCAGGGTGACGCGCCAGGGCACTGCGGGATCATCGGTCTTGGCCACCAGCTCGTCGATCTGGGTAAAGAAGGCGCGATCGTCGGGCTTGAGCGGGTGGCGCACCAGTCGTGCCACTACCCAGTCGCCGTCACCGATGGCGTCTTCCTCGAGGCTGCGCTTGATGCGTGCCTTCATGGCGGTCTTGATCGACGGGTGATCAGGCACCACCGCCAGGCGTCCATCGCGCTTCTGCACCCGGGCAACGAAGCGCTGCATGTTGCTCTCGATCAGGGTGTCGGGTTCCACCGACTTGCGCTCGCCTTCCTCGTGCAGCACTGCCTCGACGCGGTCGCCGTGCAGCACCTTCTTCATGGCGGGGGGCGGCACGAAATAGGACGCACCGTCCTCGCACTCGAGGAAGCCGAAGCCCTTTTCGGTGGCTTTGATGACACCCGTGACGCGGGGGGTGTTATCGCGGATCTGTTGCTTGAGCTGAGCCAGCAAGGCGTTGTTCTGCAGCATGGTCACGATCGAGTGGCGGGAATAAGGGGGCCACTATACGGATTGTTGCAGCCCCGGCCAAACCCCGTGGAGCCCGAGGCCACAAATCAAGGGGTTGGAAACGGTATCCGGCAAAATTTCACCGCTTCCTGCGCGGCATCCTTGCTACGCCTCCTTTCGCTCCCGTGGGAATACCTCGGTAGAGGAGTTGAGGGGGGCGTGTGGGTCGCCGTGAAATGCACAGTCAGGGTTCGACCAATGTGGTATTAGATTGGTATTCAATTGGTCTCTATGTGGAGCTATAGTGGTTATCACCAAGCTCCCAGGGACCACGCCGCCATGGATTCACGATTCGAGCACCTGCACCTCGACGCCTCGCTTGCCACGCCGCTGTACCGCCAGCTGGCCAACGGCCTGGAGGCGGCCATCCGCAGTGGCAGCTGGCGCGCCGGAGAGGCGCTGCCGTCGGAACGCAACCTGGCCGAGGCGTTGGCGGTGTCACGCATCACGGCGCGCAAGGCCCTCGACCAGCTGGAGGAAAGCGGCCTGATCCGACGCGACCGCGGCTCCGGCACCTTTATTCGCCCCAGCATGGATCAGCCGCTGACCCGGCTGGCGAGTTTCAGCGACATGCTGATCCAGCGGGGGTTTTCGCCGCGCTCCGAGTGGCTGAGACGCGAGCGCTGCCAGCCGAGCTCCGAGGAGAATCTGCGCCTGGGATTGTCGAGCAATGCCCAGGTGTCGCGACTCAAGCGTCTGCGTCTGGCCGATGACGTGGTGATGGCGGTGGAGGAGAGCTGCCTGCCGGTCACGGTGCTGCCGGACCCCATGGCGGTCGACGTCTCGCTGTATCAATGGCTCGAGCAGGCTGGTCGCCCCATCGTGCGTGCCCGTCAGCAGGTCACCGCGGTCAATGCCGACGCCGAACTCGCCGGGCTTGCCCAGGTGGCCGAAGGCCAGGCTCTGCTCAAGGTGACGCGGCTGGGCTACCTGGCCGACGACACCCCGGCGGAGCTGACCATCACCTACTGCCGTACCGACTACTACGACTTCACCGTCGAACTCGCCCGCTAGGAGACCGCCATGAGTACCGCTCCCACCCGCCTTGCCGGTAACGTGCTGACCCCCGAGGGCTGGCGCCTGGGTGAGATTCGGCTGGAACAGGGCCGGATCGCCGCCATCGAGGGCTCCCCCGTGGACCCCTCTACCAATGATGCCCCTCGGCTGATCCCCGGCTTCGTCGACCTGCACGTGCATGGTGGTGGCGGAGCCGACGCCATGGAGGGGCGCGAGGCCGTCTCGACCCTCGCCCGCACTCACCTGCGGTTTGGCACCACCAGCCTGCTGGCGACCACCATGACCGCGCGCCCGGAAGAGGTGCGTGCGGTGCTGGGCGAGATCTCAGGCTATATGGAAGCCCCGGACCCCGCGGCTTCCCGGGTGCTCGGCGTACACCTCGAAGGGCCCTTCATCAATCCTGGCAAGCTCGGCGCCCAGCCGGCCCACGCCCAGGTCGCCAGCGTCGCCGAAATGGATGAACTGATGGCGTTGGCGCCCATCCTGCTGATCACCCTGGCACCGGAAATCAGCGGGCATGGCGAGGTGATCCGTCACCTCACCGACAAGGGCGTGCGCGTCCAGCTGGGCCATACCCTGGGCAGCTACGAAGAAGGTGTCGAGGCGCTGTCCCACGGCGCCTGCGGCTTTACCCACCTGTTCAACGCCATGACCGCGCTGCACCACCGCAAGCCGGGCATGGTCGGGGCGGCGCTGGCCCACGCCGAGTACGCCGAGATCATTCCCGATCTGCTGCATGTACATCCCGGCGCCATTCTCACCGCGCTGCGCTGCATTCCGCGGCTCTATGCGGTGACCGATTCCACCGCGGCGGCTGGCATGCCCGACGGTGACTACCGCCTTGGCGAGCAGAAGGTGACCAAGTGCCTGGGCGGCGTGCGTCTGGCCGACGGCACCCTGGCCGGCAGCACCCTGACCATGGACCAGGCGCTGCGCAACTTCGTCAGTGTCGGGCTCAGTCTGGCCGAGGCCTCGGATCGGCTGTCGCGCTTTCCCGCGGACTTCCTCGGGCGCCGTGACATCGGCCGCCTGGAGGCCGGGGCCCGCGCCGATATCGTGACCCTCGACCCCGAACTCACCCTTACCTCTGTCCATCTGGACGGTCGTCTTGTCTCTGGAGAATCCCATGTCACTCATGCTTGAAGAGGCGCTGAACGCGCCGGAACGCCTGCGCGGTCAGTTGACGCGTAACCAGACAGTGCTGCGGGAACTGGGTGATCGCCTGCGTGCCGAGCCGCCGACAGGCGCCGTCACCGTGGCCAGGGGCAGCTCTGATCACGCCGCCAGCTATCTCGCCTACCTGTGCATGCAGAATCGCGGCATTCCGGTGGCTTCGCTGCCGCCGTCACTGTCGACCCTGTCGCGTACGCCCTGGCGATTGGCCGGCCAGCTGTCCATCGCCATCTCCCAGTCGGGCCAGAGTCCCGACCTGGTGGCGAGCCAGGAGGCGCTGAAGCAGGGTGGCGCCACCACCATCGCGCTGGTCAATACGCCGGAGTCACCACTGGGCCGGGCGAGCGATCTGGAAGTGCCGCTGTTTGCCGGTGAAGAGAAGAGTGTGGCGGCCACCAAGAGCTTCCTGGCGACCCTGTCCGCCGGTGCCCAGCTGATGGCGCACTGGAACGAGAGCGCCATGCTGCTGGGGGCGCTCAATGAGCTGCCCGACCGCCTCACCGACGCCGCCGCCCAGGACTGGAGCCCGGCGGTAGAAGCGCTCAAGGACGCCGATCGGCTGATGGTCATCGGCCGGGGTACCGGGCTTGGCATCGCCCAAGAGGCGGCGCTCAAGTTCAAGGAAACCTGCGCCATTCAGGCAGAGCCCTTCAGTGGCGCCGAGGTCAAGCACGGCCCCATGGCGCTGATCGAGCCAGGCTATCCGGTACTGGTGTTCGCCCCCCCCGGCGCCGAACAGCAGGGCTTGCTGGAGCTGGCCGAGTGGCTCGAGAGCGTGGGTGCCAAGGTGCTGCTGGCCGCCGACGACCGTGTGCCCAAGCGCCATCTGACATTGACCTCGGCGGGTCACGAGGCGCTGGAACCGGTGTCGGTGATCCAGAGCTTCTATCCGATGGTGGCCCGCCTGGCCGAGGCTCGCGGTATCGATCCGGATCAACCGAGGCACCTGCGCAAGGTGACCTGCACGCTCTAATCACTACGACAATCATACGGAGCCGATCATGACTTCCAGCAATGTCACTCTGGTGGCGCCGGTCAAGGGGGTGGTAGTCCCCCTGGCCGACGTGCCGGACCCGGTTTTTGCCGAGGGTACCCTCGGCCAGGGCATCGCCCTGGATCCCCTGGGCGGTTGCCTGCACGCGCCCTGCGCCGGCGAGGTGATTCAGTGTGCCCGTACCCATCACGCCTTCACCATCAAGAGCGACGAGGGCGTCGAGGTACTGGTTCATCTTGGCCTCGACACCGTCGCCCTCGAAGGCAAGGGCATCGAGCCCTGCGTCAGCCTGGGCCAGCGCATCGAGGCGGGCGAGCCGCTGTGCTACTTCGATGTAGATCAACTGGTATGCGAGGCGGTATCGCTGGTGACACCACTGGTGGTGCTGGATGCCGGAGGTCGTGAGTGGGTGTCGCTGGACCTGCGTGCCGGCGATATCGTCCAGCGCGGTGATCCGCTGGTGGTGCTGGGCCCCGAAAGGCTTGCCGATGATGTCACCGATGAAGAAGGCGGCGATGACCAGGCGCTGGAGCGCTCTCTGGTACTGGCGATCGAGTCAGGGTTGCACGCCCGGCCGGCGGCACGCCTGCGTGCCATCGCGCGTGATCACCAGGTGAGCCTGAGCCTGCTGCGCGACGCTCGCACGGCCAGTTCGGATAGTGTCAGCGCCCTGATGAACCTGGGGCTCGAGTGCGGTGACGAGGTGGTCATCAGAGTAAAGGGGCGTCAGGCCGACGCGGCCCTGGCGGCAGCGATGGCGCTGTTGACCACCCCGGAAGGGCATGGCCCAGGACAGGCGGAGGCCGCCACATCATCGGCAGCGCCCAGCGTCGATCTGCCCGCCGGACAGCTCGCAGGTCTTGTGGCCAGCGCCGGGATCGCGACCGGTCCGCTGGCGACACTGTCGGTCAAGTTACCCGAGGTACCGCTGGAAGGGCTGGGGCGCAAGCTGGAAAGTCCGCGTCTGAAAGAGGCGCTCGAACGCGTCGGGCGCCAGCTGGAGGCCGCCCGAGAGCGCGCCGAGCGCAGTGGCCAGACCGCCGAGGCGGAGGTGTTCGAGGCGCACCAGGCGTGGCTTGAAGACCCTGATCTGGTGGCCTCGTCGATCAGCCGCCTGGAAGAGGGACTAAGCCCTGGCCAGGCCTGGCGCGAGGCGCTGGATGCCGAGGCCGATCGGCTGCGGGCCACTGGTAACCCCATCCTGATCGGGCGGATCGCCGACCTGCGTGATCTGCAACGCCAGGTGATGCTGGAATTCAGCGAAGGCGAGGGCAGCGGGTTCGGTGATATCACCCCCGGCGCCATCGTCGTCGCAGAGGATCTGACACCGTCCACCTTCGTCGATCTCTGCGCCCTGGCGCCGGCAGGGATATGCCTGGCCGCCGGAGGCACCACCTCCCACGTGGCCATCATGGCCAGGGCCAGGGGATTGCCGTGCCTGGTCGCCATGGGCGGCGGCCTGATGGAAGCGACCGAGTCGTGTCTGGATCGGGCGGTGGTGCTGGATGCCGACAACGGCCGGCTGGAACTCGAGCCCGACCAGGCGCGTCGCGACCAGGTGGTGGCGGACATCGCCGCCCGCCAGGCGCGCGCCGAGGAAGAACGCGCCGAGGCTCACCTGGAGGTGGTCACCCGGGACAACCACATGGTCGAGGTGGCGGCCAATATCGGCAGCGCCGAGGAAGCCCGCCAGGCCAGCGACTGTGGTGCCGATGGCGTCGGCCTGATGCGCTCCGAGTTTCTTTTTCTGGGGCGTGACGCAGCGCCGGACGAGGACGCCCAGCGTCAGGAGTACCAGGCAAGCGTCGATGCGCTGGGTTCCAGGCCGGTGATCATCCGTACTCTGGATATCGGTGCCGACAAGCAGTTGCCGTACCTCACCCTGCCCACCGTCCCCAACCCGGCGCTGGGCGTGCGCGGCATGCGTTTGTGGCAGACCCAGCCGGCCCTGCTGGATACCCAGTTGAAGGCCTTGCTCGGGGTCAAGCCGTTGCGTCATCTGCGCATCATGGTGCCGATGGTCAGCGATGCCAGCGAACTCGAGTGGGTGCGCGAACGCATGGAGGCGCTGGCCGCCGAGATGCGGCTGACCGAACTGCCGCTGCTCGGCGCCATGATCGAGGTGCCCAGCGCAGCGCTGTGCTCCGCCGCCATGGCCAAGGTCGCGGACTTCCTGTCGATCGGCACCAATGACCTGACCCAGTATGGCCTGGCGATGGACCGCGAGGATCCTCAGCTGGCGGCCCAGGCCGACGTGCTGCATCCCGGAGTGCTGCGGCTGATCCAGGCGACCCTGTCGGGCACCGCCAACCGCTGCCCGGTGGGGGTGTGTGGCGCAGCGGCGGGTGACGACCTGGCCGGCCCGCTGCTGGTGGCCATGGGCGTGTCGGAATTGTCGGTGGAGCCGTCGCGTATCGCTTCGGTCAAGGCCCGCCTGCGCAGACTTGATGCCGCCGTGATCGCGCGTGAAATCGACACCCTGCTGGCGATGCCCGATGCAGCCTCGGTGCGCAAGGCACTGGCACCGCTGGTGGACGCCGCCCTCGACGTCGAACCCACTCCCGAGAGGATCCTGACATGACCACCTCCTTTGGTTCACGCCTGATGGCGGCACTTCAGCTGCTCGGGCGCTCCTTGATGCTGCCGATCGCGGTACTGCCGGTGGCCGGCCTGCTGCTGCGCCTGGGCCAGCCGGACCTGCTGGACATCGCCTTCGTCGCCAGCGCCGGTCAGGCGATCTTCGCCAACCTGGCGTTGATCTTCGCCATCGGGCTCGCCGTCGGCTTTGCCGACGACAGCAACGGCGCGGCGGGGCTCGCCGGGGTGATCGGCTATCTGGTGCTGGACGCGGTGCTGCAAAGCCTCAATCCCGAGATCGACATGGGGGTGCTGGCCGGCATCATCATGGGTACCGTGGCCGGGCTTCTGTACAACCGCTTCAAGGCGATAAAACTGCCCGACTATCTGGCCTTCTTCGGCGGACGGCGCTTCGTGCCCATCGCCACCGGCCTTGCCGGGGTGGTGCTGGGGATCGCCTTCGGCTGGGGCTGGCCGCCGATCCAGCACGCCATCGACACCCTGGGACACTGGCTGATCGACGCCGGCGCCTTTGGCAAGTTCGTCTACGGTGCGCTCAATCGACTGCTGATCGTCACCGGCCTGCACCACGTGCTCAACAGCTTTGTGTGGTTCGTGTTCGGCAGCTTCGGTGACGCCACCGGTGACCTCAATCGCTTCTTCGCCGGTGACCCGGCGGCGGGTGGTTTCATGGCCGGCTTCTTCCCGGTGATGATGTTCGGTCTGCCGGCGGCGGCACTGGCCATGTACCACACCGCAGACAAGGGCCGTCGCGCCCAGGTCGGCGGGCTCTTGATGTCGCTGGCGCTGACCGCCTTCCTGACCGGGGTGACCGAACCGATCGAGTTCACCTTCATGTTCCTGGCGCCGCTGTTGTACGCCTTCCACGCGCTGATGACCGGGCTGAGCATGGCGATCATGCAGTGGCTCGACGTCAAGCTTGGCTTCACCTTCTCGGCCGGGGCCTTCGACTACGCCCTGTCCTACGGTCTGTCCACCAACGGCTGGCTGATGCTGCCGGTGGGGCTGGCCATCGGTAGCGTCTACTACGTGCTGTTCCGGTGGGCGATCGTGCGCTTCGATCTGCCGACGCCAGGGCGTGAGCCGATGGACGAGGGCGCCAAGGTACAAGCCGAGGACCTGGGCGAGCGGGGGCCGGCCTTCGTCACGGCGCTCGGCGGTGCCGCCAACCTCGAGGCCGTCGGTGCCTGCACCACACGCCTGCGGCTGGTGCTCAAGGAGCCGGAGCAGATCGACGAGCCGGCACTCAAGGCGCTGGGCTCGCGTGGCATCATGCGCTTAGGCGGAGGTGGCATCCAGGTCATCCTGGGCCCCATCGCCGACAGCGTGTCCGATGAGATTCGCGCCGCCATGGCCGCCGAGGGCCAGACCCCGCCGGTGGGCGCCGACCCCGCACCTATCGCCACCGGCGTCCCCAAGGTGGTGAGCGCCAAGAGTCTCAATGACGAGCAGATAGACGCCTGGACCCGAGCGCTGGGTGGCTCGGACAACGTTCGCGCGCTGGAAGCCCGGGCGGCGACCCGTCTGCGCCTGGAGGTCGGCAGCGACGGTGCGCTGGACGAGCAGGCGCTGGCGCAGCTGGGTTGTCACGGCGTGATGCGAGTAGCCGATGGCGTCTGGCACCTGGTGGTGGGCAAGGACGCCGAGGCCCTGGCCGGTGGTCTGCACCAGGCAGGGCTGGCAGCCCGCTGAGTGGTAGCCCGCTGGGTGGCAGGTGGCGAGTGTGATGCGCCCGCCACCTGCGGTCATCTCGCCTTACCGCCAGCGGCGGCACACTTCAGGGTGTGCCGCCGCTGGCGTTCTACGCCTGGCCATCTGGTGTAGACTTCCCCGTTCCCCCTGAAGACCCGGAGTCGCCATGCTGCCTCACCTGATCGTGTCCGACCTCGACGGTACCCTGCTGGGTGCCAACCATGACCTGGCCGAGCTGACCGTCGAGACCCTGCGTCGACTGGCCGCCGATGGCCACCGTATCGCCCTGGCCTCGGGCCGCCATCATCGCGACATGATCGGCTTTCGCGATCGCCTGGGGGTGGACGCCCATATCATCTCCAGCAACGGCGCCTGGACGCTGGACCCGAGCGACCGCTGCGTGCGGTCGGCACACCTCGCCCCGGAGCTGGTCGAGGCGCTGATCCAGCTGCCGCGTCATCCCGACGTACGCCTCAACATGTACCGCGACGAGGCCTGGGTGATCGATGATCACGCCCCGGGTCTGTTGTCGCTGCACGAGGCCACCGGCTTTGGCTACCGGGTGGAGGGACCGGGAGAGATGGACGTCCAGGGGGTCGGCAAGGTGCTCTATATCGGTGACCCCAGTCTGCTCGCCGACATCGAAGCCGGCGCCCGGGAGGCGGCAGGCGAGGCGCTTCACATCACCTACTCGATGAGTCATTCGCTGGAGATCATGGCCGCCGGGGTCAACAAGGGCACCGCCGTCTCGACACTGCTTGACGACCTCGGCATCCCCGCCACCCGTTGCCTGGCCTTCGGCGACAACCTCAATGATCTGGAGATGCTGGCGCTGGCCGGCGAGGCCCAGGTGATGGCCAACGCCCATCCCAGGCTGGCCGAGGACCTGCCCGAGGCCCGCGTGATCGGTCACCACGCCGAGGCAGCGGTGGCCCAGCACCTGCGGCAGCGGTTTGGACTGGACGGCTGACGGGGCGGCCGAGGCAAAGGCAGCGCGCTACACTGAGGCCACACTTGGGGCAGTGGTGGGGCGGCGGGCTAGCGCCGTCATACCGAGGTCTTGCATCCCCTGTAACAGGAGGCAGTGATGAACGGATTTGACCCGATGTTTCTCGATCGCCATGTGCGCGACACCATGGCGTTCTATCATCCGCGGGCGATCGATCCGCACGGCGGTTTCTTCCAGTATTTTCGTGACGATGGCCACATCGTCGACGCCGGACATCGGCATCTGGTCTCCAGTACGCGTTTCGTGGTGACCTATGCACGCTTTGCTCGCCAGACCGGCAATCCCGAGTATCTACACTGGGCCCGCCATGGTCTGGCCTATCTCGAAAAGGCCCACTTCCAGACGCGCCATCAGGGCTACGCCTGGACCCTGCGCGATGGAAAGGTCGAAGACCCCACCCATCACTGTTACGGCCTGGCCTTCGTGCTGCTGGCCTACGCCGAGGCCTATCGCGCCGGCATCGATGAAGCCTACGAGGGCATCGGTCGGGTACACGCCATGCTCGACAAGCGCTTCTGGGAACCCCAGTGGCAGCGCTTTGCCGATGAGGCAGATGAGCACTGGAATCTCAGCGACTATCGCGGCCAGAACGCCAACATGCATGGTTGTGAGGCGCTGATCGCCGCCTTCGAGGCCACCGGCGAGACCCCCTATCTGGACCAGGCCATGGCCATCGCCCGCGCGATCACCAAGGCCAGCGATGACCATCCCCATGGCTGGATCTGGGAGCACTACAACCGCCAGTGGCAGCGCGACTTCGACTATAACCGCGACGATCCCAAGCATCTGTTCCGTCCCTGGGGCTATCAGGTGGGCCACCAGACCGAATGGGCCAAGCTGCTGGTGCTGCTGGCACGCTATCGCGATGATGCCTGGTTGATCCCCACCGCCGAGCGGTTGTTCTCGAGCGCCTGCGAAGCGGGCTGGGACAGGACCCATGGCGGCCTGGTCTATGGCCTGGATCTCGACGGGCAGGTATGTGACGGCGACAAATACTTCTGGGTCCAGGCGGAGAGCTTCGCCGCGGCCGCCGTGCTCTGGGAGGTCACCGGCAAGGCCAGCTATCGACGCTGGTACCAGCGGCTGTGGGACTACAGTTGGCAGCACATGATCGACCACCACCATGGCGCCTGGGTGCGTATCCTGACGCCGGACAATCGTCGTTACGACAACCTGAAGAGCCCTGCCGGCAAGGTCGACTACCACACCATGGGCGCCTGTCAGGAAGTCATGGAAGTGCTCGAGCGGCTGGATCGCTAGGCATCTGTCTTCGGCGCCGGCCGATGCCATGCCACGGCCGGCGCTCCACACCGTCCTGGGCCGTCAGGCGTCCTTCTTTGGCGCCTCCATGCGCCTGAGCTGGCGCCACAGATCGCGGCGCAGGTCCGCCACTCGGGGGCGCTCGTCAGGGTCGAAGGCCAGCGGGCGCACCAGACGCTGGGTGCGCAGCCCCAGACGTGCCCCCAGCAGCCCCACGCCGAGGCCCTGGGCGGCGCGGGTGGACAGCCGCCCGGCCAGGTCCAGCGACAGCATCTGCATGCTGGCGTCGGCGGCAAGCTCGGTGGCGCCGGCGAAGGCCATCTGATAGAGCACGCTGCGTAGCAGGCGTACCCGGGCGGCGTAGCCCAGCTCCAATCCGTAGAGTCGGCACAGGCGATCGATCATCGCCAGGTGGCGCCAGGCCACCAGTGCCATGTCGACCAGGGTCAGCGGGCTGACTGCCACCATCACGGCGGTCTCTCCGCTCATGCGCGAGATCAGCCGGCGCGCCTCTCGGTCACGGGGGGCGAGCAGATGGTGGGCCACCAGCGCCTGCAGGTCACGGCCGTCATGGTGGTCTTCACGGGCGGCCTCGAAGGCCAGCCAATGGGGATCGTCGTCGCCGAGGGCCAGCTGATGCTTGAGCCGTCTGACCATGGACAGTGCGTCCCTGGGGGAGCGCGACGGCAATTCGGCCAGGGATTCACGCAACTGGTCGTGGCGCTTGAGGCGCCTAAGGCGAAACAGCTCCCGACTCAGGGCGAGCCCGCCAAGACCGATGGTGGCAAGTCCCAGCAGTTGCCAGCCGGTGGCGATCAGGTCACCGCCTGCCAGGGTAGCGGGGACCCCGGTCACCAGTTCGGCGCCGCCTAGTCCCACCGCCGCTCCCAGTACTGCCATCAGGCCCCAGCGGCGCTTGCGTGGGCGTCCCAGAGAGCCCTCCAGATCTACCTTGGTATCGGTTTCCGGCGCCTCGGCTGGGGTCAGCGCTCGGCTATCCAGGTGATCGTCGAAGCGCAGGCCCGGACGCGGGTCACTGAAGGTGGTGTTGTCGACGCCGGCAGCGGAGGGCGCATCGTCGTCATCGGCGAAGCGTACCGCAGGGCGCGGGTCGTCACGGCTATCTCGAGTCATGCGAGCTTGTCTCCAATCAGCCAGTCCAGCGCCAGGTCCATGCGAATATGGGGCAGCGCACCGGTGGTCGAGGGCTGAGGGCGGAAGGCGGTGAAATCGAACCCCTGGCGATCCCAGAAGGCTGGGTCAGGCAGGCGGCTGGGCACCTCGCCGGGGAAGGCCAGCAAGGGCTCGCCTTCCAGGGTGACGCCCTTGAGCGCAGGGGATTTCCTGCCCTGGTGGGTGACCTCGCGGGCCTCGGTGGCGCGAATGGCCGCCAGCGACATGGCCTTGACCGGAATATTGGCGTACTTGAGGTTCTTCAGTGGTTCGGCCAGCAGCGCCTCGAGCAGCCCGACCAGGCGGGCATGCTGTTCCGGGGTCACGTGGTCGGCCTTGGTGGCGGCGATGGCGAGGCGGTCGATGCGTGGCGTGAACAGCCGCGAGAACAGGCTGCGCTGGCCGTAGTTGAAGCTCTGCATCAGACGATGGAGCGCCTTGGACAGATCCTCGAAGCGTTCCGGCCCGGCATTCAGTGCCCCCAGCACGTCCACCAGCACGATCTGGCGATCGAAGCGCCGGAAGTGCTCGCGGTAGAACGGCTTGACGATATGTTGCTGGTAGTAGCTGAAACGTCGGGCCAGGGTACGGTAGACGCTGGTCTCGGGCAGCCGTTCGAGCTCGTCGGGCGATGCCTGCTCCAGCCCCGGCAGGGGGAAGAACTGCAGCACCGGGGCGCCGGACAGCTCCCCCGGCAGCAGAAAACGGCCGGGCTGAAGGTCGGAGAAGCCGGCCTCCCTGGCGGCGCGCAGGCCTTCGGCGTAGCGCTCGCTGATCTCCGCCAGGCGGGCCTCGTCGGCCTCGTCGTCGAGCCGAAGTTCACGCACCGCGCTTTCCCAGTCGGCCAGCATGGCGCGCCTTGCTGGCCCCGCCGCGTCCCACTGGGCGAGGCTCCAGCTCAGGAAGTCGTGGTCCAGCAGCGGCAGGTCGAGCAGCCACTCGCCAGGATAGTCGAACAGGTCCAGGGTCAACTCGGCGGTATCGGGTCGCAACCACTGCTGGCGACCGGGGCGATAGCGAATCTTCAGGCGTAACTCGCTGATGCCACGGGTGGGCTGGGGCCACTCGGGAGGAGTGCTCTCGAGGCTGGCGCGGGCTCGGTCGAAGGGAAACCTGGGGACCGCGAGATCCTGCTGGGAAACGCGCTGGGCGCCCAGCAGGCGCCCCTCGCGGCTGGCCGAAAGCAGGTCGAGCCGCGCCTCGAGCCCGGCGTGACGCAACTGGTCCACCAGGGAGGTCAAGAATGCCGTCTTGCCGGCCCGAGATAGCCCGGTCACCGCCAGACGCAGCTGGCGGTCTCGGCCGCGCTCGATCAGGTCCATCAGATCACGGGTCAGGTCCGTTGGCATTGCCACTCCGTCGGTAATAGTTATTCCTTAATCTGGGGGCGACCGGCGTCAAAGGCAAGACGCTGCGCCGCGATCAGTATCAGCGGCAGGGCAGCCATCGGCAACAGCCACAGATTGAGCGTCTGCCAGCCCAGCCACTGGATCAGCGGGCCGGCCGCCAGGGCGGTGATCGCCGCAGTAGAAAACACCAGGAACTCGTTGGCGGCCTGGACGCGGGCCTTTTCTGCAGGCAGGTGACACTCGGTCAGAAGGCCAGTGGCCGGCAGAAAGGTAAAGTTCCAGCCCAGTCCCAGCAGGATCAAGGTGACATTGAAGCCCGCCAGGCTGGAGGGTGCCAGGGCGCTGAGGGCACTGGCGCAAAGCAGCACACAACCCAGCGCGATCATGCGTGTCGTGCCGAACCGCTGGGTCAGTTGGCCGGTGAAGAACGAGGGCGCGAACATCGCCAGCACATGCCACTGAATCGTCATCGAGACGTGGTGAAAGGCGTGGCCATCGGAGGCCATGGCCAGGGGGGTGGCGGTCATGGCCAGGTTCATCACGCCGTAGCCGATCATGGCGGCGAGTACCGCAAGCCAAAGCTTGGGCTGTGCCAGCAGCTCCCCAAGCGGACGTCTCTTGCCATGACGGGTGCTCGGGTCCAGCGGGGGCAAAGGTACCACCAGCAACAGGGCCAGGGCGATGAGGTAGAGCGCTGCCAGGCCGATGAAGCTTCCGAGAAAGGGCGTCGTGACGGCGTCCTGACTGATACGCGCAAGCCAGGGGCCGAAGAAGGCGGCCAGCACACCACCGCCCATGACCAGACCGATGGCCCTGTCCCTGGCGCCGCTCGGGGCCAGCTCGATCGCCGCGAAGCGATAGAGCTGACCGAAGCCGATGCCCACGCCGATCGCCATGGTCGCCACGGCGAAGGCGGCGAAGTGATTGGCCAGCAGCGCCAGGTAGGCGGCCACCGTGCCGGCGAAGCCGATCAGGTTGCCGATCACGAAGCCTCGCTTGCGCCCCAGTCGGCCCATGATCAAGGAGGCCGGCAGGGTGGCGAGCATCAACCCCAGCCACTGAGTCGCCACCGGCAGGGTGGACAGCCAGGGCGAGGGCGCCAGGCTCTGGCCGATCAGCGGCGAGACGGCGATCAACAGAATGTTGCCGCTCACCAGCAGCGCCTGACACAGCGACAGCAGAAGCACACCGCCGGGGAGGCGGGATGAAGTCACAGGGGGCATGGCGGAGTCTCCGGTAATGAAGGTCGTGGATAAAAAAGACTGAGGCGGTAGCTCAGCGATGGTTCGCTGAATCGGCGCCGAAGCGCGCGCGGTAGATCGACGGCGAAACGCCATAGTGGCGATGGAACTGGCGTCTCAATTGTTCGCTGGTGCCCAGGCGCCAGCGTGCAGCGAGGCGTTCCAGCGAGGTTTCTCCACGCACCAGCTCGCGCCGAGCCGCCTCCAGGCGCAGTCCTGTGAGGTACTCGCCGGGACTGGTGTCCAGGTGGTGGCGAAACAGCCGGGTCAGGTGGCGTGGGGTGATCTTCAGGCTGTCGGCCATGCTCTCCAGGTCGAAGGCGCCGCCGGGGTCGGCGTGCAGTCGATCGATCAAGGGGCGCAGGCGGGGGCCGCAACGATGCTGGCGAGACAGCAGTTCGCTGAACTGGGACTGGCCGCCGGGGCGATGGAGGAACATCACCAGTTCGCGGGCCACCGCTGCGGCGGCTTCTGCGCCCAGATCACTCTCGACCAGCGACAGTGCCAGGTCGATGCCGGCGGTGACCCCGGCGCTGGTGTAGCGCCCGGCGTCATGGACGTAGAGCGCATCGGCCTGGACCCTTACCTGCGGAAAGTCGTTGGCAAGCCGTCGACAGTGGCGCCAGTGGGTGGTGGCGCTGCGTCCGTCGAGCAGGCCCGCATCGGCAAGCAGGAAGGCGCCGGTGCAGACGGCGCCCAGGCGCCCGAGGTGCGGTGCCACCCGCGTCAGTCGTTCGCGCCAGCGCTGTTGCTGGCACTGGACGAAGACGCCGTGGCCCCCGGCGATGAGCAGGGTGGTCAGGTCGCGGCCGTTGCCGCCAGTATCGGGGGTCTTGTCGAGTTCGCTCTCCCACCCTTCCCAGTCAAGATCCGGCAGTAGTCGCAGACCGCCGTTGGTGACCAGTTCGCTCGCACTTCGGCCGATCAGACGTAGCCGGTAGGCAGGCTTGCCCAGCACGTCGTTGGCGCTGGCGAAGACCTGCCAGGGGCCGCTGACGTCGAGCATCTGACAGTCGGGGTAGGCCAGCAGGGCGACGTCTCGAGTCGTGGTCACGATGGGGGCTCCAGAGAAGGGGACGCACCTGAAACGGCGCGACAGCGAGTCTCTGGAGTCTGGGGGAGGTCAGGAATGTCGGCAAGGACCATTACCCCACCGATATGGACATACGGTGTCCACAACAACGACGCCCCGCCTTGACAGGGCGGGGCGTCGTGGTCAGAGCAGACCGTGGTGACCGTCAGGTTCTGGTCCGTCGGAGATCGGGAGCATCAGCCGGCAAAGGCCAGGTAGATGGCGATGACCAGGATGACCAGCACGATGCCCGCCGGCACGGCGCCCTTCCAGGGGGTCAGGTCGACGGCGCCCACGTCTTCCTGCTTCCAGGCCTCGGCGCGCGGGCGCAGCTTGCCGATCACCAGCATCAATGCCACCAGCAGCACGAACACCAGGGCGACGAAGTGGAACTCGTGCATGATCACCGGCAGCTTGTTGAAGGGCGGGATGAAGTAGCCACAGAAGATGGCCAGACAGCCACCCACCAGGGCGATCTTGGCCGCCATGGGGGGCACACGACGGGTCAGCAGGCCGACCACCACCACCGCCAGGATGGGGATGAAGTAGATGGCGTTCATCTTCTGCAGGTAACCGAACAGGCTTTCCTGACCGGCCAGCAGTGGCGCGATGATCATCGCGGAGATGGCCATGATCCAGCCGAACACCTGGCTCGACTTGACCACCTGAGCCTCGGTGGCGTCCTTCTTCAGGACCGCCTTGTAGAGGCCCAGACTGAACAGGGTGGTGGTGGAGTTCAGCGCCGAGTTGAAGGAAGACAGGATGGCGCCGACCATCACCGCGGCGAAGAAGCCGGTGAGCGGCGCCGGCAGCACGTTGAACACCAGGTGGCCGTAGGCCGCGTCAGCCTTGACGCCCTGATCGGCGTACAGGTGGTAGGCGATGATGCCCGGCAGGACCAGGTACAGGGGCCCCAGCAGCTTGAAGAAGCCGGTCAGCAGCACGCCCTTCTGGCCCTCGGCCAGGTTCTTGGCGGCGAAGGTCCGCTGGATGATCTGCTGGTTGGTGGTCCAGTAGAAGACGTTGATCAGGAAGACGCCGGTGAACAGGGTGAAGAAGGGGACGCTCTGCTCGCTGCCACCGATGGAGTTCATCTTGTCGGGGTTGGATTCCTTGAGGATCTCCCAGCCGGCGAGCACACCGCCGCTGTCGCTGACCGCCTGAAGGCCGAAGTAGACGATCACGAAGCCACCGATCAACAGGCCGACGCCATTGAGGGTATCCGACACGGCAACGGTGCGCAGGCCCCCGAACAGGGCATAGATGGAGCCGATGATGCCGACGATCCACACCGTCAGCCACAGCAGGGTGGTGCTGGATTCGATGCCGGTGAGCCCGGACAGGTCGAGCATGCCCTGCAGGCCGATGGCGCCGGAGTAGAGGATGATCGGCAGCAGTACCACCGCGTAGGCGATCAGAAAGATCACGTTGGTGATCAGCTGGGTGCCCTTGTCGAAGCGAATCTCCAGCAACTGGGGCAGGGTGGCGATGCCGCTTTTCAGAAAGCGCGGCAGGAAGAACAGCGCCAGCGCCACCAGCGCCATGACCGCCACCACCTCCCAGGCCATCACGCTGAGGCCATCGGTGAAGGCGGAGCCGTTGAGGCCGACCATCTGCTCGGTGGACAGGTTGGTCATCAACAGCGAGCCGGCGATCAGCGGGAAGGTCAGGCTGCGGCCCGCCAGGAAGAAGCCGCTGGTGCTTGAATGGTCGTCACGGCGGGTGATGCGCCAGGTGATGAAGGCGACCAGTCCTGTAAAGAACAGGAAGGACGCGAAGGTGAGTAGGGGCATGGTGTCATCCTTGCGGTCGTTGTCCGGTGCGGCGTGGTCGTGAGCCACCTCCCACAGGGGGCATGGCGATTACCGCACTTGGGTCGATGTCCGTGCCGAGCGCCAGCTGGCAGACCAGTGGCGCCGACACCCAGGAAGTATCTTTGCAGCGCTTGCGTCATCCTGCCTGCTGCAGTGCATCTTTTGGCGCTGAAGCAGCGCGGGTTCGCGCAGTGTCGCATTGACGTCAAGTCGGTGGAAATTCCGAAAGTCTTCGTCTTTTTCCAGAAAGACGTCGAACTTAAAGGATTAAGTTAACCGACGGTTGCGTATTCCAACTACGTGATCGCAAGTCTAATCGGCTCGCCGTGGCGAGCCATACGTCTTTTGTCGCAGCGGGTCAGTTTGGCGGAGCTGCTGAAATCGGCACAGGCTCGATGATGCCGAACAGTTGCAGCAGTGTCGGCGTTGCCGCGATGATAAAGCCGCACAGGGCCAGTGCACGACCGGGCCATCGGCGCTGCGGGTGGCGTGCCAGGTGAAGGCCGAGCAGGCAGACCAGCAAGCCCGTGAGATGAAACACCACGGCGAGCGATCGAAGCAGTTCAAACGAGGTCATGGGCTGTCCCTGGGCATCCTGTGGCAGAGGGGCGACGTGGCGGAATCCGCGAGCGAAAGGGCGCGGCCGCCTGGGTCACAAGCGAGCGAAGGGGAGTCTGCCATGACCGACAGGGTGGTGCGAGCCGACGAAGTGATCGAGTTCTGGTTTCAGACGCTGACACCAAAACAGTGGTTTGCCAAGGATGATGCGCTGGATGGCCGTATCCGCCATGACTTCGGTGCGACCCTGGCGGCGGCGGCCGCCGGCGAGACCTGGCAGTGGCGTACCTCGGCCCGCGGGCGGCTGGCGGAAATCCTGGTGCTCGATCAGTTCTCTCGCAACATCTACCGCGGCGAGCCGCGAGCCTTCGCCTGTGACGGTCAGGCCCTGGTACTGGCCCAGGAGGCGGTGTCCCAGCGCGCAGATCGGGTGCTCGATCCTCCCTGGCGAGCCTTCCTGTACATGCCCTATATGCACAGCGAGTCGTTGCGTGTGCACGACGAGGCGCTGCGCCTGTTCGACCAACCGGGACTCGAGCACAACCTGCACCACGAACATCGCCACCGCGAGGTACTGGTGCGTTTTGGTCGTTATCCTCAGCGCAATGAGGCGCTGGGACGAGCGTCCACCGCCGAGGAGCTGGCCTTTCTTGCCCAGCCCGGCAACCGATTCTAGTCGCGACGAAGGGGCTGTCATCGGCGCTGACCCAGCGTCACCGGACGGCATTCGTGCTGTCGCGTCTCACATTACGTGACATATCCCTACTTTCGTATGCATTGATGTAATGGTATAGCTGTGAGCGGTGAAGATCGTCCGCGGGCGATCGACGCGGCACCTCGCGCCCTGGTCAAGGGATTTGGTCGAAGGAGCGAGGGTGAATGATTCGCAAGTTTCCATTCAGTGACGAAAGGAGAACGCAATGAGCTTTATCGCGTGGTTGATCATCGGTGGTCTGGCGGGCTGGATCGCGGGCAACATCATGCGTGGCGGCGGCTTCGGCCTGCTCGGCAACATCGGCGTCGGCGTGGTAGGTGCCCTGATTGGCGGCCTGCTGTTCAGCCTGGTGGGGCTGTCCAGCGGCGGCTTTATCGGTTCACTGGTCACAGCGGTGGTGGGTGCCGTGGTGCTGCTGTGGGGTGTGGGCAAGCTACGCGGTTAGCGCGCTCTGATCAGCGACCGAATGGCGGCGACTCGCCGTCATCGCAAGGGGCCCGGTGCACTGCACCGGGCCCTTGTCGTAGGTGGCCCCTGCCAGGGGCCTGATGCACCGCTCAGCCGGCGCGCTGGGCCGGGTCCGGCAGGGTCGGGAAGCGCGGCGGATGTGCCTCGAGAAAGGCGTGGCAGGCGCGCAGTACCCGGGCGTCGTCGAACTTGCCGCCGGCCAGCTGGAAACCCACCGGCAGGCCACGGTCGGTGAAACCGCAGGGTACCGAGGCGGCCGGCTGCTGGCTCAGGTTGAAGGGGTAGGAGAATGGCGCCCACTCCTCCCAGTCGCGCATCTGGCTACCCGGCGGCACCTGGTGGTTGATCTCGAAGGGGCTGATCGGCACCGAGGGCGTCATCAGCAGGTGGTAGTCCTGGTTGAACTGCTCAAGACGCATGGTCAGCTCGGCTCGGGCCGCCTGGGCGCGAAACAGCTCCACGGCCTTCCACTCTTCTGCACGCAGGGCGTTCTCGTAGAGGCCGGGGTCCAGCTTGGCGCGTTCGCTGTCGCTGAGCTGCGAGACCATCTCCAGCGAGGCGGTGAACCACAGCCGCTGAAAGATCCATAGCGGCGAGGGCAGCTCTGGATCCACCTCGCAGATCTCCGCGCCCAGATCGCGCATGCGATCCGCCGCTTCTCTGACCCGTGTGGCGACCTGAGGGTCCACCTCGGCGAAGCCCAGATCGGTGGAAAAGGCGATGCGCAGTCCCTCGAGCCCCTTGCCGATATCCTGGCCCCAGTCCTCCGGCTGGCCCCGGGTGGCGTAGGGATCGACATAGTCGTAGCGGCCAATGACATTGAGCATCGCCACGGCGTCGTCGACGCTGCGGGCGATGGGTCCGATATGGGACAGCGTCGGTTCTTCCGCCGGCGGCCACTGGGGCGTCCAGCCGAAGGTCGGCTTGAAGCCGAACACCCCGCAGAAGGCGGCGGGAATGCGGATCGAGCCGCCGGAGTCGCCGCCCTGGTGCAACACCCCCATGTTGAGGGCCGCTGCGGCGGCAGCACCGCCGGACGAACCTCCTGCTGTCAGGCGGGTATCCCAGGGGTTGCAGGTGGCGCCGAACACCCGATTGTCGGTGACCGCCTTCCAGCCGTCTTCCGGGGTGTTGGTCTTGCCCAGCAGGATGGCGCCGGCCTCTCTCAGGCGTTTCGCCGGTGGCGCGTCGGCATCGCAGGGCTCGCTTGAACCCAGCAGCGAGCCGTTGGACGTCGGCATGCCGGCCACGTTGGTCAGATCCTTGAGCGAGACCGGAACACCGTCGATCGGACTCAGCGGCTTGCCCCGGCCCCAGCGACGTGCCGACGCCTTGGCCGCCTTTTCGGCACCCTCGGCGTCGACGTAGGTGTAGGCATTGACGGCGTCGTTGAAGCGCTCGATGCGCGCAAGCGCCGCCCGTGTAGCTTCCAGGGGGGAGGCGTCGCCGCTGCGATAGTGCTCCGTCAGCGCGGCAACGCCCAGAATGCCCAGTTCGTCCTCTTGCATGGTCGGGTCCCTCGCGTCCATGGATGGACCCTTACCCTAGCTTGATTCGGCATAGTGTTGCCAACCCCCACAAACGATGACGCCACCGGCGGGACCGGTGGCGTCATCGGCTGACGGCTCAGGCCGTCAAGGCTTCACGATCAGGCGGTGGCGGCGGCTTCGCTGCCGACCAGGGCCTTGAGGTTCTGCTCGACGATGTCCAGGCCTTCCTCGAGTACCTTGTCCTCGATGGTGACCGGCATCAAGAAGCGGATGGTGTTGCCGAACATGCCGCAGGACAGCAGGATCAGGCCCTGCTCCCGGGCACGCTTGCACAGGGCGGCGGCGAGATCCGGAGCCGGCTGACCGTCCTTGCCGTTGAGTTCGAAGGCGGCCATGGAACCCAGGTTGCGCGGGTGGACCACGGCGTCGAAGTCGCTCGCCCACTGGGCAAAACGCTTGGCCAGCTTGTCGCCCAGCGCCTGGCTCTTGGCCAGGATGTCCTCTTCCTCGAACACCTCCATCACCGCCAGGGTCGCGGCGCAGGACACCGGGCTGCCGGAGTAGGTGCCGCCCAGCGAGTTGCCGCCGGAGGCGTCCATGTGCTCGGCGGTGCCGACCACGGCGGAGATCGGCATGCCTGCGGCCATGCTCTTGGCCATGGTCATCAGGTCCGGCTTCACGCCGCTGTGTTCGATGGCGAACATCTTGCCGGTACGACCGAAGCCGCTCTGGACCTCGTCGACGATCATCAGGATGCCGTGTTCGTCACAGATCTCGCGGATCTTCTCGAGGAAGCTCTGCGGCGCGGGGTAGAAGCCGCCTTCACCCAGTACCGGCTCGAGCACGATGGCGGCGGTATCCTTGGGGTTGGCGTCGGTCTTCAGCACCATCTTGAGGCGACGCACCGCCTCTTCCTCGCTGATGCCGTGCTCGGCCACCGGGTAGCCGGCGCGGAACACACAACCCGGCATGGTGCCGAAGTCGCTGGCGTAGGGGGCAACCTTGCCGTTCATCGCCATGGTCATGAAGGTACGGCCGTGGTAGCCGCCGTCGAAGCAGATGACGTTGTTGCGACCGGTGGCGGCGCGGGCGATCTTGACCGCGTTTTCCAGCGCCTCGGCGCCGGAGTTGGCCAGCATCACCTTGGCCTCACCGCGCACCGGGGTGATCGCAGCAAGCTTTTCGGCGACCTTCACGTAGCCCTCGTAGGGCATCACGGTCTGGCAGGTGTGCATCACCTTGTCGAGCTGGTCCTTGACCGCCTGCACCACCTTGGGGTGGCAGTGACCGATGTTGAGCACGCCGATACCGCCGGCGAAGTCGATGAAGCGGTTGCCATCGGCATCCCACAGTTCAGCGTTCTTGGCGCGATCGGCGAAGGCGGTGGCGGGGCTGGCCGCGCCCTTGGCGACGTACTTGTCTTTGAGTTCGTTCAGCTGAGCGTTATTCATGTCGTGACTCCTTTGAGGGCACTGAATGTATAGGGTAGACGCTAGGTCCGGGACACGCAGGGCGTGCCCCGGGGAGACGGGGCTGGCCCTTAGAGGCCGCCGACACAGGCGTACTTCAGCTCTGTGTACTCATCGAGGCCATGGCGTGAACCTTCGCGACCGAGACCCGATTCCTTGACGCCGCCGAAGGGGGCGAGCTCGGTAGAGAGGATGCCCTCATTGATGGCGACCATGCCGTACTCGAGTTGTTCCATGGTGCGCCAGATACGGCGATAGTCGGTGGCATAGAAGTAGGCGGCCAGACCGAATTCGGTGTCGTTGGCCATGGCGATGGCTTCGTCGTCGCTGGAGAAGCGGAACACCGGGGCCAGCGGCCCGAAGGTCTCTTCCCGGGCGACACGCATGTCGGTGGTCACGTCGGCCAGTACCGTGGGCTGGAAGAAGGTGCCCTCCAGGGCCTCACCGCCGGCGACCAGGCGGGCACCGTTGTCGAGGGCGTCAGCGATGTGCGACTGCACCTTGTCCACCGCTGCCGAGTTGATCAGGGGACCCTGAACCACACCGTCCTCGAGGCCGTTGCCGACCTTCAGCTCGCCCACGCGCTTGGCCAGCTTCTCGACAAAGGCATCGTAGACGCCGTCCTGAACCAGGAAGCGGTTGGTGCATACGCAGGTCTGGCCGGAGTTGCGGTACTTGGAGGCGATGGCACCCTCGACGGCGGCGTCCAGGTCGGCGTCATCGAAGACGATAAAGGGCGCGTTGCCGCCAAGCTCCATGGAGGCCTTCTTCACGGTGTCGGCGCACTGGGCCAGCAGGATCTTGCCCACCGGGGTGGAGCCGGTGAAGGACACCTTGCGTACTCGGGCATCGCCGGTCAGTACCGGGCCGACTTCGCGCGGGGAGCTCGAGGTCACCACGTTGAGCACGCCGGCGGGGATGCCCACGTCTTCAGCGAGCTTGGCCAGCGCCAGGGCGGTCAGCGGGGTGGCCTCGGCCGGCTTGACCACCACGGTGCAGCCGGCGGCCATGGCCGGGGCGCACTTGCGGGTGATCATCGCCAGCGGGAAGTTCCAGGGGGTGATGGCGGCGACCACACCGACCGGCTCGCGGAACACCAGGATACGCTTGTCGGGTCCGTGGCCCGGCAGGGTCTCGCCAGCCACACGCTTGGCTTCCTCGGCGTAGAACTCGACGAAGGCAGCGCCGTAGGCGACCTCGCCACGGGACTCGGCCAGCGGCTTGCCCTGTTCACGGGTCATCAGTTCGGCCAGGGCTTCCTGGTGGTCCATGATGCTGTTGAACCAGGCGCGCAGCAGGGCCGAGCGCTCCTTGGCGGTCTTGCGCTTCCAGCCGGCCCAGGCCGCATCGGCGGCACCGATGGCTTCGCGGACTTCCTCGGCGTTCAAGTCCGGCACCTCGGCCAGGGTCTCGCCGGTGGCGGGATTGGTGACGCTGAAGTGGCGATCGGCGTCACGCCACTGGCCGCCGATGTACGCCTTGTCGATGATCAGGTCCTGAACGTGGGACATGCGGGAGCTCCGGAAAGGGTCAGAGAAGAGGGGTGTTATGTCATGATTGACGAGTGTGCATTATTTGAAACATCTCGCCAAGGGCTGTGATCGGAATTTTTTACGCCCGTTCGAAGAATGCATCGATGAGGCTTGCCGGGCCCTCGAGGCCCAGGTCTGGAAGATCTATCGGCAACAATCGCCATCGGCGTGGCGAACAGTTTCCGGTACACTGTGTCGCCGACTTCTAGCTGCCCGAAGCGATGGTCCTTGGCGCCTTGTGTCAGGCCGGACCGGGCTGGCCTGACTCCGTGTTTCTGCGAGGTGAGACTTGGTTGATCCGCTCAATGCCTGGTGGGCTCAGCAACTGGTGCTGTGCGACTGGGCCTTTATGCCTGACCCCTTGATGCTGCCTGAAGAGGCGGCACGTGAGCGATTGGCCGCCCTCGAGATCCCCGACCGGGGCGAACTGGGGTGGCGCCTGCTCGAGCTCAATGCTGCGAACACGGTGCCTGCCTCCCACCTGCTGGGAGCGCTTGAGCTGGTGGCCCTGGCAGGGGCGTCGGGATGGATGTCGGCCGAGGTAAGTCGTGGCTGGGCAGCACGCCTGTGCAGCGACATCCACCATCGTCACGCAAGCCTGGATGAATGGCTGGAGGCACTCTGCGCCTCCCGCAGCGGCGAAGGCTGGCTTCGCGGCGATGAGGGCTTGCTCGATACCTGCCGGGCGCTGTCGAAGCTGGAAGGCGAGGGCGCCGGCATCACCTGGCCGTTGCTCGGCACTGCGCTGAGTCGCGAGCCTGCCGCCGCCCTCTGGCCCGACAGCCCGGAAGATCGTGTCTGGCGATTGCGGGCGGCCTTCTCGCCGGTACTGATGACGCCGGCCAGCATCGATGACTGGGACGGGGTCGAGGCCTGGCTGGGGGAAGTCTGGCAGATTCACGGCGCCGAGGATCTCAAGCGCGCCTTGCTGTGGCTGACCAGTCAGGGGGATCGCCAGGGCTGGGATATCGACGCCGCGCGGTTGATGGCGGTCAGTGCCGGCGAACGCCAGGCCTGGTGTGAGGGGCTGGCGCCTCAGGAGCGCCCATACGGCCGCCTTCTGTGCCGCTACGTGGATCAGGGGGAGCCGCTGGAGTGGGCCGCCTGGGACTGGCTGAGGGCGGTGGATCTGGCCTGGGCCGGCAGCTGCATCGGCTGGCTGACACCCCAGGAAGCGTCGCTGCTGGCGCATCACGCAGGCGATCTGGTCCAGCGTCGCTACAGTGACTGGAGCGCCCTGGCGCGCTCCTATCAGCGCGGCCGTGGTCTGTTCGAAGGTCAGGACCGGCTGCCGACCCTGGCAGCCGACTGGCAGTTGCTGATGGGCTCGCCGGTGAGCCCTTGGCATGGCTCGTTGCAGGAGTTGCTCGACCAGGAGCAGGTCGAGGCATCACGCCAGGCGGCCAGGCAGTGGCGCGCCTCACCTCGCCACTGGGTGCTGGCGCTGGCCTCGGTGCGTGAACCCGAGCTGGCGGCACGTCAGGGGCCGATTCCGCCGCTGCCCCAGGCACGTCGTGACGAGGCGCGCAAGTACCTGGCGGAGACCCTCGATCTGCACCCCGACGAGGGCGCCCGCTCACTGGTGCGCTACTGGCTGCCGGCCCAGGCCCATCATCTCAATCAGCTGGCGGCTGACGCGGCGCATCGAGCGCTGCCATCGGCCAGAACCCCCTTTGGTGATGCGCCCCAGGCGGATCTGGCAGGTCGTGATGGCCTGGCCAGGGCGACCCGCCATTCGGCGACCATCCATATGGCCGAGAAGTACGCCTTCTACTTGCTGATGAGCATGGACAGTGAGCAGTTCGACGAGGACAGCCTGACCGATATGGCGGCGTCCCTGCGCGATGTGCTGTGTCGGTTCTACAGCACCCCCAAGCGCCTGCTCGAGGCCTGGGCGACCTGGGATGCGCTGTTGCCGGAACCGGATCAGCCTTCCTTGACCTACGAGATTCGCTGGCACCTGGACGATCCGGGTAGCCTGTTTCACTGGCTCGAGTGGCGCAGCGGCGATTGGCGCGAGCCTGGCGAGCGTCCGAGCCTGATGCACTTTACCGCGCTGTCGCTGGTGGGACCCTTGAACACCGCCGCCTGGAGCCTGCCGCAGCCGGAAAGCGACCGGGAAGGGGCTTCGATCCTGGAGTGGATCGATGGACACTACGGCCTGCACTCCGCCACCGAGCTGATCGATTTCGTGCGCTTTCTGTTGGACGCCGGTGATCGCCAGGAATATCAGATCAACTACGCGCCCTACACCCTCAACAGCGCGCGCCTGAATTCCGAGATTGCGACCCTGGAGTCCGGTGAGTGCAACGAGGAAGAGCGCAACCACCTGGAGCGCCTGCTGCGGGTACGTGACAACGCCGACCAGTGCAATGACGTCGACATGTGTGCCTGGGACCTGGCCCAGGCGGTCGACCTGGCGATCGCCGGTCGCCAGCTGGGCTGGCTGGCTCAGCAGGACTTCCTGGCACTGCTGGAGCGTGCGCACCAGTTGGCGTCGGAGCACTACGCCGGTTGGCAGGAGTATGCCCGGGGTCTCTATGCAGGATTTTCGTTCTTCATGGGGGAAACCCCTGAGCGCGAAGCGTTTCTGGCCAGCTTCCGCCAGGCGCTGGTGGCCTGGCTGTCGGGCGCTCCGCCCCTCGCCGGCACCTGGGCCAGCCTGGATTTCCCGGGTGCGCGTCCCCGCCATTGGGCACCGCTTCACATCGATACCTTGCCGGGAGATGGACGAACCCTGCACTGATCGTCGCGAAACAGCAGAAAAAAACGCCAAAAAATTGTCCTGATCTATCGTCAGATCGGATAATTTTGGCTAGTATCGTATTGATCTTTCGTCAGGCCTCCCATCAAGAAGGAGGCCGAATTGTCAAACTTGCAGCTGAGGGGCGTTATGGTAGTGACACGAGTGCGTCACTTCCACAGCGGCTCTTGGGCGCCGGCAGGCCGTCAGCCAGGCCGGTTCAGGGAATGAGGTGTGTGTCGCATGAGCGTCGCCCAGACAAGCCGCGTGACAGCGGCGATGGTGTTGCTTGGCCTGCTGTCAGGCTGTGCGGCATCGAACTACCAGAATACCGCCGATAACGACTACTTTTCCCGTGATATGCCGAGCCTGGCCGAACGCGCCGCCTCGCGCATGTCCCCGCTGGAGGACCCAGCGGCAGGGGGAAGCTTCCTTGAAGATCCCGCCGCTGCCATCCGCGAGGCGCTGATGGCGGAGCACGATCGCTGGGCGGGTACGCCCTATCGTTTCGGCGGCACCGGCATGAGCGGCATCGACTGCTCGGCGCTGGTGCAGAACATCTTCAGCGACGCCTTCCAGGTGCAACTGCCGCGCACCACCGGCAGCCAGGTGCATACCGGCGAACCGATCACGCGTGATCAGCTGTCTCCCGGCGATCTGGTGTTCTTTCGTCCTCCGGGCAACCGCCACGTCGGCATCTACGTCGGCCAGGGGCGCTTTCTGCACGCCTCATCGTCGCGCGGTGTGATGATCTCCAAGCTGGATAACAGCTACTGGCGCCGCTACTACTGGCAGGCGCGTCGACCGCTGGAACCCACCCGGTTGAGCATGCGCCAGTTCGCCTACAGCCCGGCGGGCATGGGCGGCTGAAGCGTCCTCGGCGCCATCGACGTCGCCACCACAACGGGGCGAGCCTTGTACTGGGCTCGCCCCGTTTGCGTTCGCAGGCCCTGGCTAGCCCTCGACGACTCCTGGTTACAGGGAGTCGCGTTGCGACAGGGCGTAGTCGATAAAGGCGCGCTCGGCGCGTGACAGGTAGCCCTGTGGCTGCCAGGCCAGCGACAGGGTCAGCCAGGCGGCGGGGTCAAAGGACACCGCCGACAGGTCATCTTCCTCGATCACCCGACGCAGAAAGGTGGTGATGCCAAAGCCCTGGCGGACGATGGCCTTGGTCAGCGGGATCAGATTCGACTGGAACGTCAGGCGGGGCTGGATATCCAGCCGTCGGGCCATGGCGTCGACAAACTCGCGGTGAAAATAGCCGTCCTGAAACAGCACCAGGGGCTCGCTCAGAAAGGCTTCCGGGGTCACGCTGTGGCGTGCCGTGAAGGGATGGTCCCGGGGCGTGCAGACCACCATCTCGGCACGCAGCAGGGCCTCGGTTTCCAGTTCGCAGGTACTGCCATCCTCGACCACGATTCCCAGGTCCAGCTCGCGAGCCTTGATCATTGCCTGCAGTCGGCGGGCGCCCGCCTCGATCACCGTCATGCGGATGCCAGGGTGGCGTGCGGCAAAGCCCATCAGCAGCGGCGGCAGATAGTAGGAGCCCAGCATCGAGGGGATGCCGATGCGCACTTCGCCCTTTACCAGGCCGTTGAGTTCCTTCAGCGCCAGTTCGGTGGCACTGGCGTCGGCGAGTAGCCGTCGGGCATGTTCCAGCAGCACCTCACCTTCTGGTGTCAGTCGAACACGCCGATCGTGGCGTTCGAACAGACGAGTGTCGAGGCGTCGCTCCAGGCCCGCGATGGTCTGGCTGACGGCGGACTGGGCGATGTGACGGACGCGGGCGGCGGCGCTGAAGCCGCCGTGCTCCACCACCGCGACAAACAGCGACAGCGAGCGCAGGTCAAAGGGTAGCGACATAAGCGAATGTGATGGATAGCATCATTTTCTTCTGTTGGTGTGATGGTAGTGAAGCATGGAAGATGGGCGAGGCCAACCGGAGACCACCATGATTCACGCCAATACCCCTGCCTGGCGCAGGGCGACCCTCGCCCTGTGTCTGGGCTCGATGCTGGTGTTCATCAACCTCTACGCCCCCCAGCCATTGCTGCCGCTGCTGCGCGATATCCATGAGGCTTCAACCCTGAAGGTGGGCCTGGTGATGTCGCTTGCCACCCTGACCCTGGCGCTCTCGTTGCTGGTCTACGGGCCCTTGTCCGACGCCATCGGGCGGGGCGGTATCATGCGTGCGAGCCTGTCGGTGGCAGCTCTCGCGACACTGTTGGCGGCATTTGCGCCTGGGCTCGACTGGCTGCTGGTCGCGCGCGTGCTGCAGGGGGTCGCCCTGGGAGGGCTGCCGGCGGTGGCGATCGCCTGGATGGGCGACGAGTTCTCGCCGGAGGCGATGAGTCGAGCCGTGGGGCTCTATATCGCGGCCAATACCCTGGGCGGTATCGGTGGTCGCGTGCTGGGAGGCGTCATCGGTGAATGGTATGGCGTCCAGGCGAGCTTCGTGGCGGTTGGCGGTTTGACCCTGGTAGGCGTGGCGGTGTTCTGGTGGCTGCTACCGGCGGCCAGCGCCTTTGCCCCTCAACCCTTTCGAGTGGGGCACGCCTGCCGCCAGATGCGTGGCCACCTGGCCAACCCATGGCTGCTGTCGGCCTATCTGATCGGTGGTCTCAACTTCCTGGTGTTCATCAACCAGTACAGCTACATGACCTTTCGTCTGGCCGAGGCACCCTTTGCTCTCGGACCCCGCTGGCTGGGCCTGCTGTTTCTGACCTACCTGGGCGGCACTCTGGGCTCGACGTTATCTGCCAGGGTCGTCGCCAGAGCGGGAGCGCCCGCCACCATGGGGTTGGGCGTTGTCATCATGATGCTGGCGCTGGGTCTGTCCCTGATACCGATGCTCGCCGTCATCATTGCCGCCTTGACCCTCAGCGCCTTCGGCTTCTTTCTGTGCCACGCCACCGCTTCGGGCTGGGTCGGTCGCCAGGCCCGCGAAGGACGAGGCGGCGCATCGGCGCTCTATCTGGTCTTCTACTACCTGGGGGCGAGTCTCGGGCCGCTGTGGCTCGAGCCGTTCTGGCTGTGGCGGGGCTGGCCTGGGGTGGTGGCAGCCAGCTGGCTGGTGCTGGCGACCACGGGCTGGCTGTCCTGGCGGCTAGGAAAGCGGCTGCAGCGTGTACAACACCAGCGCGTCGTCGAGCGTCGACTCGAACACGTATGAGTTCGCTACAGCGACGCGGTTGCTGATAGGTTGCAGATGCGTTGCAGAGACCGATCGACCTTGGCTCGCACCAGGGTCGATCGGTGTGTCATGACGTTGCTGTCAGCGCCGCGCCCTCAGGATGCTGCGGACGAGGCAGGCACGTCGTGGGGCATGGCTTCGTCTCCCCAGATTTCCTCGAGTCGATCAGGACGGCCGCAGGCGTTCTTGTAGAAGGTGTAGCGCACCTTGTTCTTCTGGTAGTAGTTCTGGTGATAGTCTTCGGCCGGATAGAAGGTGCCGGGATCTTCGATGGTGGTCTCGATCGGCTGGTCGAAGCGCTCGGCGATGTCCGCCTTGCTGGCCTCGGCCAGTTCGCGCTGTTCATCGTTGAGTGGCAGCAGGGCGGAGCGATAGGAATCGCCTTCATCGCAGAACTGACGGTTGGCGACGAAGGGATCGATATTGCGCCAGAAGACGTAGAGCAGATCCTGGTAGCTCACCGTGTCGCTGTCGAAGGTGACTTCCACCACTTCGGCGTGTCCGGTGCCCCCCGCGCTGACGGTTTCGTAGGTGGGATTGTCGGTGTTGCCCGCCGCATAGCCAGAGACGGTAGCCTCGACGCCATCGATCTTGTCGAAGGCGTCCTCGACACACCAGAAGCAGCCTCCAGCGAAGATGGCCTTTTTTTCGGCGGCGAGGGCGGGGGTCGTGGAAAGCACGGCACCAGTCAGCAGGCCGGCCAGCAGGAAGGTACGCTGATTGAAGGGATATCGCATTCGTAGGCTCCGTCAGGATGGCGTCATTGTAAGGTTCGAGTAGGGCAGTTCCCGGTTGGTTCAGTCATTGTGGCAGGCGCATCCTTACATGCGCTGTCGATAAGGGGATGATTTTTTGCATTTTCGGTCGTAAGGCTCGGTCGCCTGTGCGCGACTCAGGCAGACTGCTACTCTCGATTGCATCCCGATAGCCGGCCGCACAGCTCCTGGTAAGGTCATCGTCTCGTCGCAGGACGGGCGCAGGACAACGGGCGCCGCTGCTGCTGGCCACGGCTACCCATCGATCATCGACCCGATCATCGACACCAGTTGACCTAGAAGGAGACGCGGGTGACCCGTAACAAATGGATCTTGCTGGCACTGATTGCCGTCGCCGTGGTGGCGTTCTTTGTCACCGGCGCCAACGAGGCCTTTACGCTGGACGCGATCAAGGCCCAGCAGGCGCAATTTCAACAATGGTTCCACGAGGACCCCTGGACCGTGGCCGGTGGCTTCTTCGCGGTCTATATCCTGATGGCGGCGCTGTCGCTGCCTGGGGCGGGGTTGCTGACGCTGCTGGCGGGGGCCTTGTTCGGCTTCTGGATCGGTCTGGTGCTGGTGTCCTTTGCCAGTTCGCTGGGCGCGACCCTGGCCGCGGTGATCGCCCGAACCCTGCTGCGCGAGACGCTGGAGACGCGCTTCTCGCGCCAGCTGGCGCGAATCAACGGCGGCATCGAGCGCGAAGGCGCCTTCTACCTGTTCACGCTGCGGCTGATTCCGATCTTCCCCTTCTTCGTGATCAACCTGGTGGTCGGCCTGACCCGCATGCGTCTGTCCACCTTCTATTGGGTCAGCCAGCTCGGCATGCTGCCGGGTACCATGGTGTTCGTGAATGCTGGTCGGGAACTGGGTGAACTCGAGTCGCTGGCGGGCATCCTGTCGCCAGGGCTGATCCTGTCCTTTGTGTTGATCGGCTTGTTTCCCTGGATCGCCAAGGCCGTGGTGGCGGTGCTCAAGCGTCGCCGGCTCGCCGACGATTACCAGCGCCCGTCGCGTTTTGACCGGGATATCGTGGTGATCGGTGCAGGCTCGGCGGGCCTGGTGGCAAGCTATATCGCCGCGGCGGTGAAGGCCAAGGTGACCCTGGTGGAGCGCCACCGCATGGGCGGCGACTGCCTCAATACCGGCTGTGTGCCGTCCAAGGCATTGATTCGCGCCGCTCGCGCCGCCGAGGACATTCGTCGGGCGCCGTCCTATGGTGTCAGCGCCGGTGAGCCAAGCGTCGACTTCGCCGCTGTGATGGGCCACGTCCACGGCGCCATCGCCGAGGTCGAGCCTCATGATAGTCCGGAACGTTATCGGGGCCTGGGCGTCGATGTGGTCGAAGGAGAAGCCAGGCTGCTCGATCCCTGGCGGGTGCAGGTTGGCGAACAGGTGCTGACCACCCGTCACGTGATCATCGCCAGCGGTGCCCGCCCCAGAGTCCCGCCGTTGCCGGGGATCGAGGATATCGAGGTGCTGACCTCCGACAACCTGTGGGAGCTAAAGGCATTGCCGAAGCGCCTGGTGGTGCTTGGTGGTGGTCCGATCGGCAGTGAGCTGGGCCAGAGCTTCGCCCGGTTGGGTAGCCAGGTCACCCTGGTGGAGATGGGCCCGCAACTCTTGCCACGCGAAGACGAGGACGTCGCCAGGGAGGCGGCTCAGGGGCTCGAGGCCAGCGGCGTGACGCTGTGCCTGTCGACCCGGGCGCTCAAGGTGGTGGCCGGTGACGGCGATCTCCATCGACTCGAGATCGAGGTCAACGAGGCAGGCGAGACGCGTATCGAGCAACTGGAGTTCGATCAGTTGCTGGTGGCGGTGGGTCGACAGGCCAACGTCGAGGGGCTCGGGCTTGAAGAACTGGGCGTGGGCACTCGCGACAACGGCACCCTGGACGTGGATGGCGGGCTGCAGTCTGTGCTGCCCAATGTCTGGGCCTGTGGCGATGTGGTCGGGCCCTTCCAGCTGACCCATGCCAGCGCCCTCCAGGCCTGGCACGCCACCGTCAATGCCTTGTTTGGCGAGTTCAAGCGCTTCAATGTGAGCTATCGGGCGCTGCCGGCGGTCACCTTCTGTGACCCGGAGGTGGCGCGAGTGGGGCTCAACGAGCGCGAAGCCAAGGAGCAAAAGGTGCCCTTCGAGGTCACCCGCTATTCCTTGTCCGAGCTCGACCGGGCCATCGCCGAGGGCGATACCACCGGATTCGTCAAGGTGCTGACCGTGCCGGGCAAGGATCGCATTCTCGGTGCCACCATTGTCGGTGCTGGCGCTGGCGAGATGCTGGCGGAGTTCACCCTGGCAATGACCCGCGGTATCGGACTGAACAAGCTGTTGGGGACCATCCACCCGTACCCGACCCATTCGGAAGCCGTAAAGGCCGCCGCCGGGGTGTGGAAGAACGCGAACAAGCCCGAGCGGGTCCTGGGGTATCTGGAGCGTTACTTCAATTGGCGGCGAGGCGGGGGAGACGACGCCGATTCCTCAAGCCAGCCGGTGACGGGAGACCGAGCCGGTGCGAGCCCCGAGCGACACGAAGCATCGTCGCTGTCCTCTGCCCAGTCCAACGACTGAGCGAACCGCCCAGGTAGTAGCCTGGACCTGAAGACACAAGCGGTGGGCCCTGGCCCGCCGCTTGTGCTTTCCTTCTACCGAACCGACGTTTTACTGCTGACGAGACTTTTATGCTGGATCGCTGGACCATGCCCAGAACCCAGGCGCCCCTGGCGCCTCTGGTCAAGATGCTGGAGCGCTGCAAGGTGACGCCTGATCAGGTGACTCTGGCGGGATTTCTTATCGGCTTGCTGGCACTGCCGCTGCTGGCCGTTCAGGCCTATGGATGGGCACTGGCGGCGATCCTCCTCAATCGACTCGCCGATGGCCTGGACGGGGCGCTGGCGCGCCGTCGGGGTACGCCCAGCGATGCCGGGGGATTTCTCGATATCGGGCTGGACTTCGTCTTCTACGCCGCGGTGGTGCTCGGCTTTGCCCTGGCCGACAGCGAGCGCAACGCCTTGCCGGCAGCGCTGCTGCTGTTTGCCTTTATCGGCACCGGGACGTCCTTTCTGGCCTTCGCCATCATGGCGGCGCGCCATGATCTCGAGCGCCCACGCTTCCAGCGCAAGGCCTTCTACTATCTGCACGGCCTGACCGAGGGTACCGAGACCGTGCTGGCGCTGGTGGCCTTTTGTCTGTGGCCGGCGCACTTTCCTGTGCTGGCAGGGCTGTTCGCCGCGGCCTGTCTGCTGACCACCGCCACTCGGCTATGGGGCGGCTATCATACCCTCAGGGCAATCGAGCGAGGCGCTGGCGTCGAGGACAGAAGCTGATCCCCGGTCGTGGCTCGCGAGGCGAGGGGCCTTTCATCAGACGTGATACTCAGACACGCGAAAGGGCAGCCTGGGCTGCCCTTTCTCTTGACCATGCCGGCTCTTGATCCTGCTGGCGCTCGATCCTGCTGGCACCTGATCTTGCCGGCACTTGATCATGCATGCTCGTGGTGCTTCCGACGAGCGTAGCGCTGATCAGTGCTCGTGGCCGCCTTCGCCGTGCACGTGGCCGTGCTCGATTTCTTCCTGGCTGGCTTCACGGACTTCGGCGATCTCGACGTCGAAGTTCAGGTTCTGGCCGGCCAGCGGGTGGTTGCCGTCGACGGTGACGGTGTCGCCTTCGACCTGGGTCACGGTGACCATCAGCGGACCGCCCTGGGTCTGCGCCTGGAACTGCATGCCCGGCTCGATGCTCTCGACACCCTGGAAGGCGTCACGCGGCACTTCCTGGACCAGCTGCTCCTGTACTTCGCCGTAACCTTCGGCGGGGGCAACCTTGGCGTTGACCTTGTCGCCGGCGGCCTTGCCTTCGAGTTCCTTTTCCAGACCCGGAATGATGTTGCCGGCGCCGTGGAGGTAGGTCAGCGGCTCGCGGCCTTCCGAGCTGTCCAGCACTTCACCTGCATCATTGGTCAGGGTGTAGTGGAACGCGACAACGGAATTTTGCGCAATTTGCATTGATGAACCTTTGGTGAGTGCGTGTGAGGACGCATGGTAACGCGTGGGTGCTGGGGCTGTCAGGGGCGTGGGACATTTTTCACCTTGTGTGGTCATATCCTGAACGGTATTCACGCGCGCCCTCTGCCACCTTCGGGTTGTTGCGCAGTATCGGTGGTGGGGATACCCTCTTGTGAGATTTTTCGATTCTGCCTTTCACGCTTTTCTTGCGGAGCTGAACATGACGCTATTTGTGATCTGGGTGCTGGCCTTTGCGGTACTGCTGGCGGTGATGATCAAGGCCTGGGACAAGGGCCTGAGCTGTGCCCTGGACAGCCTGCTGCCGGCGGTACTGCGCAGTGACGATGACCAGTGGATCTGGTGCCCCGCCCTTGCCGTGCTGGGGGCCACCTTCATCGTCTTCCCCATCGATATGCTGATGACACTGCTGGTGATCGGCATCATCGCCCTGGTGGGCTGCAAGCTGGGCTGCTGGGTGATGGGCAAGGTCCACTAGTCGGTGGTGACGTGAATCACCTGGCGTTCACCTGGTGATCACCGAAAGGGCCCTGAGGCGGATACGCCTCAGGGCCCTTTGTATGTAACGCAGAGATGTTTGCGGCGGAGCGAAGTGCTGTTGTCGCTTACAAGGACAAGCCCCTTTCGCGAGCGCCTTCGTCAAGCCCTCAGTAGGGGGCAACACTCTGACGTGAACCGCTGCCGATCAGGCGAACACGCTGCCCCACCTGGAAGGCCTGGTCTGCCTTCTGCACGACGACCACGGTCTGGCCGCTGTCCTTGCGAATCTCCATCTCCCAGGCGTCGGTGCGGTTGACGCCTTTCTCGATCTGGTTGCCGGCCACGGCGCCACCGATGGCACCTGCGGCGGTGGCGATGGTGCGACCGGAACCGCCGCCGACCTGGTTGCCGAGCAGGCCACCGATCACCGCGCCACCACCGGTGCCGAGGATGCCGCCGGCGGAGCTTTCACCCTGGATCTGGACGCGACGCAGGGCGGTGATGGTGCCGAACTGCACGTTCTGGGCGGTCTGTGCCTGGTTGCCGGAATAGACGTTGCCCGAGTACTGATTGGTGGCGGTGCAGCCGGCAAGCACCACGACGCTCAGCGCCAGGACAGGAAGGATGGAAGTTTTCATGGCGATTCTCCTTGAATGTCTTCTGCGCCGCATTCTGAACGCATCGGTTCGGGTCACATTCGCTTGTAGTGGTACCGCACCAAAGTTCGCAAACGCTGTTCGAAAATAGTGTAACGCCTGTTTGGAGGCTTTGACAGGGCGATGGTTCCCCGGATCCAACGATGATCGGGTCTCGTCCGTCCCATGGTGGCCGTCCGCCTGTCGCCCTTGTCGCCCCGCGACTGCCACTGAGTCGCGCCGACAGCGCTTTCCTGACATTCATCATATGCCGAACCGGACCTGCCAGGCCAATGGGCATCGGAGGGAGTCGCATGGCTGCAGTTGTCGGACTCGCTGGAGCCAGACGTGCTAGTTCGAGAGTAGGCCCTTGCCAGGGAAGAAGGAAAGGCTGGCTTGGCAGGGCAAGATCACGGACAGCAAAAAGGGAGGCCAACGGCCTCCCTTTCTCACAGTCACAGGGCTCAGTGTCTGGGCTCAGTGACTGGGTGCCGCCGGCCCGCGATCCTTAGCCGAACTGGTTCATGGTGTTGTCCTTGCCGCCGGCCTTGAGCGCCGCATCGCCGTGGAAGAACTCCTTGTGGTCGTCACCGATATTGGAGCCGGCCATGTCCTGGTGGCGAACGGTGGCAATACCCTCGCGGATCTCGCGGCGCTGCACACCCGCCACGTAGGCCAGCATACCCTCGTCGCCGAAGTAGCCCTTGGCCAGGTTGTCGGTAGACAGGGCGGCCGTGTGGTAGGTCGGCAGGGTGATCAGGTGGTGGAAGATACCTGCCTCGCGGGCGGCGTCACGCTGGAAATTGCGCGTCCACTCGTCGGCCAGTTGGCCAAGCTCAGTGTCGTCGTAGCGTGCGTTCATCAGGTCGGCACGCTCGTAGGCGGAGACGTCCTTGCCTTCGGCTTCCCAGGCGTCGAACACCTGCTGGCGGAAGTTCAGCGTCCAGTTGAACGACGGCGAGTTGTTGTAGACCAGCTTGGCGCTGGGCACCGCCTCGCGGATGCGGTTGACCATGCCGGCGATCTGGCCGACGTGGGGCTTTTCGGTCTCGATCCACAACAGATCGGCACCGTTCTGCAGGCTGGTGATGCAGTCCAGCACCACCCGGTCTTCGCCGGTGCCAGGCTTGAACTGATAGAGGCCGGAGGCGAGACGCTTGACCTTGACCAGCTTGCCGTTCTGTTTGATCACCACGTCGCCGTTGTCGATATCGGAGGCCGAGGAAATCTCTTCACCGTCGAGGAAGCTGTTGTACTGATCGCCCAGGTCGCCTGGCTCGTTGGTGACCGCGATCTTCTGGGTCAGGCCGGCACCCAGGGAGTCGGTACGGGCCACGATCACCCCATCATCCACGCCCAGTTCGAGGAAGGCGTAACGTACGGCGTTGATCTTGGCGATGAAGTCCTCGTGGGGCACGGTGACCTTGCCGTCCTGGTGGCCGCACTGCTTCTCGTCGGACACCTGGTTCTCGAGCTGGATACAGCAGGCACCGGCCTCGATCATCTTCTTGGCCAGCAGGTAGGTGGCCTCGGCGTTGCCGAAACCGGCGTCGATGTCGGCGATGATCGGCACGATGTGCGTTTCGTGGTTGTCGATCTGGTTGGTCAGATCGTCGACCTTGGCGCTGTCACCGGCTTCCTTGGCTTCTTCTCGGGCACGGAACAGGTGGTTGAGCTCCCAGGTATCGGCCTGGCGCAGGAAGGTGTAGAGCTCTTCGATCAGCGATGCCACGCTGGTCTTCTCGTGCATGGACTGGTCGGGCAGCGGACCGAACTCGCTGCGCAGGGCGGCGACCATCCAGCCGGACAGGTAGAGGTAGCGGCGCTTGGTGTTGCCAAAGTGCTTCTTGATGGAAATCAGCTTCTGCTGACCGATGAAGCCGTGCCAGCAGCCCAGTGACTGGGTGTAGTTGGCGGTGTCGGCGTCGTAGGCGGCCATGTCCTCGCGCATGATGGCGGCGGTGTAGCGAGCGATGTCGAGACCAGTGCGGAAACGGTTCTGCACGCGCATGCGGGCGGCGCTTTCCGGATCGATGTTGTCCCACTTGCCGCGCTGGGCTTCACGAAGCTGGGTCAGGGTCTTCAGTTCTTCACGAAAGGTCATGATCGGGCCGTCCTGATGTTGAATCGACTGTTTGGTTCGACGTTCTGATACGACTTGCCTGGCATCCATGGTCAGGGGCGGTGTCGGGGCGGTCGCTTTCGACCGGCCTTTGGCTCCAGTGGCTTGCAGGCTCTTGCGGTTGGCGTCATTGCAAGAGGATCGACTGCTTGCCATGCCATGCTGCACCTGCGAAGTGTAGTCAGGTTCCTGCACCTTGGCCGAGAAGTCTTTACGGCCTTGGTCGAATCTTGGCGGAACGGTAGAGGTCGACTACAAAGTGAGCGATCTGACTCGCCATCGAGGTCTGTCCGCTGCGCCATGGTTGTGACTATGGCCCACAGCGGCGGGGGTTCGCCATTGGTACTTGGGGGGACAAGGCGTTGTAGTCCGACTACAGGAAAGCGCCGTAGAGGCACATTCCTGTAGTCGAGTTTCCTGAACGGAGGAGTTGACGGAGAGGTCAGTCGTTCAGGGAGAGGGTCATATTGCGATGCGGAATGCCGGCGTCGAGGAAGATATCTCCTTCGGCGCGGAAGCCCAGGGCTTCGTAGAAACCGAGCGCATGGGTCTGGGCGGCGAGCTCGACGCTCGAGTGACCACGCTGTCGCGCAGCCTCGATGGTGGCGCGCATCAGCGCCACGCCGACGCCGAGTCCCCGGGCTTCGGCAAGCACCGCCACGCGACCGATATGGCCATCGGGCAGCAGTCTCGCCGTACCCAGTACACGCTCGTCCTGGCTCGCCAGGAAATGCAGGCAGTCAGGATCGAGGCCGTCCCACTCTTCCTCGATCGGCACCTGTTGTTCGATGACGAAGACGCGATAGCGAATGTCACCGGCCGCTTCGCCAAGTTGTTCCCAGCTTCCCTGTTCGATCACCACCTCAGGCATCGTCGTCCTCCATGTCGTCGACCGGCCAGCCAAGGCTGCCGGCGTCGAACAGCCGTGTCAGCACCTCGGCGGCGCCGGGGTAGTCGAGCAGCGAGGCGTCGAACTCGCCGCGGTTGGCGATCTCGCGGGCCAGCGCCAGATCGCAGTCGATGCCGTCGCCGTCGGCAAACAGGGTGGCCCGGTCGTCCGCCAGGGCGTGCCAGGCGAAGCGAGAGCCCGGCGCGGCCACCAGCACCTCGCCTTCCTGTAGTGCAGCGACAAGCTCGTCTGGCGCCGTCGGTGTCTCGCTGGGCTCGAGCTGGTCCACGTACTTGGGCTGGGTCATCACCCGGCCGAACCACTGGGCCATCTGGGCTGGATCGTCCAGGGTCTCGAGGATCAACTGGCGCATGCGTGACAGCGCCGCCTGATCGAGTTCGCCCGGGTCCTCGGCCGGGGTCATGCCGGCATCGCCGTAGCGGCGAGAGGGGGGTTGCTGCTCACCCAGGTAGTCGGCGAAGGAGGTGATCGCCTCGTCCGCCGAGGGGGCGCGAAAGCCCACCGAGTAGGTCATGCAGTCATCGCTCTGGCTGACCCCGTGGTGCGCCCAGCCGGGGGGCAGGTAGAGCATGTCGCCGGGCTCCAGCACCCAGTCCTGATCGGCGTTGACCTCGAAGGTCTCGAGGATGCGCAGGTCGATGCCGCGCAGGATCGGGGCGTCATCGGCCACCTTGCCGCCAAGCTGCCAGCGGCGCTGACCACTGCCCTGGAGCAGGAAGACATCGTACTGGTCCAGGTGCGGGCCGACGCTGCCGCCTGGCGGCGCGTAGCTGACCATGATGTCATCCAGGCGCCAGCGCGGCAGAAAGGTGAAGTCCTCCAGCAGGGCGGCGACCTCCGGCACATAGTGATCCACCGCCTGTACCAGCAGGGTCCAGTCGCGCTCCGGCAGGCGGGCGAAGGTGGCCTCGTCGAAGGGGCCGTGGCTGACCTGCCAGGGTCCGTCGGGGCCCTGTTCCTCGACCAGGCGTGCCTCGATATTGTCCTCGCAGGCGAGCCCGGCCAGTTCGTCTGGCGTCAGCGGGTTGTCGAAGTCGGGAAAGGCGCCACGGATCAGCAGAGGTTGCTGCTGCCAGACATCGCGCAGGAACTCTGCCGATGTCAGGCCGCCCAGCAGGGTGAGGGGGGTATCAGTTGACATGAGGAATCCTGATGGTGATTGGGAGTAGCGGGCTCGGTATCGGCCCCGGCCCCGAAGAGAGGGCTCCAGAAACGCCTCACCCCACCGATTGGCGGGGTGAAGCGGGGTTCTGTCAGCGGCTCCGGCTCAGTGCTGCGGCAGGGCGCGAGCCTGCTCGACGGCATTGCCGATGTAGTTGCCGGGGGTCAGCTGCTTGAGCTCTGCCTTGACCTCGTCGGGCAGTTCCAGGCCATCGATGAAGGCGGCGAAACCGGCCTGGTCGATGCGCTTGCCGCGGGTCAGCTCCTTCAACTTTTCGTAGGGCTTCTCGATGCCGTAGCGACGCATCACCGTCTGGATTGGCTCGGCCAGTACTTCCCAGCTGGCGTCCAGGTCCTCGGCCAGACGCTGGGGGTTGGCCTCGAGCTTGCCGATACCCTTCAGCGAGGCCTGGTAGGCGATCAGGCCGTAGGCCAGGCCGACGCCCAGGTTGCGCAGCACGGTGGAGTCGGTCAGGTCACGCTGCCAGCGGGAGATCGGCAGCTTCTGGGCCAGGTGGGCGAGGATGGCATTGGCCAGGCCCAGATTACCCTCGGAGTTCTCGAAGTCGATCGGGTTGACCTTGTGCGGCATGGTCGAGGAGCCGATCTCGCCGGCCACGGTGCGCTGCTTGAAGTATCCCAGCGAGATGTAGCCCCAGACGTCACGATCGAAGTCGATCAGGATGGTGTTGAAGCGACACACAGCATCGAACAGCTCTGCGATATAGTCGTGGGGTTCGATCTGGGTGGTATAGGGATTGAAGGTCAGGCCCAGGCCTTCGACGAAGGTGCGAGCGTTGGCCTCCCAGTCGATGTCCGGGTAGGTGGCCAGGTGGGCGTTGTAGTTGCCCACGGCGCCGTTGATCTTGCCCAGTACCTCGGCGCTTTCGATCTGCTTGAGCTGGCGGCGCAGACGGTAGGCCACGTTGGCCATTTCCTTGCCCAGGGTGGTGGGGCTGGCGGTCTGGCCATGGGTGCGCGACAGCATTGGCACGGCAGCGTGTTCTTCGGCCAGACGGGCGATCTCGTCGGCCACCTGGCGCATGGTCGGCAGCAGGCTGTCGAGGCCATCGCGCAGCATCACGCCGTAGGACAGGTTGTTGATGTCCTCGCTGGTGCAGGCGAAGTGCACGAACTCGGTGACGGCATGCAGCTCTGCATTCTCGGCAATGGCTTCCTTGATCCAGTACTCGACCGCCTTGACGTCGTGGTTGGTGGTGCGCTCGATGTCCTTGATGCGCGCCGCGTCGGCTTCGCTGAAGTTCTTGACCAGGCCATCCAGGAAGGCTGTGGCGGTGGCCGACAGCTCCGGCACCTCGGTGATCTGCGGGTGCGCGGCCAGGCGCTCCAGCCAGCGGATCTCGACGATGACGCGGGCGCGGATCAGCCCAAATTCGCTGAAGTGTTCGCGCAGTGATTCGGCCTTGCTGCCGTAGCGACCGTCGACGGGAGAGAGGGCGGTGAGAGCGGAGAGTTGCATGGCGGTTTTCCGGTACGGGTAGGAAAGGAAGATCGAGCGATCAGAGGGTGTCCAGGGCGCGCTTGAGGCTGCCCCGCTGGAAGATCAGCTTCCAGCGACGTCCGCCCTGCTGGTGCCACAGCAGGCCGAAGCGAATGCCGGAGAGCAGGCAGGCGCGGACCCGCTCCGGCATCATCCGGCTTTGCAGCAGCGAAGGGTCGCCCTGGACCACGATTCGGTTCTTGAAGGTGGAAAGCGTCTGCTGGTAGGCCTCGCCGAGGCTCGCCACGACGTTCTCGTGGGTCGGTCCGAAGTGTTCGGCCTGGCCCTGGATGCGGGTCAGGTGGGTGCCGAGCGCGTCCATCATGTCGGGCTGGGTGCGCAGCTTGTTCATCAGCAGCATCAGGCTGAAGCCGTAGCGCATCACCACCGGGTTGGCCTGGCGTCGGCCGAGCACTGCCTCCAGGGTCTCGAGCCCCAGGCGCAGATTGTTGGGATGCCCGCCATAGATGGATTCGAAGGTTGGCGGGTTGGTTTCCAGGGTGGCGGTGATCTGGGTGTCCCAGGCGCGGCTGTCGACCTGGCCGGTGCGCGCCAGCTCGTCGACCAGATGGGCGGCCTGAAATACGCCGGCCAGGGCGATCGCCTGGCGAGCCGCCGGGGACTCGGGGGCGCGGTGGATAGGTACCGAATCGGTCATGCCGCTCGCTCCTCGGCGTTCCAGGTGGACCGGATGACGCCGCCGCCGAGGCAGACGTCACCGTCGTAGATGACCAGCGATTGGCCCGGTGTCACGGCCCGCTGTGGGTCGTCGAAGTGTACCGCGACGCCGCCATCGGCCCGGGTCGTCAGCGTGCATGGCACGTCGTCCTGACGATAGCGGGTCTTGGCGCTGAAGCGCCCCTCGGCGCAAGGCGGCTCACCGGCGACCCAATCCATCGCCTCGGTGGCCAGGCTGTCGGTGTACAACAGAGGGTGATGCTTGCCTTGAACCGCGATCAGCACGTTGCGCTCGAGGTCCTTGCCGGCCACGTACCAGGGGTCTTCCGAATAGTTGGCGAGACCGCCGATGCCGAGGCCCTGGCGCTGGCCCAGGGTGTAGTACATCAGGCCCATGTGATCGCCGATGACGTCGCCGTCCGGTGTCTCGATGGTCCCCGGCTGGGCCGGCAGGTACTGCTTGAGAAAGTCGCTGAAGCGGCGCTCGCCGATGAAGCAGATACCGGTGGAGTCCTTCTTCTTTGCGGTAACCAGATCGTGCTGTTCGGCGATGGCGCGAACCTCGGGCTTTTCGATCTCGCCCACCGGGAACAGGGTGCGCGCGATGGCGGCTTCCGGCACGGCGTGCAGGAAGTAGCTCTGGTCCTTGTTGCCGTCGAGTCCCTTGAGCAGTCGCGGGCGGCCGTCGCGCTCGCCGCGGCGAACATAGTGACCGGTGGCGATCATCTCGGCGCCGAGCATCTCGGCGTAGTCGAGGAACACCTTGAACTTGATTTCGCGGTTGCAAAGGATATCGGGATTCGGTGTGCGTCCGGCCTTGTACTCGGCGAGGAAGTGCTCGAACACGTTGTCCCAGTACTCGGCGGCAAAGTTGGCCGTGTGCAGGGGAATGCCGAGCTTCTTGCACACCGCTTCGGCGTCCGCCAGGTCTTCCATGGCGGTGCAGTATTCGGTGCCGTCGTCCTCATCCCAGTTCTTCATGAACAGCCCTTCCACCTGATAGCCCTGTTGGATCAGGCGGAGGGCGGAAACGGAGGAATCGACGCCGCCGGACATGCCGACGATGACTTTGCCGGTGGACGCTGACATAACGACTCTCGGAGTGGTGGGGCAAATGGGCGGTGATTATACACGAATTGCACCCGTCAACCGAAGCCTCAGCGTTCGTGCAGCACCTCCATCGGGAAGGTCTTGCCGGCCAGGGCGTCGCGGATGCGCTTGATCACCAGTGGGCTGCGCAGGCGGCCCTCGCGCTCCAGCGCCTCGACGTCCTCCAGGGTCAGCCAATGGATGGCCATGATATCCCGGTCCAGTTCGGTGCCCAGGTGGGCCAGCGCCATGCCGAAGAAGGCGTGGCTGTGGAAGGTCTTGCCGTCCGGGGCCTCGTACACGTACATGCCCAGGTAGTCGGTGATGCCGACCCGCCAGGCAGTCTCTTCGGCGACCTCGCGCAGGGCGCCGTCGCGGATGCGCTCACCGGGTTCCAGGTGGCCGGCGGGCTGGTTGAACAGGGTATGGGGGCCGCCACGGTCTTCTTCCACCAGCAGGAAACGACCGGCTCGTTCGACCACCGTGGCCACGGTCACGTAGGGGGTCCAGCGCATTATCGGCGTCTCCTTGTTGTAGGGGCTGAGCCCCGGGGGCGCTTTGGCGCGTGCAGCGTCTGGCGCTGCCATTGTCCCGGGGCCAGGCCGTCGAGCCGCCAGGGGCCGATGGCGACGCGTACCAGCCTCAGCGTCGGGTGGCCCACATGGGCGGTCATCCTGCGCACCTGGCGATTACGCCCCTCGCTGATGGTCAGCTCCAGCCAGCAGGTAACGGGATGGCGCTTCGGGTCCAGCGGCGGCGTGCGCTCGGGCAGCCCGCTGGTCGTCAGTCGCCGGACCTTGGCCGGCCGGGTGGGTCCATCCTTGAGAGTGACCCCTTCGGCGAGCGCCTTCAAGGCCCGATCGTCCGGCTGTCCCTCGACGAGCACTCGATACGTCTTCGGCTGCTTGTGGCGCGGGTGGCTGATACGATGAATCAACTCGCCATCATCACTGAGCAACAACAGGCCTTCGGAATCGTAGTCGAGGCGGCCGGCCGGATAGATGTCCGGCACGTCGATCAGCGAGGCCAGGGTATTGCGTCCCTGGTCATCGGTGAACTGGGACAGCACCCGATAGGGCTTGTGCAGCAGATAAAGTTGACTCATGGGCGGGCTCGATGATCTGGCTCGGAAGGCGTGGCGGCGGGCCGTTTAGGCCTTTTCCAAAGATTGTCGACAAAGCCTACTCCGGGCGCGGGGGGTAATGCTATACTCCGCGCTCCACTGAATAGACCTGACAGGGGAGTTCTCAATGGGTTTCCAGAAAATTGTCGTCCCTGAGGGCGGCGAAAAGATCACCGCCAACGCCGACAACAGCCTGAACGTACCGAATAATCCGATCATTCCCTTCATCGAGGGTGACGGTATCGGTGTCGACGTGACCCCGGCGATGAAGATCGCCATCGACGCCGCTGTGCAGAAGGCTTACAACGGCGAGCGCAAGATCCACTGGATGGAAGTCTACGCCGGCGAGAAGGCCACCCACGTCTATGACGCGGACACCTGGCTGCCGGAAGAGACCCTGGAAGCGGTCAAGGACTACATCGTTTCCATCAAGGGCCCGCTGACCACGCCGGTCGGTGGCGGCATCCGTTCACTGAACGTGGCGCTGCGCCAGAAGCTGGACCTGTACGTCTGTCAGCGCCCGGTGCGCTGGTTCGAAGGCGTGCCGAGCCCGGTCAAGAAGCCTGCCGACGTCGACATGGTCATCTTCCGCGAGAACTCCGAAGATATCTACGCCGGCATCGAATGGAAGGCCGGTACCGCGGAAGCCGACAAGGTCATCAAGTTCCTGCGTGAAGAGATGGGTGTCACCAACATCCGCTTCCCCGAGAACTGTGGCATCGGCGTCAAGCCGGTCTCCATCGAAGGCACCAAGCGTCTGGTCCGTCAGGCCCTGCAGTACACCATCGACAACGACCGCGAGTCGCTGACCCTGGTGCACAAGGGCAACATCATGAAGTTCACCGAAGGCTCCTTCAAGGATTGGGGCTACGAGCTGGCCAAGGAAGAGTTCGGCGCCGAACTCCTCGATGGCGGCCCCTGGATGACCTTCAAGAACCCGAAGACCGGCAAGGACATCGTGGTCAAGGACGTCATCGCCGACGCCATGCTGCAGCAGATCCTGCTGCGTCCGGCCGAATACGACGTCATCGCCACCCTGAACCTGAACGGTGACTACCTGTCCGACGCACTGGCGGCGGAAGTGGGCGGCATCGGCATCGCGCCGGGCGCCAACATCTCCGACACCACCGCCATGTTCGAGGCGACCCACGGCACCGCGCCGAAGTACGCCGGCCAGGACAAGGTCAACCCGGGCTCGCTGATCCTCTCCGCCGAGATGATGCTGCGCCACATGGGTTGGGTCGAGGCCGCCGATCTGGTGCTCAAGGGCGTGGAGAAGGCCATCAGCAAGGGCGAGGTCACCTACGACTTCCATCGCCTGATGGAAAACGCCACGCTGTTCAAGTGCTCCGAGTTCGGTCAGGCCGTCGCCGACAACATGTAAGCGACGTACCGATCGTCCGATGACAGCGTCTGGTGCCGGTGATCGCTATCGCCCATACCGGCTGTTTATCGCGGCGCTCTGAAAAGGCCCTCGCCCGCTCGGGCGGGGGCTTTTTGCTTTGTACGTTTTTTGCGTGAAAGCGTCCGTCGGATTTCCGATAATGGGAGACGGAACGGAACCCTGCCGCGCCGCCGACGTCCAATGCTCGACGCGGGTGGGCGCAGGCACCCGATTGACAGTGTGAGGCCTATGTTCAACGCAAGAGAGGAGGATCCTGTCTGGATCCGCGCCCCCTTCGCCGGGATGACCCGTCCGACCAGTGAGCCGGGCGAGCAGGATGACGGTGACCTGGCGACCCAGGAGGCTGACCCCGAGGTGGCCAGACCACCCATGTATAAGGTTGTCTTGCATAACGACGACTTCACCCCCATGGAGTTTGTGGTGGAGGTGCTGCAGACCTTCTTCCATCTGGACAGCGAGACCGCCGTGCAGATCATGCTGACGGTCCACAGCCACGGAAAGGCAACCTGCGGTGTCTTTACCCATGACATCGCCGAGACCAAGAGCCATCAGGTCAACGAGTATGCGAGAGAGTGCCAGCATCCGCTGTTGAGCGATATCGAGGCAGCGGACTGAGACGGGGCGATATCGGATCGCCCTGACAGTGCTGCCGCTGGCGGCGACGAGTGGTCACAGATCCGCACAAGCCGGCCCCGCGTTAACGAGAGACGGCTGCTGCGTTGACGAAGAACTTGCAACGGCGCCATTTGTACCCGATGTTGATGGTGCCGGACCACAAAAGATCCGATGCAAGCCCTATGCGGCGAGAAGGGGACTGCCATGCTGAGCAAAGAACTTGAACTGACCCTGAACACGGCCTTCACCGTGGCGCGTTCCAAGCGCCATGAGTTCATGACCGTGGAGCACTTGTTGCTGGCGCTTCTGGATAATGCTTCAGCATCAGATGTGCTGCGTGCCTGTGGGGCCAATCTCGACAAGCTGCGGTCCGACCTGCAGGATTTCATCAATTCCACCACCCCGCTGATTCCGGAAGACCAGACCGAGCGCGAGACCCAGCCGACGCTGGGCTTCCAGCGAGTGCTTCAGCGGGCCGTGTTCCACGTGCAGTCTTCTGGCAAGAGCGAAGTGACCGGTGCCAACGTACTGGTTGCGATCTTCTCCGAGCAGGAGAGCCAGGCGGTCTACTTCCTCAAGCAGCAGAACGTGGCACGGGTCGATGCGGTCAACTACATCGCCCACGGGATCTCCAAGGTCACCGGCCACGGCCAGAGCCCGTCTTCGGCGGCTCCCGAGGCCGAGGACGCCGAGGAAGCCGGCAGCGAGGCCGGCGGCAATCCGTTGACCGGTTTTGCCACCAACCTCAACGAGCAGGCCCGCATGGGCAAGATCGACCCCCTGATCGGGCGTGATCATGAGCTCGAGCGGGTGGTGCAGATTCTGGCACGGCGGCGCAAGAACAACCCCTTGCTGGTCGGTGAGGCCGGCGTCGGCAAGACCGCCATCGCCGAGGGCCTGGCCAAGCGCATCGTCGAGGAAGACGTGCCCGATGTGATCGGCGACGCCGTGGTGTACTCGCTGGACATGGGCGCGCTGCTGGCGGGTACCAAGTATCGTGGTGACTTCGAGAAGCGCTTGAAGAGCCTGCTGGCGGAACTGCGCAAGCTGCCCAACGCCATCCTGTTCATCGATGAGATCCATACGGTGATCGGCGCCGGTGCGGCGTCCGGTGGAGTGATGGACGCATCGAACCTGCTCAAGCCGCTGCTGTCCTCCGGCGAGCTGCGCTGTATCGGCTCCACCACCTTCCAGGAATTCCGCGGTATCTTCGAGAAGGATCGTGCCCTGGCACGTCGTTTCCAGAAGGTCGATGTGATGGCACCCTCGGTCGAGGACTCCATCAAGATCCTCAAGGGGTTGCGTTCACGCTTCGAGGAGCACCACCAGCTCAAGTACACCGACGCCGCGCTGGACAGCGCCGCGCGGCTGGCGGATCGCTACATCAACGACCGCTTCCTGCCGGACAAGGCCATCGATGTCATCGATGAGGCCGGTGCCCACCAGCGCCTGCTTCCGCCGGAAATGCGCGTGGACACCATCGACGTCGATCAGGTCGAGGCGGTGGTCGCTTCCATCGCGCGGATTCCGCCGAAGAGCGTGTCCAGCTCCGATCGCAAGCTGCTCGAGAATCTGGACCGAGATCTCAAGATGCTGGTGTTCGGTCAGGATGAGGCCATCGACAGCCTGGCGGCGGCGATCAAGCTGTCCCGCGCCGGGCTCAAGTCGCCGGACAAGCCGGTCGGCAGCTTCCTGTTCGCCGGCCCCACCGGCGTCGGCAAGACCGAGGTGGCGCGTCAACTGGCCCATATCATGGGGGTCGAACTGCTGCGCTTCGACATGTCCGAGTACATGGAACGGCACACGGTATCGCGGCTGATCGGTGCACCTCCTGGCTATGTCGGCTATGACCAGGGTGGTCTGCTGACCGAGGCGGTCACCAAGCAGCCCCACTGCGTGCTGCTGCTCGACGAGATCGAGAAGGCGCACCCCGAGGTCTTCAACCTGCTGCTGCAGGTCATGGACCACGGTCGTCTGACCGACAACAACGGGCGCGAGGCGGATTTCCGTCACGTCATTCTGATCATGACCTCCAACGCCGGGGTCGAGATCGCGACGCGTCGCTCGATCGGTTTCCAGACCCAGGACCACTCCACCGATGCCATGGAGGCGATTCGCAAGACCTTTACGCCGGAGTTCCGCAACCGCCTGGATGGCATCATCCAGTTCGCGTCGCTGGCCAAGCCAGTCGTACGCAATGTGGTCGACAAGTTCCTGGTGGAACTGCAGGCCCAGCTCGACGAGAAGCGGGTGCAGCTCGAGGTGGACGACGAGGCGCGCGATTGGCTGGCGACCATGGGTTACGACCCGGACATGGGCGCCCGCCCCATGGCGCGACTGATCCAGGAAAAGCTGAAGAAGCCCTTGGCCGAGATGATCCTGTTCGGCGATCTGGCCGAGCACGGTGGTCTGGTGCACGTCAGTCTGGAGGACGGAGAGCTTCACCTGTCCACCGACGTGGAGATGGCCGACGCGCCTTGAGTGTCGAGGCAGGCTACTGGGGTGTGGCCAAGCCCTTGAAGCCTGCCTGCTGAGACCATCAGCAAGTTGGTTGTTTCGACTGGTCAGGATGTGGAACTACGCGACGCCCCGTCAACGACGGGGCGTCGTCGTTTGTATCCAGCAGGGTCTGGACGGCAACAGCCGTGCGAGTCCCCGGCAGAGGGTCGTTGCCCGGCTTTTGGACGAGGCGGTGCCGCCCTGCTGCGTCAGGCAAAGCAGGGCTGGTGCTGCACCAGAGTCTTGCTGTCTTGCGAAAGGGGGCTGCGCTTGCCGGTGGGGTGGGGCGCTCCGCTAAGGCGCGTTACCGGCAAGTAGCGTCGGCGCTGAAGCGCTGACGCCGGCCGTTCTCAACGGGAACGGTAGACGATGCGACCCTTGGACAGGTCGTAGGGAGTCAGCTCGACCTTGACCTTGTCACCGGTCAGGATGCGGATGTAGTTCTTGCGCATCTTGCCCGAGATGTGGGCGGTCACCACGTGGCCGTTTTCCAGTTCGACCCGGAACATGGTGTTGGGAAGGGTGTCGACGACCACGCCTTCCATTTCGATATGGTCTTCGCGTGCCATATAGGCGAATCCTCGCTGGTGAAATCGAAAAGATGCCTGACCTTGAGGCGTCACTGCCGTTACTGTGGTCAGGATAGCGCGATATTCTGCCGGATGCAGAAGCAGATGGCAAAGGCAGATGGCTGATCGGCCCTCAAGGTGCGCGATATTCTGCTGTTTTCCAGTATCCCCGGAGTCAGAGGGCAAAGGCAGATGGCCATTGAGAGCAGGTTAGACCCTCAAAGTGCGCGATATTCTGCTGCTTTCCAGTATCCCCGGAGTCAGATGGCAAAGGCAGATGGCTGATCGGCCCTCAAAGTGCGCGATATTCTGCCGCTTTCCAGTATCCCCGGAGCCAGATGGCAAAGGCGGATGGCCATTGAGAGCAGGCTAGACCCTCAAAGTGCGCGATATTCTGCCGCTTTCCAGTATCCCCGGACTCAGATGGCAAAGGCAGATGGCAGGTTAGCTCTCAAGGATAAGCAAGGTGCGCGATATTCTGCCGCTCTCTAGAGAGCAGAGAACGTGCTTGAGCTATCGGGTTGGGCGGTTACTCGCTGTCGATCGGTACCAGTCGTCGCCAGAGCCGGCCATCCAGGCGCTCGAGGGGCGAGAAGCTGCTCTTGTAGCTCATCTTGCGGCACTCCTCGATCCAGTAGCCCAGGTAGACATGGGGAAGTCCCTTCAGGGATGCCATCTGGATCAGCGCCAGCACCGCCTGGGTGCCAAGAGAACGGCGCTCGAGGCTGTGGTCCGGGTCGAAGAAGGTGTAGATGGCGGACAAGCCGTGGCGCAGCTCGTCGAAGGCCGATACCGCTACCAGCTTTCCGTCCAGGCGCATCTCCAGCAGTCTCGCGTAGGGCTGATCGAGGCTCAGGAAGGTACGGTACTGCTCGTGACTCGGTGGGAACATGTCGCCGTCATGGTGGCGCGTGCAGATATAGCGGGCGTAGAGGTCGTAGTGGCGGGAGTCGAACTGCGCCGGCACCACCTCGATGGTCAGGTCGGCATTGCGCCGCATCAGGCGTCGCTGGGTGCGATTGGGGCTAAAGTCCGCTACCGGGATTCGCACGGAGATGCAGGCGTGGCAGCCTTCACAGTGAGGGCGGTAAAGATGCAGACCGCTGCGACGGAAGCCAAGTAGCGTAAGCGCGTCATATACGCCCTGTCCCGGGGATTCCTTGGGATCCAGGAACAGGGTGGTCGCTTCCTTGCCCGGCAGATAGCTGCAGGCGTGCGGCACAGTAAGAAAGAACCGCAGGTCGCGTACGGGTTGACGCGGTGTATTGCTGCTCAAGGCTGCCGTCTCCCTGTCGGATGGCGTCGAGTGATGGATCAGGCGTTGGTATGGGTCGTGTCAATGGTGGTCGTCATACATGGCCTTCTGATACCAGGTCATTCACCGATGCCGGTGAATGACCATGCCGGCGTCGTCAGGCTGTCTCGGTCCAGATCATCCAGCCACCTCTCAAGATAGCCGATGAAGGCTGATCGAGCGATACCTCGAGCGCCGAGGCTGGCCAGGTGGGGCGTGTGCATCTGGCAGTCGATCAGACGCCCGCCGCCGGCCGCCATGGCGCGGGCCAGATGCACCAGGGCGATCTTGGAGGCATCGGCCTCGCGGCTGAACATCGATTCGCCGAAAAACACCGGTCCCAGGGCGACACCATAGAGCCCGCCGACCAGCCGGTCGTCACGCCAGATTTCCACCGAGTGAGCGACCCCCTCCCGGTGCAGGTCGCAGTAGGCATCACGCATTTCATCGGTGATCCAGGTGCCTGACGCATGACCATCGTTGCGCGGTGCAGCACAGGCATCGATAACGGCGTCGAACGCCTGGTCGGCGGTGGCGCGAAAGCCCCCGTTGCGTAGCCGCTTGGCGAGGCTTCGGCGCACGCGTAGCTCTTCGGGGTGCAACACCATGCGCGGATCGGGGCTCCACCAGAGAATCGGCTGGTCGTCGCTGTACCAGGGGAAGATCCCGCGGCGGTAGGCCTCTATCAGCCATTCGGGAGATAGCCCGCCGCCAGCGGCCAGCAGGCCGTCCGGGTCGTCGAGGGCAATATCGACCGAAGGAAAGGTCACAGGATGTTCGTTGAGCCAGGGCAGCATGGGGCTCCCTTTGCAATACCGGGTGGAAGATGGGGCAGTGTGCCCCCAGCCCGCGCTTCGCTCAAGGTATGCTGGGCCTATTCGCTCACCGGCTGGCTCGGTATCATGACCTCCAGTCAGAAGGATGGAAGACGCCGTTATGGCGCAAGGGGAAGGCCGTTTGAGTGCCAACAAGAAGTCCATGTCGTCGCGCGCGACGGCGGCAGCCGCCAAGGAGACCGCCCGCAAGGTCGGGTTGCGTCTGCATGGCTCTGCCAGGGAAGGTGTGATCATCGTACTGCTGGCTGCCTGCGTATTCCTGCTGCTGGCACTGTTCAGCTTCGAGCCGGCGGACCCCGGCTGGTCGAGCAGTGGCCCCGAGACCGCGGTGGCCAACTGGATGGGCCCCATCGGGGCCTGGCTCGCCGACGTGCTGTATTCGTTGTTTGGCATCAGCGCCCTGTGGTGGCCAGGCATGCTGGCGTTTGCCGCCTGGTATCTGATCCGTTCCCGTCGAGTGGAGTTCGAGTGGGATGCGACCGCCCTGGCCGTGCGCTGCGGCGGGCTGATTCTGCTGCTGCTGGGGTGCACCACCCTGGGGGCGCTCTACTTCCATCAGCCCGACAGCGTGTTGCCATACTCCACCGGTGGCATCCTCGGGGTCGGGCTGGTCGGCGCCCTGCGGCCACTGGTGGGCGTCGGCGGAACAGGTCTGCTCGCCGTTGTCGCTATCCTGGGCGGAATGCCGCTGTTTACCGGGTTGTCCTGGCTCAATGTCATGGACGAGGCGGGCCATCGTTGTCTGTTGCTGGGACGCTGGCTCAAGTCCCGCTTCGCGTCGTCTAAAGACGAGGACGACGCAGGGCAGAGCGCCGACCAGCACAGTGCACCTGAGCCCAGGGCCAAGGCGTCATCGCCGATCGACAGCGAAGATGGCGAGGAAGGCGATACGACGCCCCGGCCCTCCTGGTGGCAGCGCCTGCGCGGCAAGGGGACTCCGACCGACCTGGATGAGGCCGCGGGGTCGTCCATGGGCGACGACGGCAACACCGATATTCCCTGGGACGTGGCGGAATCCACGCCGTCGGCCAAGCAGCCTGGCGCTGCCTATACCGAACGCTTTGCCGAGGCCGCGCCTCGCCGCCGCCATGAAGGTAGCGTTCAGGACGGCACCACAACGCCGCGGGACACCCGTCCCACCGAACCTGAGGGCGGGCGGCGAGAGCCGACCCTGGCCCCGGAGCCCACGGCTTCCAGAGAGCGGCGAGAGCCGACCCTGGGCGGCAGTTTTGCGGCAGAGGCACCTTCGGCGGCAAGGGCAGAAGAGCCGATGTCGCTGCGTGCAGAGAGGGATGCGCCGGTGCCTTCGCCTGAACGTGCAAGCGAGCCGAGCTCTTTAGAGGCCCCCGAAGCCGGGCCTACTGCTCAGGCGCGCTCTCCACAGGCGCGCTCTTCACAGGCGCCCGGGGCCGCGCCAGCCGCGCAGGGTTCTCAACAGGCGCCCGAAACCGCGCCTGGCTCTCCACAGGCGCGCTCTCCACAGGCGCGCTCTTCACAGGCGCCCGAAGCCGCGCCAGCCGCGCCTAGCTCTTCTCAGGCGCCCGAAGCCGCGCCAGCCGCGCAGGGCTCTCAACAGGCGCGCTCTCCACAGGCGCCCGGGGCCGCGCCCGCCGCGCCCGCCGCGCCTGGCTCGTCTCAGGAGTCCGAATCTGCGCCGTCCGCGCCGGCGACTGGCGCTCCACAGGAGTCGCGTCGGGAAGAGCCCGCTCGCGGGGAGGAGCCGTCGAGCCACCAGACGCAGCCTCGTCGAGAGGAGCGTCGTGCCGAGGAAATCCCCGAGCCGGTGCTGCCTGATGATGGTGGCGCCCTGGCTGGCGGCGCCATCGCTGCAGGGGCGGGTGCCGGTCTGTTGGCGGCCACCCATGAGGCGCCGCGTAGTGTCTCGAGCCAGGCCCCCAGTTCTTCTCCCCGTCCGTCTTATGCTGAGGACGCTGGTCAGGATGCTGGCCAGCGCGTGCAGCAGGAAGCGGACCGCAGCGACGCCGGCACGCCGGCCGAGCCTCCCCGCGCTGAGCCAGGTCACGACGCCGCGGGCGCGAATGTTGCCGGAGGCCACGACAGCGTGGGCGAAGGACGTGTGGCTACCGCCGAGCAAGCCCGTGAGGCCGCCGACAACGACGGCCCGACGCTGTGGACGGTAGAGCACCTGCAAAGCCAGCGTCCCGGTTTCGATGACCTGCCGGAACCCGACGGCGAGCTGCCAAGCCTCAGGCTATTGACCCCGCCGGAGCCGCATCAGCCCAACTACACCGAGCAGCAACTGGCCGACATGGCGGAGTTGCTCGAGATGCGCCTGCGCGAATACGGCGTCAAGGCCGAGGTCGTCGATACCTGGCCGGGCCCGGTCATCACCCGCTTCGAGATCAAGCCTGCGGCGGGGGTGAAGGTCTCCAAGATCAGCAACCTGGCCAAGGACCTGGCGCGTTCGCTGATGGTCAAGAGCGTACGCGTGGTGGAGGTGATACCCGGGCGTCCCACCGTGGGTATCGAGATCCCCAACCCCAATCGCGCGATGATCCGCCTGCGCGAGGTGATCGACTCGGACCGCTACCAGCACGAGGCCTCTGGTCTCACCATGGCGCTGGGTCAGGACATCGGCGGTGCCGCGGTGGTGGCCAACCTGGGCAAGATGCCCCACGTGCTGGTCGCCGGTACCACCGGCTCGGGCAAGTCGGTCGGGGTCAATGCCATGCTGATCTCGATGCTGCTCAAGGCGACCCCCGACGAGCTTCGGCTGATCATGGTCGACCCCAAGATGCTGGAGCTGTCGGTCTATGACGGTATCCCGCACCTGCTGGCGCCGGTGGTCACCGACATGAAGGAGGCCGCCAACGCCCTGCGCTGGTGCGTGGCCGAAATGGAGCGTCGCTACAAGCTGATGGCCGCCATGGGAGTGCGCAACATCGCCGGCTTCAACAGCAAGCTCGATGAGGCCGAGCGGGCCGGTGCCCAGGTTGCCGATCCGTTATGGGAGCCCCAGCCCTGGGAGATGCACCAGACCCCGCCGGTGCTGGAAAAGCTGCCCTACATCGTGGTGGTGATCGACGAATTTGCCGACATGTTCATGATCGTCGGCAAGAAGGTCGAGGAGCTGATCGCCCGACTGGCGCAGAAGGCCCGCGCCGCCGGTATCCATCTGGTGCTGGCGACCCAGCGTCCCTCGGTGGACGTGGTCACCGGCCTGATCAAGGCCAACATCCCCACCCGCATGGCCTTCCAGGTGTCGTCGCGGGTCGACTCCCGCACCATCCTCGATCAGGGCGGCGCCGAGAACCTGCTGGGCCATGGTGACATGCTCTACTTGCCGGCGGGCTCCGGTCAGCCGACCCGCGTGCACGGCGCCTTCGTCGATGACGATGAGGTGCACCGGGTGGTGGAAGACTGGAAACGGCGCGGCGAGCCCGAGTACATCGACGAGATCCTCTCCGGTGGTGTCTCCGCCGATGCCCTGACCGGGCTTGAGGCCGAAGGCACCGGCGATGACAGCGACGCCGAGCAGGACGCCCTCTATGACGAGGCCGTGGCCTTTGTCACCGAGACGCGCCGGGCCTCGATCTCGGCGGTCCAGCGGCGCTTCAAGATCGGCTACAACCGCGCCGCACGCCTGGTCGAGGCCATGGAGATGGCCGGGGTGGTATCGTCCATGGGCAGCAACGGCGGGCGAGAGGTGCTGGCACCGCCGCCCACCGCAGGCTAACCCGATCGGCGCGACACTGTCTCCATTTGGGGACAGTGTCGCGTCAGGATGTAATCACCATGCAAGAGGGTGTCACGACCGGGTTCAGCGGCAACTTGCCAGGCATACTGGACTCAAACGGACATCCTCCCGGCGCCGGAGCCGCTCCGGCGCGACAAGGATTTCGACGATTTCGACGGAGAGACGCTATGCCCGCACGCCTTACCTTGAGTTCCGGTCTTGCCACGCTGGCCCTGGCGCTGGCGATTCCCGCCACCGCGCTGGCCGACGGCGCTGAGCGCCTGACCCGCATGCTGGAGCCGTTGAACACCTATTCCGCCGACTTCGAGCAGCAGATCCTCGACGGCAGTGGCCAGCGCCTGCAGCAGACCGAAGGGCACATGTGGTTGTCGCGCCCCGGCAAGTTCCGCTGGGAGGTCAAGGCGCCTTACGAGCAGATCGTGGTGTCGGACGGCGACGAGGTCACCCTCTATGACCCCGATCTTGAGCAGGCCACCATTCAGCCGCTGGATGAGCGCATCACCCACACCCCGGCTCTGCTGCTGTCCGGTAGCGCAAACGAGCTCACCGACAGCTACGAGGTCAAGAGCTCGCAGCAAGGCACCGCCGAGACCTTCACCCTGGAGCCCAAGGCTTCGGACACCCTGTTCGAAAGCCTGCGCCTGACCTTCTACAGCGAGCAGCTGGCGGCGCTGGAGATGACCGACAGCACCGGTCAGCGTACCGCCATCGCCTTCGATAACGCCGAGCAGAACGGCAACATCGATGACCAGCGCTACCGCTTCGCGGTGCCTGAGGGTACCGACGTGATTCGCCAGACCCGCTGATCACACCTGCCGCCGCCGATCACGCTCGGCGGCGGCCTCCCTTCCGCACCTTTTCCACGGCCTCCCATTTTCTGTCCGTTCCCTCCTTACCGTGCGCTATCGAGCACGCCGCTTGTCCCCGATCAACCCTGAAGTCTACTGCGACCTTGGCCCAATAGTGTGAGCCGACTAGGGAAACTACTATCCCGGGTATCGTTTTCACGAGGTGCCCCATGTATCCCTACGCCGCTCCCCTGCGAGACCTGTCCTTCGTGCTGTCGGAAATGCTCGAGCACGAGTCCTTGAACCTGGCCCCCTTTGCCGAGGTTGGCCCCGAGCTGGTCGACGCTGTGCTCGAGGAGGCCGCCAAGCTCGCCTCTGATGTCTGGGCGCCGCTCAATGCCAGTGGTGATCGCCAGGGCTGCAGCCGGCTGGAAGACGGCAGCGTGACACTGCCCGACGGCTTCGCCGAGGCCTACCAGGCCTACGCCGAGGGCGGCTGGAACGGGATCGGTGTGTCCGAGGAGCGTGGCGGTCAGGGGCTGCCCGAGGTGGTGGCCAGCAGCGTGCAGGAGATGCTGCATGGCGCCAACATGGCGCTGGGCCTGTGTCCGATGCTGACCGCGGGTGCCATCGAGGCGCTGGCTCACCATGGCAGCGACGAACTCCAGCAGCGTTACCTGGCGCGTCTGGTAGAAGGCAGCTGGACCGGCACCATGAACCTGACCGAGCCTCAGGCCGGCTCGGACCTGTCTCGGGTGCGCACCCGCGCGGTGCCGGAAGGCGATCACTACCGGCTGTTCGGCCAGAAGATCTTCATCACCTGGGGCGAACACGAGGCCGCCGAGAACATCATCCACCTGGTGCTGGCGCGCACCCCCGACGCCCCCGAGGGCAACAAGGGCATCTCGCTGTTTCTGGTGCCCAAGTTCCTGGTCAATGAGGACGGCTCGCTTGGCGAGCGCAACGACGTGGTATGTGCCTCCATCGAACACAAGATGGGCATCCACGGCAGTCCCACCTGCACCCTCAGCTTCGGCGAGAAGGACGGCGCCGTCGGCTATCTGGTGGGGGAGGCCGGGCGCGGCCTCAACCACATGTTCACGATGATGAACGAGGCTCGCCACAAGGTCGGTATCCAGGGTATCGGTGTCGCCGAGCGTGCCTGCCAGCACGCCCTGGCCTACGCCAACGATCGCTCCCAGGGACGCACACCTGCGTCCCGCGGAGGCGAGCCCTGCACCATCGGCGAGCACCTGGACGTGCGCCGCATGCTGCTGTCGATGCGGGCGCGCACCGACGCCCTGAGGGCGCTGGCGCTGCTGTGCGCTCAGCAACTCGACGTGGCCCGTCACCATGAGGACGAACCGCGCCGTCGCGAGGCCCAGGCGCGGGCCGAGGTGCTGATCCCGGTGGTCAAGGGCTTCTCCACCGACCAGGCGGTGGACATCGCCTCGTTGGGTGTTCAGGTCCACGGCGGCATGGGCTTCATCGAGGAGACCGGCGCCGCGCAACTGTTGCGGGACGTGCGTATCGCACCGATCTACGAGGGCACCAACGGCATCCAGGCGCTCGATCTGGCGGGGCGCAAGCTCCAGCGCGATGGCGGCGCGGCCTTGTCACTGCTGATCGACGAAGTGCAGGCCACCGCCGAAGCGCTGTCAGCCCATTCTTCTCTTGCTCCGCTGGGGGCAGAGCTTGCCGTCGGTGCCGAGGATCTGCGTGCCTGTGCGGCCCTGGTGCTGGAGGCGGGGGCAGACGCCGAACGCGGCGCCGACGCCATCCAGGCCTACGCCACACCGCTTCTGTCGCTGACCGGCCACGTACTGTGCGCCTGGCAGATGGGTCGCGCGGCGATCATCGCCCGGGCCGCGCTGGACGCCGGTAACGACGACGACTTCTACCGGCGCAAGCTGGCCTGTGCCGACTTCGCCGTGCGCCAGTGGCTCCCCGAGGGGCGCGCCCAGCGTCGCGTCATCGAGGCTGGCTTCGACGAACTGCTTTCCGTATCGCTTGGCTGAACCGATTGGCCGTCGGTGTCCACCGGCGGCTATCTTCTGTTCAGGATCGGCCATCGTCATTTCCCTCGTAGCGAGGCGCAGGCCGCCAGTGGCTACGCATGCGACCTTTAATCAGGAGTGTCTAATGAGCAACATCTACGACCAGGGCATGCCGCGCAACGCGGCCAACCACGTGGCGATCTCGCCGTTGACCTTCATCGAACGAGCGGCCAGCGTCTATCCGGACCTGCCGGCGGTGGTCCACGGCCAGACGCGCCGCGACTGGGCCACCACCTGGCAGCGCTGCCGGCGACTGGCCTCGGCGCTGGAGCGTCGTGGGCTCGGCAAGGGGGATACGGTGTCGGTGATGCTGCCCAATGTGCCGGCGATGTTCGAGGCTCACTTTGGCGTGCCCCTGGCCGGTTGCGTACTCAACACTCTGAATATCCGTCTCGATGCCTCGGCGATTGCCTACATGCTGGAACACGCCGAGACCCGGGCGATCCTGGTGGACCCGGAGTTTGTCGAGGTGGTACGTGAGGCGATCAAGGGCCTCGATAAACCGCCACTGATCATCGACGTGCTGGATCCCGAGTTCGAGGGCCAGGCCGAGCGCCTGGGCGAGATCGAGTACGAGGACCTGCTGGCCGAAGGTGACGCCGACTACCCCTATCGCCTGCCCGAAGACGAGTGGGACGCCATCTCGCTGAACTACACCTCCGGTACCACCGGCAAGCCCAAGGGCGTGGTCTATCACCATCGCGGCGCCTACCTCAACGCCGTGAGCAACATCCTCGAGTGGGCGATGCCGCATCACCCGGTGTACCTGTGGACGCTGCCGATGTTCCACTGCAACGGCTGGTGTTTCCCCTGGACCATCGCCGCCAACGCCGGGGTCAACGTCTGCCTGCGCAAGGTCGACCCGAAGAAGATCATGGAACTGATCGCCGACGAGAAGGTGACCCACTTCAGCGGCGCGCCGATCGTGCTCAACGGACTGGTCAATCTGGACGAGTCCCAGCGTCGTGCCATCGACCACCCGGTCAAGGCCACCACCGCCGGGGCGGCGCCTCCTGCTGCGGTGATCGCCGGGGTGGAGTCGCTCGGCATCGATGTGACCCACGTCTATGGTCTGACCGAGGTCTATGGTCCGGTGACGGTGTGCGCCTGGCGCGAGGCCTGGGACGAGCTGCCGCTGGAGGAGCGTGCCCGCATCAAGGCCCGTCAGGGCGTGCGTGGGCACATGCTGGAGGCGCTTTGCGTGGCCGACCCGGTGACCCTGGAGCCATTGCCCAAGGACGGCGAGAGCATCGGCGAGATCATGATGCGTGGCAACAATGTGATGAAGGGCTACCTGAAGAACGAGGCCGCCACCCGGGAAGCGCTGGATGGTGGCTGGTACCACACCGGCGACCTGGCAGTGTGGCACGCCGATGGCTACATCGAGATCAAGGATCGCTCCAAGGACATCATCATCTCCGGCGGCGAGAACATCTCCACCATCGAACTCGAGGATGCGCTCTACGCCCACCCGGCGGTGGAGGAGGCCGCGGTGGTGGCCCAGCCTGACGAGAAGTGGGGCGAAAGCCCCTGCGCCTTCGTCAAGCTCAAGGCCACCAGCGGTGAGGTGACCGAAGAGGACATCATCGAGCACTGTCGGGGCAAGCTTGCGCGCTTCAAGGTGCCCAAGCGCGTCGTCTTCACCGAACTGCCGAAGACCTCGACCGGCAAGATCCAGAAGTTCGTGCTGCGTCAGCAGGCCAAGGAGAGCTGATCGCCGCCTGCCATCCGCTGATGGCAGGGTAAGCCCGCCCGAGACAGGGCGGGGAGCAGATCATCAGACGCCGCCGTCGGGGTGACCGGGGGCGGCGTGGTTGTGTCATGATCGAGGGAAATATCCATCAAGGGAGAAAGCTAGTGAGCGAGACGCGGATCGGTGTGGTCGGTGGTGGAACCATGGGGCAGGGCATCGCCCAGGTGCTGGTGCAAAGCGGCTTCGAGGTGAGCCTTTATGATGTTGCCGAGGCCGCCCTGGAGCGGGCCAGCGCGGCGATCGACAAGGGCCTTGCCAAGCTGGTGGAAAAGCAGCGGCTAAGTGCCGAACAGCGGGACGAGGCCCGCGCGCGCCTGACCACGGTCAACTCGCTTCAGGCCCTGGCCGACTGCGGGGTGATCATCGAGGCGGCGCCGGAAGCGCCGGAGCTCAAGGAACGTCTGTTCCGGGAGCTCGATGAGCTCAACCCCGAGGCGGTGCTGGCCTCCAACACCTCCTCGCTGTCGCTGACCCGTCTGGCGGCGGTGTGCCAGCGGCCAGAACGAGTCGTCGGCATGCACTTCTTCAACCCGGTGCCGGTGCTCAAGCTGGTCGAGGTCATCCGCGCCGAGCAGACCAGCGACGCGACCGTGGCCCGTGTCGAAGCCCTGGCCGAGTCCATGGGCAAGACCGCCGTGGCGATCGGCGACGCCCCAGGCTTCGCGGTCAACCGCCTGCTGGTGCCGATGATCAACGAGGCCGCCTTCCTGGTGCAGGAAGGGGTGGCCAGCGCCGAAGACATCGACACCGCCATGAAGCTTGGCGCCGCCCACCCGATGGGCCCGCTGGCGCTGGCCGACCTGATCGGCCTGGACGTCTGCCTGGCGATCATGAACGTACTGGCCGATGGCTTCGGCGATCCCAAGTATCGCCCCTGTCCGCTGCTCAAGCGGATGGTCGACGCCGGCTATCTGGGACGCAAGAGCGGCCGCGGCTTTCACGACTACAGCGGTTGAGGCGGTGGCATGCGCCAAAAGGATGGCTTGTGAGCCTACCAAGCGTTCGCTAGGGTTGGGCCAAAGGTGACGAACGCGCCAGGCTCCGCCGACGCCAGGCGGGCCTCGCCGACAACTGACAACTCTGACAAGGAGCATTTCGTGAGCGAACAACTGGTCGAGATGGTCGACAACGATGGCGTGGTACGCCTCACCATCAACCGTCCCAAGGCGTTGAACGCCCTGAATCGCGAGGTCATCGAGGCGCTGGCCGAGATCCTTGATCGGCTCGAAGGTCGCGAGGGCCTGCGCGCGGTGCTGATCACCGGCGCCGGCGAGAAGTCCTTCGTGGCCGGTGCCGACATCACCGCGATGCGCGAGATGAACCCGCTCGAGGCGCGCGACTTTGCCGGTCAGGCGCTGAAGACCATCAAGCGCCTCGAGACGCTGCCGGTGCCGGTGGTGGCGCTGGTCAACGGCTTCTGCCTCGGCGGCGGCTGCGAGCTGGCGCTGGCCTGTGACTGGGCGGTGGCCAGCGACAACGCGGTGTTTGGCCAGCCCGAGGTACTGCTTGGGGTCATTCCCGGCTTCGGTGGCTCCCAGCGTCTGCCACGTCGGGTCGGCCCGGCCATGGCGCTTGACCTTTGCACCACCGGGCGCAAGATCGACGCCCAGGAGGCCCTGCGCATTGGCCTGGTCAACCAGGTGATGTCCCAGGCCGAGCTCGAGGACTACGCCGCCACCCTGACCAAGCAGCTGTCCGGCAATGGCCCCGGCGCGGTGCGCAGTGCCAAGCAGGTGATCCACGACGGCATGGACCAGGATCTGGACAGCGCCCTGGCGCTGGAGACCAGCCTGTTTGCCCTGTGCTTCGCCTCCGACGAGCAGCGCGAAGGCATGAGCGCCTTCGTCGAGAAGCGCAAGCCCAACTTCTGAGTCCCTTTCACAAGCCTTCAGCTAGGGCTTGTCTGAAAAGTGCCTGCGCTCGGTAATACGGCGTTAAAAATCGGATCAAAATGCTCATTTACACCCCGTAAACTGCGCTTTCTCACCGATTTTTGCCTTGTCTAACCTTCGCTCGTCGACTTTTCGGACAGCGCCTAGCATTGAAGCGACCATGGCGAATGCCATGGCCGCTTCGTCATTCAGGCGCGAGGATTCTGGGGGGCGCCTAGCGGGGCAATGGTCGCGTGGCCTTGTCCCGGCCCGGCGACAGCATGCCGGTGGCCACAGCGGTGCCTGCCAGGGTGATGGCCATGCCCACCAGGGTGCGCAGCCCCAGGGTCTCGTCGAGCAGCAGATAGCCCCACAGCAGGGCGCTGACCGGTACCAGAAAGGTCACGGTGGAGGCGGCGGTAGCCCCGGCGCTGGCCAGCAGGCTGAAGAACAGCAGAAAGGCGACAGTGGTGGACAGCACCGCCATGGCCAGGGCGCTGCCCCAGGCCTCGATGCTGACGGCTTGCTGCGGCCACATCAGCAGACCGGGCACCAGCAGCATCAGCCCGGACATCGAGCAGCTGCCGGCGGCCAGCACGCGTACCGGCAGATGGCCGAGGTGGGTCTTTGAGTAGTTGCCGGCGATGCCATAGCAGAAGGTGGCCCCGAGAATCGCCAGGATGTACCAGCCATCGCCGCCCAGCTGGAAGTCCAGCCGATCGGCGGACAACACGTAGACACCGACGAAGGCCAGCGCCAGACCCAGGTACTGACGTCGGCGAATCGGCGTGGCGAACCAGGCGGCGCCGATAAGCGCGGTGAAGATCGGAGTGGTGGCGTTGATCAGCGAGGTGAAGCCCGCCTCGAGCTGGGTGGTCGCCAGGGCCAGCAGTGAAAACGGCACCACGTGGTTGATGAAGCCGAGCAGCGCCAGGCGTCCGATATTGTCGCGCACCTGGCGCAGGTAGTGCAGTGATGCCAGCAGGGGCAGCAGCAGCAGGGCGCCGACCCCCATGCGGATCATCACCACCGGGACGGCGCCGAACTCCGGCGAGGCCACCCGCATGAAGATGAAGGACAGTCCCCACAGGCTCGACAGCAGGACCAGCTTGAGGGTGTCTGAGGCCGTCATCGAGATTCCTTGTCGTGGGACGGTGGAGGTAGTGGTAGCACTTTTGCTAGCCCGCTAAGAGTATGCGAGATGCGCGAAACAGGAAAGCCGTTGAGGGTGAGGGTGCTGTGAGCCACCGATGACTCTTGTATGCTGAAGTAGACGGTACCGCAACACTGACTGGGCCAGGGAAGTCCTCGGGAGGGCGCTATGAAGACCATCGGGCTGTTGGGCGGCATGAGTTGGGAGTCCACGGTGAGCTATTACCAGGTCATCAATCGGGATGTGAACCGCGCACTTGGTGGACATCATTCGGCCAAGATTGCCTTGATCAGTCTGGACTTCGCCGAGGTCGAGGCCTTTCAGCATCAGGGCCGCTGGGAGGATGCCGCCGGGCTGCTCGCCGACGCCGCCTGGCGCGTTCAGGAGGCGGGCGCGGACCTTATCGTGCTGTGTACCAATACCATGCACAAGGTGGCCCGAGACATCGAAAAGGCGGTAGATATCCCTCTGTTGCACATTGCCGACGCCACCGCCGATGCCCTGATCGCCGACGGGGTCAAGCGGGTGGGGCTGCTCGGCACCTGTTTTACCATGGAGCAGGGCTTCTACAAGGACCGGCTCGAGGCCTACGGTATCGAGGTACAGGTACCTGAGAAGGCTCAGCGCGATCAGGTTCACCGGATCATCTACGATGAACTTTGCCATGGTGAAATCGAGCAGGCGTCACGCCAGGTGATGCTATCGATCATGGAAGAGCTCAAGGCCGGTGGTGCGGAAGCGGTGATACTGGGCTGCACCGAGATCGCCTTGCTGGTCGCTCAGGCCGACACCGAGATTCCGCTGTATGATACGACGGCCATTCACGCCCGCAGGGCCGTCGAACTGGCGCTAGGCTGATACTGATACTGGTACTGGTTATTAGCACTGGTACTGGCTCCGTGCAGTGCCCGTGCCACCAACTTGAGACGATGGCCCCTGGCAAGGATGCCCATGAAGCTTTCCACTCTCGCCTGTTACCCCGTCAAGTCGCTGCGCGGCATCGCGCTGTCCAGGGCTGAACTCACCGAGCGCGGGCTCGCCTTCGATCGGCGCTGGATGCTGGTCGACGACGACGGGCGTTTCGTCACCCAGCGTGAGATCCCCGCCCTGGCGACCATCGGTGTCGAACTGTCGTCCGACACGCTGCGCCTGGTCCACGACAGGATGGCGCCGCTCGTGCTGTCACTGGACGAACCCCAGGCGGCCATGCGCCAGGTGCGGGTCTGGCAGAGCGAATGCCAGGCGTTGGACGAAGGCGACGGTGCGGCGAATTGGCTGGCAGAAGCGCTGGCAAAGTCCTTGCCAAAGCCCTTGCCAAAGTCCTTGCCAGAACCCCAGCGCGAAGCGGGGCGGTTGCGGCTGGTGCGCCTGCCCCACGAGCAGCGCCGTTGGGTAGAGACCGAGTTTCTGCCGCCGGCGGAGCGCGGTGTGGTGCATACCGCCTTTGCCGACGGCTACCCCCTGCTGATCGCCTCCGAGGCCTCGCTGGCGGCGCTCAACCAGCGGCTGGAAGCCAAGGGGGAGGCGCCGGTGCCGATGGAGCGCTTCCGCCCCAACCTGGTGGTGTCGGGCGGTGATCCCTTCGCCGAACGGGATTGGGCCTCGTTGGCCGGGCCCGGCTATCGCCTCGGCCTGCGCAAGCCATGCAAGCGCTGCAAGATCATCACCCTGGATCAGCGCAGCGGTGAGGCGCCCTCGGCCAAGGAACCGTTGAAGACCCTGGTGGAAATGGATACCCAGCCCGGTTGGAAGGGCGCCTTCTTTGGCCAGAATGCCGTCGTCGAGCAGGGCGTGGGGGCCATCCTGCGTGTGGGCGACGTGCTCGAGAGCCTGAGCTGACGGTTGATCACCGGCGTTGCCGGCCAACGACTCGACGCCGCTGTCCGACTTCTCGATGCTCTCACGTTCTTCCCGTCCTTCCCGTCCTCCATCACGACGTCACTTCCGGTAGAGCCGCCGGTGCAGCTCGCGAATCTCGTCGGCAAACTCCTCAACCGGCCCCTCCACCTCGGCACTCGGCACGATGGTCTGGATCGGCAGCGGGGCGATCGGGGCAGGTGCCACCTGCCACTCGCCTAGCCAGCGGCCGAGCTGTTCTGAGGAGCTGGCGTAGACGATGCGTCCGAGTCCGACCCAGCCATGCGCCGCGGCGCACATGGGGCAGTGTTCACCGGAGGTATAGACGGTCGAGTGCGCGCGCTCTTCGACGCTGAGGTGCTCGGCCGCCCAGCGGGCGATGGCGAATTCGGGGTGGCGGGTCGCGTCACCGCCGGCGACGCGGTTGCGATCCTCGAAGCGAACCTGCCCTTGCGGATCCACCAGCAGCGAGCCGAACGGCTCATCACCAGCCTCGAGGGCCTCCCTGGCCAGGTCAACGCAGCGGCGCAGGTGCTGACGATCGGTCGAATTCATTCAGTATTCCTCATAAAGATGATCCGCGGGCGGCCTCCTGCCTGGGGAAGGATGCCTCCGGGGAGGGATATCTGTGGCCTTGGCTTGACTCTAGCATGGACCAAAGTTGTCCGATGACGGACAGCCAGATACGTGATTCTTCACTGAAATATGCTTCTGGCGTCGGCATTTTCCTACGCAGCGCCCGGCGGATCGACTATTGATGCCGAAGGGTAACCCTAGGACGCTGTAGGTTGTCGGCAAGCTGGCCTGCAAATGAGGTGCGTTGCATGAACACGAGGAATACCATGTTGGCCCAGCAGATGGTGGCGCTGGCCGAGCAGGATAGAGCGTTGCTGGATGAACTCGCGGCCTCGGGGGAGATCCCCTCCGCCGACTATCATCCGCGAGTGCGTGCGCTGCATCAGGCCAACGCCGAGCGCCTGTCTGCGGTCATCGATCGTCACGGCTGGCCGGGCAAGGACACCGTCGGGGAAGACGGCAGCGAAGCAGCCTGGTACATCGCGATGCACGCGGTTTTCGACGTGGATTTCATGCAACGCTGCTGTTCTGCACTGATTCAGGCGGTTGCCGCCGGCCAGGCGCCCGGGTGGCAGCTGGCCTTTCTCGAGGATCGCATAAGGGTCCTGACCGGTCGGCCCCAGCGCTATGGCACCCAATTCGAGATCGGCGACGACGGCTGGCCCGTGCCCAGCGTCATCGAACGGCCGGATGACGTCGATCGACGTCGTCAGGCGCTCGGGCTGGAGCCGCTGTCCAGTCGTCTGGCACGGCTGAGGGGACCGGGGTTAGCGGGTCCGGATGACTGGCTACAGCGTTCGGCCTGAACCGCTTTGCATCACTTCCTGCTGCATGTCGAACTGAGCCGGCTGCCAGTTGGTGGCCTCTCACTCTGCCCTTATCACCAGACTCATGACGGTGCGCCGGCATCTCGGCCGACGTCGCTATCCTGCCTGGGCAGTGCTGCCACCAGTCCCAGCGCCACGGCCAGCCTGACCAGATGCGCCAGGCTATCGGCGCCGAGTGTCTTCATGATGCGCTGACGGTAGACCTCCACGGTCTTGGCGCTCAGCGTCAGCTTCTCGGCGATCTCTCGACTGGTAAGCCCGCGGGCCACCTCGACCAGAATGGCCTGTTCGTTGGCCCTCAGCCCTTCGTATCGCTGTCGCAGCTCTTCGAGATCGGCCTGGGCCCGCTGCCGGTGCTGGTGGTGGGCCAGCGCCTGCTGGATGACATCGATCAATTGCTGCTGATTGAAGGGCTTTTCGATGAAGTCGAAGGCTCCCGCCTTCAACGCGGCGACCGCCATGGGCACGTCACCGTGACCGGTCATCATGATCAGGGGAGGACAACGGTCTCGCTCGGCCAGCCGCTGCTGGACCTGCAGACCGCTGAGGCCGGGCATGCGCACGTCCAGCAACAGCACCTCATGGTGCCGCGACGAGGCGAGAAAGGCGTCGCCGCTGGCGTAGCCCTGACTGCCAAGTCCCACCGACTGCAATAGCCAGGCGAGCGACTCGCGCAGGTCATCGTCGTCGTCGATGATGGCGATGGTTGGCTGGTCAGCAGTGTCGACAGGCATGATGGTCACTTCGCTGGTTGGGCGAGTCTCGCGGGCAGGCCCCTATGCTAGCCGATCCCCCGGCCAAAGGGGACCGTGCCAGGCGATGCCTGGTCGCCGGGTTTTCGTACAAAGCCTGGTGCCTGATCTCCGCCTGGCTGGCGCTTGGCGCCTCAAGTCAGGGGACGCGCCGAGGTATCAGCTGTTCAAGCCCTCAGGCGGAGGGCAGGGTAATGCGAAAGCGCGCACCCTGTGGCGCGTCAGGATCTTCTGGCCGCCTCGCACCGGGACCGGGGGGAAGAGCGTCTGCGCTCGGTGGGTCGCCGTCATCGATCAGCACCAGGTTGCCGCCCATGGCCTCGATCAACGACAGGCTGATCGATAGCCCCATGCCGAGACCGTCCTTGCGGCCGCTGACGAAGGGCGTAAACAGGCCCTGGCGTTGCTCTGGTGCCACGCCGGGGCCGCCGTCGACGATGTCCACGCAGCATTCGCGGGAGCCAAGCGGGTAGGCTTCCAGGCGAATGCACGGAGGCCTGGGCGGAGTGGCGATGTCGCGACAGGCGTCGAGAGCGTTGCGGATCAGGTTGACCAGTACCTGTTCCAGGCCGATGGCGTCGGCCATGACGAGGTCGAGGCCAGGGGCCAGGCGTGACGCCAGATGCACGCCTTCGTGCCGACACTGGGGCTCGCACAGGTCGCAGGCCTGGCCAATGATCTCGGCGAGATCCTGGGGCGCGAGGTGAAGACTGCCGCGGCGAACGAAGCGACGGATATGCTTGAAGCGTTCGGATAGGCGCTGAATCTGATCGTTGATGCGGTTGAGGGGCAGCGCCAGTTGGTGGGCGGGTTGGTCGGGGTCGCGCTCGAGCTGCATCAGCGCGCCGCTGGCGTAGTTGCCCATAGCCGCCAGCGGCTGATTGCATTCGTGGGCGATATTGGTGGCCAGTTCACCCAGGCTCGCCAGGCGATTGGCGTGGGTGATCTGCTCCTGATGGCGGCGTGCCTGGGCCTCCGCCTCCAGGCGCAGACTGAGATCTCGATTGAGGATCGACAGTCGCGTCTGCCCTCCCTGTTCACGGTGCAGCTGGACCACGCTGAGCACCGGGATCTCGCCTGAGGGTGAGGCCAGGGCCAGCTCGCCACTCCAGCGCCCCTCCAGGGTGACGGCAGGCAGCACCTGTTCACGCCATCTTTGTGCCGACGTTGGCACCAACAGTTCGGCAATGGTCGTGCTTGCGCCTTCGTCGTCGAGCCTGAACAGGCTGCGTGCGGCCTGATTGCAGTAGACCACGTGTTCGTCCTGGTCGCAGAACAGCACAAAATCGGTGGTCGATTCCACCACCCTTGCCAGACGCTCGCGGCGTGCCTCGGACTCGACCCGCCGACTGACGTCGCGGGAGACGCACAGCACGTCGGTGAGTTCGCCGGTAGCGGGGTCGCGACGGGTACGGCTGGTGGTCTCGAACCAGATGTAGTGGCCGCTGCGGGTGCGAAAACGGTAGGTCTGCTCGTAGAAGCCCTCGTGGTAGTAGATACGAGGGGACTTGGACAGCAGCGCCGCCAGATCGTCCGGGTGGAAGAGGTCGTAGGCCGATACACCGATCAAGTCGTCAGGATCATAGCCCAGCAGGGTCCTGGCGGCCTGGGAGGCGTAGAGGAAGACGCCGTTGTGGTCGTGGCGCGAGATCAGATCCGTGGTGCTCTCGGCCAGCCACTGATAGTGGCGCTTCTCCTGTTCGAGCTGCTGTACCCGTTCGCTGAGCGCCTCTACCTGCTGGCGCAAGCGTGCCTCTTCGGTTCGCGGTTCGGCGCTGGAGGCTTTAGCGTCGTTGCTGTCGTGGCGCATGGTCATCAGGCCCTAGCGAGCCGGGTCTACCACGCCACCCAGCGAGGCATTGCGTCTGAACCAGCCGGCGATGCTGGCGCGGGGCAGGCGGGTCGGCAGTACTTCATGCGGCACCTGCTCGGACAGGAAGCACACCAGGGTGCCGGCCCTGGGGGCGACCCTGGTGAGCTCCCTCTGCGGGTCCTGTTCAGCGTAGATGACCATCTCGCCTCCGCCATCTTCCGGCCAGTCGGGATTGAGATAGCCTACCGTGGAGACCACGCGGTTGGCGCGGCCTCGGAAACTGTCGAGATGGCGACGGTAGAAGGCTCCGGCAGGGTAGCGGGCCAGATGCGCCTCGTACTCGAACAGGCCGAGAAACAGGCTCTCGTTGAGTCTCTGCTGGAGTTCGCCCATGGCGTCCAGATAGCGGCGCTGGGCCAGGGTTTCCCGATCGAGCCAGTGGATGGCGTCGCCACGAATGTCTTCGCGGGTATCGAAGTCGGATCCGCGGCCGATGCCGGCCCGGGCCAGGGCCTGCTGGTGCGCTCGGCCCTCGACCTCGGCGTGCAAGGCCTGGCACAGCTCGGCGTCGATCATCGCTTCACCGACATAGAAGCCGCGTTCCACCAGGGCGTCCACCAGCTCCTCCATCCGTTGCGGCGGCAGGGGGCAGGGATCGGGGTAGCTCATGAAATCGGTGCTCGTCTTGTCATCGCGGGGCCGTGCCTGGTCATCTTGGCGCTCTTCTCGGAGGCAGATGGCGTAGTCTACCCTCCGGGCGGCGAGAAAGGCTCATGTCCAGGTCGCATCCCTTGGCCAGCAGCTCCACCAGCATCATGGCGGACAGCCCCCAGATCACGTAGTCGTCGCCCTGGTCGGCGGGGATCAGGTAGCTCGGTACATAGATGTCGTTGTCGTCCACCGGGATCACGTCGGTGTGGGTACGCTGGTCATCGATAAAGTGCGACAGCGGCACCTCGAAGATCGCGTCCAGCTCGCCCAGGTCCGGGACCAGCGGCAGATCCGGCGGAATCAGTCCGACGAAAGGGGTGACCTTGAGACCATGCAGCGACAGCACATCAGAGAGCTGGCCGAGCACCTCTACCTGGCCGGGGGGCAGGCCTATCTCTTCTTCGGACTCGCGCAGGGCGGTGGCCAGCAGGTCGGCGTCATGAGGCTCCCGCTTGCCGCCCGGAAAGGCGACCTGGCCGCTGTGGGTCGACAGGTGGCTTGCGCGGCGGGTGAACAGCAGGCCGGGCTCGGGCCGATCGACCAACGGAATGAGTACCGCCGCCTCGGGCAGCTTCAGCGTCAGGCGGCGGGGGGAATGCGCTTGCAGGCGTTTGCGAAGTTTCTCTAACATGGGGGATCCGCAGGGTTTCACTCCTTGTACCCAGCCCCGTGCAGTGGCGTCAAGCCCGTCCTCCATTCCCGAGCCGGGAGCGACATGAACGATTGCAGCCCATGAATTTTTGCAGCCATTGCGGGCAGACCGTCCGTTTCGTCATCCCCGAGGGGGACGACCGTCCGCGTTACCTGTGTGACGACTGCGGCACCATCCACTACCAGAACCCGCGCATCGTGGCCGGCACGCTGCCGGTTTGCGGGTCACGGGTGCTGCTGTGTCGTCGCGCCATCGCACCGCGTGAAGGCTACTGGACGCTGCCGGCGGGATTCATGGAAAACGGCGAGACCACCCCGGACGCAGCACGGCGCGAGACCCGCGAGGAGGCCTGCGCCGAGGTAGCGCTGTCGGGGCTCTACACCATGATCGACCTGCCCCATATCAATCAGGTGTTCATGATCTTTCTCGCCGAGCTCGATGGAGGTTACGCCGCCGGCCCCGAGAGTCTTGAGGTCGCGCTGTTCGAGGAGCACGAGGTGCCCTGGGACGAACTGGCCTTTCCCACCATCGAGCGTACCCTGCGTCACTTCTTCGAGGACCGCGCAAGCGCGACCTTCCCGCTGCACATCAGCGATATCACACCGGATCAGCGCAGGCGCTTCTTCGGCAGCGCCTGACGGCACTCTTTCAAGGCTTGCCGGGGGCGGGGCCAGGTCTGCCCCCGGTGGCCCGACGCAGATTCGAAAGGCCCCTGGCCGGCTCGTCCGCTTTCGTTCGCGTTATAGATCTGCCAGCCGCCAGACGTCGTAGGCTACCTCCTCGTAGGGGTGGGCCAGCTTGAGCGCGGAGATGGCGGCGCCGATCAGCTCGTCCTCGCACACCAGCTCCACCTTGTATTCTTCTACCCGCTCAAGCTCACCCACCTGCCCGATGTGCGGGTCGGCGCCGTCCAGCGGGCGAAACTGGCCCTGACCGGCGGTCTGGAAGCAGCAGGCCTCGTAGTCACCGATGCGTCCGGCACCGGTGGCAAACACGGCTTCCTTGACCGCCTCGGCGTCGTCTCTAGGCACGAAGAAGGCAAGCTTGTACATGGGGTCTCCTTGCGTAAGCTGGGGGATGGTCGAGCCGGGTGTACCACCCGAGGGTGGCGACGCGCAACCTGCGCCCGGCGAATCTGCCAGCAGCCAGCAGGAGCCAGCATGAAACTGAATGACGCCCTCGAGACGCTGGGGCTAGCCGCCACGGCACCGCCACGTGCCCTGTCGGGGGGTGATATGGCCGAGGTGTGGCGGATCGAGACAGCGCAGGGCGCGGTGGTGGCCAAGCGCGACGATCCTGAACGCCTGGCAGGAGAGGCCGAGGGCCTTGCCGCACTCGGCGATGCCGGTAGCTCGCTGGTGATACCCGCAGTGATGGGCCAGGTCGGCTCCTGGCTGGTGATGGAAGCACTGGAGCCGGGGCCCGCCGACTGGACGGCGCTGGGGCGAGGGCTGGCGGAGCTGCACGCGCCTTGCGAGGCCGCCCACGGCTGGGCGCACGACAACGCCTGCGGGGCGACGCCCCAGCCCAATGCGCCGCTTCACGACGGACGCGCCTTCCAGCGTGAGCGCCGATTGATGCCTCTGGGCGAGGCCTGCCACGGCCGCGGCTTGCTGTCGCGCAGCGAACTTGCCCGCCTGGGGCAGGTGGCCGACCAGCTCGAGGCGTGGCTGCCTGACCAGGCGCCGAGTCTGGTGCACGGGGACCTGTGGTCCGGCAATGTCATCCACAGTTCGCGGGGCCCGGCATTGATCGACCCGGCGGTCTATCGCCACTACCCGGAGGTGGATCTGGCCATGCTGACGCTGTTCGGCGCGCCGGGCGAGGCCTTTTTCGAGGCCTACTGGCAGGCGCAGGGGCGGGAGCGCGCCCCCGCCGACTGGCCCCGGCGCGAAGCCGCCTTCCAGCTCTATCCGTTGCTCAATCACCTGCTGCTGTTCGGCCGTGGCTATCACGCGGCAGTGCTGCGAACGATCACGCGGCTGGAGCAGGACTCCAACGACTAGACAGAGCGGGCTTCAGGAGGCGCCGAGCCCCAGCAGGCGCCGCCACCAGGGACGCGTGATCGCCCTGGACGGCTCGTGAGGCTGCTCGGCGAGGCTTTTCTCGAGAAAGGCCTTGATCGGTGCAACCTGGCTCGGGCGATCGAGCATCGGGGCGTGGCCGCAGCCCGGGACCGCCAGCGTCTCGAGCTGTGGCTGGGCCTCGCCCATGCGGGTGACGATATCCTCGGACAGCAAAGGTGAGTCTTCGCCACGCACGACCATCAAGGGGCAGCGGATGGCCTTCCAGTCGGCCCAGGTGTCCCTGGGCGTGTCGTGGACGAATTGCTCGCCGATGCGCGGGTCGTAGTGGTAGGTCCAGCTACCGTCCGGCAGGCGGCGAGCGCTCTCCAGGGTAAGCTGGCGCCAGGCGTCCTCGTCATCGATGCCGAAGCCGGCGTAGTGGCGGCGAAGCTCCGCCTCCAGTTGGCTCAAGCGGGAAAAACGGTGGGGGACGGTGAAGTAGGTGGCCAGTTCGGCCAGGCCTTGTGGCACCAGTTCCGGACCGACATCGTTGAGCACCAGTCGCTCGATGCGGCCTGCACTGGATGGATCGGCGGCCAGCAGCATGCCGAGCAGCCCTCCCATGGAGGTACCCACCCAGGCTGCCCGGTCGAGTTCGAAGTGGTCCATGACCGCCAACGCGACTGTCATGTAGTGGGAGTACAAGTAGTCATTGGCAGGATACAGCGACCAGCTCGACAGCCCTCGCCCCGGTGTGTCGGGTGCCAGGACTCGCCATTCGGGGCCAAGTTCCCGGGCCAGGGCAGCGAAGTCACCGCCGTGGCGTGCCAGTCCGTGCCAGGCGATGACGGTTCTGGGGGCCTCGGGATGAAACACGCGTACCGCGATCTCGAGCTCTCGGAAGGTGACCAGTCTCAGAGTGTCCATGGTGGCTCCTGGTGATGGTCCTGCAGGGGAGGGCGATCTTGGCTGTGTTGCAGTGCAGCATTATGGTTTAGCCAGCAATATAGTGCGGAATTGCGAATTTTTCACCATCCTTGCATGAAGGGCGGTAGAATACGACGCCAAACATGCGACAATGTATGTATATCGAATACCCCTAGATTCGAACGCCACCCGGTGCTTTCCAGGAAGTCGAGGCGCCCAGGAAATGGCAAGGACAGTGTGTCAGGGAGGTCGTGCTCGCGTCGCGCGGCGTCCCTGGTGTGATGTCTCTGTGGCCTGGTCAAAGGGACTTGTGGACAACGCCGAGCAACAGATCCGAGGATGCTATCAATGACGCCTTCCCGACCAGTCCCCGTCACTCTGACCTCGCGGGTTCCTTCTCGCCGACGCCTTCTGTGTGCCGCTGTCGCCGCCCTGATGATGGGCCAGGTCCAGGCCGCCGATCTGTTGACCATTACCCGCGACGCGCTGGACAACAACTCCGAGTTGGCCTCCGAGCGGTCCACCACCAGTAGTGCGGAAGAAGGCATCAACGTCGAACAGGCGGATCTCAATCCTCAGGTGACCGCCTCCGGCGAGGCGGCCTACAACCATATCTTCGAGACCCAGTCGCAGTCCGGCTTCAGCGGCACCGGCAGCGATGACGACTACCTCAGCTACGGCCTCAACCTGCAGGCGACCCAGAAGCTCTACGACGCCCTGAACAGCCGCGAAGTGAACGTGGCCGAGGCCCAGCTGGAGCAGCAGACCTACACCCTGGCGGCTACCGAGCAGCAGGTGTTGATCGACACCTCGTCGGCCTACTTCGATATTCTGCGCGCCTACGAGATCCTCGAAGCGCGCAGGGCCCAGGAGCGTGCCATCGGGCGTCAGCTCGAGCAGGCCCAGGAGCAGTTCGACGTCGGTTTGATCGCGATCACCGAGGTCGAGGAAGCGCGGGCGACCTTCGACCAGTCACGGGCCGACCGGATCGTCGCCGAGAGCGACCTCCAGGTGGCCTTCGAGGCGCTGGAGCGCTTGACCGGCAAGCGCTACGACAGCATCGAGATGCTCCAGGACGATCTGCCCATTGCGCTGCCCGAGCCGTCCAGTCGTGATGCCTGGATCGAGCTTGCCATCGAGCGCAATCCGGAACTGCTGGCGCAGCAGGCTGGCGTCGATGTGGCGCGTGAGCGGATCGATGTGGCCAGGGCCGCCGATCTGCCGGTGGTGGAGGCCTTCGCCAACTACGCCTACAGCGACGACGAGCGTGATAACTTCGAGGACTACAACTCCAACAGCCAGGTGGGCGTGAGCGCGAGCATGCCGCTGTACACCGGCGGTCGGACCAGCGCCTCGGTGCGCCAGACCACCTACGACCTGGAGTCCAGCCAGTACGACTTCGAGTCCCAGCGCCGCGAGACGGTGCTGCAGGTGCGCTCGCTGTACACCCAGGTCAGCAATGACGTCTCCACGGTGGCGGCGCGCAAGCAGTCCATCGTCTCCAACCAGAGTGCCCTGGATGCCACCCGCGCGGGCTACGAGGTGGGTACCCGCAACATCGTCGACGTGCTCAACGCCGAGCAGAACCTGTATAACGCCATCGCTGACTACGCCGATGCCCGTTTCAACTACGTGATCAACCTGCTCAGTCTGCACCGTCAGGCGGGGGTGCTCGACGCCCAGGATATCGCCGAGCTCAACGCCTTCCTGGTCGAGGAAGGGCAGGTGAACTTCACCCTGCCGGAGCAGGGCGAGGCCGACGAATACGACGCGGTTCTCGATATCGGCGCACCGCCGAGTCAGGACGGCTGACGCACGCCTTGGCGTCCAGGCTGACCGCCTCCTCCCTCGAGGCGGTCAGCGCCCGGCATCTGACGATCCAATTACCCCGAAGGAATCAAGGGATGAAAACCACCATCTATCGCGGCCGCCTCTGGGCCGCACTGGCGGCGGCATTGCTGCTGGTCGGCTGTGGTCAGGAAGAAGACCCGTCCGCCGGTCAGGCCGGTGGTCAGCCACCCGCCAAGGCCATCGAGGTGGCCGAGCTGGCCTACCAGGACATTCCACTGGACAAGTCCTACCCCTCCAAGCTGATGAGCGAGCAGGAAGTCACCCTGGTCGCACGTGTCACCGGTGTGCTCGAGGAGCGCAAGTTCGAACCCGGCGATCAGGTCGAGCAGGGTGAGAGCCTCTACACCATCGAGCCGGACCTGTACGAGGCCACCGTGGCCCAGCGCGAGGCCGACCTGGCCAGCGCCCAGGCCGAGCTGTCGCGGGCCGAGCGTGACGCCAATCGTTTCCAGCAGCTGGCAGCCCAGAACTCGGTGAGCCGTCAGCAGGTCGACCAGGCCCTGGCCGACGCGCGCGTCGCGCGGGCCAGCGTGGCCCAGGCCGAGGCGGCGCTGAAGAGCGCCCAGCTCGACCTGGACTACGCCGAGGTCACGGCGCCGGTGTCTGGCGTGATCGGTCTCAGTGAGGTCAATGTCGGCAACCTGGTGTCACCCAATACCGAACTTGCCACCATCACTCCGCTGGATCCGCTGGAGGTCCGTTTCCAGATGCCTCAGAACGACGCCTTCGAGCTGCGTCGTCAGTTGAAGGACATGAGCATCGAGGACATCGCCGCCTCGCTCGAAGCGTTCTCTTCGCGTGGGGATGAGCCTGCCGTGCTCAGCGGCCACCTGGACTTCCTTGGCTCCCGTGTCGATCCCGAGACCAGCACCGTCCAGGCGGAGGCCACCTTTGCCAACCCGGACGGCGCGGTGCTGCCGGGTCAGTACGTGCGCGTGAAGATCGAGGGGCTGGCGCGCTTCGGCGTGCTGGCGGTGCCGGAGCTGGCGTTGACCCAGGGCCTGATGGGCCCGCAGGTCTACGTGCTCGATGAAGACAACGTCGCCAGGGCGCGTCCGGTGCAGCTCGGTGAGCTGGCGGGCGCCTGGCAGATCATCCTCGACGGCGTCGAACCCGGCGAGCGTGTGGTGGTCGGTGATCCGGGCAGCCTGAAGCCGGGTACCCCGATCGATCCCCAGCCGTTCGACGGCGACGCCGAGGCGCTGATGCAAGAAGCCCAGTACGAGCAACAGGGGCAGGGCGCCGGCCAGGCCGCGCCCGAGCAAGCTGAGCAGGGCGAAGCGGCGTCACCGGGCGAGCCAGCGGCCGATCAGAGCGGGCAGGGCACTGCCGAGAGCGGTGGTCAGGGCGAGGATGCCGCGAGTGCCACCCAGGCCGCCCAGCAGGCGCCGATGAACGCGCCGCAGGGCGATCAGGAGGCCGAGGAGGCTCGAGGAGAGGGTAACGAATGAATTTCGCCAACTTCTTCATCAAGCGGCCGATCTTCGCCTCGGTCCTGGCGATCATCCTGACCATCATCGGGGCGATGAGCATGCGGGTACTGCCGATCGAGCAGTATCCCAGCGTGGTGCCGCCCACGGTGTCGGTCAGCGCCACCTTCCCGGGGGCCGATGCCGAGACCGTGGCGCAGACGGTGGCCGCGCCGCTGGCGGAGGCGATCAACGGCGTCGAGAACATGCTCTACATGAACTCGACCAGCTCCGACAACGGCTCCATGAGCCTGAGCGTGGCCTTCGACATCGGGACCGACGGTGATATCAACACCATCAACGTCAACAACCGGGTCCAGGGCGCGCTGTCCCAGTTGCCCGAGGCGGTGCAGGAGCAGGGCGTCCAGGTCGAGCTGCGTTCCAGCTCGATCCTGATGCTGGTGTCGTTGATCTCGCCCCAGGACGACTACGACAACATCTACATGCAGAACTACGCCACCCTGAACATTCTCGACGAGCTGCGCCAGATTCCCGGCGTCGGTGAGGCCGAGGTGCTGGGCGGTGGCGAGTTCGCCATGCGCATCTGGATGGACCCCAACAAGCTGGCCGAGTACGACCTGACCCCCACCGAGGTGGCGGCGGCGATTCGTGCCCAGAACACCGAGGTACCGGCGGGTAGCCTGGCGTCCACGCCGATCGACAGCCCGCGAGCCTTCACCTACACCATCACCGCCGGCGGACGTCTGTCCAGCGCCGACGACTTCCGCGACATCCTGCTGCGCACCAACGAGGACGGCTCCGCGCTGCGCCTGGATGACGTCGCACGGATCGAGCTGGGCGCCTCCTTCTATGGCGTCGAGGCACGCCTCAACGGCGCCATCATGACGCCGATCATGATCCAGCAGCAGCCGGGCGCCAATGCCCTGCAGACGGCAGACATGGTCAAGGAAAAGATGAACGAGCTGGAGGTGCGCTTCCCGCCGGGCCTCGAGTACGTGGTGCCCTACGACACCACCTTGTTCATCGACGCCTCGGTGGAAACCGTCTTCCACACCTTTATCGAAGCCTTCCTGATCGTCGGCGTCATCCTGTTCATCTTCCTGCAGAACTGGCGCTTTACCGTGATCGCCATGTCGGTGGTGCCGGTATCGGTACTGGCCACCTTCGCAGGCTTCTACGTGTTCGGCTTCTCGATCAATCTTTTGACGCTGTTCGCTCTGGTGCTGTCCATCGGCATCGTGGTGGATGACGCCATCTTGGTGGTGGAGAACGTCGAAAGGGTGCTGTCGGAGGACGAGGAGATCACGGTTCGCCAGGCCACCATCCAGGCCATGAAGGAGGTCGGTGGGCCGGTCATCGCCACCTCGCTGATCATGGCGGCGGTGTTCGTGCCGGTGGCCTTCCTCGGCGGCTTCACAGGGCAGATCTATCAGCAGTTCGCCCTTACCATCGCCATCTCGGTTGCGTTCTCGGCGCTGATGGCATTGACCTTCACCCCGGCGCTGTCGGCGATCTTCATCAAGCACGACCTGCACAAGAAGGAATCCTCCTTCATGCGGGCGGTGCGCACCCCGCTGCGCCTGTTCGACCGCTTCTTCGACGGCGTCACCAGGGTGTTCATGGTGGCGGTCAAGGCGCTGGTCAAGGCCTGGGTGCTGACCCTGTTGCTGGTGGGGCTGGTCGGGGCCGGTTCCTTCTGGCTCTATGAGAACACGCCCTCGACGCTGGTGCCGGAAACCGACCAGGGCATCGCCCTGGCAGCCGTCAGCCTGCCGGACTCGGCATCGCTCAGCCGCACCAAGGCCTATATGGCCGAGGTCAGCAAGCGCATCGAGGAAGTGCCCGGTGTTCGCTATTCCTCGGCCATCGCCGGTTACGACATGCTGACCAGCTCGGTCAACACTGCACGCGGCATCATCTTCATCAACATGGACAACTGGGACGAGCGCGAGACCACGGTGGATGACCTGATCGGCCGGATCTTCCAGATCGGTGCCGAGGTCGACGGCGGCAACGTCATGGCCTTCAACATGCCGCCGATCATCGGTCTGTCCACCACCGGCGGCTTCACCGGTTACCTGCAGTCGTTCTCCGGTGCCACCCCCGAGGAGATCTACCAGGCCTCGCTCAAGGTGATGCAGGCGGCCAACCAGGACCCGGCGCTCAACCAGGTATTCTCGACCTTCAGCGTCAACGTGCCGTCCTTCCGCGCCGAGATCGACCAGCAAAAGGCGCTGAGCTACGGCGTGTCGCTGACCGACCTCAATGCCACTCTGTCGAACACCTTCGGCAATGGCTTCGTCAACTTCTTCAGCTACCAGAACCGCAACTTCCAGGTCTACCTGCAGAACGAGGCGGAGTACCGCGACACCCCGGACGATATCAACAACGTCTATGTGCGCGGCGGCAACGGTGAGCGGATTCCGCTGTCGGAGTTCGTGACCCTTGAGCGCAAGGCCGCCCCTGCAGTGGTGACGCGTTTCGGGGTCTACTCGGCGGCCCAGTTCCAGGGTGGCCCGGCGGAAGGCTACTCCTCGACTCAGGCGCTCCAGGCCATGGAGCGGATCGTCCAGGATACGCTTGGCAGCGACTGGGGCATGGGCTGGACCGGTACCGCCTACCAGGAGAGTGAAGCGGGTAACGCCGGCACCATCGCCATCATCTTCGGCATGGTCATGGTGTTCCTGATCCTGGCGGCGCAGTACGAGAGCTGGTCATTGCCGCTGGCGGTACTGACCGCCACGCCGTTCGCCTTCCTCGGGGGCATCGCCGGTATCGCCATGCGTGGCCTGGATACCAGCGTCTATGTCCAGATCGGGGTATTGGTGGTCATCGGCCTGGCGGCAAAGAACGCCATCCTGATCGTCGAGTTCGCCGAGTTGCAGCGCAAGGAGATGGGCAAGACCATCCGCGAGGCGGCGATCACCGCGGCGGAGCTGCGTTTCCGGCCCATCGTGATGACCTCCATGGCATTCATCTTCGGCACCCTGCCGCTGGCCATGGCCACCGGCGCCAGTGACACCAGCAGCCACCACATCGGTACCACGGTGGCCATGGGCATGGCCTCGGTGGCGATACTGGGTAGCTGTTTCGTGCCGTCGTTCTACGCCATGATCGCGTCGCTCTCCCTGCGCTTGTTCGGAGAGCGTGGTTCCGACGACGATGAGGACGAGAACGCCTCAGAAGCCAAGGGCACTGCCACCGATCATTGAACCAGTGGGCGGGTCAACATGACCGCCCCTCATCGGTAGAATGGTTGATGCAGGTCAAAGCGCCGCCTTTCCAGGCGGCGCTTTTTTTATGCTGCAGAGGCGGTGAGTCGCTGGTGACAGGGAGCTTTTTATTTCGTATTACAAGCTTGTGGCGGGCCTGGGGGAAGTGTGCAGTGCAGCATATTGTGCGTTGCAACATGCTGTCGCCAAAGGAAAAATTGGGATGTGCGGGTCGAGGTTTGTGGCCTATGGCGCTATGCTGCGGGTAGCAAGTACGCAAGTGGCAACGCCACGGGAGGTGGTATGGACATAACGCTGATCAGGGACATTGCCCTGAGTTTTCCGCTGATTCTGTTCACGGTGCTGCTTCCACTCGTCGCGCTCTACTGGATCCTGGTGGCATTGAAGCTGGTGCCGCTGCAGCTGTTCGAACGTGACAGCCTGCGTGACGATCATATGGCCAGCACGATGGTATCGCTGGGGTTTGCCGGGGTGCCGGTGACGGTGGCCTTGACCGCGCTGATCCTGTTCGCTGCTGTCTTCACGCTAGTGGCGGAACTGCTGATTCTGCAGTGGGTCAACTTGGCGATCGTGATCGTGCCGCTGGGCATCGTGGTGCTGTGGGGAGCCTTTGCGCTGTCGTCCCCGCTGGCATCCCGCTTCTGTCGGGTACTGTTGAAGCGCTATCGCGATCGGCCCTCGTTCAACCGCCGTTGCCTGCTGGGCGAGCGTGTTCAGGTGGTCGGCTTCATCGATGGCCAGGGGTGCTGCCGTGCGGTGCTCTGCTCGGACGGAACCCGGGAGATCTGCCTGAGGGGCAAGCCGGGGGCGATGCCGCGGGAAGGGGAAGTACGGGTGCTGGTCAAGTACCTGGAAGAGCACGACAGCTTCCGCTCGGTGGCCGAGCAGGAGTTTCTCGATGCGCGTACCCGCCTGGTAAGGCTCAAGCTGATCGAGCGCCATGAACCGGTACCACCCCATGAGGCGCCGACGCACGGGCACCACTACCACGGCCATCGTCACTCCCACGGCCATCAGCATTGAAGCGTGTCGAGCCCTTCCCGAGTCGATCGAGTGCCGGTTCGCGACGACGGGTCAGTCGCGACCGATCAGGCTGATCAGGTCATCGACCAGGGCAGGGCCTCGTTCACTTAGAGTGAAGGCCTGGGGCGCGCGCAGCCACTCCCAGAACAGCCCGCTCAGGGCATAGTGAAACAGGTCGGTGGCACGCTCCGGGCTAAGCCCGGGGCGTAGCTGCTGCTTGAGATCAGCCTGCTTGAACTGGCGCAGCAAGGCCTGGCAGGTTTCTCGGGCGATCTCGGCCTTGGCCTCCAGCGGGTCGAAATCGTCGGTACGCTCGCAGTGGTGCAGCAGGATACCGTGAACCCGGCGGTGGCGCGGAGTATCGGCCTGACGCAACCCGACATGACAGCTCAAGCGAATGGCCTCCAGCGGGTGGTGATCGACCGAGGAGTCGTCGAGCTCATTGAGCAGGTCCTCGAACGGCAGATGGACACGCTCCAGCATGGCCCGGAACAGATCGCCCTTGTTGCGAAAATGCCAGTACAGGGCGCCCCGGGTAACGCCGGCCCGTCGCGAGATGACCTCGAGCGAGGCGCGCGAGACGCCGCGCTCGAGGAACACTTCCTCGGCGGCATCGAGCAATGCGGCTCGGGTGGCGGCGGCTTCTTGCTTGGTACGGCGGGGCATGGGGGCGGGGTGCTCCGGCGGTGGGTCAGTCCGCGTATTCTACCGGACTGGCCCCGCGAGATCAGCGGCATCGATACGCGCACTGAGGTAAATTGGGCTCGTTTTGGCGACGTCACAAAGGTATAAGGACGACAGGTGCTGTCGTGTTGTCGACGGCGCGGCATGGCGACTAAGGAACTTCCATGGCAAGAGCCCCCTTCGAACTGGCCGGCATTACCGTCAAGCCGGGCACGCGTGCCCAGATCGACGTGCCGGTGGCCAAACTTTACACCCATGCACCGCTGGATATCCCGGTGGAGGTCGTTCACGGACGCCAGCCCGGTCCCACCTTGCTGGTGTGCAGCGCCATCCACGGCGACGAGATAAACGGCGTCGAGATCGTCAGGCGTCTTTTGCGTTCGCGCCAGATCAACCGTCTGCGCGGCACCCTGATCGCGGTGCCGATCGTCAATATCTTCGGCTTCGTTCAGCACTCTCGCTATCTGCCGGATCGGCGCGATCTCAATCGCTGCTTTCCCGGCAGTGAATCAGGCTCGCTCGGGGGGCGTATCGCGGCGCTGTTTCGCGAGCAGATCGTCGACCACGCGACCCACATCATCGACCTTCATACCGGCGCCATCCACCGCACCAACCTGCCGCAGATCCGCGCCCAGCTGGGTGACGCCGGCGAGGAGACCCGGCGCATGGCCGACGCCTTCGGCGCCCCGGTGATCCTCAACGCCGAGCTTCGCGAAGGCAGCCTTCGCCACTACGCCCAGACTCGCGGTACGCCAGTGCTCACTTACGAGGCCGGCGAGGCGCTGCGCTTCGACGAGTGGGCGATCACCGCTGGTGTCCGAGGGGTGCTGCGGGTGATGCGCCGGCTCGACATGCTGACCGGCGAGCAACGCCGTCGCAAGCCACCGGCAGCGGAGGTCGCCAATGGGTCGAGCTGGGCGCGTGCGCCCATCGACGGCATCCTGAGGCCCAAGGTGCGCCTGGGAGCCCGGGTCGCCAAGGGGCAGGTGCTGGGCAAGGTCGCCGATCCCTTCGGCGAGACCGAAGGCGAGATCCTGTCCATGGCCGACGGCATCGTCATCGGCATGAGCCGGCTGCCCCTGGCCAACGAAGGCGAGGCGTTGTTCCATATCGCCCGCTTCGACGCCATCGAAGAAGCCGAAAGCGCCATCGAGACCTTCCATTCGAGCCTGGAGCCGCCGCCCGATTCACTCTACTAGGCCTCAAGGCATGAAGCGGTTCACCCAGGAGCCAAGGTTGCACATGCAGGTGAGCACTCGCTTACCTTAAGGCATGAGGGTGGCGATAGGGGTAGCGGTAGGGCTAGCGAGACAGATGTCCAGAGGGCTTGATGAAGATCGAGTCCCCAACCCCGGACCCAATAAAGAACGGCCGAGTAGATCGCTCGGCCGTTGTCTTTTTTGCAGGGCAGGTTTGCCCGTGCAGCGGAGTGTCGTGCAGCTGTTGTCAGGCGCTGGCGGGCTCCGGCACCAGGCCCAGGGCATCGTCGAACACCGCCAGGCCCGCGCCGTCGCGATGAGCGTTCTCCGACAGATGTCGACGGAAGCGGCGCCCGCCGGGGCAGCCCTGGAACAGGCCAAGCAGATGGCGGGTGATATGGTTGAGCTTGGCACCTTCTTCCAGGCGGCGCTGGATGTAAGGGCGTAGCGCCATGGCGGCGGCGTGGCGACTGTCAGCAGGCCCCGGCTCGCCGTAGATCGCCTGGTCCACCTGGGCCAGCAGCCAGGGATTCTGGTAGGCCTCGCGACCCACCATCACGCTGTCGACGTGATTAAGCTGCGTCTGGCACTCCTCGAGGCTCTTGATGCCGCCGTTGATGCCGATATGCAGATCGGGGCGACTGGCCTTCAAGCGATGCACCCGCGGATAATTCAGCGGCGGCACGTCGCGGTTTTCCTTGGGGGACAGCCCCTGCAGCCAGGCCTTGCGCGCGTGCACGATAAACACCTCGCAGCCGGCGTCGGCCACCTGGGTGATAAAGCGCTCGAGATCGGCGTCCTCGTCCTGATCGTCGATCCCGATACGGCACTTCACCGTCACCGGAATCGACACCGCCTCGCGCATCGTCGCCACCGCCAGCGCCACCTTGTCCGGATGACCCATCAGGCAGGCCCCGATCAGGTTGTTCTGGACCCTGTCGCTGGGGCAACCCACGTTGAGATTGACCTCGTCGTAGCCCCACTCCTCGGCGATCGCCGCGCACTCGGCGAGTTCTCCTGGATCGCTGCCACCTAACTGCAGCGCCAGCGGATGCTCCACCTCGTCGTAGCCGAGGAAGCGCTCGCGCGGACGCCCGTGAAGGATCGCACCAGTGGTCACCATCTCGGTGTACAAGAGCGTCCGGCGCGTCAGGGTGCGCGCGAAGACGCGGTAGTCGCGGGTAGTCCAGTCCATCATCGGCGCCACGGAAAAGCGGCGGGCCTGGGCCAGGGGATCTCGGTCAGTCATCGGCATCAAGAGGTCGGGCAGGAGAGGGCGCGTAGTGTACCAGCCCCAAGGGGGCGTTTTCATCGTTGGTGCTGAGACATTGGAAGCGAGCGTTTACGAGCGGTCCTGCCCTTTCTATCGCAAGTTGGCCATCGTCTTCATAAAGGAGCCGAGCCCTTGAAGTGATCAACGAGGCCCACGGCGAGTGGGTGAGCCTCGACTTGGGGGGGCAGTGCTTTGACGCCGTGAATCACCCCACGCAGCGCTCGAGTTCATGCAGCGCCGCGCGGGCGAGGAAGCCAGAACGGCTTTTGAACTCGCTGTGTCGCGCGACGGTGCTGTCGATGCGCTTGATGAGCAGGTCGGGCAGGGTGACGTTGATCTTGTGGCTCTTGCCCAGATAGGAAGTCATGTCGATCTCGACTGCGGCCCACACCCAGCCGGCATAGTCGGGATCCGCCAGGTGCTGCTCGATAGCGCTGGCTGAAGGGATGGGATCACCATGGTCGGCCAGGCTCTCGAGATGTCCTTCAATGGCTTCGCGCGCGTTGGCGATCGCCTCATCGAAGGTGTCACCGGCCGAGAAGCAGCCTGGCAGGTCGGGCACTGCCACACCATAGGCATGCTGGTCGTCACCTACCTCGATGGCAATGGGATAGTGCATGTCGTGTCTCCTGTGGTGAGCCGGTGTGTCCGGCCTCACTTGAGGCCGGCTTGCTTCTTTGGATCGAGCAATGCGACCGCATGGCTGAGCTGGCCCCGACAGCGAAAGGGCAGGTCGTCATCAGCGTCAACGACGTAACCAAGATGCGCGAGGTGTTCCAGGGGCTAGACCTGTAGACGACGCAGCTGAGGTACACGGTGGTTCAGAAGACCACGGGCCCGAAAGGGGAATTGGTTATCGTAAATTCGTGACCAAAAGCTGGCAGGCTACCACCCAGTGATAGCTTGTCACCTATGGGAAACTATTTTCTAAAGAATTATGTTTAAGCCGGCACTAGCGCCTCGTTATTGATTTAAACCATCGAATCATGCCTGCCAGGAAACGCAAAGCAAACGCAGGGAGTGATAGTGCGAAAAAAGTCACGAAAAACCAGCCGAAAAACACTGAGGCGATAGATCCAAGTTGATACTCGCATTGTGTTGTTCCGGATAGATAACTACAGAATTCTCCTTGTGGATTATGATCAATGGCGATATATACCATAAGTGAAGAAATCGATAGAGAAATGGTGATTGATACGGTTAGATATACAAGTTCGAGATATCTTTTTTTCACTTCCATTCCGAAGTTGGTGGTGATAGATAAGTTTTTGGTTGTTCGGTTTTGCGATATCTCAAAGACTTATAATGTGTATTATTGGTGTTGAATTCGTCAAGAGGTTCGTTCTGGCGATTGGGTAGAATTCTTTTTATCCTTTGGAAATAAGTCGAGATATAAAAGTGTATGTGGTTAAAAGAATTGCCAAAGTTGCCGACAAAACTGCCCATGTGACGACTAGCCAGCTAAAGAAAAGTAATGCTATAGGCCCATAGCGATAATCGCACTCAGGATAAGTGGTATATATACAGTATTCTTCATATGAATTGTGCTGTATGGCTGCGTATACCGAAAATATCGCCATAATAACGCTTACCGCTAAAGATATATATATGTATGTTTTTTCGATTACTTTTTATTCATTTTTGGGGTTTTCTATAATTTTAAATCATTAATTCTCTCGGTTCTTGTGCCGTAGTTTTTCACCTGTTTCGATCCGATAAAACAGTATATGTTTGCAATTTTCTGTATGTTTGGCTCGATTATTCTGTCTTGTATTCTGCAGATGAGAAGCGCTGCCATTCACCGAGAATGTGGGATGGCCCTCGACTATGGGGCATGCCCCGTGTCCCTTTTGAGGGCAAGCTACCATATCACCTACCACCGCTACAGGAATGCCATCGACAAGGTAGTTTTGCCTGCCCTGTCACCACGGTCCCGCCATGTGATGAGCTATCTCCTACACGAATGACTCCATCCCCTGGACCAAACATCGTCTTTTTCCTTGTTTACCAATGTCGTTCTTTCGTCCTATGCAAAGTGAGTAGATCAGCCAGTCATTGGTGTGGCAATGAGCCTATGTGCTGTCTTGGCACTAAAAGCCTCTCTTGTGGTGTGTCGAAAGAGCGCAGTGACACCCGGCGCGCCGTCTACACCCCGGCCCGCCTGCGCGCTAAACCTGTCGATTCTTGGGCATCCTTGCACTCCCGCCGAGGGCGCCTGAACTCTGGGTCTCATGGCGTTAGGGAAAGGGCTAGCTTTCATGCGGAATCATGCGATTCTCACCATCGCTAGGGAAGTGTCGGCCGTCTCTAGTTGTTGAGCTTTTTTGGATTAATGCGCTCGACTGATTGGACGCTTTCGACCCGTATCCCTTCTATGCGAGCCAGGGGTCTACGCCAAGGTTCGTGGGGCAGCGGACTGCGCCATTCGATGAGTTCGGCAAACGATGATGTATCGATCTCAAGTAGTACAGGGTTCTCGGCGGGTGTGAAGTAACGCTTGGCTGTGTAATCAATCGCTTCCGGGAGGTTGAGATGTACGCCATCCTCTTTGTGGTCGTTGCCACAGCGGGGCACTATCCCGCTTTCTTGGGCGGTTTCCCAGGTCGCGAGAGTCAGTACACGATAAAGGGTCTGCAACGTTTGTTTCTCCTTGGCCTGCGACCAACATAGCCAAAGATCGTGTCGAGAGGCTAGGGCTTGTCTGAAAAGTGCCTGCGCTCGGTAATACGGCGTTAAAAATCGGATCAAAATGCTCATTTACACCCCGTAAACTGCGCTTTCTCACCGATTTTTGCCTTGTCTAACCTTCGCTCGTCGACTTTTCGGACAGCGCCTAGCCGTGCCTCCTGCGGAGCATCCAAGTGACTGCTGAGAATTTGTTGCGGATTCTGAGGCGGGGCCACCTCTGACGCGTAGGCACGCGTTCGTCATACCCATGCTCGCGCCTGTCTCACCGACAAGCGCAACTTCAGCGGTAGGATCCGTGCCACTGTTTCTTGCTGGTGCATTTTTGGCGCACGATACCGGGAAAGCCCGTGACTGTGGGTTTTACCTCCGACCGATCGTCGGCGCCACGGAAAAGCGGAGGGCCTGGGCCAGGGGATCTCGGTCAGTCATCGGCATCAAGAGGTCGGGCAGGAGAGGGCGCGTAGTGTACCAGCCCCAAGGGGGCGTTTAGGTCATTGGGATAAGGCCGTGGTACGCCGAGCAAAAATCTTGTCAAGGTGTTAACTATGGTTAACACTTGATGGTATGAATATGATCCGCGAGACGCAGTCCTATGCTGCCTGGTTCGCCAAGCTGCGAGATCCCAGGGCCAAGGCCAGGATACTGGCTCGGCTACGGCGCGTTGAACTGGGTAACGTCGGTGACTGTGAGGCTGTCGGTGAGGGAGTCTCGGAACTGAGGATCCATTACGGGCCTGGTTACCGAGTGTATTTCGTCCAGAAGGGGCACGAACTGATCATTTTGCTGGCAGGCGGCGACAAGTCCAGCCAGGCCAGAGATATCGAACTCGCCAAGCGATTGGCGAGGGAGTTGACGGAGGCACCATGAGCACACTTCAGAAATGGGATGTCGTTGACCATCTGCAGACGGAAGAAGACATGGCCTTGTATCTTGAGGCCTGCCTTGAAGAAGGTGATCCCGCTCTCGTCGTGGCGGCGCTTGGCGATATCGCTCGAGCGCGAGGCATGACGCAACTGGCGCGCGATACCGGCCTGACCCGCGAAGGGCTTTACAAGGCGCTTTCGGCCGATGGGAACCCAAGTTTTGCGACAGTCATGAAGGTCATGAATGCCCTTGGCTTCACGCTGCGAGCCGACGCTCCCTGACGCTTTCTGCGATTCAGACAAGCTATCGTCTTTTCCAAGCGCTTCCCCCCGGTGCTTGTGCTGCGGCTTTCAGGGCCTGAGGGCTGGAGAATTCAGCGCCCAGGCCGTCTGGTTTCATTGGTTGGCTCGGTTAGTGCCTACCACCGGTCGTAGACGCTTCTCTGCCCCATGTATTGCCTTTGCACAGCCCCGTGCTTCGCCCTTGCTTCGCTCCTTGTTTCATTGCTCCGGGCGGCACCGGGTTCAAGCACTTTTCGTTCTTACTGCTCCAGCGCCTCCAGTATCCGCCAGGCGGCTTCGACGCGCTCGCCGTTGGGGTAGCGCTTGTTGGCGAGGATGACGATGCCCAGTTCATGCGCCGGCATAAAGGCGGCGTAGGCGCCGAAGCCGCCGGTGGAGCCGGTCTTGTGGTACCAGCGCTGGGGCTGTGGCTCGCCTGACGGCTCGAGCATGGTGACAGGCTGGGGCTCCAGCGCCATCTCTGCGGTGGTGCCGTTTTGCAGCGTATCGAGGGTCGTCGGCAGGGCGTAGCTTTCCCAGGCGAGTCCCTGCTGCATCTCGCCGACGGTGGCGTAGCCCTGGTGGGTGGCCAGCAGGGCTTGTGCCATGCGCTGGTCGTCCTGGCTGCCTTGATAGGCGTCGATATTGGCCTGAACGAAGCGTGCCAGGTCCCGTGCCGTGGTCTTGATGCCGTAGGCCTGGGTGTCCAGCGGGCCCGGATTGACGCGCACGGGCTGGTCATCGCCGTTGTAGCCCTGGGCGTAGTGGCGGGCCTGGTCGTCGGGCACCGTAAGCCAGGTGGCATCGAGGCCAAGTGTGGGCAGCACGCTGTCCTGAATCAGCTCAGCGAAGCTTGAGCCTTCGCTCTGGGCCGCGAGCAGGCCGAACAGGCCGATGCTGGGGTTCGAGTACAGGCGCTTGGTGCCGGCGGCAAAGTCCGGCTGCCAGTTCACGAAGTAGTCGTGGAGGGTGGCGTCTTCGACGCCCGCGGGAAACTGCAGCGGGAAGCCGCCGGCGGTGTAGGTGGCAAGCTCTACCATGCTGACCTCGCCTACTGGACGACCCTCGAAGTCGGGCTCGATGCTGGCCGCACTGTCGCTCAGGGAGAAGGCTCCGCCTTGCTGCACCCAGGCGCCCAGCGCCGCGGTGAAGGTCTTGCTGACCGAGCCGATCTCGAACAGGGTGTCGTCGTTCACGGCGGCGCCGGTCGAGGACTCCCGGCTGGCGACGCCGTAGTGGCTCAGGCAGATGTTGCCGTGGTCGATCAGTGCCACCGACACCCCCGGGATGCCGTGGTGATCCATCAGTGCCTCGATCTGCTGGTCCATGGTCGGGTTTTCGCAGGATCGGCTACTCTGCTGCTCGACGGTAGTCCGGTCGGCGTCTTTAGGCGCGGAGGCCGCCTGGGCGGAGGTGGTCCCCACGGCGAAGACGAGGGGCAGAAGATGAACGGGGCGAACGGGCATGAGCGGTGATTCCGTCGTGTGGGGGTGTTGCCCGGGGCCGTGGGGCCACGGGGCAGGCGGACAGGCACAGGACGGCGCGCCTTGAAGGCTCACGGAGTCTGCTGTGCCGGCACAATCATCGCCTGAACCCGGCGGCGAGTCACCCGTGGGATGAGGTTCGATCGTGCGGCTCTCACCTCATTTCGTCTCGCTCTACCTCTACCGATCGCCACATTCACCGATCGCCACCTTCACCCTGGTAGCGCCTGCTATATCGCCTCAGGCCAGGACCTTGAGGCCTCGTTGCACGGCGGGACGCTCGAGAAACGCCTGGAGGGTGCGGTCGACGTGGGGGAAGTTGGCAAACTCGACCAGATCCCCGGCGTCGTAGCGGTAGACCAGGTTGCGTATCCAGGGAAGGATGGCGATATCCACCACCGAATAGTCCTCGCCCATGATCCACTCGCGCTGTTCCAGGCGCTTGTCCAGCACCCCAAGCAGGCGTTTGGCCTCGTCCACGTAGCGCTGAAGAGGGCGCTTGTCCTCGAATTCCTTGCCGGCGAAGAAGTGGAAGTAGCCGATCTGGCCAAACATCGGGCCCACGCCGCCGACCTGGAACATCAGCCATTGCAGGGCCTGGTAGTAGGCCTGGGGCGTCTGGGGCACCAGCTGGCCGGTCTTGTCGGCCAGGTACAGCAGAATCGTGCCTGACTCGAACAGTCCGATCGGCTGGCCTTCAGGGCCGTCGGGATCGAGGATCGCGGGAATCTTGTTGTTGGGGCTGAGCGAGAGAAACTCGGGAGAGTGCTGGTCCCTGGTATCGAAGTTGACCCGGTGCGCTTCGTAGTCCAGCCCGACTTCCTCCAGCATGATCGAGACCTTGACCCCGTTGGGGGTCGGCAGCGAATAGAGCTGCAGGCGCTCGGGGTGTGTCGCCGGCCACTTGGCAGTGATGGGGAAGCGGGAAAGGTCGGTCATGGGGACATTCCTTGTGGTGAAGAACGAAGGGAGCGTGACGCTGACATCTGGTGGCTGGAAGTACGAACTGAAGGTGCGAGCAAGGAGCGATCGAGACAGGCGTCGCCCTTGACCTGAACCGGGGAAAGCCGTCAGCCAACGTCTGGAGGGTAGCACCCGACGACGGATTCGAGCGTCGCCAGGCGCAGAAAGGCGCAGCTCTGGTGCATTTGGCGCTGCTGCCAAAGCGGGTTCGGGCGCGTACCGGCGGGTTCGGGCGCCTATCAGCGGGTTCGGACGCCTATTGTCGGGTAGCAGGTTCGGGCGCCTATCAGCGGGGTCTACCCCGGGCTGACTCAGGCCCTGGGTCTTGTACGAAAAGCCACCGAGCGCAGGCACTTTTCCTACAAGCCTCACTCAGGGCGGTTGGGCCAGACGCTCTCCAGGGTGGCAAGCGCGGCCTGCAGCGGCGGCTCGCGGGTACGTTCCTTCTTCCATACAAAGCACAGGGCGCAGTCCAGCGTCACCCCCTCGACGATGGTCAGGCCGCTGCGCTGGCGCTCGGTCAAGGCCAGCGAATCACGGGCCAGGCTCAACCCCACCCCGGCGCGTACCAGGTCGAGCATGCAGGCCTCCTGGTCGACCTGAGCGACCCGCCGGGGCGTCTCTCCGCTGTCCTGCATGGCGCGCTTGAGCAGTCGATGGTGGACCGAGTCGGGGGGTGTGACGATCCAGGGCAGGGTGGCCAGCGTCGACCAGCGGGTGTCCTCGACCCGCGATTCCCAACCGGAGGGCGCCACCACGTAGTAGCGAAAGTGGGTCAGCTCGACAAACGCAAGTTCGCCGGCGCCGTCGGCGTGGGTGCTGCCTGTTCCGGGGGGCGCCAGATAGAAACCTGCATCCAGCTCGCCGCGCTCCACTCGCGACAGGGCGTAACCGCTCATGCCGTGGTGCAGCTCGGTCTCGAGTTCCGGGGCGCGCTCGACCAGCACCTTGAGAAAGCTGCCCAGACGGATGAATTCGGGATCGATGATGGTGCCGATCCTTAACAGCCCCCGCACCGTCGAGTGCAGTGAGCGGGCCATCTGATCGAACACCCGGGCGCTCTCCAGGGCCTTTTCGGCGGTGGGCAGCAGTGCCTGACCGTGGGCCGTCAGCTCCAGTCCCTGGGGGCGGCGGTGGAACAGCGTCAGTCCTAGCGTTGCCTGCAGCTGCTTCAACTTTAGGCTAACCGCCGGCTGGGTGAGATGCAGCGCCTCGGCGGCGCGGGAGACGCTGCCGAGGTGCGCCACCGTGACGAATGCTCGCAGCGTGGGGTAGTCCTGCATGGCGCCTTCCTTCAACAGAGCGTGTTATTTGAGAACTTTATATCTGGGTTTCAAATAACTCAATTGCTCAGATCGCCACTAGAGATAGGCTGTACAGCGACAAGACGAGCAGGCTGGGCACCTTTCCTCATACGGCCACGCTCGAATGACTTAAACAACGCTTATAAAGGAGCACCCCATGACCTCGACGATTCCTCACTTCATCGGCGGCCAGATCGACGAAAGCGCTTCCCTGGGTCATCAGGACGTCTACAACCCGGCGACCGGCCAGGTCAGTGGCCGAGTGGCGCTGGCCTCCGCCAGCGAGATCGACAAGGCGGTAGAGGTGGCCAAGGCGGCCTTCCCGAGCTGGGCCGACACCCCGCCTATCCGCCGCGCCCGGGTGATGTTCCGCTTTCTCGAATTGCTCAATGCCAACAAGGATGCCCTGGCCGAGGCGATCACCCGTGAGCATGGCAAGGTCTTCACCGACGCCCAGGGCGAGGTGGCACGGGGTATCGACATCGTCGAGTTCGCCTGCGGAATCCCGCAGCTGCTCAAGGGCGACTTCACCGACCAGGTCAGCACCGGCATCGACAACTGGACACTGCGCCAGCCGCTTGGTGTGGTCGCCGGCATCACCCCGTTCAACTTCCCGGCCATGGTGCCGATGTGGATGTTCCCGGTCGCCATCGCCGCTGGCAACAGCTTCATCCTCAAGCCCAGCCCCACCGATCCCAGCGCCTCGCTGATGATGGCGGACCTGCTCAAGCAGGCCGGGCTGCCCGACGGCGTGTTCAACGTGGTCCAGGGCGGCAAGGAAACGGTGGACGCGCTGATCGACCATCCCGACGTCAAGGCGCTGTCCTTCGTCGGCTCCACTCCCATTGCCAACCTGATCTACCAGCGTGGCGCGGCGCTGGGCAAGCGTGTACAAGCCCTCGGCGGCGCCAAGAACCACATGGTGGTGATGCCCGACGCCGACCTCGACAAGGCGGTGGACGCGCTGATCGGTGCCGCCTACGGCTCCGCCGGCGAGCGCTGCATGGCCATCAGTGTGGCGGTGCTGGTCGGCGACGTGGCCGATGACGTGGTGGCACGCGTCGCCGAGCGCGCCCGTGGTCTCAAGGTCAAGGACGGCATGCAGCTGGACGCCGAGATGGGGCCGATCGTCACCGCCCAGGCCCATCAGCGTATTACCGGCTACATCGACAAGGGCGTCGAGGAGGGTGCCGAGCTGGTGGTCGATGGCCGTGGCTTCGACAGCAGCAATACCGGCGAAGGCTGCAGCGAGGGCTTCTGGATGGGCGGCACCCTGTTCGACCACGTCACCCCGGAAATGACGATCTACCGCGAGGAGATCTTCGGCCCGGTGCTGGCCTGCGTGCGCGTGCCGGACGTGGCCACCGCCATCGAGCTGATCAATGACCACGAGTTCGGCAACGGCGTCAGCTGCTTCACCGAGAGCGGCAAGGTCGCCCGCGAGTTTGGCCGTCGCATCCAGGTGGGCATGGTCGGCATCAACGTGCCGATTCCGGTGCCCATGGCGTGGCATGGCTTCGGTGGCTGGAAGCGCTCGCTGTTCGGCGACATGCACGCCTACGGCGAAGAGGGCGTGCGCTTCTACACCAAGCAGAAGTCGATCATGCAGCGCTGGTCCGACTCCATCGAGGCGGGCGCGGAGTTCGTGATGCCGACCGCCAAATAACGCCCTGAATCGAGGGATCTGCGATGACAACCGCACAACAATACGACAGCGAGTTTGACTACATCGTGGTCGGAGCAGGCACCGCCGGGTGCCTGCTGGCCAATCGCTTGAGCGCCAACCCCAACAACCGGGTGCTGCTGATCGAAGCCGGTGGTCGCGACAACTACCACTGGATCCACGTGCCGGTGGGCTACCTGTACTGCATCGACAACCCGCGTACCGACTGGCGCTTTCGCACCGATCCGGACGCGGGCCTCAACGGGCGCTCGCTGCTCTACCCGCGCGGCAAGACCCTCGGCGGCTGCTCGAGCATCAACGGCATGATCTACATGCGCGGCCAGGCCCGGGACTACAACCACTGGGCCGAGGTCACCGGTGACGATCAGTGGCGCTGGGAGCACTGCCTGCCGGCCTTCATCCAGCACGAGGATCACTATCGTCTGGACGAGGGCGGCGACGCCGACGCCGCGCACCGGGACTTTCACGGCCACGGTGGCGAGTGGCGCATCGAGAAGCAGCGGCTCAAGTGGGAGGTGCTGGACGACTTCGCCGAGGCGGCGGTCCAGGCGGGTATCCCACGGACCAAAGACTTCAACCGTGGCAGCAACGAGGGCGTCGACTACTTCGAGGTCAATCAGCGCTCCGGCTGGCGCTGGAACACCGCCAAGGCGTTCCTGCGTCCGGCGCTCAAGCGGCCGAACCTGACGCTGTGGCACTCCACCCAGGTCAATCGGCTGATCGTCGCCGGCGGCGAGCCCGATGGCGAGAAGCGCTGTGAAGGCGTCGAGGTCAAGCGCGAGGGCACCACCCAGCTGGCCAGGGCGTGCCGTGAGGTGGTGCTGTCCGCCGGCGCCATCGGCTCACCCCAGATCCTGCAGCTCTCCGGTATCGGGCCTGGTGAGCTGCTCAAGCAGCACGGCATCGACGTCGTCCACGAACTGCCGGGGGTCGGCGAGAACCTGCAGGACCATCTGCAGATTCGTTCGGTGTACAAGGTCAAGGGCGCCAAGACCCTCAACACCATGGCCAGCACCCTGTGGGGCAAGGCCGGCATCGGTCTGGAATACGTGTTCAAGCGCACAGGCCCGATGAGCATGGCGCCGTCTCAGCTCGGTATCTTCACCCGCAGCAGCGACGAGCACGAGCACCCCAACATCCAGTACCACGTCCAGCCCCTGAGTCTGGAGGCCTTCGGCCAGCCGCTGCATCCCTATCCGGCGGTCACCGCCAGCGTCTGCAACCTGAATCCGACCAGTCGCGGCAGCGTCAGGATTCAGAGCGCCGATCCGGCCCAGGCGCCGTCCATCGCCCCCAACTACCTGAGCACCGACGAGGACCGACGGGTGGCGGCGGACTCGCTGCGCGTCACCCGCAGGATCGCCGAGCAGAAGGCGTTCGCCAGGTACGAACCGGAGGAGGTCAAGCCCGGCGTCCAGTACCAGACCGATGAAGAGCTGTGGCGGCTGGCCGGTGACATCGGCACCACCATCTTCCACCCGGTCGGAACCACCCGGATGGGGCAGGCCGACGATCCCATGGCGGTGGTCGACTCACGCCTGCGGGTGAGGGGCATCCAGGGACTGCGGGTGGCGGACGCCGGCGTCATGCCGACCATCACCAGCGGCAATACCAACTCGCCGACCTTGATGATCGCCGAGCGAGCGGCGGGCTGGATGCTCGAGGCCGCCGGCTGAGCGCCGGTGTCTTGCGCAGCAAGCGTCACAACAACAAACGATAAAGGTATCCCTGATGAACGCGCCAGAGTCCCATTCCGATCGGCTCGACCTGCGGGTCTTCGTGCCCGCCGTGCTGGTCATCGCAGGCCTGATCCTGCCCATCATCGTGTTCCCGGAGTCGGGGGCCGCACTGGTCAATGCGGCCTTTGCCTTTGCCACCGGGCGATTCGGCTGGCTGTATCTGCTCGCCGGCATCGCCGTGGTGGTCTTTCTGGTGGGCCTGGCCATCAGTCGCTACGGCAACGTGCGGCTCGGCGGCCCCGATGACAAGCCGGAGTTCTCCTACTTCAGCTGGGTGGCGATGATCTTTGCCGGTGGTATCGGCATCGCCATCGTCAACTGGGCCTGGGTCGAACCCATCTACTATTTCACCGGGCCTCCCTTCGGCGTCGAGCCGAGCTCACAGGAAGCAGCCGAGTGGGCCTTGACCTACGGTCAGTTCCACTGGGGCTTCACGCCCTGGGCCTTCTATTGCCTGCCGGCCATCCCGATCGCCTACTCCATGTTCGTCCACAACCGCCCGGGCGTCAGGCTGTCCGTGGCCGCTCGCGGGGTGCTGGGGCGTCATGCCGACGGCTGGTGGGGCGCGCTTCTCGATGCGGTGGTGGTGTTCGGCATCGTCGGTGGCGTCGGTACCTCGCTGGGGCTGGCGGTGCCGCTCGTATCGCAGCTGCTGAGCGGCCTGCTCGGGGTGTCACCGTCGTTCATGCTGGATATCGCGGTGCTGCTGATCTGGACCGCCATCTTCTCCGCCAGCGTCTGGTTCGGCCTGGCCAAGGGCATCAAGATCCTGTCGGACATCAACGTGCTGCTGGCGGGGGTACTGCTGGTCTTCACCCTAGTGGTGGGCGACACCCTGTTCATGGTGGAAGGCTGGGTCAACAGCCTCGGCAAGATGGTCTCCAACTTCGTGCCCATGAGCATGTGGACCGACCCAGTGGGGGACTCCAGCTTCTGGCGCGACTGGACGGTGTTCTACTGGGCCTGGTGGATCGCCTACGCCCCGATGATGGGCCTGTTCGTCGCCCGCATCTCGCGTGGTCGCACCATCCGTGAGCTGATCATCGCCGAAATGGTGTTCGGTTCCCTGGGCTGCTGGGTTTTCTTCGCGGTGTGGGGCGGCTATGCGCTGGACCTGCAGATCTCCGGCACCCTGGACGTGGCAGCCATTCTTTCGGCCGAAGGCATCCCCGCCGCGGTCGAGGCGATCCTCGGCACCCTGCCGATGTCCGGCGTGATTACCACCCTGTTCGTGCTGCTGTGCTTCATCTTCCTGGCGACGACCCTGGACAGCTCCGCCTACGTGCTGGCGTCGGTGACCTCGCGCAAGTTGTCTGGCTATCAGGAACCGCAGCGCAAGATCCGCCTGATCTGGGCATTTTTGATCGCCGGCGTCGGGGTAGCGCTGATCCAGCTTGGCGGGCTCAAGCCGGTGCAGACCTCCACCATCGTGGTGGCGCTGCCGATGATTCCCGTGCTGGCGATCCTGGCATGGTCACTGGTGCGCTGGCTTCGCCAGGACTTCGCCAAGAAGGTCCTTGAACCCCACCTGGTCATCGAGGACGACAAACACTGACGTCACCGAGGAGGCTTCGGCCTCCTCCCGTTGCCACCCTTGCTTTACAGGAAGACCCCGATGTCACCGAATCCTCATTCCCAACTGCCGCTCAAGGACGTCAAGGTCATCGACTTCGGTCAGTACATGGCCGGCCCTGCGGTGGCGATGATCCTCGCCGACCTGGGCGCCACTGTCATTCACGTGGACCCGCCCACGGGCCCCATGTGGGAGTCACCGGCCAACGCCACCTTGCAGCGCAACAAGCTGATCGTGACGATCGACCTCAAGACCGAAGAGGGCCTCGAACAGGCGCTGGCGCTGATCGAGGAGGCCGATATCGTGATCGAAAGCTTCCGGCCCGGCGTCATGCAGCGCCTGGGCATCGACTTCAGCGCGCTGCGCGAAGAGCGTCCGGAGCTGATCACCCTGTCGATGCCGGGCTTTGCCTCCAACGACGAGCTGCGCCGTGACTGGCGGGCCTTCGAGAGCGTCATCGCCGCCCACTCGGGGGTGTTTACCGACATGGGGCTCAACCGGGTGCTGATGGGGATAAATCCGTCCTTCTCGCCGCTGCCGCTGGGCTCGGCCTACGGCACCATGCTGGCGGCCACCGCCGTCACCCTGGCGCTGCAGGCGCGTGAGCGTACCGGCCTCGGCGACGAGATCGAAGTGCCCATCGCCTGCGCCCTGATGGAAGGCCTCTGCTACAACTCGATCAAGATCGAGGGCCTGCCGGAGCGCTACAAGACCCAGCGCGAAAAGGAGATCGAGCGTCGCCGCATCGAAGGCGCGCCGATGAACCTGGACTACGACGAACTGCAGGAACTGCTCGACCCCTTCTATCGCAGCTACAAGTGCAAGGACGGGCGCATGTTCTACGTGGTCTGCCCGAGTCACAAGGAGCACGCCAAGCGTTGCCTCAAGGTGCTCGGTCTCTACGATGAACTTGTGGAAGAAGGGCTGGTGGAAGAGCCCGACACCTATGCGCCCACCAGCCAGTGGCAGAGTGACGTGTCACTTGGCGTCTACCCGCTGCCCAAGCGGTGGGCGGATCATATCGCCGCGCGTATGAAGGAGGTCTTCCTGACCCGCACCTCCAAGGAGTGGGAGAAGATCTTCGGCCGTGGCAAGTTCCCCGGCGCGCCGCAGCGCTGGCTGCAGGAGTGGATCCACGACGACCACGCCGAGACCGCCGGGCTGATGATCGAAGTGGATGATCCCGAATTCGGTTTGATGACCCAGCCCGGCCCGATGGTCTGGCTGCACGACAGCGGCCACGAGATGCTCACCCCGACGCCGCGCCGCTGGGTGTCGTTCGACCAGGCGCTGGCGGTGCTGCATCGCATCGAGACCAAGCTGCCCCGGGTTCGTGCGCGCAACGCCAAGGACGGTTGGCTCGAAGGCGTCAAGGTGCTGGATCTGTGCAACGTCATCGCCGGTCCCCACTCGGTGGCCTTTTTGGCTCGCTTCGGCGCCGACATCATCAAGGTGGACCCCGCCAAGCCGTTCTACGACTGCTGGAACACGGTCATCTTCGGCCTGTCGCATATGCGCTCCAAACGCTCCTTGCTGACCGATATCCAGGTGCCTCGGGGGCGTGAAATTCTCGATGAGCTGATCCGCCAGAGCGACGTGGTGGTGTGGAATGCCACCGACAGGCAGGTGGAGCGGATGGGGCTGACCGAGGCGGAAATGCAGCGCATCAATCCCGAGGCGATCTTCTGCCAGCTCGACTGCTTCAGCGGGGTGAAGGCGGGCCCCCGGACCAACTACCTGGGCTACGACGACCTGGTGCAGGCCACCACCGGCATCATGCTGCGCTTCGGGGGCAGCATGGACACGCCAGAAGAGCACGCCCACGTCGGCACCATCGACGTGATGTGCGGCTTCGGTGCCTCTCTTGGTGTCGCCACCGCCCTGTACCAGAAGCTGCGTACCCGCCGGGTCAGCCGGGTCAAGACCTCGCTGTCGGCGCTCAGCGGCCTGGCCCAGATGCCGTTCTGCTACGACTACGAGCGACGCGGCCTGTTCGACGAGCCCTCGGGCCGTGAACTCAACGGCTACGACGATCTGTCACGCTTCTATTTCACCGCCGACGGGGTGGTGCTGATCAGCGCCTACGAGCGGGACCTGCACAAGTTCGCCCAGGTGCCGGGGATCGAAGGGGTGGTCGATGTTCCGCCGGAGGAGCGGGCGGCCTATCTGGCACCTCGCTTTATCAATGCGGTGGCCACTGACTGGGTGGAACGGCTGCAGAAGGCCGGCATCGCCGCGGCGGTGTGCGAGAACATCGAGGCCCTGCGCTCCTACAACTCGCGGCGCTGGGACAACACCCCGGGCATCGATCGTGGCAGCTACTCCTTCACCGTCTACGACGAACACCCCAGCGGTCACGTCATTACGCAGCTCGATCCGTACGCCATCCGTCCCAAGCGAGGTCGCATCTATCCGCTGGCGCCGTCGGAGAAGTACGGCAGCTCGAGCCGTCAGGTGCTCGAAGAGCTGGGGCACAGCCCCGAGGAGATCGATCGGTTGATCGCCGAAGGCGTCGTGTCGGAGAGCTGGAGCGAGGAGTATCTGCCGACCTGAGTGGTGTTCGACGCGGGGTTTTTGCGCTGAGCCGACCAGGCGGGATGAAGGTGTTCTGAGTCGACCAGGCGGGGAATGCGCCTCCCCGCCTGGTCGTTTTCGTTGCGCTGGACCACTCCCGCTGCGACGGGCGTCGCCAGCGCAGCGGCTGGTAGAACGCCAGGGCGTCAGGTGAGCTGGCGCACCGCGGTCTCGACGCCACGCAGTTCGGCCAGGCCGCGCAGCCTGCCGTACAGCGGGTAGCCCGGGGCGGTGGCGCGGTGCTGATCGTCGAGAATGTGGTGGCCGTGGTCGGGGCGCAGCGGTAAGCGTCGGCCGCCTTCGCGCTCGCGACGGCGTTCCTCGGCGACCAGCGCGCTGATGACCGCGACCATGTCGACGTCACCGTCCAGGTGCGGCGCCTCGTGGAAGGAGCGAGGGTCGGGGGACTCGCGCCGGGTCGAGCGCAGATGCACGAAGTGGATGCTGGGACCAAAGCGCTGAACGATGGCGGCCAGGTCATTGGCGGCGAGCACGCCGTAGGACCCGGTGCACAGCGTCAGGCCATTGGCGGGGCTGTCGACGGCCGCAAGGATCCACTCGGCGTCCGCCGCCGTCGAGACCACCCGGGGCAGGCCGAGCAGCGGCCGGGGCGGGTCATCGGGGTGGATCGCCATCTTGATGCCGAGTTCTTCGGCGACCGGGATGACCGCTTTCAGAAAGTAGCCGAGGTGCTCGCGCAGGCGCGCGGCGTCGATCTCGGCGTATCCGGCCAGTACCTCGCGAAAGCGCTCCAGGGTGTAGTGCTCTTCGGCGCCGGGCAGGCCGGCGATCAGGGTATCGACCAGTGACTGGCGGGCTTCGGCATCCAGGCTATCGAGGTAGCTCCTGGCTTCGGTCTTCTCGTCGTCGCTGTACTCGTTCTCGGCGCCTGGTCTGGCGAGCAGGTACAGGTCGAAGGCGGCAAAGGCTGTCTGGTCAAAGCGTAGCGCCAGGGCGCCATCCGGCATCGCCCAGCGCAGGTCGGTGCGGGTCCAGTCGAGCACCGGCATGAAGTTGTAGCACACGGTATCGATGCCGCAGGCCGCCAGATTGCGCAGGGTGTCGCAGTAGCGGGTGATCAGGGCGTTGCGCTCCGGCAGTCCTTTCTTGATCGCCTCGTGCACCGGCACGCTTTCCACCACCGACCATTCGAGGCCAGCGTCCTCGATCATCTGCTTGCGCTCGGCGATGGCCTGCCGGGACCAGACCTCATCGTTGGGCACCTCGTGCAGCGCGGTGACGATGCCGGTCGCGCCGGTCTGGCGAATCTCCTCGAGTCGGATCGGGTCCTTGGGGCCGAACCAGCGCCAGGTGTGTTGCATGGAAATCTCCTTTTCTCGAGTCCGGCTAGAGGGTGCTCAGTGACGCCGCAAGCCCGGTATTGATCAGTCGGCGGTAGCCATCGGTGACAGCATCGGCAAATCCCTGCTGTGCCGCCAGGGCCGCAGGGACGATGTCTTGCTGGGCCAGAAAGGCCGCCACCAGCGCTTCAGGGTCATCGCCGTGACGTTCATGCAGCTCGATGAAGCGCGATGCCAGCGGGTCGCTCACCTCATGTGGCAGGCCGTCGAGCGAGACGCCGGAGGTGTAGCGTACCTAGGCGGCCAGCCCCAGTGCGGTGCAGTCGACCTGGTCGCTGGTCCAGTCTGCCAGTTCGCTCGCGCGCGGGGCGGTGAAGGTGATCGATGGCCTTGCAGGTGCGTTTGCCGTTGTGCTCAATATTGTCACAGGGCGGAACGGTGATGGCCGCAGGGCAGGGGGCGGGTGGCCCTTGCCCATGAGAGACGTCTGCCGGGTAGATAACTATCAGCCGTTGGTGTCCTCGAAGATCGACGAAAAGCGCTGCACCATCTGGGGCAGGGAGATCAGGATCTCGCTTTGATGCACCAGCATGGCTTGGTGGGCCTTGTCTTCGTCTCTCTGTTCGATGGCATCGACAATGTCGGCGTGCTGCTGGACCAGCTTTTCGAAGGGCGTGGTGTCAGGCACGCTGAGGTAGCGCACCCGGTCTAGCTGTGCCTTGACCTCTTCGATGACGCGCCAGGCGGTCTCGTGTCCGGCGCCAAGGGCGAGCACGCGGTGGAAGTCCTCGTCGAGGATGAAGAACTGGTCATACTGGCCGCTGCTGGCGCAGCGAATCTGTCGCTCGATCAGATCCCGCAGCTCGTAGATCACCTTGTCGGCGAGCCCTTGCCTGGCGGCGGAAGCGCTGACGGCGGTTTCGACCGCCTCCCTGACGAAGCGCGCTTCGCGCACCGACTTCTGCGAGATGCCCACGACATAGGTGCCGCGTTGTGGGCGAACGTCGACCAGGCCTGCCTCGGACAGGCGAATAAAGGCTTCGCGCACCGGCTGGCGGCTGACCGAGAAGGCGTCGGAAATCTCTTTCTCGGACAGTGCCTGGCCGGGGGCGAACTGCATCCGGATGATGGCGAGTCTAAGCACGCGGTAGAGCCGCTGACGCACCGATCCTCCGGCGGCATCCTGTTCCCAGAGTTCAGCGATTGCGGGGGTCAGCATGGGGGCACCTACCTTTCGTTGAGCTTTTTAGCTCTTGTACTGTTGAGCCTTTGAGTTCCGGCCTGGTATTGCTTGTATGGTAGTCATGCTAGCATGGCTAGTAGGTGCTGTCCGGCCTGGGCGTGTAGCACTTTGGTCTCGCCTCGCCACCATCATCGTCACCCCGGGGGGCGCCATGCCGCACTCCGCCAACTTCGCTGCACCGGATGACTGTGTGTTGCGCAAGGACGATCATCGACGCCGGCTCGGCGGACATCTATCACGCCTTCCAGGCGACCCTGCTGCCCTTGCTGCCGCTGGCGCCGACGCCGGCCAGCGCTCTGGTCCATTCGCCCTGGGGAGATTTGGCATAGGCAGCACGGCAATAGGCAGCGCCTCGATAGCCGGGGTTATCCTGGTGGAAAGGGTGACCCTTGCACGCCGGCGGCGCTGTGATGATGCTGTAAGGGGCGCGGCTTCTCAAGGCATATGGTCAGCGCGGGAGCCGGCGTGGCCGTCGACGGTGGGGTGGCCGGGACTGCGGTCGGTGTCTGTGCCGGCGGTTGGCGAGTCGGCAGGTGTGTCGCCTGCGAGCGGGCCTTCGCGCCCGGGTACCGGCACCACCATCATCCAGTCGAGCCCGGCGGCGATTGGCGCAAGGCGCATGCCGTCGCCCAGTGCGACCACGGCGTCTCCCAGTTCGCTTAACGGGCGACTGGACATCGGCGCCTGCACCACGGCGTCCGCCAGGCGGTTGACGCCGTCCTGCTGGGCGCTGGTGACGGGGTCAAGCGTGCCTCCCAGGCGATCGGCCAGCGTCTCGATGCGGGTATCGGCCTGCGCCAGCCCGTCTGCCAGGGTGTCGGCCAGGAGCAGCAGCCGGTTGCCGGTCCTGTCGAGGCCCTGATCGACGCGCCCAAGGGTCGTGACACCACTGTCCAGACTGTCCGCCAGCACCAGACCCTGCAAACGCCCGGACAGGTCCTGGCCGGCATCGACCAGCCGTCCGACCTCCTCGAGGGTGGTGCGAGTGTCGCCTACCAGGGATGACAGATTGGCCGACATGTCGCCTAGCTGCTGGGCCGGGGCCAGGGCGAGTGCCACCCGGTCGTCGAGCATGTCGCCGGGACGCGTGACCATGACGCCGAACTCACCGGTCAGGCCCACCGCCTCGGTGGCCAGCATCTGACTCAGGCTGCCTCGGCCCAGGTCCGTCGCTGCCGTGAGCGTGCTGCGCTCATCGTTTCCGATACTCTCGACCAGTCCGACGACGGCCTGCTCATCCAGCCGTGGAATGCCGCTGTGGCTGATCCCGCCATGGCGCAGCGCCGTGCGCGCCGCCACCCCTTGCAGGCTGGTCTCATCACGCCTGCCTCCCAGCACCTGACCGGCCAGGGCGACCCACTGGCCGGCGCGACTCAGCCCGCTGGCGGAGGCGTCGACCAGGGCGTTGCCGGTGGTGGCGCTGACGTCTGACAGCGCATCGCCTCCGGCGACGATCAGGTCCGCCGCCAGGCTTGGCCACAGCAAGGAGTCGGAGGTGATCAGGATCGGTTCCAGGCCGAGCTGGATGGCGTTAGCCACTCGGGTGGTCAGTGACTGCTCAAGATCGCCCCATGGCTCCTCGAGATCGAGTTCCTGCTGGCCGATGCCCAGTGTGCTGGCCAGGCGACGTCGATAGCGGTCCAGTGACAGCACCCGCTGCAGCCGGTCATCGAAGCGATGCAGTAACGGCAGAGCAGCGACGCTGTCGAGCACACCCTCAACCGCTTCCAGAGATCCCCCCAGTGGTCCCTCAAGGTAGGCCCCGGTGCTTGCCAGGGCGGACTCGGTAGCGCTGGCCCATCCGTCGGCACCGACAGCACGGGCCACGGCGGTTCCTTGAGTCGTGAGCTGGTTAGCGGTCATCCGTCCGATCCCCCCGGCCACCAGCTCGGCGGAACGGGAGGCGCTGGGCAGCGCCGGGCTGGCCGAAAGGTGCTGTCGGTCGCCGGAAATCTGGTCACGCTGAACGATCTGTACCGACGACTGGAAGCCGTGACCCGCAAGGGGGGCTGACGTCATCTCGGTGGCTGGTCTGGTGGCTGTTCTGGTGGCGGACGCTGCTGGCGAGAGAGGGGAGTGCTCAGCGCAGCCGGTCAGCAGAACGGCCAGAACGGTTACCGCTATCCATCGTGGCAATCGAGCCGCCTGTGCGCTGGGCTTGAGGATCATGAGGTGTCCAGCCGTCTGATACCGGCAATAGTGCACCAGACTATCGACAAAACGGGCGAGATCGTGGACGAACTTTGCTATAGCAGGCGTGTTGCCGGCATGGATGAGCGCTAGGAGCGAGTCATTGGCAGTTAACCTGCCCGGGATCGCGACAGGGTCGATCGGGCAAGAGGATCAGGCGAGCAGGTGGTGATACAGGGTGGTGGCGCCGATGGCGATCAATACCAGCCCCCCGATGATCTCGGCACGCGGCCCCACCGTCTTGCCGAGCCGGCGTCCCAGCAGCATGCCCAGGGTCGCCATCAGGGTGGTGGCACCACCGATCGCCAGTGCCGTCACCCAGATGTTGGCGTTCATGAACGCCAGACCTACGCCCACCGCCATGGCGTCCAGGCTGGTGGTGATCGCGGTGGCGATGATCAGCCACCAGCGGGTGCGATCGCTGGTCGAGCCGCAATCGCAGCTGGCGCAGTCCTTGGAGGCGGGAGCGAGGCCACTGTGGATCATCTTGCCGCCCAGGGCGAGCAGCAGGAAGAAGATGATCCAGTGATCCCAGTGGGCAATGGTGTCATAGGCGCTGGTGCCGAGCAGCCAGCCGATGATCGGCGTCGTGGCTTCCACCAGACCAAACAGCAGGCCGGTCTGCAGGGCCACCACGAAACGCAGCCGACGCACGCAGGCACCCTTGCTGACCGAGGCCGCAAAGGCATCGGAAGACAGCGAAAAGGCGAGCAGCAGGGTCGAAGTGGGCGTCATGAAGGTGCGAATCCGGCGGTTGCCTGTTGAAAATACGTGATGTCGATGAAAGAGCCTCGTGCCCAGCGTCACGACCGATATTCCGGGCATTGGCTATGGACACGATAGCGAATTTGCATGGCGATATTAGCGCGCAGGCTGACAGATGCAACTCTTTACCAAGGCTGCAAGTTTAAGCCAAAACAAAGACATATAGCCGTGACTATACCTTATGGCAGCGGCAAGAAAAGGAGAGGCCAGAGGCGCACTATTGTCCGCTGGCGGGTAATCCCGAGGCGCGACAAAGCGGCAAGGTCGTCGAGGCCCTTTCCCCGATCAACGAGCAAGAAGATGCATTGGCAGCGGCAAGAATGTTGGTTCTCGGGAAGAGAAGACGGTCAGGATTTCAAGGCGTCTTCCAGCATCTTTACGATGACGAGGCCGGCCTTGGCGGGCAGGTTGTCGCCGGCATAGTGGCGAATGGCTGCGACCTCTTCGCGAAGCTTTAGATGCCGAGCTCTGAGGTGTTCGAGTTCCTGTTCAAGGAGCTCCATTCCATCCATTCCAACCGATGCAAACTGGGAAGCCCGAGGTTCGAGGGAGTCGTCAAATGGCGTGGTCACTGTCATCTCCGGACCAGGACAAGGGCACCGCCGGGCAGGCGAGACCATCGGAGAATCCTGGTTATTGAAGTGTGGCGTATCTCTCCTTGTGGCGATATAGGGATCAGGGGGTAGTTCGCCTGTAATGACGAGGTAATCAAACCATTAATCCGTCACGATCATGATATTGCGACTCAGGCATTCGACCGACACGCGGTCGAGCCAGGCTCAGGCCTGGTCCTGAAACTCGGGCACGGCGACTGCGTCGTTGTGGGTGACGACCTCCTCGAGCTGTTGGCAGAAGGTGTTGAAGGCGTCGCTCGCATGTCCGGGGCGCCGGTGCATCTCGATTTCCACCTGGCCGAGCGCCGGCAGGCCCTGCTCCTCGCCGAGAATCCGACAGCCCGCCGGTACGCTGCGGGGTGTCTTGACGGTGATCGCGAGCCCCGCCTGGACCGGCAGGTTGATGCCGGTGGGGGACTGGCTCGAGTAACGCAGTTCCCAGGCGCGTTCCTGACGCCCCAGGGCGGCGAGGGCGTGGGCGCGAAAGATGCAGCCTTCGGGATTCAGTGCCAGGGGCAGTCGGCTGCCACGGGTAGGATCGGCATCTTCTGCCGCGACCCACACCATGGGTTCCCAGCCGAGCAACTGGCCCGATTGCGTCGGTCCGTGGCGGATCGACAGGACCACGTCGAGCAGGCCCTGCTGGAAGCTGTCCACCAGGTCGGCACTGATGCCACAGATGACCTCGATGCGGGTATGCGGATAGGCCTCGGCGAACCGGGGCAGCAGTTCCGGCAGGTAGGCGCTGGCCTGTTCCTCGGAGGTGCCGATACGAATCTTCTCGCCGTGCTGGCGGTCGCCGAGTGCCGCCCTGGCCTCGTCCTCCAGCGTCAGCATGTGTCGCGCATAGGGCAGCAGCCGTTCACCGTCGGACGTCAGCAGCACGCTGCGGCTGGTGCGCTCGAACAGCGACTTGTGCATCTGGTCCTCCAGTCGCTTGATCTGCAGGCTGACGGCGGACTGGGTGCGGTGCAGCACGCGGCCGGCGGCGCTGAAGCCCTGGCACTCGGCCACGGTGACGAAGGCGCGGAGCAGGTCGGTATCCATAATCGATGAGCCTTTGAAATAAGTGATATCTCAACCATTCATTTCTATTATGAAGAGGCGCTCTCTATCCTGTCCAACATCACTTGAGACAGGCAGGAGTTCCTCATGCAGGCCACCGATGCGCCCACCACTTCCTCGCTGGACGGTCTGATCGACCTTGAGCACTACCCGATTCATGACCTGGACGGCGAGTCCGGACGGGCGCTGATCCAGCGCTGTCACGAACAGCTGGCCGACGATGGCTGTGTGGTACTCAAGAACTTTGTCCCCGAGGAGGCGTTGGCGCGGCTGGAGCGCGAGACCGAGCGGCTGTCGCCCGAGGCGCACTACAACCAGACCGAGACCAACCCCTACAACAATGCCGGCGATCCCGAGCGCCCGGCCCGCCATCCGCTCAATCGCTTCGACGATCGCACCAACGGCTTTGTCGCCGGCGATCGCATCGGCGAAGACACCATCATTCGCCAGGTCTACCAGCACCCGGACTTCCAGCGCTTTATCGCCACTGTCGTGGGCATGGAAGAGATTCATCAGTACGCCGACCCGCTGGCGGACCTGGTGGTCAACGTGCTGAGAGAGGGCTGCCAGCATCCCTGGCACTACGACACCAACGAGTTCATCGTCACCATGATGACCCGCCAGTCCCACGGCGGTGGCCGTTTCGAGTATGCCCCGGGCATCCGTAGCCCCGAGGGTGAGAACTTCGACGAGGTCGAGCAGGTGCTGGACGGCGACCGTTCGCGGCTCAAGGCGCTGGACCTTCAACCGGGTGACCTGCAGGTGTTCTTCGGCCGCTATTCGCTGCACCGGGTGACGCCGGTGGAAGGCGAGAAGGAACGTCACACCGTGATCTTCGCCTACGCCAAGGAACCCGGCTTCATCGGTCGCCCCGAGCGTGCCCAGCGCATCTTCGGGCGCATGGCGCCGATTCACGAGACTCTGTTGAAGGAAGGCATGAATCGCAGCGATTCGCTGGCCGACTGAGCCCACGCCGATGACATCGAAGCCGAGCATGTAGAGGCTCGGCCTGTGCCCCTTGCGACCCCGCCATATTCGAACAGGACCCTGACATGAGCATCGTCGATTTCGACAACCTGACCGACAACGAGCCGGACCATATTCCGGTCGTGCCCTCTGCGCCGATGGCCAACGGCGACAGCATCCCCACCGCCTTCGATCCCAGGCAGCTGCGCGCCGGGCGCCTGGCGCGGCTGCGCGCGACGATGGCGGAGCAAGGCTACGCCGCCATGGTGCTGTTCGACCCCAACAACCAGCGCTATGCCACCGGTTCGCGCAACATGTTCGGCTACTTCCTGCGCAACTCGACCCGCTACATCTATGTGCCGCTGGAAGGGCCGGTGATCCTGTTCGAGTACCCGGGCAGCGCCCACGTCTCTACCTGGCTCGAGACCATCGATGAATCGCGCACGTCCAAGGTGGTGTGGTCCGCCGTCAACCAGCGCGACAACCTCTCTTCGGACCCCTTCGGTGTGGAGATCGCCGAACTGATCGAAGAGCACGGACGCGGCAACCGCAAGATCGGGCTGGATCGCTGTGCGCTCAACCTGGCGCGCTCACTCGAGGCCCAGGGCCTCGAGGTCTTCGACTGCATGCAGGACACCCTGCACTGCCGGCGCATCAAGACCCCCGAGGAGATCGCCTGTCTGGCCCAGTCCATGGCCGGCAGCGAGGCCGCGGTGGCCGAGGTCGAGGCGGCGATCAAGCCGGGCATCACCGAGAACGAGCTGTTCGCGATCATGTACGGCAACGTCATCCGCCAGGGCGGCGAGTTCATCGAGACCCGTCTGCTGTCGTCCGGCCCGCGCACCAATCCCTGGTTCAATGAGGCCAGTGACCGGGTCATTCGTCCGGGCGAGCTGGTGGCGCTGGACACCGATACCATCGGTTGTCACGGCTACTATTCGGACTTCTCGCGTACCTTCCACGTCGGCCCGAATCGCCCCAGCGCCTACCAGAAGGAGCTGTATCGCATGGCCTACGACCAGGTGCACCACAACATGGGCATCTTGAAGCCGGGCATGAGCTATCGCGAGATCGCCGAGCAGGCCTGGAAGATCCCCGAGCGCTTCCTCGACCGTCGCTATCCCTCCATCATCCACGGCGTCGGCATGCACGGTGAAACCCCGTTGGTCGCCCACCATATGGACTTCGATCGCTTCTCCAAGGATGGCGTTCTCGAACCCGGCATGGTGGTGTCCGTGGAGAGCTACATCGGCGAGGTGGGGGCCGCCGACGGGGTCAAGCTGGAAGAAGAAGTGCTGATCACCGACAGCGGTGTGGAAAAGCTGTCCCGCTATCCCTTCGACGAGGCGCTGCTCGACCGCCAGTTCTGAGCCGCATCATCTGCGTACCATGCTGCGCCGGGCCCCACGCGAGATGGCCGCCCGGCGCTGACGCCTTTTCAGAAAGTCATATCGAGAGTTTTGATGAAAGACGTGAATCATTGGATCGGCGGTGAGTCACAGCCGTCGCAGCGCCATCTGGATGTCATCAACCCGGCCACCGCCGAGCCGGTCGGTCGTGTCGCCCTGGGGGACGCTGCTACCGTCGAGAGTGCCATCGAGGCGGCCCGCCGCGCCCAGCCGGCCTGGCGCGACACGCCGCCGGCCAAGCGCGCCCAGGTGATGTACCGCTTCAAGGCGCTGCTCGAGCGTGACGCCGACGAGATCTGCGCGCTGGTCAGCGAAGAGCACGGCAAGGTGCTTGAAGACGCCATGGGCGAACTCAAGCGCGGTATCGAGAACGTCGAGTACGCCTGCGGCGCGCCGGAGCTGCTCAAGGGGGAGTACTCCCACAACGCCGGGCCGGCCATCGACACCTGGTCCAATCATCAGCCGCTGGGCATCGTGGCCGGGATCACGCCGTTCAACTTCCCGGCCATGGTGCCGCTGTGGATGTATCCGATGGCGCTGGCCTGCGGCAACGCCTTTATCCTCAAGCCCTCCGAGCAGGTGCCGTCGGCGGCGCTCAAGATGGCCGAGCTGCTCACCGAAGCCGGTCTGCCAGACGGCCTGTTCAGCGTGGTCCACGGCGACCGTGAGGTGGTCGAGGCGCTGATCGATGCGCCGGATGTGAAGGCGGTGTCCTTCGTCGGCTCGACCCCGGTGGCCAAGGCGATCTACCAGCGTGGCGCCGAGAATGGCAAGCGCGTCCAGGCGCTCGGTGGCGCCAAGAACCACGCCGTGGTACTGCCCGATGCCGATCTGGACAACGCCGCCAGCACCCTGATCGGGGCCGCCTACGGCAGTGCCGGTGAGCGCTGCATGGCGATCAGCGTGGCGGTGTGTGTCGGCGATGACACCGCCGATGCCCTGGTCGAACGGCTCTCGCAGGAGGCTCGGGAACTCAAGATCGGTGCCGGCACCGAGCGCGGCCTGGATATGGGTGCGCTGGTCAACGCCGGGCACCGCGACAAGGTGGCGGGCTATCTCCAGCAGGGCGTCGACGCCGGGGCCGAGCTGGTGGTGGATGGGCGCGAGCATCCGCTGGTCGAGTCGTCACCGGGCTACTTCCTGGGCGCGAGCCTGCTCGACCGGGTCACGCCCGAGATGAGCGTCTATCGTGACGAGATATTTGGGCCGGTGCTGTGCGTCGTGCGTGTCGCCAGCTACGATGAGGCCATTGCGCTGATCAACGCCCACCAGTACGGCAACGGCACCTGCGTGTTCACCCGGGATGGCGAGGCCGCGCGTCGCTTCGCCGACGCCATCGAGGTCGGCATGGTCGGCATCAACGTACCGCTGCCGGTGCCGGTGGCCTTCCACAGCTTCGGCGGCTGGAAGGAGTCGCTGTTCGGCGATCTGCATGCCTATGGCCCCGACGCCGTGCGCTTCTACACCCGGCGCAAGGCCATCTCCCAGCGCTGGCCGAGGAGCCAGGACAGGGAAAGCGCGCAGTTCAACTTCCCCTCGAACTAGCGCGCTCTCGAGGCCAGACTCGTCCAGCAAGCGCAGCGTCGGCCTCGGACCCCCGACGAGGGAGAGCGCCTCAGGCCACCGACAACGCCCACTCCTTGCGAGTGGGCGTTGTCGTATCCGTGGCAGGCGCTCGCGCCATCACTCGGGGGCAGTCGGTGTCGAAGTGGATGGCGGCGTCGCCGCAAGACGCGGGTGGATCGGGTTGGCGGGCCGATAGTCGGGCAGGGCAAGACGACGGGTGGCGACGCTCGGGTGCAGCGTCTCGTTGCCGAAGGAGGCAAAGCCGATGCGCCGCAGATAGCGCCGGGGCGAGATCAGCCGATAGAGGCGCGAAAGAAACCTCTGGTAGGAGTCGACGATGTCGTCCTCGCGCGGTGGTGAACCAAGCAAGGGGCGGCTGTCAGGCAGCAGCGGCAGCCCCTGTTCGCAGGCGCGGCCCATCATCCAGTCCAGGCTGACGTCCGACAGCACGCGGTCCCGGTAGCCTCCGCCGACGTTGGAGTGGGCGCCGGGAAACCATACCTGCTCGAGGGTGGAGGTGGTGGTCTGCGGCGACCACAGGGTGGGGGCGAAGGCCTTGCGGTGCTCGTCGATCGCCAGCGCCTGGTAGGCGTGGCGCACCAGCGGGCTCAGGCGGGTGTCATGGAACTCGAATCGGCGGCGGTTGAAGGCGGCAAAGCTCCTGAGTGGAATCCCCAGGCTGCCCACGGTGTCCCACACACCGATCATGTGGATCTCCGGCACCCAGGCGTAGCGCGAGGCGAAGCGTCGAGCCTCGGCGGATTGCGGGCCACGTCTTCGATCGCGGTAAAGCGCGTAGGCGCGTCCCGCCAACTGCCGGTGTTCGGGGTGCAGCAGACCGCTGGTGTGAAGCATCCCGCTCAGGCTTCGCGCGGTGTAGGCGCCTCGGCTGAAGCCGAACAGGAACAGCCGGTCGTCCGGGCGCAACAGTTCGACCAGCTCGACGTACGCCTCGACCAGAATTTCCGATAGCCCGAGTCCGGTGGCGCCTGCCACCAGGCGGTCGTACCAGTGCAGGTCACTGCCGACGCCATGGTAGTAGCGCTTGACGGTGCCGCCCTCGGCCATGGGGTTGTCGGCCACCGCCTGGTAGAGCCGGCTGACGTTGGTGTTGGTGTCACCGTCTTCCAGGTCCATGTCCGGCACCTGCCAGGTGCCATCGAAGAACAGCGCGACATTCTTGGCCATCGGCTTCCCTTGCTGTCAGCCCTCTTGATCCGAGCGATGCCCGGTGGTCGCTGTCAGTGTATGTCGGGGGCGTGGCCAGAAAATTGAGCGCAGAGGCGAAGGGCGTCGATCGGTCGTGCCGTCAGCGCTGCGGCAAAGATTGCAGGAGCGGGGCGGGTGGATGGTTTCCGCCCGCCCCTTGGTCGTTCGCTTGTCAGAGTGTCTAGAAGCGCGTCGCCCAGGTATCGACGACCCTGAGCGCGTCATCGACCAGATGGAGCTGGCGCCACTTGTCGAAGGTCATGCAGGGGTGCGAAGCGCCGAAGGCCAGCACGTCACCGATGCGCACGTCGCGGGCGCTGTCCGGTAGCTGGATAAAGGTGTGCTGATCCATCTGCTTGACGACTTGCCAGCCTTCCACCGACAGCTGCTCGCTGGCCTGTCCGCCTTCGCGATAGCGCCTGAGCACCTCGGGCGCCAGGTCGAAGCCGATATCGCGCTTGCCCAGTGCCACGATGGCCAGCCCCGGCTCGGGCAGCGACTGCACCTGTGCGAACACCTCCAGCGCCGGCTCAAGCCCCTGGTGCAGGTCCTGGCGCCGGGACAGCACGCCGGCCTGGGCCTCGCGGTAGATGCCGTGGTCGTGGACCACGTAGCAGCCCGGGCGCAGCACCGGGGTGAAGCGGCCTTCGAGTCCACCGTCGCGGAAGGCTTCGGCGATCAGGTCGTACCAGGCCGACCCCGACGCCGTAACGATGGGCTTGTCGCGATCGACCAGGCCTTCGTCGGCCAGTCGCTTGACGCCGTCGACCAGGCGCTGGGCGTAGCGACGGATACCGGCCACCGGATCGTCGCCATGGACCACACCCTCATACCCCTCCAGACCTGCCAGGGCTATGCCGGGCAGGGTAGCTGCCCGGCGGGCCAGCGCCATTACCTCGTCATCATTGCGAAGTCCGCACCTTCCCCCTTCGACGCCTACCTCGATCAGGATATTCAGGGAGATGCCGGCCGCCCCGAAAAAGGCGCCTAATTGGTCCAGGTTCTCGGCGCTGTCGACGGTGACATAGAGCTCGGCACCGGCGCGGATCAGGTCGGCGGCGATGGCCATGTTGGCCTGACCGACCATCTGGTTGGCCACCAGTAGTCGCTGGGCGCCCTCGGCGAAGGCGGCGCGGCACTGGGGCAGGGTGGCCAGGGTGATGCCCCAGGCGCCGGCCTCGAGCTGCCGCCGGAACAGCGCCGGGGTCATGGTGGTCTTGCCGTGGGGCGCAAGCTCGGCGCCGTGGCGGCGGGCGAAGTCCTGCATCCATGCCAGATTGTGGGCGAGCGGCGCCTGGTGGATCACCGCCGCCGGCAGGCTGACGTCGGCCAGCAGCCGGTCGCCGGTTTCCAGGGTGCCCTTGTGGCAACCCTTGGCATCGAAGGAAGAGGAAGAGGGGGAGTGGGCCATGGAAGTTCTCCTGAAGGCGGAACGCGGCTCATGTTACGCCGCGCCGGACGATTGGCAATGTTCGAAGATTGATCTGACTACGACCATTGTCGGAAATTTTCAAAAAACTGTGGATGGTTGTTAGAAACTAACATAGCGTAAGGATACCGCAGATGACGAGGGCCCTGGACAGGCTTCGTGATCTGGCAACGTCGCAACGGAGGGAGGCAAGCCGTGAGTCAACAGATCGATATCCTGTCGCGCATCACCGCGGTGGTTCGCTCCCTTAGCGAGTCGGAGCGCAAGGTGGCGGAGCTGATCTTCGACGACATCGACTTCGTGGCAGAGGCCAGCATCAGCGAGATCGCCCGGCGATCAGGCGTCAGTGACGCCACCGTGACCCGCTTCGCCCGCTCGGTGGACTGCGACAACGTGCGTGACCTCAAGCTGCGCCTGACCCGTGCCCTGGCCGCCGGTCGTCGCTTTATCGAGGACGCCGATCCCGCCCGGGGATCGAGCATCGTCTACGACGTTGCCGCCCAGACCCTGGCGCTCAACCGCGAGTTGCTGTTAGAGGCCGATATCGAAGGCGCGGTGGAGCGACTCGACAATGCCCGCCAGATCCTGACCTTCGGCAGTGGCGGCGGCTCCAGCGTGATGTGCCAGGAGCTGCAGTTTCGCCTGATGCGCCTGGGCTATGCGGTCAGCGCCTATCCTCACGGTCTGCTGCCGAGGATGGTGGCCGCCACCCTGGAGCCCGAGGACGTAGTGGTGGTGCTGTCGGTGTCCGGCTACACCCCGGAGATGGTCGAGTCGGCCCAGATCGCCAGTCAGTACGGGGCCCAGGTGATCGCCATCACCGCCGTGGGGTCTCCGCTTGCCGCCGCCGCCAACGTGGTGCTGCCGATCGCCGCCCGGGAGACCGATTTCATTCTTCACCCTTCGGCGTCGCGCTATGCGTTGATGGCCGCCATCGACGTGCTGGCGCTGGAGCTGGCCATGCGTCATCGCGACCAGGCACGCACCAAGCTCAGGCGTTTGAAGATTGCACTTGATGACCATCGCGGCGGTGACAATCGCCAGCCGCTGGGAGACTGACATGCACCATGACCTCTTGATTCGTCGCGCCACGCTGCTGGATGGCACCGGCGCAGATCCTCGTATCGCGGATGTCGCGATCAAGGGGGATCGTATCGTGGCGGTGGGGGATCTCGCCGGGCACGAGGCCAGCGAGGTGGTGCAGGCCGAGGGGCTGGTGCTGACCCCGGGATTCATCGACGTTCACACCCACGACGACACCAATGTGGTGCGCACCCCCGAGATGCTGCCGAAGCTGAGCCAGGGGGTGACCACGGTGGTGGTCGGCAACTGCGGCATCAGCGCCTCGCCGGTCACGCTACGCGGCAGCGAGGTGCCCGATCCGATGAACCTGCTGGGCGACGCCGAGGATTTCGCCTACCCCAGCTTCTCCGCCTACGCCGATGCCGTGGCGACGGCCTGCCCGGCGGTCAATGTGGCGGCGCTGGTGGGGCATACCAGCCTGCGCTCACTGGTGATGGATGACTACGAGCGGCCGGCCCGCGACGACGAGATCGCCGCCATGCGCCTTGCTCTGGAACAGGCGCTGGCCGAGGGGGCCATCGGCATGAGCACCGGGCTTGCCTATCGCAACGCCCGTCAGGCGCCAAGCGCCGAGGTCGGTGCCCTGGTGCGCGCGGTCAGCGAGGCGGGCGGCATCTACACCACCCACCTGCGTGACGAGTTCGCCGGACAGGCCGAGGCGATGGACGAGGCCTTTGCCACCGCCGCCGAAGCCCGTGCACCGCTGGTGATCTCGCACCTGAAGTGCGCCGGTGCCGGTAACTGGGGCCAGGCGCCACGGGCCCTGGCGCAGTTGACCGAGGCCGCCAGCCGCCAGCGTGTCCACTGCGACTGCTACCCCTATACCGCCGGTTCCTCGACCCTGGATCTGGGGCAGGTCACCGACGAGATCGACATCACCATCACCTGGTCGAAGCCGCATCCGGAGCAGGCGCGTCGGCCGCTGGCCGACATCGCCGCCGACTGGGGGCTGTCACTGATGGACGCGGCCAGGCGCCTGCAGCCCGCCGGCGCGGTCTATCACAACATGAGCGAGGACGACATGCGCCAGGTGCTGGCGCACCCCTTGACCATGGTCGGCTCCGACGGCCTACCCAATGACCCGCATCCGCACCCGCGCCTGTGGGGCGCCTTTCCCCGCGTGCTGGCCCACTACAGCCGCGACCTGGCACTGATGCCGCCGGCCGAGGCGGTACGCAAGATGACCGGTCTTTCCGCCGCCACCTTTGGCCTGGAAGACCGCGGTGTGATTCGTCCAGGCGCCTTCGCCGATCTGGTCCTTCTGGATCTCGAGCGCCTGGAAGATAGCGCCACCTATGACCAGCCGAAGACGCCCGCCAGCGGCATCCTTCGGGTGCTGGTCAACGGCACGACGGCCTACGCCAACGGTCAGGCGTCGGGCCAACGATCCGGGCGCATGTTGCGCCGAAGCGTGCGCCTTGCGGCCACGCCACTCTAGCCACGTTTATTGCATCAGTATTTTTCAGGAGACATTGACATGACGATCAAGCGTTATGGCGCCGAAGGCGGCGTCGGTACCGGCGGCCAGAAACTTCCCTTCTCCCGCGCGGTGGAAGCCGGCGGCTGGCTGAAGGTGTCCGGTCAGACCCCGATGACCGATGGAGAAGTGGTGGAAGGCGGCATCGTCGAGCAGAGCCGACTGGCCTTCGAGAATGCCCTGACCATCGCCCGCGAGGCGGGCTACGACATCGAGGACGTGGTCCACGTCACCGCCGTGCTGACTGACTCGCGCTACTTCCAGTCGTTCAACAAGGTGTTCGCCGAGTACTTCAAGGATCACCCGCCGGCGCGCATCTGCAGCGTTCAGGATCTGGTGGTGGACTGCAAGGTCGAGGTGGACCTGACCTGCTACCGCGCCGACCGCGCTTAAACCAGGGATATTGCGTCGAGCGGCAACTCGACCGGGGCAGGGATGCCCGCATCGTAGCGACAGGAAGGCGCCGGATCCCGGCAAGGACCCGACGCCAGGCACAGCAAACGTTCACGTTCACTGTCTCGATCGCGGCAACGACCGAGACGACAAGTATAAGAGGTCTGTATGAACAGTCATCTTTTCCTTGCTACCTTTTGCGTCTACATCGTCCTGATGATCGGCTTCGGCTGGTGGATGTCGCGGAACGATCGCGGCACCGGCGATGACTTTCTCCTTGGCGGGCGCAGCGTACCGATATTCCTGACCATCGGTACCACCGTGGCCACCATGGTGGGAACAGGTTCCAGCATGGGGGCGGTGGGCTTCGGCTACGCCAACGGCTGGGGCGGCGCACTCTATGGTCTGGGTGGTTCGATCGGGGTGCTGCTGCTGGCGCTGTGTTTCGCCGGTGTGCGCCGCTACCGCTTCATGACCATGAGCGAAGAGTTGTCGTTCTACGTCGGGGCCAACCGCCTCGTGCGCAATGTCGTGGCATTGTTCATCTACGTCGCCTGCATCGGCTGGCTCGGCGCCCATATCCTCGGTGGCGGCCTGTATCTGGCGTGGATGGCGGATATCCCCGCCTGGCAGGCCAAGATGGTGGTGGCCCTGGGCTTCGGTGTCTACTGCGTCATTGGCGGCTATATGGCGGTGGTCTGGACCGACACCGTGCAGGCCATCGTGCTGTTTGTCGGCTTCTTTTTGATGGCGGCGGTGGCCGTGGTCGAGGTGGGCGGCTTCTCCGAGATGACCGCCTCCATGGACGCCGCGGCGACCAGCTTCCTGGCCATCGACAAGGTCGGCCTGGTGCCCGCCCTGTCGCTGATCACGGTGATCGCCGTCGGCGTGCTGGCAACCCCGTCCTTCCGCCAGCGCATCTACTCCGGCGCCTCGGTGGGCTCGGTACGCCGCTCCTTCCTGGTGACTGGCTGCCTTTACATGCTGTTCTCCATCGTGCCGGCGATCATCGGCATGGCGACCTACGCCCTCAACCCCAACCTGGAAAACAGCAACTTCGCCTTCCCGTATCTGGCCACCGAGGTGCTGCCGCTGTGGCTGGGCCTGCTGCTGCTGGTGGCTGGTCTGTCGGCGACCATGTCCAGCGCCAGCAGTGACGCCATCGCCGGTGTCACCACCCTGATCCGCGATCTCTACGTGCTGGTCAAGGGCCGTGCGCCGTCGGCCAAGAGCGTGGTCATGCTGTCGCGGGTCGGCCTGGTCGGCACCATTGGCCTGGCGCTGGCCTTCGCCCTGACCTCCGACAACGTGATCGCCTACATCACCAAGATGGTGGCGACCGTGCTGGCGGGCATGTTCGTGTGCGGCGTGCTGGGCCGCTTCTGGCCGCGCTACAACTGGCAGGGCGCGATTGCCTCGCTGGTGGTGGCGTCCGCCACCTCGCTGACGGTCATCTCGGTGCAGAGCTGGAGTGAGTACTGGGGCAACCCGAGCATCCCGGCGGTGGGCCTGGCCATGGCCGCCGGTATTGTGGTCAGTCTGTTTACCCCGGCTTCCGAGCTCAGCGAAGACCAGGCACTCGAGCTGATCACCGAAGAGCGCGAGCGCATGGAGGCGGTGCCGGACGTGCCGCTGCGCAAGGGTCCCGCCAAGGCCTGAAGACCGCTCTCCAGGCCGAAGCACAAAAGCCCGCGCAGGTGACTGCGCGGGCTTCTTCGCATCTCTGCCGCGGTGGCGAGGAGCATGGGGCGCCGCTCAACGGCGCGGTGACCATATTCGGCCAAGGGCGCCGTCCTTCAACACAAGATGGTGAAACAGTGCCGCCGCGATATGGCCACCAAGCAAAAAGGGCAGCAGCAGATCGGCGCCCCAGTCACGATGAAAGCGGCCAAACGGCTCCATCAGGGTGATCAACGGCACCTCGAGCAGGGCCGCGAGCGAGTCTGCCAATGGCAGGCGCTGAAACGCGGGCAGTGTCCACTGGCCCAGCACCCTGAGGTCGAAGCCGGTACCGATATAGGCCGCCACGGGCAGCGCCAGGAGCACGGCGAGCAGGCCACGGTGGGCGAGGCGAGTCACTCGTGGCAGACCCAGGGGTGGCGGCTGCGGCAGCCACAGGTGGGCCGCCAGCAGCCCGAGCGACAGCGCCACACTCAAAAGCCCCAGGTTGACGTGGACCACCAGCAGGTACCAGTTGGCCGACTCGAGCTGGGTGGTCACCCACTTGCGCCCGTAGGCAGTGAGGTAGAGAAGACCGATGGTCAACGCCAGCGAGGCGTGCAGGGCGCGGCTGGTCACGGCATGACGGGCAGGGTGGACATCGGGGGCGTGGTTGACGTCGTGGGCTCGGCTCGCTGGCATGAAGGAAACCTCGGGGATGCGGTATTGCCCGGTGTCAGGCAACTACCGCCATGCTGACGCCTGGCCCTTCGCCTGTCAGCCATTCCCTGTGCCATGCTGGGGACAATTCGCCCTCGGAGCCTCCCATGTCGATCTTTCTCCTCACCCTCTTTGTTGCCTCCCTGCTGCCGATCCTGCTGGCCTGGATCGGCGCCGCCTGGCGTGTGCGCCAGTTCGGCCACCTGGACAATCGCCAGCCGCGTGCCCAGCAGGCGCGTCTTGAAGGCGTCGGTGCGCGGCTGCAGGCGGCCCAGTCCAACGCCTGGGAGGCGCTGATCATCTACGCCACCACCGCGGTGGTGGCCATCGGCGCAGGGGTGGAGCTTGAAAGCCTCGACGTGCCGGCGCTGGTCTTTCTCACCTCACGTCTGCTCCACCCGTTGGCCTACGCCCTGAACTGGCAGTGGACCCGCTCCATCGTCTTCGCCATCGGCATGCTGGCGTGTCTGACGATCATGATCGGAGCGTTGTGGTAGCCGCCCTGAAACGGGACAGGTGGCGGGCGGTTGTCCGCCGGCGTTCAGCCCTTTGACCGTCAGGGGCCGACGGCCGTCATTGTGACGACCGTGCCAGGGTGGTGACCAGGCGCTGACAAATGTTGTCCAGCGCCTTGGCCTTGCCTTCGTCGGCCAGGCTGCCGTCTTCATGGAAGGCGCTGCCAGCGCCGCCCACGGCAAGCTGGTCCGGCAGTACCGTGACGCCGATATTGCTCAAGAGCTGACGCAGCAGCGGCAGGGCGCGTAGCCCGCCCAGCCCGCCGGGTGAGGCACCGACGATGGCCGCCACCTTGTTTTGGTAGGGCTCGAGGGCGCCCAGGTCGCCGTCGGGGCGCGAGACCCAGTCGATGGTGTTCTTCAGAAGCGGTGTGATGAAGCCGTTGTACTCCGGGGAGGCGATGGCGAGGCCCTGATGCTCCATGAACATCCGCTTGAGGCGGCTGGCGTGCTCGGGAAGACCCTCGCCGGCCTCCAGGTCGCCGTCGTAGATCGGCATGGGAAAGTCGCGCAGGTCGATGAAGGTGGCCTGACCGCCAAGGGCGTCGATGCGTTGTGCCATCAGTCTGGCCAGACGCTTGTTGAAGGAATCCTCCCGGGCGCTGCCGGCAAAGACCAGGATACGGGGACGGGTGTCACTCATGGGGTTCTCCTGCGGTGTGAACGGAAGCGCAAAAGGGCAAGGCATGGACCAATAGCCAATGGAGCACGCTCTGTCAGCCATTGCCAGCGCCGATCTTGTGCATTCATCCTGCAACATATCGCATCAAGATGGCAGAAGGAGGTCGATGTGAAGTACCCCACAACGCCGGATGGGCGCTACTTTGTTGCCCGCAATCGCCTCTGGCGCTGCACCGATCCCGGCCTGGACGAGGACACGCGCAAGCGCCACGTCAAGGCGCTGATGGCGGCCCGACGCGCGGTCAAGGAGGCCAACAAGGTCGACGATGACGACGCGCTCAAGGCCGCGCGCCGCCAGGTCCAGGCAGCCAAGGAGGCGCTGGGCGAGCGTGGCCCGGTGTGGTGGTCCGACGGCGCCGAGGATGAGTCCGGACGCGCACCCCACAACAGCTCCTACGCCGACTGGTGGGCCAGCCTGAACGCGCAGGAGGACAAGGCGCCTGGATGAATGCCTTGCGTGTCGGCAAGGCGGCTTTCAGGAAGACCAGGGCAGCGGTGGTGCCTCCAGGCGTGCTCCCTGCCACTGGGGGATGTCACCAAAGCGCTCGCTGGCGGCTTCCCAGTCGTGCTGGGCCTGGATGATCGCTTCCCGTGAATGGCCAACGAAGTTCCACCAGATCAGGATCTCGTCCTGCATCGGCTCGCCGCCGATCAACAGGATCCGGCTGCCCGCCGACAGCGACATCTCGAGGCTGTCTCGCCCACGTCCCAGATACCCCAGCTCGTCCACCGCGAAGGCCTCGTCATCCAGCTCGAGGCCGCCTTCCAGCACCAGCACGCCGTATTCGAAGTCGGGACGCAGGGGCACCGCCAGCTTCGTGGTGTCACTGGCCTGAACGTCGAGTCCCACCAGCGGCGAAAAGCTCAGGGTGGGGGCGTGATGGCCTTCGGCTTCACCGATCAGCAGGGTGAAGTCGGCGCCGTCGCGGCGCCAGCGCGGCAGCTCGGCGTAGTGATCAAAGCGTGGCTCGGTGTCGGCCTTGTCCTGGGGCAGGGCGATCCATAGCTGGGCGGCGTGCAGGCTGTCGGTTTCCGCCAGGCTCTCTTCGGTATGGCTGATGCCGTGGCCGGCGGTCATCAGGTTGACCTCACCCGGGCGAATCACCTGGTCGCTGCCCAGGCTATCCCGGTGGTGGACCTCGCCGGAGAGCATCCAGGTAAAGGTCTGCAGGCTGGTGTGGGGATGGGGGCCGACCCGCATGGCCTGGCCCTCGCGCAGGATGCTGGGGCCGGCGTGGTCGAGAAAGCACCAGGCGCCGATCAGGCGGCGCTCGCGGGTGGGCAGTACGCGGTGGATCGGCAGGCCGCCGACGTCGGCCTCCCGGGAACCGATGCGCTGGATACAACGGCGTCCATCGACCACCGGGCAGTCCAAAGAAGATGATGGGCGATGGGGCGTTTCGTGCAGGCTCATGGTGGCCTCCTGGGCGGTCATGGCTAGACCTGGTTTGGCTGTACCTGGCTGGGATCGACAGAAAGGGCAAGACCTGGGCGCGGTACGCCCAGGCCTGAAGCTCACCCTTGGGTCTGTTGCGAATAGCTCTGCATCAGGTTGGCGTAGGCCGGCAGGTGGGACGCCAGCAGGCCGCCGAAGCCTTCGATGTCGTTGCGCCAGTCGCGGTGCAGCTCGCAGCCCACCCCGAACCAGGTCATCAACTGGGCGCCGGCCTGGCTCATGCGGTCCCAGGCGGCCTCGCGGGTCACCGGGTTGAAGGTGCCGGAGGCGTCGGTGACGACGAAGACGTCGTAGCCGGCCTCGATGGCCGACAGCGCGGGGAAGGCCACGCACACCTCGGCGACCACCCCGGCGATCAGTAGCTGCTTGCGCCCGGTCTTCTCGATGGCGGCGACGAACTCCTCGTTGTCCCAGGCGTTGATCTGGCCGGGGCGGGCGATGTAGGGCGCGGTGGGGAACATCTCCTTGAGTTCGGGGACCATGGGACCGTTGGGTCCGTCCTCGAAGCTGGTGGTCAGGATGGTCGGCAGCTCGAAGAACCTGGCGATATCGGCCAGGGCCAACACGTTGTTCTTGAAGGCGTCGGCGTCGAAGTCTCGTGCTACCGACAAGAGGCCGGCCTGGTGGTCGACCAGCAGCACGGTGACGTCATTCTTGTCGAGACGAACATAGGGGCGAGTCATGGCGATTTCCTGGAGTCAGGGGAAGCCTTCCCTGGAAGAGGTCTCCGGCATCCAGCCTGGAGGTACAGCCCCCGGCGGCGGCTGCCGTCGGGGTGTTTCGCAAGGCGTCGCAGGGCGATAGGAGCAGGTGCCTGGGCGCCGTGGGCTCAGGTACTGAGGCGGCCAAACCGGCCACGTCGAAAGGCGTCGATGGAGGCGTGGATCTCGGCCTCGCTGTTCATCACGAAGGGGCCATGACCCACCACCGGCTCGTCGATCGGTTCACCGGTCAGCACCAGCAGCCGGGCGGCGGTGTTGGCGGCCAGGGCCAGTGTCTCGCCATCGCGGGACAGCTCTACCACGCTGCCACCGCGCACGACCTCCTGATCCTGTACCAGCAGGGTGCCGTCGAGCACTACCAGAAGGCTAGTGTGCCCGTTGGGTAGCGACAAGGTCGTTTCAGCGTCCTCGTTCAATGCCAGTTCCCAGGCGTTGATCGGGGTAAAGGTCCGCGCCGGGCCGCGTGCATCCAGGTACTCGCCGGCCACCACCCTGAGCTGGCCCGCCTCGCCCGGTAGTGTCACCACCGGGATCTCGTCACGGGTCAGGTTCTGGTAGGCCGCCGGGGTCGTCTTGTGGCGCGCCGGCAGATTGACCCACAGCTGGACCATCTCCAGGTCGCCGCCCTGGCGAGTGAAGTCCTCGGAGTGAAACTCCTCGTGGAGGATGCCGTCGCCGGCGGTCATCCACTGAACGTCGCCCGGGCCGATGGTGCCGCCCCCGCCGGAGGAATCGCGGTGGCTGACCTCGCCACGATGCACGAAGGTCACCGTCTCGAAGCCCCGATGGGGGTGCACGCCGACGCCACGCTTTTGCTCGCTGGGCGCGAAGTGGTGAGGCCCGGCGTGGTCCAGCAGCAGAAAGGGGCTGATGCGCTCGGCGCCAAGGCGGTCGTAGCTGAACAGCGAGCGCACCGGGAAGCCGTCGCCCACCCAGTGACCGCGAGGGGCAGCGTGTACGGCGTTGATGGTCTTCATGGGACACCTCCTGTCATGGAAGGATCGTTGGCGATCCGTCATGGTGACAGCATAGAATCGAGACGATGTAGGCGGTAGTAGGCAAAATTCGGACGCATCGTTGCATACATGAAACGATGGTGCGCTCAATCACCCTCGACAGGACCCGAGCCGTGCAGGATCTCAACGACTTCTTCTATTTCGTCAAGGTGGTGGACCACGGCGGTTTTGCTCCGGCGGGCCGCGCCCTGGGGCTGCCCAAGTCACGGCTCAGCCGACGTATCGCGGCGCTGGAGGCACGCCTCGATACCCGCCTGATTCAGCGTTCCACCCGTCAGTTTGTGGTCACGGAACTGGGCCAGGCCTTCTATCAGCATTGCCAGGCCATGCTGTGGCAGGCCGAGGCGGCGGTGGAGGTGGTCGAGCGCCACCAGGCCGAACCGCGCGGGCGCATTCGCCTGAGCTGTCCGCCGAGCCTTCTCGCCACCTTGTTCACGCCGCTGTTTTCCGAGTTCCTGCGTCGCTGTCCCCGCATCGACCTGGACGTGGTGGCGACCAGTCGCCGAGTCGATGTGGTGCGAGAAGGCTTCGATCTGGCGATCCGGGTACGCTATCCGCCGCTGGAAGACAGCGAACTGGTGATGCGCAGGCTGTCGCGCAGCCCCCAGCGGCTGCTGGCATCACCGGATCTGGTGGCGCGCCTGGGGATGCCGGAAGCGCCGCAAGCCTTGAGCGATTGGCCCAGTCTCGACTTCGAGGAACCGGACCGGCGCCATCGCTGGCGCCTGGACGGTCCCGGCGGCGAGGAGCGAATCATCGAGCATCGGCCTCGGCTGGTGACCGACGACGTGGGGCTCTTGCACCGGGCGGTGCTCGATGGCCAGGGGGTGGCACGCTTGCCGTTGGTGGCCGCGGGCGCCGATCTGTGCGCCGGGCGTCTGGTGGACGTGTTGCCGGGCTGGGAGCCTCGGGCCGGACTGATCCACGCGGTCTACCCCAGCCGCCGCGGGCAGTTGCCGTCGGTACGGGCACTGCTCGACTTTCTCGACGGTGCCCTGGACGAGGACGACGCGCCGCTGCCCAGGGCGTAGTGACGATCGGGGCGCAACGGTGCCGGGCCTGACGAGACGGCCCGTGTCCGGCCGTCGGAAACGACAACGCCACGGCATGGGCCGTGGCGTTGTTGGTGCTGGGGCTCAAGCGGCCCCTGCGATCTTGCTGGTCCAGTGCCTGATCAGGCGTCCTTTCCGCTGCCCTTGGGCGCTTCAGAGGATGAGGCCTGCGAGGCCTTGTTGCTCAGGCTCGGCCAGGCGCTCGGGTCCACCTTGCCCTTGAGCTTGGGGAACTCGTCCGGGTTGAAGGTCGGCTCCTGGCCGGCCTTGAGCTGACGCTCGTAGTCGCGGAACAGGGCGAAGGCCAGCGGCGAGAGCAGCAGGATGGCGGTCAGGTTGATCAGTGCCATCATGCCCATGGACAGGTCGGCGAAGTTCCAGATGGTGCCGAGCTGGGCGATCGAGCCGATCATGATCATCGCCAGCACCGCCAGGCGATAGATGAACACCGCGCCCGCAGAGCGACGCGAGCCCGCCAGGTACTCGATGTTGGATTCACCGTAGGAGTAGTTGGCGATCAGCGAGGTGAAGGCGAACAGCAGGATGGCGATGGCCACGAACATGCCGCCCCAGTCACCCACGTGCTCGGACAGCGCGACCTGGGTCAGCTGGATGCCGTTGGGTGCGTCGCCGCTCTGCAGCGCCGGCTCCGACAGGATGATCACCGCGGCGGTGGCGGTACAGATCACCAGGGTGTCGAAGAACACGCCGAGCATCTGGATGAAGCCCTGGGCCGCCGGATGGTTCGGTCGGGTGCTGGCGGTGGCGGCCACGTTGGGGGCGGAACCCATGCCGGCCTCGTTGGAGAACAGGCCGCGCTTGATGCCCTGCATCATGGCCTGGGCCACGGCGTAGCCCACTGCACCGCCGGCGGCTTCTTCGAGGCCAAAGGCACTGTTGAAGATCAACGCGATGGCGCTCGGCAGCTCATCGATATTCAGCGCCACCACCACCAGAGCGAGGATCAGGTAGAGCAGTGCCATCAGCGGCACGATCAGTTCCGCCACCTTGGCGATGGAGCGTAGGCCGCCGAAGATGATCGGGGTAACCCCCGCCAGCAGGGCGATGCCGACGATCCAGGTCGGGATGTTGAATGCCTGCTCCATGGCCTGGGCGATGGAGTTTGCCTGGACGCTGTTGAAGGCGAGGCCGAAGGCGATGATCAGACAGATCGAGAAGGCGATGGCCATCCAGCGCTGACCGAGCCCGCGCTCGATGTAGCGGGCCGGGCCGCCGCGGAAGGTCTTGTCGCCGTGGTCGACCTTGTAGGCCTGGGCCAGGGTGGACTCGACGAAGCTGGTGGCCATGCCGACCAGCGCGGTCATCCACATCCAGAAGATGGCGCCGGGGCCGCCCAGATAGATGGCCACGGCGACACCCGCCAGATTGCCGGTACCCACGCGGGCGGCCAGGCTGGTGGACAGGGCCTGGAAGGAGGAAATGCCCTCGCCGCCATCACGGGATCCCTTGAGCAGGGCGAACATATGGCCGAAGAAGCGGAACTGGATGCCGCGGGTCATGACGGTGAAGTAGAGACCGGCGCCGATCAACAGGTAAACGAGCAGTTTACCCCAGATCAGGCCGTTGCCGACGGAGACGGCATCGTTGAACCAGGTGGCGATGGAATCCATGTCAAATTGTCCATTGGGTAGGAATGCGGAGGCCATTCTTCACGAATTGCCGCGTATGACAAGGAGCGTAGAGAAAAGATTGAGATAAGGCGTAGTTTTCGAGAAAAAAGATATAGACTTTAGTCGCATCAAGAAGGGTGCTGTTCTCAATGGCGCCTCAGGCCAGACATGTGAGGCCGAACGAGGTGTCGGTGAGCCCCTTTACCCGGCGCCGTTTCAGTTTATGCCCAGCGATGCCCGAGACAGGCGTTCGACAGCGGGTTGGGCGACATTCTGTTGGGCGACATTCTGTTGGGCGGCATTCCCCTGGATGACATTCTCCTGAATGGCATTCTGCTGGTGGACGGCGCAGGCCACCCGCAACAGCGATGCCAGATTGGGCACCTCACCACGGATCTCGATCACCTCCTGATGCAGCTCGCTGATGAACTGAACCGTGGTCAGATTCTGGCCGGCGGCGATCTCGTTAAGGATATCCCAGAACTCGTTTTCCAGTCTGACGCTGGTCACCGAGCCCTGCAGGCGGATGGAACGGGTGGTGCACTCGTACTTGGCAGGGTCGGTGGAGGCGTACATATGGCACATGGCGTGGTCCTCTCGCTGGCGTCCGGTCGTTATCGATGATGCCGTCTTCTGACCCTGCCTGGCTCTTGCGTCAAGGAGCATTAGACCATGGTCGACGTAGTACCCCAGTGTTACCCGCCGTAGGCGGAGGCGACATAGGCTTTGGAGAGACGCAGTGTCGCATGTGGCGCTTGTCGAATCTGAATTCTACGGCCTGGGGCAAGGAGTCCTGCTATGAAGGGTAGCGCTTTTTCTCGTCGTGTCTTTCTCAAGGCCAGCGGTGGTGTGCTGATGGGCACACTGGCGATGGCCTCCGGTCCCATCGCCCTGCTGGCGCCCAGTCGTAGCTGGGCAATGTCCCTTGAAACCCTGACCAGTCGCCAGGGCCAGGTGCTGCTGGCGATGACACGTCACATCTTCCCTCACCCAGACCTTGAAGACGCGGTCTACGCCCTGGTGGTCAAGAGTCTGGACACCAAGGCCGCCGACCCCCAGGTCGCGGCTCTGGTGGCTGAAGGTATCGATGCGCTCGATCGTGAGGCGGGGGGCGACTGGCTATCGCTGACGCCTAGCGAGCGTTTCGCCTTGCTGGAAGCTCGGGCCGGCTCGCCATTCTTCGAACTGGTACGCGGTGACGCAGTGGTCTCGCTCTATGACAACGATCTGGCCTACGCCCACTTCGGCTACGAGGGTGAGGCGGGCAACCCTGGCTACCTGACCAAGGGCTTCAATGATCTGGACTGGCTGCCGGATCCGCCCCGGCCTGAGGGCGGCTACCTGCCCCATGAAGTCCCGGGCTGACGCTGTCGCGGCGCCGGGTGAGGCGAGCGTCGATGACCGCTGGCGACAGCCACAGACAACAACAGCCCGCTACAGACAACAACAGACAACAACAGACAACAACGAACAATACGGACCGATGAGGAGACGTCGTCATGGCCATGACCGACAGTCAGAAGACCTTTGCGCTGGACGATGACAGTGTGGTGGTAGTGATCGGCTCGGGGGCCGGTGGAGGCACCCTGGCGAACGAACTGGCCCAGCAGGGCATCGACGTGGTGGTACTGGAAGCAGGCAAGCTGCACACCACCTCGGACTTTCTGGCCGACGAGTGGGGTGCCTTCAACCAGCTTTCCTGGCTGGACCCGAGGACCACCTCGGGAAGCTGGCGGCTGGCACGGGACTTTCCCAACCTGCCGGCCTGGATCGTCAAGTCGGTGGGCGGCACCACGGTGCACTGGGCCGGTGCCAGTCTGCGCATCCAGCCCCACGAGTTCGAGGCGCTGAGCCACTATGGCGCGGTGGACGGCGCTGACCTGCTCGACTGGCCCTTGTCCTACGAGGAACTGGCACCCTGGTACGATCGTGCCGAGGCGCGCATGGGGGTGACCCGCACCCACGACAACAAGGGGCTGCCGGGCAACAACAATTTCAAGGTGATGTACGCCGGGGCGCAGAAGCTCGGCTATTCCTGCAACACCGGCCATATGGCCATCAACAGCGAGATCCGCGATGGCCGAGCGCCTTGCCAGCAGCGCGGCTTCTGCTTCCAGGGCTGCAAGACCCAGGCCAAGTGGTCGACGCTCTATACCGAGCTGCCCAGAGGCATCGCCACCGGACACCTGGAGTTGCGGCCCGAGTCGCATGTGGCGCGTATCGAGCATGACGACGAGGGTCGTGCCAAGGCGGTGGTCTACTTTGATAGCGAGGGCCGCGAACAGCGACAGAAGGCCCGGGTGGTGGCGGTGGCCGGCAACTCCATCGAGACGCCGCGGCTGTTGTTGAATTCCACGAGCAGTCGTTTCCCCAAGGGGCTTGCCAATGGGGCAGACAAGGTCGGGCGCTACTACATGCGCCACATGACGGGTTCGGTCTACGCCACCTTCGACGAGCCGGTGCACATGTATCGCGGCACCACCATGGCCGGCATCATCTCCGATGAGGCGCGCCATGATCCGTCGCGGGGCTTTGTCGGTGGCTACGAGATGGAGACGCTGTCGCTGGGGCTGCCGTTCATGGCTGCCTTCCTCGATCCCGGCGCCTGGGGCGAGCGTTTCGCCGGCGCGATGGACCAGTATGATCATATGGCCGGGATGTGGCTGGTGGGGGAGGATCTGCCCCAGGCCAGCAACCGCATCACCCTGAACCCGGAGGTGACCGATCGTTTCGGCCTGCCGGTGGCCAACGTGCACTACGACGATCACCCCAACGACGTGGCCATGAGGCAGCACGGGTATCAGCAGGGCAAGGCGCTGTACGAATCGGTGGGGGCGCGGGATGTCTACGAGGTGCCGCCCTATCCCTCGACCCACAACCTGGGTACCTGCCGCATGAGCGAGCGCCCCGAGGACGGCGTCTGCAACGGCTACGGCCAGACCCACGAGGTGGCGAACCTGTTCATCTCCGATGGCAGTCAGTTCACCACCTCGGCGTCGGAAAACCCGACCCTGACCATCGTCTCGCTGGCCCTGCGTCAGGCAGAATATATCGCGCAGCAGATGGCCGAGCAGGCGATCTGACGCCACCTGAACGACAATCGACCCCTCATCCAAGGAGACCGAGATGCACGACAATTTCCAAGGCGAACAGCACCCCGGCGTGGAGCCGGCCCCCGAGGCCACGCGCGGTTTTCGCCTCAATCACAGCATGCTGAGGGTCAAGGATCCCGAGGTGTCCCTGGCGTTCTATTCACGGGTCTTCGGCATGAGCGTTCTGAGGCGCCTGGACTTCGAGGAAATGCAGTTCTCGCTGTACTTTCTCGCCAACCTCGAGGCGGATGATCAGGTTCCCGAGGACGCCGCCGCCCGCTCCACCTGGACCTTTCAGCAGCGCGGACTGCTCGAGTTTACCCACAACTGGGGCAGCGAGGAGCAGGAAGGGCGGATCTACCACGACGGCAACGCCGAGCCCCAGGGCTTTGGTCATATCTGCTTTGCGGTGCCGGATCTGCACGCGGCGGTGGCCTGGTTCGATGAAAACGACGTCGAGTTCATCAAGCGCCCCGAGCAGGGCAAGCTGAAGGACGTGGTCTTCGTCAAGGACCCGGACGGCTACTGGATCGAGGTGGTGCAGCCGAGCCTGATGGCGAACATGGGCGACGCCTGAAGCGGTTATCTAACGCCAAGCCCCGGCGGCATAGGGCCGGGGGCCATCGAGGCCCGTCCGTCGGGCTCAGCCCGCCTGCGTTGGCAGACAGTGCGGCAGGCTGTCGCGCAGGCTGCGCGGATTGAGGCCCAGGTCGGCGAAGCTGCCGACGCCGTTGGCGACCAGGTTGTCTTCGCTGATCAGCCACAGGGTATCGCGGGTCAGCGGCGGCGAGGGCAAGGGCGAAAGGGCCAGTGCCAGGGCGTGCCACAGGGGCAGGGGGACCTTGATGAACCTGGGCTCTCTGCCGAGGTGTCGCGCCACCTGGGTGACCAGATCGCGGTAGCGCAGCGGGTCGGGCCCGCCCAGTTCGTAAAGCGCCCTGGGCAGGCTCGTCCGGGTGGCCAGGCGCGCCAGGGCGCTGGCCAGATCACCCACGTGGAGCGGTTGCAGGCGCATCTCTCCGGCGCCAAACAGCGGCACCAGCGGCATCTTCACCAGCCTTGCCAGGGTCGCCACCAGGCCTGACTGCTGGCCATAGAGGGCGCTGGGGCGAACGATGACCGCGCGAGGTATCTCGCCCATCACCGCCTGTTCGCCTCTCGCCCGGGCGCGCACGTAGGGCGAGGGCGAATCGAGCCGGGCGCCGATGCCGGACAGCAGCACATAGCGATCGATGCCCGCCTCCCGGGCGAGCCGGGCCAGCCTGGCGGCGCCCTCGACATGCACCTGCTCGAAGCTGCGCTTGCCACTCTCGCGGTAGAGGCTGACCGCATTGATCACCGCGCTGGCCCCCTCAAGGGCCGCCTTGAGGCTCTCCGGATCCTCGATATCCGCCTGGATCGCCTCGACCGGATCGCCCTCTTCCACCTCTTCCGGAAGTCTCGGGTGGCGGGCCACCACGCGGACCGCATGGCCCGCGAAGTAGAGCTCGCGCACCACGGCAGCACCGACAAAGCCGGTGCCACCGATCACCACCACCGGACGTGTGCGGTCACTCATGACGTCCTTTTGCCCTCATGCTGGCGCAGGGCATCCTGCAGGCGTTCCACCGCCAGAAAGAGCTGGCGCCTGGGTTGGGCGCCGGACAGGATGCCGGCGTGTTCGCCGTCGACCAGAAAGCGCAGCGCCGGAACACCGTGAACCCCCAGCGCCTGACCTTCCTCGCGGGAGGCGCGTACCGCCTCGCGGTCTTCACCGGCGGCAAGACTCGCTTCGAGTGCCGCGCCGTCCAGCCCCAGTTGATTGGCGATCTCGGCCAGGGCGCCGGGGTCCGACAGGTCCAGGCTATCTTCGAAGAAGCCGCTGAACAGGGCCTTTCGCAGCGCAGCGACCTGGCTGGCTGACGGGGAGTCGCGATAGCGGCGCTCGGCGCAGGCCAGTGCTTCCAGGGCCAGACGCGAGCGTGGCTGGATGTTCGGCTGGCGCATGCTCAGACCTCGCTCCTGAGCCATCGGCAGCACCGCGTCTCGCCACAGCTCGTTCAGGTAGTCGCAGTGGGGGGCGAGGGCAGGTTCCGGCTCGGGGCGCAGCTCGAAGGGGCGCCAGACGACGCGGATGTCATGACCGAACCTGTCTTCCAGCGCCTCCAGTTCGGGCAACTCCAGGTAGCAGAACGGGCAGCGCAGATCGCTGAAGACCTCCAGGGTCAGGCGTGGGGGAGCGGGCGGGGTCGGCATGCAACTCTCCTGGGTGGCGGTACGTGGGCCCGGACGGCAATGGGATCGACCCTAGCTTGACGATTGATGACGCCGAAGTGAAGCGCCGACGTCAGCTAGGCTCGATGCTGGCGAAGCTGCGTCAGCCGTGATCACCGGGTGAGGCGACGTCTGCCTGGTGGGGCTGTGCAGCGGATCCTCGTGTGGAGCCTTACGAATCGTCGTCAGTTGGACGGGCGTCGCGCAGATCCAGGGCGCCGGCGCGCTTGACGGCACGGATGGCAAAGCTCGAATCCACGGTATTGACCATGGGCAGGGTCTGCAGCTGTCGCACCCAGCGCTCGTAGCCTTTCAGGTCGGCGCTGACGATCTGCAGCAGATAGTCGAAGGCACCGGACACGGTGTGGCACTCGATGACTTCGGGCATGTCCGCCACGGCGGCTTCGAAGGCTTCCACCAGGGCGTCCTGGTGGCGGCTGAGCTTGACGTGGACGAACACCGTCAGCCCCAGCCCCAGGCGTTCGCGGTCCAGCTCGGCGCGGTAGCGCTGGATCAGCCGCTGTTGCTCCAGCCGGCGTATGCGCCTGGCGCAGGGTGACGGCGACAGCCCCACCCGCTCGGCCAGTTGGTGGCTGGTGAGTCGTGCATCCTGCTGGAGCAGGGCGAGCAGATGGCGATCGATACGGTCCAGTTTTTTCAACGGATTGGCTCAATCTTGCGGGTCGAAGAAAAATATTGGCATGTCCTGCCAATATGGGTCCAGCGCGTCGGAGTCTTTGCCTGCATTTGCCCGACCGTTGGCGGCAGACTGAGGGTCAGCAGGGTGCTGGTTCAGGCGCCCGTCGAACCTCACGGAGTCCTGTCATGTCGTCTTCCTTGACCCAGGTGGCACCGCTTGTCGCCTCTCCCCGGCGCGCCCTGTTGGGGGTCGCCGCTGCGCTGGGGGCGGTGCTGATCTGGTCGTGCTACTTCCTGTCGCTGCGCCAAGGGGCGCTGTCACCACTGGGAACGCTCGACCTGACCCTGTTTCGCTACGCCGTGCCTGGTCTGGCGCTGCTGCCGTTGGCGCTGCGTCGGCGCCAGCGTCTGCTGGCGGTCAACCCGGTGTGGCTGGTCGGCATGATGGCAGGCGCCGGCATACCCTTCTTCCTGCTGGGGGCGGTGGGCATGGGGCTGGCCCCGGTGGCCCACGGCAGCACCCTGATACCCGGCGCGGCGCCGCTGTTCGTCAGCACCCTGGCGGTATGGGTCTTCGCCCAGCCGTTGTCGCGGGGGCGTGCCGCCGGACTGGTCGCCATCGGATTCGGCGTCGTCTGCCTGCTGGCGTCCGGGGGCCAGGGCTCGCAGAGCCTGCTGCTGGGGCAGGGCATGTTCCTGCTGTCCAGTGTGATGTGGGCGGTGTTTACCCTAAGCGTGCGTCAGAGCGGTCTGTCGGCGCTCGAGGCCACGGCGGTGGTCACGGTGCCCAGTGGACTGGTCATCGCGCTGACGGTGGTCGGGCTCGAGGTGAGCGGGGCGGGGGGGCTGTCCCTGCATCTGGTGCCCACGAAGGAGTGGCTGGTGCAGTTGGTGGTGCAGGGCATCCTGGTGGGGCTGGGGTCTGGCCTGCTGATGGGCGTGGCGATTCGACGGCTGGGGGCCGAGGCGACCTCGGCGCTGGGCTCGCTCACCCCGGTGGCGGCCACGGCGCTGGCCTGGTGGGCGCTGGACGAGACGATCGGTGGCGTCACCGCGCTAGGCATGCTGATGGTGGTGTCCGGCGTGATGATTGCCAGCCGTGGCCGTTGATGGCGCGGCTGTCATTCGAGCAGTGCTGAACCAGAGACACCGCCCGTAGGCGGTGTCTGGGTCAATCGTCCAGCAAGGGCAATCTGCAATCAGCCCAGGCGCACCAGCATCTTGCCGGTGTTGGCCCCCTTGAACAGGTCGAGGAAGGCTTCCGGCGTGGCCTCGAGGCCCTCGCGCACGGTCTCCTGGTAGTCGATCTCGCCGGCCGCGACCTTGGGACCGACGTCCTTGAGAAAGGCCGGGTAGTTGTCCCAGTGCTCGAACACGATAAAGCCCTGCATGCGCGCTCGGCGAATCAGGATCATCGCCAGGTTGGCCGGTCCCGGTGCCGGGCCTTCATCGTTGTAGCGGGAAATCATGCCGCACACGGCGATGCGGGCGCCGACCCTGAGGTTGTTCAGCGCGGCTTCCAGGCAGACACCGCCGACGTTCTCGTAGTAGACATCGAAACCGTCCGGGCAGGCCTTGGCCAGATCCTCGCTGAGGGTGGCGGCGTCCTTGTCGCGGTAGTCCACCGCGATCACGCCCTGGGACTCGAGCCAGTCGCGCTTCTTCTGGCTGCCGGCCAGGCCGACCACAACACCACCCTTGGCCTTCGCCAGCTGTACCGCCAGAGAGCCCACCGCGCCGCTGGCGGCGCTGACCAGCACATTGTCACCCTGCTGCATCTCGGCGATGGCATTCAGGCCGGTCCAGGCGGTCATCCCCGGCATGCCCAGCACGCCCAGGTAGGCCTGTTCCGGTACGTCCAGATCGGGCAGGGCGGTCACGCCGTCGGCGGGCAGTTGGGCCACGTCTCGCCAGCCACCCATGTGGCTGACCTTGTCACCCACCTTGAAACGATCGTCACCGGATTCGATGACCTCGCCGACGGCGGCTCCTTCCAGCGGTGCCTCGAGCTCGAAGGGTTCGATATAGGTGGTGACACCGCTCATGCGCCCACGCATGTAGGGGTCCACCGACAGCCAGCGATTGCGGATGCGCACTTCACCGTCAGCCAGCGCCGGCAGGTCCTGCTGCTTGAGCTTGAAGACGTCCTGGCTGGGGGTGCCGGTGGGATACTCGCTGATGGTGTAGTAGTTCGACTGCATCATGCCTCCTTTGCGTGATGAACCGGAAGTCGATTGGCTGTCGTTCCGGAGAGTGCGAAGCGTGGCCGAGGGTCGCTCGGATTCACGCCTCGCTCCGTGATCATCGATAGGTGTACGGTCGCCACAATAGACCAGTCGGTCTGTTTCGTAAAGGGGGCGATTGTCTTCCTGGGGCCGAGGTCTATTCACTACGACTGTGCCGAATCAGCGAGGTTCCCCGAGGAGCGCCATGGACAGGGCGTGGCGGCAGGGCGCTACCCAATCATGACTAAAGTCTAAAGGCGTTTGAAATACGTTTTCGTCAAGCTATGTCGGACATAGCGTGTAGCGCCGTCCGACACATGGTGATACATGTCCGATTTCTCTCGTTCCCTGTATGGATGGCTCCATGTCGGCAAGTTCCACTTCCACGCGTCGCGCGCGCCCGGACATCGCCGATGCCCTGGCCGAGGCGATCTTCGCCGGTGAGTATGCGCCGGGGGACTTCCTGCCCAGGGAAGTGGATCTGTGCGAGCGCTTCGAAGTCAGCCGCTCCACCGTGCGCAGTGCGCTGCAGGTACTGGTGGCGGCGGGCATGATCACGCGGATCTCGGGCCAGGGATCTCGGGTTCAACCACTGGAGGGCTGGCACCTGCTGGACCCCAGGGTGAGCGGCTGGCTGGCGCGTTTTGCCCATCCCAATCCGGTGATCCAGCGCGAAGTCTTCGCCTTTCGCGTGGCGGTGGAGCCCTTTGTCGCCCGTCTCGCCGCCGAGCACGCCACCGCCGCCGACCTGCTGGCCATCGAGACGGCCTATGAAGGCATGATCGAAGCGCTGGCCAACGATGATCTACGCTTTGATGGCAAGAGCCACGACGAGTATGACGTGGCCTTTCACGAGGCGATCTTTACCGCATCGCACAATCTGGTGTGGGCCCAGATCAGCCACGTTCTCAAACCCGCCATCGCGCTGCTGGTGGAACGCTCCAACCACAGCGCCGACAGGCTCAACGACAGCATGGATCGTCACCGCCGGGTGATGGAGGCGATCCGGCTTCGCCAGCCGCAGGAAGCCGCCCGAGCGGCTCTCGCGGTACTGGAGCGCACCGGGCAGGACCTGGGTCTCGAAGGGGTGACAAGGTCGCCCGCCACGATCGAGACCACCTTCGACGCTCCCGAATTCCCTGCAACTCGCCAACAAGAAGGATGAGATTCCCATGATGGCAAGCACCAAGCTCAAGTTCTCTGGTTCCGCGCTCACGACGTTGGGCGCGGCGATCCTCGCGGCAACGGCGACCTCTGCCCAGGCGGCCGAGTACGAGTGGACCTTCCAGACCTCCGAGACCGCGGGTGAGCCGCAGTTCGAGATGAAGAAGGCCTGGGCCGACAACGTCGAGACCATGTCCAACGGCCGCATCTCCATCGAGATCCTGCCGGTCAACGCCGTGGTCCAGGCCAACCAGACCCTGCAGGCCGTGCAGTCCGGCATTCTTCAGGGCCACCTGACCGACCCGAGCTACTTCACCGGCCAGAACCCGGCCTTCGGCATGATCGGCAACCTGGTAGGCGCCTGGAGCGATCCCTACGACTTCCTCGACTACATGAACAACGCCGGTGGCGAAGAGCTCTACAACAAGCTGGTCGAACCTTACGGCGTCCACCTGATCGGCGCCGCCGCCACTGGCCTCGAGTCGCTGCCGTCGACCAAGCCGGTGCGCTCCATCGACGACATGCAGGGCCTCAAGCTGCGTGCACCTGAGGGCATGGTCTACAACATCTTCGAGGCCGCCGGCGCGACCCCGGTCAACCTGCCGGGCTCCGAGGTCTATACCGGCCTCGAGAAGGGCGTCATCGACGCTGCCGACTACACCGTGTTCGCCACCAACCAGGCCCAGGGGCTGCACGAGTTCGCGCCGTACCCGCTGTACCCGGGCTTCCACTCGCTGCCGATGGTGGCGGTGTCACTCAACAAGGACGTCTGGGACAGCCTCTCCGATGACCTGAAGGGCATCCTCGAGACCTCGGTCGACGCCCTGGCCTACGAGATGGTGGCCGAGCTCAAGACTCGCGACATGGAAGCCGTGCGCGAGGCTCGCCAGAACCCGGATATCGAGATCATCGACCTGCCGCAGGAGGAGCGCGTGGCGTTCCGCAATATCGCCAAGCAGGAGTGGGAGAACTGGGCCGAGAAGAACGAGATCACCCAGGAATTCTACGAGTCCGTGGTGGCCTACCTCGAGAACCACAACCTGCTGTAAGCCTCGCTGGCGTGCGCCAGTGGAACCCGGGGCGGTGCCGAGGCACCGCCCCCTCCTTTTCATCTTGCGATGTCCGCGCCCGTCGGGGCGATAGATCACGGGCGTCGCGATACATCAATGTCGAGGATGTCTCATGAGTGACGAGACACGTGCAGGGCCTGGGCCCGACCCATCACCCGATCCGTCAACGGACAAGACGCCCGAGCGTGCCCCCGATGTGGTGCGCAGCCGTTTCGATCGTGGCGTGGTCCGGGTGGCCCAGTTCGCCGCCTGGCTGGTGTTCATCGCCATGGCCATCAGCGTCTATGAGGTGATCATGCGCTACGGCTTTGGCGCGCCCACCTCCTGGGTCCACGAGACCGTGGTCATGCTGGTGGCGGTCAGCTTCTGTCTCGGCGGCCCCGCCGCGCTGGCCTCCAACCGCCATATCCGGGTCAAGGTGCTCTACGACGCCGTGGGCCCGAGGTTCCGGCTGTGGCTCGACCGCTTCAATGACCTGGTCACCTTCGGCTTCTGCCTGGGCATGACCTACGCCGCCTGGGTGATGTTCTACGGCGCCTCCCACAACCCCCTCGGCGAGTGGCAGCTGGAGCGCTCCGGCACCTCCTGGAACCCGCCGTTCCCGGCCCTGGTCAAGGGCATGATCCTCGCCGCGGTGGCGATCATGTGCGTCCAGGCGCTGATTCACCTGATCCAGTCGATCAAGGGCAAGCCCGCCCCCGACGCACCCGAAGGAGGCGCTGACTGATGAGCATCGCAGACGGAACCCTGCTGCTGGTCGGCGCCATCTTCGCGCTGCTGGTCACCGGCCTGCCGCTGGCCTTTATCACCGGCCTGGTGGCGCTGGCCTTTACCTTCGGCTGGTTCGGCCCCAACGCCCTGCCGCTGGTGACCAGCCGGGTCTACGGCTTCGTCACCGAGTACTCGCTGGTGGCGGTGCCGATGTTCGTGCTGATGGCCTCGCTGCTCGACCGATCGGGCATCGCCAAGGATCTGTTCAACGCCATGCGGGTGTTCGCCGGGCGACTGCCCGGGGGCGTCGCCGTGCAGACCGTGGTGGTGGCGTTCTTCCTGGCCGCGCTGTCCGGCATCATCGGCGGCGAGATCGTGCTGCTCGGCATCCTGGCGCTGCCGCAGATGCTCCGCCTCGGCTACGACAAGCACCTGTCGATCGGCGTGGTCTGCGCCGGCGGGGCGCTCGGTACCATGATGCCGCCGTCCATCGTGCTGATCATCTACGGCCTGATCGCCAGCGTCTCCATCGCCGACCTGTTTACCGCGGCGATTACCCCGGCGGTGATCCTGATGCTGTCCTACATCGGTTATGTGCTGGTGCGCTGCCTGCGCAACCCCGCCATGGGCCCGCCGATGAGCGAGGAGGACCGCAACGCCGGCTTCGCCTCCAAGGGCGCCGCGCTGCGCTCGATCATCGTGCCGGCGCTGATCGCCTTCATGGTGCTGGGCTCGATCTACGGCGGCGTGGCCTCGGTCACCGAGGCGGCGGCCATGGGCGTGTTCGGCGTGCTGCTGGCGGTGCTGGCCCGGGGCGAGTTCTCGTTCTCGATGATGCACCAGAGCCTGTCCCAGACCCTGGTGACCTGCGGCATGATCATCTGGATCGGCATCGGCGCCGCCGCCCTGGTCGGGGTCTACAACCTGATGGGCGGCAACCGCTTCATCTCCGGCATGATCATGGATCTGGACGTCTCGCCCATCGTGATCATCCTGGTAATGATGGCGATCCTGATCGTGCTCGGCATGTTCCTCGACTGGATCGGGGTGGCCATGCTGACCCTGCCGATCTTCGTGCCGATCATCGTGCAGCTGGGCTACAGCCCGATCTGGTTCGGCATCCTGTTCGCGGTGAACATGCAGGTGTCCTTCCTGTCGCCGCCGTTCGGTCCCGCGGCCTTCTACCTGAAGGGCGTGGCGCCACCGGAGATCAGCCTCAAGGACATCTTCGTCTCGGTGCTGCCCTTTATCGCCCTGCAGCTATGCGTACTCGCGGCGCTTCTGGTGTGGCCCGAGATGGCCATGTGGCTAGTCAACTAGGTCTGAACCCTGACGGCGAAGGGCGGCAACAGCCGCCCTTCGCTTTATCATGGGGCTGAGTTTTCCTTCTTTTCGACTTCGAGGACTTTGCGATGAACGACGCTCAACGTCGCGTGCTGGACGCTGCCATGGCCGAGACGCCGCTGGTGGCGATCCTGCGTGGTATCACGCAGGACGAGATCGAGCCGGTCTGTCACGCCCTGGTCGAGGCCGGTTTCCGGCTGATCGAGATTCCGCTCAACTCGCCTGAGCCCTGGGGCAGCATCGAGCGCGCCGTGGCCTGTTGTCCCGACGACGTCTTGATCGGTGCCGGCACGGTGCTCGACGAAGACGATACCGCTCGGCTTGCCGAGCTCGGGGCACCGTTGATGATCACCCCCAACACCGAGGCCGAGCTGGTGGCGCTGGGCGCCGAGCGTGGGCTTGCGCCGATGATCGGCTGCATGACCCCGACCGAAGCCTTGGCCGCGGTGCGGGCAGGGGCGATGGCACTCAAGCTGTTCCCGGCGGCACGCCTGGGCACCGGCTACTTCAAGGACATCAGTGCGATCCTGCCCAAGGGACTGCCGGTGCTGGCGGTGGGCGGTATCGATCGCTCCAACATGGCCGAGTGGCATGCCGTCGGCATCGCCGGCTTCGGTTTCGGCAGCAACCTCTACAAGCCCGGACGCAGCGCCGCCGAGGTGGGGGAGGTCGCACGCGAGCTGGTGGCCGAATGGCAGCGTCTGGCGGCTGACCAGGCAGGCCAGCAAGGGGGTGGCGCATGAGCCGGCGGCTGATCGCCATTGACTGGGGAACCAGCAACTTTCGGGCCTTTCTGGTGGACCGCGACAGCGGCGAGTGTCTCGATAGCGTGCGCTCGGATGCCGGGCTCAAGTCGTTGAGCACGGAAGAATTCCCGCATTACTGCGAGGCCCAGGTCGGGGCCTGGCGAAAGGGCGGTGAAGTGCCGGTCTACCTGTCGGGCATGGTCGGCTCCGCTCGCGGCTGGAGCGAGGCACCGCAGCTCGAGGTGCCGCGTTCGGCCACCGACCTGGCCGACAATGTCGTAGCGGCGCCGGGGCTGGACAACGCCTGGATCGTGCCCGGCCTCAAGGTGGTGCGCGAGGATCACGTCGACGTGATGCGCGGCGAGGAGATCCAGGCTTTCGGCGCACTGGCGCTGCTGGGCTTGTCCGCCGGGGTCTGCTGTCTGCCGGGCACCCACAGCAAGTGGGCCCGTCTGGAAGGAGAGCGGCTGATCGACTTCTCCACGGTGATGACCGGCGAGCTCTATCATGCGGTGCGGTTTCACACCCTGCCGGGAGAGCCGGCCAGGGGCAGTGACGCCCACGACGCCGATGGCTTTGCCCAGGGCCTGGCGGCGGCGGACCATCCGGCGGGCTTGATGCACGCCCTGTTCGAAGGCCGAAGCCGCCACCTGTACGCAGGGCTTGGCGCCCACCAGGTGGGCAGTTTTCTGTCCGGGGTGCTGATCGGCGCCGAGGTGCTGGCCCAGCGCGAGCATCTGCTGGACCACCAGGGCGCGGTGGTACTGGTCGGCTCGTCCAGTCTCAATCCGCTCTACCGCCAGGCGCTGGAGCGCCAAGGCATTCGCGTCGAGGAAGTCGACAGCGACAAGGCTACCCTGGCCGGGCTGGTTGCCTTGGCTGAACGCCATCGCGCGGGCTGATTGTCTGGGCCATGTCACCAGGGCTGAATTGCCCAAGCCTAGTCACCAAGGCCTGATCACCAGTGTCTTGATCATCGGCGTCATGTCATCAGCGATGATATCTGCACGCCAGCGGTGGGGAGGCGAGGCCGAAGCCTGGGAGGTGGCCCAAATGGGCCATCACAGGCATCAAGGACCGGTGACCGATGCAGTTTCGGGACGGTCCTTGATGTCCGCTGGTGCTTGATGCCTATCTAGACTGCTTTCAGGTGCCAGGTGCCAGGTGCCAGGTGCCAGGTGCCAGGTTTCAGGTACCAAGAACCAGGCGATTACCAGGTACGGCGTGGCCATATCAAGGCGCGGCCGCCAGGATTCAGGACGGGCGGAACTCGCCACTGGCGGTGGAGGACAGACCGTCAAAGGCACCATGACCGACAAAGGTCATGTCGTTGAAATCCAGCACGTAGCGCAGCGCCAGCTGTTGCTCCTCGAGTCCGTAGACGAAGATCCGGTGCTCATCGACCGGGGTCGCCAGGTAGGCGGAGCTGATGTCCTGAGCTTTCTGGGACGGTGAATTGCCGCCCAGGCGATGGCGCATGCGGGTGGCATTCTCGAAGACGACGCCCCAGGTGGTGCCGTCACAGTTGAATTCAAACGTCTTGCCTACCATTGGATCTGTCATGGGAGCCTCCTGTCTGCTGATATCGACGCGCTGGCCAACTGTACTGACTCATCAGTAACGTGCCGTCCGATAACGTGCTGACGAGTTACGTACTGACCAGCGACGCGCTGATGTCGACGTTCCGTTGTCGACGGCCGGTTGTTGCCGCGATTTGCCGGGATGCGGTTAACGCTGTTCGCCGTCGGTGCTGGTGGTCGACCAGAGTTGCAACATGACGACTTGGTGACAATTCTACGGACTTCATTACTGCTGCGTGGGCGAGAAACTTTGCCTTCGCGCTATCACCGATAAAAAAGCTGACAGCAGCCTGTCAGGAAAGGGCGACTCCGAGGTCGGGTCTCACTGCGACAGGTCGTTCAGCGCTGGCATTCAGGACTATCGACGGCTCGCCAGCTGTGCCAGGAAGTTATCGATGATGGCATCGGGGGTCATCTGGATATCGCAACGGATGGCCTCGTCATCACCTGGCATTTCCAGGGTGGCGAGCTGACTCTTGAGCATATGCTCGCCGGCGAAGAAGTGCTGTCCACGGCTGTTCAGCCGCTCCAGCAGGACCTCGTGGCTGCCATGCAGATAAAGAATCTCAAGCGCGGGTGCTCCTTCACGCAGCAGGTTACGGTACTGACGCTTGAGCGCCGAGCAGCCGATGACAAGCGATTGTCCCTGCTGCTGATGCTCCCGGTAGAGCCCTGCCAGGGTGGCAAGCCAGCTCTGCCGATCCTCGTCGGTGAGCGGTTCTCCGCGGGACATCTTGGCGATGTTTTCGGGGCTGTGATGGTCATCACCGTCGATAAACAACGCGCCGGTTCGTTCGGCCAGCAGTTTGCCGATATACGATTTTCCCGAACCGGACACGCCCATGACGAGCAGGCAAGAAGGAGAGGAAAGGCCGCAGGATCGAGACGATGTTGTCATAGGTGGCGCCGAAAATTGTCTGCAAGATGGAAGCGTTATCCTAGCATTTTCACCTTGAGAATTCTCGGCGCCGGGCGTCTCGATACCGTTGTCGAAAGCGCTGTCGATACCGGTGTCGAAAGCGCTATGCGAACCAGCGCTGTATCAGCGATAGCCGCTCATCAGTTCGCGAATCAGGGGGCTGTCGGCGTCACGCAGGGTCGGCAGTTCGAAGCGTGCCCTGGCGATGGCGGTACGCGACAGTTCGGCGCAGATCAGGGTCTCGCGATCCTCGGCCTCGGCCAGGCTCTCGCCGCGTGGCCCGAGGATGCGCGATCCGCCCCAGAAATGGCTGTCGCCTTCGGGTCCATAGCGGTTGGCCATCAACACCGGCGTGCCATAGGTCATGGCGTAGAAGCGCACGTTGAGTGCCCAGTTTTCCTCGTTGGAAAAGTCCTCGGAGACGATGCCGGAGGCCGAATTGATCGGTGCACACAGTACCGTCGGCCGTGCCAGCAGGGCGGCATGCACCAGCGCCGGATTCCACAGGTCGGCGCAGATCATCGAGGTGGTGCTCCAGCCGGGGCGCACCGCCACCTCGGTCAGCCTGGCGCCATGGCTGAACCACTTGCCTTCCTCGAGTCCGCCGTAGGTGGGCAGGTTGAGCTTGCGATGCACCGCCGCGATGCGACCGTCCTGGAGGATCGCCAGGGCGTTGTAGATCTCGCCGGGGCTCGCTTCCTCGACGAAGCCGACGATGACCTGCATGCCGGCGGCCGCCTTGGCCAGCTGGACCAGCCGCGGGTCTTCCGATGGCATGGCCACCTCCAGCACCCGCGGGCCCAGGCCATAACCGGTCAATGAGAGCTCGGGAAAGACCAGCAATTCCACGCCACGACGGCGGGCGTCATGAATCACGTCGAGGTGATGGGCGAGATTGGCCTCGACGTCACCAAGGCGCGCGTTGATCTGGGCGCAGGCGACCTGTAGCTGGTCCTGATGCTGCTTGGCCTGATGCTGCATTGCTGGAATTCCTGAGGGTGGGGGCAGGGCGCCACAAGGTGCCGCAATTTGCCCGGCGGATCAACGTTCCTCACTGCTGTCGCTGTTGTCTCTGCTGCGCCCGGGCGTTGCGTCGCGGGGGGTACCGCTTTCCTGGGGCGGCTGCAGCTTGCGCTTGAGCAGGCGAAAGCCAATCCAGTGGATGACGGCAAGCCCGACGAGGACCGCGGCGATAAGGAGATAGAAGCGAGTGTCCATAGAAGGGGCTCCGTTTGAGGCCCCGGACCGCCCGGGGCCGAAAAAATGCCTGACAGCAACATCTTCTATACGCCATTGAGACAGACGCCGAGACGACCTGGGTCAAGCGCCGACGAAACCAGGCGCTTGTCACCCTTTTAACCCTAGTCACCTCCCGTCATGTTCGACGCCTTGGGCTCGCGCGTTCAAGCTCGCGCGTTCAAGGTTGGCCCAGCAACCTCAGCAGGTCGCCGATGGGGCGTGTTTCCAGGGTGCCGACGACCTCCTCGATCTCCTTGGCGCGTGCACCCAGTACCGGGCTTGCCAGGGCCTGAAACTTGGCCGCGATCTCGTCATCGCTCAGCGGATTGTGAGGATTGCCACGGGCTTCCATGGCAGGGCTTTGAATACGGCGGCCATCGCGCAGGTGCAGCGTAGCGCTGGCCCAGCGCTCGGCCGGAAAGCGTGCGTTGCAGTCATCGCATTCGGTGATCGTCACCCGCCGTGACAGCGCCACGAGATCGTCGTCGCCGAGATCCCGGCTGATGGCGGCGATGTCGATGGTGCCTCGATCGAGGGCGCAGGCGACCGACCAGGGTAGGCTGTACTGGGCCTGTTCGGTCGTGGTCGGGGCGACGGTGTGCAGGCGCCTGGCCTCGTGGAAGGTGGTGATCTCGATGCGTTCGATATTGTCCACCTGGCGTTTGGCGGCGGGTATGGCGAGTACCGCCTCCACCGCCGGCTGGGCCCAGCGGCATACCGGATAGGCCTTGAAGTACTGCTGTGACAGGTAGTCGCGCCGTCCCAGATCGCCCCAAACTGCGGATTGCTGCTCGTCGCACAGGGTCACCGCCGGGGCGCCGGTGAAGCCGTCCTCGGCCAGCAGCGTGGCCGCGACGCCGGCCTGGGCACCCCAGCCGGAGCCATCCTTGAGCATGGTGGGGTGATCGATGCAGCGCATCATCTGGCTGCGCGGGCCATAGAATTCGGCGATGCCGAGGGCGTGTTCCAGCCGGGCCGGGTCGAGGCCCTTGAGGCGCGCGGTCACCGCTGCCACGCCGAGGGCGTTCCAGGCCCCCGAGGTGTGGTAGTCGGGGCTCGAGGCGTGCAGCGCGATGCCGGCCCGGGTGGCGATCTCGTAGCCCATCGCCAGCAGGCCGAGAAAATCCCTGCCGCTGACCTGCTCGATCTCGGGCAGCGCCAGCAGTCCCGGCAGGATGGCGACGCCGGCGTGGCCCTTGGTCAGCACCTGACCGTCGTGGGCGTCGAGTGCATCGATCAGCCAGGCACCGTGCAGGGCGACGCCGGTAGCCGACGCCGTTGACGACGCGAACAGCAAGGGGCGATCACCCGCGTGCTGCACCCTGACGTAGCGGCGTGCGTGCTCGGCCAGGGCAGTGTCGGTGGCGCCGGCGGCGACGCCGATCAGGTCGACCAGGCAGCGCTTGGCGTGGCGGCACTGAGCGTCATCGAGGCGGTCGAGGGGAGACGTGAGGATCCAGTGGATGACGTCCCGGGAAGTGCTCATGGGGAGGTCCTTTGTCGAACAAGGGGAGCAGTAATGGAGGAGGGGGGGCGACCGGTCGCTGCTGCTGGAGGTTCCGCTCGCCACCGGTATACGACAGCTCGGTGAAAGGCCCCCGCACCCGGGGGGGCCGAGGGTCACAGCAACCGTTGTTCCTCGAGGAATTGCGCCGCCACGTCCTCCACCGTCTCGCGCTCGACGTCAACCTGGGCGTTGAGCCTTGCCATGGTGGCGTCGTCCAGCAGGCCCGACAGGATATTGAGCTGGGCGGCCAGCTCCGGGTGCGCCTCCAGGGTATCTTGCCTGACCACCGGGGCGAGGGCGTAGTTGGGGAAGAACTGCCTGTCATCTTCCAGCACGGTCAGGTCGAGTGCCGGGATGCGGCCATTGGTGGCCGTGGTCATGGCGACGTCGACCTCTCCCTGGTTGAGCGAAGGCAGGGTCAAGCCCTGATCCATGCGCTTGACGTTACGGCGACCGAATTCGAAACCATAGCGTTCCTGCATGGGACGCAGGCCGTCGTCGCGCGAATAGAAGGTGGCATTGGACGCCAGCACCAGGGCCTCGCCATTGTTGATCACCTCTGCCAGGTCGGACAGGCTAGTGATGCCCAGCGTCTCTGCCTGGTCCTCGCGCATGGCGAGCGCGTAGGTGTTGTTGGCATCGGACGGCTCGAGCCAGACCAGTCCCTTCTCCGCGTCCAGTTGCTTGACCCTGTCGTAGGTCTCCTGCGGATCGAGTTTCTCTTCGACCCCGTTGTAGCTGATCAGCGAGGTACCGGTGTACTCCCAGTACAGGTCGATCTGCCCGCTTTCCTGGGCCTTGCGAAGCACACTGGTGCCCATGCCGGAGCGTTCCTCGACCTCGTAGCCCCAGGCTTCGAGGTATTGGCTGGTCATCGAGGCGAGGATCAGTTGTTCGGTAAAGTTCTTGCCGCCTACCGTCAGCTCGTCGTCGGCCTGGGTCGTGCAGGCGAGTGTCGTCATCGCGGCGCCGAGGAGCAGTCGCTTGAAGGGGAACATTCCATCTCCTTGTCATGAAAAAAGGCCCCCGGACGGGGGCCTTGAAGGGTCACAGCAGTTCGTTGTCCTCGAGGAAGGACTCGGCGACGTCCTCGATGGTCTCGCGCTCGACATCCACTCGGGCGTTGAGGCTCGCCATGGTGTCGTCATCGAGCAGCGCCGACAGCGCGTTCATCTGCTCTGCGAGCTCCGGGTTGGCGTCCAGGGTGTCCTGGCGGACCACCGGGGTCAGGGCGTAGGCCGGGAAGAAGCCCTGGTCGTCTTCGAGGATCTGGAAGTCGAAGGCGGGCACACGACCGTCGGTGGCAAACACCAGGCCGATATCGACCTGGCCGTCGCGCAGCGCCTGATAGACCAGGCCGGAGTCCATGCGCTTGACGGCGCCACGCTCGACGCGGAAGTCGTAGGCGCGCTGCAGCGGACGCCAGCCGTCTTCGCGGGCGTAGAACTCGGCGTTCATGGCAAAGGCAAGCTCTTCACCGTCATTCACCGCGGACGCCAGGTCGGACAGCGTACTGATGCCCGTTTCCTCCACGCTCTCGGCGCGCATGGCAAGCGCGTAGGTGTTGTTGGCGGCGGAAGGCTCGAGCCACACCAGGCCCTTCTCGCCGTCCAGTTCCTTGACGCGCTGGTAGGTCTCGTCGGCGGACAGCGATTCGGTGACGTCGTTGTAGTTGATCAGCGAGGTGCCGGTGTACTCCCAGTAGAGGTCGATCTGGCCGTTTTCCTGAGCCTGGCGCAGCACCGCCGAGCCCATGCCGGCGCGGGTGTCGACGTCGTAGCCGAGGCCGTCCAGATACTGGGTGGTCATGCTGGCCAGCAGTTGCTGCTCGGTGAAGTTCTTGCCACCGATCACGATCTCGTCGGCACTGGCGGTCGTCGTGGCGGTAGCCGTAGCGGTAAACAGGGCCAGGCCGGTCAGGGTGGTCATCAGGGTCTTCATGCGAATATCTCCTTGCAGGGTGTCGTTGTTGGAAAGCCCAGGTGTTCAGGCCCGCGCCGGATTGACGCCGCGCGGCACCACGATGAAGGCCACGCCGGCCACCAGGGCGTCCACCAGGATCGCCAGCAGGGCGGTGGGGATGGCCCCGGACAGCATCATGATCGGATCGTAGAGATCGATGCCGGTGAAGATCAGCTCACCCAGTCCGCCTGCGCCGATCAAAAAGGCCAGGGGCACCGTGCCGACGTTGATGGTCAGGGCGGTACGGATACCGGCGAAGATGACGTAGAGGGCATTGGGCAGTTCCACCTTGAGCAGGCGCTGGGTCGGTGACATGCCGATCCCGGCAGCGGCCTCCTTGAGCGCCGGCGAGACGCCCTTGAGTCCGGCGTAGGTGTTGCGCGCGATGGGCAGCAGGGTGGCCACGAACAGGCCAAACACCGCCGGCACGGTGCCGATGCCGAGAAAGCTCATGGACAGCGCCAGCACCGCCAGGGTGGGGATGGTGGTGCCGACGTTGAGCACCTGCATCATCGATTCCGCGGCCTTGGCCATGCTCGGGCGCGACAGCCACACCCCCAGCGGGATCGCGACCAGGATCGCCAGGCTGCCCGACAGGAAGGTCAGCCACAGGTGCTGGACCACCAGATACTGGACATCGGGCAGGTACCACAGGAAGTCATCGATGGCGCCGCTGGCCTGGGCCCATACCCCGAGCAGGAAGATGACAATCAGGGCAAGGACGAGTCCGGCGCTTTTCAGGCTTCGAATCAGCATCGGCTCACTCCTTGGGCTCGGCGGCCACGGCGGACGTCTCGCGCTGCTTGGTACGGAAGCGGGCGCCCAGGTGGTGGGTCATGGCGCGCTGGGTGATCTGCCCGCAGACGCGGCCCTCCTCGTCGACGCAGGGCAGCCAGGTGATGTCCTGGGCGAACATCAGCGAGGCCACCTTGCGCAGGTCGTCGTCGAGACTCACCGTGGCCGGCACGTTCTGGAAGTGGTCGCGGCAGTAGCCCTTGGTGGTGCGGGCCAGGGAGCGGCTGATCAGGCCCACCGGCTGGCGCTTGTCGTTGATCATCAGAATCGAATTCTGGTAGCCGAAGTCGTCGATGCGTGCGAGCGCCGTGGTCAGGGTGTCCTCCGGCTTGACGGTACCGATCTCATCGCTGACCACTTCGGCGACCTTGACCAGATTCAGCCGCTTGAGCGCGCGGTCCTCGCCCAGGAAGGATTCGACGAAGGCATTCTTCGGCGCCGCCAGCAGGTCGTCGGGGGACGAATACTGCACCAGCTTGCCCTCACGGAACACCGCGACCCGATCCCCCATCTTGATCGCCTCGTCGATATCGTGGCTGACGAACATGATGGTCTTCTTCAGGTCCTGCTGCATCTTCAGGAATTCATCCTGGATCACCGCCCGGTTGATCGGGTCGATGGCGCCGAAGGGCTCGTCCATCAGCATCACGGGGGGATCGGCGGCCAGTGCCCGGGCCACACCGATGCGCTGCTGTTGACCACCGGACAGCTCGGACGGATAGCGCTTGAGAAAGGCGTCGGGTTCCAGCGCGATCATGTGCATCAGCTCGCGGGCACGCTCCTTGTAGCGCGCCTTGTCCCAGCCCAGCAGCTTGGGCACCACCGCGATGTTCTCCTCGATGGTCATGTTGGGGAACAGGCCGATCTGCTGGATGACGTAGCCGATGTTGCGGCGCAGGTCCTGGGTGTTCATGCCGGTGGTGTCATCGCCATTGATGAACACCTTGCCGGAGGAGGGCTTCACGATCCGGTTGATCATCTTGAGGGTGGTGGTCTTGCCGCAGCCGGAGGGGCCGAGCAGGATGCAGATCTCGCCGCTGGGGACCTCCATGTTGATGTGGTCGGCGGCGACGACCGCGCCCTTGGGCGTATCGAAGACCTTGGTCAGGTTTTCCAGACGAATCATGAGCAAATCCTTGTATGCAAGTCGGCGTCGGCGAGCTCCGGGTCGTCGATGGGCGTCGACGGTGCCGCTGTCGAGGCGGCGGCTCACCTGTTGTCGTGTCGACGTTCCGGCTGCGCTCGGGCGGTGTGGCGTGCAGGACGCCAGCCGCCGCAGCGGTATTTTCCCGACACTGCCGGAACACAAATGGTCAGGCGGCGTTGGCGGCGCCTTCCATGCCCTTGGGCGTGAAGCGCTTCTGCACCGCCAGCAGGCCGTAGTCGACGATAATCGCCAGCAGGCTGACCGCCACCGCGCCGACGATCAGCTGGCGCGGGTCGGACTGGGAGATACCACGGCTGATAAAGGTGCCGAGACCGCCGGCGCCGATATAGGCGGCGATCGCCATGACACCGATATTGAGCACCACGGCGGTGCGCACCCCGGCCATGATCACTGGCACCGCCAGTGGGATCTCGACCATCCGCAGGCGCTGGCGGTGGCTCATGCCGATGCCACGGGCAGCCTCGCGCAGGGCCGGGTCGACGTTGTTGATGGCGGTGTAGGTGTTACGAATGATCGGTAATTGGGAGTACAGCAGCACCGCGATCACCGCCGGCAGGTAGCCGATGCCCTGACCGATCAGCGACAGCACCGGAATCATGATCCCGAACAGCGCGATGGAGGGCACGGTGACGATGATCGACGCTGCGTAGAGCACCGCCTGGGCGACGCGCTCGTTGCGGGTGATGGCGATGCCGATGGGCACCCCGGTGAGGGTGGCGATGCCGACGGCAACGCCCACCAGCGAGATGTGCTCGAGGGTCCGGGACAACAGCAGGTCGGCGTTGTCCAGGGCGTACTGAATCAGTTCCAAGGCAATAGCTCCTGTCGAGGCCTCGCGGCGGGGTGAGTCGGGCCTGTGAACGGCCCTGGGCCAGGACACACGTCATCGGCTCGGCCTTACAAGAGGCGAGGCGTTGCGTTCACTGGCCGTTGATACGGCACAAGCTTAGCAGAATGAAGTATCTATTTGGTTTGATCATGAATGACGATCTGCAATGACGGGAATTGATGGATCTGATGCTTGGGGGTGAGGCTGTCAACCCGGACGCATAGTTAAAGTAAATGAGAATGATTGGTTTTAATGTGTCTATCGGCGGCGATCGTGCCGAGAACGTGAGGACTATCGACGTGATAGATGTGTGCCGCTCTTCACATGGAGGTTATACAGGACTAAAATGGTCCCCAATCGAAGCAGGGGCTGAGCCCTGCACCGACGAGGGGAACTCCCCGAGGAGATGGGCATGCTGAAGCTTTCCCGGTTGACGGACTATGCGGCGGTGGTGATGGCACAGATCGCACGTCACCCCCAGCAGCCGCACGCCGCCGGAGAGCTCGCCGAAGCGGTGCAGTTGCCTCACCCCACGGTGAGCAAGACGCTGAAGATGCTGGTGCGCGCGGGACTGCTGGTGTCCCGGCGCGGCGCCCAGGGTGGCTACTACCTGGCGCGTCCTGCCTCGGAGATCACCGCCAGCGACATCATCGCGGCCATCGAAGGGCCGGTGGCGGTGACCGAATGCAGCCACGCCGATGGCGAATGCGACCTGGCCTCCACCTGCGGGGTGGCCGACAACTGGCAGCGAGTGTCGCTGGCGATCCGCGAACTGCTCGACAGCATTACCCTGGCGCACCTGGCCGACAGCGCGCCGCTGAAGCTGCCGATTCGCCTGCCGATCCAGAGCATCAGCCTGGCGGCGGAAGCCTGACCAGCGCCTCATCGACATCGACTTCATTACCCTGGGCGGGTAACGCCCGCCGACCGAACCGTCCGGGAGGGGACACATCATGGCAAGTCAGGAAATGGAACAGCTCGTCCGTCGCGAATATAAAGAAGGATTCGTGACCGACATCGAGAGCGACACGATCCCGCCGGGGCTGGATGAAGACACCATCGCCTTCATCTCCAAGAAGAAGGGTGAGCCGCAGTGGATGCTCGATTGGCGCCTTGACGCCTACCATCAGTGGCTGAAGATGACCGCGCCGTCCTGGGCCCATCTGGACTATCCGCCCATCGACTACCAGGCTATCTCGTATTTCAGCGCGCCCAAGCGTGAGGAAGACAAGCCCCAGAGCCTCGACGAGGTGGACCCCAAGCTGCTCGAAACCTACGAGAAGCTGGGCATCCCGCTGCATGAGCGTGCGGCCCTGGCTGGCGTCGCCGTGGACGCGGTGTTCGACTCGGTGTCGGTGACCACCACCTTCAAGGACAAGCTGGCCGAGGCCGGCGTGATCTTCTGCTCCATCTCCGAGGCGATCCGCGACTATCCGGAGCTGGTCAAGCAGTACCTGGGTACCGTGGTGCCGACCAGCGACAACTACTTTGCCGCGCTCAACTCGGCGGTGTTCACCGACGGCTCGTTTGTGTTCGTGCCGGAAGGCGTGACCTGCCCGATGGAGCTGTCCACCTACTTCCGCATCAACGCCGCCAACACCGGCCAGTTCGAGCGCACCCTGATCGTGTGCGAGAAGAAGGCCCAGGTGTCCTACCTGGAAGGCTGCACCGCACCGATGCGTGACGAGAACCAGCTGCACGCCGCGGTGGTGGAACTGGTGGCGCTGGAAGACGCCAGCATCAAGTACTCCACGGTGCAGAACTGGTATCCGGGTGACGAGGACGGCAAGGGCGGCATCTACAACTTCGTCACCAAGCGTGGCGACTGCCGTGGCGACCGTTCCCACATCAGCTGGACCCAGGTCGAGACCGGCTCTGCCATCACCTGGAAGTACCCGTCCTGCATCCTGCGTGGCAAGGACTCCATCGGCGAGTTCTACTCGGTGGCGGTGACCAACGGTCGCCAGCAGGCCGATACCGGCACCAAGATGATCCACCTGGGCGAGGGCTCCAAGTCCACCATCGTCTCCAAGGGTATCTCCGCCGGGCGTTCCAACCAGTCCTATCGTGGTCTGGTCAAGGTCGGCCCGCGGGCCAAGGGTGCGCGCAACTTTACCCAGTGTGATTCGCTGCTGATCGGCGATACCTGCGGTGCCCACACCTTCCCGTACCAGGAGATCGGCAACTCGACGGCCACGGTGGAGCACGAGGCGACCACCTCCAAGATCGGCGAGGACCAGCTGTTCTACTGCCAGAGCCGCGGTATCTCCGAGGAAGACGCGGTCAACATGATCGTCAACGGCTTCTGCAAGGACGTCTTCCAGGAGCTGCCGATGGAGTTTGCGGTCGAGGCAGAGGCGCTGCTCAACGTGACGCTCGAAGGCGCGGTGGGCTGATCCCCGGCGCTACATTCCACCCTTATTCGTTTTTCTCCCGCCGCCCGGCGCGGCGGGCATCGCAAAGGTGTCTACATGCTCGAAGTCAAGGATCTCCACGTCACCGTCGAGGGCTCTGAAATCCTCAAGGGTCTGACCCTGTCCATCCAGCCTGGTGAAGTGCACGCCATCATGGGTCCCAATGGCGCCGGCAAGTCGACCCTGTCCGCCGTCATCGCGGGCAAGGACGGCTACGAGGTGACCGCGGGCTCGATCACCTTCGAGGGCAAGGATGTCCTCGAGATGGAGATCGAAGAGCGCGCCCAGGCCGGTCTGCTGCTGGGCTTTCAGTACCCGGTGGAAATCCCGGGGGTCAAGAACATCTACCTGCTCAAGGCGGCGCTCAACGCCCAGCGCGAGGCGCGCGGCGAGGGCGAGATTCCGGCACCCGAGTTCATGAAGCTGATCAAGGAAAAGGTGTCCTTCATGAAGATGGACAACAGCTTCCTGCAGCGTGCCGTCAATGAAGGCTTCTCCGGCGGCGAGAAGAAGCGTAACGAGATCCTGCAGATGCTGGTGCTGCAGCCCAAGCTCGCGATGCTCGACGAGATCGACTCCGGCCTCGACATCGACGCCATGAAGGTGGTGGCCGATGGGGTCAACTCGCTGCGCAGTGAAGATCGCGGCATCCTGCTGGTGACTCACTACCAGCGCCTGCTCGACTACATCGTGCCCGACCACGTCCACGTGCTGGTGAACGGCCGGATCGTCAAGAGCGGCGGCGCCGAGCTTGCCCATGAACTCGAATCCCGTGGCTACGACTGGGTCGTAGAGGAGCCCGCTGCATGAGTGATGTGCAACGCTTTCTCGATCGTCTGAACGAGCGCAGCGAGGCGCGCCGCGGCGAACCCACCTGGATCGCCGCACGGCGCCAGGCCGGTGCGGCCCGCTTCGAGGCGATGGGCTTTCCCGATCGCCGCGTCGAAGAGTGGAAGTACACCGACGTGCGCGCCATCAGTCGCACCGACTTCCAGCTCACAGGCTCTGCCGAGTTTTCCCAGGCCAGCGCCGCTGCCCTGACGCTGCCGCTGGACGCCCACCGTCTGACCTTCGTCGACGGCGTCTTTTCCAGCGCCCTGTCGGACCTGTCCGAGCTGCCGGGTGGCGTGCAGGTGCAGCCGCTGTCCCAGGCCCTGGAAGAGAACCACGAGGCCGTCGGCGGCCCGCTGGGGCGCCTGACCGGGGTCGAATTCTCGGCCTTCTCGGCACTTAACACCGCCTTCTTCGAGGAGGGCGCGCTGGTGCGCCTGGCGCCCGGCACCGTGGTCGACAAGCCCATCGTGCTGCAGTTCCTGTCCCGGGCCAACGAGGCGCCGGTGATGAGCCACCCGCGTATCCTGATCGAGGCGGGCGGGCGCAGCCAGGCCACCGTGATCGAACACCATGTGGGTGAAGAGGGCGCCGCCAACTTCACCAACCTGGTGGAAGAGGTGATGCTCGATCGTGGCGCCAACCTGACCCACTACAAGCTGGTGGAGTCGCCCGAGCAGGATCTGCATGTGGCCAGTATCCATGTGGAGCAGTGCCGCGACGCTCAGTTCACCTCCTTCAACATCACCCTCGGTGGTGGACTGGTGCGCAACGACCTGGTCAGCGACCTCAATGGCCAGGGCGCCGAGGTGACCTTCAATGGTCTGTTCTACGGCCAGAATCGCCAGCACGTGGACAACCACACCCTGGCCAACCACAACGCGCCCCACACCTTCTCCCACGAGAACTACAAGGGCATCCTCGATGACCGCGCCCACGGCGTGTTCAACGGCAAGGTGATCGTCAAGCGCGACAGCCAGAAGATCGAGGCCGACCAGAGCAACGCCAACCTGCTGCTCTCCGATCGTGCCCAGATCGACACCAAGCCCGAGCTCGAGATCTACGCCGACGACGTCAAGTGTTCCCACGGCGCCACCACCGGTCAGCTCGACGAGGAAGCGGTGTTTGCCCTGCGTACCCGCGGGCTGGATGAGGCCACTGCACGTGGACTGCTGACCCTGGCCTTCGCCGGTGAGGTGATGGACCAGGTGAATCTGGACGCGGTGTCCGAGCGGGTCGAGCTGACCGTGGCCGGCAAGCTGCCCGAGCGCTTCCACCTGGCCGGTCTGGTGGAAGCCGCCGTGGCCCTCAACGAGGACTGAGCATGACCCACTTCAGCGATCTGCTGCTCGATGTGGCGAGGGTGCGCAAGGACTTCCCGATCCTCGATCGGGAGGTCCACGGCAAGCCCCTGGTCTATCTGGACAACGCCGCCACCAGCCAGACGCCACGTCAGGTGATCGAGGTGTTCGATCACTACTACAGCCAGATGAACGCCAACATCCATCGTGGCCTTCACACCCTGGCCGACGAGGCCACGGCGGCCTTCGAGGGCACCCGGGAGACCGTGCGTGCCTTTTTGAACGCCGCGAGCACCCGCGAGATCGTGTTCACCCGTGGCACCACCGAGGCGATCAACCTGGTGGCCCAGAGCTGGGGGCGCGCCAACCTCGGTCCCGGTGACGAGGTGCTGATCTCCCAGCTCGAACATCACTCCAATATCGTGCCCTGGCAGCTGCTGGCGGCCGAGCGCGGCTTCACCATCAAGGTGATCCCGGTGGATGAGCGTGGCGCGCTGGATCAGGACGCCTACCGTGACCTGATCGGCGAGCGCACCCGGCTGGTGGCGGTCAATCACGTCTCCAACGCCCTCGGTACCATCAACCCGGTGGCCGAGATGGCCCGGGTCGCCCATCAGCACGATGCGCTGATTCTGGTGGATGGCGCCCAGGCGGCACCCCATGAGCCGATCGATGTTCAGGCCATCGGTGCCGACTTCTACGCATTTTCGGGGCACAAGGTCTATGGTCCCACCGGCGCCGGCGTGCTCTACGGCCGCGAGGCGCTGCTCGAGGCCATGCCGCCCTGGCAGGGTGGCGGCGAGATGATCGCCACGGTGTCCTTCGAGACGCCGACCACCTTTGCCGCCATTCCCCACAAGTTCGAGGCGGGCACGCCGGCCATCGCCGAAGTGATCGCCCTGGGCCGTGCCATCGAATGGGTCAATTCGATCGGCCTTGAGCACATCAGTGCCTGGGAGCATCGCCTGCTCGAGCACGCCACCGAAAGCGTGGCGGCGGTGGATGGCCTTCGCGTGCTGGGCACCGCGCCGGACAAGGCAGGCGTCTTGTCCTTTGTGGTCGACGGCGTGCATAGCCAGGATATCGGTCTGCTGATCGACCAGCTCGGCGTGGCGATTCGTACCGGCCACCACTGCGCCCAGCCGCTGCTGGCCCAGTTCGGCGTCGATGCCACCTGTCGCGCTTCCTTTGCGGCCTACAACACCCCGGAGGAAGTCGACGTGCTGGTCGAGAGCCTCCAGCGGGTGATCAGCATGCTGCGCTGAAGCAGCAGGGCGGCTCGGGGCGGCGCGTGCCGCCTCGAGCCCTGGTTGGCAAGGGAGTCATTCGGCGTACCCGCCTAAGGAATTGCATGAGCGAACACGATCAGATTGCTCAACTGAGCAAGGGCCAGCAACTGCCGTTGCAGCGGGATGTGGAGGTCATCTCCATTCCCTTCGGCAAGACGGTGACGCTTGACGAGGACAGCATCGTCTCGGTGATGCAGGCCAAGGGCAGCACCCTGAGTGTTGCCTACGAGGGACGTCTGTACCTGATCGAGGGATCCAACCTGGACGCGGTGGGCCTCGAGCCGATGCCACGCCCGACACTGGACCCCGAGGCCGACGATGCGGCGATCGAGGCGTTTGTCTGGGATCAGCTCAGGACTTGTTTCGATCCCGAGATCCCGGTCAATATCGTCGATCTGGGACTGGTATACGGTTGTCGTATCGAGCGCCTGATCAGTGGTGAGCGCATCGTCACCATTCGCATGACCCTGACAGCCCCTGGTTGTGGCATGGGCGATGTGATCGCGGCGGATGCGCGCAACAAGATTCTGGGAGCACCGCAGATTTCCAAGGTGCATACCGAGATCGTCTTCGATCCCCCCTGGAGTCGTGAGATGATGAGCGACGAGGCCAAGCTGGAACTTGGCATGTTCTGACCCGGCCCTCTCTGGCCCGCGCAGCGGGTCCTGACCTCCGCTGTCAATTGGAATCGTCATGCGCGAGCCGCTGTTCACGATGTTTCGTCGCCTGCTGCTGTGTCTCGGTAGCCTGGTCCTGTTGCTCGCCCTGGCCTTTGTCGCGGCCAACGCCTGGGTGGTGGCCACCACCCGCGATCGCATCGCTCCTCGCCTCGTCGAATGCCGCCCCCACCAGGTCGGCATCGTCTTCGGCACCTCCCACTGGACCCGCAGCGGTACCCGCAATCCCCACTTCGAAGGGCGCATGATCGCCGCCGCCCGATTGATGAACGAGGGACGTCTGCGCCACCTGCTGGTGTCCGGTGACAATGCCACCCGCTACTACAACGAGCCGGTGACCATGTGGCGCGACCTCAAGGCGCGTGGCGTGCGCGAGGTCGACATGACGCTGGACTACGCCGGTTTCAGCACCTTCGATACTCTGGCCAGGGCCCGCGACGTGTTCGAGGTGGAGCGCGCACTATTGATTACCCAGGACTGGCACCTGCCGCGGGCGCTGTTCATCGCTGATGCCCTGGGGCTTGAGGTCGAGGGCTGCCCGGCGCCCGAGAGGGAGGGTTCTCGCTGGCTGATCCTGCGGGAGTGGGTGGCCCGGGTGGCGACCCTGGGCGATCTCTACCTGTGGCAGCGCGAGCCGCGCTTTCTTGGCCCCCTGGAGCCTTTGAAGATCGCGGCGCCGGCACCTCGCATCGAGGCTCGGAGTCTTCACGAGGTCATCGACGAGGTGTTGACCAGAGGCGACGCCAGTGTGGCGCCATTGCTGCTGCGCACGCCCGACGCCGGCAAGAACTGAGAGCAGCCGCTTTACCCTGGCATCCGCTTCACCAATAAAAACGCCTTGCCGGCAGAGCCTGGCAAGGCGTTTTCGTGGATTGGCGTTCGCGTCGGCGGCGTCAGCGTTTGACGGTTCGACGGCCTGCGCCACGCTTCTGGGCGGTCGACTTCTGCAGGTCGTAGAGCTCGCGAATCAGCGCGCGGCAACCCTTCCATACCTCTTCGATCACCGGCTCGATGGGGCCCGGCAAGGGATGGGTAAACAGGGTGGAGAGAGACTGCATCAGCACCCGCTCCTGCTCGAGCAGCTCGTTGATCAACACCTGTGAGTCGTTGCCGACAAAGCTCTTGAGACGACTCCACAGCCACATGTAGTCGTCGCGTTCGACGTCGGCATCACGCGGCAGCAGGTCGAGGTGTTCGCGCGCCAGCTCCTGGAGCTCGCGCATGGTCTTCTGGCGCGTCTCGAAGTGGGGCTCCAGAGCGTCGCGCAGCGAGGGTCGCAGGCGCTCGAGATTGTCCTGGAAATAGTCGACGCTGTCGGCCAGGGCCTCCAGCAGGCTGTCCATCGCCACCTGGCGATTATCGAGAAACATGCGCGTCACCTCCTCCGGTGACGCAAATTGTGGGGCTCCAGCAGGAGTTTTGCCACCCCTAATGTGGCAAATATTTATGATTCTTGCGGTGGGGTGGTCGATCGCTTCGACCTTGGTCGAAAAGCGCTGACAAAGTTGGCCCGGTTGCGGCGAGATATCGTCGTAGGCGAAGGGCCGCCTCGCGCTTGTGAGCGGTAAGTGAGCGCCAATGACAAGACGGGCGACCGTACTATCGGTCGCCCCTCGGCGTCATCCTTTACGGGGCTTTTATCTTGAGCCCTTGCCGCTTCAGCCCTTGGGTTTGGCCGGCGTACGGGTCCGTGGACGCGCCGTGGCGCTCTTTTCCAGGTGTTCGATGACCAGGCCGGCGATGTCCTTGCCGGTGGCGCTCTCGATGCCCTGCAGGCCGGGCGAGGAGTTCACCTCCATCACCACGGGGCCATGGTTGGAGCGCAGCAGGTCGACACCGGCCACGCGCAGCCCCATGGACTTGGCCGCGCGGATGGCGGTGGAGCGTTCTTCCGGGGTGATACGGATGACGCTGGCGCTGCCGCCGCGGTGCAGGTTGGAGCGGAACTCGCCTTCGGCCGCCTGGCGCTTCATCGCTGCCACCACCTTGTCGCCGATGACGAAGCAGCGGATGTCGGCGCCCTTGGCTTCCTTGATGTACTCCTGAACCATGATGTTGGCCTTCATGCCCATGAACGCCTGGATCACCGATTCCGCCGCCTGGTTGGTCTCGGCCAGCACCACGCCGATACCCTGGGTGCCTTCCAGCAGCTTGATCACCAGCGGGGCGCCCTTGACCATGGTGATCAGGTCCGGGATGTCATCGGGGGAGTGGGCGAAGCCGGTCACCGGCAGGCCGATGCCCTTGCGAGACAGCAGTTGCAGTGAGCGCAGCTTGTCGCGGGAGCGGGTGATGCCGACGCTGTCGTTGAGCACGGTGACGTTCATCATCTCGAACTGACGCAGCACGGCGCAGCCGTAGAAGGTGACCGAGGAGCCGATGCGCGGGATGACGGCGTCGAAGGGCTCGAGTTCCTCACCCTTGTAGTGAATCGACGGATGGTGAGAAGCGATGCTCATGTAGCAGCGCAGCGTATCGACCACCCGGGCCGTATGGCCGCGTTGTTCGGCGGCTTCCACCAGGCGACGAGTGGAGTAGAGATTGCGGTTGCGGGACAGCAGCGCGATATGCATGTGCGAGTCTCCAGGTCAGGGGCGGTGGATCCGTCAGGGTTCGCCGTGCAGAAAGGTGGCGCCGGGCGCCACCAGCAGGCGGCGCAGTGCGCGGCGACCGAGAAGCATGGGGTGGCGCATGTTGCGCCGGTCGGTCAGGGATAGCTCGACGGGAAATTCCAGATCCCCCATCTGCATCTGGGTGCGAATAAAGTAGCGCCACTCGGCCTGGCCGTTGGAGCTGGTGACCTTGCGCCGATCATGCAGGTGCATACGGTACTGGTGTGACGGACTGTCGGGGCCGCCGGCACGGGTGACGAAGCTGACCCACAGGATCTCGTCCTCCTCGAAGGACTCGATCTCCTCGGCGTGCAGCGCCGAGGTGCGAGCGCCGGTGTCCACCTTGGCACACAGATGCAGGTGCATCTGCGGCAGGATCACCATCTCGCGGCGACCGACGACGGCCTGAGCCTGAAAGGGCAGGTCCTTCATGTCTTCTCCTTGTCGCGGGATGCTGCTTGTTATTCAGGCGACGTCCGTTGTCGAACTGTCAGTGGCAACGAACGTCACACGGGCAAGCGAATCAATGACCGCCTGTGCCCTTGACCGCCGCCAGTCGGCGAGCGGTGGCGGAGTCCTTCGGGGCCTGACGCAGCGTCATCAGTACCGGCAGACGCAGCCGGGGGATCTGCGCCAGGTCCCTCGCAACGGCCAGGAAGTCGGCCCCGTCGCATTCGGCGACCCGCTCCAGAAACAGCGGCAGGCGCTCGGCGTGCTCCAGGTGTTGCCAGCCCCGTGCGGCGATTGCCGCGAGGGTGTCCGGGCCGCAGGCATCGCTATCGGCCAGCAAGGCGTCGAACCAGTCACCGGCCAGGCTGTCGGGCGCGTTGCCCACGGCGCGCACACAGGCGCAGAAGGTCTCGATGTCGCCCTGGCTGGCCGCCTGTTCGCCGCGCTGACGCAGCGCCTCTGCAAGCTCTGCTGATAGTGCTACATGTTCCAGACAGTAGCATAGCGATGTCAGCACTTCGCTGTGCAGCTGCGGGATAGCGGCTACCAGCGAGGCCTCAGTCTCGGGGGTGAGACGCGCCACATGGTCGGCCAGCCCCTGCAGGCCCAGCGCCTGCCAGTCGTGGCCACCCTGGCCCGACAGGAAGGCTTCGACCGGCTCAAGGTGCTCGCTGGCGGGACGCTCCAGATCGGCGCTGGCTCGGGCGTGCAGCATCGCCTGAAAGGTCAGGGAAGGGGTGAAGGCCAGCGGGTTGTCCTTCATCAGGTTGTCGATCTCGCCGCCGTCGGACTGCTCCAGCGCTTCTGCGCTGCGGCCCAGGGTGGACAGCAGGCGCTCGAGGAAGGCGTCCCGCTGGGCGGCATCCAGAAGGCCCTGTTCGTCCACCGGCAGCGCCAGGAACCAGATCAGCGGGTCGCTCATGTCACCCAGGCGAAACACCAGCGCCAGGCGGGCACGACCCTGCCAGGGTTCCGGCCAGGGGACCTGGCCGCTCTCGAAGTCTGCCAGGGTCTCGAGCGCGCAGGGGTGCACACGCCGTCCCATATGATAGAGACGCACCTCGGCACCGGTCAGGGTGAAAAAGTCGTGAAGACGATGGATCGCTTGCATGGCCCCTCCGAAAGATCAGCGTGCACTCTATCGCGCCGCTCGAGGAGTGTCAGCCGTCCACGGCGGAAATTTGTGCATCCCTCGCACTGTATTTTGCTGCACCGCTGGTGAATTTTTGATCAAGCTCCGCAAAAGAGCGTCAGAAGCGGCTCGGCGTCATCTGTCAAAGGGTTATCCACAGGGACATTCAGCGCTTCTGTGAATGAATGATGGTGGGGATAAGTCGGTGAGGTGACAGTTAGCCGACGGCGGTCGGCGGTTGCTCCCGGGAAGGGCGATCGCAATAGCAGGAGGCTATGGTTCACCCTGGGATTTTTCACTGCGTCTGCTATCGATTTGGAATATAATGGCGGTCGTTTATTCCAAATCATGCTGAGCCATCGAGCAGCCCAGGGTTGAAGTGGCGATGGATGCCTCCACCTGTCACCCTCCCGGGCCATGCCGCACTGGCCGCCCCAATCGTTTTCAAGGAGCCGTCCATGGTTCGTCATCTGGCTGTTTCTCTTGCCGCCGCAGGTGCCATCGGTGTCGCTGCCGGTGCCCACGCCGACACCCTGAAAGTCGGCATGTCCGGTGGTTACTTTCCCTTTACCTTCGTCGAGCAGGACACCCTCAAGGGCTTCGAGGTCGACGTGATGGAAGCGGTGGCCGAAGAGATGGGCACCGAGGTGGAGTTCGTTACCGCCAACTTCTCAGGGTTGTTCGGCATGCTCGAGTCCGGGCGCATCGACACCATCGCCAACCAGATCACCATCACCGAGGAGCGTGAGCAGAAGTACCTGTTCACCTCGCCCTATGTGTATGACGGTGCTCAGGTGGTGACCAAGGAAGGCAATGACGAGGTCTCCGGGGTCGAGGATCTGGCGGGCAAGACCGTGGCCGTCAATCTGGGCTCCAACTACGAGCAGTTGCTGCGCGAGCTGCCCTACGCCGACGAGATCGATATCCGCACCTATGAGAGCAACATCGAGCAGGACACCGCGCTGGGTCGTGTCGATGCCTTCGTCATGGATCGCGTCAGCGCCACCCAGGTGATCAAGGAAAAGCCGCTGCCGCTGGCGCTGGCCGGCAAGCCGTTCTCCGAGATTCGCAATGCGCTGCCGTTCCGCCAGGACGACCAGGAACTGCGCGACGAGGTCGACCAGGCGCTTGACACCCTGCGTGAAGATGGCACCTTGAGCGAGATCTCCGAGCGCTGGTTCGATGCCGATATCACCACGCCCTGAGCGGTGATCGACTCTCCATGAGCATTCTCGACCTCGACTACATGGTTGGGCTGGTGCCCATCCTGCTCAGCTACCTGCCCCTGACCCTGGGGATGGCGCTGGCCGGGATGGCGCTGGCTCTGGTGCTGGCCTGTGGCCTGGCGGTGATCCGGGTACTCAAGATCCCGGTTCTCAACGGCCTGACGCTGTGGTTCATCTCGTTCTTTCGCGGTACGCCGCTGTTGGTGCAGCTGTTCCTGTTCTACTACGGGCTGCCCCAGGTGCTGTCGTTTCTGACCACCATCGATGGCATCACCGCCACCATCATGGGGCTGACGCTGCACTTCTCGGCCTATATGGCGGAGTCGATCCGCGCCGCCATCGTCGGCGTGGATCGCAGTCAGACCGAGGCGGCGCTGTCCATTGGCATGACCAACGGCCAGTTGATGCGCCGGATCGTACTGCCCCAGGCCACTCGCATCGCGGTGCCGACGTTGATGAACTACTTCATCGACATGATCAAGGCCACCTCGCTGGCGTTCACTCTGGGCGTCACCGAGTTGATGGGGGCGACCCAGAAAGAGGCCGCCGGCAGCTTCCTGTACTTCGAGGCCTTCATCACCGTGGCGCTGATCTACTGGGCCATCGTCGAGGCACTGGCCTGGCTGCAGCGGCGCCTGGAATCCCGACTCAACGAGGCCTATCGTCGATGATCAAGCTAGAGCGACTGACCAAGCGCTTCGGTGATACCACCGTGCTCGACGGTATCGACCTGGAGATCCAGCAGGGCGAGATCATCGTGGTGATCGGCCCCTCCGGGACCGGCAAGTCGACGTTGCTGCGCTGTCTCAACTTTCTCGAGCAGCCAGACGGTGGCCGCCTGACGCTGGGCCCGCTGAATCTAAACCTGACCCAGGCCAGCAAGTCCGAGATCCTGGCTGCCCGTCGTCACACGGCCTTCGTGTTCCAGAACTACGCGCTGTTTGCCAACAAGACGGCGCTTGAGAACATCGCCGAGGGCCTCATCGTGGTCAACCGCTGGCCCAGGGCCAAGGCCCACCAGCGAGCGCGTGAGATCCTCGAGCGCATCGGCATGTCGGACAAGGCGGACGCCTATCCGGCGTCGCTGTCCGGGGGGCAGCAGCAGCGGGTGGGGATCGGCCGCGCCATGGCCGCCCAGGCCGAGGTGATCTTGTTCGACGAACCCACCTCATCGCTGGATCCCGAGTGGGTCGACGAGGTGCTGGCGTTGATGAAGCAGTTGGCGCGTGAACGCCAGACCATGCTGGTGGTCACCCACGAGATGGCCTTTGCCCGTGACGTGGCCGACCGGGTGGTGTTCATGGAGGGCGGGCGCATCGTCGAGCAGGGGCCTCCCTCGGAGCTGTTCCATGCACCGCAGGACCCGCGTACCCGAGACTTCCTGCGCAAGGTACTGCCCGCCGCCGAGCCCCTGTAGGCCGAATCGCTCATCCATCCGGCGAGATCCTCGTTCGAGAAAGTCTGCACGTCGAGGCGTGCCCTTCGAGGTGCCGCATTTGCAGCGGTTTCTTGGGGCGCGCGTGTTGCTGCCGGGCTGGCCCTCGCTGGTCCGGCACGCGACAATGACGTGCACCAAGCCCATTTTCAAAGCGGAGGCATCATGCCCACCGAACCTTCCGTCCACGACGCCCTGGGCGCGGCCCTGCGCGAGCTCGAGGCGACCATGAAGGCCGCCAACATGTGGCGTATGGACAAGCCGGAGGCCGCCGCCTTCAACAGTCGGCAGCCGTTCTGCATCGATACCATGTCGCTGCCTCAGTGGCTGCGCTTCGTGTTTATCGCCAGGCTCGATACCCTGGTGGAGCAGCGTGCACCCCTGCCCGCCAGTTGCGATGTGGCCCCGGCGGTGGACGCCTACCTGATCCAGGAAGGCGCGCGCGCCCAGGACCGGATGCTGTTGCAGAAGGTGATCGAGGATATCGACCGGCTGATCACCGAGAACTGAATCGCCGGTAACGGAAGAAGTCCCCAGCGAGGAGAAGGCGATGCCCTGGTACTTTGCCTATGGCAGCAACATGAACATTAAGCGTGTCGCCGCGCGCATCGGTGAGACCCGGCGTGTGCTGGCCGGCAGCCTGGAAGGGTACGCGCTGCGCTTCAACAAGGCCTCCCGGGTGCCGGGCATCGCCCACGCCAATGTGGTGCCGGCGCCAGGCGATCGGGTCGAGGGCGCGCTGTTCGAACTCCTCGAGCCCGAGCAGATCCGGCAGATGGATCCCTTCGAAGGTTACCCACACGAGTACGACCGTCATCGTCTGCCGGTGCTCACCCAACAAGGGCCGATCGAGGCCTGGGTCTATATCGCCGGCGCCGAACGCCAGGGGGATGACCTGCGGCCCGCCCGCGAGTACCTTGAGCACCTGCTGGCCGGTCGGGACTTCCTTAGCGAGGGCTATCATCAGGCGCTGGCGGCGGTAGAGGCCGTCGAGCACCTCGATGATGCCACTCTGGGGCGACTGGGGCTGTCACGCCATCATCCCCGCTAGCTTCTTGCCCCTATTGGCACCGCGGCCTGCTACAGATGCGTCGCCAAATACACTTTTTGACGTCAACAGCAAAACGCCCACCTCCCAAGTGGGGGCGGGCGTTTTGCAATGAAGAGCAATACCGCATGGCGGGTCAGTGGCAGTGTACGGTGCCAGCGCTCCGGTCCATATGGCAGCACTGCCCTGCGGGTGAGCTCTTTCGGCAACCTCCACCATGAGCCAGTGCGGTACCGCTGATCAGCACCAATACCATCGCAACAATGAGTACCCTCATTTCAGTCTCCCAATGTTAGATCGCGTTTGCGGAAGGTATTGTGCCGTATCGCAGGCTTTGCTGAACTGACCCGGATCAGAAGCGGTAGCTGATACCGGCCATGATCACGTAGGGGTCCACCTCGATCTCGCCTAGATCAGTGCCGTCGAGGTCGACGTCGCTGTCGATATCCAGATACCACACCGCCATGTTGGCCGCCCAGTGGTCGTCGATGACCAGGTCGAGGCCCGCCTGGCCGGCCCAGCCCCAGGACTCTTCCAGATCGAGATCGTCTCCGGTATCGATGTCCTCGTCGGAGAAGTGGGTGTAGTTGACCCCCAGGCCGACGTAGGGCTGCACTCGCGCCTCGGTGCCACCGAAGGGGTAGTACTGCACGGTCAGGGTCGGCGGCAGGTGCTCGACGCTGGCACCGATATCGGTGCCACCTACGTTCAGGTCGACGTCGTGCTCGAAGGGCTCGGCGGCCAGCAGTTCGACGCCGAACTTGTCGTGGAAGCGATAGCCCAGGGTGAAGGCGAAACCATTGTCGTCATGGACGTCGGTGTCCATGTCGCCACCCAACAGCGAGCCGTTGTCGGAGTCGGGCTTGACCTTCGCCACCCCGATGCGGGTGTAGATGTCGCCCTTGCCGTAGGCGGCAAAGGCCTGGCTGCTGACGAGGGCGCTGCCGGCGATGGCGGCGACCAGGGCGGTGGTGATCAGGGGATGGCGCATGGTGTTCTCCTTGCGTACTGGCAAAAGTGGGCGAGCCGGTCGGCGAGCCATTCGGCGAGCCCGATTGCCAAGCAGTGTATGCCGCATCGAGAACGTGGTTATTGATCTACCTCAATACCTCCTTTGGTCGACAAAAATGAACCGTCAACGCACCAGAAAAGGCGCCTGGCAAAGCCAGACGCCTTCGATGCTGCGGTTGGAATGCGGCGCGATCGAGCTGACCGTTCAACCGCTTATTTCAAGATCGCGCAGGCGTTTTCTCAATACAGCGCAAGCGCTTAGAAACGATAGGTGACGCCGGCACCGATGGTCATCGGATCGATCTCGGCCTCGCCAACATCGTGGCCGTCGACCTCGATATCGGAATCGACATCGGCGTAGCGGGCGTAGGTGCCGACCAGCAGGTTGTCGGTGACGCTGAGGTCGAGACCCACCTGGGCTGCGGCGCCGTAGGAGCTATCGAGGTCGGCGTTGAAGCTCTCGTCGGAGAAGTGGGTGTAGTTCATGCCCACGCCAACGTAGGGGTGGACGCGAGCGTTTTCCACGCCGCCCAGCGGGTAGTAGTTGAGCATCAGGTTGACCGGGGTACGGTCGACGCTGCCCACATTACCGCCGTTGACCGCGATATCGTGCTCCATAGCCTCGGAGCCGTTGAGCTCGACACCGAACTTGTCGTGGAACAGGTAGCCGGCGCCGTAGGCGAAGCCGTTCTCCTCGGAGACATCGAGATCCTGGTTGGCGATATCGCCGTTGTCCGAGGTGGGGTCGGCCTTCTCGAAGCCACCGCGCACGTAGATGTCACCTGCCTGATAGGCCAGGGCAGACTGGGCGGCGAAGGTGGTGGTAGCGAGCAGGGCTGCGGTGCCCATCAGTCGAGTCATGTTCATGCGGAACCTCCTTGATGATCCGATGGCATCCTTCCCGAGGGAAGTAACCTTGTACGCTTCACAGTTTACGAACAGTGTTTCTAAATGTCTTGTAGAAATATTTAATTGGCCAGATAGCAGTAACTAGCCAGAATTTATGGAACTAATTCGACTTGGGCGGGTAGGTGATGTAAATGCTGTACAATTTTTTTGCACATTGTGGCGTAGACGTCGATGCGCGCTTGTGCACTGCATAAACGCTCGCCGTCCGGCGATAAATCGTCTTCACTGTGGGAGAAGACTCCGGAGGAGAGTGCGGGATGGTGGCCAGACGAAGGCGTGAGAGGTTGCTCGGCATGTCGACGCTGCCCTGGGGCGGGGCGGCACTGGTGCTCGCACTGACCGCTGTGTTGGCGGTGTGGCTGCTGCTGGAACCCTGGCTGATTCGTGATCTCCCGACGCCGGCGAGGCTGGCCATGGTAGTTCTGGGCGTGTGGGCGCTGGGCGGGGGGTTGTCCATGCCGCTGCACTTCTCCGCGGTACCCGGCTGGTGGCGTCTGGCGGGGGCCATGCCCTGGTATCCGCTGGCACTGGTCAGCTTTATCGTGCTGCTGCTGTGTCGCTACGCCGGTCTGTTTTGAACGGGGCTGATGTGCACGGCTAAGGTGGGCAGGGCGGTTCGACCGTCAGTGAGCGTTGAGCGCCAGGTGCGTGCTGGATGTGTCCCGTAACGAAGAAGGCCGCCCGAGGGCGGCCTTCTTGCGTGGCAGACGATCACTGACGATCAGGCGTCTTCCAGGGTGTCGAACTGCTCGGTGATCTCCTTGCTCGGCTCGGCAGTCATCAAGCTCACCACCACGATCGCGATGTAGGCGAAGATCACGCCGGGCACGATCTCGTAAAGATCGAACAGGCCGCCGGACATCTCGGCCCAGGCCACCACGGTGATACCACCGACCACGATACCGGCCAGCGCGCCCCACTGGTTCATGCGACGCCAGTACAGCGACATGATCAGTGCAGGACCGAAGGCGGCGCCGAAACCGGCCCAGGCGTAGGACACCAGTCCCAGTACCGTGGAGTCCGGGTTCATCGCCAGCAGGTAGGCGATGACGGCGATGCCGATGACCGCAAAGCGGCCGACCCAGACCAGCTCGGACTGGCTGGCGTCGGGGCGGAACAGCGCCTTGTAGAAGTCATCGGTCAGGGCAGAGGACGACACCAGCAGCTGGGAGTCGGCGGTGGACATGACCGCAGCCAGGATGGCGGCGAGCAGCACACCGGCGACCAGCGGATGGAAGATGGCGTTGACCATGACCATGAAGATGGTCTCGCCGTCACCCAGGTCGCGGGTCATGTAGACCAGGCCCAGCAGACCGACCGCCATGGCGCAGACCAGGCACAGGCCCGACCAGGTCACGGCGATGCGACGGGCGGCGGGGATGTCGGCTTCGGAGCGGATGGCCGCGAAACGCGCCAGGATGTGCGGCTGGCCGAAGTAGCCAAGGCCCCAGGCCAGCGAACTGATGATGCCGATGGCGGTCAGGGTTTCACCGGTGGACGCATCGACGAACCAGCTCAGCATGTCGGGGTTCTCGGCCAGGATCTGCTGGCCACTGCCGCTGAAGCCACCCAGTTCGGTCAGGGCGATGACCGGCACGACCAGCAGCGCCGCCGCCATCATCAGACCCTGGATCAGGTCCGTCCAGGAGACCGCCAGGAAGCCGCCAAAGAAGGTATAGGAGATAATGGCCAGCGTACCGACGGTCACCGCGATGGTGTAGTCGAAGCCGAATACCGTCTCGAACAGCTTGCCGCCGGCAACCAGGCCGGAGCTGGTGTAGAACAGGAAGAACAGCAGGATGAAGACCGCCGAGATCACCCGCAACAGCGGTGCCTTCTCGCGAAAGCGCTTGGCGAAGAAGTCCGGCAGGGTCAGGGCGTCATTGGCCTTGAAGGTGTAGACGCGCATGCGCCGGGCGACGATCAGCCAGTTGAGCCAGGTGCCGATCAACAGGCCCACGGCGATCCAGGAGGCCGACAGACCGCTGACGTAGGCCGCACCGGGCAGACCCAGCAGCAGCCAGCCCGACATGTCCGAGGCGCCGGCAGATATCGCCGACGTCCAGGGGCCAAGCGAGCGGCCACCAAGGATATAGTCGGACAGATTGGTGGTGCGCTTGTAAGCAATGATACCGATGACCAGCATCAATATCAGATACAGCGCGAACGTGATGCCAATGGTGGCGTTGTTTTCGACCATGGGAGCGTTCCTTGTGGTTTTTGTCGTGGGTGGTTGGCGTTCTCAAGTCACCGGCTCTGTGTCGAGCGCGATGATCTCCCCGTGTGGGCGCGGTCGTCACGCGCGTCCCTGCGATCCGGCGCTCCCCTCGGGGTAGTGGGTGAGCGCCGGTTGCCGACGATGCGCCGACCGTCGGGTGAGTGCGTTGGACCAGCAGGCCAGGGCCTGACTTACTCGTCCCCTAGCGCCAGCAGCGAGGCGTTGCCGCCGAGTGCCGCCGTGTTGTTGGTCACCGTCTTCTCGGTGGCGAAACGCAACAGGTAGTTGGGGCCGCCGGCCTTGGGGCCGGTGCCGGAGAGCCCCTGACCGCCGAAGGGTTGAACGCCTACGACAGCACCAATGATATTGCGGTTGATGTAGACGTTGCCAACGCGCACTTTCCGCGCTATTTCATCGGCAAAGGATTCGTTGCGGCTGTGCACGCCGAAGGTCAGGCCATAACCACGCGCGTTGATCGAGGCGATCACCTTGTCGAGCTCGTTGGACTTCCAGCGCACCACGTGCAGCACCGGGCCGAACTGTTCACGCTCGAGCGCATCGATACCATCGATGGTGAAGGCCGCCGGGGCGACAAAGGTGCCTTCACTGGTGTGCTCGGGCTTCAGCGGCGTTTCGCTGATCAGACGTCCTTCACCCTTCAGCCGATCGATATGCGCCTGCAGGTTCTTGCGCGCGTCCTCGTCGATCACCGGGCCTACGTCGGTGCCGAGGTCGCGTGGGTCACCCACGTGGAGTTCGGCCATGGCGCCGTCGAGGATCTCCAGCACACGGTCGGCGACGTCGTCCTGCAGGTAGAGCACCCGCAAGGCCGAGCAGCGCTGTCCGGCGCTCTGGAAGGCCGAGTGGATGACGTCGGCGACGACCTGCTCGGGCAGGGCGGTGGAGTCGACGATCATCGCGTTCATGCCGCCGGTCTCGGCCACCAGTGTCGGCAGCGGCGCATTCTCACGCTCGGCCAGGGCGCGGTTGATGATCTGGGCGGTATCGGTACCGCCGGTGAAGACCACCCCGGTGATCCGCGAATCGCCGGTCAGCACGCTGCCCACGGTGGGGCCGTCGCCGGGCAGCAACTGAACCACTTCACGCGGCATGCCGGCCTGGTACAGCAGCTCGACCACCCGGTGGGCAACGATCGACGTCTGCTCGGCGGGCTTGGCCAGCACGGTATTGCCGGCCACCGCGGTGGCGACCATCTGGCCGCAGAAGATTGCCACCGGGAAGTTCCACGGGCTGATCGCGGCGAACACCCCCTTGCCGCCCATGTGCAGACGATTGGACTCGCCGGTGGGGCCGGGCAGCTCGGTGGGCTCACCGAAGATCTCCTCGGCGCGCACCGCATAGTAGCGACAGAAGTCCACCGCTTCGCGGATCTCGTCGACGCCGTCGGTCAACAGCTTGCCACCTTCACGCGAGCACAGCGCCATCAGCTCCGCCAGGTGCTCTTCCATCAGGTCGGCGAAGCGCCTCAGGATGTCGGCGCGCTCCTTGACCGGGGTGACCTCCCATGCCGGGAAGGCAGCCCAGGCCGCGTCCACCGCCCGCTCGGTCTGTTCGCGGGTGGTCCACTGCACGCTACCGACCACCTGGCGACGGTCGTAAGGACTGGTGACTTCGTGGGTCTGGGCGGGGTCCTCGGCGACCTCGAAGGCCAGCAGCGGACGCGCCTGGTAGCGGGTATCCATGTGCTTGCCCATGGCCTCCATCAGCGGCCGGTACTGGCTGTTGATGGTCAGGTTGACGCCGCGGGAGTTGGGGCGGTGCTCGCCATAGATGTCGCGAGGCAGCGGAATCTGGGGATTGGACAGGCTGTCGAACTGTCGCAGTGTCTCGATGGGATGGACGCACAGCGACTCCACCGGCACCTTGGGGTCCACCAGCTGATGCACGAAGGAGGAGTTGGCACCGTTCTCGAGCAGTCGGCGAACCAGGTAGGGCAGCAGGTCCTTGTGGGCGCCCACTGGGGCGTAGATACGGCAGTAGGTGCCTTCAGGTGCACGCTTTAGCGCGGCATCGTAGAGTGCCTCGCCCATGCCGTGCAGGCGCTGGAACTCGAAGGCTCGGCTGGTGTGGTTGGCCTGCTCGAGGATGGTGGTGATGGTATGGGCGTTATGGGTGGCGAACTGCGGGAAGATGCGACCCTTGGTGGCATCGGACAGCAGGAAGCGCGCGCAGGCCAGGTAGGCCACATCGGTGGATGCCTTGCGGGTGAACACCGGATAGCCGTCGACGCCGAGCTGCTGGGACTCCTTGATCTCGGTGTCCCAGTAGGCGCCCTTGACCAGACGCAACGGGATCTCGTCACCCTGGAAGTCGGCCAGACGGTTGAGGTAGTGCAGCACCGGCAGGGCGCGCTTGGAGTAGGCCTGCACCACCAGACCGAAGTGGCCCCACCCGCGGCAGATGTCGCTCTCGTAGACGGCGCGGAAGACCTCCAGCGACAACTCCAGGCGGTCGACCTCCTCGGCGTCGATGGTCACCGCCACGTCATTGTCCCGGGCCAGTTTGGCCAGCTCCTTGACGCTGCCCACCAGCTCCTCGAGGACCTGTTCGCGGCGGCCGAACTCGTAGCGAGGGTGCAGCGCGGACAGCTTGATCGAGATCGACGGTGCCGGCGTCCTGTCGCCCAGGTTGCGGCTGGTCTTGCCGACCTGGCGGATGGCGGTGGCGTAGTCGTCGAAGTAGCGGTCGGCATCACGCCGGGTACGGGCGGCTTCGCCCAGCATGTCGTAGGAGTAGGTGTAGCCCTTGTCGAACAGCGGCTTGGAGCGCTTGAGCGCTTCGTCGATATCACGCCCCAGCACGAACTGCTTGCCCATCACCTTCATGGCTTCGACCATGGCCCGGCGAATGACAGGCTCGCCCATGCGGTTGACCATCTTGTTGATGAAACCGCTGGGCTTGCCATCCTTGGGCTTGTCCAGGCTCACCACTCGGCCGGTCATCAAAAGGCCCCAGGTGGAGGCGTTGACCATCCAGGACTCGCTCTTGCCAAGGTGGGCCTTCCAGTCGGCCGGGCCCAGTCGATCTTCGATCAGTGCATCGGCGGTGGCCTTGTCGGGGATGCGCAGCATCGCCTCGGCCAGACACATCAGCATCAAGCCTTCGTGGGTATCCAGGCTGTACTGCTGCAGCAGCTCGTCGATGGTATCGACGGCGGTGTCCATCTCGCGCACTTCGCGCACGAGAGAAGCCGTCTTGTCGGCGACGCGCTCGATGTGCTCGTCCTTGCCATCGATCAGCTTGATCAATTCACTTACGAAGGCGTCTTCTTCGACCACGTAGTGATCGCTGATGCGCGCAAAGAGTGTATCCAGATCCTGCTGCCAGGTGGAGTTGTCGAGCATATTGTTGGCGTTGAGCATGTCAGTCCCCAAATGGTGAACCGCCGCGGGCGGAGAAAGGGCTTGCCGCAAAGTCGATCGCGGACGTGCAGTCGCGCAATCCGGGCATGTTGGCAAGCCTAGGTTGCATGCCTCTTCCATGCTTGCCAAATGCACCGAAGGATTTGGCAAATCCACGGGCGTTATCGACTAACCCTAGCTTTAATGTGCCGATTTGGCAGTCAGATGGTGGAGATTCGGTGACGAAATCTCGCTGACATGACGTCGCGTCTGGCTGGGAGGATGGCCGTAATGCTTGCGGTAGGCGCGGGACAGGGCGCTCTGATGGGCGAAGCCGGTGAGGGCGGCGATTTCCGACAACGGCAGGCGACTGCGCATCAGCAGCTGACGTGACGCCTCCAGGCGTCGACGCATCACGTACTGCCAGGGTGACAGGCCCGTCTGGGCGCGGAAGCGTTCGGTAAAGTGGGTTTCGCTGAGGCAGGCGAAGGCCGCCAGATCGGCGACCTTGAAGCGGCGCGCCAGGTGATCGTCGATGTAGCGATCGAGCGCGCGCAGGTCGATGCGCCGGTGGTGCATCGCGCCGGTTTCATCGCCGGCCAGACGCGCATGCAACGAGCCCAGCAAGGTGGTCGCCAGGCGTTCCTGATGCAGGGCAGGGACGGGGCCCTCGAGCGCCAACTGATTCATTTCGGCCACCACGAAACCCAGGAACTGTTTCAGAGGCGCGTCCAGGGTAAAGAAACGTGGCGCGTCGAACAGCCTTGCCAGTTCATGATGATGGCCGGTGAGCGCCAGGGCGTCATCGGGAAGGTCGAGGATCAGTTGGCGGTTGTTGCCGGTGCCGGCGTAGTAGTGGAGGTGGTTGGCGGGCACGATGCAGCCGCAGAATGCCTCGATGGTGCCGCCAAGGCCTTCGATGTCGAAGTCGGCGCGCCCGGCCAGGGCGATCACGATCTGATGGTAGTCGTGGGAGTGATGCCGGGTCGCGGTGTCCAGAGGGATCTGCCTGATGGCGCTGCTCATCGGGGGGCTCCCGCAGGCGGTAACGAGGACGTCATCATACCCGATGGGTACAGGATTCTCACTGACTGTCAGTCCCCCCTGGGCTGCTCCCTGAGGCGGATACGAGCGGCCAGGTGGTCGCGCAGTGCACGCAGGTCCTCCTGTCCGGCGCTGTCCAGCAGGGCCTTGCCCCGGGTCACCCGGCCAAAGCGCCCGTGTTCATCGACCAGGCTGCGAGCGCGGCGTCGGACGCCGTCCAGGTACTCGTCGTGGCGAATCGGATAAAGGATGACGGCATTCCATTCATCTTCGCCAACTGTGCTGTCGAGAGCACGGTCGAACAGGTCAAGCAGGTGCTGTGGCTCGGTGCGGTATCGTGGCGTGCCGGACAGCATCAACACCGCGAGCACCGCGACGAAGACGACCAGACAGACGACGAACACGAGCAGAAACAAGGACAAGGTCATGGCACGGTAGATCGCTTGAAACGGGAAAGGACGGCTGATCGCAAGGCTCTCACATCCAGCCGCACATGTCGCGGGTCCCGATCTGCGTTGACGCTGGTGTGGTGGCAAGGGCGTTCATTGCATATTGTTACATTATGGATGGATGTGAGGCCGCACGACGTCGAGATCGTCGTCGGGGTGACGGTCTGTTCGGCCATCTGCCGCGACACCAGCTCAGAACCCCGTTCTGAACAGAAAGGAATGCAGAGAGGAATGCCGAGAGTAGAGGGACACCGGGCAATAGCATGGCGTGCCGGCCAATATCGCACCATCGCCGGCCATGATCGTCAGATAGTGTTCCGTCCTTGTATTTCCGGAACCGTGTAAACGAGGAGATGTGATGGCTCTGTTGGTCTCCCTGCTGCTGGCTGTCGCGTTGGGGTGGCTCGCCCAGCGTACCGGTCTTTGCATGGTGCGTGCGGTTCAGGGGATACGCATGTGGCGGCCGGGTCTGTTGCTGACCATCGTCGGCTGCGGCGTCTGGTTCTGGCTTGCCAGCCCCCTGTTCATCCATTTCCCTCTTGGCGAGGTGCTCAGGCGTCACGCGATCGGGTGGCCCTTCGCTGTCGGTGGGCTGCTGTTTGGCCTGGCCGCGGCGGTCAATCATGGCTGTTCGATCTCGACCCTTTCCGCCCTGGCGCGGGGGCAGTGGCACATGCTCGCCACCATTCTGGGCTGGGTGCTGGGTTGGTGGATGCTGTATCTGGGCGCCCCTGATATCTCCTACACCCGTCTGGCGACGATCTTCACGCCGGCCTGGTGGCTGGTACTGAGTATCGTCGCAGTCTCGCTGCTGGCGATCTGGCGGCTGTCGCCTGCTCACCGCCGTATCTACGCGGGTGTCATGGTGTTCGGCGCGGTAGGCGGTCTGTTGGGCGTGCTGGAACCACTGTGGTCACCGAGCCAACTGATTCGAGACGTCACCGAGCGTCCTCTGGCAATGGACATGGCCGTCGCCTGGCCTAGCCTCGGACGCGTCCTGATCAGCGTCGCGATCCTGGCGGGAATGCTGGTAGCGGCGCGAGCCCACTTCCGACCGGGCGAGTATCAGGGGTCCCTCGGGCGCTGGATGAAGCATCTGCTGGCCGGAATCTTGATGGGCATCGGCGCCTCGCTTGCGCTGGGTGGCAACGATCTACAGCTATTGATCGCGTTGCCGGCCGGCTCGCCGGGAGCGGTCGTCGCCCTGATCTGCATGATCGCCGGCATCTGGATCGGGCTCGCCATCGAGGAGCGCTGGGAGCGACGCCAGGACCGGGACTAGGCGCGGCCAATGGCGGTCGGCAAGCATCCCGACAGCCGATTGTCAGACTGGCGGTGCGACCAGCGCTTGACGCTCTGCGGCTGGCACTGTCCCTCGAATGTCAGCCGTACAAGGTTCAACTGGCCGACGGCAGCAGCACCTTGAGCGCGGCGATGCGAGCGTTGAGCACCTCGATGGCGACCTCGAGAGCCTCGCGTTTACGCGTTATCTGGCCGATATCACCTTCGTCGAAGGCCTCGTTCAACTCCTGCTGGCGCTGTTCCACCATCTGCTGACCCTCACGTACGCGTGACTCGGCCTGGCTGAGCACGTCTTCGCTGGTGCAGCCGCTTCGGACACCATCCAGGGCGAGTTCCAGCTCATTCACCCGTGCGGTGTCCTCGGCATGACGAGCGAAGGCGAGGTCATGCTCGAGTGCCTGCGCGCGCTGATCGCAGCTATCCCTCGCGCCATCGGCCATGGCAAGTGTGCTCACCAGCAGCCAGACAGGCGTCAGCAGCAGGGTGTGGCGGTAAAAAGGCATACGGCGTCCCCACGACTTTATGATTGTGGCGCCAGCCTAGCGTGCGAAAACCGAGCTTGAACAGGGGCCCATCGAAGGGGGGGCGTAGTCTTTAAGTATGAGGCCGATTCAGCGGTAGCGGCATGAATGGCGACATGCCGGGGCCCGCAGTACCCGGGACGCTGAACAGGCAAGGCCAAAGCACGAGACAGTGCTCGAAAACGACGCCTGATCGCAGGATGGGGGGAGGTCTGGAGCGGGTGAAGGGAATCGAACCCTCGTCTTAAGCTTGGGAAGCTTCTGCTCTACCATTGAGCTACACCCGCAAGGCGTTTTTGATAGTAATCTCCGTTGGTTACGCCTTGCAAGCAAAAGGCTCGCGCGGCGTGATTTTCGTCAACCGGACGAGCCCGGAGCCACGCCGCAGTCATGTGGCTTGTGGTGGCGACAATGACTGCGGTGCGGTAGTGGTGCCCATCACACGCCACGATCAGAGCTTGCGAATCGCCGCCGAGACGTTGTGGGCGCCGTCCAGGATCTCGCGTATCACCAGTTGCGCCTCGCCGACCCGTTGCTGGCTGAGGTCACTGCGGGTGGCCACCTCGGTGATCTTCTGGTTGGCCAGTCGAATGCGTTGGTTGTTGTCGTTGAGCACCTGGGTGATCTGCTCGGCGGCGCGGGTGGAGCCCTGGGACAGTTCGCGAACCTCCTGGGCCACCACCGCAAATCCGCGGCCATGCTCGCCAGCGCGCGCCGCTTCGACCGCGGCATTCAGCGCCAGCAGGTTGGTCTGCTGGGCGATCCGCGAGATGGAGTCGGTGATGTTGTTGATCGCTCGCGTCTGCTCCTCCAGGGCGGCCACGATGGCTTGGGTCGCCTTGATCTCGTCGGCGGCCTGGCGCGACGACTCGACAGCCTCTTCGAGCTGGACCAGACCATTGTCGGCGATGGTCTCGGTCTGCTCCGCGGTGACTCGGGCGGACTCCACGGCACTGCGAGCGGCATCTTCGGCCTCGACAGAGCGGGTGATGTCGGTGGCAAACTTGACGACGCGTGTCACCCGGCCGGTTTCGTCGATCACCGGGTTGTAGGTGGCCTCGAGCCAGACGGTGCGCCCACTGGCGGTTATGCGTCTGAAGCGTCCCTGCTTGAAGGTGTTGGCGGCCAGTTCCTGCCAGAAGTCGGGGTGATCTCGATAGAAGGTATCGTCGCAGAACATCCTGTGATGCCGTCCAAGGATGTCGTCGAGACGATAGCCCATGGTGGTCAGGAAGTTGCCGTTGGCACGCAGTATTTCGCCTTCCGGTGTGAATTCGATCACCGCCATGGACGCGTCGAGGGCGCTGAGCACAGCATCCTGACCGGACGCCGCAAGGCGATCGTCGGTGACGTCATTGGCAATCTTGAGAATGTAGTGAATCTTGCCTCGAGCGGAGCGCACAGGAAGGTAGGTCGCCTCCAGCCATAACGGATTGCCATTGGCGTCGATGCGGCGAAAGGTGCCGGTTTTCGACTGGCCGTCCGCCAGCCCCCGCCAGAATGCCTCGTAGGCGGGGTCCTGATGCACCTCTGGCGGGCAGAACATGCGGTGGTGCTGGCCGCGTATCTGATCGAGCCGATAGCCGACGGTGGCAAGAAAGGCATCACTGGCTTCGCGGATGGTGCCGTCGGGACGAAAGACAATACAGGCGGTGTGGCTATTCAGTGCGCGATACAGGGCGCTTATTCTTCTGGCCGATACCATCAAGTTACCTCGGGAGTGGAAGGTGCTGGGAGCAAGGTCGAAGCAGGTTCTTGTTTTTTCTTTTTAAAATGCCTTTTCCATCCTGGAGCCGGCACTGGAGCCGAACGAGTATCGGCCGATATCGCGCGAGCTTTAGTATCTTGCGCGCATAAATGAGGGAGAGCGCCTGGCCGCGCAGGAAAAGCCTGCGGGTCAAACGATGGAACACGGCGAGTTGGGGGCAGGAAGGCAGCGGCCCGCCACCATTCGGTGCGGGCCTGACGGAAATAGGCACAGGGAAAGGAAAAGGCAAGACCGCTTGGGTTGCGGACAGCAATACCCGGTAGGCCTTTTCGGGTCAGCGTCGACTTGAGTGTCAGAGCGAACCGGCCAATACCAGCGTCAGTCCGTAGGCGGCCACGCCGGCAGCGACCGGCCAGCCCAGCGATCGCGTTCGATACCATACCGCCAGCGTCGCCAGTACCCCCACGCCAGTGGCGCTCCAGCTGGCGATGCTCGGCTGTGCCGGTACCAACGAGACGCCCAGCACGGCGGCGATCATCAAAGGCCCCAGCACCGACAGCCACTGCGGCATCGGTTCGACGCTGTCTTCCGTCTGGCGCTCGGCGAGACGACGGCGCATCCATATCAGGGGCGCCATTCTCATCAGCAGGGTGCCCAGGGTGGTCGCTACCACCGCCATCCACAGCGTAGTGGTCATGATCGACTCCTTGTGACCGGTGAACGTTTGACGATAAAGAAGCACAGTGCGCCGCACAGAGCCGCCAGGGGGATGCCGGCATTGGCCACCCCCAGCACCGCCAGCAGGGCGCCTGCGGCGATGGTCACCAGGGTCGCCAGGCCCCAGCGGAAGCTGGACAGGCGAGGCACCACCAACACGAGAAACAGGGCAGGCAGGGCAAAGGGCATCACCTCGCCCAGCAGCGGCCAGCGTTCCACCACCCATTCGCCCCCCAGTGCACCCACGGCGGTACCTGCGATCCAGGCCAGCCAGGCCAGCAGGGCGGCGCCGGTGTACCAGCCAAGCCGAGCCGCCTCCGGCAGTTGCGGCAGACGCGTCAGCGCCAGGGCGAAGACCTGGTCGGTCAGACCGTGCATCAGTGCAGGCCACCAGCGGCTCGTGCTCATCGAGGCGGCAAGGTTCGGGGCGTAGACCACGTGGCGAACGTTGATCAACAGGGTCATGGCGACCACCAGCCATAGAGGAGCGCCACCTGCCACCATGCCGACGAACACGAACTGGGAGGCGCCGGCATAGATCAGGGTAGAGATGGCGACGGCTTCCCAGGCACTGAAGCCCGCCTGGACGGCTACCAGGCCAAAGGAGATGGCGATGGGGATATAGCCGCCGAGCAGCGGGATCGCCTCGCGGACGCCGGTCACCCAGGGGCTGGCACGCAAAGGAGTCGTCGTGGTGGTCATCGAGAGGTTTCCGGTGGATGGTAGACGATGGTCAGGGTGGCGGAAGTGGCCTGGTTGTCGGACGCGTAGAGGTGTGGACGATCCGCCGCGAAGGTGACGCTCTGGCCCGGGCCTAGGGTGTGGCTCTCGTGCTCGGGGCCGGTGGTCAACCGGCCGGAGATCACCGTGACGGTCTCGTGCACGCCCGCGGGGTGCGCTTCGCTGAGCCGATAGACGTCAGGGTCCAGGCGCATCCAGTAGACGTCGACGGCCGGTTGGCTATCGCCCTGATCGATCAACTGGACCTGCACGCCCTGGTCATCCAGCGCCGTGGTCACGGGTTTTATCAGGGTGCCGAAAGGCACCTCGAGGCAGCTCGCCAGGCGCCACAGGGTGTCCAGGGTAGGGTTGCCGTTGCCCTGTTCCAGCCGAGACAGGTTCGACTTGGCGACGCCGGCGTCGCTGGCCAGGCGGGATAGCGACCAGCCACGCAATTGGCGCAGATGCTGCAGATGCCGGCCGAGCGCTTCGGCATGCAGCGTGTCGTCGCTTGAGAAGCTAGCTTGGGAGAAAGGCTCGATCATGAGGTCACTGTTCGGTTGAGCTGTTGTTCCATTTATCGAACGTTCTGTAAAAGGAACATAGGACGAATGTTGCGATGGCGTCAAGCCTGAGTTCGCACTGAGGCAGGAGAAGACTCATGCGCTGTATCCGTCATGGACCAAACCGAATAGGGCGTGATTACGTCGTCGGTGACGTGCACGGCCAGTACGCCCAGTTGATGGAAGCGCTGGAGAGAGTCGACTTCGATGTCGCCCGGGACCGGCTGTTCTGCGTCGGTGATCTGGTCGACAGGGGAGAGGCATCGCTCGCCTGTCTGGCGCTGGCGCTTGAGCCCTGGTGCTTTGCGGTGATGGGCAATCACGAACAGATGGCGATCACCGCCCTGGCCGAAGGCGGAGGAATGGCCTGGGATCTGTGGCAGCGCAATGGCGGCAACTGGGTCTTTCTCGATGGCGTCGAGGAGGCCCGTAGCACCATGAACGCCGCCTGTCCGCATCTTCCGCTGGCTCGGGAAATCGTCGCGGGACAACGTCGCCTGGGCGTAGTGCACGCCGATCCACCCGACGACTGGGGCCAGATCGAGCAGACCCCGGCCGAGCACCTGCTATGGTCGCGGCGTAGATTCCGACGTGACAGCGGCGGCAGCCTGGACTCGACCCGCGTCGAGGGCGTCGATGCGGTGGTGGTGGGGCACACCATCGTCGAGGCACCGCTGTGGCTTGGCAATGTGCTACATCTGGATACCGGTGCCTGTGCCGGCGGGCGCCTCACCCTGGCCGCTGTCGACGACATCCTTGATGCCATTCCCTGTACGACCTGGCCGGCGGTGCCCGTTGATGGCCGTCGAGTAGTGGCAGCGTCGAGCTCTTGCCACAGACCTTGGAACCGACGCAGAACGCTGTGGTCAGTAGGGCGCTTCTCTCACCGCTGTGCACCGTCCGGCCCAGGAGAGGAAAAAAAATTTTCGATGAAAGGAGAACTTTTCTGGTGACGACTGTCATATGTGGTACAGACAGCATGCGCGATGGCAGTCGTTAGCAGTGTTGATCTGGTTTGCTAAATCGATCGTTGCGCCTCATGGCTTCCATGGGGCGTTTTTTTTGCTTTGGCAAAGGCGCTCTCCCTCTCTTCCCTTTCCATTGGGCCCGGGCATATCAGGCATGCTCAATGAACGCCCTTACGGTTTGCACAAGTGCCAGGGGCATCTGGAGGATCGGGGAGGCCGATGCAAGGCGGTGGTGCCAGGCGATGGAGCCAGGCAGTGGTGTCAGCGTTGGCGCTAGCGACAGCACGCACACCGCCGGCATCGTGATGCCGGCGGTGTGCGTCTACAGAAGGTGCTACGCAACAGGAGGGGTCAGGCGCTGCGTTGATGGCGTCGCATGGTGAGCACGGCGGTAAGCACGTCGCGGCGGGTGACGATACCCACCAGTCGGCCCTGTTCGGTGACGGGATACACCTTGGGTTTTGCTCCCAGCATTTCCTGGGCCAGGTCGACGATGCTCTTGGTGGGAGACACCGACAGCACCTCGTTACGCATCATTTCATGGACCAGCGGTGCCTCGTGATCCAAATAGAGGCTCTCGATCACCTTGCCCAGCACGTCCTGCTCGGAGATGAAGCCGATCAGGTGATCGCCGTTGTCCACCACCGGGGCCCCTGGCAATCGGTGCAGAGCGAGACCTTCCGCCAGGGTGGAAATGGAGGTCTTGCCGCTGACGCGGTAGCAGTCCTTGGACATGATGTCCCGGACGATCGATGGAGGTGCCTTGTGTGGCATAACCGCTCTCCTTTGAAGCGGCCCGGCGCCATGCGTCGGGCCCTTGACCGTCAAGCGCCTGGACCGCACTCCAGGCAGCGTTCGGTGATCGCTGGACCCCTGCGCAGATGCACGTTGAGGTCCCTCAGTGCTGTTCTCAGGCCTTCTTCGACCACCGGGTGGTAGAAGGGCATTTCCAGCAGGCGATCCACGGTCAATCGTTGGTCGATGGACCAGGCCAACAGGTGGCCCAGGTGTTCCGCCCTTGGGCCGAACATTTCCGCGCCGAGAAGAATTCCCGAGCCGTGCTCAGCGTAGAGCCTCAGCATGCCTCGGTTCTGCCGCATCACCGTGGACCGTCCCTGATCCTCGAACGAGACCTCACCGATGGCCACGTTGGTCAGTTGTTCATCCCGACGCTTGAGTTCAGCGTAGCCTACTCCAGCGCTTGCCATCTGCGGATCGGTAAACACCACCGCCAACGGAGTACGCCTGCGACCGGCGCGAATATCCGGGTAGCGTCCGGCGTTTTCGCCTGCGATGCGTCCCTCGTCGGACGCCTCGTGCAGCAGGGGAAGATCCTGGTTGGCATCACCGGCGATAAAGATCGGTGCGGGCGAACCGTCATCGAAGCGACACTGCATGGTCAGCCGGTCGAACACCGGCACACCGCGGTCGTTGAGTTCCAGACCGGTCTTCGGCAGGTCCAGCTTGTCCACGTTGGGCCGACGTCCGGTGGCCGCCAGCAGGTAGTCGAAACGCTCGGTCTTCTCGGTGTTGCTGTCGCGACAGTGGAAGGTCACCACCACCTGATCGCCGTCCCGGTCGACCTTCTTGACGGTGGCGTCGGGGTCCAGCGGAAACCCTGTGTTGAACTCCTTGTCGGCGAGCGCCTTGAGATCGGGATCGCCGAGAGGACCGATGGCGCCGCCGACGCCGAACATGCGCACTCGCACGCCCAGATGGTGCAGCGCCTGACCGAGTTCGAGGCCGATGACGCCGGGCCCGAATACCACCACCGACTCGGGCAGGTCATCCCATTCGAACAGGTCGTCGTTGATGATCAGGCGATCCCCGGCGGCATTGAGAAAGTCGGGCCAGGAGGGGCGGGAGCCGGTGGCGATGACGATGCGCTTGGCCTTGATACGCGTATGGTCGCCCACCACCAGGGTGTTGGCGTCTTCGAAGCGAGCGGCACCGACGATGCGGTCGTCTTCCTCGATGCGGGACATCGAACTCAGTACGCTGCCGACGAAACGATCCCGCTCCCGCTGGAGGCGTTGCATGACTGCGGGGCCGTCGACGCTGACGCCGCTGACCTTGACCCCGAAGCCCTCGGAGTCCCGTGCCTGCTGGGCCACGTCGGCGGCGGAAATCAGCAGCTTGGACGGCATGCAGCCGACCCGTGCGCAGGTGGTGCCGTAGGCGCCGGATTCGATCAGCACCAGCTTGTCGGTATGTTGTCGCGCCGCGTGCCAGGCACCAAGGCCGGCGCTTCCTGCTCCGATAATGGCGATCTCGACCTGTCTTTCCTGCATGATGTCTCTCCTGGGAGCTGAACATGGCGCTGTGGGGAACCCGTGGGGGTGACCTCTATCAAAACAGTAGGACAGTTGAGGCGGGTTTCTCTATCAATCAGGCGTTGCTGTTACATCAAAGCCTGTATTGGCACACTGAAATGGGCCATCGGAGATACCGGTGGCGTCATTCGACCCTGGAGGTAAGTTCTCTGATGGACGCGCGAGAGTATCTGGCCCGCAAGGGGCTCGACGGTGAGCGAGACAAGGAAAGGCCCAACACCCTCGAGGAAAAGGCCTGGGACCGAGCGCGGGAGTCCCACGACCATCGTCCCAGGGCCGGGACACCCCATGATTGGGAAGACTGGGAGCGTTACCACGATGTCCTCGCCGAAGGCGCTGACAGCCTGGAGCAGAAGATTGACGCCGAGGCCCATCGCCAGGCCCAGGAGCAGGCAGCGCGTGACGCGCAGCCGCAGCGTGCGCAGGCTGGGGCGATGGATAGCCCTGCAAATAGCCCTGCGCAAAGCCCGGAAAGTAGCCCTGCAAATAGCCCTGCGCAAAGCCCGGAAAGTAGCCCTGCAAATAGCCCTGCGCAAAGCCCGGAAAATAGCCCGGCAGATAGCCCGGCGGTGGAGCACTTCACCCCACCGCCTGCGCCCGAGCAGAAGGAAGGCACCGATGCGCATGCGTCCAGAACCAGTGACGAGACCGTGACATCCTCGCCCCAGGTGGCGTCGGCGTTGATGGCGTCGCCAGCGGCCCGGCTCGCCTTGATGGTGCTGGTGCTGCTGATGCCCCCGCTGGCGGTGGCGGTAGCCGAAGGTGGTTCGCGCCGGATCGCGATTGCGTTCCTGCTGACCCTGCTGGGCTGGCTGCCTGGGGTGGCGTACGGGGCCTGGTGGTTGAAGCAGGTCAATCATTGAAACGAGCAGGGCTCAGAGGGGGCAAGCGTTGGGCCGAAGAGGGTGTTCGCGTATACTGCCGTAAACCTTTTTGACTAGTGGGAGTTTACGGTGGGCTATCTGGTGGTGGTCACCGCCCTGTGGGCGTTCTCGTTTTCGCTGATTGGTGTCTATCTGGCCGGTCAGGTGGACAGCTATTTCGCGGTGATGATGCGGGTGGGGCTGGCGGCGCTGGTGTTCCTGCCGTTGTTGAAGCCCGGCCTGCTCGATCTGCGCCACAAGCTCGCGCTGATGGCACTTGGTGCCGTCCAGCTTGGCATCATGTACATCTTCTTCTACCAGTCCTTCGTGCTCCTGTCGGTGCCGGAGGTGCTGCTGTTCACCATCTTCACGCCGCTGTACATCGCCATTCTGGATGACCTGGCGTTTGGTCGTTTCACGCCCTTCCATCTGGTCACTGCAGGGCTTGCGGTGATCGGCGCGGCGGTCATTCGCTACAAGGGCGTCAACGACGACTTCTGGCTGGGATTCCTGGTGGTGCAGGGGGCCAATCTCTGCTTTGCCATGGGGCAGGTCGGCTATCGGCGCCTGTCGGCGGCACTGCCCCCCTCGTTGCCTCGCCACCATGTGTTCGCCTGGTTCTACCTGGGGGCGGCCTGCATCGCGCTGCCAGCCTTCGCGCTGTTGGGAAGCACCTCGGGGCTGCCGACGACACCCCTGCAGTGGGGGGTGCTGCTGTGGCTGGGACTGGTCGCCTCGGGGCTCGGCTACTTCCTGTGGAACCTGGGCGCCGTGCGGGTGGATGCAGGCGCCCTGGCGATCATGAACAACATGCTGATTCCTGCTGGCCTTGCGGTGAACCTGGTGATCTGGAACCGCGAGGCTGATCTGCTACGTCTGGCCATGGGAGGCGCCATCATCGCTGGTTCGCTGTGGCTCAACGCCTGGTGGCAGCGGCGTCACAGGACGGCGCCGGTCTAATTCATCGTCAGTCTGGGTGATCATCGATCTGGGCCATGCGTTGGCCTGAGGCGCCGGGCGCGGTTTGCTCCGCCAGGCCCCCCTCGCCATAATGAGCGGTCGCCAAGGGAAGGATGCGTGGATGCAATCGTTCAAGAACATCGGACTGATCGGGCGCCTGGGCAGCGCCAAGGTGGTCGAGACCCTCAAGCGGCTGATTCGTTTTCTGGATGACGCCGGCTACCACGTGATCGTGGAAGACCGTACCGCCTCGGCGTTGCTGGAACGTGGCCACGCCGAGGCCAGTCGCCGCATGCTCGGCGAGCTGTGTGATCTGGTGATCGTGGTCGGGGGCGACGGCAGCCTGCTGGGCGCGGCCCGCACCCTGTGTCGCAGCGGAACCCTGGTGCTGGGGGTCAATCGTGGACGGCTGGGCTTCTTGACCGATATCTCGCCGGATGAGCTCGAGGCCCGTGTCGGTGAGGTGCTGGCCGGACAGTACGAGGTCGAACAGCGCTTTCTGCTCGACGCCGAGCTCTACCGCGGGGACTCCCTGGTGGGCAGCGGCGATGCCCTCAATGAAGTGGTACTGCACCCGGGCAAGGCGGTGCGGATGATCGAGTTCGAACTGTTCATCGATGGCCAGTTCGTCTACAGCCAGCGCAGCGATGGCCTGATCATCGCCACGCCGACCGGTTCCACCGCCTACGCCATGTCCGGCGGTGGCCCGATCATGCATCCGAAGCTCGACGTGGTGACGCTGGTACCGATGTTCCCGCACACCCTGTCGAGCCGGCCCATCGTGATCGACGCCGGCTGCGAGATACGCTGTCATATCGGTGAGACCAACCAGACCTATCCCCACATCAGCTGTGACGGCCAGACCCGTGCCGTGGCCAAGCCCGATGATGTTCTGGTGATCCGGCGCAAGCCCCAGAACGTTCAACTGGTGCACCCTCTGGGTCACAACTTCTATGACGTCCTGCGCAGCAAGCTGGGCTGGAGCAACAGGCTGGGAGATTGACGTGAGCAGGCGACTGGACGGCTACGACCTGATCGGTGACGTTCATGGCTGCGGCGCCACCCTGGCGGCGCTGCTGGAACGGCTGGGGTATCACCTGCGCGGCGGTGTCTATCGTCACCCCCAGCGCAAGGCGATCTTCCTCGGGGACCTGATCGACCGTGGCCCGCGTATCCGCCTGGCGGTCTCCATCGCCAGACGCATGGTGGAAGAGGGCGAGGCCTATATCGTGCTGGGCAATCACGAGATCAATGCCCTGACGTACACCCAGAAGGCCCCGCCTGAGCACGGCAGGGAATGGCTACGCCCGCATACACCGCGTCACAACCGCATCATTCGTGAAACCCTCGAGCAGTACCATGACCACCCTCAGGAGTGGGATGATGCCCTGGCGTGGTTTCGCCAGATCCCCCTGTGTCTCGAGATCGACGGCATCCGGGTAGTCCACGCCTGCTGGGACGACCGCCTGATCGCATCCTTCAGGCAGCTGCGGCCCGACGGCTGTCTGGACCACGACTTCCTGCTCCAGGCCTCGAGCCCGGGTACCGAAGAGTCGAGGATCCTCGAGCGCCTGACCCGCGGCGGTTCCATCGACCTGCCCGGGGACACGGTCATCCATTCCGGAGACGGTTTCACTCGACGAAGCTTTCGGACCCACTTCTGGGCACGAGACCCTCGCACCTGGGGTGATGTGGTGTTCCAGCCGGACAATCTACCGGGAGACCTCGAGGACCGGCCGTTGAGCGACAGCGAACGGGCCAGCCTCAGCTACTATGGCCCCGACCAGCCCCCGCTGTTCATCGGCCACTACTGGTGCGAAGGCGTCCCGGCCTTGCCGGCACCGAATATTGCCTGTCTCGACTACAGCGCGGTGAAGTTCGGTCGACTGGTGGCCTATCGCTACAGCTTTGAATCCCGCCTCGACGCCAATCACTTTGTATGGGTGCCGGTGCCCAGGGATGTGCGTGCGAGGCCCTTGCCCCGAGAGATCGTCTTCGACTGATACAAAACGTTACATTAAAGTCGAGTACTCGACTGAACCCTTTATCAAAAGCGGCGTCTGAGTAGGTGTTCCCTTGAATGATCCCTTGCTCTTGTCCGGCGGCCCCCTCCGCCGGACTTTTTCTGTGTGGATGAAAAAGACATCCTGCCATGCCCGGCTTGCCGTCGGGCCTTTCGCCCATCTGCGCCGCGTGTGACCGCTGCCCCTACCGGCCAACGTCATTTCAGGCCATCATCTCTGGGCCGCTACCCTTTTTCGCGCTGGAGACGCCATGTTCCGGGTCATGCTGATCCCCCACGATATCGATACTCGCGAGCTGCGACAGGCGCTCTGGTCGCACCGCATCGGACACCGTATCACCGACGAGGACGACGGCCAGGTACTGTGGCTGATGGACCCGAAACAGCAGGACGCTCTGGCCGAGGTGATCACTCGCTGGCAGCGGGGAGAGGCGATACCCGCGCCGAGTGCCTCGAAGCCGAGACCGGCACGTCACTGGTGGCCGCTGCTACGCCAGCATCCGGTCACCTTGTCGGTGCTCGGGCTGTGTCTGCTGGTGTTTGGTGCCATCGCTGTGTGGGGAGACATGGTGCTGGCGTGGCTGGCGATCGTGCCTGTGGGCATCCGTGGCGGGGCGCTGGCCGTCGGCAGTATCCCCGATGCGCTGGCGGCGGGGCAGGTATGGCGCCCGCTGTCGCCGATCTTCCTGCATTTCGGCTGGATGCACCTGATCTTCAACATGATGTGGTTGTGGTATTTCGGCCGTCAGGTGGAGACCCTGCATGGCCCATTGCGCATGCTGACGCTGGTGGTGGTGGCGGGGCTTGCCGGCAACCTGGCCCAGTACGCCACCGGCACGGTGCTGTTCGGTGGCATGTCGGGCGTCGACTTTGCGTTGCTTGGCTACGTCTGGTTGATGTCCCGTCGCGCGCCGGCCAGCGGCTTCTTCGTGCCGCAGATGCTGGTGCTGTTCATGCTCGGCTGGATGGTCTTCACCATGACCGACGTCGCCGGGCTGGTGGGCTTTGGCAATGTGGCCAACGAGGCGCACCTGGGCGGTCTGCTCGTGGGGCTGGTGCTGGGCTGGTATCATTCCCGCAAATCACGTCTTCACTAGAGCGATGCCATGAGCGACATGACCTTCGAGCGAATGATTTCCCAGATGACGCCGTCGATCTACCAGAGCCTCAAGCAGGCGGTGTCGCTGCGCAAGTGGCCGGACGGGCGAATGCTGACGGCCGAGCAGATCGAGCTGTGCATGGAAGCCGTGATGCGCTACGAGCACGACAACAATGTGCCCGAGGAGAGCCGCATCGGCTACCTGGAGCAACGCACCTGCGGCGCTGGGCCCGGTGGGCCATCGAGCAGTGCCGGGGTTTCCGAAGACATGGCGGGGCTCGCCCGGGATGCTAGTCGTGACTGAAGTACTTGCCCACGGATGTCTGTCCAAGATGGGGGTCGAACCCGACTCCCCCGCGCGCTACACCCTCAAGGCCGGCGAGAACCGTCTGCCGCTCAATGACTACCTGGGCCGCACCCTGCGTCTCGAGTGGAGCGGGGCGATCGCCTGTACCCACTGTGGGCGTGCGACCAAAAAGAGCTTCGGACAAGGCCACTGCTATCCCTGCTTCAAGCGCCTGGCCCAGTGCGACAGCTGCATCATGAAGCCCGAGCTGTGCCACTTTTTCGAGGGGACCTGTCGCGAGCCCGAGTGGGGCGAGCGGTTCTGCTTCCAGCCTCACGTCGTCTACCTGTCCAACGCTTCCGGGCTCAAGGTCGGGATCACCCGCAATACGCAGATGCCGACGCGCTGGCTCGACCAGGGCGCGATCCAGGCGTTGCCGATCCTCGAGGTGGACAGTCGTCAGCAGTCTGGCTTCGTCGAGGTGCTGTTCAAGAACGAGGTGTCGGATCGCACCAACTGGCGGGCGATGCTCAAGGGGCAGGTCGAGGAACTGGATCTGGCCGCAGAGCGCGACCGTCTGCTGGAGAGGCTGTCGGCGGGGCTGGGCGATCTACGTGAGCGCTTCGGCGCCGATGCTATCCGTCCCCTGGACGGCAGCCCACGACGCTTCGACTACCCGGTACTGGAGTACCCCACCAAGGTCACGTCTCATAACCTCGACAAGAATCCGCGAGTCGAGGGCACCCTGATGGGAATCAAGGGCCAGTATCTGATCTTCGATACCGGAGTGATCAATCTTCGCAAGTACACCGGCTACGAGATGTCGCTGGCGGCTTGATCAACGTCACCGGCAGCGACAGGCGCTGCCAGCGACCCAGGGAGCGCTGTCATGTACGTCCTGCATATCGCCAATCGACAGACGTCGTCGTGGTCGCTGAGGGCCTGGCTGACCTTTCGCCAGCTTGAGATTCCCTTCGAGCTGGCCTTTCACCCCTTCGATGAGCAGGGCAACAGTCACGCCGACTTTCGTCGGTTTTCGCCCTCGGGGCGAGTTCCCTGTCTGCATCATGACGAACGGGTGGTGTGGGACTCGCTGGCCATCATCGAATACCTGGCCGAGCGTCATTCTGGGATCTGGCCTGAGCATGTGGACGCCAGGTGCTGGGCCAGAAGTGCTTGTGCCGAGATGCATTCAGGTTTCAGCGCGCTCAGGCAGCAGTGTGCGATGCACTGCGCGCTGCGCGTACGCTTGAACGAAAAGACGCCCGAGTTGCTGGATGACCTGCATCGGCTGAACGAACTGTTTGAAGACGGCTTGACGCGCTTTGGTGGACCTTACCTGTGCGGCGAGCGGTTTAGCGCCGCAGACGCCTTTTTCGCCCCCATCGCCTTCAGGATGCGAACCTACGACCTGCCCATGGGTGGCCCGTCTCGCGACTACCTCGAGCGACTCCTCGCCTTGCCCGCCATGCGCCAATGGCAAAGCGAGGCGGTTTGCGAGCCGTTCCGTGAGTTGCCTCTCGAGGCGCAGATCCTCGCCAGCGGCACTGTGCTCAAGGACTTGCGCTGAAGGATCTGCGCTGAAGGATCTGTATTAGGGCATCTGACTATCTGTCAGAGCATACGATGCCCGATTCCGCTGTCGCAGAACCGGGCCGATCAGCCGCCTTTCGACCGCGTCCGTTGTTTCAACCTTCTGCGCTGGTCTCGTTGGCCTGTGGTGCCGGCGGCATCAGATGCTTGGGCAGGTTCTGCCGCCTGGCATCGGTCCTCGGGCCGTAGTGGGTCGACAAATAGTCGAGGATGGTGGCTTCCATTTCGGGATTGAACTGCCACAGGCCCTGAGTCTCCTGCATCCAGTCGATCAGGTAGGCCCAGTGCTCGCGTGACCCCCTGTTCTGGGTGACCAGGGCGGCGGAGTGGCAGACGGTGCAGTTGCCCTTGACCGTCTGCCAGCCCTCGGCCATCACGAACCCGCTGTCCGGGTCGGTCTCGAGGGGGGCATCTGTGGCTTGCCCAGAGGCCTCGCCTGTCGATTGAGCCAGGCCAAAGGGGCTGAACAGCACCGCGCCGAGCAGCAGGCCGGTCATCAAGATCGGGCGGGCCGACGACCACGCCCTATGCCTTCTGGTGGTACGAATTCCCATGCCAGTCTCCTCCCTCAGCCGACCTGAACCGCGATACGGTGACAGGCGTTGTTGAGGTAGCCCTTGGGGTTCCAGCCGGGCACCACCATGGGCTGGGACTGGCCGTTTTCGTCCACCGCCCGGGCCCACACCTCGTAATAGCCTGGCTCGGGGAACTCGACCTGGGTGGTAAAGCGCTGCCAGGCGAGGCGATTGGGTGCGTCGTTGAGGCTGGCCTTCTGCCAGGTGGCACCGAAGTCGATTGAGGTGTGTACCTCGGATACCGACAGATCCCCCGCCCAGGCGTGGCCGCGCACCTCCATCGGCTGGCCCTGGGCGTGCTCGATCCCTGATCGCGGGTAGGTGATCAGGGACTTCACCGGCATCGACTGGATGGTGACGAAGTCTTCCTTGGCCACCTCAGTGCCCGGTGCCACCGGGTTCGCCGGCACGCTGTAGGAGGGAGGCGCCATCTTGGCCCCATCGTGCTTCTGGTTGCGTACGACGATCTGCTTGAGCCACTTGCCCGAGACCGAGCCCGGCCAGCCGCCGCACACCAGGCGCAGCGGGTAGCCGTTCTGGTAGGGAATGTCCTCGCCGTTCATCGCCCAGGCGATCAGCGACTCGTCCTCCAGGGCCTTTTCCATCGGCACACCGCGAGAGATCGCTTCCTTGTCGGCGGCGCCGCTGGCATGGCGATCGGCGCCGTAGTAACCGATATAGACGGCGTCGTCGGCGATGCCACAGGCCTCCAGCACATCGCGAAGTCGTACCCCGGTAAAGGTCGGGCAGGCCACCGCACCGGTGGTCCACTGGTTGCCGCTGGCGGCGGGGACGTACTCGCTGCGACCATTGCCGCCGCACTCTACCTGAAGCTGGTAGGTGTGCTCGGAGAAGCGCTCCTTCAGCTCGGCGATGGTGAAGGTGGTGGGGTTCTGGCACGACTCGCCGGTGATTTCCAGCGTCCAGGTGGCGGGATCGATCTCGGCTCGCTCCGGGGGCAGGCCGTTGTTGCGCACGAACATGTAGCGCGCCGGGGTAATGTCATCGTCGAGCAGATGGGCCGGTGTCTCGGCGTTGATCGGACGGTCGTTGAGGACCCTCAGCCCCTCCTTGCCCTCGATCTCGAAGGCTTCGTCGCTCTGGGCCAGGGCTGCGGGTATCAGGCCTCCCGGCATGAAGCGTGCGAAGGGAATGCTGGCGCCGAGTACCGCGCTCATGGCCAGCAGGCTGGAGCCGGTGAGAAATCCACGACGGCTGACGGGATCCACCTGCCGCCCCCACAGCTTGCGATCGGCGTCCACGGGATCCTTGGCGTAGAGGGCGTGCAGGCCCTTGGTCTGGCGGCGCATGCAGAACTCCTTATATTTTAATTGTAGGTCGTTATTCCAGAGGATCCTTGTAGCGTAGGTGGTGGCACCGGCGGCAGCCAGGGACAGTTGGAAGGCGGCAATGGGACCAGCGCTGGCGCATAGCGGCCTGGAGGCGGTGGCGTCTCGCGAGGCTTTATCCGAAACGTCGACTAGCGAAGGTTGGACAAGCCTCAGAATAGTGACCCCTGACGGTGGGGCGGCCTGAAGCTCTCGGTATCAAGCTCACTATCAGTATCAAGACCGCTATCAAGGCCGCTATCACTACGTCGTGACAGGCCCAGGCGACGGCAGGCCTTGCGGAAGCGCTGATCGAGCAGTTCGGCGAAGACGCCCTGGCCGCGCATGCGGTGGCCGAAGCGACTGTCGTAGTCCTGGCCGTTGCGGCACTGGCGAATCAGGCTCATGACCTTGCCGGCGCGCTCAGGATAGTGGGCCTCGAGCCAGGCCTCGAACAGCGGCGCGACCTCGCGTGGCAGGCGCAGCAGCATCCAGCCGGCGGTGCTGGCGCCGGCGTCCCTGGCGGCCTGAAGCAGGCGCTCCAGTTCATGGTCGGTAAGCCCGGGAATCACCGGCGAGACCAGGGTGCCCACCGGCACACCGGCATCGGCAAGCTCGCCGATGACCCTGAGTCGGGCCCGGGGTGAGGCGGTGCGCGGCTCCAGTTGACGCTTGAGTTCGGTGTCCAGGCTGGTGAGGCTGACCATCACCCGCACCAGGCGGCGGCTTGCCAGTTCACTCAACAGGTCCTTGTCGCGCAGGATCAGCGCGCTCTTGGTCACCAGGGTGACCGGATGACGCCACTCCAGCAGCCGTTCGAGCAGTGCCCTGGTGGTTCGGTGTTCGGCCTCGATGGGCTGGTAGGCGTCGGTGTTGCCGGACAGGTTGATCGGACGGCAGACGTAGCCGGGCTTGCACAATTCCTCGGTGAGGCGTTCCACCAGGCCGGTGCGGGCGATCAGGCGGGTCTCGAAGTCGAGACCGGGTGACAGGTCCCAGTAGGCATGACTGGGCCGCGCGTAGCAGTAGATGCAGCCATGTTCGCAGCCACGGTAGGGGTTGATCGAGCGATCGAAGGGCAGGTCTGGCGAGCGGTTCCACGACAGCGCGCTCTTGGCGCTCTCGGTGGCGGTGACGGTGGCGATGCGATCAGGCGTTGCCTCTTGCCACCAGCCGTCGTCCACCTGTTCGCTTCGGGTGGGAGAAAAACGATTGGCGGGATCATAGGTCGCGCCTCGGCCCTTCAAGGGGCCTGTAGCGCTTCTTTGCTGGCCGTCGTCATGATAGTGATCCATGCCTGCAAGGCTAGTCGAATACTGTCTATATATCCAGTAGTGTGATGTCTCGAACGAACGCGGAGCAGAGCTATGGGCTGAATAAGGAGATAAACGGGGGCTGAACAAGAGCTGAACGGGGAGCACAACGGCAAGAGGCCGCCCAAGGGCGGCCTCCTGTCGGCTTACAGGTGGAAGCGTTACTGCTTCGGCGTAAAGGAGCCGGCTTCCTGACGCTGGGGATATTCCTCGAAGGTGGCCATGAAGTCTGCCACGATCTTGCCTACCGGGCCGAAGGCGTACATGCGACGCAGCTGCCAGTCGTCGTAGTAGGAAGAGTCTTCCGGCGCCATCTCGAACGGATCGGCACGCAGGTCGATCAGAAGCGGTGCCTTGAGCGGCGTCTGCTGGCGGCGCCACGCATCCATGCCCTCGTGCTCCTGGATGCTGAAGTGTGCCTTGTACTGGCCGAAGCGCACCGCACCCAGGGAACCATCATCGACGAAGGCGAAGAAGGTGTCGCGCGGCCACTCGCCGGCGTCCTCGGCGCCAGTCAGGTGGGGCAGCATGTTGTAGCCATCCAGGTGCACGTTGAAGTCCTTGTCACCGGCGGTGTAACCGTCAAGCAGCTGCTCCTTGATGTCCGGAATGCCAGCGGCGGCGACGAGGGTCGGGAACATGTCCTCAAGTGAAAGGATCTCGTTGGACACCTGGCCTGGCTCGATCTGCCCCGGCCACTTCATCATGAACGGCACGCGGATGCCGCCTTCCCAGGTAGTGGCCTTCTCGCCACGGAAGGGCGAGGTGCCGCCATCTGGCCAGGTGAACTTCTCGGCACCGTTGTCGGTGGTGTAGATGACGATGGTGTTCTCGTCGGCACCCAGTTCCTCGAGCTTGTCGAGCAGTTGGCCCACCAGGGCGTCGTGCTCGGTCATGCCATCGGCGTAGACGCCAAGTCCGGTGCGGCCTTCACTCTCTTCCTTGAGGTGGGTGAAGATGTGCATGCGGGTGGTGTTGTACCACACGAACCAGGGTGTATCGGAGGCTTCTTGGCGCTCGATGAAGTCCTCGGTGGCGGCCAGGAATTCCTCGTCGATGGTCTCCATGCGCTGTTGGGTCAGCGGGCCGGTGTCCTCGATCTGGCCATCGGCGGAAGAGCGAATGACACCGCGGGGGCCGAACTGTTCACGGAAACCAGGATCGGTGGGATAGTCGGGATTTTCCGGCTCTTCCTCGGCGTTCAGGTGGTAGAGGTTGCCGAAGAATTCGTCGAAACCGTGATTGGTCGGCAGGTACTCGTCGCGATCGCCGAGGTGGTTCTTGCCGAACTGACCGGTGGCGTAGCCCATCGGCTTGAGGATCTCGGCGATGGTCGGATCTTCCGGCTGCAGGCCGAGCGGGTCGCCGGGCATGCCGATCTTGAGAAGACCGGTACGCTTGGGTGACTGACCGGTGATGAAGGCAGAGCGACCGGCGGTACAACTCTGCTGGCCATAGGCGTCGGTGAAGCGGATACCTTCTTCGGCGATGCTGTCGATGTTGGGCGTGGTGTAACCCATCATGCCGCTGTTGTAGGCGCTGGTGTTAAACCAGCCGATGTCATCGCCCATGATGACCAGAATGTTGGGCTTGTCTGATGACGCCTCGGAAGAGGTTTCTTCTTCGGTCGCGGACGCTGGCTGAATGCTGGCTGCCAGGCCGACCGCAGCAATCGATGCCGCCACGATGCCCTTCCAGGGCGAAGGTATTGCCGACGAATACACTTTCATGATCGTTCCCTTAAATTAAATGATGTCATTGACATGGCATTGATACAGCGGAGTGATGTGTTGGCCTGCTCTCCTTGCTGGTCGACGTACGGCTTGCTGGTCAGGTCCTGACAGCCGGCGCGTGAAGGCCGGCGGTATCGTTGTATTTCCTCCGATCCTCGTCCGCTGGGCTGGAGCCAGGGGGAAGGAAGGCTGAGTCTGCTGGCTCAGCTAAAAGTGTGCCTTGATGGGCGTGCAAGACAGCATAGTAAACGATCATTGCTTGTGCATGACCAACTTCCCCGAGCCTGCCCAAAGGGCGGTCTCATTTGCTTTGCCATCGTCGACTCGACTGTCAGGGTGCCAGTGACCTCGCCCTCTGTGTCGTTGGTCGTCGCCCTCTGTGTCGTTGGTCGTCGCCCTCTGTGTCATTGGTCGTGGCCCTTGGCACCTTCTCCCTTGGCTGAGTTTGAACCGCTGTTTCTGCCTGGACCCTCCCTCGGGTGGGGCGGACCTCTGAGGACACAAGAGGGAGCAAAAGCTTGCTCCACGACAAATAGGCCCCTCTCATGCCTGAATGTTTGTCCAGTAGTCTAAGGGCGGACACCTGGCGTAGCCGCACCGAGAGTCACCAGGAGGGTGTCCTTCGAGGGCGAAGGAGAGCGAAGGCAGATGAATATAGGCTTGAACGCTGCGGAAACAATGGCGCTGGCGCTGGTCCTGCTGATGGTGGGCATTCAGCTTCGGCGCCGGGTGGAGTGGCTCGAGCGCATGTGCGTACCGACGCCGGTGGTCGGGGGCATCGGCTTCGCCGTGCTGGTATGGCTACTGCGATCGATGGACGTGCTGACGCTGGATCTGGACACCAGCGTTCAGGATCCGATGATGATCGCCTTCTTCGCCACGGTAGGGCTCGGTGGCAGCCTCTCGGTGCTGGCCAGGGGCGGGCGTTCGCTGGTGATCTTCCTGTTGACCTGCTGGGCCCTGGTGCTGGTGCAGAATGGTATCGGTATCGGCGTCGCCTCGATGATCGGGCTCGACCCCCTGATCGGCCTGATGGCGGGCGGGCCTTCGCTGGAAGGCGGCTTTGGCGGTGCGGCGGCCTTCGGGCCAGAGGCGGAAGCGCTCGGTGCCGACGGCGCCCTGACCGCCGCCATGACGGCGGCTACCTACGGTGTCATCACCGGTAGCCTGCTGGGCGCGCCTCTCGCCCGCTGGTTGATCGAGCGGTTCAAGCTTCGCATCGAGGCCGAGGAGGTCGGCGGGCTTGCCGATCTGCACGAGGAGCACCTGAGCGAAGATGATCAGACGCTGACCCCGCATCGGGTACTGAAGGCCATGGCGGTGGTGGTGCCGGTGATGGTCATCGGCCTGGCCTGTCGCGAACTCATGAAAGAGAAACTCGGCATCGTGCTGCCAAGCTACGTCGGGGCCATGTTCGTGGCCATCGTGCTGCGCAACCTGAACGATCACCTTCGCCTGGTCGAGGTCTCCGAGCGTGCCATCAATCTGATCGGAGAAGTCAGCCTGGCGATCTTCCTGACCATGGCCATGATGAACCTGAAGATCTGGCAGTTGCAGGGCATGGGACTTGGCCTGGCGCTGATCCTGATGATCCAGACGCTGGTGATCGTTGCCATCGCGGCGCTGGTGGTCTTTCGTTCGCTCGGCAGCAACTACGACGCCGCCGTACTCTCCGCCGGCTTCATCGGCTTTGGCCTGGGCGCTACGCCCAACGCCTTCGCCAACATGGGCGCCGTCTGCGACCACTACAAGGTGGTATCGAGCAAGGCCTACATCATCGTTCCGCTGTGTGGCGCCGTCCTGATCGACATGGTCTCCGTGCCCGCCATCACCTGGTGTCTCAACGTCTTTGCCTGAGGTCACGCTCGAGCGGTTTCACCAGTAGAACCGTTTCATGAATAGATACCGACGCCGTGCCCACCCGGGCGCGGCGTCGGTCGTCCTGTCGAATCATGATGAATGCGGGGGCCTCGAACGGGGCTCGAACGGGGTTTGAATGAGGCAAGGCGACCTGCAGCACGACCTGCAGCACGACCTGCAGCATAGACGCTGGATCTCGGATCCGTTCCCGAAGGAAGATCGCCTTTCGGTGATCTGCTAAGCTCGGCGGCTTGTTGCCCGCCTGTTCGCGTGTCGGAAGGCTCGGGCGGTCTTTTTCTTATTCGCCGCCCGGGCGGCGTTTGTGCCATCAGGATATCGCCGTGCGTGACCAGCCCTCGTCCTCGTCTTCTACCCCCGCCTCGACGCTTGACTCGCCCCTCGACTCGCCCCTTGCTTCAACTCTTTCCACCAATATTGGCCGCATTCCTTCGCTGGACCTTGAGGCCCGCCGCCTGGCCTGTGCTCGTCTCGATAACCTGACCAAGCCCCCCGGCAGCCTGGGTCGACTCGAGAAGCTCGCTGCGGATCTGGCGGCGATGACAGGAGAGCCGTTACCCCGGGTCGACCCTGCGGCCATCATCGTGTTCGCCGCAGACCACGGGGTGGCGGCGGAAGGCGTGTCGGCCTTTCCGCCCTCGGTCACCGCCCAGATGGTCGCCAACTTCGCCCGCGGGGGCGCCGCCATCAACGTTTTCGCCCGCCAGATCAATGCCCGGCTCGAGGTCGTCGACGTTGGGGTGGCCACGCCCAGCGACCAGGTGCCGGGTGTGGTGCTCGATCGGGTGCGGGCGGGCAGCGGCAATATCGCCTGCGAGGACGCCATGAGTCCCGACGAAGTAGAGGCGGCGCTTGAGGTCGGCATTCGTGCCGTCGAGCGCGCCCGCGCTGCGGGTGCCCGCTGTGTCATCCTGGGGGAGATGGGCATCGCCAACACCACCGCAAGCAGCGCTCTGCTGGCCGCCTTTACCGGCCTTTCCGCCGAGGAGGTGGTGGGGCGTGGCACCGGTATCGATGATGCGCGTCTGGACCACAAGCGCAAGGTCATCGCCAGGGCGCTGGCCCGGGGCACTGGCGATACCGCCCTCGATACCCTGGCGCGTCTGGGCGGGCTCGAGATCGCCGCCATGGCGGGGGCCTGCCTGGCCGCAGCGGCGGGTCGCACGCCGGTGCTGGTGGACGGTTTTATCGCCACGGTAGCGGCCCTTGCGGCGACTCGGCTGGCGCCTGGCGTGCGCGACTACCTGGTGTTTGGCCATCGCAGCGATGAGGCCGGTCACGGTGAGGCGCTGGCCGCACTCGGCGGTGAGCCGCTGTTGTCGCTTGGCCTGCGCCTGGGCGAAGGCAGCGGCGCGGCCCTGGCCTATCCGCTGCTCGCCAGTGCCTGCGCCATGCTCAGCGAGATGGCGACCTTCGCCGACGCCGGAGTCGAGGGTGGCCCGTCGGCATGAGGCGAGCAGACGTCGTGAGAGTCGATGACGACAGCGCGGCCAGGGGGTGGTGGTTCCCATGACGCTGCCACCACTGAGTCCCGAGTTGCTGGTGTTGGTGCTCGCCGCCCTGGTGCTGGACCTTTGGCTGGGGGATCCACGCTGGCTGCCGCATCCGGTGGTCGGCATGGGCCGACTGATCGGCGCCCTGGAAGCGCGGCTCAACCGTGGCAGGCCGCAGGCGCGCAGAGCCAAGGGCGTGGTGCTCACGCTGGTGGTGGTGGGGCTTGCATGGACGCTGGCCACTTTGGCGATTGGCCTTGCCGGTGTCGTCTCGCCCTGGCTGGCGCTGGTGGTGGAGGGCTTGCTTTTGTGGACCTGCCTTGCCTGCCGGGGCCTGGTGCACGCGGCCCGCGCGGTGGCCACACCGCTGGCAAGGGGCGATCTGTATCAGGCGCGGCGCGCGGTCTCGGCCATCGTCGGGCGCGATACCCGGGAGCTTGACGAGGCAGGGGTGAGCCGAGCGTGCGTCGAGAGCGTGGCCGAAAATACCGTCGATGGCATCACCGCACCGCTGTTCTGGGCTCTGCTCGGCGGTGCGCCCCTGGCCTTGGCCTACAAGGCAGCCAATACTCTGGATTCCATGGTCGGTCATCGCAATGATCGCTACCGCGAGTTCGGCTGGGCCTCGGCTCGCTTCGACGATCTGGTCAACCTGCTGCCGGCTCGGCTGACGGCGCTGGCCATGTGGTGTCTTGCTGCGGTGGTTCCGGGGCTGCGCAGGCGCGGCGCCTGGTCGGCGACGTGCCGGCAGGCACCGGCCCACCCCAGTCCCAACGCCGGCTGGCCGGAGGCCATGGTGGCCAATCTGCTCAGCGTCGAGCTGGGCGGGGTAAACCGCTACGGCGATCAGATCAGCGACCGGGCGCGGCTGGGCTCGCCCACCGAGACGTTAAAGGCGCGTCACATCGACGCCGCGATTCGCTGTCTCTACGCCGGTACGGCGGGCGTGCTGACACTGCTGGCCTTGATCATCCTGGTGCTGGAGGCCGTGCGATGACATCGACCCACACTCGGCACCTGAGCGACACAAGCGCGTGCCAGACGCCAACGCAGGGCCAGTGCTCTTGCTGGCCTGATCACGGCGGCCAGGGCGCGGCGCTGCTCGACAGACTTGGCCTGCCATCGGTGGCACCGACCATGGATGTGAGCGCGAGCCTCAATCCGCTGGGCCCGCCGACCTGGCTTGCTGATTGGCTCGCCCGCGCCATGAGCGAGGTGCGCCACTATCCTGACCCCGAGCATCGGGACGCCGTGGCGGCCCTGGCGGCGTCTCTGGGGATAGCGCCACCGTCGGTGGTGTTGACCAATGGCGGCGCCGAGGCGATCCACCTGGTGGCCCGGGCCTATCGTCGCGCCCGCGCCTTGATCGTCGAGCCGACCTTCGGCGAGTACGCCCGGGCATGCCGCCTCAACGACATCGAGATCGAGTGTTTGCAGCTCAGCGGAGATAACTTCCGGCTGGACGTCGAGGCGCTCTCGGCGCGCCTTGCCGCTGTCGATCTGGTGTTTGTGTGTCGCCCCAACAATCCCACCGGCACGCGCCTTCCCAGAAGTGACGTGGAAGCGCTGGTGGCGGCGGCCAGGCGCAGCGACACCCTGGTGGTCATTGACGAAGCCTTCGTCGACTTTGCCGACGACGAAGCCCCGCTCACCGATCTGGTGGAGCAGGGCGAGCCGCTGGTGTTGTTGCGCTCGCTGACCAAGTTTTACGCCCTGGCGGGGCTGCGGCTTGGCTATCTGGTGGCGTCCCCGCAGCGCTGTCGGGCGCTGCAACACCATCAGGTGGCCTGGAGCGTCAACGGCCTGGCTGCCGCCGTAGTGCCCGAGCTGCTGGCCGATGGCGACTTTGCGCGTCGCACGCGCGACTGGCTTCACTCCGAGCGTGCCTATCTGACGGCAGGCCTGCGCGATCTGGGCCTGACGGTGGTGGACTCCCAGGCCAATTTCGTGCTGTTCAGGCCGCCGGGCCAGGCGTCGCAGGCCAATGGCGAAGCCTTGTTAGCGTATCTGGCCCGTCATGGCTGTCTGGCTCGCCACACCCACACCTTCAACGGGTTGGACGGCGCCTGGATTCGCGTGGCGCTGCAGCGCCGAGCCGACAATGATCGCCTGCTCAGATGGCTCGGAGAATGGGTTGGCGACTGGCTCGGCGACGCCCAGTCTCTTGGAGAGCATCGATGATCGTCTTTGTCAGCGGTGGCGTGCGTTCGGGCAAGAGTGACGTGGCCGAACAGGCGGCGCTGGCGCTCCACGCCGACAAGCTCCAGAGGAAGCTCTGGTACCTGGCAACCGCCAGGGCCGAGGAGGGCGAGATGGCCACGCGGGTGGCGCGCCACCAGGCCCGGCGTGACAGCCGCTGGCATACGCTGGAGGCACCGCGGGACCTGTTGGCCGCCTGGCGTCAGGTGGGCGCAGGCGACACCGTGCTGCTGGATTGCCTGACGCTGTGGTCGAGTCAGCGCCTGTTTGCCGACGGCCTCGAGCGTGACGCCCGGCGCGCTGCGGCGAGAGACGCCTTCAACCAACTAGCAGCGCTGCTCGCGGACGCTCGCCGACGTGACATCGCGCTGGTGGTCGTCTCCAACGACCTCAACGAGGAATTGCCGCCGAAGGACGCCCTGGTGCGCTGGTACCTGAGCGAGCTCCAGCGTCTGCACCTGCTGTTGGCGCGGTGCGCCGATCGGGTGGTGGAGGTGGTCGCGGGGCAGACCATCGAGTGGAAGCCGGCGGGGGAACGTACCGCTGACGTGAGGGCAGGGGCGGGCAACAGGCTGGGTAGAGGAGAACCGAGTGAGTGATCTAAGGCCACGAGTGCTGCCGGCACTGGCCGGGCTGGGGTTGGCGATCCAGTTTCTTACCCGGATACCGTTGCCGGTGATGATCGACTGGAACGGCGCCAACCGCCGCTGGGCGGCGCGTTGCTACCCGCTGGTGGGGCTCTTGATCGGCGTGCTGCTGGCCGTGGCCGCCGCGCTGACCTCTGCGCTGCCCACGCCGATCCAGGCACTGGTGCTGCTGACGCTGTGGGTGGCGCTGTCCGGTGGGCTGCATCTGGACGGCGTGATGGACCTGGCCGATGCGCTGGGCAGCAATGCGCCGCTCGAGCGCCGCTGGCAGATCATGAAGGACCCGCAGGTCGGCAGTTTTGGCGTGCTGGCGCTGGTGTTCCTGCTGGCCTGGAAGGCGGTCCTGTTGTGGTGGTGGCTCACGACCGATGGGGCTCTGCTGTGGCTGGTCGTGGTACCCGCCCTGGCCAGAGCCAGCGCGGTGGCGCTGCTGATCGGCGTACCCGCCGCTCGGCCCGAGGGACTCGCCTATAGCTGGCAGCAGGGCCTTGGCTGGCACGACCTGGTGCTTGCCCTGGTTCCTCTTCTGGTGGTTGTTCCTGCGGGACTGCTGCTGGCGCCGGGCGGGGCGAACGTGGCCGGGCTGGTGGGGGGTCTGCTCGCCAGCGGGGGCTTTACCTGGGTCTTCGCCCGGGGGATGATCCGAGCCTTTCACGGCATCAACGGCGATATGCTGGGCAGTGCCATCGAGGGAGGAGAACTATGGCTTCTGATGTGTGTCTCGAGCTGGTGGTGGTTCGCCACGGGCTGACCCAGTGGAACCTGGACAAGCGCTACCAGGGCCAGCGCGATATCGAGCTGTTGATGCCCGACGCCCTGGTGGATATGGATCGGTTGCGCCTGGAACTGGAAGGCGAGCGCTTCGACGCCGTGGTGTCGAGCGACCTGACCCGCTGCCGCCAGACCCTGGCCCATATCGCCGAGGGACGTGGCTGGCCGGAGCCTCGCCTGGACCTACGCATGCGCGAGAACGACTTCGGCGAGTTCGAGGGGCGCAACTGGGAAGAGCTCAAGGACGATCCGGTCTACCGGGAGTGGATCGACAGCGCCGGGGAGCTGGCGCCTCCTGGTGGTGAATCCGCCCAGGACCTGCGTGATCGTCTGGCGTTGGCCCTCGACGCCATCTTCGATGCCGCCGTCGAGGCCGGCCACCGACGCGTGCTGGTGGTCACCCACGGCGGGGTGATCCGCGAGCTGCGCCGGGAGTTCGAGGGCGTGCCGTTCTGGGAGGGCGTCGTCGGTCAGGCCGCCGGTCGGCGCTGGACACTCATTCGACAGGCAGAGGGCATCACATGCACGTCTTCATCGGCGGTACCGCGTCAGGCAAGCGTCAGCGGGTAGCCGAGCGCTACCCCGAGGCACGCTGGCGCGACGCCGGCGAGATGATGAGACAGGTGCCCGGTGCGGGCGCTGGTCCCGGCCCCGGTACTGGCGCTGGTCCCGCCATCGACGATGGCGACACCCTCGTCATCAGCGGCTGGCTTGCCTGGCTCGAGGCCGAACTTGGGGCCGGACGTGAGAACGAACGTGAGAACGAGTCAACAAGCGCTGACGATGACCGGCTGGGCCAGCGCTGGCGCCAGGCCTTCACTGGCTGGGCCAGTTCGCCGGGACGGCGCGTGCTGGTGCTTGACGAGGTGGGGCGCGGCATCGTCCCGATGGACCCGGCCCAGCGCCGCCTGCGTGATCTGATGGGCTGGCTGTCCCAGGACGCGGTGCGCCTGGCAAGCCAGGTACACTATGTACGCCATGGCCTGACCATGCGGCTCGATGGGAAGGAGGCTGCCGCAGCGGGCCGAGCGGACTGAGCGAACAGACCCGGCATCGAACCAGTCGAACAAGCCGAACGGCGCTTTTCGTTGACGCCCGCTGTGCCGATTGCTAGCTTACGCGCACTCTCAGGTGCCCCGAAACGTGCCAGCATGACCACGGCGTCAGTCCTTTCTGACGCAAGACGCCGTGGCCAAAAGTAGACACGAGGGGTGAAACGGGAAGTCGGTGCCAATCCGACGCTGCCCCCGCAACGGTGATCGAGTCAAGCGCGCTCACCACGCCACTGTGACAGGGTCCTTGACCCCTGATGCGACCGGACCCTGTGTCCCGCTCAGCCAGTCACGGGAAGGCGAACGCGCCGAACCGTCGAAACGCTTCGATGGTTCATCTCGTCAGCCCGGAGACCGGCCTGAAGAGCCATGCCAAGGGGCGGTGGGGTCCCGACGCGCAGCGCTTGCCTGTCAGTTTGGTGTTCTTGACGCTCCCGGGTGTCCTGTCCAGCGTTCTGTGTCCCCTGTTCGCTCCTCGGCCTTCGAGGGTCTACGCCGTGCGGGTGCGCACGGTGCCAAGGGATACACCATGTCGTCTGCTTTCTTCGCCCCTGCTCGTCTTTCTGTTGCCTGCCGCTCCCGTGGCCTGCGTCTGTGCGTCGGCCTTGCCGCCGCCCCCTGGCTACTGGTGAGCCAGGCCAGTGCCCAGCAGTCCGCTTCCTCCGACGTGACGACCGCCGAGCCGTCCTCCGTCGAACAGGCCTCTATCGAGCCCACCACCGAGCCCGCCACCGAACTCGACCCGCTGGTGGTGTCGGCGACGCTTTCGCCGCGTACCGCCAGTCAGTCGCTGTCCTCCGTCAGCGTCATCGATGAAGAGGCGCTAAGGCGCCGCGATCCGGTCAGCATTACCGACGCCCTGCGTGGCCAGCCCGGTGTGGATATTTCCACCAATGGTGGCTTCGGCAAGCAGGCGAGCGTCTATATCCGTGGTACCGGCAGCACCGCCTCGGTGATGATGATCGACGGTATCCGCCTGCGCTCGGCCACCAATGGCGGGCCTGCCTGGCAGTACCTGGAGCCGCGCATGTTCGAGCGTATCGAGGTGGTACGCGGTCCCCGCGGTGCGCTCTACGGCGCCGACGCGGTGGGCGGGGTGGTTCAGCTGTTCACCGACAAGCCCGATGAACAAGGGCCGACGCCCAGCGTGCAGCTCGGTACCGGCTCCTTCAATACCCAGCGGGCCTCAGCCAGTCTGTCGGGCCGCGAGGGCGGTACCTCCTACCAGTTCAGCGCCACCCGCCTGGACAGCGACGGCACCGAGATTCGCGACGGTGGCGAGGACAAGGCCTACGACAACACCTCGGGTCTGGTGAGTCTGTCCCACACCTTCGACAACGGCGCCAACCTCGGGCTGCTGGGACTGCGTGCCCGCGGCAACAACGAATACGAAGGTGGCGACTCCGACTATGTGCAGCAGGTGGCCGGTGTCTACGCCGAGGTGCCGGTGACCGATATCTGGTCGTCGCGTCTTACCCTGAGCGAGGCCCGCGATGAGCTGGAGGACCACTCCGAGCCCAACGACTTTGGGCCTGGAAGCACCACCGAGTTCGACACCGAGACCCATACCGTTCGCTGGGACAATACCCTGCAACTCGGTGCCCACGAGCTGATCGCCGGTGCCGAGTATCTGGAAGAGAAGGTCGACAGCACCACCGACTACGAAGAGACCAGCCGCGACAACGTGGCGGTGTTTGCCCAGGCATTGATGGACTTCCATCCGTTCTCGTTGCAGGCGGGTCTGCGCCACGACGACAACGAGGCCTACGATGAAGAGGTCACCGGCCACCTGGCGCTGGGCTACGCCCTCGACGATCAGCACACCCTGCGCGCCAGCTACGGTACTGCCTTCCGCGCCCCGACCTTCAACGAGCTGTACTTTCCCGGCTTTGGCAACAGCGATCTTGAGCCCGAGGAGTCCGAGACCTGGGAGCTTGGTCTGCGTGGTCAGTACCAGCGGCTTTACTGGGATCTGGCGCTCTACCAGACCAACGTCGACGACCTGATCGCCAATGAGTCGAGGGATGGCCGCTTTGCCCCCTTCAATGTCGACGAGGCGCGTATTCGTGGGGTCGAGCTTGCCACCGGGCTCGAGCTCGACCAGTGGACCCTGGCGGCCAGCGTCGCCTATACCGACCCGGAAGACCGTGACACCGGCAAGCAGCTGATTCGCCGCGCCAGCCAGACCCTGCGCCTGGACGCCGATCGCCAGCTGGGTGACTGGAATCTGGGGGCCTCCTTCGTCGCCCAGGACCACCGCTACAATGACGTCGACAACGACGAACGCCTGGCCGGCTACGGCACCCTGGACCTGCGCGCCGGCTGGGCCTTTGCGCCGGACTGGAAGGCCAACCTTACGCTCGAGAACGTCTTCGATCGCGAGTACGCCACCTCGCGTGCGTCTGCCTTTCAAGGTGGCTGGGACTACGAAAACCCCGGACGTGCCGCCTACCTGAGCGTCGGCTTCAACCTGTGATCATCCGCCGCTCGCTTGTCTCGGCCAGCATCGGCCTGGTGCTGTCGGCGCTGACCGGTGCCGCCATGGCGTCCTCTTCGCCCGACGGGGACGAGGACATCTGCGTGGTCGATGACACCGAGCGGGAGCTATGCCTGGCGGCGCCGGCAGAGCGTATCGTGGCGCTGTCGCCCAGCGTCACCGAGATGCTGTTCGCGGCGGGGGCCGGCGAGCGGGTGGTGGGGGTAGTCAGCTTCAGCGACTATCCCGAGGCCGCGCGCTCGCTGCCCCAGGTGGGCAGCTACGATCGACTCGACCTCGAGTCGCTGTTGGCGCTTGACCCCGACCTGGTGGTGGCCTGGGCCGGCGGCAATCCCGGCCAGCAGGTTGAGCGCCTGGATGAACTCGGCCTGCCGGTGTTCCGCTCGGACGCCGCCAACTTCGAGCAGATCGCCACGACGCTTGAGCGGTTCGGTCGCCTGGCCGGTTCTGTGGATACCGGCGACACCGCGGCCCGAGAGCTGCGAGAATCGGTAGCGGCCCTCGGCGAGCGCTACGTTGACGCAGCACCGGTCGAGGTCTTCTATCAGGTATGGGAGCAGCCGCTGATGACCGTCAACGGTGAGCACTGGATCAGTCGGGCGCTGTCACTTTGTGGTGGTGTCAATCTATTCGCCGACGAGGCGCCGCTGGTGCCTCGACTGTCGCGGGAGGCGGTGCTGGCCGCGGACCCGGAAGTCATCATCACCGGCGGCATGGGCAAGGCGGACTCCACCTGGCTCGACGCCTGGCGCCAGTGGCCGCAGATGACCGCGGTGGTCCGCGACAACCTCTATTTCATCAACCCCGACCTGGTGCAGCGGGCGACGCCGCGCCTGGTCGAGGGCTCCCGAACCCTGTGCCAACATCTGGACTCTGCCCGTGAGCGCCGCTGACTCCAGCGCTACCTATCGGCCCACCCGGCGAGGTCGTCCGCTGGGTCTGCTGGCGCTGCTCGGTGTGGTGTCGGTGGTGCTGGCCGTGTCGGTGGGCAGCGTCGCGCTGTCACCGATGGAGCTGTGGCTGACGCTGACCGGGCAGGGCAGCCCTCTCCACCAGACCCTGGTGTGGGAGCTGCGCCTGCCCCGTGCGCTGGCCGCCTTCGGTACCGGTGCCTTGCTGGCCCTGGCCGGCGCCCTGATGCAGGTACTGCTGCGCAATCCATTGGCCGACCCCTATGTGCTCGGGCTCTCCGGCGGGGCCTCGGTGGCGGCGCTGTGTGCCATGCTGGCTGGCCTTGGCGCGGCACTGGTCTCGGCCTCGGCCTTTGCCGGTGCGCTGGTGTCGATCCTGGTGGTATTTGGCCTGGCCCACGGCAGTGGCAGCTGGTCGCCGGCACGCCTGTTGCTGACCGGCGTCGTCATGGCCTCCGGCTGGGGCGCGATCATCACCTTCCTGCTGGCGGTCAGCCCGGTAGAAGAGCTGCCGGGCATGCTCTACTGGCTGATGGGCGATATGGCCTACGCCCGCAGTCCCTGGCCGGTACTGGTCATCGCCGCGCTGTCAGCGCTGGTGCTGGTGCCACTGGGGCGGACCCTCAACGTGCTGGCCCGGGGTGGCCAGCAGGCGCTGGCGCTGGGCGTGGCGGTGCGTCCGCTGGAATGGGGGCTGTATCTGGCGGCGAGCCTGGCCACCGCCACCGCGGTGACCACCGCCGGATCGGTGGGGTTCGTCGGCCTGATGGTGCCGCATATGCTGCGCCTTCGCCTGGGTGCCGACCAGCGCCTGATCCTGCCGGCCTCGCTGCTGGCCGGCGGCTGCCTGCTGACCCTGGCCGATACCCTGGCGCGGACCCTGATCGCCCCCCAGCAGTTGCCGGTAGGGGTGATCACCGCGCTGATCGGGGTGCCGAGTTTTCTCTACCTGCTGCATCGCAGTCACGGCAAGGGATAAGGGGCGCGCATGGCTGTCAGACCCGCATCCACCGACCAGGCGCTGCCAGTTTGTTCGCTGTCCTGCGAAGCGCTGGTGATCGACGTGCCCGGCAGGGCGGACGGTCAGCCGCTGTCGTTTTCCATCGAGCCCGGCAGTCGCTGGGGCATCCTCGGGCCCAACGGCGCCGGCAAGAGCACGTTATTGCACACCCTGGCCGGGTTAAGGGCGCCGCGCCATGGGCGCTTGACGCTTGATGGTCAGCCGCTGACCGACTTGCGCCGGCGCGCCGTTGCCCAGCGTCTGGGCGTGGTGTTCCAGGAGCGCCATGACGAGTTTCCGGCCAGCGTGCTGGAGACCGCGCTGATCGGCCGACATCCCTTCCTCAGGGCTTGGCAGAACGAAAGCGAGGACGACGTCCAGCGCGCCCTGGGCGCGCTTGAACGCCTCGATATCGCTCATCTGGCCCACAGGCCGCTGGCGACCCTGTCCGGCGGTGAACGTCAGCGGGTCAGCCTGGCCACGGTACTGACCCAGGCGCCGCAGATCTGGCTAGTGGACGAACCCACCAACCACCTCGACCTGCATCATCAGGTGGCCGCCATGGCGCTGCTCGACGAACAGGCAAGCCAGGGTGCCGCCGTGGTGATGTGCCTGCACGATCTCAATCTGGCGGCGCGCTGGTGCGACCATCTGCTGCTTTTGTATCCCGACGGCGCGGCCTGCTGGGGGCCACGCGACGATATGCTGGTGACGTCTGCCCTCGAGCGGCTCTACGACCAGCCGCTGAGCGTTGCCGAGGTCGATGGCGCCGCCGTCTTCATGCCGCGGGTGGCCTCGTCGCTCAATTCGCCGCGCCCCACCAAGGAAGTTTCCCATGACGCACACGTCCCCTACGACGCCGTCCCCCACGACACAGACCCCGAAAAACGTTGATCCCGAGCGCCACGCCCGGCGCATGGCCGCCAAGCAGCGGATCATGGCCGAGCGCATCGCCAGTGCCGACAAGGAGCAGGGTGTGCTGCTGGTGTTGACAGGCCCCGGCAAGGGCAAGAGTTCATCCGGCTTCGGCATGCTGGCTCGGGCGCTGGGCCACGACATGAAGGTGGGCGTGGTGCAGTTCATCAAGGGCGCCTTTTCCACCGGGGAGGAGGCCTTCTATCGCCGCCAGCCGGGGGTGGCGTTCCACGTCATGGGCGAGGGCTACACCTGGGACACCCAGGACCGGGAGCGCGATGTCGCCGCCGCCGAAGCCGCCTGGGACAAGGCCCGCGAGTTGCTTCAGGATCCCGATATCGCGCTGGTACTGCTCGATGAGCTGAACATCGCCCTGCGCTACGGTTACCTGGATCTCGACCGGGTGCTGGACGACCTGCAGGCCAGACCGGCGATGCAGCATGTGGTGGTGACCGGGCGCCACGCGCCTCAGGCGCTGATCGAACTGGCCGATACGGTCACCGAGATGAAGGTGGTCAAGCACGCCTTCAAGGATCAAGGAATAAAGGCCCAGAAGGGTATCGAGCTGTAAGGGAGCGCTAGCATGGCAACGCTGATGATCCAGGGCACCACCTCGGATGCCGGCAAGTCCACGGTGGTCGCCGGTCTGTGCCGGATGCTGGCACGGCGCGGGTTCAGCGTAGCCCCGTTCAAGCCCCAGAACATGGCGCTGAACAGTGCCGTCACCGTGGATGGCGGCGAGATCGGTCGCTCCACCGCGCTGCAGGCCCAGGCTGCCCGCGTAGCGCCGCACAGCGACATGAACCCTGTGCTGTTGAAGCCCGAAAGCGACAAGGGCGCCCAGGTCATCCTGGCCGGTCGCGTCCACGGCAGCATGGCCGCGCTGGACTACCACGCTTACAAGACCACCGCCCGACAGACGGTGATGGACTGCCATCGCCGGCTGTCCGAGCGCTTCGACGTGATCATCGCCGAAGGGGCGGGCAGCCCTGCGGAGGTCAATCTACGCGAAGGTGACATCGCCAACATGGGCTTCGCCGAGGCGGTGGACTGCCCGGTACTGCTGGTAGGAGATATCGACAGAGGCGGCGTCTTTGCCCAGCTATGCGGCACCCTGGCGCTGGTCAGCGCGTCCGAAAACGCGCGGATCAAGGGCTTTGTGATCAACCGCTTTCGCGGCGATATCGGGCTGCTGGAACCGGGGCTTGAGTGGCTGGCCGAGCGCGAGGCAAGACCGGTGCTCGGCGTGCTTCCCTACCTGCAGGGGCTGTGGCTCGACGCCGAGGACAGCCTGTCGCTGGAGCAGCGGCTTGATCACGCGGGGGGCGACATGCTCAAGGTGGTGGTGCCGGCACTGCCGCGCATCAGCAACCACACCGACCTCGATCCACTACGCCTGCACCCCCGCGTCAGCCTGAGCCTGGTCGGCCCCGACCAGCCGATGCCCGATGCCGACGTCATCCTGTTGCCGGGCAGCAAGAACACCCGGGCGGACCTGGCCTGGCTGCGCAGCCAAGGGTGGGATGAGCGTATCCGGCGTCATCTGCGTTACGGCGGGCGGGTGCTGGGTGTCTGCGGCGGTTTTCAGATGCTGGGGGAATGGATCGACGATCCTGACGGCATCGAGGGCGAGCCCGGCGGCGTCGAAGGGCTCGGGTGGCTTGCCATGTCCACCACCATGCGCCCCGATAAGCGCCTGAAACGGGTCAGCGGGCGCATCGACACCGCCGACGGCTGCTGCAGCATCCACGGCTACGAGATTCATCAAGGCGTCAGCCGGGGCGAGGCGCTTTCGCGGCCACTGATGCGCCTCGAAGGACGGGACGAAGGTGCCGTCAGCCAGGATGGCCAGATCATGGGTACCTATCTGCACGGGCTGTTCGACGGCCCCGACGCCTGCGAAGCATTGCTCGCCCGCCTCGGGCTCCCGCCCGAGGACACCCGCCGGGTTGACCTCGACGCCCACCGCGAACGTCAACTCGACCGTCTGGCCGACGCCATCGAGCAGCATCTGGATATGGAGATGGTTCTGCGCATGATCGGCTGAGGAAGATGGTCCGAAGTGGCGCCCGGCGTAAACTGAGGGGGTGCCACTGCTTTCCCTGTACAGATGGCACCATGGCAACTGCGTCGAGGGCTTGGTCATGAAGGTGACATCGAAACATGTGGTTAGCAGAGACAAGGGATGGGCAGTAAAGACCAGCGGCACGTCTCGTGCCGGCAAGGTTTTCGAGAGCAAGGCTGAAGCCGTGGAATATGCGCGCCGCGCGGCCAGGAAGGAGCACGGTGAGCTATACGTGCATGGGCTCGATGGCACTATCCAGGAGCGCAAGAGCTATCGGCGCGCATCCGAGGCAACCAAGTCTCTGCGCTCGAAGAAGTGACGGCATATGCCATTTGAGCGCAATGTCTTTGTCAATTGCCCGTTCGATGAGGCGTACTATTATCCGCTATTGCGTCCCTTGCTCTTCACCATCATCTACGTTGATTTGCTCACCCAGCAGGCTCGTGATGTAGTCAAGGACTCTGTCAGGCTGCTCGCGATGGGGCACGTGGCCACACCCCTCCAGCAATACCATCCGTGACGACCCTTGAGGCAGTTGCGCGTAGCGTTCGGGCTGCTCTGGCGAGCCGTATTCGTCCTGGTCACCGTGCAGCGCCAGTACAGGACACCGGACCCGTCTGAGGGTGTCATCCAGGGCCCAGCCCCGAAAGTCGGGGTCCAGCCAGGTCTCTACCCAGGCGTCGAGCACCCAGCGGGCCTTGTCCCCATGGTACTTCTTCAGGCGCTCGATCTGGCCGGGCAGGGCGAACGTATCGCGGGCCTGTCGGATGCCCGAAAGCGTGCGTTCTTCCACAAAGGCCTGGGCCGCCAGGGTAATCAGCGCCTGGCAATCGTCGTAGTGGGCAGCGATACCGGCAGCCATGCAGCCGCCCACGCTATGGCCCAGAACAACGAAACCCTCGAGCTTTAACGCACGATGAAGCGCGGCAAAGCCCTGGTGCGCTTCGTCGGCGATAAAGGTGTGGGTCAGTCGGTCTGGGTGGCGCGTGGATTGGCCGAAGCCCAGTCGATCGTAAGCGATCACTTCGCGGCCGGTGGTCTGGCACAGGGCTTCGGGCAAATCCCGCCATAGCTCAACGCAGCCCAGCGAGTCATGCAGCAACACGATGGGCGCGCCCTGGGTATCAGGCTCGGGACGCCATCGACGAACAAACAGCGATTGCCGGTCTGTGTCGTGAAGTGACACCTGAAGGTCAGATACCTGGGGCATGAAGTGGCTCGCTGGCAGCAACATATCAAGCTCACTCTAGCGAGTGGCCGCTGGCCTGCCAAGCAAGCGCTAGGTTTGGACAGGTTGCTTTCAGGACGGGTCGCTTTTTTAATACAGGGCCATGCCAGTGCCAGAGCCGCTTCAAGGATACGCCTTGGCAAGTTACGTACTGTCGGCAAAGCGTTCGGGGTCATCGGAAATGACGGTGGTCACGCCCCATTTCCAGTACTTGGCGAAGGCCACCGGATCATTGGCGGTATAGCACAGCAGCGGTGTGCCGCTCTGGGTGACTTCCCGAGCCCGCTCTTCCTTCAGCTTCTTCCAGTCGCAGTGCAGACTGTAGGCCTGCACCGCTTCCATGTCGTGCCGCCAGTTCTTGCCGATCTTGTCGACCAGCACCCCAAGGGCGAGCTGGTCGGGCGTGGCGATGCTGCGGGCGTGATCGAGGGCCGCCGGGCTGAAGGAAGACACCAGTCGACGTTCGAACGGCAGCGCTTCCAGCAGACGCGGGATCACCGATTCGGCCAATGCTTCGGGGTCGCGTCCCCGGGTCACCTTGAGTTCCAGGTTGACCGCCATACCGCGACGATCGATCAGATTGAGCATGTCGTCGAGTGTCGCCATGCGCTCACCGCGAAAGCGCTCGGCGTACCAGGCGCCGACGTCGTATTCCCTGGCCTGTTCCAGACGCAGCTTGCTCAACTTGCCGCGCCCGTTGGAGCAGCGCCGCATGCCGGGGTCGTGCCAGATCACCGGGGTGCCATCACCCAGCAATTGCACATCGAGCTCGACCCAGGTGATACCGGCTTCCCAGGCTAGCTGGACGGCGCTCAGGGTATTTTCCGGTGCATGGGCCGACAGGCCGCGATGCGCCATCAGGCGGGGCAGGTCGATAAGGGGCGTGCGAGATGTCGTCATGGGCTCTCCTTGGCTTGGCGTCACAACATGGCACCGGCTTTCGTCATCATCGGACATGACCGTCCTGCTAGCCAGAGGCTGCACGCCTCCATGTTGGGCCACAAAGATGACCGAACGGCGACGACATGAACACCCCATCTGTCGCAGCGGTACGCCGAGGGCGGTGTCGCTGCCTGGAATATGCTAGTCTCGCCGGTTTCGACAAGTGGGTCAGCGCCGGTCGGCGCCAGCAATTAGAGGTCAGTGATGAAGGTCGTCAAAATCAACGAGCCCCAGCAGCGGGAAGCCTGCCTGGCACGCCTTTGTGCGGAAGCCTACGGTCATCAGGCGGGTATCGCCCCCCTGGTCACCTTCGCCGGCGTCATCGGGGTGCTGTTCAAGCAGGAAGCCGCCCGGCTTCTCGCGCTGGTGGACGATCAGTCCCGTCCCATCGCGCTGGCCCTGCTGGTCAGCGACGAAGCCGGTACCAGCATGAATGTGGCCCAGTTGACGTCGCTGGATCCTGACGCCGAAAGTGCGGTCGACGGCGGCAACAAGACCGGCGCGGAAAGCGATAGCCAGGGCGAGGCGCAAAAGCCGGCCGGCAAGGGCAAGCTGAATCCCGCCCTTCGTCTGGTGGCGGAACTGGCGCTGCGGGCGCCGCTGCGGGTGGACGTGGTCAGTGATGCCCAGAAGGCCGAGTTTAGCGCCGCCGGTATCCAGCGCTGGATCAAGGGCCCGGGCGAGCTGCAGATCGGTCTGGGACCCAAGCATACGGCCACCAGCCTGGATAATCTGCCGCGTACCCTGACCGTGGACGAAGCCTCCGTGGTGGCCAACTTCAAGCAGGACAAGGCGCTCTTTGAGGATTACAAGAACCGCTTCGTCAGAGGCCTGGAGTCCTTCCCGCGGACGTTGTGATCAGCGACGGAAGGGCACCTGTTGGGTCCTTCCCGCGGACGCTATGAACTAGTAGAAGTGGTAGCAACAACGAAGCCCCGGTCCCTGCCTCTTTTGGAGGCGAGGGCCGGGGCTTCGTCGTTGGGCAAAGGGTCGGCGCTTGCCGGGCCGAGGTGGTTGTTGATCCGCTCGCGGGCAGCAAGAACGGAGGTGGCCCGGGTCACGCCGTCAGGGATCGATGCCCGTCGATCCGTGCAGTTGTCTAGCCTTCGCTGGTGAGGCTGAACGATCCCTTCATCATCGAGGAGTGGCCGGGGAAGGAGCAGAAGAAGGTCAGATCCTGGTCGGCGAGTCCTTCGGTGTCGAAGGTGATGCTGGTGGATTCGCCGCCGCCGATGATGTCGGTGGCGGCCAGGATGCGGTCATCCTCCGGCAGGTAGTTGCTGTCGAGTCCCGCCTGCATGCCGGCGGAGGCAATCTCCTGATAGGCGTCGGTAGGGGCCAGCACCCAGTTGTGTCCCATCACGTTCTTCGCCATGGAGCCCGAGTGGGTCAACGTCAGACTGACGGTCTCGCAGCTGGCGGGTACGCTCAGCTCGCTCTTGTCGTACTGCATCTGGTCATTGGAATCGATGGTCAGCCGGCACTCTTCGGCGACGTTGTCCGCGGCGCCGTCATCCGCCACCGCCACGGCAGAGAACAGCGGCACGGCGGTGATCGCGAGGATGGAGGCAGAGGAAAGAAGGGCATGTTTCATGACAGCGTCCTTTTCGTTGCTGGATAGGGTGGGTGCAGGGTTTGCCACGACCGTTCACGGCGTTCAGCAAAGGGAAGCGCGGTGCACCACACAATATGTATCCATGTTTATATATGAACTGTATACAGGTTATGAGTCTCGTAGACATCAATGGAGCTGTCAAGCGCCGACAGTGATCCCGTGGCCACGGCTGTGCCGACGGCAAATCCAGTTTGGACTTGACCGAGGTCGAGCAGAGCGCTTGACTGGGCGTACATACCCGTTAGCAGCGTAAGGAAGCCTTTCATGGCCAAGCGGATTCAATTCGCACGCACCGGCGATTCCGAGGTGCTGGAACTCGTCGATACACCGGCGGCCGAGCCGGGCCCCGGCGAGGTACGCGTCGCCAATGAGGCGGTGGGCCTCAACTTCATCGATATCTACTTCCGCACCGGTCTGTATCCGGCGCCGTCCCTGCCGTCGGGCCTGGGAACCGAAGGCGCTGGCGTGGTCGACGCCGTGGGCGAGGGGGTCGATCATCTGCAGGTAGGCGACCGCGTGGCCTACGCCCAGGGGCCCCTGGGCGCCTACGCCGAACTGCACACCCTGCCGGCGGACAAGGTGGTGGCGCTGCCCGAGGGGATCAGTTGCGAGACCGCAGCGGGGGCCATGCTCAAGGGTCTGACGGTGCAGTACCTGCTGCGTCAGACCTACCCGCTGCAGGGTGGCGAGACCATCCTGTTCCACGCCGCCGCCGGTGGGGTGGGATCGATTGCCTGTCAGTGGGCCAAGGCCCTGGGCGTCAAGCTGATCGGCACGGTCAGCTCCGTCGAGAAGGCGGAGCTTGCCAAGCGCAACGGCGCCTGGGCGACCATCGACTACACCAAGGAAGACGTGGTCGAAAGGGTGCGCGAGCTGACCGGTGGCGAGATGGTCGACGTGGTCTACGACAGCGTCGGCAAGGACACCTGGGAGACCTCGCTGGACTGCCTGAAGCCGCGCGGCCTGATGGTCAGCTTCGGCAACGCCTCCGGACCGGTCGAGGGGGTCAACATCGGCATCCTCAACCAGAAGGGCGCGCTCTACGTCACTCGGCCGAGCCTCAACGGCTACGCTGACAGCCCGGAGCGGCTGCAGGACATGGCCGACGAGCTGTTCGACATGATCGAGAGCGGCAAGGTGAAGATCGACGTGGCCCAGCGCTTCGCCCTGGCGGAGGCCGGCAAGGCCCAGGACGCCCTGGCGTCACGCAAGACCACCGGGTCTACCGTGCTGCTGCCCTGAGCGATCGATCGCCGATCCCTATCTTCTTGATCGAACTTGTCCTTCGGACAGAGCGGGCCCGCCAAGTTGGCGGGCCCGCTTGCATTTCAGGGAGGCGTCGGCCTGACGGCGGAGTGGCTTGCGCACCGGCTGCCCTGGTCGCCGTCGGTTCTGCTTGGCGCTACAGCGACGCCCCCAGCTCGCGAATCATCTTCTCGCGCCGCTTGAGGGCGGCCAGTCCCTCGTCGCCCAGGCGATCCGCCACCTCGGTCAGCAGGCCCTGGGCCAGCAGGAAGAAGGCGCCCATGGCGTTGGAGAAGAACAGGCTGTCGGTAGGCACCAGGAAACGGTATTCGGCGACCCGGGCAAGCGGAGACGACTCGCTGTCGGTCAGGGCGACCACCCGAATCCCCGCCCGCGCCGCCACCCGTGCGGTTTCCAGCACGCTGGTGGTGTAGGGAAAGCAGCTGATCACCACCAGCAGGTCCCCTTCATCCAGTTGCGCCAGGGCGTCGGCCACCCCCTGGTGTCCCGCATCCAGCTCCCCGGTATCGGCACGCAGCATGCCAAGCCCATAGGCCACGAACTGCGCCAGCGACGCAAACTGGCGTTGCCCGTGGACCCTGACCCGACGGGCGAGGGCCAGCAGCTCGACCACCCGGTCGTAGTCATCGGCGTCGAGTCGCTCGAGCAGGCCGGCGAAGTTGGCGCTCTCCTGGCGTCCGAGCCGGGCCAGCCGGGCGACACCCTGGCCCTGGTCGCGATCGGTCGACAGCCTCGAGGCCAGGTCGCTGTAGAAGTGCTCGCCGCCATCGGCCAGATCCCGCCGAAACACCGCCTGCAGCTCGCCGAAGCCGTCGAAGCCCAGGCGCTGGGCCAGCCGGGTCAAGGTCGAGGGGTTCACCTCGAGCCGCCCGGCCAGCTCGCTGATCGAGGCCACCGCACTCGCCTGCGGCGACTCCAGCAGCGCCATCAGCACCCGCAACGATCGTTTGCCCAGGCGAACGTCGCCGTCACCGGCCTGGATCTGCGCCGCCAGTTCCTTCAGGTCGCCGAGGGTGCTCGATTCGCCGAGGCGAACAGGGCGGTGCCGAGCGCTCCGCTCGGTCGGTGGCTTGGTGGCGGGCTTCGAGTCGCGAGAGGGCATGGCGTCTCCTTGAATGACGAGCGGGCCAGTGTGCCAGCTTGGCAGGCGTCTGTCCGGTGAGGCGTAGACACAATTTGCAAATATGCATTGTATAAAAATAGAATGCATTTAATATTTGCATTTATACGATGTCGTATCTACCTGCTGGAGGTTCCATGAGCCGCGTCTTTCACCGCCACCTCAAGGCGTCCTATCCCACCGCGGTGGCAGGCGATGGGCCCTATCTGATCGATGCCGCAGGCAAGCGCTACCTCGATGCCTGTGGCGGCGCGGCGGTGTCCTGCCTGGGGCATAGCGATCCCGAGGTGCAGGCCGCTATCAGCGAACAGGTCAAGTGCATGGCCTACGCCCATTCAAGCTTCTTTACCTCGGAGCCGATGGAGGCGCTGGCCGACTTTCTGGTCGATCGCGCGCCCCAGGGCATCGGCAGCGTCTACTTCGTCTCCGGTGGTTCCGAAGCGGTGGAAGCGGCGCTGAAGATGGCGCGCCAGTACTTTCTCGAGATCGGCCAGCCAGAGCGCACCCAGGTCATCGCCCGGCGCCAGAGCTACCACGGCAATACCCTGGGGGCGCTGGCCACCGGCGGAAACGCCTGGCGTCGGCGGCCCTTCGAACCGCTGCTGGCTGACACCACCCACGTCAGCCCCTGTTACGCCTACCGCGGCCAGCGCGCCGACGAAAGCGCCGAAGCCTACGGCGAGCGACTCGCGGTGGAACTCGAGGACACCATCGAGCGGCTGGGGCCGCGCCGGGTCATGGCCTTTGTCGCCGAGCCGGTGGTGGGGGCGACCCTTGGCGCGGTGCCGGCGGTGCCCGGATACTTTCGGCGGGTGCGCGAAATCTGCGATCGTCACGGCATCCTGCTGATTCTCGATGAGGTGATGTGCGGCATGGGGCGCACCGGTAGCCTGTTTGCCTGCGAGCAGGAAGGCGTCAGCCCCGACCTTCTGACCGTGGCCAAGGGCCTGGGCGGGGGCTACCAGCCCATCGGCGCCACCCTGGCCAGTGCGCGTATCCGCGACACCATCGCCGAGGGCACCGGCTTCTTCCAGCATGGCCACACCTATATCGGCCACGCCACCGCCTGCGCCGCGGCGCTGGCGGTGCAGCGCGCGGTAGAGCAACGCGGCCTGCTTGAGCAGGTGCGGGCCAGGGGCGAGGCGCTGCGTGCTCGCCTCGAGCAGCGCTTCGGCGACCACCCGCACGTCGGCGATATTCGTGGACGCGGGCTGTTTCTGGGACTCGAGCTGGTGGCGGACCGGGCCAGCAAGGAGCCCTTCGACCCCGACCGACGCCTCAACGCCGGGGTCAAGGCCGCCGCCATGGACCAGGGGCTGATGTGTTATCCCGCCGGCGGTACCCTGGACGGACACCGTGGAGACCATGTGCTGCTGGCGCCGCCCTATATCGTCGAGGAAGATCATCTCGACGAGATCGTCGACAAGCTCGACGCCGCCTTGCAGCAGGCGCTTGGCCAGGTGGGCCATTGAGTCCATGCCTGGCGCTTCGGCCCGCGCAACACCACTGACACACCAGGCCCGCCAAGGGGCGGGCTTGCTACCTTTTTTCCCACGTACAGGATGACAGCATGACCCTTCGTTCCCGCTTGCCCGAGCTTGACGACGCCACCATGAGCGCGGAGCAGCGCCGGGTGCTCGACGATATCCTCAGCGGCCCCCGCGGCAACCTCGATGGTCCCTTCCTGGCCTGGGTGCACAGCCCACAGCTTGCCGACCATGCCCAGCGCCTGGGCGCCTTCTGTCGCTACCATACCTCGCTTCCGCTTCGCCTCACCGAGCTTGCCATCCTGACCACCGCGGCCTGGTGGAAGTCCCAGGCGGAGTGGCAGATCCACGCCCCCATCGCCCTCAAGGCCGGCCTGTCCGAGTCGGTGGTCGAGGCCTTGCGAGAAGGCCGCCAACCGACCTTCGAGCGCAGCGACGAAGTCATCGTCCATCGCCTGGCCAGCGTGCTGTATCAGCACCGGCGCGTCGATCAGGCCACCTACGACAGGGCTGTGGAGGCTTTCGGCGAGGAGGCCGTGGTGGAACTGGTCGGGGTGCTTGGCTACTACGCCCTTGTGGCGATGACGCTGAACGTGTTCGAGGTTCGCCGAGGCGATGAACCGCTGCCCTTTGACGAACCCTAACCCTTTGCCGAACCCCAGCCCGTTGACGAAGCCTGCCCTTCGTCGAACCCTCCTAGGCGCGCTGACAAGGTGTTTTAGGCTACGCTGAATCAGCGGTACCCTGGCGCTTTCTCGGTGACGCTTTCGCGACCTCCAGCACTCTGCAATCGCCCGTCAGGGCGCCGCCCAGGGAGGGGCCGGCATGGACGACAGTCTTCTGGTATTTATCGTGCTCGGGCTGACGCTGGCGGCGTTCGTCTGGGGGCGGTTTCGTTTCGATCTGGTGGCGCTGGCCTCCTTGCTGGCCTCGGTGGTGCTGGGGCTGGTGCCGGCCGACCAGGCCTTTTCCGGTTTTGGCCATCCGGCGGTGATTACCGTGGTGGCGGTGCTGGTGCTTTCCCGTGGCTTCGAGCGGGCCGGGGTGGTGGATGTGATCGCCGCCCAGGTGCTCAAGGTCGGCGACAGGCTCCTGTACCAGCTATTGGCGCTGACCGGCCTTGTCACCGTGCTGTCGGGCTTCATGAACAACGTGGGTGCGCTGGCGTTGCTGCTGCCGGTGGCCTTGCGGATGTCGCGCGAACACGATACCTCGCCGTCGATCCTGCTGATGCCGCTGGCCTTTGGCTCGCTGCTGGGTGGCCTCACCACCCTGATCGGGACCCCGCCCAACATCATCATCTCGAGCTACCGCGCCAGCGTCGCCGGCGAGCGCTTCAGCATGTTCGACTTCTTCCCGGTAGGCGGCGCCGTGGCACTCGCCGGGGTTGCCTTTATCGTGCTGCTGGGCTGGCGCCTGGTGCCAAGGCGCACCGGCCAGGCCAGCCGCGACGCCATGTTCGATACCGCCCACTATCTGGTGGAGGTGCGGGTCGACGCCGATGCCCAGGCCCTGGGCTGGTCGCTGCACAAGCTGAGGCGCAAGCTCGACGACAACGTGCCCGTGCTGGCGCTGGTGCGGGGCGGTCATCGCTACGCCGGTCACTCTTTCTATGGGGTGCTCAAGGAGGGCGACATCCTGCTGCTGGAGGCCGGTCCCGAGGAGCTCAAGGCGCTGGAGGATCGTGCCGGACTGCGGGTCGGTCTGACACCCGAGGAGGCGCCGGATCCTGATGCCGAGCAGAGCGACGACGAGCCAACCAACACCGAGCCAACCGACACCGAGCAGACCGGCAGCGATGATCAGGTGCGGTCCTCGGACAACGCAGCGGCCACGTCGACGTCGGCCCAACCATTGAACGCAGACGGCAATGCCGGGTCCGCTTCGCTGGCCCGGCGTACCCGCCAACTGGTCGACGAGGACGAGCAGGCGCGAGAGCGCCGTGTCACCCTGGACGAGACCCGTGAGGCGGCGCGGGGCACCGAGGACGGCGACGAGCGCCAGGACGACAAGGCCCCCGAAGACCTGCACCTGATCGAGGCGGTGGTGCGCAACGACGCCGCCATCAGCGGCCGCACCGCCGCCGAGCTGCGCCTGCACCATCAGTACGGCCTGCACCTGGTGGCGGTGGCCCGTGACGGTGGGCGCCTCAAGCAGCGTCTGCGCGATATTCGTTTTCGGCCCGGCGACGTGCTGCTGCTGCAGGGCGACCCCGAAGGGCTGGGGGAGAGCCTGACGGTGCTTGGCTGCCTGCCGCTGGCAGACCGGCGCCTGACCCTCGGCCAGCCGCGCCAGCTTGCGCTGTCGGTGGGCATCTTTGCCGTCGCCATCACGGCCATGCTGTTCGATCTGCTGCCGGCGGCGGTGGCCTTGTCGCTGGCCGCGCTGGTCACCCTGCTGGTGGGGGTGCTGCCGCTGCGTGAAGGCTACCGTGCCATCGACGGCCCGGTGGTGGTGTTGCTGGGGGCGATGATTCCGGTGGGGCAGTCGCTGGAGTCCAGCGGCGGGGCCGGCCTGATCGCCGATGCCATGCTCGGGCTTGGCAGCCAGTGGCCGCCCATCCTGGTGCTGGCGGGGCTCTTCATGGTCAGCACCTTGCTGTCCAACGTCATCAACAATGCGGCGGCGGCGCTGTTGATGGCGCCCATCGCGGCGAGTCTCGCCAGCGGTTTCGAGCTGTCGCTTGACCCCTTCCTGATGGTGGTGGCGATCAGCGCTTCCTGCGCCTTTCTGACGCCCATCGGCCACCAGTCCAACACCCTGGTGATGGGCCCCGCGGGCTATCACTTCAGCGACTACTGGCGCCTTGGCCTGCCGCTGACCCTGGTGGTGATGGTGGTCGCCATCCCGCTGATCATGCTGGTCTGGCCGCTGCAATAACGGCCAATGAAAACGCCCGGGCTGGGCCCGGGCGTCGTGGTGGTGCGCGAAACGTCGGCGCTACGCGGTGACGTTGTGGTGGTTCATCTTTTCCTTGTCGGTGACGAAGGCGTCAAAGGCGAAGTCGTCCACGCTCAGCATGTCGAGCACCTCGGCCTCGCGCTTGCGCATGAAGTCGGCATCCTCCTCGCTGATCAGACCCTCCTCGAGCGCGGCTTCCAGGCGTTCTTCCGGGTGCAGCGCCTGCACCGGCAGCTTGCCCTTGGAGTACGCCTTGTTGATCTGGCGATAGAGCACCTCGGCGCGGTCCTGGGTTTCCAGCAGGGCGTTGTAGCGCGCCACCGGGTTGTCCTGGACCTGGTCGTTGCTGTCCCAGGCGCCGACCAAGAGCTTCTTGCGCAGGGCGCTGTCGGTGGACACCGCACGGGCGATGGACCGGGCCAGGTCGTCGTGGGGGCGTGCCCAGCGGCGGCCCAGCGGCATCACCAGCACCTTCAGGGTCTTGCCCAGCGCCCGGTTGGGCAGGTTGTCGAAGACCTCGACGAAGGCTGTCTCGGCGCGGTTGAGCAGGAAGCGGCAGGCGTAGTGCATCAGTTCCGCCTCGCCCTCGACCTTGTCACCCTCGTGCCACTGCTTGATCACCATGCTCACCAGATAGAGGTTGGAGAGCACGTCACCCAGGCGCGCCGAGAGCATCTCGCGCTGCTTGAGCTCGGCGCCCAGGCTCGCCATGGCGGCGTCGGCGCACAGGCTGAAGCCGGCAGACAGACGGGCCACGTCCTGGGCGTAGGGGCGGGCGACCTCGTCGAAGGGGCAGGACGGCTTGCCGATGCCCAGGCCCATGGTGAGGGCGCGGGCGGCGTTGCCGAAGATCAGCCCGGCATGGCGGAAGAACGCCCGGTCGAAGGCCTTGGCGTCATCGGCGTCCTTGGCCGCCAGTTCCTCCAGCACATAGGGATGACAGCGGATCGCGCCCTGACCGAACACCATCAGGTTGCGGGTCATGATGTTGGCGCCTTCCACGGTGATCGCCACCGGGTTGGCACTGTAGCCGATGCCCAGGTAGTTGCGCGGGCCCAGGGTCACCGCCTTGCCGCCGTGGATGTCCATGGCATCGGCCAGGATGTCACGCTGGAACTCGGTCAGCTGGCTCTTGAGGATGGTCGATGGCACCGCCGGCGCCTGGCCGTGGTCGATGGTGTTGGCGGTCTGGTAGACCGCCGCCTGGGCGATGTAGGCCTTGGCGGTAAGACGTGCCAGCGGCTCCTGAATGCCCTCCATCTCGGCCACCGGCACATTGAACTGGCGACGGATGCGGGCGAAGCCGCCGGCCCAGCCGATGGCGTAGCGGCCGGTGCCGGTAGCGCCGGAGGGCAGGGTGATGCAGCGGCCGACCGACAGACACTCGATCAGCATGCGCCAGCCTTCGCCGGCCATCTCGGGGCCACCGATGATGGTGTCCAGCGGCACGAACACGTCCTTGCCACGAATCGGACCGTTCATGAAGGGGCTGCCGATGGGGTGGTGGCGGCGGCCGATCTCCATGCCGTCGGTGTCACGCGGTACCAGCGCGCAGGTGATGCCGAGGTCTTCTGTGTCGCCCAGCAGGTGGTCCGGGTCGAACATGCGGAAGGCCAGGCCGACCACGGTGGCGATGGGCGCCAGGGTGATCCAGCGCTTGTTGAAGGTCAGGCGCAGGCCCAGCACTTCCTTGCCGTCGATTTCCTGCTTGCACACGATGCCGACGTCCGGCAGCGAAGTGGCGTCGGAGCCGGCGCGGGGGCCGGTCAGGCCGAAGCAGGGGATCTCGCGGCCGTCGGCCAGGCGCGGCAGGTAGTGGTCCTTCTGCTCCTGGGTGCCGTACTTGAGCAGCAGCTCACCCGGACCCAGCGAGTTGGGGACACCCACGGTGGACATCAGGGTCTCGTTGACCGCGAGCTTCTGCAGCACCGCCGACTGGGCCTTGGCCGAGAAGCCGAGACCGCCGTACTCCTTGGGAATGATCATGCCGAAGAAGCGTTCCTTCTTCAGGTAGTCCCACAGCTCCGGCGGCAGGTCGGCGCGCTCGCGGGCGATGTCCCAGGCGTTGCACATGCCGGCGGCCACGGTGCACTGATGGTCGATGAAGGCGCGTTCCTCGTCGCTGAGGCCGTCATCCTTGAAGTCGAGCAGGCGCTGCCAGTCAGGACGGCCGGAGAACAGCTCACCGTCCCAGGCCACGCTGCCGGCCTCAAGCGCAGTACGCTCGGTATCCGATACGCGGGGGGCGACCTTCTTGAACATGGCGAACAGACGCGGCGACAGCCAGCCATGGCGCAGCGCCGGCAGGCCGCAGACGGCGATGACGGCGGCGGTGATCAGCAGCAGTACGCCGACGAATTCGGCGTCGAGGACCAGGCCCGCGACCCCGAGAATGGCGGGCAGGGCGGCGGCAGGCGCGGCCCCGGCCTCGCGGCGGGCGATGGCGATCAGGCCAACGACCGCAAAGATGAGCAGGAGCAGGCTGAGCATGGGCGGTTCTCCTTGGAGAGCGATGAGAGGAAGTGTGGTTGTAATAAAACGCCTGTTTGAATTCTTGCAGATTAGCCCATCGCCTGACAACCGGCCATCGAAAACCTTGCCTCTTGCACCATGGTCGAACTAGAGGTCTCTTAGCTGCACAAAAAAGGCCCCGTGAAAGTCACGGGGCCAGGTCGATGTCGTCTAAATCGTGTCGCCGCCAGCGGCAGCTTTTCCGGCGTCAGCCAGGCTGCGCTGTGCTATCAGAACTTGCACCAGCACCAGCACCAACACCAGCACCGGCGCGCGCGGAGAGGCGCCGCTCGCTCTGGGTCGGATGGGCCTCCTCGAGCCGGCGCTGCGGCGGCTTCTGGGCCGGGGCGCCGTTGGCCACGTAGTAGGGCGCCTGGCTCGGCGGCAGCGGCTCGCGGCCACGGATCTTGTCGGCCATGCGCTCGGCCAGCATGATCGTCGGCGCGTTGAGGTTGCCGGTGGGAATCACCGGGAACAGCGAGGCGTCGACCACCCGCAGGCTTTCTACCCCGTGCACGCGTCCGGCGCCGTCGACCACGCAGTCGTCACCGTCGCCCATGCGGCAGGTGCCACAGGGGTGATAGGCGGTCTCGGCGTGGCGGCGCACGAAGGCGTCGAGCTCATCGTCGCTCTGCACGTCCGGCCCCGGCGAGATCTCGCGGCCGCGGAACTCGTCCATGGCCGGCTGGGCGATGATCTCGCGGGTCAGGCGGATGGCGTCGCGGAACTCTTCCCAGTCCTTTTCGGTGGACATGTAGTTGAACAGGATCGAGGGCGCGGCCTTGGGATCGACCGAGGTCAGCCGTACGCGGCCTTCGCTCTGGGAGCGCATCGAGCCGACGTGGGCCTGGAAGCCGTGGGCCTGCACCGCGCTCTTGCCGTTGTAACTGATGGCGATCGGCAGGAAGTGATACTGCAGATTCGGCCAGGCTTCCTCTTCGCTGGTGCGGATGAAACCGGCGGCCTCGAACTGGTTGCTGGCGCCCACGCCGCTGCCCTTGAACAGCCACTCGGCGCCGATCGCCGGCTGGTTGTACCACTTCAGCGCCGGGTACAGCGAGATCGGTTTCTTGCACTCGTACTGGATGTACATCTCCAGGTGGTCCTGAAGATGGGCACCGACGTTGTCGTTGACGTGGACCGCCTCGATGCCGAGTTCCGCCAGCAGGTCCGCCGGGCCGATGCCCGAGCGCTGCAGAATCTGCGGCGAGGCGATGGCGCCGGCACACAGCAGCACCTCACGGCGGGTGCGCACTTCCTGGGTCTGGCCCTTGCGCTGATAGCGCACGCCCACCGCACGCTTGCCCTCGAACAGGATGACGTCGGTGGTGGCTCGGGTCTCGATGGTCAGGTTGGGGCGCTTCTTGGCCTCGTCCAGATAGCCACGCGCGGTGGAGGCGCGGCGTCCCTGGGGCGTGACGAAGCGGTCCATGGGGCCGAAGCCTTCCTGCTGGTAGCCGTTGACGTCCTCGGTGGCCGGGTAGCCCGCCTGCTGCCCCGCCTCGATAAAGGCGTGGTAGAGCGGGTTGTTGCCGGGCTTCGGGGTGGCCACGCACACCGGGCCATCGCCGCCATGGTAGTCATTGGGGCCGATATCGCGGGTCTCGGCCTTCCTGAAGTAGGGCAGGCAGTTGGCGTAGTGCCAATCCTCGAGCCCGTCGCGCTTGGCCCAGCCGTCATAGTCCAGGGCGTTGCCACGGATGTAGCACATGCCGTTGATCAGCGAAGAGCCGCCAAGGCCCTTGCCGCGACCGCACTCCATGCGGCGATTGTCCATGTGCGGCTCGGGGTCCGTCTCGAAGGCCCAGTTGTAGCGCTTGCCCTGCAACGGATAGGCCAGCGCTGCCGGCATCTGGGTGCGGAAGTCGAAGCGGTGGTCCTTGCCGCCGGCTTCCAGCAGCAGGACCTGGACGTCCGGGTCCTCGGTCAGACGAGTGGCGAGGACGTTGCCGGCGGAGCCGGCGCCGATGATGACGTAGTCGAATTCACGGAGCTGTGACATGTGACGCCTCCCTGAAGGCAATGGGGTGACCGGGTCAGGCGTGACGCGGTGTTCGAGGACTGTCGCGACGGGCCGGCCTTAGAAGACCGACTCGAAGGGGCCCATTTCGACCTGGACCGACTTGGTCTGGGTGTAGTGGGCCAGGGTCTCGATGCCGTTCTCGCGGCCGACGCCGGACTGCTTGTAGCCACCCACCGGCATTTCGGCCGGGGACTCGCCCCAGGTGTTGATCCAGCAGATGCCGGCTTCCAGGCGATGGATCAGGCGATGCGCACGGTTGAGGCTCTCGGTGAAGACGCCGGCGGCCAGGCCATAGGTGGTGGCGTTGGCGCGCTCGAGCACTTCCTCGTCGGAGTCGAAGCCGAGCACCGACATCACCGGGCCGAAGATCTCTTCACGCACGATGCGCATGTCATCGGTGCAGTCGGTGAACACCGTGGGGGCCGCCCAGGCGCCCTTGGCCCAGTCGCCCTGGTCCCAGGCGTCGCCGCCGGCCAGTACCCGGGCGCCTTGCTGCTTGCCCAGCTCGATGTAGGACAGCACCTTCTCCTGGTGTTCGAAGCTGACCAGCGGGCCGAAGTTGACCGAGGGGTCCATCGGGTCGCCGGCCTTGATGCGCGCCACGCGCTCCTCGAGCAGTGCCTCGAAGTCGTCCTTGACGGCGTTGTCGACGAACACCCGGGTGCCGTTGGTGCAGATCTGGCCGCTGGAGTAGAAGTTGGCCATCATCGCCGCGTCGGCGGCACGGACCAGGTCGGCGTCACGGCAGACGATCAGCGGCGACTTGCCGCCAAGCTCCATGGTGACGTCCTTGAGGCTGGAGGCGGCGGAGGCCGACATCACCTTCTTGCCGGTGCCCACCTCGCCGGTGAACGAGACCTTGGCGATGTCCGGGTGCCCGGTGATCGCCTGGCCCACCTCGGCCTCGCCGTGGACGACGTTGAACACGCCATCGGGCAGACCGGCTTCGGTGAACACCTCGGCCAGGATCATGGTGGTCAGCGGGGTGACCTCGCTGGGCTTGAACACCACGGCGTTGCCGGCGGCCAGCGCCGGGGCGGACTTCCAGCAGGCGATCTGGATCGGGTAGTTCCAGGCGCCGATGGAACCGATGACGCCCAGCGGCTCGCGGCGGGTGTAGACGAAGCTGTCTTCACGCAGCGGAATCTGGCTGCCTTCGATGGCGGCGGCGAGGCCGGCGTAGTATTCGAGCACGTCGGCGCCGGTGACGATATCGACGGTGGACGTCTCGCTGAACGGCTTGCCGGTGTTGCGGGTCTCGAGCTCGGCGATCTCGTCGTTACGCTCGCGCAGCAGCGCCACGGCGCGGTTGAGGATGCGTCCGCGCTCCATGCCGGACATCGCGCCCCACACCTTCTGGCCGCGCTGAGCCGCGGCGACAGCGGCGTCCACGTCGGCCTGGCTTGCCACCTGCACGTCGGCCAGGTGGCTGCCATCGTAGGGGTTGGTGACGCTGAAGGTCTCGTTGGAGGTGGCGTCGGTCAGACGGCCGTCGATGTAGAGCTTCTGGAGTTCGAGAGTTGCCATGGCATCCTCCTGTCAAAAGGGCATGTGTCAGCAAGCTGACAGCGATGTCGGGGCGATAAGTGAAGAGCAAGAATGTGCGCGTGAGTGGCGCAGGTGTTGAGCCTGCCCACTCGGTCTGCCTGAGATCCGGCTCGAGGCTCGGGGCCTGAGCCGGAAGAGACTCAGGCCGGTTCGGGTTCGTGAGCCGCAGCGGGCGCGTGGCTGTCGAGCAGTCGATTCAGGTACTCCCGCGCCAGCTGGCGGGCCTGGACCGCGTCCAGGCCTTCCGGCGACAGGGTGCCGCGCAGCCACAGACCGTCGATCATCGCGGCCAGGCCATTGGCGGCGCGCTGGGCCTCGTGTCGGGGCATCAGCCGGCGAAACTGGTAGCACAGATTGGCGTACAGCCGCCGGTCGTTGATCTTCTGCAGCCGCTGCAGGTCGGCCTTGTGCATCGAGTTGGCCCAGAAGGCGAGCCAGGTGCCGGCAGCGCGGGCGTTGGTCTGGGAGGCGTCGAAGTTGCCGTCGATGATCGCTTCCAGATGGGCACGGGGGCTTGAGTCGCTCAGCGCCTTGCGCCGCGCCGCCACGGCCTGGCCCAGGTCATGCTGGATCTGGCGCATGGTCGCCTCCAAGAGGCCATCCTTGCCACCGAAGTAGTGGCTGATGATGCCAGCGGAGACCCCGGCGTGGCGGGCGATGCGCATGATGGTGGCATCGGCAAGCCCCACCTCGTGGATCGCCGCCATGGTCGCCTGGATCAGCTGCTGGCGGCGGATCGGCTCCATTCCTACCTTGGGCATGACAGACCTCCGTGCCGTTCGCCCTCGAACATTGAGGTGCCCGAGAGGTGAATCTGTTGATGCGCGTCCCGAGCGGTATCGAGCTCAAGAGTTGAATCTAGTGACTTGCTCCTCGAGGCATCCCCGAGGTTAGGATGTAGAGAGTATGCCTTTTATTGATTGGACGTTCAATCAAAATCTGGTCGATTCAACGGCACAGTCGTGAACAGGCCACCATACTGAAACCGATAACCTCAACAAGGAGTGCATCATGACGACCCCGACGATTCCCGCTCTGTCCGTGCTGGCGGCTGCCATCGCCGGCCTTGCCGCCCCCCAGGCGATGGCCGCCGATGACAGCTGCCAGCCGGTGCGTTTCGCCGAAGTCGGCTGGACCGATATCACCGCCACCACCGCCTTGACCACCGAAGTGCTGAAGGCCATGGGCTACGAGACGCGTATCGACACCGTCTCGGTGCCGATCGCCTACTCGGGCATGAAGAACGACGACTTCGATGTCTTTCTCGGCAACTGGATGCCGTCCATGGCGTCCATCAGCGACCCCTACGTCGAGCAGGGTGATGTCGACCGCCTGGGGGCCAACCTGGAAGGGGCCAAGTACACCCTTGCGGTGCCGCAGTATGTCTACGACGCCGGTGTCACCTCGGTGGCGGATCTCGACGAGCACGCCGACAAGTTCAACAGCGAACTCCACGGCATCGAGGCCGGAAATGACGGCAACGAGCTGATCCAGCAGATGATCGACGATGACGCCTTTGGGCTCGGCGACTGGTCGCTGATCGACTCGAGCGAGGCCGGCATGCTGGCGGAGCTGCGTGCCCGCGTCCCCGACGAGACCTGGATGGTTTTCCTCGGATGGGAGCCGCATCCCATGAACACCAACTTCGACATGGCTTACCTGGAAGGCGCCGACGACTACTTCGGCCCCGACCTGGGCGGCGCCACCGTTTACACCAACACCCGTGCCGGCTACACCGACGCCTGTCCCAACGTCGGTGCGCTGCTCAACAACCTGAGCTTCACCCTGGAGATGGAAAACCAGCTGATGGGCACCATCATGGATGACGGTACCGCCCCGGACGAGGCCGCCCGCGACTACCTCAAGGCCAACCCGGAGCTGCTCGCCTCCTGGCTCGAAGGCGTGGAGACCGCCGATGGCGAGCCTGCCCTCGAGGTGGTCAAGGCGGAGCTGGGTGTTGAATAAGGCAAAGCTGGGTGTGGAATAAGCCAGAGCTGGGTGTCGAATAAGCCAGCACTGGGGCGCTGAACAAGCCTGAGCTGACTATCTAACAAGCCCAGAGCGTTCCAGGCCGGGGGAGAGCAGGGCAGGCCCGTCGTCGAAAATTTCGCGGGCGGGCTTGCCAAGTTCATGAACGGTGTGCATAATTCTCCCCCGTCGACACGGCGCTTTTGCCGCATGACGACCCAAAAGGCTACGTAGCTCAGTTGGTTAGAGCACATCACTCATAATGATGGGGTCCCCTGTTCGAGTCAGGGCGTAGCCACCAGGATTTAGAAAGCACCCGCTGACCTCGGTCAGCGGGTGCTTTCGTATGCGTCGGTTTTTTGCCTCCCGTCAGCCATCGTCTGGCACGGCCTTTCAGGGTTTGTGACCCGCCCGCACCTGCCCGGTGGGCGAGGTGCCAACGTTCAGGGCAGGGCTTTAGGATAGGGCTTCAGGACGTGCAGAGCACCGTGACGGCAGCCAGAGCCTTCCCGAACCGAGGTTACGAGGCGGATCAGCGGGTTAAGCCAGTCCTTGGGTCAACAAAAGCGCAACCGGGCTTGACGATCTCGGAGCGATCCGTATACTACGCCCCGTGCTTGAGGCGATTCCCCGATAGCTCAGTTGGTAGAGCAAATGACTGTTAATCATTGGGTCGCAGGTTCGAGTCCTGCTCGGGGAGCCAACCGCAACGGTTGATCCCGCGTCACGCACCGACAATTCAAGGTAATTCCCCGATAGCTCAGTTGGTAGAGCAAATGACTGTTAATCATTGGGTCACAGGTTCGAGTCCTGTTCGGGGAGCCATCTTGCCTTGCAGCATTGCTGACATTGTCGCCAAGCTTGAAGTACTGCACATCGTTGTTCCCCGATAGCTCAGTTGGTAGAGCAAATGACTGTTAATCATTGGGTCACAGGTTCGAGTCCTGTTCGGGGAGCCAGTGCGGCATCTGGCACTTATAGCGCTTATCGCTAGTTCCCTCGGCGTAACCCTCCTTCTTGTTACTCTCTTCGTAGCGAATTCCTTCTTAGCTATTTTCTCCGTTGTTACCTAATTTCTCCTGCTCGCTGTTTCTCGCCAACTGGCGGCGACACGTGGCTCGATTCGCTCCATCCTCGCTCTCGCGCTTGCCCAATGGCGGCATCAGTCTTATCTCGACGCTGCTTTTCCGTGTGTCGATAGCTTCGACCCAGTTCGTCCCTGGGCTGCAGCACGCCAGAAGGGCCCGCAGAACCAGCTCACACACTCTTGTCATGGCATCTTGTTGGAAAGCCTCGCCGCTGGCAAATGGCCTTGTCAGGCGTCATCCTTGGCTAAATGATTGATGGCAGGCGGTCGCTGCCGACGTTGGACGCCTCGGCTGGACAGGGTCGACGTTAGACGACGCGGTGACGCCTCACGCAGCCAGGCATGGCTTGGGAATTACGGCGAAAGGAGATGCAGCATGAGCGATAAATCAACCTCTCGGGAGCCGTCGAAATCTCCCACCCTGACTTTGCACATCGGTCATGAAGAGCTGGTCATTCGCCAGCGCTACGAGGTGCTCAGTATCGTCAACGACCTCTTGATCGGCACCTGGTTTATCATCGGCAGCATTCTGTTTTTCTACGAGTCGCTTGCCTATATAGGGACCTGGCTGTTTCTGATTGGCAGTATCGAGATGATGATACGGCCGCTGATTCGCCTCGCCCGGCGGGTGCATATCAAGCGCCTGCATCCGGAGGCGCCTGCCGCGGTGGATGCGGGGCATGACTATTGATCCGCCCTTGGATTGCTGCCTTTTCCGGTTGTTAATGGTGGGCTTGGTTGGCGGGGGCAGGAGGAGACTTGCTTGCGAGTGAGTCGTTAGCCGCCAGTGCCTATAAGTAGAAAGACATCGCCCTCGTTGCCTGATCGGCAGCGAGGGCGATGTCGTTTCTGCGTGGGAGGATGCTGGGGGTCAGCCAGTGTGTGGCTTTATCACATCAGCCCATCGCAGCGGCTCGGGTTCTGGCCCGCTTGCGCAGAGCAATGACGATGGTGGTGCCCAGAAGCAGCACGGCGATGGCGATCAGGCTTGCGCTGATCGGGCGGGAGAAGAAGATACCGAGATCACCCTGTGACATCGCCAGCGAGCGACGCAGCTCGCTCTCGGCGATGGGGCCGAGCACCAGGCCAAGAATGATCGAGACCAGCGGGAACTTGATCTTCTCCAGCAGGAAGCCGAGCACACCGAAGCCAAGCATCAGCCAGACGTCGAACATCGAGTTGCGCACCGAGTAGGTACCGACGATGCAACACATCAGGATGATCGGGCCCAGCGCCGAGTAGGGCACGTTAAGCAGCCGGGTGAACAGTTTGATGAACGGCTTGGAGAACGCCAGGATCATGAAGTTCACCACGAACAGCCCAGCGAACACCGCGTAGATCAGGTCGCTCGAGGTCAGCATGAACATCGGCCCCGGCTGCAGGCCATGCATGATGAAGGCGCCGAGGATGATCGCGGTGGTACCGCTTCCCGGAATACCGAGCGCGAACAGCGGCACCAGGGCGCCCATGGCGGCGGCGTTGTTGGCGGCCTCCGGTGCAGCGATGCCTTCCGGCGCGCCCTTGCCGAACTTCTCCGGGTGCTTGGACCAGCGCACGGTCTCGCTGTAGCTGACCATGGCGGCGGTGCTGGCGCCGATGCCCGGCAGGATGCCGATGATGACGCCGAGGATGGATGAGCGCGACAGGGTGACGCCGATCTTCTTGAGGATGGGGGCGTCGAAGATCTTGATCTTGACCTTGGTCAGCGGCTGTTCGGCGTCACGGCTCAGGGAGCGCTTCATCACCTCGGACACCGCGAACAGGCCGACGATCACCGGAATCAGCCCGACCCCCTCGGCCAGGTTGAGGTTGTCAAAGGTATAGCGGCTGGTACCGGTGAGCGGGTCGATGCCGATGGTGGCGATCAACAGGCCCAGGGTGGCGCCGATCAAGCCGAGGATCAGCCGGCCACCGAGGGAGGCCACCACGGTCAGGCCGAGGATGGCGAGTGCAAAGTACTCGGGGGAGGAGAACTTCAGCGCCACCGAGGCCAGCATCGGGGTGAAGATGATCAACGCGATGGTGCCGACCAGCCCGCCCACCGCCGAGCTCAGCACGCCGATGCCCAGCGCCTTGCCGGCCTCGCCCTGCTGGGTCATGGGGTAGCCGTCGAAGGCCGTCATCACCGCCTCCGGGGTGCCTGGGGCGCGATAGAGGATGGCGGTGATCAGCCCCGAGAAGACGGTGGAGCCGTAGATGGCGGTCAGCAGCATGAACGCCTGGGTGGGCTCCATGCCGTAGGTGACCGGCAGCAGGATGACCACCAGGATCACGCCGCTGATGCCCGGCAGCGCGCCACCGATAAAGCCGATGAACACGGCCGAGGTCAGGATCAACAGGTTCATGGGCTGGAAGACCACGCCTAGCCCACTGAGAAAACTCTCCAGCATCGTCAGCTCCCGCGAAATACTGGTGGAAAATCGTACCGGCTGGGTGTCATGGCAAGGGGATGCCCAGCAGGGTGGAGAACACGCCCTGGATCAGCGCAACGGCGATGACCACGGTGGCAAGCAGGGCCGCCCAGTGGCGCGCGCCGAGCAGCAGGGTGCAGGCCAGGGTGAAGATCACGGTGGCCAGCAGAAAACCGATGGCCGGCATCAGCAGGGTGTAGGCAACGGTGGTGCCCATCAGCCACCAGTGGCGGTTGGCGGCAAGAAACCCAGGGTCAAGAGCAACGCCAGCGGCTTCGGTGGTGCTGTCGGTAACGTTGTCGGTGGCGCTGTCGGTGGCGCTGGCCTGGCCGGCGTCAGCCTGTTGGCCGGGTTCGGTCGCCGGGGCTTTCGCCATCGCGGCCTTGGCCTCGGCGTCGCTGGCACGCTCCTTGGCCTGGCTCATGCGGGTGGAGACCAGCAGGGTCGCCGACAGCACGATCAGCAGGAGCAACAGCGACAGCGGCCACAGGCGCGGGCCGATAAAGGTCGAGACGTCCTCGGAGCTCGGGAAATCAAGCGTCGGCACCAGGGTGACGGCGGCCAGTACCAGCAGCAGGACGGCAAAGACGGTGAACTTGGTATGCATGGTGAGGCTCGGTTCACGGCGGGCCAGCGGGAGCGAGTCCCGTCAGCGCAAGGTGAGGGGCCGGGTAGTACCCGGCCCGCCAGTCCACGGGATCAGGTGTTTTCCAGAAGCCGCGTGTAGAGTTCCAGGTTCTGCTCGAGCTTCTCGCGGTAGTCGTCGCTACCCAGCCAGCCCTCGCGGTAGTGCAGGTTCACCCGCTTTTCATACTCCTGGTAGGTCTCGGAGTCGTAGACGCTCTTCAGCGTGGATTCGAGCTTCTCGACGATGGCGTCCGGGGTGTCGGCGTGGACGAAGATGCCGCGCTCGTTGCCGTCGGTCAGGTCCCAGCCGTTCTCGACGGTGGTGGGGATGTCCGGGAAGTTCTCCAGACGCTCCTCGGCGAACACCAGGATCGGCATCATCTCGCCGGATTCCATGTAGCTCAGCACAGAGCTAATCTCGCCGAACAGGCCATCGATGTTGCCGCCCATGACGTTGGCGGCGACGCTGCCTTCCTCGTCGTAGGGGATGAAGCTGATGTCCAGGCCGGTGGCGTCACGGAATGACAGGAAGGCCATGCGGTCGGGGCTAGCCGCGTGGGTGCCGCCGATGATGACCTGACCCGGGTTGGCCTTGGCGTGCTCCATGAAGGCGTCGAAGTCGGCGTACTTGTCCGGATCGACGATCAGCGTCATGACGTCGGACTGCATGCGCGCCACCGGGGTGAGCTGGTCGAGGCCGGTGGGGTTCTGGCCGGCGGCAAGCGAGGTGACCAGGGTCGAGGAGGCGAAGTCCAGGGTGTGGCCGTCGGCGTCGCCGTTGGCGGTACGCTGGTGGGCCAGGGCGCCGGAGGCGGACGGCAGGTTGACCACCGTCACGCGGGTGTCCATGGCCTCTTCAAGCAGCGGCTTGATGGTGCGCGCGAAGTTGTCGGTGCCGCCACCGGCGCCGGCGGCGACCAGGAACTGCAGCGGTTTGGAGGGGAAGTCGGCCGCCTCGTCGGCGGACAGCGCGGCGGGGCTCGCAACGACGAGCGACAGGCCGAGGGCGCTGGCGGTGATGATCGCGTTTCGGGTGATCATGGCGTTCTCCTGGGGGTGGTTGTTGTGGTTGAGCATGGGCAGATGCCCAGTGGTTGCCAGGTGGCCTGACATGACGTCAGGCCGGTTCGGAGGAAGATTCGGCGGTGGAGAAGAACATCGCGTCCTGCTCGCGGCGAAGGTGGAGTAAGGTGGAATCCGGCAGCTGTACGTCGGCCACGCTGATCAACTGTCCTGCAGCCACATCGCGCTTGAGCACGGCGCCAGGCAGCAGATAGAAGGGCACCGGGGTGGCATCGACCAGCGCAGCGGCGGGGTGCACCTCCGGCTGAAGGCCTGCGATGTGGCGATGGTGGCCCTTCATCTCGAGTTCCTGCCCCTTGCTGAGTGACACCGTGGCGCGGGCGACCAGGTCAACCGCCGGGCGGGTGGCCTGGCCGCCGCCGGAGGGCAGGCCCTTGAGCACGGCGTCGAGCAGCGAGATCGGCGCTTCCAGGCCCAGTAGGTGGCGCGGCAGGTAGACCATGGCGCTCTTCTTGCTGCGACTCAGGATATGGCCCTTGCCGTCCAGCACCTCCCAGGCGTGGGCGTCCTCGCAGCGCACCACCACAAAGACACCACCGGCGAAGCTCAGCTCGTCCGGGCGGCGCAGGCAGTTGAACACCTCCAGACGCCCCGTGCCGGAGAGCACGCCGCCGTTGCCCTCCAGGTCCAGCAGGGTCGGCACCTCATGGGTACGCAGCACCAGGGCGTGGAAGGCAGGGTGGTCGGGGGTAAGGCCGGTGGCGTTGGCCACATTGGTCATCTCGCAGAGATCCGGTGCGGAGATCTGCGGAATGGCGCTCAGGTGTTCGCCACGGGCGCGCACCACGCTGCGCTCGTTGCCTTCGGGCAGCGTCCACAGGTCGGCCATGTCCGGGGCGTCGAAGCGGGTGCCGTTGCACCAGATCGCCCGATCCGCCTCGTCCCAGACAAAGTCGTATTCGCTGCTCTTGCCGGCGGCAATGATCTCGAAGCCGAGCGTCTGGGCCCAGGTCACCAGGCCGATCAACAGACTCGGTTGATCACCGTCCAGCGGAGTGAACAGGCGCCCGTGGCGGTTACCCAGGCGGGTCAGGTAGGGGCCGACCACCGATTCGGTTTCCTTGGTGGCGATACCGACGTGCTTGCCGGCCTTGAGTGCACTGGCCGCGTGGGTGGCACCGGCGTTTGGTATACCAGTGCTTTCCACCAGAATATCGAAATCCAGGTGCTTGACCACTTCAAGATCGCCACAGGCGACAAACTTGCCCGCCTGCCAGGCGTTGCTTGCCTCGTCCTGCGTTTGGCATACCGCAATCTGCGAGGCCGGAATGCCGGCCTTCTCGAACGCCTGGGCGGCCGTCTCGGCGCTGATGTCCACCGCGATACGCGCGTTCATGCCGGGCATCTGCTGGGCCTGACGGAGGATGCCGCGACCGAAATCGCCAGCGCCCGCGACGCATGCCTCGACGGTGGTGGCGGTATCAAAGTGGTGAAGGTAGTTCATGGTCGTAGAGCGTCTCCGTGCTGGCCTGGCCCACCGCTGGCGCGTTGCCGGGGGCTGCCTGAGCGGGTTGAAGGCCTCGGTCTGGAAGGATCGGGCGGGATCAAGATGCAGAGAAATGTAGTGGTATACCATTTTGATGGTCAAACGATTGGGGCATAGACCTTGGTCGAATAAAACAAAAGATGTGTGTTATATCGTTGAATATCAAAGAATAAATGCAGAGCGGCAAAGCGCGTAAATGTTTGCCCGTCAAAAAACGGTATGCCATTCTTTAGGCATCGAAGACCATGACGGTAATAACGATGGACGAAGCGGCAGTGGACGCACGCGAAGGACTGGTGGAGAAGGTCGCCAACTACCTGCGTGAACATATCGTGATGGATCACTTCCAGCCCGGGCAGCGGCTGCCCGAGCGCAAGCTGGCCGAAGAACTGGACGTCTCGCGCACCCCGATGCGCGAGGCGTTCAAGATCCTCGCAGCAGAAGGGTTGGTGGTCATCTCCCCGCGCCGGGGTGCGGTGGTCGCCGACGTCAGCCCCCAGGACGTGCAGGAAAAGGCCTACGTACTGAGCGTACTGGAGCAGTCCGCCGCGGAGCTCTGCTGCGCCAATGCCAGCGACGATGACATCGCCGAGCTTAAGGCACTGCACTTCGAGATGAAGGCCGCTTTCCTGCGTCGCGATCGCCAGAACTACTTTCGCCTTAACCAGGCGATCCACAACCGCATCGTCTCGCTCTCCGGCAACAACTCCCTGATCGAGATCCACGCCACCCTGAGCCGACAGCTCTACCGCGTGCGCTATCTTTCCAACCTCAAAAACGAGAAATGGTCCGTGGCGATGGACGAGCACGAAGCCATCATGGCCGCCCTGGAAGCCCGGAACGGCAAGCAGGTCGGCAACGAACTGCGCAACCACCTCGGCAAGACCTGGATGAAGTACGCCAACCCTGCGGCCGAGGACCAGCCCCTCGCCGATGTCGACACCGATAGCGGCTAGTAGGTGAGCCAGGTGCGGCAGGCGACGCCGGCCAGCCAAGGGCGTGATAGCGAGATACTGATGGGCAGGATGCAGAGCAGGTGAAGTAATGACGCTAAACGAATATCGAGCGAAGGGGTGGGACCGGCTGACTCCGTCCATCAGCCATGCCAGGGAGCGACGTCCGCTTTGAGCCTTTGCTTCCAGAGAGTGATTAGCCGTCAATCGGCGGGCGGAAATTGCTGCTTTTGGTGGAGGACGCGCAGAATCCTGATATCTGAGCCTACCAACTGATAGGAAATCAGAAGCGATACCTCCGTTAGGATTAGTAAGCGACCAGGTATACCTTGGCGCTCTACGCCGAGTAGCGGTTGCAGCACCAGCAGTTCTGCCCTTTCCTCGATCAGGTCATCAGTCCGTTCGGCGACCACAGGATTGAACTGGTAGAGGAAGTCGAAAATGGCTTCACGCCTTGTCAGACCCTCTTCTTCCCTTGGAATCGCCGATTACCGGGGCAAGGTCACGGGCGCGGATCCGTGACTTTCGTTCTGCCATCCGGGATTTTGCGGTTTCATGATCGACAAAGGTCGCTGCACCGGCTTCGAGTCTGTCAAACGCTCGCTTGACCTGAAGCGATAACCAGTCATGGTGTGCCGTTGCTTGGCGCTGTTGCTTGGCGCTGTTGCTCGGCGAGTTGTTCTGCCAATTCCCTGCAGGCGCCACTGAGCGTACGCCCCTGGCTCTCTGCCATCTGCTGGGCTAGGCGCTTTGTCTCTTGATCGATACGAAACTGTATACGGGTATCCATCTGAAGCCTCGCAGCTCATTCTGACGTATTCACGTATATTGGCTCGTTTTGGTGCTCAGTATGGCAACCCAGGCCCGCTTGCCGCGCTGGGCGTGAATACGCTTCCTGGTAGCGATACCTGGAAGCGTTGCCTCACAGGCGCGCGGAGTCGTTCCCGTCAATTGCGGCAAGGTTCGGTGGTGGATCAAAAACGCATCGCGGTTACCTAGCGCCGAGCTGAACAAGCTATACCACCCATCCGCCATATGCGAGTGATTGCTTGCTCGCGCTGGGCAGGGCAGTCGTATCAGCTTCAAATCTCTATCCCCGAATTTTATTCGAGCAAGTGCTTCCAAAAAGCAGTTTCCGAAATTCAACAGTTTGTAAGACGTAAGCCAAAAAACGCGTAAATTCGTTCCCATTCCTCACATCTTTTGTCTATTCTGCTGCTATTGGCACATGCCAAACTATAAACAGTGCCGCTACGAGCACGAAAACAACGATCACGCGCAGGGATAGGAAAGCCGACTATGGCCAAGGGATGACCAGCCAACGCTAATCTGACGTTCAATGCAGGCGCCTTGCCGCCTGTATGGCAGCGTGCTGCCGTTTCGGTTACCCGCCCTAAATTCCTTCCGTACTCGTGATCGCACAGCGGCAATCGCCGCCTGGGTGGTCATGTCGTGTGGCCGCTGTGGCGGTAGCGTGCCTGTTCGGTAGTTCATAGGTGAAGGGCAGGTGTGTCTTTCCCTTGGCCATATGACTTCGCCGTTTCTCTGCGCGTATACGAAACTAGGCATAGGATTCACAGGCATGCTCGGAATGATGCATCAGAGGGCGTGTTTATTGCGCACAAGCATTTTGAAGTTGCGGAAAATCAATGGCTTTGCAAATGCTGAAGAGCGATTTTGGGTATGCACATTTTGAAGGTGAACATGCGCGTCTTATCTGGGATTACTCCGCCGTAAAGTGAAGAAATTACTGAGAAATTCAAAGGTATAGGCTGCAAACTAGGTAGGTTCGTGCGGAAGCGAAATAAGCATGCCTATGAATAAAAATGTTAGGTGTGTAGTTTCAGGCACCGAGAATAAATCCAATCAGAAGCAGGGGGATATATGAAAGTCATTATTATTGCTATCGTTCTTACCTTGGTTAGCGGCACTGCTCTGGCCCACGGGGGTGGGTGCCGGAAAAGTTCTCCACCCGGGCAGTGTTGCCATATGGATAATAGTGTCGGAACGGTTCATTGCCATTAACTGTTAATAGCAGAACACTCACACCTAACAAGGCCAGGCAGGCGATGCAAAAAGCCGCACGCCTGCTGGCGGGCGTTATACCTTCAGAGGTTTTGATGATAAAAGTAGATAATGGGAAGATATTTTTCATAGAAAATCATCTTTTTGATCCTGTCATTGAAAAATTTGATGGAATATTGGATCGATACAGAAGGTATGAGGTCGAACTGTTTGTACATATTGTCAGTGATCCTTCTTGCCGTTATGAGAGCGGGGTTGGGTCTAATCGAACCCTCAGAGAAATAGCAGGTCTTGATGCTAAGGATCGCTTCAAAAGGATATTGGTTAATAAAGTAGTTAATGCAAATCCGAAAGGGTTTTATGCAAATAAAGTAAAGAAAGACAAAGCTCTACCGGATGAGATAAAGTCGGTTAGTTTTGCATATTGTCACCAGGACGAGGTCAGTAAGCACTTTTCTGCTAGAAATTCAGAATACGGGTTTGTTTTTTTTCATGATTTCTTACAACGATTAGGGATGCTACCAGTAAGATACATCAATGAAGAGGATGAGGAGTCCATCCGTCGTCTCGTTTTCAATGAAGCCTATTTGTTGGAGGCGTATGGCAGGTCCTATGATATGCGGTGGGAAAACGAGTGGCGGATTAATCGTGACCTTTTTTTTGATTTTGAGGATGTAGCCTTCATTGTAGTGCCTGACGATGAATATTTCGAATTCATCGACTTTACTATAAAGGAGGATTTAGAATATCTCGTTCTTCCATCGTCAGTTTTTAATGACCCTCTTCAGTTCTTTTTGATTGCACATACAATGGAACACCACGCTTGGAACCAAATAGCTCTGTACGGGGAATGGAAAGTGGATTTTGAGATGTTTCCTGAGTTTACTGACGAAGAAAGAGCTGAATTTATGGCGCGTTGTGGAGAGCATGTGGCTTGCCTAGCTAAAGCCGAAATCCAAGATGTATATGAGAGACGGTTCGTATCAAGATTTATGAGCTTTGCATCAAGTTTGAAAGAGGATTTTCTCAGGAAAACGTCCTTTAACGAACTAAAAACCGTTTCCGCTAACGCTGGGGAGCCTTATCAGACTCATAGAGACCTGATGATGCATTGCTACACAGAGCGATTGGATGTACAGCGAAAAAATATTGACCTTTGATTTTAAGTATAACAATCGGCTGCACCGCGACCGATTTTTCGCCGCACCACGGCTCTAAACCGGCGCGTGAGCTGGGCGTTATATCTACAGTTAAAAATTGAGGTATGTATTTATGGGGTGTTATTTTTGCGGGGGCGAGGTTACAGGTGTAGAGCACTTACCTCCAAGAAGCTTCTTTCCTAAGGGAAAAAGGCAAGATCTTATAACAGTTGATTCGTGTGATATTCACAACCAAGAAAAATCCAAAGAGGATGAATATATACGTGCTATTTTACTTGGTTCTATAAAACTTGATGGTCAAGAGCATATAGAAGTATTAAGAAGCACAAATATTAGGGCTTTAGAAAGAAGTGTTAAACGTGCATTTGATAAAGAAGTGACCAAAGAACAAGCTAAAGAGGTTGTCGAAATTATCGAGAAGTATAAAGATGACCCTTTAGGTGGAGCAAAAGCGGTTGATGAGATTACTTCTCAAAGGATTATGAGTTTTGGTTTGATGGGGCTTGTACACAAAGATACTCAAGAAGAAACTGTTGTCGATAGCAGTGGGGAAGAAGTTAAAACAACATCATTTATCTATGACCGAAAGCGTTTCGATACTTTTTTTGAGTGTATGGCTAGAGGCATCTTCTTTCATGAGCTAGGAGAGCGTTGGGAGGGGAGAGTAAATATTTTACCCCATACATTTTTACGAGATGATACGCCTCAAAGGGACAAAGATTTGAGTCATGATTATTTACGGCATTTCGATTGGTCAGAGTCAAAGGGGGCGCAGAAAGAGTATTTTTGCTATGAGGGAGCTAACAGGTATAACACTGAGAGTGGGGAAAGAGAGAGTATAATTTTTAATTTCTGTCTTTTTAATACGTTTTATTTCACAGCAGTATTCCCGTTTTAGATATAACAATCTGTTTAAGAGTGATTCGCAATGCTTGGCATTTTTGCTATGCGTTGCGTCTAGTGTTTAAGGTGATATGCGGGAGCTTCGGCATTGCGTTGCTCACACCTTAACAGGGCGTCATACTGTCTGTCGAACACGCAGTTGACCGTTAAACTTGATAATTAAAGGATGTAAAAATGCATGCTGTCGCGCCTTACCTGTTTCGATGCTTCAATAAAAACTTAGAGGGAAGAATCGAAGAACGGTACAGCACGCTAGATAACCTGGGAGACAAGGATCTCTTCTATATTCTTCGTGATTTTTTAAACGCTAATACCGGAGCTTACAAAATTATTGAGGATTCTAAGCAAGTCTATCAGTTTGAGTCCTTGGATATTAACGAGGATACTCGGGAGATATTTGGATGGTTCAACGTCGGAACTTATGGCATAAAAACTGACATTATCAACGTGCAAACTGGTGATGTCGATTTCGAGAAAGCAAAGAATAATGCAGAAATAATAAAGCACTACATTCACTATTTTATTCCCAAAGGTTTCAATGAAGCGATGGCGTTCATGCATTCATACCGAGGAATTGGGGTGAAAACATTATTCTACACACTATTCTCTCAGTATTTTAAGGATCTTACAGGCCTAGTTATCCAGATGAACCCCCTCGCATATGATAATGCTGTAAATGCATGGCTTGATGCCACTGCAAAAGAAGTAAAATTGACCAAATTTGTTGGATTAAACGATATTGCCGACCAAGTGAGACTGCTTGGCCACGGTGAGCAGGAGCTAATTATTAAAACACCAAGGAGAGGCGGGATGGGAAAATTAAGGGATTATTTAAATCCCAGCAGCGAGCAGATGCAGGCTGTAGAAATTATCGGTGACTACGGTGCGCAGGTAAAAACTGTTGTTGAGATGGATGGAAAGCGGAGAACGTTCAATGTTGGAAGAAACAAAACGAGTGCGTTGTGTGAAATAGAAGTTGAAGAAGATCTAATTGGGGATGACGGAGTACCGGATTTCGTTAAAATTAACTCATGGGTAAGAGAAATTGTGGGTGAGTATGCACATACCATGTACCCGGGACTGAACATCAAGGTGCCAAATTCATGAGTTCAAAAATCAATATATGGTCAATAGTGACCGGCCATGTTAATACCTTAAATGATGCCACTTCTGGAAGGGTTAGCCTGGTTGACTATTTTACATTCTATGGAATTCCGTTGGCCATTGCTTTTCTTCTCTCGTTTCTTGGCATAAAGGTAACCAGCGACGCAAATTCGCTCCTGGTGAACTTTGGCGCAATATTTACCGCTTTGTTATTGAGCGTTTTGGTTCTCGTTTACGACCAAGGCGAAAAGCTAAGGGATGTAAGTGCGGAGTCAAAGAAGCATAATGTTGAGCTAAAAAAGAAGTTGCTAGAGCAGCTTTATTTTAATATTTGTTATGCGATTGTTGCGTCTGTTGTGCTGGTTTTTTTCTGTTTGATTTATACATTTTTACCAGGCGATACCTTAGAATTATCAATCAGCGAGCTGACCATCGGAATTGAGTTAAAATTATATTTATTTTCTCCTTTAATTATGATGGTGGTTATGAATTTACTATTGACAATTTTGATGGTGGTCAAAAGGATGCATACTCTTTTAACCATAAAAATATAACCATCGGCTGCAGAGCGACCGATTTTTCGCCGCTTCGTGGCTCCAAACCGCGCGTGAGCCAGACGTTATGAGACAAACGAAGAATAGAGGAATACATGGAAGAAATTCAGGAAGCATTAAAATCACCTTTTTGGTGGTTTTCGGTAGTTTTAGTTGGAATTGTCATTAATGTCGGTTCATCTTTTTTAAAAACGTATTTGGATACATTTCTAAGCTCTATTTCAAACTGGTGGAGAGATAAATCGAACGCACGCAAAGAAAAATATAATAAAGTATTTAATCAGTTAGAGAAAAGTGAAAATGAGAGATTCATGCTTTCCTTCATGTGCAATAGAGATATGCACCACTCTATACATCTTGCTGTCTACTCTGCATTAATTATTATAGTGTGTTTCTACCTAGATGTTGCTAATTCTACACATTATGACTCTCTACTAAATGTTGTCCTATTGGGGCTTAGTGCATTCATGTTTTTTTCATCATACTTAACTTTTATTACATCGATACGAAAACGCCAATTACTATTTTCAGTGTTGAAGAAAATTGACTCATAACAAGGAAATTAAAGCGGACATCGCCAAGAGAGAGCAACGACGCTTAATTTGGCGTTAGGCATCAAGGGGAACCTATGGACTATCCAGGCGAAAAACTTCTGACACGGCTCTGGGAGACCCTAGCGGAGAAGGGTATTGGTTCACTATTCGCTCCGTGGCAGGCGCGCCGCATGGGTCGGGCACAAATCGATACACGTAGAGACGAGCTTTTGGCTCTTGCCCAAGCAGAAAAGGACGCCGAGGACATTCGCGCCGGCAAGCTGACTTACCAAGGCGGAGAGATTCTGCCTGCTTCGATGCCGGAGGGGCGGCAGCGGTCCGACGGACGGATTGAACCTGTTCTGGATGCGCCGGCACTGCTTCATGAGGTCCAGAAAAGACAACTACACGAGGAAATCCGACGGGAGGTCAACGTTGCGAAGGCAGTTGCTGTGGCGGAAGAGGTTCTTGAAGGCGACGAACAAGAGCCGCCCGGCTCAAAGGTCAACGAGGACTGGCTATACTCCTGGCGGGACTACGCAGGGCGGGTATCTTCTGAGGAATTGCAGGATCTTTGGGGCCGAATTCTAGCTGGAGAGGTAAAGAATCCCGGAAGCTATTCACTTCGAACTCTTGAATTCTTGAAGGGGTTGTCGAAGTCCGAAGCCGAAACTATTAGCAAGGTTGCAAAGTTCGTGATCGACGGGCTCATTGTGCGTAACATGGACGAATTTCTTGAGCGCGAAGGTGTGCGTTTTTCGGATTTGCTGTTCCTTCAGGAGCTCGGAGTGCTGTCTGGCGTTGAGTCCATCGGACTGACAAAAAAATTCAGCTCTCGCGCCAAAGACAAGTATGTTCAATACCTATTTGCAAAAGACAAAGTAGTCATATTGGAGGGAGAAGACCCGAATCACGTCGTTGAGCTACCTGTATATCTTGTAACCTCAATCGGAAAGGAGATCCTCAAGCTCGCCGCATTCTCGATAGATTCGGATTACTTGGAATCTGTTGCAAAAGGATTGGTGTCTGAAAAGGTGTCTGTGAAGATTGCTGACTGGATTGAGGTTACTGCCAATTCCGGCCGATATTCGAACGAAAGGCGAGTTGATGTCTAACCAATCGTTGCAGCGGACGTTTGGCCCGTCGCCCACTTTTTCTACCGCGAAAATGGTCGTCGCCTAAAACGCCGCTGAACTCAGGCGTTAGATACCTATATCCAACACTAGAACCCGAATATTGCGAAGTCGAGTGCAGCCACCATTTCATCTCGCGTGTGCTCTAGAGTCCCGATGGGCGTTTTGAAAACGCTGGCAGGCAATGAGGCGACTTGTGGGATAGGGGCCAATTATTCTTCGCTGACGAAGGTCGCCGTTGGCGTGGGGCGGTTCAGCCTTTCTCCGTCTTGGCAAGATTTTCGTCCAAGGGACACTTACAATTCGGGTGGCTAACGCCGAGAGGATATCGCTCTGTATGTCCAGAAGGTAGGGGTACATCCTTTTCGTCGACGCGCAGGGGTTAGCGTACACGTCGAACTGGGGCATTAGAATGTCCTGTAGTCTTCGGCGAAGCACCCATGCTCAGAGATAGCATCGTTGTAAGCTTTGATAGCGTTGCTGTTTTCCCTCTGCCATTGTTCGGCTTCGCTCTCGGCGAGCTTTGCTTCCAGTGCTTTCTCTAGTGTAGCCGAGAGGTTGACATTCATATTCCTGGCCCTTTTCAGCAAGTCGCTGTTTATGCTGAGATTTGTTGCTTGTTTGGGAGCGTCCTGATCGTATAGTGTTTGCATCATCGTCGCTCTGATTTTCGATGTCATTACCAGTATGCGTAGCCGAATGCGCATTGGCAACAATGTAGACAGCTACTGCTACTGACAAACAAGGCGGGACGAAGGTGAGAATCCTACTCTGGTGTGTTGCGGTGCTGTTGCTCGTGTTGATGCTGCTGAGCGGTGCTGGGTTCTTGCACGGCTCGCTGGAGCTGTTTCCAACCGAAGCGCAGCAGCGCCAGGTGCGATGGGGTTACGGGGCGGCGTTTGTGGGCTTCGCCTTGCTGGAACTCCTGGTCGCGATGTGGCTTTGGAGGGAGAGAAGGGTGAGAAGGGCTACTCGCCGTTAGGGTGGCGATGGCTGCGTTCAGACCACGTCAATAAAAAAGCCGGGGCTCGATGCCCCGGCTTTTTCGTGTTGCTTGCGGCTAGTCGTTTCTTTCGCCGCTTAGCCTTTTACCGCGTACTGCCAGCTAGGGCCGAGTTCGGCGAAGTCGAGCAGGATTTCCGCTGACTCCTCGACTTCGGCGCGGTCGACGGGCTGTTCCTCTTCGGTCTCTTCGTCGGCCAGGTCTGCGTCGTCGTCGCTTTCGCGGGCGTCGCCCCATTCCTCGAGGGTGTCGAGGCCGAGGGCTTCGCGGCGTTCGTTTTCCAGTGCCAGCATTTCGGCGTCCTGGGCGTCGGCTTCACGCTGACGCTGCTCGCGGTTCAGGCTGACGCTGGTGTGCTGCTCGCGCAGGCGGCTCGCCAGCTCTGCCCGTTGTTCCAGGTAGTGGAAGTTGGGGTGCTCGTCGGCACGCTGCTGGTGGCGGGCGCGCAGGTCCTTCAGGTACTGGCGCGGGGTGCCGTAGCTGCGGTACTGGACGTCGCGCACGGTGTCCCAGGGCAGGGCGTTGTCCAGCGCGCTCTCGCCGATGATCTCGGGGTCGAGCAGGCTCGGGTACATGATGTCCGGCTTCACGCCGCGGTTCTGGGTGCTCTCGCCAGAGATGCGGTAGAACTTGGCGCGGGTCAGCTTGATCTGGCCGTAGCTCAGGTCGTTGAGGGTCTGCACCGTGCCCTTGCCGAAGGTGTTGGAGCCGACGATCAGGCCGCGACCGTAGTCCTGGATGGCACCGGCGAAGATCTCCGAGGCCGAGGCGGACAGGCGGTTGACCAGCACCACCAGCGGGCCGTCATACAGGGTGCCGCTGTCGGTGTCGCCGTACAGGCTGATGCGGCCACGGGCGTCACGTACCTGCACGGTGGGGCCACGGTCAATGAACAGGCCGATCATCGAGTTGGCTTCCTGCAGCGCGCCGCCGCCGTTGTTGCGCAGGTCCAGCACGATGCCCTCGACGCCTTCGGCCTTGAGCTTCTCGACCTCGGCGGCAACGTCACGGGTGGTGGAGCGGTAGTTTTCCTCGCCGGCCTGCCAGGCGTCGAAGTCGACATAGAAGGCGGGCACCTCGATCACGCCGACCTTGTGCACGCCGTCTTCGCGCTGGATCTCGATGACCTCGCTGCTGGCCGCCTGATCCTCGAGCTTGACGGTGTCACGGGTAATGTCGACCACGGTGGAGCGGGTCATGTCCACGGCTTCACCGGGCACTACCTCGAGGCGCACCTCGGAGCCCTTGGGCCCACGAATCAGTTCGACCACGTCGTCCAGGCGCATGCCGACCACGTTGACGATGTCTTCGCCTTCCTGGCCGACGCCGATGATGCGGTCGGCGGGCTTGAGCGCGCCGTCCTTCTCGGCCGGACCACCGGGTACCAGGCTCGCGACCTTGACGTACTCGCCGTCGGCCTGGAGCAGGGCACCGATGCCTTCGAGCGAGAGGCGCATCTGGATATCGAAGGACTCGCCCTGGCGCGGCGACAGGTATTCGGTGTGGGGGTCCACGGTGCCGGTGGCGGCGGCCATGATCAGCCCGAACACGTCCTCGGCGTTGGTCTGCTCGAGGCGATGCTTCTGGGTCTCGTAGCGCTCGCGCAGGGTGTCGATGACCTCGTCGTCTTCCTGGCCGCTGATCGACAGCGTCAGGGCGGCGTTGGCCAGGCGCTTGCGCCACAAGTCGTCTAGGCTCGCCTGGGAGGCGGCCCAGGCGGCATCCTCGCGGTCGAGTTCGAGGCGGCCCTCGCCGTTGAAGCTCATGTCGAGGTGGTCGATCTCGTCGAGCATCCACGTAAGGCGCGCCTCGGCACGATCGTGGTAGCGCTCGTAGAGGTCGTAGGCCCGCTCCAGGGAGCCTTCGAGCATTGCCTCGTCCATGCCGGTACGCAGATCAGCGAACTCATCCACGTCGTCCTGCACGAAGTAGGCACGCTGGCCGTCCAGCACGTCCAGATAACGCTGGAAGGCGCGGTTGGACCATTGGTCGTCCAGCCTCACGTCCGCGTAGTGGCCGTAGCGTAGTGATTCGGCCACCTCCATGGCCGCCTGACGCTGGTCGTCGCCGGGCGTGGGAGTAGCCAGCGCCGTAGGGGCCGCGATCAGCAGGGACAGCGCCAGGGCGCGACCCGCAGACTCAATCAGGCTCATCAATGAAGCACTCCAGGATTCGTGTACACTCGTCGGTCTGACACCGACTCGGTCGGCGGGTCCCTTGGACCGGATTCGCATTGTAGCAGCTTGATGTCAATCCTTGACCCTTGCCGTTGTGCGACATTTAGGGTCAATCCTTGAACCACACTATCATGCAACAGAGGACGCCCATGTCACAGGAGTGCTTGCCAAAGGATGATGCCGGATGCGCCAAAAGGCTCAGTCGGCTGCTTGAGTTTCTTCACCGTTCCCCCAGCCCTTGGCACGCCACCGCGAACATGGCTCAGCGGCTCGAGGACGCCGGCTACCGTCGCCTGTTGGAGACCGATAGCTGGGATTTGGTTCCCGGTGACCGCTTCTACGTGACCCGCAACGATTCTTCGATTATCGCCGTCAACCTGCCGAAGGGCCAGCCGGTCACCAGTCTGCGCATGGTCGGCGCCCATACCGACAGCCCCAATCTCAGGCTGAAGACCCACGCCGGCCAGACCTCGGCGGGCTGGCTGCAGCTTGGCGTGCAGGTCTACGGCGGGGCGCTGCTCGCGCCCTGGTTCGACCGTGACCTGGGCCTGGCAGGGCGTCTGCATGTCCGTCATGCCGATGGTCGCGTCGAGGGCGTGCTGCTCAACGTTGCCGAGGCCATCGCCATCATCCCGAGCCTGGCCATCCACCTGGATCGGGAAGCCAACGACGGCAAGGCGATGAATGCCCAGACCCAGATGGCGCCGGTGGTGCTGCAGGGCGGCAAGGACGACGACCTCGATCGCCTGCTGCTGGCCTGGCTGGAGCAGGAGCACGGTCTGACCGGGGTGAAGGTGCTGGACTTCGAGCTGGGCTTCTATGACCTGCAGCCGCCGTCGCTGGTGGGCGTGGGCAAGGAACTGATCGCCAGCGCCCGCCTGGACAACCTGCTGTCGTGCTTTATTGGCCTGGAAGCGATGCTCGACGCCGACGGCGAACAGGGCATGGTGCTGGTCGCCAATGACCACGAAGAGGTGGGTAGCGCCAGCGCCTGTGGCGCCCAGGGTCCGTTCCTCGCCGACGTGCTCAAGCGGGTGAATGGCCTGGTCGGCGAGGGCACCGAGGAAGGCTATATCCGCCTGATCCAGTCCTCGCGGATGATCTCTTGCGACAACGCCCACGCGCTGCACCCGAACTTCAAGGACAAGCACGACGCCCAGCACGGCCCGAGCCTCAACGCAGGCCCGGTGATCAAGACCAACGCCAACCAGCGCTACGCCACCAACAGTGCCACGGCGGCGATGTTCCGTGATCTGTGCGAGAAGGTAGAGGTGCCGGTGCAGACCTTTATTACCCGGGCGGACATGGGTTGCGGCAGCACCATCGGCCCCATCACCGCAACGGAGTTGGGTGTGCCGACGCTGGACGTGGGGGTGCCCCAGTGGGCGATGCACTCGATCCGCGAGACCGCCGGCAGCCAGGACGTGGAACACCTGACCCGCGCACTGACGGCGTTCTTCAACAGCGCCGAACTGGTGTAGGTCGAGCGCTCGCAGCGCTTGCTGAAAGACTGAAACGACGATAACAGAGCGCCTGGCGGGCAACCGCCAGGCGCTCTGTCGTTGTTGCGTCGGTGTTGAATCGTTGCATTGGAAGGCACAAACAAAAAGGCCCGTCGATCGATGATCGACGGGCCTTTCGGTATCTGGTGGCTACGCCCTGACTCGAACAGGGGACCCCATCATTATGAGTGATGTGCTCTAACCAACTGAGCTACGTAGCCTTTGGATGGCGCCGTATTCTACGGATTGCCGGCTTGTTGTCAAGCACCTGGGCTACGGCAATGGCCCCGGTGACGGCTCTTGTGACGGCTCTGGTGATGGCCCCGATGACGGCTCTGGTGACGGCTCTGGTGACGGCGACGCCAGCGCAGCGCGCTGGAAAGCCGGCTACCACCTGTGTGCCGTGTAGCGCGAGTTCTGTGCTGGCGTGACGGAGGCGGCTGGAAAGGGCGCTACCGCCATGTGGTCGTCAAGTGCGCCAAGTGTTTGAAAAGACGTACTCCCCGCAATCTGGCACGGGCCTTGCCCCGTAGTTGAGGGAAACAACAACAGGCGATCTGGATGGCTTTTCGTGCAGGCCTCGTGCAGGCCTCGTGCAGGCCTCGTGTCGGCTTCAGGCCTTGGCTGTAACGAGGCTAGGCCGCCTCCAGATCAGGGGATCACGCCGGTGGCGAGATCCAGGACCACGACAGGGGAGTCGTTGCCGATGGAGCCCATCGAAACCTTCTACGACGTGATGCGGCGACAGGGGGTCACGCGTCGCTCATTTCTGAAGTTCTGTTCACTGACGGCGGCGGCGCTGGGACTGGGGCCTGCCTACACCGCCAAAATCGCCCACGCCATGGAGACCAAGCCGCGCACGCCAGTGATCTGGGTGCACGGGCTCGAGTGCACCTGCTGTTCGGAGTCGTTCATCCGTTCGGCCCATCCGCTGGTCAAGGACGTGGTGCTGTCGATGATCTCGCTGGACTACGACGACACCCTGATGGCGGCGGCGGGGCATCAGGCCGAGGCCGCCCTGGCCGACACCATCGAGCGCTACAAGGGCAACTACATCCTGGCGGTGGAGGGCAACCCGCCGCTCAACGAGGACGGCATGTTCTGCATCGTCGGTGGGCGGCCCTTCGTCGACCAGCTGCGCGAGACCGCCGAGCACGCCAAGGCGGTGATCTCCTGGGGCTCGTGTGCGAGCCACGGCTGTGTCCAGGCCGCGCGCCCCAATCCCACCCGGGCGACCCCGGTGCACAAGGTCATCACCGACAAGCCGATCATCAAGGTGCCGGGCTGTCCGCCAATCGCCGAGGTCATGACTGGGGTCATCACCTATATGCTGACCTTCGACCGGCTGCCGGAGCTCCACCGCACCGGCCGGCCCAAGATGTTCTATTCCCAGCGCATCCACGACAAGTGCTACCGCCGGCCACACTTCGACGCCGGCCAGTTCGTCGAGTCCTTCGATGACGAGGGCGCCCGTCGCGGCTACTGCCTGTACAAGGTGGGCTGCAAGGGCCCGACCACCTACAACGCCTGTTCGACCATCCGCTGGAACGAGGGCGTGAGCTTCCCGATCCAGGCCGGCCACGGCTGTATCGGCTGCTCCGAAGACGGCTTCTGGGACAAGGGCTCCTGGTACGCCCGGCTGCAGGACGTGCACCAGTTCGGCATCGAGGCCAACGCCGATCAGATCGGCGGCGCCGTGGCCACCGGGGTGGGCGGTGCGGTGGCGGTCCACGCTGCCGTCAGCGCCTTGAAACGTGCGCAGGTCAAGCGCCAGTCGTCAGCCAACAGGGAGGAAGCCTGATGACGCAGATCAACACCCCTAACGGGTTCAATCTGGACAGAAGCGGACGGCGTATCGTCGTCGACCCGGTGACCCGCATCGAGGGGCATATGCGCTGCGAGGTCAACGTGGATGACAACAACATCATCCGCAACGCGGTGTCCACCGGCACCATGTGGCGCGGGCTCGAGGTCATCCTCAAGGGCCGTGACCCGCGCGACGCCTGGGCCTTTGTCGAGCGCATCTGCGGCGTCTGCACCGGCTGTCATGCGCTGGCCTCGGTACGCGCGGTGGAGGACGCACTCGACATCCGCATCCCGCGCAATGCCCACCTGATCCGCGAGATGATGGCCAAGGTGCTGCAGTGGCACGACCACGTGGTGCACTTCTACCACCTGCACGCGCTGGACTGGGTCAACCCGGTCAATGCGCTGAGGGCCGACCCGCGGGCGACCTCGCAACTGCAGCAGTTGACCGGCCCCAACCATCCGCTGTCGTCGCCGGGCTATTTCCGCGACGTCCAGAATCGCCTGAAGACCTTTATCGAGTCTGGGCAGCTCGGGCTTTTCAAGAACGGCTACTGGGACAACCCCGCCTATCGGCTGTCACCGGAGGCGGACCTGATGGCGACCGCTCACTATCTCGAGGCGCTGGACCTGCAGAAGGAGATCGTCAAGGTCCATACCGTGTTTGGCGGCAAGAACCCCCACCCCAACTACATGGTCGGCGGGGTGCCCTGTGCCATCAATATCGACGGCGATCTGGCGGCCGGGGCGCCGCTCAACATGGAGCGGCTAAACTTCGTGCGCGCGCGCATGGAGGAAGCCTTCGCCTTCTCCAGGAACGTCTACATCCCCGACGTCATCGCCATCGCCAGCTTCTACAAGGGCTGGTTGTACGGCGGGGGACTGTCCGCCACCAACGTGATGGACTACGGCGACTACTCCAAGGTCAACTACGACAAGTCCACCGACCAGCTCAAGGGGGGCGCCATCCTCGGCGGTAACTGGAACGAGATCCACGAGGTGGACCCCACCGACCCCGAGCAGATCCAGGAGTTTGTGGCCCATTCCTGGTACCGCTACGCCGACGAGTCCCGTGGCCTGCACCCCTGGGACGGCGAGACCGAGCACCACTACGAACTGGGCGAGGGCACCGTCGGCACCCGCACCCGGATCGAGGAGATCGACGAGGCCGCCAAGTACTCCTGGATCAAGTCACCGCGCTGGCGCGGCCACGCCATGGAGGTGGGACCGCTGTCGCGCTACATCCTCAATTACGCCCAAGGCAATGACTTCGTGATCGACCAGGTGGACTCGTCGCTGGCTGCCCTGAACCAGCTCGCCGGCACACGTCTGACGCCGAAGCAGGCGCTGCCGACCACCATCGGCCGTACCCTGGCCCGCGCCCTGGAAGCCCACTACTGCGCGTCCATGATGCTCGATGACTGGCATGAGCTGATCGCCAACATCCGCGCCGGCGACCTGGCCACCGCCAATATCGAGAAGTGGGACCCGGCGTCCTGGCCCCAGGAGGCTCGCGGCGTCGGCATGGTCGCCGCACCCCGGGGCATGAATGGCCACTGGATCCGCATCAAGGACGGCAAGATCGAGAACTACCAGTGCATCGTGCCGACCACCTGGAACGGCAGCCCGCGGGATCCGGAGGGCAACATCGGCGCCTTCGAGGCGTCACTGCTGAATACACCCATGGAGCGGCCGGACGAGCCGGTGGAGATCCTGCGCACGCTGCATTCCTTCGATCCGTGCCTGGCCTGTTCCACCCACGTGATGAGCGAAGACGGTGAAGAGCTGTCTCGCGTCACCGTCAGATAGCCGGGGGAGGGTGTCCCATGTCCCATGACTCGAAAGCGTCACCTGCTGCAACGGCCAGCCCGGAGGACCCTCAGGCTGGCAAGCTCGGCCCCGGGGAGGAACGGGTGCTGCCTTCCTCGGTCAAGCAGACCTCGGTCTACGTCTATGAGGCGCCGTTGCGGCTGTGGCACTGGACCAATGCGGCGGCCATCCTGGTACTGATCGTCACCGGCTACTTTATCGGCAAGCCGCTGCCGACGGTGTCAGGTGAGGCCAGCGATCACTTCGTGATGGGCTATATCCGCTTTGCCCACTTCACCGCGGGCTACATCCTGGCGATCGGTTTTCTGTTTCGCTTCTACTGGTCGCTGGTCGGCAATCACCACGCCAAGCAGCTGTTTCGCTTGCCGTTGCACCGTCGTGACTGGTGGCGTGAGGTGTGGTTCGAGCTTCGCTGGTATCTGTTTCTGGAGAAGCGCCCGCGCAAGTACGTGGGCCACAACCCCCTGGCACAGTTGGCGATGTTCATCTTCATCACCCTCGGCACCCTGTTCATGATCGTGACCGGAATGGCGCTCTACGCCGAAGGTGCCCTGCGCGGCAGTTGGCAGGACACGCTGTTCGGCTGGGTCATCCCGCTGGTGGGCCAGAGCCTGGACGTGCATACCCTGCATCGTCTCGGAATGTGGGTGATGATCACCTTCATCATCATCCATGTGTACGTGGCGATACGCGAAGACATCATGTCCCGCCAGAGCATCGTCTCGACCATGATCTCAGGGGAGCGCACCTTCAAGGACGACGACCCTTTGTAGTGAGTTGTCGTTGCTCGGCGTGACTTGTCATAGCTCGCAGTTGCTCGCAGTTGCTCGTTAGCCCTGCCGTTGAAGGGCGTAAGCGCTGACCGTTGGCGCCGGAGGCTTCACCGAGAATATCAGGTGAGGTCTCCGGCGCTTTTTGTTTGGGTTCAGGGAGGGGGGGGCGAGGCGCGTGCATAGGCCGGTGGGAGAGGTGTCGTGGTCGAGCATTAATCAGGTAATCACAAGTCACCTTTTGAAACGTTGTTGCCCGGTGTTTTATAAGAAAGATTCTCTTTGAATCGGCGGTTATTGGACTTTTGTAGGGTTATATACCATGTGGCTGTGCCGAAACGATGGGCATGTTTTTTATTGAAAGGTAGCGGCGTTATTCTGCGGAAATGGTCGAGGTTTTTTCAGGTTATCGTGGATATGTGCATGTAAGTGGCTGCTGTAGTGTGAAAAAACGCTTTCGTATATGCCATGGGTGGCGCAGATGGAAGCGTTTTCGGCAGTTTTTTTGGCGGCCTGTTTTTCAGCGTCTTGTTTTTCGGTGCCTTGTTTGTCGTTGTCTTGTTTTTCGGTGTCTTGTTTGTCGTTGAAAAAGGCGCTTCGTCGCTAGCCTTTGGCTTTGATGCTGCATCTTGATGTTTTTATGGCGAATGCATCCAGGAATCAGACGAAGAGCGAGCCGCTGAAAGAGGCGAAGAAAGAACAAGGAAAGAACGAAGAACGAGACGCAGGATAAAGCCAACTAAAGTAGCGCAGGCAGATATTCGGCGCAGCGAGGGAGCCGGCATGAAGACGGATGATCACGAGGCGACGCCATCGATTCTGGTGCTGGGTATCGGCAATGTGCTGTGGGCCGACGAGGGTTTCGGAGTCCGCGCGGTGGAGGCACTTCACCAGCGCTATACGTTTGCCGAGGCGGTGACCGTGATGGACGGCGGCACCCAGGGGCTCTACCTGCTGCCCTACGTGCAGTCCTGCGAGTGCCTGCTGGTCATCGATGCCATCGACTACGGCCTGGCCCCGGGCAGTGTGCATGTGGTGCGCGATGACGCGGTGCCGAGCTTCATGGGCGCCAAGAAGATGTCGCTGCACCAGACCGGCTTTCAGGAGGTGCTGGCGGCGGCGCAGCTGCTCGGCTGGCAGCCACAGCGGGTGATGCTGGTCGGTGTTCAGCCCTCGGTGCTGGACGATTATGGCGGCTCGCTGCGACCGGAGATCGCCGCCCGAATCGACGAGGTGATCCGCCTGGTGGTCGATGAGTTGGCGTCCTGGGGCGCAAGGCCTGAGCTTCGCTCTCAACACCGCCCCGGACACGGCTCTCAACAGAGCCCCGAACACGGCTCTCAACACAGCCCCGAACACGGCTCTCAACACAGCCCCGGATACAGCCGCGATCACCAGGCCCCCATCGCCGAACTGGCGCCTTCGGCTCTCGCCCTTCACCACTACGAAAACATGCGTCCTTCACCACGTGATGCCTGCCGTGTGGGTGATCCGCGCTTTCTGGCGAGGGACCTTGGCCATCCTGGCGGGGCGCACGGCGACCCGTCTCGCGAGGCGGGAAGCGAGCGGGATGGTGTTACCGAAAGCCCTGTAAAGGAGTAGCCGCGATATGTGCATTGGCATTCCCATGCGGGTGCTTGAGGCCAGCGGGACGCTCGCCATTTGTGTCAGCGACGGGGCAGAGGATCGACAAGAGGTCGATATTTCCCTGGTCGAGGCGGTGAGCCCCGGCGATTGGCTGCTGGTATTTCTGGGAGCGGCGCGCCGGGTGCTGGAGGCCGATGAGGCGCTGCGCATCAGCGATGCGTTAAGGGCCATGGCCATGGCGGCCGAGGGAGGGACGGTCGAGACGGGACTGTTTGCAGACCTGGAACAGGGTGAACCCCGCCTGCCGCCGCATCTGGAGGCGGCGCGCAAGGCGGGTGCCTCCACCGGGTGAGTACGCCACGGGCGACAACGCAAGCGGGTGATCGACAACACAAGCGAGTGAGCGACTAGGGAGTCACGCCAATGACGGGGCCATTGCACCGGCTGATCAATGAACTGGACTATCCCTGCCTCGCCGGGGAGGAACTGGCGGCCTTCGTGACGGGGCCAGGCGCCCGGGTGCTGTTTCTCAGTGGTGATCCGGCCACCAACCTCGAGACCAACGATGTGGCTGCCATTCTGCCGGAGCTGGTCAAGGCCTTCCCGGGGCGCTTCAAGCCCGCCGTAGTGGATCGCGCGGAAGAAGATGCCACCCGCGAACGCTTTCAGGTGTGGCCGGTGCCTTCACTGCTGTTTTTCCAGGACGGGCGGATGACCGGGGTGATCTCGAAGGTGCGCGACTGGGACGACTACCTGGGCGAGATCCACGCCATTCTGCAAGGGACGTCTGCCAGCGCCAATATCATCGCTCGCGACGGGAGTGTTCGAACATGACCCAGGGATTCATGCCGTCATCGCCGGGTATCGGGCCTGGTAGCCAGCCCGAGGAGGCCGTGCTCGATTACCTGCCGATGCCATCGGGAATGAGCACCTTTCAGCCGAGCTTTCCCGAGGTGGAGGACCCCGAGCGCATCCGGCCGGCGCTGGATGCCCTCAGCGCTCTGGCCGACAGGGCCGCCCAGTGGACGCCGGAGGGCGGCAACCTGATGGTCGAGCTGCCGTCGCTAGATGCCGAGAATCGCAAGGCGCTGGCCGATGCGCTCGGCGAGGGTGAGGTCGCGATCAAGGTGGGTGGCACTGGTACCGGTGCTGGCGCCGTCGAGATTCAGGAGTCGGTCTTCGCCGGTCTGTGGCGGGTGACTTCCCGTGATGTGGATCACGCCTCGGGCAGTGTGCGGGAACATATCGAGATCGGCGTGGTGCCCCTGGCGGTGGGACAATGCCGCCAGCAGCGTATCTTCTGCCCGCCGGAGGCCGGCCAGGGTGTGGTCAACGGACCCTTTATCGTCTCGGAGCTGATCGAGCGCTGCGAGGAGCGTGTTCCGGGTGGCGAGCCTTATGCCATCAACCTGTCGCTGTTGCCCCATACCCCGGAGGATCTGGCCTATCTGGACGAGGCGCTGGGTCGGGGCGAGGTCACCATCCTGTCGCGGGGCTACGGCAATTGTCGTATCGACAGCACCGCCCTCGATCACGTCTGGCGGGTGCGCTACTTCAATTCCCAGGACTCGCTGATTCTGGACGTCATCGAAGTCTCCGATGTGCCCGAGGTGGCCTGCGCGGCGGCCGAAGACATCGCCGATTCGGGGATTCGACTCAAGCAGGTAGTGGAGGCGATGGCGTGACGGCACGATTCGAAGGTTCGTTTCTCGGAGACCTGGCGCGTCTGGACGACGATGCCCGGCTCGAGTGCAAGATCTGCTGGTACTGCTATGACCCGGCCGTCGGTGACGCCGTCCGTCAGGTCGAGCCGGGGACGCCGTTCTCGGCGCTGCCCCAGGACTGGCGCTGCCCCCAGTGTGACGGTGAGCGCAACCAGTTTATGGTTCTGGATGGTCGGCAGGGCGTCGGGGGGGCGGCCGCCGCGCCCGCTGCACTCGCCACACCCGCCGGAGCTGCGACGGCCGATACGGGCGCCGTCAAGCGACTGGTCGAGACCTTTCGCGAGATCCAGACCACCGGCATGAAGGATTCCCCCTTCAACAATCTGTCGCTGCACGTCGAGGCGGTGGGGTTTATCCCCTGGGAGGGCGGGCTGCTGGGCATCCTGGTCGCGCCCTGGCTGATGAATCTGGTGGTGATCCCAGGTCCCGATGACGACGCCCAGTGCCTGCGTCCCGGCGACAAGCGGGTCTACTCCTTTGCCTCCGGCGACTACGAATTCATCTTCAATACCCGGGTGCCGGTGGGCGCCTTCCTGGCCTGTTCGCTGTTTTCCGACATGAGCGAGTTTGCAAGCCAGGCCTACGCCACTGAGGTGGCGCGCGCCGCCATGGAGGCGCTGTTCGATCCGGCCCACCGTGCCGAGACGGATCGCCACGCGGATATCGCCGCGCTGAGCGTGGCCGGGGAGGAGGGTATCGCCGGGGCAGGTGCTGACGCGGAGGCTGAAAGCACCGCGGCGCCCTCGGCCGACCTCGAACCCCTAGGCAGCGATGGCGAAGCTGGCGTAAGCCAGTGGTCTCCCCCGGCGCCTGGGTTCGAGTCACGGCGAGACTTCCTGACAGGGCGCACGTCGAGCGCCGCTGCCGGCACCAAAGCCTCCCCCAGCAGCGGAGCGTCCTTGGATACTGCGTCAGGGGACGAGGACGAGTCGTCATGATGCCGACGCTGATCATCAGTCACGGCCACGGCCACAACCCCGGGGGCGAGCCGGGGTTTCGCGTGAGTCAGCGAGGACGGATGCCGACCCAGTGGCTGATCGATCGAAATCGTCACGAGGCGATGACCATGGTGGGGTGTCTCTACAACCTGTGCGCCGCCGCCCAGAGCGCCGCGGCGGCCAAGGCCATGGACCTGCCGCTTGCCCCTGACTGCCACCGTCATATCCAGCTCGAGACCCTGCGCGAGCATGGCCTGGTCATGCTGCGGGACTGGCCGGGGGTGCTGGGCATGGCGATGGACGCCGACTCCCTGAAGGGGCTGGCGGGGCTTTCGCTGACCACGCTGGAGGTGCTGGAGGCGCGGGTGTTCGCCGGGCCGGCCGAGCGCGCACTGGAGGATATCGAGGCGTGGCTTGAGCGAGCGCCGAGTCGGCCCGCCGAGGTGCTGCGACAGGTCGCCGACTGGCCGCGGGAGTTCGGGCGAATCGCCGTGGCGGACGATCCTACCTTCGTGGGTCGCGTGGCCGGTCATACGTCGCTAGGCGGCGTCATTGCACTGGACGGTTGGAGTCTGTATGCGCGGATGCTGGCGCGGGTGGTGGAGGTGGCGCAGTTGATAGTTGCGCTGCGCGCCGGCGCTGGCAACTGCACTGCTGGGGATAGCAGCGATGCCGGCAAGCCACGCTGCGGGCGCGCCGCCGATGGCAGTGGCTGGGCCGAGGCCGCCCGGGGACGCCTGGTGCATCGGGTGGCGTGCCGGGACGACCGCGTCGTCGACTACCACATCATCACCCCGACCGACGCCATGCTCGACGGTGCTGTCGGCCCCGATGGCGAGCGGCAACGGGGTTTTCTTTCCAGCCTGCTGGAATCCGCCCACGGCCAGGGCGAGTGCTGTGGTCACAGTGAGGGCCTCAGTGATGGCGACAACCGGGCCCGGCAGCGGGTGGCGATGGCGCTGAGCTGCGCCGATCCCTGTCTGCCGGTGGTGTGGCAGGAGTCGAGTGAAGGACTGTGCCAGGCGCCTTCGCAGGCGCCATGCCGGGAGGCAGGGCCGCCCAAGGGGAGGTCATCATGCACGAATTGAGCCTGTGTCAGAGCATCGTCGAGCTGATCGAGGAGCAGGCCAGCGTCCAGGCGTTCGAGAAGGTGACCCGGGTGTGTCTCGAGATCGGGGCCTTGTCCTGCGTCGAGCCCGAGGCCCTGGCGTTCGGTTTCGATCTGTCCACCCGTGGCTCCGTCGCCGAAGGGGCGACGCTGGATATCGTCAATGTACCAGCCACGGCCTGGTGTTTCGGTTGCAATCGCACGGTGGATATTGCCCAGCGTGGCGACGATTGCCCCCTGTGTTCCAGCGCCCGTCTGCACGTGACCGGCGGAGAGGAACTTCGCGTCAAGGAACTGGAGGTTGTCTGATGTGTACCGTCTGCGGATGCGCCGAAAGCGGTGACCAGAGTCACGCCCATCATCACGAGCACGAGCATGCTCATCCCCACGAGCATGCTCGTGCTCATTCCCATGCCCACCCCCACACTCACTCCCATGCTCATCCTCATTCCCACGAGCACGAGCACGACCACGCCCACGCCCACTCTCATGAGCATGTGCACGGCCATGTTCATTCCCATGACCACGGGGACCACCCTGGCGCTGCCGAGCCGGATGCCTCGCCGCATCTGGACTGTGGCGCAGGGCCTGCCGGGGTCGAGGTGGCGGGGATGTCGCAACGCCGTCTGGTGGAGATCGAGACCAACATCCTGGCCCGCAATGACGCCATCGCCGAGGGCAATCGGCGGCGCCTCGAGGCCGACGGCGTGCTGGCGCTGAATCTGGTGTCGAGCCCGGGTTCCGGCAAGACCACGCTGCTGGTGGATACCATCCGTCGGCTTGGCGCCGAGGGGGTGGCGGTGATCGAGGGCGACCAGCAGACCGCCAATGACGCCCGGCGCATTCGCGAGACCGGGGTGCCGGCGCTGCAGGTCAATACCGGCAAGGGCTGTCATCTCGACGCCTCCATGGTGGAACGGGCGCTGCCTCAGGTAAGCCCGCCTGGGCTTGGCCTGTTGTTTATCGAGAATGTGGGCAACCTGGTGTGTCCGGCGGGCTTCGATCTGGGCGAGGACGCCAAGGTGGTGATCCTGTCGGTGACCGAAGGCGAGGACAAGCCGCTCAAGTACCCGCACATGTTCGCCGCCGCCTCGCTGATGCTGCTGAGCAAGGTCGATCTGGCGCCCCATGTCGACTTCGACATGGACGCCTGCGAAGCCTACGCCCGTCGGATCAATCCCGAACTGGAGATCCTGCGGCTGTCGGCCACCAGCGGTGAGGGCATGGACGCCTGGCTCGACTGGATCGACGCCCGCCGCGAGGCGCTCAGGCAGCGCGCCTTGAGCCGGGCGCGTCAGCACCTTGCCATGCTCGAGCAGCGCTAGGGGTCGCCATGTCCACCTTGGTCGAGGGTCCGCTGTTCGATGGACGGGGTGTTGCCTCCGAGTCGCTGCCCAGTGTGCTGGTGGTCGGTGTCGCCAGCGAGCGAATCGACTCGCTCGAGGGCGTCACGCAAGGGCGCCTGGAGTGCCTGAGGGCGACGCACTGGGAAGAGGCTCGGGCGCTGCTGGTGTCCGAGTGGGTCGGGCTGGTGATTGTCGAGCTTGCACCTGAGGGCGACGCCGCCAGGGGCACGGGGCTGTCCCCTGACGGTGGCTGGGCCAGGGAACTGGCCCATCGCTGGCCCGAGGTGCAGTGTCTGGTGATCGCCGATCATGGGCCCACCTCGGTCGGTGACTGGCCCGAGGCGTTTCACCTGCTTTGTCGCCGCAGTCCGGTTGAGGTGGTGGCGCGAACCATCAACGTCGCCCTGCGTCAGTATCAGCTCGAGCGGGAGTGTCGGCGGCTGCGCGCGGAGCGTGCCCTGTACCAGCCGACCGTTCAGGCGCGGCTGGCGGCCCACCGCCGGCGGATGCGCGAGGCGGGGGGCTTCGAGACGATCATCCGGGCGCCGGGGTCGCCGCTGGAGCCGCTGTGCGACATGGCGGCGCGCATCGCCGGCTTCGACGTGCCGGTCCTGGTGACAGGAGAGAGCGGCACCGGCAAGGAGTTGATGGCCCGGGCGATCCACGCCAGCAGCCTGCGTTCGGAGATGCCTTTCTACGCCCTGGACTGCGGCGCGGTGACCGATGAACTGCTGGAGAGCGAGCTGTTCGGCCACTGCAAGGGGGCCTTCACCGGGGCGAGTTCAAGCCGCGTCGGACTGCTGGAGCGGGCCCACGAGGGCACCCTGCTGCTGGACGAGATCGGTGATACCTCCAGCGCCTTTCAGCTGCGCCTGTTGCGTTTTCTGCAGGAGGGGGAAGTGCGCCCGGTGGGTTCCAACGAGGTGCGCCAGTTGGACGTCCGGGTCATCGCCGCGACCAACCGGGATCTGATGGCCGAGGTGGCGGCGGGGCGCTTCCGTGAGGACCTCTACCATCGCCTGACGGTCGCCCCGGTTCAGTTGCCACCGCTGCGCGAGCGCGCCTGTGATATCGCGGCCCTGGCCGAGGTGCTGCTGGCGCGGATCGCTTCCCGCCACGGGGTCAGGGTCGGCGGCTTCACCGATGCGGCGATCGCGTGTCTGTGCGCCTACGCCTGGCCCGGCAATGTTCGCGAGCTGGAAAACCAGATCACCCGCATGGTGATGCTGGCGACCGGCGAGAAGCTTGGCGTCGAACTGCTGGCGCCGCACCTGCGAACCGAAGAATGGCGTCAGGCGCCAGCCGAGCGGCGCCAGGACCTGCCTGAGCCGCCGAAAGCGAATACGGCAGCCGATCCGGTCGAGGACGACGAGGACGCCGGCACCCTGCGCGAACGGGTCGAGCGCCTGGAGGCGAGCTGCCTGGCCCGGGCGCTCGAGCGTCATGGCGGCAACAAGTCGCGTACCGCCAGTGAACTGGGGCTATCGCGCATCGGCCTGAGGGCCAAGCTGCAACGCTACGGGATCGGCGAGGCGGCCGGCGATCCCGAATAGGCCGAGATTCGAATCGGCCCGGAGCAGACCACCATCAGCGTGTCAGCACCGCATCAGCAGATGCGCGGTAGCTGCTCTCCCACCAGCATGTCGACGATGCGCTGGCCACCGAAGCCGGTGCGCAGCGTCACCCGTCCCGGCTTGCCGTCCAGTGCCTGACCGATGATCGCGGCTTGCTTTCCCTGCGGATGCCCGCGCAGGGCGGCCAGGGCCGCCTCGGCCTGAGCCGCGGGCACCACCGCCACCAACTTGCCTTCGTTGGCCAGGTACAGAGGGTCCAGTCCCAGTATCTCGCACATCCCCCGGACCTCCTTGCGCAGCGGCAGGGCCAGGTCGTCGAGTTCGATGGCAAGCCTGGAGGCCTCGGCCATCTCGTTGAGCACCGTGGCGACGCCGCCCCGGGTGGCGTCACGCAGGCAGCGGGTCTCGGGGGCGGCGGCCAGCAGTGCCTCGATCAGGCCATTGAGGGCGGCACAGTCGCTCTTAAGGTCGGTGTCCAGCGACAGGTCGCCACGGGCCGCCAGGATGGCGGCACCGTGATCGCCGAGCCAGCCGTTGACGATGATCACGTCGTCGGCCTGGATGCGCTCGATACCGAGCTTACGCTCGGCGGGAATGACGCCGATGCCGGTGGTGGTGATGAAGACGCCGTCGCAGGCCCCGCGTTCGACCACCTTGGTGTCACCGGTGACGATCTCGACGCCGGCCTCGCGGGCCGCAGTAGCCATGGAGCGGGCGATGCGCCTCAGGTCATCGATCGGCAGGCCTTCTTCCAGGATCACCGCGCAGGACAGGTAGCGGGGATGGGCGCCCCCCACGGCCAGGTCGTTGACGGTGCCGCACACCGCCAGCTTGCCGATGTCACCACCGGGAAAGAACAGCGGGTCGACCACGAAGCCGTCGGTGGTCATGGCCAGTCGGTCGCCCAGGCATGCCAGCTCGGCCAGTTCCAGCCGCGCCTGGTCCTCGAGCACCTCGGGAAGCGCGGTGAATTCCCTGACGAAGACGTCATCGATCAGGTCCTTCATGGCCTTGCCGCCGCCTCCGTGGGCCTGGGTCACCGCGCGGGCGGCAAGGGTGGGAAGCTGTCGTCGCGTCGTATCGCTCATGATTCGGCCTGGCTTGTGCTGTGGTTCGGGCTATCGACGTTGCCACCGCCGTATTGATAGTAGGCGGCGCAGGCGCCTTCGCTGGAGACCATCAGCGCGCCCCGGGGTTGATCCGGTGTGCAACGCTTGCCGAACAGCTCGCACTGCCAGGGCTTGAGGTTGCCGGTGAGCACGTCACCACAGCGGCAGTTGTCCGGGTCGGCCACCTGCTGATTGGGCACGGCGAACTTGCGTTCGGCATCGAAGGCACCATAGGCGTCCTTGATCTGGACACCTGACTCGGCGATCGATCCAAGCCCGCGCCACTCGCAGCTCTCGCGGGGCTCGTAGACCCGATGGAAGGCCTCCAGTGCGGTGAGGTTGCCGTCGCTGGTCACCAGACGCTGGTACTGGTTCTCGACCTCGGCGCGGCCATCGTGGAGCTGGCGAACGACCATCAGCAGCGACTGCAGGATATCCAGGGGCTCGAAGCCAGAGACCACCACCGGGCAGCCGTAACGCTCGGCGATGAAGCGGTAGGGGTCGGTGCCGATGATCATCGACACGTGTCCCGGCCCGAGGAAGCCATCCAGGCGATGGTCAGGATTGTCGAGGATCGCCTGTAACGTCGGGATGATGGTGATGTGGTTGCAGAACACCGAGAAGTTGCCGACCCCTTCGCGCTCGGCCTGGGCGATGGTCAGGGCGGTGGAGGGAATGGTGGTCTCGAAGCCCAGGCCAAAGAACACCACTTCCCGATCCGGATGCTTGCGCGCCAGTGCCAGGGCGTCGGTGGGGGAGTAGACGATGCGCACGTCGGCGCCGTCGGCCTTGGCCTGCATCAGGCTCTTGCGTGAGCCGGGAACCCGGATGGCGTCGCCGAAGGTGGCGAGGATCACCTCGGGACGCTCGGCGATGGCGACGCAGTCATCGACGCGACCCATCGGCAGCACGCATACCGGGCAGCCGGGGCCGTGAATCAGCTCCAGTTCCGGCGGCAGCATGGCCTCCAGCCCATAGTGGAAGATCGCGTGGGTGTGGCCGCCACAGACCTCCATGATGCGCACCGGGCCTCCACGCTGCTCGGCCAGGCGGGCGACCAGGGTGGTGATGTGTTCGAGGATCTGCCGGGCGCGGGCGTGATCGCGGAATTCGTCGATGAATTTCATGAAGAGACCTCCTGGTCGCCGGTCAAGGTCAGGGCGTCGAACTCGTGGGTATCGCCTAGTTCGTCCAGCAGTTCGAGGGTGCGCGCCGCAGCCTCGGCGTCGATACGGTTCAGGGCGAAGCCCACATGGACCAGTACCCAGTCGCCCACGCAGTGTTCGGGCGGGTGGTCGTCATCGACGATGCAGGCGATGTTGATCTGGCGTCGGACCCCGCTCACGTCCACCGTGGCGAGCCGCGCGTCGGCGTCATCGAGGGAAATGATCTGTCCTGGAATTCCCAGACACATGGGCGGTCTCCTGTGTGTTATTGGATGCCGTGGTGGCGGTAGTGACAGTGGCAATGGAGGGAACGGTTGTTGTTGTCGAGATCGTCGAGATTGCTGAGGTCGGACTATCCGACGCCTGGTCGGAGGCCAGCGGATGCCGCCGCGCCGCCGCGATCAGCGCCTGGCCCAGGGCGATGCCGCCGTCGTTGGCCGGCACCTGGCGGTGGGTCAGCACCCGAACCGGCAGTGGCGCGAGCTGATCAAGCGTCAGTTCCAGCAGGGTGCGGTTGTGAAAGCAGCCGCCGCTCAGCGCGACGGCCTCGACATTGCGCGTGTTGGAAAGTCGCCGGGCATTGTCGTCAAGAGCGTCGTCCTGCATGTTGCCAACGACGTCGTCCAGCATGTCGCCGACGACCTCGCCAAGCCCCTGGGCCAGTCCTAGATGAAAGCGCGCCGCGATCAGCGGGGTGTCCTTGCCGTCGGCCAGGTCGTCAAACAGTGCCGTCCACATCGGTGCCGGATCGAGGATCCGGTGGCCGTCCTGCGTCCTGTGAAGGGCAAAGGGATAGGGGGTAATGGCGCCAGACGAGCGTGACTGGGGCGACTTCAGCGCGCGGGCGGCCAAGGCTTCCAGGGCCATGGGCGCTTCGCCTTCGTGATGCTGGTGATCGAAGCACAGCTCCAGGGCGGCGGCGACCGCGTCGAACAGGCGCCCGCAGGAAGAGGCGAGGGGGCTGTTGAGTCCGGCCTCGATCATCCCCGTAAGAGTGTCGATCGGCTTCTGGTTCAGCCGCTTGAGCACGCCAAGGCTCGGGTGGCGTTGCGTTAGGGCGGCAAGGCCGGGACCGGCGATGAGCTGAGCCAGCAGGTTGCGCCAGGGCTCGCGGGAGGCGGCGCCGGCCCCCGGCATGGCGACGGACTTGAGCGAACCCAGCCGTTGGCAGTGGCGATAGTCCGCCAGCAGGAATTCGCCACCCCACAGGCTGCCATCCTCGCCAAGGCCCAGGCCGTCCAGGGCAATTCCCAGTACCGGGGCTGCGTCGCGAGGGTAGCCGTTGTCGGCCAGACAGGCGGCGATATGGGCGTGGTGATGACCAATGGCATCGAGTGGCAGGTCGGCGTCATCGGCCATCCGTAGAGCCACGGCGCTGGTGCGGTAGTCCGGGTGAGTGTCGCAGGCCAGCCAGGCGGGACGGTGGTCGTACAGCGCCAGGAAGTCGTCGAGGTTGCGTTCGTAGTCGTCGAGGGTGGTGGCGTCGTCCAGGTCACCCTGATGAGGGGACAGGATCGCGCGCTGGCTATCCACCAGGCAGAAGGTGGCCTTTTGCTGCGGTCCCAGGGCAAGCCCCGGCGAGATGTCCTCGAAGCCAGGCGGTAGCGGCAATGGTGCAGGAGCATAGCCCCTGGCACGACGCAGCATGCGCACCTTGCCGGCGGCCAGCTGTACCAGGCTGTCGTCGATACGCCGGGCGATGGCGCGGTCGTGGGTCAGGGCATGACTGGCGATCGTCGACAGGCTGTCAACCAGTCGGCCATCGTCGATCAGCTGGGGCTCGCCCGAGACGTTGCCGCTGGTCATCACGATAGGAAAGGGCAGCCGCTGGCACAGCAGCACGTGCAAGGGGGTCGAAGGCAGCATCACGCCGAGCCGGTCGAGCCCCGGGGCCAGGGCCTCGGCGAGCGGCCGGCCTGTGGCCTCGTCGCGGCGACGCTCCAGCAGCACGATGGGCGCGGTGGCTGAGCAGAGTGCCTGTTGTTCGAGCTCAGCGAGCCGGCAGTAGCGCCTGATCATCTCCAGGTCTCTGACCATCAACGCCAGCGGCCGGGTGGGGCGGCGCTTGAGTCGTCGCAGGCGCTCGAGGGCCTCGGTGCTGGTGGCGTCGCAGGCCAGCTGGTAGCCGCCGAGCCCCTTGATGGCGAGGATCTGGCCCTGGCGGATCAGTGCGGCGGCTTCGTCGATGGGAGCCTCGAACGAAGATTCTGCGCGAGTCTCGATGGCGTCTTCGCCCGCCAGCCAGGGCTCGCCGTCCAGTGCCACCAGACGCACCTGGGGCCCGCAGGCCGGACAGGCGATGGGTTCGGCATGGAAGCGACGGTCGCCGGGATCCAGATATTCGGCGCGACAGCACTCGCATAGCGCAAAGTCAGCCATGGTGGTGGCCGCCCGGTCGTAGGGCATGTCACGAATGATCGACAGGCGTGGGCCACAGTGGGTGCAGTTGGTCAGGGCGTAACCGGAGCGTCGCTGGTGCTGGCTCAGTATTTCTTCTGTGCAGGCTGCGCAGATGGCGGCGTCCACGGCGATATCGGTGCGCGTTGCGCCCTCGAGACTATCGACGATGGTGAAGCCGACTCGGTGCAGCGGTGCCAGGCCCGAGCGAACCTCGATGTCGGTGATCTGTGCCAGTGGAGGCGGGTCGCGCTTGAGTTGTTCGACCAGGCTCTCGAGGCGTCCACTGGGGCCGGCTGCACGGATCAGCACGCCTTCACCGTCGTTGAGTACCTCTCCGACCAGCGCTAGCCGGTTGGCGAGTTGCCATACCGTCGGACGAAACCCCACACCCTGCACGCAGCCGCGGACCCGGATTTCTACCGTGGTCTCTGGTGTGCATGGCGGTGTCGTGGGGGTGTGAATGGTCATGACGTCCAGCGGTGAAGAAAAGATCTGCCTGACTATTTCATAGCTATCGCAGGCCAAACTTGAGCTGTGACAACCTTCTACGACCACCATACCCCTCCCCCGGGGAGCCTCCGTGGCGCTTCTGTGCTGGTGTGAGCGGATGTGCCGCTTTCCTGACCCATCGTCAGATTGCCCTGGCGCCGCATTGCCGACTTGGCATTGGACGAGTGCTGTATAAAATAACAGTATTCGGTATATTGGCGTCCGCCCGGTAAGGCCAGGGCGTGGACCTGAAACCTGGGCCAGAAATCTGGGCCGGGCTGGTGTATCTAGCGGGCCAGGGGCGCAGCTCAGCAGGAACGCCAGCAGCGAACACCAGCAGCGAACGCCAGCAGAGCAGGCCAGTTGAGCAGACCAAGAGCGGAGCGGGAGAGGAGCGATGAAGGCAGCAGACAACCAGGCCCGTGACAACGCATGCGATGACCTCTCGCGCTTGATGCAGCGAGGCAGCGTCTGGCGGGCGCGGCGACAGTGGCACCGTGATCAGCCGGAGGGCGACACGAGGCGCGGGATATCCACCGGGGTCGAGGCCCTGGACGAGGTGCTCGGCGGTGGCTGGCCCCGGGGAGAGCTGCTGGAACTGCTGCTGGATCGAGCGGGTTGCGGCGAGATTCGTCTATTGCTTCCGCTGATGCACCGCTGCGAGCGGGTGGTGTGGTTTGACCCACCCTGGCAGCCTCATGCGGCGGCCCTGGCGGCGGCGGGCCTGGATCTGTCGCATCTGGTCATCGTGCGTACCCGCCATCCCAGGCAGCGGCTGTGGGCCATGGAACAGGCCTTGAAGAGCGGCTGCTGCGATCTGGTGCTGGGCTGGTTCGCCGCGGTGCAGGGGCAATGGCTGCGGCGGCTGCAGCTCGCCGTGGCGGCAGGGGGCGGCCATGGCGCGCTGATGCGACCGGCCGAGTTCGCCAGGCAAGGGTCAGTGGCCCCCTGGCGACTGCGGTTGTCGGCTCCTGATCAGAGCAGCGGTGAAGAGACGGCGCCCTTGTCGAGGCGCATCAAGGTCCATGCCTTCAAGCGCAAGGGGGCCATGCCAGCCAGGGCCATCGATATCACCCTGGCCGACTCTAGGCTGTCGCCCCCGTGCCCGCGGCCGACTTCGCTGCCGTGCGCCCCCAGTGGGGAACGTCGATCCCGCCCCGTGTTCCTCGTCTCCGAGCGCAAGGGTGCGGGGCGATCATGAAGGGGCTGTGGCTATGCCTTCACTGTCCGCAGCTTGGGCTGGAGGTGCTGAGCGCCGGCGATGACGGACCCCTCGCGTTGCTGTGCGAGGACGGGGAGCGTATCGCGCTGGCTTCGGCCAGGGCCTGGCAGGCCGGTGTGCGGCCGGGCATGACGATCAATGCCGCACTGTGTCTGGAGCCAGGACTCCGGCTGTTGACGCCGGATCCTGAGGTGAGCCGACGTCGTCTCGAAGGGCTGGCGCTGTGGTGTGCCCGCTTCAGCGCCCGGGTCAGTCTCGAGCCGACGGGGGAGAACGCCGCGTCCTGGGGGGTGGTGATGGAGATCGCCTCGATGCTCGACTACTTCGGTGGACTCGAGGGACTGTGGCGGCGCTTGCACGAAGAATTGGCGACCCTGGAGCTTGAGGTGTCCAGCGCCACCGGGCATACCCCGCTGGCCGCCTGCCTGCTGGCCCGGACGGGGGGCTATTGCGGCCAGGGCGAGGCGGAGCATATGGCCAGGCTCGGCAGGCTTCGCCTCGACCGGCTGGGGCTGTCCGCACGCCAGCAGTCGCGCCTCAAGGGACTCGGGTTTACGCACCTCAACGACCTGCTTGTGCTGCCGCCAGCCTCGCTGGCCTCGCGCCTGGGGACAGACCTGCGGCGCTACCTTCAGCGCTTGACCGGCGAGGTCGCCGATCCCCCGCCGGTATTCGCGCCGCCGCCTCGCTTCGATCGTGAGCGGGAGCTGGTCCATGAGATCGAGCTGGCCGCCGGCATCGTGTTTCCCCTGCGGCGCCTGCTGGCGGAGCTCGAGGGCTTTCTCAAGGTGCGTTGCGTCAAGGCATTGTCGTTGACCTTGACCCTGTATCACCGGGAGGGGGCTCAGCACCTGAGCGTGGGGCACGCCGGGGGCGAGCAGGCGGCGGAGGCCTGGCTCGAGCTGTGCCGGTTGCGCCTGGAATCAGTGGTACTCGAAGCACCGGTGTTGCGCCTGCGCCTGGAGGTCAGCGAGGTTGCTAGCCTGCAAGAGGTGGCAACGGACCTGTTTCAGGCGGCGCCGCCCAGAGACACCCCCGAGGCACTGTTCAGCCGGTTGCGTTCTCGTCTCGGTGATGGCGCCGTGTTGCAGCCCATGGCGCTGGAGGATCATCGCCCCGAACGGGCCTCCCGCTTGGTAGTGCAGCCGGGGACCGCCCGCAGGCCCCCGTCTGAAACCCAGAACGCCAACCATCCGGCCTGGCTGCTGGAACACCCCGAGCCGCTGACGCCGGCGACCCTCGAGCGTCTGGTCTGGGCCGCCGGGCCCGAGCGACTGGCCAGCGGCTGGTGGGATGACGCCCCTGCGCGGCGTGACTATCACGTGGCCTGCTGGCCGGACGGTCGCCACGGCTGGGTCTTTCGCGACGCCGAGTCGCAATGGTGGTTGCATGGCTGGTTCGGTTGAGCGTGTCGGCGAGCCACCTGACGCTGCCGAAGTCGCCCCGGGCCCTGGCTACGCTGAGCTACATTGCCTGTCCAACTTCACCTTTCTCAAGGGCGCGTCTCACCCCCATGAGCTGGTCGCCCGCGCCGACGAGCTTGGCTATAACGCCCTGGCGATCACCGACGAGTGCTCGGTGGCCGGCATCGTGCGCGCCTGGGAGGCTGCCCGAGACCACCGGATCGCGCTGATCGTCGGTGCCGAGTTTCGCCTGGCCGACGAGGTCGTGGTCGTGCTGGCCGAGAACCGCAGCGGCTACGCCAGCCTGTGCCGGCTGATCACCCTGGGCCGTCGCCGTGCGCCCAAGGGCAGCTATCGTCTCGACTGGGAGGACCTGGAGGCGCTCGAGGACTGTCTGCTGCTGTACCTGCCGGGCAACGACGACGCCCGGACTCGGGAGAGAATTGCCTGGCTGAAGCAACGCTTCGACGGGCGCTGCTGGGTGATGGTCCAGCGCCACTTTCTGGCAAACGAGGAGGAGCGATTGACAAGGCGGATGAGGCTGGCCAGCGCCGCCGGCCTGCCGCTGGTCGCCAGTGGTGGCGTCTTGATGCACCAGGCGAGCCGCAAGCGGTTGCAGGATGTACTGACCGCACTTCGGCATCGCACCAGCGTGCAGCGCGCCGGTTTTCTGCTCGAGCCCAACGCCGAGCGCTGCCTGCGACCCCTGTCGCGGCTGGCGCAGTGTTTCGCGCCTGCGCTGCTTGAACAAAGCCTGCGTATCGCCGAGCGCTGTCGCTTCGACCCCGGTGAGCTGCGCTACGAGTACCCCGAGGAACTGGTCCCCGACGGCCATACGCCGTCGTCATGGCTGGCGCACAAGGTGCGCCAGGGCGAGCGGCTACGCTTCCCGGAGGGTACGCCTTCGGATATCGCCGAGCAGATCGCCCGCGAGCTTGAGCTGATCGCCAGGATGGCCTACGAGCCGTTCTTTCTGACCATCGAGGACATCGTCGCCTTCGCCCGCCGCCAGGGCATCCTGTGTCAGGGGCGGGGCTCGGCGGCCAATTCGGTGGTCTGTTACTGCCTGTTTATCACCGAGGTGGACCCGCGTCAGGTGCAGCTGCTGTTCGAACGCTTTATTTCCGAGGAGCGCGACGAGCCGCCGGATATCGACGTGGACTTCGAGCACGAGCGCCGCGAGGAGGTGATCCAGTACATCTATCGGCGCTACGGCCGCGAGCGGGCCGGGCTTGCCGCCACCGTGATCAGCTACCGCCCCAGAAGTGCACTCAAGGACGTGGGGCGGGCGCTGGGGCTGCAACCGGGCTATCTAACCTGGCTCGCCAGTCGGCTGGATCGACGCGAGGGCGAGGGCGCCTGGCTCGAGGCGCTCAAGCAGACGGTGGGGGAGACGGTAGGCGCGGGAGGTGAAGAGGCCGCCTCCACCGCCGTCCCGGAACTGCTGCGACATCTGGTCGAACTGGTGGAGCAGCTACTGGGCTTTCCCCGCCACCTGTCACAGCACGTGGGGGGCTTCGTGATCTCGCGCGGGCCGCTGCACGAGCTGGTGCCGGTGGAGAACGCCGCGATGGAAGGGCGCACCCTGATCCAGTGGAACAAGGACGATCTGGAGAGTCTGGGGCTGCTCAAGGTCGACGTGCTGGCGCTGGGCATGTTGACCGCCATTCGCAAGACCCTGGCGCTGCTGTCAGACGGAGGTGAACACCGGGACGACGACAGGCGCTGCTACGAGAGCACGGGCGAGAGCGACGACGAGAGCAAGGGCGAGCATCAGGCGATGGCGATGTCCCGGGTGCCCCGGGATGATCCTGAGGTGTACGCCATGCTCAGTCGTGGGGACAGCGTCGGTGTCTTCCAGGTGGAGAGCCGTGCCCAGATGAACATGCTGCCGCGCTTGAAGCCCCGCAACTACTACGACCTGGTGATCGAGATCGCCATCGTTCGTCCGGGGCCGATCCAGGGTGACATGGTGCATCCCTACCTGCGGCGTCGTGACGGCATCGAGGAGGTCCGCTATCCCAGCGACGAGGTCAGGGGCGTGCTCGAGCGGACCCTGGGGGTGCCGATCTTCCAGGAGCAGGTGATCAAGCTGGCCATGGTGGCGGCGGGCTATTCCGGTGGCGAGGCCGACCAGTTGCGGCGGGCCATGGCGGCCTGGCGACGGGCCGGTACCATCGCCGAACACCAGCAGCGGCTGACCGCCGGGCTGCGTGCCAGGGGCTACAGCGATGAGTTTGCCAACGCCATCTGCCGCCAGATCGAGGGCTTTGGCCAGTACGGCTTCCCCGAGTCCCACGCGGCCAGCTTCGCCCACCTGGTGTACGTCTCGGCCTGGCTCAAGTGCCACCACCCCGCGGCCTTCTGCTGCGGCCTGCTCAATAGCCAGCCGATGGGCTTCTATAGTCCCTCACAGCTGGTGCAGGATGCCCGCCGCCACGGCGTCGAGGTGCGTCCGGTGGACATCAATGCCAGCCACTGGGACGCCACCCTGGAGCCGGACGGCGCCCTGCGACTGGGCTTTCGCTTGGTCAAGGGGCTGGGGCGTGGTGCCATCGACAGCCTGCTGGCGAGGCGTCCGGCCAACGGCTATGCCAGCGTCGCCGAGGCCAGGCGTCGCGCGCCGATGTCGGCCCGCGAGTGGGAAGCGCTGGCGGCGGCCGGGGCGCTGTCGAGCCTCGGCGGCCATCGCTACCAGGCACGCTGGAATCTGCTGGCGCCGGATCCGGCGCTGGCGCTGGGCGAGACCGATATCCTCGACGACACCACCCCAGAGCTGGCGCCCCCCAGCGAGCAGGCCGACCTCGAGGAGGACTTTCGCCATCTGGGGCTGAGCCTTGCCCGCCATCCCATGGCGTTGCTGCGCGAGCAGACCTCGATGGCGCGGCAAGGACTGGCGCGTTGCCTCAAGGCCTGTGAGCTTGCCGGGCTGGACCACGGCCATCTGGTCCAGGTAGCAGGACTGGTGACCACCCGCCAGCGGCCGGGCACCGCCTCCGGGGTCACCTTCGTGACCCTGGAAGACGAGACCGGCAACGTCAACGTGGTGGTGTGGAAGGACACCGCCAAGGCCCAGCGCCAGGCGCTGTTGAACGCCCGGCTGTTGAAGGTCACCGGCCATCTGGAGCGCGAGGGCAGCGTGATCCACGTGATCGCCGGACGGCTCGAGGACTTGAGCGGCTTATGGGCCGAACTCGGCGTGCCCTCGCGGGATTTCCGCTAGGGCTTGTCTGAAAAGTGCCTGCGCTCGGTAATACGGCGTTAAAAATCGGATCAAAATGCTCATTTACACCCCGTAAACTGCGCTTTCTCACCGATTTTTGCCTTGTCTAACCTTCGCTCGTCGACTTTTCGGACAGCGCCTAGGTCTTTCCGTCTGCTTGCTGAGCCGTCCTGTGCTTGGTGCCGCCCCGGTGTCGGGCCATGGCTCAGCGCTTGAGCACGCTGCCGTCGTCGTCGAGCAGGGGATAGGAGCCCTGTTCATCGTGGGTCTCGGGACCGACCAGCGCCGGCGAGAAGGTACAGATCACGGTCATGCCCTTTTCGCTCGACAGGATATGCTGCTGGTGCTTGTCGAGGGCGTAGAGCACACCGGGTTTGAGTTCCCACTTGCCGCCCTCGGTCAGGTCCTCGATCTGGCCCTCGCCTTCGATGCACAGGACCGTCTCGGTGTGGTTCTTGTACCACATGTGGAGTTCCTGGCCGGGCTTGATGTAGGTCTCGTGGACCGAATGCCCCATGCCGTCCTTGCGCAGGGTGTAGCGCCGGCTGATCCACTTGTCGTCCTCTACGGCTGACTTCTCCGCATCCTTGTGACTACGTACGATCATCGTTGCACCTCCTTTGGCGGATGATGGCGGTCTCCTTCGCCGCCGTCTCGATGGGGGCCGGGGGCCGTCCTGTGGTGGCTTTCCTGGTGCGAGCCTCCCGGTCCACGCAAGAAGTGGTGGGGACTGGCTTCATGCCAGTCGTTTCGCCAGCAGTCGGGGAGTTGTTGCGCTTTCTGGTGGTCGAGCAAGGCGCCGACCTCCAGGCTGTCGACTTGCCATACCCGGGTGGCGGTGGCCGGTCCCTCGAGCAGGTGCTCAGGGCGCAAGTCGCCTGGGCCTGCCAGGCCCATGGTGCCGATCATGTCGAGGCAGGCGTCCAGGGTGGCCCGATGGAAGCGCTGGACGTTGTCGGCCTTGCTGTCGACATCGATGGAGCGACTGCGGGCCGGATCCTGGGTCGCCACTCCGGTGGGGCAGGTGTTGGTGTGGCAACGCTGGGCCTGGATGCAACCCAGGGTAAACATGAACGGGCGCGCGGCGTTGCAGACGTCGGCGCCCAGCGCGAACTTCTCGACCATGTCGATGGCAAGTGCCACCTTGCCGCTGGCGATCACGCTGATTTCGTCGCGCTTGCCGATCCCCTTGAGGCAGGCGTCGATGATCGGCAGTGCCTCATCGATATAGCGGCCCACATGGTCGGCGTACTCCGCCGGTCCCGCGCCGGTGCCGCCCTCGGCGCCGTCCACGGTGATGAAGTCCGGCTGGATGCCGCTTGCCAGCATGGCCTTGCACATCGCCAGCATGTCCCGGGTGTGGCCGAGGCACAGCTTGATGCCCACCGGCTTGCCGCCGCTCAGATCGCGCAGGCGCTGGATGAACTGCATCAGTTCCAGCGGGGTGGAAAATTCCGGGTGGGCCGCCGGTGAATAGCAGTCTTCCCCCACCGGGACCTGGCGTGTCTCGGCGATTTCCTGGTCGACCTTGGAGCCGGGGAGCATGCCGCCGTGTCCCGGCTTGGCGCCCTGGGACAGCTTGATCTCGATCATCTTGACCTGTTCCTCGCGGGCCTTGGCGCTGAACGCTTGCGGGTTGAAGCGCCCGGCCTGGTCGCGGCAGCCAAAGTAGCCGCTGGCGATCTGCCAGATAAGGTCACCGCCGTGCCGTTGGTGATAAGGACTGATGGCGCCCTCGCCGGTGTCCTGGGCAAAGCCGCCGCGCCTGGCCCCTAGGTTGAGGGCGGTGATGGCCCGTCCTGACAGGGCGCCAAAGCTCATGGCCGAGATATTGAGCCGTGAAGAGCGGTAGGGGTGGTGGCACTGGGGGCCACCGATCGTCACCCAGGCTTGCTGCGGGTCGACGCGAGTGGGGATCATGGCGTGGGCAATCTGGCGACGCCCCTGGCGCAGCACGACCTGGCGGGTGCCGAAGGGGGCGGTGTCGCTGCGTCCCTCGGCCCGGGCGCCGATGATCTGGCGCTGTTCGCGATTGAACGGCCGGCCGCTGGTCTCCGATTCGAAGAAGTACTGGCGCAGTTCCGGACGCAGAAATTCCATCATGTAGCGCAGATGGCCGACGATGGGGTAGTTGCGCAGCACGTTGTGGCTGGAGCGCAGGTCCAGCACGCCGACCACCCCCAGCGCCGCCAGTGGTAGCCACCACCAGAGCTGTTGCGGGGACGTCGGTAGCCAAAAGATGCCGAGCAGGCCTACTGCCAACAGATAACCGATCAGCAGTAGCCGAGGTGAACCAAGCATGAGCGCAGATCCTTTGCGTTCAGAACCTGCCTCAATGTTATACAAACATTATGCACTGTATGCAAACAGCGCCATGCTTGGCCCTTACTCCTTCAACCAGCGAAAAGCGCGGGCGAGAAAGTCGCTGGCGTCATTCTCGATGATCTCGCCGTGGGCCATGATGATTCGAGCGGGCCGCCAGGAGAGCAGGGTGCGTAGATGTTCGCTCGCCAGGTAGCGTCGGCCGAGGAAGCTCAGTCGCCACTCCAGCGGCATCCTGCCATCCGGCGCCAGGATGCCCGAGAGCCTGGCCAGTCGACGCTGCAAGGGCGTCAGGGAAGCAGGGGGGAGATTGCCGATCAGATCGGCCACGATCAGGCTGCGGCTGGAACGATGCAGGAACACCGCTTCCTGCATACGCGATGAGCCGGTGAACAGGCACTGGTCGATATCGTCACCCCAGTAGCGGTTGGGCGTGCCATCCAGGGTGCTTTCGAACACCAGGTCGCCGCGCTTGGCGATGACTTCCCGGGTGCCGAAACTGCGAGCCATTGGGTAGGCCATCTGCCATTCGCGCATGAACAGGTGGTGACAATGGTTGGGAGCGATCAGGAAGTGTACCTGGCCCAGCTCGTCGAGGGCGTCACGCAGTGGCTCGGTCAGCGGGACGGGGCTGTGGACCCACAGCCGGTCGCCGCTCAGGCGTACCACCACCATGCGTGTCGGATAGGGCAGCAGCTTGCCTCTGATGACGGGCCCATCCGCTATCCATAGCTCAGGCGCCGTTGCCTTGAGTGGTGGAGAATCGTTCGAGAGTGTCACGCTCTTGTTCCTGCGCTTGATGACATCTCTCGAATATAACCTCTTTGCGATAGAGTTGCTGCATGTGACTGGCATGTAAGCGACAACACCGAGGCATGCCTCGGTGTTGACACAGGAAACGTGATGTTACGTCGGACGCTGCGGTGAGCCTCAGACGTTGAAGCGGAAGTGCACCACGTCGCCGTCCTTGAGCACGTAGTCCTTGCCTTCCAGGCGCCACTTGCCGGCGTCCTTGGCGCCCTGCTCGCCGTTCAGGCTGACGAAGTCGTCATAGGCCACCACTTCGGCGCGGATGAAGCCCTTCTGGAAGTCGGTGTGGATGACACCGGCGCCTTCCGGGGCGGTGGCGCCGACCTTGACGGTCCAGGCACGCACTTCCTTGACCCCTGCGGTGAAGTAGGTCTGCAGACCCAGCAGGGCGTAGCCGGCGCGGATCACCCGGTCGAGGCCGGGCTCTTCCATGCCCATCTCGGCCAGGAACATCTCGCGTTCCTCGTCATCGAGTTCGGCGATCTCGGCTTCCAGCTGGTTGCACACGGGAACCACCACGGCGCCCTCGGCCTCGGCGATGCCCTTGACCACGTCGAGGTAGGGGTTGTTGTCGAAGCCGTCCTCGTTGACGTTGGCGATGTACATGGTCGGCTTCAGGGTCAGGAAACCGAAGCTCTTGATCTGCTTCTTCTCGTCATCGCTCAGATCGAAGCTGCGCAGCGGCTGGCCTTCGGCCAGGTGCGGCTGGATCTTGTCAAGCACCGCCTTGGTGGCAATGGCGTCCTTATCGCCGCCCTTGACCACGCGAACCAGGCGCTGGATGGCCTTCTCCACGGTGTCGAGGTCAGCCAGGGCCAGCTCCAGGTTGATGGTCTCGATATCCGCCGCCGGGTCGACCTGGTTGGCCACGTGGATGACGTTGTCGTTGTCGAAGCAGCGCACCACGTGGGCGATGGCCTGGGTCTCGCGGATATTGGCGAGGAACTGGTTGCCGAGACCTTCACCCTTGGAGGCACCGGCGACCAGGCCGGCGATATCGACGAATTCCATGGTGGTGGGCACCACCTTCTCCGGCTTGACGATCTCGGCGAGCTTGTCGAGGCGCGGGTCCGGCATGGGGACGATGCCGACATTGGGCTCGATGGTGCAGAACGGGAAGTTCTCTGCATCGATGCCGGACTTGGTCAGGGCGTTGAAGAGGGTGGACTTGCCGACGTTGGGCAGACCAACGATGCCGCAGTTGAATCCCATGGGTGGTTCCTGAAGGCGTGAAGTGAAAGAAGTCGGCGCACAGTGTATGACGTCGGGCCAGGCGGGGACAGCCCGGGCGGTGCAACCACCTGCTGCCCCTGTTGGCGCCCGCCGGGTCAGGCAGAGTGGCTGTGCAGGCGGTTCATGGCCTTGGCCCAGTCGCCGGATAGCGCCTGAGGCAGTGTCGCCAGGCACTCGATCAGGGCGCCGTCGATGGCCTCGCGCTCGGTCTTGCCGGGGCGGCCCAGCACGTAGTTGGTGACCAGCTTGGCGCTGCCGGGATGACCGATGCCGATGCGCGCACGATGGAAGGACTTGTCGTTGCCCAGGGCGCTGATGATGTCGCGCAGGCCATTGTGGCCGCCGTGGCCGCCGCCCTGCTTGTAGCGCGCGCTGCCGGGGGGCAGGTCGAGCTCGTCGTGGGCGATGAGCATCTCGTCGGGGGCCAGCTTGAAGAAGTTGGCCAGCGCCGCCACCGAGGCACCGGAGCGGTTCATGTAGGTGGTCGGCACCAGCAGGTGCAGATCGCTGCCTTCGACAAAGGCCTTGGCGTAGAGGCCGAGAAACTTCTTCTCCGGGCGCAGCTCGGCGCTGGACTGACGCGCGACTTCCTCCACCAGCCAGGCGCCGGCGTTGTGACGCGTCGCCTCGTACTGGGTGCCAGGGTTGGCAAGGCCAATCAGCGCCTTGATCCTTGTCATGGTGGTCTCTCCGGTCAGCGGTGCGGGGCAAGCGCTTTGCTCAGGGCCTTGGCGACGAGGCCATGGGCAAAGCCCTCGGAAACGAAAAGGGCCACCGCAGTGGCCCCTGAATCCGGCAGAAAAGGATTACTCCTTGTCGCCTTCTTCGTCTTCGTCCTTGGCGTCGTCCTTCGCTTCCTCGGCAGCTTCTTCGCTGGCCTCGGCGGCGGCGGCTTCTTCCTCGGCGATTTCTTCTTCGGACTGCATGACCTTGGCCTTGGTCACGTTGACGATGGCCTGGTCGTGCTCTTCACCGTGGCTCAGCTCGACGATGGTTACGCCAGCCGGAACCTTGAGGTCGGACAGGTGCAGGGTGCTGCCGATCTCGAGGTCAGCGATGTTGACCTCGAGGTAGTCGGGCAGGTCCTTCGGCAGGCAGCTGATCTCGACTTCGTTGGCCAGCTGGTGCAGTTCACCGTCCTGCTCCTTGATGGCCTTGGACTCGTCCTGACCGACCACGTGCAGCGGAACGCGCATGGTGATCTCGTGAGTCGCATCGACGCGCAGGAAGTCGGCGTGGGTCACCAGCGGCTTGTACGGGTGGCGCTGAAGGTCACGCACCACGACCTGCTGGGACTTGCCGTCAACCTCAAGGTTGATGACGGAAGAGAAGAAGGCTTCGTCTTCCAGCGCCTTGTAGAACGCAGTCTTGTCGACGGCGATCGGCTGCGGCGTCTTTTCACCACCGTAGATGATGGCGGGGACTTGCTGGTTCGCACGACGCAGGCGGCGGCTCGCACCTTTCCCCAGGTCGTTACGAACATTGGCGGTAAGTTTGTAGTCAGACATGAAATTGCCTCTTGGCTAAAGTAAGGAAGCCACCGAGCCCGCGACCAGACCTCGGTGGTTCCAGATGCCCCGGTTGTCGGGGCGCGTTTCCCGCGCGATATGTCGCTTAGTGGAACATCGCGCTGACGGATTCCTCGTTGCTGACGCGGCGGATCGCTTCGGCGATCAGGCCGGCCACGCTGAGCTGGCGGATACGTCCGCTGCGACGCGCGGTGTCGGACAGCGGGATGGTGTCGGCCACCACCACTTCGTCCAGCACCGACTCGGAGATGTTGTCCACCGCAGGGCCCGACAGGATCGGGTGGGTGGCGTAGGCGACCACGCGCTTGGCGCCGTGTTCCTTGAGCGCTTCGCCCGCCTTGCACAGGGTGCCGGCGGTATCGATCATGTCGTCCACCACCACACAGGTGCGGTCCTGGATATCACCGATGATGTGCATCACCTGGGCCTGGTTGGCCTGGGGACGACGCTTGTCGATGATCGCCAGGTCAGCGTTGAGCTGCTTGGCGATGGCACGGGCGCGGACCACGCCGCCGACATCGGGAGAGACCACGACCAGGTCGTCGTAGTTCTGACGCTCGATGTCGTCGAGCAGGATCGGCGAACCGTAGACGTTGTCCACGGGCACGTCGAAGAAGCCCTGGATCTGGTCGGCGTGCAGGTCCATGGTCATGACCCGGTCGACGCCGGCCTTGACCATCATGTCGGCCACGATCTTGGCCGAGATCGGCACCCGGGCGGAGCGCACGCGGCGATCCTGGCGGGCGTAGCCGAAGTAGGGCACCACCGCAGTGATACGGGTGGCCGAGGCCCGGCGCAGGGCGTCAACCATCAGGATCAGTTCCATCAGGTTGTCGTTGGTCGGTGCACAGGTGGACTGCAGGATAAAGACATCCTTGCCGCGCACGTTCTCGTTGATCTCGACCGCGACCTCGCCATCGCTGAACTGGCCGACCGTGGCATTACCCAGTCGGCTGTCCAGGCTCTCGGCGACCTTACGGGCGAGTTCGGGGTTGGCATTCCCGGCGAAAACCATCAATTTTGACACGCGCAGCCACCTTTGCTGTGTTGGGTCTTCAGTGTGAGCCTGGGGGAGTGAGTCCAGGACTCAGAAGGAAGTTGGCTGGGGTAGGAGGATTCGAACCTCCGCATGGCGATACCAAAAACCGCTGCCTTACCGCTTGGCTATACCCCAGCATACGTCCTGCCTCACGCGGGCAGGGCGTCGAGGAGAGGCGATCGATTCAGGCCCAGGGCCTTGAAGGCGTGCCAGGTCGGCTGTTGGCATCGGACATCGTCCAGCAACTGGACGGCCTCGGCCTCCGACTCCAGACGGGCAAAAATGCACGCGCCGGTACCCGTCAACATTGACGGCGCCCGGGCGTTGAGCCAGTCCAGGGCACGAGCCACCTCAGCATAGGCTTGCCTGACGGTGTCCTCGCAATCGTTGCGCCAGCTTGACGCTCCCCCCTTGAGTGCGCGCGCCATGGTAATGGCGGGGGTGTCCCGTGTCAATTCCGGCGCAGTGAACACGGCAGGGGTGGAGACCGCCACCCCCGGGTGCACGACCACGAACCAGGGGGTGTCGAGTGCCACCGGGACAAGGCGCTCGCCGACGCCTTCCGCCCAGGCGGCCTGGCCGTGGACGAATACCGGAACATCGGCGCCCAGCGTCAGGCCCAGTTCGGCCAGACGCCGGGTCGTCAGTCCCAGGCCCCACAGATGATTCAGCCCGACCAGCACGCTGGCGGCGTCGCTGCTGCCACCGCCCAGACCCCCCCCCATGGGCAGGCGCTTGGTGACGCCAAGATCGGCACCGAGCGCGCAGCCGGTCTCGCGCTTGAGCAGGTCGGCGGCCCGCCATAGCAGGTTGGCCTCGCGGGGTACGCCCTCGAGACGGTCTGTCAGGGTTATCTCACCGTCCTGGCGCAGGCGCAGGTGGATATCGTCACCGTGGTCGAGGAACTGGAACAGCGTCTGCAGCTCGTGGTAGCCGTCGTCGCGACGGCCGACGATATGCAGCATGCGATTGAGCTTGGCCGGCGCCGGCAGCGTCAGGGTCGGCTGCGTGCTGGCATCGGAAGAGAAAGAGGTGTCGGGCATGGGGGAGTCTATAAAGGGTGCTGTCCAGGGATCGGCTGACCGAAGTGATGGCGATCGGTGGCTGGGGGTGGCGCCTGCCATCGGCGACCGGGATCGATGCCGGCTCTCGTTGCTTCTCTCTATAGGGAGCTTGCTGCAAGGAGCACGTCGACAGGAGACAGAGGGCGATGGTGCTTCATTTTACCCGGGAGACAGGCTCCCGCCATCCGGGGCGGGAGCCGGTGCGACTATTGTTCCAGTGGCTGCCACTGGTTCACCACCAGGGTGGCGCGCAGGTCGTCATAGGTCATCACCAGCCGGTTGGGTAGCCAGGTGCCGTTCACATCCTTCCAGCCGCGGTAGTCGATCTCCCAGCCGTCCTGTTCCAGTGAAGCGGGGAAGCCGAGCTCGTCGTCGGTCATTTCGAAGTCACTGTCGTCGGCGGGCAGGCCGCGCACCCAGTCGGTGAGGCTCGAGACCGGCAGCGACCAGCCCAGGCGCTGTTCCATCAGGTCTTCGGGGCTGTCGGCCTCGAAGCGACCCTCGCTGGTGGTCAGCGAGACGCGACCGTCGCGTCCTTCCAGGGTACTGCGGCCGGCGCCCATGGGGCCGGTGACCAGCAGGCGATAGTGGTAGGGGGTCTGGCGCCAGTCGAGGTTGGCGCTGGTGGATTCCTGGGGAGTGCGCAGGCCCACCTTTCCGGTCAGGTTCCAGGAGGTGAAGGCTTCCACCTGTTCGGTCTGGGCTTCCCAGTCACCGGCCTGGCGCTCCTGGCGCGGCTCGGTGACGCTCTGGGAGGTGGCGCAGCCGGCCAGCAGGCCGAGCCCCAGGGCGGCGGCGGTCAGGCGAAAACAAGACATCATCGCGGGGTCCTTGCGGGTAGTGGTCGTGGTGTCGGGGCGGTCAAGGCGCTGTTGCCGTTGGCTCAGGCCTGATTTCGGGGCGCCGATCGAGGAGATCGACGATCAGCGGGCGCTCGGGGAAGCGTTGCTGGGCTTCTTGCAACAGCTCGCGTGCGCGCTGCTTCTGGCCCAGGTCCCACAGCACCTCGATCAGGTGGGCGGCGACCTCCTGGTCGGCGATCTCGCGCCAGGCGCGCTCGATCCAGGGTAGCGCAACCTCCGGTTTGCCCTCACGGTAGGCGACCCAGCCCAGGCTGTCGAGGATGGCAGGGTTGTCCGGCGAGAGCTCGTAGGCCCGCTGGATCAGTCGCCTGGCCTCGTCGAGGTCATCCGGGTCGCCGGCATCGGCCAGGGTGTAGCCGAGCGCATTGAGCGCCACGGCGTTGTCCGGCTGCTGTTCGACCAGGGTGCGCAGATCCTGTTCGGAGGTGTCCAGGTCGCCTTCGCTCCAGGCACGCATGGCGCGGAAGTAGCGCAGGTCGCCATCCTCGGGGCTACGCGCCAGCTCGCGGTTGAGCAGCGCCTCGGCCTCGGGCTCGAGACCTTGCTGGTCGAGCAGTTGCACTTCGGTGATGACCAGGCCGGTATAGGCATCGTCGTGACGCAGCCGCTCGACCCGCAGAAAGGCCCGGGCGTCCAGCAGCCGGTCGGCCTCGATCAGCATGCTGGCCGCGCGCTGTCGCGACAGCAGGAAGTCAGGGCCCGGCGGTACCCGGCGATAGTAGAGCAGGGCGTTGTCGACCTCGTCTTCCTGCTCGGCGATGCTGCCAAGCAATAGATAGAGGGCGCTGGGTGCCTGGGGATCATCGACCAGCGGCAGCAGCAGCCGGCGCGCCGGGTCGTGGTGGCCTTCTTCCAGATAGAGCTGGGCCAGGCCGACCCGCAAGAGGGGGTTGTCGCCACGGGTCTCGAGCAGGGTGTCGGTGCTGCTCTCGGCCGACACCAGGTTGCCCAGGCGAATGTCGGCCCGCGCCATCAACAAAAGGAAGCGGGGGTCGCCGGGAGAGAGGTTGAGGCCGCGTTTGGCCGCCAGGCGGGCCTGGTGGTACTTGCCGGCGTCCAGGGCGATGCGTGATTCGGCGAGAATCCGCTGGGGGTTATCGCGACTGTTGTTTCCCAGTGCGGCAATTCGTCGCTGGGCGCCCTCATGATCCCCCTGGGCCGAGTCGGTCAGGGCCAGCGCCAGGCGCAGGTCGTCTTTCCTCGACTCTGGGAGTGTGGGCTCGTCGAGCGCCTGTTCGAGGGTGGCGGCGAGCGCCACCGGATCGCCGCCACTGGACAGGGCGGTATCGACGAAGCGCGTGATGTCGGTGCCGTCATCGGCGGCGATCAGCCGCTGTTTCAGGGCTTCGTCCCAGTTGCCGCGACCACCGGCGAGGTTGCCCAGGATCTGGGCGGCGACCGGCGCCTCGGGCGCCAGCTCCTGCCAGCGTCGAGCGGCGCGTTCGATCAGGGTGGTGTCATCGGTGAAGCGTGAAGCCAGGGTGGCGCGTTCGACCAGGGCAGCGGAGTGATAGCGCTCGGCTGCCTTGAGGTAGCCTTCGGTGGCGCGTCGATAGTCGCCCCGCTGACCGGCCATTTCGGCAATCAGCAGCGTCGACAGGCCGTCGGCATCGAGTCCACGGGTGATCGGTGGAGCACCGGCCATGGGGTCAGCCTGTGACGCGCTGCCTGGGCTGTAGGAAAAGCTCTGACAGCCGGCGAGCCACGCCGTCAGTGACAGGGTGGCCAGAGTGCAGGTCAGCTTTCCGTGGCGCGCGTTCGGGGGCATTGAGGCGTCATCTTCTCCATGAGAATTCTCAGCATAACGGCTTGGAGAGTCTTGGCAAAGGTCAATGCCCGGGGGAGCGAGGTCAGAGCTGCCTATGGTAGGATATGCGCCTTGCAGGAGCGGCCTGGTTGGCCACTCCGGACATCATCTGATGAAGACGTCGAACGCATGACCCTGCTTGCCCTTGGCATCAACCATCGAACCGCGGCCGTCGAGGTGCGCGAAAAGGTGGCCTTTGGCCCCTCGCAACTCACCCGGGCGCTCTCCGAGCTGCGCGCGCTGCCGAGTGTGCATGAGGCTGCGGTGCTGTCGACCTGCAATCGCACCGAGCTTTATTGCGTGACCGAGTCGAGCGGGGAGAGCGAGGTGCTCGACTGGTTGAGCCGGTTTCATGCATTGCCCCGCGAGGACCTCTTGCACTGCGCCTACCACTATCTGGAAGGCGACGCCGCGCGCCATCTGATGCGCGTCGCCGTGGGTCTCGATTCCATGGTGCTGGGCGAACCCCAGATCCTGGGCCAGCTCAAGGATGCCTACCAGGCGGCCAGGGACGCCAGCGGGCTCGGCGGGGAGCTGGAGCGGCTCTTCCAGCATACCTTCGCGGTGGCCAAGCAGGTGCGCACCGAGACCGCCATCGGCGAGAACCCTGTTTCGGTGGCCTACGCGGCGGTCAGTCTGGCCAGTCGAATCTTCGACGATTTCTCGCGCGCCAGGGCGCTGTTGATCGGTGCTGGCGAGACCATCGAGCTGGTGGCGCGCCACCTGCATGAAGCCGGGGTGCACCAGTTGACGGTGGCCAACCGCACCCGCGAGCGGGCCAGCGCCCTGGCCGGCAGCCTGGGCGGTCAGGCCATCAGCCTCGACGAGATCCCCGTCGCCCTGGAAAAGGCCGACATCGTCATTTCGTCCACCGCGGCGCCCTTGCCGATTCTTGGCAAGGGCATGGTCGAGCGGGCGCTCAAGCGTCGCCGCCACCGTCCGGTGTTCATGGTCGATATCGCCGTGCCGCGCGACATCGAGCCGGAGGTCGGCGAGCTCAGCGACATCTTCCTTTATACCGTCGATGACCTGCACGAGGTCATCGAGGAAAACCGACGTCACCGCCAGGTGGCGGCGGACCAGGCCGAGGCGCTGATCGAGCACGGCGTGGCCCACTGGCACAAGGAACGCCGGGTGCGCGGGGCCGGCGAGGTGATCCGCGACGTGCGTGCCAAGGGTGAACGGCTGCGTGACGAGGCCCAGACCCAGGCGCTGGAGCGCCTGGCCAAGGGTGAGGATCCCGAGGCCGTGGTGCGTCGCCTGGCCCACCAGTTGACCAACCGCCTGATGCATCAGCCCACCCTGGCCCTGCGGGGTGCCGCCGCCGATGAGCGCCAGGACCTGCTCGAGGCTGCCGTCGAACTGCTGCTGGGCGAGCCCGAGTCCCGGAACTAGCCGGGCCTGGCTTGACTGCAATGCGCCTTCTTACATGATTTCAAGGATTTGCCGATGAAAGCTTCTCTGCGTGAGCGCCTCGATGCCTTCGTCGACCGCTTCGAGGAACTCTCTGCCCTGTTGTCGGAGCCCGACGTGATCAGCGATCAGCCACGTTTTCGCGACTACTCCCGCGAATACGCCGAGCTCGAGTCGCTGGTCGACGCCTGGCGCCGCTATCGTGGCGTCGAGGAAGACGTGGCCACCGCAGAGCAGATGGCCGAGGACGCCGACGCCGACATGCGCGAGCTTGCCCAGATGGAGCGCGAGGAGGGCGTGGCCAAGCTCGAGGAGCTGGAGGCCGAACTCAAGCGTCTGCTGGTGCCCAAGGATCCCGATGATGGGCGTAACGTCTTTCTCGAGGTGCGCGCGGGAACCGGCGGTGACGAAGCGGCGCTGTTCGCCGGCGACCTGTTTCGCATGTACTCGCGCTACGCCGAGAACCAGGGCTGGAAGGTCGAGGTGGTCAGTGCCAGCCACGGCGAGCAGGGCGGCTACAAGGAGATCATCTCTCGGGTGAAGGGCGAGGGCGTCTACGCCCGGCTCAAGTTCGAGTCCGGTGCCCATCGCGTTCAGCGGGTTCCCGCCACCGAATCCCAGGGCCGCATCCATACCTCGGCCTGCACCGTGGCGGTGATGCCCGAGGCCGACGAGGTCAGTGACATCGACATCAACCCGGCCGACCTGCGGGTGGACACCTTTCGCTCCAGCGGCGCCGGCGGTCAGCACGTCAACACCACCGACTCGGCGATCCGCATCACCCACCTGCCCAGCGGTGTGGTGGTGGAGTGTCAGGAAGAGCGCAGCCAGCACAAGAACCGGGCCAAGGCGATGTCGCTGCTGGCGGCGCGGCTAAAGCAGTCGGCCCAGGACAGCCAGCGCCAGGAACAGGCCGACGCCCGTCGCTCGCTGGTGGGCTCCGGCGATCGCAGCGAGCGCATACGTACCTACAACTTCCCCCAGGGGCGGATCACCGACCATCGCATCAACCTGACCCTGTACAAGCTCAACGAGGTGGTCACCGGCGACGGCCTCGACGAGGTCATCGACCCGCTGATCCACGAGTACCAGGCGGAGCAGCTAGCCGCTCTGCAACAGGACGGCTGATGCGCTGTGATGTGCTGATCGCCCGGGCGACCCGCCGCCTCGAGGCCGCCGGCAGCCCGACGCCGCGACTCGACGCCGAGGTGCTGGCCATGGCGGCGATGAAGGTCGATCGCACCTGGCTCTACACCTGGGGCGACAAGCCCATGGCGACGCTGGCCCGGGCCCGCTTCGAGGCCTGGGTGGCGGCGCGTGCCCAGGGCATGCCGGTGGCCTACCTGACCGGTGAACGCGAATTCTGGGGGCTGGCCCTGGCGACCTCGCCCAGCACCCTGATTCCCCGCCCCGACACCGAGACCCTGGTGGAGGCCGCGCTGGCCCGGGCCGATGTCAAGACCGATGCCAAGGGTGATACCAAGACCGGCGCCTTGCTCGACCTGGGCACCGGCACCGGTGCCATCGCTCTGGCGTTTGCCAGCGAGCGCCCCGGCTGGCGGGTCGAGGGCGTCGATCTGTCCCCTGAGGCGGTGGCGCTGGCGCGGCGCAACGCCGAGCGACATGGTCTGGCGGTTCGATTTCGCCAGAGCGACTGGTTCGATGCGCTCGATGACGAGCGCTTCGACCTGATCGTGGCCAACCCGCCCTATATCGACCCGCAGGATCCTCACCTGGGGCAGGGCGATGTGCGCTTCGAGCCAAGCTCGGCGCTGGTGGCCGCCGACCATGGCCTTGCCGATCTGTTTGCCATCGCCGAGCGCGCCCGGAGCTTCCTCCAGCTGGGCGGCTGGCTGTTGATGGAACACGGCTACGAGCAGGCCGAGCGGGTGCGAGAGCATCTTGAAGCGCTGGGCTATGTTCGCTGCGACAGCGTGCATGACCTGGGGGGCCACCCTCGGGTGACGCTGGGGCAGTGGGGCATGCAACGTTGAAGCCGGGACTGGAGTCTGTTTGGGGCATGTGATACTGATTATCAGTAAAATGTTTTGCCACCAAGCGATTGGGCGCGAGAGATTGTCGTGAAATGCTTTGCGACCAGGCCTTTTTGGTCGATTCTTTTCTTGCGTGCCCCTCGCCGTCAGACCAGCGTTCAGGACCACAATGAAAACCAAGAACCGCTCCCTCGACCGTATCGATCTGAAGATTCTGCGTTGCCTGCAGGAAAACGCCCGGGTGTCCTATGTGGACCTCGCCGCCCAGGTGGGGTTGTCCACCACGCCGTGTCTGGAGCGCGTCAAGCGCCTCGAGCGCTCCGGGGTGATCCGTGGCTACAAGGCGATCCTCAACCCGCGCATGCTCAAGGCCAATCTGCTGGTATTCGTCGAGATCAGCCTGGAGACCCAGTCTCCGGCGGTGTTCGACGAGTTCCGTCGAGCCGTGTCGAAGCTGCCGCAGATCCAGGAGTGCCACCTGGTGTCCGGGCAGTTCGACTATATTCTCAAGTGCAGAATTCCCGAAATGTCCGCCTATCGTCAGCTGCTTGGCGACGTGGTGCTGACCCTGCCCGGGGTCAAGGAATCCAAGAGCTACGTGGTGATGGAAGAAGTGAAGGAAGATTTCGCCCTGCATGTGCCGGATATCGAAGAGTTCGAGGACAAGTGAGTTTTCATGAATGACCAGGACCTGCTGCGCTACAGCCGCCAGATCATGCTTTCCCAGGTGGACATCGAAGGCCAGGAGCGCTTGCTGGCGTCGCGCGCACTGATCGTCGGTGCCGGTGGCCTGGGCTCGCCGGTGGCGTTGTACCTGGCCGCCGCCGGAGTCGGACAGCTGACCATCGCCGACGCCGATGTGGTCGAGATCTCCAACCTGCAGCGCCAGATCGCCCACCAGGAGCAGGACCTGGGACGCAACAAGGCCCAGTCGGCCGCCGAGTCTGCCATCGCCCTCAATGCAAGCTGCCGGGTCAGCGCCATCGAGCGCCATCTGGACGCCGAGGGGCTGGTCCAGGCGGCGCGGGAAGCCGATGTCATCCTCGACTGCACCGATCGCTTTTCCAGCCGCTACGCCATCAATGCCGCCAGCGTCGCCGCCAGGGTGCCGCTGGTCTCCGGCGCTGCGATCCGCTTTTCCGGGCAGTTGGCGGTGTTCGACCCGCGTGACGAGACCAGTCCCTGCTACGCCTGCCTGTATCCGTCGGATGACCAGGGCGACGAGGCCCTGTCCTGCGCCGAGAGTGGCGTCATCTCGCCGTTGGTGGGGCTGATCGGCTGCTTCCAGGCGCTGGAGGCGGTCAAGCTGTTGTCCGGGGCCGGCACGCCCCACCGGGGGCTTGCCACCTTCGACGGCCTGAGTGGCGAATGGCGTCACTATCGGCTGGGGCGCGATCCGCGCTGTCCGGCCTGCGCAGACCGGGGGCGGTCCGGCGGAGCAAGCGCGTGAGCCGGCAGAGCCCGGTCACCGACTTCGATATTCGTCTATTGCGGGTGTTCAAGGCGGTGGCCGAGTGCGGTGGATTTTCCGCCGCCGAGAACGAGCTTGGCATCAGTCGTTCGGCCATCAGCCTGCATATGGGCGACCTGGAAAAGCGCCTGGGGCTCAAGCTTTGTCGGCGGGGGCGGGGCGGCTTCGCCCTGACCGAGGAAGGCCGCGAGGTGCTGGAAGGGGCCCGGCGTCTGCTGTCGGGACTGGAAGCGTTTCGCACCGAGGTCAATGCGCTGCACCACAGCCTGCGCGGCGAACTCAATATCGGCATCACCGATACCCTGGTCAGCTCACCCGAGATGCGTATCACCCATGCCCTGGCAAGCCTCAAGGCCCAGGGCCCAGAGGTGCGCATCAACATGCACATGGACCCTCCCGGCGAGATCGCCCGCGGGGTGCTCGACGGACGCCTGCATGTCGGTGTCGTTCCGGCGGTCAACCTGCCCGCCAGCGTCGATAGCCAGGCGCTCTACAGCGAACGCTCCGGGCTTTACTGTGGCCGGGGGCATCCGCTGTTCGCCGAGCCATCGACGGCGCTGGAGGCGCTGGGCGGGTGGCAGGCGCTGGGGCAGTGGGACGCCGTGGTACCGTCCTATCCGCTGTCGGAAGCCGGCCGTGAGCGCCATGTCGGGCTCAAGCCCAGCGCCACCGCGTCCGACCGGGAAGGCGCGGCCTTTCTTATCCTGACCGGGGCCTACATCGGCTATCTGCCGGATCACCACGCCAATCTCTGGGTCGCGCAGGGACGACTGCGTGAGCTGTGTTCCGAGAGCGCCGCCTACGAGACGCCCTTCGTCGCCATCACCCGCCGTGACCGCCGCCCGCATCGGGTGCTGGAAGCCTTTCTGGCGGCGCTGGGGAAGAGCGATGCGGGTGTATCAGGCGACTGATGGCGCCTCCTGGATCTTTGATCAAACCGCCAACGTCTTCGCTTCGCTGACATGATGTCTCGCTTATACTCTTGGCGATGAAACGAGAGACTGACGCTCTGTCGTTGCTCCGCGTTGAGTTTTCCACGTCTGGCATCTTGGATTCGAGCGCTTCCGGGCGCGCCGGCTTACGTTCGAAGCGTGAGCGTCGCCAAGGCGACTTCCATCGAGCGGGATGCATGACGTGAAGTGTTGATGTTGGTGCGTCAGCCGCTTTAGGTATCGAATCGCTGACGTTGAAGTCAGGAATTTAGTGTTATTGGATACTTGACGCCTGGTGGCGAGAAAGTGGCACACTGTCGGTGTCACCTTCATGCGAAGGTGCGAGATTCAATAACAACAAGCGCATTGCGCAACCAATACGGACTCTCTATGACAGATTCCTCCACGTCCGAGGCTGCCTCCTGGTACCGCGATTCCGTCCGGGTCGAGCTGTTGCCGACACCCAGGCTCGAGGGCGACGTTCGCGCTGACGTCTGCGTGATCGGGGCCGGGGTGACGGGCTGTTCGGCGGCGCTGCATCTGGCCGAGCAAGGCTACAAGGTGGTGGTGCTGGAAGCCCTTGACGTCGGCCATGGCGCCTCCGGTCGCAGCGGCGGCCAGATCCTGCCCGGGCTCGGTACCGACATGGACACCGTGGAACAGGCGCTTGGCCTGTCGGCGGCCCGCGATATCTGGGAAATGAGCCGCGAAGCGGTGCGCCTGACCGCACAGCTGGTCGAGCGTCACGCCATTCCCTGCGACCTTGCCTGGGGCTACCTGCATGCGGCGGTCAAGCCGCGCCATGTGCGGGAGTTGCGTGCCTTCCAGGAAACCATGGCGCACAAGTACGACTACCAGGCGCTGGAATGGCGCGAAGGGCAGTCGCTGCGCGAACATGTGGTCACCGACGCCTACCCGGCGGCCCTGTGGGAGGCCGAGGGTGGGCACCTGCATCCGCTCAACTATACCCTTGGCCTGGCCAGGGCCGCCCAGCAGGCGGGGGCGATCTTCCACTCGCATAGCCCGGTCACCGCGGTGACCAGAGGCGAGCCTGCCCGGGTGAAGACCGCCGCCGGAGAGGTCACCGCCGATAGTGTGGTGGTGGCGACCAACGCCTACGGCATCGACCTGTTGCCGGAGATGCGCGGGCGCATCATGCGCTGTGCCAACTACATGATCGCCACCGAGCCGATGAGCGAGCAGCAGGCGGCCCAGGTGCTGCCGAAGAATGACGCCCTGGCCGATGCCAATTTTGTGCTCGACTACTATCGGCTGTCGGCGGATCGACGCCTGATCTATGGCGGTGAAGTCAGCTACGACGGGCGCCCGCCCAAGGGGCTCGAGGCGCGCATCGACGGCAAGATCCGGCGCCTGTTCAAGGTGCTCGATGATGTCGAGATCGCCTACCGTTGGGGCGGTGACGTTGCCATCACGCTCAATCGCGCCCCGGACTTCGGCAGACTGGCCGCCAACCTCTACTATGCGCAAGGCTACTCCGGTCATGGCATGGCCATGGCGGGACTGGCCGGCAAGTTGCTGGCCGAGACCATTGCCGGGCAGAGCGAGCGCTTCGACGTCTTTGCCGCCATGCCCCATCGTCGCTTCCCCGGCGGTCGCCTGTTGAGAACACCGCTGTTGCTGCTGGCCACCCACTTCTACAAGCTTCGCGATCGGCTGTGAGCTGCCGACAACGACGAGGAATGCCCCTATGACCGAGACCTCCACCGCCGAGCGCCACTCACAGCGCCGGGATGAGCCCCATGATGGCGCACGCCCGGGCGTCGATGCCGCCGGCTCCGAGCGGACCGCCTCCGCGATCCATATGCAGGGCCTGCACAAGCGCTTCGGCGCCAGTACGGTGGCACTCGATGGCGTCGACCTGACCATCGAGGCCGGCGAGTTCTTTACCCTGCTGGGCCCATCGGGCTGTGGCAAGACCACGCTGCTGCGCATCCTGGCGGGTCTGGAAGACGCCGACCAGGGACGCCTGACCATCGGTGAGCGCGACGTCACCGAGGTGGCGCCGCACCATCGCAGCGTCAATACCGTGTTTCAGTCCTACGCGCTGTTTCCCCACCTGTCGGTGCGCGACAACCTGGCCTTTGGCCTCAAGATGCGCGGTGTCGATCGTGCCGAACGCGAGGCACGGGTCGAGCGCATCGCCGAGTTCATCCAGTTGGGCGATCTGATCGATCGGCGCATCGATCAGCTCTCCGGCGGACAGCGTCAGCGCATCGCGCTGGCCCGGGCGCTGGTCTGCGAGCCCGACGTGCTGCTGCTGGACGAGCCGCTGTCGGCGCTCGACGCCGGCCTTCGCAGTCAGCTGCAGGTTGAATTGCTGAGGGTGCAGAAGCGCCTGGGGATGACCTTCGTCTTCGTGACCCATGATCAGGACGAGGCCATGGTGATGTCCGACCGCATCGCCGTGCTCAATGGCGGGACCATCCAGCAGGTGGGGCCTCCTCGGGAGGTCTACGAGCGTCCGGTCAATGCCTTTGTCGCCCGTTTCATGGGCCATGCCAACCTCTATCCGATCAGCGCCCGACAGGGCCAGCGCGTGACCACCGAGCTTGGCGAGCTGGAGCTCGAGCCCGATCTCGACACGCCACAGCAGGGAGGCGGTGAGCTGTTGCTGATTCGCCCCGAGACGCTGGACGTGCGTCTGGGACGTCATCAGGGGGTGAACCACCTGGTCGGGCGGATCACCGAACGGCTCTATCGTGGTAGCCACGCCGAGTTCCGTCTCGCGGTCGGTGACACCACCCTGCAGGCCACCATCAACAATCGCGGGCGCCGACTGCCCGAGGTCGGCGACGAGGTGACCCTGGTGGTCGCCCCGGAAGACCTCGTCACCGTGGCCAACTGAGGGGGCATGTCATGACCGATACCGCTGTCCTCGGACGCAGCCAGGGCATGGTCAGAGAAGCGCGCCATCTTCTCTTTACCGTGACACCCGGCGCGGCCTGGATCATCGTCTTTCTGGTGCTGCCCAGCGCCTACCTGATGGGCGTGGCCTTCATGACCAACGGGCCCTACGGCCTGCCGCAGATGCCGCTGTCGCTGGATTCGTTCAAGCAGCTTGCCGGCTTTGGCTTTCTGGGCTGGAGCCCGGGCAACCTCTACACCCTGTTGAGGTCGCTGTGGCAGACCCTGGTGGCGACCGGCCTGGTCGTTATCGTGGCCTATCCGATCGCCTACTACATCACCACCTGCCGGGCGAAATGGCGGCCGATCATGCTGCTGCTGGTGGTGGTGCCGTCCTGGACCAATCAGGTCATCCGTACCTTCGGCTGGATGAATCTGCTGGCGCCGGGTACGCCGCTTTCCAGCGTCGCCGAGTCGCTGGGGCTGATCGCCCCCAACATGGGGCTCTACCCGTCCAACTTCGCGGTGACCCTGGGGCTGGTCTACAACTTCCTGCCGTTCATGGTGCTGCCGCTGTACGCCGCCTTCGAGAAGCTCGACACCGCCCAGGTGGAGGCCGCCCAGGACCTCTACGCCACCCCGGTGAAGGCGTTCTGGCACGCGGTCTTTCCCCAGACCTTGCCGGGGCTGCTCGCCGGGATCGTGCTGGTGGCGATTCCGGCCTTCGGCATGTACGTGATTCCGGAACTGCTGGGCGGCGGCAAGGCGTTGATGCTCGGCAATCTGGTGGCCAACCAGTTCTCCGGTGGGTCGAACTGGCCGCTGGGCGCCGCCGGCGCCATCCTGATGCTGCTGGCGACCTTCGCCGGACTCTATGCCATGCGCCGGATCGGCAAGCGACTCGGCGGCGGTGAGGAGGTGGTGATATGAGAAAGCGCACACTCAAGCGAGGTCTGAGCGCCTTCTGGTGGCTGACCCTGGTATTTCTTTACCTGCCGCTGGCGGTGGTGGTGCTGTTCTCCTTCAACGCCGCCAACAGCGCGGCCAGCATGACCGGGCTGTCGCTGCGCTGGTACCACCAGCTGTTCGCCAATGACCAGATCATGAGCGCCTTCGGCAACACCCTGGTGCTGGCGCTGACGTCCTCGCTGATTGCCCTGGTGATCGGCTGCTTGATCGGTTATGGCATGTATCGCCACCGTCACCGCAAGCTGGGCTGGCTGATCGTGCTGATCTATCTGCCGATCGTGCTGCCGGATATCGTCTTCGGTATCTCGGAGATGGCCTTCTTCGTCAAGGTGAATGAGCTGACCGGGCTCCTGGGGCCGGGGCTGGGCACCATGATCATCGCCCACGTCACCTTCCAGATTCCGTTCGTCGCGCTGATCGTCTACTCGCGCTTCGTGGGTCTGGACCCGTCTTTGTTCGAGGCGGCCAAGGACCTGTATGCCTCGCCCTTGAAGCGGGTGGTGCACTTCATGCTGCCGACCATCAAGCCGGCGTTGATATCGGCCTTCTTTCTCTCCTTTACCCTGTCGGTGGATGACTTCGTCATCAGCTTCTTCACCTCCGGCCCGGAGAGCGCGACCCTGCCGATCTATATCTGGGGCGCGATCAAGAAGGGGGTGTCACCGGAGATCAACGCCATCGCCACACTGATGATCGCGGCGGTGGCGCTGGCCGCCCTGGCAAGCCTCGTCGTCAATCGGCGCAAGGCATGACGCCTGTGCCATTGGCGGACACAGCGGCAATCTCGGAACAGATCGATCAACACCTGACGTACCCAGACAAGACCAAGCAATACAAGGAGAAAGCAACGATGCTCAACAAGACTCGCAGCGCCCTGGGCCTCGCCGTGGCCGCCGCCATGCTCGCAGGCGTCGCCCAGGCTGAAGAGGGCAAGCTGTACCTGTTCAACTGGACCGAGTACATGGACCCCGAGATCATCGAGGCCTTCGAGGAAAAGTATGACGTCGAGGTGGTGACCAACTACTTCAACTCGAACCCGGAGATGATCGCCAAGCTCAATGCCGGTGGCACTTCCCAGTACGACATCGTGGTGCCGTCGAACTACTACATTCCGCGGATGATCGAGACCGGCCTGATCCAGAAGCTCGACCGCTCGCAGATTCCGAACTTCGACAACCTGATGGCGCAGTTCAAGGATCCGAGCTTTGATCCCGGTGCCGAGTACTCCGCTGCCTACCAGTGGGGCACCACGGGCCTTGTCTACAACACCGAGACCTTCCCCGATGCGCCCAAGAGCTGGTCGTTGCTGTTCGACCCCGAGGTCAACGGCGACTATCCGTTCTCGATGATCCAGGACGGCCAGGTCGCCACCGGCAGCGCCTGCGCCTATCTGGGCGCGAGCTTCGACTGCAGTGGTCTGGATGACCTGAAGAATGCCGCCAGACTGCTGATCGAGACCAAGAATCGCGACAACTTCTCGGGCTTCACCGACGGCACACCGACCCTGCAGCAGCTGGCCCGGGGCGTCACCCACGTGGGCATGTCCTTCAACGGCGACTACCTGTACTTCAAGGATGAGGACCCGGAGACCTTCGAACATCTGGACTTCGTGATTCCCGACGAAGGCGCCGAGATGTGGGTCGACTCCATGGTCATCCCCTCCGAGGCACCCAACCCGGAGCTCGCGCACAAGTTCATCGACTTCATCCTGGACGCCGAGATCGGTGCCCAGCTGTCGAACTACAACTACTACGCCAGCCCCAACGAGGCGGCGCGCCCGCATCTCGACGAGGTGCTGACCCAGCCGCCGACCCAGCCCAGCGAAGAGGACATGGCGCGGCTTGTCTTCACCCCCAGCCTGTCCGGTCAGCAACTGCAGACCTTTCAGCAACTGTGGTCAGAGGTAAAGGCTCGGTGAAGGGATTGGCCCAGGGGCGTTGATGCGCCCGGGGCCGCCCTGCAAGGAAAGAGCCCCGGCGACGTCGGGGCTCGGCCACCGAGTGAGACACTCACGTAACGGAACACTCTCATGAGTAACCGCCAGGAAAGCCCAGCGCTCAGCGACTGGTTCAAGCAGTACGGCATCACCGAGGTGGAGTGCCTGGTCACCGACCTTACCGGCATCCTCAAGGGCAAGATCATGCCCGCGGGCAAGTACCTCAACGGCGGACGACCGCGCCTGCCGGACTCCATCTTTATCCAGACCGTCACCGGGGGCTATCCCGACGATGACGACATCCGCTTCTGGAATCCTGCCGAGCGGGACATGGAGCTGGTGCCTGACCCCAACGCCGTCTTCCTGGTGCCCTGGGCCGACGATCCTACCGCCCAGATCATCCACGACTGCCACTATCTGAGCGGCGAGCCGGTGGAGCTGGCGCCGCGCTATGTGCTCAAGCGTGTGCTGGAGCTGTACCAGGCACGTGGCTGGGTCCCGGTGGTGGCACCGGAGGTGGAGTTCTTCCTGGTCAAGACCAATACCGACTCCGACTACCCGCTGGAACCGCCGGTGGGGCGCACCGGTCGCCAGGAAAGCAGCCGCCAGAGTTTCTCCATCGATGCGGTCAACGAGTTCGATCCGCTGTTCGAGGAGATGTACGACTACTGCGAGGCGATGAACCTGGATCTGGATACCCTGATCCACGAAGAGGGCGCCGGGCAGATGGAGGTCAACTTCCAGCACGGTGATCCGCTGGCGCTGGCCGACCAGGTGGTGCTGTTCAAGCGGGTACTGCGCGAGACCGCGTTGCGCCACGGCATGTACGGCACCTTCATGGCCAAACCCATGGCCAACGAGCCGGGCAGCTCGATGCACATTCACCAGAGCCTGATCGACCCGGCCAGCGGACGAAATCTGTTTGCCGGCGAGGATGGCCAGCCCAGCCGTCTGTTCCACCACTTCATCGGCGGCCTGCAGCGCTACCTGCCCTCGGCGATGCCGCTGCTGGCCCCCAACGTCAACTCCTACCGGCGGCTGCTGCGTACCGAGACCTCGGGCTCGGCGCCGATCAACGTCGAGTGGGGCATGGACAACCGTACCGTGGGCCTGCGCGTGCCGGTCTCCGGGCCCGAGGCCACCCGGGTCGAGAACCGACTGGCCGGTGCCGACGCCAATCCCTACCTGGTCATGGCGGCGTCACTCGCATGTGGTTACCTCGGCATGCTCGGCCAGGTGGAGCCCCGCCCGCCCATGGTCGGCTCGGCCTGGTCCGGCGGCAACAAGCTGCCTGACGATATCGGACCGGCGCTGGACCTGCTGCACGAGTGTGACGCCCTGGCAGGTATCCTCGGCGAGCGCTTTACCAACAGCTACCTGGCGGTAAAGCGGGCCGAGCACCGTGAGTACTTTCAGGTGATTTCGTCCTGGGAGCGTGAGCACCTGCTGCTGCGGGTGTGAGCCGCGGCCTTGGAGGACGCCCTGGGGTGGCGCAAGCCTGAGAAGGTGGCGCGAAGCTCAGAGAGTGGTGTAGGCCTGAGAAGGTGGCGCGATCCCGAGAAGGTGGCGCAAGCCCGAGACGGTGGCATGAGGCACCATCAGCGAGCCAGGCCAGGTGCCTGGCTCGCTGCGTTGTGGGGCTATGGCGTCGGTGCGTGGTGGTGATTATTCCATGTCTTTATCTTGAAGATATCTCCTTTCGCCGCGTAGAATGCGATCTAGTGTTGAATAAAATAACCACTTTGGGAGTCCGTCATGTCCAGCCGTTCCACCGCTACCGATCCCCGTGGAGGGGCCGCCGAGGTCCAGCATGCCGCGTCCTGGTATGCCGCCTCGGCCAATGCCTCACCCCAGCGCCCGGCCCTCGAGGGAGAGGTAAGCTGTGATGTCTGCGTGGTCGGGGCCGGCTTCACCGGCATCTCCGCCGCGCTCCATCTGGCGGAGCAGGGGCTCAAGGTGGTGGTACTGGAGGCGGCCAGGGTCGGTTACGGCGCCTCGGGCCGCAACGGCGGTCAGATCGTCAACAGCTACAGCCGCGACATGGACGTGATCGAGGACAAGTACGGTGCCGACACCGCGCGTGCCCTCGGCGACATGGCCTTCGAGGGCAATCGCATCATCCGTGAGCGCATCGCCCGCTACGACATCCAGTGCGACCTGCGTGAAGGCAACCTGTTCGCCGCCTGCAACGAGCGCCAGCTCAAGGGGCTGCGCGAGCATCAGGCGCTGTGGCAGCGCTACGGCCACGACGGGCTGGAACTGTTGGAAGGCGACGCCTGTCGCCGCGAGGTGGGCAGCGATCGCTACACCGGTGCCCTGGTGGACCACTCCGGTGGACACCTGCATCCGCTCAACCTGGTGCTGGGCCAGGCGGCGGCGCTGGAATCCCTGGGCGGTGTGATCTTCGAGCAGAGCCCGGTGGAGTCGCTGGTACACGGCCAGCCGGTGGTACTGAAGAGCCGCAACGGCAGCGTTCGCGCCGAGCGTGTGGTGATGGCGGGTAACGCCTACATGAGCGGCGTGATGCCGGAACTCGAGGCCAAGTCGATGCCCTGCGGTACCCAGATCATCACCACCGAGCCGCTCGGTGAGGATCTGGCCCGGGAGCTTCTGCCCAACAACATGGCGGTGGAAGACTGCAACTATCTGCTCGACTATTTCCGCCTGACCCGCGACAACCGCCTGATCTACGGCGGGGGAGTCAACTACGGCGGCGAGGACCCTCAGGACATCGAGGCGGTCATTCGTCCCAAGATGGAAAAGACCTTCCCGATGCTCAAGACGGTCAAGGTGGACTACGCCTGGAGCGGGACCTTCCTGATGACCCTCAACCGACTGCCCCAGTTCGGGGTGATCAATGACAACGTCTACTACGCCCAGGGCTACTCCGGTCATGGCGTGACCTGCACCCACCTGGCCGGTCGCCTGATCAGCGAGGTGATGACCGGCCGTGACGAGCGCTTCGATGCCTTCGCCGGCCTGCCGCATCTGCCGTTCCCTGGCGGCCGCATGCTCAGGGTGCCGCTGTCCGCCATCGGCGCCTGGTACTACCAGACCCGGGACAAGCTGGGCATCTAGCCGCTGGTCGGTGTCACGGGGCCTTGCCATAGGCCGCTGCCACAGGCCGTTGCCACTGATAGTGCGGGCAGCGGGATCGCTCCGTGACCCGCGCTCCCGGCTTGTGAGCCCCATTAGCACGTCTCCCCCAACGCCTCGCTGCCTCCGGCAGCGAGGCGTTGTGATGTGTGGGCAGAAGTGTGCCAATGGCATGAGAGGCGAGGGCAGCAGCGCCCGTCGTCGCCGATCGGGGGCACCTTTGTCGGTGAGTTGCGACAGCCTCACAAACAACTTGCAAGTGGCTCCATGGTTCTTCGAACGCTGTTCGATAACGGCTAGGATAGGGTTATCACATCGCCAAGACATCTGCCGTGGCGCCTCTCGCACGCTAAGCGAGCGCCCTGGCGGAGCAAGGAGAACAGCATGAGCAAGTCGATCATCGTCGGTTCCACCCTCGCGGTCTTTGGCCTTGGTGGCCTGGCATTTGGCGCCTGGCAGGTGCAGCAGGCGCCCCAGGGGCCGCAGTTCGCCGATATTACCGCCGTCACGCCGGTCACCGAGACCGTCTCCACGCCGCGAGAGGTCTGCGAGAACGTTCAGGTGACACGCCAGGCGCCGACCCGGGACCCGCACAGCATTCTGGGCAGCGCTGCCGGTGCGGTGGTCGGTGGCCTGGTGGGCAACCAGATCGGCGGTGGCAGCGGCCGCAAGATCGCCACCGTGGCCGGTGCCATCGGCGGTGGCTTCGCCGGACGCGAAGTGCAGCGTCGGGTCGAGGCCGGCCAGACCTATACCACCACCGAACAGCGGTGCCACACCGTCAACGACACCCGTGAAAAGACCCTGGGCTACGACGTGGCCTGGGAGTATGACGGCGTGCGTCAGGTGGCGCGTCTGGAGCAGGCCCCCGACGGCGAGCGTGTGCTGATCGAGCAGGGTCAGCCCCAGTGGGACGTGGTCCGGGGTACCCCCGACAAGTCCTGAGAGAGCCCTGATAGAGCCCTTATAGAGTCCTGACGGGAACCTGGTTCCGGTCTTCAGCCTTCGCGTAAACACCCAGCCCGCGCCAACCGGTATCTTTCGATGCTGGCTGGCGGGGGCTGTTGTCGTCGCTGTTGTTGTGAACCTGAACGTGAACGTGAACGTGGGCGAGGGCAGGGGCGCTGGTCCCGGGCGCCCTACAGATCGCTGTTGGTCTTGTTGACCACCTTGCCGAGGGCGTCGATGGGCTTGCTGGAGGGGTACTTGTAGGAGGCGAAGCGCACCGCCAGCACGGACAGGGCCAGCAGGAAGATGCCGCCGCACAGGTACAAGAGACCGGCGTCGGGCTTGGGGTGGTGGGAAATGTCACCGATCAGGTAGCGGGTCAGGGCGGTGATGGCGACGTACAACAGGAAGCGAATCGGCAGGTGATTGGTCTTGAAGTAGATGCCCACCATGGCGCCCAGCTCAAGATAGATGAACAGCAGCAGGATGTCGTCGACGCTGGCGTGGCCACTGGTCAGCATGTCGAGGAAGGCGACCACCGAGGCCCAGGCGATCATCCCGCCGATGACGAAGAGTCCCAGGTAGTGAAAGCCTTCCACGAGCAGGTTGCCGATGGTATCGGCGTGATGGTGCATCTTGTCACGGCTGGTGCGAGCCCATTTCACAGGCGATTCCTCATCGGTGTGGTGGCGTCTTTCACGCTAGCCCGGCGTGGTAGGCGTGACAAGCCGATACTCCGTTGGTTCAGGGCGGTTTGTTGACGCAGTCACGCGGATTGCGCCGCTTTTCGCCGGCATACTGAAACGCCGCCGTATCGACAAGGAGCCGGTCGATGGTGACGACGCTGCCCCAGGCCTTCTTTCGCAACTTTATCGGTCCCTCGCCGGACTGGTACAAGACCGCCATCCTGATCTGCCTGCTGATCAATCCCCTGGTCTATGCCTGGTCTGGGGGATTCGTTGCGGGATGGCTGTTGCTGGTCGAATTCATCTTCACCCTGACCATGGCGCTGAAGTGCTATCCGCTGCAGCCTGGTGGGCTGCTGGCACTGGAAGCGGTGGCCATCGGCATGACCGGCCCCGACAGTGTGATGCACGAGGTGGCGCTCAACCTGGATGTCCTGCTGTTGCTGGTGTTCATGGTGGCGGGCATCACCTTCATGAAGCAGCTGTTGCTCAAGGCGTTCACACGCCTGCTGATAGGCGTCACGTCCAAGCGTCTGCTGTCGCTGTGCTTCTGCGTGACGACGGCAGCGCTCTCCGCCTTTCTGGACGCCTTGACGGTGATCGCGGTGGTGATCAGCGTGACGGTGGGTTTCTACGCCATCTATCATCGGGTGGCGTCGATGAAGGGGCAGCACGACGATCATGACCACAGCGATGATAGCGGGCTCCCCGAGGTCAGCCACCAGGACCTGATCGACTATCGTCGCTTTCTGCGCTCGCTGCTGCTCCACGCCGCCATGGGGACCGCGCTTGGCGGTGTCACGACCATGGTCGGTGAGCCCCAGAACCTGATTATCGCCGAGCAGGCTGGCTGGGGCTTTGGCGAATTTGTGCTGCGCATGGCGCCTGTCACTCTGCCGGTGCTGGTGGCAGGCCTTGCCACCTGCCTGCTGGTGGAAAGCCTGCGCTGCTTCGGTTACGGCCAGCGTCTACCGGCCAAGGTACGCGCCATCCTGGTCGAGCACGATCGCCAGGAGCGGGCAGGCCAGTCGCTGATCGAGGTGGCCAGGCTATGGGTGCAGGCGGCGGTGCTGGTCTGGCTGGTGGTGGCACTGGCTCGCCACGAGGCGTCGGTGGGGCTGATCGGGCTTGCCGTCATTGTGTTGGCAAGCGCCTTTCTCGGCGTCACCGAGGAGCACGCCCTTGGCAAGGCCTTCGAGGAAGCCTTGCCCTTCACCGCCTTGCTGGTGGTGTTCTTCGCGGTGGTGGCGGTGATCATCGAGCAGGATCTGTTTGCACCGGTGATCGAGCTGGTGCTGTCACGCCAAGGCAGTGAGCAGCTGGGCCTGGTGTACGTGACCAATGGTCTGCTGTCGATGGTCTCGGACAACGTCTTCGTCGGCACCGTCTACATCAGCGAAATCCACTCGGCCTTAAGCGCTGCGCGCATCGGCGCCGAGCAGTTCGACCTGCTGGCCGTGGCGGTGGCCTGCGGCACCAACCTGCCGTCGGTGGCGATGCCCAATGGCCAGGCTGCCTTCCTGTTTCTGCTGACCTCGGCGGTGGCACCGCTGATTCGCCTTTCCTACGGCCGCATGGTGTGGATGGCCGCACCCTATACCCTAGCACTCAGCCTGGTGGGGTTTGTGTGCGTACGCTACGTGCTGGTGCCTGCCAATCAGGCGATGCAGGCCATGGGGTGGCTGTAGCGCTGGTGTGCTCGTGCATCAAGCCTGGCGCAGGTCTCCTTGAAGGACCTTCTTCTCCGCCACCAGCGGTGCGCTCTTCTGATCGAAGGCATGAAAGTGGTCGGTCTCCAGATGCCATCTGAAGGCGTCTTCGTCGCGGTAGAGCTCGTAGAGGACGAAGGTGTTCTCGTTCCGTAGTCGAACCACATCGAAGCGCTGGCAGTGACGTTCCTTTTCCAGGCTATCCGAGGCTTGGCGTAGCAGTAGTGCCTCGAGGCGATCGGCACACCCTTGCTGCGGGGTAAAACGGACGATGACGGCGTGCACGGTGAATGTCTCCTGTCTGGGGTGGATGAGAGCGGTGACTGATGAGAGCGGGGTGGATGCGCGTTGGTGTCGGCAGCTCGGTGCCGACACCCGTCTCCTTGTCGATGTGACGCTACTGAGTGTCGTCGGCGCCATGCGCTGGCTTGCCAGCTAGCGCACGCCCTCTGAATTTTTTCCAAAGGCGGCTGCGATAGCGCTTCCAGGCCGGGATCTGAGACGCGATGGTCAGCACGATCACGGCGATCAGCAGTAGCGACACCGGTCGCTCGAAGAATCCCATCAGGCTGCCCTCGGACACCATCAGGGCGCGGCGCAGGTTTTCATCCGCCATCGGGCCCAGAATGACGCCGATGACCAGAGGCGAAATGGGATAGTCCATCTCTCCCAGGAAGTAGGCGGCGATGCCGATCGGCACCATCAGGTAGAGATTCAGCAGGCTGAGGCCCAGCGCGTAGGACCCGATGACCGACAGCACCGCGACAATCGGCAGAAAGATTGACGAGGGTACCCGCAGCACCTTGATGACGTGCTTGGCCAGAAACATGCCGTTGATCCACATGGCCAGGGAGGCGAGGGCGATGATGGCGGTGAGCTCGACCAGGAAGTTGGGCTGGGTGATGGCGATCATCGGACCCGGGTTCAGGCCGTGCAGCATCAACGCGCCAAGCAGCATCACCGCCGGCGGGCTACCTGGAATGCCGAGGGTCGTCAGAGGAATGAGCGCACCACCAATACAGGCATTGTTGGCTGTTTCCGACGAGACCAGGCCGGCAGGTTCGCCCTTGCCGAAGCGTTCAGGGTGGGCAGAGGAGTTCTGGGCGGTGCCGTAGGACACCCAGCCGGCGATATCCTCGCCGACGCCGGGGACGGCACCGATACCCACGCCGATGAACGCCGAACGGATGACGTGGCGCAGATTGCGGAAGACCGCACGGAATTCGGGCAGGACGCGCTTGACGGGCTGGGGACTGCCGAGGGCTACCCTGTCGCGCAGGGTACGAATGATCTGCGGGATCGCAAAGGCGCCGATCAACACCGGAACGACCTCGATGCCGCCGTCCAGCTCCGGCAGGCCGAAGGTGAACCTGGGGAAGAACTGAAGCTGGTCGCGACCGATCGTCGATAGCGCAAGGCCCAGCAGTCCGGCGATCCATCCCTTGTAGACCAGGTCCTTGCTCGTAAGGGTGCCGCTGATGATGATGCCGAAGAGCGCCAGAAGAAAGAATTCATAGGACGTGAACTGCAGCGCAGCCTCGGAGATCAGCGGTGCCAGGGCGATCAGCGCGACCATGCCGATCAGGGTGCCGATAAAGGACGCGGTGGTGGTCATGCCGAGCGCCTTGCCGCCTTCCCCCCGTTGGGCCATGGGGTAGCCGTCCATGGCGGTGGCGGCGCCCGCCGCGGTGCCGGGGATATTGATGAGAATGGCCGGGTAGGACCCACCGTAGACCGCCCCTACGTACATGGCGATCAGCGAGATCAGTGCCGTCTGAAGGTCCATCGAATAGGTCAGCGTGGTCAGCAGGGCGACCCCGAGCGTCGCGGTCAGGCCGGGAAGCGCCCCGAAGATGATACCCAGGAAGCTCGACCCCAGCAGTAGCGCCACCATGGCGGGGTTGGTAAGGATCTGCCAGATGGCATGCGCGAATACCGAAAGCTGCGCGATAAAGTCCATGCGAGTGTCTCCTTAACCTTGGGCCGTCAGGTGGCTGGCGAGGGCTTGCATGGTGTCTATCACCAGACCTTCCACCGGGAGTGGTACCAGCAGGAAGAAACGGAAGATCGGTACCAGCACCAGGGGAACGCCAATGCTGACCAGCACGACGGTGCGCAGTTTCCTGCATTCGCTAGGCGAATGGCGCAGCAACCACCATGCGATGGTGGCGACTGTCAGAAGCGTGGCGATAGCTACCAGATCCAGGGCGTACTGCTGAGATGTTGGCCGATGGCTCAGTAGTGTGATGAGCACGCAAGCGATGACGGCGCCGACCAGTGTCAGGGGAATGAGAGCCACCTTTTCGATATAGAAAGGTGTGATGAAGAGAAAGAGGAAGAGGGCGCTGGCCAGTGCAAAATCGACGCTGGGGACGAACGAGTAAACGTACAGACCGATAAAGGCCATGATCACGGCCACACGACAGGATGCAGAAGCTGGAAAGGACGCCTTCGATCGGCCCTTCGAGGCGCTCTGTCTGCGTCTGGCGCCGCCATCGAGGATGGCGCGTCGCAGTAACAGCAGCGACACCAACCCCAGGGTGACGGCGATCGACAGGGGGAAGAGCGCGGGGGAAACGTACCAGGCGTTGGTGACACCGCCGTAGCTGTCGGTCATGGGGAAGGTGAGGGATTTTGCGAGCATGGCGAATGCCAGCAGCAGCAGTGCCAGGCTCGTGAAGAAATCGCGGCGTCGCCGCTGGATGAGTTCGTCGTTCCCCGAGAAAGCGGCGCCTGCCTGATTCTCGGGGTCAGGGAGCTGTTTGCTGTCAACCATGATGTGTCCAGTGAACCTGATGTTCTACGAGGTATTGACGTGGCCCGGAAAATGCCCGGAGGCAACGATTGCCTCCGGGCCTTCGGTTATCGGGAACGAAGAAGTCGCGATCAGGGCCTTGGAATATTCAATTCCTCCGGATTGATGGAAGCAGACTCCAGGTCATACAGCGTCCATGAGAAGAGGGACTCGAGCCGAGAGAATTCCTCCGAGGCTTCTTCTCCCGTCTTGCCGGACAACTGGAAGTAGTTGTCCTCTGCCCACTGTTTTACCGCGTCGGTTTCCAGTGCCTGCTCGAACGCCTGTTCAAGGGTCTCCTTGACCTCCTCCGGGGCATCGTCGCGGACGGCAAAACCGATGGTCTGTCGAATAGGCAGATATTCCTTCAACTGCGGATAGCTGTCGAAGGCAGAGGGGATTTCACCGGTTCCCTCGATGTCGACCGGGCTATCGGTCAACACCGCCAGGGGCCGAAGTCGATTAGCCGCAATCAGTTGCTGCTGCTCGGCAAGAGAGGTGATGACCACGCTGACTTCACCCGTGATGGCGGCGTTCTGGCCCGGCGCGGAACCCGGGTAGGGAATGAAGTTGAGATCTGCCCCCGTGCCTTTCTCGAAGGCGAGCAGATTGAGGTGATGAACGGAGCCCGAGCCCCCCGCGGCTGCCTTGATGGTGACGTCGCCGCTGGAGGCCGCCTCCACCAGTTCTTCCAGGCTGGTATAGGACGAATTGCTGCCCACGGAGATCAGGTCCGGCGATCCCCCGATGATGAAGGGGTACCAGCTGTCGAAGGTATTTTCCCAGCCGCCCTGGACCGCCGCGGCGACATTGGATTCGGACAGACCTGCCAACGTATAGCCGTCGGCAGGCTGGTTGCTGACATGGCTCATGCCGATGGAGCCGGCGACACCGCCCGGTTTGTTGACCACGTTGATGCGCCTGGGAAGGAAGGCATTCATTTCTGCGCTGACGACCCGGTTTGCGACATCGGTGCCGCCGCCGGCCGACCACACGACCACATTGGTGATGTCGCGTTCGGGGTAGTCCGCGGCGGCTGCGTGAAAGGAGAGGCCCATGAGCAGGGCGATTGCTGGCGTGACATGACGTTTCATTTGGCTTCCTCGTCGCTTGTTGTTGTGCCGGTCGCCCGGGTGGCTGACGCGGTCTGGTCTTGACCGGCTTTGTGCATGTGTTAATGTATACGTTAACGAGTTGGTCGTCAAACGCTGGTGAAAGGGCCACAGAAACGGTCCCTCGGAACATCGAAATCCCGGAACAACAAGAAGACTGACCAACGCAAGAACAGAACAACGAGACCCAGGAACAACATGATCGAACTCGAAGCGCTGGACTATAGCGGTGGCGACTTGAGTCGGCCCGAATGCGTGCTGACACATTCGAGTGGCCTGCTGATGACTGCAGACTGGACCGACAGCGGTGGCGTGGCGATCTTCCGCCATGCAGATCGCGCGCCGGCCCTTCGCATCCTGTCGAACCAGCAGGGCTTCCAGCTTCGTCCCAACGGTATTGCTCTGGAAGACGACGGCGGTGTGATCGCGACCCATCTGGGCGAAGACCAGGGGGGCGTCTTCCGGCTGCACGTCGACGGCGCCCTCGAGCCATTGGTGACCGAGATCGACGGTGTCGCCCTGCCTCCCACCAACTTCGTTCATCGAGACGGCGCCGGCCGCCTCTGGATCACCGTCAGCACCCGTCAGCAGCCCCGCGCCAAGGGGTACAGCGCGGCGGTGGCCGACGGTTTTATTGCTCTGGCCAACGCCGATGGCAGTGACGCCAGAATCGTCGCCGATGGCCTGGGTTACACCAACGAGTGCGCCCTGCACCCCGATGGCCGGTGGCTCTACGTCAATGAAACCTTTGCCCGCCGGCTGAGCCGTTTTTCCGTGGAGGAAAAGGGACGACTCGGCGAGCGCCAGACCGTCTGTGAGTTCGGCCCTGGCACCTTCCCCGATGGGGTGACCTTCGATGTCGAAGGCGGGGTCTGGATCACCAGTATCGTCAGCAATCGGGTCATCCGGGTCTCGCCGACCGGGGAGCAGAGTGTCGTGCTGGAAGACAGCGACGAGGCCTATCTCAAGCAAGTGGAGGAGGCGTTTGACGCCGGTCGGATGGGTCGCCCTCACCTGGATGGCGTCGTCAGTCGTCGACTCGGTCACGTATCGAGCCTGGCATTTGGCGGCCGCGACCTCGATCGGGCTTACCTTGGCTGCCTGCTGGGGGACCGCCTTGCCTCGTTTCAGGCGCCAGTGCGCGGCGTGGCGCCGATCCATTGGCGTGCTCCCTTGACCCGATTGCGTTCGGCACTCGCCGGCGCCGATGCCTGACTTCTTCAAGTAACAACCAACAATAGCGAGAGGCTGTCAAATGACCAACAAGACCCACTTTTCCATCGCTGTCTTTCCCGGTGACGGCATTGGCCAGGAAATCATGAAGCCGTGCGTCACGCTGCTGGAGGCAGCCATGGCGCGGGTCGGGGGCGTATCGGCGAGCTTCGAGGAGCTGCCTGCCGGTGCCGCCCACTTCAGGGATACAGGGGAGTCGCTTCCCGAGGCCTCGTTGAAGCGTGCCGATGAAGCCGATGCGATCCTGCTGGGTGCCATGGGGCTGCCGGACGTTCGCTATCCGGATGGCACCGAGATCTCGCCACAGATCGACTTCCGCTTCCGTTTCGGCCTGTACGCCGGGGTCAGGCCGGTGCGCACTATCGCCGGGCTTCAGCCGATGCTCAATAACCCCAGCGCCCACGAACTCGACTTCGTGATCGTGCGGGAATCCACCGAGGGACTGTTTGCGTCTCACGGCAGGGGCGAGATCAAGGGCGACGAGGAAGCGTGCGATACCCTGGTCATCACCCGGGATGTGAGTCAGCGACTGTTCGACTTCACCCTGGCGCTGGGACAAAGCCGCCAGGCCCAGGGGGGGAAGGGCAGGGTGACCTGTGTCGACAAGGCCAATGTGTTCAAGTCCTTTGCCTTCTTCCGCAAGATCTTCGACGAGCGGGCCGAGGCGCATCCGCAGCTCGACTGCGACCACATGTACGTGGACGCGGCGGCGCTCAACATGGTCACCAGGCCCTGGGATCTCGACGTGATGGTCACCGAGAACATGTTCGGCGACATACTGTCCGACCTGGGCGCCGGTCTGATCGGTGGCATGGGTTACGCGCCTTCTGCGGACATCGGCGATGATCACGCGGTCTTTCAGCCATGCCATGGCAGTGCGCCGGATATCGCTGGCAAGGGCCTCGCCAATCCAACGGCCATGGTGCTGTCCGGTGTGATGATGCTGGAGTGGCTGGGAGAGAAGCACGACTGTGAGCCGGCGCTGAAGGCAGGCAAGTTGCTGCGAGGGGCCGTGGACGCTGCCTTTGCCACTGGCACCCTGGTGACCTGCGAGCTGGGCGGGGATGCCGGTACGACCGCGGTGTTCGAGGCGGTCATGGCCCAGCTGGTCGAGCTTCCGATCCAGTAGCTTTTGATGGTTGGGTGGTGCGCCGCTCACAATGGCAGGTCGCAGGAGGTAGGTTGTTGATGGAAAAGCTAAGGGTGGCGGCGGTTGGCGCCGGATACTTCAGCCAGTTTCAATATGACGCCTGGTCACGCATCCCCGAGGTTCAGGTGGTGGGCGTGTGTGATCAGGACACCTCTCGTGCTCGGGAGGTGGCCAAGCGTCATGGGGGCTGGGAGGTCTACTCGGATGTCCTGGCGATGCTGGAGGAAGCGCGCGCCGACGTGCTGGATATCATCACGCCGCCCTCTTCACACCTGGCCTTGATCCGCCTGGCGGCGGAGCGCGGGGTGAACGTGATCTGCCAGAAGCCGTTCTGCAAAAGCCTGGAGGAGGCGCACCAAGCCGCCGCCCTGGCCGAGCAAAGCGGGATTGAACTGATCGTTCATGAAAACGTCCGGTTTCAGCCCTGGTACGAGGAGATCCAGCGGCAGATTGCCGCGGGCAAGCTGGGGCAGATCTATCAGGCGACGTTCCGGCTGCGCCCTGGAGATGGACAGGGGCCGGAGGCCTATCTGGAGAGGCAGCCGTACTTTCAGAAGATGGAGCGGTTTCTGATCCACGAGACCGGGATACATTGGATCGACACCTTTCGCTATCTCTTCGGCGAGGTGTCCGCTGTCTATGCCGAACTGAGGCGCCTCAACCCGGCTATCGCCGGTGAGGATGCGGGGCATGTCATCATGGAGTGTGCCGGTGGCGTTCGCGCCGTTCTGGATGGCAACCGCCTGTCCGATCATTGCGCCGAAAACCGGCGGCTGACCATGGGCGAAATGACCATCGAAGGAAGCGAGGGTGTGCTGGTGCTGAGAGGCGATGGCACCCTGGGTTACAGAAGGCACGGGGAAAATCTGTGGCAGGATATCGACTATGAGTGGGTGGATCACGGTTTTGGCGGGGACTGCGTGTATCGGTTCAGCCGCCATGTGGTGGATGGCCTGATGGGGCGGTCGAGGTTGGCAAATACCGCGTCTGACTATCTCGCCAACATGAACATCGAAGAGGCTGTCTACACCTCTGCCAGAGAAGGCAGGCGGCTTCGTGTGTCCAGTGACGTCTGTGGAAGCTGAGGATTTGCAGCGATGAACTCAAGAGACACGTCTTCTCGATCCGTGCCGGCGAGCAGGGGCGAGGGGCCTCCGGGGGACAAGCTGTCGCTGCCGGAAAAGGCGTACTACGAGATAAAGCGTCGGATACTCGACAACGAGTTTTCCTCGGGATCCTTCCGCCTCGAGAAGGAGTTGGCGGAACTGCTCGACATGAGCCGGACGCCCGTGCGAGAGGCAATGATTCGGCTGGCCAATGAAGGGCTGGTGGAAATCAGGCCGCGCCACGGTATGCGAGTGTTGCCGGTATCGGCCGAGGATATGGTCGAGATATACGATGTGTTGACGGCGCTCGAGACCCAGGCGGTCGAGTTGCTGGCACGACGCGGATTGTCCGACCAGGAGCTCGGCCAGTTGATGGATGCGGTGGATGAGATGGACGACGCCCTGGCCGATGACGACCTGACCCGCTGGGCAGCGGCGGACGAGCGATTCCATCTGCTGCTGGTGGAGTTGTGCGGCAATCGCCGCATCGCCACCATCGTCAACACCTATTGGGATCAGTCCCACCGTGTGCGCATGTTGACCCTGGGACTACGGCCACGGCCGACGTCATCGAACAACGACCATCGGGCCGTTGTCCAGGCCATTCAGAATGGTGACGTCATCGCCGCCAGGGACCATCACCGGGAGCACCGGGTAAATAGCGGCAGGATGCTGGTGGAGCTACTCGACAAGTACGGTCTTTCTTCGATCTAGGCGTGTTTCGCGATACGAAAACCGGGAGCGCATTGCGCTCCCGGTTTCGTTACACCAGCGCGTAGCCCAGCGCCACGAAGCCGAGGCTGGTGACGGTTGCCCCGATCAGGGTGTAGGGCAGCTGGGTCAGGGCGTGCTGCATCGGCAGGACGCCGCTGCCCTGGGATGACAGTACCGAGGAGTCCGAGAAGAAGCAGGCGTGGCTACCGAAGCTCGAGGCCGACAGCAGGGCGCCCACCACCAGTGGCATCGACACCTCCATATGGGCGGCCATCGGGATCACGATGGGGATCGAGATCACGAACACGCCCCAGGACGATCCGGTGGCGAACACCACCACCGCCATGGAGATAAAGACGATGGCCGGCAGCAGCGCCGGGGTGATGTAGGGCGCCAGGGAGTCGATCATGAACTGGGTCATGCCAAGCTGGTCGTTGACCTCCTTGAGCACGAAGCCAACGGCGACGATGGCCAACGGCAGCATCATGGTGCGAAAGCCGTCCATGATCGAGTCCATCAGGCTCGAGAAGGTGGACAGGCGCTGCACCAGGAACAGCACGATGGTGAACAGGGTGGCGGCGATGACGCCCTTGAGCAGGTCGATCTCGAAGTAGGCGCTGGCGCCGATCAGTACCGCCATCGGGGCGACGAAGTTGAACAGGCCAAGCCAGGGGTTGCCACGCGGGGTGTCGTCGCCAAGCGGCTCATCCGGGGCGCCGTCGGGAATCGTCTGGCCGGCGCGGGCGCGGGCCTCGGCGGTCTTCATCGGGCCAAGATCCGGCACGATGCTCATGGCCACCAGAAAGACCAGGCCCATGGCGACCCAGCCATACAGCATGTAGGGAATCGACTGGATGTACAGCCACATGCCTGGGCCATCGGTGGCGCCGTTGGTTTCCAGCAGCTCGGCAAAGTACACCGCCCAGGTCGAGATCGGCACCAGGACGCAGATCGGGGCGGCGGTGGAGTCGACGATATAGGCAAGCTTTTCCCGCGATACGCCGAAACGGTCGGTCAACCGCTTCATCGCCGCCGAGGTCGCCAGCGCATTGAGGTAGTCGTCGATGAAGATCAAGAGTCCCAGTACCGCAGTGCACAGCAGTGACTGACGGCGGGTCTTGACCAGGCGACTCATGAAGTGGCTGAAGCTCAGGGTGCAGCCGGACTTCTCGAGCATGGCGATAAAGCCACCCATCAGGCCGCATACCAGGATCAGCCAGGCGATGGTCTCGTTCATCATGACCGACAGCGAGACGTCGGCCAGGGCACCGATATAGTCGCTCGGCTCGATCAGGATAAGCCCGGACAGCGCGCCGATGGCCAGGGCCTCCAGGGTCCTGTGGGTGGCAATCGCCACCACCAGCACGATCAGCGAAGGCACCAGGCTGATCCAGCCGAAGGGGGTGCCGGCTTCGTGGTGGAAGGTCAGGCCGGCCACCAGGGCAATGAGTCCTGCGACCATGGCAAAGGTGCGACCCTTGCCTTTCTGGCTGGGCTTGCCGGGGGCGAAGGGATGGGTGGACGGTGCGTTGGTCTGGGTCATGGCGTCACCTCCAGTGCGAGGCCTGGATCGATGACAAGGGGCGTTGTGGTTGTCATGAGGGGAGGTACCCGTGATTGCTGTGAGTTATATCGGGTTCTAGCGTTCGTGCCGGGCGAGCGCACAGGGCGTCCCCGCCCGGTACGGGAGTCCGGGGCGATAGCGTCGTGATTTCCCGCGCTCAGACGTGGCGCAGGTACCAGTCGTACTCCAGGCGACTGACGCTTTGCATGGCCAGTTCGCGCTCGGCGCGACGGTTGGCCAGAAACACCTTGAGAAACGCCTGGCCGAAGGCTTCTCCGAGGGGTTCGCTGTGCTCCAGCAGGTCGAGGGCCTTTGACCAGCTGTTGGTCAGGGTGGGCTCGTACTGGCGGTAGGCGTTACCAGTGACGGGCTCCCCCGGCGAGACAGCGGTATCCAGACCGTGACAGACCGAGGCCAGCAGGGTGGCCAGCAGCAGATAGGGGTTGGCATCGGCTCCGGCTACTCGATGTTCTACCCGGCGGGCGGCGTTGGCTCCAGAGGGGATCCGCAGTGCCACCGAGCGGTTATCGTAGCCCCAGGTCGGCGTCATCGGCACATAGAGGCCGGGCTGGAAACGTCGGAAGGAGTTCAGATTGGGCGCGAACAGCGCCATAGAAGCAGGCATCAGCTCCATCAGGCCACCGATGGCATGACGCAAGGCAGGGGTCCCCAGCGGGTCACCATCGCTGTCGGCGAAGACATTGTCGCCGCTTTCGTCGATCAGGCTCATGTGGACGTGCATGCCGTTGCCGGCCTCGCCGCCGTAGAGCTTCGCCATGAAGGTGGCCTCGAAACCGTGGCGCAGTGCCACGCCCTTGATCAGGCGCTTGAGCAGCACCGCGCTGTCGCAGGCCTTCATCACGTCATCGCCGTGGATCAGGTTGATCTCGAACTGCCCCGGGGCGCATTCCTTGAGCGCGGTGTCCAGCGGCAGTTGCTGTAGCTGGGCGGCGGCGTGCACCTCCTCGAGGAAGTCGGCGTACTCGTCGAGTTCGTTGATCGAATATAGCTGGCTATCGCTCGCCCGCTCGCCGCTGGCCGGGGAACGGCAGGGCTGGGCCATACCCATCTCGTCGCGTTGGCGATCGACCAGATAGAATTCGAGCTCCAGCGCGACCACCGCCTTGAGGCCGCGTTCGGCCAGTCGCTCGACCTGGCGCGCCAGCACGTTGCGGGGATCGGCGAAGAAGGGGCCGTCCTGGTCGTCGCGCATGTTCATCAGCAGTTGCGCCTGGCGTCCCTTGCGCTGCCAGGGTGTGACCATCAGGGTGCCGGGAACGGGACGGCAGACCTGATCGCGATCGCCGATGTCGAGTCCCAGCCCGGTTTCCTCGACGGTATTGCCGGTGATGTCGAGGGCGAACACTGAGCCGGGGAGCTGGATGCCGCTTGCGTAGGCCTTTTCGAGGTTGTCACAGGGGATGCGCTTGCCGCGCAGCACGCCGTTCATGTCGCTGATCAGCAGGTCTACGCTGTCGACCTCGGGATGTCGGGCCAGAAAGTCGCGAGCTTCGTCGACGCTGGGGGTGCCCATGCTGTCACCTTTTGTTGGTTCGTTGTGATGTGGCTAGTGTTTCGCTGACCGGGCCATGGTGTCAAATTATTTACGCGTAGAGGTGAGGGGCTTGTCGAGGTGACGAGTGGTCTTTTGTTTTATTTAAGTTAGTAAAAACAAGTAGTTGGTAGTCTTTCTGTCAAGATTTTCGGCGCCGGGCTTGGCAAGAAAATCCGACCAAGGTATGTTGAGGAAACCATAACAACGGATAGAGCTGCGAGGAGTTCGATGAACATTCGTCCGCTGGTTGGCGTCATCGCCTGCCGTCGAGAGGTCGAGGGTCACCCGGCCCACATGGTGACCGACAAGTATCTGCGCGCCCTGCGTGACTACGGTCTTGAACCGATCATGCTGCCGGTGTGGCAAGGGCAGGGCCAGGAAGATGCCCGGGCGCTGCTGGCGCGCCTCGATGGACTGGTGCTGACCGGCAGCTACACCAACGTACTGCCCGAGCGCTACGGTGCCGAACGCGAACCGGAGAATACCCGGGACGACGTGGATCGCGACGCCGCCGCCATGAGCTGGGTGCCGCTGGCGCTGGAGCAGCAATTGCCGCTCCTGGGCATCTGTCGAGGATTTCAGGAGCTCAACGTGGCCTTCGGCGGCAGCCTGCACCAGGCGGTGCAGCGGGTGCCGGGGCGGCTCGATCACCGCGAGCCGGAGGGTGAAAAGGCCGAGCAGTATGCGCCGGTACACGACCTCGAGATTCAGCCAGGCGGCCGTCTGGCCGCGCTTTACCCCGAGGCCAGCGCGCGGGTCAACTCGCTGCATCAGCAGGGTGTCGATCGACTTGGTGAGGGGCTGCGCGTGGAGGCGCTGGCGCCGGACGGGCTGGTGGAGGCCATCTCGGTGGCTGACGCGCCGGGGTTCACCCTGGCGGTGCAGTGGCATCCGGAGTGGGAGCCCCAGTCCCATCCGCTGTATGACGCCATCTTCAAGGGCTTTGCTGCTGCCTGTGCGACGCACTAGGGCTTGTCTGAAAAGTGCCTGCACTCGGTAATACGGCGTTAAAAATCGGATCAAAATGCTCATTTACACCCCGTAAACTGCGCTTTCTCACCGATTTTTGCCTTGTCTAACCTTCGCTCGTCGACTTTTCGGACAGCGCCTAATGTCCTGGGCGTCGGCGTCGTGCCGAGTTGGTCAATGACGTCAGCCAGGCGGTGTGTTTGACGCTGAGTTCTGCCTGCTTCGATGAATACTGTGCCGACTTACCACTGTCGGTGGGGAAAAGCTGTCCGCTGCCTCGACAGGCATAGAGATCCTTCTATGCTCAAACGGTGAGGATCGCCCCTGATGCTCGCAGTTGGATGCCCCCTCTCAAGGAATCGAAGGAGAAGACCATGGTGATCAAGCGTTCGTCTTTGATGCTGGTGCTTGCGGGTTCGCTGCTGTCTCTGGGCGCGGCGACGGCCCTGGCGGAGTCTAGTGCCCAGGATGAGCATCGCCAGGAAATGGAAGAGCAGGCGGCCACTTCTCAGCCCGGTGAAGGCATGATGGATCAGACCAACGAGGCCTTGCTGGAAGGGTCCGCCGCGGCTACCGAGAAGCGTCAGGAAATGCTCGAGGGCACTTCGGACCCGGGCAATGCCGAGGGCAAGATGGATGGCTACAACGCCGAACTGCTCGAAGGCAGTGCGGCCGCCACCGAAAAACGTCAGGAGATGATGAAAGAGCAGGAGTAAGCCTGCGACGGGGTCATCGACCCAGGCCTCCTGGCGACCTATCGCTTAGCAGATGACAGCGGTGCCGTAGTCACAGGGTCACCACGTCGTGCTGGCACCCTTTCGCAACGTCGTCACAACACTTGAAGTCGTCACAACACTTGAAGTCGTCACAACACCTGAAGTCGTCCCAACGAAAGCGCCGCCCCAGGAGGGCGGCGCTGTCGTTGTGAGGTAGAGGTAGTGGAAGTCGTCACGCTGGACGGAGCGGGCGCTGGCTCGCCAGCGCCCGAAGGCGCTCAGGCGCTCAGGCGCTCAGGCGCTGGCGTCGCTGGCCGTCGCTACCTTCGTTGCCGCGGTCGCGCGCTGGCCCAGGGTGAACAGCACCGCGGTCAGGGTGGCGACGCCTCCCGCCAGGCCCAGCCACCAGGGCAGGCCGAAACCGGTGCCGAGTGCGCCGAACAGCAGCGCCACGATGCCGACCAGCATGGCGTAGGGTAGCTGCGTCCTGACGTGGTCGATCAGATCACAGCCGCTGGCCATGGCCGCAAGCAGGGTGGTCTCGGCCAGCGGCGAGCAATGATCGCCCCACACCGCGCCGGCCAGTACTCCCGCCACCGAGGCGTACAGCAGCGGCATGCCTTCGGCGGTGCCGGCCATGCCATTGTGCTCGAGTACGGCCCAGGCCAGCGGTACCACCAGCGGCATCATGATGCCCATGACACCCCATGACGAACCGGTGGCGAAGGCGGTGAAGCCGGCCAGGCCAAAGATCACCGCCGGCATCCACTGCGGTGACAGGCTATCGCCCAGCACCGTGACCAGAAAGTCACTGGTGTGCAGGTCCTCGTTCACGCTCGCCAGTGCCCAGGCCATCATCAGAATGGTGATCGGCAGCAGCATCGACTTGACGCCCTCGAACCAGTAGTGGGCGGTTTCGGTCATGCTCATCAGTCGCTGCGCCTGGGTCATGATCACCGCCGTCACGCAGGCCGCCAGCGAACCCCACATCATGGCGCTGAAGGAGTCGCCCTCGCCGAAGATGTCGCGCAGCTGATGGTCGCCGCCACCGAGGGCAGCGAGGCCGGTGGCGTAGATCCCGCCCAGGGTGATCGCCACCAGCACGATCATTGGTATCACCGCGTTCAGCGCCCGGGTGGGAATGCCTTCCTTGGTGGGGATGTCGGCTTCCTCGACGATGGCTTCCCGGCTGCTCATTGCCTGGCGGGCGCCGGGCTCGGACAGTGCCTTGCGCTCGGCGGTGAGCATGGGGCCAAAGTCACGACCGCTCCAGGCCACCAGGAAGACGAAGGCGAGTGCCAGGATCGGGTAGGCGTTGTAGGGAATGGCGTTGATGAACACCGAGTAGGCGGACTCGTTCCAGTCATCGATGGCATCCATCGCCTCGCTGATCAGTCCGACCTGAAAGCCGATCCAGGTGGTCACCAGCATGATCGCGGACACCGGTGCGGCGGTACTGTCCACCAGGTAGGCCAGCTTGGCTCGCGAGATCCTCACGCGGTCGGTGATATGGCGCATGGTGTTGCCGACGATCAGGGCATTGGCGTAGTCGTCGAAGAAGATGGCCAGACCCAAAAGCGCGGTGGAATTCTGCGCCTGGCGTCGTCCACGGATCACTCGCGCGATGCGCTCGGCGATGCCGCGGGTGCCGCCGTTGCGCGAGATGATGCCGACCATGCCGCCGATCAGCAGGCAGAACAGCACGATCGACATATGGTCGCTGTCGCTGGCGGCGGACAGCACGTGGACGTTGACCGAGTCACCGAAGGCGCCGAGCAGGGCGCCGGCGTTCATGCCGTGGAGCACCCAGCCGCCGAGCAACAGCCCGGCAAACAGCGCCAGGATGACCTGGCGGAAGGCCAGCGCCAGGGTGATGGCGGTCAGGGCAGGCAGCAGCGAGAGCCAGGCGGGAACAGGGTCGAGTTCGAGGGTGGCGGCGGGGGTGTCGGAGGCGTCGTAAAGCGACAGGGTGCGAGGGCCGTCGGTGACGGTCAGGCTGAGCGTCGCGACCCCGTCGGCGTCGACCTCGAGCGGATGGCGGCGAGTGCCGTCGTCGATGTGCCAGGGGCGGTCGGGATCAAGCCCGCTGGCCTCGACGTCGGTGGCGACCCCTTCGAGCAGGATGTCCGGGCCGCTCAGCTGGGGTGCTGCCTGGACGGTGGAAAGGCTCGCCCACAGCAGCAAGAGCGACAGCAAGAGCAAAGGCACGCATCGGGTTTTTCGCCGGCCCGTCGGCGAAGGACATGGTGGTTTCATGGTGGCCCCGGTTGTTGTTGGAAGGTGTGGAGAGCGCCGTTTGGCGTCAATGAAAGTTGGTCGTTTGGCCATTGGTTGTCAATTTTTTTTGTGGTTAAAAATAAAAAATATCGACATTGTACGATGGTCGTAGACTAGTAATCAGTGACTTATGGTTTTTTTCTAAGGAAATGCTGCGCTAGGCTTGGCTTTCACGAGAAGGGTGGTTATGTTGAGTAAACCATAACAAAGCAACTCACCAATATCGGGAGACTTGGCCATGACCTCGCCAGGCGCCGCACGGCTCAAAGAGCTCGATCGCGAACACCATCTGCACCCCTTCACCGACTTCAAGGCGCTTGGGGAGGAAGGCAGTCGTATCATCGTTGACGCCGAGGGGGTCTACATCCAGGACGCGGATGGGCATCGCATCCTCGATGGCATGGCGGGACTCTGGTGCGTCAACCTCGGCTATGGGCGTCAGGAGCTGGTGGACGCCGCCAGCGAGCAGCTCACCCAGCTGCCGTACTACAACAATTTCTTCAAGACCACCCATCCACCGGCGGTGGAGCTTGCAGAGACCCTGTGTCGACTGGCACCGGCGCACATGAATCGGGTGTTCTTCACCGGTTCCGGCTCCGAGGCCAACGACACCGTGCTGCGGATGGTGCGTCGCTACTGGGCGCTCAAGGGCCAGCCAGAAAAGCAGTGGATCATCGGTCGCGAAAACGGCTATCACGGCTCCACCGTGGCCGGCATGAGCCTGGGCGGCATGGCGCCGATGCATGAGCAGGGTGGTCCCTGTGTGCCGGGTATTACCCACATCCGTCAGCCTTACTGGTTCGGCGAAGGGCGTGATCAGACCCCGGAGGCCTTCGGTCGTGCCTGCGCCGCGGCGCTCGAGGCGCGTATCCAGGAGTTGGGGTCCGACAAGGTCGCGGCCTTTATCGCCGAGCCGGTACAGGGTGCCGGCGGCGCCATCATTCCCCCGGACAGCTACTGGCCGGCGATCAAGGAGGTGCTCGAGCGCCACCAGATTCTGCTGGTGGTCGACGAGGTGATCTGTGGTTTCGGCCGTCTGGGCGAGTGGTTCGGCAGCGTTCACTACGACCTCAAGCCTGACCTGATGCCGATCGCCAAGGGGCTGTCCTCCGGCTACCTGCCGATCGGTGGGGTGCTGGTCGGTGATCGTGTCGCCGACACCCTGATCGACGAGGGCGGCGAGTTCTACCACGGCTTCACCTACTCGGGGCATCCGGTGTGCGCCGCGGTAGCGCTCAAGAACCTTGAGTTGATGCAGGCCGAAGGCGTGGTCGAGCGGGTGCGTGATGATCTGGGGCCTTACCTGGCGACGCGCTGGAAGTCCCTGGAGTCCCACCCGCTGATCGGCGAGGCGCGCTCGCTGGGTCTGATCGGCGCCCTGGAGATCGTCGCCGACAAGGACAGCGGCAAACGCTTCGACAAGTCGCTGGCGGTGGGCAACCTGTGTCGCGATATCTGCTTCGAGACAGGCCTGGTGATGCGCTCGGTGGGAGACACCATGGTCATTTCACCGCCCCTGGTGATCAGCCACGATGAAATCGACGAACTGGTGCGTCTGGCCCGGGAGGCGCTGGACGAGACGCTGCGCCGGCTGACCGCCCAGGGCGTCGAGATCACCGCCGCCGAGGAGGCTGATGCATGAGTCGTCCCCTCGACAAGGCTGGCTGGCAGGCCGTGGCCGACACCCTGACGGCGCGGCTGGAAACCCGCGCCTATATCGATGATCGCTTCGTCGACGCCGCCAGCGGCGAGACCTTCGAGACCATCAACCCCGCCACGGGGGAAGTACTGGCGCGGGTCGCAAGCTGTGATCAGGCCGATGCCGAGCTGGCGGTTGCCCACGCCCGGCGCGCCTTCGATGGTGGTGAATGGTCGCGCCTGGCGCCGACCCGGCGCAAGCGGGTGCTGCTGCGGCTGGCCGAGCTGATGGAGGCCCACCGCGACGAACTGGCGCTGCTCGATACCCTGGACATGGGCAAGCCGATCACCAGCGCGCTGGGTGACATGGCCGGCGCCATCGGTGCGATGCGTCACCAGGCCGAATCCATCGACAAGCTCTATGGCGAGGTCGCGCCCACCGGCGAAGAGGCGCTCGCGCTGGTGCTGCGCGAGCCGATCGGGGTGGTGGCGTCCATCGTGCCCTGGAACTTCCCGATGATGATGACCGCCTGGAAGATCGCACCGGCCCTGGCCGCCGGCAATAGCGTCATCCTCAAGCCATCGGAGAAGTCGCCACTGTCGGCGCTTCGTCTGGCTGCTCTGGCCCAGGAGGCCGGCCTGCCACGCGGCGTGCTGCAGGTGTTGCCGGGCTATGGTCACACCGTGGGCAAGGCGCTGGCGCTGTCGATGGACGTCGACTGTCTGGCCTTCACCGGCTCCACCGCGGTCGGCAAGCAGCTGATGCAGTACGCCGGGCAGTCCAACCTCAAGCGGGTCTATCTGGAGTGCGGTGGCAAGAGCCCCAATCTGGTGTTCGCCGACTGCAGGAATCTCGCGCAGGTGGCGCACCACGCCGCCGAGGCGATCTTCCATAACCAGGGGGAGGTGTGTATCGCCGGTTCGCGGCTGCTGGTCGAGAACAGTGTGCGCGAGGCCTTTATCGAGCACCTGCTGGCGGCGGCCGAGTCGATGCAGCCGGGGGATCCGCTGGACCCGTCGAGCTTCATGGGGGCGATTGTCGATGCGACCCAGCACCGCCGCATCCTCGACTTCATTCGCCAGGGGCAGGAAGAAGGCGGACGGCTGCGTGCCGGCGGCGAGGCGCTCGACGGGCCGGGGCTGTTCATCCAGCCGACGGTGTTCGACGGTGTCACCGAGGACATGACGATCGGGCGTGAAGAGATCTTTGGCCCGGTGCTGTCGGTGTTCGGCTTCGACAGCGAAGAGCAGGCCATCGCCCTGGCCAACGACTCGGTCTATGGGCTGGCTGCCGGGGTGTGGAGTCAGGACGTCGACCGCATCATGCGGGTCAGTCGTCGTCTGCAGTCGGGCCAGGTGTTCGTCAACAACTGGGCAGGCGGGGACCAGAGCGTGCCCTTCGGCGGGGTCAAGCAGTCCGGCAATGGCCGCGACAAGTCGCACCACTCGTTGGCCGAATACACCGAACTCAAGAGCGTCTGGATCGCCTTGAACTAGACTCCCGGTCCGATGTCATCAACGCGCACTGATGGGAGATGACTCCCTGATTGGCCACGCCTTGCGTGGCCTTTTTTGTGGTTTGCAGGGCGGGCAGTGCCGAAGGGTAGGGGGCTGTCAGTGTCCGAGCGACGCTACTAGAAGGCTCGCGCTGGGGTGGTGCAGCTGACCAGCCGGCAGGCACTGGGTAGGCGCCGGGGTTGCGGAGACCTTGCCTTGGGGCGCCGCTAAGCCGACGCCACGGTACTCGCCGCTCGCTAGAAGGCTCGCGCCGGGGTGGTGCAGCTGACTAGCCGACAGAGGGTCTCGCTGGGGTTGCGAAAGCGGTGGGGCACATTGGTGTCGAAGTAGTACGCCTCGCCGGCGCCAAGTACCCGGGTCTCGGCACCGATGGTGATCTCGATCTCGCCCTCGAGCACCACCCCGGCTTCCTCGCCCTGGTGGGTGATCATCTCGCGGCCGGTATCGGTACCCGGGGGGTAGGTCTCGATCAGAAACGACAGGGCGCGCGACTCGCGGTTGGCGCCCACCAGCTTGAACACCACGTCGCCGCTGCCCATGTCGGTCAGTTCGTCGGCGCTGTAGAACACCTGGTTCTTGCTCTCCAGATCCATGGTGAAGAAGTCGCCGACGCTCATCGGGATGGCGTCGAGGATCTTTTTCAGCGAGCTGACCGAGGGGCTGACCTTGCCCTGTTCGATCAGCGACAGGCTGGAATGGGTCACCCCGCAGCGCTTGGCCAGCTCGCGCTGGGAGATGTTGCGCAGGTTTCGCAGGGCCCTCAGGCGGGTACCGACATCGTCCGACATCGCGGGTTCCTTGGGTAAAGCCAGTGGAAGCCGGCGATGGCGCTGCCATCGCCGGTGGTCGCCGTAGCGCCCATCAGCACAGGGCGTCGAGCTTTTCCTTGAGCAGGGCGTTGACCTGCTGGGGGTTGGCGGTGCCGCGTGAGGCCTTCATCACCTGGCCGACGAAGTAGCCGATCATCTTGCCGCGCTTGTCGGGCTCGGCGTCACGGTACTGGGCCACCTGGGCGGGGCTGTCGCTGATCACCTGGTCGACCATGGCCTCGATGGCGCCGGTGTCGGTGACCTGCTTCAGGCCCTTGGCCTCGATGATGGCGTCGGCGCTGTCGCCTTCACCGTTCCACAGCGCCTGGAACACCTGCTTGGCGGCCTTGCCGTTGATGGTCGAGTCGATCACTCGCTTGACCAGGCCGCCGAGCTGCTCGGCGCTGACCGGGCTGTCGGAGATGTCCAGTCCGTCACGGTTGAGCGCGCCGGACAGCTCGCCCTGGACCCAGTTGGCGGCCTGCTTGGCGTCGCCACAGATGTCCTTGACCTGCTCGAAGTACTCGGCCATCTCGCGGCTGGCTGACAGCACGCCAGCGTCGTAGGCGGACAGTCCCAGCTCGCTCTGGAAGCGCGCGCGCTTCTCGGCGGGCAGCTCGGGCAGGCTCTCGCGCAGGTGGTCGACGTAGGCGCAGTCGAGCACCACCGGCAGCAGGTCGGGGCAGGGGAAGTAGCGATAGTCGTTGGCTTCTTCCTTGGTCCGCATGCTGCGGGTCTCGTCGGCCTCGGGGTCGTAAAGGCGGGTTTCCTGCACCACCTTGCCGCCGTCCTCGATCAGCTCGATCTGGCGCTCGACCTCGTAGGCGATGGCGCGCTCGACGAAGCGGAAGGAGTTGACGTTCTTGATCTCGGCGCGGGTGCCGAATTCCTGCTGACCCTTGGGTCTGACCGAGACGTTGACGTCACAGCGCATCGAGCCTTCGGCCATGTTGCCGTCGGAGATGCCGAGATAGGTGACGATGGAGTGGATCGCCTTGAGGTAGGCCGCCGCCTCCTTGGCCGAGCGCATGTCCGGTTCGGAGACGATCTCCAGCAGCGGCGTGCCGGCCCGGTTCAGGTCGATGCCAGTCATGCCGTGGAAGTCCTCGTGCAGCGACTTGCCGGCGTCTTCCTCGAGGTGGGCGTGGTGCACCCGGATGATCTTGTTCTCGCCGTCCTCCAGGCAGATCTCCACTTCGCCGGCGCCGACGATGGGATGGTACATCTGGCTGGTCTGGTAGCCCTTGGGCAGGTCGGCGTAGAAGTAGTTCTTGCGATCGAACACCGATACCTCGGGGATCTCGGCATGGATGCCGAGGCCGAATTTCAACGCCATCGCCACCGCCTGCTCGTTGAGCACGGGCAGCACGCCGGGCAGGCCCAGATCAACGGCATTGGCCTGGGTGTTGGGCTCGGCACCGAAGGCGGTGGAAGAGCCGGAAAAGATCTTGGAGCGGGTCGCGAGCTGGACGTGCACCTCGAGACCAATGACGGTTTCCCACTGCATCAGGAGTTCTCCTCGGACATCTCGGGACGCTTCAAATGCCAGTCGGTGGCCTGCTGGAACTGGTGAGCCACGTTGAGCAGACGGGTCTCGGCGAAGTGGGTGCCGAGGACCTGCAGGCCCACCGGACGCTTGCCGGCAAAGCCCGCCGGAACGCTGATGCCGGGGATGCCCGCCAGGTTGACGGCGATGGTGTAGATGTCCTGCAGGTACATCGAGACTGGGTCCTTCTGGGCGCCCAGGTCGAAGGCTGGGGTCGGCGCGGCGGGGCCCATCAGCACATCGACCTCTTCGAAGGCGTCGAGGAAGTCCTGTCGAATCAGTCGCCGAACCTGCTGGGCCTTCTTGTAGTAGGCGTCGAAGAAGCCTTCGGACAGGGTGTGGGTGCCGATCAGGATGCGTCGCTTGACCTCCTCGCCGAAGCCCTCCGCGCGGGAGCGCTTGTACAGATCGATGAGGTCTTCGGGGTTGTCGCAGCGATGGCCGAAGCGCACGCCGTCGTAGCGCGACAGGTTGGAGGAGGCCTCCGCCGGTGCGATCACGTAGTAGGCCGGGATGGCGTAGGCGGTGTGGGGCAGGCTGACCTCTCGCACGCTGGCGCCGAGCGATTCGTAGACCTTGATCGCTTCGCCGATGGCCTGGTTGACGCCGGCATCGAGGCCGTCGCCGAAGTATTCCTTGGGCAGGCCGATCTTGAGGCCGGACAGCGGCGCGCTGAGCTCCTCGGTGTAGTCGGGAACACCGCGGGCCACGCTGGTGGAGTCGCGCACGTCATGGCCGGCGATGACGTTGAGCAGGTGGGCGCAGTCTTCGGCGCTGCGGGCCATGGGGCCGCCCTGATCGAGGCTCGAGGCGTAGGCGATCATGCCGTAGCGCGAGACCCGGCCATAGGTCGGCTTGAGCCCGGTGATGCCGCAGAAGGCGGCCGGCTGGCGGATCGAGCCGCCGGTATCGGTACCCAGCGCCGCCGGCACCAGGCCCGCGGCGACGGCGGCGGCGCTGCCGCCGGAGGAGCCGCCGGGGACGGCGTCAAGATCCCAGGGGTTCTTGACCGGGCCATAGAAGCTCGACTCGTTGGAGGAGCCCATGGCGAATTCGTCCATGTTGGTCTTGCCCAGGCTGACCGTGCCGGCGGCCTTGAGCTTTTCCACCACGGTGGCGTCGTAGGGGGCGACGAAGTTGTCGAGCATCTTCGAGCCGCAGCTGGTCTTGACCCCCTGGGTGCAGAAGATGTCCTTGAGTGCCAGCGGCACGCCGGTCAGGCGGCCGGCTTCGCCGCGGGCGCGGGCCTGGTCGGCGGCCTCTGCGGTCTCGAGCGCCTGGTCGGCGGTGACGCTGACGAAGCTGTTGAGTGTGCCGTCGAGGCGGTCGATGCGTCCGAGCAGATCCTGGGTCAGCTCGCGACTGGAGATCTCGCCGGCGTCGAGCGCCTGGCTGATCTCGGTCAGTGTCCTGTCATGCATGGGCCTGGCTCCCTGTATGCGTGAATCCAATGTCGAGAAGGGTGGGGCGCGGGGTCACTCGACGACCCGCGGCACCAGGTACAGGCCATTCTCGACCTGGGGAGCGCAGCGCTGGAAGTGCTCGCGCTGGTCGTTCTCGGTGACCTCGTCGGCGCGCAGGCGCTGGGTGGCATCGAGGGGGTGAGCCAGCGGGGCGACGCCTTCGGTGTCGAGCGCCTGGAGCTGATCGACCATCTCCAGGATCCGGCCGAGATCGTCGTGATAGTGGGCTGCGTCATTCTCAGAAAGGTCGATCCGGGCCAGGTGAGCGGCACGGAGGACCTCGGCGTGTTCAAGCGCCATGATCAATTCCTCGACGGAAGGGGTCCATGAAATGACCGCAGAAGGTACCACATTCGCGCGTCGTCGGGCAGGTCTTGCCGGTCAAGGGAGACGCGCATCACGCTTGCCGCTAGGGGGGGTCAGTGATACCGTTTGCGTCCGCACAGGGTTTCCGGTCTGCACTAGGTATCTTTATCCATGTTCAAACGTTTACGAGGTGTGTTTTCCAGCGATCTGTCGATCGACCTGGGGACGGCCAATACGCTCATCTATGTGCGTCATCGCGGGATCGTCCTGGATGAACCCTCCGTGGTCGCGATTCGGCAGTCCGGCAACATGCGCAGCGTTGCTGCGGTCGGCGCCGATGCCAAGCGCATGCTGGGCCGCACCCCCGGAAACATCACCGCCATTCGTCCGATGAAGGACGGCGTCATCGCCGACTTCACCGTGACCGAGCAGATGCTCCAGTACTTTATCCGCAAGGTGCATCAGAGCACCTTCCTGACGCCGAGCCCCCGGGTCCTGGTGTGCGTTCCCTGCATGTCCACGCAGGTCGAGCGTCGCGCCATCAAGGAGTCCGCCGAGGGCGCCGGTGCCCGTGAAGTCTTCCTGATCGAGGAACCCATGGCCGCGGCCATCGGGGCCGGGCTGCCGGTGGAAGAGGCGCAGGGTTCGATGGTTGTCGACATCGGTGGTGGTACCTCCGAGATCGCCATCATCTCGCTCAATGGCGTGGTCTATTCCGAGTCCATCCGCATCGGCGGCGATCGTTTCGACGAGGCCATCAGTTCCTATGTACGGCGCCACTATGGCAGCCTGATCGGCGAAGCCACCGCCGAGCGCATCAAGGAAGAGATCGGCTGTGCCTATCCGGGCGGCGAGCTGCGCGAAATCGACGTGCGCGGTCGCAACCTGGCCGAAGGCATTCCGCGCAGCTTCACCCTCAATTCCCACGAGATCCTCGACGCCCTGCAGGAGCCGCTGGGCTCCATCGTGTCGGCGGTCAAGAGCGCCCTGGAACAGTCACCGCCCGAGCTTGCATCAGACATCGCCGAGCGCGGCCTGGTGCTGACCGGTGGTGGCGCGCTGCTGCGTGATCTGGACAAGCTGATCGCCGAGGAGACCGGCCTGCCGGTGGTGGTCGCCGATGACCCGCTCACTTGCGTGGCACGTGGTGGCGGCAAGGCGCTGGAGATGATCGATCAGCACACCTTCGAGCTGCTCTCCAGCGACTGACGACGTCTGGCCCAGGACCTCCAGGGAGTCGGCCTATCAAACCGCTGTTCTCGCATGGCTCCGTGCCCGGGTACCGCATGCTGTTGTGTGCGGTGCTCGCGGGCGGGCTGATGTTTGTCGATACCCACTTCACCCGAATGGAATCGGTGCGTGCCCAGTTGTCGACGCTGGTGGCGCCGATCCAGTGGGCCGTCAGTCTGCCCAGTGACGTGCTCAACTGGGGCGCCCTGGCGCTGTCCGAGCAACGCTCGCTGGTGGAAGAGAACGCGCGACTGCGCGAGCAGCTGCTGACCCTGTCCCATCGGGTACAGCGCATGGCCAGCCTGACCGCCGAGAACGTGCGCCTGCGCGAGCTGCTCGACGCCGCCCGGGATCACGAGGTGCCTTACCTCACCGCCGAACTGCTGTCGCTGGATCCCGACCCCTTCACCCACCAGATGGTGATCGATCGTGGCCGCCGCGATGGCGTCTATGTCGGTCAGCCGGTGATGGACTCCTCCGGTATCGCCGGTCAGGTCAGCGAGCTTTCCGCCTACTCCAGCCGCGTGCTGATGCTTACCGATGCCAGTCACGCCTTGCCGATCCAGGTCAATCGCAACGGGCTTCGCTTCATCATCCAGGGTACCGGCAGCTACGACGCGCTGAAGGTGCTGCACGTGCCGGATACCGCCGACATTCGCGTCGGTGACCTGCTGATGAGCTCCGGCCTGGCCGGACGCTTTCCTGCGGGTTATCCGGTGGCCAGGGTCAGCGACGTCAGTCACGATCCTGGCGAGCCCTTCGCCACGGTCAGCGCCGCTCCCGTCGCCCAGTTGCAGCGCTCGCGTCACTTCCTTCTGCTGTTTCCGCCGGAGCCTGCGCTCGACGTCTCGCGAGGACGCTGGCACCCGGAGCTGGACCCCGAGGCCGTCGAGGCAGCCCGCCGCCTGGGTGAGCTGTTGACGCCCCCCGAGCAAGACGAGGAGGACGACTGATGGCCGCTACCCCTCGCGTCAGCCTGGTGTGGGTATGGTTGACCCTGTCTCTGGCGCTGTGTCTGCAGGTCATGCCCATGGCCGACGGCTGGCAGGTCTGGCGGCCCGACTGGCTGGGCCTGATGCTGTTGTACTGGTGCATGGCACAGCCCGACCGGGTGGGCGTCTTTCATGGTTTCGTGCTGGGCCTGCTGCTGGACCTCATCGAAGGGGCGCCGCTCGGGCAGAGCGCGCTGACGCTGTCGTTGCTGGCCTTCCTCTCGGCGCTGGTATATCCCCGCTTCAGGACCTACTCGCTGCTCCAGCAGGCGGTGCTGATCTTCGTCTTGCTGGGACTGGTGCAGTTGGTGGAACAGTGGCTGCGTACTCTGTTCGGCCCGTTTTCCATGCACCTGTCGTTTCTGATGCCATCGTTGATCGGGGCGGCGCTGTGGCCCTGGCTGGCGACCCTGTTCAAGGCCATCGGCCGGCGTTCCGCCAAGACCTGAATCCCTCATGACCTGAGCCCCCACGAAAGCGTTGGAGACGCAAGCGATGAGTGAGCCCCTCGATGCTGATGTGAACTCCCCGGTGCTGCGCCTGGCCTCGGCCTCGCCCCGGCGGCGTGAGCTGCTGGCGAGCATCGGTGTGGCGGTGGAGATCGCGCCGGTGGATATCGACGAGACGCCGCATCCTGGTGAACCGGCCCGGGATTACGTCGCCCGCCTGGCCCGGGCCAAGGCCGTGGCTGGGGCTGGGGCAGAAGCCGAGACCGAGGCCTGGCGTGAGACGGGCCTCGACTTGCCGGTGCTGGGCTCCGACACGTCGGTGGTGCGCGACGGCGAGATTCTCGGCAAGCCTGTCGACGCCGAGGACGCCTTTGTCATGCTGCGCTCGCTGTCCGGGCGCTGGCATCAGGTGATGACCTCGGTGGCGGTCAGCGGACCCGCCGGGGTGCTCGAGGCAACGGTCGTCAGCGATGTGCTGATGCGTGAGCTCCAGGACGACGAGATTCGCGCCTACTGGCGCACCGGTGAGCCTGCCGACAAGGCAGGCGGTTACGCCATCCAGGGGCTCGCCTCGATCTTCGTCGAGCGCGTCGAAGGCAGCTATTCCGCGGTGGTGGGGCTGCCGCTCTACGAGACGGCGAGCCTGCTGCGCCGACAGCGCGTGCCTGTGTGGAACGGCGCTTTATTGTGACGGTGTCGTGAGGGTGGCGTGAGGGTGTAGTGGCGCCGCCGCTCGACGAGACGGCGGGCCGCCCGCTGGGCCACCGGCAGGCGTGTGCTGCTTCAGTCGAGCCGGACGGGAGGTCCGGCGCCAGCGCCATCGCAACCGCCGGCGGCTATGTCATAATGGCGCGAGACATCAAAGGACAAGGACTGCCGAATGAGTGGTGAAGTACTCATCAACCTGACGCCCATGGAAACCCGCGTGGCCGTGGTGGAGAACGGCGTGCTGCAGGAGGCCTTCATCGAGAGGGCCAGGCGTCGTGGCATCGTCGGCAATATCTACCAGGGCAAGGTGGTGAGGGTACTGCCCGGCATGCAGGCGGCCTTTGTCGATATTGGCCTGTCTCGTGCAGCCTTCATCCACGCCCACGATGTCGGTGAGCACAGCGCCAACGGTGATGACCAGCCGTCCATCTCGCAGCTCTTGCATGAAGGCCAGTCGCTGGTGGTTCAGGTCACCAAGGACCCCATCGGCTCCAAGGGCGCTCGCCTGACCACCCACTTGTCGGTGCCGTCGCGCTACCTGGTGTACATGCCGGACTCGCCTCATAACGGCGTGTCCCAGCGCATCGAGGACGAGACAGAGCGCGAGCGCCTGCGCGGTCTGGTCGAGGAAGCCGCGGCCGAGCAGCAGATCGAGGTCACCGGCGGCTTTATCGTGCGCACCGCCGCCGAGGGCGTGACGCTCGAGGAGATGGTCGCCGACATGCACTTCCTGCTGCGGCTTTGGCGCAAGGTCAGCGAACGTCGGCTGACCGCGCCGGCGCCCAGCGTCATCTACGACGATCTGCCCTTGTTCATGCGCACCCTGCGCGACGTCATGCGCGACGATATCGAGAAGGTGCGCATCGACTCCCGCGAAAACCACGTCAAGCTGGTCGAGTTCGCCGAGGAGTTCATGCCCTCGGCGGTGGGACGCATCGAACATTACGCCGGCGAGCGACCGATCTTCGATCTGTACAGCGTCGAGGACGAGATCCAGAAGGCGCTGGCGCGCAAGGTCCAGCTCAAGTCCGGCGGCTATCTGGTGATCGACCCCACCGAGGCGATGACCACCATCGACGTCAACACCGGCGCCTACGTCGGTCACCGCAACCTCGAAGAAACCATCTTCAAGACCAACCTCGAAGCGGCCACCGCCATCGCCCGTCAACTGCGTCTGCGCAATCTCGGCGGCATCATCATCATCGACTTCATCGATATGGTGGACACCGAGCACCAGCGCCAGGTGCTGAGGATGCTCGAGAAGTCGCTGGAACGGGATCACGCCAAGACCAAATGCACCGGCGTCACTGAGCTCGGGCTGGTACAGCTGACCCGCAAGCGCACCCGTGAAAGCCTCGAGCAGACCCTGTGCGAGCCGTGTCCCTCCTGCCAGGGCAGGGGCACCCTCAAGACGCCGGAATCGGTGTGCTACGAGATCTTTCGCGAGATCCTGCGTGAAGAGCGCGCCTACAATGCCGAAACCTACGCGGTGCTGGCCTCCCAGGCGGTGGTGGACCGACTGCTCGACGAGGAGTCGGCAGCGGTCGCCGATCTCGAGGAATTTATCGGCAAGACCATTCGTTTTCAGGTCGAGACCCACTATTCCCAGGAGCAGTACGACATCGTGCTGATGTGATCCGATGAGGCCGATCCGCCTGCTGACTCGCTGGTTGTTGACGCTGGTGGCGGTAGTGCTGGCGATGGCCGCGCTGCTGTCGCTGGTGCTGCGCGTGTCGCTGGGCCAGGTCGATCGCCTCGAGGATCGACTGGTCGAGATGATAGCGTCGCGCTTCGAGGCGGAGACCCATCTGGTGAGTCTCGAAGGCAGTCTGCATGGCCTCGACCCCGGCTTGACCCTGGACGGGCTGCGACTCGAGGCCGAAGACGCCACGGGCAGCTATCCGTTGTTGCAGGTCGAGCGCGGTGAAGTGCGCCTGGACACCCTGGCGAGCCTTGACGAGGGGCTGCCGGTGGTCGACAAGGCCCACTTCCAGGGCGTCACCCTCCATCTTTATCAGGACCGCGAACGTCGTTGGCTGTGGCCACAGCCGGCGCGTATCCCCCCCGAACTGATGCCCGAAGGGCAGTTTGACCTCGAGCGTCTGGACTTCTGGGTCGGCGTCATGCTGCGCCAACGTGCCTGGGTCGATGACCTGCGCGTGGTGCTGCACGGGCGCCGCGAGGTGACCACCCTGCATGCGCCGCGGCTGTTGATGACCGGCGATGAGATGCGCACCCATATCGAGGGTGAGGTATTCATCGAGGATCGCGACGCCGAGGCCATGGAGATCGTCATGGCCTTGACGCCGGGCAGTCGCGAGGCGAGCAATTTCAGCGCCGCCCTGCAGGGCACCATGCAGCTCGACAGCCTGACCGGCTTGTCACGACTGATCGGCATCGAGGACGTGCTGCGTTTCGACGAGGCCAGCGGGGACGCCACCGTCTGGGCGCGCTGGGATAACGGACGCCTGGCGGATGTGCGCCTCGATGTACTGGCACCGCGCCTGGCGCTCAATCAGCGCGACGAGATGGCGGCAGCGGTCGCCCAGGAGATGGGCGAGGGCTCGCCTGGTGGCATCGTGCTCAACGGGGCCGAATTGCGCGGTCAGTGGCTGAGACGCGACGTCGATGACTGGGAGGCCTGGTTCGAGGGTGACGCCGAAGACGTGAGCTGGACCGGCGACGACGGCGAAACCGCGCCGGAAGGTGGCGCCTTGCCCCAGTACTGGCACGTGGCAAGCCGCGAAAACGGCTGGTGGGCCAACGCCAGCGGCTTCGAGCTGGGTGCACTGGCGCAGTGGCGCGAGCGTCTGCGCCTGCCTGAGGGCCTGGCCCGGGCGGTGGACGCCTTGAAGCCCCGCGGTCAGGTGACCGGGCTGGGCTTTGGCAGGCTCGATGACGAATGGCGTGCCCGGGTCAGCGCGCTGGGGGTCGAGGTCGATCCCTGGGAGAGTGCGCCCGGCGGCGGCCCGCTGGATGTCTGGGTGGAAGCCGACGGCACCCGTGGTCGAGTGGACTTCGTCGACGCTGGCCAGGCATCGATGCATTTCCCTGAGCTGTTTGCCGCCCCCATGCAGCTCGACTACGCAACCGGCGAGGTGATCTGGTCCTACGACGGGCCGCGCAGCTTCGTCAGTGGACGCGACCTCAAGGTCGGCTGGCGCGACGCCGAGGTGGAAGGGGGCTTTGGTCTGGCCATCGCCGCCGATCGTCGCGGCGGCTTCGGTCTTGAGCTGGACATGCGCGACGTCAACGCCCGGGATATCGCCTTGAGCGAGTGGTTGCCGATGCCGCTGTTGCGCAACGATGTGGACGCCGAACTCGCGGACTGGCTGGCCAGTGGTCTGGCCGGGCGGGTGCCCCAGGGGCAGCTGCGCCTGCACGTGCCGCTGCGTGAGCAGGACGACCTCGACAGCGAGAAGCTCGACAGCAGTCTCAGCCTGGATCTGGATATCGTCGAGGGGCGGGTGCCCTACGCCGAAGGCTGGCCGGCGCTTAGCAACGTCAGCGGCCACCTGTCCGTCGAGGATGACAGTCTGGAGGCGCGCGTCGACCATGCCGAGAGCCAGGGCGTGAAGACCGAAGGCGCCAGCGTCAAACTGGCCGACGAGGTCCTCAGCGTCGAAGGGCCGCTGTCGGCGTCGCTAACGCAGTTGCTGGCATTTCTTGAAGAGATGCCGGTGGAGGGCGCCGAGGCCGCCAGTAACTGGCGCGGCGAGGGTAGTGTGACTGGCCAGTTGTCGCTGTCGCTGCCGATGGCCGACCCGGATGCCCTGGACCTGAAGGTCGAGGCCGACGCCCGGGCGTCGAGGGTCGTGCATCAGGGCACCGAGCTCGAGTTCGAGAACGTCAGCGGCCCCCTGACCTGGTCCCAGCAGGGCGAAGAAGGTGGATTGTCCGGTCGTCTTGAGGGCCAGGTGCTCGGTGGTAGCGTGGCGGCCGACCTTCAGGGCCGCAACGATAGCGTGGCGCTGTCCGGACGCGCCGATGCGCCGGCGCTGCTGGACTGGGCGGGGCTCGAGCCTGGGGTACTGCTGTCGGGCTCCTTCCCCTGGCAAGGCCGGCTTGAGCTCGATGCCCAGCGTCTGTCGCTGGAAAGCACCCTGGAGGGGCTGTCGATCGAACTACCGGCACCGCTGGGCAAGCGTGCCACCCAGACGGTACCGCTCAAGCTGGACCTGAGCCTCGGCGATTCTCCGGTGTTGAGCGGCCAGTACGGGCGCGATGTCGGCGCCCGTTGGCGCGCCGCCGGGCCCGGCGGCAGCCAGGGTCAGCTGTGGGTCGGTCGGGCGGCACCTGGCGCTTGGCCCGGTGAGCCGGGGTGGTCGGTGCTGGCCTATCTGCAGCGACTCGATCTGGGCGCCTGGGCCGACGCCCTGAAACCACTGGCCGGCGCCATGCCGGAGGGCGGCTCCAGTGGCGGCGGCGGGGCGGGACTGTCACGCCTGGAGGCCCGAACCGACTGCCTGAGCGACGGCGATCGTTGTCTCGGCACGCTGACCATCGACGCCAGTCCCCGCTTCAGCCGAGGCGCCAGGCAGTGGCAGGCGGCGCTCGGCGGAAGCCTGGTCGACGGCCAGGTGACCTACCGCTCGGGTACTACCCAGCCATTGGTGCTCGATCTCGATCGATTGGTGCTGGACAACTTGATTCCCGAGAGCGGGCAAACGGCGGTTCAGGGTGCCGAGTCCGGCTCGCTGTTCGGTGAGCTTGAGGTCGCTAGCGCGCCTGCGGCCTTCCCGCAGCGAGTGCGCGAGCTGCCCGACGGGCGTCTCACCATCGACGATATCGTGTACCAGGGCAATCGGGTCGGGCCCTTCAACGGCGCATGGCGTTCCAGCAGTGATCGGCTGTCGGTCGAGCCGGTATCCCTCACCCTGGGCGAGGTCACGGCAGAGGGGTCGCTGGTATGGGAGGCCTCCGGTAGTCAGGCCAGCCTGACGCGCTCGCGACTGGCGCTCACCGGGGGCGATCCCGGGACCGCGCTGGCGGCGCTCGGGCAGGACGTGGCGGTACGCGCCGAAAGACTCGATGTGGACAGTCAGCTGGCCTGGCCGGGGGCCCCCTGGCAGTTTGCGCTGGCCCGATCACGCGGTAGCCTGAACGTCGATATGGTCGACGGGACCTTTGCCAATATCAGCTCGCCCTCGGCCAAGGTGGTGGGACTGCTCAACGTCGATAACCTGCTGCGGCGCCTGCGTCTGGATTTCTCGGACGTCACCGGTGAGGGTACCGCCTTCGACCGTGTCAGTGGTGCCGCGACCCTGTATGGTGGAGTGTTGGAAACCGAAGGGCCGATTCGTATCGATGGCCCCGCCACCGACTTTACCCTGGACGGCTCCGCCGACCTGGCGCGACGTCAGCTCGACCTGATGCTTGGCGTGACCGTGCCTGTCAGCAACAACCTGCCGCTGGCAGCCGTGGCCGTAGGGGCGCCCGTTGTGGGCGGTGCCCTGTTTGTGGCCGACAAGCTGTTCGGCGACGTCATCGACCGGGTGACGCGAATTCACTATCTGGTGCAGGGTCCCTGGACCTCGCCCCGGATCACTCTGGAAAGTGCTCAATGACATCTCAAGCTGCATCCTTCGATGAGGCCGTGGCCACCCTGTTGACCCCGGGAGGCCTCGATCTCGGCGGTCTCGACACGGGTCTTCGGCACGCTCTGGGCCCTGGCATCGACTACGCCGATCTGTACTTTCAGCGGACCTGGCAAGAGGGCTGGGTGCTGGAGGACGGCGAGGTCAAGGAAGCCAGCTACAACATCGACGGTGGCGTCGGGGTGCGCGCCATGGCCGGCGAGAAGACCGGCTTCGCCTACTCCAACCAGATCAACGCCGATGCCCTGGCCGAGACGGGCCGCACCGCTTCGGGCATCGTGCGCAGCGGCGCCACCCTGACTCAGGCGCCACGCATCCAGGTCAGTGCCGAGCCGCGCTACGCGGGCATCGACCCGCTGTCAGGGCTGTCGGCCGAAGACAAGGTCGCCATGCTCAAGCTGGCCGACCGGGTGGCCCGCGCCGCCGACCCCAGCGTGTCCCAGGTCAGCGCCTCGCTGTCCGGCGTCTACGAAGTGGTGCTGGTCAGCGCCAGTGACGGCACCGTCGCCGCCGACGTGCGCCCGCTGGTGAGGCTCAATGTCAGTGTCATCGCGGTCAAGAACGGCCGGCGTGAACGCGGCAGCGCCGGTGGTGGCGGCCGCTACCCCATGGCGAGGCTGCGCGACGAAGGCGTCGCCGAGACCTACGCCAGGGAAGCGGTGCGTCAGGCGCTGGTCAACCTGGAGGCGACCGATGCCCCCGCCGGACAGATGCCGGTGGTACTGGGGGCCGGCTGGCCCGGCATCCTGCTGCACGAGGCGGTGGGCCATGGCCTCGAGGGTGACTTCAATCGCAAGGGCAGCTCGGCCTTCGCCGGCCGTATCGGCGAGCGAGTGGCGTCGCCCGGCGTTACCGTGGTCGACGACGGCACCCTGATGGATCGCCGTGGTTCGATGTCGGTGGACGACGAGGGCACCCCCAGCCAATGCACCACCCTGATCGAGGACGGCATCCTTACCGGCTACATGCAGGACAAGCTGAACGCCCGCCTGATGGGCATGGCGCCCACCGGTAACGCCCGTCGCGAATCCTTCGCCCATATGCCGATGCCGCGCATGACCAATACCTACATGCGCGCCGGCATGGACGACCCCCAGGACATCATCAAGAGCGTCTCGCGCGGGCTTTACGCGGTCAGCTTCGGCGGCGGTCAGGTGGACATCACCTCGGGCAAGTTCGTGTTCTCGGCCAGCGAAGCCTACCTGATCGAGGACGGTCGGATCACCGCGCCGGTCAAGGGGGCGACGCTGATCGGCAACGGCCCCGAAGCCATGGGCCAGGTCTCGATGATCGGCCACGACATGGAACTGGATACCGGTATCGGGGTGTGCGGCAAGGAAGGACAGGGGGTGCCGGTGGGCGTCGGTCAGCCGACCCTCAAGCTCGACGAGTTGACCGTGGGTGGCACCCAATCCTGATACAGCCGAGGCAAGCTGGCTGAGCGACAAGGCGGCGCCGACGGAGGTGTCGGCGCCAAAGCGGAGCATGCAGGACCTAGGCGCTGTCCGAAAAGTCGACGAGCGCAGTCACTCGTCAGACTGGCCCTCGAGCCCGGCGGTTAGAGCCCAGCGGTTAGATCCCTGCGGTATCACGCAATAGCTTGTAAAGCCGCTTGGCGTTGGTGGGGGGCTTGTTCTGCTCGCGCTCCTTGCGGGCGTTGCGGATCAGCTGACGCAGCGCCTGGCGATCGGCCTGGGGATAGTCTTCGAGGAAGGGTTCGACGGCGTCATCACCTTCTTCGATCAGGCGATCACGCCACTTTTCCAGGCGCAGGAAGGCATGGTCGCGCTGGACCTGAGCCTTCTCGATGTCGTCGAAGACCGCCTGGATGGCCTCCAGGTCTTCCTTGCGCATCAGCTTGCCGACGTACTGCATATGGCGGCGTCTGGCCTCGCGGGCACGAATGCGGTCGGTCTCGTCGATGGCGCGAAGCAGATCGTCCGACAGCGGGAAGCGGGCGCGCTCCTCGGGCTTCATCGCGATGAAGCGCTCGCCCAGCGCCTGCAGCTCGTGCATCTCCCGCTTGAGCTGGGACTTGCTGGGGCGGTCGTCGGGGGAAAGGTCATCCTGGGTCATACCGGGTCCCTGGTGAAGGCATCGGGGAAAATCGAAAAGGCGGTGGTCGCGCCGGGCGCGACGTCCGCGAAAGTATACCAGCCTGTGGCGCCCGAGGCGCCGCAGGATGACAGTCTCAGCCGACCCCTATGGTCGGACAAGGAGTACAAGATGACACAGGCGTTTGATGCCAGAGCCCAGCAGGCGGTGCTGGAAAGTCGTGCCGAGACCGCGCTCGAGCTTGCTCGGCGACTGGGTGCGGATGCCTGCGAGGTCGGCGCCAGCGTCGATCAGGGCACCGGTGTAAGCGTGCGCGAGGGCGATGTGGAGTCGGTGGAGCTGTCCCGCGATCAGGGCATCGCCGTCACCGTCTACCTGGGCAAGCGCAAGGGCAGCGCCTCGTCCACCGACGCCAGCGACGCCTCGATCAAGAGCGTGGTCGAGAAGGCCATCGCCATCGCCCGCTACACTGGCGAGGATCCTGCCTCCGGGCTTGCCGACGCCGAGCTGATGGCGACCGAGTTGCCGGATCTCGACGTCCATCACCCCTGGGCGCTGGACACCGACAAGGCGATAGAGCTGGCGCTTGCCTGCGAGGCGGCGGGCCTGGCCGAGCCGGGTATCCGCAGCTCCGACGGCGCCAGCCTGTCGAGCGGCGAGGGCGTTCGCGTCTACGCCAACAGCCATGGTTTTCTCGGCAGCCAGCGCGGCAGCCGTCACTCGCTTTCCTGCCTGCTGATCGCCGAGGACGCATCCGGCATGCAGCGGGACTACGACTACACCAGCGCCCGGGATCCACGGGCGCTGCGTGACCCGGCGGAGGTCGGCCGCAGCGCCGCCGAGCGTACGCTACGGCGCCTCGGGGGGCAGCGCCCCCAGACCGGGCGCTTCCCGGTAATGTTCGACCCGACCCTGGCAAGCGGCCTGATCGGCCACCTGATGTCGGCCCTGGCCGGCGGCGCTATCTACCGCGACGCCTCCTTCCTGTGTGGCCGCCTGGGTGAGACCCTGTTTCCCGAGTGGTTCAGCCTCGCCGAGCAGCCGATGCTGGTGGGTGGCATGGCCAGCAGTCCGTTCGACGGCGACGGCGTCCAGACCCGCAACAATCGCTTTATCGAGCAGGGGCGTCTGGCCAGCTACATGCTGTCGGCCTACAGCGCGCGTCGGCTCGGCATGCAGACCACCGCCAACGCCGGCGGGGCACGCAACCTGCGCCTCGAAGCACCGCTGGAAAGCCGCGAGGCGCTGCTCTCGAAGATGGATCGGGGCGTACTGGTCACGGAGCTGATGGGGCAGGGCGTCAACGGCGTCACCGGTGACTATTCCCGCGGTGCGGCCGGTTTCTGGGTCGAGAACGGCCAGATTCAGCATCCCGTCGAGGAGTTCACCATCGCCGGCAACCTGGCAGGCATGTTCCAGGGTCTGGTGGGACTGGGGGATGATATCGATACCCGTGGCAGCATCCACAGCGGTAGCTGGTTGATCGATGAGATGACCATCGCCGGTAGCTGACAGTCTCTGGAAACGTCAATTCACTGCTTACTGAGCAGTGAGACCTTCGGCGGCCCTCGGGGCCGCCGTTTTCATGCCGTTGAGTCCTTCGTGCCGCGAAGACGCTATGCTGAGCCATAGGCAGGGCTCTGGCCGCCAGGGCTCGCGACCGACAATCGGGGTGCGGGGATGACAATGAAGCGGTTTTCCTGGCTGCTGCTGGCAATGGCAAGCGGCCTGGTCTCGAACGCAGTGGCAGCGACCGCAGAGGCGACCGAGCCGTCCAGCTCGGACGGTGCGGTCAATCTGGATACCTATGTGCGGGCGCAGACCGACACCCACTTCCAGAACTATGCCGATGATGGCTATTTTGGCAGCCTGCGCCATGACCGCGCGCCGTTGCCGGTGGACGCCGAGGTGGTTCGGGTCAATCGGGATATCCTGCACAGCGTCGGCGTCTTCGATCTGGCCTCACCGGTAACCTTCACCGCCCCGGCCAGCGCCACCCGACTGCAGTCCATGCAGGTGGTCAACCAGGACCACTACACCCCGATGATGGCCTACGGCGGACGCGAGATCGTGCTGGATGAAGAGAGCGTCGGTTCGCGCTATGCCCTGGTCATGTTCCGTACCCAGGTGGACGCCGACTCGAGCGCGGACATCGCCGAAGCCAACGCGCTGCAGGATGCCATCGAGTGGTCCCAGGATGACGCGGGAGAGCTGTCATTGCCCGAGTGGGATATGGAGCGGCTGGGCGAGGTAAGAGAGGCGGTGCTTGGTCTGTCGCCCTTTATTTCCGGCAGCCACGGCATGTTTGGCGCCGAAGACAGCGTCGACCCGGTGCGGCATCTGTGGGGGACGGCCGCGGGTTGGCTGGGGCAGCCCATCGAGGACGCCTACTACGTCACCGTCAGCCCGCTTCACAATGATGGCGAGACGCCTCAGGTGCTGATTCTGCCGGTGGACGTGCCGGTCACCGGGTTCTGGTCGGTGACCGTCTACGATGCCAGAGGGCGTCTGATCGAGGGCGCCGACGGGGCGCACTCCCTGACCAGTGTCGAGGCCGACGCCAACGAGGATGGTTCGGTAACCCTCCACTTTGGCGGCGACCCCCAGGCACCCAACCATCTGGCGATCGCCCCGGGATGGACGTATACCTTACGCTTCTACCGCCCGGCCGAAGCCCTGATCAAGGGCGATTGGCTGCCACCGTCGCCGACCCCGGTGGGGCTACCTGTGCCGGGTTCGGGCTAGCCCTGAGACGCCTTGAGCGCCTGGTCCAGGTCTGCCATCAGGTCGTCGACATGCTCGATGCCGACAGACAGGCGCACCATGTCCGCGGTGACCCCGGCGGCGGCCAGTTCCTCGTCATTGAGCTGGCGATGGGTGGTCACCGCCGGAATCGCCGAGCAGGTCTTGGCGTCACCGATATTGACCAACCGCAGGATCAGCCCGAGCGCGTCGTAGAAGCGCACCCCGGCGTCTCGTCCGCCCTTGATGCCGAAGCTCAAGATGCCGGAGGCCTGGCCGTTCATGTAGCGCTTGGCCAGCTCGTGGTCCTTGTGATGTGAAAGGCCAGCGTACTTGACCCAGGACACCGCCTCGTGGCCCTCGAGGTACTCGGCGATGGTCTGGGTGTTGGCACAGATGCGCTCGATACGCAGCGCCAGTGTCTCGAGACCCTGCAGCAGATTCCAGGCGGCCTGGGCGCTGAGGGCCGCCCCCATGTTGCGCAGTGGCACGACCCGGGCGCGGGCGATAAAGGCCGCGTCGCCGATGTCTCGGGTATAGCTGATGCCGTGATAGGAGGGGTCGGGCTCGTTGAGCAGCGCAAAGCGTTCGGCATGGCTGGCCCAGGGGAAGCGACCGGAATCGACGATCACGCCGCCCACGGTGGTGCCGTGGCCACCGATATACTTGGTGGCGGAGTGCACCACGATATCGGCGCCGTGTTCGATCGGTCGCCACAGGAAGGGCGTGGCCACGGTGTTGTCGACGATCAGCGGAACACCGTTGTCGTGGGCCACCTGGGCGAGTGCGGCGATGTCCACCACACTGCCCGAAGGGTTGCCGATACTTTCGCAGAACACCGCCTTGGTACGCTCATCGATGCGATCGGCGATGCCGGCGAGGTCGTCCTTGTCGGCGAAGCGGACCTCGATGCCCTGGCGCGGCAGGGTGTGGGCAAAGAGGTTGTAGGTACCGCCGTAGAGTTCGCTGATCGAGACGATATTGTCGCCGCTTTCGGCAAGCGTCTGGATGGTATAGGTAATGGCGGCCATGCCGGAGGCCACCGCCAGGCCGGCGATACCACCTTCCAGGGCGGCCACGCGATTTTCCAGCACCGCGCAGGTGGGGTTCATGATGCGCGAATAGATGTTGCCCTCGACCTTGAGATCGAACAGGTCGGCGGCATGCTGGGCATCATCGAAGGAAAACGATGTGGTCTGGTGGATCGGGACCGCGACAGAGTGCTGGTCGTCAGGGGCGTAGCCGTGGTGCAGGGCGAGGGTTTCGCGTTTCATGGCAGTTCCTTTGATGGCGGTTCCTGGTCGGCCAGGGGAGCGCCTGATGGCGTCTTGAGGTCGGGTCTGTCAGCCTAAGCCGCGGCGGCCGAGGCCTCAATCAGCAAAAGGTGCTGGACCGGCAATGGGCCCGACCGGGGCGCACGATAAAGACACGACACGGGAGCGACAGCGTGGACACACCCTCCAGCGACGCAAGCGAGATCTCGGGCATCGACACCGTGGAGGCGGCGCGGCTCTTCGCCACGGCGGCTCACGGCGCCATCGGTCAGCGGCGCAAGTACCTGGACACCCCCTACATCGAGCATCCCGCCGCTGTGGCAGCGCTGGTCAGCCGCCACTGTCCCGGCGAACCCGCCATGGTTGCCGCCGCCTGGTTGCACGATGTACTGGAGGACACCCAGGTGACGGCCCAGACACTGGGCGACAACTTCGGGGAAGAGGTGACCGCGCTGGTGTTGGCGCTAAGCGATCTCGAAGGGCCTGAGGTGGGCAATCGCGCCGTGCGCAAGCGCTTGGCGCTGGAGCGTCTGGCACAGGCCGGGGCCCGCGCCCAGACCATCAAGTACGCCGATCTGATCCACAACACCGGCTCTATCGTCGAGCATGACCCGGGATTTGCACGCCTCTACCTGAAGGAAAAGCGAGCCCTGCTCGAGGCCATGACCGAGGGGGAGGTCGGCCTTCGTCGCTTGGCCTGGGAAGTGCTTGAGCAGGCCGAGGCCTGTCTTCGACAGCGCCGACAACAGGGAGAGAGCCCCACCGGCAGGTGAGGCTCCTGGTTTATCCCGCCCTTCGATCCGAGCCCTTTCGGACCGGCCTAGAAACGCAGACCCAGAGCCAGCCCCCCGAGTACGTAGCAGAACAGGGTGATCAGGGCGACGCCGATCACGTTGAGCACGATCCCGCCACGGGCCATCTGCGAGATGGTGACGGCGCCGGAGCCGAACACGATGGCGTTGGGCGGCGTGCCCACCGGCAGCATGAAGGCGCAGGTCGCGGCGAAGGCGGCAGGTATCAGCAGCGTCATGGCGTCGGCGCCAATGCCGACGGCGACCCCGCCCAGCACCGGGATGAAGGTCGCGGCGGTGGCAGTGTTGGAGGTGATCTCGGTAAGAAACAGCACGATCGTCGTCACCGCCACCACCAGCGCCACCATCGGCAGCGCTCCCAGCGCGCTGACCTGTTCGCCGAACCAGCCGTCGAGCCCTGACGCTGCCACCGCGCTGGCCAGCGACAGACCGCCGCCGAACAGCAGCAGTACGCCCCAGGGCAGGCCATCCTCGGCGTCCTGCCAGTCCAGCACCATGTCGCCCTTGGCGTTGCCCGGCAGGAAAAACAGCACGATACCGGCGCCGATGGCGATGGCGGTGTCATTCAAGGCGTCAAGGAACGAAAACCAGTCACCGATCAGCGGCAGGCTGGCGATCAGCCCCGGTACCACCCACAGAAAGGCCGCACCGGCGAACACGAACATCACCATGCGTTCGCCCTGGCCGAGCGGTCCCAGGTGATCGAGCTGGTCTTCGATCATCGCCTTGCCGCCGGGAATCTCATCGAGCTTGAAGCGATAGAGCACCCGGGTCATGAGTACCCAGCCGATCAGGATAAAGGTCAGCGCCAGGGGCAGACCGACCATCATCCACTGCAGGAACCCGATGTCCCGGCCCAGTTCGTCGGCGGCATAGCCGGCGACGATGGCGTTGGGGGGAGAGCCCAGCAGGGTGCCGAGCCCGCCCATGGACGCCGACCAGGCGATGGCCAGTACCAGGCAGACACCGAAGCTGCGGATGTTGTCATCCTTGATGATGTCCGAGACGCGGCCGCCCTTGTGCAGGTCTTCTCCGACCGCGTCGCTGTCCTGTGAGCTCGAGCGTTCCACCACCAGGGTCAGCACCGACAGCGCAATCGGCAGCATCATCAGGGTGGTGGCGGTGTTGGACACCCACATGGACAGAAAACCGGTGGCCAGCATCATGCCGAGCACGATACGACGAGGTTCGACCCCGACGCGATGCAGGGTGGTCAGGGCGATACGCCGGTGCAGTTGCCACTTTTCCATGGCGATGGCGATCAGAAAGCCACCGAGAAACAGAAACACGATGGAGCTGGCGTAGGGTGCGGTGGCCTCGGACACCGAGCGTTCGGTCAGCATGGGAATCAACACGATGGGCAGCAGCGAGGTGACCGACAGCGGGATCGCCTCGGTCATCCACCAGATCGCCATCAGGGTGCCGATGGCGGCCACCCAGCGGGCATCTGGCGACATCGACTCGGCACCCCCAAGGGCCACCCAGACCATGGCCGCACCGGCCAGCCCGAAGGCCCGCAACGACCAGATCAGCCGAGGCGAGCGGCCGCCGCTGTCGCTGTCAACGTCCTGTTGTTGTGTAAGTGACTCTGCCATGGGGCCTCCCGCCGATCGCCAAGATGGATGTGACACTGCGGTGATGTACCGCCATCTCAGCGTAGACGAGGGCCAGGGACGCCGAGTTTGAGGGCCGACGTCGGCGAACAGGATGGAGCGAACCGGCACAGCCTGATCGGTCATCCTCTCGGGCGGGGACCGGGTGGCGAGAGACGAGAGGCTGTCTGCGGACCTCAGGCAACGGCGTCAGACGGGGCCTTTGGGGTGACGTCATCGAGTCGATGGTAACTGGCCAGCAGGCGGCGGCTGACGCGAACATTGTTGTGAAGCCGCTGTCTGCCGTCATTGGACGTCGACGCCTCGCCATGGCGCTCGAGATAGGCTTCGGCCCGATCCAGCAGTTCGCCAAGCTGGGCGGGAGTAAAGTCGTGGCCCGATGATGTCCGTTGCGAGGCAGGCAGGGAGGCGTCCTGCGGCAGCATTTCCACGATGCGGTGGTACTGGCTATGCAGCAGACGATGGAGGGCGCGGGCGAGTTCCTGTGACAGGTCGGCCTGAAGGCCTTCGGTAGCGACCTTGTCGTCAAGTTCCAGCAGTGCCGGTACACGGGGATCGACGCCGTGGATGGCGTGTTCGCCTTCGGGGTGCTTCAGCGTCAGCGGTATCAGCATGCGGTAGAGATGAAGGCGGTCGCGCTCCAGCGATTTGCGCGTGGCGTCGGCTTCCTGGCTCAGGCGGTTGAACTTGACCTGGGCGCCGAGGGCGTTGATCTGACTGACCGAACGGGAATAGCCGACCACCAGCGCGCTGACGAGACCCAACGAGAACAGCGATACCGCTGCACCTCCGTTGACGTCGTCGCGACTGTCCAGCAGCCAATAGCTCAGAGCGGCGCTGGCAATGACGATCACCAGTGCCACCCAGGTATTGGTGCGCGTTGATTCCTTCCTGCTGTGCATCCTTGCCCCCCGCCCAGCCACCTGGTGTGCCTTTCGTCGGGTACACCAGGAAAGACTGGGTGCTGTCTGTCGCTCCCTGGTTCGCCACGCTGGGCGAACCTGACTGGGGCCAGCCTAGCAGCGGGTCAGCGTCGGCGAAACGCCTGTCGACTCAGTGGTCGATGTAGACATAGTGCTGCCAGCCGAGCATGCGCAACAGCACCTTGCGCATGATGGCGACGTGGTGGAAGTGCTCGGTGTAGACCGCTGCCTGGGCGCCGATGCCCAGCGGCATGTCCGGCATATCCTGGCCCGGGGCGAGCTTCAGGGTCACCAGCGCCGGGGCGTCGGTCCTGGCGAAGGCGTCGGCGCCCAGCAGTCGATCACCGGCGGCGACCTGGGACTCGGCGATGGCCGGCAGCACCTCGATGACTTCGGCGGCGAACACCTGGCCCGGCAGGGCGGTGAAGGTCAGTTCGGCCTCGTCGCCTGGCTGGATGCGGTTGAGCGCCTGCTGGCGGAAGGCGCCGGTAAAGCGGCCGGGTTCGTCATGCACGAAGACCCCCAGTGGCTTCAGCGGCAACGGTACCGCCATCATTCCCGGGCGCACCGCGAGCTGTGTCAGAAAGCCGTCCGTGGGTGCGCGGATGACCGTGTTTTGCAGATCATATTGTGCCTCGGCCAGTTGGGCGCGCTTGGCGACGACCAGCGGGTCCTCGTCATCGCCGTCGGGGCGCTGTTCGGCGCGGGCCCGCTCGAGGGCGGCCTCGGCCTGGGCGACACGTGCAGCCGCGGTCTGGGCGTTCTGGGAGGCTTCGTCGATCTGCTGACGGCTGAAGGCCGAGGAGGCGGCCTGATAACGTGCCAGGGTCCGACTGGCCTGATCTCTGTCGGCCTGGGCCGCCACCAGGTTGGCCTCGGCCTCGGCAACGCCGGCGCTGCGACTGTCGGAATTGCGCAGGGCGTCTTCGAGCTCCGCCGTCAGCCGCTCTACCCGGGACTCGAACTGGGTGGCGTCCAGGATGAACAGCGGGGTACCGGCCTCGACCAGGGTGTTGGGGTCGACCTCGACGGAGCTGACCCGGGCCCGGACCTCGGATACCAGCGGCGTCACCGCGTAGGCCTGGCGAACCTGGCGGGTAAAGGGATGGTTGTAGTTCATCAGCAGCACCAGGGTCGCGACCACGATGATGCCGCCGAGTACCGCAGTGGGGACCGTCCACTTGTTGAGCGGGATGCGGAAGATCTTGAACACGGCGATACACAGCGCCGCATAGGTCAGCACGATAAGCAGATCCATCAGTCCTGACCTCCCTGGGTATTGCCGGACGTAGATTGGGCGCGAGCCGGTTGCTCGGCCTGTAGCGACGGCGCTGAGGCCTCCTGGGCGTCGAGCCGCTGGCGCAGGTGGTCGAGTTCGAGGCGTAACTCGTCAATCTCGCTGCGCTCTCGCGCCTGTTCTTCCTCGATCTGCTTGAAGCCCCAGCCGCGATCGGGCCGATAGAGGGTGGCCCAGATCCACAGGAAGGGCCACAGCACATGCAGGGTGAACAGGCTGACCCAGCCGGCGACGTGGATCGCGTCCTGGTGCGGATGGTCGCGCTTCTTGGCGATACCGTAGGGGATGTCGTGGATGACGATGACACCGTAGAACAGGGTCAACACCACGAAGCACAGGATGCCGAGGGCAAAGTAGTTCAGCATGCAATGACCTTTTTTCGCGGACCTGCGCAACGTGCGAGGTCGATTTCAATCATGGAACATGCATGTAACGATAGCAGGATCGAGCCCTGACAAAGCCAACGGATGCTTAGGCGGCGTCAACGGGGAGCTAGGCGTGTCGAAGCTAGGGCGCGTCGAGGCTAGGGCGCGTCGAGGCTAGGGCGCGTCGAGGCTAGGGCGTGTCGAAGCTAGGGCGTGTCGAGGCTAGGGCGCGTCGAAGCAAGGGCCAGGGGCCGAGCCGACAGGAGAAAGGTCAAGAAGAATGCTGGACCTGCGGTCGAATGAAGTGTGCTCGCTCGACGGGTCCGAAAAGATGGTGCGGATGGGGAGACTCGAACTCCCACGCGCTAAGGCACTAGAACCTAAATCTAGCGTGTCTACCAATTCCACCACATCCGCACGCGGGGTAGGCGGGGCATATTTTACGTTGCCGGCCTGGCAAGTCAAACACTTCCGTGAGGTGCGCTCGCTTCGATCGAGTCAGGGCCCCGCTATCCACCCGGACGCTGCGGGCGGCGCGGGAGCGGGGGTGATGCTGGTGAGGCGGGAGTTCGAGCTATGGCAGCGAAAGATGATCGGCGGCTTGATCGGCCAGTGCCCGATGGTCGCTGCCATCTAGGCGTGGAATGATGCCGAGGCAGGGCCCCGGCAGCCTGGCTTTCAGGTGATCGAGGTTGTCCCGGTAGAGGGTTTCATCTTCGGCGAAGCCGGGATCGACAAGGTTGCCGATCCAGCCGGCGCAAGTGACGCCATCTGCCTTGAGGGCTTCGGCGGTCAGCAGGGCATGGTTCAGGCAGCCGAGTTTCAGTCCCACCACCAGGATCACCGGAAGCTGAAGGCGTGTGGCGAGCCCCGCCAGGTCCTCCTGGTCGTTGAGCGGGACCCGATAACCGCCGGCTCCCTCGACCAGGATCAGATCACGGGGGAGCTCAAGGCTTCCCCCCAGCGTGTGGCAGAGCCGGTCGAGGGACAGGTCCGCGCCGGCATAGCGAGCCGCCAGGTGTGGCGCGATGGGGGGCGCGAAGGCGAAGGGATTGATGTCGTCATAGGGTACAGACGGCACGCTCTGGGCCTGCAGGGTCAGGGCGTCGATATTGCGCAGGCCCTCGGCGGTGGACTCACACCCCGAGGCGATCGGTTTGAGGCCGAGGGTGGTCTGGCCCTGGCGGCGTGCCAGGGCCAGCAGGCCGGAGCTTGCCAGGGTCTTGCCAGCGTCGGTGTCGGTGCCGGTCACAAAGTAGCTTGGCATGGCGAGTGCGGGATCCTGTGCTGCAAGTTTGGTGGCGGTGAAACGACGATGGGGCATCTCGCTCAGGGGCGCGGTGGTCAGGCGTCAGCGATCGAGAATCAACGTCAGCCGCTGGTAGGTCACCGGCAGTCCTTCGGGTCTGCGAAGGTGTTCATAGCGGGCCCGCGCCTGTCTTATATCCTGACGGCTCAGACGGGCGCCGGGGCGGGCGACCTGGGCGCCGACGCCCTTGACCGAGGCCATCACGGCGTCCAGATCCGGGTAGTAGAAGCGCTCGGCACGTTGCTCGAAGGCGGTGGCGGCCCAGCGGCGGGAACGCACTGCACGCCGGTGGTCGTCGAGGCTTGCGAAGTCCAGCACTCCACTGGCCTTGCCCGGTTGACGCCAGACCTGGCCGATCTCTGCCAGGGTGCCGGGCAGCAGGGTGTTGAGTACCGCCCGTCCCCCAGGCGCCAGGACGCGATGGAGTTCCGCCAGCACCTGCTCCAGGTCGGGACACCACTGGATGGCCAGATTGGATATCGCCAGGTCGAGACTGGCATCGGCCAGCGGCAGCGCCTGGGCGTCGGCGCAGACCCAGGCGCACGCCGTGGCGCGCGGATGAGGTGATGCCTCTTGTCGACGTGGCTCGGTGCCTCGGTCGTCCTGGGCTGGTCGGGCCGGTGTCTGTTGAACCAGTGTCTGGCGAGCCTGTGCCAGCATCGCCGCGGACAGATCCAGCCCCAGCACGCTGGCGTCGGGATAGCGCTCGGCTAGTCCTCGGGTCAGGTCGCCGGGCCCGCAACCCAGATCGAGGATCCGCTCGGCGTGATCTGGCAGGTGGGGCCACAGCGTCTCGGCCATGGCCATCTGGGCGCGCGCCAGTTCTCGGTAGCGCGGGGCCGCCCGCGAGAACGCCCGGGCGACCCGTCGCTGCCAGTCACCGGGTGTGGCATCGGGCGCTGCGGAGACGCCCCTCTGGTCCGGCGCGGCCGTGGCCGTGTCGCTGGAGCGCGCGGGCTCGAGCTGGCGCTGCACTAGCGGAGCGTTCATGGCGTCACCTCGTCAAACCCCTGGACTTCGCGGTCGGCATCGGTTGCGTCGCGGTCTGCATCATCGTCTTCGCGGTCACCATAGTGAGGCCCGCGGCGGCTGGTGGGTGCCTTTCCTTTATCTAGCATGCGCAAGGCGTGGCGCTGAATCGCCTCGGCCAGACGGGCCGGCTGGCTCAGCATCGGGCAGTGCCCGGCGCCTTCGATACGCTCGTCCATGGCCGCGCGTACGGCAGGCGCCAGCAGGGGGTCCGTGGCACCGCACAGGGACGTGGCGGGGACGGGAGTTGCATTATCCGGCGCTTGGCCTGAGACATGGCCTGGCACGCCGCCAAGCAGGTCACCGATATCGGCGCTTGCCAGGGTGGCGAGGCCCTGCTCCAGGGTGGCGTGATCGGCGCCGATGTCAGGCGTCAGCAGGCTGCGCAGCCGGCGCAGGGCGTCACGGGGCGAGGGCTCGCCGGACAGCTGCCAGCGCAGGAAATGCTCTCGGGCCCTGGTCGGGTCGCGGCGGAAGGCGGCGCGAAAATCAGCCAGCGCGGTCGTTGTCACCCCGTTCGGGTGACAGAAGGTCGGGCCCATGCCGAGCAGCACCAGGCCATCGGGGGCGGGCAGGTGCCGGGTCAGCGCGGCGGCCTGCAACGCACCGAGCGACCAGCCCACCCAGATGACCGGCTCGCCGTCGCGGGACGACAGGGAAGGCCCCATGGCCTTCGCCAGCGTCTGAAGGCCAGACGGCGGGTGTGCCTGCTGCCGGAAAAGCCCCGTGTCTGCGTTTGAGGCATCTGCGTCCGAGGCACCTGCGTCTGCAAGCCCGGGCCTGCCGCCCATGCCGGGCCAGTCGATGGCCTCCACCGTCACCGAGGTCCCCCAATGGCTCGCCAGCGGTGACCAGATTCTGGCGTCGATGGCCCAACCGGACAGCAGGACCAGCCGGATCATCGGGATGCTCCTGCGCAGGTGGCCGATTCCTGCTTCTGGCAGGTCAAGAGCGCCTCGAGCAGACGGTCGACGTCGTGGTCGTCATGGGCGGCGCTCAGGGTGACACGCAGCCTTGAGGCGCCGGCGGGGACCGTCGGCGGGCGAATGGCGCCCACCTGGATGCCGGCGTCGTCAAGCGTGCTGGCCCAGCCCAGGGTGCGCTGCTCATCACCGAGCAGGATCGGCTGGATGGGGGTGGCCGAAGCCATCAGCGGCAGCTTCAGGCTGGCGGCCTCGCGCCGGAATCGCGCGATCAGCCCATCGAGATGGCGGCGACGCTCGGGTTCGCTGGCCAGTATCTCGAGAGACTGAAGCGTCGCTGCCGCCACCGGCGGGGGCAGGGCGGTGGTGTAGATGTAAGGGCGGGCGAACTGGATCAGATGCTCGATCAGGGCGTCATCGCCGGCGACGAAGGCACCGGCGGTGCCGAGCGCCTTGCCCAGGGTGCCGACCAGCACGGGGACCCGCTCGCAGCCCAGCCGTCGACCGACGCTACCGTCGCCGTTTTCGCCCAGCACGCCGATGCCGTGAGCATCGTCGATCATCAGCCAGGCGGCGTGGCGCCGGCTGAGCTCGGCCAGGCCGTCGATGTCGGCGCAGTCCCCGTCCATGCTGAAGACACCGTCGCTGATGACCAGGCGGCGGCTGGCGTCCGGGACCCGATCCAGCAGGCGCGCCAGGTCATCAAGGTCGTTGTGGTGATAACGCCGTGAGCGGGCGCCGGACAGCCGGGCACCGTCGATCAGGGAGGCGTGATTCAGCCGGTCCTGCAGAAGATGCACGCCGCTGTCACAGAGCGCCTGTATCACCCCCAGGTTGGCCATGTAGCCGGTGGAGAACAGCAGCGCCCGGGGGCGTCCGGTGAGGCGTGCCAGGGCTTCTTCGAGTGCCTCGTGCACCGTGCTGTGTCCGGTGACCAGATGTGAGGCACGGGCCCCGGCGCCGAAGCGCCGCGCACCATCGGCGGCGGCCTCGGCCAGGCGCGGGTCAGCGGCCAGACCGAGATAGTCATTGCCGGCCATGTCGAGTCGCTGCGCGTCCTGCCGATGGACACGGCGCTGGCGCCAGCGATGCGCCTCGTGGCGTGCCTGGGCACTCTGGCGCAGGTGGGAATGCCAGTCTGCGCTCATGGGGTGGGCTCCTGGCAGTGATGCGCCGCACTAGCGCAGGGCTGGCAGCGGGCGCACATGGGGCTAGACCGCAGCGTCATAGAACTGGGCGCTGCTGGCTTCCCTGGCCTGGCGCTCGATCTGCCGGGCCAGGACCTGTTCGCGTTCGTCGTCACTGGCACAGGTGTCGCGACGTTCCGGATGCAGGCCAAGTTTGTCGAACAGCGCGCGGTCGCGCTCGACCTGTGGGTTGCCGGTGGTCAGCAGGGTGTCGCCGTAGAAGATCGAGTTGGCGCCGGCCATGAAGGCCAGTGCCTGGGTCGACTCGTCCATTTGCTCCCGCCCGGCGGACAGTCGCACATGGCTCTTCGGCATCATGATGCGGGCCACCGCGATGGCGCGCAGGTACTCGATGGGGTCGAGGTCCTCGACGTCCTCCAGGGGCGTGCCGGGGACCTTGACCAGCATGTTGATCGGTACCGACTCCGGGTGCGGTGACAGGTTGGCCAGCTGCCTGAGCAGCCCCGCGCGATCACGGGCGGTCTCGCCCATGCCGAGGATGCCGCCGGAGCAGATCTTCATGCCGGCCTGGCGCACATTGCCCAGGGTGTCGAGGCGATCGGCGTAGCTGCGCGTGGTAATGATCTCGCCGTAGTACTCAGGCGAGGTATCCAGATTGTGGTTGTAGTAGTCGAGGCCGGCATCGGCCAGCTGATGGGCCTGGGCTTCGTCGACCATGCCGAGGGTCATGCAGGTCTCGAGCCCCAGCGCCTTGACCCTTTTCACCATTTCGATGACCACCTCGAGATCCCGCTGGCGCGGGCTGCGCCAGGCGGCGCCCATGCAGAAACGGCTGGCACCGGCATCGAGTGCGGACTTCGCCTGCTCCACCACCTTTTCGATCTCGAGCAGCTTCTCCTTGTCCAGGCCGGTGTTGTAGTGGCCAGACTGAGGACAGTACTTGCAGTCCTCGGGGCAGGCGCCGGTCTTGATCGACAACAGGGTCGAGACCTGAACGGCGTTGGCATCGAAGTGCTGGCGGTGGACGCACTGGGCCTTGAACAGCAGATCATTGAAGGGCAGGGCGAACAGCGCTTCGATCTCATCGAGCGTCCAGTCGTGACGGGGGGCGGCATCGGCGGCTAGGGTGGAAACTGTGGACGTCGAGTCGGCAGACATGGGTGTCTCGCTATGGTCAACTTTTTAAAATCGGATTGGTTGACGACAAGGATAAGTGGTGTGGCGAAGCTGTCAACCTGCGTAATCGGCAAGGTTGACCATGGCGTGGCGAAACTGATGGCGGATCGCTGCCTGTTCTGCCTGGCGACCCTGGCGCCAGGACCAGGGTCAGGGTCAAGATCGGGGCTCGCGGTGATTGCTGCGCCGGGTCCTGTGTCCGTCCTGCTGTGTGATCCCTGCCGCCGAGGGCTTGACCTCAATCGTTGTCCCTGCGAGGGCTGTGGCGAACCCTTGCCCGAGCACCGCTGGCGGCGTCCGGCGGGTGAACGCCTGTGCGGTCGCTGTCTGGTGGAGCCCTTCAGCTTCCATGAGGTGCGGACGCCGCTGATCTACCGCGACGAGATCAGACGTCTCGTCCAGCGCTTCAAGGCCGAGGCCCATCTGCCCAGCGCCCAGTTGCTGGTCGCACTGTTTCTCGAGGCATCGCTCGTGGGCGAGAATGGCGTGCCTGACGCTCTGATCGGGGTGCCGCGTCATCCAGCGAGGGCCAGGCGCTTTGGCTTCGATCAGGGCCAGTGGCTGGCCTGCGAGCTGGGGCGCCGGCTCGGCGTGCCGGTGAGGCGGGCCTGGCGGCGTCGCGATGATCGCCCCCAGCATGAGCTCGGTTCGCGGGCCCGCCGTCGCATCGCGTCGGGCATGTTTGGTATCGCGTCAGGGCTGCCTCGGCACGTGGCGCTGGTCGATGACGTCATGACCACCGGGGCCACCCTTGAGCGGCTGGCGCAGGCCTGTCGCCGCGCGGGGGCACGCCGGGTAGACGCCTGGGCGCTGGCGAGGACGCCGCCACCCTGGCTCTGTTAAGCTCGGCGCCTCTCGCCTCGTTAGATATTTGTGCTTTTACCCGGAGCCCCCATGACCACGACCCCCACGCCCTTCAGTGAACTTTCTCCGCAGCGCCCAGTTGCTGGTCGCACTGTTTCTGGAGGCGTCACTCGTGGGCGAGAATGACGTGCCTGACGCTCTGATCGGGGTGCCGCGTCATCCCGCCAGGGCAAGGCGCTTTGGCTTAGATCAGGGCCAGTGGCTGGTCGACGAGCTGTGGCGCCGGCTCGGCGTGCCGGTGAGGCGGGCCTGGCGGCGTCGCGGTGATCGCCCCCAGCATGAGCTCGGTTCGCGCGCCCGTCGTCGCATCCCGTCCAGTATGTTTGGTATCGCGTCAGGGCTGCCTCGGCACGTGGCGCTGGTCGATGACGTCCTGACCACCACCTAGGGTACAACTCAGTTTTTTCTGATTTCTCCTCCTTATATCAGTCAGTTACACCTATCCTTGGGCAGTTCTGTTGAGCTTACCTCTCATAAAGTAGAATGTGCTTACTTTTGCTGGGGGAAGGTATGGTGTGTGGTTGGGGATAATTTTAAGAAAGGTGATATCGCCATGTTGATCCAAAGGGTTGCTCAATGTTGCTCACTCCCTGGCTGTGGTGACTCTACTGCGACACCATGGGAAACCGGATAGCAAGTCAATCACACGAAACCCGGCACATATGAATTTTTATGTAGATATGACAGCATGTTATATAACGTTAAATTAGCTACATCGCAGAGGGCTGAATGAAAAAGGAAGACTTGCTGAAGCAAATTGCAGAAAAAGGTTATGATGTTGGGTTTGGTGCTAAAAAACACTTAGCAACTTACGATATTATCTGCAAAGCTCCTGGCTGGATTTCATTTCTTTCAATAGCTATCGGTATCATAGCTCTAGCTACTGAGTTTGAGCTCAACTCTCTATCGTCTGCACTTCTAATAATATTTGGTATTTCAGCTTTGTATATAGAGCCTTATCGCAATCAAAAAGAGGACTATGAGGCGGTAGGCAAGAAGCTGACTGGATATTTTCATGATTTAAAGGGGCTTTGCGCAAGGGTTGAGCATGATGAAAGTGGGTCATTAAGTGGCTACATCAATGAATTGAAAGATATTGATAGAAAATTCCAAGGGGTGGCTATTAGTAAGCAGGTTTTTATCAGTGATGCATATGCTCACTATAAGTTCTTTTGGCAAATGCAGATAAACTGGATAGAGCAATACAGGTCATTTTCTTTCTGGAGAGATAAAATACCTCTTTCTGCTTACGTGGCTTGTGTGCTTATCTTAATGAGCCTCTTATCTATCCTGTTTGGAGTTTTTTGATGAGTAGTAAGTTGTTTTCTCAGTTTCGTGAAAATTTAGCCGTCAAAATTCTGATAGCATTTCGACAAGCTATAAGAGAATAACAAAGTCGCTTAATAAGAGGTTCTGGGATTCAGATTCAGATTTCACACATTGTCGTCAAGTCGGATCTTATGGACGTTACACAGCAATCAATGGTGTAAGTGATCTGGATATGATATTCGAGTTGCCTTGGTCACTTTATGATGAAGTGCAAGGGTATTCTGGAAATAAACAATACAAGCTTCTCTCAAAAGTATGCAATGCTTTAAAAGACACATATAGAAACTCAGATATAAAGGTCGATGGGCAAATTGTTGCAGTAAAGTTTACTAAAGGTCATGTTATTGAGTTGGTCCCAGCATTCCGATATACCAACGGGAGTTATAAGTATCCAGACACAAGAGATGGGGGGAGGTGGAGAGAGTGTGACCCTGTTGCAGAGCAGATGAAAATGAAAGAGGTGAATGATTCAAAGAACAAAAATTTGAGGGTGTTGTGTAAGATGCTTCGTGCATGGAAAAACGAGCATGGTGTGCCAATGAGTGGCATACTAGTAGATACCTTAGGGTATCATTTCATTCGCTCTACAAGTGATTATGATTCTTTCTCTTATAGCTCTTACAAACACATGGTTCGTGATTTTTTCGGTTTCTTAGTCGAGCAAGACCAAGATAAAGAATACTGGAGAGCACCGGGAAGTGGTTCTCACGTATATAAAAAATCAAACTTTCATCCGAAAGCCAAAAAAGCTTTGAGGCGGTGTGAGGAAGCTCTTGATGATGACAACCCTGATAAAAAGTGGCGAGCTGTTTTTGGTAGGTCCTTCCCTCTTGAAAGTAGTCTAACGGAAGATGTTAAAAAATCGGATCGTTCAGCTTCTTATACTGATACCGAGCAATTTATAGAAGATCTTTTTCCGGTTAACATCAAGCATAGACTTGTCATTGATTGTGAGATAAATGCGGAAGGCTTACTCAAGGAGAAGCTGTCGAAAGTTTTTGGGTTTAAGATACCTACCGGTAAGGGGTTGAATTTCTATGTTAAACACATTGACCGAATTCCTAAGTCCGTTACCTATTATTGGAAAGTAAGAAATAAAGGAAAGTGGGCTGTAGCCAGAGATCAGATACGGGGGCAGATAAGGCAAGGTAATGCAGATGGTAAGCATAGTGAGAGCACTTCTTTTTCTGGCGATCACTTTGTAGAGTGTTATGCTGTAGTTGAAGGTGTGTGTGTGGCAAGAGATAAGATAAAGGTTCCTATTTAATTTATATGTTTAATGGATGTTAATGGTGGGGCGGACGAAATGAAGGTTGATAAGATTTTGTTGTCAGATTTTCTCAGTCCTGCCCTTTTGGGAAGCCATAGGGCTTCTATGGTTGCTGGGTTTCTGAATCGCTATAAGCTTGGCTTGTCCCCTAAAGATTATGAAGTTTTATTTTTTGGGCTTTCAGATGTGATGGAGCCGTCGTGCTTCATTGATGAAGATGCTTTGAATAATATAGGTCTGCATTCCTCTGATGTTGCTAGTTTGCTTGGCCTAGTGTTACTTGATCGATCTAATGAGAATCTTGACTCGGTTGCATTCAATAAAGTTGATGGTGTTGTCAATGAAAATAAAAAGAAGCTGCTTGATGAGTCACTACGGTTGTGTAGGCTTGGTAGAAATTTAATCACAGTGTTCTCTGACAGGCATGATTATGCCGAGGTGGCTGATCAGGTAGCATGGGGCACTAAAGTATGGATAGCCAATGAGCCCGATCATATGATTCATTACGATGATAAGCCCGTGATACAGGCACGGTAGTTGAGTTCTGGGTGGGTGAAAAGTGAGTAAGGAGGCTCTATGAAGTTTTACGGCAACAAGGTCAACGGCTCATACCTTCGTGACGTATTGCCATCAAATGATCACGATGTTGAGCTTGTGAAGGCAGCTATCGCCTATGGAAGTGATGCATCCACTCTTCTCCAAAACTGTCTTGATAACAAGCTTCGCCTTGATATCTGGATGCGATACGACCACACCGTTCCAGTGGCACCAATGCTACTGCGGAAGTTGCTCGAAAACGTGGGCAACAACATATTCTGTAACCTTGTGCCTGATATTCTTCACTCAAAAGTGATTTGGTGGAAAGGCTATGGAGCATACATCGGCTCAGCCAACCTAACGGATAGGGCTTGGTTTACAAACATCGAGTTTGGTGTGTTCCTGAGCGAAGAAGAGCTTTCAGCAGATGACTCGTTAGGTCAATTAGAGTTGTTTTTTGAAAACTTATCTGCGTATGAAGAGATATTCCCACTGACGGAAGAGGTTATCGTAGAGCAAGAAGCTCTATACGAGATGAGAAGAAGTCAGTTGCGAACGATTGACGATGCCAGCAAGAAGAAAAGGAAGCATGATGTTTGGGAGGGACCAGCGACTCACACGACCCCTGAGAAAGCCTATGATGCCCACAGAGCCCGTTTTATAAGGGAATGGGGCGATGGGCTATCTTATCTCAGAAACATTGCCAGACAGGCTCCAGAGTATCGTCCTGCATGGCTCAACGAGAGTGTTCCCGCAGAGTGGCAGGCTGATCAATTCTTACATGCCTACTATTACAACGAAGTGAAGGATGGTGCAAAGCATCCTTACGAAGACTTCCATGCCAAAAACAAGGCAGATCCAGCGAAAGCCTTAGAGGCTGGCTTGAAGTGGTGGTCACGACTACGAGAACCACCATCCGACGAAGACCATAACTGCCACGAAAGGGCTCCTGTAATCCATGAGTTGCTGTCAAAAGAGAACATAGGCGACTTAACGGTTGAGGGCTTTGCTGATATCTGCAAAGCGAACCACTCCACTGCTGACCACGTTAAACGTATGAGGTTAGGGACATTGGGTATTGATGAAGCTCGTGTTCCAATGGAGCAGCGAGTAGAAGCCTTTGCTGAATGGTTGTGGACAAAGAAGAACCAGTCAGGTCAAACCATCAAAGACCTTCTGATTTATGTTATGGCCTCAGGAAAACCCGAAGACATTGGCGATAGGCTGTTTGAGGCAGCATATAGCGAGAAGCGGAAGTTCCCCCATTTTGGTATCAACCAGATATCCGAGATGACTGGTTGGGCTAGGCCGGAGCTTTGTCCACCTCGCAATGGCAGGACGAGTAAGGGCTTAAGAGCTTTAGGCTATGATGTGAAAATTCATTGATATTGTTAATTAAAATCTTTCTATTTATTTAAAAGGTGACTCTATGGAGGGGGCAGAACAGGTTCTTATGGATAGAGATAGCCTTGCTCTCTTTACAGCTAGGGCAGATGAGCTAATTGATAGCAAAGATCATCGAGCAATAAAGTCAATATGTGATAAATTTAAAGAGACTGATTTTGTTTTTGAGTCATCCTATGATGAGTCTTGCTATTATTATTCTGTTGCCAATCTCTATGCCGAACTTTACAGTTATTCTCAGCTAGACTGGTTTTCTGATGATCTAAGCATGGCTGTGCTTTATTTTAGAAAGGCACTTCATGCTATTGGTGAATCTCCTTTTAGAAAAGAAGAAATATACCTTAAATCATGCATAGAAACGAATCTTGCTAACAACTTGTCATCCCAAGGTAGAGCACTATGTGCTATTCCATTTTATGACTCAGCTATAAATAAAGGAAACCCAATAGCTTTTATTTCGAAAGCAAGAAACGAACTTTTCATAGCTGATTCTCTCTACGATCAACGCCATTCTATATATCATTTAAGGTGTGCTTACAGCAATTTCCTTGAAGCAGAAAACCTAAAGAGTCTGATGCATCCCTTTCAACGAGAGAGTGTTGCGGAGGGTAGTCCCCTCAAAAATTTCAGCAAGTGGTATCAAGACAAAAGTAAAGACTTTGATTTCAACGACGAGTTCGAGCTAGGTGGTATAGATAGAAAGGAGAGAGAATACCTAAACTGGGTAGATAGAGAAAAGTTATTTTTAAATGATTTGAATTATATCCTTTCTGGTGATTTGGTTAAGCAAGATGTTTTGTCCTTGCCGAGCTTTGTGTCTTCTATAAATCAAACTCTTTCGCTGAGCGAAAGTCTAGCATATCATGGTAATTTTGATGAGCTTAAAAATGATTTTTGTTATGCAAGATACTTACTGTTTGTCGGGCTAAGCATTCCTGAAGATACTGATCATTTTTACAATAAAACATATCGTCACGTTGATGACTTCTCATACTCTATTAACAATCTGAAAACATCGCACTATAAAAATTCTTTTAGGGTTTTTTACTCGCTGCTAGATAAGATAGCTTATTTCATTTATAGGTTTTTTGATCTTGGCCCTATTGGTAATGATAGTGGAGTTAGCTTCATAAGCATTTTTGTGAATACGAGAGGCAAAACTGCAAAACCTAACAAAGCTCTAGAAAGTAGTAAAAACCCTTTTATTCATGCATTGTTTTTTATTCTTAAAGATATCCGTGAATTAAAGTCATACACAAACATCAGTAAATGGGTTGATCCTGATGTGGCTAGTTATGATGAGATCAGAAATGCAATGGAGCATAGGTCTCTTAAAATTGTAGATGATTTCGGTAAAGAGTCTGTGAGTCGAGATTATAGATTTCATGAGAATGAAGTTGAAAGGGTAAAAGAAGAGATAAGGTTGTTGCGGTGTGAGATAGCAGGGGTATTTCCTAAGCTTAGAGAAGCTAAGCAGTCTCGCGACGTAAATAAAAGGGAAGAGGCTGAGGCGGAAAAGAGTTCTTTGGAGTCTCAGGTGGATGTGCTCCAGAAAAAATTAAATGAGAAAGAAAAGCTTTCCTCGCACTCTGTATTGGTTTCAATAACTGAGTTCGAAAGGAGACTCAAAGGGTTGGCTAAGCTCTGTAGGAATTCGCTGATGTATCTCTCTCTTGCTATTGAGTATGAAGAGAGTCAAAAAGAGAGAGATGGTTTAGTGGTATCAAGGGAGGTTCCTTTAAAATAATTTCGTCTCTTTTCTGTCCCAACAAGTTGAGTTAAACAAAGACTTGATAGCCTATGGCCTTAGGCATAGGTAAGCCAGAAGCCTATCGTAATTAGGTCATCATATGATTAGGGTCAATTTCAATTACTCCGCTTAACCTAAAGTATAATATTTATCATTTGTATATGCCTGTAGCCCTCTTGGTGGAAGAAAACCATCCATCAAAGTGCAGAGTTGTCCCTGTGGTCCTGAAGCCAGAGTTGTTCCTTAGGCAAGTGGACAAGAGGTTTTTGAAAAAAATGATCTAAAAGCATGGGGTTATGGTTGGACAACTTAAGTTTTGGATGACGTCATGACCACCGGGGCCACCCTTGAGCGGCTGGCGCAGGCCTGTCGCCGCGCGGGCGCGCGCCGGGTAGATGCCTGGGCGCTGGCGAGGACGCCGCCACCCTGGCTCTGTTAAGCTCGGCGCCTCTCGCCTCGTTTGATATTTGTGCTTTTACCCGGAGCCCCCATGACCACGACCCCCACGCCCTTCAGTGAACTTTCTCCGCAGCGCGTGGTGGAGGCGATCGAATCACTGGGCTTGTGGCTGCCCGGCGAGCCCTTTGCGCTCAACAGCTACGAGAACCGCGTCTATCTGGTGCAGGACGATGACCGCAAGCGTTGGGTGGCCAAGTTCTACCGCCCTGACCGGTTGAGCGATGAGGCCATCGGCGAGGAGCACGCCTTCCTGCGTGAGCTCGACGATGCCGGGGTGGCGGTGGCGGCCCCCTGGCGCAACGACGCTGGCGAGAGTCTGCACCGGGCGGGGGGCTACCGCGTGGCGCTGTTTCCCCACCTGCCCGGCCAGGCGCCCGAGCTCGAGAACCCCGACCATCTGTTCGCCCTGGGTGAGCTGATAGGACGCGTCCACGAGGTGGGCCGGCGCGGCGAGTTCGCCCATCGCTGTCGGCAGGAGCCCCGCGCCATGGCCGAGCAGGCCCGTCGCACGGTACTCGAGAGTCCCTGGTTGAGCGAGCGTCAGCGCAAGGCCTACGAGCGCATCTCGCAGCAGTTGATCGAGGCGCTGGCACCACCCGCGGGTGTCAGCGCACCCATGCAGAGGGTTCACGGCGACTGCCATATCGGCAATATGCTGGGGCGGGAGGATCGCTTTGCGCTGGTCGATTTCGACGACGCGATGATGGCGCCGGCGGTACAGGACCTGTGGATGCTGTTCACCGCCCAGGGGCCGGAGGAAAGGGCGATGCAGCTATCGGAGGTGATCGAGGGCTACGAGCAGGTGATCGATTTCGATCGCCAGCAGCTCGCCCTGATCGAACCGCTGCGCGCCCTGAGGTTGATGCGCCATAGCGCCTGGGTGGTGGCGCGCTGGGACGATCCGGCCTTTCCCCGGGCGTTTCCCTGGGTCGCCGACGCCGGCTACTGGGACGAGCACATCCGCCAGCTGGAGCATCAACGTCTGGCCCTGGCGGATTCCGAGCGCTGGCTGGCGGGTGGCTGACAGATGGGGTCTGGCGGACGCCGTGTGCTGTCCGCCATAGGTGCCGCTACTCGGACGGAGTGGTCTGGCTCGACGGGGTGGCCTGCTTGGTTTCGGTGTCGGCGTCTTCGCCACGACGTTCGGCGTTAAGCTGCGCAGACGGATTGGGCATCTGCTCGATGGCCAGCGGTTCGGTCAGTTCCAGCTGAAACACGCGGTCGGCGTCCAGGCGGCAGCCGCCGTCATCGCAGGCGGCGATGCCGAACTGGCCATCCTCGTCATAGGCGCCGGCGATGAGTTCGCCGGAGTAGATGTGGCTTTCGCCGCCATCGGTCTCGACGCAGGTGAGGGCCTCGGTGGTGATACGCAGGCGTTGGCCATCGCGCTTGGCGTCGCCGACCAGCACGCAGTAGTGGGGCAGGTCGGTGCGTCCCTCGGCATCGGCGGCGGGCTTGAGCATGACATCATCGAGCCGCTGTCCGGCGGAGTCGAGGTCGATGCCTTCGATAATGCTGACATCGATGCGTGCCTGGGCGGGTAGCTCCAGGCTGTCCGCCATAGCGGGCGTCATGCTGGTCAGGGCGCTGAAGGTCAGAATGGCGACGAGGGGCGTGCTGGGCCGGGCAAGCAGGCGGCGAAGGGCAGGCATTGGCGATTCTCGCGATATGGCTGGCGAAATGCGGGCAACAGGACGGGTAGCTGCATGGAGGCATGCCACCGACAGTGTCGCCTGGCACATGGACAACCTGATGACGATAGCACAGGGCTGTCGGGTGGACAGCTATCGCTCTCGTTGCGCGACACTCTGTCACGTACCTCGTCGCGACGGTGACGGCAATCTCCCAATAGGCCTCGGCAACGGGCTTTTGCAGCAGGCTGTGGCAAGATCGGGTGTCGCGCCGATTTCTCGCCAATGATGGGGGGTGACGGTGGGCAAAAACGCCAGGCGAACTGCGGAAGGCGACACGCTGCGGTAGACTATCGCTCACGCAATGCAAAAGCTATACTTCAAAAATTCTTTGTACAGGTTTTGTGGAGCCAGGCGGGCCGCCTGGTGTTCGCCCGAGCCGACGACTCCCCTGAAGGGCTGGATCATGACTGACGAACTCGCCAATCACTATCGACACATCATTGAGGAACTGGGCGAAGACCCGGAGCGAGAAGGGTTGGTGGATACGCCCAAGCGTGCTGCCAAGGCCATGCAGTTTCTCAACCGCGGCTACACCCAGTCGCTGGAAGAGATCGTCAATGGTGCGGTGTTTTCGTCCGAGACCGACGAGATGGTGCTGGTCAAGGACATCGAGCTGTACTCCATGTGCGAGCATCACCTGCTGCCCTTCATCGGCAAGTGCCATATCGCCTACCTGCCCAACGGCAAGGTGCTGGGACTGTCCAAGTTTGCCCGGATCGTCGACATGTACGCCCGCCGCATGCAGATCCAGGAGAATCTGACCCGTCAGATCGCCGATGCCGTGCTGCAGGTCACCGATGCCCGGGGCGTGGCCGTGGTGGTGGAGGCGCGACACCTGTGCATGATGATGCGAGGGGTCGAAAAGCAGAATTCCAGCATGACGTCCTCGGTGATGCTGGGGGCCTTCCGCGAGAAGCCGAGCACCCGTCAGGAGTTCCTGACGTTGGTCAACAGCCGCTGAGGGGCCGGTTCTACGGCCGCCGCACGAAGCGCTGAAGCCGATGCTTTTCGTTTACCGCTTTCAAGCATGACGCACGGGAGGGGCCATGTCCCTGCATGTACTGGGTGACCAGCATCTGGATCACGACCTTGCCACCATCCGCATCAAGAACCTGCGGTTGAGGACCTTCATCGGCATCAAGGAGGAGGAGATCCTCAATCGCCAGGACGTGGTGATCAATGCGGTGATCCGCTACCGCGCCGACAAGGCGGTGGCGTTCAATCATATCGAACAGGCGCTCAACTACCGCACCATCACCAAGCAGGTGATCGCGCTGGTGGAGGAGAACCGCTTTCAGTTGCTGGAGCGGATGACCCGCGAAGTGCTGGACCTGATCATGAGTCACGAGCAGGTGCTGACCACCCAGGTGGAGATCGACAAGCCCCATGCGCTGCGCTTTGCCGACTCGGTGTCGATCACGCTGTCGGCCTCGAGGGCACCGCGGGATCAGGATTCGGTGAGTTGAGGCGACGGCTTCGAGTTGGCGATCGGCCAGCGGAACGCTTAGCATGAAAGCTATATGGTCGTCGCGCAGTCGCTGAAGCGTCGTCGCAAGTCAATGCAGTTTTCCGTCAAGCCCGAGCCAGGAGCCTTCATGAAAGCCCTTAACGACATGCCGCTGTTTCGCCCCTTTGCCTATATCGACGGAAGCTGGGTGGCGGCCGACAGCGGGGAGCAGATCGACATCGTCAATCCGGCCAGTGGCGAGACCATCGCCCAGGTGCCTCGCCTGGGTCGCGCCGAGACCGAGGCGGCGATCGACGCGGCCGACGCCGCCTTGCCGGCCTGGCGCGCGCTGACGGCCCAGGAGCGGGCAGACATCCTGATGAAGTGGTACGAGCTGATGCTCGAACATCAGGACGAGCTGGCCACCATCATGACCCTCGAACAGGGCAAGCCGCTCAAGGAAGCCGCCGGCGAGATCGTCTATGCCGCCAGTTTCCTGCGCTGGTTCGCCGAGGAAGGACGCCGGGTCTACGGTGAGACCATTCCGGCGGCCAAGGCCAACCAGCGTATCGTGGTGACCAAGCAGCCGGTGGGTGTCTGCGGCGCCATCACGCCCTGGAACTTCCCCGCCGCCATGATCACCCGCAAGGCTGGCGCGGCCCTGGCGGCAGGCTGCACCATCGTGGTCAAGCCGGCCAGTCAGACCCCGCTGTCGGCCACCGCGCTTGCGCTGCTTGCCGAGCGCGCCGGGGTACCGCGTGGGGTGTTCAACGTGGTGCCGGGGTCGGCCAGCGAGATCGCCGCGGCCCTGACCGAATCACCGGTGGTGCGCAAGATCACCTTCACCGGTTCCACCGAGGTGGGGCGTACCCTGATGTCCCAGGCGGCCCAGCATATCCAGAAGATCTCGCTGGAGCTTGGCGGCAACGCACCGTTCATTGTGTTCGAGGACGCCGATCTGGACGCGGCGGTGGACGGCGCCATGGCGGCCAAGTTCCGCAATGCCGGCCAGACCTGCGTGTGTACCAATCGCTTTTTGGTGCAGTCCAGCGTCATCAACGCCTTCAGCGAGAAGCTGGCGGTGGCCATGAACAGCGAACTGACGGTCGGCGACGGCACCACCGAGGGTGTCAACATCGGACCGCTGATCGACGACAAGGCAGTGGGCAAGGTCAACGAGCATGTCCAGGACGCGGTGGACAAGGGTGCCGAGCTGTGGATCGGTGGCCATCCCCATCCGCTGGGTGGCAACTACTTCACGCCGACCCTGGTCAGCGGTGCCACCAGCGAGATGAAGGTGGCCCGGGAAGAGACCTTCGGTCCGCTGGCGGCGGTATTCCCGTTCGATGACGAGGAGGACGCCATCGAACTGGCCAACGACACCGAGTTCGGTCTGGCGGCCTACTTCTACTCGAAGGACCTGGGCCGGGTGTGGCGAGTGGCCGACGCCCTCGAGTACGGCATGGTCGGCATCAATACCGGCCTGATCTCCAACGCCGCGGCGCCCTTCGGTGGGGTCAAGGCCTCCGGCCTCGGTCGCGAAGGCGGGCACCAGGGCCTGGCCGAGTTCCTCGAGACCAAGTACCTGTGCATCGATCTCGGCGAGTAAGTCGCTGTCTGCCGCCATCCTGCAGGTGGCGGCAGACCGCTCAGCGATAGCACACACACAAGGGCCCCGACGCATGCGTCGGGGCCCCTTGTCGTAGATTGGCGGGTAGATTGGCGGGCGGCTCCTGGATGGGCCAGAACCGGCGGGGCCTGGGGCCCCGCCGCGGCGCCACGCGACCGCGTCAGTGGCGGAAGTGGCGCATACCGGTAAACACCATGGCGATGCCGGCCTCGTTGGCGGCGTCGATGACCTCCTGGTCACGCATGGAGCCGCCGGGCTGGATCACCGCGGTGATGCCGGCGCTGGCGGCGGCGTCGATGCCGTCACGGAAGGGGAAGAAGGCGTCGCTGGCCATCACCGAGCCGGGCACAGAGAGGCCTTCGTCTGCGGCCTTGATGCCGGCGATGCGGGCCGAGTAGACACGGCTCATCTGGCCGGCGCCGACGCCGATGGTCTGGCCTTCCTTGACGTAGACGATGGCGTTGGACTTGACGAACTTGGCGACCTTCCAGGCGAAGGCCAGGTCACGCATCTCCTGCTCCGAGGGCACGCGCTCGGAGACCACTGTCAGGTCGTCGCGGGTGACCGTGCCCAGGTCGCGGTCCTGGACCAGCAGACCGCCGGTGACGCGCTTGAGGTCGTGGGCCGGTGCCATCTGACCGGGCCAGTTGGCGCTGACGTCGAGCAGGCGCACGTTCTTCTTCTCGGCGACGATGGCCTGGGCCTCGTCGCTGACCCCGGGGGCGATGATCACCTCGACGAACTGACGATCGATGATGGCGCGGGCGGTGTCGGCGTCCAGCGGCACGTTGAAGGCGATGATGCCGCCAAAGGCGCTGGTGGGATCGGTGGCGAAGGCCTTGTCGTAGGCCGCAAGAGCGCTCTCGCCCACGGCCACGCCGCAGGGATTGGCGTGCTTGACGATGACACAGGCGGTGTCGTCGAAGCTCTTGACGCACTCGAGCGCGGCATCGGTGTCGGCCACGTTGTTGAACGACAGCGGCTTGCCCTGCAGGGTGACGGCGGTGGAGACGCTGGGTTCGCTGGCGCCTTCTTCCACGTAGAACGCCGCCTGCTGGTGGGGGTTCTCGCCGTAACGCATGGACTGCTTCTTGGTCAGCTGCAGGTTGTAGGTGCGCGGGAAGCCGTCCTCTGCGCCCTCGACCCGACGGCCAAGATAGTCGGCGATGGCACCGTCGTAGCCGGCGGTGTGTTCAAAGGCCTTGACCGCCAGGTCGAAGCGGGTGGCCTGGGCCAGCGCGCCACCGTTGTCACGCATCTCTGCGATCACCCGGTCGTAGTCGTCGGCGTTGACCACGATGCTGGTGTAGGCATGATTCTTGGCGCAGGCGCGCACCATGGTGGGGCCGCCGATGTCGATGTTCTCGATGGCGTCTTCCAGGCTGCAGTCAGGACGCGCCACGGTGGCGGCAAAGGGGTAGAGGTTGACCACCACCATGTCGATGGGCGCGATGTCATGCTCGGCCATGACCTCGTCGTCCTGGCCGCGACGCCCGAGGATGCCGCCGTGGATCCTGGGGTGCAGGGTCTTGACACGGCCATCCATGATCTCGGGAAACCCGGTGTGCTCGGACACCTCGGTGACGGCGATGGCGTTGTCGGCCAGCAGGCGGTAGGTGCCGCCGGTGGACAGCAATTCGACGCCCATGTCGGCGAGGGCGCGGGCGAAGTCGACGATACCGGTCTTGTCCGACACGCTGATCAGGGCGCGACGAACGGCGAGAGAGGAGGGCTGGGCCATGGGGATGTCTCTGTTGCGAAGGGAAGCGAAGGGCGCCTTGGCGCAGAAAAGGGAGCCGTGGGCTCCCTTGGGGTCGGGTCAGATCAGTTCGTAGTGCTTGAGCTTCTTGCGCAGGGTGCCACGGTTGAGTCCGAGCATCTCTGCGGCACGGGTCTGGTTGCCGTTGGTGTAGACGAGCACCGACGACAGCAGAGGCGCCTCGACCTCGGCCATCACCATGGCGTGGAGGTCGGTGACGGTGCCGCCGTCGAGATGGTCGAAGTAGCGTTCCATGGCGGCGAACACGGCCTCGCGCAGGGGACGTTCGTCACTGGCCTGCGGTGCGGAGGGTGCCAGGCCGTCGAGGCCACGCTGAGAGGTGTCGAGTTTGGAGGCGGACACCGACTGGTCGATGGGTTGCTGGCTGGTCATGCGGCACGGGTTCCATGGTGTGCCACGGCCCTGGCCACGCGCTCGGGGGCGCTGGCGGGGTCGTGACGAAAGAGTTCGTCGATAAAGTCGCGCTGGGCCTGGGTCGAGGTCAGGCCGTTGAAGGTGGCCTTGAGCTGGCGACGGCCATCGTCGTCGAGGCGTCGATCGCTGGACAGGTACCAACCCAGATGCTTGCGCGCGATGCGCACGCCCATATGGTCACCGTAGAAGGCGTGCAGGGCATCGAGGTGAGAGCCGAGGACGTCGCGTCGTTCCGCGTCGGAAGGCGCCGGCAGGATTTCGCCATGGCGCAGATAGTGGCTGATCTCGCGGAAGATCCAGGGGTTGCCCTGGGCGCCTCGACCCACCATCACCGCATCCGCACCAGTATAGTCGAGTACACGCCGAGCCTTTTCGGGAGACGTGATATCGCCGTTGGCAAAGACCGGGATGCTGACCCTTGATGCTACCTCGGCGATGGTCTCGTACTCGGCTTCGCCCTGATAGCGTTGCTGGCGATGACGGCCGTGGACGGCCAGCGCCTGGATACCGGCATCTTCCGCCAGCCGGGCGATGCGCACCGCGTTGTTGGATTCGGCGCACCAGCCGGTGCGGATCTTCAGGGTCACCGGCACGTCGACGGCGGCCACCACCGCATCGAGGATCTCCGCCACCAGCGCCTCGTCCCGCAGCAGGGCAGAGCCCGCGGCCTTGTTGCAGACCTTCTTGGCCGGGCAGCCCATGTTGATGTCGATGATCTCGGCGCCCTGTTCGGCGTTGAGGCGGGCGGCGGTGGCCAGCATCTCGGCGTCGCCGCCGGCGATCTGCACCGCCCTGGGACCGGGTTCGCCCCGGTGGTCCATGCGCAGGCGCGACTTGCGGGTGTGCCACAGGCTGGGATCGGAGGTGACCATCTCGCCCACCACCAGTCCCGCGCCCAGGCGACGACAGAGCGCGCGGAAGGGGCGGTCGGTGACCCCGGCCATGGGCGCAAGGATCACCGGGCCGGCCAGCTGATGCGGGCCAATGCAGGTGGTGATGCCTGAATCTTGCTGTTGCACCATGGGGGATCTGGGATCGTGGTCTGACATGGGAGCTGCCGTCGTTCCGGGGCTGCATATCATACGCCTCGAAGCATCTTTGGTGAAGGCGTGTTCGAGACGTTTTAATGCGAAAGGCTGCCCGGTGACAGCCTCTCGTGGCGCGATGTTCAGTCCTTGGCGGGGCGCCGGCCGCTAAGCCGCACCCAGCCTTCACGGACTTCCGGCTCGTCCATGAAAAGTCCCTCGTGGCGGTAGGCGTCGATCACCTCGTCGGCCTGGGCCTCGAGGATGCCAGACAGCGCCAGGCGACCACCGTCGGCGACATGGCCGGCGATGGTCGGGGCCAGTTCCACCAGCGGGCCGGCCAGGATGTTGGCCAGCACCAGGGCGAAGCGCTCCTCGCCCATCTGCTCCGGGTAGCGCAACGTCAGGCGCGACTCGTCGATGGCGTTGCGCTCGGCGTTGTCACGACTGGCGCTGAGCGCCTGCGGGTCGATGTCGGTGCCGATGGCGCGGGCGGCACCCAGCTTGAGTGCGGCGATGGCAAGGATGCCGGAGCCACAGCCGACGTCGAGCAGTTCGATGCCGTCGAGTTCGCCGTCGAGCGCCAGCCCATCGAGCCACTCGAGACACAGCGCGGTGGTGGGATGGGTGCCGGTACCGAAGGCCAGGCCCGGGTCCAGATGCAGATTGACCGCGTCATCCTCGGGCGGCTGGTGCCAGCTCGGCACGATCCACAGTCGCTGACCCATGCGCAGGGGCTCGAAGCTGTCCATCCACTCGCGCTCCCAGTCGCGGTCATCGATCAGCTCGTGCTCGATGACCGGGCAGGGCTCGCCGGGCAGGGATTCTGCCCAGGCGGCAGACAGACGCTCGAGCATGTCCGCCAGGCCGTCGAGGTCATCGTAGAGACCGGTGAGAATGGTCTGGTCCCACAGTGGGGTGGTGCCCCGGTCCGGCTCGAACACCGGATCGTCGTGGGCGTCCTGCAGGGTGATCGCGGTGGCGCCTTCGGCCAGCAGCAGTTCCTCCAGCAGTTCCGCCTGCTGTGGTGGGACCTCGGCCTTGAGTTGAAGCCAGGGCATGGCGGTATTCCTCTTCGGTCTGGTGCAACGTCAACGGGGCGGCCTGGGCCGCCCCGTTGTCACGCTCTTGGTACAAAGCCGCCGTGCTACTGCGCGAGCTTCTTCTCGAGGTAGTGAATATTGACGCCACCCTGCTGGAAGTAGCCGTCGCGCACCAGGTCCTTGTGCAGGTCGGTGTTGGTCTTGATGCCTTCCACCAGCAGCTCGTCCAGGGCGTTGCGCATGCGCGTCAGCGAGGTCTCGCGGTCGGCGCCCCAGGTGATCAGCTTGCCGATCAGCGAGTCGTAGTGGGGCGGCACCGTGTAGCCGGTGTACAGGTGGGAGTCCATGCGCACGCCGAGACCACCCGGAGGGTGGTACAGCGTGACCTTGCCCGGAGAAGGCATGAAGGTGCGAGGATCCTCGGCGTTGATGCGGCACTCAAAGGCGTGGCCGTTGAGCTCGACATCTTCCTGGCGGATCGACAGCGGCAGGCCGGAGGCGATGCGCAGCTGCTCGCGCACGATATCCACGCCGGTGACCATCTCGGTGACCGGGTGCTCCACCTGGACGCGGGTGTTCATCTCGATAAAGAAGAACTCACCGTCCTCGTAGAGGAACTCGAAGGTGCCGGCGCCGCGGTAGCCGATTTCCACGCAGGCTTCGCGACAGGCTTCCAGCACCTTGGCGCGGGCGTCCGGATCAAGGCCCGGCGCGGGTGCTTCTTCCAGCACCTTCTGGTGGCGGCGCTGCAGCGAGCAGTCGCGGTCATACAGGTGGATGGCATTGCCCTGGCCGTCGGCCAGCACCTGAACCTCGACGTGACGCGGCTTCTCGAGGAACTTCTCCATGTACACGGTGCCGTCGCCGAAGGCCGAGTGGGCCTCGGTGCGGGTTACCGTGACCGCGGAGATCAGGTGGGCTTCGGTGTGCACCACGCGCATGCCACGTCCGCCGCCGCCGGCGGCGGCCTTGATGATCACCGGGTAGCCGATGCGCCGGGCGGTGGCCAGCAGCTCGCCTTCATCGTCGCCCAGCGGCCCGTCGGAGCCTGGCACCGTGGGCACGCCGGCCTTCTTCATCGCTTCGATGGCGCTGACCTTGTCGCCCATCAGGCGAATGGTCTCGGCGCGCGGGCCGATGAAGGTGAAGCCGGAACGCTCGACCTGCTCGGCAAAGTCGGCATTCTCGGAGAGGAAGCCGTAGCCGGGGTGGATGGCGCTGGCGTCGGTCACCTCGGCCGCGCTGATCAGCGAGGGGATATTGAGGTAGGACTGGGCCGAGGGAGCGGGGCCGATGCACACCGCCTCATCGGCAAGCCGCACGTGCATCAGTTCGCGGTCGGCCTTGGAGTGGACCGCAACCGTCTTGATCCCGAGCTCCTTGCAGGCCCGCAGGATGCGAAGAGCGATCTCGCCGCGGTTGGCGATAAGAACCTTGTCCAACATGGTGGTGTCCGCCGAAAGTGAATGATCAGGGAAGACGCAAGTCTTCTCAGGAGATGACAACCAGGGGCTGGTCGAACTCGACGGGCTCGCCGTCCTCGACCATGAAGGCCTCGATCACGCCGTCACGATCGGCTTCGATCTGGTTCATCATCTTCATCGCTTCGACGATGCAGATGGTGTCACCCTTGCGCACGCTGGCGCCGACTTCCACGAAAGGCTTGGCGCCGGGTGCCGGGGAGCGGTAGAAGGTGCCGACCATCGGCGAGACCACGGCCTGGCCCTGGTAGCTCGGGCCGCTGTCGGCGCTGGGTGCGGGAGCTTCGGCCGGGGCCTGGGCAGGTGCGGCCGCCGGTGCAGCGGGTGCGCCCCAGGGTTGGGCGGCGGGTGCCGGCTGCCAGCTGCCACCCTGCGGATGACGGCTGATGCGGACCGATTCTTCACCTTCCTGGATCTCGATTTCGCTGATGTTGGACTCTTCCAGCAGTTCAATCAGCTTCTTGACCTTACGAATATCCATGACGTTGTCTCGATCGTGTGAAGTGTCTACCGGGCGCTGTAAACCCGGTCCAAGTCGTTAGAGATCGCGGCAAGATGGCGGCTCTTGGCGTCTCTATCGTGTCAGAATTCAGAGTAGTGCGGAGTTTGCCGAAAATTGCGAAGGTTGTCCAGCGAGGCCGAACGCTGTTCGCTGTCACCTTCACCCGCTGGTGGTAGCCGCCTGGGCGCCGTCGAGGGCGCGGCTGACTGCGGCGATATGGCCGGCCAGGGCAGCGGCGTCGAGTTCGCCCTGGATACGTGCCTGACGAAGCTCCTGGTCCCCATCGAAGAACAGAAGACTCGGTGGGCCGAACAGACCCAGATGGTCGAGCACCTCACGACTCACGGCGTTGGTGTCGGTCACATCGACGTCGATCCAGCGGAAGCCGGCGAGGGCCTCGCGTACCCGGGGGTCGGGAAACACCTCGCGCTCCATCACCTTGCAGGAAATGCACCATTCGGCGGTGACGTTGACGAAGGCGGGGGTCGTGGACTCGGCCAGGGCCGCCTGAAGCTGGCCCAGGCTCTCGACGATGCGATCGGGATGGGCTGCCTCTGTAGAGTTGCTCGTCGCGCTCATGGGGCCGGCGGCCAGGGGACGAAGGGGGTCGCTACCGCCACGGGCGGCGCCGATGACCAGCGCGATGCCCCACACCAGCAGCACGATACCGGCGCCCTGGCGGACCCGCGGCCAGCCCGGTGTACTCGCCAGATCGAGGGCGCCGAGGGCCAGCGCCGTGCCGATGGCCAGGCCCGCCCACAAGAGCAGGGTGACCGGAGCCGGGATCAGGCGTTCGATCAGCCAGACGGCGACGCCCAGCAGCAGCACACCGAAGGCGATCTTGACCCCGTTCATCCAGGCGCCCGAGCGAGGCAGCAGGGTGGTGCCGAAGCCGCCGACCAGCAACAGCGGGGCGCCCATGCCCAGCGCCAGGGCCAGCAGCGCCGCGCCACCGATGACGGCGTCACCGGTGGAGGAAATGAATACCAGGGCGCCGGCCAGCGGTGCCGACACGCAGGGCGAGACCACCAGCACCGACAGCGCACCGGCCAGCGCCAGACCCAGGGGGCCGCTGCGCTGGGCGCGTGCCTGCCAGGCATCGATACGTGAGCCGAGCCCCGAGGACAGACGTAGATTGAAGACCCCGAACATGGCCAGTGCGAACAGGGTGAAGAGGGCGGCGAACACGATCAGTACCGGGGCCGACTGCAGCCGTGCCTGAAGGTTGAGCCCGGCGCCGAACAGCCCCATCAGCACGCCGACCAGGGCGTAGGTGGCGGCCATGCCGGCGACGTAGCTTGCCGAGAGCGCAAAGGCGCGGGGACGGCTGGGGTTCTGACCGACGATGATCGACGACAGGATCGGAATCATCGGCAGCACGCAGGGGGTAAAGGTCAGCCCGAGGCCGGCCACAAAGAACAGTCCGAGCATCAACGGCAGGCTGGCGTCCTGCATCAGGGCGCGGAAGCGGCCGTCTTCGCTGAGCGGAGCTGCATCGACAGAGGCGGCAGGGAGGCTGCCCGCTTGCTGGCTCGTGGGCGGCTGTCCGGCGAGGTCCGCTGCGGTAGCCTGGGCTGTGTTGTCGTTGGCCGTCTGGCCGTCCTCCTGAGCGTCGGCAAAGGCGGCGGGGGGCTCACTCTGGGCGGCGGCCAGCTCAAGCCGTTCCGGGGGGTAGCACAGACCGGCGTCGGCGCAGCCCTGGAACGTCAGGGCGATGTCCAGTGGCCCCTGACGGGTGTCGGCCAGCGGGGCACTGAACACCACCTGATCGTAGAAGACGTTGACGTCGCCGAGAAATTCGTCGGTCTTGGCCTCCCCGGGCGGTAGCGACAGCTCACCCAGGGCGTCCGGTTCGCCTGGCAGTTCCAACGAGAAGCGGTGACGATAGAGATAGTAGCCGTCGGCATTCTGCATGCCGATATAGAGCCGATCGCCGTCGTGCCAGGCGCTGGCGGTAAAGGCCTCGTTCACCGGCAGAAACTCGGCGCTGCTCGACGACGAGGAAAAGAACTGGGCCTGGGCCACCCAGGGGGACAGCAGCAGACAGACGAACAGCAAGAGGCGTGTGGCGAAGAACACGTCGAATCCTTGTTGACGATGGGTGTGGAAGACGGGGCAAGGCGTGGCGGGATTCGCCTGCCGTGTCAGACCCCGCTGTGTGACAGTGGAAGCGGGGCGGGGTTCCCGCGGACCCTGCGCTATGATCAGATGCAAGCGTATTCTACCACTGGCGCCGGCGCTTTCCCTCATTGGAGGCAGGGCTGGCCGGCCTTTGATGAACGACAAGGAGAGCGAAATGAGCAGTCGTCGACAGCGCGCCGAAAGGCGTCGTCAGGAGCTCGAGAACCCGCAGTACGGATGGATCTGGAAACCGCTCGCCGTGCTGCTGGTGCTTGCCGTGATGGTGGCGGTGGGGCTGGGGATCTGGTGGAGCCTGGCGCCGTCGCGCTTCGACGTGGAGACTGCCACCCAGGAGCAGCGCATCTCCGCGGCGCCGGCGGCCAGAGGCACCGTTACGGTCGCGACCCTGGCCACCCTGATCGATACCTTGCAGGACAAGCCCGGCGGGTACCTGCGAAATGACCTGATGCCGCCGGGACTGCTGCTCGACAATATGCCGTCCTGGGAAACTGGTGTGCTGGTTCAGGCGAGGCTGATGGCCGCCAGCCTGGCGGACTTCGACCCCGGCGCCGGTGAGTCGGTGAATACTCTGATCGCTGCCCTCGAACAGGACGCCGACGATTGGCTGGCCCCGTCCATGGAGGATCACCTGGCCCAGGCGGGGAACTCGGCCCGCGCCTATCTGGCGCGTTTCGACGATGGGGTCGGCGCGTCCTTCGTCGATCAGGGACAGGGCCTGGCGCTCTATCTGGACGCGGTGCGCCAGCAGTTGGCCTCGTTGCGGGAGCGGCTGTCATCCACGGTCAGCGACAGCGAGCGCTTGAAGGAACTGGGTATCGAAGTGGCACAGGACAGTCGAGTGCCCTGGTACCGCGTCGACAACGTGTTCCACGAGACCCGCGGTCAGACCTGGGCGCTGGGACACCTGCTCGAGGCGCTCGAGCGTGACCAGGCGGATCTGATCGCAAGCGCGGGCCTCGGCGACAGCTACGCCCGGGCGCTGGCCGAGATCGAGCGTATGCAACGTCAGTTCTGGAGCCCGGTGGTGCTGCGCGGCAGTGGCCTCGGCATCTTCGCCAACTATCCGCTGACCATGGCCCATCATCTGAGCCGACTCGACGGCGCCCTGGCGTCCCTGATCGATGGCCTGGGTGGCGCCAACGCAGCCCCGGAGGCTGCGACACCGCCGGTGACCGAGGTGACCCGTAGCCCCGACGATGAGGAGGCAGCGGAGTCAGCCGGCGTTGAGCAGAGTGATGAGAAGAGTGATGAGCAGGGTGGCCAGCAGGGCGCTGAAGCCAATAGCGGCGAGCAGGGCGCCGAAGCCAATAGCGACGAGCAGGGCGACGAGCAGAGCGCTGAAGCCAATAGCGACGAGCAGGGCGCCAACCAGCAGCAGCCTGCCGAGCAAAGCGCCGAGTAGCAAGAGCCGAGTCAAGAGTCGAGTCAAAAGCCCCGAGCCGTGAACGGGGCCCAATGACGGGGTGAGAGAGACCGGTTGCCGATTTTCTCCCTCGTCCTTGCCTGAATTTCGCAAGCTACCATGCCCTCGTTGCCGGGGGCATTTTTTTCTCAGTTTGCTTCGTTCACCCGGATACTTTTTGCCGCTCCGCGCTTTGGTAATTGGAGGCTTGGCGTCCCCCTGGCTGACGCGCCATGTCGCCAATGACTAGATGCGTCATCTCGGCGCATGAACCGAGGTTGCTGCAGCGATCACCTCGTCGTATCAGGAATCAGTGATCTGTCGCACTGCAATGGTGCGTCTGCGAAGGGCCCATGGTCGCGCTCTTTGCCCACATTCTCGATCCTGGTTTCTCAGCGCTTTTTTCGCACATTTCCAACCTTATGATTCGGCTAAAGAAACACTTTCTCCACGGTAACTGTCCGCTGGCGCCCCCGACGTGTCCTGAAGGAACACGCAATTACAAGCGGAAACAGTCGCTCTCATGCTTCCGGGATACCGATATGGGGTTTGTCAGCCTGTGTACGCCAGGAATTTCGGACTGCCAGGACGGCGCGGCTATGCAATCGTACTGGCATAAATCGCAGTACCTGGCGGCCATCGAGTCTTCGAGCGTCGACGGGTGCTGCGGGCTGTCGGTGGTCGATCGTCTCGCAGAAGACGCAGCCTCGACGGTGACAATAACCATCTGTCTACGCGCAGGGCTTCAGGGATATGCCATCGATATCACCCTGGGGCGGTAGCGTGTCACACGCTCAGGGGGACGATATGGATAAGGTGAATCAGGCACACCAGTGGACAAGGGTCGTGGACGAGTCGCAACGATCGCCCGGCTGGCTGGCGGGTGCCGTCTTCGCAGTGCTGCTTGCGCTGACCGTGAGTGGTTGTGCCTATGCCCCTGGCGGGCATATCGACTACGAGACCGAGGCGCCGGACATCGATCATCTGGTCGACATTCAGGCCATCACCCCGGCATTGGTGGCGAACTTCCGCCAGAACGTCACCGGCGATGTCGCCAGCACCATGCCTTCCTACCTCAAGGCCCAGTTGACGGACTACGAGTACCGTGTCGGGCCGGGTGATGTGCTCAACATCACCGTCTATGACCACCCCGAGCTGACCATCCCGGGGGGCGCCGAGCGCAGCCCCGAAGAGACCGGCAAGACGGTACAGCCAGATGGTCGCATCTATTTCCCCTATGTCGGACGTTTCCGAGTGGCCGGGCGGACGGTGGACCAGATACGCCGAACCCTCACCGGCATGCTGTCGAACTACATTACCGAGCCCCAGGTGGACGTCAACGTCGCCGCCTACCATTCCAAGAAGATCTACGTCAGTGGAGCGGTTGCCACCCCCGGCGCCCAGCCGATCACCACGGTCCCGCTGACCCTGGTCGATGCGGTCAGCCAGGCCGGGGGGCCATCGGAGACGGCCAACTGGCACGAGGTGGTACTCAATCGTGATGGCACCAGGGAGGTGCTGTCGCTGTACGCGCTGATGCGCCATGGCGACCAGACCCAGAACCGCCTGCTGCGCGATGGCGACGTGGTGCATATCCCGACCCTGGAGTCCGAGAACGTCGCGGTGCTGGGGCAGGTCAGGAATCCCGGCAATCTGGTGCTGGGCAACGAACGTATCACCCTGACCACCGCCCTGGCGCGAGCCGGCGGCGTCATCGAGACCACCGCCGAACCGTCGGGGATCTTCGTGATTCGTCCCAAGCCGCCGGGCGATGCCAAGCTTGCCACCGTCTATCAGCTTGATATCAGCAACGCCACCTCGCTGACCATGGGCACCCACTTCCCGCTGCAGCCCCAGGACGTGGTCTACGTGACCGCGGCCCCGCTGGCACGCTGGAACAACGTGATCAGCCTGCTGCTGCCGTCGGCACTGCTGCCCGGCACCATCGCCGACACCACCACCCGCATCGGCGAGATCTGATCGGTGCGTTTTGCCAGTGCGCTGGTGCTGTGTCGAGCGAACCTGTGTCGTAGTCCGCTCGGTGCGTCGCTGCTGCAGAGGCGGCTGCCCGCCATGGAGATTCAGTCTGCCGGGCTTTCTGCGGTGCGCGAAGGTGAAGCCGCGCCCGCAGAGGTGCAAGCGCTGGCCAGGGAAGCCGGGCTCGAGTTGAGCGCCCACCGCGCTCGGGTGGCAACGCCCGAGATGATCGCCAATCACGATCTGGTGCTGGTGATGAGTGCGTCCCAGCGCCAGGCGGTCAGCGAACTTGCGCCCTTTGCCACCGGCAAGACCCTGCTGTTTGCCCACTGGCTCGACGGGATCGATATCCCCGACCCCTACCGCAAGAGCCTGGACGCACACCGTCAGGTATTCGTGATGCTTTCCGATGCCGCCGACGCCTGGCACCGAAGGCTCGCGCCATGACCTCGTATCGCCGCGCTCGAGGCCACCGACAGGACCTGCCGTCATGACCCAAATGTCACGCTTGCCTTCCGCTCCCGGCCGCGAGGATATCGACCTCGGGCGCATCCTGGGGCTATTGCTCCGGCACAAGTGGTGGATCCTCGCCGTCACCCTGCTGTTCGGAGCGGCAGGTTATGTGTCCGCCTTGCTCAAGCCACCCATCTACGAGGGCGACGCCCTGGTGCACGTGGAGCGTCGGGCCTCGGTCAGTCCGCTGGGGGACCTGGCCACGGTGATGGGAGAAGAGGAGAACACCTCGGCAGAGGTGCAGATACTGCGGTCTCGCATGGTGCTGGGGCGGGTGGTTGACCGCCTCGCCCTCGATACCCAGGTGTCGCCACGGCGTCTGCCGCTGGTCGGTGACTACCTGGTGCGTGAAGGGGTGACCCGAGAGGACCTGGCTGAGCTGGGCTGGATGACTGCTCCGCTTGGATGGCTCGAGCGGTTGATGCCCGAGGCATGGGATCTGAGCCATCTGGTGTGGGCAGGGGAGTCGCTGCAACTGGCGCGCCTCGAGGTCGCTGACTCCTATCGCGGCGCGGCCTTCCGCCTGGTGGCAGGCCGCGATGCCGGCTATCAGCTGTTTGGTCCTGACGGTGATCTGTTGGGTGTCGGTCGTGTCGGCGATACCGCAAGATTCGCCGGAGGCGATGTGGTGTTGAGCGTTCGCGAGATGACCGCAGCGCCAGGTGCCGAGTTCAGCCTGTCCAAGCGCCCCCAGGTGTCGGCCATCGATTCGCTGCTGGCTCGCTTGACGGTCACCGAGCAGGGCAGCGGCTCGAGCGCCAGCACCGGCATGTTGCGCCTGACCCTGACCGGCACCGACATCGATCGGGTGCGCGAGTCGCTGGATGTCCTGGCGGAAACCTTCCTGATGCAGAATGTCGAGCGGCAGTCGGCCCAGGCCGACCAGAGCCTGGCCTTTCTCGATGAGCAGGCGGTGGCATTGAAGGCCTCGCTGTCGTCGGCGGAAGATCGGCTCAATGCCTATCGCGTCGAGGTGGACAGTATCGACCTGGACTCCGAGGCGGCCTCGGTGGTCGAGCAGTTGATCTCGGTGGAGGAACAGCTCAACACCCTGGATTTCCAGGAAGCCGAACTGGTCCAGAGGTTCACCCGCAATCACCCCACCTATCAGGCGTTGATGCGCCAGCGCGGCATCCTCAACCAGGAGAAGGCCCGACTGGAGGAGCGTGTCAGCGAGATGCCCGAGTCCCAGCAGGAAATCGTGCGCCTGACCCGGGACGTGGAGGTGACCCAGGCGATCTATGTCAATGTGCTTAATCGTGCGCAAGAGGTGGCGGTCGCCAAGGCCGGCACCATCGGCAATGTGCGGGTCATCGACGATGCGTATGTGGATGACGATCCGGTGGCACCCAACGCCGGCCTGATGATGGCCCTGGCCACCGTTATCGGTGCCTTTCTGGCGGTGGCGGTGGTACTGGTGCGTGGCATGCTCAATCGCGGCATCGAGAGCCCGGACCAGCTCGAGGACCTGGGGCTGCCGGTGTACGCCACGGTGCCGCTTTCCGAGTTTCAGCAGCGCCTGGTCAAGCGGGTCAAGTATCGCAGCGACCGGCGCAGTCAGCCGGTGATCAAGGGCCTGCTGGCCCTGACTCAACCGACCGACATGGCCATCGAGGCGTTGCGTGGCCTGCGCACCAGTCTGCACTTCGCGATGATGGAAGCGCCCAACAACTGCCTGATGATCACCGGCCCCAGCCCCGAGATCGGCAAGAGCTTCATCTCGCTGAATCTGGGCGTGATCTGTGCCCAGGCCGGTCAACGGGTCCTGGTCATCGACGCCGACATGCGCAAGGGACACCTGCACAGCGCCTTCGGCGCCAAGGCCGAAAGTGGCCTGTCGGACCTGTTGTCGGACAAGAGCGAGGTGGCCGAGGTCATCCGCCAGACCGAGGTGGAAGGCCTCGACTATCTGTCGCGAGGCGCATGCCCGCCCAATCCTTCGGAACTGCTGATGCGCGAGCGTTTCACCACGCTGATGGAGCAGTTCAGTCGCGACTACGATCTGGTGATCGTCGATACCCCGCCTGTGCTGGCGGTGACCGACGCCGCCATCGTCGGTAACCGGGTGGGCACCAGCCTGCTGGTGACGCGCTTCAAGCTCAACCCGGTCAAGGAGGTCAGGGTGGCGCTTAGGCGCCTGGAGACCTCCAACGTCAGGGTCAAGGGCTGCATCCTCAACGCCATGGACCCCAGCGCCAGGCATGGTTACGGCTATGGTCACTATGTCTATGCCTACCAGTAAGTACGGCAGCGGCGATAACCAGGGACGGTGAGATGCTGACTGATCTGCGCGAACTCTACGGCCTGCTGACTCACCACCAGCGCCGGCAACTGCTGCGGCTGCAGGTGCTGGTGGTGGCGATGGCGCTGTGCGAGCTGCTCAGCGTCGCCTCCATCGCGCCCTTCATGGCGGTAGTGGGCGATCTGGAGCGTCTTGGCGGGGACGGCGTGATGGGCGAGCTCTATCGGGCCAGCGGTGCCGACTCGCCGGAGCGCTTTCTTCTATGGCTTGGGCTGGGGGTGCTGGGCGCGTTGTCGGTCGCCGCGGTGGTGTCGATGGTGACGGTGTGGCGGCTGGCGGTCTACGGCGCCACCGTCGGGGCGGAGCTGGGTTCCCGACTGTTCGCCCACTACATGCACAAGGACTGGCTGTTCCACGCCGGAGGCAGCAGCAGCTATCTGACCAAGCAGATCGCTCAGGAGTGCCAGCGAGTCATGCTGGGCGTCATCGATCCGTTGATGCAGATGAATGCCAAGGTGGTGCTGGCGCTGTTCATGTCGCTGGCCATCCTGATCTACAACCCCGCGGTGGCGCTGTGCGCCATGGCGTTGTTCTCACTGGCCTACCTGCTGCTCTATCACACCGCCCGGCGTCGCCTGATGAGCAACGGCGAGGCGCTGTCGGCGGCCCAGGGCCAGCGCTTTCGGCTGATGGCCGAGGGATTCGGAGGGATCAAGGATCTGTTGCTGCTGGGGCGTCAGACCCAGCTGACCGAGCGTTTCGACCGGGCCAGTCGACGCTTTGCCCGGGCCCAGGGCACCAATCAGGCGCTCAAGCAGGCGCCGCGCTATGCGATGGAGGTGGTGGCCTTCGCCTCGGTGATCCTGCTGTTGTTCTACCTGCTCAAGACCCACCAGGGCGAGATGGCGTCGATGCTGCCGGTACTGGCGGTGTATGCCCTGGCGGGTTTCAAGCTGCTGCCGGCTTTTCAGCATATCTACGCCAGCGTCTCGAGCATCCGCGGGAACCTGCATGCGCTCGAGGAAATTCGCAATGACCTGCGGGCCAGCCATGCCCATGACCAGGCATGCGCCCTTGAGCATGGCGGTGACTCGGCCCAGGGCGGCTCAGCCCTCAAGGCCCAGCGCGAGATTCGCCTCGAGGGGGTCAGCTTTCGCTATCCCGGCGCACGCTCTCCCGCGGTGGACGACGTCAGCCTGGTGATACCGGCCAATAGCGTGATTGGCCTGGTCGGCGCCTCCGGTTCCGGCAAGTCCACCCTGATCGATCTATTGCTGGGACTGATGCAGCCCCAGCGAGGGCGCATCAGCGTGGACGGAAATGTCATCGATGAGGCCAATCGTCGCCAGTGGCAGGACGCGCTGGGTTTCGTCTCCCAACAGCTCTATCTATGCGATGGCAGCATTCGCGACAACGTGGCTTTTGGACTGGCCCCCGAGTGCATCGACGACGACCGCGTCGAAAGGGCACTTCAACTCGCCCATCTGGCCGAGTTCGTGGCCGAGCTGCCTCAGGGCATCGAGACCCTGGTCGGCGAGCGCGGTGTCCAGCTCTCCGGGGGACAGCGCCAGCGCATCGGCATCGCTCGGGCGCTCTATCACGAGGCCGAGGTGCTGGTGCTGGATGAGGCGACCAGTGCCCTGGACGGCATCACCGAGCGGCTGATCATGGACGCGATCCACGACTTCGCCGGTCGCAAGACCATCGTGCTGGTCGCCCATCGACTGACCACCGTCATGGCCTGCGAGTGCATCTACATGATGGAGCGTGGACGCCTGGTGGATCAGGGCAGCTACCGGGAGCTGATGTCGCGCAACGAGGTGTTCAAGCGAATGGCGCAGAGCGCCTGAGACGGGACTCCGGTGAAGGGCGCGAGCGAGGGCGCGGATGAAGGCATGGGTGAAGCGCTGGTGAAGCGACGGACGAACCGCTGGCGAAGTGACGGACGGAGCGCTGGTAAAGCGAACGCGCATCGATAAAGGGAGGCGGGCACCGATGAAGCAGTGCTTCGTGATCGGCGGCGGTGGCCATGCGCGGGTGCTGCTGCATGGACTGCGCGGGCTTGGCTGGCAGGTGGCCGGCTACGTGGCACAGGAGCCCTCGTCGGCCATGCCGGTCCCCTGGCTGGGGCAGGACCGTTGTCGACTGGCGTCGCCGGAAGGCCTGCCAGGCGTCGCCTTCCTGGGGGTCGGCATGGTCACCAGCGCGCCCTGGCGGCGCTCGCTGATCGAGGCCTTTCTGGCGCAGGGATTCGACCTGCCGCCGTTGATCACGCACAACGCCATGGTGCATGACGACGTGAAGCTGGGAGACGGCAGCGTGATACTGGATGGTGCCGTGGTGGTCACCGGCAGTCGTCTGGGACGAGGCTGTCTGATCAACACCCGGGCGGTGGTCGACCACGACTGCGTGCTGGGCGACAACGTCCACGTCGCCTGCGGTGCCACGCTCAGTGGGGGCGTCAGGCTAGGGGCGGACGTGATGATCGGCACCGGAGCCAACCTGATCCAGGGGGTCGAAGTGTGTGCGGGGGCGGTGATCGGCGCCGGTGCCACCGTGGTAGGGGACGTAACACGCCCTGGAGTGTATCTCGGGACGCCTGCGCGACGACGGCAATGAATGCGCCTGGCCGACACGCATCACCACCAGACGTCACAGCGAAAAGCGCCAGAAGACGAAAAAATAATTAAAGCAGGTCTACGCAAAAAGCAGGTCTACGCAAACAGGGAAGGCGCTTCTGCCAAGAGGCGCAAGCAGGGGACACGAATGAGTCATTCTGAGGTTGTCGAGACCAGGAGGGTGGCATCGAGCCGCGCCGAGTCACCAGGCGTACAGGTGATCGCCGAAGCCGGCGTCAATCACAATGGGTGCCTGGATACCGCCATGGCGCTGGTGGACGCGGCACGTGAGTGCGGCGCCGATGCCGTCAAGTTTCAGTGGTTCAAGGCGGAGCAACTGGTGACCGCCGACGCCGCCCAGGCAAGCTACCAGCGAAAGGCCTGCCCGGAGGACGGCTCCCAGTACGCCATGCTCAAGCGCCTGGAGCTTGGCCTTGACGATTTTCGGCGATTGGCCCAGTACAGCCGTGACAGTGGCATCGAATTCCTGGCCAGCCCCTTCGACGAGGACAGCGTCGAGTGGCTGGCTGCGCTGGACGTCGGTTGCTTCAAGGTGGCCTCCGGGGAGTTGACCAATCTGCCGCTGCTTTCACGTATCGGCGCCCAGGGCAAACCGGTGCTGTTGTCCACGGGCATGAGTTTTCTGGGGGAGATCGAAGCCGCATTGGCGACCCTTTCGGCGGCGGGGGCCGGCGACGTTACGGTACTGCACTGTGTCAGCGAATACCCGGCGCCGGTGGACCAGATCAACCTCGCCGCCATGGACACCCTGGCCCAGGCCTTCGGTTGCCCGGTCGGCTACTCCGATCATAGCGATGGCATCGATATCGCGCTGGCGGCGGTGGCACGGGGTGCCGTGGTCATCGAGAAGCACCTGACCCTGGATACCACCATGGCCGGGCCGGACCATGCTGCCTCGCTGGATCCTCAGGCCTTCCTGGCGATGGTGACCGCCATTCGTCGTATCGAGCAGGCCCTCGGCGATGGGCGCAAGCGCCCGGCGCCCTGTGAGCAGCCCCAGCGGGAGCTGGTGCGTCGCAGCGTGGTAGCCGGGCGCGATATCGACGCCGGCGAAGTGCTGGCGCAAGGCGATTTGCTGCTCAAGCGGCCTGGCAGCGGTCTGCCGGCCGCCGCACTGCCTCAGTTGATCGGTCGGGTGGCCAGACGCCGTATCGGTCGTGACGCCCTGCTGGACTGGGCGGATCTGACATGATGGCCTGGGCATGAGGGGGACTGGCATGACTCCGAGAAAGATCTGGGTCCTGACCAGCTCTCGAGCGGACTATGGGCTGCTCTACTGGTTGCTTCGGGAAATCAACGAAGACCCTGCGCTGGAACTGATGCTGGTGGCAAGCGGATCGCACCTGTCCACCGAGTTCGGCTCCACTGTCAGCGAGATCGAGCGCGACGGCTTTCGTCTGCATCGACGCCTCGAGATCCTGCTGGCGTCGGACTCGCGCAACGCCATGACCAAGGCCATGGGGCTGGCGCTGTTGAGCGTCGGCGATGCCCTGGTCGAGGACCGGCCCGATCTGGTGGTCCTGCTGGGCGACCGTTTCGAAATCGTGCCGGTGGCGTTGGCGGCGGTCACCCACGGTATCACCCTGGCCCACCTCCACGGGGGCGAGACCAGTCGTGGCGCCCTGGACGAGTACTATCGTCATGCGGTGACCAAGCTGGCCAACCTGCACTTTCCCGCCACCGAGGTCTACCGTCGTCGCATCCTGCAGATGGGAGAAGACCCCGGCCGCGTGTTTGTCCATGGGGCGCCGGGCATCGATCACCTGTACCGCAGCCGCACGCCGACCAGGGCGGTGCTTGCAAGGGCCCTGGACATGCCACTGGACCGACCCACCGCGCTGGTCACCTATCACCCGGTGACCGCGGGCACGGGCGAGGACGTGGAAGCGCTGATCGCGGCCTTGTCGCGTTTCGAGGATCTGGACGTGCTGGTGTGCAAGGCCAACGCCGACTGTCATGGACGCAGCATCAATGCCCGGCTGGCGCGCTGGTGTGCCGAGCGCCCCGAGGCCAGGCGTCTGGTCGACAGTCTGGGACAGCGTCTCTATCACGGCTGTCTCGAGCACATGGATGTGCTGGTGGGCAATTCCTCCAGCGGTCTGATCGAGGCGCCATCCTTCCGTCGGCCGGTGGTCAATGTCGGCAAGCGTCAGGACGGCCGCCTCAAGGCGGCAAACGTGATCAATGTCGAGGCCTCGGAGGAGGCCATCGCCAAGGGCATCGAGACCGCCCTGAGCGAGACCTTCAAGCGTTCGCTGGGCGCCCTGAGCAATCCCTATGACCCCTTCGAGGATGGAGCCGCCTCGCGGCGAATCAAGAACACCTTGAAACGGGTCAAGCTGGATGCCGGCATCCGTGAGAAGTGGTTTTTCGACATCGACGAGGTGTCCCCTCTGGGCGGCACCTCTTCTCCGACCAAAGGCCTGATGGGCTGACCTTCGTCGCTTCGATAACGACCCTAACAACCTTCAGGAAATGAAGATGACACCAGTGTCCGAGGCGGCAATGTCGGTGACGGCGGTGATACCGGCGCGGGGCGGCAGCAAGTCGGTGCCGAGAAAGAACCTGAGGCCGCTCGGCGGACGCCCGCTGCTGGTCTGGTCGATCGAGGTGGCACGGCAGGTGATGGCGATCGATCGGGTGATCGTGAGTACCGATGATGACGAGATTGCCCAGGTGGCCCGCCGGCATGGCGCCGAGGTGCATCGTCGGTCGGCGCATCTGGCCACCGACGAGGCGCTGGTGATCGACGCCATCCGCGAAGTGTTCGATGAGCTGAACCAGGGCGGCGAGGCTCCCGAGGTGATGGTGCTGCTGGAGCCCACCTGCCCCTTGCGCAGTGCCCAGGATGTGGCCGAGTGCCTGTCGCGTCTGGTGGTGCAGGGGCTGGATTCGGTGGCCACCTTCAAGGCTGCCGAGGTCAATCCTCACCGTACCTGGCGGCTGGATGCGCGGGGCCGGCCCACCGCCTTTATCGACGGCAGCGATCCCTGGCTGCCGCGACAGGCGTTACCCATGGCCTATCAGCTCAATGGTGCCGTCTATGCCTTCCGTCCCGATCGTCTTCCCGAGGATGGCAAGGCGTTGCTGTTTGGGCGCAGTGGCGCGGTGATCATGCCGGCGGAACGCTCGGTCGACATCGACCGCGAGCACGACTTCGTCATCGTCGAAAGCCTGTTGAGGAGAGCCCGTTGAGCCACCCTGTCGAAGCCTTAGTGACTCCCGCAGCCACCGATGTGCGCCCGGCGATCATGATCACCGGGGCTACCGGTGGGGTCGGCATGGCCCTGTGCCGCCACCTGAACCGCCGCTTTCGGGTGATCGCGCTGGGGCGTGACGCCAACGCCCTGGCAGAACTGGCCGCAAGCCTTCCCGGTGTCGAGGTCCACTGCCTGGATCTCGCCGGCGGTGAGATCGCAAGTGATATCGCGTCACTGATGGAGCAATGCGGCGACGTCGGCTATCTGATCAACAACGCCGGCTTCAATCGGCCTGCGCCAGTGGACGCCGATATCGAAGCCGTGCTTCGGCGCTCGCTCGAGGTCAACGCCATCGCGCCGGCCATGCTCATGGCGGCGGTGCTGCCCGGCATGCGCCGTCGTGGCTTTGGCCGCATCGTCAATATCACCTCCGGCGCACCGCTCAACTGTTTCGCCGGGCATGCCGCCTACAGCGCCTCCAAGGCGGCGCTGAATGCGCTGACGGTGACCGCCGCCAGAGAACATCAGGACGTGGATATCAAGATCAACCTGATGAGCCCCGGCCCGGTGCGCAGCAAGATGGCCCCGGAGGCACCGATGGCGCCAGAGGTCTGTCTACCGACCCTGGACCATCTGCTGGATTTGCCCGCGGATGGCGCCAGCGGGCGCTTCTTCTGGCTGGGGCACGAGATACCGCTGACGCCGTCCCTCGATGGCATCGACTGGCTGGCGGGGACCGCGCCGGCAGGTTTTGCCCGGCTTTGGCCAGAGGCAGACGAGAGCAGCGGTCTCGACAGCAGTGGCGCGGACGTAAGCAGCAGTGACAGGGCGTGCCGATGAGGCGTATTGGCATGCTGGGCATGAGTCCCGGCAACGGTCACCCGTTTTCGTTTTCCGCCATCCTCAATGGCTACCGCGATGCGGCCATGGCCGAGGCGGGCTGGCCGGTGATCCATGACTATCTGGCACGGCGACATCGCTCGGAATTTGGCGTCGGTGATCTGCGTGTCACCCGTGCCTGGACCCAGGATCGACACGTCACCGAACGGCTATGTCGCGCCTGCCATATCGACGAGGCCGTGGCCGAGCCTGGAGACATGCTGGGGCAGGTGGATGCGGTCATCATCGCCCGTGACGATCCGGCGAGCCACCGCGAACTGGCGGCTCCCTTTCTCGAGGCGGGCCTGGCGGTGTTCATCGACAAGCCGCTGACCCTGGATCCGCAGGATCTGGCCTATTTTTCCCCCTACCTGGCTGCAGGGCGCCTGATGTCATGTTCCGGCATGCGCTTTGCCAGCGAACTCGACGCCCTGCGTGCGGCGCCGGGGGCGCTGGGCAACTGGCGCCTGGCCAGGGGCGCCATCGTCAAGGACTGGGAGCGCTACGGGGTTCACCTGCTCGACGCCATCCTGCCGTTGACGGCGGCGACGCCGGTGTCCGTCAGAGCGCTTGGGGCAGGCCACCAGTCCTTCGCCATCACCATGAGTGACGGCAGCCTGATGAGCATCGATGCGCTCGGCGAGGTGCCGCCGGTCTTTCGCATCGAGGTGTTTGGCGATGCCGGCCAGACCAGTGCCGACATCCGCGACAACTTCGGCATGTTTCGTCGCACCCTGTGGGAGTTCTGGCGGATGCTCGAGCAGGGGCCGGATCGTCATCAATGCCAGACCACACTCGCGGTGATCAGGACGTTGATCGCCGGGCGTCTGGCGGCCGAACGGGGAGAGGAGGTACGTCTCGATGCGCTCTGACAATGAGGGTGCAGGCCTTGTACCCGCGCAGGCGTGCGCGGTATCGGCGCTGTTCGATCTGAGCGGTCGGGTAGCACTGGTCACCGGGGCCCTGGGCATCCTGGGGCGGCACTTCTGTCGAGGACTCGCCGAATGCGGCGCCTCGCTGGTGGTCGCGGATCTCGACGCTGCCGAGGCCGAGCGCTTCGCCGCCGAGCTTCAGACCGACCACGGTCAGCCTTGCCTCGGACTTGGCTGTGACGTCAGCGACGAGGCCTCGGTCGAGGCCATGGTGGCGCATGCGGTCAAGACGCTGGGAGGCATCGACATCCTGCACAACAATGCGGCGACCAAGGCGCGAGACCTGGAGGCCTTCTTTGCTCCGGCCGAAGACTACACCCTGGCCCAGTGGCGTGACGTCATGGCGGTCAATCTCGACGGTGTCTTTCTGGTGTCGCGAGCGGTAGGCCGGCAGATGATCGAGCAGGGTCGAGGCGGCAGCATCATCCATACCGGTTCCATCTACGGCGAGATGGGCTGCGATCCGCGTATCTACGAGGGCTCGGAGTACCTGGGGGTGGCCATCAACACGCCTCCGGTCTACGCCGCCTCCAAGGCCGGGGTGTCTGGACTGGCGCGTTATCTCGCCACGCTCTGGGCAGGCCACGGTATCCGCGTCAATACCCTGGTACCGGGCGGCATCGAGAGTGGCCAGAACTCAGCCTTCGTCGAGCGCTATTCGGCCAGGGTGCCGCTGGGGCGCATGGGAACGCCGACCGATCTGGTCGGCGCGCTGATCTTTCTGGCCTCGGATGCCTCCGGCTACGTGACGGGGCAGACGCTTCACGTGGATGGTGGCTTGAGCGCCTGGTAGCACGGCGTCGATGCACGCTGCCCGATAAACGGCATCCGATGAACGGCACCCGATCAACGGCACCAGTTGAACGGCAGGGAAGGAGTTTCGCTCGATGTTGACCATCGTGATGTACCACTATGTCCGACCGCTGGCCGGGTCGCGCTATCCGCGCCTCAAGGCGCTGGAGCTTGCTGCCTTTCGCGCTCAGCTCGACCATCTCGAGCGGCACTATCGGCCGGTGACGATGGAACAGGTGATCGCCGCCTGGCGCGGCCAGCAGACATTGCCCGAGCAGGCGGTGCTGTTGAGCTTCGACGACGGCTATCGTGATCACCTCGAACATGTGCTGCCGGAGCTCGAGCGACGCGGCCTTGAGGGTAGCTTCTTTCCCTGCACCGGTACCCTGCGCGACGGCCTGATCCTCGACGTCAACAAGATCCAGTTCGTGCTGGCCAGCGTCGCTTCCACCGCAGAGTTGCTGCCGGCTCTGGGCAGGGCACTGGACAAGCGTCGCGAGCGTCATGGCCTGGGGACCTACGAGGATATCCATCGCAGGGTCTATCATCGGCTGTCGCGCCAGGGACGCTTCGATGACCCCGATACCCTGTTCTTCAAGCGCCTGCTGCAGCGGGAGTTGCCCTTCGAGGTTCGCCATGACGTCATCGATGAGCTGTTTGCGCGCTTCGTCAGCACGGACCAGCGAGCCTTCGCCGAAATGCTCTATCTGAGCGATGCCGAGGTCCGCCAGCTGCACGAGGCCGGCATGCATATCGGCTGCCACGGGGATCAGCACTTCTGGTTCGACAGCCTGACGCCCGAACAACAGGGCAGGGACCTCGAGGTCAGTCTCGCTCATCTTCGAAACCTGGGGGTGCTCGGCGACGACTGGGTGATGTGCTATCCCTACGGTGGCGTCGACGAAGCGCTGCTGGGTCGTCTACGCCAGCTTGGCTGCGCCGCCGGGCTGACCGTGGCGTCGCGACAGGCCGACCCGGCCCGGGACGACCCCTTGCTGCTGCCGCGCCTGGACACCAATGATCTGCCCAGCCAGGCCGCTGCCTGCCCTGGCGACCCGGCGACCGTCCAGGTTTGATAGCTGACCACATCCTCGTCCACCTCCACGTCTTCCCCATTTGCGCCGAGCCTGGCGCGGCCCCGGCGGTTTGCCGCCAGCCTACCTACCATGCACAGGGATCTTGTCATGACAGCGTGCACGCAGAGCGCGACGACAGCGTCTGTCGCCGCCGGCGACGCCATGATGGCCATGTTGGCCGACCTCACTCCGCTGAATCGGGTGATCTGCTCGAGCGACTACGACGCCACGGTGGCCTACCTGGCCGAGCGCTGGCCGCTCAGGGAGCATCGTTTCGAGGCCTCTGACGTCCACAATGGCTGGGTGATTCCGCCCAGGTGGGACGTACTGGAGGCGGCCATCTACAAGGATGGCGAGTGTATCTATGATGGTCGCTGGCATCCCATGGCGGTGATGGCGCTGTCACTGCCGTTCCGAGGCACGGTCTCGCGAGAAGAACTCAAGTCCCACCTGCATTTTGATCACCGCTACGAGGAGCGCATCCCGTTTCATTTCCGCCAGCTATTTACCAGCTGGCAGCGTGACTGGGGGTTCTGCGTGCCACGTCTTCTTGTCGAGCGTCTTGCGCCTGGTGACTACGAGGTGGTGATCGAGACCCGCGAGGCGCCGGGGTATCTGCGCTGCCTGGACTATCACCTGCCGGGTCAGCTCGAGCAGACCATCGTGCTGGGGGCCAACCTGGATCATCCCGGCGTCGCCAACGATGGTCTGTCCGGTGTGGCGGTGGGGCTCGCCGTGTTCGAGGCGCTTGCCGCGCGACCCAGGCGCTTCAGCTACCGACTGGTGCTGGCCCCCGGCATCATGGGCACCGAGTATTATCTTGGGCGGCTTCCCGCCGCAGAGCGCGCTCGACTGTTCGAGGGTGTGATGCTCGAGATGCTGGGCTCGCCCACCATACTCAATCTGCAGCGTTCACGAGGTGCCGGATCGAACATCGAGCAGGCGTTGTCGCGCGTGCTCAGCGAGGGTGGGCACGACTACCGCGAGGGCGCCTTCGAGAGCCTGCTGCTCAACGACGAGTACCTGTGGGAAGCCTACGGCATCCCCATGGCCTCGCTGTCGCGCTATCCCTATCCCGAGTATCACACCGACGCCGATAACCTTGGCTTGATGTCGCCGCAGCGCCTGCTCGAGGCGCGTGACGTGGTGCTCGCCGCCATCGACGATATCGAGTCCTCGCCGCTGATCAAGAAGCGCTTCGAGGGCAACGTCTGCCTGTCTCACCCCCGCCATGACCTCTATGTGGATCCTGGCCAGGTCGCCTTCGGCGACGTGCCGGACGAGTCACGCCGGCGCATGCGTCTGTTGATGGACTCCATCCCGACCCTGACGCGCCCGACCACCGTGCGCCAGCTGGCCAGGGAGGTCGGCCTCGAGGAGAGCGTGGTTCACGACTATCTCAAGCGCTGGCGCGATTGTGGTCTGGTGGAGCTGGTATGAACCGGGCGAGGGAGGAGGTGAGTGGCGAGCGCGCGCATCCGCCGGGTGGGGCAGAAACACCGCCTCAGGAAGGGATCGACACAGGGGGGGCAGTGCCGGCGACGAGCACGCAGGCGTCGTTTGGCCGAAGCGTCTTTATCTGCTGCAAGCCGCTGCAGTTTCTGACCTGTGCCTCGATCGTTCGTCACTATCGAATCGAGCAGGCGCTGGTGCTGCTGGTGGCCGAAAGCATCGCCGAGTATGACGCCTTCTACGCCTTTGTCGAAGCGAGCCACCATCGATCTCTCTTTGACGAGATACGCCGCGTGCCGACCCAGGCCGCGGCACGCGAGGCGCTGGGCGCCTTGCACTACGACAGTCTGTTCATCGACAACGATCGCACCAGCAAGTACCTGCTGCTGGCGCCGCTGAAGACAGGCTGTCTGTGCCTTTACGAGGAGGGGGTCAGCACCTACTTCAGCTCCTATCTCTACGAGATGCCTCTGTCCAGGCGGTTGAAGTGGAGCCTGGTGGCCCTGGTGCGCGGTTGCGGACTGCGTTTCGGAGGCGGCCGCAGGACCGACCTGGTGTTCGTTTCGCGGCCGCGGACCTACGCCCGATTGAATCCACGCCTGGCGCACAAGGCGCGCTATTGCCCGGGGCTCGTCGGCGAGCTGGAGCAAGGCTGGGAGGACTGGCAGGCACTGCTGTCGCCCTGGCTCGACCGGCTGACGTCGGCAACGCCGGCGCTGGTACTGGGTACCTGGGGGGGCGGCGATATCTCCGCCGAGAGGCTTGCCGAGCTCAAGCGACGTCATCCTCTGTTGCTGTTCAAGCCCCATCCCCACGACGGCTGCGCCTGGCTCGATGCTGATATCCAGGTGCTGGAGCAGCCGTGGATTCCCGCCGAGGTGTGGATTCGTCTACTGGCTAGCCGGGTCGACGAACTGGTGGTGTATCACTATTCCTCGTCTTCTGAGCTCTACTGCCTGGATCTGCTCGACAGGGTGACCTTCGTCGACCTCAAGGGCGACGTTCATATCCGACGAGTCTGCGATCTGGCCGTGGGCGATCCCGGTCACGACGACATCGACCATGTGGCGATTGCCTGAGAAGGACGCTGTCCGTCCAGCACCTGGCCCCGTGGTAGTCGAACGGCATGCCTGCACGTCAAATGAGTGAGCTTACCGCCGATGGTTCCCATCCCTTATGTCACCTCCGCCTGGGACGTGTACTCCGCCCTGGCGGTGTTCGTGCTCGGTCTGTGGCTTGCCAGAGCGGTGGGGCGAGCCTTCGGGCTGTCTTACATGCTGTGTCTGCCGCTCTATCTCTGGCACACGGCCTTCTGCGTGCTCTACGCCTGGTTCGTCAACGGCGACGGCGGAGATTCCTTGATGTACTACCGGGCGTCGTTGAACGACGGCGTCGAGTTCTCCTTTGGCACCGCCGGGGTGATCGTGTTCACCTCGCTGTTCACCCAGGGCCTGGGGCTGTCGTTTCTGGGGACCTTTCTGGTGTTCAATCTGGCCGGCTATGTCGGGCTGCTGGCCTTCGCCGGCAGTCTTCATCAGGCCATTGCCGAGCGTGCCCTGGGTATTCGTCTGCTGGCGCTGGCCGTACTCTTTCTGCCCTCGATGCACTACTGGGGCTCCGCCATCGGCAAGGATGCGCTGTCGTTTCTGTCCATGGGGCTTTCGCTGTGGGCGGCGCTGGATCTCAGACGCCGACATCTGCTGATGGTGGTGGCGGTACTGATCATGCTGGTGGTGCGACCGCACATGGCCGGTATACAGCTGATCGCCTTGGCTGCTGCCTTCTGTCTGCAGCCCGGCGTCGTGCTGTGGCAGCGGCTTTTGCTGGGGACTGCGGCGCTTGCCGGGGCGGCGATCATCGTACCCCTGGCGCTGGATTACGCCGGGGTCGGCAGCGGCTCCGATGCCGATCAGGTGATGAGTTACATCGAATTGCGGCAGAGCTACAACCAGACCGGCGGCGGTGCGGTGGACATCGCCTCCATGAGTCTGCCGATGCAGCTTTTCACCTATATGTTCAGGCCGCTGCCCATGGAAGCCAGCAGTGTGTTCCAGCTGGCTTCCTCGGTGGATAACGTCATCTTGCTGTATCTGATGGTGGTCGGTGGCATCGCCGCCATCACCGGGCGCAATGCGCCTCCCGCCAATCGACTGTTTCTGTGGTTTTACCTGCTGCTGGCCTGGACCATCCTGGCGATGACCACTGCCAATCTGGGCATCGCTGCGCGTCAGAAGTGGATGTTCACCCCGGTGCTTATCTATCTGTTGATGTCCGTCATGGGGCGCCCGCGCCAGACAACCACCGACGCCGAATCGACCGGGGGCGCTTCGCCGTCTGTCGGAAGCACGCCAAATGGAGTGGCGAGATGATCAAGCGACTATTGATGGTAGCGAGCTACCCCGAGTCCATCGTCGGGTTTCGCGGTGAGCTGATCAGGGAGATGGTCGCTCGCGGAATCGAGGTCCATGTCGCCGCGCCCGTGGGGGGGAGGGGCGCTACCGGTGACGCTGGCGGTGAGGGTGACGCCGAGCGTTCGGCTGCTTCGTCGCGTCTTAAAGCCAGTCTCGAGGCCCTCGGCGCGACGCTGCACGATATCCCGCTTTCGCGCACCGGCATGAATCCGCTGGCCGATCTGAAGACCCTGGCGGCTCTGATGAGATTGATGCTGCGGGTACGCCCCGATGGGCTTTTTGCCTACACGATCAAGCCGGTGGTCTACGGGGCACTGGCCGCCTGGGTGTTGGGGGTGCGCCAGCGGACCCTGCTGGTCACCGGGCTGGGGTACGCCTTTACCGGCACCCAGGGTGGCGCCAAGCGCCGCTTGATCAAGGCGCTGGTGCGGCGGTTGTATCGCGTCGCTCTGGGGCGGGCTCATATGGTGCTGTTCCAGAACCCGGATGATCGTCGCCTGTTCATCGAGGAGGGGATTCTCCTTGATACCACGGCGTCCCGGGTGATCAACGGTTCCGGAGTGGATCTGGCGCATTTTTCGCCGGTAGCTCCATCGACAGAGCCGGTCAGCTTCCTGCTGATCGCTCGCTTGCTGGGTGACAAGGGGGTGCGCGAGTACGCCGAGGCAGCGACGCGTATCCGCCAGCGCCATCCCCAGGTGCGCTTTCGCCTGGCGGGTTGGCTGGACGACAACCCCGACAGCATCGCGGCGCACGAGCTTCAGACGTGGATCGATGACGGCGCCATCGAGTACCTCGGTCGACTCGATGATGTCCGTCCGGCCATCGCCGAATGCAGCGTCTATGTGCTGCCGTCCTATCGCGAGGGGACCCCGAGAACGGTGCTCGAGGCCATGGCCCTGGGGCGTGCGGTGGTGACCACCGACGCGCCGGGATGCCGCGAGACCGTCGCGCCCGGGGTCAACGGTTATCTGGTGGAGGTGAAAAATGTCGACGCCCTGTGCCAGGCGTTGCAACGCTATCTGGAAACGCCGGCGCTGATCGTCCAGCACGGCCAGGCCTCCCGCGCTCGCGCCGAGGAGCGCTACGACGTGCACCGCGTCAATCACAGCATCCTCGAGGCCATGGGGGTCGATACGGCGTCGTCCTGCCCGGCAGGGCTCGACCCCAGCGTGGTGAGATGATGATGGCCAAGCGTTGTCTGGATGTGCTGGTGGCCGCCTCGTTGCTGGTCCTGCTATTCCCCTTGATGCTCGGCATCTGGGGACTCGTCCGGCTGAGGCTTGGCAAGCCGGCCTTTTTCTTTCAGTGGCGCCCTGGGCTGCATGGCCGTCCCTACCGCTTGATCAAGTTCAGGACCCTCGCCCAGCGCTGTGACGAGCAGGGACGCACGCTGCCCGACGAGCAGCGCATGACGACGCTCGGGGGTTGGCTGCGGGCGTCCAGCCTGGACGAGCTGCCCGAGCTCTGGAACGTGCTGAAAGGCGAGATGAGTCTGGTCGGGCCACGCCCGCTGCTGATGGAGTACCTGCCGCTGTATGACCGGGACCAGGCCCGTCGCCACGAGGTGCGACCGGGGATTACGGGATGGGCTCAGGTCAACGGCAGGAATGCGCTTTCCTGGCGCGAGCGCTTCCAGCTTGACGTCTGGTACGTGGACCACCACAGCCTGGCGCTCGATATCCGGATACTGGCCATGACGGTCGTCAAGGTGCTGCGCCGCGAGGGTATCAGTGGCCAAGGAAGCGTCACCATGAAGCCCTTTCGAGGCAATGAATGACGCCCCGGGATACCGACTCGGTGGCCGCGGTCTTGCCGCAACGGGGCTGGCTGACAGCGCTCAGACGTCATCGCTTGCTGTCCCAGGTGTTGCTGGTAGCCGGTGGCACGGCGGGGGCACAGGCGCTGAGTCTGGCCTTTGCGCCACTCATCACCCGTCTGTTCAGCCCTGACGCCTTCGGCCTGGCCGGTTCCTTCAGCGCCCTGGTCAGTGTCGTCGCGCCGCTGGCGGCCCTGACCTACCCGGTCGCCATGGTGTTGCCGCCGCGCGACGAAGACGCCCGGGGGCTGGCCCGACTCAGCATGGGGTTGGCGGTGCTGCTGGCGCTGGCCGCCGTGGCGGCGCTCACTGTGCTGCAACCACTACTGGATCGGCATCTCGATCCGAGGCTTGCCGCCATGCTGATCTGGCTGCTGCCTGTGGCCATGCTGCTGGCGGCCATGCAACAGGTCATGCAGCAGTGGCTGATTCGGCGTCAGCGATTCGGGGTGACGGCCAAGGTGGCGTTGATCCATGCCCTGGTCCTCAACCTGGCCAAGGCGACCGGTGGAGTGCTGCATCCGGTCGGGGTGACGCTGGTGCTTGTCACCGCCGCCGCCAGTGGGCTTAACGCCTTGCTGCTGTGGTGGGCAGACCGGCGACTCGGTGATGGTCTGGTCGGCGGGGGCCGGGGCGCCCCATGGCGGGAACTGGCGCGTCGCCACCGTGACTTTCCCTTGTATCGCGCACCCCAGGTGACGCTCAACGCCTTGTCGCAGTCGTTGCCGGTGTTGTTGCTGGCGGCATTCTTCGGTACCGCAGCCGCCGGGCACTACAGCCTGGCGGCCTCGGTACTGGCCGCGCCCATGGTGCTGCTGGCGAAGTCGGTCAACGACGTCTTCTATCCCCATGTAGCCTCGGCAGTCAACCGCGGCGAGCCGATTACCGCGTCACTGGGGAAGACCACCCTGGTGATGGCGGCGGTTGGACTCGCCCCCTTTGGCGTCATGGTGGTGCTGGGGCCCTGGCTGTTTGCTCTGCTGTTCGGTGACCCCTGGTGGCAGGCGGGCGAGTACGCACGTTGGATGGCGGTCTGGCTGTACTTTGCCTTTCTCAACAAGCCCAGTGTGGCCTCCATCGCCAGTCTGGGCCTGCAGCGTGGTTTTCTGATTTACGAGGTACTCAGCGTGCTCGGCCGTGTGGCCGCGCTGTATGTGGGGTTTCGTGTGTATCACAGCGATCTCGTTGCGGTGGTGGCCTTCTCTCTGGTCGGCGCCATGCTCAATCTGGCGCTGGTCGGTGTGACCCTGTTTCGGGCAAGACGGCGTGACCAGGGGTTGATCAAGACGTGAGAGCGCTTCTGTACAAGGGATTATCGTATGACAGGATTTCAGCGAGCCTTCGACAGGACGGAGAAGCTGGGGTGGCGATGCGCTCTGGGGGTGGTCGACCGCCTGTCGCCGCGTCTGGCGACAAGGCTGGTGCACCGGCGAGAGTACGGGCAGCGGCTCGAACTCGACGATCCCAGGGATTTCAATGACAAGCTGCAGTGGCTCAAGCTGTACGGTGATCGTCGAGGGCTTTCGCGCTGCGCCGACAAGTACGCCGTCCGAGAGTTCGCCGCCGAGCGAGGCTGCGCCGTTGCCCTCAGTCGACTGATCGGCCTCTACGAGAGCGTCGATGCGATCGTCTGGGACGAACTGCCGGCGCGCTTCGCGCTGAAGTGCACCCACGGTTGCGGCTACAACGTGATCATCGACGACAAGCGCAAGGCGGACGAGCGAGCGGTCAAGCGACGGCTGCAGCGTTGGCTGAAGGAGCGCTACGCCCGACGCTATCTGGAGTATCACTACGACGCCATTCCCCCGAGAGTGCTGGCCGAGGAGTACATCGAGACCGCTACCGGGGGAGTGCCCGTGGACTACAAGGTCTACTGCTTTCATGGCCGCCCTCGCGTGGTGCTGGTATGCACCGACAGGGGAGGCGACATGCGTTTCGACTTCCATGATCCGGCTTGGCAACGGCTCGAGCTGAATGACCGGCAGCATCAGAGCCCCGCTGGCGTGGCCCGTCCTCGAGCGCTCGACGAGATGCTCGAATTGGCCGAGCGGCTGTCGCGGGGTTTTGTCTTCGTCCGGGTCGACTTCTATGAGCGGCAAGGGCGGGCGGTGCTCGGTGAGATGACGTTTACACCCGGGGCGAACGTATCACGGCGCTACAACGCCTACGGACAACGCTACCTGGGCGACCTGATCGATCTGACGCAGGTAGGCCGGCGTTGCCGACACGACCGCGAAGTAACGGCAGGGCGGTCATTGAGCTTCAATGGAACCGTGCAAGGAGCGGACAATGGCGGTCATGAATGAGTGGATGGGCGCGGCCAAGTCCCGGCTGTGGACGTTGGGGATGTTGGGGCTGGACGCCTTCTCCAACGAGCAGGCGACGCGACTGATGCACCAACGCAAGACCCGGCGCCGCCTTGACCTTCGAACCCCCAGGCGCTTCGACGAGAAGCTTCAGTGGCTCAAGCTGTTTCATCGTGACCCGCTGATGGCCAGGTGCGCCGACAAGCTCGGGCTGCACGATTACGCGAGCTCAAGAGGCCAGGGTGCGATTCTCAATGATCTGCTGGGCGTCTATCGCAGTGTCGACGAGATCGACTGGGAAGCCCTGCCAGACGCCTTCGTGCTGAAGTGCAATCACGGCTGCGGCTACAACATCCTGGTGCACGACAAGTCGACCCTGGAAAGGCGCAAGGCCAGCCAGGATCTGTCGCGCTGGATGACGGAACGCTATGGGCGTCGCAAGCTCGAGTATCACTACGATCAGATCGTGCCGCGGATCTTTGCCGAGCGCATGCTGGACAGCGGGGGGAGGGACGCGCCCCTGGACTACAAGGTCTACTGCTTCAACGGCGAGCCGTTGGTGGTGCTGCTGTGCGCCTCGGACAAGAAGCAGACTCGCTACGCCTATTTCGATCGAGACTGGGGGCCGCTTGAGCTGATGGCTGCCAAGGTGCCGATCATCACCGACACCGCCGATCTGGCCCGTCCAGCTTGTCTTGAACCACTGCTCGAGTCCGCCCGCGCCTTGGCCGAGCCTTTTGCGTTCGTGCGTGTGGACTTCTACATCGAGCACGGCCGTCCCGTTCTCGGTGAGATGACCTTTACGCCCTCGGCCAACATGGACAATGGCTACAGCGATGAAGGGCTCGATTATCTTGGCTCGCTGCTTCGGCTTCCGCAGGAGCGCTCATCAAGGCGATCCGACGGTGGCAAGGTCGCGGCTCCCAGGTAAGTCAGGGCCGAACCGTCAGGAGGGAAACCTATGCAGGTCTCGGTGGTGATACCGACCTACAATAGCGCCGCTTTCGTCGAGCGAGCCCTGCTGTCCGTGGTAAGCCAGACCGAAGGGTTGAGCCACGAGATCCTGCTGGTGGACGACTGTTCGGATGACCGTGAGGCGCTCTCGCGGCTGGTACAGCGATACGAAGCCGTCAGGCTGATCGAGAAGCCTGCCAGGTCCAACGCCGCCGTGTCCCGCAACCGGGGACTCGAGGAGAGCCGTGGGGCTTTCGTCTTCTTTCTGGACTCCGATGATGCCCTGGCGCCAGGGGCACTCAAGCGCCGCATGGACATGCACCGCGATAGCGGCGCCGGCGTCATCTTTGGTAACTATCTCGCGCGCCTCGCCGACGCCTCCCGCCTGAGCGCGTCGCGACTTCCGGCCTACCGCGGCGGCGACATGCGTCACTACCTGTTCGTGGAGCGTGGAGACGTGCGTTCCTCCACCCTGTCGCTGTGCAAGGCCTTTTGGCAGGGGACGCGCTTCGATGACGCGACGCGCAAGCACCAGGACTGGGTCTTCGCCATTCGTGCCTTTCACCAGGGCGAGCGTCTACTGTTCGACCCGCAGCCGACCGCAGTCATGGACGTGACGCGCCAGGGCCGCATGAGCTCCAGCGCCAATCTGGATGCCAGTCGTTACGTGGTCAAGCGCTACCTGTGTCAGGACCATCATCGCAACGCCTTTTCCCGACGCCAGTGGTTGTCCAGCCTGAGCAGACGAGACCTTACCGCCTGCCGCTTTCAGGTGGAGATTTTCACCCCTGGAAACTGGCGCGAGCGGCGGGATCTCGCGCTATTTCGATTGGCCAGTCACCCAGTGCTGATCGGAGCTGCCTCCGCGCTGTTGACGTTGGCGCTGAAGTTGAGACGCCTGGGCTCCAGATCGAGCGCGATGCAGCGTTAAGTCTCCCTTGAGACGCCATCCCGCTCGTTCAAGCCCGCCCGACCATTGGTCATGCTCGAACGAAGAGCAAAGGAAAAGGACGCCATGCAAAGCCCTGTTCGAAGCCCTGTTCGCAGCCCTGTTCGAAGCGCTATTCGAAGTCCTATGCAAAAGATTGCCTTGTTTCTGCCGTCGCTGCGGGGTGGCGGCGCGGAGCGGGTCATGGTGCTGCTCGCCAACGGTTTCGTCGCGGCCGGTCATGAGGTCGACCTGGTGACCGCCAGCGACGAGAACGTCTACCAGGCGGAAATCGCCCCCGGCATTCGCCATTTCAGCTTGGGCGCCTCCAGGGTCGCCAGCAGTCTGCCTGCGCTGGTGCGCTATCTGAAGCGCGAACGGCCCGCCGCCCTGTTGTCGGCGATGGGCCACGCCAACGTGGTGGCGGTGGCGGCGCGGGCGCTGGCCCGCCTCGACTGTCGACTGGTGGTGACCGAGCACACCAACTATTTTGCAGTGACAGCCAGAAACACCGGCTTCAATGCCCGGGTGATGCGGCGGCTGATGCGCCATGCCTATCTGCGAGCCGACGCCGTGGTGGCGGTCTCCCAAGGTGTCGCCGATGACCTGGCCAGAGGCCTGGCGCTGGACCCTTCTCGGATCGAGGTCATCTTCAATCCCATCGTCGACAAGCGGCTGGTGCAGCTCGCCGAGTCGTCGGTGGAGGATATCGGCGAAGTCGGCATCGTCGCGGTGGGACGCTTGATCGAGCAGAAGGGTTTCGACGTGCTGATCGACGCTCTGGCACGCCTGCGTCAGCGCCATGAGCACCGAGAGGTGCGACTGACGATTCTCGGCGAAGGACCGCTGCGAGACACGCTGCTTGACCAGGCGCATCGCCTCGGGGTGGCCGACGCCGTATCGCTGCCCGGGTTCGTCGACAATCCTTTTGTGTATATGCGCAAGGCCCGGGTCTTCGCGTTGTCGTCCTACGCCGAGGGGTTGCCTAGCGTGCTGATCCAGGCGATGGCCTGCGGCACCCCGGTGGTAGCGACTGACTGCCCCTCGGGCCCTCAGGAAATTCTCGAGGGCGGGCGCTGGGGGCGGCTGATTCCCATGGGCGACAGCGAAGCGCTTGCAGACGCGCTCGACGAAGTGCTGGCGCGTGACGAGCATCCACCGGTTCACCAGCGCGCCGCCGACTTTGGCGCCGAACTGGCCGTCGAGCGCTACCTTGTTCGCCTGAACAGCGGCGTATCGTCGATGGCGTCGCAGGGCTGAGTTCTGGTGCGCCTGCGCAAGGCTCTGTGCTCGGGCCATCCGCGGCAAATCTCGGCCACCGCCATTTCCGTGGCACCTCTGCGTTTTCCCTGAGCGACTGCGTTGTTGTCGCTTTCTTGCCCATCACAGGATGTGTCTGCCCATGTCTGTGCGCGTACTTCATGTCATCACCGGACTCGGTACCGGTGGCGCGGAGCGAAATCTCTACAATCTGCTGGCCGCAGGCGTCAGTGCCCCGGACGAGGTCGCAGTGATCGCCCTGATGGACGAGGGTAGCTACGGGCCACGTATTCGCGAGCTGGGCATCGAGGTCCATGCTCTTGGCATGCGCCAGGGAATTCCCGCGCCCTGGACCCTGCCTCGTCTGGGTGCTCTGGTGCGACGTTTCGCCCCTGACGTCATTCAGGGCTGGATGTACCACGGCAACCTCATGGCCAGCATGGCGGCTCGCCTGTGCCGCCAGCGGCCGGCGGTGAGCTGGAACGTGCGCCAGTGCCTCTACCAGATCGAGCGCCACAAACCATTGACCCGGTGGGCCATTCGCGCCAACCGACGGCTCTCGGGCGGGCCCGGGGCGATCGTCTTCAACAGTCGCCTGTCTCGGCGGCAACATCGCGACTTCGGCTTCCGCGATGACGCAGCACTGGTCATTCCCAACGGCTTCGATACCGCCGCCGTGGCGCCGGATTCGGCCAGCCGGCAACACGTGCGGAAGCGTCTGGGCTTTAACGATGAACAATGGGTGGTGGGGCATGTGGCCCGATGCCACCCGATCAAGGATCATCCCAATCTGTTGCGGGCCTGCGTCACCGTCGCCGAACGAATGCCTCAGGCGCGCTTTCTGGTGGTCGGTCGTGGCGTCGATTTCGATGCGCCGGAGCTGGCGGGCATCGTGCCGGACGAGTACCGCTCGCGCTTCTTGCTGACGGGTGAGCGAGACGACGTGGGCGAGCTGATGCAGGCGATGGATGTGTTCTGTCAGAGTTCATGGCTCGAGGCCTTCCCCAATGCCCTTGCGGAGGCCATGGCCTGCGAACTGAGCTGTGTGGCGACCGACGTCGGTGACAGCGACTACATCCTCGGTACCAGCGGACGCATCGTGCCACCACGAGATAGCCAGGCCCTCGCCCGGGCCTTGCTGGAAGCCTTGAACGAACCTGCCGACAGGCGCCGGGAACGGGGACGAGAGGCAAGAGAGCGCATCGTGAGCGAGTTCGGTCTTGCTCAGGTGGTTGAGCAGTATCGGCAGTTGTACCAGCGGATCGGCCTTCCGGCGCAGGTCGGTAGTCTGCCGTCTGCACCGTCCTCTGAAGCATCGTCCGAACCAGTTTCCGAAACAGTTTCCGAACCAGCTTCTGGACCATCGACTCGACCATGAGTCACGCCACGTGCGCTGAGTGGGAGCGAGTTTACGATAGCGTCCCATCTCCTTAGGCTCTGTCCGAAAAGTCGGCGAGCGAAGGTTAGACAAGGCAAAAATCGGTGAGACAGCGCAGTTTACAGGGTGTAAATGAGCATGTTGATCCGATTTTTAACGCCGTATTACCGAGCGTAGGCACTTTTCAGACAAGCCCTAGCCGGTGGTACCCCGACAAGACCTCCGTAGAGAAAAGCCCCTATGCTCAATGGCCCCTTCGCACCCTGGCCCTGCTTCGATGAAGGCGACGCCGAGGCGGTATCGCGCGTGCTGCTGAGTCAACGCGTCAACTACTGGACCGGCGACGAGGGCCGCGAGTTCGAGCGCGAATTCGCCGCCTGGACAGGCGCCCAACACGCTGTCGCCGTAGCCAACGGCACCCTGGCGCTGGATCTGGCGCTTCATGCCCTGGATATCGGACCAGGGCACGAGGTGATCGTGACCCCCAGGACCTTCCTGGCGTCGGTGTCGGCCATCGTCAATGCGGGCGCTACCCCGGTGTTTGCCGACATCGAGCGTGACTCTCAGAACCTGTCGGTCGCCAGCGTCGAGGAGTGCCTGAGCCCACGCACCCGCGCCATCGTCGCCGTCCATCTGGCGGGCTGGCCCTGTGACATGGATGCTCTCGGTGAACTGGCGCAGACCTTTGGTCTTTCGATCATCGAGGACTGCGCCCAGGCACACGGTGCGCGCTATCGTGGCCGCAGCGTCGGCACCTTCGGTGATGTGGCGGCCTGGTCATTCTGTCAGGACAAGATCATGACCACCGGCGGGGAAGGGGGCATGGTCACCACCGACGACCCTGGGCTGCATCGGCGTATGTGGGCCTACAAGGACCACGGCAAGAGCTGGGAAGCGGTCCATGAGCGGGCCCACCCGCCGGGGTTCCGCTGGCTGCACGACAGTTTCGGTACCAATTGGCGGATGACCGAGATGCAGGCGGTGCTGGGAAGACGCCAGCTCGCGCGCATGGCTCAGTGGAGTCAGCGCCGCCGCGCCAATCTTTACGCCATTCTCGACGCCGCAGATCGCTGTCCGGGACTGCGGGCTCCGCGTCCGCCCGAACACATCGTCCATGCCGGCTACAAGGCCTATGTGTTTGTCCGTCCCGAACGCCTGGCCGAGGGCTGGAGCCGCGACGCCATCATGCAGTGTCTCAATGCCCAGGGAGTGCCCTGTTTCAGTGGCAGCTGCTCCGAGGTCTACCGGGAACGCGCCTTCGACAACACTCCCTGGCGCCCGTCGCGGCCGTTGCCGGTGGCCAGGGAGCTGGGAGAGACCAGCCTGATGCTGCTGATCCATCCGACCCTGACCGAGGAACAGATGGACAAGACCTGTCGGGTGCTCGAGGAGGTCATGGCGCGGGCAACGCAGCCTGCACTCTGTCCCGAGTGACGTTGTCGCTGTGGGGCTGTCGACGTCAGTCTGTTGAGCCTGTGGAACCTGTTGAGCGTGGCCGCGGCTACGCCTCTGGAAAAACCGCAATGGGCAGGGCCTTCGGGTCCTGCCCATTGCGTTTCTGGGGCACCAATTTCGCTGTCTGCCGGGCACCTATTGCGCCTGCACCGCCGCAGCGATTGGCCAGGCGGCAGCGGAAGGAAGGAAGGGAGGCAAGGCGATGGCCGCTGCAGATGCCCCAGGCGTGGCTACGGACGCTAGAGGCGCCGATACAGATGCCCAGGCGTAGCTAAGGATGCTAGAGGCGCAGATACAGATGTCCCCAGGCGCAGCTACAAAGGCTAGAGGCGCAGATCCGCCGCGCCCTTGGGCAGCAGATACTTGAGGTCATACAGCACGTGTTCCGGCTTGCCCCAGCCGCGGATTCGCTCGACCCCGATATCACGGAATTCGTGGTGAGCGACGGCGATGATGACGGCGTCGTAGGCGCCGGGTTCCGGTTCGTCGACAGGGCGAAGGCCAAAGGCGGCCACCGCCTCGTCACGGTCCACGTGGGGGTCGAGCACGTCCACCGCCACGTTGAACTCGCGCAGCTCGTCGATGATATCGATGACACGGGTATTGCGCAGGTCCGGGCAGTTCTCCTTGAACGTCAGGCCCATAATCAGTACCCGGGCATCCTGCACATGGATGCGTCGCTTGGCCAGGCACTTGATCAACTGATTGGCCACGTAGGCGCCCATGCCGTCATTGATACGGCGGCCGGACAGGATGACCTCGGGATGGTAGCCAACCTGCTGCGCCTTGTGGGTCAGATAGTAGGGGTCCACGCCGATGCAGTGCCCGCCCACCAGGCCAGGACGGAAGGGCAAGAAGTTCCATTTGGTGCCGGCGGCTTCCAGCACCTCTTCGGTGTCGATGCCCAGACGCTCGAAGATGATGGACAGCTCGTTGATCAAGGCGATGTTGACGTCGCGTTGGGTGTTCTCGATGACCTTGGCGGCCTCGGCCACGGTTATCGAGCTGGCCCGGAAGGTGCCGGCGGTGATGACCGAGGCGTAGAGCTCATCGACGAAGTTGGCGCTGGCCGGCGTCGAGCCGGAGGTCACCTTGCGGATGTTGGTGACCCGATGCTCGCGATCACCGGGATTGATGCGCTCGGGGCTGTAGCCGGCGAAGAAGTCGCGGTTGTAGCGCAACCCGGACAGCTTCTCGATGACCGGGATGCACTCGTCTTCGGTGGCGCCGGGGTAGACCGTCGACTCGAAGATCACGATATCACCCTTGGCAATCACCCTGCCCACCGTGGCACTGGCCCCCAGCAACGGTGTCAGGTCGGGATTATGCTGGGCGTCGATCGGGGTGGGGACCGTGACGATGTAGACATTGGCGTCGGCCAGCCTGGCCGGCTGATAGGTGAAACTCAGCAGCGGCGCCAGGTTCAGCTCGCCTGGTGTCACTTCTCGCGTGGTATCGATACCGTCGTGCAACTGAGCGATACGCTCGGCACTGATATCGAAGCCCAGAGTGGGGTAGCGCTTGCCGAATTCGACCGCCAGCGGCAGGCCGACATAGCCAAGCCCGATGACCGCGATGCGTGCCTTGTCCAGCGTCAGTGAATGTTCCATGGGGGCCTCGTGTCAGCAGAACCTGAGGGATCGGCGCTAGAGTGGCTTTGCCGCAAGCGCAAGGGGGGCAGGATTGGGGTCTGCGGCGCCAGCGAGTCGTCGTGTCGGTGAGGACGGCTGGGCCATGTGCTGGCGCCAGACAAGATCGGCGATACCCCCGGTAGGGCTGTAACCGGTGGGCGGCAGACGCAGCAGTTCCCTCACGCGCTCGAGTTCAGCGCTGTCCAGTGCCGAGCGCAGTTGCTCCAGGTAGGGGGCCAGTTGCGACCAGGACCAGTAGCCTTCGTTGGCGGTCATGATCCGAGGGTGCTCCGAGGGCTGGTCGTTCTGTCCGATCAGCAACTCCTCGTAGAGCTTTTCGCCGGGACGTAGTTGGGTGAAGACGATGTCGATCTCGCCATGGGGGTTGTCGGCCGTGCGAGGCTCCAGTCCCGACAGCCGAATCATCTGCCTGGCGAGATCGAGAATCTTCACCGGTTGCCCCATGTCCAGCACGAACACGTCTCCCCCCTGGCCCATGGCGCCTGCCTGTATGACCAGTTGCGCCGCTTCCGGGATGGTCATGAAGTAGCGGGTGATCTCGGGATGGGTCACGGTGACCGGGCCACCTTGTTGAATCTGGCGCCGGAACAGGGGAATCACCGAGCCGGAAGAACCCAGCACGTTGCCGAAGCGCACCATGCAGAAGCGGGTAGTCGACGATTGCTCTGCCAGCGCCTGACAGACCAGCTCGGCGAGGCGCTTGCTGGTGCCCATGACGTTGGTGGGGCGCACCGCCTTGTCGCTGGAAATCAGCACAAAGGTCGATACCCCACTGTCGATGGCCGCTCGCGCAGCGGCCAGGGTGCCAAAGGTATTGTTCTTGAGGCTTTCGACCATGTTGTGCTCGACCATGGGCACATGCTTGTAGGCGGCGGCATGGTAGATGGTGTCCACCTTGAAGCCCTGCAGGATGATGCGAAGACGCTTCTGATCCTGGATCGTGCCGAGAAATGGCTTCAGCTCAACAGCAAGGCTCAGGCTGTCCAGGAACCCCAGAAGCTCCTGTTCGATCTGGTACAGCGAGTACTCGCAGCTATCGAAGAGCAGCAGTTGGCGTGGACGTTGAGCCAGTATCTGTCGGCACAATTCCGACCCGATCGAGCCGCCGGCACCGGTCACCATGACCACCTGGTCGCGGATATTGGCGTCCATCAGATCCTGTCGCGGGGGGACCGGGTCACGGCCCAGCAGTTCTTCGACACTGACGTCACGAATATCTTCGATCTTCGCTCTGCCCTGCACCACATCATCCAGGCGTGGAATGGTCTGGATCGTGATATTGAGGGGTTCCAGTGACGCCACTATCTCCTGGCGACGTCTGCGTCTGGCACTGGGAATGGCGAGCAGGATCTTTTCGATGTTTAGGCGCTCGACCAGCTCTGCAATATGACGAGGAGAGTGGACCTCGAGACCTTCGACATGGGTACCCTCCATGCCGCGCCAGTCATCGACGAAGGCCACCGGGAGGTAGTCACTTCCCTGGCGAAGAGAGGCCACCAGCTTGCAGCCTGCAGAGCCCGCACCATAGATAAGCACCCTGGGCTTGTCCTTCATCAGACGATGCTGGTAGAGGCTTCTCAGGGCAAAACGCGTGCCGCCGGTCAGCAGCAGGCTGAGCAGGAAATAGTCGAAAAGGACACCTGCAGGAAGCGGGGAGAATATCGCGCGGCCAAGCAGGTCAAACACCAGCGTCGAGGTGGCGACGCCAATGAACAGGGTCACGATAGCGCGGCTTCCGACGTATCTGAGTACGGCGCGATAGAGGCCTAGCTTGATAAAGACGACCAGGGATATCGCCGTGACAAGTACGTTCAAGGCGTAGGCGGAAGGGGCGCGCACAAAAGCGCCAAAAAGCCCGTTGATAGCCATGGATACGACGAGGCTGGTCTCGATAAGCATGATATCGGCGACGAGCTGAAATATCCTTTTCTTGCGACGAGGGAGTCGCAAGGCGGCTTCGATCATGTTGCCCATGGTAGGGATCCCCTGCTTGGAAAATCGTCCATATTTTAGGATTTTGTTTGGACGACTGTGCTGTTTCCTCGTTGTCTGGATTGGCTTTGCGACGTGCTATTCCTTTCCTGCATCATATCTGCATTGAAATATTTAACCAGCGTCAAAAAACTCCTGTTGGTTGATGGTTTTGATAATTGGTTCACGAGATTTAGAGAAGTCATTTTTATGCGTGAAATTAGTGGTGTGCGTATGATGTGAGGGTATGAAATGAGTCACGTCATGGCGGCGAAATTCTTAGATGTCCAAGGGAAATGTGCTCCTCCTCCATTGAAGTCAATGCAAAGGTGTTGATAATGGCGGGTATGCAGGGGTTTCGTAAGATTTACTGTGCAGGAAGTTAAAAAGTGTGCAGTTGTAGTCTGTTGGTGGGAGGAGAAACGCGGTTGATTGATACGGCAAATATTATTAGAGACTTTGCCGTAGAGCATTATATATTGATCAGTCGTCGGACTAGTGAAGCCCTGTTGGTGTTCGGTTCAGGGCGCCTACAGTACGGCGGTCAAACGTGGCGAGAGTGCCGTGGACGGATCTTGCCAGCACCATGGGAGTAGGGAACAGATGAAGGTGCTTGTTACCGGGATGGCAGGGTTCATCGGCTCGACGCTGGCCGCACGTCTGGCCCGTGACGGGCTTGAGGTAGTCGGTGTGGACAACCTCAATGACTACTACGACGTGTCCTTGAAGAAAGCGCGGCTGGCACGTCTCGAAAAGCTGCAGAACGTACGTTTCGTGCGGCTGGATCTGGCCGATCGCGAGGGTGTCGACCGGCTGTTTGCCGACGAGCGCTTCGATCGTGTCGTGCACCTGGCGGCACAGGCGGGGGTAAGGTACTCCTTGACCCATCCCCACGCCTACGTGGATGCCAACCTGGTGGGGCATCTCAATGTGCTCGAAGGATGCCGGCACCAGCAGGTAGAGCACCTGCTCTATGCCTCGTCCAGCTCTGTCTACGGCATGAATCAGGTGGTGCCCTTCGCCACACGCGACAATGTCGACCATCCTGTCAGCCTCTACGCCGCGACCAAGAAGGCCAACGAACTGATGGCGCACACCTACTCCCACCTCTACGGATTGCCGACCACCGGACTCAGGTTCTTCACCGTCTATGGCCCCTGGGGGCGACCGGACATGGCGATGTTCCTGTTCACCAAGGCGATCCTCGAAGGTCGTCCGATCGACGTCTACAACCACGGGGAGATGTCGCGGGACTTTACCTATGTGGACGACATCGTCGAGGGCATCGTGCGCTTGCTGGAAGTGGTCCCCAGCGCGGACCCCGACGCCGGCGTGGTCGACGACTCACCGGATCGCAGCAGTGCACCCTACGCGCTTTACAACATCGGACACGGTAGCCCGGTGGGGCTGATGGACTTTATCCACGCCATCGAGGCGGCACTGGGGCGCAAGGCCGAGTACAACTTCCTGCCGATGCAACCGGGCGATGTTCCTCGGACCTGGGCCGACACCACTGCACTGTATCGCGCTACCGGCTATCAGCCGCGCATCGGGGTCGAGGAGGGCGCGGCTCGATTCGTGGACTGGTATCGCTCCTATCATGGCATCGTCGCCTGAGCCATGCGCACGCCGCCGGGTGTGGCAAGGCACTATCGAGGATGGCCGGCGCAGTCCTCGTCGGCCATCCAGGGGCTGGCACTGTTCGTCTTCCTGTCCAGTCTGCTGACGCTACCCTGGGCGTATCGGTTCACCGGAATGCTGCTGGTGTCACTGGCGGCGATGGCGGTGCTGGTGCGGCGCAGCCTTCCCCGGGACGCCGAGTCCCTTGCATGGGTGGCAATGCTGGCGCTTTTCGGCTGTCAGCTGGTGTTGGACGCGGGGCGTAGCGGGCCGCCCCTGGCGCGTTATAGCGTGCCGTCACTGCCCTGGTGGCCCTGGCTTGGGCTGCTTTTGTTATTGGCATGGCGTGCCAGGCCTCCCTCGCTTTACTGGTGGTGGCGCGGGATTACCCTGGGGGCGGTGCTATCCGGGCTGAAGGCGCTGTATGACCGACTGATCGAGGATGAGCGTCGGGCTGGCGATCTGATCAACGCCATTCCCTTCGGCAATCTCAGCCTGGTGCTCGGGGTGCTCAGCCTGGTGTGGTGGCTCGACAACGTCAGTGAAGGGCGGCGCGGCCTGTTCCTCTGGTGGGCGGCGCTGGGAGCGGTGATGGGGCTGCTTGGCTCGCTGCTGTCCGGCACCCGGGGCGGCTGGCTGACCCTGCCGCTGGTGATGCTGGTGCTGGTCCTGCGTCACGGCCGGCGGGCGCGCCTCTACTGGTCGACGCTTACACCCCGCCGGCGCTTCGCCATCCGGATGACCGCCACCCTGGCGATCGGCGTGGCGACCCTGGTGGCACTGCCTCGGCTGTTGGCACTGGCCGAGGATATCGTCCTGCTATGGCGCCAGGGGGCCGTCGACACCAACGCGGGCTTGCGCTGGCATCTGTGGGGCATCGCTGGCGATGCGTTCGTTGCCCGCCCCCTCTGGGGCTGGGGAGAGGATGGTCTGGTCGCCTGGCTCGAGACACTGGTCGTGGCGGGCCGGCTGCCCGAGGGCATGGCCGGAATCGGGTTCCAGCTTCACAGTGACGTGCTGGACACCGCCGCTCGACGTGGCCTTGCGGGGGTGGCGCTGCTGCTGCTGTTCTATGGGATTCCGTTGGCGAGTTTTGTGCGTCGCCTCGATCATGGCGATGGCCAGTGTCGTGTGCTCGCCCTGTCCGGCGCGCTGATCGTGGTGATGTATGCGGGGTTCGGCCTGACCCAGACGATGTTTCGTGACCCCCATACCTTCAGCGCCTATCTGGTGATGTGCACCGCCTGCTTTGCCCTGCTGAGAACGCGAGGCTGAACTCCCGGGCACTCGAGGACCGGAGCAGCAGCCGTTGATGCGCAGGCGGAAGGGCGCAGCGTCCAGCCCGCCAGACAGGCACAGCAACAGGCACAGCAACAGGCACAGCAACAGGCACAGCAACAGGCACAGCAACAGGCACAGCAAAAAGCCGCCCGAATCCGGGCGGCTTTTTTTGACGCTTCCCCAGGACCAGGCGTGGCCTGGGGAAGCAACCGTCGCTGGCGCGCCTGCGCCGAGGCTCAGGCCTTGGTGTAGGCGGCGGCGGACTTTTCGATGGCCTTGCGAGCGGCCTCGACACCTTCCCAGGATTCCACCTTGACCCACTTGCCCTTCTCGAGATCCTTGTAGTTCTCGAAGAAGTGGGCGATCTGCTGACGCAGCAGCTCGGGCAGGTCGGTGACCTCCTGAACATCGTCGTAGAGGCTGGACAGCTTGGGGTGCGGGACGCACACCAGCTTGGCGTCTTCGCCGGCTTCGTCGGTCATGTTGAGGATGCCCACCGGACGGGCGCGGATGACACTGCCGGGTGCGACGGGGTAGGGGGTGACCACCAGGGCATCCAGGGGGTCGCCGTCGTCTGCCAGGGTGTGCGGAATGAAGCCGTAGTTGGCCGGGTAGAACATCGGCGTCGCCATGAAGCGGTCGACGAGCAGGGCACCCATGTCCTTGTCAATTTCGTACTTCACCGGGGCGTGATTGGCGGGAATCTCGATGGCGACGAAGAGGTCGTTGGGGAGTTCCTTGCCGGCGGGGATGTTGTCGAAGTTCATGCTCGCGTCCTTCGTTGGGCGGATGTCCGCCTGGGCGGCGGAAAAAAATCCGTCGGATTATACGAACCCCGTGACGGGATTACCAATATGGTGGGCGTATCTTGACGCGCTGCAACAAGGCGCGCAAGACAACCATGGGACGAGACGGCGGGGTGAGGTGCCACCAAAGCACAGTAAACAAAGCCAAAGGCGACTTGTCAGGCATATCAGGGATTCGGTGTGTATCATACCGCCGGTGAAGGCGTCGGCCCCCTGGCCCACGTCTTGTCGCGTCATCAACGCTGGAGTCACAGGAGGTGATCTTGGCCACCGCACGTCTCGCTCTGAGTTATGGGCAAGCCTTTGTGGCGCCCGAACGCCATCGGCAGCGCAGTTCGATGTCGGTGCGCCTGCCGGAAGAGGGCGAGCCCAAGGGCGCCTGCGCGCTGATCAGCGATTCAGCCTCAGGCCATGCCCTGGCCAAGCAGGCGGGAGATCTCAGCGTGCGCGGATTTCTCAACGACTACTACGCGACTCCGGCGCACTGGACCATCAAGGCGTCGGCCCAGCGAGTGATGCGTGCGCTCAACGCCTGGTGTCATGGCATGACCCGCCAGATGGAGGACGGCAGCTATGTGTCGTCGTTGTCGACGGTGGTGTTCAAGGACCGTGGCGCGCACCTCTTTCATGTAGGTGACACCCTGGTGTTTCGGCTTCGGGGAGCCGAGTTCGAGCAGTTGAGCCGCGACCACGTCACCGACCTGGGGGGCTATCGCTACCCGGCCAGGGCGCTGGGCATGGATGTCGGCATCGACATCGACTATTCGGAGTGGCCGCTGAAGCAGGGGGACATCTTTCTGTTCACCACCCAAGGGGTGCGTGGGACCCTGATGCCCTCCGACTATGTGCGGCTGATTCGCGAAGATGCCAGTGACCTGGACGCGGCCTGTGAGCGCCTGGCCGAGGCGGCAAGCTCCAGGGCTCGTGAGCGGGGCTACGGCAGTGACCCCTTCTGCTTTCAACTGGTCCGGGTGGATGAACTGCCTGATGCGGCCAGCGACGCTCCCAGTCGGCTGTACGGGGATCTGCCGATTCCCCCCGAGCTTGCCGTGGGTGACCAGATCGACGGACTGGTGGTGGAAGCGGTGATGTCACGCACCGCCCACTCACGGGTCTACCGGGTGCGCGATGTGGATACCGAGCGGGTCTGTGTGCTCAAGGCGCCAAGTCCTGAACTGTCCAATCGAAACGCCTACCTGGAGCACTTCCTGCTTCAGCAGTGGGTGGTGGAGAGGGTTCACTCGCCCTTCGTGGTCAGCGTGGTCGAGCCTTCCCGGTCCCGCCGCCATCTCTACTACCTGATGCGGTACGTCGATGGCATGACCTTGAGCGAGTGGGTCGCGCGCTATCCGCGTGCCAGTCTCGGTCAACGACTCGACATCGCGCTGCAGCTGGGCAAGGCGCTGCAGGCGCTGCACCACCGTGACCTGATTCACCAGCAGGTTCATCCAGACAACGTCTTGATCGATGATCAGGGACGTGTGGTACTGACCGACTTCAGCGCCTGCCATCTGCGCGATGTCGATGGTCACCGGCGATCCCGCCGGCTGGTGGCCCAGGTGGGGCTCAATGAACACAGTGCGCCTGAATATGCCCTCGATGACGAGGTCGGCCGGCGCAGTGACCAGTACGCCCTGGCGTCCACGGTGTACTGGTTGATCAGCGGACGTCTGCCCTACGCGGTGCCGACCCATCAGCTGCGCAGTCATACCGATCTCGAGCAGTTGAGCTATCGTAGCGTGCGTCATTACCGGCCAGACGTCAGCGCGGAGCTAGACGAGGCCTTGAAACGCGCCCTGGACCCGCAGCGATCGCTGCGTTTTCGGCGCCTGTCGGAATTTCTCTATAGCGTGCGGCCTGGCCGTCAGCAGGTGTCTGAAGCCCCCAGTCGTTCGATCCGTGCCTGGAAGGAACCCGCCAACCTGTGGCAGGCCATCGCCGGACTGTTGCTGGTGTTGTTGATCCTGTCCTGGTGGCTACGCTAGGGCTTGTCTGAAAAGTGCCTGCACTCGGTAATACGGCGTTAAAAATCGGCTGGTGCGCCAGCCCGGTCAAAATGCTCATTTACACCCCGTAAACTGCGCTTTCTCACCGATTTTTGCCTTGTCTAACCTTCGCTCGTCGACTTTTCGGACAGCGCCTAGGGCTTGTCTGAAAAGTGCCTGCGCTCGTCGACTTATCGGAGAAATCCTGGGGCTTTGGTGATCCGTGGCGGGGCCCGTTGGTCTTCCTGGCACGCCTTGCGTCGTCAAACGAAAAGCCCCGAGGCCAGGCCTCGGGGCTTTTTTCATGCCGGCGTCGCGTCGGCTGCGTCTCGGTCGCGGTGCGTGCGTGATGCAGCGCCGGGCCGCAGCGAGCTGTGGCGCGTCTATGTTACAGACTGAGTTACAGGCTGAATGCCGGCAGACGCTTTTCCACCCGCGCGAGCTTGAGGCGCGCCATCTTCGGCAGGCCGTTCTCGAAGGGAGGGAAGTCCTCGCCCTGGATCAGCGGTGCCAGGTAGGCACGGCCGGCGTCGCTGATGCCGAAGCCATCCTCGCGGATGTACTCGCGCGGCATGAACTTCTCACGGTTGGCCACATCGGCCAGCGGTGCCGCCTCGATCTCCCAGCGGTAGGGGTTGTCGCTGACGCGCTTGATCGCCGGCATCTGGGCGTTGTGCCCCTCGAGCGCCAGTTCCACCGCCTTGACGCCCACCGCGTAGGCCTGCTCGACGTCGGTCTTGGCGCCAAGGTGGCGCGCGGCGCGCTGCAGGTAGTCGGCAACCGCCCAGTGGTACTTGTAGCCCAGGTCCTGCTTGACCATGCCGGCCAGGGTCGGGGCCACGCCGCCGAGCTGGCGGTGTCCGAAGGCGTCGGTGTTACCCGAGTCGGCGAGGAAGGTGCCGTCCTCGTAGCGTGCGCCCTCGGAAACCACGATCACGCAGTAGCCGTAGTGCTTGACCGCGTATTCCACACGCTCCATCACCTGGCGACGGTCGAAGGGAATCTCGGGGAAGATCACCAGGTGGGGTGGCTCACCCTCGCCCTGGCCGGCCAGGCCACCGGCACCGGCGATCCAGCCGGCGTGGCGACCCATGACCTCGAGCACGAACACCTTGGTGGAGGTGGCGCACATGGAGGCGATGTCCATGGAGGCCTCGAGGGTCGAGGTGGCGATGTACTTGGCCACGCTGCCGAAACCGGGGCTGTTGTCGGTGATCGGCAGGTCGTTGTCCACGGTCTTGGGCACGTGGATGGCGGTCAGCGGGTAGCCCATCTTCTCGGACAGCTGCGAGACCTTGAGGCAGGTGTCGGCGCTGTCGCCGCCGCCGTTGTAGAAGAAGTAGCGGATATCGTGAGCCTTGAACACCTCGATCAGGCGCTCGTACTGGGTGCGATGGCTCTCGATGTCCTTGAGCTTGTAGCGACAGGAACCGAAGGCACCGCCGGGCGTGTGGCGCAGGGCGGCGATGGTGTCATCGGACTCCTGGCTTACGTCGATCAGGTCCTCGGTCAGGGCGCCGATGATACCGTTGTGGCCGGCGTAGACCTTGCCGATGCGATCACTGTTCTGGCGGCAGGTCTCGATGACGCCGCAGGCGCTGGCGTTGATCACGGCGGTGACGCCGCCGGACTGGGCGTAGAAGGCGTTGTGCTGGGCCATGGGGCGTGGGGCTCCTGGTTCTGGATCGTGAATACGGTGAAACGAACAACGTCCCCACGCGGCGTGGCGAAGGGAAAGGATCGGTGGGCGCGTCGCGGTCGGCCAGGCCTTCGTCGGGAAGGGCTTCGCGGACTAAAGCCTTCGCGGACTAAAGCCATCGTGTGGCAAGCCATCGCGTGGCAACCATCGCCGGGACAGCGCCGGAACATGGTCGGCGATTCTAGCCCATCGGCCTGGTGCCTGCATCCGACCGGCATGCCCCGGCGCAGCCGAGCGCCGACGTCGAAGTAAAACAGTGGGCGATCGGCAACAGCGACGAGGGCGTGACGCCGCCTCTGGAGGCCTTTGTCGGGGCATGCTAGGCTGCCGCCAACCTTGAGTGCCGTTGTCTGCCGGGGGCGCCGTGCGCGTCGACTCGGGGACGGGGCAGCAGCAGCGCACCGGAGGCGCCATGCATCTTCATATCGTCGGTATCTGCGGCACCTTCATGGGCAGCCTGGCGCTGTTGGCGCGGGAGCTTGGCCACCAGGTCAGCGGCTCGGATGCCAGCGTCTATCCCCCCATGAGCACCCAGCTGGAAACGGCCGGCATCGCCCTGATGCGCGGTTACGCCGCCGACAATCTGACGACGACACCGGACCTGGTGGTGATCGGCAACGCCCTGTCGCGGGGCAACCCTGAAGTCGAGGCGGTGCTCGATCGTGGCCTGCCCTACGTGTCCGGTGCCCAGTGGCTGGCCGAGCACGTGCTGCCGGGGCGCCCGGTGATCGCGGTGGCGGGCACCCACGGCAAGACCACCACGGCCAGCCTGACCGCCTGGCTGCTCGAAAGCGCTGGGCTGGCCCCTGGCTTTCTGATCGGCGGGGTGCCGAGGAACTTTGGCGTATCGGCGCGACTGGGCGGCGAGCAGGCGCCCTTTGTGGTGGAGGCCGACGAGTACGACACCGCCTTCTTCGACAAGCGCTCCAAGTTCGTGCACTACCGCCCGCTGGTCGCCATCCTCAACAACCTCGAGTATGACCACGCGGACATCTTTCCCGACCTGGCTGCCATCGAACGCCAGTTTCATCACCTGGTACGTACGGTGCCCGGGCGTGGCCAGTTGCTGGTGGCGGACGACGCGCCGGCGCTGGACCGGGTGCTGGCCCAGGGCGCATGGACACCAGTGTCGCGCATGGGGCAGCAGCAGGACTCGGCCTGGCGCATCGAGCTAGAGCGTGACGATGCCAGTCGTTTCAGGGTGATCCAGCGGCGGCCGGACGGGGTCGACGAGGACGCCGTGGTCGACTGGGGGTTGACCGGTGACTACAACGCCCGCAATGCCCTGGCCGCCCTGGCCGCCGCCAGCGTGTTCGGCGTGGATCTGGCGCGCGGCGCCGCTGCGCTGTCGCGTTTCGAGACGCCCAAGCGTCGCCAGGAGGTGCGCGGCGAGGTCGGCGGCGTCCAGGTGATCGACGACTTTGCCCATCATCCCACCGCCATCGCGGCGACGCTGTCCGGGCTGCGCGCTTCGACCCAGCGCGGTCGCCTGCTGGCGGTGATCGAGCCGCGGTCCAACACCATGCGTCTGGGCACCCTGCGCGATCGCCTGGCGGACAGCGTGGCCCAGGCCGATCAGGTCTGGTGGTACCAGCCCGAGGGGCTAGACTGGTCGGTGGAGGCACTGGTCGAGGCCTCGCCGATACCGGCGCACCGTCGTGGCGACATCGATGCGCTGGTCGACGATCTGGTGGCACAGGCGCGTCCCTATGATCGTATCGTGGTGATGTCCAACGGCGGCTTCGGCGGCATCCACGAGCGCCTGCTCAAGGCGCTGGAGGCCGCCCATGGCTGAAGGCTTCAAGCCCCCTGTGACCGTGGCCCTGACCGGCGCCTCCGGCGCCCAGTACGGACTGAGGCTGATCGAGGCGCTGGTGTCGGCGGGGCACGAGGTGTGGGTGATGATCTCCAAGGCCGCGCATCTGGTCATCGCCACCGAGACCGAGGTGTCGTTGCCGCCACGCCCGGCGCTGCTGGCCGAGGCGCTCAGCGAGCGGTTCTCGGCGGCCGAGGGCCAGATCCGCTGCTTTGGCCGTGAGGACTGGATGGCACCGGTGGCGTCGGGCTCCGGCGCCAGCAGTGCCATGGTGATCTGCCCGTGCTCGACGGGAACGCTGTCGGCGGTGGCCTGTGGCGCCAGCAACAATCTGATCGAGCGCGCCGCCGATGTGGCGCTCAAGGAGCGCCGCCGCCTGGTGCTGGTACCCCGGGAGACGCCGTTCTCGGCGATTCATCTGGAGCACATGCTCAGTCTGACCCGTATGGGGGCAGTGGTGTTGCCCGCAGCACCCGGCTTCTATCACCAGCCGCAGAGCATCGATGATCTGATCGACTTCATCGTGGCGCGCATCCTCAATCAGCTGGGTATCGATCATCAGCTTATGCCAAGGTGGGGCGAGGGGTCCTCCGGGTCCACCGTCGGCGACTGAGTGCGTAGCTGGCATCGTTATCACAAGACACCATCATCACCTGGCACCATCATCACCTGGCACCATCATCACCTAATACCATCATCACCTCGCGCCGTCAGACACCTCTCCAGCGCTGCTCGGGATAAGGAAATCCATGCCCAGTCTGTCCGTTCTCTCTGTGTTCGTTCCGACCTTCTTTCTGGTCTCGCTGACGCCAGGCATGTGCATGACCCTGGCCATGGTGCTGGGCATGACCCAGGGGGTGAAGCGGGCGCTGTGGATGATGCTGGGGGAGCTGGTTGGCGTGGGGCTGGTGGCCTTCTCCGCCGGTGCGGGGGTGGCGGCACTGATGCTCAAGCTGCCGGCGCTGTTTGCCTTGTTCAAGTGGCTGGGCGGGGCCTACCTGGTCTATCTGGGGTGGCTGATGTGGCGCTCCCGGGGGCGCATGGCGATCCCTGACGATCTTGAGGATACCGCGCCGCCGAAGCGACGGGAGCTGGCCATGCAAGGCTTTGTCACTGCGGTCGCCAACCCCAAGGGCTGGGCCTTTTTCGTGGCATTGCTGCCGCCCTTTATCGATCCGGCGCGGCCGGTGCTGACCCAGCTGGCGGGGTTGATTCTGGTGATCCTGAGTCTCGAGTTCACCTGCCTTCTGCTGTACGCCAGCGGCGGCAAGAGTCTGCGTCACCTGCTCGCACGTGGGGGCAGTGTACGGTTGCTCAACCGCATCGCCGGGACCTTGATGATTGGTGTGGGCCTGTGGCTGGCGCTGGGCTAGGGCTTGTCTGAAAAGTGCCGGCACTCATCGATGTCTGGACAAGGCCCCGGGCCCGCCTTGCCAGAGGTGTCGGTTCGGGGGCGTGTCACTGTCCTATACCGGCGGCAGCCACAGGATGCGTGCGCTGACCAGGGCCAGCGAGGCAAGCAGCAGCGCCGGTAATGGACACGGCGTCAGGGCCGTCCGGTCCCGCCTGAGCCAGGCCAGTTGAACCATGGCGCAGACCACCAGGCCAAGCAGGGCTCCCCCGACGAGATCGCTCAGCCAGTGCACGCCCAGCACGATGCGTGACAATGCCATGGGCACGACGATGGCGATCGCCACCCAGTAGGGCCAGAAGCGTTGGCGGCGTGGCAGCGTCTGGGCGATAAAGGCGGCCGCCATGCCGTACAGGACCACCGCCGTCGAGGTGTGGGCGCTGGGATAGGACAGAGAGTGGGCGAGATAGTCAGGGGCATCCGGACGAAGGCGGCCGATCACCTCCTTGCCCAGGGTGTTGAGCGTGGCGATGGCCATCAGTCCAGCGCTCACGTGGCCCAGTGCCGCCCAGTGACGGCGGCTGGCCAGCCACACCAGCCAGGGCAGTGCCAATGCCGCCACGCCGAGGGTATCTCCCGCCTCGGCCAGTGTCTCGGACAGCGCCAGTAGTCCGGGTAGCTCGAGCCCGCCAATCAAGGCGTGAAGCCGCGTATCCATCATCAGCGGTCCGTCTGCCTGGAGCACGACCAGCGTCCAGGCGCTCAGCGCGGTCAGTGCACCCAGGAGCAACAGCCAACTGGCCAGGGGAGGCTCTTCCTCGTGGTGGGGGGCCAGGGCCTGCCACAGGCGCCTCCCGCCGGGCAGGTGATGGCTGACCCAGGCGAAGCTACGGTACAGCAGGCCCTGAGGCGAGGCGTGGTGGCGGACCAGCGAGAACAGCAGCGCCAGCACCGCCACGGTGACGCCGAGCGCTGTCAGCCAGGGGTGCAGGTCGTCCGGCAATGCCAGCCACTGTTGCCAGGTTCGACCCAGCAGATAACCGGGCAGGATGTAGGCCGGTGCCCACAGCAGGGCGGAGCCAAGATTGGCCCAGGTGAAGGTCGTCGGCGGCATGCGCAGAATGCCCGCCACCAGCGGCACGATGGGGCGGACCGGTCCGACGAATCGCCCCAGCAGCACCGAAAGAGGACCATGACGCTGGAAGAATCGTGCACCCCGGGCCAGCCACTCCGGGTGGTGTGACAGCGGCCACATGGCGGTGACCTGTTCACGGTAGCGATAGCCGATGGCGTAGCTGGCGCCGTCTCCCACCACGGCACCGGCAAAGGCACAGGCGATGACCCAGCCAACCGCGATGTCGTAGTGGCCGGCCAGGGAGGCGGCGGCGGTGATCAGAACGACGCCAGGCACCACCACGCCGATCAGGGCAAGCGACTCCACCAGCGCGATGGTAAAGATCAGCAGCAGCAACAGTCCGGGCGAAGGCGCCCACTGAATCAACCAGTCCCCGGCATTTCCCACCCTGTTCTCCTTTGCGTTGGGCCGTCGTGATGTTTCGGCATTCTGCCACAGTCAGGGTGGTCAGGAGCGACCGGGAGGGAGGGGAGTGACGGCCAGTGCCTCGCTGCGGCGAGCCAGTCGCTGCTCGAAATGCTGCCAGGGTTCCTTGGCGTTCAGGGCGCAGAGCCGTGAGCGTAGGGTCAAGGGGCCGATGTCCGACAGGCGAACCTCGGACAGCGCCTGTTCCAGTCGCTTGATCACCAGCATGGCACCACTTTCGGTGGTGTTGGGCAGTACCAGCCAGAAGGTGTCATGGGATTCCCGTCCCAGAATATCGTGGTCACGGCAGTGAAGGCGTACCGCCTGGCACAGTTGGTCGAGTTGCGTTAGCTGAGTGCGAGAGCCGTACTGCTCACTGGCGATTTCCAGTTGTGGCAGGTGCAGGATCACCACTGCCAGCCGCTGGTCCAGATGCTGGGCGCGCTCGAACTCCCCGTTCAGGCGCTCGTGCAGGGTGGCGCGATTGATCGCATCGCAGTCGACGTCGCTGGGGTCGGTGGCCCGGTTCAGGTCGCGCTGGCGCAGATATTCCCAGCCGGCCAGGGAGGTCACCGCAAGGAAGGTCAGCAGAAACTTGATTTGATCGAGGCTTGGCGAAGACTGGCCGACCACCATGAGCCAGATTGGCATGACGGCCAGCGCCAGCACCAGAGCAGGGCCGAAGGGCAGTACCAGCAGGATCAGGGTGATCGGTACGCTGATCCAGAAGGCGTCGAACGATGCCTGCAGCACCGTCTGGTCATAAAGGGCGAGGCAGCCGCACAGCAGCAGCAGATAGTTCGAGACGCGCGAGGCTCTTCTGGTATCGAAGACCGCGATCACGGCCATCAGGCAACTCAGGGACGCCGGCAGCAGGATGCTCTCGTATTGCCCCAGCAGATAGTGCCACAGGGCCAGTGACGCCAACAGCAAGGTCCCCATGACATCGGCACAGACACGCCAGGAACGGACCCACTGGGGTGGCTCGATCATGCGTCGTCCTCCACCACCTGGGTGACAGGGCACTGCTTGTCCAGGGCTGCCAGCACCATGGGCAGGTTGTCCAGATTGGCAATCGATACGGTGCGTACCGTGATCGGCACGGCGATGTCTTCCAGCAGTTCCTGGCGTCGTTGCCTGGCCTGCACGGCGTCTCGACTGGTCAGCATCACGGCGACGGTACGTCCGTTGAGACGATAGGCGTTCTCGAACCGCTTGATGCGTGTGCAGATGTCCTGGGCGACCCGCCAAAGAGAACGTCCATGGATCTGGATCACCACCAGTTCGGCGTGGACGCCGTCACGGGTGGCGCGGCTGTTTTCCCGAGCCAGGTCGCGTTCCAGCTGGCTGGCCGACCACAGCGGCAGTCCGGGCGCCAGACGGGCTCTCCTGCGCATCAGGCGTTGCGAATGTCCGCCCGGCAGCGCACGTCCGATCGCAAGAAAGCACAGGCACAGCAAGAGCGCGCCAGCCAGGCCCCAATGGTGAAGGCTCATCTGGGTGATCAGGCTCCACCAGCTTATCCCGGCAAGGCTGGCGTTGAGTATCAGCATCCACTGGGGTTGGGGCAGAATCAACAGGAAAGGCCAGGCCCACAGCCAGGCACCGTTGGCGTCGGGCGAGAGTATCACCAGGGCGGCAAGCAGCACGCTGGCCACCACCAGCCAGGCGCGGTAGGCATGGCGGCGGTGGCTGAACTCGATGACGATGCCGGTGATCCCGAGCCATAGCGCGGCCAGACCAAGCAGCGTGGTGTCCAGCGCCCGCGCCGAGGTCGCCGCGCAAAGGGCCAGCAGTGCGGCCGCGGCGAACAGGTTCAGCTTGAACAGGCCGACTTTGTACTTGTTCCGCATGCTGTCTTAATATGATCCTTTCTGTGGTTCACGATCCGCATCACGTCCGCGTTGTCATCCCGGTGCAAGCTTTCTTTCTTTGCCCGGAGACCTCGTTCTACCAGGAGACTCGTTTCACCGTGTCCGACTCATCCGCCAATGCCACCGCCGAGTGCGTCGCCGATATCGACGCCTACATGACCGCCATGGGCCAGGCGGCCCGTGTTGCTGCCACCGATATGCGTCGCCTGCCACCCGCGCGCAAGAACCAGGCGCTCAAGGCGATGGCTCAGGCGCTGGACGCGTCTCGTCAAGAGATCCTGTCGGCCAATCGGCAGGATCTGGCGCGCGGTCGCGACAAGGGGCTCGACGAGGCTCTGCTTGATCGCCTAGCCCTGGATGACGGCCGCATCGACGCCATGATCGAGGGCCTGACCCAGGTCGCTGCCTTGCCCGACCCCGTCGGTGAGATCGATGGCCTGAGCACTCGGCCCAGCGGCATCCAGGTCGGCATGATGCGCGTGCCCCTGGGTGTCATCGGTATCATCTACGAATCTCGCCCCAACGTCACCATGGAAGCCGCCAGCCTGTGCCTGAAATCGGGCAATGCCTGCATTCTACGCGGGGGCTCCGAGGCCAGCGCGTCCAACCAGGCGCTGGCCCGCTGCATTGCCTCTGGGCTGGCCGAAGCCGGACTGCCCCAGGGCGCCGTGCAACTGGTGGCGACCACCGACCGTGCCGCCGTGGGTCGCTTGATCAGCATGGACGAATTTGTCGATGTGATCATTCCCCGTGGTGGCAAATCGTTGATCGAGCGTATTTCGCGTGAGGCCAGGGTGCCGGTGATCAAGCATCTGGACGGCATCTGTCACGTCTATGTGGACGCCGCCGCCGACCTGGACAAGGCCCGTGCCATCGCGGTCAACGCCAAGACCCATCGCTACGGCGTGTGCAACGCCATGGAAACGCTGTTGGTGAATGCACAGGTAGCGCAGGCCCTGCTGCCGACCCTGGCCGCTGACTACGCGGAAAAGGGCGTCGAGGTGAGGGGGTGTGCCCGCGCCCGGGCGATCGTCGATCACTGGCTCACGGCGAGTGACGAGGACTGGGCCACCGAGTACCTTGCGCCGGTGCTGTCGGTCAGGGTAGTCGATGACATCGACGAGGCCATGGCGCATATCGAGCGCTACAGCTCGCGTCACACCGAGTCCATCGTCACCGAGAACTACAGCCTGGCACGCCGCTTTCTGGCAGAGGTCGACTCGAGTTCGGTCATGGTCAACGCCTCGACCCGGTTTGCCGATGGCTTCGAATACGGGCTCGGTGCGGAGATCGGCATCTCCACCGACCGACTGCATGCCCGGGGGCCGGTGGGGCTCGAAGGGCTGACCACGCGCAAGTATGTGGTCTTCGGCGATGGCCAGATTCGACAGTGAGTGGCGCCGTTCGCTTTGACGTCGAGGGCCGTCCTGCGCACATCGGCATGCTTGGCGGCACCTTCGATCCCGTCCATCTAGGCCACCTGCGCACCGCGCTTGAGCTTCGCGCTGCGCTGTCGCTCGATGGCGTGCACATGATCCCCGCGGCTCAGCCTCCGTTGCGCGATCAGCCCCAGGTCACCGCCGAAAAACGGCTCGAGCTGTTGCGCCTGGGGATCGGCAATACCCCGGGGCTGGCGGCGGACCCCTGCGAGCTGGAACGGGAGGGCCCGTCGTTCAGCGTGCAGACGCTCGAGTCCCTGCGTGAGCGCTACGGCCACGAGGCGCGCATCGTCATGGCCCTTGGTCACGACGCCTTTCTCAAGCTGGCGAACTGGCACAACCCGGAAAGGATCTTCGCGCTTGCCCATCTGGTGGTGGTCGAACGCCCCGATCACGAAGCGCCCTTGCCCGAAGCGCTTCAGGCGCTGATCGAGGGGCGTGAGGTCGAGCATGGCGATGCCCTGATGGCCAAGCCCCAGGGCCGACTGCTGCGCCTGTCGCTGCCGTCGCGGATGGCGATCTCGGCCACCTTCGTCAGGCATAGCCTGATGCAGGGAAAGAGCGTGCGCTACCTGCTGCCGCCGGCAGTGGAAGAGCGCATCCAGGCGCAACGCCTGTACCGCGCGGTCTGAGCGCGGCAGCCAGGGCAAGGCGTTCCGAGAAATTCGATCAGGCGCTGGATTGGCGCTGCCACTCGGCTTCCCAACAGGTACAATGGGAGGTCGATGACTACCCAGTGATGAGGGGCTATGCAGATTGAAGCATTGAAGGCGCTCGTGATCGAGTCGCTTGACGATATCAAGGCCAAGGACGTCGAGGTGCTCGACGTGTCTCGGCTGACCAGTGTGACCGATTGGATGGTGGTGGCGAGCGGGACCTCGACACGACATGTGTCGGCGCTGGCCAACAGCGTCATTACCAACGCCAAGGACAATGGCGTTCAGCCGTTGGGCGTCGAGGGTGAAAACGGGTCGGACTGGGTGCTGGTCGATCTCGGCGGCGTGGTGGTCCACGTGATGATGCCGGACACCCGTGCGCTGTACGACCTGGAGCGACTGTGGTCGGACCTTCCCAGCGATGCACCGGCATCAGAGGAAGAGGCCAAGGCATGAAGGTCCGCCTGTTGGCGGTGGGAACACGCATGCCAGGCTGGGTGACCGACGGTGTCGAAGAGTACCGTAAGCGTCTGCCGCGGGATTTTCGCCTGGAGGTCGAAGAGATCGCCCCGGGCCATCGCGGCAAGAACGCGGATACCGCGCGTGCCGTGGCCCAGGAAGCCGAGCGCATCGAGGCACGCCTCAAGGGTGATGAGCATCTGGTGGCGCTGGAGGTGCTCGGCAAGCCCTGGACCACCGAGCGGCTGGCCGATGAGGCCGATCAGTGGCGTCATGCCGGGCGTGATGTGGTGCTGCTGGTGGGCGGCCCGGATGGCCTGGCCTCGACGCTGTCGGCCCGCGCCCACCAGCGCTGGTCGCTGTCACCCTTGACCCTTCCCCATCCACTGGTGCGGCTGGTGCTGGCCGAGCAGCTCTACCGTGCCTGGACCCTGATGGTGGGACACCCCTACCACCGATGATGGCTCCTGCGTCAGACAAGGATTGCCTCTCGCATGCGTAAGCGTCGCGAAACCCTCAAGAACCCCGAGAACGCGCTGCGCATCTTTCGTGTGCGTGCGACGCTTGCCGGGGTGGTCGTGGTACTGCTGTCCGGCCTGCTGGTGGGACGGTTGTGCTATCTGCAGATCGTCCAGCACGAGGTCTACAGCACCCGATCCGAGAAGAATCGGGTGAGGGTGGAGCCGCTGCCCCCGACCCGCGGGCTGATCTACGACCGCAACGGCCAATTGCTGGCCGAAAATCGTCCCACCTACAACCTGACCCTGGTGCGTGAGCGGGTCGATGATCTCGATGCCACCCTGGAGCTGCTGGTCGAGCTGCTGGATCTGCCGGACGAAGAGGTGGACGCCTTCAAGGTGCGTTCACGCCAGCGTCAGCGTCCCTACCAGCCGGCGCTGTTGATGAGTGATCTGACCGAGTCGCAGATCGCCAGGCTCGCGGTCAATCGCCACCGCTTGCCGGGAGTGGAGGTGCAGGCCCAGCTGCTGCGCTTCTATCCCGACGCCGAGATCATGTCCCATGCGCTTGGCTACGTGGGCAGGATCAACGCCGAAGAGCTCGAGAGCCTGGATCCGGGCAACTACGCCGGTACCCACTTTATCGGCAAGACCGGGGTGGAGCGCTTCTACGAGGATCAGTTGCACGGTCGTGCGGGACTGAGAAAGGTCGAGACCAACGCCCGTGGGCGGGTGCTGCGTGAGCTGGGGCACACCGACCCCGAGCCGGGTCAGGACCTGACCCTGACCCTGGACATGGACATGCAGCAGCTCGCTGTGGATCTGCTCGATGGTCGGCGTGGCGCCATCGTCGCCATTGCGCCCCAGACCGGCGAAATTCTGGCGATGGCCTCGGTGCCTGGATTCGACACCAACCAGTTTGTCACCGGCATCGACGTCAAGTCCTACCGCGGGCTGCAGAGCGATATCGATCTGCCGCTGTTCGATCGGGCGACCCGGGGCAGCTATCCGGCGGGGTCGACGATCAAGCCGTTCATGGCCATGGCCGGGTTGATCGAAGGGGCCGTTACCCCGGACGAGGTCATCTACGACCCGGGCTACTATCAGCTGCCCAATGACGACCGGCGCTACCGCAACTGGCTGCGCTGGGGTCATGGGCGGGTGAATCTCGAACGCGCCCTGGCGGTGTCCAACAACACCTATTTCTATTCATTGGCCCACGAGCTCGGCATCGATCGTATCGACGAGAACCTGGGGGCCTTCGGCTTCGGCAGCCGGGTCGCTGCCGACGTGGCCGGGCAGGGGGATGGTCTGCTGCCATCCAGAGACTGGAAGAAGGCACGCTTCAATCAGCCCTGGTATCCCGGCGAGACGCTGTCGGTGGGTATCGGCCAGGGGTATCTGCAGATCACTCCGCTGCAGTTGGCGGCCGCGACCGCCGTGCTCGCCAATCGCGGCCACTGGGTGCGCCCGCGGCTGGCCAAGCGCATCGGCGACCAGCCGGTGCCGGTGGATCTGCCCGACACGCCGCCGGATATCGAGGCCCCCGAGAACTACTGGACCCGGGTCTTCAACGGCATGGAAAAGGTGTTGTCCGGGCGCGAGGGCACGGCACGGCGCACCGGGGCAGGCCTTCAGTATCGCATGGCCGGCAAGTCGGGTACCGCCCAGGTGTTCTCGCTGGGGCAGAACCAGAAGTACAACGCCGCTGAACTGCGGGAGCGTCTGCGCGACCATGCGCTGTTCATGGCCTTTGCGCCGGTGGAGGACCCTCAAATCGCCATTTCGGTCATCGTCGAGAACGCCGGTGGCGGGTCGACCCACGCCGCGGGACTGGCTCGGGCCATGGCCGATGCCTGGATTCTCGACCACAACGCCGGTCGTCCGCGCACCGACGAGACCGCCGCCGAGGAGGAAGACTGATGGCCATCGATTTTGTGCGCTCGTTGCGCGGCCACCCGGTGCGTCCCCCGGCCAGCGGTATCGCCCGACGCACCTCGTTCTGGCAAAGGATGCACGTCGATCCCTGGTTGCTCGGCATGCTGCTGGTGCTGATGTGCAGTGGCCTGGCGGTGCTCTACAGCGCCAGTGGCGAGAACGTTCACGTGGTCACCGCCCAGGCGATTCGCTTCGGCGTGGCCTGGGCGGTCATGCTGGTGCTGGCACAGTTTTCGCCGGCGACGCTGATGCGCTGGGCGTTGCCGGCCTACCTGGCCGGCCTGGTGATGCTGGTGGCGGTGGAGATCCTCGGTGACGTCGGCATGGGCGCTCAGCGCTGGCTGGTGATTCCCGGCGTGGTGCGCTTTCAGCCTTCCGAGATGATGAAGATCGCCATGCCGATGATGGTGGCGGCCTGGCTCAGTCGCCACGAGCTGCCACCCAATTGGCGCGCGCTGGCCGGTTGCGCGCTGCTGATCGCTCTGCCGGTGGGCCTGATCGCGCGCCAGCCGGACCTTGGCACCTCGCTGCTGGTGGCGGCAGCGGCGGTCTTCGTGATCCTGCTGGCGGGGCTGTCCTGGCGCTTTATCGGTGTCATGGTGGCGCTGGCGGGGGCAGCGCTGCCGCTGTTGTGGATGAACATGCACAACTATCAGCGCCAGCGCGTGCTGACCTTTCTCGATCCCGAAAGCGACCCGCTGGGCGCCGGCTGGAACATTATTCAGTCGACCACCGCCATCGGCAGCGGGGGCGTCTGGGGCAAGGGCTGGCTCGAGGGCACCCAGTCGCAGCTCGAGTTCCTGCCGGAGCGGCACACCGACTTTATCGTGGCCGTGCTGGGCGAGGAATTCGGGCTGGTCGGCATGCTGGCCTTCCTGCTGCTGTACCTGCTGATCGTCGCGCGTGGATTGTGGCTGGCGGGTGCCGCCCAGGATACCTTCGGGAGATTGCTGGGAGGCGGCATCATGCTGACCTTCTTTATCTACGTCTTCGTCAATATCGGCATGGTCAGCGGCATCCTGCCGGTGGTCGGCGTACCGCTGCCTCTGGTGAGCTACGGGGGGACGTCCAGCGTGACCTTGATGGCCGGTTTCGGTATTCTCATGGCGGTCAATGCACATCGCCGGTTGCTGCCACGCTAGGGGCTGGCGACCAGGCTAACGGGAGCCCGGAGAGAGGCGGCGACAGTGGCCACGGTGGGGCCGGCGAGCGAAGCGCTTGCCGGCTTTGCAGGGGCGGCGGCGCCTGCGGGTTCCCCAAGGGAGAAGATCGATGACAGTACCCCTGGTCCAGGGAAGGAAAGGCCTCGGCGCGGCGTTGTGTGGGCTTCTGGCCTCGCTGTCGCTGGCGGCCCAGGCGCAGGATTTCGCCTCGCCGGAGGTCGACGCGATGATGGATCGGCTCGAGCGCCAGGGCGTCTCGCGCCAGTGGCTGGAGCGCGCCATGGCCAGGGCAGAGTTCCAGCCGTCGGTGCTCGAGGCCATGAGCGGTGCCGCCGAGCATCACCTGACCTGGGAGCGCTATCGTGGCATCTTCCTCGGTGAAGAGCGCATCAACGAGGGCGCGGCCTTTATCGAGGCCCATCGTGACGCCTTCGATCGCGCTGAAGCGCGTTATGGTGTGCCGCCAGAGGTGATCGCCGCGATTATCGGCGTCGAGACCCGCTACGGGCGTATCACCGGTGATCATCGGGTGCTCGATTCGCTGTCCACGCTGGCCTTTCATCATCCCCGGCGCGGTGAGTTCTTCGAGGGGGAGCTCGAGGCCTTTCTCGACATTGCCTACCAGCAGAACGTCGATCCCGGAGCCTTGAAGGGCTCCTACGCCGGTGCCATGGGCTATCCCCAGTTCATTCCCACCAGCTACCAGGCCTACGCGGTCGACTTCAACGACGACGGCCAGCGCAACCTGTGGACCGATCCGGTGGATGCCATCGGCAGCGTGGCCAACTATTTCGCCGAGCACCGCTGGCAGGCGGGTGGCACCCTGTACTGGGAGGCCGAAGGCCCCAGCTCGGTGCCGTCCTCGATTCGCTTCAACCGCACCGATCCGCCCTACGTCCGCGTTGCCGAACTGGAAGCCCAGGGCATCCAGCCGGTGGAGCCGCTGCCGGGGGATGCCAAGGTGGTGCCCCTGGCTTTGGACATGGAAGACGGCAGCACCCACTACCGCCTGGGTGGGGGCAACTTCTACGTGATCACCCGCTATAACCATAGCCACCTCTACGCCATGGCGGTCACGGAACTGTCGGAGGCCATCGCCGAGGTGCGCTCGCTGGGAAAGCCCCAGTGGTGGCATGCCCTGGACACGGAGGTGAGTTCATGACCCTGCGCGCGCCCTTGTTGCCGACCCTGTCGCTGCTGGTGGCCCTGACCGGTTGTGCCGGCGGTGGCGGGACCGCCCCGGAGACCACTCAGCAGGCGGCCGCGACGCCTCAGGATTCGCGGGCGACGGCTGGTGGGCGCTATGCCATGAGCGGCGACGCCTATCCCGAGACGCCGCCGGACGTCAGTCAGGTGCCGGACGCGGTGCCGCGCGACGAGCCACGCTCACGCGCCGGCAACCGCTCGACCTATGAGGTGTGGGGCAAGACCTACCATGTGCTGGATGACCCGAGCGGTTATCAGCGCGAGGGTACCGCTTCCTGGTACGGTCAGAAGTTCCACGGCTACGCGACCTCCAACGGCGAGATCTATGACATGTACAAGATGACGGCGGCGCACAAGTCGCTGCCGTTGCCGACCTTCGCCCGGGTGACCAACCTGGACAACGGGCGGTCGGTGATCGTGCGAGTCAACGATCGCGGCCCCTTCCACGACGACCGCGAGATCGATCTGTCCTACGCAGCGGCCGCGCGGCTCGATATTCTCGACCATGGCACGGGCCGGGTGCGGGTCAGCGTGATCGATCCCGATCAGTGGCAGGCCAGTCGCGGCGCGGGTGCGTCGAGCGACTCGGTCAGCGGGGGTGTGCGCGCCGCGCCAGCCAGCGCTGCGGCCAGTACTGGGACCAGAACTACGGCCAGTACCACAGCCAGTACTACAGCCCGTGCTGCACCCAATGCGGCGCCCAGCGCGCCGTCCGCCGCGTCGCCGGCAGCAGGCCAGAGCGCCCCGCAGGCGCCCGCGGCCGGGACTCCCGGCATCTATATTCAAGTGGCAGCCCTGGGATCGGCGGACAGCGCCCGAGACCTCAAGGCGGATCTGGAGACGCGGTTGAATCAGCAGGTGCGTGTGGCCAGCGCCGCCGGTCTGCACAAGGTGCAGGTCGGGCCGCTGGCGAGCCGCGGGCAGGCGGAGCCGGTCCGCGAACGCTTGCGCCAGGCGGGATTCGCGCAGACCTTTGTCGTCGATGCTCGCTAGGTGTCGACGAAGTGCAGCCGACGCCTCGCTGATCGTCCGGCCGGTCGATGCCGGCGGTTCCAGTGAGGCCGGCTGTTGGAAGCATTGTGCGGTGGCCCTGATCACCGCTTTCCCTGATTGTTGTAACGAGACATTTCACCATGATCGCTAAGTCATCCTTTACTCGCCGCTGGTTGCCCGTGGCCTTTGTATGTGCGGCCCTGGTGGCACCCCTGACGAGTGCTCAGCAGCCCGACTCGCCGACACCGGACGTGCCAGAGCCCCAGGTCATGATCCCGGCACCGCCTCAGCTGGCGGCCAAGTCCTGGATCCTGATCGACGCCAACAGCGGACGAGTCCTGGCCGAGCACAATTCTGACCAGCGCCTGCCGCCGGCCAGCCTGACCAAGCTGATGACGGCGTACCTGGTCGAACGTGAACTTGATCGGGGCAACATCCAGCCCGACGACATGGTGCCGATCAGCGAGAAGGCCTGGCGTACCGGCGGCTCGAAGATGTTTGTCGAGGTCGGTACTCGTGTCTCCGTCGAGGAACTGCTCCACGGTATCGTCATCGTCTCCGGCAATGACGCCAGCGTCGCCATGTCCGAGTATCTGGCCGGCGGCGAGGACCCCTTTGCCGACCTGATGAACCAGCACGCCACCCAGCTGGGCATGGAGAACACCCACTACGAGAACGCTACCGGGCTGCCGTCGGAGAATCACTACTCCTCGGCACGGGACCTGATGCGTCTGGCCAGGCACATCATTCTGGACTACCCGGAACACTACGCCATCTACAGCCAGAAGCACTTCACCTACAACGGCATCGAACAGGCCAACCGCAACCGTCTGTTGTGGCGCGACCCCAGCGTCGACGGCCTCAAGACCGGCTGGACCGAAGAGGCCGGCTACTGCCTGGTGTCCTCGGGCCAGCGTGATGACATGCGCTTGATCTCGGTGGTGATGGGGACCAGCTCCGAAGAAGCCCGCGCCCAGGAAACCCAGAAGCTTTTGAGCTATGGCTTCCGCTACTACGAGACGCTGAAACTGTATGACCGTGGCGCCGTACTCAATACGCCGCGGGTGTGGGAAGGCAGCACCAACGAGCTCAAGGTGGGCGTCGACAATGGCGTCTACATGACCGTGCCGCGCAACCGCAATGACGAGCTCACCGCGCGCCTGGACATCGACAGTGGCTTGACCGCACCCATCGCCGCCGGCCAGCGGGTCGGCACCATGGAGGTGCGCCTCGGGGACGAGGTGGTCGGCGAGCGTGACCTGGTGGCGCTGGAAGCGGTAGAGCAGGGTGGGCTGTTCAAGCGCATGATCGACAAGGTCCAGCGCTTCTTCAGCGACCTGGTCGGCGGCTGGTTCGACTGATCGTCCCTGTGGTGCGGCCCTGGCGTCAATGCGCGCCCTGTGGTCGCCGTGACGCCGGCCGAGGTGAGCCGCCTCGGCCGGCGTCCTTGGTCGTGATGCCAAGGTTGAGTAGAATACTCGGGTATCCATTGTAAGGGGCATCGGATGAACGACAGGACCTTTCGCGATCTGCGCACCCAGGCAGGGCCGGATCCGGCGGATGTCACCATCACCTTTCCCTGCGACTATCCGATCAAGGTGGTCGGAGATGCTGCCGAGGACTTCGCCGCCACCGTCAGCCAGATCGTGCATCGCCATGATCCTACCTTCGAGGGCAGCAGCCTCGAGGTGGTCGACAGTCGCAACGGGCGCTTCCAGTCGGTGCGGTTGACCATGCGCGCCACCGGTGAAGCCCAGCTCAAGGCGCTGTTCGACGAACTCAAGGCCACAGGCCGCGTGCACATGGTGGTGTGATGGAGGCGATCGACGTCTATCATCTGGGGCTCAAGCCCTATCGGCCAGTGTGGCAGGCGATGCGCGAACTGACCGACACCCGAGATGGCGATACGCCTGACCAGATCTGGGTGGTCCAGCACCCGCCGGTGTTCACCCAGGGCCAGGCAGGCAAGCCCGAGCACCTGTTGATGCCGGGCGAGATTCCGGTGGTGGAGACCGATCGCGGCGGGCAGGTGACCTACCACGGCCCGGGTCAGCTTGTGCTGTACCCGCTGATCGATGTCAAGCGTGCCAGACTGGGGGTCCGAGACCTCGTCAGTGCGCTGGAAGACAGCGTGGTCGATGCCCTGGGCGAGCATGGCATCGAGGCAAGCGCCCGGCCTGACGCGCCTGGCGTGTACGTCGGTGAACGCAAGATTGCCTCACTGGGGTTGAGGATTCGACGGGGTGCCAGTTTTCATGGCATCGCGGTCAATCTCGAGGTCGATCTCACGCCATTTTCGTTTATCAACCCATGTGGCTACGCTGGACTCGAGATGACCCGGCTGGCCGATCTGGTCTCTTCGAGGCTGGACATGGAAGCCGAAGCGCGTCGGCTATTGCGCACGCTGGCGACGCGACTGGGACAACGCGAACTGATCGAGCGCCCCGGCTTGCCGGGAGTGCTCGACGCCCACAATTTTGACTGATCGCACAGGGCACGCCGAAGGCCGTCACAGCAACGTGTCTCCCGAGCGATCCTCACAGGACAGTGAAATGACAGACAGTTCCGCCATCCAGGCGGCGGCCGCCGCCGCCAAGGCCAAGAAGAACGCCCGCAGCGAAAGGGGAGTGAAGCTTCGCGGCGCCGACAAGGTGGCGCGGATCCCGGTCAAGGTGATCCCCACGGAGGAGATTCCGCGCAAGCCGGACTGGCTCAGGGTACGCATGCCGGTGTCCAAGGAAGTCACCCGTATCAAGGAGACCCTGCGACGTCATGGCCTGCACACCGTCTGCGAGGAAGCCTCATGCCCCAACCTGGGCGAGTGCTTCAACGGCGGTACCGCCACCTTCATGATCATGGGCGATATCTGTACCCGCCGCTGCCCGTTCTGTGATGTGGCTCACGGGCGTCCCAACGCCCTGAACGAGCGCGAGCCGCGCGAACTGGCCGAGGCCATCGCCGAGATGCGCCTGAACTATGTGGTGGTGACCTCCGTCGACCGTGACGATCTGCGTGACGGCGGTGCCCAGCACTTCGTCGACTGCATCCGCGAGATTCGTCGTGATAGCCCGAGCATCGAGATCGAGGTACTGGTGCCGGACTTTCGTGGTCGCATGGAGGTGGCGCTGGACATCCTCGAGACCACGCCGCCCGACGTCTTCAACCACAACCTGGAGACGGTGCCGAGTCTGTATCGCAAGGTGCGGCCGGGGGCCGACTATCAATGGTCGCTGGACCTGCTCAAGGGCTACAAGGCGCGCCGTCCCGAAGTGATGACCAAGTCTGGCTTGATGCTGGGTGTCGGCGAGACCGACGAGCAGGTCATCGAGGTGATGCGCGACCTGCGTGCCCACGACGTGGACATGCTGACCCTGGGGCAGTACATGCAGCCGTCTCGCAATCACCTGCCGGTGGATCGCTGGGTGCCGCCGTCCACGTTCGACTGGTTTGCCGAGCAGGGGCGTGCCATGGGCTTCACCCACGTGGCTTCCGGCCCGTTGGTGCGCTCGTCCTACCATGCCGATCAGCAGGCACACGGCATCGAAGTGAAGTAGAGCGAAAGCGGTATTTCAGCTACCCACAACGCCCGGCATTGCCGGGCGTTGTGTTTTTGAGCGTACCCGCTCTACAGTGAATCTCCTACGCGATGTGCAGATCCGAAAGGAGGGGGCTTCGCAGTACCTGCATTATTGCGCTATATTGCACTGCAACAAGTGCGCAGACGCAAGGATCGCCTGCTGCGCATCACGCAACCCTGGGAGCCTATATGAATGCGTTGATGCCAAGCGCCACCGCGCCCCTGTTCGCGCTGGCGGAACCCTTTGCTCCACTGTTCGACCCCTTCGGCTTCGGCCGTGCCGCGGCCGACTACTGGCGTGACAGCGTCGAGCGCAGCATCCTCTACTGGGATGTCATGCGCCAGCGCGGCAACGAATACCTCGAACATATCGAGAAGACCCGCCCCACCGTACTTGGCTTCGATACCGACATCGTGATGGAAGGCGAGACCCTGCCTCGCCCCGTCAACTATGAGCTTTTGCGCGTGCACCCGCCCGAGGGTGTCGAGACCGATGAACTGGCACGCCCCTTCGTGGTGGTCGACCCGCGCGCCGGACATGGCCCGGGTATCGGTGGCTTCAAGCCCGACAGCGAGATCGGTATCGCACTGCGCGCCGGCCATCCCTGCTACTTCATCGCCTTCATGCCCTATCCCGTCCCGGGGCAGCGGGTCGAGGACGTGGTTGAAGCCGAGGTCACCTTCCTGCGCCACGTCGCGGAGCTGCATCCCGATAGCGAAAAACCCATGGTCGTGGGCAACTGTCAGGCGGGCTGGCAGATCATGATGGCGGCAGCGCTCGAGCCCGAGCTGTTCGGACCGATCCTGATCGCCGGTGCACCGCTGTCCTACTGGGCCGGGGAGCGCGGCAAGGCGCCGATGCGCTATACCGGCGGCATGACCGGCGGCAGCTGGGCCACCCATATGCTCTCGGACATGGGCGATGGCCTGTTCGACGGAGCCTGGCTGGTGCAGAACTTCGAACGCCTCAATCCGGCCAACACCTGGTGGGACAAGCAGTACAACCTGTACGCCCATGTCGATACCGAAGCCGATCGCTATCTTCAGTTCGAGCGCTGGTGGGGCGGCCATGTGGTGCTGGGTGGAGAAGAGATCCAGTACATCGTCGACAACCTGTTTGTCGGCAATCGCCTGTCCACGGCCCAGCTGGTGACGTCCGACGGGCGCCGTATCGATCTTCGCAACGTGCGCTCCCCGGTGGTGGTGTTCTGCTCACAAGGTGATGACATCACGCCGCCGCCCCAGGCACTTGGCTGGGTGCGTGATCTCTACGACGGCGTCGACGACATCATCGCCAACGAGCAGACCATCGTCTACTGCGTCCATGACAAGACCGGCCACCTCGGCATCTTCGTTTCCGGCAGCGTCTCGCGCAAGGAACACGCCGAGTTCACCGCCAATATGGACTACATCGACGTGCTGCCACCGGGGCTCTACGAGACCACGGTGTCCAAGGCCAGCGAGCGGCCCGACGCCGAATTGATCGAGCGGGACTACCTGCTGGAGTTCTCCACCCGGGACCTCGACGACCTGAATCAGGTGGTCAAGCATAGCCCCGAGGACGAGCGGCGTTTCGCCACGGTGGCCAGGGTCTCGGAGATCAATCTGGGGCTCTATCGTCAGTTCCTGCAACCCTGGATTCGTGCCGTGTCGACACCCGAGTCGGCTCGTTGGATGCGCAAGATGCACCCCAATCGCATGGGGTATCGCCTGCTGTCCGATCGTAATCCGATGATGTCGTCGTTGCCGGTGATGGCGGAGTCGGTGCGCAAGCATCGTCATGAACTCGGTGATGACAACATCTTCCGAGTGTATGAGGACATCGGGTCGAGCCTGATCTCGCGGAGTCTGGATGCCTGGCGGGTACTGCGCGATCGCGCCCTCGAGAAGGCCTTCCTTGACCTCTACGGTCAGCCGCTGTTGCAGTCGCTGGTGGGGCTGAAAGGCGCCGTGGAGGGTGAGCGTCAGGTGCCTGGCTCCGAGCCGGAGCGTCGTCGCTTTATCCAGCGTCGCCAGCAGGAAGTGCGCGAGCAGGTGGCGCAAGGCGGCGCCCACGAGGCCGTGATGCGCTCGGTGATCTTCGTGCTGGGTGGTGCTCCTGCTACCGATGGCCGCAATTTCCGCCGCCTGCAGGCGTCGCGCAGCGAGCTTGAGCCGGAGCTGCGGCTGGAAGACTTCAAGCATCTGATGCGCGATCAGTTCTTTATCCTGAAGCAGGATCGTGAGGCTGCGCTGGAGGCCATTCCCGAGCTGCTCAAGGGGCTCGATGCCAGGACGATCGACGGCCATATCGAGCATATCGAGCATGTACTGGCGGCCAGCGGTGAGCTCAGCGAGCACGCCGCCGCTCGTTTCGAACGTATCAAGGCGCTGTTTGGCAAGGCCCGTCCGGCAACGCGTCGTACGGCCCGCCGCAGTGGTGGGGCCAGTGGTAACAGCAGCGCCAAGACGGCGCCGGCTAGCGGCACGTCAGCCAAGCGCGGCACTCGTCAATCTGCAAGCGAATCTTCCCGCGTCGAAGGGCAGGCCCAGGCCGCGCCCAAGGCCGACGCCGAGCCTGCTGATGCGCCTGCGGCAAAGGCTAAGGCGAGGACCGAGGCGAAGCCGGCTGCCGAAGCGAAGCCTGAAACTAAACCTGAGGCCAAGCCCGAGACCAAGTCCGAGGCCAAGTCCGAGGCCAAACCGGCGGCTGACGCTAAAACTGAGGCCAAACCTGAGGCCAAGCCTGAGGTCGAGACCAAGCCTGTGGCTGAGGCCGAGCCCAAGGCTGCCCAGGCCGCCACGCCAGCCTCTCGCGAGGGAGGCAATGACGCCGAGAAGGCGCCTGCAGCGACCCGTCGGCGCAGCACTGGATCGCCCCGAGGGCAGCGGCGCAAGCGCTAGTCAAGCGCCTGACCGCCTTCGATGATCGAGTGTGAGACATCGACCATTCCGCTTGCCCCTGCTTCGTGCAGGGGCAAGTCGGTTCTGAGGGGCGGCTTGTCGGCCGTCGAGGTAAGGGCTAGTCTCTTGGCGATGTCAGGTGGACGCCAGGGCGTCAGTCGTGGGGAAACGGCTGGGCATGCGTCTAGCCTGCCTGGGGCTCGAACCGATGTGACTGGCGCGACGTTCGGCGCTGGGTTAGGGTAAGCGCATTTTTCCCGTCCACCATCGGCGGGAGTGGCACATACTGGCGTTCGCCAAGGAGCGCGGCGCCCTGACTACTGTGGAGTACTATGGGCAAGTCTCTGGTCATCGTCGAGTCGCCCGCCAAGGCGAAGACGATCAACAAGTACCTCGGCAACGAGTTCATCGTGAAGTCGAGCGTGGGTCACATCCGTGATCTTCCGACCAGCGGCTCTGGCAAGGCGGCTTCCGATCCCAAGGAGCGGGCTCGCCAGGCGGCCGCGACGCGCAAGATGTCGGCTGAGGAAAAGGCGGTCTACAAGCAGCAGAAGGCGCATAGCCAGCTGATACGACGCATGGGTATCGACCCTGACCATGGCTGGCAGGCCAACTACGAGATCCTGCCGGGCAAGGAAAAGGTCGTGGCCGAGCTCAAGAAGCTGGCGGAGAAAGCCGATACCGTCTATCTCGCGACCGATCTGGACCGCGAAGGGGAAGCCATCGCCTGGCACCTTCGCGAGACCATCGGTGGGGACGAGCAACGCTATCGCCGGGTGGTGTTCAACGAGATCACCAAGAATGCCATCCAGGAAGCCTTCACCGACCCCGGTCAGCTGAACATGCCCAGGGTCGAGGCCCAGCAGGCTCGCCGCTTCCTCGATCGTGTGGTGGGCTTCATGCTGTCGCCGCTGCTGTGGGCCAAGGTAGCCCGCGGGCTCTCGGCCGGTCGTGTCCAGTCGGTGGCCATGCGCCTGATCAGCGAGCGCGAAAGCGAGATTCGCGCCTTCGTGCCCGAGGAATTCTGGGACGTTCATGCCGACCTGGTGACGCCGGACGGCGAGGCCATCCGCTTCGAGCTGGTACGTCAGGATGGCAAGACGTTCAGGCCCACCAGCGAGAGCGAGACCCTCGAGCGCATCGCTGCGCTGCGCAAGGCCAGTCTTGCGATCACCTCGCGGGAAGACAAGCCGACCCGGTCCAAGCCCAACGCCCCCTTCATCACCTCGACGCTGCAGCAGGCCGCCAGTGGCCGGCTGGGGTTCTCGGTGAAGAAGACCATGACCCTGGCCCAGCGGCTCTACGAGGCGGGCTACATCACCTATATGCGTACCGACTCGACCAACCTGTCCCGCGAGGCAGTGGAGAGCGTGCGTGACTATATCGGTGAGGAGTTCGGCGATCGCTACCTGCCCGAAGCCCCTAACCGCTATTCCAGCAAGGAAGGCGCCCAGGAGGCTCACGAAGCCATCCGGCCGTCCGAGGTGTCCCGTCGCTCGACCGACCTGGCGGGCATGGAGCGGGATGCCGAGCGCTTGTACGAACTGATCTGGCGGCAGTTTGTCGCCTGCCAGATGACCCCGGCGGAATACCTGTCGTCGACCCTGAGCGTGGTGGTGGACGGCTACGAGCTCAAGGCCAAGGGCCGGGTGCTCAAGTTCGATGGCTACACCCGAGTGATGACCCCCATGGGGCGCAAGGAAGAGGATCAGGCGCTGCCGGATCTGGGCGAGGGCACCCCGATGCACCTCGACGCGCTGGACCCCAGGCAGCACTTCACCAAGCCGCCGGCCCGTTACACCGAAGCCAGCCTGGTCAAGGAGCTGGAGAAGCGCGGCATCGGTCGCCCCTCGACCTACGCCGCCATCATCTCCACCATCCAGGATCGTGGTTACGTCAAGCTCGAGAACCGACGGTTCTACGCCGAGAAGCTGGGCGACATCGTCACCGAGCGACTCAAGGAGTCGTTCCCCGACCTGATGGACTACTCCTTCACCGCGCGCATGGAGGATAGCCTCGACGAGATCGCCGAGGGCGAGCGTAGCTGGCGTGAGCTGCTCGACGCTTTCTATCAGGAGTTTCGCGGGGAGCTGGCCAAGGCCGAGAGCGACGAGGGGATGCGGCCAAATCAGCCGGTACCCACCGATATCGACTGCCCCACCTGCGGGCGCAAGATGCAGATTCGTACCGCCTCGACCGGTGTCTTCCTCGGCTGCAGCGGCTACAACCTGCCGCCCAAGGAGCGCTGCAAGACCACCATCGACCTGCTGCCGGGTGAAGAAGCTGTCGCCGCCGATGCCGGCGAAGAAGCCGAGACCGATGCCCTGCGTGCCAAGGAACGCTGTCCGGTGTGTTCCACCGCCATGGACAGCTACCTGATCGATGAAGGGCGCAAGCTGCATATCTGCGGTAACAGCCCCGACTGTGACGGCTACAAGATCGAACAGGGCAAGTTCCGCATCAAGGGCTACGACGGCCCGGTCATCGAGTGTGACAAGTGCGGCTCCGAGATGCAGCTCAAGTCCGGGCGCTTCGGCAAGTACTTCGGCTGCACCAGTGACAGCTGCAAGAATACCCGCAAGCTGTTGCGCAACGGTGAAGTAGCTCCGCCCAAGATGGATCCGATTCCGATGCCGGAACTGGCCTGCCAGAAGGTGGAAGACCACTACGTGCTGCGCGATGGCGCCAGCGGGCTGTTCCTGGCCGCCAGCAAGTTTCCCAAGAACCGGGAGACCCGTCCGCCTCTGGTCAAGGAACTGAAGCCCCACGCCGCCGAGCTGCCGGAGAAGTACCACTACCTGCTCGATGCGCCGGACCAGGACCCGGATGGGCGCCCGGCTCAAATTCGTTTCTCGCGCAAGCTCAAGGAGCAGTTCGTGATGACCGACGGCGACAATGGCAAGGCCAGTGGCTGGAAGGCGAGCTGGGACGGTAACAAGTGGGTGGTGGAGGACAAGCGCAAGTGACACCGCGGGCCCGCACCAATCAGTTGTTGTATCAGGCGCAGTTGCTGCTGGACGTGGCGCCGGGTGATGACGAGCACCAGGGCGCCAGAAAGAGGGCCAGCGAGGAGGGCGCCCTGGCGTTGTTCGAGCTGGCGATCGACGCCCTGCTGCGCGACGTCTGCGAGCACGCTCATCTGGCGGAACATGACTGGCGAAGCCTGTTGCTGGGTGATGACCCACCCGCCGTGGCCGAGGTTCATCGGCTACGTGAGCTGGCCCGCGACGGCAGCAGTTGGCTATACCGTGTCATCGGTCATCTCGAGGCGCTGCATGGCGATGAAGGTGCGAGTCGACCTCGCTCGCCGGCATTGTCCGGGGTAATTGCCGTGGACCGGCAGGCGGATCTGGGGCAGGAGTTGCAGCATTGCCTCGAGGCGGCCAAGGTCGAGATCGCCGCCTTACGCCAGACCAGTGAGGAATGGTAAAGGCAGAGTGTCGTCGGCCGGCGACGCTTCTGTGCGTCGTCGTTTGATAGCTGCGACAGAGCTCGTTTGCCTGCCGTGAAATCGGCCAGGTTCCGCGTGAAGTTCCGCAGAATCGGGATTACACTGCGTCACAGATGTTTTCGTTTATTCACAGTGAGTTTATCCATGTTCGCCCAGAGTCAACGTCGCCGTTTCATCCAAATGATACTTGGTGCCATGCTGCTACTCCCTCTGGGTGTCAGTGCCAGCATGGACATGGTAGAGGACCAGCTTCGCCGTGCCATTGTCCCGGACTCCTCCAGCGAGATCTGGGTCCTGATCGATAACCAGGACTCTCGCCTGACGGTGTATCGCGGGGGGGTGGAGCTGGCTCGATACTCACCGATTTCGGTCGGTAGAGGGGGCGCCAAGTCCCAGCGGGTCATGGGCGACAAGACCACGCCAAGAGGCGAGTTCCACGTCAATCGCTTCAACTTCGACAGCAAGTTCGACATCTTCATCGGCCTGGACTATCCGACGCCCACCCACGCCAGGATGGCGCTGGAGACGGGGCTGTACAGTCAGCAGGATTACGACGACTATTTCGACTACTATCGCCGGCATCGTAGCCCGCCCCAGCAGACGATCCTGGGCGGTTATATCGGCATACACGGAGTCGGCGATGGGGACATGGACATCCATCGCAACTTTGACTGGACCAACGGATGTGTCGCCGTGACCAATCATGAAATTCGGGAACTTTCCGGCTTGATTGATGTTGGCACTCGCGTCGTCATCCGCTAGTCTTTAGGGGCGCAAGGGACGTTCAAGACTATGGACAAGCGCCGTTGTGTATTATAAAACAGCGTTTGACTCCTGTGCTTAGCAGCACAAGTCGCTGCAAGAAAGGCCTGCCTTTGCAGGAAGCCTGATGGATACATACCCTGATCGGGTATGTTACTGTCACCAACGCAGTACCAAGGAAGACTCAAGGAGAACACCATGACTCTGAAGACTACCCTGAAGCTGACCGCCGCCGCCGCTTCTCTGGCCGTTCTGGCTGGCTGTGCTTCTTCCAGCGCTCTGGAAGAAGTCCGCATGACCGCTGAGTCCGCTCAGGCCGACGCTGCAGAAGCTCGCAGCATCGCCACTCAGGCTCAGAACACTGCCAACCAGGCACAGCGTGACGCTCAAGCGGCCCTGCAGCTGTCTCAGCAGAACCGCGAAGAGATGAACCGCATGTTCGAGCGCTCCATGCGCAAGTAATCGTTTCGCATCCCGTTCGCGGGATTGACCGACAGGACGTCAGGGTTTCATCGAAATCAGGTCGTCCAGGTCATGAAACGATAGGCTGAGGCCCCACCGAAAGGTGGGGCCTCAGTCGTTTGTGGCGTGTGATCGTTGCATGACGATTGATGGTGGGCGGGAGCTGCCAGTCAATCGTCTGACCACTGCCTGTTCCTTCATCTGATGGCTGCCTGTCTGGCTGCCTGTCCTGTCGCTTGTCTCCTGACGGCTGCCTCTCCTCTGCCTGACGGCTGCCTGTCCTCTGCCTGACGGCTGCCTCTCCTCTGCCTGACCACTGACTGCTGCGGATGCGTCGTTTGAGCTGGATCATGGTGTCGCCACCATGCCGGCGAGGCCCCGCTGGAAATGTTGGCGCCAAAAAAAGGCGCCCCTGTCGGGGCGCCGTGCACGTCACGTGCTTGATGTGGTGCCTGTGGTTGCCGGTTCAGCCTTCGTGGCTGACCTGTCCCAGCAGGGCAGGCTCGTCGTCGATCAACTCGATATGGTCATAGAGGCTGCCAGGCAGCGGCTTGGGTTCTGCCGGGGTGGTGGTCTGCATGGCGACCGGAAGGCCGCTGGGCGTCTCCATGGCGCTACGCAGGCGCGCAAAGTCGACGTCGTAGTCCTTGTCCTTGACGGCGGCCTCGACCTCCTCGATAGCGGCGGTCATGTCCTCGATCGGCGCGCCTTCTTCTTCGTCGAGGTAGGGGTAGGCCTGGACATAGAGGTGCTCGTCGGACCAGCCGAGCTTCAGCGGTTCGTTGACCAGTCGGACGCGGGTGCCCACCGCGACTTGATCGAACAGATTCTCGACATCGTCGGGCAGCATGCGGATGCAGCCGTGAGTGACGCGCATGCCGACGCCCTCAGGCTTGTTGGTGCCGTGGATCAGGTAGCCGGGGATGCCCAGGCGCATCTTGCGCGTGCCCATGGGGTTGTCGGGTCCGGGCGGCACCACGCCGGGCAAGGGGTCGCCAGCCTCGGCGTGTTCGCGGCGAATGGAGGCGGGGGGGTACCAAGACGGATTCTTGACCATCTGGGTGATGGTGGTGGAGCCCAGCGGCGTCTTCCAGTCCATGCGGCCCACGGCGATCGGGTAGGTCTGCACCGTACGCGGCTCGCCTTCCTTGGCCGGCGGGTAATAGTAGAGGCGCATCTCGGCCACGTTGACCACGATGCCGTTGCGCGGTGCATCGGGCAGGATGAACTGGGCCGGGATGGTCACTTCGGTACCCTCGCCGGGATACCAGATGCTGATGTCGGGGTTGGCGCGGGTGATGGCGTTGAAGCCGATGCCGTGCTCGTGTCCGATATCGATGAGGGTGTCTTCCTCGTCGGCTTCGACGGTGTAGACCTCACCGATCAGGTCGCCTTCTTCGGGCAGCAGGTAGTGGCCCCGGGGCAGGTCGTCGGCCGCCGCCAGAGGTGCCGCCAGCGCGCCCACGACGCCACACAGGGTGGCGAGGCGGACGAGTGGCCGGCGAAGTGAAGTCGAAGTCATTGCAGCAGTCTCGATAATGGGTGAAAGCCGGGGATCACCCGGCCGGAATTTGCGGTGTCCTATGTACATAGATTGCCCGCTAATGCGGCGTTGCGCCAGTCCCTTGCAAGGGATGGCTCAGGCCGCCTGAGTCTTTCGATTGAGTTGGTCCAGCAGCGCCTCGACGGCCTCGAAGCGGGTCTCCTCGGTGGCCATGTCGGCCTGGAAGCGCAGGGTGTCGGCGCCCTCCAGTCGATAGCGTTCCGGCGCCCCCTGGATCAGCCCCACCAGCGTCAGTGGATCCACCGCGGTCTGGCCGCCGAACAGCACGCGCCCGCGCTCGGCGCCCGCTTCCAGGCGCACGATACCGAGCCTTTCGGCACGCTGCCTGAGGCGGGTCTGGCGCAGCAGCGTCTTGACCGGGGCGGGCAGCAGCCCGAAGCGATCGATCATCTCCACGCGCAGTTCCTTGAGCTCGGCCTCGTTGTCGGCGTTGGCGATGCGCTTGTACATCACCAGACGCTGCTGGACATCGGGGAGATAGTCGTCGGGAATCAGCGCCGGCAGGTTGAGGCTGATCTCGACGCCTTCCTGCAGCGGCGCCTCGATATTCGGAGTGCGGCCTTCACGGATGGCTTTCACCGCCCGGTCGAGCATCTCCATATAGAGGCTGTAGCCCACCGCTTCCATCTGGCCGCTCTGTTCGTCGCCCAGCAGTTCGCCGGCGCCGCGGATTTCCATGTCGTGGCTGGCCAGGGTGAAACCAGCGCCCAGGTCCTCGGCCTGGCCGATCGCCTCGAGGCGCTTGACCGCATCTCGGGTGATCGAGCGAGGCGGCGGCGCCAGCAGGTAGGCGTAGGCCTGGTGGTGGCTGCGGCCTACCCGGCCGCGCAGCTGGTGGAGCTGGGCCAGTCCGAACTTGTCGGCACGCTCGATGATGATGGTGTTGGCGCTGGGCACGTCGATGCCGGTCTCGATGATGGTCGAGCACACCAGCACGTTGAAGCGCTTGTGATAGAAGTCGGACATCACCCGTTCCAGCGAGCGCTCGGGCAGCTGCCCATGCGCTACCGCGACGCGGGCGTCGGGCACCAGTTCGCGGACCTTCTCAGCGGCTGTCTCGATGGTCTTGACCTCGTTGTGCAGGTAGTAGACCTGGCCGCCGCGCAGTATCTCGCGCAGGATCGCCTCCTTGATCACGGCTTCTTCGCGCTGCTGGACGAAGGTCTTCACCGACAGGCGTCTGGCCGGTGGGGTGGCGATGATCGACAGGTCGCGGATGCCGCTCATGGCCATGTTGAGGGTTCGCGGGATCGGCGTTGCGGTCATGGTCAGTACGTCGACCTCGGCACGCAGGGTCTTGAGCCTTTCCTTCTGGGACACGCCGAAGCGATGTTCTTCATCGATGATGACCAGCCCCAGCTCCGGGAAGTCGAGCTTCCGAGACAACAGCTTGTGGGTGCCGATGACGATATCGACCTTGCCTTCGCGAACGCGCTTGAGGGTGTCCGTCTGACTGCCGCTGCTGGTGAAGCGGGACAACAGCTCGATATCCACCGCGGTATCGGCGAAACGGTCGCGGAAGTTCTCGAAATGCTGGCGGGCGAGCAGGGTGGTCGGCACCAGCACCACCACCTGGCGCCCGGACTGTACCGCAAGAAAGGCGGCACGCATGGCGACCTCGGTCTTGCCGAAGCCGACGTCGCCGCAGACGACACGGTCCATCGGGCGCGGTGCGGTCATGTCCTGGATCACCGCCTGGATGGTGACCCGCTGATCCGGCGTCTCCTCGAACGGGAAGTTGGCGACGAAGCGAGCGTACTCTTCATCCGGGGCGGCACAGGCGAAGCCTTCCCGGGCCTCGCGGCGGGCATAGATGTCGAGCAGCTCGGCGGCGGTATCGCGGATCTTCTCGGCGGCCTTGCGCTTGGCCTTTTCCCACTGTTCCGAGCCCAGTCGATGCAGCGGTGCCAGTTCATCGTCGGCACCGGCGTAGCGGGAAATAAGGTGCAGGCTGTCCACCGGCACGTAGAGCTTGGCGCCGTCGGCGTACTCGAGGCTGACGAATTCGGCCGCCTGGCCGCCGGCTTCCAGCGTTTCCAGCCCGCGGTAGCGGCCGACGCCATGGGACTGGTGGACCACCGGGGCGCCGACCTTGAGTTCGGAAAGATGGCGTACGGCGAGTTCGTTGTCGTCGGTGGCCTTGGCCTGGCGGCGGGTCTGGCGCACGATCTCGCCGAACAGTTCCGTCTCGGTGATCACACTGACCGCGGGGGAGCCGAGCGACAGGCCGCTGGAGAGCTGCCCCTCGGCGATGGCCAGGCGAGAGCTGCCGGCGAGGAAGTCGGAAAATCCGTCCGCGGCGTCCAGTGCACCGGTAGCGGGGGCCAGGGTCTCCTCCAGCGCTTCCCGACGCCCACGGGACTCGGCCACGAACAGCACCCGGCGCTCTGCGTGCTCGTTCAGAAATCCTCTGAGCGCCGCCAGCGGATCCTTTGCCCTGGCATTGATCGCCACCTGGGGGGCGTCGCTGGCATCCGAGGGATGGGCGTGGGGATGCTCGCTGTCTGCTGTCAGCTCGACCCTGGGGTGGGTCTTGATCAGCCCGAACAGTTCCGCTTCCGGGATGAAGGCACGGTGGGGCGGCAGCAGGGGGCGGGTCGGATCGACGCCGAGATTTTCGTAGCGGCTGGTGATCGCCTGCCAGTGGTGCTCGGCGGCTTCGCGGCAGCCGGACATCAGGGCGACGCGGGTATCCGCGGGAAGATGGTCGAACAGTGAAGCGGTGGCCTCGAAGAACAACGGCAGATACTGCTCGAGTCCGGGTGAGGGGATGCCCTTCAGCGCATCGACATAAAGCGGGCACTGGCGTGGGTCGACGTCGAACAGGGTCTCGAAGCCTTCACGAAAGCAGGCGATGGCCGAGCGTGACAGCGAATACTCGTGCGCCGGCAGCAGGTCGATCCGCTCGACCTTGTCGAGGCTGCGCTGGGTGTCGGGGTCGAAGCTCCTGAGGGTGTCGATCTCGTCGTCGAACAGGTCGATGCGAAGCGGATGGTCGCTGCCCATGGGAAAGAGATCGATCAGGGCGCCACGCAGGGCGTATTCACCCGGCTCGAAGACGGTCTCCACCGCCCGGTAGCCCGCCCGTGACAGCTGTTCGCGGAAGGTCTCCCGTTGCAGGGTGGCGCCGACCTCCAGGGTCAGCACCCGTCCGGCGATATAGTCCACCGGCGGCAGACGCTGCATCAGGGTATTGATCGGTACCAGCACGATGCCGTGCACACCATCCTGCAGATGCCGGAGGGTGCGCAGCCGCGACGAGACGATGTCCTGATGGGGCGAAAAGCTGTCGTAGGGCAGCGTCTCCCAGTCGGGGAAGGGCAGTACCGGCACGTCGGCATAGAAGGCCAGTTCGTTCTCGAGCCTCAGTGCCTCGGCGGTATCCTGGGTAATCACCAGCAGTGGCGCGTCGGCAGCCAGGCGCGAAAGCGCCAGGGCGCTGGCGCTGCCGGCGGGCGTGGTGAGGTACAGGGTGTCACGTGCGCCCTGGGGATGCGGCGGATCGAGCGGCGAAAAGGTAGGCATAGAGGATGTCGTTTCGCTGGCGTTCAGAGGTCGAGCAGGCATCATACCAGCCCGATCTCGCTCATGTAGTCAAACCGCGATTTGTGTAACGGGCCTACAGGAGGTGCGACCATACAGTCATTGCCCCTTTCAAGGGGGGGGCTGATAATACGCTCGTTTCCCCATCAGACTTAGAGGTCTCTCGTGAGCCAGCAACCCGATATCGTCTTCCAGCAATGGCACGACAACCAGGCCGTGGCCGAGCAGATGATCCCGCTGATCGGCAGCCTGTATCGTCGCAATAACGTGGTCACCACCATGTTCGGACGTTCGCTGTTCAACCGCAGCGTCATTCGCATCCTCAAGGACCATCGTTTCGTCAGGAAGATCGAAGGTACCGAGTTGTCGGTGCAGGATACCTTCCCGCTGGTGCAGGCGATGACCCAGCTGAATCTGGGGCCGGCTCACGTCGATGTGGGCAAGCTGGGTGTGGCATTCAAGAAGCAGGGCGGTGGCGATGCGCTGGCGTTCATGCGCGAGCAGCTGGCCGAGATCGTCGACTGTCACGATCCTGACGCCGGCAATGGCGAGCCCAAGGACGTGGTGCTCTACGGCTTCGGCCGGATCGGCCGGATCCTGGCCCGCGTGCTGATCGAGAAGGCCGGTGGCGGCAACCTGCTGCGCCTCAAGGCCATCGTGGTGCGCGGTCGTGGCGATATCGCCAAGGATCTGGAAAAGCGCGCCAGCCTGCTGCGTCGTGACAGCGTTCACGGTCCCTTCGACGGCACCATCAGCGTGTGCCCGGAGACCCGCACCCTGACCGCCAACGGCAACGTGATCCAGGTCATCTACGCCGATTCGCCGAGCGATGTCGACTACACCGACTACGGCATCAACAACGCCGTGGTGGTCGACAACACCGGTATCTGGCGCGACGAGGCTGGCCTCGGTCAGCACCTGGAGTGCAAGGGCGTGTCCAAGGCGCTGCTGACCGCCCCGGGCAAGGGCGACCTGAAAAACATCGTCTATGGCATCAATCATGGCGACATCACCCAGGATGATCGCATCATCTCCGCGGCGTCCTGCACCACCAACGCCATCGTGCCGGTATTGAAGGTGATGAACGACGAATACGGCATCGAGCATGGCCACGTCGAGACCGTTCACTCCTACACCAACGATCAGAACCTGATCGACAACTACCACAAGGGTGACCGTCGCGGACGCAGCGCACCGCTGAACATGGTGCTGACCGAGACCGGTGCTGCCAAGGCGGTTTCCAAGGCACTGCCGGAGCTGGGTGGCAAGCTGACCGGCAACGCCATCCGCGTGCCCACGCCCAATGTGTCGATGGCGATCCTCAACCTGTCGCTCGAGCGCGAGACCGACGCCGAGTCGCTCAACGACTACCTGCGCCGCATGTCCATCGACTCGGCCTTCCAGAAGCAGATCGACTTCGTCGACTCGCCGGAGGTGGTCTCCACCGACTTCGTCGGCAACCGTCACGCCGGCATCGTCGACGCCAAGGCGACCATCGCCCAGGGCCGCCACGCGGTGGTCTATGTGTGGTACGACAACGAGTTCGGCTACAGCTGCCAGGTGATTCGTATCCTGCAGCAGATCTCCAACGTGGCCTTCTGTAAGCTGCCGCGTCACGCCTAGTCCGTGCCGAGCGGGGCGAGAGTCTCGCGTTGAGGTAGCTCGAATACCCCTTGCCAACCTTGTTTGGCAAGGGGTTTTTCTGTTTGGGATGGAAGCGGTTTTGCAGAATCACGCAGTTCTGCGACGTTCGATCATGTGGTCAATCCACTGGCTTGTCTTTATAATGCTGGGGATTTTTCGGGGTGGTTCGATGTCGCCTCGGCGTGACTGGTGATGCGTGGCTTATAACAAGAATTCCTCTCATTTCCACCGAACCTCCGTCCATTATCTACGATCCATCAACTGGGCGAGTCTATGATCGAAGTCAAGAAAGGCCTGGATCTCCCCATCACGGGAGCGCCGGAGCAGCGTATCGAGGATGCGCGACCGGTGCGCCACGTGGCGCTCCTGGGGACCGACTATATCGGCATGAAGCCGACCATGGAGGTCAAGGAGGGGGACAAGGTCAAGCTGGGCCAATTACTGTTCACCGACAAGAAGATCGAGGGCGTGCGCTTTACCTCGCCGGCCTCGGGTGAAGTAGTGGCGATCAATCGCGGGGAAAAGCGCAGGCTTCTGTCGGTGGTGATCGAGGTCGACGACAGCGCCGAGGCCGAGTCCTTCACGGCCCATGGCCGCGATGCGCTCGAGTCCCTCGAGCGTCAGACCGTGGTCGACCAACTGGTGGAGTCCGGTCTGTGGACCGCGCTGCGCACTCGCCCGTTCTCGCGTACCCCGGCGCCCGACGCCGTACCCACCGATATCTTCGTCACCGCCATCGACACCCAGCCGCTGGCCGCCGATCCGTCGCTGGTCATCAACGAGCAGGCCGAGGCGTTCGAGGACGGCCTCAAGGTGCTGGGTCGACTGACCGAGGGCAAGGTGTTCCTGTGCACCGCCACCGATGCCCAGATTCCGGGCACCAAGGTCAAGGGCGTCCACCACGAGAGCTTTGCCGGTCCCCATCCGGCGGGCCTGGTCGGTACCCACATTCACTTCCTGTCCCCGGTGTCGCTGCAGCGTCGCGTCTGGCACATCGGCTACCAGGACGTGATCGCCTTCGGCAAGCTGTTCAGTGAAGGCAAGCTGGACCTGAGCCGGGTGGTCGCCGTGGGCGGCCCGCGTGCCGAGCGTCCGCGTCTGGTGCGTACCCGTGTGGGTGCCAGCACTGACGAACTGCTGGATCACGAGATCAAGTCTGCCGATGACACCCGCGTCATCAGCGGAGGCGTGTTCTCCGGCTTCACCGCCGAAGGCAGCCTGCGCTACCTGGGCCGCTTCCACAACCAGATCACCCTGCTGGAAGAGGGTAACAAGCGTGCCTTCATGGGCTGGTTGTCGCCGGGTGCCAATCGTCACTCGGTACTGGGTATCTACCTGTCGAGCCTGAAGGGCCTGCGCAACTATGCGCCGACCACCTCGACCAATGGTTCCGAGCGCGCCATGGTGCCGGTGGGTGCGTATGAAAAGGTGATGCCGCTGGACATCATGCCCACGCAGCTCTTGCGTTCGCTGATCGTCGGCGACATCGAGTCGGCGATGGAGCTCGGCTGCCTCGAGCTGGATGAAGAAGACCTGGCGCTGTGCACCTATGTGTGCCCGGGCAAGTATGAGTACGGTCCCATCCTGCGTGACAACCTCACCATGATCGAGAAAGAGGCCTGATGATGGGTATTCGACAGACACTCGACAATCTCGAGCCGCACTTTCACAAGGGTGGCAAGTACGAGAAGTTCTATCCGCTGTACGAGGCGGTGGACACTATCTTCTATGCGCCTCCCAGCGTGACCAAGACCACGGCTCACGTGCGTGACGGCATCGACCTCAAGCGCATGATGATCACGGTGTGGTTCTGCACCTTCCCGGCCATGTTCTTCGGCATGTGGAACGCTGGCTGGCAGGCCAACGAGGCCATCGCCGCGGGTTACGACTCCATGGGCGGCTGGCGCGAGATGATCCTGCTGACCTTCGCCGGTGGCCACGATGCCGGCAGCCTGTGGTCCAACTTCGTGCTGGGCGCTACCTACTTCCTCCCGATCTACCTGGTGACCTTCGTCATCGGTGGCTTCTGGGAAGTGCTGTTCGCGATCAAGCGCGGCCACGAGGTCAACGAAGGCTTCTTCGTCACCTCCGTGCTCTACGCCCTGATCCTGCCGGCTACCATCCCGCTGTGGCAGGTGGCGCTCGGCATCACCTTCGGTGTGGTGATCGGCAAGGAAATCTTCGGTGGTACCGGCAAGAACTTCCTCAACCCGGCGCTGACCGGTCGTGCCTTCCTGTACTTCGCCTATCCGGCGCAGATCTCCGGTGATGCCGTATGGGTCGCCGCCGACGGCTTCACCGGCGCGACGCCGCTGTCTACCGCCTACCAGAGCGGTATGGCCGCACTGCAGGACCAGTACAGCTGGTGGGACGCCTTCCTTGGCTTCATTCCCGGCTCCGTGGGTGAGACCTCGACGCTTGCCATCCTGATCGGGGCGGTGGTGCTGATCGGCATGAAGATCGCCTCGTGGCGGATCGTTGCCGGCGTGTTCCTCGGCATGGTAGCGATGAGCTCCATTCTCAACCTGATCGGCTCCGACACCAACGCCATGTTCGCCATGCCCTGGTACTGGCACCTGGTGGTGGGTGGCTTCGCCTTCGGCATGGTGTTCATGGCCACCGATCCCGTGTCGGCGTCCATGACCAACCCGGGTCGCTTCATCTTCGGCGCCCTGATCGGTGTGATGACGGTTCTGATCCGTGTGGTCAACCCGGCCTTCCCCGAGGGCATCATGCTGGCGATCCTGTTCGCCAACCTGTTCGCGCCGCTCATCGATCACTTCTTTGTTCAGGCCAACATCAAGCGTCGCGCCAAGCGCACCGCTGTCGTGGCCGAGGAGACCGCCTGATGGCACAAGGTAACAACTCCATCAAGAAGATCCTGACGGTCGCCTTCTCCCTGTGTATCGTCTGCTCGATCATCGTGTCGACGGCGGCGGTGGGACTCAAGGCGCGCCAGGAGCGCAACCAGGAGCTGGACCGCAAGTCCAACATCCTGGCCGTGGCCGACCTGTACGAACCGGGCATGGACGTCGGCAAGGAGTTCTCCCAGGCGGTGACCGCCAAGGTCGTCGATCTCGACACCGGGGAGTACACCGATGAGGTCGATCCCGAGACCTATGACGGCTTCCAGGCCGCCAAGGATCCGGCCCAGTCGCGCACCCTGTCCGGGGAGAAGGACATCGCCGGTCTCGGCCGTCAGGAGCAGTTCTCCACCATCTATCTGGTCGGTGACGAGAACAACCCCGAGCAGATCGTGCTGCCGATTCGTGGCCAGGGCCTGTGGGGCCTGATGCGCGGCTACCTGTCTGTGCAGGGTGACGGCAACACCATCGGCGGGATCACCTTCTATTCCCACGCCGAGACACCTGGCCTGGGTGGCGAGGTCGACAACCCGCGCTGGAAGGCGCAGTGGGAAGGCAAGGAAATCTACGCCTCGAGCGACACCATGGAGCCGGCCATCCAGCTGGTGAAGGGTGGTGCCAGCGAGTCCACCGAGGTCGACGCCCTGTCCGGCGCGTCTCTGACCAGCCGCGGCGTGACCAAGCTGGTGCAATTCTGGCTGAGCGAGGAAGGCTTCGGTCACTACCTGGCGCGCTTCCGCGATGGCGTGGACAGCCAGGCCAGCGCCGACGCCAGCCCCTCTGACGACAGCGAAGGAGCCTGACGATGTCTGCACCGACTCCCAAGGGCGTCATCCTGACGCCGATCTTCAAGAACAACCCCATCGCCCTGCAGATCCTCGGTATCTGTTCGGCGCTGGCGGTGACCTCGAGCCTCAGCGTCTCGCTGGTCATGAGTCTGGCCGTGATCTTCGTGACGGCGTTCTCGAGCATGTTCGTCTCGCTGATCCGCAATCACATTCCGTCCTCCATCCGTATCATCGTGCAGATGACCATCATCGCCTCGTTGGTGATCGTGGTGGACCAGATCCTCAAGGCCTTTGCCTATGAGATGTCCAAGCAGCTGTCGGTATTCGTCGGTCTGATCATCACCAACTGCATCGTGATGGGCCGCGCCGAAGGCTTTGCCATGACCAACACCCCGACGCTGTCGTTCCTCGACGGTGTCGGCAACGGTCTGGGCTACGGCTTCATCCTGATGACCGTCGGCTTCTTCCGCGAGCTGTTCGGCTCCGGCAGCCTGTTCGGCGTGACCATCCTGGAAACCGTGCAGAACGGTGGCTGGTACGTGCCCAACGGCCTGCTGCTGCTGCCGCCGTCCGCCTTCTTCATCATCGGTCTGATCATCTGGGTGCTGCGCAGCCTCAACCCGGAGCAGGTCGAGGACAACGAGTTCGTGATGAAGGAAAACACCCAGCCGAAGGAGGCCGTGTAACATGGAACACTATCTGAGCCTTTTCGTTGCCTCGGTGTTCGTGGAGAACATGGCACTGGCGTTCTTCCTGGGCATGTGTACCTTCATGGCCGTGTCCAAGAAGGTATCCTCGGCCATCGGTCTGGGCATCGCCGTGGTAGCGGTACTGACCATCACCGTGCCGGTGAACAACCTGATCCTCGAGTATCTGCTGGCGGAAGGTGCGCTGTCCTGGACCGGCATCGCCGGCGCCGAGAACATCGACCTGTCGTTCCTGGGTCTGCTGTCCTACATCGGCGTCATCGCCGCACTGGTGCAGATCCTCGAGATGTTCCTCGACAAGTTCGTGCCGGCGCTCTACAACGCCCTCGGCGTGTTCCTGCCGCTGATCACCGTGAACTGCGCCATCCTGGGTGGCACCCTGTTCATGGTCGAGCGCAGCTACAACTTCGGTGAGTCCGTGGTCTATGGCCTGGGCGCCGGTGTCGGCTGGGCGCTGGCGATCACCGCCCTGGCCGGTATCCGCGAAAAACTGAAGTACAGCGATGTGCCCGCTTCCCTGCAGGGACTGGGCATCACCTTCATCACCGTGGGTCTGATGTCCCTGGGCTTCATGTCCTTCTCCGGCATCCAGCTCTGAGTGCCCTGCACCGGGGGCTCTAGCCCTCGGTGCAGGCCCTAACCCTAGCAATAGGAAACCGACATGGTTGATACAACAGTCATCGTGCTCGGCGTCGTCATGTTCACCATCATCGTCATCAGTCTGACGGCGGTGATCCTGGCGGCCCGCTCCAAGCTCGTGAGCTCGGGCGATGTGACCATCGAGATCAATGACGATCCCGAGAACACCCTGACCACCCAGGCCGGCGGCAAGCTGCTCAACACCCTGGCGGCCAACGGCATCTTCCTGTCCTCCGCCTGTGGCGGCGGCGGCTCCTGCGCCCAGTGCAAATGCCGGGTCGAGGAGGGCGGCGGCTCGATCCTGCCCACCGAGGAAAGCCACTTTACCCTGCGCGAGAAGAAGGTCGGTTGGCGTCTGTCCTGTCAGGTACCGGTCAAGCAGGACATGAAGATCCAGGTCCCCGAGGAAGTGTTCGGCGTCAAGAAGTGGGAATGCGAGGTCATCGAGAACCCCAACGTCGCCACCTTCATCAAGGAGCTGAACCTGAAGCTGCCGGAAGGCGAGGAAGTGGCCTTCCGTGCCGGCGGCTACGTGCAGCTGGTGGCACCTGCCTACGACATCAAGTTCTCCGACTTCGATATCGAGGAAGAGTACCGCGGCGACTGGGAAAAATTCGGTCTGTTCGACGTCTCGCACAAGAACACCGAAGAGGTCATTCGTGCCTACTCCATGGCCAACTATCCGGAAGAGAAGGGTATTCTCAAGTTCAACATCCGGATCGCGACACCTCCGCCCAACTCCAGCCACCCGCCTGGCCTGATGTCCACCTACGTCTTCAGCCTGAAGCCGGGTGACAAGGTCACGGTGATGGGGCCGTTTGGCGAGTTCTTCGCCAAGGATACCGACGCCGAGATGGTCTTCATCGGCGGTGGTGCCGGCATGGCGCCGATGCGCAGCCACATCTTCGACCAGCTGAAGCGTCTGAACAGCGAGCGCAAGATGACCTTCTGGTACGGCGCACGCTCCTGGCGCGAGACCTTCTACAACGAAGAGTACGACAAGCTGGCCGAGGAGCATGAGAACTTCGACTGGCACCTGGCGCTGTCCGACCCCCAGCCGGAAGACAACTGGGAAGGGCCGACCGGGTTCATCCACAACGTGCTCTACGACATGTACCTCAAGGACCATCCGGCTCCCGAGGACTGCGAGTACTACATGTGCGGGCCGCCCATGATGAACGCCTCCGTCATCAAGATGCTGCTGGATCTCGGCGTCGAGCCCGAGAACATCATGCTGGATGACTTCGGCGGCTGATCACGCGCCTGTCCGTGTGCCCAAGGGCACCTTGCGAGCCCCGCCCCGTGCGGGGCTCGTTGGTTTGTGCGCCTTGTGATTTTGCCGCGAGAGGAGTTCTGGCATAATTGTCGCGCCGACTCGAGAATGCCCCGCTGACTGTCCTGCGAGGACACGGGACCTTGTCGAGTCGGTACCTTCAACGCCTCGGGCGTATGGCGACGGCCATTCGTTGTTCCGCCCAGGGATATCTCTTGTCCAACCGCTGTCCAATGGGAGAAAGGCAGGCGATGGTGTTGGCGACAAAGTGTTCGCGAGAAAGTGACCAGAGCCATCCTGCCCCATCCAGCGAGGAGTCCATCATGACCATCTACCTTATCGTTTTCGGTGCCATGCTGCTGATCATCGGCGCCATGGCGATCGGTGTCATTCTTGGCCGCAAGCCCATCGCCGGCTCCTGCGGCGGGCTCAACCAGCTTGGCCTGAAGGACGGCTGCGAGATCTGCGGCGGCAAGGATGAAGTGTGCGAGGAAGAATCAAAGAAGCGCGCCACCAGTCAGCGCCGCCAATCCGACGAGAATCGCGGACTGGACCTGGGCTACGACGCGACTCGTCGCTGAGCGGCAGCATCGACGCCCCCTGACCATGACGGCGCCTCTCGAGGCGCCGTCCTCATGATAAGCAGTGCCCGGCATCTCACATCCGGGTCGGTTTCCAGGAGAAGGAAGACACGATGGCAGTCCACAACTATGACGTGGTGGTGATCGGCACCGGGCCCGCCGGCGAGAGCGCAGCGATCAATGCGGCCAAGCATGGCAAGCGGGTCGCGGTGGTCGAAAAGCAGGCGCGGGTCGGCGGCAATTGCACCCACTGGGGCACCATCCCTTCCAAGGCGCTGCGTCATCAGGTCCGCCAGATCATGTCGTTCAACACCAACAGCATGTTCCGGGATATCGGCGAGCCGCGCTGGTTCTCGTTCCCCAAGGTGCGTGAACGCTCCCGGGTGACCATCGATCAGCAGGTGTCCATGCGCACCAACTTCTACGCGCGCAATCGCATCGACCTGTATCACGGGATCGCGCGCTTCAAGGACGAACACACCCTGATGGTAAGGGGCAGTGGTGAAAACCAGGAAGAGCTGGTAGCGGACAAGGTGATCATCGCCACCGGGTCACGGCCCTACCGTCCTGCGGACATCGATTTTCGCCACCCTCGTATCTACTGCTCCGATACCATTCTTGGTCTGCAGCACACCCCGCGTACCCTGATCATCTTCGGCGCCGGCGTCATCGGCTGTGAGTACGCCTCGATCTTCTCCGGGCTCGGACTCAAGGTGGATCTGATCAACAACCGCGGCAGCCTCTTGTCCTTCCTCGATGACGAGATCAGCGATGCGCTGTCCTATCATCTGCGCAAGCATGGTGTGTTGATCCGCCACAACGAGGAGTACGAGCGCGTCGAGGGTGACGAACACGGCGTCACGGTGCATCTGAAGTCGGGCAAGCGGCTGCGCGCCGACGCCTTCCTGTGGGCCAACGGCCGCACCGGCAATACCGACCAGCTGGGCCTCGAGAACATCGGTCTCACCGCCAACGGCCGCGGTCAGCTGCAGGTCGACGAGCACTATCGTACGGCGCTGCCCCACATTTACGCAGCCGGAGACGTGGTCGGCTGGCCGAGTCTCGCCAGCGCTGCCTACGATCAGGGACTGAACGCCTGCGACGAGCTGCTGGACCGGGAATTCCGCTACGTCACCGAGGTGCCCACCGGGATCTACACCATCCCCGAGATCAGCTCCTTTGGTCGCACCGAGCGCGAGTTGACCGAGGCCAAGGTGCCCTACGAGGTCGGCCATGCCTTCTTCAAGGACACCGCCCGCGCCCAGATCACCGGCGATACCGTCGGCATGCTCAAGATCCTGTTCGATCAGGATACCCTGGAGATCTACGGCATCCACTGCTTCGGCGACCAGGCCTCGGAGATCGTCCATATCGGCCAGGCGATCATGCAGCAGGAAGGGGAGGCGAATACGCTGAAGTACTTCGTCAACACCACCTTCAACTATCCGACCATGGCCGAGGCCTACCGGGTGGCCGCCCAGAATGGCCTCAACCGGGTGTTCTGAGCCGGCCAGCACGACCGACAAGAAAGGTGCCCTTGGGCACCTTTCTTGGTCTGAGGCCAGACAATTGGCGCCGGCTGCATAGGCTAGGCAGTGCTGGGATCGACGCCCTGCGATATCCCATACCGGGGCGCCGTCTGGTGAGCGCTAGTACCCGCTCTCGTGGGTATAGCAAGGCGGCGAGGAGGGCAGGGCGTCTTCCTGGTCTTCCTGGTGCAATGCCTCGAGCAGGCGCTGGCGCAGCTCGGGCAGATGGGTGCTGTCGACATCGCGTGCCGCGGTCACCAGCGTCAAGCGGCCACGCCGGGCCAGGCGCATCAGCGGATACAGCCGGTCGGGGTGGTCGCGTAGCTCGCCGCGATAGCGAATCTCGAAGACCCTGGAACTGATCTCCTCGAGCTGATACTGGCGTCGCAGGGCATTGCTGGGTGAGGCCTCCCGGTACCACTCGGTAAGCGCCAGGGACTCGCGGCTGCGTCCTCTGGGCCACAGGCGGTCGACCAGTACTCGGGCGCCGTCGTCGGGCTCGGGCGCCTGGTAGACGCCCTTGAACACGATGTCGTAGCTCATCGAGCTCCTCCTTGCTGTTCGTTCAGCGCCTCCCTGGCACTTTGCTGCCAGGGCCCGTCAAGCGAAGCCGCACGCCTGAGCGCTTCTCGAGCCCCTTCGTCATCTCCTTGGGACGCCAGGGTGAGACCCAGGTTCAACCAGGCCGGCGCCAGCGACGGATCCTTGGCGACAGCGCTGCGCCAGGCGTCGATGGCCGCGTCAGGCTGGCCCGCCGCATGGTAGGCGTTGGCCAGCGCGAAGTGCCCCATGGCCTCCTCGGGAAAGCGATCGACCAGGGCTTGCCAGGCCGGCAGGCTTTGCTCTGGCCCCTGGACCCGTTCGAAGTCCGAGGTGGCCTGGATGGCCGCCTCCGGTGCAATCGTCACCGGCAGCTCTCCTGGCGTCAGTGCCACGAAGGCCCAGCGCTCGGAACGTTGCCAGGTGGCGTCGAAACGCCCGAAATCGGTGGCATCCTGACGGGTGACGCCGGTGCGTAGCAATACCTCTTCGCTCTCGAGATCGTAGCCGTTGACCACCGCGAAGTGCCACAGCGGGAAGGCCGGCAGCGACAGGTTCTGCAGTACCACCACCGCGCGGCCGGCATCGACCTCTTCGAGCAGCGAGGCGAAGCGTGGCGCCAGAGTGAACGGGATTCGCCCGTGCCGGCGACTGGCGGCCAGCATCTCGGGCTGGAAGCTGCCCTTGCGACTGGGCACGTAGATTTCGGGGATCAGTTGATCGACGCCGACGTCGACCCCTGCATGGTTGAGCACCATGGCCAGTGTGGCCGGGCCGCACTGGTAGTCACGCTGGGGGTGAAAGGGGACGTCTTCGAGGAGCTGGCGTTGGGGCAGCGTAGCGGTGACGCTGTGGTCCAGTTCGGGGGCGCTGGCACAGGCTGTGAGCCACATCACCAACGAAAGAGCGCCCGCCAGGCGGGCGCTCGAGACGAATGAGCGCATCACGCGCATGTCCTTAGCGGGTGAACGGGTAGACGTCGGTCAGACCCAGGATGTCGGTGACCAGCAGGATGACGAAGACCGCGAACAGCACGCCAATGACGCTGGCGCCGGCGGGCATCTGGTCGAGCTGGTCGGCCATCTGCTGAGCTTCGGCGTCGGACAGGGCGGCTACGCGGTCCTCGACCTCTCCGGGATCGACGCCCTGGAGTTCGAGTTGCTGGCGTACGTCATCGCGGGCCAGTACCTGATGGATGCGTTCTCGGGCGTCCTGGCTCTGCTGGGAGGCCAGCACGTCGTTGGTCGAGGCCAGCGGGACCGAGGTGGCGGCCCCGGCGCTGGCGGCACCCAGGGTGAGGCACAGCATCAGAACAGTACACAGCAAGCGGCGCAGTCGTGAAGTCATGGGGGCTTCCTTGTTGATGGTGTCGGGAATTGTTCGATCCTTGGTGATGGCGACATGCATCCAGTGGCATCCTGCCCGCCGGATGCGTTGGCGACAACAGGAGTATAACGAAGGTGGTACAGGAATTTCATGCAGGTTGTTGGTTTCTCTAGCCCAGGCGGATGCAATTGCGTCCTTGATGCTTGGCCTGGTAGAGCGCCTGGTCGGCCCGCCGGTACAGGGTGGAGAAGTCGTCATCGGCGTGGCTTGAGACGGCGATGCCGATACTGACCGTAAGGTTGGCGCCGGCCGCCGGTTGGGTCAGGTCGAAGTGCTCGGTTTCGTGGCGAATTCGCTCGCCGACGGTTTCGGCGTTGCGGGCGTCCGCCTGGGGCATCAGCAGGGCGAACTCGTCGCCCCCCAGACGCGCCGCCAGATCGCTGCGCCTGGCCACGCGCTTGAGCATCTCGCCGAAGGACTTCAATACCTTGTCGCCGGTGGGGTGGCCGTAGCCGTCATTGATGCGTTTGAAGTTGTCCAGATCCAGCAGCATCAGCGCCACTGGACTATCCGCCGGGCGCCGAAGGGCCAGCAGGTGGGGGGCCTGGTCGAGCCACTGGCGACGATTGTAGAGCTGGGTGAGGTCGTCGGTCATCGCCAGATAGCGCAGCGCGTTGCTGTGGCGTTCCAGGCGCAGCAGGGCGACAAACAGCACCGTGCCGACCATCAGTACCAGTGCCGTCAGGATGGTGGCCACCAATGCCAGGCGTCGATCGAGCTTGCGCTGGTGCGACTCGGTCTCCATCAGATAGATGGCCAGCTCATCGATGGTCGAAGCGAGCCCCGGCAAGGTGTCGGCGATGTCTGCGGTGGTGTCGGAGAGAGGCGAAGGAGCGATCAGGTTGATCGAGTGCTCGGCACGTTGCAGGTAGCCGACCACGCTGTCCCGCTGGGAGGTGGGCAGTCGCGTGGCGGTGCCCGCCAGCGTCCGCAGACGGTGTTGGAGGGTATCGGCCACTTGCGTGAGCTCGTGAGCCCGGGGCGAGTTGTCGATGCCGGCAAACTGCTTGAGTGAAGCGATGCTCGCCACATTTTCCTGAGACCGTGCCGTTTCGATGATGAGGGCATCGCGGACAACGCCCATGGGCTGGCGCACCTGGCTCAGGTAGCCGAGCAACAGCAGGGCGCTGGCGGTCGAAAGCAAGGTGACGCCGGCGGCCAGAACCAGCGGGAAGACACGGGTCATGATGGGGGCACTCGCGGTCGCTGGCGACCAGACGCGCTGGGCGCCCAAGGGGTAATGATGCAGGTGCTTGCCCTATTCTATGCGCAGAGTACCCGCAGTGCGGGGTCATACCCCCATTGGCCAGGCTGACCTATCCCATCCTGGCGTCACAGGGTGACGCCAGGCCACATCATGCGAGAGCAAGGAAGATGAATCGTCGGCTACGGCGCCACGCGATAGGACCAGGCCATTTCTGCCAGCAGTCCACGACCGCCAGCGAGGGTCAGCGCCAGGTCCTGAATGCCCTGTTCCAGCGGCAGGTCCGCTGCGCCCTTGATCGACAGGTCCAGGCGTTGGGCGAACATCAGAAGCTTGTGCAGACGCTTGAGTGGCAGGCGACGGATGGCTTCCTGGTAGGCGGGGCGCCGACGGTCGAAGATCGGAGGCTTCTGGGCCTTGCAGGCGTGCTCGAAGCTCTGGCCCTGGTCCAGGTGCTGATGCAGCGACAGCAGGGTGCGAATCTCGCGGGTCAGGGCCCACAGGATGATCGGTGGCTCGGTACCCTCGGCGGCCAGTCCCGCGAGGATACGCAGGACGCGCTCGCGCTCGGCTTTCAGGCAGGCATCGACCAGAGTGAAGACGTCGTAGCGGGCGCTGTTCTCGACCCCGCCGGCGACGTCACGGGGGGATACCTGGGCGCCGGGAGGAAGCATCAAGGCCAGCTTCTGCAGTTCCTGGTCGGCGGCCAGAAGGTTGCCCTCGGTGCGCTCACCCAGCAGCCGGGCGGCGTCCAGTGACATCGACAGACCGTGGCGCTGGGCGCGGTCCCTCAGCCAGAAACCCAGCCGGGAAGGGTCGACCGGCCACACCGGAACGAACAGCCCCAGCTTGTCGAGCGCCTTGAACCAGGCGCTCTTCTGCTCGCGGGCGTCGAGCTTGGCGCAGCTGACCAGCAGGATGTTGTCGCTGCCCTGTGCCTGTTCGGCGTACTCCTTGAGCGCCTTGCCGCCTTCCTGGCCCGGCTTGGCGCTGCCCAGACGCAGCTCGATCAACTTGCGCGAGGCGAACAGCGACAGGCTCGCCGCGGACTCGGTGAGGCGGCCCCAGGCGAAGTTGGCCTCGACGTGGAGCACCTCACGTTCCTCGACGCCCGACTCGCGCGCACGTGCCCGGACCTGATCGCAGGCCTCCATGTGCTGCAGAGGCTCATCACCGGCGACGATGATGACAGGGGGTACGGACTTGGAAAGAGCGTCCGGCAGCTTGTCGGCAAAGACCTTCATGGGTGAATCAGGCTTCCTCGATGGCGCGCAGTCGGTCGATCATCTGGCGTACGGCCTCGCGGCGGGCATTTTCCAGGGCATCCGTGCGCAGCTCATCCTGGGACAGCAGGTTGTCGTCGGTGATCGAGAACTCCTCGAGCACCTCCACCGCCTGGCGATCGGCCAGGTAGGCGCCATCGCTTGCACGCTGGATCGAGTAGGGAATCCGCAGCACCAGTTGCTGGTCCTGAGAGCCGGTATCGAGCACGCCGACCTGACGGATGCTGACGTCTTCGCCACCCAGGTTGAGACGCAGCGACGCGGTCTCGTCGACGCGGGTGCCAAGGCTTTCCAGACGCTTGGTCAACTGCTCGGCGAAGGGGGTGTCGGCACCGTCGAGCGCCAGGCTGTCCAGGGACAGCACCTCGCCGCCGACGCCGCGCAGGTGGAAGCCGCAGCCCGCGAGCAGCAGGGCGGCGCCGGAGGCCAGGGTCAGACCAAGGAAGTGACGACGCTGCATGGGAACTCCTTGTCCAGCGTGAGGGAAAAACCGAAGGCACAGCCCTCGGCATCATGTCCTGGTATTACCGACAGACTGAAGCGGCGGGCGTGAGACGCCCGCCGCGAGCTGTCAGTTGGCTACGATGTTGACCAGCTTGCCCGGCACCACGATCACCTTGCGCAGGGTCTTGCCGTCGGTATGGCGCTGGACGTTGTCGTTGGCCAGTGCCAGCGCTTCGACGGCGGCCTTGTCGGCGTCGGCGGGCACCTCGAGGCGCGCGCGCAGCTTGCCGTTGACCTGCACCACCAGCTCGATGCTGTCGCGCGCCAGGGCGCTTTCGTCGAACGCCGGCCAGGTGGCATCGATGACCGCGCCGTCATGGCCCAGTGAGCGCCACAGTGCGTGGCAGGCGTGAGGCGTGATCGGTGCCAGCAGCAGCACGCAGGCCTCGATCGCCTCGCGGCTGACCGCCAGGCCCTGAGGGCTGGTATCGCCGAACTTGGCGATGGCGTTGGTCAGCTCCATCACCGCGGCGATGGCGGTATTGAAGGTGGTGCGGCGGCCGATGTCGTCGCCGGCCTTCTTGATCGTCTCGTGGGTCTTGCGGCGCAGTTCGCGCTGGGCGTCGTCGAGCGAGGCGATGGCGGCGGCATCCAGCGCTGCCGGCGTACCGGCCTCCAGATGCTCGGCGACCAGACGCCACAGCCGCTTGAGGAAGCGGTGGGCGCCCTCGACGCCGGAGTCGGACCACTCCAGTGACTGCTCCGGGGGCGCGGCGAACATCATGAACAGGCGCACGGTGTCGGCACCGAAGCGATCGATCATGGCCTGGGGGTCGACGCCGTTGTTCTTGGACTTCGACATCTTCTCGATGCCGCCCATCTCCACCGGCTGGCCATCGCTGATCAGGGTGGCGCTGAGCGGGCGTCCCTTGTCGTCACGCTTGACCTCGACGTCGGCGGGGTTGAACCACTCCTTGCCGCCGTTGGCCTCGGGGCGGTAGAAGGTCTCGGCGATCACCATGCCCTGGGTCAGCAGGCGCTGGAACGGCTCGTCGGAGTCGACCAGGCCGAAGTCGCGCATCAGCTTGTGGAAGAAGCGGGCGTAGAGCAGGTGGAGGATGGCGTGCTCGATGCCACCGATGTACAGATCCACCGGCAGCCAGTAGTTGGCACGCTCATCCAGCATGGCCTCCGGGTTGTCGGCGCAGCAGAAGCGCGCGTAGTACCAGGAGGACTCCATGAAGGTATCGAAGGTGTCGGTCTCGCGGGTCCAGCCATCGCCCAGATCGCTGAACGCCGGCATCTTCTTGAGCGGCGAGCCGGAAGCGTCCACGGTGACCTCCAGCGGCAGCGCCACCGGCAGCTCGTCGTCGGTGAGCGGCACGGTCTGGCCCTCGGGGCCGTACTTGACCGGAATCGGCGCGCCCCAGTAGCGCTGGCGGGCCACGCCCCAGTCGCGCAGGCGGTAGTTGGTCTTGACCTCGCCGTGGCCGTCGCGCTCGAGGCGGCTGGCGATGGCGTCGAAGGCCGCCTGGAAGTCGAGGCCGTCAAACTCGCCGGAGTTGATCAGGCTGCCGTGCTCGACCCAGGCGCCCTGGGACAGGTCCGGGGCCTGGCCATCGGCGTCGGCGATCACCGCGCGGATCGGGAGTTCATACTTGGTGGCGAACTCCCAGTCACGCTGGTCGTGGCCGGGCACCGCCATCACCGCACCGGTGCCGTATTCCATCAACACGAAGTTGGCGACATACACCGGCACACGGTCGCCGGTCAGCGGGTGGATGGCCTCGAAGCCGGTGGCCATGCCGCGTTTTTCCATGGTCGCAAGCTCGGCTTCCGAGGTGCCGCCGTGGGAGCACTCCTCGAGGAAGGCGGCGAGTTCGGGCTTGCCCTCGGCGGCCTTGATCGCCAGCGGGTGGCCGGCGGCCACCGCCACGTAGGTCACCCCCATCAGGGTGTCGGGGCGGGTGGTGTAGACTCTGAGCGGCTCGTCGCCATCGACGTCGAAGGCCAGCTCGACCCCCTTGGACTTGCCGATCCAGTTGCGCTGCATGGTCTTGACCTGCTCGGGCCACTCGACCTTGTCCAGATCCGCCAGCAGCTCATCGGCGTAGTCGGTGATCTTCAAGAACCACAGCGGGATTTCCTTGCGCTCCACCGGCGCACCGGAGCGCCAGCCACAGCCGTCGATGACCTGCTCGTTGGCCAGTACGGTCTGATCCACCGGGTCCCAGTTGACGGTGGACATCTTCTTGTAGACCAGGCCTTTTTCCACCAGCTTGGTGAAGAACCACTGCTCCCAGCGGTAATAGTCGCTGTCGCAGGTGGCGAACTCACGATCCCAGTCATAGGCAAAGCCCAGCGCCTTGAGCTGGGCACGCATGTAGTCGATGTTCTCGTAGGTCCACTTGGCCGGCGGTACCTGGTTCTTGATCGCGGCGTTTTCCGCCGGCATGCCGAAAGCGTCCCAGCCCATCGGCTGCATCACGTTCTTGCCCTGCATGCGCTGGAAGCGGCTGACCACGTCGCCGATGGTGTAGTTGCGTACATGCCCCATGTGCAGCTTGCCGCTGGGGTAGGGGAACATCGACAGGCAGTAGAATTTCTCGCGATCCTGATCCTCGATCGCCTTGAAACACTGGTTTTCATTCCAGAACTGCTGGGCGTCGTGTTCGATTTCGTGGGGCTTGTACTGGGCGTCCATCGCGGTCTTCGAGTACCTTGCAATCAAGGCGCGCCCAAGGCGGCGCGCAGGGTATGGGTATCGTCCGGCGGCAGGGTTGTGCAGAATCAAGGTTGATGCGGCCCTGTCACCGGCGCGGCAATGATGCCCGCAAGGATACCCCAGCAGCCCGGGGTCCGGCTATGGTGGGCCGCCAGTGTTCCGTTCGGGTTACCCCGAGCGGTCCTTGTCTGCATCAAGGAGGACACCGTCATGAGTGATCAACATTCTTCGTCCGGCGAACATCGTCTGCGCGACGGCTATGAGCGGGTACTGGCCCGGCTCAAGGAAGGGGCCGAGGACCTCACCTGGGACAACCTGCAGAAGGATCTCGATGACGCCGTGGAGTTCGAGGCGGAGCTCGAGGAGTACACCAAGGACGAACTGGCGCTGCTCAGGGCCTGGGTCGAACGTGATCTCAAGGACATGCGCCGCTACCTGGCTGCCGGCGGCGAGGGCGTGGCCAGCTGGCTCGGCATCGACCTGACCATCCTGTCGCGCAAGGTGGTCGACTCGCTTTTGTCGATCGCCGATCGCAGCGTGATCGAGCGCGAGCAGCTCGAGGACGACCTCGAGGCCTCCCGTGCCGACTACACCGCCGGCGAACTGGCGGCGCCGGGACGCATGTCCTGCGTGCACTGCGACGCCGTGGTCGAACTGCACGGGGTCAAGCGCATCGAGCCCTGCCATCAGTGCGGCCATCGCTACTTTGGGCGTGTCGGCTGACGTCCGCCGACCGCGCTGTCGGCGCAATATCAGGTGGCAATCGTCTGGCGTGCGGCTCAGGCCGAGACGGCCTGGGCCAGACAGGCGATCGCCACCAGCACCAGCGCCGACATGACCAGAGCGTAGTGTAGATTGTGCTTCATCATGCGATAGCCACTGATCCCGTAGCGCCCCTGCAGTGACAGGTTGATGCCCGACAGCGGGCCGACGGCGGTGCCCACGCCCCAGGACGCCAGGGCGACGAAACCGAACAGGGTCTGGTGGGGGCCATCCAGATCCAGCATCGAGGCCAGCACCGAGATGCCGATGATCGGGTGCAACCCGGCGATGGCACTGGCAACGATGGCCACATAACTCAGCATGGCGGGCCCCACGCCAAAGTCGGCAAATAGTGTCCAGTCACCGTTGGTGGCGGCGGCGACCAGGATCGAGAGTCCCTTGGTCAGAAGTCCCGCACACAGAAACAGGGTGATTTCGCCGCGCATGCCCGGCAGTCGGTAGTGAAGGTGGCGAATAAGGCGTTCTCGGGTCGCTGCAGCGCCCCTGGCCAGGTTGGCGGCCAGCGCCAGCATCGGCATCAGGAAGGTGATGATGCTGACGATGGTCAGAGACGGTGTGATGACGTAGTGAAACACCATCACCAGTCCGGCCACGCTGGCCGGCATCAGCAGACTGCGGGGGGACAGTGAAAAGCCAGGGACCTCGCTGACGTCGAAGCGGCGTGACAGTTCGAACACGCTGTAGAGGCCGCCGGCAAAGGCCAGCGGCAGTCCGGCGGCCAGCACCGTGGTGTATTCAAGCGATGGAGCCAGGGAGACCGCCACGCCCATGGCGGCGAAGAACGGCGACCACATGGCGGCGCTGGAAAGCCCTCGGTTGAGCCCCAGTAGTTGAACCTCGAGCAGACGACCGCGGCGCTCCAGGCGATCGCCGACCATGAAGACCGCGGACAGGTTGAGGATGGCCCCGAGCAGCTGCACCCCCAGCCAGGTCCCGGCCAGACCTCGGCGCCCGGTCACCGGTTCGCTGTTCGGTGGCCCCTCCGAGGGGCGCCCGATCAAGGCGATAAAGCTCACCCCTACCAGCATGGCCACCACGAAGGCGTTTCCATCGAGCAAGGTGGTGATGTCGGGGGTGGCGTCGAAGCCCACCACCGCCAACACCAGAAAGGCAAGCCCCAGCACCGCCAGCACGCCGGCCTGCCACTGATTGCGCCGGGGAATGTCCGGCCACATCAGCAGGCTGGCGGCCCACAAGGGCAGGCTGACGCTCCAGCTCGGCAGCCCGTCGAGGCCCAGGCCCGCGATCTGCGTCAGCAGGCCCGCCAACGTCAGTGCGCCGGCCAGACGGTGTCGCGGTGGAGGGAGAGGCATGCGAGTCATACAGACGTCCCTGTGGTGGTGCGCTCAAGGCGAGGCGGGGTTTGCCACGGCTTCCTGGTCGAGGCATTCGAGCAGCGAGCGGGCGGCGTTGGACAGGGTGCGGTCGCGGTGCACCAGGTAGCCGAGCGGGCGCTGTATGGCAGGCTCCTCGAGGGCCAGCCGGACCAGTCTTTCGCTGGCGATGTCCCGCTCGACCATGGGGTCGGGCAACAGACTCCAGCCAAGCCCGGCCGAGGCCATCATCTTGAGGGTTTCCAGATAGTTGGTCGACTGTCCCACCCGCGGCGCCAGACCGTGCCTGGCCAGCCGCTCGAGGATCAGCTGGCGGGTGAAGGTCAGTGGCCCCGGCAACAGGGCGTCATGCTCGCACAGGGTCGCCAGGGTTACGCGGCTCTCCCGGGCGAGCGGATGCTCCGGGGCGGCAACGAAGGTCATGTCGTCGACCCACACTCTGGTGGCGCGAAGCTGAGGGTCGGGGTGGGCCGACAGGGTCACCAGGGCCACCTCGATATCGCCGTCCAGCACGCCCTGGTAGGCCTGCTCGGAGTCGAGAAAGCGCAGGTCGAGGCGCACCTCCGGGTAGCGCTTGACGTAGCTGCCCAGCACCGGCGGCAGCCGGTGCAGGCCGATATGATGGCTGGTGGCCAGGGTCAGCTCTCCGCTGACCTCGTCGCTCAGGTTGCTCAGGGCCCGGCGGCTGTCGTCGACCATGACCAGGATCTGGCGTGCCCGCGGCAGCAGCAGCCGCCCGGCTTCGGTCAGACTGACGCGGCGGCCGATACGGTCGAACAGGCGGGCGCGCGTCAGCGCCTCCAGGCTGGCGATACGCTTGCTGACGGCCGGCTGGGTGAGGTGCAGCTGCTCCGCCGCGCGGGAGAAGCTGCCGCTGTCGGCCACGGCGAGAAAGGCCTGCAGGCTCTGGGTATCCATGGCAGTGCTCCCGGGGCGGATGACGAGGGAAAGTGGCGACGATTTGCCGGGTAATGATGCATTCCACTTGGGAATCGTTTGAATAAATAACATGAATTGATTTTATTGGCGAGTGGCGCGACACTCGACCTATCCCATCCCCGGGCAAGGCCCGCGGGACCGGCAAACGACCGTTTTCGATCAATCGAGAGGGGCGGCTTCAGAACGACCGACAGGCCCACCGCCAGCGTGGCGCCTGGAGCCAAGCCCCCGGAGGAGACACCGCATGGCAGGCCAGACACTCTACGACAAGTTGTGGCGACAGCACCTGGTCAAGGAGCGCGATGATGGCACCGCGCTGATCTATATCGATCGTCAACTGCTGCACGAGGTGACCTCGCCCCAGGCCTTTGAAGGTCTGCGTCTGGCCGGGCGCAAGCCGTGGCGGCTGGACGCCAACCTGGCGACCCCGGACCACAACGTGCCGACCACCGTGAAGGAACGTTCCGAGGGCAACAGCGGGATCAAGGATCCGGTATCACTGATCCAGGTGCAGACGCTTGATGATAACTGCGAGGCCTTCGGTATCGAGGAGTTTCGCATCAATGACCCGCGCCAGGGCATCGTCCACGTGGTCGGCCCCGAGCAGGGTGCGACGCTGCCTGGCATGACCGTGGTGTGTGGTGACTCCCATACCGCTACTCACGGCGCCTTTGCCGCCTTGGCCCATGGCATCGGCACCTCCGAGGTCGAGCACGTGCTGGCCACCCAGTGTCTGCTGGCGCAGAAGATGAAGAACATGCAGGTTCGGGTCGAAGGCGAGCTGGGCGAGGGCGTCACCGCCAAGGACGTTGTATTGGCGATCATCGGCGAGATCGGTACCGCCGGTGGCACCGGCTACGCCATCGAGTTTGCCGGCAGCGCCATCGAAAGCCTGTCGATGGAAGGTCGCATGACGGTGTGCAACATGGCCATCGAGGCCGGAGCCCGGGTCGGCCTGATCGCGGTGGACGACACCACCATCGAGTATCTGGCCGAGCGCCCCTTTGCTCCCAGCGGCGAGCAGTGGGACGCCGCCGTGGCCGACTGGCGCGAGCTGGTCTCCGATGCCGACGCCGTGTTCGATAAGGTGGTGACGCTGGACGCTGCGTCCATCGAGCCTCAGGTCAGCTGGGGCACCAGCCCCGAGATGGTCACCGGCGTCAGCGGTGAGGTCCCGGATCCCGCCGAGGCCGATGACGACACCGCGCGCACCGGCATCACCCGGGCGCTTGAGTACATGGGGCTGTCACCGCGCCAGAAGATCACCGATATCCGCCTCGACAAGGTGTTCATCGGGTCCTGCACCAACTCACGCATCGAAGATCTGCGTGAGGCGGCCAAGGTGGCCCGTGGTCGCAAGGTCGCCGACAGCATCCAGCTGGCGATGGTCGTCCCGGGCTCCGGTCTGGTGAAGCGTCAGGCCGAGGAGGAAGGGCTCCACAAGGTGTTCATCGAGGCCGGCTTCGAGTGGCGTGAGCCCGGCTGCTCCATGTGTCTGGCGATGAACGCCGACAAGCTCGGTGCCGGCGAGCACTGCGCCTCCACCTCCAACCGCAACTTCGAGGGGCGTCAGGGTTACGGTGGTCGCACCCACCTGGTCAGCCCTGCCATGGCCGCCGCTGCCGCCATCGCCGGCCACTTCGTCGATGTGCGCCAGTTTGATTCCACCACCGCTCGCCAGGAGGCCTGAGCCATGCAAAAGTTCGAACGCCTCGAGGGTCTGGTCGCGCCGATGGATCGGGCCAACGTCGACACCGACCTGATCATCCCCAAGCAGTTTCTGAAGTCGATCAAGCGTACCGGCTTCGGCGTCAACCTGTTCGATGAACTGCGCTACCTCGACGAGGGTCAGCCCGGTCAGGATGTCAGCCAGCGCCCGTTGAACCCGGATTTCGTACTCAATCTGCCGCGTTATCAGGGTGCCCAGGTGCTGCTGGCACGGCGCAACTTCGGCTGCGGCAGTTCCCGTGAGCACGCGCCCTGGGCGCTGGAGGACTTTGGCTTCCGCGCGGTCATCGCGCCGAGTTTCGCCGATATCTTCTACAACAACGCCTTCAAGAACGGCATCCTGCTGATTACTCTCCCCGAAGAGCAGGTCGACCGGCTGTTCGCCGAGGTCGAGGCCAACGAGGGCTACCGTCTCGATATCGATCTCGAGCACCAGCGTGTGGTGACCCCCGGCGGCGAGATCCTCGAGTTCGAGGTGGACGCCTTCCGCAAGCACTGCCTGCTCGAAGGCCTCGACGATATCGGCATCACCCTCAAGGACGAGGCCGCCATCGCCGATTTCGAGGCGCGTCATCGCACCGCTCGCCCTTGGCTGTTCCGCGAGCCGGCCAAGGCGTAGACCTGTCTCTCATCGACAGCTGGCCCCGCCCGATGGCGGGGCTTACGATTCTCTCGATCTTCATCTTTCTGCCAGCTTTCAGGAACCCCATCTCATGACCCGCAAGATTCTTGTCCTTCCCGGTGACGGCATCGGCCCCGAGATCACCGCCCAGGCCAGCCGCGTGCTCGAGGCGCTCAAGGCCAAGGGGCTCGACGTGGACGTGGAGGAAGCGCTGGTAGGCGGCGGCGCCTATGACGTCCACGGCGTCCCCTTGCCCGAGGAGACCCTGGCCAAGGCGCGTGCGGCGGACGCCATCCTGCTGGGGGCCGTAGGCGGCCCCCAGTGGGACACCATCGAGGACCTTTCCAAGCGACCCGAGAAGGGGCTTCTGGGGCTGCGCAAGGAGCTGGGGCTGTTTGGCAACCTGCGCCCGGCGATCCTCTATCCGCAGCTGGCGGAGGCCTCGACCCTCAAGCCCGAGGTGGTGTCCGGGCTCGATATCATGATCGTGCGCGAGCTGACCGGCGGTATCTACTTCGGCCAGCCCCGCGGCGTCGAGGAGCGTGACGGTGAGCGCGTCGGCTTCAACACCTACGTCTACAGCGAGAGCGAGATCGAGCGCATCGGCCGGGTGGCCTTCGAGATGGCGCGCAAGCGTGACAAGAAGCTTTGCAGCGTCGATAAGGCCAACGTGCTGGAGGTCACCATCCTGTGGCGCGAGGTGATGGAGCGCCTGTCCGCCGAGTACCCGGACGTGGAACTGTCGCACATGTACGTGGACAACGCCGCCATGCAGCTGGTGCGCGCGCCCAAGCAGTTCGACGTGGTGGTGACCGGCAACATGTTCGGCGACATCCTGTCCGACGCCGCCGCCATGCTGACCGGCTCCATCGGCATGCTGCCGTCGGCCTCGCTCAACGAAGGCGGCCAGGGCATGTACGAGCCTTGCCACGGCAGCGCCCCGGATATCGCTGGCCAGGGTGTCGCCAATCCGCTGGCCACCATCCTCTCGGTGGCGATGATGCTGCGCTATTCGCTCAACGAGCCAGCCATGGCCGAGCGCATCGAGGCTGCGGTGGGCAAGGTGCTGGATCAGGGCCTGCGCACCGCCGACATCGCCTATCCGGGCACCCGCCAGGTGTCCACCAGTGAGATGGGGGATGCGGTGCTGGCGGCGCTTTAACGCCTTTGTTAGTGGTGCTGGCGCCCGGCAATCGGGCGTCGCCCATCCTGACTGTGCCGGTGGCATCTGAAAGGTGCTGCCGGTTTCTGTATAATGATTGCCTCACTCGATTTCTGGAGGACTTCACATGTTGAAAGTCGGTTTCGTCGGTTGGCGTGGCATGGTGGGTTCCGTGCTCATGCAGCGGATGGTGGAAGATGGAGATTTCAACGGCATCGAGCCGGTCTTCTTCACCACCTCCCAGGTCGGTCAGGCCGGCCCCGACGTGGGTGTGGACGTGCCTCCGCTGAAGGACGCCTTCGACATCGAGGCGCTCAAGGCGCTGGACGTGATCATCACCTGCCAGGGCGGCGACTACACCAAGAAGGTCTATGAAGACCTGCGCGGTGCCGGCTGGAAGGGCTACTGGATCGACGCTGCCAGCACCCTGCGCATGAGCGATGACGCCACCATCGTGCTCGACCCGGTCAACCGCAAGGTGATCGACGCTCAGCTCGACGCCGGTGCGCGCACCTTCGTCGGCGGCAACTGCACCGTCAGCCTGATGCTGATGGGCCTCGGAGGGTTGTTCGAGGCGGACATGATCGAGTGGATGACCTCCATGACGTATCAGGCCGCATCCGGCTCCGGCGCCAAGCACATGCGCGAGCTGCTCAACCAGATGGGCGGCCTGCGTGACAGCGTGGCAAGCGAGCTCAAGGATCCGGCCAGCGCCATCCTCGACATCGACCGCAAGGTCACCGAGGCGATGCGTACTGGCGCCATCCCCACCGACAACTTCGGTGCGCCGCTCGCCGGCAGCCTGCTGCCGTGGATCGATTCCAAGCTTGATAACGGTCAGAGTCGCGAGGAATGGAAGGGCTACGTCGAGACCAACAAGATTCTCGGTCGCCAGGACAGCCCGGTCCCCATCGACGGTCTGTGCGTGCGTATCGGCGCCATGCGCTCTCACAGTCAGGCGTTCACCATCAAGCTCAAGCAGGATGTGCCGCTCGACGAGATCGAGGAGCGTATCGCCAGCCACAACGAGTGGGTCAAGGTCATCCCCAATGACAAGGACGCCACCATCGATGGGCTGACACCGACCGCCGCCACCGGCACCCTGAGCATCCCGGTGGGTCGTCTGCGCAAGCTGAACATGGGCGGTGAGTACCTCAGCGCCTTCAGCGTCGGTGACCAGCTTTTGTGGGGAGCCGCCGAGCCGCTCAAGCGCATGCTCAAGGTACTGCGCGAGCGCTAAGGCAAAGCACTATCGGTTCGTCGGGGCGCCTTTTGGGCGCCCCGACGTCGTTCAGGGCCTCTGATGTGCGGGCCCATCGCGTTATCTACATGATCGATCAGCACCGGAGCAGGGCGCTTGGGCAAGACCACCGTTCGTTCATTCGTCAGGCGATTGCGCAGACGGCCGGATGGGCCAGACGTTGCCAATCCCTGGCGCAAGAAACCATTGGCCGACAACCTGACGGCCTACCTCGAGCTGATGCTGGAACACACCTGGGAAACGACCGCCGCTGGCCGGCCCAGACTGCTGCTGGTGGCCGAAGCACTGGGCTTCAAGGGCGGTGGCGAGACCGGAATCCCATTGTCGAGCCCAGCACTACTGCGTTCTTGTAAGCATCCCTTTATCGAGACGCTGAAACCGCACCTCGCCCTGGTACCGGAGGGCGGCAGCGAAGCCACTGCCACCATCGCCTGGGAGTGCTTCGCACGTCTTGGGCTGACGCCGCTGGTGTGGAACGCCTTTCCCTTCCACCCCCATCAAATAGCGCGGACGCACAGCAATCGGGCGCCACGTGTAGCAGAGCTGCACGAAGGCATCGACTGGCTCAGGCGGCTGGATCAGCTGGTCGCTAGCCACTCGACGCCGACGATGGTGGCTGGGGTAGGGAGAAAGGGCACCCTGGCCGCCCAGGCTGCCTTTCCCGAGCGCGAGGTCGTCGCCCTGCGTCACCCTTCCTACGGCGGCAAGGCCGAGTTCGAGCGCGGCCTCAGGCTGCTGATGAGTCGGCTGGATACTGCCGACCATGCTCGCTAGAAAGCGCTCCCGAAGCGGACCGCTCGGTTGACCTGCTTGCAGGGCGTGGTCTAACTGTGTGTCAGTCACAATTCGAAAGGTCGATGAGCCAAGGCACTTCTGGTTCACGCCTTAGATATCGGCAGGGATCGTCGTATCCTCCAGCAGAGTGCGCAAATCCTCGTTGATCGTTGGAGCCATCTCGCTATCGAGAGAGGTCTGCGCCGTTATCGGCGAGGGACTCGGATCATCGGCCAAGATGGGAGTGATGGCGAGGTCAGTGAGTTTGCCAGCGCTCTCGCTGTCATCGAGTAGCTCGGCGATATCGAGTGGCTCGGCGATATCGAGTGACTCGGCTGCGGGAGTGTCCTGGTTTGATCGTCCCTTCACCGGCGAGTCATCGTTGATGCGCACGAGCAGCTCACCCAGGGCGCTGTCGCCGTCGCTGTCGGTGATCCGGTAGCCAAAGCTCAGATCCAGATTGTCCTCGATATTGACCCCACCATGGTCCAGCGGGCGAGCCAGGGTGACGCGGTAGGTACCGTCCTCCACGTCCAGCAGCTCGACGTGAAGTGCTGTCCTGCCATCGGCGTCGAGTCCGGTCAGCTGCTTGCCCTCAGCGCCTGGCTGCCAGTCGATCCTTGTGCCACCGGACCGGATATCAGGAAGGTTGTGGGTTTCCCAGACAACGTCGCCGGCGCCGTCGTCTCCAAAGTCGTAGCCGAGGTTGCCCATGGCGACGGTTGCTTCGCCGGGTATGTCGCCGATTCCACCGGGCTCGCCCCCCGGCAGGCCATCCTCATCGAGCAAGGCAAGTGGCGATGAGGTTGCAAGGTCACCATCACTCAAGGGCGTCGTTGGGCGATCGTCAGACAGTAGTGCTGCATTGACGCTGATGCGACCCTCGCTTGCCACGCTATCGCCATCACCATCGGTGGTGACAATCTGAAAGACCAGCTCTGTGTCCGAGGTGATGTTGGGGCTCGCGTCCAGGGTGAAACTGCCGTCCGAGTTGACCGTCAGGCTCCCCTGTGGAGTAAAGATGCGTTGATCCAGGTCGAATTCGGTGGTGCTGCCGGCCAGGGTCACCTTGGTGGTATCGACGCCATCGGCGCCACCGCGCTGGCGCCAGAAGCCGGTCACGTTGTCGCCAGCGTCCACGGCGACGGGTGAATCGATGGTATTTGTCGGGGAGTCATCGTCAACCACGATGCCTACCCTGGCAGATGCCTGATTGTTCTGGCTGTCGCGAATGGTGTACTTGACCGAAAAGGCCAGGTCATCCTCGTTACCTGTGATGGGATGATCCAGTGGTGCGCGCAGGGCAAGGCGATAGGCCCCGGTATCGATATCGGTAACGGTCAGGTGCAAGACGGTCTGGCCGTCCAGGGTCCTGGCTGCCAGGGTCTTGCCGCTGGGTGATACAACATAGTGTAGCGCTTCGCCCTGGGACGACAGGCTCGGCAGGCCGCTGGACGACCACGAGAAGGGCGCGAAATCTGCCGCTCCCAGGCTGCCAAAGCTGTAGGGGATGGTGCCGGTGACCACCGTCGCAGACCCACCAAGGTCGCTCGGGCCTTCGAGATTACCGCCGGGAAGCCCATCCTCATCCACGCTGGCGACCGTGCTGATATCGTCGCCTTCCTCTAACGAGGGCGACAGGATGGTCGCGGCAACGAAACTATCCAAGCCAGACTTCATGGTAAAAATCCTTGCCGGTAAGTGATGAAGGGTGTTTGCAGGGAATCCGACGCTCTGGCGAATATGAAGAGTATGCTGAAGGAAGAATCCCCGCACCCAGTCGTCTGCTTCTATCCTCATGGAAAGGGGTGGCTATTGGTTCGGGGAGGGATGCTTTGGTAGTAATGCAATCAGTGGTATAGGCAGACGTCAGAAGCAAAAATGTCAAGAATGAGAGGTTTTTATGTCATTGTCGTAAGAGGGATCGATAGCGACGGGTGTGACAATGTACTAGAGGAAAAAGCATCGATCTCGTACATCGCTCCTTGTCTTGAAGATCGAAAGCCGGAGGCTGCTGGCTACATTCAACGCGGTCATGCCCAGACCCGAGGAGAAATCGATTGCGGCCGTGTCGAAGAAGCGGAGGTTGCTTCTGCTCTGGGGGTGCGAATTGGAGAGCTACGTCTGAATCCTGAAGACCGAGGTTATTCACCTGAATCCGTTCGCCACGATGGAACCGTCGCAGCGGGCTTGCCTCCAGTGCACCCATGGTGACAACCACGAACGCCTCAGGCGGAAACGAAAAGCCTGAACCCTGTACACAACAGGACTCAGGCTTTGAGCGCCGGCTGAATGAGATGGCCAGCCATTGTGGGTCTGGTCATACTTGTCGACGCTATTTTCAGTTCTTTCCAATGCTTGCCATCGGGTTGTTGTCAGTGGGTGGGCGGCGGGCCGCCCACCCCGTTTTCCCTCCGTTGCCCTAGTTGACCTTCAACTGGCCATCGTCGAGCAGGTTCTGCAGGAAGGTGTCCCCATCTGCTCCCATCTGAACGCCGATCAGAACGACCACCTGGTCAGCGTTTCCGCCTCCGGCGGCGAGGTTACCCTCGCTGCTGATGGACAGCACGGTGTCGTCTCCGTCCTGGTTGGCCTGCAGGTAGTCTGCGAGGTTGTTCTCGTCGGCACCCTGGAGAAGGTCGGCAAGATCGAGCCGATCGGCATCGGCATCGACGCCAAACTCACCGACGGTGAAGTCGGTCACGGTATCCCGTGCCGGCGTGGCCGAGCTACCGGCATCATCCAACCCCCAGGCAAAGACATCGGCTCCGGCACCGCCGGTCAACTGATCGTTATCGCCACCACCGATCAGCAGATCGCTATCACTCCCACCGAGTAGCACATCGTTTCCGCTTCCGCCGATCAGAATGTCGTCGCCCGCCCCACCGGATAGCTGATCGTCACCACCATCGCTGCGCGATCCGCTGGCCAAGGCATCGACATTGTCCCGGATAAAGGCGGCCGTCTCATCCCTGGTGGGCTCGGCGCCATTCTGCGTGGTCAGGTAGTCGACCAGTCCGGCAAAGCCACTTCCGCTCTCTCCTCCGACACCCGCCGGGTTGATCTCGTCGCCAAAAATTACGTCGTCGCCAGCACCGCCCGCCAGAACGTCATCGCCGAGATCCGCCGGCTGATCGAAGGACGAGCCACCGTCCAGCGCCGTTGCAAACTCCTCGGCGGTGTTGATTATGGATACCTCACCGGCCGGCACAAGCTGGTCGTCTGTGTAGCTTTGAAGATCGAGTGAGATATCCTGCACGTACAAGGTGAAGAACTCCCCTCTAGCGTTCTCCACCTCGAACTGTAGCCTATAGGTGCCTCCTTCCAGCCCGTTGGCCACAATCTGAGTAGTGCTATTGTTGATATTACCCGAGCGAAATCTTAACCCCGTGGCAACGGCATTCCAGCCTCCCTCATCATTTTGCGTCTGCAGCGCCCAGGAGAAGTTGTCGTTTATATTTCCTTCCTGTTCCAGGTCGTTTGCGGTGTCGGTCACGAAGTTAAATGACACGCTATAGAACTGGTTGACACCGGCAGGTTCATTCACGACGAAAGCGTCACTGGTGACGATCGTGCTGCCATCACCTGTGCCATTGTCCCGAATGCGTAGATAGGTGCCGATCGAGGTGCTTTCGATGGTTACTCCACCATCGGCAGTCTGCAACGCCCAATTATCGATGGATGCGAGCCTTCCTGTATCTCCTGTATCGAATGACGCAAGAAATTCCGCACTGCCTACCGATGTGCCGGCATCCAGGGGAATGGGCACCATTTTCAACTCATCATTCGAGGTGTTGTCGAAAATCTTCAGCACCTCAAGATTGGTGTCGTCGCCTACCCCGATCGCCTCCACCCGACTGATGGCTGCCAACGGCTGGTATCCTTCGATTGAATTGACAATATCTTTCAGAGTGGTGATATTCCCTGCATCAGATACACCAATATTACCATTATCATTATGAGATACAGGGTCTCCATCTGTCATGAAGTAGGCAACGTTGTTGAAACCTTCTTGACTAACAGTCGTCATCCAGTCGTTAGCGACATTAAACGCTTGCTCATAATTGGTTGAACTAATAACCACTCGACTATCGAGAAATTCATTGACGTCATCCAAGTCCTCTACTGATAGATCATTAAAATCTATCGAAGGAGAAAACTTTCCACCAAACGTCACGATCTGGGCATTGATCGTCCCTTCGAAAGAAGCCAGTTCGGTAAGCTGGGCTCGTAGCGCTTCGATAGCCACCTTGAAGCGTGATTGCCCGTTTTCCAACATTTCTCCCATGCTTGGTGAAACGTCGAGAATAAAGGACACATTGTAGTTCTGCGCAGGTTCGAGCACGGTATGGGTACCGCCGGCATCACCGAGAATGACGTCGTCACCATTGCCACCGGTGGTGCTGTCATCGCCGCTGCCGCCGACGAGTAGCTGGTCACCATCCGGCAAAGCCAGCGCCAGAGTACCGTCGGCTGTATCGCCGTCGTTATCCGTTACGGCCAGTGGCAATGCCAGTGTCGGTGCATCCTCCGCTTCGGCGTAGACAAAGTCCCCTACAGAAAATGGCCGGGTGCCATCCAAACCACGATACTCGATCGCTTCAAAAGCCTCGCTGGTCGTAAGCACCAGCTGAGCACCGACGGGAATGCTTCTCACGTTGATGGTACCATCGGCATTTTCCTCAATCGTCACCGACGAGGTGATGTCATTGCCGGCACTATCCAGGAAGCGAACATCGCTCCTAGAAAGGTCCAGCACCTGACCGCTGACGGCAACCGGATGTCCGCTCGTGTCGGTGCCATCAGCAGCTGAAGAAATGGCCCTGATCTCGATATCGGCAAAAGTTGCTTCTGTATTGATAAACTGGCGGATATAGGTAATTCCGCGATGGTTATCCCAGCTTGCTTCGGTGTTGGTAAAACGGAGGTTGTCAACGAAATCGAGTCGAACCGACTCGTTGAAGCCCGTCAGGTCATCGTGGCCCGCAGCCAGCTGTGTATCCCCGTCAGTTCGCAGCCAGGACGCATGAGGCCCATTGTAAGTCCAGGCGGATGCCACAACATCGGCTGCTCCCTCGGTTCCCTCAAAGCCGACGAAGCGATGCCCGGATCCGGAACCATTGTCTCCGAACTCAACCACAATGTGTTTGCTACCGTCACTGATTTGCGTGCTGGTACCGTCAAATGCTCGGATTCCATCATCGAGGACCTCTACCTCGTAGGTAGAACCATCCGCCGCCAAACTCACCTCGAACGCCACGTCACCTCCAGCGGTCTTGGCCTGCAGCGTCTTGCCATTACCGTTCAATTGGTAGGTCAGGCTCTCGCCATTAGACGTGAGCAGCATCCCGCCACTGGCACTCTTGACCTCCGCCCCGTTCAGTCCGGCACCAAATTGCACGGACTTGATGCCATCGGCTCCCGCAATATCGCCAAAGTTGACTGTGCCTGAGGCCAGCAGCCCATCCTGGGCATCGGATGCATGGGGCGTATCGTCATCGACCACCACCGAAAGGAAGCCATTTGCCTGGCTGCCATCGGCATCGGTAATAGTGTAGCCAGCGAAGAAACCGAGATCGTTCTCGCCATTGCCCGGGGAGTGCTCGAGCGGCTGGTGCAGCGTCACCTGATAGGTGCCCGAGGCCTGGTCGGTCAGGGTGATGGTGATTACCTGCTCGGTGCCGCCACTACCATCGCTGGCAAAACCGACAATGGTGCTGCCAGCGTTGCCAAGCGTGAACGTTATCGCACGACCATCCGCGGTCTCGAGATCGGATGGCAGGCCGGCAAGACGCCAGGTGAAGGCACCGTTGGCTGCAGGACCATCGGTGCCAAAGCTGTATCCTAAGGTGCCACTGGCGACGGTGTTCTCGCCTGCCACGTCACCGACGCCACCGGCGATGCCGCCAGGCAGGCCATCTTCGTCAACGACAGCAGTGGGGTTGGTGGTGGTTGGGTCACCATCGCTATCGGGGGTGGTGGGACCAGTGCCGCCATCGGCGACTGCGACATTGAGGCTACCGCCGACCGTGCTGCCGTCGCCGTCGGTGGCGGTATAGTCGATAGTGGCGTTGCCGACGAAGCCGGGATTGGGCGTGAAGGTCAGGCTTCCGTCCGGGTTGACTGCGACGGTACCGACGGTCGCGCCACCCTGAACGGTGGCACCGGTTAGCGCGCCTTGACCATCGGCGCCGAACTGGTCGTTACCGAGCACATCGACGGTGACGGTGCCATCGTTGTCGGTGGTGGCGCTGTCAGCGTTGGCCACCGGCGTGTCGTCATCGACCGTGATATCGATACTGCCGGAGGCGCTGTCACCGACGCTGTCGGTGATGGTGTAGCCGACGCTGAAGTTGATGTCGCTCTCGACACCGGGGTGGGAATGATCCAGTGGCTTGGCCAGCACCACCTTGTAGTTGCCGTTGGCAACGTCGGTGAGCTGGACGGAGATGACACGGTTACCCGTGTTGTCAAAGCCGACCAGCGAACGACCATTGCCGCTCAGCGACCAGGTGACCGGGCTGCCGCCGGAGGTCAGGGCGGGGAGGCCAGTGGTGTTCCAGCTAAAGCTGCCAGGGCCGTCGCTGCCAAAATCGTAGCCCAGTGAGCCGGTGGCCGCAGTCCGTTCGCCGGCCACGTCATTGATGCCACCGGCGATGCCGCCAGGCAGGCCGTCTTCGTCGAGTACCGCCTTGGGAGGCGCCGTATTCGGATCTCCGTCGGTCTCCGGCGTGGAGGGGCCGGTGCCGCCATCGGCGACTGCGACATTGAGGCTACCGCCGACCGCGCTGCCGTCACCGTCGGTGGCGGTATAGTCGATGGTGGCGTTGCCGACGAAGCCGGGGTTGGGCGTGAAGGTCAGGGTGCCGTCGGGGTTGACGGCGACGCTACCGACGCCCGCGCCGCCCTGGACGGTGGCGTTGGTGATGCCGCCGGGGCCATCGGCGCCGAACTGGTCGTTGCCGAGCACGTCGACGGTGACGGAACCGTCGTTGTCGGTGGTAGCGATGTCGGCGTTGGCCACCGGCGTGTCGTCATCGACCGTGATATCGATACTGCCCGAGGCGCTGTCACCGACGCCGTCGGTGATGGTGTAGCCGACACTGAAGTTGATGTCGCTCTCGACACTGGGGTTGGAATGATCCAGCGGTTTGGCCAGTACCACCTTGTAGATGCCGTTGGCAACGTCGGTGAGCTGGACGGAAATGACACGCTCACCTGTGTTGTCAAAGCCGACCAGCGAACGACCATTGCCGCTCAGCGACCAGATGACCGGGCTGCCGCCGGAGGTCAGGACGGGGAGGCCGGCGGTGTTCCAGCTAAAGCTGCCGGGGCCATCGCTGCCAAAGTCGTAGCCCAGTGAGCCGACCGCCGCGATCCGTTCGCCGGCCACGTCATTGATGCCACCGGCGATGCCGCCAGGCAGGCCGTCTTCGTCGAGTACCGCCTTGGGAGGCGCCGTATTCGGATCTCCGTCGGTCTCCGGCGTGGTGGGGCCAGTGCCGCCATCATTCACCTGGACGCTGAGGCTGCCGTTGACAGCGCTGCCGTCACCGTCGGTGGCGGTATAGTCGATGTTGGCATTGCCGACGAAGTTCGGGTGGGGGACGAACGTCAGGGTGCCGTCGGGGTTGACGGTGACGGTACCGACACCCGCGCCGCCCTGGACGGTGGCGTTGGTGATGCCGCCGGGGCCATCGGCGCCGAACTGGTCGTTGCCGAGCACATCGACGGTGACGGAGCCGTCGTTGTCGGTGGTGGCGACGTCGGCGTTGGTCACTGGCGTGTCGTCATCGACGGTAATGGCGATAGTGCCCGAGGCGCTGTCACCGACGCCGTCGGTGATGGTGTAGCCGACGCTGAAGTTGATGTCGCTCTCGACACTGGGGTTGGAATGATCCAGCGGTTTGGCCAGCACCACCTTGTAGATGCCGTTGGCAACGTCGGTGAGCTGGACGGAAATGACACGTTCACCCGCGTTGTTGAAGCCGACCAGCGAACGACCATTGCCGCTCAGCGACCAGGTGACCGGGCTGCCGCCGGAGGTCAGCACGGGGAGGCCGGCGGTATTCCAGGTAAAGCTGCCGCGGCCGTCGCTGCCAAAGTCGTAGCCCAGCGAGCCGATCGCCGCGAGCCGTTCACCAGCCACGTCATTGATGCCACCGGCGATGCCGCCAGGCAGGCCGTCCTCGTCGAGAACCGCTTTTGGCGGGGTGGTGTCGGGATTGCCATCGGTTTCCGGCGTGGTGGGGCCTGTGCCTGTGCCACCGCCGTCCGCGACCCCGACACTGAGATTGCCGGTAACGGTGCTGCCATCGCCATCGGTGGCGGTGTAGTCAATCGTGGCGTTTCCGGTAAAGCCAGGGTTGGGAACAAAGGTCAGGGTGCCGTCAGGGTTGATGGTGGCGGTGCCAACATCCGGGCCGCCCTGGACGGTGACACTGGTGAGCTCGCCGGGGCCATCGGCGCCAAAGTTGTCGTTGTCCAGTACGTCAACCGTGATGGGTCCGCTGTTGTCGCCTGCGGCGGCATCGTCGCCCGGCACTGGCATGTCGTCATCCACGGTAACGCGGAGGATGCCCTGCGCACTGTCGCCGTCGGCGTCGGTGATGGTGTAGCCGACGCTGAAGTTGATGTCGCTCTCGACATCGGCTCGGGGGTGATCCAGCGGCTTGAACAGGTCGACCCGGTAGGTGCCGGCGGCAAGATCGCTCAGTTCAATCGAGAGGACCTGCTGTCCGCTGGCGCTGGTGCCAAGAAGAGAGCGTCCGTCTGCGCTGAGTGCCCAGCTGACCAGGCTGCCCTGGGAGGTCAGTACCGGCAGGCCGGCGGTGCTCCAGGTGAAGCCGCCAGGGCCGTCATCGCCGAAGTCATAGCGTAGCCGGCCGGTGGCGATGGTGCGTTCGCCCGGGTAGTCATTGATGCCACCGGCGATGCCGCCGGGAAGGCCATCTTCATCGACCACCGCCTTGGGCGATACGGTGGCAGAATTGCCATCCGTCTCGGGGGTGGTGGGACCTATCCCATTGCCGCCGGAGATGACGATGTGGGCACTGGAACTGAAGCTGTCACCGTCGCCATCCTTGGTGGTGATGTTGAAATCGAGTGCGCCACTGGCATCGTTGTCGGCGCTGAAACTCCAGGTGCCGTTGGGGTTGACGGTCAAGATGCCCTTGCCGGTATCGATCGGGGTGCCGAGCGGATACTCGTTGTCGTCGGCCTGGAGGTTGACGACGGTATCGGCGACGCCGTCGGCCCCGCCTTGCTGTGACCAGGTACCGGTGACGGTATCGCCGGCTTCCAGGCTCGAGGGCGCGATAACGGTGGTGGTCGGCGAGTCATCGTCGATATCCACGCCCAGGCGTGCAGTGGCGCTATCACCATCACCATCGGTGATGGTGTAGTAGACCGAAAAGATCAGGTTGTTCTCGATGGTTGCGTCGGGATGATCGATCGGGCCGAGCAGCGAGACGCTGTAGCTGCCTGAGGCAAGATCGGTCAGCCTGACCTGAAGTAGGGGGGTGCCATCGCTGGTGGAGGCGGACAAGGTCCGGCCGCTTGTGGAAACCTGATAGGAAAGGGCCTCGCCGCCAGATGTCAGTGAAGGAAGGCCGGTGGTTTCCCAGCGAAAGGGGTGGGTCGCGGCTGGGCCGTTGGCACCGAAATTATAGCCCAGGGTGCCGGTTGCCACGGTGTCCTGGCCAGCCGCATCCTGTGGGCCGCCAGGAATACCATTGGGCAAGCCATCTTCATCCAGCAGCGCCAGGGCGGTGACCTGGGTGGTGCTGTCCTGCGCCAGCAGTGTGGCGACAGTGGACTGATTCAATGATGAATCGGTGTTGAAGTTCATTGGGTAATTCCTTGCATGAATGCCATTAGGGAAGGCGGGGCTTGTTAAACGTATGCAAGGAAAAAAGAGGGCGACATTGTCCTCATGGACGAGTGTGTGGGAATCAGAGTAGAGCGAGTCAGGGGAGCACACATCAGCAATTTGAGCTGACTTCTACAAGAGTTTTTGACCTTTTTTGCCAAAAAGTTTTTTTCCTTACATGGGTGTTTATCGGTCACGAGGGCGCTGGAATATGCACCACTGTTCATTGTAATGCCGGTCGTTGTTACGCAGGTCGTTGTAACGAAGATAGAGGCGACCATGTCGGGGCTAATAGCCGTTTAACGCTGTCGATTCGGTTTCCTGGGCGGAGGTGTTCTCCCAAGGCGGTGCGGGAGCGAGTTGTACGGCATCGATGGTAGTGTGCCGGTCGGGTTGCATCTGTTGATCACCTTCAATCGCTTCCCGAGGGGTGGCGGAAGCCGGTTCATGACGCTTCTGGCGGATAATTCTGTTGGTACACCGGATGACCGATGTCAGGATTCGGCGAGCAGCCCTTGTGGGTTGCCAGTAGACGTAGACTTTAGTTTTATATGTTGTTGATTTATATGACTGCGTCCATCGGGTGGTTGGCGCTTTTCGGTACTTTCAGGTATCGGGTAGCGCTTCCTGAAAAGCGTCATCATTGGAGCCTGAACGGCACAGAAGCTCATTCTGGGATATCATTCTTCGATACGACTTTTCTCCCTGATATGTTCCACTTTTTTAATGGCAAGGAACCCATTTTTATTCAAACAATACGCAGTGCAAACTCTCGACCGGATATGGCGATCGGCGATGCCTGTTTCCTTGCAATAGTGGTGGGAAGAAGGCATGCGAAGAGAAATTTACATGGCATGGAGCCATGACGGACGGGGCGGCTATAGTATTGTGTCTAGCTGGCGAGGCCGATCATTAGGGCTTGTCTGAAAAGTGCCTGCGCTCGGTAATACGGCGTTAAAAATCGGCTGGTGTGCCAGCCCGGTCAAAATGCTCATTTAAATCCCGTAAACTTCGCTTTCTCACCGATTTTTTCCTTGTCTAACCTTCGCTCGTCGACTTTTCGGACAGCGCCTAGAAGATGGTGGTTGAAGAATGAAAACGCGCCACCCGATGATAGATCGAGTGGCGCGTCGTTTCTCTTACGTCATTATCATCTAACTGTCGATATTATTCCACATCGAGCTGTCCATCCTGAACTAGCTGGTTAAGGAAGCTATCGCTGGAGGCTCCCGCCATGTGGACGTTGGTCAGGGTGATAACCTGGTCGGCACCTGCACCGGAGGCGCCGATACCACCGTCCGATTTTACCGACAGCACGGTGTTGTCTCCGTCTTGACTTGCATGAAGGTACTCGGACACGTCCTCCTCGCTGGCGTCGTGGAGAAGATCGGACAGATCCAATGTATCCGCATCGGCGTTTGTCGCGGTATCTCCCAGGGTGAAGTTGTTCACCACATCCATGGAGGGATTGGTGGACGTTCCCTCATCTCCCGAGAGGAACACGATGGTGTCTGCACCGACTCCCGCCCAGATTTCGCCGTCACCATCATCGGAGTTGCCGGTATCAAGACTGCGAGCCGACGCTATTCTTGTGTTCGATCCGGAAGACGGCAACGCCAACTCGAGGTTTCCGTTGACCCTGTCTCCATCCCCATCGGCTCCTTGAACCGGCAGTGTCAGGGCTCCGCCATTGCCTCCTCCCAAGTCTCCCTTCTCAAGCCAGGAATATTCAAAGTCACCGCTCAGCGAGAATGCATACCAGTCATGTAGTCCCTTGAACTCCAGGGCTTCGAACGGTTGGTCGGTGGTTATCTCGAAGCGAGCAGTACTCGGGATGTTCTTGATGCGCAGCGAGCCGTCGTCCAGCTCGGTAATATCCAGGCGCGAGGTGATATCGCGGCCTGCCGTGTCGAAGAAGCGAATATCACCTCTGCTCAGGGACAGCACGTTTTCCTGGCCAGCTTCGTAGGGATGCCCACTGGTGGCGTTGCCATCCGGCGCCAGGCCAAAGGCCTTGATCGCGAGCATGGGGAATTCCATCCTCTCGGCGCGCATCATGACGTCGCTGAAGAAGGTCACCCCACGATGATCTTCCCAGTTGGGACGATTGCTCGAGAAGGCTAGATCGTCGACAAAATCGATACGAATGATTTCGTTCTCGCCGGTCAGGTTGTCGCTACCCACCGCCACGACGCCGTTCGCCTCGGACCTCAGGTAAGAAGCCCTGCTCCCACCATCGTCTACCGACCAGGCGGATACCACCACATCTGGGGCAACGTCGCCATTTTCGTAGGCGAGGTAGCGAGATCCGAACCCGGATCCACCCTGGAACTGGTACGGGATAAGGACCTCTTTGGTAGCGTCGCTAAGGTTGAGACTTGACTGCCCGATGGGGCCGATGCCGTCGTCGAAGACGTTGACGGAGTAGCTGGAACCATCCGACGCCAGCGTGACCTCGAATGCCACGAAGCCACCAGCGGTGGTCGCCTTGAGTGTCAGCCCATTACCACTCAGCTGATAGGTGAGGGTGTCGCCGTTCGAGGTTCTGACCGGCAAGCCACTCGGACTGGTCACCTGGGTACCCGCCAGTGCTGAACCGAAGGTCAGCGAACCGGCACCGTCGGCTCCGAAGAAGCTGATGTCGGCGGTGGCCCCATCGGCCAACTGACCGACCTGGACCGCTGAAGTCCTGGGTGAGTCGTCATCGACCACGACGACCAGGTTGCCTTGTGCCGTGTCACCGTCGCTGTCCGTGATGGTGTAACTGACGTTGAAGCGCAGATCATCCTCGGTACCCGCGATCGGGTGGTCGAGCGGCTGAGAAAGTACAACTCGGTACTGACCCGTAGCGGTATTGAGGATGTCGATGGCGATGACACGGTTGCCGGCTTGATCAAGGCCCACCAGGGACAGGGCATTGCTGCTCAGGAAGTAGCGAATATCCTGACCGTCGGATGTCTGTGCAGGCAGACCCGAAGTGTCTGAGCCCCAGGCGAAGCCACCGCCGGCTGCGGGTCCGTCGTCGCCAAAGCTGTAACCCAGTAGCCCCGTCACCACTACCGCCGTGCCTGCGACATCACCATTGCCACCCGCATTGCCGCCTGGTAGACCATCCTCATCGACCACGGCGACCACTGGAGCCGAGCCTTCGGTTTCTGGCGTGGTGGGCTCAGTGCCGCCATCGGCGACCGCGACGCTAAGGTTACCGCTGACAGCGCTGCCGTCGCCATCGGTGGCGGTATAGTTAATGGTGGCGTTGCCGGTGAAACCGGCGTTAGGCGTGAAGGTCAGGGTACCGTCGGGGTTCACCGCGACGGTACCGACTGCCGCGCCGCCCTGGACGGTGGCGTTGGTAATGTCGCCGGAGCCGTCGGCGCCGAACTGGTCGTTGCCGAGCACATCGACGGTGACGGTGCCATCGTTGTCGGTGGTGGCGCTGTCAGCGTTGGCCACCGGCATGTCGTCATCGACCGTGACGTCGATGCTGCCCGAGGCGCTGTTGCCAACGCTGTCGGTGATGGTGTAGCCGACGCTGAAATCGATATCGCTCTCGACGTTGGGACTGGAGTGATCCAGCGGTCGGCTCAGTACTACCCGGTAGCTACCGTTGACGACGTTGGTCACTTGCACCGAAATGACACTATTGCCGTTGCTGTCCGTGCCAAACAGGGACAGCCCGTTGGCGCTTATCGACCAGGTGACCGGGCTTCCGCCGGATGTCAGGGCAGGCAGTCCGGCGGTGCTCCAGGCAAAGCTGCCGGGGCCGTCGCTGCCAAAGCTATAGCCCAGTGAGCCAGTCGCCACGGTACGCTCCCCCGGGACATCACCGACGCCACCGGCAATGCCTCCAGGCAGACCATCTTCGTCGACGACAGCATTAGGGGCGTTGGTATTGGGGTCGCCATCGCTATCGGGTGTGGAGGGATCAGTGCCGCCATCGGCGACCGCCACATTGAGGCTACCGCCGACCGTGCTGCCGTCGCCGTCGGTGGCGATATAGTCGATGGTGGCGTTGCCGACGAAGCCGGGGTTGGGCGTGAAGGTCAGGCTGCCGTCCGGGTTGACTGCGACGGTACCGACGGTCGCGCCCCCCTGGACGGTGGCACCGGTTAGCGCGCCTTGACCATCGGCGCCGAACTGGTCGTTGCCGAGCACATCGACGGTGACGGTGCCATCGTTGTCGGTGGTGGCGCTGTCAGCGTTGGCCACCGGTGTGTCGTCATCGACGGTAATGCCGATACTGCCCGAGGCGCTGTCACCGACGCTGTCGGTGATGGTGTAGCCGACGCTGAAGTTGATGTCGCTCTCGACACCGGGGTTGGAATGATCCAGCGGCTTGGCCAGCACCACCTTGTAGTTGCCGTTGGCAACGTCGGTGAGCTGGACGGAGATGACACGGCTACCCGTGTTGTCAAAGCCGACCAGCGAACGACCATTGCCGCTCAGCGACCAGGTGACCGGGCTGCCGCCGGAGGTCAGGGCGGGGAGGCCAGTGGTGTTCCAGCTAAAGCTGCCAGGGCCGTCGCTGCCAAAATCGTAGCCCAGTGAGCCGGTGGCCGCAGTCCGTTCGCCGGCCACGTCATTGATGCCACCGGCGATGCCGCCAGGCAGGCCGTCTTCGTCGAGTACCGCCTTGGGGGGCGTGGTGTTGGGATCGCCATCGGTTTCCGGCGTGGTGGGGCCAGTGCCGCCGTCGCCGACCGCCACACTGAGGCTACCGCCGACCGTGCTGCCGTCACCGTCAGTGGCGGTATAGTCGATGGTGGCGTTGCCGACGAAGCCGGGGTTGGGCGTGAAGGTCAGGGTGCCGTCGGGGTTCACCGCGACGGTACCGACGCCCGCGCCGCCCTGGACGGTGGCGTTGGTGATGCCGTCGGAGCCATCGGCGCCGAACTGGTCGTTGCCGAGCACATCGACGGTGACGGTGCCATCGTTGTCGGTGGTGGCGACGTCGGCGTTGGTCACCGGCATGTCGTCATCGACCGTGATATCGATACTGCCGGAGGCGCTGTCACCTGCACTGTCGGTGATGGTGTAGCCGACGCTGAAGTCGATGTCGCTCTCGATACTGGGGTTGGAGTGATCCAGCGGCTTGGCCAGTATCACCTTGTAGGCACCGCTGGCGATGTTGGTCAGTTGCACCGAAATGACACTATTGCCGTTGCTGTCCGTACCAAACAGGGAAAGCCCGTTGGCGCTTAGCGACCAGTTGACCGGGCTGCCGCCGGAGGTCAGGACGGGGAGGCCGGCGGTGTTCCAGCTAAAGCTGCCGGGGCCATCGCTGCCAAAGTCGTAGCCCAGTGAGCCGACCGCCGCAGTCCGTTCGCCGGCCACGTCATTGATGCCACCGGCGATGCCGCCAGGCAGGCCGTCTTCGTCGAGTACCGCCTTGGGAGGCGCCGTATTCGGATCTCCGTCGGTCTCCGGCGTGGTGGGGCCAGTGCCGCCATCATTCACCTGGACGCTGAGGCTGCCGTTGACCGCGCTGCCGTCACCGTCGGTGGCGGTATAGTTGATGTTGGCGTTGCCGACGAAGTTCGGGTGGGGGACGAACGTCAGGGTGCCGTCGGGGTTGACGGTGACGGTACCGACACCCGCGCCGCCCTGGACCGTGGCGTTGGTGATGCCGCCGGGGCCATCGGCGCCGAACTGGTCGTTGCCGAGCACATCGACGGTGACGGAGCCGTCGTTGTCGGTAGTGGCGATGTCGGCGTTGGCCACTGGCGTGTCGTCATCGACGGTAATGGCGATACTGCCCGAGGCGCTGTCACCGACGCCGTCGGTGATGGTGTAGCCGACGCTGAAGTTGATGTCGCTCTCGACACTGGGGTTGGAATGATCCAGCGGTTTGGCCAGCACCACCTTGTAGATGCCGTTGGCAACGTCGGTGAGCTGGACGGAAATGACACGCTCACCCGCGTTGTTGAAGCCGACCAGTGAACGACCATTGCCGCTCAGCGACCAGGTGACCGGGCTGCCGCCGGAGGTCAGGACGGGGAGGCCGGCGGTGTTCCAGCTAAAGCTGCCGCGGCCGTCGCTGCCAAAGTCGTAGCCCAGCGAGCCGATCGCCGCGAGCCGTTCACCAGCCACGTCATTGATGCCACCGGCGATGCCGCCAGGCAGGCCGTCCTCGTCGAGAACCGCTTTTGGCGGGGTGGTGTCGGGATTGCCATCGGTTTCCGGCGTGGTGGGGCCTGTGCCTGTGCCACCGCCGTCCGCGACCCCGACACTGAGATTGCCGGTAACGGTGCTGCCATCGCCATCGGTGGCGGTGTAGTCAATCGTGGCGTTTCCGGTAAAGCCAGGGTTGGGAACAAAGGTCAGGGTGCCGTCAGGGTTGATGGTGGCGGTGCCAACATCCGGGCCGCCCTGGACGGTGACACTGGTGAGCTCGCCGGGGCCATCGGCGCCAAAGTTGTCGTTGTCCAGTACGTCAACCGTGATGGGTCCGCTGTTGTCGCCTGCGGCGGCATCGTCGCCCGGCACTGGCATGTCGTCATCCACGGTAACGCGGAGGATGCCCTGCGCACTGTCGCCGTCGGCGTCGGTGATGGTGTAGCCGACGCTGAAGTTGATGTCGCTCTCGACATCGGCTCGGGGGTGATCCAGCGGCTTGAACAGGTCGACCCGGTAGGTGCCGGCGGCAAGATCGCTCAGTTCAATCGAGAGGACCTGCTGTCCGCTGGCGCTGGTGCCAAGAAGAGAGCGTCCGTCTGCGCTGAGTGCCCAGCTGACCAGGCTGCCCTGGGAGGTCAGTACCGGCAGGCCGGCGGTGCTCCAGGTGAAGCCGCCAGGGCCGTCATCGCCGAAGTCATAGCGTAGCCGGCCGGTGGCGATGGTGCGTTCGCCCGGGTAGTCATTGATGCCACCGGCGATGCCGCCGGGAAGGCCATCTTCATCGACCACCGCCTTGGGCGATACGGTGGCAGAATTGCCATCCGTCTCGGGGGTGGTGGGACCTATCCCATTGCCGCCGGAGATGACGATGTGGGCACTGGAACTGAAGCTGTCACCGTCGCCATCCTTGGTGGTGATGTTGAAATCGAGTGCGCCACTGGCATCGTTGTCGGCGCTGAAACTCCAGGTGCCGTTGGGGTTGACGGTCAAGATGCCCTTGCCGGTATCGATCGGGGTGCCGAGCGGATACTCGTTGTCGTCGGCCTGGAGGTTGACGACGGTATCGGCGACGCCGTCGGCCCCGCCTTGCTGTGACCAGGTACCGGTGACGGTATCGCCGGCTTCCAGGCTCGAGGGCGCGATAACGGTGGTGGTCGGCGAGTCATCGTCGATATCCACGCCCAGGCGTGCAGTGGCGCTATCACCATCACCATCGGTGATGGTGTAGTAGACCGAAAAGATCAGGTTGTTCTCGATGGTTGCGTCGGGATGATCGATCGGGCCGAGCAGCGAGACGCTGTAGCTGCCTGAGGCAAGATCGGTCAGCCTGACCTGAAGCAGGGTGGTGCCATCGCTGGTGGAGGCGGACAAGGTCCGGCCGCTTGCGGAAACCTGATAGGAAAGGGCCTCGCCGCCAGATGTCAGTGAAGGAAGGCCGGTGGTTTCCCAGCGAAAGGGGTGGGTCGCGGCTGGGCCGTTGGCACCGAAGTTATAGCCCAGGGTGCCGGTTGCCACGGTGTCCTGGCCAGCCGCATCCTGTGGGCCGCCAGGAATGCCATTGGGCAAGCCATCTTCATCCAGCAGCGCCAGGGCGGTGACCTGGGTGGTGCTGTCCTGCGCCAGCAGTGTGGCGGCAGTGGACTGATTCAATGATGAATCGGTGTTGAAGTTCATTGGGTAATTCCTTGCATGGATGCCGTTAGGGAAGGCGGGGCTTGTTAAACGTATGCAAGGAAAAAAGATGGCGACATTGTACTCATGGGCGGGTGCAAGGGATTCAGAGTAGAGGGTGGCAGAGGGGGGCTGAATGCCCGAAATGTGGGATGGTTTTTAAAGACCTTTTCGTCTTTTTTTTGCCTAAAAGGGTTTTTCCTTACATTGGATATCGGGCGGTATTTGAGACGATGTCGTGATGCGGGGTTCGCTGCCATGGCTGGGGGGTAAAAATGGTAATGAGCCGGTCCTGGTTTGTACGCGAAAAACGCCAGTTGTGCGCACGGCTGGCTGCCGCGACGCGGATAGGCGATAATGGCCGACTAGCGCCAGCGGTGCAGATTCGGCTGTGGAGCGCGGATCTGGTTGCCTCTATTGATTATCTTGTATTCAGCAGGTCGTATGTCCTTCTTTCACCATCTCGATGAACGTACCCCCCTCAAGGGTCGTCTGGCGCTCAGCGTCGAGTACGACGGTACCCACTATTGCGGTTGGCAGCGGCTCAAGCACGCCCCGTCGGTGCAGGGGGCGGTGGAGAAGGCGCTGGCCAAGGTGGCGGGTGTGCCGATCACGTTGCATTGCAGCGGACGCACCGACTCAGGCGTGCACGCGACCCGCCAGATCGCCCACTTCGACCCGCCGGTGGAGCGTTCCGAGAAGGCCTGGGTGTTCGGCGGCAACGCCAACCTCCCCCGGGATGTGGCGATCCGCTGGATTCGCGAGGTGCCCGACGAATTCCACGCCCGCTTCAAGGCGTTGGGCCGGCGCTATCGCTACGTCATCCTCAACCAGCCGAGCCGCCCGGTGCTGGAGCGTGCCAACGCCACCTGGTGCCGCGACCCGCTGGATGCCGACGCCATGCACGAGGCCGCCCAGGCGCTGGTCGGCGAGCACGATTTCTCGAGTTTTCGTGCCGCCGGCTGTCAGTCGAAGACGCCCTGGCGCCACCTGCACTTTATCGAGGTACACCGCCACGGCCCGCTGGTGGTGGTGGACCTTCAGGCCAACGCCTTCCTGCACCACATGGTGCGCAACATCGTCGGCGCGCTGGTGACGGTGGGACGGGGTGAGCAGGGCACAGACTACATCGCGCGACTGATGGCACTCAAGGATCGCAAGCAGAGCGATGTGACGGCGCCAGGCTGTGGGTTGCACTTCGTCGACACCCTGTACGACCCCGAGTGGCAACTGCCCGCCGAACCCTTGGGGCCGAATCTGCTGGCCTTCCTGGGGGAGTGGACAGGAGAGCGCCCGCTGCCGGACTGCCCTATGGTGGAGTTTCGCCGCGGACGTCCGATCGCCGAGACGCGCAGGGCGGTACGTGCCGAAGAGCTCGCCGACGGGCTCGGCGACGGGCTCGGCGACGGGCTCGGCGACGGTTTCGCTGAAGGACCTGCCGGCGCTTCGGCGGCGCACGCCGCGGACAAGGAGTCCTGATGATCGCTTCCGCGCACCGTACCCGCGTCAAGTTCTGCGGCTTTACCCGCGAAGAGGATATCGACGCCGCCGTGGCGTTGGGCGCCGATGCCTTGGGCTTTGTGCTGTGGCCCGGCAGCAAGAGGGCGGTCAGCCTGGAGCGGCTGGCAGAACTCGCGGCGCGGGTGCCGGCCTTCGTCACCCGGGTGGGGCTGTTCGTCGATGCCGACGACGAGACCATCGAAAGGGCACTGCCGTGTCTCGACCTGCTGCAGTTTCACGGTAGCGAGAGCGCCGAGGCCTGCGAGCGCTTTGCGCGCCCTTATATAAAGGCGCTGAGAATGCGCGACGGCCTCGATCTGCACGAGGCCGAACGCACCTACGCCGGCGCCCAGGCACTGCTGCTGGACGCCTATCGCCCAGGCGTGCCCGGCGGCACCGGTGACACTTTCGACTGGTCGCGCATCCCGTCGTCGCTGGCAAAACCTGTTATCCTCGCCGGTGGCCTGTCGGCGGACAACGCCGCCGAGGCGATTGACCGGGTGAGGCCCTTCGCCCTCGACGTCTCCGGGGGCATCGAAAGCGCGCCGGGCGCCAAGGATCCAGAGCGCATGCAGGCCTTCATGCGCGCCGTGGGGCAGGGCGACGCCCGCCGCTGACGCGGCAGCAGGCCCCACGCCCGGTAGCGAGCGACCATCACCGACTTTTTATTCAGCCAGTTTATCCGCAAGGAGTCCGACGTGAGCAAGTTCAGTGAACTGACCCAATGGCCTGACGCTCGGGGGCACTATGGGGCCTACGGAGGTCGCTTTGTCTCGGAAACCTTGAGCTTTGCGCTGGACGATCTGAGCCGCACCTACGAAAGCCTCAAGGATGATCCTGACTTTCAGGCCGAATTTGACCACGACCTGGCGCACTACGTCGGTCGGCCGTCGCCGCTCTATCACGCCCGGCGCTGGTCTGCGCAGCTTGGCGGTGCCCAGATCTGGCTGAAGCGCGAGGATCTCAACCACACCGGCGCCCACAAGGTGAACAACACTATTGGCCAGGCGCTGCTGGCCAAGAAGAGTGGCAAGCCCCGGGTGATCGCAGAAACCGGCGCCGGCCAGCATGGCGTGGCGACCGCCACGGTTGCGGCGCGGCTGGGCCTGCGCTGTGACGTCTACATGGGCGAGGCCGATACCGAGCGTCAGAAGCTCAACGTCTATCGCATGCGCCTGCTGGGGGCCAACGTCATTCCGGTGACTTCCGGCACCCGCACGCTCAAGGATGCCATGAACGAGGCGCTGCGCGACTGGGTCACCAACGTCGACGATACCTTCTACATCATCGGCACCGTGGCGGGGCCGCATCCCTACCCGCAACTGGTGCGTGACTTCAACGCGGTGGTCGGCCGTGAAGCGCGGCGCCAGTCGCTCGAGCAGTTCGGCAAGCTGCCTGACGCGCTGATCGCCTGCGTCGGCGGTGGCTCCAACGCCATGGGGCTGTTCTATCCCTTCGTCGAGGACGACGGCGTCGAGATGTATGGCGTCGAAGCCGGCGGCGACGGGGTCGAGACCGGCCGTCACGCCGCGCCCCTGGCCTCCGGCGCGCCCCGCGGCGTGCTTCACGGCAACCGCACCTACCTGATGTCCGACGAGGGCGGCCAGGTCAGCGATACCCACTCGATCTCGGCGGGCCTCGACTACCCCGGTGTCGGACCCGAACACGCGCTGTGGAAGGACGTCGGCCGGGTCAACTATGTGGCCGCCAACGACGACGCCGTGCTCGAGGCCTTCCGTGAGCTGACCCACGTCGAGGGCATCATGCCGGCGCTGGAATCGGCCCACGCCCTGGCCCACGCCAAGGTGCTGGCGCCGACCCTGTCGCCGGACCAGAACATCGTGGTCAACCTGTCCGGGCGTGGCGACAAGGACATCCTCACCGTTGCCAAGATCGACGGAATCGACCTGTAGGAGCTAGAGAATTTCATGTCTCGTATCGATAAACGCTTTCGTTCTCTCGCCGATCAGGGTCGCAAGGCGCTGGTTCCCTACATCACCGGGGGAGATCCCACCCCTGAGGTGACCGTCGACTACATGCACGCGCTGGTAGAGTCCGGCGCCGACATCATCGAGCTCGGGGTCCCCTTCAGCGACCCCATGGCCGATGGCCCGGTCATCCAGAAGGCCTGTGAGCGTGCCTTGAAGCACGGCACCCGCCTGACCGACCTGTTGGCCATGGTGGCCGAATTTCGGCGTCAGGACGACGACACCCCAGTAGTGCTGATGGGCTATCTCAATCCCATCGAGCGCCTGGGTATCGAGCGCTTCGCCCGGGAGGCGAGGGCGGCCGGCGTCGATGGCGTGCTGGTGGTGGACATGCCGCCGGAAGAGGCCGATGAACTGGGGCCCTTGCTGGAAGCCGAGGATTTGGCGCCAATCTTTCTTGTCGCCCCTACCACTTCCCCAGAGCGTGCCGCTACAATATGCGCCCACGCGCATGGCTATCTCTACTATGTGTCGCTCAAGGGAGTGACCGGCTCGGCGAGCCTCAACGCCGACGATGTGGCGGCCCATCTGGCGCCGCTGCGCGAACTGACCGACCTGCCCCTGTGTGTCGGTTTCGGTATCCGCGACGGCGCCTCCGCCGCGGAAGTGGCAAAGGTTGCCGATGGCGTCATCGTCGGCAGTGCCCTGGTCTCACGCATCGCCGAGCACTGTGACGCTCCCCGCGAGGCCATCGCCGAATTGAAGGCGGTGATGACAGAGATACGCCAGGCCCTGGACGCCTGAGAGGCGATCGGGGAAGAGATTCGACCCTGTCGTCGGCCACCGCCGGCGACCGTAGCAACGGAAGACTTCTGACATGAGCTGGCTAGACAAGATTGTGCCCTCGGTGGGCCGCATTCAGCGCAAGGACCGCCGGGCGAGCGTTCCGGACGGTCTCTGGCGTAAGTGCCCCAAGTGCGAGTCGGTGCTTTACCTGCCCGAACTCGAAAAGCACCACAACGTGTGTCCCAAGTGTGATCACCATCTGCGCCTGACCGCGCGCAAGCGCCTTGACTGGTTCCTCGACGAGGAAGGTCGAGAAGAGATCGCCGCCGACCTCGAGCCGGTGGATCGTCTCAAGTTCCGTGACTCCAAGAAGTACAAGGACCGCCTGGCCGCGGCCCAGAAGGACACCGGCGAGAACGACGCCCTGATCGCCATGCGCGGTTCGCTGGATGGCCTGCCGGTGGTCGCGGTGGCCTTCGAGTTCACCTTCATGGGTGGCTCCATGGGGGCCGTGGTCGGCGAAAAGTTCGTGCGTGCCGCCACTATCGCTCTCGAAGAGGGCCAGCCGCTGGTGTGCTTCTCCGCATCCGGCGGTGCGCGCATGCAGGAAGCGCTGTTCTCGCTGATGCAGATGGCCAAGACCTCCGCCGCGCTTGAGCGCCTCAAGCAGGCCGGCGTGCCCTATATCTCCGTGTTGACCGATCCGGTGTTCGGTGGCGTGTCGGCGTCACTGGCCATGCTCGGCGATCTCAACGTGGCCGAGCCCAACGCCCTGATCGGCTTTGCCGGTCCTCGGGTCATCGAACAGACGGTGCGCGAGAAGCTGCCCGAAGGCTTCCAGCGCAGCGAGTTCCTGCTCGAACACGGCACCGTCGACATGATCGTCCATCGCCACGAGATGCGTTCGCGGCTGGGTGGGGTGCTGCGCAAGCTGACCCATCAACCTGCGGTAGGTATCGCCGACGACAGTGAGCCCGACCTGGTGGACGCCGCCGAAGCCGCCGAGCGTGACCTGGCGGTGGCCATGGCAGACAGTGAAGGCGCCCAGGCCGAGCACGCGCCGGAGACGGCCGAGCAGCAGACGCACAGCGATGAAGCCGATGCTGCCCAAGGCGAGGAGCCGAAGGACGGCGAACGCACCCAGGACACGCCGCGCTAGCCCATGTACAACGACGGTCTGCCCACCACGCTGGATAGCTGGCTCGCCCGACTCGAGGCCGCCCACCCCGTCGGCATCGATCTGGGCCTCGAGCGGGTCGCCTGTGTGGCACAGCGTCTCGGTCTGACCGAGCGGCCGATTGCACGCCGGGTGATCACCGTCGCCGGCACCAACGGCAAGGGGTCCACGGTGGCCATGCTCGAGGCGCTGGGACGGGCCCATGGGCTGTCCACGGCGGCCTACACCTCGCCCCATCTGGTGCGTTACAACGAGCGCCTTCGGCTGGACGCCAGCGAGGCCAGCGACGAGGTGCTGATCGAAGGCTTCGTCGCGGTGGAGCAGGCCAGGCTCGCGCCATCCCCGGTCAGTCTCACCTATTTCGAGGTCGGTACCCTTGCCGCGCTGTGGACCATCGCCAGGCGCCAGCCCGAGCTGGCGGTGCTGGAGGTTGGCCTCGGTGGTCGCCTGGATGCGGTCAATGTGGTGGATCCGGATGTGGCCGTGGTGACCACCGTGGCTCAGGACCACGCCGCCTTCCTGGGCAACGATATTGCCATCATTGGCCGCGAGAAGGCCGGGATCATGCGTACCGGGCGTCCGGCGGTGCTGGGCAGTCGTGACCTGCCCTCGAGCGTTGCCGACCATGCCCGTTCCCTGGGTGCGCCGATCTTTGCGCTCGGCGAGGCCTTCGCCCATTCGGGCATCCATGCAGGCCCTCACGCAGCACCTTGTGCAGGACCTGATGGAGAACAGGGCGGCTGGTCGTGGCGCGGCAGCGAAGCGCAAGGCCAGCCGGTCGGCCTGGAACGACTAGGCGATCCCGGGCTGCCGCTGGATAACGCCGCTTCTGCGCTGCAGGCACTGTGGCTGGCCCTTGGTGAACTCGATCCAGACGCCTGTCGCCAGGCACTGGCCGAGGTGCATCTTCCCGGGCGGATGCAGTGGCGCGGTAACTGGTGCCTTGACGTGGGCCACAACCCTCACGCCGCCAACTACCTGGCCGGGCGACTGGTCGAACGGCGTGAAGTGCAAAGGGAGGTCCAGGGGCGGACCCTGTGTCTGATCGGTATGCTCGTGGACAAGGACGCCGAGGGGGTCATCGCCGCGCTGTCGCCGGTGGTGGACGCCTGGCTTCCGGTGACGCTCGAGGGCGATCGCGGACGTAGCGCAGCCGACCTGGCGGCACGCATCGAACATCAAGGTGGCACCATCCTTCACCACGCCGATAGCGTCGATGACGGCGCCGACTGGCTCGAATCGTGCGTCGAGCCGGCAGATCGTGTACTGGTGACGGGATCCTTCTTCACCGTGGCTGCCATACTGGCGAGATGGAGCCGCCAGTCCAGTGGCGGTGGCGTCATCGAGGGAGCGACATGAAATACGGAATGCGTGAGCGGATCAGCGGGATCATTATCGTGGTGGCGCTGGGCGTCATCTTCGTGCCGATGTTGTTTGATGAGCCCGAATCCCCCGAGCAGCGGCCGGACCCGGTGCTGACCATCGACCCGCCGGTGGATGTGGAGCGCCGCGACGTGCCTGAGCCCACCCCGCCAGAAGGGCTTGGGCAGATTCAGGCACCGGTTGCCCCTGGCGAGGGCAATGCTTCGCAGGCCGACCAGGGCCAGAGCGAACCCTCCGAGTCCAGCCAGCCACAGCAGGTGGATCCTGAACCGGCGCAGCAGGTGGCCGAACAGGCGTCCTCCGAGCGCCAGGCCGAGCCCGAACCGGCACCCGAGGCCAGCCAGCCCCGGGAAGATCCTATCGCCGCCCTGGCGCGCCAGGCCGAACAGCGTACGACGAGCGGCCCCACCGCGGTGGAAGGCGGTGAGTGGGCGGTGCAGGTGGGCAGCTTCGGCGAGGCCGGCAACGCCCAGCGCCTGATGCAGAAGCTGCGCGACCAGGGTTACCCCGCCTACTCACGTGAGCGCAACAACTCGCTGACCACGGTCTACGTGGGCCCCTTCGGGGCGTCCGAGGACGCCGAGGGCGTGATGAGCGAGCTCAAGTCCCGGGAAAATCTGCAGGGGCTTCTGGTCAAGGTGGATAGCTGATGCTGGTGACATGGGTGGACTGGGTCTTCGTCGCCGTGCTGGCGCTGGCCGTGGCGGCGGGGTTCGTCCGTGGCCTGGTGCGTGAGGCGCTGGGCCTGGCCAGCTGGATCGTGGCGCTCTTGGCGGCACGCATGTTCGCCGAGCCGGTGGCCGAGGTGCTGGGCAACTGGATCGACAGTCCGGATGGCCGGCTTATCGTGGCCTTTATCCTGATCATCGTGATCACGATCCTGCTCGGCGGCATCCTGATACGGATGATCCAGGCGGCGGTGGAGTGGGCCGGCGCAGGCTTTCTCAACCGCCTGACCGGCGCCTTGTTCGGCGGGGTGAAGGCGGCAGCGGTGCTGACCCTGGTCACGCTGCTGATCGGCTTTACCCCGCTGGATCAATTGACGGCCTGGCAGGATGCCAGCGTGCGCCCCCACTTCGAGCAATTGCGCGACTGGGGCCTTGGCCAACTGAGTGATTTCGAGGGCAGCCTGCCGGACTTTCCCGAGTCCCTGCGCGAGCTGCCCCAGGCAGAACCATCGCCGCCGACCGGTGGCGAGGCAGAGGGATCTGCCATCGACGATGCGAAGCAAGGTGCCACAAGCACGCTCTGACTTCGCCAGTGACAGACGACTCTTGCGCTGGCCCCCGGGCGGCGTTTCACGGTAAATGAGGTAAGTTGAATGTGCGGTATCGTCGGCCTGATGGCCAAGCAGGCGGTTAACCAGGCAATCTACGACGCCCTGACGGTGCTACAGCACCGGGGTCAGGACGCGGCGGGCATGATGACCTGGAACGAGGGCCGTTTCCTGCTGCGCAAGAGCAACGGTCTGGTACGTGACGTCTTCCACACACGCCACATGGCGCGCCTGAAGGGCAACCTGGGCATCGGCCACGTGCGCTATCCCACCGCCGGCTCGTCCAGCGAGGCCGAGTCGCAGCCGTTCTACGTGAATTCCCCGTACGGCCTGGCGCTGGCGCACAACGGCAACCTGACCAATTCCGAGCAGCTCAAGAAGGAACTGTTCTCCTCGGATCTCCGCCACATCAACACAAGCTCGGACTCCGAGGTGCTGCTCAACGTCTTCGCCCATGAGCTGGGGAAGCAGGGGCCCCATCTGCTGCCGGGCGACATCTTCGACGCCGTGCGTCGGGTGCATCGTCGTTGCCGGGGCGGCTACGCCGCGGTGGCGGTGATCAACGGCGTGGGCCTGGTCGCCTTCCGTGACCCCCAGGGCATCCGTCCGGTGGTCTTCGGCACCCGCGATCAGGGCGAGGGGCAGGAAGTGATGATCGCCTCCGAGTCGGTGGCGCTGGACGTCGGTGGTTTCGAGCTGGTGCGCGACCTGGCGCCGGGCGAGGCCATCTTCGTCGACATGGATGGCAACTACCACACTCAGTCCTGTGCCGATCGTCCGCTGCTTGCCCCCTGCATCTTCGAGCACGTCTACCTGGCGCGCCCCGATTCGCTGCTGGACGGTGCCTACGTCTACGGCACCCGCCTGCAGATGGGCCGCAAGCTCGCCGATCGCATCAAGAGTGAATGGCCGGATCACGACATCGATGTGGTCATCCCGATTCCCGACACCTCGCGTACCTCGGCACTCGAGATGGCCCAGCACCTGGGGGTCACCTATCGCGAAGGCTTCATGAAGAACCGCTACATCGGGCGGACCTTCATCATGCCCGGGCAGACCCAGCGCAAGAAGTCCGTGCGCCAGAAGCTCAACGCCATCGATATCGAGTTCAAGGGCAAGAACGTGCTTCTGGTCGACGACTCCATCGTGCGCGGCACCACCTGCAAGCAGATCATCCAGATGGCCCGCGACGCCGGCGCCAACAAGGTATACTTTGCCTCTGCCGCGCCGCCCGTGCGTTATCCCAACGTCTACGGCATCGACATGCCCGCCGCCAGCGAGCTGATCGCCCACGGCCGCAGCGAGGCCGAGGTGGGTGAGCTGATCGGCGCCGATCGTATCGTTTACCAGGACCTTGAGGACCTGAAGGCGGCCTGTCGTGAGGTAAATCCGGCGCTGGCCGAGTTCGACTGTTCGGTGTTTGATGGCAAGTACATCACCGGCGACATCGACGAGGCCTACCTGTCCGATCTCGAGGCTTCGCGCAACGATGGCGCCAAGCAGGATCAGAGCGCTGGCGATCACGCCCTCGTCGGCATGCACAATCAGGACGATATCGACTGATACCCAACAGCTAACCGCAGGGCGTCGTCGGTCGGCAGGGGAGTGCCCGAAGGCGCTCCCTCTCGGCCTGTCCGAGTCGACGGCACCCTGGCGAGTGATGGAGACGGATATGCTGGACCCGACGCAGGACGAATGGAACCTCGAGACCCTGGCCATCCGGGCGGGGCACGATCGCACCCAGGAGCAGGAACACTCCGAGCCGATCTTTCCGACCTCGAGCTTTGTCTACGGCAGCGCAGCCGAAGCGGCGCGCAAGTTTTCCGGTGATGAGCCGGGCAACGTCTACTCGCGCTTCACCAACCCCACGGTACGTACCTTCGAACGTCGCCTGGCGGCGATGGAAGGGGGCGAGCGCTGTGTGGCCACCAGTTCCGGCATGGCCGCCATCCTGTCCACCGCGCTGGCATTGCTTCAGGCCGGTGACGAGATCGTCGCCTCGCGCTCGTTGTTCGGCTCCACCGTCAGCCTGTTCGACAAGTACCTCGGCAAGTTCGGTATCACCACACGCTATGTGGAGCTTTCCGATCTGGACGCCTGGGAAGCGGCGATGACCCCGGCGACCCGACTGCTGTTCGCCGAGACGCCTTCCAACCCGCTGTCCGAGGTCGTCGATATCGAAGCGCTGGCCGAACTGGCCCATCGCCACGATGCCTTGCTCGCCATCGACAACTGCTTCTTGACGCCGGCGCTGCAGCGGCCGCTGTCACTGGGCGCCGATCTGGTGATCCATTCGGCCACCAAGTACCTGGATGGCCAGGGGCGCGCCATCGGCGGCGCCGTGGTCGGGCGTGACAAGGAGCTCGAGGAAGTCTTCGGAGTGGTGCGGACCTGCGGCCCATGCCTCAGCCCGTTCAATGCCTGGATCTTCACCAAGGGACTGGAGACGCTGAACCTGCGGATGAAGGCTCACGCCGCCTCGGCGCTGGAACTGGCGCGCTGGCTTGACGCTCACCCGGCGGTAGAGAAGGTTCACTATAGCGGACTCGAGAGTCATCCCCAGCACCAGGTGGCGAGCCGCCAGCAGCAGGGCTTCGGCGCCGTGGTCGGGGTCGAGGTCAAGGGCGGGCGCGAGCAGGCCTGGTCAGTGGTCGATGCCACCCGCATGCTGTCGATCACCGGCAATCTGGGGGATGCCAAGACCACCATTACCCACCCGGCGACCACCACCCACGGGCGTCTGTCGGACGAACAGAAGGCAACCGCCGGCATTTCCGAGAATCTGCTGCGCATCGCCGTGGGGCTCGAGAATCTCGACGACATCAAGGCTGACCTGGCCAGGGGGCTCGACGCCCTGGTCTAGAGGTTCGCCCGAGGCTGCCATGCTGGAGCCTCCCCATAGTGATGTGTCGAAGCGCTGCTTTACCACGACCGCCGCACGAGTCCGCTCGTCGGCGGTCGTTGCGTTACGGGGGAAGGGCAGTAGCCAGGCGCGCCATATCGCGGTTTTATCGTATCTATCGTTCGAAATTTTTCCACGGTTTGCCGTCTAAAGATGCGTTAAGCTCGATTTCATCGATTAATCAAAGGACGTTGGCATGTGGCGAAATTCACGCCAGGGGTGGGGCCTGTTCGCCATCCTGCTGCACTGGACAAGTGCGCTGGCGATTCTCGGTCTGTTCGCCCTGGGCTGGTGGATGACCGGTCTCGACTACTACAGCAACTGGTACAACCTGGCGCCCTGGTGGCATCGTGGTGTCGGCATGTTACTGCTGTTCTTGGTGGCTGGCCGCATTCTCTGGCGGCTGGTGCAGCCATCCCCCGAGGCCCACGGTTCAGCGCTTGAGCGTCGTGGAGCGGCGCTCGGCCATCTGGCGCTGTATCTGCTGATGACCACGGTGCTGATCAGCGGGTATCTCATCTCCACCGCCGACGGCAAGGGCATCGCCGTGCTCGACCTGTTTACCGTGCCCGCGCTGATCAGCGACCTGCCGGAGCAGGCCTCCCGCGCCGGCGTGGTTCACTGGTACAGTGCGCTGGCGTTGATCATCCTGTCGGCGGGCCACGCCCTGGCGGCCTTCAAGCATCACTACCTGGACCGTCAGGACACTCTGGTTCGCATGGTCGACCCGCGCCTGGCGCGTCGGACCAAGCCAGAAAAGACCACCGGGGAGCAGGCCTGAAGACGCCAACGTTACCCTGCGACCGCCGGCAGGTGTTGTCCGGACGTCAAGAATCGACCGGCCCGGGGCCGATGCATGACCCAAGGTCGGTATAGAGAAAGAGTGCTGACGCAATCACCGCGTAACCATCAAGGAGAGTGACATGTTCAAGAAGACCGCCATCGCCGCCCTGACCGCCGCCTCGCTGCTGCCGCTGGCCCAGGCCCAGGCCGCCGACTACACCATCGATTCTGAAGGCCAGCACGCCTTTATCCAGTTCAAGATCAGCCACCTCGGCTATTCCTATATTCTGGGTAGCTTCGAGTCCTTCGACGGTACCTTCAGCTACGACCCGGAAAACGTCGAGGCGGCGTCCGCCGAGGTCGAGGTTGATGTCACCAGTCTGAATACCAACCACGCCGAGCGCGACAAGCACATCCTGAGCGGTGACTTCCTCGACGCCGGTGAGTACCCGACCGCCACCTTTACCTCCACCGGCTTTGAATCTACCGGCGATGGCGAAGGTGTTCTGAGCGGTGACCTGACCCTGCATGGTGTGACCAACAGCATCGAGATGCCGGTGACCCTGCTGGGCGAGGGTGACGACCCCTGGGGCGGCTATCGCGCAGGCTTCGAAGGTTCCACCGAGTTGGCGCTGTCCGACTACGACATCGACATGAGCAAGTTCCCCGAGCCGATGCACAATCTTGAGCTGTACGTGACCTTCGAAGGCATTCGTCAGTAACACGCCCTGGTCAACATGACGAAAGCCCCGGGACAGGTGCCCGGGGCTTTTGCCGTTGAAGGAGGCTGAGCGAGGGTTCGTTATGGCTTACCATAAGCGGCCTATCTACCATCCGGAGACACCGTGCACCTAAGTTCCGACTCTACCTCCCTGGGGCGCACCCTGTGGCAAAAGACCTGGCCGATGGCGATCGGAGTGCTGTCGCTGCTCGGCTTTCAGCTGGTCGACTCTGCCTTCGTCGCGCGCCTGGGCACCGCACCCCTGGCGGCCCAGTCCTACACCTTTCCGCTGTCGTTTCTGATCATCGGCGTACAGGTGGGCATGGGGATCGCCATTGCCGCCTTGATTTCCCGGGCGCTGGGCGGAGGCGAAGACGACCGCGCCCAACGTCTGGGCAGTCTGTCGCTGATGATGGGGACAGTCGCCATCGGCCTGCTGGCGCTGGTGTTATGGGCCCTGCAGAGCCCCATCTTCGGGGCCCTTGGGGCTGACGCTCACGCGCGGGAGTTGATTCGCGCCTACTGGGCACCCCAGCTGGTCGCCGCCTGGCTGGGGGCGGTGGTGTACTTCGGCTACAGCCTGTTTCGTGCCCACGGCAACACCAGCTTTCCCGGCAGCATGATGGTGCTGACCAGCCTGGTGAACCTGTGTCTCGATCCGATTCTGATCTTTGGTATCGGCAACTGGGACGGGATGGGCCTGCCCGGGGCCGCCTGGGCCACGGTGCTTGCCTTTGGCAGCGGCCTTGCCTTGCTCGGCTGGCAGTTGAAGGGGCGCCACTGGCTCGCGTTCGAAGGCCTCCGGGAGGAATGGCGGCTATCGGGGCGGTCCTTTGCGGGGGTCGCCTGTCCCGCCATGGTCAGCCAGTTGATGCCGCCACTGGCGGCGATGCTGGCGATTTCCACGGTGTCACGCCTGGGCGAATCCGCCGTGGCGGCCTGGGGACTTGCCAGCCGTCTGGAGACGGTGTCGCTGATGGTGGTACTGGCGCTGACCATGTCGCTGCCACCCTGGCTCGGCCGCTGCTACGGCGCCGGCGACTGGGCCCAGGTGCACCGCCTGATGCGCCTTGCCCTCAAGGTGGTGGTGGTGTGGCAGTTGATGCTGGGTGTGTCGCTGGCGCTGGCTTCGCCCTGGGTCGCCCGTGCCCTGGCCGGCACGCCGGAGGTCAGCGAATCGCTGATGGTGCTGATGCGCTTCATGTTGCCGAGCTATGCCGCGCTCGGGGTGTGCATGCTGGTGGTGTCGGCCGGCAATGCCCTCGGCTGGCCGATGCGCGCCATGCTGCTGTCTGCTGCGCGGTTGTTCGTGTTCTACCTGCCATGCCTATGGCTCGGTGTAACGCTGATGGGAGGTGTTACCGGCCTTGGGCTTGGAGCGGGGGTGGGCAACCTGCTGGCGGGGCTTGGCGCCTACCTGTTGCTGCGGCGAACATTGTCGCGCCCCAAGCGTAGCGGCAGGGGTGAAATTCAGGGTAGTTGAATCAACTGTTTTAAGAAGCTTGAAAGAAAGTAAAGCCTGCGACTCGTAATAACTTCGATATCACCGTTCGCGTAAGGTGGCTAAAAAAGAATAAAACACTTCGGACTCGACCCTATACTGCTCTCATTGCAGGCCGTGGCCATTGGCCACGGCCTATCTCATGCTCAACGCCCGGGATCGGGACGGGCCATCGACAACGAGAACAGAGGAGTGGCGACATGAAGGTACTGGTACTGGGAGCGGGTGTCGTAGGGGTAACCACCGCCTATTATCTGGCCCGTCAGGGACACGAGGTAAAGGTGGTCGATCGTCAGCCCTCCGTGGCGATGGAGACCAGCTACGGCAACGCCGGCCAGGTATCCTTCGGCTTCTCTTCCCCCTGGGCTGCCCCGGGCATCCCCCAGAAGGCGGTCAAGTGGATGTTCCAGGAGCATGCGCCGCTCAAGATCCAGCCCAAGATGGACTCGAACATGGGTCGCTTCATGATGCAGATGCTCAGCAACTGCAATCCCGACAGCTACGCCCTCAACAAGGAGCGCATGGTCCGCGTCGCTGAGCACAGCCGCGCCTGCATCAATGCGCTGCGTGACGAGACCGGGCTGCGCTACGAAGATCGCCAGCGTGGCCTGCTGCAGCTGTTCCGTACGGAAAAGCAGGTCGAAGCGGTGGGCAAGGACATGAAGGTCCTCGAGCAGTGCGGCGTGCGTCATGAACTGCTGGACGCCAGCCGCATCGCCCAGGTGGAGCCGGCGCTTGCCCGTGTGCCCGGCAAGTTTGTCGGTGGCCTGCATCTGCCCGACGATCAGACCGGTGACTGCCACCTGTTCACCAATCGCCTGGCCGACTACTGCCGCGAGAAGCTCGGTGTCGAGTTCATGTTCAACACCACCATCGAGCGGCTGACGCGGGTCTCCGGCAAGGTAGAGGCGGTGCACACCAGCGCCGGCACCCTGACCGCCGACGCCTACGTGATGGCGCTGGGCAGCTACTCGCCGTTCCTCGCCCGTGACCTGGACATCCGCCTGCCGATCTACCCGGTCAAGGGCTACAGCCTGACCCTGCCGGTGGTCGATGACGGCGGCGCGCCCCAGTCCACCGTCATGGACGAAACCTTCAAGGTGGCGATTTCGCGCTTCGACGACCGAATCCGTGTCGGCGGCACCGCGGAGCTGGCATCCTACGACCTCAGCCTGGCCGAGAAGCGTCGTGCCACCATTTCCATGGTCGTGCGTGATGTGTTCCCGGAAGGCGGCGATCTGGCCAAGGCCGAATTCTGGACCGGCCTGCGCCCGATGACCCCGGACTCCACACCGATCATCGGCGCCACCAAGTACGACAACCTGTGGCTCAATACCGGCCACGGCACCCTGGGCTGGACCATGAGCTGTGGCAGTGCTCAGCTGCTGTCCGACCTGATCGACGGTCGCACGCCCGCCATCAACCCCGATGGTCTGGCCGTATCCCGCTACGCCGCCTGAAGCCTGAGGCTGTAGAGGGAAGACAAGGCATAACGCCGAGGCATAACTCCAAGACACAGCCGCCACCAAACGACACCCCGACGGGACTTGCCCGCCGGGGTGTCGTCGTTTGTGGCGACGATTCGGTGGCTCCCTCCACATACCGTACGCAGGATTGTAAACAACGACAGACGTCCACCTCGGGATTGAGCTCATGCTCGAATCACCGTGCCCGACGGACTACGCTGGGAGAGGATAAGTAAAGTTAGCCTCATGAGACGCAGCTATCACCGGCACTCCCGGCCAGGGGGGGGCGAAGGCACTTTGTTCGCGTTATTGAGGCGGTGGTCGCACCACAAGAGAGCAAGGCACTTGTCGTGACGTGAAGGAGGCACTACAGGGGCGTGTTCGAGTGACACACCTCGGCGGTAGCCTGCCCGCGCGAAATTCGAGAACTCCCGCTTATTGCGGACGCGTTGCACTCAGAATTAGCGGCCAGAACCTCTTGAGTACAGGAACATGAAGGGGATACCTGATCGCAAGAGGTTCTCGAGCTTGATTTTGTACTTATTTTATCATCGGACTCATCATAGAGGGTAGGTGTCCGCACTGCTGTTGCAGGGTGGTGAGGATGTTGGTGTGAGGGATCTTTTGGACAAAATTTAAAGTTGTCGTTAGTAGTAGGCATTTGACGTCCATCGTGATGGTGAAGTTATCACTTTGCAGATACCGTTGGCCCGTAGCAAGGTCTTGCTGGCGAGAAGGCGAGTGCCAGTTACTACACGACTGATCGGGGCGTTCTGTGTTCTTTCTTGGAATGTTTATGGATGCCAAGCCTAGGTGTAGTGAATTTACCATGAAAACAAAGTTTATGGAGATATTCATTTTAAGTGCCACGGTTATACCGCACCGGTATGATTATACCATAGTATGGAGTTTGAGCATGGATTGGGATACAGTCGCTAGATTTGTATTGGGTTTTGCCGCTATCGTTACTGCATGGAAAACGTTTTTTGATGTTTCTTCCGGAAATAAAATCAATCTAAGAGAAGAGTATAATTTCGCAAAAGGGTTTTTAAATGATTCGGGAAAGGAGACTCTGCATCCATATGTACTTAGTAAAGGTTATCAGGCGATTGCAGGCACGATAACTGTAAAATCTAATGAAATAGAGTACATTTTATCTCTGAAAGACCCTGTTCAATGCTTGCACGATTTTATTTTTTCTAAACAGATGTTCGAAAGACTGGAGGTTGAAAGAGACTTTAAGTTGGTTTTTAAGAAAAAGTATAAGACGAAATTTTCTAGGGTATGGCGTAAGTCATTTTATTCAATATGTTATGTTATTATGTCATTTTTAGCTCTTTCACCAATGGTTTTATCCAGCATTCTAGGTTTTTCATCCTCTGAGGTGTTAATTAAAATTATGTTTACACTGCCTTTTTTTGGTTTGTATGCATGGCTTTCGATGAAAGCGTGCGTAAAAATAGTTAGAGCAGAATATCTTTTCAATAATCAAAGTCAGTCTGCGTCAAGGGTTTTGTTGTAATCAACGTTAATAGTTCTAATATGACATATGGCGTATTTGAAACTTGGCCTTTATGTTCGATTATCTCACGCATTATTAAATTTATTATAAATAAATTTCTCCATTGTTGTAGAGGTAGATTGCCCCGGAGGTAAGATGCGAACTGAAACCGTGATTGCAGTTTGTGACGTGCCTGCAAGTGTCGCTTGGTACAAAGTAATTCTCGGGTTGCTCAAACGACCATGATCGCCCAGATTTTGATCGGCTTATGTACAACGGCAAAGTGTTGCTTATGCTACACCAGCTTCAGGCAGGCGAATATGGTCTCAAACCACCTGCTACAAGTGCTATCGGGAATGGATTCCTTCTCTGGGTCTTTGTCGAAGATCTAGAGCAGGTATTTCTGCGAGCCAAGCAGCCAGACGCAGAGATTATCGTGCAGCCGCATGAGGTTTTGCCATCAACGCGTTGACGGTGTTGCACTTAGAAGCTGCATCCGCCCAGCCTTCTGACGCGGAAAAGGACTTCCTTCTAACCGCTATAGACGAGACGGCTAGAATTTTTCTGGTAGCGGAAGTTGCCGGCGACATTGTCGGATTTGTAACAGCGAAAATCACTCGAAATGAGTCGATTCCGTTTCTGATAAGTAGCCCGATATGTCGAGTCGGCTCCATAGTCGTAGATGAAGCCTCAAAAGGATCTGGTATTGGTCGTATGTTGATGTCCCATTGTGATGATTGGGCTAAAGCACAAGGCGCGGAGAAAATTAGGCTGGACGTCATGTCCTTTAATGAAGATGCGGAGAGGTTCTATAAAGATCAATCTAAGACTCTGTGGAAGCCTGTAGAGTAGAAAAACGTGGGAGTTTCTTCATGTTATACAAGTCTATAGTGCGTCTGTGTTTCATGAGTCCACGTTTGAAGGTCCAGTGTATGTCTGTAGTGCACGTTTGGATTGAGCACCTTTAGCTGACTGAATCTTATCATTATTTCGAGTTAAATTTGTGGAAGTTTGAGAGATCTTTATTCTTTTGTATAAGTGTTATAGCACATATGTGTAGTGCTTTGGTATGGGCTGTAGTCAGAGAATATACAAAGGATAGAAAGGTGGTGGTGCTTGTGGGGCGATATAGTTAAAGGGATAGGATGTTTTCGCTGATGTTCCCAATGGAGGGATTGGCCAACATGGACGTCGAGATTAGAAGAGCTGAGCCATCCGATGCTCGTGGTGTTAAAGATATATACGACTGCAGAAGCGCTTATGAGACTACGCTCCAGCTTCCTCACCCATCTATTGCCTTGTGGGAAAAGCGCTTAGCCAGCACACCAGACAATGTGTATATGTACGTTGCTTTACTGGATGGAGAAATCGTCGGAACCCTTGGCCTGGAGGTTTGTCAAAACCCGCGTCGACGACACGTCGGCTCCTTGGGTATGGGAGTAAAGGATAAAGCTCAAGGTTCAGGCGTGGGCACAGCCTTGCTTTCTACAGCAATCGACCTGGCCGACAATTGGCTTGCTCTTCGGCGGTTGGAGCTCACTGTCTATGTCGATAATAAACGCGCCATTGAATTATACAAACGATTCGGTTTTGGCATCGAGGGAGAGGCTAAGGATTTTGCCTTTCGAGGTGGTGAGTACGTGGGAGCATTTTATATGGCGCGGCTTGGTGATGGACAACATCGGGCTACGGAGCAATAAGAAGTCGGCGGCCTCAATGAGCAAGTGCGTGCGGCATCGAACGGGACCTGCAGGGCCGCGCCATTTTTCCTACGCTGAATAGGCATTGGCGTGGTCGATCGCCATATGGCTCAGGACGGATGGTGCTTAGCGGGACGGCGCCGTCTCGGTGGTATCCGGTATCGAATCGGTGAGCGGGTGGCTGAGGATGCATCAGGCTAAGCGAGGCCGGCGATCAAATAGTGCGGTACACCCAATTGTGCACTCGGTGCAATCGATACGTTCAGGTTCAGGCTCAGGCTCGGAGAGGCGGCGTATGACCAGGCAGACGGGGGTTCAGGGGCTATGTCTCTCGATTTGGCTGCTCGCTGGTTCGTCGGTGGCCCTGGGCGCCGGCCTGCCATCGGGGGAGGGCAGGGAGGCTGTCGAAGTGCAGTGCTCGGTGTGCCATCCGGTCAGTCGCATCGGCCAGAGCCTTGGCTACAGCCGTGAGGGGTGGCTCGAGTTGATGGGCACCATGGTGGATCTCTCGAGTGATCCTGCCCGCCGCGGGGCTATCGCCGACTATCTGGCGGAGCACTTTCCTCCCAATGAGCGACGGGCACCGACGTTGCTTGAGGGAGATACCGATATCAGCTTCCATGAATGGGTGGTGCCGACGCTAGGGCAGCGCTCAAGGGATCCGGCCGAGGCGCCAGACGGCGGGATCTGGTGGGCGGGCCAATGGGGAAATCTGGTGGGGCGCATTGATCCCATGTCCGGTGAGATGCGCGAATACCCGCTGCCGCCCGGCAGCATGCCTCACTCTGTGACGCTGGATCGTGACGGTGGTGTGTGGTTTACCGGCAACAAGAACGGGACGCTGGGGCGTCTCGACCCGGCCAGTGGGGATATCGAGGTGGTCGACATGCCTGACCGCTCGGTGCGTGATCCCCACACGGCCGTGTTCGATGATGACGGCCTTCTCTGGTTTACGGCGCAGCACGCCAATCGCATCGGACGCCTGGATCCGCAAACCGGTGAGGTCGAACTCGTTGCCATGCCCACCACAGGGGCGCGGCCCTACGGCATCAAGATCGATGCCGAGGGCACACCCTGGGTAGCCTGCAATGGCAGCAACTGCCTGGTACGGGTCGATCCCGACACCATGGCGCTTACCGAAATCGAACTTCCCCACCAGGCAACCACTGTGCGCAGGCTCGATATCGCCGATGACGGCATGATCTGGTACGTCAATTCGGGAAGGGGCCGGCTTGGGCGCTATGACCCCCGCAGCGGTGAGGTGCAGGAGTGGCCGTCGCCAAGCGGCGAGAAGTCTCATCCCTACGCGATCGCGGTACTCGATGGCGTGGTCTGGTACAACGAATCCGGGATGCGCCCCGATGCTCTGGTGCGCTTTGATCCCGCCACCGAGACCTTCCAGAGCTGGGCGATCCCGTCCGGCGGTATTTACGCCGGTATCGTGCGGCATATGCGACCGACCCGGAATGGCGACCTGCTGATTCATCAGAGCGCCACCAATCGCATCATTCGTGTCGAGATCAATCGCTAGGGACCAGGTTGTTCCGGTGTCCGTAGCCCCCTTCAGGCACCCCGTCGAGAAAGCCTCTCGGCGGGGTGCCTTCATTTGTTGCCTTGATGGTTGATTGGACATCGTCACATTGACGAAGACAGTCTATGCTTCAAAGGCCAAGTTTACTTAGGAAGAGTGTTCTACGGGGGTAGTCATTCTGATTGAATCCATCAGGAATACTTGGTAAGTACTTGATAAATTAGCCGAGATGTTTGGTGTCCTGCGGTCGTGGCCCTGGTGCCTTTTTAAGCACATTTTATTCAGGGCTGCGCCGCCAGAAGCGCTTTCCTTTTCGTGTCAGATGAAAGAGGTCAGCGCGGGGACGCTGTCGGGGCGCCTTGCCCGTTATCCAAAGCTCCGGTGTCCGAGCATGTTTCCCTCCTTCCTCGCATAGCATCAGATTCCGGTCGCCTGCCTCCTGTTTCGGTGGGCTGACGTCCCGGAAGTCGACTACCCCCGCTCGGTCATCGTTTCGATGACCCGGGTAGCGTTATTTCTCGCCGAGCTTCTTGTTGACGACCTGTACTGCGCTGCCCTGCGAAGTTGCAAACGTCATTCAACGTCAAGGAGCCAACACATGAATACGTCAAAAGACCCCGATCCCTGCCCATGCCGCTCTCAGGTGGGGCTGGGCAAGGATCGGGCGGAAGAGCTCGTGGTGGCCAAGGTGCCCCAGGGCTTTGAGGCCAACATCAATGTGCGCCTCGTGCCTGGAGGAGACTTCGCGCTCCCCAAGCGTCCTCTGCGCTGCCGTCCTCGCAAGGGAGCGCCCCGTCGGGATGCCGAGCCTCTTGCGTTACCAGAAGAGGTGATGAAGAAACTCCAGGAGGCCGACAAGTTGATGATGGAGTGGTTGGCCAAGGACGAGGCGAACGCGAGCCTATACATGGCGCATCCTGTCGAGGCCTTGCTCAAGGCCGGTGTCAAATTGTCAAGGCAGGAGCTGAAGGCCGTCGAGCGGGCCCATGGGGAGGTCGAACAGACAGCAGTGGTAGGTCCCGGAGTGAAGGTGGCGGGTTTCAAGGCTGCGGCCTTCCCGCGTGGTCGTATCGGCGAGATCAAGCCGGGTGCGAAGCCGCAGGACGATGATGGCTTTGCTGTTCACAAGGAGGGCTAGTCATGGCACTGGATCGAACAGCCGGTTTTGACATGCTCGTTCAGATTTCCGAGAACGAACTCAACAATCAACTTGCCACGGCCTTCCTCGCCGGAGGGATCTTTCCACCCAGTATCAGCGTGCCAGTCAATGCAGGCGGTGTCAGCGGGAGCGCCGATCTGAATTTCGATACCCCCGTCGCCGACCTGGACCGCCCTCGGCCGAGAATGGGGCTGACCGTTCCCTTTTCCAATTCTCAGCTCCAGATCACCGCGCCCCTGGCGTTGACGGTGGCCCCGATCGGTGGCGCCATCACGGTGGTGGACAGTATCGCCATGGTGACCGAGGGCAGCAATCAGTTCGCCACCATGGACTTCAATGCCGGTGCGCCCACGGTCAATGTGGCCTTCGATCCTGCGTCGGTGTCACTGCTTGAGCCGCTTCTGGATGTTGCGGGGCTGAGCCTCACGCAGGCGCAGAACATGATGGCGGGAGTCGTGCTCGACCAGCTTCAGTCCAGCATCGGTCGAATCGATCTGACGCCAGCGATCCCGGTCGTCGACGATACGGATGCGACAACCGTCTTCGACATCGATGTCACCACCGTGAACGATACCACGGCACTGGATCGTGATTGCCTTGCGTTCGGTGTGCGCATGTCCAGCGACGGCGGGGGTAATATCAATAACGTCACCTCCAGCTTGATCCCTGCCGGGAGCCAGTCGCTGGTGACGATGAGCAACTTCTGGTTGCTGGCCAGGGTAATGCGCCCACGTATCGCAAGCTCCATGGGCAGACCTGTCACCGATTTCGACACCCCCTTGAGGCTAAACCGCAGTATCCCCGCACCGGGTGGTCAGGGGACGCTTCGAAGTCTTGAGGCTCGCGTTGTCGCCAATCGCATTTCCGTCACGGGACGTGCCACCGACTCGGGTAGTGGTTGGTCGGCGGAGTCGAATTTCTCGTTCTTCATCGATATCGGTCTGGATGCTGGGGCGATCACGGTGACTGCCACCACGCCGGTGGTGGATACCGATGTGGACCTGGCCTGGTGGGTGTGGCTTGCCTCACTCGGTCTGGGAGGTCTGTTCGGCGGTATCGTCGGAGTCATCATTGCCGCCGTGGTGCTGGCGATTGTCGAGGCGGTGGCAGAAGGCATCGCCGATGGTCTGATTTCGGATGGAATCAGCGGGGCCATTGGTGGCCTGCCGGCGATCCCGCTCGGGCCGATCGGTGGTGGTCTGACGCTGTCCAGTATCGTCCTCGATGATCTGGAATTGCGCTCGAGCATCGTGCGGTCGGTCTCGGTGCCGGTAAAACACCAGGGCGGAAACATCGGTCTCGAAGGGTTCTCGGTGGATCTGGACAGTGGCGCCCTCAGTGCGGGGGTGTCGCCCGGAACCGATCTCGCCTGGAATCCCGCAAGTGGCTTGAATGCCGTCGGTGGCAGTGGGCTGACGGTCACGGGGACCTCCTTCGGCGCGCTGACGCCGGTGCAGATATCGCGCCTGCCGCTGGCAACAAGCCAGATGTCTCTGGGCCTGATACCCCTCACGTGGCCACGATGGTTCCTGTTCATGCCTCACCATGAGGTGGTCTTCGGGATGCGCACGTCCGAAGGGCGCCTGGCCAAGTTACGTGCCTGGCGCCAGATCGATCAGCAGGGTGCACTGCATCTGGACTGGATCACCTTCGACACCCCGACGCCATCGCTGGATATTGCTGCACGATGGAGCGTGACAGAGCGCGGAGAGGTGACTGACTACATTGCGAAGGACTGTTCTCGTTGTCGTTCCAGCCCGGTGCGATGGTGCGGCGTGTTTGAAGCCTGGCCCAGGCTCACCGCCTTCCCGGTGGACTACGAGTGGTGCCTGTGTGGGCAGACCCTGGAACAGGGCGATGGCAAGGTGAAGAGCGCGGCAGGCATCATTACCTATCGACTGGAGGGACGACGCCTCAAGGTCGCGACCGAAATGGGCCAGTCGTTCAAGTGCGAGCTGTGTGTCAGCGCCATCGATGCCCGTGGCCTGGAGCTGTACACCTGTATTCAGCTCAATCAGCCCGGTATCGAGCGACGCTGCCGTCCGTGCAAACCGACTCGCAAGGATGTGTCGGTCAATCTGTTGCCGGTGGCCGCCGAGCTTGCTTACTGGCGACCCTTGCTGCCGCGGGAGCCGCTGGTCGAGGTAGAGCCCATCGGCTAGGCTCGAGCCCACAAGAGACGTAAGAAAGTAGAAGGAAAAGAGATGACAGAAGGGGCCGGTACCCGTGCAGGGTTCCGGCCCTTTTTTTATGGACCCGGGTCAGCATGGCAGCAAATGGGGCCTTGTATCCTGGCATTTTGCCGTCATGGGGTGTGTCATGAGGTATGGCGTTCGTTGTCTATTCCTGATGCTGGCCCTGTCATCAGGGGTCGCCGCGGCCACTGATGACCCCTGGACCAGCGAGATCAACGAAGGGGCGGTGGGTTCGGGCTTTGACGATCCTTTTACGGAAGATATCAACGAAGCGGCGGTAGCAAGCGGGTTCGATGATCCCTTCACTGACGACGTGAATGAAGGTGTGATCGGCTCGGACATCGATGATCCGTTTACCGACGATATCAATGAAGGCGCAGTCGGATCAGGACGCGACGATCCTTTTACCCCGAGTATCAATGAAGGCGCGGTAGGCTCGGGGTTTGATGATCCGTTTACCAATGCAATTAACGAGGGGCGGGTAGACTCGGGCGTCGGCTCCCCCTGATCGCTCGTTGGTCGTACGTAGATGCGCTGAAGGGAACAGATGACGGTCTGTGAAGCCTGTTGGCGCTACGCAAGAGGGACGCAGCTGTCGACCCTGTTGTCGTCCCAGTCGAGCTCCTCTGCAAGGCCGATCAAGCGTTCGACGGCGGGCAGACGATGGTCGGGATGCCACACCAGCATCAGGCAAAGCTCGGTCGTGAGGTCCTCAAGCCTGAAGCTCACGATATCTTCCGGTGCATCAGTCATGGCCAGGGAGGGGAGTAGCGTACACCCCATCTGGGCTGACACAAGACATCGCATCGTGGTGTTGTCACTGCACTCCTGCACAATCTTGGGCTCAAAGCCTGCGGCGTCAAAGGCACGCTGAAGCTGGTCATAGCTACTGGGCGTCGAGCCCCGCTTGAACCAGATAAAGTCCTCGTCACTGATATCGGAAAGCCGGGTCGGTGGGTGGGAGGCCAATGGAGAGTGCCTGCTGACTGCCAGCACCATATGATCCCGATACAGGCATAGACTTCTCAGCAGCGGCTGACTTTGTGGATGAAAGAACATGATTCCTGCATCCATTTCGGCCGCTAGCAGCGCTTGCTCCTGATGGCCTGACAGCATGGATTCGATCGATACATCGGTGTCTGGAAAGGTGTTCTTGAACGCGAGCAATAGATTGGTGATGTTGGATATCCATGGATGCAGGGGGGTAAGGCCAAGCTTGAGGCTGTCACGGTGACCATGCTGGATATCGCGTGCGATTTTTTTTGCCTCGGAATACTCTGCCGTCATTCGCTTCATGGCATCATAAAAAGCTTCACCCGAGGAGGTCAGTACGATACCTCGATTTGAACGAAGTAATAATGTGGCACCTACTTCCTCTTCCAGCAGTTTGAGCTGGCGTGTCAGGGCTGGCTGAGCCACCGGTATTGCTCGCGCAGCAGCCGAAATGGATTTTCTCTCGGCCACTTCGATAAAATAGGTTATCCGTTTGAAATCCATGGGCTTTCCTGGGTACGTTCGGCCGGTATCGAAAAATAGCATGGCAGCCATACAAAAACAATATTTTCCGAGGATGCCATTTTTTCCTTATAAGGTGGCGACGTTCAAGTTTTTCAAGGCTGGATATGTCCAATAATAAATTTGTTTCTTTTATTTCAAAAAATATCGATCACTTTAAAGCATTTCGTCGCTGTCTTCATATGTACCCAGAACTTGGGTTTGAAGAGCATGAGACTTCCCATCGGGTTGTCCAGGAACTGGATCGCCTGGGAGTCGAATACACGACCGGTATTGCAAAAACCGGCATCGTCGCGACCATCAGGGGAAATCGCAGGGACTCTGGACGGCGCGTAGGCCTCAGGGCCGACATGGATGCCTTGCCCATGCAGGAAATGTCGGGCGTGCCCCACGCTTCCCGCCATACTGGAAAGATGCACGCTTGTGGCCACGACGGTCATACTACCATCCTGCTCGGCGTCGCCGCCTGGCTTTCGGAGAATCGGGATTTCTCCGGGACCATTCACCTCATCTTCCAGCCCGCGGAAGAGGGATTGGGCGGCGCTACGGGCATGATCGATGACGGGCTGTTCGACAGCTTTCCTGTGGACGAAATTTTCGCTTTGCACAACTGGCCCGCTTTGCCCTCCGGCATGGTTGGAGTCCGGTCCGGACCGATCATGGCGGCGACGGATAAAATCAGAATAGTGGTACGTGGCAAAGGCGGCCATGGGGCGTCAATCCCCACCGCGCCGTCGACCCCGTCCTGATGTCTGGCGCTCTGTTGCAAGCCTTGCACACTGTCGTGTCGCGTGATGTTGATCCTCTCGAATCCGGTGTCATCAGTCTGTGTGGCATCGAGGGCGGGTCCCTCGATGGGTTTGCCATCATTCCCGATGAGGTCAAGATCAGCGGCACGGTGAGAAGTCTCGAAGAGCATGTTCGTAGTTCCATAGAGAGCTCCATGCTGCGTATCTGTCGCGGGATTGGTCAGACGTTCGGTGGTGAAGTATCACTGGACTATGAACGCCTCTTCCCGGTGACCCGCAATGCGAAGGATTCCGCCGAACTGGTCGCGTCTTCGGTGGTGGCCCTGTGGGGCCATGACAGACTGGCTGAAGAGGTAGCGCCCAGCATGGGGGCCGAAGACTTCTCCTTTATGCTTGATCGATGCCCAGGAGCTTACTTCTTTCTCGGATCCGGCAAGGACGAGGGCTCTTTTCCGCTGCATAGTGCCTACTACGACTTCAATGACGAAATCATTCCGCTCGGGATTGAGTTGATGGTAAAGATTGCGCTCGATTCTCTTGATGACAAGGCGTGAGAGGTTTTATATGAATAACAATACAAGCACGGTTATAGAAAATAAAAAGTGGTATGAAAAAATACCGGACCCGATGGTGCTAATATTTTTTATATTGCTGGTCTCCTATGCCATTACCTGGTTTGTGCCCTCTGGTACATTCGACAGAGTTGAGGTGAATGGCAGGGAAGCTGTCGTGCCGGGATCTTTCGAGTTGGTGAATAGTCCTGCCTTGTCGCCCATGGACATCTTCTTTGCCATTCCTCAAGGCATGGTGTCCGCGGCCAGTGTTATCTTCATCGTCTTTATCGCCGGTGGGCTTTTCCGACTGCTTTCGGTGACCGGAGCCCTGGATAACGCCGTGGGGTGTCTGGTGGCGAAGATCGGAAGTGAGCGACAGACCCTGACGGTCTGGGCCATGACATTTATCTTCGGCATGCTGGGAGTGGCTGTTGGCTACGAAGGCAATATTGCGTTGATTCCCCTGGCGGTCTTCGTTGGCCTCGCCTTGAAGGGAGACCTGATCGTGGGGCTCAGCATTGCGATAGGAGGCATTGGTTTCGGTTTTGCGACGTCACCGGTCAATCCCTATACCGTCGGGGTGTCACAGGCGATTGCCGAACTTCCGCTGTTTTCGGGAATCGCCCTCAGGTCAGCCATGGGGATAGTGATTCTGTGTGTGGTGGCGCACCACACGTCACGGTATCTCAAGAAGATCCAGAGGAATCCGGAGAAGAGCCTGGTCAAAGGTATTTCCACGGCAGGCATGTCGCTGGACAAGCCCCTTGGCGAGTACCGGATGGCCAGACAGGATCTGGTGGTGGTGGCGGTCTTCCTGACGGGATTGGCGTCGATCCTTTACGGTGTCTTTTCGCTTGGATGGTACATCAACGAAATCTCCGGGGTATTTCTGGCGATCGCCGTCGTCTGCGGTGTCTTGACGCGCATGAGCGCCAGCGACATCGTCGGCCATCTGCTCAAGGGAGCTGCCTCGGTGACCTCTGGCGCTCTGATTATCGGGGTGGCCCGGGCCATCCAGATTCTGCTGGAGCAGGGGCAGGTCACGGATACCATCATTCATTATCTGGCGGTTCCTCTGTCCGACCTTCCCGTTGCGCTGTCGACCATCATCATGACGCTGGTCCACGGGCTGATAAATGTCTTCATTCCGTCGGGTAGTGGTCAGGCGGTGGCGACGATGCCCATCATGATTCCCTTGTCCGACCTCATCGGCATGACCCGTCAGACATCGATACTTGCCTTCCAGATTGGCGATGGCTTTACCAACATGGTGTCTCCCACCTCGGGGGGAACGCTCGCCATGCTGGCCTTGGCGGGTGTGCCCTATGACCGCTGGGTGCGTTATGCCCTCCCTCTGATCATCAAGTGCTTTCTGGTAAGTTGGGTGTTCCTGATGATCGCGGTCTTCATTTCCTGGGGTGCCCATTTGTAGGCTGCCATCAAAGACCGCCGAGGAGGCGTCGATCCTGCCTGCGTCTCCTCACCTTGTGGGCACTGGCTGTTCAAGCCGGTGCCCATCTCGGTTGGATGCACCGGTCGCGATATGGCCTTGGTCAGCGCATGAGTGGCAGATGGACGTAGGTGGTCGGATGTCGGGCGTTGGAGGTTCGACCACCGCAGTGGCCATGAGCCTGGCTTTGAGGGACAGCGTCTGGCAAGCTTCAGCGGCTTTTCCGTCTCGACAAATCGAGACTTCTCCCATCGCTAACAAGGCCCGCCCGATGAATCCTCTCGCCACCACACCGACACCGCCGTACTACGCGGTGATCTTCACCTCCACGAGAACGCCGGGGGATGACGGCTACGGCGAGATGGCCGAGCGCATGGTCGAACTGGCGGCACAGCAGCCGGGGTTTCTGGGGGTGGAGTCGGCGCGCTCGCCGGGTGAATATGCCGCCGGCATCACGGTGTCCTACTGGTCTGACCTGGCATCGATCCGCGCCTGGAAGGCCAACCTGGATCATCGCGAGGCCCAGGCCAGGGGCCGCGAGCGCTGGTATGCAAGCTATCGCGTCAGGGTGGCACTGGTGGAGCGGGAGTATGGGCTCGACGAGACAGCGGGGATGAGCTGAGCAGCGACGTCGCTGTCATGACGCACCGCTAACATGACATGGCCAATAACAAGGCCCCGCCGGGGAGCTGCTGCACTGCAGCCCGGCGGGGCCTTGTCGTTCTTGCGTGTTCGTCCCACCTGCACGCCGCCTTCACCTGACGGGGCTGGCTTTATCGCGTCGCCCTTGCTCAGTGGCGAGCGGTGAGTCTGACAGGGGTGTCCCGCTGCTCGTGGCTCGCCTCACCACCAGAGAGCGCATCGACGACGGGAATCAGCTGTTTGATGACAGCTTCCACGCAATCGTCATCGTAGCGGCGGCCGCGTCGCTTCTTGAAGCCCTGCTCGTACAGGCGCAGATGGTGGGTGGCGCTGACGCCGGCCTTGTCCAGGCAGTGGGCGGTGCAGTGCATCTGGCAGCCGTCGAGTGCCACGATCGGTCGCCCGGATTGGGCCTTGCGCACCAGCCCCGGCACGCCGCCACCAACGCCGGAGATACACGACATCTCGGCGACGCCGCGATGGTCGAGCGCAACAGCAACGCTGTTGGCGAGCTGGGCAACGTCTGAGCAGCCAGAGCAGGCGTAGACCAGGGGAAGGGGTGAGGGGGTGGCCATGGTGGGCTCTCCTTGTCGGAACATTTTTAGGTGTGCTGTCGGTGTTCAGGTCGCCGCGCTAGCGGGCGAACTGGCTTAGCGGCAGGTAGGGATAGCGCTGGCCGGGCACCACCTGCTGACCAGGGGGCACCTGGAGGTAGCCGTCGGCTTGCGCCGCACTCTTGAGCATATTGGAGCCCTGGTCGCCGGCGATCCTGGCCACCGGGGCGATGTCGCTGTGATCCAGGCGGACGCGCAGCCACTGGGTGCGGGTGCGGTTGGCGCGGTAGGTGAAGCCTGCATGCACTGCAAAGCTCGCCAGCGGGGCGATGGTTCGACCCTGTCGGCGATGCAGTACCGCCAGGCCCAGCAGGTGCCAGGCGACCAGGGCAGCGGTGGGGTTGCCGGGAAGTCCCAGCAGCGGGGTGCCGGTAGACGGGGACTTGCCGATGTAGCCCAGGGTGAAGGGCTTGCCGGGCTTCATCGCCACGCCGCAGAGGCTGATGCCGCCAAGGCGCTCGAGACAGGGCCTGACGTGGTCTTCCTCACCCACCGAGACGCCGCCGGTACAGACGATCAGATCGGCCTGGCGGGCGGCGAAGGTCAGCGCTTCTTCCAGCGCCGTGGCGCTGTCGCTGATGTTGCCAAGGTCGACAAGCTCGGCGTTGTGATCCTGCAGCAGGGCGTGCAGCATGCCGGCGTTCGAGTTGTAGATCTGGCCCGGGGCCAGCGGTTTGCCGGGCGTGACCAGCTCCGAGCCGGTACTGACGACGGCGACGCGCACCCGACGCCGGCAGGGCACCTCGGTGATGCCTTGGGCCGCCAGCAGTGCCAGGCGGATGGCATCGAGGGGCTCACCTGGCTCGAGCAGCGCCGCTCCCTGGGTGAGCTCTTCGCCACGCCGCCGGATATGGTCTCCCAGGTGTAAATCCGTGGGAAAGTGGATCTGGCCGGCGTCATCGATCCGTACCCGTTCCTGGGGCACCACCACGTCGGCACCGCGGGGAATCGGTGCGCCGGTGAAGATGCGCGCACAGCCGTCGAAGGGCAGGGTGATCGGGGCGGCGCCGGCGGGCACCCGGGCCACCACCGGCAGGGCAAGCCGGTGCTTGAGGTCGGCCAGACGCAGGGCGTAGCCGTCCATGGCGCTGTTATCGATGCCGGGAACGTCGTGCAGCGCCTTGAGCGGCGTGGCCAGGATGCGGCCACGGGCGTGGGTCGTTCTCAGCGTCTCGGTGTCCTCCAGCGGGCGGGTCAAGGCGATGACCTGCTCGCGGGCCTGCCAGGGATCGACCAGGGTGTGGCTTCTGGTCGGTGTGTCACAGCCGCAGATCTCGCTCATGGGGTGACCTCCAGGGCTTCGTGTCGAGCCGTCTTCCCGGTGTCGGAAGCGACGTGGTGATCTGCGCTGCGGCTGGTGCAGCGCTGGCTGTCCTTCACCACCATGGCGACGAAGTTGCAGGGCCGAGTGCGGGCGTCGAGCTGGGCTGTAAGAATGTCGTCCCAGGCCATGGCGCAGGCCTTTGGCGAGCCGGGCATGGAGAACACCAGGGTGCGATCGATCACCCCGGCCACGGCGCGGGACTGGATGGTGGAGGTGCCGATGGCCTCGAAGGAACGCAGACGAAACAGCTCGCCGTAGCCTTCGACGACCTTGTCGAACAGTACCGTCAGTGCCTCCGGGGTGTTGTCACGGGCGGTGAAGCCGGTGCCGCCGTTGACCAGCACTACCTGGATGTCGGAACGGATCACCCAGGCGCTGACCTGGGCGCGAATGCGATAGATGTCGTCGGGGACCAGGGCGCGCTCGGTCAGGCGGTGTCCGGCGCCGGCTAACCGGTCCGCCAGCAGGTTGCCGCTGCCGTCCTCGTCCAGGCCTCGGGTATCGGACACGGTGAGGATGGCGATATCCAGCGGGGTGAACACGGCGCACGTGGACGTATGAGACATGCAAGGACTCCGGTTGAGAGAACGTGAAGGGAGCCCGCCGGACCCTGAGGTCTGGCGGGGGTGTCAGGTGGGAGGGAAGGGGGAGTCGGCACGCGCATTCGCTAGTGGCGCCTGGTCGGCGCTCTGTCTGTGCTCTTTCAACGCCCTTGGTGGCGACCTTGCAGCGCCCTCGTCAGCGCATCAGGGGACCGTCGACGTCATCGTCGGCCAGGGTGAAACCCTCGACGCCGATCTCGCTTTCCAGCGCCAGCAGGTAGTGGCGCAGAGCGACTCGGGTGGCCTGTTCGGTCAGCTCGTGGGCGACCCTGTCCTTGACCTCGGCGTAGGGCAGTGGCTGGCGCTCCAGACGAGCGTCGATGACGACCACGTGCCAACCGTAGCGTGACGGCAGCGGACGCTCGTGCAGGCCTTCGGGCAGGGGTTCCAGCGCGCGGTCGAGCTCGCTGACGGTCTGGCCGCGGCTGACCCAGCCAAGGCTCCCGCCTTCGTCCTTCGATGGGCACTGCGAAAACCGCTGAGCCATCTCGTCGAAGCGTTCGGGATGCTGCTTGAGGGTGTCGATCAGCCCTTCGGCCTTCTTGAACTGCTCGTCGCGGGCGTCCAGGTCGTCGGGGGCCGCCGCCAGCAGAATATGCCGGACCTTGAGACGGGTGGGCTCGCAGAAGCGTTCGGGGTGAGCCGCGTGAAAGCGTACGCAGGCCTCTTCATCGGGCGGGGGGACTTGCAGTTCCTGATCCAGCATCACGGCGATCGCACGCTCGTCGGGCTCGTGCAGCGAGCCCGTCTCGATGCCCAGGATCTCGGCGCGCTGGCGCAAGAGTTCCTGGATGACCAGGGCGCGGGCCGCCGCCTTGGCGGCGGCCTCGCGATCCGTTGACGGATGGAACTGCATCTCCCCGGCGATGGCTTCCTCGCCGATCACGCTGTCACCAACACGAATGCTGGGAACCGTTGTGTGCGGCAGGGTTTCCACGGGGATGGTTTGCATGACATGCCTCCTCAGGCACGGCGCCGGACGATCTGGTAGCGACGCCCCAGGTAACCCAGGGGAGCGCTCCAGGCGTGAACCAGGCGAGTGAACGGGAACACCAGCACGATGGTCAGACCGACCAGAATGTGCAGGTGGTAGATAAAGCCAATGCCTTCGAGGTGGGTGGCGGCGCCGCCCTGGAAGAAGACGATGGCCTGGGCCCATTCGGCGAGCTTGATCATCACGCCGCCGTCCAGGTGATGCAGTGCGGCGGGAATGGTCAGCAGGCCCAGGGTGACCTGAACCACCAGCAGCACGATGATCAGGTTGTCCATGAAGCTGGAGGACGCCTTGACCCGTGGGTCGGTGAAGCGGCGATGCAGCAGCATGGCGCCACCGATCAGACAGGCGATACCGGCAACGCCACCGACCAGGATGGCGAACACCTGCTTGGTGCCGGCGCTGATGAAGGGGGCGTAGACCCAATGCGGTGTCAGCAGGCCGACCAGGTGACCGAAGAAGATCACCAGGATGCCGACGTGGAACAGCGGACTGGCCAGGCGCATGCGCCTGGACGACAGCATCTGGCTCGAGCCGGTCTTCCAGGTGTACTGGCCATGGTCGAAGCGCAACAGGCTACCGATCAGAAAGACGCTGCCCGCCAGGTAGGGATAGAGGCCGAACAGCAGGGTGTGCAGGTAGTTCATGACAGACCTCCAGTGGGTCGAGAGGGCATGGCATCGGGGAGGCGAACGGTGTCGGGCTGGATACTGCCCCGACGTTCGGCGAGGCGCTTGCCCTCGGCGGAGGTCAGCGCGCAGTCCTGGTCGGATTCGGCCGAGAAACGCACGGCCTCCTCCTCCCACACGGCGTCGAGGGCGGCAGGGGTGTTGTCAGCCGGTTCTTCCTTGACCGCTTCGCGGTGGAGGTCCACCTGATCCTCGGCGCCGATCAGCGACAGCAGGGCCAGGGTCACCAGCGCCTGGTCGCACTGCTTGGCCTCCAGGCGGGCGGTGATGAGCGCCAGGATATGGCTGACGTCACCGATCCAGCGGGCCACCTCGTCACCCTCGCGGGTGGAGAGGAACTCGAGCAGCAGCGGCAGGTGGTCGGGCAGCTCGCGGCTGTCGAGGGCAAAGCCGGCATCCTCGTACTCGCCGAGCAGGTCGACCATCGCCTGGCCGCGGTCGCGGGATTCGCCGTGGACGTGCTCGAACAGCAGTAGCGAGGTGGCGCGGCCACGATCGAACTGGGCGACGTAGGCCGCCTGGACGTCCAGCAGGCGGGCATCCGCCAGGCGATCACACCAGTCGAGCAGTGCCTGCCGGGGGGCTCCCCCCGGCAGTGGCATGGCGGCGATCGCCGCCTTGACCTCGGCAAGCCCCTCGATCAGTTCCCGGTCGGGATAGTCGAGTAGCCGGGCCAGGGCGCGCAGACCCTGGGCGAGTGGATTAGTCATGCTCGACCTCCGGATGGCTGGGGTCGTACTGCTCGACGTTGACCAGGGTGGTGGTCTGCTTGCGCCCGCCGAACAGGCTGGTCTCGTCGCTGCCGCCCTGGCAGCCGTTGCCGAAGGTGAAGCCGCAGCCGCCACGCTCCGGGAAGGCCTCGCGGGCCTGCTCGCGGTGGCTGGTCGGGATGACGAAGCGGTCCTCGTAGTTGGCGATGGCCAGGTAGCGGTACATCTCCTCGACCTGGGCCTCGCTCAGCTCGACCTCGTCGAGGACGTCGTGGCGCAACTCTCCGTCCACGTGCTTGCCGCGCATGTACTCGCGCATCGCCATCATGCGCTTGAGCGCGCGAACCACCGGCGCCTCGTCACCGGCGGTGAGCATGTTGGCCAGGTACTTCACCGGGATACGCAGTGATTCGACCTTGGGCAGCACGCCGTCGGTTTCCACGTGACCACCGTCTACCGCCGACTGGATCGGCGACAGCGGCGGCACGTACCAGACCATCGGCAGGGTGCGGTACTCCGGGTGCAGCGGCAGCGCCAGCTGCCAGTCCATGGCCATCTTGTAGACCGGGGACTCCTGGGCCGCCTTGATCACGTTGTCATCGATGCCGTCACGCTTGGCCTGGGCGATGACCTCGGGATCATGGGGGTCGAGGAAGATCTCGCACTGGCGCTTGTACAGGTCGCGCTCGTCCTGGGAGGCGGCGACCTCCTCGATGCGATCGGCGTCGTAGAGCAGCACGCCCAGGTAGCGGATACGACCGACGCAGGTCTCGGAGCACACCGTCGGCTGGCCCGACTCGATACGCGGGTAGCAGAAGATGCACTTCTCGGACTTGCCGGACTTCCAGTTGTAGTAGATTTTCTTGTACGGACAGCCGGACACGCACATCCGCCAGCCGCGGCACTTGTCCTGGTCGATCAGGACGATGCCGTCCTCTTCACGCTTGTAGATCGCACCGCTCGGGCAGCTGGCCACACAGGCCGGGTTGAGGCAGTGCTCGCACAGGCGCGGCAGGTACATCATGAAGGTGTTTTCGAACTGGCCGTAGATGTCCGCCTGGATCTTGTCGAAGTTGGCGTCCTTGCGGCGCTTGGCGAACTCGGTACCGAGAATCTCTTCCCAGTTCGGGCCCCACTCGATCTTCTCCATGCGCTGACCGGAGATCAGCGAACGGGGGCGTGCCACCGGCTGGTGGCGGCCCTTCTTGGCCTGGTGCAGGTGCTGGTAGTCGAAGGTGAACGGCTCGTAGTAGTCGTCGATCTCCGGCAGGTCAGGGTTGGCGAAGATGTTCGCCAGCACCCGCCACTTGCCGCCGATGCGCGGCTCGATGGTGCCGTCCTCGCGCCTCAGCCAGCCGCCTTTCCAGCGCGCCTGGTTCTCCCACTCCTTGGGATAGCCGATGCCCGGCTTGGTCTCGACGTTGTTGAACCAGGCGTACTCGACGCCTTCACGGCTGGTCCAGACGTTCTTGCAGGTCACCGAACAGGTGTGACAGCCGATGCACTTGTCGAGGTTGAGCACCATGCCCACTTGGGAACGGATCTTCATTTCACTGCCTCCTGGGCGCTGTCCTGTCCTTCGCCGTCCAACCAGTTGACGTGCTTCATCTTGCGCACCATGACGAACTCATCGCGGTTGGAGCCGACGGTGCCGTAGTAGTTGAAGCCGTAGGAGAGCTGTCCGTAGCCGCCGATCATGTGGGTCGGCTTGGGGCAGACGCGGGTGACCGAGTTATGGATACCGCCACGGGTGCCGGTGACCTCGGAGCCGGGCACGTTCACGATGCGCTCCTGGGCGTGGTACATCATCGCCATGCCGGTCTTGACCCGCTGACTGACCACCGCGCGGGCGGCGATGGCGCCGTTGGCGTTGTACAGCTCGATCCAGTCGTTGTCCTCGACACCGATGGCGACCGCGTCCTCCTCGGACAGCCAGACGATGGGGCCGCCACGCGACAGGGTCAGCATCAACAGGTTGTCGGAGTAGGTGGAGTGGATGCCCCACTTCTGGTGCGGGGTGATCCAGTTCAGCGCGATCTCCGGGTTACCGTTGGGCCGCGGCATCGCCATGGCCTTGGTGGCCTTGGTGTCGATGGGCGGACGGTAGACCAGCAGGCTCTCGCCGAAGTCACGCATCCAGGCGTGATCCTGGTAGAACTGCTGACGGCCGCTGACGGTACGCCAGGGAATCAGCTCGTGGACGTTGGTGTAGCCGGCGTTGTAGGACACGTGCTCGTCCTCCAGGCCAGACCAGGTCGGGCTGGAGATGATCTTGCGCGGCTGGGCCACCACGTCGCGGAAGCGGATCTTCTCCTCTTCCTTGGGAACCGCCAGGTGGGTGTGGTCGCGTCCGGTGATTTTCGACAGCGCGTCCCAGGCCTTCACCGCCACCTGACCGTTGGTCTCCGGTGCCAGCGCCAGGATCATCTCGGCGGCGTCGATGGCGCTTTCGAGCTTCGGCTGGCCCTTGGCCGGACCCTCGAGCTTGACGTGGTTGAGACCACGCAACAGCTCGACTTCCTTGTCGGTGTTCCAGCCGATGCCCTTGCCACCGTTGCCGATGCTCTCGAGCAGCGGGCCCACCGAGGTGAAGCGCTCGTAGGTCTCGGGGTAGTTGCGCTTGACCTCGATCAGGCTCGGCATGGTCTTGCCGGGGATCGGCTCGCACTCGCCGCGCTTCCAGTCGAGCACTTCGGGCTGGGCCAGCTCGCCGGGGCTGTCATGCTGCAGCGGTAAGGTGACCAGGTCGGTTTCCTCGCCCAGGTGGCCGGGGCAGACCTGGGAGAATCTCTTGGCGATGCCCTTGTAGATGTCCCAGTCGCTGCGCGCTTCCCAGGCCGGATCGGTGGCGGCGGTCAGCGGGTGGATGAAGGGGTGCATGTCCGAGGTGTTGAGGTCGTCCTTCTCGTACCAGGTCGCGGTGGGCAGCACCACGTCGGAGTACAGGCAGGTGGTCGACATGCGGAAGTCCAGGGTGGTGAACAGGTCCACCTTGCCCTCGGGGGCCTCGTCGTGCCAGGTGACTTCCCGCGGCATGGCGCCGCCGGATTCGCCCAGGTCCTTGCCCTGCAGCCCATGGCGGGTGCCCAGCAGGTACTTGAGCATGTACTCGTGACCCTTGCCCGAGGAGCCCAGCAGGTTGGAGCGCCACACGAACATGTTGCGCGGGAAGTTCTGGGGGTTGTCCGGGTCCTCGGCGGCGAAGCCAAGACGGCCCTGCTTGAGCTGGCTGACCACGTAGTCGGCGGTGGACATGCCGGCCTCGGCAGCGGGGCCTGCCAGGCGCAGCGGGTTGACCCCGAGCTGCGGCGCCGACGGCAGCCAGCCCATGCGCTCGGCGCGCACATTGAAGTCGATCAGGCTGCCGTCGTACTTGTCGGCCTTGGCCAGCGGCGACAGCAGTTCCTTGACCTCGAGCTTCTCGTAGCGCCACTGGCTCGAGTGGTTGTAGAAGAAAGAGGTGCCGTTCATGTGGCGCGGCGGACGCTGCCAGTCCAGGCCGAAGGCCAGCGGGGTCCAGCCGGTCTGGGGACGCAGCTTTTCCTGGCCCACATAGTGGGACCAGCCGCCGCCAGACTGACCGATACAGCCGCACAGCACCAGCATGTTGATCAGGCCACGGTAGTTCATGTCCATGTGGTACCAGTGGTTCATCCCGGCACCGACGATGATCATGGACCGACCCTGGGTCTTGTCGGCGTTGTGGGCGAACTCGCGGGCGATGCGAATACACTGGTTGGCGGGCACGCCGGTGATCTTTTCCTGCCACGCCGGGGTATAGGGGCGCAGCTGGTCCAGTGCGGTGGCGCCGTCGTCCTCGCCTTCGCCGCCGAGGCCACGGTCGATACCGTAGTTGGCGCACATCAGGTCGAACACGGTGACCGCCAGCACTTCCTTGCCATCGGCCAGGGTCAGCTTCTTGGCCGGCAGGCAGTGGTGCAGCACCTCGTTGCCTTCGACGTGGTCGAAGTGCTCGTGGGCGATGCCACCGAAATAGGGGAAGGCCACCTTGGCGACGCTGTCGTGGGCGTCGGCCAGCGACAGTCGCAGGTCGATCTCCTGGCCGTCGGCGTCCAGTGACTCAAGGCTCCACTTGCCCTTTTCGTCGTCGCCGTTCTCGCCCCAGCGGAAGCCGATGGAACCGCGCGGCACCACCAGCTGGTCACGGGTCTCGTCCCAGGCGACGGTCTTCCACTCGGGGTTGTTGTCCTGGCCGAGCGAGGCGTCGAAGTCGGCCGCACGGAGCTGCTTGCCCGGGGCGTAGGTGCCGTCCTCGCGGGGCTCCAGCGCCACCAGGAAGGGCATGTCGGTGTAGCGCTTGACGTAGTCGGTGAAGTAGACGCTGGGCGAGGCGAGGTGGAATTCCTTCAGGATGACGTGGCCCATGGCCATGGCCAGGGCGGCGTCGGTGCCCTGCTTGGCGGACAGCCATTCGTCGGTGAGCTTCGAGACCTCGGCGTAGTCCGGGGTGATCGACACCGTCTTGGTGCCCTTGTAGCGCACCTCGGTGAAGAAGTGGGCGTCCGGGGTACGCGTCTGCGGCACGTTGGAGCCCCAGGCGATGATGTAGCCGGAGTTGTACCAGTCGGCGGATTCCGGCACGTCGGTCTGCTCGCCCCAGGTCTGGGGGGAGGCCGGCGGCAGGTCGCAGTACCAGTCATAGAACGACAGGCAGACACCGCCGATCAGCGACAGGTAGCGGGCGCCGGCGGCGTAGGAGACCATCGACATGGCCGGGATCGGCGAGAAGCCGATGATGCGGTCGGGGCCGTAGGTCTTGGCGGTGTAGACGTTGGCCGCCGCGATCAGGGTCTGCGCCTCGTCCCAGTCGGCGCGGACGAAGCCGCCCATGCCGCGGGCACGCTTGTACTGATTGGCCAGGACCGGGTCCTCGACGATGGAGGCCCAGGCATCCACCGGGTCGGCGTGCTTGTCCAGCGCGCGTCGCCACAGGCTGACCAGCTCCTGGCGAATCAGCGGGTACTTGAGGCGGTTGGCACTGTACAGGTACCAGGAGTAGCTGGCGCCACGTGGGCAACCGCGGGGCTCGTGGTTGGGCAGATCGGCGCGGGTACGCGGATAGTCGGTCTGCTGGGTTTCCCAGGTGACCAGGCCATTCTTGACGTAGATCTTCCAGCTGCACGAGCCGGTGCAGTTCACCCCGTGGGTGGAGCGCACGATCTTGTCGTGCTGCCAGCGGGCGCGATAGCCGTCTTCCCAGTCACGTGTCTCTTCGCGGGTTTCGCCGTGTCCGTCGGCGAATTCCGGAGGACGTTTGGTCAGGTATCTCAGGCGATCGAGAAAATGACTCATGGAGGTCTCCTCAAAGGCCCCCCGAAGGGGGCCTGGCTAGGCGGTCCTTGCGGACTCGAATGTCACGGTCTTGACGGGAACGTCAGTGCTGGGTCTGGGCCGCACCGGCGCTTGGCTTGCGGGTGGGACCCGCATCCAGGTTCAGTTCGATCTCCGCGCCCTTGCGGCTGTAGTAGAACCAGGTCAGGGCGGTGCAGAACACGTAGAACACGATGAAGCCGATCAGTGCCGCTTCGGCACCGCCGGTCAGCGAGATCGAGGTACCGAAGGACTTCGGAATCAGGAAGGCGCCGTAGGCGGCGATGGCCGAGGTGAAGCCGATGGTGGCAGCGGATTCGCGCTCGGCGTGGACCAGCTGCTCGGCGGCGGTCAGGTTCGGCATCAGCCGCGGCACTTCCTTGCGGAAGATCGACGGGATCATCTGGAAGGTGCTGGCATTGCCGACGCCGGTGGCGAAGAACAGCAGCATGAAGGAGGCGAAGAAGCCGTAGAAGGCGATCGACATGTCCTTGTTCATCAGGAAGAACAGCACGCCGATCACGCCGCCGATCATGGTCAGGAAGGTCCAGAAGGTGACCCGGGCACCACCGAAGCGGTCGGCCAGTCCACCGGTCCAGGCACGACTCAGGGCGCCGACGAACGGGCCGAGGAAGGCGTACTGGAGGGCATCGATGGCCGGGAACTGGGTCTTGGTCAACAGCGGGAAGCCGGCGGAGAAGCCGATGAAGCTGCCAAAGGTGCCGGTGTAGAGGATGCACATCAGCCAGTTGTGCTTGCGCTTGAAGATGACCGACTGCTCCTTGAAGGAGGACTTGGCGCTGGCGATGTCATTCATGCCGAACCAGGCGGCGACGGTGGCGATGACGATGAACGGCACCCACACGAAGCCGGCGTTCTGCAGCCACAGAAGATCAGTGTCGGACATCGGCTGGCCACTGCCGGTGAACATCACGAAGCTGCCGGTGGAGATGACCACGGGCACCAGGAACTGCATCACCGACACGCCGAGGTTGCCGAGGCCGGCGTTCATGGCCAGGGCCTTGCCCTTCTCACGCTTGGGATAGAAGAAGGCGATGTTGGCCATGGAGGACGCAAAGTTGCCGCCACCGAAGCCACACAGCAGGGCGATGATCGCCATCACCAGGTAGGGCGTTTCGGGATTCTGGACGGCGAAGCCGATCCACAGGGCAGGCAGCAGCAGCGAGGCGGTGGAAATCGCGGTGAAGCGACGGCCGCCGAAGATCGGTACGGTAAAGCTGTAGAAGATCCGCAGGGTGGCACCGGAAAGACCCGGCAGGGCCGCCAGCCAGAACAGCTGGTTCGGGCTGTACTCGAAGCCTACCTGGGGAAGCTTGGCCACGACCATGGACCACACCATCCAGATGCAGAAGGCCAGCAGCAGACAGGGGATGGAGATCCACAGGTTACGCGTGGCGATCTTGCGACCGGTGGACTGCCAGAAGGACTCGTCCTCGGGGCGCCAGTCCTCGAGCACGAAACGGCTCGGGGTGGACAGCTCGGGCAGGTCGGTGGACTCGCAGCGATCGCGGGCCTCGATACGCTCGGCCTTGCGGATGGCGAAGTGCATCCACATGAGCGCGGCGGCAACCACGACGAACATCAGCATGAAGCAGCTCTGCCAGATGCCGATGACATCATTGAGCATGCCGAAGGTCAGCGGCAGGAAGAAGCCGCCGAGGCCACCGACCATGCCGACGGCGCCACCGACCAGGCCGACGCTCTTGGGATAGTAGACCGGGATGTGCTTGTACACGGCGGCCTTGCCCAGCGACATGAAGAAGCCCAGCACCATGGTCAACAGGATGAAGCCGACCAGCGGCATGGCGAAGGTGAACTCGACCGGACCACGGACGCCATCGACGACGTACTGGGTGGGCGGATAGCTCAGCAGGAAGGTGCAGATGACCGAGGCCAGGAAGGTCCAGTACATCACGCGACGGGCGCCGTAGCGGTCGGACATCCAACCGCCGAGAATACGGAACAGCGAGGCCGGGATGGTGTACAGCGCCGCCACGATACCCGCCGCTGACAGGCTCAGGCCGTAGACCTCGATCAGGTAGTGGGGCAGCCAAAGGGCGAGGGCGACGAAGCCACCGAAGACGAAGAAGTAGTAGAGCGAGAAGCGCCACACGCGCAGGTCGGCCAGGGGCGCGAACTGCTCGGACAGCGGCAGGCGCACGGCATTGCGCGACTGATTCTGGGGGTCTTCCTTGGCCAGCAGGATAAAGGCCACGCCCATGATCGCCATGATGGTGGCGTAGACCAGGGCGGTGCTTTTCCAGCCCATTGCCATCAGCAGGAAGGGCGCGCCGAAGTTGGTGACGGCGGCACCGACGTTACCGGCCCCGAAGATGCCCAGCGCCGTACCCTGGCGTTCCTTCTCGAACCAGGCCGAGGTGTAGGCCACGCCGACGATGAAGGAGCCACCGGCAAGGCCGATACCCAGTGCGCCGACCAGCAGCATCACGTAGCTGTTGGCGAAGGTCAGCAGGTAGACACAGGTAGCGGTGACCAGCATGAGCAGACCGAAGACCCAGCGGCCCCCGAAGCGGTCAGTCAGTACACCGAGAAAGAGTCGGCTGATCGAACCCGTCAGCACGGGAGTGGCCATCAGCAGGCCAAGTTGGGTGTCGGAGAGCGCGAAGTCCTCCTTGATCTGGATACCGAGAATCGAGAACAGGGTCCAGACGGCGAAGCAGAGAGTGAAGGCGAGTGTGGATAGGCCTAGCGCTCTGTTCTGCTGACGCCGGGGTACGGTGTCATGTTGGAGCATGTGCTTTCCTCTTTAGGGGTGCCGGTTCGGCCCCTAAACCTTGCTACAATGTATCTGTATGGCACTTGATTGTGGTCAAGAGAATTGCGTGCTATATCCAGCGCATTTGCTTAATTACCTCCATGGAGGTATCCGGGTGTTTTTGAGGTGTTCGTCACGTATTATCTGCCCTCTCAGATGGATGCGACATTCCGGAAATTTCTAGATGATGAAACCCTTGATCTGGGTCAAAAAGGGAAGGTGTAGTAGATGAACGGCGCCTTTTACCTGCGCCGATCACTGATGCTGCGCATGCTGGTCGCCATGGCGGCGATATCCTGTCTGGCCCTGGTCAGCCTGCTGGGCTCCATCGTCATCGCAAAGAGCGCGGGAGGTTACGCCGACGCCATCAACCAGGCGGGCTCGCTGCGAATGCAGGCCTATCGACTGCTGGCGACGTCGGAGTTGCTGCCGGCGGATCACCCCAGGCGACGCTGGCAGCACGAACAGATGGAGGCCACGCTGGCTGCCGGGGCGATCATCGCGCTGATTCCGGTGGACGCCGATGATCCGCTCAGAGAGGCCTACGACAGGGTGGTGGAGTGCTGGCACGAAACCCTGCGTCCCAACACGGTGGATTTCGAAGGTGGTGACGTCTTTCGGCTGGATGACAAGGTCGCCGAGTTCGTCGACAAGGTCGATATTCTGGTGGGAAGGCTTCAAGAATATGCCGAGTCAAAGGTCGTATTTCTTGAGGTTTTTCAGGGGGCATCGCTCGCCGTTCTCGTGATCTTTATGGTGATGGTTGTCTATCGAATAGTCTGCGGTGTCATGCCGCCATTTCGTGACCTTATTCGTGTTGTAAATGGCGTAATGGTCGGTGACTTTTCGGGGAGAACCATCTACCGAGGTAACGACGAGTTAGGCTTGTTATCCAGAACAATCAACAAGATGAATGCCAGCCTGTCGGAAATGTACGGTCAGCTGGAAAAGCGTGTCGCGGCGAAGACCCATGAACTGAAGCGCAGCAATGATGCGTTGCGTATGCTTTATCTGACCGCGCGGCGTCTCAATGGGGTTACTCCGCTGACCCGGGAAGAGCTCGAGGAAGTGCTGCGCCAGCTTGAGGCGGTGACCGACGAAGGCCCCTTCGAGCTGCGCCTGTCCATGGGAGGCAATGGCAAGGATATTGTCAGACTCAGCTCTCGCCCCGGCGCGGAAAGCGCTTTCGTTCAGGAACCATCGCGCGGGCGTGAAATATCAGACAAGGCGGCTGCCGGACTGTATGCCAACGGCAATGAATACGCGGTCAGGGTGCGCGAAGCGGGTCGGGATTTTGGCGAGTTGCGTGTCCATCAGCCTCCCGGCCATATGCTTGCCCAGTGGAAGATCGAGCTGGTGGAGACGGTGGCCGGGCTGATTGCCGCGGCCTTGTCGCTGTCCGAGAAAGCCGACGAGCAGCGTCGGCTGGCGCTGATGGATGAGCGCGCGGTGATTGCGCGAGAGCTTCACGACTCGCTGGCTCAGTCGCTGTCCTACCTGAAGATCCAGGTCACCCGTCTACAGATGCAGCTCGATCAGCAACGCCACGAGCAGGTGGCGCAGGTGGTCGCGGAACTCCGGCACGGTCTCAATTCGTCCTACCGCCAGCTCAGGGAGCTGCTCAACACCTTTCGTCTGCGCATCCATGAGTCGGGTCTGGAAGCGGCGTTGGAGGAAACGGTGCTGGAGTACTCCAAGCGGGGCGACTTCGAGCTGACCCTGAAAGGCCAGTGGAGCGGGCTGTCGCTGACCCCCAACGAGGAAATTCATGTGCTGCAGATCGTGCGAGAGTCGCTGTCCAACGTGGCCCGCCATGCACGTGCTCGGCACTGCACCATCAGCCTCGCCGTCGACGACACGGGGCACTATCAACTTTCGGTCACGGACGACGGTGTAGGCATCGGACCGCAATCGGATCCTTCCATGTCCCACGGGATGGCGATCATGGAGGAGCGGGCACGAAGCCTGAGTGGAAAGCTCACGGTCAGGGGCATCAAGCCCTGCGGCACCGTGGTGACCGTCCGCTTTCTGCCGCGTCTGTTGGCGCAGTTACCTGTGGCGTCCGAGTGATGGGCTTTCACGGGCGCGAGGTCGCGACGACGTGGCCTGCTGAACGTGTTGCCCGGCAGCGGGTCGGGTGAAACCACTCTGGAGATAGCACTATGAGCATGCTTCGATTGATGATCGTGGACGATCACCCCCTGTTCCGGCGTGGGGTGCGTCAACTGGTGGACATGGATCCTAGTCTGGTGGTGGTCGGTGAAGCCTCGGATGGCGCCGAGGCGGTGCGCAAGGCCGTCGATCTGCAACCCAACCTGATCCTGCTCGACCTCAACATGCAGCCCATCGACGGCATCGAGGTGCTCCGGCGGATGCGTGACGCCCGGGTCAAGAGCCGTATCGTGATCCTGACCGTGTCCGACGCCGACGACGACGTGGTGCGCGCGCTCAAGGAAGGCGCCGATGGCTATCTGCTCAAGGACATGGACCCCGAGGAGGTGCTGCGGCTGATTCGCGAGGCGGCCCAGGGTCAGGTGGTGCTGGGGCCACAGATGGCGTCGCTGCTGGCCAGCGTGGTCAAGGGCGAGCTGCCGGCAGGGGGCGACGACGGCATGTCGTGCCTGACCGCTCGAGAGAGGGACATCCTGCGGACCCTGGCTCGCGGCCTGTCCAACAAGATGATCGCCCGTGAGCTGGACATCGCCGAGGGCACCGTCAAGGTCCACGTCAAGCATCTGTTCAAGAAGCTGGATCTTCGCTCACGGGTGGAGGCAGCGGTGTGGGCCACCAAGCATGGCCTGGGCTAGGGCTTGTCTGAAAAGTGCCTGCGCTCGGTAATACGGCGTTAAAAATCGTCTGGTGCGCCAGCCCGGTCAAAATGCTCATTTACACCCCGTAAACTGCGCTTTCTCACCGATTTTTGCCTTGTCTAACCTTCGCTCGTCGACTTTTCGGACTGCGCCTAGGGCTTTTGCGAAACCTGCCTGCGCTCGTCGACTTTTCGGACAGAGCCCAGGGCTTGCAGAAACAGGCTTGCAGGAATGGTGGTTGCGCTCGGTGGCGCCGGGAAGTTCGTCCGGATACGACAACGCCCGGGACAGGCCCGGGCGTCGTTTGCTGGCTGGCACAGCCCGCTGGCAGGGCGTCAGTCGTTGACGGCGGCCACCGCCTTGGCCAGGTACGGCAGGTTCTCCTGGGAGAAGCCGGCGACGTTGGCGCGGCCCGAGCGCACCATGTAGATGCCGTACTCGTCACGCAGGCGGTCCACCTGTTCCGGCGTCAGGCCGGTGTAGGAGAACATGCCACGCTGCTCGGCGATGTGGGCGTACTTCTGGTCCAGCCCGTAGGGCTTCAAGGCCTCGACGAAGTCACGACGCAGGGTGTTGATGCGATCGCGCATTTCGGTGAGTTCCTCGCGCCACACCGCGGCGAGTTCCGCCGAGTTGAGGATCTCCGCCACGATGCTGCCGCCGTGGGCCGGCGGGTTGGAGTAGTTCTCACGGGCGACGATGGCGATCTGCGAGCGGACGTTCTCCATCTCCTCGCTGTTCTTCGCCACCACGATCAGGGCGCCGGTACGCTCGTTGTAGATGCCGAAGTTCTTCGAGCAGGAGCTGGTGATCAGCACGTTGTCGAGATTCTCGGCCAGCAGGCGAACGGCGTAGGCGTCCTCGTCGAGGCCCTCGGCGAAGCCCTGGTAGGCGAAGTCGACCAGCGGCAGCAGGTCGCGCTGCTGGATCACTTCAAGCACCTGTTGCCACTGCTGGTGGTTCAGGTCGAAGCCGGTGGGGTTGTGGCAGCAGGCGTGCAGCACCACCACGTCACCCTGGGGGATCTGCTTGAGGGCTTCCAGCATGCCGTCGAAGTCGAGACGGTTGTCGGCGTCGACGTAGGGATACTTGTGCAGTTCGATGCCGGCGGCGGTGAAGATGCCGTGGTGGTTCGGCCAGGTCGGGTCGCTGACCCAGATGCCCTTGCCAGGCAGTTGGGTCGCGACGAAGTCCGCCGCCAGGCGCAGGGCGCCGGTACCACCGGGGGACTGGGTAACGCTGGCGCGGCCGGCCTCGAGCACGGGGGAGTCCTGGCCCAGCACCATCGGCAGCACCACGGCACCGTACTGGGCGGCGCCGTGTGAGCCGATGTAGGTCTTGGTGGTCTCGTTGTTGAGCAGCAGGGCTTCGGCCTCCTTGACCGCACGCATCACCGGAGTGTTGCCCTTTGCATCGCGGTAGACGCCGACGCCAAGATCGACCTTCTGGGGATTGGTGTCCTTCTTGAAGGCCTCGATGAGCCCGAGGATGGCATCCCCGGGAACCCGCTCAATCTTCTCGAACATTTTAGCTTGCTACCTCGTCGGTTCTGGCCGCTAGGATGAAATCGTTCTTGTGCAGGCCCTTCATCTCGTGGGACCACCAGGTCACGGTGACCTTGCCCCACTCGGTCAACAGGGCCGGGTGATGGCCGGCTTCCTCGGCGATCTCGCCGACGCTGTTGGTAAAGGCAAGGGCCTGCCGAAAGTTGCGGAACTTGTAGCTCCGCTCCAGTTGCATGATGCCATCGCGCTCGACGATCCGCCACTCAGGGATCTGCGCGTGCCACTGTTCGATCTCGGCCTCGGTGGCGTGGGGGGCGTCCCAGCTGCAGGCTTCGCAGGACTGCTCGGTGAGGGTCTGGGTGGTGTCGTTCATGCTGTCTCCTGGTGGTGTCGGTGAGCGAATGTGGATGTTCAGGCGTGTTCGCTGCGTCGGTCGTTGTCGGCACCGTCGTGGGCGGATGGGCCGGTCTCGCCGTTCTCGCCGGGCGTTGGCTTGGGCTTGGTCGTTGAATTGGGCTTGGGCGGAAAGCGCGGTTCGAATAACCCCAGCGCCTTGGCTTCCTCGACCAGTGCCATCAGGTCGCGCCGGGACAGTTCCTGAAGCCTGTCGAGGCTGTCCAGAACGTAGTAAAGGGGCTGCAGGATGTCGATGCGGTAGGGGGTGCGCAGGGCGTCGAGGGCGTCGAAGGGCGCATGTGCAGGGGTGTCGGACAGGGCGTGCAGGGTCTCCTTGGGCGAGGAGATGATACCGCCGCCATAGATGCGCCGGCCGTCCGGGGTGTCCACCAGGCCGAATTCCACGGTCATCCAGTAGAGCCTGGCCAGGTAGACCCGGTCCTTGGGTTCGGCGGCGAGGCCGATGCGGCCGTAGGTGGCGGTGAACTCGGCGAAGGCCTCGTTGGTCAGCATCGGGCAGTGGCCGAAGATCTCGTGGAAGATGTCCGGTTCCTTGAGGTAGTCCAGCTCCTCGGGGGTACGGATGAAGGTCGCGACCGGAAAACGACGGTTGGCCAGCAGTTGAAAGAAGGTGTCGAAGGGGATCAGGGCCGGTACCTGGGCGGTCTGCCAGCCGGTGGCTTGCTGTAGCACCCGATCGACGTCGCCCAGTTGCGGAATACGATCGCTGGGCAGGCCGAGGCGCTCGAGGCCGTCCAGATACTGCTGGCACACGCGCCCTTCGATCAACGTCAGCTGGCGTTCCATCAGCGTCTGCCAGGTCCGGTTCTCGACCTCGCTCCAATGGATGATGCCGTCGGCATCCGGCTCACGGGCCTGATAGTCGGTGCCCTTGGTGGACGGGGTGGACGAAGAAGGTGCGTGCATGGTGTCTCCCGGCGATTGTCGACTGTTGTGGTATCGAGACTGAGTCGAGTCTAGGCATGGGGGCTTTCGTCACGCAGCCGTGCATCGGGGGGATAGGCACCAGAAGGCGGCCCTTTTCTGTCAGGAAATCTTTACAGCTGGTGCTCGAGATGGTGTCTATCGACCAAAGATGCAGGACGCGCTCCTCTGTCTTCGATAGGCTGTAACGAAATCTTGACATACGAGTCAGACCAGCCTGACGGAAACTTCAGATGGTGTGACCCTTTTGCGGAGCCATTCCCTTCATGCGCCTGAGAGTTCACTGCCAGAATCGTGTCGGCATCCTTCGCGACATAGTGGCCCTGCTGGCCGACTATGGGGTCAACGTGGCCCGGGGCGAGGTGGGCGGAGAGCACGGCAACGCCATCTATCTGCACGTGCCGCAACTGTTGCACGCCCAGCTGGCGACGCTGAAGCCCAGTCTCGAGCAGGTGTCCGGCGTATTCGGGGTGCGCCGGGTCAGCCTGATGCCCAGCGAGCGCCATCAGCTCGAGCTGGAGGCGCTGCTGTCGTCACTCTCCGACCCGGTGATGTCCATCGACATGGAGGGGCACCTGGTGGCGGCCAACCGGGCGGCGAGCCAGTTGCTCGGCGTGCGCGTCGACGAGGTGCCCGGGCTGTCGCTGAATCGCTACCTGCCGGAGCTCGACCTGCCGGAAGTGATTCGTCGCAACAATGCTCGGGTCAACGGCCTCAGGATCCGGCTCAAGGACGCCACCTACCTGGCCGATATCGCGCCGCTGCATCGCGAACACCACGACGACGTGGCCTCGCTGGCCGGTGCCGTGGTCACGCTGCATAGCGCCGATCGTATCGGCGAGCGTATCTATCAGGTGCAGCGCCAGGAGATGCGCGGCTTCGAGGCCATGTTCGCGGCCAGCCCCCGACTCGCCTCCCTGATCCACGAGGCGCGGCGCATGGCGCCGCTGGACGCGCCGCTGTTGATCTTTGGTGAGACCGGCACCGGCAAGGAGGTGCTGGCGCGGGCCTGTCACCTGGCCAGCCAGCGCGGTCAGGCGCCGTTCATGGCGCTGAACTGCGCCGGCCTGCCGGAGTCCATGGCCGAGACCGAACTGTTTGGCTATGCCCCGGGCGCCTTCGATGGCGCTCGCCCCGAGGGCAAGCTGGGTCTGCTAGAGCTGACCGCCGGTGGCACCATCTTCCTCGATGAGGTCGGCGAAATGAGTCCGCGGCTGCAGGCCAAGCTGTTGCGCTTTCTGCAGGACGGTGGCTTTCGCCGGGTCGGCGCCGATGACGAGACCTACCTGGACGTGCGGGTGATCTGCGCCACCCAGCAGGATCTGCTGGCCCTGTGCGGCCAGGGGCTGTTTCGTCAGGACCTCTATCATCGCCTCAACGTGCTGTCGTTGAGCGTTCCTCCACTGAGGGATTGTCTGGATGGCATCGAGGCTCTGGCCGGGCACTTTGTCGACCGAGCCGCGCGCCAGATCGGCTGCGCGCTGCCTGCGCTTTCCCCCGCGGCTCTGGCGCGCATGGCCAGCTATCACTGGCCCGGCAATGTGCGGCAACTCGAGAACGTGCTGTTTCAGGCGGTGTCGCTGTGCGAGACCGGAGTCATCGAGCCGGCCCATTTGCGGCTGCCGGCCTCGGGGGCGCCGGCGGGTCTTGCCGGTATCGACCTGGACGGCTCGCTCAACGACATCCTGGGTGAGGTCGAGCGGCGCGTATTGGCCTCGCTGTACCCCCAGCATCCGTCCAGTCGCCAGTTGGCACGCCGCCTTGGCGTATCCCACACCACCATCGCCAACAAGCTGAATCGCTATGGCATCATCGGCAGCGAGGGCTGACGGTGAGTGTGAGAGTGAAAGTGAGACTGAGGGGGCTCGAGGCCCCGACGAGGCACCGACGAGGCCTCGAGGCCCACTGCTCGCGGTCGAATAGCTGGCGTTCGAATAGCTCGCGGTCGCAAGGCTAGCCTTCGAATAGTGGTGCGAGGGCCTGCCTGACGTCGGTATAGCGGGCGCTTTCCTGGCTGGCGAATCCCGGCAGGCGTCGCGCCTTGGCCTGACTCAGGCGCGGGCTGATGACGCCGCACAGGAAGCGGGTAGCAAGCTCCAGGTCCAGCGGCTTGCCTGGACCGACACTTTCCAGTGCCTGGGCCAGGCCCGTCAGCCAGGCTCGCAGTTCGCCCTCGTCCGGGAGCGCCGGAGTCGGTGCGGGCGGCAGGCTGGCGGTCACGCCGCGACAAGCCGAACAGTGGCCACAGCGTCGGGGGGCATTGGGGTCACCGAACCAGTCGGCGAGTCGCGCGCTGATGCAGTCGTCGGCCTCGAACAGCGCCAGCATGGCGTCGAGTCGCTCGAGCTCGACCCCCGCGCGCTCGACGAACTGCTGATGCAGCTCGGGGGCCAGCCGTCCCGGGTCCACGGCCGCGAGTTTGTGGTAGACCTCGGTCATCTGCTTGCTTTCCAGGCGCATCAGCCCCTGTTCCGCCAGGTAGTCGAGTGCCTTGAGCACCCGCGGGCGGGAGGTGTCCAGGCCGCGTTGCTGGCCCAGCTGGTCGAGGCGTTCGAAATCCAGCCGATACCAGGTACGGGCCTTGTGCGAGGCATCGAGCAGTGCGCCGAGAAAGGCGCCGCGCTCGCCGGGGAAGCGGGCGAGCAGGGCTTCGGGTTCGATCGCCAGGCTGAAGCGATACTCGGCGAAGTAGCTGTGGCTGGCACGCACCACGCCGGCCAGTTCCAGCTTGACCAGCAGCGTCTTCAGCGGCAGCTCGCGGATGTCCGAGAGGCGTGACAGGGCGTTGAGCGACAGCTCCCAGGTGTCGGAGGCATCCGCCAGATCGGTCAATACCGCCTCGATGCCCGACAGCGGTGGTACGTCACCATGGATAAAGTTCTCGAGCACTGGCAGGTGTTCACGTCCGGCCAGCATCAGGCACTCCGACGGCTTGCCGTCGCGCCCGGCGCGTCCGATCTCCTGGCTGTAGTTCTCGATGGACTTGGGCAGGTCGAAGTGCACCACCTGGCGGATATCGGCCTTGTCGATGCCCATGCCGAAGGCGATGGTGGCGACGATGCCGGGCAGGCGTCCGCTCATGAAGTCCGCCTGCAGTCGCTGGCGGGTCTCACTGTCGAGCCCGGCGTGGTAGGCGGCGACCTCGAGCCCGGCGGCCTTGAGGTAGGCCGCCAGGCGTTCGGCGCTTTGCTGCAGGGTGACGTAGACAATGGTGCCGCCGTTGCCGAGTCTTGGCGCCAGGCAACTGGCCAGATGGCGAGCCCTGTTGTCGGCGGGCAGCGGGGTGACGGCAAGGTCCAGATTGGCGCGATAGAAGCCGGTGGTGATGACATCGTCAGGCGCGATATCGAAGCCTCGACGCATGTCATCGATGACCTTGGGCGTGGCGGTGGCGGTCAGCAGCAGCACCTGGTCGATGCCGAACTCCCGGCGATAGTCGGGCAGTTTCTGGTAGTCCGGTCGAAAATTATGTCCCCATTCCGACAGGCAGTGCGCCTCGTCGATCACCATCAACGAGACCCGCACGTCGCGCAGAAAGGCGCGAAAGCGTTCATTGCGCAGGCGCTCGACCGATACCATCAGGACCTTGAGCTGGCCGTTGCGGGCCGCTGCCATGACCTCCCGAGCCTGATCGCGATCCTGACTCGAATCGATGCTGGCGGCGGCGATACCGCGCGAGGTCAGCGTCGCCAGTTGGTCCTGCATCAGCGCCAGTAGAGGAGACACCACCAGGGTGAGGTGCGGCAGGTGCAATGCCGGCAGCTGATAGCACAGCGACTTGCCCGAGCCGGTCGGGAAGATCGCCGCTGCGCTACGGCCTTCTGCGATGGCGTTGATGGTCTCCCGCTGTCCTGGCCGAAAGTGGCGGTGGCCGAAGACGTTCTCGAGGGTCTGGTCGATGGTGGTGGACATGCTGGCTCCCTGATGGCGGGCCCTGTGACAGCGGCAGGATCGGGGGCAAGGGTACCCAAAACAGTCACCGGCATGAAGCGACGACGTGCCAGCTCAGGTGGCGATGTCAGGAAGAACCCTGGGGCAGCCAGCGCTGGATCACGCGATCGCGGCCCTGCTGCTTGGCTTCCATCAGGTTGGTGTGGACCTGCTGCATCAGTTGCGCGCTGCTCAAGCCGCGAACGAAGTCGGAGACGCCGATACTGACGGTGACCTTGTGGCGACCGATGCCGAAGTCCTGACGAGAGATGCTCTCGCGCAGGCGCTCCGCCAGCTCGCGCGCTCTGCCAGCGGGTGTCATCGGCAGCAGCAGGGCGAATTCGTCGCTGCCCATGCGTGCCAGCATGTCCTCCTGGCGCAACTGGCTGGATGCCAGGGCGGCGATCTGACAGAGCACCCGATCACCGAGTCCGCGCCCCCAGGTGTCGTTGATCAGGGCAAAGTGGTCCAGGTCGATCAGCAACAGCGATAGCGGCGTGCCATGGCGGTTGGACATGGAGGCGATCTTGTCGATGTGTCCCATCATCGAACGTCGGTTGGTCAGCCCGGTGAGTTCGTCGGTGCCGGACAGGTAGCGAAGACGTTGCTCTTCGGCGACCTGATCCTCGATGTCCACCAGCAGGCCGTGCCACAGGATGCCTTCGTCCGAGCGCTCCGGCAGTGCCTCCAGCGAATACCAGTGCGGGGTGAGTTCGCCGATCGGCAGGCGCAGTCGCGTGGATACCGGCGACAGCCAGTGCGCAGAGTGTTCGATGGCCCGGATGAATTCACCGTAGGCGTCACCCAGCAGATCGCCGAGCCGCTGACGCACGTCGTTGATCGACAGCAGTGGCTCAAGGCGAGCCGTCATCGGGTCTTCACCGGTCAGGGCGGGAAGCTGCAGGCGGCCGCGAGCGTCTCGCTTCAGGGTGAACAGCACCCCCGGGACACGCTTGAGGCAGGCAAGACTCGCGCTTTCATTGCAGGTCGGGGAGGGTGACGGCGGGTCACGATCTTCCATAGCAGGCAGTCCTTGGCCACGGGATGGCGGGTCAACCCGAGGTATCGGGCCTTTACCACCATCTTAAAGGCAGGGCATTGCGGGTATATCAGTCCAAGGGACTAAGAAATATCAGACAAAACTCTGCATTTGTGGATTGCGCCATAGGAAGGAAAGGCTTGAACGTTCTCGCCAGGCCGCTGATAGCGGGCGTTGTGGCCGTGCAGCCGGGAGTTGATCGATCGGCAGACATCGGCGTGAGGGCTTGATCAAGGATATGCCGCAGCGAGAGTGACTAGGCAGGTTCCCGTCATGATTCACCGAAAGCGCGCGCATTTCCGGCAACTTCGCGGTCACCGGGGTGCGTCATAGCGAAGCTCTCGCCCCCTGGAAAAGACTACCTGCCACAGTTGCAAGTAGCGGGCACGGAAGGCTCCGGCACAGATCGCCAGGTAGTAGCGCAGCATCCGATAGGTGCGTTCATTGCAGTGCCGTGTGTTGTAGTGACGTGCAATGTCATGCCAGCAGGCGTCAAGGTTGGCCAGCCACGCCAGCAGGGTGGGATCGTAGTCGGAGCCGAAGTTCTGCCAGTCTTCCACCATCAACATCTCCTCGCTGTGCTGGCAGATCTGGCGGGCGGACGGCAACACGCCGTTGGGAAAGATGTAGCGATGGATCCAGGGGTCTGCGGTGATGCGAGAAGTATTGGAGCCAATGGTATGCAGCAGGAAGAGCCCGTCATCCGGCAGCAGGTCGGCCACCGTCCGAAAGAAGGTCGTGTAGTTGCGCTGTCCTACGTGTTCGAACATGCCGATCGAGGCGATCCGGTCGTACTGGCCTTGCAGGTCGCGGTAGTCGGCCAACTGGATATCGACGGGCAAGCCCTGGCAGCGCTCCCTGGCCAGTGCCACCTGCTCCCGGGAAATGGTGATACCGGTCACGCTGACGCCGTAGTGACGTGCGGCGTGCTCGGCCAGGCTGCCCCAGCCGCAGCCGATGTCGAGAAGGTGCATGCCAGGGCGCAGCGCCAGCTTTCGACAGACCAGGTCGAGCTTGGCGAGCTGGGCCTGATGCAGCGTCGTTGCCTGGCGCCAGTAGCCACAGGAGTAGCACATGGTGTCGTCAAGCATATACCGAAACAGGTCGTTGCCGAGGTCGTAGTGAACCTCGCCGACCTGATAGGCTCGGGCGCGACTCTGGAGGTTGAAGAAGCCCGCCTGCAGGCGATAGAAGAGGTGGCTCGCGGCGCTACGCGAGCGTTGGCCCAGACCGTGGCGCAGCAGCCGATGGGCAAGCTGGTCGATACGCCGCGCTTCCCACCAGCCATCCATGTAGGCTTCCCCGAGCCCCAGCGTGCCCTGGTGCAGGATGCGGGCGAACAGATCGGGATGATAGATTTGGATATCGTGGGGTTCAGGTCCGTTGAGGCGAATGCCCGAGCCCTCGAGCAACTGCTCGATGATCAGCCGAGGGCGATTGTTCGGCAGTGCGATGGGATGGGGGCGGGCGTCGCTGGTCATGTGGCCTCCTGGTATCCGTGCAGGCGGCATGTCCGAGGAAACGAGAAGCGGGCAGGAGAGTTGCCCGCTCCGAAGTGAGGCCAGGTCCGCCACCTCGGCAGGGGCCTGAATCACCTTCGGCTATCTTTATTGTTGCAAAACAGCATAGTTCAGCTGGCATGCCTTTCCAGCGAAGAACGCTGGCGGGTTGGTACAGAATCAAGGAGGCTTAAGTTATGCACGTTATCGTCGATCTTTGCGTGGTCCCCCTGGGTGTGGGCGTTTCGGTCTCCGACCACGTGGCCGCTTGCCAGCGGGAGATTCAGGCGTCCGGTCTCAGCCACCAGATGCACGCCTATGGCACCAATATCGAAGGCCCCTGGGATGAGGTCATGGCGGTGGTCAAGCGCTGCCATGAGGTGGTGCACGAGATGGGGGCGCCACGCATCACCACCACCTTGAAACTCGGTACCCGGACCGACCGCGATCAGAGCATGGCAGACAAGGTCGAGAGCGTGGCACGACGCCTGGGTGACTGACGGCTCACTTCGAAAGCGCATTTCACCGCCTGCCCCGACCTCGCGACGCTGATCGCTGCATGAGACGGGGCGGGTACCTTGCCGGGCCCCGTCAGCCCCCAGGTGGCAACAGATGGTGACCGGCCTGGTCGGCCAGGTGGCGGCCGAGTCGCTCCAGCGGCTCGCCGCCGTGGCGCCAGTAGTGCCAGTACAGCGGTACGTCCAGATGCCAGCCCGGCACCACGTCCTCAAGCTCCCCCGTCGAGAGCTCCCGATACGCCTGGATTTCTGGAATGAGCCCGAAGCCGAGGCCCGCGTGGGCCAGGCGCAGAAATCCCTCGACGCTGGCGCAGCGGTGGTGCGGGAAGGGGCCGTTGACGCCATGGGCCGCCATGAAGCGGTGTTGCAGTTGATCGTTGGGCCCGAAGATGATGGCCGGCGCCTGGGCCAGAGAACCGGCGTCCGCGCCCTGGGGGCAGTGACGGGCCATGAAGTCGGGACTCGCCAGGGCGCGGTAGCGCATCACGCCCAGGGCGTTGACCCTGGCGCCCTGAACCGGCATGTCGCTGGCGCACAGGCAGGCAGCCACTTCGCCCAGGCGCATGCGTTCAAGTCCGACCTCCTGATCCTCGATGACCAGATCCAGGGTAATCGCCTGATGCTTGAGGTAGCCGGCGATGGCGCCCGGCCACCAGGTGGCGAGGCTATCGGCATTGATGGCGATACGTAGCTGTCGGTGGCCCAGTGCCAGCTGCGGTGCATCCTGGATCAACTCGCCCTCCAGCAGTTGTACCTGCTGGACGTGGTTCAGCAGCCGTTGACCCAGTTCGGTTGGTGTCGGCGGGGAGCCCCTCACCAGCACCGGCTGTCCCAGGCGAGCCTCCAGCAGCTTGATGCGCTGGGATACCGCTGATTGGGTCAGCCCCAGCGCGCGGGCCGCGCGCTCGAAGCCCTGGTGGGTCAGCACGGCGGCCAGTGCATCGAGCAGTTTGTAGTCCAGCATGGGCGTCTATCTATGTCCTTGAGTATAAGAAATGGTAATGAGGCAGTGGGAGAAGTGATTTCTCTTATTTACCAGCTTGCCCTAGTCTCTGCCACATCCAGTAGCGCGCAACATCGGCGCAGCGTCGACAATTATCGTGAGGAAGGACAGACCATGTGGCTTTCACTGATCCAGGGCGTGGGCACCGGAGCGGGACTGATCATCGCCATCGGCGCGCAGAACGCCTTTGTGTTGTCCAAGGGACTGAGGCGACAACACGTCTGGTGGGTGGCGGGGATCTGCGCCCTGTGCGATGCCGTGCTGATCGGCCTGGGGGTGATGGGCCTCGGCGCCCTGATCGCCCAGAGTGAAGGGGCCATGCTGTTGGCGCGCTACGGCGGCGCCGCCTTCCTTGCCTGGCAGGCCTGGCTGGCCATTGGTCGGGTTCGACGGCCCAGGGGCATGGACGTTGCATCGTCTGCCTCCAGTGCCAGCCTTGCCCAGGTGGTGCTGGCGACCCTGGCGGTGACGCTGCTCAACCCCCAGGTCTATCTGGACACCCTGGTGATGCTGGGCGCCATCGGTTCGCTGCAAGAGAGCCCGGTGGGGTTCTACGTGGGGGCGACCATTGCTTCCTTTGTCTGGTTCTTCGGTCTGGTCAGCGCCGCCGGCGCCCTGGCACCGCGGCTGAAGAGTCCGAGGGCATGGCAGTGGGTGGATGGGATCATCGCCGTGATCATGCTGCTGGTGGCGTGGCAGCTGGTGACGCTGACGCTGTAAAGGTCCCAGCGATAGGCAGCCTGTCATGCCAGCGTGACGTCGTGTAAGGATTTCGTGACGCCTGGGGTGCAGAGCGCACACGGGGTGTCACGCCAGCGCTACAGCGGGCCGACGCCGGGGCGTGTGCGCTACCACCTCAAGCCGCTCCGGGGGGATGGGGGGCGCGTGTCGAGGAGCCTAGGATGGGGAGTGACAATCACAATGACGGAGGCCCACATGACCGCAGTCGCTCCCATCGATACCCACAACCCCATCGGCACCAATGGCTTCGAGTTCGTCGAATACAGCGCCCCGGATCAGGCTGGCATCGACGCCCTGCGCGAGCTGTTTCTCGCCATGGGGTTTACCGAGACGCGCCGCCACCGCTCCAAGCGGGTCACCCTGTTTCAGCAGGAGGGGGTGAACTTCGTGCTCAACGCGGAACCCGGCAGCCACGCCGCCAGGTTCGCCGAGATTCACGGTCCGGGCGCCTGCGCCATGGCGTGGAAGGTAGCGGATGCTCGTCAGGCACTGTCCTACGCCATCGATCAGGGTGCCCGTCAGGTCGATAACCCCGTCGGTGCTGGCGAGGTGGGCATTCCGGCGGTGGAGGGTATTGGTGGTTCGTTGCTGTATTTCGTCGATGATCGGGTCGACGAACAGGGACGTACCATCTACGACATCGACTTCGAGCCCATCGCCGGCACCTCGGCTCAGGACAACAGCGTTGGTCTCAAGGTGCTGGATCACCTGACCCACAACGTGGCGCGGGGCCAGATGGACCCCTGGGCCGACTTCTATACCCGTATCGCCAACTTCCGTGAGAATCGCTATTTCGACATCGAGGGCAAGAAGACCGGGCTTCATTCCCGCGCCATGACCGCACCCTGCGGCAAGATGCATATCCCGATCAACGAGTCCGCCGACGACAACTCCCAGATCGCCGAGTTTATCCGCGAGTACAACGGCGAGGGCATCCAGCACCTGGCCATGGCCACCGACGACATCTACGCCACGGTGCGCGCGTTGAAGGCCAACGGCATTCGCTTCCTGTCCACCCCCGACACCTACTACGAGAAGGTCGATGTGCGGGTGCCCAACCACGAAGAGCGGGTCGAGGATCTGCGTGAGTTGAGCCTGCTGATCGATGGCGGTCCGGATCAGGGGGTGCTGCTGCAGATCTTCACCGAGACCGTGATCGGTCCGATCTTCTTCGAGATCATCCAGCGCAAGGGTAACGACGGCTTCGGCGAGGGCAACTTCAAGGCGCTGTTCGAATCCATCGAGGAAGATCAGATTCGCCGCGGTGTCCTCGACGCCGACTGACGTCGGTCGGCTACAGCCGCTGTCGTCACTGGCGTCTTGTCGGCCAGGTGAGCGGCAGCGGATCCTTCGCCAGGTAGGCCCTTGGCCGCGACTTTGCGTCGTCGGCCTGCCCAATCACAACAAAATCCGTCACAATGGCGCGCTGGATGCCCTGGGTCTGTGCTGTTTCAGGCTGTTTTCAGGGCGCCACCGCCATGGTGGACAAACAAAAGTGCGCAAGCGATCTCTGGTGAGTCATGACAACCAATGAACCCTCTCGCACCCAGTGGCTAGGCCGCTGGGGCTTCGTTCTGGCCGCGACCGGCTCCGCTGTGGGCCTGGGCAATATCTGGAAATTTCCGTACATGACCGGAGAGTACGGCGGCGGCGCCTTCGTGCTGGTCTACCTGGTCTGTATCCTGTCGGTCGGTGTACCCATCATGATGACCGAGATCGCCCTGGGGCGGCGTGGTCGGGGCAGCCCTATCGACGCCATTCGCCGGGTGGTCAAGGAATCCGGAGGCAGTTCGCTGTGGTCGCTGTTCGGCTGGATGGCGATGCTCTGCGGCTTTTTGATCCTGAGTTTCTACGTGGTGGTCGCCGGCTGGTCCTTCGCCTACCTGTGGAAGATGATCTCCGGCGGACTGGTCGGTTCCAGCGTCGATGACATGGCGGCCATCTTCGGCGCCAACAATGCCAACCCCTTCAGCCTCGGCGGCTGGAGCACCCTGGTGACCGTGGCCACCATGGTGATCGTCGGCAAGGGGGTGCAGCAGGGCATCGAGAAGAGCGTCGGCTGGATGATGCCGGGCATGGTGATCATGCTGCTGATCATGATCGTCTACGGCATGTTCTCCGGTGGCTTCGGTCAGGCCGTCCACTTCCTGTTCGACTTCAAGGCTTCCAGCCTGTCAAGCGAGGGCATGCTGGCCGCCATGGGCCATGCCTTCTTTACCTTGTCACTGGCCTCCGGGGCCATCCTCACCTACGGCAGCTACCTGCCGAGACGTGCTTCCATCGGTCGTACCACCCTGACCGTCGCGGTGGCCGATACCCTGGTGGCGCTGATGGCGGGGCTGGCGATCTTCCCGGTGATCTTCGCCAACGGCATGGAGCCCAACAGCGGACCCGGCCTGATCTTCATGAGCCTGCCGCTGGCGTTCCAGGCGATGCCGATGGGCACGCTGTTTGGCATCCTGTTCTTCATCATGCTGTCGATGGCGGCGCTGACCTCCTCGATCTCGATGGTCGAGGCCACGGTGTCCTGGCTCAACGACAACAAGGGCATCAGCCGCAAGGCGGCCGCCTGGGGCACCGGCATCGTGCTGTGGCTGATGAGTACCCTGGCGATGCTGTCGTTCAATATCGGTGCCGACTGGACACTGGCCGGCAAGCACTTCTTCGACTGGCTCGACTTCCTCACCTCGCGTCTGATGATGCCGCTGGGCGGACTCGGCATGGCGCTGCTGGCCGGTTTCTTCCTCAAGAGCGAAGCGGTACGCGATGAGCTGGATCTGCCGGCGGGCATGCACGCCCTGTGGCTGTTCATGGTGCGCTACGTCAGTCCCCTGGGCATCCTGGTGATCTTCGTCGATGCGCTGGGCATCGTCGCTGTGGATTTCGCCGCCCACTGGCTGTGGCTGGCACTGATCCTGGTCGTGATGACCGGTCTCGGTGAAACCCTCAGCCCGAGGCTGCGGCGGACGCTGAGCGCCAAGGGGTAAGACAGTCACCCCACTGACCCTGCCAAAGCTGCCAGAGCGCCGCTTTCCCCGTCGGGGAAGGCGGCGCTCTGGTGTGGGGTGACGACGCCTTGCAGCAGCAATGAAGTGTGTTTTTGGTAATAACGAAGTGGACGTTTAATTCCGACATGGCATAATGATGCCCGTTGTCATCGCCCGTTGTCATCGCCCGTTGTCATCGCCCGTTGTCATCGCCCGTTGTTCACTCTGGAGTCCACCGTCATGAGCCCTTCCCAGTTGCCTGCCCACAGTGGCTTTCCGGCCGGTAGCGTGAGTCTCGTCGGTGCCGGTCCCGGCGATCCTGAGCTTCTGACCCTGCGAGCCTGGCGGCGACTGTGCGAGGCCGAGGTGGTGCTGCACGATCGACTGGTCAGTGAGGAAATCCTGGCGCTGGTGCCGGCATCGGCGGATCGCTACTACGTCGGCAAGGCTCGCTCCGATCACAGCCTGCCCCAGCAGGACATCAATCGCTCGCTGGTCGACTGGGCTCGTCAGGGCAAGCGTGTGGTCAGGCTCAAGGGGGGCGACCCTTTCATCTTCGGTCGTGGTGGTGAGGAGCTTGAGACCATGGTGGCCGAAGGCGTTCAGGTGGAAGTGGTACCGGGCATCACCGCGGCTTCCGGCTGCAGCGCCTACGCCGGCATCCCTTTGACCCATCGTGATCACGCCCAGTCGGTGCGCTTTATCACCGGGCACTTGAAGGAAGGGGGTTGCGAACTCGACTGGCGGGCGCTGGCAAGCCCTGGTCAGACGCTGGTGTTCTACATGGGGCTTGGCAGCCTCGACTACATCAGCCAGGGCCTGATCGGCGAGGGACTGAGTCCGGACACCCCGGTGGCGCTGGTCGAGCAGGGAACTACCCAGCGCCAGCGCGTCCATCTATCCAGCTTGGCTAATTTGCCGAAGTTGAATGATCGGGATATCATTCGACCGCCCACCTTGATCATCGTTGGCAGCGTGGTTTCGCTGCACGAGCAACTGGCCTGGTTCGATCATGCGCAAGCGGGGAGTCGTGGGTGGATGCACGGCAAGCATCCGTCACCCCGAGAACGTTCTTCGGATTGAACGTGCGCCATCGCTGGAGACTTCGCACCAGGCTCTGAATCCCCGCGTCTCGCGGGTCACCTGAGGTGAAGATGATGTTGTCCATTTCTCTGCGTCGTATGCTGTCCGGTCGATCGACCATGGCCGCCTGGGCGGCCGCCGTTGTTCTGGCCATGGCGTCGCTTGCGAGCGCGCCGGCAATGGCCCGTGACGACGGAGAGGTTGCTTCCCAGCGCGGCCAGGCTTCCTACTACAGTGATCGCTTCCAGGGGCGTCGAACCGCCAGCGGCGAGTCCTTCGACCAGCAGGCGCTGACCGCCGCCCATCGCAGTCTTCCCTTCGGTACCAAGGTGCTGGTCACCCGTCGTGATACCGGCCAGAGCGTCGAGGTCGAGATCAATGACCGCGGCCCCTTCGTCAAGGGACGGGTCATCGACCTGTCCAAGCGTGCCGCCCGCGAGCTAGGCATGCTCAAGCGCGGCACCGCGCCGGTCCTTCTGACCTACCTGCCCGGAGCGTGACCCGGGGCACCAACAGGGGCCACAAGCATCGGTACGTCGAAACGAAGATGTGCGATCGCAGGTGATCGACCAAGGCCCGCCAGGCAAGCCTGGCGGGCCTTGTCGTGTCTGCGCAACGATAGCAGGGCGCATCGTCACCGCGAGAACTGCTCGATCGCCCGGGTATCGACCGGCTGATCGTGAAATTCGCGCTGCCAGCGGGCGAGCAGGGCGGTGCGCTTCAACTCATCGAGGGTCGCCAGCAAGCCGGGGCTCAGAGGAATCGGCCTCAGGCCGTCAGGGTAGTCGCGGCGCATGGCGGTGGCGGTGCCCGGGCCATCCAGTTGGGGGTGCAGGGCGCCGAGTTCGCCGGCCTCGGCGATGACCCTTTGGCCGTCGGCGCTCAGCAGGTAGTCGATAAAGCGGCGCGCTGCCCCCGCGTGCGGCGCCTGGCGAGGCACGAAGGCCAGACGTCGAATGACCAGGGCATAGTCGTCAGGAATCACCAGCCTGAGCTCGGGGTCATCGGCGATCCTTTCCCGGGCATAGCTGCCCAGCACGTTGTAGGCGATGTCGTAGCGACCCTGCCTGAGGCCTTCCAGCATGGCGCCTGTGGTATTCACCAGGGCGGTATCTGCCTTGCCCAGCGCCGCCACAAGGTCCCAGTAGCGCGGGGACAGGCGTGACTCCTCGATGGCGTAGGTGTAGCCGGCGCCGCTGGAGGTGGGGTCGTAGGTGACCAGGCGTCCTTGCAGCGGCGAGCGCGCCTCGGCCAGCAGGCCGAGCAGATCGGCGCGGCTGTCGACGGGGCCGAGGCGCTGCTCGAGACGGCGGCTGACCACCATCACGATGGGTTCGAAGGTAAAGGCAAACAGCTCCTGACGCCACTTGGCCGTGTCCGGCCAGCGCTGGGTGATGGCGGTGTCGATGCTCTGGGCGTGACCCTCGTTGACCAGCAGGTACTGCCAGGGCATGGCCGACGAGATGACCACATCGGCCTCTGCCGGGGCGTCGAGAAAGCGCTGATGCACGTCCAGCGTCGAGAAGTTGCGGTAGGTGATGGTGTAGCGCGGATGACGACGATGGAAGTCCTCGAGTAGCGGCAGAGCGTAGGGGATATCCAGGGCTGCGTGGATCACCAGCGCATCTGACGACTCTCCTGTACCTTCGAAGGTGACCTCATCGTAGGCTTGCTGCTGCGAGGCGTTCCCCGGGTGTGCCTCGAGGGGGGAGTCGGACCCGGCTTCGGGTATGGATTGCGCCAGGGGCTGATCAGGCAGAAGCGACCACAGCGCCAGCGACGCCACCAGCGTGACAACGGCGGTCGTCCAGGGGGGCAGCGCAAGGGTGCGGGATATCATGGCTGGCTCCGTGAAGGGGCGGACGTCGATCCCTTGTCGACGCCTTCGCCAAATTGCAGGCTGACTCGCAGGCCCGGCGGTGGTGCTTCCCGGGCGTCACCGAGACTCAGTCGAGCGCCGTGGGTGCGGGCGATGCCGTCGACGATGGCCAGGCCCAGACCCGAGCCTTCGCTAGTGTGCTCACCGCGGTGGAAGGGGCGCAGTACCAGCAGTCGACGCTCGTGGGGGATGCCTGGGCCGTCATCGACGACCGCCAGCGCGATCGGGTTGGCGCTGACCTCGACGGTGATGTGCCTGGCGCCGTAGTGGCAGGCGTTGTCGATCAGGTTGGCCAGCGCCTCGCCCAGCTGCCAGTCGAGTCCCCGCACGTGCACCGGTGCCTCTGGCGCTTCCAGTCCAAGGTCGACGCCGACGCGCTGACAGCATTGCCAATGGGCCATCACCGCCTCACGGGCGACCTGAACCAGATCGGTGGGTGCCAGTTCGGGCTGGTACTCGGGATTGTCCAGGCGGGTCAGCGACAGCAGTTGCATGGCCAGGCGCGAGGCGCTCTGGCTGGTGGTCTGCATGGCACCGAGGGCCGAGCGCCAGATGGCGGGGTCGTCCTGGCGCAGGGCCAGTTCGGCCCGGGCGGAAAGCCCCGCCAGGGGGGTGCGGAGCTGATGCGAGGCGTCGCCGATAAAGCGTTCCTGGTTGGCCTTGACCCGACGCATCCGTGCCAGCAGCTCGTTGACGGTATCGCGCAGCTCGGCCAGCTCTCGCGGCAGCGGCAATTCCAGCGGTGCCAGGGTGCGCGGATCACGGGTGCGTATCTGGCGTCGCAGTCGTGTCAGCGGTGCCAGCGCCAGGCGAATGGCGATCAGCAGGGCGGCCACCGACAGCACCGCCACCGCCAGCAGGTAGGCGAGGCTCTGGCGAAACAGTTCGCCGCTGAGCGCGTCGCGCCCCTCGCGCGTGTGGGCGACCCGGATCTCGAAGGGCTCGCGCAGGCGCCAGTCCTCAAGCCGAGAGCGGCGCACGCCGAGGCGCAGAGGCATATCGTGGTAGTCAACGTCGCCATAGACGACGTCGCTCGCGTCCTGGGCGGCGCCTTCGATACCGGGCAGGTCGGCGTTGCCGGTGACCCGCTCACCGCGAGCGTCCACCAGGGTATAGAACACCCGTTCGTCGTGGCGCGAGGCGAGCATTTCCAGGGCCGCCGGAGGCAGGTCGAGCCATAGTCGGTCGTCCTGCCACTGGGCCTGTTCGGCGATCGACAGACTGGCGGCGTCGAGCAATCGATCGAAGGCCCGGTCGGCGGTCTGGCGAGCGTCCAGCCAGGCCCGCCACAGCACCACCGAGCCGACGATCAGCATCGGCAGCAGCAGCCAGGTCAACAGTCGGCGATGCAGTGAATCCCCGCTCATGGTGCTTCCAGCAGGTAGCCGAGACCGCGCACCGTGCGCAGGTTCACTCGATGCCCCTGAAGGCGCTTGCGCAGACGATGCACGTAGACCTCGATGGCATTGTCGCCGAGTTCCTCCTCGCCGAAGGCTTCACGCACCAGGGTAGCCTTGTCCACCGGCTGGCCGGCGTGTCGCATCAGGCACCCCAGTAGGCGCTGCTCTCGCGGAGGCAGTGCCAGCGCCTCGTCGCCCAGGCTGAAGCGCTGGGCCAGGCTATCGAAGCTGAGTTCGCCCACGGTGATCAGGCCGGAGGGGGCGCGGCGACGCATCAGGGCGCGTACCCGGGCCTCCAGCTCCTCCAGCGAGAAGGGCTTGGCCAGGTAGTCATCGGCACCCAGGTCGAGCCCTCGCACGCGATCTTCTACCGCGCCGCGAGCGGTGAGAATCAGCACCGGGGTCGAGCTGTCGTGGCGCCTCAACGCCTCCAGCACCTCCAGGCCGCCGAGCCCAGGAAGGTTCAGATCCAGAAGTACCATGTCCAGTCGGTGATTTCCCTGGAGGCGGTCGCGGGCGTCGATGCCGTTGTCGAGATGCACAACCTCGTGGCCTGCGATGCCGAGGGCATCGACCAGGGTCTCGGCCAGAAGCCGATCGTCTTCCACCAGCAGCAGTGTCATGCGCGCCTCCCTTGGGTGTCCCGCTGATCGATCAACTGTGTCACCGCCTCGTCGAGCCGTGTCGCGGCGGCCTGTGTGTCCAACCGTCCCTCGGGCCCGGACAGGGCCAGCCAGAGTTCGTGACGACCTTCCAGCGGCAGCCGCCGACACACCATGATGCCTCCCGCAAGGGCCGGCGCCGGAGCGTCAGTGTCCCGCAGGGGCCACTGGCTGCCGGGAACAAGGTCATGGCGCAGGCTCTGATCGGGCAGGGCGGCCAGGCGACAGTGAACCACGCCGGCGGTCACCTCGAGCAGGCTGGCGGTGTCGCCGAGTTGTCGTGCCAGGCCGTCTAGCAGCGGCTGGATCAGCGCCGCGAGATCGCGACTGGGGGCGTGGCGACGGGCGAGGCGCACCGGAGCACCGCCAATGCGCCAGCGGCCATCCTCTCCACGCTGGGTGTAGTCGAAGCGTTCCAGCGAGGCCAGCAGCCTGAGCAGGGTGCTCTTGTAGAAGCCGGTGGCGTCGGCCAGTTCTGCCAGACTGAAACTATCCTGAGGAGTATCGAAGACCTCCAGGACCGAGAGGGCCCGTTCGACCGCCTCGACGCGATCCTGTGCCATGTGAACCTTCCTGTCGGTGATAGCGAATGATGTCGCTGGCATTCAACTTTGGTCGGAATTACGCGATCGCGCGTTGACCCGGATGCTGTCCGGGCTTAGCTTTCCATCCAAGGGAACGGCGTTCTGCCTTACAGAATTGTAAGCCAGGTGTCAGTTTCCAACAAGTGGAAATCTCGGCGCCGTCTCGGCGTCAATCGCGACGGGATGTCGGCTCGTGCCTCCTGTCAGCAGACAACAACAGAGGACTTCGTCATGTCCATGAACACGCCAGTCAAACTGATCGCCATCGCTGCCATCACCGGTGCAGCCAGCACTGCCGTTGCCTTTGAGCCCGAAGGCAAGGTCGAGTGCCTGGCGCCTGCCGACCCGGGCGGCGGCTGGGACTTCACCTGCCGCAGCGTCGGTACCGTGCTCGAAGAGCTGGACCTGGTGCCGCGCGGTGTTCAGACCGTCAACATGGCCGGTGCCGGTGGTGGCGTGGCTTACGCTCACACCGTCAGCAAGCGCGCCGGTGATGACCAGCTACTGGTCGCGGCTTCCACCGCCACCACCACACGCCTGGCCCAGGGGCAGTTCCCGGGAATGACCGCCGACATGGTCAACTGGGTCGGCGCCCTGGGGGCGGACTATGGGGTCATCGCGGTCAGCGCCGACAGCGAGTACCAGGACCTCAACGCCATCATGGACGCGATCAAGGAAGACCCGCGTGCGGTGAAGTTCGCCGGTGGCAGCGCCAAGGGCGGCTGGGATCACCTCAAGGTGCTGATCGCGGCTCAGGCCGCCGGCGTCGAGAACCTGCCGAGGATCCCCTACCTGTCCTACAACAACGGTGGCGAGGCCATGACCCAGGTGGTCGGCGGCCACGTGGACGCCTTCACCGGTGACATCACCGAGGCCCAGGGCTTCATGGAGTCCGGTGACCTGCGCGTGGTGGCGGTGCTGTCCGAGGAGCGTCTGCCGGGCGAGTTCAGCGAGATCCCCACCGCCAAGGAGCAGGGCATCGACGCCGTGGGTCCGAACTGGCGCGGCTTCTACATGCCGGCGGATATTCCTGAAGACGCCAAGCAGTACTGGGTCGACGCCATGGACACCATCTACGAGAGCCAGGAGTGGAAGGACGTCATGGAAAGCAACGGCCTGATGCCGTTCCACATGAGCGCCGGTGAGTTCGAGACCTTCGTCAAGGAGCAGATCGCCGACATCAACCAGCTCTCCAAAGATATCGGACTGATCCAGCAATGAGCATGTTCAACGACCGCGTATTCGGGGTCTTGATGATCGTCCTGGCCGTCGCGTACGGCTGGGGCGCCACCCAGTTTCCCGAACCCTTTGGCGGGGCCGAGGCGGTAGGCCCCGAAACCTTCCCCTACCTGCTGGCCGTGGTGCTGGGGCTGTCCAGCCTGTACATGGTGGTGCGCCCGGATCCTGACAATGCCTGGCCCTGGAGCCGCACCGGCGTCGAGCTGATCATCGCTCTGGTGGTGCTGGTGCTCTACGCGGCCCTACTGCAGCCGCTCGGCTTCATCCTGGCGACCCTGCTGGCGGTGGGCACCCTGTGCTGGCGCATGGGCGCGCCGCCGGTCAAGGCCTTCATTGTCGGCGGTATTTCCGGCGTGGTGGTATTTCTGATCTTCAACTTTGCGCTGGACCTGCCCCTGCCCCTGGGTGTGCTGTCCTTCCTGGAGGTGGGCTGATGGAAACCCTTGGCTACCTGATCGATGGCTTCGGGGTGGCGCTCGCCCCGCATAACCTGATGTTTGCGCTGCTGGGCGCCTTTCTCGGCACCCTGATCGGCGCGCTGCCCGGACTCGGCCCGGCCAACGGTGTGGCGATCCTGATCCCGCTGGCCTTTACCCTTGGGCTCAAGCCCGAGACCGCCCTGATCATGCTCACTGCGGTCTACGCTGGCGCCATGTACGGCGGGCGTATCTCGTCGATTCTGTTGAATATTCCCGGTGACGAGCCGGCCATGATGACCTGCCTCGACGGCTATCCCATGGCCCAGAAGGGCAAGGCCGCCGAGGCCCTGGCGATCTCCGCCATAGCTTCCTTCATGGGCAGCCTGATCGCCACCGTGGGCCTGATCCTGCTGGCGCCGATCCTGGCCGATTTCGCCCTGACCTTTGGTCCTGCGGAATACTTCGCGCTGTTCCTGCTGGCCTTCGCGACCCTTGGCGGTATCACCGGCAAGAACCCGATGAAGACCGTGGTGGCCGCCTGCATCGGTCTGATGATCGCGACCATCGGTATCGACAATACCGGGGTGCAGCGCTACACCTTCCAGGTGCTCGAACTTTACGAGGGTGTCGACTTCATCATCGCCATCGTCGGCCTGTTCGCCATCTCGGAGCTTCTGTTCTTTATCGAGGACCGTGCCGGCAAGGGCAAAAAGACCATCAAGGTCAACAAGCTCAAGCTTTCCTGGGCCGACATCAAGGGCATCATGCCCTCGAGCATCCGTGGCGGCATCCTCGGCTTTATCGCCGGCGTCCTGCCGGGTGCCGGTGCTTCGCTGGGCAGTTTTATCGGCTACACCCTCGAGAAGAAGGTGATCGGCAAGAAGGGCTACTTCGGTGAAGGTGACCCGCGCGGCGTGGCAGGCCCCGAGGCCGGCAACAACGGCGCCTCCAGCGGTGCCCTGGTGCCCATGCTGACCCTGGGCGTCCCGGGCAGCGGCACCACCGCGGTGCTGCTGGCGCTGCTGATCTCGCTGAATATCACCCCTGGTCCGCTGATGTTCACCCAGAACGCGGACATCGTGTGGGGGGTGATCGCGGCGCTGTTGATCGGCAACTTCCTGCTGCTGGTGCTCAACATTCCGCTGGTCGGTATCTTCGTCAAGCTGCTGTCGGTGCCGCCGATGTACCTGTTGCCGATCGTCACCATGGTGGCCTTCGTCGGCATCTACTCGATCTCCAACACCACCTTTGATCTGTACTTCATGGTGGCCTTCGGGGTCGGTGGCTACATCCTCAGGAAGCTCGAGATCCCGCTGGTGCCGGTGATCCTGGGTCTGCTGCTTGGCCCGGAGATGGAGAAGAACCTGCGCCACGCCATGGACATCTCCGACGGCGACTGGACGATCCTGTGGGACAGCGGCCTGGCCATCGGCCTGTGGCTGTTCGCCGGTCTCGGCCTGATCCTGCCGTACATCGTCGGCCCGATCCTGAGAAAGCGCATGGAGGTTCAGACCGGCCACACCACACCGGGTGATTGAGCGACCCCGCTCCCGGTGGTTGACGAAGGCCTTCGGGCTCGACTCGACTAACGACCTTGGGCGCCCCGATGGGGCGCCCTTTTTTTGTGTGCATCATGACCGAGCGGGCGTATGCGGAGGCATATCAGCCCGCTGGCTGGTGTTGTCGGTCATCGATCCAGCTCCTGGCCAGCCAGCCGCCGGCCTCGGCGATCCGCTCCGGTGTCGAGCCGGCGTAGCCCAGCACCAGCCCAGGCATGGCGTCAGGTGCCAGGTAGTGACCCGATAGCGGTGACAGGGTGACGCCCTCGCGCCGTCCGCGCTCGATCAGGCGTTGCTCCTGTGCCCGTGAGGCGAGCCTTGCCACCAGGTGCATGCCGGCCTGGCCGGCCGACAGTTCAAGTCCTTGCTCTACGGCAGGCGCCAGGGCCTCCCTTAGACAGGCTTGACGCTGTCGATAGCAGTGGCGCATGCGCGCGATGTGGCGAGAGAAGTGTCCCTCGACGATAAAGTCTGCCAGCGCTGACTGGGAGACGTACTGGCCTTCCCGATGCAGTCGCGCGTTGGCGCGGCGAAAGTCGTCCACCAGGGCCTCGGGAAGTACCAGGTAGCCGAGCCTGAGGCCCGGGTAGAGCACCTTGCTGAAGGTGCCGACGTAGAGCACCGGACCGCCCCCGGCCAGCCCCTGCAGGGAGGCCACCGGCGCAGTGGTATAGCGAAATTCGCTGTCGTAGTCGTCCTCGATGATCAGCGCGCCGTGGTGGCGGGCGAAGTCGAGCAGGGCGAGACGCCGTGCCACCGGCATCGTCACGCCGCAGGGGTACTGATGCGAGGGGGTGACATAGATCAGTCGAGGTGGCGGGCTATCCGGGGCGAGAGCCTCAGGCTGCATGCCCTGTGCGTCCACCGGTACCGGGACGGGCGTTAGCCCGGCCATGTTGAAGCAGGCCTTGGCACCGGCATAGCCGGGATCCTCGACCCAGACGCTGTCACCGGGGTCGGCCAGCAGGCGGGCGATCAGCTCGAAGCCCTGCTGAGCGCCCTGGGTGATCAGGATTTGATGTGGTTGGCAATTGACCGAGCGCGATAGACGCAGGTAGTCACACAGCGCCGTCTTGAGGGCGTGATGCCCGCCGCTGGTGGCGTAGCCGAAGGCATCCAGGCTGGCCTGGTGACGATGGCGCCGTAGCAGGCGCTGCCATGCCTCGCGCGGGAACAGATCGAGGGCGGGGACCCCCGGGGCGAAGGCATCCCGGGAGCCCTCCATTTCGCCGCAGCTATCCAGTAGTTGCAGACCTCGCCGAGAATGCCAGCGGCTCGCCTGGATGGGGGCGCCGGGCAACGGGCTGGGTTCGGGCAGTGCCAAAGACGCCACGAATAGCCCGGCCCCCGGGCGCGCCTCGACGAAGCCTTCCGCCACCAGGCGGTCCATGGCGGCAAGCACCGTGTTGCGGCCGATGCCGAGGTCCGCGGCCAGCCGTCGAGACGAGGGCAGGGCGCTGGCGGCGGGCAAGCTACCTTGCTGTATCCACTCGCGCAGGGCCGCGTACAGGCGCTGGGACAGCGAACCCGACGGGGGTTCGGCGGCGGGTGGCGCCAGGCGCATGGCCAATGCCTCGGTGATCCATTCGGCGTGACGGTGAAGGCTGGGCACTGGTTCCCCTTTTCTGGACAGTATTGGTTCTTATGGTGGGACCACTATTGCGCAAGACTGGGTGTCTGTCATCCCGACGAGCCGGTGCGCCTCTGGCCAGCCGGCGCACACGACCGCCAATGTGAAAGGTGACTCATGAACCATGTTCGTCCTGCCTGTATCGCCGATCTGGAACCCCTGAGTGAGCTGCTCGATGGCTACCGGGTGTTCTATTCACAGGAAAGCGACATCCTGGCTGCCCGCGACTTTCTCCAGACGCGCTTCGCGCTCGCCGACTCGCGTCTGCTGGTCAGCGACAACGAGTGTGTGCTCGAAGGCTTCGTTCAGCTCTATCCGACGCTATCCACGGTACGGGTGGGACCGCGCTGGACCCTGGCCGACCTGTTCGTGGCGCCCGAGGCGCGTGGCAAGGGGATCGGCCGTGAGCTGATGGAGGCCGCCGCGAATTTGGCGAGGGAGCAGGGTGTCGGGCAGTTGACGCTTAATACCCAGACTCACAACCACACCGCCCAGGCGTTGTATGAGTCACTGAACTGGCAGCGCAACGACGCCTTCTACGCCTATACCCTGAACCTGGATGACCCTGCGGGCACATAAACTTCTACTTCTCGCAGTCAACATTGATGGATGCCAACCACTCTGAAGGAGCGCGTGACCCTTGTATCAGCCAAAACACTTCGCCATGACCGACGATGACGCCATGATGGCGGTGGTCCGTGCCTATCCCTTTGCGACCCTGGTCACCGACGGTGACCAGGGGGTGTGTATCGACCACCTGCCGCTGATGGTCGAGCAGACGTCCCAGGGCAAGCTGGTGCTGCGTGGCCATATCGCCCGCGCCAACGCCCTCTGGCGGCTGGGTGAGGGTGAGCGAGCAGACGCGGGAGCGATCGAGGCGGTGGCGATCTTTCATGGCCCCGACGCCTATATTTCGCCTGGCTGGTATCCCGACAAGCGCCGCCATGGTCGCGTGGTGCCGACCTGGAACTACCAGGTAGTGCATGCCCATGGCCGGCTCGCCTTCCAGCGTGAAAGCGATTGGCTCACCTCGCACCTGACGTCGCTGGTCGATCGCTTCGAGGCGGGCCGGGAAGCGCCCTGGGCGGTGGACGACGCCCCCGAAGACTACCTGGAGGGGATGCGTCGTGGCATTGTGGGGGTGGAGCTCGAGGTGACGCGCCTGGTGGGCAAACATAAGGCGAGTCAGCACAAGCCTCAGGAAGAACGCGAGGGCATCCGCGAAGGCCTTCGAGGGGATGGGCGTTCGGCTTGTGACGCTGCCGTGCTGTGTGGCGATCAGCAGCGATGATTCCACCTGCTGGGGCAGCAACGATGGGGCAACAACGATGGAGCAAGGACGCGAGATGAATGACTGCCTGAGACAGGCAACGCTGGAGGACGCCGAAACGCTGGCCGCCCTGGGGCGCCGCACCTTTTACCAGACCTTTGTCGACTTTTACTCCAAGGCGACCATGGAGCGCTATCTGAATGATGCCTTTGACCTTGGGCGGGTTCAGCGCGAGCTGGCCTGCCCGCAGTCGCGATTCTGGCTGCTGGAAGAGGCCGGCCACCGCGAGACGGGTGAAGCGGGAAAGGAGCGCGAGGGCGTTGCCAAGGGGCCCGTAGCGGTCGGCTATCTCAAGCTCAACTGGGGTGAGGCCCAGACCGATCTGAGCGAGCACAATGGTCTCGAGATCGAGCGCATCTATCTGCTGGCCGAGGCCCAGGGCCGAGGGCTTGGCAAGATGCTGTACGACAAGGCCATCACCGAGGCGCGAGAACAGGCCAGGGCCTTCGTCTGGCTGGGCGTGTGGGAAAACAATCATCCCGCCATCGCCTTCTATCGCTCCCGGGGCTTTGTCGAGGTAGGCACCCACAGTTTTCAGATGGGCGATGTGGTGGACAGGGATCTGATCATGCGGCGTGATCTCTGACGTAGCCATCGCCATCGACCATAAGGTCCCATGGATAGAACATCGCTGCACCACGATACTGCGAGGCCACCATCAATGGACAACAACAAGACGAGGGAATCTCTGTGAGTTATCGAATTGCCACTATCGCTGGTGACGGTATTGGCCCGGAGGTGGCGGGCGCCACGGTGCAGGTACTGCAAGCGCTGCTGGGTAGCGACGTGCTGCGTTTCGACTGGCTCGACGGTGGAGCGGGGCACTATGACAAGACCGGCGAGGTGCTGCCCCAGTCGACGCTGGACGCCTGTCGGGCCAGTCACGCCATCCTGCATGGAGCCGCCGGGCTGCCGGGGGTGACCTACGACGACGGTACCGAGGTGGGCAACGACCTGCACCTCAAGCTGCGCTTCGGACTGGACCTTTACGCTAACGTGCGTCCGATCCGCCTGCTGCCCGGGGTCGAGTCGCCGCTGAGACACCATCAGCCCGGTACCATCGACTATGTCATCGTGCGCGAGAACACCGAAGGCCTCTACGCCAGCCGCGGCGCCGGGGTGGTGCTGCGAGACGAGATGGCCAGCGACAGCCTGGTGATCACCCGCAAGGGCACCGAGCGAGTCGCGCGCTTCGCCCTAGAGCTGTCACGGCGACGTCAGGGCGCACCGAAGGACGGCAAGCGGCGGCTCACCGTCTGCGACAAGGCCAACATCCTCAGAAGCTACGCCTTCTTCCGTCGGGTATGCGACGAGGTAGGCGCCGAGTTCAACGACGTCGAACTCGACTATGCCTACGTTGACGCCATGACGGTGCACTTGGTCAAGCGCCCGGACTTCTATGACGTGATCGTTGCCGAGAATCTGTTCGGTGACATCATCTCGGACCTGGGGGCGGCCACCGTCGGCGGGATGGGGGTGTCGCCGTCTGCCGAACTGGGCGATCGCCACGGTCTGTTCCAGGGGGCCCACGGCAGCGCCCCGGATATCGCCGGGCAGGACGCCGCCAACCCCATCGCCACCCTGTTGTCCGGGGCCATGATGCTCGAATGGCTGGCGGTGGAGCACGCCGACGATCGTTTGTCTGACGCCGCCGGTCGGTTGCGTCAAGCGGTGGACGGCGTACTGTCCGATGGCCGGTATCGGCCCCGGGAATTCGGCGGCGATACCGGCTGCAGCGCCTTTACCGAACAGGTGCTGCGACAGCTCGAGGGCTAAGCCTTGTCGATGAAACGGTCTGGTGCTTGGCCCTGTGTCGGGTCCCAAGGGGGCACATGGCGGGACACCCAGTCCGGTTCAGGTTCGATGTCTTCAAGGTAGTGCGCGCCAAGTGTTGCGAGAGACGTCGGTCGCGCAGACGGTCCTGGTCGGGTTCCAGGGGTGGCTAATCTGGCCACCCCTGGCCAATCTTGCACCAGATGTATTCTGGTCAATAGGAGGGCGTATGCCGGCCAATCATGCTCGAAACGTGGCGCTCACGCCTGAACTAGATGGTTTTATCGACGAACTGGTGGCCTCTGGGGATTACGCCAATGCCAGCGAAGTGCTACGAGCGGGGTTGCGTGCACTCAAGGAACGTCGTGAGATTGCGCTCATCGGCTCTCGAATAGGTGTCGCGCTTGAGCAGCTTGATCGTGGAGAAGGTGTAACCGGTGATCCACGAAAAGTTCTGGGTAGTGTTCTCGAGGCTGCTCGAACTGGCGATGCTTCTTGACGTGATTGATTTATGCGCCGGCGGCACTTGCAAGCCTGAAAGATATTCTTCGTTGGACCCTATCGGAATTCGGCGAGGCGAGAGCCGAGCGGTATACGGCACAACTTGTTCACCGCCTTGAATCCCTGGCGGCGGGACATCCGCCCCATCCCAGGCCATGCTCGACACTATCGAGCACTGCTGGCCATGAATCTCACCTTCGCTACTTCCGTGAAGGTCGACACTATCTGATCCTGCGCGAGACGGACGAGACACTCGAACTTGTCGAAGTCTTCCACGAACGGATGAATGTGGACGCATGGCTACGTGCCTTGTCTCGGTGATGTTTTCATATCGACTCCCATTTGCCTTCCGAACAGACACCCCCCGTGTGTCTATGAAAGGTGGCTGCGCTCGGAACACTTGTACTCGCCGCTGCCGTCATGCTGAGCCCTGCAAGTGAGGCGCCTCGATAAGGAGCGCCTCTTTCTGGTGCCGGCCGTTGCGGGGTGCACCGGTGCTTGGCGCTGTGGTGGTGCAGAAGTAGGGGGCGGGGGAGCGAAGTGCACCATGCATGGTGCAATGGTGCGCTCCTGTGGCGCGAGATGCTCTCCTGTGGCGCAAGGCGGGGTGGGTAAGCCCCCGTCCTGGCCGACGTAATGTCGGAATTTATAAATGTTTTATATGGCTGGCATGGGACTTGCTTGAAGTGGTGATGGAGGTCGACGTCGCAAGACGTCAGGCCTGAGCGATACAGCGGTTTTACCTGAACCGTTTGGCTCCCTCTCGACGATGGTCCATCACAACGACAAGGCAACCCCTGGAGGTTTCCCATGCCCACCGCTTCGATGTCTTCTACGCAGGTTTGTGCCCACCGTTCCAAGGCGCTTTCTAAAAAGGCGCTGGCCAGCCTGGCCGTGTCCACGCTGTCGCTGGCCATCGCCGCACCGGCGCTGGCCCAGGAGGACCCGATCAAGGTCGGTATCCTGCATTCCCTGTCCGGCACCATGGCGATCAGCGAATCGACCCTGAAAGACACCATGCTGATGCTGATCGAGCAGCAGAACGAAGCGGGTGGCCTGCTCGGCCGCGAGCTCGAGCCGGTGGTGGTGGACCCGGCTTCCAACTGGCCGCTGTTTGCCGAGAAGGCCCGCGAGCTGCTGGCGCAGGAAGAGGTCGACGTGATCTTCGGCAACTGGACCTCGGTGTCGCGCAAGTCGGTGCTGCCGGTGGTCGAGGAGCTCAACGGTCTGCTGTTCTATCCGGTGCAGTACGAAGGCGAGGAATCCTCCGAAAACGTCTTCTACACCGGCGCTGCGCCCAACCAGCAGGCGATTCCTGCGGTGGACTACCTGATGAACGAGGTCGGTGTTGAGCGCTGGGTGCTGGCCGGTACCGACTATGTCTATCCGCGCACGACCAACAAGATCCTCGAAGCCTACCTGAAATCACAGGGCGTGGCCGACGAGGACATCATGGTCAACTACACCCCCTTCGGTCACTCCGACTGGCAGAACATCGTCTCCGAGATCAAGCAGTTCGGTGGTGCCGGCAAGAAGACGGCGGTGGTCTCCACCATCAATGGCGACGCCAACGTGCCCTTCTACCGGGAGCTGGCCAACCAGGGCGTCGAGGCCTCGGACATCCCGGTGGTGGCCTTCTCGGTGGGCGAGCAGGAGCTGTCCGGTCTCGACACCGCGCCGCTGGTCGGCCACCTGGCGGCCTGGAACTACTTCATGAGCGTGGATGAAGACGTCAACTACGACTTCATCGACGCTTGGTACGACTACACCGGCGACGACAACGCCGTCACCAACGACCCCATGGAAGCCCACTATATCGGCTTCAACATGTGGGCCGAGGCGGTGCGCAAGGCTGAGACCACCGATGTAGATGCGGTCAAGGAAGCGATCATCGGTGTGTCGGTGCCCAATCTCACCGGTGGCTACGCCACCATGATGCCCAACCACCACATCACCAAGCCGGTGCTGATCGGCGAGATCCAGGACAACGGCCAGTTCTCGGTGGTGTGGCAGACCCCGTCCACCGTGGCCGGCGACGCCTGGTCCGACTATCTGGAAGGCTCCCGCGATCTGATCAGCGACTGGCGTGCTCCGCTTGAGTGCGGCAACTACAACGTGGTGCAGGGTAGCTGCGGTGGTGGCTCAGACGTCGCCTCCAGCGAATAGAACATAACGACAAGGGGCCGGTGCGCACGGCGCACCGGCCCGGATCACGCCAACCCTGCCCGTGGTGCCGTCGGCACCCGGGTGTCTCAAGGGACCTCACCATGAATTTAATTGCAGGTCGTCACTGGCTGAGCGCGCTGGTGCTGCTTTGCCTCGTCGCCCTGGGGCTGGGCCAGGCTTGGGCTCAGGACGCCGGCGCTTCTAAGGCCGCTTCTTCCGACCAGGGGCCAGCGCTGTTGTCGGCGCTGGCCGAGTCCAGCTTCCGCGACAAGGAAGCGGCCATCGACGCCATCGCCGAGAGCGGTGACGAGCGCGCCCGGCGCTGGCTCGAGAGCTTTGCCGAAGGCAAGCTCGCCCGCGTCAAGGACAGCGGCGCTATCGTCGTGGTACTGGAAAATCGCGGTCGCAACTGGCCCGTGGCCGACGCCCTGACGCTGGAGCCGGCGGGCGAAATATCGCGCCGCGAGCTCGACCGCGTCTCCATCAACAACAGTCTCAGGGGCTATCTGGACAGCACCCTGGCGCTGATCGACCTGCGTGTCGACGACCCTGCCCAGCGGCTGGCGGCGGCGCGGGATCTGCTGGGCGAGGTCGAGGCCGAGGCCGTCGAGTCGCTGAGCGAGCTGGCCGCCGCCGAGAGCGACCCCGAGGTGGCCGCGACCCTGGAGCAGGCCATCGCCATCGCACGGGTCGAACAGGGGGACGTCGCGGCGGTCGAGGCGCTGTCCGGCAGCCTCAATGGCCAGGCCAGGGCCGCGCTGATGCAGGCCAGCCGCAGCGACGACGTGGCGCTGGCGGAAGCTGCCCAGGCCGCGCTTGCCGAAAGCGAGCAGGCGCTCAAGCTCAACCGTGCCGCCGAGACGCTCTACTTCGGCCTGTCGCTGGGCTCGGTGCTGGTACTGGCGGCGATCGGCCTGGCTATCACCTTCGGCGTCATGGGGGTGATCAACATGGCCCACGGCGAGCTGATCATGCTGGGGGCCTACACCACCTGGGCGATGCAGCAGCTGTTGCCGGGGCAGCCGGGGCTTGCGCTGCTGCTGGCGATTCCGGCGGGCTTTCTGGTGGCGGCGCTGGTGGGCGTGGCCATCGAGCGAGGCGTCATCCAGTTCCTCAAGGGGCGTCCGCTGGAAACCCTGCTGGCGACCTTCGGCGTCAGCCTGATCCTGCAGCAGCTGGTGCGCACCCTGATCTCACCGCTCAACCGTACCGTGGTGACGCCCGAGTGGATGAGCGGCTCGCTGGTGATCAACGAGGCGCTGTCGCTGACCCTCAATCGCCTCTATGTGCTCGGCTTCGCCATCCTGGTGTTTGCCGCCCTGATGCTGGTGATGCGCCGCACCCGGCTGGGACTGGAGGTACGGGCGGTAACCCAGAACCGTGCCATGGCACGCTCCATGGGCATTCGCGCGACCCGCGTCGACATCCTGACCTTCGCGCTGGGGTCGGGGGTGGCTGGCCTAGCGGGGGTGGCGCTGTCACAGCTCACCAACGTCGGTCCCAACCTCGGCCAGAACTACATCATCGACTCCTTCATGGTGGTGGTGTTCGGCGGGGTAGGCAATCTGTGGGGCACCCTGGTGGCGGGGCTCTCGCTGGGGGTGATCAATCAGGTGCTGGAGCCCTGGGCCGGGGCGGTACTGGCCAAGATCCTGGTGCTGGTGTTCATCATTCTGTTCATTCAAAAGCGCCCGAGGGGACTCTTTCCCCAGAAGGGCCGCGCGGCGGAGGGCTGAGCGATGCCATCATCCCGACTATGGCTGGCTCGCCCGTTCGGCGAGCGGTCGACTCTGATCTTCCTGGCGGTGCTCGGTGCCACCATGGCGCTGGTGGTGGCGGCAAATCTGCTGCTGGCGCCGGAACACCCGCTGCACGTCTCCACTTATACCGTTACCTTGCTGGGCAAGTACCTGTGCTACGCGCTGCTGGCGGTGGCGGTGGATCTTGTCTGGGGTTACCTGGGGATTCTCAGCCTGGGCCATGGCGCCTTCTTCGCCCTCGGCGGCTACGCCATGGGCATGTACCTGATGCGCCAGATCGGTGACCGCGGTGTCTACGGCGATCCGCTGCTGCCGGACTTCATGGTGTTCCTCGACTGGGACAGCCTGCCCTGGTACTGGCTTGGCTTCGACATGGCCGGTTTTGCCTTTGCGATGGTGCTGCTGGCGCCGGGCCTGCTGGCGCTGGTGTTCGGCTTCCTGGCGTTCCGTTCGCGGGTCACCGGGGTCTACCTGTCGATCATCACCCAGGCGCTGACCTTTGCGCTGATGCTGGCGTTCTTCCGCAACGAGATGGGCTTTGGCGGCAACAACGGCCTGACCGACTTCAAGGAACTGCTGGGCTTCGACCTGTCCGCCGACGCCACACGACTGGGGCTGTTTATCGCATCCGGCGTAGCGCTGGCGCTGGGTTTCCTGCTGTGTCGAGCCATCGTGGTCAGCAAGCTTGGGCGGGTCTGCGTGGCGGTGCGCGACGCCGAGTCCCGCACCCGCTTTCTCGGCTACCGGGTGGAGCGCTATCAGCTCTTCGTGTTCGTCGTCTCGGCCATGCTGGCTGGGGTCGCCGGCGCGCTCTATGTGCCCCAGGTGGGCATCATCAACCCCAGCGAGTTCTCGCCACTGTTCTCCATCGAGGTGGTGGTGTGGGTGGCCCTGGGTGGCCGTGCCACCCTCTATGGCGCGGTGATCGGTGCGCTGGCGGTGAACTACGCCAAGAGCGTGTTCACCGGGGTGATGCCGGAGGCCTGGCTGTTCGCGCTCGGTGCGCTGTTCGTGCTGGTGACGGTGCTGCTGCCCCAGGGCATCGCCGGGCTTTTGTCACGCTCTCGCCAGCAAGGCAGCGACGATGACAGTGACACGCCAACCGACACGCCAACCGACACGCTGGATGCAACCCCCAGGGAGGCCACCCCATGAGCTTTCTTCAGAGCCTGGCCGATCGCGATCGGGTCTTCGACTTCCTGGTCCCGGAACAATCGCCGGTCGACGTGCGCCACGGCCCGATTCTCTATCTCGAGGACGTGTCGGTGAGCTTCGACGGCTTCAAGGCCATCAATGATCTCAACCTGACCATCGACGACGGCGAACTGCGCTGCATCATCGGCCCCAACGGTGCCGGCAAGACCACCATGATGGACATCATCACCGGCAAGACGCGCCCGGATCAGGGTAGCGTGTGGTTCGGCAGCCGCCACAACCTGTTGACCAAGAACGAGCCGGAGATCGCCCGGCTCGGCATCGGGCGCAAGTTCCAGAAGCCCACGGTGTTCGAGGCGCTGACGGTGTTCGAGAACCTCGAGCTGGCGATGGCCATGGACAAGAGTCTGTGGCCGACGCTCAAGGCGCGCATGACCGGGGAGGTGCTGGCGCGAATCGAGGAGGTGCTCGAGACGGTGGGCCTGGCGTCGCTCAGTCGCCGCCAGGCGGGCATCCTGTCCCACGGACAGAAGCAGTGGCTCGAGATCGGCATGCTGTTGATGCAGCGCCCTCGACTGTTGCTGGTCGACGAGCCGGTGGCGGGGATGACCGAGCAGGAGATGGAGCGTACCGCAGAGCTGTTATTGAGCCTCGCCGGCAAGCACTCGGTGGTGGTGGTGGAGCACGACATGGGCTTTGTGCGTTCGATCGCCCGCACTGTAACGGTGCTGCATCAGGGCTCGGTGCTGGCCGAGGGCAGTATGGACAAGGTGGCAAGCGACCCCAGGGTGATCGAGGTCTACCTGGGTGGCGACGAGGAGGCGGCATGATCGGACTGGAGCGAGTACCTCAACAGCCTTCGGTAAGAGCGCTGTACTGGGCGGACAGCGCATCCCGCGGCAGGCTGGCCACGCTGTGGGCGAAGGTCTGCGGCCGGTGGGTGCAGGAGATGGGCAAGGAGGTGGATCGATGCTGAGCATTCGCGGGCTCAATCAGTTCTATGGCGAGAGCCACACCCTGTGGGATCTCGATCTCGACGTGCCCAGGGCGGCCTGTACCTGCGTGCTGGGTCGCAATGGCGTCGGCAAGACCACCCTGATGAAGGCGATCATGGGCGAGGTGCCGATCACCGGCGGTGAGCTTCACTACGCCGACGGTGTCGCGCTGGAGAAGCGTCGCCTCGAGGATCGCTCACGCCTGGGCGTGGGCTATGTGCCCCAGGGACGCCAGATTTTTCCGCTGATGACGGTGGAGGAGAATCTGCGCACTGGCCTTGCCGCCCGTGGTGATGGCCTGCGCCAGGTGCCTGAACGCATCTATGAGCTGTTCCCGGTGCTCAAGGAGATGCGTCACCGGCGGGGCGGCGATTTGTCCGGCGGTCAGCAGCAGCAGCTGGCGATCGGGCGCGCCCTGGTGATCGAGCCGAAGCTGTTGATCCTCGACGAGCCGGGGGAGGGCATCCAGCCCAATATCGTCGCCCAGATCGGCGAAGTCATCCGTCGGTTGATCGCCGATGATGGGCTGACCGTGCTGCTGGTGGAGCAGAAACTGCCCTTTGCCCGTCGCTTCGCCGACCACTTCGCCATCCTCGATCGCGGGCGGAGAGTCGCCGTCGGTGATATCGGTGAGCTCGACGACGCCGTGGTGAAGCGCTACCTGACCGTCTGAGCGGTAGCGCGTCAATCAGGATGAATCGCTGCACATCAATGGTGCGCAATCGTAAGGTTGCGCACTTTTGTTGTGCGCGACCAAAGGCGTGCTTTTCTCTGGTGCAACCCTTGGCTGTTTTATAAGAAATTGAAAAATAAGTAGAAAAATAGAGATTTGAGAAGCTGGTACGGGGCTTGCACCTTGATTGGGCAATGGTGGTGGCCTTTTTTACTTTCGCTTGCCACGCCGACTCGACGGACCGCCCGGGAGAGCCATGAGCGCGCAGACAACACAGGATTTGACCGATCGGCACGGCCATCGCTTCGACGCGGGACGGCGCTGGGAGGCCAGCCTCGATCTCGGCTTTCGCCATGATGGCCAGGCCACTCGCCTCTATCGAGTGGATCATCGCGGTCCCCTGCGGGTGCAGCGTCCCTTCTATCCCGAAGGCCGCGACGGCACCTGCCACGTCTATCTGCTGCATCCCCCGGGGGGCCTGGTCAGCGGCGATATCCTGGATATCCAGGCGCGGGTGGGCGCGGGGGCGCGGGCGCTGCTGACCACACCGGCGGCCAACAAGCTGTATCGGGCCGACCGCAACGCCGTGGCCTGGTCCCAGCGCACTCGTCTGGTGGTCGAGGAGGGCGGGCTGCTCGAGTGGTTGCCCCAGGAAACCATCGCCTTCGACGGCTCGCGAGGGGTGCAGGCCACCGAGATCGAGCTTTCCGGCAGCGCCCGCTGCCTGGGCTGGGAGGTGCTGGCGCTGGGCCGGCCGGCCAGTGACCTGCCGTTTGCCAGCGGCCACCTCGAACAGCGCTTCCGGTTATCCCGGGACGGACGACCACTGTGGATCGAGCGCCAGCCCCTCGACCCTGACCATCGTCGTTTTCACGGCGCCTGGGGGCAGCGAGGGTGCAGCGTTCAGGCAACCCTGTGGGCGGTCGGGCTCGAAGACGAGTCCGCGGCGATCGAACGTCTGCGCCAAGGGTTGGGGCAGGGAGGGAATGACCTTGCCGGCAGTCCCGGCGCTGGTGAAGCCGAGCGCTGGGCCGTCACCGTACGTGATGGCGTCCTGCTGCTGCGCTACCTCGGTCACTCGCGGCGCGAGGCCTGGTCGCTGTGCGAGGCGGCTTGGACGTTGCTGCGTCCGATGCTGATGGATCGCGAGGCCTGTGTGCCGCGCATCTGGTTTACCTGAATGTCATGCCGGGCGGGACAGGCGACCCCTGGCCACCCTGACCAACATCGAGGATGAAAGGATGGAGCTGACACCGCGTGACAAGGACAAGCTTCTGCTGTTTACCGCTGGCCTGGTGGCCGAGCGGCGACGCGCCAAGGGGCTCAAGCTGAACTATCCCGAGGCGGTGGCCTTGATCAGCTGCGAGATCATGGAGGGTGCCCGGGAAGGCCTGAGTGTGGCCGAGATGATGAGCCGAGGGCGCCAGATACTGGGGCGTGACGAGGTAATGGAAGGGGTGGCGGAAATGGTCGACGAGGTGCAGGTCGAGGCCACCTTTCCCGACGGCACCAAGCTGGTGACGGTGCACAACCCGATCTCGTGAGGTTGCCAGGCCCCGGCTTGATCCGGGGGCGACGCGACAGGCTCATAGGCTGATACCAATAGGGAGGGCGCGGGATGATCCCCGGAGAATACCAACTGAAGGACGGTGACATCGCCCTGTGCGAGGGTCGCGACAGGGTCACGCTGGAGGTGGCCAATCGCGGAGATCGACCGATTCAGGTCGGATCCCACTATCACTTCGCCGAGACCAACCCGGCACTGGCGTTCGATCGCGACAGGGCGCGGGGCTTTCGTCTGGACGTGGCCGCCGGCAGCGCGGTGCGCTTCGAGCCGGGGCAGAGCCGTGAGGTCACCCTGGTGAGCTTCGCCGGACGTCGTCACATCTACGGCTTTCGCGGTGAAGTCATGGGCGCGCTGGACGATGCGGGCGCGCACAGCGGCGACAGCGGTCAGGAGGACGCCCGATGAAGATCAGTCGTCAGGCTTATGCCGACATCTATGGCCCCACCGTCGGCGACCGGGTGCGCCTGGGAGACACCGAGCTGTGGATCGAGGTAGAGAAGGACGCCACCCACTACGGCGACGAGGTCAAGTTCGGTGGTGGCAAGGTCATTCGTGACGGTATGGGGCAGAGCCAGCGTCTCGACCAGACGGTGATGGACACCGTCATCACCAATGCCCTGATCCTTGACTGGTGGGGCATCGTCAAGGCCGACGTGGGCCTCCAGGCGGGGCGCATCGCCGCCATCGGCAAGGCCGGCAATCCAGACACCCAGCCGGACGTCACCATCGTGATCGGACCCGGCACCGAGGTCATTGCCGGCGAGGGCAAGATCCTCACCGCCGGCGCCATCGACGCCCACGTGCACTTCATCTGTCCGCAGCTGGTGGACGAGGCCCTGGCCAGCGGCATCACCACCATGCTGGGGGGCGGTACCGGGCCTGCCACCGGATCGAACGCCACCACCTGCACGCCGGGGGCCTGGCACATCCATCAGATGCTCAAGGCCTGCGACAGCCTGCCGATGAACATCGGTCTGCTCGGCAAGGGCAACGCCAGCCTGCCTGAGGCGCTGGAGGCCCAGATCGAAGCGGGCGCCATGGGGCTCAAGCTGCACGAGGACTGGGGTACCACCCCGGCCTCCATCGATACCTGCCTGAGCGTGGCCGAGCGCTACGACGTTCAGATCGCGATCCACACCGACACCCTCAACGAGTCCGGTTTCGTCGAGGACACCCTGGCGGCGTTCAAGCAGCGCGGCATCCATACCTACCATACCGAGGGCGCCGGGGGCGGCCACGCACCGGACATCATCACCGCCTGCTCGAAGGACTATGTGCTGCCGTCGTCGACCAACCCGACCCGGCCCTACACGGTCAACACCGTCGACGAGCACCTGGACATGCTGATGGTATGTCATCACCTCGACCCCAACATTCCCGAGGACGTGGCTTTCGCCGATTCGCGCATTCGCCGCGAGACCATCGCCGCCGAGGACATCCTGCATGACCTCGGCGTCATCTCGATGATCGCCTCGGATTCGCAGGCCATGGGACGCGTCGGTGAGGTGGTGTGCAGGACCTGGCAGACCGCTCACAAGATGAAGGTGCAGCGTGGTTTACTGCCGGAAGATCAAGAACGTGGCGCCGACAACCTGCGTGCCCGCCGCTATGTGGCCAAGTACACCATCAACCCCGCCATCACCCACGGCCTGGCCGATGAGATCGGTTCTGTCGAGGTGGGCAAGCTTGCTGACCTGGTGCTGTGGGATCCGGCCTTCTTCGGCGTCAAGCCGGCGCTGGTGCTCAAGGGGGGAATGATCGCCATGGCCCCCATGGGCGACCCCAATGCCTCTATCCCGACACCCCAGCCGGTGCACTACCGTCCGATGTTCGGGGCGCTGGGCCAGGCCGCCGCGGCGACCCGGGTGAGCTTTGTCTCTCAGGCCGCGCTGGATGCGGGGCTCAAGGATCGGCTGGGGCTTCAAAGCCGCCTGGTGGCTTGCCGGGATGTGCGTGCGGTGCGCAAGGGCGACATGAAGCTCAATGACCGTTGCCCGGATCTCAAGGTCGACGCCCAGACCTACGAGGTCACCTGCGATGGCGAGCTTCTGACCTGTGAACCGCTGGACGTGCTGCCGTTGGCCCAGCGCTATCACCTTTTTTGAGTCAGCGATGATGACGGTTTTCGACAGTGCCGCTGACAGTACCAAGGAGTCATCCATGAGTTCGCTATTGTCGCTGACCCGCCGGCTCGGGCCGTTGCCCGTCGGCGATGGGCAAGACGGCGTCCAGGACACCCTGACCCTGAGCTACGACGATCGCATCAAGGGGCGCCTGCGGGTGACCCTGGACAGCGGGCGTGCGGCGGGTCTGTTTCTCGAACGCGGTCCGGTGCTGCGCCACGGCGACGGTCTTCAGGCCGAGGACGGCAGCCGCGTCCGGGTCATCGCTGCGCCGGAACCGGTGGTTACCGCCTGGGTAGCGCCGGGGCCGGACGCCGGCCTTGCGTTGGCTCGGTTGTGCTACCACCTGGGCAACCGCCACGTGACCCTCGGTATCGGCGAGGGCGAGTACCAGGGTGACGCCTGCTGCTACGTGCGCTTTGCGCCGGACCATGTGCTGGAAGAGCTGGCCGAGCGGCTTGGTGCGCGGCTCGAGCACCACCAGGCGCCGTTTGATCCCGAGCCGGGCGCCTACACCATGGGTGGGCATTCGCATGGTCATTCGCACAGCGATTCTCATGACCATGACCATGGGCACGGGCATTCGCACGGGCATGACCATTCACACGGCTCGCCACATGGCTCTTCACATGGCTCCTCACATGGCTCCTCACACAGCCACGCTCAGGGGATCACCTGATGGCCGGGATCGAGTCTGCGTCACAGGCGCACGATGATCTGGCCCTGCTGGGGCTGCTGCAGCTGGTCAGCCCGGCGTTGCCGATCGGCGCCTTCGCCTGGTCCCAGGGGCTCGAGAGCGCCTTCGAACTGGGCTGGGTTCACGATGAAAAGAGTCTTGGCGACTGGCTCGAGGGCGTGCTGGAGGATGGCCTGGCGGTGGCGGAACTGCCTGCCCTGGCGCGACTCGTCGAGGCCTGGCAGCAGGGCGACGAGGATAGGGTGGCGCATTGGGACTGCTGGCTGGGGGCGGTACGCGAGACCCGAGAGCTGCGCGAGGAGGATCGCCAGCTGGGCGCGTCGCTGGTGCGCCTGATGCGCAGCCTGGGGCTGGCGCCCGAAGCCGGGTTGCCTGACGAGCCTGGCTATGTGACCGCCTTCAGCGCCCTGGCGGTAGCCCGCGGGTTGCCGCCGCGCCAGGCCATGCTGGGCTTTGCCTGGGCCTGGCTCGAGAACCAGCTGGCGGCAGCCTGCAAGGCGCTGCCGCTCGGGCATACCGCGGCCCAGCGACTGGTCGAGCGGCTGCGTCCGGCGCTGGTCGAGGCGGTGGGGCGTGCCCTGATCATCGACGATGACGACATGGGGCCGGCGCTGCCGGGGCTCGCCCTGGCCAGCGGCCTGCACGAAACCCAGTACTCGCGGCTGTTTCGCAGCTGAGCGAGTGACAACGATGCCATCGATACCGGGGTATCGACGGCGCCATTCTCCGGTCTTCGACACGTCGGGGAATGGCCTTACATGACAGGCAGGAGAACACCATGACCACTTCAACCACTCCCTCCCAGTGCCTGCGCGTCGGCGTGGGCGGCCCGGTGGGCTCGGGCAAGACGGCGCTGCTCAAGCAGCTGTGTCGGGCCCTGCGTGATCACTACGATATCGCCGTGGTGACCAACGACATCTACACCAAGGAAGACGCCGACTTCCTGACCCGCAACGAGGCGCTGTCGCCGGATCGCATCCTCGGCGTCGAAACCGGCGGCTGTCCGCACACCGCGATCCGCGAGGACGCCTCGATGAACCTGGCGGCCATCGACGAGCTGCACCGCCGCCATCCTGGGCTCGAACTGGTGCTGGTGGAGTCCGGCGGCGACAACCTGTCGGCCACCTTCAGTCCTGAGCTGTCGGACCTGACGCTCTACGTCATCGACGTCTCCGCGGGTGACAAGATCCCGCGCAAGGGCGGGCCGGGCATCACCAAGTCGGATCTGTTGATCATCAACAAGATCGACATTGCCGAGCAGGTGCATGCTTCGCTGGAGGTGATGGACCGTGACTCGCGCAAGATGCGTGGCGAACGTCCTTTCGTCTTCACCAATCTGTATGACGGCGTCGGTCTCGACACCATCATCGGTTTCATTCTCGAGCGGGGCATGTTGCCCGACCGGCGAGCCGAGGCAGTGGAAGCCTGAATCGCCCGTTACCACGCAGCCGAAGCGTTGCGTTCTCAGTCAACAAGGAGTCTGTCATGACACAGCGTTCTCGTGTTTCTTCCCGTTCCCTGGCGATCGCCGGCGCCATGGCCGCTGGCCTTGTCGCACCGCTGGCGCTGGCGCACCCCGGCCACGGCGTCGAGCATGGCGGCCTTGCCGCCGGCCTGATGCATCCCTGGTTGGGGCTCGATCACCTGCTGGCGATGGCGGCTATTGGCCTGTGGAGTCTGGGGCAGGGGGCAGCCATGCGACGCTTTACCCCGCTGATGGCACTGGCTGGCATGCTGGCCGGGGCTGGTCTGGCGCTGTCCGGCGCGCTTCCCGCCGGCGCCTTGCCCGGTGTGGAAGGGGGAATTGCCCTGTCGGTGCTGATCGCCGGGGTCATGGTGGCGGCGCTGATGCGTCTGCCGGCAGCGCTTGGCGGAGGCCTGGTGATCGCCCTGATGACGATGCATGGCATCGCCCACGGCGCCGAGATGCCCGCAGCCGCCTCACTCGTCGCCTACGTGGTGGGCTTTTCGGCCTCGACGCTTGCCATCACCATGCTGGCGCGGGTGCTGGGTGGCTGGCTGGCCAGCCGTGAACAGCGCCTGGTGCGTGCCCTCGGCGCCGCCATCGCGGTCTGCGGTGGGGTGCTGGCGCTGAGCTGAGCGATCTCCCACTGACCGTCGATGGTCTCTCGCGCCCGGCCCTGTGCCGGGCGCGAGCGTTTGAGGCTGCTGCATCGTCCCGCCTGCGACGGCGGAGACGGGTACGTGTGTGGGTGAAACGTTTTGGGCTATGCTCGTGCGCCACGGATGAATTCGCCAAGAGGACGCTATGGCCAGGCTGGGACGCACGATCAAATGGAGCGGGGCAGTACTGCTGGTCGCCTGGGCGGGGATGGGGCTGTGGCAGAGTATCAAGCCACTACCGGAAAACGTCGGCAAGGCCTGGCCCGAGCGGCCAGTGGGCGAGGTCGAATTTCTCGCCGATCGAACCTGGTATGACGAGGGTGGCCGCCGTCATCTTGATCAGCACATCTTTGACGAAGCGGTCACCATGATCGAGGGTGCCCGCCGGCTGATCGTCGTCGACATGTTCCTGTTCAATCGCCTCGAAGGCAGCGGCGGGGGCGACTTTCTGCCCTTGGCCGAACGCCTTGCCGATGCGCTGATCGCCGCCCGCCAACGCCAGCCGTCGCCGCGAGTGGTGGTGATCACCGACCCCCTGAATACTCTCTATGGAGGCCAGCGGGTGCCACTCTATCAGCGCCTCGAGGCGGCGGGGGTCGAGCTTGCCATCACCCGTCTCGATCGCCTGCGCGCCTCCAACCCGCTGTGGTCAGGCCTTTGGCATCTGGGACTGGATCGGCTTGGCAACGATCCGGACGGCGGCTGGCTGCCCAATGCCTTCGGTGGCGAGCCGGTGACCCTGAGAAGCTACCTGGCGCTGCTCAATTTTCGCGCCAATCATCGCAAGACGCTGACGGTGGATCACGCCGAAGGGTGGTCGACACTGATCACCTCGGCCAATCCCCACGACGGCAGTAGCCTGCACTCCAACGTGGCGCTGAGGATCGACGGCCCCGTGGCCCATGACGTCATCGCCTCCGAGGCCGAGGTGGCGTCCTGGTCCGGCGTCGAGGTATCGCAGCCGCCAGCGCCCGAGGCCGAAACATCGGATGGCGCGATGGCGCAACTGCTGACCGAAGCCGCCATCCGTGACGCCGTGCTTGCTCAGGTCGATGACACCGTCGCCGGCGATCGGCTGGATGTCGCCGCTTTCTACGTCGCCCACCGCGGGGTGGTCCAGGCGCTGAAGGAGGCCAGCGGGCGAGGGGTGGCGGTTCGGGTGCTGCTTGACCCGAATCGTGAGGCCTTCGGTTTCGAAAAGGGAGGCCTGCCCAATCAGCCGGTGGCCGAAGAGCTGTTGGACGCGGGCGTTCAGGTGCGCTGGTGTGTCACCGACGGTGAGCAGTGCCACAGCAAGGTGGTGTTGGTGAGAAGGGGCTCGGCGAAGGACGAGCTGGCGGACGCCGTGATTCTCGGCTCTGCCAACCTGACCCGACGCAATCTCGACGACTTCAATCTTGAAAGCAGCGTCTTGCTAAAAGGGCGAGGGGTCGCCGCCATCGACGAAATCGGCGCCTGGTTCGACCAGCGCTGGGACTCGAGCGACGGACGTCGAACCAGCCGAGCCTGGGCGCCGCGGGACGAGGCTGGCTGGTTCGATGGCTGGCGCTATCGATTGATGGAGGCCAGCGGCCTGTCCACCTTCTGACCTCGCTGGTGGGCTGCGCAGGACGGTGGAGATACCGACGCGGGAGCAGGATGTGCCTCGACCGGCCAGCTTGACAGTCCGCCACCCCGCGACCATGTTTCACACGCTGGCCGACGCTCGATTTGACACAATTTCGAGCTCGGCGTGGCGACATCGCAACGCCCGTGTCGGGCACAAGGAGAGTCTTCGATGGAAAAGTTCTGGTTGGTGGTAAAGGTCGTGATTCTGGCGCTGATCGCCATCCTGGTGGTGCAGAACATCGAGATGGTGCAGGTGAAACTGCTCGGCTGGACCATTGCCATGCCGATGGCCCTGCTGGTGGTGGTGATCTACCTGCTGGGCATGATCAGCGGTCGCGGCCTGATGGGGCTGATTCGTCGCCTGCAGGGCAAGGAGCCGCAGCGCCGCTGAGGGCATCGACCCGCGAGCGCTTGCGAGGGTCCTGGTGCCAGGGCAGGCCGAGGCGGCAGTTGTGCTCGAGCTCTGCGATGACCTGGGCGCCCAGCAGCAGGATCACGGCGCCGATCTCGAGGCTCAGAAGCACCACGATCAGGGTCGCCAGGGGGCCGTAGACCGCGCTTACCAGTGACAGGTTGGCGAAGTAGTAGACCAGGGCGATCCTGACCCCTTCCCACATCAGGGCGGCGGCAAAGCCCCCGGCCAAGGCGCGCCTCAGGGAAATGCGTACCACCGGCAGGACCTTGTAGATGGCGCTGAACAGCAGGAAGACGCCGACGAAGCTGGTCAGGTTGAGGGCCGGCTCCGACAGCGAGGCCATGGGCAGCTCACGGCCGTATAGCGCCATCCACAGTCCATTGAGGGTGCTGGCCAGGCTGACCGCCATGGCCAGCGCCAGCAGCGCCGCACTCAGCACCAGCATGAAGGCGTAGGGCAACAGGAAGGACACCCAGAGGCTGCGGGTGTCCTTGACGTCGGGCTTTCTGAAGATCAGCGCCAGGGCGTCTTCCAGCATGCGAAAGGCGAAGGAGCTGAAGATCAGCAGCACAGGGATGCCGTAGATGCCGATCGCGTCGCGGGAGTCCAGCAGTGCGCGCACCGACTCCAGCATCACCTCGGCGTGGGTAGGGGCGATGTGGCGTGCCTGCATGGCGATCACATTGAGCAGCTGCTGCTCGTCCACGACCTGAGCCATCGCCACCACCATCAGTGCGAACAGCGGAATGGTGGACAGCAGAATATTGAAGCCGACCCCGCCCGCCAGCAGCATTCCCCGATTATGCAGAAAGTGGGTCAGCACCCGCCACATGAAGAAGGCGAGCCGTGGCAGCAGAGTAAAGACGGCGTGTTGGTACCAGCGCGGTGCTGTCATGGGCCCGAATCGTCCTTGAGGGATAGGGCATGATACGCTGGGAGCCAGTGTCAGCGTCAAACCCTTGCCCAACCAGATGGTCTAAGGGCGGGGGTACGCCGGGAGGAACGAGTGGCATCTGCAGACCAGGAATCCCGCACCGAATCCGACGCCAGGCTGATCTACGATGGACAGTGTCCATTGTGTCGGAGCTTCGTGTCGCGCTACGGACTGTCCAAGGGACGGCTGGAACTTGTTGATGCGCGCCATCACCCCGAAGAGGTCCGGCGTCTGGAGCGTCTGGGCTGTCGCCTGGACGAGGGTATGGTGCTGGAGCTCGGCGACGAGCGCTACCATGGTGATCAGGCGGTACGTATGGCGGCAGTGGCCGGGCGAGGTCGAGGTCCGCTGTCGCGTGGGATGCTGTGGTGGCTGTCGTCGAGACGGCGAGCACGCCTCAGCTATCCGCTGCTCAAGGCCGTTCGTCGTGTCATGCTCAAGGGGCTCGGCGTCGGTCCGATCAGGCCTTGAAGTGTGTCGCTCTCACCGGATGGGGCCGCCGACGGCCTGGCGTTGAGCATCAACATTGAGCATCGGCAACGGGCATCAGCACTGGGTATCAGCACCGGGCATCGGCACCGACCAGCGATACTGGCCACCAACGCCGTTCATCTACCGTTATTTATCACAAGCCACCAGGAGGGAGGCAAGATGCAACTAAGTCGACGTCTGTCGGTCCCTCATAGCGAGATCGCCATGAGTGCGATTCGTGCCCAGGGAGCCGGCGGCCAGAACGTCAACAAGGTCGCCTCGGCGATTCATCTGCGCTTCGATATTCAGGCATCGTCGTTGCCTGACGACGTCAAGGAGCGCCTTTTGGCGCTCAATGATCATCGCATCACCCAGGACGGAGTGGTGATCATCAAGGCCCAGTCGGAACGCACCCAGGAGGCCAACCGCGCAGCGGCACTGGCGAGGCTGAAATCGCTGTTGCAGCAGGGACTGGTGATTCCCAAGGCGCGTCGCGCCACCCGGCCCAGCAAGGCGGCCAAGCGGCGTCGCCTCGAAGGCAAGAAGCAGCGGGGCAAGCTCAAGTCGCTACGCGGCAAGCCGGAGACGTAGCGCATCGAACAGTCGCTGCATCCTGAACGCTTGTGAGGGCGGCTTTCCGCAGACTCCTGCGCTTCGCTAATGGGGCTCGACGCTCTGCGGAAAAGATGCTCGGATAGGGTACACGGCAATTTTCTAATGCTCGCTAGCGCGTATTTTTGATGGAGCACACCCCTGACGCGCCCGCAGTCAGGCAGTATGCTGTGATCACTTTGGTCCTCGAACCTCAGGACCCGTCCCACCCCAAGGGAGACCCCCGAATGGAAGAGATCAATCCCGACAAGGACAACAACACCGAGAAGGATGGCAACACCTCCGAGGCGACCCAGTCTTCAGCCTCCGGCAAGGATGCCAAGGAGCTGTTCAAGGACAACCGCGTCAAGGGCCTGGCGGCGGTGGCCGGCGTCAGCCTGATCTGGGCCATCGGTGCCCAGCTCAGCGCCAGTTCCAACGGCGAGGCACGCACTGCCCTGACCAAGGAACTCGATGCCAGCGAGTCACGCGTCGAGACCCTGCGCGAGCAGGTGTCCGGGCTGGAAGAGAGCCAGGCTACCCTGGAAGCCCAGCGTGCCGAGCTCGAGAGCCAGGTATCCCAGTGGGAAGAGGCCGAGACCTCGCTTGAGGAAATGCGTGCCCAGCTCGAAACCCTGAAGGCCGAGGAGGCCGAAGCGCGTACCGCCCAGGCGGCAGCCGAAGAGCAGGCCGCCCAGGTACAGGCCGATCTCAAGGAACTCGAATCCACCCAGGCATCCTTGCAGTCCGACCTGGTGGCGGCGCGCAATCGTCTGGAAGAGGCGCAGAACGAACAGCAGCAGCTGGTGGAGCGTCGTGATTCGCTCAAGTCCGAGGCTGAGTCCTTGACCGGTGAGGTCGATGACGCCGAGAAGCGCCTGAGTGATCTGGAAAGCTCCATCGAAGAGAAGCAGAGCGCCGTCGGTTCACTCGAGGAAGAAGTGGCGAGCCTCGAGAGCCAGCAGCAGGAGGCGCAGAAGCAGGCCGAGCAGGCCCAGGCCCGCCTCGAGCAGACGCTGGCCAGCACCGCCGAGCAACGCGAGCAGGCCGAGGCGCGTGTTCGCCAGGCCGAGTCCCGTGCCGAGGAAGCGGTCGCCCGCCGCGATGAGCTGCAGGCCAGGATCGATGAACTCGAGGCCCGTGCCGACGAGCGTCGCCAGCGTCTGGCTCGTCTCAACAATCAACTCGACACCTGGCGCATCGAGCTCGAGAACCTCGATCGTGCCACCGCCGAGCTCTCTGACGGCGCATCCTCCGGTCAAGGCAGCGACAGCGAGGGTAGTGCCGATGAGCAGGCCTCGTCCCAGGGCGAAAGCAGCAGCGGCTCCGTCGAGGTCATCAGCTCCGGGGGTGGCGACCAGAGCAATGGCGACCAGAGTGGTGGCGGCGAAAACAGCGGCGACCAGAGCAGTGATGGCATGAGCCAGGCCGATATCGCCGTTCAGTCGGCGAAGCGGTCGGCGGCAGAGGAACAGTCGTCGCAGGAGCAGGACTCTTCTCAGTCCTCGGGCAACAGCGCGGCCTCGGCCAGCGAGCAGGGCTCCAACGAGAGCGCCGCCGAGGACGAGGACGTGGCCTCGTCCGAGTCCATGGAGAAGACCCCGGGTGGCAGCGAGGGTGATCAGGCTTCTGCCGACGCTTCCCAGAGCGGGGAAGGTTCCTCCGCCGACGCTTCCCAGGCGGATGCGGCCAGCGAAGAGGGCTCCGCCGATGCGGCCGCCGAGGGCGAGGAGTCGTCTACCCAGTGGACCGATGAGGTAGCCTCCGGTGCCGCCGAGGCCGTCGAGACGGTCAAGGACGTGGCCCGTCAGGCTGCCGAGAAGGTGCGCGATGCGGCAGCCTCGGTCACCGACGACGCCAGCACCGAAAGCACCAACTGAGCGTCAGCGAGACGGTTGCCGGCGGTGACGTCGGCAAGGTTGCGGGAAGCAACAGCGGCGGGCCTTCGGGCCCGCCGCTGCGTTTGGCGGTCCCGCTTCGCTTAACCTCGCGCCGCCTGGGCCCTATACTGGCCCGGCGGATTAACCGCGCCCATCTGGAAACAGGAGCGAGACGTGATCGAAGGGGTCAAGCATATCGTTGCCGTGGCATCGGGCAAGGGTGGTGTCGGCAAGTCGACGGTGACCGTGAATCTGGCGCTGGCCATGGCCGCCGAAGGCTATCGCGTCGGCGTTCTCGACGCCGATATCTACGGGCCCAGCCAGGCGCAGATGCTGGGAGTCGGCGAAGGCGTGCGCCCCCAGGCGAGCGGCGAGAACCAGTTCCTGCCGCTGGAGGCCCACGGCCTCCAGGCCATGTCCATGGCGTTCATGGTCGACGTTCGCGAGCCCATGGTGTGGCGTGGCCCGATGGTGGCGGGAGCCTTCCAGCAGATGCTCAACCAGACACGCTGGAGCGACCTGGACTATCTGTTCGTGGACATGCCGCCGGGCACCGGTGACATCCAGCTCACCCTGGCCCAGAAGGTACCGGTGGACGGCGCGGTGATCGTCACCACGCCCCAGGACATCGCCTTGCTGGACGCGCGCAAGGGCATCGAGATGTTCCGCAAGGTCAAGGTCCCGGTGCTGGGCGTGGTCGAGAACATGAGCCTGCATACCTGTTCGAAGTGCGGCCACAGTGAGCCGGTCTTCGGCGAGGGGGGCGGAGAGCGCATCGCTGCGGAGTACGATACCCGGGTGCTGGGGCGCCTGCCGCTGTCGATGGGCATTCGTGAGCAGGTGGACGGTGGACGTCCCAGCGTGGTCGCCGAGCCCGACGGCGAAGTGGCGACGACCTTCCGCACCATGGCGCGTCAGGTGGCCGAGCAGATCGACGGTGACGGTGGCGACCAGGGGCCGAGCATCAGCTTCAGCGAGTAAGGGCCAGCGAAGGGTGACGCCTGGCGGCGTCGCCGGCTGATCCTCATCAAGCGCCTGTCAGGCGCCTATCACCTTTGCATCGTGACGTGGCAGCGAGGGGCCGCTATCATGTGGCCCCACCGAACGCGTCCACTCTTCGAGCACCCAGCAGGAAGTCCCATGAGCATCAAGTCCGACAAATGGATCCGCCGCATGGCCGAGAACGAGGGCATGATCGAGCCCTTCGAGGCCGATCAGGTTCGCTACGTCAACGACCGGCGGGTCATCTCCTATGGGACCTCGAGCTACGGCTATGACGTGCGCTGCGCCGACGAGTTCAAGGTGTTCACCAACATTCACTCGGCGGTGGTCGATCCCAAGGCCTTCGACGAGAAGAGTTTTGTCGACATCAAGGGCGATGTCTGCGTGATTCCGCCCAACTCCTTCGCGCTGGCGCGGACCGTCGAGTACTTTCGCATCCCGCGCAGCGTGCTGACCATTTGCCTGGGCAAGTCCACCTATGCGCGTTGCGGCATCATCGTCAACGTGACGCCGCTGGAGCCGGAGTGGGAAGGTCACGTGACCCTCGAGTTTTCCAACACCACCAATCTGCCGGCCAAGATCTACGCCAACGAGGGCGTGGCACAGATGCTGTTTCTGGAATCTGACGAGATCTGTGACACTTCCTACGCCGATCGTGGCGGCAAGTACATGGGCCAGCGTGGAGTGACTCTGCCGCGCACCTGAGTGCGAAGAGGCGAGGGCTTACCGCTCACGCGACTGCTGCATGCAAGGCCCACAGACAACAAGGCCCGCCGATCGCTCGGCGGGCCTTGTTGTTTCAGGCGACAGCGCGGCCAGATTTCACCGGGACTCGTCGTCCTCGTCGAGTTCCTCGGCGGCGTCCTCGTGGGACAGTCGCATGCCGCCCGGCGGCAGCGGCTGGCCGTCGATGGTCGCGATGTCGCCCTGCAGGCGCAGACGTCCCTCGAGGAACCAGCGTACCGCGATCGGGAAGATCAGGTGCTCACGACTCAGCACTCGCTCCTTGAGGGTCTCTTCGGTGTCATCCTTGTTGACCTTGACCACGGCCTGGATCGCCACCGGCCCGCCATCGAGTTCCTCGGTGACGAAGTGTACGCTGCAGCCGTGCTCGTCGATGCCGTCGGCCAGTGCCCTGGCGTGGGTGTGCAGGCCCTGATAGGCCGGCAACAGCGACGGATGGATGTTGATCATCCGTCCCATGAAGCGCTGGACGAAACGCGGCGTCAGGATGCGCATGAAGCCGGCCAGCACCACCAGGTCAGGCTCGTGGCGCTCGATCACCTTGATCAGGGCGCCGTCGAAGGCATCGCGGCTGTCGTACTCGCGGTGGGGCAGGGCCACCGCGTTGATGCCGGCATCACGCGCCCGCTTCAGACCATAGGCGTCAGCGACATTGGACACCACGGCCACGATCTCGCCACCCAGTTCGTCGTGGCTCTGGGCGTCGATCAGGGCCTGCAGGTTGGTGCCACCCCCCGAGATCAGCACTACCACCCGTGGCTGGGTGGCCTCTTCCGGGGTGAAGCCGTTGAGCTCGCCCTCGTTCACGCCCTCGCTCATGACGCCGGCATCTCCAGTTGCACCTGCTCCTCGTCGCCCTGGCGCGCGGCGATGTGGCCAATGCGATGGACGCCTTCGCCCTGGGCCTGCAGGTGAGCGCGGATCTGGTCGGCCTGATCTTCAGATACCACCAGCACCATGCCGATGCCGCAGTTGAGCACGCGGTGCATCTCATGTTCGTCCACGTTGCCCTGCTGCTTGAGCCAGTCGAACACCGCAGGGCGCTGCCACAGGCTGGTATCGACGTGGGCGGTGAGGTCCTCGGGAAGTACCCGGGGCAGGTTCTCGAGCAGGCCACCACCGGTGATGTGGGACAGGGCGTGGACCTGATAGTCGTCGTGGCGCAGCAGTTCCAGCAGCGGCTTGACGTAGATGCGTGTCGGCGCCATCAGGGCGTCGCCCAGTGACTGGCCGTCGATGTCGGTGGACAGGTCGGCGTCAGCCACCTCGAGGATCTTGCGGATCAGGGAGTAGCCATTGGAGTGAGGGCCGGATGAGCTCAGGCCCAGCAGTACGTCACCGGCGGCGACCTTGGTGCCGTCGAGGATCTCGTCCTTCTCCACCACGCCGACACAGAAGCCGGCCAGATCGTAGTCGCTACCTTCGTACATGCCGGGCATCTCGGCGGTTTCGCCACCGACCAGAGCACAGCCGGCACGTTCGCAGCCTTCGCCGATGCCGCTGACCACGTCGGCGGCGATATCGACGTCCAGCTTGCCGGTGGCATAGTAGTCGAGGAACAGCAGCGGCTCGGCGCCGGCGACCACCAGGTCGTTGACACACATCGCAACCAGATCGATGCCGATGGTGTCATGGCGACCCAGGTCCATGGCCAGGCGCAGCTTGGTGCCGACCCCGTCGGTGCCGGAGACCAGAACCGGCTCACGGTAGCCGCTGGGCAGCTGGCACAGCGCGCCGAAGCCTCCCAGCCCGCCCATTACCTCGGGGCGGGTGGTGCGTTTGGCGACGCCCTTGATGCGATCGACCAGGGCGTTGCCGGCGTCGATATCGACACCGGCGTCCTTGTAGCTGAGCGAAGCCCTTTCGGGGGAGGAGGAGGAGTCGGTCATGACAGATCCTGTGGAGTCGGTCGAGCCGCGGGCGTGGTGCGCACCAGCGGACGAACGTGAGACAATGGGCACGTTGGGGGCGGAGATTGTAGCACTGTGCTTCGGCCATCGCAGCCATGGCACACTATCGGTCGGGCATCACAGGGAATGGTGGTTTCTTTCGGGGAAAAGCGAATGAGCAAGCAGTGGTGGATTGTCGCCGCGGTGGCGGCTGTTGTGCTGTGGTTCTTCGTCAGCATCGAACCGGTGTTGGCGCCCTTCTTCGTCAGCATGGTGCTGGCGTACCTGGGTGACCCTATCGCCGATCGCCTGGAGGAGCGCGGGCTGTCGCGTCAATGGGCGGTCTGCGTCGTGTTTGTGCTGTTGACGCTGCTGGTAGGGCTGACGCTGCTGCTGCTGGTGCCGCTGCTGGGACAGCAGATCGGGCAGCTGGTGGAAGCGCTGCCGGCGGTACTGAGCTGGATTCAGAGCACGGTGTTGCCGGAGCTGCAGTCGTTGACCGGGCTCGATCTCAGCACCGACTTCGATGCACTGCGCAAGGCAGTACTGGAAAACTGGAAAGAAACCGGTACCGTCGCCGCCAGCGTACTGGCCCAGGTGTCGCGGTCGGGTATGGCGCTGGTCGGCTGGCTGGCCAATCTGGCGTTGATTCCGGTGGTGACCTTCTACCTGCTGCTGGACTGGGACGTGCTGGTGGGCAAGGTCAGGCGGCTGCTGCCGCGTCAGTGGGAGCCGACGGCCGTTCGGCTGGCCAAGGAGTGCGACGAGGTGCTGGCGGCCTTCCTGCGTGGCCAGTTGATCGTGATGCTGTGTCTCGGCGTCATCTATGCCATCGGACTGACGCTGCTGGGTGTTCGCTTTGGCCTGCTGATCGGGCTGCTCTCAGGACTTGCCAGCATCGTGCCCTATCTGGGCGTGATCGTGGGGATCTCGGTGGCCGGTGTGGTGGCCTTCTTCCAGTTCGGCGACTGGCTGGTACTGCTGGGCGTGGGGCTGGTGTTCGGCTTCGGGCAACTGGTGGAAAGCACCCTGCTGCAGCCGAAGCTGCTGGGGGACAAGATTGGCCTGCATCCTGTCGCGGTCATCTTTGCGGTGCTGGCCGGCGGCCAGCTGTTCGGCTTCACCGGTGTGCTGCTGGCGCTGCCGGTGGCGGCCATGGTGATGGTCATCTTGCGCTACCTGCATGATACGTATAAGAATTCGTCGCTCTATGACGCGGAGCATGAATCCGACAAGGAGCCCTCCGCCGCCAACGAGGAGTCCTCATGAGTCGAGCCCCCGCGCAGTTGCCTCTGGGCGTCGGACTGCGCGACGACGCGACCTTCGACAACTACCATCCGGGAGCCAACGCCACCCTGGTGGAGTGCCTGAGCCATCAGTTCGATGACAACGGCGAGCCCTTTCTGTACCTGTGGGGGGGCGACGGCGTCGGTCGTAGCCACCTGTTGCAGGCGGCCTGCCACCAGGCCTCCGCGCGGGACCTGCGAACCCTCTATCTACCACTGGAGGAGCTGGGCCACTTCCCGCCGTTGATGCTCGAGGATGTGGAGCGTCTCGACCTGGTGGCCATCGATGATCTGGATCGAGTGGTGGGGCGCAAGCGCTGGGAGGAGGCGCTGTTCCATGCCTTCAACCGGCTGCGAGACAGCGGCAAGCGATTGTTGATCGCCGCGGATCGCCCGCCCCGGCAGCTCGATATCAAGCTGGCGGACCTGGCGTCACGGCTGACCTGGGGCATGACCTTCCACCTCAGGCAGCTGTCCGACGAGGACCGCATGCAAGCGTTGAAGCTGCGTGCCCACCTGCGTGGCATGGAGTTGCCCGACGAGGTGGCACGCTACATCCTGCATCGTGGTGCACGCGAGCTCAGTGAGCTGTTTCGCTCGCTCGAGGTGCTGGACAACGCCTCGCTGTCGGCGCAGCGCAAGTTGACCATCCCCTTCGTCAAGAAGGCACTGGACTGGTAGCGGTCTGGGCATCTCCAGGAAAGCTCTCCAGGAAAGCAAGACGGCGACCCGCAATGGGTCGCCGTCCTGTTGTCAGGGCCAGGTCGAATCGGTACGCGGTATCAGCGGCTGAGCTGAATCTCGCTGTGGCCACCATTTCTTAGCGTGACTTCCTTGATCACGATCTGGCGGCTGCCACTGGCCGGATCGACCACCGTGCCCGAAACGTAGAAGTCGCCGGGGGGCAGGTCGCGTAGCTGAAAGTAGCCGTTGGTGTCGGTGCGGGTGGTGTGGGTGTATTCGCGGGCCCGTGGGTCGGCGCGTTCCACCGCCCGGCCGGCCAGCGCCTGGGCCGCCGCCTCGGCGGAGTACTTGGTGATCGGTGCGACCGATACCGTCTCGCCACCGCCGATGACCGGGCCTGCGGGGGTGTTCAGGGTGAGTCTGCCGGACAGCACGGCGCTGCCGCTCTTCGGCAGCTGGGCGTAGACGTCGGCGGGGAAGGGGATCTCCCTGGGGACCCTGGCTTGATCGGCGGTGGGCTGGTCGTCTCTCGGGCCCGGCTGTTCGATCGGGGTGTCGGGTTCGCCGATATCGATGACCTCCGGGGCGCGGGACGTGCCGGTGGTGCTGACGCTCTGACAGCCGGTGATCAGCAAGGCGAGGATGGCGATTACCGCCAGGCGGAATCGGCGTGACAACAGCGGGTAGGGTGCCTTCATGGCGCGGTCTCCTTGCAACGAATGTCGTTGGGCCCTGTGTGCTGTCAGCTTATGGAATCGGCGTCGGAATTGCCACGCGTGGCGTGTGCGTGGCCGGACAGGCGTCTGCCCGAGCCAGTCATGATGACTTGGCGTTGGCGCTAGCCTTGGTGGCGGTGTCACAAGGCAGCGCCTTGATTGACGCTGGCTGCAGACGCAAAACGGCCCCCGATTGAAATCGGGGGCCGCTTGGTGAACGACCTGAGTCGTTCAGGCGTCTGCCGTAGCCAGATTACTTGGCGTTGGCGGTAGCCTTGGTGGCGGTGTCGGTGGCCTGCTTGACGTTCTCTTCGGCCAGCTTCTGGCTCTTGGAGACGAAGTCCTGCTGCAGGGCCACGACCTTCTCGGCGTCGCCTTTCAGGCGCTCGGTCAGGTCCTTGGCGACCTTCTGCTGGCCTTCCATGTAGGAGCGCAGACCTTCGACGTCCTTGACGGAAGTGAAGGCGCGAGCCTGGGCCAGACCGGTCTCGGTGTAGGCCTTGGCGGCTTCCAGCTGGGCGCTGGTCAGCTTCTCGGCGAAGTCGACGGTCAGGCTTGCGTAAGCGCGGGCCGGGCCGAAGAACAGGTTTTCGACTTGCTCGTTGTTGAACAGTGCTTTGGTATCGATAGTGCGCATCATGTGAACCTCCTGGGGTTTCGAACTACTTGTCGGCGATGACCGTGGGACCATTCCCAGTGGTCGATGCCGTTGCGTCGTCTGTTGCAGTGCACAATAGCAGAGGGTTTTGTGCATCGCAACATGGATTGGGTCGAGAATCGGGGGAAAAGGGGTTTGGATCCAAAGAATGCTTGAAACAGCGAAAAAACGACGAAAAGTCCGTTATCTAGCCTTCTTCGCCCTTTGATGGGATACCGGCGTGCAAGTTCACCGTGCCCCTGGATCGCCTTCAGCCTAGTGTGGAGACATGACAGCGATGTGATCCCTGCAAGCCTTGCAAGCAGGAAGTCTCGCCACCATGGTATTCAAGAGAAAACGAAGGACCGTACCTTTAACCCTTTGCCTTTGACGATCAGGAGTGATCCATGACGCAGACCCGTATCGAACGCGACAGCATGGGGGAGCTCGAGGTTCCCGCCAATGCGCTCTATGGCGCCCAGACGCAGCGTGCGGTCAACAACTTCCCGGTGTCGGGCCAGCAGATGCCGTCAGCCTTTATCCACGCCATTGCTCGCATCAAGCGAGCGGCGGCGGTGGTCAACGGCGACCTGGGATTGCTGGACGACGATCGTCGTCGTGCCATCGTCGAGGCGGCAGACGCGATCATCGCGGGTCAGCACGATGATCAGTTCCCCATCGATGTGTTTCAGACCGGGTCCGGCACCTCGAGCAACATGAACGTCAACGAGGTGATCGCCCACCTGGCGAGCTCCGATGACTTGAGCGTCGGACCCAACGACCACGTCAACATGGGGCAGTCGAGCAACGATGTCATTCCCACCGCCCTGCACCTGTCGGCGGCGCTGGAAGTTACCGGTACGCTACGCCCGGCGCTCGAGCACCTCAGAGGTGTCATCGACGCCAGGGCAGAAGAGCTGGACGAGGTGGTCAAGACCGGACGCACTCACCTGATGGATGCCATGCCACTGCGTCTTGGTCAGGAACTCGGTGGCTGGTCGAGCCAGGTGGGGCAGGCCATCGAGCGTCTCGACAGCGCCATGGTGCGGCTGTGTCGGCTGGCCCAAGGGGGGACTGCGGTCGGCACCGGTATCAATGCCCATCCGGAGTTTGCCGAGCGCATGGCCGCCGAGCTCTCCGCCCGCACCGGGCTCGCTCTGACGCCCAATGACAGCTTCTTTGCCAGCCTTGGCTCCCAGGACGCAGCGGTGGAACTGTCGGGTCAGCTCAAGGGTCTGGCGTGTGTGGTGATGAAGATCGCCAATGATCTGCGCTGGATGAACTCCGGCCCGCTGGCGGGGCTTGGCGAGATCGAGCTTGAAGCCTTGCAGCCGGGCAGTTCGATCATGCCGGGCAAGGTCAATCCGGTGATACCCGAATCCGCCGCCCAGGCCGCCGCTCAGGTGATCGGTCTGGACACCGCCGTGACCGTCGCCGGACAGAGCGGCAACTTCCAGCTCAACGTGATGCTGCCACTAGTGGCAAGCAACCTGCTGACGTCGATCACCCTGATGAGCCAGACATCGCGGCTGCTGGCGGACAAGGCGATCGCGACCTTCAAGGTGCGCGAGGACAACCTGAGTGAGCCACTGGCGCGCAATCCCATCCTGGTGACGGCATTGAACTCGGTGATCGGCTATAACGCCGCGGCGGCCATCGCCAAGAAGGCCTACCAGGCCGGCCGGCCGATCATCGACGTGGCCGAGGAGGAGACCGACCTCGGACGCGATGAGCTCGAACGCCTGCTGGATCCCGCCTCCCTGACCCGTGGCGGTATTCCCGAATAGAGGTGGCGAGGGCGCGGCCGACATGGCGCCTCTTGGAATAACGCCCCTTGGAGTAACGCCCCTTGAAGAAGAAGAGCCTTGCCACGACGGCAAGGCTCTTCTTTTCTACTGCTACCCGTCTTTTCTATTGCTGCGAGTCCATCGCCACACTTGTTACCACGACATGGACATCGCCTGGAAGGCGGGAACTCAACTCGACTGATCGCGCTCCCTGGCTTCCTCGACGGTTTCACGGGCGTCGTGATGCTCTTCGTTGTCGGCGTCCGGGGTGTCGTGCTCGTCGGCTCTGGAGGGGCGATAACAGACGGTGGCAAGGATCGGGAAATGGTCTGAGCCAAAGGCCCGCAGCCGATCCATCTTGGCAAGGGTGAAGTGCTCGCTGACGAAGACATGGTCCAGCGGCCAGCGCAGGAACGGATAGCCGGCGTGGAAGCTCGAGAACATGCCGCGGCCGCGCCGCAGGTCCAGCATGCCGCTGACGCGGCAGAACAGGCGCGTGCTGCGTGACCAGGCCACGTCATTGAGGTCGCCCGCGACCAGCGTCGGTACCGGGTTCTGGTGGATCTCTTCGGCGACCAGCGAAAGCTCCGCGTCCCGCCACAGCGATTCCTCGCTCTCGCTCGGTGCCGGTGGCCTGGGGTGAAGGGCGCGAAAGCGGATGTGATCTCCGCTTTCGAGTTCCACCTCACAGTGGATCGAGGGGATGTCATCCTGGATCAGCCACTTGACCTCGGGGTCGATCAGCGGGCGACGGGAATACAGGTGCATGCCGTAGAGGTTGTCCAGCGGGACCCGCACGGCGTAGGGGTAGCCGTCTGCCAGGCCGGCATCGAGCTTGTCGCCCCACCATTGGTCGGATTCCAGCGTCAGCACCATGTCCGGGTCGCGCTCGGCGATGATCTCCAGCAGGTCGTCGCTGCGCCGGTTCGGCGTGAGTACATTGGCGATCAAGAGCGTCAGGCAACGCTCCGGGGCGTCGCCCTTGGCGGCCATGACCTGCACCGGCCACAGCGGTGTCCAGGGCAGTACATAGAAAGCCTGGATGGCGAAGACGACCAGGCCGGCCGTGGCAATCCAGAGTGTCAGGGAGTCGCTCGCCAGCGGGCTTGCCAAAGCACAGAACAACCCGATGAGTCCGATCTGGACACGGGGGAACTCACAGGCCCTGAGCCACCACCAGTGGGACGGAATCCTGGCGATCAGGGTAGCGCCGGCGACGATGGTCACCACCGCGATCAGAAGGGTATCGATGACAAGTGAGAGCATGCAGGGGTCCCTTTTCGGTCCGGCGCACCGGCTCGGCGCAACAATGATGATGACGAGCCTAACGGTCCTCGGCCTTTAACGATAGAGCCAAGGAGCGCCGTTGAGGACCTCAGGCCCGTTCGCGCGATGTCGGTGTGGCACTCGCAAAGTATTCCTCGAGCCGTTCTTGGGCCTCGTCGCCGAACAGGATTCGGGCGGCCTCATCGAGGCCAGGTGACCCGTGCAGGGTCTGAGTGTCCACCACCAGGGCGATCTTGGAGCGGCGGCGCAGGAAGTCCTCGAGTCGTGTGATCATCTCTCGCCGGGCGGCGTGCTCGAGCTCGCAGCGCAGGTATTCGGTACCCTCGATCAACAGCTCTCCCTGTCGCGGGTCCTGGCGGATCTGCTCCAGCATGTCGAAGGCGTTGAGGCCGTAGCGACGCCACAGGCGCTTGCTCAGAGGTTCACTGGACGAGGAGGGGGTGCGCTCATCGAGGCCCAGCAGGCTTGCCTGGTGCAGGAATTCTCGCCTGTCCGTGTCCGAAGGTTCGCCGTACCAGCGGGCGCGCGGCTGTGGCAGCTCGAGGCCTAATCGTTGCACCTCTCTGACGATCTCCTCGCCGACGTTGAGGCAGTCGGTGAGCTTGCCGCCAAAGATGCTGATATGGCGCTCCGTGGCGTTGATGTCGATGGCATGCTTGCGCGACATCTGGAGAAAGTCGCGGCCATTGCCGGCGTTGGCCTTGACCGCCAGCGGGCGCACGCCGCAGCGGGTGGCGATGATGTCCGAACGGTCGAGCGGGCGTTTCAGACTCAGGCGCTTGTTGATGTTGTCCAGCACGAAATCGATGTCGGCGTCGCTGATCGCGACCTCCGGGCGCTCTTCCTTGGTGTCGGTGGTGCCGATGCAGGTGCGCGGCCCCATGGGAATGGCGAAGAACAGCCGCCCGTCGTCGGCAAAAAAGGCCAGCACGCGCTGGCGCTCCGACAGCCGTGGCACGATCAGGTGGATGCCCTTGGAATAGGCGTGGTGGTGATCGGTGGTCTGTCGGCTCAAGGCGTTATGGTCGTCCACCCAGGGGCCGGTGGCATTGATGATGATTCCGGCGCGCAGGCTGAAGGTCTCGCCGCTCTGGTTGTCCCGGGCGTCAACGACCCAGCCGTTGTCGCTGCGTCGTGCACCCCGCGACTCGACGTAGTTGGCCGCCGCCGCGCCGTAGTCCAGCGCCGAGCGTACGAAGCTGTAGACGAAGCGGGCATCGTTGTCATGCAGGTAGGCGTCGGAGTACTCGAAGCCACCGATCGCCGCACGCGTATCGACCAGTGGCTCGCGTCGGTTGATGCCTTTTGGCGTCAAGTAGCGCGGCAGTCGGGTGAAGGCGTTGCCCATCAGCCAGTACAGCCAGGTGCCCGCCCAGAGCATGCGAGGGTGATAGCGAAAGCCCCTGTCGATGGTGGTCAGAAAGCGAATTTCCTGGACCGTCGACGGAAAGCTCCTGATCAGGTGGTTGCGGCTCTTGCATAGCTTGCGCACCAGCGAAAAGTCATAGCTTTCCATGTACTTGATGCCGCCCCACACCAGATTGGACGAGTGCTGACTGGTCTCGCCGGCGAAGTCGCCACGGTCGATCAAGGCCACCCGGGCGCCCTTGCCGGCCAGCGCGGCGGCGCTGGCGGCGCCGTTGATGCCGGCGCCGATGATCAGTACATCGAAGTGCTCCTCCTTCAGGCGCTGAAGGTTGGCGTCACGTAGTTGCATGCATGTCCCCCGCGGTTCCTGAAGGAGTCGGGACGCAAGGCCCCGGTGTGGTCAGTCTTCGTCGCGCTCCCGGTTCTTGGGCCATAATTGCACGGCCTTCTTCTCAGTCTTCGTCGCGCTCCCGGTTCATGGGCCACAATTGCACGGCCTTCTTTTCAGTCTTCGTCGCGCTCCCGGTTCATGGGCCACAATTGCACGGCCTTCTTTTCAGTCTTCGTCGCGCTCCCGGTTCATGGGCCATAATTGCCCGGCCTTCTTTTCAGTCTTCGTCGCGCTCCCGGTTCATGGGCCGTTGTACTGCCTTCTTTTCACTCTTCGTCGCGCTCCCAGTTCATGGTCCGTCGCACGGCCTTTTTCCAGCCCTTGTAGCGTCGTTCCCGTTCGGCGTCTTCCATGGCGGGCGTAAAGGTGCGTTCGATGTCGCCCCGGGTGGCGAGCTCCGGCAGGTTCCACATGCCCACCGCGATCCCCGCCAGGTAGGCCGCCCCCAGGGCGGTGCTCTCGATGACCCTGGGGCGTTCGACGTCGACCGCCAGCATGTCAGCCTGGAATTGCATCATGATGTTATTGGCGACGGCGCCGCCGTCGACCCGCAGGGCCTTGAGGGTGATCCCCGAGTCCTTCTGCATGGCGTCGATGATGTCTCGCGTCTGGTAGGCCAGGGCGTCCAGGGTGGCGCGGGTGATATGCTCCTTGCCGGAGCCTCGGGTCAGGCCGAAGATCGCTCCACGGGCGTACATGTCCCAGTAAGGAGCGCCGAGACCGGCGAAGGCGGGGACCACGTAGACACCACCGGCATCCTCGACCTTGCTGGCGTAGTATTCGGAGTCTTCTGCCGAGTCGATCATCTTGAGTTCGTCGCGCAGCCACTGCACCGCCGCGCCGGCGATGAAGATCGATCCTTCCAGCGCATAGGTGACCTTGCCGTCGAGCCCCCAGGCGATGGTGGTCAGCAGGCCCGAGGTCGAAGGCACCGGGGTCTCGCCGGTATTCATCAGCAGAAAACAGCCGGTACCGTAGGTGTTCTTGACCATGCCCTTGTCGAAGCAGGCCTGGCCGAACAGGGCGGCTTGCTGGTCACCGGCGATACCGGCGATGGGGATCTGGGCGCCACCGAACATTTCCTTGGCGGTGGTGCCGTAGACCTCGCTGGATGGCCTGACCTCGGGCAGCATCGCCCGGGGAATATCGAGGGCCTCGAGCAGTCGGTCGTCCCAGTCGAGCCGTTTGATGTCGAACAGCATGGTGCGCGAGGCGTTGGAGACATCGGTCAGGTGGCGTTCGCCGCGGGTCAGGTTCCACACCAGCCAGCTGTCCATGGTGCCAAACAGCAGATCGCCGGCCTCGGCGCGCTGCTGAGCACCGTCCACCTGGTCGAGGATCCAGCGAATCTTGGTGGCGGAGAAGTAGGCGTCGACCACCAGACCGGTGGTGTCGCGGATATGGGTTTCCAGCCCCTGGGCCTTGAGCTCGTCGCATAGCGGTGCGGTGCGTCGATCCTGCCAGACGATGGCGTTGTGGATCGGTTTGCCGGTGTGCCGGTCCCAGATCAGGGTGGTCTCGCGCTGGTTGGTGATGCCGATGGCGGCTACCTGGGACGGCTTGACGCCCTGGGTTTCCAGCACTTCTCGTGCGACTCCCATCTGGCTGCCCCAGATCTCCATGGCATCGTGTTCCACCTGGCCTGGCTTGGGGTAGTGCTGGGTGAATTCCTTCTGCGCGATGCCGACGATGCGGGTGTCCTGGTCGAACAGGATGGCCCGGCAGCTGGTGGTGCCCTGATCAAAGGCGAGAATATAGCGTGTTGGCATGTTCCGGTGTCCTGACGGTTGTTGTGGTCGAGCGATACCTTCACCTTCGGTGAGCAGACGGTTTCCGTCTAGTGCTGCCGGCAGGGACATGGCCAGATGCAGCGACGTCGGGTGCCCCTATGCAACGTCGCCGCCGCGGGTGATCAATGGTCGTACGAGGCCACAACAAGTTCGTTATCGAAAATAAAGGTAGCGTTGAGGTCGTGAACGAACAACCAGAGCGCGAAAGTTTTCGCTAGCACTTTGGTCGTGGCGTCTGGAGAGCAGGCGAAGAACGTTGCCTCGGCTGGGTTGGTGCGCCAAGGCGTCCACGGGACCGAAGAGGAGTCGGGAGGGCCTGGCGTTTTCGCAAGATGACACAGAGCGGCTGTGGCAGGCCAGGTGCAGGGTCAGGCCAGGCGCAGGATCACGCAAGGTGCAGGGCGACCCCGTGGTCCTGCAGTAGCCGTGCGATGGCCTCCGGTGGCTCGCGATCGGTGAACAGGGCGTCGAGTTGGGATACGTTGCCCTGGCGCACCACCGGGTTGCGGTGAAACTTGGAGTGATCGGCGACCAGAAACACCTGACGTGAGTTCTCGATAATCGCCTGAGCGACGCGGACTTCCTGATAGTCGAACTCCAGCAGGGAGCCGTCCTGATCGATGCCGCTGATCCCGATCAGCCCAATGTCCACCTTGAACTGATGGATGAAGTCGATGGTCGCCTCGCCGATGATCCCGCCGTCACGGGGTCTGACCTGGCCGCCGGCGACGATCACCTTGAAGTCTTCCTTGTGATGCAGGATGGACGCCACATTGAGGTTGTTGGTGATGATCTCCAGGCCCTGATGCTCAAGCAGTGCCTCGGCCACCAGTTCGTTGCTGGTGCCGATATTGATGAACAGCGAGGCGTGGTGCGGCACCTGGCGCGCCACGGCATCGGCGATGCGTCGTTTGGCGTCGAGGTTGAGCGTCTTGCGGGTGGCGTAGGCGGTATTGACGGTGCTCGACTCGAGGCCCGCGCCACCGTGGACTCGGCGCAAGCGGCCTTCGCTTGCCAGTGTGTTGAGGTCGCGGCGGATGGTCTGAGGGGTCACCGCGAAGTGATCGGTCAACTGCTCGATGCTGGCGTATCCCTGGCGACTGACCAGTGCAATGATGGCGTCCTGACGCTGCTGCTGGTTCATCCCGATTGCCCTTGTGCTTGGAAGGCCTTGAAAGATGGAAAGCCCTTGTGCCTGAAAGGCCCCTGATAGACGGAAGGCCTCGATAGAAGAAAAGCCCTTGTGTCTGAAAGGCCCTGGTAGATGAAAGGCCTCGATAGATGGAAAGCCCTTGTGCATCGATGCCCTTGGAACAGGCAGGCCCTGGTGCATGGAACGTCCTGGTACATTGCAGGCGAGGACGTCGCTTTGGAGACGCCGATGAGGCTGTCGTGGATCTCGCTTCACCAGACGCATTCCCGATGATCGTAAACGAACGCGACCGGATTTGGCGATGGTGGAATCGCGCTGCGGTGAAGGCGTTCGAGACGCCGAACGCGACCCACGAAGGAAAAAATCATTCGGTGAACTCAAGGGCTTGCAAAATTCTGCCGAAGGCGTAGAATTCGCATCCGTTGTCAGCAGCGAGGGTGGTGACTCCCTCGTTTCGGCAGCCGTGTAGGACCATAGCTCAGTTGGTTAGAGCGCCACGTTGACATCGTGGAGGTCGGCGGTTCAAATCCGCCTGGTCCTACCAGCTAGATCGCACATCGAGTGATGCAGGACCATAGCTCAGTTGGTTAGAGCGCCACGTTGACATCGTGGAGGTCGGCGGTTCAAATCCGCCTGGTCCTACCAGCACTACCTCGCAGTGCCATTGCAAGGCGTATTGCGACGTGCCATCTCGCTTTCCTGCTTCAGGACCATAGCTCAGTTGGTTAGAGCGCCACGTTGACATCGTGGAGGTCGGCGGTTCAAATCCGCCTGGTCCTACCAGATTACAGACAAAAGCCCCGCGGCCTCGCCTCGGGGCTTTTGTCGTTTCTAGGGTCGTCGCCGTCGCCGGTGTTTGGCAACTGCTGCCATCGCCTGATCAACGCAGTGGCCAAGCCGCGGGTGGGCATTGAAGTGAGTGCGCCGCCTCTGGGGCGGCGCGATTCATCCGTTCGGACGGTTCAGGCGTCGCCGAGCCCGCTCAAGCGGCGGAAGGTGGCCACCAGGCGCTCGATGCCGGCCTGGTCGTCTTCGCTGAAGCGCCCCTGGTCGGGGCTGTCCAGGTCGAGCACGCCCCATAGTTCACCGTCCTTGTCGAGCACCGGTACCACCAGCTCGGAGCGCGAGGCGCTGTCGCAGGCGATATGGTCCGCGACCGCGTGGACGTCGTCGACGCGTTGGGTCTGGCGGCTGCGGGCGGCGGCGCCACAGACACCCTTGTCGAAGGGGATCGGATGGCAGGCTGGCTTGCCCTGAAAGGGGCCCAGGGACAGCATGCGCGGCTGGCGCTGCAGATAGAAGCCGACCCAGTTGAGGCGCGGGACTTCCTGCATGATGAAGGCCGAGGTCTGGGCGGCGTTGGTCAGCCAGTCGCCGGAGTCGAGCAGGGCGGTGAGCTGGCGGTCGAGAAGATCGTAGGAAGACATGTCGAGTGTGGCAGTGTCCGCGGGTGAAAACGGCGAGGCCGGCCCTGGGGCCGGCCTCGAGAGGGAGCGCGCGTCAGGCTTACTTCCAGCCAGGAACGGCGGCGCCCTTGAACAGCTCTTCTGCCTTGGCGGCGACTTCGTCGCTCTGGTAGGCGTCGACCAGCTGCTGGATCTCCTCGCGATCCTCGTCGCCACCGCGCACGGCGATGATGTTGACGTAGGGCGACTCGGGGCCTTCCTTGACCAGGGCGTCGTCCAGGGTCAGGCCGGCCGGCTGGGCGAAGGTATTGTTGATGAAGGCCATATCCACGTCGGGCAATACGCGCGGCAGCTGGGCCGCCTCGATCTCGCGGAAGTCGAAGTCGTGGGGGTTTTCCACGATATTCAGCGGCGTGGCTTCCAGATTTTCGGGGTCGTCCAGAGTGATCAGGCCCTCGTTGTGGAGCAGGATCAGTGAGCGGCCTTCGTTGGACGGGTCGTTGGGCAGCGCGATGGTGGCGCCCTCGGGCAGGTCCTCGATGCTCTCGTACTTCTCGGAGTAGGCGCCGATCGGGTAGACGAAGGTGCGCCCGGCGATGGCGAAGTCGTAGCCGCGGTCGTTGACCATGGCGTTCATGTAGGGCTCGTGCTGGTAGGCGTTGGCGTCGAGGCTGCCGTCGGCCAGGGCGGCGTTGGGCGTCACGTAGTCGGTGAACTCGATGATCTCGATCTCCAGACCATAGCGCTCCTCGGCCAGATCGGCGGCGACCTGCATGACGTCGGTCTCGGGGCCGGCGACGGTGCCCACCTTCAGGCTGTGCTCATCGGCGTTGGCCTGGCTGATCGCCAGTGACAGGGTGGAAAGCGCCAGGGCGCCCAGCAGTGTCTTGCGCATCTTCAGTGTCTCCCGAAACGGTGTGTGACGTGTGTGGCGATGTTAATGGAATAACACGTCTTTCGCTAATGCAATTTGGTTATTAAGGCCATGCAGGGTGCATGTCACTTGTGGTCACTCTTGCGCACCAGATAGTCACCCAGGCTCTGGAAGGCCTGAACCATGACCACCAGGATGGCAACGGTGATCAGCATGATGGTCGGATTGAAGCGGTTGTAGCCGTAGCGAATGCCCAGGTCGCCAAGACCACCTCCGCCCACGGCGCCGGCCATGGCCGAGTAGCTGACCAGGGTCACCGCGGTGACGGTCAGGGCGGTGAAGATGCCCCCACGGGCCTCCGGCAGCAGTACCTTGGTGATGATCTGCCAAGGGGTGGCGCCCATGGACTGGGCGGCTTCCACCAGCCCGGGAGAAATCTCGTTCAGCGCGCCCTCGACCAGGCGTGCGATAAACGGAATCGCGGCGATGGTCAGCGGCACGGCGGCAGCGTTGGTGCCGATGGACGACCCCACCAGCATGCGCGTGAACGGAATGATCGCCACCATCAGGATGATGAAGGGGATCGAGCGGCCGATGTTGGTGATGATGCCGAGGACCGACTGCAGCACCGGCTGGGCCAGGATCTGGCCCGGGCGAGTGACATACAGAAGCACGCCCAGAGGGATGCCGACCAGGGCCGCGATCACACCGGACACCGCCACCATATAGAGAGTGTCGAGGGTGGCTTCGAGGATGAGGTTAAACATCGCGCTGGACATGGCCAAGCACCTCCACTGTCAGGTCGTGAGATTGCAGGTAGGCGAGGGCGCGCCGGGTGTCCTCGGCATCCCCCATCAGTTCGGCGATCATCAGGCCCAGGGTTCGCTCCTGGATGGACTCGACCTTGGCCTGCAGGATGCTGACGTCCACGCCGCACTCCCGCGCCAGCCGCGAGATCAGCGGGGTGGACACGGCGTCGCCGGAAAACGCCAGGCGTACCACCGGATGCGAATTCGGCCCGGGTGTCTGCTCGAGGCGGTCGATCAGCTCCCTGGGCGGTTCGAGTTCGAGGAATTCGTTGAGGAAGTCGCGGCCGAGCTGAGTGCGCGGGGCGGTGAAGAAGTCACCGACATCGGCTTCCTCGACCAGCCTGCCACCGGAGATCAGGCTGACGCGATGGCAGATCGACTTGACCACCTCCATCTCGTGGGTGATCAGCAGAATGGTCAACCCGAGCTTCTGGTTGATGTCCTTGAGCAGTTCGAGGATCGAGGCGGTGGTGTGGGGGTCCAGCGCCGAGGTGGCCTCGTCGCACAGCAGTACCTGAGGACGGCTGGCCAGGGCGCGGGCGATGGCCACGCGCTGCTTCTGACCGCCGGACAGCTGTGCCGGATACTGCTGGGCCTTGTCGGCCAGGCCGACAAGCTCCAGCAGAGGCGTGACGCGCTTGGTGATCTCGTCGCGCTTGACGCCCATCAGTTCCAGCGGCAGGGCGACGTTGGCGAATACCGTGCGCGAGGTCAGCAGGTTGAAGTGCTGGAAGATCATGCCGATACGGTGGCGCGCCTGATTGAGGGCGGGGCCGGAGAGGCTGGTCAACGTCTGGCCATCCACCTCCACGGTGCCGGAGGTAGGCCGCTCGAGCAGGTTGACGCAGCGAATCAGCGTCGACTTGCCGGCGCCGGACAGGCCGATGACGCCGTGAATCTGCCCCTGGGGTACGTGCAGGTCGACGTCGGCTAGCGCCTTGACGGCGCGTGAGCCGGCACCAAAGGTCTTGGAAAGGTTGGTCAGTCGTATCATCTCAGCTACCGGGTGGGCACCGAGGGACCTGGGCGGGCAAGAGAACGGCAATGGGCAGGCATAAAAAAAGGCCACCCTGACGGGTGGCCATCAACGCTGGACACACCCTTTTAGCTGCACTTCATGCACCGACGCCTTGTGAGCGTCGCGGCACGGGCGCCCGCAATCCGGGTACAAATCGGCGCCTAAAAATGTAGCGGGCAAGGATAGGGCGAGCGAAGGACCCTGTCAATCGTTTACGCATAGCCACTGGCAAGGTCTTTCGAGGTAGGCGCCACGTCGTAGTGGAACCGCCCGCCGGACGCCGTGACTGGCGATAGGTTTTCTGAACAATAGCGCAAGCGTGGACCTTTGGAGGCGCGGCTTCTAGACTGGGCCGGTTCGGGGAAGGCCCCGTGATGGCAAGGAGACAAAGATGTTCACCGGTATCGTTCAGGGCACCGCCGAGGTGGTCGAGATCAAGGAAGCGGAGGCCTTTCGCAGCCATCTGGTGCGGATGCCGCGTCACCTGTGTGAAGGCTTGGAGCTGGGCGCATCGGTGGCCCACAACGGGGTCTGTCTGACCGTCACCGATATCGATGGGGATCTGGTCAGCTTCGACCTGATGCGCGAAACCCTGCGGGTCACCAATCTCGGCGGTCTGAGCGTCGGTGATCGCGTCAACGTCGAGCGGGCGGCGCGCTTCGGTGACGAGATCGGCGGGCACGCCATGTCCGGTCACGTCATGGGGCAGGCGGAGCTGGTGGAGCTCGACGAGGCACCCAACAACCGTCGCCTGTGGTTCCTGTTGCCGCAAGGGCTCGAGCGCTTTGTCTTTGCCAAGGGCTACATCGGCGTGGACGGCATCAGCCTGACCATTGGTGAGTTGCGCAACGATACCCGGGGGCCGGCCTTTTGCGTCGACCTGATCCCCGAAACGCTGGCCCGTACCACACTGGCCGACCGTCGCCCGGGAGACAGGGTCAATCTCGAGATCGATCCCCAGACCCAGGCCATCGTCGAGACGGTAGAGCGGGTCATGGCGGCCAGGGGCTGAGCGTCGACAAGTACCTTTGCAGCCAAGTGCTGTAGCTTTGTGCCGCAGCGCCCGGACGGGCGTCGGCGGTGGTCTCCCTCGCTTGAGAAGCTGCTAACTTAACCGGATGTAACATTCCTTTAAGTGCACCGACCGTGATCAGCGAGGGACTACCATGAAAATGACAGCCAAGGCATTGGCGACAGGCGTGTGCGCCGCAGCGGCGTTGGGAATTGCCACGGCTGCCGTGGCCCAGGATCTGTCTCCCTGGGTGGACAGCGAGGGCACCATCTCCTTGCCGGACAACTTCCGCACCGAGATGGCGCATCTGGGCTCCTGGTTCGTACCCGAAGGGGACGCCAGTGGCTTCCATAACGTCTATACCGAGCCCGAGAGCGTCGCGTCCTTCCGCGAGAACGGGGTCTTCCCCGACGGCGCCGTGCTGGTCAAGGAGTTGCGGGCACACAGCACCGGCGACTACACCACCGGCGCCGGGGTGAGCTACGAGAACGAGACCATCAAGCAATGGTTCGTGATGGTCAAGGACTCCACCGACCGCTTTGCCGACAGCAATGGCAGTTGGGGCGATGGCTGGGGTTGGGCGCTGTTCAAGACCGATGATCCTTCCACCAACGTTTCGGCCGACTACAAGGCCGACTGTCTTGGCTGTCATGTCCCGGCCCAGGACAAGGACTGGATCTATACCGAAGCCTATCCGATTCTGGTAGAGTAGCGCGCCTTCGAGAGTCGCCGACATCGGGCGCGGTACGGCGGACTCGCCGTACCGCGCCCGATGTGCGTTTGGCCCCGGCCGATCGTCGAGGGCTGGGATGCCGCTTTATGGGGCGGGCAGCCTTGCTTGACGTGGTGGCGCTGGAGGTCGCGCGGACGACCCTGCGTGCTCCCTGTGCGTTGGCCAGGTTGTGCAGGATCGTCGTGATTCCCTGGACGGCCTGCTATATGGTGTCACTAGTCGCAGGGTGGCAGGGCGCGTTCGGCGAACTCTCGTCCTGGACACTCCCCTATTGACTCCACGTGCAGGACCCAGCGCATGTCCAACCAGCAGCCTGAACCGAGCTCCGGCAAGAGCCCGCTCGATCGCTTCTTCAAGCTCAGTGAGCACCGCACCACCGTCAAGACGGAGGTGATCGCCGGGATCACCACCTTCCTGACCATGGCGTACATCATCTTTGTCAACCCGAGCATCCTGTCCGAGGCGGGCATGGACTACGGGGCGGTCTTCGTGGCGACCTGTGTCGCCGCCGCGGTGGGCTGTCTGGTAATGGGGCTGTGGGCCAACTATCCCATCGCCCTGGCGCCAGGCATGGGTCTGAACGCCTTTTTTACCTACGGTGTGGTGCTGGGCATGGGCTACACCTGGGAGGCAGCGCTGGGAGCGGTCTTCCTGTCCGGTGTTACCTTCTTTCTGCTCAGCATCTTTCGCATCCGCGAGTGGATCATCAACTCGATTCCGATCACCTTGAGACTCGGCATCGCGGCGGGTATCGGTCTGTTTCTGGCCATGGTCGCGATGAAGAATGCCGGCATCATCGTCGACAACCCGGCCACCCTGGTGTCGGTGGGCGATCTGTCCGAGCCGGCCCCGCTGTACGCCCTGGCCGGGTTCTTCGTGATTACCGCGCTGGCCCATCTGCGCGTCACCGGGGCGGTGATGATCGGTATTCTGGGGGTGACCCTGGTGGCCATGCTGCTGGGCCACAATGAATTCAGCGGGGTGGTGTCGATGCCGCCGTCGATCGCGCCGACCTTGATGTCCATGGACCTGGCCGGTGCCTTCGATGTGGCCATGATCAGCGTGGTCTTTGCCTTCCTGTTCGTAGATCTGTTCGACACCTCCGGTACCCTGGTGGGCGTTGCCCATCGCGGTGGCCTGCTCGACAAGGACGGCAAGCTGCCGCGCCTGGGTCGTGCGTTGATGGCGGACTCCACCGCCTCCATGGCCGGTGCTGCCCTCGGCACCTCGACCACCACCAGCTATGTGGAAAGCACCGCCGGCATCGCCGCCGGTGGGCGTACCGGTCTGACCGCCGTGGTGGTCGCGGTACTGTTTCTGGCCAGCCTTTTCTTCGCTCCGCTGGCGGGCTCCATTCCGGCCTATGCCACCGCGGGGGCGCTCCTGTACGTGGCGTCGCTGATGGCGGGAAGCCTTGCCCATGCCGACTGGGACGACGCCACCGAGGCGGCGCCGGTATTGATCGCCGCCCTGGCCATGCCGCTGACCTTCTCCATCGCCGAAGGTATCGCCTTCGGCTTCGTCAGCTACGTGGCGATCAAGGCCCTGTCCGGTCGCTTCAAGGACCTGAACGCCGCCGTGGTGATCCTCGGTGTGCTGTTCGCGATCAAGATGATCTACCTCGATTGAGCCCATCGGGCTGACCGGGGCTGGCTGGCCAGGACCGGCTGAGCCGGCAGGTTGGCCAGCCCCGCCGTGCGGCGCCGAGACAAGGCGCCGCATGTGTCATGCATTCTTCTTTCGACCCCTAGCGAGAACCGCCATGAGTATCTACGGCGACTACATCAAGTCCGTCATTCGCACCGTTCCCGACTGGCCCCAGCCGGGTGTCAACTTTCGTGACATCACCCCGCTGCTGCAGAACAGTGCGGCCTTTCGCAAGCTGATCGACAGCTTCGTGCACCGCTATCAGGAGATGGATCTGGACGCCATCGCCGCCATCGACGCCCGCGGTTTCATCGTCGGCGCGCCGGTGGCCTACGAGCTGGGCTGCAGTTTTGTGCCGGTACGCAAGAAGGGCAAACTGCCGTTCAAGACCATCAGTCAGACCTACACCCTGGAATACGGCCAGGCCGAGGTAGAGCTGCACTCCGATGCCTTCCGTGATGGCGACCGTATCCTGGTGGTGGACGACCTGATTGCCACCGGTGGCACCATGCTGGCCGCGGCCGAACTGATCAGCCGCAGCGGGGGACATGTGGTGGAGACGTCTGCCATCGTCGATCTGCCGGATCTTGGCGGCTCCCAGAGAATCCGTGACGCTGGCCACAGCGTGTTCGCCGTGTGTTCCTTCACCGAGGACGAGTGACCCATGAGCAGTCAACGCTACCATCGCCATTTCGTGGTGTCCTGGGACCAGCTTCATCGCGACGTGCGCGAGCTGTGTCATCGCCTGATCGAGCGCGATACCAAGGGCATCATTGCGATCACCCGGGGCGGGCTGATTCCCGCCGCGCTGATCGCTCGGGAGCTCAATGTTCGCCTGATCGACACCGTCTGCATCAAGAGCTACGACCATATGGAGCAGGACAGCCTCGAGGTGCTCAAGGGCGTGGATCACGACGGCGAAGGATGGCTGCTGGTCGATGATCTGGTGGACACCGGCAAGACCGCGCGCAAGGTGCGCGAGATGCTGCCCAAGGCGCACTTTGTGACCATCTACGCCAAGCCCGAGGGTCGTCCGCTGGTGGATCAGTACCTCACCGAGGTCGCCCAGGACTGCTGGATCCAGTTCCCCTGGGACATGGGCGTGGCCTACGTCGAGCCCCTGGCGGACCAGCGGCGGTGAGCGACATGGTTCAGGTATTGCCCGACAGCTGGGAGCGCTGGCTCGGAGCCGAGTTCCAGGCGCCCTACATGCAGCAGCTCAAGGCGTTTCTGGCGGCAGAGAAGGCCGCCAGGAAGACCATCTATCCGCACTCGTCGGACTGGTTTCGGGCCTTCGAGCTGACGCCGCTGGACGAGGTACGAGTGGTGATCCTGGGGCAAGATCCCTACCACGGTCCTGGCCAGGCTCATGGGTTGTGCTTTTCGGTGCGCGAGGGCATCAAGCCGCCGCCGTCACTGGTCAATATCTACAAGGAGCTGGCCCAGGACCTGGGGGTGACGCCGGTCAACCACGGCCACCTCGAGGCCTGGGCGCGCCAGGGGGTGTTGCTGCTCAACACCTCCTTGACGGTGGAGGAGGGCAACGCCGGCTCCCACCGGGGCAAGGGATGGGAGACCTTCACCGACCGCGCCATCGAGACCGTCAACGCCGAGGCGCCGCCCTGTGTCTTTCTGCTGTGGGGCAGCCACGCCCGCCAGAAGAAGGCGCTGGTGGATCAGGAGCGTCATCTGGTGCTGGAGTCGCCGCACCCGTCGCCGTTGTCGGCCCACCGCGGCTTTTTCGGCAATCACCATTTCTCTCGGGCCAACGCCTTTCTCGCCGAGCACGGGAGATCCACGGTGGATTGGCAGCTGCCGCCGACTCCCTGAACGTGTTGGGCGGACGGCCTGGACGTCCGCCGGCTTTCGGTGCACGCAGCGGGTTAACCTGACGCGGCGTTGCAGGTAGAATGGCGCGCAATTTGTCGCCCGCGTCCATGCGACGAAGGTCGTCCAAGCACCACCTCCCGTTATCAAAGAGGACTCGCCAATGAGCGTCCATGCCATCGATCACCCCCTGGTCCAGCACAAACTCGGTCTGATGCGTGAAGCCGGCATCAGCACCAAGAGCTTCCGTGAACTGGCCGGCGAGGTGGCAAAACTGCTCACCTACGAGGCGACCCAGGACCTGGAGTTGCAGGACTATGACATCGATGGCTGGAGTGGCGAGACCATCACCGTCAAGCAGCTCAAGGGCAAGAAGGTCACCATCGTACCGATCCTGCGAGCGGGACTAGGCATGCTGGAAGGTGTCACCGACCTGATTCCCAGTGCACGGGTCAGCGTGGTCGGTCTCTACCGCGATGAAGAGACCCTCGAGCCAGTGCCCTATTTCTCCAAGTTCGCCAACGACCTGGACGAGCGCATGGCGGTGGTCATCGATCCGATGCTGGCCACCGGAGGTTCCATGGTGGCCACCCTGGACATGCTGCGCGACCGTGGCTGCCAGTTGATGCGAGTGATCGTGCTGGTGGCAGCTCCCGAAGGCATCCGCCGCGTTCAGGAAGCCTACCCGGATATCGAGATCTACACCGCCTCGGTGGACGAGCGCCTCGACGAAAACGGTTATATCGTGCCGGGACTGGGCGACGCCGGGGACAAGATCTTCGGTACCCGCTAAGCACGCGATATCCCGCCAATGCCACGGCCAGACTATCCAGCGGTGGCATTTTACCCAGTGGTTTCATGCCTATGATCGAAAGCAGACATTTCAGGTGAAATGTCTGCTTTGCTGTGTCCGCAAGTCAGTTGGGCGGGAACGCAGTTCAGCCATTGTCCGTCTGGACAGACGCCGCGCTCTCGTTGTGGCTGTCGGTGGTTGATTCAAGAATCAAGGAGGCATGGATGAAGTTGTTGCGTGTGGCAGCTAGTGCTGCAGTAATTCTGAGTCTGGCGGCAAGCGTTCAAGCTGGGGTGATACGCCCCGACTGCGATGCTGAAAAGGTCGCCAAGAATGCGGCACTCGAGGCCACGGTGGGGGTGTCTGGTCGTTGCACCGCAGATCGCGCCGTGGAAAACGCCAAGGACAACGTCAATGATCGTGTCGATGACGCCCGGGACGGGGTCGCGGATCACGTCGACGATGCTCGGGGTGGGGTTTCCGATCGGGTGGATGCTGCACACGACAGCGTCGAGCGAGCGGGCGGGAAGGTCGATGATGCGCTGGATAAGCCAGTGCGTACGCTGTTGAACTGACGTCAGCGGGTTCTCCCGCCTCCGTCGTGCGCCCAATGTTCCTTTGCGAACATTGGGCGCTTTTTTTTTCTGGAAACAACATCTGCACCGAGGCTCAGCTATCAGGGCGGTGGCTTTTCGCATTAGACAAAAGTTGATGACATGGGAGAAGTAAAGCAAAAACAGAAAGATGGGAAATAAAAAGGGTGTCTTCTGGCGCGTGGTGGGCCCTTTCGTTTAAAAACATCACGGGCGAGTAGAGATTCTCTACTACCGTACAGATGACGCCCCTCGGAGACGAGGGGAACCTCTGCGCGAAAGAGTACGCCCATGTCCCTGATCCTCGACGGCGTCACCCGCAAGGTGGCGAGCGAGACCCACATCGATGACATCAGCCTGACCCTGGAGCCGGGTTCCTTCAATGTCCTGCTGGGCCGCACCCTGGCCGGCAAGACCAGCCTGATGCGCCTGATGGCCGGGCTGGACCAGCCGACCCGCGGGCGCATCCTGATGCAGGGTGAAGACGTGACCGGCAAGGGGGTTCGCCAACGCAACGTGGCGATGGTCTACCAGCAGTTCATCAACTACCCCCACCAGAGTGTCTTCGACAATATTGCCTCTCCGCTGAAGCTGGCCCGTGTCGCCAAGAGCGAGATCCAGCGACGTGTCCACGAGATCGCTGAGCTGCTGCACATCGAAGGCCTGCTCGACCGCCAGCCACTGGACCTGTCCGGTGGCCAGCAGCAGCGCACCGCCATGGCACGGGCGCTGGTCAAGGACGCGGACCTGGTGCTGTTCGATGAGCCTCTGGTCAACCTCGACTACAAGCTGCGCGAGGAGTTTCGCGAGGAGTTGAGTGCCTTGTTCGCCCGGCGTGACTGCATCGCGGTCTACGCCACCACCGAACCGGCGGAAGCGCTGGCGCTGGGTGGCAATACGGCAATTCTGCACGAGGGGCGCCTGGTTCAGCATGGCCCGACCACTACGGTGTTCCGCCAGCCGGCCTCCCTGACCGCGGCGGAGATGTTCTCCGAACCCCCCATCAATGTGCTGGAAGGGCGCATCCGCGACGGTGAGGTCAGCTTCGACGACGAGGTGCACTTCCCGCTCGATGAAGCTCTGGCGGCGCTTGACGAGGGCGGCTACCGCTTCGGTGTGCGGCCGGCTCATCTGGCCATGCAGCCCCGGGCAGACGATGACCTGGCGCTTGACGTCAAGGTCGAGCTGGCCGAGATCAGTGGCTCCGAGACCTTCCTGCACGTGGGCAACGAGAGGATGTCGCTGGTGGCGCATCTTTCCGGTGTTCACAGCTTTCGTGTGGATGAGCCGATCACACTCTATGTACCGGTGCATCGCCTGTTCGTGTTCGACATGGATGGCAAGACCCTGCACGTGCCGCCGGAAGCCGGTGACGGAGGGGTGCGTCCGCCGCTTCCGTCTTCACGGCAGGCACCGCCGGCGTCGGCGTCAGGGGAGGAGCGCTAGCATGGCCGAGATTCGCCTTTCACAGTTGGCGCACAGCTATTCGGCGTCGCCTTCGAAGCGCAGCGACTACGCCATCGAACAGATGGAGCACGTGTGGGAGCAGGGTGGTGCCTATGCCCTGCTGGGGCCATCCGGCTGCGGCAAGTCGACCCTGCTCAATATCATCTCCGGGCTGCTGGTACCTTCCCAGGGCGAGGTGCGCTTCGACGGGGTCATGGTCAACGAGCTGCCGCCGGAAGAGCGCAACATCGCTCAGGTGTTTCAGTTCCCGGTGGTCTACGACACCATGACGGTCTACGACAACCTGGCCTTCCCGCTGCGCAACGTGAAGACCCCGGAGGAGCGGGTTCGCGAGAGGGTCGAGGAGGTCGCGGACATCCTCGACCTGACCGACCGCCTGGCCAGCAAGGCGCGCAACCTCAGTGCCGACGAGAAACAGAAGGTGTCCATGGGGCGTGGCCTGGTCCGTGATGATGTGGCGGCCATCCTGTTCGACGAGCCACTGACGGTGATCGACCCGCAGCTCAAGTGGAAGCTGCGGCGCAAGCTGAAGGAGATCCATCAGCGCTTCGCCATCACCATGATCTACGTGACCCACGATCAACTCGAAGCCTCGACCTTTGCCGACAAGATTGCGGTGATGTACGACGGTCGAATCGTCCAGTTCGGTACCCCGCGCGAGCTGTTCGAAAGCCCCGCCCACACCTTCGTCGGCTACTTCATCGGTAGTCCCGGCATGAACTTCTTCACGCCATGCATCGATGGCGACAACATCCTGATCGACGGCCAGCGCCTCGAACTGTCCGCCGCGATGCACCGCTCGCTGCTTGATGCTCGTGAACGCAGCGACAACCTCAAGCTGGGCATTCGTCCGGAATTCATCGAGCTTGCCGAGGACGGCACGAGCGGGACCCTCAGCGCCGTGGTGGACCACTGCCAGGATCTCGGGACCTACTCGATCTTGACGCTGGCGCTAGACCAGGCGCGCTTCAAGGTGCGCGTGGAGGAGGGCGGGCTCGCGCTTTCCGGGCGCGTGTCGGTGCGTTTCCCAGAAAGATGGCTGACTTTGTACGTAGATGAATCCCGTGTAGAGGTGGCGTCATGAACAAGGTCCCCAACAATCGCGCCTGGTGGCTGGTGCTGCCGATGCTGGCGCTGGTCGCCTTTTCCGCCATCGTGCCGCTGATGACGGTGGTCAACTACTCGGTGCAGGACGTCTTCGACGCCAATACCCGGTTCTTCACCGGCACCGAATGGTTCGTCAAGATGCTCAACGATCCGGCGCTGCAGGCGGCGCTGGCCCGGCAGTTTGCGTTTTCGCTGACCATTCTGGCGATTCAGGTGCCGCTGGGGGTGGGAATCGCGCTGTTGATGCCCAAGCGTGGCTGGCGGGCGTCGCTGGTGTTGATCCTGGTGACCTTGCCCTTGTTGATCCCGTGGAACGTGGTGGGCAGCATCTGGCAGATATTCACCCGTGGCGACATCGGTCTGATGGGCTGGAGCCTGCGCCAGATCGGCTATCCCTACAACATCACCTCGAGTCCGCTGGACGCCTGGGTAACCATCGTGCTGATGGATGTCTGGCACTGGACCTCGCTGATCGCACTGCTCTGCTACAGCGGTCTGCAGGCGATTCCCGAGGCCTACTATCAGGCGGCGCGCATCGATCGCGCTTCACGCTGGGCGGTGTTTCGCTATATCCAGCTACCCAAGCTCACCAACGTACTGGTGATCGGGGTGCTGCTGCGTTTCATGCACTCCTTCATGATCTACGCCGAACCCTTCGTGTTGACCGGCGGCGGGCCGGGAAGCGCGACCACCTTCCTCAGTCAATCGCTGGCGATCATGGCCACCGCCCAGTTCGATGTAGGGCCTTCGGCGGCCTTTTCGCTGATCTACTTCCTGATCATCCTGCTGGTCTGCTGGGTGTTCTATACCGCCATCATGAATCTGCAGAAGGACCGGCAGGGAGGGGCTCGCCATGACTGATTCCACGCCATCCAGTCCCGACCAGGTGCGAAAGCGCGCGGAAAAGGAGGCGGCCCGCCGCCGTCGACAGGGCCGTTCGACAGGACGACGCTTTCGCAGTGGCTTCTTGATGCTGGCCTACATCGTGTTTGTACTGCTGCCGATCTACTGGCTGGTCAACATGTCGCTGCAGACCAATAGCGAGATCCTCGGCGAGCTGACCCTATGGCCGCAATCGCTGACCTTGGCCAACTACGCCAAAATATTCACCGACCCGAGCTGGTACATGGGTTACGTCAACTCGATCACCTATGTGTTGATGAACATGGCGATCAGCATGAGCGTGGCGCTGCCGGCGGCCTATGCCTTCAGTCGCTACCGTTTCATCGGTGACAAGCACCTGTTCTTCTGGCTGTTGACCAACATGATGGCGCCACCGGCGGTGTTCCTGCTGCCGTACTTTCAGCTCTACTACACGGTGGGCCTGTTCGATACCCACATCGCCGTGGCGCTGGCCCACTGTCTGTTCAATATTCCGCTGGCGGTATGGATCCTCGAAGGCTTCATGTCCAGCGTGCCCAAGGAGATCGACGAGACCGCCTTTATTGATGGTTACAGCTTCCCGCGCTTCTTCGTCCAGGTGTTCATTCCGATGATTCGCTCCGGCATCGGCGTGACGCTGTTCTTCCTGTTCATGTTCTCCTGGGTCGAGCTGTTGCTGGCACGCACTCTGACCTCCACCGAGGCCCAGCCCATCGCCTCGGTGATGACGCGAACCTCGACCGCCTCGGGCATCGACTGGGGCACCCTGGCGGCGGCCGGGGTACTGACCATCGTGCCAGGCATCGTGGTGGTGTTCTTCGTGCGCCATCACATCGCCAAGGGCTTTGCCCTGGGCCGGACCTGAGGAGCACCGACATGGACTGGATGGTATGGACCCTGCCCACGGCGATCTTCTTTGGTGTCATTGCGCTGTTGCTGGTGGTCATGACGACCTGGGAGCTGGTATCGCCGACGCGGGAACGGCGCGGTTTTCTGCCGATCAGCACCACCCGGGGGGACCGTTTCTTCATCGGCATGCTGTCGGCGGCCTACATCCATCTGGCGGTCGTGGGCTTCACCAGCCTGAGTCTGTGGCTGGCGCTGGGCGTATCGGTGGTGTGGATGCTGGTCCTGCTGCGATGGGGCTAGCGGGGGCCAGGCTCCCTTCGACGACAACGATCGACCTGACGGTCGACGACAACAATAGAGGTGACCATGAACGCTAGACTCAAGCTGACCAGACTAGGTGCTGTGGGGCTATTGCTGCTCAGCGGCGGCGCCCTGGCCCAGGACGATCGAACGGCGGTGATCGAGCGCTTGGCCGACGAGGTGTTCAAGGACTCGACCCTGAGCCGCGAGGAACGCATCGCTGAACTGGAATGGTTTGCCAAGGCTGCCGAGCCGTTTGAAGGCATGGAGATCAACACCGTCGCCGAGGGCCTGACCACCCACACCTGGGAGCGTGACGTGCTGGCGCCGGCCTTTACCGAGCTGACCGGTATCGAGGTAACCCACAACATCATCGGCGAAGGTGATGTGGTGCAGAACATGCAGACCCAGATGCAGTCGGGGCGCAATATCTATGACGCCTACGTCAACGACTCGGACGCCATCGGTACCCACATTCGCTACGGCTCGACCATCAACCTGAGCGAGGCCATGGCCAACGAGTGGAAGGACCTGACGCTGCCGACCCTCGATCTGGACGACTTTATCGGCATTCAGTACACCACCGGGCCCGACGGTAGCATCTACCAGCTGCCCGACCAGCAGTTCGCCAACCTCTACTGGTTCCGCTATGACTGGTTCCAGCGCGATGATCTGAAGGCAGAGTTCAAGGACATCTACGGCTATGATCTGGGTGTGCCCACCAACTGGACCGCCTATCAGGACATCGCCGAGTTCTTCAGCGAGCACGTCGGCGAGATCGACGGTCAGAAGGTCTACGGCCACATGGACTACGGCCGTCGGGATCCGTCGCTGGGGTGGCGCTTCCATGACTCCTGGCTGTCCATGGCCGGCATGGGCAGTCCCGGGGTGCCGTTCGGCAACCCGGTAGACGACTGGGGCATTCGGGTCGATGAAGAGAGCCACCCGGTGGGGGCCAGCGTCAGCCGTGGCGGCGCCACCAATTCACCGGCCTCGGTGTTCGCCGTCACCAAGATGGTGGAGTGGCTTCGAGACTATGCGCCGCCCGAAGCCCAGGGCATGACCTTCGGCGAGGCCGGGCCGGTGCCGGCCCAGGGCAACGTGGCCCAGCAGATGTTCTGGTACACCGCCTTTACCGCCGACATGGTCAGTCCCGATGTGGCGGTGACCGACGATGAGGGCAATCCCAAGTGGCGCATGGCGCCGTCTCCCACCGGCCCGTACTGGGAAGAGGGGATGAAAGTCGGCTATCAGGACGTGGGGGCCTGGACCTTCTTCGATTCGACGCCGGAGGATCGGCGCAGCGCAGCCTGGCTGTTTGCCCAGTTCACCGTGTCCAAGACCGTCTCGCTGGAGAAGCTGATGGCGGGGCTGACGCCGATCCGCCGGTCCGACATCTTCTCCGACCAGATGACCGAGATGGCGCCGAAGCTGGGTGGCCTGGTGGAATTCTACCGCAGTCCCAACGAGTCCAACTGGACGCCTACCGGCACCAACGTGCCTGACTATCCGCGCATGGCGCCGCTGTGGTGGCAGAATCTGGCCCCTGCGGTCAATGGCGACATCTCGGCCCAGGAGGCGCTGGATAATCTGGCCGGTGACCTCGACAACATCATGGCGCGTCTGGCGCGGGCCAAGGTGTTTGCCACCTACGCGCCGGTGCTCAATGAACCCAAGGATCCCGAAGAATGGTTGAGCCAGCCCGGCGCGCCCAAGGCCAAGCTGGACAACGAGATGCCCCAGGGCACCACAGTGCCCTACGAGCAGATGATGGAGGAATGGATGTCGGCCGGTACCCGTGAGTAGGACGGGGACTTGTGCGCAGGTGACGGCGCTTAGCAGGTCGCCTTTCGTGCATGGCCCCTGATGTGCAGGACGCCGGGCCCTCGCTGGAGACAGCGGGGGCCCGGTGCCTTGTGGGCAATACATGGCGCCGGGTGGATAGCACAGTCTGGATGAGAGGAGCGTCTGCCAAGCGTTGGCGGTGGCGTCGAAAGACGCGCAAAATTTTGCCGAAACGTTGCGCGTGCGTTGGTACCATAGCCGGCGTTTGTCCACCGCGGAGCCCTCCATGTCAGACCCCTCGTCCTCTTCCTCGCCCGTCGAAGCAACGACGGATTCCTTGCCTCGGCTGGTGCTGGTCGGTGCCCAGATGCTGTTCGTGGCGTTCGGCGCCCTGGTGCTGGTGCCATTGCTGACCGGCCTCGATCCCAACGTCGCCATGTTCACCGCCGGTATCGGCACCCTGGTGTTCCATCTGACCACGCGTCTGACGGTTCCGGTGTTTCTGGCGTCGTCCTTTGCCTTTATTGCCCCTATTCAGGGCTCCATCGCCCACTTTGGTGTCTCCGCCACCCTGGGCGGGCTGATCGCTGCCGGTTTCGTCTACGTGGCGATCTCCCAGGCGGTTCGGCTGAAGGGGACGGGGTGGCTGCATCGGCTGCTGCCGCCGGTGGTGGTAGGACCGGTGATCATGGTCATCGGTCTTGCCCTGGCACCAGTCGCGGTGAGCATGGCCACCGGCGAGAACAGCGAGACCATCGGTTACACCCAGGCCATGGTGCTGTCCATGTCGAGCCTGCTGGTGACGCTGATCCTGGCGGTCTTCGGGCGCGGTCTGTTGCGCCTGGTGCCGATCATGGGGGGGATCGTCACCGGCTATCTGATGGCATTGCTGATGGGAGTGGTCGACTTCAGCCCGGTACGTGAGGCGGCCTGGCTGGCGTTGCCATCCTTCACCGCGCCGAGCTTTCACTGGGCGGCGGTCCTGTTCATGATCCCCGTCGCCATCGCGCCGGCGGTGGAGCATATCGGTGATATGGTGGCGATCGGCTCGGTGACCCGACGCAACTACCTGGAGAAACCAGGCCTTCACCGCACCCTGTTGGGCGACGGCCTGGCGACCATTTCGGCGGCGCTGTTCGGTGGGCCGCCCAACACCACTTACTCGGAGGTCACCGGGGCGGTCACCCTGACCCGCGCCTTCAATCCGATGTTCATGGTGTCCGCCGCACTGGTAGCCATCACCTTGGCCTTCGTCGCCAAGCTGGGGGCAGTATTGCAGACCATTCCTACCCCGGTGATGGGCGGGATCATGACCCTGCTGTTCGGCTCCATCGCGGTGGTCGGCATGAATACCCTGGTGCGCGCCGGCAAACCCCTGACCGCCCCGCGTAACCTGGTGGTGGTCTCGCTGATCCTGGTGTTCGGCATCGGTGGTATGCAGTTCGGCGATGGCCAGTTCGCCCTGCAGGGGGTCAGCCTCGCCGCCTTGATCGGCATCGCCCTCAACCTGGTGTTGCCCCGGGCCAGCGAGGACGAATGAACCCTGCTATTACCATGGCCCGGCGTGACAGCCGGGCCATCGGCTGTTGGCGACCGGGCACTGACGATCATGCCCTGTCGTCGTCTTTGATCAATGATGTAGCTGCTCTCCGCCATCGGAAAAGGTGGGGGGAATTAATGGTGCAACTTCTCGCCACCACCGGAAAAGGTGGGGGCAATCAATGGTGCAGTTGCTCTCCGCCATCGGAGACGGTGGGGGGCAATCAATGGTGCAGTTGCTCTCCGCCATCGGAAAAGGTGGGGGGAGTGTTCGCACTGACAATCACGCATTCCTGATCCCCCAGGTTGCGAAACCGATGGGGCAGGCGTGAGTCGAAGTAGTAGGCGTCGCCGGGGCCGAGCAGACCTGTCTCGCCGTTGACGGTGATCTCGATCTCGCCGGCGATGATGACGCCGCCTTCCTCGCCGTCGTGTTCAAGCATCTCTTCGCCGGTATCGGCTCCGGGCGGATAGCGCTCGTGGAGCACCGACATGCGTCGGTCCGGGCGTCTGGCCGCGACAAGCCGCCAGGACAGATGGCCATCACCGATCTCGGTGAGCTCCGCGGCGCGATAGAAGGGGCTGGGGTGGTTCGGTTCGTCACCCGCGAAGAAAGCGCTGATCGATACCGGCAAGGCGTCAAGAATCTTCTTAAGCGAGCTGACCGATGGGCTCACATTGTTAAGCTCAATCAGCGAAATGGTGCTGTTGGTCACACCGGCTCTTTTCGCCAGTTCGCGTTGAGAAAGCTGCTTTTCCTGTCGTAGTTGGCGCAATCTGGCGCCGACGTCGAAACTGTCTTCCATCCTGTTTCCCGTCTCGGCAAAGCCGATGTTGTGCATAATGATGGACACATGATACCCGCTAACGCCGCTGTCCGACATCCCTGGCGTCTACTGTCTACCCCGATACGCTCATGGCAGCCTGCGGGTGGCTAAGGCATCATGGAGGATGCTGTCGACGACCAATAAAAGAGGTGCAATGGTGGCGAGGCTGGACGCGAAGGAGATAAGCGGCGTGGTTCTGGCGGGAGGCCAGGGGCGACGCATGGGGGGAGTCGACAAGGGGCTGGTGCCGTTCGACGGCAAGCCGCTGGCGGCGCACGCCGTTGCCTGTCTGAAGCCCCATGTGGCTAGCGTGATGATCAATGCCAATCGCCATCTGGACGAGTACGCGGCTCTTGCCGATCGAGTGGTCGAGGATCACCAGGCGGGCTACCACGGACCCTTGATGGGCATCTACAGTGGTCTGGTCGCGTCCTCTACGCCCTGGGTGGTGGTGGTGCCCTGTGACAGCCCGGCGCTGCCCGCCGATCTGGTGCCCCGGCTGGTGGCTGGCTGGCGCGATGGGCTGGATATTGTCGTCGCCCATGACGGCGAGCGGCTGCACCCCGTGGTGGCGTTGCTGTCCCGTCACCTGCATGAGGATCTGGCGGCGGTACTGGAGCAGGGCGAACGCAAGATCGACCGCTGGTACGATCGCCACCGCTGGGATCGGGTCGACGTCAGCGACTGCGCTGCCGCCTTCGCCAATCTCAACACCGAAGAGGAAAGACGACGGCTGGAGGCGTGTCGCCAGGAGCGTGACTCATGACGCAGGCGCTGAGCTTGCGCCCCGATCAGCCGCTGTTGGGCATCGCCGCCTGGAGCGGGACCGGCAAGACCACCCTGCTGGAACGTCTGGTACCGATGTTGAAGGGTGCCGGGCTCAAGGTGGCGGTGATCAAGCACGCCCACCACCGCTTCGAGGTAGACCAGCCTGGCAAGGACAGTCATCGCCTGCGTATGGCGGGGGCCGAACCTATCCTGATCGCCTCCCGCGCCCGGCTGGCATTGATGATGGAGACGCCGGGGGGCGAAGAGGCCGATCTGGCAACCCTGCTGGCCATGGTCGCGCCGCTGGAACCGCAACTGGTGCTGGTCGAGGGCTTCAAGGACTGGCCTTTGCCCAAGCTGGAGCTCCATCGGCCGGCGCTGGAAAAGCCGCTGATGGTGGAAGACGATCCATGGATTCAGGCCGTCGCCAGTGACGCGCCCCTGGCGACAAGGGGCGATGTGCTCGATCTCAATGATCATGACGCCATCGCCGCCTGGGTCCAGGCCTGGGTGAGGCGTTGGCCCGAGTGGATTGTCGCGCACCAGGGAGGAGAACCGTCATGACAACGCTCTCCTGTTTCGATCTTGGTGAGCGCATGCTCGGCGTCGAGGAGGCGCGCGATGCCCTGTTGACGCTGGTAGCTGGTCGCCTGGCGGCGGAAAAGGTGCCCCTGGCCAGGGCCCACGGCCGAGTGCTGGCCGAGGCGGTAGAAGCGCCTTTCGATGTGCCCGGGCATACCAACTCCGCGATGGATGGGGTGGCGCTCAACTGGTCGACCGAGGACCCCGGCGAGGTCTTTCTCCAGGTGGGAGAAGCCCTGGCGGGGCAGCCTTTTCAGGGTCGCCTGGGCGAAGGTGAGTGTATTGCCATCACCACGGGGGCGCCCTTGCCGCCAGGGGCCGACACCGTGGTCATGCTCGAACAGCTCGAGCGAGATGGCGATCGTGTGAGGGTGACACGCGCCGACCGCGTCAAGCAGGGGCAGAACGTGCGCCAGGCGGGCGAGGATCTGCGTGCCGGCCAGGTGGCCATTGCAGCAGGCAGGCGCCTCGAAGCCGCCGCGCTTGGCCTGTTGGCGTCTCTCGGGCAGGCCGAGGTCCGGGTGCGGCGACGTCCTCGGGTAGCCGTGTTCTCCACCGGCGATGAGGTCACGGCACCCGGTGAGGCACGCGCCCAGGCGGCGATCTATGATGCCAACCGCTATTCTCTGATGGGGTTGTTGCAGGAGCATGGCGCCGAGGTAATCGATCTCGGCATCGTCGCCGATGACACCGACGCCCTGGTCGAACAGCTCGCTGACGCCGCCCGGACCGCGGATCTGGTGGTCTCCAGTGGCGGAGTGTCGGTGGGGCAGGCCGACCACACCCGGGATGCGGTGGAGCGTCTTGGCAGGTTGACCCTGTGGCGGATCGCCATGCGGCCAGGCCGGCCCATGGCATGTGGGGTGATTGGCCCCGACGAGACACCCTTGCTGGGACTTCCGGGTAACCCGGTGGCCTGCATGGTGACCTGTCTGGTGTTTGTGGTGCCGATGCTGGCGGCTCTGGAAGGGCGCTCACCCACTCAGCCACGCTGGAAGGCCGTGGCCGGTAGCGCCTTTCGCAGCAGGGTCGGACGTACGGACTACAGTCGCGGTGTCTTTCACTGTGATGCGGACGGGACCTTGCGGGTGGTCAATACAGGCAATCAGGGTTCCGGTATTCTGTCGTCCATGGTCTCGGCCAATTGCTTGGTCGAGATTCCCGAGGATACGGACTCGGCGTCCATCGATGATATCGTGATGGTACTCCCTCTCTTTCGATTTTCCTGAGGCTTGAACATGACGCTTTCCCATCTCAACGCACGCGGCGAAGCCAACATGGTCGATGTCGGCGACAAGGCAGCGACCCGACGGGAGGCGACGGCGACCGGAAGCATCTCCATGGCGCCGGAGACTCTGGCGCTGTTGAGCGATGGCAAGTTGCCCAAGGGCGACGTGCTGGCGACCGCCAGGATTGCCGGTATTCAGGCCGCGAAACGCACCCACGAGCTGATCCCGCTTTGCCACCAGCTGGCGTTGTCCAAGGTCAGCGTCGACTTCGAGATCGACGCCGAATCCAGTTGTGTCAGGGTGTCCGCCACCTGCCGTCTGACCGGACGGACCGGGGTCGAGATGGAAGCCCTGACGGCCGTATCGGTGGCCTGTCTCACCCTTTACGACATGTGCAAGGCGGTGGACAAGGAGATGGAGATCGGCGAAATCCACGTGGATGCAAAACAGGGTGGCAAGTCCGGTGACTATCTGCGTCGGAGCGCGACCGCTGCGACGGCAACGCCGATCGTGACCAGCCCCGAGAACAGCCCGGCGTTGACCCTGGGGCTTGCGTCCGCCGCGGAGCAGTGTGTCAGGGTGAAGTGCCTGGCTGAACTGCGCGAAAGGCTTGGCGTCGGTGAAGCATCGGTGCCACTGGACAGGTTGCCCAGTGCCGATGTTGCCGGTCTCAAGCAGGCACTGAAGACCCTGGATGATCGCTTCAAGGGGCTGGATGAAGGGCGCGTGCTGTGCGCCGTCAATCAGGTGATGGCGAGTGACGGTACCCGTCTGACCTGTGAGGACGAGGTGGCCTTCTTCCCGCCGGTGACAGGAGGCTGATCGATGATACGCGTGCAGCATGAGACCTTCGATGCAGGTCATGAACAGCGCCGGATGCTCGAACATCGCACCGACATCGGAGCGGTGGTCAGCTTCACCGGACTGGTCAGGGACTTCAATGAACGCCCGGACGTCACGGCGCTGACGCTTGAGCATTATCCCGGCATGACCGAAGCGTCGCTGGCCGAGATCGAAGCTGAGGCGCGACAGCGCTGGCCGCTCGATGAGGTAACCCTGATCCACCGGATCGGTCGTCTGGAGCCCGGTGATCCCATCGTACTGGTGGTGGTGGCCAGCGCCCATCGGCGTGCCGCCTTCGAAGCCTGCGAATTCTTGATGGACCATCTGAAGACCCGGGCGCCATTCTGGAAGAAGGAGCACACCGAAAGCGGCGATTACTGGGTATCTGAACGTCGTCAGGATCATGATGACGCCAAGCGCTGGGAGGTCGCTTCGCAATGACACAACAGTTGATCGATAGTTTCGGTCGCCGGGTGACCTACGTCCGATTGTCTGTCACCGACCGCTGCGACTTTCGCTGCGTCTACTGCATGAGCGAGGAGATGACCTTCCTGCCACGTGCCCAGGTGCTGACGCTGGAGGAAATCGCTCAGGTGGCGCAAGCCTTCACCGAGCTCGGCGTGGAAAAGATTCGTTTGACCGGGGGGGAGCCGCTGGTCCGTCGCAATATCGAGCAACTGGTGTCCAGTATAGGGGCCTTGCCGGGGCTTCGGGACTTTGCCATGACCACCAACGGGGCGGGCCTGAGGCGGCATGCCGAGGCGCTGCGCCAGGGCGGCATGAAGCGTCTCAACATCAGCCTGGATTCGCTGGATCCCGAGCGCTTTCGACGGCTGACACGTACCGGTGACCTCGACAAGGTGCTGGACGGCATCAGCGCCGCTCGGCAGGCCGGCTTTGAGCGCATCAAGCTCAATGCGGTGGTGCTCAAGGGGCGCAACGAAGACGAGGTGCTGGATCTTGTCGAGTTCTCCAGGGCAGAGGGGCTGGATATCAGCTTTATCGAGGAGATGCCGCTGGGCGATGTGTCCGACCATTCCCGTGCCGAGACCTATTGTTCAAGTGACGAGGTGCGCGAAAGGATCGAGCAGCGCTACCCCCTGATGGCCACGACGGAAGCCACCGCAGGGCCTTCTCGCTACTACCGTATGGAGGATAGCGAGACGCGGGTCGGATTCATCTCGCCCCATAGCCATAACTTCTGTGCTTCCTGCAATCGTGTTCGGGTCACGGTGGAAGGGCGTCTGCTGCTGTGCCTTGGCAACGAGCATTCGGTGGATCTCAGGGCGGTATTGAGGCGCTACCCCGGTGACACGGAGAAGCTCAAGGCCGCCATCGTGGAGGCGATGCCGCTAAAGCCTGAGCGGCACCATTTCACCACCGATGGGGATGTTCAGGTGGTTCGCTTCATGAACATGACCGGTGGCTGACAGCGCTTTCGCCAAGTGACCGCTTGTCTCCTTACCTGCGCGGGCGCCTTGGGCGCCCGCTCTTTGTATCCTGGCCGCTGTCTTTTTTCCTCGAGGTGTCAGCGTTTCAACCAATATTGACCGGTCAAGGGGTGACTGGGCTCGTCCAATGAGCTCGCTGTTGACGTATAAAGACCGCCAATATTTCGGTAATTGACAAGGAAAAATCTCCAGCATTTCTTGCCAAGAGTGGCCGGTTGCATATACTTTTCTTCAAGTGAATTGCGGCGTGCGCCGCTTGGTGTCAAAGCTATGGAGTGAGCTATGTCCAGCGAATCATTGGAACGTATTGCGAGAAACAAGAACGTGGCACGGGCAGCGGCTCGTCAACTGAGCATGGAACAGCTGCAAAAACTGGCGGAAGTGGTCGAGGAGGTCATCGATCAGAAGCGCGACGAGGAGCGCCAGCGCCAGGAAGAAGAGATGCAGAAGGCCCAGAAGCTGGCGGAGATCCGTGAGCAGATCACCGAAGCCGGCCTGTCGCTGGATGATCTCGTATCGGAGCAGCCCAAGCGCAAGCGTGGACGTCCGCCCAAGAACGCCAAGTGATTCTGCTGGCGCAGGTGTGGTCACGCGAGTTCGGTTGACCTGACCTTGCACGGACGTGTCGCGTCGCCAGTGCAGCTTGGCCGCTGTGTCACCAAGGCGCGTGCATGACGCAAAGCGCGTGAATGGTGACGGCACGGCCACAAGTACGGCGAACGTCGAGCCGCGACCGGCCCTGGAAACGTCCAGGGCCGGTTGTTTTGTTTATAGGGGGGAGGCTCAGACGTCGCCGGCGATGCCTTCGATATCGCTCGCCATCAACTGGAGTTCGACCTGTGGCAGACGCTGTAAGTGTTCGCCCAGCCAGGCCTGAATACGAGGGTAGAGGCCACGACGGAGCGCCGACAGGGTATCGACGGCCAGGTCGTCGAGTTGTTCGTCGAGCCAGTCGATGAAATTGTCCTCGTCCAGGGGGCTGGTCTGGCTTGAGTCGATCATCAGCCGGCCAATTCTGGCCCAGCCGGTGTCGGTCGCTACCAGGCTGATGGCGAGGAAGAGTACGCCGTGGCGATTGCGCGCATGTGCCGGAGATTGACGCCGGTCGATGCCCCCGCGTTCGATGATGCACTGAGACAGAGGGAAGCTTTCCTCGCGGGTCAGGCCGCCCTGGTCGAACCGGATCAGATCGCCGTTGCGAGGTGCCAGCGGAGCCTCGATGCCCAGGCGACAGGCCAGTTCCTGATGAGCTGACTGATGGTTTTCCTCGCCATGGACCGGCAGCAGTCTGGTCGGCTGGAGCCAGCGATAGAAGCGTTCCAGTTCCTGCTGTGCGGGGTGCCCGGAGGCATGCAGTTCGGGGTGGCTGGCATCATCGATGATGGTGACCTGAAAGCGCGCCAGGCCGCGCTTGAGCCGCTCGATAAGGTGCTCGTTGCCGGGAATGGCCTTGGCCGAGAAGATGACGGTGTCGCCAGTGGTCAGCTCGAAGTGAGGATGCCTTCCCTGGGCAAGGCGCGACAGCGCGGCGCGGGGTTCGCCCTGGCTCCCCGTGGCAATGACCAGCACTTCCTCGGGTGGTAGATAGCCCAGGTCGCTGACGGGCACCAGCGCAGGAAAGTCGTCGAGATAGCCCAGTTGCCTGGCATGGCCCACCATGCGCTCCATGGAGCGCCCGAGCAGGCTGACCCGGCGTCCGCAACGAGCAGCGGCGCGGCCGATGGCCAGGACCCGTGCCAGATTGCTGGCGAAGCAGGAAACGACAACGCGGCCCTGGCAGCGGGAGATGGTAGACACCATGGCCCTTGCGACCTCGCCTTCACTTCGTGAATGGCCGGCCACGTTGGCATTGGTGGAATCACCCACCACCAGATCGACCGGCGCGAGAGCGCGAAACAGATCTTCGTTCACCGGTTGGCCGATCAGCGGCTCTGGGTCCAGTTTCCAGTCGCCGGTATGCAGGATGCGCGAGTTGCCTGCCTGAATGAGCAGAGCGCAGCTTTCCGGGATGGAATGGGTCAGCGGCAGGAAACGAAGGGAAAACCCTGCGATGTCCCTGGCGTCCCCGGGTTCGATGACGTCTATCGCGTCGGTGGGAAGTCCCCGTTCGCTGAACTTGACGCGCAACATGGCGGCGACCAGAGGGGTCGCCAGAATAGGGCAGGCCCAGCGTGGCCATAGCCAGGCGGCGGCACCGATATGATCTTCGTGGCCATGGGTAATGAGCAGCGCCTGCGGACGGATGCCGCGGGTATCCAGTATCGAGGTGTCTGGCACCTGGAGCGGCTCACCTGGAAGGTCCTGGCGAATAAGCATGCCACAGTCGACGGCAATCCAGGCGTCCTGATAGCCGTACAGGCTTAGATTCATGCCGATCTCGCCACAGCCTCCCAGGGGCAGAAAATGCACCGGTGGGCGGCGTCGTGGTCGAATCTGGGCTCGCGGAATCGGCATCATGCTCGGCATCGTGGACGGTGTTCATTTCACTATACGGGATCGACCGCGCACGACTCAACGCGAGAGGTCAAAGGACCCGTGCAGCGGTCGTTCGCCATCTCACTTTTCGCTACAATGCATGCCCCGAATGGGCGTGCTCATCGCCCCTCCCCATGGTGGTGCAAGGTTGGTCACCGAGAGTTGGTCCAAGGATACAGGTGTTATGTCCCATTTCTATCGTCTGGTCGTGTCGTGTCCCGATCGACTGGGTATTGTCGCCAGGGTGTCGAACTTCATTGCTGGCCACGGTGGTTCCATCACCGAGGCCAATCAGCACTCGGACCTGGCCTCTGGTCGCTTCTTCATGCGCTACGAAATCCTGGCCGACTCCATCGGCATGTCGAAGGAAGCCCTGTGCGAGGCCTTTGCGCCGGTAGCGCGTGAATTCGAGATGGACTGGGCGCTGCGCGACACTCGTCAGAAGCGGCGCGTCGTGCTGATGGTTTCCAGGGAATCTCATTGCCTGGTGGATCTGTTGTATCGATGGACCGCTGGAGAGCTCGATTGCGAGATCGCGGCGGTGATTTCGAACCATGACGACATGCGCAAGATGGTCGAGTGGCACGGTATTCCCTACCATCATGTGCCGGTTTCGGCAGACGACAAGAGTGCCGCCTTCGCCGAGGTCGAGCGTCTGGTCGAGGCGTCCGAGGCCGACAGTATCGTGCTGGCGCGCTATATGCAGATTCTTCCACCTGATCTGTGCGAGCGCTACAGTGGGCGAGTCATCAACATTCACCATAGCTTCCTGCCATCCTTTGCCGGGGCCAAGCCTTATCACCAGGCTTACCAGCGCGGCGTCAAGCTGATTGGTGCGACCTGCCACTACGTCACCGAGGAACTCGACGCCGGGCCGATCATCGAGCAGGATATTCACAGGGTCAGTCACTGTCATACGCCGGATGATCTGGTGCGTTTCGGGCGCGATGTAGAAAAGACCGTGCTGGCACGGGGGCTGCGTTGGCACCTCGAAGATCGGGTGCTGATCCACGACAACAAGACCGTCGTCTTTGCCTGAGTCGGCATCAAGGGCGCCGGCCGTTCTTTCGACGCCCGGCGCCTGGGCGGGAGTGGGTGAGCGCGGGAATGGGTGATCGAGGGGGTGTCGAAAGCCTGGTCCGGTCACTCACCCAGGCATGCCAACCGAGCCGGAATCGCCCGTACAGGTAGGCAGCAGGAAGAGGAGGGGTCATGTCCTTTGCTCAGGTGATCCTTGCCCCCTGGCTGATCTGGGTTTGCGCGGGGGTGGCGCTGTCGGCCCTGGTGCTTGCCCTTTTCCAGCGTCCCTGGCGCGCCCTCTTTCAAGATACTGGCCTGCAGCATCGCTGGCTGGCGGCAACGCTGATGGTGGCGATGCTGTGGCAACTAAGGGCCCAGGCGGTCGATTGGCTCAGTCTGCATCTGCTGTTCACCACTCTGATGACGCTGGTCTTTCGAGGCCCCCTGGCGCTCTTGAGCTGTCTGCTGGTCAATCTGTCACTGGTGCTGACCGGGCGCGTCGCCTGGCCACTGCTGGGCGTCAATCTGGTGGTCACCGGCCTGGTGCCGATGCTGGTGACGGTGCTGATCTGGCGCCTGGTCGATCGACGGCTGCCATCTCATCCCATGGTTTTCCTGTTTATCGGCGGGTTCTGGTGCGCGGCGTTGTCGGCACTGGCTTCGGGGCTCGCGGTGCTGGGGTTGACGCGGCTCGGCGCCAGTGACCCGTCAGCGTTATTCCAGGCCAGTGAGTACGCGCGTTTCCTGCCGCTGCTGATGCCGTCGGAGGCCTTTATCAGCGGCATGCTGCTGAGCATTCTGATGTTCTACCACCCACACTGGGTCGCCACCTTCAACGACAGCCGTTACCTGGACGACGATGGTCGCGGCGGCCGGGGCCCGTGAGCTGAGCAGGGCCGGCGACCTTGCCTCAGGCGGGTTTGATCTGGCGTGACGGTTGCGGTGTCGGGTCCGCGTGGCGGGCGCAGTCCGGATTGTAGTGCAGCCCCCGGGATTCTCGCCTTGTGCAGGCGCTGGCGACCGTCAGACTGGCCAGAGTGAGCGCCTGGCGACAGGCGTGCAGCTCGACACTCGCGGCGCCGCTCCGAGTCAGGTCATGAAACTCCGATTCCAGTTGCTCGAGGGTCGTGCGTGCCTCGGCCAGCCCTTCGTCCTGGCGCACGATGGCGACCCTCGCGCTCATGATCTGGCGGACGCGCTGGCGCAACGAGGCGAGTCTCTCGCTGGAAACCTGTCGATCTCCGGTTGTTGCGCTCGGCCGTGGTGTCAAGGTGCGTCCCGGCGCCGGCTCACTCAGGTGGCGAGCGGCGGATCTGGCGTAGACCAGGCACTCGAGCAAGGAGTTGCTGGCCATGCGATTGGCTCCGTGCAGTCCGGTGCAGGCGACTTCGCCGATGGCGTAGAGCCCCACCACGCGCGTGGCTCCCCGATGGTCGGTGGCGACGCCGCCGCAGCTATAGTGGGCCGCCGGCACCACCGGGATGGCCTGGGTGGTGATATCCAGGCCGCGCGCGAGGCAGTGGGCGTGGATGGTGGGGAAGTGGTGACGTATGGCGGCGTCGCCGAGGTGGCGGATGTCCAGCAGCACATGGTCGCTCGAGGTGCGCTGCATCTCGGCGTCGATGGCGCGGGCGACCACGTCTCGCGGGGCCAGTTCGGCGCGCTCATCGATGGCGGGCATGAACCGCTCGCCACGCACGTTCAGCAGCAGGCCGCCTTCGCCTCTTACCGCCTCGCTGACCAGAAAGGGCGGTCCCTGTGGATCGAACAGGCAGGTGGGGTGGAACTGCTGGAACTCCAGGTTCATCAGTTCGGCGCCGATCTCCCAGGCCATGACCATGCCCTCGCCACTGGCCGGGGCGGGGCTGGTGGTATGCAGGTAGAGCCCGCTGGCGCCGCCGGTAGCCAGGACGGTGTCCTGGGCGACAAGGTCGTGAGGACGCTGGTGGGCGTCCAGGCAACGAGCACCGCAGCAGGCACCCAGGTCATCGGTGAGCAGTTCGACCGCGATCAGGTCGTCGCGCAGCGCGATCTGCGGATGGGCGCGCACTCGGGCCAGCAGGGTGTCGGTCACGGCCCGGCCGGTGGCGTCGTCGGCGTGGATGATTCGGCGAGCGTTGTGGCCGCCCTCCCGCGTGAGGTGGTAGGGGTAGCCACTGGCCGCCTCGGGATCCGGTGTGAAGGGCACGCCAAGACTCAACAGCCAGGCGATGGCGTCGGGGCCGTTTTCCACGGTGAAGCGCACCGCCGCTTCATCGCACAGCCCGTCCCCGGCAATCAGGGTATCCTGGATGTGGGCCTCGATGTCGTCCTGAGGCGACAGCACCGCGGCAATACCACCCTGGGCCCAGCGACTGGCACCTTGCGCCTCGACACCGGGGCGCAGCAGGGTGACCGGCCGGCGATCGGCGATCTCCAGGGCCATCGCCAGACCGGCGACGCCGCCACCGATGATGAGGACGTCAAGAGGGGCGTTTGCCATGCGTGGTTCCTTCCTTGCGGTCGAAAGAGGGGGCTCGGTGGAGCCCGTGTCGGGGGGCGCGGCGGCGCAGGCGCCTGCTGGGTAGCCGCTCGAGTCCGCCCAGGCGGCGGGCGGTCGCTTCGGTCAGGCGGGCCAGCTCCCGGTTCAGCCAGAGATAGCCGCTGGGGCTGAACAGCATTCTGCCATCCTCGGCGCGTGCCGTGGAGGCGAGGTCGGCGAAATCGTCCAGCGCGAAGGGCGTGACCTCGAGCGTGACCGGGCGTCCGGTGCGCACCTCGAAGGCGAGGGTGCCGAGATCCCGCGCCAGGGCGTGCTGCTGATCGCGCAGCCCTGCCATGGCATCGATCTGTTCGTGACCGGCGCGCGTGGTCCAGTGGGTCTCGAGCAATAGCTCCAGGGTGGACAGCATGCGTCGCTGGTAGGAGATCAGCTCGTCGACCTCGCCGCGGGTCAGGCGTCCTTCGCGGTGGACCGCGTCGGTCAGTCCGCGCTGCTTGACCAGCAATTGGCTGGCGGCCTTGAACAGTGCCTGGGTATCGATGCCCGGTGCCGATGTGGCACTGGTGTGGGTGTGATACAACCGCGCCATGCGATCCAGACAGTCGGCCAGCAGGAAGCGCAGCATGTCGGTGGCCTTGTGTGGCAGGAAGACCAGGGTGGCGCCGATGCCGACCAGGGTGCCGAGCAGTACGTCGGCGCTTCGCCAGAGTGCCACGCTGAGCTGTTGCGAGCCGTCGCCGATCACCAGCAGCAGGCTGATGGCGAACATCAGTCCGCTGTAGGCCTGGCGACCGCCGAAGACCACCCAGGTGGCGATGGCGATGCCGATCAGCGCGCCGAGTTGTACGCCCCAGCCTGGCAGCGGGAGGATGATCAGCGCCAGGCCGAGGGCTGCGCCGATCAGGGTGCCGGCCAGGCGCTGGCGCCCCTTGTCCAGTACGCCCCCGATATGGGGAAGGTTGCCCATCACCATGACCGTGCTCACCAGCGCCCAGCCACTGTGCTGGAAGGGGAACGTCTGGACGATGGCAAAGGTCACGATCAGTGCCAGACTGACCCGGAGTACGTGGAAGAGGCGGCGATGGCGGTGATTGATGAAAGGGTCGCGCAGGCGTCCGAGCAGCATGGTTCAGCCTCTCTGTCGGCCTGGGGCCGGCTCTCGAGCCGGTTGAGGGTGGGCGGTGGGAGGCGCCGTCATACGCTGTCCGAGATCGTCGGGCAGGGGATCTCGGGGTAGAGAAGCATTGTCGCTCAAGATGCTGAAGACCGTGCAGTGCTGATGAAAATGGGGGTGAAGTTTACCACGCAGGCTCGCGTGCCGTCCCGAGCCAAATGATGTCTCGAGGGGCGGTGTCCAGGTGGCTGACAACGGAAAGGGGCCCCGTCCCTGGGGCCCCTTTCATCATGGTGAGTCATCGTGGTGGGTCATGGTCGCACGTTATGGCCGCACGTCATGACTTGGCAGGACTCAGCGCCAAAGGCTCAGGCGGCAGCGTCCTCTTCCATCATCTTGTGAATGAGCTCCTTGAGGTCCTCGACCTGTTGCTCGAGGGCTTCCACCCGGTCCTCTTCGCTGTTCTGCTGAGCTTTTTCCTCGATTTCCTGCATGTGCTCCTGCAGGGCTTCCGAATCCATGGCGAAGGTGCTGCCCGCCATCACAAATGCGGCGATCATGGTCGATCCGACTAGCGTGCGTTTCATGTGGCATCTCCTGGAAGTCGTCCCTGAACCCTGTGAAGGCCCGCGCTCACTCCATCGAGGCGATATGGCGCTCTGCCGTCCGTGAACTGAACCGGCACAATTCACTATAGGAGGTATTTCTTTATTCGCCATTATTGATATTTCGGCGCAAGCGATGAGCAAGGATGTGGGGAACGATGAGAAGGCGATGCGAAAGCGACAAGAGGGCGACCAGAACGCGACCAGAACACCACCACAAGGCAGGTCGTCGAGGGAGTGGGTCACGTAAGACATCGATAGGGTTGGTGCCCGGAGCCGGGCTCGAACCGGCACGGTGTTGCCACCGAGGGATTTTAAGTTCGATCTGATCTATTTGGCGGCCGCGCTTGCAATGCGGTTTTCATGAAAATCAGTCACTTAAAATTACGCAATGTTGGACACAACTGCCTGACAGGCAATATGCGTGCGACCAAATTGCGACCACCTACCAGCACAACGCGCCATGGGACACCTATGGCAGGTCGTGTTGCGTAGACCGCTTCCTGTGCAGCTCTGTTCTACGCTGAAACCTATCGCTTCGTTTATAGGGGACAGGGATGGTCACGCAGATGATCAGTTATCAAGTGGTGGAGAGCGGGCTGGAAATGCGGTGCTTGGTTTGCCAAGCCGTCGAATTTCAGGAGACAGGGCGGCAAGGCTGGAAGCACTTCGAAGTGGTGCCAGACGGCCCTTGGGGAAGATGCTTCATCATTACGTGCAGGGCCTGTGGCCACAAGAACCTGCGCGCCTCTATGCAGCCTGACTGGTATGGCTGAGGTGGGCAGTCAGCTACGACATCATGCTGTGACGCCATCTCAATGAGCCCCGGTGCTCGTGAGCCTGGTGTCTTTGGTAGTCAGCAGGCAGACGGCTGAGCCTGCACAGACTTACTCGGCTAGTACCGCTTCGGCACAGAAGCTGACATCATGTTCTACGCTAAGCACTAGGAGGCTAGACGTAGGATAGTCATGTTGGACATGCCGATGATCAATTTTGCGACCGTGGAAGGCGGCTGGGAAATGTACTGCCTGAAATGCCACTCTGCCGAGTTCAACGTCACCGATCGCTCACCGTGGAGCCAGTTCGAGATCCGGCCGGGTGCCCCGCATGGGAGGTGCTACATCATAAAATGCCGTTCATGTGGCCACGAGGCTCTCCGAAATACACTGCAGCCTGATTGATGGTCCCCTCTGCAGGACTGATACATGCCCGTGGTTACTGGGATGGCAGGAAGAAATGTGCTCTACCATACACCAGGCCATACACGGTGCCGTCGGCTAGGCTTGGGTGGGAGGCCGTTCCAGAGGAAATGGGAGCACGCCATGGACTACCCTATGTACTTCACCAAATGGCGATGGAGCTCAGGGCATGGCTGTATACGACATCATCTATTGGGGCTGGGACGACGGCGAGAAGCACCGGGGGCGTGACGCGATCAAGGTACAGTTGACCAGCCCGCTCGTTGTGGATCAAGAGGTACAGCCAGGACTGATCCCTGAGCTCGACAGAAAGCTGCTGAATAGGCCGGTGGTAGTTTTCGATGAGAGCCCCGCCGAGAATGCAGGTAGTGAGAAGGCTTTTCATGTGATCGAGAGCAAGCCGAAGCAGAGATATCCAGGCATTCCCAGTCGATCTTGATGCCCCATAGCCAGTACGAAATTACCCAGTGGCGCAAACGCCTCGAGCGGAAGGGCTGGCTCGGCCTGAGCCGGTCATCGCCGCCGATCGACAGGCTGGTCGAGTACCACCTCGTGTGGCAGGGTTGGCTGATCAGCGGGCGCTGCATCCTTGGCAATGAGGTCAAGGACGACTGGTGGGAGCCAGGCACGCCGCAGTATCTGCTTTCCCGCAAGCACGGCATCAGCGATGGCGTATGGCGGCTGGCGAAGGATCAGGGTGCCGAGGTAGGGCAGGTGAGGTGGAAGATGTAAAGTGAAGGGGGGGGGCAGATAGATGGAAAATTATTTTGCTGGGATAGCAGCGACCATTGCGGCTATTGTTAGTTTAATGAATTATTATCAATCAATCTCTATGCATAAAGATAATATACGAGTATCTTTATGGACTAGAAGATTTGAGGTTAGACCAGAGAAATTTCTTCATATAATAAACAGGAGAGGACACAAAACAGTTGTTGTTGATTACGGTTTCATTGATGTAGATGGTTATCTGCACTCAATGGTTGTCATAGATGAGCTAGATGATATGACAGGCGATACAATAGTATCTAGTGGCTCAACGGTGATGGAACAGCCCTCGGATTTTTTTGAGGCAGGATTTAATGGCGAACCCGATTACGTCGTGCGAGGTGCATTTGCTGTAACATCAAGTCGTGAAAAAATATTTATAATGATAGATTCCACAATTCCTTTGCACAGTAGAATTGTAGTCCATTTGAAGATTTTAAAAAATAGAATAAATAGGTTTTTTACAGGTGCTATAATTTATAGGTGATACTTTATCTTAGCGGCATGCCTTCCCTGGCCCCTTTGCCTCACTCCCAGCCTATCGACTCAACCGCTTCCACCGTCTCGGCGGCTTTCACCTGGTCCTCAAGAGCCTGGCGCTTCCCTGTAGCCAGGCCGCTTGCCTGCATCCAGGCATCGGCCTTGGCGATGATCCGCGTCGCTAGCTCGGTCTTATCCATGCCGCGACCAGTGGCCATGGCATCCAGTAAGGGCGTGGCAGTGCCAGAGTCAGCCAGGAATGCCCGCGCCTCGCGCTCCTGCTTGTCCCAGGTCATCTGTTCCGACTCGGGGTACTCGCTGCGGATGCTGGCCAGCTCGGCCTCGTAGGCCGCGTTGATGCGGCGCATGGCAGAATTTCTGGCTTGACTGAGGGCCTTCTGTTCATCCACGCGTACTTCACCTGCCTCATAGTCGATAATCCAGGCCTCTATCGGGGCCAAGGGCAGCTCGACTTTCTTCAGCAGTTCTTCCTCGGTGTCAACTTCGACGTTATCTTCGTAGGAGTAAATTTCTAAGTTTGGTGATATATAGCTTTTCATTATTGACTCCCTATCGCAGCTCGTACCAAGCAAAAATACTGCCTGCATATAGATTTAGCCTGTACGTACTCCCCTCAGGAACAACCGTGACCACCGGCACTCGGTGATTCCCGCTGCCGATGTCTATACGAGGGGGGCACACGGGTATGTCGTCAACAAGAAAACCTACGTCAACAGGGCCAGAGGCCCGCACGTCCACAGAGACCACTAGAGGTGCCCCCGATGTATTGGTGTACGTAACGCCGGATGTCCGGCTAGCGGTCACATCGCCCCATGCCCGCGTCGGGCCGGCGAGTGTTTTGAAGGCCTCGACTAAAGACTTACCGGCAACACTAGGCATCGTGTCGAAATCGTTAGATCCCGCCATGCGGGCATACCGTGCATCAGCCTGCGACGTCTTGGGAACGTCATCCGCACCTGTACCCACATTTACCGCTGCCGCCGTCCCGGCATCCGAGATAGTGCTCAGCGGCTGAGTGCCGGTGTGGTTGGCGCGCTGTACGGCGTAGGCCTGAGCCTCGCTAGCCTTGGTGTCAGCGTGGTCTTTGGCGGCTTGCTCGGCACTGGCGGCTGACCCCGCAGGGTCGGCGCCGACCTGTGCGGGAGTATGAGCAGAGCTTTTTGCCTCGTGCGCGGCGACGGCAGATGAAGCTGTTCCAGCGGGGTCTGCGCCAACGTCGCCCGGTACGAGGGTGACTGCGCCAGTTTTGCCGGCAACGCTGGCTACGCTGTCGGTGTTGTCGATCTTCGACCAGGTGCCACCGCCACCGCTCTCGTTGGGCGTCCAGAGCAGCATGTCCTTGTTGCGGTACTCGACACCGCCGATGGTCTCGCCATTCGCCGCGCCAGTGACCAGCCAGTAGCTGGCCCCGGTCGGCTCGGGCGGCAGGGAGCCGGTGCTCGCATCCCAGGCGCCTTGGGCGACCATGGCGTTAACAGCACGCTGCCGGGAAACTTCCGCCCAATGAGCGGCGGAAAACTGGGAGCCGTCACCCTCTGGCACCGGTGTGTCGTTCGGGTATTGGGCCCAGTGTTGGGCCTCTAGGGCGGAGTCATCTGCGGCGCTTTCTGACCCCGCAGCGTTTGACTCGCTGGCCGCAGCGGCGCTCGCAGAGTCCGCCGCGTTCGAGGCAGAGGTGGCCGCACTGCCCTCGCTCGCTGCTGCTGCACTGGCTGAACTGGCGGCATTCGCCTCGCTGGTCGACGCGGCGCCGGCACTGTCGGAGGCGCTGGATGCCGATGCGCTGGCAGCGCTGGCCGAGCTGGCGGCATTCTGCTCACTCGTGGCCGCATTTGAGGCTGATTCGCTGGCCGCCGTAGCACTGTCGGCAGCGCTGGATTCGCTTGCGGCCGCCTCACCGGCAGAGGCTCCCGCCTCATCCCGGTACCCGCGGGCTTCGTCCACCAATGCCCGGAACTCGATCACGATGCCAGGCGTCAGGTCCTGTTCGCCTTGCCACTCGACCACCAGCTCGTTCAGATCGGTGGCGGTGGAGTCAGCACGCACCTCCAGATTCTTGGCGAGCTCGAGGAATGACCGGCCCTGCATCACGCGCACGTCGTAACGACCCACCTCGACGGAGATGGAGTAGTCGCCCTGGGCGTCGGTGATCGCCTCGGCACGAATGTGGTTCAGGACGGTGGCGGATGTCCTGACGGCGTCAAAGCGAATGGTCGCCCCGGGCAGCGGATGCCCATAGGGGTCTTTCAGTACGCCGGTAAGCGTCACTGCCATGGTGTGTCTCCCACAAAAAAGCCCGCGCTTGGCGGGCTGTTAGAGTGCGTTTCGAAAGCGGGTCAGGGCCCGATGCATGTCGGCGGGTGTGCTTGATCGTCGAATATCGGCTTTGGCGGTGATACGCGCCTCCTCAATGGTGCCGGCGCGCTTTTCCCATCGGGTGCGAGCGCGCTTGATGCGCTGACATACGGTGGTCACGTCAGCGTTCGTGGCGTTGGCCTCGGCGTCGACCATTGGCCCCGAGCCTTGGGCCGCCTCGGCCAGCTTGAGCTGGTAGACGGCCTCTTGGGCGGGTGAGACGTAGCGGGCCGCCTCGGCCTCATTGTCCACCAATGCCAGATAGTGCCTCTCAGCCTCAGCCCGCGAGGAGAACCGGCGAACGCTCAACCTATCCATCGATCGTCACCTCCAGGGTTTCATCGAGGCGCCAGGCGGGACCGACCAGCTTGATCTGGTAGGTGCCCGGCACATCGACATCGAGCTGGGCGCTGTCGCTGGTGGTGACCATCTGGTGGCCGTTCATCGCCAGCAGGGTGCCAGGCTCCAGCCCAGTGATGGTGGCCGTTAAGCCCTCGACGGCAACCCGAGCATCCCGGTGCTGCTTTGGCTTGATCTGGCCGTCTGCCAGGTCCACGTAGTGGGCAGCGTCGTCGAAGCCTGCCTCGACCTCGACATAGCCTTCGTGCTCACCACACTGCATCTCGACATGGTCTTCGGGGCAGTCTGTGACGCGCAGGATGGCACCGGTCAGTTCGCAGTAGATTGCGACGATCATCGCTTTTTGCCCTCTGCTGTCAGGGTGGATTGTGTGGAATTGACGGTGCCGGCACCGCGACACTCAATGGCAATAGTGACGCCATGGCGGTTGCCGACATCGAGGGTGCAGGCGTGGTTGAGCTCGCCGGTGCCCGTGGGAATTTCGAACCAGACACTGCCATCGACCTTCCACCGGAAGTAGGGCCGGCCGCCGCCGCCTGTTGCATTCGTTGCTGCGAAGTTGGCGAAAACTCGGCCGCCTTCAGCATTGAGGTACACCGATAGCCAGCTGACCCAGCTCCCGTTGCTGCTTCTTCCAGAGGTTCGTGACGTGCCGACTGGGATGGTCACCGCCTGCCCGGCAATCTGCAGCGTGTCGACCTGTGCGTCTCCGATCTTGGCTCGCGTGATCGCTGCATTGCCGATCTTGGCGTTGGTGATGGCGCCATTGCGGATGTGGGCGTTCTGCACGTCGATGTTGAACAGCTTGCCGTAATCCACATGGAGCTCATCGGCCTGGATGTAGCTGGCCTTGACCTTGCCGTTCTCGACGATGAAAGAGCCATCGGACGCCTTGAGCTTGGTGAACGTCAGGTATTGGATCAGCGCTTCTTTCAGGTACAGCGCGCCATCGGTGAAGATGAACGGGATCGCCTCGGCGGCGCCGTCACCTGGCTGGGCGATGTAGAACCGGTCCGCCAGCACACCGAAGTCGAAGATGTCCTGATCTTCGTCGTAGGCCGTGCCAAAGCCCGCCACTCGACCGCCGCCGGTCACGTTCAGCACATAGCTGGAGTTGAGCCCGTCGATGTTCTGGCTCAGGTCCGTGAACAGATCCGTCTGTTTGATCTGGCCGCTGATCACCGACATGATCTTGTCGGGGTCGTTCTCGGTGGTGGCCTGCACCGGGTACCAACTCGAGACGCCGTAGGCGTTGGTGCCGCGCACGTAGTAGTAATAGGTGGTGTCGGGTTCGAGGTCGGTGTCGGTCAGGGTAGGCGCCACGCCGACGCGCACTGCATTCGACTCGATCAGTCCTGTGTCGAGTGCGACGTTGGAGCGCCAGAATTCCCACATCTGCCCAGGGTAGAGGCCATTCGGGATCAGCGTGATCTCGAAGGTTCCCGCTCGGATGTCCACGCTATCCGGCGGCGTCGGCAGCAGCAGGCCGGCCACGTTGGTGGTCCGGTACGCCCAGGGCGACGCGGAGCCGGTACCGGTGATGCCACGGACACGGATCTGCCATTCACCCGGCTCTGCATCGAGGATGTCGAACGACGTGCCCGGGCCTGTGAAGGCCTCACCCCATGACACGTCATTCGGCCCCTGCACCTCGGCAATGTAACGGACGACTCGAGCGTCATCGCTGGGCGTCCAACTGACGGTGATCTTCTGGTGCTCGGTGCCGCCGGCCAGGTACTTGGACGCCTCGACGGTAATGGAGTAGGGCGCCGCCACCGGGCCGGTCGGGATCAGCGTGTAATCCTCGTCCGGCAGGTTGAGGCCCTGCTCGACGCGATCGTACTTCGTCGGGTCATGCTCAACGGCGGTGATCTGGTATATCGCTGTCTCCTGCTCAGCAACGGACAGCACCCGGAACTTGCGCGGCTCTACGTCCTGGCTCGACAGCATCCAAATGGCGCCACGGATCGGCTCAGCTGAGAGCGGGCTGACCAGCTCGACATGATCACCGGCGAACCGGTCGACCTGCCGGCGCTCAATCCCCCCGGTGGGCAGCAGCACGTCCAGATACCAGTCGCTGCCGCTGACCTGCTCGGGCACCTGGTCAAGCACCAGGGCAGAGAGCCCCGGGCGAACGATCCGGCCAGAAAGCCGGGCGCCGGCCGTGGTCGGGTCATTCACTGCGATGATGTCGCCCGGACGCAGGTCGGCATGGTCGACGCTTGCCTGGTAGGTGATCGTCTCGGTTTCAGCGCGCTCGCTGTAGAGCATCCACTTGCCAAGGCGGTGTGCCTGGCCGCGACTGGTGCAGCCTACGGCGGTGACGTCGATCTGCTTCCAGCCGAATTGCTGGACGGCATCGGCATCCTCAACGACCTCGACCTGGAGGCGGTAGTTGTCGCCAGGGTCGTTCCAGCTCACCAGAGCGACCGAGTGCCTGGCCTTGAGCGCGGTACCGCTGTACTCGAATTCACCGTCGACGACATTGGCCGGTGACACCAACTTGACCGGGTCGGCCGGCATGTCAGCTGTCGCCATGACGGTATTGGCGCCCCAGTAGGTCATGCCGCGGAACGCAGTCGCCAGCGTATCGAGCGCCTTGATGGCTTCCTCTCGACTCGACAGCACGGTGTTGAAGGTAAAGCGAGGCTCTTGGCCGCCGAAGCCATCAGGGATCAGCTCATCGCAGTATTGGGCGATCTGGTAGAGACCCCACTTGTCGACGTTCTCCAGCCCGGCGCCGTAGCGCTCACTGGTAGCCAGATCGAGAAAACACCATGCGGGGTTGTCGGTCCAAGCCAGCTTGAACGAGCCATTCCACAGGCCGGTGTATTCGCGAGTCTCGGGGTTGTAGTTGGTCGGCACCCGGACGATCAAGCCCTTGACGTCGTAGCTCCGCGAGGGGGTCTGGCTGCCAAAGTCCTGGGCATCGACCTCGAGCCCGACCAGTGCGGTATCGGGATACTGCAGCTTGGCGTCGATGATCTCGGTGTAAGTGGCCCAGTACGTCGCGTTGCGCAGGGTGGCGCTGCCGTTGTCGGGCGTCACTCGGCGCACGCGGATGTCCCAGGGGCCATCGCCGGTGAGCGGCACACGATAGGACCGCTGGTAGGGGCTGGTGGTCTTGCCCTTGATGATGTCGTAGCGCTTCTCGGACCAGCTGCCTCCATTGGGGCGAACATCGACGGCCACCGCCACCTCGGTGGGCAGCAGATCGCCATTCTCGACGTTCTGATAGCTGAGCGCCTGCATCTGGACGGTAACGCGAGCGGCATCGGCCTCCGGGTTGGTGACGGTGCGAACGACTGGTGTGGCGTTGGTCACCTCGGTCGATACATCGTTGGCAGTCTCCACCGCAGGGAAGCCGGCGATGTGCGACTGATCAGGCTCACCAGTGCGGGTGTGAACGGTCACGCCTTGGAAGTTGAAGTCACCGCCCTCGTCCTGCAGCGGCGTCTCATCCAGATAGATGCTCTTGAGGCCATTGGTCAGGCCGACAATCGGCCCCTCGCCCAGCACGTCGATGATCCTGGCCTTGGAGGTGGAGCGAAGGGTGTTGGGCGCCTCGCGGGGCGTGCGGGCTTCATCGCCGCCGCCCTTGCCGCCCTTCGCGCCATAGACAACCAGATCGGTCATTCGTCCAGCTCCTCAGCAGTCATGCCGGCAGATGCCACTACGCTGCCGACCTTCACGCGGCCGTAGATCACCGGCACCGGAAGGCCCTGGGTGCTGGTGTTGGTGGGTCCATCGAACAGGAAAGAAGGGCGCTCGTCGGGGCGCTCTCGCTCGCCGTAGTCGCCTGTCTGCGGGGTGGGCGACAGCATCTGTGAGACGCCGCCGAGTGCTAGGGCCAACCCCGCATTGAAGACCGCTGTCTGGAAAGGCCCGGCCCAGAAGCTGGCAACCATCAGGACGGCGCCCGCAATGGTCTGCCACACGCCATCGCCCCCAGCCCCGGCGACTGCCGGGAGTAGGTGAATCTCGGTGGCATCATCCATGCCAACCATCAGCCCTTCTTCGTCGAGCGACACGCCGTCATCGAGGGGGCCGCGCACGACATGCCAGTCGCCATCACGGATGACAGCCTCGAAGCCGGGAATCTGGATCAGCAGCGCACGGATGGCCTCGGCAGGATCACGGACGTCCAACGAAAAGGACTCGCCGAAGCGAGCCCCAAGAAAGCCATGCAGATAGAGCGTTTTCATCAGTCCCTCGACGTGTGTCGGAGCCAGTGGGTGATGTAGGGGAGCCAGCGGGTAGCAGGGTCTCGGCGCGAGAGGCGGGAGGGATCGACAGGCTGCCGGCCAGACGGGTGGTGGAGGCATAACCCGTTCTCCACCAAGACGCCGCCATGGTTGGGTACGTCGCTGCGAAGCTGGGCGAACCACATATCGCCGGGCATGGCCTCGTCCGCCTCAATGACGCGGAATCCCGCCTGTTCAAAGCCCTGGCGGTAGAGGTCTTGCCCCTTGAGCCACCATTCCCATGAGCGAGGAAACTCAGGGAGGTCGACGCCCAGTTCTATCGCGTAGTAGTCGCGGATCAGGGCGTAGCAGTCGGTCACGCCGTGGACGAAGCCCCGGCCGACCAGGTCAGGCCGGTCGCCGCCGCCCCACCAGCGAATGGGTGTCGTGGTGTTGCCATCGGTGGCCACGATCCCCCACGGAACGCCAGATGCAAGCTGGCCGCGCATGTCGGCCTCGCTGGGGCAGTCCGGATAGTCCGGGTGTGAGTGAACAATGGCCCGCAGGCCCTGGGCGGTGGCCGCTGCCATGTCGCGCTTGGCGATGGCGAAGGTGGACCGGGGGGCGTCTGCCACATTGGCTACCTTCCGGCAGCCGTGATCGGTGATCAACCACACAGCCTCATCGGGATAGGCGGCCAGGGCCTCGGCCCGGATCTGGTCGGTGTGCTGCTCGAACATCAGCGAACCCTCCCGACGCCGGGGAAGGCTCGCGTCGGGAGAACGCCCGCTTGCCCGAACCTCAACCGGCAGTCGCTCAACCGCTTGCCGCACACATCGCGTCCCATGCCGGGCAGGGCATCTGACCCATCAGCCTCCCACTCGCCGGAGCCAGAGTAGGGGCAGGTCACGCCCTCGTAGCGGTACTGGGTGCCATCCCACCAGCGGTAACGATGCGTGCACGAGTCCCGCAGGATCTGCCGGTGGGGAATCATCCGGCCCTCCTGATCCATCTGTACCGACAGCTCAAACTGGATCTGCCGGCGGTTCTGCGAGGCCTTGCGTTCGATCACGTAGTAGTCGATCGGGAACAAGGCCTCGGGGTCGGGCGCTGTGCCGTCATCCAGGTGCCGGCGGTAGGTGCGCAGTCGCTTGACCGGGGCGCCGACCAGGTCGTCGGCGCTGATCACCAGCGACAGAAACGCGAGCTCCATGGCGGTGACCGTGAGCGTCGGCCGGGGCAGGGTGCCCTGGCCGTTCCACTCGAAGCCATCGGCCTTGATCGGCACCGGCTGGTACTCGTAGCCATTGAACCGAACTGGACCGCCGTCGACCGGGTAGGGCGCGAAGCGCAGAATTCCGTCGCCATAGTTGCGAGCATCAAGCTCGAACATGGTAACGATCGCGTCCTGCTCCAGGCGCTGGGTGTCGGAAGCGATGACCTGGCTCATAGCCCGAAGTCCTCGATGAAAGTGGCTGTCAGGGTGTGCCGCTTAAAGGTGTCCTCGGTGACCTTTGGGTGCTCTTTGCAGGCCACGCGCCATGCCTCGGGCTCTCCGGAGACCTGCCACAGGAAGGCGTAAGCACCCCGGCGCTCCACCAGGAAGTCCCGCAAGCGCTCCATCTGCTCTTGGGTGATGAGGCTCCACGTCACGGTCCACTCTCGCCTGGACGAGTTGATACCGGCGGGGCGACGCTGCTCATACCCGTCACCAAAGCTCACCGCATCCACAGCAAACGAGCCGCCGCCGATCAGCCCATAGTCAGGCTCCCGGCCAATATCGGGGAGGAAGTCGATCTCCATGGATTACCTCTTGGCGAGCAGCCCGCCGGGGCGCTGCTGCTCGATGATGAACTGAGCGAACTGGGCCTTGTTGGCGCGCTTGAAGGCATCAGCCTGGCGTTCTGCATCTTGCTGTGTGGCGCCTGGCTGGGCTTCAACTGTGATCTGCGGGGCGTAGGTGATCTGCGGGGCCATCGAGGACGATGCACTACCGCCCACCAGGCCGCCATTGGCGTAGCCGGGCATGTTGTTGAGGCGCTCGAGCATAGGTAGGACACCTGGCTGATCGACCACCGACTTTTTCACCACGTACTCACCGGCATGCACGATGCCCGCCGGGTCATTCTTGCCGCCCGGCCCGGTGTAGCCGCCGTCAGCGTACAAGCCGCCAACAGTGCCACCGCTGTACGTACCGGCTGAGCCGCCGCCGTAGGCCGCCATGCCTGCAGAAACGGCAGTTCCAAGCCAGTCCACCGCCGGCTCGGTGATGCTCTTGCGAACCGCAAGGCGAGCAATGTCCTCGGCAATGCCAGCCAGGACGTCCCGGAAACCTTCTCCGCCCACGATGGCGTCCTCAAACGCGCTGGAGAAGGTCAGGCCGAGATCCCGAGTGAGGTCGTCAGTCTCCTTGACCTTCTCCGCCAGCCCGCCGGTGGCGATCTGTTCCATGAAGCCGCCGGTCAGCTCTACCGAATACTGTGTGCGCAGTCGCTCCTGGGCCTCAGCAAGGCGAAATGTGTTGTCAGCGGCAGCTTTGAGGTCGAGAAGATCCATTTCCTCCCGAAACTGCCGGTGGGCAGCTTCAAGGGGGAATAAGCGATCGATCAGGCGCTGCTGGGACTCGGCGAGCTCTTTTGTGGCTTTGTCTGCTTCATCTGTGCTCTCAGCCAGGGCTCTTAAGCTGTTGGTGGGCTTTATGCTGCTTTCGCCCAGCGATTCCAGGCGATTCTCAAGCTGGACAACAGCCTCGTCGTAGCTGGCAATCTCTGTTTCGATTTGCCGCACGGCTTCCACTGCTTGATTCCGCCCCGGGCCAGCGCCTGGGCCGATGCCGACATAGCCCGGCCCAGGGCCTTGCATCTGGATGGCGTCTCGTTCCGCTCGCGCTGTCTGCGCAGCTCGCTGTAGGTCCGCGATATCAGCCGAGAGCTTGGATATGCCGTTCTTGAGCGCTGCTTCGCTGTTCATGTTGATTGAGTCTGTCAGCGCATCAACAGTGGAGGTGACTGACTCAATTCTAGGCTGCACTAGGCCCAGTTCTTCTCGGAAGTAGTAGATGCTTCCAGCCGCCACAACGGCTGCACCTACGGGCCCGCCAAGGAGGGCTACAGCGCCGGACAGACCACGAGCCGCAATGCTGGCTCGCCCCATTGCCGCTGCCGCTGCGTTTGTCGCAGCCGTGTGAGCTCCTGCTGCCTCTGCAGCTCGAACTCTTGACGCAGAAAGAGCGTCAAGAGCGAATCTGTGAGCTGCTGTGCCTCGAGTAGCTTGCTCTTCGATACGGTTGGAACTCAGCATGACTTTTGCTGCTGCCAGCTCAGCAGCCGTGCGACGGGTCACAGACTGCGCCGCCAGAGCATCAGCCTTGGCGCTGGAGAGAGCTGCAGCCGCCTGGGTGGCCGAGGCAGCTGCTGATGCAGATAGGGCCCCGATCAGGCGCCCTCCGATAACTATGGCCACGCCTCCCGCAGTATCGGCCATGACGTCCAGGTTGCTGACCAGTGTTGCTACGCCTTCACCGACAGTTCCAAGGACGTCACTCAGCTCGTCTCCATAGCCAGCGATCTGGCGAGATATCGATGTTGAGATAATGCGCTCAAGCTGTTGAAACTCCCCTCTCAGGTCGGCCAAGGCTTGTAGGTCGCTTTCAGAAAGGACGGCATTTAGTCGATCGGCTTCATCGGCCATAGCCTTGAAGCCTTCGCCACCATTGCGAAGAAGTGGGATGAGCTCTGTGGTGTCGCTGGCCAGCGCCTCCAGATAGAAGGTTGTCTCTGACGCTGAGAGATTCGCCTTCTCAAGGCCATTGTAAATCGCTTGCAGGGCCTGCGGGCCGGACATGCGGGCCAGCTCGTCCACAGTCAGGCCGATCTTTGGCGCAATGCCTTCAAAGAAGTCCGCGAATTCGCCAGCACCAGTCTGGAGGAAATCCCCGATGCGGTCCTGCGTGTCACGGAGAATATCTGCGAGCTTCTCCTGCTCCACGCCATAGGCTTCTGCGCCATAGGCTAGGCGCTGAAACTGCTCCGAGCTGGTGTCTGAGATGCGTGCAAGATTTTGGATTTGCCGAGCGGAATCAGACGCCTGCCTTGCGACCGCTCCAAAGGCAGCACCGCCAGCAGCAATGCTCGCGAGAGCTCCACTCGCAGCGAGAGCCGCTGCTTTTACGCGAGCAGCTGATTCAGTGACATCATTTAGCGAACCGGATGCCCTGTCACCAGCCCGATCGACATCGACCAGCCCACGTTCCACGCGCTTTAACGACCGCTCACCGCTACGGCTGTCGATCACCAACTCAAGGCGGCTGGAATAAGGCATCACAATCTCCGGGCATTAAAAAACCCGCACTATGGCGGGCTTCGTGTCGTGGTCTTGATTTATTCGATTGCGCTTTAGTGGCATGTCCGAGAAAGGCCTAAAACGCAGTGCGCGATAAATCGAGGGAACCGCTGGCGTCCATCGAAATCCGATATCGTTTGGTCTCGCCCGATTCCAAATCCGCCCCAAGCTCTTGAACAAGGCTGGCACAGATACCTCCTCCGGTTGTAATGCCCAGAACGCTATCACCAGGGGCAACGTAGAAGGAAGCCGTCTCTTCGGGTTCGAACTCGGCGACTTTCTTACCATCGACGTGCAAGCTGACGTTACACATCGAAAAGTTGATTCCCGAGTCTCTCGTCACTTGAACCGTCGCGTATGGGGAAGCCGGTACTGACTGGAGGCCGAAGAGCCTACTATCCGGAACTTGGTCGGCTTGCTCTGCTGGAATCGGTGAGGTTGCGCATCCCGTCAGAAGCGCAGCGGCCGCGAGTGACAGCCATCCCTTCATGTTGTTATCCCCTGCTTTCCATGTATGCCCAGTCCATCTCCCGAATGACAGAGATGAACTCGTCCGCTGAGCAGGGTAGCACCATCATCTGGCGCAAGGCAGCCATCTCAGACAACGGTATGGGTTGGATGGTACCGGAGCCGGCAGGCCTTGAAGGGGAGAGAAGGTCAAACAGATGCAGCCAGAAGGCGCAGCGCTCGTCGATCTCAGGCGGCTCAACCTGTCTAGAGAGATTGAGCGCCTTTGCAATCGTGGCGAGCTTGGTTTCTCGTCCGGCTGTTGTCAGGCGGTATTTGAGCGCTGCCGCGGCTTTTTTCCTTGGTCCTCAATGTCTTCACGACGAAAGTTGGACAGGTCGTTGGCCTGACTGAGAATGCGCGCCACCAGATCAGGATTGTCCAGCATCACCTCAACTGCATTTTCGATGCTGTAGGGGATCGGCTCGCCGCTGTCGTCTTCGACACCGCTCCAGTCTCGAAGAACGCCGGTGGCGATGGCCGTGTACAGGGCGCGCTCTTTCTCAGCAGGCTCGATCTTCTTCCGATAACCGGATTCCTCCAGCGCCTGCTCGTAAATGGGGTTGCCAGCTCGGGCGACCTTGAACTGGCCGCCCATGATTGCTAGCCAAACGCCCTGAGTGAAGGCGTCAGGTGAGTATCGTTTTGCATTGAAAGCCATCGAGGATTCCTTATGCCAGCACGCGGGTGACTTTGATGGGGGTGTTCTTGGCGGTGTAGTTGAGCGACACCTGCACGATGTCCTCGTTACCGCCGTCAGGCAGCTCGCCATCGATCTCGATCTCGGGCAGCTCGAAGGTGTAGCTGTTGCCAGCGGCATCGGTCAGAGGGAAGGACACAGCTATAGCTTCGCGGGTCAGCATCTTCTTCCACTGGTTCCAGGCCGCCTTACTCCAGGCCATGGTGAGCGACCCGGAGACGTTGGCCGATGTGGCAATCAGGGCGCCGGGACCGGTCTTGCCGAGGCAGCGCTGGGTTTTCATCGTGCTGTCGATCGACATGGACAGGGCGCTGATACAGGCCTCGCCGGCCAAGGTGGCGCCGTCGACCAGAATGTCGCCAACACTGGTGGCCGAGCCCATCGCCACGGTGGTTGTTTGAGGATTCACGGTGCCTGCTGCAGTCGGGTCGGTCTCGCCGTCCTCATAGCCGAGGCCCATGCCGGTGAAGCTGCAGGTCACCTTGCCTTCTTCGGGGATGTCGAGCTGCATGGCACCGATGTGCACGCCCTTGAAGGTTGAGTAGACGCCGATGTCCTTGAATGCCTTCACGATGGTGAAGGTGTGGCGGTCAGCACCAATCTCCAGCACATCAGTCGCCCAGGTGCCGTAGAAGGCTGCCTCGAGCAGCTTGTCGAACGTGCCCGCGCTCATCTCGCCAGCCAGGTCGCCGGAGTAGTCGAGGCTGGTGATGATGCTGCCGCCCTGCATGCGCGTCTCGCGGATCTCAGCAGAGACCTCGGTGGAGACGTTGGGCGTCAGGGTATTGCCGGTGAGGCGCAGAGTGTCCCAGGTCGCCGGATCGGGCGTTTCCCCGGGCGTGGACTCGGGAGCGAGGTAGGTTGCGATCTGAGAACCTGAGCTCATGATTTTCTCCAGGCATGAAAAAAGCCGCTCAAGGCGGCTCGGAGGTGGGCGGTGGGGCGGTTTAGCCGACGCGGAAGGGCGTCGATACGTTCAGTTGATACCAGCCGTCAGAGGGGCCTACGCGCTGCACTGAGGAGGCGAGAGTCTCAAGGTGCCCGGTACGCCAGAATTGTAGATGCGCGGCCAGGGAGTCGGCGATCTGGTACGCCTGCCGGCTGCCCTGATTGTCCTTGGTGAACACCTGGCACATGATCAGCCCGGGGCGGCGAACGCAGGGTTCGGAGCCGAGACCAGCGACGAAGCTGTCGCCGTGCTGGATGGTCAGCCTCACCCAGGGCTCTTGGTTGGCGATGGCCGCATCTACGTTCGGTCCGCTGGGGGCGCCGTCATAGGCCACGGGCACGCCATCCCACGCCACCATGCGCGACTCGATAGCGATGCGGATCTCGTCGAAGGTCAATTGATATACCTCGCACGCAAGGATTCGAAGGCAATGGAATAGACGCCTAGAGGCGCCTGCTGTGAATGCCCATGTTCCAGGCTCTCGCCGTAGATTATGTTTGACTGAAGGATCACAGCTTTGAAGGGCTTGCCCCGGGCGGCTGACAAAACAGCCTCGGCATCTCGCCGGACTCGGGCGCCTGACTTGTCCGGCTCGGGCACCGCTGAGTTGTCACTGCCATTCACGGTAACCAGATGACTCCCCTTGTAGGCTCCTGTGTCGACAGGTGAGTGAAGAATGAGCTGCTGCAGAGCGAACAGCACCATTTCACCCTGCTGTTTGTCCAGGGCGTACTCCACTTCTCGCGCAAAGCCGGAAAGTGATTTGGACCATCCCTTGCGCGTCGTCATTTTTTCTCCAGGCGTAAAAAACCCAGCACGTCGGCTGGGCAAGTAGCGGCAGGCCCTAGCGTGATCGCAGGCCACCGTAGGGTTTCAAAGCTTGCTGCAAATCTTCAATGAGGGCTGGACCAACCCCTTCCGTTCTGCGCAGCTCCTGAAGGGATAGCTTCATGGCTTGAGCAACGGTGGATATGCCAAAGTGACGCAGGAAAGACTTGGTCTTTGCGCGTTTGACGAGGTCGTGAACATTGACTGCAGACCATTCCTGCTCTTTGTGAGCCAATTCTCGCTCTTTCAACATCTCCGCCGCGATGCTGTACGCGGTTCTTGCGATCGCTGCCCGATGCCGGGTGTCGGTGTTGAGAAGCTCTACGCCCTCGGCCGTGACCAGAGACTTCATCGCCTCAACAGCAAATTGATCCAGTAAGTCGTTGTCATTGCCCATTCTATAACCGTCGGGTTTGGGAGGTGTAGCTATTGTAGCCGCTTGTTCCAACTCAGTTTACGGTCTCCTGAGCTGCAGAGTCCAAGTGGCTTTGGCTGGATCCTGCCCAACGTTAACCACCAGCATGCCGTCGATGGTGTCATCGACCTTGGGCGTGGCCGGGGCCTGCTCAGCGTCCAAGATCAGTTCATTCTGGAGTACGCCGGAGAGTTTCACGTCGGTACGCCTGATGTGCTGATCGTCGACCTCTTGGACCGAGTATCCGCTGAATACCCCTCGGCCAGAGTAGGCTACCGTTGTCGTACTGCTGCCAGTCACTGGATCGTACTCGCCGGCTATCTCGCGGGAGCCAGTGAAGGGCCGCACGGCGTCACTCAGCTTGCCGTCGAACGCCTTGGGCACCTTGGCGTTGATCTTATCCTGGATGTAGCCCATCACAACCTCTTGAGGATGGTGACCCCGTTGGTCTTCGGAAGGTACGGGGCCAGCAGGTCGGAGATCATCGACAGCGCGCCGGTCTGCGCCTGGGCGCCGTCCTGGTACTCGGTCTCCACCTCGACGGTGTCGGCCCTTACCCGCTCGCGCTTCACGGCGCCGTCGGTGTCGGCGTAGAGCCGGCCATTCGCCGCCTCCTGGGCCAGCAGGGCGCCGGCCATGACCACGTCATCGTCGACAGGATCGGCGAGCCGGGCCCGCTTGGCGGTGAGCCAGGTGTTGGCCTCCAGCACGGCGCGCGTCTTGTCGCCCGAGCCTTCCCAGCCGGCGCCCAGTTTGGTGTCGACATCGTCAACGGTGACGTAGGTGGCCATGGGTTACTCCTGCCCGTCTTCGTCCTGGCTGCCGGACTCGATCTCGGCCATCCGCTGTTCCAGGGTCTCGGTCTTGGTGTTGGCACCGGGGCGCTTGCCGGTGGCGTGCTCGATGGCGTTCATTAGCTCGGCGCGGCGGGCCCGCTCGTCGGACTCGGCATCGTCCGGACGCGGTTCTTCGGCGCCGATCACCTCGACCTCGATGCCGGCGGCCTCGTAGGCGGCGACCACGTCGGGGTGATGGCCCTCGACGGTGACGCTGGTGGCGGCCTTGTCGGCGCCGGCGAAGAAGCGGGGATTGCGGTACTGCCGCCCGGGCTCGAAGCCGCGGCGGCGCGTGGTGTAGATCAGGTGCATGGCTGACTCCTATCAGCTGGCCAGCGGGCGACCCGTAGGCCGCCCGCCAGGGATCACAGAGAGGTCACGATGACGCCGGCGGTGTCCTTAACATCGCTGGCGATCTGCGACCAGTTCCCGCCGGTGCCGATGGTGGCGTCGTCGGGCGACTTGGTGCCGCCATAGGAGTAGCCCTTGAGGCCGAGGTTGTAGGTGTACTCGGCCTGGAAGATCCGGCGGATGTTCTCGTCGCCGGTCTTCTCCTCGACGGTGGCGTAGTAGTCGTTGTTGTCCTCGACAACCGCGGCGCCTTCGGCCAGACCAAGGGTGTGGTAGTGGTCGGTGCCAGCACCGCCACCATCGGCCTCGTACAGCGCAGGAGAGTCGGTCATCACGAACCGGCGGCCGAACCCATCCTGGGTGACGCGCACGGTGCCGAATTCGAACAGCTGATTGCCGTTGGTCAGGGCGCCGTCGAACAGGTCGGTCATCGGCTTGGAGTGGAGCACCCAGACCATGATGTCCATCATGCGATCGCCGAACTTGCCGGCGCCCTTGTTGAGGGCGTTCAGATTCAGAGTGCCAGCAGTGGCGTCGTGTGCCACGGCGGAGTTGCCGATCATCGCGGTCTGCAGGGCCAGGATGGCGGTGTTCACCTCATCGGCGATGACGCCTCGAGCGACCTGCTCGCCGATCACCACACCGGCCTCTTCGGGCTGACGCTGAATCCACTGAAACTGCTGGGGCTGGAACTCCACCGGGGAGGTGCCGCCAGCGATCTTCACCGCCACATGGTCCATCTGGGCCAGAGTGGTCGGGGTGACGGCGCCGGTGCCGTAGGCGTTGCGACGACGCATCAGGTTGGCGATGGCCTTGTAGGAGGCCTCGTGAGCGAAATCGCCCACGTTGCCCGCCTGCTGGAGCTGCAGAGCACCGCCGGTGGCGGCGTTGAACAGTTCGATCTGCTGGCGGATGGTCTCGGTGGCTGCCGAGTACAGGAAGTCGTTGAAGACTTTCATATCAGAGAGTGCCATAGGGCGCTACCTCATTGGTTTTGCTTGCGTTTCAGGATTTCCACCTTTTCGGCGGTAGACTTCGCGTCCTTCCACGCCCTTGGCGCTGAGGAACCACCTCCGCCACCCGGCGCCCCCGACCCCTTGGGCTGCGGGAACCAGTGCGGAGCTTTCTCGCGCATGGACTCAAGCCATGCGGAAGGGGTGAGAGGCTTGCCGTCTGCATCCAGACCGGCCTCCTCTCGGGGCACAACGTTGCCCTCGTCATCGACTTCGAACAGCGAACTTGCGCGGTAGACTGCGTCTTGAACAGCCGAGTCCACGATGCCGACTTCGGCGGCCGCAGTTCGGATCTCGTCGCTCATGACCCGGCCGCGGAACTTGTCGGCGAACGCCTTGGCGCTCTCTGCGGTCTGCTGAGCCTCGCTCAGCTGGCGGTCATAGCCTTCCCGCATCCGCTCTGTGCGCTTGTTCAGCACCTCGTCGAGCTTGCCGTCGGCGATCAGCTGGGCCTCCTCGTTCTCGGCCAGCTGCTGCTCGAGCCTGCGGGCCCGCTCGGGGTCCAGCCCCTCGAATTGCTTGAGCTGAGACTTGAGCGTTTTCTGTGATTCGAGCAGTTGGTCGCGCTTTGACTTGAGGCCGCTGACCTCGCTGTTGAGCGCTTCCTCATGTTTGGCGTCCAGCGCCTCCTTGAGAGCCTTGGCCTTGTCTTCTTCCAGCTCGATGCCGAGTTCAGAGAAGTCGATTTCCAGTGGCATGGTGTTGTGCTCCTTGAGCGCGTTGAGGCCGCCCGCCTGGCGAGCAGCCATTAAAAAACCCCGCTCAATGGCGGGGCTTTGAATAAAATTGTTGGTCAGTCTTCGAAATCGCCTAGGCGGCGTCGAACCTCGAAAGAGAGGTTCCAGCAGAGGCGGGCCTGGAGTTGGTCGGCGAGCGTTCCGCTGCCGGACTGCAGCAGGCGCCATAGTCGCCACCAGGTGATGAAATCGGGATCGGCTGGGGTCATGCTGTCAGCCTACCTCATGCCGCCTCGCCAAACACCTCGGCGAATGTCTCGCGGTCGCGTGCTCTCAACTCGTCCAGCGTGTACTCGCGTTGCCGAGGATCGGTGAATCGGTCCAGGCTGTAGCCGCCCTCTTTGTAGAGTCGGTAGCGCCGGTCTCCCAGCCATTCGCGCTGATACCGGGCGCTCTGGCTCGCGAACCAGTCGGCGTATGTGGTGCCTGCGCTAACCTGACCAACCTCAAGGCCGGCAGCTTCGCGCTGCTTCTTGGTCATGTTGCCGATGCTGCGGAACTTGGCCTGGTCGTCGCGCCCCTTGACCTTAAGGGCGCGCACGTAGGGCCGCTGGCCCATGAAGTCGCCGTCGAGGGAGGGCGCCAGGCTGCATCGGCATCGGTGATGAAGCGGCGGTTCCGGGTGCGGCTCGTCGATCTTCCAGCGCCGACCGTCCAGCGGGGCACAGCGGCGACAGGTCCGGCCCTCAAGCTGAGCCACCCAGACCACATGCGTGACGCCCAGGGCGTTGTAGGTCTCCCGGTAGGCCTCGTTGCTCATGTGCTGCCGGGCCGTGCGAACCACGTTGTCGACGTTGTTGCGCGTCGTCTGCAGCACGCCGTCGCGGTACTTGAGCGCCGGTGTCCCGCGCAGGGCCCGGATGATCTGGCTGTTGCTCTGGCCCTCGCTGACGCCTTGGCGGATGGTGCTGTAGACCCGGTTGCGGGTGGCCGGCCCGATGTCGGCCAGCATGTCCTCGACGAACTCCCCCATCACCGGTCGGGAGAGAGCGGCCGATGCCACAGCAGGAGCCGGCGGGATCTCGCCCTCTACCGCCTGGGCGATGAGGTCGCGGACGTATCCCGCCTCCTGATCGGCTAGGGCCGCCAGCTCCTTGAGACTCATGGACTTGATGCGCTCGCCAAGCGTCGAGACCCAGCGGTCGATTGCGTCGCGCAACCCCTTGAGCCGAGTCGTGTGGTAGCGGCCCCGGGCGAACGCCTGGAGCTCGGCAGGCGTCAGGTTGTCGAGGCGCTCGCCGATCTCCCGAGGAAGCTCGGCGCTCATTTCGTCGATGATCGCCAGCGCCTTATTGACGTGCGCTGTGCCGGTGCGGTGCAGGTATGAGACATGCTGCGCCAGAGCGGTGACGATCCGGCGCTGTGCGTCCTCACGATCACTCATCGTCGGTTACCTGACCATCGAGCAGGGCCAACAGGTCCTGGTCGGCGAGATTGGTGACCCCGGCCTTGCGCAACGACTCGAACAGCACCGCCTGCGGCACCTCGTCGGCCAGGCGCAGATCGCGAACGATGCCCATCATTGCGGCATCGATCTCGGCCTTGGTGAATTCGGGCTCGACCTTGAACGCGATGGCATCGATGTCGGCCTGCGGCAGGTTCAGCCAGCGGCCGAAGTAGCGAAGCAGCTGCTCAATGCCCTCGGCCGCGGTAACCACGACGCTGTACAGGCTGGTGTGTTGATCGCTCTGGCGGGCCTTGCGGGCCTCGCCGGACTCGTCGGCCCCTGCATCAATCACTCTGGCCCCAGCCTCCAACGCGGTGTTTCGCTGGTCCTGCATCGCTGTGCGGTTGGCCTCGATGCCAGCACCCTGGAATTCCAGATACCCGACCTTGCCGTCCTTGCCCACATTCCAGGCGGCCATGGGGCCGCTGACACTGAATTGCTCGTCCTCGCCCAGGTCCGCGGCGATCCACGGTTGGGGATGCGAGGTGTAGTGGAGGCTGGTGTAGTAGTCTGCCGAGAGTTGGTAGCTCTTGAGCGCCGCCTTCGCCATGGTCAGCAGAGGAATCTCGTCGGTGTCGGCGTTGTTGTCGGTGCTGCCCAAGAAGACCAGGGGGATGAAGTCGAGCGGCGCCTGGTTAGTGCCCGGCATGTCTTCCTCGCCGACTGCTTCGCCATGCTCATCCAGCAGACGCACCCGGTATCGACCCTCGTTGAGGTCGAGCGCTCGGTAGCGGGCCTCACTGTCGTGACTGAACTCGTCACCCTGGTGCACGGCCTCGCGCAGCACGCTCAGCACCAGGTCGCGGCGTCCGTCGACATCAGCCTCGCGCCAGTTGATGGCGTCGAGAGCGCCGTAGGCGGCTACGTAGGGGCGGCCGCCGCCATCCCAGTCTGCGAGCAGCGGCTGCCGGCCGTAGGCCAGCAAGTCCCGCACGGCGCGCAGGAACAGTGTCTTGAGCGGGAAGCCGTCGGCCGTGGCCTCGTCCTGAAGGGAGGCTAGGGAGGTCGGTAGGTTTATCTCGGGTTCCTGGCGAGACACAAGCCCCATCATCGTGCGCAGCGAGTCCTTCACCCACAGCGGGTATTGGGCGCGCCGCTTATAGGACTGGTAGATCTCCCGGGCCTCGTCGAGCGACAGCATCGCGCTTTCGTCGGTTTTCGCCTGGTGCTCGAGGGCCAGCTGACCGCTGGTCTTCGGCAGGTAGCCGATGCCAGCACCCTTGATAGCGCCTTCCCCTTCGATGCTGTCGCGCATCAGCTCCCAATCGGTGAGCTTGTCGTCGTATTGGGGGTGTGTCGTGGTGACAGGCATATCAGGCGAGTCCTCGAATGCGTTTCATGCCGACCTTCGGCTTGTTGACCAAGTAATCCTTCACAATGAAGTACCCGGCAGCGTCGTTGGGGTGATCCTTGTCGTTCTCTTTGTCAGGTTCGCCTTGTTTGTTCCATGCCTGCTGCTCTAACGCGTCGGTATAGGCTGGGCATGCATAGGGGTTTACCTTGTAACGGCGCTCGCCCTTGGCGTTGCAAAACGCCGCATTCATCGAGTTGACGCGGTCCTTGACGGGTGGGTTGCTGGCGTTCACCACCACCCGAAAGCCGGCGTCACGCAATTGAGCAATGTCCGTTGTCGACGCATTCACTGACCGGCGCGAGTCGCCCGAGGCGTCGGGGTATACGTGGATTTCGCAGGTCTTGATGTAATCGTCGCCGTCATAGCGCCAATAGCGCTCTTTGATGCGGCGGATCATGTCGGGGGTGTCGTGCCCCCCCATGATTTCGTCCACCGCGCGAGGATCGCCGTCACGCTTCACATGGGTCACCGCCGCCATCTTGCCGACGTTGAAGTCCATGCCGATAAACAGCGGTTCGCCCTGCTGCACGGTGTCCATGCAAGCATTCAGCGCCCGATCGAACTGACGGTAGACCGTGCCAGTGGTCAGGTTGACGAATAGGCCACGCAGGTAGGCATCGATCAGCTGCGGCGGATAGGCCTCCAGCAGAGCGTCGATGTAGTCATCTGGCAGGTTCGCCTCGTTGTCATAGGTCGATGCCTGAACCAGACCGTAGCGTTGTGCCATAGACGGCTTATCACGCAACGCTTTGACGAACTGCTGGTGGACGAACTTGAACCCCTCGGGCGTCGTCGTCACGTCGATGCCGTTCTTGAGCCCGTCGACTTTGTAGCGCATCCGCGCCATGATCTTGCGCCAGGCCATTTCGGCCTTGGCAGTAGCCATCAGGTCGAGTTCGTCAACCAGGGCATGCCCGATCTTGAAGCCGACGATGCTGCCAGGCTTGTCCATCGAGCGGCATATCACCGTGGAGCGGTACTGCCGGCCGCTATACAGGTGGACCTCGCGGTTTGCCTCTCGCACCTCAGCGCGCAAGGCGAGTGAGTGTGCGACCTCCTCGATGGTCGGGTAGAAGATGTCCCGGATCTGAGGATAGGTCGGGGCGAAGTACCCCATGTTGATGCGCGGGTGCTGCCAAGCATGGGCGCCGATCCCGCTACAGCCGACCCAGGTCTTTCCAGAGCCAAAGCCGGCAACATAGGCCCGGAACTTCTGCTGCATCGCCAGGAACTGACCTTGCGGGCGATTAAGCGTCGCCTCGGTTTCGATCGGGGTCGCTGGCATCCTGCACCTTGAAGACGACGTTGACCGGTTGAGGCGCGTCGTCCTGTCCGTCTGGTTCGGGTTTGTTGCGCCACCTGTCTGGCTTGCGGTTGTTCAGCCATATGGCGGCGGCGGTAGTGTCAGGCGGGTAGTGCTTAGTCGTCTGGTGGGTGACGATCTCGCCCTGGTTGTTGAACACTTTCTCCTCGGGGTGGCTATAGCCGAGAGCTCTCTCATAGAGGCGAGTGGCTACCTCCGCATCTGCCATCACCTTTCCGCTTTTTATGGACTCCGAAAACCCCTTGTGATTGAGCTTCCACTTATTGATAGTGGATTCTGCCACTCCAAAAAAGTCAGCGAGTTCGGCGTCTGTGGCGCCCAGCAAGCACAGCTTGCGGGCCTGCTCGGCGAACTCCGCTTTGTACTTGGTGGGTCTGGCCATTATTGATATCCAACATTTTATTAGGCAGGAGGGAAAATGGCCCAGCTAGCTTTTAAGCAAATAAAATTGCCAAACGAACAAGCGCCTGATATTCCGCAAAATTTTTCTCTCCCCGTCGCGGAGATACTCGGCTTTACGTACGACGTAGGTTCTACAGCTGGCTATATCCACTACCGGTACATCGATGACTCGGCTAAACAGCTTTATGCCTTCGTCGTGAGACGGGCAGATAGCAAAGCATCTATGGTCGGTGAAGAGTTGATGGGCTCTTTTTACTTCGGGCGAGAAGGAATTCCATACCTTGTGTTTCGAACGAGATGAGGAGCGATGCTCCGATTTCGTCACCATCGCATAGAGGCCGCCTGAGAGTCGTCGGCGGCTACGGAGTGCAGTGCTTCACAGCGTCCGCACTTGGTAGTTGGGGACCACCTCCGGGTGCTGCAGGGTGTTCAGTCAGGCGTGAACACGACTTCGTTCATCTGCTCGTCAGTCATGCCTTCGGCTACACGGATGTTCTCGTCCTGGCTAAGGGCATGCGTCATGACCATCACTGTGTCGAGCAGGTCGCGGCGATCCCAGTGGCCTCGCTCATCCACTGCGCTGTTCTTCCAGCAGTGGGTGAACCTATCACCAGGCACCACCCGATCCTGCGGTCGGTTGTAGCCAACGCAGAGAAACGAACTGCCATCATCAGCCATCTGGCTGGATAGCGGCATGCAGTCGTCTCGCCCTCTCGGGCATTCGGCACATTGCATCTCTTACCTCGTCACGATCACGTGTGAACCTGCGGCCCCCTCACCGATCTCGAGCGTAGTGACTCGCTCCTAGTCGCAGGCATAAATTAGAAAGCGTTGATAGATCGATGATTAGCCTGTTGCCAGCAGCTCGTTCTGAGAATATTCTGCGACCGCTTTTGTCAACCACTAGGAGTGGTCGAGGTGAACAAGTATTTGGTTGAGAGCTACCTGACATCCAAACGTCGTCAGGTCAGGTGGGCGGTGGTCAAGTTGAGCCGGCACTACAATGAAGAATCCAGGGTGATCGTCTCGCGACATTCCCGCGAGGCAGAAGCCCGTGCCGAAGCGGCAGCTCTATCGTTCAATGTGGAGCCTGCCACCTAGGCTATGCTAGGGGTGACCCTTGTGATTGCGAGGTAGCTCCACAATGCCTGCCAGATTCCAAGTTCGCTCAGTGCTCACTGACCCCGACAGCACCAAGGTCGATTACTGGCAGGTGGTCGATACGCATCTGAACGACGATGTGATTGCTTCCTACCACGACTGCGAAGCAGCGGAGCGAGAAGCCGAAAAGCTCAACCGCGATACTGACTCTTACTGAGTGAACACGAATTCACTTCGTAGCTGACAAGTCCATGAATGCGAGGAATTTCGGACGCACGCAACGCCCCAATGCCCTAGGGTGGGGCGCAACCCGCTATCGTCTCAGTAACTTCGAGAACGGTTTCGAAAACGCCCTACAAGACATAGGGCGTGAAAGGCCAACCGGTCGGCTATAGATCGAACCCAGTGGTGCAAGGGAACGCCGGGCTTTCGGTCGAATCGAGTGCTTTTGCTGACCCATTGATAGGAAGCTCAACACGGGTTCCGTCTGCTGTCACAGCAATGATGGTTTGCGCTTTTCTTAGTGCTTCCCAGGCATAGTAGAAAGTATCTGAGCCGACCCTAGAGTCAGTTTCGTAGGGGTGCTGAATTTCTTGCCCGTCGATAAGCAGTGAGAATCCGCCGCCGCTGTTAGCGCCATAGCTCCGTTCGCCCACTGTTAGGCTCATGGAAACGGGAGAGTATGGGTCACAAGCAATGTAAAGCTCATCGCCGTTGGAGTTCACCGCCACGTACTCGGTCACCCCTTGGCCCCAGCCCGTGGACCAGCTATTGAGTTCACCGAAGGCCTGGACATACGTAGCGCTCAGCAAGGCGGCCATGGCCGTGAGAGTAATTGCGGACTTCTTCATTCTGGTTCCTAAAGTGTGCTGGAGCTATACCCATCGGCCTATAGCCGCATTACTTTAGCCAAAATGGCACTGAAAAGTGGATCCTACTAGGTATCATTGCACACCCTACGTACGGCTTGGATTTTCCACTACCTCTTCTGGATCGCGTCCATGAACGTGCGGGGCGCTTGGCTCTCTTGCCGCTGTCGGCGCCCGAGGAAGAATCCGGTAACGCTACTGATCAAGCCTGCGGCAATACCCGTCACCGCGATGTCGGCATACCGTTCCCCGGTGGGCGTCAGCTCGACGAACGTCACCGCGCCGATGTAGGCGAACACTGCGACGATCACCAGAGTGCCGAGCAGGTACACGAAGTTGCGGGCCAGCCAGCCAGCTTTGTCAGCCTGGAGCGTGGCGATCTGCATTGCTCGTGCGTCTTGCTGATCCTGCAGGTAGAGCCGGGTCAGTTCGATGTCGAGTTCGCGCAGCTTGGCCTTGGCCGCTTCCTGGTCAGTCTGTACTTGTCTCACTACCGCCTGCGGCGTGGCCTCAGTGCCCAGAGCGTCAGCGACGCGCTTACCCAGAGCAGCACCGACCAGGCCACCAGCGCCAGGTACAACGGCATTGCCAGCCGCGGCGCCTGCGACCTGAACCATGCCAGGGGCAGCCTCTTTGAGCGCTTGGCCAACGCTCGGTGCGATCTCTGATAGGAATCCACCAACTTCGCTCCAGTTCATCACCGGTTCTCCAAGCGCGACACCCTGGCGCCCAGGGCATCGATGCGGCTGTTGATCTGATCGCGGTACATGGCTGCGTCGTTGATCGTCATGTAGTCGTTGCCGACCTCTCGCAGGTCAGCGCGAAGCTGTTCGGTCAATGTGATCAGCTGGGATATGCGCTCGTCCTGGCGCGCTGATGTCTCGATCAGAGTCAGGGTGGTGTTTCCTGACCAGGCGAGCAGGCCGACGACGAGGGCTAAGAGCACGGTTTGGACGTGCCTCTCGAGAATAGGCTTGGCCTTCAAGGCAGTATCGGGACTCGTTTCAGACATCCCGCCTCCTGGGTGGGCCTGCGTAGACAATACGGATTTACGGCTTTGAAACTCTGACGGTCTCGTCAAGCCAGTGAAACTGGACGCTCTCAGGCGTCAGGAATAACTCGCGCTCAGCCTTGCGGCGTCGGGTCAGCCCAGCCAATACGCGACCACCAGCCTTGTTCCAGCGCGGCAGCTCGTCCGCGGCGCCACGGTAGTCGCCGGTATTAATCTTGCGCAGGAGGGTAGAGGTCTCGAGAGCTGTAGGGCCGACGTTGTAGGTGAACGAGACCAGGGCGTCGAACTGGTTCTGGTTGAGCGGTACAACCACCAGGCGCTCGACGTCATCTTCGAACCGGGCAACGTCATGACAAAGGAAGGCGAATGCCTCATCCTCGGTGATCGTGTCGCCGGGCTGAACGGGGGAGCCATCGGGGTAACGAGTTGTGCCCCGTCCGATGGTCCAAGGATGGCCGCCGGTCCCAGGATCGGGGTATGCCTCAAGCTCGAGGCCCTCGAACTCGGCGACCAGGTTCAGTCCGCGCTGGCTGGTCTGCATGGCAACACCTCGGGGAATAAAACAGCCCGCAGGAACGGGCAAAGACACCAGGTGGCGGCGTCAATCACGGAAAAGGGTGCCGCCCGACCAGGGCGAGGGAAGGCTCGCAGGGCGGCATAACGAACTACGCCCCGGCGGGAGGCCAGGGCGCAGGAAAGAACAAGTCTGCCTGAACTAACGGATCGAGTATCAAGGACGGTATGCGGTTACTAACTTCGAGGGATCATTGAGTCGTGCAACAGCCTGCTGCGCCGAATGAAGAGTTTAGAATCACACCTCATTCGAGGAGTAGACCTCCACGCGATCTCGCCCGTTTCTTTTAGCTTGATACATAGCAATATCAGCTTCTCTTAATAGTCGGGAGAGGCTCGAAGCTTCCTGTCCATTCGTGCCAGAAATTCCAAAGCTTGCAGTGACAGTAATGGAAAAATCTTTGTAATTAATAGGTGAGCTTTTGAGATTTTTTCGTAACCTGTCAGCCAATAATAAAGCTTCGTCTGTAGACGCCCCAGGCACCGCAAGGGCAAATTCTTCGCCTCCAAAACGACAAATGATGTCTGACGATCGCGTTAGACTTTTTAGGCGTTGAGCAGCAGCATGCAAGACATGGTCTCCTGCTGGGTGACCATAGGTATCATTAACAGCCTTGAAGCTATCCAGATCAATCATTACTAGAGAAAACGGGGCATTATCACCACTGGATGTAAGTACGTTGTCGCACTCAGCTAGAAAGGATCGGCGATTAGGAAGATGGGTCAACTCATCCTGTAATGCGAGCCTTTGTGCAGCCTTTTTAGATACACGAAGCTTCTCCTCAAGGTCCTTCTGCGCAGTAATGTCGATGGCTATTTCGATGCGAACCAGTCGGCCGTCAGGCCACACGGTTGCAATATCTCGGCATTGATACCACCGGTTATCTCTAGTGTTTCTAAACTCCCACACAACTGGATCTAGCGAGGGTTTGTTCCCTGGCGCTATCAGAGAATTTGTGCAGAAATTGCACGGACCGACTTGGTCTTGTTGTAAATATTGCCAACACTTTTTACCTAAAGGCTCTCCAAATTTACTTTGGAGTGCTTTGTTGACGAAGATAAGTTCGTGGGTATCTAGATCGCTGACGTAAATGAGCGCATCAAGACTCTGGAAAATGCAGCGTATCTCGTTCTCGCTGAGCTGATCTTCGTTTTTTGCAGATTCCCGCATGGCTCATCCCGGCATCAGTCTCTTTGACTTCTGTCTATATTGTACAACTTTCTTAACATTCGTATTAGATTTTCGTGAAGAATGCAGAATAGTGTCGAGCTGGTGTATTGGCCAAGAGTACAATTTCCGTGGCCTTCGGTATGAGGCAGAAGTATGTCGTTGTTTGAGCGGCCTGAATAGCTAAGCTATCGTGCAGCTTAGTGAAATACGAAAAAACCCCGCCGGAGAGGGCGAGGCTTTGATATGTGCTAGCTGTTTGGGCGTACGCTGTCCAGCTTACAGATAACGTACAACATCGGGGCTTAGAAATCCAGCACTTTATGCAGCCTTCCTGATATTTCTCACCATATCGCCGATCGTCTCGCTGATTGGCTCCATGGCTTCGCCCTCCCAGTGGTTGATCGACGCCTGGATCACGGACCACACCGGCATCCAGTCCTGGTGCCACTTCCGGGTGGTGATCGCCACGCCGTACCACTCGGCCATAGTGGCGCCGATACGCTCAGGGCCCCATGCCGGCTGCTCGTTCGACAGATTGCGCTGCCGCTCCAGTAGGGCGACGTGGATCAGGTAGTGCACGCGCTCTTTCTTCGCGGGGCGCCAGGCTCGACCATCGCCCCAGTTCGGGATGCTGGCGATCACCTTGCCCTCGACGGCTTCTACAGCGTCATCCAGATAGGCGTTCGCCTGCTCGGTCGAGGGATGGCACAGCACATGCCCGATTGCAGCCAGGGTGGGCTGCTCACGCTCCAGACGGCAGATGCGGGCGTAGACCGGCCCGTACTCAATGCCGTGGGCAGCGCCGGTGCCGCCTTTCTTCGTGAACTGCACGCCGCCACCGCTTTCCAGCTCCTCGAGGATGGGGCCCATCTGAGAGCGAACACCGGTGTCGAGTGCCATGGCCCATGCCAGTTTCGGATCAGTCGTAATCATGCCGCGCTCTCCCGTTTTGCTCGTGCCTTGGCCTCGTCGGCGGTGCCGCAGATGCCGATTGCTTCTGATTGCCGCCACAGGGTGAAAAGATCCTTCCCTTCATGGCGTGTCCTGCTGATCGTCCACTCGCCGCTCTGGATGCTGTGCGAGCTGCGCCGTGACCACTTCACGACCGGCGCCTCGGGTCGTTGTGGTAGCGCCGATCTGGCGGGCGCTCGCTCTGCTTGTCGCTCACTCGAACACCTCCTCGGACCAGCCGCCGCCATCCTTCTTGCGGCGCTTCATGACCGCGATGAACCGGAAGGGGTAGAGGTCGGCGGCAATCTTGATCTTTGCCCGGGCATCGTCCCGCCAGAAGCCCTTCACCTCGTGACACTCCATCAGCCCATCAGCTCGCATTACCGCGAAGTCTGGTGAGTAGAAGGTGTTGTCTGCGAGGCGCAGCTTGAGCCCTTCGAAGCGGTACCAGGCAATCTCGCCGGCGACGCGCTGCTGTTCGAGCAGGGCGGCATAGGCCGCCTCTGTCTGGTTCATCCTTCCGGCCTTCATGCGGCCCAGGGCTAGATCGCTCATTGCTCCAGCTCCTGGGCGCGCTTGGCGCTCGCCACGATGTCGGCCAGATCCTGCTCGCGGGTCTTGTGGCCCCGCTCGCCGGGCTGCAATGCCTTCTTGATCAGGTGTTGCAGCGCTGGATTGTCGACGGCCCAGGCGGCGAGGACGTCGTAGACATCAACCCACACGCCAGGCTTGATCTCGCGGTGGTACTTGTTGCGCGGCTTCTCGTCACCCATGCGGATTGGCCGGGCCAGATCCCTGACGCTGACGAGCGTCTCCTCGTGGCGGAGCAGGGCGTTGTCGATGTGGTCAGCCATGGGCATCCTCCTTGGCGGCGATGAACTCGAGGGCGTCGGCCAGGGCGCCGACGATGGGCTCGTCAGTGAAGTGGTCGAGGCCACGGTTGATGGTGTCGATCAGCCACCAAGGCTGTCGGGCCTGCATCTCGGGGCTGGCATGGATCGCCTGATGGCAGCCGCCGGGGCCGTCGCAGACAGGCATCGCCAGGGAATCGGGCGCCTTCAGGCCCATACCGCTGGCGTGCCAAATGCCGATCACGTGGTGCGCTGAATGCGCTTGGCCGCCGCACGCACAGCAGGGCAGGGACCGGACGAACGCCAGGTACCGCTCGCTACGCCACCGCGTGTCGCTCGACGCCTTCTGTGCCGCCTTGCGGCGCTTCTGCAAAGGCTTGCGGGCCATCGGCGCCCGGTTGCGGAGCGGTGTCTTCCGCTGGAGGGCTGAGCGCTTCATGAATCCCTCCTGTCGATCCTGTCCAACAGCTCCTGGATGGACTCGCGGGCCCGGCGCTTCTCCTCGCGCTGCGCCCAAGCCAGGGCGGCACAGGCGCCGAGGCAGGACACGATGGCTACGGCGAATAGGGCGAATGTCGGGTTCATGCGGTTTCCCCAAACAGGTCGAATTGCTCCTCGCGGGCTGGCCGATCGATCTCGCCGTTCATCCAGCGCTCCCAAGTCTTCTGCTCGATCAGCTGGCCCTGGTATTCATGGCCCCTGCATGTATGACAGAAGGTGTGACGCCGATCCTTCTGGCTGAAATCGCTTGTATTGCTCGATCCACATAACGCGCATCCGTTCATGCGGCCTCCCGGTATTCATCGAGCACTCGCAGGGCGGGGTCGCTCCACTGGACACCATGCTCGGCCCCGAAGGCATCGATCAGGGTCAGCAGGTCGGCGAAACGCTGCTTGGTCATCTTCGAGGTGCGGCCGCCGATCATGACGAAGCCGCCTTCCAGTCCCGGCACCACGTCCTGACGCTCCAGGGCGGCTGAAAAAATGTCCTTCCAGGCCTCCTTGGAGAGGTGCCGGCCATACCACTCAACCTGTCGGCTGACGTCGGACAGCACGGCCCACAGACGGCGGTTCTGGTCGAGGCTCCGCTGGTTCTTGGGCCGGCGAAGCACCAGCTCGACAGGGCCTGCTTCCAGGCCCCGGCCAGCCATTCGGGCCGCCATCTGGATGACGCCGCCCAGGTCCCGCAGGGTGGCGATCTGGTAGGTCAGCTCTTTGCTGCTCATACCACCTCCTCGCGGTACGCTTTGTCGTAGCTCCAGGAGGGCGTGATGATCTCCAGGGCGCTTTGAGGGCGGCCCTTGACGCGGCGGACACGAAACTTGCCCTCTCCGCATGAGAAAACGCCGTATCGCCTCCCGCTGATCTCGGCACGGTTCACAGCCATGTGCACGGCGTGCGCTGGGCAGTCAGTCATGGTTGATCGGTAGTTGCACTTGATGGCGGCGTTCATGCGGCGGCCCTCCTGCGCATACTCATGATCAGGGAGCGGCGGCGCTTGGCGTTCTCCCTGGCCCAACGGCGGTAGTTAGGGCCCAGCACGCCGATCTGCTTGTGGACCCACGAATTGCTGACCTCGTAGCCGATGGCATTGAGGTAGGCAGTGCACTCGGAGCAGTTCATGCCCTTGAAGTCGATGCAGTCGCCCAGGATGTCGTGGATCTCGGCCACCAGGGCTACGTCTTTCCGGCGAAAGGCCCCGACCCGCTCCGGGTTGCACAGCCCCATGTCGGCGGCCTTGCCCCGCACCGAAATGCGGGAGCGCCCCAGTTTGTCGGCTGCCTGTTGGTAGGTGGCACCGCTGGCAATGATCTGCTCGAGCCTGTCCAGCTCCTGGCGTGTCCAGGGTTGGCGGGGGCCGGCCTGGCGAGTCAGGCCCAAGTCCCACGCCTTGTGGTTGACAGAGCTCTTGGTCAGGCCAAGCTCCTCGGCAATGGCTCGGTGGGTAACGCCTTCGGCCAGGCGCTGGCGAAGGGTGGTCAACTCGGCCTCGGTCCAGATGCGCCCGCTCATGCATCACCCCCTTCGGCGAGAATCCCTTTGATTCGAGCGATGGTTTCTTCGGTGCTCTTCGGCGGCTCTTCGCCACGGGTTCGCCAGAAATCCTCCGCCTCCTGCTGAGCCTTTCGCTCACTGGCCTCTTGGGCCTTGCGGATATCGCTTTTCATCTCATCGCTTTCGAGAAGGGCTACCCGGTCATCCAGCTCGCCGCCTTCGAGGAGTCGATTGCACAGCGCCTCGTACTCGGCAAAGAACACCTTGCGCAGCCGGTATCGCTCGCCTTCGCTGGAGCAGTGGCGAAGATCCCAGGAGCCGGTGGCAGTGGTGGCGTCCATGACGGCCTGGTGGCTCCAGTGGTGCTCCATGATCCGGCCTGCGTAGGTGCAAGCCTCGCGGAAGGCGATCTCGGGTTCCGGCAGCCCGAAGTCTTTCAGGCTCGGTTTGAAGATTCGGCAGAGCTCAGCGATGGATGGCGGCCAGTTCCCGCCCTCGAGCTTGATTTCTTCAATGGCCATGTCGAGCGATTCCATCGTCGGCAGTGATGACCACCTCGCCATCGAAAATCCGAGCTCCCGCTTGGCCAGTTGAAGCATCTCGTTCGTCGAGAACGACATCCGCCAGGTCCTCGGAAAAATCGCCTCCAGCCGAGTAAACGCCCGGTTCACCAGCGCCTGAATCTCCTCCTTGCGCTCCTCCTTCGTCGAACAGGCCTTCCGCCCAGGAGGTGTCGTAGGGGTCTGCGAGGCTCGCTGCGACACGATCCTGCTCTGCGCGACGGTTGCCAGCTGAGATGCGGTTTTCATGACGAGACTCCTTGAGCTTCTTGACCTGGATTTCGAGCTGATCCCACTTGGCGCGCAGCTTGGCGGGGCTGAGGATGACGCCTGACCAGAACTGGTGTTGGGCAGTCCAGGTGATCAGGTAGCGGATTTGTTCGACGGTGCGCTCGTCACGGGTTCGCATCAGGCGAAACTCGTTTGCCCAGGAGCTCATGTTCGGACGCTTGGGGTTGGTCAGGTCGGCACTGATGGCGGCGAACATTTGCTCGGCCATCTCGTGGTCAACGGGGTCACCCCATTTCTTCGGCGAGGATTTCTTCGAGGACTTTCTAGAACCTTTAGGTTCTAGAGTGTCTGTATTTGTGTCCCCATCTTGGGGACGTTTTTCGTCCCCATTTTGGGGTCGGTGTCCCCAAGTTGGATCGGGCTTCCGTTTTGGGGACACCCGGGACTTTTGAGCCGAGAAATCCCACTCGCTGATGCGGGTATTGATGCCGATCGGTGCCTGCGAGCCGCCATCGCGACGAAGAACCTTCTTGGCCAACAGGCCGTTCACGGCTTCGCTGCAACGCTTCGACGTCAGGCCGGTCATCTTGGCCAGTACGCTTTGCGAGAGGCGTGCTGAGGAGCGATCCCACCCGAAGGTGGCTCGCTCTACTGCACGGACGACACGGGCCTCTCTACTCGTCAATGGCGCCTTGCAAAGCGCCTCGACGATAGCGTTGGCAGTACGGACATATCCGTCTTCCAACTGCGCACCTCTCTTTTCCCTGGGCGCCTCGGGCGCGCTTGGGAACTGGAATATCTGAGCGGTATCTGTCATGATTTACCTACTGTTTGTGATGAAGCCCGGTCCTTGCTCCCCAGCACGCCGGGCTTTGTTACGTTCACTGCCCGACTGAACGCAGGGCGGGTCTCTTCATCGACGCCAGGTCGGCTTTCAACTTGGCTGTCGCTGCCTCGATAGCGCGGAACTGCGCATCCAGGCTTGCTGCTTCGTCTTCGTCCACCTCGCCATCGGCGATCACTTGGTGGATCAGGCCGGCCAGGCGACCGGATTCTGTCTGGCTGTCCAGCACCGAACCCAGCACGTCGCCACGGCCTACGCCTTCCTCTGTGCGTTTCACAGCGACCATCCCCATGTCATCCAGGAACGGCTGGATCATTTCCTTGCGCGACTCGTAGTCGACACTCCAGAAGATCGACACGAAGTCCACGAAGCGCAGTGGCATCGCGTCGTTGTCGTCCAGGCGGCGATAAAGGCTCTTGGCAGACATGCCGACGTTTACGGCAAGGGCCTTGATGCAGTTGTTGAACGCCGCGTCGTGTACCGGATCGATGAAGGCGTCCATGTCGCGTACTGGTTGTTTATCCATGGGGAAATTCTCCTGATCGATACCGTGCCGCTCGCGGGCTTCGTTGGTTAATCTGTTGGTGTGGTTAGGCGGCGGATGCCAGGCGGGGGCAAAGCTCGACAGCCGTAACGGCCCCGCCCGTGAGTCGCTCAGCCTTCAATGCGTGAAGCTCGGAAATGCCGTGCTTTCCACTGGACCAGCCGGAAACGCTTGCCTGACTGACCCCGAGCGCCTCAGCGGTTCGCTCTTGGGTACCGAAGTGCTTGATGAGTCGAGAAATAGGAGTTTCCATCATGCCGGCCTTGGAAAAAAGGAATGCCTATATAGTAGATACAGGAAATCCTTTTTGCAACGGTATAGGTGCGCCTATATCTTTCTCTGGTATGAACATCGGAGATCGGGTTCGCCGCGCCCGGAAAAACGCAGGCTTAACGCAGAAACAGCTTGGGGACGCGGTAGGGGTTCGGCAGGCCACTATCTCTGATCTTGAGAAGGGGGAATCCCGCTCAAGCGCATACCTCGTCCAGATCGCTGACGTGTGCTCTGTCAGCGCTGAATGGCTGGCGACGGGCAAAGGTGAAATGCTCGGTGCCAGCAACGTTTCGAACTTACGCCCGCGCCGCCCAGCAGAAGGCAATGCGGAGCTGATTGATCACGAGATCATCGAGGGTAGCGAGCCGCTGCGTTCTGACGAGGTGATGTTGCCAGTGTTCAGAGAGGTGGAGTTTGCCGCTGGCGATGGCTGTGCCACCCAGGTCATCGAGAATCACGGGGCGGAGGAGCGCTTTAGCCTGCCGCGCCTGTCGAGGGCTGGAGTGCAGCCTGAGAACGCCGCTCTCGCTATCGTTAAGGGTGACTCCATGTTCCCGGCCATCAACGATGGCGCCACTATCGGCATCGACAAGGGAAGCCGAAGCATCGTAGATGGAAAGATCTACGCCCTCGACCATGACGGCATGCTGCGCGTGAAGCGCCTCTACCGCATGCCTCTGAACCGCGTGCGCGTGGTCAGCGAGAATAGCGTTGAGTACCCGGAGGAGGTGTACAGCCTTGCCGATCCGGATGCCCCGAAGATCCTAGGCAGGGTCTTCTGGTGGGAGAACTTTGACTGATCGGCATTGCTGGTCAGTGAGCCAGGGCAGATGAATCCGAGACTAGCTTTCAGGTAATGCAAGCCAGACAAAAATACAAAAGCCATTGATTTCAAGGAATTGAAACATGAATTCGCAGGCAGTCACTAATCTCGAGCCGCTTCTTAGACTTGAAGCCCACAACAATCAGAGCGATCCTTCCGAACAAGAGGGTGGTGCCTCGGAAGACGCTCCTTTCCCGGTTACAGCGGCTGTCTTGGAGCGTCTAGATTGTGATGTTTTCGTGTTTTCGGGAGGCATTGAGCAGGGGCTTGAACGGGTTGTGGCCAAGCTTCTAGGTGAGAATGAGAATAGACCGAATGAAGCAATTCTTTGGCTCACCACCCCTGGCGGTAGCCCAGATGCAGCTTACTTGGTAGCTCGAGCATTTCAAAGGCAGTACAAGAAATTTTCCATTTTTATCAATAGCTTTTGCAAAAGTTCAGGAACGCTCATGTGCCTAGGGGCCGATGAGCTGATCATGGATCAAAATGGTCATCTTGGACCGCTTGATATACAGATTCTGAATAGAGAAGAGTTTGGCGAGCACCATTCGGGGCTCAATCCGCTCGAAGCTCTCAACTCTCTCGGCACTCAAGCAACAGAATTCTTGAAGCAGCAGTTTCTAGATGTTCGGTTTGGGGGCGGGTTGAGCACGCGCCAAGCCTTAGAGGTTTCGACAAATTTAGCTGGACATTTGTTCAGTCCTATTACGGCTCAGCTTGACTTCATGAAGTACGGGCAGTTTACCCGATCAATGCGCATTGGTTTGGAGTATGGCAATCGATTAACCAAGCACCGTAAGTTTAAGAATTTAAAGACAAATGCGGTCTCGCGACTTGCTATGGAATACCCGTCACATGGCTTTGTAGTTGATCGCGAGGAAGCGCGCGCCGAGCTCTTCACATCAGTAGTGGATGCCCCCCGGCCTATCCAGATGCTGGCCGATGAGCTACAGCCACACATTGACAAAGCGTTGCTTAGCGCAGAAAATTCGCCGCTCCTCTTGGATTTGCGTCAGGCTTTGGGAGTCACTATACCTAAAGATGCTAGTGATGCTGGCCATCAACCAGGAGAAGCAGACCTGGAAACGGCCGTGCACGCCACTCCAGCTGAGGCGACCAACACCACTGAGGATGGACCCGATGAAAGCCATGACCTTGAAGACAAGTAGCAGCCATATCGACAGGATGCAGATTCCATCCATCGTCTCTGACGCTGTGCTTAGGAAGAATAGCGATATGGTTCGTCGAGCATCCCAAGCTTCTCGCATCCAGGCTCGTGGCACCCCCGTGTTTCATAAGGTTAATGGACGCGAGGAGATAGGTCTCTAACCTAGCCAGCCTCGGATAGCAAAAGCCCGCCCTCGAGGCGGGTTTTTTGTGCCCGCCTGTAGCGCCCCCGCCCGATAGCCTCCCTTGAGGCGGCTTTTCTTTGCGCGTTCCACATAGGGAAAACAATGAGATATAGGTGTTTGTGATAAAATATAGGGAAAGCTGTTGACGCGACAAATAGGTATACCTATATTTGGAAGCTTGGACAGGGCAGCAGCCCACCACCCGAGCTACCGGATGTAGCCGACCCGGAGACCCAGCGAAGTCGGAGCTGGCGAGGCGAGGCCCCAACAGAGGGCGAGCCGCGACCCTAAAGGGTTATCCACCAGCCTTCTCGCCGAGAGGGCTGACGGATGACAACGGGAGAGTCGAGATGCACATCACCGAAGACATGATCACCCCGCACCACCTGCTCGCCGCCGAGCGCTGGATCAGCGAGAACGGCATGCCGGAGACCGATGCGGAAATGGCCCGGATGGGTCGGGAAGTGGCGCAAGAGGCGCAGCGGGTCGTCGAGCACATGGCGTGCAAGGCCTTCGAAGCGCTGGATGCCCACAAGGAAGATCAGAAGGCGGGCGTCGAGACGCTGGCTGGAATGCAGGGCCGGGAGTTCATGCAGGACATCTACAGCGAGCTGCGCCGCAGGGCGTGACGACGGAGCCTCCGGGCGAGGGGGAGTGATGCATATCGAAGGACCAGAGGACATGCCGGTATGCCCCGGCTGCGACAACCCAATTGAGGCGCACGAGCCAGCCGAGGTCATCGTCGCTTTTGGGTACCAGGCGCTGGCTTGCCAGAGCTGCATAGACGAGATGGAAGAAGGCGACTGAGCACCACGCGATCCGCTGCGCAGTGCGGCCCAGTGCCCCGCCCCGGGCCAAAGTACGGGGCCATCGAAGAGGGTCTGGAGCGGTAGAGCGGAAAGCCACGCCGAGAAGCCAGGCGGAGTTCGAGGCCTGGGCTCTCTTCGATGCGGTGCAAGCGCCGGCTCGCTAAGCCGGAAATGCTGGTGGCAACACGGGATCAGGCCAAATGTCCCCGTGCCGCTGGAGGCATCCAGCCACCGCATCACCATCTGTTCCCTGCATTTGCCCGCCACCGGCGGGCTTTTTTATTCCAGGAGGTCGCATGACCGCAGACACAGCACGCCGTCGCCTCGGGCTGCGGCCTCTCATCGGCGAGCAATGGGCCGACAAGATCATCACGAGCGAGCACCGCAAGCGGTGGTTGCGCAAAGAGCGCTGGCAGCGTCGCAAGGCCATGGCGGCCCAGGGTGTGACGCCGCCGATCGAGATTTGGAGGGCGGTATGAGCCCTGATCACTGCTGGGTCGCGGTGGCGGCCCTTCTCTACGCCCTGGCATTCATCGGCGCCGCTTGGTGCGGCAGGAGGTAGGTATGTGCACGAGTGGATGGAGCAAACACTCGAGGGACATTGAGGCCCTGCGAGAAGCTGGCCGAGAGCCGGGGGCGCACCCGATCGATGACGACATCAAGGCCATTCTGCTGGCCGACCCGCTGTCGATGGATCGGTTGGTCATGGCCGCTGTCGAGGCGTTTTTGACCAACGGGTACCGGGGCGGCTCGGAGGTCAATCGAGCGATCGAGATCGCCCTGGATCAGCACTACCGGAGGAGGGCGGCGGCATGACGTTCACGACCACCGTTGCCGGTATTCCGTGCCGGTGCCGGGTGACGTTCTACAGCCATGGGGCGCCGATGCGCACCACCGGCTGGGGATACGGTGACGCCGATCCGCCGGAGCCGGAGGAATTCGAGTTCGACATCCTCGACCGCCGCGGTTATCCGGCGGCGTGGCTCGAGCGGAAATTGACCGACAACGATTACGACCGGCTGCTCAGCGAATACCGCGAGAAGCGGGACGCCTGGGCGGCATGAGGAGGAAAGCATGCGAGCACTGATCTTGATCACCGCCCTGGCCTTGGCCGGCTGTAGCAGCCAGCCGATCGACCGGGAATTCGGACATCGCCACGGCTACGACGCCATGCGGTCGATGATCCAGTCCACCGGAACGATCCATCACGGGGTTGACTGACGAGAAGCCCCAGCCGATGGCGGTCGGACTGGGGCGGATACCAACAGTATCGAGGAGAGGGTAGCAGCATGAATGCAATTACACGACCCAAGGGCGGCGGCTTTGCCCTGCAGCCAAACAGTATGAGCGAGGCCATGGAGATGGCTCAGATGCTGGCTAGCAGCCAGATGGTCCCGCAGGCCTACCAGCAGAAGCCGCAGGACACTTTGGTGGCCATGATGATGGGGTCGGAGTTGGGCCTAAACCCGATTCAGGCGCTGCAGAACATCGCAGTCATCAACGGCAAGCCGGCGATCTACGGGGACGCACTGCTCGCTCTGGTTCAGAGCCATCCAGCTTTCGGTGGGCACGAGGAGTCATTCGACGATGCCAGCATGGCCGCCACCTGCACCGTTTGGCGCAAGGGTGACGCCAAGCCGCACACGGTCACCTTCAGCCAGGCAGACGCCGAGCGCGCCAAGCTGTGGGGTAAAGCCGGTCCCTGGCAGACCTACCCCAAGCGGATGCTCATGTGGCGCGCCCGCGGCTATGCGTTGCGAGACAAGTTCGCCGACGCCCTGGGCGGCCTGATCACCGTCGAGGAGGCTCAGGACATTCCTACCGAGCGGGAAATCTATCCGGCAGGCAGCGAGCCGGCACGACCAGCGCTTGAGCATTATCCCGCCGACTCCTTTAACGCGAACTTCCCCAAGTGGCGAGACGCCATCGAAGCCGGCAAGCGCACGCCTGAGCAGATCATCAACATGGTCAGCAGCAAAGCCGAGCTGAGCGAAGAACAGAAACAGCAGATCTTGGAGGTGGCGGCATGAAGATCATCGACTTGGTTCAGGGCAGCGACGAGTGGTGCGCCTACCGCTCCCGCTATTTCACTGCCAGCGAGGCCTCGATCATGATGGCCTGCTCGAAGAACGTGAAGCGCAACGAGCTGCTTCACATGAAGGCTACCGGCTCAGAGCAGGAGTTCAGTGCGTGGTTCCAGAAGAACGTGCTCGAAAAAGGCCACCGCATCGAGGCCGCGGCTCGCCCCATCGCGGAACGCATCGTTGGTGAGGAGCTTTACCCGGTCACCGCGGTGTCTGATGACGGCACTCTGCTGGCCTCGTTCGATGGCATCACGATGCTTGAGGATGTTGGCTGGGAGTGCAAGCAGTGGAACGCTTCGAAGGCTGAGGAAGTGAGAGCGGGCGAGGTGCCGCAAGAGGACTACTGGCAGGTGGTTCAGCAGCTGGTAGTGAGCGGTGCAGACAAGTGGCTCTACATGGTCACGGACGGTACCGAGGAAAACACGGTCAGCACCTGGGTCGCTCTCGATGATTTCCATGCCAGCCAGCTTGTCGCCGGCTGGGAGCAGTTCAGCGCAGATCTCGAAGCCTACCAACCTACCGAGCAGACTGTCGCGCCCCAGGGCGAGGCGCCCGAAGCACTGCCGGCGCTCAAGATCAACCTCACCGGGGCGGTTCAGGCGAGTAACTTGCCCGACTTCAAGGCCCGTGCCATGGGCATGATCGAAGGTATCCGCACCAAGCTGACTACCGATCAGCACTTCGCCGATGCCGCCGAGACTGTGAAGTTCCTGCAGAAGGGCGAGAAGCAGCTTGAGGCCAGCAAGAAGGCCGCTCTGGAACAGACGGCAAGCATCTCTGAGCTGTTCAGCACCATCGACGAGTTGCGCGAGACCATGCGCCAGAAGCGCCTGCATCTCGACAAGCTGGTGAAGGCCGAGAAAGAGAACCGCCGACTAGAGATCCAGCAGAAGGCGCACCAGGCCTTTGACGACTTCTTGGCCAAGCTGGATTGCCCGGTTGAGCCCCGGCACAGCCTCAACGTAGCCGGCGCCATGAAGGGCAAGAAAACCATCGCCACCCTGCAGTCTGCGGCCGATGACGAGGTGGCCCGGGCCAAGGTCGAGTGCCAGCAGCTCGCCAACCAGATCAGCGAGAACAAGGCGCTGATCGAGAAGCACCAGGGCGACTACGGCTTCCTGTTTAGCGACTGGCGCGACCTAATCCAGCGGGATGCCGAGTTCATCAAGCTCCAGGTCGAGAACCGCATCGCGCACCACAAGCAGGAGGAGCAGAAGCGGCTCGAGGCGGAGCGGGAGAAGATCCGGAAGGAGGAAGAAGCCAAGGCGAAGGCACAGGCGGCCAACAAGGAAGCCATCGACAAGTCCATCGCCGCCGGCAAGGACGAGCCCGCTACCGAGGAGCGCCGCCCCCTCGACACCAGCAAGATCGCTGCCGCTGCCGAACGTGGTGCCGCACTCAAGCCAGCCCGCGAAGTCGAGCAGCCTGACACGGTGACGATCAGTCGCAAGGAGTACGAGGCGCTACTGGCTGCTCGGGACAAGCTGGATGCGCTGGAAGCCGCCGGCGTCGATAACTGGAGCGGGTATGACGATGCCATGGAGCATCTTCGCGCCGCTTGAGCAAACAGGCCCCACACCGGGGCCTTTTTTGTGGGAGGCGGTATGCCACGCAAATACCACCGCTGGCCTCGCGAGGATCTCGACATGCTCGAGCGCCTTGTGCTGGCAGGCTGGCATGACGAAGACATCGCTGACGAGATGCAGCGGGAACTGTTGTCTGTGCGCGGCGCCATTCAGCGCATTGGCCTATCCAAAGCCCGGCCTGCCAGCTTCTGGAACCGGCGAGACGACTGGCCAGAGATCGACACCATCATCGTCGATTGTCTCGAGGCCAGCTTGATGACGGTGCCTCAAGTCGCTGAGCACTTGGCCCGCATTGGGAGAAGGGTCTCGGTTCAAAGCGTGTACCGGCGAATCGCCAGTATGCCAACAGAGGTACAGAACCGAGCCAAGCGCAATGGCAGCCGGCGTCGCGCCGCTGTCTGCTCACGGATCAAAGGCCGCCGCAGGGCGGCATGAATAAACGCGCCGTGCCCGGTGGCGCCAATGACCGGAGCCGAGGCCAGGCCACCGTGTCTCAAAACGGAGTCAGCCCGCTGGCCGCCGTCTCCTCAGCTCCACCCGTGCTGAGCGCGGGCGAGCTCACTGCACAGCAGTAGGCGGCAGGGCGGGCCGGGTGCCGCACGTGAAGCGGCAATTTCTTTCCAGCCTCGGCACGCGCCGGGGCTTTTTCATGGGAGCACGATCATGTGGTTCAAAAATCTCCATCTCTACCGCGTTCACAGCGCCCATATCTCAAGCCTGGAGTGGCTCGAGCAAGCGCTGGGCGAGCAGGCGTTGCGCCCCCTCAGTGGCAGCGAAGCACGTCGCGTTGGCTGGGTGCCGCCGGTCGGGCGCGGCGGTGATCGCCACCTGCATGAGCTCCAGGGGCATCACCTCATGAGCATGTGCCGGCAAGAGCGAATCCTTCCCGCCTCAGTAGTGCGAGAGGAGGTCGAGGAGCGAGTCGATGTGATCGAGGCGGAGGAGTGCAGAAAGCTGCGTCGCCAAGAGAAGCAGGCAATCAAGGAGCAGGTTTACGAGGAACTGCTGCCGCGGGCATTAGTGCGGACGCAGCGAATCGACGTGTGGTGGGACGTGAGTCGCAACCTGATCGGCGTGGCCACCTCGAGCCGCAAGCGTGCAGAGGAAGCCCTGGACCTGATGCGCGAGACGCTGGGCAGCCTCAAGGTCACGCCGCTTGCTACGCAGACCCTTCCGATGCGCGCCATGACGACTTGGCTTACGGACCCCGGCAGTCGGCCGGCCGACATGCAGATCGGGGATCAGGTCGAGCTCAAGGCAAAAGGTGATGACGGAGTCGTGCGCGGCCGCCAGGTGGACTTGGACAGCGATGACATGCAGCACCTGCTGGAGAGCGGGCGCCAGGCAAGCAAGCTCGCCCTGGGGCTCGAGGGGCGTATGGCCTTCGTGCTCCACGACGACCTGGCAATCAAGGCAATTCGCTTCGATGACACGCTGATTGACGAGGCGAACGAGGCTGATGACGGCGATGACGCGGTAGCCCGCCTCGAGACCGACTTCCTGCTGATGGCGAAGGCCCTGGGCGAAAGCGTGGAGCGCGTCGTGGGGTGGATGGGCGGCGAAGCCCAGCAGTATGGCGCGGGCCACAAGGATGACTTGCTGAGGCAGGGCGCCGCATGACACCAGCCGAGTGGGTCGAAGACATCGAGGTCTGGGGCGAGGTCGGCGCCAGAGCTGTCGAGCAGGCGCTGGCCGATCAGATGTGGAGGGAGTGGGTATGCAGCGAGTAGACAGGCTGCGCGGCCTGGTGTCCGTGCAGCAGGAGATCAGGGTGAGGGAAGGGCTGCCGGTGCGTTTCAGCGCCCGGCATGTGGCGGCGGGCCTCGGTGCCGTGATGGGCCAGTACCGGTTGGTGAAAGCGCCAGAGGCGGCCCAAGAGGCGATACGGCAGTGGCACGAGCACGGGCGGATTCAGCGCGACGGCACGCTCGACGGAATCCCAGCATGGAGGAAGGCGGGGTGATCGCGGCCATCATTCTCGGCCTGCTGATCATGGCCGGCGGGGCGTTGGTCCTGAGAGAAGCGAGGCGGGCGCACAGAGAGCAGGAGAGTCGACATGGGTAGGTGCATCGAGAAGGCGCGGATGCCAGAGGGCGAGCTGGACCCCGATGGCAAGAGCGAACGGGAGCGGGTGCTGGAGCGGCAGCTCTGGCGGCTGCGTGAGGACGTCAGAGCGGCACGGGAATGGGCGGGCGACAACCTGCCGGCCAATGTCGGGCTGACGATGGTCGGCAAGCTGGAGAAAGCGCTGGAGGATCGGTGATGGCCACATTGCAATGCAGCCGCTGCGGCGGGGCGCGATACGACACCAGCCACAGATGCGAGAAGGGGTGCGGGGTGATGACAGCGAGTAATGAGGTGGAAAGTCTGTGGGAGCGGCTGGAGCAGGTGGAAGCCGAGAGGGATGCGCTGCGGTACGTGGCGTCCGAGGCGAGGGCCATGGGCTTCCTCACGCCATCAGCGGAAAGCGGAGCAGATCACCGCGCCTTGTGCGAATTTGCAAGAGATTTGCCCACCAGCCTCGCCCGCCGCGATGCCGAGCTTCTGAGCAGGCCGTTTGAAGGATTGCCAGGCTGTACCGATGGAGACTGCGTTGTGAAAAAGCCCAACGGCATGCACACAAACGGTGGCTGTCAGTGCATCAAGCACCAGACTGCCAGCACCATCGTTCAGCGTCTTGCGCACCTTCGCGACCAGCGCCGGCGTGAGGCCGAGGGAGGTGGCGATGAATAAGCTCTTGCCCTGTCCGTTCTGCGGAGGAGAAGCCGAGTTCGAGCGCATAGGCACGCCACGACAGTCCTGCATCGTGGCCTGCACTGACTGCGGTGGACGGCTCGAGTCCAACGAGGAGGGTGGCGCGTGCGGCTTTCAGTGGAACGATCGCCACGTGCCAGACGGCTGGCAGTGCGTACCAGCAGCGCCGACGCTGGAGATGCAAAAGGCCTACTTCGATTCCATCGATGAAAACATGCAGCGAGTGAAAGCCGATCTTAGGTTTGGGCGGTTCGATAATCAGCGCCTTGGCTACCAGCGCATGCTCGGAGCGGCGCCGAAGCCGGGAGGAGGCGATGAACCTTAGCTGGTGCGGTTCCTGGTATGCCAGGTATAGATTCAGCGGCGCCCGTGGAAAACAGAGTGAGCCTGGTGAGCATCATTGTGCCCACCCGAGCAAGGGTCGCGGGGTATAGTAGGTGAAACGCAAAAACTGGAAGCCATTCATGTCCTTCGATGTCGACGAGCTACTGTATCTAGCCGCTTTCCCTACTCGTGCCGAAATTCTTAATGTAGTCCAAAAATTCGATCCGATCTGTGTGTCTAGGATTTCTGAGGTGCTATCTCTGACCCAGAATCAGACCAGCAAGCATCTCACCAAAATGCGCGAAGCAGGTCTTGTAAAGGCGGATCGGTCAGGCCGTACCGTGTACTACCGCCTTGCAGATGAACCTTGTTTACGCGACTTCCTTGAATGGCGGCGACGATACCGCCAGTGAACTGCCGATCATCATGCCGCCCACCGAGACGGCTTTCTTTTGCCCTGAAGGAGAGCTTGATCATGACACCCCTGATGCCGCCGAGCGAGGTGGCGGAACTCTTGGCCATCAGTGAGCGCAAGGTCTACGCGATCAAGCACCTGATTGGCTATGTCGCCCTGGGCGGCAACGTACGGTTTGAGCGAGAGGCGGTCGACGCTTACATTGAGAGCTGCAAGCGCGGCCCCTCACGAGAGGAGCAACAAAAATGGGTATCACGGTTCGATACCGCGCATCTCGGAACAGGTGGGTCGTCACCGAGTCGGGTGAGCGCGGCAGATATCAGCGAACGTTTATCACGGAAAAGGAAGCAAGGCAGTTCGCCACGAAGCGAGAGGCTGAACTAAACGAGGCTCAATTCAATGGCCTCATGGGTCGGCAGGAGAGGAGGACCTTCATGGAGGGTCTTCTGCGCTGGGTCGACGAGTACGACACGAACAGCCAGGGCGCGAGCATTCGTGCAGTCGCCCGCTGGTTCGACGAGAACGCGCAAGACGTGCTTCTTGGTCAAGAGGTGTTGGATGCCGCCCGGTCGATGCAGAAAGATATGCGCAGGAAGCGGCTCAGCCAAAGCACAATCAATAACCGGACCCAGGTGGTCAAGCGAGTGCTGAGCCTGGCGTATCGGGAGTGGGATTGGCTGGATCAGCCGCTGGACGGCAAGCTGCGCAAGCCTACCCCGAAAAACGAGCGCCACGTCTACCTGACCGCAGGGGATATTCGGCGTCTGGTTGAGGCTGTGCCGGAAGAGTATCCGGAGGAGCGGCGAATCATCACGCTGGCTGCTTTGACGGGGCTGCGCCGCGGCGAACTTCTGGCGCTGGACCCTGGCAACATCCAGGGTGGTCGCATCGTGTTGCGACCAGGGCAGACCAAGAGTGGCAAGGCCAGGGTTGTGCCGCTGCCGGAGGATGGTGCGGCATTGGTGGCCAACCTGCCGTTTGCATCTGACGCTCATCAATTGCGTAAGGCGTTTGAAGCTGCCCGGCGGGCTATAAAGCGTGATGATCTGCGCTTTCATGACCTTCGCCACACCTACGCCAGCCTGCTGGCTGAGGCGGGGGAGGTGATGACGACGGTGCAGGCGCTACTTGGCCACAGCAGCTTGGTGGTGACCAGCCGGTACGCGCATATGTTCGACTCTCGTCTGGATCAAGTGGTTGGCAGGCTGCCGAAGCTTTGCGACCAAATTGCGACCAGAGAGGAGGGCGTCGAGGGACTAGGTAGCGTAAGGCATTGAAACTATTGGTGCCCGGAGCCGGGCTCGAACCGGCACGGTGTTGCCACCGAGGGATTTTAAGTAACTCGATAGAGATTCTTCTCCCTTTGTAAGAGCGAGAGATGTGGAGAATCACATTAGTACAAGTCATTGAAAAACAACAAAAATAACTTCCAATGGCAAGATCCAGCGACAGTATTATGTATAATAGAATATAAAATAATGTCGCTAAATCACCGCTCGATGTGTATGATCAGGGCATTTAGCGACAGCTTAGCGACTGCCCCACGAGGCCCAGAACATGCCCAAAAATGCCCATCTCTACAAGCGAACCTCGACCGGCCTGGTGCCAGCGACTGGGGTGCCACGCAATCCCATTATTGACACAGAGCTGAATGAGTACTTTCACAAGCGCTTGAGAGCTGAGCTGTCTGACAGAGATCCCGTGTACTCACTTTTTAGCTCAGTCACGTACAGAGAGACCCGCAGCGGGATGGCACAGGTCTGCGTCCGAGTGACGAGCAAGCATAAAGCAACGTGGATGATCTTCTACCGCCCCCAGCCGGGAGCCAGCGAGAACAAACACAAGCTCGCTGAGTATCGCGACATCAATCATGATCAAGCTGTGAAGCTCGCTGTAGAAGCACGTAACGCAGTCAGCGAAGGCATGCACCCGAGAGACGCCCACCGCCAGAAAGTCGCTTCAGAAGGCCCGACCCTAGCCGAGTGCCTCGAAGACAAAATCCAAGATCGCGGTATGAGACCCGAAAGGCCCAAAGGGCTTGCGCAAGCTACAGTCGATACACACAGAAAGCATATGCGTCTTCTCCGGCACTACAGCTTGGCTGACAAGCTGATGTCGCAAATTACTAGCTTCGAAGTCAGTGAGCTGTATAAGAAAATCCCCCAAGACATTCAAAAACGCGGAGCAAAGAGGGGCGACGGATACGCTACAGCATCTAAGTGTATTAATCTTATAAATGAGATGTATCTGTTCGCACATAAGCGTTATGAGACAGAAGATATACCGCCTCAAAAAATCATTACACATAACCCTTGCGATCCGCTCAAAGCTACTAAGATTGTTGGGTCAGATCATCGCGTTAAGAAAGCCAGCGACCGGAGCATACGACAAGCCGAGCTGGCAAGATTCTGGTCTGCACTCGACTCTCTGAAAGACTATGAGCCCGACCGCCACAACAAAAATGTACAGTCGCACATTGTTGGACAAGCTTACCTAAAGTTTATGCTATTAACCGGCATGCGTGGCGGCGCGCTGTCAAATCTAAAGTTCCGCATGCACGATGAAAAGACGAAAGTACTCTATATAGTCGGCGACGATAAGTTCTTAATGAAAGCAAAGAACGACTTCATGCTGCCGCTCAGTAATGAAGCTGAAGAAATAATTAGAGAGATGAAACAGCGCCACGGGAGTTTTTCTGAGTTTATTTTTCCGGACATGAGCGGAAAGAAAGGTGCAGCAATTGGCGTCCCGCCTTGGGTTCAGAAAGTCCGCGAGAGAGTCGACATAGACTTTACAGCGCACGGTTTGAGATCGACTTTTATTACATGTGCTGAGTCATGCGGTGTAGAAGTAAACATCTACAAGCAGCTTGTTGACCATGGTGAACAGCCGCAAGACGTCACGAGCGGTTATACGCGAACTGAGATTGAGCACATGCGTAGCGAGACTCAGCGTGTTACTGACTTTATCTTAGAAAATGCAGGCGTTAAGAAAAAGAAGAAAGAGACTATATTTACTGGTGCGGAAAATCTCCTCGATATTAAAGATGAACTTCACGAAGAGATAGAGCGGCTAGCAAATGAGAAGGATAAGGGCGTCAAAGAGATGTATGAGATATGCCTTAAGCTAGGATCTCTTGTATATCAGTTCCCGGAGGTCAAAGCGGAAAAACTAATTAACATGATGCGTCTTCTATAGCGTGCGCTACTGATTCGCAGCCTGTACCATTGCGCGGGGCGGCGAAGCAGACTATCATAACGCGCATTGGCTGTATATAAACACAGTGTGAGAGGCACAAAATGGCGAAGCTGACAATGATCGACCTGTTCGCGGGGGCTGGCGGGCTGTCTGAGGGGCTGCGCGAAGCGGGGTTTACGAGCTTATATGCGAATGAAGTGATGAAGCGCTACGCGGAAACCTACGCGCTGAATCACCCCGAGACCCTAGTCGAACAGAACGACATTCGGACAGTGTCAGCCGAGCGAGTCCGCGAGCAAGTCGACCTCAAGCGCGGTGAGCTGGACCTTCTGGCGGGAGGCCCACCGTGTCAGGGATTCTCCATCTACGCCCCCAAGCGCTCTAGCGAGGATGATAGGAACCACCTTTTCAAAGACTTCCTGCGCTTCGTTGATGAGTTCCAGCCCAAAGCGGTACTCATCGAAAATGTGCCTGGCATGCTATCTTTTGAAGGTGGTGCGACCCTACAAGCCATTTTGGAAACACTGAAAGAGCACGGCTACAACGCTGACGTTCGGATTCTGTACGCTCCGCACTACGGTGTCCCGCAAACCCGGTGGCGAACAATCATCATCGGTATGCGCGATGGCCAGGATCCCAGCGGTATTTTCCCAGAGCCCGTGCGTCAAGCCCCGATCCGAGTTAACTTTACGTCGAGCTTTGGTGGGCGCAACATCGTTGCCCTGCCTGGCTCCGTTGAGCTTCCGCAACATACTTCCGTCCGCGACGCCATCGACGACCTTCCCAAGCTTGTGAACGGAGAGGAGGGCGAGGATATTAAGCAATACCGTACCGCCCCCCAAAACGACTTCCAGTTGGCTATGCGAACAGGCTCAGAGGGTGTGGCTAATCACCAAGCTCCGAAGCTGGGAAAGATCAACATGGAGCGCTTGAAGCACATCCCTGTGGGTGGTAACTGGACCAATATCCCGCATGACCTCTTACCTAAAGGTATGAAACGTGCCCGTCGTTCAGACCACACTAAGCGTTACGGCAGGGTGAACCCCGAAGGACTGGCAAGCACAATACTGACAAAGTGCGATCCCCACTGGGGAGCCTACTTCCACTACTCACAGGATCGTTCATTTACTGTCAGAGAAGCAGCCCGAATTCAGACCTTCCCCGATACGTTCCATTTTGTGGGGTCACGGGTAGAGCAGTACGAACAGGTAGGCAATGCCGTTCCTCCGCTTTTAGCTGCCGCTATTGGCCGATCCATCGCTACTGCGTTAGGCTTCAAGGATCAGGAGCTAACCAGAGCAGTGTAAAGAAATGGCATCTATTTATGAGTTCTTCGGATACCGCGCTGACGATAAATCTAAAGCAGCACAAGGGGCAGTGACGGCTGAGACCTGCCCCTTTTTGCAAGGCGGTGAAAAATGTGAGAAAAAATTCAGGGACGGCATAGTCTCAGGCGTATGTGCGGTTAAGCCTGCGACCTCCAGCCCTGTAATATGTTGCCCAATCCGTTTGTACGCTGAAGACTACAAAATATTACGAGATGTCTCCGATAAGGCGTTCAAGCCCGGCCTTGAGATTGTTAATGGGCGCAATGCTGTTATGCACGCAAAACGTGGCCAGAAGTCTTGCGTAGCTGTATTTGGGCAAAGGTGGGGGGGCGAGCTGTACGTTCCAAAAAAGGAAGGGCAGGGTAGTTATTTCGTCGACTGGATTTTAGCACTGCTGAATAAAGATGGAGAACTTGAAGAATTCGTTGCCATTGAAGTTCAGACAATTGACACAACTGGTACATACCGCAACGGCTTTGAGGAATTGAAAAAAACAGGCGAAGTGATCAATACAACAGCCGGTCTTAATTGGGAAAATGTAAACAAGCGGATTCTTCCCCAGCTGGTTTATAAGGGACAGTTGCTTCAGCGTGAAGAGATGTGTAGAAAAGGTCTATTTTTCGTTTGCCCGGAGCCCGTTTATCAAAAGATAATGGCGCGCCTTGGTGGTGAGGAAAAGCTTGTAAAGTATACCCTACAGCCCGCCTCAATAACTTTCTTTATTTACGATTATGACAAGAACGATCCACAAACTGCTGGTACGGATATAAAACTATCCCGCGTCGTCGATCATACTACTACTGTTTACAAGCTCCAGGAAGCGTTTAACAACGTTACTCTCCCAGAAGAGAATGTTTACAAAAGAGCGATTTTGCGCGCACTGTCGCCAATTTATTGAGTGTGTTATTTGTTGATAAAAGAAAAGCGCCCTTTAAGTAGAGGCGCTTTTTTGTTGGAAAATCTAAGTACCTGAGGATCCTGGGCATCATTTTCTTGCTTTCGCAGGCTTGATTGCAGTTCATTGAGTGGTAATAAAAATAATCATTTAAAGAATACTTAAGGCGTTGCTTCCTAGTGGTATCATTTTGTAGAAAATTTCAAAGGCGGTTAACTTAAACTTTACATATGATATTGATATACAAGTGTAATTGCATCCATTAATAAGTAATTGCTAAGTCATTAAAATTTTAAAAAATACTTTTCAAGTAAGATGATATCTGACCCCCGCCTCTCTCCCAAGACACACTAAAATTATTTTTCGGTAAACATATTGCAGTTTATGTAAAAATCTGTGATAACAATAAGAACGACGAGATAAAAGAATGAAATCCATCTATAAGACGCAACTACCACAAACTCAGATAAGAGAACAAGGTCTAGAAGAAAAGAAACTTATTATATCTGCTATAGTCAATGATCAGGCACACGTTGCAGCTCACCCATCTAGCCTGTCTGACGTCCTAGATTTTCACTTAGACCTGCGCTCAGCATCTGGCATGCACGTGCTTGCTGAGTCATCAGAAGATGCGCTAGAAGCTCTATCCCGAAAAATCAATTTCACAATAGATGGCGTTGACTACAAGCCATCTACACTAATATCTTCTGAGATTCAACTTCTCAAGCTTAAGTTCGAAACTGTTGATGTCAATGCTGCTGCCCGCTCGTATATTGCAAAAGAGAATGCAGTGCATGGTATCTTCAAAACTGCTGAGCAGATCACTGACGAAGTCGTGAAAGCAAACCCCAGCGTTGCTGAGTCGAGCAAAACTCTAGCGTCTCGCTCTCGCTACGCTATCTCAAAGCGTGCTGAAAGTATTCTAACCGTTAAGACACAAGTGGGCGTCAAGACGAGATGGGTAAAATCAGGAGATGAAGTTGATGTCGATGAAATGCTAAAGAAGGGCGGTGTATATGCGAATTCCCTAGCTACAGGCGGCTTAAAAACTGTCAAGGGAACAGAGCTTCTCTCAAAAGTTGAGCGCGGTATCTACGTCGCTCACAGACGCTCCATCATTAAGTCCAATATCCCTTTTGCTCAGCATTACGAGAACATCGCTGTGGGCTCTGAGCAGTATGTGAAACACCTGAAGACCTGCATTAACTCTATTTCAAAAGGCAACATTCAAGAGATCATACATACTGACAAAGTCGATGTGCTATTTATTGATGAGATCTCGCAAGTACTAGTGCACATCTTCACTGGCTCTTTCGATGCTAAGCGCAATACACGTAAAGAAGCGTACTACAAGCTAAAGCAGCTAGTCGCTAAAGCTCGCGTCGTTTACGTTGCTGATGCAGACATGAATGACTTTGTGATTGAGTTTTTGAGAAGTGCCCGCAACGATAAAATTACTTTATTCAAGAGCCATAGAAACCTATGCGTCGAAGCTGTACTAGACACATATGAATCTACTGAAGCCGCCGCGATCAAAGAGATGCAGGTCGGCAGGGCGTTCGTAGCAGTCGACAATGCAAAGTTTGTTACTACGATAACTGAAGAGCTAAAGAGGGCGGGTAAAGAAGTGGTTGGACTAACTTCGAAGAACATTCTTGATCACGAAGAGCTTATTGAAAACCCAGCAAAGCTCAGAGACATGGGGTCGTTCATATTCTCTCCTGTAGTGACCAGCTCTGTCTCTATAGTCGATGGCGGCTATCAAAATCATTTTGGGCTCTTCAGCGCTAACGTGACTCCAACCGATGCTGTACAGATGTTGAGAAGAGAGCGGACAGCCAAGAGATTTCAGGTGGGGATAAAAACAGCAAAAGAAAAAAAGATTGATAACGCTGAAGCACTACTGTCGCAGAGCGGGGCGGACAGAAGCGATGAATTCGAGATTTTCTCAGCTAGAGTTGAAGCAGACGTTAACTTCATGAAGAACAATATCATGCTAGTAATGAAAAAAGCCCTAGAAGTTGCGGGGTTTTCTACTAGCATCGCTAAGCGCGAGAATGATCTAGACAAAAAATCGGCTCGCAGAATCAAGAAAAAGGCAGTCGCTCACTACAATGATGACCGTCTCGAAGCGCTAATGACTGCTACACCCGCCACAAAATCAGAAGCAAGCAAGCTCAGGGAATTAGATGAAAGCTCAGCAGATCTAGATATCCGCGTCGAGCGACAAGCTATCGAGAAGGCGACAGGCAAGACCTCGCTGACTCGTAACGACATAGAGCTGGGATGGAAGCAGGGTGCTTTAGCAAAGCAAGTTAGATTGATCGAGATCGCTAGATTGAGCACTGCAAAAGCTGGTGTTATGACATACAACGAGCAGAAAAAGTCTATAGCCGCTCGCGACAGATTCGACTATATAAGTCACAACGAAAATATCTTGGAGATTCTAGCGTCTCTCAACATCGATCTTGAAACTCTGACAGGATCTTTTACAACTGAAGACGCAAATGAACTTGGTAAAATGCTTTTCGAGTCAAGAGACGCATTCAACAAGCTTAGCTTCTTCAAAAAAATCCCCGCAAAGGCACCGAAAAGCTTCACGAGAGCCGCGAAAGACCTGCTCAAAGAACTAGGCCTTGAGACAGACAAGGGCGTCACAACCCGCCGAGGTAGTAAAATGGTAAACACATTTACTGTCACTGAAGCATCAGCAGATAGAATGAGAACATATCTCAACAATAGAAAAGATAAAGGTCTTGCACTTTAATATAACGAAAAATATACTGACTCCCAGGCTATAGTAGCAGACTGGGGGTCGGTGGTCGTTGCTATGATGAAAATCATTTTAGAGAGAGCGGGCGCGGACCTCGTGGTGTCGCATGCTGACTGCCAGATGTGTGTCGATGACTATTATCTCGGCGGCGTGAGAGGCCTTCTGAAGCGCCGGAGAAAGCGCTATGAGCTTCAGCATGCGCTTGTACGACTAACGACGCACTTGTCACTAGCTCAAAAAGTTGATGAATTCATATCTGCTGCTGACAAGCTTAGAGATGGTGAAAGTGCTGTCGGCACTGTTGAACTATAGAAACGCGGGGTTTTGGTGAGATATGCATATTTATAGGTACATGCGTCCGGGATTGCTATCAAAAAAGTCAGTCCTTTATGATGAAATTTTCTTTGCTTCACGCGATGAATTAAATGATCCAATCGATATGCAGTCTAGATACGAGTTTCCATGTAATAGCGATAAGACATGGGGTATGCTATTTGACCAAATAATTGAAGATAAGTCGTTAGTAGAAAGTGTAGCTAAATATTTTGCTGAAATCTGCCCAATATCAATAGATGATTTGTTAAAAAATTTTGAGACTCACAAAAACAATGTGTTTAACAAAACTTTTTACGGAAAAAGTTTGATTTTGCCGCAGTTCAAAAGCTTCGAAAGATCGATGGAAAATTTCCAGTCATTATTATCTTTGTACGCGCCTAGCGCTGGATATTCAGTATCTTTGTCGGAGACAAATGATGAAATGCTCATGTGGTCACATTATGCACAAAGCCACACAGGATTTTGCCTAGTATTTAGACCAATTGATAAATGTATAAGGCAGTGCCCAAAGAGAGCGAGGACAAGTATATCTCCCGTCAGCGGGCATGAGTGTAGTGTAGCTAGTCAATTTTATGTTGAAAAAGTAAACTACGATAATGTACTGTCTACTATAGATGCATTCAACCTCTTACCTGCAAAATATACTGGGTACAAGATTGAAGGAGAGAGTGAGCGAGAGAATTATTTTGAAAGCGCAAAAAAACAGTTACTGACTAAAAATAGCTGCTGGAACTACGAGAGGGAAGTTAGACTATTTTTGACACAGCCAAGTAAGTGGATATCCGGCGCCACAGATTTCACTAATAATCAAAGGTTGTTCTATTATGATTTTAGTCAAGTGGTTGGTGTAATTTTTGGCGCAAGAATGGAGGAAACTGAAAAAAAATCTATGAAGGAAATGCTTAAGCAAAAATTAGAACATAGATTTTCTTCAGAAAGTTTTAGCCAAACACAACAGTATGTGTTTGATTTTTTATTTCAGCAAGCTGAGATATGTGCATCATCTAGAGCTGTAAAGATAGTAGACGAAGAGTTGGTTTCAATGGGAGAGGCTATACCACCAGGCTCAGAATACTATGAAAGGCGGATTGATGGGTGGAAAAAGAGTCGAGGATTTATTAAAACTGGGTCCGAGATGGATCACAGAAATATCCCGTAAGTTTTATATTGCCACATTAACAAGCAAACATTTCTGCTTGTTGATGTGGCATCTAGTAGTAATTTACTGAAAGGGAATCGTCATACTCATTTTCATACGCACGACTTCTGATCGCTTCACCGATATCGAAATTTTCCCCGCGATCTCTGCCGAATCTTTTACTAACGTCGTCTACAACTTTCTTCACTGTCATATCATCAACGACGGGGATATCAGCGCCGAGAACACCCGATCTATAATGCCCATAACTTGATATGCTCGACGTGTTCTTGTGACCCATGATTGCTGCTGCCAGCACTCTGCCCATCTCATATCTGTACAGATTTTTTTTCAGATTTGACCCGAAAGTATATCTTAAAGAGTATAGGCAAAAGTGCTTTTCGGATGTCGGTTTTAGCTTTCTAGATAGTCTGTTAATACGCTGTTGAGCGCTCTCTAACTCGTTTATCGTCATCCCCTGTAAATTTCTAAGAGCGTTTAATAGTGCTGGCGTTGACTCGACTGTGAGCGTTCTATCGATGCCCCGAGAATGACTTTTTAGCTCTTTACCTTTTAGTGTTTTTTTTGCACCTTGCACATGTAATGTTATTGTCTCATCGTTATGGGACACGATTTTAGTAGTCAAAATCTCGATAGGCCGCATGCCGAACGTACTGACAAGAGTGATAAGATCCAGAGCTTTCTGATCTTTTTTCTCTTCTAGAGCTTCAATGAATTCAGTTAGATATTTGTCGCTGACTTTACTAATCCTGAGCGATTTTTTTGTGTGTTGTGGACGGTCGGATGGCGGAAGTGGGTTAGTAGAGTACTTGATCTGATCTGACATTCTACTGAGTCCTGCCGCTCGATAAGCGATGTCTAGAGTCTTTCTGAGCTTCCCCCAGCCGCCTGTTGTTCGACGATTCGCTTCTGACTTTAGTGCCATGATGATGAGTTCATGATTTTCTTCGAGTATTGCTTTAGCCGATTTTTTTGACTTTACTGAAGAAAGGTTTTCGTTTGTCACCGAGCTAATAAAAGAACATGCGTCAGAAAGAGCATTGTAATAAGTATTTTCTTCAAATTTATACCCGCGGGAACTGTTATTGAAATGGTCTTTTGCAAACTTGCTGTAAGATTTGAATATGTCTGTTCTAGCTATGCTAGTAGTGCCGAATTTTCTGCTCATTATTATTCTCATTTGTACTTATATTATAGCACAGACTGCCTTTAATAAATATAGTAAGATAAGACACCACTGTGGGAAGTAAAGAACAAATAAAAAACAAAAGAAGTTAGCTCGTCTGACCCAGATTGGACCAGGTTGGTCCAGCAGTGACCCAAGCATATGCTTAAACAGAAAAAAACCGCGTAAACACTGACTTTTCTCGCACTCGTGTAGTGCGACACTTTCGACCTACCACACTCATGCTTTGCGATCCGTGTTGCTTGTCGCACTCAGTGAGTGCGACATGGTCGATGGCTCGCACTCGATGCTTGCAGCTGTGCCAGCAGATCGCTCTCTACCCCTGCGACCTCTCATGACCTTCACTCTATGCAAGAGCGCAAAACCCCGCGCTATGCCTAGAGTTTCAAGTCATTCCAGCTCGCGCGGGAGGCTGCGATTAGATGACTCGCTCGGGCTCGCATACGAATCTTGTAGCTTGTCGCTTTTTTTCTCGATAAATCTATCGACTCGCAAGCTCGCGCTATATTTTTCAAGAAAAAGAAGCTAAAGCTAAGACCCCCCGCCATACTCCCACTCTAGGCATTGTATGACTCTTCCTTATTTTATTCGTCGTCATACACTACCTAGATTTGGAGTATAGTACTCATCACCCCTTGTGCCGCTCGCACCTCTATCTCAATCGCTTCTCTCGTTCGACAGCATGCTCACTACACGCGCTTCGCATATCACTCGTTTCGCTCTTGAGACACTCAAAAGCATAGCGCGCTCGATCATTCGCAAAGCTCATGAACTCTCACATGCAGTGCATGCTATAATATCCTGATATAACAATCTTTTTTTTGCCACTACAAGTACCACTTCCACCAGCAGTAGCACTAGGGCAGAGAGAGGGTGGTCGCGTCAGCTGATCGCACTTTTTTTATCACCAAAAAATGTTTTAAGGACAAAATCCTGTGGCCCTCATGCGAATAATTGATACACGGGGTTGCGATCACCGTGGAATGGTCAAAACCATGGAGTGGGTGCTGATGTCAGAATCGCGGAGTCAAAAGTTAGTATAGTGACCTTAATATCGCGAACATGTCGATTGAAAGTTGTGTTATAATATAGAAAATAGAATAAACAACGATATTTGAAGATGAAAATTATAAGTTTTTGTATGGGAATTTGCTTAACTTATGTTTTAAGCTTTCAAAATTAAGTGCGGTACTTGAAGAGCTAGATAGGCTTGATATAAAGCATAATGTGAGTCTAGACGAATGTAAAATATTAATGAAGAAGGCTAGTAATGATGACATCGATTCGCTTAAATTATTTTACTATGCAATCAGAGCTACGGCAAAGTCTGCAAGGATTTATATATCTAAGAATCCAACTTATGCTAGAATGCTAAAGCTGATCGCAGAAGAAAAAGTTCTAGCAAGCGATATGTCATATGAGGATTATATGGCGCTTAAACCGCTCGCAAATAGATCTTACGAGAAGTGACGTATAGATTAAAAAAGGAATTCGTAATTAAATATAACTATGACAGACCGTTTTTAATTAGATGTTCTTAGTCTACCTCTACCTCTACCTCTACCTCTACCTCTACCTCTACCTCTACCTCTACCTCTACCTCTACCTCTACCTCTACCTCTACCTCTACCTCTACCTCTACCTCTACCTCTACCTCTACCTCTACCTCTACCTCTACCTCTACCTCTACCTCTACCTCTACCTCTACCTCTACCTCTACCTCTACCTCTACCTCTACCTCTACCTGTGTCTGCTATTTGAAAAATCATTTTCACACGGCATCACGCCCGAGTCAGCTTGCTGTTACCAATGTTTTTGAATATGTTTCTAATCGATTGAGAAAAATCCCAAAAAATTAATCTGTGAAAACCCTGTGCTCATGCCGGTTCCAGCGATTATATAAAAAAGTAGATTAATAAAAAGCAAAATATCTATTGCATGATTTTAGCCGAGTTGATACGTTATGTGTATAGGTCAACAAATAATTGAGAGGTGTCTATGAACAAGTTAAACAGGCATTATGAGAAGATTAAAGATCTTGGCTTTGATATTGAATTAAGGTCTAATAGGAATGGGTATAACACTATATATGTGGTGGATATATATAATAAAAGAGTTATAGATGGTGTTTTATTCTTGCACAACAAAAGAGATCATAAAGTTGATGTTCTTTTCAGTGCAAGAGAAGATACCCATAAAGATGCTGGTCTTCGAGAAGCACTAGAAAAGCTAAATGATTTTCTACAAACTGAGAATGATACAATATCAAGTAAAACTATTAAAAGTGAGAGTTCGGAATTGCCAACGGTGAGTTGTTGGTCTTAATGGGCTTTTGACATCGCGTATTTCTATGCGGTGTCAATGAACGTAAAATATTCAAAAGATAGTTCACTGTTCTATTTATAGAATATGATTTTCGTTTGTCATGAATTACTTTTTGTTTTTAAAAGTAATGTACACTACGGCGGTGGGCTGTCAACAGTCATCGCCGTGAGCATGTTCGTCATTATATCGCTTGTCGGAGTAATATCTTCAGAGGCTCTATTATTGGAAATATCGTAGAAATACGATGAATATAGATAATATCGAATGCGAAAATTATATTAACGGAAAATAATACTAATCGATTTTATGAAAAACTCTTGGAGAGAATGTAAGAGATGAGAGCGTTGATAATTATAAATACTCGTAATATACAAGTTGATGTTATAGACGTAAGAAGGTCTACCGCATCCATAAATGTAAGAATAGAAAACATAATGTTGAAAATCTCTGACATTGAAGTGCAGAGAGAGGATGGTGAAGTATGGCTAAAGTATAAAGGGATTAAAACCATATTAAATGTGCTTAATGAAAATCTAAATATACACTCAGATCTACAGAAAATGAATATAGTGATGGTTATACTAAAAAAGTTAAAAAAAGAAATGAATGATCGTTAGATGTATTATTTTACATAGATTTAAGCGCTCATTCTGGCTTCGAAAGGTTTCGTACTAATTAGCCTACTCGCACTGTGCCAGCGCTGTCGGTTGTAGTCAATCTCCATATACTTTAACACTTAGCGTCGCATGGCATCCCGGATCTCGAATCGCTCACCATAGATCGCCTATACCTTGAGGCTGTGGAAGAAGCTCGCGGCACAGGCATTATTGTAGCAGTTGTCTCTTGCATTTACGCTGCATCTGAGCTGGTGCCGAGCAAGCAGCGACTGTCGGCCGCACGGTGTACTATGCACGACCTATCCTTGGGGCATTATATAGCACCACGGACCGTCTTCAGGGCATCGCCGACCAAGCTGGCAGTCATTCACTCGCTCACCGACCAGCCGAACATCTTTGTGAAAGTACAGATCGATCAATAGCGGCAGATGGAGCGACGTTCTCTGGTATCCAGGCGCATAATGTCAATTACCCGCTTAAGTTTAGGCGCCGTCAAGGCGAAGTCCTGCTCCAGCAAGTTCGATGCCACGTGCAGCGTTTGGTGAGAGTTCGCCGTGGCCTTGAACTTTCGGGCTACCTTGGCACGTAGGTTTTTTGCGCCGGAGGCTGGCGACAACAGCCTAGCGGTCAACATCGTAACGTTAGTCTAGAGCCAATCTAGGAGGCTTGAGGGCCCATTTAGATTGTAATATGCCTCTGCCACACGTTGATCGAAAATCGCCTGCTGGCGGGCGGCATATTATCGCGCTGTCGTAAGACGTACTAGTCGCTGCGGGCGATGCCGAGAAACATCCATATCCTTTGAATACCCAAGGCCTGCTAGCGAGCGGAGGCACACTGCTGGTGTTGAGCCTTGGCACGCCATTGTTAGAGCCGGCTGGGCCGAGCCCTCAGAGCACGCCCGGTGGCACTGGGCTAACATGGTCAGCGAGAGCCTGGGCCCCACCCCTGTAGGCCTGGGGGGCCACATAGACGTGGCTTCTTCATCGCCATTGCTTGCCGTTCCATAGGCCACCTGGTTCAGTGTGCTGCCTTAAAGGTATGTCCACCGTTCTTAGGCAAGATCACATTGGGTCGAATGCTACTGAAATAGCTAGCGATGCTGGCCTTTTTTTGTGCTCATAGAATTTATAACAGGTAAAATATCACGATTCGACAGGCAGGTAAGGGGGGGCAGCAGTGACTGAACATCGTGATGGACCTAGCGCTAATGCTGGAAGGCCCAAGCTGACAGAGTTGGAGAAACTCAGGCGCAGGGCTTTACGTGAAGAGCTGCGCTATCGAGAGCTAAGAGAGCGGCTGCGGGAAGAGGGCCCTGACCCGATTGGTGTCAGCCATGGCCCAGGTCGACCACCGAAACCCATTCAAGAGAAGGTCTATGATGCTCTCATAAAGCTCAGAAATACTCTTCGAGCAGTGCGTTCACTCGAAAAAAAGGAGGGCGAACCGCACAAGAGCTTGAGTGAGATTCGCGATCCTCTTGTTGAGAACAAAACTTATAAAGCTGTTGGGCGAAAAGCTGCGACACGGCTGACATCAAATGATGCGGAGATTTTTCGAACATTAACTACGTTTGAGAATATACTTGACGAAATTGACACTCAAAAAACGATCTTTCCTCCTAAACCTAAGCTTGGTAGAACGCCGAAAAATAGGTTGGAGCGGCTTACGTATCAGTATGAGAAGCTCGTAGAGCAGATAGATTTCATGGTTCGAGAAGAGTCTAGGATGACTTACGCGGAAACATTAGAGCGGCAGGTTAAGTTTCTTTTTGATGAGCGACGTGAGTGCAAGCGTAATTTTAGGTTTGAGAAGTCACTAAGAATGATGGATTACTATGAATGCCGAATTAGTGATATTGAAAGTCTTATTGATAATTACAAACATATCATTATGAAAGAAAAAGAGTCAGGTGGGAGAGAGTTTCTGAATATGGGGAAGAAAAAGCATAAAATAGCGAGGCCTTTTGATAGAAGGCTAGAGATGGCACATAATAGCTATAGAAGAATTATAAACGAGTATAGTTCTTAACTACGATCAGTGCGCGGCCCGTTAATAGGTTACTTTGAACGAGGCGACCTCATGGTAAAGCCAGAAACTTCCATGAAGAAGACGAGTAGACATTTCTTTTAAATCTAGAAGGACATGGTCTTGCCTCTTGTTGACCGTGTCGGAATTAGTGCCGATCTTGGAGAGTTTGGGCTTCACCCCAGCCAACTCTACCAATAGTGAGCCATGAACCAAAAGCACTAAACCGTCTCAAGTCGCGAAAAATCGTTTTTGTCGAGATCACCTAGACGAGAAGTCTAAGCAACTAAAAATCGCAAAAGCATCGGTGCAATTAGGAATGAGCCTTAAGATCGATGCGATCTATGACGAACTTGTTGAGAACCAGGACGCCAGGCGGTGTACATCGAGGTGGACTACAAGTAGTTGCTCAGGGGCAGTGCTGGTATGGTGATCTCTCCTGAGGTGTTCGAGGCCCGGACAATTTCTTAGACCATTGCCGCTGAGTAAGATTGGAAAAATCCAGCGACGAACCTACTTGTGACAGGGACGCTCGCTTTGGTTTTGATGAGCTAATCCCCGCATCCTAGTCAATAAATAACTATCAGCAAATCAATTGTTGAATATCTAATATTGTGGAGTTTTCAGAATTTTTATTCTTAACAAGAATTATTAAATCGTCCACATCTCGTGTGTATTTTATGATTTTATCCAGACGAGTTGTAGTGTTTTCTAGTAGAATTGTAAAACGCCATTTTTTATTATTCCTTTATGTGCCAGGATTGTTGCTGTAGTTTTTAGAAAGAAATTTCTCACTTGGAGAGAAAGCTAGTGAAATATTTGAATTTCGCGCCAGATGGTGGCTTTGTATTTTTGTAAAGTCACACGATAGATCAAGGTTTTATTAGTCTGACCTTTAATCCATATGGATACTCCATGCATGCATCTCTGTCCAGTCACAGGGCTGCTCGCTATTAGCGATATTGTTAACTACGCTAAGTACGGAGGTGGCTCACTAATTTTTAAAGTATCTATACGCTAGGCCACTGATACAAGCAACGAAAAACCATTGCACAAGTAATGTCGCTATATCAATCTTCGCTCCTCTGGATGGCGGAGTAAATATAAATCCGTATCCTTGACCAAATGTTCCGCCAGAGAGTTGTAAATGGAATGGAGGAAATATAAACATCAAGAGCATGATAACCCCTGTGAATAGCAGAACTTCTTTTTGATTTTCATTCATGTTATATAATAGACCGGAATAAAATAATTTTAATTCTATCGTCTTTTAATGTTTATTTAACAACCGTGGGTTTTATGCAAATTTTTGTTAACTTGGATTTTGGTTTTAAAGTTTTTAATAGTCTTGAAATCGACTTGTTGGACGTGGCGAATTTACTGCTTGGAAACTTTTCATTAGTCGTCAGTTGTTTGATACTGGGCCTTACTATATGTTGCAATTTGCCGTTAAATTCCTAGTGACCAATCATACCGAAGGGCAGGGAGGGAGTATGAGCCAATTTCTACCACCTGTAGCGAAACCATTTCCGTAATTTTTCAAGTTAAAGTGCATAAGGCTGGCTTACTATAGCTTTAAAGAAAAAACGGCGTCGAGTTTTTGGTTGCAAGGTGGTGTCATTGTATGTGCTGACTTCTTTGCCATGAAAAAGGGCCAGTGGAGTCACCCTTGGCCCTTTATTGCAAGCCTATTAGAGCTAAAGAGGCATTTTCAGTGCTTTTAGGTTGGCACAGAGCTACGTATGTCTTGGTGCGGGTAGTCGGACTCGAACCGACACGACCTGAGGTCTTCAGATTTTAAGTCTGATGTGTCTACCAATTCCACCATACCCGCTTGAATCCGCAGTATTTTACAGCAGCAGGGCCAATGGTCAAGAGCGAATATGTCTCGCTAACGATAGTGTCCTTTGGCCTGTATTTCTTAACTGAAGGCTTTCGATGTCCCATCTCATGCATAATAAGACATAAAATATCTATCGCTGAATCGTCGCTCACAATGAGCGACAGGTGGTAGATGCTAAGCTATCGCTCTGCGCAAGTCGTTGATAAGTAATGCTAAAAATGACCATCGCTACAGAAATGTGATCGTACGCAAGAGAGCTTTTAAGTCCCTTGCGTCTACCAATTTCGCCATCCGGGCAGGAACGTCGCCAGAGGTAAGGCGATAGGGTCCGAAGGGATCGGACACGGCTTCTGGGAAGCGGGGCACACCTGAAAGGAAAAATGGAGGCTGGAGTCGGAATCGAACCGGCGTACACGGAGTTGCAGTCCGCTGCATAACCACTCTGCCATCCAGCCTCATGAGTCATCCATCGTCTGATGATGGAGCGGGAAACGAGATTCGAACTCGCGACCCCAACCTTGGCAAGGTTGTGCTCTACCACTGAGCTATTCCCGCCTGACTCGAGGACGTATTATACGGATAAGTCGGTGACTGTCAAACGCTTTTCCCTGAATTTTCGAATAGGCCCCGGATCGCCAGAGCACTGCCTACAGCGAGCGGCTCAGGTGCGGCCAGGCGGCCCGCAGGTACTGGATCATCGACCACAGCGTCAGTATGGCGGCGGCGTACAGGGTGACAACGCCCAGTTCGGCGATCAGGTGGCCGGGAGGGAAGGCCAGCAGCAGCAGCAGGGCGACCATCTGCAGGGTGGTCTTTACCTTGCCGATCCAGGACACCGCGACCGAACCGCGCTTGCCCATCTCCGCCATCCACTCGCGCAGTGCCGAGATGACGATCTCGCGGCCGATGATCACCAGCGCCGGCAACGTCAGCCAGGCGGCGTCGTAGCGCTCGATCAGCAGTGCCAGCGCCACTGCCACCATCAGCTTGTCCGCCACCGGGTCGAGGAAGGCGCCAAATGGCGTCGACTGGTCCCACCTGCGCGCCAGATAGCCATCCAGCCAGTCGGTGATGGAGGCCAGGCCGAACAGGGCGGCGGCGGTCAGCATGCTGTATTCGAAGGGCAGGTAGAACAGCACCACCAGCAGGGGGATGAAGACGATGCGTGCCAGGGTCAGAATGTTGGGAATGTTCATCGATACCGCTGTCCTTGCTGGAGGGGGGCGACAAGAAGCGACGGACGACGTTGGCGCCCGTCAAAGTGGTTCATTCTATCCGTGATACCTCAACTCATCCATGCAGGGCACGATGAATTGTGTCTGCCATGGTGGCGCTGATGCCGGGAACCCGAGCCAGTTCATCGCGGGTGGCCTGCTTGATGCCCTGGAGTCCGCCGAAGAAGCGCAGCAGTTCACGTCGGCGTTTGGGGCCGACGCCCGGGATATCCTGAAGCGTCGAGGTGCGCCTGGCCTTGTCTCGCTTGGCACGGTGGCCAGCGATAGCGAATCGGTGCGATTCGTCGCGGATGTGCTGGATAAGGTGAAGACCCGGCGAGGTCGGTGGCAGCGCCAGAGAGCGATCCACGGTCTCGACAAAGAGGGTCTCTAGGCCAGCCTTGCGGGTGGTGCCCTTGGCCACCCCGAGCAGGATCACGCCGTTGATGGCGAGCTCGGCGAGCACCTCCCGCGCCATGTTCAACTGGCCCTTGCCGCCGTCCACGACCAGGATGTCGGGTAACACGCCTTCCCCTTCGTTGAAGCGCTTGAAGCGACGAGTCAGCGCCTGCTGCATCGCTGCGTAGTCATCGCCGGCGGCGACTCCCTTGATGTTGAAACGCCGATAGTCGCTCTTGCGCGGGCCGTCCTGGTCGAACACGACGCAGGATGCCACCGTGGCCTCGCCGTGGCTGTGACTGATATCGAAGCATTCGAGCCGTTGCGGCGTCTCGTCGAGCTCGAGTGCCTGGCGAAGATCTTCGAAACGTTTGGCGAGCTGGGTCTGGTTGGCCAGTTGGCCGGCCAGTTGCTGCTCGGCGTTGGTGCGGGCGAGTTCACGCCACTGGGCGCGGTGACCGCGGACCTTGTCGGTCATGCGTACCCGGCGTCCGGCATGCTCGCTCAGCGCCCGGGCGATCAGTTCGGCGTCGGGTACGGCGTGGCTGGTCAGCACTTCAGTGGGGATCTCCCGGGCCTGTCCGAGGTAGTACTGGCTGACGAAGTCACCCAGCAGTTCCGGCTCCCCGAGATCGAGGCTGTTGGCGGGGCTGTAGTGCCGCGCCCCCAGCAGACGCCCCTGACGAATCGACAGCACCGAGATGCACAGGGCACCCGGCTGGGAGGCCAGGGCAAAGGCGTCGGCGTCTCCGCTGCCGGTATCCACCACCTGGCGCTGCTGCAGACGGCGCAGATCCTGCAACTGGTCGCGCAGACGTGCCGCTTCCTCGAAGTCGAGGGCCTGGCTTGCGGCCTCCATGTCGCGGGTCAGCTCCTGGCTGACCGATTCGCTGCGTCCTTCCAGGCACTGGATGGCGTGTTCGATATCGCGGCGGTAGTCTTCTTCGCTGATGTAGCCCACGCAGGGGGCGCTGCAGCGCTGAATCTGATACTGCAGGCAGGGCCGGGTGCGGTGTGCGAAGACGCCGTCCTCGCAGTTGCGGATACGGAACACCTTCTGCATCAGTGATAGCGTTTCGCGCACGGCGCCGCTGGAGGGATAGGGCCCGAAATAGCGGCCGTCATCGTGGCGGGTCCGTGCGCGCTTGTGTTCCAGAGCCGGGAAGGGATGACGGTCGGTGACAAACACGAAGGGGTAGGACTTGTCGTCACGCAACAGGATGTTGTAGGGCGGTCTGAGCTGCTTTATCAGGGTCTGTTCGAGCAGCAGCGCCTCGGTCTCGCTGTTGGTCACCGTGACCTGGATGTCGTGGATGCGAGCGACCAGCGCCTGAGTCTTGGTATTGAGTGCGCCGCGGAAATAGCTCGCCAGGCGAGCCTTCAGGCGACGAGCCTTGCCGATATAGAGGGTATTGGACTGGTCATCGAACATCCGGTAGATACCGGGTGATTCGCTGACGGTCTCGAGAAAGCGTCGGGCATCGAAGGTCATGGTCTGGTAAGGCTCACCCTGTCACATCACGTCAGGGAGCTCATGCTACCAGAGCCTGGCGGGGGACGTATCGTCCCCGACGGCACATTGGGTAAGAGCCTCAGGCTGGCTTCTAGTCTTCCTTGAAGCCTTCGACAAGCCCATGCCGCAGCCCCAGGTGGGTCAGGGCGACATCGGAATTGACGCCGAGCTTTTCGAAGATGCGATAGCGGTAGGTGTTGACCGTCTTCGGGCTCAGGAACATGCGATCGGCGATGTCGGCGACGCGTTGGGCGTTGACGATCATCATCGCGACCTGAAGCTCGCGCTGGGACAACTGATCGAACGGATTTTCCTCGTGGTCGATGCGCGACAGTACCAGCCGTTGAGCGATCTCCGGGCTGACGAAGCGCTGTCCGGCGAACACCGCGCGGATGGCCTTGACCATCTCGTCGTGCTGGGAACCCTTGCTGATGAAGCCGTGGGCACCGGCCTCCAGCAGCCGCTGGGCAAAGGCTTCCTCGATAAAGGCCGTCAGCACAAGAATACGGATGTCCGAGGTCAGTCGGCGGATCTTGCGAGTGGCCTCGAGCCCGCCGATGCCCGGCATGCGAATGTCCATCACCACCACGTCGGGATTGAGGCGGCGAGTCTGAGCAATGGCCTCTTCTCCGTCCGCGGCTTCCCCGACGACATTGATGTCCTTCTCTGCATTGAGCAGATGAACGATGCTGGTGCGTACCAGGTGATGATCGTCAGCGACAAGAACCCTGATCAATGCCGATACTCCTGGAAAAGGTGAAAACTGGGATCATGGATTTGACCGAGGCGAGCCAATGCTCATTGCGGGGTCTTCTCATGATGATTCGCAGTAGACTGTCACAAATTGATCCTAAGGGGAATTGGGTCTCCGGGAGGCGACGGCGTTTTCAGCATAGCTGCATTGATAGTGTGCTATATCTCTGATAGCGGCGCGCCGCGGTATCGGGCGCTTGTCGCCCGGGACTGCTGCATGAGCCCCAACGTCTAGGTTGGCTTGATGTGATGCCGCCTGTCGCGTCATTTCATGTTACCAGCCGCAGGGCGGGTGTGCAGTGTCGTAGGCGTGAACCGGGCGCCGCCAAGGCGAGACCATGGCGATGGACGGGCGAAACCGTCATGCGGACGCGCCGGCAGGCTATGCTGATTTTGACCGGCGTCAATGAAAGCACGATTGCGTCCACGACACGCCTTGATCTGGTGCGCACTGGCTGCGTAGTGCGGCCCCGTGTCCCGATCGAGTCCTCTGGATGGCCAGTCTGGCCAAGGTTGCGCCATGTCCTGTCCCCTGTCTGAACAAGACTCCCTGCTCGCCGACAAGTTGCGTTTTCGCCTGGCGCGTCCCACCAGCGCCTATGACGTCCTTGGCTATCGTTGCACGGGGATACCTTGCACCCCGCCAGGCGCGCGCGAAGCGGTCTGGGCCAGGGACGACTACCGTTGTCGCTTTTGTGGCTTTCGCAGCGCCAAGTATCAGCAGGCGGTGACCCTGGGGACTGACAGTCGCAATGTCGATGATATCGTGACGGCCTGTCTGTTCTGTGATCAGGTGAATCGCCTGGATCTGGTGCCTTCCATGCGTTCCGGTGTACTGGTGTGGCTGCCCGGCGTGACCCAGGCGGACCTCAATCGGCTGGCCCCCGTCATTTTTGCTGCGCGCCTCGACAGGCGGCTGCAACTGCGAGCACGCGTCCTGCTGGAGCGTGTGATGGAGGCGCGAGCCGCCGCCAGAGAACGCTTCGGTAGCGACGATCCACTGACCCTGGTCGAGTTGCTGAGAGCGAGGGGAGAGGGGCGAGCGGACGGCCTGATGCAGCAAGGCTTGCGCCTTTTTCCGCTGGATCGGCGGGTCGTCAGTCAACAGGGGCTTTGCTTCAATCAGTTCCCGCAGATTCTGGCGTACTGGCGCTCGAGGAAGGGCCCGCTAGGGGGCGAGCGAATCGCCGAAGCGCTGGCGATGAGCGAATCGCGGCTGATGGCCGGGGGCGGTTCAGATGCCACCGCCTCTTCGGTTCCGTCGTCCTGACGTCCGTAGCTTGGTCAGTCCAGCGGCGCGTGGATGCGCTCGGGCAATCCGGCAGCGATGGGTTCGTCATCGAGCATCTCGATGTTGCCGCTGGCGCTCAGCATGAAGCGGGCGAGAAAAAAGGCGTCGGCATAGTAGAGCGTCGCCAGGTAGCGATAGACGTCTTCGTCATCGGCCGGGTCCTGGCGCGGCGCGTGACAGCTTCCGGCGACGATGGCCTGAATATCGGGATGGACCGGGAGCAGCGGATCCTCGAGCGAATCGACAATATAGAAGGGACCGTCCGGCCCCCTGACGAAGAAGCAGAAGAAGCGCAGGTAGCCGAGCGCATTGGCAGCGCAAAGCTGGATCGGCTGGCGAGCGTTCAACTCGTGGATCGGCGGTGCAGTACCGGTCAGCCGGGTCAGCGGGCGCGGCACGTGGTCTCCAGCAGCGCCTTCCTCGACGAAGTACAGCGCCAGGCCCTGCATCCAGTCGGGATGTTGCAGGCGTATCAGGGTGGCGTCGGGGTACCAGGGCAGTCGGCAGGCGTCGGCCACCAGTCTGTTGTCGGCGAGATGCTTTCCATCAATACGGCTGCCGCAGGGCCAGTGGGACTCGACAAATGCCGGCCTGCAGCGCCGCCAGGGGTACTGCCAGGGGTTGCCTTCCAGGGTCGGGGCGAGAGCGCCGCGGGCAATCGCTGGATCGGGGCCCATGTCGTTGGGCGAGGTGCCTGCGCACTGTTCCTGGTCCCCATCCGCCGCAGGGGCGCGCAAGGCCGCCACCGCTTTCTCGATAACCGCGGTGGACTGACCCGCGCCTTCGAGCCAGGCAAGTATCCTGGGGTCGGCCACCGGGCCGTCCTCGAGGGCGCGTCCAGCGTCGTCGCGAGTGCATGTCCGGGTCAGACGTTCAGCGTATACCTGGGCGACGCTGCGTCCGTCGCGAGTTCGCATGGCCGCATCGGCGTTTCGCTGAATCAAGGCCAGCGCCAGTGGAAACTGGCCTAGTGACAGCGCGATCAGCACCGGTGCATCGCGGTCACGAGTGGCCATGTCAATATCGGCTCCGGCGTCTGCCAGCACGATAGCGATGTCCTTGTAACCGCCTTCGGCGGCCAGTTGCAAGGCGGTGACGCCTGGCTGTTCTGCGCAGGCATCGACCTCTGCGCCGGCGGCTACAAGCCGTTCGACCAGGGTTTGGTGATTGAACTGTACGGCCAGGTGCAGAGGGTGCCAGCCCTCGGCGTCGCTGGCGTCACAGTCTGCCCCCGCCATGATAAGCGTCTCGACCAGGTCCAGCGCTCCGCCGACACAGGCCAGGTGGAGCAGAGTGGGGGCTAGGGGCGCCTTGGCGCTTCCTCTTGTGGCAACGCCTGGCTCGGTTGCCTGCTCGATGTCCGCCTGCTCGATGACCCCCTGCCCGATGAGCAGGACCTTGGCCGCCTCGCTCGCGCCCTTGAGGCAGGCGAGCTGCAGGGCGCTCATGGCGTGCTTGTCGAGGACATCCACCGATACGCCGCCGAGATCCAGCAATGCCGTGACGACCTCGGCTCGATTGGCCAGGGCGGCCAGGTGAAGCGCCGTGCGGCCATCCGGGGTGGTGGCCTGCATGTCGGCCCCGTGGCGAGCCAGCAGCCTGATTGGCTCGGCATGTCCCTGATCGGCGCACAGGTGCACCAGGTTCCAGCCGGCAAAGGGGCTGCGACCAGGCCAGTGCAATTGGGTGTTCGGGTCGCTGCCGGCGCGTAGCAGTACCTCGGCACAGGCGACATGACCACCGGTCACCGATGCCTGCAGCGCGGTCTGATGGATCGGTTGCTCTGCCTTGGTGTCTTCTCGATGGTCTCTGGCGTCGAGTGTGGCAGTTGTATGGCAGAGCAGGGCCAGGGTATCCGGGTGGCCGTGCTCGGCGGCCAGGTGCAGCGCTGTGCGGCCGTCGCCGATCGCCGCGGCGGGATCGGCCCCGTGCTCGAGCAACAGCTCGGCCACCCTGGTGGCTCCGCGGGCGGCGGCGATGTGCAAGGGGGTGTGTTCGAAGTCGCCGAGCTTGCCTGACGGGACTCCCTTTGCGCCTTCCTTGCGCCAGGCATCCTGCCGTTCCCGGGCGCTGCTTTCCTTGCCCCAGTCCGCGGCGAGCGCGAGGGCACCGAGGTCGGCGCCGCGTTCAATCAGCCAGCGGGCTATTTCCGGATGATCATTGTAGGCGGCCAGGTGCAACGGCGTGGCGTCGTTGGCCAACCTGGCGTCGATCTCGAGTCCTTGGGCCACCAGCGCCTCGGCGGCCTTCACATGATTGCCGCGGGCGGCGAAGTGCAGATAGCTCCAGTGCGTCTGATGGGGGGCTGCCGGGTCAGCCCCGAGGGCAATCAGGTGGCTGATGGTGTCGGCTCGATCGTTGGCGATCGCCTGTTCCAGCGGGGTCTGACGGTTGGCGTTGGTGAGGTCGGGGCTCTGGCCGCGTTGCTGTATCAGGTAGTCGAGCACCCTGTGCTGGCCGGCGAGCGCGGCCAGGTGCATCGGTGTCTGGCCGTGGGGCGCTTGCTGTGCGTCCAGGCTGGCCCCTGCTTCCACCAGACGCTGCAGGCAGTCGACGGCTCCTGCCTGTGCCGCCAGGTGTACGGGGCGCCAGTGGTCCTCATCGGCGTGGTCAGGATCGGCACCGGCCGCCAGCAGCGGTTGCAACAGGTCGAGGCGGTTTTTCCAGACCGCCCAGAAGGTCGCGGTGCGGCCATCCTGGCGCGGTAGATCGACCGCCTCGGGCCTTCTGGCCACCATTGCCGCGATGATATCGGCGCGCTGGTAGAAGGTGGCCAGGATCAGGTGTGTCGGCTTGCGAGGGCTCTGGGTGACCACCGCTGCAGGATCGGCTTCCAGCAGCAGCAGGGTGAGGCAGAACTCCCGCAGGCGGGCAAGCTCCTTGGTCGTTGGCGGGCCTTCGCCGAGCACATCATGCCAGATCGCCAGCACCCGGGCCGCGCGATCCAGGTAGAGCAGGCGATAGGCGTTCCAGCGCGCGGCGTCCGGCGGGCTGGCAAGACAGTGCTCGGCTTCCCCCACCAGTTGGCGGACGCATTCGCGTACCGGGCGCTCCCGTTCCAGCCACTCGCTGGCCTGGGGCCAGTGGTGGAGTACCGCTTCGTGGACCAGGCGGACACGCCCGTGGCGTTCATCGATCAGCAGGCGCCGCTCGCGCAACGCCCGGGCCAATTGAAAGGCGTCTGTGGCATCCGCCGCGGGGAAGACCGTGGCGGGTAGCGTAAAATGCTTTTCGCCGACCTGGCGCCAATCCACCAGGCGACGCAGCAGGTCACCGACGACGCTATCCGACCACAGTGCGCCGGACGCCGCCTTGGCCTGCTCGAAGGCCTCATTGGCGAGTTGGGTGATGGCGCCTTCGATACTGTCGTGGCCCTCGGCGTTGGCGGTGTCCAGTACCCACAGGGGGGGCTCCCGCTGGCGGTCGCCCCCGTCGGGGGTACGAAGGTGACCGGTGGTCTGGAAGGCCTCGGAGCCAGACGCGCTCTCGGTGAAACCTGCTCTGGCGCTGGTGCCGAGCTCTTGGGTGTCGTCGTCGGCCTGGCGGTCCCCACTGCGGCCAAAGCTCGTGGTGATAGCGTCACCCAGGGACGCCGAGTCAGCGATGGTGGCTTCTTCGGCGAGCCGCAGGCCGTGCTCGTAGAGATTGCGCAGCGCCAGTGACAACAGCGGCAGCAGGCTGTCCTGGGCGTCGCCTCGACCATGATGGCCGCGAATCCGCTGGATATTGTCCTTGAGCCGGGCCACCAGTGCGTCGCTGATGGCCAGGCGTCCGGTCAGCCGAAAGGGCTTGCGAATAATTTCGTCGAGACTGTTGTCAGGAGGAAACGACATCCTCGTTACCTGGCCAGTGGCATGGAGTTCGTTGAGCAGACTGTCGCGCTCCACCAGCTCCTGACGGTTTCCCTGGAGGGTGACAAAGATGCCCAGACGCGGGGCCAGGGCGCGGCATGAATGGGCCGCGTGGAGCCACTGCACCAGCGGATCCCAGAACTCGGCTTCCTGCTGTTCGCCATACAGAGCGTCGACGATCTCCTCGAACTGGTCGAAGCCCAGCAGTAGACGAGGAGGTCGAGCCAGGCGCGTGGCGGCGGCGTCCAGCAGTAGACACAACTCCTCGTTCAGGGCTTCGATACGCAGGTCCGTTGACGTCCTTCCCAGCAGACGGCGAGCTCTACTGGCAGTTGGTTCATCGCACCAGCCGGCGCCTTCCAGGCGTTTCACGATGGCGTCGAAGAGCATCGTCAGCACGCATCTGTCGCCGCTTGCTGCGTCCGTGGCTCGGCTATCCGGGGCCAGGTCGGAAGGGCGCAATATGCCGTCAAGGCAGCGATGATCGGCGCTGTCCGCTACCAGGGCTCCGATGATGCCGGCACGCAGGAACGACGACTTGCCCGAGCCGCTTCCGCCCTCGACCCAGACCACGGGGACCCGGTCCTGCTGGTTCCAGCGCTGCTTGAGTTCCTCTCTCAAGGTGCTTCGCTGGTCGGATCGCCCGCAGAAAAGCGCGTGGTCCCCGACGTCGTAGGACTCCAGACCCTTGAAGGGGTCTCTGTCCGACGCCGTCAGGGCCAGGTTCAGGTCCCGCTCCATGAAACGTCGCAATTCACCGATAAAGGCGTCCTGAGAATCGATGACACGAATGACGTGGCCGCGACGTTGCACGAAGGCCACCAGATTGATCAGTTGCTTGAGCTGCTGGGTGCGGTCTTCCAGTCGCCTGGTGATGCAGGCCGAATCCGTTCCGCACTTGTCCTGGCATTCATGAAAGTGACGATAGTTGCCCCAGGCGGCTTTCAGTGGCTCGGTGGTGTCCAGCAGGTCCCTCGGCCCGACCAGACACAGCAGCAGTGGCAGTGGGCGAGATCCGGCCGATGCCTCCTGACGCTGTCGCTCGCGGTAGGCCAGGGTGGCCAGCAGTTCAAAGGTGGAACCGGTAAGGGCGAATCCACCACGGTCGGCCCAGGCGTTGTCCCAGGGAATCACCAAGCCTGGGGTATCGCCGCCGTCGTCGGGCTTCATGGGATCGAGGACCCGCAGGTCATCGATGGGGTGATGGCTTGCCAGAGGGCTACCGACCTTTTCACCGAAAAGGCAGATCACCCCTCTGCAGAGGGGATCCGAGGGGTGGGGAATCTGCTGCTGGGCCGGCACCGCATCATCGAAACCGTCTTCGGCGGTATCGACCTCCCAGGCGTAGAGCCGAAGGCCGTGATCGTCGGCGGCCTGGTGATGCAGCGTCTCGATCTCGTCCCTGCAGGCGCGGCGCAGGTAGGCCACGTCACCGGGTGACGCAAGAAAGATGCTGGGGTGTTCCAGCGACGGAAAGGTGTTTCCAGATGAACCGGATGAACCGGCTGTCCCGGGAGGGGGGAGGTCGGTCGCTGTGGCGTTCGGGGGCTCGCGGGAGACGTCGCTCATGGGCTGGGTCCTGTCCCGGGCGTCAGGCCCACTGCGCCAGCAGTCGATCCAGGAAGGCAGGATCGACCACCGGTGGTGGCGTAGGCTTTGGCCGTGCCGGACTGACTCTGCGCAGACGACGTTGCGGACGCAGCGCCTGGGGCATGATCTCTCGGCTGCTGTCGTGCAAGGGGTTGCGGTCGAACTGGCCACGAAACAGCGGGTCGCTGCGGTATTCCGGTCGCCTGGCCAGGCGTGCCTCGTCGCCGGCGATCAGCAAAAGCATCTCGTCGAAATCCAGGTCGAGCAGCTCCTCCGGGCGCGGGAAGCCGGTCAGGGTCGCCAGGTCCATCGCCGCGTTCATGTTGGGTACGCCAAAGGACTGCACCACCCGACAGTTGTTGAGCATGGTCTGCCAGTCCTGGGGATACAGCTGTCGCAACTGGCTCATGTCCTGCCAGAAGCTCCAGGTCTGCAGGCCGTAGCCGCGCAGCAGGGTGATGGCCTGTCGCAGCTGCGGCAGAGGACCGAGCTGGGGTGCCTCGTCGAGCAGGAACAGGGTACGCAGCGCTGGCGCCCGGCGTCGGCGCACCACCGCCGCGATCAGTACGCCGATCCACAGTCTCAGCAGGCGGCCGTGGGATTCGAGCTTCTCGGGGGGAATCACCAGGTAGATCGATAACAGTTCCCCGCGGGTGACGTCGTCCAGCGAAAAGGTGGAGTCCTGGGTAGCCTCCAGTACCGCTTCACCGCGCAGGAAGCCGAGACTGTTCTGGGCGAAGGCCATGTAGCCGGCCAGGGTGGTCTCGGCCGGCAGAGTCAGACTGGCGGCGGTGGCTTCCAGGTCCGGATCCTGCATCTGGCGCATGCGCTCGGCCAGCTTGGCCAGCTCTTCGGTATCCTGGCTGACCATCTTGCGTAGCTTGCCGAGCAGCCCCTTGCGCTGTTCCGGCTGGCTGCGGATCAGGTAGAGCAGCAGACCATTGAGCACCTGCTGGGCGCGCTGCAGCCAGAAGCGGTCACGGCCGTCGAAGCCGTGTGACTCCATCATCAGCTCCGACAGCATGGCGATGTCATCGAGCTCGGTGCGTGAATTGGGGATGACGATGTCGGTGGGGTCCAGCCGATCTGCCGGCAGGTCGGTGATGCCCATGGGGTCGAGCACGATGACCCTGTGGCCCATCTGGCGGCGGCGACGGGCGGTCACCGCCGCATTCTCGCCCTTGGGGTCGACCACGATCACCGGCCCCGGATAACGCAGCAGGGTGGGGATGATGCAGCCGGTTCCCTTGCCCGAGCCGGTGGGGGCAATGGTCATCAGATGGCCGCTGCCCTCGAACAGGATCGGATCGAGCTGCTCCTGGTTCGCGTTGGTGCTTGGCGCACCGATGCGGAAACCGAACGGCTGATGAGGCTGACCCTGCTCCAGCGACCAGCCCACCAGCAGACCGTCCCCCTCCACCGATGACGGCAGGCGACGAGGGGGCAGAGGCGAATCATCCGGTACCAGGGTCATGGTGTGGGGTCCTCGTGGGCAGGCAAGGGGGCTCAGCGCAGGTAAGCTGATTCAGGGCAGGCGCACCGCGCCGATAAAGCGTTCCAGTCGCAGCGGCAGATCGTCGAGCAGGGTGCGGTCCTCCTCCATGTGGACCTCGCCGTCGCGCAGCACCGTGAAGTCGCAGTCCCACAGCGAGCGCCCGTAGACCACCGGTACCTGGATGTGCCAGGCGACGACCGGACTGTCGACGTCGCTGTTGAGGGAGCGCTGTTCAGCCAGATCCCCGCTGTGCAAGGTCATGGGGGCTGGCGCGTCGGCTTCGTCGTTGGCGCATACCACACGGGGGGGATAGCTTACCTTGGACAGCGCCTGACGGACCGCATCGAGCGCCTGAGGCGGCGGATCGGCATCGACCCAGGGAAAATAGTCAGCGGATTCCAGCACACGAAAACGGCCGCTCTCGGCACCTCCGATGATGAACCCGGTGAACAGGTGCAGGTATTCCAGCGCCGCGGCTGGGGAAGTGGCAGGATCGCCATAGACACTGTTCAGTCGAAACAGCGCCTTGCTGGTCAGGTCCAGCGGCCAGACACCGCTCTGGCCATAGATGAAGGCGAACAGGCCGGGGCCTTCTTCGGTCTCCAGCAGGACGTCGCAGAGCAGATGGCGGCGATAGCACAACAGTGGCATGGCGCGGATCGCCAGGGCGGTAAAGCACTCGCAGGTGGGCCGGATATCGTCGGCGAGCTGGGCCTGGGTCAGGTCCAGCAACAGCGGCAGACTGTCCTCGGGGGACAGCGTCTTCCAGTCCCCCGGGACGGGCGGCACGCTGGGAAAGGCCTGGTCTGCAGGCGTGAGGTGCTTCTCGAGAAATGTCTCCCAGCGATCTCGGTCCATGCAGGCCTCCGCCTGTATTGGGGCTACCGCTTCAGAAGCCCCGGTGGTGCAGCAGGGGCCGGGGGGCTGTCTTCACCCTAGATAGGCGCTGTCGTCTTGGCAACGGCTTCGGCGCCAAACTGAGCGTCAAAAAACTGGTTCTTCGTGATCATGAATTCCGTGCCAAGGCGGAGCAAGTCAGCCGCTATCTTCTTATAGATAGGAGAGGTGAGGCGGGAGGCCATCGACGATGGCGTGTGACCCTGAATCGAAACAGTGCCTGAGCGAGCGCGAGCCCGCCGGCTTCGGTGGCGGGGAGAACCTGTATCAGGTGCTGGAGACCTGGGGCACGCTGAGCGCTCTGTTGCTGGTGCTGCTGTTGTTGGTGCTGGTGCTGCAATATCGCAGGCGCTGGCTTGGTCGTGTTCCGCAGTTTGCTGCGGCAATGGTGCTGATACTCGGCAGTTATCTCGCGACTCACGTGGATGACGGCCCGGGGTTGACCAACGTCTATCGCACCTTGCAGCTGTTCGCCGGCCAAGCGGATTGGACGAGCACTCTGTTGGCGCGTGCTCACGGTGAGGGTCCGCCAGACAGGCTAATACATGGGGTTCGACTGCTCGGCCTGTTGGCCACGCTGTCGCTGGTGTTGGCGCTGTTTCGCAATTGCCACGGGGTCCTGTTGGAGGCTACCGCCAGAATCGTCCATGGCAAGGGGCGCGTCGTTGTCTGTGGTCTGGGTGAGCTAGGAATGCAGTTTGTCGAATCCTACCACCGCCAGGGACAGGCATTGCCCTTGTTGCAGCGCTTGCGACACCGCAGCGGGCTGGTGGTGATCGAGCAGGATGCCTCGAATCCCGGTATCGACTGGTGCCTCGATCGCGGCTATCTGGTGTTGGTGCGCGACGTCTTTGATAGCAAGATTCACCAGCGCGCCTGCATGGGGCGTGCTCGAACCATTCTGCTGACCCTGCCCGATGATACCCGCAATATCGAGCTGGCCATTGCCATTCGCAATGGGTGCTTCACACAACGGCCATCGTCGAACGATCCCAATGACAGCCGCACCATACTGATGGTGCACGTGGACGATATTGCCCTGGCGCGTCGGGCTGAAGATGCCAGTCGGCTGTCGCTGCAACAGAGCGTCAGCCTGCGTTTCTTCAATCTGTTCGAATCCAGCGCGCGTCAGGTGTTGGCGAAGCACGGACCGGACATCTACGCTCGGGTCGCCGACGCCGATCGAATCCACATCGCCCTGTACGGCGACAATCCCATGGCCGAGGCGTTGATCATTCACCTCTTGCAGCTGTCTGCCGCGATGCGGCATGGCGGTGCCTCGCTGTGCATCAGCCGTTTTACGCGAGAACCAGGAGACGCCTGGCCGGATTCACTGGCCGAACTGCCGGCGCGCGAGGAGCTTGCCTCCTGGGTGGAGTTTCGACGCTACCCTCTGGAGGATGCGTGTCGGGTACCGAGGGCAGGCCTCACCGAATGCGCGCGTTTCGCCGGGACTCCTCCGACACAGCACTTTGTGTGCATCGATGATGACAGCCTGTCGGCACGGCTTGCCCTGGCACTAAGGGGCGAATTGCTATCCCGTGAGCCGCTTTGCGTCAACGCAGAGATCCGCCCATGGAACGCCCCCGTCTTTGTCAGGCTCAAGAGGCGTCAAGGACTCGCCAGGTTGTTTGATGTCATGACTCGGTGTCAGGCAGGGACTCGTCAGGGCGACGCCAGGCGCTACGAGATACCCGATGGCCTGACGCCCTTTGGCATGCTCGACGAGGTCATGAAGTGGGAAGCGCTGGTCAATGAGCGCCGCGACAATCTGGCTCGAACCTTCCATGAACAGAGCTACAGCCCGATGGCAGCAGCGCCAGGCAATGTCTGGAAAAAGCAGACCAAGGTGGGGTGGGAGGAGCTTAAGATATTCTTCAAACGCTCCAATCGAGCCCAGGCCGACCACGTACCGGTCAAGCTGCGGGCACTCCACTGCGTCGCCTCAGAGCCTTCGGTGGTACTGACACCTGACGACGATGGTCACAGGCAACAAGGGCGGAGCGAGGCAAAGAGCATGATCGAGAGGGCCGAAAAGGACGCCCGGATCAGCTCGGAGCCGGTCTGGGGCCTGGCGTTTGAGCCTGAGCATCGTCGCCTGCTGGTGGCCTTCGGTAGCGAGGGCGAGGCCTTGCCGAGCAATGTCATGCAGTGGGATCTGCCCCACGGGCAAAAGCACCAGGCAAACTCCTCGCTCAAACCGTGCGAGGACTGGAAGTCGGACGGTGAGCAACGAGTCGAGGCAGGGACAGATCTTCGTCTCGATCGACTTGCGGAATCCTGGGTATCAGCCTGCTTTGGCCTTGGCGTGGTGGACAAGGGTGGCCGGCTATCGTCGCCACGCGAGGGAGAGCTGCAGGTGGAGACTCCCGATGGTGGACAACAGTGCATCGTGCTGGAGCAGGGGGCGCGGCTGACGGCGCTGGCGCTGCTGGTGGAAGAAGGTGGCGATTGGTGGGTAGCCATTGGTCGAGCGAGCGGTGCTGTAGAAATCGAGCGTGGGCCATCGCGACCCGCCCACCTGATACTGGGCAGCCCCTGGCAGCGCTTGCTGCTTTCGAGGCGCCCACAGCCGGTGGACCACCAGGATGCGACGGAGACGGCCTTGACGCCCTGGGAGCGACTGTCGCGAGTCGAGCATGATCGCTGGAACCTCTTTCACTATCTGAATGGCTGGCGAGGCGGGAGCCCGCGCGTCGATCCGGCCCGTGTCCACGACAACCTGGTCTCCTGGGACGACTTGTCGGATCAGACCCGGGGTTACGATCGCAAGGGCATCGTCCAACTGCCGATGCTGCTGGCCGAAGCCACAGGTCACCAGCAGACGGTATGTCGCTGTATCCGAATCGGTGTGACGGGAGGTTTTCGTCACCCCCGGGATCGTCTGACCCAGGACAGTGACGTCAGACGCCAGTGGTGCGAGCGACTCGGCAAGGCGACCCTTGATCGGGAAGAACGCCGTCAGCGACGCAAGCAGTCGGGGAAGACATCAGTTGTCGATCTCAAGCCGTTGTTGGATCGAGCCGCCTCGATTGCCGCTGGTATGCCGATCCGTTACGAGATCCATAGTGCACTCACCGAGGGACCAGAGCGTGAGTTGACCGGCTATCTGATCGACGCTTTGGACGCTGATCTGATGCTGGTGCTGCCGCTGCCCTTCGACATTCTGTACCAGGACTTCGCCGAGGATGACAAGCAGCGCCTGGAGTCGGTGGAAGAGTATTGCGCCATGGCGGCCAGGGCGACGCGTCATCTGGAAATGCCACTGCGCTTTGGCAATCTTGAACGGTTGGGTCATCGCCGTGATAAGGAGGAGCAAAGGTGCCCGTTGTACCAACAGTACCAATTGGCGGATGCCTGGCTACTTCAGTATTGCGACATGGTGGTGGTAGCAGATGACGACCGCTGGGCCAGGCTGGAATCGCTCTCTAGCGATTTGCCCGGGAAGGCTCAATGGAAAAGCCCACAATCGATTTTACATGGTGGTCTTTTGCACGAAAGCAATCTTCTCAAGATGAGGTTGCTTGAATAAGTAATGAGCGGTCGAGAGAGGTAAAGAATTTTTGGATATATCGAATCGCTAAATTTACTGCGTTTGTCGACATGGAGGCTCGTGTGTGTTTAGCGAGCCATGATTGATGGGTGGTGTCGACAAGAAAGAGAGGAAATACAAAATTTCCAACAGGAAGATTTGTTACAACAGTCGCATTCTAGAATGTATTTTGTTCTGAAGTGTATGGCGACAGATATAAGATGGCAAAAAATCGGGAAGGAGGAGGTATGCCAATTCAAAACATCATGCCGAGAGAGGCAGGACGTTCTCGGGCGGATAACGATCAGCTTTTCATTTCTTATTCCCGAGATATGAAAGACTATATGGAAAGGGTGCGCGACACGTCCAGTGCGAAACTGCAGCGGGCGGCGCGGCATAATTTTATCGAAGCTATGGAATGGCGAACCTGGATCGAGGAACAGGGGATTGATCAACTAAAGACCTATCAGGAAAATATTCTACGTCCCTCCGATCCGCGATGTATAGGCGTTATCTGTCTGCTTGGCGAAAGGATTGGTGAACCGTTATCGAATTTCCAGTGCCAGCCCATGCCTGATTTTACGTTATGGACAGAGACCAATAATGTATATCGCTACCGACTCAAAATGCCGGGTGATTGGCCTTCCGAACCCAAAGAGCAACAAGATCTCGTAGATCAAGGGTGGTATCCGCTCACAGGTCCTGTCTTTGAGGTTCTCGACGCTTGGCAGAGTTTTAAAGACAAGCCAAATGAAGAAATAAGCCGACTATTTGTCTGTTATTTTAGTGATTCTCCTGTATCCTGCGACAAAGATGAAGGAGTGTGCCTTAATGGTAGAAGTTGGTACAGCGAAGAAAGTAAGGAAATACTCGATAAAACAGATGATCATGAAAAGCAGATTAAGTGGACAAAAGATGTTTATATGGTTCAGACTGGTGCTTTGATCAATTTTATCAAGGCATTTTCTGAAAGAAGTCTTCCTCTACATTGTTTTCAAAGCTTTGATGAGGCTGGTGGGGAAATCAGCAAATTCGTCAAGCGATTGACCCCCGAGTCAGCATCATTTGAAAATCCCTATCGAGGACTGGACTACTATGATATGGATGATCCTTGTCCACTGCCGGGTAGAAGCCATAGGGCCGTCGATGAGGCATTAAAGATTAGATGTTTTTTAGACGATGGTAGAGCCTATTCGGTTCGCATTGTAGGAGAAAGTGGTTGCGGCAAGTCTTCTTTTCTCCGTCGAGGGCTACTGGCGGAACTGGCAGGCAACGGAAAGGACAGGAGGAACCCTTTTCCTGTCGTAGCGGTACGCCCAGGCGATCTTCATGATAGTACGGGTCGCCCCGATGCCAACGTGCTTGAGAAATTCCTGGACCAGGTCACAATCAGATACCCGTTATTTGGAGGACAGCTTGCGGAAGCGAGACTTGAGGGACGCCTTGTGGGGCCTAGAGCACCAACGGTAGTGACGAATATTATCGAAGAGGCGATTAAACATAATTTTGGCGGAAAACCTCTGGTCGTTGGGCTGGATCAGTTTGAAGAAATTGTCGATGATCTGGCAAATGCGGAAAGGCGGCCTTATGCTGATTTTTGGGGTCCTTTTCTGGCTTTTATCGAAGAGGCAACGAAGCGCGGAGTGGTCTGTTGCCTCTACACCATCGAGAAATTGAAAGTAGACTATCTTGATTCTGAAGCGAACATTAGTCATTCACCCAGTTTAATATCAATTCCGACGGTATTTTTGAAGCCCGGAGCGACTATCCGTTTATCAAGCGGTGACGAATTCCTGACGGAAGTCATAGAGAGCCCGTTTCTTCCAGATATTCAGTTGGATGGAAAAATAACACGGAGCCTGATTGATTCGTTTGGAAACTACAATCAGAAGCATGGCCATCTATCGTCACCACTTCCTTTGCTATCGCTGCTGCTTGAGCAACTTTATGAAAGGGCGCAGTCGTTGGTCGGAGCCGGGTTGGTCGAGCAAAAAAACACCGAAAATGAAGGCGGAGCGTCTCCGTCATTGTGGAGCCGATTTCACGGTGCGGACCACTTTATTAGCTATGAGGAAGTAAAGGATTACCTGGACCTTGACAATGAAGTTGGGCTGTTGGTTGAGCAGGCATTGCCCGGTGAAGCCAAGTCTTTTAACGCCGAGTTGGTAGAAGATGAGAAGGTTCAGCGACTCGCTGACCTGAATTTCCTGTTCAAACCACTTGTCGGCCTATCGAACTCCGTCGAAGAATCAATAACGCTGCGCGCCGTGGGCGACGGAGGTAGCAGGGATTTTCGCGACAGGATCAAGGCGCTCGCAGATGTCAGACTCGTCGTCAATGAAAGCAACGGTCTGAAACGCTTCATTCATCAGTCAGTTATCCGGCAATGGCCGCTGGCAAACGAATGGCTGAAAAGCTATGCAGACGAACTTGAACTGGACAGGCGGTTTCGTAGGGATTCACTGACCTGGCGGGAAACCCGAGGAGATAAAAAAAATCCGCAAGATCGTGAATCCATTCATGAAGCCGCTGTTGTTCTATACGGTTATATACGATACTGGCCGTTTATCTTAGATGATGATATGACGGAAGAAGATCGTGCATTGAAGAACTACTGCCAATCGCTTCTGTCCAGAAGTGATGCGCCAAAGACGCCGGTCGAAAGGGGCGGGAAGGTCTTTGCAACTTACGCACATATCGCAGCAATGTACGGAATGGACGACACCCTGGAAGAATTTATACGAAGGTGCCCAGAATGTATAGAATGCCGATCGTGGAAAGGGCGAAAGGCACTGGATGCCGCCGCCTGGACGAGTAGCAGCACTGTCAGGATGTTGCTAAGACATGATCACCATCCATTAAATACTGACGTGAATGGATGGCCGACAATAGCGGCCCCCATATGGCAAAAAAATCTGGATATCTTTGAGTTACTTTTACCCAATTATGAAAATGCGGGGTGGGACAGTCTTTCAGGGCCGGATGGTACGACGATGCTTCATATTGCCGCTCTGAGGGGGGCATCAAGAATCTGTAAACGACTCATGAGCATTCAGGGATTCGATCCTGAAAAGCTTCGTGATCGCAAGGGTTTTACACCGTTGCATTACGCAGCCATGACAGACAAGACTGACACTTTCGAGATTTTTTGTCACTGTTTGCCCATTAATGCTATTTCAAACTTTGATGATACCGTGCTTCATATGGCAGCGGCACATGGATCTATTAAAGTTGTTGAAAGAATAAAGAGATTCCCGAGCTTTAGCGGCCAGTTCGAGGCCAAGAATAAAGCGGGGAAAACGCCTTTGATGCTTGCCGCCGAAAATCGTCATGCGGCGGTGGTTGCCTTGCTCGCTCCGGCCTGTGATGTCAATCGACAGAACAGTAATGCGGTCAACATTCAAGAGAAGGATTGGACCGCATTGCATTATGCCTTGGCAGGTGCGAATCGAGAATTTTACACGGAGAAAAGAGTAGCGTCAGGTCAGGATGTAAACAAGGAACCCGAAACCAGAGCCTCACGACAAGCGGCATTGCGTACTGTAAAGGCTTTGTTGGATTCATGTCCAGATATAGATTTTAGCATAAGAACAGAAGATGGCATCCATGTCTTGGAAAGAGCAAAGTTCCTTCCGCTCGTTCGGCGGTATCTTATGACGAAGATAGTAGGGGCATTGCCAGACGGTAGTTCGGTATTCAACCATATGATCACGACGGGTGATCGAAGGGGGGTCGAATCTCTTCTGGCAGGAGGAGAGGTCACGGATGGAGCTTCGGGAGAGAATAAACAACTTTCATTGGAATTGCTGATTCAACATGGAATGGGTGATATTGCCGTTAGACTTATGAAGCTGTCTAAATTTGACCCTTGGGAAAGGTATGGCGTAAGGTCCAATGGCCTTGTCGCGGCGATCTACGCGAGATCATCCTGTATATTCGATCTGATCGTTGATAAATGGAAAGAGAAAGAACATCCCGGTAAAGGCGGGTTTAGCCATCTATTGAATCAGGCGGTCATAGCCACTATCCGCACCGGTCAAACATCACGCTATTTATCGGTGCTGTTGGAAATGGGCGCGCGCCCTCTCTATAAGCAAAAAAATACCAAACGTACGTTGCTGCATACCGCTGCCATGTATGGAGACCTCATTGCCTATCAACAACTGGTGGAGGCTTGCGACAAGGAGGCACCGACCGACGAATGGGGGTTGACGCCGGGTGATCTTGCGCCTGAGACATTGCAGCACGAATTTGAACGCGCTCCTGATCCTGTCGACCTTCCCGTGGAGCAGAATGATGAATTGCATGAGGCTAAATCCCTGTTCGAGGAATTGGCCGATCTGGCAAGGCGAGGTAACGTCGAGGCGCTGCGAGTGGAACTTGAGAAACTGAGTGAAATCGAGGTCGATGACCTCGTCGATGAGTATGGGAGGAGGTTGACAGACCTCGCGCCAGAGAGCTGCATTGATGTTATCGAATCCATGATGAAATATCCAAGGTCTAGAGGAACATAATAATGTCGCTATTGTTCTGTAATGAGGACTCATGGAAGAAGGTTGGCTCAGATATCGTTGACAGTATCCTGGAGAAGGAGGCGCCTATCGATCTTTTGCCTTGGCGTGACTCACAAATTACCTGTTGGCGAAGGCAGTTACCATTTTATGATGACATGTTTCTGCTAAGCCTTGTCTGTGACGACTGGAAAGACCAGACAAGAGTCTGCTTTCTGGAGCATGCGGGTGGTGCGAGGCTCAGGCTGAACGGAGATTCGGCACCGATTCATCAAGCCAATGCCGAGGCCAGCCTGCGTCTTGACGAGGCAAATGTGGCGGACTATCTGTCATTTTTCTGCTTCTTTGTTCGAGGCGATGCCGGGCCCTTCTATGTGCTAGAGCGCAAAGACGATCCCCTGCTGCCAGCGGACTTCTGGTCAGCCACCAAGGAAGGGCGAGGGGAAGGTCCGACTCCAGATGCGCTCTACCGGCCTCCCCGTCTCCATCGATCCGATGAGGCGACCAGCAGTTTTTTGCTGTCCACTCTGATCTTTTACGGAAACGCGCTGTTCGCTGCTGATATGAAAGTATTTTTTCGCGGAAACATCGAGATGATCAATGACGACCCATTGATCGAGAAACTGCCGGTCGCTTGCAACTTTCCGCTGAAGGTAGTGCCGACCGTTCATTGAATTGACGGTTCAGGAGTGGCGGAGCGCCGCAAAGTGGGTGCCCGCCACTGAAAAGCCTCAAGGTGCTGGAAGCGAGGGCTAGAACTCGTGCCTAGGCGCTGTCCGAAAAGTCGACGAGCGAAGGTTAGACAAGGCAAAAATCGGTGAGAAAGCGCAGTTTACGGGGTGTAAATGAGCATTTTGACCGGGCTGGCGCACCAGCCGATTTTTAACGCCGTATTACCGAGTGCAGGCACTTTTCAGACAAGTCCTAGAACCCGGGCACCAGCTCCCGCTCGCTGTAGATCATGCTCCAGACCTTGAGGTCGTCGGCCATCGTCAGCTGCAGCTGACCGAGCAGACGACGGACCACGGGGCGCTCCGGTGTGTTCAGGCGAGAGGTCAGCTTGCTGCCCAGGCGCTTCAGGCGTTGACTCATGCGCCGGGACTGCTGAGCGGCGGCACGTAGATCGCCGGTGGCGCGGATGCCGAAGATGGCCGCGCCCAGCACCGGCAGAAAGCCGCCGAGCAGGGTGGCTACGGGCTTGTAGAGCTCCGCCGGAAGTGCCGGACCGTTGAGGTAGACCAGATAGCACACCAGATACAGGACGCCACTGGCCAGCGTCAGCCAGAGCGCCCCCTTCGCCAGGTACTCGAGGCGATCGTCCTGAGTCTCCAGGCGCTCGGCGGTTTTTTGGTGATAGCCGATCTGGCCGTCGATCTCTTCGTGCAGGGCCACGTCCAGGGCCCGCCTGAGGCTATCACCGGAGACGACGGCGTCGGGTGGGCCGATTTCCCGCAGTGAGCAGCGCACGTACCAGGGAATCCAGTCGAAGCGACCGTTGTCCACCGGCGGCTCGGCGGCGCCGACGGGTGAGGTACCGATCAGCAGCGATAGCCGTGCCGGGCGGATCGCCTCGGCCAGGCTGCGGTAGGCCAGCCAGCGGCTCTGCCACTGCCCACGACGCCCGAGCCAGGTGATGAGCAGGATGCTGGCGATGATCGCAAGCTCCATGCTGACCAGCAGCGCCTTGACGCCCTTGCTGTCCCACGCCAGCACCGCCAGCAGACCCACCAGCACGGCGAGCGCTGCCAGCAGGAAGTTGGTGGTGTAGGCGCTGCGAAAGCGGTGAGCGTAGTCGATGGCGCGATTATCTGCGGCGATCCAGCGTTGTCGCAGGCGCTGGTCCAGGGTCGCCTCGTAGCTATCACCGCCAAGATGGTGTGCGGCTCTGAGTGTTTCCTTCCAGGCTCCGCTGCGTTCACGTTCAAGCCCCAGGTCGACCGATGCGGCGAAGGGTATGTCGCGTACCAGCAGGGCACGCAGCCACTCATGAACACAGTGACGGGTGCGCGGCCGTAGGGTCTGGCGGGCAAAGTCGCCAAGGCCCTTGAGCGGGCAGCTGGCGTCGTCGGGGCCGCGGCCCAGCAACAGCAGCTGTTCGAGTCGGTCGTTCAGTAGCTGGCTGATGTCACCTGGCGTCAGGGCTTTCCAGTCGCCGTCTTCCAGGGGCTCGACGACGTGCTCTCGGGGGACCCACAGGTGCAACTGGCCCTGCAGGTCGAGCCACAGTGTGATCAGGCCACGCAGGCGTGCCTCGTCGATGATCTCGGCGGTACCTCCACGCCCTCGGGAGGGCTTGCCGTCCCATACCGCCAGTAATACGTCGGAATGCGCCAGCACCAGATGGCCGGCCGCCTCGTAGCCGGCTTCCCGCTGATCGCCGGGCTCGCCGAGGTCGAGTTCGGTACAGCTGGTCACCGCCGGATGCTCGAACCAGCGCCAGTAGTCGGCCAGGGCGTCGCCATTGAAGTCGTCGGCGTATTGCCGACGTCGAAAGGGCAGGATCAGGTTGATCTCGTAGCCACGTGAGGCCGCCGCCTCGGCGACCAGCCGGTCGGCTCCCTCGGCGATGGCGCTGGCCAGTCGCATGCAGGCAGGCTCATCGGCATAGAGGCCGGGTTCGGCCTGTGCTCCCAGCCGGCGCGTCTCGGTGGCGAGGCGTTCGAGTATGTCCTGAGCCGCCTTGCCCAGCGCATCATGGTCGGCCTCCGCCAGGTCCTTGGGGCGGTGCCCGGTCACGCCCACGCGCAGGGTGAGTCGAGGGGCAAGATAGGCATTGTCGGTCACGGCGTGTCTCCGGGCTCGTCGAAGGGATCCTCTGGGGATCGCGTCGTGGCTTACTGGAGCATAGGTGAGGTCGCCTCGTTTCGCCGGCCAGCGAGTCTGACGGCAGGCTGCTGGCGTCCAGGGCGAGCGTCTGCGGGACCAGGCTCAGGCCGGTGATGTCAGGGCGATGCAGGATAAGTCCCAGGTCCTGTGGGTAGGCGCCATGATCTTCCGCACACGCCTGCAAAGCTCCCTTGCACTGGTGCCTCTTCATGGTCGACGTTGGTGGAGCATCGACCAAAGTCTCGTCGTCACTTCCTTGCATGGGCCAGTGGGGACAACTAGATTCAGTCTCGGTGGTATGACACGTATACAGTCGCCCAGGCATGGAGCCTGTCGATTCGATTGCGTGCATCCACCTTGCACACTCCACACGCCACAAGAGCCCGGGAGAACAACAAGATGCGCCCCAATCACTGCCAGCCGCCCGCCCGCTTCATTCGTCGTAGCCTGATCGCCGCCATGGTCGGCGTCAGCCTGTCGGCGGCCGCCCAGGCGGAAACGCTGACCTTCGCCCACGTCTACGAGACCTCGGAGCCTTACCACGAGTGGGCCGTCTGGGCCGGCGAAGAGATCGAGAAACGCACCGATGGCCGCTACTCGGTGGAGGTGCACCCAGCCTCTTCACTGGGCAAGGAAGCCGACATCAACGAGGGGCTGAGCCTCGGCACCGTCGACCTCATCTTTACCGGCAATCAGTTCGCCGGCCGTTCTTACGGTCCCATCGGCATCGCCGGTGCGCCCTACATGTTCCGTGACTTCGATCACTGGCAGGCCTACGTCGACAGCGACCTGTTCGCCGAGATCGCCCAGGGCTATGAGGACGCCACCGGCAACGTGCCGCTGGCGATGAACTACTACGGCAAGCGCCACACCACGTCCAACGAGCCGATCAATACGCCGGAGGACATGCAGGACCTGAAGATCCGCGTCCCCAACGCGCCGATGTACATGATGTTCCCCGAGCAGGTCGACGCCAATCCCACGCCGATCGCCTTCGCCGAGGTCTATCTGGCCCTGCAGCAGGGTGTCGTCGACGCCCAGGAAAACCCGCTGCCCACGATCAAGGCCAAGGCCTTCTACGAGGTGCAGGACGTCATCAACCTGACCGGTCATATCACCGACTCCCTGATCACGATTGCCGGCGGTCCGCTGTGGAATCGCCTGTCCGAAGAGGATCGGCAGATCTTCCGCGACGTCTATGAAGAGGCCGGCGAGAAGATCACCGCCGACATCGTGCAGCAGGAGCAGGACCTGGTGGCCTGGTTCGAGGAGCAGGGCGTCACCGTCAACGAGGTCGACACCGCACCGTTCCGCGAGGCGGTGATGCCGGCTCACAACGGTGACGCGGCGACCTGGGACCAGGAAACCTACGATCGCCTCCAGGCTATCGGCCAGTAAACGACGGAGGGGAGGGCGCCGTGCGCCCTCCCTCGGGAGATCCTTCATGACCCGATCTGACGTGAGTGACCCTGGCGTCGAACACGAGACCACCAGCGCCTTCGAGGTGCCCGATGACGACGACCGGATCCGACCGGGTGACTACGGCATCGAGGACTATCTGACGCTGGTGGTCTTCTGGCTGCTGGCGTTGGACGTCTTTGTTCAGTTCTTCAGTCGCTACGTGCTCGGCAACTCCATCGCCTGGACCGAGGAGATCGCCCGCTACCTGCTGGTAGCGGTGGGTTTTCTCGGCAGCGCCATGGCCGCCCGCAAGGGCTCGCATATCGCCGTGGAATTCTTCTATCGCTACCTGTCGGAGCCCACCGCCCGGGTCATGTGGACCCTGGTGGATCTGGTGCGTATCGCCTTTCTCGGCATGCTGGCCTGGATCACCTGGCAGCTGGCCCAGCGCACCAACTCGATGATGGTGTCGGTGGACCTGCCCAAGAGTCTGCTCTATTACGTGGTGCTCTTCGGGGTGGTGCTGATGCTGGTGCGCTCGATCCAACTGGCGGTGCGTCACTGGCGCACCGGCGAGAGTGAATTGATGTGTCGCGATGAAGACGACTGAGCGCCTCGAACAAGGAACAACCCCATGACTGAAGCAATGATCAGTGCCCGGCGCGGATCGCCAGTGCCCCCGGTGGTGGCGGCACTGGCGGTCGTCGGCTGCATCGCGCTGGCGTTTTTCGAGAACTACCTTTCGTTTCTGTTTGCCGCCCTGTTCACCCTGCTGGTCTGCGGGGTGCCCATCGCCATCAGCCTGGCCGGCTCTTGCCTGATGTACGTTCTGCTGACAGGACGCGTGCCCGACGTGGTCGTGGTGCACCGCATGGTCAATGGCATCGACAGCTTCCCGCTGCTGGCGATCCCTTTCTTTATCCTCGCCGGCAACCTGATGAACAACGGCGGCATCACCACCCGCATCTTTGACTTCGCCAAGGCGCTGATGGGCTGGATGCGTGGGGGCTTGGGCCACGTCAACGTCGGTGCCAGCATCGTCTTCTCGGGGATGTCCGGTGCCGCCGTGGCCGATGCCGGTGGCCTCGGCACCATCGAGATCAAGGCCATGCGCGACGCCGGCTATGATCAGGAGTTTGCCGTAGGCATCACCGCAGCGTCCTCGACCATCGGCCCGATCATTCCGCCAAGCCTGCCCATGGTGATCTACGGGGTGATGGCGTCGGTCTCGGTGGGGCAGTTGTTCGCCGCCGGCCTGGTGCCGGGCCTGCTGATGGGTCTGACGCTGATGGTGATGATCACCTGGCTGTCGCGGCGTCGCGGCTACAAGCGTGACGCGCGGTTCTCGGTCTCGGTGCTGGGCAAGACGTTCTCGCGGGCCTTCCTGTCGCTGCTGACCCCGGTGATCATCGTCGGCGGCATCGTCACCGGTGCCTTTACCCCGACCGAGGCGGCGATCGCGGCGGTGGTCTATGCGCTGATTCTGGGGGGACTGGTCTACCGTACCCTGACCTGGCGGCGACTGTTGAAGGTCAGCATGGAAACCATCGAGACCACCGCGGTGATCCTGTTCATCGTTGCCGGCGCCTCGATCTTCGCCTGGATCCTGACCAGCAACCAGGTCACCCAGCACGTCATGGGGCTGCTGGGACCCTTCCAGGACAATCCCATCGCCGTGCTCCTGATCATCAATCTGGTGCTGATCGTGGTGGGCTGCTTCATGGAGACCATCGCCGCCATTACCATCCTGGTGCCGGTGCTGCTGCCGGTAGCGGTGGCCTCCGGGGTGGACCCGGTGCACTTTGGTGTGATCATGGTGCTCAACCTGATGATCGGCCTGTTGACCCCGCCGGTGGGCATGGTGCTCTACGTGCTGTCGCGGGTGTCGCATATCTCCTTCGAGAAGTGCATGCGCGGCACCCTGCCTTTCCTGATCCCTCTGGTGGTGGCGCTGTTGCTGGTGACCTTCATTCCGGCGATTTCGCTGTGGTTGCCGACGCTGGTCTACCGCTGAGTCCCGGGTCGCCGCTGCGGCGGTGACGCGGTATGGCCGAGTCAAGGCGGCGCCGAGCGATCGGCGCGCGCCTTGCGGCCCTTATCCCCCTCACAAGGAATCCCCATGAGTGCCAGTCAATACGAGGCCTGTCGGGTCGATTACAAGGATCTGCATCGCTTTATCGAACAGGCGCTGGCGGCTGCCGGCGCCGATCAGGCCTCCCGGGAAGCGGTGGCCAAGGCGTTGGTCACGGCCTCGCTGATGGGCACCGACAGCCACGGCCTGAGGCTATTGCCGCACTACCTCAACGCCCTGCAAGGCGGGCGGATCAAGGGCAGCCCGACGCCGAGCATCAAGCAGCGTCTGGCCGGCACTGCGGTACTGGACGCCGATGATGGCTTCGGCCACCTGGCCGGGTATCGGGCCATCGATCATGCCGTCAGCATGGCCCGGGAGGTCGGCATCGGTGCGGTGGCGGTCGGCAACTCGTCGCACTTCGGTGCCGCCGGCTGCTACGCCCTCGCCGCGGCAGAGCAGGGCATGCTCGGCATGGCCTTTTGCAATTCCGATCCGTTCGTCCTGCTCCACGGTAGCCAGCGGGCCTTCCACGGCACCAATCCGATCGCCTTCGCTGCACCGGTGGCCGGCGAGGATCCGTATCTGCTGGACATGGCCACCAGCTCGGTGCCCATGAATCGGGTGAAGCAGTATGCGGCCATCGGACGGCCCTTGCCGGCGGACATCGCCGCGACCAGCGACGGCAGCACGACCACCGACGCCCGCCAGGTCAGCGCCTTGTTGCCGGTAGGTGGCGCCGGCTTCGGTTTCAAGGGGGCCGGGCTTGGCGGCATGGTCGAGGTGCTGAGTTCGACCCTGGCCAACATGGTCCACGGTTTTCGCCTGCTGCCGATGGGCGGGCCGGACATGTCGACTCCCCGCGGCGTCGGCCACTTCTTTCTGGTGATGGACCCGGGCGCCTTCGAGGAGCGCAGCGCCTTCGAGCGTCGCCTGGCCGAGTACCTCAAGGATCTGCGCGAGATGACGCCGGTAGAGGGTCAGCGGGTGCTGGCGCCGGGGGATCGCGAGTGGCAGACCCGCGACGAGCGCAAGCAGACCGGCATTCCCCTGGACCATGCCCAGCTCGATCAGTATCGCCAGATCGCCGAGCGCTTTGCGCTGACGGCGCTGACCGAGCATTGATCGAGCGCCGTCGAGGTTTGGCCTGGCCCGGGGCGAGTGTGCCGCAGTGACGCCTTGCTGCCCAGGGGGTGCGCCTTGCAGTACCATGTGCGCCGTGTCCCGGAGACGCTCCGGGTGATGGATCGAGGGAGACCCGCGTCGATGAGCAAATATCGGGTGGAGCGCAAGACGCTGTCCGAGCAGGTGGCCGAACAACTGGAGGCTGAAATCCTCGAAGGGCGGCTGGGCGAGAATGATCAATTGCCGTCCGAACGTGAATTGATGGAGCAGTTCGGGGTCGGGCGCCCGGCCGTGCGGGAGGCGCTGTTCTACCTGCAGCAGCTAGGCTTGATCGCGATAAACAGCGGCACTCGGGCACGGGTTATCCGGCCCACCGCCGAGGCCGTGATGGCGAGGCTGTCCGGGGTCACCCGGCAGTTGTTGGCCAAACCCGAAGGGCAGCAGTACTTTCAGGAGGCCCGGGCGCTTTTCGAGGTCGCGCTGGCCCGTCAGGCGGCGCTGCACGCAAGCGATGAGGAGATCCAGGCGTTGCGTGACGCTCTGGCGCATCAGCGTTCGGTGATCGGCGATGATGCCGCCGTCAAGCGGGCCGATAACGACTTTCATGGCGTCCTGGCGAGTATCGGGCACAACCCCATCTACGACGCCATCCATCAGGCACTATCCGAGTGGCTCGATGACCGTCGCGCCCTGGCGCTGCAGCAGCCCGGGGAGGACCTGGCTGCCCTGGAGGCCCACACCGAGATCGTCGAGGCCATCGCCGCCCGGGACCCGGAAGCCGCCGAGGCCGCCATGCGACGGCACCTCGATCGTCACTACGGCACCTATATGCAGCTCAAGCAACGCCTCAAGAGTCGCCAGGACGACGCCTGAGCTGAGGGAGCGGAAGCACCCGTGCTGCACCGGGCAACGAGAACGGCCTTGGGCCAAGGGCGTGAGCCGAAGCCATACGCCGCCGCCGGATGACATCCGGCGGCGGCGTGTTATTGAAGGGTGCCTTGTTTGAGTGATCCGCCAGTTTGCCCAGGACGTTGTCAGGTCGAGGACAGGGACGAGGTCGACGCGGAAGCCGTCGAGGGGAAAGCGCTGGCCAGGCGTGGTACGTCCCGACCCTGGCGGGCGGCCATCTGTACCACCGGCGCCAGCCTTCGCTCCAGCTTCTGGGGATGATTCTGGGCGATATCTCCCAGTCGGTGGTCCAGCCATGGATTGCGGAAACGATCCAGAATGCTGTCGACGTAGTCCTCGAGTTCCATGCCCGGAAGTTCCTGATCGAGCACCGGCACCACCTCCTGGCGCAGCATCTTCTCCAGTTCGTCTCCCAGGCGGGGGTCGTCTATCGCCTGGCGAACCAGTGTCACTTCCTCGCCGAGACCGAGATCCAGGACGCGAGCGACCAGCCAGGTATGAGCCAGGTTCAAGAGGTGCAGCTTGCGCCGCTCGAAGGGACGGATATCGTCGACCAGATGTACGTCCGGGTGGGAGAACGGCATCACCAGCCCGGGCGTTTGCTGAATCGCCCAGAGGCCATAGGGCTCGGCGACGGCGCCCACCGGATCCAGCTCGGCGGAGACGATGCGGTCCACCAGGGTCACCGCCCACACGCAGTCCCGCTCGAGCCATGCCATGAAGCCATCGTCGTCGTAGTGGGCCTGTGCCAATTCCAGGATGACGTCCTTGAGCTTGAGGGCGTTGTCGGTCAGAAGCTCGCATGGCAGCAGGGTGACGCCGGGACGGCCGGCGTCGAAGCGTGTCTTCAACAGGTGCGTCAGCTTGGCGGGGAAGCTCTCGGGGCAGTCCCGCCGTGGGCCATCGCCCGCCGGGACCTGATAGCCCGCCTCGGAGGTGTTGGAGACCACGTGAGTTACCTCATCGCGAAAACGCCGCTCCACTTCGGCCCAGGCTTCGCTGGCAACCAGCGCGGTGGTGATGCTGTCGACCTGATGGGTGGTATCGATCAATTCGCCATCACGTCGGCCGCGCATCCTGACCGGGTAGACCGGGTTCCGGGCCAGGGCGTGGGCCTTGGTTCGCCCGGCCGCACGGTCCGAGCTCTGTACCGCAATGATACGGATATCACTGCCGTGTTCGTCCCGCGCCTGGCTGGCGAACAGGTCGACGTGGGCCAGCAGAAAACGGCCGATGCCGAACTGCATCAGGGTGACGGTGGTTGCGTTTTGCATGTTGCCAGTCTCTCTCAAGCGAAGCTCACAGGCTCTCTCACGGGGACGCTCACAGGCTCTCTCACAGGGACGCTCACAGGCTCTTTCACAGGAACGCTCACAAGGACACCCCACGCTTCCAGGGAATGAAGTCGTGCTGGGCCAGCCCCACGGCGCGGGTGGTGTAGCGCCCAGACGCGGTCTCGATGCACAGCGCCAGCAGGTCATCGGCGAGCTCGTCGATGGAGGCCTCGCCCCGGATCACCGCTCCGCTATCGAAGTCGATGATGTCCGCCATGCGGCGGGCCAGGTCCGAGTTGCTGGCGACCTTGAGGGTCGGTGCCACCGGGTTACCCGTGGGCGTGCCGAGCCCGGTGGTGAAGATCACCAGGTTGGCGCCGGAGCCGACCAGAGCGGTAGTGGACTCGACATCGTTGCCGGGACTGCACAGCAGCGCCAGGCCGGGTCGCGTGGCGGTCTCGGTGTAGTCGAGGACCTCGACCACCGGGCTGTCGCCGCCTTTCTTGGCGGCCCCGGCGGACTTCATGGCATCGGTGATCAGACCATCGCGGATATTGCCCGGCGAGGGGTTCATCGAGAAACTCGCGCCGACGGCGTCGGCGTGGCGCTGGTAGGCCTGCATCAGCGACGAGAAACGTTCGGCGGTGGCGTCGTCGACGCAGCGCGACAGCAGTTCGTGCTCGACTCCGCAGAGCTCGGGAAATTCGCTGAGGATGCCGCTGCCGCCGAGGGCAACCAGGCGATCGATGACACCGCCCACCACCGGGTTGGCCGACAGACCCGAGAAGCCGTCGGACCCGCCGCACTCCACCCCGATACGCAGGGCCGATAGCGGCGCCGGCTGGCGGGTTACCTGGTTGGCCTCGCGCAGGCCATCGAAGATGGTGCCCAGGGCCTGTTCGATCAAGGCGTCTTCGCTGGTGCTGGCCTGTTGCTCGAGGTAGTGCACCGGGCGCAGGCCCTGCGGGTCCTTGCTTGCCACCGCCTGCTTGAGCATGGCGATCTGGGCCTTCTGGCAGCCAAGGCTCAGCACCGTGGCGCCGGCCACGTTGGGGTGGGTGATGTAGCCCGCCAGCAGGTTACACAGCGCCTGGGCATCGTCGTCGGTGCCACCGCAGCCCAGGGTATGGGTCAGAAAACGCACGCCGTCCACGTTGGGAAAGGGCGAGGAGGGAGGCTCGGTCACATGGCTCGGGCTATCGCCATGAAGCATCTGGCGTGCCATCCGCTTGTAGTCGCGGAAGGGGTCGTCACCCAGGGCGTCCGCCACACACTGGCGAAGCACCTCGATATTGCGGTTCTCGCAGAACACCAGCGGCACCACCAGCCACAGGTTGGCGGTGCCCACGCCACCGTCCGGACGATGGAAGCCATCGAAGGTGTGATCTTCGAAGGCGGAAACGTCCGGTGCCTGCCAGTGCTCCCGGCGGGTGACCGGGGTATCCGAGTGGGTGAAGTGCTCCAGGTTGTCGGTGCGGATCACGCTGCCACGGGCGATCGCCCGGGTGGCCCGGCCGACGGTGACGCCGTACATGGTGACGGTGTCACCGACGGCCAGATCCTCGAGGGCGAACTTGTGCTTGTGGCGGATGGCTTCCACCAGCGTCAGGGTGTCGGCACCCTCGTCGATGCGGTGCCCCTGGGGCAGGTCGCGCAGGGCGACACGCACATTGTCGGCAGGATGGACCCGCAGGCTTTCCTGGGCGGGCTGGTCGCTGGCGATGGTCGCGTTGGACGACGCTGCCTTGTTCGATGCAGCGGTGGTCGATGACGTGGTGGTCGATGACTGTGTGGACATGGGACGGTCCTCGGCAAAGGCGTTGACGTTGTTATCGTGACGGCCTGGTGATCGGGTGCAGCAGATGACGGTGGGTGCCGTACGCCGCCTGGTGAAAGAGTGTTCGGTGCCCGTCGAAGGGGGCTCGCTGGTCCTGGCGCCGACTTATCGATCGAGGTGAATCATCGCCTTGATCACGCCGGCCTCGCCGCCGCACCACACCGGCATGGTCTCCGGCAGGGCCTCGAGCTTGGCACGATGGGTGATCATCGGGCGCACCTGGATACGGCCTTCTTCCAGCAGTTCGGTGACGCAGTCGAAGTCTTCGCGGGTGGCGTTGCGGCTGGCGAGCAGGGTCAGTTCGCGGCCGTGAAAGCTCGGGTCGTCAAAGCGAATGTCTGACTTGACGATGCTGACCAACACGTAGCGTCCGCCGTGTCCGGCCAGGCCGAAGCCGGCCTCCATGGCGCTCGGATTGCCGGTGGCGTCGAACACCACGTCGGCCAGGGCGCCGTCGTTGAGACTGGCCAGGCGCGCCTGCGGATCGTCCTCGCCCACTACCAGGGTCTGCTCGAAGCCGAGCGCTTCGCGGCAGAAGGCCAGGCGTTCGGCGCTGGTATCGAGCAGCAGTACCCGTGCACCGCGGGCGCGGGCGACCTGGGCGACGCCGATGCCGATGGGTCCGGCGCCGACCACCGCCACCAGTTCGTCCGCATCCACCGCGGCCCGGCGCACCGCGTGGGCACCGATGGCCTGGCACTCGATCAGTGCCAACTCGTCTGGTTCCAGTGCCGGGCAGGCCACCAGATGATCGACCGGAACCTTCAGCCACTCGGCCATGCCGCCGTCGCGATGGACGCCGATCACCTGCATCGCCTGACAGCAGTTGGTCTTGCCGCGTCGGCAGGCACGACACTCGCCACAGTGCAGGTAGGGGATCACGTACACCGGCTGGTGCTCGAGGCGGGCACGGGTCGCCTCGTCCACGTCGTCGGCAAGGGCCTCCACCGTACCGGCCAGTTCGTGCCCCAGCACCCGGGGGTATTCGAAGTAGGGCTGGTTGCCGCCGAAGGCGTGGATATCGGTGCCGCAGACCCCGATGCGCGAAATGCGCACCAGGGCCTCGCCGCCGGCAAGCTCGGGGCGGGGGCGCTGTTCCAGGGCCATCTGCCCTGGTTCGACGCAGACCGCCACGGTCATTGGCTGGTCGGACTGGCTCATGCGTCGGAGTCCGCCACGACCTTCTGGGTCTGTACCCCGAGGCCCTCGATGCCCAGGCGCATGGTCTGACCCGGACGCAGGAACACCGGCGGATTCTGGCCCAGGCCGACACCAGGCGGCGTGCCGGTGGAGATGACGTCACCAGGCTGCAGGCTCATGAAGCGGCTCAGGTAGCTGATCAGGTAGGCCACCTGATAGACCATGGTGCGGGTATTGCCGTCCTGGTAGCGCTTGCCGTCGACCTCGAGCCACAGGTTCAGCGCCTGGGGATCTTCCACCTCGTCCGGGGTCACCAGCCAGGGGCCGAGGGGCCCGAAGGTGTCGCAACCCTTGCCCTTGTCCCAGGTACCGCTTCGCTCCAGCTGGAATTCCCGCTCAGATACGTCGTTGATCACGCAGTAGCCCGCCACGTGCTCGAGGGCGTCGGCTTCGTCGATATAGCGACCACCCTTGCCGATGACCACGCCGAGTTCGACCTCCCAGTCGGTCTTGGAGGAGTCGCGGGGAATGATGACGTCGTCGTCGGGGCCGCAGATGGCGCTGGTCCACTTGTTGAAGATCACCGGCTCCGGCGGCACCTCGGCGCCACTCTCTGCGGCGTGATCGGCGTAGTTGAGGCCGATGCAAATGAACTTGCCGACCTGGCCGACGCAGGGGCCGATACGGGTGTCGGCGGGGACCTCGGGCAGGCTTTCCAGGTCGAGGCCGGCGATGCGCGCCAGGCTGTCACGTCCGAGGGCCTCTCCGGCAACGTCGTCGATGACGCCGGACAGGTCACGGACACGTCCGTTGGCGTCGAGAATACCGGGAGCTTCCTGGCCGGGGGCGCCGAATCGCAGCAGTTTCATGGGGTGTCCTTTGTCGTTGATTGGATGGATGTTTTTGCTGAATTGATGGTGTTATATCGCGCCGACGTCATGGCATTGCCGTCGATCAGTGTCTTCACGCCAGCCAGCCGCCATCGATGATCTGGCTGGTGCCGGTGACGTTATATCGCGCCGACGTCATGGCATTGCCGTCGATCAGTGTCTTCACGCCAGCCAGCCACCGTCGATGATCTGGCTGGTGCCTGTGGTATACGCCGATTCATCGGAGGCCAGATAGACGGCCAGTGCGGCGATCTCCTCTGGCCTGCCCAGGCGTCCCATTGGCTGGCGGTCGAGGAAGGCCTGGCGCACCTGGGCTTCGTCCTGTCCCTGAGCCTCGGCCTGGGCGCGAATACGCTGCGCCAGGGAGGGCGACTCCACGGTACCCGGACAGATGGCGTTGCAGCGGATGCCGTGGGTCACGTAGTCCGCCGCCACCGAGCGCGTCAGACCGATGACGGCGGCCTTGCTGGTGCCGTAGGCAAAGCGTCCGGCAACACCTTTCAGGCTGCTGGCGACCGACGCCATGTTGATGATGCTGCCACCACCGGCCTCCAGCATACCGGGAAGAAAGGTCGAGATGGTGTGGTACATGGCGGTGACGTTGATCGCCATGGAGCGATCGAAGTCCTCGATGGAGCACTCCAGCAGGCTGCCGCTATGCACGTAACCGGCACAGTTGAACAGGATGGTCGGTGTCGGAATCTTCGCCCCCAGCTCGGCGATCGCCGCAGGGTCGGTCACATCCAGGGTGTGGCAGCGGACACCCCGGCGATCTGCCAGATCCTCGAGCTTGGCCGGATCGAGGTCGGTGGCGTGGACCTCCGCGCCCTCGGCGATAAAGCGCTCGACGGTGGCGCGACCGATGCCCTGGCCGGCGGCGGTGATCAAGGCGGTCTTTCCTGACAGACGCATGATGTCTCCTGTTGGCAGGGGCGACGAGGTTGTTATGGCGGCGAAACATCAGGTGTCGTAGTGACGAAGGCCTGGTGCTCTCCGTCTAACTGAAGCCTGCTCGTGTCGCGGTTTTCGCTAGGTGGTATGACAGGCTGCTAGCATGACGTTATCCGTAGTATGGCGCAGGTTGGCTGGATTGCAATTGGCGCCAAGGGCCGACTTTGGTCGTAAAGGATCAAGAGAGCCGGGGCAGCGGAATATGGCCGATAGCAAAGAGCTGGGACGGATATCGCTGGTCCGCGGGAAGAGGGCGCCGAGAACATAAAAAAAGGCGGCCGGGGAGGGCCGCCAGGAGGGCAGGGAACGCAAGAAGGATGGCGGATATCGCTGCCGAGAGACATCCTTCTCTCGGGGCAGCCCCTATGCCACTTCTGGACTCCGGGGCGAATCCAGTGGCTCGCCGGTAGACGTACCCTGCAAGGCCATAGGGTGACGCAGGGTCACCGCCATCGCTTCATGCTCGGTGGTGCCAGGTGCTTGTCTTGCCGGCCTTCGTGCTACTGGGTATCGGGTGTTTATATGTCTATACGGCCGGCTGCGGTTCGCATGTGCACGTACCGCACGTTTCTACATAGCACCTTTCATTGGCACCTTTCATTGGCACCTTTAGGCACCATATTCCAGATGGTCCCCGTTCCTGACTCTGACTCCCTGGCCGATGGTTCAGGCCCTGGACTGTCGGAACGGGGCCAGACAGGCGATCAGCCGTCGTTGCCAAGCTGGGACTGGGTGCCGCCACCGGCGTCGTCGCCGGCGCCCTTGCCGGCGGTCAGTACCGGGTAGTACTGGGTAAAGACGAAGTCATCGGCAGCCGCCGCCGCGTGGCAGGCGTTGCAGGCTGCGGTGGGGAAGGGCGCCGCAGTCTCCTTGAGGCTCGAGTGGTCCGGCGTCGAGAAGCTGTAGTAGGCCCAGTTGCCGGGCTCGTTCGGGAAGTGCTCGCTGCTCTTGATGGTCGCCTCGAGGCCGATGTATTCGCCCATGAAGTAGCCGTTGCCGCTGGCCGCCTGCTTGCTGCCGACGCTGATCAGCTCCTTGATCATGATGGCGCCATCGCGGAATTCACCGGTTTCCTTCCAGTGGTCCCAGCTTTCCGGATCGATGTAGACGGCGTGGAACTCGGGGAACGGCGCCTTGCCGTTGTTCATGTCATTGGGCGTGAGCGGGGTGCCGACGAACACCCATTCGCGGAAGCCGGTGGGGCGCGTGAGCTCCCCGTCGGTGATCTCGAAGTAGGTCTCGGCGACCGCGTCAAAGGCGATCAGGCTGGCGCCCATGGCGGCGGCGATGGCGGTGAGACGGGAAATCCTGAGCATGGTCTGTCCTCCTTGGTCACCGAGGCGCACCTGGACGCATCCATCCACGGGTGCTGCGCTGACGGCGACGAGTCACGGCAAGGGCGGCGCAGGCTTCTTGGGTGGCCTTTGGCTTGCTCCCTGTCCTTTATCCGGGCCTTGAGGCCCTTGTCTGATGATGGTCGATGTTCCTTGGTCCCCTCGCTCGCGCGATTGCAGCGATGACGTTGCCGGTCTTGTTCCTGACCTTGCGTTGTTCCTGACCTTGCATTCGCGATGTAACGCGCCTTGCGCAAGAACAACCGTCATATGTCGATTCACTGACTGACATCGGCGGGAGGGGTCTTGAAGGTATATGTCAGGCCCATGTCACTCGCCATGTCCGGCGCGGGAACTCGCATACCGCATGCGCGAATGCTTGAGTAGCAGCGCGTAATGGCACAGTTGGCGGCCTGAAACAAAAAAGCCTCGCCGAGGGCGAGGCAGAAGGGAGATGTCGGTTCGTGCGGGTCTTGCGTGGTGTCAGCCGCGCTGGTGGGCGAGCCAGGCGCGGATACCGTAGGTCCAGGGGGGCAGCTGGTCGGAGCGTTCGACGCGATTGACCAGAGCGCCCAGGCTAGGCGTCGAGATGGTGACCACATCACCCAGGTGATGGGTAAAGCCCTGGCCGGGCCCGTCGCGGTCCTGAATCGGCGAGAACATGGTGCCGAGGAACAGCATGAAGCCATCGGGGTACTGGTGATGCGCGCCGATGGTCTGGCCCACCAGGTCCAGCGGGTCGCGACTGATCTCGCGCATGTCGCTCTGGTCCTCGAGCAGGAAGTCGTCGTCGTTGCCTTCGATGCGCAGGCTGACCATGGCCGAGCGCACGTCGTCGATCGAGAAGTGGTCATCGAACAGGCGAATGAAGGGCCCGATGGCACAGGAGGCGTTGTTATCCTTGGCCTTGCCAAGCAGCAGGGCACTGCGTCCTTCGACATCGCGCAGATTGACGTCATTGCCCAGCGTCGCGCCGCGGGCGTTGCCTTGTGCATCCACCGCCAGCACGATCTCGGGCTCGGGGTTGTTCCAGCGCGATGACGGGTGCAGCCCCACCGCCGCGCCCTGGCCCACCGCGGACAGCGGCTGCGACTTGGTGAAGACCTCGGCGTCGGGACCGATGCCGACCTCCATGTACTGGGACCAGGCGCCACGGGACTGAAGCTCGGCCTTGAGCGCCATGGCCTCGTCGGAGCCGGGGCGGATCTTCGACAGGTCACCGCCGATCACGCGCTTGAGTTCCTCGCGCAGCTCGCCGGCGCGGGCGGCGTCGCCACCGGCCTGCTCCTCGATGACGCGTTCCAGCAGGCTGACCGCGAAGGTCACTCCACAGGCCTTGATCGCCTGGACGTCGCAGGGCGCGAGCAGGTGCGGGGCGCGCTGGGGTGTCTGGCAGGAATTTTCCAGCAGGCTGTCCAGGCTACCCAGGGACTCGCCCTCGGCGTTGGCGATAAGCTCGGCGGCGTCGTCGCGTTCGAGCAGGTCGGCCATGACATTGATGGTGGCCGACAGGTCGATAAGCTGGCCATCGCGAACGGTTACCAGGACGGGGCCTTGCTGGTCGTCGCGCCACACTCGGCCGACCAGCAGGGCACGGTCGGCGTCGTCGGGCAGGATGTCGCGGGCGGTAAGGCGGGGACTCATGTTAGGACCTCTATCTGTTGAAAAGGGGAAGTCGATGGCTCAGCGCTGCATTCTCGGCAGGATACGCCCGGGGCTCATCAGGCCGCGGGGGTCCAGCAGGCGCTTCAGGCCACGCATGATGTCGTGCTCCGGCGCCGACAGGCTTTCGAGGAAGTAGGGCTGCTTGACGCGACCGATGCCGTGCTCGGCGCTGATGCTGCCGTCGAACTCGGCGACAATGGCAAACAGCTGCTCTTCCAGCTCATGCAGCAGACTGCGCTTGTCGTCGTCGTCCAGATGCGCCGGCGGCAGGATATTGAAGTGCAGGTTGCCATCGCCGACGTGGCCGTAGGCGATGACCTGAGAGTCTGGCGAGGCCTCGGTGATCGCCGCCTCCGCCTGGTCATGGAAGGCGGTAAGCTGGGAGATCGGCAGCGAGACGTCGGTACGCAGGTGCTCGCCGCGGCGCTGCTGGCCTTCCAGCATGGCCTCGCGCAGCTGCCATAGCTGGGCCGCCTGGGTATCGCTTGTGGCCAGCACACCATCCTCCAGCAGGCCTTCCTCGAGTCCTCGCTCGAATAGCGACTCGATCATGCTGTCGAGATCGGCAGGCCCGCTGGCGGCGACTTCCATCAGCACGTACACCGGGTGGGGTGCATCCAGCGGGTCCGGCAGTGAGGGATCGGCCTCCAGGGCAAGCTCCATGCAGGCCCGCGGAATCAGCTCGAAGGCGGTCAGCAGGTCGCAGCAGCTGCGTCTTGCCTGGGCGTAGAGTTTCAGCACCGAGGCCACGTCGGGGCAGCCGATCAGCGCCGTGCGTGTCACCTGGGGGCGGGGGTAGAGCTTGAGTACCGCGCCGGTGACGATGCCCAGGGTACCCTCGGCACCGATGAACAGCTGCTTCAGGTCGTAGCCGGTGTTGTTCTTGTGCAGTGCCTTCATGTCGTCGAGCAGACGGCCGTCCGGCAGTGCTACCTCGATACCCAGTACCAGCTGGCGCATCATGCCGTAGCGCAGCACGTTAAGGCCGCCGGCGTTGGTGGCGATATTGCCGCCGATCTGGCAGCTGCCCTGGGCGCCGAGGGCCAGCGGAAAGGTGCAATCCACGGCCTCGGCGGCGTCCTTGATGGTCTGCAGAACGCAGCCGGCGTCGACGCTCACGGTGAAGTTGATCGGATCGATGGAGCGAATTTTATTAAGCCGCTCCAGGCTGATGACCAGCTCCGGTGTCTGGCTGTCCGGCAGGGCGCCTTCGACCAGACCGCTGCCGCCGCCCTGGGGGACCACCGGAATATCGTGGCGATGGCAGTAGCCGAGTACCTGCGCCACCTGCTCAGACTTCGCCGGGCGAGCCACCGCCAACGGCAGACCGCCGCGGGCGCCGGCCCAGTCGACCCGATAACGCTCGAGGTCGTCTGTCAGCACGCCGGTGCTGCCCAGGGTCTCTCGCAGAAAGGTCAGCAGGTCGTCGTTGGCGCTCATCGGGGGCTTCTCCGCTCGGCGGGCGGCCAGGGGCCGCCCAGGTTGTTCAAGTTCGGGGTTATCGGAACCACAGCACCACTCCCGGGAACAGCAGGAACACGACCAGCAGTGCCACCAGGGTGAAGTAGAAGGGCAGCAGGCTCTTGACCAGGCTTTCCATGCCGACCTTGCCGACGCCACAGCCGACATAGAGCACGGTGCCCACCGGCGGGGTGATCAGGCCGATTCCCAGGATGAAGGACATCAGCACGCCGAAGTACACCGGGTCGATGCCAAGCTTGACCACCACCGGCGTCATCAGCGGTGCCAGGATCACCATGGCCGGGGTCAGGTCCATGAAGAAGCCCACCACCAGCAGGAAGGCCGACAGGATCAGCAGCAGCAGGAGCTTGTTTTCGGTGATGGCCGACAGGCTCACTACCAGTTGCTGGGGAATCATGTTGGCGGTCAGAAGCCAGGCCAGCACGCTGGCGAAGGCCAGCAGCAGCATGACCACACCTGTCAGTCGACCGGTGCTCACGCACAGCTCGAAGAAGCGCTTGAGCGACAGGCTGCGATAGACGAAGAAGGACACCGCAAAGGCATACACCAGCGCGATGGCGGCGCTCTCGGTGGGGGTGAAGACCCCGGTGAGGATGCCCCCGACGATGATCACCGGCAGCAGCAGCGCCAGGATGGCGTCCTTGAGGGCACTGGCGAGCTCCGGGAAGGAGAAGGCCTGGCCCTTGCCGTTCTTGCGTGACTGCACGTAGGTGGTGGCCGCCAGTCCCAGGGTGATCAGGATGCCGGGCACGATACCGGCCAGGAACAGCTGGGAGATCGAGGTGTTGGTGACCACGCCGAACAGGATCATCGGGATCGACGGCGGGATGATGATGCCGACCACCGAGGCCGCGACCACGATGGCGGTGGCCATGGGCGCGCTGTAGCGATGCTGCTTCATCGGCTCGATCATCATGCTGCCGACCGCCGAGGCGTCGGCCACGGCGGAGCCGCTGATGCCGCCGAAGAACATCGAGGTCATCACCGCCACCTGACCCAGACCGCCGGCGACGAAGCCGACCATGGCGCTGGCCAGTCGGACCAGGCGGGTGGCGATGCCGCCTTCGCTCATCACCTCGCCGACCAGGATGAACAGCGGAATGGCCAGCAGCGGAAAGGAGTCCAGGCCGTTGACTGCCTGGGCGACGATGGGCGATAGCGAATAGTCGGAATAGAAGAAGATGAACAGACTGATGGCGCCGAGGCCAAACGAGATCGGCATGCCAATGACGATGCAGATGGCAAGCCCGATAAGGATGCTCCACAGGATCATGGTTCGGACCTCCTGAGCAGGGCCACCAGGGCCAGGGTGTTGGCGATCAGGGTCAGCCCTGCCATCACCGGCATGGCGCTATAGAGCCAGGTCTTGGGGATGCCGAGCATGGGGGTGGCGCTGGTATAGCCGGAGATCAGCTCCTTGAAGCCGAGCAGGATGCAGATGCAGACGAGGTAGATCACCGCCACGGCGGTCAGTCCCAGCACGCGGCGCAGCCCGGCCGGGGCCAGGTCCTTGAAGTAGGTCACCGCCACGTGTTCCTTCTCGAGGCTGCCGAGCCCGGCGCCAAGCAGTACCAGCCAGATGAACAGCACCCGGGACAGCTCCTCGGCCCAGGCGTAGGAGGTATTGAGCACGAAGCGACCGAAGACGTTGGCGGTCACGCAGAACACCACGCCGAGCACCAGCAATCCGACGGCGATGCGCAGCGTGGTAATCAACCACCCCAGGAGTCCCGGGGTGGAAGTGGAGGATAGGGTGGTCATGGGTCACCTCCGTGGTGACGACGACCCCGCCGCCGACAGCGGCGGGGTCGGGCTAGGGCTTACTGGGAAACAGCGCGGATATCGTCGATCAGCTCTCCGCCGATCTTCTCGCGCCACTCGTCATAGACCGGCGACAGGGTCTGCTGGAAGGTGGCCACCTGTTCCGGGGTCAGCTCGGTGATGTTCATGCCCTCGTCCATCAGCTCCTGCTTGATCTGGTCGTTGAGGGTGCGGCTGACTTCACGCTGGTAGTCGCCCATCTGCTTGGCGGCGTCGGACAGCAGATCCTGATAACCCTCGGGCAGACGGCTCCAGAAGCGCTCGGAGACCAGGGTGATAAAGGGCGTGTAGACGTGGTTGGACTCGGTGGCGTAGTCCTGCACTTCGTTGAACTTGGACGATTGAATGGTGATCCAGGGGTTCTCCTGGCCGTCGACCACGCCCTGCTCGAGGGCGGTGAACAGCTCGGCGAAGGACATCGGCGTCGGGTTGGCGCCCAGGGTCTTCCAGATATCCAGGTGGATCGGGTTCTGCATGGTCCTGACCTTGAGGCCATCCAGATCCTCGGGCGAGGCCACCGCGTTCTGGCTGTTGGTCAGCTGGCGATAGCCGTTCTCGGCCCAGCCGAGGGCCTTGAGGCCATTGGTGCTGGCGGTTTCCAGCATGCGATCACCGATCTCGCCGTCGAGCACCTCGTCGGCCACTTCCGGAGTGGGGAACAGGAACGGCAGGTCGAAGACCGCGAACTCCGGGAACATGTTGACCAGCGGCGACGTGGACGGCGCGGTCATCTCCAGGGTGCCGGACTGCAGCGCGCTGACCGCCTGGAGGTCATCGCCAAGCTGTGCGCTGTGGAACAGCTCGACCTGGATATGGCCGTCACTGCGTGCCTCGACGATGTCCTCGAAGTACTCGAGGCCACGGTACTGGGCGCCGGACTGGGTGGTGCCGATGCTGAACTTGAGGGTGTAGTCGTTGCCGTCACCTTCGGCCACGGGTCCGTCGACCTCGGGGATCGGCGGCATCTCGCTGGCGGCCTGGGCGGTGGCAACACCACCCAGCGTCAGGCTGCCGATGGTCAGGGCGGCGATGGCCGCGCCCAGGCGGCGACGGGTGAAGGGGGCGACGGACGTTGTGATTGTTGTCATGCTTCTCTCCAATTTGCGTGGCGTGCTGGCCATTGCGTAGCGCTCTGGCCCTTGCTTGGCGTGCTGGCCAGCGGCCCCGGGAAGCGTTTCATCCCGGGGCCGCTGGCCGGTGGAGCGGCTCAGGCGTCTTGCCAGGCCGCGCCTTCGGGGTAGCGATGCATCTCGAGGGACTCGGGCTTCATGGTGATGCTGTAGCCCGGCGCCTCGGGCACCAGGTAGCGACCCTGACGGATACGCACCGGGTCGACAAAGTGCTCGTGCAGGTGGTCGACGTACTCCAGCAGGCGACCTTCCAGCGAACCGGAGACGGCGATGTAGTCGAACAGGGAGATGTGCTGGGTGTATTCGCACAGGCCCACGCCGCCGCCGTGGGGGCAGATCGGCACGCCGTACTTGGCCGCCAGCAGCACCACGATGATGACCTCGTTGAGCCCGCCCAGACGCGCCGCGTCGAGCTGACAGAAGTCGATGGCGCCTGCCTGCAGCAGCTGCTTGAACATCACCCGGTTGTGACAGTGCTCGCCGGTGGCGACGCCGATGCCACCTTCCAGGCCGCCCCTGAGGCGACGACGGATCTCGGCGTGACCGAGGATGTCGTCGGGGCTGGTGGGCTCCTCGATCCAGTGAGGATTGAACTCGGCCAGACGGCGCATGTTGACGATGGTCTCGTCCACATCCCACATCTGGTTGGCGTCCATCATCAGGGTGCGTTGTTCGCCGATCTCCTCGCGCAGGATCGCCGCGCGCCGGCGATCTTCCTCGATGTCGCCACCGACCTTCTGCTTGAAGTGCTGCCAGCCCTCGGCCAGGGCTTCGCGGCACAGTCGACGCATCTTTTCCTCGGAATAGCCAAGCCAGCCTGCGGAGGTGGTATAGCCGGGGTAGCCCTCGGCCTTCATCTCGGCCTCGCGCTCGCCCTTGGTGCCGGCCTTGCGACGCAGCAGGGCGATGGCCTCCTCGGGGGTGATGGCGTCGGTGACGAAGCGGAAGTCCAGGCAGCGCACCAGCTGTTCCGGGCTCATGTCGGTAAGCAGCTTCCAGATCGGCTTGCCTTCACGCTTGGCCCACAGGTCCCAGATAGCATTGACCAGGGCGGCGCTGGCCAGGTGCATCACGCCCTTTTCCGGACCCAGCCAGCGCAGCTGGCTATCGCCACTGGTCAGCTCGCGCCAGAAGGTGCCCATGTTCGCGGTGATGTCCTCGAGCTTGCGGCCCACCAGGGTGGGTGTCAGGGCATTGACCGCAGCGACGCAGAGATCATTGCCGCGGCCGATGGTGAAACTCAGACCGTGGCCCTCGTCTTCCTGATCGGTGTGCAGGATGACGTAGGTGGCCGAGTAGTCCGGTGCCTCGTTCATGGCATCGGAGCCATCGAGCTGGCGTGAGGTGGGGAAGCGGATATCGCGGGCGTCGACCCGAGTGATGGTGGTCATGCTGGCGGCCTTGTGGTGAATATTGTTGGTTGTCCGACGAGTGGCCAGGGAAAGCATCATGGGCGTCGATCAGCGGTTGGCTGCTTGCGGAAAGCGCCTGCCTCTCTGGTTGCTCTCCCGTTACTCTCTTGCTGCTGTCTCGTCGTTCTATTGTCAGTGAGGGCAGTCTAAACAGAGCGCTAAAAGAACGGCCAATCCAAGTTTTTGGCCATTTGATAACCTCAGGTTATCATGTGTTTTTCAATCATCGGGATGATGCGCTACATGCCCCATGACAGCGGTATTCACGCCAAGACGTGGCTGCGGATCAGGCATATGGTATTGCTGGTCGCCTTGGACGAAAGTCGTAACATGCACGCGGCTGCAAGGCAGCTGAACATCAGCCAGCCGGCGGCCAGCAAGATGCTCAAGGACATCGAGGGATTTCTCGGAATACCGCTGTTTCTGCGTGAGCCCGGGCGGATGGAACCGACCGACGCCGGTGTGACGGTATTGCGCTATGCACGGCGTCTGCTCAACGACACCGATCGGCTGGTCGAAGAACTGGCTTCACTGCGCGAAGGTGGCCACGGTCGGCTGGCGCTTGGCTCGGTACCCGGTGCCGCCCCGGTGATGTTGCCAAGGGCCATGGCGGAGTTGAAGTCGCACCGGCCGCGGCTCGCCATCTCGTTGATCGAGAACTCCAGCGATCGACTGCTGGTGGATCTCGAATACAAGCTGCTCGACGCCGTCATCGGCCGCTACACCGAGCCGTCCCAGCGTCATCTGTTTGACTTTCTGCCGCTCAAGGAGGAGCCGGTGTCGGTGGTGGCGCGACCCGACCATCCGTTGTGTCAGGGGGCGCCTGAGTTGGCCGAGGTGGTGCGCTGGCCCTGGGTGCTGCACCCCATGGCGAGCCCCATGCGCGGGTTGTTCGAGGCGGCCCTGGCCGAGGCCGGCGTCGCCTCGCCGCGCAACGTCATCGAGACCACCTCCACCCAGGCTTCGCTTCAGCTGGTGGCGAGTACCGATACCCTGTCGCTGTTGCCAAGCTCGGTGGTCAAGACCACCTTCTCTCAAGGCCGTTTCGCGGTACTGCCGCTGACCATCGGTGAGCCGCTGGGCTACTACGGCGTGCTCACGCGCAAGGGCGAGCCCTGGCCTGAACTGCTGACCGAATTTGTCGCCAGCCTGGTCGGAGAAGAGGATGCGCCCTGAGCAATATCGTGGGCAGGAATGATCGTGGGCGTGAAAGGATGTTTCGGGGATGTATTGGCCAATAAGTTGGGCGTTTCATGCCGGCAATAATGACCAGAATATTCGCCGAATAAGCGTGAAACGTCACCGATTATGGATCGGATGTGATTGCAAAGGCAGGAGGGAACGGTAGCGGGAGGATGTCTGGATAGGTGTCTGGGTAGATGTCTCGATGACTGTCTTCAAGGCAATCTTGATAAGCGACGTGATGTGGGGGTAAGTGTGCCAATAGCCGTCGTTGAATCATGAGCCAAGGCCATCGTTCCCTGCAGGTCTTTATCAGGCGATACGGACCGAAGGACGATGACAGAAAGACGGGGCCAGAAAGACCAGGGCAGAAAGACCGGGGCAGAATGACAAGAACAAGAAGACGAGACAGGAGGCGCCGATGATCGGCGCCTCCGTCCGTTCGCTTCAACCATGGCTTCAGCTACGTGTTCAGCCATGTCTTCAGCCATGTTTTCAGCGATGTCTTCAACTACGTCGGTTCAAGACCCTTGGTTGAAGACGTGTGCCAGGCGGTTTACGCCTCGCGCTTGCCGTCCACCAGGCGGCTGACGTTCAGCGGGTTGCCATCCTTGAGCGCCTGCGGCAGCAGGGCGTCCGGCAGGTTCTGATAGCACACCGGGCGCAGGAAGCGGTGGATGGCGGCGCTGCCGACCGAGGTGGTGCGCGAGTCAGAGGTGGCCGGATAGGGGCCACCGTGGACCATGGCGTGGCACACCTCGACCCCGGTGGGCCAGCCATTGGCCATCACCCGACCGGCACGCCGCTCGAGGATCGGCAGCAGGCCACGGGCCGAGTCGATGTCGCCGTCGTCCATCTGCAGGGTCGCGGTCAGCTGGCCCTCGAGCCCTTCGGCCAGTGCCTTGACCTCGTCCAGGTCAGCACACTCGACCACCAGCGAGGTCGAACCGAACACCTCGGCCTGCAGCGCCTCATCATTGAGGAAGTCGCTGGCCTTGGCCACGAACAGGCCGGCCTGGCACTGGTTGGGGCCGTCGCCCTGGGGGCCGCGCGCCACTTCACGGGCCTTGTCGCTGCCACCCAGGGTGTTGACGCCCTGGGTGTAGGCGTCGTGGATGCCCGGCGTCAGCATGGTCTGTGCGCCGGCACCCTTGACCGCTTCGGCGGCGGCCTCGACGAAGCCGTCGAGCGCCTCGCCCTTGACCGCGATCACCAGCCCCGGGTTGGTGCAGAACTGACCGGCCCCCATGGTCAGCGAGCCGACGAAGGCCTCGCCCAGCTCCTTGCCACGGGCCTTGAGCGCCTCGGGCAGCAGGAACACCGGATTGATCGAGCTCATTTCGGCGTACACCGGGATCGGCTCGGGACGCGCCTGGGCGGTCTTCATCAGGGCGGTGCCACCGCTGCGCGAGCCGGTGAAGCCCACCGCCTTGATCCGCGCGTCGCTGACCAGGCCCTGGCCGACCTCGCGACCGGAACCGAACAGCAGCGAGAACACGCCTTCCGGCAGTTCACAGCGGGCCACCGCCTTCTGCAGCGCGCGGCCGACCAGCTCCGAGGTGCCGGGGTGGGCCGAGTGGGCCTTGACCACGACCGGACAGCCGGCGGCCAGGGCGGAGGCGGTGTCGCCACCGGCCACCGAGAACGCCAGCGGGAAGTTGGAGGCGCCGAACACCGCCACCGGACCCAGCGCGATATGGCGCTGGCGCAGGTCGACCCGCGGCATCGGTTCACGGTCCGGCAGGGCCGGATCGTGCCGCACGTCGAGCCATTCGCCGGCGCGCACCACCGAGGCGAACAGGCGCAGCTGGCCGCAGGTACGGCCGCGCTCGCCCTGCAGACGTGCCTGGGGCAGGCCGGACTCCTGCATGGCGCGCTCGATCAGGGCATCACCGAGCGCCTCGATCTCGTCGGCGATGGTCTCGAGAAAGGTCGCACGGGCCTCGAGGCCAGTCTCGCGGTAGCTATCGAAGGCCGCCCAGGCCAGTTCGCAGGCGCGCTCGACCTCGGCCTTGGAACCTGCCTTGTAGCCAGGCTCGAGGGTCTCACCGGTGGCCGGATTGACGGCGTGGATGGGCTCGCCCTTGGCCTCGACGGCCTGGCTGCCGATCAGCTGCTTTCCTTCCAGAGTCATGTTGGCTCCTTTTCGCTTGCGGGGATGGGGTTGTCGGTTTGCTGTCTGGTACCAGTGTCAACGCCGGCTCGACCTGCGTTCAATGCTCGTGTCGTCATTGTTCGGGACAGTCGAAGCCTGTCTCCGGTCGATTACATCGGCGTGACGCTGGTCTGTTCTTCGTCCTCGGTGGGCGGCGCCAGCGGATTACGCAGTGGACGCCCGAAGGCCGGTAGCTCGATCTCGTAGCGCTCGCCCGGTTTGACACTGACACCGTCGGCGAAGCTCAGGGTGGCGGTGCCGAAAAAATGGACGTGGACGTCACCGGGCCGACGGAAACCTGGGTACTTGAAGTGGTGGTGCTCCAGGTTGGCGATGCTGTGCGCCATGTTGTCCTCGCCGGTCAAGAACGGCTTCTCCCACAGGGTCTCGCCGTCTCTGGTGATACGCGAAGTACCCTCCAGATGAGAGGGTAGTTCACCGATCAGCAGTTCGGGGCCGAAACTGCAGGCGCGAAGCTTCGAGTGGGCCAGCCACAGGTAGTTGTAGCGTTCGGTGATGTGATCCGAGAATTCGTTGCCGATGGCGAAGCCCAGCCGATGGGGGCGGCCCTGATCATCGATGAGGTAGAGCCCGGCGAGTTCCGGCTCTTCGCCTGCATCCTCGGCAAAGGATGGCCAGGGCAGCGGCGCCTCGGGGGCCACCACGCAGTCGCCATCCCCCTTGTAGAACCACTCGGGCTGGGCGCCCACCTGGCCTTCGGCGGGCTTGCCGCCCTCGACGCCGAGCCTGAACATGCGCATGGAATCGGTCAGCTGGGCGTCGTCGGTTTCGGACGAGTCGGCGTGCATGGCGCTGCGGGTATCGGCGCTGCCCAGATGGGTCAGGCCGGTGCCGGTGACCAGGCAGTGCGCGGGATCCGGATGGGTCAGCGGCGGCAGTAGCTGACCGCTCGCGACCAGATCGGCGTAGTCGAGGGTCTCGTCACCGAGGCTTGCCTTGACCGTGGTCGCCAGGCCCTTGCCCTCGGCCAGCGCACGGCGTGCCAGGGTATAGGTGTCGGCGTCGGTCAGTCGCACACGGTCCGGTCCTTCGACCAGGGCGGCCCTGACGCTGCCCTGGTGGCGGCACTGGATGATGCGAAGGGTCTCGGGGGTGTCATGATGCATGGCAATATCCTTGCGTGACGTGGGCGCCTTGTCCCGGTTCACGGTTGGCCCCAGAGGCATCTTACGCCTCTGGGGTGGTGTATGGTCAACATACAAAGGTATGGGTTGACGTTATGGAAAGGTGGCTTTGCTGGCGTCTAGCCTGGCGCCTGGTCCCGGAGAGGGGCCGATTCGCGTCATTGCACCAGCCACATGGCCATCTCGGGCCACACCAGCAGCGCCGCGAGTACACATAGCTGCAGGGCGATAAAGGGCAGCACCGCGACGAAGATGTCCTTGAGGCTGATCTCCGGTGGCGCCACGCCCTTCAGGTAGAAGGCCGCGGGTCCGAACGGCGGCGACAGGAAGGACACCTGCATGTTCACCGCGAACAGGATGCCGAACCAGATCGGGCTGTAGCCCAGCTGCACGATGATCGGCACGAAGATCGGCAGGGTCAGCATGGCCACCCCGATCCAGTCGAGGAACATGCCAAGCACGATCAGGATCGCCATCATCACCAGAATGATCACGATGGGCGAGACGTCCAGATCCATGATCATGCCGGAGATGAAGCGGTTGCCGCCCATCAGGTTGTAGACCCCGACCAGGGCGGCGGCACCGATGCCGATCCAGATGATCATGCCGCAGGTCACCAGGGTCTGGGACAGGCTCTGGTGCATCATCGAGAACGAGAACTCGCCCCGGGCCAGCACCGCCAGCAGCACGCCGAACACGCCCATGGCCGCCGCCTCGGTGACCGAGGCCACGCCACCGTAGATCGAGCCCAGCACCATGAAGGCGATCAGCGCCGGCACGATGATCGAGCGCAGCGCGGCACCCTTGGAGGCGAAGCCGGCGTTGCGGTCCTCCTCGCTCATCGGCGGGCCCATGGCGGGGTTGCGCAGGCAGCGCACCAGCACATAACCGATGTAGGACAGCATCAGGATCACCGCCGGGGTGATCGCCGCGGTAAACAGGTCGGCGATGGAGACGCTGGCGATCAGGCCGTAGATGATCAGCACGATGGACGGCGGCATCATGGTACCGAGCGCCCCGCCGGCGCAGACCACGCCGATCGACAGGTGCTTGTCGTAGCCGAGGCGGAGCATCTGCGGCAGCGCCAGGATGCCGAGCAGCACGATCTCGCCGCCGATGATGCCGGACAGCGCGGCCAGGAAGAACGCCACCACCACGGTCTGCACGGCGACGCCCCCAGGCAGTCGCCCGGCGAACACCCGCATGGCGTTGAACAGATCCTTGGCGATGCCCGATCGGTCGAGCAGCGAGGCCATCAGCACGAACATCGGCACCGCCACCAGCGAGTACTCGGTGACGAAGCCGTAGACCCGGCTGGTCACCAGCGGCAGGGCGTTGGGGCCAAACCAGCCGAAGGTAAAGGCCAGCGCCACCAGGCCGGTGATAAAGGCCAGCGGCAGGCCGGTGACCAGCAGCGCGAAGATGGCGCCGACCAGCAGCAGGGTTCCGTCTGCGATGCTCATCAGTCAGCGCCTCCTTCGGGTGCATCGGGGGCGGGCTTGCCCTTGATCGACTGGATCAGGTGAATCAGCGCCTGGACGCACATGATCGCCACCGCGGCGAGGATCATGCCCTTGACCAAGGCGGGGAACGGCGGGTTCCAGGAGGTGCCGGAGCGCTCCAGCTGCCACTCGCCGAGGGGGTTGTGGGAGGCGCCGTAGAACATCACCCAGGCGGCGTAGGTCATGCCCAGGCAGAAGCCGAAGGTGACCAGGTCATTGAAGCGGTCGAGCCACAGCCGGAACCTCGGGCCCACGGCGTCATAGAGCACCTTGACCCGGATATGGCGGTTGGAGGCCAGCGCGGCCGGGCCGCCGAGACAGAAGCTGACCGCCACCAGCATGACCACGGTCTCGTGGACCCAGGAGGTGGGCGCGCCGAAGCCGTAGCGCATGATCACCTCATAGACGCTGATGGCCATGGCGATAAACACCAGCCAGGCGGCGAACTGGGCCACCCGGACCACGCCACGGTCGAACCGGCTGCGCACCACATCGGGGGCACGCTCGGGCGTCCTGTCCGCCGACGGGTCGGGGTTCGGGCCGTGAGAAGGCTCGGGTGAAGGATCATGCGAAGGCTCGTGCGAAGGCTCTTGTGACGGATCAGGCGGCCGCCCGGCGCCGTCATGTGGCGATCCGGCGGGGGTGTTGTGGGAGGAGGGAGGCGTCATGGTTGCTCCAGGCCGCTGGCGGCGTTGGTCAACAGGTTGAAGGTCACGACCACGGGTGCGGTCAGCAAGTCGTCACGGAGCTGCCCCCCGGTGTCAGCAGGCTGGACCGGGGGGCAGGGCCCCCATCGGGGGCAGGACGGCTGGCGATGCTTACAGTTGGCCGCGGGCGGTCAGGAAGCCGGTGGCGGCGTCGTAGACCTTCTGGGTCATCTCGTTCTTGCCGGCCCACTCCTGCCATTCCTGTTCAGCCGCCTGACGGAAGGCCTTGCGTTCTTCGTCGGGCAGGTCGAACGGGTGAACCTCCGGGTCCGCCTGGAGACGGGCAAGCGCTTCGATGTCCTGGGCCTTGAGTCGGGCGATCAGGTCGTAGGCCATGGCGTCGAAGGCGGTCTCGAGGGTGGTCTGAAGGTCTTCGGGCAGGCCGTCCCAGATATCCTTGTTCACCGATACCGCGATCATCGGCATGGAGTGGAAGCCCGGGTACAGCGGGTAGGGCGCAAAGGCGTGGAGGCCCTGGGCGTCGTTGTTCGACAGCACCGTGGAGTCGGCGGCGTCGATCACGCCCTTCTCAAGGCCGGTGTAGACCTCGGAGCCGGGCAGGTTGACCGGCGTGGCGCCGATGCGCTCGAAGATGTTGTAGACCATGCCCTGGGGCGCACGAATCTTGAGTCCCTCGAAGTCTTCCAGCGACTCGATGGCCACCGTGGACGGGATCGACTCCAGCGGGAAGGTCGCCGCCGCCACCAGATGGGCGCCGTAGGGCTCCACCAGCTCGTTGTAGAGATCCTCGCCGCCGGCGTTGTTCATGAACTCGAGGAAGTCATAGGGGTCGTTCCAGGCGCCCACCAGGTTGCCGAGCATGCCGAAGGCCGGGTTCTGGCCGGAGAAGTAGCTGGGGTCGGTCATATGGCCCTGCAGGATGCCGGAACTCACCGCCTGCAGGGTTTCGGTGGGACCTACCACCGAGTTGATCGGCAACACCTCGATGGCCACACGGCCATCGGTCATGGTCTCGATGCGCTCGGCCCACTCCTGCTTGATCTTGAAGCTCGGCTCGCCGGCGGTCTCGGAGGCCTGGAAGGTCCACTCGTATTCAGCGGCCTGGGCACTGGCGGCAGCAGTGATGGCGATGGATGCCGCACCGATGGAGGCGGCAAGACGGGAAAGCCTGGGGATAGCTCGCATGGTCGATCTCCCTGATGAGAGCGTGATCGTTATTGGTGTGGCGGCAAGTCTTGACCGAGTTGCGAGTATGTTCAACATATACTTTCGTATGTGTGTACTTTGTGGCGCCCGCGACGTAGGCTTGCCCAGGACCCGACGAGCGGGTCGGTATTCTCCATGACGTCAAAGGCCAGCGATTGGCCCGAGACAGCAGGCAGACCGGTTGCCGCTCGCCCCGTGACAGAGTTGAAGGAGCCAGGCAATGGCCGATAGTGATCAGGATTCCCCAAGCGTGGGTGTCGAGGCAGCAAGCGACGAAGCGGCGACCGAAGTGCCCCAGAAGGCACGCTTTCGTAGCGCCGAGTGGTTCGGCAGTGCGGACAAGAACGGCTTCATGTACCGCAGCTGGATGAAGAATCAGGGGATTCCTGACCACGAATTCGATGGCCGCCCGATCATCGGTATCTGCAACACCTTCTCCGAGCTCACGCCGTGCAACGCCCACTTCCGCAAGCTGGCCGAGCACGTCAAGAAGGGCGTGCTGGAGGCGGGCGGCTACCCGGTGGAGTTCCCGGTGTTCTCCAACGGCGAATCCAATCTGCGTCCCACCGCCATGTTCACCCGCAACCTGGCGAGCATGGACGTGGAAGAGGCCATTCGCGGCAATCCGCTGGACGGCGTGGTGTTATTGACCGGCTGCGACAAGACCACTCCGGCGCTGTTGATGGGGGCGGCCAGTTGCGACATCCCGGCCATCGTGGTCACCGGCGGGCCGATGCTCAACGGCAAGCACAAGGGCCGGGATATCGGCTCCGGCACCGTGGTCTGGCAGCTGTCCGAGGAGGTCAAGGCAGGCAAGATCTCGATCCACGACTTCATGGCCGCAGAGGCCGGCATGTCACGCTCCGCCGGCACCTGCAACACCATGGGCACGGCCTCCACCATGGCCTGCATGGCGGAATCGCTGGGCGTTTCACTGCCCCACAATGCGGCGATTCCTGCGGTGGACTCGCGCCGCTATGTGCTGGCACACCTGTCGGGCAATCGCATCGTCGACATGGTCAAGGAGGACCTGCGGTTGTCTCGGGTCTTGACCCGGGAGGCCTTCGAGAATGCCATTCGCACCAACGCCGCCATCGGTGGCTCGACCAATGCGGTGATCCACCTCAAGGCGATCGCCGGACGCATGGGCGTCGAGCTCGAGCTCGATGACTGGAACCGGGTAGGGCGCGGCACCCCGACCATCGTCGACCTGCAGCCGTCAGGGCGCTTTCTGATGGAGGAGTTCTACTACGCCGGCGGGCTTCCGGCGGTGCTGCGGCGCCTCGGTGAGGCAGACCGCCTGCCCCACAAGGAGGCGCTGACGGTCAACGGCCAGACCCTGTGGGACAACGTCAAGGATGCGCCGCTCTACAACGATCAGGTGATTCGTGAGCTGGACAACCCGCTGGTGGACGACGGTGGCATGTGCGTGCTGCGCGGCAACCTGGCGCCTAAGGGCGCGGTGCTCAAGCCCTCGGCGGCCAGCCCCGAGCTGATGCGTCACCGTGGTCGCGCGGTGGTGTTCGAGAACTTCGACGACTACAAGGCGCGGATCAATGACCCGGATCTGGAGGTCGATGCCGACAGCGTGCTGGTGATGAAGCACTGCGGTCCCAAGGGCTACCACGGCATGGCCGAGGTAGGCAACATGGGCCTGCCGGCGAAGCTCCTGGCCCAGGGCGTGACCGACATGGTGCGGATCTCGGACGCTCGCATGAGTGGTACCGCCTATGGCACCGTGGTCCTGCATGTGGCGCCGGAGGCGGCGGCCGGCGGTCCCCTGGCGGCGGTAGAGAACGGCGACTGGATCGAGCTGGATGCCTACGACGGGCGCCTGCATCTGGACGTCGACGAGGCCGAGCTCGAGCGGCGCCTGTCCGCCAGCGATCCCACCGAGGCGTCGCGCCGTATCGCCTCCAGCGGTGGCTACCGTCAGCTCTACATCGAGCACGTGCTGCAGGCCGATGAAGGCTGCGACTTCGACTTTCTGGTGGGCTGTCGTGGCGCGGACGTTCCGCGACACTCCCACTGAGCGCCCCGACCTTCGCACCCAATGGCAGACCGTTGCCGCTCGCATGCCGGCGGCAACCGCAGGAGAACACCATGACCCAGCGCCCCCGCCTTACTCCCGACCAGCTGCGTTCCCGCTGGTGGTTCGACAACCCCGACCACCCGGGCACCACCGCGCTGTGCATCGAGCGCTACCTCAACTACGGGGTGACCCTCGATGAGCTGACCTCGGGCAAGCCGATCATCGGCATCGCCCAGTCCGGTTCCGACCTGACCCCCTGCAATCGTCACCACATCGAGCTGGTCAAGCGGGTCAAGGATGGCATTCGCGCCGCCGGCGGGGTGCCCTTCGAGTTCCCCCTGCATCCGATCCACGAGAACGTGCGCCGGCCCACCGCAGCACTGGACCGCAACCTGGCCTACCTGGGCCTGGTGGAAGTGCTGCACGGCTACCCGCTGGACGGCGTGGTGCTGACCACCGGCTGTGACAAGACCACCCCGGCCTGTTTGATGGCGGCGGCGACGGTCAACATTCCGGCCATCGTGCTGTCCGGCGGCCCCATGCTCAACGGCTGGCGGGGCAACGAGCGGGTCGGCTCCGGCACCATCATCTGGGAGCTGAGAAAGCGTCTGGCCGCCGGCGACATCGACTACGCCGAGTTTCTTGCCCGGGCCAGCGACTCGGCGCCTTCGGTGGGCCACTGCAACACCATGGGCACCGCCTCCACCATGAATTCCATGGCCGAGGCGCTGGGCATGAGCCTGCCGGGGTCGGCGATGATTCCCGGGCCCTACAAGGAACGCGCGATGGTCGCCTACGACACCGGCGAGCGCGCGGTCGAGATGGTGTGGCAGGACCTGCGTCCGCTCGACATCCTGACGCGCGAGGCGTTCGAGAACGCGGTGGTGGTGTGTTCGGCGCTGGGTGGATCGTCCAATGCGCCGATTCACGTCAACGCCATCGCCCGCCATGCAGGCGTTGCGCTCGACAACGACGACTGGCAGCGGCTGGGCCACCGGATTCCGCTGCTGGCCAACGTGATGCCGGCCGGTGCCTATCTGGGCGAGGAGTTCCATCGTGCCGGCGGGGTGCCGGCGGTACAGCACGAGCTGCTCGAGCGCGGACTGCTGCACGGCGACGTCACCGGCGTCGACGGTCGTCGCCTGGCCGACAGCATCGCGGGCCGCGAGACCCTGGACGAGGAGGTCATTCGACGCTTCGACAATCCGCTGGTCGAACACGCCGGCTTCCTGAACCTCAAGGGCAACCTGTTCGACTCGGCGCTGATGAAGACCAGCGTGATCTCACCGGACTTCCGCCGGCGTTTTCTCGAGAACCCCGACGACCCGGAGGCCTTCGAGGGCCGGGTGGTGGTGTTCGACGGCTCCGAGGACTACCACGCCCGCATCGACGATCCCGAACTCGGCATCGACGCCAGCACCATCCTGATCATGCGAGGGGCGGGGCCGGTGGGCCACCCTGGCGGTGCCGAGGTGGTCAACATGCAACCGCCGGAGGCGCTGATTCGCCAGGGGATCGAGTCGCTGCCGTGTCTGGGCGACGGACGCCAGTCGGGGACGTCGGGGTCGCCCTCGATCCTCAACGCCTCGCCGGAAGCCGCCACCGGCGGGCCGCTGGCGCTGGTCCAGACCGGCGATCGACTACGCGTGGATCTGGGACGCTGCGAGGTCCGCCTGCTGGTGGACGATGACGAAATCACCCAGCGTCGACAGCGTCTCGACGCCCAGGGCGGCTATCCCTATCCGGCCCACCAGACGCCGTGGCAGGAGATCCAGCGCACCCTGATCGAACCACTGGATCGCGGCATGACCCTGCGCGGCGCCGACGCCTACCGTGACGTGGCGCGCCAGAGTCCGCCCAGGGACAATCACTGAACGACGCACGTCAACCCGTGCTGATCCCCCCAGCCAGCCCGCCCCCGTCGTTGACGGGGGCGGGCTGTTTTGTCGGTGGGTGCCCGGGCAAGTTGACGGGCAGGGTGTCGGATCAGGTTCGTTCGTCATGCCGGCGCAAGGCTCGCCTGACCCAGCGCTCCAGGGTCGAGATCAAGCCCAGCGGCGGAGAGCATGGCAGCACGATCTCGGGTAGCCGAGTCGAACGTCTGCGTCTGCGATCATGCTGGTGCAGGGGAGGATCAAAAGGGCGCATGGTCTACCTCCAGAGTGTGGTTCAACCACCGTCTGCACGGGGTGGCCAGTTCGCAACGTTGGCGCGCGGGCAGGCGGTGAGACGTCGTCGCTGTTCGCGCTCGCAGGAAGCGCATGGCGCACCTCCTTGCGTCCTTTCCCGATCAGTATCGGGATGTCTGCCAGCATGGTCGTCCTCTCTGGTTCATTCCAGCGAAAGTCTCTACACTTTATTTTCAGATAAATTGAAAATAGTAGTGACATGCACAGCGACCATTTGAGCGCACGTCCGTTGCCGCTGCTGGATCTCGACATCGTCCGCAACTTCGTTGCCATCGTGGAACATGGCAGCTTTTCCCGTGCGGCAAAACAGGTGCATCGCACACCCTCTGCCCTGAGCATGCAGGTCAAGACCCTCGAGGCGACTCTCGAACAGCGGCTGCTGCTGCGCCATGCGCGTCGAGTGGTGCCGACGCCCGAGGGCGAAAAGCTTTTGGGCTATGCCCGGCGTCTGTTGCAGCTCAACCACGAGACGGTCTCCCAGTTTCTGCAGGCGCCGCTGCAGGGCGGCGTTCGCCTGGGCACCTCTGACGACGTCGGGACCCGGGTACTGCCGTGGGTGCTTTCGCGGTTTGCGCGGAGCTTTCCCGAGGTCCAGGTGGACGTGACCGTGGCACCGAGCGAGGATCTGGTGGCGCGGCTGGACGCTGGCGAGGTCGACGTGGCGCTGATCACCGCCGGCACGCAAGGCCTGGCTGGCGCCCGGGGTGAGGTGGTCCACCGGGAAGCGCTGGCATGGGTCGGACGCGGAGGAGGGGCGGCGCACCAGCGGCGACCGCTGCCGCTGGCGGTGGCCAACGCCGGCTGTGCCTGGCGAAAGCTTGCCCTGTCGGCGCTGGATGGGGCCAATGTCGACTATCGCATCGCCTACGTCAGCGAGAACTGCGCCGGCCATCTGGCGATACTCGACGCCGACCTGGCGGTGTCCGCCTTGCCTCGCAGCCTGGTGGAGCCGCCACTGGTCACCCTGGCAGAGCCCGAAGGGCTGCCGCCCCTGGGGCACTATCAACTGGTGCTGTTGCGAACACCAGGGGCAACCGCTGCGGTCGACGCCCTGGCCGAAGAAGTGGCCTCGGCGTTCAAGCAGTGGTCAAGCTCCGGCGCCCACCGCCCCGGCCTCCTGGGTGGCTGAAATCCCTGGTCCGGCGGCAGACCGTCTGGCCTGGCCCTGGCCCTGGCCCTGGCCCTGGCACCTGCTCTTGCCCTTGTTCTTGCGATAAGCTGGCGGCCTTTCGTCGGCCCGCCTGACGGTGGCGTGCGTCGACGGGAGGAAGGCAAGAGAGGGGGGAGAGGAAAGAGAGGAAAGAGAGCCAAGAGAGGCAGGAAAGAAGACGGGGGCGCTGATGGAGATGGAAGAGATGGATGAGGGGAAAAGTTGGAGGAGAGGGGAGAGATGGAGCAGATGAAAGCGAAGCCGTTTCGACTGGGCGTGGCCGGCGCCGGCAAGATCGTCCGAGACCAGCATGTGGACGCCATCCGTGCCACCGAAGGACTTGAGCTGGTGGCGTCGGCGGACCCTCATTCGCGCCTGGAGGGCGTGGCGTCCTACGCCAGTCTCGAGGAGATGCTCGACGCCGCGCCGGATATCGACGCCGTGGCGATCTGCACCCCTGCCCATCTGCGCCACAGGCTCGCCAGTCATGCGCTGGCCCGTGGCAAGGCGGTGCTGCTGGAAAAGCCGCCGGGTGCCACCCTGGCCGAGGTGCAGGACCTCAAGGCACAGGCCGAAAAGGCGGGACTTACGCTGTTCGCCGCCTGGCACTCGCGCTTTGCCCCGGGCATCGCCGCGGCCGCTGACTGGCTCGCTGGACGCCGGGTCGAGGGCGTCGATATTCGCTGGCACGAGGACGTGCGGGTGTGGCATCCAGGCCAGGCCTGGCTGTGGGAAGCCGGCGGCATGGGGGTGTTCGATCCGGGCATCAACGCCCTGTCCATCGTTACCGCACTGCTGCCCGATCCGTTCTTCTTGAAGCGGGCCAATCTGGTGGTGCCCGCCAACGCCCAGACACCCATCGCGGCGACGCTTGAATGGCGTACCGCCGATGGCGTCCTGCTGAGCGGTGACTTCGACTTCCGTCACGAGGACCCGCCGTGCTGGGAGATGACCTTCGTCACCGATGGGGGAAGCTTGACCCTGGAGGCGGGGGGCGCCCGCCTGATCGTCGATGGAAAGACGCTGATCGATGAGCCGGAGCGCGAATACCAGGGCGTCTACGCGCACTTCCACAGCTTGCTCGAGACTGGCCACAGCGATATGGACATCACGCCGCTGCAGCAGGTGGCCGACGCCCTGATGCTGGGGCATCGTCAGGCCACCGAGGCCTTCGTCGACGATGATGGCAGCGCGTGAACACGACACTTCGCGTCGATCTCTCGATGACCCACGACGTCGTCGCTCAATTGGTGTGAGCTGAACCTTTCAGAAACAGCGGGTTATTCGTCAGTGGCGAATTCGTCGTGGCGAGCCAGCAGCTGGCACAGTACCTGGGCGGCAGCGCCGCGGGCGGCGGTCGCGAGGCTGTCGTCGAGGATGCGCACCGGAATCGGCGGCGCCTGTGGCAGCAGATGGTTCTGATGACGAGTGAAGAACGCAAGCGCCGGGTCCAGCAGCAGTGCGCCCAGCTTCACCAGCGAGCCACCGATGACGATGCGCTCTGGATTCAGGGTGAGGTGGAGATTGAGCAGCAGCAGGCCCAGGGCTTCCCCTGCCTGGTTGAGGGTCTCGGCCACCAGGTCGGGGTCGCGGTGATGCTTGATGCCTTCGCTCAAGGAGGCGCCGGCCTCGATACCCAGGGCATCACGCAGGGCCCAGCCACTGACCAGGGTCTCGGCGCAGCCGTGGTTGCCGCAGTGACACGGCTTGCCCCCCGGCGCCAGGAGTGTGTGGCCGATCTCGCCGGCCAGCCCATGCACGCCGCGAATCACCCGGGGCGGCGTGCCTTGCACTACCAGCCCGCTGCCGATCCCGGTAGCCGCGCTGACGTACAACAGTGACGACGGCGTCGCGGCCTCCTGGCCGCTGGACGGGCTGCAATAGAGCTCGCCAAAGGCCGCTGCCTTGGCCTCGTTGTCCATGCACCAGAATCGTCTCGAATCATCGTCGAGTTCCGGCAGGCGCTGCCTGAGCATCTCGAGCAGCGGGACGTCTCGCCAGCCCAGGTTGGGCGCCAGGCTAAGCCGCGACTGCTCCGGCGACGTCGGCCCCGGCACCGCCAGTCCCACACCGAGCAGTGTCCTGTGTGAAAGCGCCGTCCGGATAAGCTCGCGCACCATGGGCACGATCTGATCCAGGGTATCGTCTGGCCGGGTCGGCACCGCGGCCTGGTGTCGCTGGGCCAGGATCTGGCCATGAAAGTTGATGGCCAGCACGTGCAGGCCATGGACCCCGATCTCGATGCCCAGGATGGCATGGCTGTCGGGATTGAGGGACAGCGCCCGTCCGGGGCGGCCGCTACCCCCACGCAGCAGATCGCCTTCGACCAGCCAGCCCTGGTCCAGCAGCGTCTGTACGGCGGCGCCGACGGTTACCTTGGTCAGGGCGGTGCGCTGGGCAAGCTCGGCACGGGTCAGCCCGGGTTGGCGGCGCAGCCACTCCAGCAGAGAGGCGCGGTTGCGTGACTTGAGCGCACCGAGGTCGCCGGCGGTGGAAGAGGCGGTCATGAACGAAAGTCTCCGACCCTGTCAGGGATGGGGAAGGTCGCGTCGAGTGTATCAAGGCGGGCGACGGGCCGCAGCGCCGGACTTTAGGGCTTGTCTGAAAAGTGCCTGCGCTCGGTAATACGGCGTTAAAAATCGGATCAAAATGCTCATTTACACCCCGTAAACTGCGCTTTCTCACCGATTTTTGCCTTGTCTAACCTTCGCTCGTCGACTTTTCGGACAGCGCCTAGCGCCGTACAGTAGCGCCCGACTGCAGCGCCCGACTGCATCGCCCGACTGCATCTCCCGGCTACATCGGCCGAACAAGGATCCTGAGTGAATCCGTGCGACGCCTGTGCCGCTTTTCAGAAGAGCACTGGATTTCAGAAGAGCACCGGGCGCCATCAAGCACCTTTCCGCTGGGAGGCTTCTGTTCGACATAAGTGCAATGGCACATGGCGTCCGACTCGACAAGACTGTGCACTTAGTTAGGACTAATTACTAACGAGATATTAGTAAAGAGAAGTAAAAAACATCTCTCGTCGAACGAACGGATCTCGCCAGACGAAAGGCTTCGCCAATCGAAAGACTTCGCCAATCGAAAGACTTCGCCGATCGAAAGGCGAAAGCGGTGACGCGCGCCGCCTCCAACAGGCCAAGCCGATACGTCGACGAGCGCAGGCGCTTCCAGGCAAGTCCTGGATGGCTTAGGTACAACCCCTACAACAGCAACGGGAGTCACGCTGACATGACGAAGGAATCTCGAGCGCCGGTGGCGCTTTATCCAGGCCTTGCGGACAGGCGGGTGGTCATCACCGGTGGCGGCTCGGGAATCGGAGAGGGGCTGGTGGAGGCGTTTGTCGAGCAGGGCGCCGAAGTGCACTTTCTCGACCTCGCCGAGGCGCCATCCCAGGCGCTGGTAGCGCGTCTGACCGAGCAGGGTGCCGGCAGCGATCGGCTGCAATTCCATCACTGTGACCTGACCGATCTAGCGCGTCTCGACGAGGTGCTGAGCGCGATCGGTGATGTCGATGTGCTGGTCAACAACGCGGCCAATGACGATCGCCATCGTCTGGCGGACATCACCCCGGCCTATTTCGACGAACGCATCGCCGTGAACCTCCGCCACCTGGTGTTCGCCACCCAGGCGGTGGCGCCGGGCATGGCCAGGCGTGGCGGCGGTGCGGTGATCAACCTCGGTTCGATCAGCTGGCACTTGGGCCAGGCAGGCCTGGCGCTCTACGAGACGGCCAAGGCCGGTATCGAGGGGCTGACCCGGGCGCTGGCCCAGGAACTGGGTGAACAGGGCATCCGGGTCAACTGCGTGATCCCCGGCAACATCAAGACTCCACGCCAGTCCCGCTGGTACAGCGCCGAACAGGAGGCCCAGATCGTCGCCGAACAGAAGCTTAAGGTGCGCCTCGAGCCTCATCACGTCGCGGCGATGGTGGTGTTTCTCGCCTCCGACGCGGCCAGCGGCTGTACCGCGCACAACCACTGGGTGGACGCCGGCTGGCTGTGACCCAGCTTTTTTCCATCGCGATATCACAACAACAAGGAGTTCAGCATGCCTATCGTATCCTCACCGGCGGACGCCGCCTCGCTAAAGCGACAACGCTATGTGTTCGCCATCTGCTGTATCGCCGCCATCGGCGGTTTTCTGTTCGGCTTTGACAGCGGCGTGATCAACGGCACCGTCGATGGTCTGCAGACGGCCTTCGACTCCGACAGCGTCGGCACCGGCTTCAACGTGGCCTCGATGCTGCTGGGCTGCGCCATCGGTGCCTTCTTCGCCGGCCGCCTGGCCGATCGCTACGGCCGTCGTGCGCTGCTGATCGTGTCGGCGGTGTTCTTTCTGGTCAGCGCCTGGGGCTCCGGGGTGGCGACCGGCTCGCTGGAGTTCGTGATCTACCGGGTGCTCGGCGGCATGGCGGTGGGCGCGGCCAGCGTGATGACGCCGGCCTACATCAGCGAGGTGGCGCCGGCCGAGCGGCGCGGACGGCTGGCCACGATCCAGCAGGTGGCGATCATCTCGGGGCTGTTTATCGCCTTCGTCAGCAACTATGTGCTGGCCAAGATCGCCGGCGCCTCCACCGCCAGTCTGTGGTTCGGCTTCGACGCCTGGCGCTGGATGTTCTGGATCGAGATGCTGCCGGCGGCGATCTTTCTGCTGGCACTGCTGGGTATCCCGGAGAGCCCGCGTTTCTTGATCAGTCGCGGACGCGACGACAAGGCGACACGGGTGCTGGTCACCCTGCTCGGCGAGCAGGCGGGGCAGGCCAAGGTCGCCGAGATCAAGGCGTCGCTGAACGCCGACCATGTGCCGAGCCTCAGGGACCTGATCAACGCCACCAGTGGCAAGGTGCACGGCATCGTCTGGGTCGGTATCGGGCTGGCGGTGTTCCAGCAGCTGGTCGGGATCAACGTGGTGTTCTACTACGGTGCGGTGCTGTGGCAGGCGGTGGGCTTCTCCGAGGGTGATGCCCTGCTGATCAACGTGATCAGCGGTGCGGTGTCGATCGGCGCCTGTCTGATCGCCATCGCGCTGATCGACCGCATCGGTCGCAAGCCGCTCTTGTGGGCAGGTTCAGTGGGTATGGCGCTGACCCTGTGCCTGTTGGCCTACGCCTTCTCCACCGCCAGCATGGTCGACGGAAAGCTGGCCTTGGCCGGTGACATGGGGGTGCTGGCGCTGCTGGCGGCCAACGCCTATGTGCTGTTCTTCAATGTGTCCTGGGGGCCGGTGATGTGGGTGATGCTCGGTGAGATGTTCCCCAACCAGGTGCGCGGTTCGGGACTGGCGGTCTCGGGGCTGTTCCAGTGGCTGGCCAACTTCGCCATCACCATGACCTTCCCGATCATGCTGGCGGGAATCGGCCTTGCCGGGGCCTACGGTGTCTACGCCTTCTTCGCGGCCTGCTCGGTGGTGTTCGTGATGAAGTGGGTCAAGGAGACCCGTGGACGGGAGCTTGAGCAGATGGCCTACGAGTAACCCATGCGTTCGGGTTGGGCAGCAGGCGGGTTGCCCATGGTGAACGGGGCTGTCGTCCTGCATCTTAGGTGCCACGCCTGCTGATGGTGGGACCCCGGCGAGATCAAGGCGCCGGGGTCTTGTCGTCTCCAGTGGCCTCGGCGATGCCACGCTGGACGCGATGGTACAGCGAGACCAGCATCAGCACCGCCATCAGCCAGAATACCGCTGCGATAAACCAGCCTGCCGCCAGGCCCACCGCCACCACCAGGGCGAGTATGCCGATGACCAGGGCGCGATCGCTCTTGCCCATGGGGCCGTCGTAGCGTCGGGTCGCCCCGACAAGGGGGCCCATGACGCCGGCGTACTCGACGATGATCGCCAGCACCATGGCGATAAGGACGGCGCCGGGGCCTGTATCGGGCAGCAGCGCGAAGGGGACGAACAGGGCGGCGTCCGAGACCACGTCGCACAGCTCGTTGAGGTAGCCGCCCAGGGCCGTCTGCTGGCCGTGTTCACGGGCGAGCATGCCGTCGATGGCGTTGAGCGCCATGCGTAGGGGGAGCCACAGTGCGATCAGTACGAACCAGAGCTGCGTCTGCACGTTGAGGCCAACCACTGCCGCCACCAGCAGTGACAGCACGGCGGCCAATAGGGTGACCTGATTGGCGCTGACGCCACGCTGGTGAAGGCGGCCCACCAAGGGACGCAGCAGGGCTTGAAAACGAGGCTTGAAATCATACACGGAGGCCATGTCAAAGATCCTTTTTGACGGGCTAGGCGAGGGGGACGGGGCTGGCGGGTGCGTGGGCTGCGCCAGGCCGCCAGCATAGCATGGCGGCTCCCACAGGGCCTTGACTAGCCGGTAGGAGGCAACTCCAGGTCGCTGCCGAGCACCGAGTCGCCGGGCTTGATGCCCAGGGCATCGGCGGTACCGGCGAGCACCGCCTGGGCGGCGCGAAAGGCGTCCTGGGGACGCCGCGTGCGTATCGCCTCCATCAGCTCGCGGTGACGCTCGAGGCTGTCCTCGGGGTCGCTGGCGCTTTCGTTGGAGGTCTCGATCAGCAGGTAGATCGAGGGGCGCAGGATATGCGAGAGCTGGGACCAGACGATATTGCGGGTGGCCTTGAAGATGGCCACATGGAAGGCGATGTCGTGATCGCTGTGCAAGCGCTTGGCGTCGCCCTCGGCGGCGTTCATGGCGCTTTCCATGCCCTCGAAGGCCTCCTCGATGGCGACCAGATCGCGGGCCGTCGCGCGGCGGGCTGCGGTCATCGCCACGTAGGGCTCGACGTCGAGGCGGAAGCTCAGGATCTCGCGCTGGATCTCGGGATTGGGAGCCGCGTAGCGGGTCATCCAGTCGGTGACCGACGGGTCGAGGATGTTCCAGGCCTCGACCTCGCGCACCTTGGAGCCGTGGCCGGAAATGCGTTCGATGATGCCCACGTCCACCAGCTGGCGCAGGTCGCTCCTGACCGCCGAACGGTTCAGCGCAAACTGTTCGGCCAGGTCGACCTCCTTGGGCACGAAGTCGCCGGGGCGATAGCGTCCGCCGAAGATGGCCTCGGCCAGGTAGTCGGCCACGCTGGGGCGTTTGCTGTTGCTGCGAGATGGGACGGCCACTGACTTGCTCCTGGCGAATGCAGTGACGATGCTAGCGAATGTGCAACATAGTGACAATGCGCCTTAGTGACAACGCGGCACAGCGACAACGGGGCATAGCGACAATAGGGCACAGTGGCAGCGCTGATGGGCTCGCGGGCAGGCAAGTCCAGAGCGGGGCGAGCCTCCTTAGAAGCCACTCTCGCGGATCACCACCGAAGCGAGCCAGGTAGTGAACTGGCCGACCAGGCTCTGACGCTCGGCGTCGATGTGCAATTGGCCAGCGGCCTGCCTGCCGCCTGTCCAGGGGCTGTCCAGGCGGGCTTCGATCGCGATCAGCGCGCGTTCAAGACGCAACTTGCCGCGCTCCTCCGGGTCCTCGTAGGTGGACAACGGGCCGCCGTGACGTGCCGCCAGCAGGGTGTGACTCAGGTGCTCGGCGCGGGTGGCACCGATGCTGGTGACGTGTCCGGCCAGTGGTCGGGTGTGCCCTTCCACCAGAAAGCGCACCCGAGCGCCAGGACTCAGGCGGTGGACCTCGTCCTGAGGCACGTAGGCATCGATGACCCAGGTCGAGGGGTCCACCAGTACGCCCAGCGGCTCTCGGGTCGCGACCCATTGCCCCGGCGTCTGTTGTCGATCGAAGCGCTGCCATTCGCCGGCGAAGGGGGCGTTGATGACCAGTCGCTGCTGCTCCCGCCGGGCGGCCTGGCGTCCACTTTCGCTGACGCGGTGTAGCGCCAGGGTAGCGCTGTCGCGATTACGCCCATCGTCGGCGTCGAGCAGCCCCGCGAGTTCGGCCTCCAGCAGGTCGAGCTCGTTTTCCTGGGCCAGCTCGCGACGTCGGATATCCGGCTCGCTCAGCCGCACCAGGGCCGCCTCTCGCTCGACCCGCCCGGAGGCGGCGATGGTCTCCAGGCGTGCGGGAAACGGCGAGTACAGGGTCAGCTCGCGCTCGGCGTGGAGCACGCCAGGCCCGCTGACGCGGGTCTGCAGGGGCAGGCAGGCCAGCAACAGCAGGGTGCCGAGGGCCAACAGCCAGGCCAGGCGAAAGCGCCCGGGGACGGCGCGGCGATGGGACCACCAGTGCTGCAGTTCTCGGGTGACGGGCATCAGGATGAACCAGGCAATTTCCACGGCGAACAGGACGATGCCCAGCGCCTTGAAGAACAGATGATAGACGGCCAGGGCGATGCCGAGGAACAGCACCAGCCGATACAGCCAGGTGGCGAAGGCGAACAGCACCAGCGAACGTCGCTGGTGACGGGGGAAGGGTTCCGGCCAGGCCTCGTCGAGCCCCAGCAGTCGCCGGCGCAGCCACACGCGGGCCTGGGCGCCGGCGCGCTCGTGCAGGTTGGGGAAGTCGAGCAGATCGGTCAGCACGAAGTAGCCGTCGAAGCGCATGAAGGGACTTGCGTTGATCGCCAGGCTCAGCACCCAGCTGGTGGTGGCCAGATACAGAAGTGCCGAGTTGACGGCGCCCGGCTCGGTCAGCACCCAGCCGAGGGTCGCCAGGCCTGCCAGGCCAAGCTCCACCAGCATGCCCGCCGACGAGATCGCCAACCGCGATCGGCTGCGCCTGAGTTTCCAGCTCTCGCCGGTGTCGGTGTAGAGCATCGGCCACAGCACGATAAAGGCGACCCCCATATGCGCCACCTTTACCCCCAGCCGGGTCGCCACCAGGGCATGGCCGAGCTCGTGGCAGGCCTTGGCGACCACCAGTGCACAGGCGAAGCTGAGCATGCCCGACATCGAGAAGGCGTCCATCACCGCGTGGGTAAAGTGGTCCCAGCGGCGCACCACCAGCACCAGCCCGAGCAGTCCGAGCAACAGCACCGCCGTGACCATGCCACGGCTGAACAGCCAGGGCAGGGCGCGCACCACGGCGCCAAGAAAGCGCTGCGGGCGCACCAGCGGCAGGCGAAAGAACAGATAGTGATGCAGCCACCAGGACAGCTTGCGCCAGGCGGCGCCTGTGGCGGCCTCGCGGGCCAATCGGTCGGTAGCGTCGGGCCCGGCCCGCAAGAGACGGTGATGCTCGAGAAAGTCGACCAGTTCCAGCACCTGCTCGAGCGACGGCTGCATCGGCGTCTGGGCGGCGATCTCGTCGCGAATCCGCGCGGGGCTCGCCCCCCAGCGCGCCAGACACTCGAACTCGAGCCAGCCGATCCGGTAGAAGCGATTGGTCACCGGGTCCTGGATCGACCACTGGGGCTCGCCATGGCGATCACGACCTGCATCCACCAGCACCAGGTCCTCGCGCAGCGGTGGCGGCGGACGATCCGCCCGTTCATCGACGCCGGCGGTGTGATGGTCCATCGTCGCGGTAAAGGGACTGGCGTTGGCTTCCGTGGGTGAGGCAGCCGCACTATGGGAAGCCCCCGGGCCATGGCGTGCGGGTGTCGCTGAGGCCATGGCTACCACCCCGTCCAGGCGCGCAGGGCCGACAGCGGCCGGCGCAGCAGGTAGTAGCCGAGACTGACCTCTTCGCCGTAGACCTTGGCGGTGCCGTGCAGCCCCAGGCGTACCTGGTTCGCTGTCGAGTCGGTCTGGGTATCGGTCCCCTGGTCGAGGCTCTGTCCGGCGCTGTCTTTCACCTCGGTCGGCGCAAGCTCGGCCAGCAGGCGATAGGCGGCGACGCCATCTGCGTCGGTCGAGGCTTCGTAGCTGGTCTGGGTGAGGCGCGCACCGATCGGTTCCAGCGGCCGGGCGCTGAGGAACACCTTGACCTCGGCCCCGGGTGCCAGGGTGATGGCATCGGCGGCGGCCAGCTGGATCTCCACCGCCGGCTGATCGGGGTCGGCCAGGCGCAGGATGCGCTCGCCGGTGGCGACGGGGCGTCCTTCCCAGTCGTCGGGGTCGCTGTAGACCGCGACTCCCGTCGTCGGAGCCGTCACCAGGGTGCGTTCGAGCCTCGCCTCCAGTGCCTCCAGCTCGGCCAGGCGCTGTGCCTGCTGGCGCCTCAGGCGACTTATGTCGGCGAGCCGTGAGCGGTCGTCGAAGGCCAGGTTGCCGGCGGCGTCGAGCTCGGCGCTGGCCACCTCGAGCTGACGCCTGAGTACCTCGGCGCGGCCTTCGAGTTCGCTACGATCCAGGCGAAACAGGGGGGTGCCGGCCTCGACGCGTGAGTTGGGTTCCACCAGCATCTCGGCCACCACACCGTCCAGCGGGCTGGTGATGGCGGCGCTGTCCAGCGACACGATCTCGGCCGGGGCCAGGGCCGACTGGCTCACCGGCAGGAACATCGCGGCGATCACTGCAACCAATAACAGCCAGCCGAGCCGACGACGCGGTAGCTGCCAGGCGCGTCGGCGTGGCGCCAGGGCCTGCCAGCAGTAGCGCCAGGTGGCGGCCAGGCCACCGAGCTGCTGGCGCAGCGCCTGGGGCGGTGGCTGCTCGAGCAGAAACAGCGCCCAGGCATGGTCGGTGGTCGACTTTCGGTCGACGTCGGCGCCGCCGGGACCCAGCGGCACCAGCCACAGCACCTCTGGCCACCACTGGGCCCAGCCCTCGGCCAGGTCATCGGGGAGTTCCAGTTGATCGCGCAGCAGCAGCCTGGGGCCATCGACGTCGTGTTGATCGAGTAGCCAGGCGCTGAGCCTTTCCACCCAGTTGACGAAGGGGGTGCGCTCGGTGGGCGTGGCCAGCCCCGAGACACAGCGCAGCCTGAGCGCGCCCCGGGCACGGCCCTCCAGTACCAGGGCCTGACGAAAGCGCAGCAGCGGATAGGGGTCGTTGGCGATGGAGAAGGCCAGGGTGGTGCGTGAGTCGGCGTCCAGCGCGCGATCTCGCAGGGCCAGGCTCAATGACGCCAGCGACGCCGGGCGTGGGTGTTCGCTGGCGCTCATGGCGTGCCTTCGTCGCTGTCCTCTGTGGTGGGCGATTCGGCCACCAGGGTGGCACGCCCGGTCATGCCGGGCATCAGCTCGTCATGGGCCTGGTCGAGGCGTGCCTCGAGCTCGACGGTCTGGGCCACCGCATCGATGCGGGCACTCACCGCGCTGAGCGTGGCGGCGTAGCGCTTGCCGGTCTCGCTGACGTCAAGACTGACTGGCTGGCCTTCACCGAGTTCGGCCAGGTGCGCCGAGGGGGCATTGAGCCGGACCTTGAGAGGGCCATCACCGACCAGATCGACGATCGGCGTACCGGCGGCCATGGTCTGGAACGGCTTGACGTGAACCGCGGCGATGCGCCCGGCGAAGGGCGCCTTCAAGGTACAGCGATCGCGCTGGACGGCGGCAAGGTTCAAGGCGCTCTGGGCCTTGTCGACCTCCGCCCGGGCCAGCGCCACCTCGAGATCGCCCACCGCGTCCAGGCGGCGCAGGCGGTCCTTGGCCTGGCTGTTGAGCCGGGCCACGCCGAGTTCGGTATTGGCCACGTTGACCCGGGCCTGCTCGATTCGGCAGTCGAAGCGGGCCAGCACATCGCCCTCGGCCACCGTAGCACCCAGCGACACGGCCAGCTCGTCCAGGGTGCCTTCCATGCGGCTGGACAGGGTCGCCTCCTGCTGCGGGGCCAGCAGGGCGCGCATGGTCAGCTCGCTCCGGTTCTCCTGTATCGGCTGCTGGATCGATTGCTGTGTCGATTGAGGTGCCGACTGCTGGGCCGATGCCAGCGCCGAAAGCCCGAGCAGGGGCAGGGCGAGGCCGAGGAGCATCCCGGCCGAGCGCGTACGAAGACGACTAGACGGCATCGGTTCCCCCCTTATCGGCGCCCGTCCCAGGCTGCGGGCGACGCGGCTCCAGGGTGGGCCCGCCGGCTGGCGCCGGTGGCTGGCCCGGGTGAGGCGCAATGATGCCCTGGCGCTCGTGGGTGGTCATGATCCGCTCGATCTCGCCGGCCAGGGTCTGTACATCGTGCTGGGCGACGGTCTCGGGCAGCACGTCCAGGCCAACCGAGTTGAACAACCGGCCCCAGGCGGCCTGGGCGCGGGAGTAGGCCGCCTCGCGCTGGTACTGGGACAGCAGATAGCGGCTCTCGGCGCGAATCACCTCAAGCTCCGAGCCGATGGAAGAGGAGGCCGCGGCCTTGGCGTAGGCCAGCAGGTCCTCGTCCACCTCGAGGCTCTCGTCGCTGTACTCGAGCTCCTCGCGGGCCAGGTGGTAGCGCAGGGCGCCCACCCGAACCTGGGTCAGTACCGCCATGGACAGGGCGGTACGGCGCAGGTCGTCGGCGTCACCCTGGGTGTCCTGGGCTTCGTTCAGATCGGGATAGGACAACAGCTTCAACAGGTTCAGGGACACGTTGACGCCGGTCTCGGTCCAGTCGTTGTTGTACAGGTAGTCGTTGGAGTCGTACTCGATGCCCGCGCTGACTGTGACGTTGGGCCACAGCCTGAGCTTGGCGGCTTCCAGGTCGTTCTGGTTGACCCGCTTGCGGTACCACTCCTCCATGATCTCCGGGCGGTGCTGCAGCGCCAGCTGTTCCAGGCGCTCGATATCGCTGACGTCCGGGGGAAGATCCGGTTCCGGTTCGTCGGCCAGGATCAGGCGGGTACCGGGGGGCAGCGACATCAGTGCGGCCAGTTCGGTCTTGGCCAGCTCCAGATCCTGGCGGCGCGCGGTCAGCAGGGTGGTGGAGTCGAGCAGGGCGCGCTGGTAGGCCAGTACCTCCTGGCGTGGCAGCAATCCCTGGCGCTGGGCCTCACGGGCGGCGTCCAGCGCTACCTCGGTGCGCGCCAGCAGTACATTGAGGCGAGGAATCAGGCGTTGGGCGGCGAGTGCGCGCCAGTAGGCGTTGCGCACGTCGCGCAGCACGTTCTGGGCGACCTTGCGCCGACGTTCCTCGGCCATCAGCATCTGGTCGGCCTTCTGCTGGTTCTCGTAGTAGGCCAGGCCGAAGTCGAGCAGGCTCCAGGACAGGCCAAGGCCCGCGGTGGAACGGTAGCGCTGCTCCGAGGTGGAAGGACGCAGGCTTTCCTCGCCGTCCTCGATACCGATGGAGGTGCCGCCGGAGTCGTTGCTGCGATCGCTGTAGCCGGCCTCGGCGACGATGCGTGGCAGCAGTTCATGGCGCGAGACGTCACGCAGGTTCGAGGCCAGGGCGCTTTCCATCAGCTTCAGGCGATAGTCGAGGTTGTACTTGAGTGCCCGGGCGGCGGCCTCGTAGAAGGTGACCGGCTGATTGAGCGGCTCCTGCAGGCGATACATCTGGGCCTGGTCGCTGATCGCCCGCTGACGGATCTCGGTGGCGGCGAAGGGCTGGGGCTCGAGGCTGGAGCAGGCACTCAGGGTCAGGCCGGCGGTGACCGCCAGCGTGGTGAGCGGTAGTCGATGCATGCGGTGTCCTTGTCGTTCGAATCTCACAGGTCGTGCTCCCCTCGCAGCGGCGCGGTGGAGCCGGCCATGGCCGTCAGTTGTGCGCGAAAGCCTGCAGCGACCCTGGGAGAGGCGCCGGAGGTCTCATCTGGCCCGCGCCAGCCGCCCTGGGCCAGCGCTGCTGGCTCGAGGCGATCGTCCTGGTCACCATCGGCGATCCATTCGGCCCCCGGCGGCAGCACAGGCCGGCCGTCATCTGCCGCGTCGCGGTTCGGCGCCTCGGCCGAGCCAGGTTGAGCGTCGCCCGGCGTCGAGCTTCGCGTCGGAATCGTCGGTTCGCCATCGGCACCAGCGGCGTTGTTCAGCAATTGTTCGCGGGTGGGAGCGTAGAGGGAGGGATCGGCCAGCAGGCCATCCGCCGTCAGGTCGGTGCGGCCGTGGCGGCCCAGCATCAGCAATTGATCCTGCTCGGCGTACAGGCGACTCAAGGCTACGCCGCGTAGCACGTACTGGCCTGGCACCTCACCCAGGCCGTTGGCCAGCGACGGGATCTGCGTCTCCAGCGGCCGGACCAGCCAGGGCTGGGCGCCGTGGGACAGGCGCAGGTAATCGAAGACCTGGCGGCTGTTGCGCTCGACTTCCGGGGTGACATAGACCACCGGGTCGACATCGCCAAGGGTGGCGCGCGACTGGCGCCCATCGTCCGGGCGCAGGAAGTGGGGGCCGGCGCCATCCCTGATCGGAATATAGGGTGCGGCGATATCCAGGGTCAGGGTCAGGGTGGCGGTGTCGCTGGCGCCGGCCTGGTCGGTCAGGGTGTAGACGAAGACCTCCTGCAACAGCGGACCCAGGCCGCTGGCGCGCAGCACCTCGCTGTTGGTGCGGTCGATAAAGTAGCGGTAGCTGCCGTCCGCCTCGATGATCAGGGTGCCGTAGCGGCCCGCCAGGCGCTCGCCGGGCGCCGCGCTGACGCCGTCCTGTGCCACCAGGGTGACCCTCTGGGTCTCGCCGTAGCGCTCGGCGTCGACGTCGGTGTCGTTGGGCAGCACATTGCCGGTGGCATCGGGGCGGCTCGCGCCTCCGCCGATGTCCACGGCGTCGCCGCTGTCGTCGCGGGCCGTCGGTGTATCGTTGCGCCCATCGATGGTGATCGTCAGGCTGGCACTGGCGGGGCCGCCCCAGCGGTCCTCCAGCGCATAGGTGAAGACGTCGACCAGGGTCTGGCCGCTTTGACGCAACGCCTGGACCTCCGGGTTGTCGTCATCGACCTGGTAGCGGTAGCTGCCGTCGGCCTCCATCACCAGGCTGCCGTAGCGGCCCTTGAGTGCCTTGCCGAGGGTGCCTTCGGTGCCGGCGCTTGGGTCATCGCCGGTGCGAACGCCGGTCACCGTCAGGTTGGGGCCGAGCAGGTTGACGCCGAGGTTGATGTCGCCATCGACGTCGCTGTCGTTGTCGAGCACGTTACCCACGGCGTCCGCCCCGGGCGTGGCGTTGTCGCGGCCACCGGCCTCCACCGCCAGGCCATCGTCGGTGCCGGGCACCGGCGCCTGGTTCTGGCCGCGCACGAACACCGTCAGTTCGGCCAGGTCCACCAGTCCCGCCAGATCACGGGCCTCGTAGGTAAAGACGTCACGGCGGAACTCCAGGGGGCCAAGCCCGAGGATCTCGGCGTTGGACTGGTCGACCGCGTAGCTGTAGCTGCCGTCGGTAGCAAGCGTCAGGGTGCCGTACTGGCCTGTCAGGGTTATCGTGCCGGCGCTGGGGGTGGACAGGGCCCCGCCTGCGGCCTCGGTGCCGGGGCGGGCGCCACTCACGGCCAGTTGGTCACCGGCGTCGATATCACTGTCGTTGTCGAGCACATTGCCGCTGGGATCACGGCCGGTGCCCTGATCGCTGTCGGCCACCGCCAGGGCGACGTTGTCGGCGGCCACCGGGGCATCGTCGCGTCCCTCGATGGTCACGGTCAGACGCGCCGTGGTGCTGGCACCCAGGGGATCGACGCTGCGGTAGACGAAGACCTCGGTGAGGGTATCGTTGGCGGTTCTTAGGGCCTCCACCGCCGGATTGCTGTTATCGACCACATAGGAAAAGCTGCCGTCGGCGTTCAGGGTCAGGGTGCCGTAGCGCCCGGCCAGCGGCTGGCCGGCGTTTACCGTGGTGGTGTTGAAGCGGACCTGATCGACACTCAGTGTCTGTCCATCCACGTCGTCGTCGTTGGTCAGGACATTGCCACTGGGGTCGTCACCTGGGGTGGCGTTGGCGGTACCCCCGGCTTCCACCGCGATGGCCTGGTCGGCCACCGGGCTCGGCGGATCGTTGGCGCCGGTGACGGTGACGACCAGCTCGGCCAGGTCCGGATTGCCGGCGGTGTCGATCAGCCGATAGGTGAAGGTCTCGCTCAGGGTGGCGCCTGCCGCCAGTGCCTGGACGGCGGCGTTGTCGCCGTCGACCACGTAGCGGTAGCTGCCGTCGGCGTCTACCGTGAGCCGCCCGTACTGACCATCGACGCTGGCGCTGACGCCACCGAGGCCGGTCATGGCGCCGCCGGCCGCCTCGCTGCCGGGGCGAATGGCGCCGATGGAGAGCGCACCCTGGTCGATGGTATCCACGTCACTATCGACCATGTCGCCGTCGTCATCAGCGATCAGATTGCCGGTGCCGTCCACCGCCGGCGTGGCGCCGTCGGAGGATGGCGCCTGGGCGCTGGTGGTGTTGTCGGTGGCGACGGGGTTGTCCTGGGCGCCTTCGATGGTGATGGTCAGCACCGCGATGTCATCGAGGCCCTCTGCGTCGGTGACCAGGTAGCTGAAGGTCTCGCTCAGGGTATCGCCCACCGCCAGGGCTTCGACGTCTGCGTTGTCGTCAGCGATGACGTAGGTATAGCTGCCATCCGGATTGATGGTCAGGGTGCCGTAGCTGCCGTCTACGGCGGTGGCGCCGGTGACCTCATCGAAACTGCCGAGGAGCTCATCGCCAACACGGATCCCGGACACCGCCTTGGTCTCGCCGTTGAGGTCGACGTCGGTATCGTTGGTCAGCACATTGCCGCTGGCGTCCTGGCCGGCGGTGGCATTGCCGATACCGCCCGCCTCGATGGCCACGCCGCTGTCGTCGACGCCCACCGGGGCGTCGTTGGCGCCTTCGATGGTGATGGTGATGGTGGCCTGGGAGGTGGCGCCCGCGCGATCGCCGATCTCATAGACAAAGGTCTCGGTCAGCGTATTGCCGCTCAGCCTCAGCGCCTCGACGTCAGCGTCGTCGTTGTCGAGCTGGTACTCCGCCGAGCCGCTCGAGGAGATCAGCAGGGTGCCGTAGCTGCCCTGGATACGGGTGGGCGAGGCGGGGTCGCTGTTGACCGCCTGCAGTGAGCCCGCGGTGGTGCCCGCCCGGACTACCGTCAGCACGTCGGGGTCGGCGTCACCTTTGTCGGGGTCTTTGTCGTTGCCGAAGACCAGGCCGTTGGGGTCGATGCCGCCGATATTGAAGCGCCCCCCGGCCTCCACGGCGGTGGCGCTGTCGTCGATGGCGACAGGGTCGTCGTTGACCGCGATGACCTCGATGGCCAGTGTATCGCGGTCGGTCAGGGCGTCGTCGATCTCCTCGCCGGGGATGCCGTTGCCGTTGTCCGGGTGATCGCCGAAGTTGCCGTTGTCGCTGGTGACGATGGTCAGGGTATCGTTGCCGTTGAAGTTGGCGTTGCCTTTATAGTGGAGGGTGGCGAGGGCGGCGTTGATCTCGGCGACGCTGCCGGTGAGGATCAGCTCGCCGGTGCCGCTGCCTGACACACTGGCGCCACCGGCGCTGGAAGCGTTCAGGGTGCCGTTGTTCACACTCAGGGTGGTGGTCAGGTCCTGGGCGGCGGGGGCGCTTGGGGCGCCGGGCGTCAGGGCGTCGGGGTCGGCAATCGAGATGCCGGTGATGGCAAATTCGGTGTCTTCGTTGCCGGAGGCCGGCGAGGCCGGCAAGGCGTGCACCGGGGCGTCGTTGAGTTCGACATAGCCGATATCGGCGTCGAAGTTGGTGGCGCCGTCGACGTTGCCGGTGATCAACGACAGGCTGCCGTCGCCGAAGGTGCCGCCGTCGGTGTCGATACGCGCCTTCAGCTCGCCGGCATCGGCGTCGGTGAGGCTTTCGCTGGCCGAGATGCGATAGCTGCCCTTGGGCAGCACGCCGAAGGAGTAGTTGCCGTTTGCGTCGGTGACGGTGGTGTAGCTGACGTCGTCGGCGTTACCGAAGGTATCATCGCTGCCTGCCCAGGTCAGGGTCACACTGACGCCGGCCAGGCCATCGCCATCGGGTGCGGTAATGTCGTCGGCGCTGAGGGTGTCATTCCACAGGGTGCCTTCGATCAGCCCGAGACTCGCCCCGGCGGTCAATACATAGTCATTGAGCCCGCCGCTTCCGTCGGTATCGGTACGCTCGCCCGCTGGTGTGCCGTCGTCGCCAACATCGCTGCCAGCAAAGCCATCGAAGCTGCCGTCGTCGGGCAGGCTGGACCAGGCAAGACGGGCCTCGGCATCATCGGCCGCCACCGGCGCGTTGTTGGGTACCTCGACGCTATAGGTGAGACTGACCTGGGTGCCCGGGTCGAGCCGCTCGAACGAGATGGTGAGCGCGTCGGCATCCGGGGCGGATACCGTCACCCCGGAGGGCAATCCGCTGTAGCTGCCGCTGCCGTCATCGAAGGTGGGGGTGTAGGTGGTGCCACCGATAGTAAGGCTGTCGAGGCGATAGTCATCGCCGTCGTCGAAGGCGTCGGTCAGCACCACATCGTAGGCGGGCATGCCTCCGTTCTGAGTAAAGGCAACGGTGACGCTGGCGGTGCCGGTGGTGTCATCCGGGGCAGGATCGAAGTCCACCACCGTCTTGGTCATTTCTTCGAAGGACGGCTCGACGATTCGTTCGTAGATTTCCTCGCTCTGGAAACTGGTGCCGTCGCGGCTTTCGGTCACGACCATGCCAAGCTCTGTCCCTGCCTGGTTGGTCGAGACGTTGTCGACCCGCACATTGAACTCGAGCGAAATGCCTTCCTTGTCGAGGTCGTTGTTGGTGTTGGTGATGGTGCCCAGGTCGATGGTCAGGGTGCGTCCATCGCCGCTGATGGTGTAGCGGGCAGGGTCGAGCACACCCTCCGGTCTGCCGCTCAGGTCGCTCTGGATGTACCCGGCCTCGGGGGACTGGCCATTGCCATCGACGGAATTGGCGCCGGTGTTAAGGTTGCTTGTCAGACCGCCACCGTTGGCGATGAAGGCCATCTTGATCTGGTTGGCCGTCTCCGGGAGAATGGTGAGACCTTCATCGACCTGAATCGTCAGTTGATAGTTGTCCGTAGTGCCTTCGGGCAGCAGCGCCACCACCCTGTAGCGGATGATTTCACCCACCGCGACGTCTTCGCGGGTGTCGCCGGTCGGGTCTGCAGCTGCGGTGCTGTCCAGCCCGCCGACGCGGGACACCTGCAGTGTCTGAGCGATCGGGATCGCCTGGATATCGATCTGACGATAGTCGTTGAGGGAGCCATCCCCCAGTTCCCCGTTGGCCCCTGTACGTTCGGTACCATTGCTGGAGCTGGTCTCGTCGAGACTGGTCCAGTCGACCCGGGCCTCGGAGGTGAGGTTCGCCAGATCCGCGGCAGTGGCGCCCACGGTGCCTCCGATGGTCAGGGTGATGGAATGGTCGGTACGCAGGTCGAGATCGAATCCACTCTTGAGGCTGAGTTGATAGCCGTCGGTGTCGTTGCCGGTGATCTCGAAGTCACCCACGGCGGGCCCGTTGGCGTCGCTGAAACTCACCGCCTCAAGGCTGACGCCGTCGAGTTCAGCAGGTAGCTGGACAGACAGCCCCAGGTCGAAGGCGTCGACCCCCGAGGTGTTCGAAAAGGTGACGGCGTACTCGATGGCGTCACCAGAGTCGACTCCGAGACCCGGGTCGGAGGGAGTGGTCAGCGCCTGTTCGATGCTGACCGTGGGTTCCACCAGGGTGGTGGTCGGGCCCGTACCGGGCTGACTGACGTCGCGATCCACGGCGGTGCTGCCGTTGACCTCATCACCGTCGACGTCCTGATAGGTCAGGCCCGCCTTGTGTTCGTGTTCGGTGCCTTGCTGGTTGTTGAGGGTGTTGGTGGCAATCAGGCGGACGCGCAGAACAAAGGTATTGTTGCCGGTGTCGTTGTCGCCGGTGGCGCCGGCGGCGCTGAAGGTGAACTGGCCATCGACGCCATCGACGCCATCGACGCCTAGGGGGCCGCCACTGCCGGCAAGGCCTGAGACGGAGACGCTGCCTGCGAAGTCGGCGCTCAGGTTGTCGCTGCCGGCGGCCAGGGTGATCAGTTTATAACCCGAGCCATTGTAGGAGGTATCCAGCGCCATGCCCGGCGGTATCAGGTCATTGACCCTGAGTTCCTGGGTAGTGCCTTCTGGCAGGGTCACCACGATGTCGTAGGGCATCGACTCGCCGACCACCAGGTCGGCGCCGTCGGTGTGGGTCTCGCTTGAATCGTCGTCAGTGGCGTCGCCGCCGACGGCGAAGGTGGTGGTGATGGTTGGCGCCGCCACCTGCTGGGTCGCGTCGTCATCGAGATCCGTCGGGGTAAAGTCGGTGCCGCCGTCGACGCTGGCGTAGTTGGTGAGCGTTGCCTTGGTGCCTAGGGTGCGACTGGCGCTGACCGTCGCGGCCACGGTCACGTCGTATGTGATGACGATGATGTTGGTGCCGGCGGCGTCGCTGGCGCTGCCATCCCGCCCGGCCTGCAGGGTGGCCTGGCCGCTGTCGTCGAGCAGGGTGATGGTGTTGCCACTGACGCTGTAGTCGGTGCCCTCGATCAGCACGCTGCCGTCACCGAGCGTCAGGGTCAGGTTGGCACTGCCCAGGCTGTCGCCGACGAAGACCAGGTCAGCGGGCAGCTCGACAACCGTCGTCACGTCGAAGGCGCCGCCGCCGCCGGTGTTCTCGAGCAGGGTGGCCAGGCGCAGGGTGTCGCCGGCGTCGATGTCGGTGACGTCGCCGTCCACCGCCGCCGGGTCGGTAATGCTGCCGGTGAAGGGCGCACCTGTCGTGTCGGGCGCATTCCAGCTGCCGCTGGTGCCGCTGACGCTGCCGTTGGTCGAGGACACCACCCCATGGGTGATGGTGACGACCGGCTCGGCCACCGACTGCACCTTGACCACGTCCTGGGTCACCAGTTCGGTCTTGTCGAGGGTGGTGGTCTGGCGCGATTCGGCCAGCACGTCCAGCGAGCGACCATCGGCGAAGGGCTGATCCCCCACCGTCATGGTAAAGCTCAGGGCGATGGTGCTGGCCTCTGTCGTGGTCAGGTCTGCCAGGGTAAAGACGATGGCGTTGCCGGGACCGCTCGCTACGCTGGTGATATCGCCCGCCCAGCTGTTGTCCGCTGCCAGGGACCACTGGCCGGGGCCAGTACCTTCCGTCCAGCTGATGCCCGAGGTGTCGAGCAGCGGCAGCGGCAGGTAGGCGATCAACTGGAAGTTTTCGTGGTCGCCGGTGACCAGCTCATAGCGCAGGGTGAAGGTCACCTCGTCGCCGGGGGCCAGTTCGCTGACGCCTCCTTCGATGGCGATGTCCACCTGGCTGGTGGGCACCGTCAGTTCGGTGCTGGAGTCGTCGGTCTCGCTATCGCCGGTCAGGTTGTTCGGGTTGAGCAGCAGGGTGGCATCGACCTCGGCGGCATTGCCTAGGCTGTCGCCTTCGTTGATGGTAGGGTGGTCGGTCACGTCCTCGTCTGCATAGGCGTCGTCGATGACCGCGCGATAGCTGATCAGCGCACGGGTGGCGCCGGCGTCGATCACCCCATCGAAGGCGGCGTCGCCGGCGAGCCAGGCCTGGTCACCCAGAGCGTTCTGGATCGACAGGGCGATATCGAAGCCAAGGGTGGTGGTGCCATCGGCATTGACGCTGGTGGTGACCACCAGATCGATGGTGGTGGCGTCATCACCGCTGTAGAGGATCAGCGTCGGGGTGCCCTCGAGGGTCTGGCCGTCGCCGAGGGTATCGGTGACGACAAACTGACCCTCGAGCTGGGTGTCCTCGCCAAAGGCGAAGTAGTCCGACAGCGCCATCTCCAGCTGGTATTCCAGGGTGTCACCCGGAGTCAGGCCGCTGGTGCCGGTATCGATGGCCAGGGTGGCGGTCTTTTCCAGGGTGATCGACTTGGCAACGAAGCTCAGCTCATCGCCGGTACCCTCGAAGCTGACCTTGCCGTCGGGATCGTCGGGATTGCGGTCGCGATCGTCCAGCGGCAGCCAGACGCCGCTGCCGGTGGGGGCGCCGAACTTGATCGTGGTGTCGTTGCCAGTCACCGGGTCGAGGACAGGGGCGCCGTTGGCATCGGTCTCCGGCACATAGAAGTCGACCCGGCTGGACTGGGCCTCGGTGAGGTTGTCGTAGGTCACCGTGTAGGAGGTGATGAAGGCATCGCTGTCGATCAGCGCCTGTATGGTCAGGTCACCGGTGTAGGTGTTGCCGCTGGCCAGGGTGATGGAGGTCAGGGTGCCGTTGCCGGGATCGATGGCGGTGACCTGAACGTTGTCCGGAACCGGCTGGGTGATGACTACGTCGGTCAGGGTCTGGGCGGTGGCCCCGGCGCCTGCCGGGCGCACCGTGGTGACCAGGCTGTGGGGGTAGTTCTCGCCGGTGGTGGTGTCGCCCTCGCTCATGTCGAGGCTCTGCTCCACCGCGATGACCGTGGGGGTGATGGTGAAGGCGACCGCGCTACCGAGCAGGCTGGGGTCCTGCTCCGGGTTGGACAGGGCATCGTTGCCGAGCTCGAAGCCGGCCATGGCCTGGATGACCAGGTCCGGGCTGCCGTTGGTCTGGGAGGTGTCAGCCAGCTCACTGAGCTGGCCGGTAAAGGTGACGTCGATGCTTGGCTGGTCGCTGGTCAGGCTGGCGAAGGGCAGCGCCGCCACCACCAGGGTGTCGCCGGCCTGGGCCCCATAGTTCGAGGCCAGCACGGTGATCGGTTCGCCATTGGCGTCCTTTGCCAGGGGATGCACCGCCTCGCCGTTGGCGTCGAAGGTCACCTGGTAGAGGTCGAGTTGCCCTCCCAGGTAGCTTGCCGAGGTGATGACAATGCCATCGTCGACCTCGGCGCCGGCGCCGTCCTTGCCGGTAGCGGGCACGATCAACTGGACAAAGGGGGCGTAGCCCTCCTGGGCGGTGGAGGCATTGGACACGCTGACGGTGAACTGAAATTCCTCGCCCAGCGGCACCTCCGCGGCAGATTCGCCGAGCGACGCCGTCGGCTCGGCGTCGGCCAGCAGGCCATCCAAGGGTGCCAGGGCGGCGAGTGCCACGCCACGGTCGTCAGCCAGTTGCCCCTGTTGACGCTCCAGTTCCCAGTCGCCGCCCAGGCCACTGTGGCCGGTATCATCGGTGGAGGCGCCCACGTCCATGCCGGTGGCGCTGGCGAGACCTTGCACCAGTTCGAGCCCTGCGTCGGTGGCGCCGATGCGACAGCCGTAGAGCAGCAGGTCGGCGTCGGCCGTCAGTGCCTCGCGCCACTGGCCGAGGCTCGCCGTCAGGCTCGTGAGAGTGTCGTTGCCGACCAGGGTATCGCCGAGCTGAAACTGGCCTGAGGCGCCGTGGCTGAAGATCTCCACGCTCTCGACCTGGTCCATGCCGGCCAGGGCAGCGGTGATGGCCTCGATACCGTTCTCGTCGGCGTCGACCTCGAGCAGTTCGGCGTCGTCGGCAAGACCCTCGCGGATCGTCTGGCGCTGGGCGTCGGAGAGGCGGGCGTCCACCACCACCAGATGGCGAGCCGGCGCTCCGCTACCACGGGGGCTGTCGCTGTCGCCCTGGGTGGCCGGTGCCTGGCCGTCGCCGTCCGTTGGCTGCTGGTTGGGTTTCCCACCGTCGCCATCGCTGGCGGGGTCGGGGGTGGCCGCCATGGCGCCATCGAACAGCAGGCGTGGCTCCAGCGCGATCAGCCGTGAACGAGTTCCCTTCATACCGACTCCTGCCTTTCCTTGTTGTCACTGTATCGATGGCAGATGACGCTTTTAATGCCATTTCTGCACAATACCCTAAACATAGACGTTGATTCTCATTCTGTGCCGAAAAAGTGGAGGAGTGGCTACGCGGATCAGGACGGTAGTGACAAGGCTATGGTAGGCGGCTGACGCCAAGGCCCCAGCCCTTCACTCGAGGGCTGGCAGGGCCCTTTTTTGGGGGAGGGCGAACGTCAGGAATGCCCGCTGAAGCAAATAACGTGAGGGTTAACGCTGAAAACGATGTGGAACCACTGACGTTTCCGGGGAGGAATGCCGGTGGGGGCGAGCCGAGCAGGCGCGTGAGGAAAAGAGGAAAAAGCGGCCTGTGCCGGCGGTCGATCGACATTGGCCGGCACAGGGAAAGGCGGGAAGGTCACATCGACATGGGCGTCGATGTCGGTGCGGATGGCGAAGCGACGTTACACCCGACGTGGTTGTCCAAAGGGGCGCCAGGCGCGACGTACCGGTTGTACCCCCGGGAAGTGGTGTTCGACCTGACGCAGGCACAGCGTCAGCACGATGGTCAGCAGCAGATAGACGGCGGCGATCAGCAGCAGTGGTTCGTAGGTCAGGAAGGTCTCGTCGCGAATGATGTTGGCCGCCTGGAGCAGATCCATCATGGCGATGGTCGAGACCAGCGGGATCGACTTCAGCAGCAGGATCATCTCGCCGGTGAGGGTGGGCAGACACAACTGTACCGCGCGGGGTAGCCACAGACGCCAGAATACCTGGAACGGGCTGAGGCCGAAGGCCCGCCCGGCCTCGCGCTCGCCTGGCGGTACGCTGAGCAGGGCGCCGCGCAGGATCTCGCCGCTGTAGGCGCCGACCGAGAGGGTGAAGGTCAGGGTGGCGTAGAAGAACGGGTCGCGCAGCAAGCCCCAGAAGATGCTGTCCTGGATGCCGGGGATGCCTTCCAGCAGTCGACCCACGCCGTAGTAGAAGAAGAACAGCTGCACCAGCAATGGGGTGCCGCGAATGACCGAGGTCACCGCCGTGGCCGTCCAGGCCAGCGGTCGGGGGCCCCTGATGCGTGCCATGGCCATGCCGACGGCCAGGGTGAGGCCGGCGATGGCCGATACCAGCAGCAGCCACAGGGTATTGATCAGGCCTTCGATGAGGTATTCCTGATAGAAAGGGTCGCTCAACCAGCTGAAGTCCATGTCAGGTCTCCCGGGGCTGGAGGTGAGAGTGGGGCTGGCCGCGTTTGACATGCCGTGAACGACCAAAGGGCGCAATGAAATGACACCAGCGCATATCAGGTCTCCCGGGGCTGGAGGTGAGAGTGGGGCTGGCCGCGTTTGACATGCCGTGAACGTCCAAAGGGCGCAATGAAATGACACCAGCGCATATCAGGTCTCCCGGCTCTGGGGCTGTCCACGCCTGACCCGGCGCTCGATCAGCGCGAAGACCAGGTTGGACGACAGCGTCATCATCAGATAGAGCACACCGGCGGCGGCGTAGAACAGAAAATGCGCACGGGTGCTGGCGGCGGCCTGTTGGATGGTGAAGAACAGTTCGCTGTAGCCGATCACGCTGATCAGGGCGGTGTCCTTGATCAGGATCAGCCAGAGGTTCGACATCCCTGGCAGGGCGTTGGGCAGCATCGCCGGCAGGGTGATGTGGAGAAAGCGTGCCCAGGGGGAAAAGCCGAAGGCGTCGGCGGCCTCGAGCTGGCCCTTGGGAATGGCGGAGATGGCGCCGCGGAACACCTCTGTCATGTAGGCGCCCTGGACGAAGGCCAGCACCCCCACGGCGGTGACGAAGCCGTTGATGGCGACCTGCCCGGGCAGACCCAGGGCGTTGGTCAGGGCGGTCAGAGCCTGGGAGCCGGCGTAGTAAAGCAGGATGATCAGCAAAAGCTCCGGCACCGCACGCACGCCGGTGGAATAAGCGCCGCCGATTCCGCGCAGCCAGGCGTGTCGAGACAGCCGGCAGGCGGCACCGACAAAGCCAAGCAGCACGCCGATGGCGTAGGCCAGGCAGGCGATCTGCAGGGTGGTGAGGGCGCCGTCGAGGATCGGTCCGGCCCAGTCGGCCAGCCCCTCCTGAGAAGCGTTGTTCATGGGGCATTCTCGTCGTGGGTGAAAGTCGCGATGGCAGGGGGCCTGGTGCGCATCCGGCGTCTGTTGCCGGCGTTCGACCAGGCCACGGCCTCAGGCAGAAGCGTCGTTCACACGAGCGCAGACATTTTCGTACAGGCCCTAGCCCACGCAGACGTCGGTGCCGAAGTAGCGCTCGGACAGCTCGCTGCAGATGCCCTGCTGATTGACCGCCTCGATGGCGGCGTTGACGTCCTCGGTCAGGGCGTCGTCCTCCTGGCGCAGGCCGATGCCGACGCCTTCACCGTAGGCCTCGTGGTGCGGCGCCGTGGCCTTGATCTCGAAGTCGGCGGCTTCATCGCGTTCGACCAGCTCGGTCATGGCGATCTCGTCGGCCAGGATCAGGTCCAGGCGGCCGGAGAGCAGGTCGCGATTGACCTGTTCGGCCTGGTCGTACAGACGGATGTCGACGCCGCTGTCGCGCAGGGCGCGACGGGCGTAGGTGGCGTTGGTGGTGGCGCTCTGCACCCCCAGCACCTTGCCGTCCAGGCCCTCGGGCGGCTCGATGTCCAGTGAGCGGGCGGCGACGTAGGCACCGGGCGTGAAGTAGTAGGGCGAGCTGAAGTCGATGACTCGCAGGCGCTTCTCGGTGATCGACATGGAGTTCATGATCATGTCGATGCGTCCGGCCTTGAGCGAGGGGATGATGCCACTCCAGCCGGTCGGGGTGATCTCGCACTGACGACCCATCTGGTCGCAGATGGCCGATGCCAGTTCCACCTCGAAACCGGTCCAGTCACCGTCGGAGGAGGTGTAGGTGAAGGGCGGATAGGGTTCGGCGGAGATGCCGATCTTGAGGGGCTCGCCAGCGTCCTGGTTGGCTTCCTGGTCGGTCGCATGGGCGCTGCCGATGGTGGCGGCGCCGAGGGTCGTGGCGAGCGCGACGCCCAGGGCAAGGCGACGAGCGAGGTCGGCTGACGGGCGCAGGGGATGGGATACGGTCATGGGAACTCCTGGTTGTTGTGTGACTGGCAGTCAAGCTGCGGGGGCGATGAAGCGCCGGCAGCGTTCGTTGTCGCTGTGTTCGAAGATGCGCTCGGGGGGGCCGGCTTCGCCGACGACGCCGCGGTCGAGAAACACGATCTGGTCGGATACCTCCCGGGCGAAGGCCATCTCGTGGGTCACCATCAGCATGGTGCGCCCCTCGTCGGCCAGGCCGCGGATGACCCCCAGCACCTCGTTGACCCTTTCCGGGTCCAGCGCCGAGGTAGGCTCATCGAACAGCAGGATCTCGGGCTCCATGGCCAGCGCTCGGGCGATGGCCACACGCTGCTGCTGGCCACCGGAGAGAAACGCCGGGTAGGCGTCGGCGCGCTCGGCTATGCCGACGCGCTCCAGATAGTGGGCGGCCAGGGCGTTGGCCTTCCTGCGTGAGATTCCCTTGACCCGCACCGGGGCCTCGCTGACGTTGCCGAGCACGGTCAGGTGCGGCCAGAGGTTGAACTGCTGGAATACCATGGAGACCTTGCCGCGCAGGCGTTGCAGCTGATGGCGACTGAGCGGCATGTCGGTATGGCTGCTGCGGGGGCCCTGCTCGGTGAAGCGGATGCGTTCATCGGCGATGGACAGGCTGCCCTGCTGGGGCCGCTCCAGCAGGTTCATGCAGCGCAGCAGGGTGCTCTTGCCGGAGCCACTGGCGCCGATGATGGTGGTCACGGTGCCTTCGGCGACGCTCAGGGAGACGTCGCGCAGCACGCTGGTGTCCCCGTAGCGCTTGACGAGGTGACGAGCCTCGACCACGGGGGAGGTCGGGCTCAAGTCGTCGCTGGTGGTGACGGATGGTGGCATAGGCGACTCAGGGGCTGGTGACAAGACAGGCATCGGCAAATTCACGAAGCCGTGTTGCGGCGCGCCTCAGGCGCTCCGGGGGCTGGGTCAGGCTCAGCCGTACGAAGCCAGCCGCCGAGGGGCCGAAGGCCTCGCCGGACAGTACCGAGATGCCGCATTCGTCGAGCAGGCCATCGGCGAACTCGGCCGATGACAGACCAGTGGCGCGGATGTCGACCATCACGAACATGCCGGCGTCCGGGCAGATCGCCTTGACCGAGTCGGCACCGTCTAGGGCGCGGCAGACGCTGTCGCGGCGCTCGCGGTAGGCGGCGTGCATGGTGGCAAGCTCGGGGAGGTCGCTGTCGAGCGCGGTGATCGCCGCGTCCTGGATAAAGTCCGGGCAGCCGTACAGCATGCACAGCGCCAGATTGTCCAGGTGCTCGATCAGCGCCTCGGGCGCGACCACCCAGCCCAGCCGCCAGCCGGTCATGGCGTGGGACTTGGACAGGCTCGAGATCACCACGCTGCGATTGGCCATGTCGGGCAGCGCCAGCGGGCTGTGGTGCTCGCCCTCGAAGATCAGCTCGGCGTAGACCTCGTCGGAGATCAGCCAGAGGTCATGGCGGTGACACAGCTCGGCGATCTGCTCCCACTGCTGCCGGGTCATCGACTGGCCGGTGGGGTTGTGGGGGCTGTTGAGCAGGATCGCCTGGGTGTTGTCGGTGATCGCGGCGGCGATATCGGCCACGTCGAGTCGAAAGCCGGCCTCTGGCCGCAGCGGCACTCGGGCCAGTCGTGCACCGGTCGACTGGATCACCGCCTCGTAGGTGACGTAGCTTGGCTCCGGCACGATCACCTCGTCGCCTGGATCGAGCAGGCACTGGGCGGTGGCGTAGAGCCCGCACTGGGCGCCGGCCATCACGATCAGTCGCTCGGGGGACACCTCGACACCCTGATGGCGACGATAGTTGCGGCTGATGGCTTCGCGCAGCTCACCCTTGCCCTGGACGTCGGCATAGTGGGTCGCGCCGCGGTCGAGGCTTTGCTTGGCCGCCTCGATGATCGGGGCGGGGGTGGTGAAGTCGGGATCGCCCACCGACAGTACGGTGATGTCTTCACCGCTGGCCTGGCGCTTCAGCGCACGCACATGGATGTCCCAGGCGGCGGCGCCTTCGCCGGCGATGCGTTGGGTCAGGGCGGAGACTTTCATGGTGAAGGGTCCTTGTTGTCGGAAGCGGCGGGAGCGTCGATGCCGAGGCGGCGCAGTTCCGCCCGCCAGGCAAGCTCGGTGCCCTGGGGGCTCGCGGCCCAGTCGTCGTACTGGCGGGCGACCTTTTCGCAAAGCTCAGGACTGGCGCTGACCAGCGCCGCCCCGGTGGCCTGGGCCGCGAGCTGGGCCTGGCAGGAGCGCTCCAGGTCGCGTATGCGCAGAAAGGCGTCGCCGACGCTTTCGCCGACCACCAGCAGGCCGTGCTGGCGCAGGATCATGCTCATGTGTACGCCGAGGTCACGCACCAGCCGTTCACGCTCGTCCAGGTCGAGGGCGATACCCTCGTAGTCGTGATAGCCGATGCGCCGATAGAACTGCATCGCCCACTGGTTCAGCGGCGCGAGGCCCTGCTCGAGGCAGGACACGGCGACCCCGGCGACGCTGTGGGAGTGCAGTACACAGTGGGCGTCGGGACGCGCCGCATGGATGGCGCTGTGGATGGTAAAGCCGGCCGGGTTGATGCCGAGGCCGGTGGGATCGTCGAGCACCTGGCCGTGCTCGTCGACAGTCACCAGAGAGTCGGCGGTGACCTCCTCGAAGCGCAGACCGAAGGCATTGAGCAGGAAGCGCCCCGGGGCGACTCGCGCCGAGATATGGGTCGAGATGCCATCATCCATGCCATCCATGGCCATCAGCCGGTAGGCGGCGGCCAGGTCACGGCGGATGCGCTGCTGGCGGCTGTCTTCGCTCACAGGCTCGCCTCCAGGGCGGCCAGGGCGTCATCGCCGTCGCGGGTGGTGACGCCTTCGAGGAAGGCAGCGCGCTTGTCGGGATGCTGCTCGAGCCACTCTCGGGCGACCTCATCGAGGTCACGCTCCTCGAGGCTGAAGGCCTTGATGAACTCGCTCTGCTCATGCGCGCTGAACACGAACTGGTCGAGCAGTCGGGTCAGGTTGGGATTGGCCTCGGCGAACTCGCTGGCGACGATGGTCTTGACGTCGCTGCGGCCGTTGTCGGGGCCGAACACGCCTTCGCTGTCGTCGAGAATGTGCACGTCGTACTCGGGGATCATCCAGTGAGGCGTCCAGCCGTAGAAGACGATCCAGCGCTGTTCGTTCACCGCCGCCTTGACTTCGCTGAGCATGCCGGGGGTCGAGGAGGACATGACCTCCCAGTCACCGAGCCCGTGGGTGTCGCTGTCGATGGCGGCGTGGATGAAGTCGGTCACGGTGGAGCCGCTTTCGATCGAGTAGAAGGTGTGCTCGAAACGCTCGGCGTTCTGCGCCTCGCCCAACTGGGAAGCGTCGGTGATACCGGCCTCGGCCACGTAGCCGGGCACGGCGAATCCCATGCGCGCCCCGGTCACGTTGTTGCCTAGATCGACGATGGCGTCCGCCGCCATGGCGGCGTCGTAGCTTTCCTGCTGGGCCGGCAGCCAGCCGGCCAGAAAGGCGTCGCTGTCGCCGGTGGTCAGGGTCTTGTAGCCCACCGTGGAGCTGAGCTCCTGGCGTTCGACCTGGTAGCCCAGGGGCGCGACGAGCTGCGCCAGGATCTCGCTCTTGACGGTGACCCCGGGCCAGGGCGGGACGACCAGGCTCAGCTCATCGTCGCGGTCAGCGGCCTGGGCGGAGGCGGCGGCAAGGCCGAGCGCGGCTGCCAGGGCGATGGAACGGGGCTTGTGCGAGAAACATCGAGTCACGGGGAACTCCTTCGTTATTTTATGGATGCATAACTGATGCATAAGTGATGCTTGGTCGGGACGCCGTCGATCCGCTCGGCGCCGGCGTCCTGCCTCAGTGTTCGAGCTGGCGACACCAGGCCAGGGCGTCGATCTCGACGATCAGCGGTGAACCGGCATCATTCAGGCTTGAAAGCGCCGACGCCAGGTCGTCGGCGCTGGCGGCCTGACGATAGCGGCAGTCGAAGGCCTGGGCGAGAGCGGCGAAGTCCGGGGGAGCCAGATCGACCCCCACGTGAGCCACACCGTCGGCGCTCATGTAACGGCGTATCTCGTCGTAGCCGTCGTTGTTCCAGATCAGGATCGCCAAGGGCCTGGCCAGGGCGGTGTCGGCGCAGGCCGCATCGCTCGAATCACGGTCGATTGACCCCTGCTCGGCGCGAGCGCGGTCGGCCTCCAGGGCGATATCCCGGGCGGTGGCTAGCTCTCCCAGCACGAACTGCAGGCCGCCGTCGCCGACCAGCGCCACCACCGGCAGATCCGGTCTTGCCAGCCCCGCGCCCAGGGCCGCAGGCAGGCCGTAGCCCAGGGTGCCGAAGCCGGTGGCGGCGTTGAACCAGCGACGTGGCGCCGGGCGCCTGGCCACCACGTTGCCGGCGTACACCGGGCCGGTGGAATCGCCGACGATGATCGCCTCGGGCAGTACCTCGTCGAGGGTGGCAAACAGCGGCCGATAGCGCGCGAGCTCCGGGTCGTCGGCGAGGGCCAGCTCGTGGCGCACGCGCTCGCAGCGCTCGCGACCGACTTCTCGTTGTGGCCGGCCTTCATCTTCGCCGCGTTCCAGCGCGCCCAGCAGGGCCTCGGCGGTCAGCCCGATATCGGCCACCAGGGCCAGGTCGGCGATGTGACTGTGCGCCAGCTGCTCGGCGTCCAGATCGACCCGGATCAGGCTGCCTTCGAGCTTGAAACCGTCGTCGAACACCAGGTCGTAGTCGGTCTCGCCGAGTTCGGTGCCAAGGGCCAGGATGACGTCGGCCTGCCGGGCCAGTCGGCGTGTCGCCGGCAGGCTGGCGGTGGCGCCCAGGTCCAGCGGATGGTCGGCACCGAGCAGCCCGCGGGCATTGATGGTGGTCAGGGTGGGGGCGTCCAGGTGTCCGACCAGGGCGGTGACGCTGGTGGCGGCGGCGCAGGCGCCACCTCCCACCAGTACCAGCGGGCGCTGTGCCTCGCCCAGCAGTCGGCTGGCGGCCGCGACGGCCTGGGGCGCTGGCGCCGGGGGAAAGACGCGCATCGCCGCAGGCATCGGTGCCTTGACCGGGGCGGCGAACAGATCGATGGGGATCTCGATATGCACCGGCCCCGGGCGTGCGCCCTGGAACACGGCGAAGGCGCGGGCCAGCACTTCGGGCAGCGCCTCGGGATCGAGCAGGGTATGGCTGAAGCGGGCCACCCCGGCCAGGGTCTGGCCCTGGTGGGGCATCTCGTGGAGACGGCCCTGGCCGCGCCCAAGCGTCGACACGGTATTGACGCTGGAAATCACCAGCATCGGCACCGAATCGGCCAGCGCTTGGCCCATGGCGGTGGCGATATTGGTCATGCCCGGGCCCGTGATGATGAAGCAGGCGGCGGGACGCCCGCTGGCCCGGGCGTAGCCGTCGGCCATGAAACCGGCGCCCTGTTCGTGGCGTGGCGTGACATGGCGAAGTCGCGAATGCTCAAGGCCCCGGTACAGCTCGACGGTGTGCACGCCGGGAATGCCGAAGACGGTGTCGATTCCCTGGGCCTCGAGTAGCTCGATCAGGCGCTGGGCGCAGGTGGTCATCGGGAGGCCTCCTGGGCATTCGCCTGGGGCTCGGGGCTGGAGTCGCTGTCTTCTACCACGCTCGGCAGGCCGCCGAAGGGTTCGCGGCCCATGACGTTTTCGATCATCGGCAGGAAGGCGTCCAGTGGCAGGGTGTCGTAGTCGGGGTCGAAGCTGGTCTGGTCCCAGTCGTCGCAGAAGCGCACCGTGCGGGCGTAGGCCGGGTGGTCGCGATAGGCCTCACGGGCGTGGCGATCCTGGCCGAAGAAGTGGCGGTAGTGGTAGCCCTGAAACAGCTCGTGGTGACGGATCATCCAGACATTGAGCGGGTCGACGAAAGGCTCGAGGATGGCGGCGGCGATCTCGGCGTGATTGGCCGGGGCCAGGTCGTCGCCGATGTCGTGGAGCAGGGCGCAGACCACGGTCTCTTCATCGGCGCCGTCACGCAGCGCGCGGGTGGCGGTCTGCAGACAGTGCTCGTAGCGGTCCACCGGATAGCCGTGGGTGTCGCCCTTGAGTCGCTCGAGGTGGGCGAGCACACGACGGCAGGCGTCGCTCTGGTAGGCACGAAAGTGGCGGTCGATCAGGCGCCACTCTTCGGCGGTGCTCTGGTCAAAGCGCGCGAAGCGGGCCTGGGTCAGTGCGAGATCGCTGGTGCTCATGCGCTGGCCCCCTGGGTGGTTCGTGCGAGGCTGTCGGCGGTACCGGCTTCCGAGTCGTGTGCGGGCTTGAGCCGATCCTTCAGCAACAGGCGTCGACTGGCGGTGCTGTCACGGTCCACGTAGCCCTGGCGCAGGTGGCGTACGCCGCCTTCGAGCTGAAAGGCGGTACGCCCGTGCAGCAGGCGGTAGTTGTCCATGATCAACATCTCGCCAGGGGACAGCTTGAGTTCGAGGGTAAGCTCGGACGAGCGAATCAGTTGGTAGAAGGCCTTGCGGGCGGCGTAGTAGCGGCGCAGCAGGGCGCTGTCCATCAGGTCGATACGCTCGGTGCGGTTGGAGTAGCGTACCCGCGTCACCTCGCCCCGGGCGTCGAGCTCGATCAGCGGACCTTCGCTCTCCAGACGGGTGGTCTCGTCGTGGTAGCGAAAGCGCGGGGTCACTTCGGTCAGGCAGGCGAAGGCGTCGGGATCCTGCTGACGCAGGCGTCGAGCGGCCTCGAAGCCGTCCACCAGGGTGCTGTCGCCACCATCGGCGGCGTTGGTCAGACAGTGCAGCCAGATGTAACCGGGGATAGGATCGCGATAGGGGTTGTCGGTGTGCGGCTCGAGGCCGCGCTGGGTCATGGTCAGGTCGTAGGCGTTGGCCACCGACTTGACGTCGGCGATGCCGCCCCAGTTGGTCCGGCGCAGCGGGCCGATACGGTCGATCAACGGCTGCATGCCGTCTTCGCTGACCGGTACATCCGTGACGCGCACGAAACCGAAGCGATGCAGCTGGTCGAGCAGATCGAGCAGCGCCGGATCGCTTTCCAGTGCTTGCTTGAAGCTGGCCTGCGGGGGTGTGGCGAGCGTCGAGTCCCAGTACACCCGTGAGGCGTTGTCGTCCGAGCGCTGGCAGCGCACGGCATCCTCGAGCTCGTCGATCGTGATGCTGCCTCGATGGCCATCGGAGAAGGCCACGACCAGCCGCTCATCCTGGATGTCTGCCTGGGTGAGGATCAGATCCAGCGGTAGTTCGGCGGCCTCGATCAGACGCTGCCCGGTCTGGGGGTCCAGGGTTTCGGCATCGGGCAGGCGTTCGCGCAGCCACAAGGCATCAAGACGATGATGCCCTTCACCAAGGGTCAGCGCCAGTTGGCGGCCGTCATCGGTCAGTTGCGGGGGCGTCTGCTGGGTCATCGTCGAGGCTCTCTCCGGATTCGATCGGTCTGGCGTTGTAAAAGGCTCACCAGGTCGAGGAAGGGCGGTTCGTCACCTGGCGTCGCTGTCTGGGTTACAGGTTACTGTGCTATTTGGGATACAATTTGATCAAATTCGCCATAGCCTTGATGAAAATCGCCCCATGTCGGACGTTAATCACCACCTGCACAGTGACGTAGACAGCCACGCCAACAGCCACGCCAACCGCCGTGCCAACCGCTCGGAAGACAGCGAGGCCCGCTGGCCCGACAGCCATCCCTATCCGCGTCCGGACTCGCCGCCGCTGTTGTCGCCCGACCAGGCCGAACACACCCTGGACGTGTGGCTGGTGCCCAAGTTTTCGATGCTGACGCTGTTCTGCCTGCTAGAGCCGCTCCGGGTGGCCAACCGTTTTGGTCGGGATCTGTTTGCCTGGCGCCTGCTGTCCGCCGATGGCGAGGCGGTGACGGCCAGCAATGGCGTACGCATCGACGTCGATGGACGTCTATCGGAGGTTACCGAGGCCGACTGGTACCAGGGGCTGGCGTCCAAGGGGCGTCTGATGGTGGTGTCGTCCTATGAGCCGGAAGCCTGTATAGGTGCCGAGGATCTGGCGCTGCTCAAGCGACTGGCGGCCCATGGCGTCTGGCTTGGGGGGGTGGACACCGCCCCCTTTATCCTGGCCAGGGCGGGCGTACTGGAGGGCTATCCGGTGGCGCTGCACTGGGAAAGCGTGCCGGCCTTTCGCGAGGAGTTCCCTGAGCTGGAAGTGCGAGCGGACAGCTATGTGTGGGAAGGCGGACGTCTCACCGGCTCCGGCGGCGCCGCCAGCATCGACATGATGCTCGAGTGGATCGTGACCCTTTATGGTCCTTCGCTGGCCGAGGCGGTGGGGCGACAGATCGTGCATTCGCGGCCAGCGGAGGCGAGCGGAGCCGCAACAGCGCAGCAAGCAGCAGGGAGGGCTGGGGCCAGCACCGGCTGGGTAGCGGATCGGGCTTCGCCCAGGGAGCTGCCGCGTGGGGTGCTGCGCGCACTGGCGGTAATGGAGGCCAATCTCGCCCAGGCGCTGCCGATTCCCGACGTCTGTCGTCTGGCGGGCCTGTCCCAGCGCCAGTTGACCCGGCTATTTGTGCAGGAGTTCGGCGAGACGCCCAAGCAGTGCTATCTGAACATGCGGCTGGACCAGGCCCAGCGCATTCTGGCCGACAGTCGCATTGCGGTGACCGAGGCCGCGGTGGCGGTGGGCTTCAGCCACCTGGCGCACTTCTCCAGGGCCTACCGCAAGCGCTTTGGCGAGGCGCCGAGCGTGACCGCCCGGCGTGGGCTGCGGCCACCGGCGTCGGCGGAAGGCTAGCCGGTGGCCTTGCAGCGCCTAGGCCTGTCCGGCCTCGGCCAGTTCCCGCTCGCGGCGACGGCGCTGGACGATGCGATAGCGTGAGCGCACCTCGTCGCGTTCGAGGTAGCAGCCCTGCAGCCAGCGGTGGCCGGAGTCGCCTTCAAAGGCGTCACGAGCGTGCAGCAGGCGGCGATTGTCGAAGATCACCAGATCGCCGGGGGCGTAGGTGAAGCGCAGGGCGAAACGGGGCTCGCGCAGGCGCTGCTGGAGCGCCATCAGTGCCCGGTAGGCCTCCTCGACCTGGTCGAAATCGGTCATCAGCGGGCCGCGCAGGAAGTCGGCGATGCGCACCTCGAGCAGTTGCTGCTGTTCATCGAGCACGATCATCGGCGAGTGCCAGACGTAGTCGGTGGTCTTGGCGGTATTGGCGTAGCGCCAGTGGACGCGAGTCAGGGTAGAGAAGGCCTCGGGGTCTTCCTCGCGCAGTGCCTCGGCCACCGCGAAACCATCGAGCATTACCGCCTGGCCGCCGGCCACGCTGTTCTCGAGACAGTGCAGGAACTGGAGACCGGGATGGTACTCGCGGGTCGGCAGGTCCACGTGGGGCGGCAGGGCAATCGAGGTGTAGGCGTTGGAGTCCGGGTCCGGCTTGGCGCGAACGTTGAACAGGGTGCCGAAGTTGGTGGCCCGCAACGGCCCGAAGCGCTCGGCGATGTTCTCCAGGGTGCCGGGCTCGGTGGGCAGGCCGCGCAGCCGCACGAGGCCATGGCGCAGCAGCGCGTCAAGCGCCGGGGCCAGGATCGTCTCTTCTTCGGGGCTGTCGGTCTGCGTCGCGGTCCAGCCGCCGGCGTCCAGGGTGACCGGTTCCTTGTCCTGGCCGCCGAGCCAGGTCTCGACCGGTACCAGCGGCGCCAGCGGATCCTCGGTGTTGTCGTAGTCGTGGGCTCTCAACCAGCCGGGGTGAAAGCGCAGGCTGCGCTGTTCCGGCGTCATCAGCAGTTCGACGGCGCCGCTGGCGTCCAGCGTCGCTTGGGCAATTTCCGGCCAGGCGTCCAGGCTCGACAGATCGAGGATGCGCTCCCTTGTCGCTGGATTGATGGTGCTGTCGTCGGCGGCGTTTTCGCGCAGCCAGACGCTGTGATAGCGGCTGACACGGCCGTCCTGCCAGTTCACGGTCAGCACCCTTGGCGTCGAGGCTACGCTTGCGATGGGCACCTCGATGGGCCAGGCGTCATAGTCCGGGGTGCGCGGTAGATCGACCGACGCGGACCGCTGGTGTTCGCTGGTGTGCTGTGGCTGGTTCATCGGGACTCCGTCGAAGCTGGGACGGGCGCGTGGTGCGTCATGGATGGCAGCGCCCGTGCTGTGCGTCATGGATGGCAGCGCCGGCTGGCGCTCAAGTGGCACCAGCTTGCCTGTCAGGCAGCACCGAAGTCGTGCATGACTCGACAGTTATCGTGCAAAATCCGACATCCAGGGCACGCCAGGTATGCCAGGTATACCAACTGGCCAGGGCGAACAGGGCGACAGATGGTGGGCCCGTGTCAAAGGGAGGCGTCGTCTTGGCTCCCCATAGGAGGATGGGCCAGTGTTAAAGGAGCCGTCGTCTTGGCTCCCGGGGACTGGCGCCGTGTTGTTGATGAGTGCGGACGAAAGGCGCGGGTGAAGCTCGAAGATGGTAGGCCCGTGTCAAAGGAGCCGTCGTCTTAGCTCCCGGGGACTGGCGCCGTGGTGCTGGCGAAAGGCGCGGGTGAAGCTCGAGGCGGAGGCGAAGCCGCTGGCCAGGGCGATGTCCATGACGCCGTGACGAGTGCTGGTCACCAGATGGTGGGCCAGCGCCAGGCGACGCTCCAGATACAGCCGGCTCGGGGTACGGGCCAGGTGGTGCTGACAGTCGCGCTCTAGCTGACGCTCCGACAGGCCGATCTGGGCGGCCAGTTCGGCGATGGCCAAGGGGGATTCCAGGTGGCTGTCCATCAGGCCGATGACCCTGGTCAGGCGTTCGGGCAGCCGCTCGAATTCGCTGGCGTCACGCTGGCGACTGGCCGGCAGGCGACGATGGTCGTGCACCAGTTGCTGCTTGACCCGCCGGGTCAGGGCATCGCCGTGGCGGCGGCGGATGGTGTCCAGCGCAAGGTCAATGGAGGCGCTGGCGCCGGCGCCGTAGAAGCCGACCGGGCCGACCTCGTAGAGCGACTCCACCGCTTCGATGTCGGGATGGCGACGGCGAAACTCGGGCAGGCTTTCCCAGTGCAGGGTCACGGTGTCCTCGATCAGCCCGGCGTCGGCCAGGCAGAAGACACCGGTGTCCAGCGCGCCCAGACAGGCGCCCTGTGCCCGGCGTTGCGCCAGCCAGTCCCTGAGCGGCTGGTCCACCGCGGCCATCGGCTCGAAGCTTGCGCACACCGCCAGACTAGGGAGCCAGGGGGCATTGTCCAGGTCATGCTCGACGCTCAGGGGAATGCCGTTGCTGGCGGTGACCGGCTCGCCGTCGCGGCTGATCAGGTGCCAGCGAAACAGCGGCTGTCCGGCCAGACGATTGGCGATTCGCAAGGGGTCGATGGCCGAGAACAGCGCCACCATGGAGAAACGCGGCAGCAGCAGAAAGCCGATGGGTTCCGGGACAGGGCCCTGGTAGGTCAGACGCATGGTGGCCTCATGGATGGCGGGGGCGGGACGGCGCTGGCCGCGCCAGGATCGGTGGTTCGGGTATCGGCGCACCAGCGACAGCGGATTCAGGATCGGCCCGGTCCGCACCGCGCTGCAAGGGTGCCACCCTCGTACGCTGCTCTCAACTCAGGGCGCAGGCGAGACACGGCCAGCCAGGAGGCGCGGCCCCACTCTACTCAGCCTTTCGACGTTATCGTCGATATCCTCATGCTATGCTGCGCCGCAGTCACGGGCGTCGGTAAGGAGGCGGACAGCGATGGTAGAGCTCAGTGGTCAACGCCTGGAGGCGAGCGCCGGTGAAATCGAGCAGGCCGAACAGCGGCTGGGTTTTCTGCTGCTGCCGCAGTTCTCGATGATGGCGTTTTTCTCGGCGGTGGAGCCGCTGCGCATCGCCAACCGCATCGCCGGTCGCGCTCTTTATGACTGGACGCTGATCGGGCTGGGCGGAGGGCCGGTGACCGCCAGCAACGGCATGACCCTGCTGGTGGACCACCCCATGGAAGACGTCCGCAATCTGCCGTGGCTGGCGGTATGCAGCGGCTTCGATCCGGAATTGTGGATCGGCCACGGGCTCAGCGCCTGGCTCAACCGGCTCGACCAGGGTGGCTGCTGCATCGGCGCGCTGGACACCGGCGCGGTGGTGCTGGCGGAGGCCGGCTTGCTCAGGGGGCATACGGTGACCCTGCACTGGGAGACGCTGCCCACCTTCAACGAACGCTATCCCTCGATTCGCACCTGCGACGAGCTGTTCCTGCTGGAGGAGCGGCGCTTCTTCTGTGCCGGCGGCGCGGCGGCCATGGATATGACCCTGGAGATGATCGCCCGTCGCCACGGTATGGCGCTGGCGGTGGACGTGTCCGAACAATTGATTCACGACCGCCTGCGCTCGCGCACCGACCAGCAGCGAATGAGCCTGGTCAGGCGTCTTGGCACCCACCAGCCGCGGCTGGTCGATGCGGTAGCGCTGATGGAGTCGCACCTGGAAACGCCCCTGCCGTTGGCCGAGATCGCACGCCGCAGCCGCGTGTCGAGTCGCCAGCTACAGCGCTTGTTTGCCGATGTGCTGGGCACCTCTCCCAGTGCCTACTACCTGTCGCTGCGCCTCAAACGTGCCGCCCAATTGCTCAAGGATACCGACCTCGATGTGCTGGCGATCGGGCTCAGCTGTGGATTCGGCTCGGCGTCGAGTTTCAGTCGCGCCTTCCGCAGGGCGTTCGGAACCGCGCCGCAGGCCTTTCGACACCACGGCTGACCGGCACTCAAGTCAGATCTCGGCCCACATCCGCAGCAGATTGGCCAGGCTCTTGGAGATGCTGTCGAACTCGGCGGTCTTGCCGTCGCGCTCGAAGATCTGGCGGCGAGTGGTGTCGAGGTCGAACAGCACTTCACGTTGTTCAGGCTGGCGTACCTGGCTCTGCAGCCAGCCCACCGCGGCCAGTCGTTGCCCCTGGGTGACCGGGTCGACGCGATGCAGCGTCGAGGACGGGTACAGGATCATCGAACCCGCCGGCAGCTTGAAGCGCTGTTCGCCCTGGGTGGTCTCGGTGACCAGCTCTCCGCCCTCGTAGCTGTCCGGATCCCCAAGGAAGATGGTGAAGGACAGGTCGGTGCGCATCGGCCCCTGGGGGGTGGGCATCACCGCGTCGTCGACGTGATTGCCGTAGGTCATGCCTTGCTGGTAGCGACTGAACATGACCGGCTTCATTCGGCGCGGGCGCGCGGCGATCTGGAACAGGGTGTGTGCGGACAGGGTCTGCATGACCTCGTCACGCAGGGCGGCGATGGCGGGCTCCTGGCTGCTCGCCTGCTGATTGCGCTTGACCGTGCGCGCATGCCAGCCGGCGGTCTCCCGTCCGTCACGAAAGTCGCTGGCGTCCAGTGTCTGGCGAATACGCTGGAGCTGGTCGTCGGTCAGCACCTTGTCGATACACAGAATCATCGGAGGCTCCCGCAAATGGCCGTCAGTATACCCGACTGTTAATCGTTTGCATTACACTTCGTGACACGCCAGTCTAGTGGGCAGGCACCCGATGGTTTGACTGGCGCAGACATTGCCAGATCGGACATGGGTTTGCGGCAAGTGGACCCTAGTTCCATCGAGCGCGAGCCCTGAACAAGAAATTGGCCCCAAGTAGACGTAGAAGGAAGGAGCACCCCATGACGCAAGAGACCCGTACCAAGCTGTGGATTGGCGTTGGCGCCAGCATCCTGCTCGGATCCAGCGCCGCCTGGGCCGACCATCACGGCGATGGCGACGATATGCACAAGGACGACACTGCCTACGAACAGAGCCACGGCGGTGAAGGTGGCGAAGGTGGTGAAGCCGGCCACGGTGGTGAAGGTGGCGAAGGTGGTGAATCCGGCCACGGCGGTGAAGGAGGCGAAGGCGGCGAAGGTGGTGAGAAGGGCCACGGTGGTGAAGGTGGCGAAGGTGGCGAGAAGGGCCACGGCGGCGAAGGCGGTGAAGGTGGCGAGAAGGGCCACGGCGGTGAAGGTGGTGAAGGTGGTGAAGGTGGTGAAGCCGGCCACGGCGGCGAAGGCGGTGAAGGTGGCGAGAAGGGCCACGGCGGCGAAGGCGGTGAAGGTGGCGAGCACGGCCACGGCGGCGAAGGCGGCGAAGGCGGTGAAAGTGCCTCCCTCGCCAGCGATCCCTATGCGGTCTTTGCCTATCTGACGGCGTCTTCCGGTGGTGAAGGTGGCGAAGGTGGCGAAGGTGGCGAAGGCGGTGAAGGCGGCGAAGGCGGTGAAGGCGGTGAAGGCGGCGAAGGTGGTGAAGGCGGTGAAGGCGGTGAAGGTGGCGAAGGCGGCGAAGGTGGCCACGTCGACGCGGCCAACCCTGGCGTCTATACCACTGAGCTTGCGCTGATGCTTGGCCACCTTGAGGTCGCCAGAGAGCTCTACACCGAGGGTGCCAAGACCGCGTCCTACCCCCACTTTGGCCATCCCTACCATGAGGTGTACCCCGGCATCGCGCCGGCGCTGGAAAGCCGTGGCATCGACGCTTTCGATACTGAGCTGGAAGCCTTCTCCGGCAAGGTGCAGCAGGGCGGTGACTGGAGCGAGGTCGAACAGGATTACGCATCGCTTCGCGAGACCATCCTCTCGGCCATGGCCGACGTCGACGATGGCCTCGAGCAGGATGCGGGCTTTCAGGCCAAGGTCCAGCTGGCGCTGTTGAAGACCGCGCTGCACGAGTACGAAGAAGCCGTGGATGACGGCGAGTTCAAGAACGTGGTCGAGTATCAGGACGGTCGTGGCTTTGTGCTGACCGCCCGGGAGTCGCTGGAGCGCCACGCCGACATGTTCCGTCAGGCGGGTGCCTACGATGCCCTGGTCGAGGGCTACGACGGGCTGCTCGAGGCCTGGCCAACGGCCAAGGCGCCGGAGTCTCCGGTGATGACGGTAGGCGAGCTGTCGGCGGCGATGTTCCCGCTGGAGGCCGAATTGGGCAAGTTCTGATGGAACTGCCCTTGAGCTAGCGTCCCAGAGCTAGCGTGAAGGGGCCGGCGTCTGCCGACGCTGGCCCCTGGACGGAAGTCCGCCAACAACACTCACTCATGACGCAGACAGGGCCTGTTTACAGGCCCTGTCTGCGTTGGTCGTTGGGGTGGCACTCGACAATGCGGCTCAGGAGTCCTGGCCCTGCCTGTCGCTCAGATCATCGTGCCTGCCTCGGATACGCACCAGGAAGGCGGCGACCAGGGCGAAGATTCCGAAGGCGACAGGCACGGCGGCGACCGAGATCAGGGTCAGAATGACCTTGAAGATGTCGCCTTCCAACCAGTTGATCACCACCGCCAGGGCGGCCATGGCAACGATCCAGAAGGCCCGTGAGCGGCGCACCGTCAGCATCTCGCAGACCAGTCCCGCCGAGTCGGCGCTGGTGACGAAGAACAGCAGGATGTTGAGCGCCAGGACGGCCGACAGCACGCCATGGCTGTCGAGGGTCGCCATCAGGGCGAAGACGTCCTCGGAGCCGGTCTCGAGTCCGCCGAGGCCGAAGGTGGTAAACCACAGGCAGGAGAACAGACTCGGCACCAGCATCACCCCCAGTACCAGCTGGCGCAGGGTGCGGCCCTTCGAGATACGCGCGATGAATACGCCGGTGAACACAAACCAGCCGTACCAGGCGGCTTCGAAGGCGTACAGCCAGTCCGCCAGCCAGGCCTTGTGCTCGGGATCGCCGAGGCCGATATCGGTCGCCATCGCCGGGTACTTCACCAGGTATTCCGGCAACAGTCGGGTGAAGGTGCCGAGGATGTCCAGCGGTGAGGTCAGCACGAAGACGCTGACCATCAGAAACAGGGCGAACAGCGTGTTGTAGTTGCTCAGCCACTTGATGCCACGCTGGAGCCCCGAGGCGCTGGAGGCGATCGCGAACAGCGACAGCACCAGTATGATCAGGGTGGGGCTGGCGTCGATGCCGAAGAACTGCTCGAGGCTCTGATTGAGCGGATCGGTGGCGTAGGAGAAGGTCAGCGACAGGCCGATGACGGTAGACACCACCAGGCTGACCAGGTTGAGCTTGCTGAGAAAGCCGCCACCAAGCAGCGTCTCGGCGGGCTTGTCGATGTTCAGGTTGTACATGGCGTGAGCGAAGATCACGCCGATCGCCAGATAGCCGGCCCAGGCCAGCAGGCCCCAGTGGTTGAAGGCGTACAGCAGGGCCTGGTCGGTGCTGTGGCCGGCATCGACGTGGTAGCGCGGTTCCAGCACGCCCCAGGTCACCAGGCCGATGCCCATGCCGGTGGCGAACAGCATGCCGAGCCAGGCCAGGGTGGAGAATTCGGGATCTCCCTGGCCGAACCGGAGCCGCCCCAGGGGGGTGAACATCAGCACGGTAAAGACGATGGAGGCGGCGAAGGCCGGGTAGGTGAAGATGAAACCGAAGTTGCCGATGACGTTGACCTTGATGGCGTCAAGCAGCGTCTGGAAGGGGCCTGGGGCGAGGGCGGCAAAGGAGATCAGGGCGATGACGGTGGCCACGGTGGCGACCGAAGTGGTGATGTTCTGGTTCATTGGCGTCTCGTTGTCGTTTTGGAGGGGCGGGCGGTCGGCGGTGTCCTCGGTTGGGCAGGGTAAAGGCGACGAAAATGTGCCGGTTAGTCGATTCAAGCACTTGAAAAACAAGGTGTTTAGAGAAAAGACTCTAGTCAAGATGTGCGGCAAGCGCACGGCAGAATGCTCGCCAGGCAGCCTCCATGGCAGGCAGTGACGAGCGCGCGTGCAGGGCGCCGTGCAACATGCCCTCGGCCATATGCACACCGATCTGGTGGTGGCAGCGGCGCCATTCATCCAGTGTTGCCAGCAAGGGGGGCGTCAGCGGGTCATGCTCCACGGCCAGGCACTCGATGGCCCGGCTGGCGGGCAGGTCGTCGCCGATCCGGCGAGCCTGTTCGGCGATCATTGACCAGGCTGCCAACACGTCCTGACGGCTGAGCAGCGGCGCGTCCGGTCCGAGGCTTGTGTCGCTTGGCGTGCCGAGCAGCGGGTAGACCAGGCCCAGGGGGCTGTCGTCGGCAGCACGCCTGGCGGCGTCCAGCACCAGCCGGGCACCGGCGCTGTCGCCGACCAGGGCAACCGGCGCAAGCCGCTGACGGACCACCTCGACGTCGTTGAGCAGCGCGAGATAGCACGCCTCGGGCATCAGCCGGTAGTTCAGGCTGACGACCTCTCGCCCGAGGGCCTGGGCAAGACCGGCGGCGACACCTTGGTGGCTCTCTACCGAACCGATGGTGAAGCCGCCGCCGTGGGCGTAGAGCACGACGCCTTCGGCGCCGAGGTGCGGTCGATAGCGGCGCACGCCGACGCCGTCGATGACCTCGTCGGTAACTGCGATCGTGGCCGGTACGGGGCCGGCGAAGCTGGCGCAGAGCTCGTCGTAGTGGCGCCTCGCCTGGTTCATCGGCATCGTCGCCATGGCGTCGAGCCCGGCCTGGAAACGTTCGGCGAAGTCATCGATGGTCATGGTCTGGTGTTCCCTGGCCGAATCTGCGCTGATGGCGCCGTCAGCGTCGGACGATGCCGATACGCCGCCCGAGTCCCTCGGGAGCGGGCGATGAGATGACCGGCAGCGCAGCGATGGCGGTGTCCACCGCCTCGGGGAAAGGTCCCGGTCGACCGCTGTCGAGGTCGATGCCCATCAACATCTGTTCGCTGGTGGCCAGCAGCTGTTCGCCGCTGTACAGCTCGAACCACAGATGCAGGCGCTTGGCGTCACGATCGACCAGCGCGACCTCGACCTGAAGGGGCTGCCCCTGGTGGACCTCGCGCAGGTAGCGCAGATGGGTCTCCAGGGTGTAGAGGGTGTAGCCGTGCCGGTGGCGCCCGGCCTCGTCGAGGCCGATGCGCTCCATCAGGGTGTCGACCGCCAGGGAAAACACCCTGGCGTACTCGGCGTCGTTCATATGGCCGTTGTAGTCGACCCAGTCAGGCTTGACGTCGGTGTCGAGCAGCGCCATCAGATGCGCCCCTCGAGGCCTTCCGCCTCCGGCCAGTACTTCTGGACCAGCCCGAGCAGCTCGACCAGAAAGTCGTCACGACGGCGATCCAGCTCGGACACGCTGCGACCCGCGGCCTGGTGCTCGCAGCCCTCGACCACCCGATCGATCAGCTCGTCGGTCAGCTCCGGGGCCTCGAGCTTGGTCCAGGGCAGCTTCAGGGCGGGGCCGAACTGTTCCAGCATGTGGCGCATGCCCTGATCGCCGCCGGCCAGATGGAAGGTCAGGAAGGTGCCCATCAGTGACCAGCGCAGGCCGCAGCCGTAGACCACGGCGGCGTCGATCTCTTCGGTGGTGGCGACACCGTCGTTGACCAGATGCAGGGACTCCCGCCACAGCGCCTCCATCAGGCGATCGGCGATATGCCCTTCGATCTCGCGACGCACCACCAGCGGGCGCATGTCGAGTGCCTGGTACAGCGCCTGGGCCCGCTCGGTGTGCTCGGCCTGGGTGGCCTCGCCGCCGACCAGCTCGACCAGCGGCAGCAGATACACCGGGTTGAAGGGGTGGGCGACGATGACCCGGCCGGGCACGTGCTGACAGCCCTGTTGCAGGTCGCTGGGCTTGAAGCCCGAGGTCGAGGAGCCGATCAGCACCTCAGGCGGCGCCGCGGCGTCGATCTGGGCCAGGATGCTGCGCTTGAGCTCGAGGCGCTCGGGCACGTTTTCCTGGATCAGGTCGGCGCCGTCCACTGCGGCTTCCAGCGACGTCGCAAAGCGCAGGTTGTCGGGGCTTGCGCCCTCGGCCAGGCCCCGTTTTTCCAGTGACGGCCAGGCATTGTCGACGAAGGCACGGGTGCGTGCCTCGGCCTTGGGGTCGGGGTCAAAGGCGGCAACACGCCAGCCGTTGGCCAGGGCGCGAGCGATCCAGCCGTTGCCGATGACGCCGGTACCGATGACGGATAGCTGTTTCATGCATCACCTCCAGCGCTGTCGCCGGCGATCTGACCGGTGGACGGGTCGCGCAGCTTGAGGAACTTGCGGGTTTCGGCCGGGGTCATCACGTTGGCGCCAAGGTGGTTGATCATCCGACCGGCCTTCTCGACCAGCTGGGCGTTGGAGGCCAGTACTCCCTTTTCCAGGTAGAGGTTGTCCTCGAGGCCGACGCGGGCGTGGCCGCCGAGCAGTACCGCCTGGGCGGCCATGGGCATCTGGTGGCGACCGATGCCGAAGGCCGCCCAGTTGGCGTTGGTCGGCAGCTTGTTGCGCATGGCCAGCATGGTCTCGGTGTCGGCCTCGGCGCCCCAGGGGATGCCCAGGCAAAGCTGGTAGAGCGGGTCACCGTCGATCAGGCCTTCGGCCTGGAGCTGGCGGGCGAACCATACATGGCCCAGGTCGAAGCACTCGAGCTCCGGCTTGACCCCGGCGGCCTGCACCAGGCGGGCGTGTTCACGCAGCCAGTCGGCGGAGTTGACGTAGATCATGTCGCCAAAGTTGAGGCTGCCGCAGTCCAGGGTGCACAGCTCAGGCAGCAGCTCGCCCACCGGCTCATGGCGCTGGGCCGGGGTCTGGATGTCGGTGCCGGGGCCGCCACGGGTCGGATCCTGGCTGTCCGGAATCCAGTCCCCGCCACCGCCGGCGGTGATGTTCATGACGATGTCGGTGTCGGCCTCGCGCACCCGCTCCATCACCTCGCGGAAGTGATCCAGCGAGTGGCTGACGCCACCGGTCTCGGGGTCGCGCACGTGGATGTGGGCGATGCTGGCGCCGGCCTTGGCGGCCTCGATGCAGTCGTTGGCGATCTGCTCGGGGGTGACCGGTACCTTGTCGCTCTTGCCGGTGGTGTCGCCGGCGCCGGTCACGGCGCAGGTCAGAATGACGTTGCGGTTCATGATGCTCTCCTCGTCGTGAATGGGCGCAGTGTGGCGAAGATGACGGCCTGTAACTTGGCACTAACCGTCGTTTTGTTGACGTCATGCGACATCCTTGGTGTCGCTGCCAACCTGTGCCAGAACGGGCGTGATGAGGAGGGTAGGGAGAGTGCGGGGAAAGGATTCGGCAACGAGCGCCACCAAGTAGCACGTTCATCGACGTATCCCTTCACCTCTGTATTGGAATAGAGACCCATGACCGACTTTACTCAGCACGATCTGTCCAGCGCCCCCGAAAAAAGCCGCCCCCTGCTCGAGAAGGCGCAGAAGGAGATGGGCATGATCCCGGCCCTGTATAGCGTGATGGCCGAAGCGCCAGGCGTGCTGGAGGCCTACCAGCGACTGCATGAGCTGTTTCTCGCCTCGAGTTTCGATGCCGCCGAGAAGACGGTGGTTTGGCAGGCGATCAACGTCGAGCATGATTGCGAGTACTGTGTGGCCGTGCACACGGCGGTGGCCGGCATGATGAAGGTGGACCCCGCCATCACCCAGGCGCTGCGCGACCAGAAGCCGCTGGAAGACGCTCGTCTGGAACTGCTGCGCCAGACCACGCTGGCCATCGTGCGTGATCGCGGACGTCCGGATCCGGCCGTGGTGGAGCACTTCCTCGAGGCGGGTTTCAGCCGGCAGCAGCTGCTGGATATCGTGCTGGGGGTGAGCCAGAAGATTCTGTCGAACTACGTGAATCACCTGGCGGACACGCCCATCGACGACGCCTTCAAGCGCCACGCCTGGACGAAGGGGGCTGCAGGTACCGACGCGGCGGCCTGATCGAGAGGGCCTTTAGGGGGCCTTCACCGGCGACGCAGTGGCAGGCTGCCAAGTTGCAGACTGCCGTTTGCACAGGCCGTAGGTAGCAACGACCGCCGCTGGAAAAGGCCAAGGGTAAAAACGGATATTGGCTAGAACCGCTACTGGTAAAAACGAATAGTGGCAAGAAACGATACGGCCAAGAAACGATAGTAGAAGCACCAAGGGCGCCCGCTGGGCGCCCTTGGCATATCTGGCCGGTGTCAGAAGACCGCCTTGCTATTTATCGCCTGGCTGTTGATGGCTGGCGACACCCAGACAGCACCGTCGGTCGCTCGCTTTAGACCTCAGGCGCTGGCGTGAAGGTCGGCGGCGCCGACACCATAGAGATCAAAGGCCAGTTCACGTCCGGTGGCGGTGAGCACCAGCCGCCCCTGGCTGTTGTGGGCCACCAGCGCCTGGCGCAATAGGCGGCGCAGACGCGAGGCCTGGGAACGTGAGCGGGCCAGGGAATCGAGCCGCTCGGCGCTGAGTCCGCGACTGGGCTGGGTGATCGCCTCCAGCACCTCGCCATCGCGGTAGAGATCCTCGATGAAGGCGGTGAGGTCGATGCGCTGGGCGGTGTCGTTGTGATCAGCGGTGAGGGCCATGGTCCCATCCCGAATAAGAAGATGGGACCAGTATACGACAATCGTCGAGTTAGACCAAAGTCTATAAGTGCGTCGACCAGGATCTCAGCCGTTGACCTGACCCAGCATCAAGAACTCCAGCAGCGCCTTCTGGGCGTGCAGGCGGTTGCCGGCTTCCTGCCAGACGACCGCGCGGGGATCGTCGAGCAGGGTCTCGCTGATCTCCTCACCGCGGTGGGCCGGCAGGCAATGCAGGAACAGCACGTCCTTGGCGGCGGCGTCGAGCATCGCTTCTGTGACCTGGAAACCGGCAAAGTCCGCCTCGCGACGAGCCTGCTCTTCCTCTTGGCCCATGGAGGCCCAGACGTCGGTGGTGACGAGGTCGGCGCCGGCCACGGCGGTCATCGGGTCGCGCTCGATCACCACCCGATCACCGGCGGCGGCCAGGATATCCTCGCGGGGGTCGTAGCCCTCGGGGCAGCAGATACGCAGCTTGAAGTCGAACTGGCGCGCGGCGTTGATCCAGGAGTGGCACATGTTGTTGCCGTCGCCGATCCACACCGCGGTGCGGCCCTTGACGCTGCCGCGCAGCTCGGTCCAGGTCATGACATCGGCCAGCAGCTGGCACGGATGGTAGTCGTCGGTCAGGGCGTTGATCACCGGTACGTCACTGGCGGCGGCGAATTCCTCGAGACCCTGGTGGGAAAAGGTGCGGATCATCACCGCATCGACCATCTCCGAGAGCACCCGCGCGGTGTCACCGATGGGCTCGCCGCGCCCCAGCTGGGTGTCGCGCGGTGACAGAAACAGGGCGTGCCCGCCAAACTGCGCCATGGCGGTCTCGAAGGACACCCGGGTACGGGTCGAGGATTTCTCGAAGATCATCGCCAGGGTGCGGTTGGTAAACGGCGTGTAGGTGGGGCCGTGGGCCTTGAGGCCGTTCTTGATGGTGATGGCGCGCTGGATGAGGTAGCGCAGTTCATCCTGGCTCAGGTCCAGTAGGGTCAGGAAGTGGCGGGTGGCCATGGCATCTCTCCAACGAGGTAAAAAACGACCATCCTAGCCAGCCCCGAGGGGATGCGCAACGCGCCGCCGGGCCGTACAATGCGGCCATGCAAAGGCCGAGTGTGGCCATCGGGTATTGCCTCCTGCGAGGTAGTCCGCCGGGGCCGCATTGAAAATGGGGCGGGATGCCCCCATTGTCCCGGTCTGCGTCACTTAGCAAGGGCGAGCAAGCCAAGCCCGTTTCAACGAGGAGCCGTGATGAGTACCACCGTCGAGAATATTCAGCGCCAGATCAGCGAAAATCCCATCCTGATCTACATGAAGGGGTCTCCGCAGCTGCCGCAGTGCGGCTTCTCCGCCCAGACCGTGCAGGCGCTGATGGCCTGTGGCGAGCGCTTTGCCTTCGTCAACGTGCTGGACAACCCCGACATCCGCGCGGAGCTGCCCAAGGTGGCCAACTGGCCGACCTTCCCGCAGCTGTGGGTGGAAGGCGAGCTGGTCGGCGGCTGCGACATCGTCGTCGAGATGCACAACAACGGCGAACTCGAGCCGCTGGTCAAGCAGGCCGCCGAGCGTGCCCGTCAGAACGAGGAAGGCGCTGCAGACTAAAGAGCGCTGTTGGCGGCCGTGCGCCCGCCAGGCCAACGCCTTTCCATAAGGCGTTGTCCGGTGGGACCGCGTCGACCGGCTGCCGCGAAAGCTTCGCACCTACGATAAAGGCCCCGATGGTCATCGACCATCGGAGCCTTTATCGTCTTGAGACTTTAGTGGCCGAAGGGGATCAATCCTCTTCCATGCCTTGCTCCTGCTGGGCCAGCCGCCATCCTCCCAGGTCTTTGTAGCGATTGACCATGGCGCAGAACAGCTCGGCGGTGCGCTCGGTGTCGTAGCGGGCCGAGTGCGCGGCGTTGTTGTCGAACTCGATACCGGCGGCGCGACAGGCTCGGGCGAGCACGGTCTGGCCGTAGACCAGGCCGGCAAGCGAGGCGGTGTCGAAGCTCGAGAAGGGGTGGAAGGGATTGCGCTTGATCTCGGAGCGATTGACCGCGGCGTTGAGAAAGCCGTGGTCGAAGGCGGCGTTATGGCCCACCAGGATGGCTCTGGTACAGCCGTGGGCCTTGATCGCCTTGCGCACCGGTCGAAATATCTCGCCAAGCGCCTCGGACTCGCTGACCGCCACCTGCTTGCGCAGCGGGTCATCGAGGCGGATGCCGGTGAAATCCAGCGCTGCCTGCTCCACATTGGCACCGGCAAAGGGTTCGATGTGGTAGGCGAAGGTGGCGTCGGGCAACAGGTTGCCTTCCGGGTCCATGGTCAGGGTGACGGCGGCGATCTCCAGCAGGGCGTCGGATTCCGGGTTGAAGCCGCCGGTCTCGATATCCACCACCACCGGCAGAAAACTGCGAAAACGTTGCGCCATGAGTTCGCGGGCGATCAGCTCGCTCATGCACCTCTCCTTAGTCGGGCCGTGTGGGGTCAGGGGGCCTGCTGTTGGCAGGCCGAAACGGCGAAAGTCTAGCAGTTTGGGGCAGCGGCGTCCCGTGGCCGGTATTCGGCACCCCAGATGCACGCTATAATCGGCGCTCTTCGGGCGTTATTCGCGCCGCGAATGCGTTGGTCACACCATGGTTGGTTACAAGAAGGAGCCCCTAGCATGTCCGATGTAAAGAAGGTCGTGCTCGCCTATTCCGGCGGACTGGACACATCCGTCATCGTCAAGTGGTTGCAGGAAACGTACGACTGCGAGGTGGTGACCTTCACCGCTGACATCGGTCAGGGCGAGGAAGTCGAGCCTGCCCGTGCCAAGGCCGAGGCCCTGGGCGTCAAGGAAATCTACATCGAGGACCTGCGCGAAGAATTCGTGCGCGACTACGTGTATCCGATGTTCCGCGCCAACACCATCTACGAGGGCGAGTACCTGCTGGGCACCTCCATCGCCCGTCCGCTGATCGCTCGCCGCCTGATCGAGATCGCCAACCAGACCGGTGCCGACGCGATTTCTCACGGCGCCACCGGCAAGGGCAACGATCAGGTGCGTTTCGAGCTTGGCGGCTATGCGCTCAAGCCCGGCGTCAAGGTGATCGCCCCGTGGCGTGAGTGGGACCTCAACTCCCGCGAGAAGCTGATGGCCTACTGCCAGCAGCACGATATTCCGGTGGACTTCAGCAAGAAGAAGAAGTCGCCGTACTCCATGGACGCCAACCTGCTGCATATCTCCTACGAGGGCGGCATCCTCGAGGATCCCTGGGCCGAGGCCGAGGAAGACATGTGGCGCTGGAGCGTGTCGCCGGAGGCCGCTCCCGATACCCCGACCTACGTCGAGCTGACCTTCGACAAGGGTGACATCGTGGCCATCGACGGCGAGCCGATGAAGCCCCACGAGGTGCTCGAGAAGCTCAACAAGCTGGGTGGCGACAATGGTATCGGCCGTCTCGACATCGTCGAGAACCGCTACGTCGGCATGAAGTCCCGCGGCTGCTACGAAACGCCCGGGGGCACCATCATGCTGCGTGCTCACCGCGCCATCGAGTCGCTGACACTCGACCGCGAAGAGGCCCACCTGAAAGACGAGCTGATGCCGAAGTACGCCGAGGTGATCTACAACGGCTACTGGTGGAGCCCCGAGCGCCGCATGCTGCAGGCGGCCATCGACGAGACCCAGAAGAACGTCTCCGGTGTGGTGCGCATGAAGCTCTACAAGGGCAACGCCATCGTCGCCGGTCGCCGCTCCGACGAGTCGCTGTTCGACGAGTCCATCGCCACCTTCGAGGACGACCAGGGCGCCTACGATCAGAAGGACGCCGAAGGCTTCATCAAGCTCAACGCCCTGCGTCTGCGCATCGCTGCCGGCAAGGGTCGTCGTCAGGACTGAGTGGTAACGTCGCGCGACAGGCCAAAGGAGTTCCCATGCTGAAGCAACTGTTCGGAGCGCTGTTCAAGGGGGACGGCAAGTCGTCGTCCCGGGCCGCGCCCGAGGCCGAAGCGGTCGAGCACCGTGGTTACCTGATCATCTCGCAACCCGAGGAGCAGGGCGGTCAGTTCCGCGTCAGCGGTGTCATCCGCAAGCCCATCGAGGGCGGCGAGACCCTGGAGCATCGGTTCGAGCGATCCGACCTGGTGCCGGGACGCGAAGCCTGTGACGCCCTGATGCGGCAGAAGGCCGAACGCTACATCGATGAAGTCGGCGACGAGATGTTCGAACCGCGCTGATTGCTCACCGCGACAACGGCGCCCTCCGGGGCGCCGTTTGTGTCTGTGGGGCGGTTGTTTCAGGCAGGTCGTCGCCGCGCCCGTCAGCCCATTCAATACGCCCCGGCCCATGCCGGAGAGAGCCACACCTCAGGCCATTGCCTGTCTCAGGGAAAGACCCGCCTCAAGGCATGACTCGTTCCAAGGAGAGCTCCATGATCGTCGTGCACCATCTGGAAAATTCGCGTTCGCTGCGTATCGTCTGGCTGCTGGAAGAGCTGGGCGTGGACTACGAGATCCGCCAGTACGCCAGAGATCCGAAGACCATGCTGGCACCCGCCGCACTCAAGCAGGTGCACCCGCTGGGCAAGTCCCCGGTGATCACCGATGAAGACGCAGGTAGCCGCGTGGTGGCGGAGAGCGGCGCCATCATCGACTACCTGCTCAGGCGTTTCGATACCGAGCATCGACTGTGGCCGGAGCCGTCAAGCGCCGATACCACCGACTTCGTGTTCTGGATGCACCACGCCGAGGCCTCTGCCATGCCGCCACTGGTCATGAATCTGGTGTTCAGCCGACTCGGCAAACCGCCGGTGCCGGCGCTGATGCGGCCCCTGGGCCGGCTCTTTGCCGAGGGCGTGCGCAAGCAGTATCTGGGGCCGGAGATCCGCCGTCTGATGGACTTCTGGGAGCATAGCCTGGAAGGGCGAGAATGGTTCGCGGGCGAGCGCTTCAGTGCCGCCGACATACAGATGAGCTTCCCGCTGCTGGCGCTGGAAGGTCGTGGCCAGCTGGGCGACCACCCGCAGCTTGGCGCCTTTGTCGAGCGCTGTCGCCAACGGCCCGGCTATGCCCGCGCCGTCGAACGGGGAGGCGAACTGTCACTGTAACCTGGTGCGGAAGGCCGCTCGCGCATCGCCTGGTAGAAAGGATCCTGTGGGAATGGCCGAAGGACCTTATGGCAAGCACCTTGTGGGAAGGACATTGCATGAGGAGCGTGACAGTAGGAGCGTGCACGAGGGATGTGCTACCAAGCGCCTTGCCTGACAAGGCATTGCGCCTGCTCCGTTGCTCGGCATTCGCTGGAGCGAATATTCATGTCGGCAAGTTATGAGCGTGAAAATTATTATTCATTGCAAGCATATTGAGTTTGCTGCTCCGAGCGGGATAATGGGCGTCAACACCCACCTAGGAGGTCAAGATCATGCTGAGGTCCCTGACATTTGCCGGTGCCTTGCTGGTGGCAGGCTCCGCCCAGGCGCTTGAGGTCGATCCGCTGGTCAGCCCCGCCTGGCTGAGCGAGCATCTGGACAACGACAATCTGGTGGTGCTGGACATTCGCTCCAGCATCGACAATGGCGGCGATCGCTCGAGCTTCGAGGACGCCCATATCCCAGGCAGCCTGTACTCGAGCTATACCGAAGACGGCTGGCGCGAGAGCCGTGACGGCGTCACCGGGGTGATGCCGCCGGTGTCGAGTCTACAGCGGCTGATCGGTGGGCTCGGTATCGACAACGACGATACCGTGGTGCTGGTGCCGGCGGGCACGGGCGCCACCGACTTCGGCAGTGCGGCGCGGGTCTACTGGACCTTCAAGGTACTCAGCCATGACCAGGTGGCGATCCTCGACGGTGGCTTTGCGGGCTGGAAGGAACAGGGGCTGGAGGTCGCCAGTGGCCCCGTCGAATATCCCGACCCGGTGCGCTTCGAGGGCGAACTGGACGAGTCGCTGCTGGCCACCACCGAAGAGGTCGAGGCCGCACGGGAGTCCCAGGGACAGCTGGTCGACGCTCGCCCCGAGGATTACTTCAAGGGGGACAATCAATCGCCGGCGGCGGCGGCCCCTGGCACCATCCCGGGTGCCTTGAACCTGCCTCACCAGAGCCTGCTGGCCAACGATGGCGGCGCCTGGCGTCTTGACACCGCCCAGGTGACCTCGCGGATACAGGCGGCCGAGCTGGACGCCAGCGCCAAGACCGTGGCCTTCTGCAACACCGGCCACTGGGCCGCCACCGACTGGTTCGTGCTCAGCGAAATCGCCGGCTTCGACAATGTGGCACTGTATGACGGCTCCATGGCCGAGTGGACCCAGGACGAGTCACGCCCGTTGGCGGTGGCCAAGCAGGGACTGGGCAAGGTGCTCGACGCCCTGGGCCTTGGCGACGACTGATCGCCCTGAGGCTCCGGTTGCCCTGAGGCTCCGGTTGGCGCCTTGTTAAAGCGTCGATTTCGCGCAATTGCTGCGCCTTTGCTACGTTATCGTTGCCTCGCTTCTGCGTCCGTGCCGGACCTGTTGCTGGGTGGCAGGGTTTGACGCTATCGCCACGCCGCCGACCCCGGGTCGCCGGCGTGGCCCTCTCATCACGAGTAGATCACTACCATGACACAGACTTCCGCTGCGGCCCCCGTCCAGGGCCGCCTTCCTGTCGATCGTTTCGTCGTCGGCGTGGCCCTGGCCGGGATGCTGATCCTGGGCGGGCTGGTGTGGCTCGAGACCGCTCCTTTCCTGGTGGCGCTGTTCGGCGTCGGTATCGCGCTGGGGATGGCGCTCTACCATGGGGCCTTTGGCTTTACCGCCGGCTGGCGCAACCTGGTCACCAAGCGTCGTGGCGCCGGCATGCGTGCCCAGTTGATCCTGTTTGCACTGACCTCTGCGCTGATGATTCCGCTGCTCGGCAGCGGTGAGCCCGGCATGGTGGGGGCGGTGGCGCCCATCGGCACCTCGCTGGTGGTGGGCTCCTTCGTATTCGGCCTGGGCATGCAGTTGGGTGGAGGCTGTGGCTCAGGCACGCTGTTTACCGTCGGCGCCGGCAACCTGCGCATGCTGGTGACACTTGCGTTCTTCATCATCGGTGCGGTGGTCGGTTCGATCCACCTGCCGTGGTGGCTCGACCTGCCGAGCCTGGATCCGATCAGCCTGATCGACAGTGTCGGTGTCATCGGCGCCATCGCGCTACAGTGGGCGGGACTGGCGCTGGTGATGCTGTGGGTCAATCGCGTGGAACGCCGCGCCCACGGTTCGCTGGAACGTTCCGAGCTGCGCCTGGCACCTGCCGAAGGCGGGGTGCTGCGCACCCTGGTGCAGGGACGCTGGCCCTTCGTCTGGGCGATCCTGGTGCTGGCGATCGGCAACACCCTGACCCTGGCCATCGGCGGGGCGCCCTGGGGCATCACCTTCGCCTTCAACCTTTGGGGTGCCAAGGCGTTGCAGGCCATCGGCGTGGACATGAGTCAGTTCGAGTTCTGGACCTGGGACTACCCGGCCATGGCGCTGGCCGATTCGGTGCTGGTGAACATCACCTCGGTGATGAACTTCGGTCTGCTGCTGGGTGCCATGCTGGCGGCGGGTCTGGCCAATCGCTTCAATGAAGCCAGTCGCAAGCCCATCGAGGGACGTCAGTTCCTGGCGGCGATCATCGGCGGCCTGCTGCTGGGCTACGGTGCCCGCCTGGGCTTCGGCTGCAATATCGGCGCGCTGTTTTCGGGACTGGCCTCGGGCAGCCTGCACGCCTGGGTGTGGTTCGCCTGCGCCTTCGTCGGCTCGCTGGTGGGGATTCGCCTGCGCCCTTGGTTCCGGCTGCCCAACTGATCGACCGACCCACTGATCCATTGTTCAAGGTGATTCCCATGAAAGCCGCCTATCATCGAAGCCGCGTCATCGGTCTGTTGCTGGCGATTCTGGTATTGATCATGGCCGACCACCTGGCCAGTCCCACCTTCGCCTTCAACATGGGCGACGGCCACGCTCGGACCTCGCTGAACCAGCGTGACGCCAGCGCGTGTGCGCCCTGTGGGGCGCCGTGCCCGTCCACTCGCCAATAGGGCTTGCATGAAGAGTGCCTGCGCTCGCCGACTTTTCGTAGAAAGCCTGGAATTATGCCTGCGCTCGGTGACGTTCTAACGTTCAGGCACTGTTCGTCGGACAGTATTGGCCAACAAAGAGGCGCCCCTGCCATGGCAGGGGCGCCTCTTGTGGTCGCCAGTCTGACGGGGAGACGATCATTCTCGTGGGTCCTGTTCCCGGCGGGGGATCTTCGGACCCAGCGGCCCGAGCCACAGCCAGACCTGGAGCACCACCAGGATCGGTAACAGCCAGGTCGGCGCGCCCACCGTCCACACCAGCACCTGGTGGATCATGAAGGCGGTCAGGCCGCCGAGCAGGCCAAGCACCGGGAACATCAGTGGCCGCTCGGAGCCCGGACGGCCACTTAGCCGGAACAGCGAGCCGGTGAAGGCGCCGAAGCTCACGGCCATGGCCAGCGGAATCCAGAGTTGCTGTAGCACTTCCTGCATCGTTAACCGCTCATGTTGAGACTTGGGTCCTCAGGCTAACGCGTCTGGCCGCCGGCTGCGCTTGAACTTTGGCGTAATTCGCCTGGCTTTCGGCTTTCGGCTTCCGGCTTTCGGCTTTCGGCTTCCGGCAAGCATCCTTGGTGATGGGCGCTTTCGTCGGTGAGCGCTTTCGTCTGTGGTGCTGGGGGCCAGAACGGGCGAAAACCGTCGCTGGGTGCAGTCGCGGCCCATGCAAGGTCTAGATGTCGGTCTTGTCCTTGAACTCGCACAGATCCTCGATGACACAGCTGCCGCAACGTGGCTTGCGTGCCACGCAGGTATAGCGACCATGGAGGATCAACCAGTGGTGGGCGTCCTGGCGAAATTCGCGGGGGACGTGGCGCACCAGCCGTTCCTCGACCTCCACCACGTTCTTGCCCTTGGCGATGCCGGTGCGGTTGGAGACCCGGAAGATGTGGGTGTCCACGGCGATGGTGGGCTGGCCGAAGGCGGTGTTGAGGATCACGTTGGCGGTCTTGCGTCCGACCCCGGGCAGGGCCTCCAGCGCCGGACGGGTGGCCGGTACCTCGCCATCATGGCGCTCGATCAGCAGATGGCAGGTCTTCATCAGGTTTTCGGCCTTGGTGTTGAAAAGGCCGATGGTCTTGATGTGTTCCTTGAGCGCGTCGATCCCGATATCGATGATCGCCTGGGGTGTGTTGGCCACCGGGAACAGGCGAGCGGTAGCCTTGTTGACGCCGACGTCGGTGGCCTGCGCCGACAGCAGTACCGCGGCCAAGAGCTCAAACGGTGTGCTCCAGTTGAGCTCGGTGGTCGGCTCGGGATTGTGGGCCCGCAGGCGGGTAAAGATCTCGTGGCGTTTGGCAGCGTTCATGCTCGTCTCTTTGGTTGGCAAGCCAGGGGCTGAATCGACAGCGGGCCAGGCCGGGCGGATCTTCAGCGCACGACTCCGGTAACCCGCACCCGGCGTTCGTCCCTGGGCGTCCGGGTCGGCGCCGGGCGGCGGCGCTTCACGGCGTCGTCGATGGCGTTCTTCGCGGCGATCAGCAGCCCGGTGACCAGAAAGGCCCCCGGGGGCAGCACCAGAAACAGCATGCCGCCATCACCCGGCAGGTGCAGTGTCCAGTCACCGGCTGCGTCGCCCAGCAGCAGGTCCATGCCGGCGAACAGGGTGCCTTGCCCCAGCAGTTCGCGGATACCCCCGATCAACACCAGCACCAGAGAGAAGCCGAGGCCGTTCATCAGGGCGTCGAACAGCGCCGGCTTGAGCGGTTGGCGGGAGGCAAAGGCCTCGACCCGAGCCAGGATGGCGCAATTGGTGACGATCAGCGGCAGGAAGATGCCGAGCACCTGGTAGAGCTCGTAGGTCAGCGCCGCCATGGCCAGTTCGACGCAGGTCACGAAGGCAGCAATGATCAACACGAAGGCCGGCAGGCGTACCTCTGGGCGTACCTGGTGGCGCAGCGCCGAGGCCGAGGCGCTGGCGCCGAGCATCACCCCCAGGGTGGCGATCCCGAGCCCCAGGCCATTGACCACACTGCCGGTGACGGCCAGTAGCGGACACAGGCCGAGCAACTGGACCAGGGCGGGATTGTTGCTCCACAGCCCCTTGATGGCGATGTCGCGAGCGTCGCTGCGGGTCATGGGCTGGGCTCCTGGTTACTGGCGTCTGGCGTATCACGCGGCGACCCGGCAGTCATCATCGCTTCGTTCACCGCCTGGATGACGGCGCGAGAGGTGATGGTGGCACCGGTCAGGGCTTCGATGGCGCCCTGCGGGGCCAGGTCCAGCTGGTGGCGCGCGAGGCCTTCGAACTGATCGATCCAGGGGCCCTTGCGGCGCTCGATGGCGTCGCCAAGCCCCGGCGTCTCGCGGTGATCGACGACGCGCACTGCCGTGACACGCCGCTGCGGTGTCAGTGCCACCAGCACCTCGACGGGGCCTGCGTAGCCGAGCGCTGAAGAGGGTTGCAGGGTGGCGAGCAGCGTGCCGCTTTCGTCCAGCGCCTGCCAGCCTTGGTCACCGGCCGGCGCCGGCACCAGCCTGGCGGTGCCCTGAGGCGCCAGGCTTTGCAGTAGGGCGTCCTGGTGGGCCTGGCGATTGGCCTCGATACGCCCCTCGCTGAGCGCCTGGGTCAGGCTGACCGCACCCAGGGTCACCAGGGCGAACAGGGCAAGTTTCACGGCCAGTGTTCGCGGAGCCGACGTGTTGCTATCAGGGCTATTCATCAGCGCAGTCTATCAGTGCTTTCCAAGTGAGGCGGTCGTCCATCAGCGTTCTTGACCAGGGCGGTGTCGCTGGCTAGCCGTCATCGTTGTGCCTCCGGGTGGCTCGAGCATTCGATGACCGGTCGGGCACCAGCTGGTCGAGCAGGGGGGCGGCCAGGTTCATCAGCAGCACGGCGAAGGCCACGGCGTCAGGGTAGCCGCCGTAGGCACGGATGATCATCGTCAGGGCGCCGATGCCGGCACCATAGGCCAGGCGTGCACGACGACCGCTGGCGGCACTGACCGGGTCGGTGACGATAAAGAAGGCGCCGAACATGGCCGCGCCCCCGAGCAGGTGGAAGCCGACTCCGCCGCTGGCCGACAGTTGATCGAACAGCCAGGCGAGCAAGGCCATGGAGGCGAGCATGGACAGCGGCAGGCGCCAGTCGATCAGCCGGCGGTAGAGCAGGTAAAGACCTCCGGCCAGCCAGGCCAGGGCGACGTTGCGCCAGGCCTCCAGCGCCGCTGGTGCCACTAGCTCGGCTGCGGCGCGATGGCGGTAGGCGTCCAGCGGTGTGGCACCGCTCAGCGCATCCAGTGCGGCTGCTGGGTGCTGGCCCAGCCAGCGTGCCAGCCAGGTTGAGGGCCCGACGGCGTCGGGGCCGAATAGCCCCGAGGGTGCGGGCCACAGGCTCATCTGGGTGGGGAAGGACACCAGCAGCAGGGCGTAGCCCACCATGGCGGGGTTGAACAGGTTTTGGCCGAGCCCGCCGTAAAGGTGCTTGGCCACCGCCACGGCGGCAAGCGAGCCGATCAGGATCAGCCACAGGCTGGTGCCCGCCGGCAGCGCCGCACCCAGCAGTACCCCGGTCAACAGGGCGCTGCCATCAGCGATGGTCGGCGAGACGGGCCGCCGACGCGCCACCAGCATCATCGCCTCGATCAGCACACAGCAGGCCGCTGCGGTGATGACGTTGGTGACGACGCCAAGGCCGAAGAACCAGCTCTGGGTGATGAGTCCGGGCAGGCAGGCCAGCGTCACCCGACGCATCAAGGTAGCGCTGTCGTGTCCACGGCGAGCGCTGTCTGCGCTGGTGTGGCGGTGAAGGTGGCTCATGGCCGGGTTTCCTCCTGACGGGCGGCCTTGAGTCGTGCATCGGCGGCGGCGAGGTGCTGTCTGGCGGTATCCAGCTGAGTCTCGAGGTCGGCGAGGACATCCGCCGATTGCTGCTGCTGGGCGGCGCGCTCCAGCGCCTTCTCAGCCTTGCGTGCCGCGGCCTTGGCGGCTGCCTGGGCGATGCGCAGGCCACGCACGTCCGGGGCGCTGGCAGCGCCTTTTGCACCGGCTGAGCTATCCTCGGCGCTGCTTGCGTCACGCTCCTGGCCGCGCCGGGTGGCGGCCTGACGACGGGCCTGGCGACGTGCTTCACGCTCGGCCGCCTCGCGCTGCTCGCGGGCCTGGCGTGCCTCGAAGCGGTGGCGGGCCTGGTCGGCCCGGGCGCTCTCGGTGCGCGCGGTGCGCAGGCGCTGCTTGGCCTCGCCGAAGCCGTTGGCCAGCGGCAGATGGCTGGGGCAGACGTAGTCGCAGGCGCCGCACTCGATGCAGTCGAACAGGCCGTTTGCCTCGGCCTTGTGGTCTTCGCCTGCCTGGGCGTGCCACCACAGCTGCTGAGGGGCAAGGCCCGCCGGGCAGGCCGGCTGGCAGTCGCCGCAACGGATGCAGGGGCGTGCGGGGGGCGGCGTCGGCAGTTCTGCCGCGTCAGCGGCGATCAGGCCGTTGGTGGTCTGGGTGATGGGTTGGTCAAGCGATTCGATCGCCTGGCCCATCATCGGCCCGCCTTCGATCACCCGAGACAATCTGGCGCGATCGAGGCCGGCGTCCTGCAGCAGGTAGTCGATGGCGGTGCCCAGGCGCGCGGTGACATTGCCGGGGCGTGCCAGTGCTCGGCCCGCCAGGGTCAGGGTGCGCTCGATCATCGGCTTGCCGAGCGCCACCGCGTCGTGGATGGCCGCCAGGGTCCCGGGATTGTGACACAGCACGCCGGCGTCCACCGGCAGCTGGTCCGAGGTGAGACGGCGGCCCAGCAGGCGCTCGATCAGCTGGCGCTCGCCGCCGCTGGGGTAGCGGGTGGGGATCACCTCGAGTCGTGCCGGACAGGGCAACTCGTTTAGCCGGGCCCGCACGGCGCTGGCCGCCTCGGGCTTGTCGTCTTCGATGCCGATGACAATAGAGGCGGCCCCGGTGGCATGGGCCACCATTGCTGCACCGAGCAGCACCCGGTCGGTGTGCTGGCGCAGTGTCTGGTCATCGGCGCTCAGGTAGGGTTCGCACTCGGCGGCGTTGACCACCAGGGTATCGATGCCCGCCTGGCGTGCCGCGCGGACCTTGAGATGGGCCGGAAATCCGCCGCCGCCCATGCCGGCGATGCCGGCGTCGGCAATCCGTTGGATGATCTCGTCGGGGGCCGCGCCTTGCCAGTCGAGCGGCGGCAGCCAGTGGTGCTGTGAAGCGCCGTCGGCCTCGATCACCACGGCGGGCGGGTGTTGTCCGCCGGCGTCCGCCTCGTCGTGCATGAACAGCGCGCTGACGTGGCCCGAGATGCTGGCGTGCACCGGCAGCGCCAGGTGGCCGACGGCGCGTGCCACTGGCTCGCCGGCACGCATGTACTGGCCTGGCTTGACGATGGGCTGGACCTCTCGCCAGGGCTGGTCGCGGCCATCTTCCAGCAACAATGTCACCCTGGCCGGTAGCGGCGGCGTGCGTATGCCCAGGTCACGGGTCTGCGACTTGCGGGTAGGAGGCAGCACGCCGCCAGCGGGCCGGGTACCCGTCGCCAGTGATCGCCAGAGCCGCTCAAGTACTGCCATGAAGCGTCTCCGTGGTGCGGTCGCTGGCGATGATGCCGGCGGTCCATTGGGGTTGTGGCTCTCTTGGCAGCATGTCGATGCAGTCCACCGGACAGGGAGCGATACACAGATCACAGCCGGTGCATTCGTGTGCGATGACCGTGTGCATCATCTTCGAGGCACCGAGGATGGCGTCCACCGGGCAGGCCTGGATGCACTTGGTGCAGCCGATGCATTCATCTTCCCGAATAAAGGCCACCCGGGGGGTATCGTCGGCGTCGCCGTCGAGCGCCAGGGGTCCCCGACCAAGCAGTTCGGCCAACTCGAGGATGGTTGCCTCGCCGCCCGGTGGACAGCGATTGATGGCCTCTCCCTGCTCGACGGCTTCGGCGTAGGGCCGACAGCCGGGATAGCCACACTGGCCACATTGGGTCTGGGGCAAAAGGGCGTCGATCTGCTCCACCAGGCCATCCTCGCCGTCCTTGAAGCGACGGTTCAGCCAGCCCAGCAGTCCGCCGCAGACACCGATCAGTGCGACCATCAGGACCACGCCGACAAGACTCGTCAGGCTCATGGCGAGCCCCCGGTGGCAAGTCCGGTGAAGCCCATGAAGGCCAGCGACATCAGGCTGGCGGTGATCATGGCGATGGCCGCACCGCGAAACGGGCGCGGTACATCGGCGCCCGCCAGGCGTTCGCGCATGGCCGCCAGCAGGATCAACACCAGCGAGAAGCCCAGAGCGGCGCTGAATCCGTACAGCAGCGCATCGAAGAAGCCGCCGTCGCGACCCAGGCTCAACAGCGCCACGCCCAGCACCGCGCAGTTGGTGGTAATCAGCGGCAGGAAGATGCCGAGCACCCGATGCAGCAGGGGGCTCAGGTGGCGCACCATGACCTCGGTGGCCTGGACTACCACGGCGATCACCACGATAAAGGCGATGGTGCGCAGGTACTCAAGATCCAGCGGCACCAGCAGATAACGGTGCAGCAGGTGACTGGCCGCCGATGACAGGGTCAGTACGAAGGTGGTGGCAAGGGACATGCCCAGCGCCGATTCCAGCTTCGAGGACACCCCCAGGAAAGGGCATAACCCGAGAAACTGCACCAGCACGAAGTTGTTGACCAGGGCGGTACTGACGAGGACGAGAAGAACGTCGGTCATGGAATGCACGAGGTAACGGCCGGCGGGCAGGGCCCCGCCGGCGCATGGGCTTGATGGAACCCCTTAGCTGACCCGCTGGCCGGGTTCTGCGCCACTGTGGGGTTCGAGCAGATAGATGCCGTCGTCGTTGCCAGCCGCCAGCACCATGCCTTCGGAAACACCAAAGCGCATCTTGCGCGGTGCCAGGTTGGCCACCATGACGGTCAGCTTGCCTTCGAGAGCCTCCGGCGAATAGGCGCGACGGATGCCGGCGAAGACCTGGCGGCTTTCGCCGCCGAGATCCAGCGACAGCTTGAGCAGCTTGTCGGCCCCTTCGACGTATTCCGCCTTGGCGATGCGGGCGATACGCAGGTCCACCTTGGCGAAGTCGTCGAAGCTGATCTCGTCGGCGATCGGCGTCTCGGCCAGCGGTCCCTTGGGCGTTTCCTTGAGCTTCTGTTCTTCCACCAGATCCTCCTTCGATGCTTCGATCATGGCATCGATACGATCGTTCTCGACCCGGGTCATCAGCGGCTTGAACTTGTTGACGGGGTGATCGCCCAGCCAGGTCTCGCGGCTGTTCCAGTCGAGGGTGTCGAGATTCATGAACAGTCTGGCCTGTTCGGCCATGGCCGGTACCACCGGGGCCAGGTAGACCATCAGCTGACGGAACAGGTTGATTCCCATGGAGCAGATGTCGAGCACTTCCTGCTCGCGGCCTGCCTCCTTGGCCAGCACCCAGGGCGCCTGGTCGGCGATGTAGCTGTTGGCCTCGTCGGCCAGCTCCATGACCTTGCGCATGGCGCGGCCGAACTCCCGCTGTTCATAGTAGTCGGCGATCTCGTCACCGGCGGCGATGAAGCGCGCCAGCATGTCCGGCTCGGCGCAGTGAGTCGACAGCTGCCCACCTCCGAGCTTCTTGACGAAACCGGCGCAGCGGCTGGCGATGTTGACCACCTTGCCCACCAGGTCGGCATTGACCCTGAGCGCGAAGTCCTCGAGGTTCAGGTCGAGGTCATCGACCCGGGAGGTGAGCTTGGCGGCGAAGTAGTAGCGCAGGTACTCGGGATTGAGATGCTCGGCGTAGGTCGCCGCCTTGATGAAGGTGCCGCGTGACTTGGACATCTTGGCGCCGTTGACCGTGACGAAGCCGTGGCAGTTGACTGCGGTGGGGGTGCGCATCTCGGCCCCGTGCAGCATCGCCGGCCAGAACAGGGCGTGGAAGTAGACGATGTCCTTGCCGATGAAATGGTAGACCTCGGCCTTTGAATCGCGCTCCCAGTAGCTGTCGAAGTCCAGCCCCTCACGCTCGCACAGGTTCTTGAAGCTCGCCAGGTAGCCGATCGGAGCGTCCAGCCAGACATAGAAGTACTTGCCTGGCGCGTCAGGAATCTCGAAGCCGAAGTAGGGCGCGTCGCGGCTGATGTCCCACTCGTTGAAGCCGGACTCGAACCATTCCATCAGCTTGTTGCGGATCTGCGGCTGGACATGGTCGTCCTTGATCCAGGCACTGAGGAAGTCGGCGAAGTCAGGCAGCTTGAAGAAGTAGTGGGTGGAGCTGCGGACTTCCGGGGTGGCGCCGGAAATAGCCGATACCGGATCGATCAACTCGGCAGGGGTATAGGTGGCGCCGCAAGCCTCGCAGTTGTCGCCGTACTGATCCGCGGTGTGGCACTTGGGGCAAGTGCCCTTGATGAAACGATCGGCCAGGAACAGACCCTTGACCGGATCGTACATCTGCTCGATGTCACGGGTGGCGATGTGCCCCTTGTCGCGCAGGCGCTTATAGATAAGCTCGCTGAAGTGGCGGTTTTCCTCGGAGTGGGTCGAGTGGTAGTTGTCGAAGGCCACGCCGAAACGGGCGAAGTCCTGCTGGTGTTCGCGGGATACGCGGTCGATCAGCGCCTCGGAGGTGATGCCCTCCTGCTCGGCACGCAGCATGATCGCGGTGCCGTGGGCGTCATCGGCGCAGACGTAGTGGCACTGGTGGCCGCGACTCTTCTGGAACCGCACCCAGATATCCGTCTGGATGTACTCCAGCAGGTGGCCCAGGTGAATGGCGCCGTTGGCGTAGGGCAAGGCGCTGGTGACCAGAATCTGGCGCTTGTCGGGTGCGGTGATGGACATGGTGTGACGTGATATCCCGTTGAAAATCAGGCGACGATTGTAGCTAGGATCGAGGTCGTGTGCATCCGCTATCGTGCTTGGGCGCAGCCATGAATAAGCCGTTGCGCAGACGGTGCATTGTCAGGAGGACGCCACCAGCAGGCCGACATGCTCAAGGCCTCGGTCCTTGAGGTGCAGCGCCTGGAGGCGGCTCATGACACCCTGGTCACAATAGAGGAGATAGCGGGTGTCGGGATCAAGCGCATCGCTGCGGGTCGCCAGTTCATAGAAGGGAATATGATCGACGGGGCAGGCGAGTGGCCCAAGCGGACGGCGCTCGACGTCGTCCGGGGGCCGCACATCGATGACCCGGGTCGCCGTTCGGGCGAACTCGTGGAGCCCTCCAAAGGAGACTTCTGCCAGAGGCTCCTGGGAGGGTGCGCTGACGCCTTTGGATACTGGCGCATCGACAGGCTGGCGAGTGGCGCTGGCCAGGGCGCGATCCAGCAGGTCGGCCGGTAGTCCGGCCTCTGCCACCTGAAGTTCCTTCAGCGACGCCTTGACCCTGGGGCGGCTGGACATCCCGCCGCAGTACTCGGGCATTCGGCTCGACGCCTCAGCGGTAGCGATCCGGTGGGCTTCATCGATGATGGTCTGCTTGTCATCGGTCAGCAGCGGTCGCAACACCGGCAGGTGGCTGGCGCGGTCGATCAGGCCGAGATTGGTCAGTGTCTGGCTCGATACCTGGGCGATCGCCTCTCCTGTCACCAGGGCGGGGATGCGCGCGCGTTGCGCGACTCTTGCGGCGGCCTCGATCATCAAGCGCTTGAGCACCAGCGACACCAGGCCATCAGGTACCTCGCGACGCAGTGTCTCGACCACTTCCTCGAAGGGAACGGTGATGAAGTTGGCCTTATGGGAGGCGCTGTATCGTTGCCACAGGTCTCGGGTCAGCGCCTTGACCGCGCTTTCCTGTTCCTGTCCGCCAAAACGAAAGAGGACAAACTGACACTTGATGCCGCGCCTGAGCATCCGATAGGCCGCCACCGGGGAGTCATAACCCCCGGACATCAGTACCAGTGCCTCTCCCTGGGTGCCTAGTGGAAAGCCACCGAGGCCCGGCCCAAGGTCGACTTCCTCGATCAAGGTGTCGCCATCGATCCGCAGTGGCATCACTAACTCGGGGGTGCTCAGGTCGACCCTGGCATCAGCAGCGTGGGCGAGCAGCGCTGCGCCCAGCGCACGCTCTACCTCCACCGAACCGAAGTCGTGATGTCCCTTGCGCTTGACCTTGACCTTGAAGCGCTTGCCTTCGATGTCCGATGCCCGTTCGCACGCCAGTTGTTCGATGGTGTTCCGCCAGTCCCCAAGCGGCCTGTTACGTGTCCTGGCCGCGCGCTGAACGCCCGGTATCCGGGTCATGCTCGCTTCCAGTGCCAGACGATCGCCGCGAGAAAGCTCCCGCGGAAGTCTTACGACCAGATGGTCCCATTGGGCAACGACCTTGGTCTTGGGCTCCTGGCGCCTGAGTGCATTGCGCAGATTGGTGGCCAGGCAGCGACCCATGTGGCGTCTCACCGAGGCGGACTTGGTGGCGATGTCGGCAGAAAGGGAAAGACGATATTCCATGGTGTGAACGCCGAAACTACGATGTAAGAATAGTAACCTTGATCCAGATCAAGTTTGATGGAGATCTTCGAGATTCCGCCGACGGCAGGGGGGCGATCGGCGGGGGGCAGGAAAAAAAGAGGAAAAAATGCGTCAGTACAGCGCTTTTTCTTCCTGTACGACCTCTTTGAGAAGCTCCAGGAAGAGCCGGTCGGCTTCGGAGTGCTCCTCGGCGCTGTCAGGGATATGAATACTGGTGGTGTCCGAGATTTCGTTGGCAATGTCGGCCATGACGCCACTATCGCTGCCACTTTCCAGGTGCCGGCGGGCGATCTCTAGAGAGGTCTCCAGGACCTTGGGGTCCTGCAGCAACTTTTTGATAAAGCCGGTCAATTCATTGATGACACGGGTTTTTTGAATTTCGGATGAGGCCATCGGTGACTCCTTGGCTAGGCGCTTGATCCAAGGGATTACGATAGCATGTTTGTGGACTGCTACGGGACAGGTTTGCTGTAGGGTGATGTTGTGGATTCTGTCAAGTGGTGCCTTGCCTGACCATGATGACATTGAATGACGAGATGTTACCGAATGTGTTCGAATGTGAGAGGATTGTAGTTGTAACAGTAGTTGTGGCTGGATGGGATGTTAGCAGCGTTGGGGAAGCGCTCGACAATCGGCGCTACAGGGAAACTGCTCGCCCATCCCGGGGATGATGAGAATGGTAGCGCCGAAGCAGCACGGCTGGTCCTGCAGAATCCGGGGTTGTTGGGCTAGTTCGTTGGTACTAGATTCAACTGTACTGGCTGCGGCCATTGATAATTAAGGGAACACGAATGAAAACGATCCGCCGAGAACCTCGCTCTTCCATGGTGCGGCCGCTGGTCAGTGCCATCGCATTGGCCTCTACGTCAATGCTGATGGGGTCAGGAGTCATGGCCCAGGACGCGCAGACATTGCCGCCTGGCACGACATCGCCCGGTGCGGCGACCCTGCGTGACGTCGTGGAGCAGACCATCAATACCAATCCTGAGGTGCTAGCGGCCTGGAATGGCTTCCAGGCGGCGGGCCACGATGAGCGGGTGGCCTTTGGGGGCTATCTGCCTCAGATTGACGTCAATGCAGGCGTCGGCCTCGAGGATCGTCAGAACGATCAACAGGGCAGCTACGACACCGACTATGTCGAGGTGACGCTGAACCAGATGATCTATGACGGCTTCGCCACCGCCAGTGAGGTCGAGCGTCTGAGCCGGGCAGAACTGGTACGCTACTACGAGCTGCTGGGGGCGAGTCAGGACGCGGCGTTGGACGCAACTAATGCCTATCTTGATGTTCAGCGTTACCGTCGCCTGGTGGGCCTGGCCCAGGACAACTATCAGAAGCACCTGGAGGTCTACCAGCAGATCGAGGCCCGCGCTCTGTCAGGTGCCGGTCGTCGTGTCGACCTCGAGCAGATCAGCGGTCGTCTGGCACTGGCCGAATCGAACCTGATCACCGAAGCCTCCAACCTGCACGATGTGTCTGCGCGATTCCAGCGTCTGGTGGGGGAATTGCCGCCGGAAGCGTTGGCGCCGGCGCCGACCTTCGCCGAGCAGCTACCCGCTGACGTCGCCCAGGCGTTGCAGCTAGCCTACGAGGGTAACCCGGACTTCCATGCCGCCATCGAGAACATCGAGGCCGCCCGCGCCGAGCGTGAAGGCACCAAGTCGCCCTTCCATCCCAGGCTTGACCTGGTGGGCCGCAGTGGTACCTACAAGGGCAGTGACACCGACGGCGACTTCATTTCCGACAATGATCATGAAGACCGTCACAGCATCGAACTGGTGGGTAGCCTCAATCTGTATCGCGGCGGCAGCGACCTGGCGTCGTTCCGCGCCGCCAGTGATCGCGTCGAGCAGGCGGTCAATCTGCGTGACAAGGCATGCGTCGACATTCGTCAGACCACCACCATCGCCTACAACGACACCCGTCGTCTGCGCGACCAGTTGGAATACCTGAACGAGCACCGTCAGACGACCGATCGCGTACGCGGAGCCTACAAGCAGCAGTTCGATATCGGTCAGCGTTCGCTGCTCGACCTGCTGGACATCGAGAACGAGTATTTCGAGGCGAGTCGTGCCTATGTGAACGCGCAGTATGACGTCGCTCTGGCAGATGCGCGCACCCTGCGTGCCACCGGTAGCCTGCTGGAGGTGCTGGAGGTGCGCAAGGATGGACTGCCGAGCCTCGCCGAGCTGGACAGCAACGGTGTGTCGATCACGCCGGATATCGTCTGTCCGGCGGTAGGTCCGCGGTCCTACAGCATCGAGGAGCTCACCGGCTCCACACGGGCTCCGGACGTCGTCATGCCTGCGGACGCTCTGTTCGAGATCAACAGCTACGTGCTGAGTGCGAGCGCCAAGCAGGAACTGAGTGCGTTGGCCGACCGTATCCGTGGCCGTAACGACCTGGTCCGGGTATTCATCGCTGGCCATGCGGACATCTCGGGTACCGATGCCATCAATGATCCACTGTCGCGTAATCGAGCGGCAGCGGTGGGCCAGTACCTGGTCAGCCAGGGCGTCAGTGCTTCGCTGATTGAAACCCGGGGCTATGGCTCGCATCGGCCTGTTCAGTCCAACGACACCGTCGAAGGTCGTCGCCAGAACCGTCGAGTGGAGATCACACTTGAACGCAGTGGCGAGAATCTGGACATGGGGGCATTGCCTGGTTCCGCCGGTGATGACAGTGTGTCCCTTGCCTGGGCGCGAGGGGAACACGGTCGCGGCCTGGAGGGCTAGAAGCTCAGTGGATGATCGCGTCCTCGCTTCTCGGGGACGCCATTTCCCGGAATATGGATGCAACTGCCACGTTCTGGTCCTTGCATTGCCGCAAAGGAAGCCGTGACGACAGCAGGGATGATAGGCCGGGTCGCACGGAAAGGGCGTTCTGGTACAGCCATCGGCCGACAGAGAGGTTTACGTGGACGATTCACGAGTTGCGGATGAAGCAGAATTTACAACACCTGAAGCGCAGGAGCAGGACGAAGACAGAGGCCCAGTCAAGGATGAGTTGCTGGAAGTGCTGCTGTCGATTGCTCACTACCACGAGCATGATGTCAGTGCGGATTCCCTGACAGCGGGCCTGCCGTTGGAAGATGGCGCACTGACGCCAGGGATATTTCCCCGGGCGTCGGAACGTGCCGGGCTGACGGCGCGACTCGTCAAGAGTCGCCTCGTTCAGTTGAACCCTGCGCTATTTCCTGTCGTGCTGTTGCTGGAGCCAGGGCGCGCCTGCGCATTGCTCGATATCGACGTCAAGGCGCGTACCGCGCAGGTGATTTACCCCGAATTGGGGCAGGCGTCTGTAGAAATCTCGCTGGACGAGCTTCACGAACGTTACAGCGGGACGGCGATCTATACGCGGCCGCGGTTCCGTTTCGACGCCCGGTCGAAGGATGTCAACGAGAAACGTTCTGGGCATTGGTTCTGGAGCGTGATCAAGGAAAACAGACGCCTTTACCGTGACGTGATACTGGGCTCCGTCGCCATCAACATCTTCGCGCTGGCGATGCCGCTGTTCGTTCTCAATGTCTATGACCGCGTGGTGCCCAATCACGCCACCGAGACGCTGTGGGTGTTGTCCATCGGTGCCCTGATCGTACTGGCATTCGACTTGACGCTCAGGTTGATGCGTTCGAGCTTTGTCGATCTTGCGGCCAGTCGAGCTGACGTCAAGCTCTCGTCGCGTATCATGTCTCGCGTCATGGGGATGCGGATGGAGGCCAAGCCTGCCTCGACCGGTTCCTTTGTCTCGATGCTGCAATCCTTCGAGTCGGTTCGGAGCTTTATCGGCTCCGCCACCGTGATCGCCATGGTGGACCTGCCGTTCGTTCTGATGTTCATCGCCATCATTGGCCTGATAGGACCTGCACTGGTCATTCCTATCGTGGTTGGCGTGCTGTTTATCTTGCTCTACGCCCTCGGTGCCCAGGGAAAGCTGCACGACTTGTCGGAAACGACCTTGAAGGTAGGGGCGCAACGTAACGCTACTCTGGTGGAATCGGTCTCCCAGCTCGAGACGGTCAAGACGCTGCGGGGCGAGAGCCGAGTTCAGGGGCAATGGGAGCAGGCCAGCGCCTTCCTTTCGCGTACCGGCGCTCAGCTGAAGTTTCTCGGAACCTCGGTCACCAGTATCGCCCAGTGGACCCAGAATACCGTCGGTATCTGCGTCATCCTTATCGGCGTCTATCTGATCATCGACGGCAATCTCTCCCAGGGCGGGCTGATCGCTGCCTATATGCTGTCGTCTCGTGCGCTGGCACCGGTCAGCCAGGCCGCCGCACTGCTTGCTCAGTATCATCAATCTGCCACGGCCCTGGAGTCGTTGGATAGAGTGATGGAAATGCCGGTGGAACGTGAGGAAAAGAGCTACATCGATCGTCCCGCCGTCAAGGGACTGGTGAAGTTCGACAAGGTTACCTTCCGCTACCCCCAGGCCGAGAATGACAGCCTTCGCGACGTCTCTCTGTCGATAGCACCAGGCCAGAAGGTGGCGCTGCTGGGACGAGTTGGCTGTGGCAAGACCACGTTGCAGAAGTTGCTGCTCGGTCTGTACCAGCCGACGTCGGGAGCGGTGCTGATCGACGATGTGGACATTCGTCAGTTCGACCCTCTGCAGTTGAGGCGACATATCGGCTATGTGCCTCAGGACGTTCGCCTGTTCTACGGCTCATTGAAGGACAACATCATCGCCGGTGCCGGCAGCGAAGGTGTGGATGACGATCTGCTGCTCAAGGCCATCCGTATCAGTGGGCTCGATGGACTCGTCAGCACACACCCTCAGGGCGTCGAGCTGCAGGTAGGCGAAGGCGGACAGATGCTTTCGGGTGGTCAGAAGCAGGCGGTAGCGATCGCGCGAGCCATCGTGCACGACCCGGCGATCTTGTTGCTGGATGAGCCGACCAGCGCCATGGACCACGCCAGCGAGGAGGCCTTCAAGCGCAACCTCAAGGATTACGCTGGGGGCAAGACGATGGTGGTGGTGACGCACCGCACGTCCCTGCTGTCGCTGGTGGATCGTATCGTGGTCATCGACTCTGGCAAGGTGGTCGCAGATGGTGAGCGTGACAGCGTCATGGATGCGCTGCGCAAAGGCCAGATCGGGAGGGCCAGCTGATGTCCAGCAAGAGTGCCGAACAGAAGGGATTCGAAGGCGTCGGTCGCGTATCACGCAAAGGTGGCAAAGTCTTTCGCCCCTTTATCGACCGGTTGTTTGCGCGTCGCGTCAGCGCATCCCATCTCAACAGAGATTGGGCGAGCGACGCTGACTGGGCGCGAATGCAGCAGGATCCTCTGCGCGCCAGGCTGATGCTGTACATGGTTGTCGTGGCGATCATCTGCGTGATCGTCTGGGCCTGCTTTGCGCCGATCGATGAGGTGACACGCGGCAGCGGCAGGGTCATACCCTCCAGCCAGCTTCAGCGGGTGCAAAGCTTCGATGGAGGCGTGGTTCAGGAGATTCGCGTCAGCGAAGGTGATTTTGTTTCCACCGGCGATCTGCTGATGCGCATCGACCCGACGCGTTTTCTCTCGAACTTCAACGAGAACCGGGCGAAGGCGGAAACCCTGCAAGCCAAGGCCGAGCGACTGAGGGCGCTGGCTACCGGGTCGGACTTCTCTCCGTCGGAGGCATTGATCGAGCAGGCGCCCAATATCGTCTCCCGTGAGCGCGAGCTATACCACAGTAGTCTGGAAACGCTGGATGAGCAGAAGCAGATACTGCAGGAGCGACTGGCACAGCGCCGGGCGGAGCTCAACGAGGCGACTGCGCGTCGCAACGCAGCCAGTCGCGAGCTGAATCTTGCCAGTCAGGAACTCAACATGACGCGCCCTCTGCTGTCCAGCGGGGCGGTCTCAGAGGTTGAAGTGCTGCGCTTGCAGCGTGAGGTCTCCAGGGCGAGTGGTGAGCGCAATCAAGCGACGGCTCAGGTGTCACGGCTGGAGTCGGCGATTCAGGAGGCGCTGGGTGAGCTTCGCGAGGTCGATGCGAAGGCACGCAATGAGTGGCGTCAGGAGCTGTCGGCGACCCTGGGTGAACTGTCGGCCCTGGACGAGTCCAGCGAGGGGCTCCAGGACAGGGTGCGTCTCTCCGAGATCCGCTCGCCGGTCGATGGTGTCGTTCAGCGTCTGGCGATCAATACGATCGGCGGGGTGGCTCAGCCCGGTCAGGAGGTGGTCGATATCGTCCCGACCGACGACGCCCTGGTGGTCGAGGCCAAGATCGCGCCGCAGGACATCGCGTTTCTACGCCCGGGCCTGCCTGCGACCATCAAGCTGACGGCCTATGACTTTTCCATCTATGGCGGGCTGGATGCCCAGCTGGAGCACATCAGCGCGGACACTACCACCGATGAAGAGGGAAACACCTACTATCGGGTTCGAGTACGAACCGAAGACAGCGCGGAAGCCGAAGCGGTGGATGTCATTCCGGGCATGACCGCTCAGGTGGATATCCTGACCGGCAAGCGAACGGTGATGCAGTTCCTGTTGAAGCCGGTACTGCGCGCCTGGGGTAACGCGATGGGAGAGCGGTGATGACTCGATACCTGGTCTATCAAGGAAGTAGCGAGGTACCGCGCTGGAATGATGCCTTCAGTGAACTGGAAGTGGTCGCTCCTCACAGTGTCATCGACCATGCCGTCAAGGGCGATCTCGCCTGGGTAGTGGTTGAAGGTGGCGACTGGACGGGACTGTGCACGCGTTTGGCCAGCAAGGGAGTGCTGGTGTCGGTGCTGTCCTTCAATCCGCATTCCGCTGAAGCGTATGAAGCCTTCACCGCTGGCGCCAGGGGCTATGTCCACGCGCTTTCTACCCCCGAAGTGCTGCGTCAGGTCGATGTCGTGCTGAGGCACCGGGGCATCTGGCTTTGGCCCGAGTTGATGGACAGCCTGGTGGGCGGTGTCTTCAAGGCCATGGGTGGGGCGCCTGCCGTGCACCACGACATGCTGGAAGGTTTGACCGAGCGCGAGAAGGATGTTGCGCTGGCTGTCGCGGAGGGCCAAAGCAACAAGCTGGTGGCGCGAGAGCTCGGTATTACCGAGCGAACCGTCAAGGCCCATCTCGGGGCAGTCTTCCGCAAGTTGGGGGTCAAGGATCGGATGCAGTTGATCCTGCGCCTCTCCAGGGATCGTTGACGGCGAAAGAAGTGGTCATTACCGCGCGACAGTTTGAAGGGGGCTTTTAGCCCCCTTTTTCTGTGGTAGAACGGTTGATCTGATGTCGTCCAGTGCAGGCGTCTCGTTCTCTGCACCTTACTCCGGAAATAGAGCCCTGGAATAGTGCCGTTACTTTTCGGTCTGGGAAAGTCGTTGGTTGAAGTAAGAGATTATCTTTATATTTTGCAATAAACACTTCTTAACTGTGCATTTGTGGGTTGTTCCGATGGAGAACTCTCCCACTTGACCTACTAGACAGTATCGCCCGCACGGGGCCGCCCCTATTTTCTGTGGAAACCCAATAAGCAGAAAGCACGGGGCTAAACCCATGAATATCATTGCTACCGCAGGAAGTGTGTGGATTGTCGACCAGGCAGGCGAACAGCGGGTGGCCAGGCCCGGCGATGTGCTGCAGCCAGGCCAGCGACTTGTCGCCGGAGATGACGGGCGAGTGGTTGTTTCGTCAAGTTCCGGACAGCTACCGCTGGTGCTTGAATCAGGCGAGACAATGGAAATGCCGCTGGGCCAGGGCGACGCCCAATCGTTTCCCTCAGATGAGTTGCTTCTTGCGCAGACTGTCCCGTCCGAGTTGATTCAGGCTTCGCTGCTGCAGGACGAGCAGTTGGAAGAAGTGTTCGAGGTGCTGGAATCGGGCCGGGACCTCTTCGATGTCTTCGACGAGCCTGACGCGGGTCCGGGTGCTGGCCCCGGCAACGACAATGGGCATTCTTTCGTCCGTCTTTTGCGTATTCTCGAGCAGGTTTCTCCACTCGCCTTCGAGTACGGCCTGGACTCGTCCGATGGACAGGAACCCCGACTATTCCTGGGAGATATCGTCGATGGCGACAACCCTGGCGAGGAGGGGGGCGAAGAGGAAGAAGACAACGATGTCAGCCTAGGCGGCTTGGAAGGTGGTCCAGACGGCTCCGGTATAGACCCAGACGCTGGTGATCTTCCGGGGGGGCTGGAAGGTGCCGAGCTCGTGGTACGAGAGTCTGCGCTAGCCCAGGGTAGTCGTCCATCGGCGGACGCCTTGGCGCAGTCCAGCAGTTTCAACTTCGACACTCCCGATGGTCTCGGCGCGCTGACGTTGGGAGGGACGCTCTCCTTGACGCTGGCGGACCTTCAGGCCCTGGAGGGGACTCCCAGGTCCCTCGATACGCCCCATGGCATCCTCTGGCTTGATGGTTTTCAGGGTGACGCCACTGGCGGGACCGTGCTTTACCACTTTGAGCTGACCAATACCGTCGACAATGACGAGACGCAGGGGGCCACCGATGGCGGCTTCCTGGAGCAGATCGAAGTGACGGTGACGGATGTCGATGGTGACGGCCGCACTGCCAGCCTGGATGTGCTGATTCTCGATGATGTTCCCGGCATCGAGCTGGGCGGTCCCGCCGAGGTGGGGGAAGGCAGTACCATCGAGGGGAGCTGGAGCGCCGTTGATTGTGCCGATGGTGTGGCCAGTCTCGTTGTGTCGGTCGCTGGCATCGATGAGTCCTTTGCGCTGGGACAGGAGATCGTGCTCGAGGAAGGACGGTTGATCGTGGAGGCTGATGGAAGTTGGTCATTCACCGCTGCCGTCGGACTCGATCAGGGAGCATCACCGTCGGTGGAGTTCAGTCTGGTACAGACCGACGGAGACGGTGATCAAGCCGATGCTCACCAGCGTATCGAGATCTTCGACGCAACCGTCCCGACCACCCCAACGGATGGCGGTGATCCGGATGCGGCACCGGACGAGGTGGTGCTCGATGAGGACGGCCTGGATGGCGGTATCCCCGGCGGTGATGGCGATGTCGCGGGCGAGGCCACGGTCATCACCGGTGCGCTCGGCTACGACTTCGGCGATGACGGGCCGGCAGTCAGCGGCGCCTTTGCCTGGTCGCAGGTGGGTCTGCCGGCGTTGAGCTCCCGCGGTGAGGTGCTGAATTTCGCCGTGTCGGATGATGGCCTGAGCCTGGTGGCGGCCACGGCAGCGGGCGAAGACGCGCTGCGCATCACCCTGACAGACCTCGCCAGCGGTGCCTTCGAGGTGAGCCTGCTGCGTCCGCTCGACCATCCGGAAAATTCCACCGAGGACGAACTGGCCATGTCGGTCGGCTACACCGTCGCCGATATTGACGGTAGCGAGGCATCCGGCCAGCTCGACGTTCGCATCGATGATGATACCCCGGTGGCGTCGGTGACCACGGGGAACACCCTGATCGACGCCAACGCCAGCTCAGGCGTTATCCAGGTGGCCGAGGGCGCCACCGTCGAAGGCAACTGGTCTCTGAGCCCCGGCGCGGATGGATTCTCCGTCATCGACGTACTGATCAATGGGGCGCCCCTGAGCTTTTCCAGTCTGCCTGGCAGTGACGAGCAGACCACGTTGACCCTGGCGCAGGGCGACCTGACCCTGAGAGGTGACGGTAGCTGGTCCTTTACAGCAGCCAGCGGGCTCGACAACAGTACGCCGCAGAACGTCGATGTCGTGCTTCGCGTGACCGATGGTGACGGTGACGTCGTCGAACTGGATATCAGTGGCGAGATCCTGGATGCATCGGGGCCCACCACCCCAACGGATGGCGGTGATCCGGATGCGGCGCCTGCCGAGGTAGTGCTCGATGAGGACGGCCTGGATGGCGGTATCCCCGGCGGTGATGGCGATGTCGCGGGCGAGGCCACGGTCATCACCGGTGCGCTCGGCTACGACTTCGGCGATGACGGGCCGGCAGTCAGCGGCGCCTTTGCCTGGTCGCAGGTGGGTCTGCCGGCGTTGAGCTCCCGCGGTGAGGTGCTGAATTTCGCCGTGTCGGATGATGGCCTGAGCCTGGTGGCGGCCACGGCAGCGGGCGAAGAGGCGCTGCGCATCACCCTGACAGACCTCGCCAGCGGTGCCTTCGAGGTGAGCCTGCTGCGTCCGCTCGACCATCCGGAAAATTCCCCCGAGGACGATCTGGCCATGTCGGTCGGTTACACCGTCGCCGATGTTGACGGTAGCGAGGCATCCGGCCAGCTCGACATTCGCATCGATGATGATACCCCGGTGGCGTCGGTGACCACGGGGAACACCCTGATCGACGCCAACGCCAGCTCAGGCGTTATCCAGGTGGCCGAGGGCGCCACCGTCGAAGGCAACTGGTCTCTGAGCTCCGGCGCGGATGGACTCTCCGTCATCGACGTACTGATCAATGGGGCGCCCCTGAGCTTTTCCAGTCTGCCTGGCAGTGACGAGCAGACCACGTTGACCCTGGCGCAGGGCGACCTGACCCTGAGAGGTGACGGTAGCTGGTCCTTTACGGCAGCCAGCGGACTCGACAACAGTACGCCGCAGAACGTCGATGTCGTGCTTCGCGTGACCGATGGTGACGGTGACGTCGTCGAACTGGATATCAGTGGCGAGATCCTGGACGCATCGGGGCCCACCACCCCAACGGATGGCGGTGATCCGGATGCGGCGCCTGCCGAGGTGGTGCTCGATGAGGACGGCCTGGATGGCGGTATCCCCGGCGGTGATGGCGATGTCGCGGGCGAGGCCACGGTCATCACCGGTGCGCTCGGCTACGACTTCGGCGACGACGGCCCGGCAGTCAGCGGCGCCTTCGCCTGGTCGCAGGTGGGTCTGCCGGCGTTGAGCTCGCGCGGTGAGGTGCTGAATTTTGCCGTGTCGGATGATGGCCTGAGCCTGGTTGCGGCCACGGCAGCGGGCGAAGAGGCGCTGCGCATCACCCTGACAGACCTTGCCAGCGGTGCCTTCGAGGTGAGCCTGCTGCGTCCGCTCGACCATCCGGAAAATTCCACCGAGGACGATCTGGCCATGTCGGTCGGTTACACCGTCGCCGATGTTGACGGTAGCGAGGCATCCGGCCAGCTCGACATTCGCATCGATGATGATGCGCCGGAGGGCATCGTCTCGGAAGCTTTACTGCTTGAAAATGGCAGCACTGGAGAACTGGCACTTCCGGGCGGGTATGGTGCGGATGGGCAAGGGGCCCCGATCCGCTTCGACGGTGCGCTGGATGGGGCGCCGGTGGAAGACGTCAATGGCAACACCATCATGTTGGATGGCGGACCACTGTCCTGGAGGCTGGCCGACAATGGGGTCGAGCTGGAGGCGGTGACAGCCACCGGACAGGTAGGCTTCAGCGTGGTGCTGGATGAATCAAGCAATCAGGCCCGTCTCGTTGTCGGGGAAGGTGAGCTGTCTGTTTTCAGTCGGCTTGATGGTGACATCGTGGCGACCGCCATTTCGCAGAGCGCGACCCAGGGTGTGCTGGATGTCTCCGAGGGCGGTCTTGATTCGCAGCTGGTGTTCTCCGCGGTGGCCGGCGTTGCGATTGCCGACGGATCACTCATCGTCGGGGCGGGACAGATTGATGAAGGAGACCAGCTGCGTGTCGATATGGTCGCGGGGGCCGAGGAAACCGGCGGTGTGGTGTCCTGGGACTCACATGTGCGCGTCGGCGAGTTTCGCCAGAGTATCTCGATGGCTGGCGCTGACAACGCGCGAGCCACCCTGCTGCTCAGTGCCCGGGCCTACTCGTCACAGCAGGGGGAAGATGAGCCTCTGCCGCTGTCGGCCGGGGACCTGCGCATTCTCGATCAACGGGGCGTGGATGTGACGTCGGAGGTTCAGATCGATGTCATCGATGGGGATCTCAAGGTTGAAGGCTTGCAGGATGGCTGGTCGTTTGTCATCAACAGCGCCGAGGGCATCCAGGCCATCATCATCGAAGGCGGGAACGGTGAACCCTTTGGGCTTGGCAGCGTCGACATCGTCCGTGGGGCTGCGCCAGGAGACGCATCGGTGCCGCTGCCCCTCGAGGCTGCCGATGGCGACGGTGACAAGGCGTCCGGTGAGCTTTCCTTGATCCTGTCAGGCCCGGGTGAGCTCGTGGTGAGCAACAATGCCAACAATACAATCACCACAGGTGGGGGCGACGATGTCGTCATCGCGGACAAGGGTGGGGCAACGATCATCATCGACCCAGCAGGCAACTATAACCTCTCCTTTATTCTCGACTCGTCGGTCAGCATGAATGCAGAAGTCGATACGCCCAGGCCGGATGGATCGGGCAACTATACCCGCCTCGAGCTGCTGAAGGCAGCAATGCTGCGACAGCTCGAGACCCTGGCAGACTTCGAAGGTACCTTGAATCTTCAACTGATCGATTTCGACGGCGTAGCACGAAATCCTGTCGTGTTCGAAGACTTCAGTAGTGCTGACCTGGCTGCGGCCAGGGCCTATATCCTCGGTATGGAAGCCAAGGGATCCACCAATTTCGATGCAGGCTTCGTTGCCAGTACGGACTTCTTCACCCGCATGTCGGATATCAACAGCTTCGAGTCAACGGCGGTCTTTGTCACCGACGGGCTACCGACAATCTGGCTGGACGAGGATGGCAAGCTGGTGATCCCGGATCCGCTGGAGCCCGGTTCTCTTGCGGCGGTGGAGGAATCGGTGGCGTCCTTCGAAGCACTGCTCGAAGTGGCCGATTCGGTCCACGGGATCGGCATAGGGGAAGATAGTCTGGTTGATTACATCCGCCATTTTGACAATACCGACATCCTGGCGAGTGACGTCGAGACTGCGTTGGAAGACGGCAATACCTATACCGGATCCGCCGGTGAGATCAACGTGGTCAACACCGAGGAAGATCTGAATCTTGCTCTTGATACGGGGTCAAGTACCTCGGATCTAGAACCCTTGGGGAGTGACCAGGTATTTGCCGGGGCGGGGGATGATCTTGTATTCGGAGACACGGTCAACTCCGATGATCTCGAATGGGGTAACGGCGATTCCGGGGAGGAGTTTTCATCGGGAGAGCACAATGGTCTAGGTTATGAAGGCCTCTATGAGTTTCTGAAGTGGTCTCCCGATTTTGGCAATGGCACCGCGCCAACGACTGATGAGGTCAAGGCGTATGTTCTGGCCAACGTAGATTCACTGATGAACCTGGAGCGCCAGGACGGTGGTATCGATGAGCTATATGGTGAACAGGGCGATGATGTCCTGATAGGCGGCGCAGGGCAGGATGTTCTGGTGGGCGGTAAAGGAGACGATGTTCTGTGGGGAGGCCTGGATAGTGATCAATTTGTATGGGATGCCGCAGACGCCGAGGTCCCTTCTGTTGATCGTATCGAGGACTTCACTCTCGGAACCACCGATCAAGCTGACAAGCTCGATCTGAGCGGTCTGTTGATCGATGGCGCTGCGTCGGACCTGTCCAGCTATCTGGTGGCTGTCGACGAAGGCGAGGATATTCTCCTGAAGATCAAGACCGATGGCGGGATTGACGCGTCCGGGAACAACGCTGACCTGACCATCGAACTGGGCGGCCTCGGTGTGGCCGGAAGTGGTGAACAGGTGCTGCAGCAGATGCTTGATGATGGACAATTGATCGTCGAGTGACGATGCGTTTTGCAAAAGGGCCTGGCGATGCCAGGCCCTTTTTGTATGCGTCAGTTCACATTCGAGTATCAACAGCAGGACTTTCCTTCAGAAGCAGCCAGTGATGACTGTGGTGGTCTTAGCGATGCCGGGAAAGGAGACATCATCCAGCTGCTGACGCCTTGTCATGTTTTGCTTTGCAGCTTCGCTATTTCTTCCTTCGTTTGTGCGAGGATTGTTCTTTAGTACGGTGCGTGTGCTCCCTTGCCTGTCATTTTTAGTGTTGTATGGATGAAATCACATTAGGAACAGGTAAAGTGTCATGGAAGATGCCGTAATCGTCGCCGCTTCAGGAGGCGTCTGGATAAAAGACGCCGAAGGAAATCTGAAGGTGGCCTTGGCGGGAGATTGCCTTGAAGAGGGGAGTGTTCTGGTAACAGGGCCGACGGGAGTGGCTCGAATAGATGGGGGAAAGGGCCTGCTCGACGAGCACAGCCTGCCCAAAGGTATCGCCGGCGGTCCCGGCGACGCCCCGGGAACCGAGGTGGTGAACACCGGCTGTAACGACAGCGCGAGCGCCAACCTCGGGTTCGACTCTGGGGCTGATGGTGCTGCCGTGCAGGGTGCTTTCCGCTGGGACCTCGACGGGCTGCCTGAGTTGACCAGCCGAGACTCTCCAGTCGAGTTTGTGGTGAGTTCAGACGGCTACACCGTGATGGGCAATGATGCTGATGGCGAGCGGGTCCTGACCATTAATCTGGTGGATGCCGAGACCGGTGATGTGGTGGTCTACCTGAGCAAGGATGTCGACCACCCGGAGGGCGCTCAGGAAAGCGATCTGTCGCTCGAGTTGGGCTACGCCATTACCGACAAGGACGGCTCGACAGTGCGCGGGACGCTTGAGGTGGTGATCAATGACGATACGCCAACCATCACCGGCATCGATCCGGAGGGATTCATTGCCGCGATGGAAGGGTCAAGCCGAGCAGCCGCGCTACCGCTATTGGCGGAAGAGGATGAGCTGGCCTGGAGTCTGGGAGAGCCTGCGTCCAGCGCTGACAGCTCCTATGCCACTGCGGTCGATGTCTTGGGCAATATGCTGGATCTAAGAGAGTTGCTCGAAGACATCGGTGATCTGGAAGGTGGTGAAAAGGTCCTGGCCATCGCAGATGGCGAAGACACCGTGGTCCACGTGAAGCTCGATGGAGGGCTCTTGCAGGACGGCAGCAATGCGGATGTTCAGGTGACGCTAACGGGGGTGTCCATGGACGGAAGCAGTGACGACTTTCTGGTCAGGCTGCTGGAGAGTTCACAGCCGGATATCGGTTGAGCGAGTGGCAGCACGCCCGGCTGTAGCCGGGCGTGCTGGCAGGATGACGGCAGTGCTTTCTGGCCAGACAGGGTTGTCAGGCCGGCTGCTGTCGGTCAACGGCAGGTTGCGGTGACGCCAGTCGTTGCACCATTGCCGTCACCATACGGCTGGAGTGATCCGCCGCCTGCTCGAGGAATTCCTCGAAGGACAGGTGGTTGTCACCTTGCCCGGCGATATCGGACAAGGCGCGAATCACCACGAAGGGGCAACCGTAGAGGTGGCAGGTCTGGGCAATCGCGGCCGCCTCCATTTCTGCCGCCAGCATGGTGGGAAAGCGGTTGCGGGTGCGCGAGACAAGATCGGGGCACGCCATGAAGACGTCGCCGGTCGCGATCAGGCCCTCGACCACCTTGACCTCAGCCATGCCTTCGACGCAGTCCCGTGCCACCCGAACCAGGCGTTCATCCGGGAGATAGGCCGCCGGCATATTGGGCACCTGGCCATGTTCGTAGCCGAATACCACCGCGTCGACATCGTGGTGGCGCACCTCGCTGGACACCACCACGTCGCCGATCGACAGTCCTTCGCCGAACCCGCCTGCGGAACCCGTGTTGATGATCGCCTCGGGCTGGTAGTTGTCCAGCAGCAGCGTCGCCCCGATGGCGGCGTTGACCTTGCCGATCCCGGATTGCAGCAGTACGACCTCGACCCCATGCAGGCGGCCGATGTAGAAGGTGGAGCCGACGTGGGTGCGGGTCCTGACGTCTTCCAGCTGGGCCGCCAGTTGGGCGACTTCCTGCGCCATGGCTCCGATGATGCCAATGCGTTTCATGCGATTCCTCTTGAGGTGGAGCTTCGGCTCAGGCGAAGACCTGGTGCCACTCGTCACGCTTGGCCAGCAGGCCTTTTGCCAGCTCCTGGGCGCCTTCCAGGCTGTGGGATGCGGCCCAGCCACACTGCATTTCGTTGCAGGCAGGAACTTCGGTCGCTGACAGCACGTCGTTGAGCGTACCCTCGATCAGTGCCAGCACGTCGTCGTAGTCGTCGTGGTTGATCATGGCGATATAAAAGCCGGTCTGGCAGCCCATGGGGCTGATATCGACAACCTTGTCCGAGTGGTTGCGCGACAGCTCGGCCATCAGGTGCTCCAGGGAGTGCAGGGCAGGCATCTCCATGTGCTCCTTGTTGGGCTGGCAAATCCGCAAGTCATACTTGTGGATGCGATCGCCGTTGGCGCCGGTCTTGATATCTGCCAGACGCACATAGGGGGCGCGAACCTTGGTGTGGTCGAGGTTGAAGCTCTCGACATTCATCTTCTTGTCGCTCATGGAGTGTCTCCGTGATCCTGTGTTGGATGGGCGCGATGCTACGTCAATTGAGTCCATCACGCATGGATGTCGCAAGTGCAGGTTCAGCCGTCGGGAGTTTCGCGATGCTGGCCGTCATGAATGTCTGCGGCCATCAAGGTGTTTTCCAGCAGGCTGGCTACCGTCATCGGGCCAACGCCACCCGGGACCGGTGTGATGTGACCTGCACGTCGGGCGGCCTCGTCGAAGTCGACGTCGCCCACCAGGCGCCCATCTTCCTGTCGATTGATGCCCACATCGATGACGATCGCGCCGTCACGTACCCATTCGCCTTTCACCAGTCCTGGTTTTCCGACCGCAACCACCAGCAGTTCCGCCTTGCGTACCTGGGCCTCGAGGTCACGGGTAAAGCGGTGACAGACGGTGGTCGTGCAGCCCGCCAGCATCAATTCCAGTGCCATCGGCCGTCCCACGATATTGGAGGCACCGACCACCGTGGCGTCGAGGCCTCGCACCGCTAGACCCGAGTGATGCAGCAGCGTCATCACGCCCTTGGGGGTGCAGGGGCGCAGCAGCGGCAGACGTTGGGCCAGCCGTCCCAGGTTGTAGGGATGGAAGCCGTCCACGTCCTTGCTTGGCAGGATGCGCTCGAGGATAGGGCGAGCGTCCAGGTGGTCGGGCAGCGGAAGTTGAACCAGAATGCCATCGATGGATGCGTCGGCGTTGAGCTGGTCGACCAGGGCTTCGAGCTCTGCCTGTGATGTGGAAGCGGGCAGGGCGTGTTGAACAGATGAAATACCCGCCTGCTCGCAGGCGCGATGCTTGTTGCGTACATAGACGTGGGAGGCGGGGTCTTCACCGACCAGCACCACAGCAAGCCCCGGGATGCGTTCTCCGGCATCGATCCGCGCCTGTACCTGACGGGCGACCTGCTGGCGTACTGTGGCGGCAATGGACTTGCCATCGATGAGCTGGGCGGTCATGGGGTTCCCTCGGTCAGAAGTGGGTGTGCTGGATGAAATTGGCGGCCACGGATTTTCGCACGCTCCGCCATCCAGGCAAAGCTTGAGCCCGAATGACAACAGGAATGTCTCGGTAGCCTGTTGACTTGGCGGGAAAGTTCCGTAGAATACGCAGCGCTTGCAGAGACTGCTTCGGCGGTTTGCATGGCCGAGCGGCTGGCCGGCGGGGTGTAGCGCAGTCTGGTAGCGCGCCTGCTTTGGGAGCAGGATGTCGGGGGTTCGAATCCCTCCACCCCGACCACAACAGCTTGTTGGAGAAGAAGTTTTTCTCGAAAAGCGGGTTGTGGTGAAGAGTTCGGTTCTGTAGAATGCGCCTATAGCTCAACCGGATAGAGCAACGGCCTTCTAAGCCGTAGGTTGCAGGTTCGAGTCCTGCTGGGCGCGCCAGTGAAGTTTGCTGGTAGCTGCTTTTGACAGGCTCGCGCAAAGGTTGTAGCGGTATTGTCCTGATATGGTGGATGTAGCTCAGTGGTAGAGCCCCGGATTGTGGCTCCGGTGGTCGTGGGTTCGATCCCCATCATCCACCCCATTCAGGCGATGCAAGTGTGGTCAAGCCCGAACGTGGGTTCGGTAGCTGACAGGTTGTGGTGGATGTAGCTCAGTGGTAGAGCCCCGGATTGTGGCTCCGGTGGTCGTGGGTTCGATCCCCATCATCCACCCCATCAACCTGATTCCTTCCCCGAGTTTCTTTCTTGAACAAGTCGTTGTCGAATCTGAAGCTGGCAGGCAAAGTTGCTTGTCCGGCGTTTTGTCGTGCCTGTGTTTCGCCCTCTGCGGCGGTCGTGTCGTCATTCGGTGGCCACGAATTTTCCGATAGCCCCTTGTAAAAGACATGCCAGGCCCCATGTTGTGGGCGTTGGCGCTTGCCAGTGCCCGGCGGGATTCTTAGAATCTCCCCTTTGACGTTTTCAATTTTTCAGTACGCCCCCAGTCGGTAGAGGATTATTCATGCAAGTTTCCGTCGATACGACCTCCCAGATCGAACGCCGCATCAACGTCCAGGTGCCGGCCGCCGAGATCGACGAGGCCGTCGCCGCCCGTCTCAAGGATGCCGCCAAGAACGTTCGTCTCGACGGTTTCCGCAAGGGCAAGGTGCCGATGTCGGTCATCCGCCAGCGCTATGGTGCTGATGTGCGCAACGAGGTGGTGGGCGAGGTCATGCGTGAGCGCTATGTTCGCGCCATTACCGATGAGAAGCTCAATCCGGCCGGCTACCCGCAGATCGAAGCCACCGTCAACGAGACCGGCAAGGACCTGGAGTTCACTGCCACCCTCGAGGTCTATCCTGAGTTCGAGCTGGCGACCATTGAAGGCGCCGAGGTCGAGCGTCCGGTGGTTGAAGTGACCGATGCCGACGTCGACGAGATGATCGAGACGCTGCGCAAGCAGAACGCTGCCTGGGAAGAGGTTGAGCGTGCTGCAGAGCAGGGCGATCAGGTCAATATCGACTTCCAGGGCTTCCTGGGTGACGAGCCGTTTGAAGGCGGCAGCGCCGAGAGCCACGATCTGGTGCTGGGTTCCGGCAGCTTCATCCCGGGCTTCGAGGATCAGCTCGAAGGTGCCAAGGCGGGTGAGGACAAGGTCATCAGCGTGACCTTCCCCGAGGACTACCAGGCAGAGCAGCTGGCCGGCCAGGAAGCGACCTTCAAGGTCAAGGTCAACGCGGTCAAGGGCCAGGCGCTGCCGGAAGTCGATGCGGAATTCATCGAGAAATTCGGTGTCGAAGGTGGTGACGTCGAGGCGTTCCGCGCCGAGGTCAAGAAGAACATGAGCCGTGAGGCTGACCAGGCGGTCGAGAATCGCGTCAAGCAGCAGGTGCTCGAGGCCCTCAAGCAGGCCAACGAGATCCCCGTTCCCGAGTCGCTGGTCCAGCAGGAGGTCGATGGCCTCAAGCGTCAGGCGGCGCAGCAGTTTGGTCTGGGCGAGGACTTCGACGTCAGCCAGTTGCCCAACGAGCTGTTTACCGAACAGGCCAAGAGCCGCGTGCAGGTCGGTCTGCTGCTGGCTGAGGTGATCAAGGTCAACGAGCTGGATGCTTCCGACGACGAGATCAAGGCAAAGGTCGAGGAGCTTGCACAGCAGTATCAGGAGCCCGAGCAGGTCGTCGAGTACTATATGGGCAACGAGCAGATGAAGACCCAGGTCAAGTCTGCACTGCTGGAAGAAAAGGCCGTCGACGCTTTGCTCGATCAGGCCAATGTGAAGGACGTGGAAATGTCCTACCAGCAGGCCCTGGCTGCCGCGCAGCAGCAGCCGGGCGACGAGGCGGAGGAAGGCGAGGACGCTTGAGGCGCCTCTCCTGGCCGGCCCCGTCGGGCCGGCTTCGTCGTTTTGTCACGCAAGGAAACAAGGACATCTCCTCATGAACACCGAGTTCGATATCAACGCTGCCGGCGGCCTTGTGCCCATGGTGGTCGAGCAGAGCGCCCGCGGCGAGCGTGCCTACGACATCTACTCCCGGCTGTTGAAGGAGCGGGTGATCTTCCTGGTGGGGCCGGTCGAAGACTATATGGCCAACCTGCTGGTCGCCCAGCTGTTGTTCCTGGAGTCCGAGAACCCGGACAAGGACATCCACCTTTACATCAATTCGCCCGGCGGTTCGGTGACGGCGGGGATGTCCATCTACGACACCATGCAGTTCATCAAGCCTGACGTCTCGACCGTCTGTATCGGTCAGGCGGCGAGCATGGGAGCCCTGCTGCTGGCCGGTGGTGCCGCTGGCAAGCGCTATTGCCTGCCCAACTCGCGGATGATGATCCACCAGCCGCTGGGTGGCTATCAGGGGCAGGCCTCGGACATCGAGATTCACACCCGTGAAATTTTGGGCATCCGCGAGCGACTGAACCAGATCCTGGCGCACCACACCGGCCAGGATATCGAGACCATCGCCAAGGATACCGATCGCGACAACTTCATGAACGGCGCCCAGGCCGCGGAGTATGGCCTGATCGACGCAGTGCTGGATAAGCGCCCGGCATCCTGATAGCGTGATAGCTCGCGCGATGACTACGTGATTACCGGTGGCCCCTGGGGCCACCGCTGCCAGAGAGGTACGCGAATGGCCGACGGCAAAGGCAAGGACGACAACGGCAAGCTTCTGTATTGTTCGTTCTGTGGCAAGAACCAGAACGAAGTACGCAAGCTGATCGCCGGTCCGTCCGTTTATATCTGCGATGAGTGTGTCGATCTCTGCAACGACATCATTCGCGAAGAAGTTCTCGATGCCGATGCCGAGAGCGACGAGGAGCGTCTGCCCGTTCCGCGCGAAATTCGACACACCCTCGACGACTACGTGATCGGTCAGGACCGCGCCAAGACGGTGCTGTCGGTGGCCGTGTACAACCACTACAAGCGTCTGCGTCACAGTGGCAAGGATGAGGTCGAGCTCGGCAAGTCGAACATCCTGCTGATCGGGCCCACCGGTAGCGGCAAGACTCTGCTGGCGGAGACCCTGGCGCGGTTGCTCAATGTTCCCTTCACCATCGCCGATGCCACCACGCTGACCGAAGCGGGCTACGTCGGCGAGGATGTCGAGAACATCATCCAGAAGCTGCTGCAGAAGTGCGACTACGACGTGGACAAGGCCGAGCGTGGCATTGTCTACATCGACGAGATCGACAAGATCTCGCGCAAGTCGGACAATCCGTCGATCACCCGGGACGTTTCCGGCGAGGGCGTGCAGCAGGCGCTGTTGAAGCTGATCGAGGGCACCACGGCCTCGGTGCCTCCGCAAGGTGGTCGCAAGCATCCGCAGCAGGAATTTCTGCAGGTTGATACCGGCAATATCCTGTTTATCGTCGGCGGTGCCTTCGCCGGCCTCGACAAGGTTATCCGGGATCGTGCCGAGACCGGTGGCATTGGCTTCAATGCCGAGGTCAAGAGCAAGGATGAGACCAAGGGTGTCGGCGATCTGCTGCTGGACGTGGAACCCGAGGATCTGGTCAAGTTCGGCCTGATTCCCGAGTTCGTCGGACGTCTGCCGGTCATCGCAACCTTGACCGAGCTGACCGAAGACGCGCTGATTCAGATCCTGACCGAGCCGAAGAACTCGCTGGTCAAGCAGTACGCTCGGTTGTTCGACATGGAAGGCGTCGAGCTGGACTTCCGCGAGGATGCCCTGCGCGCGGTGGCCCACAAGGCAATGGCGCGCAAGACCGGCGCCCGTGGCCTACGTTCGATTCTCGAGTCGGTGCTGCTCGACACCATGTACGAGATTCCCTCTCTCGAGGGCGTCAGCAAGGTGGTTATCGACGCCTCTGTCATCGGTGGGGAGAGTGATCCCCTGCTGATCTACAGCCAGGCCAGCGACGCTGAGGAAGACACTCGCGTGGACGGCACCGACGGCTAGTCCGTCAGCGCTTCCCGCGACGCCGTCAAAAGGGGCCGCAGACGCGGCCCCTTTGTCTGCCGGAGCCTTCGATGGCGATTCGGCTAGGCGTTTCCCCTTGCAATGCCTCGGGGCTGCCCCCATCCCCTTAGGTTTCACCCGCTAAGTTTGAGGAACGTCTGCGATGCAGCAGAACGCCGAACAGACTATGAGTCTGCCCCTTTTGCCACTGCGTGACGTGGTGGTATACCCGCAGATGGTCATCCCCTTGTTTGTCGGCAGAGAGAAGTCGATTCAAGCGCTGGAAGCCGCCATGGCGGATGACAAGCGGGTCTTGCTGGTCGCCCAGCGTGAGGCGAGCAAGGATGATCCCGATGACGAAGATCTGTTCGCCATCGGCACGGTAGCCGAGATCATGCAGCTGCTGAAACTCCCGGACGGTACCGTCAAGGTGCTGATCGAGGGCGAGTCTCGCGCCGATATCGGTGAGATCTCGGTAGCCGAAGAGGGTTACTCCACGGCCCAGGTGATACTGCGTTCCAGCGAGCCCCTGAGCGAGCGTGAGCAGGAGTCGTTGGTGCGGGTGCTGCTCAACCAGTTCGAGCAGTACGTCAAGATGTCGAAGAAGGTGCCCAACGAGGTACTGAATTCGCTGTCCGGGATCGAGGATCCCAGCCGCCTGGTGGATACGATCTGCGCCCATCTGTCGCTGAAGATCGGCGACAAGCAGGAATTGCTCGAGATGGATCGCGTCCGCGATCGTATCGAGCACCTGATGGCGCTGATCGAAGCCGAGATCGACCTGCTGCAGGTAGAGAAGCGCATTCGCTCCAGGGTCAAGGACCAGATGGAGAAGTCCCAGCGCGAGTACTACCTCAACGAGCAGATGAAGGCCATCCAGAAGGAGATGGGCGAGCTCGAGAACGCGCCAAACGAGGCCGACAAGTACGAGCAGGCCATCAAGGACTCCGGGATGCCCAAGGAGGCCGCCGACAAGGCCAACCAGGAGCTCGGCAAGTTGCGCATGATGTCACCTTCCTCGGCGGAGGCGACGGTGGTGCGCTCTTACCTCGACTGGCTGGTGTCGGTACCGTGGAAGAAACGTACCCGGGTCAAGCACGATCTGATCAATGCCCAGAAGGTGCTCGACGAGGACCACTATGGACTGGATGAGGTCAAGGAACGCATCCTCGAGTACCTGGCCGTGCACAAGCGGGTCAAGAAGCTCAAGGGGCCGGTGCTGTGTCTGGTGGGGCCTCCCGGCGTCGGCAAGACCTCGCTGGGCAAGTCCATCGCCCGGGCGACCAATCGCAAGTACGTGCGTCTGGCCCTCGGCGGCGTGCGTGATGAATCGGAAATCCGTGGGCATCGCCGGACCTATATCGGCTCTCTGCCCGGAAAGCCGATCCAGCGCATGGCCAAGGCGGGGGTGAAGAACCCGTTGTTCCTGCTTGATGAGGTCGACAAGGTTGGCATGGATCATCGTGGAGATCCTGCGTCTGCGCTGCTTGAGGTGCTGGACCCCGAACAGAACAACACCTTCAGTGACCACTACCTGGAGCTGGACTACGATCTGTCGGAAACTCTGTTCATCTGTACCGCCAACTCGATGAATATTCCGGGGCCGCTGCTGGACCGCATGGAGGTGATACGCCTCCCGGGGTACACCGAGGATGAGAAGCTGGCCATCGCCACGCGCTATCTGGTGCCCAAGCAGCTGGCCGCCAATGGCTTCAAGGAAGATGAGCTGAGCTTTGGTGAGGATGCGCTGCTGGAGCTGATTCGCTACTACACCCGCGAAGCCGGCGTTCGCGAGCTCGAGCGGCAGATCGCCAAGGTCAGTCGCAAGGTGTTGCGTGAGCGGCTCGAGAAGGAAGGCAAGGAAGGTGCCCTGGGCTCGCAGACGCTGGCGGCCGAGGATATCGAAGCCTACGCTGGCGTGCGGCGTTACAGCTACGGTCTGGCCGACCAGCAGGACCAGGTCGGTCGTGTGACCGGACTCGCCTGGACCTCGGTGGGAGGTGAGTTGCTCAATATCGAGTCGGTGGTGACGCCTGGCAAGGGGCGTCTCAACAAGACCGGTTCACTGGGTGACGTCATGAAGGAGTCGGTGAGTGCCGCCCAGACGGTGGTGCGGGCCCGCGCCGAGGCCCTGGGGATCGATCCCGAGCGGTTCGAGAAGGAAGACCTGCATATCCACGTGCCGGAGGGAGCCACCCCCAAGGACGGCCCCAGCGCGGGTATCGCCATGGTGACCGCCATGGTCTCGGCATTCTGCAACCGTCCTGTGCGTTGCGACGTCGCGATGACCGGTGAAGTCAACCTGAGAGGCGAAGTCATGCCGATCGGTGGGCTCAAGGAGAAATTGCTGGCGGCCAGGCGCGGTGGTATAAAGACGGTGCTAATACCCGAGGAGAACCGTCGCGATCTCAAGGAGGTCCCTGAAAATATCAAGGATGCTCTGACGATCCATCCGGTTCGCTGGATTGATGAAGTGCTCGAGCTCGCTCTGTCACAAAAGGTGGATCAAAAAACCGACGATTCACTGTCGACAGAGTCGTCTGCGACACACTCAATGGTCAGCACACACTAGTGACGTTTTTTCCATGATCTTGGGTGTAGAATGCCGAGTTCATGCGGATTGGCAAGGAAGGTTGCTTGACAGGTCTTTTGCAGCATTGCTATAAATTATCGCCATGCTGCGATCGAGCCTGTCGGCAAGAAGTATCGCCGTTTCGAATTTTTTTCTGTAATAGTCAAGGGGTGAAGTGTGAACAAGTCCGAGCTGATTGATGCCATTGCCGCGTCTGCCGATATTCCGAAGGCCGCCGCTTCTCGCGCGCTGGATGCTATGGTGGAATCCGTGACCGAGAGCCTGAAGCAGGGCGACAGCGTTTCACTGGTTGGCTTTGGTACCTTCTCCGTCAAGGAGCGCGCTGCACGTACCGGCCGCAACCCGCAGACCGGTCAGCCGATCGAAATCAGTGCCGCCAAGGTGCCGAGCTTCAAGGCCGGCAAGGCTCTGAAGGATTCCGTCAACTAAGACGCGTGGTCTCGGCGGCACGTCGAGCATCGTCACGTTGACACGAGTCTGGCGGCCACCGCCTACGCCGGACTCGCCAAGGGCGCATCGCTATCGCGGTGCGCCTTTTTCATGAGTTTGGGGGAGGTCGCGCCAGGCCCTCGGGTGCGTATACTGGTGCGCGACGAATCCCCATCCTTTCGCAGAGGCATGCATGCTGCAGAGTATTCGCGACCGATCCCAGAGCTGGATCGCAAAGATCATCATTGGTGCCGTGATCGTCACCATGGCACTGTTTGGCGTGGAGTCGTTGATTGGTCTATTCGGACAATCCGGCGATGAGGTCGCCACGGTCAATGGTGAGCCCATCAATCGCCAGCAGGTCGAACTGAATGTCCAGCGCGCCATGCGCTCCAACCAGGTGCCAGCCGACCAGGAGCGCGCGCTTCGCGGCGAAGTGCTTGAAGGCTTGATCAGTGACCGCTTGATGATCGATTACGCCAAGAACGGCGGACTAGCGGTTTCGGACAATCAACTCGACCAGTTGATCGTCAGTCGCCCGGAGTTTCAGAATGCCGATGGCCAGTTCGACCAGGAGCTCTTCCGCAGCCGTCTTTCCAGTGTCGGCTATACGCCATTGTCCTTCCGCGAGCAGCTCAGTCGTGACGTCATGCGCGGGCACATTCAGCAAGGCCTGATCGCCAGCGACTTCACCTTGCCAGGTGAACGCGAGCGGCTTGCCGAGTTGCAGCGCCAGACGCGTAGTTTCCGCTACCACCGGCTGACCGAGGCGGACCTCGAAGCGCCTGTCGAGGTGTCTCAGGCGGAAATGACAGCCTACTACAACGAGCATCAGCAGGAATTCCTGCGGCCGGAGCAGGTCAAGCTCGGTTACATCGTGCTCGATCAGGAGACCATGGCCGCCGATATCGAGGTGAGCGAGGAGGACCTGCGCGAAGCCTGGGAAGCCCAGGCGGAGAACGCCGATCGTCAGATATCACACATCATGGTGACCTTCGGCGACGAGCGCAGCAGAGACGAGGCCGAGGCCCGTATCGAAGCCATCAAGGCGCGACTGGCCGATGGCGACGCTTTCGACGATCTGGCGGCCGAGTTCTCCGATGACACATCCACCAGCGACGACGGTGGCGATCTTGGGGTGATCACCCGGGGTATCTTCGGCGAGGCCTTTGAAGAGGCCGCCTTTGCCCTCGACGAGGGCCAGGTCTCCGAGGCGGTCGAGACCGACAACGGACTGCACCTGATCAAGGTGACCGAGATCGATCGTGCGGACTTTGCCTCCGAGCGTGACCGTCTGCGTGATCAGCTTGCTCAGGCACAGGTGCGTGACGCCTTCAATGACAAGGCCCAGCAGTTGATCGACGAGAGCTTCGCTGCCGACGATCTTCAGAGTGTGGCTGACGACCTTGGACTCGAGCGTCAGACCAGTGATTGGGTCGGTCGTGAAGGCGCTGAAGGCGTACTGGCCGAACCTGGCGTGATGGATCAGGCCTTCAGCGATGAGGTGCTTGGAGAGGGCTTCAACAGCGAGGTCATCGAGCTGGATGGTTCACGGCGTCTGGTGCTGCGGGTACTCGATCACCGCGACGCGGCGACGCTCCCACTGGAGCAGGTGAAGGACCAGGTCGAAGCGGCGGTGCGTCAAGCCAAGACCCGCGACGCCTTGATCGAGCTTGCTGAAGAGCGAGTGTCGCAGCTGCAGGGGGGCCAGTCTCTGGACATCGATTGGCAGCGTGCTGACAACATCAGCCGTCAGGACGCGCCCAGCGTACCCGATGCAGTGCTGACCACCGCGTTCAAGCTGCCGCATCCTGAAGAGGGCCAGGTGGTTTACGGCCGGGCGGTCGATGGCGCCGATGTCAGTCTTATTGCCCTGGAGAGCATTGGCCAGGGTGAGGGTAACCAGCAGATGGAGCAGTTTGTCGCCAGCATGGCCGAGCGGCTGCGTGCCCAGGCGGTGCTGGATGGCCTGTTGACCCATCTACGCGATACCGGCGAGATCGAGCGTTACTAGCCAACTCGTCTAGCCAGCGCGGAGAGGGGCCGCACGCGTGTCGCGGTCCCCCTGCTGTCGAAAAGGAGCGCCATCTGGCGCTCCTTTTCGTTGGCGCCGGCCTGTGGAGTCCTGTTGGAACGATTGTTGGAGCGATGTTTCGGGTATTGCGTGCCTGCTCGATGGTTCTTTTTATACCGTTATCTTGCGTTCTATTGAAGCGCATACGGCGTTCAGGGTATAGCGTCGCACAAGGCCTCTGCATAGGCTGTTTATATTTATACCGTTATCTTATTGGTCGTCATCTGCTGCCAATCTTCTAGCCGGAGCCAAGAACCGTCATGCAACCACTGGCCAGCATCCCCACCCATGTCATCACCGGATTTCTCGGCAGCGGCAAGAGCCAGTTGATCCGCCATTGGATCGATCGCAAACCCGTTGGTGAGCGGTGGGCAATCCTGATCAATGAATTTGGTCAGGTGGGCATCGACCAAGCGATAGTCGGGGAGCGCGACGACGTCACCGTGCAGGGGGTGCCAGGAGGGTGTCTCTGCTGTCAGGTGGCGACGGTCTTCCGCTCGGTGCTGGTGCAGTTGCTGCGCCGCGAACGGCCAGATCGACTGCTGATCGAGCCCTCCGGGCTCGGCCACCCGGCCGGCCTGCTGGAGGTGCTGGGGGGCGGCGATCTTGCCCAGGTGCTGGATCTCCGCCAGGTCATCACTGTGCTCGATGCACGCCGTCTCGATGATCCCAGAGTCACTAACCACTCCACCTTTATCGATCAGCTGGCAGTGGCCGATGGATGGGTGCTGTCCATGCAGGACCTGCTCGAGAACGAGCATCGCCAAGGGGTCGAGCGATGGCGCCAGGAGAGTGGCTTGGCACCATCCTGGATGGTGCCAAGCGGCGCGAAAGGGTTGCCGATCAGCCATCTGCTCGACTCCCCGGCGCGAGGCCGTCAGAACGTCCGTGGCGATGCTCAGAGTCTGCTGCTGCGTCGGCCTTCGCTGCATGCCGAGGCGATCGACTCGTCGCCAGGTACGCCAGAGGTCCCGGCGCCCATCGCCGGTGGTGCAGCAAGACAGAACGGACACGGTCTGGGGTATCGCTCCGCAAGCTGGCATTGGCACGGCGAGGAGTGCTTCGCTCTCGCAGCGCTGGAGCAGTGGTGGAAGCAACTGCCATCTGGCGTGCGGGTGAAAGGGGTCATGCGAACCGGCCGGGGCTGGCGCACCTTCCCGCTTCCGTCCGTTCCCGGCAAGGAGGCTCAGGCGTCCTGGCGCAAGGATTCGCGGCTCGAGATGATCTGGCCAGAGGATATGGAACTCGATATCGATGGCCTGGAGCGGGCGCTCGAGCAGTGTCGACGTCGGCCGTCGGGTGAGGCGGGGCCGGACGCCTGAGCGTCCGGCGTGTCATCGATGCCCGAAGGCCCAGGGCGGGCAGGGCGTCGATAAAGACTGCGTCAGAAGGAAAAGCGGTTGAGTGATGGGGCCTCGCCGTCTTCGATGCGCACCTCCCAGCCCTGATCGCGGGTCCAGTCGCCGACCACGATACGTTGCGCCGACACGGGATCGCCCTGAGGACCGGCAAGGCTCAAGTCATGCACGGCGGGACGATGGGTATGACCGTGAATCAGCCTGCGAACCTCGTGGGCCTGCATCACGTCGACGACTTCCTCGGGGGTGACGTCCATGATGTCAGCGGCCTTGGTGCTGTTGGCCTCGCCGGACTGCTGACGCAACTGGCTTGCCAAGGCCAGACGTTCCGGGATCGGCATGGCAAGGACTCCAGCCTGCCACTGCGGGTCACGGGCCTTGGCGCGAAACGCCATGTAGGCTTCGTCGCTGGTGCACAGGCTGTCACCGTGCATCACCAGGGTAGGCTCACCGCCAAGGTCAAGTCGTTGTGGTTCGTCGAGCAGGGTGGCGCCGGCCCGCTGGGCGAAGCTTTCGCCCAGCAGGAAGTCGCGGTTGCCGTGCATCAGGAAAAGTCGCATGCCGGCGTCGCTGGCAGCCTTGAGGCGTTCGGCCACCTGGCAGGCCAGAGCCGCGTGGCCAGACGGATCCGCGGCGCCGAGATCCATCAGGTCGTCGCCGATCCAGGCGTCGAAGATGTCACCGATCAGGTAAAGATCGGTGCCTTCGGCGGTGTTGCGCTCGAGGTAGTCGAAGAATCCTTGGGTGATCTGCGGCGCCTCGGGATGCAGGTGCAGGTCAGCGATCAACAGAGTGGTCATGGTGTTCATGGTCTCCTGAACGCAGCACGCCCGCAGCGCGGGCGTGCTCGGTGGAAAGGCAGGAGGATCAGGCGTCGTCCTTGACGTAGGCGCGCTGGATGATCACGTCCTCGGCAGGGACGTCGGCGTGCATGCCGCGTCGGGTGGTGGCCACGTCCTTGATCCGGTTGACCACGTCCATGCCGTCGACCACACGACCGAAGACACAGTAGCCCCAGCCCTGCATGTTCTTGCCGGTATGATTGAGGAAGTCGTTGTCGGCCACATTGATGAAGAACTGGGCGGTGGCGGAGTGAGGGTCCTGGGTCCGCGCCATGGCCAGGGTGCCGGTGGCGTTCTTGAGGCCATTGTCCGCTTCGTTCTCGATGGGGTCACGCGTGGGCTTCTGCTCGAAGTTGCTGTCGAAGCCGCCGCCCTGGACCATGAAGCCGTCGATCACGCGATGGAAAAGGGTGCCATCGTAGAAGCCATCGCGGACGTACTGCTCGAAGTTGGCCGCGGTCTTTGGCGCCTCTTCATGGTTGAGTTCGATCGAGATGTCGCCAAAATTGGTCTGCAGAATGATCATGGAGTGGTCCTGTAGCGTTTACAGCGCCTCTTGGCGCCTTTCTCGTTCTCGGCCCGGCTTGGCGCCGGGCCCTGGCGTGACGCTATAATAGCCGTTTTGCTTCGCAGCGCGAAGCCGGGGGCGGATCTGTGCCCTTCAAAGCCCTTACTTCACCAGAGGTTGATTCATCAACATGACCACCGAGACCAGCAACGCGCCGAATTTCATTCGCAATCAGATTCGCGAGGAAATCGAGGCCGGACGGTCACAGAAGATCGTGACGCGATTCCCCCCCGAGCCGAATGGCTTCTTGCACATCGGGCACGCCAAGTCGATCTGTCTCAACTTCGGACTCGCGGAGCAGTTCGGTGGTGACTGCCATCTTCGCTTCGATGACACCAACCCCGCCAAGGAAGAGCAGGCCTACATCGACGCCATCAAGGAAGACGTGCACTGGCTGGGCTTCCAGTGGGCGGGCGACATTCGTTTCGCCTCCGACTACTTCGACCAGCTCTACGCCTGGGCGCAGCATCTGGTGAAGGAAGGCAAGGCCTATGTCGATGATCTGTCTCCGGACGAGATTCGCGAATACCGCGGCACCCTGACCGAAGCCGGTCGCCCCAGTCCCTACCGCGACCGCAGCGCAGAGGAAAACCTCGATCTGCTCGAGCGCATGCGCCAGGGGGAATTTGCCGAAGGCGAAAAGGTGCTGCGCGCGAAGATCGACATGGCTTCGCCCAACATCAACCTGCGCGACCCGATCCTGTATCGCATTCGGCATGCCAGCCACCACCAGACCGGCGACAAGTGGAAGATCTATCCGTCCTACGACTTCACCCACGGGCAGTCTGACGCCATCGAAGGGATTACCCACTCGGTCTGCACTCTGGAGTTCGAGGACCACAGGCCGCTCTACGAATGGTTTCTCGAGCAGCTGCCGGTGCCGGCCAAGCCCCGGCAGATCGAGTTTGCGCGCCTGAATCTGAACTATACCCTGACCTCCAAGCGCAAGCTCAAGCTGCTGGTCGACAACGGCATCGTCGATGGCTGGGATGATCCGCGCATGCCTACCATCTCCGGGATGCGTCGGCGCGGTTATACACCGGCGTCGATTCGCAAGTTCTGCGAGATGATCGGTGTGACCCGGGCCGACGGCGGTCTGGTGGACATCGCCATGCTGACCCATGCCATCCGCTCCGACCTCGAGGACAATGCACCTCGTGCCATGTGCGTGCTGAAGCCGCTCAAGGTGGTATTGACCAATGTCGACGCCGACCACGAAGAGGTCTACGAGGTGGCGGGACACCCGGCCCGTGACGACATGCCGGTGCGCCGTATCCCCTTTACCCGAGAGCTGTGGATCGACCGCGACGATTTCATGGAAGAGCCGCCGAAGAAGTTCTTCCGTCTGGCCCCGGGCAAGGAAGTTCGCCTGCGCAACAGCTACGTGATCCGTTGCGACGAGGTGATCAAGGACGAGGCGGGCGAGATCCAGGAGCTGCGCTGCAGTGTGGACTTCGACACCCTGGGCAAGAACCCGGAAGGGCGCAAGGTGAAAGGGGTCATCCACTGGGTCAGTGCCAGCTACGGGGTGCCGATCGAGGTGCGGCTCTACGACAATCTGTTCCTGGTCGAGCAGCCGGACAAGGACAAGGACGCCGATTTCCTCGAGCACCTGAACCCCGAGTCGCTGGTGACCGTCCAGGGTGTCGGCGAGCCGAGCCTGGCCGATGCCGGTAGCGAGGATCGCTACCAGTTCGAGCGTGTCGGCTACTTCTGTGCCGACCGCTACGCCAGCCGCCCCGATCACCTGGTGTTCAATCGCACGGTCGGTCTCAAGGACACCTGGGCCAAGATGCAGAAGAAGGGCTGACATGCAGATCTACAACACGCTGAGCCGCACCAAGGAAGAGTTCACGCCCATCGAGCCGGGCAAGGTACGCATGTACGTCTGTGGCATGACGGTGTATGACTTCTGCCACCTGGGACATGCCCGGGTCATGGTCGCCTTCGATGTCATCAGCCGCTATCTGCGCCATCGTGGCTATGACGTCACCTACGTGCGCAACATCACCGATATCGACGACAAGATCCTGCGTCGCGCCGAAGAGAACGGCGAGAGCATCGGTGAACTGACCGAGCGCATGATCGACGCCATGCACGAGGATGAAGGTCGGCTGTTTGTCCAGCGTCCGGACCAGGAGCCCAGGGCCACCGGTCACGTCGCCGAGATCATCGCCATGATCGAGGTGCTGATCGACAAGGGCTTTGCCTACGCGCCGGGTAACGGCGATGTCTACTATCGCGTGCGCAAGTTCGAAGGCTACGGCAAGCTCAATAATCGTAACCTCGACGATATGCGCTCCGGCGCCCGCGTCGAGGTCGACGAGCACAAGGAAGATCCGCTGGACTTCGTGCTGTGGAAGGGCGCCAAGCCGGGTGAGGCCAGCTGGGCCTCTCCCTGGGGCGAGGGGCGTCCGGGTTGGCATATCGAATGTTCGGCAATGTCCACCTGCTGCCTGGGCAACACCTTCGACATCCACGGTGGAGGTCCGGACCTGACCTTCCCGCACCACGAGAACGAGATCGCCCAGAGCGAGGCGGCCACAGGCGAGCGGTACGTCAATACCTGGATGCACGCCGGAGCGGTGCGGGTCGACAGCGAAAAGATGTCGAAGTCCCTGGGCAACTTCTTCACCATTCGCGAGGTGCTGGAGCACCACGATCCAGAGGTGGTGCGGTATCTGCTGGTGGCAAGCCACTATCGCAGTGCCATCAACTACGCCCCGGAGGCGCTTGGCGAGGCACGCAAGTCACTCGAGCGCTTCTACACCGCGCTTGATGGCGTCGCGCTGCCGGCGGAAATCGAAGTAGGGCCGGGCGACTACGCCGCCCGCTTCAGCGCCGCCATGGACGACGACTTCAACACGCCGGAGGCCCTGTCGGTGCTGTTCGAACTGGTACGCGAGCTCAATCGTGCGCGCAAGGAAGGCAGCGATGACGTTCCGGCCCTGGCGCTCGAGCTCAAGCGTCTGGGCGGCATCCTGGGCTTGTTGACCCAGGAGCCGGCCGCCTTCCTCAAGGGTGGTTCGGTAGCGCTGTCCGAAGACGAGATCAATGCGCGTATCGCGGCGCGGGCGGAGGCCAAGAAGGCCAGGCAGTTCGCCGAAGCGGACCGCATCCGCGACGAGCTCGCCGCCCTGGGGATCGTCCTCAAGGACTCCCGCGAAGGTACCACCTGGGTGGTCGACAAGGGCTGAGCTCAGCCCGTAGTCGCCTGTCGCTTGTGCACCGCACGGGGCGGCAGGGGGACCTGTCGGGGCCAGTCGTCGCCGACCACGAAGATGCGCCGTCCGCATGCCGCGGGCGGCGCATTTTTCATGTCCGGGGTGGCAGGCTCATCGGCATCCTGGCCAAGGACCCATGAGCCATCCAGCGGCGGGTCCAGTGCCTCTCGCTCGAAGCGCAGGGGGTCCTCGGTCAGCATCACCTGTACCGGTGTCGCATAGGTGGCAAAATGTGCCGCCAGCGCCCGTGTCAGGTCGTCACGGCTGCTCCAGTGTCGCGGTTGTGGCGGGGCCAGCCAATGGGGTTTCGCCAGGCAGGTACCGAAGCGCATGTTCTCGAATTGTCTGCACAGGGCCGACCAGTCGCGCCAGTGACACCAGAGCCCCTGTAGCGCCGAATCCGGCACGCCGCGGGGTAGCGCCATGGGACAGTGCCAGGGTTGAAACAACACCCCGGGCATCGCCAGGTGGGCCTCGATTCCGTGTTGCAGTGACGCCAGGGGAGCCCCTTTGATCGTGTTGGCGGGGCCATCATTCAGGCCCAGACGCAAAAGCTCTCGGGCGCGCTGGCTCTGCAGCAAGGGCAGTTGATGATGCAGCAGATGGCTGACCTTCAGCGCCAGGCTGTCCAGCCCCCCGGGCCCTATCCAGCGACAGGTATCGCCCGAGTCCCCCGGACCGCAGGGGAGGCCGAGAAAGAACTTGATCGCCACTTCCAGGTGTTGAAGGCGCCCATCGGCGTTGCGGTAGAGCAGGTCCAGTTCGCCCAGGGTCCGCTTTTCTTCTCGAATAGGCACATTGTGAGCCAGCAACTGGGTAGCCGGTGCCGTAGAGAGCAAAAATTGCCAAAGAAACTCGTGATATTGTCCAAGCCGGGTGGTGGCGGTGCGCCCCACCATCGCTTCCAGTGCGCTCGGGTCGGCGTCGATGGCCGCCAGATAGGCGTGTCGGTGCTCCGGCTCGCCCAGCCCGAGCTGGGTCAGACTCGGACGCCCGGGCCAGTCGGTGTCGATCAGGTCGGGAGCCGTCATCAGCCATGCCAGATCACGCACCATGGGATGGTTGGGTACTGCGCCGAGCTGGACGGCGGTGGTTGCGCCTTGGCATGAGGTCATGATGGACTCACGTTGGTGAAACGTTCAGCAGGCTTGGCCTTGCCTCCTTATACTCAGCATACACACACAAGGAATTGGGTGAGATATATGAAACGTCCCCTGGTGTTAGCCGTGATGGTCGCCTCTGCCCTGGCGGGGCAGGTTCAAGCACAGGACCCGCTGGTGGTGTCCTCCAAGATCGATACCGAGGGCTCCGTGCTGGGTCAGATGATCCTGCAGCGCCTGGAAGCGGCAGGGCTCGAGGTCGAGGATCGGCTTCAGCTTGGCGGCACCAGCATCGTGCGCGAGGCCTTGATCAACGGCGAGATCGATATCTATCCGGAATACACCGGCAACGGTGCCTTCTTCCACGACATGACCGACAGCCCGGTGTGGCATGACGCGGACAAGGCCTATGAAACGGTGAAGAGCAAGGACGCCGAGCAGGGGCTGGTATGGCTCGAGCCGGCCTCGGCCAATAATACCTACGCCATCAGCGTGCGCGGAGACGTCGCCCGTGACAACGGGCTCGAGACCCTCGAGGACATGGCTGACTTCATCAACCAGGGGGGCGAATACAAGCTCGCGGCCAGTACCGATTTCGTCGAGTCCGCCTTTGCCTTGCCGGCGTTCGAGGAGGCTTACGGCTTTTCTCTGGACGATGATGACCTGCTGGTACTCTCCGGGGGCAACACCGCCGCGACCATGCGCGCCGCGGCCCAGCAGACCAGCGGCGTGAACTCCGCCATGACCTACGGCACCGATGGTGGCCTGCAGGCGCTGGACCTTACCGTGATGACCGACACCAAGGGTGTTCAGCCGGTCTATCAGCCGGCTCCCGTCGTGCGCAAGGAGGTGCTCGAGGCTCACCCCGAAATCGAAGAGGCCCTGGCGCCGGTGTTCCAGTCGCTGGATCTGGAGACCCTGCAGCGTCTCAACGGTGACGTGGCGGTGAACGGTCTGGACCCGGCGAAGGTGGCCGCCGACTACCTGTCGACTCTCGAGGACTGAGCCATCGGTCTCTTGAGTGCAGTGAACGGTGAGCGCGGCAATACGGTATTGCTGACTCTGATGCTGGTGGGGCTCGGTGCCTGGTGGGCCTTGCCTGTGGTCAGCGTCGCACCGAATCGTATTGTGCCCGGCGAGACTCTCTACGCCTGGGAGGTGGCCGGGCCCGCCATGGCGCTGCTGGCCAGCCTGCCCATGGGCCTTGCGGCATTGTCGGCGCGTAGCGCTGACCCCGGCTGGCGCTCGCTTGGGCTGGTGCTGCTGGCGCTGGCAGGCCTGCCGCTGTGGCTGGTGTTGGCGGTGCACCAGCTTATCGATCCTGAGCTGCCCCAAGCGCGGCTCGGGATCGGTTCAGGCATCTGGTGTGCGCTGTTTGTGCTGATGTTGGCGCTTTTGGACCTGCGGACTCGACAGCGGCTGTCGACCGGGGTGTCCTGGCTCTTGATGCTGACTCCGCTGGCGCTGCTCGCCGTCTGCCTGCCGCTGGGGCTGAATCGTCTGGCGTTGTGGCAGGAGTACCAGGGCCGTGCCGATGACTTCTGGCTGGCCATCGGCGAGCACCTGCTGCTGGTCACTACCACCGTCGGCGTCAGTCTGGTCCTCGGCGCCGGCATCGCGCTGCTGATGCGGCGCTATCCCGAAGTGCAACGGGGGGCCTTCGCGGTACTCAATTTCCTGCAGACGATCCCCAGTCTGGCCTTGTTCGGCTTGTTGCTCGGACCGCTGGCCTGGCTTGCCAATCGCTACCCCTGGGTCGATTCGCTCGGCATCAGCGGCATCGGTTGGGCGCCGGCGCTACTGGCCCTGGTGGCCTACAGCCTGTTGCCGATGGTCAGAAACACCTTTGTTGCCCTGGAGGGCGTTTCCCCCGGTGTGATCGAGGCGGCGCGCGGCATGGGCATGAGTCGGTTGCAGATCTTCTTTCAGGTGCGCCTGCCACTGGCGGTGCCGGTACTGCTGGAAGGGGTGCGCATCACCACGGTGCAGGCCATTGGCCTGACCGCGGTGGCGGCCCTGATCGGCGCCGGTGGGCTCGGGCGTTTCATCTTTCAAGGGCTGGGTCAGGCCGCCATGGATCTGGTGCTGTTGGGGGCCTTGCCCATTCTGGTGATGGCAATACTCGCCGATGCGGTACTCGGCAACCTGTCGAGGCGACTGGGGAGAGGAGAGGCCGCATGATCGAATTGATCAATATCAGCAAGCGTTTCGGGTCGACCACTGCGGTGGACAGCATTTCGCTGAAGGTGGAGAGCGGGGAGTTCTGCTGCCTGGTGGGGACCTCCGGCTGCGGCAAGTCCACCACCCTGAGGATGATCAACCGGCTGATCGAACACAGCGATGGCGAGATCCATATCGACCAGCAGCCCATTCGCAGCTTCAGGGAAGAGACGCTGAGGCGTCGGATCGGCTACGCCATCCAGAGCACCGGTCTGTTCCCCCACTGGACCGTGGCGCGCAACATCGGCCTAGTGCCGCGACTGCTCAAGTGGCCAAAGGCCAGGATCGACGCACGGGTCGAGGAGCTGATGGCCTTGCTGGGGCTGTCGATGGACGAATTTGCCGGCAAGTACCCCGACCAGTTGTCCGGGGGGCAGGCGCAGCGGGTCGGGGTCGCCCGCGCCCTGGCGGCGGACCCGGATATCCTCCTGATGGACGAGCCGTTTGGCGCCCTGGACCCGATCACCCGCGAGAGCCTGCAACTGGAGCTGCGTGATCTTCAGGCGCGGCTGGGCAAGACCATCGTATTCGTGACCCACGACATGGACGAGGCCCTGACCCTGGCTGACCGGCTGGTGGTGATGCACGAAGGGCAGATCATGCAGCAGGGGCATCCATTGAGCGTGCTGAGAGACCCCGCCAACGATTTCGTCGCCTCGTTGCTGGGGGGCGAGGATCGCGGCCTCAAGGAGGCAGCGCTACTGCCGGTCAGCGAGCGGATGATGCCTCTGGGCACCGGTGGCGTGGCGCGCGAGCGGATCGACCAGGGCGCCTCGCTCAGGGAGGCGCTATCGGTGATGCTATGGCGCCGGGTCGAGCGCCTGGCAGTGGTCGATGACGATGATATTCCGATCGGCGAACTGAGCTTTCGTCGGCTGGTGGGAGCCCGGGGCCATGACTGAGCACTGGGCCAGCCGCTGGCGGGTTCCTGTCATCTGGGGGCTGTTGCTGCTGGCGGGTTGTCTGTTGATGGGGCAGCTGGAAGCGCTGTTTCGCTGGGTCGAGCCCGATAGCCGTGACGTGATCTTCTCGCGGGTGGACTTTCTGGTGTTGTTGGGACGCCATCTGCTGGTGGTCAGCGTTGCCGCCGTGCTGGCTACCTTGATCGGGGTGGGCGGCGCCATCGCCGTCACCCGTCCGGGAGGACGCGATTTTCTGCCGCTGGTCGCCCAGGTGGCATCGCTGGGACAGACGTTTCCTCCGGTGGCGGTACTGGCGCTGGCGGTGCCGGTGCTGGGTTTCGGCACCCTGCCCATCGTGGTGGCATTGCTGCTCTATGGTCTGCTGCCCATCGTGCGTAACACTCTCGCCGGGATCGAGGGTATCGATCCCTCGGTGCGGGAGGCCGCCCGTGGCATGGGCATGACCAGTGGCCAGATCCTGCGCCAGGTGGAATTGCCGCTGGCGGCACCGGTGATCCTGGCCGGTATTCGCACCTCGGTGACGATCAACATCGCCACCGCCGCCCTGGGTGCTACCGTTGGTTCAAGCAACCTTGGGGACCCGATCATCTCCGGTATCGTCAATGGCAACACCGCCTACATCGTCCAGGGCGCAGTGCTGATTGCACTGCTGGCGCTGACGGTGGACAGCGTGTTCGCGCGCCTGGCTCCTGCTCGCCGGGCCTGATGGCGTCGTCCGGGTCCGAACACCGAGACCTGGTCCGCTTTCCCTTTCCTGATCTCCGTATCCGCGAACCCCCCGTGCAGAGAGGGGGCTTCGTGGTGGCCTGCGTCTCTCACCAGCCGGTCTCCCCGTCACGGTGGCCCGGTTCGGGCGTCCCATGGTGCTCGCCGCAAAGCGGTCCATCGAGGCAATTCGAGACGAATTTTCGACCAAAGTCGCGGCTAGGCAGGCGTCTCAGTTTACGTTAACGTCAAGTCAGTGCGTTGGTCCCGCCACGGGCAATCCCCTGGCAAGGGGCGGGAATAAAGACAACACTGCCCTCAAAAGGGGCAAAGGAACAGCACGATGACGACGACCGCACAGACCCACCGCCCGGACTTTCTGTCCGGCGACGAATACAGCATTCCCACCTATGCGGTGCTATCCCAGGATGGCACCCTCCATGACGGCGCCGAAGGGCCGGATCTCGAGCGCGACAAGGCGCTGAGAATCTACCACGCCATGGTGGCCACCCGGGTGCTGGACGAGCGCATGATGGCGGCGCAGCGTCAGGGACGCCTGAGCTTCTACATGCAGTGCACCGGCGAGGAAGCGGCGGTCATCGGCAGCGCCGCCGCCCTGGACGACGCCGACATGATCATGGCTCAGTACCGAGAGCAGGGCGCCTTGGCCTATCGCGGCTTCAGCTTCGACGAGTTCATGAACCAGTTGTTCGGCAATGAACTGGACTACGGCAAGGGCCGGCAGATGCCGATCCACTATGGGTCGCGCAAGCTGCACTACATGACCATTTCATCACCGCTGGCGACTCAGATTCCCCAGGCCACGGGCTATGCCTATGGCCAGAAGCTGGCGGGAGAGGGCCTCTGCACCATCGTCTATTTTGGTGAGGGCGCTGCCTCCGAGGGCGATTTCCACGCGGCGCTCAATATGGCGGCGGTACACGAAGCGCCGGTGATCTTCTTCTGTCGCAACAATGGCTACGCCATTTCCACGCCGTCGGTGGAGCAGTTCGCCGCAGATGGCGTGGCGCCCAGGGCGCTGGGATATCGCATGCACGTGATCCGCGTCGACGGCAACGACGTGCTGGCGGTCTACCGGGCCACCGAAAAGGCACGACGTCTGGCGGTGGAGGAGAACAAGCCCGTACTGATCGAGGCCATGACCTACCGTCTGGCGGCCCACAGCTCTTCCGATGACCCATCGGGCTATCGTTCGCGCAAGGAAGAGGACGCCTGGCGGGCCAAGGACCCGATCCGGCGCATGCAGCTGTGGCTCGAGGCCCAGGGCTGGTGGAGCGAAGACGAGGAAAAGGCGTTGCAGGACGAACTGCGTCGCGAGGTGCTGGAAACCATGAAACGGGCCGAAAAGCGCCCACCTCCGGCGATCGATACCATGGTCACCGACGTCTATGCCGACGTGACGCCTGCGCTGCAGCATCAGCTCGATGCTCTCAAGCAGCATGTTCGTCGCTACCCGGAGGCCTATCCGCGTGGGGCCAGGTCGCTGGACCCGGCGTTGGGCCATCGCGATGCCGACCAGGGAGGGGACTGAGATGCCGACCATCAATATGCTGCAGGCCATCAACCAGGCGCTGGACATCGCCATGGCCGAAGACGACAAGGTGCTGTGCTTCGGTGAGGACGTCGGGGGCTTCGGTGGCGTCTTCCGTGCGACCAGTCACCTTCAGGAAAAGTACGGCAAGGCGCGCTGCTTCAACACGCCATTGGTGGAGCAGGGCATCATCGGCTTCGCCAATGGGCTGGCGGCCCAGGGATCGGTGCCGGTGGCGGAGATCCAGTTCGCCGACTACATCTTTCCGGCCTTCGACCAGATCGTCAACGAGACCGCCAAGTTTCGCTACCGCTCCGGCGATCTGTTCAACGTCGGCGGGTTGACCATCCGCGCGCCCTACGGCGGTGGTATCTCCGGTGGCCTCTATCACTCCCAGTCGCCCGAGGCCTATTTCGCCCACACCCCGGGTCTCAAGATCGTGGTGCCGCGCAATCCCTACGAGGCCAAGGGCCTGTTGCTGGCCGCCATTCGTGACCCAGATCCCGTGCTGTTCTTCGAGCCGAAGCGCCTCTATCGCGCCTCCACCGGCGAGGTCCCGGAAGAGGATTACCAGCTGCCGCTGGGAGAAGCCGAGGTGACCAAGGAAGGAGCCGATATCACGCTGCTGGGCTGGGGGGCTCAGATGGAGGTGATCGATCGGGCGGTGGAGATGGCTGAAAAGGACGGGGTGTCCTGCGAAGTGATCGATCTGCGCAGCATCCTGCCCTGGGACGAGGATACCGTCGCCGAGTCGGTACTGAAGACAGGCCGCCTGGTCATCACCCACGAGGCGCCCCGCACAGGGGGCTTCGCCGGAGAGATCGCCGCTGCCATTCAGGAGCGCTGCTTTCTTTACCTGGAGTCGCCGATCCAACGGGTGACCGGCATCGATACACCTTTTCCGCTGACGCTGGAGAAGGAGTATCTGCCCGACCATCTGAAGATCTACGAGGCCATCAAGACCTCACTCCACTACTGAGACGGCGCCGGGAGCCAAGACATGACAGAGTTCAAGCTGCCTGACATCGGCGAGGGCATCGTCGAGTGTGAGGTGATGGAATGGAAGATTGCCGAGGGTGATACCATCGCCGAAGACCAGCCTGTGGTCGAGGTGATGACGGACAAGGCGCTGGTGGAAATCACCGCCCCGGAAGCCGGCGTCGTTACCAGGCTGCACGTGGCGAAGGGTGAAATGGCGCGAGTCCATGCGCCCTTGTTTGCCTATCGTGGCGAGCCTCAGGGCGGCGATGGGCAGGGCGGAGAGGCCCAGGCAGAAAGCGAAGACAACACATCGGTGCAGGCGGAGAGCGCCGCAGAGGCGCCTGTCCAGGAGCCGGCAGAGCCAGTAGAACCGCCGTCGAGCTCCAGCGAAAAGGGCGGTGCGGGGCGACGGGTAGACTTTATTCTGCCCGATATCGGTGAGGGCATCGTCGAGTGCGAGATCGTCGAATGGCACGTGGCCCAGGGTGACGAGATCAGCGAAGACCAGCGACTGGTCGATGTCATGACCGACAAGGCCATGGTCGAGATCACTGCGCCGGAGGATGGGGTCGTCGCCGAGCTGTATGTGGCCAAGGGCGAGATGGCCAAGGTCCATGCGCCGCTGTTTGCCTATCAGGTGGCGGGTGCCGCCGCTGGTGAAGCGCCGGCGGTCGAGGAGGCGTCGCCCCCGACCCCGACCCGGAAGAGTGACTCTCCCGCGCACACGGCTGCGTCCGAGGGGGGCAAGGGCCCCTACGGGCGCATCCCGGCGAGCCCGGCGGTACGCAGACTGATCCGAGAACACCAGCTGCGACTCGAGGACATTCCCGGCAGCGGTCGCCAGGGCCGCGTGTTGAAGGAAGACGTGCTGAGCTTTCTCGATGGCGCTCGACACAGCGGTGCCGTCTCCGCGGCCGATTCCGGGTCCGATTCAGCAGGGGCGGAGTCTCCCGCCGGCACCGATGGAACAGCCCGCGACGAGGGAGAGGTGCGAGTGGAACCGCTGCGCGGGGTCCGGGCGGCCATGGCGCGCCAGATGGTGGCGGCGGCCAGCAGCGTGCCGCACTTCCAGTACGGTGAAGAGATCGACGTCACCGACCTGCTGGCCCTGCGCGGCCGGCTCAAGCCCCAGGCCGAAGCCAGGGACGTCAAGCTCACCCTGATGCCGTTTTTCATCAAGGCGCTGGCGCTGGCGATCGACGAACATCCCCTGGTCAATGCGCGTCTCAATGACGAGGCCACCGAAATCCACTATCCGCCCCACTGCAACGTGGGCATGGCGGTGGACGGCAAGGCCGGCCTGATGGTGCCCAATATCAAGGGCTGTGAGCGCCTGAGCCTGCTTGAGATCGCCGCCGAGGTGCAGCGCCTGACCGAGGCCGCGCGCGAGGGGCGGGTGGCTGCCAGCGACCTCAAGGGAGGCACGATCAGTATCTCCAACATCGGTGCCCTCGGCGGGACCTATGCCGCCCCCATCATCAATATCCCCGAGTCGGCGATCGTGGCCATCGGCAAGACCCAGTGGCTGCCACGCTTCGACGAGGCAGGGCAGGTCGTGCGTCGGGGCATCATGACGGTGACCTGGGCCGGTGATCATCGCTTGCTGGATGGCGGCACCATCGCGCGTTTCTGCAATGCCTGGAAAGGCTATCTCGAGGACCCTGAAAGCATGCTGCTTCACCTGTCCTGAACGGTTGTGACGGCGTGCGCCCGAGGCGCCGCCGTGGCATCGTGTATCGGTGGAGGATACCGCCATGCCCCAGGCCCCGTTGCAGCAGTTCTACATCCCGGAAGATCAGTCGATCTACCTGCTCAGCCAGGACGACGCGCGCAAGCTCAAGGAGTGGGTCGCGCTGTGTCGTACCCAGCTCGAGCAGCTGGGCTATCGGCGCATCGAGCTGGTCGGCAAGGGCGCCTACGGTTTCGTGTTTGCCGGGGTCAGTCCCGACCAGCGCCATCACGTCTTCAAGTTCAGCCGGGTCACGTTGCCGCAGCACCTGCAGGATCGCCTCGAGGAAGAGGCCTTCATGCTCGAGCAGGTGGTGCATCCCCGTGTGCCGGCGCTGGTCGCCTATCAACGGGTGCGCCACCAGGCGATTCTGGTGATGGAGCGGGCTCCGGGGCTCAATCTGGAAGAGGTATCGCTGCGTCAGGGTCGGCTGTCACCACGGCTGGTGGTGCGTATCGCCACCCAACTGGCCGATATCCTGCGTGAGCTGAGGCGTGAAACCACCCCCGCCGGCGCCCCGAGAAAGCCGGTGGTCCATGGCGACATCAAACCGTCGAATCTGGTGTTTGACGCCCGCGACGAAACGGTGGCGCTGATCGACTGGGGGTCGTCGGTATTTGCACAGCTCGACGCACGGCTGCAGTTCGTCACCGCCAACGTGATGGAGCTGATGTCCGACAATCTGCAGCAGACCAATGCCAGGCTCGGGGACGTCTATTTCATCGGCGAGGACCAGCTTGGGGGCGCGCTGTCATCACCGCGCTTCGACGAGCAGGGTGTCGCCGGGACCCTCTACGCCCTGGCCTCGGCGCAGTCCTGCCGTTTTGGACATCGCGCCATCCCCGCCACCTCGCTGGGTCTGCCGATGGAGTTTGCCAGGACCCTGGACGGGATGCTCGATCCCGACCCCGAGGTGCGGTTGAGGGCCGGCGACCACTTCATTACCGAAATGCCGCGCCTGGGACGGTTGGTGATGCTCGATCTGCCGCGGCCCCAGGAAGTGGCACAGGTGCCGGTGTGGAGCCGCGCGCTGAGTCGCGAGATCGATACCGTGGTGTACAGCTCGCGCAAGGCATTTCTGAGGGAAGAGGGCGTGGAGGAGACGCTCAATGACGTCAACGATGTTCAGCTCGATCGCTACTATCGCAACTTCATGCAGGGCATGGGGGAGACCGAAAAAGCCTTTCTGGCCGCCGTCAGCCGGCTGGGCAAGTACCCGGTGGTCGGAGGACTGGCGGTGCGCTGGGAGGCCGATGGCGTCTATATCGACTCGTCATTGAATCTGCACGACGCAGGGCTCAAGCGAGCCTTCGTGGCGGCGGTCAACAACATGGTGACCCTGGCGCGGGCGATCCATCGGCGGGGCATCTTCAAGAGCTGCCTGTTCAATGCCCGCGATACCCTGCACCTGGAACGGACCAGTCCGGATCACCCCTTCGTGGTCGATCCGTCGCTGAAACTGTCCTATGAGGTCAGCGCGGTACCGGAACTGGAGGATCGTTCTCGTCTGCACAGCTATTTCGAGGACGGACCCGACCCTGAGGAGTTGCTGGTCCTGCCGGAGGCGATCATCACCTCGCTGCAGGCGCTCAATGATATCCACCACACCGGCATGATCATCTTCGAGGTGCTGCCGTCGCATCTCAAGATTCACCACCACTATCGGCTGCTCGACCCTTCAAGGGAGCAGGAATTCCATGACTGTCTCGAGGACATCGTCGATGCGGTGAAGCTGATCGAGGGACTGGGTATCTCCGGCTTCATGAAGATGCCCTACAAGGACACGCGGTTCTTTCCCCACGTGGCGCGTCAGCCGGAACGCTACTATCCTCGCGACCCCAGAGCGGCGCTGGCAAGAGCGATGTCCGAGCAGCCGTCCGGGGGGGAGTCAGAAGCGCTGCGAGAAGGTCTGCACCAGGCGCAGCGCTAGCCTTTGTCCGAAAAGTTGACGAGCGAAGGTTAGACAAGGCAAAAATCGGTGAGAAAGCGCAGTTTACGCGGTGTAAATGAGCATTTTAACCGGGCTGGCGCACCAGCCGATTTTTAACGCCGTATTACCGAGCGCAGGCACTTTTCAGGCGAGTCGTCAGGCGCCTAGCCCGCTTTCGCGCAGAAGTTGATCGATGGAGCGCTCCGCACGCTGGCTGCCGGCGCCCTCGTGGGCCAGCTCGGCTTCGAGGACCTCGGCGCCTTCGTTGACCAGACGTTCGATCAGTGCAGCCTTCGACAGGCCGGTCTTTTCGGCCAGGAAATCCAGGCGTGCCTCCAGGTCCCGCGAGAATCTGAGTAGATGGGGCATGGTATTCCTCCGGTGGCAACGCGTACGGCTATCAGATTTATGAAAAGTCTAGGTGTTACGGGTGACAGTCCGGTGACAAGCCCGGGCCCTGTCTAGACGGTGCCCGCGCCCATCGAGGTTCAGGACCAGGCCCGGTGCACTTCCAAGTGTGCAGCTATCCGTCTGGCGCTGTCGCTCTCCCTTGGGGAGTAGCTCACTGCGCGCCGAGGCGGGAGTGTGGCCCTTCTTTGAGCGCAGGTGAGCGCAGGCCAACTGCCTTGCTCAAGCGTAAGCGCCGTCATGGTGACTCAATCCAGGCCGCGCCGGGCCATCACTTCGGTGATGATCGGTACCGGCGTCATCAGATGGTCACGCATCATGCGCCGGGCCTTGCCGGCGTCCCGACTCAATACCGCCTCGGTCAGTGCCGCATGTTCGTCACGCTTGACCGCCAGGGCCTCGCTGGAAAACACCGTCTCGCGAAGCCACAGGTGACGGTAGCGCTCGACCTGGTCGAACAGGGTGTCGCGCACCTGCATCAGATGAGGCGAGTTGCAACCGGCCACGATGGCACTGTGGTAGGCCTTGTGGCGACTGTCCCAGATATCGAGCAGCTCCTCGGAAGAGCTGACGCTTTCGACCTTGGCCAGGGTGTGCGCGGTAGCGATGATATCGGCTTCCCAGCGATCGTCACCGCGTTGGATGGCCAACTCCAGCATCAGCCCCTCGAGCTGGGCGCGGGCATCGTACAGATCCTCGAGCTCCGCCAGCGACATGGGGGCCACCCGATAACCGCGTTGACTGATGGCAACCACCAGACGGTCGGCAACCAGCTGGGACAGGGCTTCGCGCAGCGGCCCCACGCCCAGGTCGTAGCGTTCTTTCAGCCTTGCCATCAACAGCTTTTCGCCCGGGGCGAAGACGCCACGAATGATGTCCTGCTTGAGCCAGCGGTAAGCGCTGATGGCGAGGTTCTGCTTGGGTGAGTCTTCCATCTCGTGGCCCGTCCATGTATCACCGGGCCATCTTACCGCAATGCCGACAATGTCGATATTCTCCTAAGGCATCGGTCGGCACCCAGATGTGTCGATGGCAGCAGGTGTGGCTTTCCTATCTGCGGCAACGATGGCACGAGGCGGGCCCTTCGACCCGCAAGAGCGACGCGGCTCCGGCCTCGCCTGGTGGTTGTCGGGCAGCTACCGGGCATCGTCCGGCGAGGCGAGTCGGGTGGATCAGTCCCGGGTGCGTCGAAGCTCCGTCCAGGCGGCATAGGTACTCAGGAACACGCGGCCGGTCAATTCATCGAGAAAGTCGGAATGCTTCAGCCGGTCCATCACCGGCCCCTTGACCTCGGCCAGGTGTAGGGTGACGCGAGAGTCCTTCAGACGGGCGTTGATCGCGTCCAGGCTTTCCAGCGCCGAGGCGTCGATCAGATTCACTGCAGAGCAGATAAGTACCACGTCGCTCAGCTCGGGGCGCTGGGCCACCAGTGTATAGAGGGTGTCTTCGAGATAGCGGGCGTTGGCGAAATAGAGGCTTTCGTCGACCCGGAACAGGGCGAGATGGCTGACGGTCTCGACCTGATGCCGGGTGATCGAGCGGAAGTGCTCACTGCCAGGGATGCGACCGACGATGGCGCTGTGGGGGCGACTGGTACGGTACAGGAAAAGCGCAATCGAGAGACCTACCCCGGCGATGATGCCGGCTTCGACGCCCTCCACCAGCGTCAGCAGCATGGTCACCGCCAGGGCCGAGAAGTCGCTGCGGGAGTAGCGCCAGGTCTGGCGAATCAGCGGGATATCCACCAGCGTCAGTATGGCCACGGTGATGGTGGCGGCGAGGGTGGCGATCGGAAGATGTTCCAGCAGGGGGGTGAGCGCCAGCGTCACCACACCGATACCGATGGCGGCAAACAGACCGGCCATGGGGGTGCGTGCACCAGACTGCTGATTGATCACGGTGCGCGACAGTCCGCCGGTGACCGGCATGCCGGCGGTGACAGCAGCGGCCAGGTTGGCGCCGCCGAGTCCGATCAACTCCTGATTGGGGGAGACGCGCTCGCGGCGCTTTGCGGCCAGCATCTGGGCCATCGAGATGGACTCGACAAAGCCCACCACACTGATCAATAGCGCCGGCACCAGCAGCGCGTGCCACAGGCCCAGCTCGAATGTCGGCAGACCGAAGGCTGGCAGGCCGGCGGGGATCTGCCCCACGGTCGCAACCCCCCTGGAGGCAAGATCCCATCGCCAGCTGATCAGCGTGGTGACGACCACCGCTGCCACGGGACCTGCGCGTACCAGCATGCTGGCAGGCCCTCTGGGCAGGCCCAGTGCCGTCAGAGCGTGTTGCCCATAGCGGCGGGTCGCCCACAGGAAAAGCAGGGTCGAGGCGCCCATCGCCAGGGTCGTCAGGTTGGTCTGGTCGAGGTGGGATAGCTGGCTGTAGATCAGTGCCAGGGCGGTATAGCCACCGGCCTCGATGCCCAGCAGGTGAGATAGCTGACTGATGGCGATCAGCAGTCCCGAGGCCGAGAGAAAGCCACCGATGACCGGGTGGCTGAGAAAGTTGGCGAAAAAGCCCAGGCGCAGCATGCCCATGGCGGTCAGCATCAGTCCCGACAGCAGTGCCAGCACCAGCGCCGCCTCGACGTACGCGGCGCTACCGGGAGTGGCCACCTTGGTCAGAGCGGCGCCAGTCATCAGAGCGATGATCGCCACCGGGCCAACCGCCAGCGACCGGCTGGTGCCCAGCATGGCGTAGACCACCGCCGGTAGCAGACTGGCATAGAGTCCGACCACGGCAGGCAGACCCGCCAGAATGGCGTAGGCCAGCGACTGGGGGATCACCATGACGGTGACGATGATACCCGCCAGCAGATCGCCCCCCAGCAGACGCGGCGTATAGTGTGGCAACCAGGCAAGAATCGGAAGGTAACGCTTGATCATGGAAATGCCGACGTCCTAGTCAGGGTATTGGGGGCCTGGCGCAGGCGCTTGCCGAGAAACCTCTAGCCTAGCCGAAAGCGGTGAGCGAGTAGAGTCTTGTCAGCGCAGACGCCTGGTACGCTGCATGAAATTCAGGTCCAGATGACGTTTCAGACGGCTGGCCAGTCGTCCGCCCCACCAGGCGTTTCCGTAGAGCGCTAAAGCTTCGCCGTGGCCGAGATTGACGATGGACAAGGCCCGCGCAGGCGGGCGGTAAGAGGTCAGTGACGCCTGCGGGTCCAGCGATGCGATCAGGTTGCGAGCCAGTACGGGGCCCTGACGAACCCCGTGGACGCCCAGCCGTGGCAAGGGATGGTCGATCAGTGCAGCACAGTCTCCGCTGGCAAAGACGCCGTCGGTCCCCTGGACCTTAAGCGACGGGTCGATGGCTATGCCGCGACCATCGATCGTCGGCAGGCCGAACCTCTCGAGTCCTCGCGGAGGACCCAGCCCAGTGGCGTCGATGATGTCGGACGCCGGCAGATGTCGGTCATGGAGGCTGTCGACGACAAGGATTCCGCGACGCTCCAGGGCTGCCAACAGGTAGCGTCGGGCTCGCGCGGGCGCTTCTGGCAAGGGGCCAGAGCCGCGATGTCGCAGGCGAATGGTCAGAGCACCAGCGGCGAGCTGGTGGCGGCGGCCGAGTGCTTCGATGGCGCAGGCGATCTCGACCCCGCTGGCGCCGGCACCGAGAATCTCGACACTCACCGACTGTCGGCACTGAAACCGACGCTCGAGGCTGCGACGCAGCCGCACCAGGTGGGGGATGGGCTTGATCTGCCAGTGTGTCTGCTTGTCGCCTGGTAGCGAGGCTGCGCTATCGCCGCTGGCTTCATCATCGCTCGAACGCAACGCAGGAGCAGAGCCCAGATTCAGCCCCAGTCGATCAAACGCCAGAGAGGTCCCGTTGGACAGCAGCGCCTGGCGCATGTCGGTGTTCAGCCCACAAAGACGCGCCCTGACCAGCGCAACCCCTCGCCCATGACAGATCGCCGCTGGATCGATCCTGTCGGTCGCAGGGGAATGGTCGCCGGCCAGCACGCCGCTGGCCAGGCCCGAGTACCAGAAGGCGCCGGGGTCGACCAGGGTGACATCGAAGCGCGACAGCAAGGAGCTCTGGTGCAGCAGATGCAGATGGGCGTGGCCTGCCCCGATCAGCAGCAGCCGTGGCTTGCTGCCGATAGCGGTGGGGCGGGATCGCGCGGTGGTCGAGGACATGGGCGGCCGTCATCCTGAAAGCGAGTAGCGATCATCCCGGCTGACATGCGCGAGGTCAAAGACGGTGCGCGCTGGACCTAACCCCATCTTCAGTCCATCGCTACCTCCAAAGGGAGCGCGAGCGGAGCATCGGTGGCTTCTAGGCTTCATCTACGGGGCGAGACAGCACTTGATCGAACGTCGCCAGCAGACGCTCCCGTGGGAGCCTTACTCATGCACATCCTGCTCGGGCCGTGCCCTCTCCCGTGGTTGAGGTCACTGCTACTGGTGAGACTCAGGAGACTTGTGCCGACCACCCTTGGCCTGGTGGCCATGGTCGCTTCTGCGATGCTATCGGGTGATGAACTGGACGAGTCGCAGGGTGCTTCACTGACACTGTTGACCTCTTACCACCAGGGGTACCGGTGGAATGACGATGTGGTCAGCAGTGTCGAGGCGCGTTTTCGTCACGAAGCCAGCGCAGACCGACAACTGCTGGTGGAGTATGTCGATGCGCTGCGACTGGCGCGGCCGCTGGCCCATGAGGCCCTGCTCCAGCGATTGACCGCCAGCACCTTGAATGAAAGCGGCAGTCTGATCATTGCCGATGACCCCGCCATGGCCTTCTATCTGGAGTATCGTGACGAGCTCCCCTGGCCGCGCAAGGTGGTGGCACTGGGACTCAATGATGACCGCTTCAGGGAGCAGGCCCAGGCGCTTGGAGTGAAACTGCTCAAGTCCTACCCGGTCATGGCGCAGTCGCTCAATATGCTGGTGGAAACCTTTGGCTCACCGGTGCCTTTGATGCTGCTGGCCGAAGACTCCGAACACGCCTTCAATGTCGTCGATGACATGGTGGAGGTGATCGGCAGTGTCGCCGATGTGACCCTGGTCGATGTGGTCACTGGCTGGACCCCGGAAGAGGTGATCGAGCGATTGTCCCGAAGCCCGCCGGGTACTCGACTGTACATGCAAGGGGGGCAGGACTCCGGTTGGTCCGAAGGGGCGGGAAGTACCGCCCATCGACTGGAAGCGCTGGCCGCCCAGGGCTATCCGGTGTTCTGCCATTTCGAATTCCAGATGGCGATAGGCTGTGCCGGCGGGGCGATTCTCGATGTCGACTTCCTTGCCCACGCCGCCGTGGAACTGGCGCTGACGCCAGCCTTTGACCTGGTACCGGCCAGTTCCTCGGTGATGGCCCAGCGTCACCTGATCGATGCCCGCTGGTACCGTCTGTTCGAGGGCCATGACAACCTCCCGTTCCAGTGGATCGGCGTTCGCGGGCGGCTGGAGCAGGTCGCGCGGGAGTATCGTCAGGCGTTGTACGGGGTGTCGGTGGTGGCGGTTGGCTCGCTGCTGGGAGTGGGGGCCTTGCTGGTGGCGCGCAACAGGTCGCGACGTCTTCGTCGCAAGTTGATGGTCGATCAGCGCTTTGGTCTGCCTACCAGGCTGGCGTTGGTAAGCGACTATCGAGGCAGTCGATGCGAGGAGGTGGAGTGGCTGTTTGTGCTGGTCTCACCCGAACTCAGGAGCTATCGCAGGCGCTTTGGCAGCGGCAGTCTGGAGGGTCTTCTACGGATCAGTATCGATGTCTTCAAGGCGCACCTCCCCAAGGGCTGGCGGCTGTATCTGGGGGGCGAAGAGCAGCTGATCGGCATGGTCCCTGCCCAGGCCCACGGCCCCGATGTGGAATCCCAGCTCGATAGCTACCTGGCCCTGGTGGGGCAGTTTCAGCAACGCGACAGCGCACGGGTCCTGCGCTGGCATGCCAGTGTGGTGGTGGTGCCCGGACACTCCACGGACCTGAGCAACTGTCTGGCTTCGCTGGAAGAGGGGGTGCAGCGGCTGGAAAGCGAAGGTTGGGTACGTCCGGTGCTCAGGGTGACCGCGGCGGGTCCCTATCACGAGACTCAGCTGCGTTGGCTGTGCCGGCAGGTCAGTCTGCTGATCGAGAATCCCGGCAATCAATGGCGTCTGGTGGCCCAACCCAAGATGGCGCCCTCGAGCAGAACCCTGGTCGGCGCCGAGGTGTTGATCCGTTGGTGTCATCCCGACGCGGGCAATATTCCGCCGCCGGAGTTTCTTCCGGTCGTTCTGATGCTCGGCCTGGCGGAGCGTTTCGACCGTTGGGTGATCGGCCGCACCCTCGACTGGCTGATGGAACTGCGAGGCGCGGCCTGGCTCGGTACCGTCTCGGTCAATGTCCACCTTTCGACGCTCGTGGCCGATGACTTCCCCGATTTCATGGTGACTGAACTGGCGCGACGTCGGCTGCCTCCACGCTGCCTGGCACTCGAACTGGTGGAGCACGAGCATGTCGATGACGTCGAGCGGGTTCAGCGACAGATGAGGCGGCTCCACGAACGCGGTATTGGCGTCGCCTTGGACGACTTCGGTAGCGGCTACACCGCCTTCAACCTGCTTCAGCGCCTGCCCCTGGCGGCGATCAAGCTGGATTATTCATTACTTCACGCCGCGCGGCGTTTCGATCAGGCGCGTCAGGCTTATGCGGCGCTGGTGGGACTCTGCCATCGCATGGAACTGACGGTGGTGGCGGAAGGCGTCGAGACCGTCGAGGACGCAAGTTGGCTGATCACCTTGGGGGTCCAGGAAGGGCAGGGCTACTTCTTCGCGCCACCGATGGAGCTGGAGGATCTGGTCGCGGTCTATGGCGAGAAGCCAGCGGGCCCGATGCCGACGACGGTACTGCGTCAGGTGGGCACTCGGCGCTGCTGACGCAGGCTCGACCAGGAGTAGAGCGCCAGCGCGATCCAGATCAGCACGAAGGTAGTAAGCTGCTCGACCGCCAGGGGCTCGTTGAACACCCACAACGCAATCAGAAACTGCAGCGTCGGATTGATGTACATCAGAAATCCCAGAGTACCGAGGGTCAGCCGGCGCGCAGCGCCGGCAAAGGCCAGCAGCGGCAGGGCCGTCAGCACCCCGGAGGCCATCAGCAGCGCGGCGCTGTAGGGGGCGGTGAAGAATAGCGCCCCATCGAAGTGGCTGACCGGCAGCTGTTGTATCAGCAGCAGCGCCAGTGGAAGGAGCAGCAGCGTTTCGATGAACAGGCCCGACAGCCCGTCCAGCGCAAGCTGCTTGCGCAGCAGTCCGTAAGTGCCGAAAGACACCGCCAGGCACAGGCTCAGCCAGGGCAAGGTGCCCAACTGGAATAGCTGCAGCACGATGGCACCGAGGGCAAGGCCAATGGCCAGGCGCTGCGTCGGCGCGACGCGTTCCTTGAGCACCACCACGCCCAGCGCCACGTTGACCAGCGGTGTCATGAAATAGCCCAGGCTCGCCTGCAGCACCCGGTGAGTCTCTACCGAGTAGATATAAAGGCCCCAGTTGGCACCGATGAGCAGAGCGCAGGCGAGCGCCGGCAGCAGTTGTCGAGGTGCCTGGCGAATATTGGCGATGACCGACCAGCGCTTGAGCAGACTGATGACCAGTGCCAGAAACAGGCACGACCAGATGACACGATGGGCGAGTATTTCGAGTGCACCTACGCCGTCGAACAATGCGAAGAAAAGGGGGAATCCACCCCAGGTGCCATAAGCCAGCAGCGCAAAGGCGACGCCCTGGGCCGAGGGTGTGGAGAGTCCTTTCATGCCGCGAATTCCCGTTCAGAGTTGGTGCCGATGTTGATGTTGATAGCGAAGGTTGAGCTGATCGCCGCGTCGCGTCAGGCCGGATGACGGTGGGGTTTTCCGGGGCCTGGGGCATTCGACCGTTGCCACCTGCTGCGACAAGGCGCTGTGTCGTTTAGGCTAGGGGGACGACGTCAATTGATGAGACTACCATGACACAGCTGCGTACGACGCTTGTCCAGTGCAACCTTCACTGGGAAGATCCCGAGTCCAACTGCCGGATGCTGGAGGACAGCCTGGCGGACCTGGGCGCCAACGATACCGACCTGATCGTGCTGCCGGAAATGTTCGCCACCGGGTTCACCATGAACTCACGCGAGATGGCCCAGCCCATGGCGGACAGCAGCGTGGTGGCATGGCTTGTGGATCAGGCTCGCCAACGAGGCTGCGTGGTCACCGGCAGCGTTGCCATCGAGGAGCAGGGCGAGTACTTCAACCGCCTGGTCTGGGCGCGACCGGACGGCGACATCAGCTGGTATGACAAGCGCCATCTCTTCCGCATGGCAGGCGAGCATGAACGCTACGACATGGGTCGTGAGCGGGTGATCGTCGAGCTCAATGGCTTCCGCATCCTGCTGAGCGTCTGCTACGACCTGCGCTTTCCGGTATGGCTGCGTCAACGCCAGAACCCATCGACCCACTTCGAATATGACGCCCTTCTATGTGTTGCCAACTGGCCGGCGCCGAGGCGCCATCCCTGGCGCACACTGCTGCAGGCGCGTGCCATCGAGAACCTGGCCCCGGTGATCGGTGTCAACCGCGTCGGTGAGGACGCCAAGGGCCTCGCCTACTCGGGTGACTCCATGTTGATCGATGCCAAGGGTGAGGCGCTGATCGACGAGGCGCGTGATGAGCCCTTTGTCAAGACCGGAGTGCTCGACCGCGACGAATTGGCGGCATTCCGGGAGAAGTTCCCGGCATGGCAGGATGCCGATGCCTTTCAACTCGCCGATGACGAGGCCAACTGATGCGTCTGGACCGCTTTCTCAGCGAGACCACCGACCTGACGCGTAGCCTGGCCAAGCGGGCCCTGGTGCGCGGGGAGGTAACGGTCAACGGCGAGCTTGAAAAGAAGGCTGCGCGACATGTGGCGAGTGATGACGAGGTGCGCTGGGAGGGACGACTTCTTGAGCTGGTTGGACTTCGTTACATCATGCTGCACAAGCCCGTCGGGGTGGAGTGCACGGCCAGACGGGGACTCTACCCGCGGGCGGTTGACCTGATCGATCTGCCCAAGGCCGAGCGTCTGCAGCCGGTAGGGCGGCTGGACGTCGACACCACTGGCTTGCTGTTGTTGAGCGACGATGGCCAGTGGTCCCACCGCATCACCTCGCCTCGCCATCGCAGCGCCAAGGTATACCAGGCCCTGCTGGCACGGGACCTGGACGACCCTGACGAGGCCGTCGCACGTTTTGCCGAGGGCATCATGCTGGAGGGCGAGGAGACCCCGACGCGTCCCGCTACCCTGACCTGTCACGGGCCGAGGGAGGTCGAACTCGCCATCGTCGAAGGGCGTTATCATCAGGTCCGTCGCATGTTCGCCGCCATCGGCAACCATGTCGAAACGCTGCATCGCCACACGATCGGACCCTTGACACTGGATGCGTCACTCGAACCCGGCCAATGGCGCGAATTGACAGCCGAGGAACGCGAGCTGTTTTAACAGCGCTGGTTTGGATTGCAGCAGCGGGCGCTGGTGTGACAGCGCTGGTTTGGATCGCAGCAGCGGGCGCTGGATTGACTGCGCGGGGCCGGGTGCTGATTGGATAGCGCGGGGCCGGGCGCTGTAGCGAGAGCGCTTCAGGCCCCTCCAGGCGGCTTCCCCGGCCGGCTAGTCGTTCTCGTGAGGCGTGGCGAGTGCGATGCGAGCCCGCCCTGCGTGCTTGGCCCGATATAGGGCGCTGTCTGCCATCGCCAGCAGGCAGCTCGGATCGTCGCTGGTGGCCGGGAAGCTGGCGATGCCGCAGGATACCGATACCGTACCCAGGCTCTGGCCCTCGTGGCGGAAGCTCGCGCTGGCCAGGGCGTGGCACATGCGCTGCATGCGATGGTGAGCGTCGTCGGCCTCGGCGCCGGGCAGCAGCACGACGAACTCCTCTCCACCAAAGCGACAGACCACGTCGATGTCACGAAAGCTGTTGGCCAGCATTCTGCCAACCCCTTCAAGCACCGTGTCACCCGCCGCATGACCATAGCGGTCATTGAATTTCTTGAAGTGGTCGATGTCCAGGATGACCACCGCCAAGGGGCTCTTCTTGCGCAACGAAATAGCCGTCTCGTGGGCAAAAAGCTCATCGAAGTAGCGACGATTGTGCAGTCCGGTCAGATCATCGCGATAGGATAGCGCCGATAGTTCTTCCTGCAGGGCGATGCTCGACAATACCAGGGCCAGGCGGCTGACGCCGAGTTCGATGAAGCTGCGGGTGCGATCCCAGTACTGCGGGCGCTTGACCAGTGGCCCGTCGGGCACGACGCAGATCACGCCCAGTCGGCGGTGCTGGCGATCCGGGCCGGTCAAGTCCAACGGAAAGATCCAGTGAGGCAGGTTGTCGGCAGGGGAAGGTGCCGAAGGGTCCGAGGGCGGCCTCCTGGTGGAGATCGTGAGCAGGTCGTCCAGGGCGGGCAGGCTTTCTTCCGTGCGCGTTCGAAGCGGCGGAATCGCGGTGGTGTCCAGCCAAGCCGGGGGGCGATAGGTGGTGGGCCAGAACAGTTCCAGCGTCATGTTGTCCGGCTGATCCTGAGGCCGGTAGAAGGCGCCCTGCATCGGTTCCAGTATCTCCGGCATGGCCCGCTGGGTCAGGCATAGCGCTTCCTCGAGGCTGGTGCATGCCTGCAGCGTGTCGATCAGGCTGGCCAGTCGCTGGGTCTTGTGGTGTTCGGTGGCCAGCACCAGGGCACGTTGTCTCTCCTGTTCTGCGAGGCTTTCCAGTTGCCGGGTACGCTCGGCCACCTCTTGCTCGAGGTGATCGTTGAGTCGCTGCAACTGGCGTTGGGAGCGAGCATAGTGGCGCGTGGAGATGACGATCATGGCGACGATGAAGGCCAGGGCACCAAGATGCACCGGTACACTGATCCAGCCCACCAGGCCGTGGGCCACCAGCATGTCGGTGATGGCGATGGCAGCAAAGATGGCGTAGCTCGCGACGATCAGGCGTTGGTCGCTGTCGAACTCTCGTCGATAGCGAAACAGCCAGCGTGCCATATAGGCCAGCGCCCCGAGCAGTATCAGGTCGAACAAGGGAAAGGTCGGAGGAAGCGATACCACGTCCAGCATCGCCAGCGCCGGGGCGATGATGGCGTAGGCCAGCAAGCCTAGCCACAGACGTCGCATGCCCTGTCGCGGGATCTGCGGAAACCAGTGCTCGAGGATCAGCGCCATGGCCACCGGCAACGAAAAATAGGCGATGGCGGCCACATAGTCCCATGCCAGGGGCGCGAACACGATCAGTTGGCTGGCGTCGCTCTCGGCCAGCACCATGAGTCCGACCGCCAGCGAGAAGAGCCCGAGGCTACCCAGCCGCCAGCGTTCGGGCTGGGTCAGGATCAACACGAGCGCCAGGGCTGCGACGATCAGGCAGGCAAGCGCGATCACTAGTTCGCCCTTGGTGGCCTCGAGAATCGAGGGCAGTATCCGTGACTGTTCCATGATCACGACCTTGCCCCAAAGCCCGATGTCCTTGTAGGACGACTTCAGGCGCAGGTACAGGGTCTTGCCCTGGGTGGGCGAGGGCAGCTCGATGGCGTGCCAGGTCCAGCCGGCGAAGGCCCCGGCGTCCGGTCCTTCGAGCTGACCGTGGCGATAGACGTGTTGCCCATCGACGTAGGCTTCGGCGACCAGGTTGAGGCTTGAGACGAACAGCGCCGGCTGAAGCCAGTCACCGGCGGGCAACTCCCGACGCAGCCAGAGGCTGTCGCGACCGTCACGACCCGGGGGATTGCCGATGCCCTCCAGGGACTTCCATTCCCCTTCAGCGGCGGTGAGCCACTCAAGCTCTCCGTCAGGAGTGCGGGGCGAGTCCCCCCAACGATATTGCCAGTCATCATTCAACGCGAGCTCGCCAGCCAGTACCTGACTGCCGGGCAGCCAGAGCAGGGCGAGTACAAGAAGCGTGATGCAGCGGAACATGGCGAGACCTATGGACGGTAACCCGGCCAGTATAGAACGAGGTGGCAATAACAACATTCGACGGCATAGTCGAAAGAATAAACGTTTGAGGCCTGGACGGCCCCAGTCCCGACATGAACCGCCATGGAGCGCATTTGGCTGCAACCGCGCTCAGATGCCATGCCTTCTACCGCCCCCCTGTCGGGACACCTCTTGTCAGCCTTGCTTCATCTCTGGGGCTCAAGCCCCGCCGCCTTGACCAGAGCCCTGGTGTAGGGATCGGCCGGCCGGGAAAGTACGTCCATGCAGGCCCCCTGTTCGATCAGACGGCCTTCCTTCAGCACCATCACCCTGTGGGCCATGGCGCGCACCACCGCCAGGTCGTGGCTGATGAACAGATAGCTCAGTCCGCGCCGTGCCTGGAGGTCCCTGAGCAGGGCGATCAGTTGTTTCTGCACTGTCCTGTCCAGTGCCGAGGTCGGTTCATCGAGTACGATCAGGCGCGGCTCGAGGATGATCGCTCGGGCCACCGCGATGCGTTGGCGCTGACCGCCGGAGAACTCGTGGGGATAGCGTTGGGCGACGTGTTCCGGGAGCTCCACCTCTCGCAAGGTCGCACGGACCCGAGCGCTGACTTCCTGCTCGGAAAGCTCAGGCTGATGATAGCGAAGTCCCTCGCTGATGATATCCGCCACCGGCATTCGCGGAGAGAGAGAGCCGTAGGGGTCCTGGAACACGATCTGCAGATTTCTGCGCTGCTGGCGCAGTGCCTTGCCCGATAGCTGATCCAGCCTGGCGCCGGCGAAGTCGATGACCCCCTTGGCCTGGTTCAGGCGCAGTAGAGCGGAGGCCAGGGTGGTCTTGCCGGATCCCGATTCGCCGACCACGCCCAGGGTCTCGCCGGCGGCGATGTGCAAGTCCAGCGGGGCCAGCGCCTCGAAGCCAGGCTGGCGACGCTGGAACAGGCGTCGGCGTCGTTCGAAGGTGACGCTTAGCTGGCGGGCCTCGATCAGGGTCGGGGCATCGCCACAGGGGGCCGGGACACCTTGCGGCTCGGCGTCCAGCAACTCCCGCGCGTGGGCGCTCTGGGGCGATTGGAAGACCCGCTCGACGGTCCCGGTTTCCTGGTGCTCGCCATGACGCATGACACACACACGGTCGGCGTGTCGACGCACCAGGTTCAGGTCGTGGGTGATGAACAGCATGCCCATGCCGTGGTGATCACGCAGCTCGGCCAGCAGGGCGAGCACCTCCTGCTGTACGGTCACGTCCAGGGCGGTGGTGGGTTCATCGGCCACCAGCAGCTCAGGCTGGTTGGCGATGGCCATGGCGATCATTACCCGCTGACGCTGCCCGCCGGACAGCTGGTGGGGCCAGGCATCGAGCAGTTCCTCGGCTCGCGGCAGTTTTACCTGTTCCAGCAGTTCGCGGCAGCGGTGGCGAGCCCCGCGGCCTCGCAGGCCCTGGTGCAGGCGCAGGGTCTCCGCCAGCTGTCGTCCGATGGTGTGCAGCGGATTGAGCGAGGTCATCGGCTCCTGAAACACGAAACCGACGCGGTTGCCGAGCAGCCCCTGCCATTTGCGCGGCGTCAGCCGCGACAGGTCGGTGTCGCCGAGCCATCTACCGCCTTTGATTGTGGCGTTGGGCGGCAGCAGGTTGAGCGCGCCAAGCGCGGTGACCGACTTGCCGGACCCCGACTCACCCACCAGCGCCAGGGTCTCTCCGCGCCTGACGTCCAGCGACAGTTGCTTGACCACGGTGGTGTCGCCGAAGCCGATCGTCAGCCGATCCAGCGACAGCAGGGTGTCATTGTTCATGCGCGGGGCTTCCTTGCGGTGTCGTGTTGCCGCTGGCGCTTTGGACGTGGCGCGGATCGAAGGCGTCGCGGATCCCCTCGCCGATGAACACCAGCAGCGACAGCATGACCGCCAGGGTCATGAAGGCGGTAATCCCAAGCCATGGTGCCTGGAGGTTGTTCTTGCCCTGGGCCACCAGCTCGCCCAGGGATGGCGAACCTGGCGGCAGCCCGAAACCGAGAAAATCCAGCGCCGTGAGGGTGGTGATGGCGCCGGTGAAGAGGAAGGGTATGAAGGTCAGGGTCGCCACCATGGCGTTGGGCAGCACATGGCGCCACATGATCAGATGTGACGGCAGCCCCATGGCCTTGGCCGCCCGTACGTACTCCAGATTGCGCGCACGCAGAAACTCGGCACGCACGATATCCACCAGTCCGAGCCAGGAAAACAGCAGCATGATCCCGAGCAGCCACCACAGATTGGGTTCCACCAGGCTGGCCAGGATGATCAGCAGGAACAGCACCGGCAACCCCGACCATATCTCGGTCAGGCGCTGGCCGATCAGGTCGACCTTGCCGCCGAAATAGCCCTGCACCCCACCGGCCAGCACCCCCAGCACCAGCGACCCGGCGGTCAGCACCAGAGCAAAGATCACCGACAGGCGAAAGCCGTAGATCACCCGCGCCAGCACGTCACGACCCTGGTCATCGGTACCCAGCCAGTGGCGGCCATCCGGGGGTGACGGCGCAGGGTGGTCGAGATACTCGTCCAGGGTGTCGTAGGAGAATGGAATCGGCGCCCACAGCATCCAGCCATCCGACTCGATGGCGTTGCGGGTAAAGTCATCGTGATAGTCCGCCGCGGTCGGCAGAAAGCCGTCGAAAACGGTATCCGGATAGTCGACCAGCATCGGGAAGTACCATTGCTGCTGATACTGCACCAGCAGCGGCTTGTCATTGGCGATGAGTTCGGCCCCCAGGCTGAGCACGAACAGTAGGCCGAAGGCCCACAGTGACCACCAGGCACGGCGCTGGTGGCGAAAGACGGCGAGGCGACGGCGGGTGATGGGAGAAAGGCTAGGCACGATCAGGATTCCCGTGTCTCGAAGTCGATGCGCGGATCCACCCAGACGTACGTCAGGTCGGAAACCAGTTTGAGTATCAGGCCGATCAGGGTGTAGAGGTAGAGGGTGCCGAAGATCACCGGATAGTCACGCTGCATGACCGCCTCGAAACCGAGCAGGCCCAGCCCGTTGAGCGAGAAGATCACCTCGATCAACAGCGAGCCGGTGAAGAAGATCCCGATCAGCGCCGACGGCATCCCGGCAATGATGATCAGCATGGCGTTGCGGAAGACGTGGCCATAGAGCACCCGCCTGTCGCTGGCACCCTTGGCCCGGGCGGTCAGCACGTACTGGCGGTGGATCTCGTCGAGAAAGCTGTTCTTGGTCAGCATGGTCAGGGTGGCGAAGCTGCCGATGGCCGAGGCGCTGACCGGCAGCACGATATGCCACAGGTAGTCCTTGACCTTGCCCCAGGCGCTGAGCTCGGAAAAGTCCGGTGACGTCAGCCCTCGCAGCGGGAAGACGTCGAAGTAGCTGCCGCCGGCGAACAGCACGATCAGCAGGATAGCGAACAGGAAGCCGGGAATGGCGTAGCCGACGATGACCAGGCCGGAGGTCCAGACATCGAAGGCGGAGCCGTGTCTCAAGGCCTTGCGTACCCCCAACGGGATCGACACCAGATACACCAGCAGGGTCGTCCACAGACCTAGCGAGATCGACACCGGAAGTCGCTCGAACATCAGGGTGGTGACCGCCTCGCCGCGAAAGAAGCTCTCGCCGAAGTCGAAGGTGGCGTAGTCCACCATCATGTCGATAAAGCGTTCATGGGCCGGCTTGTCGAAGCCGAACTGCTGCTCAAGCTGGGTGATGAACTGCTCGGGGATCCCGCGGCTGCCGCGAGACTCGCCGCTATCGATGGTCTCGCCGCCACCTCCCTGCAGACGCGTACTGGCCTCGCTGGAAAAGCCCTCGAAACGTGCCAGCAACTGGTCGATGGGCCCGCCCGGCGCGGCCTGGACGATGATGAAGTTGAGCAGCATGATCCCCAGCAGGGTGGGGATCATCAGCAGCAGACGGCGCAGTACGTAGGCACCCACGGCATTTCCTTGAGGATTGGGTTTGCCAAGGCGAAGCGTCGTTTCGCACGACGCTTCGCACCACCAGAAACATTTTCTGTATCAGGGCCGCCGGCGTGGTCGGGCCTGCCGTTCGGGCTGGACACGTGCGCCTGCCCTCTGAATCTTTGACCTTCTTACCACAGCACAGCGCCCTTGGGCCGCCGTTGAATCAACGGCTACGCTGACGATCCTCGATGACCGCCTCGCGTTCAGGGTCTACCCACCAGGCGCTCAGGTCCAGCGTGTACTCGGGGAAGGGCTCCTGCCAGGCAAACTTGTCCCACACCGCGATGCGGTGGGCGGCCAGATGGAACTGCGGGACCACGTAGAAGCCCCAGCGCAGCACTCTGTCCAGCGCCTGGGCGGCGGTGTCCAGTGCCTGGCGCGAGTCGGCGGCGATCAGGCGATCGACCAGAGCGTCGATGACGGGATCCTGAAGGCCGATCAGATTCCGGCTCTGGGGGCGTTCGGCATACTCGCTGCCCCAGAACTCACGCTGTTCGTTGCCGGGACTCAAGGACTGCGGAAAGCTGCCCACCACCATGTCGAAGTCGAAGCTGCGCAGACGATTGAGGTACTGATTGACGTCGACGGTACGGATATTGCCCTGCACCCCCAGTCGGGCCAGCCTTCGCAGCAGCGGTTGGGCGATGCGCTCGAACTGGGTGCTGTAAAGCAGGATCTCGACGTGCAGTGGCTCGCCATTCTCGGGGTCGATCATTACCCCGTCACGGGCCTCGTAGCCGGCCTCACGCAGGAGTTCCAGGGCCTTCCTCAGGCGTGGACGCATCTCCTGGGGCTGCTGCATCGGCAGTGGCTCGCTGAAGACGCTCTCCGGCAGCTGGTCGCGGAAGGGCTTGAGCATTGCCAGCTCGTCTTCGGACGGCAAGCCGGTGGCTTCCATCTCGGAATTCTCGAAGTAGCTGTCGGTGCGCGCATAGGCGTCGTAGAACAGGTTTCTGTTCAGCCACGGGAAGTCGAAGGCAAGAGTGATCGCCTCGCGCACGCGGCGATCCTGAAACTTGGCCTTGCGCAGGTTCATGACGTAGGCCTGCATGCCGGCGGGCTGGCCGTCATGGACCTGAAGCTGCCTGACAAAGCCCTGCTCGCGCGCCGGGAATTCGTAGGCCGTGGCCCAGTTGCTCGCGGAATTCTCGAGGCGGAAGTCGAGATTGCCGGCCTTGAAGGCCTCCAGTGCCACCGTCTGGTCGCGATAGTAGTCGTAGATCAGCCGTCCGATATTGTGTCGGCCGACGTTGACCGGTACCTCGCTACCCCAGTAGTCGTCGACGCGCTCGTAGACGATGCGGCGGCCCGGATCGACCTCGGCGATCCGATAGGGGCCGGAGCCGAGCAGCGAATCGCGGGTCACCGCCTCGAAGTCGCGATCACGCCAGTAGTGCTCGGGCAGGATCGGCATCTGGCCCAGGATCAGCGGCAGTTCACGGCTTTCGCTGTCACCGAGGTCGAAGTGCACGGTGTCGCTGTCGATGGCGGTGACGCTGTCGACATCGCTGTAGTAGGCGCGGTAGAAGGGCTGCCCCTTGGTGGTCAGCGTCTCGAAGCTGAATACCACGTCCTGGGCGTCCATGGGTTCGCCGTCATGGAAGCGCGCTTCGGGGCGCAGGTCGAACTCGACCCAGCGCCGTTCGGGGTCCAGGCGGATACCCTCGGCCAGGAGCCCATACATGGTGAAGGGCTCTCCCGGGTTCGATTCGAGCAGGGTGTCGTAGATCTGTGTAAGGCCAGAGGCTGGCGTGCCACGAACAATAAACGGATTGGTCGAATCGAAGCTGCCCTGGGCGGCGCGAATCAAATCACCGCCTGACGGAGCATCAGGATTGGCATGGGGAAAGTGGCGAAAGTCAGCCGGCAGGGCCGGCTCACCATAGAGCGGAAGGGCGTGCACGGTGGGCACGCTGGAAACGTCTGCGGCCTCGCTGGCGGTCGCCAGCAGGGCGCCCAGCAGGCAGGCGCCAATTGCCACCTGTCGCATGGCGGTGGAGTCCTTGTCCTGAGGGGCGCCACCGTGGCGCCCGCTTTACCGACCGGAAAGTGTCAGTTGCTGACCGGGTTGAAGAGCCTGCGGGTTGTCGATGCCATTCCAGCGTGCCAGGTCCCGAGGCGAGATGGAATGAAGCATGGCGATGCGGTTCAAGGTGTCTCCGCTCTCGACGACATGGGTCTCGTCGGAGGCGCTGGCCACTTCGATCTGCCCCAGGTTGCTCAAGGCATTGCGCAGGGTGGCGGCGCTCTCTGCCGGCACCAGAATCTGACGGGTGTGACGCGGGTTGACGTTGCGCGACTTGAGTCCGGGGTTCAGTTCGCTCAGCTCGTGGGTGGTCACTCCGGCCAGAGCGGCTGCCTTGTTCAACGAGATCGGTGCGGTGACCGAGACCTTGGCAAAGGCCGCCGAGCCGCTGATCTCCGGAAGGTTGACGCCATAGCGCTCGGGATCATTGATGATCCGCGAGATGGCCATCAGCTTCGGCACGTACGCCATGGTCTCCGAGGGCAGGTTGAGATCCCAGTAGTCGCCGGCGAGTCCGCGAGCCTGTGCCGCACGGCGGGCATTGTTGACGGTGCCGGCGCCGGCGTTGTATGCCGCGAGTGACAACTGAAGGTCGCCCTCGTACCACTGATCCGCCTGCATCTCGATGTAGTCCAGGGCGGCGCGGGTGGAGGCCACGACATCATTGCGGCCATCCCAGGCACCATTGCGCTTGAGGCCGAGGGCGTCACCGGTACGCGGCATGATCTGCCACAGTCCGACGGCGCCAAAGTGGCTACGTGCCTTGGGATCGAAGGAGCTCTCGACGAAGGGGATCAGCGCGATCTCGCCCGGCAGACCACGAGATTCGACCTGCTGGGTGATCCAGGCGAGCCAGGGGCGGGCGCGCTCGGTGATCTCCGCCACGTTATGGGGGCTGTCCTGGTAGTAGTCGATCCATTCCTGCACGCGGGCATTGACCGGCTGGTCCTGCCACTGGAAATCCGCCCGCAGACTTGTCCAGGCATCCTGCGGCTCGAGTTCCAGGGCATCCCAGAAGTGGCGAGTCAGGTGTTGATGCGAAGGCGCGGCGCTTGCGTCAGCGCTGGTTCCGCCATATGGCATGGCGCCACCGGGGGGGAGTGGCGAGGCCTGGGATGCATAGGCACCGGCCATCAACGAGCCAAGGAGGGCCAGACTGCTGGCCGCGCCAAGAAGTCGTCTACGGGTCGTGTGAAATGTCATGCGTACAGAAACTCCTGGCCCGCGATGCTTATCGCGGGCGTCCTGTGGGACGATGGTTCAGGACGCCGAGCCGTTCAGAAGGAATCCTTCCAGGCTCTTAGCGTGGCAAAGGTGGCGTCCGTGCTATCGGTCGACCCATGGGCTGAGGCAGCGCGCTTGACATCTTCATCATCGCAACGAAGGAAGGGATTGATGCGGCGCTCACGTTCCATCGTTGTAGGCAGCGTGGGTCGGTCCAGATCTCGTGCCTTCTGACATTCGTCGAAGGCGGTGGCAACGTCGGGGTTGCCGGGGTTGGCCGCCTTCGCAAAAGCGAGGTTGGCCAATGTATATTCGTGCGCGGAGAATACCAGTGTATCCGCCGGCAGGGAATTCAGTCGGTCGAGGGACCCCTTCATCTGCTCCGGGGTACCTTCGAACAGGCGTCCGCAGCCACCGCTGAACAGGGTGTCCCCACAGAACAGCAGCGGCGGGATGCCTGCGGTAAAGAAGGCCAGATGGTCCAGGGTATGCCCAGGCACCGCCATCACCTCGAACAGGCGGCCCATGACGCGAAACTCGTCACCGTCACGCACGATCTCGTCGACGCCTGCGATCTCGGGGTTATCCGGCCCGATCACCCGGGGCGAATAGCGCTGGATCAGTTCGGCAACGCCGCCGGTGTGGTCATGGTGGTGATGGGTCAGCAGGATGCAGCCCAGGCTCAGCCCTTCACGTTCGAGAAAGCGCAGAACAGGCTCGGCGTCACCGGGATCCACGACGCAGACCTCTTGACTCGAATCCTGGCGCAGCAGCCAGATATAGTTGTCGCTAAAGGCTGGAATCGGTGTCACGCTTAACATGGTCGGCAGGGTCCTCGGAGCGAGCCTTGAGCGGGCAGCATCTAGCTGGGCGGCCGGCGCAGACTTCAGTAAACTTCGTTTTTTCGCCTTGCAAAATCAGACACTTTGGAGGCACAGGTCGACTATGTCAAATGCGTCGGAGCCGATGGAGCTCGCGTGCCTGGTGCGGCACGCTCGACGCTATTGGTCCAGTGACAGCGGGTGCGCCGTGCGGCGTTCCGAGCGAGCCTGCCTGGGCCCGCTGGCCGAACGCTGGTGCGGCCAGCACGGTCTTGAAATGTCACTGGCCGAGCCACTGGCCGACATGAGCGCGGTTCGCCACTGGATACGGTGGTCTCCGACCAGGGAGCTGGCGGAAAGTTCCAGCACGCTGGTTTGCCGCCCTGAGCGCTTGGCACTGCCCGACGGAGCGATGGACGTGGTGGTGCTCAATCACTTGCTGGAGGTGGTGTCCCACCCCCACCAGCTTCTGCAGGAGGCCGCCCGGGTGGTCTCGCCGCAGGGGCGACTGGTACTGCTTGGCTGGTCCCCGCTGTCATCGTCGGGTTTGATGAGGGTGCGGCCTCGCCGCCGGCGGCAGATGCCGGGGCAGGGCGTATGGCGAACGCCGCGGACGATGAAGGACTGGCTTCAGTTTGTCGACTTCGAGATCGAGCGGGTAGACTACTGCCGATTTCGCCTGCCGGGGCTCGCCGGTGGCAATGGCATGCTGGAAACCCTCGGCCGGCGCCACAACCTGCCCCTGGGCGATTGTTATATCATCCAGGCTCGCTGCCGCTCGCAGCTGGCCTGTACCCAGGGAAAACGCCCGCTGTTCGGCTTGCCGGTCGGTAACACCGCACTCGGCACCACCAGGCTCGAGCCCAGTGTGCGGCAGACCCCCAAGCAGAAGAAGGTAGCAATGCGTTGACCACTCCCGATTCACTCCCTGTCGTGACCATTTACACCGACGGGGGTTGCCGCGGCAATCCCGGACCCGGCGGCTGGGGAGCGCTGCTGGAAAGCGGGGATCACCGCAAGTCGCTCAAGGGCGCCGAGCGTGATACCACCAACAACCGAATGGAGCTGACCGCCGCGATCATGGCGCTGAAGACGCTCAAGCGCGAGTGTCACGTGGATCTCTGGACCGATTCGGAGTATCTGCGCAAGGGCATCACCGAATGGATCCATGGCTGGATCAAGCGTGGCTGGAAGACGGCTTCCAGGCAGCCGGTGAAGAACGCCGATCTGTGGCGCGAGCTGCATGAGCAGACACGCCGACACCAGGTCAGCTGGCATTGGGTCAAGGGGCACAGCGGCCACCCTGGAAACGAGGCCGCCGACGCCCTGGTCAACGAGGCCATCGACGAGTTGCTGGAAGGCGCCTGACGCCGTCGGCCCACACCCCACAGCCCATCCGACTTCAGGGACCCAGAATGCGACAGATTGTACTGGATACCGAGACCACCGGTATCGAGACGCGCGACGGCCACCGTCTCATCGAGATCGGCGCCGTGGAGATGATAAACCGGCGTCTGACCGGAAATTCCTACCATCAATACATCAACCCCGAGCGTGAGATCGATGCCGAGGCGATCGGTGTCCACGGCATCACCAACGAGCGGGTCGCCAATGAGCCGGTTTTCGCCGAGGTGGCGGCCGACTTCTGGGAGTTTATTCGCGGGGCCGAGCTGGTCATCCATAACGCGCCCTTCGATGTCGGCTTCATCGACCACGAATTCAAGCTGTTGAAGGCCACCCACCCCGAGCTATATGCAGGGCCCGTCAAGGATCACTGTCGTATCCTCGATACCCTGACCATGGCAAGGGGACTGCACCCGGGGCAGCGCAACAGCCTCGACGCCCTTTGCAAGCGCTACGATATCGACAATGGTCACCGCGTGCTGCACGGGGCCTTGCTCGATGCCGAGATCCTGGCAGACGTCTATCTGGCGATGACCGGTGGGCAGACCGCCCTGACCCTGGATGCGGGCAACGACAGCGACCAGCAGGCGGCGGTGCCCGGCGAGCTTTCGGTGCGTCGGCTGTCATTGGAGCCGGGGCGGCTGAGCGTGGTACGCCCGACAGATCAGGAGATGGCGGCCCATCTGGCCAAGCTCGACAAGGTGCGTGGCAAGGCAGGAGAGTGTCGCTGGGACGACCTGGACCCTGCCTACGCCGGCCCCGGCAGCGCCACGCAGGACGGTGTCTGATGCTGCATCGGGAGCTGCCAAGAGGTGTCGAGTCGGGGCGTATCATTCGCCTGTCGAAGGGCTGTATGGCGCCTGGCCTGGACAATACGCCGCTGGGGCCGGTCGAGCCCTGGGATGAGCGTGTTCAGCCGTTGTGCTGGTGGTCGGACGAACCGGTGGGGCTGCGTCTTGAAGACAGCCCAGGCGCCGACTGGCCAGACGGCCGTAGCTGGCTGTCGAGGTTGCCCGAGTCATGGTACGGGCTGGTGTCAACGGCGCTGCAGGTGGGTGCCTGGATGGGCAACCACCGGTTTTGCGGGCGTTGCGGCAGCCCAGCCAGGCGTCTGGAACACGAGTTTGCGATGCACTGCGACAATTGCGGCCATCGCAACTACCCGCGCATCTCGCCCTGCATCATCACCCTGGTGACCCACGGGGAGTCGCTGTTGCTGGCTCGTAGCCCGCGTTTTCCACCCGGACGCTATTCCACCCTGGCAGGATTCATCGAACCGGGAGAATCGGCGGAGCAGGCGGTGCATCGCGAGGTCCACGAGGAGGTCGGTCTGAAGCTGGGGCGGCTGCGTTATATTCGCAGTCAGGCCTGGCCTTTTCCCCACTCCCTGATGCTGGGCTATCTGGTCGAGGCGGCAAGCCGACGCATCGTGATCGACGGCCACGAGATCGAAGACGCCGCCTGGTTCTCGCCACGGCAGCTACCGCAGTTGCCGCCGCTTTATTCGATCTCGCGGGAGTTGATCGAGTTGCACCTGTCCGAGGTGCGTGACGGTCGGTCCTGACGGGCAGTCGCCGGGAGTAGCCACTGCCCATTTGAGCATCACTTCTCGGGAAACAGCTCGGTCAGGCGGGTCGCCAGCATGATATTGCCGGTCGCCTTGAGCTTGCCGGTCATGAAGGCTGTCATGCCGTTGATATCACCGGTCATGATGCCCTTGAGGGTGTCGCTGCTCATGCTCAGGCTGACAGAGGGATCGTCGTGCTCGCCCTGCTGGATGTCCAGTGCGCCATCGTCGATGACGACATAGTGATCCTCGGTATCGCTGAAGTGGAACTGGAAGATCTCGTGCATGCCCTGGGCAGCGTCAGGATTGAAGCGAGAGCGTAGCGTATCGAGTGTCTGTGACATGAGAATTCCTTGCAGTTGTGTGAGTCGCTGTCAGGCAGCGTATTTCAAACGAATGTTTCAATCAAGGCCGGGCGCCGTTCAGGGCCTATGACCGTCAAGGTCCAGGTCTTTGCAGAATTGTGCCGGCTGACAGGGAGAGAGCGATGGAAGACTGGCTGGGTGAGATCCTGACCTTTTTTGTTCAGCTACTGCTGGTGGCAGGGGTCGTGCTGTTGGCGCTGATCGTGCTTGCCCGGGCCAAGGGTGGCGGCAGTGTACCCAGGGAGCAACTCAGGATCGAGGACCTGGGTCAGCGTCAGCGTCAGTGGCGCGAGCGTTTGGTACAAGCCAGGACAGGCACAGAAAAGCGGTCTCGTCTGCGCTGGCCGTGGCGTCGGGATACCAAGCCCAGGCAGGACGAAGGCGTGGCATCGAACGCCACCACCTGGGTGATCGATTTTCATGGCAACCTCAAGGCCAGCGGCGTGGACCGCCTGGCTCGCGAAGTGTCCTTGCTGCTTGGTGTGGCTAAGGAAGGGGACGAGGTGGTCATTCGGCTGGAGAGCCCCGGAGGCCTGGTCCACACCTATGGGCAGGGGGCGGCGGAACTGCACCGGCTCACCGAGGGGGGCCTCAAGACGACGGTCTGCGTGGACAAGGTGGCGGCCAGCGGCGGCTACCTGATGGCGTGCAACGCACAACGCATCCTGGTGGCCCCGTTTGCGGTAATCGGCTCCATCGGGGTGGTGGCCCAGATCCCCAATATCCACCGCCTGCTCAAGCGCCATGACGTCGATGTGGAGCTGGTGACCGCCGGGCGCTACAAGCGCACGCTCACCGTGCTGGGCGAAAACACCGAGGAAGGCAGAGACAAGCTGCAGGCGGACCTCGACGCCATCCATGCCAAGTTCAAGGACTACGTCGACCAGCGCCGCTCCGGCGTGGATATCGACGCCGTGTCTACCGGCGAGGTCTGGTACGGAGAAGAGGCCGTGTCCAGAGGGTTGGCGGATGAGGTCACCACCAGCGAGGCTTATCTCAGCAAGGCGATGGAACGTGGCAAGGTGCTGAGCCTGAGGCTTGCGGCGGTGCCATCACTGGCCGAGCGTCTTGGTTTTTCCGCCTCTGGCATGGTCGAGCAGGCGCTCGATCGGGTGGAAGAGCGTGTCGATGCGTCCGGCTGGGAGCATCGGTAGGCGAAGCCCGCGTCGTGGTTCGTAATATTGGATCGCAATATTGGATCACAATGCTGCCTGACCTGAGCCGCCCCAGCTCCGCCTGCCCGTGTCGTTCTGTCCATCGAGCGAGCCCGATGCCCTCCAGTGAGGGCTATCGGGTGCGAAGCGCCTGCAAAGTCTGTGGTCGCGCCTCAGTCGTCGTTGGCTGCGTTCATCTTGACGATGGCGGCGATCATGATGCTCGCGCTGTCGCCTTGCAGCGAGTAGTAGATGGTCTGGGAGGAGCGCCGAGTACTGACCAGCTCGGCTCGCCTGAGGATGGCAAGGTGCTGGGATAGGGCCGACTGGCTCAGGCTCAGGCGTTGATTGAGCTCTGTCACGGACAGCTCGTTGCCTTCAAGTAGACACAGGATTCTTAGGCGATTGTCGTTGGCGATGGCTTTCAGCAGGCCGCTCGCTCTGTCTACCACGGCATCTCCACCCTCAAGCAGGCGGCCGGCAACACGTTGTGAGCTGTTCATCAGCACTCTCCCTTGCAGCGGTGACTGACACGAATTTCACCCGTTGGACGTCGTGGCGCTAGGCGCCACCCGAGATGGACGGCAATAGGGATCGAGGTGTTGTGCATGGATGGCTTGTCATCCTCATCGAAGAGATCCGCTAGTCGGATTCGGCGTATCCGGCTCCTCGGAATAGTGTTGGTCCGGGGCGCAGGACTCCTTTCATTTGGTCGCTGATGAAAGCCGAAGCCTTTCTTTCCGTTAGTGATTAAGAAACTTCTCAATAATAGCGCATTGTTGAAGTAAACGCGTCTTAAACGCGTGTTTGTGACCGTTTCGGCAGAATTAGATAATAAGTTTTTCAAAGTGTGTCCATCGCGTTGTTTCTTGTATTTGTATTTAGCAGACTGACAATATTGTGCAATATCAGGTTTCTCTAGGTATCCTGTATGGCGCATCTGGTGCCTGGATCTGCAGTTATCTGATTTTGCCCGTCTACCCGGGGTGGCCTGTGGGTAAAGGGGAAGGGGTCGAGCAAGGGAGTGCTGGCAAGGCGCAGGCTTGTCTCGTATAATTTCTGCCGCAAAATTTGCACCCCACGCGGTGGCGCGAGACTTATCGCCATACGGCTCGAAATCTTGCGCCATCCAGAGGTATCGCAGCCAGGCGTGCCTGTAGCCGTATTGTGGTTGTTCCCAGGGTTCCCTCACCCCTTGCGAAAAAGGAATCATGATGTTCACTCTGTCCTTCGAACAGCGCCGTCGCCTGCTGGCGCTGATGGTCGTTTTCCATATCGTCGTTATCGCCGCCAGCAACTACCTGGTCCAGCTGCCGTTTACGGTATTTGGCTTGCACACGACCTGGGGCGCTTTCAGCTTTCCCTTCATCTTCCTGGCCACCGATCTGACGGTACGCCTGTTCGGCAAGGGGCCGGCGCGCGCCATCGTGATGCGCGTGATGCTGCCCGCGCTGGTGGTGTCGTACGTTGTCTCGGTGGTCTTCCCGCAGGGCGGCTTCGCTGGCCTTGCAGCCTTCGATGGTTTCGATCTGTTTGTCGCCCGGATCGCACTGGCCAGTTTCATGGCCTACCTGCTCGGACAATTGCTCGACGTGCAGGTCTTCGACCGGCTCAGGCGACTCAAGCACTGGTGGGTGGCGCCGGCGGCGTCGACCCTGGTCGGTAATCTGGTGGATACCGTGGCGTTCTTCTCCATCGCCTTCGAGGCTGGCCCTGACCCGTTCATGGCGCAGCATTGGCCAGAAATCGCAGCGGTCGACTACGCCATCAAACTTGCGATCAGTCTGGCCTTTTTCCTGCCCCTGTACGGCGTGCTGCTGCGTTATCTGAGCCAGCGACTGGTGGCGGTGACCGGCAGTCAGGACGTCTGGCCGGAGCAGGTCGCTCGGGGAGAGGGACGCTGATAAGGGCCTCGATCCCCGGCGGTTGAGCCTGCTGGGCCGGTGTTGCGATCTAGCCCCGCCCTGGTTTGCTATGGCTGTGCTTGCTGCCTGGCTCCGCGCCCCGCCTGGCACGTTCAGTACTATGCTGGTGTCGTGAAGTACGACGTTCTACCGGCTCTCTACCAACCTTCGATCGCTCAAAGGAGTGCAGCTATGACGGTTTCCCTGGAATATACGGACAGTGGTGGTCAGGGAGAGCCATTGGTCATCGTTCATGGCCTGCTGGGTAGCGCCGACAACTGGCGCTCCCATGTCAAACAGTGGTCGGGCGAGCGCCGTGTGATCGCCCTGGATCTTCGCAATCATGGCCGTTCTCCTCATGCCGAGGGTATGGACTATGACCAGATGGCCGAAGACGTGGCAGCGGTGATGGACCGCTGCGGCGTCACCAGAGGGCACCTGCTTGGCCACTCCATGGGCGGCAAGGTGGTGATGACCCTGGCCAGGCTTCATCCTGAGCTGGTGGCGTCGCTGATCGTTGCCGATATCGCGCCGGTCGCCTATGAACACCGTCACGATAGCGTCTTCAGCGCACTGCGGCGTGTCGAACAGGGTGAGCCTACCGACCGGCGAGAGGCCGATGCCTTGATGGCTGAGGTGATCGACGACAAGCCCACCCGCATGTTTCTGGCTACCAATCTGGTGCGCGACGACGATCGCGTACTACGCCTAAGGGTCAATCTCGATGCGATCGAAGCCGGCTACGGCCAGATCATGGCACCGCCCGGTGGCGAAGGAAGCATCGATGTGCCGACGCTGGTGTTGCGCGGTAGTCGCTCCGACTACGTCGCCGATGACCTGCTTGAGTCGCTGCGCGCCGTCCTGCCCAGGGCCGAAGTCAAGACCCTGGACGCTGGTCACTGGCTGCACACCGAGCGGGCGCAGGAGTTTCAGGAGCAAGTGGCCGAGTTTCTGGCCTCTCTGGACGACTAGCCACTGCAATCAAGGCGTCTGTGGTTTAGCCGGGGTCCTTGCCCAGGCGCGAGATCGGGGTCAAGCGTTCGACGATCTTCTGGTCATGTAGATAGCGCTCCAGGCGACGATAGCGGCCGTGATCCATGGCGCCGGGGCGCAGGCTGAGTCGGCGCCTGATGTCGGGCCAGGCCTCGGCATTGGCGGGGCTGTCCATGGTCGGCTCGAGTCGAGTCATGATCTCCCAGCTCGCGGCGGGATGGTCGATGATCCAGCGTGTGGCTTGTTCCAGTGCGTCGACGAAGGCGCGAATGGCGTCCTTCTGTGCCTGAAAGTGGTCTTGGTTGGCCACGACGACCAGGCCGTCATGCACCGGGATACCCAGTGTCTCGGTCGGCATGGCGCGGGTAGCGATGCCGAGATCGGCGAGCTCTCGCGGCAGAGACAGTGCCGCGCCGCCGATAAAGGCATCGATCCAGCCTTCGTTCATCGCGCGTATCACGCTGAAGTGCACGTCCTTGGCCTCGACATGGGACAGGTTCAATCCTTCGTGTTGAAGGATGGCCCTGAGCAAGACGTCTTGTCCCGCGCGCTGCGCGTAGCCGATCCGGTGATCGATCAGTCCCAGCACCGAGTCGATGTCCGCATCTTCGCGTACCAGCAGCGCCGACAGTGGCAATTCGCTCAAGGTGGCTACCCTGATGATGGGGCGCCCCTGGTCCACCAGCCGGTGCAGGGTCAGCTGGTCGGTCAGTGCCAGATCCGCCTGGGATGCCGCCACCAGCTTGGCAGGTACGTCGGGATCGGCGGGGGTCTGCAGCACGACGTTCAGTCCGCGCCGCGAGAACAGCCCCCTCTCCTGAGCCACCAGCAAGGCAGCGTGCTGCGGCCCGGGTGACCATTCCAGCACTAGAGTCAGCTCGGTGACCGGTGGCGGTGCGATCGGATCGGCAGGAGCCGCCGTGGCCGACGGTGCCACCGGCATCGCGGGCGTGTCGATACCGGGTCCACCAGGCAATCCACGGTAGCGCTCGAGGATATCGCTCACCACCGCCGCTTCGGCGCTTGTAGGGGGCGTTCCGCCAATCTGCTCGGAAGAAGTCTCGACCTGTTGCTCCTGGGCAAGGGGCGGCGCTGCCTGTTGCTGCGCTGCGGCTTCAGCGGGCGCCTCCGGCTCGGCCAGGGCAGGGGGCAACGCGCCGAGGCTTGCCAGCAGCAAGCTCAAGCCCGCAAGCCGGATTAGCCGGTGTTGCCTGGGCGACGACTTGGGCATCAACAATCTCCATGGGTCAGGCATTCGTACCAGCGCGCTAGTGTATCCAAGGGCGAGCTTCGTTCACCAGCGGCATCCATCAACATCCTGGTAATTCGAAGTGCGCTCGATGAATCACGTTACACTCGACAGATCGCGGCGTGGGGCCGGGCGTGAGACAATCATGATGAACGTTGCAAGGGATGCGCATGGATTCGATCAATAGTCTCTTTCTTCTGTGTGGAACGCTGATTGCGCTGAGTGTGCTGGCCAGTCGGCTTTCCGCTCTGGCCGGTGTGCCACTGCTGGTGCTGTTCCTGATACTCGGCATGCTGGCGGGTGAAGACGGCCTGCTGGGTATCGACTTCGACAATTACTCGCTGGCCTTTGTCATCGGCCATCTCGCCCTGGCGATGATCCTGCTGGATGGTGGCCTGAGGACACGGCTCAAGACCTTTCGTGTCGGTTTCAAACCCGCCCTGGGGCTCGCTACCGTCGGGGTCTTCATCACCAGCGGTCTGGTCGGTCTGCTGGCGATGTGGGTCTTCGATCTATCGTTGCTGCAGGGCCTGCTGGTCGGGGCCATCGTCGGTTCTACCGACGCTGCGGCGGTCTTCTCGATGCTCAGTGGCAGAGGGCTCAACCTCAATGAACGGGTCGGCGCCACCCTGGAAATCGAGTCCGGCACCAACGATCCCATGGCGATCTTTCTCACCCTGGTGCTGGTCGAGGCGCTGGTGGGGGACCTCGGTGGCCCCATGGACATGCTGCTGTTCTTTGTTCAGCAGTTCGCCATGGCCATCGCCATCGGGCTTGGCGCGGGCTGGCTGATCGGTCGCTTGCTGCGCTATGTGGATCTTGCACCGGGACTTTACTCGCTGCTGGCCCTGGCGTTGGGGTTCTGCGTCTTTGGCTTGACCAGTGCCCTGGGGGGCAGTGGCTTCCTGGCGATTTATCTGGCCGGATTGATGATCGGCAATCAGCCGGGGCGGCACCTCAACTTCATCTTGCCGGTGCATGACGGACTGGCCTGGCTAAGTCAGATCGGGCTATTTCTGGTGCTTGGCTTGCTGGTGACACCTTCGGCACTGCTGGAGGTGCTGTTACCAGCTTCGATCGTGGCCCTTGCGCTGATCTTCGTGGCGCGTCCGTTGGCGGTGGTGCTGACGCTCAAGCCGTTCTTCCATTTCCGCTGGCGAGAGGTAGGGTTCATTTCCTGGGTGGGGCTTCGCGGTGCCGTTCCCATTGTGCTGGCGATCTTTCCTGTCATCGGTGGCGTCGAGCAAGCCGGCCTCTACTTCAATGTGGCCTTCGCGGTGGTGTTGCTGTCGCTGTTGATCCAGGGCGGAAGCTTGCCCTGGATGGCACGCCGCATGAAGGTCATGGTGCCGGACAGTGCCACTCCCAATCATCGGGGGCCACTTGGCATCCTGCCTGAAAACGACTTCGAGATGTTCGTCTACAAGGTCGAAAATGCCGATCTCGAAGACGTCCCGATTCGGCTGCTGCGCTTTCCCTCAGGTGCCTTGATCTCTGCCCTGTTCCGCCAGCACGTGATGCTGCACCCCAAGGGCAGTACACAGTTGCGCATCGACGATATCATCTGTGTCATCGGCAAGAGCGACGATCTGCCAGCATTGAACCGGCTGTTCAACGGCGACGCCAAGCATCGCCAGCAGCGAGCCTTCTTCGGCACCTTTACCCTGGATGCGGACGCCAGGATGGGCGATGTGGCCGATGCCTATGCGTTGACCCTGAGCCCCGGCGAGGCCTCGCTGACACTGGGCGAATTCATGGGGCTACGCTTGGGCGGGCATCCGGTGGTAGGCGACGACGTCGACTGGCATGGCATCCACTGGGTGGTGAGCGAGATGGAAGGCAACCATATCACCCGTGTGGGTCTGCGCCTCTACTGAGGCGCAGCGTTCCAGTATCGGAAAGAATCGAGCGGAAAGCATCGAGCGGAAATAACCGGGCGGAAATTATCGAGCGGGGTCTGTCGAGAAAGCCCCTTGCCAAGATGCCCTGGAAGAGCCCGTCAGGGCACCAGCAACTTGAACTGCAGCGAAAATTGGTCTTCGGGCACGGCGTAGTCGTCGGCGAAGTTGTGTTCATACAGACCACTGATCTGCAGCGGGGAGTCTCCCAGCTTTACCAGTTTGCTGAGTCGGCCACCCACGGGCAGGCTGCTCCAGTCGCTGTGCTCCCAGTCGTAGGTGATGTTCATCTCCGAAGTGCCCACTGACCAGCCCTGGCCGAGCCCGAGATTGATGATGGGCTGCAGGATGCTCAGGTTGACGTCCTCGCGATCGTCCTCACCGGCGACACTGAAGATGTTCTGGTTGAAGGCGCCATACAGGAAGGAGCCCCGCGAGGCCGCAAACCCGACCGCCGGACCCAGACCCCACTGTTCGGCGCCACGATGCTCACCGCCGGTCGGCAGAAGGGCGACCACACCGAAGCCAGAACGACCCCAGGAGTGTTCGAAGGTGGTGAGGTCGAACACCGTAGAATCGCTAAGGCCGGTGGAACCGCCGGGATCCTCGGTCAGTGAGGGCACCGTCAGGCGAAAGATGTGCTGGTGGCCCGCCAGCCGGTAGGGCAGCGCCGTTCTGAACTGGACGATGTTCTGTGAATCATTGGTGCCGTGGACTTCCGGGCTCCAGGAATTCTGTAGCTGGAAGTTCATCAGTGGCGCAGTGGGGTCGGAGGCGGCCTGTCCGAGTTCCTGCTCGGCCAGGACGCCGGGGCTGATCGCCAGTGTGCCGATCAGCAGCGCGGCACCAACGGATCTGCTGGCTAACGGAACGTTCACCCTCAGGCCATTCTGTTCGCAGAGCTCGCCGCCCCGAATCCTGACTCTTCCCTGATGCATCCCGACATTCCCCCAGCCGATGAGAGAGCCCCTGCAACGCGGGCTCGATTGCTATTTCGGCATAGTGTAGTCGGTCTTGCATGTAATATGCGTTTTTGTGCTTATCTGCCGGCGGGCGGATCGGCAGGGTCCTTGTTGCCAACCGTCCCCCGGACAAACCTGTCCCAGGATTTACCAGGCCCCCTGGTCGATCATGGCATTGGCGACGCGCCTGAATCCCGCAATGTTGGCGCCCAGCACCAGGTTGTGGGGCTCGCCGAATTCCTCTGCGGTGGACGCACAGCAGCGATGGATATTGGCCATGATCGCCTGGAGGTGGGCATCGACCTTCTCCAGCGGCCAGATCTGCATGCTGGCGTTCTGCGCCATTTCCAGTTGACTGGTGGAGACGCCGCCGGCGTTGGCCGCCTTGCCGGGGGCGTAGGCGATGCGGGCCTCCAGCAGACGGTCCACCGCCAACGGCAGGGTCGGCAGGTTGGCCCCCTCGCATAGACACTCGAGCCCATTGGCGAGCATCGCCTCGGCGTCGGCCAGGGTGACCTCGCCCTGGGTCGCGCAGGGAAAGGCGACCTGGCCAGGGATGCGCCAGACGGCGTGGCCGTCGGCGGGGTAGTCGTCCAGCGCAATGAAGCGGGCCCGGGGGTGATCCTTCAGGTAGCCTTCAAGCGAGACGCGCTCGACCTCCTTCAAGCGCTTGAGAGCCTCCAGATCGATGCCGTCCGGGTCGTGGAGGCAGCCACCGGAATCGCTGCAGGTGACCGGCAGGGCATCCAGCTGATGGAGCTTCTCGATGGTATAGATGGCGACATTGCCCGCGCCGGAGACCAGGCAGGTCTTGCCGCGCAGTTCTTCACCCCGGGCTGCCAGCATGTGCTGGGCAAAGTAGGCGGCGCCGTAGCCGGTGGCCTCCTTGCGGCCCAGCGATCCGCCCCAGTCCAGCCCCTTGCCGGTAATCACCCCTTCGTGACGTCGCGTCAGTCGCTTGTACTGGCCATAGAGGTAGCCGATCTCTCTGGCGCCGACGCCGATATCGCCCGCAGGGACATCCACGGTGGGCCCAAGATGATCCACCAGTTGGGTCATGAACGCCTGGCAGAAGCGCATGATTTCCCCGTCGGAGCGTCCGCGCGGGTCGAAGTTGGCGCCGCCCTTGGCGCCACCGAGTGCGAGTCCGGTCAGAGCGTTCTTGAAGATCTGCTCGAACCCGAGAAACTTGATGATGCTGGCGTTGACGCTGGGGTGAAAGCGAAGGCCCCCCTTGTAGGGGCCGAGAGCCGAGTTGAACTGGACACGGTACCCCTTGTTGACCTGGATCTTGCCGTTGTCGTCGGTCCAGCAGACGCGAAACATCAGCTGGCGCTCGGGCTCCACCAGTCGCTCGATGATGGCGTGCTCGAGGTAGCGGGAGTCTGACTCCAGCAGAGGCCTCAGGGACGCCAGGATCTTCTCTGCAGCGGCATAGAACTCCGCCTGGGCGGGACTGGTGGCTTTCAGCCCTTCCAGAGTGTTGTGCAGGTAATCCACGGCCGCGTCTCCTTTCTTGAGGCTTCCTTCGGCGTTGTGCCGTCGCTGGCTCGTTCACTATAGGAGTGGGGCGGCTGGTCAGACAGCAGGATGCGCTTTATGGCGAATTCCAGATGCGTCTGACTTCGGCCGTAGTCAAACACCGTGACAAACGGCATCATTCAGACGATAGGGCGATGGTCGCCCAGCAGCTTTTCATGAAAAGGTCAGGCTCGATGAAACGATCCTATTTTCCCGTGGTACTGACGCTATTGCTGGCCGTCGGGCTGGGGGGCTGCGACGAGACACCCACCGGGCGTAGCCAGCTTGCCTTGGTGCCTGGCTTCGTGATGAGCGACATGGGGGGTGACGCCTTTGAGCAGATGCGAAGCCAGCTACCGCTTTCCACCGATGCCGCCATCAAGGCCGAGGTCCAATGTGTCAGCGACGCCTTGATCAAGTCCGCGCGGCTCGTCTATCCCAAGGTCGAGATGCCTGACGACTGGCAGGTGGTCGTGTTCGACAATCCCTCGCCAAATGCCTTTGCCTTGCCGGGAGGGCGCATCGGCGTGCACTCGGGGCTGTTGCAGGTCGCTCAGACGCCCGCCCAGCTGGCGGCGGTGGTCGGTCACGAGATCGCCCATGTGCTCGCCGACCATGGCAACGAACGATTGACCCAGCAACTGGGCATCAAGGCCGTGCTGCTGGTGGTAGGACTGATGAGCGAGGGCGACGTGGGTCAGGAGCCCTTGCTCCAGGCGCTGGGCATCGGCAGCCAGCTCGGTATCGCCTTGCCGTTCAGTCGTGCCCATGAGTCCGAAGCCGACGTGATGGGGCTGGCCATCATGGCGCGCGCCGGATTCGATCCCGGCGAGAGCGTCGCCCTCTGGCGCAATATGGCATCGGTTGGCGGTGATCAACCGCCGGAGATCCTGTCCACCCATCCGGGGCATCAGTCACGTATCGAAGGGTTGCGTGCCGAGATGGTGCAGGCCAAGGAGGTTTACAGAGGCGTTTCGCCCAGCCGCTGCTAGGGCTTGTCTGAAAAGTGCCTGCGCTCGGTAATACGGCGTTAAAAATCGGATCAACATGCTCATTTACACCCCGTAAACTGCGCTTTCTCACCGATTTTTGCCTTGTCTAACCTTCGCTCGTCGACTTTTCGGACAGCGCCTAGGGCTTGTGCGAAAAGTGCCTGCGCTCGCTAAGACGGCGTGAAAATCAGATCAACAGGTGGGTCAGACGTTGGTGGGCGTGCGGCCGAGCTTGTCTTCAAAGGCCAGGGCCGCGGCGGCGGCCCTGGCTTCGTCCTGTCCATCGTGGCGAGAGACCACCCGCCGTGAGGCGTTGGGAGAGGAATCCGAAAATGCCACCACCGCCCAGCGGGTGCGCTTCATTGTTCTTGTTTGATAACTCTCCACACGATAATGCTTCATGTCCATCCATCTCGGCATAGTTCACGGGTATGACCCTGATTGCCGATGTAAAGTTCGAAAGCTTCACCAATTAGAGCAGCTCGATCGTAAAGGCTTCTAGCTTGCCGCCAAAGGCGAAAGGGCGTCGCTCTGCGTAGTGGCGTGAGACGGGGGAGCCCAGATCGCGGCCCACGTCGAAGGTCTCGCTGGCGCTGAAGGCCAGGGGAACCGTCGAGGGCACCTGACCTTCCGCCGCGGTCTGCCCATCCACCTCGATCGTCACCTGCGCCGCTTTACCGGGCACCGGGATCCGGGTGGTGATGACGATGTCGTGGCTGCCCGGGGCCAGGGCGGCTGTGCGAATGCGGGTATTCTCCATCAGCAGCATATTGTACTCGTAGGTCAGCCTGCCCTGATCAAGATAGACGCTGAGCCCGCCGCCGGCACCCCCGATGGCATACAGCACGCCCTCGGCATCGCCCTGGCCGGTGTCGATACGCAGGCTGGCCCGGGTGCTCTGGCGACCAACGCCGGGGGCCGAAAATTCCGGCATGCGTTGGGTCGTCTGGGTAAAGGTCCAGTGATCGTAGCGCGTCTTGACCCGGTCCTCGGGGTGGACGCGAAGCCAGTTGCCCGCACCGGTGGGGAAGGCCTTGTTGTCCTCGGCGATATCCATGAAGCGTTGTTTCATCATGGCCAGTCGCTCAGGCTGAGCGTGGGCCAGATCTCTGGCCTGGGAAAAATCGCTTCGCAGGTCGTAGAGTTCCCACACATCTTCGGCGGAATCCCAGTCGGCGATCCGCTGTGCCGCGCTCGAGGTATCCCAGGGAACCAGCGGGCCAAAGGTACCGGCAAAGTAGCCATCCAGGTAGAGCCCTCGACTGCCGTTATTGTCGAAGAACTGGTGGTGCTTGCGTCCGGGGGCATCGGCGTCGTCGAAGGTGTAGGCCAGGCTGATACCGTCCATCGGCATCTGCGGGTAGCCGTTGACGACGTCCGGCAGCGGGATGTCCAGAATGTCGTAGAGGGTCGGGGCAATATCCACCACGTGGTGGAACTGGTGACGTACCTGCTCATCCGGTGCGATATGGCCGGGCCAGGAGATGACCATGGGGTTGCGGGTCCCGCCGAAATAGGCACCGAGCAGCTTGGTGCCCTTGAAGGGAGTGCTGCCCGCCCAGGCCCAGCCGGCGTGGTACATGTTTTCGGTCTGGGGGCTGCCGAGAACATCGAGGCCGCCCATGCGATCCAGTACCTCCAGCTGCTGGGCGACACTGCTGCCGATATTGTTCTGGGCCAGCAGTTCGCTGATCGAGCCGTGCTGGCCTTCGGCACTGGAGCCATTGTCCCCGACGATGTAGATGACCAGGGTATTGTCTCTGAGCCCCATTTCCGCCATGCCCTCGAGCAGTCGCTCGACCTGGCTGTCGGTGTGCTCCACGAAGCCGGCGTAGATTTCCATCAGGCGAGTCTGGAAGTCGCGCTGGCTCTCGGGAATCTCGTCCCACCCTTGCAGGCTGTCGTCGCGTGGCGTGAGTTCTGTGCCCGGCGGAATGATGCCCATCTCGAGCTGTCGCTGGTGGGTGCGCACGCGGTAGGCATCCCAGCCATCGTCGAACTGGCCGTCGTAGCGATCGGCCCATTGCGGTGCAACGTGATGGGGGCCGTGGGCCCCACCCGGCGCCCAGTACATGAAAAACGGCTTGTCCGGATCGAAGGCCCGGTAGTCGGCGAGCCACGCGAGCGCCTGGTCGGTCAGGTCCTCGGTCAGGTGGTAGTCGGGATCGTCTTCGGGGGGCTCGATATGCAGGGTGTCCACGGTCAGGCGTGGCTCCCACTGGGACGTCTCGCCCCCCAGAAAGCCATAGAAGTGCTCGAAACCATAGCCGGTGGGCCAGCGATCCTTGGGGCCGATCGCTGTCGTCTCGACCGCCGGGGTATTGTGCCACTTGCCGAAGGCGGCGGTGTGGTAGCCGTACTGCTTGAGCACCTCGGCCATGGTGGCGGCATTCTTCGGAATCACGCCGGTATAGCCGTCGAAGGCCACCGCTCGTTCAGCAATGGTCCCGGAGCCCACCCGGGTATGATTGCGACCGGTCAGCAGAGACGCCCGCGTGGGAGAACAGATGGACGTGGTATGAAAGCCGGTGTACTCGATGCCTTCATCGGCCAGGCGCGACAGCGCTGGCATCCTGATCTCGCCACCGAAGACCTCGGACACCCCGAAGCCCACATCGTCCAGCATGACGATCAGAACATTGGGGGCGTCTTCCGGCAGGTGGGACGGCTCGTCCGGCCACTGCATGGTGGCGTCCTGGAGGCGAGGTGGTACATCGCTCGGCATGGGGGCGGGGGCGAAGGGTAATAACGCTCCGTCCGTCTCGGGCCGACCGGTCTCGGGCTGGCTTGCCCCAACCGGGCCCGATACGGGAGAGAGCAGTACCAGGCCGGCGAGGACGCCGACCATGACTTGCATGGACCTCTGCATGACACACCTTCCTCGATAGCGGATTGCTGCGCATGGAAACGCTGGCTCGACGGGCGTGTCCCTGGCGACAATCGTTGCTGTGTTTCGGTAGCGACTCGTTCAGAAATCGTTGAGCGCCTATCACAGCAGGCCGAGCTATCGGCGGCGATAACACTGAGGGGAGATGACGCGACGTTATCTGGGGTGATTGACCCCGGTCAGGATTGCCGCATGGTCCTGGCAGGGGCATGGCTTATGCCGGGCATAGCGCTATTTGGGGCTGCGCCGTGGGTCAGCCCCGTTCTTCTTTATGGCTGTGTTCAAGACCGGCGGTCGGCTCATCTCGTGGGTCTTCTCCAGCCAAGTATTCAGGGTCCTCCAGTGGCTCGCCCGCTTCGTTCTGAAGCTGTAGATCGTAGGCGGACTGGAGGCCCGGCGGATCTTCCACCTCTTCATCGCCCACCTGATGAATATGGCCTGGGTACAAGGGCGACAGCAGGGCAACCAGGATGCCGATTGACGCGAAAATGGCGAACCCCTCGGCATAGCTGACGACATTGAGCAGAGCGCCGATGACCGGCGAGCCGGTGGCCTGGCCAAGCGACACGGCCATGAAAGGCAGCACCGGCCCCATCGCCAGGCGTCCGGGCAGCAGGCGAATGCCGGTCATCAGGTAAAGACCCGTCAAGCTCATGTAGGCGAGGCCAAAGACCAGAGCGGAGAATGCCGCCAGCACGGGTTGGGCGGGGCTGGCGGCAAGCAATGCCAGGCTTGCCGCCAGCATGGTCAGCATCAAGGCCTGGGTGATGGGCGGATTGTTGCGGTCGGCCAGATCCGCCACCACCGCACCGCCTAGACCGGCGATGCCGACGGCGAGCCACAACCACCCCGTGGCGCTTGGTGACAGACCGCCAAGCGTCACCACCAGGTCCGGAGCAAAGATCCAGTAGGCGGCCGAGATGAAGCCCATCGCGTAGGAAAACAGGGTGAGCCTCACGAGCCGTGACCACGGCAGTTCACGCAATGCAGGTGGGTCGGCGGCGTTGGAAGGCGTGATGCGCGACACCGAGGGTAGGTACAGCCAGGTAGCGCACACGCCGATGACCGTCAGCAGGGCGAAGGACAGATAGGCCAGTCGCCAGGCGTCGGCCATGAACAGTACCGTTGGTACGGCGACGATCACGCCGATACTGGTTCCCGCATTCATGACCGAACTGACACGAGCATGCAGTGAGCGTCTCACCAGCGCCTGCATCCCGGCGGTGAGTGCGGGCATCATCAGGCCGGTACAGATGCCGCAGGCGAACACCCCGATGCTGAGCATGGTCGCATCGGCCGCTCGGCTGATCAGTGCCAGGCCGACGATACCGAAAAGCCCGGACAGTACCGCTGCGTAGCGGGCGCCAAGACGATCGGTGGCGTAAGGCGCCACCGCCGTGGACAGCAGGAAGCTGATGAGGGGAAGGGCGCCGATGATGCCGATGGCATCAGGCGTCAGCGACAGCTCATCGCGAATCTGGGGGACAAACAGGCCGAAGGCAAAACGGGCGAGTCCGTAGCTGATGGCGACCAGGGCCGCGCCGAAAATCGCAAAACCGGTGCTGGAAAGAGACCTCATGCTAGCTCCTCCGACATGCACGTTGCGCCACCTGAAGTGCTCTGGCGCCTTGATGCATCGTGTCTGGTTCGTCCCTGTCGTGCTGCCTGGAGCAACAGATGCAAGCAGGGTGCACGATTTGCGGCGTTGTCGCCAATCCATCAACGACAATCGGTGACCTTTTCACGACAACCGGTGAACAAACCTTGCTGCTGGGGGGCTGGTGTACAGAACCAGGTGTGCAGTAGCTGGTGTGCAGTCCCTGGTGTGAAGAACCATGGCGGGGCAGCGCCTCGAGACCGTCGAAGGACTGGCGTGCCGACAGGCAGGGAGCTGTTGTAGGAAGAGGGAAGAGGGAAGAGGGAAGAAACGAAGAAGGGGATCAGTCTGTCGACTGATCCCCTTCTGGATTCGAGGTGGCGGAGGGACAGGGATTCGAACCCTGGAAGGGCGTTAACCCTTGCCGGTTTTCAAGACCGGTGCATTCAACCGCTCTGCCATCCCTCCGGCTCACGGCGGTGTACTTTACCAGCTTTTCTCCTCACGTCAACACTTCTGTGCGATCAATGTCTTACGCGATAGAGCGACACCCCTCCCTGATGCCTTCAAAGGAGCTGTTGCAATAGGGTGACTGCGCAAAAATTGTGCAGCTAAGCAATTTTTTGTCGCCGATAGGAAACAGTGTTCGCGCCGCCCATGGCGGGCCCATGGGCCAGTCTGATCGCTTGAATGGCGTTGAAACCCCGTCGCCAGGCGGCTTGCGTCGGGAACTTGCTGGGGGCATGCTGTGTCGAATGCATGTCAACCAACAGGGAGCTCTGGATACATGGCTTATCAAGAGTCACAGGTGAATCGTCAGACCCAGACGCAGGTCGCTGCGACGAACAAGGTTCTGCGCAACACCTACGGCTTGCTGGCGATGACACTACTGTTCTCTGCCATCACCGCAGGGGCTGCCGTGGCCCTCGGTGTACAGCAGATGAACATTCTGGTGTTCTTCATCGGCGCCTACGGCCTGATGTTCCTGGTCCACAAGACCGCCAACTCGGCCCTCGGCCTGCTGGCGACCTTTGCCTTCACTGGCTTCATGGGCTTCACCCTCGGCCCGATCCTGAGCGCCTATCTGACGCTGTCCAACGGTCCCGAGCTGATCATGACCGCACTGGGCATGACCGGCCTGACCTTCTTTGGTCTGTCGGCGGTGGCGTTGATCACGCGCAAGGACTTCAGCTTCCTGGCGAACTTCATGATGGCTGGCGCCATCGTGCTGATCCTGGCCATGGTGGCGGCGTTGATCTTCAATATTCCGTCGCTGTCGCTGATGGTATCGGCTGGCTTCGTGCTGTTCTCCTCCGCGGCGATCCTGTACCAGACCAGCGAGATCGTGCACCGTGCCGGCGAGACCAACTACATCCTCGCCACCATCACTCTCTATGTGTCGATCTACAACCTGTTCATCAGCCTGCTGTCGCTGCTGGGCGTGGTAAGCCAGGACTGATCGTCGCAAGACGTTCTGGCACAACTGTCGTACACTGTCGGCCCCGCCTTGGCGGGGCCGACGTGTTTTTGATGACCCGCTTTGTTCAACTCCCGACATTGGCGGGAGCCAAGGGAATACCATGCGTTATGCCATCCTGCTGCTGGGTGCCCCCTACAGCCATCAGGCCGCACACAGCGCGCTGCGCTTCGCCCGTGCGGTGATCGCCCGCGGTCACCACCTGGAGGCCGTCTTCTTCTATCGCGATGGCGTTCACAACGCCGCGCGCCTGGCATCGCCGCCCCAGGACGAGCCTCATCTGGTCGACGGCTGGACCACGCTGAACCAGGAGCATGGCGTGCGTCTCGAGGTGTGCATCGCCGCCGCACTGCGCCGAGGCATCGTCGACGCCGACGAGGCGGCCAGGCACGGCAAGCAAGGCCACAGCGTCCAGGCGCCGTTCGAGCTGACCGGCCTCGGGCAGCTGGTGGACCTGGGCCTCGAGTGTGACAGGCTGGTAACCTTTGGTGCCTGAACAACACCGAGCTGCTGCCGACTGCCGCCACACAATGGGTCCCGAGCAGGGCAACGCTGAACCGAGAAGAGTGGAAGGTCGATGATTGAGGAACCCAACGACGATTCGGGGGATCTGCTGGTGATTCTTCGTCATGGCCCCCATGGCACCAGCTACCTGAAAGAAGGTCTCGACACGGCGCTGGTGGCCGCCGCCTTCGGACGCCGGGTATCACTGTTGTTCATGGCCAGTGGCGTGGCGGCACTGGTGCCGGGGCAGGGCGCCGGTCCGCTGGGGCAGAAGGGCACCCAGCCGACGCTGGCCATGCTCGAGATGTACGACATCGACCGGCTGTTCGTGGATGGGGCAGGACTTGCCGAGTTGGGCGTGGCGCCCGAGACGCTGACGCCGGATGCCACTGTCATCGAGGGTGACGCCATTGCCGCCCTGATGGCGGAGCACGCATTGGTGCTGACCTTCTGAATTGGCGTCACAGACGACTCGAGACCGCGTCTCTGTCGGGGCTCGCTCCCACCAGGTTTCACCCATCGACGTCAGCCACTGGACTCACCCACGACCACTACCAGGAATCGGGATGATACTGCACACCCTCAATCGTTCACCGCTGGAGTCGACGGTCTATCGGCAGGCGCTACGGGCGTTGGCAGAAGACGACAAGCTGTTATTGATCGAAGACGGCGTGCTTGGCGCTCTGCCGGCCCAGCAGGCGCTGTGGTCCTCTCTGCCCGGTCGTCTACTGGCGCTGGCCGAAGATCTCGAGGCGCGCGGCTTGAGCGAACACTGTGCCACCGGCATCGAAGTCGTCGACGTGGACGGTTTTGTCAGGCTCACCGAAGAGGCCGATAAAGTGGTCAGCTGGTACTGAGGTAACACGATGGCAAGCACTGAAACTGCACGAACCCTGGATCTCGGCCAGGCCTCAGTCCCCCTGGACCCGGAAGGCTATCTGGTCAATCTCGATGACTGGAGTCCCGCCGTCGCCGAGGCGCTGGCTGCGGAAGAGGGCATCACCCTCGGCGACGAACACTGGCAGGTGATCGACGTCCTGCGAGACTTCTATGCGCGCTTCGAGCAGGCACCGGCCATGCGCCCGCTGGTCAAGGCGGTGGGCCAGGCGCTGGGCAAGGACAAGGGGAGCTCGCTGTACCTGATGAAGCTGTTCCCCGGCAGCCCCCCCAAGCTGGGCGCCCGTTTGGCGGGCCTGCCCAAACCAACCAACTGCCTGTAGACGTGCGGCGTTGAACTTTCTCGCCCACGCCTGGCTCGCTCGTGCCGGTGACGACGACTTTCTGCTCGGCAACCTGATCGCCGACGGCGTCAAGGGGCGCGATCTCGGCCAGTGGCCCGAAGGCGTCGCAGCCGGCATACATCATCACCGGCGGGTGGACGCCTTCGTCGATCGCCATCCATCGGTACTTGCCGCTCGACGCCGGGCGCCGGCGGCGAGTCGTCGCGTGGCCGGTATTGCCCTGGATCTGATGTGGGACCACTTTCTCGCTCGGGATCTGGCTACCAGCGACCCGCACGAGCGCGAGGTCGTGATCGAGCGATGCTATCGACTGTTCGAGTACCACGGCGCACCGCAGCGGCTGGCCACCATGGTGCCTGTACTGGTGCGTGAGGACTGGCTGCGCCGCTACGCCAGCCTCGCCTTCACCTGCCGTGCCATCGCCGGCATTGGCTCACGACTGTCCGGGCCCAACCGACTGGCCGAACTGGTACCGCATCTGCGCGATGACTATCGTCAACTGGACGACGACTTCGCGACCCTGTGGCGCGATACCCGCGCGGAACTCGAGACCTCGGGTTCCTAGGGCTTGTCTGAAAAGTGCCTGCGCTCGGTAATACGGCGTTAAAAATCGGCTGGTGCGCCAGCCCGGTCAACATGCTCATTTACACCCCGTAAACTGTGCTGTCTCACCGATTTTTGCCTTGTCTAACCTTCGCTCGTCGACTTTTCGGACCGCGCCTAGCGACTACCGCGCTGCTTCAGCGGACCGCTACCAGGTCCGCAGCCACAGGCATTCCACCTTGTCGCCCGGCGCTATCTCGCAATGGGGCGGGATCACCGCCAGGGCGTCGGCATCAATGCAGGATGACAGTACCCCGGAGTTCTGGTCGGAAAACGCCAGGGCGCTGACGCCCTGTGGGCCGAAGGCGAGGCGCACCCGCATGTAATGCTGGCGCGGACCGGTGGAGGTGGCAAAGTCGCTGCGGGCCCATAGCCGCGGTAGCTCCGCCATGGACTCACAGCCCTGCAGGGCACCCAGCAGCGGGCGCAAGAATAGCCAGGCACCGACATAGCTGGACACGGGATTGCCGGGCAAGCCGACAAACCGCACCGGCGTGCCGTCAGGTCCTTCCATCTGGCCCAGGGCCAGCGGCTTGCCGGGACGAATGGCCAGGCGCCACAGGTTCAGCGTGCCCAGTGACTCCAGCGCCGCCTTGACGTGATCTTCCTCACCGACGCTGACGCCGCCGGTGGAGACCACCAGGTCCGCTACCTCGGCGGCCTCCTTCAGACAGGCGCGGGTACCCTCCGGGCTATCCGGCACGCTGCGCGTGAGCACTATTTCGGCGCCGAAGCGCTCCAGCAGGCTCTTGAGCATGGGGCGGTTGGAGTTGTAGATCTGGCCAGCTGCCAGGGGCTTGCCCGGATCGATGATCTCGTCGCCGGTGGACAGCAAGGCCACCCTGGGTCGGCGGTGGACGTCCACTTCGACGATACCCTGGCCTGCCAGGTGGCCAAGTGCGGCGGCGTCCAGCCGAGTGCCGGCGTCCAGCAGCGGGGCGCCTGCGCGTACGTCGCGGCCCCGCCGGCGCACGTTGTCGCCCGCCGGGATGTCGGCGGGAATGACGGCCTCATCACCCTCGCGCTGGACCTTCTCCTGCATAACCACACAGTCGGCGCCTTCGGGCAGCTGGCCACCGGTAAAGATGCGGGCACAGCGGCCGCGCTCCAGTCGCTCGCCCGGGGCCCCGGCGGCCACTCGCAGGGCCACCGGCAGGCGTTGTCCGGCGTCTTCATGGTGCAGGGCGTAACCGTCCATGGCGCTATTGTCGAACGGCGGTACATCCAGGGCCGCCACGACCGGGGCTGCCAGCACACGGCCTTCGGCCTGTTCGCAGGGCTGGCGCTCCACCGGCAGCGGCGCGACGCCATCGAGCAGGGTGGCCAGGGCGTCCTCCATGGGCGCCAGTGACGCTGCGTGGCTAGACGTCATGCTGCCCCCGCTCCGGTATCACCAGATTGGCGAAGTTGCAGGGCCGGTGACGGCTGTCGAGCTGCTCGGCAAGGATGCCGTCCCAGGCGGTGCGGCAAGCGCCGGTGGAGCCCGGCAGGCAGAACACCACGGTGTGATTGGCCATGCCTCCCAGGCAGCGGCTTTGCACGGTGGAGCTGCCGATTTCCTGATAGGACAGCTGGCGGAACAGCTCGCCGAAGCCCTCGATGCGCTTGTCGAGCAGGGCCGATACCGCCTCCGGGGTGGAATCCCGTCCGGTGAAGCCGGTACCGCCGGTGGTCAGGATCACCTGCACTTCGGGGTCGGCGATCCAGCCTGACACCACCGCACGGATACGATAGATGTCATCGATCACGATCTGCTTGTCGGCGAGCTGGTGGCCGGCGGCCTCGAGCCGCTGCACCAGCGCCTGACCGCTGCGATCGGTGTCTTCGGTGCGGGTGTCGGAGACGGTCAGCACCGCCACCTTCAACCCGATCATGGTGTCCTGACTCACTGGCGTCACTCCTTGTCACCGGTACGCTGCTGCTTGGCCTGCTGGCGAGCCTCGAAGGCCGCCATCTGTTCTGGGGTGGCCTTGGCCTGATACATGTCCTTCCATTCGCTGTAGGGCATGCCGTAGACGTGTTCACGGGCGCTTTCGTAGTCGAGCGTCTCACCGCGCTCTTCGGCGGCGGCGACCAGCCACTTGGACAGGCAGTTGCGGCAGAAGTCCGCCAGAATCATCAAATCGATGTTCTGCACATCCTTGTTGTCGTCAAGGTGGCGAAGCAGGCGGCGGAAGGCGGCCGCCTCGAGTTCGGTGCGAGTGGCCTCATCGAGGTGCTGCATGGGGGACTCCAGTAACAGAAAACGATCAGTCGGGCGACTGTCCCACGATGGTAACGCAAGACCGTCACAAGAACAGCGGCAAAAGAATGCCGCCCCGAGTGAGCCCGGGGCGGCGAGAGGGATAGCGGTCACCGTGGGTGGGGCTGCGCTCAGGAGGGGCTGGGAGATTCCGGTTTGGTATCGTCCGTTGCCTCGACGTCAGCCGGGGCCTCGGCCTGATCCTTGACCTCTTCGTACCACAGGTTGTGGTGCTGCTTGGCCCAGCTTTCGTCGACGTAGCCGGTGGTCATGCCCTCGAGCGCACCCTCGGTCCCCAGGGTGCCGATATAGATGTGACCGAAGGAGACGGCGGTAAGCGCGAGGGCACCCACCGCATGGATGATGTTGGCCCACTGCATGGTGTCCCGGCTCTGGTCGAAGTTCGGGAAGTCCAGTACCAGGCCGCTGACGAAGACAACCATGCCGGCCGTGGCCAACAGCCAGAACCAGGCCTTCTCGCCACCGTTGGCAAAGCCGGCGTCTGGATGCTTGTCGCCGACCATGCCGCCGCCTTGCTTGAACCACTCGATATCGTGGGCCTTGATCCAGTTGTGCTTGAGAAAGCGCAACAGCACGAAGATCAGCAGCAGACCGAAGAACGGACCGATGTAGTTGTGCAGGAACTTTGTGCCGCTGATCATCGCAGCCCAGAAGGCGTCGCCAAACACTGGCTTGAACACGAACTTGCCGTAGAGAATGTTGAGGCCCGTCAGCGCCAGGATGATGAACAGCGTCGCCAGGGTCCAGTGCAGCGCCCGGCTGAGTACCGACCAGCGCAACAGCTTACGCCCGGTGCGTGGCTCATCGAGGCGGCTGCGGCCGACGATCAGATAGAAGATGGTGATCATCGCCAGCATGCCGCCCACGGCGATCAGCCCGAAGGGCGAGACCCACTTGTTGCGCCATTGGCGCCAGCTCTCGCCGCTCTGGTTGATCAGGCTGTAGGTCGAATCGTGGCGGGTATCGATAAAGGACTCGCCATCCTTCACCTGGCGCCAGGTGTCGGCGTCGGCGCTGGGTACGGCGGTGGCGATCTCGGCATTGGGGTCGGCACCCATGGCGGGAGCGGCGCAGGCCAGCAACAGCAGCAGCAGTGCCGGCAGCACCAGCCCCAGGGCTCCACCCGGTCGAGGCAAGGCATCACGAAGGTTCATGGGGCCTCCTCACTGGTTACGTGTGGCGTCGTAGGCCATGGCGTCGATCGCCGAGGGCGAGCCATTGCCGATATCCGACCAGGCGCCATCCTTGTGACCACGGCGCACCACCCGCTCGCGGAAGATGTCGGCAACGGTCTGGGCATCGCCTGCCAGCAGCGCCTTGGTCGAGCACATTTCGGCGCACAGCGGCAGCTTGCCCTCGGCGATGCGGTTGGCGCCGTACTTCTCGTACTCTTCTTCGGGGCTGTCGGCGGGGCCACCGGCGCAGAAGGTGCACTTGTCCATCTTGCCGCGCTCGCCGAAGGCGTCCTGCTGGGGGAACTGCGGCGCGCCGAAGGGGCAGGCGTACAGGCAGTAACCGCAGCCGATGCACAGATCCTTGTCGTGCAGCACGATGCCGTCGTCTGTCTTGTAGAAGCAGTCGGTGGGGCAGACCGCCATGCAGGGTGCGTCATCGCAGTGCATGCAGGCCACCGAGATGGACACCTCGGACGGCTCGCCATCATTCAGGGTGACCACCCGGCGGCGCTGGATGCCCCACTCGACCTCGTTGGCGTTCTTGCAGGCGGTGACGCAACCATTGCACTCGATGCAGCGCTCGGCGTCACACATGAATTTCATCTGGGCCATGTCGAAACTCCTGTTGGTTCGGTGACGTCGGTGTCTAGCTGGCGAGTTCGATGCGACACAGGGTGCACTTGGTTTCCTGCATCTGGGTCACCGAGTCGTAGCCGTAGGTGGTGGCGGTGTTGACCGCCTCACCGATCACGTAGGGCGTGGTGCCATCCGGATAGCGATCGGCCAGGCTTTCGCCCTGGAACATGCCGCCGAAGTGGAAGGGCATGAACACCACTTCCCGCGCTACCCGAGGCGTCACCATGGCCTTGACCTTGATACGGCCGCCTTCGGCGCCTTCCACCCACACCATGTTGCCGTCCTTGACCCCCAGGTCGTTGGCCAGGGCAGGGTTGATCTCGACGAACATCTCCTGCTGCAGCTCGGCCAGCCAGGACATGGAGCGCGTTTCCTCGCCGCCGCCTTCGTACTCGACCAGGCGGCCAGAAGTCATGATGATCGGGTACTTCTTGCTGGCATCATTCTGCTGAATGCTCTGGTACAGCGTCGGCAGGCGGTAGTGCGAGGCGACGTCATCCCAGGTGGGGTAGTCCTCGACCAGATCCCGGCGTGAGGTATAGAGCGGCTCGCGGTGCTTGGGAATCGGGTCGGGGAAGGTCCAGACGTTGCAGCGCGCCTTGGCGTTGCCGAAAGGTGAGCATTCATGGGCGATGGCAACGCGCTGGATGCCGCCGGACAGGTCGGTCTTCCAGTTCTTGCCTTCCGCCGCGGCCTTTTCTTCGTCGGTCAGCTCGTCCCACCAGCCCAGGTCCTTGAGCATCTGGGCGCTGAACTCGGGGTAGCCGTCCTCGAGGTCGGAACCGGCGCTGAACGAGTTGTCGGCGAGAATCGGGGTGCCTTCGTGCTCGATGCCAAAACGCGCACGGAAGGTCAGGCCGCCCTGGGACACCGGTTTGCTGGTGTCGTACAGAATGGGGGTGCCGGGGTGATTGAGCTCCGCGGTACCCCAGCAGGGCCATGGCAGGCCGTAGTAATCGCCATCTGCCGGGCCGCCTTCGGCACGCAGATCGCGGAAGCTGAAGGTATGCCAGTTCTGCTGGTGGGTCTTGAGCCGCTCGGGGCTCTGCCCGGTGTAACCTACGGTCCACATGCCGCGGTTGAACTCCCGGGTAATGTCCTCGATCAGCGGCTCCTCGCCGTTGATCTGAATGTTCTTGAACAGCTCGTCGGCAAATCCGAGGCGCTGGCTCAGCAGGTACATGATGGTGTGGTCGGGCTTGGCCTCGAAGGCCGGCTCCACCACCCGGTCACGCCACTGCAGAGAGCGATTGGTGGCGGTGACGCTGCCGTAGGTCTCGAACTGGGTGGCCGCCGGCAGAAGATAGACGCCATCGCTGCGATCGTGCATGACCCCGGCGACGGTGGGATAGGGGTCGACGATGACCATCATCTCGAGCTTCTGCATGGCTTTCTGCATTTCGGTGCCGCGGGTCTGGGAGTTGACCGCGTGGCCCCAGTAGAACATCGCCTTCAGGCTGGTGCGCTGGGAGATGTCCTGGTCTTCCTCGAGGACGCCATCGATCCAGCGCGATACCGTGATGCCGCTGGAGTGCATGGGGTAGCCGTCGGCGTACTCGGTCTGATCGAAGCGGCTCTTTAGCCATTCGTAATCGAGGTCCCAGATCTGCGCCCAGTGCTTCCAGGCGGCTTCCGACAGACCGTAATAGCCGGGTAGCGAATGCGACATCAGGCCGAGATCGGTCGCCCCCTGGACATTGTCGTGCCCCCGGAAGATGTTGGCGCCGCCGCCAGACTTGCCGATATTGCCCAGCGCCAGTTCGAGGATGCAGTAGGCACGGGTGTTGTTGTTGCCGGTGGTGTGCTGGGTGCCACCCATGCACCAGACGATGCAGCCGGGACGGTTTTCCGCCAGCCGCCTGGCGGTATCGTACATGGCGGCTTCCGGCACCCCGGTGATGCGCTCCACTTCACTCGGCGGGAAGTTGGCGACCTCGTTGCGGACCTCGTCCATGGCGTAGACGCGCTGGTCGATGTACTGCTGGTCTTCCCAGCCGTTCTCGAAGATGTGCCAGAGCAGGCCCCAGATGAAGGCCACGTCGGAACCCGGCCGGATCCGCACGTAGTGGTCGGCCTTGGCCGCCGTGCGGGTGAAGCGCGGATCGACGACGATGATTTCGGCCTGGCTGCGCTCCTTGGCCAGCAGGATGTGCTGCATCGCCACCGGGTGCGCTTCGCTGGGGTTGGAGCCGATGAACATGATCGAGCGGCTGTTCTGGAGGTCGTTGAGCGAGTTGGTCATCGCTCCGTAGCCCCAGGTATTGGCGACGCCCGCCACGGTGGTGGAGTGGCAGATGCGCGCCTGGTGGTCGGTATTGTTGGTCCCGGCCAGCGCCGCGAACTTGCGCATCAGGTAGGCCTGTTCGTTGCTGAACTTGGCCGAGCCGAGCCAGTAGACGCTATCCGGGCCATGCTGCTCGGTCAGTTCCAGCACCTTGGCACCGATTTCGTCGATGGCCTGGTCCCAGGACAGACGTTGCCACTCGCCCCCGACCAGCTTCATCGGGTACTTGAGGCGGCGGGTGGAGTGACCGTGCTGGCGTAGTGAAGCGCCCTTGGCGCAGTGGGCACCGCGATTGATCGGGTGATCGAAGGCCGGTTCCTGGTGGGTCCAGACCCCTTCCTGGACCTCGGCGTAGACGCCACAGCCCACCGAACAGTGGGAGCAGATGGTGCGGCGGGTTTCCACCGGAGCATCGCTGTAGGGCGTCTTCTCGACCGCCTCGGCGCGTTGCATCATCGGTGAGCCGAACAGTCCAAGACCGGCGACACCGCTGGTCGCTGCGCCACTGCGCTTGAGGAACTGGCGCCGGGAAATGCCGAGACCGGAGACCTTGGGTGTGGTGGAGGTACGTGTCAGTCGCATGGCAGGCTCTCCTTGTTGTCAGTCGCGCAGGGATGCGTAGTAGGCACGTACGTGTTCTGTCTCGCGGTAACCGGCGCTGTCATCGGCTTTCTCGGTGGCGGTCGTGGCGCTGTCATCGCGCGCCACAGCAACCGAGGCCTGGCCGACCACCACCGCGGCACCGGCGGCCACGGTGCCGCCTCCCAGGGCCTTGAGAAGACGACGGCGTTGAGTGTTGGGCGTTGTGCTCATGCTCATTCTCCTGCTCCAAGGGCCTGGCCTCGGTCCTCGTGGACACTGGTGCCGGGCACAGGGGTTCCAAGGGTAGTGTTGTCGATCAGGATGGCGCTCTCGCGCTGGAAAAACAGCGTCGCCAGTTCACCCAGCGCCGCATAGAAGGGGGTGTCGACACGGGCTAGGTCGTGCATGCAGCGGCTGGCCCAGGGTGCCAGGTGGCGATGGAAGAAGCTGCCGGCTCGCTGATCGTTCTGGCCGATCAGCATCGCCATGACCTCGCACATTGCCGCCAGATGATCCTCCGGCTCCGAGACGTCGCCAGAGCGCTGGATGCCCAGCGTCTTGAGATCTCGGCGCAGTGCGACCAGTGATGCTTCCATCAGGCCGCCCTCGCGGTAGTAGGAGGCGTAGGGCAGCACGTCGCCCTGGATGACCCCGATCAGATGACGAAAGTGGGCACGCTCCAGGCGTTCGACGTCGCTGTCGGCAGCGGCGGCGGCCAGCCGGCTCCAGGCCTGGCTCAGACGAATGTCGTCCGGCTCTCCCTCGAGGCCGGCAAGCCACTGGCGAAGGGCTTCGCTGGGGGGCTCGCGCAGCAGTGCCGCCAGCAGGGCGTAGATGTCGGCCCGCAGTTCGGCTTCTTCGGTGCGGGAGTCAGGAATGTCGTGCGTGGTCATAGCTTGACCTGGGCCTCCGGATTGGTCGCCATCTCGTGCCATACGTCCTTGACCCGGCAGTCCTGACACATTTCCAGCCGACGTGCCTGGTCACCACTGAAGTACGCATGGTTGGCCAGCTTCTGCTGGATGGCGGCGATGGTGCGGGCGTTGGCGAAGGCGCTGCCACAGACGATGCAGTGAAAGGGTGCGTCTTCGTGGCACACTCGCCACTGGCTGCGTTCCGCGCTGGCAAGGAAGCCGGGAGACAGGCGGATGGCGGATTCTGGACAGCTCTTGCTGCACAGGCCGCACTGGACGCAGTCTGCTTCGCGAAAGTCGAGGCGCGGGGTGTCGCCTCCGGCGCCGAGCGCGCCGGTCGGGCAGCTGGCAACACAGCCCATGCACAGAGTGCAGGCATCGGCATTGACCTCGATGCCCCCGAATGGGCTGCCCGGAGGCATCGGGTGCCGCTCGCCGTCGACATGGCCAGTGGCGGCCAGATGGTCCAGTACCAGGGTGAGACGCTCGCGCTTGCCGGGCGCTTCTGCGCCATCTGTTGCCCCTGTATTGCCGGGTCGTCCGCCGGCCATTTGTACCGTGGCCGACGGGGTGTCCTTGTCGCTCCCGAACGCTTGAGCCTGTTCCAGGGAGCGCAGCCGGGGCGTCAGACCCGCATGGCGAGGCAGGGCGAGCGAGCTTTCCTGCTCCTCGTCGCTGAACCACTGCAGTCGGCCGGGATCCTGCCCCAGCGCCTCGAGGATCGCTCTGCCCTGGGCCAGCTGATCCTCCAGGTGAGCGACCAGCCTGTCCGGCATGTCGGAGTAGGCCTGGATGCGCACTTCGCAGGCGCCGGCGGCAATGGCCGACAGCCAATGGTCGACGCCGGCAGAACCCAGATCTTCCAGCGCCACATCGATGACGTGGCCGGCCGCGTCGGGTTGCAGGTGCTGGGCGTGATCGGCCTGAACGAAGCGCAGCACCGCCGACTGGCCGCCGGCCGCGTGGTAGTGGTCGAGCCAGGCGAGCAGGGTGTCCTGCTGACGCAGGCTATGCGGTTGGCGGAATTCGATGGCCCCGGTGGGGCAGGCGCTGGTACAGCTACCGACCCCCTGACACAGGTAGGGATCGATCTCGATGCGGGCATCGATGCGTCCGGGGACGCTCTTGATGGCGTCGGCGGGACACACTTCCAGACAGCGGGTACAGCCACCGAAGCCACGAGTGGAGTGGGCGCAGCGATCGGCGTGGACCTCGAAGTAGCGGGGCTTTTCGAATTCACCGATATAGTCGCCGAGGCCGTCGATCAGTGTCGTGCGCGCTTCACCGGCGACCGGGGCATGAAAATAGCCGGGAGGTGGCAGTTCCAGGGGCAGGCGCGGTGTCGGTGTCAGATCCAGCACCAGGTCATGGTGTTCTCGGCCCAGCAGTGCCCGGGCAAGCTCGATGGGGCCCTCATGGCCGTCGAGCCAGGCGCTGAAGTGGCCAAGGTAGCCTTCCAGGTGCAGCCGTCCGAGTTGGGAGGCGAGTAGCGGCTGGAGCTGCACATCGGCAGCCTCGGCACGCTGCAACAGAGCATCATCCGGCACATCGGTCACCACCAGCGTGATACTGGCAAGCCCTTGTTCAAGCCCTCGTGCACGCTCCAGCACTTCCAGCACTTCCAGCAGGGACGCGCTGTCGCCAATCGCCAGTAGATGGCCATGGCTTTGGTAACCCACCGTTGCTGCGACGAGATTGAGCGGCCAGGAGACGGCGCCAAGGGCTCGCTCACGGGCCTGCCGGTTGACCTCGGTGTCCACCGGCACGGTTGCGATTTTCTGGTTCATGCTGACTCACGGTCGAAAACTTTGTGTTCGTTATGAATTTTTTCTTATGTGTCATCCCCAAGTGTGAGCGCTGTACATCAAATGCGCCAACACTCCTTGGTCGAAGGCGGTAAGCACCGCTATGACGAGGTGGGACCAGGCCCCTCGGGATCTTCCTCGCTGGCAGCCAGCGCCCGGCCAGCGGCTGGCGCTGCGCGGCCTGCCTTGGCGGATGCGGAGGTGTGGCTGACACCTCGTTCGCCAGCTTGTGTCATGGCCTCCGACGTTGTGGCGTCGTCCGGTGACGGTGATGGCGTCGTGGTGGTATCGGCGACGTCCTCGTCGCTAGCGCCGTCTCCCTGATCGCTGTGCCCTGGCGGGGTGTCTGGCAGAGCGTCTGGCGGGGTGTCTGAAAGAGCGTCTGGCGTTTCGCCCGCAGAGTCGGCGACGCTATCTTCCGCGGCCTCCTCGTCATCGACGTTATCCCACCACCGGCGCAGGCGCTGGGCGGTCTCGCTGGGCAAGGGGGTCAGCTTGGCGCGAAAGTCATCATCATAGTCATCCAGCCCGTCGCGCAGGTTGTAGCGTTCACCGCGAAACAGCTGGCGCAGGGCGCGTTTCTTGAGCGCCCGGTCCACGCCCGAGGCGAGGTATGCCCGAATATCGCTGCCGGGCGCCAGCGACTCGGGAGGCGGTAGCTCGACGTCCGCATCAGAGGTCGCGTCCGCGGGTGGTGCGCCGTCGTGCGCATCGTGCTCGGGCGCGGCAGCGGTATCGACCTCGGAGTGGCACGGTTTGGCATCGCTGCTGGCAATTGGGGCGGCGGGGGCTCCCTGCGTGTCGAGAGCAGCATCACTGGCGGCGGTGGCGTCAGGGGGTGTGCCGTCAACAACCGACGGGTCCTTGAGCTTTCTGCGGGACCACTGTGACAGGCGACTCATGGGGTGTTCTCCCGGGCACGTCCGGCACCCTTGCGCTTTTTCTTGCGCCCCTCGATCGGCGCCTCGCCATGGGCCACCAGATAGGCCTCTATCCAGGCCTGGATCGCCAGTGGCATCTCTGTGGCGAGCACGCGGTGTTCTCCGTCCATCCAATTGGCCGCGACGTCCTGACTTGCGGTGATGGCATCGACATGGGGCTCTCCGTCGCTGTGTCCGGCGCGGATAAACAGACGTGGGGCAGCGGCCTGAAGGTTGAACCGATAAGCCGCCCGCTCGGTCAGGCTGAGCACCAGCGTCACGACGCTGGGCCCCTGATCGCCAGGCTCCAGACGCTCGACTGCCCAGCTGCGCTGGCGAAAGCCCTTGATTACCTTGTCCTGTGGCGTGATCGTCACACTGAGTGGCCGGCGATTGGCTAGCCTCGTCATGGCGTAATGTCCTTGGCAATGGCAGGATGCGGTCAGTCATGCCGTCGAACCTGATCCGTGGTTCCGACTGCTTTTATCGGCCGACTCGTGTCAGCAAGCAGTATTAGCAAAGCAGTTTCCGCATCACGCCGTCAATTCGACGTTATCCGGCCACCTCAGCGCTTATTGTCCGATGGGAAGGTCGATCGGAAAGGCCTATCGGAAATGTTTATCGGGGATCGAGATGTCGACCATACAACGTAGTCACGCCCTGTTGCCGCCCACCATCGAGATCGACGTCATCGATGAGTTCGGCGAATCGCACCGTCAGGCTATCGCCGCGGAGCGCTCGCTGACGGTCTACCTCAACCGGCGGGAAATCGTCACCCTGATGTCGCTGGGAGCGGACCCGGAGGCGTTGGTGGTGGGCTATTTGCGCAATCAGGGGTTGATTACGCAGCGCAAAGACCTCGAGGCGGTGATGGTCGACTGGGAAGTCGAGGCTGCGGCGGTTGTCACTCGCCATTCGCCGGAGGATCTGGAGCAACGGCTAGGCCAGCGCACCGTTACCACCGGCTGCGGCCAGGGCACGGTATTCGGCCGCCTGCTCGATGCGGTGCCACAGACCCGGCTTTCCCAGGCCAGGGTGAGTCAGTCGGTGATCTATCGGCTGCTCGACAACCTGGTAGACTACAACGAGACCTACCGCAGCGCGGGGGCGGTCCATGGCTGTGCGTTATGTCGCCAGACCGAGGTGCTCGACTTTGTCGAAGACGTGGGCCGGCATAATGCGGTGGACACCCTGGCTGGCCGAGAGTGGCTCGACGACCTTCCGCTCGGCCAGGCGGACATCTTCTATACCACCGGACGGCTGACGTCTGAGATGGTGCTCAAGGTGGCCCAGATGGGTATCTCGGTGCTGGTGTCGCGCTCAGGCGTTACCCAGAAGGGCGTGGAGCTAGCCCGGCGCTTCGGCGTGCTGCTGATCGCTCGGGCCAAGGGGCGCAGGCTCCAGATTGTCCATGGGCGCGAGCGCTTCGACTTCGACGCACAGCCGGCCCGGCGTCCCGGAGATATCAAGCGCCGGCAGACGAAAGACTAGGCGCCATCGGGGGCTTCCCAGACGTTGTCGCTCAGGTGTTCTCGCGACGGGTACAGACCGACAGTACGGTGGCGTCCTCTTCACTCACCGAAACCAGCGCGTGACCCATGTCGCTGTCGAAGTAGATGCTGTCGCCTGCAACCAGGCGCAGCGGCTCGTAGAATTCCGAGTACAGCAGAATCTCGCCGTCCAGCACCATCAGGAATTCCTCGCCATCATGGCGCACCCACTCGGAAAATTCCTCGAAGTGTCTGGCGCGCACGATGGTCTTGAACGGGATCATGCGCTTTTGCGCCAGCTCACAGCTGAGCAGCTCGTGTTCGTAGGTTGGGGTAGGGTGGCGCTGGCCTTCGCCGCGGCGCGTCATGTCTCGCCTGCCCATGGTGCGGGTCTGCTGCCTGGGCGGTGACAGCAGTTGGGGCAGGTCGATGTCGAGGCCGCCGATCAGCTTCTGAACGGCGGTAAAGGTCGGCGAGATCTGATCGTTCTCGATCTTCGACAGGGTCGAGCGCGCGAGACCGGTCTTCTGGCTGACGTCCTCCAGGGTCCACTGGTTGGCCAGACGAATCTCCTTGAGTCGCTCCCCCAGACGAAGGGGTTCGACGAAGGCCTTGCGGCCGGAGGCGATCTTGAGTGCCGCCTCCTGATCGGTGTGTTGCGCCATGTTGTGTTCACAATAGGAAACCAGGTTTCCTCTAGGCTACCACAGCGTCGCCACTCCCTGCCTGTGTCTCAGCGGGCCTTCGACCCGGGTTTTCTATCTGAGCTATCTGCCCCGGCCCGCTATTGGAGTTTGCTGACAGCCTGGCGGCCGAGTCCACCATGAGGCGGTTCGGCGCGTCGATATTTCCCGGACATGTTTCCCGGCATCGGGAAACACAGGCCGATGGCAGGGGCAGGGCAAAGCAAGGACAAGGCAAAGCAAGGGCAAGGGGTGAGCCAAGCCACCAGGTGAAAGGCGATTCGCCAAGACGGCTCCAGTCGCCGTCGTCAGGGCTGGTAGGCCAACCCCAGCAGGGCCCGCAGATGGGCTTCCACCGAACGTCCCAGCGCCGCCAGGTCATAGCCCCCTTCCAGCACCGAGACGACGCGGCCCTCGGCATGTCGCCGGGCAATATCGAGGATACCCTGGGTGATCCAGTGGTAGTCCTCGTCGGCGAGACACAACTCTGCCATGGGGTCGTCGCGATGGGCGTCGAAGCCCGCCGAGACCAGTATCAGCTCAGGGCCGAAGTCTTCAAGAGCGGGCCACCAGTCACGCTCGATGGCCGCGCGAAAACCAGCGCTTTCGGTGCCGGCGGGCAGCGGCGTGTGGACCACGTTGGGGTAAGGGGTATCCAGATAGCGCCAGGGGTAGAAGGGATACTGGAAGCTGGTGCAGACCATCACCTCGGGGTCATTCTTGAAGATGTCGATGGTGCCGTTGCACTGGTGGACATCGAAGTCGAGGATGGCGATGCGCCGCGCTCCGTGGACGGCGCGGGCGTGGGCCGCGCCGACGGCAACATTGTTGTAGAAGCAGAAGCCCATGGCCTCCTGGGCCTCGGCGTGGTGACCGGGAGGCCTGACCGCACAGAAGACATTGTCGGCCTGACCGCGGAACACCTGATCGACCCCCTTGACCACGGCGCCGGCGGCCAGACGTGCGGCCTGCAGGCTGTCGCTGTTCATCAGGGTATCGGCGTCGATCGAGGCGTGCCCCTCCTGGGGCGAAGCCTGCTCCAGCCGAGCGAGGTGCGCCTCGGGATGCACGCGCTGCAAATGCTCTTCAGTGGCCTCCCGAGCGTCTGCCTGCATCGCGTGTTGCAGCACGCCAGAGCGCATCAGTTGCGCCCTGATGGCATCGAGTCTCAAGGGACTCTCGGGATGATCCGGCCCCATGTCATGACGCTGGCAGTACGGGTGACTGAGAAAGGCTGTGATCATCGATATCTCCGACTGGTCTGGCGCCACCTTAGGAGTAATACGAACCCCGAGACAGTGGCAAATGGTCGAAGCGTGATGCCAAGGATGCCTTGTTCCTGGTCAAGCTAGCGCTGGACGTGGTTGTGGGGTAGCGCCACACTCCGGCACTATTTCCATAACGTTCAAGTGCGCAAGTCCGCACAATTCGCCGCCAGGGTGTCGGCTACCCGTCGCCTGAGGAGACCACCTGTGAGCACCCAGTTTCTTCGTCGCTTTTTCGATCCCGCCTCGATCGCCGTGGTGGGTGCCTCCGAGAAGCCAGAGTCCACGGGTGGGCAGGTCATTCGCAATCTGCTTGACGGCGGCTACGGCGGCAAGCTGTGGGCGGTCAACCCCAAGGGGTACGCCAGCGTCCACGGGGTCGAGTGCGTCGCTCGCACCTCTCAACTTCCCGAGGTGGTGGACCTGGCGATCCTGTGTTCGCCGGTCTCGACCCTGCCGAAACTGTTGAGCCGGCTGGGTGAACGCGGGGTGCGCGCGGCCCTGGTACTGTCCGGTGGCAGTCAGCTCGAACAGGACGAAGGCGGCAAGTCGTCGATCCGCCAGCGCATGCTCGATGCGGCCCGGTCCTCCGGCATCCGAATACTGGGGCCGGAGTGCATGGGCTTGATCGTGCCGGGACGACGGCTCAATGCGTCCTACTCCAGTCATACGGTGCCCAGAGGCAAGGTGGCGTATCTGGGGCAGTCGGGCATGCTGGCCAACGCCATGATCGACTGGGCGGCCGGGCGCGGGATCGGCTTTTCTCACCTGCTGACGCTGGGGGAAAGCGTCGATGTCATGCTTCCCGACCTGATCGACTACATCAATCAGAACTCGCCTACCCAGGCGATCCTGTTGCACCTTGAACGGGTCCACGACGCCCAGCACTTCATGACCGCCGTACGTGATGCGTCGCGCAATCGGCTGGTACTGGCAATCAAGAGTGGCAGGACCAGCCAAGCCGACCTCAGCGGCCTGCCACCGACACCAGGCGTCACCCACCGTGATCGGGTCTTCGATGCCGCCTTCGCGCGTGCGGGCGTGGTAAGGGTCAACGATTCTGATGAGCTGTATGACGCACTGGAGACACTGTCACGGATGCGCCCACTCAAGGGCGACCGTCTGGCGATCGTATCCAACGGGCTGGGACCGGCCATGCTGGCCATCGACAAGTTGATCAACGCCGGAGGTCGTCTGGCCGAATTCGAGGAGGCTACCCAGGCGTCGCTGCGCGAGCGAGACCTCGATATCAGCAAGCCCGGCGAAAACCCGGTGGATCTCGGGGGCTACGCCACCCCGGAACGCTTCGTCGCAGCGTTGGAGATCGTCGCCGCCGACCCCAATGTGGACGCCGTGCTGGTGGTCCATGCTCCGACACGTCTGGCGCCTTCGAAGGCGACCGCCGAGGCGCTGATCCGTGAACGCAAGCGCTTTCGGCGTAACTTGTTGACCAGTTGGATGGGCTTCGAACAGGCGATCGGCGCTCGTCACCTGTGTCACGAAGCGGGTGTGCCCACCTATCTGTCGCCGGAGAAGGCGGTGAAGGCCTTCATGCACATGGTCGACTATCAGCGGGTCCAGTCGCTATTGCAGCAGACGCCCCCGAGCCTGCCGTTTTCGACCTCTGCCGAGGTGCGAGAGCGTTGCCACCGGCTGATCGACGAGGTGCTCGCCGATGGTCGCGAGAGCCTGACCCATAGCGAGACCGCCCAGGTGCTCAAGGCCTACGGCCTGCCGGTGGCGGAGAGTCGCTATCCCGACAGTGCCCAGGCCGCCGAGGAGGCCGCCCGGGAGCTGACGGGACCCTTCGCGATCAAGATCGTGCACGACGGCAACAGTCGGCCATTTCGTTACCGGCGACATCCTCACAAGCTGTCGGCGGGGCTGGTCCAGGATCTGGCCAGACCCGGCGACGTGGCCGAGGCGGTGGATCGCCTCAGCGAGAAGGTCTCAGAGAAATTTCCCGGCTTTCGCGTGCGAGAGTTCTGCCTCCAGCCCATGCAACGGGGCAAGCATTCGATGCAGCTGTGTGCGGGCATCACCCGGGACCCGGTCTTCGGACCACTGATTCTATTCGGCATCGGCGGCTACAAGGTCAATATTCTGGCGGATCGACAGGTCTCTCTGCCGCCCTTGAACATGACGCTGGCCGCGGACATGGTGTCTCGTACCCACGCCGCGCGGCTGATTCGTGAGCACTCGAGTGATCCAGAGCGCGATGAACAAAGGCTGTGCCAACTACTGGTGACCCTGTCGCAGATGGCCACCGACCTGCCTCGGCTGCGTGGTCTCGAGATCAACCCGCTACTGCTCAATCGAGACGGCATGGTGGCGGTGGACTTCGCCATGGACCTCGGTTCTCCGGCGCGCTTCGCGATCATGCCCTATCCCGAAGAACTGAGGGAGTGGGTCAAGCTCAGAAACGGCTGGGACGTCGAGTTCAGGCCCATTCGGGCTGAAGATGCCCCTCTGATTACCGACTTCCACGGGCAGTTGTCCGAGGAGAGCATCCGCTTTCGCTACTTCCACAACAAGACCGATTTAAGCCAGGGCGATTTGTCGCGCCTGGCCCATATCAACTACGACCGACAGATGGCGTTTATCGCCGAGCGCCTTTGCGAAGACGGCAGCAAGGAGATGCTGGGGGTGGTTCGGGTCTGGAACGATCCCGACAATATCCGAACCGAGTTTTCGATCATCATCCGCGATGACCTTCAGGGGCTCGGTATCGGCAGTCGTCTGATGGAAAAGATGATCCGCTACTGCAAGGGGGTCGGCACCCTGGAAATGGTCGGCAAGATCATGATCGACAACCACCCCATGCGCGCACTGATGAAGCACCTCGGGTTCCGACAAAGCTTCAACATGGAGGAGCAGGTGGTGGACGCGGTGCTGCGCCTCAACGAGCCGGGCAACGATTGGCAGCGCCACCGCCTGGAACGGCCGATGGAGTAGCAGGTCGGTTCGATTCCACGACCGCCGGCCTGGCCTCCCGCCTGTGCTTGCAAGGCGGGAGCCGGTCGGATGATTCGTTCAGGGTGCCAGCCGCACCACTTCCCAGTGGCCATCGCGGCGGCCGTAGCGAACCCGGTCATGCAGGCGACTGGGCTGTCCTTGCCAGAACTCGATCATTTCGGGGACGACGCGGTAGCCGCCCCAGTGCACCGGGCGCGGGATATCCTGGCCTTCGTAGGCCTTCTCGAAGCGCCGCTGGCGCTGCTCGATCCAGTCGCGATCGGGGATGACCACGCTCTGGGTGGCGATCCAGGCCCCGAGCTGGCTGCCGCGGGGACGGCTTGCAAAATACTCGTCCGACTCCTGCTCGGCGACCTGCTCGGTGCGTCCCTCGATGCGCACCTGGCGCGCCAGCTTGGGCCACCAGAAGGTCAGGGCCGCATGGGGGACGTTGGCCAGTTCGCTACCCTTGTGGCTGTGATAGTTGGTGTAGAAGACCATCCCGTTTTGATCGAACCCCTTGAGCAGCACCACCCGCGCGTGGGGCAGGCCCTGGCTGTCCACGGTCGACAGGGTCATGGCATTGGCATCCTGGGGATCGGTATCCAGGGCCAGGGCGAACCACTCATCGAACATGGTGAAGGGATCCTTGGGTACCTGGCCTTCGTCCAGGCTGCCGCCTTCATAGTCACGTCGAATGTCCGCAATATCACGGGTCATCGGTATCTCCGGTGGAATCAGACAAAAAAAGGACGGCCACTACGGGTACCGTCGTCCAATTGATAAATCATCGCACCTTGTGTCCGAGATGTCGCCCCGCGTCGCCGGGAACACCACCGTCATCGTCGCGAGTCATGATGAATGTCAGCTGCTACAGCTTTAGCAAGTACCGCTTTGGCAAGGCGCCACCACAGGAAGTGGCTATCTTGAGTATATCGTCACTGGCGCCAGGCGTTGTGCCTTTATCAGCGAGGGGGAGCGACCATGCCATCTATCGAGTCAACGTCAGCCGCCGAGCACAGGCCATCAGGGCGTAGCCGGCGTGTCTGGAGCCTGGTCATCCGGCTATTTCACTGGGGACTGGTGGCCTGCGTTGTACTCTCATTTCTGACCATGAAGGTGGAGACCGACCTGTTCGACTTTCCGCAAAACGTGCACGCCAGGGCTGGGCTGATAGCGCTTGGGCTTTTGCTGTTTCGCTGGGGGTGGGCGCTGGTCGGCGATCACCACGCGCGCATCGGCTCCTGGTTGCGATCTCCCTCGGTAACGCTGTCTTATGCCAGAGACCTGATGAAGCGACGTGCCGATATCTTTGCCGGTCACAATCCGCTGGGGGGATGGGCGGTGCTGGCGATGCTGACGAGCCTGACGATTCAGGCACTGACGGGGCTCTTTGTCACCGATGACATCTTCTTCGAGGCGCCGCTGCATACCCTGGTGCCAGCAGCCGTCAGCGACACGGCTCTGTGGATTCATCACCTCAACGCGAATGTGCTGCTGGCGCTGATCGTGCTTCACCTGGGGGCACTGGTGGCCCATCGCTGCCTCGGCGAGCGACTGGTAGGCGCCATGTTCAGCGGCCGCAAGACGCTGCCGCGGGGTGCGCACTGGGCCGAGACGGACGCAGAGACCCACCAGCAACCAGAGCAACAGTCAGATCAAGAGTCAGATCGGGCGTCAGATCACCAGCAAGGGCAACGTGGAAGCAGCGGCAAGGGGGTAGAGCCTGGCCGCTCGGCCCTGATGGTGCGAGCGGCGCTGCTGGCCCTGTTCAGTACGGGGTGTGTGATGTGGCTGTGGGGGCGCTTGTGAAACGCCGAAGGCTCACTCGGCGCGGAAGTTGTCGTGACACCCCTTGCAGGTATTGCCGACGGTGGCCACCTGCTTGAACAGCGCGTCCTGGTCACCACCGTCGGCCATCTCGGCGAGTTTTGCGGTTTCCTCGATCAGGGTGTGGTAGCGCTGGTCGAAGTCTTCGTAGTCATCGGCGATGTCCGCCAGGGCATCGGTCTCGACGCCATGGTCGTCTCCCTGCAGTGAGCCCTTGACGAAACCTTCCCAGGGTAGCGGCGCCACGGCGGCGAGGCGACGCGCCTTCTCGAGAAACAGTTCGGCGTCGAAGTCGCGCTTGCCCTGGGCCATCGCGCCCAGCGGGCCGATCTGCCAGGCCATCACGCCCAGCGCGTCCTGACGGTATTCGATGGCGTCTTCGATCTCGACGCTGGCATCGGGGAGTTCCTCGGCGAGTGCACAGGCGCTGGCCAACGTTAGTCCAAGTCCGGTCACGAGGGCATGCAACGGGGTCACGGTCATTGTCCTTACTCCTTGCCTGGCGACATGGGCCGGGCGTTGTCGAGGATGGCGTCGCGAATGCAACGACATCCTCAAGATAGCAAGGAGAGCGGCTGCCGCCAGAAGGGCATGACGGTCGGGCTGAACAAGAGCTATGAATTGCCCTGGTGCTGTCGCATCTGACGAGAGCGAAAGCGTGCGTAGCCCATGCAGCCGGTAAACAGCACCAGCGCCACCAGTGCCTCTGCCACGCCACGCAGACCGAGTCCCGGCAGGGTGGCGATCATCACCCCCTGGGCGAAGTAGAGCAGACTGACGAAGGCCAGCCAGGCATGGCCCCGTGGACGGCGGGTCAGGATGGATGGCAGAAACAGCACAAGAGGCAGCACAAAGGCGATCATCGGGCCGAAACGATTGCCGTCGGCTTCCACCGCGATACCGCGGTACACCATCATTGCCAGCAGCAGGCCAAAGCCGACCAGCACCAGCTGGCGCGACTGCCGGGTCAGGCGGTCAAGCCCGCGGCGCTGTTCTACCCCCTCAAGCCAGGCTCTCATGAGGCCCCCTTGCGGGCGTCAGCCAGAGCGAGCGTCAGCCGCGCCAGGCGCGCGCCCTGGGCGAAGGCCAGCTCACGCTCGTGTTCATCCAGCGGGCGATCGCTGCGAACGCCAGCCAGGTGGCTGACGCCGTAGGGGGTGCCTCCGCCCTGGGTGCGGGTCAGGGCCGTCTCGCTGTAGGGCAGCCCGGCGTAGACCATGCCATGGTGGAGCAGCGGCATCAGCATCGTTACCAGCGTCGTCTCCTGGCCGCCGTGCAGGCTCGAGGTGGAGGTGAAGGCGGTGGCGGGCTTGTCGATCAGCGCTCCTGACAGCCACAGCTCGCTGGTGCCGTCGAGAAAGTGCTTGAGAGGAGCCGCCATGTTGCCGAAGCGTGTGGGGCTGCCGAGCGCCAGGCCACTGGCGTTGCGAAGATCGTCGAGGTCAGCGTAGATAGCGCCTTCGGCGGGAATTTCCGGGTCCACCGCTTCACAGGTCGGTGACACCGGAGCCACGGTACGCAGGCGAGCATCGACGCCGGCGACAGACTCGACACCGGCGGCGATGCGCTCGGCCAGCGCCCGGGTGGCGCCCTGGCGGGAGTAGTAGAGGACCAGAACGTAGGGCAGATCCGACATGCACTTTCCTTATGGCAAGAGCCTATGGGTTGACGAAAGCCCGAGGCAACGGGCGAAGAGGCTGGCTGGCCTCAACTCTCCAGCAGTGACGTGATGGCCTCGGGCGGGCGGCCGATTACCGCTCGCTCGCCGTTGTCGAGAATCGGGCGCTGGAGGATTCGAGGATGGGCCAGGATGGCAGCCACCACCTGGGATTCATCCTCACGGTCGGCGCCCAGACTCTTCCATTCGGTCTCGTTGGCGCGCACCAGGTCGCTGAGCTTGCCGTCCAGCCGGGCGATCAGGCCACGCAATTCCTCACCGTCCAGGGGATCGTCGAGGTAGCGGCGGACCTGGACCTCGGCGCCGGCCTGCTCCAGCAGGGCAAGGGCTTCGCGGGACTTCGAACAGCGAGGGTTATGCAATAGCGTGAGTGCAGCCATGACAGCTCCGGTCGAGTGGGAATCGGCGGCTATTGTAGATCGCCGGCGCGACCGGCCACAACGACGCGCCGCCAAGACAGGTCATTGCTCGAGAAGGCGATAGGCCCAGACCTCAGCGCCGCGAGCGAGGGTTAGCCTGACGCGCTCGTAGCGCACGCCCAGACGCTCGTAGCGGTCCAGTTCGGCCAGGGTCTCGCTATCCACCGCCAGTAGCTGTCCGGCCACCTGGTCGTCACGATCGACCTCCAGGTCGAGCCCCTCTCGGCGATACCCCGGGAGCAGTGCGGGCGTCGACTCGAGTCTTTCTCCGGTCACCAGCCAGCGCACCCATGGGGAGCGCAGGGTGCCGTAGACAAAGACTGGGTGGGGGCCGTCAGCGGACTGCTCCATGGCAGCCGGAGGTGTATAGCCATAGGGGCTCTGGTAGGTGTACCAGAACCAGCCATAAAGGCCGATGATCAGTGCGCCAACAAGACAGAGCAGGCGGGCAAGCCAGAGCGTCAGGGTGTTCATGGGGACCAGTGACAAATGAGCGGTGTGTGCCGGAAATCGAAAGGTGGCGTGTCTCGCTTGACTAGCCTCTCACCAGGCGGCCGGCTTGTCGAACCGAGGTCGCCCGCTATTCATTCCCGCTAGCCATTCCTTCTATCCTTTCCCTCTATCGGCGGCGGTCCCGGCCTTGCTAGGATAAAGATTCCCGCCAAGACGAGGAGGTGCCCCATGAGCGAATTTCTCCGCGCCGAGTCTTTTGATGGTGCCCATGATGATGTGGACTTCAAGGCCATGATGGGGGACGTCCAACCACTGCGCCAGGCCAACAATCGTGCCGATGCCGGCCGTCGCCGAGGCGCGCCAACCGAATCACAGCTGGCCAGGCGTCGTCATGCCCTGAGTGGAGACGACGGGCTTGATGGTCTCAGTGACGACTTCGTCGATCTGGTGCCTCCCTTCGATCCGCTGGAATACCGCCGCGATGGCATTCAGACCGGGGTGGTCGAGCGCCTGCGGCAGGGCGGCTATCCGGTGCAGGCCAGTCTTCACCTGCTGCGGCGCCCGTTGCATGAATGCCGGGGGAGTCTGCCCCAGTTCATCCGCGACGCCTACGCGGCCGATCTGCGCTCGGTGTTGATCGTCCATGGACGCAGCCGCGAGATCGATGGCGCCGCCAATGTGCTGCGCTCCTGTCTGGCCAAGTGGCTACCCGCCCTCGACGAGGTCCAGGCGTTCGTGTCTGCTCAGGAGGCTGACGGTGGACTCGGCGCCACCTGGGTGATGCTCAGGAAGAGCGAGCGTGCCCGCGCGGCGAACCGTGAACGCCAGCAGAAGCGTCGCGGATAGACCTGGCGAAGCCTGTTGCGGCTTCCCGGCCGCTTTCCTGCATCGATCCTCTTGTTACTTCCTTTCCACCCGGCGCCATCCTGCAGATGGCGCCGGATCGCTTGCGTGGCCTCGCCAAGGACGCCATCGAGACAATCGGCATCAAGTTGGAACAGTCTGCACTGGCTGCCGCGACTAGGGTTCCTATAGCGCGATAGTGGCAAGCAATGCGCTGGCAGGGTCACGGCAAGGTGGGGAGCGACTTGATGAGTCATCCACTGCCGGTGCAGTGGCCTTACGACGTCATTCAGTTGGCAGGGGGCTACATGATCATCGCGGAACTTCACGACCACTGGCAGTGGTTCAAGCATCACTCGATACCTACCTTGGGGCACCGCTACTGGCACTGTGATGAGCTGATGCCATTGCTGCGCCGGCTGGACCGGGCGAACCGGCGGATTCAGGACTTCGGCCCAGTATTCACAGATCAAGACCAGCAAAAACTGGATCGTCTGCGTAATCGCGCCATGGCACTTGTCGAGCAGGCGAGTGAAACGGCGACAAGGTGTCAGCAGCGACTGGCGCTGGGCGACCAGGGGAGCTCTCGACCGCTTGACGAGCAAGAGCGGGCCTTGCTGCTGTCTTTCTACATGCTTCACGTCATCGAGCCTCTGGAGGATGCCCGGGCCCATCTGCTCGAAGAGCTTGGCTAGTCGACCTCTGGCATCGGGGGCGGAGACGCCAGACACGGACATTGATGTCGCCAGACATCAGAGCAGCAACTGACGCTCGCACCACTCTCGGTGCCAGTCCTGGGGGCTGGCACCGTATTGACGCTTGAAGGCACGGGTGAAGCTGGCCGCGTTAAGGTAGCCACAGTGGTACGAAAGCTGATCGATGCTGGGCGGATGGCGAGTCTTGAGCCTGGCCCTTGCCTGTTCCAGCCGGGTTCGCCTGAGGGTCTCGGCCACGCTCTCTGGATGGGCCGCAAAGGCGCGGTAGAGCCCGGCACGGGAGCAGCCCAAGGCGTGAGCGATGCTGTCGACGTTCAACCGAGGCTCACCGGCGTGCAGTTCGATATAACGACAGGCGGCATTCATCAGGCTTTCGCGCTGGGTCGCCTCCCACTCGAGCGACAGCGGCCCTTTCAACTGTGCCAGCGCCACCAGGCTCATGTCGCAGGCGGTATCTAGCGCGCACTCCAGAGCCTCCCCAGCGAGGGCCTCTCGCTCCTTGATGACACCCAGCAGATGGGCCGTGAGCATGCGTGTCATGGCGTTGTCGGGCAGGGAGAAAGGGCTCGACCCGGCCAGCGTAAGCGCACCGGGCGCCTTGGCGTGGACCTGATCCCGAGGAATCATCAGGTACAGCATTGAATGCTGTATGGCGAGGCTGGAAAGTGGCTGGCAGCTATCCAGCACCACCAGGCCGCTCTGGCTGGTGACACGAAGTCGTCGGTCAGGGCCTTGCCGCAGGCGCGCCTCCCCGGCAAGCGTCAGACTGACCAGCACACAGTTGCCATTGTCCTGGGCAAAGTGAGCAGCGGTGTCGTCGTTGGTACACCAGCCAAGGACGGCACCACCAGCGCTTGAAGCACTGATCACGCAGGCTCGATAGTCGTCAGCGCGCCGGCCTTGGGGAAGCTCGAGCTGTATGTCGGAATGCAGGCTGCGCCAATAGTCAAAGCGTAACTCTGGTGCAACCACCATCGTCGAGTGACGCTGAAAGGCCGCCAGGGGGGATGGCACTTCGCTGGACATAAGGAGCCTTAACAAGGTCTGGGGTGCGTGATCATCATCTGTTGCGCGTTCGAGCAGCGGCGCTTGTTCAGCATAGATCACTACGCCAACTGGTTCGGCGGCCAGTGGCGAGCTACCTCCAATGCCTGAGAAAAAGATGAGATTGGCTCGTCTTTCAGGATTGCTGGCTTACATATTGTGCATTGATGGGCATGGACTGGCATGAAACGCGGCGCATCGATATCCCATCTGCTGGTGCCCCTTCCACCAGACACGACAATGCCGCGATTCCTGCTGGCGCCAGCCTGTCACCACTGAGGCGACGGCGCCGGAGATCGCGGCATTGTTGATGGTGATGCTTCCTGCTTGCCTGGCAGGAGGTCGATCGAACCAGGCAAGCTGTGCAACCCGGATAGGGTCAGGCGACGGCGGTTTCCCGCTGGCGTTCACGCGCCTCGCGCTGACGGCGCAGGAACATCGGCTCCGGGTTGTCGACGGACACCTGGTAGTGGCGCGAGAACACCGTGAGCGAGGCCAGGGCGTCTTCCACGACCTGGTCTTCGCGCAGCGAAAAGGCGTCGAAGCCACAGCGTGCCATATAGGACAACTGGTCGATCAGCACGTCGCCCACGGCACGGATCTCGCCCTTGAAACCGTGACGCTCCCTGAGTACCCGGGCCAGCGAATAGCCGCGGCCGTCGGTAAACTTGGGAAAGTCGATGGCGATCAGCGGCGCGTCTCTGAGTGCGGCGACGGTGTCCTCATCGAGCTGGGTGTCGCTGGGCAGCCAGGGCGCCAGGTCGTCGCGACGCTCGGCGGCCAGCCAGACGTCCAGGCGGACGATGGTCATGGGGTTAACGGGGGTTGCACCCTCGTCATCGACGTCAGACTGGAGCACCCAGGCGTCTTCCACCAGGCGGCGTTCCTTGATCAGCGGGCGTTGCGGCGTCTGCTCAGGCATAAACGTGCTCCTTGAAGGGTTTCAGACCGATGCGGCGATAGGTGTCGATGAAGGTTTCGTCGGCTTCGCGGGCGCCAACATACACCTGCAGCACCTTGTCGATGACCTCCGGCACATCTTCGCGGAAGAAGGAGGGGCCGAGGATCTTGCCCAGCGAGGATTCGTTGCCCTGACTGCCGCCGAGGGATATCTGGTAATACTCCTCGCCTTTCTTGTCCACGCCGAGAATGCCGATGTGGCCGACGTGGTGATGACCGCAGGCGTTCATGCAGCCGGAAATGTTGAGATCCAGCGGGCCAAGGTCGTAGAGGAAGTCGAGGCTGTCGAAGCGCTCCTGGATCGCCTGGGCCACCGGAATGGACTTGGCGTTGGCCAGGGCGCAGTAGTCGCCGCCAGGGCAGCAGATAAGGTCCGCCAGGGTGCCCACGGTGGGGTTGGCCAGGCGCAGCTCCTCGAGCTTGTGCCACAGTTCCTCGATGCGGTCGACGGCCACGTCGGACAGCACCAGATTCTGCTCGTGGGTCACCCGCAGCTCGCCGAAGCTGTATTCATCGGCCAGGTCGGCGATCTGGGCCATCTGCTCGGAGGTGACGTCACCCGGCGAGTGACCACTGCGCTTGAGTGACAGGGTGACGGCCTTGTAGCCCGGCACCTTGTGGTCGGTGACGTTGTTGGTGACGAAGCGGGCGAAGGCCCGGTTGTCCCGACGCAACGCCTCGAAGGCCTCGATGGCGGCGTCATCCACCTTGCGACGGGGCGGATCGACGAAGTGCGCCGCCATGTCGTCGATGGCCTGCTGATTGAGGGTCTGGGCGCCGTCCTTGAGGTGGGCCCATTCTTCCTCGACGCGCCGACGCATCTCGTCGATGCCGAGTGCCTTGGTCAGGATCTTGATGCGCGCCTTGAACTTGTTGTCGCGGCGACCGAACTGGTTGTAGACCCGCAGCACTGCCTCGAGGTAGGTCAGCAGGTGCTGCCAGGGCAGGTCCTCGCAGATGGTCTCGCCGATCATCGGAGTACGGCCGAGACCGCCACCGACCAGCACCTTCACGCGGACGTCGCCGGCGTCGTTGCGCCACAGACGCAGACCGATGTCGTGGACCTGAATGGCGGCACGATCCTCGGCGGCGCCGGTCACGGCGATCTTGAACTTGCGCGGCAGGTAGTAGAACTCCGGGTGGAAGGTCGACCACTGACGAATCAGCTCACACCAGGGACGCGGATCCACTTCTTCATCGGCAGCGATGCCGGCGAACTGGTCGGTGGTGGTGTTGCGGATATCGTTGCCGCTGGTCTGGATCGAGTGCATCTGCACGCTGGCGAGCTGTGCCAGCATTTCGGGCACGTCCTCGAGCTTCGGCCAGTTCAGCTGAAGGTTGGTACGGGTGGTGAAGTGGCCGTAGCCGCGATCATATCGGGCGGCCAGCTCACCGAGCTTGCGCAGCTGGTAGGAGGCCAGCATGCCATAGGGGATGGCGATGCGAAGCATGGGCGCGTAACGCTGTACGTACAGACCGTTCTGCACCCGGATCGGGAGGAATTCTTCCTCGCTGATCTTGCCTTCGAGGTAGCGACGCATCTGGTCGCGGAACTGTGCGACGCGTTCGTCGACCAGGGTCTGATCATGGTTGTCGTAGCGATACATTCAGCGCGTTCCTGCAGCCAGGGAATGACGGGACGTTGCGGGTTACTCTACCTGCACGCCATTATGCTATAAAAGAATAAATAGTCATGGTTTGGGTGCAAAAGGTAATTAAAAGGTGTTGATAGGCGTCGTGCGGGGCGCTACACCTTCAGGCTCTGCCAGCGGCGGCGTTGCCAGATCACCGCAAAGCACAGCGAGTTGAGCGCGCGGTAGCCTAGCTGACACCACCAGATGCCGGCCAGGCCGAAGCCTTCATGCACGCCGAACCACCAGGCCAGCGGCAGGAAGACCAGCCACTGACCGGTCAAGGTCAGTTGCATCACCGTACGGTTGGCGCCGGCGCCGAGCAACGCCTGGGTGAACACCAGGGCGGCGGCGTCGAGCACGATCATCAGCGCGGTCAGGCGCAGCGGATCGACGCCCAGGGCGATCAGTTCGGGGTCATGCAGAAACAGGCCCAGCACGGCTTCCGGCATCAACGCCATGGGCAGGGACAGGGCAGCGAGCAGCAACCAGGCCATGTGCACCACCTCCCAGCCCCAGCGGTGGGCTCTTTCCGGCGACTCGCGCCCCAGCGCCTCGCCGACCAGGCTCATCGCTGCCATGCCGAGGCCCACGCCGGGCAGAATCAGCAACAGCGATAAGTTGACCAGCACATGGCCCACCGCCACGCTGGCGGTGTCGACCTGGCCGAGGATCCAGAACAGCACGGCGTAGCCGGCGGCGAACCAGAGCTGCTGAAAGGAGTGCGGCGTGGCCAGCTTCAGGGTGGTGGCCATGGTGCTGCCGCCGAGTCGCCAAGGCGAATGACACGGCCTGTGACGAGTGCCGCGATGGCCAGGCGTATGGCTCAACCAGGCCCAGATGGCGACACCGGCAAACAGCGACAGGCTGCTGCCGAGCCCGGCACCGCTGACGCCCATGGCGGGCAGGCCCCAGTAGCCGAAGATCAGGCCGATGCTGGCCAGCAGGTTGACCAGATGCATTACCAGCATGATCCGCAGGTACAGGCCGGTCTGCTGGATGCCGTTCCAGTAGCCTCGGTAGCAGAAGATCATCGCCACCGGCAGCAGCGCGATCAGACGGCAGCGAAAGTAGTCCACCGCCATCGACGTCACCCGCGGATCGTCGTTGAGCCAGGCCATGATCGGACCGGCCTGCCACAGACACAGAACCATCAACGGCAGGCCGATCATGACGGCCAGGGTAAGTCCCGCCGCCAGCGGCTCCCCGCGTGGATCGTGGCGCAGCTCAACGCCAAGGTCGGCGGCCGCCGAGGCAACGGGCGTCTGATGGCGTTCGCCATGGCGCCGCGCTACCTGGGCCTGAACCCCCGACGACAGCCCGAACAGGCAGGCGGTGACCATGAACATGGCGTAGCCGCCGATGCCGGCGGCGGCCAGCTCGGTCTCGCCGAGCCGGCCCACCAGGGCGGCATCGACCAGGTTCATCAGGCTCTGGCTCAACATGCCGGCCATGATCGGCAGCGCCAGGCGCAGGATCAGACGCCAGCGCGTCAGGTCGGGCAGCAGGGCCTGTTGTTGCAGGGAACGCATCAGGCGTCGTAGGACAGTACCGGCGACAGCCAGCGTTCCATGACGTCCAGCTCCATGCCCTTGCGACTGGCCAGGGCCTCGACCTGATCCCGGGTAATCTTGCCGGTGGCAAAGTACTTCGACTGCGGGTGGGAGAAGTACCAGCCGGACACCGCCGCCGCCGGCCACATGGCAAAGCTCTCGGTCAGTTCGAGTCCGGTGCTGGCCTCGGCGTCGAGCATGCGGAACAGCGTCGCCTTCTCGGTGTGGTCAGGGCAGGCGGGGTAGCCGGGGGCAGGGCGGATGCCCTGGTACTTCTCGGCAATCAACGCCTCGTTGTCGAGCTGTTCCTCGGGTACGTAGGCCCAGAACTCCTTGCGCACCCGTTCATGGATCAGTTCGGCGAAGGCCTCGGCCAGGCGATCGGCCAGCGCCTGCACCATGATGGCGTTGTAGTCGTCGCCCTTGGCCTTGTAGGCCGCAGACAGCTCCTCGACGCCGTGACCGGCGGTGACCGCGAAGCCACCGATCCAGTCCGGCTTGCCGCTGTCCTTCGGGGCGATGAAGTCGGCCAGGCTGTAGCAGACTCCCTCTCGGTTCTTGGTGGTCTGCTGGCGAATATGGTGCAGACGCTCGATCACCTCGCCGCGGGTCTCGTCGGAATAGACTTCGATGACGTCGTCATCGACGCTGTTGGCGGGCCACAGGCCAATGACCCCGCGCGCCTGGATCAGGCGTTCGTCGATCAACTTGCGCAGCATCACCTGGGCCTCGTCGAACAGTTGGCTTGCGGCTTCGCCGACCACCTTGTCGTCGAGGATCTTCGGATACTTGCCGACCAGCTCCCAGCTCATGAAGAAGGGCGTCCAGTCGATACGATCGACCAGTTCGTTGAGGTCGTAGTCCTCGAACACCTTGAGACCGGTAAAGGTCGGCGCCGGCGGGGTATACCCCTGCCAGTCCAGCGCCGGCTTGCGCGCCCGGGCATCGGCGTAGGACAGGTCGGCGGCCTTGGGGCGGCGCTTGGCGTTGCGCTCGCGGACCTTGACGTACTCGTCTCGAATCTCGTTGACGTAGGCCTCTTTCAGCCCCGGTGACAGCAGCTTGCCGGCCACGCCCACGGCACGTGAGGCGTCGGTCACATAGATCACCGGCTGCTCGTACTGGGGTTCGATCTTGACCGCGGTGTGCGCCTTGGAGGTGGTGGCGCCGCCGATCAGCAGCGGCAGCTCGAAGCCCTGGCGCTGCATCTCCTTGGCTACATGGACCATCTCGTCAAGCGAGGGGGTGATCAGTCCCGACAGGCCGATGATGTCGGCGTTCTCTTCCCGGGCGGTCTTGAGGATCTTGTCGGCGGGCACCATCACGCCGAGGTCGATCACCTCGTAGTTGTTGCACTGGAGCACCACGCCGACGATGTTCTTGCCGATGTCGTGGACGTCGCCCTTGACCGTGGCCATGACGATCTTGCCCTTGGCCTGGGTGTCTTCGCTCTTTTCCGCCTCGATGTAGGGGATCAGGTAGGCCACCGCCTGCTTCATCACCCGCGCCGACTTGACCACCTGGGGCAGGAACATCTTGCCGGCACCGAACAGGTCGCCGACCACGTTCATGCCGTCCATCAGCGGCCCCTCGATCACCTCGATGGGGCGGGTCGCGCGCTGGCGGGCCAGTTCGGTGTCATCCTCGATGTAGGCGGTGATGCCCTTGACCAGAGCATGCTCGATGCGCTTCTCGACCTCCCAGCTACGCCACTCGAGGTCCTCCTTCTTCTCACCGCCGGAGCCGTCGCCCTTGTACTTGTCGGCGATATCGAGTAGCCGCTCGGTGCTGTCATCACGGCGATTGAGCACCACATCCTCGACGGCTTCGCGCAGTTCTTCCGGCAGGTCGTCATAGACCGCCAGCTGGCCGGCGTTGACGATGCCCATGGTGAGCCCTGCGCGAATCGCGTGGTAGAGAAATACCGAGTGGATCGCCTCGCGCACCGGATTGTTGCCGCGAAACGAGAAGGACACGTTGGAAACGCCACCCGACACCATGGCGTGGGGCAGGTGTTCGCGAATCCAGCGGGTGGCCTCGATGAAGTCCACCGCGTAGTTGTTGTGCTCGTCGATGCCGGTGGCGATGGCAAAGATGTTGGGGTCGAAGATGATGTCTTCGGCGGGGAAGCCGATATCGTCCACCAGCACCCGGTAGGCGCGTTGGCAGATTTCGGTCTTGCGCGCGAAGGTGTCCGCCTGGCCGGACTCGTCGAAGGCCATCACCACCACGGCGGCGCCATGACGGCGGCACTCGGTGGCCTGGTGGCGGAAGGCCTCTTCGCCTTCCTTGAGCGAGATCGAGTTGACCACCGCCTTGCCCTGGATGCACTTGAGGCCGGCCTCGATGATCTCCCACTTGGAGGAGTCGACCATGATCGGCACCCGCGCGATGTCCGGCTCACCGGCGATCAGATTGAGAAAGCGCACCATGGCTTCCTGGGACTCGAGCATCCCCTCGTCCATGTTGATGTCGATCACCTGGGCGCCGTTCTCGACCTGCTCGAGCGCCACCTCCAGGGCGGTGGTGTAGTCCTCTTCCTTGATCAGTCGCTTGAAGCGAGCAGAGCCTGTGACGTTGGTACGTTCCCCGACGTTGACGAACAGCGAATCGTGCTCGATGTTGAATGGCTCCAGGCCAGACAGACGGCAGGCTCTGCTGCGGTCTGGAATCTGGCGCGGGGGCAGGTCCTTGATCGCGCGGTGGATGGCGGCGATATGCTCGGGGGTGGAGCCACAGCAGCCACCGATGATGTTGACCAGGCCACTGCGCGCGAACTCGGCGACGATCTCGGCCATCTCCTCGGGGGTCTGGTCGTACTCGCCAAACTCGTTGGGCAGACCCGCGTTGGGGTGAGCCGAGACGAAGGTGTCGGCCTTGGTCGACAGCTCCTCGACGTAGGGGCGCAGCTCCTCTGCGCCGAGGGCACAGTTGAGGCCCACGGTCAGCGGCTGGGCGTGGCGCACCGAATTCCAGAAGGCCTCGGTGGTCTGGCCCGACAGGGTGCGCCCGGAGGCGTCGGTAATGGTGCCCGAGATCATTACCGGCAGGCGCTCGCCGGTCTCGTCGAAGATCTCTTCGAGGGCGTAGATCGCCGCCTTGGCGTTCAGGGTGTCGAAGATGGTCTCGATCATGATCAGATCGGAGCCGCCTTCGATCAGTGCCAGGGCTGCCTCGCGGTAGTTGTCACGCAGGGCATCGAAGGTCACGTTGCGCTTGGCTGGGTCATTGACGTCCGGCGACAGCGAGGCGGTGCGCGAGGTAGGGCCAAGCACCCCGGCCACGTAGCGGGGCACCCCGGTCTCTTCGCCGACGTCGTCGCACACCTGGCGGGCCAGCCGAGCGGCTTCGCGATTGAGCTCCGGGACCAGCTCCTCCATGCCGTAGTCCGACTGGGACAGGCGAGTCGAGTTGAAGGTATTGGTCTCGAGGATGTCGGCACCCGCCAGCAGATAGTCGCGATGGATGCGCGCCACCAGATCCGGGCAGGTCAGGGCCAGCAGATCGTTGTTGCCCTTGAGGTCCGACGGCCAGTCCTTGAAGCGCTCGCCGCGGAAGTCTTCCTCGCTCAAGGCCGCATTCTGCAACATCGTGCCCATGCCGCCATCCAGCATCAGAATGCGGTCTTTCAGGCTATCGATGAGGCGGGCTGTCTGAGGGGTCGGTGCTGCTACGGCCATGGGCGGGTGTGTCTCCAGCTAGACGCTTGTCAGGTCGACGAACGATAAATTTTTATGGGCCAGCGCTTGTGTCCACGCGGCAGGACCCCCATGTGCATGCCGGAATACACGGCGATGTCTCGGGAGTCGGTCGAAGGGGCCATATGGTACCAAAGCACCGGGCCTGGCGGCAGGGGCAGCGTACCTGCGAAGGCGGAAACCAAAATCCGAGTAAAATACTCGGGATTGAGTCTGACGCAGGTGTCGCTTACCATGGTCCTGACCAAACCCGCGGGGCCACAGCGCCCGCTGTCAGGCGGGGCGAACTAGCGAGAGACCCATGAGCGAGAATATCCAGATCACCGACAGCGCACAGGACTACCTGGCGGAGCTGCTCGAGAAGCAGAACGTCGAAGGTATCGCGGTGCGGATCTTCATCACCCAGCCGGGCACGCCCTACGCCGAGACCTGCCTGGCGTACTGCCGGCCGGGCGAGGAAGAGCCCAGCGACGAGCGCCTGGAGCTTTCCAAGATCGCCGTCTATCTCGACGCCAACAGCATTCCGTTCCTGGAAGAGGCGGTGGTCGACTTCAACGCCGACCGCATGGGCGGCCAGCTGACCATCAAAGCGCCCAACGCCAAGATGCCCAAGGTCAACGCCGACAGCCCGCTCGAGGATCGCATCAACTACATCCTCTACAGCGAGATCAACCCGGGCCTGGCGGCCCACGGTGGCGAGATCAAGCTGATGCAGCTGACCGACGACCAGGTGGCGGTGCTGGCCTTCGGCGGCGGCTGTCAGGGCTGCGCCGCGGTGGACCTGACCCTCAAGGAAGGCGTCGAGAAGACGCTGATGGAGCGCATCCCGGAACTCGCCGGCATCCGCGACGTCACCGACCACACCGACACCACCAACGCCTACTACCGTTGACGTTCAACCGCGCCGACTGGCGCACTGAGGTTCCGCCCTCAGGATCAAAGGTGAATCAACAACGCCGCTCCATGGAGCGGCGTTGTGGTGTTTGGGTAAACCATTAGGGGTAGGGGCGCGCGAGACTGGTTGGGGAGCGATAGGCACCCCCTGTCGAGCCGGTGTCTGCGAACAGCCATCCACCGAAGTCATAGCGGAACTGCCGGCGGTCGCTGTTCTGGTTGGTTAGCGCCGAGAGCCGCAGCAGGCGGTCGCACTGGTAGGCTTGAATATAAATAATAAGAGCTGGACCATGGGGGCACGGCGTTCGATGGGCTGGTCCTTGCATGCGCGGCAGGGTGTCATCGCCCGCGGCGGGTGCATGGGTGTAGTGACAGGCCTCGATCAGCCAGTGTTCGGGGTCGTACTGCTAGTGCCAGGTCTCACCACTGGGGGCGATGCGTCGGGTCAGGTTGCTGCTGGCGTCATAGTGGTTGTGGGTGCCGGCGTAGCGCTTGAGCAGGTTACCCATGGCCGGCGACAGGCTAGCCGGTGCGCCAGGATGATATCGGGTGCGATGATAGCGGGTGCGTTGGCCGGTGGAGACATCATGATGTCACAGATGCTCTCTGTGATACAATTCACATCCAACTTCGCAGATCCCTAACTTTCTGGCAACTCGGATAGTAGGTCACAGAATTCCTGCTCGCTTAACTCAAACTCTTCGCCCATATCCATTGCCATCAATGTGAGAAGTATGTTCTCTGTTTTTGAGGATATATAAATATCACTTTGTTGGTGTATGATAAATGAAGCTCTAGATATAGCATGTGCATCGTATTTTCCAGGGCATACTTTTTTGAGCTCCTTCGCAATGTGGGAATCACTCATTTCTGCTCCAGTTCTTAAGTTCGTAGCCGGTCGGGGGGGGGAGTGTTGGGAGCTTTGGGAGTCTAACGTCTTCCCATTAATGCTCTTCGGGTGTACCCGAATTACTGATCCAGACTGATCAAGACCTTCCATCCATTGCCTCACCGAACCAGAATTTTGATTATACTCTGTTACAAAAAATGCCCCTTAGTCGGACCCTCTGTACGCGCAGGAACTTCTTGAGTGTAGTAGCGTACTCTTCCATCAGGGAGAGTGCGAGTTGTAGCGGCATTTTGCTGTGCTTTTTGTAGTCCTGATAGCTTAGCTCTTAAAGCTGCCTGAGCATTCACATTTGCACAATACCCACTCAACCCCAGCGGATCCACCCATCCTGTCGGATTCGGAGCGTACATGTAAAATCATAAATCTATGTACTCTAAGCTGGCCCATTTTATATTTGGCATGGGAAATGGCTTTCCCTTTGTTTGGTATAGAATCAAGCTATCTCCAGCTTTCTTCCACCTCCCACCTAAAATTTTGGATATTTCTTGGGGTGTGTTTTTCGATATAATTGGACTGCCGATTTCTATCGAGAATTCATAATATTCTGGAATCTTCCAATACCTTTTTAGTCGACACAACTCTATTTCTTCATACGCCTCTAGTTTCTGGAGTAGAATATCACCTGCTGCACGCGCTTGCTCCACATCTGCAGCCTCAGTAAAAACATGAAGATTGACTATTCCTTTCAAAACTGGATCACCTGTGAGTAATTTTTCCATCAAGCGAAACATTAGCGTGTGTTCCGTCTCTTGTCGTCCATCCTATCTGCTCGCGACCAGTTCTTGATAACTGGACATCCCATTCAAAGGGCTCTCCGGCTGTTCGAGAAGGGCCTTTAGTCCACTCGTTCCCAAATCGATCAAGATAGCCTCGGTTGGGGCCCCTTGGAATTGGAGTTGAACCATCCCAACTCTCTGGAGGTACATATCGAATTCTTCCTGAGGTTGGCAACTGAGCATCTTTGATCCTAGCCGTTTTTGTCCTCGGTCTACTGCCGCGAGATTCCTCACAACACCGACTCAGCCCCAGCGGATCCACCCATCCTGTCGGATTGGGGGCGTACATGTACAGGTTTTCGCCGCCGGCCAGTCCTATCGGGTCCTGGGTGGTGAAGCGTCCCGTCTCTGGATCATAGTACCGATGGCGGTTGTAGTGCAGCCCGGTTTCTTCATCCAGGTACTGACCCTGGAAGCGCAGCGGATTGTCGGTGGTGCTGGGGTTGCCGTGGCCGTCACTGGCCTTGGTGAGCTCGCCCCAGGCGCGGTAGTGGCCGACCCAGGCGAGCTTGCCGTCGCATTCTGCCAGCTCCATCGGGGTGCCGAGGTGGTCGGTGTGGATGCTGTAGAGCGTCGGTTCGGTTGGCTGGTATTCGGTATAGAGCACCGCGCCGGTGCCGCTGCGGGTGTGGACGGCCTCGAAGCGGTTTTCGAGCTTGGCGGCGGGCACGAAGCTGTCGGGTTCGAACAGGTAGACCACCCGCCGTTCGGGGGTGAGGCCGGGATACTCGAGCCGATGGCAGCGCTGGGCGATCGGTAGCGAGTGAGGCCGTTCGGGGTTCTCGCGGGCCAGCTCCAGGCGTTCGGGGCGAAACAGCGGCGGCAGGCCACCGACAAAGCGCTCTTCGCTCTGCAGCAGGTCGCCGTCCCAGTTGAACACCGTCAGCTCACTGGGCTGGCCCTGGCGGTTCACCTCTTTCCATACCCGTCGGCCGAGGCCGTCGTAGGCGTAGCGGGCACGCATGCGCGGCAGGGTGTCATCGGGTGCATGGGGGTAGTGGCAGGCCTCGATCAGCCGGTGTTCGGGGTCGTACTGGTAGTGCCAGGTCTCGCCGCTGGCGGCGATGCGTCGGGTCTGGTTGCCGCTGGCGTCGTAGTGGTAGTGGGTGCCGGCGTAGCGCTTGAGCAGGTTGCCCATGGCCGGCGACAGGCTGGCCGGTGCGCCTGGGTAATCGAGGCGAATGCGCTCCTCGGATCCGTGGTCGAGATGATCGCGGGGGCGCCCGCGTCGCCAGCGTGTGGCGTCGGAGGTTGTACCTTCGTTTCCTTTTTCGCCTCTTGTTTGTGGTGGCACGGGATCGACCAGATTGCCGGCCGGGTCGAAGGCGAACACTTCCTCGAGGCCGGGGGCGCTTGCCTGGCGCAGCCGGCCCAACGGGTCGTAGCCGTAGCGGGTGGTGCCACGCAGGTTGTCGTCCACCTGGCTGAGCAGGCCGTTGGCGCTGTAGTGCCACTGGCGCCTGACGGTGGGGTGTCGGGGGCGGTCCTCGACGGATGCTTCGAGGGTGCGGATGTGCTGCTCTAGCAGGCGTCCCAGCGGGTCGAAGCGTGATTCGACCTCGCGGCTGCCCTGGTGTCGGCGCACCTCGCGATGCAGGTCGTCGCGCTCGAAGGCCATCAGCTCGCGCTGGTCCAGGGTCATGGCGTGGACATGGCCGGAGCCATAGCGCAGCCAGGCCAGGGTCTGGCCGTCGGGCAGGGTGGTGGTCTCGCGGTTGCCCAGGGCGTCGTGGGTGTGGCGGGTGACGCTGGAATAGTCACCGCCGTTGGGCAGCTGATGACGCTGCACCTCGGCGATCAGGTTGTCGGCGGTGTCGAAGTGAAAGCGCGTCTCGCTGTGGCGGCTGGCGGCGCGGGTCAGGCGTCCCAGCGGGTCGTAGCCGTAGCGGGTAGTCAGCGCGGGCTGGCCCGGTCGCTGGCTCTCGCGCTCCACCACCCGGCCCATGGCGTCGCGGGTGAAGGTGGTGACCAGCTCGCCTTCGCGACGCTCGATCAGGGCTCCGCCATCGTCGTAGCGGTAGTGGCGGGTGCGCCCGTCGAAGCCGGTGTCCTCGATCAGTCGTCCACCGCCGTCATAGCGGAACTGCCAGCGGTCGCCGTTCTGGTTGGTCAGCGCCGAGAGCCGCAGCAGGCGGTCGTAGTGGTAGGCGAAACGCTGGCCCATGGGGTCGCGGCGCTCGATCGGCTGGCCCTTGCCATTGTAGCGATAGCGGGTGCGCTGCCCGGTGGGATCGAGATACTGGGTCAGCCGGCCTTCGCCGTCGTGGGAGAAGTGCTCGATGGCGCCGTCGGGGTGCTCGACGCTCAACAGCAGGCCGGTGGCGTCGCGGGTGTAATGGGTGCGATGCCCGGCGGCGTCACGGCGCTCGATCAGCCAGCCGCGGTGGTCGTAGCGAAACTGGGTGGTCTTGCGTGAACAGTCGCTGGCACTGGTCAGCCGACCCTGGTCGTTCCAGCGATACTGGTAGGTGTTGCCGGCGGCGTCGGTCATCGCCGTGGGCAGGCCGCGTGCGTTGTGACGGAAGGTGGTGACACGCCCGCTCGGGGCGATCTCTTGCAGCGGCAGGCCGCGTTCATCGAAGCGCAGCGAGCGTTCTCGCCCGTCAGGCTCGGTGACGCGCACCGGCAGGCCCTTGTCGTCGTAGTCGATGCGGGTGCTCAGGCCCTGGGGGTCGACCGTCTCGATCAGCCGACCCTGGTCGTCATAGCGATAGTGGGTGGTGCGTCCTTCGCCGTCGATATGGCGGATCAGCCGGCCGTGCTCGTCCCAGCGCCAGTGCTCGCTGCCCAGCGCCGGGTGGAAGGGGTGAGTGATCGACTCGATCTGGTTGTGATCGTTGTAGCGGTAGAAGGTCACCACGCCGTCGGCGTCGGTGACGCGGGTGTACCACAGGCCGCGATGGTACTCGAAGCGGGTGTCCTCGCTGCCGTCTTCCAGGCGGTTGCGTACGCAGCGCGCGTCGTGAGCGGCGGGCAGGGCGCCCTCGGCCTTGCCCGGCCAGTCCCACTCGAGCTCCACCGCCAGGCCACTGCGGTGGGTGTAGCGGGTGACCAGATGGTGCTGGTAGCGGTACTCGCGGGTGTAGCCGCGCATATCACGACTTTCGATCAGATCACCGTCGGCGCTGTGCTGGTAGCGGACCAGCACCTCGGGTTCGTGCGCCTCGGCGGCTTCGTCATTGTGTTTGGTGACGTCCTTGCCGACGCCCGCACCGGGATAGTGGCGCACCACCTTGGTCAGCAGCCCCGCGCTGCTGTAGTGAAAGCGCAGCAGCAGGGCGGCGCCGTCGGTCAGCCGGTCCAGTCGGCCCTGGCGATAGCTCAGGTGCAGGGCGCGGCCCTCGCGCTCGCGCTGCTCGACCAGGCGGAAGTGGACGCGCTCGCCCCGCCCGGACTTGTCGATGCGGCGGTAGAGCTCCTGACTGCCGTCGAGGTAGTGAAGCCGGTAGTGCTCGCTGTCGGGGTGTTCCAGGGTCACGCTTTCACGCGGCAGGAAGCGGCTGCCGCCGACCTCGAGGGGGTCGATGGGCAGGGCGCGGTTCAGGCTGTCGATAAAGGTCAACTGCTCGCCCAGGGCCTCGAAGCGGGTATGGAACGGGCTGCTCCAGCGGGCGCCCAGCTCGCTGTCATCGAGTTCGTCGATGCTGGAGCGGTAGTAGCGGGTCCATTCGACGTCGATCAACCCCGGTACGCTGAAGTCGGTGTGCCACAGGTTCTCGTCACCCATCACATAGTCCACAGGGTTGGGACTGGTGGGGGTGGGGCGATGCAGCGAGCACACGCAGCCTGCCGGAGTGGCGCTTGGCTCGGCTTCGTGGCGGGTGGTCTGGCGATTGTCTGCCGACAGGTAGTGGACCGTACGTTGCCCGGTGACGGCGGTGCCCTGGTGATTGACGTCCCCACGTTGCGACGACCGGCGGCGAGTCGCCTGGGCCAGGTCGCGTATCATCGGCAACAGGCGCTCGAACCCGGCGTTGACCATGGACCTGGCCATCCCGCCGAGCTGGCTGAGAAAGGCGATGAGGCGCTGACGGTCGCCACCAAAGGCCTCGAGCAGGCGGTCAAAGGCAATGAATACGACACGCTTGCCTTTCTCGAGAAGGTTCCACCACTCGGGGTTCTCGTCGATCAGTTTGAGCTGTGTGGCGGCATCGACCGGGTTGTTGATGAACTCGGCGAGTTTGCCGACGATGGTGTCAATTTCGCGCAACAGCTTCGGTTTCTGTTCCTCGAGCTTGGATTCGAGTTCTGCCAGAAAATCCATCGCCGCACCGCTGGCCTGGTTGACCAGAATCTGAGCGGCGATGTCGACGCCTTCACCGCGGGCAAACGCCTGTATGCCCTCACGGGTACCCACGCGGATAGGGCGGGAGGCGTTGCCAAAGGCGGGCACCAGACCGATGGCGTCGATCACCAGCACCGCCCAGAGCCAGACGTTCTGGTAGTTCGGCGTGCCGTCTGCGTCGTTGCCATCGAGGTCAACCACGTCGCGGGCGACGTCGCCGATGGCCATGACGTTACCGACTACCGGCAGCATGTAGGCGGCCTGGACGACCACGTCGAGTACCGTGACGGATCCCTCCTCCACGTCCATCATGATCACGGCTTCCGGGGTCTCGCCTTCGCTGTAGGGCTCGGCGGTGATCACCCGGCGATGGTTGAGTGCCTCTTTCAGAGGATCGTGGTCCAAACCTGGAATGACGTGGTTGCCCCAGCTTGTTCTCGCGGCCATGCTAAGTTTCCTTCCTTATGTCCCCACAAGAGGGCGCCATCCCTGATGCATTCAGTGAGGTATTGACCGCTACCCACCGAGCCCCTTGGCGATATTGGCCTGTCGACTCAGGAGCGTTTCTTCGGTGATCCACCAGGCCAGCCTGGCGACGTCAGGTCGGTGTCCTGAGCGTGGGGGGTGTCCTTGAGGTCGCCGAATGTCGGCCTGGTGGGGACGTCACCCTTCCAGCCGGGTGATGACAGCTCGGTATTGCCAAGGCCTGGGAGCTGCTCCTGAAGCTTCTCCTGCGCGATCTTTTCGAGTTGTGCCCTGGCTTGCTGCTCGACTCGCCCCGCAAGGTCGCTCGGGATGTCACCTGGGATGGTTGGCAACGGAGGCCCCTTGGGCCAACCTGGCGACGATAGACCCGCGCCGGAAGTGCTTGGCCTTCCTCCAGGCGTACCACCTGTCCAGCCGGGAGACTGAAGGAGGCTGGGCGCTTGGGGAGGCGATCCTTGATCTCTGGAGCTGCCTGACACAGCAGTCTGGGTGTCGCTGGACGTGGTGGCGTACGTTGGCTTGATCGGCACCTTGACGGGCCATGCCTGGGGCCGTTTGTCGATTTCTCGCGGGTCCTGGAAGTACTCGACCTGGACTCCCCCCAGAGGTAGCCCAGACAGCGTTGCCTTGCCGGCGGCGTCCAGCACCCCTTGGCGTACCGAGCCATCGGCGAGGAAAGCGCGATAGCGGGCGCCGGGCACCGGGCACCGGCCGACCGTTGCCATAGAGGTGTTCAAGATCCAGGTTGGAGGGTTCGGTTTCTGGAAGGTTGTCCAGCGGATAACTCAGACTCGTGGGCCCGCCAAACAGGTGCTGGCTGCCCTTGACGTCGATAGTGCCGGGGGCGTGAATTTCGATGTCGCCACCCTTGAGTCGGATATAGCCGCCACCGCAGGTCAGCAGCACTTCCTCGGCAGCGGCAATGTGCACGGCGTCTTCGGTGGAGGTGATGCTGAGCTTTTTCTCTGCAGTCAGCACCATCTCGTCGCTCTGGGCCTGCACCTCGACCTTGCCCTGGGCGGCGAACAGCTTGATCCCGGCGCGTTGGACGAACAGCGACAGCCGATCGGCGATGCTGGCGACCAGGCGTTTGCCGGCGGCCAGGTTGATGTCTTCGCTTGCGGTGACGCTCAGTGACTTGCCTTGGGCCAGGTGAGTGGACTGGGGGGTGCTGATGGCGATGCCCGCCGGGGAGGCCAATTGCAGCCAGGGCTCCTTGAGTCGCGCGGCCTCGCCACGCCCACCTTTGCTTGCCGTTGTCGCACTGCCGCCGTCGAAGGCTGTGGCAGAGTCGGCACTACCGTGGCGCCCCTGGGCGTCGTCGCTGGCCTTGTGCAGGTCGGTGCGGCTGGCAAGCGCCTCGGCGTCGTGGTCGACAGCGCTGTCGCTGAGACTGTCGGCAAGCTGCCAGGCGCTTTGTAGTTCGCGCCAGGCGGGGCGCATGTCGAGCTGCTCACCGTTGGCACCAAGCTGTCCCCAGCTGCTGACCAACAGGCCCTGGTTGGCGCGCACGGCGCCGTAGGCGTCGGTGCGCAGCTCGAAGCCGGTGCCGCGAAAGTCGCCGCGGGTATTGCCGTGCTGGTGGATCAGATAGCCGAGGTTCAACTGGCTCTTGGCGTGCTCGGAGTTGAGCCGCACCCGCTCCTGGTCGGTGGCGTCATCGAACACCAGCTCGTTGTACTTGCCGCCGCGATAGGTCTTCGACTTGAAGCCCGACAGCAGGCCGTTGGAATGCCATTCCGGACGTTCATCGCCGTTGTAGACCCGACCGGTGATCAAGGGGCGATCCGGGTCGCCCTCGAGGAAGTCAACGATCACCTCCTGGCCGATGCGCGGGACAAAGACCGCGCCCCAGCCGGCGCTGGCGTTGGGCTCGCTGACCCTCAGCCAGCAGCTCGAGCCAGCGTCGTGGTGACCCAGCCGGTCCCAGTGAAACTGCACCTTGACCCGGTTGAGCCCGTCGGTGTGGATTTCCTCGCCTTCCGGCCCCACCACGGTGGCGGTCTGGGGGCCACCCATCACCGGGCGCTGATGGTCGAGGCTCGAGCGATAGGGCAGGCACAGGCGCTGGGTCTCGATGTCGACCAGATAGTGGCCGGTGCCGGCGCGCTGGTAATCGTCACGGTGGAGGCTGGAGCCTTTATCCGAGAGATCCAGCCCGTGGGCGCGACGCGCCTGATCGAGCTGTTCCTGCAAGCTGCCGGGCAGGGTCGACAGATGCGCCGATACCGGCAGGGCATTCTCGGCATGCACGCTGAGGCCCAGCACCAGGAACTCGCGCTCGCTGTCGTCGCCGCGCTCATGTTGGCCATGCTGGGTCAGGGTGAAGTGGCCGCCTACCTGAAGCTGGCGGGCGCCACCGGCGCCATGGAAGCGCTTGGCGCGGGACTCCAGGGCTTCCAGACGATTGACCGCCAGTCGTTCACCGCGACGGTGGTCCGGGTAGTAGTACTCGCCTGGATAATCGTAGACCTCGGTGTCCGGCAGGTGGCCCTGGTCGCGGATGGTGTCCTGGGCGATGTCGCTGGGGTGGCGAGGCTGCTTGTAGTTGAAGGTGGCGAGGCTTACGCGGGTGGGCTGCTGTTGACGGCGCCCACCCCACTGGGTCAGTGCGTCCTCGGCCTCAGTGGCGGCCTGGCGATGGAAGCGGATGGCCTGGGGGGTTACCGCTGGGCAGGTATCTACGCTGTCGGTGATCACCAGGCAGTGATCGCCTTCGCCATGGCTGAAATAGAAAAACAGTCCTTCTTGTTCCATCAGCCGGTTGACGAAGTGGAAGTCGCTCTCTCGGTACTGCACGCAGTAGCTGCGCGCGGGGTAGTCGCGACGAAGATCAAAGCGGTAGCGCCCCTTGGCGATCTCGTGGCCCTGGAACACCGCCTCGATCACCTCTATGACCGTCTTGTCCTGGAAGATGCGGCTATCGCGACCGAGGCTCAGCAGCGACAGCCAGGGCACCAGCACCAGTTGATAGTAGTAGACGCCACCGTCTTCGCCGAGCAGGGCTGCGGTATCGACCAGGCCGGAAAGCGGCCGGTAGCCGCCGTCGGCCTGGCGGACCTCGATCAGCGCTGGCTGGGCGATCAGCGACTTGAGTTCGATGTCGCCACGCTGGGAGATCACGTCCAGGGTGTAGCAGAAGGGGCGCGAAATGGCCTCTTCACCGACCAGGCGATGGGGGATCAGCGATTGCCCGGCCAGATGAAACTTGAGCAGGCGCTGATCCTGACTCAGTGTGACGTCAAAGGCACCGAGCAGGTCGCTTGGGCGATACGAGGACCAGGAGGGGTCGTCCATGCTCAGCATCCTCCTGCCAAACGTGCCCACTCGGTGGGCGCCGATGGAAGACGCAGCGATGAGCGCAAATGATGGGGAGCAGATGGCATGGCGGTTCCTCCCTGAACGATTCCGTCAGTCCGAATCTGGAGGATCTTACCGGCGGGACGGGGCCCGGGCAGCAGGGGAAAGGCGTTTTCAGAAAGGGCTTACGCAGGAAAACGACATGTCGAGCAAGCTGTGCCTTGGCAACGCCGCAAATCGGGCATTGAAGGAGGCGGTGCACGTCGCTTGGGCCCTGAATGGGGCTTGTGGTTTGCAGTGCCGTTGCGCTGGATCCCGGGCGTGCCGTGCGAATGCCACCCTATGCAATCACACGGCCAGGCCGCTGCCTGAATACCAGGAGGCGCAGCCCTAGGGCGAAGAGGTCTGTTGTTTGGCGTTTCCGCTGGATGTGCCTTCGTTGTCATCGGCGCGTTCGCGCTGTTGTCTGGCCAGCGCCCAGATCTTCTCGTCAAGCTTGGCCTCGAGCGCCTTGAGTCGCTCTGACTGATTTGCCAGCAGGCGCCTCTGCTCTTCGATACGCTCGTTGAGCAGGTCTACCTCGTGGCCTCGAGCGCGCAGGTTCTCCTCGGCTCGCGAGCGCTCCATCTGCGTCTCGCGGTGGCGCTTTTCCTCTTCTGACAGTTCGCCCCGAAGTGCCTGAAGCTGCTGCTGCAACACCTCCTGGCGCTGATCGGCCTGCTTGAGCCGCTGGGCATGGGCCTTTTCCGCACTTTGTCGTTCCTGGCGTGCCTCGTCCAGCATGGCCATCAGCCGCGCCTCGGCGGCCTCGTGGCGCTGTTCTTCCTGGGCCAGGCGCTCGCGATGCTGCTTCTGCTGATCATCCAGTGCCTGCTGGTATTCCCTGCCTTCACGCTCCTTGTCCTGCTGCAGACGATCAAGCTGCGCTTCGAGCTGGGTGGCGCGCTCGCCTTCCTTGATGAGCTGCTGCTCCAGCGCTTGATTGGCGCTCGCCAGCCTTGCCGATTCCGAGGCCGCCTCCTGCAGGCGCTGCTCCATGGATGACAGATGGGCCGACAGGGCGCTTTCGCGCTGTTCGGCGTCCTCGGCGCGACGATCGGCGGCGGCCACCTTTTCAAGCGCGCCTTCCACGTTGCGATCGGCCTCCTGGCGATAGTGGGCCAGGTTTTCCGCCGCCGCCTCCTGGGCCTTGCTCCAGAGCTCTTCGGCCAATCCCTGAAGCTCCACGGGCATCCCCTGGGGGGGCGGAACGTCTCGTCGCTCTTCCCGGCGTGAACGCCATTCGCGCAGATGCTCGCTGATGGTGGTGAAGCTGCCGGTGCCGAGTATCTCTCGGACCTTCTGAACGCTGGGGGCTTCCTGCTGCTTGAGCAGGGTATCCACCGCTCGTTGAACGTCGTCGTAGGTGATCCCGGTACGGGCCATGAAGCTCTCCTTGTGCGGTGGTCGATTCCGCCAGCGGCTGATCATGCCTGAATGCCCCCTCGCTCGCCATGCTCCGGTTCGCTTTCTGTGACACCCGTTGGCACTGCCGTGCGGTGACGTCACGTGAGCGGTGCTCACATTCCTGCGAACCCCTGCCTGCTCCGTGAGGGGGCGGCTGATGCCGCCAGCCATCATTTCCATTAAGCAAAGGCGATAGTACGTGTAATTACATAAAGCGTAAATACGTACCAATATTTATGATAAGCGACATTAAATCAAGATTACGTGCCTTATCTTGAATTTACGCACTTACAGGGGCAGACTAAGACAACCAGCGCTCGTTGCGGATGCATGGGAGAAGTTGGCGTCGTATAGCGCGGGAAGGGCTGCTGCGAGTTGGTTGCAGCGGTAGAAGCGGCGCGCCTTCTCGTTGATGTCGAACAAGGGCGCGTAGAGGACGTCTAGGGAGAAGTTCTTCTTCGGATAATGGATGGTTTAAAATCAATGCGTTACATGGTTTCTTGCTCGCCCGGCAGGGCGGCCTTGGGTTAGGCTAGAGCAGGGAAAAACGAGACCAGGAAAGAACGCGGGCATGGGAGCGCCAGACCGGGGAAAGCGAGAGCGGAGAACGGTTCGAAAAGAGATGAGCTAGAGCAGAGAAGGGCCAGCCCGGGGAAAGCGAGAGCGGAGAATGGCTCGAGAAGAGCTAGAGCAGAGAAGGGCCAGGCCGGGGAAAGCGAGAGCGGAGAACGGCTCGAGAAGAGCTAGAGCAGAGAAGGGCCAGGCCGGGGAAAAGCGAGAGCTGAGAATGGCTAGATCAGAGAAGGGCCAGAATAGAGAGCGGCAAAAGTAGAGAAGCACGAGGGCGGGAGAGGGCGGGCAGGTGAGTAGCGGTCAAGCCACCCTGACAGCAGGGCATCAAGGGTTATGCCCACGCCACTTGGCATAAGCTGCCGTTCCAAGCGCCAGAATGATCAGCGGCGAAGCCACGAACAGGAACGTCTTCAGGGATTCGAGAATATCCGGTGTCATACGTCCTCCTCAGAGGAAAACCTCTTCTTAGTAGTGATTCCGAGAGCTGCACAGCCAATCCCCAGCAGCACCCCCGCGAGCGAAAGGAGTGCGGGCATCTGAGACGTGAACAGGCCGCCCATGACACTGAGTGCCGCGATGGTGGCACCAACCCGGTCAACGAAGTCCCCGAAGCCACGGGCAACGAAATGCTGGTTGTGACTCATGATCGATCTCGACGGCTCCCTGTCGTTCATACGTCAGCATACCCGAGACCCTCAGATACCGGCGCAACCAGGCTGCGCGCTATCGCGTTCTCGCACATTGGCCGCGCGCAACCGGATGTGGCCATCGGTGTCTTGAGCGGCCAGCTGGTCAGCAGGACTTTTTATCTATTCAGCCGCGCCAAGCGAGGACACGCAATGGCGCAAGCCAATGGGCAGGTCATATGAGCAAGACACCTCCGATACAGGCACAGGACGGCAGGGCGGTCTTCGACAGCACGCCGGGAGGCACCCTGGTCGACGGCGAATTACCGTCTTCGTCGTCCCCGCAGGCCCTGATCGAGGCGGAAGATGACTGGCAGGCGGTGGCCCACTGGCTTGCCGAATACGGCGGCAGCGCGCAGACCCAGCGCGCCTACCGCCGCGAGGCCGAGCGGCTGCTGCTGTGGCTTGAAGAGCGCCGCCTTTCGCTGGCCCAGATGACCCGGGCTCACCTGGATGAGTTCGAGGCCTTTCTCGCCGACCCGCGCCCACGCGAGCAGTGGGTAGGCCCGGTCAGGCCGCGTCAGGATCCTCGCTGGCGGCCGTTTCGCGGCCCCCTGTCGCCGGCAAGTCGGCGCCAGAGCCTGGTGATCCTGCAAGGCATGATGGCCTGGCTGGTAGAGGCGGGCTGGCTGTCGCGCAACCCGTTTCGATTGATGCGCGACAAGCGCAGGCGCCTCAACAATGGCCAGCGGCGTGTCGAGCGCTATCTGGAGCGTCCGCTGTGGGACTGGCTGTGGGCCTGGCTCAACGAGCCGCTGGAGCCAGGTGCCGACCGACGAGCCAGATTTCTCTGGACCAGGCGGCGACTGGTGTTCGGCTTTGCCTACCTGCTGGCCCCGCGGATCAACGAGATGAGCCAGGCGCGCATGGAGGATCTGGTGAGGCGGGAAGGGCGCTGGTGGTGGCAGGTGGTTGGCAAGGGCGGCAAGTTTGCCGAGATTCCGGTGCCGCCCGACATGATCGAGCTGGTCCGGGAGGCGCGGACGCTCTACGGCGAGCCGGCCGATCCCGCCGGGGATCCAGCGCCACTGTTGAGACGCCTGGATGGTAAGACCGCGCTGGGTGACAACCAGTTGTACCGACTGATACGCACGACCTTCAGCCAGGCCGCGGGCTGCCTGGAAGAGCAGGGCGGGGATCCCCAGGCGGTGGCACGGCTACGACAGGCTACGCCGCACTGGCTCAGGCATACCGCTCTGACCCATCAGGCCCAGGCGGGCGTGGAGCTTCGTTATCTGGCGCAGTCGGCACGTCACTCACGCCTGGAGACGACGTCACGCTACCTTCACACCGAAGACGAGGAGTGGCATCGCCAGCAGTCGCTGCACGGCCTTGGCCAGGCAGAAGGACCAAGATGGGGTCAAGGGAAGGGGGGAGAATAAGGAATGAAGAAACAGCCCTCCCCCCTGGACAGGTTTCTGGCTGAGGGCGGCTAGCAGAGCCCGCCAATGGAGCCAACCAGGCAATCCTAGTGCTCGAGGGGGCCGCGCTTTCGGGCGATATAACGATTGGCGTGCTCGGTGAGCGCCTTGACGTCGGACTTGTAGCCACGGTCGAGTCGGTAGGCGGCCACCGCCAGCGCCAAGGTGGCGCCCAGCATGATCAGCATGGCGATATGGAATGTCATCACTTGTCCCTCCAGGTGAGCAGGGCCTTGGCATAGGATGCCACGAGTGCCAGCCCAAAGCCAACGAAGGCGCCCCAAAGCGGCTTGGCCGTGCTGGCCACCACCAGCGTCGCCCCCGAGCTATCCTTGTCGGCGAAGAACAGCGCAATCAGCGAAAGTGCGCCGACGGTTGTGCCCGCGCGATCGGCCAGATCCAGCAAATTGGTAAGGATGGCCGCTCGCTTGGCCCGGCGCTGGGCGGCCAGGTGAGCGATGATCTCTTCCAGCTGCTGCTGCGTCAGGCCTCGCTCGGAGGCCGGCGTGCCGGTCTTGCCGGCCCGTGACGAGCCCAGATACTGGTCGAGCTCCTTTTCCAGTGCATCGAGTCGTCTATCACGTGAGCGATGCGGGCCCTGTCCTTGGGGGTCTGGCGCTTGCATGTCGATCTCTTTATGTAGCTTAGGCGGCGAGCGACAGCGAGTGCTCCGTTGTCACCCGCTCAGGGCGAATTCTAGCATGACGCCTGGCCGGGTTCTCCGAACCGGGGCTGACCGGGGGAGGACGACGGCGGGGCCTGGCAGGTATAATCCTGGCAGCATTCTAGGGAGTCACCATGACCACGACGAGTACCGCAGAACAGGCCCAGCAGGAGCTGCTGGAAGAGTTTGAACTGTTCGACAACTGGATGGACCGCTATCAGTACATCATCGACATGGGCAAGGCATTGCCGGCCTTCCCCGATGAGCACAAGCGTGACGAGCTGAAGATTCAGGGCTGTCAGTCCAATGTGTGGATGCACCACGAGCGCCAGGGCGACACCCTGCACTTTGCCGCCATCTCGGACGCCGCCATCGTGTCAGGGCTGATCGCCGTGCTGATGCGCATCTACAACGATCGAAAGCCCAGCGACATCCTCGCCACCAGTCCACATTTTCTCAAGGACCTGGGCCTCGACAAGCACCTGTCGCCGACCCGCAGCAATGGCCTCAACGCCATGCTCGAGCGCATCTATCGCGTCGCTGAGCAGGAAGCTGCCTGACGCTTGAACCCTGGGCGTCGACGAGGCGCCCGCGTCAGTCCGCTGATCTCGAGTCGCTGTCGCCGCGCACCTGAAACCGCTCATCGAGCTCCGGATCCTGGCGGCAAAGCCTCTCGCTGGGCCCGCCAGGCACGGGATCGATGCCGCCCTTGGCGCCAGGATGGCAGCGCAGAATACGCTTGAGCGCTAGCCAACCGCCCCGTATCGGACCGTGAACCGTTATGGCTTCGTGACTGTAGTGCGAGCAGCTTGGCCAATAGCGACAGCGTGGGCCCAGCAATGGGCTGATGACACCCTGGTAGAGGCGAATCAGCGCCAGTAACGGCCATGCCAGCCAGCGCTTCGGTCCGCGCGCCCGGGGTGATGGCTCCTGCGCGGGGGGCGATCGATCATCGCGACCACGACTGCTGTCAGCCCCGGCCGTCGCCGGTGACTCAGGATCCCTTGGTGTAGAGCTCATCGGGATCGATCAGCGCAGCGCTGTTGATGCGGGCGCTGTCAGCTTCCAGGGACAGATAGAAACAGCTACGACGGCCGGTATGGCAGGCTGGACCGGTCTGCTCGACCTGCAGCAGCAGCGTATCGCCGTCACAGTCCAGCGACGCACTCTTGAGATGCTGCTGCTGGCCGGAAGACTCGCCCTTGCGCCACAGCTTGGCGCGGGAGCGGGAGTAGTAGCATACCCGGCCAGTGCGCAGCGTTTCCTCCAGCGCTTCCCGGTTCATCCACGCCATCATCAGCACTTCGCCGCTATCGTGCTGCTGGGCGATCGCCGGCAGCAGGCCATCGCCGTTGAATCGCACATTGGCCAGCACCTCTTCGAGAGAATGACGGCTATCGCAGGGTTCGCGCTCGAGGCGTTTGAGCAGGTCGGTCATGGGGCTCAGGTGGCGTCCTTGGGGGTGGAAGAGGATGTATTGACTGGATCAGCGGTGGCGTCGGCACGCTCCTCGGCACCATCGTTGCGGCTGCCTTGGCAGGCCTGGCACAGGCCAAGCAGTTCGATGGTCTGGCGCTGTACCTGGAAGCCCAGCGTCCTGGCACGGGTTGCCAGTTGCTCGTTGATCTCGTCGAGGTGCAATTCCTCGACGCGCCCGCAGTCCCGGCAGATCAGCAGCTGGAAGCGATGGGCATGCTCGGGGCAGGGGCAGGCGACGTAGGCATTGAGCGACTCGATGCGATGTACCAGCCCCTGTTCGATCAGGAACTCCAGCGCACGGTACACCGTCGGGGGGCGCGCGGCGGCGTGATCCTTGGCTAGCCGATCCAGCAGATCGTAAGCCTTGAGGCCACCGCTGGCCTCACCGATCAGTTCCAGTACACGTCGCCGGATGGGGGTGAAACGCACGCCACGATGTGCGCAGTGAGCTTCAGCCTGTTGTAGCAGGGCGGTTTCGGTCATGGGGTCCAATATTCACGAAGCGGCAACCTAGTCTACGCGCTGGCCCGCCGGCGGGCCAGACACGCGAAACTGTCAAATGGCTTCTGCCGGGGCTTCCTGCAGCTCGCCCTGGCGGGCGAAGTGGTGCTGGGCGAAGGCCACCCGCTCGGCAGCGCTGCGCTCCTCGGTCTGCGCCTCGATCAGATCGAGGCGTCGCCGCAAGCCTTCGCCATTGGCCATCTGGATCGCCAGGCCAGGGCGGGCGTTCAGCTCGAGCAACATGGGGCCGCGGTCACGATCGAGCACCATGTCGGTGCCGAGATAGCCAAGCCCGGTCATCTCGTAGCAGCCGGAGGCGAGTTCAAGAAGGGTGGTCCAGCCAGTGATCTGCAGGCTGGCCAGTTCATGGCCGGTATCGGGATGATCGGTGCGCGAACGATCGAACTGGACGCCTCGTACGGCGCGCCCGCTGGCGATATCGATACCGACGCCCACCGCACCCTGGTGCAGGTTGGCCTTGCCGTCGGAGGCGGCGGTGGACAGCCGCATCATCGCCATCACCGGGTAGCCCTTGAACACGATGACACGGATATCCGGCACGCCTTCGTAGGTATAGGCAGCGAAGGTGGTATCGAAGTTGATCAGCCCCTCGACCAGGGCAACGTCCGGGGAGCCCCCAAGCGAATAGAGCCCCGAAAGGATATTGGAGACGTGGCGTTCGACATCCTCGATATCCAGCTCCGCGCCGCTGGGCTTGATGAAGTGCTTGCCCTCGACTCGCTCGATGACCAGGATGCCCTTGCCGCCGCTGCCCTTGGCCGGCTTGATCACAAAACCGTTGTGGCCCGCCAGCATCTCGCTGATGTGCTTGACACTAAACTGGGTCGACACCGTACCGATATGCTCCGGCGTGGTGATGCCGTATTCCTGTGCCAGCAGCTTGGTCTTGAGCTTGTCATCCACCAGCGGATACAGCTTGCGACTGTTGTAGCGACCGATGTAACGGATGTTACGCCGGTTCATGCCGATGATGCCCTTGGCCTTGAGCTTGCCGGGACTGGTCCAGTTGAGCATGGCTCAGTCCTCCGTGACCGGCTTGAAACGACGAAGTTCGAGCAGCCGGTAACCGGTGTAGTTGCCCAGCAGCAGGATCAGCGCCATCAGGATGAGCTGCAGGCCGAGGAAGTTGAAGGTGATGTGGCGAATCCACGGATTGTTCATCGCCAGATAGGCCAGTACCGCGGTCAGCAGGCTGCCGCCGCCCTGGATCAGCACCTCCTTGGGGCCTTCTTCTTCCCACAGGATCGACATCCGCTCGATGGTCCAGGACAGGATGATCATCGGGAAGAAGGTGATCGTCAGGCCCGCATTGAGACCAAAGCGATAGGACAGCACGGTGAAGATCGAGATGATCGCTATCACCGTTATTATCACCGCCGTCACCCTGGCCACCAGCAATAGATTCAAGTGTGACAGATAGCTGCGGATGACCAGACCGACGGCCACCACCAGCAGAAACCCGACCAGGCCGGTGAGCAGGGTGGTCTGGATGAAGGCCAGGGCAATCAGTACCGGCATGAAGGTACCGGACGTCTTGATGCCGATCAGCACCCGCAGCAGCACCACCACCAGCGCACCGATCGGGATCAGCAGGATGGTCTGGAACAGCGCCTGCTCCTCGAGCGGCAAGCTGTGAATCGAGAAGTTGAGCAGGGTATCGCTGTCCTCGGCGAGCTGGCTGCGTACCGCCGCCGCGGCGGGCTGGTTGCGTACCAGCATGGAGAAGGAAATACGTGAATCGCGACCGCCTTCCACCTCGAGCACGGCATTGCCAGCGCTTTCCCACATCAACAGGTTGTCGGGCTTGCCCTGTTCGCCGGTGGCCGGATTGAACAGTGCGCGCTTGTCGCCGTCATAGACCTGTATCCACGAGGTCAGGCTCTGGCGCCGACGGCCGCTGTCGAGCATCAGGCCACTGACCTCACGGGCGGCAACGCCGGCCTGGTTCAACAGGCGCACGGCCAGCGGCACACGATCGAACTGGGTCAGCAGTAGCCTGGCATTTTCCCCCTGGCGGTCATCGGCGAATTCGCTCAGCAATTCACGGGCGAAGGTAAAGGCGTCGGACGAGCGTGCCCAGGCGCGGTCGATCACCTGCTGGGCGGCGGTGTCGTAGGGACGCTCCCAGGCGACATCGGTCACCGGCGGCGGCGGGGGCGGAGCGGTTGCCTTGCGGGCACCTTCGGTCACCAGTACCTGGGCGGTGTAGTAGAGGCGCTGATCGCCCACCGCCTCGCGGGTGGACCACTCGGCGCGACGTGCGCCGTTTTCCTGCAGGAACGCCAGGCCGTAACCCGGTGAGGCGGTGTGCTCGGTCAGCACACGAAAGCCGGCCTGAGAGGAGGGCAGGGCCATGTCCACCTTGGCCGGCTCGCCCTGGCCATCGAAGGTGACCTGAGCCTCGATTTCCCAGACCTGGCGCTGTTCACCCGGCGTCCAGGGGACCTCGAATTCCACGTGGCGGTGAATGCTCATCGCGATGCCAACCACCATCAGCAGGGCGACGATCAGATAAAAGGGCAGTCTGGACATGGGTCTTCCTTAATCGGGAGCGAAAGGCCGACGCCCCGAGGCGTCGGCACACAGCGTTATCTCAGGGCTGTTCCTGATCATCACGATCGGCCGCTTCCTCGTCGGCGGCTTCGCTGGCCGATTCCCCTCCTGGGAATTCGGGACGGTCGTGCAGGTAGTGGCGTGCCACGTCGATGACGGCGATATCCAACAGGAAACGACGGCCAAGCAGGACGGGATAGCTCAGGTGGGTGCGGTCGTTCAGGGTGAATTCGACCTGTTCACGCAGCGGGCCGAGGGTCATCAGCAGGCTGACCACGGGGCGGCTTTCTTCACCGTTGGCCTGGACGATGGTCACCTTGCGTTCTACCGGTGCCTCGATCCATTCATCGCGCACGGCCTCGACCACCGAATCCTCTTCATTGAGGCCCAGCTTGAAGCGCACCCATTCGTCACCATCCCGTTCGAAGGTGGTGACATCGGTAGCGGACAGCGATGAGGTATTGGCCCCGGAGTCGATCCGCGCCTTCAGATAGGTGCCCACATCGGGCAAGCCAACCCACTCGCTGCGTCCCAGCAGTTCCTTGTTGTCGATACCGGACTCGGTGCTGGCCTCACACTGCGTCGTCCGAGGACCGGGCTCCGCGCTGCCGCGCTCGAGCCCGGCCAGATCCTGGCGTACGCCGCGCAGCAGGCTACCGACTTCGCGGATATCGGCGGTCATGCGGCGATCCTGCGCCGCCTGTTCACTGAGCATGTCGTGGGTCAGGTCGCAGCGTCCCGCCAGGCGCGTCTCGAGCCCTCGGATCTCGGCGTGGAATTCCGAAGGCGTGAGAGGCTCAGGAGGAGGCGGAGCGTCGACCGGTGCCAGAGCACAGCCACCGAGCATCGCGGCGGCGGCCAAAGAAAGAAAACGAGTCGGTCGGAGGGGCATGACGCTAGCGTCCTTGTATCGGCATCGACAAAAATGGTGTGACTCGACAAGACCACTTCCGAGGAAGCTAATCGAACGAGACAAATTGAAGCGATGATAAGGAGCGACGCCAGCGCTGTCCATGCTGGGGCCGGGTTGATCACGCCTCAGGTGCTCCGCTGTACTGCTGAGAACCGCCCACAATCCCGAGCCCCCACCCCTGAAAAAGCGCTAAGGTGTCTACTGAGCGGGGCCCATGTCTACCTCATCAGAAATCGGGACAATAGACCCAAGGAGTTGCCTGAGTATTGGCGGCTACACATGTCCCATGGTCTTCCGCTTCTACTATGCAGAACCTTTCGTGCTTTGCTGAAGCTAGCACGAGGCTGACTACAATAACGCAACAAGATAGCGACAGAGTCGACTACAAGGTTCAACGTTCTCGTCGGAGCCCTCGCCATGGATAACAAGATTCTTGTGGTAGTGACCAGTCACGCCAAGTATCCCAATCATGATCGAGCCACGGGTCTGTGGCTAGGTGAAGCCGTGCATTTTATCGATCATGTCGAACAGGCTGGCTGGACCTGCGACATCGCAAGCCCCAAGGGGGGCTATACGCCCATCGATCCCCACAGTCTGGCGGCCGCCGAAGCGATTGACTGGGACTACTATCAGAACAAGGACTTCATGAACCGCCTGGGTACGACGCTGGCCTTGGACGAGGTCAACGCAGCGGACTATCGGGCAATCTATCTGGCGGGCGGGCATGGGGTCATCTGGGACTTTCCGGGCAACGAGACGCTTAAACGCCTGTGTCGGGACATCTACGAGGCAGACGGTATCGTATCCTCTGTGTGTCACGGTGCCGTGGGCTTGCTCAATGTGACCCGGGATGATGGGGAATACCTGATCAAGGGCATGAAGGTGACCGGCTTTTCCAATCACGAGGAGCACCTGGCCAAGCTCGACGACATCGTGCCGTTTCTTACCGAAACGGAGCTTGTCGAGCGTGGCGGACTCTATTTGAAGGCGGATCGCGCCTGGGAGCCATTCGCCGTAGTCGATGAGCGGCTGGTCACCGGGCAAAATCCAGCCTCGGGCCGACGCGTGGCCGAACTGGTGCTGGAAGCGTTGGGCGACTGATCACCGTCGGTCAGCAAGATCTTTTCTATCCGGACATCACCATGGCAGCCAGACATCGTCAGGGAAGACGCACGATAGCGATTATCGTCACCACGGCGCTGGTCGCCGGACTCGTCATGGGGTTCTACGCAGGAAGCCGCTACCAGCTCTGGCATCTGCAGGACGCCTGCCTGGATGCCGGAGGACGGGTTTCAGACGACGGTGTGGCACGATGTGACATCGAACGTGAGGTTCCTGCCAGCTAGCCTGTGCTCGCAAGCGGAGAGGAAGCGTCGCTGGGTTGTGCAGGATGGAAAAGCAGTCAGACGATCGACATGGAGGCCGCAGAGCGCCAAAGGGGAGGCAGCAGAGCATCAGAGGCTTGTCCGGGAGAACCGGCAAACACCTCATTTAACATAATATAGATTATGCGAACTATGGGTCATGAAAGCTTGTGAAGGCTGATAACAGCCTCGAACTTACCTCGAACTCGGCGGTAGCTTCCCACCGAGCCCAACGGATTCAGATCATCGAACTGGCAGTCCTGTCGAGCGGACTGCGTCAACCGATGACAACTGACGTACTGGCGGCCGGCACTGACTCAACCCTTCTCCTTGAACTGCTGGTAAGTCTCCCGGGCGCGTTCCAGGTGGCGCGCCATGGCGGCTCTGGCGGCGTCGGGGTCGCGTGACAGGATCGCGTCGAGAACGTCCTGGTGCTCGGCTTCCACGCGCTTGAGATAGGTGCTGGTGGAGTCGGTATTGACCTCGCTGGTCGCGAGCTTCGAGCGCGGAATCGCGCTCAGGTTGAGCTGCTCCAGCGCCTGAGGGAAGAAGGGATTGTGGGTGGCCCTGGCAATCGCGTGGTGGAACTCGAAGTCCTCGTTGCGAGCCTGACTACGCTGCTGTCGGGCCTTGACGAAGGCCGCATGGGTATCACGCAGGCGAGTCTCGTCGTCGGCCTCGAAGCGCTCGGCGGCCAGTGCTGCCGCCGCCGGCTCCAGATTAAGCCGCAGCTCGATGACATGCAGGATATCTTCGACGGTGGTCGGGCGAATCCGCTTGGCGGGCATGGCCTCGGCCGGTGCGGCCCGGATCACCGTGGTGCCGACACCACGCCGTGCCTCGACCAGGCCCAGCGACTTGAGGTGAGCCACCGCCTCGCGGATCACCGTCCTGCTGACACCAAAGGAATCACACAGGCCGCTTTCTGTCGGCAGCTTCTCGCCGACGGCGATGGTTCCGGCGGTGATCAGACCTTCCAGCTGGTCGGCCACGTTCATCGACAGACTGCCTTCACGCGTCAGCTTCTTGACGTTTAGCGGTGCCGGTTCCGTGCGGGGTGCTGGCTTGGCTGCCATGGTCGATTCCTCTTCAGTTCGCGTGGCGATGACGCGACGTGCCGCAAAGCGCTATTTTTCAGGGCTATTTATCAGGGCTGTATATCAGCACTGACTATCAGGACGCCAGTGTATCAAGGCGATGGCGTCAGGTCCCCGGTGTCAGGCTGCTCGATCCTCTCTCCCTCTGTCAGTGCCGGAGACGGATGCCTGGTCGCTTTCCGCGACGATTCAGTGGCTATTTATCGTCAGGGTGGCCCTGGCCTGCAAACTTGCCGCCCTGGAAGCGCACCGAAGGGTCATCGGGAGCCAACCGCCCTCCCCTGGCCTCGATCTCGGCACGCCAGGGTTCGGAGCTGTCCCTTGGCACCCAGCCCAGAAAACCTGCTTCGCGATTGTCCCACCATTGTTCGGCGTTGTTGGAGGCGCCGTAGACCACGGTGTAGCCCAGTTCAGGGACGCAGAAGGCGCGCTCGAGCAACGCCATGAAATCCTCGACGCTCATCCAGGTGGCCAGCATGCGGGCATCGGCGGGCTCGGGAAAGCAGGAGCCGATACGCACCGCCAGGGTCTCGACACCGAACTTGTCGAAGTACAGGCTGGCGAGGTCCTCGCCGAAGCCTTTCGACACGCCATAGAGCGAATCCGGGCGTTTCGGCACCTTGGCGTCCAGCCGCTGATGCTGTGGGTAGAAGCCGATGACGTGGTTGGAACTGGCGAATACCACCCGCGGCTTGTCATGACGGCGCACCGCCTCATAGAGGTGATAGGTGCCCATGATGTTGGCCGGCAGGATCTGCTGCCAGGAACGCTCCACCGATACACCGCCCAGGTGGATAACACCATCGCAGCCTTCCACCAGGCGAGCGACAGCATCGACGTCGGTCAGGTCTGCCGTGACGATCTCTTCATGGCGGGTGTCGTGGGTCACGTCCTGGTCGACGGCGACCATGTCGGACAGGCGGACCTCCTTCGCCAAGCGACTCAAATGAGGTCTCAGAGCGGTGCCCAGGCCCCCGGCGGCGCCGGTGACCAGCAGTCGATTCAACATGTCAGAATTCCTTCTCGGGTGTCGTGTCTCGTGTCTCGTGATACGCGCCTTCAGCGACCGAAGCCGTACAGTTCGGCGGGATTGTCGACCAGGATGCGTTGGCGCTGCTGCTCATTGGCCCAGGCCAGCAGTACGTCGAGTTGGTCAGGGTCGTCGGGATACTGATCTCGCGGGACACCAACATGGGGCCAGTTGCTGCCCCAGAGGATGCGCTCCGGTGCGTGGTTGATGACCCGCCGGGCGATGGCGCCGACGTCGTCATAGTCGGGCCCTCCGCTCAGGCTGGTTTCATAACCGGCGCAGATCTTGAACCAGGCGTTGCCGCGGTCAAGCAGCCTGAGAATGGCGTCGACGCGAGGATCATCGGCCGGCACCGGATCGATGAACTTGCCGATATGATCGATGATGTACGGGCACTCGATGCGTTCGAGCATCGGTAGGTGCTGGTCGAGCTCGCGGCCATTGAACTGCACCATCAGGTGCCACCCCAGGGGCGCGATCAACGGCTCGACCTCGGGCAGGCGAGCCAACGGCATGGCGCCTCCGCCCAGGTTCATGATGCGTGCGCCGCGCACACCTCGGCCATGCCAGTCTTCGAGGGTTTTCAGCGGGGTGTCAGGACTGACGGCGGCGACCCCGCGGGCCTTGTCCAGGCCCAGTTGATCGAGCGAAGCAAGCAAGGCGCCATTGTCGAACTGATAGGCGTTGGACTGGGTCACGACCACCCTGTCGAGCCCCATCCAGCGCTGGAAGCGCCGGAGATCCTCGACGGTTGCCAACTCCTTGATCGGCGGCCCGCCTGGCTGGCCTTTGTAGCCATCGAGGAAGAGATGAATATGGCAATCGGTGGCGCCGGCGGGTGCCTTCAGCCTGGGCGCGCGCCCTTCCAGCGGACGGGTATTGGCCGGTATCACTGTCTTGTCTCCTTGAGGGCGAAACGTGTCAGGGCGTCGCGATCGATCTCGATGCCCAGTCCAGGGCCGTCAGGGATATCGACCCAGCCCTGATGATGCTCCAGCGGCTGGGTAACAATTGCCTGGCGGAAGGGATTGTGGGTCCGATCGAACTCCATGATGGGTTCGATCGGCTCACGTCTCGGCGGATTGGGCGGCAGCGCCGCCATGGCCTGAAGGCTGGCGGCGATGCACACGGCGGTGCCCCACACATGGGGAATCAGGCGCACGCCATGAAGCGCCGCCATATCCACGACGCGCCGCATCTCGGTGAAGCCGCCGACGCCGCATATGTCGGGCTGGCAGATATCGATGGCGCGACTGGCCAGCGGCTCCTGCATGGCGTAGCGGCCATGCCAGTTCTCGCCACTGGCGACCGGTAGAGGCTGGCCATCGCGCACCGCGCGATAGGTATGAATCTGCTCCGGTAGTACCGGTTCCTCGAACCAGTCGACGTCGTAAGCCGCCGCCCGCTTGCCGACCTCGAGGGCCTCCAGCAGGTCATAGCCGTGGTTGGCATCGATCATCAGACGCCGATCGGGACCGATGGCCTCGCGCACGGCGGCGATGACCCGAAGATCTTCCTCGACGTTGAAGCCGATCTTGATCTTGACCCCGTGAAAGCCTTCCTCGGCGTAGCCCGCCACCTCCGCGGCGATATCACTGACCCGGTCCACGCCATCGCGACGAAAGGAGCCGGTGGCGTAGGCCTGGACGCGTTCGCGAAAACGCCCTCCCAAGAGCTCCGACACGCTGGCACCGTAGTGCTTGCCCTTGATGTCCCACAGCGCGATGTCGATGCCGCTGAGGGCCGTCATGGTCAGCCCCCGCTGGCCCTGGTCACGCAGCCGGTTGTAGAGCACGAGCCACAGTCTTTCATGCTCCAGCGGGTTGGCGCCGATCAGGGTGTCGGCGTAGGTGGCCACCACCGCGGCGTTGGCCTGGGCCGGACCGAGGCACTCCCCCCAGCCGACGGTGCCGTCTTCGCAGGTGATCTCCACCAGGCAGTGCTGGCGGCGTTCGAAGCGCATGGAAGCACTTTCGAAGGCCTGTTCAAGGGGATGATCCAGCAGATGGGTCTCGATCCTGGCGATCTTCATCGGTGTGCCTCTTTTCCTGTAGGTGGTCAGCGGTGTGTGGCGCCTCGTCGAAGGGGGCTTGGCATGGTCGCCATCACTCCAGCATGTTGGGCAGCGCCATGGACAGTGCCGGAACGTAGGTCACCAGCATCAGAGCGGCGAACAACGCCAGGTAAAACGGCCAGATGGTGCGAACGGTCTGTTCGATCTTGATCTTGCCGACCACGCTGCCGACAAACAGGCAGGCACCCACCGGCGGCGTGCACAGCCCGAGCCCCAGATTCATCATCATCATGATGCCGAACTGGATCGGATCCATGCCGAACTGGGCGGCAATCGGCAGAAAGATCGGCGTGCAGATCAGGATCAGCGCCGCCATGTCCATGATCATGCCGAGTGCCAGCAGGATCAGGTTCAGCATCAGCAGGATGGCGAGCGGATTGTCGGTGATCCCGAGCAGTGTGTTGGACAGCAACTCCGGCACGCTATAGAGGGCGAGCAGATAGGAGAACGCCGAGGCGCAGCCGACCAGGATCATCACCAGCGCGGTGGTGCGCACCGACTGGTAGACCGCCTGCTTGAACGATGCCCAGTGCAGCTCGCGATAGACCAGCGCGGTGACGACGATGGCGTAGATGGCCCCGAAGGCGCCTGACTCGGTCACCGTCAGCACGCCAGACAGCACGCCGCCCACGATGATGACCGCGGTCAGCAACCCTGGCAGTGCGGCGGCAAAGCTGATCGCCAGCGCCTGCCAGCCCGGAAAGCGTTCGCCCTGGTAACCACGCTTGACCGCTACCAGATAGGCGGCAAGGGCCAGCAGGCCACACATCAGGATGCCCGGCACGATGCCCGCCATGAACAGCTTGGTGATGGACAGGCCGCCACCGGCCGCCACGGCGTAGAGGATCATGTTGTGGCTGGGCGGAATCACCACCCCCGCCACCGACGAGGTCACCGTCACGTTGACCGCGTAGTCCGCGTCGTAGCCCTTCTCCTTCATCACCGGAATCAGGATGGAGCCGAGCGCTGAGGTGTCCGCCACCGCGGAACCGGAAATCCCGCCGAACAGCATCGAAGAGGTCACATTGACCACCCCGAGCCCTCCGCGCACTCGGCCCACTGCGGCAGAGGCCAGGCGCACCAGGCGCTGGGAAATACCGCCGTGCAGCATCAGCTCGCCGGCGAAGATAAAGAACGGAATGGCCAGCAGGGAAAAGACCGAAATGCCCGAGAGGATGCGCTGGAATGCCACGAACAGCGGCAGTCCCTCATAGAGAAAGCCCCCTACTGCTGCCAGTCCTACCGCAAAGGCCACCGGAGCGCCGACCGCCAGTCCCAGGGCAAAGAGTCCAAAAACGATAGCGAGTCCCATGCTCAGTCCTCCTGGGTCGGGTTGTGCCGGCCGCCAAGCCGCTTGACGATGTTGGCCACAGCGAACAGCACCATCAGCGCGCCACAGATCGCCAGCGGCGCGGCACGCCAGCTTTCGGAGAGTCCGAGCATCGGGATAGGTCGTGCCAGGTTGGTCATCATCAACTGCCAGCCCTGCCAGGCCATGAAGCCGCCAAAGGCCACCACGAACAGATCCGCCAGATGGTGCATCAGACCCTTGATGGGCGCCGGCATGTTGTCGCGCAGCAGGTCGATGGACAGGTGGCTGTTGTGACGAACGCCGGCAGCGGCGCCGAGAAAGGTGATGTAGGCCACGCTCAGAAGCGCCGTCTGCTCGACCCAGGTGGGGGTGTCATTGAGCACGTAGCGGCCAAATACCAGCCAGCCAAAGGTGATGATCAGCAACACCAGCAGCACCCCGGCCACCATGATGCAACCATGGGCGATACTGTCGAGGATGCGGTCCAGTCGGCTGGGTGTTTCACGCTTGTAGCGTATGCTTCGTGACTCCGGCGATGCCGGAGGAAAGGCACCACGGCGTACCGTGGCGCCCTCTTGCTCTGACTCGGTTTGCTCGGACCCGACGTCAGAGGTGTCGGTGGGTGCGTTCACGCATCAGCCTCCCCGCCCGCCCCCGGCACCGGGGACGGGGCTCTCGTATCAATGGGATCAGTCGGCCTGAGCCGCGCGAATGTCGTCGACCAGCGAGGCCAGGTCCGGGTTCTCGGCAAGAAAGCCCTCATAGACCGGTTGCATCAGCGCCTGGAATTCTGACTTGTCCGGAACCTCATTGATCTCGACGCCTGCATCCAGCGCCGTTTGCCGACTGGCCGCGGTACGCTCTTCCCACAGTTCACGCTGCTGCTCGGTGGCGACCTGCCCGGCCTCCCGGACCGCCGCCTGGTCCTCTTCGGACAGCTCGTCCCAGGTACTGCGGGCCATGCACAGGCACTCGGGAATGACCAGGTGGTTGGTCAGCGAGTAGTAGCCGGCAACCTCGTAGTGACCGCTGGATTCGTAGGACGGGAAGTTGTTCTCGGCGCCGTCGATCACACCGGTCGTCAGCGATTGGTAGACCTCACCGTAGGCCATGGGGGTGGCGTTGCCACCCAGCGCATCGATCATGTCGACGTAGAGGTCGTTGTTCATGACCCGGACCTTCATGCCCTCGACATCTTTCGGAGTCTCGACCGGGTGGTCGGTGTTGTAGAGGCTGCGCGAGCCTGCCCCGAACCAACCCAGCGCGACCAGGCCCTGCTCCTCCATCGCTGCGGCGAAGCGTTCGCCGATCTCGCCATCCATCAGTTCGTACATGCGCTCTTCACTTTCAAAGATGAAAGGCAGCGAGAGTACGTTGGCCGCCGGCACCATCGGACCCATGGGGCCCATGTTGAAGTTGCCGAAATCCAGAGCACCGTTGCGGGTCTGCTCGATGGCATCAGGCTGATCCCCCAGCACGGCGTTGTGATAGACCTTTGGTGTGATGCGCCCTTCCGTTCGCTCGTCCACCTCCTTGGCGAAGGTCTCCAGCGCAATGCTGTTGGGGTACTCGGGAGGATGAATGTTCCAGCCGCGCCACTGTTCGGCCAGGGCTGGCGTTGCCAGCAAGGCGGTGGTCGCGGCCAGGCCGGCAAGATGGATGGCGCGGGTGAGCTTGCGTGAAGCGGCGGGATTCATGGCGAGTCCTCTGGTTGACCTTGTTGGCGTTGTTGTCATACCCGGTTGGGCAAGTGTCCGGCCCTCTCGTACTGCCATCACATGGCGATGGCCTGAGCCGTTTTCTGGAAACCATGGCATACTATGTATGACAAAGTAGAAGAGAGGACTTCCTGGCTGCAACCCCTTCCTAACACTTTTTGACTAAAGTGCAATGCCACTGTCGAGGTGCGTTAGCCAAGGCGGCCAACATGATCGACATTTTTCGGAAAAGCCCTTTATTAGCGGGCAATAACGATCTGTCCGAAACCGGTTTCTGGTGCAGAGAGGTCCCGCTGCAGCGGCAGCTTAGTTGTAAAATGCTGTCATTTTCGAGCGTGACGCGTGGCCTGCTGTGTCCCTGTGCCGCCTGAGCTGCATAGGCGGCAGGAAGTCTCGAGAGACGTGCAGGGCCTCGGCTGATAAAGACGTTCAGCGTAGACAATATCGATGCAGAACAACCGTAGAATCGGGCGCCGCTGAGCGCCCGAGAACATGGCGGAGATTCGTTCGGGGGAAGGATCGAGGCGGCGCGCCCGAACCATCGGATCGGGCGCTGGTCGGGAGATGGCTAGAAGGCCCAGGCCGCCGACAGCGACACCGTATCGCCATCGAAGCGATTTTCGGATGACACATCGTGAAGCCACTTGCCGATCAAGGTGACCGGCGCCTGGCCGAGTGAGACGCTCTTCATGAAGGCCGGCCCTACCCCTGCCCCGCTACTGCGAAAACCATCTTCCAGGCGATCCGGTACCGGTCCCGAGTCCGACTCGAGCTGTTCGTACACGTACCCGGCCAGACCCAGTCCGAAGCTTGGTGTCAGGTACTTCGCCGCCAGCACGTCCAAGTGAAACTCGTCGCCGGTGGTGTAGTCGGTGGCATCGTTCTTGAAGTTGAACAGGATGCCCGCGGTCATCGACAGGTCCCATCCGCTTTCGGGCAGCCAGCTGTAGGTAATGGTGGGATCGATCGACCAGTAGTGCCGCCCCAGGTTGATCCGATCGTCCTCGTCGTAGCGCCCCACCGGAATATTGATACCCACCGCCGCCGTGGTGTGGTGAGTCCCGTTGGCCCAGTTGAGGGCGACCGGCACCAGGTACGGATCACCGAAGCCGCTGTTGCTTCCGGTGTTGAAGCGTTCCTGGCCCGGGATGCTGGCCTCGAGATCGACGCTGACGTCAAACACGTAGGGAAGATTGATCCCGGCGATGTAGGTGGCACCGAGCCACTCGACATCGGTCACCCAGGTCAGCTTGAGCAGGTTGAACCACAGCGTCTGGTCGAGACCCGCCGACAGCCGCCCGCCCAGGGGGCGCGCGCCGATATCGCCCTCGTAGCGCACCAGGTCGTTGCGCGCATAGACCCCGGGTGGCGGGGCCAAGCCTGCGGCAAAGTCGTTATAGGCGCCCGGTACATAGATGCTGCTGCCGCCTTCCGAGGCATGAGCCGTCGCTGGGGCCAGCAGTGCTGCACCAAGGATCGGCGCTGCCAGCAGGTAGTGATACATACCGGAGGTCAGGAGTCGGGGGCGACAAATGGCCATGGGGACGGTTCCATTGAGAAGTTTGCTGCAAAGTATAGGAAGCACTACGAACTTTTGGGCACAATTTTGACGTACCTGCCTCCTATGCCCCCACGTACCCTGCTGCTCTTCCCGTGACGTCTACCTCCAGCGTCCTGCGACTACTTCGGTCGTCCTGCGATTACTTCGGTCGATTGGCCAGATACGACAACGGCGCCCCAAGGGGCGCCGTTGTCGGGTGCGGGAAGCGAGACTTACCCGCTCCCACACTTGCTCTTTCCTGTTCAATCCTGACGGTACGCCCTTACTCGCCGGCGGGCGCGTAGGAGCCATCTTCGCGGTGCACTTCCTTGCCCGTCAGGCCCGGAGTGAACACGCAGGCCAGGTGCATGGTCTTGGAAGCACGCAGCAGGTGCTCGTCATGCTGATCCAGGATGTAGATGTCGCCCGGCTTGATCGGCCAGATCTTGCCGTCGGCCAGGGTCTCCACCTCGCCTTCGCCCTCGATGCAGAACACCGCCTCGAAGTGATGCTTGTAGTGGATGTGGGTCTCGGTACCCTCGAAGATACGGGTGATGTGGAAGGAACACTGACCGCCGTCATCGGCGAGCATCAGGCGGGTGCTGTCCCAGTTACCGTTCTCTGCCTTTACCAGGCGGTCGGTCTGACGAGCTTCTTCCAGGTTGCGAACGATCATCGAATTCTCCGTTGTCGGGTGTCGGGGGCGTCGGCGGTGCCGGGCATCGAAAGGCCCTGTGCGAGGCTTCGAGCGCTGGTGGCGTCCGCAGAAAAAGCGAGGGCGAGCCCTCGCTTTACATATTGCTCAGGGCAGGATCAGCGGCACCTTGCTGCTGGCGCCTGCCCGCAGATAGCCTGCGGGCGTATCCTGTTTCAGCTTAGCGCCTCGTGGGTGCTGCGCTCGAGGATATCGAGACCTTCGATCAGATCCTCGTCGGTGATGGTCAGCGGACACAGGCACTTGACCACCTCACCGTCCTGGCCACTGGTCTCGATCACCAGGCCGTTCTCGAAGGCCTTGGCGGTGATCTTGTCGGCGATATCGCCGCTTTCCACGTCGATGCCGCGCATCAGGCCGCGGCCACGCTCGGAAGCCGGATACCCCTTGTCGCTAAGCCAGGCGGCGATCTTCTGAAAGCGCTCTTCCACGATCCGCGCCTTGCGCTGGATGTCACGCTCGAAGGTATCGTCGCTCCAGTACTTGCGCATGGCAGCGGTAGCGGTGACGAAGGCCAGGTTGAAGCCACGGAAGGTACCGTTGTACTGACCCGGCTTCCACTTGTCGAGCTCCGGGCGCATCAGCACGTGGGCGAACGGCAGGCCGAGTGCGGACAGCGACTTGGAGTTGGTGACGATGTCCGGTGTGATGCCGGCATGCTCGAAGCTGAAGAACTTGCCGGTACGACCGCAGCCCGCCTGGATATCATCGATGATCAGCAGGATGTCATTGTCGCGGCAGATGCCCTCGAGACGCTTGAGCCAATCCAGGCCGGCCACATTGATGCCGCCCTCGCCCTGGACCGTTTCGACGATGACCGCGGCGGGCACGTCGAGACCACCGGACTTGTCGCCGAGCAGCTTCTCGAAGTAGTCCAGGGTATCGGTCTCGCTACCCATGTAGCCATCGAAGGGCATGAAGGCTGCACCCTGGGTCGGAATACCGCCGGTCGCCTCGCGGAACTTGCGGTTGCCGGTGGTGGCCAGCGCCCCCATGGTCACGCCGTGGAATCCATTGGTGAAGGTCACGATGTTGTGACGACCCTTGGCCACACGAGCGAGGCGAATGGCAGCCTCGACGGCATTGGTGCCGGTCGGCCCCGGGAGGTGGACCTTGTAGTCGAGACCACGCGGCTTGAGGATCACCTCTTCCAGGGTCTCCAGATAGTCGCGCTTGGCGGCGGTCCAGAAATCAAGACCGTGGATGATGCCGTCGGTGGCCAGGTAGTCGACCAGCGCCTGCTTCAGGTGCGGGTTGTTATGGCCGTAGTTCAAGGTGCCGGCACCGGCCAGAAAGTCGATGTACTCGCGGCCTTCCTCGTCGGTCAGGCGAGCGTTCTGCGCCTTGGTGAAGACCACCGGAAAGGAACGGGAATAGGTACGAACTTCGGATTCCATGCGTTCGAGGATCTGGGTCTGCATTGCGACCTCCTGTCGGGTTCGTAGGGGAAGTTATCGGGTATCGGTGGCGACGGACGCTGGCGCCCTGTCACCACCCTGGAAGCCGTTAGATACGCGTCGTGTCGAAGGGACCGATGCGTACCAGGTTTTCCGGATCGTGCTCTCCACCCAATTGGTCGGTAGAGAAGTACTCGCGGCTGTTCAACGGCGCCTGCCAGCGATCGGCCAGGCGGCGGAACAAGCCCCAGGAAGCCTGGTTATCCGGTGTGATGGTGGTCTCGAGGTGGTGGACCTCGGCAAATTCAGGGCGGGTCAGTATGGCTTCGACCAGTCTCCGGGCCAGGCCGGTACCGCGGGCCTTCTCGCCCACCGCGACCTGCCACAGAAAGTAGGTGTCCGGAGCATTGGACTTCACGTAGCCGGAGACAAAACCGACGATCTCGCCTTCCTCGTTGGTGGCAACGGCACAACTGTCACGGAACTGGGTGGCCAGCAACAGGTAGGCGTAGGCGGAGTTGACGTCCAGGGGCGGGCAGGACTTGACCAGCTCGTAGATGCCCCAGCCATCCTCGGGAGTGGACTTGCGAATAAACAGCGGCGCCGCTTCGTGACCCACCACCGCGTCGGCCACCGTAGGCTTGGCGAGGTCGGCTGATGGTGTGAAGGGCTCAGTGCTTGCGGTCATGTTCGTTATGCTTCGCTGTAGCGAATTTGGACAACCATTATAACAGTCGAGTATGACATTTCAAAATCTGGATTATTCTTAACCCCTGGAAGTATAAAAAAAAATTATGCGAGCGGCGCCAGGCCACGTCTCATGGCGGCTCGGAGCGATCGCTGCCGCTCACCTCCCCTATCCCTTTGGCGTAATCGATTGCCTCTCCAACGAGACGATTTCGTCCGCATGAAGCAGTATAGTCGGCCCTTTTGGATCGGCGAGAAAAGGCCACAAAAAAGGGCACCCACAGGTGCCCTTTCTGGCGTCGGCCGGTTTCTGACTGTCGTCGTCAGGTACGGGTCGGCGTGCGCATGGTGACAAACTCTTCGGCGCCGGTCGGGTGGATGCCGACGGTGGCATCGAAAGCTGCCTTGGTCAGGCCCGCACGCACCGCGATGGCGATGCCCTGGATCACCTCGCCGGCCTCCTCGCCGACCATGTGCGCCCCTACCACCACGTCGCTTTCGTCGTCGACGATCAGCTTCATCAGGCAGCGTTCATCGCTGCCGGACAGGGTGTGCTTCATGGGGCGGAAGTCGGCGCTGTAGACGCGGACCGCCTTGCACACCTCGCGGGCCTTCTCTTCGGACAGGCCAACGGTGCCGATGTTGGGATGGCAGAACACCGCAGTGGCGATGTTGTCGTAGTTCATCGGCGCCTTGGGCGCGTCACCGTAGTGGTGTGCAACCAGATGCATGGCCTCGGCCAGGGCCACCGGCGTCAGCTCAGGACCGCCGGTCACGTCACCCAGCGCAAGGATCGAGGGCACCGAGGTCTCGAAGCGATCGTTGACCTGGATGGAGCCGTTCTCGTTGAGCGCGATGTCGAGCTGGTCCAGGCCCAGGCCTTCCAGATGCGGCTTGCGGCCGGTGGCGGACAGCACCGCATCCACCTCAAGGGTCTCGCCATTGGTCAGGGTGGCCTTGATCCCGCCTTCGACCTTCTCGAGGGACTCGATGTTGGTGTTGAAGTGCAGGTTGACGCCCTTCTTGGCCATCTCGTCGCGGGTGAACTCACGCACCTCCTGGTCGAAGCCGCGCAGGAACAGCTCGCCGCGATACAGCAGGTGGGCGTCGGCGCCCAGGCCGTTGAAGATGCTGGCGAACTCCACGGCGATATAGCCGCCGCCAAGCACCAGAAAGCGCTTGGGAAACTCGTCCAGGTCGAAGATCTGGTTGGAGTTCATGGCCAGTTCGCTGCCGGGGAACGGCGGCACCCAGGGCCAGCCACCCACCGCCACCAGGATCTTCTCGGCGCTGATGGTCTCGCCGCCAACCTCGACACGGTGTTCGTCCACCACCTTGGCGCGACCGTTGATCAGGCGTACCCCGGCGTTGTCCAGCAGCTTGCCGTAGATGCCGTTGAGTCGCTTGATCTCACCGATCTTGTTGTCGCGCAGGGTCGCCCAGTCGAAGCTCGGCGCCTGGTCGAGCTGCCAGCCGAAGCCGCGAGCGTCGTCGAAAGCCTCGTGGAAGTGTGCGGCGTAGGAGTAGAGCTTCTTGGGCACGCAGCCCACGTTGACGCAGGTACCGCCGAGGTAGCGATCCTCGGCGACGGCCACCCTGGCCCCGGTTGCCGCCGCGGTACGGGCAGCGCGGACACCACCGGAGCCGGCACCGATGACAAAGAGGTCATAGTCGAATTGTGACACTTGCGTCTCCTGATTCTGTTGCTGGGGCCCTTGTTGTCGGGACCGCTTTCGGATCATTAGGGGCCTGGCCTACCAGGGACCTGCCTCGAGGCCCACCAGGATGGGAAACCTTCCCATGATACCAGCGGGCTGGCTACCACGGGAGGGTGCTTGACCACCTTGACCGAGGGGGGTAAAAACATGCACCACTTTAGCCATCCACTGCTTGCACGGGGAAAGTTCATGAGTGATATCGACAATCTGCTCGCCAATAATCGGGCCTGGGCCGACAGAATCTGCCAGGAAGACCCTGATTTCTTTGCCCGCCTTGCTCAGCAGCAAAGCCCGGAGTATCTGTGGATCGGTTGTTCCGACAGCCGCGTGCCGGCCAACCAGATCATCGACCTTCCCCCGGGTGAGGTGTTCGTCCACCGTAACGTCGCCAACCTGCTCTACCACAATGACATGAACGCCCTGTCGGTGGTGCAGTTCGCGGTGGACGTGCTCAAGGTACGTCACATCATGATCGTCGGCCACTACAACTGTGGCGGCGTGCGCGCTGCGGTCACCGGCGGCGAGAACGGTATGGTGGACAACTGGTTGCACAGCGTACGCGAGCTCTACAGCATGCATCGCTCGGAACTCGAGCATCTGCCGTTGGACGAGCAGGTGGATCGCATGTGCGAGCTCAACGTCCAGTCTCAGGTCAAGACACTGTGTCGTACCAAGATCGTCCAGCGTGCCTGGCAGCGCGGCCAGGCGCTGTCGGTGCACGGCTGGGTCTATGGCCTCAGTGACGGTCGCGTCACCGACCTGGAATGCAGCGTGCACGGCCTGGACCAGGTCGCCCAGCTCTATCGTATCGATCGCGTCTGTCCGCCCCAGCAGTGACGGCTGGCCTGAACTGACCGATTGACCGCCAGGCGACCCTGGGCACCGCTGTCGCCTCGGCGCTGTGTCGATTGCCCTTTCGCGCCCCCGAATCGCGTTCGGGGGCGCTTGCACTTGCGGTTACCTCACTCGCCTCCGCCGGCTACCTCAGATCCTCTATTTTCCCTTGCTTTCCTGTCTGCGCCACCTTCTCGTCGCTCACCGCTTGTCTGCCCCTTGAGGACACGCTCCCCTGGCCCATATTCGTTCCTCGCATGGGTGCTGTCACAATTTCGATTGTGTTTAAACGCGACACCTCACTATGTTGATGCAGGACATTGACTAGCCGGCGCTTACAACATTGACCAAGGCGCCCGACTGGCAATTACAACAACCTCAACAAGCAGGAACTCCTTCCATGTTCAAGAAGACCCTTCTGGCCGGTGCCCTCGGTGCCGCCATGCTGACGGCTGCCCTGCCCCAGACCGCACTGGCCGAAAACACCCTGCGCATGGCCTACGACGCCGATCCGGTGTCGCTGGACATCCATGAGCAGCTCTCCGGCGGTATCCTGCAACTGTCGCACATGGCCTTCGATCCGCTGGTGCGCTGGACCAAGGACTTCGAGTTCGAGCCCAGACTCGCCACCGAGTGGGAGCAGGTCGACGACACCACCATGCGCATCAGCCTGCGCGAAGGGGTCACCTTCCATTCCGGCAACCCCTTCACCGCCGAGGACGTCGCCTGGACCGTCGAGCGCCTCAAGCGCAGCCCGGACTTCAAGGCGATCTTCGAGCCCATCGAGACGGTCAACGTGGTCGATGAGCACACCGTGGAGATCATCTCCAAGCGGCCCAACCCGCTGCTGCTGAACATGGCCACCTACATCTTCCCGATGGACAGCCAGTTCTATTCCGGCGAGACCGACGGCGGCAAGGCCAAGGACGAGATCGTCAAGAACGGCAACTCCTACGCCTCGCGCAACATCTCCGGTACCGGGCCCTTCCAGGTGACCAACCGCCAGCAGGGCGTTCGGGTCGACTTCGAACGCTTCGATGACTACTGGGACAGCGAGTCGCCGGGCAACGTCGACGCCATCACCCTGACCCCGATCGGCGAGAACGCCACCCGCGTCGCCGCCCTGCTGTCCGGTGACGTCGACTTCATCGCGCCGGTACCGCCCAACGATCTGGAGCGCATCGAGAGCGACGAGGACACCAATCTGGTGACCATGTCGGGCACCCGCATCATCCTGTTCCACATGAACCAGGAGCGGGTCGAGGCCTTCCAGGACCCGCGTGTTCGCCAGGCCTTCAACTACGCGATCAACCAGGAAGGCATCGCCGATCGTCTGATGAAGGGCTTCGCCACCCCGGCCGCCCAGTTCTCGCCCGAGGGCTACTCCGGCCACAACCCGGATCTCGAGCCGCGTTTCGATCTCGACCGGGCCAAGGAACTGATGGCCGAAGCGGGCTATGAGGACGGCTTCTCGGTCAGCATGATGGCGCCCAACAACCGCTACGTGAACGACGCCAAGATCGCCCAGGCGGTAGCCGCCATGCTGGCGCGGATCAACGTCACGGTGGACCTGAAGACCCTGCCCAAGGCCCAGTACTGGGGCGAGTACGACGACCGCGCCGCCGACATGATGATGATCGGCTGGCACTCCGACACCGAAGACTCCGCCAACTTCCACCAGTACCTGACCGAGTGCCCGGATGCCGACAGCGGTGGCGGCCAGTACAACGCCGGCAACTACTGCAACGAGGAGCTCGACCAGCTGATGGTCGACGCCAACCTCGAGGTGGATCTGGAGAAGCGTGGCGAGATGCTGCGTGAGCTCGAGCAGGGCCTCTACGACGATGCCGCCTTCATTCCGCTGCACTGGCAGAACCTGGCCTGGGCCTCGGCGGCCAACGTCGACATCGAGCCGGTGGTCAACGTGATGAACTTCCCCTACCTCGGGGATCTGGTCATCGAAGAAGAGTAAGACGACAGGCACCGCCGCGCGGTGCCTGCAAGCTCCCATTCAGCAGCTGCCTCGGCTCCGTGACATGGTCGCGGAGTCGAGCGCCTGTACCCTGGACAATCCCCATGATCGCATTTCTGATCAAGCGCCTCTTTCATGCGCTGCTGGTGATGTTTGTCATCAGCGTGATCGCCTTCGCCATCCAGGACAACCTGGGTGATCCCATCCAGCAGATGGTGGGTCAGTCGGTGCCCGAGAGCGAGCGCGAGGTGCTGCGCGAGGAACTGGGGCTCAACGATCCCTTCCTGGTGCAGTACTTCCGTTTCGCCGTCAACGCCGCCCAGTTCGACTTCGGCTATTCGTACATCTACAACGAGCCGACTACCGAGGTGGTCCTGCGACACCTGCCGGCGACCCTGGAGCTGGTATTCGCCTCGACCCTCCTGATCATCTTCCTGTCGGTGCCGATCGGCGTCTACAGCGCGATCAAGCCCCGCGCCTGGCTGTCCCGTTTCTTCATGGGGGTGTCGATCATCGGCATCTCCATCCCGGTGTTTCTCACCGCTATCGTGTTGATCCAGCTGTTCGCCATCGGCGTGAGCTTCACGCCCTTCCCCGCCGATACCGGCTGGGGCGCCTGGCTCAACGGCCTGCTGTCCACCGAAGGCGGCATGCCGGCCTACGGTCGCGGCGACCCTATCCACGTGTTCGGCACCTGGACCACCAACTTCGCCTCGCTGGAAGGCCTGACCTACCTGGTGCTGCCGGCCATCTCGCTGGCCTCGATCATGCTGCCGCTGTTCATTCGCCTGATCCGCGCAGAGATGCTCGAGGTGATGCAGTCGGAGTACGTCAAGTTCGCCCGGGCCAAGGGCATCTCGATGCGTCGCATCTACTTCCTGCACGCGCTGAAGAACACCATGTTGCCGGTCATCACCGTCGGCGGCGTGCAGATCGGCACCCTGGTGGCCTACACCATCCTCACCGAGACGGTGTTCCAGTGGCCCGGCATGGGCCTGATGTTCCTCGACGCCATCGAGCGCTCGGACATCCCCCTGATCGTGACCTACCTGATGATCGTCGGCCTGATCTTCGTGATCACCAACACCCTGGTCGACTTGATCTATGGCCTGGTCAATCCCACCGTCAAGCTGACAGGTAAGCCCGCATGAGCACCCAGAGCACTGCGACGAGCAGCCGGTGGGAGCGGTTTCGCGACTCCTACCTCTTGTACAGTTTCAAACGCGACCTGATCGCCCAGACCAGTCTTCTGATCTTCGTGGTGATGGTCCTGGCCGCGCTGCTGGCGCCTTGGCTTGCGCCGGCCGATCCCTACGACCTGGCCCAGATCGACATCCTTGCATCCGAGCTGCCGCCGTTCTGGATCGACGGCGCCGACCCCCAGTACCTGATGGGTACCGATTCCCAGGGGCGCGACCTGCTCTCGACCATCCTCTACGGCATGCGGGTGTCGCTGGTCATCGGCTTCGGCGCCGTGGCGCTGCAGGCCACCCTGGGGGTGTGCTTCGGTTTGCTGGCGGGCTATCTGGGTGGGCGCGTCGACGCCTTTCTGATGCGCCTGGCAGATATCCAGCTGTCGTTCTCGACGTTGATGGTGGCCATCGTGGTGGGCGCCCTGTTCAAGGCGATCTTCGGCGGCGCCACCTACTCCGACTATGCCATGTGGCTGCTGGTGCTGATCATCGGCCTGGCCGAATGGCCCCAGTACGCCCGTACCGTGCGTGCCTCGGTGCTGGCAGAGCGCTCCAAGGAGTACGTCGACGCCGCCCGGGTGATGGGCCTGCGCAGCCGGCGGATCATGTTCCGTCACATCCTGCCCAACACCCTGTCGCCGATCTTCGTCATCTCCACCGTGCAGGTGGCCAACGCCATCATTTCCGAGGCGGCGCTGTCGTTTCTCGGCCTCGGCATGCCCGAGACCCAGCCGTCGCTGGGCTCGTTGATCAAGTCCGGCTTCGACTACATCCAGTCCGGTTCCTGGTGGATCACCCTGATTCCGGGCCTGGTGCTGGTGGTGCTGGTGCTGGTGATCAACCTGCTCGGCGACTGGCTGCGCGACGTGCTCAATCCACGACTGTACAAGGGCTGAGGTAGACATCATGGCACTACTCGACGTCAATCACCTCGACGTGCGCTTCGCCCTGCGACAGGGCGACGTGAAGGCACTGCGCGATGTGTCGTTCAGCCTGGATCGTGGCGAGCGTCTGGGCATCGTGGGCGAATCCGGCGCCGGCAAGTCGGTCGCCGCCTTCAGCCTGCTGAATCTGATAGCCAAGCCGGGCTATATCGCCGGTGGCAGCATCACCTTCGATGGCCAGGAACTGACCGGGCTCGGCGAGCGCGCCCTGCGCAAGGTGCGCGGCCACCGCATCTCGATGATCTTCCAGGATCCGATGATGACGCTCAATCCGGTGCTGTCCATCGGTGAGCAGATGGTGGAATGCCTCAAGGCCCACCGCCGTATCTCCAGCAAGGAAGCCCGCGCGATCTCGCTGCGCAAGCTCGAGCAGGTGCAGATCCCGTCGCCGGAAAAGCGCCTGGACCAGTATCCCCATGAGCTGTCCGGCGGCATGCGTCAGCGCATCATCATCGCCATCGCGCTGCTGCTCGACCCGGATATCATCATCGCCGACGAGCCCACCACCGCCCTGGATGTGACCATTCAGGCGGAGATCATGGCGCTGTTGCTGGAACTGTGCGAGAAGCACAACGTCGGCCTGATCCTGATCACCCACGATCTCGGCGTGGTCAGCCAGGTGACCCAGCGCATGCTGGTGATGTACGCCGGACGGGTGATCGAGCAGGGCCCGACCCGAGAGATCATCAATGATCCCCAGCATCCCTACACCCAAGGGTTGATCAACGCCCTGCCCCAGATGGCGACCCCGGGCGAGCGGCTCAACCAGATACGTGGCAGCATGCCGTCGTTGAGCCAGCTCCCCAGCGGCTGTCCGTTTCATCCGCGCTGCGACTTTACCCAGCGCCACGACGGCAGCGAACGGACACCCTGCAAGACCGAGGTACCGGCCTTCGTGCGCTCCGGCAACTGTGAGGTGGCCTGCCATATGGTCGCCGAGATGCAGGATGCCGAACGCATCGTGGCCAGGGAGGACAACTCATGAGCCAGACCACTCAGGCAGCCGTCAAACCGCCGACCGAGCCGATTCAGCAGGACGGCCCCGCCGACATGAACCCTGCCGCTGGAGGCGACAGCCTGCTCGAGATCCGCGGACTGGAAAAGCGCTTTTCACTGTCCGGGGATTTCCTCGAGCAGCTCAAGTTCCGGCGTGGTCGTATCGTGCGCGAGCAACAGCACGTGCACGCGATCAATGGGGTCGACCTGGACATCCGCCGCGGGGAGTCGCTGTGCGTGGTGGGCGAATCCGGCTGCGGCAAGTCGACGGTAGCGCGTACCGTAATGGGCCTGCTGCGGCCCAGCGCCGGCGAGATCCATTACGACGGCGAGCGTATCGATCATCTCGATTCGAAAGCATTGCTGCCTTTCCGTCAGCGCATGCAGATGATCTTCCAGAACCCCTACGCCTCGCTCAATCCGCGCATGACAATCCAGCAGACGCTGGAAGAGCCGATCCGCCTTCACCACCCGGACTGGAAGCCACAGCAGGTCGTCGACAAGGTCCACGAGGTGATGAGCTCGGTGGGTATCGCCCCGGACTGGGGCTCGCGCTACGGCCACGAGTTCTCCGGTGGCCAGCGACAGCGTATCGCCATCGCCCGAGCGCTGGCGGTGGATCCGGAATTCATCGTCGCCGACGAGCCGATTTCGGCGCTGGACGTGTCGATCCAGGCCCAGGTGCTGAACCTGTTGATGGAAGCCCAGCGCGAGCACCATCTCACCTACCTGTTCATCACCCACGACCTGGCGGTGGTGGAGCATTTCGGTACCCGGGTGGCGGTGATGTACCTGGGCCGCGTGTGCGAGGTGGCGCCCACGGCGACGCTGTTCGCCCGCCCGCGTCACCCCTACACCCAGGCGCTGATGTCGGCGATTCCACGCCTGGAGGACGACCGTCCCCAGCACCTGCGTCTGCAGGGCGAGGTGCCGACCCCGGTGAACCTGCCCTCGGGCTGCGTGTTCCACGGGCGCTGCCCCCACGCCAACGAGCGCTGCCGCCGGGAGATTCCCCGTCTGATCGCCACCGACGAGGGCGGCCAGGTCGCCTGTCATGGTGTCGAGGAAGGTCGTCTGTCTTGACCGCTGCCTTGACCTCCATCGCCTTCACCTGCAACACGCCGACGCCGGGTACGCCCGGCGTCGGGTTATCTGGCACAATCGACGTTTCGCAGGACAGGTGACACTTCCATGGAAATACGTTGGCTGGAAGACTTTCTCGCCTTGGCCCGCACGCGTCATTTTTCCCGTGCCGCCGAAGAACAGAACGTGACTCAGCCCACCTTCTCCCGGCGCATCAAGCTGCTCGAAGAGGAGATGGGCACCACCCTGATCAACCGTCAGACCCTGCCGCTGTCGCTGACGCCGGCCGGCGAGGCTTTCCTCGCCATGTGTCACGACGTCACCCGGCGGGTCGACCTGACCCGCCAGCGACTGGCCCAGATGGCCGAGGAACAGGCTGGACAGCTACGCCTGGGGGCACCCCAGAGCCTGCTGGCGCAGTTCCTGCCCCAGTGGCTCAGCGGATGGCAATCGCCACCGCCGCTGCAGCCCTACCTGCGTGCCACGGCCTGGCTGGTGGGCGACTATTTCCAGGGGCTTGCCTCCGGCGAGATCGACCTTGCCCTGTGCTACTGGCCGACCAGCGGCAATCCGCTGGAACTGGCCAACGAGGACACCGATTACTGCGTCATCGGCCGCGAGCGCTTTATGCCGGTGTGCCTGCCGGATGCCAGCGGCCAGCCTCGCTTTGCGCTGGAAGGCGGCAAGGGGCGCGCCCTGCCGTTGATCGCCTATCATCCCCGGGGCATGATCGATGCCGCCATCCGCTCCCACCTGGACCGACTCGGCGACGCCCCTACCCTGACGGTGCTCAACGAGAGCGTACAGAGCGGCAATATCCGAGAACTGGTCGCGCTGGGCTATGGCCTGGGCTGGTTGCCCGAGCGCAGCCTGGGCGAGGCGCTGGCCTCCGGCGCGCTGGTGGCGGCAGGACCGCCACGCTGGACGGTGTCCTTCGATATTCGCCTGTATCGCCACCTCTCGACCCGTCGCGCGGCGGTCGACGCCGCCTGGCAGGAGCTGTGTGCTCACGCCCTCGACGCCGAGGGTCAACCATGATGCCCCCGACCACCCAGCGGAGACCTAGCCTTGCCCCAGCCTGACGCCCGTTCAAGCTTGTCCCCTGCCTCCTCGGGCCTTCGCGCGGATGCAGCAACACCGGACGGCTTTCGTGCCGCTCGCTGGCTGTCCAATCCGCATGTCCAGACGCTGCTGCCGAGGGTACTTCGTCCCGCGGAGGTGGACTGGCGGCAGGAATTTCTCGACCTGCCCGACGGTGACGAGGTGGAGCTTAGCTGGGTGCTGCCGGAACCCGATGACCAGAGCGCCCCGCTGTTCGTGCTGTTCCATGGCCTCGAGGGGGGAATCACCTCGCCCTACGCCCACGATCTGCTGGCGGCGGCCAGAGACCAGGGCTATCGGGCCTTGCTGATGCACTTCCGTGGCTGTGGCTCACGCCCCAACCGCTTGCCGCGCGCTTACCACAGCGGCGATACCGGCGACGCCAGGGTATTGCTTGAGGTACTGGGCGATCGCTATCCCGAGGCAGCCAAGGTCGCCGGTGGCGTGTCGCTGGGGGGCAATATGCTGCTTCGGTTGGTCGCCGAAGAGGACGCAAACTCGTTGGGGGTCGACGCCGCGGTGGTGATCAGCGCGCCGCTGGATCTGGCGGCCTGCGCCCAGCGCCTGGGCGAGGGTTTTTCGCGGGTCTACGAACGCCACCTGCTGGCCTCGCTCAAGCGCAAGGTGATACCCCGGCTCGAACGCGGCGAGCTTTCCCTTAAGGTCAGCGTCGAGCAGGTGCGCCGGCTGAAGCGCCTGCGCGACTACGACGACGTCATCACGGCGCCGATGCACGGCTTCCGGGACGCCGATGACTACTATGCCCGTGCCTCCAGCGGCCCGGTGCTCGATCGGGTGGCCGTTCCGACCCTGATGCTGCATGCCCGTGACGATCCTTTCATGCCGGCCGACCTGATCGAGCGCTTCCCGGCTCGCTCGCCGCTGGTGACCCTGGAAGTCGCCGAACGCGGCGGCCATGTCGGCTTCATGGAGCCAGGCCCTCGCCGCCCTCGCCCTTGGCTTGGCCGACGGCTGGCGCGCTACCTGCAGGAATTGTCGCTGGACCAGCAATGACATGGCTCCTGCTCATGCAAGGGCAAGTCAGATCAAGCACTGTCACGCATCATCACACAAGAGCCCCGGCCATGGCCGGGGCTCTTGTGGTTTACGCGGTGTGTTGCGTGCTGTGCTACGCGCTTGGTCACTGCAGTTCCGGAGGATCTCCCGGCAGGCTCCAGGTGTAGATCAGGTCCACCGCCTGGGCGGCGCCGGAGACCGCTTCCAGGTAGAGGCTCCGCCACAGCTGGTAGGTCAGGGTCAGCTCGGCGATGGGCGAGAAGATGCCGACGCCGTAGCCCACCTCCAGACGGTCGGTAAGACGGCCGCTGACCACCACCTGACTGCTCTCGCCACTGCCGGAGGTATCCAGCGACAGGTCCTGGATGCCGAAGGCCTCACCCATGGCGCCTACCGCCCCCCCGGTCTTGCCCAGGGTCAGGCCGATCAGCGCCGAGGTCAGGGCGCCGCTGGAGTCGCCGCTGTCATCCGGCGCCCGGCCGCGCAGCACGTAGGACAGCGCCCGAGACTCGTCCATCGACGGCTCGGAGAAGATCTCCAGATCCGGCTGGCTGGCGGTACCGGTGACCTTGAGACCGGCGATCACTCCGTCTTCGGTGCTGGCCGGGTTACGGATGGCTTCGAAGTCCAGCGTCGGCAGACTCGGCGGGCCGGCGAAGATCAGCTTGCCCTGGCGAATCTGCAGATCCTGGCCGTAGGCGCGGAAGCGGCCATCGACCAGGCTGACGTCGCCGAACAACTGCAGTGGCCCGTTGTTCTGGCGCACCTCCAGATCCCCTTCCAGCTCGGTCTGCAGACCGTAGGCGCTCAGGCGCATGTCGGGTCCCAGCAGCAGCCGTACGCGGATGTCGATGGCCATGCCCGCCTCGGCCATGGCCTCGGCAGTGGACTCTCCTACCGGGTCTTCCTGGGCACGCCGTTCGGCCTCCTTGGCCTCCTCGTCCATCTCGCGGGTGATGATGATCTCGTCACCGCTCGGGGTGACCGCGGACGCCGGAACGTCACCGACCTTGAGCCTGGCCCAGGGGATCCGCACCTCGCCACGTACCCGCAGTCGCGAGGGGTTGGCGGTGATGGTCAGGTCCGGGGCCAGCTTCAGCTTGCCGAAGGCCGGCATGGCGGCGAGCAGCGGATCCTGCACCGCGGACAGCGCCATGTTGGCCTCCCAGCTACCGTCAGGCCAGGCGGCGTCACCGGTGATATTCAGGCGCCCTTCCTCGGCGTCCACATGGCCGGAAATCCGCGCGCTGTCGCCGGACAGCGCGATATCCAGCCGACCATCGGTGACCGCCAGGGGGATATCACCACCGTGGACCCTGAGCCCGGTCAGACTGATGTCGCCACTGAGATCGGGCGCTTCACGGGTTCCGGCGATACGGATGGTGCCGCCAAGACTGCCCTCGAGTTCATCGAGGCCGGCCGCCAATGGCTGATAGGGTGCCAGGCGCACGTCGGTAATGGTCAGGGTGCCGTCCAGGCCACCGCGTCCCATGGGATCGTCGATGGCCAGGGCCAGGTCGATATCGCCGCTCTGGGCCAGTGACAGCGCCAGGTCCATGTCGATGCGGGCCTCGCTGGCGTCTGCACTGAGCGACATGCTGGTGGCAGGCACCGACCAAGGCTGGCCATAGGCGTCCTCGCCGGTCACGCTGACCTCGCTGTCGACCTGGACGTCGGCCTGCCAGCGACTGCCGCCGGCCGACCAGCCAGCGACGACACGAGCGCCGGTGTCGCCGTCGATGGCCCAGCCCTGAGGCAAGGCCTCGTTGACCAGGTCCATGGGTAGCTCATTGATCTCGAGGGTCAGCGAACCGGCGTCCGCCGAGGCGCTCAGCGGCTCACTGATGCACACGGCGCCGCCCTGGCGACGTGCCAGGCAGAAAGGCTCGGCCTGGACCGACCCCGCGGCCAGGTCGGCCTCGAAACTCAGCGGATCATCGAGGGCGATATCGCCCTGGGGCAGCGTGACTTCCAGCGGCGACAGGGTTCCCTTATAGCGGTCGCGGGCCTCGTTCATGGCCCCGTCAAGGGCCAGCACCAGACGGTTGAGTGGCCCCTCCTCGCTGCCCTCCACGGTGAGCTCAAGGCGGTGATCCGACAGCCGCCCATCGAGATCCAGGGCGATATCGGAGAATCGCTGGCCACCGGCTTCGACCTGTCTTGCCTCAAGACCGATATCGAGCTCGGGGTCGTCGATACCGGCCACACGGCCGGACAGCGACAGCTCGCCGACGCGATTCTCCTCAAACGCCACCCCGCTGCCGTTCAAGGCAAGGTCAAGCTGGGGCGCCTGGAGGCTGCCGCTGGCCGTGATGTCACCGGATAGCTGGCCGGCAAGCCCCGGATACAGGCTCGCCATGTCCGGCAGTGATATCTCGGCGTCGACGTCGAGGTTGGACTCGCTGACCTGGCCGACGGCCTGGATGCGATTGTCGCCCTGGCGGAAATCGAGGCTGTCGATGTCCCATTGCATATTGCTGTTGCCGGCGAGTTGGGCCTCCAGCGACAGCGGTCGGCCATCGAGGGTACCCTCGATATCCAGCGCCGGCACCTCCACCCGCCAACCCTCATCGGTCTGGGTGAACGCCACCTGCAGGGTGCCGTCGATATCCCCCGCGAGCCCTTCGACGAAGGGTTCCGGATTAAGGCCCGTGAGGGTCGCTGCCGCCTCCACCGAGACGCCGTCAGACCAGTCGACACGTCCCTCGGTGCTGAGAGCGCCGGCGCCCTCCGGTGCGACCTCAAGCGGCGCCCAGGCAAACTGTGAAAGATCCCCCTGGCCCTGAAGGGCCAGGGTGGTTGGCGGTACATCCGGTCCCTCGGCGGCCAGGGCCAGTTGCAGCGTATAGCCGGTCAGGGAACCCTCGATGGCGAGATCCAGATCGCGGGCGATCCACGGCTCCACCTCGGCCGTGGCAGCGGTGGCATTGCCAGCTTCAGCATTGTCTGGTGCGCTTGTCTCGGCGTCGCTCACCTCGCCAGTCTCTTCGATGCCTTCAGGCAGGGGGCTGTCCATGCCAGGCAGCGGCCATTGCAGTCTGGGGCTCTGGAAGGTGGCGCTGAAGGGCAACGTGGGGTCGAGGGCGTCGAGTCGGGCGACCAGGTGGGTGTCCACCGGGCCCGAGGTCTTCAGGTCGATTTCCAGGTCGGCCAGACTGCCGGCTGCACTCAGCTCGACCCGCTCGCCGGACAGCGCCGGGAAGATTTCCGGCAGGTACAGATCGGCGGCAAAATTGAGCTCCAGCGGGTAGTCGCCGCTCAACGTGGCGCGGGCCTGGAGCTCGGCGTCGGCATCGGCGGAGGCCACCGCCAGGGGCTCGATGGTAACGGTCTGGCCGCGGGCATCGAGACTCAGGTCCAGACGCTCGACGTGGTAGTCGAAGGCACCGTCGACGGTGGTGTCCTCGACCACCAGCTCGGGTACTTCAATGGCCAGTGGCAAGGTGACCTCGGGCAGCACCAGACGCTCACGCTCACCCAGCGGGATGTCATCGGCCTTGGCTGCGGCCCCTTCCATCTCGGCGGCGGCCTCGCTCGGCAACGGCGAGCGCACCGCGATGGCGGCGTCGATGGCCTCGGCGCTGACGATGGGCCCTTCGTGTTCGGCGTCGCTCAGGGCCAGCATGGCGCCGGGCGTCAACGGCAGGGTCAGATGAAGACCCGCCAGGCGCGTAGGTCGAACGCTAAGGGTATCGCCCTCGGCCACCGCCGCGGTGGTGAAGCTGTCCCAGGCCAGTCGAGTGCCGTCGGCTAGTTGCACGGCGACGTCCTCGACCGCCAGTTCACGGATCTCGACGGGAAACGGCAGCGCCAGGGGCCCCGGCTCGGCGCTGGTCGGCTCGGGTTCTACGGGAGGCTCCTCCGCGGCTTCGCTCTCGCCCAGGCGTACGTCGGTACCCGACACCCTCAGGTAATCAAGACACAGCCGGCCATCAAGAACGCAGTCCTCTGCCCAGGACAGCGACAACGCGTCCACCGACAGCCGCAGGCTGCCCATCTCCATGCGAAAGCCATCCAGCGCAAAGGTGTCGAGCAGCGCGCCTTCGACCGCCTCGTACTCGAGAAAGCCCATGCGCTGGCCCTGATCCAGCGCCATTCGGGTGCCCCAGGGACTCAGCACCAGGCCGCCAATCAGCAGCACCAGGCCAACCAGGGTCAACGGCAGCCAGATCAGCAGACGTGTCAGGGCCCACAGGGCGCGTCCTTTTCTCATTGAAGCCTCGTGTCAGGGGCCAGCGGCATCGGGTTCAAAACTCGGGCCCGATGGCGAAGTGCAGCCGGAAATTGTCGTCTTCGTCATCGAAGGGATGGGCGACATCGAAGCGGATCGGGCCGACCGGAGAAATCCAGCGCACGCCCAGACCCGCGCCCTTGTTCAGGTCGCCCGGCCACCACTCGGAGAAGGCGTCACCGACATCGAAGAAGGCCGCGCCCCACCACTTGCCGGTGATCCGGCGCTGGGCCTCGACGCTGGCGGTGAACTCGTGCTGACCGCCTTCCAGGTCGCCGTTCTCGTCTTCCGGCGACAGCGACTCGTAGCTGTAGCCACGCACGCTGGAGTCACCACCGGTAAAGAAGCGAAGCGAAGGGGGAATCTTCTCGAAATCGTCGGTATTGATCGCGCCGACACCCAGTCGGCCGATAAAGCGGTTGTCGTCACCCAACTTGCGGATCCAGGCGGTATCGCCGGTCATGCGGAAGAACTCGGCATCAGAGCCCCAGGCATCGCTGGAGTACTGCAGCTCGAGATTCTGACGATCGCCCCAGGTGGGAAACTGAGGGTTGCGCGTACGGGTACGCGACCAGCTTACCCCGGGATAAAGCAGCAGCACCTGATCGGACTGCTCCCCCTGGGTAAAGTCCTCGTAGGTGGCGCGCAGATAGACCGTCTGCTCCCAGTCATTCTCGAACACCCAGTGCCGACCAAAATCGACAGTACTCTCGAAGCTTTCGGTGTCCTCGATGTCCTGCTGGCGCAGCCCGTACTGCAGTCGGTAGCTATCGTTGAGCGGATCCTCCAGCGGGATCTTGTAGGTGCCGCTGAACTGCTGATCCGGTGCCGACAGATATAGCTGATTGGTCCAGCTATGGCCGTAGCGGTTGACCCAGGGCTGCTCCCAGGAGAACTGCAGGCGCGGCCCCACATCGGTGGCGAAGCCGATACCCGCCTCGAACTGGTGACGATCCGCCGGCGTCACGCTGACATCGATCGGCATGGTCGGGAATTCCGGTGGATACAGTCCAAGCGCCACCGCCAGAGCGTCGCGGCTGATCCGCGGCCCCTGGTACGGCGTCGGGATCTCCGCGACGTCCACCGAGTACCACCAATTGTCGTTCTCGGGCAGCGCCAGGGAGCCCTTCTGGCGTTCCAGGCGGGGGCGTACCGTCAGCGAGCCGAACCATTCGGTCTCGCTCAACTGGTTGTTGAGTTCGGCGACGTCGCTTGCCAGGTAAGGATCGCCGTAGTCGAAGGGCACCAGATTGCGCAGGCGTTCCTCGACGATGTGATGGCCCTTGAAATTGACCCTGCCGAAGCGATAGCGCGGCCCGCTGTCCATGCCCAAGTACAGCCGGGCGCTGTTGGCCCAGGGGCGAATTTCCATGCGCTCATCGGTGAACTGCCAATCGAAGTAGCCTCGCTCCACGGTCAGGCCCTGCAGCCTACCCTTGAGACTCTCGTAGGGGGCGTGTTTGAGGATGTCGCCTTCCTCTTGCGGATAGGCGTCGATCGCCAACTGAAAGGGGGCGTCATCGCGGGCGTCGCCCTCCAGGGTGAAATCGATCACTTCCAGCTTGACCGGCTCCCCCTTGTCGATGGTGAGGAAGACCTCCTGGGGCTCGTCATCGCGGTCGAAACGCATCTCGATCTGCGGTTCATAGTAGCCGTAGACTCGCATCGCCTCCTGGGTCAGTCGAACCACCTCGTTGCGCAGCCGCTCCACACGATACTGGCTGCCGTCGAGCCCCTGCAGGTAGACCTCGACATTGTTGGCCATATCCCCTTCGATACCGACGATCTCGGCATCCATGCCCAGGGCCGGCACCGACACCGAGACCAGGCAAAGGGCGGCCCCTGATCGACGGACGAACGGACCCAGACCCGAACGAGCGGGAACGCGATTTTCCATAATAGACTGGCTTTCCTGACGTGGGTGCTGGATCAACGCAGCGCCTCCAGTTGGGCGCTGAACGCGAGCTGGGACTGACGCAGTTCGCGAAGATCGGCGCCAAGCGACCGGGCGCTGTCATCCAGCGCATCCAGGCGCTGCTCGAGCCTGGCTTCCATTGCGCGACGTTCCTCCGCACCATCTTGGCGCGATTGGCGCAGGCCTTCAACGTCCTCGTCCAGGGAGGCAAGCCGCTGCTCCAGGGTGTCGAACCGCGGCAACAGCTGCCCCAGCCGGGTATCCAGGCGCGTTACCACCTCATCGACCCTGGTGGTCAGCGACCCCAACCGGCCGGCAAAGGACTCGCGGGCATCATCGAAGCGGTCCATGCGAGCCTCCAGGGCACCTCGGGCATTGTCGCCGGCTCGTTCAACGGCACCCAGCGATGTGCGTGTCGCCGCCAGCGTATCGGCGATGGAGGCGATACGCTCTTCGACATCCTGCAGAGTGTCGGCGTTGTTGCTGTGTTGGTCCAGCGTTGTCTGTGCCTGTTCGGAAACAGTGTTTCTTATATCCTCGGCGGTCGACTCGAGTCGCTGGGCCAGGGCATCGTCCCGCTGTTCGAGTTCGGCCACTCGACGCTGGATGTCCGCCACCAGGTCCCCTTCTCCCTGCTCGGCATCGAACCGCGCATGAATGTTGGACAACTCCCCCCTCAAGCGGGTCAGCTCACCCTCGAGCCGCTGACGTTCCTGCCAGGCCAGCCAGCCAGCAGCCCCCACTGCACAGATAATCAACAGCACCAGTAGCCATAGCGGCCAAAGTCTAGGCGCCGGGGGCCGGCGATAGCGAGCGGCGGATACACTCTCTCCTGGATCGGGTACGATAGCGCCCGGACGGCCGACTTCCGGTGGATGCCCCATGAAACTCTCCTTGCGGTTCAGCGTGTGGCACTGTGGCACCGGATGACATCGCTGGCTCAGGGCCGATCACGTGCCACGGGCCTTGGCGGCCAAAGTTGGCTGATAGTGTAAGGTTTTTTACCATATTTACGCACGGCAGACGGATAACGCGTTAGCGCTATCCCGATCAACGCCTTGCTGTGGGGCACCTGCCATACCTCGCTTCACCATGACGTTCACGACCCCGGAGTCCCCATGATCCTTGAATTGCCTGCGCTGCCCTTCGATAGCCACCAACTGGAACCCTACCTCTCGAAGGCCTGGGTCGAGGATCGCTATCAGGGGGACCATCAACGTCATCTGACAGCGCTCAATCATTGGGCGAGCGGCTCAGGCACGGCTACGAGGTCCCTCGAGGACGTAATGTCAAAGGCCCATGGTGAGGTGCTCGAACATGCGGTCGAAGCCTGGAACCTTACCCTGTTCTGGCACTGCCTGTTACCGCGCCCGACAGCACCGGAGGGTCGACTGAACGAGGAACTGACACAGACGTTCGGTTCCTTTACAGGATTGAGAGAGGCGATGCACGGGCGGGTCGAAAACGAACAGGAGCAAGGGAACCGGCGGCCAGGCTGGCTGTGGCTGCTGCACTCCAACCGTGGCATGAGCCTGACGATCAGTGCGCGTGGCCAGCGGCTTGATGCCGCATCGGGCAGGCCGCTGCTGGTCATGGATCTTGGCTGTGGAAAGTCTCCGGTTGAGCAACTCTGGCCGCTGATTCACTGGGACTTTGTCGCCCAGAATCTCGGCGACTGTCATTGACCGATGACACCTCGAGCAGCTCAGTTCGGGCCAGGCCTGGTCTGGCCAAGACAGAACAAGACACCAAAGCAAAGAGCGCAGTAAATACTGCGCTCTTTACGGGACAGACCCGGTGCCGGGCCGATGGTTCGGCTGTCAGGCCCTGATCGATATATCAGGTTGACGGATCGGCGCGTCGGCCGATGCCGCGATAGTGAAAGCCCTGGGCGGCGACGTACTGGGGGTCATAGATATTGCGACCATCGAGGACCAGGGCGCCCTTCAGCTGTCGCTTGAGCGCCATCCAATCGGGATTCCAGTAGGCCTTCCACTCGGTGACCAGCATCAGCGCATCGGCGCCATGGCAGGCGTCGAGCGGGTCGTCCTGATGCAGGCTCAACAGCGGGTGGTCACCGACCACCGCACGTACGGCAGGGAGCGCAGCGGGGTCATGCAATCTGACGTGTACACCCTGGGCCCACAGGGCGCGCAGCAGCGTCAGCACGGGCGCATGATCGATGCGCGCAGTGCCGGGCTTGAAGGCAGCCCCCCAGATGGCCACGGTGCGCCCTTCCAGACGCCCCTGATAGTGAGCCCACAGCTTGCGGAACAGCGTCTCCTTCTTGTGCTCGTTGATCTCGAGCACCTGGTCGAGCAACTCGGAGTGGCGGCCGCTGGCCGACTGGACATCCACCAGGCCCACCAGATCCCGGCTGAAATTGGGGCCACCGAAACCACAACCGGGGTACAGGTATTCATAGCCGATGCGCTGATCTGCCCCCATGCCCTGACGCACGTACTCCACGTCCACGCCCAGGGTGTCGGCTAGCCCGGCCATCTCGTTCATGTAGCTGATACGGGTCGCCAGCATGCCGTTGATGGCCAGCTTGGTCAGCTCCGCGGCACGTCGAGGCATCCGCTTGAACACCTCGTGACGCCGATTGAAGGCACGCATCAATTCTCGCACCTGGCGCTCGGCGTGGTCATCGTCACAGCCCAGCAGCCAGCTGCGGGCGCGGGTAAAGGTCTCCCAGGCCCGCCCTTCCTCGAGGGTGTCAGGCAGCGCCACCGAGGTCACATTCTGGCCCTCGAGCACAGACTCGAGCCGCTCGGTGTCGCCCACAGGAAAGGTCGCGTTGTTGACGATAATGGCACCGTCGGCAAGACGCGAGGCGTTCTCCTCCACCAGACGGCTGGCATCGTCGCGCTGGGTCGGTGACAAGGCCAGCCACAGCACGTCGATATCAGGGCCGTCGACCTCGCTGTTCCGCTCCAGGGTCAGGTGCCCGGCCTCCATGGCCTCCGTCAGGCGTTGCAGTACCGAAGGCTCACGGATCAGCCAGTCACTATCCTTGAGCTCGCTCCAGCGGCGATCCAGCGGTTGCCAGCAGACATCATGTCCAACCCAGGAGAGCGCGGCGGCAGCGGTGGCTGCCGAAAGCTCACTTCCATGTATCACGACCTTCATGGCTTCAGTCCTCGGCGGCGTAGCGTTTCAGCAGCTCGGTGAAGCCCTTGCCATAGCGGGAGTGGCGCCGACCATAGGCCAGGATCGCCTCCAGGTAGCCGAGCTGGTGGCCGCAGTCGTAGGTGGTGCCCTGCATGCGGTAGGCGTCCACGCCTTCGGCGACGCGCAGCTCCTCGATGGCGTCGGTAAGCTGAATCTCGTTGCCGGCGCCGGGCGGGGTCTTGGCCAGCAGCGGGAAGATACGACCCGGCAACATGTAGCGTCCGATCACCGACAGGTTGGAGGGCGCTTCCTCGACCTTGGGTTTCTCGACCAGGCCGGACAGCTCACAGGACTCACCGGGCTCGGGGGACTCGCCCTTGGGCGCAACGATGCCGTACTTGTAGACCAGCTCGCGTGGAACCTCTTCCACCATCAGCTGGGAGCGTCCGGTGCGCTCGAAGGCGTCGATCATGCCGGCAAGGTCATTGCGCTCAAGGCCATCATCATCGACCAGTACGTCGGGCAACAGCACGGCAAAGGGCTCGTCGTCACCGATCACTGGACGGGCGCACAGCACCGCGTGGCCGAGGCCCAGAGGTTCAGGCTGACGCACGCTGATGATGTTGACGTCGGCAGGAACGATGGCACGCAGCTCCTCGAGCAGCTCGGTCTTGCCCTTGGCCTCGAGCCCGGCCTCCAGTTCAAAATGCTTGTCGAAGTGGTTCTCGATGGCGCTCTTGGTGCCGTGGGTCACCAGCACGATGTCACGAATGCCCGCCGCAACGGCCTCCTGTACCACGTACTGGATCACCGGGCGATCGACGATGGTGATCATTTCCTTGGGGATGGCCTTGGACGCCGGCAGACACCGTGTGCCAAAACCTGCGACGGGGAGAACGGCCTTGCGGATCATGAGACTTCCTTCTTCTCGAAATTGGGTTCGGCTGTCGTCCATGGCGATCTGGGCCATGGGACTCGGAACAGGGAATGCGTAGAATAGCGTACCAGACGAACTCGGTCCGCTGACATCGGCGGCATGGAACGCCCTGGAGATACAGATGAGCATATCCGATACCCCTTCCGCCAACGTGGACCACAACGAGATCGACAAGTTCTCCGCGCTGGCCGAACGTTGGTGGGATCCCGAAGGCGAATTTAAACCGCTGCATGCCATCAACCCGCTGAGGCTCGATTTCATCGACGCCAGAGTGGGACTGGCCGGACGCGAAGTGCTGGACGTCGGTTGCGGCGGAGGCATCCTCTCCGAGGCCATGGCACGCCGCGGCGCTCGGGTGACCGGTATCGATCTGGCCGAGGCGTCGCTGGCGGTTGCGCGTCAACACGCCGATGAGCAGGGGGTCGCTCTCGAATACCGCTACATCAGCGTCGAAGACATGGCCGAGGAAGCGCCGGAGCGCTTCGAAGTGGTGACCTGCCTGGAAATGCTCGAGCACGTGCCCGATCCCGAAGCCATCGTGCGTGCCTGCGCTCGCCTGCTCAAGCCCGGCGGACAGCTCGCGCTGTCGACCATCAATCGAAATCCCAAGTCCTACGCCCTGGCTATTCTCGGCGCGGAATACGTGCTCGGCATGGTACCTCGTGGTACCCATGACTACGCCCGTTTCATCCGCCCAGCCGAACTGGCCCGCTGGTGTCGCGATGCAGGACTCGAGATCGAGGAGCAAAGCGGTCTGGTCTACCACCCGATCACTCGTCGCTTCTCTCTGTCTGCCAACGACGTCTCGGTCAACTACCTGATGATCTGTCGCAAGGAGACCGCGTGAACGATTCGCTACCTCACGCCCTGCTGTTCGACCTTGATGGCACCCTGGTGGATACCGCCCCTGACCTGGCCCAGGCCACCAATCGATTGCGCCGGCTGCATGGTCTGGACGAGCTGCCCTACCCTGCCATTCGCGCCCAGGTGTCCAATGGTGGCAGCGCCCTGGTCACCCTCGCGCTGGGGCTCGAAAGCGAGCATCCCGACCACGCGGCAGCACGTCAGCAGCTGCTCGACCTCTACGCCGAAGCGGTGGCCGAACACAGCCAGGTGTTCCCGCCGCTCGACCGTCTGCTGCTCCACTGGGATGGCCTCGATCGGCCCTGGGGGATCGTCACCAACAAGCCACGTCTGTATGCCGAGCCCCTGGTCGAGGCGCTGGGACTCGCGCCGGGCGTCATGCTCTGCGCCGACGACCTGCCGGTGAAGAAGCCACATCCAGAACCACTGCTGGAGGCGGCCAGGCGCCTCGACGTAGCGCCCGAGGCGTGCTGGTATCTAGGCGACCACGTGCGCGACATGCAGGCGGCAAAAGCCGCGGGCATGCCGGCTATCGCCGTGGGCTATGGTTACATTGCCGAGGAAGAAGATTACCGGGACTGGCCGGCCGACCGCTGGTTCGATACCGCGGAGGCGGTTCTCGAGGCGCTGAGAGGCCACTGAGACGTTACTGAAAGCCAGACGTCGACGAGGCCAGGGCGGCGGCCGAAGCCCTGCACGACGACGCGAGGCGCGAGCTGAGCGACCTGAGCGTCGCTTCGCTGGCGCTGGGGGCGGGATCGGCAGTTTCCGCTGTGAAACGCAAGGAACGGCGGGCCGATCGGCTCGCCGTTCCTTTTGCAACGCTCGTTGCTCGCTTCGCTTGCCTGTGACGTCAGCTTCTCGGCGGCTGGGCGTCGAAGGCTTCCCCGTTGCGGCCCTTGCTGTCAGGGCCCATCAGCCACAGATAGGTCGGCATGATGTCCTCTGCGGTCCGCAGGCTCATGGGGTCCTCGCCCGGGTAGGCGCTCTTGCGCATGGCGGTGCGGGTCGCCCCGGGGTTGAGGGTGTTGATCCTCAGGGTCCCCAGATGATCGATCTCCTCGGCCAGTACCTGGGCAAAGCCTTCGGTGGCGAACTTGGAGACCGAATAGGCGCCCCAGTAGGCCCGCCCCTTGCGGCCAACACTCGACGAGGTAAAAATCACCGAGGCGTCGGCAGACTTGGTCAGCAGTGGCAACAGCGCCTGGGTCATCCAGATGGGCCCGTTGATGTTGACCTGCATGACCTGATCCCACAGCTCCGGATTGTACTGCTCGAACGGAGTGATCCGGCCTAGCTGCCCGGCGTTGTGCAGGATACCGTCGAGCCGGCCGAACTCCTTGTCCAGCGCTTCGGCCATATCGTGGTAATCCTTGAGCGTCGCCCCTTCGAAGTTCAACGGGAAGATCGCCGGTTGCGGGCCTCCGGCGGCCTCGATCTCGTCGTACACCTTCTCGAGCTTGGCGGTGGTGCGGCCCAGCAGAATCACGGTGGCCCCGCGACGTGCGTATTCGATCGCCGCGGTGCGCCCGATGCCGTCTCCGGCACCGGTCACCAGCAGAATGCGATCCTTTAGCAGGTCTTGAGGTGCCTGGTAATCAATCTTGCACTCGGTCATGGCGCTTCCTTGATCAGGCCCCGGCCTGACGCAAATAGTCATCGGCAAGAGACGCCGCATTGCTGTCAGGATAGTCCTGCTGGACGGATTCCAGAAGTGCGTGGCCGCCTTCGGTATCTCCCTGCCGCGCTTTCAGCAGTCCCAGCTTGTACATGGCGTCGGGAACCTTGCTGCTGTCGGGAAAACGGTCCAGTACGGTCTCGAAGGCAACGGCGGCATCGCCAAAGGACGACTGTGCCGAATGCAATTCACCGAGCCAGTAGTAGGCGTTGGCGGTCAGGCTGGAGTCGGGATAACGATCGACGAAGGTATCGAAGTCGCTGATCGCCTGATCGAAGTCTCGCGACTGCACCTTGGAGAACGCCGACTGATAGGCCTCCCTGGCATCATCGCTGGCCTGGCCAGAGGACGATGAGGATGCTCCGCTGCCGCTGCCGCTGCCGCTGCTGTCTGCGGATTCGCTCGGCGGCTCCGTTGGCTCACTCGGGGCGCTTGGCGACGCTGCCTGGCGCGGCAACTCGGACATGCGCTGATCGAGGTCCATGTACTGCTGGCGACTCTGTTGCTTGAGCTGATCGAGTTGGTAGCGCAGTTCTTCGATCTGCCCGCGCAATTCTCGCAGCTCGCGCTGGTGCTGCTCGACCTGGTTGAACAGTGCGAGATTGCCGCTGGCCTGGGCCTGGGTGGCCGTCTGATCGTAAAAGCTGTTGCCACCGCTGAGGTCTCTGACGACCGGCTGCTGAGCCAGTGCAGGTGACAGGATGGCGGGTACCATGACGGACAACGGGAGCACCAGGGCTCCCGCGCCGCACAGTCCCTTAAGACTGTGTCTCATTGACTTCTCCCACGTCCGACGTCAGTGGCTTTCAGTAAGCAAAGACCACACGGCGGTTCTGTGCAAAGGCATCCTCGTTGCTGCCGCGAGCTGCGGGGCGCTCTTCGCCGTAGCTCACCACTTCCATCTGCGAGGGATTGACGCCCTGCAGGCGCAGGTAGCGCTCGACGGACCCGGCACGACGCTCGCCAAGCGCGAGGTTGTACTCGCGGGTGCCGCGCTCGTCGGTGTGGCCCTGCAGCACGACGGAGGCGTTGGGGTTGCTGCTCAGGTACTGGGCGTGGGCGTTGACCACCGATTCGAACTCGGGACGGATGGCGTCGCTGTCGTAGTTGAAGTAGATGGTACGCACTTCCGGGATACGGCCGTCGGCCATCTGGCCGGCACCGTCGGTGCCATAGCCGGAGCCGCTGACCTGGCCGCTGCCGGCGGTGCCGGTACCGACGCCGGTGCCACCCATGGTACCGCCGGTACCGGTGCCTGCGGCGCTGCCGTCCTGGGTGCCGCCGGTGCTGGAACAGCCAGCCAGAACGGCCAGGGAAGCGGCGATGGCCAGCGAACGGGCGTAGGGCTTGAGAAACATCGTGTCACTCTCCTTGCGTGATGCATCAAAGTCGATTCATCGGCATATGGCCGTCGAATCAGTTCAGAAACGGGGACCAGGCCGGCTCACGGACATCGCCCTGGGCGGCGGGCAGACGGAACTGCGCACGTCCATCGGCGGTGACCGCTCCCAGCACCCCGGTGCTACCCTGCTGGGTGGCGAAGATTACCATGGTGCCATTGGGCGCGATACTGGGAGATTCGGCCTGCTGGGCATCACTGATTTCCACCAGACGCCCGCTCTCGAGGTCCTGCTTGGCCACCTGATAGCCATTGTTGCCGCGGTGGATCAAGAACAGTGTTTCGCCATCCGGCGACAGGCGACCACGAGCATTGTAGTTGCCGGTGTAGGTCAGACGCTCGGCCTCACCACCGGACACGCTCTGGCGATAGATCTGGGGGCCGCCCGAGCGGTCCGAGGTGAAGATCAGGGAGCGGCCATCCGGCGCCCAGGCCGGCTCGGTTTCGATGCTCGAGGAGTTGGTGACACGCTGAACGTTGCGCGAGCCGATATCCATCACGTAGATCTCGGGCTGGCCGTCCCGGGACAGCGCCATCGCCAGGCGACGGCCATCCGGCGACCAGCTCGGTGCGCTGTTGAGCCCCTCGAAGTCGGTCAGCTTGACGCGCTGACCGGTGGCCAGATTCTGCACGTAGATGGCCGGCCGTTCGGTCTCGAAGGACACATAGGCCAGCTTGCCGCCATCCGGCGACCAGGCCGGTGACATGATCGGTTCATCGGACGTCAGGACCTGCTGGCTGTTGCGCCCATCGGCGTCGGCCACATAGAGCCCGTACTGGGTGTTGTCGCCCACCCCCTGCGAGGTGACATAGGCGATGCGGGTCGAGAAGGCGCCACGAATTCCGGTGATCTCCTCGAAGATCTGGTCACTGATATAGTGCGCCGCGCCGCGCAGATCGGAACTCGATGCCGTGACCGTCTCGCCCAGCAGCCGGGTCTCGCCACTGACGTCGAGAAGCTCGAAGCGCACCTTGACCTGGCCACCCTCCTGACTGGTGCTGCCGACCACCAGGTAGCGCGAGTCGAGACTGCGCCAGTCACCGTAGGTGACCTCTTCGCTGCTCGAGGGCTGGTTGAACATTTCTGAGCGCGGCAACGGTTCGAAGTAGCCGCTGCGCTCCAGGTCATCGGAGACGACCTGGGCGATATCCTCCGGTAGCCCACCCGCCTGGTCGGCGAAGGGCACCACCGCGATCGGTGTGGCCCTTTCGTTGCCGCGGGTGATATCGATGGTCAGATCGGCCTGGGCCGCTGGCCCGGCCAGCCATACCAGCATGCCTGCCACAACAGCAAGCAGACGCTTGGCAAGGCTCGTGTGAGCGACGGTCATGCTGACCCTCCTGGTCCACCAACTCGCATTCAAGGCTCTCATCAGCGAATGTCTCCCGGTCTGAATCGCAGATTGAATTGACGATAGTCGCGTTGCACGCCGCTGGGAAGGTCTCGCAGTTCGGTGAACGGAGCAGCAGACTCCACCGCCTGGATGGCGGAGTTGTCGAAGGCGGCGTTTCCGCTCGAACGTGTGACCGTTGCAGCAAATACTTCACCCGAGGGCCCCAACCTGACCTGTACCTCGGCGGTGGTGCCGTCGCCCACATTGGGCGGGATGACCCAGGCCTGCTCCACCGCACGCCGCACCAGCTGGATAAAGCCATTGGCGGCCTCGTTCCCCTGTTCGGCGTTGGAGACGGCACTGGAATCGCCCTCGATGATCCGCTGAAGCTGCCGCTCGGCCTCTTCTCTGGCCTTCTGTTCGGCGGCCTCACGGGCCTGGCGCTCGGCTTCTTCCTGGGCCTTGCGTTCCGCTTCCTGGCGGGCCTGACGCTCGGCTTCCTCTCTTGCCTTCTGCTCGGCTTCCTCGCGGGCCTGACGTTCGGCCTCTTCCTGTGCCTTGCGCTCGGCTTCCTCTCTTGCCTGCTGCTCCGCTTCCTCTCTTGCTTTCTGCTCGGCTGCCTCGCGGGCCTGACGTTCGGCTTCTTCCTGTGCCTTGCGCTCAGCCTCCTCTCTTGCCTGCTGCTCGGCTTCCTCTCTTGCTTTCTGCTCGGCTTCCTCGCGGGCCTGGCGTTCGGCCTCCTGCTGTCGCGCCGCCTCTTCCTGACGACGTCGCTCGGCTTCGGCCTGGCGCTCCTGCTCGGCCTGCTGGCGAGCAGCCTCACGCTCGGCTTCCTCTTCGGCCTTGCGCTGGGCGGCGGCTTCGGCCTCGGCGGCCCGCCTTTCGGCTTCCGCCTGGGCCTGTTCGGCAGCTTCTTGCCTTGCCTGCTGCTCGGCTTCCTGCTGAGCCTGTTGTTCTGCCGCCTGACGCTCGGCCTCTTCGGCGGCCTGCTGCTCTGCGGCCTCGCGGGCCTGTCGTTCGGCCTCCTCCTGGGCCTGGCGCTCGGCTTCTTCCTGAGCCTGACGTTCGGCCGCGCGCGTGCGTGCCTCGGCCGCCTGCTGGGCCTGATCGGTACGTGTCTCGGTGCTGATCAGGGTAGCCTGCACGATGGCGTTGTTGGGCGCCTCGGGTTCACTGCTCGGCCACTTGATCACACTGATGACCAGGATACCCAGGTGCAGGGCAACGGCCAGCACCGTCGGCAGACCATAGCCAACTCGCCCGGCGGAACGCTTGAGTGTCTTTCGCCGCTGTGGTTTCGCCATGAGCGCTCCTAACCGTCCTGGGGCGGGGGTTCGGAGATCAACCCGACGTTGGCGACGCCGGCGACCTGCAGCGTGCTCATCAAGGTCACCACCTGGCCGTAGGAGACATTGCGATCACCCCGCACCATGACCGGCGTGCCGGGATTGCGCTCGAGCAGAATGACCACCCGGTCACTCAACTCGTCCAGGCTGACCTGGGTCTCGTCGCCACCGAGGCTGATGAAGTACTGCCCTTCCTTGTCCACCGAGACGATGATCGGGTCGGTGTCTTCGGTGTCCTCGATCGGCTCCGAGGTCGCCTGAGGCAGGTCGACCTTGACCCCCTGGGTCAGCATCGGCGCGGTGATCATGAAGATCACCAGCAGCACCAGCATGACGTCGATAAAGGGGACCACATTGATTTCCCCCATGGGCTTGCTGCGCCCACGGCGATTGAAGGGTCCAAGCATGCGGCGTCTCCTTGATCAGGCGGCGCCGGCGTCGGGCCGGCCCTGCAGGTTGCGGTGCAGGATGGAGTGGAACTCCTCGGCAAAGTCTTCGTACTTGCCCAGCAGGCGCGACGACTCGGCCGACAGGCGGTTATAGAAGATGACCGCGGGGATGGCTGCAAACAGGCCCATGGCGGTCGCGACAAGCGCCTCCGCGATCCATGGCGCCACCGTGGCCAGGGTCGCCTGCTGGGCCATCGACAGCGACTGGAAGGAGCCCATGATGCCCCAGACGGTGCCGAACAGGCCGATATAGGGGCTCGCCGAGGCCACCGTGGCGAGGAACACCAGGTGCAGGTTCAGGCGCTCTTCTTCACGTGACCAGGCCACCCGCATGCTGCGTTGGACGCCGTCGAGGATCGCCTGGGGGCTTCGGGTCTTCGGCATCAACCGGTTGAACTCGCGAAAGCCGGCGCGAAAGATGTGCTCGGCGCCCTGGGTCTCGCCCTCGGCCGGGGCGTCTCGATACAGCTCGTTGAGGTCGACGCCGGACCAGAAGCGGTCCTCGAAGGCGCGATGCGCCTTGCGTGCACGGCGCATCACAAAGCTGCGCTGGAACACCACGATCCAGGAAAGCACGGAACCGATCATCAGCAGCAGCATGACAAATTGCACCACGCCGCTGGCGTTCATGATCAGATGGGGAATGGACATGGAGTCGTTCACGGAAATCCTCGTCTCGGGTCAGTCGTTGGAAGCGTCGAAGGCCTGGTCGTCAGGGGCCATGCCGAAATGGGTCCAGGCCTGGCGCGTCACCACCCGGCCTCGTGCGGTGCGCATCATCAGACCTTGCTGAATCAGGTAGGGTTCGATCACATCCTCGATGGTGTCGCGCTCCTCGCCGATAGCCGCCGACAGCGAATCCACCCCCACCGGGCCACCGTCGAACTTCTCGAGCATCGCCAGCAGCAGGCGACGGTCCATATGGTCGAGGCCATGGTGGTCAACGTGGAGCATGTTGAGCGCCTGGTCGGCCACCTCGGCGGTGATGTGTCCTGCCGCCTTGACCTCGGCGAAGTCGCGAACCCGCCGCAGCAGCCGGTTGGCGATACGTGGCGTGCCACGGGAGCGCCTGGCCACCTCACGGGCGCCATCCGTGTCGGTGTGTACCTCGAGCAGGCGCGCCGAGCGTGCCACGATCTCGGTCAGCTCGTCGATGGCATAGAACTCGAGGCGCTGCACAATACCGAAACGGTCGCGCAGCGGTGACGTCAGACGCCCGGCTCGGGTGGTCGCTCCGACCAGGGTGAAGGGGGGCAGATCGAGCTTGATCGAGCGTGCGGCCGGGCCCTCACCGATGACGATATCCAGCTGGAAGTCTTCCATGGCGGGATAGAGGATCTCTTCCACCACCGGCGAAAGTCGATGGATCTCGTCGATGAACAGGACGTCACCGGCCTTGAGATTGGTAAGCATGGCGGCCAGGTCGCCGGCACGCTCGAGCACCGGCCCGGAGGTCGAGGTCAGGCCCACGCCCATCTCGGTGGCGATGATATTGGCCAGGGTGGTCTTGCCGAGTCCAGGCGGGCCGAATACCAGGGTGTGGTCGAGACTCTCGTCCCGGGCCCGGGCGGCGTGGATGAAGATCTCGAGCTGCTCCCTGACCCGGGGCTGGCCGATATAGTCGGCCAGGCGCCTGGGGCGGATGGCGTGGTCCACCCGCCCTTCTCCTTCCTGCGGATCGGCGGCGATCAGTCGGTCGGTATCGATCATGGTCAACCCGCCATGCGGCGCGCCAACGCCGCCTTGATCATGGCTTCGGTGCTGCCCTCATCCTCGAGGCCGGACAACATGCGGCTTGCCTCGGTGGGCTTGTAGCCCAGACTGACCAGCGCCGCCTCGGCGTCAGCCAATGCCGTCTTGCCGGATACCGGTGTGGACGGCTGAGCGTTCCCTTCAAGCGGCAGGCTGTCGGGATGCTGCCAGTGGGGAAAGCGATCGCGCATCTCGATCACCAGACGTTCGGCCGTCTTCTTGCCGACGCCAGGCAGACGTGTCAGCGCCTTGACGTCGTCTTCCATCACGCAGCGGATGAAGGCGTCCTCGTCCATGCCGGAGAGAATCGCCAGGGCCAGCTTGGGGCCGATACCGTTGACCTTGATCAGTGCGCGAAATAGCGCGCGCTCCTGCTCTCGGGCAAAGGCATACAGCAGATGGGCATCATCGCGCACGGTCAGATGGGTGTACAGCGACACCCGCTCCCCGGCGCCCGGCAGGGCGACCAGGGTGGTCATGGAGGCTTCCATCTCGTAGCCGACGCCATTGACGTCGACCACCAGCCAGGGTGGTTGGGTTTCGAGCAGTGTGCCCGTGATGCGTCCAATCATGGCGCGAATACTTCCTTGATCTCGGCGGTAAAAGTGATCGCCAGTGTACCTGAGACGGCGGTCACGAATCGCGGGAGCGGCTACCCTGCAAGCGTACCTTGCATCCCACTATACGGTGGCAGCCTGGGCCCCGCCAGCACAAACAAACGCTGTTCGATAATGCTTCCGTCGCCACTTTGCGACAGCCTGAACGTCAGCCGACGCAGCAACAACAACCCGGCGCATCGGCGTAAAAAAACCTAGGCGCTGTCCGAAAAGTCGACGAGCGAAGGTTAGACAAGGCAAAAATCGGTGAGAAAGCGCAGTTTACGGGGTGTAAATGAGCATTTTGATCCGATTTTTAACGCCGTATTACCGAGCGCAGGCACTTTTCAGACAAGCCCTAGGGACGATACTGGCGCCAGGACGTCCCCTTGCCGCCCCCCCTGGAGCCGCTGGGCCGCCCACCGAAGGAGCCCTGGGTGATCAAGCCACGTGACGCGTAGCAGTGCGTCAGGGCGATTCCCAGAGCATCGGCGGCGTCCGCCTGGGGCGTACCGGACAGTCCCAGCGTCGCCGTGATCATATGCTGCACCTGGGTCTTGTCGGCACCACCGCTGCCGGTGACCGCCTGCTTGATCTGGCGCGGCCCATACTCGTGCACGTCAAGGCCGTGATTGGCGGCGCAGACGATGGCGGCGCCCCGCGCCTGGCCCAGTTTCAGCGCAGAGTCGGCATTTTTCGACATGAACACCTGCTCGATGGCGAAGGCCGCGGGACGGTGGATCCCGATCAACTCGCTGATCCCGGCATAGACCTGCGCCAGGCGCTGGGCCAGGGAGTCATCCTTGAGGCGGATGCAGCCACTGGCGATGTAGCGCGGCTGCCGCTCGCTGGCGTCGAGTACCCCGTAGCCGGTGATACGCGAGCCAGGATCGATCCCCAGCACGATCATGCCGTGTTCCCCGGCAGGTCAGCGCTCCAGTTCGGCAAGAATGGCATCATTGAAGTCCGCATTGGTGAAAACATTTTGCACGTCATCGAGGTCTTCGAGGTGATCGATCAGGGCGAGCACACGGCGCGCGAGATCGGCATCCTCGATGGGTGTGGTGGTATCGGCGAAGAGTCCGACGTCGCTGTAGACGGGCTCAAGCTCCGCGGCCAGCAGGGCATCCTTGACGGCACCGAAGCGCTCCGGTGATGTCACCACCTCAAGGCTGCCGTCTTCGTCGGTCAGGATATCCTCGGGCTCCGCCTCCAGGGTGGCCGCCATGGCTGCCTCCTCGGAGGTTCCCGGTGCCAGGGTCAGTCGCCCCTGGTGATGGAACATGAAGGCGACCGATCCGCTGGTGCCCAGGTTGCCGCCATGCTTGGAAAACGCGTGTCGCACATCTGAGACAGTTCGATTGCGGTTGTCGCTCATGCACTGCACCAGGATGGCGACGCCTTCCGGACCATAGCCCTCGTAGGTGACCTCCTCCATGTCATCGCCATCATTCTGCCCTGCCCCGCGATCCACCGCCCGCTGGATCGTGTCCTTGGTCATGTTGTTGGACAGGGCCTTGTCGATGGCGGCCCGCAGACGCGGATTGTCAGCGGGTTCGGGCCCGCCCTGACGAGCGGCCACGCCCAGCTCGCGGATCAGCTTGGAGAATATCTTGCCGCGCTTGGCATCCTGGGCGGCCTTGCGATGCTTGATGTTCGACCACTTGCTATGTCCTGCCATGGTGCATCCCGTTGGTTGCTGGAAGCCGACGCTTCGCACGTCGCCGGGCGATATTGGAAGACAAGGCCCTGAAGGAGCCTGCCAAAAGCACCTGAACCCGGCGCTGGATCAAAGGCGCGCCACATAGCCCGCCACCTGATCACCCGTTGTGCTAGCGTCGGGCGCTTGATTTATCGCGCATTCTACCGCGCGTGCAGCTCACCAGCGAATCCAGCTCAGGAGTGACGAATGAAGGATGTGGCCATCATTGGTGCAGGGCCAGTGGGCCTATGCCTGGCGCGAGCACTGGCCGGTGCCGGCTTGAGTGTGGCACTGATCGATCGAATCGATCGCCCTCGACTGGCCGAACCCAGGCCCGATGGGCGCGAGATCGCCATGACCCAGGCATCCTGCGACCTGCTTGCCGACATTGGTGTGTGGCAGCGGATCCCCCAGCACGAGGTGGCACCGCTGACGCATGCCAAGGTGTTCAACGGACAGTCGTCCTTTGCCATGGACTTCGACTCCGGCAACGATCGACCATTGGGCTTCATGGTGCCGAACCATCTGATACGCCGCGCCGCCTTCGAGGAAGCCGAACGCATGGACGGCATCGACTGGCACTTCTCGGCGCTGGAAAGCATCACCAGCGACCCCGGTGCGGCGCGTCTGGCACTGGAAGACGGTACTCGACTGTCGGCACGTCTGGCGGTGGCCGCGGACAGTCGCTTCTCCGAATCCCGCCGTCAGATGGGCATCGCTGCGCGCATGCGCGATAACGGCCGCAGCATGCTGGTGTGTCGGGTTCGCCACCAACGCGCCCATGACCAGTCTGCCTGGGAGTGGTTCGACCACGGCCAGACCCTGGCGTTGTTGCCATTGCACGAACACCTGTCGTCGGCGGTGGTGACCCTGCCCAGCCAGCAGATGTCGGAGCTTACCGCGCTGCCGCCCGAGGCACTGTCGCAGGCGTTGACCCATCGCTACGGACGCAGGCTCGGCGCCATGACCCTGGAGGGAGAGACCCACGTCTATCCCCTGGTAAGCGCCTACGCAGAGCGCTTCGTGGCCGAACGCTTTGCCCTGGTCGGTGACGCCGCGGTGGGCATGCATCCGGTGACGGCACACGGCTTCAACTTTGGCGCCCAGAGTCAGCACCGCCTGGCCCGCCGGCTGATCCGTGCCCACCAACTCGGACAGGACATCGCCGACCCGCAACTGCTGAAGCGTTACGAGCGCGAGCATCGGCTGGCCACCTGGCCGCTGTATCAAGCCACCCAGGCCATCGTTGGCCTCTACACCGATGACGGATTGCCCGCTCGAATGGCCCGTCACGTGGGGCTGCGCCTGGGTGACCGACTGGCACCGGCGCGTAGAATGATCGGACAGCATCTGACCGAGCCTCATGGTGGCTCACCGCTCACGCCTCTATCGCCTCTCACCACCCTTCCGTCGCTGGCCCGTCGCGCGGCGTCTTCCTTGCCGTCACCACTGTCCAGGCTGCTGGGCTGATTTCCCATCAACGAAAAACCCCCGCCGATGGGCGGGGGTTTTTCGGTACAGCACGATAGCCTAGGGCTTGTCTGAAAAGTGCCTGCGCTCGGTAATACGGCGTTAAAAATCGGATCAAAATGCTCATTTACACCCCGTAAACTGCGCTTTCTCACCGATTTTTGCCTTGTCTAACCTTCGCTCGTCGACTTTTCGGACAGCGCCTAGCGTTATTCGCTGGCTTCGGGCTTGGCCTTCTGACGCAGGCGGATACTCAGATCCTTGAGCTGGTCGTTGCTGACCTCGCCAGGGGCGTCGGTCATCAGACAGGCTGCACTCTGGGTCTTGGGGAAGGCGATGACCTCACGGATGGTACGAGCGCCGGTCATCAGCATGACCAGACGATCGAGACCGAAGGCCAGACCACCGTGGGGCGGCGCACCGTAGTGCAGCGCGTCCAGCAGGAAGCCGAACTTCTCGCGGGCTTCTTCTTCACCGATACCCAGGATCTCGAATACCACGCTCTGCATGGCCTGATCGTGGATACGGATCGAGCCGCCACCCAGCTCCGTCCCGTTGAGCACCATGTCATAGGCACGCGACAGGGCCTCGGCCGGGTTGGCCTTGAGCTCCTCGGGGCTGCACGCTGGCGAGGTGAAGGGGTGATGCAGGGGGCTCAGGCGACCGTTGTCGTCGGCCTCGAACATCGGGAAGTCGACGACCCACAGCGGCGCCCAGGGCTGGGTGTAGAGATCAAGATCCTCACCCAGCTTGACCCGCAGAGCCCCCAGCGCCTCGTTGACGATGCGCGCCTTGTCGGCACCAAAGAAGATGATGTCACCGTCTTCGGCACCCACACGATCCAGCAGGGTCTCGATCACGCCTTCCATGAACTTGACGATCGGCGACTGCAGGCCCTCGATGCCCTTGGCACGCTCGTTGACCTTGATCCAGGCAAGGCCCCGCGCGCCGTAGATACCGACGAACTTGGTGTATTCGTCGATTTCCTTGCGCGACAGCTTGGCGCCACCGCTGACCTTGAGTGCGGCAACACGGCCGTCATCGGCGTTGGCCGGACCGGAGAAGACCTTGAAGTCCACCTCCTTCATCAGGTCATCGACGTCGGTCAGCTCCAGCGGGATGCGCAGGTCCGGCTTGTCGGAGCCGAAACGGTGCATCGCCTCATGCCAGGTCATGCGCGGGAACTCGCCCAGATCCACGTCGAGCACGTCCTTGAACAGGCCCTGCACCATGGACTCGGTGATGCGCATGATGTCGGCCTCTTCGACGAAGGAGGCCTCGAGGTCGATCTGGGTAAATTCCGGCTGACGGTCGGCACGCAGGTCCTCGTCACGGAAGCACTTGGCGATCTGGTAGTAGCGATCGAAGCCCGCCACCATCAGCAGCTGCTTGAACAGCTGAGGCGACTGCGGCAGCGCAAAGAAGCTGCCGGCGTGGGTCCGGCTCGGCACCAGATAGTCACGTGCACCTTCCGGGGTCGCCCGGGTCAGCACCGGCGTCTCGATGTCGAGGAAGCCCTCGCCTTCGAGGAAGGCCCGCACGCTATGGGAGATGCGAGAGCGCAGACGCAGCTTCTCGATCATTTCCGGGCGACGCAGGTCGATGTAGCGGTGCTTGAGGCGAATTTCCTCACCCACCTTGCCGTGCTCGTCGAGCTGGAACGGCGGCGTGGCGGCGGTGTTGAGCACCTCCACTTCCTTGGCCAGCACCTCGATCAGGCCGGTCGGCATGTTCGGGTTCTGGGTTCCCTCGGGACGCATGCGCACTCGGCCCTGGATGCGCAGCACGTACTCGCTGCGGGCGCGGTCGGCATTGGCGAAGGCCTCGGCGGTATCGGGGTCGACCACGACCTGGGCGATACCGTCACGATCGCGAAGGTCGAGGAAGATCACCCCACCGTGGTCACGGCGGCGGTGTACCCAGCCGCACAGGCTGACCGTCTGGTCCACCAGGGTTTCGTTGAGCTGGCCGCAATAATGGCTGCGCATGTTGGTTCCTGTCATGTTGCGTGAAGGTAAAGGCAATTCGTTGGATCAGGCAGCGGCGCCGTCACCGGAAGCGGAGCCACCACCGGAGGAGGCACCGCCTCCGCCACTGTCACCCGCCAGATTCTTCTTGGTGCCACCGGTCTTGAAGTCGGTCTCGTACCAGCCGCCACCCGCAAGACGGAAGCCAGCCGCCGAGACCAGGCGGTTCAGTTCGGGAGCTTCGCAGGCCGGGCAGTCGGTCAAGGGAGCGGCGCTCATGCGCTGCAGCTTCTCCAGCCGATGGCCACAGGCCTTGCACTGATATTCGTAGATGGGCATGGTTCTAGGTCTCCGTTCGCATTGTTCCTGCGGGGCGGGAAGCCGGCGTCTGATCTGCCTGACACGCCCTCGATCACGCCGCTTCCGATCCCGACATGCGATATAGGGCCGGCCAACAGCAATTCCAAGCCCAAATCAAAGGGGCGCATTATAGCGTGCTGAGCGCCTCAAGGCCCAGCCCTGTGCACCGATCTTCGCCACCAGACTCACCACAACCACCAAACACAACAGGAGAAGCGATGAAAGCTGTATTACTGGACGCCGACAGCCTGGGTTCCGACATCGACCTTGCACCGCTGCGCGAGCAGCTCGAGAGCCTCGAGGTTCACCCCACCAGCACCCCCGCCGAGGCGCGTGAACGGCTGGCCGGCGCTGACGTCGCCATCGTCAACAAGGTGGTGCTGGATGCCGATACCCTGAACGCCCTGCCCTCCTTGCGGCATATCTGCGTACTGGCCACCGGCACCAACAATATCGACATGGAGGTGGCGAAAGAGCGTGGCATCCGCGTCGACAACGTCAACGCCTACGGAACCGCCAGTGTCGCCCAGCATACGCTGATGCTGATCCTCGCCCTGGCCACTCGCCTGCCGCAGTACCAGCGCGACGTGGCCGAAGGCCGTTGGGGACAGAGCCCGTTCTTCTGTCTGATGGACCACCCGACCCTGCAACTCGAAGGCAAGCATCTGGTGCTGGTGGGACAGGGTGAACTGGGCTCCAAGGTGGCCGCCCTGGCCGAGGCATTCGGCATGCGGGTGAGCTTCAGCGCGCGACCAGGCAACGAGGCCAATGACCGGCGCCCGGCACTGGCCGAGCTGCTGCCCGAGGCCGACGTGGTCAGCCTGCATTGCCCGTTGACCGAACACAGTCGTCATCTGCTCAACGCGGACAACCTCAAGACCATCAAGAAAGGCGCCCTGCTGGTAAACTGCGCCAGGGGTGGAGTGATCGATGAAGAAGCCGCTCTGGCCGCCCTGCGCGAAGGGCAATTGGGAGGCCTTGCCGTCGATGTCCTTCCCGCGGAGCCGCCTCGTGATGGCCACGCCTTGATCGACGCAGTCAACGAGTCGCCGCGCCTGAACCTGCTGGTCACCCCCCACAGCGCCTGGATCACCCCTGAAGCGCGACAGAACATCGTCAAGCTGACCGTCGATAACCTGCGGAACGCTGCGCAAGAGAACTGACGCCGTCCATGGCGGGCACAGCAGACCGTGCCCGCCTGACACCAGGCCATTCTTGCCAACCTGCCCCTTGCCTGCCCCTTGGTGAGCTCTCTCCAGGCTTTCGCCCCGCTGATGCCGCGCTTATGCAACGTTATCGCCACGCTGATGCAACGTTATTGCGCCCCTGATCGGCATGTTCGGGCGAGTTTAGCGAACGCGACGCTTCCCAACGGCCTGTCCTCATCGCCTATGAGTAACAACTCGATGCAATTGGCACGTTGGATTGTCGCTGACCAAGATAACGGTATAACTTTCGAAACAAGGGAACAGCCTCGTTACCGATGGCGGTTCCACCCTTGCGTCGGCCCGGCATCACTCCGATACTTCGCGCTGAGCCCACCCCCTCATCGGACACCCCATGCTGTACAACTACGGGTCGATCAATCTCGACCATGTCTATCGCGTTCCCCATCTCGTTCGCCCGGGGGAAACCCTGGCGAGTCATGAGCACCGAGTCGGCCTTGGAGGCAAGGGAGCCAACCAGTCGCTCGCGCTGGCCAAGGCCGGTGGTCAGGTGGCTCACTGGGGTAGCCTGAATGCCCAGGATGGCTGGGCCCGCCAGCAGCTTGCCGATGCCGGGGTCGACGTCAATGGTATTGCCGAGGTGGCCGCCCCCTCCGGCCACGCCATCATCCAGGTCGACGACGGCGCAGAGAACGCCATCCTGCTGTTCCCCGGAGCCAACCACCACCACGCGGCCGACGACCTTTCCAGGCTGATGGAGGGCACTCAGGCCGGCGACTGGCTGCTGCTGCAGAATGAATGCAGCGCCCTGGCCGACGCCATCCGGCTCGGACATGAAAAGGGACTGAACATCGCCTTCAACCCAGCGCCGATGAGCGACGCCGTGCTGGACCTGCCGCTCGACCGGTGCGATCTCCTTTTCGTCAATCGGGGCGAGGCCGCCTGGCTGGCCGGTGTTGCAGAGGATACCGATGCCGACGCCTTGCTCACCGCCCTTTCCGAGCGCCTGCCCAGCACCCAACTGGTGCTGACGCTCGGAGGCGAAGGCGCCTGGCATCAGCACGGCGGACAACGCCAGTTCCAGGCGGCGAGTCGGGTCGAGGCGGTTGACACCACCGCCGCCGGGGACACCTTCATCGGCTACTATCTGGCCGCGATGCAGGAACAAAAGACCGTAGCGGATTGCCTGGCGCTGGCCTCCACCGCCGCCGCCCTCGGCGTTCAGCGCCAGGGCGCGGCCGCCAGCATTCCGACCCGCGACGAGGTCGACACAGCGCTGGCGAGCGGCCAGCACGCCATTCGTTGAGACCTTCAGGCCAATCACAGGAGCTTCCGTGAGCACCCCGATCATCTTCGATACCGACCCGGGCGTCGACGACGCCCAGGCCATCGCCATCGCCCTGCGCCATCCCGACATTGAGCTGCTCGGCATGACCACCACCTTCGGCAACGTCGACATCGAGACGGCGACCCACAATGCCCTGCTGCTCGGCGAGATCGCAGGCCAGCCAGTGCCGGTGGCCCAGGGCTCGGCCTGCCCCATGGTCAAGCCTCGTCATCCGGCGCCCAAGCATATCCATGGCGACAACGGCCTGGGCAATATCACCCTGCCCGAGGTCAAGGGACAGGCCGATGCTCGCAGCGCCGCCCAGTTTATCGTCGACACCGTACGCCAGCGGCCGGGCGAGGTCAGCCTGGTGGCGGTCGGCCCGTTGGGCAACCTTGCCGCAGCGCTGCAGCTGGACCCCGAGATCACCCGCCTGGTCAAGCAGGTGGTCATCATGGGCGGCTCCATTCGCGAAGGCGGCAACGTCACCCCGGTGGCAGAAGCCAACATCTTCAACGATGCCCACGCCGCCCAGCGCGTACTGACCGCCGACTGGCCGCTGACCCTGGTGGGACTCGACGTGACCCATCGCTGCATCCTGACGCCGGAACACATGGCCCGCATCGAGGCAGGCCAGGGCGAGCTCGGCAAGATTCTGGCCGGCAGCTACGACTTCTATCGCGCCTTCTATCGTGAAGCCCTCGGCATCGACGGCTGCTGCCCCCATGACAGTGTGGCCCTGGCCTGGCTACTGCGCCCGGACCTGTTCGAGACCACCCGCGGCCACCTGGGTGTGGTCACCGAAGGGCCGGCCGAAGGGCAGACCATCCTCGCGCCGGAAGGCAGAGGCTTTATCGCCGACCGCTGGTCACAGACACCCGTGGTCAACGTCTGCATGAAGGTAGACGGCAAGGCCGTCAGCGACTGGATCGCGGACACCCTGGCCTGAACGACTCAAGCCAGCAAAAGCCCCGGGCGGGCACGACACTGTCCCTCGACACTGTCCCTCGACACTGTCCCTCGACATTATCCGTCGTGCCCGCCCGGGGCTCCTTTCCCTCTGAACCTTTCATGTCAAGCAGCCGGGGTCGACGACCCCGGGCACTTTTCGCACAGGCCCTAGCCGGTGGTAAAATCCCTCGGCGGCTTATCCAGCGTTACCTCACGGGTCGTGACCTGGGTCACTTCGGCCTGCTCGGGCCCATATTCAAGCCAGTCGGCGACCCGTTCCACCGCGTCACGAGGTCCACACAGCAACACCTCGACACTGCCGTCCGGCAGGTTGCGCGCATACCCCGCAAGCCCCTCTGTCTCGGCTTGCTGCCTGGTGGCAAAGCGATAGCTCACGCCCTGTACTCGCCCTTCCACCAGGGCCTCCAGGCATAGGGTGTCATCGGACATCGTGGCTGCCTCCTGCTGCTCGTCCATTGGTTCCTCTCTGGCGACATCGGCATCTTGAACGGTATCATCGACGCTGACCTCGTCATCTTCGTTGGCCTGACGACTCTCCACCGTGCCAGCAGTCTCCGCTCCCCCTGCCTCCAGCTCCGCCTCATGCTGACGCTCGCGAGCCTCCTGCTCGAATTCCCGTTCTTCTTCGGCGCTCAACTGGGCACGCACGCTCTGCTGATCGAGCAGTTCCTGCTTGACCAGCACGGCGCTGTTGCGCGGGATGATGGGCTTGTGCCGGGCGAGTAGATGGACCTTGGTAAAGGCGGCGCCAAACAGCAGGATCAGCGAGGAGTAGTAGACCCACAGCAACACCACCACCACCGACCCCGCCGCACCGTAGGTCGAGGCAGTCGCGTTGTAGGCCAGATAGAGCGCGATACCGGTACGCCCTATCGAGAACAGCAAGGCCGTGACAACCGCACCGACGATGACGTCGCGCCAGCGCAGCACCACGTCGGGCAACACCTTGAAGATGGTGGCAAAGAGCGCGGCGATCACGCCGATCGACACCAGCAGCTCCACCCCTCGTGTCAGCAGGCTGACGTAGGGCAGCACATCATCGGCGGCTTTCAGTGCCGCCCTGACGAACACCCCGAGCCCCACTGACACCAGCAGGATAAAGCCGATCGCCAGCACGATCGTCAGTGACAGCATGCGATTCTTGACGAAGATCCACAGACTGTTGCTGCTGGGGCGTGCCGCGACGCCCCAGATGGTGTTCAGCGAAAACTGCATCTGGCCGAACACCGTAGTGGCACCAACCGCCAGGGCGGCAAAACCCAGCAGCGTCGGCAACAGCCCGGACTCCTGGATCCGCGACTGGGCGACGGCATGCTCGATGGCGGTCGCCGCTTCGGGGCCCATGGTGCCCTGCAACTGGGCGAAGATTTGCCCCTGTGCCGCCTCCTCGCCCAGCACCACACCGATCACCGTTACCGCGATGATCACCGTCGGCGCCAGCGAAAATAAGGTATAGAACGCCAGCGAGCCGGCGTAGCTGAAGGCGTTGCGCTCAAGCCACAACGCCACCGAGCGACGCAGCACCCCCCACCAGAAGGCGAAAAACTGAATGATCATGGCGTTCCCTCGTCATTATCGTTGCCCTCAGCATACCTAACACCGACGGTATACGCAGGAACATGCGCCAACGCGACGCCCAAGCGCTGCCAGTTCATCACGACCGGATCGTCGTGACGGGTTTATCAAGCCTCCTTCATCTAGCCTCACTCATCTAGCCTCATTCACCTATCCCTGGAGCCTGTCTGTTTGCGCCTGCCAGTCAGCGCCACCATAATGGCGGCGACGTTTTCCAGGAGCCCTCCATGCCCACCGATCTGGCCACCTCTCCGCCGCAGACCGAGTTCGACTGCCTGGTGTTCATCGGACGCTTTCAGCCCCCGCACCTCGGCCATCTGGCGGTGATTCGGGCGGCCCTCAAGCAGGCCAGACAGGTCATCGTGCTGGTAGGCTCCGCGTGGCAGGCGCGCTCACTGCGCAACCCCTGGCGTTTCGACGAACGCCGCCAGATGCTGCGCAGCGCCTTCGACGAAGACGACAACGCTCGCCTCGAGATCGTGCCGCTGCTGGATGCGCTGTACAACGACGATGTCTGGGTGCACGACGTCCAGCGCAAGGTGCGCGATCTAGCCCATCCCGAGAGCGCACGGTTACCACGTATCGGGCTGATCGGCGCCAGCCGCGGTCAGTCGAGCTACTACCTGTCACTGTTCCCCCAGTGGGAGTCGGTGAGCGTACCGCTGGTCGAAGCGATCTCCGCCAGCCAAATTCGAGAACGGCTATTTCGCTCCGAGGGCTCGGCGGTAGAGTATCTCTCCACCAACGCAAGCCACGATCTTCCACCGGGAGTGGTGGAGCATATCCGGCGCTTCATGAGCGGCAAGCCCTACCGCCAGCTCGGTGAAGAACAGCAATTGCTCGACCAGTACCGTTCGGCCTGGGCCCAGGCGCCCTACCCGCCGATCTTCGTCACCGTCTGTGCAGTCGTGGTGCAGTCGGGCCATGTGCTGCTGGTGCGGCGCACCTCGGCACCCGGCAAGGGACTCTATGCCCTGCCCGGGGGCTTTATCAGCGCCCAGGAACGACTGATGGACGCCTGTCTGCGAGAGCTGCGCGAACGCATTCGGCTGAAGGTGCCGGAGCCGGTGCTCAAGGGATCGCTACGCGGTCAACGGCTATTCGACGAGCCGCACCGAAGCTGGCGTGGACGAACCCTGGCAGAAGCCTTCTACTTTGCCCTGAGACCGGATCAGAACCTGCCGAGGCTGAAGCCCGTCAAGGGGGGCGACCATGCGCGCTGGGTGCCCCTGGCGGAACTCGAGCCGGAAAGCCTGTTCGAGGATCACTTCTTCATCATCCAGAACTTTCTCGGGCTGCCTGCCGATCGACGCTCCTGAGGCACGCGGCAAGATCCAACGGCGGTAACGACATGGCGGACAAGGGAGGCCCCCTGTCCGCCAAGTTTCCTGCTTGTGACGGCCTGGCTAACCGTCAATCGTGCTCGGTCAGCAGCGACAATGCCTCAAGCAGATTCGGGTCCAGGTCATTCGACCGGTGATGGGCCCGACTGAGCTGCTCGCTGAAGCCTGGCGCGGCCACAGGGAACGATGGCTCACCTTCACTCACCTCCAGCCGCACCTTGTCCAGGTCCAGCACCAGGCGATAGTGATGTGCTTCCCCTTCACTGCCTCGGCTATCGATATCCAGCGTCACCTTTTCCAGCGCCGCCGAGCGTTCGATCAGCAACTGACCGATCGAGGGACGCTGAATCCAGTCCGGCAAGGCTCGTCCCCCGGGTAATGACACCTTGATGTCGCGTTGCCCTTCCGGCAGCTTGAGCCACGCCCGCTCGTTCTCGACCAGAGCCTCCAGCGTCGCTCGGCCATCGCTGCTTGCCCACGACGTCGCTCGCACCTCACCGGGATGAGCCAGCGACCTGGCTTCCTGCAGCATCGAGGAGTTCCAGGCGCTGGATTCTCTCGGCTGATCCTTGTTTACCACCTCCATTTCAGCGTCGGTCAGCGCCGAGATGCCGTGTACCGCCGCTCTTACTGCCCCATCCGCAGACAGGTCGGCAAGGCCACCAAGGCCTCCGTACTGATTGACCACCTCATCGACCATGCCATCGGCATGCATCAAGGGCCCTTCAGCATCCGACTCGACATCCTGCGACGGGACTTCGGGCGCACGGTCACCGATATACAAGCTATTGAGAGGCTCCACCGTCACCGAGACGGTCACGTAGGTTACACCGCCCTGCCCGTCCGACACCGCGACGACAAAGCTGTCGCTGCCGGAGAAGCCTGCTTCCGGCACATAGATGAAGGATCCATCCGGGTTCAGGGTAAGGTGACCGTGTCGAGGACCGTCATCCAGCGCGAAGGTGAGTTCATCCCCCTCAACGTCCGATGCCACCACCTGACCAGCGGCGGCTTCACCGCTACCGGTGACGATAAGATCGGCACTGGCCACAGGGACGTCATTGACCGGCTCAACCGAGACGGTGACTACCACGGTAGTGGTGGCACCGCTGGCGTCGGTCACGGTCACGCTGAAGCTGATATCGCCACTGACGTCGGGGTCGGGGACAAAGGTGAAGGTGCCATCCTCATTGAGCGTGACGCTGCCGCCGTCCGGTTGATGGTCGAGACGGAAGGTCAGGTCGTCATTATCCACGTCGGTGGCGACGACGCGCCCCTCGACCGGGGTATCCTCGGTGGTGACGATGGGATCCACGCTGGCGACAGGGGCGTCGTTGGCGCCGAGAACGCTGATCGTCAGCGTCGCGGTGGAAACACTGCCATCGCTGTCGGTGATGGTGTAGCTGAAGGTCTCAGTGAGCGTCTGCCCCGGTTTGAGCGCGTCCACCACGGGGTTGCTGTTGTCCAGCGTATAGGAATAGCTGCCGTCCGCGTTCAGCACCAGGCTACCGTAACGGCCCTCCACCGGCTCGCCAACGCCGCCCTCGGGCGATGACTGACCTGACCCCACCGCAGTGACCCCGCCATCCACCGCAACGCCATCGACACCATAGTGGTCATTGAGGAGGACATTACCGCTGCAGTCGCTTCCCGGCTCTGAGCCTTCCTCGCTCACCTCACCGCGGTCATTGCCGGTGCCAGGACCATCGTCGATGATGGCGATGGCCAGGGTGCCAATGTTGTCGGTGGTCTCGCCCTCCACGTCGGTGACGCCGATGGCGAAGCTGTCGTTGACCGCGCCGCCGGAGTGATCGGCCCTCGAGGCCAGATGGTAGGTATAGCTCACCTCTCCGGTGGCGGGGTCGTAGTAGCGCAGCACCAGGGTGCCGTGATCGCCGGTCACCTCGATGGGATGGCTACCACAGTCCTTGAGCTGGTCCAGGCTGATGGTGCTTCCCCCCAGGGTCAGGCTGGACAGACTGTCGGCTGGTCCGAGAGTAAAGGTGCCACTGTGGCTCAGGCCCAAGCCCTCGTGGCTGCCTCCTGTCAGACCGGCCTCGTAAACCGACCCATCGGTGGTGGCGTCGCCTGCTGAATCGCCCCCTCCTGGCTCACCGCCTCCATCCCCCAGCCCACCGACAGTCACCTTGTCGTCCACCGCCGTGACCGAAATGCTCAGGTTCGCGTCGGAGGTCGCGCCCCCATCGTCACTGACGGTGTAGGTGACCAGTGGCACCTCGCCGTTGTAGTTCAGCGCCGGCACGAAACGGTAGCTGCCATTGGCGCTGATGGTCAGCTCGCCGACGCCTTCGATGACGGCGGTCTGCCCTGCCAGGAAGGTTCCCTCGATACCATCGACACTGAAGCCCGTAACACTAAGGCTATCGCCCTCGATATCGCTATCGTTGGCCAGCAGGCCGTCTTCGGCGGCGACCGTCAGAGGCGTGTCCTCGGCGATCGTGGCCTGGTCGTTCTTGGCGGTCGGCGCGTCATTGACCGGGGTCACCGAGACATCGACCTCCACCGTGACGGTGGCACCGGAAGGGTCGGTCACGGTGACAGTGAAGCTGGTGTCGCCGTTGAAGTTGGCATCCGGGGTAAAGGTGAAGTTACCTTTCTCATCGAGGGTAACGGTGCCACCCTCAGGCTGCGCATCCAGACTGAAGGTGAGCTCATCGTCATCGACGTCGGTGGCGATGATCTTGCCATCCACCGGAGTATCCTCGCTGGCGGTCACCTTTTCCGCAGAAGCCTCCGGCGCGTCGTTGGCGCCACGAATGGTGATCGTCAAGGTGGCGGTGGCGAGATCGCCGTCGGCGTCGCGGATCTGATAGCTGAACGTGTCGGTTTTCGTGTCACCGACCTGGAGCTCGTCCACCTCGCCATTGGTGTTGTCCAACGTATAGCTATAGCTGCCATCGGCGTTGAGGATCAGGCTGCCGTACCTCCCTTCCAGCGGGACGCCGGTGGCCCCATCGAGACTCCCGCCTTCCACACCTACCCCGACCACCGCCCCATTGGCGGCTTCGCCATCGGCACCCGGGCGATCATTGGCCCAGACGCTGCCGGCGCCGGCAGCGCCGTCCTCGTCGACTACGCCGCTGTCATCGGTCGCACTCGGACTATCATCGTCGATGTCGATCACCAGCGTCCCGGCGTCGGCGGTGACCTCACCCTCGACGTCGGTCACGCTGATCATGAAGTCGTCGCTGACTGGTCCCTTGGAGTGATCCGCGTTTGAGGTCAGCAGATAGCGGTAGCTGACCGTACCGGTGGCGCGATCGTAGCCTTCGATGGTCAAGGTGCCGTAGCGGCCCTCGATCGCGATGGGTGACGACGCGCTGGCCTCGAGCTCGGCAAGACTGATGCTGCGACTGCCCAGGGTAAAGCTCGCCAGGCTGTCCGCCGGCCCCAGGGTAAAGCTGCCACTATGGCTCAGCCCGTTACCTTCATCGCTGCCCCCGGCCAGGCCGGCCTCGCTTACGGAGCCGTCACTGACGTGGTTGCCGTCGCTGCCATCGTTACCGTCGCCCAGGCCGCCCAGGTTGACCTGGTCATCCACCGGCGTGACCGTGATGTCCAGGGTGGCGGTGCTGGTCCCACCCTCGCCATCGCTGACGGTGTAGGTGATCGTTGGCACCTTGCCGTGGTAGTTGAGTGCCGGTTCGAATCGCCAGGCACCATCGGCCTCCACCGTCAGCTTGCCGACACCATCGATGGTGACGGTCTCACCGACATCGATGCTCTCGCTCATGCCGTCGACGCGAACGTCCACGACCACCAGGCTGTCGTGATCGGTCTCGATGTCACTGTCGTTGTCGAGCAGACCAGGCAGACTGTCGTCGGTCGAGGAGTCAAGCGGCGTGTCCTCGGGGGTACTGGCGGTCTCGCCGGTCACCTTCGGCGCATCATTGACCGCTTCCACCTTGACCGTGACCTCGACAGTGGTGGTACCGCCATTGCCATCGGAAACCGTGACCTTGAAGGTGATATCGCCATTGACGTTGTCGTCGGGGGTGAAGGTGAAAGTGCCATCGTCGTTGAGCGTGACCTTGCCCCCGTCTGGCTGCGCGACCAGATCGAAGCTGAGGTCATCTCCTTCAACGTCACTGGCCTCGATGGTACCGCTGACCGGGGTATCCTCCTGGGTCGTCAATGCATCGACGCTGGCCGTCGGCGCGTCGTTGGCCCCCTCGATGGTGATGGTCAGAGTCACGGTGGACGTGCTGCCGTCGGCGTCGGTGATCTGATAGCTGAATATCTCGGTCAGCGAACCACCCGATTTGAGGCTATCGACCTCCGTATTGGTGTTGTCCAGGGTGTAGGTATAGCTGCCGTCGGCGGCCAGGGTCAGACTGCCGTATTTGCCGACAACCTCGCTACCGACACCGTCTGAGCTGACGCTGGAGCCCGGGCCCGTCGCCGTCACCGTGACGTCTCCATCGGCACCCTCGCGGTCATTGGTCAATACACTACCGGTGCCGGCATCGCCGTCCTCGGCGACGCTGACCTTGTCCTTGGCGGCGATCGGCGCGTCATCGAGAATCTCGATCATCAAGGCCTTGGGGCAATCCCGGGTCGAATTTTCAAGTTGGTCTGTCATGACCACGTCGACGCTATCGAACACTCGCTCTCCACCATGCTCAGCCGCTTCTGTCAGCACGAACCGATAGAGCACGGTGTTTTCCCGCACGTCGGTGCCGTCGCCTTGCTGGTAGCCGATAATCTCGAAATAGCCGTGATCGGTCTCGATGCGTACCGACGGATTGTCGGCGGACAACGCCGCCAACTCGCTCGGGGTGAAACTCGTGTCGCCGATGGTCAGGGTTTTGAGCTGCTGCGTCACCCGGTCCACCACCGAGAATGATCCCTCGTAGATCACCTCAGCCGAGTCTCCAGGGTCTGTGCCGGTGGCGCCATCCGTGTTGAGTTGAGCTTCGTCTACCTCGCCCCCTTCCGTGCCAACCACCGCCGTCGTGCCGTAGATGCGGATGGTCAGGGTGGCGGTGGCCGTATCTCCGTCAGGATCGGTGATCTGGTAGGTAAAGGTGTCTGAAACGTGTCGCCCGGCAGCCAGCCACTTGACCGTGTCCGAGTCGAAATCGGGTACATAGCGGTAGCTGCCGTCGGCGTTCAAGACAAGAGTGCCGTATTCACCCTGAAGCCCCTGTCCGATATGGGACGCCGACGGCCCGTCTGATCCTGCCCCCACTGCAGTGACCGTGCCACCGTCACCGCCCAAGAAATCGGCGTCACCGTCCATGGCATCGGGATCGTCGCCTCCGTCGCCGGTCAAGACGTTTCCATCGGCGATACTGCTGGGTTGATTCGGCTTGTTGATCGTGTCGTCGACGTCGTTCACGGCCTTCGGTGCATCATCGAGTATGGCAATCGACAGGGTACCGGCATCCGCAGTGACGTCACCGTCGACGTCGGTGACGGCGATCGCAAAATCGTCACTGACAGGCCCCTGGCTATGGTCGGCGTGTGCCTTGAGGGTATAGATATAGCTGACCGTGCCACTGGCCCTGTCGTAGCCATTGATCAAAAGCTCGCCGTGGCCACCCTGGATCCTGATCGGCGTACCGGCACTGTTGACCAGCTGGTCAAGCGTCAAGGTGGTTCCGCCAAGGCTGATACTGGCGAGGCTGTCCGCCGGTCCCAGGGTGAAGCTGCCGGTATGGGAGACGCCACTACCGAGGGTACCGGTCCCCCCCGCCAGGCCGGACTCGCTGACCTGTCCATCGTTGGCACCATCACCGTCACCACTACCATCGCCCAGGCCACCGACGGTGACCTTGTCGTCGATCGCCTCGACGGTGAGCTGGAGCGTTCCGGTGGTAGTTCCGCCGGCACCATCGCTGACGCTGTAGCTGATCTTGGGCACGTCACCGTGGTAGTTCAGCGCCGGCTCGAAGCGGTAGGCCCCATCGGCGTTCAAGGTGAATTTGCCGACGCCCTCGATGGCGACCGTCTCGCCCGGCTCGAAGGTTCCCGTCACGCCCTCGATGGTAAAGCCGCTGACGCTGAGACTGTCACCATCCACATCGCTGTCGTTGGCCAGTACCCCACTGTCCTTGTTCACCACAAGGGGGGTGTCTTCACTCGTGCTGTTGGTGTCCGGGGTGGCCACAGGAGTATCGTTGACCGGCGTCACCGTCACCGTAACTTCCACCGTGGTGGTACCGCCGTGACCGTCGTCTACCGTAACGCTGAAGCTGACGTCACCGTTGACGTTGGCGTCGGGGGTAAAGGTGAAGCTGCCGTTTTCATTGAGCGTGACCGTGCCCCCGTCCGGCTGGGCCACCAGATCGAAGGACAGCGAATCCCCATCCACGTCGCTGGCCGTGATCTGGCCGTCGACCGGCGTGTCTTCAGGCGTGGATATCGCATCCACGCTGGCCACAGGGGCATCGTTCGCGCCCATGATGGTGATGGTCAGGGTCGCTGTACTGGTATCACCATCGGCATCGATGATCTGATAGGTAAAGACCTCGGTCAGGTGCGCCCCCACCGCCAGCTCGTTGACCTCGGAGTTCCCGCTGTCGAGCTTGTAGAGGTAGTTGCCGTTGGCATCGAGGATAAGGCTACCGTAACTACCGGCGACGCTGCTGCCGACACCGCCGCTCGGCGATTCCTTGCCGCTGCCCACCGCGTTGACCAGCCCCTTGCTGGGGGCACCATCGGCTCCTGCCAGGTCGTTGCCGATGACCGAGCCGCTGATGTTGCCACCGTCCTCCACGGCCTGACCGGTATCGGCCTTGGCCACCGGTGCATCGTCGATGACGGCGATGGTCAGAGTGCCCGCATTGGCGGTGACATCTCCTTCGACGTCGGTCACCCCAATGACGAAGCTTTCGTGGACCGCACCATCGCCATGGCTGGCATTGGTGGTCAGCGTGAAGGTGTAGCTGACGATACCGGTCTTCTGGTCGTAGCCGGTAATGGTCAGCAGACCATGGGTGCCGTTGATCTTGATCGGGGTGGTGGCGCTGGCCTCCAGCTGCGCCCGAGTAATCGATGTAGTGCCGATGGACAGGCTTGCCAGACTATCGGCGGGCCCCAGCGTGAAGCTGCCGCTGTGGGATATCCCGCCGCCCGCCACATCCGAGCCACCGGTCAGGCCCGACTCCTTGACAGAGCCGTCGGTCATGGCGTTGCCGTCACTGCCATCGTTGCCATCGCCAAGCCCGCCCAGGCTGACCTCATCATCCACCGGCTTTACCTTGATGACCAGTACGCCACTGGTGGTCCCGCCGTTTCCATCACTGACGCTGTAGGTGACCTTCGGCACGCTGCCGTTATAGTTGGTCGCCGGCACGAAGGTATAGGAGCCGTCGGCGTTCAGGGTCAGGGTCCCCACCCCGGCAATGGTGGCGGTTTCGCCCGCCTTGAAGCTGCCCGTCATGCCCTCGACACTGAAGCCGCTGACGCTCAGGCTATCGCCTTCCACATCAGTATCGTTGGCCAGTACGCCCTTGTCCTTGGCGACCTCGAGTGTCGTGTCTTCGTTGGTCTCGGCCTTGTCATCCACCACCGTCGGGGCGTCATTGACCGGCGTCACCGTGACGCTGACCTCGACAGTGACGGTGCCTCCGTTGCCGTCGGAGACGGTTACGCTGAAGGTAATGTCACCATTGACGTTGGCGTCGGGAGTGAAGGTGAAACTGCCATCCTCACTCAGGCTGACGGTACCGCCTTCCGGCTGGGCGACCAGATCAAAGGACAGGTTATCGCCATCCACGTCCTCGGCCACGATGCTGCCGTCCACCGGCGTATCTTCCGATGTGGTCAAGGCGTCGACCGACGCGGTCGGTGCATCGTTGGCCCCCTTGATGGTGATGGTCAGGGTGGCGGTGCTGGTATCGCCGTCGGCGTCGATGATCTGGTAGCTGTAGGTTTCGGTCAGGGTCTCGCCCTGCTGCAGGGCATTGACCATGGCGTTGGTGTTGTCCAGCGCATAGACATAGCTGCCATCGGCGTTGAGTGTCAGGGTGCCGAAGCTGCCCACAAGGGCGCTGCCGACGCTTCCCCCATCGATGGATTCGGCAACACCCACCTTTGACACCTTGCTGCCATCGGCGCCCTGCCGGTCGTTGCTCAGAACGTTGCCTGTGGAGGCGGCGCCGTCCTCGGTCACCGAACCGGTATCGGCGGTGGCCGACGGCGCATCATCGGTGATGCGGATCGACAGGGTACCGATACCCTTGGTGATATCTCCCTCGACATCGGTCACATCGATGGCAAAGCTGTCCTTCACCGCACCACTTGAGTGGTCGGCGGCGGAGGTCAGGGTGTAGCGATAGCTCAGCGTCCCGGTCTGGCGATCATAGCCCTTGATCCTCAGGGTCCCGTGGCTGCCGGTCACCTTGATCGGCGTCGTGGCACTGGCCTCGAGCTGGGCAAGCGTTATGGTTGAACCACCCAGGGTAAAGCTCGCCAGGCTGTCCGCCGGACCCAGCGTAAAGGTGCCGTCGTGGGTCAGTCCTGTGCCGTCGGCATCGACCAACCCTGACTCCTTGACCTCTCCGTCGACTCCGTCCCCGCCATCACCGAGCCCGCCCACCGACACGCTATCGTCGACCGAATCGACCGTGATGCTGAGGGTGGCGGTGTCGCTGACGTGCCCGTCGCTGAGCACATAGGTCACCTTGGGTACGCTGCCATGGTAGTTGAGCGCGGGATTGAAGCGGTAGGAACCATCGGCGTTCAAGGTCAGGGTCCCCACCCCGGCAATGGTGGCGGTTTCCCCTGCCGTGAAAGTGCCCGTCAGCCCCTCGACGCTGAAGCTTGCCACCGACAAGGCATCGCCATCGATATCGCTGTCATTGCTCAGCACGCCCTCGTCCTTGCCAACGATCAAGGGTGTGTCCTCCGCTGTGCTGGCGCTGTCGTCTGACGCGACCGGCACATCATTGACCGCACTGATCTTGACCGTCACCTCCACCTGGGTCTTGCCGCCGTGGCCGTCATCCACCGTGACGCTGAAGGTGATGTCGCCGTTGACGTTGGCGTCCGGCACGAAGGTGAAGGCGCCGGTGTCCTCGTCGAGGGTGACGGTTCCCCCCTCGGGCTGAGCATCAAGGGTAAAGTTCAAGGAGTCACCGTCAGGGTCCTCGCCGACGATGGTGCCCGTGATCTCGGCGTCTTCTGCACACTTGGCGGTGATATCCTCCGCTGTCGGGGCGTCGTTGGCGCCCTTGATGGTGATGGTCAGGGTCGCCGTGCTGGTATCGCCGTCAGCGTCGGTGATCTGATAGATAAAGGTCTCGGTGAGGGTTTCCCCCTTCTGCAGGCCGTTAACCGCAGCGTTGGCGTTGTCCAGGGTGTAGAGGTACTTGCCACTGGCGTCCATCACCAGGCTACCGTAGTCACCGGCAATGCTGCTGCCCACACCCCCCGAAGGCGCAGCCTCGCCCTTGCCGACCGCGCTGAGTGCACCGCTGTCGGCGGCCCCATCGGCCCCCAGGGTGTCATTGGAAACGACATTGCCCGTCAGCGAACTGCCGCCGCTGGCGTCCTCGTCGACGCTGCCCTGGTCTGCCTTGGCGGTCGATACGTCATCGACCACCAGGATGGCCAGCGTGCCTGCGTTGTAGGTCTCGTCGCCATCGCTGTCGGTGGTGCCGATGGTAAAGCTGTCCAGGACCGGATCCGACCCATGATCGGCGACGGACGACAGGACGTAGCGGTAGGACACGACCCCGGTATCGCTGTCATAGCCGTTAATCGACAGCTCACCGTAGCTACCCGTGATGGTGATCGCGGTGGTGCCACTGGCCTCCAGCTGTGCCCGGGTTATCATCGTGACGCCGATGGTCAGGCTGTCGAGGCTCGAGGCAGGCCCCAGGGTAAAGGAGCCCGTGTGCACACTACCACTGCCGCCGGCGGCAGAGCCCCCGGTCAAGGCCGATTCGTTGACGCTGCCATCGCTGCCGTCGCTGCCATCCCCGAGGCCGCCAAGTGACACGCTGTCTTCCACCGAGGCAACCGTAATGGTCAGGGAACCGCTGGAGGTCCCGCCCTTGCCGTCGCTGACGGTGTAGGTGATCTCCGGGACACTGCCGTGGTAGTTGGGCGCCGGGGTAAAGCTATAGGAGCCATCTGCGTTGAGCGTTAGCGTCCCCTTGCCGGGGATGCTGGCGGTCTCACCCGCGGTGAAGCTGCCGGTGACTCCGGCCACGCTGAAACCGGAGATGGCCAGACTATCCCCGTCCACATCGCTGTCATTGGCCAGAAGTCCTTCGCTCTTGTCGACACTCAGCGTCTCGTCTTCCTTGGCATCGCCCTTGTCGTTAGTGACCACAGGGGCATCATTGACGGCGGTTACCGTAATCGTAAGCGTCGAACTGGCGTAGCCTCCGGATCCCTTCAGGGTGTAGCTGATGATCGGCAGTGCACCGAAAAAGTTCGCCACCGGATCGAACCGGTAGGAGCCATCCTTGGCCAGCGTCAGCTTGCCGATGACATTGCCGTCACTGTCCTTGACGGTATTGGCCTGCCCCAGTACCAGGGCGGTATCGGCCACGCCGTCACCGTCGGTGTCGATGGCCGCCGAGGCGATTTCGGTGGCCCCCGCCAGGGTATCGTTGGTCAACAAGCCCTTATCCTTGGCAACCACCAGCGCCACGTCCTCATCGGTTTCCGCGGCGTCTTCCACCGCCGTCGGCGGACCGATGCTGTCGCGATAGTCCAGGTCGAAGCCGGGAGGTGAGGCATCGCTGCCGTCTGCTGCGATATCATCGTCGCTGTCAGAGAGGGCAAAGTTGCCGTCAACAAGGTTCTCATCATTGGCATCAAAGCCATCGTTGGCGTCCGATCCCTCGAAGATGTCGAGGAGCCCGTCGCCGTCGGTATCGGTGCTGTCACTGACCGACGTTGCGCCATCGTCGCGCTCGGCGATATCCAGCTTGCCGTCGTCGTCGGAGTCACTGTCGAGGTAGTCTGCCGTGCTGTCGCCATCGGTATCGACCGGCGTCAGCCCCTTGCTGGCCGTAGCGGTGGTATTGCCGGTGTCCTTGTCGTAGGCGTCATCGAGTCCGTCCTTGTCGACATCGGTGCCAGTGGGCTTTATATAATCCTGGGTCGTCTGCGCCTCGACATTGTCGGTGATGCCATCATTGTCACTGTCGATATCCAGGTGATCAAAGACGCCGTCTTTATCACTGTCCCTGTAGGCCGCATGATTGCCGGAACTGGCAAGCCCCAACTCCCTTAGCTGAAGCTTATATCCTTTTATTGAGGGACCAGTTTCATAGGTACTCGTGATAACAACTTCAAACCGGAGAACGCCGCGATACACATGACTAAAGTTATAAATATCGTGCGTACTCGTATTATCACAACTAATATTCGCTAAAACTTCCTCGCCCAGCAGCCCATCCTTCCCATACACCCTGATAGTAGCCGATCTTATCCCATCACCAACAATACCGCGATCATTGGCAATATAAAACTGATCGACCGTCAAACCAGAATTCGACAAGGAATCTACTACAGAGACAGATATCACTATCGGCGGATCAAGCTCCCCTTTCCTGCCTCCTGTATCGATATGTATGTAATCGCTACTCGAATCATCACCGTCGAATACATCCCCGGCTTCACCCACGACGATTTCGCCGCCATCCACCTTGATGGAAGAATTGTCCCAGTAGTCTGTTCCTATCCAATTTCCCGCGACACCCTCACCCCACTCATTGATATCAAGGATTCCATCATTGTCGTCATCGATGTCCAAGCTATCTGCGATTCCGTCACCATCGGTATCAATCTGGCTATCCCGATAATCCAGGTCGGAACCGGGGGGCGAAGCGTCGCTGCCGTCGGCCGCGACGTCGTTGTCGCTGTCAGAGAGCGCAAAGTTGCCGTCAACAAGGTTGTCATCGTTGGCATCATAGCCATCGTTGGCATTCGTTCCCTCGAAGATATCCAGCAGGCCATCATGATCGGTGTCGGTAGCATCCGTGATGGCCCAGGCGCCATCATCGCGCTCGGCAATATCCGGCATGCCATCGTTGTCGGAGTCGCGATCGAGGTAGTCTGCCGTGCTGTCGCCATCGGTATCGACCGGCGTCAGCCCCTTGCTGGCCGTAGCGGAGGTATTGCTGGTGTCCTTGTCGTAGGCGTCATCGAGTCCGTCCTTGTCGACATCGGTGCCTGAAGGCTTTATGTAATCCTGGGTCGTCTGCGCCTCGACATTGTCGGTGATGCCATCATTATCACTGTCGATATCCAGGTGATCGGCGATATTGTCACGGTCGGTGTCCTTCGCCACACCACCGATACCAATCCTGACACATGACCCTACATTGGCAGCCACATTGTAGTCAGGATGCCACCCCATGCTCAGGGTCACCGTTTTTACATCAACGACCCTTACTGACCACGACAGTCCGTACAGGTTCCCCAATCCTCTCATGCTGAATGTGAGCGAGTTGAGATAAACCCCCTGAGCGACATTCAGGACATTGTTGGGATCGTAGACCACGATATAGGCACCGGGGCTCGATACGGTAAGCTGGTCATACCTATCAAACTGTCTGCTACTAGGTACGTTCTTGCTGTCGATGACGAAGTCCACAAAGGTATCTGTTGCAAGACTGACCGTTGCAACATTATCCGCGGAATAGTCAAAGTTTACCGCTCCGGCTTCTTGACCATAGCTGAGGCTACCCTCGGTGGTATTTGAGGTCACCTCTACCTTTGTGCCGTTAAAGTCAAGATCCGGTATCTTGTCGTTGGCAATATCGGTCGTGTCGATTTGTTCTTGTACAGAGGTATCTTTTCCTTCGGTAACATCAATGATGCCGTCGTTATCCTGATCGATATCAACCGTATCGATGATACCATCGCCGTCACGATCCAAGACAGCATTTTCCCGATAGTCAAAATCGACAACAAGTGGCTGTGCTCCGTCGCCATCCGCCGGCAGATCGTCGTCGGAATCAGCCAGCGTAAAACCATTCTCCGTGACATTTTCATCGTTTGCGTCATAGCCATCGTTGGCATTCGTTCCCTCGAAGATATCCAGCAGGCCATCATGATCGGTGTCGGTCGCATCCGTAATGGAAGAGGCCCCATCATCGCGCTCGGCAATATCCAACTTGCCATCGTTGTCGGAGTCGCGATCGAGGTAGTCTGCCGTGCTGTCGCTATCGGTATCGACCGGCGTCAGCCCCTTGCTGGCCGTAGCGGAGGTATTGCTGGTGTCCTTGTCGTAGGCGTCATCGAGCCCGTCCTTGTCGACATCGGTGCCAGAAGGCTTTATATAATCCTGGGTCGTCTGCGCCTCGACGTTATCGGTGATGCCATCGTTGTCGCTGTCGATATCCTTGTCATCGCAGATACCATCACCATCGGTATCCTTTGAAATATATTGAAACGCCACCCGATCCATGGCGTAGTCACCGTTTCCTCCGCCCCCGTCCTGATCGACCACCATCACGATGCCATAGTTGCCGGCCTTGCTCAGATCAAACACACCGCTAAACGTCTTGAAACTACCGCCTCCTGGAAGATCGCCGATAAGACCATACGCCAGCGTCTTGACGCGCTTCCCGGCATCAAAATCCCAGATAAATATATTATAGCCATCCGAACCACGTGAATACTTTTTTGAGAGATCGAAGCTGTATCGATAGTCACCTGCCGCCAACTCCTTGCCGAACTTGTAGACAAGTGACTCGCTGCCATCCGCTGCATTTGCCAGGCTATGATTCCCACCATTTTCACCAGGGCTGATCTCATCAAAAAGCCCCCCCGTCAGCGATGAGTTCCCTGTACTATTAACCCAACTCGGCTTTGAAGTATTGTTATCAACAAGGTCTGAGCCGCTGAAATACCAGCCAGAGGAATCTCCACCGGAAAATCCGCCATTCTCCACCAGGTTTGGTCGACTAAAGTCATACTCGTTATCGTCGATAATCCCATCATTATCATCATCGATATCGACGCTGTTATCGATACCATCACCATCCGGGTCGAGGCGAGCGCTATCACGATAGTCAAAGTCAGCTACGCTCGGCACCGCGTCTGAGCCATCCGCGCTGACGTCGTTGTCACTATCGGAAAGGGTAAATCTCCCATCCTTGATCAGCTCGTCGTTGGCGTCAAAGCCATCATTGGCATCCGCTCCCTCGAAGATGTCGAGCAGACCGTCGCCATCGGTATCGGTTTCACTAGTGATGGACCAGGCCCCAGCGTCGCGCTCGGCGATGTCCTGCTTGCCGTCGTCGTCGGAGTCGCTGTCGAGGTAGTCTGTGGTGCTGTCGTCATCGGTATCGACCGGCGCCAGGCCCTTGCTGGCCGTAGCGGAGGTATTGGCGGTGGCAGCATCGTAGGCGTCATCCAGGCCATCCTTGTCCTTGTCGATGCCGCTGGGCGCCACATACCCCTTGGTGGACTGGGCCTCGATGTTGTCGGTGATACCATCGTTGTCGCTATCCAGGTCAGCAGAATCAGCGGCTCCGTCTCCGTCACTGTCGATCCTGCCGAAGAATTCGACTTCTGTCACGGCAATCCCTGCTCCACCTCCCACCTGCTCTTTAATATTGAAAAACTGAATACTTGCCACACCGTGAATATCTTTCGGTATATCCATATGAAGCGGCCAACCAGCCGCCCCTTCGGGGATAGAGTTAGTGGCAGCATATCGAGTGCTTGAATAGATCAAGTCCCCGGAAGAATTATAAAACCTTATCTCACCTATCGAGCCAATCGATTGTGAATCATTAAGTATACTTCCCGCATTGTTCCACAGATCGATCCCATAGATACGATCGATGGGTGGATCAAAATTGAACGTAAAATCGCTGATTTGCTCTGCAGTGGACGATACAAAGTAAGTTTTGGTATTCCCGTCTACCAGGCGATCCAGAGGAGCCGAAGAAGCCCCGCCGCTCGTCACGCCATTGCAGGTTATTTTCTGTGCCCCACCTTCCACTGAATCGAGAATACCGTCCCCATCATCATCGATGTCGTCGACATCCAGGACGCCATCTCCATCGATGTCGGAGCCCCCGGCAGCACGCTCCCGCCCGCCCTTCTGGGCTTCCACGTGCTGCAGGGCGCTCATCAATACATCATGGCCTGCATCATGATCCGCGGAGCCCGTATCTGTCGTTGCGACCGCGGCGTCAGCCGCTTGCTTGACGTTATCGACGGTGGCGGTACTGGCAGCATCCAGCAACACCCGGGCTTCGAGTTCGCGAATCAACAAGTCGTCCTTGATCATGTCGGATCTCCCTCTTTGAATTCGGGCTGACCGTCACCTGGACGTGTCAGGTTTCAATGACTGCGACGCCTATGACCCCCACTCACGCACCAGCACCTGGGCCACACGACGTGCCATGCTGGCTGCCAGGCTAGACGGTTGCCCCTCCAGGTGAAGCTCCCCGCGAAGCTCGGTGAGCGGCGACGATTGGTCCTGGTCAGAGACTGCCAACAGTTCAAATAACGCACGTTCCGGCACGGAGCGTTGGTCATCGGGCCGTGCCGCGATAGGCCCGCCGTGGTCTGACGCCAACATCCACTGATCGACGTAGCGGGAAGCGGCGGCGGCGATTCGCTCGACGTGCATGGGGGTCTGCGGCCAGAGACGCTCGTCATCGACAAAAAAACAAGGCTGACCGAGCGCCAGCAGTCCCAGATCATCGCTGCTGACGTAGCCACGGGCGGATAGCCGATCCGTACTGGCTACCAACGCCAGACGAAGGTCTGTGCCGACCCAGCGGCCCGAATGCAGGTAGTCGGCAAGCTCAACCACCGTGCCGTCCATGGGGGCGATGACGTCGAGCCGACGACGTTGATCGGTGAGTCCAGCAAGCTGCTGGCGTTGCATGTCCCGTTCGCTCTCCAGTACCAGACTCTGGGACAGGTCCGTGTTGTCGGCACTTCGTCGGTCCAGGCGCCTATCCACCAGATTCAGATGTTCCTGCACCGTTCTTTCCCGCTGTTGCAACGCTGGCACTTCGAGCCTGACCAGTACCTGCCCCCGCTCGACGACATCGCCGACGCGGACCAGCACCTGCTCGACCCTGGCGGCGCGATGGGCAAACACCGGAACCTGTTGACTGGCGCCGAACACCACCGGCACCGTGATCCGATGAGGCAGAGGCAAGGCAACGAAGGCAGCGATGCCGGCGGCCACCGCCAGGGTCATCAGCACCCGCCGGCCAGCCTCCCTGCGTCTTTTCCACCAGACCATCAGCTCACGCAGTATCGGCATGACAATGAACCATAGAATTTCCACGCTGAAGAGAAAGACGCCCAGCACCTTGAAAAAGAGGTGGTAGACCACCAGGGCAATCCCGAGAAACAGAAAGAAGCGATACACCCATACCGCCAGGGCATAGCCGATCAATACCCGGCGCTTGGCACGACTCAGCGCTTCCGGCGGCGTATCGCCAAAACCGAAAAGCCCTTCCCTCAACCACCAGCGCCCCATGGCAAAGCCCCGCTCCTGCAGGTTGACAATGCCGAGCAGGTCACTGAACAGGTAGTAGCCGTCGAAGCGCATCAGGGGATTGAGGTTCACCGCCAGGCTCAGCACCCAACCGGTGGTGGCAAGCGCAAAGGCCACGAAACGCAGAGCGCCATCTGGTAGAAAAACCCAGGCCAGAGTGGCATAGACAGCGATGACCAGTTCCACCGCCACCCCGGCCAGATCGATCAGCACACGTTTGCGCCGCCGGGGCAGCCGCCAGGCATCGGTGGTGTCGGTAAACAGCACCGGCATCATCACGATCAGCGCCACCCCCATGCTCGACACACGAACCCCAAAGCGGGTCGCACAGAAGCCGTGGCCAAGCTCATGCAGCGTCTTCACCAGCACCAGACTCAGGGAAAACGCGACCACGCCGGAAACGCTGAACATCGCCGGCAAGGTGGTGAAGAAGCTCTCCCACTGGCGAGAAACAAGGTAGAGGCCAATGACACCCAGGATAGCCGTGAAGAGCCAAAAGCCTCGATGAAAGAAGATGGCGACCAGCGGTAGGCAGCGCTTCAACCCACGCCCTGGATACACCAGGGGGATACGCACGAACAGGTAGTGATGAAGCAGCCACTTCCACCAGGATGGCCGGCTGGCCTCACGATATCGCCGAGCCTTGTCGAAGCTGCGGCCTTCGCTGGCCTCGAGCAGGTCGTTGTGATCCAGAAATTGCTGGATCTGGCGAATATCCTCTTCGCTGATGTCGACGTGTCCGCGAGCGTCAAGACGTCGTCTCAAGGCCTCCACCGTCCCCGCCGACCAGCAGGCGAGAATATCGACGACCCTGGCATCAATCTCGAAAAACCGTCCGGCCAGCGGGTCATGAATCTTCCAGCGAGCGGCCTTGCCTGGTTCTGCCCCACCTTCAATCAGCTCGAGCTCCTGACGAAGCGACCCAAGCAGCTCCTGCTCTGCTGAATCAGACGTGTCCTCCATTGCCCTGGCCACGGCCTAGACGCCTGTCAACTGTCTGAAGGTGACGATCGGGCGCCGGAATAGATAGTAGAACAGTGATACCGGCTCACCATGGATTCGCGCCGTGCCTCTGAGACCCAGCCGCGGCATGTCTTCTCTCGGCGTTTCCGGTATCGCCATTACCTTGAAATTGGCGATACCGCTGGCGTTCTTTTCGGCCTTGTAGGCGGCCCGTGCCACGACCGCCGACACCGGTTCAAGGGGTGCTGCATCAAGAAACACATCCACCGAGGCCCCACGTTCGAGGGTGACGGCGTCGGCTGCCGCCACTTCTAGCCGGAAGGCAATATCCGCCGGGTCCGCTACCTGCATCACGGCTTCACCCACCCGCACGGGACGCCCTACCCAATCCTGAGGGTCGCCATAGAGGGCGACCCCGCTGCGCTCGGCGCGAACTACCGCCTTGTCGAGCAGGTCATGGGCATAATCTCGCTCGGCTTCGGCAACTCTCAGCTCGCTGCGAGCGATGGCGAGCTCGCGCTTGGCCTCACTGCTTGCGATGGCAGCCTGCTGCAGCCTCAGCGCCTTGGACTGGGCCACCTGGACCTTGCGCTGGGCAACTTCGAAGTCATTGCGTAGTTCCACATCCACCAGCTGGACCAGCGGATCACCCAGCGCCACCCGGGCGCCGGGAGCGACCAGGATGCGGTCGACGACGCCCGCCATCGGTGCCGCCACGACGAACGGCTCACTGGCGACCACCTCAGCGGGCGCCCTCGACGTCAGCGGTACCTGCACCAGTGCCAAGGCTGTCCCCAGGCCCAGCACCGTAGCCAGCGCCAGTCCGCGCGCCCCCCGTGCTCGCCCAAGAGGCACACGGCGTCGACCTCGGATCGCACTGGCGCCGTGACCGTAGGCCTGGGCAAGACGACTGGCCAGGGCCAGGTGCGGTGTTTCCCAGGCATGCTCGCGAGTCAGTAACCAACCGGCGCCGATGGGACGGTCGCCGTGGCTTAATGGTATCCACAGCCCATGGCGCATGGCGGGTATGCCTTCGTCCTCCAGGACGTTGGCAAGATCCAGCAAGCGCGGCTGCGTCTCGTCCCGGTGTTCACGCCAGTCACTGCCCACCAGATGCTGGTAGGCAAGCACCTGAGCACTGTCATGAGGCACCCGCGCGAGTCCTCCCACCGCCTTGACTCGCCAGCGATTTCTGCCCGACAGGCAAAACACCAGTGACTGGCGAGCCTGGAGCAGACTCTGCCCCTCATTGGCCAGGTGGCACCACAGCTGGTCGAGGCTGTCACAGTGGCGCAAGGCGCCTTCGATACGAATCAGCCGCTCGCCACCTGGCCCCATCTCCGAGCCGCTCGCTCTGGCCTGGCCCACCGCCACCGGGTGTTGCGCCTCGGCGGTAGACTGGCGCTCAATCGCCACACTCGTCATGAGGAGGTCACTCCACAGCGCCTGCCCTCACCGTCCCCACTAGAGAGCCAGGTCGCGGTGCCGCTCATCCCGGGAAGAACCCGTGCCGGTGCCTTGTCCACTCGGCTGATGACCTTGACGGTCTGGCTGACGGGATCGACGGCAGCCGAGATGCGCGACACTTCTGCGTCAAGCCTGTCGCCGGTCTCGTCCACCTCAAAGCCGAAGGCGCTACCCCGGGTCATCCAACTCAACCAGCAGGAAGGCACCACCATATGCAATTCCAGTGCGCCGTCACTCACCACCTGGATCAGGGGAGCGTTGGCTTCCGGCGTCTCGTTGGGGCGTACCATGGGCTCAACCACTCGCCCGGCAAAAGGTGCCTTGATCTGACAATCCTTGCGTTGCTCCTGGATGGCGGCCACCCAGGCCCGCTGCTCACGCACCTTGAAACGTGCAATGTCGGCATCCGCCTGTCCGGTGGCGCCCATCTGCAACAGCTCGTTCTGCATGGCGGCGTTGCGGGATTCCGCTGCGGCCTTAGCCTCCGTCGCACGCAACTCGGCGTCGAGTCCGGCGCAGTCAAAGCCGACCAGTACCTCATCGGCATCGAAGTGGTCGCCTTCCTTGAACGGCACCTCAAGCACTCTGGCCGATAGACGACTCGACAGTATCGCCTCGTGCTCGGCCCTCAGGATGCCTCTGGCCTCGCCCATGTCGCTGGCCTGGGCAGCCCCCGACAGCAGCACTGCCAGCACAAGTCCCGGCCAGAGCGTGCGAGTCCGCTGGCCACACTGCCCCGCCCCCAGGCTTCTGCTGTTCATCCCGTGCGCCCTCATGGCGATGCCACCACGTCAATGGCCAAGGCATCGCCACGCTGCGCCCACAGAGCACGCAGATCATCGGCAAGCTCCAGGACGCTTTCGTTGCTGCTCATGCCGGCATCCACGGCGTCGATGCCGGTGGCCGTATAGACATTGGCGTAGGCCCCCTGGAGGTCCGACAGCGCCTGATCCATCCGCACCTCGGCCAGCAGGGTATTCATCTGTTCGCGAATCAGGGTCTGCTCGCTGACGTGCCTGGCACGATAGCCGGCTTCCACCTGATGCTCGATCGCTCGCTGCACCTCAAGGAATCGCTTGGCCGTGCCGAGTTCTCCACGCCGCAGTTCATAGCGTGCTCGGGTCACCGATACCTGAGTCGCCACCGCCATGGTCAATGCCAGGCTCCGTGCATCGAGCAGATCGCTCTGGGCGTCGATACGATCCTGACGGGCCGGCAGACTGAACACCTTCAGCAGGTTCCAGCTGGCGCGAGCGCCATAGCTGACCCAGTCACTGTTGTAGAGAAAGTCGTCGTCGCTATAGTTGGCTCCGACGAAGAGCTTGAGACTCGGCAAGGTTTCCAGAATCGCTGTGGTGCCTTCGCGCTCGTTGTTGCGCAATTGGTAGGCGACTTCGCGCAGCTCCGGGCGATTCATCACCGCCAGCTTCAACATGGTGTCGTAGGAAAGGTCGATCCCTTTCCAGGCCAGGTCACGCGGCGGCAACACCAGTTGGTAGGGTTGCTCGGGCGGAAGGTTCATCAGCGCTGCCAACTGCTGCTTGGACACCCGCAGTTCCCGCGTCAGTGACTCGAGGTCGCGGCGTATGGTCAGCAGTTCACGTTCATAGCTAAGCGCAGGAAGCGGCGCCGTCAAAGCACTGCGCTGCTGCCGGTGGGCCTGATCCAGCGCCCTTCGTGTGCTCTCCTCGAGCTCTCGAGTCTTGGCCAACAGACGTTCTGCGCTGACCGCTCGCCAGTAGGCGGCGCGTACATCCTCGATGATGCGCTGGATGACCTTGCGCTTGCTTTCCTCGGCCAGCATGACGCTGTCGGCCCTCTGCTGAGCCCGCACATAGGACAGGCCAAAATCGAGCACGTCCCAGCTCATGGTAAGATCGGTCGCCAACTGGTTGCGTTCGCTGGAGGACGAAGGTTCCAGCGACTCCTGACCACTCAACAGAGAAATACTGGAGCTGCCGGGTTCATTGTCGCGTCCCGTATAGTTGAGGTTGCCGACCACCTTTGGAAGCAAATCGTAGTGCGCCAGATCGAGCTCCTTGGTGCGCAGGGCCTGCTCCATCACTTCCACCCGATAGTCCAGGTTGTACTTGATGGCGCGGGCCATTGCCGAATAGAGATCGATAGGGGCAATAACAGGTTCCTGACTGGCCGTGACCCTCGCCAACAGGTCGTCGGCGCGTTGTTCATTGGCCTGTTGCGACATCGGTTGAGGGGTGACAGCGCAGCCGGACAGCACCAGCGCCGTTGCGACGCCGACCCAGGTCTTTCCATATTGCTTTCCGAAGCACGAGGCCCTCTGGCCTGCCACTCCACACTTTTTATCGACCATCCCTGTGCCCCCTGCCGAAATTACCTCAGCCTTCAAGAGTGACGCGTCTTGCCTGCTGGTTGCGCACCTGCCTACCGGCCGCCACCGACAGGCGCCCAACATTGCAACAGCGCACAAACGTCGAGAAAGCGAGCGTATAACTTATGTTACTTCGTGTAATCAACTATCCAGAGAGCTGGACAATGGGTCAATATGAAAACCCGAAGAGCGCAAAGGTTGGCCCAGTTTCTTGACCTTGATCACAGTCATGACCGACAACGTTCGGTAGTGCACAGAGTGTCACCTGGGCGAGAAAGGCCCTCTTTTGTTACACCTTTCATGCTCCTTTTCATTGGCTGGGTACGGATACACACGCAGCAGGTAGCGCGAGAAAGGCATGACCTAGCTGCATGCCATCGGATGCGAAACCCTCGCTTAACGGGACAAGCGCCACCAGCCAGCATCGTGAATTTCCAAGCCATCTAGAGCGAAATCGTCGGTACGCGACAGCCATGATCAGTCAGGAAAGCATGGTGAAAACGTCAGGACACGAATGTTGGGATCAACCAGGAATACAAAGCGGGATCAAAGACAGGAAATGGGAATAGACGCGGGGGTCTTCGCAACCACTGAGCGACATGGCACCTCCATGCCGGGTCCAGTAGCTGGCTGTGGTGTCTGTCGTCGTACAAGGAGGGGATAGCGCCTGACGGGCAAGGTCCTCAGGCGCTTGTCAGAGGTAAAGGCGATCAGGCCTCGAGGAAGTCTCGCGGCAGTTTCATCATCTGGCGCCACAGTTTTTCGACGCCGGGCTTACTGAATGCAACCAGGAGTAGTGAACAGCGATGCAGTGCGTGGCCGACAGTGGTTGGCCTGATCTGGTTGGCCTGATCGCACCGACATCAGGCCTCGAGAAAATCCCGCGGCAGTTTCATCATCTGGCGCCACAATTTTTCGACGCCGGGCTTACTGAATGCAACCAGGAGTAGTGAACAGCGATGCAGTGCGTGGCCGACAGTGGTTGGCCTGATCTGGTTGGCCTGATCGCACCTACATCAGGCCTCGAGGAAGTCTCGCGGCAGCTTCATCATCTGGCGCCACAGTTTTTCGACACCGGGCTTATGCACCAGTGAACAGCGATACAGGCGTATCTCCAGCGGGACGTCCCATTGCTCGCCACCGGCGCGCACCACCGCCCCAGTCTTCAGCTCCTGCCTGAGGCAGAAATCAGGTATCCAGGCCATGCCCACGCCCTGCATGACCATGGCCTTGAGCCCCTCGGCCATGGCGGTCTCGTAGACGGTACGCAAGCGCATGCGCAACGGGTCATTCTTCAACAGCATGCGCACGCTACGCCCGAGAAAGGCACCCTGGGTGTAGGCCAGGTACGGCAGCGAGTCGTCACCGTCCAGAGGGAAGCGCGGCGCCCCCTGCTCATCCGGCAGGCTCACCGGTATCATCTTGACCCGCCCGATGGAAAAGGAGGGAAAGACTTCCCCGTCAAGCTGCATGCTGGCGTAGGGGTCGTAGTAGGCCAGCATCAGGTCGCAGTTGCCTTCGCGCAGCACATGGATTGCCTCCCCCACGTTCATCGCCACCAGCCGCGTTGGCAACTCCCCGAGCCCCTTCTGCAGCCGCGAGATCCATTGAGGGAAGAAGCTCAGCGCCAGCGAATGGGCCGCCACCACGTCCAGCGCCTCGTTGGCCATGGCCAGGCCGCGCAGATGGCCGAGGGACTCGTTGAGCTGCTCGACGATATTGCGAGCGGTCACCAGAAACAGCTGCCCCTGAGGGGTCAGGTCGATGGGCGTGGTCGAGCGATCCACCAGGGTGACGCCCACCGCCTGTTCGAGTGAGCGAATACGACGACTGAAGGCCGGCTGGGTGACGTGGCGCTGGCGTGCGGAGGCCGAGAAGCTGCGGGTGTTGGACAGCGCCACGAAGTCCTCGAGCCATTTCGTTTCTAGATTCACCAGCACTCCTTGTCAAGACACCAACCACACGGGACGCCATCGCCTTGAACGTGACCGAAGGGGCCACATCAGACCGCCCGATAAAACGGCTAAATGTACCGGAAAGCGCCCACCTTCCCAAGGGAATACTGACGCTTTATTGCTCCGCTACGCTGCGTGCCACTGTGCCGGACATTGACCAGCCTCCAGCAGAGCCTTGTTCTCTTTTTGCCTCGGGGGATGGCAAGGCAGCGGCGGCGCCTGCACAGGCTACTGCACAGGCGCCAGCAGGTAGGCGGCCCGGGACACCAGCTTGCGCCACAGCGGACGCGAGCGCAGCTCGTCGAGGCTGACCTCGCGACAGTTGGCGAAGTCCTGTTCCAGCATGGCTTCCACCTCCAGGGCGAACGCCTGATGTGGCACCAGGGCGGTGATCTCGAAGTTCAACCGGAAGGAGCGGTTGTCCAGATTGACGGTACCGACACTGGCGGCGCTGTCATCGATCAGCATGACCTTCTGATGGAGAAATCCCGGCTGATAGCGATAGACCTTGACCCCGGCGCGGATCATGTCCGGCAGGAAGGCGAAGGCCGACAGGAACACCAGCAGATGGTCGGGACGTTCCGGCATCATGATGCGCACATCCACCCCGCGCATGGCGGCCAGGCGCAGTGCGTCCTGTACGCCCTCATCGGGAACGAAGTACGGACTGGTCACCCACAGACGCCGATGGGCGCTGTGGATCAGGTGCTGGACCAGCAGGCTCGCGGTCTCCTGGGGATCCGCCGGGCCCGAAGGGACGATCACCACATGGCGCCCGTTGCCTTCATCGAGCGTGCGCTGATCCACCTGGGGCGCCCAGGACAGACTCAGCATGGTGCCGGTGGCCCAGTGCCAGTCCTCCCAGAAGGCTTCCTGCAGCCCCAGCACACTGGGCCCGACCAGCTTCAGATGGGTATCGCGCCAGGGACCGTGGCGAGGATCCTGTCCCAGATACTCCACCCCCACGTTGAAACCACCGAGCCAGCCTTCGCGACCGTCCACGACCAGGATCTTGCGATGGTTGCGGAAATTGAGCTGGAAACGGTGACGCCATCCGCGCGAGGAGTGAAAGGCGCTGACGTGGATGCCCGCCTCGCGCAGCTCGCCCAGATAGCCGTCGCCAAGCTGCCGGCTACCGATCTCGTCGTACAGGAAGTAGACCCGTACCTGGCGCCGTGCCGCCCGCACCAGATGTTCCTGCAGCCGACGACCAAGTTCATCATTACGCACGATGAAGAACTGAATGAGGATATAAGAGCGGGCCGCATCGATACCGGCAAACAGGCTGTCGAAGGTCTGATCGCCATCGACCAGCAGCTCCGTCGAGTTGGCGCGGGTCAGCGGCATCATGGCAAGCTTTTCGACCGCCTTGACGTCGGCGTCGGTGGCCCCCACCAGATAGGAATCGAAGCGATCTCGATAGCGCAACAACACGCGCCGCAGCAGCGTATCGCGCTGGCCGCGCGCCGACACATAACCGTAGAAGCGTGGTCGGCCGAAGACCCAGTAGGCCGGCAACGCCAGATACGGCATGGCGACCAGCGAAATGATCCAGGCGATCGCCCCCTGAGAGGTTCGACTCGACATCAGCGCGAGCACGGCGGAGATGGCCCCGCCCAGGTGAATCAGAAAGATGGCCAGGCCAAGCAGCCATGAGGTCATCGAAGGTCTCCATCCGTGTGACACCGCACCACATCGAGCGCTGAGCGTCGGGGCGCACTAGCTAGCGTTATTGCGGACTTCAGCATACCCGTAACGCAGGCGGCCCCGCCAGATGACGGGGCCGCCTATCGTGTCTCGCCGTGCACCGGGGCGAGACATGGCATGGGGAGATCAGACGCTCTCGGCGATGATTTCCTTCCACTTGGCCGGACCGGTCTGGTGCACCGATGAACCCTGGCTATCCACCGCCACGGTCACCGGCATGTCCTCCACCTCGAACTCGTAGATGGCTTCCATGCCCAGGTCCTCGAAACCGACAACCCTGGAGGCCTTGATCGCCTGGGACACCAGGTAGGCCGCACCACCCACCGCCATCAGGTACACCGCCTGGTTGTCACGGATGGCCTCGATCGCGATCTGACCACGCTCGGCCTTGCCGACCATGCCCAACAGGCCGGTCTGCTCGAGCATGGTGCGGGTGAACTTGTCCATGCGCGTGGCGGTGGTCGGTCCGGCCGGCCCCACCACTTCGTCACCGACCGGATCGACCGGCCCCACGTAGTAGATGAAGCGCCCTTTCAGATCCACCGGCAGCGACTCGCCCTTGGCCAGCATGTCGACCATGCGCTTGTGCGCCGCGTCGCGACCGGTCAAGAGCTTGCCGTTGAGCAACAGGGTATCGCCCGGCTGCCAGGTCTTCACCTCTTCCGGGGTGACCTCATCGAGATTGACGCGCTTGACGTTGCCACCGGCTTCACGGGTGATCTCCGGCCAATCCTCGAGCTTGGGCGCCTTGAGCGCCGCCGGGCCACTGCCGTCCAGGGTAAAGTGGGCATGACGGGTCGCCGCGCAGTTGGGGATGATCGCCACCGGCTTGTTGGCGGCGTGGGTCGGGTAATCCTTGACCTTGATGTCGAGCACCGTGGTCAGGCCACCCAGCCCCTGGGCACCGATGCCGCTGCGGTTGACCTTGTCGAACAGCTCCAGGCGCAGCTCCTCGGCGCGATTGGCAGCGCCCCTGGCCTGAAGGTCCTGGATGTCGATCGGATCGAGCAGGGCTTCCTTGGCCAGCTCCATGGCCTTCTCGGCGGTTCCGCCGATGCCGATGCCGAGCATGCCGGGCGGACACCAGCCAGCGCCCATCTTGGGGAGCTGTTCCATGACCCAGTCGACCACCGAGTCGGAGGGATTGAGCATGGCGAACTTGGACTTGGCCTCGCTGCCGCCGCCCTTGGCCGCCACGTGAACCTCGACGGTGTCGCCAGGCACCAGCTTGTGGTGGATCACCGCTGGAGTGTTGTCCTTGGTGTTCTGACGCTTGCCGTCGGGGTCGGCCAGCACCGAGGCGCGCAGCACGTTGTCCGGGAAGTTGTAGGCCCGGCGCACCCCTTCGTTGATCATGTCATCGAGGCTCATGTCGGCCTCGAAGCGCACGTTCATGCCCACATGGACGAAGACCGTGACGATGCCGGTATCCTGGCAGATGGGACGATGGCCGGTGGCACACATCCGCGAATTGATCAGGATCTGGGCGATGGCATCCTTCGCCGCCGGGTTCTCCTCGCGCTCGTAGGCGGCCGCCATGGCGTCGATGAAGTCCTTGGGGTGGTAGTAGGAGATGTACTGCAGGGCATCGGCGACACTCGTGATGAGGTCGTCCTGGCGGATCACGGTCATGGCAGACTCCTTGGCTGGGTCGATACGCCCGCTCTCTTGGCGTCCCGTAGGCGACATGGCGGGCTTGCGAGGGCCCGTAGTGTAGCGCATTACGCCACGGCTCGGCAGCCGTCTGTGCCGGTTCGTTTAACGCGCTACTGACCCGGCGTTTGCTTGCCGGCTGGCGGAGATCCCGCCTCACTCTGGAGAACGAGCCTCCACTGCGCCAATTGAACAAGATGCGCCAGCCAGGGCAGAAAGGGCAGCCAGGCGGAACATCAGGTCAATCGGGCAAGATAACGGTATAAAGTTCTAATAAAGGCACCAGGAGCGTGGTCACGGCAGGACGGACTGCCAGATTCGCCCGCCCCGCTTTCGCTGCCTCCTTTATACCGCCCCGAGCGCCAGCTGACGCTCTCTGAGCTCCTGCAGGCGATCTCGCAGCCGCGCCGCTTCTTCGAACTCCAGATTGGCGGCGGCCTCGCTCATGGCGTCCTCGAGGCGCGTCATCTCCTTGCGCAGCTCCTCCGGCGACAGGCTGGCGGGATCGTAGACCGCTTCCGGTTCGGCCACCTTGCGCTCGCCCTTGCGTCCACGAGTCTTGCGGCTGCCCGGAGCCTGGGCGGCTTCGAGGATATCCGCCACCGAGCGGGTCACCGTCTGCGGGGTGATGCCGTGTTCTTCGTTGTGTGCCGTCTGCTTGGCGCGGCGCCGCTCGGTCTCGTCGATGGTCTTGCGCATCGAGTCGGTGATGCGGTCGCCGTAGAGGATCGCCTTGCCGTTGGCATTACGTGCGGCCCGCCCCACCGTCTGGATCAGTGAACGTTCGGCGCGCAGGAAGCCTTCCTTGTCGGCGTCGAGGATCGCCACCAGCGACACCTCGGGAATATCCAGCCCCTCGCGCAGCAGGTTGATACCGACCAGCACGTCGAACTTGCCCAGGCGCAGGTCGCGGATGATCTCGACCCGCTCCACCGTGTCGATGTCCGAGTGCAGGTAGCGCACCTTGACGTCGTGTTCGTCGAGATACTCGGTCAGGTCTTCCGCCATCCGCTTGGTCAGGGTGGTGACCAGCACCCGCTCGCCCACGGCGGTGCGCAAACGGATCTCCGACAGCAGGTCATCCACCTGGGTCGAGGCCGGACGCACTTCGATCTCGGGATCCAGCAGGCCGGTGGGACGTACCACCTGCTCCACCACCTGGCCGGCGTGCTCGGCCTCGTAGGGACCCGGCGTGGCCGAGACGAAGATGGTCTGGGGCGAGATCCGCTCCCACTCCTCGAACTTCATCGGACGGTTGTCCAGGGCCGACGGCAGGCGGAAACCGTACTCGACCAGGGTCTCCTTGCGCGAGCGGTCGCCGCGGTACATGCCGCCCACCTGGGGCACACTGACGTGGGACTCGTCGATGAACAGCAGCGCGTCGGCGGGCAGGTAGTCGAAGAAGGTGGGGGGCGGCTCGCCGGGGTTGCGTCCGGACAGGTAGCGCGAGTAGTTCTCGATACCGTTGCAGTAGCCCAGCTCCAGCATCATTTCGATATCGTAGAGGGTACGCTGCTCCAGCCGCTGGGCCTCGACCAGACGGTCTTCCTTGCGCAGGAAGGTCAGTCGCTCGACCAGCTCCTCCTTGATCCGATCCACCGCCGCCAGGATGGTCTCCCGCGGGGTCACGTAGTGGCTCTTGGGATAGATGGTCATGCGCGGCACCTTGCCGCGCACCTCGCCGGTCAGCGGATCGAACAGGCTGATGGTGTCGATCTCGTCGTCGAACAGCTCCACCCTGACCGCCTCATCCTCGGCGTCGGCAGGGAAGATGTCGATGACGTCGCCACGCACCCGATAGGTGCCGCGCTTGAAGTCCATGTCGTTGCGGGTGTACTGCAGTTCCGCCAGACGACGCAGAAAGCCGCGCTGATCGATCAGTTCGCCGCGGGTGAAGTGCAGGCGCATCTTCAGATACTGGTCCGGATCACCCAGGCCGTAGATCGCCGACACCGACACCACGATCAGCGCATCGCGACGCTCCAGCAGGGCCTTGGTCGCCGACAGTCGCATCTGCTCGATATGGTCATTGATCGAGGCGTCCTTCTCGATGAAGGTGTCCGACGAGGGCACATAGGCCTCGGGCTGGTAGTAGTCGTAGTAGGAGACGAAGTACTCCACGGCGTTGTCCGGGAAGAACGCCTTGAACTCCCCGTACAACTGGGCCGCCAGGGTCTTGTTCGGCGCCATGACGATGGTCGGCCGCTGCAATCGCTCGACGATGTTGGCCATGGTGAAGGTCTTGCCCGAACCGGTCACCCCGAGCAGGGTCTGGTGGGCCAGGCCCGAATCGAGCCCGCCGACCAGGCTTTCGATAGCGCTCGGCTGGTCACCGGCAGGCTGGAACTTCGACGACAGACGAAAGGACTTGCTCATCATGACTCCTGCTGGGGGACACCACCCAGATCGGGGCGGCTGGCGCCGACTTCAAGTCTCGCGCACGCTCGCCGACGTCAGGTTTGGGCCGTTGGCGCCAGCGTTCGCGTGGTGATTTCCACCGTGGAAGTGGTCATCAAGCGGTGGATCGGGCACTTGTGGCTGATCTCCTCCAGCCGTGCCAGCCGCTCGGGATCCTCGATGCCGTGGAAGGTCATCGCCACATCGAGCCGGTAGACGCCCTTGCGCTCGTCGCGCTCGTCTCTGGTGACCTTGACGCTGACGCCGTCCAGCGGCCACTCCTTGCGCTGCGCATACATGCGCGAGGTGATCGCCTTGCACGCTCCCAGCGACAGATCAAAGTAGTCGTGGGGATCCGGCGCCAGGCCATCGCCGCCGAAGGCGGTGGGCACATCGACCAGCAGGTCGTCGAAGCTTTCGATGCTGACCCGCTGGCGCAGCTTGCCATCCTTCTCGGTAGTGATATCGATACTCATCATTTCACCTCGATGCCGAGCTTGAGTCGCTTGATCGCCTCGATCAGGGCCTCGCGACGCGCGCGCCCTTCCACCTCGGCGCCATGGCGGCCGACCTCCACGCTGTCGACGCCGTCGAGCATCATCAAGGCGGTGGTGATCTGATTGACCTGGTCGGCGTTGTCGACGCCCTGGAAGGTCAGGGATTGCTGGGACATGAGGCGCGCCTCCTTGGCGGGTGAAGCGGAAGGACCGAAGATCGTAACGCAAGCTTGAAACTGGTGGAAAAGCTTAGCACGACACCCCGTGCGGGTTCTTCTGCCCGTACCTTGCAAAAGGGGCGTCTCACCCTCACATTGCTGACAGGCGCAAACTTCACTTTTTTCGATACGCGCAACAGGATTGCTCATGACGGATTGGATCACCGCCCACGGCGGCCGCTTGACCGGCTCGGACCAGGTCGACTTCGACACCCCCGACGCGGCCCGCCTCGCCCTGGACAGCACCGTGGCCACCCCGCTGGTCCATCTCGGCGCGCTGGACGTGGTCGGCCCCGACGCTGAGCGCTTTCTGCAGGGCCAGACCAGTGCCCAGCTCGCCCACGCCAATGGCCACTTCGCCCCACTGACCTGCTTCTGCACCCCCAAGGGCCGCATGCTGGCCAATGGCCAGCTGATGAAGGTCGACGACGAACGCTTCAGGATCGTGCTGCATCGCAGTCTGGTGGCTCCGCTGGCCCAGCACCTGGGCAAGTTCGCCGCCTTCTACAAGGCTGAGCTGACACCCCGCGATGACCTGGCGCTGATCGGCCTGATCGGCCAGGAAGCACCCGCCCTGACCGAGGTCGATTGCGACCTGACACCGCCCGATCCCTGGCGCCAGGCGAGCCACGGCGACACCCTGGTGCTCGGCCAGCCTGGCCCTCGCCCCCGCTACCTGATCATGCTGCCTGAAGACCAGGCAGAGGCCTTGTTCTCGCGCCTGATCGAGCAGTGTCAGCCGGTGGGCAATCAGGTATGGCGGCTGGCGGATATCCAGGCGGGGCTGTGTTTCATCGATGCCGATCAGCAGGATGCCTACCTGCCCCAGATGCTCAACTGGGAGGCACTGGCAGGCATCAGTTTCAAGAAAGGCTGCTACACCGGGCAGGAAGTGGTGGCCCGCGCCCACTTCCGCGGCCAGGTCAAGAAGCGCCTGTATCGCGCCCAGCTAGAGGGGACTCGACTGCCGCCGCTGGGCAGCGAGGTGATCGACGAAAGCGGCAAGCGCCAGGGCGAGGTGGTGGCAAGCGCCCTCGATGCCTATGGGCAGGCCGAGGTACTGGCGGTGCTGAACACCCGCGCCGATGAGGCCGCCCTCAGCTGCGAGGATCAACGTCTGAAGCTGCTGCACCTGCCCTACGCCATCGATCGGCTCGACCCCGAGAGTCTGGTCTGACATCGCTGACGCCTGGGCATTTCGACCCGGGCGATAATCCCGCCGTCGCCCTGGTCAGGGTGCCGGCAGGCCGAACAGCCGGCGGGCGTTGCGACTTGAGTGCAGCGCCACGCTTTCCGGTGCCTGCCCTCTGATCTCGGCCACGTGGCGACACACCTCGGCCACCAGGGCAGGTTCATTGCGCTCGCCCTGGTGGCCCGACAACGGCATGTCAGGGCTATCCGTCTCCAGCACGTAGGCGTCATCGGGCAGCGACGCCACCGCCCGGCGCACCCTCCTGGCCCGGGGATAGGTCACCGCCCCGCCGAGGCCCAGCGTAAATCCCAGATCGACAAAGCGCCTCGCCTGCTCCGGAGAGCCGGCGAAGGCATGGATGAGGCCCCCTGCGGGGAGGCCCAACTGGGCCAGACGCTTGGCGACTTCGTCGTTGGCACGCACACAGTGGATCACCACCGGGAGGCGCAGATCCCGCGCCAGCCTGAGCTGGGCATCGAACAAGTGCCATTGGCGATCGAGGGTGTCGCCAAAGCGCGCATCGATCCCGCACTCCCCCAGGGCGACGCAGCGAGGGTGAGCCTTCAGCGCCTGGCCCAGCGCGCTGATGTCGTCATCCTCGCCATCCAGGCGATGATGCTCCAGAAACACCGGATGCAGACCGAGACAGGCGTGCAACCCCGTCTGCTCGGCCAGCTCCAGAGTGCCCTGCCAGGCGTCACGGTGGGTACCGGCGACCACCAGCTGTTCGACGCCCGCCCGCCGGGCCCTGGACAGGACCGCGTCGCGATCGGCGTCGAAGTCGGCAAAGTCGAGGTGGCAGTGGGCGTCGATCAGCATCATTGCTCCTCTTTCCACGGAGGCGCCGTAAAAACGTCGCGAGCGATTCGAGCGCAGCAGTTTTTCCGGTGTCTCCTCAGTGCTCGCGGGTCTCCCTGAACCGTATTTCCGGCCAGCGCTCCTGGGTCATCTGCAGATTGACCCGGGTCGGGGCGATATAGGTCAGGTAGCCACCGCCGTCGATGGCCAGGTTGGTGCTGGCCTTGCGCTTGAACTCCTCGAGCATCTTCGGATCGTCGCAGTAGATCCAGCGGGCGGTATTGACGTTCACCCCTTCATACATGCAGTCGACCTTGTACTCTTCCTTGAGGCGATGGGCGACCACATCGAACTGCAGGGTACCGACGGCGCCAAGGATCAGGTCGTTGTTGTCCAACGGCATGAATACCTGGGTGGCGCCCTCCTCCGAAAGCTGCTGCAGGCCCTTCTGCAAGGCCTTCATCTTCAGCGGGTCCTTGAGCCTGACCCGCTTGAACAGCTCCGGGGCGAAGTGGGGAATGCCGGTGAATCGCATGTCCTCGCCCTGGGTGAAGGTGTCACCGATCTGGATGGTGCCATGGTTGTGCAGGCCGATGATGTCACCGGGCCAGGCTTCTTCCACGTGGGCACGATCGGAGGCCATGAAGGTCAGGGCGTCGGCGATCTTGACGTCCTTGTTGATGCGCACATGGCGCATCTTCATGTTCTTCTGGTACTTGCCCGAGCACACCCGCAGGAAGGCGATGCGGTCACGGTGATTGGGATCCATGTTGGCCTGGATCTTGAACACGAAGCCGGTGAAGCGCTCGTCCTCGGCCGGCACCTCGCGCACGTCGGTTTCCCGCGCCTGGGGCGGCGGCGCATACTCGACGAAGCCATCGAGCATCTCGCGCACGCCGAAGTTGCCCATGGCGGTACCGAAGTACACCGGCGTCAGCTCGCCACGGCGATAGGCCTCGAGGTCGAAGCTGTGGGAGGCACCGCGCACCAGCTCGACCTCCATGCGCAGCTCCTCGGCCAGATCCTCGCCGAGCACCTCGTCCACCTCGGGGCTATCGAGGCCTTCGATGCGCTTGTCTTCCGGAATTCGGTTGCCTTGCCCCTGGGTGTACAGGTGGATGACGTCATTGTAGAGGTGATAGACCCCCTTGAACTGACGCCCCATGCCGATCGGCCAGGTCATCGGCGCACACTGGATATTGAGCACCGTCTCGACCTCATCCATCACCTCGATGGGGTCACGGATGTCGCGGTCCATCTTGTTGACGAAGGTGAGGATGGGCGTGGTGCGCAGGCGGCAGACCTCCATCAGCTTGATGGTGCGGTCCTCGACGCCCTTGGCGCCGTCGATCACCATCAGCGCTGAGTCCACCGCGGTCAGGGTGCGGTAGGTATCCTCGGAGAAGTCCTCGTGGCCCGGCGTATCGAGCAGGTTGACCATGCGACCGCCGTAGGGGAACTGCATCACCGAGGTGGTCACGGAGATACCGCGCTCCTGCTCCATCTTCATCCAGTCCGAGGTGGCGTGGCGATCGTCACGCTTGCTCTTTACCGAACCGGCCAGCTGGATGGCGTTTCCGAACAACAGCATCTTTTCGGTGATGGTGGTCTTGCCCGCGTCCGGGTGGCTGATGATGGCAAAGGTGCGCCGAAGCCCGGTTTCCTGGGCCTGCTTGGGGTTGGACATGGAGACGGTTGCCTGCTTGCTCGTAAAAAAGTGGGGCACGGGGACAAGGCCCCCATGCGCAAGGGAGCCATGATACCGCGACAGGGGCCCTGGCTGCATCTGACTATACTGACACCATCATCCTCTCTATCGAGCCCCCTCGAGCGTCGTTACGGCTCTGCGGTTCATTGCGCTTCGCATTAATGCAATAGATTCGCGATCAAGCTGTCATCGACGGCCGCAATGCTAGGCGACTGGCCGCGACCGCTCCCCCGCGAAGGGCGACGCGCCACCCCGCCAAGACCACCGGACGCAACGACAAGGAGAGCCCCATGCAACCCACCCGACGCCAGTTTATTGGACTCGGCCTCAAGGCCGGTGCCGGCCTCGGCCTGATCACCGCCGCCCCCGGCATCGTGCTGGCCGAATCCCGTCGGCCCGTGATCACCTCCGGGGTAATGAGCGGCGACGTCGGCACCGACCGCGCCATCATCTGGTCGCGTGCCGACCGCCCCTCGCGGATGCTGCTGGACATCGCCGACAACGCTGCCTTCAACAACGCCCGTACCCTGCAGGGACCCACCGCCCTGCCGGCCAGCGGGCTGACCGCCAAGCTCGACGTCACTGGCCTTGCCGACCTGCCGGAGGTGTTCTACCGCGTGCGCTTTGCGGCCCTCGGCGACGACCGCGCCGTCAGCGAGCCGGTCATCGGCCGGCTGGTCATGCCGGGACGTTCACGCCGTTCGGTACGTTTCGTGTGGTCGGGCGATACCGTCGGCCAGGGCTGGGGCATCGACGAATCCCGCGGCGGCATGCGCATCTACGACACCATGCTCAAGCAGTCGCCGGACTTCTTCCTGCACTCCGGCGACACCATCTACGCCGATGGCCCGCTCGAAGAAAGCGTGAACCTGGAGGACGGCAGCGTCTGGCGCAACCGCATGACCGACGCCAAGAGCAAGGTGGCCGAGACCCTGGACGAGTTTCGCGGCCAGTACCTCTACAACCTGCTGGACGACAACCTCAAGCGCTTCAACGCCGAGGTACCGATGTACGCCCAGTGGGACGACCACGAGACCGTCAACAACTGGTACCCCGGCGAGATCCTCGATGATCCGCGCTACACCGAGAAGAACGTCTCGCTGCTGGCGGCGCGTGCCCGCCGCGCCTTCCTCGAGTCGATGCCGATCCGTCAGCGCCCCGAGGCCCCGGAGATGATTCGCCGTCGCTTCACCTACGGTCCCGAACTCGAGGTGTTCATGCTCGACATGCGCACCTATCGCGCGGCCAACAGCACCAATACCCAGGGCGCCGAGGACCCGGCCTCAAGCCTGATGGGGGCTCGCCAGGTGGACGACTTGATCGCGGCGCTGAAGGCCTCGACGGCCACCTGGAAGATCATCGCCTCCGACATGCCTGTGGGCCTGGTGGTCGCCGACGGCGAGCACTTCGAAGCGGTGGCCAATGGCGAGGGTGGCGCCCCTTCCGGGCGCGAGCACGAGATCGCCCGACTGCTCAAGGCGATCCACGACAACGCCATCGCCAACGTGGTGTGGCTGACCGCCGATGTCCACTACACGGCCGCCCATCACTATGCGCCGGAACGTGCCAGCTTCCAGCAGTTCACGCCCTTCTGGGAATTCGTCAGCGGCCCGCTGCACGCCGGTACCTTCGGCCCCAATACCCTGGACGCCACCTTTGGCCCGGAGGTGGTGTTCCAGAAGGCCCCCGCCGATGGTCGAGCCAACCTGCCGCCCAGCGAAGGCTTTCAGTTCTTCGGCCAGGTGGACCTGGATGGCGACAGCCTGGCGCTCACCGTCACCCTCAAGGACACCGAGGGCAACAGCCTGCATCAGCAGGTATTGACGCCCCAGCAGGCCAGCTAGTCAGGCGATGCCGCCTGTCGCTGCCAAGACCCGACAGCGCCGCCGTCAAGGCGGCGCTTGTCCTTTGCCCCTGAGGCCACGGGCCCAATGGAGCGCACGACAGGCCCACCATGCGCAGGTCCGACTGCGCCCCCCTATAGCGGCTTAGCCCTCAGACGTGGTGTGACGTGATGTCCGTGAGGCCAGCGCGGCCTTGAGGTGTTCCAGGTAGCTCAGCAACACCGGGATCACCGCCAGCACCAGCAGGGTCGAGACACCGAGTCCGAAGGCGATGGTCACCGCCATCGGGATCAGGAACTGAGCCTGCAGCGAGGTCTCGAACAGCAGTGGGGTCAACCCGCCGATGGTCGTCAGGGATGTCAGGAACATGGCCCTGACCCGCTGCACCACCGCCTCGTTGAGAGCCGCGTCGATATCCCGCCCGGCGTCACGCTCGTGACGATAGAAGGTCACCAGGATGATCGCATTGTTGACCACGATCCCGGACAGCCCGAACAGCCCGAACATCGACAGGATGGTGAGATCCAGCCCCATCACCCAATGGCCCAGCAGGGCTCCCACCAGCGCCAGCGGAATGGTCGCCATCACGATCAGCGGCAGGCTCCAGGAGGCAAATACCCAAGCCAGCACCACGTACATCAGCCCCAGCCCGATGATCAGACCGGTACGCATGTCGGCGAAGGTATCACGCTGGTCCGCCGCCTGGCCCTCGAAGGTGTAGCTCAGGTGGTAGCGCTCGGTCAGCGCCGGCAGCACCTCGGCTTGCAGCGCCTCGACCACCGTGGCGGTGTTGGTCACCTCGGTGTCGAGGTCGGCACTCACCTCCACGGCCAGACGCCCATCGGCGTGACGCAGCGCCTCGAAGCCCTGGCGGTGATCCAGTGCCATCACCTGGTCCAATGGCACCAGGCGGCCATCGTCCACTCGCACCATCAGCCGCGGCAGGGTCGCCAGGTGCTCACGCTGGTACTTCGGTAACAGCACCCGCACCTCGATCTCGTCGGCACCGTCCTGGTAGGTCTGCACCAGCACGCCATCGAAGGCTGCCCGCAGCTGGCGTCCGAGTTCCCGGGTGGTCAGGCCCAGCGCCTGACCATAGGCGTTAACCGAGTAGATCAGCTGTTCGCGCCCCCAGGGCATGTCGTCCTCGGGCTCCAGCACCCCGGGCAACTGTCCGAGGCTACGGGTCAGTGATTCCGCCGCCCGCTTCAGCGACTCGGCGGACTCGCCGACCAGGCGCACGTTGACGTCACGCCCCGGTGGCCCGCCGCTGCGCTCGACGATGGACAGGGTGTCGAGTCCCGGGACCTCGGACAGACGCTCTCGCCAGGCACGGATAAACGGCAGATTGCGCACCGAGCGCCGGTCGGACGGCACCAGCTCGACCATGATCGAGCCGACATTGTCACCGGTACGCCCGCTGGCGTCGGCGGACAGGGTGCCGCCCACGCGCACCACGGCGCTGCGCACCAGATCCCCGCCGAGGGCCTCTTCGGTGTCATCGAGGGCCTTTTGCATGGTGGCCAGGTAGTCCTCGACCCTATCTCGAGAGGTGCCGGTGACGAAGCTCAGGTTGGCGTAGAGGATATTCGGCTCCGGCGTGGGGAAGAAATTGAACGCCAGACGTCCGCCCGCCAGCAGCCCCACCGTCACCAGCACCAGCGCCAGCGCCGCGCTCAAGGTCAGCGCCCGATGGCGTAGGGTGCTGGCGGAGAAGCGTCGGAAGGGCCCCTGGCGAAAACGATCGAAGCCGCCGTCGAAGGCACGTCGCAGACGCCCCAGCGGCCCCGGACGGCGCTCGCCGCCGGCGCGAGGCGAGAAGGCATTGCGCAGGTGGGCCGGCAGCACCACGAAGCACTCCAGCAAGGAGGCCACCAGCACGCAGATCATCACCACCGGAATGTCGCGCAGGATGTTGCCGATGATTCCCCCCACCATCAACAGCGGCATGAAGGCGGCCACGGTGGTCAAGGACGACGCTACCACCGGCCACAGCATCCTGCGGGCCGCACCCGCCGAGGCCAGGCGTGCCGCCTCGCCTGCTCGAAAGTGGGCATCGGCGTCCTCGCCGACGACAATGGCGTCATCGACGATCACCCCCAACGCCATGATCAGGGCAAACAGCGAGATCATGTTGACCGAGCCGCCGATGCCCCAGAACACCGCCAGGGCACCGAGAAAGGCGGTGGGAATACCGATGGCCACCCACAGCGCCACCCGCGCCGGCAGGAACAGATACAACAGCGCCAGCACCAGCACCAGGCCGCCCAGGCCGTTGTTGATCAGCAGACCGATGCGATCGGCGATCAGCTGCCAGGTCTCGTCGTGGACCTCCAGCGTGATGCTCTCCGGCAGTTCCGCGCGGGTTTGCTCCAGCCAGCCATTGAGCACCTCGGCGGCGGCCAGTGAGTTGCCGCTCTCCGAGCGCTGCAGCATCAGCTCCACCGCCGGTTGTCCATGGTGGAGCACCTCCACCTGACGCGGACGGTTCTCCTGGCGGATCACCGCGATGTCACCGAGCGCCAGACGCACCCGCTGGCCCCCGCGCACCGCGATATCGGCGAACTCCTCGGCGCTGCGGCGCTGTTCCACCGCGCGCAGCTCCCGCTCGCCGTCCTGACTGCCAAGCAGCCCCGCGGGCAGGTCCAGCGACAGTCCCTCGATGCGCTCGGCGATCTCCGGCAGGCTCAGGTCCAGCTCGCCGAGCCGCTCCACCGGTACCTCCACGCTGATCTGCTGCTCCGGCAGCCCGACCAGCTCGACCCGATCGATTCCGGCCGACAACAGCTCGTCCTCGAAGCGACGGGCCAGCCGACGCAGCGCCTCGCGATCGACGTCACCGGACAGTATCAGGCGGGCCACCGGCTCGAAGTTCTGGGCCCGCGAAACGCGCGGCTCCTCGGCGTCCCCGGGCAGATTGGTGAAGCCATCGACCTGCTCGCGCACATCATCCAGCGCCAGCACCGGGTCGGTACCCTCGTAGAACTCCAGGGTAATGCTCGACACCCCCTGGGCCGAGGTCGAGGTCATCCGCTTCAGGCCATCGAGATTGCGCAGGCGCTGCTCCAGCGGGATGGTGATGCCCTGCTCCACGTCTTCGGCCGAGGCGCCGCTGTAGACGGTCTGCACCGAGACGATGTCCAGCGCAAAATCGGGGAAGAACTGGATGTTCATCCGCGACAGGCCCAGGGCGCCGCCGATCAGCATCACCAGCATCACCAGGTTGGCCGCGACCCGGTGGCGGACAAAGAAGCCGATCGGGCCTCTGGGGGCATTCGGTTGGGTATCTTCGCTCACGGGCCGGTCTCCGCCCGAACATCGTCGCCCGCGGACGGTGAGCTCACAGACTCACCAGACCTCTGGCCAGCCGGCGCCTGGGTTGCGCTGATATCGGCGGGCCCGCTGCCCCGGGACAGGTCCACCACTCTCAATCCTTCGATGGCGTTGGGCAGATGGGTGGTGGCCAGGCGCTGGCCGTCGGCCAGACCCTCACCGCTGACGATCACCCAGGAGCCCCCGTCAGGCCCGCTGGTCTCGCCGTGACGCCTGACCTCAATCGGCCGCAGACGTCCCTGTTCGATGACGTAGATCCGATCGGCACCGTACAGGGCGCTGAAGGGTATCGCCGCACTGTCGGCCACCTCGGGACGGGCAAGCGATAGCGATACCAGCGAACCAGGCCGCAGGCGGGCCGGCGAGGACACCACCTCGAGGATGGCCTCGGTGCCGGCGGGGTCCCCCTGGCCCGACAGTGCTCTCAGCCGATAGCGCCCGCCCTCGTCGTCGACGGCCTCAGGGGGAGCGCCATCGGCCAGGCTCGACACCAGTTCGGACTGCACGCCCCTGGGCACCCGGGCACGCACCTCGAGGCCATCGAGCGGGATCAGATCGAGCAGGGCGTCACCCTCGCGCACCCGGTCGCCCGGCGCGACTTCAACAGCGGTGACGATACCGGCGAAAGGCGCTTCGGCCCGGGCCCTTCGCGCATCGCGACGGGCTTCGGCCAGCGACGCCTCGGCCTGGCGCCGCTGGGCCTCGAGACTGGTCAGCCTGGCGGGGTGTCCGTCGAGTTCGCCCTGGCGACTGACCAGCGTCACCTGGGCTCGAGCGATTTCGTTCTCGTCGGCGTCAAGCTCGGCCCGGGAGGCCAGATTACGCCGCACCAGCGAGCGCATACGCTCGAGCTGACTGCGGGCGTTGTCGAGCAGCGACTGTTCCCGGGCCAGCGCCTGTCGATCGCTCTCGAAGCGAATCTTTTCCGCCTCGATCTCAGCCTCCAGCCGTGCCACCTCCGCCTCGGCCCGCGTCACCACCGGCACCACGTCTTCCTCGGCCAGGGCTACCAGCAGGTCGCCCTCTTCGACCCGGTCACCATCATGTACCGGGCGCTGCCCGACGTGGCCATCCAGCGACGCCACCAGCCTCAGGCGATCCGGCGCCAGCACCTCGCCGTAGAGCGCCAGGGTCGGTGCGTGGCGGCCCAGCGACAGCGTCATGGCGGCGACCGGCCACTCTCGCTCTTCCACCGTTACCGGAGGCGGCGCCGGCCGCGTCACCTTCAACAGCCAGAACCCACCCACGCCGATCGCCAGAACCACGATCGGTAGCAGTCGCTTCAGCATTCCATCCATTCCCTTGTTCAGACCGCGCCCTTTGCCGATGAAGCGCTGTGTCAACGCATGCCGATAAAGCCACTTGGTAGTGTGCTCAAGCCGACAGTCACGTCGAAGACACCACCTGGCGTCTTCGCTGCACAGGCTCCTGCCACTGTTGCCCAGCCACGGGCGAGACGCAATCGCTCACCGCCAACGACCTTGTCCCTTGTGCGCATGCCCCTGGGAGCGGAGCCACCGATCCGGGCGCCGTGCCTGTAGCGCGCGCCCCACGACGGCCGGGGCTGCGATGCGCTATCATGCCGCCACTCATCGAGGGAGAGATCATGCCTGCCGCCCTTCCATTGCCGCTGTCGACGCCCAACCGCAATCTGATCCGCCTGACCTTCGTACGCGGCATCACCTGGACCGGCTTCCTGGTCGCCATCATCGTCGGCATCGAGCTGCTGGACTTCGCCCTCGACGTTCCTGCGGTGATCGCGGTGATCGTCGCCATGGGCCTGATCAATATCGCCACCTGGTGGCGCCTGGGCCGGCCCAGGGATGTCAGCCATCACGAGTACCTGATCCACCTGCTGCTGGACGTGGCCGGGCTGACCCTGCTGTTCTACTTCACCGGCGGTGCGACCAATCCCTTCATCACCTACTATCTGGTGCCGGTGACCATCGCCGCCGCCACCCTGCCCTGGCGTCACGCCTGGATCCTGGCACTCACCGCCATGGCCGCCTATAGCGCCCTGATGGTGGTCTACCATCCGGTGCCGCAGCTGGGCTCCCACTACGCCTCCAGCGTCAACCTTCACGTGCTCGGCATGTGGCTCAACTTCTTCCTGTCGGCAGGGCTGGTGACCTTCTTCATCTACAAGATGGCCCACGCCCTGCGCCATCGCGACCAGACCCTGGCTCGGACTCGCGAGGCGGCGCTGCGCTCGGAACAGGTGCTGGCGGTAGCGACCCAGGCCGCCGGCACCGCCCACGAACTCGGCACGCCGCTGTCGACCATGGCGGTGGTACTGTCCGAACTCAAGAACGAACACCACGACGACCCCAGGCTGGTGGAAGATATCGACCTCTTGCGCCAGCAGGTTGACACCTGCAAGGCGCGCCTGCGCAACCTGGTCGAAAGCGCCGACCTCAGGCGCAAGGACGAGCCGGAGACCCGCGACGCCCAGAGCTGGCTCGATGGCGTGATCGACCGCTGGCTGGTGCTGCGCCCGGACGTTACCCATCGCCTTGAGGTCGCACGCCGACGCGGCCAGCCATCGATCGCGGTGGATACCACCCTGGACCAGGCGCTGACCAACCTGCTGAACAACGCCGCCGACGCCCAGCCAGACGATATCGAGATCCAGCTCGACTGGACCGCCGACAAGGTGATCATCGATATCCGCGATCATGGGCCAGGCATCCCCATGTCGATCGCCGACCAGCTCGGCGAGACCTTCGTGTCGACCAAGAGCAAGGGACTGGGAATCGGCCTGTTCCTGACCCATGCCACCATCAATCGCTTCGGCGGGGGCGTCAGTCTGTATAATCATCACGACGGCGGCACCCTGACCGAGGTCACCCTGCCCCGCGTCGGCTGAGTCTCCATTCACGAGGACATCATGCAAGACACCGCACACCGGCTACTGATCATCGATGACGATGAGGTCTTTTGCCACGTACTCGAACGCGCCATGCAGCGCCGCGGCCACGAGGTCGAGGTGGCCCATGACGCCACCCAGGCGCTGGAACTGGCGCGTCGCCACCAGCCTGAGGTCGCCACCCTGGACCTCAAGCTCGACCAGGACTCGGGGTTGAAGCTGTTGCCCGAACTGCTGGAGGTGGTTCCCGACTGCCGCATCGTGGTGCTGACCGGCTACTCCAGCATCGCCACGGCGGTGGAGGCGATCAAGCTCGGCGCGGTCAACTACCTGTGCAAGCCAGTGGACGCCGACGAGGTACTCAGCGCCCTGGAACAGCGTGAGGGCAATCCCGAGACCGAGGTGGCGGACAATCCCCCGTCGATCAACCGCCTGACCTGGGAGCATATCCAGAAGGTGCTGCAGGAACACGACGGCAACATCTCGGCCACCGCCAGGGCGCTCGGCATGCACCGTCGCACCCTGCAGCGCAAGCTGCAGAAGCGGCCAGTCCGGCGTTGATGAAACCATCGTACGCCGCTGGTGATAGCTCTCGAGACAGTAGCCCCGCGCTAAAGCAGACGCCCGATACAGCGGACACCCGATACAAAAGAGACGCAGCCCAAGGGCTGCGTCTCTTGTTTGAGCTCAGCACGCTAGTGCATGCCCGACGTCGGGTGTCTCTCCGTCCTTCTCTCTACCGGCCTTCCCTACCGTCCTTCATTGCGTCAGGCGTCTCTAGATCAGAGGTCTTTGCGCCCGTGCATTTTACCCCCAGGCTCTCAACACGAAGGGCCAAGCGCCAGGGGGTCTGCAACAGAGGGTCTGAAACAGAAAGGTCTGCAACGGAGGCTCTGCAACAGCGTGCTTTACTGGGCGGTCCAGCCCAGATCGATATTCCAGCTGGCGCCGGTGACTGCACCGGCCGCATCCGAGGCAAGATACCCGACCAGGCTCGCCACCTCGGAGGGGTCGATCAAGCGCTTAACGGCGGCATTCTTGAGCATGATCTGTTCGATCACCTCCTGCTCCTCCATCCCATGGAGTCTGGCCTGGTCGGCGATCTGATTGTCCACCAGTGGCGTCTTGACGTAGGCCGGACACAGGGCGTTGGCGGTGATGCCCTGGGCGCCGCCTTCCAGCGCAGCGGTCTTGGTCAGTCCGATCATGCCATGCTTGGCGCTGATGTAGGCGGCCTTGCCGGGCGAGGCCACCTGGGCATGGACCGAGGCGATATTGACGATGCGCCCCCAACCATTCTCGCGCATTGACGGCCAGGCCGCCTGGGTCAGCAGGAAGGGCGCGGTCAGCATCAGATCGATGATCTGACGCCATTTTTCCTGGGGGAACTCCTCGATGGGAGCGACGTGCTGGATGCCGGCGTTGTTGACCAGAATATCCAGCCGCCCGAAGCGCCTCAGGGCTTCATCGACGGCGCCGCGACAGGCCTCGGCCTGGGTGAGATCGGCCTCGTGGAAGACCGCACCCTCGGCCTCGGCCACCTCCCGTCCGGCCGGGTTGAAGTCGACCGCCAGGACTTGATGCCCCTGAGCACGCAGATGGGCGACGACCGCCGCACCGATGCCGCTGCTGGTGCCTGTCACCAGGGCAACTCTGGGAGTGGAATGATCGCTCACTATTGCTCTCCTCTGGGTCTGGAACACATCACCCGTCGAACGGGTGGCGTCGCTGATGACGATGCCTGCCAATGCCTACATCAGCATCCCAGCATATGCCAGTGCTGCATTGCAGCGCCAGCCGGACAAAGGTCTCGATCGCTCACTCGGGGGCCGTCATCACCTTGTCCATCAGCCGCTGTGCCAGGCGACAGGCCTCGCCCATGTCGTCGACATCGCCAAGGTCGTTCAATAGCAGGCAGCGCCACAATATGTCCCCGGCCATGATTTCCGGCTCCAGCTCGAATTCCCCCCTTGGCAGCTCCAGCACCTGAGGCCCGGCCGTGCCCGTATCGCAGGCCTCGGCGGATTCCCGCACCAGCGCCAGCGACAGGTCGCAGGGCGTCAGCCAGGCGCCAACCAGCCATCCAGGCCGGCCAGGACAGGGCGCAAAACACAAGGCATCCACCGCAAGCCGGGGGTGAAACTCCGGACGCGCCTTGAGCGCTCGCAGGTGACGATCACTGAATTCCCTGGCAAGACGTTCCAGCCGCCGGTACTGCTCCATCGATAGCGCAGACATCACACCTTCCTGTCACTGTTGAACCCTTGATTCCCCGTTACTGCCCTCGACACCCACAGGCACGCGCCGAACGGGAATGTTAGACTTCAGCCAAAATCCCTCCCCCTGCAAGGAGTCGCCCATGACCCTCGAGGAACGTCTGGAAGCCACCATCGACATCGCCACGGCGGCTGGCAAGATGATCCGCGATGCCCGCGAAGGTGACGACCTCAAGCATCACTTCAAGGAAGGCCAGGAGCTGGTCACCGATACCGACGTGGCGGTGGACACCATGATCACCGAACGCCTGGAATCGGCCTTCCCCGGCGAGGACCGCCTCAGTGAGGAGCTGGCCCCCGACAAGGATGCCGTGGAACAAGATGGCGCCCTGTGGGTGGTCGATCCCATCGATGGTACCGTCAATTTCGCCCACGGGCTTTTCCATGTGGCGGTGTCCATCGCCTACGTCAAGGATGGCGTCACCCAATTGGGCGTGGTCCATGCCCCCTTCCTCGGCGAGACCTTCACCGCAATACGCGACAAGGGGGCCTGGCGCAATGGACAGTCGATCAGCGCAAGCCAGAGCGAGTCCCTCGAGCAGAGCCTGGTCGGTACCGGCTTTCCATACCGGCGTGACAGCCGTCTGCCTCTGATGCGTCGCCTTGGCGCGGTGCTTCACCACTGTCGCGATGTGCGTCGCAACGGCGCCGCCGCCCTGGACCTGTGCGATGTCGCCTGTGGTCGCCTGGACGCCTACTACGAAACCGTCTCTCCCTGGGATTTCGCCGCAGGCTGGCTGATCGCCCGAGAGGCCGGCGCCCGCACCGGGCACCTGTATCCCTGCCCGGAGGGCCTGCCCGAGGACCTTTACGGCGAGAACCTGCTGGTCAGCGCTCCAGCGATCTTCGACGAGCTCGGAGAGCTGCTGCGCCAGGCCGACGCAGGGGAATTGCGCGATATCGGTATCGGTTGAGCGTCGACTTTTCGCCATGTCGATAGCCGTGTTCGATCGGACGGCATTCAGCAACGCTATTGGCCTTCCGCGACGCAATCCGTCACAATGCGCGCCATCCACTTACTCATTGACCGTCCCGCAGCATGGTGCCGGACAGGTCGCTGATTCAACACTACCCACTGCATCAACGATGCGAGGAGCTTTCATGATTGTTGTCATCTTCGGTCGCCCCGGCTGCCCCTTCTGCGTACGCGCCAAGGAGCTCGCCAACTCCCTGAGCGACGCCGGGCGCATCGAGGGCTACCGCTACGTGGACATTCACGAAGAAGGCATCACCAAGGCCGATATGGAAAAGACCATCGGCAAGCCGGTCACCACCGTGCCGCAGATCTTCGTCGACCAGACCCACGTGGGCGGCTTCACCGAATTCGACCAGTACGTTCGCGACAATGAGCTGATGCCTGCCTGAACCGACGGCACAGCCGGTAACAAGACGGGAAGCCCACACGGGCTTCCCGTTTTTTTGCTGAAGACCCCACGAAACGTGCGCCTGGTCATGCCACCTGCCCTGCCCATCCTGGCCAACAGAGCTTGCCCTCACCCGTCTGGCCGCCGAAACCGTTGAACGTTCGCCCGTCGTTGAAAGATCGTCCCTCCTTCCTGCCTATACTCACAGAACAGGCTTCCTGGCAGGCAAGGATCGGCAATGACAGAGCAGCAGCGCTTCGTTCAGCAATTGTGGCTGGACTACGTCCATCAGCACCCTGACATCGGTGCGCTGCGCCTGTGGCCGGTGGATGCGCCGGTCGAGTGCTTCACGCTGGTCACCGTGAGCCAGTCCCCCTGGAGCCTGGCCTCCCTGTTGCCGGATCTTGAACAGCACGGCTACCGCCCTCTATATCGCTACGCCCTTCCCGACCGAGGCCTGCTCGCCTGCCTGTTTGCCGGCCGTGAAGAAGGGCCGAGACTGAACATCGTCGAGCTGCAGACCACCCGTCTGTCGCGCCAGCCTCGCGATACTCTGCTGAAGCTGGTCGCCACCGGCAACGCAGAACGAACCCCATTGCTTGGCGCCAACCGCCCCTGGTCGATGCCTGACTGGGACAGCTACCAGCAGCTTCATCGCGCCCATCCACTGGCCGGCTGGCTGGCGGTCATGGGCCCCCGGGTGCATCACGTCGCCTTCGATTGCCGCAGACTCGACAGAAGCCTGGTCGAGCTGGACCAGGCACTCCAGCAACATGGCCTGCACGCCGGACAGAACGAGGATCTGGCGCTCCCGCTGTCGGCGATGGTCGAACACCGCTTCTACCCGACCTGTTCTCGGCGTCTGGCGTTCGCCCTGGGAGATGAACATCGGGTGCAGCTCGGCGGCCTGCTGCTGCTGGAAAAACAGGCCAGTGCGGGCCAGCAACGTACCGCCGACGTGATGCTGCCACCCCACAGCCGCTGCGAAATCACCTGACGCCGGGCGTCAGCCGACGGCGTCGGCTGTGTGCTCTTCTTCACCCTCCAGGTCCAGCTCAAGCTGCTGGGGCTCATAGCGGGGATCGATCTCGGCGAAGTGCGGAGTCTCCATCACCGGCTGAGCGACGAAGGGCTCCTGCTCGACCGACTTGCCCCGCTCACCGTGGAGCCTGACCATCACGAACATGGCCAGGGCAAAGGCCGCCATGCCGAGAAACAGCCATAGTCCGTCGGGACCCGCCGCCTGCATCACCAGCGAGGCACTGAAAGGCCCGATGACCGAGCCGATGCCGTACCAGATCATCAGCTTGGCATTGGCAGCGACCACCTCCTCGGGTTCGAGCCAGTCATTGGTATGGGCCAGACTGAGCGAATACAGGGTGTGCAGCATGGCAGTGTGGCCGCAGGCGATCGCCAGCAGCAGCCAGAAGCTGGCACCGGCCGCCGCCGAGATCAGAGCACCGGTGACGGTCATCACGATCGCCATCCACAGAATGACGCGACGCCGGTCGAGACGATCCGAAACCCGTCCCAGCCCCCACTGGGCGACCAGCGCCACCAGGGTGGTAACCGCCATGAACTTGGCGGTCTGGGCGGTGGTCAGGCCGATTTCCTGACCGTAGTACGGAGTCATGGCGAAGAACGCCTGCACCATCAGGCCGCCGGTAAAGGCACCGACCAGGCCCACCGGCGCCCGCCGATACAGGGTCGACAGACGAATCTTGCGCGGCGTCACATCGTGGTGACGACTGGGCCCCTGGATACGATGAATCGACAACGGGACCAGCGACAGCGCAAACAGCATCCCCACCACCGAGAACAGTACCGGGCCGCCCGGGTCGGCCAGATTGAGCATCCACTGGCCGCCGGCCAGCGAGGTGGTCGAAATCACCATGTACCAGCCCAGAACGCGACCGCGATTATCGTTGCTGGACTCCCCCGACACCCAGGACTCCATGACCATCAACAGGCCCGCCGTGGCACCACCCCCGATCAGCCGCCAGACCAGCCAGGCCCAGGGATTGATCCACAGTCCATGAAGCATGGCGGTAACCGCCAGCGACGCCGCACAGGCGGCGAACACGCGAATATGGCCGACGCTGCGAATGCGCTTCTCGAGCCAGTAGCTTCCGGCCACGAACCCCAGCGAGAAGCTCGACATCAGAAGCCCCGCCATCTGGGAGGGGAAGCCCTCCAGCGACATGCGGACCCCGAGCAGGGTCATGATCAGACCGTGACCCAGCAGGAAGCTGATCTCACACAGGAACAGAACCGGGAGAGTGGCAGGGAGTGCGCGCAACACAGACCTCCGTGGCGATGGCGAATGGCCGGCCGAGAGCCCGTCTCGACCAGTGACATGGGCGCCGCATTGTACCTGCCAGGGCTAGACTCTCCATCCCTCCCACGAGGTTCATCCACAGATTCTGTGGATAAAGCTGTGCATCAAGGCGTTTGAACCGTCCAAAAGCCCGATCACTGCGGCACCGGACTCAAGATGGTCATAAATTCGGCAACCGCGACAGGGTCTCGCAAACGCCAGCGGCCCGGCGTAAGCCGGGCCGCTGCGAGGGTGCCAAAACCTTGTTCTCGCTCAAGGTATCAGCCAGCAGAACATGCTGGCTCGGCAAGGGTGACGCTGGTCAAAGGGCGTTTTGGTCAGTCGAAGACCATTTCCGGGACGTCATCCGGCACGATCAGCTTGCCGGCGGTCTTTTCCTTGATCTCCTCGACACTGACGCCCGGTGCCCGCTCCTTGAGGATAAAGGCGCCGTTATCGATCTCCAGATAGGCCAGATCAGTCAGCACACGATTGATGCAGCCGGCACCGGTCAGCGGCAGGCTGCAGGACTCCAGCAGCTTGGAAGTGCCGTCCTTGGAGGCATGGGTCATGGTGCAGATGATGTTTTCGGCACCCGCCACCAGGTCCATGGCTCCGCCCATGCCCTTGATCAGCTTGCCCGGGATCATCCAGGAAGCGATGTTGCCGTTCTGGTCAACCTCGAAGGCGCCCAGCACCGTCAGGTCGACGTGACCGCCGCGAATCATCGCGAAGGACTCCGCCGAGGAAAAGATCGCCGACCCCGGACGCGCGGTGACGGTCTGCTTGCCTGCGTTGATCATGTCCGGATCGACCTCTTCCTCGGTGGGGTAACGCCCCATGCCGAGCAGACCGTTCTCGGACTGCAGCATCACGTCCATGCCTTCCGGAATATAGTTTGCCACCAGGGTCGGAATGCCGATGCCCAGGTTCACGTAGAAGCCGTCTTCGAGTTCGCGCGCGACACGCTGCGCCATCTGTTCACGAGTGAGTGCCATCTTGATGCCTCTTTGCTGTTCTTTGGAGAAGTCGTTGCGTCAGGGCGATGCGCCTGATCAGCCCTGGTGTACGGTGCGCTTCTCGATACGCTTCTCGAAGGTGCCCTGGATCAGGCGGTCGACGTAGATACCGGGCGTGTGGATCTCGGCCGGATCCAGCTCGCCCGGCTCGACGATCTCTTCGACCTCGACCACCGTGATCTTGCCGGCGGTGGCGACCATGGGATTGAAGTTCTGGGCGGTCTTGCGATAGACCACATTGCCGTAGCGATCGGCCTTCCAGCCCTTGACGATGGCGAAGTCACCGACGATGGCCTCTTCGAGGATATAGTGGCGACCGTTGAACTCGCGCACTTCCTTGCCCTCACCGATGGGGGTGCCATAGCCGGTCGCCGTGTAGAAGGCGGGAATACCTGCACCACCGGCGCGCATCTTTTCGGCCAGGGTCCCCTGCGGGGTCAGCTGCACATCGATCTCGCCGTCGAGCATCTGACGCTCGAACAGGGCGTTCTCGCCCACGTAGGAGGCCAGAATCTTGCTGATCTGACGGTCCTCCAGCAGCACCCCGAGGCCAAAGCCATCGACGCCACAGTTGTTGGAGACCACCGTGAGGTCCTTGACCCCGCGACGCTTGATCTCGGCGATCAGGTTCTCCGGAATGCCGCAGAGACCGAAGCCTCCGGCCAGCACCGTCATACCGCTCTCGATGCCGTCCATCGCCTCTTCATAGGAATACACGCGCTTGTCGAATCCGGCCATGTGGGGCGCCTCGTCTGTCGATGAAAGTGAAAGGAGAGGTGGCGAACCGGCACCGTTCCGGTGCCCCGCCCTGCCTCAAGGTAGCACTGAAGGCAGTGTTGCTCGCCCCCATATATTTGTTAAGTTTGTTTTCTTTATTGATTATTTATATCTTTAAATAAATTTGACCTTGGTAGCATGTCGTGACCGTCAAGCAACTGCGTGCCTTTCTGGCGGTGGCCAGAACCCTGAGCTTCACCCAGGCCTGTGAACAGCTCCACCTCTCCCAGCCGGCGCTGAGCCTGGCGATCAAGGGTCTCGAGGACAGCCTAGGCGGTAGACTGCTGATCCGCACGACCCGAAGCGTCCGCCTGACCCCCGAAGGTGAGTCCCTGGTGCCGCTGGCCAAGCGCTTGCTGGTGGAATGGGACAACACCGAGGACGCCCTGCGCCAACGCTTCACCCTGCAACTTGGACGGCTCTCCCTGGCCGCCATGCCGGCCTTTGCCGGCAATCTGCTGGCCCCGGCGCTGGGGGTGTTTCACCGCCAGCACCCGCGCATCAACGTCACCGTGCATGACGTGGTCAACGAGCAGGTGATCGACATGGTGCGCCAGCGCCAGGTGGAGATGGGCATCGCCTTCGAGCCGGAGGCCACCGGCAGCCTACACTTCACTCCGCTGTTTCACGACCGCTTCGTGGCCGTGCTGCCCCCACGCTCGCCTCTGGTACAGCATTCAAGCCTCGACTGGGAAAGCCTGATGAGCTGGGACTTCGTGGCGCTGCAGCGGCCCTCCATGGTACGCCGCCTGCTGGAACAGCAGCTCGGTGCCCGACACGGGGCTCTCAAGGTAGCCTTCGAGACCCATCAGCTCGCCAGCGTCGGACGCATGGTGGCCAATGGCCTGGGCGTCAGCGCGGTGCCCTCGCTGTGCCTGCGTCAGATGCAGGAGGCCGGCGCGGTCTGCCGCCCGCTCAAGGATCCCGTCATCGAGCGCGCCGTGGGGGTGGTCACCTGGAATCCCCATGAGCTGTCGGTGGCCGCCCGCGCCATGCTTCAGGTACTGGTCGACAATATCGAGACACCGACCCTCTCAGAAGCATGACGCCGACATGGCCGTGGACCCTCGCACTGGGCAGCCGGCACCGGATCCATTAGGATTGGCGGGCCTGCCTCGCCCACTGTCACGGCCAGGCGACACCCGCTCTATCTGCTGTTGCGAGGTTATCCAAGGAATGTCGACCCTCAAGGGCCTGATCAGCGTTCTGCTGCTGGTTGGCAACACGCTATTCTGGACCATCCCGTTGGTGATCCTGACCCTGCTCAAGGTGGTCACCCCCGGGCGACGCTGGCAGCGGCGCGTGCTGGCCGGGCTCAACGCCATCGCCCTCAACTGGATCGGTTTCAACCTGTGGTGGATGCGTCACTGGATCAAGCCCGACCTTCGCATGTCGGTGCCCGAGGGACTGAGCCCGGACGCCTGGTATCTGGTGCTGTCCAACCATCGGAGCTGGACCGACATCTTCCTGCTGATGATGGCGTTTCATCGCAAGATCCCGATGCCACGCTTCTTTCTCAAGCAGCAGCTCATCTGGATCCCGGTAGTAGGCATGGCCTGGTGGGCACTGGAGTTTCCCTTCATGCGCCGCTACAGCAAGGAGCGCCTGGCCGCCAACCCACGCCTGGCCGAACGCGATCGCAAGGCCACCGAGCGCATGTGCAAGCGTGCCCGCGACGTCCCCATTGCCATCATCAACTTTGTCGAAGGGACCCGTTTCACCCCGGCCAAGCGCGAGGCCAGGCAAAGCCCCTTTCGCCATCTGTTGCGCCCCAAGGCCGGCGGCATCGCCCAGGTACTGAACCTGCTTGGCGATCGTCTCGACGCCATCATCGACCTCACCATCGACTACCAGTCGAGCCAACCCAGCTTCTGGCGCTTTCTGTGCGGCCAGGAGAAGGCCATTCGCCTTGATGCACGCCGCCTCGACGTGGCGCCGTGGATGCTGGAGGGGCGCTATCACGACGACCCGCACTACAAGGAACGCTTCCACTCATGGCTCAACGCCCTGTGGCAGAACAAGGACGCCTCACTCGACTCGCACCGCTGGTGATCGCCCTGCTGCTGGCCGGCTGCGCCGGTCAGGGGGCATCGCCGGCGTCATCGCAACGCAGCGCCAGCGTCGCCGGCAGCAGCATTGCCGGCGACTGGATCAGCGTGCAGCGCGGCGATACCCTCGGCTCCATCGCCCGCCGCGCCGGCGTACCGCTATTGCGACTGCAACGCTTCAATCCGGGTGTCGACGCCCGCCACCTGGCCGTGGGTCAGCGCCTGCTGGTGCCCTCTCATCAGGAGCGGGCGCCGTCCGGCGGCCCCTATCGCTATCAGATCCGCCCCGGCGACACCTATAGCGCCGTTGCCAGGCGCTTCGGCACCACCGCTCAGCGCATCCAGAGTGCCAACCCTGGCGTCCGCGCCACCGACCTCAAGGTCGGCCAGGTGATCCAGGTGCCGCTGGCCAGCCGATCGGTCGCCAGCCGCTCATCGTCCAGCAGCTCAGGCACGTCCAGCCCCTCTCGCTCCGCTTCGTTGCCGGATCCCGGTCCGGTCGCCTCAAACGCTCGTGGCTGGCCCTGGCCGCTGGACGACTACCGGGTGGTTCGCCGTTACGGCAAGGACAGCCGCGGCAGCCTGCAGCCGATGCTGCTGGCCACCGACGAGGGCGCCCGGGCCAAGGCCGTTGCCGATGGCCAGGTGCGGTTTGCCGACGGCATGCGCCAACTGGGCCAGGTGGTGATCGTGCACCACGCCGACAACCTGCAGAGTGTCTACGCGCTATGTGACGACCTGCTGGTCAAGCAGGGAGAACAGGTCAGCCGCGGCACCCCACTATGCGTGGTCGGCAAGCATGCCTCGACCGGCCGCCACGATCTGCTGTTCGACATGCGCCATGGCGGCAAGCCCATCGACCCGGACACCGTCCTTCGCTGAGCGCTGCGGGCCGAGTCGACGCAAGCACAGACCGCTTGTCCGTCGCCCGGCCCCGTCGACACCGTAACAGCCTGTTCATATCGCTGACCTGGAGATGTCATGCTGGAGCATCACTCTGTCTCGGGAGCGGGCCATACGGGGCCCGACCGGTACGAGGAATTCCATGCGCATCTGTCTGGTCAGCGAAACCTGGTCTCCTGATATCAATGGGGTCGCCCATACGCTGGGGCGCATCAGCCAGGAACTGCGTGCTCTTGGCGTGACGCTGCAGCTGGTCCGGCCGGCCCCCGTCGACGGCTCCACCGAGCCCGCCACCGGGATGGCCCACGAACTTCGCGTACGCGGCATGTCGATGCCGCGCTACAAGGAAGTGCGTATCGGCTGGGCCTCCGCCAGTCGTTTGCGCAGGCTATGGCGCGACAATCGTCCCGACGCCATCTATGTAGCGACCGAAGGCCCCTTGGGCTGGTCAGCCCTGCGCGCGGCAGAAAAGCTGGACATCCCCGTGGTCAGCGGCTGGCACACCAACTTCGATCACTACTGCCAGGACTATGGTCTGCCGTGGCTGGCGCCACTGGTACGCAATCGCCTGCGGCATTTTCACAATCGCTGTGCGGCGACCCTGGTACCGACCCATCAGCAAGCCCGGGAGCTTGCGCAAAGAGGCTTCGAGCGCGTCAGCGTCATGGCACGCGGCATCGAAGGCGATCGTTTCACCCCCGCCAAGCGTAGTCAGCAACTACGCGACAGCTGGGGGGTCGGCCAGCACCAGCCGGTGGCGCTTTACGTGGGCCGACTGGCGCCGGAGAAGAACCTGGAGCTGTTGCGCGACACCTTTCTCGACATGCTCGAGGCGCGCCCCGACATGCGCCTGGTGGTGGTGGGCGACGGCCCCGGGCGGGCATCGCTGGAAAAGGCCCTGCCGGACGCCATCTTTACCGGCTTCATCGATTCCGCCGAGATGCAGATCCACTACGCCAGCGCCGACATCTTCGTCTTTCCCTCGCTGTCGGAGACCTGGGGCAACGTCATTCTCGAAGCCATGGCCAGCGGCCTGGCGGTGGTAGCCTTCCGCCACGCGGCCGGCGCCGAGTTGATCACCACCGACAAGGATGGTGTCAGCGTCGCCGCCGGTGACAACGCCGAATTCCGCCAACAGGCGACAGCGCTATGCCAGCAGCAGGCACGCTACGCCCGCCTGGGCCGCGCCGCCCGGGAACGCGCCCTGGCCTACCGCTGGCCGTCCATCGCCCAGACCTTCCTCGACGCCCATCACCAAGCCCTGACGTCGGGAACCGGCCTGTCGGACCCCGCCAAGGCCTAGATCGCTCGTTGAACACCCCGCCGCCGGCCCGAGCGGCGGCGTGGAGGCCACAGGAAGCGGGCCCTAGCACGACACATGACGACAAAAGACGCTAGAAGACGACTTACCGCCAGGGAGATGTGACATGCCCACTAAAATCCCACAGATGTTCGACCGCCTGGATATGCTCGAGTGGCAACTGTGCCAGCGCACCGCCGGCCTCAGCATTCACCGCCCCTGGCTATCCACCTTGAAGATCTCCAGCAAGCTGGGCGACTGGCCGATCTGGGTGGCGCTGATCCTGGCGCTGCCGGCGATCCACGGCCGCGATATCGGTCTGCGCCTGATGCTCGAATACACCGTCACCGCCGTGGTGGCGATCGCGGTGTACAAGCTGCTGAAGACCCGTCTGTGTCGAGAGCGGCCCTTCATCACCTTTGGCGGCAGCATCCAGTGCAACGAACCGGCCAGGGACCGCTACAGCTTCCCCAGCGGCCACACCATGCACGCGGTGATGTTCTGCACCCTGGTCGCGGTACACAGCCCCGCCCTGCTGCCCTGGCTGCTGCCCCTGGCGGGCCTGATCGCCATCTCGCGGGTGGGTCTGGGACTGCACTACTACAGTGACGTCCTTGCCGGCGCGGCGCTCGGCTATGGCATGGCCCTGGCTAGCCTCGGGCTTTCCTCAACCACTCTGCTGATCGCGGCGTCCCACTGACGCCGCCTCGGGGGGCATCACCGCCGATCGCCCGCCGCTCGCCCGCACCTCCAGTACAAGCGCCACCGCTCCTGATCGGTGGCGCCAGCCAGCCTTCACTGGCATCCTGCTTGAATGCCTCCACATGACCCCAAAGCGCTGTTCAAATTGCTACACGAAGCACCACTCGAAGCGCCACCCCATACCCTGGTCGAGACCCCGCCGCTTTACTACCTGCCCGGGCTCATAAGCGAGTCCGACGCCAGCGACCTGCAGGATAGGCTGCGCCAGGAACTCGACTGGCAGCAGCCCGAACTGACCCTTTACGGGCGAAGCCATCCCATTCCCCGCCAGCAGGTATGGATGGGCGATCACGCCTATCGCTACTCCGGAAGGGACTTCGCGCCCTGCCCCTGGCATCCGTCGGTGGCGGCCCTGCGTGATCGTCTCAATGACCTGCTCGAACGGTTTTCAGCCGTCGACAAGAGCACTCCGACCAGCGCCTTCAATAGCGTACTGATCAACCGCTATCGCAACGGCGAGGACCGCATGGGCTGGCACTGCGATAACGAAGCGGAACTTGGCGACTGCCCTACCATCGCCTCCATCAGCCTGGGAGCGACCCGTCCCATGCGCTTTCGCTGGAAGGACCGCTCGTCCGAGGCCTTCAACGTCTGGCTCGAAAGCGGCAGCCTGCTATGGATGGGGCCAGGCTGCCAGGAACAGCTCGAACACGCCCTGCTGCCGCGCAAGATCCCGGGCGAGCGAATCAACCTGACCTTTCGTCGGCTTGTCGTCTGACCTGCAATGCCGGCGCCAGACCCGAGCCGTCTCTTTCTCCAGGACATAAAAACGGCGCCCTGTGGGCGCCGTTGATCGTTCATCCGATGGCACTTTCCGCCACGCAAGATAACGGTATAACGCGTTGTCTATCGAGATATCAGCCGCGTCATCACCCGCGATAGTAACCCGGTGTGATGACCGGCATGCGAGTCACCGTCATCGGCAGACGCTTGCCACGCACCTCGGCGTACACGGTGGTGCCGATCTCGGCGTGATCGAGGCTGACGTAGCCCATGGCCACCGGCTTGCCGACGCTGGGGCCAAAGCCACCGGAGGTCACCTGCCCGAGCAGACGATCGTCCTCGCTGTAGAGCTCGGCACCTTCGCGCACCGGGGCACGCCCCTCGCCCAGCAGACCGACGCGCTTGCGCTGGTGGTCCTTGACTTCGACCTGGTGCAGCACCAGATCAGCCCCCGGGAAGCCACCGGCGCGCTCGCCGCCACGACGACGCGGCTTGCCAATGGCCCAGATCAGCCCCGCCTCCACCGGCGTGGTGGTGGTGTCGATATCGTGGCCGTAGAGACAGAGCCCGGCCTCCAGGCGCAGGGAATCACGCGCCCCCAGGCCGATGGCCTCGACCTCTTCCTCGGCCAGCAGCTTGCGCGCCAGGGCGTCGGTCTGATCCGCCGGCACCGAGATCTCGAAGCCATCCTCGCCGGTATAGCCGCTGCGGCTGATCCACACCGGGATACCGTCGATGTCGAAGCGACCATGCTGCATGAACACCATCTCGCAGGCTGCCGGACACAGGCGCGCCATGACATCGGCGGTCTTCGGCCCCTGCAGCGCCAGCAGGCCGCGATCGACCACCTCGACTTCGTGGTCGGGCAGCCCGCGACGCAGATGGGCGATGTCCTGATCACGACAGGCCGCGTTGACCACCAGGTAAAGGTGGTCACCGGCGTTGACCGTCATCAGGTCATCGAGGATCCCGCCGTCTTCGCTGGTAAACAGGCCATAGCGTTGCATGCCTTCGGGCAGGCCGACCAGATCCGCCGGCACCAGGGTCTCCAGCGCGGCCAGCGCGTTCTCGCCACGAATCAGGATCTGCGCCATGTGCGAGACGTCGAACAGGCCGCAGGCCGCGCGGGTATGCTCGTGCTCTTTCTTGACCCCCAGCGGATACTGAACGGGCATGTCATAGCCCGCGAACGGGACCATCTTGGCCCCCAGCTCTCGATGCAGGGCATTCAGCGGTGTCGTCTTGAGTTCACTCATGGCGTTTCGTCTCGTGGTTCGTGAAAGAACCCTTGCAACGACAGGAGGTGCCCCTGAGGGCACCTCCCGTGGTCGGCTCAGGCTCAGGACTTGTCGTGATCAAGGGCCTCGCCCGGCAGGATGTCCTTGCCGTCGAAGTAGTCCTTGGTCAGCTTGAACACCACCGGCGACAGCAGCGCCAGGGCGATCAGGTTGGGAATCGCCATCATGGCGTTGAAGGTGTCGGCCATCAGCCAGATGAAGCCAAGCTGGGCCAGCGCACCCACCGGAATGGCCAGCACGAACAGTACCCGGTAGATCATGATGGAGCGGGTACCGAACAGGAACTGGAAGCACTTCTCGCCATAGAAGGACCAGCCAAGGATGGTGGTGAAGGCGAAGATCGCCAGGGCGATCGACACGATGGCCTCACCCCAGCCATTGGGCAGGGCATTGTCGAACGACAGCGCGGTCAGCGAGGCGCCGGCCTCACCGGTCTCCCAGATCGGCGCGGTCAGGATCACCAGGGCGGTGATGGTGCACACCATGATGGTATCGATGAAGGTACCGAGCATGGCGATCAGCCCCTGGCGAACCGGGTTCTTGGTCTGGGCCGCGGCGTGGGCGATCGGCGCGCTGCCAAGACCGGCCTCGTTGGAGAAGATACCCCGAGCGACACCGAACCGGATGGCCGCCATCACGGCTGCGCCGGCGAAGCCACCCATGGCGGCGTGGGGATTGAAGGCGTAGTAGAAGATGTTGCTCAGGGCGCCGCCGATCTGGTCGGCGTTGACCGCCAGGGCACTGACACCGGCGATGATGTAGGCGATACCCATGATCGGCACCAGCTTGCCGGCCACCTTGGCGATACGCTTGATGCCGCCGAGGATCACCGCACCGGCCAGCACCATGATCACCACACCGGTAATCCAGGGCTCGATGCCGAAGCTCGACTCGAGGGCGTCGGCCACCGAGTTGGACTGCACGGTGTTACCGATACCGAAGGCGGCCACGGCGCCGAAGAAGGCGAAGGCACCGCCCAGCCACAGCCACTTGCGGCCGAGTCCGTTCTTGATGTAGTACATCGGCCCACCGATATGGAAACCGGTGTCATCGGTCTCGCGATAGCGCACCGCCAGCACCGCCTCGGCAAACTTGGTGGCCATGCCCACCAGGGCGGTGATCCACATCCAGAACACCGCACCGGGGCCACCCAGGGCAATCGCCGTGGCCACACCGGCGATGTTACCGGTACCGATGGTCGCCGACAGCGCCGTCATCAAGGCGTTGAACGGCGAGATCTCGCCTTCATCCTTGCTTTCGGACTTGCTGTCACGCCCGCCCCACATCAGCTTGAACCCCATCCCCAGCTTGCGGATGGGCATGAGCTTGAGACCCAACTGGAGGTAGATACCCACCCCCAGCAACAGGATCAGCATGATCGGTCCCCACACCACCCCATTGATGGCGGAGAAGATATTGTTGAGTGCTTCCACGGAAGTCTCCCTTTTGACTCGGCACTTGTTGTTATGCGCTGTCGACCAGCAGAAAGCCTGTTTACCGTGAATTGTTATCGGAATAACAGGCATGTCAGACGAATCGACAGCACGGACCCGCCTACGATAGCGGATATTGTCGCAAGGGCACCAGCAACGCTTGTCCACGCTAACGCCGCTTCGCCAGCCGTTGTTTGCATGAACGTCAACCGTGTTTCCTATTGGAAACTTTTGCCACCTTAGCCAAGGCGTTTGGTCTTGGCAAATCCCCCTTTGGTCGCTGAAGGCCCCCGCGCCTCTTCGACGTCTGTAGCATAGTCGCCAACGTCGAATCATGCCGGGTCTCGCCACCAACGCGTCCATCACGTGCCATCCGCCCATCCCTATCACCTCACCGTGGCTTCAGCCACGGGCGTGGACTGGACGCCAACCGCGAGTCGTTCCACCCTATGTCTTGAGAGTGCGGCGACCACCCCGTTTTTCTCTCATCATGGACTCGCCAAACGCCGAGAATGGCGTTAGCATGCGCGAAACCGGAAAACCTTTTTCGTATAGGAAATCGAGATGAGCTCAATCCCCGCCAACCTGCGCTATGTCGACAGCCACGAATGGATTCAGGACAACGGCGACGGAACCGTCACCATCGGCATCACCGATCACGCTCAGGAAGCCCTGGGTGACGTGGTCTTCGTCGACCTGCCCGAGGTCGGCACCAGCCTCGCCAAGGGCGACGAATTCGGCGTTATCGAGTCGGTCAAGGCCGCCTCTGACCTCTATGCGCCGGTGGACGGCGAGATCGTCGAGGTCAACGAGTCCCTCGAGGACGCTCCGGAGACCGTCAACGAAGCGCCTTACGAGGATGGCTGGATCATGAAGGTGCGCCTCGACGACCAGAGCGCCCTCGACGACCTGCTCGACGCCGACGCCTATCAGGCGGTGGTCGACGCCGAAGGCTGAGCCGGGCCTCTGCGACCCGCGCCACCAGGGGGAGCCACTCCCTCCCCTCGCCGGGGCCATGTGGCCCCGGCCAACGCGCCCGCCACCACGCGAGGCAACCCGTTATTCATCCGGATCTTCGGGGTCCGTCACACTCAAGGTGTTCCATGGCTTTCGATACACGTCGCCTGGCCGAACTGGCCGATCACGATGCCTTTCTCCGTCGTCACAATGGTCCCGATGGGGACGACAGGGCCAAGATGCTGTCGGCCCTGGGTGTCGAAGGCATGGAGTCCTTGATCGACAAGACGGTGCCCGCCAACATCCGCCTGGGCCGTGAGCTCGATCTGGATCCCCCCAAGGCCGAAGCCGAGGCGCTGGACTACCTGTATCGTCTGGCCCGCCAGAACAAGGTCGCCCGCAGCTACATTGGCCAGGGCTACTACGACACCCACCTGCCGGCGGTCATTCAGCGCAACGTGCTGGAAAACCCGGGCTGGTACACCGCCTACACCCCCTATCAGCCCGAGATCTCCCAGGGCCGCCTGGAAGGCCTGCTGAACTTCCAGCAGATGGTGATGGACCTGACCGGGATGGAATTGGCCAACGCCTCGCTGCTGGATGAAGCCACCGCCGCCGCCGAGGCCATGGCGCTGTGCCGACGCTCCAACAAGAAGGCCAAGACCAATGCCTTCTTCGTTGCCGACGATGTATTCCCCCAGACCCTGGACGTACTCAAGACCCGCGCCTCCTGGTTCGGCTACGAGATCGTCATCGCCCCGGCGGAAGAACTCGCAAGCCATGACGTCTTCGGCGCACTGCTGCAGTACCCCGGCAATGACGGCCGCGTCCACGACCTGGCACCGCTGATCGCCGAGGCCAAGAAGCGTGGCGTGATGACCTGCGTTGCCACCGACCTGATGGCCCTGGTACTGCTCAAGGAGCCCGGCGCCATGGGCGCCGATATCGTGGTCGGCTCGAGCCAGCGTTTCGGCGTGCCGATGGGCTTCGGTGGCCCCCACGCTGCCTTCTTCGCCACCACCGACAAGCTCAAGCGCTCGATCCCCGGCCGTATCATCGGGGTGTCGAAGGATGCCCGCGGCAACACCGCCCTGCGCATGGCCATGCAGACCCGCGAGCAGCACATCCGTCGCGAGAAGGCCACCTCCAACATCTGCACCGCCCAGGCGCTGCTGGCCAACATCGCCGGCTTCTACGCGGTGTATCACGGCGCCGAGGGCCTGCGCACCATCGCCGGGCGCATCCATCGGCTGACCACCATCCTGGCCACCGGCCTGGCCCAGAAAGGCGTCAGCCTGGCCAACGACAGCTACTTCGACACCCTGCGTCTGACCGGGGTCGATCGCGGCAAGATCCACGGTCGAGCCATGACCCACGAGATCAACCTGCGCTACTTCGACAACGGCGACGTGGGTGTCAGCCTCGACGAGACCACCACCGCCCACGATCTGGACGCGCTGTTCGACGTGCTGCTGGGCGAGGAGCACGGCCTTGGCGTGCGCGAACTCGACGACGGCATCCTCGAGTCCCAGGCCAGCGGCATTCCCGCCGCCTGCCGACGCGAGAGCGACTTCCTTGAGCACCCGACCTTCCAGCGCTATCGCAGCGAAACCGAGATGCTGCGCTACCTCAAGCGCCTGGAGAACAAGGACCTGTCGCTGGCCCACGCGATGATTCCGCTGGGCTCCTGCACCATGAAGCTCAACGCCACCACCGAGATGATGCCGATCACCTGGCCGGAGTTCGCCCGCATCCATCCCTTCGCGCCGAAGGATCAGGTCGCCGGCTATCGCCAGATGATCGACGAACTGGCGGCCTTCCTGGTGGAGATCACCGGCTACGACCACATCTCGATGCAGCCCAACTCCGGCGCCCAGGGCGAATACGCCGGTCTGCTGGCGATCCGTCGCTACCAGGCGGCCCAGGGCGAGGGCCACCGTGACGTCTGCCTGATTCCCAGCTCCGCCCACGGTACCAACCCGGCCTCTGCTGCCATGTGCAGCATGCGCGTGGTGGTGGTGGAGTGCGACGAGGATGGCAACATCGACCTGGCCGACCTCAAGGCCAAGGCCGAGCAGCACTCACAGGCGCTGTCCGCGATCATGCTCACCTACCCGTCCACCCACGGGGTGTTCGAGGAAGGCGTGCGCGAGGCCTGCGACATCGTCCACGCCAACGGTGGCCAGGTGTATATCGACGGCGCCAACATGAATGCTCAGGTCGGCGTGGCACGTCCGGGTGACTTCGGCGGCGACGTCAGCCACCTCAACCTGCACAAGACCTTCTGTATCCCCCACGGCGGTGGTGGCCCCGGCATGGGCCCGATCGGTGTCAAGGCGCACCTGGCGCCCCACGTGGCCAACCACAGCGTGACCCCGATCGACGGTGTCGAAGAGGACTCCGGCGCGGTGTCCGCGGCGGCCTTCGGCTCGGCCTCGATCCTGCCGATCTCCTGGGCCTACATCAAGATGATGGGAGCACGCGGCCTGCGCGAGGCCACCGAGCTTGCCATCCTCGGCGCCAACTACATCGCCACTCGCCTGGAAGCGCACTATCCGGTGCTCTACAAGGGCCAGAACGGCACCGTGGCCCACGAGTGCATCATCGACATCCGTCCGCTCAAGGCGGCTTCCGGCATCAGCGAGGAAGACATCGCCAAGCGCCTGATGGACTACGGCTTCCACGCCCCCACCATGTCCTTCCCGGTGGCCGGCACCCTGATGATCGAGCCCACCGAGTCGGAGTCACTCTATGAGCTGGACCGCTTCTGTGACGCCATGATCGGCATCCGCGAGGAGATCGCCCGGGTCGAGAGCGGCGAGTGGAGCCTGGAGGACAACCCTCTGGTGAAGGCCCCGCACACCATGGCCGACCTGATGGACGCGGACTGGAACCGGGGCTACTCCCGCGAGATCGGCGCCTTCCCCTCCGAGGCGGTCAAGGGTGCCAAGTACTGGCCGGCGGTCAACCGGGTCGACAACGTGCTGGGCGATCGTCAGCTGATCTGCTCCTGCCCGAGCATCGACGAATACCGCGACTGATCCCGTCGCAGGCAAAGCACAGAACCCCGCCACGGCGGGGTTCTGTCGTTTATCGCATGTGTGCAGGAAGGACTGACGCCTCAACCCTCGGCCTGGCGACCCTCGGGGTGGCCGAAGCGCTCCAGGTGACGCTGCTCGCGAAAGGCCTCGAGCAGGTGGTGGTAGCGACTGGGGACCCGCGCCCCGCGTCGACTGACGAGGTAGAGCGTCTCGTCCATGGGGTGGGTCAGGGTCATCTCGCGCACCTGACGTTGCCAGGGCGAGGTCTCGAGCACCAGGCGCGAGACCACGCTGAAGCCGAGGCCACGGGCCACGGCGTCGAGCACCATGCCCACCTCGTTGGTGAAGCCCTGGCGCGGGAAGTGGCTCATGGAGCTGAAGTCGTCGGGAAAATTGGCTCGCAGCAGGCTACCGGCCTTGTCCAGACCATCGGTATAGCTGATGAAGCCAAGCCCCAGCAGGTCATTGAGGCTGGTGCCGGTAAAGTCCGCCGGTACTACCAGGCTCAAGGGTTCGTCGTGCCACGCCTCACACTCGAGATCCGGGTGACGGGTGACCTCGGTGACGATGCCGAGATCGTGCCGACCGGCCAGCACGTCGGCCAGGATCTCCTGATGGAAGGCGAAGCAATAGGATACGGTCAGCCCTGGATGCCGCTGCTGCTGGCCCAGGATAAACGGATAGAGCATGAGCCCGATGCTGCCGGGTGACGCCAACCGACACTCGCCGCTGTCGAGACTCTCGTCGTCCAGAGAGTGACGAAACTGTTCATGCTCGGAAAACAGCTTTACCGCGTAGTCGTAAGCTCGGCGGCCGGCCTCGGTCAGCCGGAAGCGGCGCCCCTGGCGCTCCAGCAGGGTCTTGTCCAGATAACGCTCGAGCTTGCGCACGTGCTGGCTCACCCCCGGCTGGGTCATCTCGAGACGCTGGGCGGTACGGGTGAAGCTGCCGGTCTCTACCAGGGTGATGAAGGTGCGGAAGTACAGGGCATTGAACATGGAGTGACGCCAGGGTGATCCGTCCGGTTTGCAGGCCAGCGACAAGCCAGGTCATGGCTGCTGCAAACCAAGGCCAATTGAGGAAATGCCCACGCAGTGCACGAGGCCCTTTCCTTGGGTCGGCATAGTCTACCACTTCGGCACGAAGCCCGCAGCGGTGCGCCCTGACGCCCGGCCGTGGTAGCATCGAGCCATGATAGAGCGTTCATTTCACACCACCTCCGACCAAGAGTTCACCACCATGCATGACCCCATCGCCGCCCGTGCCGACGCCATCCATGATGCCCTGATCGACATGGAGCGTGACGCCAGCGCCGAGGAGCTGTTTCCGCTGGGCTATCTGATTCCCCAGATCCCCCTGGTGGTGGACCAGCTGGACTACGACCCGAGCGAAGTCACCAGTGACGATTTCGACGCCGTCTTCCATGAATGGCTGGACGGCGCCTTTGCCCAGGACGGCATGAGCGACGCGGATCAGAGCGCCGTGCGCGCCCTCTTCAATCAGGCGTGTGCCAAGGCCCCTGCGCCCTGACACCCGCCCAGACAAGGAAGCCTTGTATGCCAGAGACCATTTCCACCACGATCTCCCCCGAGGGCAGCCTCGAGATTCTGTCCCAGCACGAGGTCAATCGTCTGCGCGACAGCTCCCAGACCGGCCTGCACGAGATGCTGCGCCGCTGTACGCTGGCGGTGCTCAATTCCGGCAACCCCATGGATGACGGCCTGGCCCTGCTGGAGACATACCCCAACTTCGATATCGAGCTTTTGCAGCAGGACCGCGGGGTACGTCTGAAGCTGACCGATGCCCCCGCCGAGGCCTTCGTCGACGGCCGCATGATTCGCGGCATCCGCGAACATATCTCCAGCGTGTTGCGCGACATCGTCTACGTCTACAACGAGATCCAGAACCAGTCGCGCTTCGACCTGGCCACCGGCGAGGGCACCACCAACGCGGTGTTCCACATCCTGCGCAAGGCCGGCACGCTCAAGCCTAGCCGGGATCCCAGCCTCGTGGTGTGCTGGGGTGGCCACTCGATCTCCCGCGAGGAGTACGAGTACACCAAGGACGTGGGCTACCACCTGGGGCTTCGCGATCTCGACATCTGCACCGGCTGCGGCCCCGGCGCCATGAAGGGACCGATGAAAGGCGCCAACGTCGCCCACGCCAAGCAGCGCCGCTACCCCGGCCGTTACCTGGGGGTGTCGGAGCCCGGCATCATCGCCGCCGAGGCACCGAATCCCATCGTCAACGAACTGGTGGTAATGCCGGATATCGAGAAGCGCCTGGAAGCCTTCGTGCGCCTGGGCCACGGTATCATCGTCTTCCCCGGCGGGGTCGGCACCGCCGAGGAAATCCTCTACCTGCTCGGCATCCTGCTGCACCCGGACAACGCCGACATGGAGTTTCCGGTGGTGTTCACCGGCCCCGCCAGCGCCGCCGAGTACTTCCAGCGAATCGACGAATTCCTGGTCTACACCCTCGGCGAGTCGGTGCGCGAGCTCTATCAGATCATCATCGATGACCCGACCGAGGTGGCCCGCACCATGCGCGCCAACATCGACAAGGTCACCGAGTATCGTCGCGCCCGCCAGGACGCCTTCTACTACAACTGGCGCCTGACCATCGCGCGTAACTTCCAGGAGCCCTTCGTGCCGACCCACGAAGCCATGGCGTCGCTGGCGCTGAACCGTGAACTGCCCAAGCACGAACTGGCCGCCAATCTGCGCCGCGCCTTTTCCGGCATCGTCGCCGGCAACGTCAAGGAACAGGGCATTCGCGCCATCGAGGCCCACGGCCCCTTCCGCCTGCACGCCGAGGCCGACCTGATGGAGAAGCTCGACGCCCTGCTGACGTCCTTCGTCGCCCAGGGTCGCATGAAACTCGCGGGTGACTATGTCCCCTGCTATACCCTGGGCGGCGCTGTCGCCTGATCGCCCTTATCCGTATCCGCAGCACCATAAACACATCGCCCCGAGCCGCAAGGCTCGGGGCGATGTGCATTGAGACCTTCAATCAATCCCGCTTCGAGAACACCAGCACCACGGCGTGCAGCAACAGCCCCGCGGTCGCCCCCTGGGAAAGCACCGCCAGACCAAGCGCCATGCCATCGACCAGGGTGCTGTAGATCGCCATTACCACCAGGCCCACGACCATGCAGCCCAACAGGGTGAACAGCATGCGTAGAAAGCGCGAGCGTCCCGCGCCATCGAGCAACCGCCACTGAAACAGGCTGGCCAGGGCCAGTACGCCGAGCACGATATAGCCCAGCGTCTCGCGGGTATCGAGACCGGCCATCTGGTAGCGCGGCAGAGTCAGCGCAAGCACCAGCATCAGGCCGACCATCAGGCTCAGGCGAGCGGGGCTCGCGATCGCCCTGGCCATCAGGCCACCTTCAGGTTCTGACGGGCAATCCAGCCCTCGACCCAGGGCAGCGCCTCGTCATCGGCCATGAAGGTCTCCATGGCGTCGATCTCGAGCCGGTCGTCGAGGCGTGTTGCGCCCTGCTCCTCGAGCAGCTGGTCCAGGCGGCGCCCGGCGCCGCAGAAGGTTTCTCCGTAGGAGCTGTCGCCCAGGGCGATCAGGCCATAGCGAAGTTGCCCAAGGCCGGGACTCTTGTCCTGCAACTCGCGCACGAAGCTGACGAAATTACCCGGGAAGTCACCGCTGCCGGTGGTAGACACGCAGAACAGCGCCAGATCGGGTGCATCGTCTGTGACGTCGGCCAGGGTCGGGTTTTCGAGCACCGAAACCTCGTAGCCCGCGTCCTCGAATAACGGCTTGACCTGTTCGGCTACGTCGAGAGCACCACCGTACATGGTGCCAACCAGTATCTTGAGAGTAGGCATGTGATGGAATTACCTGAGAATTTTGGTCGGATTCTAGCACGTAGGCTGGCGCCTGCGCATCCCTCGGGCGCTGCAAGCCGTGTCTGGACCGGATACCATGGCAGGCCAGTTCACACTCCCCCGCCCACCGCCACCACACAAGCGAGAGCCCCATGCGCGAGACCTTCGAGGCCTGGATCACCCCCATCATGATCGGCGGCCTGATCCTGTTCATGTGCTTTATCATCTGGGACCTGGCGAAGCAGTCCAAGGCTGGCCGCTTCGGCACCCTGATGCTGTTCATCGTGCTTGGCGCCGGCATGCTGGGCTACGTGGCAAAGGTCGTCATTACCTGGTATCTGGAAGGCAAGGGGGTCTAGCACCGCTCCTGGAGACACTTGCACTCGTCGACTCTTCCACCAGAGCCTCGGCCTCCAGGTCGACATCGCCATTGTCCATGGCGTCGTTGTCTTACCGATTCTGCCGTTTTGTTCGTACCGCCGATATCAGGTATCGAACCATTGTTGTATACAGTTTGTCGTCCTACATTGAATACACTAGCGCTGCATAGTGTATTCAGTGACTAGAGACGCCCTGACAACAACCACAATGGCCAGGATCATGCAGACACCCCCCACGACACTGTTCGACTTCCACGGCCGGCCCGGCATAGCCCGGGCGCTGCCCATCTCGCTTCAACATGTGCTGGCGATGATCGCCGGCGTCATCACGCCGCCGCTTATCGTCGCCGGCGTGGTCGGCGCCACCCCGGCGGAAAAGCTCCAGCTGATTCAGGTAGCGGTGCTTGCCTCCGGCGTCTGCACCCTCTTCCACCTCTACGGCGTCTGGAAGTTCGGCGCCCGCCTGCCGGCCATCTTCGGTGTCGGCTTCGCCTATGTGCCAACGCTGATCGCCGTCGGCGCCCAGTACGGCATCGAGGGCATCCTGGGCGCCCAATTGATCGGTGGCATCACCATGATGGTGGTGGGCTACTTCATCCAGTTCATCCGCCACCTCTTTCCCCCGGTGGTGGCGGGCACCGTGGTGCTGGTGATCGGACTGTCGCTGTACGACATCGCCATCCGCTACATGGCTGGCAGTGGCAACGTCAACGCCGAAGGCTTCGGTGACCTCGTCAACTGGGGCCTGGGCGTTCTGACGCTGGTCACCGTCCTGGTGGCGTCCCAGTTCGGGCGCGGCGTGGTCAAGCTGTCGGCCATCATCATCGGCATGCTGGTGGGCTATCTGGTCGCCATACCGCTGGGCATGATCGACTTTTCCCCGGTGAACAACGCCCCATGGCTGGCGGTGCCGGAGTTGATGCCGTTCGAGATGGAGTTTCACTCTGCGGCCATCATTTCCATGGTGGTGATCTGCGTGATCAATTCGGTCCAGACGATTGGCGATCTCTCCGCGACCAGCGTGGCGGGGATGAACCGGGAACTGGCGACAAAGGAACTCACCGGCGGCCTGCTCGGCAATGGCCTAACGACCACCCTGAGCACCTTCTTCGGTGCCCTGCCGACCTCCACCTACAGCCAGAACGTCGGCATCGTGGCGATCACCAAGGTCATCAGTCGAAGCGTCTTCATGCTGGGGGGTGTCATCGTGCTGCTGGCCGGCCTCAGCCCCAAGTTCGGCGCGCTGATGACGACCATCCCCTATCCGGTCATCGGTGGCGCCACCATCACCGTGTTCGGGATGATCACGGTGACCGGTATCCAGCTATTGATCAAGGACGAGATGACCGCCCGCAACATGACCATCGTCGGGCTGTCGCTGGCCCTCAGCCTGGGCATCACCTCGGTGCCGTCGGCGATCGAGCAGTTCCCGGAAACGGTCAAGGACGTGGTCACAGGTGCACCCATCGTGATCGCCGCGATCAGCGCCTTCCTGTTGAACCTGCTGTTGCCGCGCAAGACACTGGCCCAGGAGGCCCAGGAAAGGGAGGAAGAAGCCCGACAGACGAATCTCGATCGCCAGAGCACCGAGGAAGGCTGACGCCCGGTGCGCCGCTGACCTTGATATCAGCAACGGCTGCAAAGGCTCTGCTGCAAGGCTCCACTCCAGCCCCGCCACAAAAAAAGCGCCGCCCCCTTGGGGCGGCGCTTTTTACGATGACACTTTGCGTCACGACCTTCGGTTACGACACTTCTTCAGGGTGACGCCTTTACGGGCCGGAACCTTTCAAGACGGCGCAAGACGTCGCAAGACGACACCATCGTGGAGCAACGCTTGGCGATCGGGCGAGGCCAGCAAAGCCAAGGCTTCACTCCTCTAGGCTTCCTCGGGATGCCCCACCTGGCTTTTCAATTTCTGCCCGGGCCGGAAGGTCACCACACGCCGAGCCGAGATCGGAATCTCTTCTCCCGTCTTGGGGTTTCGCCCAGGCCTTTCACGCTTGTCGCGCAGGTCGAAATTGCCGAATCCCGACAGCTTGACCTGCTCGTTTTCCCGTAGACAGGCGCGAATTTCCTCGAAGAAGGCTTCCACCATGGTCTTCGCCTCCCGCTTGGACAGGCCGAGCTCGGTATGCAGATGCTCGGCCAGTTCTGCCTTGGTCAACGCTCCCATGTTCTTATCCTCATGGTGATGGTCACGCCAACCGTCCGCGCCCGTCAGGGGAAAGCGTCAGGCACGCAGCTCGGCATCGAGTCCCTGCCGAGCCGTTGCCACGATGGCATCGACCAACTGATTGATTTCTTCGTCATTTAGCGTGCGCGAAGGATGCTGCCAGGTCAAGCCCAAGGCCACACTCTTACGACCTTCGGCTACGCCTTTACCCTGATAGACGTCGAAAAGCCCCAGTTCGGTGAGCCATTCACCGGCTTCGGCACGCACGCGGTCGAGCAGCGCCTGCACCGGCTGGTCCTCATCCACCACAAAGGCCAGGTCGCGACGCACCTCGGGATACCGTGACAGCGGCGCAAAGGCAGGGATGCTGCCCTGGCTGAGCGCATCGAGGCGCACCTCGAACAGCACGGCGTCGGTCTTGAGACCAAGCTTGGCCTTGACCGCCGGGTGCAGGGTGCCGATCCAGCCGGCTTCCTCGCCGCGATGGAGGATGCGCGCGCACTGTCCGGGATGCAGTGACGGGTGCTCGCCCGGCTCGAAACGCCAGGCGTCGGCGCTGCCGGTCACTTCGAACAGACTCTCGAGGTCACCCTTGAGATCGAAGAAGTCGACCTTGTCGCGACCGCCAGCCCAGCCTTCGGGAAGGCGCGAGCCGCAGACGATGGCGCCGAGCATCGGCACCTGCTCCAGTTCATCGAGCTCACCGCGGAAAATGAGGCCGCTCTCGAACAGGCGCACGCGGGTCTGCTGGCGATTGAGATTGTGCTCAAGCGCCCTGACCAGGCCCGGGAACAGGCTCGCCCGCATCACCGACAGATCCGCAGAAATCGGGTTGGCCAGCACCGGCGACACCGCTTCGGGCAGCAGCACACGCTGCAGCTCCGGGGCGACGAAACTGTAGGTGATCGCTTCCTGGTAGCCACGTGCGGTCATTTGACGACGCAACCGCGACAACGGGCTCCTGGACTCATGGTCTGCCTTGAGTGCCAGACGCACGGCGGGGCGACGCACCGGCAAACGGTTATAGCCGTGAATCCGCGCCACTTCCTCGATCAGGTCTTCCTCGATGGTGACGTCGAAACGCCAGCTCGGCACCTTGACCCGGAAGCCAGCGTCGATGCTTTCCACCGCCATGCCCAGGCGCTCGAGGATCTCGCCGACCTCGGCGTCGTCCAGGCGCTTGGACAGCGCCTTGGCCAGCCGCTCGGTGCGCAGGGTCACCTCACGCTGAGCCGGCAGGTGCGCGTCGGATGCCTGCTCATTGAGCGGCCCGGCTTCGCCGCCGCAGATGGCGATCAGAAGCTCGGTGGCCCGCTCGATGGCACGGCGCGTCAGCTCGGGATCGACGCCGCGCTCGAAACGATGCGAGGCATCGGTGTGAAGCCCGTAGGAGCGCGCTTGCCCGGCCACCGCCAAGGGGGTGAAGAAGGCGCCTTCCAGGAAGATATCGCGGGTGGCCTCGCTGACACCGGAGTGTTCGCCGCCCATCACGCCGGCCAGGGCCAGCGGCCCCTTCTCGTCGGCGATGATCAGGGTGCTCGGGTCGAGACTGACGGTCTGGCCATCGAGCAGCACAAGCTCCTCGCCCTGGCGCGCTAGACGCACAATCACGGCACCCTCGAGGTTGGCACGATCGAAGGCATGCAGCGGCTGGCCCAGCTCCAGCATCACGTAGTTGGTCACGTCTACCGCCGGATCGATGGCGCGCACACCGCTACGGCGCAGACGCTCGACCATCCACATCGGCGTGGGACGGCTGATATCGACGCCCTTGATCAGACGGCCGATATAGCGCGGGCAGCGCTCTGCGTCCTCGACCCTGATCGGGAAGGTTTCGTCATGACTGGCCGCAACCTCGGAGATCTGCGGCTCGTTCAGGCCAAGACGGTTGAGCACGCCAACCTCGCGGGCCAGGCCCTGGACGCTCAGACAGTCGCCGCGGTTCGGCGTCAGATCGACCTCGATGGTGTGGTCATCCAGGCCCAGGTAGTCGCGCAGGGCGGTGCCCACCGGAGCGTCCTCGGGCAACACCAGGATACCCTCGGAGGTGCCCTCCTCCAGGCCCAGCTCCGAGGCGGAGCAGATCATGCCGCGGGACTCGACGCCCCTGAGCTTGGCCTTCTTGATCTTGAAGTCACCCGGCAACACCGCGCCCACGCGGGCGAAGGGGATGTGCTGACCGGCGGCCACATTGGGTGCGCCACACACCACCTGCACGGTCTCGCCGCTACCGTCGTCGACCTGACAGACGTTGAGCTTGTCGGCATCAGGGTGCGGGGCCTTGTCGACCACCTTGGCCACCACGACGTCGCTGAAGGCCGCCGCCACGGGTTCGACGGCGTCCACCTCGAGCCCCGCCATGGTGATCTGGTCGGCAAGCCCCTGGGTGGAAAGCTGCGGAGATACCCACTCACGCAGCCACTGTTCGGATACTTTCATGAGGACTCCTTGACGTCCTGTTCCTGCATTCGATGTTCTTTATCGAGCCCTCTGGCCCGCAGCGCTCAGTGAAACTGACGAAGAAAGCGCAGATCGTTTTCAAAGAACAGGCGCAGATCGTTGACGCCGTAGCGCAGCATGGCCAGGCGCTCGGCACCCATACCGAAGGCGAAACCGGTATAGCGCTCGGGATCGATGCCGCCGTGACGGAAGACTTCCGGGTGGACCATGCCGCAGCCCATCACCTCGAGCCAGCCGGTGTGGGAGCACACACGGCAGCCCTCACCGGCGCACATCACGCAGGCGATATCGACCTCGGCGGAGGGCTCGGTGAAGGGGAAGTAGGACGGACGGAAACGTACCGACAGGTCATCGCGCTCGAAGAAGGCATGCAGAAAGTCTTCGATGGTGCCCTTGAGGTCGGCGAAACTGACGTCTTCCTCGATCAGCAGGCCTTCGACCTGATGAAACATCGGGGTATGGGTCAGATCCGAGTCACTGCGGTACACCCGACCCGGGCAGACGATGCGGATCGGCGGCTCCTCGGCCTTCATGGTGCGCACCTGGACCGGCGAGGTGTGGGTGCGCAACAGCCGGGTGGCGTCGAAATAGAAGGTGTCGGCCATGCCCCGCGCCGGATGGTGGGCCGGGATGTTCAAGGCTTCAAAGTTGTGGTGGTCGTCTTCGAGCTCTGGCCCCACCGCCACCTCGTAGCCGATGCGACGGAACAGGCCTTCGATACGCTCCAGGGTGCGTGTCACCGGATGCAGGCCACCGGTGGGCTGTCCACGACCCGGCAGGGTCACGTCCAGGCGTTCTGCGGCAAGCTTGGCGTCGAGTTCGGCCTTGGCCAGGGCCTCGCGCCGGGTATCGAGTTCCTTGGCCAGCTCCTGCTTGGCCTGGTTGATGCGCTCACCGGCCGCCGGGCGCTCCTCGGCGGGCAGCTTGCCGAGCCCCTTGAGCAGCGCGGTCAGTTCGCCCTTCTTGCCCAGGTACTTGACGCGAATCTCGTCGAGTGCGGCCATGGAGTCGGCTGACTGGATGGCGTCGCGAGCTTGTTGAACCAGGTCGGGAAGGTGGTCCATACGTTGAGCTCCGATATCGTTGATCGTTCAGTGGTGGAGTGGTCGCGCAATAGTAGAGAGATCGCGATGAAAAAGGGGTCGCCAAAAAAACAGGGGAAGAGCGGCTGCTCTTCCCCTGGGGCGATCATGAACGCTCGTCTCCCCATGGGGAGAGCTCGCTCATCATTCGAACGCGCTTACTGGGCAGCCTTGGCCTTCTCGACGATGGCAGCAAAGGCTGCCTTCTCGTGAACGGCCAGGTCAGCCAGGACCTTGCGGTCGATTTCGATACCGGCCTTCTTCAGACCACCGACGAAGCGGCTGTAGGACAGACCGTGCTGACGGGCACCGGCGTTGATACGCTGGATCCACAGGGCACGGAACTGACGCTTGCGCTGGCGACGGTCGCGGTACGCGTACTGGCCGGCCTTGATGACGGCCTGCTTGGCAACGCGAAAGACGCGCGAACGGGCACCGTAGTAGCCCTTGGCCTGCTTCATGATCTTCTTGTGACGACGACGGGCGACGACACCACGCTTGACACGAGTCATAGCACTCTCCTGACGTTAAAGGGGGTTCACCAAGGGTTTATACGTACGGCAGCATGCGACGCACGAGTGCCTTGTCGGCGTCGTGAATCTGCTGCATGCCGCGCAGCTGACGCTTACGCTTGGTGGACTTCTTGGTCAGAATGTGACTACGGAAGGACTGCTTGTGCTTGAAGCCGTTGGCAGTCTTCTTGAAGCGCTTGGCAGCGCCGCTGTTGCTCTTGATCTTCGGCATGAGAATAACTCCGCTCGAGTTTCTTTAGAAAATCCGGGGCCAATGGCCAGCCTTCACAGGCTGACCAATCGTTGAACCGGCCGTCGGATCACTTCTTCTTGGGGGCAATGATCATGATCATCTGGCGCCCTTCCATCTTGGGGAAGGATTCCACGGTCCCGATTTCCTCGAGATCCGCTGCGATCCGTTCCATCAGCTTGCGGCCGATGTCCTGGTGCGCCATTTCACGCCCGCGGAAACGCAGGGTGACCTTGCCCTTGTCGCCACCTTCGAGGAATCGAATCAGGTTCTTCATCTTGACCTGATAGTCACCCTCGTCGGTGCCAGGACGGAATTTGACTTCCTTGACCTGGATTTGCTTCTGCTTCTTCTTCTGAGCAGCTTTCTGCTTCTTCTGCTCGAAGACGAACTTGCCGTAATCCATGATCTTGCAGACGATCGGATCGGCATTGGAAATCTGTACGAGGTCCATCCCTTCCGCTTCGGCACGCTCAAGGGCGTCGCGGGTATCCACGATGCCAAGCTGTTCGCCGTCGCTGGCGATCAGGCGGACCTGATCTTCGGTGATGCGCTCGTTCATTGGCGGACGCTTGTCCTGGGGGCGTCCTCTGGGGTTGCTTCTCTTGATGGTTCCGTCTCCACTGTAGCTTTGGAAGGTGCGAGAGCTGGGAAGGTGCGTGCCTAGAGCCTCACACGAGGGGGCGGCCCATGCCGCCTACCCGTTAGTACCGCTCGGCCTGAACTCGTTCAATAAAGGCGTCCACGGTCATGGTGCCCAGATTTTCGCCGCTGCGCGTACGCACAGCCACCGAGTCGGCCTCTACTTCCTTATCTCCGACCACCAGGAGATAGGGTACCTTCTGCAACGTATGCTCGCGAATTTTAAAGCCGATCTTCTCGTTCCTCAAGTCCGACTTGACGCGAAGACCGATTTTTTGCAGTCGTGAGGTCAAGGCTTCGGCGTATTCCTTCTGGGCATCGGTGATGATCATCACCACCGCCTGCTCCGGCGCGAGCCACAGCGGCATGGCGCCGGCGTAGTGCTCGATCAGGATGCCGATGAAGCGCTCCATCGAACCGACGATGGCACGGTGCAGCATGACCGGCGGCTTGCGCTCGCCCTCTTCGGTCACGTACTGGGCACCCAGGCGCGTGGGCATCATGAAGTCGACCTGCATGGTGCCGACCTGCCACTCGCGGCCCAGGCAGTCCTTCATGTGATACTCGATCTTGGGGCCATAGAAGGCGCCCTCGCCCGGCAGCTCCTGCCACTCGACCCCACAGGCCTCCAGCGCGCCACGCAGGGCGTTCTCGGCACGATCCCAGGTGTCGTCGTCGCCGATGCGCTTTTCCGGGCGCAGGGCGATCTTGATCGCGATATCCTCGAAGCCAAAGTCGCTGTAGACCTTGAGCGCCTGGCGATGGAAGCTCGTCACCTCGGGCTGCACCTGCTCTTCGGTACAGAAGATGTGGCCGTCGTCCTGGGTAAAGGCGCGCACTCGCATGATGCCGTGCAGCGCGCCGGACGGCTCATTACGGTGACAGCCGCCGAATTCGCCGAAGCGCACCGGCAGTTCACGGTAGCTGCGCAGACCGGAGTTGAACACCTGGACGTGGCCCGGGCAGTTCATCGGCTTGAGCGCGTACTCACGCTTCTCGGACTCGGTGAAGAACATGCCGTCGGCGTAGTTATCCCAATGGCCGGACTTCTTCCACAGCGACACGTCCATGATCTGAGGGCAGCGAATCTCCTGATAGCCGCCCTCCTTGTAGACGCCGCGCATGTACTGCTCGACGCGCTGCCACAGGGTCCAGCCGTTGGGGTGCCAGAACACCATGCCCGGCGCCTCTTCCTGCATGTGGAAGAGGTCGAGACGACGCGCCAGCTTGCGGTGATCGCGCTTCTCGGCCTCCTCGAGGCGGTGCAGGTAGGCCTTGAGCTGCTTCTTGTCGCCCCAGGCGGTGCCGTAGATGCGGGTCAGCATGGCGTTGTCGGCGTTGCCGCGCCAGTAGGCACCGGCCAGCTTGGTCAGCTTGAACGCCTTGAGGTGACGCGTGTTGGGCACGTGGGGCCCACGACACATGTCGGTATATTCCTTGTGGCGGTAGAGGCGAATAGTGTCGCCTTCGGGAATCCCGCGCACGATTTCCTGCTTGTAGGGCTCATCGCGATGCAGGAATTCCAGCATCGCGGCATCGCGATCGACGTACTCGCGGACCACGTCGTACTCTTCATCGATCAGCTGCTTCATGCGCTTCTCGATGGTCTCGAGGTCTTCCGGGGTGATCGACTGGCCGAAATCGATGTCGTAATAGAAGCCGTCGGTGATCACCGGGCCGATGGCCATCTTGGCCTCGGGATAGAGCTGCTTGACCGCGTGCCCGATAAGGTGGGCACAGGAATGCCGGATGATCTCCAGGCCTTCCTCGTCACGTGCGGTCAGGATCGCCACCTCGGCGTCCGTCTCGATCAGGTCCGCGGCGTCCACCAATACGCCGTCGATCTTGCCGGCCACGCAGGCCTTGGCAAGTCCCGGGCCGATGCTCTCGGCCAGTTCCATGACGCTAAGGGGGGAATCGAAGGTTCTCTGACTGCCGTCAGGCAGTGTCACGATGGGCATGCAAGCTGTCCTTGTGCGCAGTGGTGATCCATACCAAGGATCACGTGTCGCCAAAATGGATTCGAGGGGTGAAACAGCGACATAGAATATCAGAAATGGCGCCGCCGGCGCCATGCTCTACCCCTGTGGAGGGCGTCGCGACACCTTTAGCGAGCCGGATGGCAAGACAGGCCACCACCACCCGAAACGCAGCGAGGCGCCCGAAGGCGCCTCGCTGATGTCATCGCGCTCGATCAGCTGATCGAGACGGACTCGGTCAGGGCAGACTTACTGCCACTCACCCAGTTCCACACGACGGTTTTCCGCACGACCTGCATCGGTGTCGTTGGTCGCGATGGGCTGCTCTTCACCGTAACCGATGGCACGCATGCGGTTCGGCTGAACACCCTGGCTCGCCAGGAAGCGAGCAACGGAAGCGGCACGCTCCTGAGACAGCTGCTTGTTGTAGCTGTCGGAACCGACGCTGTCGGTGTGACCTTCGATGCGCACGCCGACGTTCGGGTTGGCGCGCAGACGCTCGGCAACACCAGCCAGAACCTGCTCAGCCTGAGCGGTCAGGACGGCGGAGTCGAACTCGAAGTTCACGTCACGCAGGACCAGGTCCTTTTCGCAACCGAGGGAGTTGACCTCGACGCCAGCCGGAGTACCCGGGCACTGGTCCTGGAAGTCCGGCACGCCATCGTTGTCGGAATCCAGCGGGCAACCCACTGCGTCCACGGCGACACCGGCCGGAGTACCCGGGCACTGGTCGTTGGCGTCGTAGACGCCGTCACCGTCGGAATCCTTCGGAGCGTTCATCGGCTCCTTGTTCGGCTCGGCACACAGCAGAGCGCCAGCCACGGTGCCGACGGTCGCGCCGACAGCAGCGCCGGTTTCCTCGTCGTCATCGCTGGTGGTGCCGTAGCCGATACCACCGCCGATCAGACCACCGGCGATACCACACACCATCGGGTGCTGGTACCACGGCTTGGCGTCAGATGCGCTCATGCCGGAGGAGGACTGAGAGGCGGAGCTGGCGCAGCCGGAGAGGCCGACAACCAGTGCAGAACCGAGCAGCAAGCCAGTCGTTGATTTTTTCATGTAAGACTCCTTCTTCTATCTGACACTCAATGCTGAATACGGGTAACCCTGTTCTTCAGCGGGTCCAATGTTGTGCCGATCGAGAAACAGGATAGGTACCCTACTTCCTCATAGGCAAGAAAAGCATGAAATACAGCGCCTAGCCAGTCTATTAGTCGCCAATATCTCAACGTCTTCTGCCAACGGCCCATCGTGCAAGACAATTGCTGCACGACCAATCCCTTGCAGGCGATATCATGACGTATCGCTTCTGTACAATCAAACTAGCACAGGCGATACCCGCCCGTCATTCACTTCATCGAACAGTGTTCGAGATCGCTCAATTGAGAGAGTCGGGGTAACGGGCTTGAAAATCCAGCGCAGCCTGTGCCGCAGCCAGCACATCGTCGCGATTCGCTTCTTCCACGGCCAGTCGCTGCTTGTCTTCAGCGAACCGCTCCTTGGGCGTAAGCTCTTGACGCGCCTGATGTGTGTGCAGATGACGGGTCTGTTCGTAGACCTCGGCAAAGACTCTGAACTCGCGCCGCTCAAGCAGTGCCGGATCGATGATCTCGAACAATACTTTCAACCGCCAGCAGCCTTCGGTCACATCGACCTGACGCTGCAATAGCGCCGACGCAACCAGACCGAGGTTTTCCAGGCCATTTTCCCTGGCACGACGTTCCTCGTCCCGAATCACTCCCTCTCGGCGCCGCACCTCATTCTTCAACGACCAGGCGTACCACGCCAACGCGGCAATGATGACAATGCCAAGCCCGAGCAAGGCATAAGCGAGCGTCGTGGACATGCAGCCCCCTGTGCGATGGTCAAAGGAAGCATTCTACACATCTGCCAGGGAGGCTGAACCATCCATCACGAGAAAGACCGGTGACTGCCGTCTGCATTGTTGCCACCTGCCGATGACACTCCCGTGACACCGGACCGTTGAACGAAGGTAGTCGGCCCTCACGGAGTCAAGGCGATACTCAGATAGTGATCCAGCAACAAGGCCAGAAAGACGCCGAGCAGATAGCGGATGGAAAACCAGAAGGCCTGCAAGGGCGCCTGTTCGTCGTGTCCACGCCAGACTCTGAGATTCCACTGCATGAAGCGCAGATTGAGAAGACATACGCTGACCAGATAAAGCCAGCCGCTCATGCCAATGGTGAACGGCAGCAAGGTGGCCGCTACCGTCAGCCAGCCGTACAGCCAGACCTGCAGTCTGGCAAAGGCGAGGCCATGGGTTACCGGCAGCATCGGAACCCCTGCCTCGGCGTATTCATCGCGCTTGTAGATCGCCAGCGCCCAGAAGTGCGGCGGCGTCCAGGCAAAGATGATCAACATGAGCAGCAGCGGTTCGGCTCCCACTGTCCCGGTCACGCTGGTCCAGCCCAGCAGTGGCGGCGCGGCACCGGCGACACCACCGATGACGATATTCTGCGGCGTGGCCCGTTTCAGAAATACCGTGTAGATCAACGCATAACCGACCAGCGACCACAGCGTAAGCCAAGCGGTCAACGGATTGACGGTCAGCGCCAGCAGCGCCACCCCCGAGGTGGACAATGACAGCGCCCAGGCCAGCGCCAGTGGCGTCGACAAGCGACCGGACGCCAGCGGGCGCCGCGAGGTGCGATGCATCCGCGCATCCAGCTTGCGATCCACCACGTGGTTGATCGCCGCCGCCCCGGCGGCGGCCAGTGCAATCCCGATAAGCCCGCACACCATGGCGTTAAGCGCAGCTGGCGATATCGCACCGGGGATCGCCAGCAACATCCCCACCAGGGCGCATACCAGCATCACCATGACCACTCGCCATTTGCACAACGTCAACAAGTCACGCCATAGCGGATGGGTCGCTGCCCCCATGGCCTGTGCATCACGCATGGAGCCACCCTCCTCTGGTCTGACGTTGACGTCCCTTCACCGCCTGTCTTGAATGGCGCTGCTTCCACGCCACCAGGGTAAAACTGAAGACCAGCAGTACCGCGCCGGCAGTATGCAGAAGCGCCAGGCCCAGCGGCAGCCACAGCAGCACATTGGCGATACCCAGGGCGACCTGCAAAGCCGTCGCCCCGGCCAGCGTCAGCAGCCAGGGCCGCATTTCACGGCGATGCCAGCGACGGATCACCACCAGTGCCAGCGCCAGCGTCAACGCCAGCGCTCCCAGCCGATGGGCCAGATGGATCGTCGTGCGTGCTTCGGCGTGCAGGGCCCCGTGCAGATAGTTGGGCCCTACCGTCTGGGTAAGGTGGAAGCCCTCCCCCCAGTCGGTGTCGGGCACCCACTGGCTATTGCAGGTGGGAAACCCCTGACAGGCGATGCCCGCGTAGTTGCTGGAGGTCCAGCCCCCCAGCGCCAGTTGCAGTACCAGCAGCATGGTGGCCACCCCCATCAGCGCCCCCAGTGGTCGGGCAGCGAGCGCCGCCTCTCCCCTGGCGACACGACGCAGGCGCAGATGCAGCCAGATGAACAGCGTCATCACCGTGAGTCCACCCAGCAGGTGAAGGGTTACCACCTGGGGCCACAGCTTGAGGGTCACGGTGTAGGCACCGAAGGCCCCCTGCACCATCAAGGCGGCGAACAGCATCAGCATCAGACGCCAGGGAAACCCAGGCTTGCGCCGCCTGGGCCAGGCCAGCACCAGCAGGGCCATCACCATGACCCCGAGACATCCGGCCAGGTAGCGATGAATCATTTCCATCCAGGCCTTGGATGCCTCCAGCGGTGCATCCGGACTATGCAGCAGAGCGCTGCTTGCATCGGGCACGACCAGCGCCCCATAGCACCCCGGCCAGTCGGGACAACCCAGCCCCGCATCCAGCAACCGGGTGAAGGCACCGGCCATGATGACCAGAGCGGTGAACAGGGCCCCCACCAGACTCAAGAGCCGCAGCGTCGCCAGGCGTCGATCATTCATGGCGCACCTCCTGGCGGGCGTCTTCGCTGGCACCTTTGCTGTCGTGCAGACTGACCAGTTCGGTGGCACCTTGCGTAGCCTCGGCCTCACCGGGATCTTCGCCCAGGACAGCAAGCGGTGGCTCGGGGTTGCGCTTGAACAGATGCTCGATGTCGTCCATCACCGCCCGGGTCTCCACCCCGGCAGGATAGGCGACCGCCACCCACCCCTGGGGGTCAAGCAGCCACGCCTGCCCCTGACTGGCCCACTCCGGCGACTCGGTCCAGGTCATCAGCGACTCGCCAGGCAAGGCGGCAGCGTCTCCGCCTACGCGCAACCGACTCAGACGATGGGCGTCCTTGCCCAGCGCTCGGTGCAGGCGCCACCAGCGATCCGCGTCTTCGGCGCAGCTATCGCCACAATCGTAGGCCAGGGTCCAGGCATGCGCCGCGACCTCCCCTCCACGATCGCGACTGGCAATGTCTGTGCGCTCAAGAGCCGGCCACCGGGACAGCGGCGGCACATCGGCATCAAGCGCCCCGTGGGCGGTACGGTTGTCGGGAATCCCGATACGGAACTCGACCATGCCCCAGGCAAGCGCCATGGGCATCACAAAGATCGCGATCAGTGCGACCAGCTTCAGCCGCTGCCACCCCATCGTCGTCATCCTCGCACCTCCACTCCTTGCGTCGACACGTTCGGTCCTGTCGTGTCCGCTGGGCTATCGTGTATCTGTCGTTCTCGCGCTAGCGCTTGTCTGAAAAGTGCCTGCACTCGGTAATACGGCGTTAAAAATCGGATCAAAATGCTCATTTACACCCCGTAAACTGCGCTTTCTCACCGATTTTTGCCTTGTCTAACCTTCGCTCGTCGACTTTTCGGACAGCGCCTAGTGTCGTGCTCTCGCGCTAGCCTCTTGTCCTCGTTGATGTCGCTTGTCTTTCGCCCCTTTCCGGTCTTTCGCGGCGTTGTTGTCTTCCGCGGTTTTCTTTCGCGGTTTTCTTTCGCGGTCTTGCCATCTCACGGCCTTAGCGTTCTTGCCTCGCGGTCATGTCGGCGATCGACGTTTCAGGGCGTGAGGTACCCGCCGCCCACAGGTCACGATAGAGTCGTCGACCTCCAAACAGCAGCGCCAGCAGCGCCACCAACGAAAGCCCCCACCACTGCAGTGCATAGGCCAGATGTCGCTCTGGTGGCATGACGTTAGGCGTCCACCAGTCCTCCAGATGCCCGGGACCCTGGCGCTGATGCAGCCAACCGGCAAAGCTGAACTCCTCGTCCCAGGCTCCGAGTTCGATGCGCTGCAGTCGCGTGCCTTCGAGGTTGTCACCGAACCGCGGCGTACGCCGGCCATCCGCCTGCCAGTCACCGCTCAGCGACACCAGCCCCTTCGGCGTCTCTGCGTAGGGCGCCTGGCGCGACACCCCTGTCTCGAGAAAGCCGCGCTCCACCAGCCACCGCTGTCCCTCGACGTCGACAAAGGGCGTGAGCACCGCTACCCCGAGTCGATTGCCGAGCATCCGATTGTCCAGGTAGAGGGTTTCGTCGGCCTGAAAGACGCCTTCGAGCGACAGGCGGCTGCCGTCCGGCGGCAATGTCCCTGGCATGTTCAAGGTCGGTGCCTCGGCAAGGTTTGCAAGATAGTCGCGCTTGCCGGCGGCGCGCTCCCACTGCCATAGTCCAAGGCCGATACCCAGCACCATCAGCGCTGCGCACAGCAGGCACCAGGCCACCAGCCGACCCGGACCACGCCTTTTTCCCTCACTCGAACGGACTCTCACCATGCTGCTCAAGATCCTGATTCTGATCGTGTTCGTGGCCATGCTGGCCAGTCTCGCGGCCGGGGTCGGCTTCCTGCTCAAGGACGACAGCCACTCACGCCGCCTGCTGGTCTCGCTCAAGATCCGGGTAGCCCTGGCCGCCCTGCTGCTGGCGTTGCTGGCCTATGGCTTCGCCACCGGAACGATCGGCTGAGCGGCCCCCACGCCGCCTGCCTCAGAACACGTAGACAAAGATGAACAGCCCCAGCCAGACCACGTCGACAAAGTGCCAGTACCAGGCCGCCGCCTCGAAACCGAAGTGGTTGTCGCCACTGAAATGGCCCTTGCGGATACGCATCAGGATGCTGGCCAGGATGATGGTGCCGATGATGACGTGAAGGCCATGGAAGCCCGTCAGCATGAAGAAGGTCGAGCCGTAGATGCCCGCCTCCAGGGTCAGGCCCAGGTGATGGTAGGCTTCGTAGTACTCGACCCCCTGGATGATGATGAAGAAGGTGCCCAGCAGCACCGTACCGAACAACCAGTTGTGGGTAGCGCGACGCTCCCCCATCTTCAACGCTTCGTGGGCGACCGTCAGGGTAATGCTCGAGGACACCAGCAGCAGGGTGTTGACCAGCGGCAGCTGCCACGGGCTCAGGGTCTCGGTCGGCCCCGAGATGGCGCTGTCCGGTGGGTTCTCCAGCGGCCAGCTGGCGGTGAAGTCGGGCCACAGCAATGCCGACACGCCCTTGGCACCTTCACCATCGAGCCATGGCAGCGCCAAAGTCCGCACATAGAACAGCGCACCGAAGAAGGCGCCGAAGAACATCACTTCCGAGAAGATGAACCAGCCCATGCCCCAGCGGAAGGACCGATCCATCTGGGCGTCATAGAGCCCTGACATGGACTCCTTGATGACATCCCTGAACCACAGCACCATCACCGCCAGGATGCCCACCAGCCCCGCCAGCATGATCGGCGACCCCGCCGCCCCGTGCACCAGCCAGGTGCCCCCGCCGACCATCATCACGCCCATGGCCAGGGAACCGAGGATCGGCCACTTGCTGGTCGCGGGTACGTAGTAGCTGCCACCACTCATGCTTCACCTCCTGGATCTTCGCCAGACGCCGGTCGGCGTCCCTTGTCACTGCCCGGTGCGCCGTCGGCCACCGTCGCCACCGCCACGTCCGGTCCCTGGTCCTGCGGGTAGAGCGTGTACACCAGGGTCACGGTCTTGATCTCTTCGGGGAGATCGCGGGTCAGTTGAAACACCAGTGGCGCCTCGAAGCTCTCCCCCGGCGCCAGCCGTTGATTGTCGAAACAGAAACAGGCCAGCTTGCGCAGATGTAGCGACGCCGGAGACGGGGTCACGCTGGGCACCGCCCTTGCCACCAGCGCCTGGTCACCCAGATTGCGAAAGGTGAAATACACCTCCGTGCTCTGCCCTGGGTGAACCCGAACCTGGCGACTGTGGGCCTCCAGCTTCCACGGCAGTCCCGCACTGCCACGAGTCACGAACTGCATCGTCACCGTGCGTTCGGTATCGACCTCTTCGTGCACCAGCGTCTGAGCGCTGGTCGAGGTCTTGCCGTTGAGACCCGTCACCTGGCAGAAGACGTCATACAGCGGGACCAGGGCAAACGCGAAGCCAAACATCCCCGCCAGCACCACCAGAGTCTTCACCACGGTTCGTCGAACCTGGGGACTGCGATCCTCGACGACGTTCGTCATGGCGACACTCCCGACTCAGTGCTCCACCGGCCGATACTGAGGCGGGTGCTCGAAGGTATGCAGAGGCGCCGGGCTCGGCACCGTCCATTCAAGATCCTCGGCGCCATCCCAGGCCTTGGCCGGCGCCTTCTTGCCGCCCCGCACGCACATGATCACGATGACCACGAACAACAGCTGCGAGAAGCCGAACATGAAGGCACCGATACTGGAGAGCATGTTGAAGTCGGCAAACTGCAACGAGTAGTCGGGAATTCTTCGCGGCATGCCGGCAAGCCCGGAAAAATGCATCGGGAAGAAGGTCAGATTGACCCCGATCATCGACAGCCAGAAGTGCCACTGGGACAGCCGCAGGTGCGGGTAGTGGCCGGTCCACTTGGGCAGCCAGTAGTAGACCCCTGCCATGATCGAGAACACCGCGCCGGGCACCAGCACGTAGTGGAAGTGCGCCACCACGAAGTAGGTGTCGTGGTACTGAAAGTCCGCCGGCGAGATCGCCAGCATCAGCCCCGAGAAGCCACCGATGGTGAACAGCACCACAAAGGCGATGGCGAACAGCATCGCCGGCTCGAAGCTGATCGAACCCCGGAACAGGGTGGTGATCCAGTTGAACACCTTCACCCCGGTCGGCACTGCGATCAGCATGGTGCTGTACATGAAGAACAGCTCCGCCACCAACGGTAACCCCACCACGAACATGTGGTGAGCCCACACCAAGAACGACAGGATGGCGATGGAAGCGGTGGCGTAGACCATGGAGGCATAGCCGAACAGCCGCTTGCGGGCGAAGGTCGGAATGATCACCGAAACGATGCCGAAGGCCGGCAGGATCATGATGTAGACCTCGGGATGCCCGAAGAACCAGAACAGATGCTGGAACAGCACCGGATCACCACCGCCACCGGCATTGAAGAAGCTGGTGCCGAAGTTGATGTCCATCAGCATCATGGTGACCACTCCGGCCAGCACCGGCATTACCGCGATCAGCAGGAAGGCGGTGATCAACCAGGTCCAGACGAACAGGGTCATGTCCATCAGGCGCATGCCCGGTGCGCGCAGGTTCAGGATGGTGGCGATGATATTGATCGCCCCCAGGATCGAGCTGATACCGGCGATGTGCAGCGACAATATAAAGAAGGTGGTGGACGGCGGCGCGTAGGTGGTGGACAGCGGCGCATAGAAGGTCCAGCCGAAATTCGGCGCCCCACCCGGCATGAACAACGTACTCAACATCAGGGTAAAGGCGATCGGCAGCAGCCAGAAGCTGAAGTTATTGAGCCTCGGCAACGCCATGTCCGGCGCCCCGATCTGCAGCGGCACCATCCAGTTGGCCAGCCCAACGAAGGCCGGCATCACCGCGCCGAACACCATGATCAGGCCATGCATGGTGGTCATCTGGTTGAAGAACTCGGGCTGCACCAGCTGAAGACCGGGCTGGAACAATTCGGCCCGCACCACCAGCGCGAAGACCCCACCGATCAGAAACATGGTCAAGGAGAAGATCAGATAAAGGGTACCGATCTCCTTGTGATTGGTGGTCAGTACCCAGCGCATCAGACCGCCTGGGCGATAGTGATGCTCGTCGTGTCCCGCCGAGCTGGCCTCGGAGGCCGACGACTCGAGTCGATGCTTGGGAGGCAGTGACGCCATGGCGAAGATCTCCCCTGTTGGCCGCCTGCCTGACTCTTGGCGGGCGTCGATGGTGCGTTCAACGTGACTCCTGAGAGCCCCCGGTTGCTCGGACTGGTCGTTCGTCGACCATCCCCTGTTCGCTATTCCCTTGCTCGTTCATCTCTTGTGCTTGCATTTCCCGGCACCTGAACGGCTGCTCCAATCGCGATCCCGACAGCCGTTCGTCCGGCTACTCGGACAGCATGTCGGCGATATCGGCCGGCTGGGTCACCTCGCCTGTCTCATTACCCCAGGCGTTGCGTTCGTAGGTGATGACGGCGGCGATCTCCACCGGATTCAGGGTGGTGCGGAAGGCCGGCATGGCGGTACCCGAGACACCATTGACGACGGTATCCAGATGGCGCTCCGGCTCGTCCAGCAGTGCCTGGTTGCCCGCCAGCGCCGGGAAGGCAGGCGGCAGGCCACTACCATCGGCCTGGTGACAGGATGCGCAGATGGAGCCGTAGACCTGCTCGCCACGCTCCATCAGTTCGTCCATGGACCACTCGCGATCCACCCCCTGGGCCTCCTGGGCAGCGGCGGCCTTGCGCTCGGCCAACCAGGTATCGAACTGCTCCTGCTCGACCGCCTCGACCACCACCGGCATGAAACCGTGATCCTTGCCGCAGAGTTCCGCGCACTGGCCGCGATAGATGCCGGGCTCGTTGATGCGCACCCAGTTTTCATTGACGAAGCCTGGCACCGCGTCCTGCTTGACCGCCAGTTCGGGCACCCACCATGAGTGGATGACGTCGTCGGCGGTCAGCAGCAGGCGCACCTTCTTGCCCACCGGCAGCACCAGTGGTTCATCGACTTCGAGTAGATAGTTTTCCCCCTTCTCGCTCTCGCCGGAGATCTGCTCGCGGGGGGTCGCAAGGTTGGAGGTAAAGTCGACATCCTCACCCAGGTAGCTGTAGTGCCAGCGCCATTGCTGGCCGGTCACCATCACATCCAGGTCGGCGTCGGAGGCGTCGTACATCTTCTTGAGCGTGGCGGTAGCCGGCACCGCCATGCCGACCAGGATGAGCAACGGCAGGGCCGTCCAGATCACCTCGACGGTGGTGTGCTCATGGAACTTGGCGGCCTTGGCGCCCTGGGAGTGACGATAGCGGAACAGCGAGTAGAACATGGCGCCGAAGACCACCACGCCAATGATCACGCAGATCCAGAAGATCGTCATGTGCAGCGAATACACCTCACGACTGACGTCCGTCACCCCGACCGGCATGTTCCAGTCGGACGCCTGGAGGTGCCCTCCGAGTCCTGCGAACAGCGTTCCCGCAGTCATCCACACATGCCGCATGCGCATCGATGCCTCCTGGAGCTCTTTGTTATCTTGTTCGCTCGCCAATGGCTCGAGTATAGAAGAGCCTGGTCACTGCCCCGCGTGTAGCGGGCCGAGCCGTCAACGCAAGACGCCACCCTGCCAACGGGTCACTCAACCCGCCGCCAGGGTGGCGATCACGATCAGAATCACGACAAACAGCACCCCCATGAGGATGCCTACGACGATAAAGCTGGACGCCTTGCCGGTGGTGAAGTCTTCCTGACGCCGGGACTCGCGTTGCACGCCGAAAAACGCGGCGAGTACCGACTTGATGGTCTTCCACATCTTGACCTCCGGCCCAATCCCTTCGCTTGACCATAGTTCAGCCGGAGACAATTTGCGTTGCGCATTAGACGAAGGTCAGAGTCCGAATATCGCCACAATCAGCGGCAGCAAAAAGGCGGTGATCAAGCCCGTCAGACCCATGGCAAGACCAGAGAAGGCGCCGGCCATGGCCCCCAGCTTGGCGAACGCCTGGGCCGTACCAAAGCCGTGGGCGGAGAGCCCCATGGTAAAGCCCTGGATCACCGGGTCCTTGATGCCGAGTAGACGAAAGATGAACGGCCCCAGCGCACAGCCGATGGAGCCGGTAATCAACACAAGCCCCGCCGCCAGCGACGGAATACCGCCTATCTTCTCCGCCACCCCCATGGCGATGGGCGACGTTACCGAGCGCGGCGCCAACGACAGCACGGTTTCTGGCGCCGCCCCGAACAACAGGGCAATACCAAGGGTCGAGGCAACCGCGGTCACGATACCCGCGCCGCAAGCTACCAACAGCGGCAGCAGTAGCTGACGCACCCGCTCGCGATGGTCATACAGCGGGATGGCCAGCGCCACCGTGGCTGGCCCCAGCAAAAAGTGGATGAACTGGGCGCCCTCGAAGTAGGTGGCGTAGTCGATCCCGGTGACCAGCAGGAAGGAAATGATCAAGGCAATACTCAGGGTCACCGCGTGAAGCAGCGGCGTGCCGCCCAGCCACTTGTTGATGCGCACCGCCAGGGCGAACGCCAACAGCGTGACCAGCAGCGACAACAGCGGATTGCCGGACAGATAGACCCACAGCTCATCGAGTTCGGCCACATCCATTACTGACCTCCCCGGCGAGCAGCCAGCCTTGCCATGACCCAGGCGGTGACCGCCAGGGTCAGGGCCGTGGACAGCACCAGCGTCGCCGCGATGGCGAGCCAGTCATCGGCGATCAGGCGGCCATGCACCATCAACCCGACACCCGCAGGCACGAACAACAGCGTCAGGTAGCGCAGCAGACCTTCCCCTGTCGTACGCAGGCTCTTCGGCACCTTGCCGCGAATCGACAGTCCGATCAGCAGAATCACCATTCCGATCACCGGCCCGGGTATCGGTAACGTCAGCCCCCGCGCGATCAACTCACCAGCGAACTGACACGCCAGCAGTAGACTCATTCCCAGAATCAGCGGCATTCCCTGGTCCTCCTCGTGTCCCATTGCCTACCAATAGTGTGTCAGAGCACGGACAAAGTGGGCAGCGCTGACGCCCGGGACTGGTCAATTTCCAACCAATTGAAATAAAAGCGCAAAAGGGGCTTTTCATTTTGAAATGAACGCGCTAGTATACGCCTCGTCTTCGGGGGACAGGCCAGACGGTCACACAACCCAAAGGCCAAGTCGGAGCGTGGCGCAGCTTGGTAGCGCGTTGCAATGGGGTTGCAAAGGTCGCAGGTTCGAATCCTGTCGCTCCGACCACTGAACATGCGAAAAACCGCCACTAACGGGTCATGCCGAGTGGCGTTTTTTCGTTTGACTGGTCCACTACAGCTCCATGAGCACCATTCACCCTGGTTGCCCTGCCACGCAGGTTTCTCAGCGCGTCTAATTTTGCTTGAAGCTTCGTTAATGCCTAATATGAGTTGGCAAACAACCAAAAAGGCCATTGAGCAGGGAACGACAAAATGCGAGCAGAACGACCAGCATACTTCGAGCGCGGGCACTTGCCGAGATTGATTCCGTCCGTAGCCGATACAAACCGCGAGGAAAGAGCACTCTCAATCTTTTTATCATCGTTGATGAGTGTTCACGAGTTCCGACAGGTGATGTTGCAGTCACTCGGCCTCCGAACTGGGAAACGAGCAACTCTCGAGGCGTGGGTCGAAGTCGTGTTCAAAAACACACCCGACAAAGATAAGTCCGACCCAAAACGACGCCCTGACGGCGCTTTGATAGTCCGCACTGGAAAGAAGGAATGGCGAGCACTCATTGAAGCCAAAATAGGAAACGATGAGGTCGGAGAAGAGCAACTCACCTCCTACATCAAAAAAGCCAAAGAACATAATTTTGACGCAGTAATCACAATCACCAACCAATTCACTGCAATACCTGACCACCACCCAGTCCCTCTTACCAAGAGAGTTACCAAAGGAATAGATCTTTATCATTGGTCATGGACCTACGCACTGACCCAAGCGGAGCTACTTTTACAAAGTGACGGGATCGAAGACACAGATCAGCACTACATACTCAGTGAAGTTGTTGAGTATTTTGATGACAAAAATAGCGGAAAGTCCGGATTTACCTCAATGAATAAAGAGTGGAAGGATCTTGTTCAAAAGTGCTTAAAGGGCTCAACATTAAATAAATCCTCGCCAGAGGTGGTAAACACGGTCTCGAGTTGGCATCAAGAACAGCGCGAGCTATGCCTCAAGCTCTGGACGCTTGTCAACCAACGAGCTGAAATAAAGCTGCCGAGAGCTCATAAAAACGATCCTAACAAGCGCCTTTCCGATGACTGCGAACAGCTGGCGAAAGAAAAAATTCTCACCACTTCGATTCAGATACCCAATGCAGCGTCAGTCCTTGAAGTTCGCGCAGACCTGACTCCACGGTATATCACATGTTCAATGAGAATTGATGCACCTAAGGACAAGGTCAGCAGCACTGCAAGGTTGAACTGGTTGCTTAGGCAGTTACCCAACAAACTTGATGATCACTTCTTCATAAAAGCTAATCGGCAAGGACGTGCTGCCGAATCCGAACAGCCAATCAACGCCTTAAGAGAAAACCCAAAACTAATAGAAGCCGATAACTCGAGCTCGGCACCAACCTCCTTCGACGTTTATTACCAACTTGATCTGGCTGGAAAGTTCCAAGGAAACCGAGTATTCATAGAACAACTTGAACAGGCCGTCCCATATTTCTACGATAATGTGGGACAACATTTGCGAGCATGGGTAGCGCCACCACCCAAAGTTCGAAAGAAGCAAGTCCAAGATCCAGAAGAGAAGGAAGCTCATCGTATCGATAAAAATGAAGAGAAAGAGCCTAGCTTAAGTGCCGACAGCGTAACTTTCTGACTATCCTGAGTCCATTAAATGCTGACAAACAACGCAACTTAATGGACTCTATTATCCCTTTTAGCCCACAGGATCACTCAGCGCCACAAGGGCAGTTCTTAAATGATCAGCGGTCAGGTGACCATAGTGATCAATAGTCGTCGCGATATCACGATGCCCCATTAACTTCATGACGGTCATCAAGTCGGCTCCAGACAGGATGAGCTGCGAGGCGAAGTTGTGACGAAGCGTGTAGAGATCTAGATCGGGGTCGAGACCACCGAGCTTCTTGATCAGCGGCCAAGGACGTCTGCCGAGAGCTCCAGCGGAGAGCCTGCGTCCTGTCCGCTGCGAAGGAAACACATAGCCAGTCTTGGGACGCCCGTTCTCCTGCCACCAGACTCGAAGCGCATCAACCAGCCGATCTGCCATCGGAAAGCTGCTCGGCCGTGTGCTGTGATGCGCTGTCTTCTCTATCACTTTGGTAATCGTGCCCAGATCGAGGTCCACGTTCTCCCAGCGAAGACCGTAGACATCGCCGGGGCGAAGGCCTGCGTAGTAAATGACAAGGATCGCGGGGACTACGTAATCGACGTAGGTGACATAATCCCAGTCCGGAAGATGTCGATTGGACTTCTTTTCTCTCGAGCGCCGCCGCATGTCCTTACGATCTCGCGTGTATCGCTCAAGCCCCCTGAACAGGCTCTCCACTTCCTCTTCCGTCAATGCGCGACGCGACTTAATGATATCAACACCGTGATCGTCTTGGGCCACGGGCTTTCTAAGCCGCACTCCCTTGATCGGATTTTGGTCGATGAACTGCTCCTCCACCGCCATGTTCAGCATCCCTTGCAAGACATCAAACGATCGCTTGATGGTCAGGAAGGCCAGCCCTTTCGACTCAAGCGCATGATGCCAGCGTGTCACGTCGCTCTTGGTGATCTCGGTCATGCGTTTGCGATACCACGACTTGAAGTGTCGATCGAGACGATCCAGATCCTCATTGCCTCGCTTCATGCGCTCCTTGTGTGGTCGGTAGACGGTGTCGAGGAAGGTCTCAATGATCGTAGCGTCTTCACGGCGCCACTGTTCCTCTCGCCGTTGCTGCGCCTCCTTGGCCGCTTGCTCGACGAGACGTGGCTCGACGCCCTGAGAGAGCCCAACAGCCATCTTCCTGGCGATGTCCCTGGCCTCGTCGACAGAGACGGTTGGATACCGGCCGATCTTTACCGTCGGTCGCCTGCCAGTTAGCTTAGAGCGATAGCGGAATGAGAAGGTCGTAACGTCGCGGTTGTAGAGCGTGCAAATGAAGCCGCTTATGGCGGTGTCGTAAATTGTGCGGATGCCTTTGTGCCGAGCGTGCTTGATCGCGGTCTCGGTAATCTTACGCTTGAGTGTGAAGTCGACCATGAGAGTGCGTCCTCCGATTGGCTGCCTAATCTCGGATGGACGCCTGAGCGAGTCACCCAAGACGGCTCAGCGAGCCGTCCGCAACTGTTCCAGGTGATGCTGACATTGCACAATTGGACCAGTATTAACGGCATTCGGCGTCCTGCAGCCAACTTACGACGAAAAAGTTAATAGGGGAAGATAATTGCAATATCAATATCTTATACGAAATAACTTCGTTCGGAGCCAATGCGCCTAAGGGAGCGCTAGCAGGATGGGGTTGCAAAGGTCGCAGGTTCGAATCCTGTCGCTCCGACCACTGAATTCAAGAATGACGGTCACCTTGCTCATCAGAGCGGTGGCCGTTTTTCGTCGTTTTCGCCCCCCCCCCCCCTTCTCATCGCATCGAGTTCACACGTGGGCACCGCCTGAACTGACCCCACTCCGCTTTTTACTCCGCTATCGACAGCACTACCTCCTGCACTATCCACTCGGCCCACTTGCTACTTTCACCCTTCTCGCTTTGTCCTCCTCGTGGCGTCGTTACATCGCGCTGTCTGGAGCCGATACCCCTGCGGGACCCAGGCTGCTACCGCGACCTGCGCTCAGTGCCTCTATACCGCCAGCCGCCGCATCGAACGGTCACCGTAAAGTGCTGGCGATCGGATACTACCAATGCTATATATTAGCCTGTTCTTATTCGACAAATGGTTGAATTCTCTGGCGTTTCATCCCCAACATCTGCCGGCCAGCGGATACAAGGCAGCAGACGGGGTAGACCTGCTCGTCTCGAGCAGCCGCCAGGGCGAGCAGGAATGGCCGGCAGGAAATCGACGCACAGCAGTGGCTGCGTCTCACGACACCAATCAGGAACTGACATGAACTACCGACTGATGTTTCAGCTTACGGACTCCCTGAACACCAAGTCCCTCGAGCCACTGTTGCTGAAACCCACGCCACTGGAAATGCCGGAGCACCAGATCGACTCCTTGCAGGAAGTTCCAGCTACCGATGATCTGATCGAGCTTCCCTTCACGGCGGAGGAAGGCGAAAAAACCAGCCTGGTCTTTGTGCAGGGCAGGGTTGTCTCAACCAAGAAGACCTTCACCATCTCTGATGGTGGTGAAAGCGCCAGGTGCCTGGTGACCTGCTTCATCGAACCCAATCGCGTGGTGCAACAGGGCACAGGCGAGCTGATTCTCGAACCCACCATCAACAACATCGATGAGATGCTCTGATCTGCGATGCAGCAGGCCGTCGGCAGCGCCTGCAGGATTACAGGTGCGCCGACGGCCTTTCTTCGACGCCCTGAAGGCGCGCAGCCAGGCGAGTCACCATCTCGTTGTAGTCCCTGCGAAGACCACCGGCACAACGTCGCCGACATCACCGGCAGGAAGATGTCGTCAGTGGTGCTCCGGCAGTTCCTGCAACACCAACCACGACCACCAGAGGACGCTTATGCCCAACAAGACCACTGCGGTCGTCCAGTGGATACGGCGTGAGGCTGGGCCGCTGCTGGTTGCCAGCATCTTCCCGCTGCTGCTGATCGTCTACTTTTTCAAGGAAGGTTTCTCGATCAAGGTGCTGGCGCTGTTTCTCGCCCTTCCGCTGGTGGTCTACCTGTCGCTGAGTGTCGCTATCTGGCTGTGGTTCGTGGTCAGAAATCGGGACTCTCGATAAGGACTCCGGGGCGCGCGGATCGCGGTGGCCAAGGTGCTTGGCGTACTCAACAGCCCTCTCTGTTCGAGACTATCCTTAACCAAGTGGATTGAAGCCTTGAAAGATCGAGGATTTGGCCTGAATGAGCTCTATGGACTGACCAAGGGTCGTATCGAGGCGGAGGCTGGCTGGGATGCTCCGCTGGAAGAGGACGTCATCGAAGCGTTGTTTGATGGAAATCATCCATGAAGCGCTACCTGCTCACTATCGATCTTTAGCTCTGGCCGACTGAACGGTTGCCCGCCGATGGCCTGATAAAGCGCTACGACCCGGCTCGCCGCTATATCGCCCCGGTCGATGAACTGTTGCCATCTCGGTAGTGCTCGGCAAAGCGCCGCCTGGCCGAGTCCGACACTTGCTCGCCCCCATCGAAACGCCGCTTCATCACAGACGAGGCCTACCTTGCGATGTTGGCCTATAGATGACGCCCGTCTACGACCAGACACTGTGGTCATCCGGTGATGGTGATCCCCGCCGCCGCATCCATTAGGCTATGCCGAGACGTCCCGACGATAGCGATGCGTGTTCTGCTTAAGCTAGCGCCGTCACCGCCTCGGGCTGCCACGCCTTCACGCAGTACAGAGAACTCGCCATGACCGATACCACCGCCGCCTCGGGCTTGATCGTCCTGCAGGGCAACCGTATGGAGGATCTGCGTGATCTGACCCTGAAGTGGCTGGGGCGACGCCCGCTGCATCCGCTGGCGCGCACCCTTTTTCTGGTGCAAAGCAACGGTATCGCCCAGTGGCTCAAGACCTCCATCGCCGAGCGCCAGGGCGAACCGGGCTACGGCGTCTGCCTCGGCACCGACGTTGCCCTGCCCGCGCGCTTTCAGTGGCAGGCCTACCGCGCGGTGATCGAGGCGGTGGAAGGCTCGGGGCAGGTGCCGACCACCTCCCCCTGGGACAAGAGTCGCCTGCGCTGGCACCTGATGAAGCTGCTGCCCGAAGCCCTGGACGACCCGCTGTTCGAGCCGCTGGCGCGCTACCTGCGCGAGGACGATGAGCAGCGCAAGCGTTACCAGCTGGCCGAGCGCCTGGCTGACCTGTTCGATCAGTACCAGGTCTATCGCGCCGACTGGCTCACCGCCTGGGAGGCCGGCAACGATGTGCTCACCCTGCCCGGTAACCGTGTCACAGAGGTCCCCGATGACCAGCGCTGGCAGCCGGCACTGTGGCGCAGGATCAGCGACGCCCTGCCTGCCGACCAGCGCCACAGTCACCGCGGCGCCGTGCACCAGCGCTTCAAGCGGGCCGCCGAGCAGCTGACCCGCGAGGTCGAACAGGGCGAGACGGCCTGCCCCCCGGAAATACCGCCGCGTATCGTGGTGTTCGGCATTTCGTCGCTGCCCCAGCAGACCCTGGAGGTGCTGGCCGCCCTGTCCAGCATCAGCGAGGTGGTGCTGTGTCTGCTCAACCCCTGCCAGTTCTACTGGGGCGAGATCATCGAGACCCAGGAGGTACTGCGCCGCCACGTGCGCCAGCGCCGTCGCCAGGGCATGCCGGCGGAGCTGCACCACTCGCTCGAGCAGCTGCATCTACACGCCCATCCGCTGCTGGCAGCATGGGGCAAGCAGGGCCGCGACTACCTGCAGCTACTCAGCGAACACGACCACACCGACGTGGAGGCGTTGAGCGCCCTGCTCGACGACTCGGTGGATCTGTTCCTGGCGCCGCCCACCGACACCCTGCTGGGCCAGCTGCAGGACGACATCCTCAACCTGCGCCCGCTGGCGGAGACCCAGGCCGAGTGGCCAGCGCTTGATCCCGAGCACGACCACTCGATCCGTTTTCACATCTGCCACAGCCCTCAGCGTGAACTGGAGGTCCTGCACGACCAGCTGCTCGAGGCCTTCGCCGAGGATGCGACTCTCGAACCCAGGGACGTGATGGTGATGGTGCCGGACATCAACGACTACGCGCCCTATATCGATGCGGTATTCGGCCAGTTCGCCCCGGGCGAGAAGCGCCACCTGCCCTACCACGTGGCCGACCAGCAGGAACGCCATCGCGAACCCATGCTGGTGGCACTGGAGACCCTGCTGTCGCTGCCGCGTCTGCGTTTTCGCGCCAGCGAGATCCTCGACCTGCTGGACATCCCGGCCATCCGCACACGCTTTGGCCTTGGCGAGGGGGACCTATCCACCCTGCAACGCTGGATTCGCGAGGCCAACGTACGCTGGGGCCTCGATGCCTCCCAGCGAGCCGAACTCGGCCTGCCGGAACACGACGAGCTGCACACCTGGCGCTTCGGCCTGGAGCGCATGCTGATGGGCTACTCCGTGGGCGAGGCCAGCGACGACGGCGAGGACTGGGGCGACATCGTGCCCTACGACGAAGTCGCCGGCCTCGACGCCACCCTGGTCGGTCCGCTGTACCGGCTGATCATGACCCTCGACGAGGTTCGTCAGAGCCTGATCGAACCGAAGACCGCCAGCCAATGGGACCATGTTCTGGGAACCATGCTGGAGCGTACCCTAGCCCCCGGCTCCAGTGCCGAAGAGGCCTTGCTCGGGCGCATCCAGGCGGCGCTCGAGACCTGGCACGAGGAGGTCGATTCGGCCGAGGTCGGCATCCGCCTGCCGCTGGCGGTGGTGCGCGAAAGCTGGCTGTCGCGCATCGACCAGCCCCAGCTGTCCCAGAGCTTCATGATGGGCCGCATCACCTTCGCCACCCTGATGCCCATGCGCGCAATCCCCTTCCGCTACGTCGTGCTGCTGGGCATGAGCGACGGCGCCTACCCGCGCCGCGCCGAGGCCATGGACTTCGACCTGATGGCTATGCGCGGACACTATCGCGCCGGCGACCGCTCCCGGCGTGACGACGACCGCTACCTGTTCCTCGAGGCACTGCTGTCAGCGCGGGACCGACTGACCATCAGCTGGTGCGGACGCAGCCCCCAGGATAACGGCGAGAAGCCGCCCAGCGTGCTGGTCGGGCAGCTGCGCGACCACCTCGGCAAGGGCTGGCGCCTTCCCGACCAACCGCCCCACGATGAGCGCTCGCTGGCCGAAGAGCAGCAGATGATCGAGGCCCTGCTCACCGCCCTGACCACCGAGCACCCGCTGCAACCCTTCGGCGCCGGCTACTTCCTGGCGGACTCGCCGCTTTATACCTATGCAGACGAGTGGCAGACCCTGCACCAGCGTGATTCACGTCACCCGGACCCCATGGCGGCCACCTCAGCCGATGAGGCGCTGCCATCCTGGCGCCCCGAGGGCGCCATCGGCCTGTCGCAGCTTTCTGGCCTGCTGCGCGATCCCGTCAGCGCCCTGTTCCAGCAGCGCCTGTCCACCAGCATGCGCGACGAACAGACGCTGAGTGACGACGACGAACCCTTCGCCTTCGCCGGCCTTGCCAGATGGCAGCAGCGCGAGGCCCTGGTGCAGCCGCTTGGCCAGCGTCTGGCCCACGACCGCGCCTGCGACCCCGCCCTTTTGATCGAACGCCAGGTCCAGCGCCAGCAACGCGCCGGCCACTACCCGCCGCCACCGGTGGGCCCGGTGATCCGCCGCCAGTTGCTGGAGCGAATCCCCGACGCTCTCGACCACTACCGCGAGCTGCTCGAGCGCTACCCGCGCTCGCTGCAGCGGGCACCGCAGCTTCGCCACGACAGTCGCCTTCCCTTGCCCGACTCGAGTGAGACCCTGGTACTGGACGACGCCCTGTCCCACCTGCACGCGACCGACTCAGCCCCCTCCTCCGTGGCCAGCGACGAGGGCGATGCGGGCGCAAGTGAGGTCGCCCGCATCGTGCTGTTGACCAGCCAGATCCACCAGGGCGAGCATTTTCACTGGAGCCAGATCCTGCGTCACTGGCCGGCGCACCTGGCGCTGCAATGCCTCTACCCGAATTCGCCGAGCCATCTGGTATCACCCAGCGGCGTGCTGGAGATCCCCGGCATGCCCCGCGAACAGGCCACAAGGCGCCTGGATGCGCTGATGCGGCGTTGGCTTGCCGCCATGCAGGGCGCCACGCCTTGCCACCCCGACATCGCCTTTGCTCTGCTCGAGGAATACCCCGTGGCAGAGGATGCAGCCTGGCCACCGGCAGACGCCCATACGTCAGCCACACTGCGCAAGGCCTGGGAGCAGGCCTGGGAAAAACTGCCGGAGCGAAGCCCGCTGCTGCTGCGTGAATTTCCAAGCCTGGATGACTTGATCGGCGCCGAGGGCTTTGCCGAGGCCTGTCGCGAGCTCTACGCCGACCTGCATGGCTGGATCAGCAGCGCTCGCAAGGGCTCTGACAAGGGCTCTGACAAGGGCTCTGACAAGGGCTCTGACAAGGGCTCTGACAAGGCATCGGGCAAGAGTAACGCCACCACCGGGAAGGAATCCGTATGAGCCTGCCGTCCGACCTTTTTTCCACCGACGACCAGCCGCCCTCCCCGGACAACGCCGGCCAGACACCGCTGCCATTGGCGCTTCCGCTGCAGGGCAGTCAGTTGATCGAGGCCAGCGCCGGCACCGGCAAGACCTTCACCATCGCGCTGCTCTACGTGCGTCTGGTGCTGGGCCACGGCCAGCCGGACAACCCGGCCAGCAGACGCGACAATGGCTTCAGTCAGCCGCTGGTGCCGCCGGATATCCTGGTGGTGACCTTTACCGAGGCCGCAAGCCAGGAGCTGCGCGATCGTATCCGGGCGCGCCTGGTCCAGGCCGCCGAGGCCTTTCGCGCCGGCGACAGGGACGACGGCTCGACCACGGCCCCGGACGACGGCCTCGCCGAACGCGACCCGCTGCTGGCCGCGCTGCGCGACGACTTCGAGCGCGACGCCTGGCCCGCCTGCGCCCGGCGACTGATGCTTGCCGCCGAATGGATGGACGACGCCGCCATCTCGACCATCCACAGCTGGTGTCAGCGAATGCTCAAGGAGCACGCCTTCGACAGCGGCAAGCTGTTTCGCCAGGAGGTGGTCAAGGATCTCGGCGAGATGACCCAGGAGGCGGTTACCGACTACTGGCGCACCCGCGTCTACCCCCTCGACGAGCCCCTGGCCGCGTCCATGGTCGAGCTGTTCGGCTCGCCCCAGGGGCTGAACAAGTCGCTGCGCAACCTGCTCGGCCGCGAGGACGCCAGCCTGGTCTTCTGCGGCGAGCCGTTGGCCGCTGGCGATTTCGGCGCCCACCTTTCCCAGTTCAGCGACGCCCGAGGGAGCGCCGACAGGCTGGAAGACGCCGCCCGCCGCGCCTACCTGGATGAGAAGGAGGCGGTGCACGACTGCCTGCGCACGCTGCGCCCGGCGATGCACGGCGGCAGCTTTCGCGGCAAGGATGACGACGACACCTTCGACGGCTGGCTGGAACAGCTCGGCGACTGGGCAACCGGCAAGCGCACCCTTGCCGAGGCGAGCTTCGTGCAGAAACTCGCTCGCTCCAAGCTGCGGGTAAAAAAGGGCACCGAGGTGCCCGAGCTTGGGCTGTTCGAGGCCCTGGAGGCGTGTCGTCACAACGACGAGCAGGTCGAGACCCTGCAGCGCGAGCTCTACCCCCAGGTGCTGGCGGATGCCCGCGACTGGGTCAGCCGGCGGCTGTCCGAGCAGCTCGAGGCCAACGCCCAGATGGGCTTCAACGACATGATCACCGGACTGGCCGGCGCCCTGGACGGCGACGGCGGCGAGACCCTGGCACGGCGCATTCGCCAGCAGTTCCCGGTGGCCATGATCGACGAGTTCCAGGACACCGATCCGGCCCAGTACCGCATCTTCGAGCGGGTCTATCGTATCGGCGATGCGCCCACCGCTGAGCCAGACGCCCAGCACGACCTGGATGGGCCAGGCGCTCCTGACCATGACGCCACGGCGCTGATCCTGATCGGCGACCCCAAGCAGGCGATCTACGGCTTTCGCGGCGGCGACATCTACACCTACCTGGGCGCCCGTCACGCCACCCGCGGGCACCACCACAGCCTCGACACCAACTTCCGCTCGAGCGAGGCCGCCGTGGCGGCGGTCAACCGGCTGTTCGCATTCGCCGAGCAGCGCCACCCCCGCGCGGCCTTCCGCTTCGCCGCCGACGACCACAATCCATTGCCCTTTCAATCCGTCGGCGCCAACGGTCGCAAGGAGACCCTGTGCCTGGATGGTAAGCCCGCCGCCGCGCTGACCGGCTGGCTGATCGCCGACGGCAACCAGGACAACGGCTGTCTCAACAAGGAAGGCTACCTGCGCGAGGCCTCCCGCCACTGCGCCGACCGCATTGCCGACTGGCTCAATCAGGCGAGTCCTGGCGAGGGCGTCCCAAGCGCCGGTTTCGCCACCTCAAGAGACGCCGGTGACGGCAATCTCACACCGCTGAAGGCCGGCGATATCGCCATCCTGGTGCGCGATCGCAGCGAGGCCAGCGCCATCCGCAACGCCTTGAGCGAGCGCGGCCTGGCCAGCGTCTACCTGTCGGATCGTGACAGCGTCTTCGCCACCGCCGAGGCCCGCGACCTGCATCACTGGCTCAAGGCCATGGCCAACCCGGAGTCGGTGTCGACCCTGCGCACGGCCCTGGCCACCGCCACCCTGGGCCTGGGACTGGCCGAGCTCGACCGGCTGCAACGCGACGAGACCGCCTGGGAGCGGGTACAGGAGCGCTTTCTTGGCTACCGCCTGCGCTGGCAGCGTAGGGGCGTGCTGCCGGCGCTGCGCCAGCTGCTGCACGACTACCGGATCCCCGAGCGACTGCTCGGCGCCCACCAGGGCCAGCGTCGCCTGACCAACCTGTTGCATCTGGCCGAGTGGGCCCAGCAGGCCAGCGACACCCTGGACGGCGACCACGCCCTGATTCGCGTGCTCGCCGAACACCTCGACGACCCCGGCCACGACGAGCAGATCCTGCGCCTGGAAAGCGACGCCGACCTGATTCAGGTGGTGACCATCTTCAAGTCCAAGGGGCTCGAGTATCCGCTGGTGTGCCTGCCGTTCCTGTGCACCTACAAGGAGATCAGCGGCCAGTCCGGCACGCCCCTGTACCACGTCGACGACCAGCCGCTGCTCGAACTGGCGGCCAAGAAGGAGATGGCCAAGGAGGGCTTTGAGCTTGCCGACGACGAACGGCTATCCGAGGAGGTACGGCTTCTGTACGTCGCCTTGACCCGAGCGCGCCACGCCACCTTCGTTGGCCTTGCCCCCCTCAAGCTCGGCAACGCCAGGAGCGCCACCCTGCACAAGTCAGCGCTGGGCTATCTGCTGGCCGGCGGCGAGGCGATCCCTGACCTGACAAACCTGCGCGAGCGCTGGGAGACCATGAGCGGTGGCTTCGACGCCATCGCCCTGGACGCCATCGACGCCAGCAGTGATAGCCCCCAGATCCAGTACCACCCGGTCACCACCGAGCTCGCCACCAAGGGCGCGCGCACGCCCAGCCACAGCCCCTTTGCCCCCTGGTGGATCGCGAGTTACTCCTCGCTGGCCCAGAAGGGAGCCACCGCCCCCGAGACACCCGAGGCCGAAGTGCTCGAGGAAGAGCATCTGGACGCCCGCCTGGTGCCCGCGGCGCGAGAAGCCGGCGCCCCCGAGCCCGGCACCCTGCACGCTTTCCCGCGGGGCCCTGGCCCTGGCACCTTCCTGCACGGCGTGCTGGAAGCGCTGGCCGAGCACGGCTTTGACAGCGCGCTTGACGATGCAGGCCTGCTTGCCCGCCTGGCCCAACGCTGCCGTCGCCGTGGCTGGGAAGCACACACTCAGGCGCTGACCGACGGCATCCGTCGCTGGCTGACCACGCCCTTGACCTCGACCACACAAGAGCGCCCCGACGACGAGGATGCCGACGATGGACCGGTGCTGGCGAGCCTTGAGCGCTACCGCGCCGAGCCCGACTTCTGGTTCGCCACCCATGACGCCATCACCCCGGCCATGGACAAGCTCACCCGCCAGCATCTGTTTCCCGGCGAGCCCAGGCCCCAACTGGGCTATCAGCGCCTCAACGGCCTGCTCAAGGGCTTTATCGACTTGTTGGCCGAGCACCAGGGGCGCTTCTATATCATCGACTGGAAGTCCAACTGGCTGGGCCCCGACGATGACGCCTACCATCAGGACGCCATGCGCGCCGCCATGCTCGACAAGCGCTACGACATGCAGCTCGCGCTCTACCTGGTGGCACTGCATCGCCACCTGCGCCAGAGCCTGCCGGACTACGACTATGACCGCCACGTTGGAGGGGCCATGCTGGTCTTTCTGCGCGGTATTACCGCGCCCTCGCGCGGCGTCGCCGCGATCAAGCCGCCCCGAGCCTTTATCGAGGCACTCGACGATATCCTGGCGGGACAGGCGGGCCACGCCGCGAGAGCAACCCACGAAAGCGCCACCGGCCATGACAATGACACCAGCGGGGAGGCAATGGCATGAGCGAGGCTAACCCTGAGGTACACCGCGAGGGGAACGGCGAGACACCGGGCGATTCAGCCTCGACCGCCCTGCCGTCCTCGCCCTTTGCCACCCCGGAGCAGGCACTGGCCGACCCCGAGGCGCTGCTGTCGCTGCTGTTTGCCTGGGCCGAGTACGGCTGGATCCGTGATCTGGACGCGGCGCTGCCCCACCGCCTGGCGAGCCTCGCGCCGGACGGCGACGCCAGCTGCCTGCTGGCGGCCATGCTGGTCAGCCACCAGGCCGGCCAGGGGCATCTGCTGCTGGACCTGAATCAGGCCCGCCGCCAGCCCGAGACACTGATCGCCGTCGCTCGCGACGTGGCACGTGACGACGCCGCCCCGCCCCCGCCGGAGGCCCTGCTCGGCCGTCTCGGCGACGACTGGGTAAACCGGCTTCAGCGCTGGTCGGCGGTGGCGCAAGGCCCAGGCGCCAGTCCCCTGGTTCTCGAGGCAGAGCGCCTCTATCTACGCCGCTACTGGCGCAACGAACAGCGGGTCGCCAGCGCCATTGCCGCGCGGCTGTCAACGCCCGGCACTTCAACCAAGGATCATCCAACCGCCGACGGTGACGCCGCCCGCCTGCGTCCGGTGCTGGATACGCTGTTTCCCCCGTCCGATCCGCGTGCCGACCAGGCCGCCTCCCAGAAGCTCGCCTGTGCGCTGGGCGCACGCGCGCCCTTCGCGGTGATCACCGGCGGCCCAGGCACCGGCAAGACCACCACCGTCATCCGCCTGCTGGCGCTGTTGCAGACCCAGGCCATCGCTGAGCGGGGCGCCCCCCTGGCGATACGCCTGGCCGCCCCCACCGGCAAGGCGGCGGCGAGACTCAGCGAATCCATTCGCGACCAGATCGCCGCCCTCGACGAACTGCCGCTGCCGGACGCCGCCCAGGTGCGCGCCTCGATTCCCCACGAGGTGTCGACCCTGCACCGGCTGCTCGGCGCCCGACCCGATACCCGTCACTTCCATCATCATCGCCTCAACCCCCTGCCGCTGGACATGGTGGCGGTGGACGAGGCGTCGATGGTCGACATCGACATGATGGCGGCACTGCTCGACGCCCTGCCACTCCATGCACACCTGGTGCTGCTCGGCGACAAGGACCAGCTCGCCTCGGTGGAGGCCGGGGCGGTCCTCGGCAACCTGTGCGCCCGGGCCGAACAGGGTCACTATCGCAACGATGTCAGCGACTGGCTCGAAGCGGCTACCGGGCTGTCGTTGCCCGAGGTCCTGCACGACGGCGACGGCCGGGCGCTGGATCAATCCGTCGCCATGCTGCGCCACTCCTTTCGCTTCGATGACGCCAGCGGTATCGGCCAGCTCGCCCGCGCCATCAACGCAGGCGACAGCCGGCGGGCGCTCGCGGTGCTGGACGACACCGCCTTTCCCCAGGCGCAGCGCCAGGCCCTGCCCCGCGCCAACGAGCGGCGCCTGATGACCCTGGCGCTGGATGGCCGAGGCCAGGACGCGGCCTGGGGCTATCGCTTCTATCTGGGTGCCATCAGCCCGCGTCCCGACACCCCGGAAGCTGGCGCACTCGAGCAAAGCGGCCTGCTGCGGCCACGCCCGTCGCTGTCATCCGAGCGAGCCCAGTGGGACCGCTGGGCCTCTGCCATCCTCGAGGCCCACGCCCAGTTCCAGTTGCTGACGCCGCTGCGCGCCGGCCACTACGGGGTCGAATCGCTCAATCAGCGCATCGAGCAGGCGCTGGCGCGGGCCGGACTGATCGACAAGCCGGATCACAGCACCCACTGGTACGAAGGCCGCCCGGTGCTGGTCACCGGCAACGACTACGCGCTCAAGCTGATGAACGGAGATATCGGCATTGCCCTCAAGGTGCCGGTGGAGTTCGCCAACCCCGAGGCCGGTACCACCCTGCGCGTGGCCTTTCCTGCCGGTGACGGCCAGGGCGGCATCCGCTGGGTGCTGCCCAGCCGGCTGCAGCGGGTCGAGACGGTATTCGCGATGACGGTGCACAAGTCCCAGGGCTCGGAGTTCGTCCATACCGCCCTGGTGATGCCGGACACCCTGTCGCCGATCCTGACCCGCGAACTGGTCTACACCGCCGTCACCCGCGCCAAGAAGACCTTCACCCTGCTCAGCGCAAGCGACGTGGTGCTGGCCAAGGCCATCGAACGACGGATTGCGCGTCAGAGTCGGCTGTTTCAGTCGCCCGAAACATAGGCCCTGCAAAATCGCCCGGCATATTGTTCCGGTTCAGTAGCCCGGCGCATTTATCCGGTTCAGCAGCCCGGAGATGCTGCCCATCGACAGAAAGCCGCATCCTCACAGCGCCAACGACGCTTTGGCACAAGGCGAAGTGGGGATGCGACCAACGCCAGGACGCTCTAGGCTGGTGGAGAATGGAGTGTCACACGCATCCAAGGAGGACTCATGCCCGCCACCCGCACGACCTCGCCCGCCCTGGAGCGGGCTCATCTGGTGTGGGACCTGTTCATCATCGCGCTGGTGATCGCCAACCTGGCGCTGTTGCTGTTCGACAGCCTGTTTCTGCTGCCACCGCTCAACGCCGCCTTCGAGGCGGCGGCCCCCGGCCTTCACGGCGCCTACGACCGGCATATCCATGCCAACTTCTTCAGCATCGACCTGGCCTTCGTCGCCGTCTTCCTGTTCGACGTACTGCTTGGCTGGGCCGTCGCCATCTACCAACGGCGCTACCACCGCTGGTTCTTCTACCCCTTCGTGCACTGGTACGACGTGCTGGGGTGTATTCCCCTCGCCGGCTTCCGCCTGCTGCGTATCCTGCGTGTGATCTCGCTGCTGCACCGCCTGCACCGCCTGGGACTGATCGACGTGCGTCGCTGGTATCTCTACTCGGTTGTCGCCAAGTACGCCGATATCCTGATGGAGGAACTCACCGATCGTATCGCCATCCGCCTGCTCGACAACGTCCAGGAGGAACTCACCAGCGGCGACGGCCTGGCCTCACCGGCCATCGAGAAGATCGTCACGCCGCGCAAGGAAGCCCTGGTGCGGGAAGTCAGCCAACGCCTCGAGACCATGGTCGGCGACATCGCCCACCACAACCGTTTCGCGACGCTGGCCTACGTGCGCGGCCTGGTCGCCCGCACCCTGGCCGAAACGCCGGAGCTTCAGCGACTCAAGCGCCTGCCCATGGGCTCCCAGCTCACCCAGGGCCTGGAGTCATCGATGTCCGACCTCGCCTGCCACCTGGTCGATGAAGCCCTGAACGGTCTCAAGTCCAGGGAGTTCTCCTCGCTGGTCGAACATATGGCCGACAGCGGCTTCGACGCCTGGCTGCGTACCGACCCCGAGACCGAACAGATCACCGAACAGGTGCTGGTCGACATGCTGGAGCTGCTCAAGGAACGTATCGCGGTCAAGCGCTGGCACGACAAGTACGCGTGAAGGGAGCGGGCCACGGGGGGAGCCCTGTGGCCCACAGGGCATTCAGGTCTCGCATATTCTTTGCGATGGATCTGCGGTCGCTAAGCTAGACGGCACAACCACGGCTAATGCTGTGGAATGCGATGGTGGCACAATCGATGACTGCACGGAGGGAGACGCCTGCGAACGGGGAGAGACACGTGGCCATTACTGAAAATGACGTCCGCCAGGCAGAGGCCCGCATGGCCTGTGCACGCGGTCACGCCCACGTTGTTTCCGCGCGATACGACAGTCGCACCCATCGCGTCACCATGCACCTGAACTCAGGGCTTGAGCTCGCGATCCCGCCGCACCTCGTGGAAGGTCTCACCGACGCCACGCCAGAAGCCCTGAACGACATAGAGGTTTCTCCCACCGGGCTTGGCCTTCATTGGCCCCAACTCGATGCTGACCTCTACGTCCCCGCCCTCCTGCAAGGCCAGTTTGGCTCCACCCTCCTAAGCTAAAGGATCGCTCGCCGACAGGGCTCTGCCTGTGGCCCAGGTCTTAGCCAAACCAACTTTGCCCCCTACCCTCCTGTGCTGGCGCAGCCATGCACCTCCTGATACTGTATATCCAAACAGTATATGCGATTCAGGAGGCCCCCATGCGCGACGACCATTCCCTTGTTCGGCGAACCCTTTCGTGTAGCGCCTATGGCAACGACGGGAGCCTGTGCCATGAGTCTTGAGGTGGAGGTGCTGGGTCAGGTCGATCCCCACGCGCCCGCAACCGCCTTGCCACTGGCGGCGGCCGCGGTGCGCGCGGGCTTTCCGTCACCGGCCGATGACTACCTGGAGGGACAGCTCGATCTGGTGGCGCATCTGGTGCCCCACCCCAGTGCCACCTTTTATCTACGCGCCAAGGGCGAGTCGATGAAGGGCCTCGGCATCTTCGACGGGGATCTGCTGATCGTGGATCGCTCGCTGGAGCCGCGCAGCGGCTCGGTGCTGATCGCCAGCGTCGATGGAGAGCTGACCTGCAAGCAACTTGGCTATATCGGCAATCGCCCCTACCTGCTGGCGGCCAACGAGGCCTTCGCGCCGATTCCGCTCAACGGTCGCGACTGCGACCTGTGGGGCGTGGTCACCCACAATATCCACGCCCTGGCAGCGGGAGTCGCGCGGTGATCGCGCTGGTCGACTGCAACAACTTCTACGTCAGCTGCGAGCGGGTCTTCGATCCTTCACTGCGCGGCAAGCCGGTGGGGGTGCTGTCCAACAACGACGGCTGCGTCATCGCCCGCAGCCAGGAGATCAAGGACCTCGGCGTTGCCATGGGCATGCCTGCCTTCAAGATCGATGGCGCGCTGCGCAGGCAGTGCATCCTGCTGTCGAGCAACTATGCGCTCTACGGCGACATGTCACGTCGGGTAGTCGATACGCTGCGGGAGTTTGCTCCCGCCGTCGAGGTATACAGCATCGACGAGTGCTTTCTCGACCTGGCGGGCATGGCGCCCGCCGGGCTGGACGCCCACTGCCGGCGCTTGCGACATACGGTGATGCGCCACACCGGCATTCCCGTCGGCGTCGGCGTGGCGACCAGCCGAACCCTGGCAAAGATCGCCAACCACCAGGCCAAGAAGGATCCCCGCGCAGACGGCGTCCACGTACTCGAGGCCGATTCGGCGGCAACCCGGGCGCTGCTGCAACGCCTGCCGGTCACCGAGGTCTGGGGCGTTGCCGGGCGCACCGCCGCCCGGCTTGGGCAGCTCGGCATCGAGTCCGCCTGGCAGCTACGTGAAGCCGACCCCAAGCATATTCGCCGCCATTTCAGCGTGGTGCTGGAACGCACGGTACGCGAGCTTCGCGGCGAATCCTGCATCCGCCTCGACGACGTCGGCGCCCCGCGCGAACGGATCATGACCAGCCGCTCCTTTGGTCGGCCCACCGACGATATCGCGCAGTTGCGCCAGGCAGTGCGCGCCCACGCCGGCCGCGGTGCTGAAAAGCTGCGTGGTCAGGGCAGCGTGGCGCGGGCGCTGCTGGTGTTTCTGAAGACCAACAAGCATCGTCAGGATCTGCCCCAGCACCATCCTTCGCTGGTGGTTCCGCTGGAGCGTCCCAGCGACGACAGCCTCGAGATCGTGGCAACCGCGACCCGGGCGCTTGCGCGTATCTATCGCCCAGGACACCAGTACATGAAGGCCGGCGTGATGCTGCTCGACCTCGCCGACAAGACAAGCCTGCAGCAGGATCTGTTTGCCGTCGACGACGCCAGACAAGCGCGCAATCAACGCCTGATGGACACCCTGGACGCGATCAACCGGAAGCACGGTCGCGGCGCCTTGAGCCTTGGCAAGACCAGCGTGGACGCGGCCTGGCAGCTCAAGTGCGAACACCGCACCTCAGGCTACACCACCCGCTGGGATGAACTGCCGATCGCCAGGCTATAGCCACACACGATAGCGTCACGCCATGCCCCCATCCCTGCCGGGCAACCCCGCCAACACGACGCTGCCCCTGGCCCCGTTATCACGGGGGCAGCGGTGACGATCAGCCATTACGGCCTGGTGAAAGGATGACTACTCCGAGGTGACACTCTTGCCTTGTCTGGTCAGCTCGCGACGCCGCTTGCTCAACCGTGTGGCGGTGATGTCTTCCAGCTCCTCCAGCGTCTTGCCCTTGGTTTCCGGCACGTAGCGCAGGACCACCAGCAGGCTGATCAGCGTCAGCACCGCATACAGCCAGAAGCTGAAGCCACCCCCCGTCAGCTCATTGAGGAAGGCATTCTCGCGCAGCATGGGGAAGGTCTGGGTGACCATGAAGCCCATGAACCACTGCGCTGCCACCGCCAACGACATGGCCCGCGCGCGGATGGCGTTGGGGAAGATCTCCGAGATCAGCGTCCAGCACACGCAGCCCCAGGAGATGGCGAAGGAGACTACATAGACGATCAGCGCGATAAGTGCGCCCGGCCCGGCCTCGCCTCCGGCGATCACAACGCCGAGGAAGGTCATGGCCACCATGCTGCCGAGGCTACCCGCCACCAGCAGTGGACGACGGCCGACCTTGTCGATCAACAGCATGCCCAACAGGTTGCCGCCGACAAAGGTGACCCCCATGATCGACGTCTGCAGCAGCGCATCCTCGTTGCTGGCGGTCACCGACGACAGCACGTCAGGCGCGTAGTACATCACCACGTTGATGCCCGTCAGCTGCTGAGCGGCGGCGATGAAGACACCGATCATCACCAGACCGAAGGTGCCCTTGGCGCGCAGCGACACCTTGCGTTTCGTCTGGCCACGCTCGAACGACTTCTGGATATCACCGAGGGTCTGCTCGATGGCCTCGGGACGATAGAAGCGTCCCAGCACCCGTCGCGCCTCGTCGATCCGCCCTTTCAGCACCAGCCAGCGTGGTGACTCGGGCACGAAGGGAACCAGCACCGCGAAAAGAATCGAAATCACCGCTTCCGAACCCAGCATCCAGCGCCAGCCGAAATTCAGTATCCAGGTTTCGGCCATCCCCTTGGCGATGAAGTAATTGACGAAGAACACCACCATCTGGCCGAACACCACCGACTGCTGGAACAGACTCACGGTACGCCCGCGCAGGTAACCCGGTGACATCTCGGAGATGTACATGGGCGCGATGACGCTGGCCATGCCGACGGCCACGCCACCGACCATGCGCCACCAGATGTAGCTCTCAAAGGTGCCGGCAAGACCAGAACCGAAGGCCGAGGCGGTGAACATCAGAGCAGACAGCAGAAAGACCGCTCGGCGGCCGTACAGGGTCGAAAGCCAACCGGCGATGAGGGCACCGCCGATGCAGCCGATGACCACCGACGATACCGCCCAGCCCTTGGCGGCGGGTGAAAGATCGAAGTACTCGGCGATGGGACCGATGGCGCCGGAAATGACCCCGGTGTCATAGCCGAACAGCATGCCGCCAAGGGCGGCGACCAGGATGATCTTGACCAGATAGACCAGCTGGGTGGATGTCAGTTGTTGCTGCTGACTGGCCGGTGGTGACACGCCGGCCGGTGAAGGGGCAGCGCTGGCGCTGCCATCGTGTGACGTGGGCATGGTGACCTCTCGTTGAAGGTTGTTGTAGTACCAAGAGTCCTGCTTGCGCAGGCATGACAAGACGTCACACCCCGATCTCGCTGGCGGATGACGTACACACGGCTGAGCCCCTGCCCCCCACCGAGGCCGCCCAGGCCACGGGGAGGAGTCTGTCCATCAGGCCTCGGCCAAACCCTGTTGCAGAATGTGGCGCTCGATGAACTCGCGACTCTCGCGGGCGTTATCCAGGGCATCGTTGTCCCTGGTCGGATCCACGTCCTGTTCGACGGTGATCCAGCCCTGATAGCCGATGGCGGCCAGGCTTTCGCGCACAGCATCGAAGTCGACACTGCCCTGGCCCAGTGGGCAGAACACGCCCTGACCGATGGCGCGGTAGAAGTCGGTGCCCTGGGCCACCACATCCTCAAGCACTGTGGCCTGGACATCCTTGAAGTGGATGAAGACGACCCGCTCTCCGTAGTGGCGAATCAGCTCGGCGGGATCGATGCCGGCATACAGGCTGTGGCCGGTATCGACACACAGCTTGACCAGGTCCTGATCGAGCTCCGCCATGGCACGGTCGACCTCATCGCGGTACTCGATGTAGCTGCCGGCGTGAGGATGGAGCACCGGTATCACCTGATACTGGTGACAGATCTCGGCCACCTGACGAATGGTGCACATCATTTCCGCCCACTGGACGTCGCTCAGTCGGGTGGCCGAGGCCTGCTGCCCCGCCTGATCGGTACGTGGCGAGCTGACGTGATCGATGATCACCATGTAGCTACCCTGCTGGGGTTTAAGCACCTCGCAGGTCGCCCGGGTGTAATCGAGGATCTGCTGTCGCTGCTCGGGATCGTGCAGGTGCTTGAAGATGGTGCCGGCCACCAGCGAAAGCCCCCGCTGCTCAAGCGCCTCGGCCAGCGTGTCCGAAGACGTGGGCAGGTAGCCCAAAGGGCCCAGTTCGGTGGCGTTGAAGCCGGCCCCGGACAGTTCGTCCAGCACCGTGAACCAGGGGGGATTGGCCGGGTTGTCGGCAAATTCGATGCCCCAGGAACAGGGGGCATTGGCAAGCTTGATCTGCATCTTGGTGGTCCTCAGGTTGTTGGTGGCGAGCTTGGCGATGCAACGAAGGGCTAGAACGCCACCCAGGCGCCATCGTTGTCGGCGGACTCGACGCAGCACTCGAGCAGGCGCACGCCTTCGATGCCGTCGTCGATGTCCGGATACCACAGGCCGCCAGCGGCGCCGTGCATCGCCATGGCGTAGCGGTGGTAGAGGTTGGCCCAGGATTCAAAGAAGCCCTCGGCATGGCCGCCGCCGATACGATTGCAGGCCACGCCAGGGTCGTCGGTCGCCAGATAGCCCATGCCACGCTCGAGAATGCGCACCGGCTGGTTCTGCACTTCGTGGCGCAACTGGTTGGGATATTCGTCCCACCATTCGAGGCTGGCCTTCTCCCCGACGATGCGAATCTTCTGCTGATGCATGGAGCCGGCATTGACGGCACTGGCCCACAGCGACCCCACGGCGCCGCTCTGGTACTGCAACAACACCTGGGCGTTGTCCTCCAGCGGTGCCCGGGTCGCCACGAAGCTCTGGCGATGACACAGCAGCCGTTCGACCTTGAGCCCAGTGATGAACTGGCCAAGGTGGAAGGTGTGGGTGCCAAGATCCCCCAGAACGTAGGTCGGGCCTGACACTGCGGGACTGGTGCGCCATTTGGCGCCACTGCTGGTCTGCTCTACCGGCTGACTGTGAAAGCCGTGGGCAAACTGCATGTTGACCAGGCGTATGTCGCCCAGCTCGCCGGCCTGCACCATGGCCCGGGCCTGGTGCAGCATGGGATAGCCGCTGTAGCCATACATGACGCCGAACACCAGGCCCCGCGCCTGGGCTTCGGCCTTGAGTTGCTGCGCTTCGGCGACGGTGAAGGTCACCGGCTTCTCGCAGATGACGTGCAGTCCGGCCTTGAGTGCAGCAAGACCGATCGCGAAATGCGTGCTGTTGGGGGTGGCAATGCTGACCGCCTGGATGCCATCGTCGCGTACCGCTTCGGCACGCAGCATGCTGGCGTAGTCCGGGTAGCAGCGCTGGGCGTCGACACCCAGACGACTGCCGAAGTCGCGCCCGCGCTCGGCGTCCAGGTCGAAGGCGCCGGCCACCAGCTGAAACAGGCCGTCGCGCTGTGCCGCGGCCCGATGGGCATGGCCGATCTCGCTGCCCCTGCCTCCGCCGACCATGGCCCAGCGCAGCGGGGTGAGTTGGTGTTCCTCGTTGAACATTGGTTGTTCTCCGGTGAGTCAGTGGCAGGTCACCGAGCCAGGGCCACGCCCTGGCTCGGTGGCGTGGCTAGATACCGCGACGCTGGTGGACACGCCCGGCGTCCATGGCAGCGACGCGCTCGGCGTCGACCCCATCGGGCACCTGCTGCGGCAGTCCCACGTCCCACCAGCAGTCGCAGGAGGACCACTTGGTGGGATCGATATCGACCACGATGACGTAGGTACGTGGACTCTCCTGGGCACGCTCGTAGGCGGCGCGGAAGTCGGCGATGTCGCCAAGGTGCTCGCCATGGGCGCCCTGGGCACGGGCATGCTGGAGAAAGTCGACGCGCACCAGTTCATCTGCCTGACTGCGACAGTCGGCCAGCATGTTGTTGAAGGAGGGATTGCCGCTGTTGTTCTGCAGCTTGTCGATCACCGCGTAACCGGCGTTGTCGCACACCACCACGATCATCTTGTGGCCGGTCAGCACCGAGCTGTAGATATCCGAGTTCAGCATCATGTAGGAGCCGTCACCGACCAGCACCACCACATCGCTGTCGGGGTTGGCGATCTTGGCACCCCAGCCGCCGGCGATTTCGTAGCCCATGCACGAATAGCCAAACTCGATGTCGAACTTGCCAAGCTGACGGCTCTGCCAGTTCATGTTGAGCTCTGCCGGCAGACCGCCGGCGGCGGTCAGCACGGTGTCCCCCGGCTGCTGCACCGCATTGACCGCGGCGACCACCTGGGCGTAGGACGCCACCTGGCCGGGCGTGATCTCGCCGCGCCGGGCGCATAGCGCCTTCCACTCGGCCGCCACAGCCTGTGCGCTGTCCAGCCAGGCGGCGTCTGCCTGCCAGTCGCCCAGAGCGTCATCGAGCCGCGCCAGACTGTGTCTGGCATCACCGACGACCGCCAGCGCCCGATGCTTGTGCGCATCGGTGGGTGCCACGTTGAGCGACACCATGGCAAGGTCCGGATGCCGAAACAGCGACCATGACCCGGTGGTGAAATCCTGAAGCCTGGTGCCCACGGCCATCAGCAGATCGCAGTCGTGTGCCAGGGCGTTGGCCGAGTCGCTGCCGGTGACGCCGACAGGTCCCGCGTTGCAGGGGTGTGACTGCAGCAACGAGGCACGACCGGCGATGGTCTCCACCACCGGGATGCGGTGGCGCACGGCAAAATCCGCCAGGCGCTCGTTGGCCTTCGAGTAGTGCACTCCGCCACCGGCCAGAATCAGCGGCCTTTCGGCCTTCTTCAGCAAGGCGATGGCCTCGTCGATGCTGCGGCTATCGGCTTCCGGGCGGCGAATCCGGTGCACGCGCTCCTCGAACAGCGCCTCGGGGTAGTCATACACCAGCCCCTGCACGTCCTGGGGCAGCGAGATCAGCACCGGCCCGCAGTTGGCGGGGTCCAGCAGGGTTGCCACCGCCGCCGGCAACGACTGGATGATCTGCGCCGGGTGGGTGATGCGATCCCAGTAGCGGGTGACGGGCTTGAAGGCGTCATTGACGCTCAAGCCTGGCTGATGAGGGTGCTCCACCTGCTGCAGCACGGGGTCCGGCAGACGGCTTGTATGGGCATCACCGGCCAGCATCAACAGCGGCAGCCGGTTGGTGTGGGCGATGCCGGCGGCGGTGATCATATTGGTCGCGCCCGGCCCGATCGAGGTGGTGGCGATGCCGATCCGCTCGCGCCGATTGGCCTTGGCATAGGCCACCGCAGCCATCGCCATCGACTGTTCGTTCTGCCCCCGCCACAACGGAATCACGTCCTGGATGCGGTTGAGCTGCTGGCCGAGGCAGGTCACATTACCGTGACCAAAGATGGCAAAGCCGCAGCCAAACAGCCTATCGATCTGGCCGTCCCGCTCGACTTTCTGGGCCGCCAGAAAATTGGCAATGGCCTCGGACACCGTCAATCTTGTCGTCTTCATTTCTTTCTCCCGTCATCCCGAAGGCTGCATCGAAGTACCGGCGAACGGACCAATTCCGTCTTCCGGACGCTGGCGACTGGCCCATAAATGCTCTGTTCACTGTGATCGCTCGCAGATATCGCTCGCTGCTGTCACCGACAGCGCAAACCCGCTGCAGACGTTCCCCGCACCATGTCTTGCCGCGCTGCTTGCCGCACTGCTTGCCGCACTATGTGAAAACGTTTTCATTCGTCGTCAAAAAAGAGAGGCTGACACTTGCCCTCTGCGTGCTGGCCCTGGCGCTCTGCGCGAATCCGTCAGCCGGTGGCTGACCCGCTACCCGTGCCAGGTGCTCCTGGGCTAGACCAGTCCACCATCGACGATAAAGGTCTGGGCGCTGATCATCTGGCTGTCGTCTGCGGCAAGAAACAGCACCATTCGCGCAATATCCTCTGGCTTGACGCGCTGGTGGAGGCTCTGATTCTCGAGCACCTGCTGCTCAAGCTCCGCACTCCACCACAGGGCCTTCTGCCGCTCCGTGATCACCCAGCCTGGCAGCACCGTATTGACGCGGATGCCGGCGTCGCCCATGTCCCGGGACAAGGTTCTGGTCAGCCCAATCGTTGCCGCCTTGGCACTGGAGTAGGCACAGATATCCCGTGAACGCCGCATGAAGCTGGGGGAGCTGAAGTTGACGATCGACCCGCCCCCGGCCGCCTTCATGCCGGCGAAGACGGCCTGGCAGGCAAACACCGCGTGGCGCAGGTTGGTCGCCTGCAGGTCGTCCCAGGTGTCGACGTCCAGTTCACTCAAGGGCACACGGGTGTCTCGCGCCGCATTGTTGACCAGCACCTCGACCGGGCCGAACGCGCCAGCCGCCTGCGCGATCGACGCCCGCAGCGCTTCGATGTCGGTCACGTCGCAGCGGGTAAACGCCACCTGGCCGCCCTGGCGCTGCAGTCGTTGCCCCAGTAGTGAGCCCGCCTGCTCGTCGATATCGATGAAACTGACGCAGGCCTTCTGCTTGCAGAAATGCTCGACCAGGCTGGCACCGATACCGGACGCCCCACCGCTGATGAACACATGGCGCCCCTCGAGGCTTGGATACCGTGCATAGCTGTCCAATCGAAAACCCTCCACATCACCTGGATGTTCTGTCCTGCTTCATCTGCGACACCTAAGGCTCTCAATAACCTGCCTTTCCTGTCGCCTCGCGCTGCATCTCCTGCAGAATGCTGCTCGAACCTGCCACCAGCATTCGCGCGTCCGACGACACCGTCACCAAATCGCATCCACGGGCCAGCATTGCGCGGGCGTGTGCCGCGCTGCCGTTATGGATACCGACGATCTTTCCCTGCTGGCGACAGCCATCGACCAACCGCTGGATGATGGCGTCAAGCTCGCCATCGTCATGGTCGAAGCCCGGCGTCTTGCCGTGGGACAGTGCCAGATCCGCGGGACCGATATAGATACCGTCGAGGCCTTCCACCGCGAGGATCTCCTCGAGATTCGCCACGCCTTCCCGGGTCTCGATCATCGCCAGCACCAGCAGCTCGTGGTTGGCATGGGTGACATAGTCATTTCCGGCATAGAGCATGGCGCGGTGGGGACCGAAGCTGCGCACTCCCAGGGGCGGATAGCGGCAGGCCGCCACCAGTGCCCGCGCATCCTCGGCACTGTTGATCAGCGGGGCAATGACACCGTAGGCCCCGGCGTCCAGTACCTTCATGATCAGCCCCGACTCGAGGCTCGGCACCCTGACCAGCGGAACCGTCGGGGTGGTCGAAATGGCCGTCAACATCTCCACCAGCTGGGGGTAGTCGATCAACCCGTGCTGCATGTCGATGGTCAGGCTATCCCAGCCCTGGTGGGCCATGACCTCGGCAGAAAAACCGCAGGGCAACGACAGCCAACCATTGACCACGCCCGTGCCTTCCTTGATGTGCGACAGAATTCGATTGGTTCTCATGTTCTGCTCCGTAAAGGGCTCACAACAATGCCGGAGGGGAAGACGGCGCCAGCTCGGCGTGTCGGCTCGCGCCACCGAAGGTCGAGACCGGCACACCCGGTACCTCGACCTCCAGCGCAAGGACGCTGCCGGACAGCGGAAACGCCGCCAGATCGGCCTCGGACAGTCCCTTGCGCAGGGTGGTGACAAACAGGGTCTTCATGTCCGGGCCGCCAAAGCACGGCATGGTCGGCCCCGTGCATGGCAGCGATACCTGTCGCGCCAGACGCCCGCGATCGTCCCAGTAGTTGAGCACGCCGCCGAACACACCGGCGCTCCAGTACCCTCCTGCGACGTCGGTGGCGCCACCGTCGGGACGTCCGTGCACGGCGGGATCGGTCACCGCCAAGACCCGGGGCGCCCCCATGTTGCCGCTCTCCAGGCAATAGTCGGCGACATAGAGAGTGTCGCGGCGCGTATCGCTGAAGTAGAGACGCCGGCCGTCGGCGCTCCAGGCCAATCCGTTGGCAACGATGAATCCCTGGTGCAGGCGTGTGGTCTCGCCCGAACGGGACACGCTGTATAGAGAACCAAGCGGGCGCGACCTGCACTGCTCGTCCATGGTCCCCACCAGCAGACGCCCGTCGGGGCCTACCTTGCCGTCATTGAAGCGTGTGCCGGCCAGCGGCTCGCCGGGAGGACAGCAGAGAAATTCAAGCGCCCCGCTGGCCGCTTCGAAAAGATGGATGCCCGAGCGCATCGCCACCACCAGGCGGCCATCGTCGCAACGACCGAAGGAGCCCAGGGTTTCGGGCAACACCCAGCGCTGGCGATGACCATCCGCAAGCCGCCAGGACTCGATCGCCGGGGCGTAGAGGTCGGCCCACAGCAGGCACCCCGTCTCGGCGTCCCAGACCGGCGATTCGCCGAGCTCGGCACGACTTTCGATCAGCACTTCGACGCTGGTCATATCCCCTGCTCCTCTGTTGGCAACGCCTCCGGCCATGCCGGGCGACGTACCGGGCGACGTAAAGAACGCTGTCCCATGCTCAGTAGATGTCCGGCTCTGGAATGCTGCCGGGCGCCCCTTTGGCGAAGTCGAAGTCGCAGCCTTCATCCGCCTGGGTCACGTGCGCCTTGTACAGCGCGGCATAGCCATGCGGATGGCGATCTGCCGGCGGCTGCCAGTCTTCCAGTCGACGGCTGATTTCCGCCTCCTCGACCAGCAGGTCGAGGCGCCGATTGGGCACGTCCACCGAGATGATGTCTCCGGTCCTGACCACCGCCAGGGGGCCGCCGACCGCCGACTCCGGCGTCACGTGCAGAATGCAGCTTCCGTAGCTGGTGCCGCTCATGCGGGAGTCCGAGATGCGCAACATGTCACGCACCCCCTGCTTGAGCAGCTTGCCGGGGATCGGCATCATCCCCCACTCCGGCATGCCAGGGCCGCCCACCGGCCCGCCGTTCTTGAGCACGATGACGCTGTCGGCCGTCACCGGGAGATCCTCGTCGTCGATGTGTGCCTTGAGCTCGGCGATGGTCTCGAACACGAAGGCCGGCCCCTGGTGAACATGCAGCCGCGGATCGGCCGCGGTCGGCTTGATGATGGCGCCCTTGGGCGCCAGGCTGCCGCTGAGCACGGCGGTCCCGCCGGAACTGTTGACCGGTTCCTCAAGCGAGTGAATGACCTCCGGTCGCCAGACCCTTGCCCCTTCGATATTGTCGCCGAGGCGGCGGCCTGTGACGGTCATGGCGTCGAGCGCCAGCTCCTCGCCGATCGTCGACATCAGCGCCGGCAGTCCCCCGGCATAGAAGAAGTCCTCCATCAGAAACTCCCCGGATGGCTTGAGGTTCAGCACCAGAGGCACGCGTCGCGATATCTCGTTGAAGCGCTCCATCGGCAGGTGAATGCCGAGGCGCCCCGCCATGGCGACGAGATGAATGATGGCGTTGGTGGAACCACCGATTGCCATATCCACGGCGATGGCATTGTCAAAGGATGCCTCGCTCATCACGTCGGTGGGCTTGAGGTCTTCCCACACCATGTCCACCGCCCGCTTGCCGCTGGCGAAGCACATCCGTGAATGGTTGGCGTCCACCGCCGGGATGCTCGAGGCGCCCGGCAGGCTCATGCCCAGGGCCTCGCCGATCGACATCAGGGTCGCCGCGGTCCCCATCGTCATGCAGGTCCCCGCCGATCGGGCGATACCGTTCTCGATGTCGTTCCAGTCGGCCTGGCTGATGTTGCCGATGCGACGCTCGTCCCAGTACTTCCAGACATCGGTACCGCTACCCAGCACCTGCCCACGAAAGTTGCCACGCAGCATGGCACCGGCCGGTACGTAGATGGTCGGCAGATTCATCGAAATGGCGCCCATCAGCACGCCAGGGGTGGTCTTGTCACAACCGCCCATGACCACGGCACCATCCACCGGGTAGCTTCTCAAGAGCTCTTCCACTTCCATGGCCAGCATGTTGCGATACATCATGGCGCTGGGCTTCATCAACTGTTCGCCCAACGACATCGCCGGCAATTCCACCGCAAAGCCCCCGGCGGCGGTGATCCCGCGCTTGATATCCTTGACCCGCTCGGGAAAGTGGGAGTGGCAGGTATTGAGATCATTCCAGGTATTGATGATGGCGATCACCGGCTTGCCGACGAACTCCTCATCCCAATAGCCCATCTGCTTCACTCGGGAACGATGTCCGAATGAACGAAGATCATCCCGCTTGAACCAGCGATTACTGCGCAGATCATCCACATTTTTCGCGTGCATGGGGTTCTCCTGAGCCGCACTTCAGCCTCACCACCTGGCCGTCCTGCCGGTTATTGTTGTGTCAACACCGCCCCACCATTCGGACAGGCGTTCCATCCAGCCACTGATGGGGTATCGAAGCCAAATGCCTAGGGGGATGTTGCTGGCATCGCCACCCACTCCCCATTGGCATTGGTCGATGCCAAGGCTGTCGCCACGAACTCCACCCCGCGCACCCCCGCACGGAGGTCCGGATACCAGTACGCCAGGGGGTCGGCTCTGGTCCCATGACGCGCGGCATCAATCACCTCGAACAGGTCGCTGTACAGGCTGGCAAAGGCTTCTCGGTAGCCCTCCGGGTGACCAAAGGCCACACTCGATACCCGCCGGGAGGCCGGGTGCAGTCCTGGCGCGCCCTTGGACAACCATTGGGGGGCGTCGTCCAGACGTCGGAACAGCAGCTTGTCGGGATTTTCCTGGTGCCACTCGAGGCCGCCCTTGCTGCCGAAAACACGAAAGCAAAGGCCATGCTCGGCGCCGGCAGCCGCCTGGGTGATCCACATCATGCCCCTGGCGCCATTGGTGTAACGCAACATCAGGTTGGCGTTGTCATGGGCCGTGCGCTCGGGCACCACGGCGACCACATCGGCGCTGACTTCACGGGTACTGAGCCCCGAAACGTACTCGAGCATGTGGAAGGCATGGGTGGCGATGTCACCCAGGATCAACGATTCGCCCGCGACGGCGGCTTGCATATGCCAGTCTTCTCCCGCCACTTCGGCATCGCTCATCCTGGCCAGGTGACCCTGGACGTAGTCGCACTGGAGCTGTCGAATCTCGCCCAGTTCCCCCGCCTCGATCATGGCCCTGGCCTGACGCACCATGGGGTAGCCGGTGTAGCCGTAGGCCACACAGAAGCATCGCTCGCCTCGTTTCGCCAAGGCTTCGAGTGCCCGCGCTTGCGCCAGGCTGTTGGTCAGCGGCTTTTCACACACCACGTGAAAGCTCAGTTCCAGCGCCAGCCTGGCCAGCGCAAAGTGCGAGTCATTGGGGGTCAGGATGGCGACAACCTCGGCGCCGTCCTCTCGGGCGGCTTCCTCGCGCAACAGCGTCTCGCCGTCGCCATAGCCACGCGCAACGCCCAGCTGACGTGCCTGTTGTAGCGAACGGTCGGCCTTCGACGACAGCGCCGCTGCCACCAGCTGGTAGCGCCCATCCATCTGCGCCGCCGCCCGGTGAACCTGACCGATAAATGAGGCAACGCCACCACCGATCATCGCCAGCCGCAGCGGACGGGCTGCCTCGGCTTCGCCGGATGCCTGTGGTGAGGCTTGCCCTGACGTCGGCAAGGAAGATTGGGTCGAGGTATCGCAGGCGTCGGACATCGGTCGCTGTGTCATGTGTTGAACCTTTTCAAGAACCTTTACCGAAAGCCTTTATCGAGCGCCGCTATCGACTAACTTTATCGATCAACCTTATCGATTAACTTTATCGATGCTGAATGGCAGACACTCGAGCCTTGGAGCTTGGAGTGGACGACACCTGGTATCGATGGAACTGGTATCGGCGCCCTCCTTCATGTCGACCGAGGCTAGCGCATCAAAAACGCTTTTGAAAACGTTTTCATCGCGATTTATACCAAGGATTAATTCATGAAAAACTCATCGTATCGCCTCGTTTATCCTCGATTAATACGGACCAGACCAAGCGATCTCTTACATAACAAAGAAATCTCTTCGAAGAATATTGCGGTTACATTTACACCTGGATAGGCGATACCCAGACACAAGGACACCAATATCGTCGATGCGGAGCGTGCAACACCCTCCCCTCGACGCCACATGATTCGGCGCGATCCCCCATTGCGTACAGGCTGAGGGCTCACCGCCGAGACACCGCTCTGCTCAGTGGCGGCAAAAAGGAGAGTTCAAGAAATGACGGGATTGACTGCAACTACCAGAAGTGAAAAAACTAAGACCTAACTCAGAGATATCGCCAACTAATCAAGTCATCGACGCACACTCAATCAGCCATCCCGCCTGCCCACGGACAACCCGTAAAGACGGCATCCTCAGGTGATGCGACGGGTCGTGCTGCGCTGGACAATATGACAGGGCAGCAGGACGCGATCGGCTGACACGGCGGGCCGCTGCACACGCTCGAAAAGCCCCGCCACCGTCCGTTCCACCATGTCACTGAACGGCTGGCGAATGGTCGTCAGGTCAAATGACCGACTGGAGGCAAACTGAATATCATCGATGCCGACCACGCCGACGTCGTCGGGGACCCTTAACGAAAAGTCATGGCGGATCGCATCCAGCCCACCACAGGCCATGATGTCATCGAAGTAGAAGATGCTGTCGGGCATACCGGGGGTACTGTTCAGCAGCTCGCAGGTGGCCGTGTAGCCTGCCTCGTAACTGTGCCTCAGGCCTTCGGCATGGCCATGCAGACGCTGTCCACGCTGCTCGAGTCGCTGCGAGAAACCACGCAGGCGATCCTGGGTGGCCTGCTCGTTGGAAGAGGCCCCGACATAGGCCGGCCGACAATAGCCGCTGTCCAGGAGGTGATCGGCCGCCATCCGCCCCATCTCCTCGTCATCACAGGTCACCACCAGAGCGCCGGAATCCGGCGCATCGCGCCCGAAGACCGCCACCGGGGTCCTGTGCTGCTCGCAGGCTTCGACCAGTTCGGCAGGCACCGAGGCGGACGTCACGATCAGCGCATCCACGTGATACTCCATCACCAGGGAGACGGCCTCCTCGATGCTCTTGGCGGTATTCACGTTGATCAACAAGGTGTGGCAGTTGTAGCGCTGAATGGCGGAAGAAAACTCGCTGAGAATGGCGAGATAGGCAGGGTTCTCGAAGTTGGTGACGAGGATGCCGATCAGGCTGGAGCGCGACTTGATGCCACGCGCCAGGCGGTTCGGCTTGTAGCCAAGACTGTCTGCCACCGCGAGGATTCTGCTGCGCATCTCGGGGGAGCTGCTGCCGTTGGGATTCATGGCGCGTGACACCGCCGCGATCGACACCCTGGCCTCGCGCGCCACGTCGGTGATGGTGACGCGCCCCGACGGCGACCGGTCGCTCGTTTTCGTCATGCCAACTACTCCTTTGCGAGCTCGCTTCCTCGGATCACCCAACCGCAGCGCCTTCAGGCCCCTCGCGACATTCTACAGCGTCTCGAGCGTCGCACACCGTCGCCGAACTGCGCACCGTCTCGTTGCACTGGCGAATCCCTTGATGGACACCTTGGCTCGTCGTGAATACCAGCAGCCTGGCTTGCCAGCAGAAAATACGATTGTTGCACGCGCGTTTGACGACAGTCACCTGCATCATTGCGGCGCAATCTTGCCTAAGCTTTATCTCAACAACGATTCTTTAAAGCACAGTTTCTGCTAGATGCTCTCACTCCGGCAACTTCAACGATGGCAATTGAATGACGTGCACGCTGATCCCGGCGACGCCGTCGAGGCCATGGCGCGAGCCAGCTGACCTGGGCTCCTTGCCCAGGGTGGTGTAAGGACTCACCGGCGAGCACCTACGTAAACCACGACTAGCCTGAATGCCTGGATCTGCCGGCATCGCGGCACAAGAAAAGCAAAAACTGACCAAGGTACGCTATGAAAAATCCAGTCTTGATGGGCCTCGTCCTGCTTTCGGTTTCCCTGCCTGCCATGGCCAAGGACGTGACGGGTGGTGTCTACGTCGCCACCAACAACGCCGACGAGAACTCGCTGATCGCCTGGCGCCAGTTTGACGATGGCACCCTGGAAAAGGTCGGCGAGTACACCACCGGCGGCACGGGCAACGGCATGGATGGCGGCCTCGACCCGCTCGGTTCGGCCTACGGCGTGTGGCGTTCGGCAGACAACCGCAACGTGCTGGTGGCCAACGTCGGCGACGGCACCCTGTCGTCGCTTCACGTCGAAGATGACCTGACGCTGACGCTCAACAATGTGGTGGATGCCGGCGGTGCCAAACCCAAGGCCATCGACGGCCATGGCGACATCGTCTATGTCGCCAGCACCGATGGTGCCAACGATGAGCCGGGGGTGATCAAGGGCTTTACCATCGATGGCGATGGCAACCTGACCGAGATCCCCGACTCCGTTCGGCCGCTGGATGATTCTCCGGTCAGCATGGAGTTCACCGAGGACGGCAAGTACCTGACGCTTGTCGGCTTTCTTACCGGCATGGTGCATGTCTATGCGGTGGACGACGAAGGCCTCCTATCGCAGGAGCCGATCTCGAGCCTCGAGTCGCCGCACCTGAGCGAGGAGCGCTTCTTCGCCCTGCCCATCGGCACCAAGCTGGTCACTCGCCCGGACGGCCACAGCACCCTGCTGGTGACCGAAACCCGCTATATCACCCAGGGCTACCAGTTCCACCCGTCCTCCGAGGAATCGAAGGCCAAGTATCCCTTCCTGCAGGAATACGAGGGCCAGACCGGCTCCATGTCGTCCTACGACATCGACGAGAACGGCAAGCTGACCCTGGTGTCGGCGGATGTGATGACCGGCGACGACATCTGGGGTGGCGAGCAGGCCGCCTGCTGGGTCACCACCTCGGAGGACGGCAAGTACGCCTGGACCACCAACTCCCATACCTCGAGCCTGTCGACCTTCAGCGTCGATCCCGAGGACGGCAGCATCGCTCTGCTGGAAGAAGCCGCCTACCGCGCCGAGGATTACAACGAGTATTTCGCCGACATGGACCTAAGCGCCGACGGCAACTACGTCAACATCATCAGCGGCAACACCGGCAAGACCTGGGTGTTCGAGATCCAGCACGATGACGGCAGCCTGAGCGTGGTCGATGCCTATCCGGGCAGTGCCGAAGTCCACTCCTACGGACTGGTGACCATCCCGCTGCCCCAGGGCGGCTAGGCAATTTTTCGGACAAGGGCCCAGGGGTCGGCGATCAGAGCCACGACGCTGGGCCACAAAGCTTCACCAGAGAGCTGCCCAAAATCGCCAGATCAGGCGGGTAGGTAAAGTAGCTAAAAAAGGGGGCCGTGCTGACACGGCCCCCTTCTCTATTGCAAGCAGCATAAGAAAACTCAGCTCGTGTGCGGTGCTTCCCGGCTCGAGACCGCAGGCCATAGATCCAGCAACCGATGCAGTACCGCCATCACCGCCAGGGTGGCCAGCAGTGCCACGCACATCGAGCTGAACCGATAGACGGCGTCGACGACCAGATCCTGATCGGGTCTCAGGTACTGGCCAAACAGGATACCCAGGGTTGTCAGCCCGCCGAAGCCGATGCCGGAGCCGGCGTTCTCGATGACGTGCTCCCGTGCGAACAGCAAAAGACCGATGGCATAGGCCAGCAGCACCAGCAGCAGATGGTCGCTCTTGGTGAACAGCACCAGTTGCAGCACCAGTGCCAGGTTACAGCCCAACAGAGTGCCGATGGCACGACGCCAGGCGGACATCCGGGCGCCATGGTAGCCGAGGGCAAACAGGATCAGGATAGTCGCCATCTGCGCGGACAGGGAGTCGCGCAGATCGAGCAATTGAAACACCAGAAAGGACAGGGTCGCGGTCAGCGCCCCGATCAACGCCTGATGGCGCTTCAGCGCCGCCGTCTTGGCCTGACGTGGCGGCGGCTGTCGCGGCGTGACATCGGGAAACAGCCAGTGCATCAGGGCGGCGATGGCCACCGCCAGAAAACTCGCCACGGTGTTGCTGGCCAGCAGATCGAACAGGTCGAGGTCGGGGTAGCTGGCAAAATGCAGCATGATGCTCAGGGTCAGCACGCCGTTGGCGCCGAACACGAACAACGGCCCCCTGGCCATCAGCGTGAAGCGTCCCAGGAACATCAGGAACACCAGTCCCGTCATCACCACCGGCAGATGCTGGGTCAACCCCACCACCAGGCTGATCTCGACCACATTGAGGCAGGCGTTACCCAGGAACTGGCGCACCACATGGGCGTTGAACACCGGAATGATCCCCAGCAGAAACATCGGAAAGACGGTGAAGAAGACACCATAGTTCCAGTGCATCAGCTGGCTGATCAGAAAGCCGAGCCAGGCCCCCACCGCGATACGCAGACACTGGCGCAGGCCGTTGTCGCTGAGCTTCGAGGCCTTCGGTTGCTGCTGCCCTGACGACGCCGGTGGCTGCTTAATAGACGACGCCCGTGGCCGCTTAGTAAACATAATGCAGCCAGGACATCAGCCGAATCTGCAGCGCCCCCAGCGGGTGGGCCAGCGGATGCTCCCCGGGAAACAGCTGCACCGTGGCGCGGGAGCCGGTGGGCAGACTCGTCGGTGCGTCCCCGGCCAGCGAAAGGTGCAGGCGAAGGCGCTGGGCGTCGCGCAGCCAGCGGTCGGTGGTGGGGATGTCGGCCAGGTTACCGTCGGCGCTGATCTGTCCGTCGTAGACCCCGGCGTCGCGCTTCTCGACCCGGGCGGCAAAGACCTCGCCGGGCATGGCGTCGAACACCACACGGGCCTCGTCGCCGGCGGCGACCTTGCGCAGGCTCTTCTCGCGGAAGTCCGCGATCAGTTCGACCTCATCGGTGATCAGCGCCAGCGCTGGCTGTCCCTGGGTGGCGTAGTCACCCACCTCGAGTTGCAGGTTGCTCAGCGTGCCGGAATGCTGGGCCCGCACCAAGGTGTGGTCGAGATCGAGCTCGGCCTGCTCCAGGGCGTTGCGGGCCTGACGCAAACGCAAGTTGGCCTCCCCCTCGGCACCCAGTTCGGCCTCCAGGCGCGCCACTTCCGCCTCGGCGGACTTGACCTCGGCCTGGGCCTGACGGTCGGTGGCTACCAGGCCATCAAGGCGCTGGCGCGAGATGCTGTTCTGGCTGATCAAGCGCTCGCCTCGCCGGCGCTCCTGGGCGCTTTCCTGGGCCCTGGCGCGAGCCGCTTCGAGGGCGGCGCGGGCAGAGTCGATGCTGGCGCTCAGGGTCGCGTTCTGCTGACGCGCTGCCTCCAGTTCCAGTCGCGCCTGCTCAAGCGCCAGCTCGAAGGGCGCGGGGTCGATACGAAACAGCGGATCACCCGCCTCGACATGGTCGTTATTGCTGACGTGGACCCGCTCGACGGGGCCGCTGACTTCCGGGGCGATACGCACCACCGGGCGCATGACCCGCGCCTCCGGGGTCATCGGCATGTAGGTATCTGCCACCACAAAATAGGCAAACATCAGGACGAACATGCCCAAGGCCAGGCGAACGATCCACCTGAAGCGCTGGTCGGGGGTCATGGTATTCCTCTTGGTTACACGACGGGCTGGCTTGACGGGCTCACGTGACGGGCCGCTCGGTATTTGACGAAGGCGTCCCCCGTCGACCGGCCGCGTAGACTAGCACTTTGTTAGCCTGTTAACAATATTGCGACCCTTCATGCACATTCCCTGAACCTTTGCTGATTCGGGCAGTCGTACCCTTCGACGTGCTCGACCAGGCGTAGCGACTGCTTACCCAGGCAGTCGCCCGACACCCGACATGCTCGACCCACAAGGATGATGGAAATGCAGCGACGTGACTTCCTCAAGGCGGCCACCGCCCTCAGCGCCTACGCCCTGCCAATCTCCCCGCTGCTGGCCGCGCTGGACCAGCGGCTCACGACCACCGGAGAAAAGGTCTCCTTCGACTACGCCTGGCTGAAAGGCTTCGCCCGCCATCTGTCGGGGCAACCTCACCAGGATCACGAAGGCGAACTGCCCGACCAGCTCAAGTCCCTTTCCTGGGACGACTACCAGGCCATCGGCTACCGCGCCGACCACGCCCTGTGGAGCAACAGCGACGCGCCCTATACGGCCCAGCTGTTTCACCTGGGTCGTGGCTTCACCACCCCGGTCAGGATCTACCAGGTCAGCCAGGGACAGGCTCAGGAACTGGCCTACGACCCGGCGCTATTCAACTTTTCCAACGGCGATGGGGATAGCGTGGTCGATACCGATACGCTGTCCGAACGCCTCGGCTTCGCCGGCTTCCGCCTGCACCATCATCAGGACCCCAAGCGCGATATCGCCTCCTTCCTGGGCGCCAGCTACTTCCGTGCGGTCAGTCAGAGCATGCAGTACGGCATGTCGGCCAGGGGCCTGGCCATCGACACCGCCGGCAGCGAACCCGAGGAATTCCCCGACTTCACCCGCTTCTGGCTGGAACAGCCCGAGGGTGAAGACAAGGTCATCGTCTACGCCCTGCTCGAGTCGGAGAGCACCACCGGGGCCTACCGCTTCGATATTCGTCGCGACGTCGAAGGCGTGGTCATGGACGTGGCCGCCACCCTCTATCCGCGCAAGACGATCGAGCGTCTGGGCATCGCGCCACTGACCAGCATGTACCTGGTCGGCGAGAACGATCGTGACGTCAACTATGACTGGCGCCCGGAGATCCATGACTCGGATGGGCTGTCGATCCACACCGAAAGCGGCGAATGGCTGTGGCGCCCGCTGGTGAACCCACCCCAGCTTCGCTACAACGCCTATTCCGCCACCAATGTTCAGGGCTTCGGCCTGGCCCAGCGCGACCACGACTTCGACCACTACCAGGACGATGGCGTCTACTACGATCGCCGACCCAGCGTGTGGGTCGAACCTACCGAGGGATGGGGCGAAGGCAGCGTGGATCTGGTGGAGCTGCCTGCCAAGGACGAGACCTTCGACAATATCGTGGCCTACTGGCAACCCAAGACTCCGGTGGAGGCCGGCCAGGAGCTGCGCTACGCCTATCGTCTGAGCTGGTACGACCTGCCGCCACAGCAACCCAGCCTGTCGCGCTGCGTGGCGACCCGTACCGGACTGGGTGGCGTCGTCGGCCAACGTCGCGAGTACTTCAGCTGGCGCTTCGCGGTGGACTTCCGCGGCGGCCTCTTCCCCTTCGATGGCGCAAGCGAGGTCGAGGTAGAGCCGGTCATCGAGACCAGCGCCGGGCGCATCGAGATCACCTCGGCCCGACCGCTGGACGCCATCCAGGGCTACCGGGCCATGTTCGATGTGGTGCCACCGGACGAGGGCACCGAGCCGATCAATCTGCGCCTGTATCTGCGCGATAGCGAAGGCAAGCCGCTGTCGGAGACCTGGATCTACCAGTGGACGCCGCCCCCCGGCGATGAGCGCGAGCTACATAACCCCGATCACCTGTAGTCGCCCCACCCACCGATGATGCGGGGCGTCGCAAGGACGCGCCGCATCCCTCGACACGAGCTGTCCACGCCTTGTTACCGGACGGTGAAAAGGTCAGGGATAATTCTGGCGAGCGTGAACCACTTCACAAACTTCACTTCGATCACTTACAGGACAAGCACAGCGGGTCCTCCTCCTTCCTTGATGACAAGTTGCCAGGGCCAGGCCACAATGTAGCTACATAGTGGCTACCAATGAGAAGGAGACAATCATGGGTACCGATACCGTGGTCCGAGCTCGCATCGACAGCGAGACCAAAGAGCGCGCCACCGCCGCCCTCGATGCCATGGGCCTGACCGTGTCCGACGCCATCCGCCTGCTGATGCTGCGGATCGCCGACGAAAAGCGCCTGCCGTTTGCGGTGCAGGTACCAAGCGCCACCACGACCAAGGCGCTGAAAGAGCTGGAAGCCGGACAGGGCAAGCGCTTCGATAGTGCGGATGCGCTGTTCGACGATCTAGGCATCTAATGCTGACCCCAGTTCGCTCGAGCCAGTTCAAGCGAGACGTAAAGCGGGTCCAGAAGCGCGGCAAGGACATGGACAAGCTACGCCGACTGCTGGGCCTGCTGCTTGAGCAAGCGCCCTTGCCGGATACCTACCAGGATCATGCATTGCAGGGAAACTGGAAGGGTTACCGAGATGCCCATATCGAGCCCGATTGGTTGTTGCTGTATCGCGTCGTGGATGACCAACTGCAATTGGCCCGGACAGGTAGCCACGCAGATCTCTTCCGCGAGTAGGCTAGGGCTTGTCTGAAAAGTGCCTGCGCTCGGTAATACGGCGTTAAAAATCGGCTGGTGCGCCAGCCCGGTCAAAATGCTCATTTACACCCCGTAAACTGCGCTTTCTCACCAATTTTTGCCTTGTCTAACCTTCGCTCGTCGACTTTTCGAACAGCGCCTAGCCTGAAACCCTTCCCCGCATGGCGGTTCCCGACAGCACGACACAGGGTGATCCCCCTGCTCTGATCCTTTGCTCTTCCCCCTCAACCCAGCCGAATTGACCGCGTGGCGCCGCTTCCGGCATGATCGTGGCTGCTAGATCACTCCAACCTCTCAACAAAAACAAGGCGCTAGGCGGCTACCATCGTAAAGTGACGGCCCGCCGAGAAGACGCCATTTCGCTGAACACCACCAAGGAACCCCCATGACACGCCACATCGCGCCCCGCCCCCTTGCCCTGACCACCCTGGCCGCCGGCATCGCTCTGTCCACTGCGCTTGCCACGTCCGCCGCCCAGGCCAACGACTTCGCCGACATGGACCCGGTCAAGCTGCGCCTGGCCCACGTGGTCAACGAGCAGGACGGCTTCCATATCGCCGCTACCAAGTTCGAGGAACTGGTCGAAGCCCGTACCGACGGCAAGGTCGACGTCGAGATCTTCCCCAACGCCACCCTGGGTGATGAGCGCACCCTGCTCGAGGGCATGCAGATCGGCACCGTCGACATGGGCGTGATCACCAACGGCCCGGTGGCCAACTTCGTCGAGCCCATGGCGGTGTTCGAACTGCCGTTCCTGTTCGCCTCGCCCGAGGAGGCCTACTCGGTACTCGACGGCCCCATCGGCCAGGAACTGCTCGACAGGCTGGCCGACGTCAACCTCAAGGGCCTGGCCTACGCCGAGCGCGGTTTCCGCAACCTGACCAACTCCGAGCGCCCGGTGGCAAGCCCCGAGGACATCGACGGCCTGCGCATCCGGGTCATGGAAAACCCGGTCTACGTCGACACCTTCCGCGAACTCGGCGCCAATGCCGTGCCGATGGCCTGGACCGAGGCGCTGACCGCCATGCAGCAGGGCACCATCGATGGCCAGGAAAACCCGATCAACGTGATCCACTCGTTCAAGCTCAACGAGACCCAGGACTACATGACGCTGTCGCGCCACACCTACGCCCCGGCGATCTTCGTCATGGGTATGCCGTCCTGGCAGAAGCTGCCCGAGGCCGCCCAGGAGGTCGTCGAGGCCGCCGCCCAGGAAGCCGCCGAGTACGAGCGCGAGCAGAACGCCGCCATGGCCGAACAGCAGCTTGCCGAACTCAAGGAAGCCGGCATGCAGATCGAGGAGTCTCCCGACATCGCCGCCTTCCAGGACGCCGTCGCTCCGGTCTACGAGACCTACGGCGAGCAGTTCGGCGACTACCTGCCGCGCATCCAGGAAGCGCTGAAGGCCGGGGAGTCCAAGTAAGTGCTGTCCCTGCTCGAACGCCTTGAGCGGGGACTCGACGCCGTGACACGCCCGGTGGTGTTCGCCGCCATGGCGGCGTTGATCGGCGTCATCTCCCTGCAGATCATCTCCCGGGTGGCCTTCACCGCGGTGGGCTGGACCGAAGAGGTCGCACGCTTTCTGCTGGTCTGGATCACCTTCCTGGCCGCCACCCTGGCCTACCGCGCCGGCCGTCATATCGCCGTGACCTTCGTGGTCGACACCCTGCCCGGCCTCGGCGGACGAATCGCCAGGATCATCGCCCACCTGGTGGTGCTGGCCTTTCTGCTGGCGCTGATCGTCATCGGCTGGAACTACATGCAGTTGCAGAGTTTCCAGAAGTCGGCGTCACTGCGCCTGTCGATGACATGGATCTACGCGGTGATGCCGCTGGCGGGCGCCTTGATGGCCTTCACCACCCTGGTGGCGATCGTGCGAGAGCTCACCGGCCAGACGCCGGCGAGCCCGCAGGAGGTGACGTGATGCTGTTGCTGTTCATCTCCTTCGTGGTGCTGATGCTGATCGGCGTGCCCATCGCCTTCACCATCGGCGCCAGCACCCTGGCGACGCTGGTAGTCCAGGGCACACCGCTCGCGGTAGTGCCCCAGCAGATGTTCCAGGGCATCAACACCTTCGCCCTGGTCGCAGTGCCGATGTTTATCCTCACCGGCGACCTCATGGCCCAGGGCGCGGTCAGCCGCAAGCTGGTCGACTTCGCCGACAGCCTGTTCGGCTTTCTCAAGGGCGGGCTTTCGCTGGTGTCGGTACTGGCCGGGATGTTCTTTGCCGCCATCTCCGGCTCCGGTGCGGCCACCACCGCTGCGGTGGGCTCGAGCCTGGTGCCGGAACTCAAGCGCAAGGGCTATGACCCGGCCTCCGCCGCCAGCCTGATCGCCGCCAGCGGCACCATCGGCGTGGTGATCCCACCCTCGGTGCCGATGATCATCTACGCGGTCATCGCCCAGGAGTCGGTGTCGGACCTGTTTCTGGCCGGCTTTCTGCCGGGGCTGGCCATGGGTCTTGGCCTCGGTGCCATCGCCTTGGTCCAGGCCCACCGCCGCCAGTACCCCCACGGCAGCCCGCTGTCGCTGGCGACCATCTGGCGGACCCTGCGTGCAGCAAGCTGGGGGCTGATGACGCCGGTCATCATCCTCGGCGGGATCTTCTCGGGGGTCTTCACCCCCAGCGAGGCGGCGGTGGTGGCGGTGGTCTACGCCCTGCTGGTGTCGCTGTTCGTCTATCGCGACCTGACCTATCGGGACGTCTACGCCGTGATGATCCGCTCGGCGATCACCACCTCGGTGATCATGCTGGTGATCGCCACCTCGGCGGTGCTGAGCTGGACTTTGTCCAGCGCCCAGGTGCCGGCCCAGATCGCCCAGTCGGTGCTGTCGCTGTCCACCGATCCCTACGTCATCCTGCTGCTGGTGGTGGCGGTGATCCTGCTGACCGGGGTGTTCATCGAGACCGCCAGCGCCCTGATCATCCTGACCCCGGTATTGCTGCCGCTGGTGACCCAGCTCGGCATCGACCCGGTGCACTTTGGCCTGATCATCGTGGTGGGGCTGGCGATCGGCATGATCACCCCGCCGGTGGCGATCAACCTGTACGTGGCCTCTTCGGTGACCCAGCTGCCGCTCGAGCGTATCACCCGTGCCATCCTGCCCTACCTGCTGGGGCTGATCGGCGTGCTTTTGCTGGTGGTCTACGTGCCCCTGTGGCTATCGTCCTGACGCCGGAGGCGAGAAGGCCGGTTTAGCGCCAACCAGCGAGCCGCGGATGCTGTCACCAGGATCCGCGGTTTTTTCTTTGCTGCCACAGCGCCATACTGGCGATGGACCGCTTCATCGGCGACTCCTTTGCAGCTTCACCGTACCCTGACATCCGGAGCCTTCATGTCCCTTCGCCTGCCTGTCGTTGCCCGCCCCGGCCTTCGCGCCTTCCTGCACCAAGCAAGGATCGGCCTGCCGAGCCGCGCCATGATCGCCGCCATGATCGCCGCCCTGCTGCTGGCAAGCCTCGCCGGCTGCACCACCTACACCTACGATGACGGACACAAGGAGACGGTCTGGGGCGTTCCCCCGGTGGATGAGCACAAGACCGAACAGGAGCGCCAGAACGAAGGCGTCAAGTATCGTGAACCGGGCGTTATCCCGGAAGAATGATCGCCCGATTTGCTCCCTCATTTCACCGGTGGTACAGGCCTCGCCAGGACCTGCTGATGCTCAGGTGCTGCCGCCCTTCACCAGGGTGAATCCCAGATCCCGGATCGGCCGTTCCGGGGTCTTGCCGGACAGACGCTCGAGCAGCAGTTCCGCCGCCTGGGTGCCCATCTCGCTACGGGCCACCGCCAGGGTGGTCAGCTTCGGCGTCAGGTGCTCCGCCAGCGGCAACCCCAGATAGCCCCCCACCGCCAGCTCCTCGGGAATCCTGATGCCCTGGCGGCTTGCCGCCAGCAGCACGCCGCTGGCGACGATATCGTTGGAGCAGTGGATGGCGTCCGGTCGCGGTGTCATCGCCATCACATCCTCCAGCGCCCGCACCCCGACCTCGTAGGACGCCGGCTCGTGGTACTCCAGCACCCCGCCACAGGCCGCGCCCGCCTCCTCCAGCGCTCGCTGGTGGCCCTCCAGGCGCTGTGCCGCCCGGTAGTCATGCCCCAGGTGCGAGCCGACGAAGGCGATACGCCGATAGCCCTGCCCGATCAGATGGGACGCCATAGCGTGACCCAGGGCGACGCCGTCCACCCCCACGTTCATGTCGATGGGGTCGTCGCCCACTTCCATGATCTCTACCACCGGGCGTCCCCAGTCCCTGAGTCGCGAGATCACCCGGGGCCGGTGGCGCAGACCGGTCAGGATCACCCCGGACGGCGAGTAGCCGAGCACCGTATCGACCAGACTGGCCTCGCGGTCCAGATCCCAGTCGGTGGTGGCCAGCAGCATCTGGTACCCCGCCGCCTCCAGTCGCTTCTGGATGGCATCGATGACCTCGATAAAGGTCAGGATCGCCAGCGACGGCACGATCACCGGGATCACGCGGGTGCCCGCTGCGGCAAGCCCCCCGGCGATCAGGTTGGGCACATAGCCAAGCGCCTCCACCGCCGCGTCGACACGCTGCTTGACCTCGGCGGAGACTCGCCCCGGCGTATTCAGCGCCCGCGATACGGTGATCGGCGCGACCCCCGCCTGCCGGGCCACGTCGGCCAGGGTCACTCGGCCCTTGCCCCGGTGGCGCTTGCGTGAGCGAATTTCCTGGCTGTCCATTGGCGTCCTTCCTCGAAGATTCCTTTGGCCACAGTGTAACCCAAGACCAAAGTATGGGTAGCGCTACCATCTTAATGGTAGCGCTACCCATGCAATGTCGGCTACCTTTCGACTACGCCTCGACGCAATAGCGTCGTCGGACGATACGCCCCGAGGAGACAACGACAATGAACGCACGCAGCCTCACCCCCCTTGCCCTGGTCACCGCCATCTCGCTCGGCGCCGCTGGCACCGCCGCCGCCGAAGACCTGGCCATCGCCATCCACACCGACCCGTCCCACGCCATGTTCAAGATCGGCGAGCGCCTCAAGGACACCATCGAGAGCGAGTCCGATGGCGAGCTGACGGTGACCCTGCTTGGCACCGAGGTCGGTGGCGAGCGCGACCACCTGGAAGGCGCCAGCTACGGCGAGTACGCCATCGCCCTCGGTGGCTCCATGCCGATGACCCTGTATGCCCCCGAGTTTGCCGCCGCCGACCTGCCCTTCGTCTACGACTCCAGTGACCAGGCGCGCAAGATCTACGAAGGCGAGATCGGCGAGGCGCTGAATCAGAGCCTGATCGCCAAGGGCAACATGCGCCTGGTGGGCCTGTCGGCACGCAACCCCCGCAACCTGACCTCAAAGACCCCGGTCAAGACCCCGGAGGACGTCAGCGAGGTGCGCATGCGCGTGCCGGAGATCGCGCCCTGGGTCGCGGTATGGGGCGAGATCGGCGCACTGCCGAGCCCGATCGCCTGGCCGGAGGTCTACACCTCGCTGCAGACCGGCGTCATCGACATGCAGGAAAACCCGGTGGACAACATCTACGCCGGCAAGCTGTTCGAGGTGCAGGACTATGTCAGCCGCACCGAGCACGTCTACTCGTTCTTCCACTGGCTGATGAACGAAGACGTCTATCAGGAACTGTCCGACGAACACCGTGACATCGTCCTGTCCGCCATCGACGACGCCACCACCTGGGGCGATCAACTGGTCAGCGATGGTCAGGCGGAGCTGTTTGAAAAACTCAAGGAAGAAGGCATGGAGGTGGTCGAGCCCGATGTCGCCGCCTTCCGCCAGGCCGCGCGCCCCGCCGTGGAAGAGATCGCCCAGGACTACGACCCGGCCGTTCGTGACTATGTGCTGTCACTGATCCAGTAAGTCCGAGGCGGCGCTAACCCCGAAGGCGTTGTTGCCTCGAGGGTTGGCACAGCATCTGACCGTCCCACGGGGCCTCGCCGACCGAGGCCTCCCTCCCTTGAGTCAAGTCCCCGCCACCCGGCGGGGGCAACGGAGTGTCCGATGACCTCATCTCCTACCCTGTCCCGGGCACTGGGTGCTTTCTGGTGGTTGTTGACCACCGTGGTAGTCGGTGCCTTCGGCCTGATGCTGCTGGTCATGGCCATTCAGGTAATCGCACGCTATGCCCTCGGCGTCGCGGTGCCCTGGACCGACGAGGTTTCCCGCTATCTGTTCCTGGCGGAGATCTTTCTCGGTTCGGTGCTGGCGCTGCGCTACCAGGAACACATCCGCATCACCGTCGTCACCGACCTGCTGCCAGCGGGCGCCCAGCGCTGGGCGGCGGTCGCCGCCGACGCCATCAGCATCCTGGTGCTTCTGATGATCATGGGGGGCGCCTTCAACATGATGGAGCGCACCGCCGGCATCTTCGCCAGCACCTTCGACATGAGCTTTTCCTACCTGTACCTGATGCAGCTGGTCGCTGCCGGCCTGATGGCACTGCTGCTGGTGGAGGACCTCGTCGTTCGTCTGCGCGGCAAGCCTTCCACCTTGCCTGACGAACCCAAGGAGTAAGACACCATGGAAATCTTTGCCATCATGTTCGTCGGCCTGATCGTGCTGCTGATGCTGGGGGTGCCGGTCGCCTTTGCGATGATCGCCTCATCGGCGGCGGTGCTGGCCTACACCCGTGGCTTCGCCGAGATCCCGCTGGAGATGATCGCCCAGCGCACCCTGTACGGCGTCAACAGCTTCACCCTGCTGGCGATTCCCGCCTTTCTGCTGATCGGCCGGCTGATGAACTCCGCCGGCATCTCTGATCGGGTGTTCGACGTGGCGCGCTGCGCCGTGGGTCACCTCAAGGGCGGGCTCGGCCACGTCAACGTGCTGGCGAGCATGCTGTTTGCCGGCATGTCGGGCTCAGCGGTGGCCGATGCTGGCGGGCTTGGCGCGGTGGAGATAAAGGCCATGGAAGACGATGGCTTTCCCACCGACTTCAGCGCCGCGGTCACCGCCAGTTCCGCCACCATCGGGCCGATTATCCCGCCCAGCATTCCGGCGGTCATCTATGGCGCCCTGGCCAACGCCTCCATCGCCGCGATCTTTCTCGGCTCCATCCTGCCGGGCCTGTTCATGGGTGCCGGCCTTATGGTGATGGTGGCGGTGATCTCCCATCGTCGTGGCTACCCGACCCGGGCCCGCGCCACCATGGCCGAATTCACCCGTGCACTGTCGCGGGGCCTGCTGCCCATGCTGACCCCGGTGATCATCCTGGTCGGCATTCTGTCGGGGCTATTCACCCCCACCGAGGCCTCGGTGGTGGCGCTGCTCTACTGCATGATCATCTCGTTCTGCGTCTACCGTTCGATCACCCTGCGCGAGTTCGTCCAGATCCTGCGTGACACCGCCATCGACACCTCGGTGCTGCTGCTGATCATCGCCGGCAGCGCGCTCTATAGCTGGATCCTGGCGCGCTACCAGGTCACCGCCCTGGTCGCCGACTTCCTGCTCGCCACGGTCAGCGATCCGATGCTGCTGCTTCTGCTGCTGAGCCTGTTCATCCTGCTGATCGGGCTGTTCATCGATTCCGTGCCGGCGCTGTTTCTGCTGACGCCGCTGCTGGTGCCGGTGGTGGTGCAGTACGGCATCGATCCGGTGCACTTCGGCGTGCTGATGATCTTCAACCTGATGATCGGGCTGATCACGCCACCGGTGGGCACGGTGCTGTTCGCCATCCAGAAGATCACCGACCTGCCCTTCAACACCCTGGTGCGGGCCACCCTGCCGTTCTACATCCCGCTGGTGGCGGTGCTGATCGTGATCACGCTGTTTCCGTCCATCGTGATGTTCCTCCCCAACCTCTTGCTCAAATAACGCCACGACCGGGCAAGGTTTCAGGGCCTTGCCCGGCGGGCTTATCTCAATAGGAGTCATGCCATGGCTGTACTGATCACCGGTGGCCTCGGCCACGTCGGTTCCTGGGTCGCCACCCTGCTCGCCCGCCAGGGCAAGAAGGTCATCATCTGCGATATGGCCGCCCCCCACGTCGACCGCATGGGGCTCGACTATCTCGAGGAAGTGCGTGACAACGTCCACTTCGAAGCGGTCGACGTGCTCGACACCCACACCCTGTTCGAGACATTTCTGCGCTATCGCGACGAGCTGGAAGGGGTCATCCACGGCGTCTCGGTGATCGCCGGGCCGAGCTTCCAGACCCGCCCGTTCAAGCACCTGTCGATCAACGCCATGGGCACCCTGAACGTCTACGAGACCTGCCGGCTGCTGGGCATCGACAAGGTGGTCAACATGAGCTCCGGCGCGGTCTACGGCGACGCCGCCGGCCCCCAGGTCGAGACCATGCCCTACAAGGCCACCGACCTTTACGGCGCCACCAAGATTTCCGGCGAGCTCTACGGCGACCAGTACACGGCGACCTACGGCATGGATATCCGTCAGGCCCGACTGTTCTTCGTGTATGGCCCCGGCAAGCGCCCGTCCCACATGCACGCGGTCTACCAGGCGATGTTCGGGCCACTCGAAGGGCTACGCGATGTGCACCCGGACAACGGACGCGACCAGACCACCGACTGGACCCACGTCGAGGACACCGCGAGGGGCATCCTGGCGCTGTTCGATGCCGACAGCGTGCCTCACCGCCACTACAACATTTCCTGCGGTGTGCCGATCGCCCATCAGGACATCGTCGACAGCGTCACCGACCTACTCGGCCATGACAGCGGCATGCGTCTGGGCCCTGGCCCCTTCGTGGTGCGGGGCAGCCCCCTGGACATCACCCGCGCGCGCACGGATCTGGGCTTCGAGCCGCGATTTACCGATATCCGCGAGGGGCTCGAGGACTACCATCGCTGGCTCAAGAAGAACGCCTGAAACGACACGGCCGGCCTGTCAAAGGCCGGCCGCTCGCAGACGGGTCGATCCGCTTCCGCCATCACTGCCGACGGAACACCAGCGCCAGATTGTTGGCCGGCAGCTCGTGGATGGCCTCCCGGCTCAGGCCGTGCTCGGCGGCGACCTCGGTCACCTGCTCCAGGTCCCGCACGCCCCAGCGCGGGTCACGGCGCCTCAAGTCGGCGTCGAAGGCCGCATTGGACGGCGCGGTATGCTCACCACCACGTCGGTAAGGGCCGTACAGCAACAGCACGCCACCCGGCTCGAGGTGGGCCTGGGACTTTGCCATCAGCGCAGGCGTCACTTCCCACGGCGAGATATGGATCAGATTGATCGCCACCAGGGCGTCAAAGGTGTCATCCGGCCAGGGCTCCAGCACGTCGCGGCGTACCGGCGCCAGCAGATTGCCGCACCCTTGCGTCGCTTGCTCCGGCTCTCGCCCAGAAGGCCCTGCCCGTTGCGCTTCGCTTTCGCCTTGCCTGTCACCCTCCGCTTCCCCTTGCCTATCTTCTGCTGCTGCAAGCGCGCGCCAGGCAGCGATGGACGCCAGCGCCGCCTCGGAAACGTCGCTCGGCTGCCATCGCCAGCCCGGCTGGCACTGCGTCATATAGAGTCCGTGCTCACCACTGCCGCTGGCGAGCTCCAGCACGCGAGCATGGCGTCCCAGGCACTGACGCAGCACCGCGTGGATGGGCTCGCGATTGCGAAGCGCCGCTGGACTGGAGAGTCTCGCGTCGGACATGGGAAAACCTCACGGTAAACAAGGGGAGTAACAAGAGCGGCAATGGCCAAACGAATATAACGGAAGCATGGTAACGTCTGGCATCAACGGCTTGCGCAACGATGCCAAGCGATGATCGTCCCGGTACACTAGCAAAAGATACCCTTCATCTTCACCAAGGACGGCCCATGGCTCGACCCGCGCCTCGCTACCTCGAGATTCAACAGCACATCCTGGCCAAGATCCAGCGGGGGGAATGGCCCACCGACCATCGCATCCCGGGTGAGGAGCAGCTGGCGCTCGACTTCAACGTCAGTCGCATGACCGCCAACAAGGCCATCCGCGAACTGGTTCAGCGCGGCTATCTTACCCGCCAGCCGGGCGCGGGAACCTTCGTCACCGAACGCAAGGCGGAATCCTCGCTGATGGAGGTCCACAATATCGCCGAAGAGGTCCGCGGTCGCGGCCATCACTATCGGGCCAGGGTGCAGCGTGCCGAAGCGATCGATGCCAGTGAGGACATCGCGTTGCAACTGGGGGTCAAGCGAGGCAGCAAGGTCTTCCATACCCGCATCGTTCACCACGAAAACGACGAGCCCATCCAGCTCGAGTTGCGCTACGTCAATCCCCGCCACGTGCCCGACTATCTGGACGCCGACTTCACGCTCACCACGCCCCATCAGGTGCTGATCCAAACCTGGCCGATCACCGATATCGAACACGTGGTCGAGGCCGTTTCGGCAGACACACGACAGGCCGAGGAGCTGGCCATTTCCACCTCCCTCCCTTGCCTGCAGTTGCGGCGGCGCACCTGGTCAAATGACCTGCTCATCAGTTACGCCGTGTTGATCCACCCGGGAGATCGCTACAAGCTGCGCTCGGCGTGGAAGGACTGAGGGACGGACACAGCTTCCACCTACGCACGAGGGCCGGACAGTGATTGTCCGGCCCTCGTGCTTACGGCTACAGCGATCGACAAGGTTACTGCAGTAGCATGGCCGCCGGGATCGCCATTACCAGGGTGAGTGCCACCCGCACCGCCCACACCACCAGCATCTGCCAGATGGTGATGGGAATCCGGGTGGCCAGCACGCAGGGAATGGACGCCGAGAAGAACAGGATGGACGACACCGACACCACGCCGGCGGCAAAGCGCGCCACGAAGTCGATTCCCGCGTCGCCACCGAGCAGCAGCGCCGGCAGGAACATCTCGGCCAGGCCCGCCGCGCTGGCCTGGGCCAGTTCCTGGGCATTGTCGATGCCGAAGATCGCCACCACCGGATAGAACAGCCAGCCCAGCCACTCGAACACCGGCGTGTACTTGGCCACCAGCAGTCCCAGCAGCCCCACCGACATGATCGACGGCAGGATGCTGATCGCCATCACCAGCCCTTCGGTCAGATTCTTGCGTACGCTGGATCCCAGCCGCGGCGCCTGCTCGGCCACCTTGATACCGGTGCGCCACGCCAGCGCCAGGCGATCCCCCTTCCGCGCTTCAGGTTCGCCGTCGGTCGCGGTGTTGTCCATGCCTGACAGCGGCCACAACCGCGCGGTCACCGCCGAGACAACGAAAGTGATCACCAGGGTGATCCAGAAGTAGGCGTTCCAGTAGTCCATCAGCCCCAGGGTCTTGGCGACGATGATCATGAACGGCGCGGAGACGGTAGAGAAACCGGTGGCAATGATGGCCGCTTCTCGGGCCGAGTACTGGCCACCGGCGTAGGCACGGCTGGTGATCAACAGTCCGATCGAGTAGCTGCCGACAAAGGAGGCCACCGCGTCGATGGCGCTTCGACCCGGGGTACGCCACAGCGGGCGCATGACGGGCTGAACCAGGATGCCGATCAGCTCGAGTAGCCCATAGCTCAGCAGCAGCGCCAGGAAGATGGCACCGATCGGCACGATCAGCCCCACCGGAATCACCAGCTTGTCGTAGAGAAAGGGCAGCATGTCCGGCTGATGCAGCAGTGCCGGACCGGCGGTGGTCATGGTCAACAGCGCCGCCACCACCCCCAGAAGCTTGAGCACGGTGAAGATCTTGTCGGTGAGACTGCGTCGCCAATCCCCCTTGATCAACGGATAGGCCGCGCCGGCGATGATCAGCGCCAGGGCGTAGAACCTCGCCCAGTCACCGAGCCCGGCCCGGGCCGCGGTCACCAGATGATCCAGCGGAATCGTGGTTCGACCTTCCCAGGCAACCGGAACAAAGAAGATGAAGATGCCGATGGCGCTGGGCACCAACAGCTTGAACAACAGCAGGCCGAGGGGTGTCTGGCCTACCGAGGAACCAGGAGTCGTCGCCATGAAGGGAACCTCGTCGAAGTGTGAACCAACTCGTAAGTGTCATCTTGTTTGTATATACATTTCAACCGCTATAGTGGCAAAGCACTCCCCCACAGCGCCTTTAGACGATGGTCTAATACGCCACAAACTTCTCCTCAGATTCGTTCGTTAAACGGCGTTGTCACGCTCCGCTACACCTCTTTCCTGCAGCGTCGCAGACAGGCCGCCGGTCAGGGCATCGGACGAACCGGCAAGCACTCCAGAACCACACTTTTCTGTATATACATGATGCTGTCGAGCGATCCCATGGGGCACCCGACGTCTCCCGCGAGTGCTCGAAACGCTCTCGGGTCCCTCGACGACTCGGGGTTCAGAAAAGCCGGTAACGATCCCGCGGCCAAGACGGGGTGCACTCGGCCTAGCCGACCTGCGCTCCCCCGGGGCGATGCTTCAGAGAGGACAGGCCTGGTGCATCCGCGACCCTGTATATACGTTTGCCGAAGCAATCCGTCGAGATTTCACGCCTATCCGCGCACTACGACCATGGTCTATTGATGCGTCACGGCCTGGAACCAAGCCCATAAAACGTCTGCAAGCCGCTGTTTCAACAACCATCCATCAGGCCCGACCCAAGGGTCGGGCGATGCATCACTGGCGACTCGGCGGCTTGACGAAATGGCTTGAAGGCATTATTTGTATATACATTACCCGACACGGAGCATCCCCATGTCCGAGCAATCCAAGCGCCTGCTGTGGCGCGATCTGGCGATCTTCGACGGACTGACCACCCTGCCCGAGCGTCACTGGGTAGCGGTCGAGGATGGACGGATCTGCGCCCTGGGCACCATGCAGACCCTTGACCCGAGTCAACATCGCGACGCCGTCGACATGGGGCAAGGCGGCGTCATGACGCCTGGCCTGATCGACTGCCATACCCACCTGGTCTTCGGCGGGCAGCGCAGCGACGAATTCGAGCTGCGCCTGCAAGGCGCCTCCTACGAAGAGATCGCACGTCGCGGTGGCGGCATCCTGGGCACCGTCACGGCGACCCGGGAAGCCGACGAATCGGCCCTGTTCGACGCCGCTGCAAAGCGTCTCACGTCGATGATCGAGGACGGCGTGACCAGCGTCGAGATCAAGTCCGGCTACGGCCTGACCCTGGCCGACGAACTGAAGATGCTGCGGGTGGCGCGACGTCTCGGCGAGCAACTGCCCGTTCGCGTCACTACCACCCTGCTGGCCGCCCATGCCCTGCCACCGGAGTATGCAGGCGACGCCGATGGCTACATCGAGCTGGTGTGCAACCAGATCCTGCCGGCGGCCCATGCCGAGGGCCTGGTCGATGCGGTCGACGTGTTCTGCGAGCGCATCGCCTTCTCGAGCGAACAGTCCCGGCGCGTGTTCGAGGCGGCCAGGGCGCTTGACCTGCCGGTCAAGGCCCACGCCGAGCAGCTTTCGCTGTCCGGTGGCGCCGCCCTGGTGGCCCAGTTCCAAGGGTTATCCGCCGACCATATCGAGTATCTGGACGACGATGGCATCGCGGCGATGGCCGATGCCGGGACCGTCGGCGTCCTGCTGCCCGGTGCCTTCTACACCCTGCGTGAAACGCAGCACCCACCGATCGACGCCATGCGTCGTGCCGGCGTCGCCTTGGCGGTGGCCTCGGACGCCAATCCGGGCACCTCGCCCATCGTGCTGCCGACCCTGATGCTGAACATGGCCTGCACCCTGCTGCGCCTGACGCCCCAGGAGGCACTGGCCGGCATGACCCGCCACGCCGCCCAGGCCATCGGCCAGCCAGACCTTGGACGTATCGCCGTCGGCGCTCCCGCCGACCTGTGCGTCTGGAACATCGATAGCCCGGCCGAACTGGCCTATGCCGTCCAGCCGGGACGACTCAAGCATCGCCTGCTGGAGGGCGTATTGACCCATGGATGAGCAGCTATCTTCCCCCTGGTCATCCATGACCCCGGCGGCTGACCCAGACACCATGCCGTCCAGCCGGGACGGCTCAAGCATCGCCTGCTGGAGGGCGTATTGACCCATGGATGAGCAGCTCGCTTCCCCCTCGTCTCCCACCGCGCCGCTGACTGAAGCGGACATGGGCATCTGGCAGGGGCGTACCGACCCCGAGCCCAACAGCGAGCGCTGGCACCAGCGCATCGCCGCCTACCGTTCCGGCGCCGAGCCTGGCGTCGTGGTGACGGGCTTTGCCAGTGATGCCGGTGTCGCCCGCAACAATGGGCGGGTGGGCGCCGCCGATGGCCCCGCCGCCATTCGCCGTGCCCTAGCCCCCATGGCCTGGCACCGCGACGCCCCGGCCTACGATGCCGGCGACGTGCACTGCGTCGGCAATGGCCTCGAGGATGCCCAGGAGGCGCTGGGCGCGCGGGTGACCGAGATCCTCGACCAGGGTCACCAGCCAGTAGTGCTGGGCGGCGGTCACGAAGTCGCCTACGCCAGCTGGCGCGGCCTCTCCGAGCATCTGGACAAGGGCCACCGCAGGCCCACCGTGGCGATCATCAATCTGGACGCTCACTTCGACCTGCGCGACCCCAGCGAACAGACGTCTTCCGGCACGCCCTTCGCCCAGATCGCCGCCGACTGCGCCAGGCGTCGCTGGCCGTTCCGCTACGCCTGCCTCGGAGTCAGCCAGGCGGCCAACACCCGTGCCCTGTTTCACACCGCCAAGCGGCTCAAGTCGCTGGTGGTCGAGGATCGCGAGTTTCGCGATAGCCGCATCGCGTACATCAAGCGCGACGTGCAGCGTCTGGTAGCCGACTGCGATCACGTCTACCTGACCATCGACATGGATGTCTTCCCTGCAAGCGATGCCCCTGGCGTCAGCGCTCCCGCCTCGCGGGGCGTGATTCTGACCCACTTCGAGCCAATCCTCGAGTTCCTGCGTCGCTCGCGCAAGCTACGCCTGATCGACATCGCCGAGGTCAACCCGGCGTATGACATCGACCAACGCACGGCGCGTCTCGCCGCCCGCCTGGTCCATCAACTGACCCGGTCCAACGCCTGACCGAGCCTTTTATTCCCTTTCACTACAGGTACCGACATGAACCAGATCACGCCCTCGCTGAACGACCGTCACGATCCTTCGCGCAAGATCGCCGCCCCCACCGGCACCGAGCTGTCGTGCAAGAGCTGGCTGACCGAAGCCGCCCTGCGCATGCTGATGAACAACCTCCACCCTGACGTCGCCGAGCGTCCCGAGGATCTGGTGGTGTACGGCGGCATCGGTCGCGCTGCCCGCACCTGGGAATGCTTCGACAAGATCGTCGAGGTGCTCAAGCGCCTGGAGGACGACCAGACCCTGCTGATCCAGTCCGGCAAGCCGGTAGCGGTGATCCCGACCCACAAGGACGCGCCGCGGGTACTGATCGCCAACTCCAACCTGGTGCCGGCCTGGGCCAACTGGGAGCACTTCAACGAGCTCGACAAGAAGGGACTGATGATGTACGGCCAGATGACCGCCGGGTCCTGGATCTACATCGGCTCCCAGGGCATCGTCCAGGGCACCTACGAGACCTTCGTCGAGGCTGGCCGTCAGCACTTCAACGGCGACCTCAAGGGCCGCTGGGTACTGACCGCCGGCCTCGGCGGCATGGGCGGCGCCCAGCCGCTGGCGGCGACCCTGGCCGGTGCCTGCTCGCTGAACATCGAGTGCCAGCAGTCGAGCATCGACTTCCGTCTGCGTACCCGCTATCTGGACGAGCAGGCCAACGACCTGGACGACGCGCTCGAGCGTCTTGCGCGCTACACCAGTGAAGGCAAGGCCATCTCCATCGGTCTTTGCGCCAACGCCGCCGACGTCCTGCCGGAACTGGTCAAGCGCGGCGTCAAGCCGGACATGGTCACCGACCAGACCAGTGCCCACGATCCGCTGCACGGCTACCTGCCCTCTGGCTGGACCTGGGACGAGTACGTGGCCCGCGCCAAGAGCGAGCCCGACGCAGTGGTCAAGGCCGCCAAGGCGTCCATGGCGGTGCATGTGCGCGCCATGCTCGAGTTCCAGAAGATGGGCGTGCCCACCTTCGACTACGGCAACAACATCCGCCAGATGGCCCAGGAAGAAGGCGTCGAGAATGCCTTCGACTTCCCCGGCTTCGTCCCGGCCTACATTCGTCCGCTGTTCTGCCAGGGCATCGGCCCGTTCCGCTGGGTGGCGCTGTCCGGCGATCCGGAGGACATCTACAAGACCGACGCCAAGGTCAAGGAGCTGATCCCCGACGACGAGCACCTGCACCACTGGCTCGACATGGCCAAGGAGCGCATCAGCTTCCAGGGTCTGCCGGCGCGTATCTGCTGGGTCGGTCTGAAGGATCGCGCGCGCCTCGGCCGCGCCTTCAACGAGATGGTCAAGAACGGCGAACTCAAGGCACCCATCGTCATCGGCCGTGACCACCTCGACTCCGGTTCCGTGGCCAGCCCCAACCGCGAGACCGAGTCCATGCTGGACGGCAGCGACGCCGTGTCCGACTGGCCGCTGCTCAACGCCCTGGCCAACACCGCAGGCGGCGCTACCTGGGTCTCGCTGCACCACGGCGGGGGTGTCGGCATGGGCTTCTCACAGCACGCCGGTGTAGTCATCGTCGCCGACGGTACCGACGAGGCCGATGCCCGCCTGGCCCGCGTCCTGCGCAACGACCCGGCAAGCGGCGTGATGCGCCATGCCGACGCCGGCTACGACATCGCCAGCCAGTGTGCCCGCGACAACGGCCTCGACCTGCCGATGCTCAAGGACTGATGCCGTCCCGGGCGCGGCCAGCCGCTGGCGCGCCCGACCCTGGCATCGAGGCGCCTTGTCCCTGAGGGCGCCTCGTGCCAGGGAGCGCCATGCAAAAAGCGCGAACGCCTGCACAAAGGCCGCCCCTCGGGGCGGCCTTTGTCGTTTACAACCCTGGTTCACTTCGATGCCACTTGAAACGTGCGCCGACGCCCCTGAAGCGGCCGGCGACGGGTCAGGCGCAGCACTGCTTGAACTTGCGCGCACTGCCACAGGGACAGGGATCGTTGCGTCCCGGCTTGAGTCGAGACACCCGGGCCTCGCCATCCAGATAGACCCAGCGTCCCTGGTGGCGCGCAAAGCGCGAGCGCTCTTCCAGCACGCCCCAGCGCTGCCGCCCTGGCGGGCCCTCGGCAAAGGTCGCACGAAACTGCACCCATCCCTGGTCGCCTGTTTCACCGCTATCGAGTATCTCGAGACGCTTCCAGCGGGTATCGTCGTCACCGCCCAGTTGCGCCGGGCAACTGGCTGGGTGCCAGCTATGGCGAAGGTAGTCCTCGAGCCCGAGGGCGAAGGCCGCAAAGCGCGAGCGCATCAGCGCCTCAGGCGAACCTGCGTCCTCGCCCTGGTGCAGCAGACCGCAGCAGTGCTCGAGGACCAGGCCACTGCCGCAGGGGCAGCGGGTGGATGACGTCGTGTTCAAGGTACGGCTCTCCTCTCATCTACCTTGCGCTGTGCCACAGCGCAGGCCTTGTACGAAAACCCGACGTGGGTGGCAACGCTTTAAACAGACTGCCGACCTGTAGCGGCCTCAAGCAAATACCGACCAGCCTGTGGCCTTGGACAGTCCCTCCAGGGCGGCGGTGCCCTTGAGCGAATTGCCGTAGCGATCCAGGCCCGGCGACCACACCGCGATCGACGCCACGTTGGGCACCACCGCCATGATCCCGCCCCCGACACCGCTCTTGCCCGGGAAGCCGACCCGATAGGCGAAGTCCCCCGAGCCATCGTAGTGGCCGCAGGTCATCATCAACGCATTGATCGCCCGCACTCGCTCGAGCCCGATCATGCGATGGCCCTCGAAGCCACCACACAGAAAGCGTGTGGCCCTGGCGAGCTGGGCGGTGGACATCTCGATGGCGCAGTGATGGAAGTAGGTTCCCAGCACCCGGTCACAGTCGTTGGTCAGGTTGCCGCAGGAACGCAGGAAGTAGGCCAGGGAGAAGTTGCGATCCCCGGTGGCATGCTCGGAGCGCGCTACCTGCTCGTTGATGTGGATGTCCTCGTCGCCGGAGGCTTCCCGCAGAAACCGCAGAATCTCGCCGAGGGTATCGCGTGGCGCGTTGCATCCGAGTACCGCGTCGGTGGTGACAATCGCCCCGGCGTTGATGAAGGGATTGCGGGGAATGCCCTCTTCCACCTCCAGCTGGACGATGGAGTTGAAGGCCCGGCCCGATGGCTCGCGCCCGACCCGCTGCCACAGGCCATCGCCGTGACGCCCCAGTGCCAGCGCCAGGGTGAAGACCTTCGACACGCTCTGGATCGAAAAGGCCTTGGCGGCGTCGCCGGCATGAAACTCCTGTCCATCCACGGTGCACACACTGATGGCGAACTGGCGGGGATCGACGCAGGCAAGTTCGGGGATATAGCTTGCCACCTGGCCCCACTCGCCTGCCTGACGAGCCTCGCGATCCAGCCTCTCGACCAGCGCCTGAAGTTGTTCCGGCGTAAGGGTCTTTCCCATGAGCGTGATTCTTCCAAGAGCCTGACAAGGCTGGCGATGGTCGCCCCCTCCTTCGTGGCTGTCAACGCCGGTTCCCGGCCGGGGACAATCACCCGGGCGATATGTCCCGCTCAGCGCCCGCGCCGCTTGGTGCGCATGGTCGCCTCGGCGGCAAGCGGATCTTCTGGCCAGGGGTGCTTGGGGTAGCGGCCGCGGTTCTCCTTGCGCACCTCGGGGTAGACGTTGCGCCAGAAGCTTCGCAGGTCCATGGTCGTCGCCAGCGGCCGCCGTGCCGGGGACAGCAATTCCAGGCGTACCGGCACCCGCCCGTCGACGATACAGGGCGTGGCTTCGCAACCGAACAGGGCCTGCAGCTTGGCGGCCAGCACCGGCACGATACGCGTGCCGTGCTCGTCGCCGTCGTCGACCTCACGCTCATAGCGCAAGGCCGCACTGTCACCGCTTGGCAGCGCCAGCCGTCGCGGTGCCAGCTCGTCCAGCTGGCCCGCCAACGGCCACGGCAGACGTTCGCTCAACAGCCGTTCCCAGGGCAGCGCCAGCACCTGATCGAGCCTCGACAGGCCATCCAGATGCGGACCGAGCCAGTCCGCGAGCTCGGCCATCAGGCTGGCGTCGTCAAGCTCCGGCCACTGGGGATCATGCGCCCGTCGCAGCAGCGCTACCCGTCTTCTGAGCTGTTCTGCCGCCTCGTCCAGCGGCAACGCCTCGCGCTGCCCCACGGCGTCGAGCAGCGCCCTATGCCTCGCCTCTCGACTCGGCGGTCCTGCCAGGGGCTTGCGCTCCAGCACCACGGCATCGAGGGCGCGTACTCGCTCGCCTTCCAAGCGTCCCGCCGATGCGTTCCAGGCGACCCGCTCGGTCCAGTCGCCAAGTTCAGGAAAATGCGCCAGCAGTGCCGCCTCCTCGATCCGCACACCACGATAGAGCCGAGCCTCACGCTGGCGACCGTCCAGGTCCACCGCGACCAGCAGGGGCGCATGGGCCAGGGGGTGATCGCTTGCCAGCGTCACCAGGCCACCGCCACGCAGGCGAAAGCGTCCGGGCGAAAGGTGCTGAGCGACACGGTCGGGGTAGGTGCAGAGCAGAAGCTCGCCCAAGGTTATTGAGGCGCCCGGCTCGCCTGTCTCACGGGACTCACCCCCATGGGCCTTGTCCAGCGCCACCCCGGCGCGCTTGCACAGTCGCCGGGCTTCACGCTGCCAGGCGGGATCAGGCCTTGGCGACGACAGCAGCGGTACGAACACCCGCTCCAGATCCGGCTCCCGCGAGGCGCCCTGACGACCTTCCAGCCAGGCGGCCAGGGCACAGGCCAGGGCCAGCGACGCCTCGCCGGCGCGGCTGGCTCGCTCCAGCATGGCGGCGAGCCGGGGATGCACCGGCCAGCGTCCGGCTGCCCGGCCCAGCGAACTCAAGCCGCCATCAGGCTCGACCAGCCCGAGGGACTGCAACAGCCGACGCCCGCTATCCAGGGCCGCTGTCCCTGGCGAAGTCACCCAGGCAAGCGCGGACACGTCCTTGACGCCCCAGCGCGCGAGTTCGAAGGCCAGGCCGGACAGGTCTGCCTGGTGGATCTCCGGCTCGGCGTGGGGCGGCAGCGGCTGCTCTTCCGCCCACAGCCGATAGCAGCGTCCGGGCCCCTGGCGCCCTGCCCGCCCACGCCGCTGATCGGCGCTGGCTCGGTTGACACGGCGGGTCTCGAGACGCGAAAGCCCGGTACGCGGGCTGAAAACCGGCACCCGCTCCATTCCGGCATCGACCACGCTGCGCACGCCATCCACGGTGACACTGGACTCGGCGATGGCGGTGGCCAGCACCACCCGACGCCGGCCATTCGGGTCAGGACGAAGGGCAGCGCGCTGCTGCTCGAGCGGCAAGCGTCCATGCAGCGGCAGTACCGCGATATCCTCCAGCCGCTCGCCCAGCCAGCGCCCGAGACGTTCGATTTCGGCAACCCCAGGCAGGATCACCAGCACGTCGCCAGCAGGATCACCACCACCCCTGGCATCGTCATCTCCGCCATTGGAGACAGGATCGGACGCCTGCAGCGCCTCCATGACCACCCGGCCCTGCTGCTCCTCCGCCGAGGCGCGCTGGGACAGCGGCCGATACAGCGTCTGGACCGGATACTGCCGCCCCGGGCACTCGATCACCGCCACGTCCTGCCCCAGCACGCCTTGCATGGCGGCCACGTCCAGGGTGGCGGACATCACCACCAGGCGCAGGTCCTCGCGCAGCCCCTGCTGGACGTCGAGGGCCAGCGCCAGCCCCAGGTCGGCCTCCAGACTGCGTTCATGGAACTCGTCGAAGAGGATGCCGGTGACGCCCTCCAGCATGGGGTCATGCTGCAGCATGCGCGACAGCACGCCCTGGGTGACGACTTCGAGGCGAGTCGTCGGGCCGACGCGGCTCTCGCCACGCATGCGATATCCCACCGTCTCGCCCGGCCGCTCGCCCAGCAACTCGGCCATGTGGCCCGCCGCCAGACGCGCCGCCACCCGACGAGGCTCCAGCAGCAGCAGACGCCCGCGACCATCGTCGCCACCGCACCAGTCACAGTCCAGCAGGGCCAGCGGTACCCGAGTGGTCTTGCCGGCCCCGGGCTCGGCCACCAGCAGCGCCCGGTTGTGCTGTTCAAGCGCTGCGGTGAGCTGAGGTAGTCGGGCATCGATGGGCAGGCTGGGCGGTGAAGACATCGGCTCGGGGGCTCCTCGGGCGGGACGGGACGGGACTGAACTGGGCTGCACTGGCCTGCACAAGCAAGGCAGCAATGCGCCGCCGATGATAGCACGCCGTTCCCCCAGGGCCCGGCGGCAGCGACCCCGCCCGAGGCCTAATTTGTATACACCAGAAACAACATTTTGTTGCCAGTAGATGACGTTTTTGTCTACGCTCTTCAAGCTGACCGAAAGGTCAGGTTTTTTAAGCGCGACGCCCGTCGCGGCATCACCCAGACAATCGACAGCGGCCACTACAACGACAAGAGGACCCTGAGATGAGCGAGACCACGTCCACGCTTTCACCGCGCGACCGTCATCCGGCAGCCAGCGCGAGTCGCCCTGACGGCGACGACGGTACTGCGGATCAAACCAACCAGGACGCCGTCGGCCGGCTTGCCTGGCTGGATCGCTACTTCAACGTCAGCCGCCGGGGCAGTTCGCTGAAGACCGAACTGCTGGCCGGGATCGCCACCTTTCTGGCGGGCATGTACATCATCGTGGTCAATCCGGCGGTATTGTCGGACGCCGGCATTCCCTTCTCGGCGGCGCTGTCGGCTACGGTGGTCATCAGCTTTCTGAGCAGCCTGGCCATGGCGCTGTACGCGCGAAACCCCATCCTGGTGGCGCCCGGCATGGGCATGAACGCCCTGTTCACCTACACCCTGGTACTGGGGGCGGGTCTGTCCTGGGAGGTCGCACTCGGATGCGTGTTCTGGTCCGGTGTGATGTTCGCCGTACTGGCCATGTTCAACGTCCGCGAGGCGATCATCGACGCCATTCCGCCGTCGCTGCGCTACGCCATCACCTGCGGTATCGGCCTGTTCATCACCTTTATCGGTCTCAAGAACGCCGGCTTCATCGTGGCAAGCCCCGCCACCCTGGTCAGCCTGGGCAGCCTGGACGCAAGTCTCGCCACCTTCTTCATCGGGCTGATCGTGACCGCAGTACTGGTCATTCGCGGCTTCAACGGTGCCCTGATCCTCGGCATCGCCACCACCACCCTGCTGGCCGCACCGATGGGGCGTCTGTGGGGTGACGAGGTGGTCGTGGCATGGCAGGGACTGGCCGCCTGGCCGGACTTCTCGGCGCTGGGCCAGGTCGACGTGCTGGGGGCTCTCAAGGTCGCCTACCTGCCCTTTATCTTCGTGATGCTGTTCACCAACTTCTTCGATGCGCTGTCGTGCTTCATGGCGCTGTCGGAATCCGCGGGACTCAAGGATGCCAAGGGCAACCCGCGCAATCTCAAGCGCTCGATGACGGTGGACGCCTTCGCCTCGATGATCGCCGCTCCGCTGGGCACCAGCGCCGCCCAGACCTTTATCGAGTCCGGCGCAGGGGTCGCCCAGGGCGGGCGCACCGGCCTGACCGCGCTGGTGATCGCGCTGCTGTTCCTGCCGTTTCTGTTCCTGTCGCCGCTGCTGTCGCTGGTGCCGGGCATCGCCACCTCGCCGGCGCTGGTGCTGGTGGGGCTGTTCATGATGGCCCCAGTGGGAAAGATCGACTGGGCACGCTTCGAGGAGGCCTTTCCTGCCTTTCTGGCGATCATCCTGATGCCGTTGACCTACTCGATCACCCTGGGCATCGCCTTCGGCTTCATGAGCTTCGTGCTGATCAAGCTGACCACCGGCAAGTTCACCGAGATCAAACCCGCCATGTGGGTGTCCGCGGTGCTGTCCGCGATCATGCTGGTGACGGCGCAATAGGGTAAGCAAGCGCCACCGGGCCTCAGCCCCGTGGCGCCGACACCACCCCACAGCCCTTCAGGACCACCTGGGTCAGAAAATCGGTGACACGCTGCATATCGTCATCGGTGAAGTCATCGTGGCCGGTGATGCCGGCGACCTGGGATTGAAAATCCGCGTAGTGCTGGGTCGCCGACCAGATCAGGAAGATCAACGATACCGGGTCCACCGGGTCCATCAGGCCGCGCTCGGCCCACTGACGAAACACCTCGGCACGGCTTTCGACCCAGTCACGCAGCTCGCCACGCAGATAGTCCTGCAGAAAGGGGGCGCCCTGAAGGATCTCGCCGGCAAACAGGCGCGAGGCCTCGGGGTGGCGGCGAGACATCTCCATCTTCGAGCGGATAAAGGCACTGAGCACCTCGGCGGGATCATCATCCACCGAGATATCGTCGAGCATCATGTTCCAGCGCTCCATCACCCCTTCCAGCAGGCGAACGTACAGCGCCTTCTTGCTGCCCATGTAGTAGAGCACATTGGACTTGGGCAGCCCGGCTTCCTCGGCAATCAGTTTCAGGCTGGCGCCTCGATAGCCGTGACGCGAAAACACTCGCTCGGCGGCGTCGAGTATGTCGCGTTCGTTACGCTGGCGAATGGCACCAGCCTCCGCCTCCAGCGGCGCCTTCAGCGCCGTGTCATCAAGCTGTGAGCCCATGGTTATCCCGGTCGTCGAATCGCCCGCCACCGCCGGTTGCAGGTGGGTCGGCAAGGAGGAAAAGAGTGCCTGAACCCCACCGCTCTGGCAATTGGGCAAAGCGGCTAACCTGGCGCGACAGCGCCTGTGACGGGTGACTTTTGAGGCCTCTGCTGTGGTCGCCGACAGGAACTCGCGGCGGGCACCGAAAAAAACTCGACGGCGTGACTTGAAGAAGCTGACCGATTGGTCAAGAATGAAGTTACCCCCTTGCCATGGCGATGCCATTTGGTACCGACTCGCTGACAACCACTCGGCTCAGTCTGCAACCAGGACATCGACCAGGACATCAACGACGACAACGACAACATAAGCGGACCTGACCATGATCGAGTTCTTCCTCAACGGGCGGCCACGGCGCGTCGACGCCGAGGCCCACCTCAGCGTGCTCGACCTGCTGCGCGAGCGCCTCAACCAGACAGGCACCAAGGAAGGCTGCGCCTCCGGCGACTGCGGTGCCTGCACCGTGGCGATCGGTGAGCCCGATGCCGACGGCAACCTGCGCTATCACAGCGCCAACGCCTGCATCATGCCGGCCCACCAGCTCAATGGACGCCACCTGGTCACCGTCGAGGGGTTGTCCCGGGGGGACGAGCTGCACCCTTGCCAGGCCGCCATGGTGGAACACCACGGCAGCCAATGCGGCTTCTGCACCCCGGGTATCGTCATGTCGCTGTTCACCCTTCATGAAGATGACCGCGCGCGGCCCGCGCCACTGACGCCTGAGCGACTGGAAGCGGCGCTGGGCGGCAACCTGTGTCGCTGCACCGGCTATCGCCCGATCCGCGACGCCGCCCTGGCCATGGGCGACACCCCGGGCTTCCGGCCCGAATGGCTCGACGATGACGCCCTTGCCCGAACGCTTGCCACCAATGTGGGTGAGCCTGCCACCCACAGCGGCTTTTACCAGCCGCGCCGTCTCGATGAACTGGTCGAACTGCGCGCCCGCCACCCCGACGCCCGCCTGGTGGCCGGCGGCACCGATCTCTGGCTCGAAGTCACCCAGAATCTGGCGGACTTCGCCGAGGTCATCGACGTCACCCGGGTAGAACAGCTCAAGGTGCTGGAAGCGGGCCACGACGCCAGCGGTCGACCAGGGATGTGGGTCGGTGCCGCCGTCACCTACACGCAACTGGAGCCGTTGTTTGCCGAGCGCTATCCCGCCTTCCATCACCTCCTGCATCGACTGGGCTCTGGTCAGGTGCGCAACCGCGGCACCCTGGGTGGCAACGTGGCCAACGCCTCGCCCATCGGCGACACCCCACCGGTACTGCTGGCACTCGACGCCCGCCTGCGCCTGACCGGACCCGACAGCAGTCGCGAACTCGCCGCGGCAGACTTCTTCATCGACTACAAGAAGACCGCCCTGGCGCCGGACGAGTGCCTGGAAGCGATCTTCCTGCCGACGCTGGCAGCTGACCGCCAGCTCAAGGTATGGAAGCTGTCCAAACGGCGTGAGGACGACATCTCGGCGGTACTCGGTGCCTTTAGCTGGACCCTGAAGGACGGCAGCCTGGCCGAGGTGCGCCTGGGCTTCGGCGGCATGGCCGCGATCCCGGCCCGGGCAACCGGCGCCGAGGCGGCACTGGAAGGCCATGCCCCTTCACCCGAGCGGTTCGCCGCCGCCATCGATGCGCTGGCCGAAGACTTTCAGCCCATGAGCGATGTGCGTGGCAGCAGCGACTATCGTCGGCACGCCGCCGCTGCACTGATCGAACGCCTGCGCCTGGTCGTCGCCGACGCGGCATCCCAGGACTCTCAGCACCCGACCCAGGAGGTGATGCTCCATGCGTACGCTCACTGATCTGACCACACCTGCCTCCGCGGCCAGCGATACTGCCGATACTCCCCGCCACGCGCCGGCGGCCAAGGGCTTCTCGGGCAGCGCCGCTCGCCACGAAAGCGCGGTCAAGCACGTCACCGGGCGCGCCGCCTACATCGACGACCTGGCGCTGCCGGCGGACGCGCTGCACCTGGCGGTGGGACTCTCGCCGGTCGCCAGCGGACGCATCACCGGGCTGGACCTGTCCGCCGTGCGCAGCGCCCCGGGCGTGGTCGACGTGATCAGCGTCGCCGAGGTCCCGGGCCACACCGATATCGGCCCGGTCTTTCCCGGCGATCCGATCATGGCCGACGGCGAGGTACTCTACGCCGGCCAGGTGATCTTCTGCGTCGCCGCCACCAGCCATCGTGCGGCGCGTCAGGCGGTCAAGAAGGCGCGCCTGGAGATCGATGAGGTCGAGGCGAGCCTCGACCCAGTGGCCGCCGCCGAGGCCGGCGACGTGGTGCGCCCGACCCACCGCCAGCAGAGCGGTGACTGGGAGGCCGCCCTGGCCGGCGCGACACACGTCATCGAGGACGAGCAGTTCGTCGGTGGCCAGGAGCACTTCTATCTGGAGGGGCAGGCCTGCGTGGTCCACCCCACCGAAGACGAAGGCGTGATGGTCCACACCTCCAATCAGCACCCCAGCGAGACCCAGAAGCTGATCGCCGAGGTGCTGGGCATCCCCTTCCACGCGGTCACCGTGGAGGTACGCCGCATGGGCGGCGGCTTCGGCGGCAAGGAAACCCAGGCCTCGCCCTGGGCCTGCCTGGCGGCGCTGATCGCCCGCCGCACCGGCAAGAGCTGCCGTGTTCGCCTGCCCCGGGCCGAGGACATGAAGGTCACCGGCAAGCGCCACCCCTTCCACAACCGCTATCGGCTCGGTGTCGATGAACAGGGCGTGATCCAGGGCGGTGACATCAGCGTCATCGGCGACTGCGGATACTCGCCGGATCTGTCCGAAGCCATCGTCGACCGCGCCATGTTCCACGCCGACAACGCCTATTCACTGGGCCAGGCTCGGGTCACCGGTCATCGCGCCCGTACCAGCACCGCGTCAAACACCGCCTTTCGTGGCTTCGGTGGTCCCCAGGGCATGATGGTGATCGAAGCCGCCATGGAGGACATCGCCCGCCGCGTGGGCGAGGATCCCCTGACGGTGCGCAAGCGCAACCTGTATCGCCAAGGCCGCGACCAGACCCACTATGGCCAGACGGTGGACCAGATCACGCTGCTGCATGACCTGATCGAGCGGCTCGAGACCTCGAGCGACTACTGGTCCCGGCGCCAGGCGATCACCGAGTTCAACGCCGACAGCCCGGTCATCCGCAGGGGCCTGGCGCTGACCCCGGTGAAGTTCGGCATCTCCTTCACCGCCCAGCACCTCAACCAGGCCGGTGCCCTGCTGCACGTCTACACCGACGGCAGCGTGATGATCAATCACGGCGGCATCGAGATGGGCCAGGGCCTGCACACCAAGGTGTGCCAGGTGGTCGCCCGCGAGCTGGGGCTCGATCTCGAAGCGGTACGCATCAGCGCCAGCCGTACCGACAAGGTGCCCAACACCTCACCCACGGCGGCCTCCAGCGGGGCCGATCTGAACGGCCAGGCGGCCCGCGACGCGGCCAGCAAGCTGAAGTCGCGGCTGTTCGACTTCGCCGCCGAACGCTACCAGCTCGACCGTCAGGACATGCGTCTGGAACAGGGCGAGCTGATCGCCGGCATCGGTGGCAGCGAACGACGTATCGCCTGGGGCGAGCTCATCCAGGACGCTTACCTGGGTCGGGTGTCGCTGTCCGAGAAAGGCTTCTACGCAACGCCGTTGATCCACTACGATCGGGCCAGCGGCAGCGGACGCCCCTTCTACTACTTCGCCTATGGCGCCGCCGTCGCCGAGGTGGCCCTGGACACCCTCACCGGCGAGTACCAGGTGGATCGGGTCGACATCCTCCACGACGTGGGCGACTCGCTCAATCCGGCCATCGACGTGGGCCAGGTGGAAGGCGGCTTTATCCAGGGCATGGGGTGGCTGACCAGCGAGGAACTGAAGTGGAACGAGCGGGGCCAGTTGACCTCGTTCGGCCCGGCCACCTACAAGATCCCCGCCTACGGCGATCTGCCGGCCACCTTCAACGTCGAGCTGATGCAGGGCCACCCCAACTCCATGGCCAGCATCTACCGCTCCAAGGCGGTGGGTGAGCCGCCCTTCATGCTGGGGATGTCGGTGTGGTGCGCGCTGCGCGACGCCCTGGCGAGCCTCACCGACTACCGCCAGGCGGTACGGCTGGACACCCCGGCGACACCTGAGCGGGTCATGGCGGCGGCACGCCTGGCACGCCGGGTGAATGAGAGTCGCGCAGGGGGCACCCCATGAGCGGCGAGCGCTGGTACGACGCCCTGGCCCGCCTCCGGCGCGCCGGCCTGCCCCATGTGCTGGCCACCCAGGTGACCAGCCAGGGGTCGACCCCGCGTGAGCCTGGCGCCAGGATGGTGATCACCGCCGACGCCATCATCGACACCCTGGGCGGCGGCACCTTCGAATGGCAGCTGATCGCCTGCGCCCGGGAACGCCTCGAGCGCGGCGAGGCCGGCCTCAGCCTGGAGGCCTTTTCGCTGGGCGGCCGCAGTGGCCAGTGCTGCGGCGGCTTCGTCAATGTGCTGCTGGAAACGGATCTCGGTACGGCCACGCGCCTGGCGCTGTTCGGCGCCGGCCACGTGGGCCGCGCGGTGGCCTCATTGGCGGCGCCGCTTGGCTGGCGACTCGACTGGTACGATAGCCGCGAGGACGCCTTCAGCGGGCTCGACCCGGCCCCAGGCCAGCATCACCACCGGCTTGACGACTGCAACGCCAGCGCCGAGTCGCTGCCTGCCGGCAGCCACGTGCTGGTGCTGACCCACGACCACGCCGAGGACTACGCCCTGGTCGAGGCACTGCTCAGGCGCGGCGACATGGCCTCGATCGGGCTGATCGGCTCGCGCAGCAAGTGGGCCAGCTTCCGCGGGCGACTGGAGCGTGCCGGCATCCCGCACGATCGCATCGACACCGTGCGCTGCCCGATCGGCGACTCCGGCGGCGACAAGACGCCCTACGCCGTCGCCCTGGCCGCCCTGGCCGAGCTGCTGCCACTGGCAAGCCCCAGGCCGGAGGGGGCACGTCGCGACGCGCTGCGCGGCCTGGAAAGCGCAGAGGTACGACGCCTGTTTTCCTGAACCTGTCCTGGCCCGGCCTTACCCGTCTGACCGGGTAGCGCCAGGCGTCTGCCTCCCTGGCCGCCGCGCCTGCCGCCCCCTGAACACAACGTCACCGCCATAGTGCGATGACGCGATGACCCTATAAGCGACGACCCGATAAAGAGTGCCCCATGACCGAGACCCCTAACGCCTCTGCCAGCACCGCACCCAAGCCCGAGGCTTTCTCCGGAACTTCCGCCGGCACCTCCACCAGCCCCGCTGGCGGCCCCTGCTCATCGAGCTGGGTCATGCGCGCGCGCATCCTCAGCTTCAATGCCGATCCCGGCGACGGCGACACCCCGCTCGAGGGCAGCGTCAGCTACTTCGCCGACGGCGTGCTGTGGTGGGCCGAGGGTGTCGTTCAGGCGGTGGGCGACTATACAGAGCTCGCCCCCCATCTGCCCGCCGACGCCAGCGTCATCGACCACCGCGACAAGCTGGTGATGCCAGGCTTCATCGACAGCCATGTGCACTATGTGCAGCTCGAGATCATGGCCTCCTACGGACGCCAGCTGCTCGACTGGCTCAACGAGTACACCTTCCCCGAGGAATGTCGCTTTGCCCAGCGCGAACACGCCGAGCAGATGGCCGACGTCTTCCTCGACGAACTGATGCGGGTAGGCACCACCACCGCCCAGGTGTTCTGCTCGAGCCACCCTGCCTCGACCGACGCCTTCTTCAGCGCGGCCCAACGCCGCGACCTGTGCATGCTGGCCGGCAAGGTACTGATGGACCGCCATGCCCCCGAAGCGCTCACCGACGACACCTACGGCGGTATCCGCGACAGCGAGCGCCTGATCAGTGACTGGCACGGCACCGCGCGCCTCGGCTACAGCGTCACCCCGCGCTTCGCGCCTACCTCTACCCGCGCCCAGCTCGACGCCGCCGGTGGCCTTCTGCGCAATGACCCAAGCCTGTGGCTGCAGACCCATCTGTCGGAGAACCTGGGTGAGCTCGACTGGGTGGCCGAGCTGTTTCCGGGCAGCCGCGACTACCTGGCGGTCTACGAGGAATCCGGGCTGGTGGGGCCGCGCAGCACCTTTGCCCACGGCATCCACCTGGACGACGAGATGCGTACGCGACTGGCCGAGCGCGGCGCCAACATCGCCTTCTGTCCCAGCTCCAACCTGTTTCTCGGCAGTGGCCTGTTCGACCGGGCCGGCGCCCGGGCCCAGGGGCTGAATCTGACGCTTGCCAGCGACATCGGCGCCGGTACCGACCTGTCGGGACTGGCCACCCTCAAGGCGGCCTATCAGGTCGGCCAGCTCAGGGGCACGCCACTGACCGCCTGGGCAGGCTTTCATGACCTGACCCGGGGCAACGCCGTATCGCTGTCACTGGACGATCGGATCGGCAGCCTGACCCCCGGTCGCGACGCCGACTTCGTGGTCATCGACCTGTTCGCTTCGCCGCTGCTGGCCCGACGCATGGGGCGCACCCAGTCACTGGCGGAGGAGCTGTTTACCCTGATGATGCTGGGGGACGACCGCGCCATCTACGAGACCTGGGCGGGGGGGCGCCTGCAGCACCGCCGCCAGACCTGAAGAACCCGACGACAGGCGCCGGCGACCGGCGCTTGCACTGGGTGATGGCTGGCCGGGAAATTCCTTGGCGAGTGCGCTAGAATGCGCGCCTTGAATACCACACGCTGCCAACGCTGCTCCGGATTTACGCTCCGGCTCGCACGAGGACAACCATGAGTCACGATACCTCACCCCCTGAGACATCCACCGCAACCGCCACTTCTGGTTCAGACACCCTGGTGGTGTGCGCGCTTTACAAGTTCGTCACCCTCGACGACTACGAGGCGCTGCGCGAGCCGCTGCTCGACACCCTGCTCGAGCATCAGGTGCGCGGCACCCTGCTGCTGGCCCGTGAAGGCATCAATGGCACCGTCGCCGGCACCCGCCAGGGCATCGACGCGGTGCTCGCCTGGCTGCGCGCCGACGCGCGCCTGGCCGAGCTCGACACCAAGGAGTCGCTGACCCGACGTGCGCCCTTCATGCGTACCAAGGTCAAGCTCAAGCGCGAGATCGTGACCATGGGCGTCGAGGGCATCGACCCGCGCCATACCGTCGGCACCTACGTGGACCCCAAGGACTGGAACGAGCTGATCCAGGACCCCGAGGTTCTGCTGATCGACACCCGCAACGACTACGAGGTCGAGGTAGGCACCTTCGAGGGCGCGGTCAATCCGGCCACCAGCGCCTTTCGCGACTTCCCCGAGTACGTGAAGAAGACCCTGGACCCGAGTCGCCACAAGAAGGTGGCGATGTTCTGTACCGGCGGCATCCGTTGCGAGAAGTCCACCGCCTACCTCAAGGAGCAGGGATTCGAGGACGTCTACCACCTCAAGGGCGGCATCCTGAAGTACCTGGAAGACGTGCCGAAGGACAAGACCCTGTGGCGTGGCGAGTGCTTCGTGTTCGACGACAGGGTCACCGTCGACCATGACCTCAAGCCGGGACGCTATGACCAGTGTCACGCCTGCCGCATGCCGATCACCGAGCAGGACAAGCAGAGCGAGTACTACCAGAAAGGCGTCTGTTGCCCGCGCTGCTACGACCGCCTGAGCGATGAGCAGAAGGCCCGCTTCGCCGAGCGTGAGCGCCAGATGCGCCTCGCCCGGGAGCGCGGCGAGGCCCACCTGGGTGCCGACGCGGTGGCACGCATGGAAGAGCGTCGCGAGGCCAAGCGACGCGCCAGGGAAGCGGCGCGCGAGGTCAATCGCCAACAGGGCTGATACACGGCTTCTGGTGTTGCACACCCGTTGATGCATGCCGGCTCGTGCACGCCGGCCCTCCAGCCACAACACCCGCCACAACACCCGCCAAACCAAAAAAGAGGCGCCCTGGGCTTTATACCAGAGACGGGCGCCTCTTTTGCGTGTCACCGAGGACTTCGCCGGTAGCAAAGGACGCGCCGAAGCGCGCCAAACTGTGTTGAAAGAAACGGCGTCGGCCTGTTCAACCTCTTCCTCGCCTCGGTCGGCGATCACGCCGAAAACACCTTAGATTCCGACGTTTTCGCTTCGACATCATGCCTCAGCAACCTTCCACCCCGCCCGTTGCCTGAAAAGCGGCCGCCGCCCACACAGGATCACCTATTACTAACACCAGCGCGGGCAAGCCTCAGTGCCATCTGGTGACATGAAGCACGCCTTGAGCATCAGGGTTCGCCATCAACCTGTGCCGCTACTGATTCCCGCTGTCGCTCGCCGGACAGCGGCAGGCTCAGTTCGCCCGCCTGGACGGCAAACCGTGACGTGACGCAACGAAGGGAATACATGATGCGACCTTGGCCCAACAACCGCCCCCCTGCTCTTGCCTGCGCTTTATTGACTGGCACTTTTTTGACCGGCACTTTTTTAACCGGCACCTTTCTCGCCTGCAGCATGGCCGTCGCCTCCCAGGCGTCGGCGGCAACCACATCAGACACCGAATCCGACGAGCAACAGGACTATCGGCAGTATTTCACCCCGCTACCCTCACTTCCCCCCATCCCCGCCGACAACAGCCTCACCGCTGAGAAGGTAGCGCTTGGCAAGATGCTGTTCTTCGAACCCAGGCTGTCAAAGAGCAGCAACATCAGCTGCGCTTCCTGTCACAACCCGGCCCTGGCCTGGACGGATCGGCTGCCGACGGCGGTCGGCCACGATGGCCAGGTGGGAGAACGCAACTCCCCCACCGTGCTCAACTCGGGTTTTCTTGGCTCACAGTTCTGGGATGGTCGCGAACCCGACCTGGAGGGCCAGGCGCTGGGGCCTATCCAGAACAGCATCGAGATGGCCCACGACCTGGACGGCGCCCTTGCCCGCCTGTCAGCCGTCGACGGCTATTCCGATCACTTCCAGACGGCATTTCCCGATGACGAGGCTCCGCTGTCCTCCGGCAACCTGGCCGACGCCATCGCCAGCTTCGAGCGCACGCTGAATACGCCGAACGCTCCGCTCGATCGCTACCTGCTGGGTGACGAGGAAGCTCTGACCGATCAGCAGAAGGCAGGCATGAAGGACTTCGTGGACATCGGGTGCATCAGCTGCCACCGCGGCGCCAACTTCAGCGACAGCCTGTTCCACCCGATTCAGGTGCCGGGATCGGATGATCTCGGGCGCTTCGCGGTCACCAACGAGGAAAGCGATCGACAGGCCTTCAGGACGGCATCACTGCGCAATGTCGCCCTGACCTACCCCTACTTTCACGACGGCTCGGCCGAGACGCTTGAAGACGTCGTGCCCATCATGGGCGAGCAGATGCTCAAGCGGGAGCTTGATGAAGCGACCGTCGAACGTCTGGTCAGCTTCCTGCATGCCCTGACAGGAGAGCAACCGGTGGTCACGGTGCCTGCTCTGCCCTGATCCAGTCCTGATCCAGCCCCGGGCCAGGCCTGACCCGGTACTATCACCAATAGCCCCCTGCAAACGCCAGCGCCGCCTCCCCCGACAAGGGGCAAGGCGGCGCTTGACGTGCCAGTCCCGGCGTCAGGCACTGTCTGAAACGTCGGCGAATGCAGGCACTTTTACGGCAAGGCCTAGGATTCCACCAGCCGCTGTCTCAGCGCCTGCCTCCTCTCCTCATCCATGAAGGCAGCCTCGATGGCGTTGCCGGCCAGCCACTTGAGGGTCTCGTTGGACCAGCCGAAGGCCCGCTGACAGGCGGCGAAGTTGTCGCGCATGCCACCGCCGAAGTAGGCCGGGTCATCGGAGTTGATGGTTACCACCAGTCCTGCGTCGATCAGCGTCGGCAGGCCATGATCTTCGAGCCGTTCCACCACTTTCAGGCGCACATTGGACAGCGGACACACCGTCAGCACGGTGCCTTCGTCGGCCAGCCGCTCCATCAGCTCGATGTCCTCGATCGCCCTTACGCCATGGTCGATGCGACACACCTGAAGCTCATCCAGTGCCTCGCGGATATAGCTCGGTGGCCCCTCCTCACCTGCGTGGGCCACGCGCTCGAGGCCCAGCTCCCGCGCCCGGGCAAAGACCTCCTGGAATTTGCTCGGCGGATTGCCTCGCTCAGCGCTGTCCAGCCCCACGGCACTGAAGTGGTCATGCCAGGGCGTGCTGTCCTCGAGCAGCTGCATGGCATCGGCGGCGGGCTGATCACGCAGAAAGGCGAGGATCATGGCGGTGGAAATATCCAGCTCGGAGCGGGCCTTGGCGCAGGCGGCCGTCAGGCCTTCCATCACCTCGGACAGCGCCACGCCACGGGACAGGTGGGCCTGGGGGTCCACGTGCATCTCGATATGCACCACCCCCTCGGCGGCGGCGCGCCGGAAGTAGTCCATCGCCAGGTCCTCGAAGTCCCGGGCGCGGACCAGCACGCTCATGCCCTGATAGTAGAGATCGAGAAAGGACTGCAGGTCGCTGAAGTCGTAAGCCTGTCGGGCCGCCTCGATATCGGCGTAAGGCAGGCTGACCCCGTTACGCTCGGCCAGCGCAAACATCAGCTCCGGCTCCAGCGTACCCTCGATGTGCAGATGCAGTTCCGCCTTGGGCAGGCGGGTCAGAAAGTCGTCGGTCATGGTGTCTGGCCCTGTGGCATCGAACCGTAGAAATCAGGTGTCGTCGTTCACATGGTGACGCATTCGCCCTCGGCTTGCCATGGCGTACCGGCCGCCATGTCGATGGCCCTGGGGATGTGCTCCATGCCGGGCGACGGCGAGTCGGGATCATGATGGTGCACCAGCATCAGCACCGTGCGTCCGGCCAACCAGGGGCCGATGCCCTCGGCCACCCGCCGCGCGGTGGCCGCATCCAGCGAGGCATAAGGCTCATCGAGCACCACCAGGGCGGGATCGGTCAGCCACAGACGCGCCAGGCCCAGACGTCGCGCCTGGCCGCCGGAAAGCTGTCGCCCCCCTTCCCCCACGCGTGTCTCGAGCCCGCCGGGCAGACCCTGCGCCCAGTCGGCCAGGCCTACCGCAACAAGCGCCTGCCACAGCCGCTCCGGGCTCGCCTCGGGGGCCCCCAGCCGCAGGTTCTCGGCAAGGCTTGCGTCGAACAGCTCCACACGCTGGGTCAGACAGCCCACTTTGGAGCTCAACCACTGCGGGTCCAGGGCTTCCACCACTTGGCCGTCCAGGGTCAAGCGACCCTGGTGGCCTCGCAGCTCCCCGGCAAGCAGCGCCATTAGCGTCGACTTGCCACTGCCGGAGGGGCCACAGATCGCAGCCCTCTCCCCCGGCGCCAGCCGGAAGCTCAGGGGCGACAGCGCCTGATCGAGCGCCCGCGGATAACGAAAGCTCAGTGACGTTGCACAGACCTCCAGCCCTCCACACTCGGCAGTCCCGCTTCGAGGCGCAGCGTGCACTGCAACAGCTCGGGTGGTGTCTGATGAGACATTTGCAGGCGCTGCACGCTGCTGGTCGATGGCATTGAGCCGCTCGGCGGCGGCGAGGCTTGCGCCGGCCTGGGTGAAGGCGGCGGGCAGACTTGCCAACCCCTCGGCCAGGGCCAGCGAGGCCAACGGCAGCATCACCAGCACGGCGGCGCCCAACTGGCCGCCACCGAAGGCGGCGAGGCCACCGATCAATACAAGCCACCAGGCGCCCCCCATCACCAGCGTCGTCAGAACATTGCCAAACCCGGTGATCAGTGACAGTCGCCACTGAGCCGCCAGCAGCTCGTCCTCGAGGGCTTCAAGCTCGCCACGGCGGCGCGCCAATGCGCCGTAGGATTCGAGTTCACTCAGACCGCCAAGGGTTTCGATCATGGCCGAGCGCAGTCGCTCCAGCCCGACGACGCGGCGACGACAGGCCGCAAGACCCAGGCGGGCCTGTCCGAGGGTCAGCCAGCTCCAGCCGAACAGCAGTAAGACACCCAGCACCAGCGCGGCCTGGGGCAGCCACACCGCTACCAACGCTACCAGCGCCGCCCCCAGCACCAGCGCCATCGCCGCCGGCGCCAGCAGCCGCAGGTAAAGCGCGTCCAGGGTATCGATATCGGCGGTCAGACGGTTGAGCCAGTCGCCGGATCGCCTTGCCCCGAGGCTGGCGCCGTCCATCGCCACCAGGCCCGAGAAGCAGCGCGCCCTCAGGCGAGCCAGCAGTCGCAGGATGGTGTCGTGGTTGTAGAGGCGTTCGACGTAGCGTGACACGGTACGGGACACCGCAAACAGACGAATGCCCGCCCCTGGGGTGTAGACGTCCAGGGTCGCCGCCATACCCGCGGCCAAGGCCGCGCCGGTCAGCGCGCTGGCGGTGATGAACCAACCCGACACCGCCAGCAGCCCCAGCGCCGACAGCGCGGTCAGCACCATCAGCACCACGCCAAGCACCAGGCGCCGACGAAACGACGCATGCACTTCGATCCACGGACGCAGACTGGCAATCCCCGCAGCGAATCCCGTATCCGTGCGCTCAGTCGACGACGCCATGGGCCACCTCTTGCTGTTCTCTTCCACTCGCGGTGACTCGCCCATCGAGCAGCTCCACACGCCGGTCCCCCATGGCCAGGATGGCCGGGTGATGGCTGGCGATGACCAGCGCCCGGCCCTGGCCGGCCAGACGCCGAAAGCCGCGAATCAGTACCGCTTCGGTCTCTCGATCCAGACTCGCCGTCGGCTCGTCCAGCAGCACCAGCGCGGCATCACTCAGGAACACCCGCGCCAGCGCCAGGCGCTGGGCCTGCCCGCCGGACAGGCCCAGGCCATTTTCGCCGATCCGGGTATCGAGTCCCTCGGGCAGAGCCGCGACCAGCGGCTCAAGGCCCGCCTGCTCGAGCGCAGTGCGCAGGTCGTCATCGCCAGCGTTCGGCGCCGTCAGGCGAAGATTGTCGGCGAGGCTGCCCTGGATCAGCAGCGGGCGCTGGTCCATCCAGGCAAAGGCGATGCCCGGTGCCGATTGGCGCGAGCCCTCGCCAGGCCCGACAAACCCCGCCAGCATCGCCAGCAGGCTCGACTTGCCGGCACCCGATGGGCCGCTGATCACCACCACTTCACCGGCGTCCACCCGAAAGTCCAGCGGACCCAGCACGCGGCCACGCCCAGGGTGATCCAGGCAGGCGCCTTCGAGCCGCACAAGCTGGCCACCGGACAACACTGAAGAAGCGGGACTTTCCGTCGCGCCAGGCGCCGAGACGGGCGACACTCGCGACGGATCGATGGGTTCATCGAGCAGTTCCGTCAGGGCCTGGGCGGCGGCCAGCGCCGAGGCACGATCGTGGTAGTGCTGGGACAGTGTGCGCAGCGGCTGAAAGAACTCCGGGGCCAGCAGCAGGATGGTCAGGCCACTGGCCAGCGTCAGCGAATCGGCCACCTCCAGCGGCAGGTCCCCGAGCAGGCCAAAGCCGATGTAGATAGCCAGCGCCGCAATCGCCACCGAGGAGAAGAATTCGAGCACCGCCGATGACAGAAAGGCCAGTCGCAAGGGCTTCAGGGTGCGCCGGCGATAGTCGTCGGCGACCTGGGCAACCTCGTCGGTGACCCTGTCGCCGGCACCGAACAGTCGAATGGTGGCGATGCCCCGCACCCGATCGACGAAGTGCCCGGACAGTCGCGTCACCGCCGCGAACTGGTCGCGATTGAGCGATTCGGCGCCCATGCCCACCAGCGCCATGAACAAGGGAATCAGCGGCGCGGTGATCGCCAGCAGCAGCGCCGCCAGCCAGTTGTGCCAGGCGATGATGGCGAAGATGACCAGCGGCACCACCATCACCACCCGAAGTTGCACCCAGAAACGTGAGGTGTAGCCGTCCAGTGCCTCGACCTGCTCGACAAGGCGATGGGCCAGCCCGGCACTGTGATGGCGACCGGCACGCACCGGTCCCAGCGCAAACAGATGCTCGAGCAACTCGTGGCGTACCGCGCGGCGAAGGCGCTGGCTGGCTCGCTGGGCCAGACACTCCTGAGCAAAGCCGGCCCCGGCACGCAGCGCCAGAAGCCCAAGTAGAGAGACAAGCCAGGGCCATAGCTGGCTCAGGGAACGCTCACCCTCGATCGCCAGTACCAGCACCTTGGCCAGCAGTACCCATTGGACCACACCCGCGAGTCCTGCCAGCACCGCGAAGGCCGCGACCAGGGTCAGCGGACGACGCTGAGCCCCGGTGTGCTGGTCGAGCCACCGCCGCGCCCTGGTGGCCTCGCCGCGAGACGACTCAGAACGAGACGACTCAGAACGAGACGACTCAGGACGAGACGACTCAGCACCAGACGACTTAGTGATAGCCGCCCCCTCTTACCTTGCCGCGGAACACCCAGTAGGACCAGGCGGTGTAGCCCAGTACCACCGGGATCACGAACAGCACCCCGAGCAGCAGAAACAGCTGGCTCTCCGGAGCCGAGGCGGCATCCCACAGGGTGATGTCCGGCGGGATCAGGTAGGGCCACTTGCTGGCCACCAGCCCCAGGTAGGTGAAGAAGAACAGTCCCAGGGTAGCCACGAACGGCTGGCCCTCACGGCGACGGGCCACCGAACGCCACACCATGGCGGCGCACAGCAACGCCAGTGCCGGGAACACCCAGAACAGTGTCAGGTGGCCGAACCAGCGCTCACGCACGAAGTCGTCGACGAACGGCGTCCAGATACTGATCACGGCAAAGCCCGCCAGCACCAGTCCCAGCAGCCTGGGCGTGATGCGGTAGGCCCATTCCTGCACCTGCCCCTCGGACTTCAAAATCGTCCAGGTCGCCCCCAGCAGCGCATAGCCCGCCATCAGTGCAAGGCCGGTGATCACGGTGAAAGGCGTCAGCCAGTCGAAAGGACCGCCTACGTAGACATTGTTGGCGACCTCGAAGCCCTCGATGTAGGCGCCGACCACGACCCCCTGACAGAAGGTGGCGACCATCGAGCCCCAGCAGAAGGCACGGTTCCACCAGTGGCGATTACGTACCGACTTGAAGCGGAACTCGAAGGCGATGCCACGGAAAATCAGGCCGGCCAACATCAGGAAGACCCCAAGATAGAGCGCCGGCAGCAGGATGGTGTAGACCAGCGGAAAGGCCGCCAGAAGTCCCGCCCCGCCGAGCACCAGCCAGGTCTCGTTGCCGTCCCATATCGGCGCTACCGAGTTCATCATCACATCCCGGGCGTGCTCGTCCGGAGCGAAGGGGTAGAGGATACCCACCCCGAGATCGAAGCCATCCATCAGGATGTACATCATCACGCCGAACCCGATGATCAGCGCCCAGATGGCAGAAAGGTTGATCAATTCCATGTCATCAACTCCCGAACTGGCGGCCGGCGTCGGCCTCGAGGGTGGCGTGGGCGGCGGACAGCGGGCGCTTGGCCGTCTCGACCTCGTCGTCGTGGGGCTCCTCGGCCAGCATGCCCTGGCGCACCACCCGGGTGAGGTAGTAGCCCCCGGTCAGGAACACCACCGCGTAGACCAGCACATAGCCGATCAGGGTAGCGAGCACCATCCAGCCACTGAGCGACGGCGTCACCCCCTCGGCCTGGGTCATCATGCCGTACACCAGCCAGGGCGCGCGGCCCGCTTCGGTGACAAACCAGCCACCCAGCACCGCGATAAAGGGCGCCACACTCATCAGCCTCAGCGTCTGCAGGAAGGGACGACTCTTGTACAGACGACCGCCACGGCGCAACCACAGGCCGGTGAAGGCCACCGCGATCATCAGCATGCCCATGCCGACCATGGCGCGGAATGACCAGAACACGAACCACACCGGAGGTTGCTCCTCTACCGGGACCTCCTTGAGCCCGGGTACCTCACCGTCCAGGTCATGGGTCAGGATCAGGCTGGCCAGGCGCGGAATGCCGATCTCGAAGTGATTTTCCTGGGCCTCCTTGTCCGGCCAGGCGAACAACAGCAGCGGCACCCCGGACTGGGTCTCCCAGTTGGCCTCCATCGCCGCCACCTTGGTCGGCTGATGCTCAAGCGTATTGAGACCGTGGGCGTCGCCGACCACCGCCTGTACCGGCGCCAGCACCAGCAACAGCCACATGCACATGGACAGGGCCTTGCGGTTGGCCTCGACGTCGCGACCGATCAGCAGATACCAGGCGCTGACGCCGGCCACCACGAAGCCGCCGGTCAGGAAGGAAGCCAGCGCCATGTGGGCAAAGCGATAAGGGAAGGAGGCATTGAACATGGCCTCGCCCCAACTGGTGACGCTGAAGTGGCCGTCGATCATTTCCACCCCGGCGGGGGTCTGCATCCAGCTATTGGTGGACAGGATCCAGAAGGCCGAGATGAAGGTGCCCACCGCGACCATGATGGCGGCGAACAGGTGAACCCCCTCGGCCACCTTGCCACGCCCAAACAGCAGCACCCCGAGGAAGCCGGCTTCCAGGAAGAAGGCGGTGACCACCTCATAACTCAGCATGGGGCCGAGGAAGTTGGACGTCGCCTGACTGAAGTTGCTCCAGTTGGTTCCGAACTGGAAGGCCATGACGATCCCGGAGACCACGCCCATGCCGAAGACCACGGCGAAGACCTTGACCCAGAAGGCGGCCAGTCGATCCCAGGCGGGATTGCCGGTCTTGTAGAAGAGTCCATGCAGGACAGCGACATAGGACGCCAGCCCTATGGTAAAGACGGGGAAGATGGCGTGGAAGGATACGACGAAGGCGAACTGTATACGTGACAGAAGCACGGGATCCAGTTCCATGAGCGACTCCTCGAGGCAGGGATGACCGACGGCACCGCCCTGCCTCGGGAACACAACCCGACCCTGGCAGGACAGCATCGAACCCGAGCGGAATCGAATCGATAGAGCGCAGCCTTGCTCGGCTAGCCTGGCAATCTATCTATGCACAATCATGCATCTTCGATCCCGCTTGCCCCCAGCATAGAGGTCCCGCAGGCCTCTGTCCCATGGCCAATTGTCGCACGCACCCATGGCCGATTACGTACCCATTTGTGCGCCCACCAGCCTTGCCTTTGCCGTGACAAGGGCACTTAGCCAGGTGTCAGGTCATGACTGCCCCAGCACCAGCGATACCAGATAGGCGGTGTAGGCCAGGTAGACGGCGACCAGGACGCCACCCTCGAACCGATTGATACGCCCCGCCCGGCCCTTCCAGCCCAACGCGAACACCGCCATCATCAGGGTCATGGCGGTCATCAACGACCAGTCTCGCATCAGCACCTCACGCCCGGCCTCGATCGGCGCGATGACGGCGGCCAGCCCCACCACCCCCAGGGTGTTGAACAGGTTGGAGCCGACCACGTTGCCCAGCACCAGATCATGCTCCTTGCGACGCAGGGCACTGATGGACGAGGCCAGTTCCGGCAGCGATGTGCCGATGGCGACCACGGTCAGCCCGATGATGACGTCGGACACCCCGAGACCCTGGGCGATATCCACCGCGCCCCACACCAGCAGCCGGGAACTGACGACCAGCAGGGCCAGGCCCAGCAGAGTAAGGAAGATGCCCTTGCCCAGCGACATGGGGTGAGCATCGAGTTCCTGCACGGTATCGGTGGCCAGGGCGTCCGCCCTGGCGGCGGCTTCCTCGCGCCGGCTCTGGATCACGCTTGCGACCATGAACACCAGCAGCGCCAGCAGCAGCAGCGCGCCCTCCAGCCGGGAGATAAGCCCGCCCCACATCATCAACGCCGACACCAGGGTGGCGGCACCGAGCACCGGCAACTCGCGCCGAATCACCGATGAATGCACCGCCAGCGGGGAGATCAGCGCCACCAGCCCCAGGATCAGGCCGATGTTGGCGATATTCGAGCCATAGGCGTTACCGAGTGCCAGCCCCGGGTTGCCCTGTGCCGCAGACAGCGCCGACACCGTCAATTCCGGTGCCGAGGTCCCGAAGCCGATGACCAGCATGCCCACCAGCAAGGGCGACAGTCCCAGCCGCGCAGCGGTGGCCGCGGCGCCTTCGACAAAGCGCTCGGCGCTCCACACCAGTACCACCAGGCCACCCAGAACCGCCAAAACGGGAAGCAACATGTCAACTCCTCACCCATGATATCGGTCGCATCTTTGTCTATGGTGTCACCCACGTCAACGTGCCACACTATTTAATTCGCAGGATCAGCTTGTTAAGCCATCAGCGCCTGATTCGCGACGAAATGCAGACGAACAGAACCCTCTTTCAAGACCGGAGTCCCCCCACCACTGTGACGACCCCCGTACGTGGCCCCCTGGAACGGATCCGCAACGCCTCCGTCACCCAGCATCCTCCCCCCGAGGTGCGCATCAGGTCGCGCCGGCGCCTGCGTGCCTGTCACGAGTGCGACTGGATCATGGCGCTGCCGCCGCTGCGTCCCGGTGAAGAAGCGGACTGTGTCCGCTGTGGTCACGACCTGGTCAAGCGTCACGCCTTCCCCGCCCAGCGCAGCCTGGCGCTGTCGCTGGCATCGCTGGTGGCATTGGCGCTGGCCCTGTCCTTTCCGTTTATCGGCTTCAGTACGCGTGGCGTCGGCAACGAAATAGAAGTGGCCCAGACCGCCACCCAGATGCTCGAGCATCACCAGCCCATCGTCGCCATGGTGGTGCTGATGTCGATCATCGTGTTGCCGGCGATCTATCTGCTGACGGTGGTGTGGCTGCAGATCAGCCTGATGCTGCCCCGCCGTCTGCCCTATAGCCGCACCCTGGCCCGCGGACTTTCCCATATCGCGCCTTGGCTGATGGCCGATGTCTTTATCGTCGGCACCATGGTGGCGCTGATCAAGGTGGCGGGACTTGCCGAAATTTCCCTCGGACCGTCGTTCTGGGCCTTTATCGCCTACGCCATCCTGCTGCTGGCGACGACCCTGTCACTGGACAAGGACTGGCTGTGGTTCTCGCTCAGCGGCGAGCCTCTGGCACCGGAGGGCACCCGCACCGGCGAGACCGCGGCTTCCCAGGGGCTCACCGGCTGCCCCACCTGCGGGCTGATCAACTGCCTGGACAGCGAGGGCCATGGCCGTTGCGTGCGCTGCAGCGAGAAGCTGCACGCCCGCCGGCCGCGCAGCCTGCAGACCACCTGGGCGCTGCTGTTCACCGCCGCAGTGCTCTATATCCCCGCCAATGTCTATCCCATCATGTACACCACCAGCCTCGGCAGCTCGGACCCGCAGACCATCATCGGCGGCGTCATCTACCTGGTCAGTCACGGGTCCTGGCCGGTGGCGCTGGTGATCTTCGTGGCCAGCGTCATCGTGCCCATCGGCAAGCTGCTGGCGCTGGTCTGGCTGTGCCTGGTGGCGCCGCGGGCACCGGGCATGCGCTCGGTGGTGCGAGCGCGGCTCTACCGATTGACCGAACTGATCGGACGCTGGTCGATGGTCGACGTCTTCGTGGTAGCCATCCTGGTGGCCCTGATCCGCGCCGGTGCGCTGATGTCGATCGATCCAGGCCCCGCTGCGCTGGCCTTCGGTGGCGTGGTGATCATCACCATGCTGGCGGCCATGAGTTTTGAGCCTCGCCTGCTGTGGGACGGCAGCGAGGATCCCTGCAACCCGATGGACTCCCGGGATGATGACGGGTTGCACGGCGACCACTCGGGCCTGGCGTCCGACGCCGCCCCTTCACCCCATCGCACTGCGCCGGATGAACAAGGAAGCACACCATGAGTGACGCCGATAAGCGCCACCCCGACAACCCGCCAGCGCCGTCCAGCAAGGACATGCACCGCGCCGCGCCGACCCAGCAGAAACGGCTGTCGCCGGTGTGGATCGTGCCCTTTGTGGCACTGCTGATCGGCGCCTGGCTGGTCTACGACAACTACGCCAGCCGCGGCCCCCAGATCGCGCTGCACCTGCCATCCGCCGACGGCATCGAGGCCGGCAAGACGTTGATCAAGACCCGTAACGTGGAGGTCGGCAAGGTCACCTCGGTAGCACTCAGCGACGATCTCTCCGGCGTCGAGATCACCGCTCAGATGGAACCCCAGGCCGAGAAGATGCTGGTCGAGGACACCCATTTCTGGGTGGTCAAGCCGCGCATCGGGCGCGAGGGTATCAGCGGACTCGGCACCGTTCTCTCCGGCGCCTATATCCAGCTCGAGCCGGGTCAGAGCGAGGTGGATGCCCGCGAATTCGACGTCAGCGACCAGCCTCCGGTGGCACCACCTGGCGCCCAGGGGCTGCGTCTCAACCTGGTCAGTCAGGTCGGCAACTCGCTCAGCGTCGGCGACGCCGTCACCTTCCAGGGGGTCAGCGTCGGACGGGTCGAGGAGGCCGACTTCGATGTCTCCACCCAGAGCATGCACCACCGCATCTTCATCGAGAGCCCCTACGACACCCTGGTCACCGAGAACACCCGTTTCTGGGCTACCAGCGGCATCGACGTGCGCTTCGGTTCCGACGGCTTCCAGGTGCAGGTCGAGTCGCTGGAAGCGCTGCTCGGCGGCGGCGTCACCTTTGGCGTGCCCGACGATGTTCCCGCCGGCAAGGAGGCGGAAGAGGACGCCACCTACGAGCTCTATGCCGATGAGGAGGCCGCCCGCCAGGGTACCTTCAATCGCTATCTCGAGTACGTGCTGCTCAACGAGGATACGGTACGCGGCCTGTCCCGCGGAGCCCCGGTGGAATTCCGTGGCGTGCGCATCGGTACCGTGGCAGCCGTCCCCTGGAACTTCACCTCGCCCCAGCCGGAAAACCGCGACAAGCTGGCCATCCCGGTGCTGATCCGCATCGAACCCCAGCGGCTGGGCATCGGCGCCAACGAACTGGATCTGCAGGAGTGGCGTGAGCGCTTCGACCGTCTGTTCGAGCGTGGCCTGCGCGCGACCCTCAAGAGCGGCAGCCTGTTGACCGGGGCGCTGTTCGTCGACCTCAAGATCGACGAAGAGCTGCAGGGCCAGTATCTGGCCGAGACCTTCGCCGACCGCCCGGTGTTCCCCACCGCCTCGGCTGGCCTTGCCCAGATCCAGGCCCAGGTCACCGCCCTGCTCGACAAGCTCAACCGCCTCGAGATCGAGCCTATCCTGTCGGGACTCGACCGCAACCTTCAGGTCTCAGAGGCGATGCTGACCCAGGCCCGCTCACTGGTGCAGAGCATGAACAGCCTGCTCGACAACCCCGAGACCCAGGGCTTGCCCGGCAACCTCAACCAGACCCTGGTCGAGCTGCGCCGCACCCTCGACGGGCTGTCGCCGGAATCCAGCGTCTACCAGGACCTGACCCGCACCCTCAACGAGGTCGAACGTCTGGTGCGTGACCTGCAGCCGGCCGCTCGCAAGATCAGCGACGATCCCCGCGCGCTGCTGTTCGACAGCATCCAGACCGAGGACCCGATCCCGCGGGCACCGCGCTGATCGCCTCCCGCCCGAGTCTGCGGACTCGGGCGGGATAGACGGAAGCATCGACAACACTGACCTCACCGGAAAGGAGTTCTCCATGAGGCCGATACATCGCCTGTGTGTTCCCCTGCTGGCGCTGTGGCTGGGCGGCTGCGCCAGCGGCACCGCCCCCATGAACCACTACGTGCTGCCCTCGGATGCAGGCAGCAGCGATGCCCGGGTCCCCAGCGCCGACGAAACGCCGTTGCTGGTGTCCACACCCAGGCTCGCCAACTACCTCGAGGCCGAAGGCATCGTCCTTCAGCTCGACGACATCTCGCTGAACGAGGCCAAGTCCCACCAATGGGCGGCACCGCTGGCACAGCAACTCGAACGCGGCCTGCGCGACCGCCTGGAGGCCAGGCTGCCTGGACGCCGGGTGCTGCTGTCCGGCGACAGTGGCAACGCCCTGACGCTGGAATTGAGCGTCGACCGCTTCCAGGGCCACTACGACGGCTACGCCGTGGCTTCTGGTCAGTGGCTGTTGCGTGACGGCCAGCGCAAGGTGGTGGACAGCGACAGCTTCGAGGCCACCGAGTCGCTGGACAGCGACGGCTATTCGGCACTGGTACGGGCGCTGGGGCGCACCTGGGATCAGGTGGCCGATGATATCGCCGCCCGGGTCCGTGTCGCCCCCTGAGCGTCTCGACAACGCCTCCGCGCCCCTCCTCAAGGTTCTGCCGGCCCGACTTCTTTTCACCCCCGCCGATGCGCCGGGCCGGCAAATCTGGCATCATGCCCGCAACGGTGACGGGGGTCCCCCGCTAGAGCGGTCACCGAATTTTTCCCCACGCCTTGTCCGGGACCGACGCCATCAGAACGGTGGCGTCCAGCGAGTGCGTGCGTGCTGGAGTTTGCATGAGTTTTTCCGATCTCGGCCTGCGTGCCGAATTGCTTCGCGCCGTCACGGCGCAAGGCTATGACACCCCGACTCCGATTCAGCGTCAGGCCATCCCCGCGGTACTCAAGGGTGGTGACCTGCTGGCCAGTGCCCAGACCGGCACCGGCAAGACAGCGGGCTTTACCCTGCCGATGCTGCAGCGCCTGGCCGATGGCCCTCGCCCCTCCAAGCGCCAGGTCCGTGCCCTGGTGCTCACGCCCACCCGTGAACTCGCCGCCCAGGTCGGCGAGAGCGTGCGCGACTACGGTCAGCACCTGTCACTGCGTCACCACGTGATCTTCGGTGGCGTCGGCCAGCAGCCCCAGATCGACGCCCTGCGGCCCGGTCTCGATGTGCTGGTGGCAACGCCTGGCCGCCTGCTCGACCTGCACCAGCAGGGCCACGTGGATCTGTCGAGCGTCGAGATCCTGGTGCTCGACGAAGCCGACCGCATGCTCGACATGGGCTTTATCCACGACATCCGCCGTGTGCTGAAGCTGTTGCCCGAGAAGCGTCAGAACCTGCTGTTCTCGGCGACCTTCTCCAGCGAGATCCAGGCGCTGGCCGACAAGCTGCTCGACCGCCCGGAGATGATCGAGGTCGCACGCCGCAATACCACCGCCGAGACCGTCGACCAGGCCGTCTACCGAGTGGACCGCGAGCGCAAGCGCGAGCTGCTGTCACACCTGATCACCAGCCAGCGCTGGTTCCAGGTGCTGGTGTTCACCCGCACCAAGCACGGCGCCAACCGCCTGGCCGAGCACCTCGACAAGCGCGACATCTCCGCCATGGCGATCCACGGCAACAAGAGCCAGTCAGCCCGTACCCGCGCCCTGGCGGCGTTCAAGGCCGGCGAGCTGCAGGTTCTGGTGGCCACCGACATCGCCGCCCGTGGTCTCGACATCGACGAACTGCCCCACGTGGTCAACTTCGAGCTGCCCAACGTCGCCGAGGACTACGTCCACCGCATCGGTCGTACCGGTCGTGCCGGCAACGAGGGCCAGGCCATCTCGCTGGTGTGCGTCGATGAACATGGCTTGCTGAAGAACATCGAGCGCATGATCAAGCGTGACCTCGAGAAGCGCATCGAACCGGGCTTCGAGCCCGACCCCAACGCCAAGCCGGAGCCCATCGAGAACGGCCGCAACAAGCGCGGTGGTGGTCAGCGCCGCAGCCAGGGTGGCAACAATAGCTCCCAGCGCGGCAACGGACGACGTGGTGACGGTGGCGGTGCCGGTGGCGGCGGTAATGCCCGCAACGGCAATGGCGAGCAGCCTGCACGTCGCAGGCGCAGGCGCTCCGGCCAGGGCAACCGCCAGGGACAGGCATAAGCTCGAGCATCGGCTCAGGCATAGCCCTGAGCGTCGGTGCAGGCAGAGCCCCGAGCGGCTAGACAAGAGCAATCCAGGGGGCGGCTTGCCGCCCCCTTCCATCTCAGCAGGACAGCGATATGGCATCTCCAGAACTGATCAAGGAATATCGCCGCTTCCGGGCCTTCCAGAAGCAGGCGCAACTCGACAACGAGCATCGCGGCGCCCAGACCAAGATCGACGAGGCGCGGGTCAGTGCCGCTCGCATGACCGAGGCCTACCGCAGCATGGCAGAGAAAGGCGCCGAGCAGGGGGCCTGCTATCGCACCCTCTACCTGCGCGACCATGACGGCGTGGCGCTGACCTGCGAAGGCTGGATGTTCGTGCGTCGCGTGCTGGCCGAAGGCGGTGCCACTCGCGTACGCGCCAGCCTGCTCGAGACCTTCCGCCTGGAGAATGGCCAGTGCGCCCCCGGCGACACCCCGGTCGAAAAGATCACCCTGGAGATCTACGACCAGCTGCTGGTCGACAAGGGGATGGCCACGGCCGTGCGCATCGATGGCGTCGACGGCGATCACCACAGCCAGTTCCTGACCTTCAATGATCAGGTGCGTGGCGATCTGCGTCGCTTCCTGAAATAACCGTATCGGCCGCCGTCCGCGGGGCCTGCGCCTCCGGCGGCGCGCCTTCCCCGCTGCGGTGGTCCACCCGCTGGAGCCCCCGATGAAGGTCTCGTCCCTGCCCTGGCGCTTTCTGGTGCTGATGGTACTGGTCGGCCTCAACCTGAGACCGGCACTATCTTCGCTTGCCCCGCTGCTCGCCCGTGTGCAGCAGGATACCGGCCTGTCCCCCAGCGCCATCGGCGCCCTGACCACCCTGCCGGTATTGTGCCTGGGCCTGTTCGCTCCGCTGGCGCCCCGCCTGTCGCGCCAGTACGGCCCGGAACGCGCCTTGTCGCTGGGTCTGGTGGTCATCACCAGCGGTCTGCTGCTGCGCTGGCAGGGAAGCCCCCTCGCGCTCTACGCCGGCACCCTGCTGGTGGGTGCCGGTATCGGTGTATCGGGCGCCCTGCTACCGGCGCTGGTCAAGCGCGAGCTGCCCCGGGGCGCCGACCTGATGACCGGGGTCTACACCATGGCCCTGTGTCTGGGTGGCGCCCTGGGTGCCGGTCTGGCGATTCCCCTGAGCGACCTGCTGGGTGGCTGGACACGCAGTCTGGCGGCCTGGTCGCTGCTGGCCATGGCGGCGCTGATCGCCTGGGAGCTTTACATGCCGCGCACCGCCGCTACCCCGCGGATGGCGGGTGACCCCGGCACCGGCATGACCCGTGGCCTGCTGCGCCAGCCCCTGGCCTGGCAGGTGGCGCTATTGATGGGCACCCAATCGTCGCTGGCCTACATCGTCTTCGGCTGGCTGCCGACGCTGTTGATGCAGCGCGGCATCGGCGAGGCAGAGGCCGGCCTGTTGATGGGCATGTCGGTGATGGTCCAGCTGATTTCTGCGCTGCTGGCACCCTGGCTGGCCCGCTTCGGTCGCGATCAGCGCCCGGCGCTGCTGCTGGTCCTCGCCAGCACCGCCAGCGGCCTGTGGATCCTGTTGATGGCCGACACCTCCCTGCGCTACCTCGGCGCACTGCTGCTGGGGCTCGGCCAGGGCGGCAACTTCTCCCTGGCGCTGACCCTGATCGTGCTGCGCAGCGCAGATTCGCGTCTGGCAGGCCGCCTGTCCGGACTGGCCCAGGGTGGCGGCTATGCCCTGGCCGCCCTGGGCCCCTTGAGCGTCGGCATCATGCTTGACCTGCAGGCACCGATCACCGCCATCGCCTGGCTGTTGATGGGGATCGCCGCCGCCGCCGCCAGCTTCGCCTGGTTCGCCGGTCGTCAGCGTCAGCTCTGCTTCGACGCCGACGATAACGTCATCACCCGCTGCGCGCCTCGCCGAGGCTCACGCTGATACTGTCACTCGTGTCTTCACTCCTTGTGCAGGAAGCCCACCCATGACCCACTCACCCCTGGACCCGGTGCTGGTGATCTACGCCGGCGGCACCATCGGCATGATCGACACCCCCTCAGGCCTCGCCCCCGGCCCCGACATGGAAGCCCGGGTGCGCGACGCCCTGGCCACACTACCCGACGATCGCCGGACCGCTCTACCCCCCTTTACCTGGATCGAGGTCGAGCAACCCATCGACTCCAGCGGCGCCCGTCCCGAGGACTGGGCCCGGCTGGCCGCGCTTGTCGCCGAGCAGGCCAATCGCCATCGCGGCGTGGTCGTGCTGCACGGCACCGACACCCTGGCCTGGACCGCCTCGAGCCTGGCCTACCAGCTTCAGGGCATCGATCGCCCGGTGGTGGTGACCGGCTCCATGGCGCCGCTGGCCCAGCAGCACAGTGACGCCCTGTACAATCTCGAGAGCGCGCTGCGCTACGCCGCCATGCCTGGATTGCAGGAAGTGGCGGTGAGCTTTGGCGACAAGCTGCTGCGGGGCAGCCGGGCTCGCAAGTGGCACACTCGCGAGCCGGATGCCTTCGAAAGCCCCAACCTTGACCTGCTGGGGAAGCGCCACGGCAACGACTTCCGGCTGCATCGCGAGCACAGCCTCGAGGCTACGCAGCGCGGCGCACCCCGCTACGAGCTCGGCGACTATCATGGCCTGGGGGAGCAGGTGGTGCGGGTGGTCCTGTGGCCGGGCATTCAACCCTGGCAGCTGGCGGCCTGGCTGGGTGATGACCGCGTCAAGGGCGCCCTGATCGAGGTGTGGGGCGGCGGCAATGTACCTGACGACACCGAGCTTGGCGCCGTGCTGGCAGAGGCCAGCGGCCAGGGCAAGCTACTGGTCGCGATCAGCCAATGCCCACACGGCACCATCGACATCGGACACTACGCTGCCGGCAAGATGCTGGCCGACGCCGAGGTGGTATCCGGCGACGACATGACCCCTGAGTCGGCCTATACCAAACTGGTGCATCTGCTGTCGCTGCCCCTCTCGCTGGAACAGAAACGTCGGCTGTTTCGAACCCCGCTGGTCGGAGAACGAGGTTGACATCCCGCAGGTCACAGAGCAATTTTATGCTCTATTGACACTCAAGGGGCCATGATGGAGTAAGGTTAGGGAGTCCCCGTCATGACAAGGAGTTGCTCATGGAACACCCGGATCATCCCTTCAGCGAGTTGTTTGAACAGCTGGGCCTGGCTTCCGAGCCGGAAGCCATCAAACGATTCATCGATCGCAACTCGCCGATTCCGGAGGGGGTCGAACTGCCCGATGCGGCCTGCTGGAATGAGGGACAGTCGGAATTTCTGCGCGAAGCCATCGAGGCCGATGCCGACTGGGCCGAGGTAGTCGATCATCTGGACGCTTCACTGCGCAAACCCTAGGGCTTGTGTGAAAAGGGCTTGTGCGAAAAGTGCCTGCGCTCGGTAATACGGCGTTAAAAATCGGGTCAAGACGCTCATTTACACCTCGTAAACTGCGCTTTCTCACCGATTTTTGCCTTGTCTAACCATCGCTCGTCGACTTTTCGTATAAAGCCTGGGGCTCGTCTGAAAAGTAGCTGCGCTCGTCGACTCTTCGGACAAGTCCTTTACAAGCTGCGCGAGCCGCTGATGTCGGCGGCTCGCGCCACTATCAGGCCGATGGATCGGCCCTGACACCAATCGCACAACGACAATCGATGGCCTTTTCGACGTGACCTGCCTTCCCCCTGATATCGAAGCGCGGCTCGAGCCCGCCACGCGTCTTCCCTCTCTGCCTGCCGTGGTGTCCGAGCTGCTGGTACTGGCGAGCAATCACGACGCGCCGCTGACCGACTTCGCGACCCTGCTGTCCCGTGACCCGGCCCTGTGCCTGCAGCTGCTGCGGCTGGCCAACAGCCCCTACTATCGCCGGGGTTGCGATCCCGTCATCTGCTGCGAGCACGCGGTGACACGCCTCGGTATCGATGGCACCCTCACCGCGCTTTTGGGTTTCACCCTGGTGCGCAACGCGACCCGCGGCCCCCTGGCCGACTATTGGCGACGCACCCTCGCAGCCGCGCACTTGATTCCGGCCATCGCCAAGGTGGTAAATCCCCGCCAGCCGGGCGAGCTGTCGACGCGCGCCCTGCTTCGCGAGGTCGGGGTACTGCTGCTGTACGCATTGGACCCGAACTACTTCGAGCTGACCGCCCAGGCCGCCAACCGCGAACAGCGCCTGGCTCTGGAACACCGGCATCTTGGCTGCGACCGCGACCAGGCGTCGAGCTGGCTGGCACGGCGCTGGCAGCTGCCCACCAACCTGTTCCTTCAGCGCCCTCTCGAGCCGGAAGGCCAGCGTCACCACGAATGGCTCGACGGCCTTTGCCTGGAGCTCGCCGACGAACTGGCCGGATGCTGTCTGGACGACGACAGCGACGCCATCCCCGCCGTGCTTCATCGCTTTCAGCAACGCATGAACATGGACGGCAATGCCCAGGCACGTCTTGTCGATGAGCTCGCGAGTCGCCTTGAGACCTTGCCGGACTTTCTCGCCACCACGCTGTCGGCAGATGAGGATATCGAACGCCTGCTGGTCGCCGGCAAGCAGCGCCTGCATGGGCTGACCATGAGCCTGGCCGAGCGGTTGCACCATCGTGAGGACCAGCTGATTTCGCTCCAACGCGACAACGAGGCGCTGGATGTGCGCGCCAGCACCGATGCCCTCACCGGTCTTGCCAATCGCGCCGCGCTGGAACGGCGCCTCGAGGAGATGCTCGAGGACGCCCATGCGCGAGACAAGCCGCTGTCGGTGTTGTTTCTCGATCTGGATCACTTCAAGCCGCTCAACGACCGCTACGGCCACCGACTCGGCGACATCGTGCTGGTCAATGTCGCCGCTACCCTGCGTGACGCCATCCGTGAGTCGGACCTGGCGGCCCGCTACGGCGGAGAGGAGTTCGTCATCGCCCTGCGGAACACGCCGGAGCCAGGAGCTTTGCGGGTCGCGCAGCGGCTACAGCAGTGGCTTGCCGAGCAGCCGATGGCCCAGGTCGACCAGCGCCCCCTTTACGTCAGCGCCTCCATCGGCATCGCCCAATGGCAGCCCGGCATGGACAGCATCGACGCAGCGTCGCTGGTGGAAAAGGCGGACCTGCAGATGTACCAGGCCAAGCAGGCCGGCCGTGCCCGCATCAGTCAAGCTCAACAACTGCAGGAGCGCGCCGGGGAAACACCCTGAAGCAGCACTTGATCAGAACAATAACTACGCCAGGCACCGATGTCAGTAGACGTCAAGGGACCTTGCCAGAACCTGGCGAGAACCTGGCTGGAACTTGGTGAGACCCGGGCGAGAAGCTGACGTGAAGCGACTCGCCAAGGCACTCGCTAGAGACGCGCCTCGACCCGCTCCAGGATCTGGGCGCTGACCTTGGCAACCAGCGGGCGAGCCGCGCGATTGACCGCCTTGGCGACCAGCCGATTGCGGATCTGGTAGTCGACGATCAGGCTGACCGCGGTACCTTCATCGACCGCTTCGAGTTCATAGCGGCCCTGATTGCGCACACCGTCGATCGACTCCCAGGCCAGTCGGCTGGGCGGCGACTTCTCGGTTACCTGCACCTCGAAGGTCCAGTCCATGCCGACCGCGTGGACATGCCAGCGATAGCGATCGTCCCCGAGCGGCTCGATCTCGGTGATCAGATCCGAATAGTCGGCGAAATCCTCGACCTTTTCGAGCAGGGCGAAGACGCGCTCGGGAGGCGCGGGAAGCGTGGCGCTGTGTTCGATGGTGGGCATGGCCAGACCGACTCCTTGCCTGAGGGATGCTCCAAGGTAAGGCTGCTACGGAGCCTAGCATCCCGGTTCCCCAGGCCCTTGTAAAGCCGTGCCTATCATCAGGCTGACGGCAGGTCCCGCAGCAACAGAGCGAACTCGAATTCATCAGGCGACAGCGCCTTCCCCGGCAGCTTGAGCCTTACCCGGTGACCATCCCCGGGCGCCACCTTCAGCGCGCTGCCATTGCCCGCCTCCATCGCCTCAAGGGTGAAACGACGGTTGCCGGAGGGCAGCATCAGCTCGAGGCGATCACCGACCTCGAAGCGGTTCTTGACCTCGATGTCCAGCCAATCTGGTCGCGACTGCCTCACTACCTGGCCGACAAACTGCTGGTGGACTCCCACCGAGTGCCCACGCTCGTAATTCTGGTACTCGTCGTGGACGTGGCGTCGGTAGAAGCCTTCGGTATACCCCCGGTTGGCCAGGTTTTCGAGCTCATCCATCAGCCCCATGTCGAAGGGCCTCCCGGCCACGGCGTCATCGATGGCACGACGATAGACCTGGGCGGTACGTGCCACATAGTAGGGCGACTTGGTCCGCCCTTCGATCTTCAGCGAACTGACCCCCATCTCGGCGAGCCTTGCCACGTGCTGAACGGCGCGCAGATCCTTTGAATTCATGATGTAGCTTCCGTGCTCGTCCTCGAACACCGGCATCAGTTCGCCAGGCCGCTGTGGGTCCTCGATCAGCGCCGAGCTCTCCTCCCGACCCTTTGCCACGTCCTGCGCAGGGATCAGATCGCCACAGGCGTCAGTGCCGGCCGGGTGGGTCCGGTAGTTCCAGCGACAGGCGTTGGTACAGGTGCCCTGATTGGGGTCGCGCCGGTTGAAGTAGCCCGACAGCAGACAGCGTCCGGAATAGGCGATGCACAGGGCACCGTGAACGAAGGTCTCGATCTCCAGGGTCGGGCACTCGGCACGGATCTCGGCGATTTCCTCAAGCGACAGCTCTCGCGACAGGATCACCCGAGAGATACCCTGGGACTGCCAGAAGCGAGCCGCCGCGTGATTGACCACGTTGGCCTGCACCGACAGATGGATCACCTGGTCAGGCCAACGCTCTCGCACCATCATGATCAAGCCAGGGTCGGACATGATCAGCGCATCCGGCCCCGCCTCGACGATCGGTGCCATGTCCTTAAGGTAGGTCCTGAGCTTGGCATTGTGCGGAGCGATATTGGAGGCCACGTAGAAGCGCTTGCCACGCGCCTGGGCCTCAGCGATGCCTCGGGTCAGGTTGTCGAGGCCGAAGTCATTGTTGCGTACACGCAGTGAGTAGCGCGGCTGACCGGCATAGACCGCATCGGCGCCATAGGCGAAGGCGAAGCGCATATGCCGGTAGGTGCCGGCCGGTGACAGTAGTTCAGGGGCATTCATCCAGGCGTCTCTCTCGTGGGCCGGGCTTTGGCCAGGGTTAAGCCGGGCAGACAGCAGTAAACCGCGCAGCCTGCCACAACCGCGAGCAATGCACGTTGACAAGGAGCAAGTCGCCGGCATCAACGCCGCACTGGTGTTGCCGTCCGGCTTTCGTTACCCTTGTCGCGCCGGACCGGACCCCGGCCGCTGGCGATCCTTGTCGCCACCCCAAATTCTCCGAATCGAGACCCCCTTCATGAGCACGACTTCCCGCTCCACCGTGGTGATCTACTCCGGTGGCATGGACTCTTTCACCGTACTTCATCGCGCCTTGCACGAAGGCCTCGAAGTTCACGCCCTGTCATTCGACTATGGCCAGCGCCACGCCCGCGAACTCGAGGTGGCCCGCCATGTCTGTCAGGAGTTGAAGATCCCTCATCAGGTCGTCGACATCACCGCCATCCATGGCTTGATCGACAACTCTGCGCTGACCGACGCCAATCGCAAGATCCCTGGCGGTGACTACGCCGAAGACAACCTCGCCGCCACGGTGGTCCCCAATCGCAACATGGTGCTGCTGTCGCTGGCCATCGCCAAGGCGGTGAATATCGGCGCCAGTCGCGTCGACTACGGCGCCCACGGCGGTGACCACGTGCTCTATCCGGATTGTCGTCCCGAGTTTGTCGAGCAGATGAATGCGGTGGCCGCCATCGCCAATTTCTCGCCGGTAGAGATCCACGCACCCTATCTACGGTCCAGCAAGAGCGAGATCCTGGCCGACGGACTGTCCATGGGACTGAACTACCGCGACACCTGGACCTGTTACGAGGGCCGGCGCCTGGCCTGTGGCCGCTGCGGCAGCTGTCTGGAGCGGCTCGCCGCCTTCGCCGACCAGGGTGTCGAAGATCCGTTGGCCTACGCCGCCAATACCCGGCAGGAGCCGGCGATTGCACAGGCAGACCAGGGCGGAGCGCACCAGGATGTATAGCGTCAAGGAAGCCTTCTATACCCTTCAGGGAGAAGGCGTACAGGCCGGCCGCGCCAGCGTCTTCTGTCGCTTTGCCGGCTGCAATCTCTGGTCGGGCCGTGAGCAGGACCGCGCCAGCGCCCAGTGTCGCTTCTGTGACACCGACTTCGTCGGCACCGATGGTCAGAACGGCGGACGCTTTGCCACCGCCGAGTCCCTGGCCGAGCACATCACCCGCTTGTGGCCACACCCCCACGAGGGTGTCACGCCCTACGTCGTGTTCACCGGTGGCGAACCCTTGCTGCAGCTGGATGCCGCCTTGATCGAGGCGGTGCACGCTGCCGGCTTCGAGATTGGCGTGGAAACCAACGGTACTCTGGCTGCGCCGGACGGCATCGACTGGCTATGTGTCAGCCCCAAGGGCAATGCGCCGCTGGTGCAGACCCGCGGTGACGAGCTGAAGCTCGTCCATCCCCAGATCGACGCCCCGCCTGAGCGTTTCGAGGGCCTGGACTTCGACCATTTTCTGCTGCAGCCGATGGACACCTCCGGGCTGATGGCCAGCGACGCTCGCAAGGAGCCACTCTGTGCCACGGTAGAGCACTGCATGGCGCATCCACGCTGGCGGCTGTCGCTGCAGACCCACAAGATCGCGGGAATCGACTGATGGCACTCTTTGTACGACGACTGACACATCTCGACGTGTCGCTTTGGTGTCCCGATCGTGGACTGATCGGCGCGAGCTGGCTGGTCGACGTCGAACTCGATGGAGAGCTCGGTGAAGACGGCATGCTATTCGACTTCGGCGAGGTCAAACCCTGGATCAAGGCACGTCTCGACGGCGGCGCCGATCACACCCTGCTGGTGCCTACCGAAGCCCCTGGCGTCAGCGTCAGCGAATGTCGCGAAGGTATCTGCGTACGCACCACGACGCCATACGCGATGGAGGTGCGCGGGCCCCGCCAGGCCTTTACCCTGCTACCCTGGCGCAGAATCACCCCCGAGGCCATGGCCGAGCACCTGTCACGCCAGTTGATGCGCCAACCGCCCGAGCGGGTATCCAGCATCGAACTCAGCCTCGCCGATGAGTCCATCGATGGCGCCGCCTACACATACAGCCACGGCCTTCGCCGCCACGCCGGCAACTGCCAGCGTATCGCCCACGGCCACCGCTCGCGGCTGGAAATCGTTCAGCGCGGCGTGCGACAGCCGGAGCTCGAGCGCCGCTACGCCCGCTGGCTCGACGATACCTACCTGGTGGACGAACACGACCTGGAACAGCACCAGGGCGACATGCTGCAGTGCGGCTACCGCTCGCCCCAGGGCCTGTTTCACCTGCGCCTGCCCCGCGAGCGCTGTCATGTCCTGCCCGGCGCCACCACGGTGGAACGCATCGCCCAGTGGCTGGCGGCGACCGTCGCCCGAGACACCGGAGAGGACACCGCGGTGCGCGCCTATGAAGGCGTCGACAAGGGCGCCACGGCAAGAAGCCCCGGTGAACGATCTCGATAACGTCTCGATAACTTCTCGATAGCATCTCGAGATCCGCAAGAGAGACCGACCACCGAGACAACCAAGCGCATTTGAAGAATGCCATGAGCCAACCAACGTCATGAGCGAACTGATCACCTCCTCCTCGCCGCAAGAGACCCGCACAGCGACCGGCGAACAGGGCTGCCGCCCCGGCTGCGGCGCCTGCTGCATTGCGCCGTCGATCAGCTCCCCGATTCCCGGCATGCCGGCGGGCAAGCCCGCCGGCATCCGCTGCGTGCAGCTCGACGACGACAACCTGTGCCGCCTGTTCGGCCGACCCGAGCGTCCGGCGGTGTGCGAGCGCTTCGACTACGACGCCGATATCTGCGGCAGCCACAGAGACCAGGCGCTGGCCAATATTGACGAACTCGAACGCCTGACCTGAGTCTGGCTTACTTGCGCCGAGTAGCCGTCGCTCAGCATCATCTGCACCTGGTGTGCTCAGCTCGACCCCTTCTTGCTGCGCCCCCTACTGATGCCCTCTCGACCGACGCCCCATCCGTGACCCTCCAACTAGAAAAGACCGGGCCACCCAAAGGTGGCCCGGTCTTCCTTGTGACGACCTTCATGACGACCAAGGCCGTTCCCCATGCTCTACTCCACGTCGAGCTGCCCGTTATTTCGCAGCATCGTCAGGAAGGCCTCCGACGACTGACCCTCCATGCTGACACCGTCCAGGGTAATCTTCTGGTCGGCGTTGCTGTGCTGGACGTCGAGCCCGCCATCGCTCTTGATGTAGAGCACGGTGTCTCCGTTCTCCTCCTGGGCAAAGATAAAGCTGTCCAGCGCCGACTGGTCGGGGTCAGTGCTCGTGGAGTCAAAGTCGTTGAGCAGATCCCCCAAAGCCAGCTTATCGGCGTCTGGATCCATGCTCAGAGCCGCATCCTTGATGTGGAAATCACCTACCGTATCGTGGGCGGGGTCAGTCGTACTACCGACATCACCCAGACTCCACTGGAAGGTGTCGGAACCGAGCCCACCCAGCAGCAGGTCATCGCCAGCACCGCCAATCAGCACGTCGTCCCCGCTGCCCGCGAAGAGCTGATCGTTGCCTTTTCCACCAGCGATGCGATCCTGACCACCGTCGTTACGGCTGTCACCCGACAGGGCTTCATAGTTATCCTTGATAAAGGCCAAGATCTCTTTCTGGGTCGGCTCTGTCCCGCTGTTCTGAGTGGTCAAGTAATCGACGAGCCCAGCATAGCCACTACCCGCCTCACCACCGACACCCGCAGGATCGATCTGATCACCGAACAGCACGTCATCACCCGCGCCACCGTCCAGGGTGTCACCGCCAAGGTCCGCTGGCTGATCGAAGGACGCCCCCCCCTCCAGCGCCGTTGCAAACTCCTCGGCAGAATTGACGATGGCCACCTCACCGGCCGGTACAAGCTGGTCGTCCGTATAGCTGTAAAGATCGAGTGAAATGTCATGAATAAGCAGTGAGAAGAAGTTCCCAGCAGCGTTTTCTACTTCGAACTGCAGCCTGTATGTTCCTCCTTTCAACCCATTTGCCATAAACTGAGTCGAGCTACTATTGATACTGCCCGACGGCGATATTGGCAGCGAGGTGGCAACAACATCCCAGTCGCCTTCCTCATTTTGCATTTCCAGCAACCAAGAGAATCTGTCGCTTGGATTCCCTTCCTTTTCGAAGTCGTTTGGGGTGTCGGTCACGTAGTCAAATGACAAGGTATAGAACTGGTTGGCACCAGCAGGCTCATCCAGGACGATAGCATCGCTGGTGGCGACAGTACTGCCATCGCCAGCACCACTGTCTCGAACGCGCAGATAGGTGCCGACCGGGGTTCTATCAATGGCTATGTGGCCATTGGTTGTCTCCACCGCCCAATTATCGATGGAAGCGAGTCTTCCCGTGTCCCCCGTGTCAAAAGTGGCAAGCATTTCGGTACTGCCTACCGAAGCCCCGGATTCCAGAGGAATCGGCACCATCTCCAACTCACCATCTGCCGTGTTGTCGAAAATCTTCAGAAAATCGCGACCTACATCATCACCTATCCCGATCGCTTCCACCCGACTGATGGCGGCCAGCGGTTTGTATCCTTCAAGCGCATTGGTAACATCCTTATAGGTGGTAATATTCCCCGCATCACTGACACCAACTTGACCGTTGTCATTGTGAGAATTAGGCTGACCATCCGTCATGAAGTAGGCAACGTTATTGAAACCGCTCCGACTAACATCCGTCATCCACTCAGTAGCGGTAACAAAGGCTTGCTCGAAATTGGTTCCAGAAATAATCGCTCTACTATCCAGAAAGTCATTGACGTCACCCAGATCTTCAGGTGAGAAATCATTGAATGCGATCGAAGGCGAATACTTCCCGCCGAACGCCACGATCTGGACATGGATTGTCCCCTCGAAATCGGCCAGCTCGGTAAGCTTGGCACGTATCGCCTCGATCGCCACCTTGAAGCGTGAATTGCCGTTTTCCAACACGGCGCCCATGCTTGGCGAAACATCCACGATAAAGGAAAGGTTATAGTCCTTGGCAGGTTCAAGCACGGCATGCTTCCCGCCAGCATCACCGAGAACCACATCATCACCACTCCCACCGGTGATGCTGTCATCGCCACCGCCTCCGACGAGTAGCTGGTCATCATCCGGCAGTGCCAGGGTCAGGGTGCCATCGACAGTGTCGCCGTCACCATCCGTTCCGGCCAGTGACAAGGACAGCGCCGGATCTTTCTCCGCCTCGGAATAGGCGAAGTCGCCGACCGAAAATGGCCTTGTGCCGTCCAAGCCACGAAACTCGATCGCTTCAAAGGCCTCGCCGGTTGTAAGCACCAGCTGGGCATCGGCGGGAATGTTTCTCACATTGAGGGTGCCATCGGCGTTTTCCTCAATCGTCACCAACGAGGTGATATCCTTGCCGGCACCATTCACCAACCGAACATCACTTTTCGCAAGTTCCAGCACGTGGCCGCTGACGGCAACCGGATGGCCACTGGTATCGGTACCATCTGGAGCCGAGGCAATCGCTTTGATCCCGACATCCGTCAACGTCCCGTTTTCCGCATTGATAAACTGACGGAAGTGCGTAATGCCTCGATGGTTATCCCAGCTTGGTGCGGTGTCAGAAAAACGCAGGTTATCAACGAAATCGAGGCGTACAGCTTCGTCGAGTCCCGTCAGATTGTCGTGACCCGCGGCTAGTTGTGTATCCCCATCAGTTCGCAACCAGGACGCCCAGGGGCCTTTATAGGTCCAGGCGGACGCCACGACATCGGCTGCTCCATCGGCACCCTCAAAGGCGATGAAACGATGGCCCGAGCCGGACCCATCGGTGCCAAACTCACGCACAACGTGCTTGCTGCCTTCACTGATTTCCTTGCTGGCATCATCAAATGCCCTGATCCCCTCATCGATGACCTCTACCTCGTAGGTAGAGCCATCCGCCGACAGGCTCGCCTTGAAGGCCACGCCGCCACTCGCGGTCTTCGCCTCCAACGTCTTGCCGTCGCCACTCAATTGGTAAGTCAGAACCTCGCCGTTCGACGTGAGCAGCGTCCCGCCATTGACACTCGTGACCTCGGTACCGTTCATTACGTCGCTGAATGTCACTTTACCAATGTCATCGGCACCCGCCTCGAAGCGAACCTCACCCGTCTGGCCAGATTTTAACTGCGCTTGCTCCGCCTCCCAGACAACAGGCGTATCATCGTCAATCAGCACCGACAGCGTGCCCTGGACCTCGCTGCCATCGGCATCGGTCACGGTGTAGCCGATGTCAAACGTCAGGTCGTTCTCGTCATCGCCCGCCGCATGCTCAAGCGCCTGGTGCAGCGTCACCTTGTACTTGCCCTCGGCCTGATCGGCCATGGCGATGGTGATCACCGGTTCTTTTTCGGAGTTGCTATCGGTCACCGTCCCGGTGAGCGTGTGGCCATCGGTACTGCGCTCAAAGCTCACCTCACGACCGTCCGCCGTCTTGAGGTCGTCGGGCAGACCAGCCAGGTTCCACTGGAAGGCGTTGCTATCGGCGGCGCCATCGTCGCCAAAGCGGTAGCTCAGCGTCCCTTTCGCGACGGTGGCCTCTCCGGCCACATCACCACTACCCCCGGCGTTGCCACCGGCCAGTCCGTCTTCGTCGACGGTCGCCTTCGGGCTCTGGGTAGTCGGGTTGTCGCCATCTCCGGGAACGCTGGGCGTGGAGTCTTGCGCCACCTTCACCGTCAATGTCGAAGACGACTTGTCTCCGTCACCATCGGTGATGGTGTAGTCGATCACGGCGTCGCCTTCGAAGGCCCCTGCCGGAGTAAAGGTGATCTCACCGTTGGACGCGATGGCCACCGTACCGACGCCTTCCCCACCCCGGACCGAGGCCTTGGTCAGGATTGCGCCATCATTGCCCTGGGTGTCGCTTGTGCCGTCATTATTAGTCAACACGTTGTACGTTTTCGCCGTGTTTTCCGCCGTCTCGGTGGTGTCGGCGACCGCCTCTGGCGAGGTATCGAGGATGTTGATCTCCAGGTTGGTGCTCGTGCTATCGCCCTCGTTATCGGTCACCGTCAGCGCAAAGCTGTCCAGCACCGTGGCGTCATCGCTGTGATCAGCCCTCTCGCCATTCTCGGTGTAGGAGTAGGTGATCTTGCCGCTAGCCGCATCGTAGTCGGTCACCGTGACGCTGCCGTGCTTGCCTTCCACCACAACGCTCTTGGGTGCCCCCGGACCAGTGCTCGCCCCAGTGATATCGACGGTCTTGCCGCTCTGGTCGGTCAGGGTCACCTGCTTGATGCCGGCATCCGCCGCCACCGTCATGGTGCCAATGACCGTGGCTCCGCTAGCTTCCACCACGCTGTGATCGCCGGCCACCACCTCTGGACCGTTCGGATCACTGCCGTCAGGCTCGTTGCCATCAGGCTCGTTGCCATCAGGCTCGTTGCCATCAGGCTCATTGCCGTCGGGAATCTCGATCGTCGGCACGTCGTCGTCGCTGCCGTTGATGGTGATCGTCAGCGTCGCGCTGCTGGTATCACCGTCGGCATCGGTGAGGGTGTAGCTGAAGGTTTCTTTCAGCGTCTGGTTGTCCTTCAACGCTTGAACGTCGGCGTTGTCAGGATCCACGCGGTAGCTCCAGCTACCGTCGTCATTGTGGATGAAGCTGCCATAGCTGGCGGAGGCGTTGCCGGTAAAACCATCAAAGGTCATGCTGTCAGCGCCGGCGCTGTCATTGTCGAGCACATTACCGCTGATCGCCGTCACCGCCTCTTCACCCAGTGCCGCGCTGTCATCCTTGGCCTCGGGGGCGGTATCGAGGATGTTGATGTCCAAACTCTCGCTGACAGTTTCACCGGTAGAATCGGTCACCACGATGTCAAAACGATCAACCACGCTACCGTCACCAGCCGCGTGGTTGGCAGCCAGTCCATTCTCGGTGTACTGGTAGGTAACGACTCCGCTTTCCGGATTAAAACCGGTAATGGTTAACGTACCGTGCTCCCCTTCAAGCACCAGTGGATTCTCGTCGGAAGTACCTGCGATGTCTCGCCTACCAACACTGATCGATGCGACTCCAGCCGGCGCCGACACAGTAAAACGGCCGGCCACAAACGCCTGACTGCCCTCCACGGCACTGTGGAACCCGGCAGTTGCCCCTCCATCACCGTCTTCAAACTCTATTGACGGAGCGCCCGAGTCGGCATCGTTATCATCCATGTCATCAGCTATACCACCCACCTCCCCGTGCCCAGCCGATTCGACAATGAAAGGATCACCGAAGGAATAGGACTGTGAGCCAGAGGTTTCGGTAATTCTCATCAAACGTACAAAGTCAAACCCATCATGGCTTGCCCCCGCCACACCACCCGCACTGGGCTCCTCGAGCGCTTCGAGAATGTCGGTGGAGCCCTCAGCGATCAATTCCAACAGTTTCGAAACATCCTCCCGGCCCAGAAAGTCGACGGAGCTTGCATCGCCCTGTCCCTGCTCTTCGGGCAACGAAACCTGTTGGGCTCCTACGAGGAGGGCCGCGGGTCTACCATCATCGAACTGAAGAGCCACACGCGAACCCTCGGCAGTGACAATGATATCGCCGGCGTTCAGGCTATCTCCTTCTTCCAGAGCGATAACTTCACCATCCGGGCGTTTAGCCCAGGCCTTACCTTGCAGAGAAGTGACGACGACGTTTGTCACAGGCACATGGACCTCGCAATATTCGTATATAAAAGTAATAATATAATCACAAACTAATACGAATAATGCTATCTATGTAACAGGAGGCTACACAGTGTACCAATGGACAATAGGACATTAGACCTCGAAATGTATCGCCCTGATTTTTCCTTTTTTCTTTGCAGTTACGGTATTTTTTACTCTCCGCTGTAAACGGATATGCTTGTTATTGCAGATTTTGTAGGACATTCCTTTCTGTTGTGCCCGATCTAGAACAGCGTGTCACTAGATACTCCGTTGCAAGAGACCGCCGGCTGGAGAACATACAGGAAAGGCGAATCTTTAGTAGGCAATTAAAGGCGAAAGGAAAAGGGGCAAAGAACTAGGCGCTGTCCGAAAAGTCGACGAGCGAAGGTTAGACAAGGCAAAAATTGGTGAGAAAGCGCAGTTTACGGGGTGTAAATGAGCATTTTGATCCGATTTTTAACGCCGTATTACCGAGCGCAGGCACTTTTCAGACAAGCCCTAAGGAATCGAGCAGAAATAAACGTTGCCTTTTAACATCCTGTTCGCAATCCAAGAACAAGAAAATGCCGGGCCACCCAAAGGTGGCCCGGCTCTCTCTTATGGCAACTCTGGTCATGATGACCCAGGCCTACTCCACGTCGAGCTGCCCGTAATTACGCAGCATCGTCAGGAAGGCCTCCGACGACTGACCGCCCATGCTGACACCGCTCAGGGTGATCTTCTGATCGGCGTTGCTGTGCTGATCATCGAGCCCGCCATCGCTCTTGATGTAGAGCACGGTGCCACCGTCTTCCTCTTGGGCGAAGACAAAACTATCCAACGCCGACTGGTCAGGGTCAGTGCTCGAGGAGTCAAAGTCGTTGAGCAGATCCCCCAGGGACAGCTTGTCGGCATTCGGATCCATGCTCTGTGTCTGGTCTTTGACGTGGAAATCGCTGACCACGTCGAGGGCCGGGTCGGTGGCACTGCCGGCGTCTCCCAGATTCCATTTGAAGGTGTCGGCCCCCAGTCCACCCAGCAGGAAGTCGTCACCGGCGCCGCCGATCAAGATGTCATCGTTGGCGCTGGCAAACAATTGATCGTCGCCCTGGCCGCCTTCCAGAAGGTCCTGGCCGCCATCGGCACGGGTCTTATCGATCAACTTGTCGTAGTTGGCCTTGATGAAGTCGAGCGTCTCTTTCTGGGTCGGCTCCGCACCGTTCTGGCGGGTCAGATGATCGACCAGACCGTCGTAGCCACTACCGGCCTCACCACCGACGCCTGCGGGTTCGATCTGATCGCCGAACAGGATGTCGTCCCCAGCGCCCCCGATCAGATGGTCGTTGCCCACCTCCTGCGGCACATCGGAAGACGAGCCACCATCGAGTGCGGTCTCGAACTCCTCGGCGGAATTGACGATAAGATCTTGACCGGCTGGCACCAGTTCGTCGTCAGTGTAGCGATAGAGACTGCGTGAAACGCCTCCCACCGCTAATACGAAGTCGGACGAACCGGTACCGGTACCGGTATCGGTACCGTTATCCACATCGAAAGCGAGCCGGTACGTCCCCCCTTTCAGACTATTGGCCATGATCTGGGTAGTGGTGGTGGTACCTACCGCATTCTCGAAATTGTTTGACACGACTTCCCAGGTGCCATCATCGTTCAGCTTTTCCACTCGCCAGACAAAGTGGTCCCGAACAATTCCGTTGGAACTTTCTCTGTCACTTGTCTGGTAAGTAAAGGAAAGACTGTAGAAGTCGTTGGCGTTAACCGGCTCAGACATTGTGATGCTGTCGCTGACCACCGTGGTAGCTCCATCATTGGTGCCGCTGTCAGCGATACGTAGATACGTCCTGCTGCCATTTCTCACGACGCTGACCGACCCGCTGCCACCTGTCTGGTGCCAGTTCTCCAGTTGTCCCAGGCTGCCCGTGTCACCGGCATCGAAGGTTGCTGGATAATCGACCGATTGCGTCTCACCTGACGCATAGGGTAACGGCACCATTGTCAAGCCACCGTCAGCGGTGTTATCAACCACCTTGAGTATCTCGCGATTGACATCGTTGCCGATACCAATGGCTTCCACTTGACTAATCTGGGCAAGTGTCTCGTACGCCTTGACAGCCTGCGAGACGTCCAGCGCAGTGGAATCGTTGGGCGAAGCGGTCACACCAGTGCCCGCAGTGGTGTTATGAAGTGTCGGGCTACCGTCACTCAGGAAGTAAGCCACATTGTTGTAGCCATTGGAGCTGGTTTCCGTCATCCAGTCGCTGGCGACGTTAAAGGCTTCTTGGTAGTTGGTGCCATCTTTCGCCTCTAAAGAATCCAGAAAGTCCTTGGCATCCTGGACATTGTCCTGTGACAAGTTCAAGAACGGTTCCGACTTCGCAGCCTGGGCAAAACCGACAAGTTGTACATTAATGATGCCCTCAAACGTCGCGAGCTCATCAAGCTTGGCCTTGAGCGCCTCTACCGCGACCTCAAGCCGCGTCTTGCCGGTATCGCCAAGCTTAAACGCCATGCTGCCCGACGTATCCAGGATAAAGGACAAGTTATAGTTCTGCGCCGGCTCCACCACGGTGTACTTGCCGCCGGTGTCGCCGATCAGGACGTCATTGCCACCACCACCCTGGACGGTATCGTCGCTGTTGGTTCCAACCACCAGGGCGTCGTTGTCGGTGGCGGTCACGGTAATGGTCAGGCTGGCGTCACTGGCATCGCCGTCCCCATCGGTCAGCGTATAGGTAAAGCTCTCATCGACGGTCTGGCCCTTGTCGAGCGCCGCGACCTCGGCATTGTCACTATCAAGCGCGTAGCTATAGCCGCCCTGGGCGTCGAGGGTCAGGGTGCCGTACTGCCCCTTGATCACCAGCTTGCCGTCGGCATTCAACGAGGACACCGTGGTAGAACCCTGGCTGACGGCGGTGACGCTGGCCCCATCAGCACCGGGGGCGTCGGCCTGATCACCACTGGACGCCCCCGGACCACCGATCACGTTGCCGGAGACCGGCGCCATGTTCTCGATGATGGCGTTGGTGTCGCTCGTCGCCACCGGGGCATCGTCATCGATGACCACTGACAGGGCACCATCGGCCTGGCTGCCATCGGCGTCGACGATGGTATAGGTGGCATCGAACAGCAGATCGTTTTCGTCGTTGCCGGCTGCATGAGCGAGCGCCTGGTGCAGCGTCACCTGATAGGCTCCACTGCTCTGATCGATCAAGGCGATGGTGACCACGTCTTCGCTGCCGCCACCGCCATCGCTCGCCGTGCCGGTCAGGGTGTGGCCATCGCTGCTCAACTGGAAACTTACCGCTCGACCATCTGCGGTCTTCAGATCGCCCGGCAGGCTCGCGACGTTCCAGGTAAAGGCCCCGCTCGCCGCAGCGCCATCGTTGCCAAAGCTGTAGCCCAGTGTTCCGCTCGTGACCGTGTCCTCACCCGCCACATCGCCGCTGCCGCCAGCGTTGCCACCGGCCAGGCCATCCTCGTCGAGGGTGGCCGTCGGGTTCAGGGTGCTCGGATCGCCATCGCTTTCCGGCGTTGACGGGATCGCTGCCTCCCTGTTTTCCAGCGTCAAGGTACCGCTGGCGGCATCCCCGTCGTTGTCGGTCGCACTCAGGGCGATGTCGATGCTGCCGGCCTCGGTCAAGGCCGAGTTCGACGTGCGCGTCAGATAGAAGGCACTGGCATTACTGACGCCATACAAGTTGATGGCCTCGAACGGCTCATCGGTGTTTAGATGCACGTATCCGCCACTGGGGACGCCACTGATCCTCAGACTACCGTCAGCCAGCACCGTCACGTTGCCACCCGACGGTAATCTCACATCGTCTGGCGAAAGCGCAAGCACCCTGCCTTGCTGCTCGAAGGGTATCCCTGAACCGCCCCCATCACCGTCATAGACGATAGCCTGCAAGATATGGGTAGAGGTTGCCTGACTGGAAGGACCGCCGGCCGCGCCGGGGTTGATACCGTAGCTGAAGCGAACGACCTCTTGATGCTCCCCCCAGGATAGGCCTTGGCCGCCATAGGTGGCTGAATCGACAAAATCGAAGCGCATCACCTCGTTGGCACCGGTCTTCTGCGTTCCCGCATCATTGCCGTTGAACCCGCCAACAAAGAGCCGATCCGCACTACTGGCACTGTTGAAATTCGCACCAATCGCACTGTTGGCATTGGTGTTATAGCCGGTAAACAACACGACCGGGGCTTCGTCATCAGCGGAGTTGGTAAAGGTACGAGCGCTATTTCCTCCCCCGAAGGTCTTGGCATCCCGTTGAACGAAACCAGATTGTACCTGGCCAGCGTTGATACGCTCGAAGCTGGTCACATCGTACTGTGAGCCGTCTCCTGCCAGGCCCACCTCAAAGGCCACTGTGTCGCCAGCGACCGCTTGAAGGGTCAAGCCGTCGGCACTCAACTTCCAGAGTAGCGGCCGAGTCACCAGGAAAAGCGCGTTACCATCTTGATCAAACACTCGCTGTCCATCGAGCGAGGCGTCGAAGCCGATATCGCGAAGACCGTCTGCGCCGGCCTCTTCGAAGTTGATATGGCCGCTGGAGCCCGTCACCAGGAGCCCGGTGTCTGCCACAAAATCAGAGGGAGTATCATCGATGATGGCGACATCCAGTTCGCCAGACGCCGTATTGCCCCGGACATCAACCACCTCAACAGCGAAGGTATCCGCGAATTCCGTATCCGTGGCCCCGCTCTGACTGTCGTTGTCGACCTTACGCTCCAGCAGATACTCGTAGCTGAGCGTACCTCCGCTCGCATCACCGCTGTATCCCGTCAAGGTCAGAGTGCCGTACGGGGTATCCAGGGCGACGGGATCGCCGGACAAGGCTTGCAGGTCGGCAAGCGTCAGGCTCCGACCTCCGATGCTCAGCGTCTCGAGTCCATCCGGCGTATCGACATCGAAGCTGCCGGCGCGTGTCAGTTCGCTGCTATTGCGCTGACTACCATCGGCCAGGTTGGCCTCGCTGACGACCAGTTCGGAAGCGAAAGGGTCGAGTCCGGCCAACTGAGCTCTGCCCGGCAGCGTAAGCTCCAGAGTCCCCTCGGCGGTGTCACCATCCCCGTCGGTTCCCTGCAGCGCCAGGGACAATGCGTCGTCAGCATCGAAGGTCCCGTTCAGCCAGGTGTACTCGAAATCCCCCAGGGTAAAACCGACTCGCGTATTGGTATTCGTGGCGCGGATTTCGATCGCCTCGAACGCACTCTCGGTCTCGAGGACGAGTCGAGCGCCATCGGGAACCCCAGACACCGAAAGAGTTCCATCAGAATTCTCCACGATCGTCACGGACGCGGTAATGTCGTTTCCTGAGCCATCCAGAAAACTGAGCTCATCAACATCCAGGGCAAGCGCATCGCCGCTGACCTCGTGCGGATGACCGCTGGTGTTGTCACCGTCAGGGGCCAAGGCAATGGCGGTTACCTTGAACGATGCGGGTGTTGTCCGCCCATCCAGGTTGGCGAGGTCGACTACCTGTTCAAAACGAGTAACGCCCCGGTGTTGCTCCCAATTGGGCTCCTCGTCGGAAAAGCTCAGATTATCGACGAAGTCGAAACGTGCCACTTCGTTGTACGTGGTCCTGTCGTCACCGCCTGGTGCCAATTGGGTGCCGCCATCCGTTCTCAACCAGGACTCGCCCGGAAAATTGAAAGACCAGGCGGACACCACCACATCGGGGCCGCCATCGCTACCGTCAAACGCCACAAACCGATGGCCTTGAGTAGAGGTATTGTGCCCTTCATAAAAGACTTCTGTTCTGCCATCACTGATAGCCTGGCCTGAGTCCGCCAGCGTCATGATGGCATCATCAAGGACATTCACCTCGTAGCTGGAGCCATCCGCCGCCAGAGCTATTTCGAAGGCCACGTCGCCACCGGCCGTCGTCGCCTCAAGCGTCTTTCCTCCATCGTTCAGCCGGTAGGTGAGACGTTCGCCATTTGAGGTCACCAGGGTCGCGCCGTTCAGGCTCAGCACAGCGCTGCCATCCAACGCCGAGGAAAACTGCACGGCGCCGATACCGTCGGCTCCCGCTGCATCTGCGAAGTTGATATCGCCAACGGTGCCTGAAGACAACACGCCATCGACGGTATCGAAGGCCACCGGCGTATCGTCATCGATCACTACCGTCAACTTGCCTATCGCCTTGCTACCATCGCCATCGGTGATGGTATAGCCGACGTCAAATGACACATCATTCTCGTCTTCGCGCTCGGCGTGCTCGAGCGCCTGATGCAGCGTCACCTGGTAATCGCCGGCGGCCTCATCTGTCAGCTTTATGGTGATGACTGACTCGGCGCCGCTGGCGCCGGCTACGCTGCCGGCCACGGTATGTCCACCGTCGACAAGTGAGAACGCGACCTTGCGCCCGTCTGCTGTATAGAGCTCGGGCAGATCCGTCAGATTCCATTGGAAAGCCTTGGTGCTAGCCGCACCATCGTCGCCAAAGCGGTAACCCAGATCTCCAGTGGCGACAGTGAACTGTCCGTCCAGATCGCCAGTACCGCCCTTGTTGCCACCGGACAAACCATCCTCATCGACGATCGCAACGGGGCTCTGGGTGGTCGGATCGGTGTCGGTCGACGGTGTGGTTGGCGTGGCGTCGGGCTCCACCGTCACGGTCAGGGTCGAGGACGCGGTGTCACCGTCGCCGTCGGTGAGAGTGTAGTCGATGACCGCCTTGCCTTCGAAGCCCGCCGCCGGGGTAAAGGTGACGTTACCGTCGCTGGTGAAGGTTACGCGACCGACGCTATCGCCGCCCTGCACCCTGGCCTCGGTCAGGATCGCGCCATCGGCGCCCGGGGTGTCGCTGGTGCCGTCATCATTCTTCAGCACGTTGTAGGATTTCGACGTACCTTTATCGGTGCTGGTGGTGTCGGCTACCGCACTCGGGCCATCGTCACCGATGGCGATGCTCAGGGTGCCATCAGCGGAGGTATCGCCATCGCTGTCCACTACCCGCACACCGAAGGTCTCGGGCACGCTGTCATCCAGACCCGTTTTGCCCTTGTCGTCCTGACTCGCACTGCTTGTCAGGGTATACGACCAGCTGCCGTCGGTGTTCACCGTCAGGGTGCCGTACTCGCCGCTGACCGTGGTGCCATCGGCGGTGATCGGGACCCAGTCGCCGTCCTTGTCCTTTGCCTCGTAGCGCACCAGGTCATCGTTGCCGGTGCTGCTCTTGAACTGGCCGTCGGTGGTCTCGCTGTTGCTGGCGGCGTTACTGCCCGGGGACTGACCTGCACCGCCATCCAGTCCTGCTTCCTGCACGCTGTAGGCGCCATCGGCGGTCGTCGGATCGCCGTCCGGGCCGCTCGGGTCGATGGTCGGTGTGGAGTCGGCCGCCACCGTCACGGTCAGGGTCGAGGACGCGGTATCACCGTCGCCGTCGGTGAGGGTGTAGTCGATCACCGCCTTTCCTTCGAAGCCCGCCGCCGGGGTAAAGGTGACGCTGCCATCGCTGGTGAAGCTCACGCTGCCCTGGCTCGGATTGCGCAGAGTGGCGGTGGTCAGGGTGGCACCATCGGCACCCTGGGTGTCGCTGGTGCCGTCATCATTATTCAGCACGTTGTAGCTGACCGCCGTGTCCTCGGCGGTGCTGGTGGTGTCGGCCACCGCACTCGGGCCATCGTCACCGATGGCGATGCTCAGGGTGCCATCAGCGGAGGTATCGCCATCGCTGTCCACCACCCGCACACCGAAGGTCTCGGCCAGGCTGTCGTCCAGACCCGTTTTGTCCTTGTCGTCCTGACTCGCGCTGCTTGTCAGGGTGTACGACCAGCTGCCGTCGGTGTTCACCGTCAGGGTGCCGTAGTCACCGGTGACCGTGGTGCCATCGGCGGTGATCGGGACCCAGTCGCCGTCCTTGTCCTTCACCTCGTAGCGCACCAGGTCATCGTTGCCGGTGCTGCTCTTGAACTGGCCGTCGGTGGTCTCGCTGTTGCTGGCGGCGTTACTGCCCGGGGACTGACCTGCACCGCCATCCAGCCCCGCTTCCTGCACGCTAAAGGCGCCATCGACGGTCGTCGGATCGCCGTCCGGGCCGCTCGGGTCGATGGTCGGTGTGGAGTCGGCCGCCACCGTCACGGTCAGGGTCGAAGACGCGGTATCACCGTCACCATCGGTGAGGATGTAGTCGATCACCGCCTTGCCTTCGAAGCCCGCCGCCGGGGTAAAGGTGACGCTGCCATCGCTGGTAAAGCTCACGCTGCCCTGGCTCGGATTGCGCAGAGCGGCGGTGGTCAGGGTGGCACCATCGGCACCCTGGGTGTCGCTGGTGTCATCACTGTTGTTGAGCACGTTGTAGCTGACCGCCGTGTCCTCGGCGGTGCTGGTGGTGTCAGCCACCGCACTCGGGGCATCGTCACCGATGGCGATGCTCAGGGTGCCATCAGCGGAGGTATCGCCATCGCTGTCCACCACCCGCACACCGAAGGTCTCGGCCAGGCTATCGTCCAGACCCGTTTTGTCCTTGTCGTCCTGACTCGCGCTGCGTGTCAGGGTGTACGACCAGCTGCCGTCGGTGTTCACCGTCAGGGTGCCGTACTCGCCGCTGACCGTGGTGTCATCGGCATTGATCGGAACCCAGTCGCCGTCCTTGTCCTTCACCTCGTAGCGCGCCAGGTCATCGTGGCCGGTGCTGCTCTTGAACTGGCCGCTGGTGGTCTCGCTATTGCTGGCGGCGTTACTGCCCGGGGACTGATCTGCACCGCGATCCAGCCCCGCTTCCTGCACGCTATAGGCGCCATCGGCGGTCGTCGGATCGCCGTCCGGGCCGCTCGGGTCGATGGTCGGTGTGGAGTCGGCCGCCACCGTCACGGTCAGGGTCGAGGACGCGGTATCACCGTCGCCATCGGTGAGGGTGTAGTCGATCACCGCCTTACCTTCGAAGCCCGCCGCCGGGGTAAAGGTGACGCTGCCATCGCTGGTAAAGCTCACGCTGCCCTGGCTCGGATTGCGCAGAGTGGCGGTGGTCAGGGAGGCACCATCGGCACCCTGGGTGTCGCTGGTGCCGTCGTCATTATTCAGCACGTTGTAGCTGACCGGGGTGTCTTCGCCGGTGCTGGTGGTGTCGGCCACGGCCTCGGGCTCGGTATCGAGGATGTTGATGTCCAGACTGTCGGAACGGCTTTCACCGGCAGTGTCGGTGACCACTACCTCGAAGCGATCGACAACACTGTCATCGCCGGCGCTATGATCCGCGCCTTGCGAGTTCTCGGTATAGCGATAATCAACGGCACCGTTGTCAAAGCCGATGATTTCGAGCTTGCCCTGCTCGGTTTCTATCACCACCGGATTGTCGGCGGTAGCCTTTGTAATATCCGACCCGGCGATGGTCGCAGTGCCGATTCCTGCGCTGGCTGTCAGCAGCATCTCGCCTGAGACCGTCTCGCCACTGCCCTCCACTACGCTGTTGTCGCCGGCCGTGACGTCACCATCGCTGTCCTGGATCACCACATTGGGATCACCATCCGTGCTGCCGTCGATCAGCACGGTCAAGGTCGCAGTACTGATATCGCCATCGGCGTCCTTGACGGTGTAGCTGAAGGTCTCCATCAGATGCTCGCCATCATCAAGGGCCTGCACCGCCGCATTCACCGTATTGACGGAGTAGCTCCAGGTGCCGTCACCGTGATCGGTGAAGGTGCCATATCTTGCTGAAGTGTCGTCGAAACCTACGAAACTCAGTCCATCGGACCTGGCGAGGTCGTTATCCAGCAGGTCACCGGAAATCGGCGCACTGCTATCTTCGCCGACCCGGGCAGCGTCATCTTCAGCCAACGGCACGGTATCGAGGATATTGATGTCGAGGCTGTCGCTGGCTTGCGCCCCCCGGTTGTCGGTCACCACCACCTCGAAGCGGTCAAATACGCTGTCGTCTCCGGCAGAGTGGTCGGCTGGCTGGCCGTCTTCGGTATAGACGTAGTCGATCGTCCCGGTATCAGGATCGAAGCCCGTGATCGCAAGGGTACCGTGCTGTCCATCGATCAGGACCGGAGATGCGGCCGAAGCGCCCGATACATCGACGCCCGAGACAGCAACACGCGCCACACCGGCAGGAGCCGTCACTGTCACGCTGCCGGTGACAGATTGGCCACTTCCTTCAACGACGCTGTTGTCTCCGGCCGAAACGGAGCCCTCTCCCGCTTCGATCGGCGGTAGATCGGGCTCACCTTCCGCCAGGAAAACCTCTTCGTCGTCGGCGACGGGAGTCCCACCGCCCTCTACCGGCTCCAGCGACTCCACTGCTCCCGCCCCACCAAAGGAGTAGCTCTGGGGATCAACAGACTCGGAGATGCGCAACAGGCGCAAGAAATCGAAGCCCTCTTCCGCGCCACCGCCACTTTCCCCCAGGCCAGGTGCCTCTATCGCCTCGAGCAGATCGGGTACCTCCGACTCGAGCAGACGCAACAGCTCCGTTACTTGCTGCTGGTCCAGAATCTCGACCGAGGAAGCGTCGCCCTGCCCCATATCCTCGGGCAACGAAACCTGCTGCGCATCGACCAGCGTGACACCGGGCCTGCCGTCCGCAAACTGCAGCGTCACGAGGGCGCCGTCCGCCGTGATGACGATATCGCCGACGTCCAGACGATCCCCTTCTTCCAGAGCGATGACGTCGCCATTCGGCCGTTTGACCCAGGCGTTTCCTTGCAATGAGCTGACAGTAGCGATGGTAACAGGCACGGGGACCTCGAATTTTTCGTAACGGAGCGTAAGACAATGGCTAGTAAACTGGTACGAATAATACTACTTACGTTACACGTCGTTACACACTGTACCAATGGCCAATAGTCGCTACGATCAAGTAATGCACCTTCCGAGATACTGCTTTCCTCCTAGTCACCATAGAAAGTCATGCTTTTTGCTGCCACTTTTGTACGTTTTATCGTCTGTTTCATGCTGATTTCGGAACAGCGTGGTGCGAAATTGGCCCTTGCCAGGAGCGCTGGCGACGAGAACACGCAGACTGGGGACGCCTGGAGCTGACAGCGCGAGGCGCCTGGGAGAAACAAACAGAAACGCCCGACTGGCCAAGCCAGTCGGGCGTCGTCTTGTCGGTGAGACGTCAGTGAATGGGTAGCTAGCGCATCAAGCGTCGGTGGTCTGCGATACCCGACGATCAAGCAGGCTTCGCCAGCGCATCAACACCGGCGCATCGCTCAGGCTGACCTGGGACAGCAGGCGGCGAAACTCGCTTCGAACCGCATCGTCGTCGGGATCGACACACGTCAGCCAGACTTCCAGGGCCCCGAGCAATTGATGAAGGTTGCCGTCCCGCTCCGCCTGGGTACGCGCCTGCTCGGCGAGGGTCCGTACCGCTTCGGCGTCGCGACCCAGGCGGTGGCGTACCAGCGCCAACTGGGTGGCAAGCTCCGGGACAAACAGCGTCGTGCGCTCTCGGGCCATCAGCAGACACTGATCCAGATAGTCTTCGGCCTGCTCCAGCTCCCCCATGGCAAGACAGGCGTCCACGTACCACAGGTTCGGACGCTGACTCGGGTCCCGGCCGGTCACTTCCGCCAGTTCCTCGTGGGCCGCCTGAAGCTGCTGCAGGCCTTCACGACTCCCCGCCAACGCCTGCTGCCATCCCAGTACCGCACGGGAGGCGACCTGCCATAGGTGCAGATCGGAGCTGCCGGTGAGCTCATACGCTCGCTGGGCCCGATTGGCCGCCTCGTGGACATGCCCAAGCTGGCGGTACAACGCAGAGGCGTACATCAGCGCCATCGCCAGACTGCCGGGATGATGGATCTCTTCCGCCAGGCGGATGGCCGATTCCACATGGCGTTCCGCCCGCTGGTAGTCGCCACGCAGACACAGCGCCCATCCCTGGAAGCAGGCAGCCGCCACCTGCGGGTGGTCAGAGAACGGCAACCACTCGATCATCATCGGCTTGTTCAGCGGATCCAGCTCTTCCAGATGGTCATAGGCCTGGCGAATTCTGCCAGCCCAGTACTCACAGCTTGCCCCGGCGTAGTCGGCCAGGCGCTGGTAGCGCGGGTCCTCAAGGCGCAAGGCGAGATCGTTCAGCCGCGAGGCCAGCAGAAAGGCGTCGGCGTGGGCGTTGCGCTGACTGCAGCCAACCCATAGTCCCCACTTGACCAGGAACGCCTGCTCGAGATCGTCCTCATCCTCGAGGTCGGTGGTGCACTCAGCCAGCAGCTCACGTGCCTTGACGAAGCTCTCGTGGGCGGTAGGCGAACCATGCCCCTCCAGAGCGAAAGCGGCCTGACCACGCACCGTCAGCAGGCTGATTTCACGCTCAGCCTGAGGCTCGACCTGGCGCAGACTGGCGAGGCCGGCGTCGGCCATCTTCAGCGCCGTGCGATTGGCACTGACCTTGAGCGCCTCCCGGGCGGCAAGCTCGAAGTAGCGCGCGCCTCGAGCGTAGTGACCGCTGCGCCGCAGGTGCATGGCGAAGTCACCGGGATGACGACTGATCCACACCGGGAAACGTTCTTCGATCAACTGAACCACGCGGCGATGCATGTCGACCCGCACGTCACGCGGACAGGAAAGATAGGCTGCCTCATGCAGCAGCTGGTGGGTGAACTGAAATTCTCGCGCCCCCACATCACCATCGGACGGCTCGATGATCTCGAGTCGACGCATTTCTTCCAGCGCCCGGCTCAGCCGTTCCGGCTCCCAACCACTGCACTCGGCCAGAAAGTCGAAGCGGAAGTGGCGCCCCAGCACCGCCGCGATGTGCGCCACTTCGCGATCGCCATCCAGTTGATCGATGCGACTGGTCAACAGGCCAAGCAGGCCGTGGGGCAGTTCGTCGAGCTGGACGCTACGCCCTTCCCGCCGGTCCATGTCGAGACGACGACAGATCTCCTGCAGGTAGAGCGGGACGCCATCGCAGCGCTCGATGATCTGGCCTCGCAGGCGCGGCGACAGATGCAGCCGATAGCGCCGAGCCAGCTGGGTCAACAGCCGCGATGACTGCATGGCATCGAGCCTGCCAAGCGCAATCTGCTGATCCCAGTGCAGTCGGGTGGGCAAGGATTCACGACCATGATGGCTGGCGATCAACAACAGCGGACAGTTGATCGGCAGCCGCGCCTGGAGGCCGGCCAGCACCTTGAACGATGGCTCGTCGACCCACTGCAGGTCGTCGATCATCAGTACCAGCGGACGTTCCTGTGACAGCTCATGAATCAGCCCATGCAGAAGCGCCACCACCGCTTCCACCGCCTCGCTGCTCTGCGCCAGCAGCGAGACTTCGTGAGGTTCGCGAATACCCATGGCCTCTTCAAGCCAACGAATATCGTCGTCATCCAGCTCGCTTAGCCCCAGGCGCTCGACCAACGCCGCCAGGCCCTCGCTGTCGATCTCGCCCCCCAGGTGCCAGCGCACCAGGTGGCGCGCCACACCATAGGATTCCTGCACCGACATGCGGGTGTTGGGCTGCCAGCAGATGGTGGCATCGCGACTCTGCTCAAGGTGACGAAACCCCACCAGCAGAGCCGACTTGCCAAGCCCGGAAGGCCCCTTCACCAGCACGCTCTGACGCAGACCGATACCGGCCCGCGCCAGGGCGTCGCGCAGCATGCGCAGCGCGTTTTCGCGCCCCACCAGGCTTGGCGGCGTCGCGTCACGGCCGCCCTCATTGGTGCCCAGCACCAGGGCACGCAGGCGGACTCGGCCGTCGCTTGCCACCAACCGGGAAAACAACCTCGGTTGCAGGTCCAGCGCCGGCGGCATGTGCTGGCTGGCCTCCTGAGAAATGACGAGTTCGCTGCCCTCGGCGGCGCTCATCAGGTCGAGTGCCCGCTGGGTCACCTGACCCAGCGGATCCACCAGGTGGCGCGACGGCAGATAGACCACCTGGCCGCTGTTCAGGCCCGCCGCCAGGGTCATGCGGGGCAGGCTCCCTTCACCGGTCCAGTGTCGCTGCGACTCTTCCGCCAACAGACGTCGACAGTGTTCGTACAGGGCCACCAGTTCGGCCAGCTGATGCGCCGGCCCATGGGTACCGAAACACGCAAGCCCCAGCCCGCCCGTGGCACCGGGCAACCAGAAGCCACCCAGATGGTGGCACTGCTTCTCGAGCCAGCGCATCAGTTCGATCTGTAATGCCAGACAGGCCCGCGTCTCGGCCCGGCTGCCCATGTCGCCGTCCAGTGTCAGGCGAATCGCCATGACCGACAGCTGCCGGTGCTCGACCTCCTCTTCGCCGAGCGGCGGACTGTCCATCGCCAGGGTCCGCGAGAAGGCGCCCTTGGGCGACAAGGACGGGTTTTCGGGCTGCCCGTCGGACCAGTAGCAAGCCAACTGCAGGAAACTGGGGTCTGGCTGTTGCCCGGACAGCGCCAGCAACTGCAGGAAGGCGTTGTACTGCTCATGCGCCGCCGCCATCTGGCCTTGTTCGGCCAGTTGGCGCACCAGCTTTTCATGAAAGGGAGCGTAGCCGGAAAATCGGCTGACCAGCTCCTGCAACAGCGCATCGGGGATGCTGCCTTCCTGGTCGAGCACGTCTTCAGCGAAGCGAATGACTCGCTGGCGCCACTCGTTGCGCACCTGAATCAGCCAACGCTGGAAGTCGGGACAGGCCGGCAGCTGCAGCTCCTCCACCAGGTCGCCTCGATACAACCCCAGCAATTCTTCCAGGGTGTCGATGTCACGACTACCCTCCAGTAGCCGCTGCAGGTCATGAACATCGAACCCCCATTGCACCGGCAGTTGAAAGGCGATGGTCTGGCGCGACACCGTCAACACCTTGTCGGCCTCATCCCCCAGCGACTGGCGCAGACAGTGAAGGGCATGTCTCAGGTTGGTGCGACCGGAGGACAACCCCTGGTCGGGCCACAGCAGTTCGGCCAGGGTCGCGCGGTTGACCGGCTGCTGATGCAGCAGCAGGTAGACCAGCAGCGCCTTGACCTTGTCGTAGCTGAATTGAACGAGGACATCGTCTCCCAGGTTGAGGGAAAAGTGCCCAAAGAGTGCCAGGTGGTCCTGGTCCGTTATCTGGGAAGCATCGTGTTGGGCGTCCCGCATGATGGTGTCCCTGCGTGGCGGTGCTATCGGCCTCAGGCCGGCACACCGCTGTGAAATCGAAAGGCGACGTCCGGGGTCGTCACAAGTTGCTCTTCGCGGGCCTTGAAGACCGCAATGCGCGCTTCTATCGGCGCGTCTGAAAGCTGGCTCGCCAGTGTGATGTAGTCCTCGAAGTGGCGTCCTTCCGACTTAACCAGACCTCGGTAGAACTTGGCAAGTTCGTCGTCGAGATGTGGAATAAGTCGCGCAAAGCGTTCACAACTGCGCGCCTCGATCAAGGCACCGACGATCAGCACATCCACCAGACGCTCCGGCTCATCGCGCCTGACCAGTTCCCTCAGTCCTTCAGCATAGCGCGATGCGCTGAGATGGCGGTACTCAATCCCCCTGGCGCGCATGATTTTCACGACCTGCTCGAAGTGCAGAAGTTCTTCACGGGCCAATTGCGACATCTTGGTCAGCAGGTCGACGTGATCCACGTAGCGATACATCAGACTCATGGCCGTGGACGCCGCTTTCTTCTCGCACTGGGCGTGATCGATCAACAACAGGGTTTCATTGTCCAGCGCCCACTCGACCCATGCATTCGGCGTCGCACACGGCAGGAAATCGAGAAGCTCCTCAGGCAGCGAGGTGTCGTGGTCGGGGCTGATGGTGACATTCATGAAAGCGGTTTCCATTGCTGGGCCCCATCGGGCCCGGACTCGAGATGAAGTGTCCGACGTTGTTCGGCGGCCTGCTGAAGGGCCTGGCTGATGGCGGCGTACAACTGCTGAGGCTGGCCAGGAACGCCTGGGCGCAGCACGATACCGTAGGCTGCCAGGTCGCCGATACGATCACGCCCCACCCGCAGCAGCTCTATCACCCGTGACGCCGCCGGCTGGGACGAACGAAAACGCACGCGATGACGTCGCATCTGGCGCTCCAGCAGGTCTTCGTCGATCACCTCGACGAAATTCGCGGCCACCTCGATACGCAGGGCGTCCAGTTCCCCGATCCGCCTCTCGCGCTCATCGCCATCCAGCGAGAACCAGCGCAGAATTTCCTGATCATGGCGCTGACAGCCGCGGCAGACGTTATCGCCCACCGTGGTCGAACACAGCCCGACGCAGGGCGACACCACAACTTGGGTCATCGTCGGACACCTCATCGTGCTAAAAATTGAATCGGCACATGGTAACGCCTGCCTCGAGCGGACACACCCCTACCCCAGTCGAATAGGCACGAACCGGCCTCGGCGACCAAAGTTCAAAGCCCGTCATGACGGGCTCTCTTAACATTGTCGACAGTTTATTCTAGAATCCCGGCCACCGTTGACAACGTGTCCCTCACGTTCGAGCGAGACGCGTTCGAGCGTGACCACCACAAACCAATGAGGGCCCCCACGTGCTTGAAGCCTATCGCCAACATGTCGAAGAGCGTGCCCAGGAAGGCATTCCCCCCAAGCCGCTGAACGCCGAACAGGTCGCCGAACTGGTCGAACTGCTCAAGGCGCCGCCCGCCGGAGAAGAAGAGACTGTCCTCGATCTGCTGACCAACCGCGTTCCGCCCGGGGTGGACGAGGCCGCCTACGTCAAGGCCGGTTTCCTGACCGCCCTGGCCAAGGGCGAAGCCGAATCTCCGCTCATCGACAAGGTGCATGCCGTCAAGCTGCTGGGCACCATGCAGGGTGGTTACAACATCGCGACCCTGGTCGAACTGCTCGATGATGCCGAGCTTGCCAAGGAAGCCGGCGAGCAGCTCAAGCACACTCTGCTGATGTTCGACGCCTTCCACGACGTCGCCGACCGCGCCAAGGCCGGCAACGAGGTGGCCAAGGACGTGATGCAGTCCTGGGCCGACGCCGAATGGTTCCTGTCCAAGCCGGCACTGGCCGACAAGATCACCCTGACCGTGTTCAAGGTACCCGGCGAGACCAACACCGACGACCTGTCCCCGGCCCCCGACGCCTGGTCACGTCCGGATATTCCGCTGCATGCCAACGCCATGCTCAAGAACGAGCGTGACGGCATCGAGCCCGAAGTTCCCGGCACCAAGGGCCCCATGGCGCAGATCGAAGCGGTCAAGGCCAAGGGCTTCCCGGTGGCCTACGTCGGCGATGTGGTGGGTACCGGTTCCTCGCGCAAGTCCGCCACCAACTCGGTGCTGTGGTTCTTCGGCGACGACATCCCCAACGTGCCCAACAAGCGCGCCGGTGGCTTCTGCTTCGGCGGCAAGATCGCCCCGATCTTCTTCAACACCATGGAAGACGCCGGCGCCCTGCCGGTCGAGATGGATGTGTCGAAGATGGAAATGGGCGACGTCATCGACGTCTACCCCTACGAAGGCAAGGTCTGCCGTCACGACACCGACGAAGTGATCTCCACCTTCGAGCTGAAGACCCAGGTCATCCTCGACGAGGTCCGCGCAGGCGGCCGTATCCCTCTGATCATCGGTCGCGGTCTGACCGACAACGCGCGCAAGGCGCTGGGTCTGGAGCAATCCGACGTCTTCCGTCTGCCCGAGCAGCCCAAGGACACCGGCAAGGGCTTCACCCTGGCCCAGAAGATGGTCGGCAAGGCCTGCGGCCTGGAAGGCGTGCGTCCCGGCATGTACTGCGAGCCGAAGATGACCACCGTCGGCTCTCAGGACACCACCGGTCCGATGACCCGTGACGAGCTCAAGGATCTGGCCTGCCTGGGCTTCCAGGCGGATCTTGTCATGCAGTCGTTCTGCCACACCAGTGCCTACCCGAAGCCGGTGGACGTGGAAACCCACCACACCCTGCCGGACTTCATCATGAACCGTGGCGGCGTATCGCTGCGCCCGGGCGACGGCATCATCCACTCCTGGCTGAACCGCATGCTGCTGCCGGACACCGTCGGCACCGGCGGTGACTCCCACACGCGTTTCCCGATGGGCATCTCCTTCCCGGCGGGCTCTGGTCTGGTGGCCTTCGCCGCCGCCACCGGTGTCATGCCGCTGGACATGCCAGAGTCCATCCTGGTGCGCTTCAAGGGCAAGCGTCAGCCTGGTGTCACCCTGCGTGACCTGGTCCATGCCATTCCCTACTACGCCATCCAGAAGGGGCTTCTGACCGTCGAGAAGTCCGGCAAGAAGAACGCGTTCTCTGGTCGCGTGCTGGAGATCGAGGGCCTCGAGGATCTTACCGTCGAGCAGGCCTTCGAGCTGTCCGATGCCAGTGCCGAGCGCTCCGCGGCGGGCTGCACCATCACCCTGTCCGAAGACTCTGTCTCCGAGTACCTGAAGTCGAACATCACCCTGCTCAAGTGGATGATCGCCAATGGCTACGGTGACAAGCGCACCATCGAGCGTCGCATCCTGGCCATGGAAGAGTGGCTGGCCGACCCGAGCCTGATGCGCGCCGACGCCGACGCCGAGTATGCCGAGGTCATCGAGATCGACCTGGAGCAGCTCAAGGAGCCGGTACTGTGTGCCCCCAACGACCCGGACGACGCCCGTCTGCTGTCCGAGGTGGCAGGTCAGAGCATCGACGAGGTGTTCATCGGTTCGTGCATGACCAACATCGGCCACTTCCGTGCCGCCGGCAAGCTGCTCGAAAAGCAGCCCGCCGGCAGTCTGAAGACCAAGCTGTGGCTCGCCCCGCCGACCAAGATGGACCAGCACCAGCTGACCGAGGAAGGCTACTACGGCATCTACGGCCGCGCCGGCGCGCGCATGGAAATGCCGGGTTGCTCGCTGTGCATGGGTAACCAGGCCCGCGTCGCCGCCAAGAGCACGGTGGTATCCACCTCCACCCGCAACTTCCCCAACCGTCTGGGTGATGGCGCCGACGTCTTCCTGGCCTCCGCCGAACTGGCCGCCGTGGCCGCCGTGGAAGGTCGCCTGCCGAGCGTCGATGAGTACCGTCGCTACATGGGCGAGTTCGACGCCATGGCCGGCGAGATCTATCGCTACATGAACTTCCACGAAATCGAGGAGTACCAGAAGGCCGCCTCGAACGTGATTCCGGTGGCTCAGGAAGCCTGAATCATCTGACGGTCAACGACTCGAGCCTGTCGCCAGACCGACTAGAGCCTTGAATCACAAGGAAGCGCCCCGGGGAGCGAGTTGCGTTCAACTCCCCGGGGCGCTTTTTCATGCCTTGCCAGCAAAGGCCGTGTCACTGGGTGGGCGGCTGACCGCCCACCCCACCTTCCCTCGCCTGCTTTACTTGCCTGCTTTCCTCGCCTGCGTTACTCAACTCTCAACTGACCATCGTCGAGCAGGTTCTGCAGGAAGGCGTCACCGTCTGCGCCCATCTGCACGCCCTGAAGCACAACGACCTGATCGGCGTTGGCACCTCCAGCCGCCAGGTTGCCTTCGCTGCTGATGGACAACAGGGTATCGTCCCCGTCCTGACTGGCCTGAAGGTAGTCCGCCAGATTGTCCTCGTCGGCGCCCTGAAGAAGATCGGCAAGATCGAGCCGGTCGGCCTCGGCCTCAACGCCATACTCACCGACGGTGAAGTCGGCCACGGTGTCCTGCGCCGGTGACGTTGTGCTGCCCGCATCAGCGAACTCCCAGGCGAAGACATCGGCCCCGGCACCGCCGACCAACAGATCATCATCGGCACCGCCGATCAGCAGGTCGTCGCCGCCGCCACCGATCAGGATGTCATCACCGGCACCGCCGGACAGGCTGTCTTTGCCACCGTCAGACCGATCCGCGATAGCCAGGGTCTCGACGTTGTCCCTGACGTAGTCGATGATCTGCTGATCCGTCGGCTCCGCCCCACCATTCACGCCCCACCTCAGGAACTCGACAAGGCCGAGATAACCCAAGCCATCGTGTTCTCCCGCCTGGAAACTCTCGCCACTGTCGCCATCCACCCAGGACAGTCCATCGCTGTTGACGGTATCGCCGAACAGGACATCGTCTCCCTCGTTGCCTGCCAGGACATCATCGCCCAGCGCGGCCAACTCGGCCTGGCTGCCTCCGCCAAACAGGGCCGCTTCCAGTTCTTCGGCGGTATTGACCACCTCCACCTGCCCGGTCTCGAGAATGTCTCCATCGTCGAGCAGGCGCTGCTCCAGTCGGATCTGATCGATATCGAGACTGTCGTTGGTGCGGTTGCCGCTGTCGACCAGGAACCGGAGACGATACTCCCCCGTCTCGAGAAAGCCGGTATCGACCGTCGTCCAGTTCGGGGCGTAGGTCAGTGAACTGCTGGCGTACTCCTGCCATTGGCCACCTTCCCGCACCTCGACCACATAACCCATCGAATCGTTCGACTGACTGAACACACTGGTGCTGTAGCGAAACAGCAGCGAGGTGTACAGCTGGTCATCGGGATCGTCATCGACGAAGAAAGAGGTACTGACCACTTCCGCCGCCTGGTCGTCATTGGCGTTGTCCCTGATCCGCAACTTGCCCCCGAACTGGGCCGCCACCGTGTTGGCGCCGGAGACCTTGGTCCAGGTCTCCACCCTCAGCGCGTCCGTCGAACCGCGCGTGAAATTGGCAAGCCTGACACCATCGACCACGGTGCCCTGGTAAGACAGCGCCCCGGTTCCCGACACATCCGTATTGTCGAAAAACTCGAGAACATCTTCCCTGGTCGCGTCACCGATGCCCACCGCTCGCACGCTACTTAGCGCGGCCAGCTCGGTATAGGCGTCGGCGGCCTCCTTGATGGCGGTGGCGTCGATCGCTGTGGCGCTCACCGTGCGTCCAGCATCATCCGTGTAGTGTGTGGGCCCACCATCGGTCAGGATGAAGCTCAGGTCCTCGAAGTCAGCGAATTGGGGATCGGCGTCCTGCGCCGCCAGCCACCCAGATGCAGTGCGAATGCCGGCTTCCAGATTGGTGCCGCCCTCCGCCCTGAAACCGTCGATGAAGCTCACCACATTGGCGATATCGTCAGCGCTGTTGATGTCGATGACGATATGATCGACGGCATTGGTGCCAAAATCGACGATCTGCAGGTTGATCTGGCCGTCATGGGCCACCAGGTCGGTCAACAGGTTCTTGAGCGCCGCCTGAACCAGCTCGAGTCGACTCAGGCCTGGCGTCCCCGACGGCACCACCATGCTGCCGGTGGTATCGACAATCAGCGAAATGTTGTAGTTGGTGGCCGGCGTCAGCACCGCCTCCAGGCCACCTCGATCACCGATCAGCACGTCGCCACCGGCCCCTGTCGCTTCGTTATCGTCGTCGTTGTCCCCCACCACCAGTTCGTCCGCAGGACCTTCGACGCTGACCGTCGCTTCGGCCTCGGCGCTATCCCCATCGTTGTCGGTCAGGGTGTAATCGATCACCGCCTGCCCGCCAAAGGTCGGGTTGGGGACGAAGGTCAGCGATCCGTCGGTGTTCACGCTTACCGTACCGACGCTGTCTCCTCCACGCACCGCAGCCGCCGTCACGCTTGCCCCATCGGCACCCGCTTGATCATTGTCGAGCACCTCGATGACCACCGGCGCGCCGCCGCTCGCGCTTGCCGCGTCGTCCGCCGCCAGCGGCGAATCGTCGTCGACCACGACATTCAAGCTGCCCTGGGCTTCGTCGCCGTCACTATCGCTGACGACGTAGTTCAGGGTCAGATCAATGTCATCCTCGGAGCCAGGGTCGCTGTGGTCCAGCGGACCGGCCAGGGTGACCTGATAGGCACCCGTGAGCAGATTGGTCAGTACCGCCGTCAAGACGACACTGCCGCCTGCGCTGCCCACCAGCTGGCGACCATCGCCGCTGACCGAGAACATGACCGGCATGCCCCCGGAGGTCAGCCCACTCGGACTCGGGGCCAACCAGCGGAAGTCGCCGGCGCCATCCGTGCCGGCATCGTAGCCAAGTACTCCGGCCACCTGAGTCGCTTCACCCGCGACATCGTCGATACCCCCCGCGATACCTCCCGCCAGGCCATCCTCATCGACCACTGCCACGGGCACGTCATCACCACTCGGCGTCGTCGGGGTACCGTCGGCGTCCACGATGATTGTCCACTCGGCAAAGCGAGGGTCGCCATCGCCGTCGGTCAGGGTGTAACGCACGGTGGCCACACCACTCTGGCCGGGGTCGGGGGTAAAGGTCAGGGTGCCGTCCTGGTTGAGCACTACCGAGCCGGTAACCTCGCTGTCTCCCACCACATTGGCGGCTGTCACGCGGCCACCATCGGCGCCGACGGCATCATTGGCCAGCACGTCCAGGGTCACCGCAGCACCATTGTCGGATACCGAGCTGTCATCCTCGGTCTCTGCGGTGTCGTCATCGATGAGCAGCTCGAGCTGCCCCTGAGCGGTGTCACCGTCGGCGTCGGTGACCGTGTAGGACAGACCAAAGAAGATATTGTCCTCGCTGAACGGCCGCAGATGATCGATGGGTCGATGCAGAACGGCGCGAGCCACGTCCGAGCCGTCTTCCAGACTCACCGTGATGACACTCTCGCCTGCCTCGTTGCGGCCGATCAGGCCGCGCCCCCCATCGACCACCTCAAAGCTCACCTCGCTACCCTGGGAGGTGAGGCCATCGAGATCACTGCGAGGATTGTCGTCGGTAGGGCTCTGGGGGCCTGCGGTCAGCGCGATGTCCGCACTCCAGGCGAAGCCGCCTCCCGCCGCCGGTCCATCGGCACCAAAGTCAATCTGGAGGTCCCTCACGGCGCTGATCGGCTCACCGACCACGTCGCCATTGCCGCCGGCATTACCCCCTGGCAATCCATCCTCATCGAGCACGATGCGATGCACATCACTGGTCACCGGCTTGCCATCGGTGTCCTCGACCTTGACGGTCCAGTGGCCGACCATCGGGTCTCCGTCGCAGTCCAGCACCTTGTACTTGATGCGGGCGGTGCCGCTGAAATCATCAGCGGGGGTGAAGGTCAGCGTCTGGTCGTCATTGATCACCACCTGCCCCTGGCCCGATACCACTTCGGCACTGACCAGGTGCCCCAGATCTGCGCCCGGGCTGTCATTGGCCAGCACATCCGCGTTCACCGACTCGCCGGACCCGGCGCTGGAATAGTCGTCGACGACCACTGGGGTGTCGTCGTCGACGGTGACCGCCAGATAGCCCTTGGCCTCGCTGCCATCGGCATCCTTCACCACGTAGCCGAAAGACAGATCGATGTCGTCCTCGGTGCCGGTGGCGAAGTGATCCAGCGGGCGCAGCAGGGACACCGTTACCAGATCCGAGTCATCTGCGCGCACCACCGTGAACACGGCTTCGCCGCTCACCTCGTCACGGCCGGTCAGGCTGAGGCCGTCGGCCGACACCTCGTAGACGACGGCGCTGCCCTGGCTCTGCAGATTGGTCGGCAGGCCGTCCGTGGTCCAGTAGAAGGCCCCGCTGGCGGCAGGTCCATCGGCACCAAAGTCATAGCCAAGCCGCGCGCTGGCGCTGGTGGCCTCACCGGCCACGTCCTCAGGGCCTCCGGGGTTGCCCCCAGCCAGGCCGTCCTCGTCGACCACCACCGAGGGAGACCGGGTGTAGGGGTCATCATCGCTCGTTGGCGTCGTGGGGACATTGGCGTCGGTAATCTCTACGGTGACCTTCGCCCGTCCGCGGTCCCCATCGTTATCGATGGGCCTGAGGGTGAACTCGAGCTCCGGATGGGTGGTCTGGTCGAGCCCGTCCCTGGCCTCGAACTCCCAGCTACCGTCGGAGTTCACGATCAAGGTGCCCACCGACAACTCGATGGGTGTGTCCAGACGGTAGAAGCCGATCTCCTCCGACACGTAGACGCGCATTTCACGCAGACCATCGGCGCCAGCATTGACCGACCAGGTACCGCGCGCCACCTCCCCTTCGGCCACCGAGCTCGGTGCCGTGGCGGTGGCATCGGGCACGTCATCCTTGACGAAAATCCGCAGATTGTCGGTCTGCACCCCTTGGCTTCCGCCGTTCACTTCCACCTTGAACGGATCATTGATGCCCTCGTCGCCGCGCCCCTGGGAACGGTGATCGTCAGAGTTGTCGGTCAACTGGTAGTCCCAGCGATAGTTGCCCTGGGCGTCCACCGCCACCGTCAGGGTGCCAAAGTCACCGCTGAGGCTGCCGCCACCGGTCAGGTCGACACCGTTGACGACAAAGCCCTCGATCTGTCCTCCGGGCGGCCGCTCATAGACGCCCCCTACCGAGGTCGCAACGGATCCCGCCCGGGTGCCGTCATCCAGCCCCGCCTCATCCACCCTGAAATCACTGCTCTGGTTCGCCATGACGCCATCCCCTGTGTCGATGCCAAGAAGGAAAGACGCCGGGTCCGCGGCGTGCACGATCAACGCACGACTGGAGCTTGGCCGAGTGACGCCTTTCACCTGGCCAAAGATATGCGGACGGCTGGCATTGCGACGGCCGAACTTGGTCATCGCCGATGGCTTATGCGGAAATCGGCAATGACCTCAAGATCCCCTTATCCGCAACGGATCTTTGGATTCAAGTGGAGAGTCTGGCGACACCGCTCTCGCGCTGGCGTCTCCGGCTTCCCCCGCGGCTTGCAGCGCTGCATAGTACCGGCCTTGCACGACCGACCCTCGGCCCGGCCCGCTATCGATTCGCCAGCATCACGAAAGATCAGCGCCGGTCTGATGCCGGAATCATGAGAGCAACTCACCACCAACGAATGGAGGCCAACGACATGCACTCGCACTCGGGTGCCAGGCAAGTCATCGTACCTTCAGTGGAAAAAGGATCAGGCGGATTGCCAGGGCGCTTCGCCAAGGCATCGATCACATCTCTGGGCTGAACGTGGACAAGCCGGTGAAACGACGCCACTTTTCAACGACCGATATGACGACTCGCGCACAATTCATCAGAGATCGCCGAAATCCATTCCCACACTCGACCTCCTCAGCCCGTCATCCCCCGGGGGCTGGATAACATCGACACCTGTGGCATCATGCCAGGACTAGCCACGGAGACGCTCCAATGACCCAGATTGTCACGCCCGATATCTGCGACGCCTACCCAGAGGTGGCGGTGTGCGACCCGATCTTCGTCAACTACGGGGGCCAGGAGGCCTTCTTCGGCCCGGTGAAAACGGTCAAGTGCTTCGAAGACAACTCGCTGGTCAAGCAGGCGGTCGCCGAACCAGGAGACGGCGCAGTGCTGGTGGTGGACGCAGGCGGGTCAACCCGCTGCGCCATGCTCGGCGACATGCTCGCGGAACAGGCGGCCGGCAATGGCTGGGCCGGGGTGATCATGTATGGCTGCGTGCGCGATGTGGACATCCTGGCGGAGACCGATCTGGGCATCCAGGCCCTCGGCGCCCACCCACGCAAGAGCGAGAAGCGCGGCGAAGGCAAGCGTGATGTTCCCGTCGCCTTCGCCGGTGTCGACTTCGCACCGGGCCAATGGGTCTACGCCGACAACAACGGCATTCTGGTCGCCGAGTCCCGCCTCGAACTCGATTGACGGGCCATCGCTCTTCCTTGGTCCACCGACCGTCGGGGGTCCTGTGACCCCCACCACTGACGCCATCGCCCACTCGGTGGGTCCTCGGCGCGCAGCGCCCCCTGCTCCTGCTACCCACGTCCAACGGCACACTTTAGACTCATGACGCTTGCCAGGGATGTCTACACCAGCCTGCATGACCACCTGCGTCCTCTGCTGGCCTACCATCTACTGTTCACGCTGTTCGCCTCGGCTGCATTGCTGCCGGCCATGGGCTGGCTGCTGGCCGGCTGGCTATCGCGGGTTGGCCGCCCCCTGGTCACCACGGTGGATGCGGTCGAACTGCTGCTGTCGCCGCTCGGCTTCAGCTGGATCCTCGCCTTTGCCGTCATCCTGCTGACGCTGCTTTACCTGCAGCAGGCCGGGATGATGCTGGTGGCGGTGGAGCGCCAGGGCTCCCACGCGCGCCAGGCCTTGATCGCCCTGTGGCAGAGCCTGCATCGTCTTCCCAGGCTGTTAGGCCTCGCCAGCCTGCAGGTGTCGATTCACCTGCTGGCCCTGACCCTCGTCGCCGCCTGTGCCAGCCTGGTCCACGATTCCCTGCTCGGTCACCTGGATCCCTACTATGTGCGGCGGGTGCGCCCACCGGCCTTCTGGCTCTACGCCTCGACCCTGCTTCCGCTGGTCGGACTCTGGGCCGCGCTGGCGGCGCGACTCTACATCCGATGGTGGCTGGCGCTGCCCTGCGTGGTACTGGAGGGTCTCTCGCCTGTCGCAGCGATGCGCCGCAGCTACCAGTTGACCCGGCACCGCCAGGGGGGACTTGCTCGGGTCATCTTTTCGATGCTGGCGGTACTGCTGGTGCTGCCATCGGCGGTGTCGATCGCCTTCAGCGCCTGGGTCGCCCCCCTCTTGTCGACACTGCCCGAGATCGGCGCGGTGGTCATCACGACCATGTTGCTGGTGGTCACCGCCGCGACCCTGCTGACGCTCAGTGTCGCCTTCGCGGTGATCGTGCTCAACGCCCTGCTGGCGACCTGCCTGTACCTGCGCCGCGCCCATCGACTGCCGCGCCCCGATCCCCCACCGGCAGACGCCCACCCGGGGCGGCTGGCCTGGGCGGTGGAGGTCGGCATCCTGGTATTCGCCGTCTCCCAGGCGTGGCTGATGGTGGAGCGACAGGAGCTCAATGACGAAGTCGAGGTGATCGCCCACCGGGGTAGTTCGGAGGTAGCGCCGGAAAACAGCCTGTCAGCCATCCGCCAGGCCCTGGAAGACGGCGCCGATCAGATCGAGATCGATGTACGCCTGAGTGCCGACGGCAGCGTGGTGCTGAGCCACGATGCCACGCTGCAGCGTCTTGCGGGAGACCCGCGGCGGGTCACCGACCTGAACTGGCAGGAGTTGGCAACGCTGGATGTCGGATCAGGCTTCGGTCATGCCTTCGCCGGCGAACGCCTGGCCAGGCTCGACCAGGCTTTGGCTGCGGTGCGTGGCCGCGCCGACCTGATCATCGAGCTCAAGCCGAGCCGTGGCAAGGAACAGGCGCTGATCGAGGCGGTCGTGGCAGAGCTTGACGCCGAACGCCGCTGGCGCCTGCACTGCCGAGACCAGGCAGAAGACCGCCTGGCGCGCATGATCTGTGGCGATCCCAGGCTATTCGAGACCACTTGGCTTGCGTCCTTGTCGTACCGTCAGATCCATCTGATCGACGCCCAGGAACCTCGCGCCAGGACACTGCTGCTGGCAGAGTGGGCCCTGCCCGGCAGCCTGCCGCAGCGTCGCTTCGACGGGCTCGGCCTGCGCAACAGCCAGATCGACGATGATCAACTGCGACGCGCCCACCTCAACCAGACGCCGCTCTACGCCTGGACGGTCAACGATCCTGGCCGCATGGCCAGACTTATCGACATGGGCGTGGACGGCATCATCACCGACCGTCCCGAAAGACTCAGCGCGCTGCTGCGCGAACGACGCAGGATGAGCGACGCCGAGCTACTGCTGACCAAGCTGCGCCACTGGCTGGCCGACGACTGAACGAAGAACCCCCGCCCCGGCGGTAGCCGGGAGCGGGGGCAACATCAGTCCGTGGAGCGAATGGCGCGCCTCAGTCGCCCATGACCACGCCTTCACGGCGGGGGTCGGCACCCCCATAGAAGCCGTCTTCGGTGACCTTCAGCGCCTGCAGACCGCTGGTCAACTCGCGGGTCTCGACCTCGTGGCCAAGTCCCCGCAGATCGCGCAGCGTGGCCTCGGGGAAGCGGCCCTGCTCCAGATAGACGGTGCCACCGGTGGTGATCGCATGGGGCAGATCGAGCGCCTGCTGGGCGTCCACACCACGCGTAAGCATGGCATCCAGTGTCTGGGCGGTGTAGTGGATGATCGCCGCGCCTCCGGGAGACCCGAGGCTCGCTACCAGCTCGCCGCTCTCACGTTCGAACACCAGCGTCGGACTCATGCTCGAACGCGGCCGCTTGCCGGGCTGCACCCGGTTGGCGATCGGTGTGCCCTGCTCATCTGTCGGGGTAAAGGAAAAGTCGGTCAACTCATTGTTGAGCAGATAGCCGCCATCAAGCTCACCGCCACCGTTGGCCATGATGCGCGAACCAAACGCCTGCTCGATGCTCGAGGTCATGGCGACCGCCTGGCCCCGGGGGTCGACGATGCTGATATGGCTGGTGCCGTGCTCGGGCTGCTGGGGCTGAGAGGCGTAGGCGGTCTCCAGCGAACCGGGGTTGCCGGGGCGCGCCTCGCCGCTACCCATGCTCTGCTGCTTGATCAGCTCGGCGCGCTTCGCCAGATAGTCCGGTGCCAGCAGCGTGTTCCAGTCACCGCCGGGGGGTTCGACGAAATCGCTGTCACCGATATAGCGGCCGCGATCGGCAAAGGCCAGGCGCGAGGCCTCGAGAAACGGATGCAGCCAATCCACCGTGGGTACACCCTCGTGGGTGGCGGTCTCGATCTCCGGCAAGGCCTCCATCATGCCGAGTATCTGCATCACGGTCAGGTGTCCCGACGAGGGTGGCGGGAAACCGCAGACCTCCCAGTCACGCCAGGGGGTACACAGCGGCTCACGCTCGAGTGCTGCGTAACCCGCCATGTCCTCGAGACTCAGGGTACCGGGCAGCTCCGGGTGATTCCGCACCCGGGACACCAGATCCTCGGCGAACTCGCCGGTGTGCAATGCAGAGCTGCCCTCCTCGGCCACCTTGGTCAGAATCGCCGCCAGGGCGGGATTGCGCAGGGTCGCTCCCACCTCAAGCGGCTCGCCCTGGTCATCGAAGAAGTAGGCCCCGGCGATCTCGTCCTCGGCAAGGCTTGGCGTCGACACCAGGCTCTGATGCAGACGCGGGCTGATCTCGAAACCTTCCGTGGCCAGGGTGATGGCCGGCGCAAACAGTGACTTCCACGGCAGCTCGCCGTATTCGTCGTGCGCCAGCTCCAGCATCCTCAAGGTACCGGGCACCCCCACCGAACGCCCGCTCTCGACCGCGGTCATGAAGTCGATCGGATCGCCGTCGGCATTCAGAAACAGGGACTCGTCGGCGCCCAATGGGGCCTTTTCACGGCCATCGAAGGCGTGAACCTCTTCCCCGTCGAACAGCATCAGAAAGGAACCACCGCCGATGCCGCTGGACTGGGGTTCCACCAGCGTCAGCACCATCTGCACCGCGATGGCGGCATCGATGGCCGAGCCTCCGGCCTTGATCACCTGATAGCCGGCGTCGGTGGCCAGAGGGTTCGCCGCCGCCACCGCAAAGGACGAGGTCGACCAGCCGGGCTTCTCCTGGTAGCCGGAACTCGATTCCGGCGAGATGTCCGGACGAGCGTATTCAAACCCCTCCTGGGCAAAGGCCGGTGTCGTCAGCAGGCCGGCCAGCAGCAGATTGCCGCAAACGATGGAAGACGCCAGACGCGCCAACCGTGGCGAAGTACGCGATGTCATCACCGCTCCTTTTGTGATGAGTAATACGGGAGAGTCTTGATTGCTTGATTCAGCATAGGCCTTGAGCGTCGAGACGGCACGCAGGCTCGCTGTGATGTGCGCGTTTCACCGGCATCCTTTACCGCCGACGAGCAGCGCTGACTCATTGCCGGCGCTCGTAGCGATCCAGCCGCCAGCGGCAGAACCGCGAGACCAGTGCCAGCGCCAGCAGCGCCACGGCGGTCACACCGAGCACCGACACCAACTGGTGATAGCCCTCAGGGGTGCTTTCGGCTCTGGCCGCCATGCCCTTCTCGGCCAGGCGTACCACACCGTATATCAACGCCATCAGCAGGCCCAGCGGCAGCGCCGAGCCAAAGCGTGACAGGCCCCGAGTCAATGCCCAGGGAGGCGTAGGCTCCTTGTTCTTGACCGCCTTTGACGAAGCAGCCTTGCCCCGTGAGGCCCTGGGTTCCTGCCTGGGTTCTGACTTGGCCTGGGCCTTGTTCGCGGCCTTGCTCGAGGCCTTGGTCGGGGAATCGCTGCGACTGCGGGCCCTGGGTCCTGGCTTCGCCTTTTGTGTTGCCGTGCCCGATGACTGACGCCCCCCTGGCAGCAGCCGCCCGAGAGTCCAGCGCCCCAGCGACCAGCAGGCCCAGCCCAGGCACACCCCGATGGACAGCAGCACGCTGCCCATGACCAACAGATACGCCATCACAAGATCCTGAAAAGAAAAGCTTCCCATGGTGCCAAGTTAGCGGGCACTTGGGGAGCCCCTCGAGGCGATTGAGCGAGTTTCGCACACCCGCACAACGCAACGACGCCGCGGAAGGTCCGCGGCGTCGACAGGCGGGCGATCGCGTCGCCGTCTCACAGCATGGTGATGCTCAGCCGATGGTCTCGCCGGCCAGCATGAACCAGGTCTCCAGCACCGCGTCCGGGTTCAGTGACACCGAATCGATGCCCTGCTCCATCAGCCACTTGGCCAGTTCCGGATGGTCAGACGGCCCCTGGCCGCAGATCCCCACGTACTTGCCCTTGGCCTTGCAGGCCTGGATCGCCATGGCCAGCAGCTTCTTGACCGCCGGGTTCCGCTCATCGAACAGGTGCGCGACGATACCGGAATCGCGATCGAGACCGAGGGTCAACTGGGTCAGATCGTTGGAGCCAATGGAGAAGCCGTCGAAGTACTCGAGGAACTCATCGGCGAGCAGGGCGTTGGCCGGCAGCTCGCACATCATGATGACCTTGAGCCCGTTATCGCCGCGCTTGAGGCCATTGGCCGCCAGCAGGTCGACCACTTCACTGGCTTCTTCGGTGGTACGCACGAAGGGAATCATCAGCTCGACGTTGTCGAGGCCCATCTCGTCGCGCACCCGCTTCATCGCCCGACACTCAAGCTCGAAGCACGGCCGGAAGTTCTCGGAGATGTAGCGCGAGGCGCCGCGGAAACCGAGCATCGGGTTCTCTTCACCGGGCTCGTAGAGCTTGCCGCCGATCAGGTTCTCGTACTCGTTGGACTTGAAGTCCGACATTCGCACGATGACCCGCTCCGGATAGAAGGCCGCCGCCAGGGTCGAGATACCCTCGACCAGCTTGTCGACGTAGAAGCTGACCGGATCGTCGTAGCCGGCGATACGCAGATCGATGGTCTGCTGCAGTTCGCTGGGCAGGGTGTCGTATTCCAGCAGCGCCTTGGGGTGAACGCCGATCATGCGGTTGATGATGAACTCCAGACGCGCCAGGCCGACACCGGCGTTGGGCAGGGTGGAGAAGCTGAAGGCGCGATCCGGGTTGCCCACGTTCATCATGATCTTGAACGGGATGTCCGGCATGGCATCGACGCTGGTGACGTTGCGGTCGAACTCCAGCAGACCATCGTAGACGTGGCCGGCATCGCCCTCGGCGCAGGACACGGTGACTTCACGGCCATCGCGCAGCACGTCGGTGGCGTCACCACAGCCCACCACCGCCGGGATACCCAGTTCGCGGGCGATGATCGCCGCGTGACAGGTGCGCCCGCCACGGTTGGTGACGATGGCAGAAGCGCGCTTCATGATCGGTTCCCAGTCCGGGTCGGTCATGTCGGTGACCAGCACGTCCCCGGCGTTGACCTTGTCCATCTCGTCCGGGCTGAGGATGACCTTGACCGCACCGCGACCGATGCGCTGACCGATGGCGCGACCGGTGACCAGGGTGCGCCCCTTCTCCTTGAGCTGGAAGCGCTCAAGCGAGCCGCCCTCCTGCTGGGACACCACGGTCTCGGGACGCGCCTGAACGATGTAGAGCTTTTGATCGTCACCGTCCAGTGCCCACTCGATGTCCATGGGACGGCCGTAGTGCTCTTCGATGGTCATCGCCTGACGCGCCAGCGCCATCACCTGTTCGTCGTTGATGCTGAAACGGCCACGATCGGACAGCGGCACATCCACGGTCTCCACCGACTTGCCGGCGCTGGCATCACCGGTGTAGACCATCTTGATCAGCTTGGAGCCGAGGTTACGCCGCAGCACCGCCGGGCGGCCTGCCGCCAGGGTGGTCTTGTGGACGTAGAACTCGTCAGGGTTCACCGCGCCCTGCACCACGGTCTCGCCGAGGCCCCACGACGAGGTCACGAACACCACATCACGGAAGCCGGACTCGGTGTCCAGGGTGAACATCACGCCGCTGGCCCCGGTCTCGGAGCGCACCATCTTCTGCACGCCGGCGGACAGCGCCACGTTCTCGTGGGCATAGCCACGGTGCACCCGGTAGGAAATCGCGCGGTCGTTGAACAAGGAGGCGAACACCTCGTGCACCGCCCGCTTGATGTTGTCGTAGCCTTCGATATTGAGGAAGGTTTCCTGCTGGCCGGCGAAGGACGCGTCGGGAAGATCCTCGGCGGTAGCGGAGCTGCGCACCGCCACCTTGAGGTTGGGATGCTTGCCGAGCATCAGCTCGTAGGCTTCACGCAGGGCGGCCTCGAAGGCCGGCGGCAGCGGGGTATCGATGACCCACTGGCGAATCTTGCTGCCGGCCTCGGCAAGGGCATTGACGTCATCGACGTCGAGACGCGCAAGCTCCTGGTTGATTCGATCGTTGAGCCCCTCGTGGGAGAGGAACTCGCGATAGGCCTCGGCGGTGGTGGCGAAACCGCCAGGCACCGTGACGCCGGCGCCGGACAGGTTGGAAATCATCTCGCCCAGGGAAGCATTCTTGCCCCCGACTCGCTCGACGTCGTTCATGCCCAGCTGATCAAACCACAGAATGTACTTGTCCACGTGACCCCCTTGGATGTCGACGACCTCGTCCGTGACGCGCCGTCATGACTGGATGCTGGCGACTCTATCAGCGCCTCGCCATATTCGCCATTGGTCTAAGAGCGAAGTCACTGGAGGATTTTTACAACACCCGGGGGAAATCGACGATTCCTGTAGTCAGCGCCCTGACGCCGCTATCGAGGTCTCCGCCAGGGCGCGCAAATCATGACGTCGGATGCTGGCGTCAAAGTATCTGAAAGGCGCGCGAATGCTTGGCTCGGCCCCGCCGCCAGGACTTTTTTCAGAGGCTGATCGAAAGCCAGCCTATCTTGTAGTCGGGCACGCCTGTGCCGCCTTAGGTTTACTTTGGAACAGCGACAACTTGTCTCACCGCAGCGGTAAACGGACAATGCCATCACTGTCTTCAAGGGAATCGTCATGACCCGAACCGCCTTCTTCATTTCCGACGGCACCGGCATCACCGCCGAGAGCCTGGGCCGCAGCCTGCTGGCCCAGTTCGAGAACGTCGACATCCGCAAGCTGACCAAGCCCTACATCGACACCATCGAGAAGGCGCGCTCGCTGGTCAGCATCATCGAGGCCACCGCCGTGCGCGACGGCGTGCAGCCGATCATCATCGACACCATCGTCGACGAGAAGATCCGCGCGGTGATTCGCCAGGCACCGGGCTTCAAGGTCGACATATTCTCCACCTTCCTCGAGCCGCTGGAGCGCGAGCTGGACACCCACTCCTCCTACAGCGTCGGGCGTACCCACGCCATCTCCAGCGACGATGTCTATATGGACCGCATCCACTCGGTACACTTCGCCCTCGACAACGACGACGGCGCCCGTACCCACCAGTACGACCAGGCGGATGTCATCCTGGTCGGGGTGTCACGCTGCGGCAAGACGCCGACCTCGCTGTACCTGGCGCTGCAGTTCGGGGTGCGCGCGGCCAACTATCCGCTGACCGAAGACGACCAGGACGACAGCGGCACCCTGAAGCTGCCGCCGGTACTGGCCAAGCAGCGCCACAAGCTGTTCGGCCTGACCATCGACCCGCGCAGGCTTGCCGCCATCCGCCACGAACGTCGCCCCAACAGCCGCTACAGCAGCATGGACCAGTGCATGCAGGAGGTCGCCCAGGCCGAATCCATGTTCCGCCAGCTGCATATCCCCTTTATCGATGCCACCCGCTTCTCGGTGGAGGAAATCTCCACCCGCATGATCGCCGAGACCGGCATCAACCGCCGCTTCTCACCGCGCTGACACCCGCCTGCGTCCGCCGGTCCATGGCGGGAAGGTGCCTCCTTTCCGCCATCTCCCTGTCGGCTCGCTGCCCCCTGCTCGGCTGCATCACAGCGCAGGGTCCGTGGGCTTGGGCATAGGGCTGAGTCACCAGGCTCCGGACCGTTCCAGCGCACCCAGCGACTTGCAATGATAGTCAATCTCGTTACTATTTCTTTCCGTAGTGGACTCCCCGGCGCAGCCATCCCTTACCTGTCGTCGCCGCGCAAGAATAACCGCCCTGAGAAAAGGTAACGCCCCATGATCTCCCGTCTCGTCCGCCGTCCCCTGGCGCTTGCCATTGCCGCCAGTGCCCTTGTCGTGTCTAGCCACGTCGCCGCCGAAGACGTTACCGCCAAGGCGGTGGTGAGCCACTACACCGATCTCGCCCACACCACCTATAGCGACGCACTGAAGACGGCCAAGGCGCTGGACGAGGCCATCGACAGCCTGCTGGCCGCGCCGACCCCCGAGACCCTGGCCGCGGCCAAGAAGGCCTGGCGCGAGGCGCGGGTGCCCTACCAGCAGAGTGAAGTCTTCCGCTTCGGCAACGCCATCGTCGACGACTGGGAAGGCCAGCTCAACGCCTGGCCGCTGGACGAAGGCATGATCGACTACGTCGCTCAGGACGGCTACCAGCACGAGCTGGGCAACGCCGGCGCTACCGCCAACATCATTGCCTCCGAGCGCATCAACGTCGGCGGCGAAGAGATCGACGTCAGTACCCTGAGCCCGGAGCTGCTGGCCGAGCTCAACGAGATCGGCGGCTCCGAGGCCAACGTGGCCACCGGCTACCACGCCATCGAGTTTCTGCTGTGGGGCCAGGATCAGCACGGCTACGAGGCCGGCGCCGGCGAGCGCCCCGCCAGCGACTTCGCCCAGGGCGAAGACTGCAGCAACGGCCACTGCGACCGCCGTCGGGCCTATCTGAAGGCAGCCAGTCAGCTATTGATCAACGACCTGGAATGGATGGTCGCCCAGTGGGCGCCGGTAGACGGCGACAACTACCGCAGCGAACTGACCGCGCAACCGGCTGAAGAAGGCCTGCGCCGCATCCTCTTCGGCATGGGCTCACTGTCACTGGGGGAGCTCGCCGGTGAGCGCATGAAGGTCGCGCTGGAGGCCAACTCCTACGAGGACGAGCACGACTGCTTCAGCGACAACACTCATAACTCGCACTACTACAACGGTCAGGGCATCCAGAACGTCTACACCGGCAGCTACCAGCGCATCGACGGCACCACCCTGGAAGGACCGGGCGTGGAAGCCCTGCTGGCCCAGCGCGACAGCGAGCTGGCCCAGACCCTGGAGCAGCAGATCGAGGCCTCCATGGACGCGCTCGGCACCCTCAAGGAGACCGCCGAGCGCAGCGACTCGCCGATGACCTTCGACATGATGATCGCACCGAGCAATGACCAGGGCGCCGCCATCGTCAACGATGCCATCCTGGCGCTGGTCACCCAGACCGGCTCCATCGAGCAGGCCGCAGGCGAACTGGGCGTCACCTCGCTGCAGCCCGACGACGCCGGTCATACTTTCTGACCCCGTCACTGGACCCCGCTTGATCCAGATCAGGTGATAACGCCTTGGCGGATGATGCAATGAGAGTCATTCGCCCCAAGAAGCCGCACCGCCCGCGTGCGGCTCACCTGTTTCAAGGAAACGCCTGATGCGTCAATTTCCGTCGCTCCCCCCTGCCCTGTCAGCGTTGCTGGCGGCCCTCGTCATCGGCGCGCCGGTCAGCGCAAACGACGCGCCAGTCAGCGCAAACGACAGTCCGCCCATCCAGAACGACCCACGCTCTGGTGGCGAAGGCTCGGTCAGCCAGTTCGACCACAACGCCTACTCGCTGCCCCTTGGCAACATGAGCATGACCAAGCGCCTGGACTTCAGCGTCGGCAACAGCTTTTTTCGCAACCCCTGGGTGGTGGCACCGGCCAGCACCGATGCCCGTGACGGCCTCGGACCGCTGATCAACACCAACAGCTGCCAGGGCTGCCATATCAAGGACGGCCGCGGTCACCCTCCGGCCCCTGGCGAGGCGCCGGTGTCTCTGTTCCTGCGCCTGTCGCTGCCCGCTGAAAGCGACGAGGATCATGACATCGTAAGGCGCACCGGCGCCGTTCCGGTGCCCCACTACGGGCGCCAGCTTCAGACTGCGGCGATTCCCGGCGCCACGCCGGAAGCCGACATGGTACACACCCTCGAGGATCGCGAGATCAGCTTCGACGACGGACACCACGTGGTGCTCGCGGCGCCCGTCTATTCCATCGAGAACCCCGCTTACGGGGAGCTGCCCGAGAATCTGCTGACGTCCCCCCGGGTCGCCCCGCCGATGATCGGCCTGGGCCTGCTCGAGGTGGTCGACGAGGCGCAGATCCTGGCCTGGGCGGATGAGCAGGACGCCGACGGCGATGGCATCTCGGGCCGGCCAAACCGAGTGTGGGACGTGCGCCAGCAGACCACCGTGCTGGGACGGTTCGGCTGGAAGGCCGGTGAGCCCACGGTGGAGCAGCAGAGCCTGCACGCCTTTGCCGGTGACATGGGCCTGACCTCGCGCCTGGCCGCGAGCACCGACTGTATGCCGGGCCAGGGCTGCGAGAACTTCCCCGATGGCGGCGATCCCGAAGTCAGTGACGAGGTCGCCGACTTCATCACCTTCTACGCCTCGAGCCTGGCCGTACCCGAGCGGCGCGACATGGATTCGCCAGACGTCCAGGCCGGCGCCCGTCACTTCAACACCCTGGGTTGCGCCAGCTGTCATCGCCCGTCGCTGACCACGCCGGAAGACACCGAGCGCGCCGAATTGGCCGGACAGACCCTGTGGGCCTACACCGACATGCTGCTGCACGACATGGGCGAAGGCCTCGCCGACGGTCGCCCCGAGTACCAGGCCGACGGCAATGAGTGGCGCACCCCGCCACTGTGGGGGCTAGGCCTGGCCCAGAGCGTCAATCCCCAGGCTGGCTTCCTGCACGACGGACGGGCTCGCACCTTGGAAGAGGCGATCCTGTGGCACGCCGGTGAAGCCGAATCTTCACGAAATGCCTACAAGGCGCTTGAGGCCCACGAGCGCCAACAACTACTGGACTTCCTGAACTCCCTATGACGACTTTTCCACGACACTCGGGTAGCGCCCTGGCAGCCGCCCTGCTGCTGGCGACCGCCGGCTTGACGCTGGGCGGGCCCGGGACGGCCCTGGCCCAGGGGTCCTCTGACGCCAGCGCTGACACCGCGCACGATGCAGAGAACGAAAGCACCCCGCGCAGCGTCTGGCATCACGATATCGGGCTTGGCTATCGGCAACTGGCGAGCCGGACTCAGGCACTGGCCGAACGCCTGAAGGCGAGCTGCGGCGAGGCCGGGGTCGACCGCCCGGCGCTGCGCAGTGAGTGGCTTGCGGCCTACCAGGCCTGGCAAGCGGTGCGCTTTGTCGACTTCGGGCCGATCGAGGTGGACAGCCGTGCCTGGCAGCTCCAGTTCTGGCCCGACGCCAAGAATCTTGTGGGTACCCGCGTCGGCGCCAGGCTACGCCAGGACGCCCCCGTCGGCGCCGACGACATCGCCGAGGCCGGCGTCGCCGAGCAGGGCTTCCCGGCGCTGGAAGTACTGCTCTACGACGACGTCATGGCCAGCCGCTCGCTGGGCGACCCCCTGCCCTGCGCCCTGGCTGGGGCCATCGGCAGCCACCTGGTCGCCGTCAGCGACGCCGTGGTTGCCGACTGGCAGGCCTTTGCGCCGCACTACCTGGCCACCGACAGCTACAACGAGGCGACCCTGCACGGTGCGATGCAGTCTCTCGAGATTCTGGAGGACAAGCGCCTCGGCGAGCCGCTCGGCTTGATGGGCGCCGCGCCCAATGCCTATCGCGCAGAGGCCTGGCGCAGTGGCCAGTCGGTGGCCCTGGCGGCCGCCAGCCTGGCGGGCCTGCAGCAGTACTTCCAGCCGGGCCTTGCGACCTGGCTGGATCAGGCCGGCCATGCCGAGCTGGGCGACGCCTTTGCTCGCCAGCTGGAGGACACGCTCGATCAGGCCGAGGCGATCGATACCGGTATCGTCGATGCGTTGGACGAACATTCAGATGGCGATGCCAGCTCCCCGGCAGCACAACAAGAACTGGCGACCCTCTACCTGGAGGTGGCCCAGCTGCGGGCGCTGCTCGATGATCAGATCGCCCCCGCCCTGGGGGTGGTCAAGGGCTTCAATTCCAGCGACGGAGACTGACCCGGTGGCGTCACTTCCTTCTCTGTCCCGGCGGCGCCTGCTCAAGGCGTCGCTGCTGGGACTCGCCGCCACCGGCCTGCCGGCCAGTCTGTGGGCACTGGACGATGATGGCCGCCGGCAGTGGTACTTCAGCGCGGTGGACGACAGCGACGGTGGACACCACCTGGCAGGGCTGCGCCGCGACGGCGCGGGTCACTTTCTGCTGCCGAGCCCGGAGCGCTGCCACGGCGGCTGCCTCAGACCGGGCCGCGACGAGGTGGTACTGTTCGCTCGACGGCCAGGCCAACGCTTCCATGTGCTCGACGCCAGGCGCCAGGCATCGACACTCGAGATCAGCGCGGGACAGGGCCGGCACTTCTACGGCCACGGCGTGTTCGACCCGAGCGGTCGCTGGCTCTACGTCACCGCCAATCGCATCGACGACGCCATGGGGCTGGTTCAGGTGCACGACGCCGAGCAAGGCTACCGGCATGTGGGCGACCACCTTCTCGACGGCATCGGTCCCCACGAGCTCGGCCTGATGCCCGATGGCGAGACCCTGGTGGTGGCGCTGGGCGGTATCCGCACCCAGCCCGACAGCGGACGGGCCAAGCTCAACCTCTCGGACATGGACCCCGCCCTGCTGCTGCTCGATCGCCATAGCGGCGAGATCCTCGAACGCCATCGGCCATCCCACCACCAGCTGAGCTGTCGCCATCTGGACATCGCCCCCGACGGCACCGTCGTCGCCGGCTACCAGTTCCAGGGCCCCGAGTGGGAGACCGACCACCCGCTGATCGCCAGGCGCGCACCGGACGGCAGCTTCAGCGAGCAGGTGCTGCCTTCGCCCCTGCAAGGGCGTCTGGCCCAGTACACCGCCAGCGTGGCGACCAGCCAGGTGCGCCCGAGCGCGGCGATTTCCGCCCCACGAGGCAACAAGGTGCTGGTGCTGGGCAGGACCAGCGGCGAGCTGCTGGCACAGTTCGATATCGAGGACGCGGCAGGCGTTCGCTGCGACGGCGCAGGGGGATATCTGGTCACCACCGGCGGTGGCGAGGTCCACCGCATCGACGATGGCGGCCGCCATCACGAACTGGCCGCCTTGCCGCTGCGCTGGGACAACCACCTGACCTGATCACCACCCGCGTGTTATCGGCCATCGGGCCGTCGACCAAGACATCGCCCCTGGCATCAATCCTGACATCGCCCCTGGCATCGACGACCGCGCCAACAACACGGCCAGGCCCCTTCGGGCCTGGCCGTGTGCACTCGGGTACTGCTGGGGGGGGGCTTAGCGGATGATGCCTTCCCTGCGCAGCCGCTCAATATCGGACGCCGACAACCCCATCTCGGTCAGCACCCTGTCGCTGTGCTCACCAAGGCGTGGTGGCGCGGAATCGGCGGTGGCACTGGCCCCATCGAAGCGCAGCGGGTTGGCGACCTGGGGCACGCCGTCGATTTCCCGGGCCATGCCACGGTGACGCACCTGAGGATCGGCGAACACTTCCGGCAAGGTATGGATGGGCCCTGCCGGTATCCCCTGGGCCTCGCATTCGGCGAGCCAGTGATCGCGCTCGCCGCCGCTCAGAATGCCCTGGATCAAGGCCACCAGATCCTGGCGATGGGCGACCCGTCCTTCGTTGGTGGCGTAGTCGCCTTCGGCCCATTCGGGGTGCCCGAGCAGCTCAGCCAGGCGGGCGAACTGGGCGTCGTTGCCCACGGTGAGCACCAGATGACCATCGCGGCAGGCGAACGCCTGGTAGGGCACGATATTCGGATGAGCATTGCCGAAGCGCTGCGGTGCCACACCGCTGACCAGGGTGTTGAGCGCCTGGTTGGCCAGGGTCGCCACCTGAACGTCGAGCAGCGCCAGGTCCACGTGGCTGCCCTCACCGGTCTCGCGCCGGCGATGCAATGCCGCCAGCACCCCGACAGTGGCGTAAAGCCCCGTCATCACGTCGGTGATCGCCACTCCGGTCTTCATCGGCATGCCGTCGGCGTCGCCGGTCAGACTCATCAAGCCGCCCATGGCCTGAATCATGAAGTCGTAGCCGGCCCGGTGGGCGTAGGGTCCGGTCTGGCCAAAGCCGGTGATGGAACACACCACCAGCGCCGGATTGATCTCTCGCAGCGAAGCAGCGTCGAGGCCATAGCGAGCTAGCCCGCCGACCTTGAAATTCTCGAGCACGATGTCGGCGCCCTTGGCCAACGCCTTGATCAGCCGCTGGCCATCCGCGCTTGCGATGTCCACCGCCAACGACTGCTTGGCACGATTGGCGCAGAGGTAATAGGCGGCCTGGCGTTCGACCGCATCACCGTCGATCGGCTCGCCCTGATGCCAGGGCGGCCCCCAGCCGCGAGTGTCATCGCCACGACCGGGGTGCTCGATCTTGATCACCCGAGCGCCGAGGTCGCCGAGTAGCTGGCCGCACCAGGGGCCGGCCAGCACCCGCGACATGTCCAGCACGGTAACCCCCTCGAGCGGCCTGGCGGCGCTGGCAGCTTGCGTGCTCTCGCCTGTCGTATTGCCGGCGCCGGCCTCCGCTGAGCTGTCTGCCTGGTGCATGGCGGTGTCACTCACCCGGTGAAGGCCTGCAGGCCGGTCTGGGCACGCCCGAGGATCAGGGCATGCACATCGTGGGTGCCTTCGTAGGTGTTGACCGCCTCGAGGTTCATGACGTGACGGATGACGTGGTACTCGTCGCTGATGCCGTTGCCGCCGTGCATGTCCCGGGCGACCCGGGCGATATCCAGCGCCTTGCCACAGTTATTGCGCTTGATCAGCGAAATCGCCTCGGGCACCAGTTGGCCGTCGTCGATCATCCGCCCCACCCGCAGCGACGCCTGCAGGCCCAGGGCGATCTCGGTCTGCATGTCGGCGAGCTTCTTCTGGATCAGCTGATTGGCGGCCAGCGGGCGGCCGAACTGCTTGCGCTCCATGGTGTAGTCACGTGCGGCGTGCCAGCAGGCCTCGGCGGCGCCCATGGCACCCCAGCTGATGCCGTAACGGGCGCGGTTGAGACAGGAGAAAGGCCCCTTCAGGCCCTGCACGCCAGGCAGACGCTGGTCGTCGGAGACCTCGACGTCCTGGATCGCGATCTGGCCGGTGATGGAGGCGCGCAGGCTGAACTTGCCCTCGATCTTGGGCGCGCTGAGACCAGGCATGCCCTTCTCGAGCACGAAGCCGCGGACCACCCCCTCCTCGTCCCGTGCCCAGACCACGAAGACGTCGGCGATCGGCGAGTTGGTGATCCAGGTCTTGGTGCCGTTCAGGCGCCAGCCGGAGTCGGTGCGATAGGCCCGAGTCGACATGCTGCCGGGATCGGAGCCATGGTCCGGCTCGGTCAGGCCGAAGCAGCCCACCCACTCACCGCTGGCAAGCTTCGGCAGGTAGCGATCGCGCTGAGCGTCGCTGCCGAAGGCGTGGATCGGGTACATGACCAGGCTCGACTGCACGCTCATGGCGCTGCGATAGCCGGAATCGACCCGCTCGACCTCACGGGCGATCAGGCCGTAGCTGACGTAGTTCATGCCGGCGCAGCCGTAGCCATCGATGGTGGCGCCGAGCAGTCCAAGCTCCCCCATCTCGTTCATGATCTCGCGATCGAAGCGCTCGTGACGGTTGGCCTCGAGCACCCGGGGAAGCAGCTTTTCCTGGCAGTAGTCGTGGGCGGTCTGCTGGACCATACGCTCTTCCTCGTCGAGTTGATCGACGAGGCGGAAGGGATCTTCCCAGTTAACGGGGGTGATGCTGGTCATGGCGGGGGCTCCAGAATTTCTACATTTTCACCAAATGTAGACCTAATGGTCGGTCTTGCCAACCCCCACCTTGGTCGAGCGATGACGAATCACGGGCCTCGACGTCGAACGACGAGGCCCGAACGTCGTCAGCCCGGCTATTGGCCGGACGACTCGCCGGCCCGGTACAGCGACTGGATGCTGGAAAAATCCAGACCGCCGTTACCCTGGGCGCTGTGCAGCGCGAACAGGTTGCGCGCCTGGGAACCCATCGGCACGCTGGCGCGGGACTCAAGCGCCAGCTCCCAGGCAAGCCCCAGGTCCTTGGCCATCAGGTCGGTCAAGAAGCCGCCCTGATAGTCACGTGAGGCGGCGGAACCCTCCATCACCCCGGGCCAGGGGTTGTAGACGTTCAATGCCCAGTTGCCGCCGCTGCTCTGCTTCATGATCTCCGACAGCACGGCCGGATCCATGCCGTTCTTGACACCCAGAGACAGCGCCTCGGCGGTACCGCTCATCAGGATGCCAAGCAGCATGTTGTTGCAGATCTTGGCCACCTGGCCGCTGCCACTGGGGCCTGCGTGGAACAGGTTCTTGCCCATGGCCTCGAGCACCGGACGGGCCTGCTCGTAGGCGTCGGCGTCGCCACCGACGATAAAGGTCAGGGTGCCGGCCTTGGCGCCCCCGATGCCGCCGGACACCGGCGCATCGAGGTAGGCCAGGCCGCGATTGGCGGCCTCGCCCGCCACCAGCCGGGCATCGTCCGGCGAAATGGTGGAGGCATCGAGCAGCAAGGGCCGCGACGAGAGCTGGTCAAGCAGTCCCTCGGCACCGTCACGGCCGAGGTACAGCGCCTTGACGTGCGCCCCCGCCGGCAGCATCGAGACCACCACCTCGGCGCCTTCGGCGGCCTCCAGGGCGGAACTCGCCCGACTCGCGCCCTGCTCTTCAAGCGTCGCCATGGCCGACTCGACCAGGTCGAAGACCCGCACCTGGTGGCCCGCGCCGACCAGATTGGCGGCCATCGGCGCGCCCATGTTGCCAAGGCCGATAAAGGCGATTTGCATAAGATGTCTCCTGGCTATCTAACGAATTGTGATTGTTGTGCTGTCACGTCAAGCGGCGATCAAAGGTCGTCCAGTGGCCCGGGACCGTTACCCCAGGGGGCACCGAACATCGCCGCCAGATCGGCGCTGCCTACGCTTGCGACGTCTCGATGCCGCCACTGCGGTGACTTGTCCTTGTCGATCAACAGCGCGCGCACTCCCTCGGCGAAGTCGCCCAGCACGTTGCACTGGATCGACACCACCAGCTCGTCGCGGAAGGCGTCGGCCAGCGAGGAGTGGCGATGTCGCTCGAGCATCCGCCAGGCCAGTTGCGCGGTCAGTGGACAGCCCTTCTCGAGTCGTGCGCGATTGGCCGAAAGCCAGTCATCGTCGCGATCATCGCCCAGGATGGCAGCCACGGCGTCCTCCACGCGGCCCTTGAGGGTCAGCGAGGTGATGTGATCCAGATGGGGCCAGACCTGCGCCCCGGGGGCCTTCTCCGGCGCCTCGAATTCACCGAGTACGTCGCACACCAGCGCCTCGGCGTCATCCACGTGGCCAGGGGCGAAGTGGCAGTCGCAGAGTCGCGCGAGCAGCTCGTCGCGCCGCTCGCGCGGCACGAAACGATCCGCCATGCCCAGGTCAAGGGCGTCCCTGGCGTTGATGCTGGCGCCGGTAAGACCCAGGTAGAGCCCGACCCCCGGCGGCATCTTGTTGAGAAACCAGCTGGCCCCGATATCCGGATACAGACCGATGGTGATCTCCGGCATGGCGATCCGAGTGGTCTCGGTCACCAGACGATGCCGACCACCGGCGGTCAGGCCGAGCCCACCGCCCATGACGATGCCGTCCGCCCATACCAGCAACGGCTTGGGATAGGTATGCAGTCGATAGTCGAGGCGATACTCGGCGGAAAAGTAGTGGCTGGCATAGCTGCCGACACCGCGCCCGGCCTCCTGCTCGCGCTTGAGCTCTCGCACCAGCGCCACCACATCGCCACCGGCGCAGAAGGCCTTGTCCCCCTCACCGTCAAGCCATACCGCGTGAACATCGGGGTCCTGGGCCCACTCCTCGAGTCTTTCGTCGAGCAGCTCGATCATCTCGAGCGACAAGGCGTTCAAGGCCTTGGGCGCGTTCAGGGTGGCGATACCGATGCAACCGCCGCCGGCCGCCGGGCGGCGTTCGAATCTGACCAGGTCGTGACTCATTGTTTGGCTCCTTGCACTCTTTTCCATGCGCTGTCTGTTCAATCCGACGTCACTGCAGCGATTCGACCACGCCGTCGGCGAGCAGGCGACGACCGACGATCAGGCGCATGATCTCGTTGGTCCCCTCGAGAATCTGGTGCACCCGGGTATCGCGGACCAGGCGCTCCAGCGGGTACTCACGAATGTAACCGTAGCCCCCGTGGAGTTGCAGTGCCTCGTTGCAGACCTTGAAGCCGATGTCCGTGGCAAAGCGCTTGGCCATGGCGCAGTGGGCGGTCGCCTCGGGATCGCCCTGGTCCAGCCGCCAGGCGGCCTGGCGCACCATCAGACGGGCCGCCATCAATTCCGTGGCCATGTCGGCGAGACGGAACTGCAGCGCCTGAAAGGACGACAGCTCGCGACCGAACTGCTTGCGCTCGCCGAGGTAGTCGCGCGCCAGGGTCAGCGCATGCTGGGCCGCCCCCAGCGAACAGCTGGCGATATTGAGACGGCCACCGTCCAGCCCCTTCATGGCAAACCGGAAACCCTCGCCCTCTTCACCCAGACGATGATCGGCGGCCACCCGCACACCATCGAAGCTGACCAGTCGAGTCGGCTGGCTCTTCCAGCCCATCTTGTCCTCGTTCTTGCCATAGCTGACGCCCTCGGCGTCCGCCGGTACCAAAAAGGCCGAGACGCCACGGGCGCCGCTGTCCGGCTCACCGGTGCGCGCCATCACCACCAGCACCTCGGTGGAACCGGCACCGGAGATAAACATCTTGGCCCCATCGATGACATAATTATCACCGTCTCGCACGGCCTTGGTACGCAGATTGGCGGCATCCGAACCGGCACCGGGTTCGGTCAGGCAATAGGAACCGAGCCACTCACCACTGACCATGGCCTCGACGTAGCGATCACGGACGCCGTCGGTGGCCCAGTTGGCAATCATCCAGGTGACCATGTTGTGGATGGTCAGGTAGGCGGTGGTGGCGATACAGCCCTGCGACAGCTGCTCAAAGATCAGCGACGCATCCAGCCGCGAGAGCCCCAGACCGCCGTGTTCTTCCGGGGTATAGATCCCCAGAAAGCCCGCTTCGCCGGCGCGCCGGATGACGTCCAGCGGAAAGTGCGACGTGGCGTCCCACTCGGCGGCGTGATCCTTGAGTTCGACTCGGGCAAAGTCGGCGGCGGCGTCGACCAGGGCCTTCTGATCGTCGGTAAGGGAAAAGTCCATGGTGGCATCCTCATGTTCAAGACGTCGATGGCGAGCCAGACAGCGAGTCGGACAGCGAACCGTTCGGCTGGCCATTCAGCCGGCCGGGCGGCTTCCCCGCCATGCAATGGGACCCAACCTAGCACTTGCTCGGTTTTCGACCTATCAACCCATAGTCGTACACGGCGCTGCGGCCCTGGACACCGGGGCGCCTTGCCCGGGCGAGGGTCAATTTCGCTACATCCACTTTACGTTAACGTAAACTTTGACTAGTGTCTTTTCCAAGGACCCCGCCGCGTCGGGTCCTCCCAACAGGACAGAGCATCATGAGCAAAACCGCCAGCGCCAACCGCGCCTCAGGCTCCTCCAGCGAAGCTCGCCAGCCCACCGCGATCTCCCGCACCTACAGTATCGGAGAGCTGGCCAAGATGTTCGAGGTGACGCCTCGGACTATCCGCTTCTATGAGCAGGAGGGGCTGTTGGCGCCCCGACGTCAGGGTCAGAAGCGCATCTATCGCGAGAAGGATCGGGTGCGCCTGAAACTGACGCTCAGAGGCAAGCGGCTCGGGTTCTCGCTGGCCGAGATACGCGAGGTGGTGATGATGTACGACGCCATGCCGGACGGAAACGCCCGCCAGCTCAAGCGTCTACTCGAGATCATCGCCGAGAAGCGTGCCGAGCTAGACCGTCAGCTCGAGGATATCCGCCTGATGCGCCTCGAGATGGACGATGTCGACCGGCGAGCCCGGGACGCCCTGGGACAGCTCGGTGAGAAGGGCTAGCTCCCGTCCTCCATGACTGGCCGCTGGTCCCTCGCCTGCTGCGACACCCTGACTGCCAATGCTCTGCCCCGAACAATGACAACACCCTGCCCCACGGCAATCACCAGACGACAAGACGAGAGCCACGATGACACGCCAGTCTGCTTCCTCTCCCGATCTCGCTCCCTCGACCGCGCCCTCACCCTCGAGCGTGAGCTACGTCAGCGGCATCAGTGACCTGCCCCTGAAGGGCCAGACCATCGGTGACTGCTTCGACGAAACGGTATCCCGCTTCCCCGACCAGGACGCCTTGATCAGCCGCCACCAGGGGCTACGCTATCGCTGGCGCGAGCTCCAGGACGAGGTGAACCAGGCGGCCCGCGCGCTGCTGGCCATGGGCGTCAAGAAAGGCGACCGGGTGGGCATCTGGTCACCCAATTGCGCTGAATGGACGATCACCCAGTTCGCCACCGCCAAGATCGGCGCCATCCTGGTCAACATCAATCCGAGTTACCGCACCCATGAGCTCGACTACGCGCTCAAGCAGTCGGGCACCTCGACGCTGATCCTCCAGGGCAGCTTCAAGACCTCGGACTACGTAGCCACCCTGGCGGAGCTTGCCCCGGAGCTCAACGACGTCCAGGGGGCTGGCCCGCTCAAACTGGCAGGACTACCCGAGCTCAAGCGTGTCATCTGCCTCGACTCGGCCAAGACCCTGCCAGGCATGCTGGCCTGGGAGCGCATCTTCGAGCGCAGTGACGAAGTCAGCGCCGAGGAATTGGCCGAGGTGCAGTCAGGTCTGCAGTTCGACGAACCAATCAACATCCAGTACACCTCCGGCACCACCGGTGCGCCCAAGGGCGCCACCCTGTCCCACCACAACATCCTCAACAACGGCATGTTCGTGGCCAGGGCGATGAACCTGACCGATCAGGACCGCATGGTGATTCCGGTACCGCTTTACCATTGCTTCGGCATGGTGATGGGCAACCTGGGCTGCGTGACCCACGGCGCCACCATGATCTACCCCGCCGACGGCTTCGACCCCGAGACCACCCTGGCGGCGGTGGCGGAAGAAAAGGCCACCACGCTGTACGGTGTCCCCACCATGTTCATCGCAGAGCTCGAGCATCCGGACTTCGAGAGCTACGATCTGTCGTCGCTGCGTACCGGGATCATGGCAGGCTCCATCTGCCCGATCGAGGTGATGCGCCGGGTCATCGACCAGATGAACATGCAGGATGTGACCATCTGTTACGGCATGACCGAAACCAGCCCGGTCAGCTTCCAGACCACCACCGATGCCCCGCTGGACAAGCGCGTCACCACGGTGGGCACCATCCACCCGCATCTGGAGGTCAAGCTGGTGCATCCGGAAAGCGGCGCGGTGGTCCCGAAGGGCGAGACCGGCGAGCTGTGCACCCGTGGCTACAGCGTGATGCTCGGCTACTGGAACAACGAGGAAGCCACCGCCAAGGCCATCGACAACGCCGGCTGGATGCATACCGGCGACCTGGCGACCATGGACGATGAAGGCTATGTGGCCATCGTCGGGCGTATCAAGGACATGATCATTCGCGGTGGCGAGAACATCTACCCCCGCGAGATCGAGGACTTCCTCTACACCCATCCCGCCATCTCCGACGTTCAGGTCATCGGTGTACCCGACCAGAAGTACGGTGAGGAGGTCATGGCCTGGGTCAAGCTCAGCGAAGGCGAACAGCTCGACGAGGAAGGACTCAAGGCCTTCTGCAAGGGCAAGATCGCGCACTACAAGGTGCCGCGCTACGTCAAGTTCGTCGACGAGTTCCCGATGACCGTCACCGGCAAGGTGCAGAAGTTCAAGATGCGAGAGGAAGCCACCCACGAACTTGGACTGGCCTGAGTCCTGAATAGCAGGACCTGAAAGCCAAGGTCCTGAAAGCCAAGCTCCTGGCTTACCTGGCACCCCAAAACAGAAGCGCCCCGGAGGCTATCCCCGGGGCGCTTCTTGTATTGCTGACGCCGGACACTGGCGGTCGGTCTTGCCCTAACCTTTTTACATCCCCTTCGGCGCGAAGATGCCGGGGGCGTTTCGCCAGTAACCTTTACCGACCATATATCAGCATACCGAAACCAAAGACGTAGTGGTCGGCCTTACCTTTTCACATCCCCTTGGGGGCAAAGATCCCCGGGGCGTTGCGCCAATAGCCTTTAATGTCCATCCCGAAACCAAAGACATAGCGGTCGGCGACCTCCAGGCTGCAGTAATCGGCCTTGAGGCCAGGCACTGCCTTGCGGTCGTGATTCTTGTCCACCAGTACCGCGGTGGAGATGCTCTTGGCGCCGGCCTCGCGGCAATAGTCGAGGATGGCCGCCAGGGTGGCACCTTCGTCGAGGATATCGTCGACGATCACCACATGACGTCCGGCCATGGGAATCTCCGGCGAGACACGCCAGAACAGCTCGCCCCCTCGGGTCTTGCCGCGATAGCGAGTGGCGTGCAGGTAGTCCACCTCCAGCGGAAAGCCCAGACGCGGCAGCAGGTGACCGGTCGTGATCAAGCCACCGTTCATTACGCAGTAGAACACCGGCAGTTCATCGCCGAGATCCCGGGTAATCTCCTCGGCCATGCGATCGAGCGCACGCTCGACTTCATCATGGCTGATCAGGCAATCCGCGGTGTCCATCACCTCACGCATATCGTCACGTGAAGCGCTATGGGCAGGGTCCAGTTTCGGCATAACAGTCAACTCGTTTCAAACATCAATCGGAAGTCATCGCCTCGAGGCGAGCGTGTACCCGGCGCCAGCGAGACAGGGCCGGCAAGGCGTCCAGGTCAGGACGAGCGCGGCCATAGCGCAAGCGTGAAGCCCGGCGAACGGTACGCTCGGCGCAGGCATCGAGCACCGCCTTGGCAGCGGCTCGGTCATTGCACACCAGCACCATGTCACAGCCGGCGTCGAGGGCCGCCTGGGCGCGCTCCACCGGCCCACCGGCGACCTGAGCGCCGGCCATGGTCAGGTCATCGGAAAAGATCAGGCCCTTGAAACCCAGGCTCTCACGCAGCATGCCAAGCCAGGGGCGCGAGAATCCTGCAGGCCTTGGGTCAAAGGCCGGATACACCACATGAGCCGGCATCATGCCATCGAGCTTGGGTGCCAGAGACTGAAACGGCACCAGGTCGTGCTGTCGGAGTTCGTCGAGGCTACGTTCGTCACGCGCGACTTCATGGTGGGTATCGGCCTTCACCCCCCCATGCCCCGGAAAGTGCTTGCCGACCGCCGCCATCCCCGCGTCGTGCAGCCCCTCGACAAAGGCGCCCGCCAGCAGCGCCACGGTCTCGGGGTCACCGGCAAAGCTGCGATCACCGATCACCGATGACAGCCCGACGTCGACATCCAGCACCGGCGCGAAGCTCAGATCGAGGCCACAGGCGGCCATTTCCATACCCAGTAGCCAGCCGGCGTCCTGGCACAGCCGTACGGCCGTCTCGGGTGAGTCCAGGTACTCCTGCCCCAGGCGGGACATCGGCGGCAGCCGGGTGACTCCGTCTTTCAGGCGCTGGACACGCCCTCCTTCCTGGTCGATGCCCAGCAGAAGATCAGGACGCACCTCTCGAATCGACCGGCACAGTTCGCGCACCTGGTGCGCATCTCGAGTGTTGCGTCCAAACAGGATGACACCACCGGTGGCGGGATGCTCGAGCAGCGATCGCTCCTCTGCCGATAGCTCATGGCCATCGAGATCCAGCATCACGGGTCCGAACGTCTGGGTCATGTCGCTTACCTGATCGGAAAAAGGGAACAATTTTAGACTAATGGCTGAGCAGGTGACACCCCAAGGGCGACGCAGGAAGCCCGGCAAGGGACGTCCAGGCCCCTGACATCACCCGCTGCCTTGCCGTATCACCAGACAATCGCCTCTTGCCAACGGTAGAATAGCCTCCTTTGACCGCCCCCGAACCACGGAGCTCCTTTTGCTTTTTTCGGATGTCACTTTCGCTTCTCTTGCTCTTGTTGCTCTGCTGGGGTTATGCCTCGGCAGCTTTCTCAACGTCGTCATCACCCGCCTTCCGGTCATGTTGATGCAACAGTGGCGCACCGAGGCCCGCGCGGCTCTCGAATTGTCAGACGATATCGAGGAGCCACTGTCACTGGCCCACCCACGCTCTCGCTGTCCGCGCTGTCTCACCCCCATCGCCTGGCACGACAACCTGCCGTTGCTGGGATGGCTCAAGCGTCGCGGACGCTGCGCCAACTGCCAGGGACGCATCAGCATCCAGTATCCGCTGGTGGAACTGGCCAGCGCCCTGCTAGCGGTCTGCTTCTGCATCCTCCACGGGCCCACCTGGCCTGCCCTGTGGCTTTACGGCGCCAGCCTGACGCTGCTGGCCCTGGCGGTGATCGATCTGCGCACCCAACTGCTTCCCGACGCCCTTACCCTGCCCCTTTTATGGTGTGGCCTGCTTTACCAGCTGCTGTTCAACCCCGCCAGCCTGGATGATGCGGTGATCGGGGCCACCGCCGGCTACGCCGTGCTGTGGGCCATCGGCAAGGCCTTTCACGTCCTCACCGGACGCGACGGCATGGGGCTTGGTGACGTCAAGCTGATTGCCGCACTCGGCGCCTGGCTCGGCTGGCAACTGTTGCCACTGGTGATATTGATCGCCGCCTTGCTAGGTGCAATTTCGGGTCTGCTGATACAGTGGAGGTCCCGACACCTGAAGGGCCAGCCCTTGCCGTTCGGTCCTTCGCTGGTATTGGCCGGCGGTCTCGGCCTGCTCGCCGGCAATGAACTGCTCACCGGATATCAGGCGCTGTCGGGACTGACATGAAGACGGCTGCGCTCGGTGACACGGGGTGAATGGCGTCTCGAAATGCAGGGTTGCACCTCGTAAACTGCGTTCTCTCAGCGCTGCAACCTTTGATCGTCGCTTGCCGACGTTGCACTCAAGGCCCAGGCTACTGCACCACACAAGCACTACGCTGAACACACGAAGGGAGTACGGGTGGCATGATAATTGGACTGACTGGTGGCATCGCCTCAGGCAAATCGACGGTGGCCCGTCTGTTTGGCGATCACGGCGCTCGCTGGGTCGATGCCGACGATATCGCGCGAGAGGTGGTCGCCCCGGGCGAGCCGGCCCTCAAGGCCATCGTCGACCGATATGGAGATGCCATACTGACCAGGGAAGGTCGCCTCGACCGTGCTGCTCTGCGCGCCCTCGTCTTCGCCGACGAAAAGGAACGCCGCTGGCTTGAAGCGACCACCCATCCACGCGTGCGCGAACGGCTGGTCACGAGACTGTCGCTGCTGCGGCAGCAAGACGCCCCCTATGTGCTGCTGGTTTCCCCGTTGCTGTTCGAATCCGGGCAGGTGGACATGGTCCAGCGCACCCTGGTGGTGGACGTACCAGAAGCGCTGCAGATCGAACGCACTACCCAGCGCGATGATGTCGACCTGGCCCAGGCCAAGGCTATCGTGGCCTCGCAGATGGGTCGTGACGAGCGGGTGTCACTGGCCGACGATGTCATCACCAATGACGGTGATCTAGCGGCGCTCTCCGAGGCCGTCAAGGCACTGGATGCCACCTATCGCAGACTCGCCGCCAAGGCCTGAGCCTGCCTCTTCCGCTATCGACGTTTACGTCTTGCATCAGGAGCCCCACATGTCACACAGCACTCGTCAGGGCACCTTGAAGGTTGCCTGCCCACAATGTCGCAAGGAAGTACTCTGGACGCCCGAGAACAGCTATCGCCCCTTCTGCAGCAAGCGCTGTCGTCTTATTGACCTGGGGGCCTGGGCCGATGGCAGCCATCGCATTGCCGGCGAACCCGCCATGGACGAAACCAGCATCGATGAGTGGGTCGCCAGAGCCGAACGCGACCTGCATAACCAGGACTGAACGATGGACCGGCCAGGCAATGCCAGCGCCCCGTCACGGCCCGCCTACCAGCTATTGGCAGAGCTCGACGCAGGGTTCGATCGGATCATCGCGTGCGCCAGAGAGGTCGTCGACCGCTGGCAGGCATCACGCCTTCCTGCCTGGTCCTTCGATCGCGAGACAGCCGATGCGGACTGGCTGCGCCAGGCGTTACTGGATCTGTGGTATGCCGACGGCCAGGACGGCCGTGTCACCCGCAGCTATATCGGACTGGTGGCCGCGGACCCGGTTACCTGCGAGGCGGCTCTGGCGCTGAACCAGGCCAAGGCTGAGTTTTCTGAACGGCTGAGCGACATTCGCCAGCAATCGCCCCAACTGATACCCGAGATCAAGGCCAGGCTGCCGATACGCCACCCGGAACTCAATGATCACCTGGGGGGCGCCGGCCTCGCCCGCCTCCATCTGAAACAGACCTGGCGCGTCCTGCCCATCGCCGAGGCGCCGGTGGAGCGGGTTCGTCTGGCCTGGTACGCCAGCGGACGCTCCATCACCCGCTTGAGCGTGGCCGAAGTCGAGCGCAAGCTGATGGCCTTCGACACCGAGTCACCGCACATTCGCATTCAACTCGAGCGCCTCGCCGGCATTCCTTCCAGCGAGCCCCTGGCCCAGGTGCAACGACAGGCACCGCTGATGCGAGCCAACCTCTTTTACCGGGCACCTCTGCCGGACGGTCGCCTCAGACGTGCCATGAATGCGGCTCTGCCCCTGCTTGTGCCCCAGGCGCAGCTCCCCCATCACAACCTTCCGCCGGCACAACCGCCAGCCGAACGCCAACGCGCCCGGAGAAGCGACGAACGCCTCGAGGACACCCCCTTCCTGCCAAGCTTGAGAGTCTTTCGCTACCGCTGAAAGGCCCGGTGCGTCGCACACCAGCGCGCCCGCTCAACGAGGCTTGCCCCTGACCTGCCAATGCACCTGCACCCCACCTCAGGCGCCTGCGTTCCGGCAACCGCCATAAGCAGCGCGCGCCTGTCGGCAAGCGCTGACATCAGCAATTGCTGACATCATTTTGCAGTATTTGCGCAAAGACGCCACGGCCTTTACCCACAGAGCCGTCGGAAAATCCCTGTCAAAATCGCACAGGTTGAAGTCCGGCAAGACCCATCTCGATGACCCCTGACAAAGGCAGAGGTCATGCGGTCAGGCGATGCGCCCCATCGATTGCAGCGTGGCGACCAATTCCCGCACCGATTCAGGGGTCTGGGCATATTCCTGGATCAAGCCCAGCAGCCGCCGCTCGAAGTCCTCTTCCTTACGACGCTGCTCTTCTTCTTCCAGGCTGTCGATGGAGCGGACCGGAGGGCCGGTGGGGATCTCGGCGGCCTTGTTCGGGTTGTCCAGGCTGCGCAGCGCTTCCGCGAAGGCGTCATCCAATTCACGAAAGCGGCGAAGCTTCTCGCGTTCATCCATAGGCTTTTGGGAACTCTGAGATTTCATTTGTTACCAGTCGTTAACGTCGATGGAGGTGCGACAGATTCAGTATCCTGCGGCACCACCTTATCAAGAAAGGCTCGAAAATAACGCCTTTTTTACTTTCACAACAACATGTTAGATATGCAATCCATCACTGACGTTTTGTGCACAAACGATCAAAACGGCACATTGCACTTGCCAGACAGGCGCGCTAGACTGCATAACTACGTAACAGGATGTATCCTAACGCTACAAACCTACACCATCATACCTCGGGACAGGCGGATGTTCCGACTACAACGACCAGCGATACGGACGCTCGGATTCGCTCTCCGAGGACCCAGGGAGGGTCGGGTCCGCGCCGATGGTTCAGGGAGGCAAGACCATGTTCAACGAGATGATGCGCGCCGAAATCTGGCTCCAGGAAACCCTGGACAGTCAGCTGAGTATCGAAGATCTTGCCACGCGTATGGGGTACTCCTCATCCCAGGTGCGTCGGCGCTTCCGCCAGTCGTTCGGCATTTCGCCAAGTGCCTACCGCGACATGCTGCGGCTCGAGAAGGCCGCCAGGCTGCTGATCCATACGCCCCACGGCGTACATGATATCGCCAAACGCTGCGGCTATCGCAATCACTCGGCGTTCACCCGCGCCTTCCAGCGCCGCTACCGTGTCGCTCCCCGGGAGTACCGCCAGAACCAGCGCCTGGAACTCTATCGCCAGCGCCACAATCTGCCCCACTTCTCGGTGAAGATGGCCGACCTGCCGCTGCGGCGTGCCGCGGTCACCCGCCTCTATCAGCCGCCCGAAATCATCGAGAACCTGGACAACTGGCAGCGTAATGCCGAAGGCGCCTACGATCTCCCGGCACGCCTCACCAATGCGGCACCGATCGCTATTCTTCACGATCACCCGCTGGCCAGCGAGGCGCCCCGTATCGACCTGGGTGTCCACGTCGACGAAGAACACGCACACCGCCTGGCGCTGCCACTGCCGTTCCGCCTGGTCATGCTGCCGGCCCAGCGACACGCCTGCATCACCCTCGAGGACAGCTCACACCTGACCAGCGCCATGCTGTTCATGGCCTGTCGCGGCCTGTCTGAACACGGCGTCTACCTGAGCGGCGAAGCGCCTCAGCTGGTCAAAGGCAAGTATGGGCTGGAACTGCGACTGCCGCTACTCGAAGAGGACTGATCGCTTAGCCTCTCCGAGCCCGCAAACCTCCCTTCTGGTGGCCACTTCGGTGGCCACCTTTTGCGTTCCATCATACCAGAATTCAAGCAAAGTACCGGCAACGACAAGGCCACAGCCCCGCTTCGCCTGGATCACACTGTTCCTGCATCACACCGGTGCAGTGGGAGGCCACGCTTCGTCCCCTCCCCGGAAACCAGAAACATCGCAAGGGGCAGTCGAAGCTTCGGGCTTCGGGCTTCGCCTCCAACGAGACGCAGCCGATCAAGGAATACCGTGCAAAAAGAAACCGTCCCGAACAATACGACGACGTCACTGTCATGTCGATGGTTCAAGACGGCTTCTGGCACCGCAAGCCTGAAGATCGAAACAGTGCCGGACCGATGCAACGTCCAAGGCACTGGCTCATCTGCGGCTCAAACAATCATCAGTCTTCTACACGCACCAGCCAGGACTCGACGGTGTCATTACCGTGCTCTTCCTTCCAGGCCTTCAACGTCTTCTGATTGCCACCACGAGTTTCGACGACTTCGCCGGTATTCGGGTTCTTGTAGATCTTGAGCTTGCGCTTGCGACGACCGCCAGCGGCCGGGGCAGCGGCCTTTGCCGGGGAAGCAGCGGACTTCGGATCCAGGATGGCGATGACGTCAGATGCGCTCTTGTCGAACTCTTTCATCAGCTCTTCGAGCTTTCCCTTGAACTCGAGTTCGGACTTGAGACGGTCATCGTTCTGGAGCTGACCAAGTCTTTCCTGCAGTTGCTGGAGCTGCTGCTCCATCTGCATATAGTCATTCAAAAGTGAAGACATTAAGGTACGCCTATAGTAGTTGCTTTCGGATGCAGGGGCATTATCACTCCTGCATGAGTATATGACAACCAGCCAAACGACGTTATTCAAACGTTATTGGCCAAAAGCAAAGTCAAAATCCTGTCAAACAAACGGTAGATGCTTACAACAAGGGCATCAACCCTAAAACACGTCCCCTCAAGCATATGCGGTAAAAACTCGCCCAACTCACCAATAATACTGAGGCAGCGCCGCCACGAGGGACATTCCAGCCCTCTACAATTTCTTACATATAAAAAAAGAGCGCTCCCCGAAGGAAGCGCTCTTGACCATTACCAGTCCCGAACAGTGTCGGGGTCCGGCTTAGTCCTGACCCATCTGCTGCTTGATCAGGTCGCCGATGGTGGTCGGGCCACCGGTCTCGACTTCCTGGTCGCGCAGCTTGCTCATGTTGCGACGGGTGTCGTCCTGGTCCTTGGCCTTGACGGACAGGGCGATCTGACGGTTCTTGCGATCGACACCGACGATACGGGCCTCGACGCTGTCGCCTTCGTTCAGCACGTTGCGCGCGTCTTCGACACGGTCAGCGCTGATCTCGGACGCCTTGAGCACGGCAACGACGTCAGTCGCCAGCTCGACGTGAGCTTCCTTGGCGTCAACCTCGACGACACGACCGGTAACGATGGTGCCCTTGTCGTTGACAGCCAGGAACTCGGCAACCGGGTCGGTATCGAGCTGCTTGATACCCAGGGAGATGCGCTCACGCTCCGGATCGATGGACAGGATGACGGCTTCGGCCTCATCGCCCTTCTTGAAGGAACGCACGGCTTCTTCGCCAGTCTCGGTCCAGGAGATGTCGGACAGGTGAACCAGGCCGTCGATGCCGCCGTCCAGACCGATGAAGATACCGAAGTCGGTGATGGACTTGATGGTACCGGCAACGCGGTCGCCCTTGTTGAACTGGGCGTTGAAGGTTTCCCACGGGTTGGCGGTGCACTGCTTGATACCCAGGGAGATACGACGACGCTCTTCGTCGATATCCAGCACCATGACGTCAACATCGTCACCGACCTGAACCACCTTGGACGGATGGATGTTCTTGTTGGTCCAGTCCATTTCGGAGACGTGAACCAGACCCTCGACACCCTCTTCCAGCTCGGCGAAGCAGCCGTAGTCGGTGAGGTTGGTGACACGGGCGTGCACCTTGGTGCCTTCCGGGTAACGATCCTTGATGTTGACCCACGGATCTTCGCCCAGCTGCTTCAGACCCAGGGAGACGCGATTGCGCTCGCGGTCGAACTTCAGCACCTTGACGGTGATCTCGTCGCCGACAGCCACGATCTCGCTCGGATGCTTGATGCGCTTCCAGGCCATATCGGTGATGTGGAGCAGGCCGTCAACGCCGCCCAGATCAACGAAGGCACCGTAGTCGGTCAGGTTCTTGACGATACCGATGATCTGCTGGCCTTCCTGCAGGGTGGCGAGCAGCGCTTCACGCTCGGCGCTGTTCTCGGCTTCGAGAACGGCACGACGGGAAACGACAACGTTGTTGCGCTTCGGATCGAGCTTGATGACCTTGAAGTCGAGCTCTTTGTTCTCCAGGTGCGTGGTGTCGCGCACCGGACGAACGTCGACCAGAGAGCCGGGCAGGAAGGCACGGATGGAGTCGACGTCGACAGTGAAGCCGCCCTTGACCTTGCCGTTGATCACGCCCTTGACGATCTCTTCCTTCTCGAAGGCAGCTTCCAGCACCTTCCACGCTTCGGCACGCTTGGCCTTCTCGCGGGACAGGCGGGTTTCGCCGAAGCCGTCTTCCACAGCTTCGAGGGCCACGTGGACCTCGTCACCGACGGCAATGGTCAGTTCGCCGCTGTCGTCGCGGAATTGCGCGGCAGGGATCTGACCTTCGGACTTCAGGCCGGCATTGACGGTGACCCAGTCACCTTCGATGTCGACGACAGTAGCCGCGACGATCGCGCCCGGCTCCATGTTGATGTCCTGGAGAGACTGTTCAAACAGTTCAGCAAAGCTTTCGCTCATGATGTTCCTACGTGATCAACGTTGAGTGCGGCAGGGCCGCTTCTCCGCACCACCAGCAAGTGCGGGCCATATTCAAAAACCCCCGGGGATGTTGGCACTGGTTGGACCTGACCGAGTTTTCCGTTTCCTGTACTCGGGCACGTCGTGACATCTGGCCGGGGACGCCGCAAGGGAGTTCAGGTGCCGGACAGGAGCCCCTTTCGGGACAACAGTTCGGACAGCCGATCAACCACTTCCGGTATGCTCAGGCGGGTCGTGTCGAGCTCGATGGCATCATCGGCCGGCACCAACGGCGCCACGCTACGCTGCGTATCGCGGTCGTCGCGCGCCTGAATCTCCTTCAAAAGACTCGATAGACTAGCATCCACCCCGGCCTCCCGCAACTGCAGGTGACGCCGGCGCGCCCTTTCCTCGGCGCTGGCGGTCAGAAATATCTTCAGGGGCGCATCGACGAACACCACGGTGCCCATGTCACGGCCATCGGCGACCAGGCCGGGCGCCTGGCGGAAGTCCCGCTGACGCTCGAGCAGCGCCTGGCGCACCGCCGGCAACGCCGCCACCAGAGAGGCGCTGTTTCCCACCTGCTCGGTGCGAATCTCGCGAGTCACGTCACGCCCTTCGAGCTCGACCACCGCCTCGCCATTCTCGGCGCGAAAGACCACATCGAGGGCCGAGGCCAGTGCCGCCAGCGCCGGCTCATCGTCCAGCGCGATGCCCTTGCCGATAGCCGACAGCGCGGTCAGTCGGTAGAGGCTGCCGCTATCCAGCAGATGCCAGCCCAGTCGCTCGGCAATCAGCCGGCTGATGGTGCCCTTGCCGGCGCCGCCGGGGCCATCGATGGTCAGCACCGGGGCCGAATGGTCGTCATGATCGCTCATGCCTGCTCCTCGCGTACCTCTTCGAGTTCAAGGCCGACACCTCGTGCCAGCTCCACAAAGCCGGGGAAGGACGTGGCCACGTTGGCGCAGTCGTTGACCTCGATCGGGCTTGATGCGCGCAGGGCCGCGATGGTGAAGGCCATGGCGATGCGATGGTCCTCATGACTGTCCACGCGCCCGCCGCCATAGTTGGCGCCATCGCCGCCCTTGCCGACGATGTCGATGCCATCGTCATAAAGGGTGTTGTCGATACCCAGCACGCTCATGCCGTCGGCCATGGACTGCAGGCGGTCGGACTCCTTGACCCGGAGCTCCTCGGCGCCGCGCAGTCGCGTGGTGCCTTCGGCGTTGGCCGCGGCAATGAACAGTGCCGGGAACTCGTCGATGGCCAGCGGCACCTGGTCCTCGGGAATGTCGATGCCCTTTAGCGGCCGATAGCGGATATGCAGGTCGGCGACCGGCTCGCCCCCTACCTCTCGCTCGTTCTCGAGGCGCAGATCCGCCCCCATGGCGGTCAGGATGTTGATCACCCCGATCCGGGTCGGATTGATGCCGACGTGTTCCAGCACCAGATCCGACCCCGGGGTGATGGCCGCCGCCACCAGGAAGAAGGTCGCCGAGGAGATATCCGACGGCACATCGATCGGACCAGCGGCCAGCTTGCCGCCGCCCTGCAGCCAGCAGGTATCGCCCTCGCGCTCGACGGCATAGCCAAAGCCATTGAGCATGCGCTCGGTGTGATCGCGAGTCGGTGCAGGTTCACGCACTCGGGTCTCACCCTCGGCAAACATCCCCGCCAGCAGCAGACAGGACTTCACCTGGGCGCTGGCCATGGGCATGTCGTAGTGGATGCCCTTGAGCGCCTGGCCGCCCTTGATCCTGAGCGGAGGACGCCCGCCTTCGGCGGTGTCGATCACCGCCCCCATCTGGCGCAGCGGATCGGCCACCCGCCCCATGGGACGACGCGTCAGCGAGGTATCACCGGTCAATTCGGTGTCGAAGGCCTGCCCCGCCAGCAGCCCGGCAAACAGCCGCATGGCGGTGCCGGCATTGCCGACGTAGAGCGGACCTGCCGGCTTCTTCAAGCCGTGCATGCCGACCCCGTGGATGGTCACGCGGCCCTGGTGCGGGCCCTCGATGGCCACCCCCATCTCGCGGAAGGCCTGGAGTGTGGCGAGGCTGTCCTCGCCCTCGAGGAATCCGGACACCTCGGTAACGCCCTCGGACAGCGCACCAAGCATGATCGAACGATGGGAAATCGACTTGTCGCCGGGGACCCGGATGCGACCGGTGACGCTTCCGCCCGGGGCCACCCGGTAGCGCAGCATGGCTGATTCTTGCATCTGATATTCCGCCTGATAGCTGGTCTGATTCAACAGAGTATCGAAATAGTGGCGCGCATGACTGGCGCGGTCGAAGGTGGCCAGCAGACCATCGCCATCACCACGGTTCACCGCGTCCCTGAGTCGGGCCAGACCTGACTCGAAGTCATCCAGAGCTTCGAGCACGGCGCCCCGGTTGGCCTGAAAGATGTCTCGCCACATCACCGGATCACTACCGGCGATGCGGGTGAAGTCGCGAAAGCCGCCGGCGGCGTAGCGGAAGATCTCGAGCCGCTCATCCTGGCGCGCCAGGGTATCCACCAGCGAGAAAGCCAGCAGATGCGGCAGATGACTGGTGCGCGCCAGCACCTGATCGTGGCGAGCCACGTCCATCTCCAGCACCTCGGCACCGGTCAACTGCCACAGGGCCCGCACACGCTCAAGCGCATCGGGGTCGGTAGCGCAGGTAGGCGTCAGGATCACCTTGTGGGCCTGGTACAGCTCCGGATTGGCCGCCACCACGCCGCTCTTTTCCGACCCGGCGATGGGATGCCCCAGCACAAAGCGCGCGGGAAGCTCACCGAAGGCCTCGATGGCGGCCGCCTCGATCGCTGCCTTGGTGCTGCCGACGTCGGTGATCACCAGATCGCCGGCGGCGCGGCTACGCAACTCGCCTAGCTCGCCCATGACCTGGCCCATGGCCAGCACCGGTACCGCCAACACCACCAGGGTAGCACCCTCGATGACCTCGGAGAGTTGCGTCGAACCTGCGTCGATCAACCCCATGCGACGTCCGCACTCAAGCCCCTTCGGGTCTGGGTCACAGGCTAGGATGAGACTGTCATCCCCCTGCCCCACCCCCGCCTTGCGCAAGGCGGCGGCCAGCGACCCTCCGATCAAGCCGAGTCCAACGATGACGATGCGTGAAGCCCGAGGCAAGGATGCGGGCACTGCGCCACGCGTTGCGACTTCCTGCATTGCGACGTCCTGCATTCCTTCTTGCTGCATTCCTTCTTCCTGCATTACTACAGGACCCCCTGGGGGTAGGAGCCAAGCACCTTGACCTCGGAGACACGCAAGCGCACCTCCTCGAGCAGCGCCGACACCCGCGGCTCCTCGACGTGGCCACAGAAGTCGATGAAGAAAACATAGTTCCAGGCACCGGTGCGCGAGGGTCGCGTCTCCAGACGCGTCAGGTCGATCTGGTGGCGGTGGAACGGCTCGAGCAGGTCGTGCAAGGCACCCGGCTGGTTGCGGGTCGCCACCACCAGCGACGTCTTGTCGACCCCGGACATGGGCACGTCCTGGTTGCCGATGATCAGGAAACGCGTGGAGTTGTCCGGGCGATCCTCGATCTTCTCCGCCACGTGGCTAAGGCCATAGAGCTTGGCCGCCATGTCGCCGGCGATGGCCGCACTGTGCCACTCGCTCTTGACCAGCCTGGCCGCCTCGGCGTTGGACGACACCGGTACCCGCTCGGCGTGGGGGAAGTGGGCATCGAGCCATTTGCGACACTGGGCGAAGGACTGAGGGTGCGAGTAGATACGCGACACCTTGTCCTTGAGAGTAGTGTCGGCCACCAGCAGGTGATGATGGATGCGCAGCACCACCTCACCGCTGATGCGCAGCCCCGAATCGATGAAGGAATCCAGGGTATGGTTGATCACGCCTTCGGTGGAGTTTTCCACTGGTACCACGCCGTAGTTCACCGCGCCGGCCTCGACCTCACGGAAGACCTCGTCGATGGCCGCCATGGGCAGGCTGATGGCGCTGTCGCCGAAGTGCTTGAGCGCAGCCTGCTGGGTAAAGGTACCCTCGGGGCCGAGATAGGCCACCTTGATCGGCTGTTCCAGCGCCAGGCAGGCCGACATGATCTCGCGAAACAGCCGTGCCATTTCTTCGCTGTCCAGCGGCCCCTGGTTGAGCTCCATCACCCGGCGCAGCACCTGGGCCTCGCGCTCGGGGCGATAGAACACCGCCTGGGGGTCGCTTGCGGTCTTGGTCTCCGCCACCTGGCGCGCACACTCGGCACGCTCGCTGATCAGGCGCAGGATCTCGGTGTCGATATGGTCGATGCGCTGACGCAGCGACGAGAGGTTCGGCTCTTGCGAATCACTCATGGGTTGTCTCCTTGTAACGCCCCGTGACCGGGCGTTGACGCATGGCTGGCGAAACCTGGCCCCGCCACCTCTTTACTGGGTGCGCCAGCTCTCGCACGAACCTCAGCCGCGCCGCTTCTCGAAATCGCCCATGAACGCCACCAGGGCGTCCACCGCGGCCTCAGGCACCGCGTTATAGAGGCTTGCGCGCATACCGCCGACGCTGCGATGGCCCTTGAGATTCAAAAGCCCCGCTGCTTCCGCCTCTTCCAGGAAGGCGTTATCCAGGGCGCTGTCGGCCAGCACGAAGGGCACATTCATCTTCGAGCGATTACGCACCGCGATGGGGTTGGAATAGAAGTCGCTGCGGTCGATGGCCTCGTAGAGCTTGGCCGCCTTGCGATCATTGATCTCGGCCATCGCCTCGAGACCCCCGACGTCGCGCTTGAGCCAGTCGAACACCAGACCCGCCAGGTACCAGCTATAGGTAGCCGGCGTGTTGATCATCGACCCTGCCTCGGCCAACTGACGATAGCTGAACAAGGACGGCATCTCGCTCACCGCCTGGTCGAGCAGATCATCACGCACGATCACCAGCACCAGCCCGGCCGGCCCGATGTTCTTCTGGGCGCCAGCGTAGATCACACCGAAGCGCGAGACGTCCAGCGGCTCAGACAGGATGGTCGAGGAAAGATCCGCCACCAACGGCACCTCTACCCCGTCGCCGCGCCGCGCCACGGGCACAAAGTCCAGTGCCAGACCACCGATGGTCTCGTTGGGGGTCACGTGGAGGTAGGCGGCGTCGTCGGACAGCGCGATATCAGCCTGCTGCGGTGCTTCGACATGGCCATTCTCGGCGCTGGAGGCGGCAATGTGGGCGCTGCCGAATAGATGCCGCGCCTCCTTGATCGCCTTGTTGCCCCAGATACCGGTTTCGATGAAGTTGGCCCGGCCGCCGTGGCCAAGCAGGTTCATGGGCACCGCGGCAAACTGCTGGGTGGCACCACCCTGGGTGAACAGCACCCGATAGTTGTCGGGCACTGCGAGCAGTTCACGCAGGTCGGCCTCGGCGCGCTCGGCGATGGCCACGTACTCGCTGGAGCGGTGGCTCATCTCCATCACCGAGAGCCCACGGCCCTGATAGTCCAGCATCTCGCGCTGGGCACGTTCGAGTACTGCGGTAGGCAGCGCGGCGGGCCCCGCGCAGAAATTGTAGTGGCGTGTCATGGTGTCCTGGCGATTGATCGTCAAGGGCAGGCGTCCGGCGACGCCCGCCAGTCACTATATAGGTGGGCCACGGCGTCCATCGCGGACACCGTGGCACCCCGGATCAGTCGTTATTGTCGGTGTTGCTGTCGTCGGCCGCGCTGTCGTCGCCCGGTTCGGCGCTGCCACCCTCGGCGGCGTCATCTGCCGAGTTCTCGACGGCGTCCTCACTACCTTCTTCGCCCTCGGCATCGAGCTCGTCGTCGCCTTCAAGCTCCTGGATACGCACGGTCTTGACCAGCGCCTCGGCCTCGCCGAGGCGGATCAGGGTGACGCCCTGGGTGTTGCGCGAACTGATCGAGACTTCCTCGACCCGGGTGCGCACCAGGGTGCCGCGATCGGTGATCAGCATCATCTCATCGCTGGAACAGACCTGCATCGCCGCCACCATGGCGCCATTGCGGGCGCTGGTCTGCATCGCGATCACGCCCTGGCCGCCACGACCACGCAGCGGGAACTCCTCGAGACGGGTACGCTTGCCGTAGCCGTTTTCGCTGCCGGTGAGGATATAGATCTGGCCGTCGTCACCGCTGGCGTCGACATCACCGGCCTCGCCACGCTCACCGCCCTCGGCGTCGGCATCGATCTCGAGACTCTGCGGGATGATCAGGCTGATCACCTCGGCGCCATCGAGCAGTCGCATGCCACGCACACCGCGCGCGGTGCGGCCCATGGCACGGACCTGGGACTCCTCGAAGCGGATCGCCTTGCCGTTGGACGACAGCAGCATGGCGTGGTCGCTGCCGGAGGTAATGGCGGCGCCCACCAGGCGATCGCCCTCCTCCAGGTCGATGGCGATCAGGCCAACGCTGCGCGGACGCGAGAACTGCTCGAGGCTGGTGCGCTTGACCGTGCCCCGGGCGGTGGCAAAGAAGATGTAGCAGTCCGGATCATAGTCCTTGACCGGCATGATGGCGTTGATCGACTCGCCTTCTTCCAGCGGCAGCAGGTTGACCAGCGGCTTGCCGCGGGACCCGCGACTGGCCGCAGGCATCTCGTAGACCTTGAGCCAGTAGACCTTGCCGCGATTGGAGAACAGCAGCACGGTGTCGTGGGTCGAGGCCACCAGCAGGTGCTCGATGACGTCCTCGTCCTTCATCGCGGTGGCCGACTTGCCACGACCACCACGACGCTGGGCCTGATAGTCCGACAACGGCTGGGTCTTGGCGTAACCGGAACGGGACACCGTGACCACCATGTCTTCCTCGGCGATCAGGTCCTCGATGGACAGGTCCAGGTGGCTTGCCTGAATGTCGGTACGACGCTCGTCGGCGAACTGATCGCGCACCGCGATCAGCTCTTCGCGAATCACCTCGAGCAGGCGATCGGCGGAGGCCAGGATGGCCATCAGCTCGGCGATCTTCTCGAGGATCGACAGATACTCGTCGAGCAGCTTCTCGGTCTCGAGGCCGGTCAGGCGGTGCAGGCGCAGCTCGAGGATGGCCTGGGCCTGGGCCGGCGACAGACGGTACTCGCCTCCGGCCTGGTCCAGACCAAAGCCTTCTTCCAGGTCTTCGGGCTTGCACGAGGTGGCGCCGGCGCGCTCCAGCATGCCGGTGACCTGGCCGGGCTGCCAGGACTTGGCCAACAGCTTTTCCTTGGCTTCGGCAGCATTCGGCGAGGCCTTGATCAGCTCGATCACCTCGTCGATGTTGGAGATCGCCACCGCCAGGCCTTCGAGGATGTGGCCGCGCTCACGCGCCTTCTTCAGTTCGAACAGGGTGCGCCGGGTGACCACCTCGCGACGGTGGCGAATGAAGGCCTCGAGCACCTGCTTGAGGTTCATGGTCTTCGGCTCGCCGTCCTCCAGCGCCACCATATTGATGCCGAAGACATTCTGCAGCTGGGTCTGGGCGAACAGGTTGTTCACCACCACCTCGCCACTCTCGCCGCGCTTGACCTCGATCACCACCCGCAGACCGTCCTTGTCGGACTCGTCGCGCAACTCGGCGATTCCCTCGATCTTCTTGTCCTTGACCAGCTCGGCGATCTTCTCGATCAGCCGCGCCTTGTTCACCTGGTAAGGCAGCTCGGTGACGATGATGTGGTCACGGCCGGACTTGTCGTCGTGTTCGATGGTGTGCTTGGCGCGAATGTAGATGCGCCCGCGGCCGGTACGATAGGCCTCGAGGATGCCCGCGCGGCCGTTGATGATACCGCCGGTGGGGAAGTCGGGCCCCGGCACATGCTCCATCAGATCATCGACGCTCAGGGTGTAGTCGTCGACTAGCGCCAGGCAGGCGTTGATGATCTCGTTCATGTTGTGGGGCGGGATATTGGTCGCCATGCCCACGGCGATGCCCGAGGAGCCGTTGACCAGCAGGTTCGGCACCTTGGTCGGCAGCACGTCGGGGATCCGCTCGGTACCGTCGTAGTTGTCGACCCAGTCGACAGTATCCTTCTCGAGATCGGCCAGCAGCTCGTGGGCCAGGCGCGCCATGCGCACCTCGGTGTAACGCATGGCGGCGGCGTTGTCGCCGTCGATGGAGCCGAAGTTGCCCTGGCCATCGACCAGCACGTGGCGCATCGAGAAGTCCTGGGCCATACGCACGATGGTGTCGTACACCGCACTGTCGCCGTGGGGGTGGTACTTACCGATCACGTCACCCACCACACGGGCGGACTTCTTGTATGGCTTGTTCCAGTCGTTACCCAGCTCGTGCATCGCAAACAGCACACGCCGATGAACCGGCTTCAGGCCATCGCGCACGTCCGGCAGCGCTCGGCCGATGATCACGCTCATCGCGTAATCGAGGTACGACTGCTTCAGCTCGTCCTCGATATTGACTGGCAGAATCTCTCTGGCGATGTCACCCATGGGTCGTCAAGTCCTTTGCACAGCAACAGGTAGGCGCGTCACGCAGCCGTGACAAGGCGCACAAATACAGCGACCTAGCATACCACCCTTGGGGCCTTCCGCGCAGCGTCTGTCGTTGTGTGCGGCGCCTTGACCGCTGCCGTCATGACACCACCAGCGGCGCCAGGGCATCACGCAGCTCACCCTCGATCGCCACCGCACTGTTGCTGGCCACGTCCAGCAGCACGAAGGTTAGCTCGGCGCGAGCTACCATGGCTCCATCGCGGCGGCGCAGGATCTCGTGGCGCATCTTGGCGCTGCGCCCGCCCAGGGCCGACAGACGGGTGGAAATGTCCAGCTCGTCACCGGCCACCGCCGCCTGGCGATAGTCGATATTGAGATTGACCGCGACGAAGGCGACATCTCCCTTTCCCAGGCGAGACATCAGCGCCGGATGCTTGTCGAAATAGTCCCAGCGCCCTTCCTCCATGAACTCCAGGTAACGGGCGTGATTGACGTGGCCATAACCGTCCAGGTGGTAGCCACGAACCTTCAGCGAAGTGGTGCTGATAGCGTCTTCCATGTCATTGCTCCTCATTTAAACTACTGTTTGATTCTGACCTTGAGCGGGCAAAGTGGCAACACTGTCACCAAAGAGGGACGGGCGCGGGCGACGCAGCCTGCTAGGCTTGGCCGCAACCCTGTTCAATCGACCATCGCGATGGCTGGCAACTGGCACCCGAAGGGACCATTCGCCATAATGTGCCTCCTTTTTGACCCGAGAATTGCTCCATGTGGTTCAAGCACTTGCACCTCTACCGTCTGCACGACGCCAGCACCCTGGACAGCGAGCAGCTGGAGACGGCCCTCGCCGAACAGGCTTTCCGCCCGCTCGGTGGCACCGAAGCCCGCCGCATCGGCTGGACGACGCCTGCCGGACGGGGTAGCGATCGCTATCTCCACGAGCTGCAGGGCCAGCGCCTGATGACCGCCCTGCGCCAGGAGCGCATCCTGCCCGCTTCGGTGGTCCGCGAAGAAGTCGACGAGCGCGTCGAGGTCATCGAGACCCAGGAAAGCCGCAAGCTACGCCGCCAGGAAAAGCAGGCAATCAAGGAGCAGGTCTACGAGGAACTGTTGCCCAGGGCCTTCGTACGCAGCCAGAAGACTGACCTATGGTGGGATACCCGGCGAAACTTGATCGCCGTCAACAGCTCCAGCCGAAAGCGCGCCGAAGAGCTGCTGGATCTGTTGCGCGAGTCCCTGGGAAGCCTCAAGGTAACGCCGCTTTCGGCCCAGACACTGCCGATTCGCGCCATGACCACCTGGCTCAACGACGCCTCCTCGCGCCCCGCCGACATGCTGCTCGGCGACCAGGTCGAACTCAAGGCCAAAGGCGACGACGGCGTGCTCAAGGCGCGCCAGGTGGACCTGGACGGCGACGACATTCAGCAACTGCTCGAAAGCGGCCGACAGGCCAGCAAGCTGGCGCTGGGCATGGAGGGGCGCCTGCGTTTCGTGCTCCACGACGACCTGGCGGTCAAGTCACTGGCCTTCGATGACGCCTTGATCGACGAAGCCAACCAGGCAGATGACGGCGACGATGCCGTGCTGCGCATGGAAACCGACTTCATTCTGATGGCCCAGAGCCTGGGTGAAAGCGTCGACCGCCTGATCGACTGGCTGGGCGGCGAAGCCCAGAGTTCTTCTGTTTCGGCTACTGACCTCACTGCGACGACACCATGACTTCGACATCCGATGCCCCGCAGGATCCCTGGCACGATATTCGCCCCTATCAGGACGACGAGGTGGCGACGACCCTGACTCGCCTGGCAGAGGACCCGGAGCTGTTGAGCGCCCTGACCCGCTACCGGCTGCCGCGCCTTTCCCGCATGATGCCCCGCCTGTCACGCACGCTGGCCAGCTGGGCGATCAAGCGCGAGACCCGTGACGTCACCAGCGTGACGGCGTTTCAGCAACGCATCGCGGCCTACATGCAGCGCATGCTGAAGACCTCCACCGACGACTTTCGCGTCGACGGCCTCGATCGTCTGGACCCCGATACCGCCTACCTGTTTATCGGCAACCATCGCGATATCTCGCTGGATCCGGCCTTCGTCAACTATGCGCTGTACCTCGCAGGCCGCAACACCGTGCGCATTGCCATCGGTGACAACCTGCTCAAGAAGCCCTACGTCACCGATCTGATGCGACTCAACAAGAGCTTCATCGTGCCGCGCAGTGCTCGCGGCAAGCGCGCCATGCTGCAGGCCTACCACAAGCTGTCGAGCTACATCCGCCACTCCATTCAGGACGACAATCACTCGATCTGGATGGCCCAGCGCGAAGGCCGGGCCAAGGACGGTATCGATCGTACCGACCCCGCGATCATCAAGATGATGACCATGGCCCACCGTGCCGACAACCGTCATGCCCCGCTCGGGGAAGGCATTGAAGCCCTGCGCCTGGTGCCGGTATCGATCAGCTACGAGTACGACCCCTGCGACGTGCAGAAGGCCAGGGAGCTGAAGGCCGTCAGTGAAGACGGCAGCTACAACAAGAGCGAGTTCGAGGACATCAGCTCCATCGTCGCCGGCATCACCGGCCACAAGGGGCGGGTTCATCTGCGCTTCGGTACGCCGATCGATCGCAGCTTCGATACGCCGGAAGCGGTCGCTGCCGAGATCGACCGCCAGGTGCTGAGCGGCTATCACCTCTTTCCCAGCCACCATCTGGCGCTGGAGACCCTGGGCAGCCATCCTGAGCTGGTGGACCTGTCCGAGGTGTCAGAGGCCGACCGCGATCGGTTCGCGCAACGTCTTTCCGAAGTCCCGGAAGACCTCAGATCCTGGTGGCTGGCCCAGTACGCCAACCCTGTCATCAACTGCGCGCGGAGCGAGCCTTCGTCGTGAGCCAGAAAAGCCAGCCGGGGCGCTCCAGACACGCCTTTGCCTGGACGGCCCAGGGCGTCACCCTGATCGGCGCCGGCGTGGACCTTGTCGTCGGCGTGCTCAAACTGGTGACCGGCGTGATCGTCGGGTCGGCCGCCCTGATTGCCGACGGCATCCACTCCTTTTCGGATATCGTCACCGACGCCTTCGTGCTGGCGGCCACCCACTACGGCCGCCAGGAACCCGACCGCGACCACCCTTACGGCCACGGCCGAATCGAGACCCTGGCGACACTGTGGCTCGGCAGTGTGCTGATCTTCGTCGCGGGTGCCATCGCCTGGTCGAGTGTCGAGCGCCTGCTCGATCGGTCTTCGAGCGCCGCACCCGGCCTCGTTGCCATCGCCGTGGCCGTGGTCTCGCTGCTGGCCAAAGAGGCGATCTACCACTACACCTTGCGCGCCGCCCGCCGCTTCGACTCACCGCTGCTCGAGGCCAACGCCTGGCACTCACGCACCGATGCCATGTCCACTCTGGTGGTGCTGGTCGGCCTGGTGGCGGGGCAGTTCGGCGTCGGCTGGATGGACGCGGTGGCCGCCATCGTGGTCGGCCTGATGGTGGGTTGGGTCGGCGGACGGCTGATGTGGCAGTCTTCGCGGGAGCTGATCGACACCGCCCTGCCGGTCGAAGAGCAGCGTGCGATGCGCCGACTGGCGGAGTCGGTCCCGGGCGTCAAGAGCGTGCACGATCTGCGCACCCGCCAGCTCGGAAGCGACGTCGTGCTCGATCTGCATATCGTGGTCGCTCCCAGGGTCACGGTGTCCGAAGCCCACGAGATCGGTAATGCGGTCAGTCGACAACTACGCGAAGCGCACACCCGCCTGAAGGATGTCACCTTCCACATCGACCCCGAGGACGACGAAGGACAGACCGAACACAGCCTGCGCCCGGGCTTGCCGCTGCGCGAGGAGATCGAGCAACTGCTGGATGAACGCTGGTCGCATCAGCGTGCCTGGCAACACCGTACGGCGCTGAATCTGCACTATTTGGATGACCGCATCGACATTTCGTTGTACGTTGACTCTGATATCCATCATGGGGATCTCGATGACTTGGCTCATCAATTGTGCCGAGACCTCGACACCCTGCCCTGGGTAGGCCAACTGAAGCTGTGGCAAGGGCCCGGCAAGGCCTGACCTCCGCCCGGCTTGGAACTCGCCATGAGCCCAGATGCCGTCTTGTCTCGCCCGTCTCGCCGCCGTCCCCCTTTCTGGCTCGCCTGGGGGTCTGCGAGCCTGTTGGGCGCCTTCCTGGCGCTGGCACCCGCACCGGTGGACGCGACGCTCGACCATGCGCGGATGCGCGCGGCCATGAGCGCCGAGTACGGCAGTCAGGGGGTAAGAGCCCTGGACGAATGGCTCAACCTGATCAATCGCCTGAGAGGCGCCGACCTTCGTACTCAGCTTCGCGACGTCAACGACTTCTTCAATCGCAAGATGCAGTGGCTCGAGGATCGCACCATCTGGCGCCAGAGCGACTACTGGGCTACTCCCATCGAATCGCTGGGACGCGGCGCAGGCGACTGCGAAGATTACTCCATCGCCAAGTACGTGACCCTCAAGGAGCTCGGCATTCCCATCAGCAAGTTGCGCATGATCTATGTGCGTGCTCGACTGGGACGTAGCCAGATCACCCAGGCCCATATGGTGCTCGGCTACTACGAGACGCCAGGCGCCGAGCCCCTGATTCTCGACAACATTGCCGCCGGCATTTCCCGTGCCAGCCTGCGCACCGATCTGGACCCGCTATTCAGCTTCAACAGCAGTGGCCTGTGGGCGGGTGGCACCACCCAATCGCGGGCGGATCCTCTGGCGCGCCTGTCGCGCTGGCGAAACGCGCTGGATCGCATGCGCCAACAGGGAATCCAGTGACATCATGCCAATCCTTCATCTAGAGACGCCGCCATGTCGTTGATCAAACAACTCTGGCTCGCCATCATTGCCATCCTGCTGATTGCCCTGATCGGCAGTCTGGTGGTGGCCGTATCGGGCAGCCGCGCCTACATCGAACAGGAAATACTGATCAAGAACGCGGACAACGCCAATGCCCTGGCGCTGAGCATGAGCCAGATGCCTGACAAGGATGAAGTGACGCTGGAGCTTTTGATCTCGGCGCAGTTCGACACCGGCCACTACCGCAAGATCCAGCTGCTGGACACCCAGGACAGACCGATCATTCGTCGCGTCTCTTCAGCCCCCGAGGATACCGGCGTGCCGGGATGGTTCCGTGAGCTGGTCGCCTTCGAGGTCCCCGCCGGCACTGCGGTCATCCAGGATGGCTGGCAGCAGCTTGGCACCTTGCAACTCGAAAGCGCACATGGCTTCGCCTACCAGTCGCTGTGGCAGAGCACCCTGCGCATGGCCGCCTGGTTCGTGGCAGCAGGTGCCCTCAGCCTGCTGATTGCCTACCTGCTGGTGCGCCAGATCCGCACCCCGCTGAAGACCCTGACGCGCCAGGCCAACGATATCGGCCAGCGTCGCTTCACCGTCGCCCCGCTGCCCCGCACACTGGAACTGCGCGAAGTATCCGACGCCATGAACCGGCTGTCGGAAAGCGTGCGCGAGATGCTCCAGCGCGAGAGCGAGCAGATCGACCGGCTTCGCCGCCAGTTGCTGCATGACACGGTGACCGGGGCCTTGACCCGGGAAGCCTTTATCGACCGCCTCAACTACAGCCTCGAGCAACAGGGTGAATCCAGCTACGGCGTGGTGGCGATGATCCGCGCCACCGACCTGGCCGCGCTCAACGAACGCCGCGGCCACTTGCACACCAACGGCGTGCTCAGCGACCTTTGCCAACGCCTGACCGCCATCGCCGAGGCCCATGGCGAAGGCTATGTGGGTCGCCTCAACGGCAGTGACTTCGCCCTGATGCTGTGCGGCAACGTCGACGAAAGCTGGGCCCGCGAACGGCTGGACGACAATCTGTCGACCCTGGCCGCACAGAACGCTCCGGTACTGCGGCTCCCCGCTGCCCTGGCGGTCTACCACCACGGCCAGGAGCGCACCACCCTGATGGCCGCACTGGATGGCGCCCTGTCGCTGGCCGAGAGCCGTCCTGGACAGGCGATCGAGTCCTGCCACAACGTGGAACAGGAGACGCTCTACCGTAGCCGCGCCGAGTGGCGCTCATCGCTGGTCGAGGCGATGGAGCACGGCGTGCTGCTGGGGCAGTATCCGGTGCTGGATCGGCGCGGACAGTTGCTGCATCACGAGGCCCCTGCACGGCTAAACATCAAGGGCGAATGGCGTCAGGCGGGTGTCTTCATGCCCTGGATCGCCCGTCTGCGCCTCCACGACAGCCTGGATATCAAGGTGATCGATGCCGCCCTCGACACCATCCATCACCACCGGCAGCCGCTGGGCATCAACCTGTCCCATGCAGCGATTACCCAGCCGAATGTCGTGATCGCCCTGCAACAACGCCTCAGCGCCCGCCCGGACTCGGCCCCCTTCCTGTGGATCGAGGTGCCGGAGTCGATCGCCCGAAGCGATCTCGAGAGCTTCCGATATCTGTGTCAGTCGCTGGCCCCCTTCGGCTGTCATCTGGGCATGGAACACGTCGGTGCGGCCTTCCGCCAGCTGGGAGATCTGCAGGATCTTGGGCTGTCCTACATCAAGATCGACGCCACCCTGTGTCGTGGCGTGTCGGAGCGGCCGGAGCAGCAGACCATTCTCAGGGGCATGGCGACCCTGTGCCATTCGCTGGCGATCCAGGCCATCGCCGAGGGCATCGACGAGGATCGCGATATCGACACCCTGTTCGAGCTGGGCCTGGACGGTGTCACCGGCCCTGCTGTGTCCGCCAGGATGGAAACCGACAAGCACTCGTGAGCGTCGATGACATGAGGGGTACACAACAAAGGGCCACCCGAAGGTGGCCCTTTGTCTTGCCCAAGTCGACGCATGCGACTTGAGAGGTGCAGATGCTCAGCGCTTAGATGAGGGGGTCGTCGTCCCCTACCAGATCCACATCATTGTAGCGACGACGCAATGACTGGCGGTCCATGATCTTGCGGCGGGCCGCGTCAGGCAGATCGGTGAAGCTGATCACGCCCTTGTCCATCAGCAGATCAAGCACGTCCTCGAGCACCCGCACAAAGGCCAGGTCGGAGGCATGGAACTGGGACTGTTCGTTGCGCTCGTTACCGTCTGACAGGAAGAACAACAGCTCCTGATCATCCGGCGCCATGAATTCGTCGCAGGTCGCTGTAGGCTCCCGGCTGACACAGACAAGCTTTCCTTCCCCGTCACGCTGGACGTACATGTCACGTTCTCCGCAATCTTTGTTGGTCGAGCATATATCAAGTTTCCCTTGATCAGTAGCCCTCGGCGTTTACCGCCGAGGGCCTTGCCCGTTTCGCGCTATACGTCTGGACCGAGCGCTTGCCTACACATCCAGCTGGCCCTGGTTGAGCAACTGCGTCAGGAAATCATCGGGGCTTGGGGCCGCGTTGGCCACGCCTTCCAGGGTAATGACCTGATCAGCGTTGCCATTGTCGTCCGCCAGATTTCCGTCACTCTTGACGTACAGCACAATATCATCCCCTTCCTGTTCGGCGTGGATATAGTCATTCAGCGACTGCTGGTCGTCGTCCTTGTCGTAGCCTTGCAGCAACTCGCTGAGATCCAGCACATCGGCCTCTGGGTCCTGGCTGGCGTCGACACCGGCAGGCGCGACGTGGAAGTCGGTGATGACGTCGTCGGCGGGATCTCCGACCACTCCCTCATCACCCAGCACCCAGGCGAAGGTATCCGCACCGAGTCCTCCGACCAGGGTGTCATCGCCGGCACCGCCGAGCAGCAGGTCATCGCCTTGCTCACCATATAGCGTGTCGCTACCACCGCCGCCGATCAGGGTGTCGTCACCGTCACCGCCCTTGAGGGTGTCGGCGCCGCCATCCTTGCGCTCGGTGTCCATCAAGGATTCATAGTTTCCTCGAATGTACTCGAGCACCTGGGTTTCGTCGGGATCTGCTCCGCCATTTTCCGACCACTTGAGGAACTCGAACAGCCCGGCAAAACCAAGGCCATCATGCTCGCCTGCCCTGAATTCCTCTCCATCGCCATTGGTCCATTCGAGATGGTCGGTATTGATGGTGTCGCCGAAGATGATGTCACCGCGATCCGTCCCATCGAGTACATCGTCGCCGAGTTCCGCCAGCTTGTCGAAGGACGAGCCGCCCTTGAGCACCGCCTCGAGCTCCTCGGCGGTGTTGACGACAGATGCCTCGCCGACCGGCGCAGTGGGATACCCGAAGTCGTTGATGGTGATGCTGTCGAGCTGGACCAGATCCTGCTGCCCACCCCCGTTGACGACCTCGATGACGATACGATAGACACCGCTGTCAAGCTGATCGGTTTCGAAGGAGGAACCCCGTTGGCTTTCGCGGGGATAACCGGAGTCGACCGTCACCCAGTCACCGCTGCCATTGGATTTCTGAACCTCCCAGCCGAAGTAGTCAGCCCCGCCGTAGGCATCGGTACTGTAGCTAAATTCGAGTGTCGAGTAGCCGGTATCAGGCGTGTCAAGAACGAAGGCGGCACTGGTCGCCACGGTACTACCCGAGAAACGGCTGATATCCGTCAACGTCAGCGAACCATTTCCCACGACTAGCGTACCGGTGGCGTCCCCGGACTTGGTCCAGCTAGTCGCCGAGTCTAGCGGACTATCCAGGCCGGTGAAGTCGGCAAGTTGGCGACTTCCCGTCTGTGTAACCGACGAGTAGGGAATGATCTCACTCGCGCCGGTGACATCGGTGTTGTCGAAGAACTTCAGCACGTCTTCGTTGATGCCGGAGCCGATACCGATCGCTTCGACGCGACTGATTGCCGACAGGCCTTCGAAGGACTCGATCGCGTTGTTGACCTCATCAAAGCCGGTATCCCGACCGTTACCACCGGTACCGCCACTGTCGTTGACGTAGAACGTCGGCAGCCCATCGGTAAGGAAGTAGGTCAGATTCTCGTAGCCGTTACTGCTCGACTGTTCCTCCAACCAGCCTTTCGATGCCTCGAATGCCGCCTCATAGTTGGTGCCGCCCCCGCTATTGCTGCTGCCATCGACGGAGTTGATATAGGTGACGATCCGTTCGACTTCACTGTCGACCGAGCCCAGATCCATGGTCTGGGTAAACCGCGCTCCCGTATCGAAATCGACGACCTGGAGATTGATTACCCCGTCGAAATCGGCCAGTTGCTCGACCAGATTAGCCAGAGCCTGCTTGGCCAATTCCATGCGGGACAGGCCAGCGGTACCGGAGCCTCTACTCATGCTGCCCGAGGAATCGAGAATCAGGGAGATATTATAGTTCTGCGCAGGATTCACCACGGTGAAGTTGCCACCACCATCACCCACCATGACATCACTGCCGCCACCGCCGGAGACAGTATTGTCGGAGTTGTCACCGACGTATAACTGATCCGGAGCGCTGACTTCGACGGTCAGGCTGCCCGCAGCGTTGTCGCCGTCACCGTCAATACCGGTCAATCCGAGCTCGATGTCAAAGGCATCCCCCGCCTCACCAAGCCGATAGTCCATATCGCCCAGGGTAAAGGGCGTATTGCTACCGCCCACCACCTCGATACCCTGGAGCCCACCATCCGGACTGAGTTCGAACGACCATCCATCCTCCACACCATCCAGAATCAGACGGCCGGCCCCATCGACGCTGATGGACACCTTGTTGGTAACATCGGTGCCTGTCTGATCGAGAATGCGGACGTCATCGGCGCTCAGACGAATATCGTTGTCCACCGTCTGGCTGGGAGACCCAGAACCCGGCACATCACTTGCGTAGTTGAAGGCAGCCACGGTGACCACTGCCTTGGCACCGTCACCTTCAACATGGATGGTCTGGGTCACCTCGGACACACTTTCGTGCCCCTGCCAGCTCGGCTCACCGGTGACAGAGAACCCCAGGCTATCGAGGAAACTGATGCGGATGACTTCGTTAAGCTCGATACCGGGACTTACACCACCGAAGACACCGAGCGTGCCGTCCAGCGGCACCATGCCAACGCCATTGGGCGTCGAGTAGAGAACGTCGTTGTCACCCTCATCGTCCTGGTAGTTAATGCCGTGGTACTGCACGACACCATCGAGACTCAGTTCAGAGATATCGGCACGCTCGACACGCCCGTTGCTGATCTCGCCATCGGCAACGTTGATCTGATAGCCGTCTCCGGCCGGATCCAGGGTGACCGTAAAGCCGACAACCCCATCCGCAGTCACCGCCTGCAACTGATGACCGTCGGTGGATACCTGATAGGTCAGCGCCTCGCTGTCAAAGTAGAGGGGGTTGCCGTCCGCGTCAGTGGCTGGCTGCCCCTGCACATCGGTGAAGGTCACGTCCTTGACCCCATCGGCACCAGACACGCCAGCAAAGTTCAGCTGACCGCCTCGACCATCGACGAGAGCAGCCGAATCCGAGGTAAAGGCCTCCGGGCTGTCGTCGTTGACCAGCACCTGCAACTGACCACTGGCCGGGCTGCCATCGGAATCGACGATGGTGTAGCCGACATTGAACGCCAGAGAGTCCTCCGTACCCTGCTCACCATGGTCCAGAGGCTGGTGCAGTGTCACCCTGTAGGCGCCGTTCGCCACCCCGGTCAGGGCAACGGTCAACACCAGTGCGTTGGAGGCGTCACGCCCCGTGACCGTGCGGCCGTCGTCGCTCAACGTGTAGGACACCGCCTGGCCACTGGCCGTTACCGTGGGCAGGCCATCAAGACTCCAGCTAAAGGCACTTGAGCTCGCTGCCCCATCGTTGCCAAAGGAATAGCCAAGCGTCCCGGTGACGACGGTCGCCTCACCGGCCGCATCACCCGGGCCACCGGCATTGCCACCCGACAGGCCATCTTCGTCCACGCGAGCGACACCATTGGTGGCCTCCGGCGTGGAGTCAGCCGCCACATTGACCGTCAAGGTGGCGTTGCTGGTGTCGCCGTCGGCATCGGTGATGGTGTAGTCGATGACCGCGGCGCCCTCGAAGCCCGCCGCCGGAGTGAAGGTCACCTCACCGCTGTCGCTATCGATGGTCACCCTGCCAGCACTCTCGTAGCCCGACGCCATGCTCGCCGACACCAGAGTGGCGCCATCGGCTCCGCCCTCGTCGTTGGCCAGTACGTCGACGGTGACCTCAGTGTCCTCGGCGGTGCTCACAACGTCATCGACCGCCGTTGGCACGTCATCGACAATATTGATGCTGATGCTGGCAGTCGAGCTATTGCCGTGGGCATCGATCACGGTATAGCTGAATACGTCCTGGCCATTCAGGGTGTTCTGACCGTTATCCGCCTCAGCGCCGGTCACGGCGGTATCGAGGGTATAGGTGTAGGACCCATTCTCCTCGATGACCAGAGTGCCGTAGCTGCCGCGCAGGGTCGTGGCGGTGAACGTCAGTGCATCGCCCTGGGCATCACTTGCCTGAAGCTGGCCTTCCGCCACTTCGCTATTGCTGGCGGCATCGCTGCCCGTGGCAAGCCCGGCCTCGCTGACGGTAGCTGCGCTGGCATTGGCCGTGGGCGAGCCGTCGTTCACCACAAACTTGATGGTCGCCTGGCTGGTATCGCCATCGGCGTCCCTGATGGTGTAGCTCACTACCTCTTCATAACTATCGTTGGCGTCGGCGGTGTAGGTGTAACTGCCGTCGGCGTTCCAGCTGAGCTGACCACGCAGCCCGCTGTCATCGACGGAGATGACCGTGGCCCCGTCCGCACCCTGGACGTCATTGGCCAGCATTCCGTTGCCCGCTGTGGTGGTCAACGAGGTACCGGACTGCAGCGCGGCGGGGGTGTCATTGGCGGCCTGAGGCACATCATCGATGACATCGACGGTAATGGTGCCGGTGGCGGAATTGCCGTGACTGTCGGTCACCGTATAGACAAAGCTCTCGGCGTCATCGACGGGGTTATCCGACGAGGTGACCGGTTTGGTCAGGGTGTAGGTAAAGGAACCATCGGCGCGGATGTCGATCTCGCCATAGTTGCCCTTGATAGTCTCCGCCTTGAAGGTCAAGTCGTCGCCCTGGGCATCGGTCGCCACCAATTGCCCATTCACTTGCTCTGAATTGGTCGCCGACTGGGAACCCTCGTCAAGCCCGGCCTCGTTGACCTGCACGTTGGTCGGCTGAGTCGTCGGCGTACCGTTTTCGACATTGATGGTCAGGGTGGCCTGACTGGTATCACCGTCGGCGTCGGTAATGGTGTAGTTGACCACCTCGGTGTAGCTGGCGTTGTCCTTGGCCGTATAGTCAAAGCTGCCATCGGCGTTCCACGTCAGGGAACCCTGCAGGGAAGACTCATCGACGAAGGTCACGGTGGCGCCGTCGGCGCCCTGGGTGTCATTGGCCAGCAGACCAACATCGGCACCCTTGCTGATCACCTGCGAAGACTGCACGCCATCGAGCTGATCATTCACCGCCTCCGGCGCGTCATCGACCACCGAAACCTTGACGGTCGCCGTCGTACTATCCCCATCAGCCTGGCTCGCCACCACACTCACGCCCTCGATAGACAGTGAGTTCTTCAGCGTCGCTGCCACCCCATGGGGCAGACTGTCGCTGAGCGTGGCCGTGACACTGACATCGCCACTGTTCTGAGCCGCCACCGAGGCCGGCGCCTGCAGGCTCAGGGTCAGCACCAGGTCGTCGCTGCCAGCGAGTCGAGCCTCCAGTTCACCCTCGTCGTTTGCGCTCCAGACCAAAGACTCACCAGCCGCCAGACCCTGGACGCTGATGCCGGTGACGCTGTCATCGGCACCGATATTGCCAAAGCCGAAGTTCACCAGGCTGTCGCTACCCGCGTTAAACGTCAGTACGCCACTGTCCTGATCCGCAGAGACTCCGGTGTCGGCGTCCTGCAGTGTCAGATCCAGCGCCTCGGTAGTAGCATCATCGTCGCCTTCCTTGATGCTGACACTCGGGCCGCTGCCGTCGGTGATGGTGACGGTGTGGCTATCGGTGGCGGTATCGCCATCGCTGTCTTCGGTGGTGATGGTAAAGTCGATCGACGGACTGTTGGCCTGGTCGAGGTTGTCCTTGGCCTCGAAGGTCCAGTTGCCGTCGCCAGTGACGGTCAGAGTGCCTTCGGCGAGCTTGAAGCTGACGAAATCGGTATCGCCATCGCCCAGCGGCTTGGTTTCGCCTGCCGCTGTCACGCTGACGGTGGCACCATCGGCACCGGCGTCGGTGCTCCAGGTGCCGTCTACACTCTCGCCTTCGACCACGCTGGCAGGCGCTTCAACGAACTCGATGGACGGGCTGTCATCGGCGATCGCGATGCTGAGGCTTCCGTTGGCCGCACTGCCGTCATCGTCGGTGACCACCAGGGCCACCGTCTCGGTGAAGCCGGCATCCGTGGCACCTGCCTGACTGTCGTTGTCGACGCGGGTGTCCAGCGTGTAGCTGTAGCTCACGGTGCCGCCGGCGGCCGGGTTGGCACTATCCGACGGTGTAAAGCCGGTCAGGCTAAGGCTGCCGTATTCGGTATCGACCACCACCGGGCTATCGGCGGTCAGGCCCTGCAGCTCGCCCAGGCTCAGCGACTGGTTGCCCACCTGCACGCTTTGCACGCCATCGGCGCTGGTAAAGGTGAAATTACCGGGCTTGGTCAGCGCGTCCTCGCTCGGGGCAGAACCTTGCTCCAGATTGGCTTCACTCACCGATACGTCACTGCCCCCGGTAGCCAGCCCCGAGAGGCTGACGCCGTCGTCGGTGCCGGTCACGGTGATGGTCAGCGTCGCCGGTGAGGTGTCCCCGTCGGCGTCGGTCAGGGTGTAGGCAAAGGTCTCGGTCAGCTCTTCCTCGCCGCTGAGCGCCTGCACCCGCGGATCGTCGTTGTCGAGCTGGTAGGTGTAGCTGCCGTCGCTGTTGAGCGTCAGGGTGCCGTAATTGCCTGCGCCCGTCGGTGCGTCCAGCGCTACGCTGGCCGGATCGGCATCGGTGGTGTCGGCGCCGGTGGTGTCGTTGGCCAGCACATTGCCGGAAACGGAAGCGGTCTCCTCGGCAATGGTGTCGCTGTCGTCACGTGCCGTCGGCACATCGTCATTGACGTCGATGGTCAGGCGGGTCGAAGCCGTATCGCCATCGCTATCGGTAACGACAATGGCGAACTGATCCGCCAG